>NZ_CP182109.1:0-4629490 GCF_057126935.1 Cellulosimicrobium sp. G4 BAM 1002 | reverse complement strand
CTCTCAGGTCAAGGGCAGGCATCCGCACGCGGCAGTAATGCGCCTGGGCGAGCGACGCACGTCACCCCGGCGGGGGTTTGACCTGACCGCGTCCGAGAGCGTAACGTCGGACAGCCGCTTCCAGGTGTTCTTGGCGCGCCCACACAGGGTCGTGCCCACGTGTGGCTCGTGCGCCGCACACTCCTGGACGGTCAGCAGGGTGGGAGACCACCCCGCAGCAGTTCCGAACTATCGACAGGCTCCACCGGAGCCGGTCACTGCATCGTCGAGGACATAGACGGTGTACCTCCCCGACGTTCTTGGAGTACCTCGTGAGCAAGCGGACCTTCCAGCCGAACACCCGGCGCCGGGCGAAGACCCACGGCTTCCGGCTGCGCATGCGGACCCGCGCCGGCCGCGCCATCCTGGCGGCCCGTCGTCGCAAGGGCCGCACCGAGCTCTCTGCCTGATAGCACGTGCTCCCCGCGGCGCACCGACTGCGCCGTTCCGTCGACTTCGAACGGGCGGTGCGCCGCGGTGTGCGCGCGGGGAGGTCGACCGTGGTCGTGCACCTCACCGAGGACCGTGAGGGCGAGGCACAGCCACAGGTCGGCTTCGTCGTCTCCAAGGCCGTGGGCAACGCGGTACGGCGCAACCTCGTGAAGCGACGCCTGCGTGCTGCCGCTGCGGTTCGTATCGGGACGCTCCCGCCGCACGGGCGCGTCGTCGTGCGCGCTCTCCCTCCGGCGTCGTCCGCGACGTACGACGAGCTGAGCGCCGACCTCGGGCGCGGTCTCGACCGTGCCGTCGTGCGACTGGCCGAGCGCGAGAACGTGCGTCGATGACGACCACGCACTCCGTCGAGGCTCCCGAGGGCAGCACTTCGCGGCCCGGTGTCGACAAGCCCGGCGCAAGCGGGTTCACCCGTCGCGTGGTCGACGTGCTGCGCCGGGTACCGGCTCTCACCCTGATCGGCATGATCCGGGCCTACCAGTCGGTCATCTCGCCGATGACGGGCCCCACCTGCAAGTACTACCCGTCCTGCTCCCAGTACGCCCTGACCGCCGTGCGGCGTCATGGTGCGCTCCGTGGCACGGGCCTCGCTCTCTGGCGGCTGTTGCGCTGCAACCCGTGGAGCCTCGGCGGGGTCGACGACGTGCCCGAGGCACGACACACGCACTAGTCCTCCGCCCGTCGCGGGCGTTTCACGAGCTTTGTCTGAAGGTTAGGGAGCAGTCACGCATGGACTTCTTCGCGTTCCTCGCACCGATCGAATGGGTCGTCGCCTGGATCATGTACCTGTGTCACCAGGGTCTGACGTACCTGGGATTCGCGGACGGTCCCGGTCCGGCCTGGGTCTTGTCGATCGTCGGGCTCGTCGTGATCATCCGCATCCTGCTCATCCCTCTGTTCTTCAAGCAGATCAAGGCCTCGCGTGGGATGCAGATGCTGCAGCCCGAGATGCAGGCGATCCAGAAGAAGTACAAGGGCAAGACCGACCCTGCGTCCCGTGAGGCGATGAGCCGCGAGACCATGGACCTGTACCGCAAGCACGGGACGAACCCCTTCGCCTCGTGCATGCCGATCCTGCTCCAGTCCCCGATCTTCTTCGCACTGTTCCGCGTCCTGAACGGCCTCGTGCCGATCTCGAACGGAGACGCCGACCCGATCGGTCCGATCAACGCGTCCGTCGCGAGCGACATCGAGAGCTCGACTGTCTTCGGTGCTCAGCTCTCCGACATCTTCCTGCGGACTGACGACCTGCAGACCAAGATCGTCATCGCCGTGCTCATCGTTGCGATGTGTGCGACGACGTTCTTCACCCAGCGTCAGCTGACGATGAAGAACATGCCGAAGGCCGCTCTCGAGGGCCCGATGGCGTCGACACAGAAGATGATGCTCTACGTCTTCCCGTTCATCTTCGCGGTCTCCGGTGTCAACTTCCCGGTCGGTGTCCTCATCTACTGGACCACGACGAACCTGTGGTCGATGGGTCAGCAGTTCTACACGATCCGTAGGATGCCGGCACCCGGCTCCGAGGCAGAGCGTCTGATGAAGGAGCGCAAGGCACGCAAGGCTGCTGCCAAGGGCATCGTCGAGGACGCGGCGCCGGTCATCGAGCAGCCGCGCGGCCAGCGCCAGCAGCCCAAGCGCAAGGACCGCCAGAAGGGGACGACCCCGCGCGTCGCCGGTTCGTCCGACCCGGTGGACGGGACGAGCGACGCCTCGACGACAGAGGACGCGCCGTCCGAGGCCCCGGTCGACGGCCCGCCCGGCAAGAGCGCTGCAGCGGGCCAGCCGAAGCGCCCCGAGTCCGGTCCTTCGACGCCGGCGTCGTCGAAGAAGAAGAAGCAGAAGTAGATCCCGCGCGGAGACGCGCACCGTTGCCCTGAGGAGCACCCAGATGCCGCCGACCGAGACCCCCGCGCCCAGCGAACCCACTGCCGACGAGGCTGTCCCTGAGACGACCCGCCTCGAGGAGGAGGGTGAGATCGCCGCCGATTACCTCGAGGAGCTGCTCGATATCGCGGACCTCGACGGCGACATCGACATCGATGTGGAGCACGACCGCGCAGCAGTCGAGATCGTCGCCGACGAGGCCTCTCTCCTTGACCCCCTGGTGGGTCGAGACGGAGAGGTCCTCGACGCGCTGCAGGAGCTGACCCGCCTGGCGGTACAGGCGCGTACCGGTGAGCGCAGCAGACTGATGCTGGACGTCGCCGGCTTTCGGGCCAATCGCCGTCGGGAGCTGACGATCCTCGCAGAGGAGGCGATCGAGCGCGTTCGGGCCGACGGCCAGAAGGTATCGCTCGAGCCGCTCAACGCGTTCGAGCGCAAGGTCGTGCACGATGCCGTCGCGGGAGCGGGCTTGCGTAGCGACTCCGAAGGCGCTGAGCCGGCGCGGTACGTGGTGATCTACCCCGTCGACTGACGTCTCGTCTGCTCCTTGCGCGCCCCACGTTTCACGTGAAACGTGGGGCGCGCTTCGTGGTGGGCTGGTGTCTCCCTGTGCACACGCCGACGGCGCAGCGTGGAGAGCACGACGACCCGATGGCGCGCCATCAGATCTCGGCATGCGGCGTCGGCCCACGGCGCCTGCCGGCGCGTCGGGCTCCCGTTTCACGTGAAACGATGGGCGCACGCAGGACGAGACGAGGAGAGTGTTCGGAGGATGGGGACCGTGACGGAGAGCGACGGAGAACGCGCGATCGAGAGGGAAGTGCTCAGCGAGTTCTTCGGGGAGGCATTTCCGGCGGTCGAGCGATTCGCAGAGCGCCTCCGTGATGAGGGGGAGGTCCGCGGACTCATCGGGCCTCGCGAGGTGTCGCGCATCTGGGACCGACACATCCTCAACTCGGCCGCGGTCGTCCCATTCCTTCCTGCAACGGGACTTATCGCCGATGTCGGATCGGGGGCTGGACTTCCCGGTATCGTGATCGCCGCGATGCGGCCGGACGCGACCATCTATCTGGTTGAACCGATGGAGCGGCGCTGCGCGTGGCTGAACGAGATCGCCGAGGACCTACAGCTGTCGAACGTTCAGGTGAAGCGCGGGCGAGCTGAGGAGTACCACGGTGCGTTCGAGTGCGACGCCGTCACGTCCCGCGCTGTCGCGGCGCTCGACAAGCTCGCACGGCTCTCCTTGCCGTTGGTCCGGCCGGGTGGCGCGATGATCGTGCTCAAGGGGCGCAATGTCACGCAGGAGATCGACCCGGCGCGGAAGGCGCTGCGCAAGCTCAAGGGCTCGGAGCCTGAGATTCTTGAGGCCGGCACGATTCCAGGTGTGGAGAGCACGACCGTGGTCCGGATCGTGCGGCAGACTGGGTCACGCTGAGCCGGATCACCTGATCGTGCGATTCCCGATGCCGCTCGTGTGCGACACGGGCCCGGGTCGCACTGAAGTCCGACGGCTCCGACGGCTTTCGACGCATGCTGGTGTCGACAACGGAGAAGGAGAGGGAGGGACGCGTGACGGAGAGCACCCACGCACCGGAGGGCACGCACGAGTGGGATCGCGTCACTGTGCGGCAGGACGCGAGCTCGACGGGCGCCGTCGGCGCAGAGGATGATCGCCGTGCCGCTCTCATGGCCAGCCTGCCCGATGCCGATGAGTCGACACCTCTCGCAGCCCAGCTGACGGTGGACGCGCGGCGACGGATTGACCTGCAGGGCCGTCGATTTCCCCGCCCGGAGTCGACGCGCATCATCACCGTGGCGAACCAGAAGGGCGGGGTCGGCAAGACGACGACCACCGTCAACCTGGCCGCGGGTCTCGCGCAGGCGGGGCTCAACGTGCTGGTCATCGACAACGACCCGCAGGGAAATGCCTCCACGGCACTCGGTGTCGAACACCGGGCGGGAACGCCGTCGATCTATGAGGTTCTCGTCGACGGCGACCCGTTGGCGGGCGCGGTTCAACAGTGCCCCGACATCCCCACGCTCTGGTGCGTCCCCGCGACCATCGACCTCTCGGGTGCGGAGATCGAGCTCGTGTCGCTTGTTTCACGTGAAACACGACTCCGCCGTGCTCTCGACACCTATCTGGAGGATCGAGTGCGTGCGGGGGAGGACCGCATCGACTATGTCCTCGTCGACTGCCCGCCGAGCCTGGGGCTGCTGACGGTCAACGCTTTCGTCGTCGGGCGTGAGGTCCTCATCCCGATCCAGTGTGAGTACTACGCCCTAGAGGGCCTGAGCCAGCTGCTCAAGACGATCGAACTCATCAAGGCGCATCTCAACCCCGAGCTCCATGTCTCGACCATTCTGCTCACCATGTATGACGGTCGCACCAATCTCGCGCAGCAGGTTGCGGCGGAGGTTCGGGAGCACTTTCCCGTTCAGACACTCCGCACCACGGTTCCCCGCTCGGTTCGAATCTCCGAGGCGCCGAGTCATGGCCAGACTGTGATGACCTACGATCCAGGGTCCACCGGAGCGCTGGCGTATCTGGAAGCTGCTCGCGAGGTGACCGAGCGCGGAAAGAACGAATCCGTACGGGACGAGACCCAGCTCGACGATGCGGGGCGGGACGACTCCCAGCTTGACCCATCGCTGGCGCGGGCAAGCGAGGCAACGACGAGGAACCACCATGAGTTCGCCGGGTCCATCGGTGGACCCGCCCTGCGGCAGGAGGAGCAGCGATGAGCGAGAAGCGGCGCGGACTAGGTCGAGGGTTGGGCGCGCTCATCCCCACGAGCTCGGAGGGAAAGCGACCGGTCGATGTCTTCTTTCCCAGCCCTGCGACGGAAGAGCCAGCTGCCGACGCCCGGATGCAGGACGAGTCCGAGGAGACGGCATCGATCGCGTCCGGCGAGGAGTCCGCAGTCGCACCCGTCGTGACGCTGGTCGAAGAGTCACCTCAGCCGTCTGACATGCAGGGCTTGACGTCGCTCTCTGACTCCGACCTCGCCGAGCTCGAGGCGCTGTCCGGTGACGGCATCTCGATGGGCAACGAGAGCATCGCGCGCGTCGATGGCGCCGAGGAGGCGACGTCGCAGGTCGTGGCGGAAGGCGATGCAGCCGGTCCCACCGGAGCGGACACAGGCGATGTTTCACGTGAAACGGCGTCACTTGAGGTACTGGCCGCAGCGATCGGCGAGACTTCTGGAACCGCGGAGGCTGTCGCCGACAGCAGTTCCGAGGACGCGGCGTGGGTGGGCGGGGCCGGAGAGGATCTGGTTCCGGTTCCTGGCGCCAGGTTCGCGGAGATTCCGACCGACGCGATCCGACCCAACCCGCGACAGCCTCGAAGCGTCTTCGACGAAGGCGAATTGGACGAGCTCGTCGGGTCCATCCGCGAGATCGGCGTTCTGCAGCCGATCGTGGTGCGTCCCGCCCCCGGAGAGCCCGGCGCCTTCGAGCTCATCATGGGGGAGCGGCGCTGGCGGGCGACTCAGGCCGCCGGGCTCACGACGATCCCGTCGATCATCCGCGAGACCGACGACAATGACCTCCTGCGCGACGCTCTGCTGGAGAACCTGCACCGCAGCGCGCTCAACCCCCTCGAGGAAGCGGCCGCGTACAGGCAGCTCCTGGACGACTTCGGCTGCACGCACGAGGAGCTCGCCGAGCGGATTTCACGCAGCCGGCCACAGATCTCCAACACCTTGCGGCTCCTGCGCCTCCCCCCGCTCGTGCAGCGAAGGGTCGCGGCGGGCGTTCTCTCCGCCGGACACGCGCGTGCACTCCTCGGTCTGACCGACGGCGCGGAGATCGAACGCCTTGCGCAGCGGATCGTCGCCGAAGGCCTCTCCGTGCGCGCGACCGAGGAGATCGTCGCGATGGGCGGGCTCGACGAGCGACGCCCCGCGCGCGCGCCACGAGCCGGCCAGCGTTCCGCGGCGATCGACGAGTTGGCACACCGGCTGTCCGACCGCTTCGAGACGCGGGTGAAGGTGGACCTCGGCAAGAACAAGGGCCGCCTCACGGTGGAGTTCGCGTCCGTCGAGGACCTCAACCGGATTCTCGACCTCATGGCGCCAGAGGATCCGGGACTGCTGCGCAAGTAGCACTGCCGTGTGCCGCCATGCGCAAGTGTGGATGCCGGGGCGCCGGGCTGCCGGGCCCTGGGTCGTGGGGCGCCGGGGTGTGGGTGGAGGGGCGGCCGTGCCGCGTCTACCATCCGCGCCGCTCGTTTCTCGCGTCGCTCCCGCCAGACCCGTCACGACCCGGCACGGCCGCCCCTCCACCCACACCCCGGCTCAGCCGCGCGGTCCGGTCACCTAGCGTGTCGGTCCAGCACACACGGTCGGCGGATCGCCGTAGGCCCGCCCCATCCTTGTGGACCGCCCGCAGGTAAAGAGAAAGGACATCGCAAACCTCGGTCTCGAGGAGGTGGCTGCCGGAGCGGCCTCGGCAAACGCACGCCATACGGTTGCTGATGACTTGGGGATACGAGGTGGCCACCGGCACGTCCCCGACCGGCACCCCCGGTTGTTCGTCGCCCTCGGCGCGCCCGACGTGATCGCCCTCGCACCGCTGCAGGTGCGGGGCCAGCCAGCCTTCACTGTTCGGCCCCGCCGCCCCTGCGCGGTTCGGGCGCGCGCCGGCGGCAGCCGACTCCCGACGCGGTGTTGGCTCACGAGGGCCGATGCGAGGGCGGCGAGGACGACGGACGCTCCTAGGAGGCCGCCAGCGCTTGCCGGCCTGCACAGCTCGGCACGCTGGGCGGCAGCTCACCCGCACAAGAGCGCGCACAGGGGCCACGAACTGGCACAGCGCGGCTGACGGGCGGAGCGTCGAGGGGTGCGTGCCGTGCTGGTCGTGCGGGGGTTCGCCTCGTGTCAGCCGCAAGGCGATCCCGCGGAGCCGCACTAGTGCTCGTGGGCAGGCCGGTGCAGCACACGGCCGTGCGCGGACTCGCCCGCCCCGCGCATCGAATCATCAGACTCCTGTCGACGTGCTCATGGGTCGAGGGCGGGAGCCTCCACATCGGATCGCCCATACGATGGCGGCCGACGGCCGAGCGAGTGGTGCGGCGGAGGATGCGAAGGGCGTAGAAGCCGCGCACGGGACGGTAGGCCGAGTGACCAGGGCGACGGCGCGCCCAGCCCAAGCACCCACGGCGCTCCACTCGCGACCCGACCAGATGCAGCAGCCTGGTTCGTGCGTCTGGGTTCGAGCGTCTTGCTCCGGCGTTTGGTTTTGGGCGTCTGGTTCGGGCGTCTGCGGGGTGGCCAGATGTAGCAGTGCGGCTACAGCGCCGGGTTTCACGTGAAACAGCCGTGGCCGGGGAGCATCGGCGGGCGCCTCGGCACGGAGCGATGGGCCCAACGCCCACGCCGACTCTCGCTGTTTCACGTGAAACGTGAGGCGGGCCGTTTCACGTGAAACAAGGATCAGGACCGGACGCGGGCGTCGACCACCTTGCGGTACAGCGACGGGAGGTCGAGTCCGGCGGCGCGAGCGGCCTGGGGGAGGAGGGAGGTCTCCGTCATTCCAGGGGCGACGTTCACCTCGAGGAACTGCACGACGCCGTCAGGGTCGAGGATGACGTCAGTCCGCGAGAGGTCGCGCAGACCGAGTGCCGTATGGGCACGGACGGCAACCTCCTGGACCATGCTGACGACGTCGTCGTCGAGACGAGCGGGAGCGAAGTACTCCGTGCGCCCCGGGTTGTAGCGCGCGTCGTAGTCGTAGGGCCCTGTCGTGACGATCTCGACGGGCGGGAGCGCTTCGGGTCCGTGCCCAAGGTCGACGATGCTCACGGCGAGCTCAACCCCGCGCACGGCCCGTTCGATGAGCGCGACCTCGCCGTACGCGAAGCAGTCGACCATCGCGCGGGGGAGCTGATCGACCGTTTCGACGAGCGTCACGCCGAGCGCGGAACCACCGTGCGTGGGCTTCACGACGAGCGGCAGGCCCAGTCGCTCCACGACGGAGTCCAGGACCGGCTGTGCGCCGAGCTCTCGGAACAGGCTCTGGGGAAGGGTCACGTACTCGGGGGTGCAGAGGCCGGCTCCCAGCACGACACTCTTGGCGACAGGCTTGCTCCAGGCCGAACGACTCTCGCGCGGACCGGTACCGACGTAGGGGACACCGACGAGCTCGAGCACGTCACGGATCGACCCGTCCTCTCCGCTCGCTCCGTGGAGCAGGGGCCATACGAGGTCGGGCCGCGCGGTGCGCAGGAACGGCAGCAGGTCGGCATCGACGTCGTGGACAGAGACTTCAAGTCCGGCCGCTCGAAGGCTCTCGGCGACGCGCCGGCCTGACCGTAGGGAGACGTCGCGCTCGTGCGAGAGCCCGCCCGCGAGGATTGTCACGTGGGCGCCGGGGGCGGGGCCGTCGTCGGGACGGAGAATGTGAAGGTGCTGGTCAGCGCGCCGAGAAGGAGCCGAGGGGCCGCGGGCAGCAGCGTTGGCCTGTTCCGGGGCGGGGGTGCCGGTGGTCGTGTCCACAGTGCGTCGGACTCCTGTTCGTTGCCGGCACGGCCGTGCCGTGCGACGGCCGTCGTGGTGTGAGAGCGGCGGGTTCAGGCGAGGTCGGGAGAAGGGTTCTCGACGTCCGTGAGATCGGGGTCGAGTGCGGCGTCAGTACCGAAGATCTCGACGAGCTCGCGCTCGGCGTTCACGACCCCGGCGAGTCGCCGCACGCCCTCCCGGATGCGTTCGGGCGTGGGGAAGCAGAACGAGAGCCGGATGTGGTCGGATCCGGTTCCGTCCGCGTAGAACGCGGTGCCGGGAACGTAGGCAACCCGGGCGGTGACCGCACGTGGGAGCATCGAGCGGGCGTCGAGCCCGCTGGGTAGCCGGACCCAGGTGTAGAAACCGCCGTCCGGGACGGTCCAGCTCGCCGACGGCAGATGCTCCGAGAGAGCACCGATCATCGCGTCGCGACGCTCCCGGTAGAGCTCGCGGAACTGCTTGATCTGGCCCTTCCAGTCGCAGGCGTCGAGGTACGCGGCGATCGCCATCTGGGACGCGTTGGAGGGACACAGGATGGCGGACTCGCTCGCGAGGACCAGCTTCTCGCGGACGGCGTGCGGTGCCACGATCCAGCCGACCCGGTAGCCCGGCGCGAAGGTCTTGGAGAACGAGCCGAGGTAGAGCACGCCGTCCTCGTCGAGGGAGCGGAGCGCGGGGAGCGTCGAGCCGTCGAACCCGAGGAGGCCGTAGGGGTTGTCCTCGACGACGAGGACGCCGTGTCGCCGAGCGATCTCCAGGACGCGAGGACGTCGCTCGGCAGCAAGCGTGACACCCGCCGGGTTGTGGAAGTTGGGCACGGTGTAGAGCAGCTTGACCCGTCGCCCTTCGGAGGCGAGGCGCGTGAGCGTCTCCTCGAGCGCCTCCGGGACGAGGCCGTGCTCGTCGAGAGGGACGTGGACGACGTCGGCCTGGTACGACCGGAAGACCCCCAGCGCGCCGACGTAGCTCGGCGCCTCCGCGACCACGACGTCGCCCGGGTCGATGAAGATCCTGGTGACGAGGTCGAGTGCCTGCTGGGACCCGGTGGTCACGACGACGTCGTCGGGGTGGCACTCGATGCCCTCGAGCCGCACGACGTCGAGGATCCGTTCCCGGAGCGTCTCGTCGCCCTGGCCGGAGCCGTACTGCAGCACCGTCGCGCCGCGCGTCGCGACGAGCCGCTGCATGGTCTCGCCGATCGTGTCGAGGGGGAGGCCTGCGAGGTAGGGCATCCCGCCGGCGAGCGAGACGACCTCCGGCCGGTTCGCGACGGCGAACAGCGCCCGGATCTCCGAGGCTCGCATCCCGTGCGCTCGCTCTGCGTAGGCACCGAACCACGGGTCGAGACGGGTGCCGCCGGAGGCGGAGTGCTGCGGGGGAGTCGTCGGCTCTGTCACGACCCCCAGTCTCGCACGGGGCATCGGGGGATCCCGTGAAGACGCCGGAGGGCGGACCACCGTGCGGTGGTCCGCCCTCCGGGCCGATGCCGCCCCCGGAGACCGGGGAGCGGGGGTCGGCGACTCAGACCGCGGTGCTCAGCACCGAGTCGATCTCCTCCGTGAGTGCGCGCTTGGGACGGGCGCCGATGATCGACTTCTGGAGCTCGCCACCGACGTAGACGTTGAGCGTCGGGATCGAGACGATGCCGTAGGCACCGGTGGTCTCCGGGTTGGCGTCCGTGTCGAGCTTCGCGATCTTGATCTTGCCGTCGTACTCCTCGGCGAGCTCCTCGAGGATCGGGGCGACCTGGCGGCACGGGCCGCACCACGTGGCCCAGAAGTCGACGAGGACGGGGATGTCGGACTCGAGGACCTCGGAACGGAAGGTCTCGTCGGTGACGGGAACGGTCGGCATGCTGACCTCCGGAGGAGTCGGGTGGTGGCAGGAGCCACCGTGGGGAGTGAGGGATGTTTCGCGCACCGGGCGGTCGCCGGGCGCGCGAGAGGCGGGACTACGCGCGGAGCTCGGCGAGCGCCTCGGGCAGCTCGTCGGGGTTCGGCGTCTCAGGGGTGCCTGCGAGGTCTTCCAGGCCGGCGGCATCGGCGAGCTCGGTGAGGTAGCGCTGGGCGTCGAGCGCGGCCGAGCAGCCGGAGCCGGCCGCGGTGATGGCCTGGCGGTAGGTGTGGTCGACGGCGTCGCCGCACGCGAACACACCTTCGATGTTGGTGGCCGTGGTGCGCCCGACGACCTGGATGTACCCCTCGTCGTCCAGGTCGATCTGTCCCTTGACGAGCTCGGTGCGCGGCTCGTGGCCGATCGCCACGAACAGGCCCGTGGCGCCCAGCTCGCGCTCCTGCCCGGTCACGGTGTCGCGCAGCGTGAGGGCCTCGACCTTCTTCTCGCCGTCGATGCCGATGACCTCGCTATTCCACGCGACCTCGATCTTCGGGTCGTTCAGGGCACGGTCGGCCATGATCTTCGACGCCCGCAGCTCGTCGCGCCGGTGGACGAGCGTCACCTTCTGCGCGAAACGGGTCAGGAACGTGGCCTCCTCCATCGCGGAGTCGCCGCCGCCGACGACCGCGATGTGCTGGTCGCGGAAGAAGAACCCGTCGCACGTGGCGCACCAGGACACGCCCCGGCCCGACAGGCGCTTCTCGTCGTCCAGGCCGAGCTCACGGTATGCCGATCCCGTCGCCAGGATGACGGCGCGGGCCCGGTACGTCTCGCCGTTGCCGGTCACGACCGTCTTCACCGGGCCCTGCAGGTCGAGCAGCGTCGCGTCGTCCCACTCGACCCGCGCGCCGAACCGCTCTGCCTGCTTCTGCATGCTCTCCATGAGCTCGGGGCCCATGATCCCGTCCGGGAACCCGGGGAAGTTCTCCACCTCGGTGGTGTTCATCAGCGCACCGCCCGCGGTGATCGAGCCGGCAAGGACGAGCGGGGCCAGTCCCGCACGTGCCGCGTAGATCGCCGCGGTGTAGCCCGCAGGGCCCGACCCGACGATGATCAGGTTCTGGACGACTGGCTGCTCGGTCACGTGCTGCTCCTCGGATGCTCGGTGCGTGGCGGCCGACCACGCGAGAGTGTGAACGCCGACGGGACGTCTTCTGTTCCACGGTACGGGTCGACCCACGGTACGGGCACGCGACGACGCGCGCGCCCGCCGTCCGCCCGGCGTCGCGAGCCACGCACCGGCGGGGTACTAGGAGACCAGCAGCTCGTTGATCTCTGCCCGGAACTCGCCCGACGGGTTCTGCGGCAGCTCGGTGAACCACAGCACGATCGAGTCGGTCTCCACCGGGGTCTCGAACGTGAACTCCACCCCGGGCGAGAGCGCACCGGACGCGAGCACGTCCCCCTCGGTGGGCGTGTCCGGACTCGTGGAACGGATCTCGACGTTGCCGCCGTTCACGGGCGTGTCGATGACGATCGTCGACACCGGGGCCTTCTCCTCCAGGAGGATCGCGAACCCGATCCCGCTGCGCAGGCCGGCGAAGTCCGCCGCGTTGTAGCGCCGCGAGATCCAGGACGTCTCGGGCTGCTGGTCGAACGCGCGCGGTACCAGCTCCGGGTGCTCGCCCTCGTTGTCCGGGGACTCGTCGCCCTCGGGATCCAGCGCCGCGCCCGAGGCGATGACCGGGCGCACCTCGGGTGCGGGGGCCGGAGCCTCCTCGGCGCCCTCGGTCCCGGTACCGCCTTCCGCCGCCGGTGCAGAGCCCTCGCCGGACGGCTGCTGCTCGCCCGTCTGCACGGCAGGGCCGAAGTCGTCGAACGCGGTGTTGACGGCCCAGAAGACGCCGTACCCGACCAGCCCGAGGGCCAGGACGAGGACGAACGGCGTCGCGTTGAAGCGTCGAGGACCGCGACGAGCCGGCTTCGGCTCGCTCCAGGGCCGGCTCGGAGCACCCGGGTCGCCGACGGCAGGTTGCGCCCCCGTCGACGGCGCGCCGGGAGGTGCCGACGCGTACTGCGCCGTCGTGGCGGCCGGGTCGTACGCGGGTGGGGGCGGGGGCACGGGTGCGCCGGTCGCCGCCCCCGGCTGGGTCGCGACGACGGCCGTCGCCCCGGTGGCGAGTCCCGCGGCGGCGTAGCCGGCTGCGGGGCCCGCGGACCCCGGGATGGCGCCCACGCGGTGGATCCGCCCGGTCGACGGGCGGCGCACGGGCGGTGCGGGCGGCGGGGTGCCAGGGGGTGCAGCGACCGAACCGTCGAACGCGGAGCGGACCGACTGCCGGCTGACTCCGCCGGTCGCCGCAGCGGCCGGTTGGACGAACGACGGGAGGGCGGCCACGACGGACACCTCGCCCCAGGGCTCGATCGCGCCGACGACGTCGGCGGGCGTGCGGGGGCCGTCGCCCGGCACGGTGGCGGTCCACTCGTCCGGGCCGCCGCCGGACGCGTTGAACGTCTGCACGCACAGCGTGTCGAGCTCGGAGGGGACCTCAGGGCGGACGGCGGACAGCGGCATGACGCCGGAGCCGTCGCGCTGCGCGGGGAGCGGGTGGATCGCGGTGGACGAGATCCACGGGACGTCGAGCGAAGGGCCTGCCCACCGGGCGGTCATCGCGTAGTAGAGGAGCGCGACGAGCCCGACGGCGTCGAGCCGCGACGTGCGGTCGGCGTCGTGCTGGTCGTGGCCGGCGACGCCGGCGTCGAGCCCGAGACCCGTCACGACGACGCGGCTCCCGTCCACGCGGACCGCGTCGGGTCGCAGGGCGAGGTGGTGGACACCGCGGCGACGGGCGACCTCGAGCGCGGCCGCGGCCTCACCCACGATCGCGCGCGCCTGCTGCGGGTCGACGATCCCGCCGGCGACGACCTCGCTGAGGGTGATGCCGGTGTACCGCTCGGTCACGACGTACGCGATGCCGTCCTCGGCACCGACGTCGAGGACGCGGGTGAGGCGCGGGTCGACGACGAGCGCGGCGCGCCGCGCGGAGTCGAGCGCGTCGGCCACCTGGGGGCCGGTGACGATCGAGACCCGCACGGGGCGGTCGAGGATCTGGTCGTGCGCCGACCATGCCGTGACGTCCGACAGGTCGGACGTGAGCTGCTCGTCGAGCCGGTATCGCGCGACGAGCAACGTTCCTGGGGCCACGCCGTTCACCGGACCTCCTCCGTGAGACTCATGGTCGACACACCATGGTACGTGGGTCCCGTTGGGCCAGATTTCACCCGTTCTGGGACGGCACGCGCCGGCCCGCTCACCGGCGCACGATCCGACGGACGCGGCCGACGACCGGTGCGGCGAGCTGGTCGAGCTCGCGGACGCGCATGAGCTTGAGGGACCCGACGTACACGGCGGTCATGACGGTACCCGCCACCGCCACGAGCGCGAGCGCGTGCCACCAGGAGAGTCCGTAGACCTCGCCGACGACGGCGACGTAGGCGCGGAGCACGCCCCACCCGGCCGCGGCGCTGGCGAGCGCGGCGAGCGTCGCCTTGACGTGCAGGCGCAGGATGCGCGCGCCGTCGAGGCCACGCAGCGTGCGGCGCAGGCCGACGGTGCGCAGGCCCACGGCGACGACGTTGGACAGGCTCATCGCCGCACCCACCCCGACGACCCACCACTGAGGGTCGAGCGTCCGCGTCCCGAGCCAGGCCAGACCGACGAGGACGATCGTGCCCGGCACCTGGATCCAGAAGACCGTCCGGCCGTCCTCGAAGGCGTAGTACACCCATTTCATGAGGACCATCCCGCCGAGCGGGACGAGGCCGAACGCCATCGCGACGAGCACCTGCGCGACGGCGGCACCCGATGCGGCGCTGACGGACGGCACGAGGAGCTTGGTGATCGGCTGGGCGAGCACGACGAAGACGGCGGTCGCGAAGACCGTGAACACCCCGACGGTGCGCACCCCGCGTGACAGGTCGTGCCGGACGCGCCCGAGGTCACCCGCGTGCGCGGCGGCACTCATGCCGGTGAACAGCGCCGTCGCGATCGACACGGTGACGAGCGAGTGGGGGAGGAGGTAGATCATGAGCGCCTGCGTGTACGCGGCGTTGCCCGCGACGCCGAGCGGGTCCGTCCCGGCCTCCGCGGCGGCGAGCGGCGCCTCGGAGGTGAACTGCGTCGTCGCGATCACACCTACCTGCTCGAGGATGACGGCGGCGAACGTCCACAGCGCGACCTGACCCGCGGACCGCAGCCCGATGCCGCGCATCCCGAACCGCACGTGCCAGCGGAAGCCGGCGCGCCACAGCGGGACGACGAGGATGAGCGCCTGGGCTGCGACCCCGAGAGTGGCGGTCCCGGCGAGGAGCGCGATCTTGGTGCCGTCCCACTGGGTCAGGTCGTCGACGTTGCCGGTGGCCGCGGGCCCGTAGACCAGGATGAAGGCGGCGAACCCGATGATCGAGACGACGTTGTTCAGCGCGGGGGCCCACATGAAGGGGCCGAACTGGCCGCGGGCGTTGAGCACCTGGCCGAGCAGCGTGTACAGGCCGTAGAAGAAGAGCTGCGGCGTGCACCAGAACGCGAACGCGACCGCGAGCGACGTCTGCGGCCCGGACCACCCCGGACCGGACATGACGGCCACGAGCAGGGCGGACCCGGCCGTGAGGAGCGCGGAGAGCCCGAGCAGGACGACGCCGGACAGCGTGAGCAGCTTGTCGAGCCGCTCCTGCGTGTTGCGCGCGCGGTAGGCGCGCACGATCTGTGGGACGAGCACCGCGTTGAGCACGCCCCCGGCGAGGATCGCGAAGAGCACGTTGGGGATCTTGTTGGCGATGTCGAACGCGTCGGCGACGAGGCCGGTCGTCCCGATCGCGGCCACCAGCAGGACGTTGCGCACGAGACCGAGGCCCCGAGACACGAACGTGCCGGACGCCATGAGCGCGGACGAGCGCCCGAGGCCACCCGTTCGCGCCGGTGGCGTCTCCCCCACCGCGCCCTCGGCGGTCGCGTCCGGCGTGCCCGATGCCGCGGGGTCGCCCGGGAGGGCCCCGGTGCCGGCCGTGACGTCGTCGCGGGTGGTACCCGGGCGCGCACCTCGTCCGGCACCTCGACGACGGACGTGGCGCGGCTGGTCGCGGCTCACCGGTCCGGCTCCTCGTCCGGCGTACTGACGTGCGTCGCCTCGTTCGTCGCCGGGGTAACAGCCGGGTCGGCGCTCTGGCCGGCAGACGGGGCGGCGGCCGACGACGGCGGCACGGTCGGCTGCTCGAGGGTGGCGCCGGGCACGCGCCGGGGCGACCGGCCACGGCGGATCGTGCGCCAGATCCCCGCGACGAACGCGATCACGAGGAGCACCGCGACGACGGTCGTGCCGACCGACTCCCAGTCGGCCCGCACCCGCACGACGAACGCCTCGGGCTCGGCGACGCGCACCTGCGGCTGGGCGGCGCTGACGAGCTCGACCTCGACCGTCACGTTGCCGCTGCCGAACGCCTCGACCGGGACGTCCACGGACGTCGTCGACGCGACGAGCGCGCCGTCGGCGTCCCGCGTCGCCGCGGGGATGGTCGCCGTCTGGCGCTCGGGCGCGCGCAGGCGCGGGTCGTCGGGGCGGAGGACGACCTGCACGGTCGCGTCCTGCTCCAGCGTGCTGCTCAGCCGGACGGGCAGCGACTCCTGCTCGGCGATGAAGAGGAACGTGGAGCCGCGAAGCACCGAGATGCTGCCGCGGACCCGGTCCGCCGCCTGCTGTGCGTGCAGGACCGCGCCGGCGCGGGCGTCGGTCGCGCCCCGGTAGGCGATCGCGCTCGGCGTGACGAAGCCGGGTTCGAGCGGTCGTGTGATCGCGGCCGGGTCACCCGCGACGGTGGCGAACGCCGCGACGTCCGACCGTGACCGGTTCAGCGCGAGGAGCTGTGCCGCGGGCATCTCCTCCGGGGCGGCGGCGGTCGCGTCGGGCAGGGCCGAGCGGGCGACGTCGGGCGGCGTGGCCGCCAGGAGCTCGTCCACCGGCGCGAGCTCGACCCACGCCGCGCTCTCCAGCGCGTCGGCACGCGCGGAGAAGGTGCCGGGGTCCACGTCCCAGGTGCGAGGGAGAGCGACGACGACGTGTCGCGAGTCGGCGGGACGCTCGCGCGCGATCACGGCGGTCTCCGCGAGCAGTCGTTGGGTCGCGGAGACGCCCGACCCGGCACCTGCCGCCACGAGTCGCGTGAGCACGGGGTCGGGGACGAGCGCGGTCACGACGCCCGCCGACGTGGAGACCGAGGCCGAGCCCGACGGCGTGTAGGTGAGCGCCTCGTCGGGCACGAGCGCGTCGCCGCCGACGACGACGGACGTGGCGCCCGAGGAGGCGGCGAGCGTGACGGTCGCGAGGTCGGGGACGGTGTCTGCGGGCCAGGCGAGGTCGGTGCGCCACGCGCTCGCCGGTGTCTGGGCGGACTGGTCCGCGGGAGAGGGGTCCGAGCCCGGCAGGGGGGTGCCCTCGGGGAGGGGGAGCCCCGCACGGGCGAACGCCGCGACGTCGGGGTCGTAGGCCCGCAGCGCGAAGGTGGAGCGGCCCTGCGTCGCGGCGACCAGGTCGTCCGCCCAGGCGGTGACGGCGGGATCGGGAGCCGCAGCCGCCGCGGCGACCAGGGCGGGGTCGACCACCCAGGAGACGGCGGTGCGTCCACCGGTCGCCTCGAGGAGCCGACCGAGCCGACCGTCGTCGCCCGTCGCCACGGACAGCGCGTCGGCGTACGCCTCGGGGTCCGGGTCCACGGGCGGACCGGTCACGGCCGCGACCACGCTCAGGCGCAGAGGGGTGACGTCGTCGGGCGGTGCCCACATGACGAAGGTGCGTTGGACGGCCACGCGAGCGCCGGCGTCGGACACCGTGAGCGACAGGCCGCGCGGGCCCCAGTCGCTGCCCGCACCGAGGCCCAGCTGTGCCGCCGGCACGGAGAACGCGACGTCGACGCTCGCTCCCGGGGCGACGGGCGCCACGTCCTGCGTCGTGACCCGGGAACCGACCCGCCCGGCGACGTCTGCGGTCACCCAGTTCTCGAGCGACGAGCGCGTGCTCAACGCACGACCGTCGATGCCGAGCGCGACGGCGGGGGACTCGAGCGTCGCCGCGGTCCCGTTGGTGACGCGCGCGGCGACGTCGAGCGTCCCGCCCGGCGCGAGGACCGACGGAGCGAGCGACGTGATCTCGACCGTGACCTCGCCGTCGGGAGCGGGCGTGGTGTCGGCAGGGATCGTGGCGGCTGCCGGGACGACGGCGCCCGCGGTCGCGCCCGGGACGACCGCCCCGACGAGCGCGAGCACGACGACGACCAGGGCGAGGAGCAGGACCGGCACGGCGCCGCGGGTGCGCGCGGCGCGCGAGGGGGTGGGCGTCATGAGTGGTCGGTCGAGCTCCGTGGGGAGGGCGGCACCGGACCGCCGCGGCCGTCGTGCGGGCGGCCGGGCGAGCGGACGATCGTCCTGGTCACCCTACTCTCGACGACTCCGTGGAACCGTGCCGGCCGGCCCTCGAGGACGCTCTGCGCGACCGCCGCGATCCGCCGCTCGTTCGGGTACGCCAGGCGCTCCGGGAGCTCGACGACCGGGATCCACGCGACGTCCTCCGCCTCGCCGTCGGGATCGCCCTCGACCGTGAGGAAACCCCCGGTCGCACGCAGGAGGAAGTGGTGGACCACCTTGTGCACGCGGCGGTCGTCGCCCGTGAACCAGTAGTCGATGACGCCGAGCGGCTCCTGGATCGCACCCTCGATCCCCGTCTCCTCGGCGATCTCGCGGACCGCGGCCTGCTCGGGCGTCTCGACGCCCTCGAGGTGACCCTTGGGGAGGCACCACTCGAGCCGACCGCCGCGGTTGCGCCGGGCGATGATCGCGGCGCGCGGGAACCCGCCGGTGACGGAGATGACGAGCCCGCCCGCGGACACCTCGTCGACGACGGGCAGCGGAGGGGGCGTCGGGGCCGGTCGGGCGCCGGGGTCGATGCGCAGGGCGTGACCGCCGGGCGGGGCGGGCACCGGCACCGGCCGGCTCGTCCCGGTTCCCGGACCCCTGCTCCCACGCGCGTCCGCCGGATCCCTCCGGGGCTCGTGGGCGTGCGCAGGGGTGGACATGACGCAACTTTACCGAGTGGGCACGCACCCCTCGGGCACCGGCGCCCCGTGATCTGGCAGGCTTGGGTGTCGTGCCCCCGTCTTCGTCCCCCCTGCCGACCCCTGCGGCGATCGAGCTGCAACGCCGCGCGCTCGCGGTGCTCACCGAGATGGCGCCCGCCGCGATCGAGCTCGGCGAGCTGTTCCGGGACGCCGGCCACGAGCTCGCGCTCGTCGGCGGACCCGTGCGCGACGCCTTCCTCGGGCGCGCGAGCAACGACCTGGACTTCGCGACGTCGGCCTCGCCCGACGAGACGCAGGCCCTCCTCGCGCGCTGGGGCGACGCGCACTGGGACATCGGCAAGGAGTTCGGCACGATCGGCGCCAAGCGGTTCGGCCGCCGCGGGCCCGGGGACGAGCTCGTCGTCGAGGTGACGACGTACCGCACGGACGAGTACGACCCCGCGTCGCGCAAGCCCGTGGTCGCGTTCGGCGACACGCTCGAGGGAGACCTCTCGCGACGCGACTTCACCGTCAACGCGATGGCCGTCCGCGTGCCGGAGATGGCGTTCGTCGACCCGTTCGACGGCCTGGCCGACCTCGAGCGCCAGGTGCTGCGCACGCCGATCGCGCCCGAGCGGTCGTTCGACGACGACCCGCTGCGCATGCTGCGCGCGGCACGGTTCGCCGCCCAGCTCGGGTTCGACGTCGACGGCGGGACGCTCGCCGCACTCGTCCTCATGACGGAACGGATCGAGATCGTGTCCGCCGAGCGCGTGCGGGACGAGCTCTCCAAGCTCCTGTGCGCCGCCGAGCCGCGGCGCGGCCTGGAGGTCCTCGTCGACACCGGCCTCGCGGACCACGTGCTGCCCGAGCTGCCCGCGCTCAAGCTCGAGATCGACGAGCACCACCGGCACAAGGACGTCTACGAGCACTCGCTCACCGTGCTCGACCAGGCGATCGCCCAGGAGACCGGGCCCGACGGCGCCGTCCCGGCCCCGGACCTCGTGCTGCGGCTCGCAGCGCTCCTCCACGACGTCGGCAAGCCGCCGACCCGGCGCTTCGAGGACGGCGGCGGTGTGAGCTTCCACCACCATGAGGTCGTCGGGGCCAAGATGGTCGCGAAGCGGCTCAAGGCGCTGCGGTACGACAAGCAGGTCGTCAAGGACGTCGCACGCCTCGTCGAGCTGCACCTGCGGTTCCACGGGTACGGCGAGGGAACGTGGACCGACTCCGCCGTGCGCCGCTACGTGACCGACGCCGGACCGCTCCTCGAGCGCCTTCACCGCCTCACACGCGCCGACAGCACGACGCGCAACCGGCGCAAGGCCCAGCGCCTGCGCGAGTCGTACGACGGCCTCGAGCAGCGGATCGCGGACCTGCAGGCGAAGGAAGAGCTCGACGCCGTCCGGCCAGACCTCGACGGGCAGCAGATCATGGCGATCCTCGGGATCCGGCCGGGTCCGGTCGTCGGGCGTGCGTACAAGCACCTGCTGGAGCTGCGGCTCGACCGCGGTCCGGTCGACGAGGAGACCGCGCGCGCTGACCTGCTGCAGTGGTGGGCCGAGCAGCCGGAGTCGTCGGCTTCCTGAGGTGCTCCGGGTTCGCGGTGGTCGGGTTCGCGGTGGGGGCGGCGCCGAGGTAGAACCGTGGTTCGGCCAGGTAGAACCGTGGTCAGGCCGGGTGGAGGTCCGGCCCGGCGGCGTGCACCCTGATCGGCCGAACATGACGTGGGTGCCGCCATCCGGTGGATGACGGCACCCATGTCGTGCTCGACGGCGCGCTGGGGCGTGCTCGGCGCCGGCCCCCGCGGGAGGGTCAGGCCTCGTCGTCCGCGAAGACGGCGTCCTCCTTCGCGCGGGCCGCGCTGGGCTCCGGTGCGTCGTGGGTCGGTCCGTGGCCGGCTGGGGCCGGGGACTTGCGGAGGAGGAACGAGAGGCCGACGGCGACGAGCATGACCGCCGTGCCCCAGACGAACGCGTCGCCGACACCCTCGGCGAGCGCGACCTGCGGGGACGCGCCCTCCTCGCCGTAGGCGATGGACCGGGTGGTCATGACGGCCACGAACATCGCCGTGCCGGCGGCACCCGCGAGCTGCTGCACCGTGCCGATCGACGCGGAGCCGTGCGAGTACTGGTGCGGCTCCAGCGCGGAGAGCGCGGACGTGAACAGCGGCGTGAACATGAACGCGAGGCCCAGGCTGAGGGTGACGTGCAGCGCAAGGACGAACCACGACGAGGAGTCGGCGTGGATCGTGGTGAACGCGGCGAGCGCGACCGCCACGACGCTCACGCCCGGGATGACGAGCGGGCGCGGGCCGACGCGGTCGTAGAGACGCCCGACGGTCGGGCCGAGCAGACCCATGAGCAGACCGCCCGGGAGGACGATCAGACCCGTCGCGAGCGGCTCCAGGCCCATCGCGTCCTGCAGGAACAGCGGCAGGAGGATGAGCGAGCCGAACATCGCGGTCATGCCGACGGCCATGATGCCGAGCGGCACGCTGAACCCGCGGTGCAGGAAGACCCGCAGGTCGAGCAGCGCCCGGTCCTCGCGCTGGAGCACGAGCTGGCGCCAGGCGAAGGCGCCGAGGAACAGGGCGCCGAGGACGATCGGGACCCACGGCTGCACGACCGGCGTGTGGCGGGCCGCCTCGCCGATGCTCGAGAGGCCGTAGACGAGGCCACCGAACGCGAACGCGGCCAGGACCAGCGAGAAGGGGTCGAGGCGCGAGTGCGTACGGTCGGCGACGTCGCGGATGTACAGGAAGCCGAGCGTCAGGGCGACGAGCCCGATCGGCAGGACGATCCCGAACACCCAGCGCCAGCTGAGCGAGTCGAGGATGAGGCCGGAGATCGACGGGCCGAGCGCGGGCGCCGCCGCCATGACGATCGAGATGTTGCCCATCACCTTGCCGCGGATCGACGGCGGGACGAGCGTCATGATCGTCGTCATGAGGAGGGGCATCATGATCGCCGTGCCGGAAGCCTGCACGACGCGGCCCGCGAGGAGCCAGCCGAAGCCGGGGGAGATCGCTGCGAGGAGCGTGCCGGCGCTGAACAACGACATCGCGAGCAGGTAGGCGCCGCGCGTGCCGAGACGCTGGAGCAGGAAGCCGGTCGCCGGGATGACGACGGCCATCGTGAGCATGAACGCCGTCGTGAGCCACTGTCCGGTGCTCGCCGTGATGCCGAGGTCGTCCATGAGCGGCGCGAGCGCGACGCTCATCGTCGTCTCGTTGAGGATCACGACGAACGCCGACACCAGGAGCAGTGCGATGACGAGGAAGTCCGCGCGAGGCAGCCGGTCCGGCTGCAGGCCGGTCGGCCCGTGGGAACCGTGTGCGTCCGTCGAGGCAGTCGGGGCGGAGCGGGCGGTGGTGTCGGGGGAGGGTGATGCTGGCACGGGGTGTCTCCGCTCGCGTCGGTCGGTGCGCCGGTCGTGGTCCAGGCCGGCTGTGGGCGGGGGCTGCGCGGGCAGCACAGATATCGCGTGCGCAGGCACGCGACGGCGGTGTCGATCAGGTAGGGGTCACTGGTCAGTCAGGTGTCGCGGGAGACCCGGACGGGGCGAGCCGACGAGCGGGCGTCCGCCGCGGCGTGCGCCACGTCGATCCGTACCCTGTACGACCATCCACCATCCTGCGTTATTCCCGACCGACGTGACGACCTCTTTTCGGGCCCGAACTCATCGGTGCTGCCGCGAGCAGAACGCCGGGTTCGGATCCCGGGCGCGATCGACGAACCCCGCCCCGAGGAGAGGCCAGGACCTGACCGCTACCGCGCGTAGCGTCGTCGTCGAACCCCAGCCCAGGCACCGGAGGCCCTCATGGAGATCCGACCGTTCTCGATCGACGTCCCGCAGGCCGAGCTCGACGACCTGCACGAGCGGCTCGCCCGCACCCGCTGGCCCTCCGAGCCCGAGGAGGACGGCTGGGAGCGTGGCACGGAGATGTCGACCATGCGCCGCCTCGCCGCGCTCTGGGCCGACGGCTACGACTGGCGGGCGCAGGAGGCCCGCCTCAACCGGTTCCAGCACGTCGTCGCCAGCATCGACGGCCGCGACGTCCACGCCGTGCACGAGCGTGCCGTGCGTCCGGGCGTGCCCGCGCTCCTGCTGCTGCACGGCTGGGCGGACTCGTTCTACCGCTTCGCGCACGTCGTCGACCGCCTCACGGGGCGCGACCCCGGCGCCGGGGCGGACGAGGCGGTGTTCGACGTCGTCGTGCCGTCGCTGCCCGGGTTCGACTTCTCGGACCAGCCCGACGCCGGGGCGGTGAGCGGCGAGCAGAGCGCCGACGTGGTCGCGCGCCTCATGGAAGGGCTGGGCTACGAGCGCTACCTGGTGCACGGTGGCGACTGGGGGAGCGTCGTCGCGCAGGAGGTAGCCCGCGCGCACCCCGACCGCGTCGTCGGCCTCCACCTCACCGACGTCCCGTTCCCCAACCTCTTCCTCGTCGACCACGACACGGCCAGTGACGCGGAGCGCGCGATGTTCGCCGCGGTCGACGCCTGGGGAGAGACGCACGGCGGGTACGTCGGGATCCAGTCGTCGCGCCCGCTCACGCTGTCCTACGCCCTCAGCGACTCACCCGTGGGGCTCGCCGCGTGGCTCGTCGACCACTTCGGATACCTGTCCGAGACCCTGCCGTCCGACGACGACCTGCTCACGAACGTGATGCTCTACTGGGTGCGCAACTCGATCCGGTCGTCGATGCGCCTGTACAACGAAGGGCTCGACGCCGACTGGGGCGACGCCTCGGACTCAGGGTCCGACGGCGCGTGGCCGGGCGGGATCGAGGACCCCGGGGTCGCGTGGTCCGGCGGGGAGGACGGCGGTGCCTGGTCCGCGCGCATCGACGTGCCGACGGCGCTCGCGGTCTTCCCGCGCGACATCACGCAGCCGCCGCGCGAGTACGCGGAGCGGTTCTTCGACGTCCGGCGGTACACGACGATGCCGCGCGGTGGGCACTTCGCCGCGCTCGAGGAGCCGCAGCTCGTCGTCGACGACCTGCGGGCCTTCGCCGCGGAGCTCGAGCAGGGCGCGAACCCCTGATCAGCGGCGCGTCGTGCCCGACGTCGCCGCGGCGTCGGGCATGACGGCGTCCCCGACCTCGGCAGGCGTCCGTGCGCCGCGCGTCCAGATCACGACCGCGGCGAGCACGTACGCCACCGCGAGGACGACGAACACCGGTCGCGACCAGCCCGTGTCGGGGAGGGTGAACGCCGCGAGGGCGGCGGCACCGACGAACGCCGCGTTGTAGAGGACGTCGTAGAAGGCGAAGGCGCGCCCGCGGAACGCGTCGTCCGTGTCGCGCTGGACGATCGTGTCGACGGCGATCTTCGTGCCCTGCGCGGCGAGGCCCAGCAGCGCCGCACCGGTGTACACGACGGCGCGCGACGGCGTCGTGAGCAGCAGGACCTGGCTCAGTGCTGCGAGCAGCAGCATGATGGCGATCCACGCCTGCGGCCCGGTGTAGCGAGAGAGCGTCGGTGTCAGGACCATCGCGCCCGCGCCGCCGACACCCGTGAGGCCGACGACGATCGCGAACGTCGCGAGCCCGGCGTCCTGGTTGCCGGGATCGAGGAGGTTGCGCGAGATGAGGATCGACGCGATGAACACGACCCCGTAGAGGAACCGGTGGGTCGCCATGACGAGCAGCGCCTGGCCCGGCGTGCGCCGCGCGACGAGGTACCGCGCGCCGTCGACCAGGCCGCGCGCGACCCTGGCGATCTCGGATCGGATCGCCGACTCCGCGGGCCGCTCCGGCCCGAGCTGCGTGCGGCCCAGCCGCAGCGAGAGCAGCGACGCGACGCCGAACACCAGCGCCGCGCACACGAGCGCGGAGGAGTCCTTGACGCGGCCGGGCTCGAACGTCAGGCCGAGCAGGAAGCCGATGCCGCCGCCGAGGAATGCCGCGCCGGCGCCGAGCGTCGGGGTGAGGGAGTTGGCCGTCAGGAGCAACGGCCCGTCGACGACGCGCGGCAGGCCCGCGGACAGGCCGGCGAGGAGGAAGCGGTTCACCGACAGCGCCGCGAGACCCAGGGCGTAGATCCACCCGCTCACGCCGCCCGACAGCATGAGCGCCGCCATCCCGAGCGTGAGGACCACGCGCACGGCGTTGCCCCAGAGCAGCACCTGACGACGCTGCCAGCGGTCGAGGAAGACGCCCGCGAACGGACCGACGATGGTGAACGGCGCGAGCATCACCGCGAACGCACCCGCGATCGCCGCGGCCGTGCCCTGCGACTCGGGCGAGAAGAAGAGAAGCGACGCGAGGCCGACCTGGAACATGCCGTCGCCCGCCTGCGAGACGAGCCGGACGGCGAACAGCCTGCGGAAGCCGCCCAGACGCAGCAGCGCCCGCAGCTCGGAGATCACACCCACTCGTTCACCCTACGTTTCGTCGTGGCGGCCGGGACATGCGGTTGTCCCCCGTGCCCGACGGCGTCGGTCGGCTTGGGA
Source organism: Cellulosimicrobium sp. G4 BAM 1002 (assembly GCF_057126935.1). Taxonomy (NCBI): domain Bacteria; kingdom Bacillati; phylum Actinomycetota; class Actinomycetes; order Micrococcales; family Promicromonosporaceae; genus Cellulosimicrobium; species Cellulosimicrobium sp. G4 BAM 1002. The sequence continues at coordinate 4,604,207 of NZ_CP182109.1, read as the reverse complement.
GGTCGGGGCGGAGGCGCCGCCGCGTCTACCGTCCGCCGCTCGTTCCTCGCGGCTCCCGCCAGACCCGACCACGACGCGGCGCCCCCTCCGACCCGCCCGATGCCGCCTCACCTCGGGCCGGTGGTCACGCGCCCGAGGTAGAACCGTGGTGCCGTGAGGTAGAGCCGTGGTGCCGCAGGTAGATCGCCGGTCGGCCCGGGCGACGCGACAGGCGAGCGGGTAGGGGCAGACTCGGATGCGAAGGGCGTCAAGCCGTGCTCGCGAACCCCCGGCCGAAAGACCAGGGCGACGGCACGGCAGCCCGAGCACCGAGACTGCCCCCACCCGCGGACCAGAGTTCTACCTGGACGGGTCAGGTCAGCGCTCGACCTCGCCGGCGATGAAGGCCTCGAGCTGGGCGCGGCCCTTCGTGTCCTCCATCTGGACCGGCGGGGACTTCATGAAGTACGTCGAGGCCGAGAGGATCGGGCCGCCGACGCCGCGGTCCTTGGCGATCTTCGCGGCGCGCACGGCGTCGATGATGATGCCGGCGGAGTTGGGGGAGTCCCAGACCTCGAGCTTGTACTCGAGGCTCAGCGGGACCTCGCCGAAGGCGCGACCCTCGAGGCGCACGTACGCCCACTTGCGGTCGTCGAGCCACGCGACGTAGTCCGACGGGCCGATGTGGACGTTGCGGTCCTCCGTCTTGCCGGCCAGGGCACCGGTGAGGTTGGAGGTCACGGCCTGCGTCTTGGAGACCTTCTTCGACTCCAGGCGCTCGCGCTCGAGCATGTTCTTGAAGTCCATGTTGCCGCCGACGTTGAGCTGGTAGGTGCGGTCCAGCACGACGCCGCGGTCCTCGAACAGCTTCGCGAGCACGCGGTGCGTGATGGTCGCGCCGACCTGCGACTTGATGTCGTCGCCGACGATCGGCACGCCGGCCTCCTCGAACTTCGCGGCCCACTCCGGGTCGGACGCGATGAACACGGGGAGCGCGTTGACGAACGCCACGCCGGCGTCGATCGCGGCCTGCGCGTAGAACTTCGCGGCCTGCTCCGAGCCCACGGGGAGGTAGCAGACGAGCACGTCGGCCTGGGCCTCGCGCAGGGCGGCGACGACGTCGACCGCCTCCGCGTCCGACTCCTCGATCGTCTGCGCGTAGTACTTGCCGATGCCGTCGAGCGTCGGGCCGCGCTGGACCGTCACGCCCAGCGGCGGGACGTCCGCGATCTTGATCGTGTTGTTCTCCGAGGCGTTGATCGCCTCGGAGAGGTCGAAGCCGACCTTCTTCGCGTCGACGTCGAACGCCGCCACGAACTCGAGGCTCGACACGTGGTAGTCGCCGAACTGCACGTGCATGAGACCCGGGACGGTGCTGCTCGGGTCGGCGTCACGGTAGAAGTGCACGCCCTGGACGAGGGACGATGCGCAGTTGCCTACGCCGACGATGGCGACGCGGATGGAGGTCATCCTCGCTCCTTGGTGTTCGTAGTTCCAGGGTCCTCGGGACGCCTCGCGCCGTCGGGCTCCTGCTCGGGTGGTTCCGCAGGATGCGGGGTGCTGCTGGTTCGTGCTCGGCCGGTCCCTCGGGGGTGCCCGAAGGTCCGGTCGCGCTCGGTGGTGATGAGACCGTCGAGCCAGCGCACCTCGCGCTCGACCTGCTCGAGTCCGTGGCGCTGCAGCTCGAGCGTGTACTCGTCGAGCCGCTCGCGGGTGCGAGCCGCGGACTCCCTGACCGCCTCCAGCCTCTCGGTGAGCCGGGTGCGCCGGCCCTCGAGGATGCGGATGCGGGTCTCGGCGTCGGTCTGCGCGAAGAACGCGAACCGGACGTCGAAGCTCTCGTCCTCCCAGGCGGCCGGTCCGGAGGACGCGAGCACGCTCTGGAGGTGTTCCTTGCCCTCGGCGGTCAGCTCGTAGACGATGCGCGCCCGCTTGCCCGACAGGGCCGGGGCGAGCGCCGTCTGCGCGGCCGACTGCTCGGTGCCGGTGATGAGCCCGCGGGCCACCAGCGACTTGAGCGCCGGGTACAGCGAGCCGTACGACAGCACGCGGAACGAGCCGAGCATGATGTTGAGCCGCTTGCGCAGCTCGTACCCGTGCAGCGGGGACTCGTTCAGCAGGCCGAGGATGGCGGTCTCGAGCACGGGGGTCTTGCTGCGCACGGTCGCCTCCTCTGCTGCTCTCGGCCGGTCCTGCCGTGGGCCGGCAGCATTCGGTAGCGTACTCGATGTATCGAGTCGATACATCGGCAGGTTAGGTCCTCTCGATGTGTCGCGCAATCCTGACGCGCGCCTCGTCCGGGCGGTCAGTTGTGAAGGACCCGCGGAGGCGGCGGGACGCCGGGGCGAATCAATGGCGCACGATCGCGCTGTCACGCCCTGGAGCCCTTGTCGTGACAGGGCGACGCCCTATTGTTCAGGGTGGTCTGGCGTGTGCCGGCCCGTGCCCGACGACGCAGCGCACCCCGTCCGGGGGACGCGCCGTGGGGCCGTGGTCGCCCGCGCGGGACCACCGTGGCGCTCTCCGTGCCGCACTCCGAACGCCCCCCAGAGGAAGGTTGACCGTGGCGCGAACCACGAGGACGAAGGGACGTCGTCGGTTCTTCGACTACCCGCGCTCGCGCGTCCGCGGCTTCCGCCGCTGGCTGCCGTCGTGGCGCGTCGTCGTCGGCACGATGCTGACCGGCGTCGCGCTCGTCGCCGGACTGGCCGTCGCGGCGTGGAACACGACCGAGGTGCCTGGCGAGCTGCCGGGCGTCGACGACCAGACGTCCACGGTCTTCTGGGGCGACGGTGCGGAGATGGGCTCGTTCGCCGCCGAGGAGCGCGAGCTCGTCGACTTCGCGACGTTGCCCGACTACGTGGGCAACGCCGTCGTCGCGTCCGAGGACCGCACGTTCTGGACGAACTCGGGCGTCGACCTCCGGGGTATCGCCCGTGCCTTCTACAACAACATCAAGGGCGGCGGCCGGCAGGGCGCCTCGACGCTCACGCAGCAGTACGTCGAGCGGTACTACACCGACACGGTCACCGACTACGCCGGCAAGGCCCGTGAGGCGATCCTCGCGCTGAAGATCACGCAGCAGCAGGAGAAGTCCGAGATCCTCGGCAACTACCTCAACACGATCTACTACGGCCGCGGGGCGAACGGCATCCAGGTCGCTGCGGAGAAGTTCTACGGCGTGAACGCCGCGGACCTCACGGTCTCGCAGGCGGCGATGATCGCGGGGATCATCCCGAACCCGACGAACTGGGACCCGGCGAACAACCCCGAGCAGGCGCAGCACCGGTGGAAGCGCACGCTCGACAACATGCTCGAGGACGGGCACATCGACAAGGCTCAGTTCGACGAGGCGGTCGCGGCCGGCTTCCCCGAGCCTTTGCCCAACGAGAGGTCGAACAAGTTCGCCGGCCCGTCCGGCTACCTGCTCGCGATGGCGCAGGAGGAGCTCGCCCGGCTGGACATCACGGAGGAGAAGCTCCTCACCGGCGGCTACCAGGTCACGACGACCGTCGACCCGGCGATGCAGCAGGCGGCCGTCGACACCGTCAACGGGCTCCCTCAGGAAGGCCGGGACGAGAACCCGGTCTCCGCGAACCTGCGCCCGGCCATCGTGTCGATCGACCCGAACGACGGCTCGATCCGTGCGCTCTACGGTGGGGCCGACTTCCTGGCGAACCAGTACAACAACGCGACCCTCGGCGCCGCCCAGGGCGGCTCGACCTTCAAGCCGTTCACCCTCATCGCGGCGCTGGAGAACGGCCACACGCTCGACGAGCGGTACGACGGGAACCAGCCCAAGACGTTCCCCGAGGCGAACGACGGTCAGGACTGGAAGGTCCGGAACTTCGGTGACGCCTCCTACGGGACCATCGACCTCGTCAAGGCGACCGCGAACTCGGTCAACACCGTATATGCCGAGCTCAACATCGAGACCGGCCCGGAGAAGACCGCAGAGGTGGCACACCGGCTCGGCATCTCCGAGGACACCGAGGTGCAGGCGAACGCCGCGAACGTCCTCGGTACCGCGACCGTGACGCCGCTCGAGCTGACCAACGCGTACGCGACGATCGCCGCACAGGGCCAGAAGGCGACGCCGCACATCATCGCGAAGGTCGTCGATGCGCGCGGGAACCTCGTCTACGAGGCGCCGGGTCCCGACAAGCGCGAGCCCGCGTTCGAGGCCGACGTCATGGCGGCGACGACGTACGCGCTGTCCCAGGTCGTCGAACAGGGTTCCGGCGAGGCGGCGCAGGCTCTCGGCCGTCCCGCCGCGGGCAAGACGGGCACGTCCAACGAGAACAAGTCGGCGTGGTTCGCGGGCTTCACGCCGGGGCTCGCCACGGTCGTGGGCCTCTACCAGGTCGGGCCGAACAACGAGCAGGAGCAGATCACGCCCTTCGGCAGGTGGGCGGACATGCGCGAGCCCGAGATCACCGGTGGCACCTGGCCGGTCGAGGCGTGGACGTCGTACATGCAGGCCGCGACCGTGAACCTGCCGCCCGGCGAGTTCCCGAAGTACACGCCGCCGAAGCCGGAGCCGACCGAGACGCCGACGGAGACCCCGAGCGAGGAACCGACCGAGGAGCCGAGCGAGGAGCCCCCGCCCGTCGAGGAGCCGGTGAACGTCGCGGTCCCGGGCGTGGTCGGGATGGAGAGCCGTGCAGCGCGCGCCCAGCTGGAGGCAGCGGGGCTCAAGGTGCAGATCACCGAGGAGTTCTCCGACCAGCAGCCGCGCGGCTTCGTCATCAGCCAGTCGTCGATGAGCGAGGTCCCGCCGGGGTCGACGATCGCGCTCGTCGTCTCGAAGGGGCCCGACCCGGGTCAGCAGCCGGACCCGGAGGAGCCAGAACCCACGCCCACCGAGACCGACGATCCCGGCGGCGGTGGCAACGGCGGCCCGGGCGGCGGCGGCGGAGGCTCCGGCGGGGGCAACACCGGCTGACCGGCCGCAGCCGCACAGATTTCCAGGGGCCCGCGACGAGCGGGTACCCTGGGGAGCTGCTGTCCGCACCGCGGGCAGCAGAAGCATGAGTGCATGAACCCTCCTGTCACGGAGAGACCGTGACCGCGAAGACCAGAGGAGGTGGGTTATCCGCATGCGTCAGTACGAACTGATGATCATCCTCGACCCCGAGATCGAGGAGCGCACCGTCGCCCCGTCGCTCGACAAGTACCTGTCGGTCATCAAGACCGACGGCGGCTCCGTCGACAAGGTGGACATCTGGGGTCGTCGCCGCCTGGCGTACGACATCGAGAAGAAGTCCGAGGGCATCTACGCGGTCGTCGACTTCACGTCGACGTCCGACACCGCCAAGGAGCTCGACCGTCAGCTCGGCCTCAACGAGGTCGTCCTGCGGACCAAGATCCTGCGCACGGACGCTCGCTGACCCTCCCCGCACCCCTCTCGGCGCGTCCCCCACAGGTACGCCGCACGCCGTAGCGCGTGTGGGCGCTGCGTGATGGGATGAGCCGACGCGAGAGGCGTACGAGTCAGGCGCACGGCGCCGTCGACGGACTACAGACGACACACGAAGGAGCAGGCCATGGCAGGTGACACCGTCATCACGGTTGTCGGGAACCTCACGGGAGACCCGGAGCTGCGCTTCACCCCCTCGGGTGCGGCGGTGGCCAACTTCACGGTGGCGTCGACCCCGCGGACCTTCGACCGCCAGTCGAACGAGTGGAAGGACGGGGACACCCTGTTCATGCGCTGCTCGATCTGGCGCGAGGCCGCGGAGAACGTCGCGGAGTCGCTGACGAAGGGCATGCGCGTCATCGCGCAGGGCCGCCTCGTCCAGCGCTCGTACGAGACTCGCGAGGGCGAGAAGCGCACCGTCGTCGAGCTGCAGGTGGACGAGATCGGTCCTTCCCTGCGCTACGCCTCCGCGAAGGTCACCCGCGCCCAGCGCTCGGGTGGCGGTGGCGGCGGCTTCGGCGGCGGTGGCGGCAACTTCGGAGGCTCGCCCTCGGGCGGCTCCTCCGGCGGTGGATTCAGCTCTTCCGGCGGCGGTCAGCAGAGCGACGACCCGTGGGCCACGGCCGGCCCCGCGTCGTCCGGCGGCTCGTTCTCCGACGAGCCCCCGTTCTGACCGTTCGCCACACCCAGAACACACACTCATCTCCGTGGGACCAGCGCCGGCCGTCGGCGCGGACCGCACGCGGGGATCGCACCTTGTAGAGGAGCAACACCATGGCGAAGCCTGTGGTGCGCAAGCCCAAGAAGAAGTCCAACCCGCTGAAGTCGGCCAAGATCGAGTCGGTCGACTACAAGGACACCGTCCTGCTGCGCAAGTTCATCTCCGACCGCGGGAAGATCCGTGCGCGTCGCGTGACCGGCGTCTCCGTCCAGGAGCAGCGTCAGATCGCCCGTGCGGTGAAGAACGCGCGCGAGATGGCGCTGCTGCCGTACACGTCCACGGCACGCTGAGCGGGAAGGGAGACAACTCATGGCCAAGCTGATCCTGACCCACGAGGTCACCGGTCTCGGTGAGCCCGGCGACGTCGTCGAGGTGAAGGACGGGTACGCCCGTAACTTCCTCGTCCCGCGCAAGCTCGCCACGCCGTGGTCGAAGGGCGCCGAGTCCGAGATCACCGCGATCCGCAAGGCGCGCAAGGCTCGCGAGATCGCGTCGCTCGACGACGCGAAGGCGATCCGCGACTCGCTGCAGTCGAAGCCGGTCGTCGTCGAGGCGAAGGCCGGCAACGCCGGTCGCCTCTTCGGTGCCGTCACGACGGCGGACATCGCGTCCGCGGTCAACGCTGCCGGCGCGTCGGTCGACAAGCGCAAGATCGAGATCGGTCAGCCGATCAAGGCGACCGGGGACTACACGGTCTCCGTCCGCCTCCACCCGGAGGTCTCCGCGACCCTCGCGGTGAAGGTCGTCGCTGCCTGATCTGCAGAGCAGTCACGAAGGCCCGGCCCCTCTCGCGAGGTGCCGGGCCTTCGTGCTTCCGGGGCAGAGCGTCAGGCGGGGGCTCCGGTGACCATCCAGTGCGAGCCGCGGGCGCGCAGCCCGGTGGTCAGCGCGCGCGCCGCCATGAAGACCCCAGCGAAGGCGAGCCACAGCCACGCGAGTCCCGCTGCGCCGTCGGGCGCCCAGCGCAGCACGGCGAGCGCGGCCGGGACGTAGACCACGAGTGTGAGCATGCCCGCCCAGGCCAGGAACCGACCGTCCCCGGCTCCGATGAGGACGCCGTCGAGCACGAACACCCAGCCCGCCATGGGCATGAGCAGCCCGCACACGGCCATGCCGAGCGCGACCGCCGCGCGGACGTCCGGGTCCGAGGTGAAGAGCAGGGCGAACCACCATCCGCCCGCGGCCATGACGACGCCGATCGCGGCGCCCGCCGCGACGCCCCACTGCAGCGTGCGGCGGAGGACGGCGCGGACGCGCGGGACGTCGTCGGCCCCGAGCCCGTACCCGACGAGCGCCTGCGCCGCGATGGCGAGGGCGTCGAGCGCGAACGCCGCGAGGCCCCAGACCGAGGTGACCACCTGGTAGCCGGCGAGCGTGACCTCCCCGAGCCCTGTCGCGACGAAGACCGTGAGGAGGATCGCGAGGCGGAGCGAGAGAGTGCGGACGAAGAGGGGCGCGCCGGCGCGTGCGCTCGCCCAGATGCCACCTGCCGCGGGTCGCATGGACGCGCCCTGCCGCCGTGCGCCGCGGACGACCACGACGACCAGGACGGCGCCCATCGTCAGCTGCGCGACCGCCGTCCCGATGCCCGAGCCGGCGATGCCGAGACCGGCGCCGTAGACCAGAACCACGTTGAGCACGGCGTTGAACGTCGCGCCGCCCGCGGCGACCCACAGCGGCGTGCGGGTGTCCTGGAGGCCGCGCAGGACTCCGGTGGAGGCGAGGACGAGGAGCATGCCGGGCAGTCCGAGCGCCGACCAGCGCAGGTAGACGACGGCGTGCTCGGCGACGTCGCCCGTCCCGCCCATCACCCCGACCGCCCACGGCGCGAGGACCCACAGGGCCGCGGCCAGCGCGACGCCCAGGCCCGCGGCGAGCCACAGGCCGTCGACGCCGGACTGGAGCGCCTCGCGGGCGTGCCCAGCCCCGACGCGTCGTGCGACGGCGGCCGTGGTCGCGTAGGCGAGGAAGACGCACAGGCCGACGAGGGTGACGAGGAGTGTGGAGGCGAGGGACAGCCCGGCGAGCTGGGAGGTGCCGAGGTGGCCGACGACCGCGCTGTCGACGAGCACGAACAGTGGCTCGGCGACGAGAGCCCCGAGGGCGGGGACGGCCAGCGCGAGGATCTCGCGGTCGAGCCGGGAACGGGCGCGGCGCTGTGTCTGCGGAGGCGACGGCGAAGGTGTGGGTGAGGTTGTGGACGACGGCACACGACGGGGGGTGGTGGATGGCGCGCCGGTGTCGCCCGACTGTCCGGGAGGTGTCCGGCGTGTCGTCGGCGTGTCGTCCGACATTCTTTCGTCCACACCCCTGAGGGTAGTGAAGAGGCAGGTCAGAGGCGGCCTTGCGGGATGTACACAGCGAGATTGCTTCGTTGTCCACACCGTTTTCCACCGGGTGTGCACAGCACCGGGGAGCGTGTCCACAGGATCGGCCGGTCTGTCCACCGGTACGTGCACAGGGCCGTTTGCAGGGTGTGGACCCGCGATCTAGTGTCGCGAGGTCGTACCTGTCCGGGGCGGGAGGTGCGGCCACCGGGACAGTCATGTGGGTGGCCCGCAGTAGAACAGGTGTACGACGCGGGGCGATGCTCGGTGCGTGCGGTCCGGGAGGGTCGTGCCGCCGGGGGAACGAGGGGCGCATGTCGATCGACGAGCTCGAGGAGAGCTACGGGGGGGCGGGGCCGTCGGGCTTCGACCGGACGCCTCCCCAGGACGTCGCGGCCGAGATGAGCGTCCTCGGCGGCATGCTGCTCTCCAAGGACGCCATCGCCGACGTCATCGAGCAGATCCGCGGGTCCGACTTCTACCGCCCGGCCCACGAGATCGTCTACGAGGCGATCATCGACCTCTACGGCCGGGGCGAGCCGGCCGACGCGATCACCGTCGTCGCGGAGCTCACCAAGCGCGGCGAGCTCCAGCGCATCGGTGGAGCCCCGTACATCCACGACCTCATGGCCGGCGTCCCGACGGCCGCCAACGCCGGGTACTACGCGCGTATCGTGCGCGAGCGCGCCGTGCTGCGCCGCCTCGTCGAGGCCGGCACGCGCATCGTGCAGCTCGGGTACGCGACCGACGGCGGCGACGTCGACGACATCGTCAACAACGCGCAGGCCGAGGTCTACGCCGTCACGGAGCGGCGCACGACCGAGGACTACCTGCCGCTGTCCGAGATCCTCGGCCCGACGTTCGACGAGATCGAGGCCGCGCAGGGTCGCGGGGAGGGCATGACCGGCGTCCCTACCGGCTACTCCGACTTCGACCGGCTGACCAACGGACTCCACCCCGGCCAGATGATCGTCGTGGCCGCACGTCCGGCCATTGGAAAGGCCCTCGCGCTGGACACGCCGCTCCCGACGCCGTCGGGCTGGACGACCATGGGCGACGTCGCCGTCGGCGACCTGCTCGTGGCGGCCGACGGGACACCGACGCGCGTCGTCGCCGCGACCGACGTGATGGTCGACCGGCCCTGCTACGAGGTCGAGCTCGACGACGGCACGGTCATCGTCGCGGACGCCCAGCACCAGTGGGTGACCTCGTCACGTGCTCAGCGCCGCGGCGTGCGTGCCGGCGAGACGCCCGAGTCGTCCGTGCGCACCACCGAGGAGCTCGCGGCCACCGTGCGGTGCGCGACGGCCGACAGGCGCGCGAACCACTCGATCGCGACGGCGGCGCCGCTCAGCCTCCCGGAGGTCGAGCTGCCGATCCACCCGTACGCGCTCGGCGTCTGGCTGGGCGACGGCAGCTCGCGGCGGGCGGAGCTCACCTCGGCCGACCCTGAGATCGCGATGCGGATCGAGGGCCTGGGACACGAGGTACAGCCTGACCCGGAGCGTCTGCGTGCGCTGGGGGAGCACATCCCCCCGGGGTACCTTCGGGCGAGCGAGGCCCAGCGGCGAGACCTGCTAGCGGGGTTGTTGGACAGCAAGGGAGCAGTCGGCGCTCAGGGCAGCGTGCAGATCACGCTGACCGACGAGGGTCTCGCTCTCGAGGTGCAGGAACTCGTCTTGTCGCTGGGTTACCGCAGCGGCTGGTCGGCGCGGACGGTGAAGGGTCGCAGCGCGGAGTCGTCCACGGCCTACACGATCACCTTCACGACGAACGACGACGTCTTCCGGGTCGAGCGCAAGCGCCTCGCCCACAAGGAACGTCGACGCCCGGCCACAGCGAAGCTGACGTCGCGGTTCGTGGTCGCCGTGCGACCCGTGCCGTCTGTGCCGGTGCGCTGCGTGGAGGTCGAGCACCCCTCGCACCTGTACCTGGCGAGCCGGTCGATGGTGCCCACCCACAACTCGGTGCTGGGCATCAACGTCGCGACGCACGCCGCGGTGCACCACCAGATGGCGTCCGTCATCTTCTCCCTGGAGATGAGTCGCAACGAGATCACCATGCGAATGCTCGCGGCCGAGGCGAAGGTGCCGCTCACGCGCATGCGCTCGGGCAAGATGGACGACCAGGACTGGCAGAAGCTTGCGGCGACGATGGGCAAGGTCGCCGAGGCGCCGCTGTTCATCGACGACTCGCCGAACATGTCGCTCATGGAGATCCGTGCTAAGTGCCGCCGCCTCAAGCAGCGGCACGACCTCAAGCTCGTCGTGATCGACTACCTCCAGCTCATGAGCTCGGGCAAGCGCGTGGAGTCCCGTCAGCAGGAGGTCTCGGAGTTCTCCCGTGCGCTCAAGCTGCTCGCGAAGGAGCTCGAGGTCCCCGTCATCGCGATCTCGCAGCTGAACCGTGGTCCTGAGCAGCGTGGGGACAAGAAGCCCCAGATGAGCGACCTCCGTGAGTCCGGCTGCCTGACCGAGGACACCAAGATCCTGCGCGCCGACACGGGGGCGGAGACGAGCCTGGGTGAGCTGTTCGCGCTCAACGCCAAGGACGTCCCCGTGTGGGCGCTCAACGATCGGCTGCAGTATGTGCGTCGGCACCTGACGCACGTGTTCCCCACCGGGGTGAAGCCGGTCTTCCTGATGCGGCTGGCGTCGGGCAAGGAGATCGAGGCGACGGCGAACCACCCGTTCCTCACCTACGACGGCTGGACCGCGCTCGGCGACCTCGAGGTCGGCTCGCGCATCGGTGTGCCGCGCCACGTCCCGGGCCCTGAGCGCAACGCCGAGTGGGATGACCGCAAGGTCGTCATGCTGGCGCACCTCCTCGGCGACGGCTCGTTCGTCAAGCGTCAGCCCATCCGCTACGCGTCGATCGACGAGCGAAACCTCGCAACCGTCTCCGAGGCTGCGGGCGCCTTCGGGATCACCCCGATCCGCGATGACTACGCCGCTGCGCGCGTCACGACCCTCCGTCTACCGGCTCCGTACCGACTCGCACGCGGGCGGCGGAACCCCATCGCGGAGTGGCTCGACGACATGGGCCTCTTCGGCGCTCGCAGCCACGAGAAGTTCATCCCGACCAGCGTGTTCCACCTTCCGAAGCGTCAGATCGCGCTCTTCATCAAGCACATCTGGGCGACGGACGGCTCGGTGACGATCAACAAGAACGGGCGCAGCGGGCGGATCTATTACGCCTCGACCTCTCGCTCCCTGGTGGACGGGCTGTCACGTCTCCTTCTGCGCTTCGGCATCTCCACCCGGGTCCGGACCGCGACGCCCAAGGGGTCCTACCGTCCGGGCTACACGCTGGACGTCAGCGGCGTGGACGACCAGCGGCGGTTCCTCCAGGAGATCGGTGTGCACGGGGATCGAGGCGACACTGCCGCGAAGCTCCTCGAGATCATCCGGGAGACCCGTGCGAACACGAACGTCGACACCGTCCCGCGCCGTGTGTGGGACGACGTCCGCGAGATCCTCATCGAGCGGGGCATGACGCACCGTGAGTTCGCCTCGGCGATCGGCACCCAGTTCTGCGGCAGCGCGCTCTGGAAGAACGCGCCGTCGAGGCACCGGCTCGGCAAGATTGCCGAGGTGCTCGAGAGCGAGGAGCTCGAGATCATGGCGGTCAACGACCTGTTGTGGGACGAGGTCGTCGCGATCGAGCCGATGGGGGAGAAGCAGGTCTTCGACGCGACCGTCCTCGACGGCCACAACTTCGTGGCGAACGGGATCGCCGCGCACAACAGCATCGAGCAGGATGCTGACGTGGTGATCCTCTTGCACCGTGAGGACGCGTACGAGAAGGAGTCACCCCGCGCAGGCGAGGCCGATCTCATCGTGGCCAAGCACCGAAATGGACCGACGGACACCATCACCGTCGCGTTCCAGGGTCATTACCAACGTTTCGCCGATATGCAGATGTAATTTCCCCGACTGTTGTTGTCGACGTGCAGCCTAGATTGCAGAATCCTGCACACATGCTGCATGGGGAGTGCTTTGCCTGAGCAACCACAGGCGTACGCGCGACGTGTGCGGCGGCGGCGTCCGGCAGTACGACTGCAGTCATCACGTGCCAGCGACGTGCACGCCGGTCAGTCACGCGTGCTGACGGCGATGTCGTGCAGGACGAAGGTGGCAAACCCTAGTTCGCGTCGTGCGCCGCTCAGCCAGGCATCGCGATTCTCACGTGCAGCGGCAAGTGCCTGGTCGCGATCCTCGGTCGTCGGGGCCTCCCGCACGGCCCAGTCGACGAGCGACCCGGTCCAACTGAACTGGTAGTCGTCCCACTCGGCCAACGTGCTGACGTGCCCGTACGACGGCTCGAACCCGTGCTCGTGGACGGCCTGCACGAAGCCGGCGAGGTCGGGATAGGCGTCGACGGAAACCTCGAGCGCTGCCAGCGCAGAAGCCGACGGGGCGCTCTCCCAGATGCTGTCCCCGATCAGCGCTTGGCCACCGGGGCGCAGGCGCTGCCTGACAGCGGCCAGCATTTCCTCCAGCCTGCCGAAGGCGTGGCTTGCACCGATGCACAGCACCACGTCGAAGACCCCGTCGTCCCAGGTGGCGGCATCTGTCTCGATCCAGCGCACCCGGTCGCTCAGTTTCCGTTCCTCGGCACGCCGGGCGGCAGAGGCCGGGAGCATGTGGTCGATCCCCACGCCGGTGATTCCGGGGTGGGCGAGCAGCAGCTCCTGCAGCCACTCGCCCTCGCCGCACCCGAGGTCAACGGCGCGGGCGCCGTCGCTCGGGCTCAGCCAGCCGACCAGTTCGCGTAGCCGCTCGGGCGCCACCGGCGCCCCGATCGGATGGCGCAGGTGGGCGATGTCGAAGATCTCGGAGCGTTCCATCTCGGCGACGCTACAGGCCACCGCCTACCCGCGCCGATGCCGTCTGACGAGCCATCACCCTATGGCTCACGCGGCCACGAGACACGCCCTCTTCCGCCGCCGTGGGACCGCTGAGTGCAACCAACCCTGCGCGACCCGACCGGCACGCCCGAGGTCGTGCAAGGTACAGCCGCGGGTCCGCGCGATCTGCGCTGCACGTCAACAGCAATCTAGATTGCACGAACCCGCATCTATGCAGCACGGCGAGTTCTCGACTCGACGATGCGGTGTCCGTATGGCCTCACCACGCCCCTCATCCCTAGGGGTCCCCGGTTAGTCGGATGCCCAGATGACGCGGGAAGTCCCGGTCGAGTTCTACTCGGCCGGGACTTTCGTCGTTCCGGGTCTGACGGCGGCTTGCCGAGCTCTCGGGTCGATCTGCTCGGACAGCGACCGCGTGGCGACGCCGCGGCGCTCCAGCTCGTCGACGACGCGCACCAGGCGGGACACGCTTCGCCCCAGGGCGGTCGAGCTTCGTCACGACGACGGGACCGGCCTCGTCTGTTGACGAGCGCACCCTAGGGTCGGGTCGCAAGGACACCATGGAGCACGGTCTGCAACCAGCGTTCCCGCTCCTGTGCCGACAGGCGCTCGTCCGGCGCAGTACGCAGCAGAAGAATAATGTCTTCGACGAGAACTTCGTCTCGCAGCGTCTCGTCCTGATGCGCAGCCTGCACGAGTTGCGCGAGTAGCGCGTTGGCTCGTTCCTGCATGCCGCGCAGCTGAGGCTCGGATCCACCGAGGGCATCGCGGAGCATCCGCGTCGTACTCAGCTCAACCACGACGGTTCGCAAGAGCGCCTCGAGCAGAACGATAGGACTCTCGCGCTTCGAAGCGAGCGCTTCTTCGAACGACCCCACCAGCGCGCTGGTCTCCTCCGCGAGCTCCATCAGGATCGCGTCGACAAGCTCGTCCTTCGTTGGAAAGTGCCGGTACAACGTGCCCACGGCCAAGCCGGCTGCTGCTGCAATCTCGTCCATCCCGGCGGCGCGACCCCGCGCCAAGATCACTGAGCGGGCAGCGTCGATGATCCGTACACGGTTCCTGCGCCGGTCGGCACGTACGCCCTGTTCGTCTGCCACCACGCCTCCTGTCGGACCTTGACGAATGTGAACCTTGCGTTCAGCATAGAACATGAACCGACAGTTCATGTTACGAGTGGAGGAGACATGGCAAGACGATGGGACGCCACCCAGATCCCTTCGCAGGCAGGCCGGGTCGCCGTCGTGACCGGCGCGACCTCGGGGCTCGGATTCGAAACCGCCAAGGGACTCGCGGAGCGCGGTGCAACGGTCGTGGTCACAGGCCGAGACATGGTCCGCGCCGAACAAGCCGCCGGCCGACTCAGCCGGGATGTACCGGCTGGGCAGTTTCGACCGCTGGCGCTCGAACTTGCTTCCCTCGCCTCAGTGCGAGAGGCCGCCGAGCGCATCATGGACGCGTTTCCCCGGATCGACCTGCTCATCAACAACGCCGGCATCACCGGCCTCAGCGAGCCGACCGAGGACGGCTTCGAGCCGCAAATGGGTGTCAACCACCTTGGTCACTTCGCGCTCACTGGGCACCTTCTGTCCCGTCTGGCGTCGGTGCCGGGCTCACGGATCATCGCGATCAGCAGCATCGGCCACCGCCTGACGGGCTTGACCAGCGAGAACTTCCAAGCGCCTGAGCGGGCGTACGAGCGATCCAAACTTGCCAACCTGGTCTTTGCCCGCGAGCTGGACGCACGCCTGCGACGGGCCCGGGCAGAGACACGCGCCGTGGCAGCCCATCCCGGCGGTGCTACCACGGCGATCTTCCGATACTCCTCCGCCGGATTCCGCCTCGTCAGCCTTGCCACTGCAAGGATGCTCGGTCGGTCCCCCGCGATGGGGGCGCTCCCCACCCTGAGGGCCGCCACGGACCCCGATCTCGACGGCGGGGAGTATCTCGGACCCTCCGGACTGTTCGGTATCCGTGGCTACCCTGACCGGGCGTCATCGAGCAAGGCCTCCCGGGATCGCACCTTGGGAAGTCTCGTCTGGGAACAGTCCGAACGGCTCACCGGCGTCTCATATCTCTCCTGAGGCCAGTTCCTTGGACGTCCAGTGGCTGGGCGCCAGCTGAGGCAGGCTGGCGCGCATGACGCCGCGGGAGAGGGAGTTGGAGCCAGCCGGGTACGCCGAGCTCGGCTGAGCTGAAGGCGCGGGTGACTGTCCAACGCGGAGATCGCCGAGCAACTCCACCTCAGCCTCGCCACCGTCAAGGCGCACATCGGGCGCCTCCTTTCCAAGCTGCACGCCCGCGACCGGGCGCAACTCGTGATCGTGGCCTACGAGACCGGCCTCGTAGAGGCTCGGCCCGCTCGCGAGTGACAGCCACCGTTCGCCCACTGACGCCAGACGATCGCGAGACCACCACCGTTTCCGACGCGCTCCGTACACCCAGCCTGGACCGCCCTCACACGCCGGTCGGAATCCTCGTTCAAGACTCCCGCAGGTTCAGAACCTCCGGCGGGCTTTCTTGCTGCGGCTCGGGGTGCTGTTGATCGACTGCCACCAGCGCCCCGGTCCTCGAGATCGGTTGGGTGTTGCAAGGCGCCGCCGACAGCGCGCGCACGTGTCGAGGCGCGGCGCGCCCGGGTTCGTGCAAGGTACAGTGGCGTTCCCGTGCAATCTGCGCCGCACCTCGACACCGACGACGAGCGCAACCGGCTGGCCCCGGGTTTGCCCTGCTCGCGTGGATCAGGGCTCAGCTCGGCGACGACGGTCGCCGACGGAGGCGTCGACGGCGACGGCGGTCCTCGTGAGATGCCTCCGCACGTGCCCTCGCTCGCGCCTCCGCCGCTCGCGCCGCGCGGCGGTCCGCCCATGCGGCAACCGTCGCCTCGACGTCTCGCGGCATGGTGACCAGGGGTGGGCCGGCGGGCGGTTGGTAGCGACCGCGGATCACTCGCCTGTTGAACTCCTCGATCTCGTCGCGCACGTCCGCCTCGCTCCACAGCCGGTCGAGGCGGTCGTCCAGCGCGGCGTCCTCTCTGCGGAGCTCGATGGAGGGCGGGAGCAGCACGAGCCTGTCGCGCTTCACGAGGTTCTTCAGCCACCAGTCGGGGTCGTGGCGATCGGGCAGGTCGAGGGGCTTGCCGCTGCCGGGCAGGTCGTCGAACTCGCCTCGTTCGATCGCCCTCCGGATGTGCAGGTCAGCCAGCAGCGCGATCGCCACTTCGTCGTCGATGGCCATCGCGTACGGGTTGTAGAACGCGGCGGGTAGGTGCGGGTCAGCCATCGTCACTCCGTCCCATGTATTGCCATACACCTGTATTGTGACACGCGTAGTGCCGACCAAGGAGGGCGCCGGGGTGCCGAAGCTGGTGGACCACCAGGAGCGTCGCGAGGCGATCGCGCGTGCGCTGTGGCGGGTCGTCGACCAGCACGGTTGGGCGAAGGCCACGATGCGTGAGGTCGCCCGCGAGGCGGGGGTGTCGCTGGGGCTCGTGCAGCACTACTTCGCGTCTCGTACGGAGCTGTTGACCTTCGCGATGGAGCTCGCTGCCGAGCAGACCGGCGGCCGGGTCACGAGGGGGCTGGCTGCGCTCGACCAGCCTCCGCACCCTCGCGACGTGCTCCGGCTGGTCCTCACCGAGATGCTCCCGCTGCGTCCCGACGCGCGTGCTTCGAGCCGCATGAGCGCCGCCTACGTCCTCGAGGCGCTGCACGACCCGGCGCTGCGCAAGCAGGCGAGCCTCGGACTACGGGACGGTCGCGCCATGGTCGCGCGCCTCGTCCGAGAGGCCATCGCTCAGGGGCAGATCGCGCCCGACCGCGACGCGGACATCGAGACGGACCTCCTCCTCGCGCTGACCGGGTTCACGCCGCTGCTCGAGCTCGAGGTGATCGAACCCCGGGCCGCGCTGGCCGCCATCGACCGGTACCTGGACCGCCTCTTCGCCGACGCGTCCTGATCGCGCCGACCCCGCGCACCCTGCGCGACACGTCGACAGCGGCTAGGGTCCGGCAGGTGACGCCGTCCCGTCCTGCGCAGCCTGTCCCCGGTCGCTCGTCACGGACCGTCGGGGGCCGCGCACGACCGCGGACGGTCCGGGACCGAGTGCTCCGCGCGGTCGCGTGGGGTGCGTTCGCGGTCGGTGCGACGCTCGCGGTCGGTGCGGTCATGCTCGCCCGGGACGTCCGGGTGCGTGCGAGGGTGGTCCGCGCGGCGTTCGACAAGGGCGGGCGCGAGACGGAGGGCGTGCTCGCCGCGTTCGCTCCGGACGACGGCGTCGTGACGGTGCAGCGGGGGCTGCGGTACCGGCCGGGCGACCCCGACGCGTTCCTCGACGTGTATCGGCCGGCGGGTCGCGACGGCGAGGCGCTGCCGACGGTCGTGTGGGTGCACGGCGGCGGGTGGCTGGCCGGGCGGCGGTCGGGGATCGCCGCGTGGGCGTCGATCCTGGCGGCCGAAGGGCTCACGGTGGTGGTTCCGGACTACACCCTCGCTCCGCGGCAGCCGTACCCGTACCAGCTGCAGCAGGTGCTCGACGCCGTCGGGTACCTGCGCGAGCAGCCGCCCGTCGGCGTCGACCCGTCGCGCCTGTTCCTCGCCGGCGACTCGGCCGGTGCGAGCCTCGGGGCGCAGGCGGCCACGGTGCTGACGAGCCCGGCGTACCGGGACGAGGTCGGGGTGCGCACGCAGCTGCCGTCGGACACCCTCGCCGGGCTCGTGCTCTGCTGCGGCCCGTACGACCTCGCGGTCGTCTCGGGCGAGGGCCGGGGTCTGCTCGCCTGGGCCTCGACGACCATCGGCTGGTCGTACCTCGGGACGGCGACCTTCCTCGACGACCCGCGCACCTCGACGCTCAACCTCGTCGACCACGTGTACCCGGGGATGCCGCCCGTCTACCTGACCGGCGGCAACGGGGACGCGCTCACGGTGGGAGCGCGTCTCTACGCGGAGCGCCTCGCCGCCGCGGGCACGACCGTCGAGACCCTCTTCTTCGAGGACGACCACACGGAGCGCGGAGCGCGGCTCGGGCACGAGTACCAGTTCGACCTGAGGCTCGAGGCCGCGCGGAGGTCGCTCGCGCGGAGCGTCACGTTCGTGCGGCGGAACGCCTAGGACCCGCCTCCGGATCCGGTCCGGGCTGGCGGCCTCCAGCCGTCGTCCTCCCGGATGGCCCGCGTGATGCGCTGGGTGATCTCCCGCAGCTGACGCGTCTGCCGCTCCGTCAGGCGGTCGAGCACGAGCCGGTGGACGGTCTCCACGTGGCCGGGGGTGGCGTCCTGGACCTTCGTGCTCCCGAGGTCGGTGAGCACCGCCAGCGTGTAGCGGCCGTCGGCGGGATCGGGGGTGCGTCTCAGCCACCCCTGCGACTCCAGCCGCGTTGCCGCGCGGGACAGCCGGGAGAGCGTGCTGTTCGCGTAGCCGGCGAGGACGCTCATCCGGAGTGTGCGGTCCGGCGCCTTCGCCAGGGCGTACAGGACGCCGTACTCGAAGTGGGAGAGGTGGGCGTCGCGCTGGAGCTGCGCGTCGAGGGCGGCAGGCAGCCACTCCAGGACCGTCGCGACGCCGGCCCACGTCTCGAGGTCCTCGCCCGTGAGCTCGGTGGGGACGCCGGCAGGGGCGTCGGAGTCCGTCATGACGGTCAGCGTACGCGGCCAGGCGGCAGCCGCGCCCTTGCCAGTCGCTTGCTCAGGAAAGTCAACGGGACTACCTTTGGCTTGCTTGAGCAAGTGACATCGCCGACACGGCGATCAGAGGAGAGACAGGAACCATGGATCTGGACCTGGTAGGGAAGAGGGCCTTCGTCAGCGGCTCGACGCAGGGCATCGGCTACGCGATCGCCGAGTCGTTGCTCGCCGAGGGAGCGACCGTCGTCGTCAACGGACGCAGCGAGGACCGGGTCGCGGCGGCGGTGGAGAGGCTCGAGGCCGCTGTGCCGGGCGCTGCCGTCTCGGGGATCCCGGCAGACTTCGCGGACTCCGAGCAGGTCCGACGGCTGCTCGGGTCGCTCGGCGAGGTGGACGTGCTGGTGAACAACGTGGGCGTCTTCGAGGTCGCCGCCTTCGAGGAGATCTCCGACGACGACTGGCAGCGGTACTTCGACGTCAACGTCATGAGCGGCGTCCGCCTGTCCCGGCACGCCCTCCCGGGCATGCTGGCCCGAGGCTGGGGCCGGATCATCTTCGTGAGCAGCGAGTCCGGCGTGAGCGTCCCCGCCGACATGACGCACTACGGCGCGACCAAGGCCGCCACGATCGCCCTGGCCAACGGGTTGGCCAAGCGCACCCGTGGGTCGAGCGTCACGGTCAACACCATCCTCGGCGGACCGACGTTCTCCGACGGCGTCGCCCGGGCCGTCGCGGACGTCGCACGGGCCCAGGGACTCGCAGCGGACGACATGAAGAGCGCGATCGAGACCGCCAACCACACGTCGCTGCTGCAGCGCTTCATCGAGCCCGCGGAGATCGCTCACCTCGCCACCTACCTGGCCAGCCCGGTCTCGTCCGCCACCAACGGCGCCGCCCTGCGTGCCGACGGCGGTGTCCTCACGACGACGCTCTGACGGGGGCGGGGGAGCTCGGACCGGACCTCCGGCCGCCAGAGCCGGTGCTGAACGGCGCCGTTCACAGGCGCTAGCCTTCGAAGCGCGCCGCACGGCGCACCCCGCTGTGCCCCTCCAGTGATGACGCGAGCAGTCGACGACGGCGCGCGCCAGCCCCGCGAGGGCGCGACCCGCGACGAAGGAACGACGACGTGAGCCAACCTCCGTACCCGCCGTACCAGGGCGGCGACGCCCCTCAGCAGCCGCAGGCACCCGGCCCCTACGGCCAGGCCCAGCCTGGCTACGGTCAGGCTCAGCCTGGCTACGGTCAGGCTCAGCCGGGCTACGGTCAGCCCGCCCAGCCCGAGCAGCAGCACCAGCCGGCCTACGGGCAGATGGCGCCGCAGGCCGCACCGACCCCGTACCCGACGCCCGGCCAGCCGTACGGCGCGCAGTACCCCGCGCAGGCGCAGCCGTACGGGTCGCCCTACGGCGGGCCGGCCGGCTACGGCCAGTACGCGCCCGCCGGTCCTCAGCCCATGACGTGGCGCACGATCCTGGCGTACGTCTTCAGCCCGGTCGCGGTCTTCTTCCTCCCCATCGTGTTCGGGGTGCTCGCGATCGTGTTCTCCGCGATCGCGGTCAAGCGGAACGAGAAGACGGCGAAGATCGCGCTCGGTGTCGCCATCGCCTGCACCGCGCTGGGGTTCGTCCTCGGTGCGCTCAGCGCCGCGCACACCCTGAGCCAGCTGTACTGAGCCGCTGCTCCCGGTTCGACCTCAGCCGTACGGCAACCGAGAAGGACGACGGCGCGCGGCTCACCCCCGGGTGTTCCGGGCCGGCGTGATCGCCGGGCGAACCGGGTCCGCTCCGGCCAGTGCGGTCCTCGGCGTCGGGCGCCGCGCCGCGGCGAGCGCGCCCGGCGTCTCGCCGGCGTAGCGGGCGACCGCGCGCGAGAGGTGGCTCTGGTCGGCGTACCCGTGGCGGGCGGCGACGTCGGCCAGCGGTAGCCGGCCGAGGTCGGCCGCCGCGCGCTCGAACCGGACGACGGCGGCCGCCTGCTTCGGCGTCAGGCCCACCTGTTCCCGGAACACGGTCGCCACGTGGCGGTGGCTCCAGCCCGTGCGTTCGACGAGCGGACCGATCCGCGCTCGACCGCCGCTCGCCTCGATCTGCTGCCACATCCAGCCCACCCAGGGCGGCACGCTCTCTGTCCCCGCCACCTGCCGCAGCAGCGCTGCCTCGACGAGCGCGAACCGCTCTGCCCAGGTCCGCGCCGACGCCAGCCGGTCGGCGAGCGCGTCGCCCAGGGCGGGGACGACGTCGTCCACCGCGACGACGTGGCGGGCGAGCTCGCCGCCCGGGACGCCCAGGACGCGGCGGACGCCGAGCGGGGTGAGGTAGACCTGCACGCAGTCCTGACCTCCGTCGAAGTGCGTGCTCGCGTGGCCGGTCGAGAAGCCGGAGACGAACGACCCGTAGGACCGGCCGGCGCCGGTGCCGTCCGAGAGAGCGTCGATCTTCAGGCGCTCGCCGAACGAGAGGACCAGCGGGAGCAGGCTCCCCGCGGGCTGCCGACGCCGCACGACGCCCGGTGCCCGCTCGGACATGCCCACGACTCCGGCCACCAGACCCGCGAGCGCGGGCGCGGTGCGGTGCGCGACCACCTCGATGCGGTGCGGACCCTCCATGCCTCAGTGTCGCCGGTCAGATTTCTTCAAGCCACCGCGGTCGCGCCCGGTCCAGCATCGAGTCATGCGCAACCTGGTGGTCATCGAGTTCCTCACCGTCGACGGCGTCATGCAGGGCCTCGGGTCGCCCGAGGAGGACACCGACGGCGGGTTCACCCACGGCGGCTGGGGCCTGCCGTACGCGCCCGCGGTCCACGAGGCGGTCGCCGACGGTCCCGACCGCACGACGGCGTACCTGTTCGGCCGGCGCACCTACGAGAAGATGGCCGCGTTCTGGCCCCACCAGCCTGACGACGACCCCATGGCGCGACGGCTGAACCGCACGCCCAAGCACGTCGCGACCCGCACGCTCACCGAGCTCGCCTGGGAGGGCGCGACGGTGCTCGAGGGCGACCTCGAGCCCGCGGTCCGGGTGCTCAAGGCCGACGGGGAGGGGGACGTGGCGGTGCTGGGCAGCGGCGACCTGGTGCACCAGCTCCTGCTCCTGGACCTCGTCGACCAGCTCCGGCTCTTCGTCCACCCGCTGCTGCTCGGGACGGGGAAGCGCCTGTTCCGCGACCTCCCCGCACCGCGACCGCTCCTTCTCACGGCGTCCGGGACGACGAGCCTCGGCACGCTGGCACTGACCTACGACGTCGTCCGCGAGCCGTAGCCCGCCGCACCCGACGGGATCTCTGCGGCCCTCCTCCAGGCGCCGACCACGCGCCCGTCGTCGGTCTCGAGCCGGAACGGTGCCAGCGGCAGGTTGCCGGCGCGACGACGCGCGCGGAGCACGTCGAGCGCGCCGTCGTCGCTGTCCGCGCCGAACGTCTCGCCCCGCTGCGCCCCGGCGGCCGTCACGACGCGGTAGCTCGTCATCCGGTCGTCGTCGTGGTGCACCTCGTCGGCGATCGCGGCCACCTCCATGGCGACCTCGAGGCCAGGCAGCGCGTCCCAGGTCCGGTCGGGGCCGGAGAGCGTCCAGGTCTCGGTGGCGGGATCGTGACAGATCACGTACTCGCGCGGCCCGTTCCGGGCGCGCCAGGTCCCGGCGTCGGTCGTGGTCCAGTCGAGGTCGGTCATCTGTGGCTGTCTCGGTCGACGGTCGGCCCGGGGCGTCGAGGAGCGAGCATCGTCCGGCGCTCCCCCCGCGGCTCACAGGAAGGCTACGCTGCCCGCGCCCCTCGCGGGAACGTGCCCGGCTGTCACGCCCGGAACGTGCGACGGTACGCGTCCGGCGGGACGCCGACCGTGCGGTGGAAGTGCCGGCGCAGCGTCGTCGCGGTGCCCATGCCCGCGGCAGCGGCCACCACGTCGATCCCGTCGTCCGTGGACTCCAGCAGCTCCTGCGCACGGCGGACGCGCTGCGCGAGCAGCCACTGCAGCGGCGTGGTCCCGGTGACGGCATGGAAGTGGCGGGCCAGATGGCGCGAGCTCATGCTCGCCCTGCGCGCCAGGTCCTCCACGGTGAGCGGCTGGTCGAGACGCTCCATGATCCAGGGCAGCAGGTCGGAGAGGGGGTGGTCGTCCTGCGCGGGCACCGGCGTGGAGACGAACTGGGCCTGGCCACCGGCCCGGTGGGGCGGCACGACGAGACGGCGCGCGACGACGTTCGCGACGGCCGAGCCGTGGTCGCGGCGGACGAGGTGGAGGCACAGGTCCATCGCCGCGGCCTTGCCCGCCGACGTGAGGACGTCGCCGTTGTCGACGTAGAGCACGTCGGGGTCGACGGTGACCTGCGGGTAGCGCGCGGCGAGCTCGTCGGTGTGGGCCCAGTGCGTCGTCGCGCGCAGGCCGTCCAGGAGGCCCGCCGCGGCGAGCACGAACGCGCCCGTGCACAGCGAGACGACCCGGGCGCCGGACCGGTGGGCCGCGCGCACGGCCTCGACGAGGTCGGCCGGCGGCTCCGCGTCGACGTCCGCCACCGCGGGGACGATCACCGTCCCGGCCTGCGCGAGGCCGTCGAACCCCCGGTCCGGCTCCACGCTGAGGTGGCCCGCCCGGACGCCGCGCGCACCGCAGACCTGGACGTCGTACCAGGGACCGGGGACGGCGTCGGGCTGGGAGCCGAAGACCTCGTAGGCCATCGCGAGCTCGAAGTGGAGCATGCCGTCGGTGGTGGCGACGGCGACTGACCGCGGGTCGAGGCTCATGTCCGAAAGTGTACGGGTCGTGTCGTTCAGGACACTGGGCCGCGACGCCCGGACGCACCAGGATCGTCGACATGGACACGAACGAGCTCCACGGAGCACAGGCAGCTGCCGGCCAGGTCGTCGCGGTGTTCGGCGCCTCGGGGCACACCGGCAGCTTCGTCGTCGCCGAGCTGCTCGAGCGCGGCTACGCCCCGCTGCTCGTCGGCCGCGACCGGGAGAGGCTGGCGGCGGTGGCGGCGACGACCGCGCGCACCGCAGGGACGGGACCGGCGCTCGAGGCCCGGGTGGCGTCGGTGGACGACCCGGCCTCGCTGGACCGCGCGCTGGCCGGGGCCGCCGCCGTCGTCAACTGCGCGGGACCCTTCGCGACGACCGCCGCGCCCGTGGTCGAGGCGGCGCTGCGCGCGCGGATCCCGTACGTCGACGTCGCGGCCGAGATCGAGGCCAACCTCGACACCTTCGCGGACTTCGCCGACCGTGCCCGTGCGGCGGCCACGGTGGTCGTCCCGGCCATGGCGTTCTTCGGCGGTCTCGGCGACCTGCTGGTCACGGCGGCGATGGGCGACTGGACCAGCGCGGACGAGGCGCACGTCGCGTACGGCCTGAGCAGCTGGCACCCGACGGCCGGGACGCTCGCCGCCGGGACGGTCTCGGGCCGTCGTCGTGGCGGGCGCCGCCTGCGCTTCACGGGTGGGCGGCTGGAGCACCACGACGACGCGCTGCCGACCCTGGACTGGACCTTCCCGGCCCCGCTCGGGACGCAGCGCGTGATCGGCGAGTTCACCATGGCCGACGTCGTCACCGTGCCCAGCCACTTCGCGATCCCGGAGGTGCGCACCTCCATGACCGCCGTGGCGGCCGCGGACCTCTCCGCGCCCGGTGCCATGCCCCCGACCGCCGTCGACGAGCACGGTCGCTCCGACCAGACCTTCGTGGTCGACGTCGTCGTCCGGTCCGGCGGCACGGAGCGCCGCCTGGCCGCCTCGGGCCGGGACATCTACGCGATCAGCGCGCCCCTCGCGGTCGAGGCGGTCGCCCGCATCCTCTCGGGCCGGGCCCTGACCTCCGGCGTCGCCTCCGCCGGCGCGGCGTTCGACGCCCCGGACTTCCTCCGGGCTCTGGCGCCTCGCCTCGCGGTGCACGCCCCGTCCCACGCGCGCGGCTGACCCCCGTGGTTCGCGGTCAGCCGCAGTCGACGCCCGCGTACGGGGTCTCGACGACGACGGGCCCGTCGTCGCCGGTGACCGTCAGGGTCGCCGTCCCGGCCTCGACCGACGGGGCGCGCGTGCTGAACGACCGGTAGGCGTTCCTGCCCGCCTGCACGTCGGTGAACGTGCGCTCGCCCGCGGGCGTGCCGAGCGTGACGTCGACGGCGTCGTCCCCGACGTTCAGCGCGCGGACCGCGACGTGCGCGGTGCCGGCCAGGCAGCGCGCGTCGACCTCGACGTGCACGGGCGGCAGCTCGCGGATGCGGACGTCGCGGTAGGAGACCACGTCCGGCGCGGAGCCGTGCGCCTGGAGCCCGACGTGACCGACGAGGCCGCGGCTGCTCGAGTCCGGGTCGAGCGGGCGGCCGGGGAACGGCACGCCGGGCAGGTTCTCGTACTCGTTGATGACGACGCCGTTGCGGATCACGGTGTAGTGCTGCCCGACGACGCGCACCTCGAGCTCGTTCCACGTCCCCTTCGGGGTGGGCATCGCGCGGTCGAGGCCGATGTCGGCGAACCCGTAGACCGAGCCGGTCTTGCGCGGGTCGTTCGACCCGCCCTCGGGGGAGTCGTTGACCTGGATCTCGTGCCCGCAGTTGACCGCGATCCACGACAGGTTGTTCGTCTCGTTGCCGTTGAACGTCGTGGGGCATCCCTCGACCGGGCCCGAGAGGTCGGGGAAGCGCACCTGGACGCCGCTGTTGCCGCGCAGGTCGCCGGGGGCGTCGTCGCGGAACTCGAGGGTGAGGGAGAAGTCGCCGTACTCCTGCACCGGGTACCAGAGGGTGCCGAAGCCGCCGTCCTCGCCGACGCGGCTGCGGATCGTGCCGTCGTCGAGCAGGTCGAAGCCGCCGTCGCCCGCGTACTCCCACGCGTCGAACGACTCCTGGGTGCCGTCGAAGATCACCTCGTACCCGTCGTCGGCGACCGACGGTGCTGCCTGCGGTGCCGCCTCCTGTGCGGCCTCAGGCGCGGCGGCGGCAGGAACGGCGAGGGCGACCACGGCGACGAGCGCCGTCGCCACGGCCGCGCGGGTGCGGTTCGTCATCGGAACTCCATCGTTCGAGGATGCTCTCCCCACCCTAGGCACGACCGCGCGGGGCGCTCAACGGGAAGGCCGGCGCAGGCGGGTCTCCGGCAGTCGGCGGCGGGCCGCTACCCTGCACGGGCACCCCTTCGCGCGACGAGAGGACCCGTACCGATGTCCGGACCCCAGGAGCCCTACGACCCGGTCGACGACCAGACCGTCATGCGGGCCCCTCGTGTGTACGGACCGGACGGCTCGTCCGCTCCGGGTCCGGGCTCCGAGCAGCAGCCTCCGCCGCCGCCCGGACCGCCCGGTCCGCCGCCGTACGGTCAAGTTCCCTCCGGTCAGGGCCCGTACGGTCAGGCCCCGTACGGTCAGGCACCGTACGGCCAGACCCCCTACGGCCAGGCGCCGTACGGCCAGGCGGGTCGGGCGCCGTACGGGCAGCAGGCGCCGTCCGGGTGGCAGGCCGGCCCGCCGGCACTGGAGGCGACCGTGGTGCCGGGACGGCAGGAAGCTCCGCCGTCGGACCCGTACGCGTTCTCCCCGTACGCGGAGTTCCCCGGGGGCCGGTCGCGCGGTCCGCTGATCGCCGTGCTCTCGGTGGTGGGAGGCGTCGTCGTCCTGGGTGGCGTGGCGGCGGCCGTGTGGCTCGGGCTGCGCGACGACGCGCCGCCGGTCACCGAACCGCCGGCCGCGACGCAGCCGACGGGGGAGGACGTGTCGCAGCCGGTCCCGGAGCAGCCCGTCCCGGAGCAGACCGACACGGCGCCGCCGGCCGAGGAGCCCGACCCGGCGCAGGAGGTGGCCGACGACGAGCCCTGGCTCGAGGCGCAGTACCGCGCCGGGGCTGAGATGGACCCGACGAACGGCCCGGCGCTCGCACCGATGTCGTGGGACTTCTTCGGCGACAACGACTACGTCGTCAACGACGACCGGATCGCCCTCACGGCGCGTCGCGACTTCGCGTGCGACGGCCTCCCGGCGATCCCCGCGATCACCGAGGGCGTGGCCGGCGTGTGCCAGGGCGGCTTCGAGGCGCGGGTCGTCTCGCACGACGGCCCGACGGTGGCGCTCGACGTCGTCGTCGTGGAGACGGGGTCCAAGGAGGCGGCCGAGGGCGTCGTCGCCGCGTTCGACGCCGCGTTCGAGGGTGAACCTCTCGCCGACACCACGGGACCGGCGCACGAGACCCTCGCGGCGGCGGTGCCACAGCCCGGGTTCGAGCCCACGTACGAGATCCTCGACGCGGGGGAGGGGCCGTCGGTCATGCTGTCCACGGGCAGCGTCGTGATCCTGCTGCGGCTCGGGATCGGTGACGGCCTGGAGCGCGAGCAGGTGCTGCCCGTGGCGCAGGCCGTCGGGTTCGTCGTCACCGACCACGAGCTGGCGCAGGCGTGGGACGACCAGCCGGTCCCGAACCTGATCGACCCGTCGGCGCCCTGAGCATGGTGACGGATCCGCTCGGGGGCCGCCGGCTGCTCGCGGTCGCGGGCCTGGTCGCCGCCGGGGGAGCGGTCGGCACGACGGCGCGCGCGCTGCTGGAGCGGGCGTTCGCGCCCGAGCCGGGGGCGTGGCCGTGGACGACCTTCGGCATCAACGTCGTCGGGTCGTTCGTGCTGGGCGTGCTGCTCCAGCGGCTCCTGCTCTCGGGGCCCGACCGCGGGTGGCGCCGGGGCGTCCGGCTCGGCTGCGGGACGGGCGTGCTCGGGGGCTTCACGACGTACTCCACGTTCGCCGTCGAGGTCGAGCGCCTCGCGAGCGGCGGGCACGTGGCGCTCGGGGCTGCGTACGCGCTGGGCAGCGTCGTCCTGGGGGTCGCGGCGGCGTGCGGGGGGACGGCGCTCGCGGGGGCGGGCCGACGGCGCGGGGCCGCGCCTGCCGACGACGGCGGTGAGGCCGCGTGACGGCGTTCCCCGAGCTGCTCCTGGTCGCGGTCGCGGGCGGCCTCGGCGCGGCGTCGCGGTTCCTGGTGGACATGCTCGTGGCGCGGGCGAGCCGCTCGTCGACGCCGATCGGGACGGTCGTCGTCAACGTCACGGCCTGCTTCCTGCTGGGGCTCCTCACGGGCTGGGGTCTGAGCCACCCGGGTGGCGGGGACGTGGCGGCCGTGCTCGGCGTCGGGTTCCTCGGCGGGTACTCGACGTTCTCGACGGCGTCGGTCGAGGGCGCGCGCCTGATGCTCGCGGGCCGGGGTGCGGTGGCGCTCGTGCACGCGCTCGGGATGCTCGTCCTGTGCCTGGCGGCGGCTGTCGTGGGGATCGCAGTCGCGAGCGGGTGAGCCGCGCGCGAGGCGATGTGCAATCTCAGGGTTGCGCAGGCATCCAACTCGTGCAACCCTGAAGTTGCACCTGTTCCACGGGCGCACCACCCTACGGAGAGGAACGACCATGACCACCCTCAACGAGCCGGCCGTCGTCGACAACGAGACGTTCTCGGTGTCGCGGACCGTGACCATCGACGCCCCGCCCGCACGCGTCTGGGCGGCGCTGACCGAGGAAGACCTCATCAGCGGATGGTTCGGGCAGCGGACCGTCCTGCCCGACCTGCGCGTGGGCGGAGAGGGGATCTTCAGCTTCGACGGCGCACCCGACGTCCAGGTCCGGATCGAGGAGTACGACCCGACGACGGTGTTCGCCTTCCGCTGGGGGACGCCGGTCGGCGAGCCGATGGGCGACACGAACTCCACGGTCGCGCGCTTCACGCTGGCCGCCGAGGGCAGCACGACGGTCCTGCGCGTCGTCGAGACCGGGTTCGACCTCGTCGAGGACACGGCCGGGATGCTCGAGAGCCACCAGCAGGGGTGGACGAGCGAGCTCGACGAGCTCGTCGCGCTCCTCGAGGGAGCGCTCGCGACCGAGGGAGGGCACGCGTGAGCAGTCCCTCGACGGAGCTCGCTCCCGTGTTCTCGGCCCTCGCCGACGACACGCGATGGCGGATCCTCCAGGAGCTCGGCCGTGCGGACCTCTCGGCGTCGGCGCTCGCGGACATCCTGCCCGTGAGCCGGCAGGCGATCGCCAAGCACCTCGCGGTGCTCGCGGACGTCGATCTCGTCGAGGCGGTGCGCGTCGGTCGCGAGGTGCGCTACCGCGCCGTCGGGTCCCGGCTGAGCGAGACCGCACGCGCGCTCGAGTCCCTCGGCGCCGCGTGGGACCGCAGGCTGGCCGCGATCAAGCGCATCGCCGAGTCGTCGTAGCTCGAGGGGCGCGCGTGGCCAGCGCGCGCGGCGGGGGCTGTTCGCTGGCACCGTGTGCCCATGATCCTCACGATCCTGGGCGCCGCCCTGCTCGCGGCGGGCCTCGCCGCCGCATACGTCCTCGCCCCTCGAGGCGCGGGCTCGCCCGCGTCCGGCTGGCACCCTGACCCCGCCTCGGGCGACGAGCGCCGTCGCCTCTGGGACAGCCGGACGTGGACGGACCGGGTCGCCGACGGTGGGCCCGCGGCCGACCGCGGGCACCGCTTCCGCGGCCGGTTCTGGGGGCGGTGGGTGTGGATCCTCGTGGCGGCCGTCGTCGTCCTGGTCGTCGGCGCGACCCTGTACGAGTCGTCCGGCGAGGTCCACGTCATCGGCGCGACGAGCCTCGTCGGCATGACGCTCGTGTGCTGGGCCTTCTACCGGTTCGTCGCCCAGCAGCTCGCGCTCGACGACGTGATCGGGCTGCCGCAGGTCGTCGCCGTCGTGGTCGCGACCTCCGGCGCGGTCCTGCTCATCGCGGCGAACGTCAACACCTGGGTCATCGACTCGGCCGGCATCAGCACGGCGACGGCGCTGGTCGGCGTCGTCGAGGAGGGCACGAAGTTCCTCGTGCCGGTCGTGCTCTTCCTGCTTGCCCGCTACCGCGACCCGCGCGCGGGCGTGGCGATCGGGCTCGCGTCGGGCTTCGGGTTCGCGATCACCGAGACGACGCAGTACGCCTACCAGACGGCCTTGTCCGCGGTGCCGGACTTCTGCGGCACGGGGACCGCGGCAGTGGTCGCACCGGAGTCCGTCGTGCAGGCGCAGGTGTTCCGCATCCTCACCGTCTCGCCCCTGCACTGGCTGTGGACGGGCATCGCGGTGGCCATCGCCTGGCGGCTGTGGCACCTGCGTGGAGCACGCGGCACGTGGGGCGCCGTCGGCGGCCTGCTCCTGGTGATGGTCGTCCACTCGCTCAACGACAGCTCCCTGACGTCGACGTGCGACGCCCCCGCCCTGAGCAGCCTCTTCGTCGTCCTGCGCTGGGTCCTCCTGGCCGTCATGTATCTGACGTTCAAGGCCTGGAGCCGCAAGTCCACCCCGCCGCAGCTCGTCGGGAAGGTGTCGCGCGGCTGGCTGCCGAAGCACCTCCCGAGCGTCCGGGAGGACGCACCCGCGCCGTCGGCCGAGCCGGGGCCGGCGGAGGAGGACGGGGACCTGACGCGGCGGCAGGCATGAGGCACCCTGCCGGGGCGCGACCTCAGGAGCCGGGTGCGCCGACCGGGTTCGCCTCGAGCGCGCTCGCGACGGCGTGCAGGTTGTGGGCCATGAGTCGCCCGGTGTCCCGCGCCCACTCGTGCCCGTGGCCGGTCTGCACGTAGTCCGGGCCCGGTCCGGGGCCCTGGTTCCAGTACGTCCAGCCCTGGCCGGGGATCGTGTACCCGATGTCGGCGAGCGCCCCGTTGATCTCCGAGATGACGTGGTGCGCGCCGTCCTCGTTGCCCGTCACGACGACGCCCGCGACCCGGTTGTAGACGACCGGGGCGCCGTCGGGGCCCTCCTCGGAGATCATCGCGTCCATGCGCTCGAGCATGCGCTGCGCCATCGACGACGGTCGCCCGAGCCAGGTCGGGGTGAGCACCACGAGGATCTGCGCGTCGAGGAGCCGCTCGTGCACGCCCGGCCACTCGTCGCCGTCGCCCACGTCGGTCACGACGCCCGGCGGGACGTGGAGGTCGACCAGGCGCACGTGCTCGACCTCCACACCGCGGCTCTGCAGCGCCTCGGCCACCACCCGGCCGAGCGCCTCGGTGTTGGACGGCTCCGGGGACTTCTTGAGCGTGCAGCTCACGAACAGCGCCTTCATCGTCTTCCTCCCGTTGCGCGTGGCTCCGCCGTCCCTGCCACCCTCACCGGGCGCCGTCGTGCTCGCACGGCGGGGGACGCCGTCCGGCGGTGCCGAGTGATGCACCTGCGTTCGAGCGATGCACCTCTGCGTGCATCCCTCGGCCCGAAGTGCATCGCTCGCCGAGCGGAACCGTCACGGAAGGCGGCGTCCTCGCACTGGAAGCCCTCGGCACCCGTGCTCGGGGCACGGCCCGCTGGTGCCGCGTCCGATCACCGCCAGACCCCGTTGCCCTCCGTGGCGACGCTGGACCCATGACCACCACCTCGACCCGCTCCGCACCACCGCACGTCGTCGTCGACCCCGGGATCCTGTACTTCGGCACGCCCGTCGCGCTGCTCAGCACCGTGGACGCCGACGGTCACGCGAACCTCGCGCCGATGTCGTCCGTCTTCTGGCTCGGCCGCACCGCGGTGCTCGGTCTGGGTGCCCGGTCGCAGACGGCGCTCAACCTTCTCGCCACGCGCGAGGTCGTGGTGAACCTGCCGTCGGTGTCCGAGGTCGACGCCGTCGACCGGCTCGCGCTCACGACCGGGAGGAACCCGGTCTCGGAGCGGAAGGCCGCGGTCGGCTACCGGTACGAGCCGGACAAGTTCGCGCGCGCGGGCCTCACGCCCGTGCCCTCGGACACGGTGGCGCCGCCGCGCGCCGCCGAGTGCCCGGTCGCCGTCGAGGCGACGCTCGTGCACGCGCACCCGCTCGGGCGCGACGACGCCGCGCGCGCCGGGTCGCTCGTCGCGTTCGAGGTCCGCGTGACGCGCGTGCACGTGCACGAGGACGTCCGCGTGCCCGGGACGGAGCACCGCATCGACCCCGACCGGTGGCGTCCGCTCATGATGAGCTTCCAACGGTTCTACGGACTCGGCTCCGAGGCGCACCCCTCGCGTCTCGCGACGATCGACGAGGACTGGTACCGCTGAGGAGCCCCGTCGCGCTCGACGGGCGACAGGACGAGCGGACCGTCACGTCCCCGACCCGGAGGCGCTCGGCTCAGTAGGCGCCGTGGCCCGCCTCGTGGGCGAGGATCGCCGTCTGTGTGCGGTTGGTCGTGCCGAGCTTGGTCATGGCGTGCGCCAGGTAGGCCTTGACGGTCGACTCCGCGAGGTAGAGCCGGCGCGCGATGTCCGCGTTGGAGAGTCCGTCCGCGAGCGCGCCGACGACCTCGCGCTCCTGGGGTGCGAGCGTGTCGAGCCGCCGCGTCGCCTCGGCACGTCGGGCGGACGAGTCCCCGCCCGCGGCGGCGAGCAGGTGCCGCGCCACGGCGGGGGAGAGGATCGCGTCGCCCGCGACGGCCGCGCGGATGCCGTGGTGCAGCTCCTCGGGCGTCGAGTCCTTGAGCAGGTAGCCCGCCGCGCCGGCGCGCAGCGCGGGCAGCACGTACTCGTCCGTGAGGAAGCTCGTCAGGACGATCACCGCAGTCTCGGGGTGCTCACGACGGATCGTCACGAGCGCGTCGAGGCCGTCCATCACGGGCATCTGCATGTCGAGGAGGGCCGCGTCCGGGGCATGCTCGCGGACGAGCTCGACCGCGCGTGCGCCGTCGCCGCCCTCGCCGACCACCTCCAGGTCGGGGGCGGTGTCGATCAGGCGGACGATCCCGGCACGCAGCAGCGCCTCGTCGTCCACGACGACCACACGGATCATGAGGGCCTCCTCGGCAGCGTCGCCCGGAGCCGGTAGCCGCCACCCGGCGTCGGCCCGGCCTCCAGCGTGCCGCCCAGGAGCTCCACGCGCTCGCGCAGCCCGGTCAGCCCGAAGCCGCCCGTCGTGAGCCCGGTGTCCGGCGCGGTGGGCCGGGCATTCTCTACCGTGACCCGGACCCCGCCGTCCGCGGGCACCACGGCCACCCTGGTCGAGGCACCCGGGGCGTGCCGCACGGCGTTGGTGAGGCCTTCTCCGACGACGCGCGCGACCGTCCGGTCCACGAGGTCGGGCGGGGACGACGGCCGTACCGCGACCCGGACCTCGACGGGTTGTCCGGCACGTCGCGCCTCGTCGACGAACCCGTCGACGTCCGCGGGCGCCGTGGCATCGGCCGCCCCGGAGGTTGCGGCCCTGCCGATGCCCGACGGCGGCGCCTCCGCCGCGAGCGCCGTGAGGACCTCGCGCATCTCCGCGAGCGCGGCGCGCCCGCTCGTGCCGATCTCGTCTGCCACGCGCCGGACCTCCTCGTCCCGCGTCGTCGTCGCGAGCACCTCCGCCTCGACGACGGCGTAGCTCACCCGGTGCGAGACGACGTCGTGCAGCTCGCGGGCGAGTCGTGCGCGCTCGCCCGCCCGCGCCGCCGCCTCGGCCTGCTCGGCGGCCCGGCGGTCCGCCTCGGCGCGCGAGAGCTCGGCGCGACCGGCGACGTACGCGAACACGATCACGAGCGTGGCGACCCACAGGGTGGTCGGCCCTGAGCGTTCCGCCGTCACGCGCCACGCGGGCCACGCCGCGGCCACGACGCCGACCACCGCCGTACCGCTCGTCCGGGTGGAGGGGATCTCCGCCCCCACTGTGTACAGGGCCGCCATGGTGGCGACCGCGGGCGAGACGAAGGACAGTGCGACGCACGCCGTGAGGACGGCGAGCGGGGACCGCCGTCGGACGAGCAGCAGGGCCGCCGTCGCCAGCTGGACGCCGATCTCCGCCCACAGCGGTGCCCAGCCGATCCCAGACGTCTCGCGCAGCACGACGAGGAACGTCCCCGCTGCCGCGCTGGACACCGCGACGAGGACGTCGGCCCGCGAGACGTGGACCTCCACGCGCTCAGGCTAGCCAGGGACCCGCTGCGCCGTGACGGACCGCCACGCGCGCGGACTCGACTTTCGGAGGTAGTGGTCGCCTCCGAACGGGCGTGCCGGGGGCACCCCTGCGCGGGGGAACGTGGAGTCATCGGGAAACACCCACCAGGAAGACAGAGGAGCTCCACCATGAAGGTTCTTCGCACCGCCACCACGACCGCCGTCTCCGCCGCCCTCGTCATCGGCGCACCGCTCGCCGCGTTCGCGAGCGAAGGTGACGCAGCCCCCCAGCCGAGCCCCGAGACCGCGACCCCGGTCGAGGCTCCCGCGGAGGAGGCCGCCCCCGCCGAGCAGACGGCGCCGGCCGAGCCGTCCGAGTCCGCTCCGGCCGCCGAGGCGACCGCCGAGGCACCCGCGCCGGTCGACCCGGTCGTCGCTCCTGCTCCGGAGGAGCCCGCCGCCGAGCCTGCACCGCAGGCCCAGCAGCCCACTACCGAGCCGGT
This sequence comes from Cellulosimicrobium sp. G4 BAM 1002, assembly GCF_057126935.1. Classification (NCBI taxonomy): domain Bacteria; kingdom Bacillati; phylum Actinomycetota; class Actinomycetes; order Micrococcales; family Promicromonosporaceae; genus Cellulosimicrobium; species Cellulosimicrobium sp. G4 BAM 1002. The sequence goes on along the minus strand of NZ_CP182109.1, from coordinate 4,569,985 downwards.
CGCCGAGCCGATCGCCGAGCCGATCGCCGAGCCGATCGCCGAGCCCGCGGAGGAGCCGGTCCCGGACGCCACGACCGACCTCGAGGTGACCGAGGCCGCCGAGGCGGCGGAAGACGCCGCAGCAGCGGCCGCCACGGAGCCGGCGGCGACGCTCGCCGCGACCGCCGCGTCCGCGCTGCTCGGCGCGACGCAGGCGGCGTACCCCGACGCCGCGTACGAGCCGCACTGGCACGACGGCGGTCAGGACGGCTTCGACTGCGACTACTGGTACTTCATGGAGCCTGCCGAGGGCGGGTCGGGCAAGGACTGGTCCGGCTGGGGCGGCACGCCGCAGCTCCACATCCTGCACCACACGCTCGTGGACGACGACGGTACGGTCCACATGGTCTACGACCGCGACATCGCCGGGTACTGGTACCACGCCTGGTCCGGCGACGAGTCGGTCGCTCCCGACCCCGACGGCATCCACTGGGAGAACACGTCGGCGCAGCAGACGATCCTCGTCAACGGATACCAGGGCGGCAACGACATGACGGCGCGCGCCGCCGACGCGCAGCGCCTGTTCGACCGCGCCGGCGTGACGGTGACGCCGCCGACGACGTGGGAGACGTATCTGGGTTGGTACCAGGAGAGCATCACCAACGGCAGCTACACCGAGGACGAGGTCCGGCAGATGTGGGAGGACCAGTACCTGCAGCGTTCGCTCGACTACACCGCCTACGAGGCGACGCAGTTCGCCGTGTGGTACTTCTCCACCGGTCACGACGTCATGGGCCTGCTCTTCGACGTGGACGCGGACAACCACGTCACGCTCTCGCAGAAGGCGCTGGAGCAGTTCGAGGCCCTGCCGTACCCGGAGGACGGCAACTGGGACGGCTACGACCACACCCGCAACTGGGCCACCGCCTACAACAGCGACCGGATGGCCACGCTGCAGACGGCCGCCTGGCTCATCGAGGAGGCGCTGACCACGAACGCCGTCATGCCGCAGCCGGGGTTCGTCTCCGACGGCTACGTGCGCCGGGCCGACGGCTCGACGGACTACGGCTTCACCGCGTCGCTGGTCGGCGGCACGGGCGACGTCCACGTCGAGCTCCGCACGGCGGACGGGGCGCCGATGCCCGCGGGAGTCGTCCTCGTGGACGCCCAGGGCCGCGTCGTCGACAGCGTGACGCCGGGCCAGAAGGTCTTCGTCCGGGTGCCTGCCGGGATGAGCGTCGCGGACCTGCCGCAGTTCCAGCTCTGGGGCTCCGCGCAGGGCACCCAGCAGGGGAGCCCGCACTTCTACACCGGGTGGGACCACAACAACCACGGCGAAGGCACCACCGACCCGGAGACCGGCGCATGGCTCCCCGCCACGTTCCAGCACTGGTTCATCGGCCTCGGCGAGCTCGACAGCCCGTCGACCGCCTGGGACTGGATCGGCGTCACCCTCGCCGACGAGCCCGAGGCCCCGGTCGACCCGGTCGACCCGACGGACCCGGTCGACCCGACGGACCCGACGGACCCGACGGACCCGACGGACCCGACAGACCCGGCCGACCCGACAGACCCGGCCGACCCGGCCGACCCGGCCGAGCCGACCGACCCCGCGACGCCGGCTGACGCCGCGTACGTCGACGGGAACGGCGCCGTCGTGACGGTGGCCGACTCGTCAGACCCGACGAACCTCGGCCTGACCGACGCTCGGCCGGTCGCCCAGGTCGAACAGGCCGTGGCACAGCGGGACGCGCTCGCCACCACGGGCACGGACGCGAGCCTCCTCGCCGCGGGGGCGTTCATCAGCCTCGCCGGCACCGGTCTCGTCCTGGCCTCGCGTCGCCGCCGGAGCGCGGCCGCGCGCTGACGCCGAGCACGCGGGCACGCGCCCTCGACGACCCGGTCCCGCACCTCATGGTGCGGGACCGGGCGTCGTCGTGCGCCGTCAGGCGCGCTCGACCGGGATCTGCAGCTCGGTGACCCAGCCCGGGCCGGGCTCGTGGCCGTCGGCGACGAGGTAGACCTCGCGCGTCGGGCCGGCGACGCGGTAGCCGTCCGCGGCGAGCCGGTCCAGGAGCGCCGACCAGGAGTCGCCGATGCCGGACATGTCGCCGTGGTGGAGGAGCGTCGCGGCGACGGGGACCGCCGGCAGGCCGACGACGTCGTAACCGTCGCCGGGCCGCGGCTCCGGCTCGGCCGGGTACGAGACGTGCACCGCGAGCTGGTCGGTGCCGGCGACGGGCTCGTACCAGAAGATCCCCGGCTCGCCGGCGGGTCGTCCGGCGCGGGCGAGAGCGTCGTCGAGTCGCTCGACGAGCGGGCCGACGACCGGGCCGACGTGGTCCGGCCCCATCCCGGGCGCCGTGGCGCTCAGGGCGTAGACGGTCACGGGCTCGATCGGTCGGTAGGTCACGGCTGCGGTCACGATGTCGTCCCCTCGGTCGGTGGCGCCGGCGGCGGGCAGTCGCCGCCGTGGTCGTAGGTGACCGCGCACGAACGCGCGACTCATCGGTCGCGTCCGCCGAGGGGGCACGGTTCAGCCGAGGCCGGTGCGGAAGCCCTCGCGCCAGCTCCCGTACCGCGGCGTCCAGCCGAGTTCGCGCCGGGCCTTCGCGTTCGAGGACCCGCGCACCGTGGTCATGAGGGCCGTCCCGAGCTCGCCCAGCATCGGCCGAGCCAGCCACACCGGCAGTCGCAGCGGCCGCCGGCCACCGAGCTGCTCGGCCAGGTACGGCAGCCACTCGGCCACCGGGGCAGGGTCGTCGTCGACGACGTTGTAGATGCCCGGCGCGCCGCGCTCGACGGCGGCGGCGGTCGCCGCCGCCGCGTCCTCGATGTGCACGAAGGACCACACCCCCGTCCCGCCGCCGACCAGCGGGAACCGACCGCGGCGGACCATCTCGCCCATCGAGCCGGTGCGGGACGCCGCGTTGCCCGGCCCGTAGAAGTTCCCGTACCGCAGCACGACCCCGTCGATGCCCGGGGTATGCGTCACGGCCCGCTCGAGGTGGCGGATCGCGCGCAGCGACTCCCGCGCCTCCCGGCCCGGGTCCTCGACGAGCGGGTCGTCCTCGGTCTTGACCCACCCTCCGGTGCGCTCGTTGGGCCAGGTCGTGTAGCTCTGCGCGACGAACCGACGGACCCCGGCCGCCTTCGCGGCGGCGAGCAGGTGGTCGGTGCCCTCCGTCCGCAGGCGGTTCGTCGTGGCGAACTCGAGGTCGAACCTCTTCGGGTTGCCCGTCATCGCCGCGAGCGCCGTCAGCTGGTGTACGACGACGTCCGGTCGGGCGTCCTGGACCGTGCGCCGCACGTCGGCGGGGTCGAGGGCGTCCATGACGACGCCCGTCGCACCTCGTGCGGCCAGCCGTTCGACCCCCTCCGGGTTCCTGGTCGTCCCGGTCACCTCGTGCCCGGCGTCGATCAGGCGGCGGACCAGGTGTGTTCCCAGCGCACCCGTGGCGCCGGCGATGAGGACTCGCATGTCGTTCTCCCTTCGTCGTCCCCTCCGACGAGACGGGCGTCCTCTCCGTGACACCCACGGCCCGCGGCGTCGTGGTTGGATCGGGACGTGACCGCCCTCGCGGAGCTCCACGACGACCTCCGACCGCTCATGTTCTCCATCGCCTACCGGATGCTGGGCAGCGTGGCGGAGGCTGAGGACGTGGTCCAGGAGGCCTTCCTGCGGATGCACCGAGCCGAGCAGGACGGCCTGGCCGTCGACAACCCCGAGGCCTACGCGACGACGGTCACGACACGGCTCGCGATCGACACGCTGCGCTCCGCCCGGGTCCGGCGCGAGCAGTACGTCGGTCCGTGGCTGCCCGAGCCGCTCGTCGCCTCGGCCGACGCGGCGTCCTCCGACCCGGCGCACCGCGTCGTGATGGACGAGACGGTGTCGACGGCGTTCCTGGTGCTCCTGGAGTCGCTCGGCCCCGTCGAGCGCGCCGTCTTCGTGCTGCGCGAGGCGCTCGGCTACGACTACCCGGCGATCGCGGCCGTCGTCGGCAAGAGCGAGGCGAACTGCCGGCAGATCTTCGCGCGCGCGAGGAAGCACGTCGACGACCGCCGGCCCCGGTCCAGCGCCAGCCGGGCGGACCGGGAGAGGACCGCCGCCCGGTTCGTCGCCGCGGTCGCGGCGGGCGACGTCGCCGGTCTCGAGCGGCTGCTCGCCGACGACATCGTGTTCACCGGCGACGGTGGCGGCCGCGCCCCGGCGATCCGGAGACCGCTGGTCGGAGTGGTGCCCGTCGCGCGGTTCCTGCTGGGACTGGTGCGCCAGGGCGAGCGGCTCGACGTGGTGATCGACCTCGGCGAGGCCAACGGGCAGCCGGCGATGACCGTCCGGACCGCGGGCGGGGAGCTGCTGTGCGTCATGACCGTCGACGTCGCCGACGGGCACGTCGTGGCTCTGCACAACCAGCTCAACCCCGACAAGCTCCGGCACGCCGGGCCGGTCGGCGACCTGACCGCGCTGCTGCGGCACGACGCCTGAAGCAGAGCGCCGGCTACACGCCCAGAGGTCCGCGCACCACCGAGTCGCCGGAGTGCGTGGGGTCGCCGTCGAAGTGCTCCTCCGACACGTCCACCACGGGGAACTGCGCGAGGTCGAGCCCGTCCGGGAGGTCGAACGTGCCCTCCGTGCTCTCGAGCACGCCCAGGCTCACGAGCCCGCTGAGGTCCTCCGCGAGGAGCCAGACCTCGCGGTACGTGCCCTCGGGCACGGGCGCGTCCACCGTCACGACGACCTGCCGCCGGCCGTCGGGGCGCTCCTCCACGCGGGCCTCCCCGCTCGCGCCCTCCCACTCCGGCAGGGCCTCGAGCGTCGCGGTGGCCACCGTCGTCTCCGTCGGGACCGGGGGGACCGACGGCTCCGCCTCGCGGCGCTCCCAGAGCACGCCGCCGGCCGCGCCCACGGCCAGCGCGCACGCCGCGGCGGCGGGCGCCACCCACCGTCGCCGACGGCGGGGCGCGAGCGGCACCACGACGGCCGACCGGTCCTCGGCGGCGTCCCCCGCCGGTGCCGGGGCGGGCCTGGCGTCGAGCACGGCCGGGACCTGCGTGAGCCCGAGGTCCGTGTGGACCCGCGCCCACACCCCGGGCGACGGTGGCACGAGGGCGTCGGCCTCGTCCACGCCGTCGAACACCTCCGCCACGCGGCCGAGGTCGGCGACGGTCCCGGCGCACACGGCGCACGACGAGAGGTGTGCGCGCGCGTCGTCGTCGAGCACGTCCTCGCCGAGCGCGAGGAGCGCAAGGGTCTCGTCATCGATGTGCTGCACCGTCCACCTCCAACCGGTCGCGCAGCCGGATCAGGCTCCGTCGTACGTGGGACTTGACCGTACCGAGCGGGAGGTCGAGCTCCTCCGCGATCTGCACGTGGGTGAGGTCGCGGAAGAACGCGAGCTCGAGGATCGTCCGCCCCGGGTCGCCGAGCCGTCGCAGCTCGTCGGTGAGGAGCACCCGGTCCGCCACCCGCCCGACGTCGGCATCAGCGTCCCCCGTCCGTGCGGGGTTCGGAGCGGACGCCGCCGCGGCGTGCTCCGACCGCCGGACCCGTGCCCGGGCCTCGTGGGCGTCGGCGACCGTGTGCCGCGTGATCCCGATGAGCCACGCGGGCAGGCGGGCCCGGTCGGGGTCGAACCGGGACCGACCGCGCCAGGCCGCGACGAAGACCTGCTGGGTCACGTCCTCCGCGTCCGCCCGTGCGCCGAGCGAGCGCAGCGCGATCGTGTGCACGAGCGCGGACCACCGCCGGTACGCCTCGGCGAGCGCCTGCTCGTCGCCGTCGGCGAAGTCGCGACCGAGGCGCCACAGGTCCGGGTCGGGCGTCCCGGTGTCGGTGGCGTTCAGGGTGCGTCCTCGGGGGTAGGCGCCGACCGCCCTGGCGGCAGCGGCGAGCGGGGTAGCTGCGATCGTAGGCGCCCCCGCCGGGTCGTGCTCGCCCGGTGCGGTGGTCACCGCGCAGGTGCCGCGGTCACGACGACGTTGTCCGAGTACGAACGCCGCTCGCCGTCCCACCGTCCGCCGCACGTCACGAGCACGAGGCGGCGCTCGCCGTCCCGGTCGAAGAGCTCGTCGAGCGGCACCTCGGGCTTCGCGACGCTCCGGACTTCGGTCACTGTGTAGGTGTACGAGGTGCCCGCGGCGTCGACCACGTCGATCCCCGTGCCCGCCGTGACGTCGGCGAGCCGCGCGAACGGCCCGACGCCGGTCGGGTCGTCCACGTGCGCCGCGACGAGCGTCGCCCCCGCGGCGCTCGCGGGTGCGGGGCCGAACCGGTACCACGCGGCGACGTCTCCGCTGCCGGGGAGCGCCATGCGGCCCTCGGCGTCGACGCCGGTCGGCTCGACCGGCAGGTCGATCCCCACGTCCGCGACCACGACGCGCGTGGGCGCGGGCGGCGCGGGGGCCGGGACGTCCTGCGCCGGTCGGACGGGGACGTCCGCCACGGTGCCTGTCGGCCCCGTGGTGTCGGGCCCTCCTGCGGCCCCCGCCTCGCCCCGGTGGGTGGCCGAGGCGGGCGGGGGGTCCGGCGTCGGGCCCTGCGGCCCCGCGGACCCGTCGGCGGGTGCCGGGGAACACCCGCCGACGGCCGCTGCGGTGACGAGCACCGCCCCCAGGAGGGTCGTGAGGCCCGGCCGCGCGCCCCGCGGGCGTGACGCGCGGCCGGGGGAGGAGGTGCGCCTCATGCCGTGCGGTCGCCGCGTCCGGCGTGCGCCACCTCGCGGGCGTGCTCCCGCCACGCCCGCGTGAGCATGACGGACGCCGCGACGAGGAGCAGGCCGACGAGGCACGCGCCGAACGTGATCGCCACGCCCGTGAAGGTGCTGCTCGGCGACTCGGCGGCCAGGCCCGAGACCCCGGCCGGCACGCCGGAAGGCGACGAGTGGAGACCTTCGACCGTCTGCGTGGCGAGGGCGAGGTTGCCCGCCTCGAGGCTGCCCCACGCGTACGCGATCGTGTTCACGCCCTCGGCGACAGTGACGTCGGCCGGGCCGAGCACCGGCTCGGTCGTGCCCGCCGCGGCGATCGAGGCGGACACCGTGCCGGCCGGCAGGTCGAGCACGGCCTCCTTCGGGTTCTCGAGCCCGGAGACGACGGCCGTCCCGCCCGCGAGCACGTCGACCGCGGGTGCCGCCGCGACGTGCCGGACGGTGAGCCGCCCCTGACCGGCCGCGGTGGGCTCGGTGGAGTTGGTGAAGAGCGTCGCGGTCGGCTGGCCGGCCGCGTCCAGGTGGGCGACGGCCGTGTAGCTCCCGCCTGCCTCCAGCGGCAGGTCGACGGGGCCGATGACGGGGGCGCTCGTGTCCGTCGCGTCCGGGGCGGTGATCGCGACGCTGTACGACCCGGCGGGCAGGTCGAGCGGACCGGCGAGGTCGCCCGGCTGGAAGTCGTCGAGCGTGAGCTCGTCGTTCACCCACACGTCGACCGGGGTGTCCGGCACGCCGTGCAGGACGGAAAGGGACGCCCCGTCGGCGGTGGCGGCGTGCGCGGGGAGCGCGAACGCCCCCAGAGCGACGAGGGTGGCGGCGCCCGCGAGCGCTGCGCTGCGTCGTGCGGTGCGGTGCATGGTGTCCTCCGGTGTCTCGGCCCGGCCGGAGCCGGACGCTCGATCTGTTGACACCCCCTCTTCCCCCGTGGGGGGCGATCCGGATGCACCCCGGCGCGACGGAGCCCGGCCCCGCGCAGGGACCGGGCTCCGTGGGGCGGGTCGTCAGAGGTTCGAGGGGCGCAGCACGGCGGTGATCCCGTGCGCGATCTGCGCGTTGCCCTTGTTGAGGTCGAGCTTGCTCGCGTTCAGGAACGGGTCGAGGTCGTTGCGGTCCTGGTCGACGAGGCGGACCAGGCCGAGCTTCTTGCTCAGCACGTCGACCCGGAAGGTCGCGCCCTGCGCGGTCGTGAGCACGGCGTCGTCGGAGCGGAGCGCCGTCCGCGCGTCGATGGTCGCCCCGGGGATCACGTGGTAGAGGAGGACCTGCTCGATCGCGTCGATCCCCACGGTCTCCGCGAGCGAGGTGAGGACGCGCTCCTCGGTCGGCTGCCAGCGGTGGGTGAGGTCGAGCGCAAGGAGCTGGAAGGCCCGGTCGTTCGGCAGGAACGCGGTGAGCGGGACGGTGCCGTCGGCGAGCACCGCCACCGGGCTGCCGGGCTTGGCGGCGAGGACGGCGGCGACCGCCTGGTCGACCAGGTCGAAGTCGTACCAGTTCCGGTCGAACGTGTCGCCGTCGGCCGCGAGCACCGCGGCGAGGCTCTGCGTCCCGGGTGCTGCCACGGGTGTCGGGGTCGCGGAGGCCGGTGCTGCCAGAGCGGTCGCGGCGAGCGCGAGCGCCGTGGCTCCCATCGCGGTGAGCGTGCGTCGGAGGTTCATCGTCGAGTCCCTTCGTGGTGCACAGGACGGCGGACGGGTCCGCCGCCGGGCGCCGGGTGCGGCGTCCGTACCCCCTTCCGCTCCGAAGGCACGGACGGATGCACGATCCGCGGGCCGACTCCCCGCGCGGACGAGCCGTGGCTGCCCGCGAGCGCTAGCGGCCGGCTGGTACGCGCTCGGCGACCCGGCGCGCCTGGAAGTCGGCGTGCCGACGCCGCTCGCTCTCGGAACGGGAACCGACGACGATGAACACCAGCAGGAGGACGGAGCCGGTTCCTCCGATGAGGAGGGGGCCGAGCAGGTCGAGCATCGGCACGCCGGAGCTGGGTGCGCCCATCTCGCCGGTCACCGCGACGCCGGACATCCCGGTGTAGTGCATGCCCGCGACGGCGACTCCCATGACCAGCGCGGCGACCGTCAGGGAGAGTGCACCGCGCGAGTGCACGCAGAGCCAGAGCGCGGCGGTCGCCGCGACGACGGCGATCAGCACGGCCAGGACGACCGAGACGGCGCTGTAGTGCATGGTGCCGTGCATCCGCATGGCCGCCATGCCCATGTAGTGCATGGCTGCGACACCGAGCCCCGCGACGACGCCTCCGGCGATCAGACGGGCGAGGCTGTAGTTGAGCATCATCACGAGGTGCAGGCCGACCGAGACGACGACGACCGCCACGACGGCCGACGTGATCGTGAGGGGGACGTCGTAGTGGATCGGCATGCCGGTCACCGTGAAGCCGAGCATCGCGACGAAGTGCATCACCCAGATGCCGGTCCCGCCGATCGCGGCGGCTCCGAGCCACAGCCAGCCGGACCGCACCTGCCACGGCGCGTCGACACGGGCCCGGGAGACGGCGGAGAGGCCGCACGCCGACCCCGAGGCCGCAGCCACGTAGGAGATGACCGGGGTGAGGGCCCCGTAGGTGAAGTGATGAACCTCGAGCATTGCATACCGCCTCAAAAGCACCAGAACAGGACGCGTTACGGTAGCCCGGGGCACTCGTCAGCGCATCCGGAGAGGACGCGACCGCCGGCGCGGGCGGTGCAGCCCGGAGGGGAGGCCGAGCACCCGGCAGCCGGGGGGCGTGCTCGGCCAGCGAGTCGGACGGGCTCGCACGCGACGACCCGGGCGGGGAATGATCGGGGGATGCCCGGCGACCTCCTGATGCGCATCCACAGCCCTGAGTTCCAAGCCATGTCGGAGCGGGTGCTGCGCGCGACGGAGCTGACCTCGCGCCTCAACGTCCTGCCGTTCGAGGACGAGGCGGGCAAGGCCGCGCTGTTCGAGCAGATCCTCGGTCGGCCGCTGCCCCCTCGCGTCACGGTCTACCCGCCGTTCTACACCGACCACGGTCTCAACCTGGAGCTCGGCGAGCGGGTGTTCGTCAACCAGGGCTGCACGTTCCTCGACTACGCCGGCATCCGCCTCGCCGAGCGCGTCATGGTCGCGCCGAAGGTCACGTTCATCACCGTCGGGCACCCCGTCGACACCGACGACCGCAAGGTGTGGCTCACGGGCGGGCCCATCGACGTGGCGGAGAACGTCTGGATCGGCGCGGGCGCGACGATCCTGCCGGGCGTGAGCATCGGTCGGGACGCCGTGGTCGCGGCCGGGGCCGTCGTGGCCGACGACGTCCCGGCGCGCAGCCTCGTCACCGGCGCCAAGGCCGCGGTGCGGCGCACGTGGTGACCTCCCGCCATGAGCGGGACGCCGCTCGGCCACCGACTCGGTCTGCTCAGCGCCGTGCGCGGGACGGGTCGTCGCCGCGCGCGACGAGGCCGGTCTCGTAGGCGACGATCACGGCCTGCACCCGGTCGCGCACGGCGAGCTTGGCCAGGACGTTGCCGACGTGGGTCTTGACCGTGGTCGGGGAGAGCACGAGGCGCTCGGCGATCTCGGCGTTCGACAGCCCCTCGGCCACCGACCGCAGCACGTCGAGCTCGCGCGGGGTCAGCGAGCGCAGGCGCGGGTCGAGACCGTCCGGTGCCGCGGCGTCGGGAGCGGTGGGCAGGTGCGGGGCGAAGAGGTCGAGCATGCGCCGCACGACGCGGGGTGCGACGACGGAGCTCCCCGACGCGACCGTGCGGATCGCGTCGACGAGCTCGTCGGGGCGGGCGTTCTTGAGCAGGAACCCGCTCGCGCCCGCCCGGAGCGCGGCGAACGCGTACTCGTCGACGTCGAACGTGGTCAGCACGAGCACGCGTGTCGAGGGATGCTCCGCGACGACGCGCCGGGTCGCCTCGATGCCGTCCATTCCGGGCATCCGGACGTCCATGAGCACGACGTCGGGGGCCAGGGCCGCGACCTGCTCGAGCGCGACCCGTCCGTCCGAGGCCTCACCCACCACCTCCAGGTCGGCCTCCGTCTCGATGACCAGGCGGAACCCCATGCGCAGGAGTGCCTGGTCGTCCACGAGCAGCACCGTCGTCATGCGCGGCCTCCCTCTCCACCGATCACGCCGTCACCCTCGTCCCGGTCGTCGTCGCCCCACGGCAGGACGACGTGCACGCGCCACCCTCCGCCAGGCCGCGGCCCGGCGTCCACGCGGCCGCCGAGCAGAGCGGCGCGCTCGCGCATGCCGAGGATGCCGCGACCGCTGCCCCCGCCGGTACCCGGGCGGGTGCCGCCCGCGTCGAGGACCTCCACCTCGACCGCCGACGGACCCCGCCGCACGACGACCTCGGCCCACGCCGTGCCGGGCGCGTGCCGCAGGGCGTTGGTCAGTCCCTCGGTCACCACGCGCACGACTGCGAGGCGCAGCGAGGTGTCCGGCGGCAGCGGAGTGTCGAGGCCGGTCCCGGTGACGGGCACGCCCGCGGTGCGGAAGCGCTCGACGACGGCGGTCAGGTCCGTCTCCGTCGGTTCGGGCCGTCTGTCGGTACGGGCGTCGTCGTCGCTCCCGACGGCGTCCTCCCCGGGGTCGAGGGCGGTGAGGACGCGCTGCATGTCCGACAGCGCCTCCCGGCCGGTCCGGGAGAGCTCGTGCAGCGCCTCGCGCGAGCGGTCTGGGGCGCGGTCGAGCGCGGCGCCCGCGCCGTCGGAGAGGGCCACCATGACCGACACGCTGTGCGCGACGACGTCGTGCATCTCGCGGGCGATCCGCGCGCGCTCCGCAGCGCGGGCGAGCGCGGCGCTCTGGTCGCGCTCGCGGGCCAGCGCCTCGTAGCGTGCCACGATCTCCTGGGCGTGCAGGCGCCGGGCGCGGGCCGCGGAGCCGGTCGCCACGCCGAGCAGGAGGAGCGCGAGCAGGAGGGACACCGACGCCGACCGGCGTCCCGCTGAGAAGGGCGGCTCGTCGAGCCGGCGGGCGGGGTCGCCGTCGGGCGCGACGATCGGGTCGCTCCAGAGGAGGATCTCGGCGAGTCCGATGTCCTGCCACCACCACGACGCGAGGGTGACGATGCCGAACACGGCCGCGCACGTGAGCCACGTGGTGCGGGCCGGGCGGGCGGCGGCCACGGCGTAGAGCGCGCACGCGAGGCACACGCCGAGCACGCCGAGCACGCCCGCCGTCGCGAGGGAGGTCACCGCCAGGACGGTGAGCGCCGCCGTGACGACCAGGGGCCGCGAGCGCCGGGCGAGCAGGAGCGCCGCACCGACGACGGCCCCCGCGAGCCACACCACCGGGACCGCCCAGAGCACGACCGAGTCGGGCGCGAACATCCCCAGGCCTTGGGTCCCCTCGACCGTCGCCAGGGCGAGGACCGCGGTGACGAGCCCGAGCAGGAGCACCGCCGCCGCGAGGGACACGTCGGCGAGCCAGGGGTGCGCCGCCGCCGCGCGCCCGAGCGGCCCCTGGCGCTGCACCTGGGTCTCTGTCAGCGCCGTGGCCATGGCGCCCACTCTCCCATCACGTGACGTCGTGACGGCGCAGCCGGTAGCCGGCGCCCACGAGGAGGCCGAGCGCCCACAGCCCGAGCACGAGACCGGACGCCCACGGGTCGAGGTGCGGGCCCAGGCTCGAGGCGTCGAGCACCGCGAGCCGGGAGTCGTCCTGCAGCAGGCGCGTCGCCGAGCCGGGAAGGAAGGTGCGGACGGTGTCTGCGAGCCGCCCCGGGTTGGTCGCGAGGAGCTGGTCGACGACGACGAGCAGCACGACCCCGCTGACGAGCGCCGCCGTCGCGTGCCGCACGAGCGCCCCGAGCCCGAGCCCGAGCAGCGCGACGCCGGTCTGGTAGATCACGAACCCGACCAGCACGCGCGTCGTGCCGGGGTCCGTGACATCGACGGAGAGCCCGAGGGCTGCCCGCTGTCCCGCCGTCACCAGGACCGATGCCCCGAGCGCGACCACCCCGATACCGAGCGCGAAGCCGGTCGTGAGCAGCGCCTGCCCCACGAGCACCGGAAGGCGCCGGGGGACGGCGGTGAACGTGGCCCGGGACGTGCCCGTGCTGTACTCGCCCGTGCCCACCAGCACCCCGAGGACGAGGGACCCCAGCTGGGCGAGCACGGAACCGGCCACGACGAGCGACGCTCCGGAACGCCCGTCGCCGGGCCGGGCGAAGAGTCCCAGCCCGTAGGCGACGGCGGCCGCGGCGAGGACGGTTCCCAGGGCGATCCACAGGGTGGAGCGCAGGCCGGTGAGCTTGGTCCACTCGGCTGCGAGCACCCGTCCGGTGGTCACCACCGGTCAGCCCACGTCACGGGTACGGAGGCGGACGGCGGCGCCCGCCAGCGGGAGCAGGACCCACCCCGCGAGGACGAGCCCGCCACCCCATCGGCCGAGGTCCGGGGCGCCCTCGACGCCGCTGCTGCCGGGCGCCGCCATGAGCAGTGAACCGGCTCCGGTGGGAAGGAACGTCGTCACGGTGTTCACGACGGCCTGCGAGGTCGGCACGGCAGTGGACGCGGACGCGGCGAGCGGGTCCGTCCCGGCGTCGGCGGCGAGCACGAGCACGACGGGCAGGACCAGCACCAGGACGACGGCCGCGACCATCGCGGGGACCGCGCGGCGCAGCAGCGCCCCGAGCGCCAGGCCGAGCAGCGCCGTGCCCACCAGGAACAAGGTCGTACCGGCGAGGACCTGCGGCGTGCCGCCGTCGGCCAGGTCGACACGGATCGCCCGCGAACCGGCCGCCGGCAGGATGCCGAGCACCGCCGCGCCCACGGACAGCAGCGCGACGAGGAACGCGAACGCCCCCGTGACGACGGTCTGCGCGGCGAGCACGGGCAGACGCCGCGGGACGGCGGTGAAGGTCGTGCGTGCCGTGCCCGTGCTGAACTCGCCGGTCCCGACGAGGACACCGAGGACGAGCGGTCCGACCTGGGCCAGCAGCAGCCCGGCGGTGAGCGAGTCGAGCGGGTCGAACCCTGGGTCGACGGAGGACGCGTTGGCGGAGACGTACGTGAGCACCCCGGTCACGGCGACCGTGACGGCCGCGACGGCGTAGGTGGACCGCAGGCTCGTGAGCTTGGTCCACTCCGCGGCGAGGACGCGCGCGAACGTGGGACCGCGCCGTGCGCCGCGACCACCGGTGCGGGTGGTGAGGCCGGCGGGCGAGGAGACGACGGCGGGCGTGCTCATCGCGCACCTCCGGCCGGGGAGCGGTCCGATGCAGCGTCGGCACCGCGGCCCCGGTACCGGACGGCCCCGGCGGTGAGCTGGAGGTACGCGTCCTCGAGCGACCCGCCCTCGGTGCCGTCGACGATCTCCTGCACCGTCGCGTCCGCGAGGAGCCGGCCTTGGCCGATGACGACGACGCGGTCCGCGCTCAGCGCGAGCTCGTGCATGAGGTGGGAGGAGAGGAAGACCGTCCGCCCCTCGGCCGCAAGGTCGCGCACGAGACGGCGGACCCAGAGGACGCCGTCGGGGTCGAGCCCGTTGACCGGCTCGTCGAGGATGAGCGTGCCCGGGTCGCCGAGCAGCGCGCCCGCGATGCCGAGGCGCTGCCCCATCCCGAGCGAGAACGTCCCGGCGCGGCGGCCGGCCACGGTCTCGAGGCCCGTCATCCCGATCACCTCGTCCACGCGGGACCGGGAGATGCCGTGCGTCCGGGCCTGCGCCAGGAGGTGACGGAACGCGGTGCGCCCCGGGTGCACCGACCGCGCGTCGAGCATGGTGCCGACCGCGTGCAGCGGCGCGGGCAGGTCGGCGTAGCGCCGGCCGTCGACCGTGGCGGTGCCCGACGTCGGGCGCTCGAGCCCCACGATCATCCGCATCGTCGTCGACTTACCGGCACCGTTCGGGCCCAGGAAGCCCGTCACCGTCCCGGCGGGCGCCGAGAAGGTCAGCCCGTCGACCGCCGTCGTCGTCCCATAGCGCTTCGTCAGCGCCTCCACCTCGATCATGCGTCCTCCCGTCGTCGCGGACGACGCCGTTCGGCTCGTCCGCCGTCGACGCTACGAACGGCGAGCGGGGCGCCAGCACCTGCCCGCGGCCGAGATCCAGCGCTCGCGGACCTCCTCCTCGAGGAGGAGGGCGCCCGTCCGGAGGTGGACCGGTTCGTCCCCGACGACGTGCACGACCGCACGACGACGGCGTGCTGCAGGATGGCCGCCGTCCGCAGTCCACCGAGAGACGAGGCGCGCGATGGCGATCGTCGAGACGGTGCAGGCATGAGCGGGCGGCGCGCGTGGTTCCGGAGCCGGTTCAGGGGCGAGCGCGGGGTGACGGGACCGCAGGGTCGGCAAGAGCAGTCGGTCGAGACGTTGGTTCAGGAGCTCGGGTCGGTCACCGCGCGAGCGCCCGCACCATGTCGATCGTGTCGGCCTCGGCGGCGGTCTTGTCGTCGCGGTAGCGCAGGACGCGCGCGAACCGGAGTGCGAGCCCGCCGGGGTAGCGCGTGGAGCGCTGCAGCCCGTCGAACGCGATCTCGACGACCTGCTCGGGAAGCACGTGCACGACGTACCCGTCGTCGGAGGTCTGCAGCTCGCGGAACCGGCGGGTCTGCCACTCGAGCATCTCGTCGGTCATGCCCTTGAACGTCTTGCCGAGCATGACGAAGCCGCCGTCGGGGTCGCGTGCACCGAGCCAGATGTTCGAGAGCCACCCCTGGCGTCGGCCGGATCCCTGCTCGACGGCGAGCACCACGAGGTCGAGCGTGTGGCGCGGTTTGACCTTGATCCAGCCGGCGCCGCGGCGGCCCGCGGCGTAGGGCGTGTCGAGCGACTTCACGACGACGCCCTCCTGGCCCTCGGCGACCGCGCTGTCGAAGAACGCGCCGGCCGCCTCGGGGTCGTCCGTGACGAGTCGCCGCACGGCCAGCAGGCCAGCGCCGGCGAGCACGGCGTCGAGCGCGGCGAGCCGCTCGCGCAGCGGTTCGTCGAGCAGGTCGCGCCCGTCGACGTGCAGGGCGTCGAAGAAGAACGGCGAGAGCTCGAGAGACGCCGCGAGCTCGGCCTCCTCGGCGGCGCTGCGCTCACCCTGGGTCGCGGACCGGGCGGCGGTCTCCTGGAAGGGGCGCGGGACGCCGTCGGGCCCGACGACGAGCGCCTCGCCGTCGAGGACGAGCGCCCGGGCGGGCAGTGCGCGCACCGCGGCGACGATCTCCGGGACGCGCTCCGTGATGTCGTCGAGCGAGCGCGTGAAGACCCTCACGTCGTCGCCGTCGCGGTGCACCTGGATCCGGATGCCGTCGAGCTTGACGTCCACGGCCACCGGGGACGGCGCGGCGCCGAGCTTCTCGAACGCGGCGGCGACGTCGGGTGCCGACTGCGCGAGCATCGGGCGCACGGGGCGGCCCACGGTGAGCGCGAACCCGGCGAGGGCGTTCTCGGCAGCGTCCGGGCTCTCCGCCGCGAGCGCGGCCCGGGCGACGGGCCCCGTCGCACCCGCGAGCATGACAGCGCGTCGCACCGCGTCCGCTGGGGCACCGGTCGCCTCGGCCACGGCGTCGACGACCACCGAGTCCAGCGCGCCCTGCCGCAGCTCGCCCGAGACGAGGCCCGCGAGGAGCGACTGCTCCCGGGCCGTCGCGGCACCGAAGAGGGCGGCCGCCTCGGCCTGTCGCGCCGTCGCCGACCCGGGTCCCGACAGGCCCGCCATGCGCGCGAACGCCGCGTCCACGGCCGTGAGCGTGAGGCTCGGCTCCTCGGCCGGCGCAGGCAGGTCCCGCAAGGAGCGCCAGCCAAGACCCGTGCGGCGCTGGCGCAGCTCGCCCGCGAGGTACGCGACGGCGATCTCGACCTCACCGGGCACCTCGCGCTCGCGTGTCTCGTCGGCGACGCGGCGCAGCAGGTCCGCGATGGCCGCGCGCTTGGCGAGCCGGGAGCGCGTGGCGGCGACGGCGTCGGACGTGGCGGCGACCTCGGCGAGGAGCATGCTCCATCCTCACGCCGCCCACCCACGCGTCGCGCGCCGAACCCACCTGGGGCTCGGCACGAACGGGTGCCAGGTCCCCGCTCGCACGACCTCGGTGCCGGCGCCACGATGAGACCGGGTCGACGAGGGGAGGCGAGGTGGGCGAGGACGACGGAGCCGCGCCGCGGCGACCGCTGCTGCAGGGCACGGGTGCGGCCGTCGCCGGGATCGTGTTCGCCCTCGCCTTCGGCGCGAGCATCCTCATCCTGGACGGGCGCCCGGCGGCGGGGACCGACGCCGACCGCCTCGTCGAGTACTACAGCGGCTCGGGCGGCACGACGCTGCTCGTCGTCGGGTACTACGTGATCCCTATCGCGATGCTGTGCTTCGTCTGGTTCCTCGCGGCGACCCGGCGGCGGATCGGGCGGCTGGCCCACCGGGAGGACCCGCTGCTCTCGACGGTGCAGCTCGCGTCGGGGATCCTCTTCGCCGGTCTCGCGCTCGTCGCGTCCGGTCTGGCGACGACGGCGCTCGCCACCGTGCGGCTCACGGGCGAGCTCCCCGAGGACGTGCTCGCCGCGCACGGGCTGACGGAAGGCACGAGCACCGTGCTCATGATCTACGCGCTGCGCGTCGCGGCGATGTTCGTCCTGTCGACGACGGCCCGCGGGCTGCGCGTGCACCTCGTCCCGCGGTGGTTCGCCGTCGTCGGCGGCGTGGTCGCGGCGGTGCTGCTGCTCGGGTTCACGTCGGCCCCGGCGCTCGTCCTCGTCTTCCCCGCATGGGTGCTCGTCGCGTCGCTCATCGTCCTCTTCCGCCGGGTCGTGACGCACCACGCCGAGGCGTAGCGGGCCGCCGCACGTTCAGCGGTGCGGTGCCGCGGCGACGTCGACGTGGCCCGTCGCGGGGAGCGCGTCGCGCAGCGCGGCGACCGCGGCGGCGGTGATCCGGTCGGCGGCGCCGACCTCGGTCTCGGGTGCGACGAGCACCCGGGCCTGGACGGCGAGCCGGTGCCCCGACCAGCGCAGCCGGACGTCGCCGACCTCCTGCACGCCCTCGACACCGCCGAGAGCGCGGTGGGCCTGGTCCGTGAGCCCGGGGTCGACGCCGTCGAGCAGCCGGCGCCCGACGTCGCGCGCCGTGCCCCAGAGCAGCACCGCGATCGCGACCGTGATGAGGAGCCCGACGAGCGGGTCGGCGACCGGGAGCCCGGCCAGCACCCCGAGCGCGCCGAGCACGACCGCGAGCGAGGTGAAGCCGTCCGTGCGCGCGTGCACGCCGTCGGCGACGAGCGCCGCCGACCCGATGCGTCGGCCGACGCGGATGCGGTAGACCGCGACCGCCTCGTTGCCGGCGAACCCGATCACCCCGGCGGCGATCACCCAGCCGAGGTTGTCGACCGGCTGCGGGGCGGTGAGGCCGCGGACCGACTCGACGCCCGCGACGACCGCCGAGAGGGCAATCATCGCGACGATGAACAGCCCGGCGAGGTCCTCTGCTCTGCCGTAGCCGTACGTGTAGCGGCGTGTCGCCGCGCGCCGGCCGAGGACGAACGCGATCCACAGCGGCACGGCGGTCAGCGCGTCCGAGAGGTTGTGCACGGTGTCCGCGAGGAGTGCCACCGACCCGCTGACCGCGACGACGCCGAGCTGGGCCAGTGCCGTCGCTCCCAGGACGACCAGCGAGACCTTGACCGCGCGGATCCCCTGCCCGCTCGCCACGAGCTCGTCGTCGATCGAGTCCGCCGCGTCGTGCGAGTGGGGCACGAAGACCTCGTGCAGCCAGCCGCGCAGGCCCGCGGGGCGAGGATGGTCGTGGTCGTGGTCGTGGTCGTGGTCGTGGTCGTGGTCGTGGTCGACGGCGGCCGCGCGCATCCCGCTCATCGTTCGTCCCGGGTCGCACCGTGCGTGCCGTCGGCGTGGTGTGCGGGATGGTCGTCGACCGCGTGCTGTGCCTGGAAGACGGCCTGCGTCACGAGCGTCCGCGCGTGCTCGTCGACGAGCGAGTAGAAGACGCGGTTGCCCTCCTGGCGCGCGCGGACGACGCGACCCCACCGCAACTTCGCGAGGTGCTGCGAGACCGCCGTCGGCGACTTGCCGACGATCTCCGCGAGCGCGTTCACGGACAGCTCGTCGTCGCGCAGCGCGAGCACGATCCGTACCCGGGTCGCGTCCGCGAGCAGCGAGAACACCTCCGCGGCGAGCTCCACGTACTGGCTCTCGACCCCGAAGGTGCACGCCTGCGTATCTTCACTCATACGAAGATAGTACGGAGTGAACGGGCCTCCG
Organism: Cellulosimicrobium sp. G4 BAM 1002; assembly: GCF_057126935.1. Classification (NCBI taxonomy): domain Bacteria; kingdom Bacillati; phylum Actinomycetota; class Actinomycetes; order Micrococcales; family Promicromonosporaceae; genus Cellulosimicrobium; species Cellulosimicrobium sp. G4 BAM 1002. The sequence goes on along the minus strand of NZ_CP182109.1, from coordinate 4,551,113 downwards.
GGAGTGCGCCGGGGCGTCTGAATACATGGTGACGTGAATACAGCAAGATCTGTACTGTTGACACCATGGTCGAGACGGTCACGCTCACGCACACCGCCGCGCTCGCTCGTCTCGGGCACGCGCTGTCCGACGAGACGCGCACGCGCATCCTGCTCGCGCTGCGGGAGGCGCCCGCGTATCCCTCGGACCTCGCCGACGCGCTCGGCGTCTCGCGGCAGGTCATGTCCAACCAGCTCGCGTGCCTGCGCGGCTGCGGGCTCGTCGAGTCGATCCCGGACGGGCGTCGTACCTGGTACCGGCTCGCCGACCCGCACCTCGCGCCGGCGCTCGCGGACCTGCTGCAGCTCGTCGTCGCCGTCGACCCGACGTGCTGCGCGCCCGAGGGCTGCACCTGCGCATGACGGCGGTCTCTCTCGGCCCCCGCCCCCGGCCCTCGCTGTCCGCCGCACGACGTGCCGTGCTCGAACGGCGCGTGCGGTGGATCGTCGCCGCGACGATCTCGTACAACGTCGTCGAGGCCGTCGTCGCGATCACCGCCGGGCGCATCGCGTCCTCGGCCGCGCTCGTCGGGTTCGGGCTCGACTCCGTCGTCGAGGTGCTCTCGGCCTTCGCCGTCGCGTGGCAGTTCGCCGCGCCGGACCCGCACCGGCGGGAGCGCGTCGCGATGCGCCTCATCGCGGTCTCGTTCTTCGGCCTCGCCCTCTTCGTCACCGTCGACGCCGTCCGCTCGCTCCTCGGCGACGCCGAGCCGGAGCACTCGACGGTCGGCATCGCGCTCGCGGCGGTCAGCCTCGCCGTCATGCCGTTCCTGTCGTGGTTCGAGCGCCGCACCGGTCGTGAGCTCGGCTCCGCGTCCGCCGTCGCGGACTCGAAGCAGACCCTGCTGTGCACGTACCTGTCCGCGGTGCTGCTCGTCGGCCTGGTGCTCAACTCGACCGTGGGATGGACGTGGGCCGACCCGCTCGCCGCGCTCGTCATCGCGGCCGTCGCGGTGAAGGAGGGGATCGAGGCGTGGCGCGGCGACGCGTGCTGCGTCCCCGTGGCGACGACGGCGGTGGCCAGCGAGGCGGCGGTGACTCCGGGGAGTGCTGCGCCAGAGACCAGGGCGGGCGGAGATCAGTCGTGCTCGTGCTGCTGACGCGCTGAGAACCGCGCGGCGAGGCGCGGGACGGCCCACGCGAAGGCGAGCGCGAGCGCGACCCCGCCGAGCGTCTCGCCGATCCGCTCGACGAACCAGTGGGCCGGCGGCTCGTCGTCGTGGACGAGCAGCAGGGACAGCACGAGCAGCGCCGAGAAGACGGGCAGCCACCGCCGCGAGCACGGCGGGGGGTCGCGCCCGCGAGCCCGATCTGGAGTCCGTAGAGCGCTGCTGCTGCGCGGGTGGGCGGTGGGCGCCGGGCCCGCGGGACGGACGGCAGAACAGGCCACGCGAGCGAGACGAGCCACGCGTACGCCGACCCGCCGACGAGCAGCGCGCCGGCCTCGGCCCCGACCGCCAGCGCGACGACCGCTGCGGGTGCCACGAACGCCAGGCCGAGGAGCGGGTGCGACCACGACCACGCGACGGGCGGTGGCTGCGGGGTCCTCGTGGCTTTCTACCCGAGGGCGGACCGGGGCGCCTGCGGCGGGACCCGGCCGTACGCTGACCGCCGTGACGACCGAGCCGCCCGACCATGCCGCGAGCCCCCGCGGCCGTCGGCGCCGCCTGCCGCTGTGGCTCGTCGCGGCGGTGGTCGTCGTCGCGCTACCGGCATCGGGGCTGCTCCCGGCGACCGACGCGCGGGACCTGCTCGAGCGCACCGGACCCGTGCTGGTCTTCCTCCTCGCGATCACGGTCGTCGCCGAGCTGTGCGCGGGCGCGGGCCTGTTCGACGCCGTCGCAGCCCGGGCGGCACGGCTCGCCCGAGGGCGGCGGATCGCGCTGTGGGGCCTCGTCGTCGTCCTCGCGACGGCGAGCACCGTCGTGCTCTCGCTCGACACGACGGCGGTGCTCGTCACGCCTGTGGTGCTCGCCCTCGCGCGCCGCACCGAAACACGGCCCCTGCCGCTCGCGCTCACGGTCCTCGCGCTCGCGAACACGGCGTCGCTGCTGCTGCCCGTCTCGAACCTCACGAACCTGCTCGCCGCGCACCGGTTCGGCACCGGCTACGTCGGCGTGATGTGGGCGCCGGCGCTCGCGGTCCTGGTCGTGACCGTCGTCGTGCTCGTCGTGCTGCACGGCCGGGACCTGCGCGGTCGCTTCACGCTCTCGGGAACGGGCCCCACGCCGCCGGACCGGACCCTCCTGCGGGTCACCGCCGTCGTCGTCGCGCTGCTCGCGGTCGCGTTCGCGGTCGAGCTCCCCGTCGCCCCGACGGCGCTCGCCGGCGCGGCGGTCCTCGGGCTCGCGACGTGGTGGCGGCGCGTGCGGCCGCTCGTCCCCGTGCGGGAGATGCTGCCGTGGAGGTCGGCGCTCGTCGTCGCGGCGCTGTTCGTGCTCGTCGAGACGTGGCACGCCCACGGTCTCGGCGCCCTCCTCGCCGCCGTCGCGGGCACCGGTTCCGGACCGGGCGACCTCGCGCGGCTCGCCGCGACCGGCGTCGTCGCGGCGAACCTCGTCAACAACCTTCCCGCGTTCCTCGCGCTGCTCCCAGCGGCGGGCGAGGGCGTCGACCGGCTGGCGACGCTCCTCGTCGCCGTGAACGCCGGGCCGCTCATCACGCCGTGGGCGTCGCTCGCGACGGTGCTGTGGTGGCAGCAGTACCGCCGGCACGCGTTCGAGCACGGCCCCCCACCGCCGTGGCAGGTGGTCCGGCAGGGCCTCGTGCTCGCGCCCCTGGCCGTCGCGGCGGGCGTCGCCGTCGTCGCGTTGGGCTAGGTGCGGAGTCCTGTCCGGGCGTTGTTCAGCCGGCTCGCGCTTGGCGCGCGGGCGGGGAGCGGACTGGTCCGCAGCCTTCAATAGCCCGATTGGGAGCAAGCCATCGGCGGCATACCTCGTAGATGATCGCTCGATCTCGTCCGAGGCCACGGCTCTGATGCAGCCTGAGGCCAACGCTGTTAAATGCCGCACAGCAGATAAAAAGCGACATAAGATACCTTATCGGCCCGAGACTAGTGGGAGTTGCATCGGATTCGAGGACTCGCACCGCGCAACGAAATCGACGCTCGCGCGCGGGAACCCATAAATGACCTAAAACACGCGCAGCCAAGGGCGTGCGCCGGGCCATGGAGCCAATCCACCGCGCCTCGCCGAGACACGTTGCAGTCGAGGAAGGTGATCTAGAACTTCGGCGTCAATCAGTTGCCCGCAATCGTCAAGCAAGAGGACTTGCAAGTTCTCGCAAGAAGCAAGGGGCGAAAGGCTGACTCGGTGATCGAAAGGGCGCGAGGTCGTCGGCTGGATGAACAACTCGCGAAGCCTTGGCATGCGTTCGACGCCCTCAAGATCTCTGAGTCCAGGCCCGAATACGGTGAGTTCCTCAAGGTAGGGCAACGAGAGCAAGTCGAGTTCGATGTCGGGTTGCGGCTGGGTCTTCGCGAACCGCAGTATCGCGCGACGAAGACTCGTGGAACCACTAAGCGACTCGAGACTGCGCGAGCTCCGATGGAGCCCTAGAAACTCAAGATCTTGAAGTGCGGTAATGCTACCTGTTAGATCTACACCCTCCAGCGACAGGGATCGGATATTCGGCATCAAAGCTACATCGAGTGGATCGCGAGCCTTGCCTCGAATCCAAAGCACCTCGATATTCCTCAGCATGCGTTCTGGAATTGGCCCTACTGGTTGGCTCGTTTCAATCTGGACGAACCGCACATGCACTTCCTCCAGCCAACCGAGCTGTAGGGCCGCACGCGATCCCCTAATTCCATGCAAGAGGACGCCGGCGACCTCCTCCTCGCGTATTCGAGCGACATCTTCGGGGTTGGGCGTGCCAAATAATTCGACCGTCTTGTACGGACCATGCCGTTCGCCGGCAAGAAACTGGAAGCTGGATTGCATCTCGCTGGAGCACCTCCCGTCTACGATCTAACTGGAATCTGTTCTACTGCATCGCCATTTGGAATCTACCGTTGTCCAGCCGCCACCATGCTTTCGGAAGCCACCGAAGGCTATGTGGCGACTCTCACGCGCTCTCGCCGTGCCGGGGCAGATCACCGGGAAACGCATCTCCGACGACGCTCACGAACAGCGAGCCTCTGTCCCCGTGCTCCTGGCGGTCATTTGGTCAGCCAGCGGACGAATTGCGCTTCCTCGTCCTTCGGCATGGGGCAGTCGCCCCTGCACCCAGACGACTCAGCCACGGCCACAGATCCGCGAGCCCTCGTGCATCCTCAGTTCGTCGCCGGCGATCACCTCCCGCCGCATCGGTACCTCCACCGGGAACAGGGGCACGATGACGGCGAGAACGTGTCGCTTGGCTGGATGCCGACCCCGGAGAAGCCGAGAACCGGACCCCCCGGGTCTGGTCGCTCTCGGGCTACTCAGGAGGACCCCAGTTCGGCCGGTAGGTGAAGCGGACTCCAGGCTCGCTACCCCGAGAAGCGACGTACGCCAGCCACCTTGAGCCGCGGGCACGAGATACAGCTCGATTTCGAGGGCGAGAGTGCTGACGGGAACCATGGTCGCGGCCTACGGAGCCACTTGCCCCAGACGTCGGCGCCTCGGCCGCACCGCGACAGGACGGGAACTCGCACCTCTCGAGCACGCACCTCTGCCAGTTCGTTTGTGCTGGTCAGAAGGGGTTTCGGGCGCTCATCCCCGGTGGTCGAGCTCGTCCTCGATGACCGCCTCGAGCTCGGCAGCGCTCGGTAGCACGCCGCGGGCGTCCTCGGGCAGACCTTGGTAGTCCGCGACGGCGATCGGCACCCGGGTGCCGGCCAGCGCGTACCGCACGGTCGGGCCGGTCTTGCCCGTGCACAGCAGTATCCCGATCGTCGGGGCGTGGATCTGGGGCCGGCGGAACTGGTCGTCGACGACGCGACGTACGTGCCGAGCTGGCCGACGTGGGCGGGCTCGAACGGCCCGATCTTGAGCTCGACCACGACGTAGCGCAGCTGCTCGACGTGGAAGAAGAGCAGGTCGACGTAGAACTCGTCCACGCGGTCGCTCGCGTCGTCCGGCACGGTCAGCCGCACCTGGCGTCCGATGAACGCCATGCCGCGTCCGAGCTCGAGCATCGTGTCCTGCAGCCGGTCCATCAGCGCCTGCTCGACGTCACGCTCGGCCACACGCTCGACCATCGCGAGGTGCTCGAACACGTACGGGTCCTTGACCAGCTGCTGCGCCAGCTCAGAGTCCGGTGCCTCGAGCGCTTCAGTGAAGTTCGTCGGCGCCGCCCCGACGGCGCGCCGCAGGTCGGCCTTGATCTGGTGCTCGAGCACCGCGCGCGACCAGCCGTATTCGGCGGCACTCGCGGCGTACCAGTCCCGCTCCTCACGGGTCTTGAGCCGGTCGAGCAGGACCGTGACATGGCGCCACGGCAATCGTCCACCAACGTGGTGGACGAACTCCTCCTCGGTCGGCCACGCCTCCGCGGCCCGGCGCATGTACAGCAGGTTCCACCGCGACCAGCCGCGCTGGTCGGGGAACTCGCGCTGCAGGTCCGCGGCCAGAGAGGTCACGACCTTGCTGCCCCAACCCGCCGCACGCTGCCGCTCGAGGATGTCGCGCCCGACCGACCAGTACAGGCGCAGCACCTCGGTGTTCGCCGCCCGGGCAGCGCGGAATCGGGTCGCGCGCACCCGCGCCTTCAGCTCCGCAAGGAGCTCCGCATACCCGGCTGGCTCCAGCTCACTCCCCGACGACACCATGCGCGACATCTTGCCGGACCGCGCCCACGGTCCGATCCGCAGTTGCGCCGGCACCTCCCCGTACCTGTGGCAGTGGCTGGATCAGAAAGATCGCGACGGAACGAACGCCGACAGCCAGTAGGTTCCTGCGCCCGTTCACTACTGTGCTCTCATGGGGGATCGACAGTCGGCACACGCCGACGTGGAGCTACTCGAGGCAGAGTTGGGCTTCCTGCGAGTGATCGCGCTCGCACAGACTCGATGGCGGGAGATCACTGCGGCCATCGCGGCAGGCGACCCGTTGCCGCTGGTGGACCTGACACCCGACCAGGAGAAGGCTGTCCTGAACCTGCAGCTCAGGCGCCTCTCGCCGCAAGAACGCGAACGGGTTCGTGCCAACATCGCCGCCGTGGAGGCCGCCCTACGACGCCTCCGCGCCGGGAGAACCGCCAAGGCTTCTATGCCGGCCAGTCAACACGAGCAGACCCTCTGCGTGAGGCCCCCGCCGCTGCGCCGCCAGACGCGCACTGGTTCGCCGTAGCACCTCACTCGGGCACCGTCTTCAGCCCAGGCCGCACGCCGACCGCGGCGGCGCAGCATGGCGAGCCAGAGCCCGACCCACACGCGGTCCGCCTGATGAACGACTACGCCGCGGACTGGCCCCTATGGCCAGCGTCCAACGGAGCGGCCCATGAGATAAAAGACCTGCTCGACGAAGAGCTCGCGAACCGGCTTCGCCGATGGGCACAGGTCTTCAACGCCCACTACGACCACGTCAACGGCTGGGACAACCCAGCCATCGCCGCCGAGCATCGCACCGAGGCCAACCGCCTGCTCGCCGCGCTGCGCAAGGCGCTGCCGTCGCCGTGGACGGTCACCCTCGACTACTGGGAGACGAACGGCGCTAACGATGACGACCCAGGTTCGAGGAGAGCATCACGCCCGAATAGGTCAGATACACCATAACGTTCGTTACCGGCCCCAAACGTGTGCGAGTTGCGGAGCCACCCGGCTTAGCCAATGAGCGGAACCTCCGGGTGGGCCGCGAACATCGCGTCGGCTCGCGCTAGCTCACTCGCACTCGCGTGCCGATGGCAACGGCGGCGCGGTCAGCGACCTCCTGCATGATCGCGCGGTCGATCTCTGCTCGGCGAGCGGCTCACTGGCTGCGACGAGGATGCGACGCCGTTGGTTCCCTCTTCGTTCGCTGGCGCCGGTCCGTCGCGCCGGGATCGTTCCTGAGGTCCTCCGCTTGACAACATACCTGAGTCAACTCATGCTTGAGTGTACTCGGTAGAGCCATCGTCAGCCGCCAATCTCGCGAACGAGCGGACAGGACAGACATGGAAGGCACAGCAGAACCTGCCGCACCGGTGCGGTTCGTCGATGCACCCACACGGGTCGTCATTGCCGCCGGCACGGCGTTCGTCTACCGCGACCTCGGCGGAGGTGGCGACGATGGCGTGCCGTTGGTGGGCCTGACTCATCTCGGGGCGAATCTGGACAGCTGGGACCCGGAGCTCGTCGACCTGTTCGCTGTGGAGCGTCGGGTGATCCTGATCGGTTACCGGGGCGTCGGCGGCTCGACCGGCAACGTTCGTGACCGCTTCGAGGACATGGCGGAGGACGCGGTCGCGGCGGTCCGGGCGCTGGGCCTGTCGCGGGTGGATCTGTTGGGGCTGTCGATGGGTGGCATGGTCGCCCAGGCGATCCTCGAGCTGGCCCCGGACCTGGTGGACCGGGTGATGCTCGCCAGCGCCGGCCCGCAGGGCGGCCCAGGTCTGACGCGGATGACCGGAGTGTTCGTGCGTGGGGTCGCGCGCGGGCTGGTGACGTTCACGAACCCGACGTCGTTGCTGTTCTTCACCCGGACACGCAACGGCAGGCACGCGGCGAAGGCGTACCAGGCGAGGCTGAGGAGGCGGCGCGCCGGGCGAGACGAGCCCGTCTCCCCCGCAGCGCTTCGTGGGCAGTTGCGCGCGGTGAACCGGTGGGGACACCGGCTGTCCCCGTCGGCGCCGTCCGAGTCGGGTAGTCCCGTGCTCCTCCTCCACGGCGACAGCGACCGCATGGTTCCGGTCGGCAACGCCGATGCCCTGTTGCGGCGGTTCCCCGATGCGCAGGTGCGGATCTTCTCCGACTCCGGGCACGGGGCCGTCTCCCAGAACCGGCAAGCCGTCGCCGAGCTCGCGCACCACTTCCTGCACCGCTGACCACCATCACCCTCGACAGATCCGAAGGAGACGCAGAGACCATGCGAGCGTTCGTGTTCGACAGGTACAAGCAGCCCGTCCATGAGGCGGAGGTGCCCGAGCCGACAGTGGGCGACCGGGACGTCCTCGTGCGCGTGGCCGCCGCCGGCGTGAATCAGCTGGACGAGAAGATCCGGGAGGGCGAGTTCAAGCTGAACCTGCCCTACAAGACGCCGCTCGTCCTCGGCCACGACGTGGCCGGCACGGTGGTCCGCACCGGGCCGCGGGTGACCGGGTTCAAGCCGGGCGACCAGGTCTACGCCCGGCCTCGGGATCACCGGATCGGGACCTTCGCCGAGCGTATCGCGGTCGACGAGGCCGACCTCGCGCTCGCCCCGGCGTCGGTCAGTCCCGTCGAGGCGGCGTCCCTGCCGCTGGTGGCGCTGACCGCCTGGCAGGCGCTGGTGGTCAAGGGGAACGTGAAGCGGGGCCAGAAGGTCCTCATCCACGCGGGTGCGGGCGGGGTCGGGACGGTCGCGATCCAGCTCGCCAAGCACCTCGGCGCGCACGTCGCGACCACCGCGTCGGGGAAGAACGCCGACTTCGTCCGCGAGCTCGGAGCGGACGAGGTGATCGACTACCGCACCCAGGACTTCGAGACCGCGCTGTCCGGCTACGACCTGGTCCTGGACTCGCTGGGCGGAGAGAACCTCGCCAAGTCGCTGCGGATCCTGAAGCCGGGCGGGAAGGCGATCGGGATCGCCGGGCCGCCCGACCCCGCATACGCGAAAGAGGTCGGCCTGAACCCGTTGCTGCGCCTGGCGATCGCCGGGCTCAGCGGCAAGATCCGTCGGCAGGCAAAGAAGCTCGGCGTGGGCTACGAGTTCCTCTTCATGAGCGCCAGCGGCGACCAGCTGCGCCGGATCGCCGCCCTCGTCGACGACGGAACCCTCCGACCCGTCGTCGGGAGGACCTTCCCCTTCGACCAGACCCCGCAGGCCCTGGAAGCCCTGTCCAAGGGTGGTCTGCGCGGCAAGGTCGTCATCACCGGCGCCTGACCCGCATCGCCCCGCACGCACCGAACTCTCGAACTCTCGAAGGAGCAACCGTCATGAGCACAACCAGCGATCCTGTCATCACCTCCTATGCCAAGGCCCCGGCGAAGTCCCTCACCGCCGGGGGCGTCTCGTTCGCCTACCGCGAGCTGGGCCCGACCGGCGGCATCCCCGTGGTGTTCTTCGTGCACCTGGCCGCGACCCTGGACAACTGGGACCCCCGGATCGTGGACGCCGTCGCGAGGACCCGTCACGTGATCACCTTTGACCAGCGCGGCGTCGGGGCATCCTCCGGCGCCGTGCCCGGCACGATCGAGGAAGCGGCCGACGACGCCTACGACTTCATCACGAAGGGCCTCGGGTACGACACGATCGACGTCTTCTCGTTCTCCATGGGCGGCATGATCGCCCAGGACCTGATCGTCAAGCACCCCGACCTGGTGCGCCGGCTCGTCCTCACCGGCACCGGTCCCCGCGGAGGCAGGAACATCGACAAGGTCGTGCGCGTGACCTACTGGGACATCCTCCGCGCCACCCTCACCCGCTCCGACCCGAAGGAGTTCCTGTTCTTCAACCGGGACCAGGTCGGCAAGAGGGCTGGGAAGGCGTTCGTCGAGCGGCTCAAGGAGCGCACCGCGGACCGGGACAAGCCCATCAGCAACAAGGCATTCAACACCCAGCTCAGGGCCATCCAGAGGTTCGGCCGCTCCGCGCCGTCGGACCTGTCCGCGATCACCCAGCCCACCCTGATCGCCAACGGCGACAACGACCGCATGGTGCCCTCCATCCTCTCCGCCGACCTGCACCAGCGCATCAAGGGGTCCGAGCTGATCATCTACCCCAACTCCGGGCACGGCGGCATCTTCCAGTACTGGGAGAAGTTCGCCCCCGTCGCCGCGAAGTTCCTCGCCGCGTAAGCCGCCGAGAGTGCGAAGAGAACGGAACGCGCGATCATGAGCGAGACCACCCCGATGAAGCTGGACGTGTCGAAGCACTTCACGTCGTCGATACCTCGCCGCACACAACCCCGGTCGCTGGCCGGCCACCCCCGGCATCGAGACGACGATCCCCGAGGACCGCCGGATCGACGGGATCGCCGAAGTCACCTTCGAGAACGCCCTGTCACCCCTCGTGGGGCGCGCGCAGACCGCGCTCGCGTACGAGGACGAGGTCAACATCTTCCGCCGCACCCTCCTGCACGCCGGCCCACCCGGCACCTCGCGCCGGTACGACGTCGCCCCCGGCGAGAAGCCCGGATCCCGCGGCATCATCTACCTGCGCCGCGCGACGGATGAGGGCACCGTCGGGTTCCAAAGGTTCCTGAAGAAGGAGCTGACTCCCTCGCTCATCGCCACCGGGGACCTGAGAGAACTGCGCACCCAGGTGTTCCTGCCGTGGAACGAGAAGACCTGGGACACCCCACCGGTCACGCGGGTCACCTCACCGAGCTGCTCTCCCCGCACGTGTCGGCCATCCACGCCTACGACGTGGAAGTCGCGCTGACGTTCGTCGAGGACAGCGAGATCCTGCCCCACCCGGAGGACTGACTGGCCATCGCGCAGCTGGACCGAACCTCGCCACGAGAGGATCGCGTTCCGATGCGTGCGAGCCCGAGACGGGCTCAGCGAGGGAGGATCGCTGCGACCTGGGCGCGGATGCCGGAGAGGAGCTCGGGGATCCTCGAGTCCGCGTTCACGCTGGCCCCGAGCTCCAGGAGGAGGATGGCCGAGACGACCCGGGCCAGCGTCGCCGCCTTCGCGGCGGGGACCTGCGACCGACCGGTCAGGATGCCGGCGACAGCCTCTTCGGTCTGCGCGACGATCGACAGTGCCTCGGCGTGATGGGGCTCGCTCGGGTCTCCGAAGGCCATCTCCCGCAGATACGTGCGGCCGTTGTCGACCTGGACCCGGTTGCACTCCACGACCGGTGTGACCAGCGCCATCACCCCGTCCAGCGCCGTCGCCGCACCCGTGGCCGCGGCGCGGCCGCGTTCCAGGGCTGCGGCGTAGTGGGTGTTCTGCACCAGCAGCAGCAGCTCGCCCTTGGTCTTCGCGTACAGGAACAACGTGCCCGTGCCGATGTCCGCCGCGTCCGCGATCTGCTGCGTGGTGACTTCGTCCACACCGTGCTCCGCGAAAAGCTGGCTCGCGGCTGCGGTGATGCGCTCGAGCTTGGCCTGCTTGTTCCGCTCGCGGCGCCCGAGCGGTGGCGTCTCCACTGACATCGCGTTCCTCCTCGGGAATAGACTCTGACTTACCTCAGTTCTGAGTGTAGTCACTGTCGCGTGGACTCGAGATGTGCCGTGCTCATCCTTCCACGCCGGTCTGCGGCCACCGCCGCGAACCGGAGCCGGTGGCGACCCGTGCCAGGAAGGGAACTCACCCGCCATGACCACCTCGAACCTCTGGGAGCCGCTGACCCTCGGCCGAATCGAGCTTCCGCATCGACTCGCGTTGGCGCCGATGACCCGCAACCGGGCCAACCCTGACGGCACCCCCGGTGAGCTCACCGCCGAGTACTACAGCCAGCGGGCCTCCCTCGGACTCCTGATCACCGAAGGTACCCAGCCCTCGGAGGACGGGCAGGGGTACGTCAACACCCCCGGCATCTACACGCCCGAGCACGTCGACGCCTGGCGGAAGGTCGCCGACGCCGTGCACGACAACGGCGGCCACCTGTTCATCCAGCTGATGCACGTCGGCCGGGTCTCTCACCCGGACAACACCCCGCACCACCGGCAGCCGGTCGCGCCGTCGGCGATCTCCGCCGAACAGGACATCTTCACGCCCAACGGCCCCCAGAGCACCCCTGTCCCTCGCGAGCTGAGCACGGCGGAGATCCGGGACGTGATCGGCGAGTTCCGTCACGCTGCGGCCTCCGCCGTCGCGGCCGGTGCCGACGGGGTCGAGATCCACGCCGCCAACGGGTACCTGCTGCACCAGTTCCTCGCCCCCAACGCCAACCACCGCACCGACGCCTACGGCGGGTCGATCGAGAACCGTGCCCGGTTCGTCATCGAGGTCGCCCGGGCCGTCGCGGACGAGATCGGCGCGGACCGTACCGGCATCCGCATCTCTCCTGCGTTCCCGCTCGGCGGCCTCGACGAGGGCGACGCCGAGGCCGTTCGCGCCCAGTACCGCTACCTGGTGGGCGAGCTCGCGAAGCTGGGTCTGGTCTACCTCCACGTGCACCACCTCGGTGACGACGAGCTGCTGCGCTCCTTCCGCGAGGCGTGGCCGACCGCGGTCCTCGTCGTCCGGTACGGGCGCGAGCGCGACGCCATCGCCGCGGACATCGATGCCGGCCTCGCCGACGTCGAGCCCCTCGGCCGGTTCGCTCTCGCCAACCCCGACATCGTCGACAGGCTGCGCGCCGCCGCACCGCTCAACGAGGTGGACCCGGCCACCCTCTACACCGGCGGCGCGAACGGGTACACCGACTACCCGGTCCGCGCCCAAGCCTGACGCCCGCCCGACCACCAAGAGAAGGAACAGTCCCATGACTTCACTCAACGGCGCCGTCGTCCTCGTCACTGGCGCGAACGGCGGCATCGGCACCCATTTCGTGCGCGAAGCCCTCGTCCGTGGAGCGGCCAAGGTCTACGCCACCGCTCGCAACCCCCGCGAGTGGGACGACGACCGCATCGTGCCCCTCGCCCTGGACGTCACCGACCCCGCCTCGACCCGAGCTGCCGTCGAGGCTGCCCCCGACGTGACGGTGCTGATCAACAACGCAGGCGCGACCGTGTCCAGCGCGGGCATCCTCACCCACTCCGACGAGGAGATCCGCCGCAACGTCGAGACCAACTTCCTCGGCCCGCTTTTCCTCGCCCGCGCCTACGCACCGATCCTGTCCGCCCGTGGTGGCGACACGGCGATCATCGACATGCACTCCGCTCTCGCCTGGTACGCGGTCGCCGGGATCTACTCGGCCACCAAGGCTGCCCTGTGGTCCGCGACCAACTCCCTCCGGCTCGAGCTCCAGCCCGACGGCGTCCAGGTCGTCGGCGTGCACGTGGGCTGGGTCGACACCCCGATGGCAGCCGCCACCACCGACCCGAAGCTCGACCCCGCCGTCCTCGTCTCCGCGGTGCTCGACGCGACCGAGGCCGGCGAGCTGGAGGTCCTCGCGGACGAGACCTCCGTCCAGGCCAAGGCCGGGCTCTCCGCCCCGATCCAGGCCGTCTACCCCCAGCTGGCAGCGACCACGTAGCACCCTGGAGCGGGAGGACGGTGCTCGCGGCGTCCTCCCGCTTGCCGCAGACCATCGCCGGGCGAGAACCGCGTTCGTCGCGCGGCCCTTGACGCCTCGGATGTCCGTCTCGTAACGTCCGTACTGCGATACGCAAGAAGTTGACAGAACGAAAGCACAAAGCAGTGCACACGCTGCAACTCTCGAGTTTCGCCACGTGGTCGGCCGACGCCCATCCCCGCCAGGTCGCCCGTGGCGCCCCTGCGGTCCGTCGTCCGGTCCGCGCCCGACCCGATCCACCCGTCGCGGTGGGCGCGGCACCAGCACGGTCGCGCCCGTCGTCGGGAACCGCTGCCCGCGGGTGGACGAACCCCGCCCCGGCGGAGAACGAGGACGTCCATGAGAACCCCCTGGAAGCACACGGTCGTGGCAGGCGCCGCGCTGGCGCTGCTCGCGCCGCTCGGCGTCGCCGCCGTCGCGCACGCCGCCGAGGCCACGAACCTGGCGCTCGGCAAGCCGATCGCCGCGTCGTCGGTGACGCAGACGTACGTCGCGGCCCACGCGAACGACGGGAACGCGAGCTCCTACTGGGAGGGCGCGGGCGGGCAGTACCCGTCGCACCTGACCGTCGACCTGGGCGCGGAGGCCGACGTCGAGCGCGTCGTCGTCACGGTGCCGCCGCCCTCGGTGTGGTCGCCGCGCACGCAGACGTTCAGCGTGCTCGGCCGGTCCGACGGCGAGGCGTCGTTCCGCACGCTCAAGGCGTCGGCGGCGTACGGCTTCGACCCCGCGAGCGGCAACAAGGTCGAGATCCCGCTCGACGCCGAGGTCGACGAGGTGCGTCTCGCGTTCACCGCCAACACCGGCGCGGGCAACGGCCAGGTGTCCGAGCTGCAGGTCTGGGGAACGCCGACCGACGGCGGCCCGACCGCCCCGCCGACCGACCCGACCGGCACCAACTACGCGAAAGCCCGCCCCGCGACGGCGTCGTCGACGGAGTGGCAGTTCGTCGCCGCGAACGCGGTCGACGGCAGCGCGACGACCTACTGGGAGGGCGCGGGCGGGCAGTACCCGTCGACCCTCGACGTCGCGCTCGCCGCGCCCACGCAGCTCAGCAGCGCGCGCGTCCGGCTCAACCCTGACGCCGCGTGGGGCCCGCGCACGCAGACGTTCTCCGTCTGGGGCCGCACCGGCACGGGGGCGTGGCAGGAGCTCAAGGCGTCCGCCGCCTACGCGTTCTCGCCCGGCGGCGGCAACCTCGTCGACGTCCCCCTGAGCGGGACCGTCACCGACGTGCGCCTGCGCTTCACCGGCAACACCGGTGCGGGCAACGGCCAGGTCGCCGAGCTCGAGGTCTACGGCGCCCCGGCGCCCAACCCGAACCTCACCGTCACCGCGGTGACCGCGTCCCCGGCGGCGCCTACCGCGACGACCCCCGTGACCCTCACGGCGACCGTGAGGAACACGGGCGACCGCGCGTCGTCGGCCACGACGCTCGACGCGAAGGTCGGCGGGACGACGGCCGGCTCGGCCGCCGTCGGCGCGCTCCAGCCCGGCGCGAGCGCCCAGGTGCCGGTCGTGGCCGGGACCCGGCCGGCGGGGGAGTACACCGTGGGCGCGGTGGTCGACCCGGCCAACACGGTGGCCGAGCAGAACGAGGCCGACAACGCGTTCACGGCCACGGCGAAGCTCGTCGTCAGCGAGGCGCCCGGCCCGGACCTCGAGGTCGTCTCGGTGTCCTCGAACCCGTCGAACCCGGCTGTCGGTGCCGCCGTGACGTTCTCCGTCCAGGTCCGCAACCGCGGCAACCAGCCGGTCTCCGCCGGGTCGGTGGCGCGCGTCGTCGCCGGGTCCACCACGCTGAACGGCACGACGCCGGCCGTCGCCGCGGGCGCGACCGTCACCGTCACGCCGAGCGGGACGTGGACCGCGACGAACGGCGGGGCCACCGTGACCGCGACGGCCGACGCGACCGGCGTCGTCGCCGAGACGAACGAGGGCAACAACACGGGCACGCTCGCCGTGACGGTCGGGCGCGGAGCCGCCGTCCCGTACACGAGCTACGAGGCGGAGGACGGCCAGTACTCGGGCACGCTGCTCCAGAGCGACGCGCTGCGCACGTTCGGGCACACCAACTTCGCGACCGAGTCGTCGGGCCGCGAGTCGGTGCGCCTGACGAGCACCGGACAGTACGTCCGGTTCACCTCGACCAACCCGACGAACTCGATCGTCGTGCGGGCCTCGATCCCCGACGCACCCGCCGGCGGCGGCCAGGAGAAGACGATCAGCCTCTACGCGGACGGCCAGTTCGTCCAGAAGCTCACGCTCTCGTCGAAGCACGCGTGGCTCTACGGCACGACCGACCAGCCTGAGGGCCTCGTCAACACCCCGGGCGGGGACGCGCGCCGCCTCTTCGACGAGTCGCACGCGTTGCTCGGGCGGTCGTTCCCTGCCGGGACGGTCTTCACGCTCCAGCGCGACGCGGGCGACGACGCCGCGTTCTACGTCATCGACCTCGTCGAGCTCGAGCAGGTGGCGCCGCCCGCGGCGAAGCCCGCTCAGTGCACGTCGATCACCGAGTACGGCGCGGTCCCGAACGACGGCCTGGAGGACACGGCCGCCATCCAGGCCGCCGTGACCGCGGATCAGAACGGCGACATCGAGTGCGTGTGGATCCCGGCGGGGCAGTGGCGCCAGGAGAAGAAGATCCTCACCGACGACCCGCTGAACCGCGGGATGCACAACCAGGTCGGCATCAGCGACGTGACGATCCGCGGCGCCGGGATGTGGCACTCGCAGCTCTACAGCCTCATCCCGCCGCACCTCGCCCCGGGGGTCATCAACCACCCGCACGAGGGCAACTTCGGGTTCGACATCGACGACAACACCCAGATCTCCGACATCGCGATCTTCGGCTCCGGCACCATCCGCGGGAACAACGGCCAGGAGGAGGGCGGCGTCGGCCTCAACGGCCGGTTCGGCCAGGGCACGAAGATCACCAACGTGTGGATCGAGCACGCGAACGTCGGCGTGTGGGTCGGCCGCGACTACTCCAACATCCCCGAGCTGTGGAACCCGGGCGACGGGCTGGTCTTCTCCGGCATGCGCATCCGCAACACCTACGCGGACGGGATCAACTTCAGCAACGGGACGCGCAACTCGACGGTCGTGAGCTCGACGTTCCGCAACACCGGCGACGACGCGCTCGCCGTCTGGGCCAACCCGTACGTCAAGGACCGGAACGTCGACATCGGGCACTCCAACACGTTCCGCAACAACACGGTCCAGCTCCCGTGGCGCGCCAACGGCATCGCGATCTACGGCGGCTACGACAACTCGATCGAGAACAACCTGATCTCCGACACCATGAACTACCCCGGCATCATGCTGGCGACCGACCACGACCCCCTGCCGTTCTCGGGGACGACGCTCATCGCCAACAACGGGCTCTACCGCACCGGCGGGGCGTTCTGGAACGAGGACCAGGAGTTCGGCGCGATCACGATCTTCCCGCAGACGCACGACATCGTCGGCGTCACCATCCGCGACACGGACATCGTCGACTCCACCTACGACGGCATCCAGCTCAAGAACGGCGGCGGGAACATGCCGGACGTGAGGATCACGAACGTGCGGATCTCGACGTCGAACAACGGCTCCGGCATCCTCGCGATGGGCGGTGCCCGCGGCAACGCGATCCTGTCGAACGTGACCATCAGCGGCTCCCGCGACGGCGACGTCGCGAAGGAGCCCGGCTCGCAGTTCGTCTTCACGGGCCAGTAGCCGAGGTCGCCCCTCGGGCGCCGAGCACGACCCGGGGGTCGCTGCCTCGACAGCGGCCCCCGGGTCGTCGCGCGGTCCTCCCTGACGTGCAGATCGTGACCTGCGAGGACGGAGCGCGGCGTGCCGAGGTGGCGCGCCCGACATATCCGTGTTCGGGTGAGGGGGATGACTTCGCGATCGACGACGACACGAGCTGTCCGCGCCGCAGCGTCCACGCTGGCGGCGATCCTCCTCCTCGGCGGCGTGCCCGCCGGAGCTGTCGCCACTCCGGGGGGTGACCCACCTCCGGCGGCAGGCCAGGTCGACGCACCCGTGCCCGAGATCCCGTGGGAACCCTGCGAGGGCGAAGGCCTCGACGCCTTCGACTGCGCGAGCGTCGAGGTGCCGACCGACTACGACGAGCCGCGCGGACGCACGACGACGATCGCCCTCACGCGTCTGCCCGCCACCGACCCCGAGGCGCGGGTCGGCAGCCTGTTCACCAACTTCGGCGGCCCGGGTGGCCCGGGTGTCGCGAACCTGCACCTGCTGGGCGGGTCGATCGTCGCACCCGAGGTTCTCGCCCGGTATGACGTCGTCGGGTTCGACCCGCGCGCCGTCGGGACGTCGGACCCTGCGACGTGCTTCCGCGACGCAGAGCGGGAGGGCGCGTTCTTCGCCGACGTCCCGGCGTTCCCCGCCACGGACCGCGAGGAGGCGCGCTTCCTCGGGCAGATGGCGGTGCTCGGCGCGAGCTGCTCGGTGTTCTCGGCGGACCGCATCTCGTCGTCGTCGACGGCGAACGTCGCGCGAGACATGGACCTGCTGCGCCAGGCCGTCGGCGACACGAAGCTCACCTACCTCGGCTACTCGTACGGGACGGTGCTCGGAGCGACGTACGCGGCACTCTTCCCGGACCGGGTCGGCGCGATGGTGCTCGACGGCACGATGGACGTCGACGCGTGGTCGGGCGTGGGCTCGGACGAGCTCCTCGGCGCGCGCATCGGCCAGGCGGCGGGCTCGACGGAGACGTTCGGCGAGTTCGCGCGCCTGTGCACGGAGGCCGGTCCCTCGTCGTGCGCGCTCGCGTCGCTCGGCGACCCCGCCGAGGTCGTCGAGGCCACGTACGCGGCCCTGCGCGAGGAACCCGTCGGGGTGCCGATGCCCGACGGCAGCACCGCCGAGATCGGCTACCCCGACACCGTCGCGCTCGTCTTCCAGTACCTGTACGAGCCCGTCGCCTGGGGCGACCTGGACCTCACGCTCGCCCAGCTCGCGGTGCTCAGCGGCGCCGTCGAGCCGCCGCCCGCCGCGCGCCAGCCGCGTGCTCTCGGGGCGGCGCCCACGCTCGGCGAGCTTCTGCGCCGGGCGGGCTGGGCCGAGGACTACCCCTCGATCGGCGGGTCGCTCGCGAGCCTGTGCGTCGACACGACCACGCCGGGCCGGCCCTGGCAGTACCCGGCGAAGGTCGACGCGCTCGACGCGCAGTACCCGCACTTCGGCCGGCTACGCGGCTGGGTCGGCGCGCCGTGCGAGTTCTTCGCCGCGCACGACGAGGACGCCTTCACCGGCCCGTGGGACCAGACGACCGAGGCCCCTGTCCTCGTGATCGGCACCCGCTACGACCCCGCGACCCCGTACGGCTTCACGCAGCCGTACGCCGACCGATGGCCCGACGCGCGGGTCCTGACCGTCGAGGGCTGGGGGCACACGATCCTCGGCAAGAGCGCGTGCGCCGAGGACGCGGTGGCCCGTTACCTCGTGGACGGCGAGGCGACCGACGGCGCCACGTGCGCGCAGGACGTCGTGCCGTTCCAGACCCCGTCGGTCCCGCTCGGCGAGACGCCGACGGTGGCGGCCCCGCGCGCCCTCGCAGGGTCGTGACCCGAGGGACCCGCTGACACGAGGACGCGCTCGCACGGCATCGCTCAGCGGCACCCTCGCGAGCTCCTCGTCCACACCGCCGTGCGCGGCAGCGAGGGCTACGAGAAGCTGGCGCTGCTCTCGGTCATCGGTGCGCACGCCCCGGCCTGACTCGTCTCGGGCGCCTCGCTCACCGTCCGGGGCGCGGCCGCGGGTCACGTCCGCCGAGCGCCGCGACCCGGTCCCAGAACCAGGAGGCCAGGGTCGGCGCGACCACCACGTCGCCGGCACCCGGACGCCGGAGCACGACGCCGCGGTACTTGACGACGAGATAGCCCCCGCGGTCGTCGGTCATCACCTGGGCGTAGTCGTCGGCCAGGCCGTCGTGCTTCCACTCGGGGTAGGCGGCGGGGTCTGCCTCGATCGCCTCGTCCAGCGCCTCGCTCTCCGCGCTCGACAGCAGCCGGAAGTCGCCGTCTGCCCGCCAGAGCGCCCCGGTGCCGGGTTCCTGGCCGTCGTGCCAGGCCAGGACCTCCCGATCACGCATCGTGGACTCCCCGGCCTCGTCCCCGAGCCCCGGCCGCAGCGCGGCGCGCAGGTCGTCGGGCAGCACGTCGTCGAGAGCGGTCAACGCGGAGGGCAGGTCGATCCCGAGCATCCGCTCGCGCCGCTCGGTCCAGACGTTGCGGACCACCCCGGACGCGTGGACCTCGGCCAGCGTGATGCCCAGCCTCTCGGCGCTCGCCCGCACCTCGCGGACGACGGTGACCGCGCTCCGGGCGATCGCGTGCGTCGGGTCGAGCCGCAGCAGGCCCAGCGACACCTCCTCGGCGTCGTCGTAGCGGCCCGCGTGCACGTGAGCCCAGACGAGCGCCGTGCTGACGTACTCGTTGGTGGGGTCGGCGCGCATCGCCTCCTCGGCCGCCGGGATGACGCGTTCGGCCGGGGCGACGCTCTCGAAGTGCGCGATCGTCCGTTCGGCGAGCGCGCTGGCCAGCTCGTCGGGGGCCGTGCGCGCACAGAGCGCGACCGCGTCGTCGAGCAGCTGCCAGCCGAGCTCCGGGTCGCCCGCCATCGCCGTCGTGACGCCCAGCCGCATCAGGTTCGTCCAGGACTCCTGGTCCTCCCGGACGGCGGTCTCGGCCCAACGGCGAGCCTCGTCGTAGTTGCTCGAGTACTTCTCGAGCTCGCACAGCGCCTCGACGGCGGCGAGGTACGAGCCGTCGCGCGCACCGACCACGGTCAGCAGGATCCCGCGGGCCTCGTCGAGCTCGCCGCACGCCATGAGATGCATGGCCAGCAGGCGCCGGGTCTCGCTCCGCCACGGCTCCTGGGCGAGGACGCGCCGGGCGATCCGCCCGACCTCGGGGTGCGTCGGCTGGGCGTCGAACAGCTCCCACGCGACGTCGTCGTCCCGCTCGACCAGGTCCACGCGGGGCTCGCCGGGCACGCCGCTCATAGGCCGCGCTTCACGCGGTAGGCGCGCAGCTGGTCGAACGTCCCGTCGTCGACGCCGTACTCGAGGACCGGCGCGACCTGGTCGAACCATGACGTGGTCGACGGTGTGACGGCGCTCGCGGCGGCGAGCAGCGACTGCGTCGTCACCGGCACGACGGCGCCCGCCGCCATCGACGCGCTGAGCGCCTGCTGGAGCGCGACCTTCACCACGTGCGCGATGTCGGCGCCCGAGAACCCCTCGGTCGCGGCGGCCACCCGGACGACGTCGACGCCGTCGGACGGCTTGCCCTCGAGGTCGCCCTGGAGGATCGCGGCGCGCGCCACGGTGTCGGGCGGCAGCACCAGCACGGTCTTGTCGATGCGACCGGGGCGGCGCAGCGCGGGGTCGATGTCCCAGGGCCGGTTCGTCGCGGCCAGGAAGTAGACGCCGTCGTTGGCGCTCGAGACGCCGTCGAGCTCCTCGAGGAGCTGGGTCACGATCATGCGCATCGACTGGGACCCGCCGCCGCCGGACGTCCGCCGGCCCCCGAGCGCGTCGAACTCGTCGAAGAAGATCACGCACGGCGCGGCGGCGCGCGCGTTGCGGAACACGCTGCGGATCGCCTTCTCGCTGTCGCCGATGTACTTGCTGATCAGGTCGGCCAGCGTGACGTGGATGAACGACGCCCCGAGGTCGCCGGCGATCGCCCGGGCGATGAACGTCTTGCCGCACCCGGGCGGGCCGTACATGAGGAGCGAGCCGCCGGGCTTCTGGCCGAACGCGGCGGCCAGGTCGGGGTTGCGCAGCGGGGCGAGGAACGTCGTGTCGAGGTGCTGCTTGACCTCGGCGAGGCCCGCGACGTCCGTGAGGGTCACGGCGGGCCGTTCCGCGTCCCACACCCCGGGGACCGGGGGACCGCCGGCGTCGCTCTCGGCGTCGTCGGTGTCGGTGTCGGCGGGAGCACGGACCGGGGCAGGCCGGGGGGCAGGTGCCGGCTCGCTGGGCGGCGGTGCGGAGTCGCCGCGGAGCCGTGCGGCGACGAGGCGCGCCCGCAGCACCCGGACCCGGGCGGGGTCGCCGCCCCCTGCCTCGAACGCGTCCAGCTCCTCCGCCGCGCGGTCGGGGTCCGCCTGCAGCAGCAGGGTGACGAAGTCCTCCCGCAGCGCGAGGTTCTGCGGGTCGCGGCCCACCTCGGTCGCGATCATCTCGAGGAAGTCGTCGTCGGCCATCTGCTGCCCTCTCGTCGTTCGGCGACAGCAGGGCTCGCGTTCCCCGCGCTGGCGGCCGTCGTCACCCCGACGCTCGGAGGTACGTCGAGGGCCTTGCCCGCGACATCCTAGGTGCGGGCCCGTGCCGAGTCCTGGGGCGCCCGTGGTGCGGTGTCCTCGACGAAGCGTGGGCGGCAGGCGAACCAGCCGGCGACGAGCCCGGGGACGGCGGTGGCGGCGAGCGCCAGGAGCGGGACGGACCACGACCCCGTCGCCTCGCGCAGCAGGCCCAGGCCGATCGGGCCGAGGCACGCGAGCCCGTAGCCGATGCCCTGCACGTAGCCGGACACCGCCGAGGCGGTCTGCGGCGTCCGGCTCCGGCGGTTGATCAGGGTCATGCACAGCGGGAAGGTGCTCACGCCGATCCCCAGCGCGCACACCCAGATCACGGTCCCGTCGAGCGGGGAGAGGATCAGGCCCAGGTACCCGGCCACCAGGACGACGGCGCACACGACGACCACGACGAACGGGTTCGCCAGGCGCGTGGCCAGCTGCGGGACGACGAGGGCCGCGACCACGCCCCACGCCGAGTAGAGGGCGACCATCGAGCCACCGAGGGCCGCGCTGCCCCCCGCGTCGGTGAGGACGGCCGGGACCCACGTGATGATCCCGTAGTTGGACAGCGAGATCATCGCGAACAGGACGACCAGGCCCCACACGGTCGACGACCGGCTGATCCTCGGTCTCGCGCCGACGGCGGCGGCGGGCGCGTGGTGGTCGGCGGGCAGCCTGGCTGCCAGGACGAGCCAGACGACGGCGGCCAGGGCCGCCGGTCCGGCCCAGATCCCGACCGACACCCGCCAGGTCGAGGCCTCCGCGACCGGGACCGCGAGGAGCGGGGCGACGAACTGACCTGTCTGCAGGAGGAGCAGGTAGAGCGACGTCCACAGCGCGATGCGGTCGGGGAACCAGGACTTCACCAGGGGGACGATGACGACGTTCGCGGCCCCGATGCCGGCGAGCGCCAGCACGGTGGAAGCCACGAGCAGGGCGGGAGTCGGGGAGAGGGCGCGCAGCACGAGCGACAGCGCGGTGAGGCCCAGCGCCACGGCTGCCGTGCGCTCGAGCCCGAACCGTCTCGTCACGACCGGGGCGAGGAACCCGAACACGGCGAACGACGCCGCGGGCACGGTGCCGAGCAGGCCGGCCAGCGCCACCCCGAAGCCGAGGTCCGCTCCGATCGTCTCGAGGAGCGGCGTGAACCCGGTGACGGCGGTCCGCAGGTTGACGGCCGTCAGCGCGACGGCGAGCCCCGCCCACACAGTCAGGTGGCCGCGGTGCACCGGGACCCGCGGTCGGGAGAGTGTCGTCACGCTAAACTCCACTGCGAGATCGGCGATGATGGGATCATGGGATGAATCGCGAGGAGTCTGACACACAGCAGCCGATGCGTCGAGTAGGACTCATCGACCAGGCCGCCGCGCGGTTCCGCGAGGAGGTCGTCTCCGAGCGCTGGCCGGTCGGCGAGCGGATCCCGACCGAGGCCGCCCTGGTCGCGGAGTTCGGGATCGGGCGCAACACCGTCCGCGAGGCGCTCCAGTCGCTGGTGCACGCCGGCCTGCTGCGCCGCGAGCAGGGCCGCGGCACGTTCGTCATCTCCCGCTCCGAGCTGAACGGCACGCTCGGACGGCAGCTCGCCGGCGGCACCCGACGCCACTACCTGGAGCTGCGCCTCGCTCTGGACCTCACTGCGGCGGCGCTCGCGGCGGAGAGCCGCTCGGACGCCGACGTCGCGCTGCTGCGCGAGCTGCGCGACCGCCGGGAGGCGACGTGGTCGACCGACGACCTGGGTGCGCGCGCGAACGCGGACCTCGACCTGCACCGGGCGATCGTGGCGGCGACGCACAACCCGCTGTACGTCACGCTCTACTCCAGCATGCTCGACGTCTTCGCCGTCCACATGCGCGACGACGAGGTCGACGACGAGGATGTTGCGCACCGACACCACCACGAGCTGGTCGAGGCGATCGTCGACGGGGACGCCGACCGCGCCGCCGCGTCGGTGGCCGCCGTCTTCGAGCCGTTCATGCGCTGACCGCGGACCCGCCGCCGGTCCACCGGTGGTCCACCGTCAGTCGAGGCAGAACTCGTTGCCCTCGACGTCCTGCATCACGATGCACGACTCGTTCTCCTCGTCGGCCACCATCACGCGCACGCAGGTCGCGCCGAGTGCGACGAGCCTGTCGCGCTCGGCCTCGAGCGTCGCGAGGCGCTCGGCGCCCACGAGCCCGCTGCCGGCCCGCACGTCGAGGTGCACCCGGTTCTTCACGACCTTGCCCTCGGGGACGCGCTGGAAGTACAGCCGCGGACCGGCGCCCGTGGGGTCGCTGCACGCGAACCAGGCGTCCCGCTGCTCGGGCGGCAGCGCGGCGTTCGCCTCGTCCCAGGTCGCGAACCCGTCCGGCGGCGGCGTGGGGACGTACCCCAGCACCTCGCACCAGAACCGGGCGACGCGCTCCGGCGCCCTGCAGTCGAACGTGACCTGGACCTGCCTGACCGACGTCATCGAGCCACCCTAGGACCTCGGTCCGACCGGGTCGGAGTGCATCTCGGCGCCGGAGGTGGGCGCCGCCGGCGCCGCAGGGAACGCGCGCCGTGCGACGAGCACCACGACGAGCGCGAGGGCGGCGATGCCGGCCCCGACGAACGGGACGACGTCGAGCCCGGACCGGGCCAGGACGAGCGCGCCGAGCGCGGCACCGCCCCCGATCCCGACGTTCGACGTCGCGTTCACGAGCGCGCCGGTGAGGTCGGGCGACGCGCCGTGCGTGCGGATCGCGGCGGACTGGAACACTGGTGCGATCGCGCCGAACCCCGCGCTCCACACCCCGATCGCGACCAGCACCCCGGCCGTCGCGGGGAACGCCAGCCCGACGGCGAGCATGCCCCCCGCGACCGCCACGACGGCGACGACCGTCGTGCGGCGCGGCCTGTGGTCGAGGCGTGCGGCGGCGAACGCGGTGCCGACGAGCCCGAGGGCGCCCAGGACGAGCAGCGCGGGCCCGAGCGCCGACTCCCGCAGGCCCGCGCCGAGGAGCAGCAGCGACACGTAGGTGTAGACCGTGTACTGGCCGAGGTAGGCCAGGGCGTTGGTCGTCGTGACCACGGCGAGCGCGGTCCGCCGGCTGGCGCGCGCGGCGTCGGACGGCGGCGCCCCGCCGCCCGGTACGGGCGGCAGCAGGAACGCGATGAGGACGGCGGTCACCGCGCACGCGCCGGCGAGGACCGCGAACGAGGCGCGCCAGCCGACCGCCGTCCCGAGCGCCGTCGTCAGCGGGACCCCGAGGACGAACCCCACCGCCGCACCCGCCGTCACGAGCGAGAGCGCGCGTCCCGTGAGGTGCGGCAGCACGAGCCGGGACGCGTAGCCGATGCTCACCGAGAAGAAGACCGCGTGCGACGCGCCCCCGAGGGCGCGGGCGGCCGCCACGACGGCGAACGTCGGCGCGACCGCCACGAGCACGTTGCTCACGGTGTACAGGGCGAGCGTCGCCAGCAGCAGGCCCTTGCGCGGGAGCCGTGCCGTGCCGAGCGTCAGCGGCACGGCGAGCGCGGCGACCATGACCGCGTACGCCGTGACGAGCAGCCCTGCGACGGACTCCGTGACGTCCAGGTCCGCGCTGATGAGCGGGAGCAGCCCGACGGGCACGAGCTCGGTCGTGATCGCGACGAACGTCGCGAGTCCCAGCGCGACGATGCCGCCCGTGGCCTCACGGACCGTCCCGGGGCGGAACGCGGCAGTCACGCGTCCCGCCCGCCCGTGCACCCGTGGGTCTGGGTCGCGTCGGGAACGGTGCGCAGCATGCCCCCACCCTAGGGAGTGCACGTCGCCTGCCGCGCCGGTCAGCGGGTGGAGGACACCGCGCGTGACCTGAGGGTTCCGCGGCGGCGTGGCATCCTGACGCGGTGCGCGTCGAACCGGTGACCGAGGCCGTCCTCGTGGACCGCGTCGTGGACCTCGTGCTCCGCCCCGGTGGCGACGGCCGCGCCCGCCGCGAGCCCGACGACGCGGTCCGGCTCCTCGTCGACGGACACCCCTCGACGCGTCCCGAGGCGCTCGCGGACGCTCTCGTCGCACCGCTCCGCGCGGCCGGGCGACCGGTCGCACGGATCCGGGTGCGCGACTTCTGGCGCCCCGCGTCGCTGCGCCTCGAGCGCGGTCGCTCGGACCCGGACGCGCTGCTCGACGAGTGGATCGACGTGGCGGGGCTCAACCGCGAGGTGCTCGACGCCGTCGGCCCGGGCGGGTCGGGCCGCTACGTGCCGAGCCTGCGTGACCCGGAGACCGACCGCTCCACGCGCGCGGTGTACGTCGACGCGGAACCGGGGCTCGTCGTCGTGCTCGACGGGTCGCTCTCCCTCGGGCGCGGGCTCACGACCGACCTCACCGTCCATCTCGCCCTGCGCGAGGCGACGCTCGCTCGCCGCACGGACGCGGACGTGGCCTGGACGCTCGCGGCGTACGCGCGCTACGACCGGGAGGTCCGGCCCGCGGAGGCGGCCGACGTCGTCGCACGGGTCGACGACGCGCGGCACCCCGCGCTCGTCGTGCGCTGAGCGCCCCGCGACCCGGGCGGGGAGGGGTCAGCGGGGGAGGTGCTGCTCCACGAGGTCGACGATCGCCGGGTCGTCGGGCAGCGTGCGCGGGCGGAACCGGTGCACGTCGCCGCCCGGCAGGACGAGGAACTTCTCGAAGTTCCAGGTCACGCGACCGGCCTTGCCCTCGGCGTCCGGTGCCTTCTTGAGCTCCTGGTAGAGCGGGTGGGCCTGCCGCCCGTTGACCCGCACGCGGTCCACCACGGGGAACGTCACGCCGTACGTCAGCGAGCAGAACTCCTGGATCGCCTCGTTCGAGCCGAGCTCCTGAAGGAACTGGTTGCTCGGGAACCCGATGACGGTGAACCCGCGGTCCCGGTACTTCTCCTGCATCGCCTCGAGCGTCGCGTACTGCGGCGCGAGCCCGCACCGCGACGCGACGTTGACGACGAGCACGACCTCGTCCGCGTGCTCGCGGAGGGTGTGCGTCGTCCCGTCCATCGCGTCGAAGGGGATGTCGTACAGGCTCATGCGATGTCTCCTGACGGTCGCGGGTGACGGACGGTTGCCCGGGTCGCCCTCCCATCCTGCACCCTGGGCCGCCCGAGATGTGAAGATCCTGGAGCGGTGCCGCGCCCGCGGTCGCCGCCCGCCGCCCGCGCGACGAGACTCGCCGCATGACGACGCGACGAGTCGGACGAGTCGACGGACCCGACGGTGCCGTCGAGGCGGCCGGCTCCCCGGACGACGCCGACGGCACCTCCCGCCTGGCCCGCGGCGTCGTCGGCGTCGTCGTGGGGCTGGCGATCTTCGCGTTCGTCGGCGTCGTGGGGTTCTACGCCGTCGTCGCGTTCGGGATGCAGCAGTGGGCGGACTCGTACGACAGCCCGGAACGCGGCGGGCCGACGACCGCGCAGGCCGAGGACACGACCGCCGTCGAGCAGGAGACCGGGCTCGATTCCGGGCTCGACGCGTCCAACGAGGCGTACCGGCAGCGGATGGGCACGCCCGAGAACCACGCCGAGGCGGCGCTCTCGCTGCCCGCGGTCCAGGCCGCGCTCGACCCGCTCGCCGACGGGTCGCCCGTCGACGATGACGAGATCTGGGACGCGCTCGTCGCGGCGGGGTTCGACGAGAGCGTGCAGGTCGCGGACAGGACGGCGGGCGGCGAGGTCGCGCCGGTCGTCGGCGTGGGCGTGTGGGTCCCCGGCGGGTGCGTGTACGGCACCGTCGCGCCGGGCGCCGTGACGCTCGAGGCGGGCGGCCCGATCGCCGACGGCGGCTGCCTGGAGATGCCGTCGCACTGACCGTCGGCGGGTCGGCCTCGCGGCCTGCGGCTCGACCTGGGTACGGTCAGCAGGGCGGGCGACGGTGCCCGCGCCGGTGACGGAGGGTGAGACATGCGGATCGAGGGCGCGGTCGCCCTGGTGACGGGCGGGGCCTCGGGCCTCGGGCGCGCGACGGCGGAGGGCCTGGTCGCGGCGGGCGCACGGGTGGTCCTCGCGGACCTCGCGTCGTCCGACGGCGCGGCGGTGGCCGACGCGCTCGGCGGGAGCGCACGGTTCGTCCCCACCGACGTGACGGACGAGGACGACGTCGCGCGGGCCCTCGACGCGGCCGACGAGCTCGGCGGGGCGCGGGTCGTCGTGGGCTGCGCGGGGATCGTGCTCGCGCAGCGCGTGCTGGGCAAGTCGGGCGTGCACGCGCTCGACGCGTTCCGGCGCGTCGTGGACGTCAACCTCGTGGGGTCGTTCAACGTCGTCCGCCTCGCTGCGGAGCGGATGCTCGCCCTCGACCCGGTCGGTCCGGACGGGCCGGGCGGCCAGGGCTCTGCGGGGGAGGAGCGCGGCGTCGTCGTGCAGACCGCGTCGGTCGCGGCGTACGACGGGCAGGTGGGCCAGGCGGCGTACGCGGCGTCGAAGGCCGGGGTCGCCGGCCTCACGCTGCCCCTCGCGCGCGACCTCGCGCAGCACCGCATCCGCGTCATGACGATCGCACCGGGCATCTTCCGCACGCCGATGATGGCGTCGCTGCCCGACGCGGCGCAGGAGTCGCTGGCCGCGCAGATCCCGCACCCGAGCCGGCTCGGGCTCCCGGAGGAGTTTGCGCACCTGGTGCGCGCGATCGTCGAGAACCCGATGCTCAACGGCGAGGTGATCCGCCTCGACGGCGCGATCCGCATGGCGCCGCGATGACGCGCGACATGCCCCGGGCCGGTGCGGGGAGGAGAGCGACGATGCCGCAGCTCACGACGGCGAGCGAGTTCCGCGACGCGCTGCTCGCCCGCGCGACGACCGCGCAGCGCCGCTCCTACACCCGGTACTTCCCCGGCGACGACTCGTTCGCCGGCGTGCGCATGGGCGACGTGTTCACGCTCGCCAAGAGCGCGCTCGACCTGCCGGTCGCCGAGATCGAGCTCCTGCTCGAGGACCGCGTCCACGAGGTCCGCGCCGGCGCGTGCTCGATCATGGGCAAGTCCGCGACGGCCCGCCGGGTCACCGTCGACCGGCACGCCGAGCTGGTCGACCTCCTGCTGCGACGGCACGACCGCGTCGACACGTGGGACCTCGTGGACCTCACCGCCTACCAGGTCCTGGGCTCGTGGCTGCTCGACCGGCCCCGCCGCGTCCTCGACGACCTCGCGCGCGCGCCCGACTGGCCGCGCCGGCGCACGGCGATCGTCGCGACGGCGGCCTTCCTGCGGCGCGGCCAGGTGGACGACACCTTCCGGCTCGCCGAGGTCCTCGTCGACGACCGCGAGCCCTACGTGCAGAAGGGCGTCGGCTGGATGCTGCGCCACGCGGGCGACGTCGAGCCCGAACGGCTGCGCGCGTTCCTCGAGGAGCACGCCGCGACGATGCCGCGCGACGTGCTCCGCGCGTCGGTCGAGAAGCTGGCGCCCGCCGAGCGCAAGGAGTGGCTGGCGCGATGAGCCGGCCGTCGGACGCGCCCGACGGCTTCGCCGCGCTCCTGCGCGCGTGGGGCGACGCGCTCGTCGCGAACGACCCCGCCGCGATCGACGCGTTCGTCGAGCCCGGCTGGGTGCTCGTCGGCACGGACGGGAACGCGCAGGAGCGCGACGGCTTCCTCGCCGGCGTCGCGTCGGGGGACCTCGTGCACACCGAGATGTCGTCGGACCTCGTCTCCGTGAGCGTGCACGACGACGTCGCCGTGACCCTCGCGCGCGGAGTCTCCGCCGGCACGTGGCGTGGGACCCCCTTCCGCGACGACGAGTGGTCGGTCGACACGTTCGTGCGGCGCGGCGAGACGTGGCGCTGCCTCCACACGGCGATCGTCCCGGCGTCCGGCCCACGGCCCGGCGCCTGACCGCGCGGCCGACCCGGATCAGCCCAGGAGCGCCTGCCGGCTCGACCGGCTCGGGTGCTATTCGGGGAGGCGTTCGACGACGTCCTTGTGTGCGCTCTGGTAGACGATCTGGCTCCGGAAGCTGAGGACCTCGCGGCGTTTGCTGAGGCGGTCGACGAGGAAGTCGTGGAGCCGGGCGAGGTCGGGGACGGCGACATGGATGAGGAAGTCCTCCTCGCCGGCGATGACGTACACGGCCAGGACCTCGGGCATCTCGATCGCGGCTGCCTTGAAGGAGTCGATGACGGTGCGGCTGAGCGGACGCAGACGGGTGGAGACGAACGCCTCGACGCCGCGGTTCAGGGTCGCGGGCGCGATGACGGCCCGGTAGCCGAGGATCGCTCCTCGGGCGCGCAGCGCGCGCACGCGCTCGAGGCAGGTCGAGGGCGCGACGCCCAGGCGCCGGGCGAGCTCACGATTGGTCTGCCGTGCATCTCGTTGCAGTTCGGTGATGATCGCCGAATCAAGTTCGTCCACGCGTCGAGGCTACCGCTCCGTACCGAATGAAATTCGGTGACGTTCCTAACGCACGGTTCAGGTGTCTAGTCTGATGCCGTTCTGCTGCTCGAATGAATGCTCCTGGGTGGAAAGGGCGCACATGCTGAAGATCGTTCTGGTGCTTCGTGAGGACCTGTCGCGCGCACACGCGGCGAACGCCGCGGCGGTGCTGGGGCTGGCTCTGGGCGGACGGTTGACGGACTCCGTCGCGCCCGACGGGCCGGACGCGTCCGGGGCGTCGCACGCAGGGCTGAACCCGGTGCCCGTACCCACGCTGGCCGCGTCCGGGGACCAGCTCGCCCAGCTCTACGCGGCCGCGGTCGCGCGTGAGGACCTGACCGTCGTCGGCTTCAACGAGGTCGCGCGCCGCTCACGGACCTACCCGGAGTACGAGGAGGCGCTGGCCGCGACACCGAGCGAGGAGATCGACTACGTGGGCGTCATCCTGCACGGCCCGCGCAACCAGGTCACCAAGCTCACCAAGCGTCTCGCGCTGGTCTCATGAGCACGTCGCGGAACGGGCTCGGGCTCACCGCCAGTGCTCGAGGTGCTCGACGACGAACTCGGCCACGGTCCGCGGCCCACGCCCGGTGATGTCCTCCACGACCGGCGAGACCGCCGCGAATCCGCCGTCGCGCACGCGCCGGTAGAGATCCGCAAGGATCGCCCGCGTCCATGGGTCGAGGCCGTGCAGCGTGCCCTCGACGGCAACATCCGGTGCCCGCACCTCCTGGCCCAGGTGGTCTGACAGCTCAGCCGCGACGGCGGAGACCGTGATCGCCTCGGGTCCGGTGACGGTGAGGGCTCGCCCGTGATGCTCCTCCGGTGCGTGGAGGGCAGCGAGGGCGACGGCTGCGATGTCTCGGACGTCGACCCAGGCGATGGCTCCACCGCCCGAAGGGAGGCGCAGCACGCGCTCGACCCGGATCTCGTCCGCGTAGAACCGCGGATCGGTCAGGACCTGCTGGAACCACGACGGCCGCAGGAGCGTCCATCGCCGGGCGCCGCTCATCACCGCGTCCTCGACCTGGCGTGCCCAGTGCTCCGGCGCGAGCTGTGCGGCGCCCTGCTCCGACAGCAGGACGTAGTGCGCCGTCGGATGGAGCGCGATCAGGCCTGCGACGAGCTCGGGGGCCTCGGGGAGGTCTGGGCGTACGAGGTAGACGGCGTCCACGCCGTCCACCGCTGCAGACCACGTCGAGCGGTCGTGCCAGTCGAGTCGGACGTGGTCCTCCATCGAGGGGTCGATGGAGGAGCCGGCCCTGACGGAGGTCCCCGGCGTGCGTCGCAGCTCTCGCACCACCTCACTGCCCGTCTTGCCTCGCGCCCCGGTCACCAGCACGGTGTGGCTCACGCGGCCTCACCGCGTCGTTCCTCGTTCGTTCCGATCATCAGGAGCGCCCCTCCTCAGAAGCTTGAGTGCATCAAGCATCACCGTGGCACAGATCCTTGAGACGATCAAGCACCTTGCTACGCTGGGTTCATGGCGATCTCACCCGGACCCGTCGGGGCGCGCACGGAAGCCGAGCGGGCGATGTTCGACTTCGTCGACGCCTACGACCGCGGCTTCGAGCTGGCCGCGACGGAGCTGGGCCTGAGCGTGGCCCAGGCCTGCGTGCTCGGTCGTCTCGACGAGTGGCGTGGGATGGGTGAGCTGGCGGCAGACCTCGGCTGCGACGCCTCCAACGTCACGCAGATCATCAGCCGGCTCGAGGCCCGAGATCTGGTCGTGCGCCGGGCGCACCCCGAGGACGGGCGGTCGCGGCAGATCATCCGCACCGCTACCGGCGACGCGCTCTACGCCGCGTTCGAGAAGGCGTTCGAGCTTCCCCGCGACGCCATCGCACACCTCAGCGCACCGGAGCAGCAGCAGCTCACGTCTCTCCTTCGCAAGGCCCTCGCGGGCGCGACGGCGGACCGCAGCTGAGCGGAAGATGCTCGGGTGCGGTGGCGAGGGTCGCGCGCGGGCGCGAGCCTGGAGCCGGAGGTGCGGGCATGACTCTCGACGAGCTGCTGAGGATCGAGCACGACGGCTGGCGCTCGCTGTGCGACGGCACGGGCGCGGACTTCTACGGCCGGGTCATGACGCCGGACGCCGTCATGGTGCTCGCCGACGGCCGGGTCCGGGACCGCGCGGAGGTGGTCGTGTCGCTGCGGGACGCGCCTCCGTGGGCCCGGTACGTGATCGACGAGGAGCGGCTCGTGCCGCTCGGCGACGACGCCGCGGTGCTCGTCTACCGCGGGCAGGGCTGGCGCGAGGAAGGTGCTCCGCCGTTCACCGGCCTCATGACGAGCGTCTACGTGCGCCGGGGCGACGACGTCGCGCTGGCCTCCTACCAGCAGACGCCCGTGCCGGACTGACGCGCCGGGTCGCGCCGGCGCTACTCTGAGCCAGAGCCGGTCCCGCGGGTGTGGTGAGAATCTTCATTCACCCCATTGACTGTGAAACTTTATGCCACAATGAGGTGTGCTGAGCAGCGTGCCGGACGACGAGTGGCTGGTCGCGCTCGACGTCGGCGGCTCGGGCAGCCGCCTCGTCGCGCGACGGAGCGGCCGCGCGCCTGAGCTCGCGGCGTCACCCCAGGACGTCGCACTGACAGGCCGGCCGGTGCAGGTCACCGCGCAGGGGAGCGACGTCGTCGACGTCGTGCGTGAGCTCCTGGCCCACCTCCGCGCCACGGCGCCCGGGGTTCTCGACGACGGCGTCGCGGCCGCCGCGCTCGGCGCCACGGGCCTCGCCTCGCTCGTGCGTGACCCCGCCGAGCTGCACGCCGTGCTGCGAGCCGTCCTGCCCACCTCACGGACCGCGGTCGCGGCCGACGCGCTCACCGCCCACCTCGGTGCGCTGGGCGGGCGGCCGGGGGCGGTCGTCGCGGTCGGCACGGGCGCGATCGCGCTCGGCACGGACCTGCGGGGGGTCTGGCAGCGCGTCGACGGCTGGGGCCACCTGCTCGGCGACCTGGGCTCGGGGTCGTGGATCGGGGCCCACGGGCTCCGGGCGGCGGTCGCCGCGCACGACGGCCGTGACAACGGCGGGTCGAGCGCGCTGCTCGCTGCCGCGACGGCCCGTCTCGGCCCCGTGCACACCTGGCCCGGCCAGCTGTACACCCGACCGGACCGCGCCCAGGTGCTCGCGTCCTTCACACGGGACGTGTCGGTCGCGGCGCAGGGTGGCGACCCTGTGGCGCGGCAGATCCTCGCGGGCGCCGGCACGCACGTCGCGACGACGCTCGCCGCCGCCCTGGTCGACGGCGTCCCCCCGCTCGCCGCCGCGACCGGGGGAGTGCTGGCGTCAGGCCCGCTGCTCACCGACGCGTTCCGCGCGCGCCTGTCCGTCCTGCGTCCCGACGTCGAGCTCGTCCCTGCCGCCGGCACGCCGCTCGACGGCGCGCTGCACCTGGCCGGACGTCTCGCGACCGACCCGGGCTCCGTCGTCGGGCACGAACCGTGGCTCACGCTCGGCGACGCCGCCGCCACCCCGACCGCTCTCGCTCCGACCATCCACGAGGAGGACTGAATGGCCGCCGACGGTCTCGTCCGCATCCGCCAGTCCCTGCCCACCCTGCGGCCCGCCGAGGCCCGCATCGCCGAGGTCGTGCTCGCCGACCCGGCAGCCGTCGTGGGGAAGACGATCACCGAGCTCGCGTCGCTCGTCGGGACGTCGCAGGCGACCGTCGTCCGGTTCTGTCGGGCGGTCGGGTACGGCGGGTACCCGGACTTCCGCATCGACCTCGCGCAGGCGACGAGCCGCCGGGCCGTCGAGCAGGAGCGCGCGAACGTCGCCCACGGCGAGATCGACCCCGACGACACGCTGCAGGACGTCGTCACCAAGATCGCGTTCCACGAGGCGCGCACCATCGAGGAGACGGCGCGCATGCTCGACCTCGACGCGCTGGAGAAGGTCGCGGCGGCGGTGGCCCAGGCGCCGCGCATCGACCTGTTCGGCGTGGGATCGAGCGGGCTCACCGCCCAGGACCTCGCGCAGAAGCTCCAGCGCATCGGCCTGATCTGCTTCGCGTCGCCCGACCCGCACGTGCAGCTCCAGTCGGCCGCGCTCCTCGGGCCGGGCGCGGTCGCCGTCGGCGTCTCGCACAGCGGCCTGACCGTCGAGACGAACGACGCGCTGCGCATCGCGCACGAGCGCGGCGCGACGACGGTCGCCGTGACCAACTTCCCCGAGTCGCCGCTCGTCGCGCACGCGGACGTCGTGCTGACGACGACGGCGCGCGAGACGCAGTTCCGGTCCGGCGCCCTGTCGAGCCGCATCGCGCAGCTCGCGATCGTGGACTTCCTCTTCGTGCGCGTCGCGCAGCGGCTCTACGACCGCACGAGCGCCAACCTGCGCGCGACGTACGAGGCGGTGCAGCCCCACCGCCTCGGGTACGAGCGCAAGGCCCGGCCGTGAGGTCGCGCCCACCGGCCCCGCAAGCGGGACCCGGGTTCGAGCTGCGCACCGACCTGCTCAGCCGGGTCGCCCACGCGCACGACGCGTCGCACTACCTGCTGCGGCCCGAGGTCGTCGTGCGCGCTCACGACCGCGACGGCGTCGTCGCGGCGATGCGCGAGGCCACGCGTCGCGGCCTGCCGTTGACGTTCCGCTCGGGCGGCACGAGCCTGTCCGGGCAGGCGTCGGGCGCCGGGGTGCTCGTCGACACGCGCACCCGCTTCACGCGTGTCGAGGTGCTCGACGGCGGCGCGCGCGTCCGGTGCGAGCCCGGTGCCACGCTGCGGCTCGTCAACGCGCACCTGCTGCGGCACGGCCGACGGCTCGGGCCGGACCCGGCGAGCGAGATCGCATGCACGATCGGCGGGGTCGTGGCGAACAAC
Organism: Cellulosimicrobium sp. G4 BAM 1002; assembly: GCF_057126935.1. Taxonomy (NCBI): domain Bacteria; kingdom Bacillati; phylum Actinomycetota; class Actinomycetes; order Micrococcales; family Promicromonosporaceae; genus Cellulosimicrobium; species Cellulosimicrobium sp. G4 BAM 1002. Next base: position 4,516,348 of record NZ_CP182109.1, on the reverse strand, counting down.
TCGTCGGGCATGTCGTCGGGCACCGCGCGCACCGCGTACCGGACGGTCGACGCCATGACGGTCGTGCTGCCGAGCGGCACGGTCGTGGACACGGGCGTGCCCGACGCCGACGCGCGGCTGCGCGCCGCGGAGCCCGAGCTGCACCGGGGCCTGCTGGCCCTGCGCGACCGGGTGCGTGGCAGCGCGGCGATGCGTGCCGAGATCGAGCGCCAGTTCTCGATGAAGAACACCATGGGCTACTCGGTCAACGCGCTGCTCGACCACGACGAGCCCGTGAAGATCCTCGAGCACCTGCTGATCGGCTCCGAGGGCACGCTCGGATGGGTCGCGGACGTGACGTTCCGGACCGTGCCGCTCCTCGCCCACGCCGCGACGACGCTCCTCGTGCTCGACTCGCTCGAGCACGCCACGGACGCGCTCGTGCCCCTCGTCGCGTCGGGCGCCGAGTCGATCGAGCTGCTCGACGCGGCCTCGCTCCGGGTCGCCGCGGCGGACCCGGCCGCCGACGCGTCGATGCGGTCGTTGGCCACCGGGGACGGGATCCGCACCCAGACAGCGCTCCTCGTGGAGTACCGCGCAGGCTCGCCCGAGGCGCTGGCGCCGTTCCAGGACGCGGCGCGCGACGTCGTCGGCTCGCTCGCCGGGTCCCTCGCGGTGCCCGCGACCGTGACGACCGACCCGGCCACGCGCGAGCGCCTGTGGCGCGTGCGCAAGGGCCTGTACACCGCCGTCGCGGGCGCACGGCCCGCGGGCAGCACCGCGCTCCTGGAGGACGTCGCCGTCCCGGTCGCCGACCTCACCGCGACGGTGCGCGACCTCGGCGCCCTGTTCGCGCGCCGCGGCTACGGCGACGCCGTGACGTTCGGGCACGCCAAGGACGGCAACCTGCACTTCATGATCACGCCGCGCCTCGGCGACCGCGCCGAGCTCGACCGGTACGCCGCGTTCAGCGACGACCTCGTCGACCTCGTCCTCGGGCACGGCGGGACGCTCAAGGCGGAGCACGGCACCGGCCGCATCATGGCCCCGTTCGTGCGCCGGCAGTACGGCGACGAGCTCTACGCCGTCATGCGCGAGATCAAGCGCCTGTTCGACCCGCTCGGCCTGCTCAACCCGGGCGTGGTCATCACCGACGACGACCACGAGCACCTGCGGAACCTCAAGGTCGAGACGTCGGCCGGGGACGACGACGGCCCGCTCGTCGACCGGTGCGTCGAGTGCGGCTACTGCGAGCCGGGGTGCCCGTCGCGCACCGTCACGACGACGCCCCGCCAGCGCATCGCCCTGCTCAAGGAGATGGCCGCCGCGCCGCCCGCCGAGCGGCGCGAGCTCGAGCGGCAGTACGCCTACCAGGGCGTCGAGACGTGCGCTGCGGACTCGATGTGCGTCGAGGCGTGCCCGGTCGGCATCGACACGGGCGTCGTCATGAAGGGCCACCGCGCCCGGTCGCAGCCGCGAGTCGTGCAGCGCGGGGGAGCGGCCGTCGCCAAGCACTGGGGACCGGTGGTCTCGGGGCTGCGCGCCGCGCTCGGCGTGGTCCAGGCACTCCCGACGCCGCTCGTGCACGTCGCGTCCGAGGTCGCGCGCGGGGTGGTCGGTACGGACGTCGTCCCCCGCGTCGACGCCGACCTGCCCGGCCCCGGCCCCCGTCGCGACCAGCACGGCGTGCCAGCGCGAGAGGACGCCCGGGCAGCATCGCGCCCCGACACGTCGGTGCGGGCGGTGCTGTTCGCGTCGTGCATGGGCGAGCTCTTCGCGCCGGCCGACGGCGGTCTGCCGGCCCGGGCAGCCGACTCACCCTCGATCGTGGCCGCCGGTGGGGAAAGACCCGTCGGTGCCGAGGCAGCGTTCCGCGCGCTGTGCGAGCGCGCGGGGATCGGGCTGGCGGTCCCCGAGGGCATCGGCGGGCTCTGCTGCGGCACCCCGTGGTCGTCCAAGGGTCTGCCCGACGGCGCGGCCGCCATGGCCCGCAAGGTCGTCGACGCGCTGTGGGTCGCCACGCGCGAGGGCGAGCTGCCCGTCGTGTGCGACGCGTCGAGCTGCACCCACGGGCTCGCCGAGACGGCCCGCCACCTCGGTAGCCACGCGGAGAGCCCCGGCGACGAGCAGGCGCGCGAGCGGTTCGCGCGGCTTCGCATCGTCGACGCGGTGACGTTCGTCCGTACTGACGTGCTGCCGGCCCTCGCCGCGCGAGGGGTCGACGTGGAGAGGGCCGGGGACGTCGTCGTGCACCCCACGTGCGCGACGGTGCACCTCGGCGCCGTGGACGACCTGCGCGCCGTGGCCGAGGCGGTCGCCGACCGCGCGACCGTGCCGGCAGCGTGGGGCTGCTGCGGCTTCGCGGGCGACCGCGGGATGCTCCACCCCGAGCTCACCGAGGCCGCGACCCGCGCCGAGGCCCACGAGGTCGCCGACCGGGCGCACGACCTCCCCGCAGGCCGGTTCGACGCGTACGTGTCGAACAACCGCACGTGCGAGATGGGCATGTCCCGCGCCTCGGGCCACGACTACGTCCACGTCCTCGAGCTCCTCGAGTCCGCGACCCGCCCCACCCCGCCCCCTGTTCGCGCGAGGTAGAACCCTGGTCCGCCGAAGTAGAACCGTGGTCGCGCGAAGTAGAACCCTGGTCCCGCGAAGTAGAACCGTGGTCGCGCGAAGTAGAACCGGGGTTCGTGGTCGGGTCCGCGTGCGGGGCGGCGTCGGTGCTCGGGCTGTCCGCGCCGTCACCGTGGTCTGTCGGGCGTGGGTCTGGGAAGCGCGGCCTTGACGCCCTTCGCATCCGACGCCGCCCCACCCGCTCAGCCCTCACCGCACCTCGTGCAGCACGCGGCCGGGCCCCAACGAAGTAGAACCGTGGTCAGCCGAAGTAGAACCCTTGTCGCACGAAGTAGAACGCTGGTCGGCCGAGGTAGAACCGTGGTCGGCCCGGTCAGGGCGTGGTCACGCGCCGAGCACGACATCAGTGTCGTTATCCAGGCCGTGGCGACACCAAGGTCGTGTTCGACCGCGAGCCACGTCGTTCTCGACGACGGGGCCGCGTCGTGGTCGGGCCTGGCGGGAGCCGCGAGGAACGAGCGGCGGATGGTAGACGCGGCGCCCCCACCCACCCCGACACCCCAGGCGACCACGCGCCGTCGGGCAGCCGTGACCACGGTTCTACCTCGGCCGACCAGCGTTCTACTTCGCGGGACCGGGGTTCTACCTCGCGCGACCACGGTTCTACCTCGCCCGACCAAGGTTCTACTTCGGCACTGCTCAGGGTGTCTATCGATGAAGTGGCGACTTTTGATTGACACCCGACGGAACGCTCGTAGGATGACGACCGGGTGGTAGGTCGACCTTCCGCCCACGGTTCGGAACGATGGCCGGCACCGTTGGCGCACGGTCACCGCTCTCGCACGACGACGTGCGAGGGATCCCGCTCGACGGCGAGACGAGGAGGACCAGGCGCAGGGCGCACAGGGCCCTGACAAGCGTGGACACAGATCGGTCATCCCTCGAAGGAGAGACGATGAGCAAGTCCCAGATGACACGTCGCAGCCTGATCAAGGCGCTCGCGACGTCGACCGTGGCCGTCGGCCTCGGTGCAGCCGTCGCCCCGACGGCGGGCGCGGCCACGGCCACTGCTGCCGGCCCGGTCGCGGCGTCCGGCAACGGCAGGCTGCTGCCGCCGGGCAAGATCGGCATCCAGCTGTACTCGATCCGCGACAAGGTCTCGAGCCTCGGGTTCCGGGCCGTGTTCGAGGAGCTCGCCGACATCGGCTACTCCGAGATCGAGTTCGCCGGCTACAACCAGGGTCAGGTCGGCGCGATCACGCCGGAGGAGATCCGCCAGCTCCTCGACGACAACGGGCTCTCCGCCGTCGGCTCGCACGTGAGCCTGAACGCGCTGCGCAACGACCTGCCGCGTCAGCTCGAGATCGCGAACATCCTCGGCATGCCGCACGTCGGGACGGCGAACGCCCCGACGAACGTCAACACGGTCGCGGGGTACCTCGCGGCGGCGGAGGAGTTCAACGCGTGGGGCGCGCAGGCGAACGCGGCGGGCCTCAAGCTGTACCAGCACAACCACGCGGGCGAGTTCGCGTTCGCGACGGACCAGCCCGAGGTGCGCCTGTACGACGTCTTCTTCGACAACACCGACCCGGACGCGGTGTTCCTCGAGATGGACGTGTACTGGGCCTTCGTGGGTCAGTACCGTTTCCCGGGCTTCGAGCCGATCGACTACGTGCGGAACAACCCGCACCGTTACCCGCTCCTGCACCTCAAGGACGGGGCGCGCAACGCGGCGAACCCGAACGGGTTCGACATCATCGAGTTCGACGCGGGCGACCTGCCCTACCGCGAGTTCCTCCGGGCCACGAAGGCGCGCGGCACGCGGTACGGCATCTGGGAGCAGGACAACGCGCCGACGTCGGCGGTCCCGCCGAACCCGGTCGACTCGTTCGGCAACGCGCGGCGCAGCTACACGTCGCTGTTCGGCCTGCGCGGCTGAGCCGCAACGGTCCAGGGCCCCGTCCGCACCCGCGGGCGGGGCCCTTTCGCGTCCGGGTGCGCCACGCGCGGACGGGTTGGTCGACCCGTCCGTCTCAACTATCGACGAACTTTCGACTTTTGATTGACACCTGTCAAAAGCCTCGTAGGATGTCGACCGAGTGGTAGGTGATGATTCACCCACCGGCTGGTTCACCCAGCCGTCCTGCACGCGCCGGCACGCGACGCGGCACTCACCCGACGCACGACGACGTCGCCGGGACCGCGCTCGACGACGAGACGAGGAGGACGCACGCAGGGCACCTCACGGAGCTCTGACCGGAGACGACACAGACCGGGCCACCCAGTGATCCGTCGTTGGCGCGACGGTGGGCGACCCGGTCCGGATGACCCCTCGAAGGCGACTGAACCTCATAGGAGCGGCATCAGATGAAGGATATCCATCGGCGTACGCGCCGTGGCCGACGCGTGACCGCGGCACTCGCCGCGGGCGCGCTCACGCTCACGGCGCTCGGCGCCACCACCGCACCCGCCGTCGCGCACGACGGCATCGACCACGGGACGGAGCCGGGCGCCGAGGCGGCGCTCGACTGGTCCAACTACGAGCGCGTCCTGCTCACGAAGGACGTCGGCGAGCCGATCGACCTCGCGATCCTCCCCGACTCGCGCGTCCTGCACACGGCGCGCAACGGCGACGTCCGGCTCACCGACCCGGCGACCGGCGTCACGCGCGTCATCACGACGCTCGACGTCTACGCCAACTCCGAGGACGGGCTCCAGGGCGTGGCCCTCGACCCCGCGTTCGAGGAGAACGGCTGGGTCTACCTCGCCTACGCGCCGCGCGACGCGGACGGCGACGGCGTCGCGGACACCCCGACCGGCAACGCCCCCAACTCGCTCCCCGCAGGCGAGGACGAGAGCTACTGGGACCAGTGGAAGGGCGTCAACCGCCTGTCCCGGTTCCAGTGGACGGGCGACACGATCGACCTCGCGAGCGAGCAGGTCGTGCTCGACGTCGAGGTCCAGCGCGGCCAGTGCTGCCACGTGGGCGCCGACATCGACTTCGACGGCGAGGGCAACCTCTACCTCACGACGGGCGACAACACGCCGGCCTCGACGCCCGGCGCCAACGGCTTCGCGCCGAACAACGACGCGCCCGGCATGAACCCCGGCTTCGACTCGCGCCGCGGCGCGGGCAACACGAACGACCTGCGCGGCAAGATCCTGCGGATCCACGTCGAGGACGACGGGTCGTACACGATCCCCGAGGGGAACCTGTTCGCCCCCGGCACCGAGGGCACGCGCCCCGAGATCTTCGTCATGGGCGTGCGCAACCCGTTCCGGTTCGAGGTCGACCCCGAGACGAACTCGCTCTCGTGGGGCGACTACGGGCCGGACGCGACGAAGGCCGTCGCCGACGCCAACGACCGTGGCCCGATGGGCTACGTCGAGTGGAACGTCGTGTCGCTCGACGACCCGCACAACGCCGGCTGGCCCTACTTCACCGGCGACAACTTCGCCTACAACGACTGGGACTTCGAGACCGGCACGGGCGGGGAGTTCTTCGACCCGGAGAACCTGCAGAACACCTCCCGGTGGAACACGGGCCTCGTCGACCTCCCCGCGCCGCGGCCCGCGACCGTCTACTACGGCGACGAGCCCGGCGACCAGCCGTGGGACGAGCTGGTGAACTTCGGCACGAGCACCGGCCAGGCGCCCATGGGCGGCCCGGTCTACCACTACGACGCCGAGAACCCGTCGCCGACCAAGCTGCCCGCGTACTGGGACGGCAAGGCGTTCATGGGTGAGTTCTCGCAGGACTACGTCGCCGCGCTGACCGTCGACTGGGAGACCTTCGACGTCACGCACATCGAGGACTTCCTGCCGAACACGGCGCTCACGAGCGCCGCGCAGCCGACGCACGACAACCCGATGGACCTCGAGATCGGTCCGGACGGCTCGATGTACGCGCTCGACTACGGCGACGGGTTCTTCCGCGCCAACCCCGACGCGGGCCTGTACCGCATCGACTACGTCGAGGGGAACAAGTCCCCGCAGGCGCGGTTCACCGCCACGCCGTACTCGTCGTCCGAGGCGCCGCTCGAGGTCACGTTCGACGCCTCGACGTCGACGGACCCCGAGGGCGACGCCCTCACGTACGAGTGGGACGTCGACGGCGACGGGACGTTCGACCTCACGGGGGTCACGGTGACCCACACGTACACCGAGGTGGCGGCGTACACGGCGCGCCTGCGCGTGACGGACGAGAGCGGCAAGCGGGGCCTGACCTCGCGCGTCATCTCGGTCGGCAACCAGGCGCCCGAGGTCACGGTCGAGTACCCCGGCAACGGCGCGTTCTTCGACTGGGGCAACGCGATCCCCTACAAGGTCACCACGACCGACGCCGAGGACGACGCCGCGGGCGGCGAGGCGCCGGAGCCGCACCTCACCGCCGACTCGCAGATCGGCGCCTGGCTTGCCGACGCCATCGGCCACGACGTCCTCACCGAGACGCTCGGCGTCGACGCGGAGATGCTCGGCGAGGCCTCCGGGTTCACGCTCAACGAGCTCGTCGCGATCTCCGGCGGCGCGGTGACGGCGGACATGGTCGCGGGCGTCATGACGGCGTACGCGGCCGCGTTCGAGAACCCGACCAGCGGCGCGGGCACCGTGTGCTCACGCGTCGCGTGGACGTACGGCCTCGGTCACGACGAGCACGCCCACCCGGAGAACACGGGCACGGGCTGCACGGGCGCGTGGCGCACCGACCCGAACTCGCCCGAGCACGGGCCGGGCGCGCAGCTCTACGGCGCGGTCGTGGTCACGTACACCGACGGCGGCCACAACGGCCTGCCGCCGGCCCAGGGCGAGGCGACGGTCCGCCTCAACCCGAAGCTCCAGCAGCCGGAGCACGCGGCCCAGCGCGAGGGCGTCGACGTGTACGCCGACGAGACCGCCTCGGGCGGCAGCGCGGTCCGCGGCCTCGGCTCGGGCGACTTCCTGCGGTTCGACCCGGTGAACTTCGCCGGGATCGACGGGGCGGTCGTGCGGGCGAGCGGCGGCGGCGAGGTCCAGCTCCGCTGGGGTGCGGCCGACGCCGAGCCGTTCGCGACCGCGGCGGTCCCGGCGGGCGCTGCTTGGCAGGACGTCGAGATCACGTTCGACGCGCCCGAGGGCTCGGGTGCGCTGTTCGTGACCTCGGCCGACGAGCTCTCGCTCGACGCGATCACCATGGTCGGCGCGGGCGTCGCCGACGTCACGGCCCCGACGGTCGAGCACACGCTCGCTCCGGAGGCGCCCACCGGCGTCGGCGGCGTGTTCAACGAGCCGGTGCGGTTCGCCGTGGCGGCCACGGACGACGGGTCCCTCGCGTCGGTCGAGTACTCGCGCGACGGCGGAGCGACGTGGCAGGCGCTCTCCTCCCGGGAGCAGTACGCGGTCACGTTCTCCGAGAACGGCACGTACGACCTGCAGTACCGGGCGACCGACACCGGGGGCAACGTCTCCGAGGTCGGCAGCGCGTCGCTCACGATCGACCTCGACGCGCCGGACGCGCCGACCGTCGACTCGACGACGAGCATCACCCTGGGCAAGAGCCGCGTCACGTTCGGTGCCCCGGGCGAGGCCGTGGTCACGGTCACCGGGGAGGGCGGTACGCCGTCGGGTGAGGTCGTGCTCACGTCGGGTGCCACCGAGATCGGTCGGGGCACCCTCGCCGAGGGCACCGCGACGATCGCGATCGACCCGACGCTCGCCGTCGGGACGCACGTGGTCAAGGCGACGTACCAGGCCGACGGCGTCTTCAAGACCTCGTCCGCCGGAGCCCGCCTCACGGTGGCCCAGGCAAAGTCGACCCTCACGGGGTCGGTCGCGCCCAACCCGGTCAAGCCCGCGGTCGCCGCCAAGGCCACGCTGCACGTCGAGTCCTCGTCGGGCGTCGTGCCCACGGGCGACGTCACGGTGACGGTCCGCAAGAACGGCACGACCGTCGCGACCGCCACGGGCACGCTCGACGCGGCGGGCGACGTCGTCGTGACGCTCCCGAAGCTCTCGCAGACCGGCACCTACCAGGTGCAGGCCCAGTACGCCGGCTCGGCCGGTGTCGCGAAGAGCGCGGCGACGTTCGCCCTCTCGGTCCGCGGCTGACCGTCCGCCGGTGGCCCGGGCGCACGCGCGCCCGGGCCACCGGCCCTCCCGACGTCCCCGGGCCACGCCCGGGGCGGCTCACCTCGAAGGAGAGACATGAGTTCTCAGCACCACCACCACCCGACGGTCCCGGCCAAGCCGATGAGCCGTCGGAACCTGCTCAAGGCGCTCGCGGCGTCGACGGTCGCCGTGGGCGTCGGCGCGGCCCTCGGCCCGACGGCGGCCAACGCCCTGGGCGGAGCGCTCCCCGCGGCGGTCGCGCCGTCGGGCGGGCGCAACCGGCTCGTGCCGGTCAACCGCATCGGCATCCAGCTCTACACGATCCGCGACAAGGTCAGCTCGCTCGGGTTCCGGGCGGTGTTCGAGGAGCTGGCCGACATCGGCTACTCCGAGATCGAGTTCGCCGGCTACACGCAGGGGAACGTCGGCGCGATCACGATCCCCGAGATCCGCCAGCTCCTCGACGACAACGGCCTGCGCGCGGTCGGCAGCCACGTCAACCTCAACCCCGGCAACATCGACGCGCAGATCGAGACCGCGCTCGCGCTCGGCATGCCGCACCTCGGCCAGGGCGGACCGATCGCGGGCGGCTACGGCGGCCCGATCCCGAAGGCCGACTGGCTCACGGCCATCGACACGTGGAACCAGATGGGCGAGAAGGCGAAGGCCGCGGGCCTCAAGCTCTACTCGCACAACCACGCGCAGGAGTGGAGCTTCCCGGTCGACGACCCGAGCACGCGCGTCTACGACCTGCTCTGGGACGGCCTCGACCCCGAGCTCGTCTTCTTCGAGATGGACGTCTACTGGGCGTACGTCGGGCGTCACCTCTACCCCGGGTTCGAGCCGATCGACTACGTGAAGCGCGACCCGCGCCGCTTCCCGATCCTGCACCTCAAGGACGGCAAGACCAACGAGGCGAGCGTCAACGGTCTCGACATCATCGAGTTCGGCGCCGGCGACATCCCGTACCAGGCGTTCCTCTCCCAGCTGCGTGACCGCGGTCAGCGGTTCGGCATGTACGAGCAGGACAACGCGGCGACCGTCGCAGAGCCCGGAAACGAGCTCAACTCCCTGGGCAACGCCCGCCGCAGCTACGACGCCATCTCGTCGCTGCGCGGCTGACGGCGACCTCACCACAACCGGACAAGGAGCATCACATGAAGTGGAAGTGGAAGTGGAAGGTCCCGGCCGCCGCCCTGCTCGCGGTGGCCACGGCCACCGCGGTCGCACCGGCAGCCCAGGCCGCGGACGTCGACTGCACGGGCGACCTCGGTGACCAGACCATCAGCGGGGACCTCGTCGTGCCCGCGGGCGTCGACTGCGTCCTCGGCGGCGCGACAGTGGAGGGCGACGTCATCGTCGACCCCGACGGCTGGCTCGACGCGACGTCCGTGACGGTCGGGGGCGACGTCGTCGCGACCGACGCGTACGGCGTCCTGCTCGACGGCTCGAGCGTCGCGGGCGACGTGAGCGTCTACTCGGAGGGCTCGCGCAACGGTTTCCTCTACGTCAACGACCTCACGGTCGGGGGCGACCTCGCGGCGGGCGGCGTCGACGTCGAGATCAGCGACTCGACGGTCACCGGCACGCTGCTCACGCAGTCGGCGAGCTACGTCGACCTGCTCCGCACGTCCGTGCACGGCGACGCCACGCTCGACGGCTCCGCGTACGGTGTGACCGTCGCGGGCGCCGTCGTCGGCGGCACGCTCACCGTGAGCAACGGTGCGCGCGACCTGCTCGTCGGCGCGACGGCGGACGGCGAGGCCGACGAGTGGGGCAACGCCGTCGCGGGCGACCTCGTGCTCACGGACAACGCGGGCAACCTCCGGGTCGCCGGCACCGCGGTGCAGGGAACCATCCGGACGTCGGGCAACGACCCGGCCGCCGCGTTCGGCCCGGGCAACACGGCCGGTGCCGTCGAGGGCGACCACACCGGCGAGGAGCCGGGAGCGGCGCCCGAGGGCGACCAGGCCGTGGCGGTCACCGTGCCGCAGCAGACCGGCGGCGAGCTCACGTGGTCGCTCGAGGGCTCGTCGAGCCTCGTCGACCTCGGTGTGGCGAACGAGGAGCTGTCGTACTACCAGGCCCAGGGACAGCTCGTCCCGGTCCGCGTGCAGGACACGCGCGCGGGCGACCCGGCGTGGTCGGTCACGGGCCAGGTGTCCGACTTCGCCGCGGGCGGGCAGACCGTGGACGGCAAGCACCTCGGCTGGACGCCGGGCGTCCTCGAGAACGGTGGCGACGCCGTCGGGGGCGACCACGTGGCGTCCGGGTTCGACGAGGGCGAGGGCCTCAAGCAGGCCCGCACCCTCGCGCGGGCCGACGAGGGCCACGCGCGCGGCGCGTCGGTGATCGGTGCGGAGCTCGACCTCAAGCTCCCGCTCGACACCCCGCGCGGCACGTACACCGCGACGATCACGCTCACCGCGCTGGGCTGATCCCGCCGACCCGGGTGACGGGCAGCACCCGGGCCGGCACACCCGCCCCGCCCTCAGGCCGAGGGAGCGGGGCACGGCCGGCCGCCACGAGCGCCGTGGCGGCCGGCCCACCCGGCGGCAACCGTCTCGACGAGCCGCCCCGATCTTCACCGACGAAGGACCGTGGCATGACCCACCGACGCCCCCGACTCACGCTCGCCGCCTCCCTGCTCGCGGCCGCGCTGCTGGCCGCGCCCGCCGCCTCCGCGGTCGGGCTCGGTGCCACGCCCGTCCCGGGGTCCGTCACCGCCGAAGTCGCACCCGAAGCCGAGCCTGCCCAGGAGCCGGAGCAGACCGTGCAGTGGGGCGTCCGCCCCGGCGACACCGCGCACGGCGTCGACCGGCCCAACTTCGCCTACTCGCTCGCGCCGGGCGGATCGCTCACCGACTCGATCGTCGTGTCGAACCACGGCGACGCCCCGCTCACCCTCGGCGTCTACGCCGCCGACGGCTACCTCACCGACGACGGCACGCTCGACCTCCTGCCCGCGGGCGAGGAGTCTTCCGCGCTCGGGTCCTGGATCGCGCTCGAGCAGCCCGAGATCGTCGTCGCCCCGCAGGAGCAGGCCGAGGTCCCGTTCACCGTCACGGTGCCCGACGACGCGACGCCGGGGGACTACGCCGCCGGCGTCGTGTCGTCGCTCGTCGTCGTCGCGGACGACGGCGTCACGACCGACCGTCGGCTCGGCTCGCGCGTCCACCTGCGCGTCCAGGGCGACCTCGCGCCGGCGCTCGCCGTCGACGACGTCCGGGTCACCTACGACGGCACGCTCAACCCGTTCGCGCCCGGGAGCGCGACCGTGACCTTCACCGTGACGAACGAGGGCAACACGCGCGTCGCGCCCGAGACGGCGGTCCGCGTCGCCGGGCCGTTCGGTCTCGGTGGGACGTCGGCGGTCGACGTCGAGGTCCCCGAGCTCCTGCCCGGGTCGGCGGTCCAGCGCTCGGTCGAGGTCGACGGCGTGTGGCCGCTGTTCCGGGAGGTGGTGACGCTGACCGTCGGCGGCGAGGTCGTGCCGCTGCTCGGCACGGTTCCCGACCCGGAGGTCGTGGTGCCCGGCGTCACGGCGTCCGCCTCCGTCTGGGCGGTGCCGTGGGTCGCGCTCGGGCTGCTCGTCGCCGTCGTGCTGCTCGTCGTGTGGCGCGTGCGGGCCCGCCGCCGCGCCCGTACGGCCCAGCAGCGCGCCGTCGACGAGGCCGTGGCCGCGGCGCTCGCCGAGCGCGACGGCGCGACGACCGCACAGCGCGAGAGCGAGCAGCCGCGGGTCGAGACCCCCTGACGGACGAGGTGGGCGTCACGGGTCAGCCCCGCAGCGGGTACGCGCCGCGGATCACCGACCGCGGGTCGCGCGAGCTCTTGAGCTCCTGGAGCCGGGCGAGCGCGGGTCGGTCGAACGCGGCCGCCGCGGTGTCCCCCGGGGCCAGGAACGTCGTCGGGATGCGGCCGGTGGCCACGTCGGCGACGTCGTCGCGCAGGTGGTCGAGCCGTTCCCCGACGGCGGCGGCGATCCCGGGCTCGAACGCGAGGCCGAAGGCGTAGAGCAGGTACGGCTCGGTGAGCGCACCGAGCGCCCCCGCACCGGCTCCCGGGTCCGCCAGCGCCCCGCCCAGGTGGCGCAGCTGCAGCAGGAGCAGCGGAGCGACGGGGGACGTGAACAGGTGCTCGACGGTCGCGTCGTCGATCCGCGACAGCAGCGCGGCGCGCGACCGGCCTGCCGCCGGGTCGGTCGGGTCGCCCGTGATGTCACCGACGTCCGCCAGTCCGACGGGCCGGACGGCGTCGTCGAGCGCGGGGCCGAGGGCACCGGGGACCTCGGCGAACGGCCGCAGCAGCGCGCGGGCCTCGGCGTCGTCGCCCAGGAAGGCGGCGTGGACCACGACGACCGCCGGAGCACCGGGTGCCTCCACGCGCGAGAGCCACAGGCTCAGCGCGGGCGGGGCTGTCGCGGTGACCGCGCGGTAGACGTCCAGGACCCGGCCCGCCTGCTCCGCCGGCCACGCGAGCCGGCCGCCCGAGAACGCGGGCACGGGCACCAGGTCGATCTCCATCGACGTCACGACGGCCAGGTCGCCGCCGCCACCGCGCAGCGCCCAGAACAGCTCGGGGTCGGAGTCCGCCGAGACCGTGGCCGGCTCGCCGTCAGGGCCGACGACGTCGAACGACCGCACGCTGTCCGCCGCGAGCCCGTGCGCGCGGCTGAACCAGCCGATGCCGCCGCCGAGCGTGTACCCGACGGCGCCGACGCCCGGCGCGCTGCCGAGCAGGGTCGTCAGTCCGTGGGGCGCGGCCGCCGCCTGGACCGCGCCCCACGAGGCTCCGGCGCCGACCCGGGCCACGCGCCGGGCCGGGTCGACCTCGACGTCGTCGAGCGCGGCCGTTCGCAGCAGGACCGTCCCCGCGGCCGCGCCCGAGGCGCCGTGCCCGGTGGACTGGGCGGCGACGGCGAGACCGGCGCGAGCAGCGTGCCGCACGGTCGCGGCGACGTCGTCGGCGTGCGCGGCCTCGACCACCGCCGCGACGGGCTGCCGGACGGCGAGGTTCCACGGGGTCGCGGCGCGGTCGAAGTCCGCGTCACCGGGGAGCAGGAGGCGGCCGTCGAGCGTCGAGGCGAGGGTGTCTGCCGAGGTGAGGGTGTGCAAAACAGGCTCCTTCGAAGGTGGCCGGCGCGTCGGTTCCGTGGTTCGGTGAGCACCGGCAGCGTGTGCTGTCATCCCTCTGACACGTCCCGACGAAGGAGTGTGACCGGTGAGCACCGACGAGCTCGCGGCAGAGCAGTTCGAGTCGTTCCGCCCGCACCTGCGCTCGGTCGCGTACCGGGTCCTCGGCTCGGCCGCCGACGCCGAGGACGCCGTGCAGGACGCGTGGTTCCGGGCGCAGTCGGCCGGGACCGCGGGCGTGGAGAACCTCGGCGGCTGGCTCACCACGATCGTCGCCCGGGTCGCGCTCAACCTGCTGCGCTCGCGCTCCTCGCGTCGCGAGTCGACGTGGGAGACGCCCCGCGGCGCGCACCTTCCCGACCTCGACGTCGCACCCCTGGACGGGCCCGAGGACCCCGCCCGGCGGGCCGTCGAGTCGGACGAGCTCGGGTCCGCGCTGCTCGTCGTCCTCGACACGCTGGCACCGGCCGAGCGCGTCGCCTTCGTCCTGCACGACCAGTTCTCGGTGCCCTTCGAGGAGATCGCGCCGATCGTGGACCGGTCGGTCACGGCCACGCGCCAGCTCGCCAGCCGGGCCCGGCGCAAGGTGCGCGACGGCGTCCCGCGGCAGGACGCCGTCGCGCGCCGTCGCGAGGTGGTGGCGGCCTACCTCGCGGCCTCGCAGGCGGGTGACTTCGACGGGCTCCTCGCCCTGCTCGACCCCGAGATCACCCTGCGGCTCGACTACGGCCCGGGCGAGCTGACCCGCGTGCTGCGCGGTGCGCAGGCCGTCGCCCAGCAGGCGCGCCTGCACTTCGACGGCGCGCGGTTCTCGCGCCCGGCGCTCGTCGCCGGGTCCCCGGGGCTGGTCTCGGTGCGCGACGGCCAGGTGCGCGCCGTCCTCGCGTTCACCGTGCGCGACGGCCGCGTGCTCGGGATCGACCTCCTCTCCGACCGCGAGCGCCTCGCCGCGTACGACGGGTTCGCGGCCGGGGGGTGACCGTGGACCGGGCTCGCCGCGGGGGCCGGCGCGCACGAGGTGTGTCCTGCGGTCGCCGTCAGGTCGCCGCGTCGGGCCCGACGGCGGCGCCCGGCCCCGCGGAGTCGTCTCGCATGACGCCGCGGGCGAAGTCCCGCAGCGCGGCGAGGACCGTCGGTGCGTCGTCACCGCCCAGGAACCCGTGGCCCGCACCGGCGAGCACGACGAGTTGCGACCGGACGCCGGCACGCTCGCACGCGGCCACCAGCGTGCGGGCCTCCGGCAGGAGCGCGTCCTGGTCGCCGACGGCGAGGAACGTCGGTGGGAGGCCCGTCGCACCGAGGTCGAACCGCGGGGCGTCGGCCAGCGTCTCGACGCGCGTCCAGGCGCGGAACGCCTCGGCGGACAGTGCGGGGTCCGGCCCGCCCGGTCGCGCCGCGTCGAACGACCCGAGCGTGAGGTCGAGGTTCGGGTTGGTCAGCGCCAGCCAGGCCAGGTAGCGGCGCATGCCGTCCAGGCGCCGCGCGGCAGCGATCGCGACCGTGCCGCCCGCGGAGTCGCCCAGCAGCGAGAGCCGCTCGACGCCGTCGGCCGCGAGGAGGTCGAGCGCGACGAGCGCGTCCGCGACCGAGTCCTCGAGCGAGGCCTCGGGGGCGAGCCGGTAGTCGACGGAGACGACGACGGTGCCGAGCGTCGACGCCGTGCGGCGGCAGACGCCGTCCTGCAGGTCGAGGTCACCGAGGACGCCGTAGCCGCCGTGGAGGAACACGGTGGCGGATCGCGGGTCGTGGTCCGTCGGCACGTAGCGGCGCAGGGCGACGCCGTCGTGGGACGTGTCGACGACCGACCCGTCGAACGGCAGCCGCGGACGGCTGCGGGCGCGCTCCCGCGCGTCGTGCCGCAGGCGGGAGATCTCGGCGTGGTTCACGGACCGATCGTCCACGGTCGCGACGTCGCGGACCACGGTTCTACCTCGCGGGGCCACGGTTCTACCTCGGCGTCGACCGGGCCGACGGCCTGGGTCAGGCGCGTCGCACGCGCCGGACGACGAGCAGCGCGACGCCCGCCGCGACGAGCAGGGCCCCGACCACGAGGGCGACGATCGTCGAGGTCCCGGTGCTCGCGAGCCCGGTCTCGTCCGACGGCTCGGCGGCGTCGGCCGTCGCACCCGACGCAGACCGTGCCTCCAGCTCGAGCGTCACCGGCGTCGCGGCGTCGGCCACGGGCGACGGCGCCGTGTCGTCAGCCGTGCTCGGCGCGAGGGGAGTGGCCTCGTCCTCCGCGGGCGGCGTCGCGGCAGGCTCCTCGGCAGCCGGCGCCACGGGGTTCGCGGGGGCCTCGGGCACCTGAACCTCCGCGGGCGGCGTCGCGGGGCGGCCCGGCTCGACGGGCGTCGCGGGCTCCTCGGGCACGGTGGTGCAGACGGGCTCCTGGCCGCCCTCGCCGAAGTGCTCGTCGAAGCCCTCGACCTGGACCCACGTCACGCAGTAGCCCTCGGAGAACCGCTCGGCGGCCTCTGCGAAGTCGAGCGTGCGGGCGCCGACGTAGGCGCCGCCCGGCTGGTCGTTGTTCGGGTCGAGGTGCACGTTGAGCTGCACCGACGCCCCTCCGCCGACCGGCACGACGCGGTAGTTGACGTGCCCGTGCGCGGCGAACGCACGGCCCTCGGGCAGGGTCACCCCGTCGGCGGTCACGGTGTAGGGCGTGGGGCCGTCCGAACCCCCCGCGGCGGCGGCACCCGCCGGGCCGGCGAGGACGAGGGCGGAGGCGACGACGACGGCGGGGGTGAGGCGCACGGAACAGGACCTTTCGCACGGACGAGGCATCTCAGGCTGACCGCGACAAACCTAGGGAATGCGGCCGCAGACGGGATCCATGGACGCGCTACCACGACGCATTCACGCAGGTCAGAGCGGTGTGCGGTCCGAGGGTGTGAGCAAGGTCACGTCGAGCGGGTGCTCGGCCGCGGGGTAGGTGCTCCGGCAGTCTCGGTGCGGTCGGCGGGTGCCCCGGCGCCCGGCGTCGTGCCCGACGGCCGGACGGCGCCCGCCACGGCGAGGCTGAGCACCGTCGCCGCACAGATCACCAGGAGCGCGTGCCGCGCGCCGACCCCGTCGACGAGCAGGCCGAGCAGCGGTGGCGCGGTGAGCATCGCGACCGTCGAGAACGACGTCGCGACGGCGACGCGCGGCGCCGCGTGCGCGGGGTCGTCCGACGCCGCGGCGATCGCGACGGGGTTGGCCAGGGCCGCGCCGCAGCCCCACAGCACGATGCCGACCCAGGCGAGGGGAAGGCCCGGGGCGAGCCCGAACACGAGCAGCCCGACGAGCGCCGAGACCCCGGACACGCGGAGCACCGTGACGCGACCGAACCGGTCGATCAGGCCCGTCCCGGCGAACCGGCACACCGTCATCGCCCCGACGAACGTCCCGTACGCGACGGCGCCGAGCGCCTCGCGCACCTCGAACCCGTCGACGACGGCGATCGACAGCCAGTTCCCGGCCGACCCCTCCGAGAGCGACGACGCGAGCAGCACGAGCCCGATGAGCAGCGTGCGCGGCTCGCGCCACGCGGAGAGCGCGGCCCGCACGCCTGCCCCGCGGCGGGATGGGACGACCGGCCCGGGGGAGGCGCCGTCGTCGGGCAGGTCGGTGGTTCCCGACGACGCCCGCTCGGGCGCGAGCGCGGTCGCCGGGCGGATGAGCAGGGCGCGCGCTGCGGTGACCGCGAGCGTGACGACGACGACCTGTGCGGTGATGCCGACCTGCGCCCACGAGAACACGGCGGCGACGAGCGCGCCGCCTGCGGCGCCGATGGAGAACGCCGCGTGGAAGTGGGGGAGGATCGCGCGGCCGACGTGCTGCTCGACGGACGCGGCGCAGATGTTGATGGGCACGTTGGTCAGCGCGCCGCACATGCCGTTGAGGAGCGCGCCGAGGGCGAAGAACCCGACGCTGCCCGTCCCGGTGCCGAGCGCGACGAGGCCGAACCCGGCGACGTTCCCCGCCGTCGCGACGACGAGCGTCGTGCGGCTGCCGAACCGCGCGACGACCGCCCCGGTGACCACCACCGCCGTGAGCGTGCCGACGCCACCCACGACGAGCACCAGGCCGAGCTGGCTCGCGCTGATCCCGAGCGCCTCGCGCACCGAGGGCAGCCGGCTCATCCACGACGCGCCGATGACTCCGAACAGACCGAACTGCACCATGAGCGCCCAGCGCGCCCGCTGCACGACGGCGTCCGTCAGGGCGCGAGCGGGCCCGGGAACTGTTGGGGTTGTTGACACTTGCCGCAGTCTACGGAGCCACCAGGTTCAGGGTGGCCGCCTTTCCGGCCGAACCCGGGGTTACGTGTGGATCAGCGCCTCGGACGGCGCACAACCCCGGGTTCGGCGACCTCGGCGGCGCTCGCTCAGAGGCGGACGGTCCCCGCGACGCACGTCACGCTCGCGCCGCCGACCCACACGGTGCCGGTGTCGTCGCGCTCGACGTGGACGCGTCCGGCTCGGCCGAGCGCGGCGCCCTGCGCGGCGACGTAGCGGTCGGGCAGCCGTCCGTCGCGCGTGAGCCACTGGCCGACGACGGCGTTGAGGCTCCCCGTCACCGGGTCCTCCGGGATGCCCATGCCCAGGGCGAACCCGCGGACCTCGACCGCGACGCCGTCGGGCCCGCCACCGCCCGGACCACCCTCGGGCGCGTCGCCGTAGAGGCTCACGACACCGACGGACAGGTCGGGGTGATCGACGCGCAGACGTGTCCAGTCGGGAGCGAGCTCGGCGACGCGCGCGGCCGAGTCGAGCAGCACGACACGCCACCCGGGCCCGTTGTCGAGCAGGCGGTGATCGAGCACCTGGCCGGGCACCGCGTCGTCGGGGATGCCGAGCGCCGCCACGATCGCCGCGAGCTCGTCGGCGGGGACCGGTTCGTCCGAGAGGAGGTCCGGCGCGGCGAACGCGAGGCGTGGCGCGCCCCCGTCGGACGACGGGCCCTCCCGGCGGATCGTCACCAGGCCGACGCCGCACTCCTGCACGACGACGTCTCCCGCCCGGGGCTGCCCGCCCGCCTCGAGCCACGCGTGGCACGAGCCGAGGGTCGGGTGGCCGGCGAACGGCAGCTCGCCGGAGGGGGTGAAAATCCGCAGCCGGTAGTCGGCGCCCCCAGCGACTCCGTCGGCGGTGGGCGGCAGGAGGAATGTCGTCTCCGAGAGGTTCGTCCACCGGGTGAACGCGGCCATGTGCTCGTCGGTGAGGCCATCGCCGTCGAGCACGACGGCGACCGGGTTGCCGAGCGTGGGGCGGTCGGAGAAGACATCGACCTGCGCGAACGGCCGCGAGACGGTCGCGTCGGCGATGTCGCCGTGGCGTGCGTTCATGCCGCCGAGCCTACGACGGCGGCCGACCGCACTTTCGCCGATCGTTACACGGAAGTTGTAGACGGTCTGACAGAACCGGTTTACGATCGACAGCGTTGTCAAAGCACGGGCGTGGAGCGGGTGACACTGGGGGGCCAGCTTCGTCGACCCGATGATCCATACGAAGAAGGAGCAACGATGCTCGTACGCACGAGCCTGCCGGCGACCCGCCGGGCCAGGCACCGCCGCGGTGCTGCCGCCCTCACCCTCGGCGCCCTGGTCGTCGCGGGCTGGGCTGTGCCGGCCGCGGCAGACCTCCCCGAGCAGGAGCCCGGCGTCACGCTGCGGACCTTCCAGCTCGCCCAGGACCCCGGAGGGGTCTGCACCCTGAAGTCCGGCCAGACGCCGAACGTCGACAAGCTCATGCCGACGATCGACTGGTCGACCGCCGAGCAGTTCGGCGGCGAGGACAACTTCATCTCCCAGGTCACCGCCAACCTGACCGTTCCCGCCGACGGGCAGTACCAGTTCCGCGTCACGAACGACGACGGCGCGCTCGTCTACATCGACGGGCAGCTCGTCATCGAGAACGACGGCCCGAACGACTCGACGTCGGTCGAGGGTGCCGCGACGCTCACCGCGGGCGTGCACGAGCTGCGCGTCGACTACTACGAGGGTGGCTACAACCAGCGCCTCACGCTCGCCTGGAAGACGCCGGGCAGCACGGAGTTCGTGACCGTCCCGACCTCGGTGCTGAGCACCGAGGCGGGCGTCGTGCGCGTGACCGCGCCCGGGTACAAGTACTGCGAGGGCGCGACCGACACCGCCGGTGACGGTCTGCGCCTCGACAGCGTGAACCCGAACTACGACCTCGTGGACCTGCGCCCCGAGGGCTTCGAGCCCAAGGTCTCGGGCCTGGCGTTCACACCGGACCAGAAGCTCGCCGTCGTGACGACGGGCGAGGTGAGCTCCGGAGGCTGGCGTCCCGACCCGGTGTCCGGCGAGGTGTACTTCCTCGACGGTGTCGTCGAGGCCGACGGCCCCGAGGACGTCACGGCGACGAAGGTCGCGGACGAGCTGCTCAACCCGATGGGCATCGAGGTCATCGACGACTCGATCTTCGTCTCGGAGCGGTACCAGCTCACGCAGCTCACCGACCCCGACGGAGACGGCTTCTACGACACGCACACGAAGATCGCGGAGTGGCCCGACGGCGGCAACTTCCACGAGTTCGCGTTCGGCCTGATCCACGACGAGGACTACTTCTACGTCAACCTGTCCGTCGCGATCGACAACGGCGGCGCGACGACCAACCCGCAGCCCGGCGCCAACCGCGGCACGTCGATCAAGATCGACCGCGACACGGGTGAGGTCACCTACGTCGCCGGCGGCCTGCGCACGCCCAACGGCATCGGCTTCGGCCCCGAGGGCGCGATCTTCGGGACGGACAACCAGGGTGCCTGGCTGCCGTCGAACAAGCTGGTCCACATCGAGCAGGACAAGTTCTTCAACCACTACACGAACCCGGCGGGGATGTTCGACGCGAACCCCGTGTCGCCGCCCGCCGTGTGGCTCCCGCAGAACGAGATCGCCAACTCCCCGGGCAACCCGCTCCTCGTCCAGGACGGTGAGTTCGCCGGGCAGATGCTCATCGGCGACGTGACGTACGGCGGCATCCAGCGCGCGTTCCTCGAGAAGGTCGACGGTGAGTTCCAGGGTGCGGTCTTCCGCCACACCGCGGGCCTCGAGGTCGGCGTCAACCGTGTCGTCTACGGCCCCGACGGCGCGCTCTACGCCGGCGGCACCGGTGAGGGCGGCAACTGGGGCGAGTCCGGCAAGCTCCGGTACGGCCTGCAGAAGCTCGTCCCCGCGGGCGAGGACTCCTTCGACATGAAGGAGATGCGCGTCGTCGAGGGCGGCTTCGAGATCGAGTACACCGACCCGGTCTCCGACGAGGTCGTCGCGAAGCTCGAGGACGCCTACCAGGTCAAGCAGTGGCGCTACGTGCCGACGCAGCAGTACGGCGGCCCGAAGGTCGACGAGGAGCCCCTCTTCGTCACCGACGCGACCGTGTCCGAGGACCGCACGACCGTCACGCTGAAGATCGACGGCCTCAAGCCCGGCCACGTCGTCTACGTCCGCTCGCCGCGTCCGTTCGCGTCCGCCGAGGGCACCGAGCTCCTCAGCACCGAGGCGTGGTACACGCTCAACTCGCTGCCCGGTTACGTCGCCCCGGCCGACCGCGGCTGGTACGAGGCGGAGCTGGCGCAGCCGCTCGGCGGGTCGAGCATCGGTTCGGACCACAGCAACTACTCCGGCTCTGGCTTCGCGGCCGGCATGACGAACGTCGGCTCCGGCCGCACCTTCTCCGTGAACGTCCCCGAGGCGGGCACCTACCCGGTGAACGTCCGGTTCGCCAACGGCATCCACCCCTACACCGAGCTGCGCTCCAAGAACGTGTCGCTGCACGTGAACGGGCAGGACCTCGGCCAGTGGAACTTCCCCACCACGGGCAGCTGGAAGGACTGGGGCGTGCAGACGCGCGACCTCGAGCTCCAGGCCGGCGCGAACACCATCACGCTGAAGTACGAGACCGGCGACGAGGGCAACATCAACGTCGACGTGCTGTCGATCGGCGAGAACCCGGACATCTGCACCCCGGGCGAGGTCGAGGACGGCTACACCGCGCTCTACGACGGCACCCTCGCGAGCCTCCAGGCAGGCTGGCGCATGGCCGGCCCGGGTGGCTTCGGCCGCCAGGAGGACTGCTCGATCCAGGGCGCCGGCGGCATGGGCCTGCTCTGGTACACCCAGGAGGAGCTCGGCGACGCGTACTCGCTCAAGCTCGACTGGAAGCTCTCGAAGGACGACAACGGCGGCGTGTTCGTCGGGTTCCCGAACCCGGGCGACGACCCGTGGGTGGCCGTCAACCAGGGCTACGAGATCCAGATCGACGCCACGGACGCCGCGGACCGCACCACCGGAGCGGTCTACACGTTCCAGGGCGCCGACGCGGAGGCCGTCGAGTCGGCGCTCAACCCGGTCGGGCAGTGGAACGCGTACGACATCCGCGTCGAGGGAGACCGCATCCGCATCTACCTCAACGACGTGCTCGTCAACGACTTCACGAGCACCGACCCGGCGCGCATGGTGAGCAGCTTCTTCGGGGTCCAGAACCACGGGAACGGCGAGCGGGTCAACTACCGCAACATCCGGGTGAAGCCGCTGACCGACGAGCCGGTCGAGGAGCTCGCGATCTCGACGACGGCCCAGACCCGCTGCCTCGCGGGCAAGGCGTACGTGGCCGTCCGCGCCACGAACGACGACACGGTGCCGGCAGACATCACGCTGACGACGCCGTTCGGCACGAAGACGGTGACGGGCGTCCAGCCGGGCGCGTCGGCGTACCAGTCGTTCGCGACGCGCTCGACCTCCGTCGAGGCGGGTGCCGCCCAGGTGTCCGCGACCGGCGACGGCCGGACGTTCGAGGCGGACGTCGCCTACGACGCCGGAACGTGCGGGTGACCTGCGGGTGAACCGGAGCCCGGGGCGGTCGGCCTGAGCCGACCGCCCCGGGACCCGGCCGGGCGGGGGCGATCCTGCCCCCGCCCGACCGCCCCGGGACCCGGCCGGGCGGGGGCGATCCTGCCCCCGCCCGGCCGCACCGAGAGACGTCCCGCGGGGGACGGAGCGTGGTCCGACGGCGCTCCGTCCTCGCGTAGGGTGCTCACCTCATGCCCTCGCGCGCTCGCGCGGGGGCTTGTTTCCTGACACGACGGATCCCGACGAGGGGAGTCACGCCATGGCGCTCGGACGCCTGCTGCACCGGACCGGACGGTTCGCCGCCCGGCGTCGGGCCGTGGTGCTCGCCGTGTGGGCGATCCTCCTCGTGCTCGGTGCCGTGCTCGGCGGCGCCGTGTTCGACAAGACCACCGACGTCGAGCCCGCCCCGCCCGGCAGCGCGTCCGCGCTCGCGGCCGAGCGCCTCGACGAGCTCTCGCCCGAGGGCGAGACCGTCGTCGCGGTGCTGTCCGGCCGCGACTACTTCTCGACCGAGCTCGTCGCGCAGGCGAGCGAGGTGATGCACGGGATCCGTGCGCTGCCCGGCGTCGTCGAGCTCACCGACGCCTACACGGGCGGCGGCCTCATCGCCGACGACGGGCAGGGCTCGCTCGTCGTCGCCGAGCTCGACCCCGCGCTGAGCGACGACGAGGCCCTCGCGCTCGCCCACCAGATCTCCGACCGCCTGCACACGGTCGACACCCCCGAGGTGCTCGTCGGCGGCTCCCTGCTGGCGGAGGAGGCCTTCGTCGAGCAGGCGATCACCGACGCCGCCGTCGGGGAGGGTGCGGCGATCGTCGTGCTGCTCGTCGTGCTCGTCATCGTCCTCGGCGGGCTGCGCGCGGGCCTGCTCCCGCTGGTCTCCGCGCTCGCGTCCATCGCCGTCGCGCTGCTCGTCCTCAGCGGCCTGCTGGGGATCGTGCCCGTCAACGAGTTCGCGGTGAACGTCGTGACGTTGCTCGGGCTCGGGCTGACGGTCGACTACAGCCTGCTCGTCCTGGCGCGGTTCCGCGAGGAACGCGCCACCGCACCCGACGCGCCCGTGGACGAGCTCGTCGGGCGGACGCTCGCGACCGCGGGCCGCGCGGTGCTCGCCTCCGGCCTCGCCGTCGCGATCTCGCTCGCCGGCCTGCTCCTGCTCGGCGACTCCCTGCTCTCCGGGATGGCGGTCGGGGGCGCCGTCGTCGTGCTCGTCGCGACCGCCGCCGGCCTCACGCTCGTCCCCGCTCTCGTGGCGACCTGGCACCGCGCGATCCCCGCGCCGGGCGCGCGCACGTGGTCCCACCCGTGGGCCGGCCGCGGCGGTGCCGGGCTGCTCGGACGCCTCGCGCGCACCGCGCAGCGGCACGCCGTCCTCGTCACGCTCGGCGCGACGGCCCTCCTCCTCGCCCTCGCCGCGCCGCTCGGCTCCCTCACTCTCGGCAGCTCCGAGGTGCGGTCGCTGCCCGCCGACGCCGAGGCACGCCTCGCCGCCGACGCCACCACCTCGCGCTTCGCCGACCTCGGGGTCACCCCGATCACGGTGCTCGTCGAAGCACCCGTCGACGCTCCCGGCGTCGCCGACCACCTCGACGAGGTCGCCGCGCTGCCCGGCGTCGAGGACGCCATGCAGGACACCGGCTACCCGCCCGAGGTCACGGTCGTCGACATCACCCCCGACGTCGGAGCGGGCGGCGACGCGACCGGTGCCGAGGCGCAGGACCTCGTGCGCGCGATCCGCGCCCTCGACACCGACCTCGACGTCCACGTCGCCGGTCCCGCCGCCGAGGTCGTCGACACCCAGGGGCACCTCGCGCAGCGTCTCCCGCTCGCCGCGGGCGTCGTCGTGCTCGCCACGTTCGTCCTGCTCTTCCTGCTCACGGGCTCGCTCGTCGTGCCGCTCAAGGCGCTGCTGCTCAACCTGCTCACGCTCGCCGCGACGCTCGGCGTGCTCGTGTCCGTGTTCCAGCACGGCGTCGGCGCCTCGCTGCTCGGGTTCGAGCCGTGGGGCGCGCTCGACGTCACGACGCCGCTGCTCGTCGGCATGCTCGTGTTCGGCCTGTCGACCGACTACGAGGTGTTCCTCCTCTCCCGCACCGCCGAGGAGTGGCGTGCGCGCCGCCCCGGCGAGGACCCGCGCGTCGCCAACGACCGGGCCGTCCTCCGCGGCATCACCGCGTCCGGCCCGGTCGTCACGACGGCGGCCGTCGCCATCGGCATCGTCTTCCTCGGCTTCGCGGCGGGCGAGCTCGTCGCGATGAAGGAGGTCGGCATCGGCATGGCCGTCGCCGTCCTGCTCGACGTCACGGTCGTCCGGGGGCTCCTGCTCCCCGCGACGATGACGCTGCTCGGGCGGTGGAACTGGTGGCCGGGCGTCGGTTCGGCCGGTTCGGGGGTCACCCCGGCCGACGACGGAGCGGGGGCGGGGCGGGTCTACCATCCGCCCGCTCGTTCCTCGCGGGCTCCCGCCAGACCCACCACGACCCGCCCCACCCCCGCTCCGCCCTCGGCCTCTCCCTCGGCGTCACCTTCTGCGCCGCCGAGGTAGAACCCCGGTCTGCCGAGGTAGAACCGTGGTTCGGCGAGGTAGAACCGTGGTCGGCGAGGTAGAACGCTGGTCAGGCGTCGCGCATGACCTCGGTGACGAAGCGGGCGGAGCGCTCGCGGAGGCCGTCGACGCGGAGCTCGACGAACAGCTCGCGCATCGACTCGTCGTCGCCCATCTCCGTGCGGGTCGGGGCGCGGCGCACGTTCTGCGAGCACAGGAAGTGCGTGCAGATGAGCGTGCCGACGGTGTTGCCGCGGCGGCCCGCGGCGCCGGCGCGGCGTGCGACGTAGAGGCTGACGTCCTCCGTCACGACGACGTCCTCGCACCACGCGCAGACGGCGCGCTTGCGCATGCCGCCCGTCTTGGCGTCGGTCGAGCGCAGCAGGACGCCGCGCGGTTCGCCGTCGACCTCGACGACGGCGTACGCGAGCAGCGGCGACTTGCGGTCGCGCCACCCGAGGTAGTCGAGGCGGTCCCAGTCGAGCGCGTCGAGGTCGGGGAGGGTCGCCTGCGCGGCCTCGCGCTTGGACGCGTTGACGAAGGACGCGCGGAGCTGCTTCTCGGTCAGGGGGTTCATGGGTTCACGGCTTCCGTGTCGGTACGGTCCCGCCCGTCCGACGGCGCGGCGCGGCAGAGTGCCGGCGTGCACGACGACGGGGTCGCCCGGGCGCACGACGGCGCGGCGGGGCGTGGCTGGACGAGGCGGGGAGGGCGGTGTGCCCGCAACCGTTGTCGCCGAGACCCGCGGAGTGCTGGGGAAGGCGTCGTCGCAGAGTCTGGACGACGCCGACCGAGCGCTCGGCACGGGCGGTCACCGGAGTCGGGGTACGGCCCGGTGGCTCAGCGGAGGACGGTGCGGGAGCGGGACGTGCCCGAGCAGGCCGTCATGGCCACCTCGCAGCCTGCGGTGCCGTGCATCCGCGCCTCCTCGTCCCGTACGGCGCGCCCTGAGCGCGACCTGACCTGTCGTGCGCGTCCGGCACGACGGACGGCTGCCCTCGGCAACCGTCCCTGTCGATGGTGCGCCTCGCGGGGCGTCGCCGTCAACGTGAAAGCGGCCACGTCGGCCGAGGAGGGGGCGCCGGCCCGGACGATCCCCGCCAGGCAGCCGCCGAGCCCGGGATCTCGCGTCACCGGAGCGTCCGTGTGACCGGTAACCCCGGGTTCGGCGAGAACGGTGGGCCCCGGTGCTATGCCGAGGGCTGTGCTGACGACGGTGCCCCGAGCTGGACCACGACGATCCGGTGGCCGTCCGGGTCGTTCACGTGCGCGAACCGGTCGCCCGCGTCCTCGTCCGGTCCGACGAACGGGTCCACGCCGATCGCCGCGAGCCGCGCGAGGGAAGCATCGAGGTCGTCGACGTAGAGCACGAGGTTCGGCAGGCCGAACCGTGTCAGGGGAGCGGCGCCGTCGGGCAGAGGCACGAGCCACAGCCCGGGCTCGTCCACGCGCCCGGGACCGACGTGCAGGAGCGGGAACCCGTCCGTCTCGCCGCGGAACAGCGTGCCGAACCCGAAGCCGTCGGTCCAGAAGGCGGCGCTCGCGTCGAGGTCGCGGCAGAGCAGGACCGTGCGGCCGATCGTCGTCGTCATGTGCTCGAGGGTAGGGGCCGGCCGCGCCACGGACGCGGATGTCCGGGGCGAGCGTCCGCGCGGGCCGCCCGGCGTCGCTCGCAACCACCGCACGACGGCGTTCGCAGGCAGGGCGCGCGGGCGCCGTCGGGCATACCGTGGACCGCATGACGACGGACGGTGGCATCCGCAGGACGATCAGCGACCTCGTGGCGCAGGAGCGCGAGCTCCGTGAGCAGCTCGCGAAGGACGCGATCAGTGGCGGCCAGGCGCACGAGCGGCTCCGGGCGATCGAGGTCGAGCTCGACCAGTGCTGGGACCTCCTGCGCCAGCGCGACGCCGCGCGTGAGTTTGGGAGCGACCCGGATGCGGCCACGGTGCGCGATCCCGGTACGGTGGAGAACTACCTGGACTGATCCCGCCAGCGGGACCGGCCCCAGCACTCCCCGTACAGCCGCAGAAGGAGAACGTCCATGACCACGAGCAGCGAGCAGGCGGAGCACAGCCCCCTGCCCACCGGGACCGAAGGTCGCGACATCCCGGGCCACGCGGGCGCGTTCGCGCGCTTCGTCGTGTCGTTCGTGCTGTTCGTCGGGGGCCTCGTGCTCATGGGCGCGGGCATGTCCGGCGTCGACGGCGGCGTGTGGCTCTTCGTCGGCGGGCTCGCCGCGGCGACCCTCGCCTTCATGTGGCCCATGTCGTGGACGGGCACGACCGAGCGCTGACGGGCACCGACCCCGCGAGGTAGAGGCCTGGTCGCGACCAGGCCTCTACCTCGCTGGACCAGGCCTCTACCTCGGCGGACCAGGCCTCTACCTCGGCGGGACCGGGTCAGGCCAGCGTCGCCCGGACCGCCTTCGCGGCCGCGACGAGGTGCTCGAGCGACGGCACGGTCTCCTCGTAGCGGCGGGTCTTGAGGCCGCAGTCGGGGTTGACCCACACGACCTTCGGGTCGATGGCCTTCACCGCGAGCTCGAGGAGCTCGGTGACCTCGTCGGTGGACGGCACGCGCGGGCTGTGGATGTCGTAGACGCCCGGCCCGATGCCGCGCGAGTACCCGGCGTCGCGCAGCTCCGGCACGATCTCCATGCGCGACCGCGCCGCCTCGACGGACGTCACGTCGGCGTCGAGGCCGTCGATCGCGCCGATGACCTCGCCGAACTCCGAGTAGCACAGGTGGGTGTGGATCTGCGTGGCCGCCTCCACCCCGGAGGTCGCGAGCCGGAACGACCCCACGGACCAGTCGAGGTACGCCGGCTGATCGGCCTTGCGCAGGGGCAGGAGCTCGCGCAGCGCGGGCTCGTCGACTTGGACGATCCCGATGCCCGCCGCCTCGAGGTCGGCGATCTCGTCGCGCAGCGCGAGGCCCACCTGGTTGGCGGTGTCCCCGAGCGGCTGGTCGTCGCGCACGAACGACCACGCGAGGATCGTCACCGGGCCGGTGAGCATGCCCTTGACCGGCTTCTCGGTGAGCGAGGCCGTGTACGCGGACCACTCGACCGTGATCGGCGCCGGGCGGGTCACGTCGCCCCACAGGATCGGTGGGCGCACGCAGCGCGACCCGTACGACTGCACCCAGCCGTTCGCGGTCACGGCGAACCCGTCGAGGTGCTCCGCGAAGTACTGCACCATGTCGTTGCGCTCGGGCTCGCCGTGCACGAGCACGTCGAGGCCCAGCTCCTCCTGGAGCGCGACGACGCGCGCGATCTCCGCGCGCATCGCGGCCGTGTAGTCCGCGTCCGAGAGCTCGCCCTTGGTCCACTGCGCGCGGGCGCGGCGAATCTCCGGCGTCTGCGGGAACGACCCGATGGTCGTCGTCGGCAGCGGCGGCAGGTTCAGACGCTCCTGCTGGGCGGCCGCACGCTCGGCGTAGTCCCCGCGCGCGAAGTCCGCGGCGGTCAGCGCGGCCGCGCGCTCGCGCACCGCCGGCACGACGACGCCGCTCGCCGCGGCGCGTGACGCGACCGCCGCGCGGGACGCCTCGATCTCGGTCGCGACGGCGTCGCGACCCTCCGTGAGCGCGCGGGCGAGCGTCGCGACCTCGCCGACCTTCTGGTCCGCGAACGCGAGCCAGTCGCGCAGGCGCGGGTCGAGCGTCGTGCCGGTCGCGGCACCCGGCTCGGCAAAGGTCTCGTCCTCGACGTCGTGCGGCACGTGCAGCAGCGACGTCGACGTGCTGACGGAGACGGCGCCACCGGCGAAGTTGCTCGCGTAACCGAGCACCTCAAGCTTCGCGGAGAGGTCGGCGCGCCAGACGTTGTGCCCGTCGATGAGCCCGACGACGAGTGTCTTGCGCGCGAGGCCGTCGTGCGCCAGACCGTCGGGGATGTCCGCCCGCACCGCATCGATCGCGATCGCCTCGACGTCCGTGTCCGAGAGGACCCAGAGGAAGTCGTGGTAGCGGCCGTCGGGGCTGGGCGAGGTCTCCAGTCGACCGTACGGTGCAGCAACGAGGATGGCGGGCCGCGCGTCCCGTGCCGAACCCTGGATGTCTCCCGACCCGGAGGGCTCCGTAGGGAGCGACCCCGGGTTCGGCACCGGGCGGAGGTCGGTCGCGAGAGCGCGGTACGCCGTCTCGACGGCCGCGGAGAGCTCCTCGGCGTTCGCGGGGTCGGTGACGAGGATGGGCTCGTCGAGCTGGACCCACGGCGCTCCGGCCGCGGCGAGCGCGCGCAGGAGGTCGGCGTAGGCAGCCACGACGTCGTCCAGACGGTCGAGCGGCGAGTACCCCGCGGGGGCGTCGTCGGCGGCCTTCGACAGCGCGAGGAACGTCACCGGCCCGACGACGACGGGCCGCGTCACGACCCCGGCCTCCTTGGCCTCGACGAACTCGCGCACGACGCGGTCGTCGACGAACCGGATCGGGGTGTCCGGGCCGATCTCGGGCACGAGGTAGTGGTAGTTCGTGTCGAACCACTTGGTCATCTCGAGCGGGGCGTCATCGCCGGCGCCGCGCGCCACGGTGAAGTAGCCGGCGAGGTCGAGGCGACCGGCATCGTCCGGACCGGTGCCGAGGAGCGACGCGAACCGCGACGGCACGGCCCCGAGGGACGCTGCGACGTCGAGCACCTGGTCGTAGTAGGAGAACGACCCGGGGACGGACGCGTCGTCGGCGCCGAGGCCGAGCTCGACGAGCCGGCGCACGGTCGCGAGCCGCAGCTCGCGGGCCGTGGCCTCGAGCTCGTCGGCGTTCGTGCGCCCGGCCCAGAAGGCCTCGACGGCCTTCTTGAGCTCGCGTCGGCGCCCGATGCGCGGGTAGCCGAGCACGGTGCCGGCCGGGAACGGGACCGGGTTCTGGGTAGGGGAGGGTAGGGAGGTGGCCATGATCGAAACCTCTTGCTGGTCCTTCAGGACCGATCAGACGGGCGTGCCGTGCGTGGCTGCGCTCGTCGTGGGCAGGGAGGTGCCGGTGACCCACGGCCCGCTGGCCAGGTCCGGGGCGAGCGGGGCGGCGGCAGCGCTGGTGCTGCCCCCGGTCCCGCGCGACCCGCCGCCGAGGTGGACACCCTCGAGCAGGTCAAGTGCGGCGCGGTGCTTGTTGAACGTGTACACGTGCAGACCGGGCGTGCCCGCGTCGAGGACGCGCTGCGCGAGGTCGACCGAGTACGCGATCCCGTAGGCGTGCTGCGCCTCCGGGTCGGGCAGGGCGTCGAGCGCGTCCAGCAGGTGCTGGGGCGCGCGCACGCCCGTGAGCTCCTCGACGCGACGGAGCCGCGCGGGCTCCGTCGTGGGCAGCAGCCCGGCGAGGATGGGGATCGTCACGCCAGCCGCGCGGGCCTCGGCGACGAAGTCGGTGTACGACGACGCGTCGTAGAAGAGCTGCGTGATCGCGAAGCTCGCGCCGGCCTGCTGCTTCTGCCACAGGCGGCGCACCTCCTGCGTGCGCGTCGTCCCGGCGGCGGGGTTCCCGTCGGGGAACGTCGCGACGGCGATCGTCAGCGGGCGCGTGGCGCTGCGCAGGGCGACGGCCGGGTCGGACGCGCAGCGCGACGCCTCGACCTCGCGCAGGAGCGCGACGAGCTCGGTGGACGACCGGACGCCGTCGGCCGCGGGCCGCCAGTCGGGCTGGTCGCGCGGCGGGTCGCCCCGCAGCGCGAGGAAGGAGCGCACGCCCTCGTCGAGGAAGTCGGAGATGACCGCCTCGACGTCCTCGCGCGACGCCCCCACGCACGTGAGGTGCGCGATGGGCAGCACGGGGGTGCCCTGCAGCAGCCGCCCGACGACCTGGCGGGCGGTGGCCCGGTCGGTCCCGGCGGCGCCGTACGTCACGGAGATGAAGTCGGGGTGCGTCGCGACGAGCCGCCGCGCCGTCTCCCAGAACTTCGGTGCGGCGTCCGGGCGCCGCGGGGGCATGAGCTCGAACGACACCGTCGGCCGGGGACTGCCCGGGCGGTGCGCGAAGGATGCCTCTGAGACCATGCGTCACTCCATCGACCCTGGCGTTAGCACCTTTGTCCTCGGGAGGCTTCCGTCGGCGGGTTGCTGCGGTGTCGTCGAGCCAGGACTCTCGACCGCTCTGGATGGTTCACCCGATCCTACGGGGCATCCGCCATCTGGTCGAGCATGCTCGCTCCGTGAGACGCGTGGCCGAGTGCTCGTTCCTATGATGGCGGGCAGGTGGTCGGCCGTCCGGTCGAGAGGAGTCCGATGAAGCACTCTGCCAAGCCCCGGCACCTCGTGCGTGAGGTGGACGGCGTGCGCGTCCACCTCCGCGAGGCCGGTGTGCGCTCGTCGACCGGTGTGGTGCTGCTGCACGGCTTCCCTGCGTCGTCCCACTCGTTCCGCGACGTGGTCCCGGTGCTGGGCGAGCACGCGTACGTCGTCGCACCCGACCTCCCGGGCTTCGGGTTCTCGGAGGCCCTCCCGCCCGACGAGTACACGTTCGAGCGCCTGACGGACGTGATCGAGGCGCTCCTGGCGGCGCTCGGGATCGAGCGGTACGTCCTCTACGTCACCGACTTCGGCACTCCCGTCGGGTACTCCTTGGCGTTGCGACACCCGCGCCGGGTCCTGGGACTGGTCGTGCAGAACGGCAACGCTCACGACGCCGGGCTCGGCGAGGCGTGGGACACGGCGCGACGTTTCTGGGCGGACCCGAGCGCTGAGAACAAGGAGCTGCTCCCGGAGTGGCTGACCTTCGAGGGGACCCGCGACCAGTACCTCGCGGGGTCACCGCCGGAGGTGCAGGAGCTGCACCCGCCCGAGTCGTGGCACCTCGACTGGGAGCGGCTGTCGCAGCCCGGCATGACCGACCTGCAGTTCCGGCTGTTCACCGACTACCGCACGCACGTGGCGCGCTTCGACGAGATCGCGGAGTACCACCGGCAGCACCAGCCGCCGTGCCTGGTCCTGTGGGGGCGGTTCGACACGTTCTTCGACATCCGCGAGATCCTCGCCTACCACGAGGTCATGGCCTCGCTCGAGGTGCACGTCTACGACGCGGGGCACTTCCTGCTCGAGACGCACTCGGCGGAGGTCGCCGAACTGCTCGCAATCTTCGTCGACGACGTGCTCGAACGCGAGCAGACCGCCGCACGACCTCGCCGCGGACCCGGCCCCGAGCCGGGGCGGACGTAGCGTCACGGCTCGCGCAACGGCGCAGCGCCCGGCCACTGGAGCCGTTCGGGGACGTGCAGGCGGCGCAGGAAGCGGTCGGTGCGCAGGGGCGGGCCGTGCCGGTCGAGCCGCGACACGACGACGACGGTCGCCGTCGCGAGCGGGATCGTCCACGCCGCGGGCTGGGCGAGCAGCGACCGCACGACGGCCGCGGCGCCGTCGACGCCCGCACCGGTCGCGTACCCGGCCGCGGCGAGACCGGACGAGGCGAGCAGCGCCGTCGCGCACAGGACCGACCCGACGACCATGCCGGCCACGGCGCCGCGCGCGGTGAGCCCGCGCCACCACACCCCGAGCAGGATCACCGGGGACAGCGCCGACGCGGCGAACACGAACACCGTGCCGACGCTCGTCACGAGCCCTTGCGGGATGGTGACGAGCGCGACGGCGAGCGGGATGGCCGTGCACACGACGGCGGACCAGCGGAACGAACGCACCGTCCCGCCGAAGAGGTCCTGGCTCACGACCCCGGCGAGCGCCACGACGAGCCCGGACGACGTCCCGAGGAACGCGGCGAACGCGCCCGCGACGACGAGCGCCGTCAGCACCTCGCCCCCGAGCCCCGGCACGAGCCGCGCGGGCAGCTCGAGGACCACGGTGTCGGCGACGCCTGGCCGGGCGAGGTCCGGCGCGACGACGCGCGCGACGAGCCCGAGCGTGCTCGACACCATGTAGAACACGCTGATCATCACGAGCACGACGACGGTGGTGCGGCGGGCCGAGCCGCCGTCGGGCGAGGTGTAGAAGCGGACGAGGACGTGCGGCAGGCCGGTGGTGCCGAGCAGCAGCGCGAGGAGGAGCGACACGGTCGCGTAGGCGTCGAGGCCCGCCGGCCCGGCCTCGTGGGGGAAGGCTGCGGCGGGGTCTGAGGTCACGCCCGGCGCGCCACCGGGCTCGAACGCACCACCCATCGCCATGAGCACGACCACGAGCGGCACGGCGAGCGCGGTGAGCTTCACCCAGAACTGGAACGCCTGGACGAACGTGATCGACCGCATGCCGCCGGCCGCGACGACGGCGCTCACGACGACCGCGATCCCCACCGACCCGACCCACGGCGGCACCGGCGCGACGCTCGTGATGACCAGCGCGGCGCCGTGGAGCTGCGGCACGACGTACAGCCAGCCGATGACGAGCACGAGCACGCTCGTGAGGCGGCGCGCGACCACGGAGTCGAGCCGCGCGTGCACGAAGTCCGGGATCGTGTACGCGCCGCTGCGCCGCAGCGGCCCGGCGACGAAGAGCAGCACGAGCAGGTACCCGGCCGCGTAGCCGACGGGGAACCAGAACGCCTCGGCGCCCGCGAGCAGCGCGAGGCCGGACAGCCCGAGGAACGTCCCCGCGGACAGGTACTCGCCGCTGATCGCCGACGCGTTCCACACCGGCCGCACGGTCCGCGACGCGACGAAGAAGTCGCTCGTCGTGCGCGAGATGCGCAGGCCGTAGAAGCCGATGAGGCCCGTCGCGAGGAGGAGCAGCCCGACGGCGACCAGGGGCAGTGCGGTGCTCATGCGCCACCGCCGTCGTCGGTGCCCGGGTCGCCCGACCCGCCCTCCACGAGCGCCCGGTACCGGCGCTCGTTGCGTGCCGCCGCGACGGCGAACACGACGGCGAACGCGAGGATCACCGGGTAGAACCCGTACGCGTGCAGGATCCAGGGCAGCGGGACGCCGAGCAGCACCACGTCGTCCAGCGCCGGCACCCCCGTCATGGTCAGCGTGAGCAGCGCGACCGCCACGAGGAACGAGACGACGCACGCGAGCCCCAGGCGCAGCTGTGCCCGGACGAGCCCGCGCGTGTAGAGGGTGGCGTCGTCCGTCTCGGCAGCATCACCGGCCCGGGTGGGCACGTCACCGCGGGGTGCGCGACCGCCGTCGGGCACCGGGTCCGTCGACCGCACGCGCACGCGCGCCGACCCGGGGGCGGCGAGTGCTGCACCTTCGGTCGAGAGATGCACGCCGGAGTGCATCTCTCGGCCCGGGGTGCGTCTCTCGTCGACCGGCTCGGGCGGCTCGCCCGACGGCGACGGCGGCGGGGCCGTCACGGCTCGCCCCGGTGCGGGCGCAGGAGGGCCTCGCGCACCGCCGGGACCATGCGACGGCTCACGGGCACCTCGCGCCCCGCGACGACGACCACGGGCTGCGCCCCGCCGAACCGCGCCGCGGTCACGGCGGTGCGGTCCACCAGGTACGACCGGTGCACGCGCAGGAACCCGGCGGGCGCCCACCGCTCCTCGAGGTCCGACAGCGGCTCGCGGACGAGGAAGTGCTCGGTGTCCGTGACGAGCCGCGAGTAGTCGCCCTGCGCCTGCACCCACCGCACGGCGCTGCGGAGTACGAGCCGGGTCGTCGTCCCGACCGTCACGACGAGCGTCTCGTCGTCGGGGACGTCACGCTCCGCGGCGCTGGCACCCCCGACGGGCGCGGCGCTCGCGGGAGGCGACCCCGCGCCGTCGGGCGCGGCGGACCCGGACCCGGCGCCACGCCCGGACCCGCCGCCACGCCCCGTGCGGTCGGCGAGCCGCTCCACCACCCGGTCGACGGCGCGCGTGAGGCGCTCGCGGCGCACCGGCTTGAGCACGTAGTCGACCGCCTCGACGTCGAACGCCTCGAGGGCGCGCGCCTCGTCGGCGGTGACGAAGACGACCGCGGGGCGGTCGGCGAAGCGCGTGAGCGCGCGGGCGAGGTCGAGGCCCGTGAGACCGGGCATGTGGATGTCGAGGAACGCGGCGTCCAGGGCGCGGGTCGAGAGCTCGCGCAGCGCCTCGGACCCGGTCGCGACCCCGAGCACCGACCGCACGCGCGGGTCGCGGCGCAGCAGGGCGACGAGCTCGTCGAGCACCGGCCGCTCGTCGTCCGCGACGAGCACGTCGAGCCCGACGGCGGCGCTCGCCGTGGCGCGCGAGGCGCCCTGGTCCGGGGTCGTCACGGCACGCTCACCTCCGTCTCGTGCAGCGGCTGCGACTTGGGCACACGCAGCCGGACCAGGGTGCCCGAGCCGAGCGCGGTCTCGATGTCGAGCGCGTGGTCGTCGCCGTAGAGCTGGCGCACACGGGTGTCGACGTTGCGCAGCCCCACGTGCGCCGTGCCCCGCGACGTGAGGAGCTCGCGCACGACGGCGGGTTCCATCCCGACGCCGTCGTCCTCGACCGTGATCGCTGTCTGGGTGCCCTCGTCGAGCGCGGTGATGACGATGGTGCCGCCCTGCTCCTTCGGCTCCAGCCCGTGCCGCACGGCGTTCTCGACGAGCGGCTGCAGCGACAGGAACGGGATGACGGTCGACAGCGACTCGGGTGCGATCTGGAGCGTGACCGTGAGGCGCTCGCCGAACCGGGCTCGCTCGAGCTCGACGTAGGAGTGGATGGAGCGCAGCTCGTCGGCGAGCGTCGTGAAGTCCCCGCGGCCCCGGAACGAGTAGCGCGTGAAGTCGGCGAAGTCGAGCACGAGGTCGCGCGCCCGCTCGGGGTCGGTGCTGATGAACGCCGCGATCGCGCCGAGGGCGTTGTAGACGAAGTGCGGGCTGATCTGGGCGCGCAGCGCGCGCAGCTCGGCCTGCGCTAGCGCGGTGCGTGACGCCTCGAGCTCGCCGAGCTCGAGCTGGGCCGAGCACCACTGCGCGACCTCGCCCGTGGCGCGCACCAGCGGTGGGCGCACCCGGTCGGCGAACGCGACGACGACGCCCGCGACGCGCCCGGCCGCCACGATCGGCACCCCGACGGCGTCGGCCACGTCACCGCGCACGACGTCACCGCGCACGACGTCACCGCTCCGTCCGTCGCTCTCGACGTGGCGGCGACCCGTGGTGAGCACCCGCTCGGCGATGCGGCGCGCGTCCGGTTCGAGCGTCGAGCTGCCGTCGAGCGCGACGGCACCCTCGGCGGTGACGACGGCGAGCGCGTCCGCGCCGAGGAGCTGGCGCAGCGACCGTGCCGCCCGCCCGACGTCGTCGCCGTCGAGCCCGCCACGCAGGTGCGTCGCGGCGCGTGACGCGAGGTGGAGCGTGCGGAACGTCGCCCGGTCGGAGTCGCTCCCAAGCTCGCGCGACCCGCGCGCGAGCCGCCAGGCGAGCACGAGCCCGAGCGTGAGCAGGACGCCCACGACGAGACCGGCGACGGCGCCGGCGAACACGGGCCCGGACATGCAGCGATCGTAACCAGCGCGGCATCCGGCACCCGACTTCCCAGATAAGGTAAGGCAGCCCTATCCCAATCGACAAAGGAACTTTCTGTGCCGATCTCCCGGACCTCGGCGTCCCGCCCCGGCGTGCGCCGCGGCGCCCTCGCCACCGCTCTCGTGCTCGCCTCCGCCCTGCTCGCGGCGTGCTCGTCCGACCTCGAGCCCGCTGCGACCGGCACGCCGGCACCGGACGACACCGGGTCGGGGTACAGCGTCGAGCACGCGCGCGGCACCGCGGAGATCCCCGTGGCCCCGCAGCGTGTCGTGACCCTCGAGCCCGTCGAGACGGACACCGCCGTCGCGCTCGGCGTCGTCCCGGTGGGGGCCGCCGTGCTGAGCGTCGAGGCCGGGGTGCCCGCGTACCTGGGGGAGGAGGCGCAGGCGATCGAGGTCGTGGGGACGGTCCCCGAGCCGAGCCTCGAGGCGATCGCCGCGCTGCAGCCCGACCTCATCCTCGGCACCGAGTCGCGGCACGCCGACCTCTACGACCAGCTCGCGAGCGTTGCGCCGACCGTCTTCATGGCGACGCAGACCGACCCGTGGCAGGAGAACGTGCTGCTCGTCGGGCGCGCGCTCGGCCGCGAGGCCGACGCCCAGGCCCTGCTCGACGCCTACGACGAGCGCTGCGCCCAGCTCCAGGAGGACTACGACGTCTCCGGGACGGCGCAGCTCCTGCGCCCGCGCGACGGCATCGTCTCCGCCTACGGGCCGCGGTCGTTCGCGGGCAGCACGCTCGAGTGCGTCGGGTTCACGACCCCGGAGCAGGACTGGGGCGAGGACATCTCCGTGGACCTGTCCCCGGAGCGCGTGACCGAGGCCGCCGCTGACCTCGTGCTCGTCTCCGCCGCCGACCCCGACGACGCGTCCGCGGTCCCGGCCGAGATTCCGCTCAACGCCGGGTCGTTCCCCGACGTGCGCGTCGTGGACCAGGCGTCGTGGATCAGCGGCGTCGGCCCGCTCGGCGGGCAGGCCGTGCTGGACGACATCGAGCGGTTCCTGCAGGACCGTGCCGGCTCCTGACCGGGCGGACGGGCCCTCGGCCACGGCCGGGAGCCCGTCCGGGTGCCGGTTCCACCGGTCGCCCAACGTCCTCTTCCCCACGACGGTCGCGCGCGTGCTCGACGTCGGGCCGCGCCTCGTACGCGTGACGCTCGCCGGGCCGGACCTCGCGGGGTGCGCCGACGTCGGGCTCGACCAGCGCGTGAAGATCCTGCTCCCCGGGCCGGGTGCGGACCGGCTCGCGCACCGCGCACGGCTGGCGGACGAGAGCACGTGGCGGCGCGAGTGGTCCGCGCTCGACGACGACCTGCGACCGGTCATGCGCTCGTACACGCCCGCAGCGGTGCGGGCACAGGACGTTGAGGTCGACCTCGACGTCTACCTGCACGAGCCGGCGGGCCCGGCGAGCGCCTGGGCGCGTCGTGCGGTGTCCGGCGACCGCGTCCTGCTGTCGGCACCGCACGCACGGTTCGGCGTGACCGACCACGGCACCCAGTGGGACCCTGGGCCCGCCGTCGGGCACGTGCTCCTCGTCGGGGACGAGACCTCGGCGCCCGCGGTGCGCGGGATCCTCGCGAGCCTTGGCCCCGACGTCCGGGCGCACGCGCTCGTCGAGGCCGACGACCCGGCGGACGCCCCGCTGGGTGACGTGCCGGCGACCGTGCGCGTCGATCACGTGCCTCGCGGACGACGGCGCGGCGTCGAGCGGGCGGTGCTGGGCGCCGTCCGCGGCTGGGTCGCGGAGCACGGCCGGTCCGCGGCCGCGGCGGGCGGCGGCTTCTACGCGTGGTGCGCGACGGAGAGCGCCACGGTCGCGCGCGTGCGGGCCGAGCTCGTGGCGGCGGGCGTGGAGCGGTCGCGCGTGCACGCGCAGGGCTACTGGCACGACCGCGCTCGGCCCGACGCGCCGGTCAGACGAGGATCGCGACCATGACGACGAACGCGACCAGGAAGAACAGGAGCACGCCGAGCCCGACGAGCAGGCCCAGC
The DNA here is from genome assembly GCF_057126935.1 of Cellulosimicrobium sp. G4 BAM 1002. Classification (NCBI taxonomy): domain Bacteria; kingdom Bacillati; phylum Actinomycetota; class Actinomycetes; order Micrococcales; family Promicromonosporaceae; genus Cellulosimicrobium; species Cellulosimicrobium sp. G4 BAM 1002. Next base: position 4,477,826 of record NZ_CP182109.1, on the reverse strand, counting down.
GCGACCGGGTGCGCCTGACGCCACGGCACGAGGCGCGGGTCCATCGCCCGCAGCTGCGCGGGCGTCACGGGCTGGTGGATCGGGTTGAGCGGGACGCCGCGGTGCGCCAGGTCGAGCGCGAGGGCCGAGAGCTGCCCGCGGTCCCACATCTGCCCGACGGGCAGGGCCAGGCGCTTCGTCGGCCCCACGACGATGAGGTGGTGCGTCGGCGTCGTGCCCGCGAACCCCAAGCTGTCGACGGTGACGACGCGCTCGACGTCGGCGACCGTGAACCGCTGCGGCCGGCCCCAGCCCTGGACCGTCACGGACCCGTCGCCGAAGGTGACGCGAGAGCGGTCGGTGAAGCGGCGCGCGAGCACGTACGTCAGCGGGATCATCGTGAGCACGAGGGCCCCGTAGCCCAGCGCGAGCGCGAGGTTGCGGGTGCCGATCCCCACGGAGACCGCCGTCAGCCCGAGGATCGGCACGAGGATCGCGACGTACGTGAGGTTGGCGCGCACCACGCGGCGCTTGGCGTCGTCGTGCAGCGTCAGCTCCGTCACGCGCGCCATCGTCCCACGGCCTCTCGCACCCGCGCCGGGCGGCCCGCCCGGGTGGACGTTCAGGAGCCGCGGAACAGGCGCTTGCGCGACCGCGGGTCGCCGGGGGAGCCGACGGGCAGGTCGTACGCGCTCGTCCACACCGGGACGTCGCCGGGCGGGAGGGCCCGGGCGCCGCCCGCGGTCTCGTGCAGGTGCCGAGCGACGGCACCGAAGCTCTCCCGGCACGAGAGCTGCCCCTCGACGAGGGATAGCGTGACGACGGTGCGGTGCGCGGGGCCGTCGGGCTGGATCGTCGCGACGGCCCGCCCGTGGGAGAAGAAGGCCGCCGCGCGCGGGGTGACGAGGCGGAGCACGTCGAGGTCGTCGAGGAGGAACGCACGGGCTGCGCCCCCGACCTCCCACAGAGACGCGCCCTCGCGGTGCGCGGTGTCGGACGCCCGTCGCTTCCAGCGCAGCGCGCCGAACGCGTCGGCGACCCACCTCGCCGCCGTCTCCAGGTCGGTGGCGAGCACGACGGTGCACGCGGAGAAGGTCCCCCGCGGCGGGTCGGACGTGATGGGGACGGGGCGGCGTGGCACGTCGGTCACGCTAGCGGGCCATGCTCGACGACATGGCGTCAGCAGCAGCGCGACCCGGGGTTGGCGTCCTGCTCGGCGTGGCGCATGCGCCAGTACTCGCGCTCGGTCATCACGACGCAGCCCGGGTGCACGGAGCTCTGGTGCGCGGCGTACGTGGCGTACGCGTCGTCGCCCATGACCTGCCGCACGTACCAGCGGACGGACGCGGCGCCGTCGTGCACGCGCCGGACGACGCCTGACGCGACCGCGGACAGGCGGGCTGCCCGGCCGGCCGAGCGCCCCGCCACGACGGTCGCGCGGACCGTCGTGGCGGGACCCTGCGTGCCCTGTCGCACCGTCACCGGTGCCCCGTCGCGACAGGACGCTTCTCGGGCGGCAGCGCCGCCCACTCCTTCTCGATCTCCTTCTCGGCCTTCGTCGCGACGATGTCGGCCGGGGCGAACCGGCGCGAGGCCACGGGCGGGTCCTCGTGGTTCTCGCCGCCGCCGTCGCGCAGGGCCTTGGCGGTCACGAGCACCGAGGTGACGATGACCACGATCGCGAGCACGACGAACACGATCGACAGCGTGCCCTGGACGAACGTGTTGCGGACGACGGCCTCCATGGCCTCGACCGAGCCGGCCGTGCCGAACGACGTCTCGCCGGCGGCGAGCGCGTCCTTGAACGCGTTGTGGTTGGCCCAGTACCCGACCGCGGGGACGGGGGAGAAGATCTTCTCGATCGACGCCCAGATCGTGATGACGGCGGTGAACGCGAGCGGCGCCGCGACGATCCACAGCCAGCGCTGGTAGCTGCGCCCGCGCTTGGCGACGATCGCCAGCACCACGGCGAGCGCGATGGCGGCGAGGAGCTGGTTCGCGATGCCGAACAGCGGGAAGAACGTGTTGATGCCGCCGAGCGGGTCGGTCACGCCGAGGTAGAGGATGCTGCCCCACCCGGCGACCATGATCGCGGTGCACAACCAGACCCCGGGTCGCCACGTGACGTCGCGGAACTTCGGCGCGACGTTGCCGATCGTGTCCTGGAGCATGAACCGGGCGACGCGCGTGCCGGCGTCGACGGCCGTGAGGATGAACAGCGCCTCGAACATGATCGCGAAGTGGTACCAGAAGCCCATCATCGCGGTGCCGCCCACGAGCTGCTGCATGATGTGCGCGAGGCCGAGCGCGAGTGTCGGCGCTCCACCGGTGCGCGACACGATCGACGGCTCGCCGACCGCCGCGGCGGTGGACGTGAGCATGTCCGGCGTGAGGTTGACGCCCATGAGACCGAGCCCGTTGACGAACGCGACGGCGCCCTCGACCGTGCCGCCCGTGGCTGCGGCGGAGGAGTTCATCGCGAAGTAGATGCCGCGGTCGATGGAGATCGCGGCGACGAGCGCCATGATCGCGACGAACGACTCCATGAGCATGCCGCCGTAGCCGATGAAGCGCGTCTGGCGCTCCTTCTCGACGAGCTTGGGCGTCGTGCCCGAGGCGATGAGCGCGTGGAACCCGGAGAGGGCGCCGCACGCGATCGTCACGAAGAGGAAGGGCCAGAGGGCGCCGGAGACGACGGGGCCGGTCTCGCCGCTCGCGAACTCGCTGATCGCGGGGACGGTGATCTCGGGCCGAACGACGATCACGGCGACCGCGAGGACGACGATGACGCCGACCTTCATGAACGTCGACAGGTAGTCGCGCGGCGCGAGGAGGAGCCACACCGGCAGCACCGCGGCGACGAAGCCGTAGACGATGATCCCGACGGCGATCGTCGTACGGTCGAGGTGGAAGAGCTCCGCCCCCCACGCGGTGTCGGCGACCCAGCCGCCGCCGACGATCGCGGCCATGAGCAGGCCGAACCCGATGAGCGAGACCTCGGTGATCTTCCCGGGACGCAGGTAGCGCAGGTACACGCCCATGAACAGCGCGATCGGGATGGTCATCGAGACGGAGAACACGCCCCACGGGCTCTCGCCGAGCGCGTTGACGACGACGAGCGCGAGGATCGCGACGATGATGATCATGATGAGCAGCGACGCGACGATCGCGGCGGTGCCGCCCACCCGTCCGAGCTCGTCGCGGGCCATCTGGCCGATGGTCCGGCCGCCGCGGCGCATCGAGAAGAACAGGACGAGGTAGTCCTGCACGGCGCCTGCGAGCACGACGCCGACGATGATCCAGATCGTGCCCGGCAGGTAGCCCATCTGCGCCGCGAGCACGGGGCCGACGAGGGGGCCCGCGCCGGCGATGGCGGCGAAGTGGTGGCCGAAGAGCACGCGGCGGTCGGTCGGGACGTAGTCCTTGCCGTCCTCGCGGGACTCGGCGGGCGTCGCCCGGCGGTCGTCGGGGCGCGTGATGTAGCGCTCGATGACCTTGGAGTAGAAGCGGTACCCGATGAGGTACGTGCACACGGCCGCGAACACGAACCAGATCGCGTTCACGGTCTCGCCGCGCACGACGGCGAGCATGACCCAGGCGATGCCGCCGAGCAGCGAGATCGCCGCCCAGAGCGCGATCTTCTGCGGCGTCCACCGGGTGCGGGTGCCTGCGCCGGGAACGGAGTCCGGGACGGCGGTGGGGGGCAGCGACGCGTCCGGCACGATGTCCGGCTCGTCGTCGGGGGCGGCGTTCCGCGCCGCGCGGGTGTCTGTGGTCATCGAGCCTCTCCAGGGTCGCGTCGTTGCGGTCCGACCCCGGAAGGCTAGGGAGGCGTGCGGACGTGATCCAGGTCACGACGGCGGACGGTCGAGGTGTGCGACGAACGGTGGCCCGTGTGCGACGAACGGTCGCGTCGTGCCGAGCGTCGGCGGGGCTCAGGCGTTACGTTCGGAGCCGACCCGTGGAGGTACCGAGCGTGCAGACGTCCCCCCGTCCCCCTGGCCGTGCGACGACCGCGGCGTCCGTGCCGTCGGTCCTCCCTGAGCGGGTCAGGGTGGCGGTCGCCGCGTTCCTGACCGTGGTCGTGGTGGCCGTCCTCGCGATCACGGGCGCGCGTGGCGCGTCCGCACAGGCCGACACGGGGACGCTGTCCCTCTTCAAGCGCATCGAGAACCTCGACACCGGCTCGTCCGAGGGCCGCCGCGAGCTGTGGACGATGCACGCGCGGAACGTCGAGACGGGCGAGGTGATCGAGGGCGACGGTCTCAACGGCGTGCAGTCGCGCCCGGTGCCGGCGGGGACCTACCAGATCTGGGAGTCGGGGGGTGTCGCGGGCTACCGGTTCCAGGACTGGAACTGCGGCGCCGAGGACATCTTCGACCCCACGCCGGAGGTCGTCGTCCCGGCGGGCGGGACCCTCACCTGCACGGTCGACAACGAGGCGATCTCCCCGACGCTGACGCTCGTCAAGGAGGTCGTGGGCGGCACGGCGTCGCCCGAGGACTGGACGCTGCGCGCGCAGGGACCGTCGTCGATCGGCGGACCCTCCGGGTCGGAGTCCGTGACCAACCAGGAGGTCCGCGTCGGCCAGTACACCCTCTCGGAGGAGGGCGGGCCGGACGGCTACCGCGACGACGGCTGGACGTGCGAAGGCGCCGAGGTGGTCGGCAGCACCGTGACGATCGACCTCGCCGACTCGGTGACGTGCACGGTGACGAACGTCGGCCCGGTGACGCCGACCGTGCCGACCCTCACCCTGGTGAAGGAGGTCGTGGGCGGGCCGGCCACGGCCGCGGACTGGGCTCTCACGGCCACCGGCCCCTCCACGATCACGGGCGCCACGGGCGACGCGGCGGTCACTGCGGCCGAGGTCGAGGCGGGCGCGTACGGGCTCACCGAGGCCGGCCCGCCCGGGTACGACGGCGCATGGTCCTGCACCGGCGCAGCCGCCGGCGACGGGTCGGACGGCGCCGTGACGGTCGGCGACGGCGAGGACGTCGTCTGCACCGCGACGAACACGTGGGTCGGCGCGACGCTCACGCTGACGAAGGAGCTCGAGGGCGAGCTGTTCGCCCAGCCCTCGCACTGGACGCTCACCGCGACCGGGGAGCCGGTGCAGGGCGAGCCGGTGACGGTCAGCGGCCCGTCCGGCTCGGAGGCGGTGACGAACGCCCTCGTCCCTGCAGGCGACTACACGCTGACCGAGGACGGGTGGAGCGGCTTCGAGGCCGGGCCGTGGGAGTGCACGGGCGCCGCCGTGGACGGCGACGTCGTGACGATCGGCGAGGGCGCCGTCGTCGAGTGCACCATCACGAACACCCCGCTCCCGTCGCTCCTCACGCTCGTCAAGCAGGTCGACGGCGGCCCGGCCGCGCCCGAGGACTGGACCCTCTCCGCGACGGGGCCCCAGGCCGACGGCGAGCCCGGGACGATCTCGGGGCCCTCCGGCAGCGTCGCGGTGACGCAGGTCGACGTCGGCGAGGGCGTGCACACGCTCGCCGAGTCGGGTGGCCCGCCGGGCTACGAGTCGCAGGGCTGGGTGTGCGAGGGCGCCCTGGTGCAGGAGGGCGCGAGCGTCGTGATCGGTGCCGACGAGGACGTCGTGTGCACGGTGACGAACACGTACGTCGAGTCGACGCTCACGCTCGTCAAGGTGGTCGTCGGCGGCTCCGCGGACCCGGCCGCGTGGACGCTCAGCGCGACCGACTCCGCCGGGGAGACCGTGGCGGAGGGTGCCGCTGGAAGCGCGGAGGTCACGTCCGTCCCGCTCCCGCCGGGCAGCTACGACCTCACCGAGTCGGGTGGCTACGGCGGCTACGTGTCGGAGGGGTGGAGCTGCGGACCTGCGCCGGTCGACGGCTCGACGGTCACGCTGGGCCCCGGTGACGACGTCACGTGCGTCGTGACGAACCGCGCCGAGCTCCCGCACCTCACGCTCGTCAAGGAGCTGGACGACCGTGGGTACACGGGCGACGCCGTCGCGACCGACTGGACGCTCACCGCGGTCGGAGAGGGCGCGGAGCTCTCGGGCGTCACAGGGTCGACCGAGGTCTCCCACGCCGCCGTCCCGCCGGGGCGCTACCTGCTCGGCGAGAGCGGTGGCCCGGACGGGTGGACGGCGCTGCGCTGGGTGTGCGACGGCGCGCGCGTCGTGCAGACACCGCAGAGCGGCGGGTCGCTGGTCTCGACGGTCGTCGTCGAGCCGGGCGACGACGTGACGTGCACGGTCACGAACCACTGGCTCGCGGGCAACCTCACGCTGCACAAGCAGGTGGTCGACGATGTCGTGCCCGTCACGGACTGGGAGCTCACCGCGGCCGGGCCGACGGCGATCTCGGGCTTCGACGGCAGCGCTGACGTCAGCTCCGTGCCCGTCGCCCAGGGCACGTACGACCTGTCCGAGTCGGGCAGCGACTGGGACTACACGCAGGAGGAGTGGGTGTGCGACGGCGGCACGCTCGTCGACGCGGACACCGTGCAGGTGGACGACGGCGCCGACGTGGAGTGCACGATCGTGAACACGGTCCTCGACCCGCCGACACCGACACCGACACCGACACCGACACCGACGGACCCCACCGTCCCGCCCACGGACGGTCCCACGACGGACGGTCCGCCGATGGACGCCGACGGGGACGACGACCTGGCCGCCACGGGCACCCAGGTCGGGACGCTGCTGGCCCTCGCCGTCGCCGCGCTCCTCGTCGGCGGCATGCTGCTCGCCGTCCGACGGCGCCAGGGCTGACCCTGCGTCTGACCGCGCGTCGACCGTCCGTGCGCGTGGCCGAGGGCGCGCCGTCCGCCGCGCGCCGGCTTGCCTCCCGGGCTACTGTCCTGCCGTGAGCGACGGTGGCGAGCGGGGCGGCGAGCAAGGTGGCGAGCGGAGCAGCGCGCGGGAAGCCGGCCACGAGGGCAGGTCGCTGCGCGAGACCGTGACGGTGGTCGTGCTCTCCATCACGGCGGTGCTCACGGCGTGGAGCGGGTTCGAGGCCAGCAAGTGGGGCGGCGAGATGTCGATCGCGTTCTCGCGCGCGTCCACCCAGCGCATCGAGGCGTCCACGCAGCGGGCGCACGCGGACACCGCCCGTGAGATCGACCTCCAGATCTTCGCCCTCTACCTCCAGGGCTACGCGGAGGGCAACACCGAGCTCGAGGAGTTCGCGCGCGAGCGGTTCACGCCGCACTTCGAGCCCGCGTTCGAGGAGTGGTTCGCGTCGCGGCCGCTCCAGAACCCCGACGCCGCGCCGAGCCCCTTCGCGCACGACACGTATGTGCCGCCTGGGCAGGTCGAGGCGGTCGAGGCGGACGCCCGGGCCGACGAGTACTTCGAGCAGGCGCTGCGGAACAACCAGCGGGGTGACAACTACACCCTGACGACCGTGCTCTTCGCCCTCGTGCTGTTCTTCGGTGCCTTCGCGAGCCGGTTCCGCTCCGAGCGCGCGTCCTGGGGCATGGTCGGCGTCGCGTGCGTCGTGCTCGTCGTCGGCGTGGGTCTCCTGCTGAGCTTCCCCAAGATCGTCTGAGGGAAAGACCTTGCAGCGGTCTCATAGCCTGGCGCGATGCTCACCCTGACGACAGAACGCCTCCTGCTGCGCCCGTGGACCGTCGACGACGCCGAGGCGATCCTCGACATCTACTCCCGCTGGGACGTCATGCGCTTCATCGGGACGACGCCGCAGGTCCTGACCACCCTCGACGAGGCCGCCGCGCGCGTGGAGCGGTGGGACGCCGTCGACGACGGGACGCACGGGATCTGGGCCGTGGTGCCGCGCGCGAACCCGGGCGCGTCCGGAGGTGCGCCGACCGACGACGTGCCCGTGGGGACGATCCTGCTCAAGCCGATCCCGGCGTCGGGCACGGGCGACCCGCTCCAGCCCTCGGGGGACACGGAGATCGGGTGGCACTTCCACCCCCACGCGTGGGGTCGCGGCTACGCGACCGAGGCGGCGTCCGCCGTCCTCGCCCACGCGTTCGCGCGCGGGCTCGACCGTGTCGTCGCGGTCACGCACGCCGACAACGCGGCGTCGCAGGCCGTGTGCCGCCGGATCGGGATGACCCACCGCGGCACGACCGACGCCTACTACGGCACGACGTGCGAGCTGTTCGACGTCAGCGCGTCGCGGGAGGCGTCGTCGGCGCCGTGACCTGCGTGAGGCGGCGGACGGCCTCGAGGACGTCGTCGTCGTCGTGCGGCTCGGTGTCGAGCGCGCGGTGGATCGTCATCCCTTCGACGAACGCGTCGAGGACGCGGCACGTCGCAGGGTCGAAGTGCCGGCCGAGCGCGTCCCGGCTGCGGCGCATCCAGTCGTTCGTCAGCGTGCGGTAGGCCGGTTCGCGCGCCGCGAGCGTGTAGAGCTCGTGCGAGAGCACGAGGTCGCGCTGCGTCGCGAAGACGTCGTGCGTGATGAGTGCCGTCACCGCCTGGACGGCCTCCTCGGGGCTCCCGGCCTCGGCCATGCGGCGCTCGAGCTGGGCTGCGACGTCGCGCGCGAACCGTCCGAACGCCTCACGGAGGAGCTCGTCCATCCCCGCGAAGTGGTACGTCATCGAGCCCAGCGGGACGTCCGCCGCGGCGGCGACCCGGCGGTGCGACGTGCCCGCGACGCCGTGCTCGGCGATGACGTCGAGGCACGCCTCGACGATGCGGTTGCGCCGGTCGGGGTCGTGGCGCCGCGGACGCTGCGTCCGCGGCGCCTGCGGGGAGTCCGGTGCGCTCATCGGTCAGATGTTCTCGCGGATCACGCGCGCCGGGTTGCCGACGGCCACGACGTTCGCGGGCAGGTCGCGCGTCACGACGGAGCCCGCCCCCACGACCGTGTTGTCACCGATCGTCACGCCCGGGCACACGATCACCCCGCCGCCGAGCCACACGTTGTCGCCGAGCGTGATGGGCTCGGCGGCCTCGAGCTTGTCGCGCCGGGGCTGCGGGTCGACGGGGTGGGTCGGGGTGAGGAGCTGGACGTTCGGGCCGATGAGGCAGTCGTCGCCGATCGTGATGGCCGCGACGTCGAGCGCGGTGAGGCCCGAGTTCACGAACGTGCGGGCACCGAGGTGCACGTTGCTGCCGAAGTCCACCGCGAGCGGCGGCTTGACCCAGGATTCCTCGCCGAGGGAGCCCAGCAGCTCGGTGAGGATCTCGTGCGCACGGGTGTTGTCGCCGTCGCCGTCGAGCACGGCCCGGTGGAACGCGTCGACGAGGCGCAGGCCGCGCTGCACGCCGGTGGTGATCGCCGGGTCGTCGGCGACGTAGAGGTCGCCCGCGGCCATGCGCTCGTAGCTCGTCCGGTCGTCCCCGGCGAAGTAGTCGGTGGTGGTCATGCGGTGGCCTCCTCGGGCTCGGGGGTGCGGCGATGCGGGTCATCTTGCCGGTCGTGAGGTCGGTCGGGGTCCTGGCCGACGGCGTCCGGCCGGCCTGCGGGCCGGCGTCGCGGAGCGAGCACGCCCGCCACGAGCACGACGACGACGCCCGCCAGCGGCAGCACGAGCAGCCCGGCGCGCAGGCTCGTCGCGTCGGCGACGAGCCCGACGATCGGCGGCGAGAGCAGGAACCCGAGCCGCATGAGCCACGACACGAGCGTGAGGCCCGTCCCGGCGCGCAACCCGGGCAGCTCGTCGGCCTGCTGCATCGCCGCGGGGACGAGCGTCGCGACGCCGAACCCCGCCGCGGCGAACCCCGCGATCGTCCCGGGGACGGAGGGGAACGCGAGGGCGAGGCCCGTCCCGACGGCGACGAGTGCACCGCCTGCGCGCGCGACGGCGCGCTGCCCGAACCGGTCGACGAGCCGGTCCCCGACGAGGCGCCCGACGAACTGCGCGCCGACGAGAGCGACGAACCCGGTCGCGGCGAGCGTCGCGGGCGCGCCGAGCGACCCGGACAGGTAGACCGCCGCCCACGTGCTGCCGGCGTCCTCGACCAGCGTGCCGGCCACGGCGACCAGGACGAGCGCGGCCAGGACCGCCGTCGTCCGGCCACCGGCCGCCGGACCGGTCGGTGTCCCCGCGTCTGCGGCTGCGGCGTCGGGCACGACGCCGTCGAGGCCGGGGAGGCACCACCGCAGCGCGACGAGCGCGACCACGGAGAACAGCGCGCCGGTGACGCCGAGGTGGACTCCGAGCGGCAGGTCGAGGGCGATCGCGGCGGCGGCCATGGCCCCGCCGAGCACCGCGCCCACCGACCACAGGGCGTGGAAGCCGTTGATGATCGAGCGGCCGTAGCGTCGCTGGACGCGCAGCCCGTGGGCGTTCTGCGCGACGTCGGTGAACGCGTCCGTCGCCCCTGCCGCGAAGAGCGCCACGACGAGCAGCGGGAGGACGGGTGCGAGGCCCGCGAGCAGGATGCCCGTCGCCGTCAGGACCGTGCCCGCGACGGCGACGCGTGCCGAACCGAACCGGCGGACGAGCGACGCGGCCGCGAGACCGGCGGCGATGGCGCCCGCGGGCAGTGCCGCGACGGTCAGGCCGTACGTGGCGTTGCCCAGCTCGAGCCCGGCCTTGATCTCCGGGTAGCGCGGCACGAGGTTGGCGATCAGCGCGCCGTTCGTGAGGAAGAGCATCCCGACGGCGCGCCGTGCACGGCGCACGTCGGGCGTCGGGCGCAGGACGCCGGTCGAGGTCATGCGGACGAGCGTACACATGATGCGTACGAACGTACACGAGCGCGCGTGAGAAGACCGCCCCCGCACCCGCCCTCTCCCGCCCTCGCGCGGACGTGCTCGCCGCCGAACCCGGGGTTGTCGGCCGTCTCGGGGCCGGGTCGACCCGCAACCCCGGGTTCGACGACTCGTACGGGGCGCGACGGCCGGGCTCAGTCGCCGGTCGTGGCGCGCACGAAGCGGACCAGCTCGTCCGCCACCGCCTCCGGCTCCCACATGTGGCCCGCCCCCGCGACCGCGCGGGACTCGCCGGCCGGTACCGCGGAGGCGATCCTCTCGGCGGATGCGGGCATCTCGGGGTACGTCGACGTCCCGTAGATCGCGAGCACCGGCACGTCGACGCTCGCGAGCGAGCCGTCCTCGACCGCGGCCGTCGCCCACACGAGCGACTGCCCGTCGGCGCGCTGGCTCCGTGACCCGCGCGCGAGCTGCTCGAAGTCGGGGGACTGCCGCATGCCGTCGAGCCACTCCGGCGGCATGTCCTTCATGTACTGCTCGGTCGCGCCGACGTAGTCCTCCGCGTCGAGCCGGCGCTCGAACTCGTCGATCCACGCCTTCGTCGCGGCCGCGTCGTCGCCGAGCGGGATCTCCCACAGCACGAGCCCCGTGACCGGCAGCCCGGCGTGCACGGCTGCCAGAGCGATCGAGCAGCCCGACGAGTGCCCGCACAGCACCGCGCCGCGCCCCGACCCGCCGTCGGCGACGGCGATGACCGCGGCGACCGCGGCGAGCTCACGCTCGAGGTCGAGCGTCCCCTCCGCCGGGCTCTCGCCCCTGCCGAGCCGGTCGAAGACGACGGACCTGATCCCGTGACCCGACACGAGCTCGGCGGTCTCGGTCGTCCACGGGTCGCTCGCGCGGGACGGACCGGCGCCGGCGACGAATACCAGCCCGGGTCCCTCGCCGCGGCGGTCGTACGCGACGGTGTCGCCGCGGCTGGTGGTCACGTGCTCGGTCATGGGTGCTCCCTGGGTACGGTCCCGCTGGTCGGTCCTCGAGGGCCGACCGTCGCAGGATGGACCGGCGGGCGGGTCCGGACTCATCGCGAGGGGCCGGCGAGGCGGCGGGCATCCCCGCCCCCTAGGCTCGGGGCATGGACACCGAGGAACGCCTGGCCGTCTTCATCGACTACGAGAACCTCGCGCTGGGCGCGCGCGAGCACCTGGGCGGCATGACGTTCGACTTCGGGCCGATCGCCGACGCGCTCGCAGTGCGGGGACGTGTCGTCGTCCGGCGCGCCTACGCGGACTGGTCGTACTTCGACGAGGACCGGCGCTCGCTGACCCGCCACCAGGTCGAGCTCATCGAGATGCCGCAGCGCATGGGCGCGTCCCGCAAGAACGCGGCCGACATCAAGATGGTCGTCGACGCGATCGAGATGGCGTTCGAGCGGGACTACATCTCGACGTTCGTCATGTGCACGGGGGACAGCGACTTCTCCCCGCTCGTCCACAAGCTGCGCGAGCTCAACAAGCGCGTCATCGGGGTGGGCGTCGAGAAGTCGACGTCGCGCCTCCTGCCGCCCGCGTGCGACGAGTTCCTCTTCTACGACCGCCTCGAGGGCGTCGACGTCCCCGACGAGCCGGCCCCGCGCAGCGTGCGGTCGCGCGCCGGCGCCGACAAGGCCGCGGCGGCCGGCAGCGGTGCCAAGGCGCGTCGTGGGGGCCGCGCGACGACACGGCGGAAGGCGAGCGACGGCGCGGACACGATCACGACGACGGGGGCGGCCACCGAGATCGCCGAGCCCGCGGCCGAGACGCCCGAGGCGGCGCTCGCGGAGCTCGGTGAGGCCGTCGGCCGCGCATCGCGTCGGGGCGAGCCCGTGACGACGCGCGCTGACGAGGTGGACGGTGAGGAGACCTCGCTCGCCGGGTCGGGGACGACGTCGGGCACCGAGGTTCCGGCGGCGGCGGCCGCTGAGCCGGCGGACGAGGTGGAGGACGACGCGCCCGCGGGGGAGGACGTCCCGATGGAGGTGCGCGTCGCGCAGACGCTCGCCGACCTGGAGGCCTCCACGAGCGGCGCGGTCACCGCGTCGGTGCTCAAGCGGACGCTGCTGCGCAAGGACCCGACGTTCAGCGAGGCGGACTACGGATTCCGCACGTTCGGCGAGTTCCTGCGGTTCCTCGCGGACCGCGGCTTCGTCGAGCTGGCCCCTGGCCCCGCTACCGGCGACCCGGAGGTCTCGCTGCCCGCGCAGGGCGACACCGACCAGACCTTCGCACTCCTGCGCTCGGTCGTGCAGGAGGAGGGCGGTTCCGCTGCGCTCTCGGGTCTGAAGAACGCGATCCGCAAGCGGCGCCCCGACTTCAGCGAGAAGGCGCTGGGCTACCGCGGCTTCCTGCAGTTCTGCAAGGCGGCGCAGGCCGCGGGCGCCGTCGACCTCGCGTGGGACGACGACGCCGACGACTACCTCGTGACCGCTCCCTGATCGACCGGAACGCGTCGAACCCCGGGTTGTGGGTCGTTCACCCGCTGGTGTGACCCGCAACCCGGGGTTCGACGGCGCCGGTCAGCGCCGGTCAGCGGCCGACGAACCCGAGCAGCGCGGCGTTGACCTCGGCGGCGTGGGTCCACAGGAGACCGTGGGGCGCGCCCTCGACCTCGACGTACTCCGCGTCGGGCACGAGCGCGTGGAAGCGGCGCCCGGTCGCGTCGATCGGGAGGATGTTGTCCTTCGTGCCGTGCAGGATGAGCGTCGGCTTGCCGGCGGCCCGCACGGCCTCGACGTCGGGGCGGAAGTCCTCGATCCACGTCGGCACGACGGCGTACGCCGCGACCGGCGCCGAGCCCACGGCCGTGCTCCAGCTCGCCCGGACGACCTCCTCGCTGATCCGCGAGCCGAGGTTCTCGTCGAGGTTGTAGAAGTCGCCGTAGAACTGGGTGAACCACGCGTACCGGTCGGAGCGCGCGGCGTCGGCGATGCCGTCGAACACGGACTGCGGCACACCCTCGGGGTTGTCGTCGCGCTGGACGAGGAACGGCTCGAGCGAGGCGAGGAACGCGAGCTTCGCGACGCGCTCGTGCCCGTAGGTCTTCACGTACCGGGCGAGCTCGCCGGTGCCCATCGAGAAGCCGACGAGGACGACGTCGCGCAGGTCGAGCGTCTCGAGGACGGTGTTCAGGTCTGCAGCGAACGTGTCGTAGTCGTAGCCGCTGCCGACCTTGCTGGACGCGCCGAACCCGCGGCGGTCGTAGGTGATGACGCGGTAGCCGGCGTCGATGAGCTCGCGCTTCTGCAGCTCCCAGCTGTGCCCGTCGAGGGGGTAGCCGTGGATGAGCACGACCGCCTGACCGGTGCCCTGGTCCTCGTAGTACAGCTCGATGTCGGTCGAGTTCTCCTGCCCGACGGTGATGTACCCCATGGTCGTGCTCCCTTCGCGGAGATGAGAGAACGGTCGTTCTCCCGTTGGTCGCTACACTAGAGAACGATGGTTCTCAGCGCAAGCCGCACGAGATGGACGGGAGATGACGATGCTCGACGACGCGCACGCTCGCGAGGCCGTGGTCGCGGCCGCCGACCGGTTGTTCTACGCCCAGGGTGTGCGGGCCGTGGGCATGGACGCCGTCCGCACCGAGGCCGGGGTGTCGCTCAAGCGGATCTACTCCCTGTTCCCCTCCAAGGACGACCTCGTCGTCGCGGTGCTCCGACGCCGCACCGGCCAGTGGGCCGACGGCATCGAGGCCGCAGCCGCGAGGTCGACGACACCGCACGAGCGGCTGCTCGCCGTCTTCGACTTCCTCGACTCGTGGTTCCGCGAGGACGGGTTCCGCGGGTGCGCGTTCATCAACTCGTTCGGCGAGCTCGGGGCGACGTCGCCCGCCGTCGCCGCGGCCGTGCGGGAGCACAAGGAGTCGTTCCAGCGGTACGCGCGCGACGTCGCGCGGGAGGCGGACCTGCCCGACGACGTCGCGCTCCAGGTCGTGCTGCTCGCCGAGGGCGCGCAGACGACGGCCGCCATCACGCAGGACGCCGACGTCGCGCGGCAGGCCCGCCGGGCGGCCGAGTCCCTGCTGGACGCAGCGACGTCAGCGGTCGTGAGCCGCGCCTGAGCCACGCCCGCGCCGCGCCCCGGTGGCCTGGGCCGAGTGATGCACGTTCGGTCGAGTGATGCACTTCCCCGTGCATCATTCGACCGTATGTGCATCACTCGCCGGATCGCCGTCCGCACCGGTCTCGGCGCTCGGGCTCTGCGGGCCGAGGCGGCTCGCGACCATCGGCAGCACGATCACGGACAGGACGCCGGCTCCGACGAGCGCCGCCCCGATGCGCGACGTCATCGCGCCCTCGTCGACCGCGATCTCGGTGAGCGCGACGAGCAGCGGCAGGGCGGTCGCCGAGTACAGCGCGGTCTGCACGCGCTCGGTCCGGGGCAGCCCGCGGCGGAACCACAGCAGCACCGGGCCGCCGCGCACCACGAGCATGAGCGCGAGGATCAGGATCGGCAGCAGCGGCGACGCGACGATCGAGTCGACGTCGAGCCCCATGCCCGAGCTCACGAAGAACACGGGGACGAACACGCCCCACGCGACCACGTCGAGCTTCTTCTCGAGGCTCTCCACGTCACCGGGTGCCCAGCGGCGCAGGACCATGCCCCCGACGAACGCGCCGAGGACCGCGTCGAACCCCATCGCCGCCGCGACGGCGAGCAGGGCGACGAGGAGCAGGACCGTCAGCCGAACCGTGCTCTGCCCGGTGCCGTGCTCGGACGCGAGCAGGATCCGGCCGCCCCCGGGGAGGTTGAACGTGCCCGGCAGCGCCGAGAGCCCGATGGCGGCCACGGCGAACAGCACGAGCAACGTCGCGGCCACGCCCGTCTCGCGCGTGCCGAGCAGGAGGGCCATCGCGACGATCGGCCCCAGCTCACCGACGGCCCCGACGACGAGCACCGTGCGGCCGAGCCGTGAGCCGAGCTGGCCGCCCTCGCGCAGGATCGGCAGCACGATGCCGAGCGCGGTCGTGGTGAGCGCGATCGCGCCCGCCGCGATGGTGTGCACCGACTCCCGCTCGAAGAGCACGACGACGACGGCGGCTCCGACGACGAGCGACGTCAGCCAGGCCGCACCCGCGCGCCGTCCGCTCCGCTCGCGCAGCACGCTCGGCTCCAGCTCGTAGCCCGCGAGCAGGAAGAGGAAGCCCATCCCGAGGTCGGACAGGAGCGTGACGTCGGAGGGGCCGGCGAGGTCGAGCAGCGCCGGACCGATGAGGACGCCCCCGAGCAGCAGGAGCACGACCTGCGGCAGGCGTGAGCGCGCGGGCATCAGCCGGGCGACGAGCGGTGCCAGCAGCGCGACGACGAACACCGGGACGAGCGGGGCGTAGACGTTCACGGGCGTGCTCCCCGGATGGTCGGCGGACGGCGGGAATCAGCATGCCGCAGGCGGCGCACCGGCGCGCGGCGGCAGCCTCGGCGCACCTCGCCCGGTGGGTGCGCGGACGTGCCCGACGGCGCTCGCGCCGGTTGACGGCCCGTCCCGCCCCGGCCTACGGTCGCCCCAGCCGCGGTCGTCGCGGCACCTGGATCGGCAGACAGGACCACTGAGCCGGCGCACCGTGGCGCCGAGGCGCTCGGTGACGCACAAGCCACCAGGAGGCACCATGACCAGGACGTGGATCCGCAACCCGCTCGGCGTCTTCACCGCGGACGACGCCCCGGACGCGCCCGACGCGCGCGGCGGCGTCGTCGTCGAGGACGGGGTGGTCGCGGAGGTCGTGGCGGCGGGCGCGCAGCCGACGACGCCCGTCGACGAGACGTTCGACGCGTCGCAGCACGTGCTCACGCCCGGGCTGGTCAACACCCACCACCACTTCTACCAGACCCTCACCCGCGCCTGGGGGCCGGTCGCCGACGCCCCGCTGTTCCCCTGGCTGCAGCGCCTGTACCCCGTCTGGGCTCGCCTGACGCCGCGCGACCACGAGCTCGCCACGACCGTCGCGCTCGCGGAGCTGCTGCTGTCGGGCTGCACGACGGCGGCCGACCACCACTACGTGTTCCCCGCTGGTCTCGACGACGCGATCGACATCCAGGTCGGCGCGGTGAAGCGCCTCGGGATGCGCGCGACGCTCACGCGCGGCTCCATGACCCTCGGCCAGGACGACGGCGGACTGCCGCCCCAGTCGGTCGTGCAGAGCCTCGACGTGATCCTCGAGGACTCGCGCCGCCTCGTGGAGACGTACCACGAGCGCGGTGCCGGCGCGCAGGTGCAGATCGCGCTGGCGCCGTGCTCGCCCTTCTCCGTGACGACCGAGGCGATGCGGGAGAGCGCGGCGCTCGCGACCGAGCTCGACGTCCGGCTCCACACCCACCTCGCCGAGACCATCGACGAGGAGGACTTCTGCCGCGAGCGCTTCGGCCTGCGCACCGTCGACTACCTCGAGTCCGTCGGCTGGCTCACCGACCGCGCGTGGCTCGGCCACGGCATCCACTTCGACGACGACGAGGTGCGTCGCCTCGGGGCGGCGGGGACCGGCGTCGCGCACTGCCCGACGTCGAACATGCGGCTCGCGTCCGGCATCGCCCGGGCCGTGGAGCTCGAGGACGCGGGGGCGCCCGTCGGGCTGGGCGTCGACGGGTCGGCGTCGAACGACGCTTCGACGATGATCCTCGAGGCCCGTCAGGCGCTCTACCTGCAGCGCCTCAGGTACGGCGCCGACATCCCCGTGACCCGCGCGCTCGGCTGGGGCACGCGCGGGTCCGCGCGCGTCCTGGGGCGCGACGACGTCGGTGTGCTCGCCGTCGGCAGGCAGGCCGACCTCGCGCTCTGGCGTCTCGACGAGCTCCGCTTCTCCGGCTCGCACGACCCGGTCGCGGCGCTCCTCCTGTGCGGCGCCGACCGAGCGGACCGCGTCATGGTCGGCGGGCGGTGGCGCGTGGTCGAGGGCGCGATCCCCGACCTCGACCTCGGCGCGCTCGTCGCCGAGCACTCCGCGGCGGCCCGCCGACTCGTGGCCGGCTGAAGACCGGCCGCGTGTCGCCGCAGGCCACGGACGAGTTGCCGCCACGGACTTGACACAGGTCACAGTTGGCGTTCGAATGGTGGAAGTAGTTTTCCGCCAAGCGGAACGATAGCTGACGAGGAGGTCCGCTATGAACGCGCGAGCCACGAGGGTCACGGACGACGCCGAACGCCGTCCGGTACGCCCCGAGGACGAGCGGCTGCCCCTCGGGGCGACGTTCGGGTACGGGTTCCAGCACGTGCTCACGATGTACGGCGGCATCATCGCCCCGCCGCTCATCGTGGGGTCGGCCGCAGGGCTGACCGGGGCCGAGATCGGGACGCTCGTCGCGGCGTCGCTCTTCATGGGCGGCCTCGCGACGATCCTGCAGACCATCGGCATCCCGTTCTTCGGGTCGCAGCTGCCGCTGGTGCAGGGAGTGTCGTTCGCCGGCGTGTCGACGATGGTCGCGATCGTCAACGGCGGGGGTGGGATCCCGGGGGTGCTGGGCGCGGTGATCGTGGCGTCCGCGGTCGGACTGCTCATCACGCCGTTCTTCGCGCAGATCATCCGGTTCTTCCCACCCGTGGTCACGGGCGTCGTCATCACGACGATCGGCCTCACGCTCATGCCGGTCGCCGCGAACTGGGCGATGGGCGGCGACGCCGAGGCCGCGGACTACGGCTCGGTGAGCAACATCGGGCTCGCGGCGCTCACCTTCGCGATCGTCATCCTGCTCTCCAAGGTCGGCAGCGGCACGATCTCGCGCCTGTCGATCCTCCTCGCGATCGTGATCGGCACGCTCGTCGCGCTCGCCCTCGGCATGGCCGACTTCTCGGGCGTGGGCGAGGGTCGTGTCGCCGCGTTCCCGTCGTTCCTGGGCTTCGGCGCCCCGACGTTCGAGATCGCCGCGATCGTCTCCATGCTCATCGTCATCCTCGTGACCCTCACCGAGACGACGGCGGACATCATCGCGGTGGGGGAGATCGTCGACACCAAGGTCGACCGCAAGCGCATCGCGAACGGCCTGCGCGCCGACATGGCCTCGTCGGTCGTGTCGCCGTTCTTCGGCTCGTTCACGCAGTCGGCGTTCGCGCAGAACGTCGGGCTCGTCGCCATCACGGGCGTGAAGTCGCGGTTCGTCGTCGCGGCGGGCGGCGCGATCCTCGTGGTCCTCGGCCTGCTGCCCGTCCTGGGCCGCGTCGTGGCCGCCGTCCCGACGCCGGTGCTCGGCGGCGCGGGCGTCGTCCTGTTCGGCTCGGTCGCGGCGTCGGGCATCCGCACGCTCGCGAAGGTCGACTACTCCAACTCGATGAACCTCATCATCGTCGCGGCGTCGATCTCGTTCGGCATGATCCCGATCGCCAAGCCCGACTTCTACGACCAGTTCCCCACGTGGTTCGGCATCATCTTCCACTCGGGCATCAGCTCGGCGGCCATCATGGCGATCCTGCTCAACATCCTGTTCAACCACATCAAGGCGGGGACGCCGCCGGACCCGTCCGTCTTCGCCGAGGGCGCGGAGCGCGGAGCGAGCTCGGTCGACGACGAGGACCTCGAGGACCTCACCGACGACGGCGTCCTCAACGGCTCGACGCGCCGTGCGCTGCCCGGCGAGGAGCCCGCAGGGCAGGACGGCGGCGACGCCCGGCCCGACGACGGCGCGCAGCCCGACCGACCGGCGTCCGCTCCCACGCCGGAGCCCGGTCGCATGGCCCCGGCCCCGGTGCCCAGGACGGCGACGCCGTAGCCGAGCGGTACCGGTCCCGGCACAGCGTCGTGCCCGACCGACCCCGCGCCCGAGGTGGGCTCCACCTCGGGCGCGGGGTTCGTCGTCTATCGGGGCCGCACCGCGGACCGCTGCGGCTAGGAGCCGGAGGCGCTCGGCGTCGTCCCGGTGTCGTGAGCGTCGCCGACGGCGGTGGGCGCCGAGCCGTCGGCGGTCGCCCTCGCCGGGTCCGGCTCGGCCGGCTCGCGCCCGGGGAGGTACACGGACGTCTCGGGCTCGGGGTGCTGGCGGCCGCGGACGACGATGATCGCGAGGCCCAGCGCGACGGCGACCAACGCTCCCCAGATGTTGGCGGGCAGGCCGAGCGGGGTGACGCTCGTCGGGTCGATCCGCAGGGCCTCGAGCCACACGCGCGCGGACCCGTACCAGACGAGGTAGGCCCCGAACGCCCGGCCCCACCGCAGCCCGAACCGCTTCTCGAGCAGGAGGATCACCGCGATCCCCAGGGCGTTCCACAGCATCTCGTAGAGGAAGAGCGGGTGGAACAGGGTGCCTGCGGGCAGGTCGTCCGGGAAGGCCGGGTTGCTCGTCGGGATCTCGAGTCCCCACGGCAGCGTGGTGGGCGCGCCGAAGAGCTCGTTGTTGAACCAGTTGCCGAGGCGGCCGATCGCCTGCGCCAGGAGCATCGCCGGGGCGAGCGCGTCCGCGAACGACCAGAAGCGGATGCCCGCACGCCGGCACCCGATGTAGGCACCCAGCGCCCCACCCAGGAGCGACCCCAGGATCGCGATGCCGCCCTGCCAGACGTAGAGCACGCGCAGCGGGTCCTGGCCGGCGCCGAAGTAGTCGCCGTAGTGGGTGAGCACGTGGTAGACCCGGGCGCCGACGATCCCGAACGGCACGGCCCACATCGCGATGTCGACGACGGCGCCCGGGTGGCCGCCGCGTGCGGTGAGGCGTCGCGACGTGAGCCAGACGGCGGCGACGATGCCCGCGAGGAGGCAGAGCGCGTAGACGTGGAGGGTCAGCGGGCCCAGGCTCACGGACGCCCAGGAGAGGTCGGGGCTCGGGATTCCGAGGCGCATGCGGGGCTCCAGGTGTCGGCTGCCCGCGACCCTATCCCACCGTCCGACGGGCGGTTCTGGTCGTGCTCGCCCGCCGGGAGGCGGCGTCGTCCGGGCACCCGGGCCGGGGTCGTCGTGCACGGGCGTGCGTCGGCGACGGTGCACAATGAACGGATGACCTATCGCGTCCTCAGGCTCATCCTGTCGCTGCTCGCCTACGTGCTGCTGCGACCGCAGGTGACGGGACGCAACAACATCCCCCGCAACGGCGCGGTCATCCTCGCGAGCAACCACCTGTCGTTCATCGACTCGCTCCTCATCCCGATCGTCGCGCCGCGGCACGTGACGTTCCTCGCCAAGGCCGAGTACTTCGAGGGCCGCGGGCTCAAGGGCCGCCTCTCGCGATGGTTCTTCACGACGATCGGCATGATCCCGGTGCAGCGCGACGACCCTCGCGCCGGGCAGCGCTCGCTCGAGGACGCGCTCGAGGTGCTGCAGCGCGGCGGCGCGTTCGGCATCTACCCGGAGGGGACGCGCTCGCGCGACGGCAAGCTGCACAAGGGCCGGACGGGCGTCGCGTGGCTCGCGCTCGCGGGGCACGCGCCCGTCGTGCCGGTCGCGGTGCGCGGCACGGACAAGGTGCAGCCGATCGGCAAGCGGATCCCGCGCCTGCACCGCGTCGAGGTGCACTTCGGCAAGCCCATCGACCCGCAGCGCCAGATCACGGCGGGCACCAAGCCCGCGCAGGCGCGCCGGGAGCTCACCGACGAGGTCATGGCGTCGATCCACCGCATGAGCGGCCAGGACCTCGCGGCCTGACCGCGGTCAGCTCTGACCGAGAACACCGTCGAGCACGCCCCGGACGAGCCGGTCGAACCGGGTCTCGAGGTCCGGCGGCTCCGGCGACGACGTCGCGCCGAGCGCGGCCGCGATGCTCGGGTGCTCGCCGTCGGCCGCGACGGCGACCAGGCGCGCCGTGAGCTCCGTCTCGGCGCCCCGTCGCACCTCGGCGTCGACGAGCGCGCGGACGACCGTGCTCCCGACGGCGAAGGCCTCGAGCTTCACGGAGCCCGGCGCGTCGACGGGAGCGAGGGCCGCCAGCGCGCGCTCGGCGTACGCCATCGTCCGCGGTCCCGTCGCGACCCGGGTGGCGAGTGCGTCCAGCAGCCACGGCCGACGGAGGAGCAGCGCACGAACCCGGCGGGCGAGCTCCAGGACCCCCGCGACGCCCTCGTGCTCGAGCGTCAGGTCCAGGTCGGCGAACGCCTCGTCGACCATGAGGTCGACGAGCTGGTCCCGCCCCGTCACGTAGCGGTAGAGCGATGCGGAGGCCGTGCCCGCTGCCGTCGCCGCGGACCGCATCGTCACCCCGTCTAGCCCGTCGACGTCCGCGACGGCTCCCGCCGCGCGTCCGAGACCCTCACGTGTCAGTGCGGGCGCGGGGCCACGCGCGCCACGTTCCGGGCGGTCCCACACGCTCGGCACCACGGAGTCCTCCCTCGTCCTGCTAGCCTTCTGCGAACAATGATCGCAGTTTACCGGAGGTCAGCATGGTCAGCAACGCACGGTGGACGGCGACCCGGTACGCACACAACGGGCAGGTGCAGATCGCGTACGACACGTTCCTCGGCAGCGCGGGCGACCCGCTGATGCTCGTCATGGGGCTCGGGGCGTCGAGGTTCTGGTGGCCGGACGGGCTCTGCGCGGCCCTGGCCGACGTCGGCTTCCAGGTGCTGCGCTACGACCAGCGCGACGCCGGTGAGTCGACGCGCATGCCGGAGGTGCGCACGACGAACCCCTTCGTTGCCCTCTCCCGCGCGAAGAGCGCGGCCTACACCGCGGAGGACATGGTCGACGACGCCGTCGCGGTCCTCGATGCCGTCGACATCCCGGCCACCTTCGTGGCAGGACACTCGATGGGCGGCCTCCTCGCGCAGCGGCTCGCGATCCGCCATCCGGACCGGGTGCTCGGGCTGGTCACCGGAGGCGCCGTCCCCTCCGACGCCTCGGGCCTCGCCGTCTGGAGGCACCTTCGACCACGCACGATGGTCCGCCTCGCCCGGACGACGTTTCCCGAAGGCCGGCAGGGCGACATCGACGCCTCCGTCGCGGTGGCGCGACTCATCGCCTCGTCCACCTATCCGATCGACGAGGAGGCCGTCCGCGCCTGGGCGGAGCGCGAGTCCGACAGCGGCCCCCGGGACGCCAAGGCGCAGAGCCGCCAGATCGGCGCCTCCTGGAGCGGCGGACGCCTCGCCGACGTCGCCACGCCGACGCTCGTCGTGCACGGTGAGGACGACCCCATCGTGAGGCCGAGCGCCGCGCGCGCGATCGCTGCCGCGATCCCGGGGGCTCGTCTGCGCGTCTTCCCCGGCCTCGGACACGATCTTCCGGCGCCACTGTGGACCGCGTACGCGCGCGAGGTGCGGGCGCTCGCCGACCAGGCGCGCAGCCAGGGCTCGGCTCGCCGCTCGCGTCCCTGATCGCGACGGGAGCGACCCGCACCGCGGGGCTCACCCCGCAGGGGGAGGCGCCCGCGCCGTGCCACGGGAAGACTGGTGGCCATGCTGCCCGACGACGCCCGCTCGCCGCTGCGCCGGCTCCTCGGCCCGCTGCGCAGCGCGTCGACCGTCCGGGCGGGAGTGTTCCTCGTCATCGGCGGCGTGGTGGCGGGGGCCTACGTCGCGCTCGTCGCGGGGTTCGTGCAGATGTTCGCCTCGGCGCAGACGCCGAAGGTCGCGACGCTCGTCCTCGCCGCCGTGTCGGCGGTGATCGTCTGCACGCCCCCGTTCCTCGTGCCGGTGCGCACGCTGGAGATCGCGGCGGCGCGCACGTTCCTCGACGTCGACGTGCCGCTCCCCGGTGCGCAGACCGGCGCGCTCGCCCCCGCGACCCGCTGGCGGGCGGCGGCCTGGTACGGGCTGCACCTCACCCTCGGCGCCGCGGTCCTCGTCGCGGTGCTCTTCGGCGTCCCGGTCGCGACCCAGCTCGTGCTCTCGGCGACCGGGATCGAGCCGATGCTGCTCACGGACTGGCGCCCGTGGGAGGCGTTGCCGACGTGGGCGTGGGTCGTGACGGCGGTGGTCGTGCTGCTCGTGCTGCCGTACGTCGTCGCGCTCGCCCGGCTCGTGCTGCAGCAGGCCGCCTGGCCGCTGCTCGGGCCGGACCAGTCCGAGCGCATCGCCGAGCTCGAGGCCGCCGCCGACCGCGCCGCCGAGCGGGGCCGCCTCGCGCGCGAGCTGCACGACTCGGTGGGCCACGCGCTCACGATCACGACCCTCCAGGCCGCCGCCGCGGCGCGCCTCCTCGACACCGACCCCGACGCCGCCCGCCGCGCGCTCGCCGCGATCGAGGACACCGGTCGCGGCGCGATGGCGGACCTCGACCACGTGCTCGGGCTGCTCCGGGCCGACGGCAGCACGGCCTCGACCGCCCCCTCCTCCGCGTCGTCGCCGCGCCATCCGGCGCGCACGCTCGCCGACCTCGACGCCCTGCTCGACGACGCGCGCCGCACCGGCGCGGACGTCCGCCGCGTCGAACGGCCCGAGGGAGCGCCGGCGGCGACGGGGGCGCCGGCCGACGCCTCCCGCGCGACGTCGCAGGAGGCGTACCGCCTCGTGCAGGAGGCGCTGACCAACGCGCTGCGGCACGCGCCCGGCGCGCCCGTGACGGTCGACGTCGCCACCGAGGCGGGGGTCCTGCGCGTCGAGGTGCGCAACCCGGTCGGGCCGGCCCCGCGTCGTCGTCCGGGCAGCACCTTGCCCGACGACGGCACAGGAGCGGCGCCGTCGACCGGCGGTCGCGGGATCGCCGGCATGCGCGAGCGCGCGCGCCTGCTGCGCGGCGAGGTCGCCGCAGGCCCGACGCCCGACGGCGGCACGTGGGTCGTGCGCGCGTCGTTCCCGCTGGCAGGATCGAGCGCATGACCGTACTGCCGCGGGACGAGCCGATCCGCGTCGTGCTCGTCGACGACGAACCGCTCGTGCGCGCGGGGCTGCGCGTCATCCTCGACGCGGAGCCGGACCTCGAGGTCGTCGGCGAGGCGGGGGACGGGACCGAGGTGCCGGGCGTCGTCGCGCACGCACGCCCCGACGTCGTGCTCATGGACGTGCGCATGCCGCGCGTCGACGGCATCGCGGCCACGCGCGCGCTGCTCGCGCGCGAGCCGGCGCCGCGCGTGCTCGTCGTGACGACGTTCGAGAACGACGACCACGTGCTCGACGCGCTGCGCGCGGGCGCGCACGGGTTCCTGCTCAAGCGCGCGCGGCCGGAGGAGGTCGCGCAGGCGGTGCGCGTCGTCGCGCGCGGCGAGTCGCTCCTGTTCCCCGATGCCGTGCGGCGCCTCGCGACCGCCCGGCCGCCGTCCGGGGACGAGCTCCGCGACGCGCGGCTGACCGAGCGCGAGGGCGAGGTGCTCCGGCTCGTCGCGGCCGGGCTGTCGAACGCGGAGATCGCGGCAGAGCTGTACCTCGGCGTCGAGACCGTGCGCACGCACGTCGGCAACGTGCTCGCCAAGCTCGGCGTGCGCGACCGGACGCAGGCCGTCGTGCGGGCGTACGAGTCGGGGTTCGTCCGCGCGGGCTGACGACGCCCGTCGGGGTGCAGGGGTGCCGGCTCCTGCGGGCGGGCCCGGGCGGTGCGACGATCGCTCCATGGACCTCTCCGCGCTCACCGGCCCCGCTCCCCGCACCTCGCCCGCGGCGACGATCGCGCGCGTCGTGCTCGGGCTCGCGCTCGTCGGCGCGGGCATCAGCCACCTCACCGTCGCGCGCGAGGAGTTCCAGGCCCAGGTGCCGAGCTGGTTCCCGGTCGACGAGGACGTCACCGTGCTCGCGTCCGGCGCGGTCGAGATCGTGCTCGGCGGGTCGCTCGTCGCGCTGTCGCGCTGGAAGGTCGCCGTCGGCCTGGTGGCCGCGGCGTTCTTCGTCGTCATCTTCCCGGGCAACGTCGCCCAGTGGGCCGAGGGCAAGGACGGGTTCGGCCTCGACACCGACGCCAAGCGCCTCGGCCGCCTGTTCTTCCAGCCCGTGCTCGTGGCCTGGGCGCTGTGGTCCACCGGAGCGCTCCGGGCCGTGCGCGAGGCGCGCTCGCGCGACTGATCCCCCACGCGGGGGAGGCGGACCGCCGTCACGGGGGATCCGCCGTCGGCGCGCGGCGACGAGGGTCGAGGCATGAGCACCCCTACGTCACAGACACCCCGCCCCGCAGGACCAGGCCGTTCCCCGGTCGTCGTCGGATCCCTCGCCGGAGCACCACCCCCCGCGCACGCCTCCCGAGGCCGGTGGATCGCCCCGACCGCCGCACTCTGGTGGGCGCTCGGAGCCGCCGTCGCTCTCGTGGTCACGCTCACCGGCCGCGCTCTGCCCGTCGGCGCCGATGACCCGTCCGGCTTCGGCATGTGGCACTCCGTCCCCGCGACCGACCTCACGCCGTGGTTCGCGGTCGTCGCCGTGGTGGGCGCGGCGCTCGCGGTCTGGACGTGGCGCGGGAGCCACGGGTCCCCGGTCACGCCGGCGGTCCGCACGACGACGGTCGTCGGGGTGGTCCTCGTCCTCGCCGCGGCCGTGACGTTCGTCGACGCGTCGATCCTCGCGCGCCTCGGCTATCTGCCCGTCACGGTCGTCATGGCGCCGTTCGACCCCCTCATGCGGGCGGCGTTCGCAGACTTCGTCACGCCCGGCACCGTCCTCCAGCTCGCCGTCCTCGGGGGCGGGACCCTGCTCGCCGCGTCGACCGTCCGGTTCGCGCGGCGCGCTGCGGCGGCGTGCGAGTCCTGCGGGCGCCGCCTCGACGGGCACGACCCCGCGTGGACCGCACCGGCCGCCGCCGCGCGCTGGGGACGTACCGCCGCGATCGTCGCCGCCGCGGTCCCCACGTTCTACGCCCTCACGCGCATCGCCTGGGTGCTCGGGATCCCGCTCGGCTTCTCGCCCGACGACGTCGCCGACCTCGCCGGCGACGACGGCTGGATCGCCGCGTTCGGCCTGGGCGCGTTCGCGCTCGTCGGCGCCGTGCTCACGCTCGGGCTGTTCCAGCGCTGGGGCGAGGTCTTCCCGCGCTGGATGCTCGGGCTCGCCGGGCGTCGCGTGCCCGTCCTGCTCGCCGTGGTGCCGGCCTCCGTCGTCGCCGTCGCGGTGCTCCCGGCAGGTCTGTCCCTCATCGCGGTCGGACTCGAGTCGGGGGAGCTCGCCCTCACCGCCGACCGGTGGGGCGCCATCGGCCCGATGCTGCTCTGGCCGCTGTGGTCCGTCGCGCTCGGCGCGGCGACCTACGCCTACTGGCTGCGCCGCCGCGGCACGTGCCGCTCCTGCGGCCGGCCGTAGGTCGGGTCGGGCTACTGGGGCTCGACGGGGCCGTCCGTCCCCGCGACGAGGTCGCCGCAGCTCGTCTCCTGGGCGGTCGTGACGACGGGGTCGTCCGGTGCCGCGTCCTGCGCCACCGTCTCCTCCTCGCCGTTGGTGGCGGTGCGGGCGGCGGTGTCGAGGTCGACGAAGGTGCGGGACACGGTGAACGACGAGCCGTCGTCGGACACGGCGTTCAGGCCGGCGAGGCGCAGCGCGCCGTCGACCTCGGTGCAGCCGACGCCGGTGCCGAAGCCCGTGAAGCCCTTGTCGAACGTGTACGGCTCGCCCTGCGCGTTCTGCGTCGGGGTCGCCGCGCAGTCCGCGACCGAGAGCAGCAGGACCTCGCGGCCCGTGTCGACGAGCGCGACCGGGGCGGTCCCGTCGCCCGCGGCGACGACGTTCACGACGGCGCTCGCCGGGACCGGGCTCGCGGACTCGACCGGCGCGGAGAACGTGGCACCCGACGCGGTGGTGATGCCGAAGGCGCGGTCCGCGCCGCCCGTGAGCCAGGCCGAGTCCGGGCGGCCGTCGCCGTCGACGTCGACGATCTCGTGCGTGCTCGCGTCGGTGGGCGGACCGTCGTCGGTCGCCGGGCAGCCCGCGGCGGCGGGCGTCGACGGGTCGTCGGTGGGGGAGGTGCTGTCGGTGGGCGCCGGGCTCGTGGTCGTGCCCGACGGCGGCGGGGTCGCGGTCGCCGGGTCGCTCGCCGCCGGGCGGTTGGCCAGCCAGACGACCACCAGGACGACGAGGACCGCCGCGACGGTCAGGACGATCCACGGCCACGTCCGGCGGTTCGTCCGGGTGTCGGGGTTCGGGGTGGGGAAGGGGTCGTCGGGAGTCGTCATGCCGCCAGGCAACCATCGACCGGCGACACGGGCATCCTGGCCTGCGGTCAGCCCCGCAGGACCCGGGCCAGAGACCGGGTGAGGGCGTCGCCGTCGGGGCCGTGCGCCGTCGGGACGCCCGTCCCCGCCTGGCCCGGAAGGCTGCCCGGCCCGGGGAGCGGCGACCCGTGGGAGAGCACCTGCTGCGCGGGCGTGAGCTCCCGGATCGCGACGGCGGCGACGTGGCCCGGGTGCTGCCGCGCGGCGCGCGCGTAGATCTCGGGGTCGTGCTGTCCGTCGTCGCCGACGAGGAGCCAGTCCACGTCGGGCAGCTCGCGGAAGAGCCGGTCGAGCGACGTGTTCTTGTGCTCCGGACCGCTGCGGAACCAGCCCGTGTTCGTCGGGCCCCAGTCGGTGAGCAGCAGGGGACCGGGCGGGAACCCGTGCCGCTGGAGGAACCGGCGCAGGTTCGCCGCCGTGTTCCACGCGCCGGTGGACAGGTAGACGAACGGCGTCCCCGGCTGCGAGGCGGCGATGCCGCGGTACATCGCCGCCATCCCCGGCACGGGCACGCGCGCGCTCGAGTGCCGCACGAACGTGTTCCAGGCAGCGATGAGCGGGCGCGGCACTGCGGTGACCATCGCCGTGTCGTCGATGTCCGAGACGACGCCGAGCCGGCGCCCGTCCGCCACCACGACGACGCGACCAGTCGCGACCGCGCCCGACGCCGTCCGGAACGTGACGTCGTGCCACCCGGGTTCGAGCGCGACGTCGAACGACGCGTCGAGGTACCCGCTGCGGTCGGACACGAGGTCGAGCGTCACGTCACCGAGGTGCACGCGGACCTCCTCACGCGGCGCCGGGGCCGTGAAGAAGTAGCGCCAGCCGCGCCGGTCGGCGGACCGCTGCTCGTGCAGGGCCGGGTCGTAGGCCGGGCTCGCGAGCAGGACGCGCGCGAGGACGCGCACGCGCCGCGGGGTCCCGTAGCCGGCGAAGGCCTCGACGCGCGGGCGCCACCCCCGCGCCCTCTGGAACCGGGAGACGACGGCGCGCCACCGGTCCTCGATCCGGGCCGCCCGGTGCGGTCGCTGGGTGACGGCGTGCTCGACGGGGTTCGAGGGCATGAGGGCGCGGCGGTCTCCGGTCGACGTCTCGGGGCTGTGCTCACTGTGTCACAGCCTGCCGACGCTCGGGCGGTCCGACCGTCGCGCGTGCGGGGGCCGCGAGGCGGGCCTAGCGTGGCCGCGTGACCGACGAGCCGCGCCCCACCTCGCCCGACCTGCCGTCGAGACCGGTGCCCGCCGGGGTGAGCGAGGCGACCGTCGACGCGCTCGGGGCGCTGAGCGAGGCCCTCGAGACCACCGAGCGGGCGCGCGGCCACCTCTACACGTTCCACCAGCTCACCGGCGAGGCGGACCTCGCGCTCGGCGAGGCGGTCGAGAAGCTGCGGGCGGCGGGGCACGCGGAGGTCGCGGACCGGATCGCCACCGAGCTCGTGGGGCGCAACGTCGTTCCCGGTCGGTGGACGTTCCAGCTCGTCGAGGAGTACGACGACGGCTACTGGTCCCTCTTCCGCGACCACGAGCGCCGGGCGCGCGACGAGCTCGCGGACGGCGTGCGGCACCTCTTCGAGGCGCGCATGAAGCAGGAGCGTCGCACGGCGGGCCGTCCGGGCCACGAGGCGGGTCCGGAGGACGTCGACTGACAGCAGTGGTCTCTCCCGTCGGTCGGAGGCGGGGTCGTGCCCGCCGATGAGTTCCGGCTCGTCGGTCGGTCCCCACAGGACCGACGAGAGGACGGACACGATGACCGGCACGACCACCGACCACCCAGCGGCGACGGAACCGGAGGGGACGCTGATACCCGGCTACAGCTCTCCGGGCGCGAGCCCGGTGCCCTGGGAGACCGTCCGGCGGGCGCTCGAGCGCGCCGAGATCTCCTGGATCTCGACCGTGCGGCCCGACGGGCGGCCGCACGTCACGCCGCTCATGACGGTCGTCGCCGACGGCTGCCTGCACGTCACGACCGGGCCCGAGGAGCGCAAGGCCCGCAACCTCGCACAGAACGCGCGCGTGGTCCTCACGACCGGGACGAACGTGTACACCGACGCGCTCGACGTCGTCGTGGAGGGGACGGCCGTCCGCGTCACCGAGGATGCCGCGCTGCACCGGCTCGCCGAGCGATGGCGCTGCAAGTACGGCGACGAGTGGTCGTTCACCGTCCAGGACGGCACGTTCGTCAACGGCGGGGACCCGGCGTTCGTCTTCTCGGTGCGGCCCGAGGTCGTGTTCGCCTACGAGCGCACGGCCGAGCACGCGGCGATGCGCTGGCGGTTCGGTCCCGGCGAGGCGTCCGCCCTGAGTGCCCCGGACGCACCGCAGCCCGCCTCGTGAGGCGGGCTGCGGCGTCGGGCCGGGACGCGCTCAGTTGCGCGTGATGGTGAAGGTCGACGTCGGGTTCTCGATGTCCCGGTAGTTGCCCGAGAACGTGAGGTTGGTGAAGGTCGCCGTGCCGACCGCCGGGCCCTGGCCCTGCTCGGGCATGGGGTTGACCCAGATGCCGTAGCCGGACTTCGCGTCGTACCGGTCGCCGCTCTTCTTCGCCCCCGTGATGGTGACGTTGGTGAAGGTCGGGTTCTGGAACGTGTTCTGCGGCTGGCCGCCGACGTAGTTCGTCTGGAACATGATCCCGGAGTACGTCGGGTCGATGACGTCGAGGTTGTTCACCTGGATGTTCCCGAACGCCTTGGACGCCGAGAACATCCACACGGCCCCGAACACCTGGTCGCCCCAGAAGTGCCCGCCGGAGCGGACGACGGTGAGACCGTCGAACACCGTCGGTGCCGGGCCGAACCCCTCCATCGGGTACCCGAAGTCGAGCGAGCTGATCGTGACGCCCGAGTAGACCAGGGTGTCCGCGATGTAGATGTTGCGGAACGTGTTGTCCTGCCCGCCGTAGACCGCGAGCCCTGCGGCGCGCCACGTGTTGGTCGACGTGAGGTTCTCGAACACGTTGCCCCGCTGCCCGCTGCCGCCGTTGTCGGTGGCCGCGAAGAGCGCGAACGAGTCGTCACCGGTGCCGCGCGCCTGGTTGTTGTGCACGTGGTTGTTCGCGCTGCCGTTGGTCATGTTGATCGCGTCCGCGAACGTGTTGCGGATGCGCGAGTTCTTCACCTCCGAGTCGTCCATGTTGGACGCCCAGAACATGCAGATCATGTGCTCGACCCAGATGTTGTCGATCGTCATGTCCTTCACGTTGGCGAAGTCGAACACCTTGCCGGGGCCGTCGATGCGCGACGTGTAGTTGCCGAAGTATGCGAAGTCGCGGAACGACGACCCGTTGGCCGTGCCCTCGGCGCGGAACCCGACGTCGGTGTTCTCCTGGCCCTGGGGCGCGAAGAACCGCGTGAACCACGGACCGGCACCGACGACCTCGACGGCCTTGCCGTAGACCTGGAACTTGTTCGAGGTCTGGTAGTCGCCCGCGGGCAGGTAGACGCCCTTGAGCGTGCCGGTCGAGTCCATGCGGACGAGGTCGAGCGCGGCCTGGACGTCCTGGTGCGTGAAGCCCGCGGGCTGGGTGTACTGCGCCGGGTTCGGGTTGGCCTTCGGCGTCGCCAGCTCGAGGTCGACGAAGTCGATCGCGTACTGCGACGTGTTCTGCGCCGTCTTCTGGAGTCGGATCTTCGCACCGGCGGGGACGGTCGTGCCGAGCAGCACGCTCGCCTCGTCGTAGACGTGGCGCGGCGCGCCCTGGCCGGGCTGGTTGCCCGGGTTGGTCTCGTTCCCGTAGAGCCACGCGTAGCGCGACGTGAGGTCGATGTTCTTGAGGAACTGGCCGTCGACGTAGATCGCGAGGTTCGCGTTCGTGCCGCCGCCGCCCGTCGAGTCGGGGATGGAGAAGCGGGTCAGCAGAGTGTTCGTCGGGGCCTTGGTGGTCCACTCGACGTACGCGCCCGTGCTGTTCAGCGTGACGGCCCTGCGGCCCGACGCCTCGCCCGCGAGGTCGCCGACCACACGGTTCGGCGCGAGGACGGTCGCCCCGCCGCCGACGACGCCGTCCTCGGCCTCGTAGGTGTCGAACGGCAGGTTGGCGCCGCGACCGACGAACAGCGGCCGGGTCGCCGTGTTGTTGGCCTGCTTGGCGGCGACCTCTGTGGAGTCCGCGGCGGCGACGACCCTGACGTCGTAGCTCCCGTTCGCGGCGGTCCACGTGCCGAGGTTCACGCTCGCGCTGCTCGCCCCCGCGGCGATCGCGCCGCTCGCGGAGCCCGTGAGGGTGCGCACGACGGCGCCCGTCCCCTTGTTCGTCACGGTGACGGTGAGTCCGTGGGCGGCCGACGACGTCGCGACGTTGCCCTGGTTGGCGATCGTCGCGGAGAACGTCACGGCGTTGCCCGCTGCCGGGTTGCTCGGCGTCCACGTGAGGGTCGGGACGAGGTCGGAGCTCGGGACGGCGGTGACGACGAGCGGGGTGGGGTTGGCGTAGGCGTTGTTGCCCTCGTTCTGCTCCGCGACGATGCCTGCCGCGTCCGCGGTGGCGCCGATCGAGTAGCTCGCCGCGGGGCGTGCGCCGATGTCCGCGGTGACGGTCGCCTGCGCGCCGGCGGCGAGGCCACCGACCGGCTTCGTCGCGACGGTCTGGCCGTTGACGGTCAAGGCGACGTCCGTCGCGGCGGAGGCCTGGGTGCCGATGTTCTTGACCACGGCCGACAGCGTGATCGCCTGCGACTCGAGCGGCGAGGCCGGGGTCGCGGTGACGCTCGTGACGACGAGGTCGGGGTTGGGGGCTGCGGTCCCGAAGACCTGGAGCTCGGCGACCTGCCCGTTGCCCGAGCCCGTGTTGCCCGTGAACCGGAGCCGGACGTCCTTCGCGGTGCCGGTCGCCGGGATCGTCACCGTGTTCCCGGTGGCCGGCGAGAACTGGTAGCCCGCCGACGGCTTGAGGGTCTGCCACGCGCCGG
The DNA here is from genome assembly GCF_057126935.1 of Cellulosimicrobium sp. G4 BAM 1002. Lineage (NCBI taxonomy): Bacteria > Bacillati > Actinomycetota > Actinomycetes > Micrococcales > Promicromonosporaceae > Cellulosimicrobium > Cellulosimicrobium sp. G4 BAM 1002. Next base: position 4,445,334 of record NZ_CP182109.1, on the reverse strand, counting down.
TCGGGGTCGCGCGGCCCTGGACCTCGAACGTCTGCGTCCGCGGGCCCCACGCGGCAGCGGGCGGGAGCTTGACGACGACGCCCGTGAGCTGGGCCGCGGCGTCGAGCGAGACCGTGAGGGTGCTCGGGTACTGGCCGCCCGCGCCCTCCCAGTACGTCGACGTGCTGTCGTCGTTCGCGTTCTTCGCGACGAACTGCCACTCGGTCGACGACCCCTCGATCGGCTTGTTCAGCGAGAGGTTCGTCCCGGTGGGGGGCTCGGGGTTGCCCGGTCCGCCCGGGTCGGTGCTGCCCGCGGTGCCGCGCACCTCGAGCTCGGAGAGCTGCGCGGCGGGCCAGCCCGTGTTCGCCGTGATCTGGAGGCGGACGTAGCGCGCCGACGTGTCCGGGACGTCGACCGTGACGGTGTTGCCCGACGTCGGGTTGAACGTGTACGCCTGGGTGGCCTTGAGCGTGGAGAAGCTCGAGCCGTCCGTGCTCGACTGGACGCTCAGCGTCTGGTTCCGGGTCTCCCACCCCGGGGGCAGCTTGAGGACGAGGTCCTCGACGGTCGCAGCCGCGCCGAGGTCGACCTGGGCCCACTGGGGGAAGGAGTTGTTCGTCGACTCCCAGTAGGTGCCCGGGTTGCCGTCGGTGAGGTTGCCCGACAGGTACGGGGAGTTGTTGCTGCTCGCGGCCGTCGGCTTTCCCGCCGACAGGACCGTCGGTGCCGCGGCGGCCGTCGTCGTGAGACCGAGCGGGACGATCAGGGCTGCCGCTGTCGCCGTCGTGACGAGGGCGCGGAAGCGGGGGTGCGACGTGCTGGGTCGACTTCTCATGGGTGTCCTCGATCTCCGTCGTCGTCGACGGGGGTTGGGTCAGTACCTTCGAGAATTGCGGTCCACCCGTGCCGCACCGCACAGATGAGTGTTGAATTCTTGCATCAACACGCAAGAACGCTACTTCTGCCCGCACGGACCGTCAAGAGACGTCGCACGTCCCCGAGATGGACCTCGGACCGCCGAAGTAGAACCCTGGTCGCGCGAGGTAGAACCCTGGTCTGCCGAGGTAGAACCGTGGTCACGGCTGCCCGACGGCGGTCGCACACCCTGGGTGTCGGGGTGGGTGGGGCCGCCGCGTCTCCCATCCGCCGCTCGTTCCTCGCGGCTCCCGCCAGGCCCGACCACGACGCGGCGCCCCCACCCACCCCTCCCGGCGTCGTCCCACCCCGGTCTGTGCTCACCCGGGCCGACGTGGCTCGCGGTCGAACACGACCTTGGTGTCGCCACGGCCTGGATAACGACACTGATGTCGTGCTCGGCGCGTGACCACGCCCTGACCGGGCGGACCACAGTTCTACCTCGCGCGACCACGGTTCTACCTCGCGCGACCACGGTTCTACGTCGCGCGACCAGGGTTCTACCTCGGCGGACCACGGTTCTACTTCGTCAGGGCCTGGCCGCGTGCTGCACGAGGTGCGGTGGTGGCTGAGCGGGTGGGGCGGCGTCGGATGCGAAGGGCGTCAAGGCCGCGCTCCCCAGACCCACGCCCGACAGACCACGGTGACGGCGCGGACAGCCCGAGCACCGACGCCGCCCCGCACGCGGACCCGACCACGAACCACGGTTCTACTTCGGCCGACCAGGGTTCTACCTCGGCAGACCGGGCGATGGTTCGGCTGCTCGGTGGGTCACGAACGGGGGTCGCGGATGGCGGCGGTGAAGAGCTGCCAGCCCGTCTCCGAGTGGGAGACGGAGAACACGTACGGGCGGTCGACCCGGAACGACAGGGCGACCATCTCCGCCTCGGCGGAGACCGCCTGGGCGCCGATCTCGGTCACCGCCGCCGCGACGGTGCCCTCGGCGTCGACCTGGAGGAGTGCCTGCTGCTTCGCCTGCGAGACGAACAGGTCCTCCGCGCTGATGCCGCTGAGGTCCGGGGGGGCGACGGGGTCGAGCAGGCCTCCGAGCCCGGCGTCGACGAGTGCCGGTCGCAGGTCCATCGGGGCCTCGGCGTGGACGTCGAGCGTCGGGATGGTCAGGTCGACCTGCTGGCGAGGGGCGGCGTCGAGGGCCTCTCGGAGGGCGGCGGCGCGCTCCGGCGTGATCGTTGCCGGGTCCGTACCTGAGGGTGGCAGCACGACGTCCGCGTGGAAGCCGTCGACGTAGGGGAGCCGCAGGGCGCGCCACCCGTCGTCCTCCGCGTGCGCCCAGCTCTCCGTGAGGCGCAGGGACTCGACGTCTACCTCCTCGCCGCCGCCGAGAGCAAAGGGGGACGGGGTGGTCTTGCCCTCGTCGAACGGCGCCTCCCACCGGGCGGCGAAGAGGACGGCGTTCTGCAGCACGAGGCGCAGGTCGTCCTCCGGCTCGATCGCGCTCTGCTCGATCAGTCCTCCGGTGTGGAACCGGACCCAGTCGCTCAGCGGTGCGATGCCCGACGGCGTCTCGAGGTCCGTGTGCAGCACGCCGGCCCCGTAGCCGGTCGCGAGCGCCTCGAGATAGGTGTCGTGAACCTGCGCCTGGTCGTCGAGGGCGACCTGGTTCGCGACGTGCGCGAGCGGCTTCTTCGGAAGGTCGGCCTTCTGCACGGTCGCCGGGTCGCCGTCGTACGCCTCGACCTCCGCGAGCAGCGCGTTGACCGCGTCCGTGCGCTCCGGCCCGCTCGCGCCGAGCGCGGCGTCCAGGGCGGCGGCCGTCTCGCCGCGCGCGCCCTCCGCGAGCATGGAGAGCGCGACGACGGCGCTCGCCGGGGACACGACGACGTTCCCCTCTCGCGGGGCCGCGTCGAGGATCGTGGTCCCGAGCCGCTCGGTGGCGTCGACGACGGCGGGCGTGGCGTCGGCGTCGGAGACCGACACGACGTGCCGGCTCACGTCCGCACGAGCGAGTGGGAGGTCCGGTCCGTCGGGGACGCCCGTCGTGCACGCGGCGGCCGTCGTGACGAGAGCGAGGGCGAGGGCGACACCGGTCGCGGCGATCCTCGCCGTCCGTTCTCCTGTGCGGCGTGCAGTCCTGCCGGGCGTCGTCGTCCGAGCCGTCATGAGGCGCTCCGTCTCCCGGTCGTCGTCAGCGTTCAAGGTTCGGTCAGTGCCGGGGGTCGCGGATCGCGGCGGTGAACAGGGCCCAGCTGGTGTCCGTGTGCGACACCGTGAACAGGTAGGGACGGTCGACGCGCAGCTCGACGACGTCCGGCGGCGCCACGGCTGCCGACTCGGTGAGCGCCAACTCGGTGACGGCCGCGGCGACGGTGCCCTCCTCGTCGACCGTCAGTACGGCCTGCTGCCACGCCTGCGTCAGGGCGAGGTCCTGGTCGCTGATCCCGCTGAAGTCGGAGAGCTCGAGCCCGGCGGCGGCGAAGGCGGGCAGCAGGTCGAGCGGATGCTCGGCGTCGACGTCGAGGGTCGGCAGCGTGAGGTCGACGGCGCGCGGTGCGGCGGAGGCGAGCGCGTCGCGCAGGGCAGCGCTCTGGTCGGGCGTGATCGAGGCGGGGTCCACGCCGTCGGGCGGCAGCACGACGTCGGCGTGGAACCCCTCGGTGTACGGCAGCCGCACGGCCCGCCATCCGTCGACCTCGGCGTACGCGCGTTCGTGCGTCTGCTGCATCGCCTCGGCCTCGACCTGCGTCCTGTCGGTCAGGACGAACGGCCGCGACCGCGTCGCGTGCTCCTCGAACGGCGCGTCCCACCGCGCCGCGAGCAGGACGGCGTTCTGGAGCGCGACGCGAGAGAGCGGGTCGGGCTGGATCGCGGACCTCTCGATGAGCCCGCCCGTGTGGTGCCGGACCCACCGGTGCAGCGGCTCGAGACCGGCCTCGGTGCCGAGGTCGGTCTCGAGCACGCCCGCGCCGTAGCCGGCCGCGAGCGCCTCGAGGTACGCGTCGTGGACCTGGGCCTGGTCGTCGAGGACGACCTGGTTCGCGACGTGCACGAGCGGCCGGACCGGGAGCTCGTCGTCCTGCACGACGGCCGGGTCGCCGTCGTACTCCTCGAGCGCGGCGAGCAGCGCGTTCACGGCGTCGGTGCGCCCGGACCCCGATGCGCCGAGCGCGGCGTCGAGCGACGCCGTCGTCTCGCCGCGCGCACCCTCGGCGAGCATGGACAGCGCGACGACGGCGCTCGCCGGCGACACCACGACGTTCTTGTCCCGAGGGCCCGAGCCGAGGATCGTCAGGTCGAGCCGGTCCGTCGCCTCGACGACGCCGGGCACGGTAGACGCGTCGGCGACCGCGACGACGCGCCGCTCCGTGCCTGCCGCGGCGGAGGTCTCGGGCGGCGCGCCAGGTGACGTCGCGCACGCACCCAGGGTGATCGCGAGCCCGAGCACGGCGATGCCCGCGGACGCCGTGCGCAGGACCGTGCTCGAACCGCGTCGTCTCCCCATGCCCCGTCTGTGTCGCGTCGGGCCGAGTGCTTGCGAGACGTCAGCCTCGAGCGTCGTAGAGCGCCGTGAGGGTGTTGCGCACCGCGAGCTGGTCGAGCCGACCGCTCAGCTCGACCGTCACCGCCCCCGCCGGGACCGCGGTCCGCCGGGTGGCGAACGCCTGGTAGGCGTTCCTGCCCGGCTGGACGCCGAGGAACGACTTCGTGCCGTAGTCGGTCGTGATCTTCACGTCGACCGGGACGGACTCGGTGTTCTCGACCCGGACCGCGACCACGACCTTGTCCGCGATCGTGCGCGTCTCCGCCGTGACGACCGCCTCGGGACGCTCGCGCTCCGCCGCCCGGCCGTAGGGGGTCAGCTCGGCGGCCGCGGCGAACTGCAGTCCGTTCTGCGAGCTGAGCGCCACGAGCTTGACGTAGCGCGCCGCGGTCTCGGTGAAGTCCGCGCGCGCGAGCGCGGTACCCGCGGCGAACGTCCCCGTCGCGACGGGGTCGCCCCACGTGGTGTTGTCCTGCGAGAGGTAGACCTCGTAGTCCTTGATCAGCCCGTTCGTGCCGGACTGCCGGGGCAGGTAGCCGAGGCCGTCGAGCAGGTGGGCTGACCCGAGGTCCAGGGCGATCCAGTGCGGGTAGCCGGGCGCGGGCGACGAGGCCCACCGCGAGTGCCAGAACGTCGACGGCGTGCCGTCGATCGCGCGGGCCGCCGGGTCGCTCGTCGGCTCCTCGCTGCTGAACCCGGCGATCGCGAGCCGCGAGCGAGGCACGGTCCCGTCCGCGACCACCGCGACCGTCGCCTGTCGCGTGGCCGTGCCGTAGGCGCCGGCAGGGGAGTAGGTCGACCGTGCGACGAGCGCGTACTCGCCGGGCTCGGCCCCCACGGGCGGCTCGACGGTCCAGTTCGTCGTCCGCGCCTCCCCGTCGGAGAGGCCCCGGAAGGTCGTCTCCGTCGTCGCGGTGACCTGCCAGCCGAGGGGCGCCTCGAGCACGGTCGTCACCTCGTCGAGCGTGCGGTCCGACTGGTTGGTGACGCTCGTCGTGATCGTCGACCCCTGCGCGGCGAGGAGCTCGGTCGCGGCCGACGGGAAGCCCACGAGGACGGGGAGCGGCGTGAGCTGTGCGGCGTCGGTCCGCACCTCGAACACGCGCTCCGCGTCGCGGTTGATCCAGGTCGCCGTCATCGTCGCAGGCTCCACCGTCGAGTCGATCTCGAGGCGCAGGAACACGTGCGGCTCGACGGCGCTGTGGACCAGGGCGGGGTTCGGGACGTTGAGGCTCGGGATCACCGAGCTGTGCATCGGGGAGACGATGAACTGCCACAGGTCGTAGCCCACGCGGGGGCCGTAGTTGAGCGCCCGCGAGACGTGGATGTCGCCGCCGAGGAGGAAGACGCCGGGGATGCGGTGCTCCTGCACGAGGTCGAAGATCGCCTCACGCTCGTAGGAGTAGGTCCCCCAGTCGTCGGCCTCGCCGTTCTGCTTGTCGTCCCAGATCATCCCGCTCGCGAGGAGCTTGAACGGCGCGGTGCTCGCGAGGAGCCTCTCCTGCAGCCACTCCCACTGCACCCGGCCGATGCCCGTGGTCTTCGTCGCGTCCGCCCAGCTCTGCTCCGTGCGGCTGAACCAGCGCGGGTCGAGCAGGAACACCTCGAGCGGGCCGCGGCGGAACGACGTGTAGATGCCCTCGCCGTCGACGGTGCGCTCGCGCAGGGGCTCGCCGTCCGCGGTGTGGCCGAACGTCGCGTTCGCGCGGTAGTCGACGAACGCCGTGCGGTTGTTGCGCTTGCCCGGCAGGTCGCCGTGCACGTCGTTGCCGCCGAAGTCGTGGTCGTCCCACGTGCCCCAGACCGGCATCGACCGGGTGACCTCGCGCACCTGCGGGACCTGGAGGAACGCGCGGTGCTTGTCGCGCGCGGTCTGCAGGTTCGTGCTGTCGATGTACGGGGTGTCGCCCATGAAGACGAAGGCCTCGCAGCCCTCGGCCCGGATCGTGTCCCAGATGTGGTTCTCCTCCGTCCACACGCACGACCCCAGGCCCACGACGAGCTTGGTCGGCGCGTCGTCGGGCGGCGCCGTCGTGAACGACCCCGAGATGTCGAGCCCCGGGATCTGGTCGCCGTCGGGGGCGACCGCGTACGAGTAGGTGGTCGCGGCTGTCAGCCCCGCGATGTCGAAGAGCACTGTCGAGTCGTTGTCGGGGGACAGGACGGCGCCGACGCTCCGGCGGGGACCGCCTTCGGTCCAGTACTCGAGGTTCCACACCTCACGGTCGTGCAGGTCGCTGCCGGGACGGACGAGGACGCGCGAGTGGGTCGTGCCGGTGTCGCCGACCAGCGGGCCCGCGATCTCCTGCATCGTCGGGGTCACCACGGGCGCGGTGCCCGCGATGACGAGACGCACGTAGGAGGCGAACGCCGTGAAGAACATCTCGCTGTCGGCCACCGCCGGGGCCGGCTGCACGGTCTGGCCCGCGGCGTTGTAGATCTTGTCGATCGTCAGGCTCGACAGCACGAACCGCCCGCGCCCGTGCGCCCCCTCGAGCAGGGCGGGTGGGCGCCCGTTCGCGCCGCACGCGAGCAGCACCCGCATCTGACGCCAGTCGAGCAGCGACTCCCAGCTCACGCGGATCTGCGTCGACCGGCCCGTGAACACCTTGCCGTCGACGAGCCGCAGGTGCGCGACCAGCGGGTGCTCGGCGACGACGGGGAAGATCGTGTCGTAGTCGGAGTCGTTGCGGCTCGCCGACATCGGCGCGGGCAGGTACGACGCCGTCGGGTGGAACTGGTCGGACTGCGCCATGTCGAGCACCACGCCGCCTGCGGCGACGAACTCCTGCAGCGACGTCGCCTGGTCGGTGATGTACCGCCCGTACGCCGGGGTGTTGTTCGTGAACGTGCCGAACGCGATGACGTCGACGCCCTGCTCGGTGGCGGGCTTCGCGGGATCGAGCGCGACGACGGCGAAGCCCGCCTTCGTCAGCAGCTCGCGCAGGCCGGTCGCGTTGGTCCACTGGTCGCGGAGCTCCAGGACCGCCGCGCGCAGCGGGACGTCGTCGGCCGCCTGGGCGGGCGCGCCGTTCTGTGCGAGCAGGGCGGCGGCAGCGGCCGTCGCGGCCCCGCCGAGGAACGTCCGTCGGCTGGTGCCGGCGGGGGTCGGGCCGGCCTGTTCGGGTGCGCGCTTCTTCACGGGACATCTCTCCGTCACCAGGGGGACCCAGAGGACTGGGCGTGCGCCGACGCGCACGGTCCCGATCCGACCGGTACCGGATGTCCGGCAGCCGATCGTGAGGTGAACGGAGAGGGGCACGCGGGCGGCGACCGCGCCCACTTGTCCGGGCAAGCTGGGAGCGAACCGCGCCGGGCCGTGACGGCCGTCAGTCGACCGCCGGCCCGAAGCGTTCCGTCTTCACGCGCGCCGGGTCGTGGCCCAGCGAGACGAGGTGCCGCGCGACCGCCTCGACGAACCCCGTCGGCCCGCACACGAAGCACGCGGGCTCGATCTCGGGCGGCCAGCCCCACGCGGCGAGGTCGCGCCGTTCCAGGCGGCCGGGTCCGCGCATGGAGCCGAGCGGCGACGACCGGGTGTACACCGTCTGGACGTCGAGGCCGTCCCCGGCCTTCGCGAGCCGGTCGAGGTCGTCGACGTAGAGCCGGTCCTCGGGGCGGCGGACCGAGTACACGAGCCGGAACGGCGTCCGGTCGCCGGCCTCACGCCGCGTGCGGAGCATCGCCATGAGCGGCACGAGGCCCGACCCTCCGGCTGCGAGCAGGACGGGGGTCCCGGCGTCGCGCTCGGGCGACCACACGAACCAGCCGCCGATCGGTCCGCGCAGCTCGATCGCGTCCCCGACCGCGAAGACGTCCATGAGGTAGGTCGAGACCTCGCCACCTGGGACGCGCTGCACGGTGACCTCGACGCGGGCGGGCGAGCCGCCGGGGCGCGGGGCGGCGTCGGGCAGGGGCTCACGCGTGGCGACGCTGCCGATCGAGTAGCTGCGCTCGGCGGTGTACCCGTCGGGCGCGGTGAGCCGGAGATCGACGTGCTGCCCGGCCAGGTGCCCCGACCAGCCCGGGATCTCCAGGACGAGGGTGCGCGCCGACGGGCTCTCGTCCCACGCGTCGACGAGCGTCGCGACCTGCCATCCCGACGGCGTCGCGTACCGCGCGCCGAGGCGGACGGGCGCCTCAGTCACCCTGGTACCTCTGCTCGCGCCACGGGTCGCCGAGGTCGTGGTAGCCGAGCCGCTCCCAGAACCCTTGCCGGTCCATGGGCAGGAGGGTGATGCTGTTGACCCACTTGGCCGACTTCCAGAAGTACAGGTGCGGCACGAGCAGCCGCGCCGGGCCACCGTGCACGGGGTGCAGCGGGGCGCCGTCGAACGTGTGCGCGATCCACGCCTTGCCGCCGAGCAGGTCCGCGACGGGCAGGTTCGTCGTGTACCCGCCGTAGGCGCCGACCATCGCGAAGTCCGCCGTCGACTCGACCTCGGCGAGCAGCGTGTCGAGCGAGACGCCGCGCCACGTCGTGCCGAACTTCGACCAGCGGGTGACGCAGTGGATGTCGACGGTCGGCTCGTCCTGGGGGAGCGCCATGAGGTCGGCCCAGGACCACGAGCGGGTCTCGCCGGTCTCGGTCGTGACGTCGAGGCGCCACGTGCTCGTGTCGACGCGGGGCGTCGGGCCCGCCGAGAGCACGGGGAACCCGTTCTCGACGTACTGGCCCGGCGGGAGCGCGACGCCCTGCGGCCGCGGCCGGCCTTGGAAGCCCGGGGTGAGGGTGCTCATGGCACACGGTAGGCCTCCTGCACGACGACGCGCCACGGCGGGCGGCGCCCGTCGCGGCCGGGAGGTCGGCTGAGGCATGGACACACCGGCACGTCACGGAGATTCCTGACATCCTTCCCACCCATGGTCACCGGCAGCCCGCTCACCTACGTCAACCCGGTCGTCGACGCCGACTACTCCGACCCGGACGCGATCCGCGTCGGTGACGAGTACTGGATGATCGCGTCGAGCTTCAACCTCGCACCGGGGCTGCCCGTCCTGCGCTCGGACGACCTGGTCCGCTGGGAGCACGTGACGAACGCCCTGCCGCGGATCACCCCGGAAGAGCACTTCGCGCTCCCGCGGCACGGCGGCGGCGTCTGGGCACCGAGCCTGCGCCACCACGACGGCCTCTTCCACGCCGTCTACCCCGACCCCGACCACGGGATCTTCGTCACGACCGCCGTCGACCCGCGCGGGCCGTGGAGCGAGCCCCGCTGCCTCATCCCGGGCAGCGGCCGCATCGACCCGTGCCCGCTGTGGGCGTCCGACGGCCGCACCTTCCTCGTGCACGGGTGGGCGAAGAGCCGCGCGGGCTTCAAGAACCGGCTGACCCTCGTCGAGGTATCGGCCGACCTCGGCGAGGTCGTCGGGGCGCCGCGGGACGTCGTCGACGGCGCGACGATCGAGGGCTTCGACACCCTCGAAGGGCCGAAGCTGTACGAGCGCGACGGCTGGTACTGGATCTTCGCCCCCGCGGGCGGCGTCGCGACGGGCTGGCAGACCGTGTTCCGCTCGCGCGACCCGTACGGCCCGTACGAGCACCGCATCGTGCTCGCGCAGGGCGACACCGACGTCAACGGCCCGCACCAGGGCGCCTGGCTCGACACCCCGTCCGGGCAGGACTGGTTCCTGCACTTCCAGGACCGCGGCCCCGCGGGACGTGTCGTGCACCTGCAGCCGATGCGCTGGGACGACGACGGCTGGCCGAGCGTGGGGGAGCCCGGCCCGGACGGAGTCGGGCAGCCCGTCGTGCGCCACGAGGTGCCCGACGGCGCGACGCGCCCCGGCCCGGAGCGGCGCCTCCCGTACACCGATGACGCGTTCGACGGCCCGCAGTGGTCGTGGCAGGCGAACCCCGACGCCCGCTGGGCCGACGCGCCCGCGGGCGGGTCGCTCACGCTCCACGCGGTCCCCGACGACTCGGGCGACCTGCGCCGCCTCGGGCACGTCCTCGTCCAGCGGCTCCCGGGCCAGACCGGGACGCTCGAGGTGACGATCGACGCCGACGGCCTCGACGCGGACGGGCTCGACGGCTCCCGCGCGGGTCTCGTGCTGCTCGGGCGCGAGTACGTCTGGGTCGGCCTCGAACGGGTCGACGGCGCGCTCCGCCCGGTCGCACGGGCGTCCGGTGCGCCGGGGGAGCAGGAACGCGTGCTGCGCGTCGGGGCACCGGCCCGCGGCCCGCTGCACGTACGCGCTCAGCTCGACGACGAGCCTGCCGCCTGGCTCGCCTGGTCCGTCGACGGGTCGACGTGGACCGAGGTGGGACGAGGCCTGCCGTTGACCGCCGGGCACTGGACGGGCAACCAGGCAGGGCTGTTCGCCGCGGCGCCCTGGGGGTCGCCCGCGACGGGGAGCGCCACGTTCGGCCCCCTGTGCGTCACTCTCGACGACGAGTAGGGGGCGCGCTCAGCACACGATCTGTCGGTCGTGCTGAAGCCTGCGCTGGCTTCGCTGCGCTCCGGCTCAGCACTCGATGACGTTGACCGCAAGGCCTCCCGTCGAGGTCTCCTTGTACTTCGTCGACATGTCGACGCCGGTCTGGCGCATCGTCTCGATGACGGTGTCGAGCGAGACGACGTGCGAGCCGTCGCCCTGCAGGGCGAGGCGCGCGGCGGACACGGCGGTGCACGCGGCGATCGCGTTGCGCTCGATGCAGGGCACCTGGACGAGTCCGCCGACCGGGTCGCACGTGAGCCCGAGGTTGTGCTCCATCGCGATCTCCGCGGCGTTCTCGACCTGGGCCGGCGTGCCGCCGAGCACGGCGCAGATCGCGCCCGCGGCCATGGAGCACGCGGACCCGACCTCGCCCTGGCAGCCCGCCTCCGCACCGGAGATGGACGCGTTGCGCTTGTACAGCGCCCCGATCGCGGCCGCCGTGAGCAGGTAGGTCCGCATCGCCCGACGCCGGCGGGCGGGATCGGCAGCGACGTCCGGGTGGGTGCGCAGGAAGTGGCGGCCCACGGCGGGGATGATGCCCGCCGCTCCGTTCGTGGGGGCGGTGACGACCCGACGGCCGTCGGCGTTCTCCTCGTTGACGGCCATGGCGAACGCCTGGAGCCACTCGATCGTCGTGTCCGCGCCGCGCTCGTCGGCTCGCTCGAGCTTCTCGCGCTGAGCCCGGGCCCGACGGCGCACCCCGAGCCGGCCGGGCAGCACGCCGTCGCGTGCGAGGCCCGCGTCGACGCACGTGCTCATCGTGTCCCAGATGCGGTCGACGCCCGCCTCGACCTCCGCGACCGGGCGGAGCGCGGTCTCGTTGGCCCACGCGACGGCGGCGACCGTCGTGCGCTCGCGCTCGCACACCGCGAGGAGCTCGGCGGCGTTGGCGAAGGGGAACGGGACCCCGTCGGGCTCGGTGCCCGGGTCGATCGCCGCTCCCGCGAGCTCGGCACCGACCTGCGCGGCCTCGTTCGCGGCAGCCCGCTCGAGGTCCACGGCGGTGAGCACGAAGCCGCCGCCCACGGAGTAGTACGCCTCCTCGGCGAGCACCTTGCCGTCGGCGTCGAGCGCGGTGAACCGCATCCCGTTGGGATGACCCGGCATCCGCGTGAGCGGTGCGAGCCGGACGTGCTCGGTCGTCATCGTGATGCGGTGCCGCCCGAGCAGCGCGACCGGAGCGCCGTCGCCGAGCTTCTCCCACGCGCCCGGCACCTGGTCCGGGTCGCACGTCTCCGGGTCGAGGCCCAGCAGGCCGGCGACGACGGCGTCCGGCGTCCCGTGCCCAACCCCCGTCGCGCCGAGCGACCCGCACAGCACGGCCCGGACGCCGGCGACCCGCTCGAGCGTCCCGCTCGCGTCGAGCCCCGCGACGAACGCCCGGGCCGCCCGCATCGGCCCGACCGTGTGCGAGCTCGACGGGCCGATGCCTACCGAGAACAGGTCGAGGACCGACACGTAAGAGCTCATGGGCACCATCGTCGCACCTCGTCCCACGATGTGAACGATTTTTGCTATAGCGACGGTCGTCGCGGTGCTCAGCGCTCCCGCGCGAGCACGACCGGGCACGTCGCGAGGTGGTCGTCGACGAGCCCGCAGGCCTGCATCGCCGCGTACGCGGTGGTGGGGCCGACGAACCGGAAGCCCTCCTTCTTGAGCGCCTTCGAGAGCGCGACCGACTCGGGGGAGAACCCGGGGACGTCGGCCCACGTCGCCGCACGGCCCGTACGGGGCGGCGGGGCGAACGACCAGACGAGCTCGTCGAGCGTGCGGCCCTGCTCGTGCAGCGCGAGCACCGCGCGCGCGTTGTCGATCGTCGCCTCGATCTTCTGCCGGTTGCGGATGATCCGGGCGTCGGCGAGGAGGCGCGCGACGTCGTCCTCCCCGAACACGGCGACGGCTGCGGGGTCGAACCCCGCGAAGACCTCGCGGAAGGCGGGGCGCTTGCGCAGCACCGTGATCCACGACAGCCCCGACTGGAAGCCCTCGAGCGCGATCCGCTCGAACAGGGCCGTGTCCCCGTGGACGGGGACGGCCCATTCCGTGTCGTGGTACTCCTCGTAGAGCGGGTCGCCGTCGCCGAAGCAGCGGGCGCCCGGCTGCGGGCGCGGGGGTGCGTCGTCAGGGACGGCGCGGGGAGTCGTCCCCGACTGGCTGGTCGTCTCGGTCGTCATGCGTCCACTGTGCCGTCTCCCGCCGACACGCGGCACGTCCGGGCAGCAGCTCTGTGGACGAGCGTCGGTGACCACCGGCTGTGGACGGCGACGGGGAGTGGTCCCCGTCGCCGCGTGCCGTCCGTCCGGTGCAGACTTGGCCCCGGCCGCGCTCTCCATGGTGCGGCCGGACGCCTCGCCCACCGCCCTCCCGAGGAGCACCCATGTCCGACGCCCTGGCCGCGCTCGCCGCCGCCGTCGCGGCCGCGCCCGAGAGCGCGCCGCTGCGCGTGCACTACGCGAGCCTCCTGCTCGCCGACGGGCGTCCCGTCGAGGCCCTCGAGCAGGCGAGCGCCGCGCTCCGGCTCGACCCCGCAGACGGCGAGGCGCTGCGACTCGTGCAGGAGTCGGCGGCCGCCGCAGCCCGGCCCGTCGGCCCTGCGACGCCCGCCGTCGCGCCGGTCGCGGCTCCGTCCGACCCGCCGGTGGCAGCCCCCTCCGTCCCGCCGGTCGCGAGCGCACCGCGCGCACCGTCGTCGGACCGGGACGGTGGCGACGACCTCATCACGGGGGTGCCGTCGGACGAGACCCTTCCCCGTGCGCCCCGCGCGCCCCACCCGGCCCTCCGCGAACCTGACTCTCCCGGTGCCACCCCGTCGGTGCCGCCGACCGCGTCGGAACCGTCCGTGCCGCCGTCGGGCATCGACTGGGACCGGCTGGAGCACGAGCTGGGCGTGCGCGTGCCGCCGCCGTTCGTCGAGCCGGACGACGCCGGAGCGTCGGCGACCGACGAGCCGTCGGCCCCCGCACCCGCGGACGGCGACGCCGGCCCGGCTCCGGCGGCCGGCCAGCCGTTCCTCGTCCCCGCGCGCGACGACGCCGCGGACGACGGCTCGGGCCTGCTCGAGGTCTCGCGCGAGACGATCACCCTGGCGGACGTGGGCGGCCTCGAGCCGGTGAAGAAGCGCATCCGCGAGGCGTTCCTCGAGCCCATGCGGAACCAGGCCATCGCCAAGGCGTTCGGCAAGTCGCTGCGCGGCGGGCTCCTGCTCTACGGGCCGCCCGGGACCGGCAAGACGTACATGGCGCGCGCGGTCGCGGGCGAGCTCGGTGCGCGGTTCCTCACCGTGACGCTCGCCGACATCCTCGACAAGTACATCGGGGAGAGCGAGCAGAACCTGCACAACCTGTTCCAGAAGGCGCGCCAGCTCGCGCCCGCCGTGCTGTTCCTCGACGAGGTCGACGCGATCGGCGGCAAGCGCGCGCAGTACTCCGGGTCGTCCGGGATGCGCACGGTCGTCAACCAGCTCCTGCAGGAGATGGACGGCATCGGATCGGACAACGACGGGCTGTTCGTCCTCGGTGCGACGAACCACCCCTGGGACGTCGACACGGCGCTCCTGCGCCCCGGGCGCTTCGACCGGGTCGTGCTCGTGCTGCCGCCCGACGAGCCCGCGCGCGACGCCATCCTGCGCCACCACCTCGACGGGCGCCCGATCGCAGGCATCGACCTGCGCTCGATCGTGCAGCGCACCGACGGGTTCTCCGGGGCCGACCTCGAGCACCTCGCGGCGACCGCCGCGGAGAAGGCCATGATGGACTCGATCGCGACGGGCCAGGTGCGCCCGATCACCATGGCCGACATGAACGCGGCGCTCGCCGACGTGCGGCCCTCGACGACGGCGTGGCTGCAGTCCGCGCGCAACGTCGTCACCTTCGCCAACAACGACGGCCGCTACGACGACCTCGCCGCGTACCTGCGCTCGCGGCGGATGCTCTGAGGCGCGGGTGAGCACCGCGACCGACCCGCGCGCCGTCGTCTCGCGCGTGGAGCTGCTCGTCCAGATGGGGCGCCCCGAGCGGGCGCTCGAGGAGGCTGACGCCGCCCTGGCGTCCCTGCCCGACGACGCGCAGCTCCTCGCGACGGGCGCGTGGGTCCGCCTGCGCCTGCAGCGCTCCGCAGAGGCGCTGCCGATGCTCGAGCAGGTCGTCGGCCTGCACCCGGACGCGCCCGGGCCGCTGTACCTGCTCTCCATCGCGCGGCAGAACACCGGCGACGTGCCCGGGGCGCGCGACGCGGCGGCGAAGGCCCTCGAGATCACGCCCGACGACGCGCGCTACCACCTCCAGCTCGCCGACACCCACCTGTCCGGACGCGTCCGGTCCGCCGACCGTGCGCTCGCCCGCGAGCGCATCGCGTCCGCGCTCGAGCTCGCGCCCGAGGACCCCGACCGGCTGGTCCAGGCGGCGCGGCTGTGGTCGCGCCTCGGGGACGACGACCGGGCGCGTGCCCTCGTGCGGCAAGGCCTCGCCGTCGCGCCGGAGCACGAGGACCTGCTCTACCTCGACGCCGCGCTCGCCGGCGACGCGGGCCGCAGCGCCAAGGGGTACAGCGGCGTGCTGGCGCTCAACCCCGAGCACGCCGAGGCCGGCTACCTGCTCCACGTCAGCGTCTGGCAGCAGGTGCTGCGGCTCGCCGAGATGCCCGTGCTGCTCATCGGGGCGGTCCTGCTCGTCGTGATCTTCTCGATGAGCGACGCGCACGTCGGGAGCATGCCCGTCTGGGGGATCGCCGTCGTGCTGTGGGTCGGGATCACCGCGATGCGCGTCCTGCCCGTCCTCCTCCAGGCCCCGCGCGGACTCGTGCGGCGCACCCTGCGCTGGACACCGCTGCGGGGAGGCACGGTCGTCGCGCTCGCGGTGCTGTGGGCGGGCGTCCTCGCCGCGCTCGCGCTCCTCTACCTGGTGCGCGACGCCGTCGTCGTGCGCTGGTTCCTCGTCGGGCTCGGTGCAGTGCTCCTCGTGGCCGCCGTGACGTCGTCGACGCTGTACCGGTCGATGCTCGTCCAGTCGCGCGACCTCGGCTACCTCCCGCCCGGTCCGGCAGGGGCCGCGCGGGTCGCCTCGCTGCGGGCGTGGCTGCGCGGCACCGCGATACGCCGCGCCGTCGTCATGGGGCTCGTCGCGACCGTCGTCGCCGGCATCGGCCCGGGCGCGCTCGCGCGCGAGGACGGACGGCCCGTCGCCGCGCTCGCCGCCGTCGCCTGGGTGCTCCCCGCGACCCTCGGCCTGTGGGTCGCATGGCGGCTCGCCGCCCGCCAGCGCGCGGCGACCGACGACCGCCCGCCCGTCAGCGCGGCCGCTTCTGTCCGTGCAGGGCTCGGGGCAGCGGTCCTCGTCGTCACGACGGCCGTCCTCGCCCTCGCGACCGTGGCCGCCCTCGCCGCCGTCCCCGTCACGCCCAACGAGCACGACGCCGACGGCCGATACGTCCAGGCGCCCCCCACCCCGCGCGACCCCGACTCCGACGTGCAGTCCTGCGGCGGGCGCCCGGCGAGCCGGCTCGCGTGCATCCAGGAGAACAACCGCATCCGGCAGGAGGAGCTGCGGGAACAGATGGACGACATCGACGTCCCGACCTTCGACGTGCCCGACCTGGAGCAGCTCGACATTCCCGAGATCGAAGTCCCGGCCCAGCCGACCCCCTGAGGTTCCGCCCCGCGGCCACCGGTCCAGATCGCGCGAGGTAGAACCGCAGTCGCGCGAGGTAGAACCGTGGTCGCGCGAGGTAGAACCGTGGTTCCTTGTCGGACGGGGGTGGGTCGGCTTGGGTGTCGGGGCGGGTGGGGGCGCCGCGTCTTCCATCCGCCGCTCGTTCCTCGCGGCTCCCGCCAGGCCCGACCACGACGCGGCGCCCCCACCCACCCCTCCGGCGTCGACCCACCCAGGTCGGTGCTCACCTGGGCGACCGGCCCCCGGGTGCTGCGCCGAGCATGTCGTTGTGGCTCGTCCTGGGCGCCTGACGGGCGACAACCGCATGCTCGCCCGGCTCGGCACTGCCGCTCCCGCCATCGCCATCGCTGGACCACGGTTCTACCTCGGCAGACCACGGTTCTACTTCGCGCGACCACGGTTCTACTTCGCGCGACCACGGTTCTACTTCGGCGGACCACCGTTCTACCTCGGCGCGGACAGCCAGAGCGCCGACGCCGCCCCACCCGCGGGACCCGACCACAGCACGCCCGCGCGACCACAGCACCGACGCCGCCCCGCACGCACACGACCCCAGGGCGTCAGCCGCCGGACGAACTGCTGCGGGCTGCCGTGCGCTTGGCGATGAAGGCCTCGATGCCGTCGAGGACGATGTCGAGGCCGAAGTCGATGTCGCTCTTCCAGGAGTCGGGCGCGATCGCCGCCGGCTGCCACGCGGCGAGGGCCCTGGTGAGCGCCGGGTACGTCGCGGGGTCGACGAAGCGGGAGAGCACGACCTCGTAGTCGGCGTACGGGTTCGCGGCCGCGAGCGCCTGCTGGTCGAGCTCGTCCTCGGGCGTGTCCGGCGGGAGCCCCTGGGTGCGTCGGACGGTCCCGGCGGCGGCGCGTCGCGTCTCGACCTGGACGCGCCCCTCGCCGAGGACGTACTGGGCGAGGAGGCCCACGACCTGCAGTTTCTCGTCGACCGTGAGGCCGACCGGGGCGAGGATCTCGAACGCGCGGTCGATCCAGCGCAGCCGGTTCGGGCCGACCTGGGCCGTGGTCACGGGGAGGTCGAGGTACCACGGGCGCGCGAGGATGCCCTCGATCTGGGCGCGCGTCCAGGCCTCGAGCCCGGCGCGCCAGTCCTTGCCGTCGACGCTCGGCATCTCGAGGACGTCGGAGGCGGCGTCGGACATGAGCACGAGCAGCTCGTCCTTGCTCTCGACGTACCGGTAGAGCGCCATGGAGGAGTAGCCGAGCGACTCGGCGACCCGTCCCATGGAGACCGCGGGGAGGCCCTCGGCGTCGGCGAGGTCGATCGCGGCGCGCACGATCTGTTCCACGCTGAGGGCGGGCTTGGGGCCGCGGCGGGGTGGCGCGGCATGGCCCCACAGGCGTCGCAGCGTGGGGGAGACGGCGGCGTCCGCACGGGCCGCCGGGTCCTGCGGTCGACCTGCGTCGTCGTTCTCGCTCATCCCGTCATCCTCCCGCGGATCTTGACCGTCCACGAAACCGTGTCTACCGTAAGCACAATAGTAGGTTGCATAAACAGTTTGCTCTGTACGCATCCGGCCGACCCAGGAGACGCCGTGCCCACCACCGACCTCGTCGTCCGCGCCGAGGGGTTGCGCAAGAGCTACGGCTCCCCGCGCAGGCCCGTGCGCGTCCTCGACGGCGTCGACCTCGCCCTCCACCGCGGCGAGGTCCTCGCCCTCCTCGGCCCCAACGGCGCCGGGAAGACCACGACCGTGCGCATCCTCGCCACGCTGCTCCAGCCCGACGGCGGCACCGCGACCGTGGCAGGCCACGACGTCGTGCACGACGCCGCGCGGGTGCGCGGGCTCATCAGCCTCACCGGGCAGTACGCCGCCGTGGACGAGAAGCAGAGCGGCCGCGAGAACCTCACGATGATGGGCCGCCTCGCGCACCTGCCCCGGCGTGCGGCGCGCGCTCGCGTCGACGGCCTGCTCGACGCGTTCGACCTCGCGGACGCGGCCGACCGCCGCGTCGGGACGTACTCCGGGGGCATGCGACGCAGGCTCGACCTCGCCGCCGGGCTGCTCACTCGGCCCCAGGTGATGTTCCTCGACGAGCCCACCACGGGGCTGGACCCGCGCAGCCGCCAGACGATGTGGGAGGTCATCCGCGGCGTCGTCGCCGACGGCACGAGCCTGTTCCTCACGACGCAGTACCTCGAGGAGGCCGACCAGCTCGCCGACCGCGTCGCGCTGGTCGACGACGGCCGCGTCGTCGCCGAGGGGTCGCCGTCGGACCTCAAGCACCGCGTCGGCGAGGCGAGCATCGAGCTGACGTTCGCCTCCGTCGCTGACGCCGCAGTGGTCGGGGCCGCGGGGGTCGGGTTCGCGGGAATCACCGACGAGGCTCGGGCGACCGGAGAGAGCTCGGGTCGGGGCCAGGTCTCCACGACGCTGCGGGTGCCGACCGACGGATCGGTGGCGCACGTGCGGGACGTGCTCTCCGTGGTCGCGGCGACGGGCGTCGAGCCGGTGCGGTGGGAGGTGCGCGAGCCGACGCTCGACGACGTGTTCCTCACGCTGACGGGGCACGCCGCCCGGACGCGTGACCCTGACGACCGCGCTTCCCGGTCGGACGAGCAGCCCGGCCCGACCGACCACGAGGAGAGCGCAGCATGACCGCCCAGACCGTTGCCGCGCCGTCGGGCACGACGGCCCAGCTCCCCGCCCCGACGCCCCGTCCCGGGCGGCACGTGCTCATGGACGCGGGCACGATGGTCGCGCGCTCGCTGCGGCTCGTCCGCCGCGAGCCGGACGAGCTGATCCTCGGGCTCGTGCTGCCCGTCATGCTCATGATCCTGTTCGTCTACGTGTTCGGGGGTGCGCTGGACGTGGGCACGGCCTACGTCACGTACGCGACGCCGGGGATCATCCTGCTGTGCGCGGGCTACGGCGCGTCGAACACGGCGATCTCCGTCGAGCAGGACATGTCGGGCGGCATCATGGACCGCCTGCGGTCGATGCCGATCGCGAGCTGGACGGTGCTCGTGGGGCACGTCGTGGCGAGCGTGCTCAAGAACCTCGTCACGACCGCCGTCGTGCTGGGCGTCGCGTTCCTCATCGGGTTCCGGCCCGACGCGAACGTGCTCGAGTGGCTGGGCGCGGTCGGGGTGGTCGTGCTGTACGTGCTGGCGATCACGAGCGTCGCGGCGTTCGTGGGCGTGCTCGTGCGATCGGCAGCGGCGGCCGGCGGGTTCGCCTTCTTCATGCTGTTCCTGCCGTACGTGTCGAGCGCCTTCGTGCCGCCCGAGACCATGCCCACGTGGCTGCGCGGGTTCGCGGAGCACCAGCCGGTGACGCCCGTCATCGAGACGATCCGCGGGCTGCTGGTGGGGACGGACTCGACCGGTGCGCCCGTCACCGACCTCGGCGCGACGGCGACGCTCGCCCTCGCGTGGTGCGTCGGCATCGTGCTGGTGTTCCTCGGCGCCGCGGCGTTCGTGTTCGCGCGCCGGCGCCGGCAGTAGCAACGGGCGGCGGCTCGCCCGCCGACTCACATCTCCTGGAAGGACGGACAGAATGATCGACATCGAGCGGGGCGACGCGCTCGGCGAGGCCTACCGGCGACGGATCACCGAGGTTCTCGTGCAGGGGTTCGCCGAGGACTTCGCGTACTTCTCGAAGGATCCGCGCGTCCTGGCCGACGCGTTCGAGCACATGCTCGTCCTCGAGCGGTTCTACGTCGCGCTCGTGGACGGTGAGCCGGCCGCCGTCGCCTCCGTCACGGAGGGGTCGCAGGAGTGCTTCGCGCCGGAGAAGGGCCCGTTCCGGGCGGCGCTCGGCCGCGTGCACGGCGCCATCAGCCACCGGATCGTCCGCAGCCAGTTCCTCGGCGCGTACGACGGCGCCCGGGAAGGCCTCGCGGAGATCGGGTTCGTCACCACGACGCCGGACCAGCAGGGCAAGGGCGTGGCGACCGCCCTCCTACGTCACCTGATGGACCTGCCGTACGACGAGCTCGTGCTGCGCGACATCAAGGACACGAACGCGCCCGCGCTCGGGCTCTACCGCAAGCTCGGGTTCACGGAGTCGCACCGCCGTCCGGTGCGGTTCGCCGGGCGGGCGGGATTCTCCGCGTACGTGTCCATGAGTCGCACGCGCGCAGCCGCGGCCTGAGCGCCGGAGGCACCGGTGTCGGACGGACCCACGGTGTCAGCCCGCGTCGGCGCGACGAGCGCTCGAGCCGCGCACGACGAGCGTGGGGGCGAGGACCTCGTGCACGTCGTCGCGCCGCCCGTCGGCGCGCTCGCGCAGCAGCTCGACCGCGCGCCGTCCCATGACGTCGCGCTGCTGCTGCACGCTCGTGAGCCGCGGGCGGGCCCGCGTCGCGAGCGCGGTGTCGTCGTAGCCGACGACGGCGAGGTCGCCCGGGACGTGCATGCCCAGGTCGTGCGCCCGGTCGACGACGTCGAACGCCTCCACGTCGTTGCGGGCGAAGACCGCGTCGTACCCGGCGGCGACCAGCGGGCCGAGCTCGGGCACGGCGCCGTCGTGCTCGACGACGCGCACGTGCGCGCCGAGCCCGTGGGCGCGCATCGCGGCCTCGTACCCGTTCCGGCGCGCGAGGCCCGCGGGGCGTCGCGACCCGGTGACGTGCGCGATCCTCGTCCGGCCGGTCGCGACGAGGTGGTCGACGACGAGCGCCGCACCGCGCTCGTCGTCGTTGTTCACGGTGTCGACGCCAGCCACCGGCGCGGCCGGGCGGCCCACCATGACGACGGGTGCCCGGCGCCCCGCGGCGGTCAGCACCTCCGGCTCCACCCACGAGGACACGACGACCAGCCCGTCGACCGCGAGGTCGAGGAGCTGCTGGACCTGCCCGGCGAGGCGACCGCGGTCGCGCGAGCCGTGCGCGAGCAGCACGGAGAGGCCGTCGGCCTCGGCGGCCGCCTCGACCGATGCGACGATCTCCGTGTGGTACGGGTTGTCGAGGCTGGACAGGACCACCCCGAGCAGCATGCTGCGTCCCTGCTTGAGGGCACGGGCGAGCGCGTTGGACCGGTAGCCGAGCGCCTCGGCCGACGCCAGGATGCGCTCGCGCGTCCGCGCGCTGACGCCGTCGTCGCCGCGCAGCGCGAGGGACGCGAGCGACTTCGACACGCCGGCGTGCGCGGCGACGTCGAGCAGCGTGGGCCGGCGAGCGGCGCCGGGGACGGTCACGGGTCCATCCTCGCCCGGCGCGGGACGCGGTTCCTCCCGGACGGGCGCCGGAGGCGACGTCGGCGCAGCACGTGCTGCCGGGCGAGCTGGGTGACGACCGTCCCCGCCAGCGCGATGCCGAACGCGGGGGCCGTCCCGAGCTCGTCGACCAGCAGCGCGACGAGGAGGCAGAAGACGGCGAACCCGAGGAGGCCGGCGAGGAGGCCGCGGAGCAGGCGCACCGTCTCGGCCGAGCCGTGCTGCGCCAGCGTGAACGCGGCGACGACGCTCGACGCGATGGGGAACGGGGCGAGCACACCGGTCATGCCCGGACCCAGGGTTCCCGACAGCCCGGTGACGACCACTACGAGCGCGGCCGTCGCCACCGCGCGTCCCGGCAGGTCCCACCAGGGCCACGCCACCGGCGGTCGACGGTCCGGCGGCGGGGCATCGGGCGGCAGCGCCCGGGACGCCGCCCACAGCGCCAGGAGCACGACGGCGAACCCCCACCAGGGCGGCACGCTCAGCGGCGCGAGGGCGACGTCCGCCGCGAGGCACGCCGCCCAGGCGGCGGCGAGCGAGGCGACCCAGCCGGTCCGGCGCGAGCACCAGGCGAGCACCACGGCGAACAGGGCGAGCGTGACGAGGCCGAGCAACGAGGACGACGCTGCGGCAGCCCCGTAGCGGGTGCCGTGCTCCAGGGTCGTGATGAGCAGGATCGGCCCCGCCACGATCGGCAGCGCGACCAGGACACCCGTCAGCCCGGGTCCCCACCGTCGCCCGGCCATCGAGGAGGCCACGACGAGCGCGGGCGCCAGCACGAGCTTGAGGAGCAGCGTCACGCCGACACCCTAGTTGCGGGCCCCCGCCCGTCCCGGCGCCGGGCGGACGGGCGGCGCGGGATCGGCGCCGGGGGGAGTCGGACCTTCTGGAACGTTCCAGATCTTCGTGCGGCGTTCACCCCGGCGCTACCGCCCGGACGACGGCGGTTGGCGCGCCGTCCCTAGCGTCACCGGCGTGACACTCACCACCACCCCGACAGCCCCCGCCGTCCCACCGTCGCGGGAGCCCGACCCGGTGTCGGCGCCGGACCCGCAGACCGCCACGACGGCAGCCCTCGCCACAGGGCTGACCGTCCGGCCGACGGCGCTGCTGCTCGACTTCGGCGGCGTCGTGTTCGCGACGCGCAAGCGCCCCGACGGCCTGCGCGAGATGGCCGAGCACGTCGCCGAGGTGCTCGCCCGTGGCGGGCAGCACCTCACCGTGGAGGAGCTGGTCCCCGTCCTGCAGGGCGGGCAGGTCGCCCTCAAGCACTGGAAGCACGCGCAGTCCCGGCGTCTCGAGCCCACGGAGCTCGACCACCGGACGATCTGGCGCGAGTTCTACGGCGGCCCGCTGCCCGAGCCCGCGCGCGAGATCCTCGCGGGGAGCGCCGGGGCGCTGCAGGAGCGGCTCACCGCGACCCTGGCCGAGCACGAGGTGCGCCCCGGCGTCGAGGACCTGCTCGATCTCGCCGACGAGCACGGCGTGCCCGTCGGCATCGTCTCCAACGCGCACAGCGGCCGGGCGCACCGAGCCCTGCTGGCGCGGCACGGGATCGACGACCGGTTCGCCGTGCAGGTGTACTCGGACGAGGTGGGGATCCGCAAGCCCCACCCCGGGATCATCGACCTCGCCGCGCGGGCGCTCGGGACGACGGCCGACCGGTGCTGGTACGTCGGCGACACCCAGGACCGCGACGTCGTCGCCGGTCGTCGCGCCGGGGTGGCCGCCGTCGTCGTCACGCGGTACACGCACACCGACAACCCGCCGTTCCCCGTCCGCGAGACGGCCGACGTCGTGCTGGACACGCCCGCTGGCCTGGTCCCGCTGCTCCGCGACGCCCGACCCGCCGCCCCTCCGTCGCCGAACCCGGGGTTACGCGTGACATCGCCGCCCGATCGCCACCCAACCCCGGGTTCGGCACCGGACGGCGTGGCGGACCCGCGGCTGCCGTCGGCGATCCTGCTCGACCACGGCGGCGTCATCGCCGTCTCGACGCCCGACGAGGCGGTCCGCCGCCGGTTCGCCGAGCACCTCGCCCAGCGGCTCACGAGGGCCGGGTACCCGGTGTCCACCGACGGCACCGTGCAGGCGCTGGCCGACGCCCGGACCCGGCACCGGGCGTGGAAGCACGCGCACGAGACCGCGGGCCGGTCCGTCGGGTCCACCGTGCCGGAGATCGACGCCACGACGTTCTGGGTCGAGCTCGTCGGGCCGTGCCTCGACGACGTCGTCACCACGACGCCCGACGACGACCCGCGCGCCGGGATGCGCGACTGGCTGCGCGCGGAGTGCCACGACCTCATGGTCCGGTACGCGCGGAGCAAGTCCGTGCCGGCCGTGCGCCCGGGCGTCCGCGAGCTGCTCGAGCGTGCCCGTGCCGCGGGCGTGCCGGTGGCGGTCGTGTCGAACACGGTCTGCGGCCGCGCGGTGCGCGAGGAGCTCGTCGAGGAAGGGCTCGACGAGCTCGTCGGCGCGCACGTCTACTCGGACGAGCTCGGCGTGCGCAAGCCCGACCCGACGACCGCCCGGACGGCGCTCGTCGCGCTCGACGCCGACCCCGCCCGGGCGTGGTTCGTCGGCGACAAGCCGGGCCGCGACGTGCCCGCAGCGCGCGGCGCCGGCGTCGGCACGGTCGTGCTCGTCCGCGGCGGCTCCACCCCGGACGACGCGCTCGACATGCTCGGCGCGCCCGACCCGCAGCACCCGGCCGGCGCCACCACCCCGGACCACGTCGTCGACGACATGCACGACGTCGTCGCGCTCGTCCTGCCCTGACCACGACCCGACCCGCATCCGCCCGACGAGCACCACCGACCCGAGGAAGGCCCTCATGACCGGCTCGCCGACCACCATCGCACCCCGCCCCACGCTCCGCCGTCTCGTGCACGACCCCGACGGGATCTCCGGCTCCCAGAAGCTCATGATCCTCGTGCTGTCCATGACGCTTTACGGCGTCGCCGACATCGTCGCGGACATGCTCCCTTCGTTCGAGGTCGGATCCTTCGAGGTCGAGATCGCCTACTTCGCGTTCATCCCCGTGGTGCTCGCCGCGCTGCTCACCCCGGTGTGGGTCGCGCTCGGCGTCGCGATCGGCGAGGCGCTCATCGCCGACATGCTGCTGGGCAGCTTCGGAGGCTTCGGCGAGGTGGAGGGCTTCCTGCAGATCTTCGTCGGCACGTACGTGGCCGGCTGCCTCGTGCGCGACCCGCGCAACCGCCGTCAGCTCTTCTGGGCCGCTATCGCGCTCGTGTCGATCGACAAGGTGAGCTCCGCGCTCATCGACGTCGTCAAGGTCGTGGTCGGCGTCGACCCCGACGCGCTCGACGAGTCCGGCGGCACGCTCGGCGCCGTGGTCCTCGCGGAGAGCCTCGAGCTGCTCGGCGCGCTCCTCGTCACCGGGGTGCTGTTCGGCGGTCTCGCCGCGATGTGGCTCGCGCCGCGACTCTACGGCAAGATCGAGCCGCTCATGGGGCTGCGTCCCCGCGACCCGCAGAACCCGCCGCGCCTCGCCGGCCCGTGGGGCGTGAGCTTCTGGCTCGTCGCGGCCCTCGGGGTCGCGCTCGCCGCCGCGGTGGGCGTGCTCAGCCAGTGGGAGGACCACGCGGGCCGCGAGGACGCCGTCACGACGATGGGCTCGTTCGACGCCGGTCTCGTCGACACCTACGGCGACAACGTCGGGTGGGTCGCCGCCGTCGTCGGGCTCGTCGTCGGGCTCGCGGTGGTCGTCGCGATCGCCGCCCTCGTCGCCCGGCGCCGCGACCGGCCCTCCGCCGGCGCGCACGACGACACCCCGGGCGCGGACCGCTGATGGGCTCGCCGACCGCGTGCCACGGGGCCGCCGTCGAGGTCACCGGGCTGGCGTTCCGCTACCCGGGTGCCTCGGACGACTCCCTGCGCGGCGTCGACCTGCGGATCGAGGCTGGCGACTTCGTGGCCGTGGTCGGCGGGAACGGCTCGGGCAAGACGACGCTCTGCAAGGCGTTCAACGGCCTCGTGCCGCACTTCTGGAACGGCGACCTGACCGGCTCCGTGCGGGTCTTCGGCCGGGACACGGCCACGCTGTCGGTGGCCGACCTCGCCGACGACGTCGGCTACGTCTTCCAGGACTTCGGCAACCAGATCGTGCGCCCCACCGTGCGCGACGACGTCGCGTTCGCCCCGCTCAACCTCGGCCGCGCGGACTGGGCGGCGCGCGCCGACGCCGCGCTGGACGTGCTCGGTCTCGGCCCGATCGGCGACCGCTACACGTGGCAGCTGTCCGGCGGGCAGCAGCACCTCGTGGCGCTCGCCGGTGCGATGGCGCTCGCGCCGCGCCTGCTCGTCGTCGACGAACCCGCGGCCGAGGTCGACCCGCGTCGCGCCACCGCGATCTACGAGCACCTGGCGCTGCTCAACCAGCGGGGCGTGACGGTCGTCGTCATCGAGCACCACGCGGAGCTCGTCGCCCGGTACGCGCGGTCCGTCGTGCTCATGGCCGACGGCGTCGCCCGCTGGCACCTGCCCGTCGCCGAGGCCATGGCCAGGACCGACGACCTCGCGGCCGCTGACATCCCGGCCCCCCAGGTCGTGGCGCTCGCCCGCGCGCTGGATCCGCAGGTCCGCGGCGGCGGGGCGCCGCCCCTCACGGTCGAGGCGTGCGCCGCGGCGCTCGCGGGCGTCGACCGGGCGAGCACGGGCCCGGCGACCCCCGAGAACGGGATCGGCGACCGTTCTCGCGAGGATCCGCTCGCCGAGCCCGTGCTCGGCGGGACGGTCGCGTCGCTGCGGGGCGTCACGCAGGGCTACCGCACGGTCTCCGGCCCGCGCACCACCGTGCTCGACGAGCTCGACCTGATCCTGCGTGACGGCGAGCGGGTCGCGCTCGTCGGCTCGAACGGCGCCGGCAAGTCGACCCTGCTGAGCCTGCTCTCGGGGCTCGCGCTCCCGCGCGCGGGGACGGTCGTCGTCGACGGCCGCGACACGCGCACGACCACCGCCGCCGAGCTGTCCGACGCCGTCTGCTACCTCGTGCAGCGCCCGGAGGAGATGTTCCTGCAGGACTCCGTCCGCGGCGACGTCGCGATGCACCCGCGCGGCCGGGGCGTCCCGGACGCCGAGGAGCTCGTCGACCGCGTGCTCGAGCAGGTGCGGCTCACCGGCGTCGCCGACCGGGACGGCCGGCTGCTCTCCGGCGGCCAGCAGCGCCGGGCGGCGCTCGCCGTCGCGCTCGCCATGCGGCCGCGGCTGCTGCTCCTCGACGAGCCGACGTCGAGCCTCGACGTGCGCTCGCGCGACGACGTCGTCGCCATGCTCGCGGCGCTCGCGGAGCACATCCGCTGCACGGTCGTCGCGACGCACGACATGCACCTCGTCGCCGAGTGGGCCGACCGCGTCGTGGTGCTGCACGAGGGGCGCGTGCTCGCGGACACCGACCCCGCGACCCTGTTCGCGTCACCGGCCGTGCTCGACGCCGCGCGCCTCGTGCCGCCGCAGGTGTCGCAGGTCGGCGCCGCACTGGGGCTCGCCCCGGTGCCGCTGACCGTCGACGAGCTCGTCGCCCGCGTCGCCCCCGTGGAGGTCCCCGCATGACCGCCGCGACCGCCGGCGCGCGCGAGGGCCGACGCCGGACCGGCCTCGACCGCGCGTCGGTCGAGTGGGTCGTCATGGAGCTCATGCGCGTCGCCTACGCGACGCGCGGCGGCTTCCTCGCCCGGCGCGACCCGCGCGCCGTCGTGCTCTGGTACGCGGTGTGCGCCGTCGTGCCGTGGTTCACCTACGACCTGCGGGTGCTCGGGGCGTTCTTCGTGCTGGCGCTCGGCTGCGCGCTCGCGGCGCGGATCGGGCCCCTGCTCCTGGGGCTCTTCGTGCTGGGGACCGTGGGCGAGCTCGTGTACGTGCTCGTGCTCGCGTTCGTGCTCGACGGCGACCTCGGCGCGCTCGTCGGCCTCGCCCAGGCGTTCCTCAAGCTGAGCACGGTCTCGCTCGTGAGCATGGCGGCGTTCGTCTCGCTCGACCCCGAGAAGATCTCCGACGCGCTGCTCGCTCTGCGGCTGCCCGCGATCCTCGGGTTCGCGGTGAGCTACGGGTACCGCATGGTGCCCGTCCTCGTGGACGAGTTCCAGACGATCGTCGACGGGCACCGGATGCGCGGCGCGCCGCCACGCGGGCACGGGTTCCTCGGCTGGCGCACCGTCGTGCGGGGCGCGCGCATCGCCGTCCAGGCGTTTTACCCGCTCGTGCTCAACACCGCGAAGCGGACCCGCACCACGGTCGAGGCGCTCGAGACGCGTGGCTTCACGTCGGCGGCGCGCGACGGCGCCGGTCGCCGACTGCGTCTGGCCCACCTGCGCTGCACGGCAGGTGACGCCGCGCTGATCGGCGTGACCGTCGTGGTGGTCACGGCGGTGCTCGTCCTGCTGTGACCGCTCCGCACAGACGTCCGGACGCGGTCCGCCTGCCGGCACGAGGAAGGGCGGCGGTCCCGGAGTCCTGTCCTCCGGGACCGCCGCCCGCGGGAGCGGCACCGTCGACGTGAAGCCGCTCCCGAGCATCCGGCCGGGCGGCGAGGAGGGACCGCCCGGCCGTGCGCGTCGGCCCGTCAGACCGCCGCGAGCCGACGGCGCAGCCCGAGCCCGACGCCCGCGACACCCGCGAGCGCGGCCCCGCCGACGAGGGCGGACAGGCCGAGCGACACCCGTCCGACGGGGCTGTTCTCCACGCTGTCCTTGAGCTCTGCCGTGCCGTCGGACAGGGTGCCGGTGCCGTCGGAGAGCGTCGCAGCACCGTCCGCGATGCGGGTGCTGCCGTCGTGCAGCTCGGACGCCCCGTCCGCGAGGGCCGACGTGCCCGTGTGGAGCGTCGCCGATCCCTCAGCGAGCGCCGCGTTTCCCGCGGCGAGGGTCGTCGCGCCCGTCGACAGGGTCGTGAGCCCGTTCTGCAGCTGCAGCGTCCCGTCCTCCAGTCGGGTCGTCCCGGCGAACAGGTCGCCCGCCCCGGTGCGCAGCCGCACCGTGCCGGCGGAGAGGTCGCCGGCCCCGACCACGGCTCGGGACGTCCCCGCCTCGAGGTCGGCGGCACCGGTCGCGAGCTCCGACGTCCCCGTGGCGAGCTCCGACGTCTTGGTCGCGAGCAGGGCGCTCCCGCCGCTCAGGCGTGCCGTCCCCGCGACCAGGTCGGCGGTGCCGGTCGCGAGACGAGAGGCTCCGGCATCGAGCTCGCCGACCTTCCCGTGGAGCGTGGCCGCACCCGTCTCGAGCTCGCCGATCTTCCCGTCCAGCGTCGCGGCGCCCTGGGACAGCGCGTCGACGCCCACGGCCAGGTCGCCGTCGATGCCGTCTCGGAGCTGCTGGACGCCTGCCGTCAGCCCCGGCTGCTCCGGGGTGCCCTCGCCGAGGCCGGCACGGAGCCGTGCGAGCCCGGGGGTGAGCCCAGGGCGCTCCGCGGTCCCGTTGCCCAGACCCGCCGCAAGGCGGTCGACGCCCGCCGTCAGGTCGGCCGCGCCCGTGGAGAGGCTCCCGGCACCCGCCGCGAGCCCGCCCGCACCCGCCGCGATCTTCGCGGAGGCACCGGGGCTCGCCTCGGTGCCGTTACCCAGAGCGCGGAGGGTTGCCGCGACCGCGCCGAGCGTCTCGGGCGTCGCTGGGACCTCTCCCCGCGCGATCTGGTCGAGAGTCACGGCGACGCCGTCGAGATGGGTGCCGACGGTCACGGCCGACCGCTGGAGCTCGCCGGCGGACCGTTGCAGCTCGCCGGCGCCGTTCCCGAGAGCGACGGTGCCACCGCGCACCTGGGCGGCTCCTGCCTGAAGGTCCCCGACGCCCGCCTGGATCTGTGCCGCACCGTCACGCGCTGCGGTGACTCCCGCGGCGAGCCGCGCGGCGCCCGCCGACAGACGGGCCTGACCGTCGTCGAGGTCCTGCACACCCTGGCCGAGACTGGAACGCACACCGGCTCGCAGCTCGCTCGTCCCGGCGGCGAGGGTGCCGGCGCCCGTCGCGAGCCGGCTCGCGCCGTCGGCGAGGTCGGCCGATCCGTCAGCGGCCCGGGCGGCGCCGGCGTCGAGAACGGCTGCGCCGGTGCTCAGGTCACCCGCACCCGCCGCGATCTGCGCCGCGCCGTCGGCGGCGCGGGCGTTGCCCGCGGCGAGCCGGGCGGCGCCGGCGTCGAGGTCCTGGGTGCCCGCGGCGAGGCGTGCCGCGCCGCTCTCGGCGTCGCCCGTGCCCGCCGCCAGGCGTGCGGCGCCCGCGTTGAGCTCGTCCGCTCCGGCGGCGAGCTCGGTCGCGCCGTCGAGGGCGGTCGTGCCCCCGGTCGCGAGCTGGGCCGCGCCGTCGGACGCCTTCTGCGCACCGGCGACGAGCTCGCCGGCACCGTCCTCCAGGTCGCCGGCGCCGTCGGCGAGGCGCTGGGCGCCGTCCTGCGCCGTGGCGGTCCCGTCGGCGAGCGTGGTCGCCCCGGCCTGGAGCTCCGCGGCGCCGTCGTCGAGGCGGGTCGCGCCGTCGGCGACCTTGCCGTTGTACACGAGCAGGAACGCGACGAGCCCGGCGACCGCGAGGGCGAGCACGGCGAGGGCGACGGACGTGAGGACGGCGGGGGTGCGCGACGGTCGGGGAGAGGCGTGCTGCGTCATCGGGTGGTCCTTCCTCACGCCCGGCGTCGTCGCCGGGCGGTCGGCAGAGGGGAGCGTGCGGGATTCCGGCGATCTCGGGGGAGAGCCGACGCGGGAGGGCGTCGGTGCCGCGGCCGCCCTCTTTGGCGGGACGCGGAGTAGCAGGTAAATCTCGAAAGACGCTAGCAAGCGCGGAGGCGCCGCGGACAGCGAGTACTAGATACTTCCGCCGTCACGATTCGGTCACGGGCCCGAAGTATCAGGTACTCCGCGCCGCGACCCGTCGCTCCGGGCAACGGTGCCCTCGTGCACGGCCTCGTGGGGTCGTACCTCGCACTGTTCACCCCCCGGCCACGTGTCGGCTCCGCGCACGACGCCGCAGGGTCATCGATGGCCACCACCCTCTGCTCGACCCTCGTCGAAGGAGAGACATGTCATCGACCCCTGAGCGCACTCCCGAGCGCACTCCCGAGCGCACCGCCGCCCGGCGGTCGCGGCTCGCCGCGCTCGTCGCCGCCGGCGCGACGCTCACGCTCACGCTCGGCGCCCTGCCGGCGCTCGCCGCCGCACCCGCGCACCAGGCCGGCCCGGCGCCGTCGGGCACGACGGCGTCCCTCGCCCTCGCCGCCGACGCCGCCTGGGCCCAGCCCGCGCCGGGCGAGACGTTCCACCGCCTTGCGACGTACCCCGTGTTCGAGAACCGCCCGGCCGGCGAGGACGCCGCGGCCGAGACGGTCGCCGAGATCTCCGCGGTGAGCGAGGACGGGAAGACCGTCGTGCACACGGACGCTGCCGCGCGGCGCATCGGGTTCCTCGACCTCTCCGACCCGAGCGCGCCCAAGGGACTCGGAACGCTGAGCCTCGCCGAGCTCGGCTCGGAGCACGACGAGCCGACGTCGGTCGCGGTCGTCGGCGGGTACGTGCTGGTCGTCGTGGACACGTCCCCGAGCTTCACCGCGCCGAGCGGGCGCCTCGACGTCGTCGACCTCGCGACGCGCGAGCGGGTGCGGTCGTTCGACCTCGGTGGCCAGCCCGACTCCGTCGCCGTGACGCCCGACGGCGTGCACGCCGTCGTCGCGATGGAGAACCAGCGTGACGAGGAGGCGACGCCCGAGGGAGGCGAGGAGGGCGACCTCCCGCAGCTCCCCGGCGGGTTCCTGCAGATCCTGGACCTGCCCGGCGACGACCCGGCTGCGTGGTCGACGCGCGCCGTGTCCTTCCTCGACGAGGCGGGCGCCCCGCTGCCGATCGTCGCGGCCGCCGGTCTCGACACCCCGCAGGACCCCGAGGTCGAGTACGTCGCGATCAACCCGGCCGGCACGAAGGTCGCGGTGACGCTCCAGGAGAACAACGGCGTCGCCGTCGTCGACATCGCCTCGGGCGAGGTCGAGAACGTCTTCTCCGCCGGCGCCGTCGCGGTCTCCGGGATCGACGTGAAGAAGGACGGCGTGATCGACCAGACCGGGTCGATCCCCGCCGTCCCGCGCGAGCCCGACGCGATCGGCTGGCTCGACGACACCCACGTCGCGACCGCCAACGAGGGCGACTGGAAGGGCGGCTCGCGCGGCTGGTCGGTCTTCGACGCGACCTCGGGCGAGGTCGTGTGGGACGCGGGCGCCGAGCTCGAACGGCTCGCGGTGCGCGTCGGCCTGCACACCGAGGACCGTGCGGCCAAGAAGGGCGTCGAGCCCGAGGGCCTGACCGTCGCGACGCTCGGTGGCGTGCGGTACGCGTTCGTCGGGTCGGAGCGCTCGAACTTCGTCGCCGTGTACGACGTGACCGACGCGGCCGACCCGCGGTTCGTCCAGGTGCTCGCCACGACCAACGGGCCCGAGGGCCTCCTCGTCGTGCCCGGGCGCGACCTGCTCGTGGTGTCGAGCGAGGAGGACGACGCCGAGGCGGGCGTCCGGTCCGCCGTCACCGTCTTCGGGCGGGGCGAGCAGTGGGCCGACGGCGCAGGGTCGCCGCGGTTCCCGAGCGTCGTCTCCGCGGACGCGGACGCGGATGCAGCCGACCGTCCGCAGGTCGGCTCGCCGATCGGCTGGGGCGCGCTCGGTGCGCTGACCGCGGACCCGGACGATCCCCAGCGCCTGTGGACGGCGACCGACGCCGCCTACGACACGACGCAGCTCCTCTCGCTCGACGTGAGCGGCTACGGCGACGGCGAGCCGGCCGTGATCGACCGGTCCGTGACCCTGACGCGCGACGGGGCCGCCGTGGGTCTCGACGTCGAGGGCGTCGCAGCACGTCCCGACGGCGGGTTCTGGCTCGGTGTCGAGGGCGCGACGGGCGCGGAGAACGCGATCGTGCGCACCGACGCGTCGGGTGCGGTCGTCGAGACCGTGGCCCTGCCCGACGGCGTCGTGGCGGGCCTCGGCAAGCAGGGCGTCGAGGGTGTCGCGGTCGCGGGCTCCGGGGACACCTCCGAGCCCGAGCAGGTCTGGGTCGCGCTCCAGCGCGGTCTGACGACCGACGAGGGGGGCACGGCCACGACCGCGCGCCTCGGTCGCTACGACGTCGCGAGCGCGACCTGGGACTGGTTCGCGTACCCGCTCGAGCAGACCACGGCGGACGGTGACTGGATGGGCCTGAGCGAGGTGACCGTCGTCGACCACGACACCCTCGCCGTGATCGAGCGCGACAAGCTCAACGGGCCTGCCGCGGCGGTGAAGCGCGTCTACGCGGTCGACGTCCCGGAGACGGCGGTCGGCGCGGCGAGCACGGCACCCGTCGCGGTCGAGAAGGCTCTCGCGCACGACGTCCTTCCCGGCCTGCGCGCGACGAACGGCTGGACGCAGGAGAAGCTCGAGGGACTCACGGTCGGCGGCGACGGCACGCTCTGGGCGGTCACCGACAACGACGGCGTCGAGGACGCGACGGGCGAGACGGTGCTCCTGAGCCTCGGGGCGGCGTCGGACGTGTTCGCCGACCACCTCGACGCCGAGACCCCGGGCGAGCCCGGCGGCGAGACGCCCGGCGCGGGTGAGGAGCCGCCGTCGGCCCCGCTGCACACCGTCGACGCCGACGACCTCACCGACGCCAACCACGGCGGCGTGACGCTCTCGCCGGCGACCGTGCGACCGGGGGAGAAGGTCACCGCGACCGCCGACGGGTTCGCGCCCGGCGAGTGGGTCACCGCGACGCTCTTCTCGGCGCCGGTCGAGCTCGGCATGTTCCGCGCGGACGCGTCGGGCACGCTCACCGCGACGGTGACGGTCCCGGCGGACGTCGCCGTCGGGACGCACCGGTTCGCGATCGTCGGGCAGGTGGACGGGCGCGTCCTGTGGACGGAGCTCGAGGTCGTCGCGGCGGACGGGACCGCGGGGGCGGACGACGGCACGGACGGGCCGGGCGAGCTCGCCACGACCGGTGTGCAGGCCGGCACCCTCGTGGGCATCGCCCTCGTGCTCGTCGTCGGCGGTGCGGCGATCGTCGTCGTCCGGCGCCGGATGCGCGGGCTCTCCGGCTAGCTCGCGGTCGCACGACGCCCGCCCCGCGACCGGGGCGGGCGTCGTCGTCTCCCGGGGCGCCCGGGAAGTGGTTGCCGGGTCGGTGGGCTCAGCGGTCGTACGGTGCCCAGCCGTCGTCGCCCGCGAGGTACGCCTCGCGCGTGTGCAGGGCGGCGTCGGCGTCGGAGAGCTGCGGTCGTCCGGGTCCGGTGAGGGCGCCGGGGCCGCGGTTGTCGCGCTCGGCGTTGCTGCCGGGATACCAGTCGAACCCCGACATGGTGGTCCACACGTCGTCGCGCTGGAGGTGGACGCCGAGCCAGGAGTCGCGGACGACGACCCTCGGGTCGGTGTCGGGGTTGCTGCTGGGGTGCCACGGCCGTCCGAGGTAGTACGAGCCGGGGCCGGCGTTCGTGAGGAACCGCGACCCGGTCACGAGGAACCCGTGGGCGAACCCGCGTGACGTGCTCGGTGCGAAGACGTACCCCGACGGTGTGCTGGCTCGGCGCAGCGCCTTGATGCGCGAGTCCTCGATGACGGCGGTGGCCCGGCCGAAGATGAAGTCGACGTCACCCTCGACGTACGAGTCGGTGAGGTAGACGCGGGCAGCGACGTCGACGCTCGGGGTGTCCAGGTAGAGGGTGTCCTGGTTGCCGAGGAACCGGACGTGGTCGAAGACGACCCGGTCGGCGCGGGTCTTCACCGCGACGGCCTGGTGGCCGGAGAACTCGGGGTGCGCCGCCTCGTCGAACGCGTTCTCGAACGTGACGTGCCGCGCCTCGAAGCCCGCTCCGGAGACGGTCACGGTCGCGCTGCCGCTCGTGCCCCAGGTGCCGCCGCCGGGTTTGGGGGTCCCCGCCGCACGGTCGTCGGTGATCACGACGTCTTCCGGGTCACCGGTCGACCCGACGAGCAGCAGGTTGGTGCGGTCGGCGGGGATCTCGACGCGACCGTGGTACGTGCCGGGGCGCACGACGATCTTGACCGGCTCGGCGGAGTGCGCCGGCGCGAGGTCGACGGCGCCCTGGATCGTCGTGGCGTCGCCGGAGCCGTCGGTGGCGACCACGATCCGCCCAGTGGCCTCACCGTGCCGCGGGGCGGCCGTCGCGGCCGTGGCGGGGGCGAGCAGGAGAGCTCCGGCGGCGAGTGCCACGGGCAATGCGGTGCGGTATCCGTGGGTGCCCCGGCGGGACGAGGGCAGGTGTGACTCGGTGGGCAACGGTGCCTCCTGGGGTGGGCGGGTCAGCAGCGACCCGGACGGTTCTCTCCGGTGAGAAACCGGTTCCCCAGATGGTCGCACCCCGCCTGACGGCGGACAAGTGGGTGCGACGAACGCCTCGCCGCCCGCACTGACCGAGACGGGGCGGGGCGGCGCGGGCGGGTCGGCGCGTGATCAGACGCGGTCGTTCGGCATGAGTGCCCACAGGATCAGGTAGGCGATGATCTGCGGGCCGGGAAGCAGGATCGAGACCGCGGCGACGACGCGCACGACGGTCGGGTCCCAGCCGAAGCGCCGGGCGATCCCGGCGCAGACACCGGCGATCATCCGGCCCTGGCGCGGCCGGGACAGCGTGGACGAGGGTGCGGTGGATGTGCTCATACCTCGACGGTAGGAGCACGCCCGGCGGGGCGGTATCGGGATGTCCCCCGAACCGACCCTGATCCTCGGGCCGTCGACCCTGAGGCGGTCAGTCGCGCGAGACGACGAGGCTCGTGCTGTGGCCGCCGAACCCGAACGCGTTGACCAGGGCGTGCCGGGCGCGCGTGTCGCGGGCGGCTCCCCGCACGACGTCGAGGTCGATCGCGGGGTCCTGCGACTCGAGGTTGAGCGTCGGCGGTACCCGGCCCTCCCGCAGAGCGAGGAGCGCGACGAGCGTCCCGAGCGCGCCGGACGCGCCGAGCAGGTGGCCGGTCGCGCCCTTCGTGCTGGTCACCGTGGGCGGGTCGCCGAGGGCGGCGTGCAACGCGTCGGACTCGTTGACGTCCCCGACGAGCGTCGACGTCGCGTGGGCGTGGACGAGGCCGACGTCGGCCGGTGCGAGACCCGCGGACCGCAGGGCGAGACCGATCGTGCGTGCCTGGTTCTCGGGGTCGCCCCCGACGATGTCGAACGCGTCGGACGTCAGGGCCGCGCCCGCGACGGCACCGTGCACGGTCGCGCCCCGGGCGCGGGCGTGCTCCTCGCTCTCCAGGACGAGGAGCGTCGCCCCCTCGCCCATGACGAAGCCGTCGCGGTGCACGTCGAAGGGCCGCGACGCGCGCTCGGGCGCGTCGTTGCGGGTCGACATGGCGCGCGCCGCGGCGAACGCCGCGAGGGAGAAGGGCTGGACGCCCGCCTCGACCCCGCCGCACACGACGACGTCGGCCGAGCCGGCAAGGATCATCTCGCGGCCCATCGCGATCGCCTCCGACCCCGCGGCACAGGCGCTGATCGGTGCGCGGGCACCGGCCTTCGCCCCGAGGTCGATCGACAGCCAGGCGGCCGGCCCGTTGGCCATGAGCATGGTCACGGTGTGCGGGGACACGCGCCGGGGGCCGTGCTCGTCGAGCACGCGCGACTGGTCGAGCGTCGTCGCGATCCCGCCGTTCGCCGAGCCGACGACGACCGCGAGACGCGTCGGGTCGACGTCGGGCGACCCTGCCGACGCCCATGCCTCGCGCCCCGCGACGAGCGTGAGCTGCTCGGCCCGGTCGGTGCGTCGCACCTCCCGCACCGCGAGCGACTCGGCGAACGCGTCGTCCACCCGTGCCGCGATGCGCACCGGCAGGTCGCCGGCCCAGTCGTCCTTGATCGCCCGCACCCCGGGCTCTCCGCGCAGCAGCGCCTCCCACGACTCTCCGGCGGTGAGCCCCACGGGAGTCACCGCGCCGTATCCGGTGACGACGGCTCGTGTCATCGTGTGTGCCCCCAAAGCGTGCGCGGGTGTCGTCCTGCAGGTGACGACGAACTTCTCGATCAGTCCTATTTCATGACATCCGGTCACGGTTGTCCTGTTCGAGAGTATGACTGTCCGCGGGTACGGTCGGCGCGGGAGGTCGAGCCGTGAGAGCTGTCGTGCGGAGGGCGGGTGCCGCCTTGCTGCTGTGCCTTCTCGCGACGTGCCTCGTCGGGTGCGCCTCCGAGCCCGCCACGACGGTGACGGCGACGCCGCTCCCGCTGACCGCGCCGGAGCTACCCCCGACGCGCGGCGTGCTCGACTACCAGCTCGGCGGAACGGCCGACGTGGTCGACGACGGCTCCGGGCCGGTGGCTCCGGACGTCGTCGTCCGGGACGCCACCGCCGACCCGCTGCCCGGGGCGTACTCGGTCTGCTACGTCAACGGCTTCCAGACCCAGCCGGGCGAGGCGGAGCGGTGGCTCGACGACCACGAGGACCTCCTCCTGCATGACGACGGCGGGGGGCTCGTCGTCGACCCCGACTGGCCCGACGAGTACGTCCTCGACCCGTCGACCCCCGAGCAGCGTGAGGGCATCCTCGCGTTCCTCGGCCCGGTCGTCGTGGGCTGCGCCGACGACGGCTTCGACGCCGTCGAGATCGACAACCTCGACACCTGGACGCGGTTCGACGAGATCGACGAGGACGGAGCGCACGCCCTCGCACGTGCCTACGTCGAGCTCGCGCACGACGCCGGCCTGGCGGTCGCGCAGAAGAACGCGGCAGAGATCGCACATCTCGCGCACGACGACCTCGGCTTCGACTTCGCCGTCACCGAGGAGTGCGCGGTCTGGGACGAGTGCGCGGCCTACACCGACGCGTACGGCGACCACGTGCTCCAGGTCGAGTACCCCGACGCCCTCGCTGACGCCGGCCTCACGTTCGCCGACGTGTGCGCCCTCGACGACCGCGCCCCGCTGACGATCGTGCGCGACCGCGACCTCGTCGCCCCCGACGAGCCCGACTACGTCTACGCCACCTGCTGAACGACTCGTCGGAGGCGGGCCGTCACCAGCCGTCGGGCGCGAGGAGCTTGCGGATGCGCTTCT
The DNA here is from genome assembly GCF_057126935.1 of Cellulosimicrobium sp. G4 BAM 1002. Taxonomy (NCBI): domain Bacteria; kingdom Bacillati; phylum Actinomycetota; class Actinomycetes; order Micrococcales; family Promicromonosporaceae; genus Cellulosimicrobium; species Cellulosimicrobium sp. G4 BAM 1002. Next base: position 4,407,636 of record NZ_CP182109.1, on the reverse strand, counting down.
CGCTCACCGGGCCGTCGGTGCCGAGCTGCTGCGCGAACAGCGACACTCGCAGCTCCTCGACCAGCCAGCGCACCTCCGCGAGATCGGCGGCACGGGCCGGGTCGGTCGGTCCCTTCGCGTAGGCGGCGCGTGCTCGCTGGTACGCCTCCTCGACGTCGTGCACGCGCCACGCGAGCTCGGCGTCGCGGTTCGGGTTCGTCTGCGCCTTCTCCAACCGGTACGACGCCGCGCGCAGGTACCGGGTCAGGTGCGGCAGCCGTCGTGGCGGGGTCTGCGAGACGAAGCCGTCGTGGATCAGCCCCGCGGCCTGGTCGCGCAGGTCCGTGAGCGTGTTGAGCAGCGCGAGGCTGTTCGACCCACGGATCTCCGCGTCGAGGTTGCGCGACGCCGTGAGCGCCGCCACGACGTGCCCCACCACCTGGTTCACCTGGTCCTCCAGGTGCGCCCGGACGAACGTGCGGGCCGCGGCGTAGGCGTCGGCGTCCCGGATCGCGACGGCCTCCGGCTGCGCACCGTACGGTCCGGTGCCCCCGCTCGTCAGGGCGATCACCGCCGCGAGCTGCAGGTCCGCGACCAGCGCCTCGGTGTTCCGGTACGGGCTGGCGGCGAGCGTCAGCGACTGCATCGAGCTCCACCGGCTCGTGATCCGCCCCGTCGGCAACGCCGTCTCCGACAGCAGCAGCCGTCGCACGCCCCGCGCGTGCTCCCGCGCCTGCGTGTTCGCGTCGGCCAGCACCCGCAGCGCGACCGTCGGCCTGCCCTTCGCGTCCTGCTCCTCGACGACCGCCGGGTACCCCCGGACGACGACCCCACCCCCGAGGTCCGTCGACACCGCGGTCGGCAACGTCTCGTCGGGCCATGTGGTCAGGTTCGAGCGCTCGGTCACCAGGTTCGTGGTCGGGTCCGCGGGCGGTGCGCCGTCGGCGCTCGGGCTGGCCGCGCCGTCACCTCGGTCGTTCGGCCGTCCGTTCGCGAGCGCGGCCTTGACGCCCTTCGCATCCGACGCCGCACCACCCGCTCGTCCGTCGACTCGCCCTGGCGAGCCGGTCGTTGTGGGTGACCCCGCGCCGTCGGACGCCGTGCCCTGGCCGCGACGTGTCGGCGAGCCGGACGCGGAGGCGGTGGAGGGGGCGTCGGTGGCGAAGGGCGTGGTGGGGCTGGCGGGAGCATCGCGAGGAACGAGCGATGCGGATGGTAGCCCGAGCGCCGACGCCCCCTCCACCGCCGTCCCGGCCCCGTGCGGCGCCCCAGCCCGAGCACCCGCTTCACGCAGCGCGGCGCCGACGGCGCCCTTCACGGCCGCGCGGACCGCCGCCTGGTTCTGGGCGGCGAGGCGGCGTTGGAGGGAGAGGAGGTCCTTCGACTCGTCGAGGACGACCTCGCCCTGGCGGCGGGGGTCGACGACGCGGAACGTCATGCGCAGGTGCGCGGGGAGGCGCGCCTCCTGCTCGGGGCCCCAGGCGTCGTCGGGGATGGCGACGTCCCGCAGGGCGCGGACCGCGCGCGTGAAGGCGACGTGGAACGGCTCGGCCATGTCGCCGGCGCGGGCCATGTCCTCCCATGCGGGCGTGTGCTCTCGCAGCCAGGCGACGACGTCGCGCGCGACGTCCGGGGCGGGCACGAGCTGGACGCGCACGGGCTTGGGCAGGGAGCGGATCGTCGCCGTCGCGAGCTCGTCGAGGAGGCCGGGGACCATCCAGTCGAACCCGTCGGGGACGACGCGGTTGAGGACGGAGATCGGGACGTGCACGGTGACGCCGTCGGCCTCGGTCCCCGGCTGGAACTGGTAGGTGAGCGGGAGGGCGAGCTCGCCCTGCGGCCAGGTCTCGGGGAACTGCGAGGTGTCGATCTGCTCGGCGTCGGGCACGAGCTGCTCGAGCGTGAACGTGAGCAGGTCCGGGTCGTCCCGGCGCGCGGCCTTCCACCAGCGGTCGAAGTGCGCGGCGGACACGACGTCGTCGGGCACGCGCTCGTCGTAGAAGGCGAACAGCGCGTCGTCGTCGATGACGAGGCCGCGCTGGCGCGACCGGGCCTCGAGCTCCTCCGCCTCCTCGAGCAGGCGGCGGTTCTCGTGGAAGAACCGGTGGTGCGTCGTCCACTCGCCCTGCACGAGCGCGTGCCGCACGAACAGCTCGCGTGCGGCCTCGGGGTCGACCTTCGCGTAGAGCACCTTGCGGTCAGCGACGATCGGCACCCCGTAGAGCAGCACCTTCTCAGTCGCGATCGCCGCGCCGCGCTTGGTGGACCAGTGCGGCTCGGAGTAGGTGCGGCGCGCGAGGTCGCCCGCGAGGTCCTCCGCCCACTCCGGCTGGATACGTGCGACGTCGCGCGCCCACAGCCGCGACGTCTCCACGAGCTCGCCCGCCATGATCCAGGCGGGCGGCTTCTTGCTCAGCGGCGACCCCGGGAAGATCGCGAACCGCGCGCCGCGCGCACCGGTGTACTCGTTGCGCGCCTGCTTCTGCGCACGTCGCAGCGCCTTCGCGCGCGCCTCGCCCTTGAGATGAGCGACCGACGACGCCTTGACGTCGCCCGTGTCCTGCATCCCGATCTGCGACAGCAGCCCGGACAACAGCGCCTTGTGGATCGTGTCGCCGTCCCAGGCGCGCTTGTACGCGGCCGTGGTCGGGTCGCTCGTGGTCGGGTCCGCGGTGGGCGCGCCGTCGGTGCTCGGGCTGGCCGCGCCGTCACCTGCGGCGTTCGGCTGTCCGTTCGCGAGCGCGGCCTTGACGCCCTTCGCATCCGACGCCGCACCCACCGCTCGTCCCGTGCGTCCCCGTGGGTCGCCGTCCCGCTCGGTGCCGCGCGTGCGCGGCTGGTAGGACATGTCGATGCCGAGGGGCTTGGACATCTCGCGGAGCTGCGCGACGACGTCCTGCCACTCGCGGATGCGCAGGAAGTTGAGGTACTCGGCCTTGCACAGGCGGCGGAACGCGCTGCTGGAGAGCTCGTGCTGCTGCTCGCGGACGTACTCCCAGATGTTGAGGTACGTGAGGAAGTCGGAGTGCGGGTCGGTGAAGCGCGCGTGGGCCTGGTCGGCTTGGGCGCGGACCTCGGCGGGCCGCTCGCGCGGGTCCTGGATGGACATGACGGCGGCGATGATCGCGACCTCGCGCGCGACGCCGAGCCGCGAGCCCTCCCAGATCATGCGGGCCAGGCGCGGGTCCATGGGGAGCTGCGCGAGGATGCGGCCGACCTCGGTGAGGCGCGTGGCGCCGTCGGACGTCTCGAGGGCGCCGAGCTCGGTGAGGAGCTGGACGCCGTCGCGGACGGCACGCGTGTCCGGGGGCTCGACGAACGGGAAGCGCGCGACGGCGTCGGGCGTGTCGACGACGCCGACCGAGATCATCTGCAGGAGCACTGAGGCGAGCGACGTGCGCAGGATCTCGGGCTCGGTGAACTCGGGCCGGGAGAGGAAGTCGTCCTCGGAGTAGAGGCGGATCGCGATGCCGTCCGCGACACGGCCTGAACGGCCGGAGCGCTGGTTGGCGCTCGCCTGCGAGACGGGCTCGATCGGCAGGCGCTGGACCTTCGTCGCCTTGGAGTAGCGCGAGATGCGGGCAGTTCCGGGGTCGACGACGTAGTGGATGCCGGGCACGGTGAGCGACGTCTCGGCGACGTTCGTCGCGAGCACGATGCGCCGCGACGCGTGCGCCTGGAAGACGCGGTGCTGCTCCGCCGACGAGAGCCGCGCGTACAGCGGCAGGATCTCGACGCGCTGCGGGTGCTTCGGGTCGCGGACGCGGTCCTTGAGATGCCCCTCGAGCGCGTCGGCGGCGTCGTGGATCTCGCGCTCGCCCGAGAGGAACACGAGGATGTCGCCCGACCCCTCCCGCAGGAGCTCGTCGCACGCGTCGACGATCCCGGTGACGAGATCCTTCTCGTCGTCCGGCCGCCGGCCGGCCCGGCCAGTCGCCTTCCCGGACGCGGGGTCGACGTCGGGGGACAGCGGCCGGTACCGGATCTCCACCGGGTAGGTGCGGCCGGACACCTCGACGACGGGCGTGGCCTCGGGCAGCGCGTCGACGACGTAGTCCGGCGCGCCGCCGAGCGACGCGAGGTGCGCGGGGGAGAAGTGCTGCGCGAACCGCTCGGAGTCGATCGTCGCCGAGGTGATGATGAGCTTGAGGTCGGGCCGGCGCGGCAGGAGGCGCGCGAGGTAGCCGAGCAGGAAGTCGATGTTGAGCGACCGCTCGTGCGCCTCGTCGACGACGATCGTGTCGTACGCGAGCAGCTCCGGGTCGCGCTGGATCTGCGCGAGCAGGATTCCGTCGGTCATGACCTTGACGAGCGTGTCCGCGCTCGACGTGTCGGTGAACCGCACCTGGTACCCGACGACGCCGCCGAGCTCAGTGCCGAGCTCCTCCGCGATGCGCTCCGCGACCGTGCGCGCGGCGATGCGCCGCGGCTGCGTGTGCCCGATCTGGCCGGCCCGCCCACGCCCGAGGTCGAGCAGGATCTTCGGGAGCTGCGTCGTCTTCCCGGAGCCCGTCTCGCCCGCGACGATGACGACCTGGTGGTCGCGGATCGCGGCGGCGATGTCCGCGCGCCGGGCGCTGACGGGGAGCTGCTCGGGGTACGTGATGGGCGGCACCGTGACGGCCTCGCGCGCCTGCGCCGCCCGCTCGAGCTGCGCACGGCTCACCTGCCGCGGGCCCGACGGCGTCCGCTCGCCCCGCCCGCGTCGCGACCCGCCGGTCGTCCCCGGGACGTCAGTCGTCGTGCCGGTGCCCGACGACGCACGGTCGCCCTGAGCGCGTCCCCGGCGGTTCCCACGGCGTCGCCGAGACGCGCGCGGGGTGCCCTCGACGGCGCCGTCCCGCTCGGGAGGGCGCACGTCAGGCTGGGGCTCGGTACTCACGACGGTCCATTCTCTCAAGCCGCCGCAACTTCATTGCCGCCTGGGGCGCCGCGGCCCTGGCGAGCGGTGCTGTCATTTTGCTAGCGTGGCGCTCGGAGGTGGATGAGATGGCGACGCTGACGATCCGAGGGCTCGACGACGAGGTGCGCGAGCGTCTGCGAGCACGAGCCATGGAGCACGGGCGGTCGATGGAGGCGGAGGTGCGCGAGATCCTGGCTGCTGCCGTGAGCTCACGGAGCGGGATCGAACGCGGACTCGGTACCTGGATCGCGGAGACCTTCGCGGGGATCGGGGGAGTCGAGGCGGACGTCTTCGACGTGCGTCGCGACGATCGTCCTCGACCGGTCGACTTCGGGGACTGAGGTGATCGTCCTCGACACCGACGTCGTCTCGGAGCTCACGAGGACGTCGCCGAAGGCTGCCGTCGTGCGGTGGCTCGATGCGCAGCCCGCGCACGAGGTACGCCTCAGCGCCGTCACGATCGCCGAGATGTCCTACGGCGTCGCACGTCTCCCGGCTGGACGGCGTCGGGACGAGCTCGTCAGGCGAGTCGAGCGGGTTCTCGAGGGGCTCGCCGCGCAGATCCTCCCGTTCGACGCGCCTGCCGCGCACGCGTTCGGCGCGGTCATGGCCGTCCGCGACCATGTCGGCAGGCCGATCAGCACGACGGACGCGCAGATCGCCGCGATCTGCCGTGTGCACGACGCGACGCTCGCGACGCGGAACGTCCGCGACTTCGCCGGGACGGGCGTGCACGTCGTCGACCCGTGGCAGGTCGACGTGCTCTGACGTGCACTGGGAGCCGTGACGCCGAACCCAGGACCGCCTGTCACCCGGTCGCTTCGGGGGCCCCGAACCTTCGAGCTGGCCGGCTCAGTCGAGCGCGCGCCGCATCACGACTCGTGGCACGCCGCCGCTGACGCCGGTCGTCGGGGCGGCGCGGACGAAGCCTGCCTTCTCGAACAGCGCGACCGTCCCGACGTACCCGGAGATGACGTCGACGCGCTCACCGCCGGCGTCCACGGGGTAGCCCTCGACGGCCGGGGCGCCGTGCGAGGCCGCGTGCTCGACGGCGCCAGCGAGCAGGTGGTGCATGAGGCCCTTCTTCCGGTACCCGGGCCGGACGACGAAGCACACCGCGCTCCAGGCGTCGAGGTCGTCGACGAACGGGATGGTCCGGGCGTTCATGAGCCGTCGGTAGGTGCTGCGCGGCGCGACGGAGCACCAGCCCGCGACCTCGCCGTCGACGTACGCGAGCACCCCCGGCCCGGGCTCGGACCGGCACAGGTCGGCCATGAACGCGGGTCGGTCGTCGTTCGTCACGCGTGAGTCGCGGTAGGACATGCACCAGCAGCCGTGCACCCCGGGCTTCCTCGGCCCGACCACGGTGGCGAAGTCGTCGAACCGCCCGACGGCGGCGCGCACCTCCACGTCCATGCCGCCACGCTAGGCGCGCCCGCCCACACGGGCGAGCGCCGCCGTCGGGCAGCGCCCCGCCCGACCGGTGTGCCGAGAACGACCTTGCTCGCGGTCGAGCACGACGTCAGTGCCGGAAAGAAGCCCAGAACGACAGCAACGTCGTGTTCGGCGGGAGACGGGGTCAGCCGGCGGGCCGGGGGCGGCGCGGACCGGGTCAGTCCGGGGTCGAGCGGGCGTAGCGGGCGGCGAGTGTCCGCAGGTGTGCCACGAGGGCGGGCGGCTCGGTGGCGTGGAAGTCGAGGCCGAGCATGCCGATCCACACCGCGACCACCTCGGCGCTGTCGCCGCCGGTGACGAGGACGCTGCGGCCGTCGGGCAGCGGCTCGACCGTGCCGACCGTGGGGTTGATCCGCCGCAGCACCTCCTCGGCGGGAGCGTCGACGACGACCCGCGCGTGCACGACCCACCCCGTCCGAGCGACCTCGCGCACGACGAACTCGGTCATGTCCCCGGGGAACTCCGCGGGCGCGAACCGCCGCCCGCCGGGCACGCGCAGCACGAGCCAGTCGACGCGGTAGGGAGCCCACGTACCCGTCGCGGGCTCGCGCGCCACGAGGAACCAGCGTCGCTGCCAGGCGACGAGGCGGTACGGCTCGAGCTCGACCGGCTCGTCGCGGTAGAAGGCGCGCAGACCCTGGTGGTCGCGCACGGCGTCGGCCAGGGCGCTCAGCGTGTCCGGGTCGACGACCGGGTCCTCGACGTTCGAGTCGGTGTTCGCCGGGCCGGTGGCGCTCGCGGACCGCAGCGCGGCGAGACGACGGCGCAGACGGTCGGGCATGACCTGCTCGAGCTTCGCGAGCGCCGACGCCCCCGACTCCTCGAACCCGGCCGTCCCGGTGGCCGCCCGCAGCCCGACGGCGACCGCGACGGCCTCGGCGTCGTCGAGCAGGAGCGGGGGCAGCCGGGCACCGGCCCCGAGCCGGTACCGGCCACCCGGCCCGCGCACGGCGTCGACGGGGTAGCCGAGCTCGCGCAGCCGGGCGACGTCGTTGCGCACCGTGCGGTCGGTGACGTCGAGGCGCTGGGCGAGCTCGGCGCCCGACCAGTCGGGCCGCGACTGGAGCAGGCCGAGCAGGGCGAGCATGCGGGCCGAGGTGGAGGCCACAGGGTCCCTCCGAGGGATCGCCGAAAAGAGTGCCGAACCTGCTCAGAATAACGGAAAGAACCGTTCCGGAACCCTGCGTAACGTCGGTATCACAGCAGGGCACGACGCCCCGCCCGACCGAGGAGAGACACCATGAGCAGCACCGCCCTCGAGCACCGCCCGTTCTCCGTCGCCGTCCCGCAGGCCGACCTGGACGACCTGCGCGAGCGCCTCGAGCGGACCCGCTTCGCGCCGGCCGCGCCCGGCGATTCCTGGGACTACGGCACGCCGGAGTCCTACCTGCGCGACATGGTCGGACGCTGGACGGCGTTCGACTGGCGCGCCGTCGAGGCCCGCGTCAACGCCTACCCGGGCTTCCTCACCGAGATCGACGGCCAGCCGATCCACTACCTGCACGTGCGCTCGCGGCACGAGGACGCGACGCCTCTGCTCCTCGCGCACACCTACCCCGGCTCGATGCTCGACTTCCTCGACATGATCGACCCGCTCGTCGACCCCGTCGCGCACGGTGGCCGGCCCGAGGACGCGTTCCACCTCGTGATCCCGTCCATGCCGGGGTTCGGGTTCTCGACGCCGGTCGTCGGGGACACCGACTGGACGATGGCGCGCGTCGCCCGTGCCTACGACACGCTCATGCGCGACCTCGGCTACGACTCCTACGGCATCCACGGCAGCGACGGCGGGGCGATGGTCGCGCGCGAGCTCGCCGTCCTCGACCCCGAGGGCTTCCGGGGTGCCCACGTGCTCCAGCTCTTCTCCTTCCCGTCCGGCGCCCCGGGCGAGATGGACGGGTTCGGGGAGAAGGAGTACGCCGCGCTCGGCCACCTCCAGTGGTTCCAGTCCGTCGGCGCGTACAACACGATGAACGCGTCGCGACCCCAGACGATGGCCGCAGGACTCGCGGACTCGCCCGTCGCCGTCCTCGCTTACCACGAGCTGTTCGAGAGCTTCGGCAACGGCACGAGCCTCGTGAGCGCCGAGCAGGTGCTCGCGCAGGCGACGCTCTACTGGCTGACGAACTCCTACGCGACGGCGGCTCGCTACCACTACGCCGAGCAGCGGTCGGGCGCGGAGCCCGTCGTCAGCCAGGGCCGGATCGGCGTGGCCGTGTTCCAGGACGACTTCCAGACGATCCGCGCCTTCGCCGAGCGGGACAACGCCCGGATCGAGCACTGGTCCGAGTTCCCCCGCGGCGGTCACTACGCGTCGCTCGAGGTTCCGGAGGACGTCGTCGCGGACCTGCGGGTGTTCTTCGCCTGACACGGGCGACCGTCGAGAACGTGGTGACGCACCCTCGACCACGACGTTGCTGTCGTCATCGGCCGGATAACGACAGCAACGTCGTGGTCGGCGCAGAATGGGGCGGTGTTCGACCGACCCGGCACCCGCCTCGACCTCGTCCCTCGGCACGTCCGCGTGCACGCCGTCCAGGAGACGTCCGCCGCGCTGCGGCGCATCACGTTCCGCGACGCCTCGCTCGCGACGCTGCGCGCCCCCGGCCCCGACGACCACGTCAAGGTCTTCCTCCCCGACCCGACGACCGGCGTCCTGCACGCGCCGACGCTCACCGCGGACGGCGCGCTCCAGCGTCCGACCGGCGTGGTCTCCATCTCGCGCGAGCTGACGGTCCGGGCGACGCGCGTCGTCGACGGCGTCGGCGAGGTCGACGTGGACTGGGTCCTGCACGGCGACGACGCGCCGGGCGCCCCGCCCGGAGAGGCCGGCGGGCCGGCGTCGGCGTGGGCGGCGCGCGCGACGCCGGGGGACGAGGTCGTCCTCGCCGGCCCGACGACGAGCCGCGGCGTCCCGGACGGCGTCGGCCGGCTTCTGCTCGTCGGGGACGAGACAGGGCTGCCGGCTCTCGCCCGGTGGGTGGGGGCCGTCGGCCCGGACGTCCCCGTGACTGCGATCGTCGAGATCGGCGACGACGTCGACGAGGCGTTCGTCGAGGACGAGATGGGGCGCGCGTCGCTCGAGCTCCTCTACCGCACCGACGGACCCGGCCAGCTCGCGGAGGCCGTCCGCGCGCTGGGTGCGCTCGACCCCGACGAGTACGTGTTCGGCGCGGGCGAGGCGACCGACCTCGCGCCCGTCCGCCGCGACCTGCGACGAGGCGGCGCACGTCCCGACCAGCTCGCGCTGCACGGCTACTGGCGCCGCGGCGTCGTGAACCTCGACCCCGACGCGCCGCTCGACCCGACCGACCCCGACTGACGAGCGGGACCACCCGCCGAACCCGAATCTACGGGGCGATTCGTCGGCTGCGTGAACATCAACCCCGGGTTCGGGGCGACCTGTCGGTGTCTGCCCGGGGCGTAACGGGCTGCGCGTGGGCCGTCGTCGCGCGAGGCTGTGCGCATGACCCGACTTCTCGTGCTCGGTGGTTCCGACTTTGTGGGGCGGGCCGTCGTCGACGACGCGCTCGAGCGCGGCTGGGACGTGACCGTCCTCAACCGCGGTTCCACCCCCGTTCCTGACGGCGTCCGGCAGCTCGTGGGCGACCGCGCCCGGGCGGACGGCCTGGACGCGCTGGGTGGGGACGACGTCCCGCAGAAGTGGGACGTCGTCGTCGACACGTGGTCGTGGGCGCCGGCCGCCGTGCGCGACGCCGCGCGGTTCCTCGCGGGTCGGCTGCCGGGCGACAGCCGGTACGTGTACGTGTCGTCGCGCTCGGTCTACCCGTTCCCGACCGCGCGGGGCGCCGACGAGTCGGCACCTCTCGTCGAGGGCGACCCCGACGACGAGACGTCCGACGACTACGCGCGCGCCAAGCGCGGTGCCGAGATCGCCGCGGTGGAGACGCTCGGGGACCGGGCGCTGCTGCTGCGTGCGGGGTTGATCCTCGGCCCGCGCGAGAACGTCGGGCGGCTGCCGTGGTGGCTGCGACGCATCGCGCAGGGCGGTCCGGTGCTCGCGCCCGGCCCGGCGGAGCTGCCGCTGCAGTACGTCGACGCGCGCGACCTCGCGGCGTTCGCGCTCGACGCGGCGGGCGCGGGGGCGTCGGGGCCGGTCGACGTCGTGAGCGCGCCGGGGCACACGACCATGGGGGAGCTGCTCGCCGCGTGCGTCGCGGTGACGGCCGACGACGCCGCAGCGGCCGGGAGCCCGCCCGCCGAGCTGGTCTGGGTCGAGCCCGAGACGGTGCTCGCGGCCGGCATCGAGCCGTGGTCGCAGCTCCCGGTGTGGCTGCCGCCCGGCGAGCTGCACGACGCGCTGCACGGGTCCGACACGTCGCGCGCGTTCGCGCTCGGCCTGCGCACGCGCGACGTCCGCGAGACGGTCCACGACACCTGGGCCTGGCTCCGCGAGCTCGACGCCGCGGGCGAGGCGACGCCGCACCGCGCGGACCGCCCCGCCGTCGGGCTGCCTCCGAACCTCGAGGCCACTGTGCTGCGCCGTCTGTGACGGGCGCTGCGGTGGCGCCACGTAAGACCCTCGCGCCGCCGAGCACGACGTTGCTCGCCGCCGAGCACGACGTTGGCGTCGTTATCGGCCGCACAACGACAGAAACGTCGTGTTCGCGCGGGGGTGGTGCAGGGTCCGACGGCGGCTCAGCCCTCGGCGAGGAGCTCGCGCACGCGCGGGACCACCTGGGTCCCGTACAGCTCGATGCTGCGCATCATCGTGCTGTGCGGCAGCGTGCCGGCCGAGTACTTGAGGTCGAACCGCCCGGCGTCGAGGAGGCGCACCGTGCGCGCGATCTTCCGCGCGACGGTCTCGGGCGACCCGACGTAGAGCGAGCCGTCGCGCACGTCGTGCGCGAACCGCCCGCGGTGGTACGCCGGCCAGCCGCGCTCGCGCCCGATGCGGTTGTTCATCGCGGCGAAGTGCTCGTAGACCTCCTCCTGCGCCTGCTCGTCGGTCTCCGACACGTGGCCGGGGGAGTGGACGCCGACCGGCAGCGCGGGGTTGCCGAGCTCCTCGACCGCCCGGTGGTAGAGGTCCACGTAGGGCCGGAACCGCTCCGGCTCGCCGCCGATGATCGCGAGCATGAGCCCGAGGCCGTGCCGCGCGGTCCGCACGACCGACTCGGGCGACCCTCCCACGCCGACCCACGTGCGCAGCCGGCCGCCGTCCGTCTTGGGCCAGGCCTCCTGGTCGGCGAGCCCGGCGCGCGTCGTCCCGGACCACGTGACCGGCCCCTCGTCGAGCAGGCGCACGAACAGGTCGAGCTTCTCCTCGAACAGCACCTCGTAGTCCGCGAGGTCGTAGCCGAACAGCGGGAACGACTCGATGAACGACCCGCGTCCCAGGATGACCTCCGCACGTCCGCCGGACAGCGCGTCGACCGTCGAGAAGCGCTCGAAGACCCGCACGGGGTCGTCCGAGCTGAGGACGGTCACCGCCGACCCGAGGCGGATCCGCGACGTCCGCGTCGCGATCCCCGCGAGGACCACCTCGGGCGCGCTGACCGCGAAGTCCGCGCGGTGGTGCTCGCCGACACCGAAGAAGTCGACCCCGACCTCGTCCGCGAGCACCGCCTCCTCGACGACGTCGCGGATCGTGCGGGCGCCGCTCACCGGCGTGCCGTCCGGCTCGGCGGTGACGTCGCCGAACGTGTCGAGACCCAGCTCCACGGTCGCGAGGTCCGCGGGTGAGCCGCCGGTGGTCCCGGGTGCGGTCGGAGAGGTCGTGTCGTCGGTCATCGTCTGCTCCTGCGGTCGGTCGACCGTCGTCGGGCCGGTGCTCTCACCGGCGGCGCGGTCGTGCGCCGTCTCAACCGTGCCCGGCCGTCGGATCTTCCGCGACCCGTCGGGCCCGTCGCGAGGGCGGTGGTACGACGACGGCCGCCGCCCCGGCAGGGGCGACGGCCGTCGGGAGCGCCGGGGGCGCGGCGACGTCAGTACGTCGACGCGACCTCGCCGTTCGCGATGAGCGCGGCGATGGCGACGAAGTAGATGATGCCGATGATGGCGCCGAGCACGGTGAAGACGATGCTGAGGATGAGGCCCCACTTGGCGAGCTGGTTGTCGAAGCCCGCCTCCTTGCTCTTCTTGCGGGCGATCGCGCTGACGACGATGCCCGCGATCGCGAAGACGAACGCGAGGACGAAGCCGATGATGCCCAGGGTCTTGCCCGGGTCCTCCATCGGGGCGGCGTAACCGGCGGGGGCCTGCGGGGCGGCGGGGTACTGCTGGGTCATGGGTCTCTTCTGCTTTCTGGTGGGGCCGACGTCGTCGAGTCCTGACGGGGCGCGGACGGTGCCGTCCGCGCGACTGCGGGCCTCATTGTGGAGCATGTGGTGTGTGTCTGAACAGGGGGAGTTCTCCCCGAAGCCTGTGAAAAACGGATAAAAAGTATATGACCGGTGAAACTACCCGACCGTGGGGTCGGCGGGAGCGTAGATGCGCAGGGCAGCGCGTCGCATCGTGAGACGTACGCCGACGGGGCCCGTGGTCGTGACCCCGTCGAGCGCCAGCGTCTCCCCGTCGTGCGCGAGGACCACGGTCGGGGCCTCCGCTCCCCCGGACGCGGACCCGTCGGGCCCGACCACCGCACCGTGGGCGGGGAACCGCAGCTCGAGCGACGGGACGACCGTCGCGTCGACGACGAGGTGCCGACGCACCCCGGGCACGCGCCGCGCGAACCGGGTCCCCGTGTCTCCGACCGCGACCTCGAAGAACGTGCGCAACCGGCTCGCCCGGCGCTCGGCGCGGGCCGTGCGGACGTCCAGCACGCCGTCGTCGAGGCGGTGCCTCTCGACCGGCGCGAGGCTCTGCGGGAAGTACCGGTTGACGCCCGCGAAGAGCGACCAGTACTCGCCCTCGTGCCCCTCCACCGACATACGGACGCGGTGCGCCCGCCGCAGCACCCGTGCCGCCGCGAGCACGGCCGCGGGCCACTTGCCGAGCCGATGCTCGTACTTCTCCCGCTCCGTGACGAGCTCCGGGTAGACGCCGGCCGAGAAGGTGTTGAGCACGGTGCGCGGTGGCCCGTCGAGGCCGTCGACCTCGAGGTCGGCGACGTCGATCGTCACCCCTGAGCCCGTGCGCACCGCGGCGACCGTCGCGCTGAGGGACGTGAGGTCCGCCGCGCGCGCGAAGTGGTTCAGGGTGCCGCCCGGGAAGACGGCGAGCGGCAGGTCGTGCGCACGGGCCGCGGCGGCGGCTGTCGAGACGGTGCCGTCGCCGCCGCTGATGCCGAGCGCGCGGGCGCCGCGCGCGGCGGCGTCGTCGAAGAGGCGGCGCAGGTCGTCGCCCTCGCCCAGCACGTGCACGTCGGCGCGCGGCAGCCCCTCGCGCAGCACGGCGAGCGGGTCCTCCTTGAGCAGGCGCCCGGAGCCCGCCGCCGGGTTGACGACGGCGAACAGCCCGGCACCGTCGTCGAGCGCGGGCACGGCGGCGAGGGGCCCCGCGGGCACGTCATGGCCCTGCTCGGCCGCGCCCGGCACGAGCACGCGCCCCACGAGTGCCACGCCTGCACCGAGGGCGGCGCCAGCGACGACGTCCGAGAACCAGTGCGAGCCCGTGTGGAGCCGCGAGTACATCACCGCGCCCGCGAGGGGTGCGAGGGCCAGGCCGAGCGACGGCCACTCGATCGCGACGCCCGTGACGAACGCGGCGGCCGACGCCGAGTGCCCCGACGGGAACGACGGAGACGTCGGCGGGTCGGCGAGCCGACGCCACAGCGGGAGCTGTTCGAGCGACGGCCGCTCGCCACCGAAGACCGTCTTGCCGACGACGTTCGCGAGGAGGCTCGACGCGAGCAGCGAGCCGTAGCCGCGCAGTGCCGCGTCGCGCCCGCGCCGCCCGGTCGCCGCGATGCCCAGGGCCGCCCCGGCCCACAGCACGCTGCGGTCCGCGACGGTCGACAGGCGCGAGAGGGCGGCGTCCGCGACCGGCCCGAGCGCACGGCTGTTGGTCCAGGCGCTGACCGCGCGGTCGAGCCGAGCGATCCCGGGAAACGCCTCGTGCGGCTTGACGATCCCGGTGACGCGAGGCATCTGGCCATCGTAGGAAGCGTCGTGCCGGACCGCGCGGCGGCCCGGCCGATCGTGCGGAGGAGCGGGCCGATCAGGCCCCGGCGCGGCTCGTCTGGCCGCGGAGCCCGTCGATGTGCGTCTGGAGGCGCTCCAGCGCGACGGCGACGCCCTCGCCCGCGTCGTGCGCGAGGTCGGTCACGTAGCGGAGCTGCGCGGCTGCGGCGTCGAGCGCGACCTGGGCGTCGGCGAGAGCGACGGCAGCTCGGCCGTCTGCCGCTTCGTCGTCGTCGGACGCGCGGTCGAGCGCGGAGCGGGCCTCGGCGGTCGCCGCCTCGACCGACTCGACGGCGTCGAGCACGTCGTTGCGGAGCACGGGGTGCAGAGCGGGGAGCTGGGCGTGGACGCGGCCGAGGTCGTCGCCGATCGTGTCGGTCTGGACCTGCGCGTCGGCGATGAGCTGCTGCACCTCGGCGGCGCTCGCCGTCGAGCACATCGGGAGCATCATGGCCAGCGCGAGCAGGCTCGCCGCGGCGAACCGGGCTGACGTGCGCGTGCGCTGCGGCGTCGTGGGCTCGCTCGTCCTCGCTGACATGTCCGCAAGTCTCCCGGTCCAACCTGAGAAGCACCAGGGAATCCTGGGCGAATTCATGGAGATTTCGCACACAGCGCACGAGGGAGGCGCGAGCCGTGCCGGTCCGGTGCCGTCAGACGCGGGCGAGGTGGCGGCGTCGTGCAGCGGCGAGACGCGTGGCGATCAGGCCGTGGCGCGGGCTGAACAGGTACGCGAGCGCGAAGACGGCGCCGAGGGCCACGACGACCGTCCCGCCCGAGGCGGTGTCGAGGTAGTAGCTCACGTAGATCCCGACGACGCCGCACACCGCGGCGACGAGCGGCGAGATCCACAGCATGCGGGAGAAGCGGTCGGTGAGCAGGTACGCGGTCGCGCCGGGCGTGATGAGCAGCGCGACGACGAGCACGACGCCCACCGCCTGCAGCGCGACCACGACCGTGAGCGCGAGCAGGCCGAGCAGCAGCGCGCCGAGCCGGCGCGGCGAGAGGCCGATCGCGTGCGCGTGGGTCGGGTCGAACGCGTAGAGCGTGAGGTCGCGCCGCTTGAGCACGACGACGGCGAGCGTCACCGCGCCGAGGACCAGGACCTGGAGGAGGTCGGCCCGGGAGACCCCGAGGAGGTTGCCGAAGAGGATGTGGTTGAGGTCGGTCTGGCTCGGCGTGACGGAGATGAGCACCAGGCCCAGGGCGAACAGCGTCGTGAACACGACGCCGATCGCGGCGTCCTCCTTGACGCGGCTCGTGTCCCGCACGGCACCGATGAGCAGGACCGCGAGCAGCCCGAAGACCAGCGCCCCGAGCGCGAACGGCGCCCCGACCACGTACGCGAGGACGACGCCGGGCAGCACGGCGTGCGAGACGGCGTCGCCCATGAGCGACCAGCCGACGAGCACCAGCCAGCAGGACAGCACCCCGCACACGACCCCCGCCGTGACGGTGACGGCGAGCGCCGTGCGGAGGAACTCGTACGACAACGGCTCGAGGAGTACGGCGAGGACGTCGTTCACGGCGCCACCTCCACACCAAACGCGAGCGCGAGGTTCTCGGGCCGCAGCACCTCGGTGGGCGTCGAGTGCAGCAGGACGCGCTGCTGCAGCAGCACGGCCTCGTCCGCGAGCTCGGGCAGCGCGTGCAGGTCGTGGGTCGAGACGAGGACGGTCGCGCCGCCCGCCGCGAGGTCTCGCAGCAGGGCGGTGATCGTCTTCTCGGTGCGCTTGTCGACGCCCGCGAACGGCTCGTCGAGCAGGAGGATCGTCGCGCCCTGCGCGAGCCCGCGCGCCACGAACGCGCGCTTGCGCTGCCCGCCCGAGAGCGCGCCGATCTGGCGGTCCGCCAGGTCGGTCAGCTCGACTCGTTCGAGCGCGTGCGCGACGGCCTCGCGGTCGGCCGGCCGCGTGCGGCGCGTGAACCCCTGGTAGCCGTAGCGGCCCGTCATGACGACGTCGCGCACGCTCAGCGGGAACGCCCAGTCCACGTCCTCGCTCTGCGGCACGTACCCGACCGCCTGGGCGCGCCGGGCGCGCGCGGGGGGTGCGCCGTCGACCAGGACGGTGCCGCGGTCCGGCCGGACCATGCCCATGACGGCCTTGAACAGCGTCGACTTGCCCGAGCCGTTCATGCCCACCAGCCCGCACACGGTGCCTCGCCCGAGCGCGACCGTCGCACCGTCGAGCGCGAGCACGTCGCCGTAGTGGACCGTCAGGTCGCGCACGTCGATCGCGGGGGTGCCCGACGGCGCCCGCCCGCCCGCGCTCACGCGTCGCCCTCGGCCGTCGTGCCGGTCAGGCCCGCCACGATCGTGTCCGTGTCGTGGCGCAGGAGGTCGAGGTACGTGGGCACCGGCCCGCCGGGCTCGGACAGCGAGTCGACGTAGAGCGTCCCACCGAACACGGCGCCCGACTCGTGCGCGACCTGGCGCATCGCCTTGTCGGAGACCGTCGACTCGCAGAACACCGCGGGGACGTCGTTCTCCTCGACGAACTCGATCGTGTCGACGACGGACTGCGGCGTCGCCTGCTGCTCGGCGTTGACGGCCCACAGGTACTGCTCCGTCAGGCCGGCGTCGCGCGCGAGGTAGGAGAACGCGCCCTCGCACGAGACGAGCGCGCGGTGGTCCTGCGGGAGTGCGTCGAGCGCGGTCGTGAGCTCGTCGTGCACGGCCGCGAGCTCGGCGGAGTAGGCGGCAGCGTTCGCGGCGTAGTCGTCCGCGTGCGCGGGGTCGAGCTCGGCGAACGCGTCCGCCATGTTCTGCACGTAGAGCTGCCCGTTCACGGGCGACATCCACGCGTGGGGGTTGTCCTTGCCCTCGTACTCCTCGGCGGTGTCGTCACCGAGCGGGATGCGGTCGACGCCGTCGCTCACGACGACGTGCGGCACGTCCAGGCCGTCGACGAACCGCCCGAACCACGCCTCGAGCCCCATGCCGTTGTCGAGGATCAGGTCCGCCTCCGCCGCCTTGCGCACGTCGCCCGGTGTCGGCTCGTACCCGTGGATCTCCGCCCCGACCTTCGTGATCGACTCGACGCGCAGGTGCTCACCGGCGACGTTCTCGGCCATGTCCGCGAGCACGGTGAACGTCGTAAGCACCACCGGCCGCCCGTCGTCGGACGCCGGACCGCTCCCCGGATCGGTCCCGACCGAGCACCCCGCGACCGCGAGCACGCACGCCACCCCTGCGGCGGCAGCGGCTCGCGCACGGCTGGTTCCGGCCCTCCGGGAAGCAAAGTTCGGCACACCGAACAATCTAGGCCGGTCCACCCCCGTCCGCAACGACCGAGCCGGCACGGGCCAACCTGCCGAGGTAGAACCCTGGTCGCGCGAGGTAGAACCGTGGTCGCGCGAGGTAGAACCGTGGTCGGCCGAGGTAGAACCGTGGTCGCGTCAGTAGCGACAGCGACGGAGGGCGTGGGCTATGCCGGGCGCGGCGGTGCGGTCCGGGCTCGTGGCGACCATGCGGTCTCGGCCAGTCGAGCATGCGGTTGTCGCCCGTCAGGTGCTCGGGACGAGCCGCAACGACATGCTCGGCGCAGCACCGGGTCTTGCCTGGGGGAGCACGGACCAGGGTGGGTCGATGCCGGGAGGGGTGGGTGGGGGCGCCGCGTCGTGGTCGGGCCTGGCGGGAGCCGCGAGGAACGAGCGGCGGATGGTAGACGCGGCGCCCCCACCCACCCCGACACCCAGGGCGACCAGACCGCCGTCGGGCATGAGCAGGGTTCTACTTCGCGCGACCACGGTTCTACCTCGCGCGACCAGGGTTCTATCTCGCGGGACCAGGGTTCTACCTCGGCGGGGCGGGGTGCTCCCTTGCTCCCAGGCGGCGGCTCACCTCGGTGGCGGCGTGCCCGACGGCGGTGGCGAGCTCGGCGCGGCGGGCGGGTGGGGCGTCGTCGGACCAGAAGGTGAGCGCGATGCCGGCGACGGGGAGGCCGGTGTGGTCGACGGCCGCGTGGGCGACGGACGCGAGGCCGGGCGTGACCTCGCCGTCCTCCTCGGCCCAGCCGCGCCGTCGGACGTCGCGCAGCACCTCGCGCAGCGCGCGGAGGGTCTGCGGCCCGACGCCGGTCCGGTCGGCGAGCGTCGCGGCGCTCGGGAAGAGGGCGCGCACCTGGGCGCCGGGCAGTCCGGCGAGGACGGCACGGCCGCTCGCGGTGAGGTGGGCGGGGAGGCGGACGTCGACGTCGGTCACGAGCGTCGGGCGGCGCGGCGCGCGCTGCTCGACGAGGTAGAGGACCTCCCGCCCGTTGAGGACGGCGAGGTGGGCGCTCTCGCCGGTGGACTCGACGAGGCGCGCGACGACGGGTCGCGCGAGGCGGGCGAGGGGCGCCTGCCGGGCGTAGGCGGACCCGAGGGCGAGGGACGCCGTCCCGAGCCCGTAGCGGTGCTCCTCGGGCAGGTGGGTCACGAAACCCTCGTCCACGAGGACGGACAGCAGGTGGTAGACGGTCGAGCGGGGCAGCCCGAGCCCGTGCGCGACGGCGGCCGCGGGGGACGGGCCCGCCTGCCCGGCGAGGAACGTGAGCACCCGCACGGCCTGGCGCGCGGCGGGGACGTCGCTCGGCATGGAGACCACGGTAGGGCCGTGTCACGATCGAGGCGTGACAACCCTGCCCGACGACCAGCGCCTGAGCGACCTCGCGCGGCTGCGGCGCGTGCGGGACCGGATCGACCGGGAGTACGCGCAGCCGCTCGACGTCGCCGCCCTCGCGCGCGGGGTGCACGTGTCGGCCGGGCACCTGAGTCGCGAGTTCCGCGCGGCGTACGGCGAGACGGTGTACGCGTACCTCATGACGCGCCGGATCGAGCGCGCGAAGGCGCTGCTCCGGCGGGGGGACCTGAGCGTCACGGAGGTGTGCTTCGCAGTGGGGTGCTCGTCGCTCGGGACGTTCAGCACGCGGTTCACCGAGCTCGTCGGCGTGCCGCCGAGCGTCTACCGGCGGCTCGTCGCGGAGACCGCCGAGGAGCAGCTGGACGAGGTGTCGGCGTGCGTCGCGAGGCGCGTCACGCGACCGGTCAGGAATCGAGAAGCGCAGGCCGGGCGACGGTCCTAGCGTCGTTCCCATGAACCTCACCATCAACTCCAGCTTCCTGCCCCAGACCGACCCCGACGCCTCGCTGGCCTTCTACCGCGACGTCCTCGGCTTCGAGATCCGCAACGACGTCGGGTACGAGGGGATGCGGTGGATCACCGTCGGCCCCGCGGACCAGCCCGACACGGCGATCGTCCTGCACCCGCCGGCCGCGACGCCGGGCCTGTCCGACGACGACAAGCGTGCGCTCCTGGAGATCGTCGCCAAGGGTGCCTACTTCGGCGTCAACCTCGCGACGCCGGACGTCGACGAGACGTTCGCGCGCATCGAGGCCGCGGGGGCCGAGGTCGTGCAGGAGCCGATCGACCAGCCGTACGGCGTGCGCGACTGCGCGTTCCGCGATCCCGCGGGCAACGAGATCCGCATCCAGCAGCGCGGCTGAGCGCTCCGCCGTCGGCTGCCGCGACCGCCGTCGGCCACCGTCAGCACCGGCGCCCGCCCGCGCTCGGCCCGCTCGCGGTCATTACCGACCGGCCGCGTTCGCGGCCTCCAGGTCGAGCGTGAGCGCGAGCGGGCCGAGCTCGGCCGCGACCTGCGAGAACTCCGCGACGAGCGGCGGGATCGGGCCCGAGCGCCGCACCAGGCCCCAGCGCAGGACCGGCTGCTCGTCGATCGGGACGTAGGCGACGTCGGAGCGCTCCAGGTAGCGGATGCCCTGGGCGCACGCGACGGCGACGCCGTCGCCCGACATGACGCGCCAGAGCACCTCCTCGCGCGTCGGCATGGTGCCGCCGCGGTCCGCCTCGCTGCGGGGGACGGGGCTCACCGCGTCCTCCCAGTAGTCGGGCACGGGCAGGCCGGACGGGAGGACGGTCTCGTCGGCGAGCTCGTCGAGCGAGACCGACGAGCGTGTGGCGAGCGGGTGCGTCCGGCCGACGGCGAGCACGATCGGCTCGGTGAAGGTCACCGGGCCGACCGTCAGGTCCTTCTCCTCGACGGGCAGCCACAGGAGCGCGACGTCGACCTCGCCGTCGCGCAGGAGCCGGAACGGCTCGTCGAGACGAACCTCGCGCATGCGCAGGTCGACGTGCGGGTTGCGGCTGCGGAACAGCGCGGTGACGGGCGCGAGCTCCTGCCACAGCGGGCCCATGACGCCGAAGGTCAAGGTCTCGCGCGCGGCGCGCGCGGTGCTCGCGGCCGACTCGACGCCCTGCAGGATCCGGCGGTACCCGGCCTCCAGGTCGGCCCGGAGCTGCTCGCCGAGCGGCGTGAGCGCGACCCGCCGGCTCGTGCGCTCGAAGAGCGGCGCGCCGATCCGACGCTCCTGCTGGGCGATCGCCTGGCTGACTCGCGGAGCCGACACGTGCAGCCGCTCAGCGGTGCGGCCGAAGTGCAGCTCCTCGGCCAGCGTCAGGAAGATCTCGATGTCGCGTAGCTCCACCCACCGATCGTTCCGCAGCGTTAACCCAGGACGCAACCGGCGTTACGCGATCGGCCGTTGTTCGACGGTGGCGGCGACGGAAGGCTTGGTCGTGACAGGACAAGCGCAGGACCCAGCGGAAGGAACACGACCATGGCTGTCGTCAGGACCCACCGGTACACGGTCGAGACGGGCACCCTCGCCCAGCTGCTCGAGCAGCGCAGCACGCTGATCCAGGGGCTGCGGGCCGCGAACCCCGCGTTCACCGCCAGCGCCCTGATCCGGATGGAGGACGGCTCGTACCTCGACGTGTGGCGCTGGGAGTCGGCGGACGCGATGCGGGACGCCGCGCAGGCAGCGCAGCAGGTCCCGCTCGTCGGGGCGACGGTCGGTCTCATGACCGACCACGTCGTGCTCGACGGCGAGGTGCTGGACGAGCGGTGACGCGTGCCGTCGGGCACGCAACGGACATGGACGGACGAGGACGAGGGACAGGGAGCACGACGATGACCAGGACGACGAGCAGCGAGGCAGGCACGACGGGGGCGGGACGCCCACCGGGCACACCGGGCAGGTTCTCGCGCTGGATGCAGCGGCGGGCGAACGAGCGCCTCGTGCGCAAGGTCCGGCGCGGGCGGGCGACGTTCATGGGGATGGACGTCCTCGTGCTGCACACGATGGGACGACGCAGCGGCGCGCCCCGCGAGACGCCGCTCATGTGGCTGCCGGACGAGGGCGACGCCGTCCTCGTGGTCGCGTCGGGTGGCGGGAGCCGCAACCCGGACTGGCACGCCAACCTCATGGCGCACCCCGGCGAGGTCGCGATCGAGCTGCCGGGCAAGGGCCTCGTGCCGGCGACGCCCCACCAGCTCACGGGCGCCGACCGGGACCGCGCGTGGCAGCAGGTCGCTGCGGCGCAGCCGCGCATCGCGAAGTACCAGAGCAAGGCCGACCGCGACTACCCGCTCGTGCGGCTCACGCCGCGCGGATGACGGAAACCACGCGCCACGGCGACGGGCGTTCGGGCAGACTTCTCGAGGGAGCTGCACCGCGCCGCGCCGACGACGGCGTCGGCGGCGGCCGGTCGCCCGCCCGCCGCGACACCATGCTGGACGACGAGGAGACACGATGAGCACGGCAACGACGACGGACGAGCAGACCTCGGTGGGGCGGGACGCGGACGGTCACGACGTCATCCGCGTCCAGGGGGCGCGAGCGAACAACCTCAAGGACGTGAGCGTCGAGATCCCCAAGCGGCGGCTGACGGTCTTCACCGGGGTCTCCGGGTCGGGGAAGAGCTCGCTCGTCTTCGACACCGTCGCAGCGGAGTCGCAGCGGCTCATCAACGAGACCTACAGCGCGTTCCTGCAGGGCTTCATGCCGACGCTCGACCGCCCGGACGTCGACCTCCTCGAGGGCCTCACGACGGCGATCGTCGTCGACCAGGAGCGTCTCGGCGCGAACCCGCGCTCCACGGTGGGCACGGTGACGGACGCCAACGCGATCCTGCGCGTGCTCTTCAGCCGGTTCGGCGAGCCGCAGATCGGCCCGCCGCCCGCGTTCTCGTTCAACGTCCCCGCGCGCAAGGCGAGCGGCGTCATGACGTCGGCCACGGGCGAGAAGACGATCGTGCGCGAGGCGATCTACCACGGCGGCATGTGCCCGCGGTGCGAGGGCCGCGGCTCGGTCTCGGACCTCGACCTCACGGAGATCTTCGACGACTCGAAGTCGCTGCTCGACGGCGCGATCAAGGTCCCGGGCTACACGGCCGACGGGTGGATGGTGCGCGGGTTCGCCGAGTCGGGGTTCTTCCCGGGCGACAAGCCGATCCGCGAGTTCACCGACAAGCAGCTGAAGGACTTCCTCTACAAGGAGCCCACCAAGATCAAGGCGATGGGGATCAACGTCACCTACGAGGGGCTGATCCCCAAGATCCAGAAGTCGATGTTCTCCAAGGACGTCGACTCGCTGCAGCCGCACGTCCGCGCGTTCGTCGAGCGTGCCGCGACGTTCGCGACCTGCCCGGACTGCGGCGGGACGCGACTGTCGGAGTCGGCGCGCTCCTCGAAGATCCGCGGCGTGAACATCGCCGACCTGTGCGCGATGCAGATCACCGACCTTGCCGCGTGGATCCGGGACCTCGACGACCCCTCGATGGCGCCGGTGGTGAACGCGCTCGGCGAGAACCTCGCGTCGTTCGTCGAGCTCGGCCTGGGGTACCTCAGCCTCGACCGGCCGTCGGGCACGCTGTCCGGCGGCGAGTCGCAGCGCATCAAGATGCTGCGCCACCTCGGGTCGTCGCTCACCGACGTCACCTACGTCTTCGACGAGCCGACGGTCGGGCTGCACCCGCACGACATCGACCGCATGAACGACCTCCTGCTGCGCCTGCGAGACAAGGGCAACACCGTCCTCGTCGTCGAGCACAAGCCCGAGACGATCGTCATCGCGGACCACGTGGTCGACCTCGGTCCCGGCGCGGGCACCGCCGGTGGCCACGTGACCTTCGAGGGCACGGTCGACGGGCTGCGCGCGAGCGACACCGTCACCGGGCGGCACCTCGACGACCGCGCGACGGTCAAGGAGAGCGTGCGGACGCCGTCGGGCGTGCTGGAGGTCCGGGGCGCGAACGCCCACAACCTCCAGGACGTGGACGTCGACGTCCCGCTCGGCGTGCTCGTCGTGCTCACGGGCGTGGCCGGCTCGGGCAAGAGCTCGCTCGTCGAGGGCTCGGTGTCGCGGCGCGAGGGCGTCGTGACGATCGACCAGAGCCCGGTCAGGGGCTCGCGGCGCAGCAACCCGGCGACCTACACGAGCCTGCTCGAGCCGATCCGCAAGGCGTTCGCCAAGGCGAACGGCGTCAAGCCGGCGCTCTTCAGCGCGAACTCCGAGGGCGCGTGCCCCGAGTGCAAGGGCGCGGGCGTCATCTACACCGAGCTCGGGTTCATGGAGACCGTCTCGACGCCGTGCGAGGACTGCGGCGGCACGCGCTTCCAGGCCGCGGTGCTCGACTACACGCTCGGCGGGCTGAACATCGCCGAGGTGCTCGACCTCCCGGTCTCCAAGGCTCGCGAGTTCTTCTCCTCGGGCGACGGCAAGGTCCCCGCCGCGGCGGCGATCCTCGAGCGGCTCGACGACGTCGGCCTCGGCTACGTGAGCCTCGGCCAGCCCCTCACGACCCTGTCCGGCGGCGAGCGCCAGCGTCTCAAGCTCGCCACGCACCTCGGCGACAAGGGCGGCGTCATCGTCCTCGACGAGCCGACGACGGGCCTGCACCTCGCCGACGTCGAGAACCTCCTCGGCCTGCTCGACCGCATCGTCGACGCGGGGAAGTCGGTCATCGTCATCGAGCACCACCAGGCGGTCATGGCGCACGCGGACTGGATCATCGACCTCGGTCCCGGTGCCGGGCACGACGGCGGTCGCGTCGTCTTCGAGGGCACGCCGGCCGACCTCGTGGCCGCGCGGTCGACGACCACGGGCGAGCACCTCGCGGCGTACGTCGGCGCCTGACCGCTCCCGCCGAGCACGAGGTTGCTGTCGTTATCGGCCTGATGGCGACAGCAACCTCGTGCTCGACGCGGCGCAGGCTCGTGGTCGGCGCGGGACCTCGCCCCTGGTCGTCCCGACGGGCCGCTCCGCCGACGGCGCATCGTGCGCTGACGACCCGGCGTGTCTGGGATCTCAGACGGAACCTCCGCCGCCCGTCTCCCCGGGGATGCCGTCGCGGTGTGTCCTGGGGGCATGGCAGCGACGCACACCTCGGCCGTCCCCGGCCGTCCCGACCCGGGCACCCCCGCCCCGGGCGTACCGGAACCGGGTGACCCGGGCACGACGGCGGTCCCCGCCCCCGACCCGGACCGCGCCGCTCGCGCGGTGGCCGTGGGCGACGGGCCGCTGACGGTCGACGACGTGGTCGACGTCGCCCGGCACGGCGCGCGCGTGCGGCTCACCGAGGCGGCGCTCGACGCGATGGCGGCGAGCCGCGCCGTCGTCGAGTCCCTCGCGGACGACGACCGCCCGCACTACGGCGTCTCGACGGGCTTCGGCGCGCTCGCTCGGCGGCACATCCCCGTCGAGCGGCGCGCGCAGCTCCAGCTCAGCCTCGTGCGCTCGCACGCCGCGGGGTCCGGCGCGGAGGTCGAGCGCGAGGTCGTGCGTGCGCTGCAGCTCCTGCGGCTCGCGACCCTGGCGACGGGCCGGACCGGGGCGCGCCCCGTCGTCGCGCGGACGTACGCGGCGATGTTGAACGCGGGGATCACGCCTGTGGTGCGCGAGTTCGGGTCGCTCGGCTGCTCGGGGGACCTCGCGCCGCTCGCCCACGTGGCGCTCGCGGCGCTCGGCGAGGGGGAGGTCCGCGACGCCGCGGGCGCGCTGCGGCCCGCGGCCGACGCGCTCGACGAGGCCGGGATCACCCCCCTTGTGCTGCGTGAGAAGGAGGGTCTTGCGCTCATCAACGGCACCGACGGCATGCTCGGCATGCTGTGCCTCGCCCTGCACGACCTGGGGTCGCTGCTCGTCACCGCTGACGTCGCGGCCGCGTCGAGCGTCGAGGCGCTGCTCGGCTCGGACGCGCCGTTCGCCGCGGACCTCATGGCGATGCGGCCGCACCCCGGGCAGGCGGCGTCGGCGGCGAACCTGCGCGTGCTGCTCGACGGCTCGCCCGTCGTCGCGAGCCACCGCACGCTCGACGCCGAGGGTCGCCCCGAGTGCACGCGCGTGCAGGACGCGTACTCGCTGCGCTGCGCGCCCCAGTTGCACGGGGCCGCGCGCGACACGCTCGACCACGCGGCGCTCGTCGCGGGCCGTGAGCTCGCGTCCGCGATCGACAACCCGGTCGTCACCGCGGACGGGCGCGTCGAGTCGAACGGCAACTTCCACGGCGCCCCGGTCGCGTACGTGCTGGACTTCCTCGCGATCGCGGCGGCCGACGTCGCGAGCATGAGCGAGCGCCGCACCGACCGGTTCCTCGACAAGGCCCGCAACGAAGGGCTGCCGCCGTTCCTCGCCGACGACCCCGGCGTCGACTCGGGCCTGATGATCGCGCAGTACACCGCCGCGGGGATCGTCTCGGAGCTCAAGCGCCTCGCCGTCCCCGCGAGCGTCGACTCGATCCCGTCGTCCGCGATGCAGGAGGACCACGTCTCGATGGGGTGGGCCGCCGCGCGCAAGCTCCGCCGCGCCGTCGACGGCCTGGGTCGTGTCCTCGCGATCGAGCTCCTCACCGCGACGCGCGCCCTCGACCTGCGCTGCACCCCTCACGGCTCGGCGGTGGTGCTCGCGCCCGCGCAGGGGACCGGTGCGGTACGGGACCTCGTGCGCACCGTCGTCGACGGTCCCGGCCCGGACCGGTACCTCTCGCCCGAGATCGAGGCGGTCACCCGGCTCGTCGCGGGAGGCGACGTCGTCCGGGCTGCGAGCGCCGCCGCCGGGCACCTGGCCTGAGACCCACCACCGCGAAGGAGCGAGAGATGGCCCACGAGCCGACCCACCGACTCGGCACCCCCGTCCCCGTCCGCGCGCCGCGCGGCACGACCCTCACCGCGCGGTCGTGGCAGACCGAGGCGCCGCTGCGGATGCTCATGAACAACCTCGACCCCGAGGTCGCGGAGCGGCCCGACGACCTCGTCGTCTACGGCGGCACGGGCCGCGCGGTGCGGGACTGGCCGAGCTACCACGCGATCGTCCGCGCGCTCACGACGCTCGGCGACGACGAGACGCTCCTCGTGCAGTCGGGCAAGCCGGTCGGGGTGCTGCGGACGCACGAGTGGGCGCCGCGCGTGCTCCTCGCGAACTCCAACCTCGTGGGGGACTGGGCGACGTGGCCCGAGTTCCGGCGTCTCGAGACGATGGGCCTGACGATGTACGGGCAGATGACGGCCGGGTCGTGGATCTACATCGGCGCGCAGGGCATCCTCCAGGGCACGTACGAGACGCTCGCCGCCGTCGCCGCGAAGCGGTTCGGCGGGACCCTCGCCGGGACGCTCACGCTGACAGGCGGGTGCGGCGGCATGGGCGGCGCGCAGCCGCTCGCGGTCACGCTCAACGGGGGCGCGTGCCTCGTGGTCGACGTGGACCGGTCGCGCCTCGAGCGCCGCGTCCGCGAGCGGTACCTCGACGTCGTCGCGGAGTCGCTCGACGACGCCGTCCGGCTCGTCGAGGACGCACGGCGCGAGCGCCGGGCGCTGTCGGTGGGCGTGGAGGGGAACAGTGCGGTGGTGGTGCCGGAGCTGTTGCGCCGGGGCGTGGAGGTGGACGTCGTGACGGACCAGACGTCGGCGCACGACCCGCTGTCGTACCTGCCGGTGGGTGTGCCCGTCGACGAGTGGGCCGACGCCGCCGCGCGCGACCCCGAGGGCTTCACCGACCGTGCACGGGAGTCGATGGCCCGGCACGTCGAGGGGATGGTCGGGTTCCTCGACGCGGGCGCGGAGGTGTTCGACTACGGCAACTCGATCCGTGACGAGGCGCGCCGCGGCGGGTACGACCGGGCGTTCGCGTTCCCCGGGTTCGTGCCCGCGTACATCCGGCCGCTGTTCGCGCAGGGCAAGGGTCCGTTCCGGTGGGCGGCGCTGTCGGGCGACCCGCGGGACATCGCCGTCACCGACCGCGCCGTGCTCGACCTCTTCCCCGACGACGACCACCTGCACCGCTGGATCCGCGCCGCGCAGGAGAGGGTCGCGTTCCAGGGACTGCCCGCCCGGATCTGCTGGCTCGGGCACGGCGAGCGGGACCGCGCGGGCCTGGCGTTCAACCAGCTCGTCGCGTCGGGCGGGGCGCGGGCGCCGATCGTCATCGGTCGCGACCACCTCGACGCGGGATCGGTCGCGTCGCCGTACCGCGAGACCGAGGCCATGGCGGACGGCTCCGACGCGATCGCCGACTGGCCGCTGCTCAACGCGCTCACGGCCGCGTCGTCGGGCGCGACGTGGGTCTCGATCCACCACGGCGGGGGCGTCGGGATGGGCCGCTCGATCCACGCGGGCCAGGTGTCCGTCGCGGACGGCACCCCGCTCGCCGCGGCGAAGCTCGCGCGCGTGCTGTCGAACGACCCGGGGCTCGGCGTCCTGCGCCACGTCGACGCCGGGTACGACGACGCGGTCGCAGCCGCCGAGCGCGGCGGCCTCCGCGTCCCGATGCGGGAGGCGTGATGGGCCGCCGTCAGCCCGACCGTCCGTCGTCGGCTCGCCCTCCGGCGCCGAACCCGGGGTTGCGTGGCACGACGGCTCCCGGTTGGCGCGAAACCCCGGGTTCGGCAGTCCCCGGGTGGCCGGCAACTCCGGGTTCGGCGGGCGGGTCGACGCTCCTCACCGGGATCGGCGAGCTGACGACCAACGCCCCCGGCGGCCCAGGCACGCGCGACGGTGACCCGACCGGTCTCGTGAGCGATGCCGTCGTGCTGCTCGACGGCGGCCGGGTCGCCTGGGCGGGACCTGCCCGGGAGGCGCGCGACGCCGTCGGGCGGGCGCTCGACGGGCGGGAGCCGGACGTGACGGTCGACGCGGGCGGACGGGCCGTGATCCCCGGGTTCGTCGACTCGCACACCCACCTCGTGTTCGCGGGTGACCGCGCCGCCGAGTTCGAGGCGCGCATGGCCGGGCGGCCGTACGAGGCGGGCGGCATCCGGTCCAGCGTCGCGGCGACCCGTGCGGCGTCCGACGACGCCTTGCGGGCCGGTCTCGCGCGTCACCTCGACGAGATGGCGCGGCAGGGCACGACGACCGTCGAGGTCAAGAGCGGGTACGGGCTCACCGTCGCGGACGAGGAGCGGTCGGTCCGGGTCGCGCGCGAGGCGACGCCAGAAGTGACGTTCCTCGGGGCGCACGTCGTGCCGGCGGAGTACGCAGGCCGCGCCGACGAGTACGTCGACCTCGTGTGCGGCGACATGCTCGCCGCGTGCGCGCCGCACGCCCGGTGGGTCGACGTCTTCTGCGAGACCGGCGCGTTCACGCCCGAGCAGTCGCGCCGCGTGCTCGAGGCCGGTGCCGCCGCAGGGCTCGGCGTGCGCGCGCACGCCAACCAGCTCGGTCCGGGCGACGGCGTGCGGCTCGCCGTCGAGCTCGGCGCGGCCGCCGTCGACCACTGCACCTACCTCACCGACGCCGACGTCGCGGCGCTCGCGGGCTCATGGTCGAGACCCGCCGACGAGCGCAACGCTCCGGGGGGTGCGACGGCGGAGGTCGCGCGCGCCGGCACCGTCGCGACGCTCCTGCCCGGCGTCGAGTTCTCCACGCGCCAGCCCTACCCCGACGCACGGCGACTCCTGGACGCGGGCGCCGTCGTCGCGCTCGCGAGCGACTGCAACCCCGGGTCGAGCTACACGTCGTCCATGCCGCTGTGCGTCGCGCTCGCGGTCCGGGAGATGCGCATGACCGTCGCCGAGGCCGTGTGGTCCGCGACGGCAGGCGGGGCTCTCGCGCTGCGTCGCGACGACGTCGGTCGCCTCACCCCCGGCGCCCGGGCCGACGTCGTCCTGCTCGACGCCCCGACCCGCGTCCACCTCGCCTACCGCCCGGGAGTGCCGATCGTCGCGGCGGTCTGGAAGGACGGCGTCCGCCTCCCGCCGAGGTAGAACCCTGGTCGGCCGAGGCAGAACCGTGGTCGGCCGAGGCAGAACCGTGGTCGGTCGAGGTAGAACCGTGGTCGGTCGAGGTAGAACCGTGGTCGTGTCGGACGGCGCGTGGTCGGCTTGGGTGTCGGGGTGGGTGGGGGCGCCGCGTCTTCCATCCGCCGCTCGTTCCTCGCGGCTCCCGCCAGGCCCGACCACGACGCGGCGCCCCCACCCACCCCTCCGGCGTCGTCCCGCCCTGGTCCGGGCGCACCCGGGCGACCGCCCCGCGGTGCTGCGCCGCGCATGTCGTTGTGGCTCGTCCTGGGCGCCTGACGGGCGACAACCGCATGCTCGACGGGCCAGGACCGCATGGTCGCCCCGAGCGCGGACAGCACCAACTCGCCCGGCTCGGCACTGCCCGCTCCCGCCATCGCCATCGCTGGACCACGGTTCTACCTCGGCGGACCACGGTTCTGCTTCGCGCGACCGGGGTTCTACTTCGGCGGACCACGGTTCTACTTCGGCGGGCCTCGGGCGCTGTGGGCCGCGCGCCTGCCCGAGGTGCGGTGATGGCGGGTGGGGCTGCGTCGGATGCGAAGGGCGTCAAGGCCGCGCTCCCCAGACCCACGCCCGACCGGCCACGGTGACGGCGCGGACAGCCCGAGCACCGACGCGGCCCCGCCCGCGGACCCGACCACGAACCACGGTTCTACTTCGGCGGACCAGCGTTCTACGTCGGCGAACCGGTGTTCTGCCTCGGCGGGCGAGGCTATGCCAGGAGGGTCTTCGGGGTCGGGGTCGGGGTCGGGGTCGGGGTCGGGGGCGGGGGGCGGAGGGCGAGGCCCGCGGCGAGCTCGAGGACGCAGAGGGCGGCGAGGCGGACGGTGCGGCCGTCGGGGGCGTCGGCGGTCGCGTCGACCTCGACGACGTCCGCCGACCGGAGGCGTTCGTCGCGCGCGGCGGCCCGCACCAGTGCGCGGAGCTCCCACGCGGCGATGCCGCCCGGGACGCTCGCGGGGCACCCGGGGGCGACGGACCGGTCGCACACGTCGACGTCGACGTCGAGGTGCACCGGCCCGCCCGCGGATCCCGCGATCGCCAACGCCGCGCGCATCACGTCGTCCGGTCCGCGACGGCGCAGCTCGTCGACGTGCACCACGGTGATGCCCAGGTCCACGGCCCTGCGCGCGTACTCGGCGGAGTTCGCGAAGTCGGCGATGCCGACCTGGACGATCCGCGCCGGGTCGAGGCCCGCCTCGACCAGCCGTCGCACGGGCGACCCGTTCGACACGCCCTCGCGCAGGTCGTGGTGGGCGTCGAGCGTGACGAGGCCGGCGGTGGTGAGGTCGTCGCCCCATGCGCCGAGCGCCGTCGCGACCGTGACGGAGTTGTCACCGCCGAGCGCGACGAGCAGCCGGGCGCGCTCCAGGGCAGCGCGGACGGCTTCGCGGGTCCGTGCCTCGCCGTCGTCTCCGTCCGGCTCGTGCACGTCGCCGTGGTCCGCGAGCACGAGGTTCGCCAGGTCCACCGGTCCGCCGTCGGCGCCGTCACGCGCGTCACCGTCACGCCCGGCACCGTCACGCCCGGCACCGTCACGCCCGACGGCGGACCGCACGCGGGCGGAGGGGCCTGCGTCGGGCAGAGGGCGGTCGGGGGCGAGCGCTGGGCTGTACCGGCGGAGCGCGTCGCGCACGGCGGCGGGGGTCGTGTGCGCGCCGGTGGGGGAGAGCGACGTGCGCCAGGCCGGGACGCCGAGCAGGGCCAGGTCGACGTCGCCACCGGTCGGCGCGGGCCAGCCGCCCGCGCGTGGCCAGAGCGGGTCGTGGGCGAGGGGCTGCTCGGCGCTGGTCACCTCTCGACCGTAGCAACGCCCGCCGGCCGAGGGGGCCGGGGTGGCGTCAGGACGCGAGCGTCGCGACCAGGGTCGCCAGCCCGAACCCTGACTGCCCCAGGGTCCCCGTCCACAGCCGGTGGTCGGAGATCCACAGGACGACGCCGCCGAGCGTCATGAACCCCGCGGTGTACAGGACCAGGGTCCGACCCTCGTCCACGAGCCCGCTGGCGGCGAGCACGACCCCGAGCACCGTCCCGGCGCCCAGGAACATGTTGTAGAACGCGACGTTGAACGCCCACAGCGCTACCTCGGGCGGCGAGAAGCGCTTGCGCAGCAGGAACTGCTGGGCCCAGGGCCGCTGGAAGAAGAAGGCCTCGACGACCCCGACGCCGACGTGCAGGACGCCGGCGGCGACGGCGAGGACCTGGGCGAGCGTGCTCATGGGAGCTCCTCCCGGTCGTGCGGCGCGAACGCGCGGGCGAGGTGGCCGACGGTGTCCCCGTCCAGGTGGGCGAGTGCCGCGGGTCGCCCGGTGAGCAGCAGGAGCAGCGCCGTCATGGAGCCGGTCACCTGCTGGCCCGCGCCGCGCTGCCAGGGCACGTCGGTGGCGACGAGCCGGAAGCCGGCGAGCCGCCGTCGGGCACGGAACGGGAACGCCGCGGCCCACACGCGCTCGGCCGCCTCGCGTGCGGCGACGGGCGGGGCGGGCGCGTCGACCCCGAGCGCGACGGCGACGTCCTGCGTGTGGACGAGCGCGTCGACGAGCGCGACGCGCGAGGTCGTCCCGGGGGCGAGGCGGCGGGACCCGACGGCCGCCCGGAGCGCGGCGAGGATCTCCTCGCGCGGACGCGTCCCGGCCTCGCGCGTGAGGAGGTCCATCATCCCGTCGAAGCTCGCGCGCCCCCGGACGAGTGCCCGGACGAGTCCTCGGGCGAGCGCCCCGCGCGAGGAGGTCGGGGCGAGGGCGAGGTGGGCGGCGACGTCGTGCACTCGCCACCCCGCGCACAGGCTGGGGCGCTCCCAGTCGGCGGGGTCGAGCCCGGCGACGAGGTCCACGAAGGAGGCCCGGGCGGTCGCGACGGCCGCCCACACGTCGTCCTCCGTCATCCAGTAGTCGGGTGCACTCATGGGAGCGCCTCCAGAACTGATACGATGATCTGACTACTTTAGTCAGACTGACTGACGATCGTCAACCCTCAAGACCCCCGAAGACCCCCGAAGACCCACGGAGGCGCACGTGAGCGAGCAGGGCGAGCTCAACACCGGGCTGCTCCTGTTCATCCCGTACCGCGCGCTCGAGCTCCGCGTCTACACCGCGGTCCGGGAGGCCGGGTTCGACGACGCGACGCCCGCGCAGCTCCGGGTGTTCCAGCGGATCGGACCGCACGGCACGCGGCTCACCGAGCTCGCGGAGGCGGCGGAGATCACCAAGCAGACCGCGGGCTTCCTCGTCGACCAGCTCGAGGCCGCCGGGTACGTCGAGCGCGTCCCCGACCCCGCCGACCGCCGGGCGCGCCTCGTGCGTGTCACGGCCCGCGGCGAGGCGGCGTCCCGAGTCGCCGCGGCGGAGCTCGCGCGGGTCGAGGAGGAGTGGACCGCGCACCTCGGCGCGCGCGGCATGGCCGCCCTGCGTCGTCAGCTCGAACGCCTGAGAGAGATCACCGACCCCTGGGCCTAGGACGGGCTGGGGTACGCGGGTCGTCATCGGCCGTCGTGCGGGGCGAGGACCTCAGGACGACACGTCTGCCGTCGTGAAGCGGCTCCAGGCGAGGGCGCCGAAGATCGCTGCCCATGCGGCCTGGACGGCGAGACCTTCGCCGAGCACCCCCACGTCGATCTGGGCGCGCAGCAGCTCGCCGACGTCGAGCCAGTGGTGGGTGAGGAGCGCGCCGTGCACGGCGGACAGCTGCGGGAGGGCGTCGAGGACGCCGGACACGATCGCGACGACGACGGTCGCCGCCGTCGCCGCCACCGGTACCTCGGTGAGCGTCGAGAAGAACAGCCCGACCGCGACGAGCCCTGTGAGCGACAGCCCGACGTACGCGACGATGCCCGCGGTGCGGGCCGCGCCCTCCGCCGCGGTGACCGTGTCGCCGGACAGCAGGGTCACCTCGCCGATGCCGAAGTACGCCGCGCCGGTCACCAGCCCGGACAGGGCGATCGCGAGGACGGTGCACGCCGCGAAGACGAGCACCGCGAGCGCCTTCGCGGCGAGGAGCGTGGTCCGGGGCACGGGGACGAGCAGGAGGTAGCGCAGCGTGCCGGCCTGCGCCTCGCCGGCGACGGCGTCGCCGGCGACGATGCCGACCACCAGCGGGAGCAGCAGGGGCAGGCACGCGACGAGAGCGGTGAGCACGAGGAACAGCCCGTTGCCGGTCACCCGGTCGAGGAACGGCGGTCCTCCCGCGCCGACCGCCGTGTCCTGGGTGACGAAGAGCACGGTGCCGATCAGGACGGGTACCAGGGCGAGCCCGGCGAGCAGGACGAGGTTGCGACGGCGGCTCAGGACCAGGCGGAGCTCGCTGGCGAGCAGCCTCGCGAACGCACCACGGGTCGGGGCGCGGGACGTCGTCGGCCCCGCACCGGTGTCCACGTCAGCGGGCGACATCGAAGCCCTCCCCGGTGAGCTCGACGAACAGGTTCTCCAGGCTGGGCCGGCGGACCTCGAGCCCGACGAGGTCGAGCCCGGCGCCGACCATGGCGGCCGAGATCTTCTCCGGCGCGACGAGGCCCAGACGCGCGGACAGCGCCGTCCCCTCGACCTGGACGTCGACCAGGCCCAGGTCCCCGAGGAGCCGTGCCGCTCCGTCGACGCACGCGCGGGTGGTGCTGACGACGACGGTCGGCTCCGCGTCGGCGGCGAGCTGCTGGGGCAGGCCCTGGACGAGGAGCCTCCCGCGGCTCATGACGCCCACGTGCGTGCACACCTGCTCGACCTCTCCCAGGAGGTGCGAGGAGACGAGGACGGTCGTGCCGGCGTCGGCCAGCTCGCGCAGGAGGTGGCGCACCTCGCGGGTGCCCTGGGGGTCCAGGCCGTTCGTCGGTTCGTCGAGGACGAGCAGCTCACGCGGTCGCAGCATGGCCGCAGCGAGGCCGAGGCGCTGCTTCATGCCGAGCGAGTACTGGCGGAACGGCTTCCGTGCCGCCGCCGTGAGCCCCACCCGGTCGAGGGCCGCGCCGGTCCGTCGGTCCCGGGTCCGGGGGTCGGCGGTCGCGTCCACCGCGTCGAGGCGTTCGAGGTTCGCGCGCCCCGACAGGTAGGGGTGGAAGCCGGGGCCCTCGACCAGCGCGCCGACCCGCGGCAGGACGCGCGACGCCGCCGCGGGCATCGGCTCCCCGAGGAGCGTGGCCGTCCCGGACGTCGGGGCGACCAGACCCAGCACCATGCGCAGCGTCGTCGTCTTCCCCGAGCCGTTCGGTCCGAGGAAGCCGTAGACGGCGCCACGAGGAACCTCGAGGTCGACGTCGTCCACCGCGACCTGACCGGAGCGGAAGCGCTTGGTCAGGCCGCGGGTGCGCACCGCGAGGTCCTGCGCGACGGTCGTGCTCGTCATGCGAGGTCGCGCAGCACCTCGGCGGGCACGGACCCGACGAGGACGCGACCGTCGTCGGTCACGAGGACGGACAGCAGCGCGGAGGAGAGCAGCCGGCCCTCCGGCACCTCCTCGGTCAGCTGCTCGTAGAGCGCCGACGCGTCGATCTCCGGCAGGCCGGGTGCTTGCCCGTCCTCACCGACGATCTCGCCGTAGAGGTCCTGGGCACCGGCGGAGCCGAGGTTCCGCTCCATCCCGGGGAGCGCCGTCGCCGAGGCGGGGTCGCCGGCGAGCAGGCCGGCGACGTCGACGCCGTCCACCGACACGACCGTCTCCCAGCCGGTGCCGCTCACCGAGACGCCCTCGGGCGCCGTCGTCAGCGCCTCGGGGTCGGGCGTCGGACGGTCGGCCGGGTCGGGCAGCGGGACCTCGACCTCGCTCGTGGCCGCCCCGGCCGGCGCGGCGAAGTCGAAGACGGCGTCGTCCGGCGTCGCGAACGAGATGTCGGTGAAGCCGATCTCGAGCGCGGGCGTCTGCGCGTCCTGCGTGCTCCAGACCTGGACGCGCAGCGGCGTGGACGTCTCCGCGTCGACCGCGACGAGGACGCGGTCCACGAGGGTGCCGTCGGTGCGCGGCACGAGACCGAGCTGGTAGGCGTCGCGGCCCGCCACCTCGGTGGCCGTGCCGACCGACAGGTCGGTGGAGAGCGCGGCGTAGGCGACGAGCGCGTCCGCGGCCTGCGCCGGCGTCGGCAGGTCGCCCGCGACGTCCGGTGCGGCGCCGGTGCGCGCGGCGTCGTCGAGCTCCTCGTACGCCGCGAGGTCGTCCGGCGCGACCGTGTAGTGCACGACCGCGTCGTCCCGGCTCGAGTACGTCCACGCCTCCGGCCCGTCCCGCACGACGGAGAACTCCGACAGGTCGCCCAGCAGCGCGGCGCGCGAGCGGTCCTCGCCGTCGGACCACAGCCGGACGGTCGAGCTGCCGCCCAGCAGGTCGAGCGGGCTCGCGCCCTGCAGCTCCTCGAGCGGCAGGTCGGGAAGCCCGAGCCGTGCGGTGTGGACCACCGTCCCGGACAGCGGGACGGGGTCCGCCTCCGCGACCTTCGCCAGCAGCTCCGCGGGCGTGAGCTCGGGGAGGTCGGAGCTGGCGGAGGCCACGAGCGCGGGCGCGGCGAACGCGCCGGCGACGACGGCCGCGACCACGGCCGGCACCGCCCAGCGGGCGCGGCGCGAGCGTCCCACGGCGGGCTCGCGGGGTGACGGGCGGACGGGTTCGGTGGCCATGGCCACACCGTCGCACACCGCACCTGAGGCCACGCTGAGAGACGCACCCGCCCCGGCGCGCGGCGGCCGTGAGACGGGTGCGATGCTGTCGGCGTGCGGGTGCTGGTGGTCGAGGACGAGCGTGGTGTCGCGAAGGCGCTGCGCCGCGGCCTGCTGGCCGAGGGATTCGCCGTCGACGTCGCGCTCGACGGGCGGCGGGGTCTCGAGCTGGCCGCGTCCGGCGAGTTCGACGCCGTCCTCGTCGACATCATGCTGCCCGGCCTGAACGGGTACGACGTGGTCGCCCGGCTCCGCGAGCTCCAGGTCTGGACGCCCGTGCTGATCCTCAGCGCCAAGGACGGGGAGTACGACATCGCCGACGGCCTCGACCTCGGAGCCGACGACTACCTCACGAAGCCGTTCTCGTTCGTCGAGCTCGTGGCGCGGGTGCGGGCCCTGGTGCGGCGCGGACCGCAGCCGCGACCGACGGTCCTCACGGCCGGCGAGCTCTCCCTGGACCCGGCGACGCGCGTCGTGACCCAGCGCGGCTACGAGGTCGCGACCACCGCGCGCGAGTTCGCACTCCTCGAGTACTTCATGCGCCGGCCTGGACAGGTGCTGAGCAAGGGCGAGCTGCGCGACCACGTGTGGGACGCGGCCGGGGACGGCCTCAACGTCGTCGAGGTCTACGTCGGCTACCTGCGGCGCAAGTTCGGCCAGGGCGTCATCGAGACCGTGCGCGGCGCCGGCTACCGGCTGGCGGCGGTCGCGACGCGGGACCCGGTCGCGTGACGTCGTGACCGGTCCGGAGGCGCGGTGAGGCCCGTGCGGGCCACGTGGTCGCTGCGCGCCCGGCTCACCGCGCTGGCGTCGCTGCTCGTGGCGGCGGCACTCGTCGTCGGCGCACTGGTCCTGTCCTCGGTGGTGTCGGGCGGACGGGTCGCCGCGCTGGACGAGATCGCCCGCGAGCGGGCGCAGCTGGTCGCCCGGCTCGCGGCGAGCGACCAGGTGCCGGACGTGCTGCCGGTCTCCGAGCCGGGAGAGGTCGTGCAGCTCGTCGGGCCGGCGGGCGACGTCCTGGCGTCGTCGGCGTCGGCGAGCCGGACCCTGCCGATCCTGCCGGCCGACGAGCTCTCGACGATGCGCGCCGAGGCCGTCGCGGAGGACGACGTGCGCGTGGTCGGCACGGACCGCAGCGCCTATGACGCCGCGGCGAGGGTCGCGGTCGCGCCGGTCGCGGGATCGGACGGGGTCACCGCCGTCGCGAGCATGCCGCTGCGGGAGGTGGAGGGGGTCGTCCGTGCGCTGCGCGTCTCGCTCGCCGTCGTCGTCCCGCTGCTCACGCTCGTGGCGGCGGGGGTGATCTGGGCGGTGCTGGGAAGGGCGCTGTCCCCCGTGGAGGAGCTGCGGCGGGGCGCCGACGCCATCGCCCGGTCGGGGGGACCGGGCGTCCTCCCGGTGCCGCGCGCCGACGACGAGCTCGGGGCGCTCGCCCGCACGCTCAACACGATGCTCGACAGCCTGCAGGCGGCTGCCGCGCGGCAGCGGTCGTTCGTCGCCGACGCGGCGCACGAGCTGCGCTCGCCCGTGGCGGCGCTGCGCGCGAGCATCGAGGTCGCGCGGCTGCACCCCACGGCGTACCCCGGGAACGAGCTCGCCGTGGAGCTCGAGGACGAGGTCCGGCGCCTGCAGGCCCTCGTCGACGACCTCCTCGTCCTCGCGAGGCTCGGCGCGCTGCCCGTCGTCGACGAGGACCTCGACCTCGGCGCGCTGGCGCACGAGGTCGTCGCGGTCTCCGAGGAGAGGCCGCCGGGCGAGCCGGGGCGCCCGCCGGTCGCGGTGGCGGTCGTCCTGCACGGCACGGCCACGGCCCGGGGCGACCGGGCCGCCGTCGCCAGGATCCTGCGCAACCTGGTCGACAACGCCGTCCGGCACGCCACGTCCTGCGTCCGGGTGACGGCCAGGCCCGGGAGCCTGGTCGTCGAAGACGACGGACCGGGCATCGACGCGGCCGACCGCGAACGCGTCTTCGAGCGCTTCACCCGCCTCGACGAGGCGCGCGAGCGCGACGCGGGCGGCACGGGCCTCGGCCTGGCGATCGCACGCGAGACTGCCCGCGAGCACGGTGACGACGTGGTCCTGGGGGAGTCCGTCCTCGGAGGCCTGCGTGCCGAGGTGCGTCTCGCGCAGCCCTGAACCTCTCCCGACGACGCGTGACGAGGGGCCGGGACGAAGGTCCCCGACCGTGCGGCCGCAGGGCCTGGATCGCGCCCGCGAGCAGGCACAGGTCCGGGCCGAGGCGATACCTTGACCACATGGGCTCTCCCCACCCGATCCGCGTGTTCCTGCTCGACGACCACGAGGTGGTCCGTCGCGGCGTCGCCGCTCTGCTCGAGGCGGCCGGTGACATCACCGTCGTCGGCGAGGCCGGCACCGCCGCCTCCGCGCTCGCGCGGATCAAGGCCACCCGGCCCGACGTCGCGATCCTCGACGTCCGCCTCCCCGACGGCTCGGGCGTCGAGGTGTGCCGCGAGGTGCGCTCCGAGCTCCCGGAGGTCGGCTGCCTCATGCTCACGTCGTTCGCCGACGACGAGGCGCTGTTCCAGGCCGTCCTCGCCGGGGCGTCGGGGTACGTGCTCAAGCAGATCCACGGGTCGGACCTCGTGGGCGCCGTCCGGACGGTCGCGGCGGGCGGGTCGCTGCTCGACCCGGCGAGCACCGCTCGTGTCCTCGAGCGCCTGCGGCACGCCGACGACGAGATCCCCGACCGGCTCGAGGGCCTGTCCCAGCAGGAGCGCCAGATCGTCGCGCTCATCGGCGAGGGCCTGACGAACCGCGAGATCGGCAAGCGCCTGTACCTCGCGGAGAAGACGGTCAAGAACTACGTGTCGCACGTCCTCGCGACGCTCGGCCTCCAGCGCCGCACCCAGGTCGCGGTGCTCGCGACGGAGATGCGCCAGGAGGAGGCGAACCGCCCCGGCGGCACCGGCCCCCGTGCGGGCGGCCCGGGGGACCGGCAGCAGGGCGGTCAGCAGCGCAGCGGCCAGCAGGGCAGTGGCCAGCACCAGCGGCCCTGAGCCGCCCGACGAGCACCTGCCCGACGACCGCGCGCCGTCGGGACCTTCGGCACTCGCCGATCTGACACCGTGGCGCGACGATGGCGACATGGACACAGTCGGGCAGGCTGAGACCGGGAGGGTACCCGGGGCACCGGTGGCGAGCGCTGGAGCGGCGACGGCCGAGCGACAGCGCGCCTCGGCGGGCCTCGTGGAGCTCACGCCGGAGGAGAGCTATGCGCTGCTCGCGAGCGTCCCGGTGGGCCGCATCGTCTACACCGACCACGCGCTGCCGGCGATCCAGCCGGTGAACTTCGTCCTCGACGGGCCCGACGTCGTGTTCCGCACCGCCGAGGGGTCGAAGCTCGCGGTCGCGGCGAGCCGCGCGGTCGTCGCGTTCGAGGTCGACTGGTTCGACGCCGAGGCCCGCTCGGGCTGGTCCGTCGTGCTCGTCGGGCGGACGTTCGAGGTCACCGAGCCCGTGGAGCGGCAGCGGCTGCTCGACCTGCCGCTCGTGACCTTCGTGCCGGGCGTGCGCGACCGCGTCATCAAGGTCGTGCCGCGCATCGTCACCGGCCGGCGCATCGCGCGCTGAACGTCAGCCGAGCGGGACCCACCA
The DNA here is from genome assembly GCF_057126935.1 of Cellulosimicrobium sp. G4 BAM 1002. Classification (NCBI taxonomy): domain Bacteria; kingdom Bacillati; phylum Actinomycetota; class Actinomycetes; order Micrococcales; family Promicromonosporaceae; genus Cellulosimicrobium; species Cellulosimicrobium sp. G4 BAM 1002. The sequence goes on along the minus strand of NZ_CP182109.1, from coordinate 4,367,898 downwards.
CTCGAGGCGCGTGCCGCCGTCGGGCAGGGCGGTCGCGGTGCTCGACCCGCCCAGCGCCGCGGCGCGCGCCTGCATGTTGCGCAGGCCCGAGCGGCGTCCGCCGGGCTGGATCCCCACGCCGTCGTCCGTGACCGTCAGGCGCGCCTCGTGCGCGGCCACGACGAGGTGCACGACGACGGCGGTCGCCCGCGCGTGCCGGGCCACGTTGGTCAGGGCCTCCCCGAGCACGACGACGAGCTGGTCCGCGACCTCGGCGGGCAGGCTCGGGCCGCCGTCCGACACGCCGGCGCCCGACCCCTCGGCCGCGACCTCGACCGTGACCTCGGGGGCGAACCCGAGCACCGTCGTCGCCGCCTCGGCCTGAGCGTGGAACCGGTCCTCGATCGACGGCGCGTCCGGGTCGGTCGCGGTGTGCAGCGCGAAGATGGTCGAGCGGATCTGGCGGATCGTCTCGTCGAGGTCGGCGACGGTCTCCTCGATGCGGGTCCGGGCGTCCGGGTCGGTCACGAGCGGCTGCACGCTCATGAGCGACATGGCGGAGGCGAACAGGCGCTGGATGACGACGTCGTGCAGGTCGCGCGCGATGCGGTCGCGGTCCTCGAGCACGCCGACCTGCTTCGCCCGCCCGTACAGCCGCGCGTTCTCGATCGCGACGCCCGCCGCGGCGGCGAGGGCGACGACCGCGGACTCGTCCTCCGCGGTGAACGGGACGCCGTCGGCCTTGTCCGTGAGGTAGAGGTTGCCGAACACCGTCTCGCGGACCCGGACGGGGACACCGAGGAACGTGTGCATCGGCGGGTGGCCCTCGGGGAAGCCGGCCGAGCGGACGTCGTCGGCGATCTCGGCGACCCGGACCGGCTCCGGGCGGTCGATGATCTCGCCGAGCAGCCCCTCGCCGTGCGGCCAGTGGTCGATCGCCGCGACCTCGTCGTCGGTCAGGCCCAGGGGGATGAACTGCGTGAGGCGCTCGCGCCCCGACGGGTCCAGCACCCCGAGGGCGCCGTAGCGCGCACCGGTCAGGTCCATCGCCGCCCCGACGATGCGCCGCAGCACCTGCGGCAGGTCGAGGTCGCTCGTGACCGCCACGACGGCGTCGAGCACGCGCTGCCCGACGGCGGCCGGCAGGTCGGTCGTTCCGCTCACCGCTGCAGTCTCCCAGAGCGGAGCCGTCGTGTGCGCCGGACGTGCCGCGCCGGCACGGGTCAGAGGCCGAGGCGCACCCCCGCCAGGTCCTCGAGCCGTCGCCACACGCGAGCCGCCTCGTCGCCGTCCGGCCGTGCCGTGCGGGCGACGGGCTCGACGAGCACGGGCAGCCCCCGCAGCCGGCCGCTGGGGCCGTAGAACTGCCCGCCCCGGGCGTCGGGGTCGGTGAGCGCGCGGACGGCGGACCACGCGGCGGAGTCCTTGCCCTGGGCCCAGGGGGTGTACGGGTTCCGGCGGCGCGGCGTCGTCGCGTCGTGGACCCCGGTCCGGCGGGGCGTGCGGGCGTCCACCCCGACGCCGGGATGGCTGACGATCGACGCGACGGGCAGCCCTTCTGCGCGCAGCCTGCGGTCGAGCTCGAACGCGAAGATCTCCGTGACGACCTTGGCGTGCGTGTAGGCGGCGACCCACAGGCGGGGCACGTCGACGAGGTCGCCGACGGGCGCGCGGAAGCGGCGGACGAACCCGGTGGAGGCGTGCACGACGCGTGCGTCGCCGTGCTCGCGGCCGGTGGCGGCGAGGGCGGGCAGCAGGCCGGCGACGAGCGCGACGTTCGCCACCGCGTGGCTGCCGAGCATCAGCGGGACGCCGTCCTGGGTCGTGGCCCCGCGGCGGGCGGTCATGGCACCGCCGTTGAGGAAGACGCCGTCGAGCCGGGGAAGCTCCGCCAGCTCCTTCGCGGCGCGGGAGACCGACTCGAGGGAGGTCAGCTCGAGGACGACCGAGCCGACGTCGGCCCCGGGCACCTGCTCGCGGATCGACGCCTCGGCCGCGTGCAGCCTCGCGGGGGTCCGCGACGCGAGCACGACGCGCGCACCGGCCGCGGCGAGCTGCTCGGCGGCGAAGTAGCCGATGCCGCCGGTCGCGCCCGTGACGACGTGCGTGCGGCCCGTGAGGTCGGGGACCGCGCTCGGGTTCCAGGTCATGCTCTGCTCCGCTCCGGTAGATGGATGAACTATCCGGTTCACCGTAGCACTGATGCGGATGAACTATCCGATTCCCCGGGTAGTGTGGTGCCGTGCCTGCACAGCGCTCCGACGCCGTCCGAAGCCGCGCGCGGATCCTCGAGGTCGCGCGCGGCCGCGAGCCGCACGCGCTGCGCCTCAACGAGGTCGCGCGCGAGGCAGGGGTCGGGGTCGGGACGGTCTACCGCCACTTCCCGACCGTCCAGGCGCTCGTCGAGGCGCTCTCCGTGGAGACGCTCGAGCGCCTCCGGGAGGTCGCGCGGGAGGCGGCACGGGAGCCCGACCCCGGTGCCGGCGTCGCCCGCATGCTCCGCGGAGCGCTCGCGCTCCAGCTCGAGGACGGCGGCCTGCAGTCCGTGATCCTGGCGCCGGAGGACGGCACCCCCGAGGTCCGCGAGCTCAAGCGCGGGATCTTCGCGGACTGGGAGGAGGTGCTGACCCGCGCCCGGGCGAGCGGGGCGCTGCGCCACGACGTGACGACCGCGCAGCTCGAGCACCTCGTCTGCGGGGTCGAGCACGCGGTGCGGCTCGGCTCACCCGTCGACCGCGACGTGCTCCTCGACGTCGTCCTCGCGGGCCTGTCAGGGCGAGCGGACTGACCGACCGCCGGACCGGCGACGGGATCCGCGCGGCAGCGCGGTGCGCTATCGTGCGTCCACATCCCGGACATCCCGTCGCCGTGCTGTCCCCGTCCGTCGTCCACCGCGTCGCCGGAAGGCAGGCGTGGGATCGCTCCCGGGCTCGACCGCAGGGGCTGGAAGGACGCGCTGCCGCATGCCGACCACCGACGAGTCCACCGCCAGCGCGCTCGCGGACCTGCGCGCCGCCGTCGGGCACCTGCACCCCGACGACCCGGCCGAGCTCGTCGCGATCGCGGACGACCTGTGCACCCTCGGCAGCCCCGCGGCCGCCGTCCCGTTCTACGAGGCCGCCGTCGAGCACGGCGTGCCCGGCGCCGTCTACCGGCTCGGCCTGGCGCACCTCGACGCGGGCGACGACGCCCCGGCGTTCCGGTGCTTCGAGCTCGCCGGGCTAGCGGGCGACGAGCACGGCGCGTACATGGCCGCGCAGGTCGCCCACGAACGCGGTGACCTGCACGCCGCACGGCGCTGGTACGAGCTCGCCCGGGGGGTCGACGGCGCGTCCGCCCGGCTCGCGCACGTCCTGGCCGACCTGGGAGAGCCGGACGCGGCCGCGGACGTCGTCGCCGCGGCCGCCGGGGAGAGCTGGGAGGCCGCCGTCGAGCACGCGCAGTCGGGTGCGCTCGGGCCGGACGCCGCCGTCGCGCTGCTGGAGAGCTGGGCCGAGGCGGGCGAGACCCGGGTCGCCGCGGCGCTCGCGGACCTCTACGTCCGGGCGGGCCGCGGGCTGGACGCGGAGGACCTGCTGGAGCAGGCGGCGCTCGTGGGCGACGCGGGAGCCCGCACGAGCCTCGGCGTCCTGCGCCTGCGCGCGGGGCGGGTCGCCGAGGCGATGGGGCTGTGGCAGGACGCCGCCGCCCAGGGCGATCCCCAGGCGGCGGAGCTGCTCGCGCGGTTCGGCTGAGACGGGGTGGCACGAGAAGGCGCCCGGCGGGTGCGACATCGCTCGTCGCACCCCGCCGGACGCGGGGCGGGCCGCGCGGGTGGTCTCCCCACCTCCCGCGCGACCCTCTTCCCCCGGGGGCGACTCCCTGCTGCGACGGCCTCAGAACGTCGCGCGGTCACCGTCGCCCCGTGAGGCCCGCCGCACACGGCGGGCGGTCGGGAACCGTCAGACCAGCCAGCGGTGGCGCTGGACGAGCGGCAGCTTCTTCCACGTCCGGCCGAGGCCGAGCACGTCCCCGCCGCCGATGAGTGCGAGGGCGATCACGGTCAGGGCCATGGTGATGTGGTCGTCGAGGATCGGGTTCGTCTGCAGCGGCAGCGACGCGAGGTACATGAAGACCAGGAGCAGGGTGCCGCTCACGGCGGCGACCCGCATGCCGATCCCGAGGATCAGGGCGACGCCGATGCCGAGCAGGCCGGCCATGAACAACCAGTCCGCCCATGCGGCGCCGGCGAGACCGTTGAAGAACCCGGCGAACGTCCCCTCGACACCCGACAGGTAGCCGGTGGTCGGGCTGCCGCCGTTGACCCAGGCGCGGTCCGCGGGCGTCGCGAAGCCGAGGCCGAACGTCTTGTCGAGGAACGCCCAGAGGAAGTAGAACCCGAGGGCGATGCGCAGCACGCCGAGGACGACCTGGGCGGGCCGGCTCGCACGTGCGGCGAGGCTCAGGGTCTCCGGCTCGCTGCCTTCCACCGTGGGGAGCGGCGCGTTCCGCTCGATCGTCCCCGTCATCTCAGTCCCCTCTCGTCGACCCGCGACCTGGGTGGTCCGGGCTCCTGGGAACAGCACACTCCAGCGGAGGGGGTGTGGACGTCGGGCGAAGGTCGTCGCGTGCGGGGACCTTGGTCACCGCACGGAGAGGATGCGGAGAGGATCAGGAGCCGGTCGACTCGTCCAGGCTCGCACGCAGCTCGTCGACCTGCGTGCGCAGGTCCTCGATCCCGTCGCGGACGGCCGCGTCGGCGTCCGAGAGCGAGCCCGCGACCTCCTCCAGCTCCGCGGACGCGTCCTCGAGCGCCGCCTCCGCGTCGGCGAGCCGCTGCTCGGCCTCGGCCCGGGTGTCCTCCGTCGCCGCGGCAGCCTCGTCGGCCGCCACGCGGGCCTCGTCCGCGGCCTCCTGCGCCGCCGTGACGGCCTCCTCTGCGCGGGTCTGCGCGTCGCCGGAGAGCGAGCCGAGGTCGTCCGTGAGGGAGCGGACGTCGTCGCCGATCGTCTCCGCCTGGGACCGTGCGTCGTCGAGGAACTGCTGGACCTGGTCGCCCGTCAGGGTGAACTCCGGCACGCTCACCGAACCGTCCTCGGCGCAGCCCGCGAGGACCGTCGCGGCGACGAGGGCCGTCGAGGCCGCGAGCATGCGCGACGTTGACCTGCGGTGACGCGTCGATGAACTCATGGGGCCATTGTCCACGGGGTACTTGGGCACGAGGTGAGGGCCTCGTGGACACGGTGTTACGGTAGGCGGGACGAGGGCAGTGTGGCGCACGGCACACCGATCCGAGGCCGCGTCGTGCACGACGACGCGCCTGAACGGTGGCATCGGCGCCGGTGCCCGCGAGACGACACGAAGCACGGGAGCATCGGTGAGCACGTCCACGGCGGACCACGAGGGCACGGAGGACGACGTGCTCGTGACGCCCGAGCCCGCCGGGAGGCGGGCACGCACGGTCTCACAGGTCCTCATCTCGTCGGCGCTCGGCATCGCGCTCGTCGCGGCCCTCGCCGGCAGCGCGCAGCCCCGTGCCGGGGCGTCGTTCTTCGCCGACGGCGTCGCCGACGCCACCCCGGTCTCCGCCCTCTCCAGCGGCCTCGGCGCCGGGCTCGACGAGGACCAGCAGCTCGAGGGCGCGATCGAGGTGCTCGCGACCGCCAACGCGCTCGAGTCCGACCAGGTCACCGTCCCGGTCGAGCAGGCCCGCTCCGAGCTCGGCATGCTCCTCGCGACCTACCTCGCGCAGCAGGACGCCGCGCGCCGCGTCCCCGTCCAGCTCGTGCCCGAGGACGAGCTCGACCTGGGGGAGACGCTCGACGGCGCCGAGGTCCCCGAGATCCCGGCTCCCGTCGAGCCCGGCGACAGCACGGACGGGACGACGGGGGACGAGGGCACCGCGCCCGGCGCCGACGTCCCGGCTGACGACGAGCCGACCCGCGGGACGCCGTCGTCCGTGGACGCAGCGGGCGGCCCGGCCGTCGATGGCGTCGTCGACGTGACGCGCACGTCGTCGACGCCCGCACCCCCGAGCCCCGCGCCGACCACCTCGCCGAGCCCTGCACCGAGCACCTCCCCGAGCCCGTCGCCGTCGCCATCACCCAGCGGGACTGCGCCGTCCGGAACCCCGGACGGCACGGAGGGCGGCGCGACGCCGTCGTCCCCGGGAGGGACTCCCGCCCCCGGTGAGCGCACGCTGCCCGAGGACGAGGTCCCGGCACCGGACGGCGTTGCCCCCGGCGAGCTCGACGGCACCGCCCCGGAGGGCGGCGACGAGGACACCGACGAGCACGCCGACGACGACCATGCGCACGGCTCCGTCACGCTCGAGACCGTCGTCGGCGCGGCGACGCGCCTCGCGGAGCTCCTCGGTTCCGACCGTGTCCCCGTGGGGGTCGTCCCCGCGGGAGGCGCCACGTCCACCGCTCCGCTCGCGGGCACGACGCTCGCGGAGCGCCTGGCCGAGGTCGTCGCCAGGTACGCGGACTCCACGGCGAGCTACGAGAACGGGCGGATCCCGCCCGAGGCGCTGTGCGAGCTCGACTTCGCCCCGGGCAAGTCCCTGCGCTGCGACGCCGCGGAGCAGCTCGAGGCGCTCGCGGCGGAGTTCCAGAAGGAGTTCGGCTACGCCCTGAAGATCACGGACGCCTACCGGCCGTACGACGACCAGGTGCGGCTCAAGGCCATCAAGCCGTACCTCGCGGCCGTGCCGGGCACGTCGCAGCACGGGTGGGGCCTCGCGATCGACATCGGCGGGAACGTGCCGTCCGGGACGTCGCGCGACTACGTGTGGCTGCGCACGCACGCCCCCGACTACGGGTGGGACAACCCGGGCTGGGCGCGCCCGAACGGGTCCAAGCCCGAGCCGTGGCACTTCGAGTTCTTCGGCGCGGGCAAGATGCCCGACCGGTACACGCCCGGAGAGAGCACGTCGCCCAAGCCGCCGACGACGCCAGGGGGTCCGGTCGTGCCGACGCCGTCGACGCCCGCGCCGAAGCCGACCCCGACCCCGACGCCGACCCCGACCCCGACGCCGACGGACCCGCCGACGACGCCGACCCCGACGGACCCGCCGACCGATCCTCCGACGGACCCACCCACGGACCCGCCGACCGATCCACCCACGGACCCGCCGACGGACCCGCCGACCGATCCTCCGACGGACCCGCCGACCGATCCTCCGACGGACCCACCCACGGATCCTCCGACGGACCCGCCGACCGATCCTCCGACGGAGCCCGCGCCCGACGCCACGCAGCCGACCTCGCTGCCGACGGACGACGCGACGGCGACGACCGCGCCCTGACCGGCACGGTCGGGTCGTGCCCGCCCGTCGTACATGCACGTCGTGCGCGCGGGCCGGGTCACGGCGTAATTCCCGTGCGTCGTGCGGGCGTGCGCCGTAGCCTCTTCCTCGATGTGATCCTCACCTGCCCCGACCGCTCCGTCCCGTCGAGCCCGTCGCCGCGGCACCCGCGCACCGTGTCCTCGGACGTCCCCTCGGACGTCCACCACACCTTGCGCCCGTGCCGGCCGGGCACCTGGTAGGTGATCTCCTCATGGCCCCTCGTACCCCTGTCCTGCGTGCGTCCGACGTCCGCGTGTCCTTCGACGGCAGGCCCGTCCTGCGTGGAGTCGACCTCGCCGTCGACCCCGGGCACCGCACCGGCCTCGTGGGAGAGAACGGCGTCGGCAAGTCCACGCTCCTGCGAGTCCTCGCCGGTGCGACCGTGCCCGACGGCGGCACCGTCACCCGGCCGCCCGACCTCGGGTTCCTGCACCAGGAGTTCCCGTACCCGCCGTCGAGCACCGTGCGGGAGGTCGTCGACGACGCCCTCGTGCGGGTCCGGGCGATCGAGCGCGAGCTGGAGGCGGCGGCCGTCGCGCTGTCGGCGGTGCCACCGGGTACCTCCGGGTCGTCCGGCGCCGATCCCGAGGACGCGTACGCGCGTGCCCTGGCGCGCGCCGAGCTCGCGGACGTGTGGGACGCCGACGCGCGCGCCGCGCGCACGCTCGCCGGCCTCGGTCTGGACGTCGAGGACGTCGCGACCCGTCCGGTGGGCTCGCTCTCGGGCGGTCAGCGCACGCGGCTCGGCCTCGCGGCGCTGCTCGTCCGGCAACCGGGCGCGCTGCTGCTCGACGAGCCCACGAACCACCTCGACGACCAGGCCGCCGAGTTCCTGGCCGCCGCGCTGCGGGCGCTTCCGGGCGCCGTCGTGCTGGCCAGCCACGACCGGGTGTTCCTCGACGAGGTGTGCACCGAGATCCTCGACCTCGACCCCGTCGCGGAGCCGTTGCGCGCCGGGACCGCGGGTACGCCGCACGCCGACGGTGCTGCGTCCGGCGGCACCGCGACGCTCTACGGGGGGACGTACAGCGACTACCTCGAGGCCAAGCGCGTCGAGCGCGAGCGTTGGGAGCAGCGCTTCGCCGCCGAGCAGGCGGAGCTCGCCGAGCTGCGCCGCTCGGTCGCGGTCACGGCGCGCGACGTGAGCAAGGACCGCGAGCGGGGCAACCAGGCGAAGATCCTCTACGACTTCAAGGGCGAGCGGGTCCAGAGCCAGGTGGCGCGGCGCGTGCGCAACGCGAGGCTGCGGCTCGACACGCTCGAGCGCGAGCAGGTGCGCAAGCCTCCCGCGCCGCTGCGGTTCGCCGCTCCGCAAGGCACGGGCGAGCCCGCCTCGGGCGACCTCGTCGCGTGGGCGCGGGACGTCGTCGTGCACCGGGCCGTGCCCGCCGAGGTGAGGGCCGGGACGGGGGAGCGGGCCGACCGCCTCGACATGGCGGCGTCGGGCGTCCCGTCCGTCGAGGTGTCGCGTGGCACGCGGCTGCTGGTCACGGGCGCCAACGGCGCCGGGAAGTCGACGCTGCTGCACGTGCTCGCCGGCGATCTCGTGCCCGACGCCGGGAGCGTCGGCCGGGCGCGCGGGGTCCGGGTGGGGCTGCTCGAGCAGGACGTGTACCTGCACGACGACGCCCGCACCCCCCGCGAGCTGCTCGCCCTCGCGCAGGGGATCGACCCGTCGGAGGCCCGCGACGCGCGGGTCGACGCGCACGGGCTGGTGGCCCCGCGCGACCTGGGCCGGCCCCTCGCCGACCTCTCGGTCGGCCAGCGCCGGCGCGTGGTGCTCGCCATGCTCGTCACGCAGACGCCCGACGTGCTGCTGCTCGACGAGCCGACGAACCACGTGTCGCTCACGCTCGCGGACGAGCTCATGGAGGCCGTCGAGGACTGGCCGGGCGCCGTCGTCGTGGCGTCCCACGACCGGTGGCTGCGCCGGCGCTGGACCGGCGACGTCGTGCACCTCGCGTGAGCGGGCCCGGCGTGGCGGTGAGAACGCGCTGGCCGGGGGCGCCGGGGCGTGCCTAGGGTCGCGGTGTGGACAGCACGCGCGAGGGAACCCCGGCTGTGGACAACACGTGGAAGCAGGTCGTCGCGTCGCTCGCGGACGCCGACCGGCTGCAGGTCTTCGCGCGCGTCGTGAGCGACGGGCCCGCGGAGGCGACGCTGTCGACCGACGAGCGGCGGCGGCTCGCCCCGCTGCTCGCGGCCGGTGTCGTCGTGCGCGACGACACCGGGTTCCTCCGTGCCGCGCCCGAGCGGTTCGCGGCCCTCCTCTCCACGACGCCCTCACCGCAGCCCAGCGGCCCCGAGCGTTTCCTCACCGACGGTCGCCTCCTGCGCAGCCCGAAGCGCCTGCGCGACCGCCAGCTCGTCGTGCGGTACCTCGCGGCGCAGGTCCTCCCGCTCGAGGAGCCGGTCACCGAGCTCACCCTGACGAAGCGGCTCGCGGCCCGTGCGGCGGACCCGGTGTCGCTGCGGCGCGCGATGGTCGACGCCGGGCTCGTGCACCGCACGCGCGACGGCGCCGAGTACTGGCGCACGGTCGTCACGGAGTTCGACGACGTCTGAGTCCTCGCGCGGAGGAGCGGACCGGCGTCGGGGCTACCCGTCGGCGAGGTGGCGCTCGTAGTCCTGGAGGGTCCGCAGGACCAGGCCGCGCTCGGCCGGGGTGAGGCTGCTCAGCGCAGCGCGCCAGGCCTCCGCGCTGTCCCCGAGCCACGCGTGCACGGCGGGTCGGTGACGGGCGGGGATCGAGACGAGCCGGCGTCGACGGTCGGAGGGGTCCTCCTCCCGGGTGAGCAGCCCCTGGTCGGCGAGATCGGTGACCATGAGGCTGACCGTAGTCGGGGCGAGCCGGAGGGCCGCGGCGAGCTCGTTGACGGTGAGCGGTCCGTCGAGCAGCGTCGCGAACAGCGTCAGGTGTCGCGGGGCGAGGTCGTGCCCGGCGAGCTCGGCGGGCACGGTGCGGCGCTTGGCGCGCGCCACGATCCGCGGCACGAGCACCTGGAGGCCGCGGACGGTGTCCTCGAGTCCCGGGTCGTCGGCCGTGCTGGTCATGTGCGTCCTCCTGCTGCATCACCACAGGACCGGTTGACGGCACCGCCTCTGGCAACTACCTTTGAAAACAAAGATGCTTTCTCCTCAAAGTTATTCGAGCACGGGAGGCGACCATGCCGCAAGACGACGGTCCCAGGAACGACGCCGAGGTGATCGAGGCGTTCCGCTCCGGGGGAGGGCAGGTGGGCGCGTGGTTCACCGGGGCGTCTCTCGTCCTGCTGACCAGCAGGGGTGCGCGCACGGGCAGGGCGCGGACGACGCCGCTGGCCGCCGTCCACGAGGCCGACCGGATCGTCGTGCACGCCACCAACGCAGGGGCCGAGCAGCATCCAGCGTGGCTGCACAACGTCCGGGCCCACCCGGTCGTGGAGGTCGAGGTCCCCGGAGGCGACGGAGGCGTCGAGCGGTTCCGCGCCCTCGCCGCCGAGCTCGGTGCCGAGGAGTCGGCCCGCCTGCTCGACCGGCGCGCGGAGGCCGACGTCGCCTTCGCGGCCTACCGCGACGGGACCGCGCGCCGGATCCCCGCGGTGGCGCTCCGGCGTCTCGAGCCGACGGGCGACTCGGAGGGCCGGTCCGATGGCTAGCACCGTGGTCGACCCGGTCCGCCAGGGGCGTCTCGTGCGTGCCGTCCGGATCGGGCTCGGGCTCGTGTTCGTCGTCGCCGGGTCCGTGCTCGCGGCGGGCGGCCTCGGGACGGGGGAGCCGTTCGACGAGATGGGGGCCGGCGTGCTCGTGCGCGTCGCGGTCGGGCTCCTCCAGGTCGCCGGCGGCGTGGGCCTGCTCGTCCCACTGCTCGCCGGGGCGGCGGCCACCGGGCTCACGATGCTCATGGTCGGTGCCGTCGTCACCGACCTCGCGCAGGGCCGCCCGCCCGTCGCCGCCTTGGTCGTGCTCGGGGTGACGATCTGGCTGGCGGCCGCCCTCCGGAGCCGCACGGTCTCCCTGGTCCGGGCGCTGCGTCGGCGGCGGTGACGGATCGGTAGGTTCCGGGCGCGCACCGGGAGTCCGGCTAGGGTCGGTGGCATGAGCAGCGAGCGCGCCCTCGCGGCGCTGGAGGCGTCGGGCATCGGGTTCACCATCACTCGGCACGGGCCAGTGGGGTCGCTCGAGGAGGCGGCTGCGGCGCGCGGCGTCGAGCCGTCGCGGGTCCTCAAGACGATCGTCGTGCGCCGTGGGGACGACGACTTCCTGTTCGTCCTCGTCCCGGGCGACCGGCAGATCTCGTGGCCGAAGCTCCGCGCCCTGCTGGGTGTCTCCCGGCTGTCGATGCCGGACAAGGAGGTCGCGCGCGACGTCACCGGCTACGAGCGCGGGACCATCACCCCGTTCGGCTCCACCCGCGCCTGGCCGGTCGTCGCGGACGCCCGGGTCGCGCCGGACGGCGAGGCGCACCAGGTCTCGATCGGCGGTGGCGCGCACGGGGTGGCCGCGACCGTCGACGGGAGCGAGCTCGTCAGGGCTCTCGGTGCGCAGGTCGCGGACGTGACCGAACCGCTGTGAGCGCACCTCCGCGCATGCTCGTCCGGCCCGGGATGTGAGGGTTTCGGGAAGGTCGACCACCGCGCGCGCCGGGGGTGGTGTGCAGGGCGCGACGGGTGCAGACTCAGGATGCTCCGGTCGCGGTCGACCGTCGACAGGCGGCCCGGAGGAGTCCCGCGGGGGCGCGCGGGGAACACGTCGTCGGAACCGGGCGTTGCCCGAGGAGGACCGGCGGCAGGACGCAGGACGACTCGAGAGACGGTGAGCTGGACCGTGGTGGACACTGGCAGCGCGATCGACCGGACGAGCGGCATCGCCTACGCTCCGGCGGACGGTGGGGTCGTGGTCTCGATGTGGGGTGAGGTCGACGCCGCCCTGCGCGACCGCGCGAGCGAGGCGATGACCTACGTCATCGACACGCGAGGACGCGTCGTCGTCGACGTCGCGGACGTGACCTTCATCGACTCGTCGGGCATCGCGTTCATCATCCAGCTCTACATGATGGGCGAGGAGGAGGGTCGCGAGGTGGTGCTGCGCGACCCGTCCCCGAGCATCGTCGAGCTGCTCGAGATGATCGGGATGGGCGGGCGCCTTCCCGTCGAGCGCAGCGGCGTGTCGACCGGCCCCATCGAGGTCGTCGGCGCGCGCTGAGGTCGGTCAGACGCCGACGCGCTCCGGCGCGCCCGCGCGGTGCCCGGCGTAGCCCCAGACGGCGAGGGCGAGCGTCGGTCCCCAGAACCACGCGGGGAAGAGCAGCGCACCGAGGGGGCCGATCAGCACGAGCAGCGGGATCGCGGCTCCGCAGAGCATCACGGCGACGGCGGCACCCGGGACGATCGCCGCGGCTGGCGGGACGGGGCGGCCCGCGAGGCCCGGGAACCAGCGCGGGAACCGCTCGCCCCAGGGCAGGATCAGGCCGAGCGTGAGGACGAACCCGAGCCAGGCCCCGGAGGACAGCGCGAGGCCCTGGATCCGGACGGCCAGCTCGAGGCCCTCGCCGCCCGCCTGCGGCCACGGGGTGAGCCAGGTGAGCCGCGCCAGGGCGTAGGGCAGCGGGCCGAGCGCGGCGAGGATCGTGAGGAGGCGCCGGTGGCGGGTCACCCAGGACGTGGCGCGCCGGAGGGAGCCGGCCCTCCACGCACGCACCGCCACCAGGCCGGCCCAGGCGGTCGCCGTCGCGAGCGTCAGCACGACGGCGAGGACCGGCCAGTGGTCGCGCCACAGGGCCGCCGTGACGTTGCCGAACCACGTCCCGAACGCGTCCCGCGCGACCACGACGCCGACGACGGCGAGCGCCCCGGCCGCCACGACCGGTACCCGCCACGACGGACGCGTGCGGAACACCTGGACCGCGAAGCCCACGGCGAGCAGCGGGACGAGCATCGAGGTGAGGTAGCCCGCGACGCTCAGCGTCCCGGACCCCTGGGCGAGGAACCCGAACCCGACGACCTGGAGCGCCGCGACGGTCGTGACGCCGTGGGCGGCGCCGCGGGCGAGCGGGCCGTCGGGGCGGAGCAGGAGGGCCGCGGCCGTCACGACGCCGAGGGCCGCGACGACGAGCAGGACCCGCGTGAGCGCCCCGCCCGGGAGCAGCAGCTGCCCGAGGACGCCGTCCTGCTGGAGCGGGTCCGCGGCGGGGCGGGCGACGAAGAAGGCGAGCAGCGCCGTCGTCGCGGCGGACGTGGCGAGGGCGACGGCCGTCAGGCGGCGGTCGACCGCGGTCGACCTGACGGCTGTCGCAGCGGCGGTGCGTGCTGCGGTGTCGGACGGCGGGGTGCGGGGTGTGGCGTGCGGTGCGGCCATGGTTCCTCCATCGGTGGGTGGCTCCACCGTGGCTCGCGCAGGGCGCAGGAGGATCACCCGAGGAGGGGACCCGGCTCACCCGCACGCGGGAGCGCGCCCGGCGTCAGGCCTCGTCCCGGGCTTCCCGTCGTCACGCGGGAGGCGGCGCGCACACGCGTTCCACGAGCTCCGTCACGGCAGCCCGGACCGTGCCCGGCGTGCTCCCGGTCTCGATCGCCAGCGCGGCGCGGTCGAAGGCCGCCGAGAGCAGGAGCGTGAGCGCGTCGAGACGCGTGTCGTCGGGCGGCTCGCCCGTCGCCTCGTCGTGCGTCGGGCCCGGCCTGCTCGCGAGTGCCGCGCCGAGGGCTTCGCGCAGGGTCCGGCGCGCGTGGCGGGCGTCGAGCACGTCGACCTCCGCGGCACCGAGCACGGCCGGGGCGTCGACGAGCAGGAGCCGGGTGCGGCCCTCGACGCCCATCGCGTCGAGGTAGGCGCGCGCGCCGTCGACGAGCTGACGTCGTGCCGTCGCCGCGTCCTGGACGACGCCCGAGGCGTCGTGGCGGTCGGGTGCGGTCCGGCGTGCGATCTCGGCCGCCACGGCCTCGGCCTCCGACTCGACGACCGCGCGGAACAGGTCCTGCTTGTCCGCGTAGTGGTGGTAGAGCGCGCCCCGCGTGACGCGCGCGGTCGTGGCGATCTGCGGCGTCGACGTCGCGGCGTACCCGTTCGCGACGAAGAGCTCGCGCGCGGCGGTGACGAGGGAGGCACGCGTCGTGCGCGTCCGTTCGGCGTTGGTGCGTCGGCCCTCTTGCATACCGACAGACTGTACGTCATCCTGGATCGACAGACAGGCTGTATGTTTTTGGACCGACCGGCGGGCAGGTCGCTCCGGAGGAGAGGACGAGACTGTGCACATCACGAGCTGGTACCCGGTGATCATGACGGGGGACGTCGCGACGACCGCGGCGTTCTACGTCGAGCACCTCGACTTCCGGCCGCTCTTCACGAGCGACTGGTACGTGCACCTGCAGTCGGTGGACGACGAGACGGTGAACGTCGCCGTGCTCGACGGCGACCACGAGACGATTCCCGAGGTGGGCCGCGGCCGCGCCGGCGGGCTGCTGCTGAACGTCGAGGTCGACGACGTCGACGCCGTGCACGACCGGTTCGTCGCCGCCGGGCTCCCGGTCCTGCGGAGCCTCCGCGACGAGGCGTTCGGCCAGCGCCACTTCATCACGGCGGACCCGAACGGCGTCCTCGTCGACGTCATCACGCCCATACCCCCGTCCGACGAGTTCGCCGACCAGTACGACACCTCGGCGCTCCCGACGTAGGGCGAGGGCGGCGCACCGGCGCCCGTGTCACGAACCGGCGGCTCGTCCGTCCCTACCTCACGGGGCGGGCGGGCGACCCGACGGTTGCGGGTCGTCGCGCGTCATGACCGGGTGGACGCCCGCCGCGGGCAGAGAGGAACGCCCGGTGCCGTCGAAGGAGATCAGCATGTCAGCAGCATCGTCCCCGCTCGAGCGTGAGCTGCGGCGGATGGAGGTCATCGAGCGCCGCGAGCAGCTGCGTCTGGTGGGACGTGTCGCGCCACGCGTCGCTGAGCGTCGCCGGTGGGCGGACGCCCCGCGGCGGCAGTCGCCCGCGACCGCTGCCCGGTAGCCGCGCGGTCGGCGAGTGATGCACTTCCGGACGAGCGATGCACTCCCGCGTGCATCACTCGGCCGGAAGTGCATCACTCGGGGATCGGTCAGGCAGGCGTACCCAGGCCGGCGAGGTCGCGCGCCCGCAGCAGCACGGCGTCGAGCATCTGCGGCGTGAGCCGGCCCGTGAACGTGTTCTGCTGGCTCACGTGGAAGCACCCCAGCAGGGTGAGGGTCTGCACCCCGGGCGCGCGCCCGCCGTCGGGCACCCCGGGTGCACGACGCCGCAGCGTCACCTCCGCGCCGTGCGCGAACCGGGGCCGCGGCCGGGGCACGTCCCAGCCCTGCTCGGCGAGCGTCGTCAGCAGCGCCTGCCACCCGAAGCCTCCGAGCACGACCGCCACGCGCACGGTCTCGTCGAGCAGCTCGATCTCGCGCTCCAGGTAGGGACCGCAGCGGCGCCGCTCCTCCGGGAGCGGCTTGTTGTCGGGCGGGGCGCACCGGACGGGCGCGGTGACGCGGATGCCGGAGAGCCTCAGGCCGTCGTCGGCCGAGACCGACGTCGCCTGGTTCGCGAGGCCCGTGCGGTGCATCGCGGCGAAGAGGAAGTCTCCGCTGCGGTCGCCCGTGAACATGCGTCCGGTGCGGTTCGCGCCGTGCGCGGCGGGCGCGAGCCCGACGACGACGATCCCCGCCCGCTCGTCCCCGAAGCCCGGCACCGGGCGGGCCCAGTAGTCGTCCTCGCGGAACGACGCGCGCTTCACCTCGGCGACGTGCTCGCGCCACGCGACGAGGCGCGGGCAGGCCCGGCACTCGACGAGGTGCGCGTCGAGCGCCGCGAGCGTCGGCGCGTCGCGGACGGCGAGCGGGTAGCCGGGGTCGTCCGGGGTCCGGTCGTGCATCACGTCCCCATCTTCGCGCCGAGCACGACGTTGCTGTCGTTATCCGTTGGATAACGACAGCAACGTCGTGCTCGACCGTGCGCAGAGTCGTGGTCGGGCGGGTGGTTCAGGCGCGGACGTCGGCGACGGCCGCCGTGGGCGTGGGTGCCACCGCGTCGTCGGCGGCGATCGGGGCGCCGAACGTGCGCCGGACCCCGAGCAGGAGCACCCCGGCGACCGTGACGACGCCGAACATCACCGCGGCCATGGTCACGGGGGGCGAGCCGCCGAGCAGGCCCGTGACCGGCGCGACGACCGCGCCGACGCCGAACTGCAGCGCACCGAGCAGCGCGGCCGCGCTCCCGGCGCGGTGCGCGTTGCGCTCGAGCGCGACGGCGGGCACGGACGGCATGACGAAGCCCGCGGTCCCGAGCGTGAGGACGATGAGCGGGACGAGCCACGCGAGCCCGCCGCCCGCGAGCGCGGCGACGAGGAGGGCGCCGGAGAGCACGAAGCCGGCGGCGATCGCGGCCTGCAGGATGCGCTCGGGCGCGACGCGGCCCACGAGCGCGCCGTTGATCTGGCTGCCCGCGGTCACCGACACCGCGCCGACGCCGAACACGATCGCGTACTGCTGCGCCGACATGCCGAAGAAGTCCTGGAACACGAACGTCGACGCCGAGATGTAGGTGAACATCGCGGCCATGTAGAAGCCCGAGATGAGCGCGAGGCCGATGAACGACCAGTCGGTCACGAGCGAGCCGTAGGAGCGCAGCGCCGACATCGTCCCGCCCGAGCGCCGCCGCTCGACGGGCAGCGACTCGCGCAGGCGCAGCAGCACGATCACGAACAGCGCGACCCCGACGACGGCGAGCGCGACGAACATGCCGCGCCACGACCCGAGGCGCAGGAACTGGGCGCCGATGGTCGGCGCGAGGATCGGCGCGACGCCGACGACGAGCATGAGCCGCGCGATGACCTTGCCGATCTGGATGCCGTCGAACAGGTCGCGCACGATGGCCATCGACAGCACCATCCCGGCGGCCGCGGCGAGGCCCTGCACGAACCGCAGTCCCGTGAGCATCGCCACGGAGCCGGCGAACACGATGCCGACCGACGCGGCGACGTAGACGGCGAGAGACACGAGCAGGGGTGCGCGGCGACCGATCGCGTCGGACACCGAGCCGATGAGGAGCTGGCCGAGCGCGAGACCGGCGAGCGTCGCGGTGAGCGTGAGCTGGACGCGCGACTCCGTCGTGCCGAGCTCGTCGACGATGAGGGGGAACGCCGAGAGGTAGAGGTCGATCGTCAGCGGACCGATCGCGGTGAGGGCGGACAGGAGCAGCACGAGGCCCGCGCTGATGCGCGCGGGCCTCGTGGACGTGCTCGCCGGTGCCGAGGCTGCCGGCACGGTCGCGGCGGGCAGCTCGGGTGAGGCGGTCGCGACGGGCGCGGTCGGCGCGAGGGTCGCGGGGGGAGTCGAGGCCATGAGAAGCGCAACCCCGCGACCGGCGGCGCTGTTCCGGGACGCCGTACGCGATCACATGGTGAGACGCCGGCGTCAGCCCTGCGCGTCGCGCCAGGCGACCCACTCCTTGACGAGCGAGAGGTCGTGGTCGGGGCCGCTCGTGCCGACGGTGAGCAGCGTGGCGCCGGCCGCGACGAGCGCCTCGGCCGACTCCGACGGCGGCCGGGACACCGCGACGGAGCGCTCGACGAGCGCCGCGGTGTCGCGCCCGACGGCCGCGCCGTGCTCGTCGAGGATCGCGCTCTTGCGCGTGAGCGTCTCCGCGTCGCCGAACGAGTGCCACACGTCCGCGTGCTCGGCCACGATGCGCAGGGTCTTGCGCTCGCCGCCGCCGCCGATCAGCACGGGGATCTCGCGCGTCGGCGCGGGGTTCGACTCCGCCCAGCGCGCCTTGATCCGCGGCAGTGCCTCGGCGAGGTCGGCGATGCGCGAGCCGGCGGTGCCGAACTCGTAGCCGAACCGGTCGTAGTCCTTCTCGAACCAGCCGGCGCCGATCCCGAGGATCAGCCGGCCGCCGCTGATGTGGTCGACCGTGCGGGCCATGTCCGCGAGCAGGTCGGGGTTGCGGTAGCTGTTGCAGGTCACGAGCGCGCCGATCTGGACGCGCTCGGTCTGCTCGGCCCAGGCGCCGAGCATGGTCCAGCACTCGAAGTGCTTGCCGTCGGGGTCGCCCGAGAGCGGGAAGAAGTGGTCCCAGTTGAAGATCACGTCCACGCCGAGGTCCTCGGCGCGCAGGACGGCGTCGCGGAGCTGGGCGTAGTCGGCGTGCTGCGGCTGGAGCTGGACACCGATGCGGAAGGGGTGCCGGGGAGAGGTCATGACCGGCAATCTACGTCCCGGTCGAGCATGACGACAGCCGCCCGCGAGAACGAGGTTCGTGCCGCGATCGGGCCGGCGACGGCAGGAAGGTCGTGATCGGCGGACCTAGGGTGGGCGCATGAAACGACTGGTCGGCCTGCTCGTGACGCTCGTGGTCCTCGTCGTGGTCGCGGTGGTCGCCGACCGCGTCGCCGTCCGGTCGGCGGAGAGCGGAGCGGTGACGGCGTTCGAGCAGCAGGCGGACGACGTCGCCGGGGCACAGCTCGACATCACGGGCTTCCCGTTCCTCACGCAGCTCGCGCGCGGCGAGCTGACGCACGTCACCGGCTCGGCCGACACGGCGTCGTTCGGCGGGTACGCGATCTCCGACCTGCAGGTCGAGGCGGACGGCGTGAGCACGTCGGAGCCGTACCGGATCGCCTCGGGGACCGCCTCGGGCGTCATCGCGGACGACTCGCTCCAGGAGATCGTCGCGGAGCAGTCGGGCCTCGACGTCGGCGTCACCGCGACCGGCGACGTGCTCGCGCTCGCGTTCGACCTGCTCGGCGCCGAGATCACCGTCGACGTCACGCCGCGCGTCGCCGGACCGGCGGAGCTCGCGGTGGACGTCGTCGCGGTCCGCACCGCTCTGGGGGTCGTGTCCGTCGACGACCTCCCGTCGGGCATCACCCGTGCGCTCTCCGACCTGCGCGTCCCGCTCGACCTGCCCGACGGCGTCGTGCTCGAGTCCGTGGCCGTCGCCGAGGGCGGGGTGCGGGTCGCGGTCAGCGGGACCGACATCGTCGCCGAGGACCTGGTGGCCTCGTGACCGCGGTTCCCGGCCCGCCCGCGGGCGCGCCGCCGGTCGACGGGCGCCACGTGCTCGCCGCGCGCCTCGCCGCGCACCGCCTGCGGTCGCCCGACCTGCCGGACGTGCCGACCGCCGTCGGGCACCTCGTGGCGGTGCAGGGGCAGGAGTTCCACCCGTCGCTGTGGGGGCTCACGCGGCGGCTGCGTCCCGCGGTGCGGCCGGGTGCCGCCGGGGCGGTCGCGGCGTGCGACCGCGGCGAGGTGCTGCGCACGCACGTCCTGCGCCCCACGTGGCACCTCGTGCAGCCCGACGACGCCCGCTGGCTCCTCGAGCTCAGCGCGCCCCGGGTGCACCGGACCAACGGGACGATGTACCGGCAGGTCGGGACGGCGGACCACACGGCCGAGACCGACCTGGTGCTCGCCGCTCTCGCCGAGGGCCCGCGCACGCGGCGCGAGCTCGCCGACGTGCTCGCCGCGCACGGGCGCCCGCTCGAGGGCATCGCGCTCGGGTACGTGCTCATGCGCGCCGAGCTCGACCGGCTCGTGATCAGCGGCCCGCTCGCAGGCAAGCAGCAGACCTACGCGGCCTTCGACGACCGCGTGCCGGCGGGCTACGGGCCGCTCGGCGAGCGGTTCGACCGGGATGCCGCGCTCGTCGAGCTCGTGCGGCGCTACCTCGCGAGCCGCGCCTACGCGACCGTCAAGGACGTGGCGCAGTGGTCGGGGTTCACGCTCACCGACGTGCGGCATGCGCTCGGCCTGCTCGGCGAGGAGGTCGTGGCGGTGCCCGGCTCCGGTGTGCTCGACGGGATGACGCTGTGGCGCCTCGCGGACCCCGGCGGACGCGTGCTCGAGCCCGAACCGTTCGTGGGCGCGGTCGCACCGGACGGGGACCCGGACCGGCCCGTCGTCGACCTGCTGCAGAGCTACGACGAGCTGCTCATGTCCTACTTCGACAGTCGCGGCGTGGCCGTCGCGCCCGGTGTGGACCTGGGCGACCGGCTGGGCTCCTTCATCCACGGGATCGCGGTCGACGGGGTCGTGGTCGGCCGGTGGCGCTGGGTCGTCGGGGCGCGGGACGTCGCCGTCGAGCCGCAGTGGCGCCGGGAGCCGACGGCTGCGGAGGCAGCGGCGTTCGACGACCAGGTCGCCGCCGTCTCCGAGCACTGGGACCTGCCCGTGCGCCCCGCCGGTCGGTAGGGTTCGGGCAGTCACGGGACGGCCGAGGGCGGCCGGGACAGGGGGAGCCATGCCGGATCAGGGATCAGTCGAGGTCTCGCTCAGGGCGACGCGCCGACCGCGGCCGACGGCGCTCGTGGTCGGCGCGCTCGCGGTCGCCGTCGCGGGGGTGGTCGGGGTGGCGCTGCTGCTCGACGGCCCAGGCGGCACGGACCCGAGCGACACGTCCGCGGGCGGCGCCGCGGCCGCCGCCGGCGTGGGGACGACGCCCGGCTCGTCCTCGACCGCCGAGGAGACCCCCGCTGCCATCGACGAAGAGACGCCCGCCCCCGCCGCCGACACGAACGGGGTCCAGCACTGCTCGGGCGCCGTAGCCTCCGGCGGGACGCCGCTCACCGTCCTCGGGCAGGACGGCGAGCCGACGCAGCTCGGCGGCATCGAGGGCTGGTGGAACGGCACCCCGGTGAGCAGCACGGGCGGCTGGCTGCCCGTCGAGAGGTGGCCGCAGCAGGTCCTCGACCACCCGGTGACGGCGACCGTCGAGACGACGACCCGTACCGTGATCGAGACCTTCGACCGCCGCACGTGCACCGGGGTCCCGGACTACGTCCCGCCGGACCTCTACTGGTTCGCATCGCCGACGGTCGTCGTGCTCGACGCCGAGACCGGCGAGGTCCTCGCCGAGCAGGCCGTGGACCTCGTCGCCCCGTGACGTGCGGCCGCCGCGCTCACCGTCGCGGCGTGTCTCCGGCGTCCGACGGACGCGTGACCAGGTGGACGACGACCGCCGCCAGGACGACCACGCCGACGTACACCGTCATCGCGACGGGTGACGTCAGCGCCAGGAGCGTCAGCGCGACGTTGCCCACGAGGTGCAGCGCCACCGCTGCGGGGACACCGCCGCGCAGGCGCTCGCTGACCAGCCAGTACGTCAGCGACATCGGGATCATCGCGAGCAGGAACACGACCCCTGCGACGCTCGCGAGCCCCAGCTCCGACTGGAACGTGCCCATGAGGAAGAACAGCGGCAGGTGCCACGCCGCCCAGACGGCACCGAGCACCACCGACGTCAGGAGCGGCGAGAGCCGACGGCGCAGGCGAGGCTGCGCGTAGCCGCGCCACCCGAGCTCCTCCGAGAGCGGGCCGGCGAAGAGGGAGACGAGCGCGAACAGCAGGGGCCCGCCCGCGGCGGCGACGGCGGCGACCCCGGCGGACAGGTCCGCCGTCGGCCCGCCGAGGACCGGCGTCACGAGCGTCGCCACGACCGCCGGGGCCGCGCCGATCCCGACGGCGGCCGGCAGCCAGCGGCCGACGGCCCCCCACTGCAGCACGCGCGGGCTGCGGCGCCCCGTGCACCACAGCACGACCGCCGCGAGGCTCGGCCCGAACCCGCCGATCGCGTAGAGCGTGAACACGGCCGGGTCCGCGATGTCGCCGCCGAGCAGCCAGGCAGCGCCCCAAGGGACCCAGGCCAGGGCGAACGCGAGCGCCCAGAACACCCCGAGACCGCCGCGGAGCGGGCTGCGCGGCCCGCGCGGCCGGGCTGCACCGGCGGGTGCCGGGTGCGCGGGAGGTCGCCGCGTCACGGGGTGGGGTCGGGGGCGTGCGCTCGTCGTCATGACTCGATCCAACCGAGGCCGTCCCTCCGGCGGAGCCAGGGACGCCCCCGACGCGGGGTGGGGACAGCCCCCGCCTCGTCGCCCGACCGCCGGTCGCAGATGGCAGGGTTGACCTGTGACGACGACCGACGCCGCGCGCCCCACGAACTGGGCCGGCAACCTCACGTACTCCTCCGCCGAGGTCGTGCACCCCGCGACGCCCGACGAGCTCGCCGCCGTCGTGCGGCGCTCGCCGCGGGTCAAGGCGCTCGGGTCGCGGCACTCGTTCGGGGACGTCGCGGACACGACGGGCACGCACGTCGTCCTCGACCGGTACGACGACGGCCGCCTGCCCGTCGAGGTCGACGCCGCGTCAGGCGTCGTGTCGGTCGCGGCGGGCCTGCGCTACGGCGACGTCACGCGCCACGTCCAGGCCGCGGGCCGCGCCCTCGAGAACCTCGCGTCCCTCCCGCACATCTCGGTCGCGGGGTCCGTCGCGACGGCGACCCACGGCTCGGGTGACGCGGTCGGCTCGCTGGCGAGCGCCGTCGTCGGGCTGGAGCTCGTCACGGGCGACGGCGAGCTCCGCACCCTGCGCCGTGGGGACGAGGACTTCCCCGGCGCGGTGGTGGCGCTCGGCGCGCTCGGGGTCGTGACGCGGCTCGAGCTCGCGACGGTCCCGACGTTCGACGTGCGCCAGGACGTGCACGTCGGGCTGTCGTGGGACGTGGTGACGGCGCACTACGACGAGCTCACCGCGTCGGCGTACTCCGTGAGCCTCTTCACCGACTGGGGGCCGGACGGCGTGCAGCAGGTCTGGCGCAAGTCGCGCCTCGCACCGGGCGAGTCCGGTGCGGCGCGCGCCGAGCTCTTCGGGTCGACGCCCGCCACGACGATGCTGCACCCGCTGCCGGGCATCGACCCCGTGCACTGCACGCCTCAGCTCGGCGAGCCCGGGCCGTGGAACGAACGCCTGCCGCACTTCCGGCTCGACTTCACGCCGAGCAACGGCGCGGAGCTGCAGTCCGAGTACCTCGTGCCGCGCGACCGGGCGCAGGACGCGTTCTCGGCGATGCGCGACCTCGGTCCGCGCGTCACGCCGCTGCTGCAGGTGGGGGAGATCCGCACCGTCGCGGCCGACGCGGAGCCGCTGTGGCTCAGCCCGTTCGACGGCCCGACGGTCGCCGTCCACCTCACGTGGAAGCCCCTGCCCGACGACGTCGCGCGCGTCCTGCCCGACCTCGAGGCCGCGCTCCTGCCGCTCGGCGCGCGCCCGCACTGGGGCAAGCTCTCGCACGCGCTCGTCCACGACCCGGGCTCCGTCGCCGCGCTCTACCCCCGGTTCGACGACTTCGGCGTGCTCGCGCAGCGCTACGACCCGCAGGGACGGTTCCTCGGCGGGTACGTCGAACGCCTGCTCGCCGGCTGACCTCCGACGCCGAACCCGGGGTTCCACGTCATCGGTGGGCCGGATCGACGCGCAACCCGGGGTTCGGCACGTCACGCCGGCGTTCGGCTCGCACGGGACCCCGGGCGTCGTTACGGTCGAACGAGCACCTGACAGGCCCGCCGACGCGCCGCCCTCGCGCGACGTGCGAACGGGCACGGCACCGAGGAGGACCGTGGCAGCGACGGGAACGACCGGCGGAGCGTCGCCGACACCGAGGACGGAGCAGCCCCGGGAGGAGTGGACCGGCCAGGTCGGCTTCATCATCGCGGCCATCGGCTCGGCCGTCGGGCTGGGCAACATCTGGCGCTTCCCCGGCGTGGCGTACGAGAACGGGGGCGGCGCGTTCCTCGTCCCGTACCTCGTCGCCCTGCTGACGGCGGGCATCCCGATCCTGTTCCTCGACTACGCGGTCGGGCACCGGTTCCGGGGCTCCGCCCCGACGGCGTTCCGGCGGATCGCGCGCTGGCTCGAGGGGCTCGGCTGGTTCCAGGTGATGATCTGCTTCGTCATCGCGCTCTACTACACCGCGGTCATCGCGTGGGCCGTGAGCTTCTTCGTCTTCTCGTTCGACCTGCGTTGGGGCGACGACCCGGCGGCGTTCTTCACCGGCGACTACCTGCAGCTCGCCGACCCGGGCGTGAGCCTCGACTTCGTTCCGGGGGTGCTGATCCCGCTCGTCGCGGTGTGGGTCGTGACGATCGTCGTGCTCGCGGCGGGCGTCGCGAAGGGCGTCCAGCGCGCCAACACGGTGTTCCTGCCGCTGCTGGTCCTCGCGTTCGCGGTGCTCGTCGTGCGGTCGCTGTTCCTCGAGGGCGCGGCCGACGGGCTGAACGCGCTGTTCACGCCGGACTGGTCGGCGCTCGGCGACGCGAACGTGTGGATCGCGGCCTACAGCCAGATCTTCTTCTCGCTGTCCATCGCGTTCGGGATCATGATCACGTACGCGTCCTACCGCAAGCGTCGTGCGAACCTCACGACCCCGGGCCTCGTCGTCGCGTTCTCCAACTCGTCGTTCGAGATCCTCGCGGGCATCGGGGTGTTCGCGACGCTCGGGTTCCTCGCGCACGAGCAGGGCATCGCGGTGGGCGAGCTCGAGGGCATCAGCGGTCCGATCCTGTCGTTCGTCACGTTCCCCGCGATCGTGTCGCAGATGCCGGGCGGGCCGATCTTCGGCGCGCTGTTCTTCGGCTCCCTCGCGATGGCGGGGTTCACGTCCCTGCTGTCGATCCTCCAGGTCGTGTCGGCGGGCTTCCAGGAGAAGTTCGGCTGGTCGCCGCGTCAGGCGTCCGTGCGCCTCGGCGTGGTGAGCGCCGTCATCTCGGTGCTGCTCTTCTCCACGACGACCGGGCTCATCGCGCTCGACACCGCCGACCAGTGGGCGAACAACGTCGGCATCGTGGGCTCCGCGGTCCTCATGACGATCCTCCTCCTGTGGGTGCTGCGGCGTGGACCCGAGCTGCGCTACCACCTCAACGCCGTCTCGACGTTCCGCCTCGGCGCGTGGTGGCAGGTGCTCGTCGCCGTGCTCGCACCGCTCGTGCTCGGGTACATGCTCGTGTCGCGGATCGTCACGCTCCTCGTGGACGGCTACGAGGGCTACCCCGCGTGGTACCTCGCCCTGGTCGGCTGGGGCGCCATCGCGTTCATCGTGCTCGGCGCGCTCGTGCTCACGGCGATGCGCTGGCGCCACAGCCCGGACGACTTCGTGGCGTGGCCGCCGTACCCGCCGGCTGACCCCGACGCCGGACGCCGTCGGACGCCGTCGGGCAGCGCCACCGGCGACGAGGAGGTGGCGCGATGAGCGCGTCGGCCGTGGTCCTGCTCGTGCTCGCGATCGTCGTCGTGTGGGGTGGGCTGGTCGCCGCGATCCTGCGGCTGCGGGCGCACCCGGAGCGCACGGAGTACCCACCGGGCGGCGTGGACGACCGCCGTGAGGACGCCGCGCCCCTCGAGCGCGACACGTAGGCGGCGACGGCGGATCGTCACGGTTCGGCACCGATGCGCGTCCGGGTTTGGTGACACGGCCACCGTTCCCGCACACTCGTGCGCAGGTGCTGCGCACCGCCGGGTCCTCTGTTCCCCGTACGTTCCCCAGCCTCGTGCCGGGTGCCGACGTAACACGACAGAGACGATCGGTGTCTACGCTGCCCCTGCCCGGCCCACCCCCGATCGGAGATCTCATGCGTACGACCCCGCGCAAGCTTCCCCTCACCGGCCTGGTCGCGCTCGCCGCGACGAGCGCCCTCCTGCTCACGGCGTGCACCGACGCGTCGCAGAGCGGGTCCGACGACCCGACCGGCGGCACCGACGGCGAGACGTCGGCGGCCCCGTCGTTCGACCCCTCGACGATCGAGGTCGACGAGGCAGCGGCCGCGCTGCTCCCCGAGGACGTCGCGTCCGCGGGCACGCTCACGGTCGGCTCGAACACGGAGTACGCGCCCGCCGAGTTCATCGGCGACGACGGCACGACGCCGGTCGGCTTCGACATCGACGTCATCAAGGCGGTCGGCGCGACGCTGGGCCTCGAGGTCGAGATCCAGTCCGCCGACTTCCCGGCGATCATCCCCGCCCTCGGCACCAAGTACGACGCGGGCATCTCCTCGTTCACCATCACCGAGGAGCGCATGCAGGAGTCGAACATGATCTCCTTCCTCAACGCGGGCTCGGCCTACGCCGTGGCGTCGGGCAACCCGGACGACATCGACCCCGAGAGCCTGTGCGGCGTCACCGTCGCCGTGCAGACGGGGACGATCCAGGACGACGACATCGCCGTGCAGAGCCAGGAGTGCGAGGCGGCCGGCGAGGAGGCCATCGACATCCTCCAGTACGACAACCAGGCCGACGCCACGACGAACCTCGTCGGCGGCAAGGCGCAGGTCATGTACGCGGACTCCCCGGTCGTCGGCTACGCGATCGAGCAGACCGGCGGCCAGATCGAGCAGCTCGGCGAGGTGTTCGACTCCGCGCCGCAGGGCATCGTCGTGGCGAAGGACGCCACCGACCTCGCCGCCGCGATCCAGGCGGCGCTGCAGTCCCTCATGGACAGCGGCCAGCTCGTCGAGGTGCTCGACGGCTGGGGCAGCGGCGACGCGGCCCTCGACACCGCCGAGATCAACCCGTCGGTCGGCTGAACGCCGGTCCGATCCTGACCTGACCCGCCCGTCGCGGGCGCCCGGCACGGTACGGGCGCCCGCGACCGGCACACTGGTCGTCAGCGGGCGCGACGGCGCTCCCGCGACGGCCGCTCCTGCCCGGAGCCCGAGACCCCGAGGTGGATCATGACCCGACCTGACCCGGTCGACGATCCCGTCCGCGACACTGCGCACGACACCCAGCACAGGACGACGTCCGACCCGGTGCCCGACCGCATCCACGCCCGTCCCGTCCCGCGCCCCGGGCGCTGGATCTCCGCGGTCGCGCTGCTCGTCCTCGGGGCGATGGCGATCCACGGGCTGGTGACGAACGAGAAGTTCCGGTGGGACGTCGTCTGGCTGTACCTGCGCGACGTGAACGTGGTGCGCGGCGTCGGCTGGACGCTCGTGCTGACGTTCGGGTCCATGGCGATCGCGATCGTCCTCGCCGTGCTGCTCGCGGTGATGCGGCGGTCCGACAACCCGGTCATGACGTCGGTGAGCTGGGCCTACATCTGGTTCTTCCGCGGCACCCCGATCTACACGCAGCTCGTGTTCTGGGGTCTGCTCGCGGTGCTCTACCCGCGCCTGAGCCTCGGCATCCCGTTCGGGCCGGAGTTCTTCGAGTTCCGCACGCAGGACGTCATCACCGCGTTCTGGGCCGCGATGCTCGGGCTCGCGCTCAACGAGGCCGCGTACCTCGCCGAGATCGTCCGCGCCGGCCTCGGGTCGGTCGACCCGGGCCAGGCGGAGGCCGCCAAGGCGCTCGGCATGAAGGACGGCAAGATCCTCACGCGCATCGTCCTGCCGCAGGCCATGCGCGTCATCGTCCCGCCGACGGGCAACGAGACGATCTCCATGCTCAAGACGACGTCGCTCGTCCTCGCGGTCCCGTTCACGCTCGACCTCACGTTCGCGACGAACGCGATCGGCAACCGCACGTTCCTGCCGATCCCGCTCCTCATGGTCGCGGCGATCTGGTACCTGCTCATCACGAGCATCCTCATGATCGGCCAGCACTACGTCGAGCGGTACTACGGTCGCGGCTTCGGCACGCAGACGGGCGCCCGACGGCGCGGGCGCGGCGGCCCGGGCGGCGGTCGGCGCAAGCCCAGCAAGCAGGAGCTCATCGCGGCGTCCGGCACCATCAAGCGCGACCCCTTCCTGGAGGTGACCCCGTGAGCGGGACGCACGACGCCACCGGCCTCGACGAGTCGGGCACGACGACCGCAGACGCACCCATGGTCCGGGTCGACGGCCTGCACAAGATGTTCGGCGACGTGCACGTCCTGCGGGGCGTGGACCTCGAGGTGCCGCGCGGCTCGGTGTGCGTCGTGCTGGGACCGTCGGGGTCGGGCAAGTCGACGCTCCTGCGGTGCGTCAACGAGCTCGAGGAGATCACGGGCGGCCGCATCCGCGTCGACGGCGAGCTCATGGGCTACCGCGAGGTCACGAAGGACGGCCGGTCGCGCCTGTACCGCCTGCACCCCAAGGTGGTCGCGCGGCAGCGCTCGCGCATCGGCATGGTGTTCCAGCGCTTCAACCTCTTCCCGCACATGACGGCGGTCGAGAACGTCATGGAGGCACCGGTCCAGGTGCGCGGGCTGAGCAGGGCGCAGGCCCGCGCACG
This sequence comes from Cellulosimicrobium sp. G4 BAM 1002, assembly GCF_057126935.1. NCBI lineage: Bacteria > Bacillati > Actinomycetota > Actinomycetes > Micrococcales > Promicromonosporaceae > Cellulosimicrobium > Cellulosimicrobium sp. G4 BAM 1002. Next base: position 4,339,620 of record NZ_CP182109.1, on the reverse strand, counting down.
GGCGACCGAGCTGCTCGAGCGCGTCGGCCTGGCCGACCGCGCCGACCACTACCCGGCGCAGCTCTCCGGCGGCCAGCAGCAGCGCGTCGCGATCGCCCGGGCGCTCGCGATGGACCCCGAGCTCATGCTGTTCGACGAGCCGACGTCGGCCCTCGACCCCGAGCTCGTCGGCGAGGTGCTCGCCGTCATGCGCGACCTCGCGCGCTCGGGCATGACGATGATGGTCGTGACGCACGAGATCGGCTTCGCGCGCGAGGTCGCGGACACGGTCGTGTTCATGGACGAGGGTGTCATCGTCGAGCGGGGCACGCCCGACCAGGTGCTCGGCGACCCACAGCACGAGCGCACGCGCTCGTTCCTCGCGCACGTGCTGTAGGGGCTCAGTCCGCCGCCGAACCCGGGGTTGCGGGCGGGTTCGGCGCTCCCGCGACCCACAAACCGGGGTTCGCGCGGCGCGAGAGGTCCGGTCGGCTCAGCTCGCGCGGCGGCGGCGGGGGAGGGCCGGCGCGTCGTGCTGCGCGAGAAGACGCGGCTCCAGGCCCGCGGGACGGGCCACCGTCACCATCTCGCCGCTCAGCGCCCGGCCGAGGTGGACGAGGGGGAGCATGTTCTCGTGCTCGACCACGAGGGCGTCGTAGATCGGGGTCTCGCTGTCGGGCGTCGGGGAGGTGGTGGATCGCGTCAGCACGGTACCCACCTTCGGTGACCGGCGTGCGTCCCGCGACCGGAAGCGGTGACGTGTCGGTGAGACGTTCGTGGAGACCGCGCGCTCGTCGCGCAGCCGTCGCGAGAACGTGCCGCGGGCGACCGGTGGCGCACCTCGCCCTGGCGCGGTTCGATGCAGTCCTGAGCCGAGTCGTCGCCCGGGTCGAAGCAGCGTCCGGGATGTGCCGGGAGGACCCCATGAGCCTCGCCCCGATCGTCCACGAGCTGCGGCTGGCATGCCCTGTCGACGTCGCGTTCGACACGTACGTCGACCGGATCGGCGAGTGGTGGCCGCCCGGGTACTCGTCCGACGCCGCGTCCTTCTCGGGCCTCGTCGTCGAGCCCGAGGTCGGCGGCCGGGTCGTCGCGACGCACGGGGACGCCGACGACGAGTGGGGGCGCGTCACGCTCTGGGAGCCGACGGCGCACCTCGCCCACACCCTCACGCTCGCCCAGCCGCCGGGGAGCGCCTCGCTCGTCCGCCTGGACCTCCGGCCGACCGGCACCGGCACCGCGCTCCGCTTCGAGCACGGCGGGTGGACGCCGGGGAGCGAGCGGGCTCGGTCACGCTTCGCGCACTGGCCCCGGATCCTCAGCCGCTACGCGTTCCTCGCCGAGCACCCGGAGCCGGAGAAGTAGGCCGCGCGTCCGGGCGCCGCGGCGTCGTCGGCCGGGATCAGCCGGTCCAGCCCCAGTCTCCCCAGCCCCAGCCGCCGTCGTCCTCGCCCGACCCGTCGTCGCCGTTGCCGTCCTGGCCCCCGTTCTGGTTCCCGTTCCCGGGGTTCTGCTGCTGGTCCTGCTCCGACTTCTTCTCGTCCAGCTCCTTCTGCCGGTCCGCGGCGTCCTTCTCCGCCTTCGCGACGGCGGCCTCGCGCTCGGTGAGAGCGGTCGTCGCGGCGTCGATCTCGGCGCGCTGCGCGTCGAGGTCCGCCCGCTCGCTCTCGAGCTGGGCACGCTCGGCGGCGACCTCCTGCTGCACGCGCTGCGCCTCCGCCTTCGCCTGTTCCGCCTCGCCCTGGGCGGAGAGCGTGAGGCCGATGCCCACGAGCAGACCCACGGCGACCCCCGCGAGTCCGACCGCCGTCGGGACGAGCCAGCGGCGACCGCGCTCCGGAGGTTGCTCGCCGTCGTCGTCGGCCGCGGGGAGGGCCAGGGGGCCGAGGACCGCGGCCGGCGGGCGGTGCTCGCGTGCCGCGGCCGCCGGGACGGGCGGCGCAGGAGCCGCAGGCCGTGGCTCGAGATCCCCGAGCGCCAGGGCGGGCAGGACCATCGTCGACCCGACCTGAGGGTGGTCGACGACGGGCCCGCGCTCGCGCATCGAGCGGCGCGTGGGCGCGGGAGCCTCCGTGGCCGTGGCTCCGTCGTCGTCCACCCAGAACACCCAGCCCGGTGGGGGCGGCGGCCAGGACGGGTCGGGGTGCCAGTCCGTCGTGGGGGAGAACCCCGGGGGCACGGGCCACCCGGGAGGCGGCACGAACCGCACGGCCATGGGACCTCCTTCGGCACCACGAGGGCGCGATCGACGGGAACACTATGGTGCAGGCGGGGCCCGAGGCACGAATCGTCGCCCGCGCGAGCACGGTCGGGGCTCCTAGCCTGCTGCGGTGAGACCCGGATGGTCCGTCCGGGCGACTGCGGCGACAACCGCCGGTCAGCTCGCCGCCGAGGTCGACGGGGCGGCGACCCCGCTCGGTCCGCCGTCGACGTGGCCCTCGGCCCTGCGCTCGGCCGTCGACCTGTGCTTCAGCACCCGCTTCCCGGCCACGATCGCGTGGGACCCGAGCTCACCATGATCTACAACGACGGCTACCGCGCGACGTTCGGCACCGACAAGCATCCCGGTGCGATGGGGGCACCGGCCCGTACGGTGTGGGCGGAGACCTGGGACGACATCGGCGTCCTGCTCGCGTCCGTGCGACGGTCGGCCGAGCCGACCTGGACCATCGACCAGCCGCTGTTCATGGAGCGCTCCGGCTACCTCGAGGAGACCTGCTTCACGTTCTCCTCCTGCCCGTTGCGGGACGGCGTCGCGGTCGTGGTCTACGGCGCGGGCGCGCTGCCCGAGCAGCCACGTGCGCACGAGACGGCGGACGAGGTCGACGTGGGTGGTCGCTGGTAGAACGACAAGCATGTTCCTCGTCGACCAGCCCGCGCCACGGACCGACGTCGTCGTGCACTCGGCGAGCGACCTCGTCGTGGCCGCCGACTGCGAGTTCCGGTTCCTGAGCCGGCTCGACGAGCAGCTCGGGCGCGCGCCTCGCGGCGAGCCGGTCGAGGACGAGATGCTCGCACGCACCGCAGCGCTGGGGGAGCGCCACGAGCAGGAGGTCCTCGCGCGGTACGAGGCCGAGCACGGGCCGTTCGACCCGGTCACCGGCCGTGGGGTCGTGCGCCTCGAGCCGCCGCGCCACCTGTCGTGGGACGAGCTCGTCGCCGCGCAGGCCAGGACCCTCGCCGCCCTCGAGGCCGGGGCCGACGTCGTGCACCAGGCCGCGTTCTTCGACGGTACGTTCCACGGCCGTGCGGACTTCCTCGTGCGGACGGGTACCGACGACGCCGGGGCGGCGCGCTACGCCGTCGTCGACGCCAAGCTCGCGCGCCGCGCCAAGGTCCCCGCGCTGCTCCAGCTCGCGGCGTACGCCGACCAGCTCCTCGGCGCAGGCGTCCCGGTCGACCCCGAGGCGTCCCTCGTCCTCGGGACGGGCGAGCGCACGACGCACCGCCTCGCCGACCTCCTCCCGGTCTTCCACGACCGCCGGGCCCACCTGCTGCGCCTCACGGCCGGCCACCTCGCGCGCGACGGGCGCGCGCCGTGGGACGACCCCGACGTGCGCGCGTGCGGGCGCTGCGACCGGTGCCGCGAGCAGATCGCGGCGCACCGCGACGTCCTGCTCGTGGGCGGCGTCTACGCGGGGCAGCGCGCACGCCTGCACGCCGCGGGCATCCGCACCATCGACGACCTCGCGGCGGTGCCGGACGGTGCCGCCGCACCCGACGGGATGAGCGCGTCGACCTTCGAGCGCGTCCGGCGCCAGGCCGCCCTCCAGCTCGGCACCGGGCCGTCCGACGGCACCGTCGTGTGGGCCGACGCGTCCGGCCCGCACGAGCTCTCCTGGCGCATCGACGACCCGACGCCCGTGCTCGCGCTGCCCGCACCTGACCCCGGAGACATCTTCTTCGACTTCGAGGGCGACCCGCTCTGGACCGACGCCGGCGGGTCGAGCTGGGGGATCGACTACCTGTTCGGGTGGGTCGAGCGCCCGGCGACCCCGGGAGACCGCCCACCGTTCCACGCGCTGTGGGCGCACGACCTCGCCGCCGAGCGCGACGCCCTCGTCGCGTTCGTCGACCACGTCAACGCGCGCCGCCGCGCGCACCCCGGCCTGCACGTCTACCACTACGCCGACTACGAGCGCGCGCACCTGCTCGCCATCGCCGCACGGCACGGCGTCTACGAGGAGGAGGTCGACGACCTCCTGCGCGACGGCGTCCTCGTCGACCTCTACACCGTCGTGCGGCAGGCGCTGCACGTCTCCGACAAGTCGCGCTCGCTCAAGAAGCTCGAGCCGCTCTACATGGGTGACGAGCTGCGCACCGGCGACGTCACCACCGCCGCCGCGTCCGTCGTCGCGTACGCCGAGTACACGGCGCTCCGCGACGCTGGGCGCGACGACGAGGCCGACGAGCTCCTGCGCGGGATCGCGGACTACAACCGGTACGACTGCGTGTCGACGTTGCGGTTGGCCGAGTTCCTGCGGGAGGCCGTCGCCTCTCCCGTGGTCGATCCCGCGACGACGGTGGATGGTGGCCGTGCGGCCTCGTCCGCCGTCTCGCCGGAGGGCGGCGGCTCGGCGGACGGGGAAGCCGGGCGGGAGCGGTCGGCCGGGGTGCTGCTCGAGGAGGAGATCCGGGGCGTCGTCGGGGAGGACCGGGCGCGGCGGGACGACGTCGGGCAGGCGCTCGCGATGTACGGGGCGGCCGTCGGGTACTACCGCCGGGAGGCCAAGCCGTTCTGGCACGAGCACTACTCGCGGCTCTCGCTGCCGCCGGACGAGTGGCTCGGGCGCCGCAACGCGTTCCTCGTGGAGCAGGCCGAGGTCGTGTCCGGGTGGGAGGTCGAGCCGGGTCGCCAGACCTGGTCGCGCCGGATCGAGCTGGTCGGGAGGTTGCCCGAAGGCAGCGACCTGCGCGTCGGGGTCTCGCCGTACGTGCTGTACGACCCGCCGCCCCCGTCGTGCGCCAAGACCTCCGCGGACGGCGTGCGCGGGTGGCTCACGGGCGCGACCGTCGTCGAGGCGGGCCGCCGGGCGGCGCCCGGCGGTGAGCGCGACGTGCTGCTGGTGCGCGAACAGCTCCCGCGCTCCGCCGAGCCGTTCGACGCGGTGCCCGTCGCGCTCACGCCCTCGCCCCCGCCGGGCACCAAGCCGCTCGAGGCCGCCGCAGAGACGGCGGCCCGACGCGCGCTCGCCTCCTGGCGGACGACGGGCGAGCTTCCGCCGGGTGCCGCGACCGACCTGCTCCTCCGGCGTCCGCCGCGTCTCCTCGCGACCGGCGCGGGCGAGCGGCCGGACGTGCTGCCCGCCGTCGTCGACGGCGACGTCGTCGCGGCCGTCACGACGGCGCTCGAGCGGCTCGACGACTCGTACGTCGCCGTGCAGGGGCCCCCCGGGACGGGCAAGACGTACGTCGGCTCGCGTGTCGTCGCGCGGCTCGTCGCGCAGGGGTGGCGCGTCGGCGTCGTCGCGCAGTCGCACGCGGTGGTCGAGAACATGCTCCGGGCCGTCGTGCTCGGGGCAGGGGTACCGCCCGAGATCGTCGCCAAGAAGCTCGCGGGCGAGGGCCCGTCGCCGCGCGCGGTGTGCGCCGAGCTCGACGGCGCGCACCTGGCCGAGTTCGCCGTCGGGCCCGGGCCGCGCGTCGTCGGTGGGACCGCGTGGGACTTCGCCGCCGAACGTCTGCCCGAGGGCGCGCTGGACCTGCTCGTCGTCGACGAGGCCGGGCAGTTCTCCCTCGCGAGCACCGTCGCGGTCTCCCGTGCGGCGCGACGCCTGCTGCTCCTCGGCGACCCCCAGCAGCTTCCGCAGGTCAGTCAGGGCAAGCACCCCGAGCCGGTCGACCGGTCCGCGCTCGGGTGGCTCACGGACGGGCACGGCGTGCTCCCGGCGGAGCGCGGCTACTTCCTGCCCGTCACCTGGCGCATGCACCCCCGGCTCGCCGCGGCCGTGTCGACGCTGTCCTACGAGGAGCGCCTGCACGCGCACCCCGTCGCGGCCGAGCGCAGGCTCGACGGCGTGCGGCCGGGCGTCGAGCAGGTGCTCGTCGAGCACGAGGGCAACGCCGTGCGCTCACCGCAGGAGGCGGCGGAGGTCGTCCGCCAGGTCGAACGCTTCCTCGGTCGCGGCTGGACCTCGACCGTCGACGGCGTCCCCGTCGAGCGCCCGCTGGACCAGCGCGACGTCCTCGTGGTCGCGGCGTACAACGCGCAGGTCTGGACCGTGCGGGCCGCGCTCGCCGCCGCCGGCTACCCGGACGTCGAGGTCGGGACGGTCGACCGGTTCCAGGGCAAGGAGGCACCGGTCGTGATCGTCACGCTCGCGGCGTCGTCGGGCCGCGACGTCTCCCGCGGGCTGGGCTTCCTGCTGTCCCGCCACCGCGTCAACGTGGCGGTGTCGCGCGCCCAGTGGGCGGCCGTCGTCGTGCGCTCTCCGCAGCTCACCGACCTGCTCCCGCACTCGCCTCGCAGCCTCGAGGAGCTCGGCGCGTTCCTCGGCCTGGGCGCGCAGGGCGAGTAGCGGCTGGGCGGGAGCCCTCGCCGCTCGCGGTGCCTCTCGCTCAGAACTCGCCGAAGCCCCCGAAGTCCTCGAACCCGCCGCCGAAGTCACCGAAGCCGCCGTCGGCGTCCGCGCCCGGGTCGCCGCCCGAGGCCTCGACCGCACCAGCGTCCCCGCCCGTGTCGCCGCTCTCGGCTCCGGCCTCCGAGCCGGGGTCTCCGCCCGCCGCCGCGTCCTCTGCGACGGGCGTGCTCGGGTCGCCGAACGCGGGCCCGAAGAGCGCGTTCGCGACGGCGGAGCCGATCACGACGCCCGCGATCGTCCCCAGCAGGCTCGACCCGACCATCGCGCCGAACCCGAGGCCCCCGGCACCGGGGCCGCCGCGTCCGGCGAACGTGCGCTCCAGCGTGCCCGGCTGACGCATCTCGGCACGCGTCGCCATGCGTGCGAGGTCCTGCGGCGTGTCCGTCTGCGCGCGCTCGGCCGCCGGGACCTGCTCGCCGAGCTCCGCGAGCACCTGGCGGCGCTGCTCCGGGGTGAGCCGGGCGAACGCCTCGGCGTGCGCCTGCTCGACGGCGTCCGGCGGGGCAGTGCGCAGGAGGTACCGGTAGCGGTCGATCGCCACCTGGTCAGGCGTGCGGGGCGCGCTCGGCCCGCGGCCCGCCGTCCGCGCGTCCTGCGGGGCGCTGCCGTACGCGGGCCCGGTCGCGTCCTGCGGGGGGTACTGGTTCGGGTACCCGCTCTGCTGCTGCGGGGCGCCGTAGGGGTCGCGCGGCTCGCGGCCGAGCAGCCGGTCCAGGAATCCCATGTGTCGTCCTCCGGTGCGTGGTGGCGGGGCGCCGAGCGCTCGCTCGGGTGTCGTGGCCGGGTGGGCCTACTCCCGGACCAACGACGCACACGCCTCGCCGGTTCCGCCCCGACGCCGACCCCGACGCGCCGTCCCCGCCTCCCGCCGAACCCGGGGTTACGGGTCGATCGGGAGCCCGTCTGACCCACAACCCCGGGTTCGGCGGGCGTCGTGACCCGGAACCGCGGGTTCGGCGTACCTCTCCGGACGCACGAGTGCCCCCCGACCGTGAGGTCGAGGGGCACTCGGTGGTCGATCAGCCGGTCGTGCTCACGCGAGGCGAGCCGTGACCGGGAAGATCAGATCGCGCGGATGTTCTCCGCCTGCGGGCCCTTGGGGCCCTGCGTCACGTCGAACTCGACGCGCTGGTTCTCCTCGAGGGTGCGGAAGCCCTGCGACTGGATCGCGGAGTAGTGCGCGAACACGTCGGCGGAGCCGTCCTCGGGGGCGATGAAGCCGTAGCCCTTCTCGCTGTTGAACCACTTCACGGTTCCGGTAGCCATTGTTACTCCTTCAAGAGTGTGGAAACACCCCCCGCGGGCGCAGGGGAGTACATCACGGTGTTCGTCGTCAACTCTTGGGTAACAAGGTCCGCCGGGCACCCACCACGTGGTGGTCACGTCGACGCGAGGACAAGCGAGGCACTGCAATCTCGGGAACAACCGTACATGGTATGCCCCGGGTTGGCCACGGGTTCCCCGCGACGTTTTTCGAGGAGCCGATCCGGCCCCGCGCGGCGCCTGTCGTCATCGTCCCAGCGTCCTCAGCTCGACGACCGGACCACCCGGCGCGAGTCCGTCTCGCCCCGTCCTGCGGCCAGTCCGCCCGCTCGCCCAGCACCGGCACGAGGACCGACCACGACCGGGGGCGTGCTCTCCGCGTACTCCTCGAGGGAACGCATGGCGACCTCGGGCGGGAGCGTGCGGGCGATCGCCCGCGCCGCGGGGCGCCACCCGGTCCGCACGAGGACGCGGGGCTCGGCGAGGACGTTCCGGTACCACTGCGGCGGGGCGCGGGGACCACCAGTCCTCGTGGGCGAGACCGGCCGCTTCGTACCGTGCACGGAACGAAACGAGACCCTTGCGTTACGAGTCGGTAACAACTGGATGCGGTCCGCGAAACCCGTCCGGCCTACGTTCGCGTCACCCAGGAACGCAGGGGGCGCCCCCTTTCGCCGATTCGTGGGTCCGGAGCCCCCCGAGATGCCGCGGGGAGCCCCGGACGGCGCGTCGGCGGGCGGGTTTCGTCCCCTCGTGACCTGTGTCACTATTCAGCACGCTATTCAGTGTTGAACTCAGCGATCGACCGCGGAGGAGTGCGGCTTCGGGCCGTCCCCGCGGGGATCTGGACCACGGAGGTTGGCATGCATCGCACAGCACGACGGGCGAGCGGGGGTGCTGCCCTGCTCCTGGCGGCGACTCTCGTCCTCACCGCCTGCGGTCCCCAGTCCCAGGGCGGCGGCGACGAGGAGACCACCGGCACCTCGACCGAGACGGAGGACGGCGGCGGCTCGGCCGAGCTGAGCATCGTCCCGTCGGTCCAGATCGACATCGAGGGTGCCGAGGTCGAGGCGACGGAGGCCGGCAACCCGGTCGACCCGGCCGGTGACGGCAGCGCCGAGTGCGCCGAGGGCACGTCGATCGCGATGGCCGGTGCCCTCACGGGCCCGAACGCCGCGCTCGGCCTCAACATCCAGTACGGCGCGCAGGTCGCGGTGGACGCCTTCAACGAGGCGAACCCCGGCTGCCAGGTGACCCTCAAGCCGTTCGACACGGAGGGCGACCCGCAGAAGGCGACGCAGGTCGCGCCGCAGATCGTGGGCGACACGTCGGTGATCGGCCTGCTCGGCCCGGCGTTCTCGGGCGAGACGGCGGCCACGGGCGACGTGTTCAGCCAGGCGGGCCTGCTCTCGCTCACGGCGTCGGCCACGAACCCCGACCTCACGGGCAACGGCTGGACCAACTTCTTCCGCGGTCTCGCCAACGACGCCGTCCAGGGTCCGTCGGTCGCGAAGTACCTCGTGAACACGAAGGAGTTCGCGAGCGTCTGCGTCGTCTCCGACAACTCCGACTACGGCATCGGCCTGGCCCAGCAGATCACCGAGGGCCTGGGCGACGCGGCGAACGCCGACTGCGCCGCCGAGGTGAAGACGGGCGACAAGGACTTCTCCGCCGCCGTCCAGATCATCTCGGGCGCCGACGCCGACGCCGTGTTCTACGCCGGCTACTACGCCGAGGCCGCGCCGTTCGTGCAGGGTCTGCGCGACGGTGGCGTCGACATCCCGTTCGTCTCGGCGGACGGCACGAACGACCCGCAGTTCGTCTCGCAGGCGGGTGCCGCGTCCGAGGGCGCGATCCTCTCCTGCCCGTGCGGCCCCGCGCCGGACGACTTCGCGGCCACGTACGAGGAGTCGGCCGGCCAGGCGCCGGGCGTGTACTCGGTCGAGGGCTACGACCTCGCGACGATCATGCTCACCGGCATCGCCTCGGGCGTGGCCGACCGCGCGGCGATGATCGACTACGTGGCGAACTACTCCGGTGAGGGCCTCGCCCGCACCTACGAGTGGGACGACAAGGGCGAGCTCGCTTCCGCGCTCATCTGGATCTACGAGGTCCAGTAGTCCGACGACGACGGGCGCCCCGCCTCACGTCGCTCGCCCCACGGTGGGCGACGCCACGGGGCGGGGCGCCCGTCGTGGACCACGACCTCTGCACGATCCGAGCCATGAATCCCAGGGAGCGTCATGCCCGCTCTTGCTGACGCGCTGATGCACAGCGCGACCGCCGGACCCCTCGTCCACCAGTCGCTCATCGACTTCGACCTCGCCGGCCTCGGCCGCAACTTCTGGGGCCTCACCATCGAGGGCCTCACCTATGGCGCGATCTACGCGCTCGTCGCCGTCGGCTACACGCTCGTCTACGGCGTGCTGCGGCTCATCAACTTCGCCCACTCCGAGGTCTTCATGCTCGGCATGTTCGGGCAGTACGCGACCCTCATGCTCCTGGGCTTCTACCCGAGCGGGAACGCGTACGACAAGGGCGTCGCCCTCACGATCCTCTACCTGGGCATCGCGATGCTGGGTGGCATGCTCGTCGCGGGCGGCACGGCCGTCGGGCTCGAACGGGTGGCCTACCGACCGCTGCGCAAGCGCGGCGCCCCGTCGCTCGTCTTCCTCATCACCGCGATCGGCATGTCGTTCATCCTCCAGGAGTTCGTGCACTTCGTGCTGCCGAAGCTCACGGGAGGCACGCTCGGCGGTGTCAACGCGCAGCAGCCGATCCGGCTGGTGCAGCCCGAGGTCCAGTTCACGATCGGCAACGCCCCGGTCACGAACGTCACGATCATCATCATCCTGTCGGCGCTCGTCCTGGCCCTCGCGACGGACATGTTCATCAACCGCACGAAGTTCGGCCGCGGCATCCGCGCCGTCGCGCAGGACCCGGTCACCGCGACCCTCATGGGCGTCTCGCGCGAGCGCGTCATCATGCTGACGTTCCTCATCGGCGGCATCCTCGCCGGTGCGGCCGCGCTCCTGTACACGCTGCGCGTGCCGAACGGCATCATCTACTCCGGTGGCTTCATCCTCGGCATCAAGGCGTTCTGCGCCGCGGTGCTCGGCGGGATCGGCAACCTGCGCGGCGCGCTGCTCGGCGGTCTGATCCTCGGCGTCATGGAGAACTACGGGCAGGTCCTGTTCGGCACGGAGTGGCGCGACGTCGTCGCGTTCGTCCTGCTGATCGTCGTCCTGATGTTCCGCCCGACGGGCATCCTCGGGGAGTCTCTGGGGAGGGCCCGCGCATGAGCACGTCGACACCCGCACCTCAGCCGGCGCGCGAGGGCGCGCCCACGTCGATGCCGCCCGCGGGCCGGGTCGCGACGAAGGACCGCCCGCACGGCGGCGTCGGCGACCGGTTCCGCCTGTGGTGGGACGCGCAGGCCCGGCCCACGCAGTGGGCGATCGGCGTGCCGTTCCTCATCTTCATCGCGCTGGTCCCGATCCTCAACATCCCCGTGCTCACGACCGTGGGCACGAACTTCGGCGGCGTCATGGCGCAGTTCGGCATGATCGCGCTCATCGCGATCGGCCTGAACGTCGTCGTCGGCCAGGCCGGCCTGCTCGACCTCGGGTACGTCGGCTTCTACGCGATCGGTGCGTACACGGTCGCGATCCTCACGAGCCCCGACAGCCCGTGGAACCAGACCGACGAGTGGCTGTCGACCGAGTGGGCCTGGCTGTCGGCGCTGCCGATCGCCGTCGCGATCACTGCGATCTCCGGCCTGATCCTCGGGTCGCCGACGCTGCGGCTGCGCGGCGACTACCTCGCGATCGTCACCCTCGGCTTCGGCGAGATCGTCCGCCTCCTCGCGGACAACCTCGACGAGCTGACGGGTGGCGGCCAGGGCCTGCGCGGCGTCGCCTACCCCCGCCTCGGGGTCACGGAGGACCTGCCGAACGGCGTCTTCTCCGCGGGCAACGCGGCCGGCACGCTCAACTCGGGCGTCTGGTGGTACTGGCTCAGCCTCGTCTTCATCGTCATCTCGCTCCTGTTCGTGGGGAACCTCGAGCGCTCGCGCGTCGGGCGCGCGTGGGTCGCGATCCGCGAGGACGAGGACGCGGCCGAGATCATGGGCGTGCCGACGTTCCGCTTCAAGCTGTGGGCGTTCATCATCGGCGCGTCGATCGGTGGCGTCGCGGGCGCGCTCTACGCCGGCCAGGTGCAGTTCGTCATCCCGACGAACTTCAACGTCATCAACTCGGTGCTCTTCCTGTGCGCCGTCGTCCTCGGCGGCCAGGGCAACAAGCTGGGCGTCATCCTCGGCGCGTTCATCATCGTCTACCTGCCGAACTTCTTCCTCGGCCGCACCGAGATCTTCGGCATCCCGATCAACGGCAACGAGATCGCGAGCTACCGCTACCTGTTCTTCGGGATCGCGCTCGTCGTGCTGATGATCTTCCGGCCGCAGGGACTGATACCGGTCCGGCAGAAGCTCCTCGCGTACGGTCGGGAGATCTACGTGGCGGCACGTCGAGCCGCGCAGGCGCTCGCCCGAAGGCCCGACAGCACGACCAGCGGCAAGGAGACCTCATGAGCACCCACGACCCCGGCGGCATCGGGGCGGGCGGCGAGCACGGCGACGAGCACCTCGGGTCGTCGGGCCGTGTCGACTCCTCGCGGGCCGACACGTACATGCCCGGCGCGGTCCTCGACGAGCCGGCCATCGTCGACGTCGCCGAGGTGCGCCCCGAGCTCGCCAACCCCGAGCTCGTCGACGCCATGGTCGCCCCGGACCGTACCGTCCGGGCCAAGGTCGGCGAGCCCCTGCTGTCCATGGAGAACGTCACCGTCCAGTTCGGCGGCCTCGTCGCTCTCGACGACGTGACCTTCGAGATCCGGCGTGGCGAGATCCTCGGTCTCATCGGTCCGAACGGCGCGGGCAAGACGACCGCGTTCAACGCGATGACGGGCGTGTACCGACCGACCAAGGGGCAGGTCGTCTTCGACGGCTCGCCGCTCGGCGCGCTCAAGCGGTACCGCATCACGCAGCGCGGCATCGCGCGCACGTTCCAGAACATCCGCCTCTTCAACGAGATGACGGCGCTCGAGAACGTCGTCGTCGGGACGGACGCGCGGCACCGCACGTCCGTCCCGGGCGCGCTGTTCCGTACCCCGCGGCACCGCCGCGAGGAGCGCGACGCGATCGACCGTGCGATGGCGCTGCTCGAGTTCGTGGGCGTGGGCGGCCGGGCGACGGAGAAGGCGCGCAACCTCTCCTACGGCGACCAGCGCCGTCTGGAGATCGCGCGTGCCCTCGCGACGGAGCCCAAGCTGCTGTGCCTCGACGAGCCCGCGGCCGGCTTCAACCCGGCGGAGAAGGAGGCCCTCATGGACCTCATCCGCCACATCCGCGACGACGGCTACACCGTGCTGCTCATCGAGCACGACATGCGGCTCGTGCGTGGTGTGACCGACCGGATCGTCGTGCTCGAGTTCGGCCGGGTCATCGCGGACGGCACGCCCGACGAGGTCACCAACGACCCGAAGGTCATCGCGGCCTACCTGGGCGTGCCCGACGAGGAGCTGGCCGCGCACGTGGCCGACGCCGAGCCGGGCGCCGGGACCACTGGCACCACGACCGCCGGCCGCACGACCGAAGGAGGCGGCAGCGATGCCTCTGCTTGAGCTGCAGGACATGACCGTCGCGTACGGGCGCATCGAGGCCGTGCGGGGCGTCTCCATCACGGTCGAGGAGGGCGAGCTCGTCACCCTCATCGGGGCGAACGGCGCCGGGAAGACGACGACGATGCGCGCCATCTCGGGGATCCGCCCGGTGTCGCGCGGCACGATCCTCTTCGACGGCAAGGACATCACGCGGATGAAGGCGCACCTGCGCGTGCTCGAGGGCATCGTGCAGGCACCCGAGGGTCGCGGGATCTTCCCCGGGATGACCGTCATCGAGAACCTCGAGATGGGTGCCTACGCACGGACGTTCGAGTCCAAGGCCGAGCACGACGAGACCGTCGACCGGGTCTTCGAGCTGTTCCCGCGTCTCGCCGAGCGCAGGGACCAGGTGGGCGGCACGATGTCCGGCGGCGAGCAGCAGATGCTCGCCATCGGCCGTGCGCTCATGGCCCGCCCGCGGCTCCTGCTCCTCGACGAGCCGTCCATGGGGCTCGCGCCGATGGTCATCCAGCAGATCTTCCGGATCGTCTCGGAGATCAACGCACAGGGGACGACGGTGCTGCTCGTCGAGCAGAACGCCCAGCAGGCGCTGTCCCGCTCGGACCGTGCCTACGTGCTCGAGACCGGTGAGGTCGTGCAGACCGGCGGCGGCAAGGAGCTGCTCGCCGACGCGAGCATCAAGGAGGCGTACCTCGGCGTCGCCTGACGGCCCGGGTCAGACCAGGGCGTGCGCGAGGGCGAGGCGGGCCTCGCCCTCGCGCACGAGCTCGTCGGCGTCCGCCGCCCCGGCGACGGACCACGTGAGGGACGTGCGGAAGGCGGGCCGGACGGGACCCGCAGGGGCGGCGAGGCACGACAGGACCTCGTGACGGAGCGCCTCGGCGCTCGCGGCGGCCTCGACGTCCCCCATCCCGGGGAGCGTCGCGAGGACGGCGAACCGGTCGCCGTCGACACGGCCGGCCTCGCACCCGCCCGGCAACCACGACCGCAGGTGCTCCCCGATCGTCGCGAGCATCGCGTCGCCGGCCTCCTGGCCGTACCGCGCGTTGATCCCGCCCATGTCCTGCACGTCGAGCAGGATGAGGACGACCCGCGTCCGGCCGCGCGCGACGAGGGCGCAGCGACGGGAGAGCGAGTGCCAGGTGCTGCGCCGGGACGGCAGGCCCGTGAGGGCGTCGTGGGTCGACCGCTCCGCGAGCGTCCCGACGAGCGAGTGCACGAGCTCCGCGGCGCTCACGCTCGCCCAGTGCGCACCACGGACCAGGACGTCGTCGTAGCGCCGGTCCGCCGGCCGCGACATGGCGAGCGTCGCGACGGCGGACACGACCGCCGTCGGTTCGACGACGAGGGGTGACCAGTCGGTCACGCTCGCGACCGGGCGACGCTCGAGGACCGCGCGGCCGTAGCCGAGCCGGCCGGTGAGGGCAGCGGTAAGGCTCGAGCGCACGACGACGCCGTACCGGTCGGGGTAGCGGTCCTCCTGGGCGGCGTGCCCGCCCGCGGGCGGGACGGAGCGCTCGTCGTCCGTCACGACGACGCACGCCACGTCAGGGTTGCGGAACAGGACCTCGAGCTGGCCGACGGGCATCGACGACCCGACGGTCAGCACGGGACGGGAGAGATCGGCGACGAGACCCGTCGCGCGAGCGGCAGGGCGCATCGCGGTGTGGTGCGCCAGCGCGGTGAGTTCGTCGTGCACAGACGCAGTGTGGCGGGCGGCGACCTGGCCCGGCGGCGAAGGGCTCAGAGTTCCTCGAGAGCTCACGGCCCCGTCACCTCGGTGAGCCTCTACGCTGACGCCGTGCCGATCCGACGCCGTGACGCCCGGGACCGACTGACCTTCGAGCTGGTCGAGTCGGCGGAGGACGGCGCCGGCCCCGACGCCGCGGTGGAGCGGGACGTCGAGGCGGGGGCGGTGCCCGGCCTGGACGACGACCAGGAGCCGGCGGTCCTCCCCGAGCCGAGCGCTCGGCGTGGGCCGCGCCGGAAGGTGACGGTCGCAGCCGTGTCCGCCGCCGTGCTCGTGCTGGGCGGGATGCTCGCGGTCGACGCGTGGCAGACCCGCACCGACCGCGCCCTGCTGCGCTCGGCGCCGGGCGCGGTCGAACCCCTCCCGGACGTCCCGCGGGAACGCTGGGCGGCCGACGTCGGTCACGGCAGCGGCGTGAGCCGGCTCCCGGCCACCCTCGTCACGATCGGGGACGGCGAGGCCGTGGGGCGCTCGCTCGACACGGGCGACGAGCGGTGGCGCGCCGAGGTGGGCGAGCATGCGAGGTGCGGGAACTGGGCGCAGCCCGCGGGGGAGCCGGAGCGCACGCTCGTCTGCGTCGCTCCCGTCGTCGAGGACGAGGCGGGTGGTCCCGGCGCCGACCTCACGGTCGACCCGACGACCGGGCGCGTCGACGCCTCGTCCTGGGACGTCACCGTCCTCGACGAGGACGGCTCGGTCCTCGGACGCCGCGAGACGACCGTGGAGGGCGGCGCGCCGTTCCCAGGTCCCGACGGGACGGTGGTCCGGGCCGTGCGTGTCGGCGAGGTGCCCGAGGCGGACGGCGTCGAGGTCGAGCTCGACGACGCCACGGGGGAGCCGGTCGCGCTCCCGACCGGGCGCGGCGCCGTCGTGCGGGTCGAGGACGCGGTCACGGGCGAGGCGCGGTGGGAGGCCGAGCTGCCGTTCGTCGACCGCTCCGGGGAGTGCGTCTCCTGGGAGGGGTCCGACGGCGCCGACCCGACGGTCCGTGCGGAGCTCGAGAACCTCTGGGCGGTGAGCCAGCCGCGGCTCGTCATGGTCCAGGGGTGCGGCGTGTCGGCGTGGTTCACCCTCGACGGCACGCGCCTGGACGAGGTCGACAACCCGCGCGACGGCGTGGTGGCGCTGCCGGACGGCACCTACTACCGGGACCCGACGAACGGCGGCTACGGCTGGGGGTTCGGGGCGACCGACGACGCGACCGCCTCACCGGCGATCCTGGGGGCCGACGGGACGGTGCGCTGGGAGCCGCCCGGGCCGGTGCTCGTGCCGTCGGCGACGGACGGTCGTCCGGCGCCGGTCCTCGTCCGGGACAGCCTGGACCTCGTCGCGTTCGACGACACGGGCACCGAGCTGTGGCGCACGTCCGAGGTCGGCACCACGGAGGCCGTGCTCGCCGTGGCGGACGAGACGGTCGTCATCGCCAACGGCATCGGTGCCGGAGCTCTCCTGGGCCTCGACGCCGCGACCGGCCGGGAGCGCTGGTCCTTCGGCGGCGAGGACATGGCGGCGGTCGTCGGCGGGACGAACGCGGGGTGGGCGGGCGAGGCCGCGTTAACCGACGGCGCGCGGGTGCTCGTCGTGCTCACCGACTGGAACCTCGGCCGGTCGGCGCTGGTCGCCCTCGACCTCACCGACGGCCACGTCCGGTGGCAGACCGAGCCCGCGTCCGTGGA
This sequence comes from Cellulosimicrobium sp. G4 BAM 1002, assembly GCF_057126935.1. Taxonomy (NCBI): domain Bacteria; kingdom Bacillati; phylum Actinomycetota; class Actinomycetes; order Micrococcales; family Promicromonosporaceae; genus Cellulosimicrobium; species Cellulosimicrobium sp. G4 BAM 1002. Next base: position 4,322,689 of record NZ_CP182109.1, on the reverse strand, counting down.
AGGCAGGTCCTGGACGATGCCGTTCCAGGGCCGCTTGGTGCGCATGGACGAGACGGAGCTCGTGGGCCTCGGCTGAGGCCCGTGGGCCCTACGCTGGGACGGTGCCGCTCCGACGAGGTGAGGCCCGCGAGCGACGGCTGACGTTCGAGCTCGTGGAGTCCGACGACGACGCCCCGGACCTCGGGGCGGGGCCCCCGCGCGCGACCCGGCAGCCGGAGGGCGCGGACGCCGCCTTCCGCGCCGACGACGACGGCCCGCACGCCGAGCCGGAGCCGTCGCCTCGACCACCGCGCGTCCGGCCGGTCCGCCGTCGGACGGTCGTCGTGGGGGTCCTGGCGCTCGCCGTCGTGGCGGCAGGCATGGTCGGCGTCGACGCGGCCCGCACGCGCGCGGACCTGGCGCGGCTGCGCGCGGCACCGGGGGCCGTCGAGCCGCTCGCCGGCGCGCCGGACGAGCGCTGGACCGTGGACGCGGAGCTGACGGCGGGCTTCGCGCTGCTCCCGGGCGCGTTCGCCACGGTCGAGGACGGGACCGTGGTGGCGCGCGACCTCGACACGGGGGACGTCCGGTGGCGTACCGAGGTCGAGGAGGGCACCTTCTGCGGAGGGTTCGCCTACTGGACGCTCCCCGGCGGGGAGCCGGACCCGACGCTCGTCTGCCTGGCGCCACGCACCGAGGACGGGACGGTCGAGCTGGACCCCATGGCTCCGGACGTCGGCGGCGCGGCGGACGTCCTGCCCGAGTCGTGGGGCGTCACCGTCCTCGACGCGTCGGGCGAGATCCTCGGTCGTCGCGACCTCGCGGGCGGCGGGGCGATCGCGTCCGCCGGCCCGGAGGGCGGCGTCGTCCTCGTCGAACGGGTCGGTGAGGCCCCCACGGGGGACGGGCGTCAGGTCGAGATCGACCCGGGCACGGGGATGGCGACCGACCTGCCGACCGGTCGCGGCGTCGTCGTCACCCTGCAGGACGCCCTCACGGGCGAGGACCGGTGGGAGCGCGAGCTGGAGTTCGTGCCCGGTGCCGGCGGGTGCGTGCGCTGGGGCGACAGCGGGACGATGGACGACGCCTTCGCCGACCTGGAGAACGTCTGGGCGGCGACCGGGGGCGAGATCGTCCGCGTCGACGGGTGCGGGATCTCGGCGTGGTTCTCCGCGGACGGGACCCGCCTCGACGACCCGGAGAACCCCGCGGACGGCATCACGCCCCTCGCCGACGGCTCGCTCTACCGCGATCCGGCGTCCGCCGGCACGGGCTGGCCCACCGCGTTCGACCCGGAGGACGCGTTCCCGCCGGCGATCCTCGATCCCGACGGGTCGGTGCGCTGGGAGCCACCGGGCCCGGTGTACGTGCCGGGGGCCACGGACGCGCGCGACAGCCCGGTCCTGGTCCGCGACGGTCTCGACCTCGTCGCCTTCGGCACGTCCGGCGACGAGCTGTGGCGGACGACCGACGCCGGCACGCCGGACCGTGTCGCCGTCGTCGCCGGCGGGGTCGTGGTCGTCCCGCAGCCGAGCTCCGACCTCGTCGGTCTCGACGTCACCACGGGCCGCCGGCTGTGGACGCTCGAGGACGAGGTGCTGCGCGAGAGCACCGGGATGCCGGCCACCGAGGGGGCGGGGTGGTCGATGGACACGACCTACACCGACGGGGAGCGCGCGATCGTCGTCGTCTCCGACTGGGAGTCCGAGTCGACGATGCTCGTCGCCGTCGGCCTCGCCGACGGCAGCGTCGGCTGGCACACGGAGCAGGGGGAGCCGTACGACGACGCGTGGCTCCTGCCGATCCAGGGCCGCCTGTTCAGCATCGACGAGACGACGCTCACGCGCCTGGGCTGAGCCGCGAGGGTCCTACGCTGGGGGTGTGCCGGTCCGACGACGAGACGGCGGCGACGACCGCCGCACGTTCGAGCTCGTCGAGACGGCCGGGTTCGACGACGAGCCCGACCTTCTCGACGTGCCGCACCCGGTGCTGCTCCGCGAGCGACCCGCGCCGGAGGGTCCCCCTCCGCCCGACCATGCCGGGCCCCTCTCTGCCCCGAGCGGGACGCCGGGCCGCTCGAGGCGTCGTCGCGTGCTCGTCGCCGCGACAGCGGGAGCGGTGGTCGTGCTGGTCGCCGGGATGCTCGTCGTGGACGCCGTGACGAGCCGGGACGCGGAGCACCGGCTCGAGACGGCGCGCGGTGCGCTGCGCCAGCTCGACGGCGCACCCACCGAGCTGTGGACCGCACCGGTGTCGGCGGACGGGGGCGTCGTGGTCCTGCCCGGTCTGCTCGTCACGGTCGACGGCGACGACGCCGTCGCGCTCGACCTCGACAGCGGCGAGGAGGCGTGGCGCACGACCGTCGGCGCCGACGCGGTGTGCGGCTCGTGGAGCCCGTGGGACCTCACGAGCGTCGCGGCGAGCACGGTCGTGTGCGTCGCCGGGACGTCGGTCCTCCCGATCTGGCTCGAGACGGGGCCGACGCCGGGCGCGGACGGTGCCGACGGTGCCGACGGTCGCGACGAGCCCGACGGGCCGGCCACCGTCACGGTCCTCGACGCGGCCGGCACCGTGGTCGGCGAGCGTTCGACGGAGGCGGGGGGCGCCGTCCTCCTGCCCGGGCCCGACGGCGGCCTGGTGCGTGCCGAGCGGGTCGGCGAGCCGGGGGAGCCGACCGGTGCGCCGGTCTCGGTCGACCCCGCCGCGGGCGAGACGGTCGACGGCGTCCGCGGCCGGGGTGTCGTCGTGACGCTCGAGGACGCGGTGACGGGCGCGGAGCGCTGGCGCCACGACCTCCCGTTCCAGGACGTGCCCTGGTCGTGCACGTCGTGGGACGGTGAGACCGGCAACGAGACCGTGGACGCCGAACGCCTCGGGGTGCTCAGCACCGAGCGCCTCGTCGACGTCGTCGGCTGCGGCATCGCGGCGTCGTTCGGCCCGGACGGCACCCGCCTCGACGACCCGGAGGTCCCGACCGACGGCGCCGTTCCGCTCGCGGGAGGTCGCGTCCTCGTGGACGCCGACCGGCAGGGCTCGTCGGGCGCGCTGCGGGCCGACCGCATCCTCGCGTCCGACGGCTCCCTGGTGCTCGACGCTCCCGGCGAGGTGCTCGACCCCCGGGCCACCGACGACCCCGGACCGGGGGTGCTGCTGGTTCGCGAGGGCATCGGCGTCCGCGCGTACGACCCGTACGGTGCCCGCCTGTGGACGTACGACGGTGCCCGTGCCCCCGAGGCCGTGTACGTCCTCGCGGCGGGGACGGCGGTCGTCGGCACGGCGAACACCGTGGAGGGCCTGGACTCGATGACGGGGAAGCCGGTGTGGTCGCGGTTCGTCGACGACCTGGGGAGCGACGCCGGGCGGTCGACCATGGTGTCGGGCGCCTACACGGACGGACGCTGCGCGATCCTCGCGCTCGTCGACCCGACGACGGGGACGGACCACCGCCTCGTCGCGCTCGAGCTGTCCACGGGTGCGCTCGTCTGGGAGACGGACGTCGAACCGGGGTGGTCGTCGCTCGTCGCCGTCCAGGGTCGCCTGCTCGGCTGGGACGGCTCGTCGGTGACCGGCATCGGCTGACCCCTGGCCGTCAGAGGGCAGCCCGGACCGCACCGGGCGGGACGACCGCCCAGGCGGTCTGACGCACGTCGAGGTCGGTCCACCCGAGGCGGCCCGACGGCGACCAGGTGGTCACGTAGCGCCCCGGCCGCACGCGCTCGTCGCCCGCCCAGAGCGCGGCGAGCTCCTCCTCGGCGGTCGCGTCGCCGCCGTCGGCGCGCACGGTGAGCTCCGCGACGCGGTCCGTGAGCGCGACCGTGGCGTCGTCGGGTGCGGCGCCGGGCGGGGTCGACGCGCCCCACAGGTCCCACAGGAGCAGCTCGGCCCGCTGCCGGTGGGCGAGGTCGCCGAGCACGTAGCGCTGCACGAACCCAGGCCCGCTCAACCAGCCGAGGTCAGGTCCCGCGCCGTGGTCGGACAGGTCCCGCCGGCCGGCCCGGTAGGCGAGCCAGGTCTCCGCGGCGGTCTCGAAGGGCGCGCCCTCGCCGGCCGGCAGGTCGTGGAGGTCGAACGCGCGCGAGCCCTGCTCGAGCTCCGGGTCGGACCGGACCCACCGCTCGCCGTCGTGGCGCTCGACGACGACGTGGTCGTGGTGGAACCCGCCCTCGCCGAGGTAGTCCGTGAACCCGAGCCGCGTGCGCGCAGGGATCCCGTGCTCGCGCAGGATCGCGACGGCGAGCAGCGAGTGGTCGCGGCAGCACCCGCCGACCTGGGCGTCCGGGGCGCGGGGCGCGTCCAGGGGGCCGGGCGCCCGCTCGACCGCCGCGTCGAGGATCGTCGCGACCCAGCGCCCGTCGACGTCGGCGAGCTGGGCCCGCGTGGGCGGCGTCGCTCCCGCCCGGTAGTGCACGACGGCGCGCGTCACCGCGACGTGCAGGCTCGCCGGGTCCGGGGTCACGGCGGCGACGAGCGGCGCGTGCTGCCGCGGGTCGGAGTACGGGCTGTGGCGGGCGTAGTCCTCGAGGCTCGGTGCCGTCGAGGTCGTCGTGGTGGTGTCCATGCCGCGACCCTCCGGCCCGCCCCAGGGGCAGGGTCAACTCCGTCAGGTCCGGTGGCACGAGCGGGTCGGCCGCCCTACCGTCGCACTAGCCGCGCGCCGAGGAGCCCGCCGCACCGGACGGACGAAGGGCGTGCTCATGACCGAGACCACGAAGAGCCCGGAGGACGACGCGTTCGGCGCGGTCCTGGCCGCCGTGAGCACGCCGTCGCCGCTGGACACCCCGCTCGGGCGGTTCGAGCTCGTCGACGGGGTCCCGACGCCCGGGTCCGTCGAGCGCCTGTACGCCTCGCTCGACCTGGTGCGCGGCATCGAGGCGTACCTCAGCGCGATCCCCGGCGCGTCGCTCGTCGCGATGCGGCACGGCTTCCGCAGCCTCGGTCTCGTGCGGTCCACCCAGATCGGGTACACCGACCCGCGCGCCGACTCGAACGGCATCTTCCTCACCCCGAACACCGAGACGACGTACGGGACGTTCTTCTTCGACCTGCGCGAGACCGGCCCGTTCGTCATCGAGCCGCCGAAGCAGTCGCTGTGCGTCGTGGACGACTTCTGGTTCCGGTACGTCGCGGACATGGGCATCGCCGGACCTGACCGGGGGGAGGGCGGGCGCTACCTCTTCCTCCCGCCGGACCACGACGGCGACGTCCCGGACGGCTATCACGTCTACCGCACGCCGACCTTCACCAACTGGGTCGTGCTGCGCGCGCTCGGCGGCGTGCCGGCGATGAAGGAGACGCGCGTCTACCCGCTGGCGGAGGCGGCCGACCCCCCGCCCACGGAGTTCGTGAACATCGCCGGGGCACGCGTCAACACGGTGCACGCCAACGACGCGTCGTTCTTCGACGAGGTCGCGGAGATCGTCGCGGAGGAGCCGCCGGACGCCCTCGACCCCGAGCGCGCGGGCCTGCTCCGCGCGGTCGGGATACAGCACGGCCGGCCGTTCGCGCCGAGCGCGGAGCACCGCGCGACGCTCGACACGGCCGCACGCACGGCCGCGGCGATGAGCCGCGCGCTCGTCTACTCCCCACGCGACCCCGAGGCCGCGATCGCTCCCGGCTCGAGCTGGCTCAACGGGTTCCTCGGCGGCTCGTACGAGTTCCTCGCGGACGGCGCGCGCCTGCTCGACGCGCGGACGCAGTTCCACTTCCTGGCGACCGTCGTCACTCCGGCGATGGCGCACGCCCAGGTGGGCGCGGGCTCCGCGTACGCGTACACCGCCCACGACGCCGAGGGCCGGATCCTCGACGGTGCGCGCACGTACCGGCTCGTGCTCCCCCCGAACCCCCCGGCGAAGAACTTCTGGGCGATCGACCTCTACGACACCCAGACGAGGTCCCTGCTGCAGACCGCCGACCCCCACCCGAGCGTCATGAGCCTCACCGGCACCGTCGCGACGGAGGACGACGGCAGCGTCGTCCTGTGGTTCGGACCCGAGCCGCCGGAGGGCCGCCGGTCGAACTGGGTCGGGACCGTGCCGGGCAGGTCGTGGTTCCCCATGCTGCGGCTGTACGGGCCGCTCGAGCCGTGGTTCGACAAGACCTGGCTGCCCGGCGACCTCGAGCTGGTCGACGGACCCGGCCTCTGACCGCTGATCCCGCGATCGTCCCTGGTCACCGCCGCGCGGCCGGCGTCCCGCCGACCGTGACGGCGACCTCCGCGACGACGGCGTCGGGGTCGTCGGACCACGGGACGGCGTAGACCTCGCGCGTCGGGGCGTCCTCGGGCGCGGTGGCCCGCAGCGCGTCGTGGTACCCGACGATCTGCGGGTACCGGCAGTCGCGCGACGGCACCTCGACGTAGACCTCGGTGCGCGCGGGGTCCTCGCGCAGCACGACCGACCCGGCGGGGGCGACGAGCCCGCGGTACGGGACGCACGTCTCGACACGCCCCGGGACCTCGCGCCCGACGGGCTCGTGGTAGACCACGACGTGCCCGGCGTCCGCGTCGGCGCCCGCCGCCGCGAGGTGCGCGCGGAGCGTGAGCACGTCCGCCGTGAACGTCGGGACGAGGTCGTCCTGGACGACGCATGACGTGATCGTGGCGACCGTGCGCGCGCCGACGTCGCGCCGTCGCACGTCGCGAGGGCGGGCTCCTGGCGAGACGCCGTGCGGGAGCAGTGCGGGCCCGGGCGTGGTGCCGGGAGCGCGAGGCCCGGCGAGGGTCCGCACCAGCTCCTCGGCGGTCGCGCGTTGGTCGGCGAGCGTGCGCTGCCGCTCGTCCCACCACCCGAGGAGGACGTCGCGCACGTCGCTCGGGTCGGCGTCGAGCACCTCGGGCACGCGCGCGAGCGGCACGTCGAGCCGGCGGAGCAGGGCGATCGTCCGACCTCGCTCGACCTGCTCGGGCGCGTAGGCGCGGTAGCCGGTGCGCGGGTCCACGGCCGCCGGGACGAGCAGCCCGTTCGCGTCGTAGAGGCGCAGCGCCTTGATCGACAGGCCTGACGCGCGCACCATCTCGCCGCTCGTCAGTGTCGCGGGCGACTGCTCGGTGGCCACGCGCCGAGCGTAGCCGCACGGGCGCGGCGACCGACCGCCGTCGGCCCGCACTACCCTGGCCAGATGCCTGACGACCTCACGCAGACCGTGCCCGCCGCGGAGCCGCAGGTGCCCGCGGCACCCGTCGCCCCCCGCCGCCCCGCCGACCGCACGCACCACGGCGAGACCGTGGTCGACGACTACGAGTGGCTGCGCGAGAAGGAGTCGCCGGAGGTCGTCGCGCACCTCGAGGCCGAGAACGCGTACACCGAGGCGCGGCTCGCGCACCTCGCCGACCTGCGCGAGCGGATCTTCGAGGAGATCAAGGCGCGCACGCTCGAGACCGACCTGTCCGTCCCGGTGCGCCAGGGCGCGTACTGGTACTACGCGCGCACGGTCGAGGGGTCGCAGTACCCGATCCGGGCGCGCGCGCCGATCGACGCGAGCGTCGGCAGCGACGCACCGTCGTCGTGGGTGCCGCCCGTGCTGGAGCCGGGCGTCCCCGTGCCGGGCGAGCAGGTGCTGCTCGACGACAACGTCGAGGCCGAGGGGCACGAGTTCTTCTCGCTCGGCTCGTTCGACGTGTCCGTGGACGGGACTCGGCTCGCCTACGCGGTCGACGTCGTCGGCGACGAGCGGTTCACGCTGCGCGTCCGAGACCTCGAGACGGGCACCGACCTCGCGGACGAGGTCCCCGGGACGTTCCCGGGCGCCGTCTTCTCCCCGGACGGGAGGTACGTGTTCTACCCGACCGTCGACGACGCGTGGCGGCCGTGGCGCGTGTGGCGCCACGAGGTGGGCACGCCCGCGACGCAGGACGTCGTGGTCTTCGAGGAGCCGGACGAGCGGTACTGGGTGGGTGTGGGCGTCTCGCGCTCGCAGCGGTTCGTGCAGATCGACGTGGGCTCGAAGATCACGTCCGAGACCTGGCTCGTCGACGCCGACGACCCCACGGGCGAGCCGCGCGTCGTGTGGCCGCGGCGCGAGGGCGTCGAGTACACCGTCGAGCACGCGGTCCTCCCGAGCACCTGGCTCCCGGCCGACCACGCGGTGACCGCCCGTTCTGAGGCCGGGACGAGCGATGACCGCATGGTCGGCGGGCAGCAGGCGCATGGTCGGGATGTGCTGCTCGTGCTGCACAACGACGGCGCGGAGAACTTCGAGCTCGTCGTCACGGCGGTTCCGGGTTCGGGCGACGGCCTGCCCGACGGCGCGGCGCACCCGGGCGGGACGCGCGGCCCGGCGGACGCGACGGTCGTCGTGCCGCACGACCCGGCGACGCGGCTGGAGGCCGTCGACGCGTTCGCCGGTCACCTCGTCGTGTCGTACCGGCGCGACGCGCTGTCCCGGGTGGGCGTGATCGGCCTCGCGAGCGCCGAGCCACCGCGCCCGGCCGGTCTGCCGACGCCGATCCGCACGGGCGACACGGCGCCCGCGCCAGAGCCCTGGCACGTGCACGAGGTCGCGTTCGACGAGCCGCTGTTCACCGCGGCGCTCGGCGGCAACCCCGAGTGGGGGCAGCCGAACGTCCGGCTGTCGTACTCGAGCTTCGTCACGCCCTCGACGGTGTACGACCTGCGCGTCGAGACCGACGAGCTCACGCTGCTCAAGCAGCAGCCGGTCCTCGGCGGGTACGACGCCGCGGACTACGTGCAGCGCCGCGAGTGGGCCACGGCCGAGGACGGCACCCAGGTGCCGGTCTCGCTCGTGTGGCGGCGGGACGCCGTCGGGCTCGACGCCACGGGGACGGGCGCGGAGCCGGCGCCGCTGCTGCTGTACGGGTACGGGTCGTACGAGATCAGCATCGACCCGGCGTTCTCGATCTCGCGCCTGTCGCTCCTCGACCGGGGCGTCGTGTTCGCGGTCGCGCACGTGCGGGGCGGCGGCGAGATGGGGCGCCGCTGGTACGACGAGGGAAAGACGCTGGCCAAGCGGAACACCTTCACCGACTTCGTCGCCGTCGCGCGGCACCTCGTCGACGCGGGGTGGACGAGCCCCGAGCGGCTCGTCGCGCAGGGTGGCTCGGCGGGCGGGCTGCTCATGGGGGCGGTGACCAACCTCGCGCCCGAGCTGTTCGCCGGGGTCCTCGCGCAGGTGCCGTTCGTCGACGCCCTCACGTCGATCCTCGACCCGTCGCTCCCGCTGACCGTCGTCGAGTGGGACGAGTGGGGCGACCCCCTGCACGACCCCGAGGTGTACCGGTACATGCGGTCGTACACGCCGTACGAGAACGTGCCGGACGACGCCGCGCACTACCCGCGCGTCCTCGCCGTGACGTCGCTCCACGACACGCGCGTGCTCTACGTCGAGCCGGCCAAGTGGGTCGCGCGCCTGCGCGCCGCCGGGGCGCCCGCGCTGCTGAAGATCGAGATGCACGCCGGGCACGGCGGCGTCTCGGGCCGGTACGAGGGCTGGCGCGAGGTCGCGTACGAGGACGCGTGGGTCCTCGACGTCCTCGGCCTCGCGGCCCGGTGACCGCCGACCAGGGGGTCGCTCGCGACGCGACGCCGCCGGGCACGGCGGCGCTGCTGCTGCGGCCGTTCGGCTACCTCGCGATCGGGCTCGTGTGGACGTGCATCGGGCTCTTCGTCGTCGGCCTGTACCTCACCGTCGCCGCGTACGGCCTGTTCGAGCCGCCCGAGGACCAGGAGCCGTGGGCCGAGCTCGTCGTCGCACCGGGCGACGTGCTCGGGCGGCTCGTGGTGGTCGCGCCGATCGCCGTCGTGCTCGCCGGCCCCGTCGCCTGGTACCTGTCGTGCGCCGTGTGGCCGCTCGCGGCGCTGTCCGTCGTCTACGCCGGGCGCGCGCTGCGGCCGTCGTACCGCGGCGACCGGCTGTCCTTCACGAGCCACGTCGCGTCCGGCACCACCCTGGGGCCGCCACTGCCCGGACCGGTCGCGATGTCGCTCCAGCCGGTGCGGCGCTCGCGGCTCACGGACACGCTCATGCGGTTCTACGTCTGCGGCTGGAACCTCGACGCCCGCGAGTTCTGGCCCGCCGTCCCGGGAGGGGTGGCGTGGGCGCTCGCGAGCACCGGGGCGTCGACGGCGCTCCCGTCCGCGTGGCGGGTCGGGCTCCTCGTCGCCGCGGTCCCGTTCGCCGTCTGGTCGATGGTCGCCCTGCGCCGGGCGTGGCGCTGGCGGTTCCACCGCGAGCGCGTGCGCGAGGGACGCCGCGAGCGGTGGGTCGCGCGGGACGGCGACGCGCGGGACCTGCGCGACGGACCACGCGTCACGCGCTCCCGCCCGCAGTCGGCCGAGCACCGGGCGCGCGTCGAGGCGGAGCGTGCCGAGACCAGGGCCTCGACGGACAGCCTGACGAGCCTCACGAGCGATGCGATCGGTGAACGCCGCGAGGCGGTGCGACGGGCGCGCGAGCGGCGGTTGGGCTCTCGGGCCCGGACGGGCGGGGAGCCGTCGGACCGCTGACGGTCAGGGGCGGACGAGGCGCAGGGGTGCCTCCGCGGTGCGCACGGTCACGGTCTGACCCCAGGAGGCGACGAGGCGGTCGTCCTCCACGCCGTCGCCGAACACGACGAGACGGTCGGACGCGACGGTGAGCGCGACGTCGGCTCCGTCGTCGACGTAGCCCTCCGTGAGGCTCGCGCCCGTCGCGGGCGACGGCCACGCCTCGCGCACGAACCAGCCGAGCCGGTGCTCGGTCCGCGCCGGCGCCGGGCGACCGCCGCGGTCGTGGGCGAGCGACGCCCACCAGCCGGTCGCGCCGGTGCCCGTGGCGACGAGCACGCCCGACGACGACTGCCGCTCCTCGCCCGCCGCGCACCGCAGCGTGTAGCGCGCGCTCTGGTGGCTCGGGTGCCCGACGAACACCTCGTTGAGCGCCGTGAGGTGCTGGCCGTCGTCGAGGTCGGCGCGGGCCATGGTGAGGGCGTCGACCGGGAGCCGTGCCGCCGGGTCGGTCGTGCCGCCCGCCGCGCCCACGCCGTCGTCGGGCCCGAGGCCGCGCAGCAGGGCGGCCGCCGCCGCGACGGTGTGCCGGACGAGCACCCCGGCGTTGACGCCCGGTTCGGGGTCGACGCCGAGCACGGGCTGCCCCCGCAGGTACTTCGCGACGTTCGCGACGAGGCCGTCCTGCCCGACGACCACCACCACGTCCTCGGGCGCGACGAGGAACCGCGACAGGTCGGCTCGCTCGACGTCCGCGCGCGCCCACCCTGCCGGCAGGGCGGCGACGACGGCGTCACGCGCCGCCGCGAGGGCGTCGTGCCGCGCCTGGACCTCGCCGAGCGACCGGCCGCGCGAACGGAGGAAGAACTCCGCCTGCCCGCGCGTGCCGTGCCGGTCGAGGAGGTCGTCGAGCTCGGTGCGCCGGTGCACGACGACGGCGCGTCGCCGGAGCATCGTCAGGCCGCCTTCCCGGCGGTCCCCGCCCCGGCCGGGCCGTCGTCGGGCCCGAGCCCCCGGACGAGGGTCGACAGGACTCCGGTGAGCAGGTCGGGCGTGATGGTGAGGTTCTGGACGGCGGGAAGCGAGCCGGCCGCATCACGGACCGCGAGCGCCAGGAGCGTGCCCTGCCCGGCGGTCGCGTAGACGTCCATCCGTGCCTGCTCCGCGGCGGCCTCGGCGGCGCCGACGACCCGCACCTGCTCGGCCCTCGCCTCGGTCGTGAGCTGCGCGCGCTCGGCCGTCGCGCGGGCGTCGACGAGCGCCGCGGCCGCCTTCTCCTCCGCCTCGCGCCGGGCGTTCGCGCCCTCCTGCGCGACGAGGCGCTCGCGGCGGGTCGCGAGCTCGATCTTGCTCGCGAGCTCGTTCTCCGCGATGGCGCGCTCGCGCTCGACGGCCAGCGCCCGCCGCTCGTACGTCGCGCGGTCGGCCTCGGCCTGGACGTGCTCGCGGGCCGGCGTCTGGAGCGCGCGCTCGACGTCCTTCTCGGGCCGGACCGCGAGCACCTGGACCCCGACGACGACGATGCCCGTCGCGCCGAGGCGCACGTCCGTGGTCAGGGCCTCGGTCAGCACGTCGCGCACCCGCGGCACGCCGGTGGTGAGCGCGTCGGCGAGCGGCATCGCGGCGAGCGTGTCCGCCGCCCGGCTCTGCGCCAGGCGCCCGACGATGCTCGTCACCTGGTCGCGACCCGCGGTGCTCGTCTCGCCGGTGCGCGGGTCGACGGCGAAGTCGAGGCGCTGGGAGACGGTCACAGGCTCGACGAACCGGTAGGTGACGCCGGCCTGCACGGTGACGTCCTGCTGGTCGGCGGTCACGGCGTGGAAGAAGACGGGCAGCTCCTGGTCGTCGACGGGGACCTCCGAGAGCACCGAGGTCGTGGGGCGGAACCAGAACGCCTGCCCGACGCCCTCGTGCACGACGCGACCGCGCCGCAGGTGCACGACGTGCCCGGTAGGGCTGCCGAGGAAGTGCCGGGTCCAGGGGTAGCTGCGGATCGTGGCCATCAGTCTCTCCGTTCGTCGTTATCGTCACGTTGACGATAAGCCTGTCCGCATTTCTCGTCAACCTGACGCGAAGTGTGCGAGCATGGACCGGTGACGACGCACCCCGCCCTCGTGCCGCCCACCGCTGCGCTCCTGCCCGTGACGGTCGACGTCGTCGCGCTCACGGTCCGCGAAGGTGCCCTCCACGTGCTCCTCGTCGAGCGCGGCGTCGAGCCGTTCCGGGGCGCGCTCGCCCTTCCCGGCGGGTTCGTGCTCCCAGGAGAACGCCTCGCGCAGGCCGCGCGCCGCGAGCTCGAGGAGGAGACGGGCGTCCGCCCGCCCGGACACCTCGAGCAGCTGCGCACCTACGGCCCGCTCGACCGCGACCCGCGCGGGCCGGTCGTGTCCGTCGCGTACCTGCTGCTCGCGCCCGAGTTCGGCGTCGTGCACGCCGGGTCCGACGCCGGGGGAGCGGACTGGCACCCCGTCGAGCCACTGCTCGCGGTGGGACCGGGTCGCGGCGGGCCGGTGCCGTCCGGCGAGCGCACCGCGTCGGGCGAGCGGGCGTCGTCGGGCACGCCGGCGCCGTCGGGCGCGGACCTCGCGTTCGACCACGCGCGGATCCTCGCCGACGGCGTCGAGCGAGCCCGTGCCAAGCTCGAGTACTCCGCGCTCGCGACGGCGTTCTGCCCGCCCGAGTTCACGATCGCGGACCTGCGCCGCGTCTACGAGGCCGTCTGGGGCGTGCGCCTCGACCCGCGCAACTTCTCGCGCAAGGCGACCACCACCGTGGGGTTCCTCGAGGACACGGGCCTCACGACGTCGGGCGGCACCGGCCGGCCGGCCGCGCTCTATCGCGCCGCGAGCCGACCACCGAACCCGGGCTTACGGGTCACCGAGCGGCCTGCGTGGCCCGCAACCCCGGGTTCGGCGACCGAGCCGGACGACGCGCCCGCGAGCGTGCCCGCCGTCCTCGACCCCCCGCTCATGCGTCCCCGCGCCTGACGGCCCGCCGCGCCTGCGCCCCCGCCCGCTGACGACACCCGGTGCCGAACCCTGGGTTACCGGTCGATCAGCCGCCCGATCGCCCGACAACCCGGGGTTCGGCGGGAGCGGGTGGGGGAGTTCTCCCCCTCGACGCGGTGCCCGACGTGAGTACGCTCACGCGCATGTCGACCTACAGCGTGTGGCGCAGCGACCACGGCAACATCGCGGCACTGTCCGAGGAGCTCGCCACGCAGGCGGCGATGGCGCGCTCGCGCGAGTCGGCGCTGAACCGGCGCCTGCGCTCCCTCGAGGGCGACCTCTCGAGCCGCGTCGAGGTGCTCACACGGCTCGTCAACGCGCTCATCGAGCTCGGCGAGGTCCGCGAGGAGCTCGCGCTGTTCACCCCGGCGCGCCGCGCGCGGGACGCCGCCCGTGCCCTCACGCGCGCCGTCGTCACCGGCGAGGGCGACGTCTCGCACCTGCGTCGCTCGCCCGACCTGGTGGACGTCCACGGCTACTGGCTCGTCCCCGCCGCGCTCGCCGTGGCCGACGTCGCGTCCGGCCGGCTCGACGCCGACGCCGCGCAGGAGGCGCTCCTGCGCGACCGGCGACGCGCGGCGACGTTCCTCGTCGCGGTGTGCACGCTCGTCGGGCAGCCGACGCTCGCCACGGCGTGGACGGCGTCCGTCCTCGACGCGCCCGCGGTGCCCGGCGCTGGGTGGGGGAGCGCCGACGGCGGTCCGGGCGCGAACGGCGGGGGCGCCGCGAACGGGAGCGCGAACGGCGGGGGCACCCCGGCCGAGGTGCTCCTGACCGGCGCCGAGCGGGCGCTGTGGGTCGCTGCTGCCGACGGGCTGCTCGGGGCCGACGGCGCCGACGTCGTGCGGGCGGGCCTCGCGGAGCGGCTCGCCGTGCTCGACGACACCGCGCGCACGCGGCTGCGCACCGTCCTGCTGGTGGAGCCGCCCGCGCTGCCCGGCGGCGGTTCGGAGTGGGGCACGCCCGCGGGCTCACCGGACCAGCTCGACACCCTGCGCACCTGGGCCGACTGGTCGCGCGCCGTCGTCGCGGGGGAGCTCGCGGTGCCCGACGGTGCGGCCGGTGCGGCCGGTGCGGCCGGTGCGGGCGGGGCGGCGGGTGCGGCGCGGGATGCCCTGCTGCGCGTCGTCACGTCGCTCGTCGACGAGGGGGCGCCCGTCGAGCGCGACCTCCTGCGACGTGCCGAGCTGCTCGACGAGCGCGTCGGCCGCACGCCCGACGACGACGGCCCGGCCTGGGACGCCCCGGCGGGCAGCGTCGTGGACCTCGTCGTCGCGGACGCGCGGAGCGACGCCGCCGGCCGGGTGGCGCTCGTCGCCCCGCTCCTGGCGGACGACCTGCGTGCAGCGGTCCACGCACGCGCCGCCGAGATCGCTGCCACCCCGGCGCCCGCCCGGTCGCTGCGCCTCGCGGGCCGCACCGTGACCGTCACGCCCTCCGACGACGGCGCGACGCTCGCCACGACCGCGCGGGCCGAGCACCTCGCGCGACCGGTCGACGGGCCCTCGTGGGGCGTCGTCGGCGGGGTCGGGGCGGTCGCGCTGCTCGGCGTCGTGCTCGGGATCGCGGTGGCACCGGCCTGGCTCGTGCTGGGGATCGGCGCCGCGCTCGTCGCGGGGTGGCAGTGGTTCTCGGGCGAGCAGCGGGCACGCGCGCAGCGCGCCGACGCGCAGGCGCGGGCGGAGCAGTTCGACCGCGACCTCGCGGCGGCACGGGCCGCCGTCGCCGCCGACGACGAGCGGGCACGTACCCGCCGGGAGGCCGTCGCGACGGTCGTCGCGGACGTCGACGACACGCTCGCCGAGCTGGGCGTCTGAGGTCTCGCCAGGGCCGGGATCCCGCGCCTCGCGGGACCTTCGGCCGTCTGCTCCGAGGACCCTCGTCCGGCGTTCGAACGAGCGCTTCGAACGCCGGATGAACTGTCGGTGAACAGTGGCCGAAGAATCCACAGGATGGTCGTGGACCCTTCGGTGCTGACCCCACCATGGAGTACGTGACCGAGACGCTCCTGCTGGTGCTCGTCGTCGTGACCGCACTGGCCTTCGACTTCACCAACGGCTTCCACGACACGGGCAACGCGATGGCTACGTCCATCGCCACCAAAGCCCTCAAGCCCAAGACCGCCGTCGCCCTGTCGGCCGTCCTCAACATGGTCGGGGCGTTCCTGTCCCTGGCCGTCGCCGCGACCATCGCCAAGGGCCTGGTCGACGCGAACGTCATCACGCTCGAGGTCGTGCTGGCCGGCCTGGTCGGCGGCATCACCTGGAACCTGCTGACGTGGCTGTTCGGCATCCCGTCGAGCTCGTCGCACGCCCTCATCGGCGGCGTCGTGGGCTCGGTGCTCGCCGCCGTCGGCACGCAGGGCGTCATCTGGAGCGGCGTCGCCGCGAAGGTGCTCATCCCCGCGCTGCTGGCCCCGCTCGTCGCGGTCGGCGTCGCGAGCGTCGGCACCTGGGCGGTCGCCCGGGTGACGCGCGACGTGCCCGAGGACGTCTCGACGCGCGCGTTCCGGTGGGGCCAGGTCGGCTCCGCCTCGCTCGTCTCGCTCGCGCACGGCACCAACGACGCGCAGAAGTCGATGGGCATCATCCTGCTCGCGCTCATCGCGGCCGGTGCTGTCCCGTCCGACTCGGGCGTGCCGTTCTGGGTGATCCTCTCGTGCGCGCTCTTCATGGCGCTCGGCACGTACCTCGGCGGCTGGCGCATCATCCGCACGCTCGGCAAGGGCCTCGTCGAGATCGACACGCGCCAGGGCATGGCCGCGGAGACGTCGTCGGCCGCCGTCATCCTCATGTCCGGGCTCTTCGGCTACTCGCTCTCGACGACGCACGTCGCCACCGGCTCGATCCTCGGCTCCGGCGTCGGGATGCCGGGCGCGAAGGTCCGCTGGGGCGTCGCGGGCCGCATGCTCGCCGCGTGGGGCCTCACGCTTCCCGCCGCCGGCCTCGTCGGCGCCGCGTGCTACGGCATCCAGCACGGGATCGGCGGGACGGGCGGCACGCTCGCCGTGTTCGCGATCCTCATCGCGACCTCGGCCGCCATCTGGGTAGCCTCGCGTCGCAAGCCCGTCGACCACAGCAACGTCAACGACGCCTGGGAGGAGGGCGCCGTGGACACCGGCCTCGAGCCCGAGGTCGTCGAGGCCCGCGAGGCCAGGCTCGAGCGTCGCCTCGACGACGCCGACCCCTTCACGGAGCCCGCGCCGCTGCCCGCGGTCCCGCCCGTCGCCTCGTCCGTCACAGCGCCCCGCGCCTCGCGCCAGCGCGCGGGCGTCTGACCGGGCTGTCCTGAGACCAAGGAGAGAACCGTGCTCATCGAGATCGACTCGCTGCTCAAGGTCGTCGTCGCCGGCCTCGTCGTCGGGGCCGGGCTGCCCGCGCTGTTCGCGCTGGGCGTCCGCCTCGCGGCGGGCCGCACCGCACCCGTCGAGGTCGGCACGGCCGACGGCCGCTTCACCCCGGACGGCCGGACCGTCCGCGTCGAGGTCGCGTCCCGGGGGCGCCAGGTCGGCGCCGCGGTGTGCTTCGCCGTCGTCGTGCTGGCCATCGCGGGCGGCATCGCGTTCGTCGCCGGCGGGGGCCACTGACCCCGAAGCGGGGTGTCAGGCGGAGTCGCGCACCACGAGGCTCGGGGTGAAGAGCGTCGAGCGTGCCTCGGTGTCGGGGTCGTCGATCGCGGCGAGCAGGAGCCGAGCCATCTCGCTCGCCATCTCCTCGACGGGCTGACGGACCGTCGTGAGCGGCGGGTGGGCCTGCAGCGCGACGGTCGAGTCGTCGAAGCCGACGACCGCGACGTCGTCGGGCACGCGCCGGCCGGCTGACTGCAGGACGATCGACGCGCCGTCGGCCATGAGGTCGCTCGCCGCGAACACGCCGTCCACGTCGGGCCGGGCCGCGAGCAGCTCGCGTGCGGCCGCCTCGCCGCCCGCCCGCGTGAAGTCCCCCACGACGACGACGGGCTCCGCCAGTCCGGCGGCGCGCACGACCTCGAGGAAGCCCTCGAGCCGTTCCCGCGCGAACGGCACGTCCGACGGCCCGGCGACCGTGGCGAGCCGCGTGCGTCCCGTGGTCACGAGGCGCTCCGCGGCGAGCCGCCCGCCGGCGGCCTGGTCCAGGTCGACGCGGCTGACGCCGGCGGACTCGTCGGCACCCTCGACGTGCGTCGAGATCACGACCGGCGTGGAGAGCGCGGCGAGCCGCGCGGGGAGCGGGTCGCCCGTGCTCGACGTGATGAGCAGGACGCCGTCGACGTGACCCTGGCGGACGTACCGCACGACCTGGTCGTGGGCGGGAGGGTCGGCGGGCAGGATCGCGAGGTGGATGTCGCGCGGGCGCAGCACCTGCTGGGCGCCCGCCGTCACGCGGCCGACGTACGGGTCGGTGAAGAGCCGTTCGAGGAACGGACTCGTCGAGTGCTGCTCCGTCGGCTCCGAGACGACGAGGGCGACCGAGCCCGTGCGCCGCGTGACGAGCGTCCGCGCGGCGAGGTTCGGGACGTACCCGGTCTCCTCGATCGCCTTCTCGACGACCGCGACGATCCCCGGGTCCACCGTCGGCACGCCGTTGATGACGCGCGACACGGTCGCGCGGGAGACGCCCGCGACGGCGGCGACGGCCTCGAGGGTCGGGCGGGTTTCCGGGCGACGGGATGCCATGCCGTCAGTTATACCGGTGCGCGCTGTGACCGGTCAGCGACCGATCAGCCGAGCCGCTCCTTCGCGGCCAGCACGCGCAGCACGGCCGCGTCGACCTTCTCTGCGAACGCCGCGTCGCTCGACGCCCGCTCGACGACGGCTCCGACCATCTCGGCGACGACTCCCGGGTCCGCCGACGCGAGCACCATGTCCCCGCCGGCGTCGATCGTCAGGACCGCGCGGTCCGCGGGCGACCACTGCTGCACCTGTGCGGCGGCCGACACGTCGTCGGTGATGACGACGCCGTCGAAGCCGAGATCGCCGCGCAGCATCCCGTCCACGACGACGGGCGAGAACGCGGCGGGGAGCGACCCGTCGATCTGCGGGTAGACCGCGGTGGACGTCATGACGAACGCCGCGCCCGCCTCGAGCCCCGACGCGAAGACCGCGACGGACGGGTCGTCGCGCGTCGTCACGTCGTCCGTCACGCCCGCGTCCGTGTCCGTGTTCTCCGTGACGCGCCCGAGCCCGGGGAAGTGCTTGATCGTCACGTCGACGCCCGAGGCGACCATCCCGGCGGTGAAGGCGTTCGCGTGGGACGTCACCGACTCGGGCGTGAAGCCGTAGCTGCGGTCGAACGCGCCGATCGGCGGGTTCTGGGACGCCGATCCCTCGGGCACGAGGTCCATGACGGGCGCGAGGTTGAGGTTGACGCCCGCGGCGGCGAGCTCGGAGCCCCATGTCGTGGCCTGGCCCTGGAGCGCGGCGGCATCGACGCGGGACTGGTCGAGCGCCGTCGGGATGTCGGAGAAGCCCGCGCCGCGCAGCACCTGGACGAACCCGCCCTCCTGGTCCGTCGCGACGAACAGCGGCGTGCCGCGCGTCGACTCCTCGGAGACGAGCGACGTGAAGCTCGCGACGAGGTCCGCCGTCGGGCCGACGCCCGCCTGCGTGCGGCCCGCGAGGAAGACGTTGCCCACGTGCAGCCCGGTCACCGCGTCGTAGCTCACCTGCTGCGGCGCGCGCACGTCGACCCCGACCATGAAGAGCTGACCCACCTTCTGCTCGAGCGTCCAGCCGGCGAGCGGGTCCTCGGGTGGTGTGGAGGGCGTCGGGGGAGTGGCCGACGGCGACGGGTCGGGCGAGGCGGTCGGCGAGCCCGTGGTAGGTGCGGGGGCCGGACGGGTGACGTACCAGACCACCGCGGCGACCGCGGCGAGGGTGGTGACGAGAGCGACGACGATCCAGACGGTGCGAGCGCGGGTGGTCAAGGAAACACCTCCGACGGCCACCGTATCCGGGTGGTGCGGTGAGCGTGTGTGACGAGCGCAACGGTGTCCTCCGCGTCATGATGCCGAGAGGGGGGAGTCTCGTGATGTGAGAGATGCGCCGGTCACCCGGAGCATCTGCCCGACGTCGTCCGACCCTGGAGCACGGCATGACCCCTCGCCCTCCTGTCCGCACCGTCGCTCTCGACCGCTCCCGGCGAGCGGTCGCCGCTGTGGTGGCCGTGGCCCTCGCGCTGGTCGGGGCCGTCGTGCTCGTCGCCGGCCCGCAGGTGCGGCCCGCGCACGCGGCGATCGGCTTCTGCCCCGACCCGGACGACTTCCCGGACATCGGTCCGCTGCCCGAGTTCACCGACAACAACGTCGCGGTCTACGCGGGCGGGAACTACCTCGTCACGGGGACGGCGGCGGAGAGCGAAGGCCTGCTCGTCGTCCGTGGCGACGCGACCTTCGACAAGACCGCGGGCGGCAGCTTCAACATCGGGTCGGTCGGTGCGGGCTCCGGGATCGTCCCGGAGCCGGGCTCGCCCATGCTCCAGGTGGGCGGGACGCTGAACGTCGTCGCGCCGACCAACGTGATCGTCGGCGCGAACGTCGACGGCGGCGGCGCGGTGCACGTGGGGGCGGAGAACCTCAGCACGGGGAACCTCGACACGAACGGCGGCGACGTCGTCACCGAGATGGGACAGGATGCCGCGCTCGCACCGTGGCAGGGGTTCCAGGACGTCGTCACGAGCACGTCGGCCACGCTCGGAGCGGTCCCCGCGACGGGGACGGCGGTGCGCTCCGGTGGACAGGTGCTGTTCACGAGCACCGACCCGGCGAACACCGCGCTCCAGGCGTTCACGATCGACGCCGCCGATCTCGACGGGGCGTCCGAGTACTCGTTCGTCGGGATCCCTGACGGCGCTCCGGTCGTGGTCGACGTGGTCGGTGACGCCCCTGTCACCGTCACCGTCAACAGCGTCCTGCTGAACGGCGAGCGGGTCGACGACCCGGCGAACATCGGCAACGCCGCCGCGCGCATCCTGTGGAACTTCACGGGCGCAGGAGCCGTGGCTGTGAACGGCGCGGGTCAGTGGGTCGGGTCGATCCTCGCCCCAAGCGCACCCGACGTGACGCTGAACGCGAGCACCAACGGGCGCGTCTACGCCGGCAGCGACCTCACGACGTCGGGCAGCGGCAACGAGCAGCACAACTACCCGTGGATCGGCCCGGGGCCGTTCGACTGCATCCCGTCGTCGAGCTTCGGCGTGCAGAAGACGGTCACGGGCGAGGCGTCCGCGGACGTGCCGGCGGACACGACGTTCGACGTCGAGTACACGTACGAGCAGCCGGACGGGGCGACGGGCGGGGACACGCTCGTCGTGCCGATCAGCGGCGAGCTCGTCTACGGCCCGAACCTGCCGGTCGGAACGGTCGTGACCGTCAGCGAGACGACGCTGCCCGAGGTGCCCGGGGTCGAGTGGGGCACCCCGGTGATCCAGGTGAACGGGGAGCCGCTGGGCGACCCGGCGCAGTTCACGATCGCGCAGGACCAGACCGTCACCGTGACCGTGGTGAACACGGCGAACGGCGCCGGGGAGCCCGTGCTCGGTGGGTTCACGGTCCAGAAGTCCGTGACCGGCGACGCGTCGGGGCTCGTCCCGGACGACACGGAGTTCCTCGTCGACTGGGACGCGACGATCCCGGACGGCGCGACGTACGAGGGCGAGACGTCGGGCACGCTCACCGTCCTGGCGGACGGGACGGTCGTGGCCGGCCCGACCGACCTGCCCGTCGGGACGACGGTCACGCTCACCGAGCAGGAGCCGCTGCCCGCGATCGAGGGCGTGGACTGGGGCGAGCCGACGATCAGCCCGGCGTCGCCGATCACGATCGTGGAAGGCGCGACCGGCGTCGCGGTGACGGTCACGAACGTGGCGGACGCCGCCGTCGGCGGGTTCACGGTGCAGAAGGTCGTCGCGGGCGACGCCGCGGAGGCCGTCCCCGCAGGCACGTCGTTCGTCGTCGACTGGACCGCGACCATCCCGGACGGCGCGACCTACGACGGCGCGACGTCGGGCGAGCTGACCGTGCGCGCCGACGGGACCGTCGTCGCAGGGCCGACGGACCTGCCGGTCGGGACGACGGTCACGCTCACCGAGCGGCAGCCGCTCCCCGAGGTCGACGGCGTCGTGTGGGGGCTGCCCACCATCGAGCCGGCCCCACCGATCACGATCGTCGAGGGCGCGACGGGCGTCGCCGTGACGGTCACGAACACGGCGATCGCACCCGAGGAGGTCGGGGGCTTCGCGGTCCAGAAGTCCGTCATCGGCGACGCCGCGGGCGCGGTGCCCGCAGGCACCGCGTTCGTCGTCGCCTGGACCGCCGAGCTTCCCGCAGGCTCCGAGTACGACGGCCCCACGGACGGGACCGTGACGGTCCGCGCGGACGGGACGGTCGTCGACGGCCCGCAGGATCTCCCCGCGGGGACGGTCGTGACGTTCACCGAGCAGACGATGCCGCCGGTCTCCGGCATCGACTGGGGGCAGCCGACCGTCTCGCCCGGCACGCTGACGATCGGCGAGGGCGACGAGGTCGCGGGCGTCGTCGTGACGAACGAGGCGACCGCCCAGCTCGGCGGGTTCTCGCTCGCCAAGGTGGTCGCAGGCGGCCTCGCGGGCTCGGTGCCGCCCGAGACGCCGTTCGAGGTCGAGTGGTCGGCGACGCTCCCCGAGGGCTTCAGGTACGACGGCGAGACCACAGGGACGCTCACGCTCCTCGCGGACGGCACGGTGGTCGACGGTCCGCAGGACCTCCCGGTCGGGACCGTCGTGACGTTCACGGAGATCAACCTGCCCGACGTCGACGGCGTCGTGTGGGGCGCGCCGACCTTCTCACCGGGCTCCGTGACGGTCGGCGACGGCGAGAACACGCTCGTGACGCTGACGAACACGACGCAGGACGTGGCAGAGGTCGGGGGCTTCTCCGTCGCGAAGGAGGTGACGGGTGACCGCGCCGACCTCGTGCCGGCGGACACCGTGTTCACGGTCGCGTACTCCTACGAGCTCGACGGCACGCTCGTCGGCGGCTACCTCGAGGTCCCGGCGGACGGGACGGTCGTCGACGGGCCGCAGAACCTCCCGGCCGGGACCGTCGTGACGTACACCGAGGCGGACCTGCCCGAGATCCCGGGGGTCGCGTGGGGCGTGCCGGACTTCAGCCCGGACTCGGTCGTCGTCGGCGACGGCACGAACACGCTCGTCACGGCGACGAACACCGCGAACCAGGCGGTCGGCGGGTTCTCGGTCGTCAAGGCCGTCGTGGGCGAGGCGGCCGATGCGGTCCCCCCGAGCACCGAGTTCACGGTCGGCTACGCGTTCGAGGTCGGGGGCGAGAGCGTCACGGGGTCGCTGGTCGTGCGGGCGGACGGCGCGGTCGTCGACGGGCCGCAGGGGCTGCCCGTGGGGACCGTGGTCCGGCTCTCCGAGTCGGACGTGCCCGAGATCGGCGGGGTCGACTGGGGCACGCCGGTCTTCACCGTCGACGGCGAGCCGGTCACCGAGGTGACCGTCGGCGACGACCCGGTGGTCGTGACGCTCACCAACAGCGCCTCGGACGAGGCGCTCGCCATCACCGGCACCGACGCCGCCCTCGCGACGGTCCTCGCGCTCCTGTTCCTCGGCACGGGCGGCGCGCTCCTCGTGATCCGCGCCTACCGCCGCCGCGCCGCCTGACGCCCGCTCGCCGGCCGCGTCAGTCGTGGCCGGCGAGCGTCGCCAGCGCCTTCGCCCACAGCGCGTGCGCGCGCTCTGCGCGGTCGGCGGTCTCGATGTTCTTCTCGACGACGCGGACGAGCGTGCCGGAGTCGTCCGGCTCGAGCGTGATCGCGATGTCGTGGTAGTTCTCGGGCACGTCGGGCAGGCCCATCGTGGGCGAGAAGTGCGTGAAGTGGAGCAGGCGCGGCCGCTCGACGGCGACGACGGTGCCCCAGTCCGCGAACTCGCGGCCCATGTAGTGGCCCTCGAACGTCACGGGGCTGCCGGGACGGTAGTCGGTCTCGACGTTCATGCCGAGCATCCAGCGCGCACCGGGGTGCATCATCTCCGACCACACGACCTGCGGCGGGCGGGCGACATGGATCTCGACGGTCGTGGTGTGCTCGGTCGCGGTGCTCTCGGTCATCGGGTACCTCCGGGGTCGGGCAGGGGGCCTGCGAGTGACGGTAGACCGTTCGGCGCCATGCGGCAGCCCGGCAGGCGTCGGCGGGCGTGGGTAGGTTCGTCGGTGTGACCCGACTCGTGCTCGTCCACGGCCGCGACAACCAGGGCCTCGACGCCGACGCCCTCGAACGGACCTGGCTCACCGTGCTCCGCGCGGGGCTCGCGGAGGTGGGGTCGGACGCCCGGCCCGGGGACGCCGACGCGTCGTTCGTCTACTACGGCGACGCGCTCGCGGGCCTCGTCGACGGGGACGGGGACGCCCCGCCCGTGACGGTCCACGCGCTGACCTTGCTGCCCGACGACGAGCTCGCGTTCGTCGCCGCCGTCGCCGAGGAGGTGCTCCACGGAGCAGGGGTCGACGTCGCCGCGCTGCGTGACGCCGTGGGGCGTGCGGAGGGCGTGGACCTCGGCGGGGCGGTGAGAGCGTGGCTGGGCGCCCTGCTGTCCGCGCTGGACCGCTACGTGCCCGGCCTGAGCAGCGGCGTCGTCGTGCTGCTCGCGCACGACGTGTGGACGTACCTGCACGACCCCGACGCCCGGCGCGCGCTCGACGACGCCCTGGCGGCGGCGATGCCGGTCGGGGAGCCGGCCGTCGTCGTGGCGCACTCGTTCGGGTCGGTCATCGCGTACGCGGTGCTGCGCGAGCACGCTCACGCCGCACGCTGGGACGTGCCGCTGCTCCTCACGCTCGGTTCGCCGCTCGCGATCCGGGCGATCCGCGACGTGCTCGCGGCGGGGTCCCCGCTCCGCGTGCCCGCCCCGGTGCGCCGGTGGGTCGCCGCCCGCGACCCGCGGGACGCGCTCGCGCTGCACGGCCTGGGGCCGGAGGCGTTCCCGCTCGACCCGCCGTCGCCCGCGATCGAGACGCTCGTCGTCGAGAACCGCGCCCCCGGGCACCACTCCGCGGCCGTGCTGCTCGACGACGGCACCCCCGCGGGCTACCTCGCCGCGCCGGCCGTCGCTCGCGCCGTGGCGGACGCCCTCGGCGGGTGAGGAGGCACCCGCGCGGCCGTCGAGGCGAGCCCTACGCCACGCCGTGCAGCCGCGCGTGCAGCGACCGGATCTCCTCCGTGAGCTCGCGGGCCGGACCCCGCACGGCGACGCCCGGCGCGACGTCCCCGATCGCGAGCGGTCGCACGGGCCCCGGCGCGACACCCCACTCCTCCAGCCAGCCGAGGAGCTGCGTCGTGCTCGCGGCGTAGACGATCGGTCCGAGCCCGACCCACGCGTGCGCCGCGCTGCACATCGCGCAGTGCTCGCCGGACGTGTAGACGACCGCGACGCGCCGCTCCTCGGGCGTCAGGTGCGCGGCGGCCCAGCGGGCGATCTCGAGCTCGGGGTGCCGGGTGGCGTCGCCGCCCTTCACGCGGTTGCGGTCCTCGAACCGCACGACGCCGTCGCCGTCGACGAGGACGGAGCCGAACGGCTCGTCCCCGTCGTCCAGCGCCTCGCGTGCGAGCTCCACGCAGCGACGCAGGTGCTGCAGGTCGACGGGGGTCAGGTCGGGAGCGACAGTCATGCCGCCATCCTCACGCAGTCAGGACGCGACCGCGAGGACGTCGCGGACGTCGGCGACGAACGCGTCGACGTCCGCAGCGGTGGTGTCCCACGCGCACATCCAGCGCACCTCGACGCGGTCGGGCGACTCGCCAGGACCCCAGTCGTAGAAGCGGTGCCGCTCGTGCAGGCGCGCCGCGGCCGCGCGGGGGAGCGTCGCGAACACCGCGTTGACCTGCGTGGGCTGCGTGAACGCGAGGGCGGGCGCCGCGAGCTCCTCGAGCTCCGCACGCAGGCGGGTCGCCGCGGCGTTGGCGCGACGCGCGTTGCGCAGCCACAGCTCGTCGGCGTCCGCGGCCTCGTCGACCTCCGCGACGACGTCGCCCACGGGCTCGAACAGCGCGAGGAGCTGCGCGGAGACGTACCGCATCTTGGACGCGAGCTGCATCGTCGCCTTGCGGACGAACTCCACGCCGTCGACCGCCGAGGGGTCGAGCACGACGACCGCCTCGCCGAGCGCGAGGCCGTTCTTGGTCCCGCCGAACGACAGCACGTCGACCCCCGCGTCCGTCGTGAGCGCGCGCAGAGGCACGCCGAGCGCCGCGGCAGCGTTCGCGAGGCGCGACCCGTCGAGGTGCACCCGCATGCCGCGCGCGTGCGCGGCGTCCGCCACCGCGCGGATCTCGGCGGGCGTGTAGAGCGTGCCGAGCTCGGTCGACTGCGTGAGCGACACGACGAGCGGCTGCGCGCGGTGCGGGTCGCCGAGGTCGCCGGCGAAGCGCTCGACGGCGTCGGGCGTCAGCCTCGCGTCGGGGGCGGGGACGGCGAGCACCTTCACGCCGCCGACCCGCTCGGGCGCGCCGTTCTCGTCCGTGTTGAGGTGCGCGTGCTCCGTCGCGACGACCGCCCCCCAGCGCGGCAGCATCGCCATGAGCGCGACGACGTTCGCGCCCGTGCCGGTGAGCACCGGGTAGGCCGTGGCGTCGGCGCCGAAGCGCTCGCGCACCGCGTCCTGCAGGCGTGCGGTCCACGGGTCCTCGCCGTACGAGATCTCGTGGCCGGCGCTCGCCGCGGCGAGCGCCGCGAGCACGTCGGGGTGGGCAGGGGCGTAGTTGTCGGACGCGAACGAGGTCACGTGCTCAGGGTAGGTCGCCGCGCGCGAGCGGATCGCGACGGGCCTAGCGTCGGACCAGGCGCCGACGCCGGCGCCGAGCCGATCCGGAGGTGCAGCATGACCACGAACCCCGACCCGGACCCCGTGGGCCCCGCCGACCCGACCCGCCCCGCCGACCCGACCCGACCCGACGACCCGACTCGTCCGGTCGACCCCACGGGTCCGGTCGAGCCGGTCCGCCCGGCCGAGCCCGTCGTCGACCCGCCGAAGTCCCCCGGACCGCCGCCGGACCCGTCGGCCCCGCCGTACGACCCGACGCCGACCGAGCCGGTCCCCGGCGAGCCGCGACCGAGCGACCCGGTGCCGGACGAGCCCGACTGGCCGTCGTCGCCCGGCAGGCCCGTGGGGCCGGACGAGCCGACGCACGGCTGACCCGCGGCGCCCGCGAGGTCGCACGCACGACGCCCCGCCCATGGAGCCACGGGGCGGGGCGTCGTGCGTCGGCTCACAGGAGCCGGCGCGACTCCTGGTGCGTGATGCGCAGCCACCGGAAGCCGTAGCCGTCGAGCCGCACCTCAGCCGTGCCGTCCGGCTCGGGCTCGACGTCGTCGTGGTCGAGCAGGTCGACCAGGCGGGCGTCGTCGGGGAGCTCGTCCAGGGCGAGCGGCACGACGGCCGGGTTCGGCGAGAGGTTGTGCAGCGTGACCATCGACGCGTCCTGCCACGTCGTGCGCAGCGCGAGCACCGAGGGCACCGGCTGGTCCAGCACGACGGCGTCGCCCCACCCGAGCTCGGGGCACTCGCGGTACCGGTGCGCGAGCAGCCGCACGAACGTGAGGAGCGAGTCGGGGTCGCGCCGCTGGTCCGCGACGTTGACGTGCTCGGGGGCGTACCCGTCGCCCGGCTGGGGCGCGGTGAGGCGGCGTGCCGGCGCGCGCGAGAAGCCGCCGTTCGCCGCCGACGTCCACTGCATGGGGGTGCGCACGGCGAGACGACCCGGGACGTCGAGGTTCTCGCCCATCCCGATCTCCTCGCCGTAGAACAGCACCGGGGTCCCGGGCAGGGCGAAGAGCAGGGAGTAGACCATGCGCACCCGGCGCGGGTCGCCGCCGAGCATCGGGGGCAGCCGGCGCCGCAGCCCCCGGCCGTAGAGCTGCATGCCCTCGTCCGGCCCGAACGCGGCGAACACCTCTTGGCGCTCGTCCTCGGAGAGCTTGTCGAGCGTCAGCTCGTCGTGGTTGCGCACGAACGTCGCCCACTGGGTGTCGCGCGGGATGGGCGGGCGTGCCCGGAGCGACGCGGCGAGCGGCCCGGCGTCGTGGCGAGCGAACGCCAGGTACATGGCCTGCATCGCGTTGAAGTCGAACTGCATCGTCAGCTCGGAGCTCGTGACGCCGCCGGGATCGCCGTCCCCGGGGTCGCCGTCGCCGAAGAAGCGGGCCTGCTCGAGGTAGGGCAGGTTGACCTCGCCCATGAGGATCGCGTCCCCCGAGCGTCGCCCGAGGAACGCACGCAGCACGCGCAGCATGTCGTGCGGGTCGTCGATCTCGTCGCCCGGGGTCCCGGCGGCGTCGGTCAGCGCGAACGGCACCGCGTCGACGCGGAAGCCCGAGATGCCGAGCTCCAGCCAGAAGCCGATGGTCTTGGCGATCGCGTCGCGCACCTTCGGGTTCGCCGTGTTGAGGTCGGGCTGGTGCTTGTAGAACCGGTGCCGGTACCACTCGCCCGACTTCTCGTCGAGGGTCCAGATGCCCTCCTCCTGGTCGGGGAAGACGACCTGGTCCTTCGTCGACGGCGGCTCGTCGGAGCGCCACACGTAGAAGTCGCGGAACGCGTCGTCGGTCGAGCGGCGCGCGCTGCGGAACCACGGGTGGCGGTCGGACGTGTGGTTCACGACGAGGTCGACGATGACGCGGATGCCCCGGTCCCGGGCCGTCCGCACGAGCTCGACGACGTCGCCCAGGTCGCCCAGGCGCGGGTCCACCCCGAGGAAGTCGGTGATGTCGTAGCCGTCGTCCCGCTCCGCCGTCGGGTAGAAGGGCATGAGCCACAGGCACGTCACCCCGAGGTCGGCGAGGTGGTCGATGCGCTGCACGAGGCCGGGGAAGTCCCCGACGCCGTCGTCGTTCCAGTCCATGAACGTCTCGACGTCCAGGCAGTAGACGACGGCGTTCTTCCACCACAGGTCTCCGGTGTCGCGGATCCTCATGACGCACCTCCGGCGGTCGCGGCGCACGCTTCCCGGAGCGCGGGGAGCAGCGTCTCGCCCGCCGCGTCGAGGAACGCGTCCTGCTGCTGCCCGACGTGGTGCAGGTACACCTCGTCGAACCCGCACGCGGCCATCTCGGCCACGCGGTCCGCGAGGCGCCGCGCGTCGTGCTCGACGAGCACCGTCCCGCGGACCTCCTCCGGACGCACGAGGTCCGCGACGGCGTCGAACTGCTCGGGCGTCTCGAGGTGCCAGCTCACGCTCGGCGGCAGCAGGTTGGAGCGCCACTGGTCGTGCGCGACGGCGAACGCTGCCTCGTCGTCCTCGGCCCACGCGACGTGGACCTGCAGGGCGAGCTCCCCCCGCCCGCCCGCGTCGCGGTACTCGCCGACGACGCGGCGCAGCGACTCGACCGGCTGGTTCACCGTCACGAGGCCGTCGGCCCAGCCGGCGTGCCGGCGCGCGGTCGGCGGGGTGACGGCGGCGCCCACCAGGCGCGGGACGTCGTCGGGCAGGGACCACACGCGCGCGCGGTCCACGGTGACGTGGCCGTGGTGCGTGACCTCCTCGCCCGCCAGCAGCGCGCGGATGACGTCGGCGCACTCGCGGAGCCGGGCGTCGCGGTCCGCCTTGGTGGGCCAGGGGTCGCCCGTGACGTGCTCGTTCATCGCCTCGCCGGAGCCGAGCGCCGCCCAGAACCGGCCAGGGAACATCGAGCCCAGGGTCGCGATCGCCTGGGCGACGATCACCGGGTGGTAGCGCTGGCCGGGCGCGGTGACGACGCCGAACGGCAGCCCCGTCGTCGCGAGCGCGGCGCCGAGCCAGGACCAGGCGAAGCCCGACTCGCCCTGCCGCTCGCTCCAGGGCGCGAGGTGGTCCGAGCACATCGCGACGTCGAAGCCGACCTCCTCCGCCCGCCGGGCCGCGGCGAGCAGGGGTCCGGGCGGGATCTGCTCGTGGGACGCGTGGAATCCGAGAGTGACCATGGCTGCCAGTGAACCGACTCTGCGTCCCCCTCGCGCGGTGGGAGCGGTCCGAGGGGTGGCGCGAGGGGAGGTCGTGAAGGGCCGGTGCCCGTCCGACGGCGGCCCCCGCGGCGCCGGGTGCACCGCCGTACGCTGTGGCGATGCGCCTGCTGACCTGGACCTTCGCCGCCTATCTCGCCGCGGTCCTGGTCGTGACGCTGTGGCCGTCGCCGCAGTCGACGGACGCCCCCGGCTGGGCGACCGCGACGCTCGACGTGCTGCACGGGCTCGGCATCCCCATGACGCTCCCGGTGCTCGAGGCGTCGGCGAACGTCGTGATGTTCGTGCCGTTCGGCGTGCTCGGCGCCCCGCTCCTGCGCGGTGCCACGGCGCGACGGCGCGGCGTGCCGACCGGGGCGTGGCGCGCCGTCGGGCTCGTGACGCTGGCCGGTGCGGCGCTGTCCGCCGCGATCGAGCTCACCCAGAACCTCCTGCCCGGCCGCGTGCCGACCGTGCAGGACGTCGTGCTCAACACCGCTGGTGCGTTCCTCGGCTCGGTGCTCGTGGCGGTCGTCGTCGTGTCGAGGCGCGGAGGCGGAGGGACTCAGCCCGCGACGTCGCCGTCGACGTAGCGCCAGCGGTCGTCCTCGCGGACGAAGCGGCTGACCTCGTGGAGGCGGCCGCGGTCCGACGGGTCGGTACGCGAGCGGTGGTGCGCGACGAACTCCACGACGCCGGTGGTGTCGAACGGGCCCCCGGCCTCGGTGCGCACGACGTCGAGGCGCCGCCACTCGAGGTCGTCGTCGAGGTCGAGGTCCACCGGCCGGGTCGAGGGGTGCCACGTCGCGAGGAGGTACGCCGTGTGGCCCACGGCGAACGCGCTGTAGCGCGAGCGCATCAGTGCCTCGGCGGTCGGGGCGTGGAGCCCGGCGTGGTACCGGCCGCAGCACGCGCCGTAGGTGTCGCCGGACAGGCAGGGGCAGCGGGCGTCGTCGGGCAGCGGACGCGTGCCGGGAGCCGCGGTCACGAGCGCTCCGGTCGCTCGACCGCGTCGACGACGCGGTGGGCGATGTCCTCGAGCTGCGCGAGGCCGTCGGTGCCGAGCGGCTCGAACAGGACCTCGCGCAGCAGCTCGGTGTGGCCGCGGACGGCCCGCAGGAGCGCGCGGCGGCCGGGGTTGGTGAGGACGATCCACGTGCCGCGCGCGTCGTCGGGGCAGTCGGTCCGCTCCAGCAGCCCGCGCTCCGTCATGCGCCGGGTCAGGTGGGACACGCGGCTGCGCTCCCAGCCGAGCTCGGCGGCGAGCTCGCCCGTGCGCAGCGCACGGTCGTCGGCGGCGTGCAGCACGGAGAGCACCTGGAACTCCGCGGGGGAGAGGTCGCCCGCGGTGCGCATGGCTGCCTCGAGCGCTCGGTCGAGCGTCCGGCGCATCGCGAGGTAGGCGTCCCAGGCGTCGCGCTCGGCGTCGTCGAGGACCGGGTGTCCCGTCATGCGGACGATCCTACCGTTGGTAGGTGACACGTCACCGAGATGGAGTTATGGTGACGCATCACCAACTTTGGTGACACGTCACTCTTCTGGAGGAACCATGAGCTCGACCCCGCGCATCGCGGTCCTCGTCGGGAGCACGCGCGCCGGACGCAACAGCGCGGGCGTCGCGCGCTGGGTGCTCGACCGTGCCGCCCAGCGCTCCGACGCCACGTTCGACCTCGTCGACCTCGCCGACCACCCGCTGCCGCACCTCGACGAGGCGCTCCCGCCCCGCATGCAGCAGTACGAGAACCCGCTCGTGTGGGAGTGGTCGCGCGTGATCGAGGGCTTCGACGGGTATGTCGTCGTGACGCCCGAGTACAACCACGCGCCGCCCGCCGTGCTGAAGAACGCGCTGGACTGGCTCTACCACGAGTGGGCCGACAAGGCCGTGGGCTTCGTCGGCTACGGGGTCCAGGGCGGTTCGCGCGCCGTCGAGCAGCTGCGCCTCGTCGCCGGGGAGCTCCAGCTCGCCGACGTGCGGACGTCCGTCGGGCTGTCGCTCTACGACGACTTCGAGGACTTCGCACGCGTCGCGCCGCGTGAGCGGCACCGGGGCGACCTCGACGCGACGCTCGACGAGGTCGTGGCGTGGAGCGTCGCCCTGGCCTCGGTGCGCGAGCGCAAGGCGACGACGGCCGCGGCCTGACCAGGCCCTGACACGACGGCGCCCGCTCACCGGGGTGGTGAGCGGGCGCCGTCGTGCAGTGGTGCGTCAGTCCTTCGGGTCCCAGGGGCCCCAGCGGTCGCCGGGCTCCTGGTTCCGGGTCCACCACTTCGCGGTGTACTCGGTGCCCTCGTGCGTCACCGTGTCGCCCTTGGTGTAGACGCGGGTCGGCTTCCACGCGCCGACGCCGTCGGAGTCGACTCCCGCGATCTCCTCCCACGGACCCCACGGGTCACCGGGGGTCTGGCCCTTGGTCCACCACTGGGCCCGCCACACGGCGCCGCCGTAGGTGACCGCGGACCCGCCGGTGTAGGTAGCGCTCTTCGACCAGGCGGCCGGCTCGACGTACGTCGGCTGGGCCTGCGGGTTGAACTCGTCCGTGACGACCGTCTTCGCCGCGTTGGTGACCGGGTCGTCGAGCAGCAGGACGTCGAGCCCCATCTGGATGTCGTTCGAGATGATCGCGCCGTTGTACCAGTACGCCGACCACGAGCCGCCCAGGATGAGCCGCTCGGTGGACAGCGCGCCACGGTCGAACCACGCGAGCTCGACGGGGTTCGCCGAGTCCGTGAAGTCCCACACCGAGATGCCGCCCTGGTACCAGGCCTGGACCATGATGTCGCGGCCCGGGACCGGGATGAGCGAGCCGTTGTGCGCGACGCAGTTCTCCGTCGCCGCCTGCTCCCGGTCGATCTTGTAGTAGCTCTTGAACACGAGCTGGCCGTCCACGATGTCGTAGATCGCGTCCGCGCCCTTCTCCGGTCCGGTCGCCGCGTTGCACGTGGGCGCGCCGCCGCCGCCGAGCTCGTCGGTGAAGACGACCTTGGTGCCGGCGTTGTTGAACGTCGCCGAGTGCCAGAACGCGAAGTTCTCGGTGTCGCGGATCCTCTCGGTGACCACCGGGTTCGCGCGGTCGGAGATGTCCATGAGGATGCCGTCGCCCATGCACGCGCCCGCCGCGAGGTCCTTCGACGGGTAGGTGGTGATGTCGTGGCAGCCCGACGTCTCGCGCGAGTAGTTGCCGCTCGGGTTGCCGCCGTCGCCGACCGGCGGGGCCGGGAACAGGACGGGCGTGGAGACGAGCGCGGCCGCGGCCGGGTCGTCGAGCGGGATCTGCACGACCGAGATGAGGTCGAGCGGCGGCTGGCAGTCGGGGAACGACGCGTTCGGGCTGTACGACGAGACGTAGACGAACAGCTCCTGCCCGTCCTTCGACGGCGCGAGCGAGTGCGTGTGCGACCCGCACTGCGTCTCGACCGACGACACGTACTGCGGCGACGTCGGCTCCGAGATGTCGAAGACCTTGATGCCCTCCCACGACTCCTTGACCGTGGCGCTCTGGGCGACGTTCTCGCACGAGTCGTTGCTGCGCGAGGAGTCGGTGCTGAGGACGAGCAGGTCGCCGTAGACCGAGATGTCGTTCTGGGATCCGGGGCACACGACCTGGGCGACCTGGACCGGAGCGGTCGGGTCCGCGACGTCGTACACCGTGAAGCCGCCGTAGTTGCCGGCGAACGCGTAGTGGTCCTGGAACGCGAGGTCGCTGGAGTACTGACCCTCGGGCGCGAACTCGCCGTTCTTCGGGATGTTCGCGACGTGGGTCAGGTTGGGGGTGCCGGCGACCTCTCCCGGTGCCAGGACGTCGGTGGCCTGGGCGAGGGGGGCGAGGCGCTGTGCGGGGAGGGAGGAAGCGGACTGCTCGACGAGCTCGGCCACCGCCTCGGGTGATCCGTCGGACGGTTCGGCGGACGCCGACGAGGCGATCGCGAGCGAGGAGACGGCAAGCGTGGCCGCCATGGACGAGGCGAGCAGGAACCGGCTTCTCTGCCGGTGCGTCTGCCGGTGCGTCGTTCGATGCACGGGGGAAACACCTCCTTGGTAGGGTTCCCGCATTCTGACGGGCAAATGTGACGTGTACCACCCAAACTGGGCTGTTTTCGGAGACTTTTTACACGGAGGGAACAGGGCGAGTGCAGAGTTTTCCCAGCGGTAACGCGGCGCCGGGTCCCGGCAGGCGAGTCCTGACCTGCGGGTTCGTCCTCCTCGGCGTCATGCTCGGGGCCTCGGCGTGCACCGACGACCCTCAGCCGACGTCGACGCCGTCGAGCGTCGTCGTGCAGCCCGGCCGGCCGGGGGAGGAGGCCACGACCGTCGCGCCCGAGGACTACGAGGCCGCGCCGGAGGAGGACACCTGGAACCAGGCGGACGTCGCGTTCGTCGCCGGGATGATCGAGCACCACCTCCAGGCGCTGGAGATCGCCGCGCTCGCGCCGGACCGCGCGGAGTCCGACGCGGTCCGGTCGTTCGCGGAGCGCGTCACCGCGGCGCAGGGTCCCGAGGTCCATGCGCTCGCGTCGTGGCTCCAGGCGCGCGACCTCGCCGTGCCTGCCGGCGCCGAGGACGCGGGCGGGACGGGCCCGCGCGCCCCGGCGGGTACGGATGCGGAGCACGACGCGCACGCGCACGGGGACGGTGTCGTCGGGATGCTCTCGGAGGAGCAGCTCGCCGCGCTCGCGGCCGCGAGCGGCGCGGAGTTCGACCGGCTCTGGGTCGAGGGGATGATCCAGCACCACCAGGGCGCGCTCGACATGGCGGACGTCGTGCTCGTCGAGGGCCACGACCTGTCCGCGAACGAGATCGCGGCCGAGACGGCGTCGGGCCAGGGCGGCGAGATCGACCGACTGCGCGACCTCCTCGCGACCCTCTGATCCCGCCGGACCGAGACGGGTCTCGGTCCGGCTCGGTCCGGCGGGAGCGGGTCAGCAGGAGAGGTTGTTCCCCGGGGTCGTGCCGAGGATCTGCGTGAAGCGCTGGAACGCAGCGATGCGCGACTGGACCTGCGCCGGGTTGCCGCCGTTGCACTCCATCGAGCCGTTGATGGACCGGATCGACTCGCCGAAGCCCGCGCCGGAGACGATCGCCTGGTGCCCGGACATGGAGCCGGCCCCCGACTGGGTGTTCCAGAACCACAGCCCGGTCTTCCACGCGACGGCCGCGTTCTGCTCCACGAGGTACGGGTTGTTCAGCAGGTCGATGCCGAGCGCGTCGCCCGCGGCCTTGTAGTTGTAGTTCCAGCTCAGCTGGATCGGGCCCTTGCCGTAGTACGCGCTCTGGCCCGCGGGGCAGCCGTAGGGTTGCGAGCGGTCGCAGTAGTGCGAGTAGTTCGCGGTGTTGATCTCCTTGATGTAGACCAGACCGCCGGTCTCGTGGTTGACGTTCGCGAGGAACGCCGCCGCCTCGCGCTTCGCGACCTGGTCGCCGCCGGTCGTCGCGAAGCCCGGGTAGGCGGACAGCGCGTCGACGAGGCCCTGGTACGTGTAGAACGAGTTCCGGTTCGGGAACATCTGGTTGAACTGCGCCTCGGAGACGACGAAGCTGCCGGGGTTGCCCGGGTTCCCGGGGTTGCCCGGGTCCGTCCCGCCGCCGCAAGCGCCCTGGGTGCGCCAGACGCCCCACTCGCCGGTCGTGCCGGGCGTCTCGCCCTGGGTCCACCAGCCGGCCTTCCAGTTCTGCCCGCCGTGGGACACCACCGCGCCGCCGAGGTACACGGAGCCGGAGCTCCACGCGGGCGCGCAGGCGGCCGCGTGCGCCGGCGATGCGGGGCCCGCGACGGACCACGCGACGGCGGCCGTGAGCGCGAGGACGAGGGCGAGCAGCGCCGCCACCGGACGGGGGACGGCTCGTCGGAGAGCGGCTGCCGCGGGAACGGGCGACGCCGGGGATCGCGTGTGCATCGGTGCACCTTTCGTCGGGGTCGGGTCACCCCGAGCCTGGGCGCGGCGCGGTGACGTGGACAACCCCCGTACGGGGAACCCCGTAGTCCGCGCGACGCCGGGAGCAGCGGGTACGACGCCCTGGTCGTCGACGCGCCCGGGACGCACACGCTCGCCGGGGCGCCCGGGGCTGGAACCTCCGCTGCGGTGCGCCTGAACCTCGGGGGCTGACCTCCTGCCGAGGGCACGCGCGATTGCTTGTGGGTCGATCCCAAGAGGGGCGTAGCCTGGGTAGCACACACTCGCCCATGGGCCGTCGAGTCATGAGATCGCACGACGAACTCCTCCGCTCAGTTTCGCACCACCTCAATGGTTGGGGCTCGGCGGGGGACTGGGGACGTCATGGCCAAGCCGTTCAGTGGAATCGTCAACGTCGATGTTCGGGACTCGGAAGCAGACTGGGAGCCGTTCGGGGCGCCAAAGGCGCCAGACGGAGCGCCGAACGTCGTCTATGTCGTGCTCGATGATGTGGGCTTCTCGGCGATGTCAACCTACGGCGGCCCCATCG
The DNA here is from genome assembly GCF_057126935.1 of Cellulosimicrobium sp. G4 BAM 1002. Classification (NCBI taxonomy): domain Bacteria; kingdom Bacillati; phylum Actinomycetota; class Actinomycetes; order Micrococcales; family Promicromonosporaceae; genus Cellulosimicrobium; species Cellulosimicrobium sp. G4 BAM 1002. Next base: position 4,286,876 of record NZ_CP182109.1, on the reverse strand, counting down.
AGACACCCAATATCGAGCGGGTTGCCGCTGACGGCGTGCGCTACACCCAGTGGCACACCACCGCACTCTGCTCGCCCAGCAGGTCGTGCCTGCTGACCGGCCGCAACCACACGCGTAACAGCATGGCGTGCATCACGGAAGCGGCCATCGGATTCCCGAACGCGAGCGGCACCATTCCACCTGCGAACGGGATGCTCGCCGAGATCCTCGGCGAACTCGGCTGGAACACCTACGCCGTCGGAAAATGGCACCTGTGCCCCGACGACGAGATGAACGTAGCCTCGACGCGGCGGAACTGGCCGAGCGGCCGCGGGTTCGAGCGGTTCTACGGATTCCTGGGGGCCGAGACGAACCAGTGGTACCCCGACATCGTCTACGACAACCACCCTGTAGACCAGCCGAAGTCGCCCGAAGAGGGCTACCACTTCACCGAGGACATCACCGACAAGGCCATCGAGTTCATCCGCGACGCGAAGGCCATCGCCCCGCAGAAGCCATTCTTCCTCTACTACGCCCCAGGTGCGGCACACGCCCCGCACCACGCGCCGAAGGAATGGGTCGACCGGTACGCAGGGAAGTTCGACGCAGGCTACGAGTCGATCCGAGAGCAGACCCTGGCGCGGCAGAAGCAGCTCGGAATCGTCCCTGCGGATACCGAGCTGCCTCCCCTCAATCCCCTCGGCAGGCCCGGAACGAGGAGTGGGCCAGAGGGCGTTCCGTTCCCCGCGATGGACGAGACTCGGCCTTGGGACTCGCTCTCCGACGAGGAAAAGCGGTTGTTCTGTCGCATGGCTGAGGTGTACGCCGGATTCCTGTCGCACGCCGACCACCACTTGGGGCGGCTCCTCGACTATCTCGACGACATCGAGGAACGGGACAACACCCTGGTGGTGATCGTCTCGGACAACGGTGCGAGCGGTGAAGGTGGCCCGAACGGTTCGGTCAACGAGATGCGGATGATGAACGGCATCCCGGACGACATGGCCGGCAACCTCGCGATGCTCGAAGAGCTCGGGGGTGTCAACACGTACAACCATTATCCGAACGGCTGGGCGATGGCGTTCAACACGCCGTTCAAGATGTGGAAGCGCTACGAATTCAATGGGGGCACGTGCGATCCGTGCATCATCTCTTGGCCGTCCGGATGCAGTGCCCGCGGCGAGATCCGCGACCAGTACCACCACGCCGTGGACATCGTGCCGACAGTGCTCGATGCGCTCGGTGTCGAGCCGCCCGGGCAGATCAAGGGACACGAGCAGAGCGCGTTCGACGGCGTCAGCATGCGCTACTCGCTCGACGACGGTACGGCACCCACCATGCGCCGTACCCAGTTCTATTCGATGCTCGGTTCGCGCGCCCTCTGGCACGATGGCTGAAAGGCGATCACCAACCATCCGACACTGAGCGGCTGGGGACATTTCAACGACGACGAGTGGGAGCTGTACTACACCGACGTGGATCGGGCCGAGCTGCACAACGTCGCGGCTCAGCACCCCGAGCTGGTGCGAGAGCTCGTGAACCTGTGGTTCGCCGAGGCGGGGCGGAACCAGGCATTCCCGCTCGACGACCGCTCTGCCCCAGAGATCCTGATGACCCCGCGCCCCGTGCTCTCGGCGCCCCGCGACCGATACGACTACTTCGCAGACATGGCGGAGGTACCCGAGTCGCAGTCCGTCAATGTGCGCAACCGGTCCTTTGTCATCGGCGCACTCGTCGATCTTCCGGTGCCGGGCGCAGAGGGCGTGCTCTTCGCCCAGGGGTCGAAGTTCGGCGGGCACGCCCTCTATGTGAAAGACGGCCGACTCCACTACGTCAACAACTTCGTCGGGATGGTGGAACAGAAGGTTGACGCCACGGAGGACCTGCCGTTGGGCAAGAATCTCATCCTCGTGGCGTCCTTCGAAAAGAACGGCGAGGAGAACCGCGTCGCAACGGGTACGCTCACGCTGCACTACGGCGAGCGCGAGGTGGGCAGCGCCTCGATTCGGACCCAGCCCGGGAAGTTCTCGATCGCCGGCGAGGGGCTCACGGTCGGTCGAGACGGCGGCGAACCCGTGACCGACGACTACCCGGGCGTCGCGCCGTGGCGATTCACCGGTGGGACCCTCCGTCGTGTACGCGTCGACGTCAGCGGTGAGCCGTTTGTCGACCTCGAGCGTGAGGCCCAGGCGATGCTCCTGCGCGAGTGACGAGGACCGCCCGCGCCGCGAAGACTCGCGTCCGTGACGGCGCGGGCGATGAGCTGCAGCTCGCTCTCCCGCCGTAGTTCCTGGCGCTGGTGGATCGCGGTGATGTTCCCGCCACGCACTGAGCCCCGGAAGACTCGTGGGGAGTCGAGTGCGCGGCGGTGCGAGCGCGCTCCGGATCGGCGTCCGTCGTGCCGGGTCCGGTACGAATCTCGAGACCGGTGACAGCACGATCGAGCGCGGCCCGCCGGCCGGCGTTGTCGAGGCGCGGCGTGGGTGGGGTGGCGGACCGTGCGAGCGCTTGACGGCCCACGGGTGACGGTGAGACAGTGCTCGAACATCCCGGAAACGTTTCCAGGCGAGTCGTTCTGCGCGGCTCGGAAACGTTTCCAACGACGGACTCGACGACGAGGTGGAGCGACAGTGACGTCATCACGCGCCACGCTGATCCAGGTGGCACAGCGGGCCGGGGTCTCCCTGGCCTCGACCTCCCGCGCGCTGCACGGGACGGGCGCGAGCGAGGCGATGGTCGAGCGCGTGCGCGCGGCGGCCACCGAGCTCGGCTACAGCCCCGACGCCATCGGGCGCTCGCTGCGCCTCAAGAAGACGTTCCAGGTCGCCTTCGCGGTCGCGGACATCGGGAATCCTGTCTACGTCGAGATGATGACCGCGATCCACGAGGTGCTCGCGCCGCACGGGTACCGCGTCGTCGTCATGACCACGGGGGACACGCCCGCCTCGACCGCGGAGCTCGTCCGCAGCCTGTCGAGCGGGTTCGTCGACGCGATGATCCTCAGCCCGCTGCGCACCGACGACGAGCTCGTGCACGCGATCCAGCACGCGTCGGTGCCGGTCGTCGTCATCGGCCGTTCCCTCGCTGACCGCGGCATCGACTCGGTCTCGACCGACTCGGCGGGCGGCATCGGCGAGTCGGTGCGGCACCTGCTCGGCCTCGGGCGCCGCCGGATCGGCTTCCTCAACGGGCCGCTCGACACGACCCCCGGTGAGGCCCGCCAGCGCGGCTTCGACGCGGCGACCCAGGCTCCCGGGTTCACGGGGGAGCACGCGGAGGTCGCCGTCGCCGCGGACTTCACCGTCGCGGCCGGCCTCGCCGCGGCGCGCGAGCTGCTCGCCGGCGGGGCCGGCTCTTCCTCCGGAACGACGTCCGACAGCACCCCCCGCGTCGACGCGATCGTCGCGGCCAACGACCTCCTCGCGATCGGTGCGATCCGCGCCGTGCGCGAGGCCGGGCTCTCCGTCCCCCAGGACGTCGCAGTGACGGGCATGGACGACACGGAGATCGGCCGCGTGTTCCAGCCGAGCCTCACGAGCGTGTCGCTCGGCTCGACGGAGCGTGGCCGCGTGGCTGCGCAGCTCGTCCTCGACCTCGTCGACGGCGACGCGCAGGCCGGGCGGCACACGCTCGTCGGCCCGCGCCTCGTCGTGCGCGAGTCGACCGAGGCGCTCGACGCGACCCCGGCGGCCGCAGCGCCCGAGGCGAGCGTCGCCGTCGGGCAGCACGCCGCCGCACTGACGGAAGGAGGTGCGCGATGAGCGCCCCCACCCTCGCGGGCGACCCGCACGCCGCGGCGGCCCGCCGCGCGGTCCGCGGCGGACCGCGCCGGACCGGCGGCATGGCGCGCGCCAAGCGGCGCGAGGCGGTCGCGCTCGTCATGCCGTCGCTCCTGCCGATCCTCGTGCTGAGCGTCGCACCGCTCGTCATGGGCGTCGCGCTCGCCTTCACCGACGCGCGGCTCGTGCGCCACCCGGACTACCAGTTCGTCGGCGTCGACAACTTCGTGCGCCTCGCCGACAACAGCTTCTTCTGGGACTCGTTCCGGATCGGCATGATCTGGGCCGTCTCGGTGACGCTGCTCCAGCTCGTCGCGGCGATGGGGCTCGCGCTGCTGCTCAACTCGGGTCTGAGGCTCCAGGGCCTCACGCGCGTCCTCGCGCTCATCCCGTGGGCGATGCCGCCGGTCGTCGTGGCGATCATGTGGCAGATGATCTACTCGCCCAACGCCGGGCCGCTCAACGCGTTCCTCGGCAGCATCGGGCTCCCCGACGACATCAACTGGCTCGCGGACTTCTCGACGGCGCTGCCCGCCGTGATCGTCGTCGGCGTCTGGGTCGGCATGCCCCAGACGACCGTGACCCTCCTCGCCGGGCTCCAGCAGATCCCGGACGAGCTGCACGAGGCCGCCGCGATGGACGGCGCGAACGCGTGGCGCCGGTTCACCGCCGTGACGCTGCCGAGCCTGCGGCCGATCATCACGTCGATCACGTCGTTGAACTTCATCTGGAACTTCAACTCGTTCTCGCTGGTCTACGTGCTCACGGAGGGCGGCCCGGGTGGCCGGACCATGCTCCCGATGCTGTTCACGTACCTCGAGGCGTTCAAGAACCGGAACATCGGCTACGCCGCCGCGATGGGCGTGGTGCTCGTGGTCGTCGTCGTCCTCCTGCTCGCGATCTACCTGCGGTCGCAGTTCCGCTCCGAGAAGGAGAGCTGATCCGTGCGCGCACTCGTCCGTCCCGCCCAGTACGCGGCCCTGGCGTTCTACATCCTGTTCCTCGGCTTCCCGCTGCTGTGGCTCATCTCGGCGTCGCTCAAGTCGTCCGGGGAGCTCAACTCGCTCACGGTGAGCCTCATCCCGCAGGACTTCCACTGGGAGAACTACTCCGAGGCGCTGTCCCGCCAGGGCCTCGTGCGCTCGGCGTGGAACAGCGCGGTCGTCGCGATCGTCTCGACGGCGCTCGTCATCGTCATCGCGCTGCCCGCCTCGTACGTGCTCGCCCGGCTCCGGGGGAAGATCCGCGCCGCGGGCGTGGGCTGGATCCTCGTGAGTCAGGTGTTCCCGGTGATCCTCATCATCCTGCCGCTGTTCCTCATCCTGCGGACCGTCGGGCTCACGGACTCGCTCGTCGGGCTCACGCTCGTCCACACCACGTACACGCTCCCGTTCGCCCTGTGGATGATGCAGGGCTACGTCTCGGCGATCCCCGTGGACCTCGAGGAAGCGGGCTCGATGGACGGCGCGACGCGGTTCACCGTGCTGCGCACGATCGTCTTCCCGCTGCTCATGCCCGGGGTCGTCGCGACGGCGATGTTCAGCTTCGTGTCGTCGTGGAACGAGTTCTTCTTCGCGCTCGTCCTGCTCCAGTCGCCCGAGAACTACACGCTGCCCATCACGCTGAAGATGTTCATCGGCGGCGAGGGCAAGGTGGCGCTCGGCCCGCTCGCCGCGGGGTCCGTGCTCGCGGCCATCCCCAGCATCGTCTTCTTCTCGCTCATGCAGAAGCGGCTCACCGGCGGCCTGCTCTCCGGCGCCGTGAAGGGCTGAGCCGCCATGACCGCCCGGCGACCGGCCCAGAGCCCGTCCGCCCACCAGACCTCACCGACCCACCCCCACCCGAAAGGTAGAACCATGAAGACTCGTGGTGCGTCCATCGCCGCATGCCTCACGATCACGACCCTCCTCGTCGCGTCCTGCGGGAGCGGCGGCGGGGGCGGCGAGGACGGCGGCGACGCCGGCCCCGTGACCCTGAAGTTCCAGTCGCTGTCCGACCAGCCCGCCGCGATCGAGGCGACCGAGAAGATCGTCGCCGACTGGAACGAGGCCAACCCCGACGTGCAGGTGGAGATCGTCCCCGCCGGCTGGGACGGCATCTACGACAAGCTCATCACCCAGTTCAACGGCGGCGCCGCGCCGGACATCATCCACTACGAGGCGGCGAGCATCGTGCCGTTCGCGGTCGACGGCTACCTCGCCGACCTCTCGGAGTACATGTCGGACGAGAAGCGCGCGGACATCCCCGAGGGCATCCTCGACTCCGTGACGGTCGACGACCAGGTCATCGCCTACCCGACCGAGCTGCAGTCCTACATGGTGTTCGCGAACAAGACGATGCTCGAGGCCGCGGGCGTCGAGATCCCCACGGGCGAGACCATGACCTGGGACGAGCTGCGCGAGATCTCGAAGGCCACGACGAAGGGCGGCGCCTACGGCCTCGGCTGGGGGCTCGCGAGCCCGACGGCGGCGTTCATGGCGATGGCCCCCGGGTTCGGCGGCGAGTACTTCGAGGGCACGGGCGCCGACGCGAGCATCACCATCGGCGAGGGCGAGATGGCGCTGCCCGAGCTCGTCGACGCGATGGCGCACGAGGACAACACGATCCTGCCCGTCACGCTCACCCAGTCCGGCTCGGAGACGCTCGCGTCGTTCTACGCCGGCCAGGTCGCGATGACGATCCAGGGCTCGTTCCAGGCCGCGAACATCGCGAACGACGCGCCCGAGGGCTTCGACTGGGTCGTGCTGCCGCCGCTCGAGGGCCCCGAGGGCGCCGAGCAGGCCGCGAACCCGCAGACGCTCTCCGTCAACATCGACTCCGAGCACGTCGAGGAGTCGGCCGAGTTCATCGAGTTCTTCACCGACACGGAGAACCTCGCCGCGCTCAACGAGGCGGACGCGCTCATCCCGGCGACGACGTCGGCCCAGGAGGCCATGGCCGCGTCGCTCGGCGAGGAGAACGGCTGGGACACGATCCTGTCGTCCGGCCAGTTCCTCACGTCGGCGCCGTACCTGTTCGTCGACGCGTACGCGCAGTGGAAGGACACGGTCGCGACGCCGGCGTACCAGAAGTTCCTCGCCCAGGAGATCGACGCCGACCAGCTCGCGAGCGAGCTGGAGAGCGGCTGGGAAGAGATCACGAAGTAGGCCGGAAGGCCGAGCACGACGGCCGGGGTGGTCGCGAGCCGACCACCCCGCGCCGGACCTCGCGACCCGCACGACGGGTCGCACCGGGCGCGACGCGCGCCGTCGACCGACGCGCGACGCGCGCCGTGGATCGACCGTTGACGAACAGGAAGTGGACCCGTGAGCTGGCTGGACGACCGAGCGGTGGCCGTGATCACCGGAGCAGCGGTGGGAGACGCGCTGGGGGGCGCCACCGAGGGTTGGACCCCCGAGCAGATCGAGGAGCGCCACGGCGGGCGCGTGACCGGGATCGTGGAGCCCTGGTACCCCAACTGGCAGGACGCGCGTCCGATCGCGCCCTACCACAAGGGCGACGGGCACATCACCGACGACACCCTCATGACGCGTGCGCTCGTCGAGGTGTACGCCAAGCGCCGCGAGCACCTCGACGCGTACGCGATGGCCGAGGACCTCGTGCCGCTCATGATCGGCGAGCCGCGCTGGATCCCCGAGCTCGAGTCCACGGCGCTGCTCCTGCAGCGCGTGTTCCTCGCCGAGAAGTGGATCGTCGCGCGCCTGCACTACGGCCACGTCGACCCGCGCGAGGCGGGGGTCGGGAACGTCGTGAACTGCGGCGCGGCGATGTACGTCGCGCCGGTCGGCCTCGCGAACGCGGGCGACCCGCGCGGCGCGTACGCCGAGGCGATCGACCTCACCGGCGCGCACCAGTCGAGCTACGGCCGCGAGGCCGCTGGTGTGTTCGCGGCCATGGTCGCGGCGGCGGTCGCGCCCGGGGCCACGATCGACGACGTCGTGCGCGCCGCGCTCGACGTCGCGCACGACGGCACGGCCGCCGCGCTGCAGGCCGTGGTCGACGCGTTCGACGGCTGGACGACGGCGCCCACGACCGACGAGGAGGAGCGCGCCCTCGCGCGGCTCGTCCGGGAGACCGTCGCGCCGTTCGACTCCGTCGGCCCGGCCTACCGCCAGATGTCGATGGACGCGCGCCGCCCGTCACGCACCAAGTCCATCGAGGAGCTGCCCGCCGCGCTCGGCTTCGTGCTCGGCCACCGCGGCGACTTCCGCGGCGCCGTGCTCGGCGCCGTCAACTACGGGCGCGACGCCGACTCCATCGCCGTCATGGCGGGCGCGGTCTGCGCCGGGCTCGGCGGGACCGCCGTCGTGCCGGACGAGTGGCTCGACGCCATCGAGGAGGCGAGCCGCATGGACGTCCGCGAGACCGGCCGCCTCATGGCGTCGGCCGCCGCAGACATCCTCCGGGCCGACCGCGAGCGCGCCACCGCGCGGCTGCGCGCGCTCGACGTGCTCGGCGACGCGAGCCCCGAGCCGGTCGGGGAGCTCGCGTGAGGCTCACCTGGGCCCAGCCCGAGGACCTGCTCGCGCACGAGCTCGTGCAGTCCGCCGCGGAGGGCAAGGACTCCGCCGCGCTCGCGGCCGTGCGCGACCGCTGGGTCGCAGCCGGGGGCGACCCCGGCACTGCGGTGAGCGGCGCCGGACCGGTGCCCGCGACCCCGGCGCTGCGGGCGCTCGCGCGCGACCTTCTCGACGAGCTCGACGCGCTGCCCGCCGCGCCCGCGCCGCACGAGCCCGACGACTGGGACGCGATCCTCGCCACGCTCCCGACGGCGCCCGCGCTGCCCACGCGACCGGCCGCCGTCGGGCAGGAGAGCACCGACGCGCCCAGCCCTGACGCCGCGTACGCCGAGCGCGTGCTCGGCGCGTGGACCGGCCGAGCGGCGGGGTGCCTGCTCGGCAAGCCGGTCGAGAAGATCCCGCGCCAGGGCATCGAGGAGATCCTGCGCGCGACGGGCCGGTGGCCGCTCGACCGCTGGTTCACCGCCGTCGGGCTGCCCGACGACGTCGCCGAGCGCTGGCCCTGGAACAAGCGCAGCGCCCCGACGTCCCTCGAGGAGAACATCGACGGGATGCCCGAGGACGACGACCTCAACTACCCGATCCTCGCGCTCGCCCTGCTGGAGAAGCACGGTCCCGCGTTCACGACCGACGACGTCGCGCAGCTCTGGCTCGACGCGCTGCCCGCCGGGCGTGTCTTCACGGCCGAGCGCGCCGCGTACCGGAACATCCTCGACGCGCGGCCCGTCCCGGAGACGGCCAGGCACCACAACCCGTTCCGCGAGTGGATCGGCGCCCTCATCCGCACCGACGTGCTCGGCTGGGTCTCGCCCGGCGACGTGCGGGAGGCCGCGCGCCTCGCGTGGACGGACGCGCGCCTGAGCCACACGCGCAACGGCGTCTACGGCGCGATGTGGGCGGCGGCGCTCGCGTCGGCGGCCGTGGTCTGCGAGACGGTGGACGAGGTGCTCGACGCCGCGGACGCCGTCGTGCCGCCGGGCAGCCGCCTCGCCGCCGCGATCCGGCTCGGCCGCGACGCTGGCCGCGCGGGCGACGTCTCAGAGGCGGGGGTGCGCGCCGGGCTCGACGCGCTCCACGCCGCCTACGGCGACCTGCACTGGGTGCACGTGCTGAACAACGCCGCGGTCATCGCCTACGCGCTCACCGCGGGGCGCGGCGAGGACGGCCGCGGCGACTTCGGCGCGAGCGTGTCGATCGCCGTCACCGCGGGCTGGGACACCGACTCCGCGGGCGCGACGGTCGGCGGCGTGGTGGGTGCGTTGCGGGGCGTCGACGGGATCGGCGAGAGCTGGACCCGCCCGCTCGACGGGCACATCGCCACCTCGCTGCCCGGCGGCGAGCAGAGGATCGTGGACCTCGCGGCGCGCACGGCGGCGCTCGCGGGGGTCCGGGTCCTCGAGGGAGCACACGAGGGAGCGCGCGCATGAGCACGACGGCGGACGCGGGGCAGGACGGCCGGGAGTCCCGGGCGGGCCGGGTCGTGGTGGTGGGCTCGGCGAACGTCGACCTCGTCGTCGACGTGCCGCGCCACCCCGGTGGCGGCGAGACGATCCTCGGCGGCGACCTGCGCCGCAACCCGGGCGGCAAGGGCGCGAACCAGGCGTTCGGCGCGGCGCGCGCGGGCGGCGCGGACACGACGTTCGTCGGTGCGCTCGGTCATGACGACGCGGCGGACCTGTTGCTCGCGTCGCTCGACCGCGGGGGCGTGCGGACGGACCTCGTCGAGCGGGTCGACGTCCCTACCGGGACCGCGCTCATCACCGTCTCGCCCGACGGCGAGAACGCGATCGTCGTCGCGCCCGGGGCGAACTCGCACGTGACGATCGGTGCCGCGCAGGCGGAGCGGGTCGCGGCGGCGGACGTCGTGCTCGCGCAGCTCGAGATCCCGCTCGACGTGGTGCGTGCCGCCGCGGCCGCACGCCGTCCGGGTGCGCGGATGGTGCTCAACGCCGCGCCGTCGCGCGACCTGCCGGACGACGTGTGGGCCGCGCTCGACGTGCTCGTCGTCAACGAGCACGAGGCGGCCGACCTCGCGGGCGCGACGTCGGACGCCGTCGATCCGTCCGCGCTCGCGACGCTCCTGCTCGACCGCGTGCCCGCCGTCGTCGTGACGCTCGGCGGCAAGGGGAGCCTGGTCGCCGAACGGCTCCCCGGTGGGAACCTCCTCACGGACGTCCCCGCGATCCCCGTCGAGGCCGTGGACACGACCGGCGCGGGCGACACGTTCTGCGGCGTGCTCGCCGCGGCGCTCGCGCGGGGCGCGGACCTGCCCGACGCCGCGCGCCTCGCCGCGGCTGCGGGTGCGCTCGCGGTGACCCGGCCGGGCGCGCAGGACGCCGTGCCCGACGCGGCGGACGTCGTCGCGCTCGCCGAACGGGCGGCCACGGGCTGAGCCTGGCTGAACGGCACCCGGGCCGCACCGGCCCGACCAGCACCAGACCGAGCGCGGGACCGCCCGCCGAGGGAAAGGCACCATGACCTACACGTTCGACCCGCTCGTCCCGCGACCGATCGACCGGCCGACCGAGGTCGCGCTCGGCGGGCCGCTCACGCCCGAGCAGTCCCTCGCGCTCGACGAGGCGAAGATCTTCGTCGGCCCGGCCGACCCCGCGGACCGGCCCGCGTGGCGCGAGCGGCTCGCCGCGTGGCGCGACGACGCACGGCGCCGGCACGGGTACACGGGGGCCGCGTACGAGCGGCCTGAGGCGGAGTGGGCCGCCGGGTGCTCGACGGTCGCCCAGGTGTGGCTGTGGGACGAGCTGCTGTACTCGTTCGCCGAGCACCGGTTCACGCCCGAGCGGTTCCTCGCGGACGCGCGCGACCGTCTCGGCGGGCTCGACGCGGTCGTGCTGTGGCACGCGTACCCGGTGATCGGGATCGACGACCGCAACCAATGGGACTTCTACCGCGACGTGCCGGGGATCGTCGACCTGGTGCAGACGTTCCACGACGCCGGGCTGCGCGTGTTCGTCGACTACAACCCGTGGGACGTCGGCACGCGCCGCGGCGACGACGACCTCACCGAGCTCGCCGCGCTCGTGCGCGACCTCGGCGCCGACGGCGTCTTCCTCGACACCCTGAAGAAGGCCGAGCCCGAGCTCGTCGCGCGGCTCGAGGCGGCGCGGCCGGGGATCGTCCTGGAGGGCGAGTCCAAGCTGCCGGTCGAGCGCATCGAGGACCACTCGTCGTCGTGGGCGCAGTTCTTCGCCGACTCGCCCGTGCCCGGCGTGCTGCGCGCGCACTGGTACGAGCGCCGCCACATGCAGCACCACGTGCGCCGCTGGCACCGGGACCACTCCGAGGAGCTGCAGTCCGCGTGGCTCAACGGGGTGGGGGTCATGGTGTGGGAGGTCGTGTTCGGCGTCTGGGTGGGCTGGTCGCCGCGGGACGCCGCGACGGTCAAGCGCCTGGTCACGGTCCAGCGCGCCGCACGGCCGCTGCTGCTGGAGGGGGAGTGGACGCCGCTCGCCGAGCTCGCGCCGGAGGCAGAGGCGGCAGGGGTGTACGCGTCGCGCTGGGAGCTCGACGGCGTGACCCTGTGGACGCTCGCCAACCGCGGCGACTCCGACTACGACGGTCCGCTGCTCCCGGGCGACCCGGCTTCCCGCCGAACCCGGGGTTCCACGTCAGCGGAGCGCCCCGGTGACGCGGAACCCCGGGTTCGGCAGACCGTGGATGACGCGCAAGCCCGGGTTCGGCAGGCCGAGCGCACCGACGGCGCCGTCCGCGTACCGGCGCGGGGGATCGCCGCGCTGCTGCGCGTGGCCGACGGCGCCGCCGAGCCCGCGTGGCTGCCGCACCTGCGCGACGTCGTCGCCTCGCTCGACGCGTCCGCGCCCCACGACCCGGACGCGCGGTTCCCGCACCGGCTGGCCCGTCGTCTCGACGCGACGCCCGCGGCGGCGAGCCTGGCCGCTTCCGCGTCGGCGCCGCGCGGGTCTGTGGCGAGCGCCGCCGTCGGGCGGGACGAGGCGCCCCGCGCGCCCGAGCCGGGCGCCGTCGTCGTGCCCGCCGGTCCGTACGTGCTGACCGTGCGGTACCGGGCGCGCGAGACGGGCATGTACCAGGGCGCGCCGTACGTCGACGAGTGGAAGCCGCTGCCGCCGCGCCTGCACGACGCCCGGACGCTCCAGCGCGACGGCGAGCTCGCCACCCCGGTCGCAGTGGGGAGCGACGTGACCAACGCGCAGTTCGCCGTGTTCCTCGCGGCCACGGGGTACGTGCCCGCCTTCGCGCACCGGTTCCTCGCGCACTGGGCCGACGGCCGTCCCGCGCCCGGCACGGAGGACGAGCCCGTGACGTTCGTCGACCTCGACGACGCGCGCGCCTACTGCGCGTGGCGCGGCGGGCGCCTGCCCACCGAGGACGAGTGGCAGCTCGCGGCGGAGCAACCCGGCTGGACGCGCGCCGAGCCCGCGGTGTGGAGCTGGACGGGGTCCGAGCACTCCGACGGCCGCACCCGGTTCGTCATGCTCAAGGGCGGCAGCGACTACCGCGCGGAGGGCTCCGACTGGTACGTCGAGGGCGGTCGGCACGCGGCCGACTATGCCGTGAAGCTCCTCGTCCCTGGTCTCGGGCTCGCGCGCGGCGCGACCGTCGGGTTCCGCTGCGCGTGGGACCTCTCCGACACCTCGACGGGGGTGACGGCATGACCGGGGCCCCGCGCATCTCGCGCGACCCCTCCGCCGGCGCGCTCGCCGGGCTGCGCGTCGTCGACGCGTCCACGCTGTTCGCCGGGCCCATGGCCGCGATGCACCTGGGCGACCTGGGCGCCGACGTGGTCAAGGTCGAGCACCCCACCCGGCCCGACCCGTCGCGCACGCACGGCGCGGCGAAGGACGGCGTCAACCTGTGGTGGAAGACGCTCGGGCGCAACAAGCGCACCGTCACGGCGAACCTCGGGAGCGAGGGCGGGCGCGAGGTGTTCCTCGCGCTCGTCGCCGACGCGGACGTCGTCATCGAGAACTTCCGCCCGGGCACGCTCGAGCGCTGGGGTCTCGGCTACGACGTCCTCGCCGAGCGCAACCCGCGGCTCGTGCTCGCGCGCGTCAGCGGGTTCGGGCAGGTCGGCCCGTACCGGACGCGCCCCGGGTTCGGGACGCTCGCCGAGGCGATGAGCGGGTTCGCCGCGATGACCGGCGAGCCCGACGGCCCGCCGACGCTCCCGCCGTTCGGCCTGGCCGACGGCGTCGCGTCGCTCGCCACGGCGTTCGCGGTCATGGTCGCGCTGTCGACGCGCGAGCGCACCGGGCGGGGGCAGGTCGTCGACACCGCGATCATCGAACCGATCCTCGCGATGCTCGGCCCGCAGATCACGCGCTGGGACCAGCTCGGCACCGTGCAGCCGCGCACCGGCAACCGGTCCGCCAACAACGCGCCGCGCAACACCTACCGCACGCTCGACGGGCAGTGGGTCGCGGTGTCGACGTCGGCGCAGTCCATCGCGGAGCGGGTCATGCGGCTCGTCGGGCGGCCGGAGCTCATCGAGGAGCCGTGGTTCGCGAGCGGCGTCGAGCGCGCGCGCCACGCCGACCTGCTCGACGAGGCCGTCGGCGGCTGGATCGCGCAGCGCACGCGCGACGAGGTCGTCGCCGCGTTCGAGGAGGCGCAGGCAGCCGTCGCGCCGATCTACGACGCGCACGACATCGTCGAGGACCCGCAGTTCCGCGCGCTCGGCACGATCCACGAGATCGAGGACCCGGAGCTCGGGCCGATGCTCATGCAGGGGCCGCTGTTCCGGCTGTCCGACAACGACGGCGTCATCCGCTTCACCGGCCGCCCGCACGGCGCGGACACCGACGAGGTGCTCGGTGAGCTCGGGTTCGGCCCCGAGCGCGTCGCGGAGCTGCGGTCGGAGGGGGCGGTATGACCGACCTCCGCAGCGCACCGCCGCTGACCCTGCTGTACGTGCCCGCCGACCGGCCGGACCGGGTCGCGAAGGCGCTCGCGTCCGCGGCCGACGTCGTGCTCGTGGACCTCGAGGACGCCGTCGCGCCGGCGCGCAAGGACGAGGCGCGGGGGAACGTCGTCGGGCTGCTGGACGAGGCCGCCGCCGCACGGGGTGTCCAGGTGCGCGTCAACCACCCCGCGACGCCGTGGCACGCCGACGACGTCGCGGCGCTCGCCGGGCTGCCGCTCGCCGTCGGGGCGCGCGTGCCGAAGGTGGAGTCGGCCGACGAGGTGCGGACGCTCGCCGCCGCCCTGCCCGGACGAGCGCTGCACCTGCTCGTCGAGTCGGCGCTGGGCGTCGAGCGGGCCTACGAGATCGCGACGGCGTCGCCGCAGGTCGCGTCGATCGGCCTCGGCGAGGCGGACCTGCGCTCCGACCTGCGGGTCGACGACGAGGCCGGGCTGACCTGGGCACGCAGCCGGGTCGTCGTGGCGGCCCGCGCGGCCGGGCTGCCGTCGCCCGCGATGTCCGCGTACACGCACGTGCGCGACCTCGACGGGCTCGCGGCGTCGTGCCGCGCCGGGGGCGCGCTCGGGTTCTGCGGCCGCACCGCGATCCACCCGGGGCAGCTCGACACCATCCGCGACGCGTTCCTCCCGTCACCCGACGAGGTGGAACGCGCGCGCGAGGTCGTCGAGCGCGTGGGCGACGCCGCGGCGTCGGGCACGGGCGTCGTGGCCCTCGCGGACGGCACGTTCCTCGACGTCGCGATGGTCGAGCGCGCGCGCACGGTCCTCGCGCTCGCAGAACGACGGCCTGCCGGGTAGTCACCGGCGCCGAGCACGACCCTGCGCGCTGGCGAACACGACGTTGCTGTCGTTATCCGCCCGATGACGGCAGCAACCTCGTGTTCGGCGGGAATACCGATCAGATCTCGACGAGGAGACACGATGGACGCAGCACCGCGAGACGAAGCAGGGGCCCAGCACGCGAAGGGACGGCGGTCACGATGGCCGAGGGGGGCGGCGGCGCTCGCCGTGAGCGCCACGATCGGCGGGGCGGGGCTCGCCCTGCCGGCCACCGCTGCGGAGCAGGGAACGGTCACGGTGGGGCGGGTCGCCGACTCGGCCGCCGGGCCGATCGACTACACGGTCTACCTGCCACCCGGCTACGACGACGCCGAGCAGGAGTACCCGACGCTCTACCTCCTGCACGGGCGCGGGGACACGCAGGCCGCGTGGCAGCAGGTGACGGGTGACCTCGACGAGCTCATCGGCACCGGGGAGATCCAGCCGATGGTCGTCGTCATGCCCGACGCGCCGTGGAACGACCGCGGCTCCTGGTACACCGACTCGCTCTACGAAGGGGACGCGACGGGCGCAGGTGCCGGGACCGCGGTCGAGACGGCGTTCACGCGCGACCTCGTCGCGCACGTCGACGCGACCTACCGGACGGTCGAGGACCGCGAGGCGCGCGCCGTGGGCGGGTATTCGATGGGCGGCGCGGGCGCGCTGCGGTTCACGCTCGCACACCAGGACACGTTCTCCGCGGGCATCGTGCTGAGCCCGGCCGTCTACGTGCCGCAGCCGCCCGCGGACTCCTCCGCGCGTGACCACGGCGCCTACGGCGTCGGGACCGCGCTCTTCGACGCCGACCGCTACACCGCGCTGTCCTACCCCACGGCGCTCGCGGCGCTCGACCCGGCCCTGCCGGTGCATCTGTTCGTCGCCGTCGGCGACGACGAGTGGGCCAACCCCGACCCCGCCGAGGCCACGCACGACATCGACTTCGAGTCCGCGCGCCTCTACAACCAGGCGCGTCGCGTGCCCGGCGTGACGGCCGAGCTGCGCGTGCTCGACGGCGGCCACGACTGGGAGGTCTGGCAGCCCGCGTTCCGCGAGGGGATCGTCGACGTGTCGGCGCGCCTGCGCACGACGCCGGTCACGCCGTGGGACGCGGAGCTCCTCGGCTCGGCGGGTGACGACCGCGCGGGCGGCGTCGCCCCGGCGCCCGACGGCGGGACCGACCTCGCCCTCAACCTCGCCGGCGCGTGGGACGGGTACGAGCCCGCGGGCGGGCTGGACACGGTCGTCGTGCGGCGCGACGCCGAGGGCTCCGAGGTCTGGCGGCACGCGGTGGCGACGGGCGCGGACGACCGCGCGTACGGCGTCGTGCCCGGAGCCGACGGCGGCGCGATCGTCGCCGGGTACACGAAGGGCGACCTCGACGGCGCGCACGCGGGCGCGACGCGCGACGACGGGTTCGTCGCGGCCGTCACGGCGGACGGCGGGCGCGCCTGGACGCTGCAGACCGGCGACCCCGCGGCCGCCGACCGGTTCTACGCCGTCGCGCCCGACGGTGCGGGCGGCGCCTACGTCGCCGGGTACACGAGCGGTGCCGTGGGCGACGCGCCGAGCGCCGGGGACAAGGACGCGCTGGTCGGGCGGGTCTCCGCGGCGGGCGAGCTGCTGTGGCTGCGCCAGGTCGGCGGCGCGGGCGAGGACAAGGCGCTCGCCGTCGCGGCGTCGCCCGACGGCGCGGTGTACGTGGGCGGGGTGTCGGGCGGCGGGATGCCCGGGACGGAGCGCGCGGGCGCGAACGACGGCTGGGTCGCGCGTTACGACGCGGACGGCGGGCAGGAGTGGCTGCGCGCCGTCGCGACGGCCGAGAACGACCAGGTGAGCGGGCTCGTCGCCCGGTCGGACGGGTCCGTCGTCGCGATCGGGCACACGCGCGGGGCACTCGGCGACGCTCCGAACGCCGGGGACAACGACGTCGTCGTGCGCGCCCTCGACCCGGCGGGCGAGGTCCTGTGGACGACGCAGGCCGGCACCTCGACCGACGACCGCGGCGTCGCGGGCGTGCTCGGCGCGGACGACGCCGTGCTCGTCGTCGGCGCGACGTACGGCGCGATGGGCGCCGCGATCGGCGGGGTCGACGTCGTGACGCTGCCCGTCGCGGCGGACGGCACGCCCGGCGAGGCGACGCAGACCGGGTCGCGCGAGCGCGACGGCGCCGACGAGTGGGACGACGCCAACCTGTTCGCGGCACCGGCACCCGGGACCGACGGCGGCGAGGGGTCCGCGCTGCTCACCGGGCTCACGTACGGCGCGCCCGCGGGGACGACGAACGCGGGCGCCGCCGACGTGTTCGTCGCGCGCGCCCCGTGGGACGCCGTCGTGCCGGGCGGGCCCACCGGGCCCGCGCTGGACGTCACCGCCCAGGCCCGCTGCCTCGCCGGGACGGCGTACGTCGCCGTGCGCGCGACGAGCACCGGAGAGGCGCCGGTCGACGTCGAGCTCACGACCCCGTACGGCTCGCGCGTCGTCGCCGACGTGGCGCCGGGAGCGAGCGCGTACCAGTCGTTCGCGGTCCGGGCGGCCTCGGTCCCCGCAGGAGAGGCGAGCGCGACCGCGGACGGTCGCACCGCCGTCGTCCCGTACGCCGCCGCGACCTGCGGCTGACGCCGGAGCCGGAGCCGGAGCGGAAGCCGGGGTCGGAGCCGGGGTCGCGCCGAGCACGACCCTCCGCGCGCTCCAGCACGACGTTGCTGTCGTCATCGAGGCGATATCGACAGCAACGTCGTGCTCGGCGGGACCGGCGTCCGTCGGCGGGACCGGGTCAGCCGGTCAGCCGCACGCCGTCTCCGGGTAGGCGGCGGTGGCCTCGGTCTGGACACCCGTGCCGTCCACGTTCTTGTACGCGACGAGCGTCGCCTCGCCTGCGGCGAGCGTCCCGCCCTTGACCGCGAACGCCTTCTCGACCGTCGCGCCGGCGGCGATCTTCGAGAACTTGTGCTCGCCCGCGACGGTCGTCACGCGCACGTCGATCGGCACGGTGTCCGTGTTGGTCACCGACGCCGTCAGCCACAGCTGCTTGCCCGCGGCCTTGCACGACGGCGTCGCGGTGCCGGAGAAGAGCACCGCCGTGGAGCCGGGCTCCGCCCCGACCGTGTCGGCCGTCGCCGACTGGTCGAACGACGCGTTGCCGTAGGTCGCGAACCAGCCCTGCGCCGTCGCCAGGTCGTCGGTGAACGCCCGCGAGAGCAGGAGCAGCAGCCGGGACTTGACCGCGGTGAGGTCACCGCCGGCGATGACGCCGGTGCCGCCCCCGTACGACGAGCCGGACCCGGTGCGCGTCGTCGAGACGAACCAGACGCCCTTGTCACGCACCGCCGCGGTGCGTGCCTGGCTCATCGCGGACGAGATCCCGCCCGCGCCGGTCCCGGCGGTGACGATGCCCTTGACCCCCGCGTTCGCGAACGCCGTGACGGCCTCGCCGCCCGCCTGCTGGTAGGACATGAGGATCTCGACGCGGGGCAGCGACTTCGGGTCGACCTTCGCGAGGTCGAACGGCGTGAACCACTGCTCGGTGTCGCACGACATCACGCGTGCTGGGGCGCGCCCGAGGGTGATGTTGTCGCCGTCGATCCAGCCGAGCACGCCGTACTCGCGCGTCTGGAACGTGTCGGTGCGGTACGAGTTCGACTTGGTGACCTCGCGGGCCGCCTGGATCTCGTCGTTGAGCATGAGCA
Source organism: Cellulosimicrobium sp. G4 BAM 1002 (assembly GCF_057126935.1). NCBI lineage: Bacteria > Bacillati > Actinomycetota > Actinomycetes > Micrococcales > Promicromonosporaceae > Cellulosimicrobium > Cellulosimicrobium sp. G4 BAM 1002. Next base: position 4,268,174 of record NZ_CP182109.1, on the reverse strand, counting down.
CGGTGCCGAAGCAGTACGTCTGCTGGGAGGCCGCGACCTTGATCGCGTTGTAGAGGTTCGCGGGCGCGTCGGTCCCGAACACGAGGCTGGAGTCCGGCCCGTCGCCCGACCCCCACGGGCGCATCGAGCCGGACGTGACGACGGGCTTGCGCGACCGGACCGTGAGGTCCAGCCAGTACGCGAACTCCTCCTGCGTGTCGGTGCCGGTCGTCACGACGACGGCGTCCGCCGACTCGAGCTGCTTCTCCACCTCGAGCGTGAGCGCGTGGAACTGCTCGATCGTGTACCCGGACGAGCCTGCGTTGCCGAACTGCACGGCGGTGACGTCGGCGACGGCGTCGAGCTCCGGCCGCAGCGTGTCCAGCATGTCCTCCATGAGGTACGTGCCGGCACGGTAGCTCGTGAAGGTGTCGCGGCCGGTCGCCTTGCCGGCCATGGTGCCGCCGGTCGCGACGACGACGACCTTCGGCTTCTCCGCGGCGGCGGTCGCCGTCGCCGTGGCGTAGCGCGCGGACGCGATGCCGAGCGGGTTGGTCGCGGTGGTGCCCGCGGCGAGCACCGGGCTCGTCGCGCCGTCGGCACGTGCGGCGGCCGCCGTCGCTCGCGAGTCGGCGAGCGTGTACGCGACGGTCGCCACGAGGGCGGCGCACGCGAGCACGAGCGCGACCACGGCCGCGACGGCGCGGCCGGACAGGGTCAGGGTGAACGTTCTCAAGAGGGGGCCTTCCGTCGGGGGAACATCTGGCCCGCCCGACGGTAGGCACCGTGTGTTGCCTGATGATTGCCTGGGCGTAAGAAGCACTCGCGTGCCGGATCCCGTCGAGGTTGACCCCGACGCCGGGCGGGTCCAGCCTGGCGGGAGGGTCCGGCGCCGGTCCGGCCCGGTCAGGAGCGGTCATGGACGATCGCGATGCCGCCCTCCTGCGGGCGCACGAGCACGCCGCCGCGTGGCTCGACTCCCTCGCCACCCGTCCCGTGCCCCCGCGGGCGTCGGTCGCGGAGGTCGTCGCGGCGCTCGGCACGGACCTGCCCGACGGCCCGACGTCGGCGCCCGACGTCGTCGACCTGCTCGCCACGGCGGTCGGCCCGGGGCTGACCGCCATGCCGTCGGGGCGCTTCTACGGCATGGTCATCGGCGGCAGCCACCCCGCGGCGCTCGCGGCCGACTGGCTGACGAGCGCGTGGGACCAGAACTCCGCGCTGCGCACCGTGACCCCTGCCCACACCGCGGTCGAGGACGTGACGAGCACGTGGCTGCTCGACCTGCTCGGCCTGCCCGCGACGGGCGCGGTCGGGTTCGTCACCGGTGCGACGACGGCGAACTTCACGTGCCTCGCCGCGGCCCGCGGCGAGGTGCTGCGACGCGTGGGGTGGGACGTACGCCGCGACGGTCTGACCGGGGCCCCGCGGGTGCGTGTCCTCGTCGGCGCGGAGCGGCACGAGTCGGTGGACCTCGCGCTCTCCTACCTCGGGCTCGGCGCTCCCGAGGTCGTGGCGGCCGACGACCAGGGCCGGATCTCGGTCGCCGCGCTCGAGGAGGCGCTCGCCGGGCGAGGTGCGCCCGACGGCCCGACCGTCGTCGTGCTGCAGGCCGGCAACGTGCACTCGGGCGCGTTCGACCCGTTCCCCGAGGCCGTCGCGGTGGCGCGCCGCCACGGGGCGTGGGTGCACGTCGACGGCGCGTTCGGGCTCTTCGCCGCAGCGTCACCGACGTACCGGCACCTCGTCGAGGGCTACGAGGCGGCCGACTCGTGGGCGACCGACGCGCATAAGACGCTCAACGTCCCGTACGACTGCGGGCTCGCGATCGTCGCGGACCCGGTGCCGCTGCGCGCGGCCGTCGGGATGCACGGCGACTACCTCATCCAGAGCGACGCGGGGGACCCGCTCGACAAGGTGCCCGAGCTGTCGCGGCGCGGGCGCGCGTTCCCCGTGTGGGCCGTGCTGCGCGCGCTCGGCCGCACCGGTGTCGCGGACCTCGTCGACGGCTTCTGCCGCCACGCCGCGACGTTCGCCGGCGGGATGAGCGGGCTCGACGGCGCGCGGGTGCTCAACGACGTCGTCTTCACCCAGGTGTGCGCGTCGTTCGGGAGCGACGAGCGCACGCAGGAGGTGGTGCGGCGCGTGCTCGACGACGGCACGGCGTGGATGTCGGGCTCACGTTGGCGCGACCGGGCGGTGCTGCGCATCTCCGTGAGCAGCTGGGCGACGACGGACGCGGACGTCCGGGTGAGTCTCGACGCGCTCGCCCGGGCGTCCGCCGTCTGACCGGTCGCCGCCCTCGGCGACGACCGGTCAGACGATCATCTGTCAGCGGTTCCCGCGGTCGAACCACGCGCCCGGGCCGTGCCGGTCGTCGTCGCCCCAGCCGCGGTGCCAGCCGCCGTGCCCGTGCCCGCGGCTCTTGCCGGTGCTGATCGTGACGAGGTGGCCGTCGGGCGGGGTGGTCTCGTCCATCGGGAGAGCGTTCGTCGTCGCGACGAGCCCCTTGCCGTTCCACTCGACGGCGCCCGGGAGAGGGACGTCCACGAGCGTGCGCGGGGTGCCGCGCTCGATCACGGAGATCCGTCCGCCGAACATCTCGGCGACGTAGACCGTCCCGCGCTCGGTGACGGCGAGGTCGGTCGCGCCGACGAACCCGCTCGCGAGCTGCCGCACCGTCCCGCGCCACGGGTCGACCGTGTAGACGATGCCGCGACCGCCGAGCGACGGGTCCTCGGGCCCGCCGGGCAGGACAGAGACGTACAGCTGGCCCCAGGGCCCGACCTCGACGTCCGTCGGGACCGCCTCGAACCAGTACGTCTCGCCGACCGTGCACTCCGGCCAGCCGACCTCCGCGGCCAGGGCCTCGGTGATGACGTACGGCTGGGACGGCAGGACGGCGACGGTGCGCACCCCACCGCGCCGGTCGATCGCGAGGATCGCGTTCGCGCCCGCGTCGGCGACGTAGGTCGTGCGGTGCGACGTGGTCGTCGCGTACGGGTGGGCGTCGAGGTGCCCCGTGTACAGGGCGGGGACGGGCTCGGCGGGCACCTGGGCGACGCACGCCGGGTCCGTCTCGAGCAGGCCGTACGACACGCCGCCGTCGGGGTTGTTCGCGGTCTCGTACGCGTGGATGTCGGCGAGCACGGTCGGTTCCCCGACGGGGTTGCCGGCCCGGTCGGTCGGCACCGTCTTGACGACGGCGGTCTCCGACACGGGGCTCATGCCGTAGGACGTCTCGGTGAACGTCAGCGTGCGGTCGGCGTACGAGACGCCGGCGGCCTCCGCACCGCCCTCGGCGGTGTGCAGCACCGTCGTGGTGCCGTCGGGCCGGACGGCCGAGACGAGCGCGGCGAAGTCCTGCGTGACGTACGTGGTGCCGCGCGGGCCGACGGCCACGCTCAGCGGGCCGACGAGCCCACCGACGACGTCCGTGACGGTCGGGGGCTTGGGGTCGGGCTTGCCGCCGCCGTGCGCGACGGCGGGGGTGGCGGCCAGCAGCAGCGACGTCGCCGCGGCGGCCAGGACGGTGGGTACTCGTCTCATGGGTGTGCTCCAGGGTCCGGCGGCGTCCGGGACCCCGGGGGACGGCCCGTGTGCGGGCGCCGAGGATCCGGACGTGATCTCAGGATGTCGTCGGGCCGGACGACGGAGGCGCGCGTCGACGGTGCGACGGTGCCGAGTGCCGGCAGGGTGCCGGCGGCGAGGTGGCTGTGCCTCAGCAGTGAGTGTGAGCCATGACGAGTGTGCACCCTCCGGCCGGAGCCGCGCCAGGGGTCGGCCCGGCCGGAGGGGGTGAGATCTGGCGGACCTCAGCGCACCGCTCAGCGCACCCGGAGGTCGACCCACACGAGGCGGTGGTCGCTGCTCGGGAACGGGAACACGCCGGTGAGCCGCGACAGCGGGTCGGCCTGGACGGGCCAGAAGACGCCCGAGTCGCGCACGCGCAGGTCGCGCGACGGCAGCACGTAGTCGGCGCGCAGGTTGCCCGGCGCGGTGTCGGCGAAGTCCGCGGTGTCGAGCGCGGGGTCGCCCTCGTGCGTCAGGTTCGCGCCGCCCTGGAGCGCCGAGGCCTCGACGCCACCGTCGGAGCGCGGCGCCGGGTCCTGGACGCGCCGGTGGTCGAGGAGCTGGTCGATCGCGGCGTCCACGGAGTCGCCGTCGCGCGGGTCGGCGTTCTGGTCGCCGAGGATCACGAAGCTCTCGTTCGGGCGCAGGCCCCCGCGGCGGCCCTCGTCGTCGTAGACGTACCGAGAGGCCTTCCCGGGCGTGACGTAGTCCGCCCAGAACCGGATCTCGTCGTGGTTGCGCCGCCCGTTGCGGTCCTCGGGGCCGTCGAACGTCGGCGGCGTGGGGTGCGACGCGAGCACGTGCACCGTCTCGCGGCCCACGCGGACCGGCACGTCCCAGTGCGACTTGCTCGACAGCCGCACGACCTCGAGCTCCTCGGGCGTGAACCAGTCCGCGGGCTCGGGGGTCGCCGGGTCGTCGGGGAGGAGCGCGCCGGGCATGTCCTTCCACAGGAACTCCTGGAACGTGCGCACGCCGCGGGTGTCGATCGGGTAGCGCGAGAGCACCGCCATGCCGTACTGCCCCTCGAACAGCCCGAACCCGAGCGCGTCGTCCCCGCCGCCGACCGTGCCGTCGTTGTTGAGGTCGAACCCGCTCGGCACGCCCGTGTTCGACGGCGCCACGTACGCGTAGCGGTACTCGATCGGCTCGGCGCCGCCCTGGGACACCTCGAGGTAGTTCTCGCGGAACAGGTCCACCGCGCGGCTGTCGGGCACGTAGTCGAACTCGTTGAGGAGCACGACGTCGGGCCGCGTGCGCTGCAGCACCTCGGCGATCGTCGCGGCCTGGGCGTCGTCGGGCGTCGAGAGGTCGGCCTCGAGCTCGCCCGTCGCCGCCCGGTTCAGGCTCGCGTTGTACGTCGCGACGCGCAGGGTCTCGCCCTTCCCACCGTGGCCGTGTCCTTGACCGTGGCCGCCGCCGCCGTGCGCGACGGCGGGGCTCGCGACGGCGCCGACACTCCCCAGGGCGAGCGCCGCGGCCAGGGCGGGCGCGAGGACGGTTCGTGCTGCGTGGGGGAAGGTCCGGGTGACGGGTCTCGTGGACACGGTCGGCTCCTCGTCGTCGGTGACGGTCGTCGGGCGATGTGTCGTCACCCTACGCACGCGTCGTCGGCCCCGGGAAGAGCCGGCGGGCGAACGGCAGGAGAACGGTCGGTGGCCCGCGGAGGGCGACGCGCGGCCGTGGGTGCCCGGTGGGAGTGTGGGGTCATGAGCACCCCACCTCAGCCCCAGCCCCAGCGGACCTACCCGCACGGTGTGCCGTGCTGGGTGGACACCGAGCAGCCCGACGTCGACGCCGCCCTCGCGTTCTACGGCGCCCTCTTCGGCTGGGACTTCGAGGAGAAGCTCCCGCCGGGCGCGGGGGAGCGGTACGTCGTCGCGTCGCTCGATGGGCAGGACGTCGCCGCGATCGCCAGCGGGAGCGGCACCGCCGAGTGGGTCACGTACGTCGCGGTCGACGACGTCGACGCGTCGGCGCGCGGCGTGCCCGACCTGGACGGTGAGGTCCTCGACGGCCCGACGACGGTCGGCCCGCCGGGACGCATGGCGACGGTCCGCGACGCGCAGGGCGCGCGCTTCCGCCTGTGGCAGCCCGGGACGCGGCTCGGCGCGCAGCGGGTCAACGCCCCCGGCACGTGGAACTTCAGCGTCCTGCACACCCCCGACGTCGCGCGGGCGCTGCACTTCTACGGGCCGCTCTTCGGCTGGGAGGTGGACCCGGGGCTCGGCGCCGGCATGGTGCGCGTCGCCGGCTACGGCGACCACCTCGCGCGCACGGTCTACCCGGAGATCGACGCGAACCAGGAAGGTGCGCCCCCCGGGTTCCGCGACGTCGTCGCCGGGATCCTGCCCGACGGCGGCCCCGCGCGCCACACCGTGACGTTCACCGTCGCAGACCGGGACGACGCCGCGGCGGCGGCCGAGCACGCGGGCGCCACGGTCCTGTCGTCGCTCGACACGGGGTGGACGCGCGAGGCCGAGGTGCGCGACCCCCAGGGCGGCGTGCTGACGCTCTCGCAGTACACGCCGCCCGGGGGCTCCTGACCGCTGCCGACGGTCAGCGGCCGGCGAGGTGGTCGATCTCCTCGAGCAGGCGCTCGCGCGTGGCCGTGTCGCCGACGAACTTCTCGACGACGCGCCGCACCGCGTCCCACCGGCCGGCCTCGGCCGCGGTGAGCGCGCTGACGAGCTGGCCGGGCGGGAGGCCGAGGGCCGCGAGGCGCGCCCGCAGGCCCTCCGGCGTGACGGTCACGACGACGGTGCGCTCCGCCGTCGCCTCGCCACCGGCGCCGCGCGCCGTCGCGACGACGGTGTGCTCCCCGAGGACGAGGTCCGCGGCCGGGAGGACCGCGCCGTTCTCGACCGGCGCGCCGTCGAGCGTGAGCACGACCTCGTCCGCGTCCGTCGCGCTCGCGGCGACGACGAGCGACCCGCCGCGCTCGACCTCCGCGCCCTCCGCCGGGCTCACGATCGCGACCGTCGGCGCTCCGGGGGCCGGCGCCTCCTGCTCGCGCGCCTGCTTCCAGCCGACGAACGCGCCCGCCCGGTCGGTGATGATGCCGTCGACGCCGATCTCGGTGAGCCGGGCCCAGTCCGCCGCGGAGTTGACGGTGTACGGCATGACCGCGATCCCGGCCTCGTTGAGGTCTGCGACGGCGCTCGGGCGTGCGAGCAGCGCGCTCGCCGACGGGTTGTACATGACCGCGCCGAGGTCGCGGGCGACGGCCACGGGGTCGGCGTCGAGGGAGCCGCGGAGCAGGCCGCGCGGGATCTGCGGCGCGTGCTCGTGCGCGAACCGCAGCGCGGCGACGTCGAACGACTGCAGGACCACACGGTCCTCCAGCCCCGCCTCGACGATCATGTCGACGACGCGCTCGACCTCGGCGGACGTCTCCGGGCCCTTGATCTCCAGCAGCAGGGTCGACGAGCCGGTCTCCAGCAGGTCGAGCACCTGCGCAAACGAGGGCAGGGTCTGGCCGGCGAACGCGGGGGAGAACCAGGACCCGGCGTCGAGCGCGGTGACGTCGGCGCCGAGCAGGGCGGCGACGTCACCCGAGCCGTCCGTCGTGCGGTCCACGGTCTGGTCGTGCAGGACGACGGGCACGCCGTCCGCGGACGTGTGCACGTCGATCTCGACGTACTCGGCACCGGTGCGCATCCCTGCGGCCACGGCGGCGAGCGTGTTCTCGGGCGTCACGGACGAGTAGCCGCGGTGCGCGACCGTGACGGGGAGCTCGCCGTCGTCACCCACGTAGGAGGCGGGCTCGATCTCGGTGACGGAGACGTCGTCGATGCTCACGGTCGCCCCGGCGGTGACGAAGCCGAGCGCCCCGTCGCGCGAGCGGTCGATCCGGCCCTCCAGCAGGGTCGTCCCGTCGAGCGAGTACGTGACCGAGGCGCCCTGGACCTCGACCGACAGGTGCACGTCGCGGCCCGTCGCCGCGTCGGCCGGAGCCGACGCCGTGTATGGGACGTTCCACGCGTTCGCCGTGGTCCGCTGCGCGATCTCGATGCCGTTGTGCGCCGTCGTCGTGCTGCGCAGCACCGCCTGCCACCACGGGACCGAGCCGTCGGGCGCGACGTCGAGGATCGCACCCGCCCAGCGCGTGGCGTTGTCGACGGCCTCGAAGCGCAGCGTCGCGTCGAGGCGGTAGTTCTCCGCTGACTCGCCGAACACGATGCGCGCGGGCGACGACCCGTCGGGCGCGTCGCCGACGAGCCGGCCGTCGCGCACCTGCCAGTCGCCGAGCACGGGCGTCCAGCCCTCGGGCAGCGCGTCGCCGTCGAACGACTCGGAGAGCAGGACGTCGCCGGGCTCGGCGGCCGCAGGGGCCGCGAGCGGGACGGTCGCGGTCGTGGTCGCCGCGGTCACCAGGGTGGTGGCGAGGAGTGCGCCGGCGAGCGTGGCGGCGGTGCCGCGCGCGGCGCGTGGTCGGGTGGTCGTCATCGGGTCCTCCGAGCGTCGGGACGGTTGCCCCGGCGACGCTAGGAACGCCGGATGGCGCCCCGGTGGCCGGGGGGCGACGCCGGGGGGACGGTCAGGTGACGGGACGCCACGCCCCCGGGGTGCCCTCTCCGAGGGTCTCCCGGTCACTTCGCGCACGCCCGGCCAGCAGGCGGGCGACGTCGGTCCCGGCGTCGAGGAGTGCGAGCGTCCGGCGCGCGATCGCCTTGAGCCGGACGTCGAGCGCGGCGAGCGGGTCGGTGACGGCGTCGTCGGCGAGCCGCCGGAGCGCGTCGATCGTCCGCCGCACGTCCGGGACCGGGTACCCGGCAGCGCGAAGAGCCGCGGTGATGCGGGCCTCGCGCACGGCGCCCGGCGGGTAGCGGCGGGCGTTCACGGACCCCGCGCGCGACGCGACGCGCTCCGGCGCGACGAGGCCTTCCCGCTCCCAGAATCGGAGCGTCGACGTACGCACCCCCAGCGCGGTGGCGAGCTCCGTGATGGTGAGCGTGGCGCCGGGTTCGGCGCGCCCGACGGCGCCGCCCGGATCGTCGGCGGTGGACGGCTCGGCCTGGATGGCGAGGAGGGCGCGTCGCGCGGCGAGCGCTTCCTCGCGCTCGCGGGCGAGCGTCACGTGCAGGTCGCCGACGAGCGCCGCGGCCTCGTCGAGGGGGAGCGACCACGCGTCGCGCAGCGTGCGGCGGGCGGCCACCGGCCCGACGGCGGTGGCCAGGCCGCGGTAGGCGCGCAGCGCGAGGACGTGCTCGTCCGTGAACGTCCGGTACCCGTTCGCGGACCGGACGGCGGGCGGGAGGACGCCGAGCCGCTCGAGGTCGCGCACCTGCTGGACGGACCAGCCCGACGCGCGCGCGACGTCAGACGTCCGCAGCCGCTCCCGTCCCGGGGGCGGTCCTCCCGAGCCCATCGTCGCTCCGACCCTCCACAAGCACTTCAAGGACACACTCGAACCATGAGTATGGATCAGATCCTCGAGACCGTCCGCTCCCTCGACGGCGTGCTGGTGCTCTCGCCAGGTCCCGGCAGCCCGTTCCCCGAGCTCGCGTGGGCCGACCACTTCTTCTACCACGCACCCGACGGCGTGGTCCCGCACGGTCAGCCCTACGGCACGATCGTCACGAAGGACTACCCCGACGACACGGCGTCCCGCCTCGACGAGGACGGGCGCTGGAGGGTCAACGTCCACGTCGGCCGAGCACGGTTCCGCGAGCTGCTCGGCACCGACCCCCGCGACGGCGAGCCGTCCGAGGTCGGGGAGACCGACGTCGTCGTCCCCCACCCGGTCTACGGGGCGCTCGGGTGGGTCGCCGTCGTGAACCCGGGCGACCGCACGACGGCGCTCGTGCTGGACCTCCTGCGCGCCGCGCACGGCGACGCCCGGGCGCGCGCCCTGCGCCGGACCGCGCGCTGACGGGCGCGGGTCCACCGAACGGTGGATGCGCGGATCAACCGGGCCCGGACGCGACGGTCGATGTGGCAGCGTGCGGCGCGTCCGTAGCGTCGCGGCATGACCGCGTTGGACGTACGACACCTGCACAAGCGCTACGGAGACCACGTCGCCGTCGACGACGTCTCCTTCACCGTCGAGGAGGGGGAGATCTTCGGCATCATCGGGCCCAACGGGGCCGGCAAGACGACGACCGTCGAGAGCATCGCCGGCCTGCGCACGCCCGACTCCGGCTCGATCTCCGTGCTGGGGCTCGACCCGGTCGCGGACCGGGCCGAGGTCCGCGAGCGGCTCGGCGTGCAGCTCCAGGAGAGCAGCTTCCCCGACGCGATCAAGGTCGCCGAGGCGCTCGACCTCTACAGCTCCTTCTACCGGGACCCCGCCGACTGGCGCGAGCTCCTGGAGCTGCTCGGCCTCGCCGAGAAGCGCAGCACGCCGTACAAGGCGCTCTCCGGCGGGCAGAAGCAACGGCTCTCGATCGCGGTCGCCCTGGTCGGCAACCCGAGGGTCGCGATCCTCGACGAGCTCACGACAGGACTCGACCCGCAGGCGAGGCGGGACACCTGGGGCCTCATCGAGCGGGTGCGCGACACGGGCGTCACGATCCTCCTCGTCACGCACTTCATGGACGAGGCGGAGCGCCTCAGCGACCGGATCGCGGTCATCGACCGGGGCCGGGTCGCCGCGGTGGACACGCCGGAGGGGTTGATCGCGCGGTCGAGCGCGGTGCAGCAGCTCCGGTTCCGCGTCAGCCGGCCGCTGGACGAGAGGGTCCTCACCGAGCTGCCCGAGGTGTCTGCCGTCGAGGTCGACGGGGGCCGCTGGCTGGTCACCGGCTCCGGACCGCTCGTGAGCAGCGTCGCCGGGGCGCTCGCCAGGGCGCAGGTCGTGGCGGAGGAGCTACGCGTCGACCAGAGCACCCTCGACGACGCGTTCGTGGCCTTCACGGGACGGCCTCTGGAGTCCCCGGCATCCTCCGAGAGGAGGGTCGACCGATGACCGCGACCACCGCTCACCGCCTCGGGTCGCGTACCCGCCTCAAGATGGTCACGGTCGAGGCGAAGCTCTTCGTCCGCGACTCGGCCACCGTCCTGTTCGGCGTGCTGTTCCCGGCGGGGCTCCTGCTGGGGCTGGGGGCGGTCCCGGCGCTCCGGGAGCCGTCGCCGGAGACGGGCGGGCTCCGGGCCATCGACGTCTGGGCGCCGACCGCGCTCGTGTTCGGGATGGTGATGATCGCCGTGCAGCACGTCCCCGCGGTGGTCGCGACCTACCGCGAGCGCGGCATCCTGCGCCGGCTGTCGACCACTCCGGCGCACCCGCGGAGCGTCCTGCTCGCGCAGATGGTCGTCGCGTTCGCGTCCGTGGTCGTCTCCGCGGTGCTCCTGATCGTCGTCGCCTGGGCGGTGCTCGACATCGCGCCGCCCGAGCGGCCCCTGGAGTTCGCCGTCGCGTTCGTCGTCGGCTATGCGGCGCTTCTCGGGATCGGCATGATCTCCGCGGCCGTGGTCCGCACGAGCAGCGCCGCGAACCAGGTCGGCACCATCCTGTTCGTCGCGCTGATGTTCTTCGGCGGCGCCTTCCTGCCCCGTGTCCTCATGCCCGACGTGCTGCGCGCGGTGGGTGAGCTCGTCCCACCCGGACTGCAGGCCCTCACCGCGGCGTGGTCCCCCGCGGCGGGCGAGGTCACCGCCACCGCCGGTGGCCAGCCGTTCTGGCTGCAGATCGCCATAATGGCGGGGATCGCGGTGAGCGCGAGCGCGATCGCCGCAAAGCTCTTCCGCTGGGAGTAGGTGTCGATGACGCGGGATGCCGGGGACGGTGTACGCCCGAGCTCCGTGACGCTCCAGTCGTCCGTCACGGCAGAGGCGGAGGCCACGAACCGCTCGCGGTTGGCCTGGAAGCGGGAGCAGCTGCGGGTCTGGGACCTCCTGCAGCTGTGCACGCCGTGGCTGCTGCTGACGATCTCGACCGTGATCTACTTCGCGCGGGTCCTCCCGGCCTCCGGCGAACCCCTCTGGCCCGAGGGCGCCACGGTCCTCGGGCTGGTCGTGGTCTCGGCGCTGTGGGTGCTGTTCCGCCAGACGCTGCCCCTCAGGAGGAGGGCCCTGGGGCCCGTGGCGGCGGGCGTCTACTTCGTCGGGCTGCTCGCCCTGTGCGTCGCCCTCATGACGTACTCCGACGTCTTCCTCGTCTTCACGGTGGCCGGCTTCTTCCAGGCGTACCTGCTCAGGCCGTGGCCGGTCGGGGTGCTCGGCGTCCTGCTCACGTCCGTGGCCCTCAACGGCTCCGCGATGCGCGTCTGGGACGACCCGAGCGCGGAGACGCTCGCGGAGTTCCTCCTGATCGTCGCCGTGCAGACGGCCGCGATCGGCGTGGGCATCCTCCTGACGGCGCGCAGCGAACCGGAGGAGCGCAAGCGCGAGGAGCTCGTCGAGCGCCTGGAGGCGGCCCTGCACGAGAACGCCGGGCTCCACGCGCAGCTGGTCGCCCAGGCCCGGGAGTCGGGGGCGCAGGACGAGCGGCAGCGTCTGGCGGGCGAGATCCACGACACCCTTGCCCAGGGTCTCGCCGGCATCATCACCCAGCTCCAGGCCGCGGAGCGGTCCGCGGGCGCGCGGGGCGAGAGCGACGAGCACGTCACGCGGGCGCTGCGGCTCGCGCGCAGCAGCCTGGCCGAGGCCCGGCGGTCGGTGCAGGCGCTCGCCCCACAGGAGCTCGGGAGCGCGCACCTTCCCGACGCGCTCCGCACGCTGGCCGAGCGCTGGTCGCAGGACGAGGGGACGAGGGCGCACGTGGAGGTCACCGGTGCCCGCGTGCCCCTGAGCCCGGCGATCGAGGTGGCGCTCTTCCGCGTCACGCAGGAGTCGCTGACCAACGTGGCGAAGCACGCCGGGGCCTCGCGCGTCGGTGTCACGCTGTCGTACACCGGTGCCGAGGTGCTGCTGGACGTGCGCGACGACGGACGCGGGTTCGCCCGTGAGGACGGCACCGGCTTCGGGCTGACGAGCATGCGCCAGCGCATCCGAGGCGTCGGCGGTCACGTCGAGGTGCAGAGCACGCCGGGCGAGGGGACGTCCGTCAGCGCGCGCGTCCCGGCCATCGCCCCCGGCGGCACGAGAGCAGAGGAGACCGACCGATGATCCGACTGGTGATCGTCGACGACCATCCGGTCGTGCGGGGCGGCCTGCGCGACACCTTCGCGGGCGCGGACGACATCGTCGTGGTCGGCGAGGCCGGGGACGGCGCCGAGGGCGTCGACCGTGCGACGGAGCTGTCGGCGGACGTCGTGCTGATGGACCTGCGGATGCCCGGGACGGACGGCGTCGCCGCCACCGCGGCCTTGCGCGAGCGGGCCCCGGAGACCCGCGTGCTCATCCTCACCACCTTCGACAGCGAGAGCGACGTGCTGCCGGCGATCGAGGCGGGCGCGACCGGCTACCTCCTCAAGGACGCGTTGCCCGACGAGCTGATGCGCGCGGTCCGCGCGGCCGCGCGTGGCGAGCCGGTGCTCGCGCCGTCGGTGACGCAGCACCTCATGGGCCAGGTCCGAAGGCCGGGCGCCGGCACGCTGACCGAGCGCGAGAAGCAGGTGCTGCAGCTCGTCGCGAACGGCAGCTCGAACCGCGAGGCCGCCGCCGCGCTGTTCATCGGCGAGGCGAGCATCAAGACCCACCTGCAGCACGTCTACGACAAGCTCGGCGTGCGGGACCGAGCGTCGGCGGTCGCCGAGGGCTACCGCCGTCGCCTGCTCACCTGACGCCCGGGTGCCGGCCGGCGCCCGGGCGTGCGTCAGACGGGGACGGCGGTGGTCGGCGCGGGGCGGGCCGCGACCGAGCCGTGCCCAGCGACGTCGACGCCGGCCGACACGACGACCGGCACGCCGTCCGTGACCTCGACCGTCGAGACGGACGCGTTGGGCAGCGCGACGAGCCCCGTCGGGTCGAGCGTCGCGAGCCACGCGCCGAGCGTGAGCCCGTGCCCGACGACGAGCACGTGCCGGTCGAGCGTCGCGCCCGGGCGGGCGGCGTCGTCGTGCGCGGCGACGATGCGCGTGAACACGGCGCGCACGCGCGCCATGAACTCCGCGCCCGGCTCGCCGCCCCCGACGCCGGGGTGCGTGCCCGCGAGCACGCGCGGCACGAGCTCGGCCCAGGGCTCGACGGCGTCGAGCTGCGTCTCGGGCCGGCGCTCGAACGAGCCGAACGAGAGCTCGCGCAGGTCGTGGTCGACCGTGAGGGGCAGGTCGGGGTGGTGCCGCAGGATCTCCATCGCCGTGAGCACGGCGCGGCCCTGCGGCGAGGAGTAGACGGTGTCGAAGTCGTGCCGCGCGAGGTGCTGCGCGGTGACGCGCACGCCCGCACGCCCCGTGCGGGTGAGGGGTGAGTCGCACGACCCCTGCAGGTGGCGGCGTGCGTTGAGGTAGGTCTGCCCGTGCCGTACGAGCGTGATCGTCAGGGTCATCGTCGCTGTGCCCTCCGGTGGTCCCGGTCTTCTGGTCACGCCCGACGCTAGGGCGTCGGGGTTTCGGGGGGACGGCGACGAGGTGACGATCGTGTGGCCGCGCGCGGAACGGCTCGGCGCCCACGCGCCGTTGCGCACCTCGGGCCGCGGAAGGTCCGTACGCAGCGTTCGGTACGGCGACCTCTGCCGGTGACGGAAGGCGGGTCTCAGAAAGTGCGGCCGGCCACGTGCGGACGGAACGACGCCGACAGGATCGTGCGCAGACGCTCGGCGGGGAGAGGCGCCCCGTCGTCCGCGAGGTAGTCCTTGCTGAAGGTCTCGAGGTCGGCGGCGTAGATCGTGGTGTACGCGCCGGACTCGGGCTCGAACCGCCAGGACTCGGCGAGGCTCCCGGCATCGACCGGCTCGAACCCCAGCGTGTCGACCAGCTCGGAAGCGGCGCGCTTGGCGCTGGTGTCGTCGCCGGCGACCGCGAGCCCGGACCGATCCGGCGCATCCGCGGGCCGCGCGAGCGACGGGATGTGGTGGGCGACGATGTTGTTGAACGCCTTGACGACCACGGCACCCGGCAGGATTGCCTGCTCGTACTCGGCCGTGGTCATGGCACCCGAGTCGAGGTCCTCGATCCGCCCGTCGCGCGACGGGTAGTAGTTGCCGGTCGAGAGCACGATCTTCCCGTCGAGCGCGTCGGCAGAGAGGGCGTCATAGGCCGACAGCGGGACGGCGAGGACGACGATCTCGCCAGTTCTCGCCGCCTCGTCGACCTCCCCTGCCCGAGCCCTCCCACCGAGCTCGCCGACGAGGTCGGACAGCGACTGCGGACCGCGGGAGTTCGCGATCAGCACCTGGTGGCCCGCGGCGACCGCGAGCCTGGCGATGCCGGCACCGATCGCGCCGCTGCCGATGATTCCGATGTTCGTCATGTCGTCGTTCCCTTCGGACGGTCACGGGGACCTCGAGCGCTGCTGCGTCGCATCGGACCACGTGTCGGTCGCCGTTGACGGCTAGCGCGCGCCGGACGGCGCGCTAGATGTACGCTGTAGCGCGTACATGGCAATGTACGCGCAGATGTGTACATGACGTCAACCCGTCGAGAGAGGAGACGTGAAGATGGCCAGTCGCCTGGCGAAGCCGCTCACGATTCCTGCCGCGGACGAGATCGACCTCTTCGAGGTCATGGCGGCGCTGGCAGACCCCGTTCGACGCGCACTCGTGGCGTACATAGCCGCCGATCCGGGTACGTCGTGCAGCACCGCCGACTTCGGTGTGTCCAAGTCGGCGCTGACGCGGCACTGGCGCGTGCTCCGGGAGTCGGGGCTGATCCGCCAGGAGGTCGACGGCACACGCCATCGCAACTGGCTTCGCCGCGAAGAGCTCGACAGCCGCTTTCCTGGCCTGGTGCCGCTGGTTCTCAAGGAGCTGTCCGTCCTGCCCTCCGACGCGAGTATGCACGGTGCGATCGGTTCTTCTGCTGGCGACTGGGCGCGGTAGGACGACTGACCGCTCACGACCGGGGTGATCGGTCGCTCCTGTGTGCCGTGCGGGAGACGGGTCCGCCATCGGGCCTGCGGCTCGCGGCGACGGGGCCCGGAGGTGCCGACCCAGGGGCTCCGTGCGATCCTGCGACGAGCGAGCGTCGCACCCGGGGGAGGGGCCGTGACCGGACCGACGGACGAGACGACGGGCGGACCCGCGGTCGCCCCGGAGGGCGGCGAAGGGCTTCCCAAGCGCCGCGTCTACGTGATCTTCGGCGGGCTCATGCTCGGCATGCTCCTCGCGGCGCTCGACCAGACGATCGTCGCGACGGCGCTCCCGACCATCGTCTCGGACCTCGGCGGGGCGGAGCACCTCTCGTGGGTCGTCACGTCCTACATGCTCGCGTCGACCGCGACGACGGTCCTGTGGGGCAAGCTCGGCGACCTCGTCGGGCGCAAGCCGTTGTTCATCGCCTGCATCCTCATCTTCCTGCTCGGCTCGGTCCTCGCCGGGACGTCGACGACGATGGGCCAGCTCATCGCGTGGCGCGCCCTGCAGGGCGTGGGCGGAGGCGGTCTCATGGTGCTGTCGCAGGCGATCGTCGGCGACATCGTGCCCCCGCGCGAGCGCGGCCGCTACCAGGGGTTCTTCGGCGCGGTGTTCGGTGTCTCGTCGGTCGCCGGACCGCTGCTCGGCGGGTTCTTCGTCGACAACCTCTCGTGGCAGTGGGTGTTCTACATCAACGTCCCGCTCGGCATCGCGGCGCTCGTGACGGTCGTCGCCGTGCTTCCGCGCATCGCCGCGACGAAGCGGCCGAGCATCGACTACGCGGGCATCGTCCTCATCGGCGTCGTCGCGACGGCGGTCGTGCTCATCACGAGCCTCGGCGGGACGACGTGGGGGTGGAGCTCGCCCGAGGTGTACGGGCTCGCGGTCGTCGGCGTGCTCGCGCTCGTCGCGTTCGTGCTCGTGGAGCAGCGCGCGAGCGAGCCGGTGCTGCCCCTGCGGCTCTTCCGCAACCGGGTTTTCTCCTCGGCGTCGGTGATCGGCTTCGCCGTCGGCTTCGCGATGTTCGGCGCCATCACGTTCCTGCCGCTGTATCTGCAGACGGTGAAGGGCTCGACCCCCACCGCGTCGGGCCTCCAGATGACGCCGATGATGCTCGGCCTGCTGCTCACCTCGATCGGCTCGGGCCAGATCATCTCGCGCACCGGGCGGTACAAGGTCTTCCCGATCGTGGGCACCGCGATCACGGCCGTGGGGCTGTACCTGCTGTCGCTCATGGGGCGCGACACCTCGACCCTGCAGGCCGGGCTGTCCATGTTCGTCTTCGGGCTCGGGCTCGGCATGGTCAACCAGGTCCTGATCCTCGCGGTGCAGAACGCCGTCGAGTACCGCGACCTCGGCACGGCCACGTCAGGGGCGACGTTCTTCCGGACCGTCGGCTCGGCCGTCGGGGTCGCCGTGTTCGGCACGATCTTCGCGAACCGGCTCGGCGCGAACCTCGTCGCGGGCGTGCCCGCCGACGCGCAGGGCCCGTGCGACCCGGCGGCGCTCGCGGCGTCGACCGCCGGGCTCGCGCAGTGCCCGCCCGACGTGCAGGACTGGTTCCTCGACGCCTACGCGGCCTCGCTGCACACGGTGTTCCTGTGGGCCGTGCCCGTCGCGGTCGTCGCGTTCGCGCTCACCTGGCTCCTGCCCGAGACGACGCTGCGCGGCACGTCGCGCGACGCCGGCGCCCCCGACCCGGCCGAGGTCGCCGGGCACTCCGCGGGCGAGGCGTTCGCCCTCCCGTCGAGCCGCACCTCGCTCGAGGAGCTCCGTCTGATCCTGTGGCGGCGCGTCGGAGCGCGCGACCCGCTGGCCGTGTATCGCGTGATCGCCGGGCAGGTAGGCCTCGGGCCGGGGGAGTGCTGGATGCTGACGCGCGCGTCCCTCAAGGGGCCTCGTTCGGTGCTGAGGATGGCCGAGCGGTCCGGGCAGCCCGAGGAGCGGGTGCGCGACGTCGCCCGGTCGCTCGCCGGGCGGGGCCTCGTCACGCTCGACGGCGACACGGTCACCGCGACCGAGGCCGGCCTGGCCGCCGCCGAGCGGCTGCGCGAGGCCGAGCGCGAGCGCCTCGCGACGTACGTGGCCGGCTGGGACCACGAGCCCGCCGTCGACGAGCTCGTCCGCCGCGTCGCCGAGGAGCTCCTCGCCGACCCCGAGCCCGCGCGCTGAGCGGTCAGGCGTTCGCGGGGACCTCGTCGCGCTCGCGCCCGTCGCGGGCCGGCTCCGGGGCGTCTGCCGCTCGGACCTCGTCGGCTCCCCCGGCCGCGGTCGTATCGGTCGCGGCCGCCTCGCCATGGCCCGACGGCGACGGCCACGGCTCGTCGGCCTGCTCGTCCCCGCTGCGGCGGACCGGCCCGGCATACCGGTGGACGACGACCGCGAGCGGAGCCACGAGGACGCCGCACACCAGGCCCCACGCGAGCCCGGCCTCGAGGACGGGCAAGGTGCGCCCGACGTCGGGCAGCGCGCCGCCCGACGTGACGGTCGAGACCACGACGGGCACGACGGAGGCGAGAACCGCGCCGGCGACGCACGCGAACCACACGGCGAGCAGGAGCGACCAGCGGCCGGCCGACGGGGGGAGCCGCCGCGCGGCGAGGGCGGTGAGGGTCGCGACGACCACACCGACCACCACCGGCAGGGCGAGGGCGACCGGGTCGGCGAGGAGCGCGTCGCGGTCGACGGGGAGCTGGGCGGCGGGCAGCAGGACGACGTCGCGCGCGACCCCCCACGTCGACTGCGGGTCGACGGCTCCCGTGACGAGCGTCCGCGTGATGCCGACGCCGGCCCAGAGGACGGCCGTCGCCACGCCGGTGGTGAGCGCGACGGGCCAGGTGCGCACCGTCGTCAGCTGCCGGGTGTGCCGCGTGCCGGCCGGGTCGTCGCGCCGGTCCAGGAGCACGCGCGTCACGACGACCGCGAGCCCGACCAGAAGCCCGTTCACGAGCCCCCAGTACCCGCCGAGCGCGGCGGCGACGAAGCCCTCGACCGTGTCCGCCGTCCAGGGCAGGGGAAGCGTGACGCCGGCGAACCACGCGACCGAGCCGGCGAGCACGGACGCGCCGACGACCGAGAACCAGACCGCGAGGAACACCGCCCAGCCGCCGGTCGCCGTCGGCAGGCGCCGCAGCGCGAGGGAGGTGCCGACCGCGACGACGGCACCCGCGAGCGCCGCCGCCAGGACGGTGCTCCCCGACACGGGTTCGCCGCCGGCCACGAGACCGGTCGGGTGGGGCAGCAGGGCCCGCACGACCGCGCCCGGCAGGACGGGCGACGAACCGCCGGACAGCCAGTCGGCGGCCTGCCCGGTGACGACCCACAGCACGGTGGTGAGCAGCCCGGCGACGACGACGGCGGGGGCGGTCCTCGATGACGGCATCCTGCGAGGGTAGTGGCACCGCAGGGCGCCGTGCACCGACCCAAGGTCCGTCGGCTTCCGGGCCGTCCGCGCCCGGGGAGAGGTCCCCATGGTGCGCGGACGGGTCGTTCCGCTACGGTCGACCGGCACGGACGGCCGACGGACGAAGGAGCACGGCGTGAGCCAGGGGATGTGGGGCGCTGACGTCGAGGACCTGCGCAGGTTGGCCTCGGACATGAGCGCTGCGGGCGACCGGCTGCGGTCCGTCGGTTCGACGATCACGCCGCTCGTCTCCGGCGGTCGCTGGCAGGGGCCGGACCAGCAGCAGTTCCTCGCGGACTGGACCAACATCGGGCGGCCGGCGCTCCAGAGCGTCGCCGACCTGCTCGCGACGCAGTCGGACACGTTGCGCGGGCACGCCGACCAGCAGGAGACGACCTCTGCCGCGGGCGGTCCTGGCGGTCCCGGGGGCCCGTGGGGCCCCGGCGGCCCATTGGGCCCCGGCGGCCCGGGGGGACCCGGCGGTCCGTGGGGGCCGGGCGGCCCGTGGGGTCCCGGTGGCCCGCAGAGCGGCGACGACGGTGGCGGCTTCCCGGACTGGATCGACGACATCGTCGGCGGCATCGGCGGGCTCGCCGACGCGACGCTCGGAGCGCTCGACGAGTTCGACATCTTCACGGCGCCCGGCTGGGCGACCGGTGGCCTGAGCGTGCTGGGGATCGGGCTCGGCATGCTGCAGTACGTCGAGGGCGTCACCGAGATGACGAACGGCTTCCTCGACGGCAACGGGTGGGCGATCGGCGACGGCGCGATCTCCGCCGGGCTCGGGGGAGCGGGCGTGATCACCGGTGGTCTCGGGCTCGCGGCGGCGACCGGGTTCCTCGCGTCCAACCCCGTCGGGTGGGGCGTCGCCGCGGGCCTCGCGGTCGGCGGCCTCGCGTGGTGGGGCCTGCAGGAGCTCACGCCCGACGGCATGGAGACCACGGAGTGGATCGCGACCTGGCCCGGAGAGGTCGCGAACTTCGCGGGTGACGTCGGGTCGAACGTCGCCGACTTCGCGGGCGACGCGTGGGAGTCCGCGGGCAACGCGGCCGAGGACGTCGTCGACGGCGCGGCCGAGTTCGTCGACGACGTCACCTCGCCGCTGAGGGACCTCTTCTCCTTCGGCTAGATTCGGCCGTAACCGCGACCGTCCCGCCTGCACGACCCTGAGACGCACCGACACCACCTGGAGAGACCGTGGCTGCACCCAGCACGTTCCCGCTGACCACCTTCGAGCTCGCGGCGCTCGTCGCGCTCGCGCCGGGGCCGGCGGCGACGCAGTCGGCGACGTCGTTGCGGATCCCCGACCCGGCGACCGACCCGCAGTCCAAGCGTGCAGGGCTCTCGTCGCTGCTCGTGCGCGAGCTGGCGACGATCGAGGGCACGCAGATCCGGGCCGACGGGCTCGCGGGCGCGGTCGCGGGCGCACTGACCACCGCCGAGACCTGGGTCGAGGTCGGCGTCGCCCGTCGTGAGAGCGCCGACGCCGCCGTCCTCGTGGGCACCGCGAAGGGCGCGCTGATGATCACGCCGCGCGGGTACGACGTGTGGAACACGCTCGCCGTCGCGCAGGGGACCGACCTCGTGGAGGCCGGCGTCGACCTCGCGGCACGCGGCGTCGACGTCACGCCCGACGGCGAGCCCGTCGCCGTCACGGTCAAGGTGGTCACGCTCGACGGCAGCACCACCGCGAGCGCGCACCGGGACGCGGACGGCGCGTGGCAGGTCGCGCTCGAACCCGCCGACGCGGAGGGCCGGCTCACCGTGCAGCCCGACGCCCCGGCCGACCAGGCTGCCGCGCTCGCCCGCGTCCGGGACGCGCTGCGATGAGCGGCCACGGCCCGTACGGGCAGGTGGCCGGCCCGCCGCCGCCCGACCCCGCCCGCGCGCGCAGGCTGCGCACGTTCGCCGGCTGGCTGACCGTCCTCGCGGTGCTGTTCCTCGTCGTCCCGGTCGTGGTCGTGCTCGCCGCGCCGCCGGACGACGGCGGCCGGTGGTTCGGGGCCGCCACGGCCCTCGCGCTCGGGGTGTTCCTGCTGTGGGCGCTGGTCAAGGTCCGCACGTCGGCCGCCTGGAAGCAGGCGGCCGCGCAGCGCGCGCAGGAGCGCGGGCGACCGCACGCCTGAACCTCGACCCCTGGGCGAGGCCGCGCCGACCGAGGAGCGATGAGTTCTCGACGGACCGGGCGTCTGCACCGACGAGACCGCCGCACCCGCGGCGCGCGAACCACGGCGATGCGGAGACGACCATGAGCGAGCGCAAGACCTACACCCTGGACGTGCCCGGCGCCGTCCTCACCTACGACGTGTGGACGCCCGACGCCGCGGGCGACCTGCTGCCCCTCGTCGTCATGGGCTCGCCCATGGGAGCGTCCGGGTTTGAGCAGCTCGTGGCGCTGCTCGACGACCGCGTCGTCGTCACGTACGACCCGCGCGGCGTCGAGCGCAGCACCCTGGCCCCCGACGGCGAGGTGTCGGTCGAGCAGCACGCGGACGACCTGCACCGGGTCGTCGCGGAGCTCGGTCTCGGCCCGGTCGACGTCTTCGGGTCGAGCGGCGGCGGTGTGGTGGGGCTGTCGTGGATCGAGCGGCACCCGCGGGACGTGCGGACGTTCGTGTCGCACGAGCCGCCCATCACGACGCTCCTGGAGGACCGCGACGTCGCGACGGCCGTCCAGGCCGACATCGTCGAGACGTACGGGCGCGAGGGCTTCGGGCCCGCGATGGCGAAGTTCATCGCGCTCGTCAGCCACCAGGGCACCCTCCCTGCGGACTACCTCGACCGACCCGCGCCCGACCCGGCCATGTTCGGGATGCCCAGCGAGGACGACGGCTCGCGCGACGACCTCCTGCTGGGCCGGAACCTCGCCACGATGCCGTCGTGGTCGCCGGACGGTGACGCCCTGCGGGCGTCGGGCGTGCGGATCGTGCCGGTGGTCAGCGCGGAGGGCGAGGGAACGCTGGCGTGGCGCGGAGGGGCGGCGCTCGCGGAGCTGCTCGGCACCGAGGCCGTGACGTTCCCTGGCGACCACGGCGGCTTCATGGTGAACGAGTGGTCTCCGGACAACGACCCGGCGGCGTTCGCCGGGGCGCTTCGAGAGGCGCTCGTCGGCTGACGACCCTCGTCGAGCCGAGCAAGACCGGGCGGTCGCCATCCGACAGATGGCGACCGCCTGGTCGTGTTTTGGCAGGTCGGACGGGGTCTCGTCGAGGCGCACCGCGAACGAGCGTCGATGGGCAGCGGACTTTTGCTTGTTGTCGACACAACTTTCGCCTACCTGTTGACATCGCCTCCTGACTGCGGTGTCATGAATCTCGTTGCCCCTGGAACCGACCGGGGGGCCGGGTGCCGTGCAGGGCAGCGCGACGTCCGGGCCGACGACCGAGCGGCACGCACCGACGCGTGCTCTGCGGGGCCTCACGAGGCCCCTGCCCTGATCCCCCGTTGACCCACCCCCCACCCTCGATCCACGTCCCCACAGCCAGGAGAGCGCTCGCTCGCGCGTCGTCGCGCGCGCACGCTCTCGCGCCCTGCCGGGACCGCACGACCGCGGCGAGCAGCCGAGCAGCCCGCTCGCCGTCCGGAAGGAGACCTCATGACCGACCCGACGACCGACGTCGTCCCGCCGCGCAAGCCGCTGTCGAGGCGCGCCCTGCTCGCTGGAGCGGGCGTCGTCGCGGCGAGCCCCGCGGCCGCGCTGCTGCTCGGCGCCCAGGGCAGCGTCGCCGCGATGCCCCCCGCGGCCTCGGCCGCAGCGGCCCCGCTCACGGCGAGCACGACCGTCCGCAAGATCACGATGTACGCCGAGCGGATCTCCGACACGCTCGTCGGCTACGGGTTCGAGCGCGGCAAGGCGACCGTGCCCGGGCCGATCCTCGAGATGTGGGAGGGCGAGACGCTCGAGATCACGCTCGTCAACACGACTGACCAGCGGCTCTCGATCCACCCGCACGGCGTGAACTACGACGTGAACAGCGACGGCAGCGCCTTCAACAACTCGTTCAACGAGCCGGGCCAGACGCGGACGTACACGTGGTCGACCGTCAAGATGGCGCGCGACCGCGGCATCTGGATGCCGGGCAGCGCGGGCTACTGGCACTACCACGACCACGCGTGGGGCGACCACGGCACGCAGGGGATCGCCGCGGGGCTCTACGGCGCGCTCGTCGTGCGCCGGGTCGGGGACGTGCTGCCGCAGAAGCAGTTCACGATGGTCTTCAACGACATGACGATCAACAACAAGGTCGCCCCGGACACGCCGCTGTACGAGGCGAACCTCGGCGAGCGCGTCGAGTTCATCTGCATCGGCCACGGGAACCAGCTCCACACCTTCCACCTGCACGCCCACCGCTGGGCGAACAACCGGACCGGCCTGCTCGCGGACCAGTACGACACGAGCCAGGTCGTGGACAACCGGGACCTCAACCCCGGTGACGCGTTCGGGTTCCAGGTCGTCGCCGGGCTGGGCGTCGGGCCGGGGGCGTGGATGTACCACTGCCACGTCCAGTTCCACTCCGACGGCGGGATGGCCGGCGTCTTCCTCGTGCGCAACGCCGACGGCTCGATGCCGGCGGGGGCGCAGGAGACCATCGACCGGTTCCAGGGCCACAGCCACACGATGTCGGCGCCACCCGAAGCACCACCGTCCGGCGCGACGGCCACGACCGACGGCGCCGCGGCCGGGGGGACCGGCCCGGCCGTCGTCGACCTGGGCGGACACGCCGGCCACTGATGCGGACGTGACGGGCCACCGGCTCGCCGCATCGCACGACCCGCACCCGCAGGACCCGCTCCCGGCCCGTCCGGGAGCGTCGCACCGAGGACGAAGGAGTTGCAGAGTGCTGTCCAGACGATCGACATCCCTGACGAAGGGACGCTCCCGACCGGGAGCACTACGGGCCCTGACCGTCGGCCTCACGAGCGCCGCGCTCATCGCGAGCGCCGCCGTGATCCCGGCGGCGGCGGCCCAGACCGGTGCCACGGCACCGACGAACGCCGCGGTGGCCTCGAAGGCCCTCACGACGGCTCCCCTCGCCACGGCCGCGGCGACCGCACCCGTGCGCGTGCTCGTCTTCCACGGCGCGCCCGACGAGCAGACCGACCCGGTCGTCGCGGCGACCGCGGCGCTGACCGAGCTGGGTGCCGCCAACGGGTTCGACGTCGAGGCGACGTCCGACCCCGCGATGCTCAGCGAGGCGACGCTCGGCGAGTACCGCGGCGTCGTCATGCTCTCCTCGGAGGGCATCGAGCTGAGCGGCGAGCAGGAGGCCGCGCTCCAGGCGTACATCAACACCGGCGGTGGCTTCCTCGGTGTGCGCGACGCCGCGCGCTCGCAGGAGACGTCGAAGTGGTTCGAGGGCCTCGTCGGCGCCCGGATCAAGGGCGCGACGATGACGGCGGAGAAGGTCGCCGAGGCGACCGGCACCGGCCGCAGCCCGGCCGGCGAGGCCCCGCCCAAGGCCGTCGACGGCGACCCCGGCACCAAGTGGCTGACGTTCGCCAACACGGGCCAGCTCACGCTGCGCATGGAGCAGCCCGTCGCGCTCGTGAAGTACGGCATCACGTCGGCGAACGACTCCGCGGGCCGTGACCCGAAGAACTGGAAGCTCCAGGGCTCGACCGACGGCCAGACGTGGGTCGACCTCGACACGCGCACCGACGAGGACTTCCCGCAGCGCTTCCAGCCCCGCACGTTCGACGTCGGGAACGAGACCGAGTACGGCTGGTACCGGCTGGACGTCACCGCGAACTCGGGCGACGCCGAGATCCAGCTCGCGGAGCTCTCGATCTTCGGCCCCGACTCCGTCGAGCAGCCCGACCCGGTGATCCCGGTCGAGGAGCGCACGGTGGACCTGGTCGACCGCCAGCACCCCGCGACGGCGGACCTCCCGCTCACGTGGGACCGCGAGGACAAGTGGCTCGACTGGTCCGAGGACCCGACCGGTGACGTGCACACCGTCGCGACGCTCGAGCCCGGCGCCGACGCCGGCCCCACGACCAACCCGTTCCAGCCCCTGTCCTGGTGCCGCGACTACGACGGCGGCCGCTCGTTCTTCACGGGCATGGGCGGCACGCCCGAGAGCTGGGAGGACGAGACGTTCCGCACGCACCTGCTCGGTGCGCTGCAGTGGACGACGGGTGTCGTGCGCGGCGACTGCCAGGCGACCATCGCGTCCAACTACAAGGCCGAGCGCCTGTCCCAGGTGAACACGCCCGGCACGCTGGACCAGAACGGCGAGCAGCACGGCCTGACGATCGCACCCGACGGCACGGTGTTCTACATCGGGCGCGGCGCGTGCGCGACCGGTCCGATCGTCCCGTGGAGCGACCCGAACGTGGGCCTCGGCTGCGGCACGATCCACCAGTGGGACCCGGAGTCCGGCGAGGCGAAGCTGCTCACGACGCTCGACGTCATGGGCAACCGCGGCAGCGGCGACGAGCTCGTGAAGAACGAGGAGGGGCTGCTCGGCATCGTGCCGGACCCCGACTTCGCGAACAACCACTGGCTCTACGTGTACTGGATGCCGCACGAGAACATCGACCGTGAGCGTCGCGTCGGCTACCGCACGGTCTCGCGGTTCACGTACGACCCGGCGACCCCGACGATCGACCAGAGCACGCGCGTCGACCTGCTCGAGTGGGAGACGCAGATCCACAGCTGCTGCCACGCGGGCGGCGGCATGGCGTTCGACGACGAGGGCAACCTCTACATCGGCTCGGGTGACAACAACTCGTCCGGCGGCTCGAACGGGTACTCCGGCAACAACTGGACGCAGGAGTACGCGGGCATCAGCTTCCAGGACGCGCGCCGTACCTCGGGCAACACGAACGACCTCAACGGCAAGATCCTGCGGATCCACCCGGAGCCCGACGGCACGTACACGATCCCGGAGGACAACCTGTTCCCGGTGGGCGAGTACCCCGCGGACAAGACGCGTCCCGAGATCTACGTGATGGGCGTGCGCAACATCTCGCGCCTGCAGATCGACCCCGACACGAACTGGCTCACCGCCGCCTGGGTCGGGCCGGACGCCGGCAGCCCGAACCCCGAGCTCGGCCCGGCCAAGTACGAGACCGCGACGATCATCACGTCCGCGGGCAACCAGGGCTGGCCGTACTGCATGGGCAACAAGCAGCCGTACCGTGACCGGAGCAACGAGGACGCGAGCGTCCTCACCGGCTGGTACGACTGCGACAACCCGAAGAACACGTCCCCCCGCAACACCGGCCTCGTGGACCTCCCGCCCGTGCGGGACAACATGATCTGGTACTCGCCGTCGGGCGGCGGGCCGGTCTTCCCGGACCGCGGCAACGGCATCCCGACGTACGAGGACGAGGACGCGACCTACACCATCCCGTGGCTGCGGGGTGGCGGCCAGGCCGTCATGTCCGGCCCGACCTACCGGCAGTCGCAGGTCGACCCGGAGTCCGACGTCGCGTGGCCCTCGTACTGGGAGGGCAAGTGGTTCATCGGTGACCAGTCGAACTCGAACAACCGCGTCGCGGTGACGGTCAACCCCGACACGGTCGACGAGGCGGGCGCCCCGGCGTTCATGGAGGACCTGCGCCAGATCATCCCGGGCGGTCGCGGTGACGGGCTGCTGCAGAGCTGGATGGACGCGAAGTTCGGTCCGGACGGCGCGCTGTACATGGTCGACTACGCGGGCGGCTTCTTCAGCCTCGACCCGAACCAGAAGCTCATGCGGATCACCTACCAGGGCGGGGCTCCGACCCCGGCCCCGGCGGCGTCCGCCACGAGCATCCAGGGCGACCCTCTGACCGTGCAGTTCACCGGTGAGCGTTCCGGTGGCGTCTCCTACCTCTGGGAGTTCGGCGACGGCTCGACCTCGCGTCAGGCCAACCCGAAGCACAAGTACCCCCGCATCGGGACGTACGAGGCCAAGCTCACCGTGACGTACGCGGACGGGTCGACGGCCACGGTCACGACCGACGGCTCGCCGTCGTGCACCCTGCCCGACGAGCGCCCGACGGTGTTCTTCGGCGACGTCGACTCCACGGTCGAGAACCTCGACCTGGGCGCCTGCACGATGAACGACCTGTTCCAGGACGAGAAGGAGTGGCGCACCCACGCGCGGTTCCTGGCGCACGTGGAGTCGGTCGCGAAGAGCCTGTACGACGACAGCCGGATCGACGAGCGCGAGCGCGCTCGCCTCGTCGACGCGGCGGCCCGGTCCCAGATCGGTGTGGACCCGGGCGGGTACCGCACGATCTTCGACGGCACCGAGGCGTCGCTGTACGACTGGTTCCAGGCACCGGGCGGGAAGTTCACGCTCGAGCCGGGCGGGTCGATCCGCTCGCAGGGCGGGCTGGGGATGCTCTGGTACGCGGGTGAGGAGCTGGGCGACTTCTCCGTCAAGCTGCTCTACCGCGACGTCTCGGAGGGTGACCACTACGCGAACGCCGGCGTGTTCACCCGGTTCCCGAACCCGAACGAGCCCGGCGACGTCGAGTGCGCCGAGGGTCAGTCCCCGGCGTGGGTCGCGATCTCGTGCGGTCACGAGATCCAGATCTACGACGGCCCGACGGGCGAGCCGCAGAAGACCGGCTCGGTCTACAACTTCGACCCGCTCGGTCTGAACACCGGCGGCGAGAAGCCGAAGGGCGAGTGGAACGAGTACGAGATCCGGGTGGTCGGTCAGCAGTACACGATCATCCGCAACGGCGTCGTCATCAACGAGTGGGAGAACTCGCCGGGACAGCAGTCGTCCCGTGCGGGCGACCCGCCGACCGACCTGCGCCAGTTCGACAGCGGGTTCATCGGCCTGCAGAACCACGGGAACTCGGACCTCATCGAGTTCCGTGACATCCGCGTGGCCGACCTGTAGGACCCGCACGTCCGGTGGTCCGCCGTCGTCCAGCACGACGGCGGACCACCGTCGACCGATCTCGCACCACAGACCTCGCACCAACGACGCACGAGGAGTGCACCCCATGGAACGACGAACCGGCCCTGGCGACACCCGTCGCACGGGCGCCAGGCGGCTCGTGGCCGCCGCGGTCGCGGGCCTCACCGCCGCGACGGTGTTCACCGTCGCACCGGCGACGGCTGCCCCCACCACCGCGACCCCCGTCGCGGCCACAGCCCCGACCGCGACCTCGCTCGCGTCCGCCGCGGACGCCACCGTCGCCGCCGCCCAGGTCCTCACCTGGACCGGCGACAACAGCGTGACCGACTACAAGACCTTCCCCGCGACCGCCGAGGCGGGCCCCGCGACGATCGTGTTCGAGAACAGCATCGCGACCGGCAGCACGTTCGGCATGAGCCACACGCTCACGTTCGACACGTCGACCCCGGGCTACAACCACGACGTGAACCTCAACATCCTCGCGAGCCCGTTCGACGCGAACGGTGGGCGCCACGAGGCGCAGGTGAACCTCACGCCCGGCAAGTACCGCTACTTCTGCGCGATCCCCGGGCACGGCGAGATGTGGGGCGAGCTCGTCGTCACCGACGGCGGCGGTGGGGACGACACGACCGCGCCCTCCGTGACCGCCCAGGTCACGGGCGAGCAGGACGGCGACGGCGCGTACGTCGGCGGCGCGACGGTCACGCTCGCCGCGACCGACGACGCCTCTGGTGTCGCGGGCGTCGAGTACGACCTCGACGGCGCGGGCTGGACGGCGTACGACGAGCCGTTCCTCGTCGACGCCGTCGGCGCGCACACGCTGCAGTTCCGCGCGACCGACGTCGCCGGCAACACGTCCGAGGCCCAGACGGCGACGTTCACCGTCGTCGAGGGCTCCGGCGAGGAGGACACGACCGCCCCGACGGTCGAGCCCATGCTCATGGGCGAGCAGGACGAGAACGGCGCCTACGTCGGCACCGCCTCGTTCATGCTGCACGCCGCGGACGAGGGGTCGGGCGTCGCGTCGGTCGAGTACCAGCTCGACGGCGGCGCGTGGCTGCCCTACACCACGACGGTGGCCTTCACCGAGCTCGGCGAGCACACCGTCTCCTACCGGGCGACCGACGTCGCGGGCAACGTGTCCGAGGTCGGTTCCGTGGCGTTCACCGTCGTCGCGGGCGGCGAGGACGACACGACCGCCCCGACCGTGGCCGCTGAGGTCACGGGGGAGCAGGACGACAACGGCGCGTTCGTCGGGTCCGCCACGGCGACGCTCACCGCGACGGACGACGCGTCCGGTGTGGAGAGCGTCGAGTACGACCTCGACGGCGCCGGCTGGGCCCCGTACACCGAGCCGCTCGTCGTCGACGAGCCCGGCGAGCACACGCTCGTCTACCGGGCCACCGACGTCGCGGGCAACGTGTCCGAGGAGACGGTCTCGACGTTCACCGTCGTCGCCGACGCCGGCGAGGACACGACCGCTCCGACCGTCACCAACGAGGTCAGCGGTACGCAGGACGAGACCGGCGCCTACGTCGGCTCCGCGTCCGTGCTGATCACGGCCACCGACGACGGCTCGGGCGTCGCGTCCGTCGAGTACGACCTCGACGGCGCGGGCTGGGCCCCGTACACCGGCGCCGTCGTGGTCGACGAGCCCGGCCAGCACACGCTCGCCTACCGCGCGACCGACGAGGCGGGCAACGTCTCCGAGGACGCGAGCGTCACGTTCGCCGTCGTCGAGGGCGACGGGAGCGACACCGTCGCCCCCACGGTGGCCCACCGCGTGATGGGCGGTGAGAAGAACGAGGCCGGGGAGTACCTCAGCAACGTCTTCGTCCGCCTGCACGCGACCGACGCCGACTCGGGCGTCGGGTCCGTCGAGTACCAGCTCGACGGCGGTGCGTGGACCCCGTACGCGACGCAGGTCTCGGTCCGTACCCCGGGCGAGCACACCGTCACCTACCGCGCGACGGACGTCGCGGGCAACGTGTCGGCACCGAAGAGCGTCACGTTCGTCATCGCGGGCGGCGAGGAGCCCGGTGACACCGAGGGTCCCGTGGTCACGGCAGGCGTGGGCGGCAGCCGCACGCGTGACGGCGACTTCGTCGCGAGCGCACGGGTCACCCTCACCGCGGTGGACGAGGAGTCGGGCGTCGACCGCATCGAGTTCCAGGCCGACGGCGGTGCGTGGCAGCGCTACGCGGCCCCGGTCGCGTTCGCGGCCGACGGCCAGCACGTCGTGCGCTACCGCGCGGTCGACGGGGTGGGCAACGTCTCGGCGACCGGCGAGGTCACGTTCACGGTCCTCCAGCTCGTCCGCGACCGCTGCGTGGGCTCCGACGTGCGGCCGACGGTCGTCATCGACGGCCACGACAGCACGGTGCAGAACTACGACGACGGCACCGGCTGCACGGTCAACGACCACGTCGCCGAGACCGACGAGTACGCGACGCACCGCGAGTTCGTCGACCACGTCAGCCTCGTCACCGAGGACCTCGTCCTCGACGGCGTGCTCGACGACACCGAGCGCGAGCTCGTCATCGAGGCGGCGCTGCTGTCCGACATCGGCCGCTGACGGATCGGTCGGCTGACGCCTGACCGAACCGACGTCCGACCGGCGACGGCCCGGTCCCGCTCCCTCCGGGGCGCGGGGCCGGGCCGTCGTCGTGCCGCCGCCCACCCGGGACGCGCCGAACACGACGTTGCTGTCGTTCTGGGCGCCATTCCGACAGCAAGGTCGTGCTCGACCGCGCGCAGGGTCGTGCTCGGCGGGTCACTCGCCGGGCGACAGTCGTCGACGGCGGCGCGGCTCAGGCCGGCGGTTCGCCGTAGACCGGGCGCGCGAACGCGAGCACGATCCCCACGCCCCCGCGCTCGGCGAGCCGGGCGCGGTCGTCCGGGTGGTCGAGGAGGTGGCGCAGGACGTGCGCGACTGCCTCGGCGTCGACGACGTCGACGGTGTCCGGCGACGGGCCGTGGAGCGGGCGACCCTGGAGCAGGTCCTCGCCCTCCGCGTGGCGGGCGCGGGCGCCGTCGTGCAGGTCGACCTGCAGCACCGGCCCGCGCTCGCCGGGCAGCGTGCGCACGGCCGCGACGTCGTCCCAGCGCACGACGACGCGCGTCGGCTCCGTCCCGACCGGCAGCTCGATCTCGTCCGGGCGGAGCACCACCGACTGCCGCACCGGGCTGCGGACGTAGATCACCAGGCCGACGCCGAAGCCCAGGACGGGGAGCGCGGCGACCGTCGCGGCGACCCCCTCCTCGGTCGCGATCATGGCGACGAGGAACCACACCGACCCGGCGAACAGTGCGAGCAGGATGGCGAGCACCGCGAGGAAGTCGGCGACCGGTGCGAGGCGCTCGCGACCGCGCACCGCCGTCCAGACCAGGGTGCGCCGGTGCGGGGGCCGGGGCTGACAGCTGCTGCTCACGGGCACAGTGTCCCGGATCAGTGTCCCGGATCAGCGCACGGTCATGCCCGCGCCCTTCACGCCGTCGAGCAGCGCGTCGAGCCCGAACGCCTCGACCGGACCCAGCGCGCCGACGTCCCGCACGCCCTCCTCGGCCGCACGCATCGCACCCCAGGCGAGGAACCGCGCCGTGAGGTCGTACGGGTCCGGGCCGTCGAGCCGGACGCGGCGCAGCAGCGCGCCGTCGGCGTCGCGCGCGTCGGCGAGCACGTGGCTGCGCGACCGCGCGCGCCGTGCGGCGTCCGGGCCACCGCTCGAGCCCGACGCGCGGGCCCCGACGAGGCGGCGGACCCCGGTGCCCAGCCCCGGGACCCGGAGCGCCCCGGCGAGGAGCGCCGTCGCCGCGGGCACGAGGCGCAGGGCCGGGCTGCGGACGCCGAGCACGACGTCGACGTCCCGCAGGCCCGGCGCGAGGACAGGCAGCGTGAACGGCTCCGTGCCGCCCGCGGAGATGCCGCGCACGCGCCCGCCGTCCGCTCCGTCCTCGAGGTCGAACATCACCGTCCGGGCGCCGAGCCGTTCCGTGCGCAGCCAGCCGTCGCGCAACGTGTAGGACGGTTCGAGCAGCGACGCCGTGGCCGTCGCCTGGGTGCCGCCGCTCGTGCCGCCCCCGCCGCTGCCGAAGTAGCCGATGCGCAGCCGGGTCGCCGCGTCGCCCGCGTCGCGCAGGGCGAGCGCGCCCGCGACGTTGCCGGGGACCCAGTCGTGGCCGAACGCGGTGAGCAGCGTCGTGCCCGCCTCGCGGGCGCGCGGGCCGTGGCGCTCGAACACCTCTCGGATGAACGCCGGCTCGCCCGTCGAGTCGAGGTAGACCGCGCCCGCGCCGATCGCCGCGTCGACCGCGGGTCCGCCGTGGCGCGCGAACGGCCCGACCGTCGAGACGAGCACGTCGCCGCGGTCCACGAGCGCCCGCACCGTGCGCGGCTCGTGGAGGTCGACCACCGCCGTCTCGGGCTCGGCCCACGAGCCGGAGGTGGCGCGCAGGTCGTCGGCGAGCGCGTCGAGCTTGTCGCGCGAGCGGGCGGCCAGGACCGGCCGGGCGCCGCGGCGGACGAGCTCGTGGGCCACGAGCGTCCCGGTGTACCCCGTCGCGCCGAGGAGGACGATGCGGCCGGTCATGCGACCGGTCGTGCGGCCGGTCGTGCGGTGGGTCGTGCGGCCGGTCGGGTGTTCGGTCGGGCAGCGTTCTGCACCAGGGTCTCCTCCGCTCGGTTCCGGTGAGCGTAGGTCGGCTGCGACTGACTCGCAGGGTGTCCGAGGTCCGGCGACCCGTGGCAGGGTGGCGGCATGACGACGCTCGCCCAGCTGCGCAAGGCCGCGCTCGCGCTGCCCGAGACCGAGGAGACCCCGCGTGCCGGGGGAGCGGGGTTCACCGTGCGCGCCACGACGTTCGCCTCGACGGCGGGCGAGGTGGTGCGGCTGCACCTCGCGGCCGACGACGTCGCGACCGTCCTCGCCGAGCACCCCACCGCCGAGCGCGTGACGCGCGGCGAGACGCTGCTCGGCGTGCGCGTGCCGCTCGCCGACATGAACGGTCAGCAGCTCAACCACTGGGTGCGCCGCGCATGGCTGCACCGGGCGCCGAAGCGCCTCGCCGCGCCCGTCGCGTCGGGGGACTCCGTCGAGCCCGGGCAGGCCGGGGACCTCCCGGCCGCGATCGGCCGGCCGGCCACGCGCGCGCTCGCCGGCGCGGGCCTCACGTCCTTGTCCGACGTCGCACGGCTGAGTGACAAGGAGCTCCTCGCCCTGCACGGGGTCGGCCCGCGCGCCGTCCGGATCATGCGGGAAGCGCTCGCGGGCTGAAGCGGGGTCCGCGGCCGCGCGGCATGCGCCGTCGACGTCGTGTCACCAGGGGCCCACGAGCGGGAGGAAGCGCTTCATCGCAGCGACGACGGTCCGTGCGTCCTCCAGGCCCTCACGTGCCTGGTCCGGAGTCACTGGTTGGCTGTCGAGGTCCGGATACTCGGAGTCGTGTCGGCGCAGGCGCAGCTCGCGGAACCTGCGGACGACGGTCCGACCGTCTCGCCCCAGCTGGGCTTCGAGGGCGTCCTGGACGACGCGGTGCCCGCCGCGAGACGTCGGGCGCAGGCCTTGGACCGCAAGGACGGCGACCATCGACTTGCGCGCGGCGTCGTACAGCATCGTGAAGGCGCCGGCCGGGTCGACGTCGACGACGAGGGCTGCCGTTCGCAGGTGCTGCTCGGCCTGCTCGACGAGCAGCGCCGCATGATCTGCTGACGGGTATACGGCTTGCAGCCGGCGTTGCTCGAGCGCTGCCACGACGACGGCCTCCCCGGTCGTCCACCGTCCTCGCGACTCAGGCATCCGCGGTTCCGGAGCCGCCGAGCACGTCCACGGTCGGACCGTCGAGCACGGTCTGCTTGAAGCTGCTCGTGTCGCGCGCCCACTCGTCGGCTCGGACGCGGCGGACGTTCACCTCCCGGTGCAAGCGGCGCTCGGCAGCCTCGACGGCGTCGTCGAGCTCGTCGCGGTCGGGGTCACCCACGACGAGGAGGTCGATGTCGGCGGGGACCGGGCCGGGCAGCTCGTGGTACCGAGCCGCCCACGACCCGTAGACGAAGGCTCGCGCGATGCCTTCCACGCCGCCCAGCGCGTCGCGCAGGACTGCGAGCGGACCGAAGGTCACCGCTAGGAGGCCGACGAGCGGGCCGTAGACGACCGACTCCGTGAGGACGTGGACGAGCCGTGTGTTGCCGCGCTTCGTCGTCTGCACCAGGCCGGCGTCCTCGAGGCGCGCGACCTCGCGGGTCACCGTCGGTGCCGAGGTGCCGACGGACTCGGCGATCTCCGAGATGCTCTGTGCACGGTCCGGGTCGAGCAGGACGTGCGCGAGGATGTCCCCCTGTGTTCGCGACCTCAGCAGGGGAAGCAGGAGCGGTGAGGCAGCTTTCATAAAACGGAGGCTAGTCGCTGCTTCATGAAAGTTCTAGGGTTCCCCGCCGGGGGCGACCTGGCCAGGTGAGGCATGGCGCTCCGAGGTGAAAACACTGCGCATGTCTTGCGCGTGTGCAATTACTGCACATAGAGTGACGTCATGACCACCGACGCCTCACGGCACCCCCGCCCTCGCCTCGACGCCGCGCGCGCGGCGCTCGACGAGGCGTCGGCCGCTGCGCCGGGCGACGCCGTCGAGCCGCTGTCACGGGCCCGGGCGCTGCTCGACGTCGCGCTCGACGAGGCCATGGCCGAGGCCCTGCTCGCCGGGTCGTCGATGCGATCCGTCGCCGAGGCTGCGGGCGTCGCGCCCAACACTGTGCCGCCCCGGATCGCGCGGACCCCGGCGCTCGCGGGCTATTCCGGCCCCGACGGCCGCGTCTCCGCCGAGGGCGTCACGCGCGCCCGCTACGACCGCGAGCGGGGGACCCCGCCGCCCGAGCCGACGACCGCCGTCGAACCGCTGCGGTTCCGCCGCCGCACCTGAGCACTCCCCGAACCGCCAGCCCGAGCAGCACGACGAAGGGAACCGCCATGCCCGACCAGACCCTCACCCACCTCGCCATGCTGCTCGACCGGTCCGGCTCGATGCAGTCCATCAAGCAGGCCACCGAGCAGGGCTTCGACCTGTTCCTCGCCGAGCAGCGCGAGGCGCCCGGCCGCTGCACGGTCACGCTCGCGCAGTTCGACAACGAGTACGAGGAGCTCTACACCGACCTCGACGTGCGCGAGGTCCCGCCGCTCGACCTGCGCCCGCGCGGCATGACGGCGCTGCTCGACTCCATCGGGCGCCTCGTGCAGACGACCGCGCTGCGCATCGCGCAGCTCCCCGAGGAGCAGCGGCCCGGCGCCGTGATCGTCGGGATCATGACCGACGGCCTCGAGAACGCCTCGGAGGAGTACACGCACGCCGCGATCAAGGCGCTCGTCACCGAGCGCGAGGAGCAGTTCGGCTGGACGTTCCTCTACATGGGCGCCAACCAGGACGCGATCGAGGTCGGCGCGTCGCTCGGCGTGAAGCGCGAGCGGTCGCTCACGTACGACCTGGGCAGCGTCGACGAGGCGTACGCCGCGACGTCGCGCAGCATGGCGGCGATGCGCGGCGCGGTGTTCGCGGGTGCCGCGCCTGCCGCGGCGCGCGAGCAGCACGCGGTGTACTCCGAGGCCGACCGCGCGGCGGCCGGTGGGTCCGGGCCGGCGCGTGCCGCCCGTGGTGCTGCCCCGTGGGCCGGCCCCGCGCCGACGCCGCCCGTCCGTGCGCCGCGCGGGACGAAGGACGACCCGTTCGACGAGCACGCTCTCCTGCAGCACCTGCGGTCGGTGCTCGCGTCGGGATCGCCGACGCTCGCGGACGTGGGCACGTTCGGCGGGCGCGCGGTCGTGTGGGCGACCGTGCGCGGCGTGCCGGTGTACCTCAACGCGGACTCGTCGCGCGCCGCGCTCCAGCAGCTCGTCGACGTGGCCGGCGACGGTCCGCTGCCGTGGAACGTCATCGCCAACCGCACGGGACAGCTCAACAAGGTGACCTTCCGGTCCGGCCAGCGCGTGCCGGGCTTCTACTGCTACACGAGCGAGGTCCAGCTGGCGGCCGGGCCGCTAGGAGGGGTTCCCGCCGCACGCTGAGTGCCCGACGGCGCGCGGCGGGTCGCGGAGAGCGGCCCGCCTCGCGCGGACTTCGATCGAGGAGAGACATGGACGAGCAGGACGAGCTCGTGGCGCGCGCGGAACTGGTCCGGACGAAGGGGCGCGGAAAGCTCCACATCCGCGGGTGCAGTCATCTGGCGGACACGAGCGGTCTCGTCGAGGCCGACGACCGCGACCGCGCCGAGCTGGACCTGTGCACCGAGTGCGACAAGGAGATCCACGGAGTCGGGCGCACGGAGTACGAGTCGCTCGACGACGCGTTCGAGGCATTGCAGTTCCCCGTCGAGAACCGACCGCTCATGCGAGACATCGCCGGACCGGTCACATTCACCAAGGTCTGGGCGCCGCAGTCGCGGTCGTACGTCGGGGTGGGGCACCTCGACGGCCGACCGGCCGCCGCCTACTTCAACCGGGGGTTCGTCGACGTCCGGCTCGAGGGGGGCGGCTACGAGCGACACGAGATGCCGACCTTCGTGCGAGCAGCGGGTGGTGCGGTGCGCGCGGGTGCCGCAGAGCGTCCGGCCGTCATGTGTCCGACGTGCTTCATGCAGCTGCCGGCGAACGGTGTCTGCGACGACTGCGCCTGACCGGGCGGAGCGCCCGGCTTGGTGGGCCGGCGAGCGAGGACAAGAACCGTGGAGCTGCGGGATCGCGTTGTGGATGCCCGAGGCCGCGCCGGTGAGCGCTCGGATAGCCTGCGCGTGTCTGACGCACAGGGGAGCGATCCTCGACGGAAGCAGGGGGCCTCGATGGATGATCCGCGCGGGATGGCTAAGGCGGCTCCGTTCAGGCGGCATGCACGGTGGATCGTGCCGTTGCTCCTGGCGCCGATCACCTTCTACGCGTGCGTCCTCGGGCTCTCGCACCTGAGCGAGCGCGAGAGCTTCGAGGGTTGGTGGATCCTCGCCGCCATGGCGCTGTTCGTCGGTCTCTTCGTCGCGCCGATAATGCTCGTCGTTGTGTCGATCGTGAAGGGCAGTGCCACCTACCGAGACCACCGTCGGAGCAAGGGCAGGTTCAACTCGTCCGAGGTCGCGGAAATACAGCGCCGAGACACGTCGGCCAAGGCGTGGAGCGATGCTCAACAACTTCATCGGCGGCTGCTCGAGCGTGAGGTTCCGCCGACGCTGGCGGTGTGGGACGTCGTCCGGTACCCGAACGAAGAGTTCTTCTGCGACGTGCCGATCCGCTATGCCCGGTACTACGGCATGGACGTCAGCTACACGCAGACCTCGGGCTTCTTCTACGGGCGGCCGTCCTTCGTGCTCACCGGCCTCGCCGTCACGGCTGTGTCGAACGCGGCGCAGCGCAACGCGGCCCAGAACATGGCGCGGGCTCAGTGGCGTGAGCACTGTGTCGCGCGGCTGGTGGTGAGCAACTTCCGGCTGCTCGTCCAGGTGGGCGGTCGATGGCTCTCGTTCGACTACGCAGCGATGACGGCAGTGTTTCCCGAGCCCGCGAGCTGGGGGCTCGTCTGCCAGTTCTCGTCCACTGAGCCCTTGCTCCTCACGGGCGACCACGCACCGTTCGCGGCGGTGATGACGCTCTATCGCACGCACGGCGAGGACGCGCTCCGGGAGCATCCGGGACTCGGACCGCTCGTGATCGAACGCTGATCACATTGCCTGTCAACACGCGACGTCGGCATTGAAGTTTGCGAGGACGGCCTCTCCTCTTGCCGCTATCGGCGCCCGTGCTCTGCCGGGACCCCGAACGCACCGAATCGCCACCACGAGTCCGACACGGCCTGATGCGCGGGCGCTGCGCTGCGAGTCTCGTCGTGCATCCGCGTGCTTCATTCGGTGACTAGGACCGACTCAGCGAGCACGACACCGCCAGTCTGTTCGACCGCATCCCTGTACGGATTTGAACTTCTCGTCTCGCGAGGAACCCCCTGAGCTCCTCAGCTCGAGGCCCACCAACCCCGGACCGAACTCGAACCATTGAAAAGCACCTCCCAGTTCGCAAACACCAATTCTTAAATCAGTCCGCACAACGGAAGGCGCCGCGATGAAAGGCGCAAGACTAATGGGCGCAGACCGGAGCCGAGTGCTCGCGGCCTACTCCTCGCGGTGTCGGTCGTTGAGTTTCAGGAGCCGACGCGTTCGGCGATAGCGGTCCCGTCGACGAACAAACTCTTGTCGGCGGTTAGGTCAATCGTTGAGGCCAGCACGCCGAGCGCGACCAGGTGCTCGCCGATGGACGTCAGGCCCTCGTCTCGCACCCAGGCCCGGCGCGGGTCGGGTACGCCTTCGTGGTTGAGGACGCGCTGGTGCTCGCTCGGACGGGCTTCGTCCAGATAGGCGACGACGTCGTCGTACGAGACCTCGCATGCTTCGGCTAGAGCATTCGCAGAGGTCCACTCCGCCCCCGTGAGCGCCGCGAGGGCCGCCTCAACCGCGGAGAGGTCGGGCGCACTGGCATCGCTCACTGCTGCGAGCGGACCCTCCCAGATCTCGATGGCGTCGTCAATCAAGCGACGAGAGCGCTGACGGATGTCGTCGGGGAGCCAGTCAGCGGACTCGGAGATTTCGGTGTTCAGGTGAAGCGTGCTTCCCGAGAGGATCTCCTGCTTGCGGTCTAGAAACGAGTTTGACAGCTTTTGGTTGAGGCTTGTGAGCGTGCAATTACCAATTGTATCCACCAGTTCCCGGTGGACGTGCTCGACGTCCTTGATGCCCGACTGGCGCAAATGCGTAGACCACTGCGCGTTGAGCTTCTGAGGCATGAAGTGTTCGAGAGTAAAGTTGGCTGAGGTCCAGTCGATGTAGCCGTCCTTGGCGCGATGCTCTTCGAGCCTTCGCAGCACGAAATACCGCTGCGTCACGCGTTGAAACGCGGCGAAGGGCGACGTCTCGGCCTTGTCGCGCAGTTCAGCGTCGCTTGGCCAGTACTTGCCGGGCTCCGAGAGGAAACGGTGGAGCGCGTCGGCAATTCCAGGTCCGCCAAACGACGCAATCTGGCCCACCAGCGTCGTGAAGATGCGGTTGAGGTTGTTGGTCGGCGTGCCAACGAGCATCCGTCGCACGAGAAACGATTCTACGAGAGCTAGGCATTGACGGAGGTCGACTTCGCTCAGTTCCCCGACCGCATGACGTACCAAGAGGTGATGGGTCAGTGGCTGATGGACATTCGAGCTCCACTCGGTCAAGCGGCGCAGAGGTATCGTGAGAAGGTTCTCCTCGTGGGGTGCCGTCGCAGCGAGAAATATCTTGTGTCGGCGATGCAAATCCTTTAGCGTCGCGGTGACTTCGGTCTCCGAGTGTTCGACGTCTTGCAAGATCTGCTGCCAGTGCTCATAGACAGCTTCGGTCTTTACCTGCTCAAGCCCGTTCCCGCGGCTCACGAGGTCGACCCACAGGAAGCGACCGAAGCTGCGCCCGAGTGCGTCCTCCATCGGACGCCAATAGGTATGATGGGCGTCTTCGTGGCTGTCCGGAAGCAACATAAAAAAATGGCTTCGCAGCTTGTCGACCTCGGAGAGGCCCACTCCCGTGCTGTTGAGCGTCTGAAAGATGCGGTGTGGGTTGTCGCCCTCGCCAACCTCGATCTTGACGACGAGTAGACCGTCGAGAATTGCCTGTCGAAGCTGACTGGCAGCGGCGGAGCCATGGACGTCGAGCAGGCGGCCTACCCTGTCTCGCATCCAGAGGTACGCGACATGAATTCGGCCAGTACCCCCCTCTCCTCCGTCGACGAGGAGGTCGCGCATCCCTTCGGCGTCAGCGGCCTTTGGCAGGATCTTCAGGCGGCCGTCGCCGCTCGCGTACTTGTTCCTTAGGATTTGTTCGTCGATCCCCTCCCTCAGGACAGCGGAGACGGTCGCGTCGCGTAGAGCGGCAAGAAGGATGACGATGGTTGTCAGCCGCTGCTGACCGTCGATGACGTCCCAACGCTTCGGCTGTTCATCAGAGGAGGCGGACGAGTCCGCCTGAGCGTTGATTACGAGGCTACCGAGGAAGTACGGGCTCAGTGAGTTTCCGTTCACGAGCGCATCGAACTGACGCTCCACGGGCCGCCAGAGTGCATTCCACTGCCCGGTCGACCACGCGTAGTCGCGCTGATACGCGGGCACCACGTACTGTTTGGTGCCTTCGAGGATCTCTCGCAACTTGTTCTCGGTGCCCTTGATGGTCTGCTCCTTCTCATGCGGCCGCGTCTCGACGGCCCAGCTTCACCGAGGTGGTCCAGCGCGTCAAGAGGGCAACGGGG
The DNA here is from genome assembly GCF_057126935.1 of Cellulosimicrobium sp. G4 BAM 1002. Classification (NCBI taxonomy): domain Bacteria; kingdom Bacillati; phylum Actinomycetota; class Actinomycetes; order Micrococcales; family Promicromonosporaceae; genus Cellulosimicrobium; species Cellulosimicrobium sp. G4 BAM 1002. The sequence goes on along the minus strand of NZ_CP182109.1, from coordinate 4,228,175 downwards.
TGAATTGGAGGCAGGGACGTACACGTTGACCCGTGGATTACCGCCTCCGCAGTACGCAGGTGCGCCAGTCTGCGGGCGGGCAGCGTCGTAAAATGGCGGATTGCTCGAACCGCTCTTGAGGTCGAGGGGCGCGCCGATCGTCATCACATTGGCGGGCGTCGGTCTTTACCGGGCGGATGAGCGTGTTTGAGGCGGCGCCGGTGCAGCGCTCGGCGAGGGGCTCTCGCAGGGGGCATGACGGGCAGGGAAGCGGCGTTTACGCGTCGCCGGACGCCGACTGCGTCACGACGACGGCGAGCTGCACGCGGTTCGTGACACCGAGCTTCGTGCTCGCCGCAGAGAGGTGAGTCTTCACGGTCGCTTCGCCGAGGAACAGCCGCTGCGCGATCTCGGGGTTGGACAGGCCCTGCGCGACGAGCCGCGCGACCTCGAGCTCGCGTTCCGTGAGCGTCGCGAGCTTCTCCGTCGCCTCGCGGCGTCCCACCGCACCAGGGGCTGCGCTGACCTGCGCCATCACCGTCCGCGCGGCTCGTGGCGACAGTGCGCCTTCGCCAGCAGCAACGGCGCGGACCGCCGACATGATCTCGTCTGGCGACGCGTCCTTGGCGAGGAAGCCTGAGGCGCCGGCGTGCACCGCGTCCAGGATGACCGACTCGGTGTCGAACGACGTCATGACGATGATTCCGGGAGGATCCGTGAGAGCCAGGACAGCCCGGGTTGCGACGACCCCGTCGACTCGCGGCATCCGCAGGTCCATGAGCACGACGTCCGGGTGATGGGCCTGGACCGCCGTCACCACCTCGTCGCCGTCGGACGCCTCGGCGACCACCTCGATGTCGTCCGGCCGAAGGATTACCCGCAGCAGCCGTCGCACCGTCGGGTCGTCGCCGACGACCAGCACCCTGATCACGCCTCGAACCTAGCGGCGTCCGCCCACGTCACCCGGCAGAAGACCCGTCATACCTCGGGAGGCAGCCAGCTGAGCACTCCGCGCAGCGCCCACGATCCCAGCGCCGCGCTCCACGGCCCGGCGAGCCGCGCGCCGGCGTCGCGCATCGCCGTCGCGACTGGGGACGTCGACCGGGACATCCCGGCCATCAGCGCCGACATCTTCATGACCTTCACGACGCGCGGCCGCCGCTCTGCGGACCACCGGCGCAGCGCCTGGGGCACGCTCGCAGCAGCGGATCCAGCACCGGCAACGGCACCCATCCGCACGCCCAGCACCACCGCGTCCTCGAGCGCCTGACACCCGCCCTGCCCGACGTTCGGCAGCATCGCGTGCGCCGCGTCCCCGACGAGCACGACGCGCCCCGTCGCGAGCGACGCCGGGGGAGCGGGCAGCTGCCGCAGCTCGTGGCACAGCACCTGAGCCGGGTCCACCGACGCGAGGAGCGACGGGATCGGCTCGTGCCAGTCCGCGAGCCGCTCGCGCAGCTCCGCGAACGACGCCGGCACCCCGGCCGCGTCCGCGACGGACACGTAGGAGTACACGCGCCCGTCGGCGAGCGGCACGATCCCCACGACGATCCCGCGCCCCCAGGTCTCGCTCCCGACGACACCCACGGGCGCGGGCGCGACGAGCCGCCACGCCGTCGAACCGCCCGAAACCGGCTTCGGCGCCTCGGGCCACCAGCGCGCACGCGTCGGTGAGTCGATGCCGTCCGCCGCGACGACGAGTGCCACCTCCATCTCCTCGCCCCCTCGCGAGGAGTGGGCGACGTCCCGCACCCGCACGCGTGCGGGTCGCCCCGCGTCGCCGGGGTCCACGACGGCGGCGTCCACGCCGAGCCGCAGCGCGCCGTCGGGCAGGGCGTCGGCGAGCATGCCGACGAGCTGCGCGCGGTGCAGGACGAGGGTCTGGTCGTCGCCGAACCGGGCGCTCGCCTCGTCGGCGTTCGCGCGCACGAGCCACCGCCCGTCCGGTCGCCGGAGCCCGACCTCGCCCTGCAGCCCGGCGAGGTCGCGCAGCCGGTCGCCGAGCCCGAGGGCGACGAGGGCTCGCACCGCGTTGGGCGCGACGGCGATCCCGGCACCCACGGGCTCGAGCGACGGCGCGCGCTCCAGCACCGTGACGTCCCACCCTGCGCGCGAGAGCGCGACGCCCGACGCGAGCCCTCCGATCCCGCCGCCCACGACGACCGCCCGCCCGCTCATCGACCGCTCCCACTGGATGTGTCCACGGTCGCGACGCTACCGGGACGGGTGCGGACGCGGTGTCCCCGGGGAGGGGGTAATCACGCGATGAGGGTACGTGTTCAGTCTTGCGGGAAGTTGTTGACTTGTGTGGAGTGGGCCGAGACACTAGGGAGCCCCGAGGTCGACGTCGTCCGGGGTTCTTGCCCCCTCACCGCCGAGAGGACACCCACCCATGAAGCCACCCCTGTCACCACTGCGGTCGCGTGCCACCGCTGTCACGAGCGCGCTGCTCGCGCTCGGGCTGACGGTCGCCGGATCCGCTGCCGCGACCGCGGCGCCCGCGACGTCGGCATCCGCGACCGCCGCGCCCGCGAGCCCAGCAGCGGCCGACCCTGCACCGACGATCTCCCCGGTCGTCGACGAGAACTTCCCCGACCCGGACATCCTGCTCGTCGACGGCGTCTACCACGCCTACGCGACGAACCACGAGGGCCAGAACGTGCAGCACCGCACGTCGACGGACCTCGTGTCGTGGAGCGACCCGACCGACGTCGCCCCGGACCTCGGCGCCTGGGTGAGCGAGACGTGCACGTTCTCCCCGGGCGGCGCGACGGACCGCTGCGTCTGGGCGCCGGAGGTCGCCGAGGTCGAGCGCGGCTACGCGCTCTACTACACGGCCCGCGACGCGACGACCCCGCGCCAGTGCATCGGCGTCGCGCTGTCCGACACCCCGGAGGGCCCATTCGAGCCCGTCGGTGACGACCCGTTCGTCTGCCCCAACGGCGAGGACGGCACGCAGGACATGGGTGGCGCGATCGACGCCGGCACGTTCCGCGACGGCGACCAGCTCTACCTGCTGTGGAAGGCCGACGGGAACTGCTGCACCGGCATGACGGCGATCATCTTCGCGCAGCCGCTCTCGTCCGACGGCACCACGCTCACCGGCCCGCCCGTCGAGCTCATCCGCGTGGACAAGGCCTTCGAGGGCCGCGTCGTCGAGGCGCCGACGATCGTCCAGCGCGACGGCACCTACTACCTCTTCTACTCGGCGAACGACTTCTACGGCGGTGCCTACCGCACGGCGTACGCGACGGCGTCGAGCCTCGCCGGCCCGTGGACCAAGGCCACGACCGAGCTCCTCACGAGCGACCGCTTCCAGGGCGACGTGCGCGGCCCGGGCGGGCAGGACATCGTCACCGCGCCCGACGGGAGCGACGCGATCGTCTTCCACGGCTGGAACACGGCCTTCACGTACCGCGCGATGTACGTCGCGGACCTCGAGTGGACGGCCGACGGCGTCCCGTTCGTCCCGCAGGCCTCCGACCGCTACCAGGCGGAGGAGGGCGTTGTGGCCAACGCGCGCGTCGTGCCCGACGGCGGCGCGTCCGGCGGGGCGAAGGTCGGCGGCCTGGACTTCGCCGACTCGTCCGTGACGGTCGAGGTGCACGCCGACGAGGCCGGCCCCGCTCTGCTGGGCATCCGGTTCGCGAACGGCTCCCAGGACGGGTCGACGCGCGTCCCGTCCACGGGCACGCTGGCCGTCAACGGCCAGGACGCGGAGACCGTCGTCTTCCCGCACACCACGTGGGGCAACTGGCAGACGTCCGAGCACCTGGTCGACCTCGTCGCGGGCACCAACACGATCACGCTGACCCGCGCGACGTTCTTCACCGAGCTCGACGCGTTCGACGTCTACCCGGCGACGCGCGACCCGCGGCCGATCGCGCCGCCCGTGATCCCGTCCGACGCGACGCGGTACGAGTTCGAGGACGGCGTCATCACGCGCGGCTCGGTCGGGACCGCGGCGGGCGCGTCCGGCGGGGAGAAGGTGGGCGGGCTCGACTTCCTCGACAGCTCGGTCGCGCTCCAGGTCTTCGCCGAGGACGCCGGGCCGTACGCGCTCGGGGTCCGGTTCGCCAACGGGTCCGAGCGCGGCGGCTACACGCTGGCCTCGTCGAGCACCGTCACGGTGAACGGCGAGGACGCCGGCGTCGTCAGCTTCCCGCACACCACGTGGGGGAACTGGCAGTCGGTGGTGCACGAGGTCGAGCTCCAGGAGGGCTGGAACACCGTCGCGCTGACCAAGCTCACCTGGTACACCGAGCTCGACGCGCTCGACGTCTACCCGGCCGAGGTGCCGCCCGTCGACCCGCAGGTCACGGTCACGGCCCAGCCGCGCTGCCTCGGCGGCACCCCGTATCTCGCGGTGCGCGCGGCGAACGACGGCGACGAGACGGTCGCGATCGCCCTGCGGACCGAGCACGGCGAGCGGTCGTTCGCCCAGGTCGAGCCCGGCAAGAACGCCTACCAGTCGTTCAAGGTGCGCGGTGGCGCGCTCGAGGCGGGCGAGGCGCTCGTCGTCGTCACGGACGTCGCCGGCACGACGACGGAGGTGACGGCCGCGTACGACGCGCTCAACTGCGCGTGACGTAGGCCGGAAACGACTCGTGGCGCCGCCCGGCCGATGGGCGGCGCCACGAGTCGCTCGACGGACCGGGCGACGAGGGGACCGCTCGGACAGTACGGTCCCAGCATGGCCATCGTCCTGGGGATCGTCGTCGTCGCAGCGGGCGCCTGGATGGTGATCGCTCCCGGCTCCCACGCGTTCCGCCGGGGTCGTCCTTGGCGGCGTTGGCAGCGCGACAAGGACGGGCGGCCGAGCCGGGCCTACCTGCTGCTGCTGCGCGCGTGGGGAGCCGTCCTCGTCCTCGTCGGTCTGGTCATCATCGTGGTGCCGCTGCTCTCCGACAGCAGCGAAGGCGCGGGCGAGGCGTCGGCAGCCGGAGTGCGGCTCTCAAGCGATGCGGCACACCGGTGCGATGGCGCTGCGCAGGACGGAATCCACGCCCTCACCGCGAGCAGCCATGGTCACGCGACATGGAACCGTGATCGATCGAGGTAGAACCCTGGTCGGCCGAGGTAGAACCCTGGTGGCGCGAGGTAGAACCCTGGTCGAGGACCAGGGTTCTACCTCGCGGTCCCGGCAGAGACCGATGGCCAGTCCCACGCGGGTCAGTCGTCGAGGTTGTCGGTGACGAGGCGGGAGCGGGCCTCGTAGACCTGGAGCGGGTCGGCGGTGGTCGCGGTGTTCGCGGTGCCGGTGACGTCGGTCCAGGTCGGGGTGCCGGTGATGCGGAACTGGCCGGTCCACGTGGTGGTGAGCGTGATGTTGACGGCGTCGGCGGGTTGGTCGTAGGTGTGCGCGACGGTCTCGTGCGGGTACGCCGCACCCGGGTCGGTGGTGACGAGGGGATCGGTGCCGTCGCCGTAGTCCCAGGTGTAGGTGTCCGGGACGGCGCGTATCTGGACCGGGATGCCGAGCAGGGTCGTGTCCAGGATCTGCTCGCCGGGTTCGGTGTAGGTGATGGTGGGGACGTTGACCAGCGTCCACCCGTCCGGGGGCTGCACCACGATCGGTGACGGCGTGAGGGTCAACGTGGCGAGAGCGCGTTCGGCCTCGGCGGCAAGGTCGGCGGGCGTGACACAGGACTGGTCGGCGACGGGGTCACCGGTGGCCGACCAGTCGCCGGGGGTGCCGTCGGCACCGATCTCGCGGGTCTGGCGGTACAGGGCGCCGAGGTAGTACGAGTTGGCGTCGCACTCAAGGTTCTCAGCTTGGAGTCGTTCCCAGTCAGCGCATCGTCCGGACAGGTCAGAAGTCGGGTCGTCGAGCCCATGGAATAACGAGCACGTCGTCTGCTCGGCCCGAAAGTACCTCTCAGTCGCAGGCCCATCATCGGCGCCGGTCTCGACGGACACGCCTCCGATGGTGCGTTGCCAGATCTCGAGAGTGACGTTCTGATCGCGCGCGTGGCTGTCCTGTCCAAAGCCAGGGGACGTCGCCTGCTGGGCGGTAGCCAACGGTGGTGTCGCTTCGTGGAGAGCTGATGCCGCGGCCGGGCCAGTCAGAATGAACATGGCGACGATGACGGGTGCGAAGCTCATAGCAAGGCGAGGTCGGGCCACGTCAGGCTCCCGTCTCGGGCGTCGGCGCAACCTCGACGACGACCCATGCGCCTGTGTTGCGTCCAACCTCGACGCGGAATGTCGACTCACTCCGAGGGACGTCTTCCACGACGGCCCCGTCCTTGCCGACGATGGAGATCGCCTCTTGAATCGATCTGACATCCATCGGGTAGATCCCGGTCTCGGCGTCGCGTCCGTAGGAGTCAAGGATTTCGACCGAGGTCCCACCGCCCGAGAACGCCGCATTGTTCTCGCTCAGCCATGACGCGCTTGCTAGCGCGTCGGAGCAGTAGCCGCACTCGGCATGGGACATGGCTACCCAATCCGCCGTGTCGCTTGTTGTCATGACGTACGGGTAGAGCTCGAGAAAGTACTCCGCCGCGGCGGCGGCGCCCTCGGCGTCGTCGCGGTCCATCGCCGCCGGACGCTTGGGCTTCACCGGGCCGGACTCGGTCGGCTCCGGTTCGGGTGTCTCGGTCGGCGACGGCGACTCCGGTTCTTCGACCGACGGCGACGGGTCGGGTTCGGCGCCGCCGGTGCAGCCGGCGACCACCAGCCCCACGGCGACGACGGCACCTACGGCGACCGACCGCCGTCGGGCACGGGCATGGGACAGCACACGGGCGGGACGACTCACGGGACCCCCTGCAGGTCGATGACGAGCGACAGCGGACCGCGGGTGTCACCGGCGCCGTCGCACGAACTGCCCCAGAACCTAGCGAAGCGACCCCGCTCGACGGAACCTCTCGTCCCGTTCTGTGGACAACCCGGTCCGACATGTCCAGGAGGCGGCGTCTCGTCTACCCCGGTGACGGGCGCGATGCGGGCAGGTGAACGTTCCCGGAAGGCTGGATCGGCTCCCGGACAAATACGCCTATAAGCCCCACTCCTACTTCCTATGCTCCGAGTGGCTGCGGCGCGGAGGAGCGACCTTCGGAGCTTCCCCGACAACGCGCGGCCGACCACTTCATCCCCGGACGAGCGGACTGCGCTGTGACCACCGTCGTGACCCCGAGGGCGCCGGGCGCCGCGGGTGCTCCACCCCGCGAGGACGCCCCACCCCCGGCCCACCAGGCGCTGCACCGCAGCCGCCGCGCCGCACGCACCAGGCGCCGCAACCTGCTGTGGGCCCTGCTCCTCGCGGGCCCGAACCTCGTGCTGCTGCTCGTGTTCGTGTACCGCCCGCTGCTGCAGAGCTTCTACCTCTCGACGCTGCAGTGGAACCTCGGTTCTCCGGTCGCGCGCCAGGTCGGGTTCGGCAACTACGTCGAGTGGTTCACCGCGCCGACGACGGGCCGGATCGTCATGACGACGCTCGTCTTCACGCTCGCGACCGTCGGCGGCGCGATGGTCCTCGGCCTGGCCCTCGCGCTGCTGCTCAACCGCAAGCTCCGCGGCCGCGGGGTCGCCCGCACGGTCGCGTTCGCGCCGTACGTGCTGTCGGGCTTCGCGGTCGGCATCCTGTGGCTGTTCATGTTCGACCCCCGCTACGGGCTGGTCCAGGAGCTGCTCGGCTGGGTCGGCGTCGCGTCGCCGCAGTGGTACACCGAGCGCCCGTGGCCGCTCGTCATGATCGTCGTGGTCTACCTGTGGAAGAACCTCGGGTACGTCGCGCTCATCTACCTGGCGGGCCTGCAGTCGGTCCCGCAGGACCTGCGGGACGCGGCCGCGATCGACGGCGCGTCGCCGGCGCGGACCCTGCGCTCGATCGTGCTGCCCCTGCTCACGCCGACGACGTTCTTCCTCGTCGTGACGATGCTCCTCGCGTCGCTGCAGTCGTTCGACATCATCAAGGCGATGACCCAGGGCGGGCCGCTCGGGTCCACCACGACGCTCATGTACTCGATCTACGAGGAGAGCTTCGTCAACGGCCGCGCCGGGTACGCGTCGGCGGTCGCCACGGTCCTCTTCCTCGTCCTGCTCGCGGTCACGGCCGTGCAGATGCGCTTCGTCCAGCGGAAGGTCCACTACGCATGAGCGCCGTCGCGCCCACCACGACCGGGCGCCCCGACACCGCGCCCGCCACGCCGGCCGCCCTCGCCCGGGGTCCGCGTTCCGGCGGCCCACGCGCCGTCGGCGGTCCCCGTGCCCGACGGCGCAGGCTCCAGCCCGGCGGGTACCTCGCCCTGGTCCTCGCGACCGTCGTGCTCGGCGCGCCGCTCCTGTGGATGGTGCTCGCGAGCCTGAAGACGCCCGCGGAGCTCTACACGGTCCCGCTGCAGTGGCTCCCGGGCAGCCTGAACCTCGACAACTACGCCCAGGCCGCGGACTCGATCCCGCTCGGGCGGCTGCTGGCGAACAGCGTCGGGATCACCGTCGTCGGCGCGGGGCTCAAGGTCGCGCTCGGTCTGACGTGCGCCTACGCGCTGGTGTTCCTCGACTTCCCGTTCAAGAAGGTCGTGTTCGGGCTCGTCATCGCGACGCTCATGATCCCGCCGCAGATCACGATCATCCCCAACTACACGCTCGTCGCGAGCCTCGGGTGGCTCAACACCTATCAGGGCATCCTCGTGCCGGGCCTGGCGAGCGCGTTCGGGACCTTCCTGTTCCGCCAGCACTTCCTCACCCTCCCGCGCTCCATCCTCGAGGCCGCCGAGCTCGACGGCGCGGGCCACTGGCGCAGGCTCTGGCGGTTCGTCGTGCCGATGAGCACGCCGACGCTCGCGGCGGTCGCGCTCGTGTCCGTCGTGACGGAGTGGAACGACTACCTGTGGCCGTTCCTCGTCATCGACCGCCCGGACAAGATGACGCTCCCCGTCGGCCTGACCCTGCTGCAGAACACCGACGGCATGACGAACTGGGGCGTGCTGCTCGCCGCGACGGTCGTCGTCACGCTGCCGATCCTCGTCGTCTTCCTCGTCCTGCAGCGCCGCCTCGTCGCCGGCCTCACGGCCGGTGCGGTCACGGGCTGACCCAGCCCGGCGTCGTCGCGCACCCCGGCGCTCGCCCCCAGACTCCCCGGCCCGCCTCGCGCGGCCGGGTTCCCCGAAGCGCACCGAGACCCGGTGCACGACCTGAAGGAGCACCTGTGTCCCCTGTGTCTCACCGCCTCACCGCACCCGTCGGACGGCCCGCGCGCCGCCGTCGGGCCCGCGCCGCCGCCACCGCCCTGACCGCGGTCGCCGCGCTCACGATCACCGCGTGCGCCGGCCCGAGCGTCGCCGGTGCCGACGGCGCCGGCACCGCGGGCGACGAGGAGACGGCGGAGGCCGTCGACTGGTCGACCGTCGAGCCCGCGTCCGAGATCACCTGGTGGAGCAACCACCCGGGCACGTCCCAGGAGATCGAGCAGGAGCTCATCGACCGCTTCGAGGAGGAGTCCGGCATCTCGGTCGAGCTCGTCACGGCCGGCGCGAACTACGACGAGGTCGCCCAGCGCTTCCAGGCCGCGTCGCAGACCGACGAGCTGCCCGACGTCGTCATCGCGTCCGACGTGTGGTGGTTCCGCTACCACCTCAACGACCAGATCATGCCGCTCGACGAGGTCCTCGAGTTCGTCGAGGCCGACGCCGACGACTACCAGCCCGCGCTCTACGCGGACTACGAGTACGAGGACCAGCACTGGGCCGTGCCCTACGCGCGCTCGACGCCGCTGTTCTACTACAACAAGGACCTGTGGACGGCGGCCGGTCTGCCCGACCGCGGCCCGGAGACGTGGGACGAGCTCGAGCAGTGGGACGCGTCCCTCAAGCCGCTCGTGCCGGCGAACGGCTCGACGTTCGGCCTGTCCACCGGCCCGTCGTGGGGCGCGTGGTGGTTCGAGAACATGATCTGGGGCCAGGGCGGGGCGTACTCCGACGGCTTCGAACTCACGCTCGACAGCGAGGAGTCGCTCGCGGGCGGCCAGTTCCTCCACGACCTGTTCCACGAGAAGGGCGTCGCGACGCTCTCCGCCGACGACGCGATGGTCGACTTCTCGTCGGGCCTCATCGCCTCGACGATCGGCTCGACCGGCTCGCTCAAGGGTGCGCTCGACGCCGCCACGTTCGAGGTCGGCACGGCCTACCTGCCCGACGGCCCCGCGGGCGGCGGCACCCCGACCGGTGGCACGGGTCTCGCGATCCCGTCGTCCAAGTCGCCCGAGGAGCAGCTCGCCGCGGCGATGTTCCTCGCGTTCCTCACGAACACCGAGAACACGGCGTACTTCTCGCAGAACACCGGCTACATGCCCGTGCGCACGTCGGCCGTCGAGTCCGACACCATGAAGGCGATCTACGAGGCGACGCCGCAGTTCCGCACCGCCGTCGACCAGCTCGCCGACAAGGCCCGCATCCAGGACGACGTCCGCGTGTTCGTCCCCGGCGCCGACGCGCTGCTCAACGAGGCGATCGAGCAGATCGTCATCGAGGGCGTCGACCCCGCGACGGCGTTCGAGTCGGTCACGCCGCGCATCGAGACGGCGTACACCGAGAACGTGGAGCCGTACCTGTGACCGGCGCACGGCCGCGGGTGATCGCGCACCGCGGCAACAGCTCGGTCGCGCCGCAGAACACGCTCGCCGCGTTCGAGGCGGCGTGGCGCGCCGGCGCCGACGCGATCGAGCTCGACGTGCAGCTCACGGCCGACGGCGAGGTCGTCGTCATCCACGACGACACCGTCGACGCGACGACGTCGGGCAGCGGGACCGTCGCGCGCCTCGACCGGGCGGCGGTCCGGGCCCTCGACGCGGGGTCGTGGTTCTCGCCCGCGTTCGCGGGGCAGCGCGTCCCGACGTTCGCCGAGGTGATCGGCCTGCTCGAGCGGCGGCCGGGCATCGAGCTGCTGCTCGAGCTCAAGGGCTCGTGGACCGTCGAGCAGGTGCGGCGCGTGACCGGGCCGCTGCGGTTCGCGGGCCTCACGGACCGCGTCCTCGGGCAGAGCTTCTGGCCCGAGACCGTCGCCGCCCTGCGCGACGCCGACCCCGGCCTGCGCCGAGGGCTCCTGGTCGCCTCGCTCGACGACGACGTGCTCGCCTGGGCCGACAAGCTCGACGTCGTCACGTGCAACCCGATCGGCACGCTGCTCCTCGAGGACCCAGGACTCGTCCACCGCCTCCACGACGACGGCCGCGAGGTCTCGGTGTGGACGCTCAACGAGCCCGAGCACTGGGCGGCCGCGGCAGCCCTGGGCGTCGACGGCATCATCACCGACCGCCCGGACCGCCTCGCGGGGTGGCTCGCCGCCCGGGGCGTCTGACCGCATCGGGGTCACTGCTCGCCGCCGAACCCGGGGTTGCGCGTCACGACGGCCGTCGTCTGACGTGAAACCCCGGGTTCGGCGTGTTCTGGGCCTCAGCGCGTGACGATCGTCGTCACGACGTCGGTCACGGCCGGGCGCCGCGGCGTCGACCCGAACCCGAACCGCACGGTCGGGTCGACGTCGCGCAGGTCACCGAGGGGCTCGCCGTCCCACGCCGTGCGCGCGGCCACGATCGCGCGCACGTCCGTCGCGCCGTAGTGCTCGACGCGCCCCGGCCCCGCGCTGCCGCGCGTCCGGACACCGCGCAGCAGCACCCGCGCGACCGGGTCGGTGAGCGCGGTGGCGTGGCGCGACGTCGTGAGGCGCCGTGGCAGCACGCGCAGCACCCGGCCCAGGGCGGTCCGGCGCCCGACGACGACCGTCGCCTCGAGCGGCCCGGCCACGACCCGCCAGGCGCTGGCCCCGGCGAGCGAGTACCCCCGTCTGCCGAGGTAGAACCCTGGTCTGCCGAAGTAGAACCCTGGTCGCGCGAGGTAGAACCGTGGTTGGTCGAGGTAGAACTCTGGTCGGTCGAGCTCCGTCTCCGGATCGAGGTCCGTGACCGCTACGGGACAGACCTCGACGCGGTCGAAGCGGTACGTCGCTCCGACGAGGTCCGCGACCTGGCGCGACGGCGCGAGCAGGAGCCGCTCGCCGTCGGGCCGCTCGACCATGACGTCGGAGAACGCGCCGAACGGCGACGCGTCCCAGCGGCCGACGACGACACGCGTCCCCGACGCGGTGCCCCAACCGGCGATGCGGCCACGGAAGCGGAGCACGCTCGACATCCGCGCAGCGTAGGCCGGACCCGGCCGGCTCGCGCCCGACGAGCGAGCCGCAGCCTGAGGCGAGACGCTCGGGGGAGGCGGCGACCGCCGTCGTACAGCAGGAGGTGTGACCCGTGCCGAAGACCACGCGCGACGGCGACGCGAAGCAGTCCGAGATCCCGAGCACGCTGCAGCGCTCCGACGAGAAGGCGCAGCGCACCTTCGCCAAGGCGTACGACGCCGCGATGGAGCAGTACGGCTCGGACCAGCGCGCGCGACGCGTGGCGTTCGCGGCGCTCAAGCACACGCACGAGAAGATCGGCGACCACTGGGAGCCCAAGGACGAGCCCGGCCCGTCGGACGCACGCGCCGAGGAAGGTGGGCTCGACTCGAGCTCCGACACCGCGGGCGGCGTCGACGCCAACGCGAGCAAGGAGCACCTGCTCGACGTCGCACGCCGGCTCGACGTCGACGGCCGGTCGTCGATGTCGAAGGACGAGCTCGTCGACGCGATCCAGCGCGCCAACGACCGCGAGACCCGCCGCGCGCGCGGCGACTGACCGCCGTCGGGCACGACCACGGTTCTACCTCGCGGGACCATAGCTCTACCTGGGCGGACCAGGGTTCTACCTCGCGAGGTAGAACCGTGGTCGTTCGAGGTGTCAGGCGGGGTGGCGGCGGGGCGGGACGCGGACGCGGTCGAGGTCGGCGGCGACGGTGAGCTCGCCGTCGTACACCTCGCGCGCCTCGCGCCAGTACTCGGTCGGGTCGGGGTAGCGCTGGGAGAAGTGCGTGAGCACGAGCGACCGCACGCCCGCCTCGGCGGCGACCGTCGCGGCCTGGCGCGCCGTGAGGTGGCCCCAGCGCTCGGCCTGGTCGCGGTCGCGGTCGAGGAACGTCGACTCGATGACGAGCAGGTCGACGCCGTCCGCGAGCCGGTGCACCGCGTCGCACAGGCGCGTGTCCATGACGAACGCGAATGACTGGCCGGGACGAGGCCGGCTCACCTCGTCGAGCGTCACGGTCCGGCCGTCGGGAGCCGTCACGACCCCCGTGCGCTGCAGCTCACCCACGACCGGGCCCGCGAGCCCGTGCCGCACGAGCAGCGCCGGGTCGAGCGACCGGCCGTCCGGCTCGTCGAGGCGGTACCCCATGGCCTCGAGCGTGTGGTCGAGCCGCTCGGCGCGCAGCGTGAAGCCCGGCTCCGGGCGGCCGGAGACGGGCGGGACGACACCGTCCGTCGTGAGCGGCTGCAGCTCGAGGTGCCCGCGGCGGAAGTGCGCGCTCGCGTCGAGCAGGTGGTCGACCCACCGCTGGCCCGACGCCGGGTAGGTCACCCCGATCGTGTGCCGCACCGCGTCGCCGCTGATGCGCTGGGACACGCCCGCGAGGCCGAGGCTGTGGTCGCCGTGCAGGTGCGTGATCGCGATGCGCGTGAGGTCGGTCGCGGACACGCCGGCGAGGGTCATCTGGCGCTGCGTCCCCTCGCCGGGGTCGAAGAGGATCGCCTCGTCGTCCCAGAACAGGACGTAGCCGTTGTGGTTGCGGGTGCGCGTCGGGACCATGCTCGCGGTCCCCAGCACGACGAGCTCGCGGCGGGACATGGCGCCAGCGTGCCACGCGCACGGCTCGTAGGGTGGCGGGAGACCACTGTCGAGACTCGCGGAACCCGGAGAACCATGCGCCTGCTGCTCGTCCGTCACGGACAGACCCCGTCCAACGTCGCCGGCCTGCTCGACACCGCCCTGCCGGGGCCCGGCCTCACCGCGCTCGGCGCTCGTCAAGGCCGCCGCGATCCCCGACGCGCTCGCGGACCGCGTGATCGAGGGGGTCGCGGTCTCGACGCTCGTGCGCACGGGGCTCACGGCGGCCCCGCTCCTCGAGCGCCTCGACGGCGGTGGAGGAGGCGGCGAGCCGCTCGTCCTCGACGGGCTGCGCGAGGTCGACGCCGGGGACCTCGAGATGTCGGCCCACCACGACGACCACATGCGCTACCTGGAGACGGTGTTCGCGTGGGGTCGCGGTGAGCCCGGGCGCAGGATGCCCGGCGGTCCCGACGGCACCGAGTTCCTCGGCCGCTACGACGACGCCCTCGAGAGCGTCGCGCAGACCGGGTGGGAGACCGCCGTCGTCGTGTCCCACGGCGCGGCGATCCGCGCGTGGGTGTGCGCACGGGTCGCGGGGGTGGACGTCGACCTGCTCGCGTGGACGCCGCTCGCCAACACGGGCCTGATCGAGGTCGAGGGGGACCCGACGTCGGGCTGGCGTCTCGTCGGCCTGAGCGACGGCCCGCTGGGCGGCGCGTTCCTCGACGACCACGTCGCCGAGGACCCGACGGGCGAGTCCGTCGCGGAGGAGGAGCGGCGCGCCGAGGCGGACTGAGCTCGTGAGCCATGTGACGCTGTCCTGGCGCTCGTCACGATCATGACATACGCTCGCCGGATGGCCGACGCACCGCTGCCCGCGCCCAACGAGCGCGCGCTCGAGTCCGACATCGTCACGGACCTCCGCGAGCAGATGACGTACGGGTCGTACCTGCACCTCGACACGCTGCTCGCCGCGCAGGAGCCGGTGAGCGACCCCGAGCACCACGACGAGATGCTCTTCATCGTCCAGCACCAGACGACCGAGCTGTGGCTCAAGCTCGTCCTCCACGAGCTGCTCTCCGCGCGCGACCTCCTCGCCGCCGACGAGCTCGGCGCCGCGCTCAAGCGCATCGCGCGCGTCAAGCACGTCCAGCGCACGCTCACCGAGCAGTGGTCCGTCCTCGCGACGCTCACGCCGAGCGAGTACGCCCAGTTCCGCGGGTTCCTCGGGCACGCGTCGGGCTTCCAGTCCTGGCAGTACCGCGCGGTGGAGTTCCTGCTCGGCAACAAGAACGCGCGCATGCTCGCGGTGTTCGACGCCGAGCCCGGGGCGCGCGCCGAGCTCGCCCGGCTGCTCGCCGAGCCGAGCGTCTACGACGAGTTCCTGCGCCACCTCGCGCGCCAGGGCCACGACGTGCCGCAGCGGGTCCTCGACCGCGACCTCACCGTCGCGCACGCGCTCGACGACGACCTCGTCGAGGTCTTCCGCCGCATCTACGACGACCCCGAGGCGCACTGGTCGGAGTACGAGACGTGCGAGGAGCTCGTCGACCTCGAGGACAACTTCCAGCTCTGGCGGTTCCGCCACATGAAGACGGTGCTGCGCATCATCGGCACCAAGCGCGGCACGGGTGGGTCGAGCGGCGTCGGGTTCCTGCAGAAGGCGCTCGACCTCACGTTCTTCCCCGAGCTGTTCGCCGTCCGCACCGAGATCGGTCGGTCGTGACGTCCGGCCGGGCGGGTGGGTCCGGCCGTTTCGGCCAGGTCGTGGACGGGGGGACGCTCCTGCCGCCGTTCGTCGACGCGCACGTGCACCTCGGCCTCGTCGATCCCGTCGCGGTGCGGCGCGGCGGGATCGCCGTCGTGCACGACCTCGGGTGGGTGCCCGACGTCGCGCGCACCTGGCCCGGCACGCCCGGCTTCCCCGAGGTCGCCTTCGCAGGCGCGTTCCTCACCGCGCCGGGCGGCTACCCGTCGGACCGGTCGTGGGCCCCTCCGGGGTCCGTCGAGGCCGTCGCGAACCCCGACGAGGCCGTCGCCGCCGTCGACCGCCAGGTTGCGGCGGGCGCGGCGTTCGTCAAGGTCGCGCTGCACGCCGACGCCGGTCCCGTGCCCGACGACGTCACGCTCGCCGCGCTCGTCGGACACGCCCACGCGCGGGGCCAGGACGTCGTCGCGCACACCGAGGGGAAGGGCATGGCGGCGCACGCGTTCGAGGCCGGTGTCGACCGGCTCGCGCACGCGCCGTTCAGCGAGCGCCTGCCCGACGCCCTGCTCGCCGCGATGGGCCGCCCGCGCCCCTGGGGCCCCGACACCCACCCTGCCGCCACCCACGCCGAGCACGACACTGCGCGCCGTCGAGCACGGGGTTACGCACGGGATAGGCCCGATAACGTGGGCAACGTCGTGTTCGGCGGGGCGGGGCGGAGCCGCATGGCCTGGGTGAGCACGCTCGACATCCACGGCTGGGGTAGCCCGACGGCCGAGCAGGACGTCGCGATCGACAACGTCCGCCGGTTCGTCGCGCTCGGCGGGACGGTCGTCTACGGGACGGACCTCGGCAACGGGCCGTTGCCGCTCGGCGTGAACGTGCGCGAGCTGCGGGCGCTCGCGGCGGCAGGTCTCGACGCACGCGCGCTCCTCGCAGCCCTCACCCACGACTCCGCCGCCGAGAGATGCACTCCCGGTCGAGAGATGCACGCGGGAGTGCATCGCTCGACCGGGAGTGCATCTCTCGCGACGTGGATCCCGGGCGACCCGCCCGACCCCGACAGCACGGAGGCCACCGTCGCGTGGCTCGCGCGCGCCGTCGTAGTCGAGCGGCCCGAGCCCGCACCCGATCAGCACACAACTCGCACCCCGGAGGAGCAGCCATGACCGACGCGACGACCGGCACGCGGTCGACCGACCACGCCGCACGTGCCGCCGCCCTCGACGCGGCCGACCCGCTCGCGCGGTTCCGGGACGCGTTCGTCGACTCCGACGAGGTGACGGCCTACCTCGACGGCAACTCGCTCGGCCGTCCGACCCGCGCGTCCGCCGACCGACTCGCGCGGTTCGCGACCGAGCGGTGGGGTGCGCGACTCATCCGCGGGTGGGACGAGGAGTGGTACGAGCTGCCCCTCACGCTCGGTGACCGCATCGGCGCGGTGACGCTCGGCGCGGCGAGCGGCCAGACGTTCGTCGGCGACTCCACGACGGTGATCCTCTACAAGCTCGTGCGGGCCGCGCTCTCTGCGCCGCAGGTCGCGGGCCGCGACGAGATCGTGCTGGACGCCGGCAACTTCCCGACCGACCGCTACGTGCTGGAGGGCGTCGCGCGCGAGCACGGCGCGACGCTGCGCTGGATCACCCCGACGCACGACGGCGGCGTCACGCCCGAGCAGGTCGCCGCCGTCCTCTCCGAGCGGACCGCGCTCGTCGTGCTGAGCCACGTCGCGTACCGGTCGGGCTACGTGAGCGACGCCGCCGCGATCACGCGCCTCGCGCACGACGCCGGCGCGCTCGTCCTGTGGGACCTGTGCCACTCGGTCGGGGCGGTGCCCCTCGAGCTCGACGCGTGGGGCGTCGACCTCGCGGCGGGCTGCACGTACAAGTACCTCAACGGCGGCCCGGGCGCGCCCGCCTTCGGGTACGTGCGCGCCGACCTCCAGGTCGAGCTGACCCAGCCGATCCAGGGCTGGATGGGCAGCGCCGCGCCGTTCGAGATGGGCCCCGCGTACGCGCCGCACGACGGGATCCGGCGGTTCCTCTCGGGGACGCCAGCGATCGTCGGGATGCTCGCGATGCAGGACATGCTCGACCTGGTCGACGCCGCGGGGATGCCTGCGGTCCGGGAGAAGTCCGTCGCGCTCACGGAGTACGCCACGGCGCTCGCGGACGACCTGCTCCTCCCGCTCGGCGCCCGGTACGCGTCGCCGCGCGATGCCGAGCGCCGAGGGAGCCACGTCACCGTCGACCACGACGCGTTCGAGGCGACCCTCCCGCTGCTGTGGGAGCGCGGCGTCATCCCCGACTTCCGGCGTCCGAACGGCCTGCGCCTCGGTCTGTCGCCGCTCTCCACCCGCTTCGACGAGGTGCGCGTCGGCGTCGAGGCGGTCCGGGACGCGCTCGCGGAGGTGCTCGACGGTAACGCGTCGCCCCGCGCCGGAGCGGCTGACGCGCGCGACCAGGACGTGCCGGGAGCGGCGAGCGCGTGATCCTCGACGACCTCGACGCGCGGCCCGGGAGCACCACGTCGTTGCTGCGCACCGTCGTCGGGCTGTACCTGCGCGACCTGGGCGGGTGGGTCGCGGTCGCGGACCTCGTCGAGCTGATGGCCGCGCTCGACGTCCCGTCCGCCGGGGCGCGCAGTGCGGTCTCACGCGTCAAGGCGCGCGGTCTGCTCGTGCCCGACGTCGGCGACGGCCGCGCGGGGTACCGTCTCGCGCCTGGTGCCGAGGCGATGCTCGCGCGCGGCGACCGGCGGATCTTCACGTATCGCCAGCAGGAGGACGGCGACCCGTGGTGCCTCGTGTCGTACTCGCTGCCCGAGGAGCGGCGCGACGCGCGCCACCAGCTCCGGCGGCACCTGGCGTGGCTCGGGGCGGGGACCGTCGCGGACGGCCTGTGGATCGCACCCGGCCACCTCACGGGCGAGGTCGAGGAGGTGCTGGTCGGGCTCGACGTCCGCGACGCCGCGACGGTGTTCGAGGCGGGGCCGCCCCGCGTGGCCGGGCCGTTCGCCGACGCCGCCGGACGCTGGTGGGACCTCGGGCGGATCGCCGCACTGCACCGCACGTTCCTCGCGCGGCACGGCGGCGAGGTGCCCGACGGCGCCGCGCTCGACACGGGGGCCCGCTCGCCCCGCGCTGCGTTCGCCCGATGGGTGCGCGCCGTCGACGACTGGAGGCCGATCCCGTACGCCGACCCGGGGCTGCCTCCCTCGGCGCTGCCCCGGGACTGGCCGGGCACGTCGAGCGTCGCGCTGTTCGACGGGCTCCGCCGGGAGCTCGCCGGGCCGGCGAGCCGCTTCGCGCAGACGACCGTCTCCTCGCCCTCGCCCTCGCCCTAGCCAGGCCGGCTCACGGGTGACGGCGCGACGGACGGGGGTCGTCGTGCGAGCCTGGGACCATGGCCGACACCGTCGAGCTCCCACCCGCCCTGCGCACGCTCGTCGACGCGACGAACGCCGGTGACTCCGCCCGGTTCCTCACCGCGTTCACCGACGACGGGTTTCTGGACGACTGGGGTCGCCGGTTCCAGGGGCACGACGAGCTCGCGAGCTGGGATCGCACGGACAACATCGGCAAGCGGTCGCACTTCGACGTCACGGGCCTGCGTGACGGCGAGAGCCAGGGCGAGCTGCTGCTCGACCTCACCGTCTCCGGTGACGGGTACAACGGCCCGGCCACCTTCATGATCCTCCTCCGCGACGGCCTGATCGCGAGCCTCGTCATCTCCTGAGCACGACCATCCGTCCGGTGGTGCGCCGGCGCGTTCGGGACATCGCCGACACACCGGGAGAAGGTCCCCGTCGCTCGCCGTGGGGTTGCTCACAACGGGTCGGGTTCACCCGCTCCTGAGACCTGGACAACCGTCCAGGTCGACCTACCGTGGGAGAGCGGACCGCCCCCGGCCCGCCGACCGTGACCCCGAACCCCCCAGGTAGTGATGAGCCGCTCGACGCTGTCCGCATTGAAGTTGTCCCAGTCAACCATCATGGCCCGACGTGGTCGCCGGGCCGGTGCGCTCCTCGTCGTCGCGGGCGTCGTCGCGGCCGGGACCGTGCTCCCGGCGACGGGCGCCCAGGCTGCCACGGAGCCGGTCAACCCCTTCGACCTCGCCGGCGGCTTCAGCGTCTACGCCCGAGGGGACGCCCACCTCGACAACCACGAGACCGAGGGCGCGATCGCGGTCGCCGGCGAGCTCAGCGTCCGTGCGCACGGCGGCATGTACCCGATCGTCCACCACGTCGCCGGGACCGCGGACTACATGATTCCCACCGTCGACGGCGACCCGACGCGCCTGCTCGTCGGGAGCTACGCGACGTCGTCCGGCACGGCGCAGATCACGAACGCGGGCGTGCCCGCGGGCAGCGGTCCCGAGCTCCAGGGCTACCTCAAGGTGGTCGGGGAGGACCCGGCGTTCGGCACCTACCAGCGCGCCGACTGGGTGCGGTACCGCACGACGGTCGACGACGCGCCGTCGATCGACGCGACCAACCAGAAGTGGCCCGACGGCGCGGCGACCGTCGCGACCGTGGGCGACTCGGTCGCCGGGTACGTCGAGTCCGGCGCGACCGGGCCGGACGAGATCCGTCAGTGCCTCGCCGACCTCGTGCCCTCCGGCGTGGCGCACGAGCTCACGGTGACCGAGGACGTCGGTGACCGGGTCGTGCTGTCCGCCGTCGAGCCGGGCCGGCCGAACGTCGTCGACTACGCGGCGATCGCAGACGCCTACACCGTCCAGTTCGCCGACGGCACGCTGCCGTCGGTCGACGCGCCGCTGATCGTCTCCGTCCCTGCGGGGACCACCGAGGTCAAGGGCAAGGTGTTCGGGAACGAGGGGCAGGTCGCGCGATTCGTCCTGTGGGACCTCTCGCAGCTCGACGGCACGGTGACGCTCGACGGCGCCGGGACCCGCGTCGACGGCTCGGTGTACGCGCCGGATGCCGACCTGACCGTGGACGCCGCACCGCTCGACGGTCAGGTCGTGGCCCACGACCTCACCCTCCTGGGCGGCGAGGCCCACGCCTACCTCTTCGCCGGAGCGATCCCGTGCGCGACGACGCCGGTCGAGGAGCAGGGCAGCGTCACCCTCACCAAGCTCGTCACGGGCGACGCCGCGTCCGCCGTCCCGGACGGCACCGTCTTCACCGTCGCGTACTCCGTCGACGGCGGGGCCACCGACGAACTGACCGTCCCCGTCGACGGGTCGGCGACGATCGACGAGCTCCCGGCAGGCACCGAGGTCGTGCTGTCCGAGCCGACGTTCCCCCAGGTCCCCGGTGTCGAGTGGGGCGAGCCGACGTGGCAGGTGGACGGCGACGCCGTCGAGCCGGGTGCCGACGGCACGGTGCGGGTCGAGGTCGGCACGGGCACCGACGTCGAGGTCGTGCTGACCAACAACGCGGGCGAGCCGGTCACGCCGACGCCGACCGACCCGACGACCCCGACCGACCCGACCGACCCGACCGACCCGACCGACCCGACGCAGCCCACGACGCCGGCCGTGCCGACGGAGCCCTCGGACGGGGCGGCCGGTCCGGGCGCCGGGACGCCGGACGGCCTGGCGACGACGGGAGCACAGACCGCCGGCGTCGTCGTCGCGGCCCTCGCGCTCGCCGGGCTGGGTGTGACGGCGCTCGTCGTCCGGCGTCGTCGGAGCGTGTGACGGGTCGTCCACCGACCGCCGCCGAACCCCGGGTCGTGCGTCCTTCGCCGTGTCGAAGGCCGCGCAACCCGGGGTTCGGCCGTCTCAGGTGGTCGGTCGTCGGCGAGGCCACCCGATCGACGCGCGCCGTTCACCGCGAGTACCGGTCTGCGCCACCTGGGCTCCCTAGCGTGACAGCGCTTCCCGTTCCGGCGCGGCGTGGCCACGGTGGTCCGACGGCCGTCGCCACGCGGCCCTCCGACCAGCGAAGGAACCCGATGACCCCGCACTCCTCCGGAGGCAGCGCGACCCGTCGCGGCACGGCCTCCGTGCTCGCCCTGACGCTGGCCGGCGCGGTGCTCGCCACAGCGGCGACGACCGCGGCACCTGCGGCCGCTGCCGACGAGTCGCTCCTCTCGACCACCGGCACCGCGTGGCGCTACCTCGACGACAACACGAACCCGGCCGGGGCCGAGGCGAACCAGCGCGCGTGGACGACCACCGCGTTCGACGACTCCGCATGGAAGACCGCGACCGGCGCGTTCGGCGCCAAGCGCGGAGCGGCGACGGGCATCGGGGACGCGTTCCCGATCACCACGCTCCTCACGCAGTACGTCGAGGGCACGACGACGGACGTCCCCACCTTCTTCTTCCGCACCGACGTGGAGCTCACCGCGGCGGACCTCGACGGTGTCCCCGCGTTCGAGGGCGAGATCGTCTACGACGACGCCGTGATCGTCTACGTGAACGGCGAGGAGGTCGTGCGCCTCGGCGACGACGGCCGCGAGATCACCGAGAACCTGCAGTACCACGGCAACGGCCGTACCGACCCGGTGACGGGCACGTTCGTCGTCCCCTCCGACGCCTTCGTCCCGGGCGAGAACACGATCTCCGTCGCGCTCTACCAGGACGCGCCGACGAGCTCGGACATCTACCTGGACGTGCGCTCGCTCGTCCCCACGCACGGCGAGGTGCGCGACGTCGCCCTGAACGTCGGCGCGGACGAGACGCAGGCGAACGTCGCGTGGTTCTCCACCCTGCCCGGTGCGGGCGAGGTGCAGTGGGCCCGCGTCGACGAGGCGGTCGGCGAGGTCGACTGGTCGGCCGCGGCGACGTCGTCGTCCACGAGCGGCACGGCCGCCGACGGCGCGACGTACCACCACGCGACCATGACCGGTCTCGCGGAGCACGCGTCGTACGCGTACCGCGTGGGCGGCGCCGCGACCGGGTGGTCGGAGCCGAGCACGTTCGACACCGGCACGTTCGGCGACGAGTTCTCGTTCCTCTTCGTCGGTGACGCGCAGATCGGCGCGAGTGGCAACGCCGCGAACGACTCGGCCCGCTGGGCCGCGAACCTCGACACGATGACCGGCCGCCACCCCGACAGCGCGTTCCTCGTCTCCGCGGGCGACCAGGTCGACAGCGCAGGCAGCACGGCCCAGTACACGGGCTTCCTCGCGCCGCGCCAGATGCGCGAGCTGCGGTTCGCGACGCAGGACGGCAACCACGACACCGCGTCTGCCCTCTACGACCAGCACTACGCGATGCCGAACCTCTCGACGGACCCTCGACGCGACTACTGGTACGGCTACAACGACGTGCTCGTCGTCGCCATCGACTCGAACGACTCCGACCCGGCCGAGATCGAGAAGCACGAGACGTTCCTGCGCGACGTGATCGGGACGCACGGGGACGAGTACGCGTGGGTCGTCGTGACGTTCCACCACTCGCTGTACTCCCAGGCTTTCCACTCGCGCGACACGGACGTCGTCCGTCTGCGCGAGGCCCTTTCGCCGGTGCTCAGCGACCTCGGCGTGGACCTCGTGCTCGCGGGCCACGACCACATCTACACGCGGTCGCACCTCATGGAGGGCACGACGCCGGTCGTCCAGGACGCGGTGCCTGCCGAGGGCGACGTGCTCACCCCGGACGAGGACCAGGTCCTCTACCTCACCGGCAACTCGTCGTCGGCCTCGAAGTTCTACGACTTCGACGGCGCGAAGCCGTGGACGGCGCGCTGGGAGCAGTCGCGCGAGGCGAGCTACTCGGACATCGACGTCACGCCGTCTGCGCTCACCGTCACGACGTACACGACCGGCACGCAGCGCGTCGTCGACCAGGTCACGCTGCAGCGCTCCGACGCCGCCGGACCGGCGCTCGACGTCGAGACCAGCACGCGCTGCCTCGCCGGCAAGGCCTACGTCGCCGTCCGGGCGACGAACGCGGGCGACGTCGCGGCCGACGTGACGCTGGAGACCCCCTTCGGTGAGCGTACGGTCGAGGCCGTCGCGCCCGGCACGGCGGCGTACCAGTCGTTCGCGGCGCGGTCGGCGGCGGTCGAGGCAGGCTCGGTCACCGTGACCGGGACCCTGCCCGACGGCGGCGCGTCCTCGGCGCAGACCGTCGCCTTCGCGGCGCTCGCCTGCGGCTGACCGGTCTGCCGGCGGCAGCTCGGCTGCCGAACCCGGGGTTGTGCGTCAGCGAACGGTCCGGCTGGCGCGCAACCCCGGGTTCGGCACTCCGCCGTGGCCACGAATCCCCGGGTTCGTCGTCTCCGGTGCCCTCAGGACGCGTCGTCGAGCGGCTGGACGACGATCCCGCCGAAGTACGCCTCGCGCGCGATGTGCTCGACCCCGCCGATCCACACGCGACCCGCGAGGACGGCAGGTGACGCCGGCGAGCCGTCCGGGGCGAACGCGGTGTAGCCGCCACCCGTGAAGGTCGTGTTCGACAGGGTCACGGGTCGGCCGGCCTCGTCCGTGACCGCCGCGGAGCACCACGCGCACACGTGGCGCGGGTAGCGGGGGTTCTCCCGGACGAGCGTCCCGCAGACCGGGCAGTGCTGGGAGGAATGCGGGGCGCCGTCGGGCCCGGTGAGCGCGCCGGCCCGGACGAGGCCGCCCTGCGCCGTGCGGCGCGCGAGCGCGGTGAGCACGCGGGCACGGATCGCCGGCCAGCCGTGGACGGCCGCCGCCCACTCCCGCGGCACGGCTCGCGTTCCGTAGCGCGCCCCGAGCAACGCCCCGGCGATCGCCGCGACGGTGTCGGTGTCGCCGCCGATCGCGACCGCGGCCTGCAGCGCCTCGCCGAGGTGGTCGTGCCGGCCTGACGGCTGCGCGGGAGCCGTCGTCGCGATCGCGTGCCACGCCGCCTGGAGCGCCGTCACCGTGAAGCCGTTCTGGCGGAGGTCGACCGCCGGGCTCGGGAGCTCGGCGTCGGCGATCCAGGCGGCCCAGCGCGCGGCGGCGTCGGACGGCAGGAGGTCGAGCCCCGCGCGCACGTCGAGCCGCTGCTCGGTCACCGCGACGCGGACCGCCTCCGACCACAGCACGCACGACTCGCCCGCGAGCGGGTCGGTGTGCGTGAGCTCGGCGACGGCGCGCGCCGCCCGGGCGGTGGTGTCGCGGTCGTCGAGCGCGACCAGCCCCACGACCCCCGTGCGCATGAGCGCGCCGTTGCCCGCCGACCGGCCCGTCGCCGCGTGCAGCGCCTCGGCCGCCGCGCGCAGGCGTCGCGCGGCGGGACCGCGTCGGGCGGCCGCGTCCCGGAGCACCGCCGCCGTCTGCGTCCCGACGTCGCTCGCACCGCCGGTCCTCCAGGCCTCGAACGCGGCGGCGACGTCGTCGAGCGGCGTGGAGCCGAGCGCGTCGGGGACGGGGGAGAGCACGTCGTGCGAGGCGGTCACGCGCGCGACGCACACCGACATCTGTGTGTCGTCGCTCCACTCGCCCGGCGCGTACGGGCCGAGGCCGCCACCGCGCATGACCGCGACCTCGTCGCGCTGCCCCGGGCCGGGCGGCATGGCGAACTCGTACGGCACGCCGAGAGCGTCGCCCGCGGCCTGCGCGAGCAGCACGCCCGAGGCGCGGTCGAGCACGCCGTGGTCGAGCGGGTCGGTACGGGCCGGGGAAGCGGGGGGAGGCGTCGTCACGCCGCGATCGTGCCACGATGACGCCATGACGACGACGCCAGACGACCTCGCCACCCTCATCGCCTCCGTCGAGGCCGACGAGCGCGACCTCGTGCTCCGGACCTTCACCCACGCCGACGCCTGGCGGCTCGGGTGCCTCCTCGTCGAGCTCGCCGACGAGCGGGACCTGCCCGTGACGATCGACGTCCGCAAGGGCACCCAGCAGGTGTTCCACGCCGCGCGCGAGGGCACCACGCCGGACAACGACACGTGGGTCGAGCGCAAGGTCCGCGTCGTGCAGCGGTTCGGGGCGTCGTCGTACCTCGTGGGCCTGCGCCACCGCGCGCAGGGGACGTCGTTCAACGACAAGCACGAGCTCCCGCTGCAGGAGTACGCCGCGCACGGCGGCGCGTTCCCGGTGCGGGTCGAGGGCGTGGGGATCGTCGGCGTCGTCACCGTGTCCGGGCTCGCGCAGGGCGACGACCACGCGCTCGTCGTCGAGGCGCTCCGCGGGTTCCTCGGTCAGGCGGGCTGAGGCTCAGTCCCAGACGACCGGGACGTCCTCGAACGTGGGCCACGTCGGCTCCACGTTGACGTACAGCGACTCGATCGACTCGTCGACCGGCCGCGGCAGGTACACCTCGTAGCGGACCGGGCGGTCGACGACGGTCCGGGCGTAGAGCGGGTCCGAGTCGAGCCGGGTGCCGCCGTCGCGCACCGGGGTGTAGGACACGAGCGCGTAGGGGTCCACGGCCGCGGGGCGCAGCTCGCCCTGGCCCGTGAGGTCGTACACGGTGATCCGGTCGGACTCACCGTCGACCGGGTCGAGCGGGGTGAGGAGGACCCGCAACCGCATCATCGAGCCGCGGACCACGATCGGCTCGACCGCGACCCGCACGCGCTCCTCTCGTCCCTCGTCGTTCGGCACGACGACGGTCTTCTCGGCGACGGCCTCGGCGTCCTCGACGAGGTCGACGCGCGGCCCGTCACCCGGGGAGAACTCGCCCCGGACCGGTTCGACGTCGTGCTCCTCGATCTCGATGCCGCCGCCCTCGCCGGGAGCCGTCCCGGAGTAGCGCAGCTCGACGCGCCGGTTCTGCGCGCGTGCCGTGGCGACGTCGTCGCCGCTCTCGGTGACCTTGAGCTCCGACTCCCCGAAGCCCTGGACCTCGAACGTCACGTCGGGCCGCTCGGCCGCGGCGGCGTCCGCGACCGCCTGGGCCCGGCGCTGCGAGAGGTCGAGGTTCGCCGCGTCGTCGCCGACCGAGTCGGTGTGCCCGTCGACGCTCGCCGCGACGCCCTCCGGGAGCTCGCGCGCGATCTCCCGCACGCGCTCCACGGCGGCCTCCGAGAGGTCCGCGGAGTCGACGTCGAACAGCACGTCGGTCTCGAGCGTGACGACGACCTCCTCGTCCTCGACCTCGACGTACTCGAACGACGTCACGGCGCCCTCGAGCTCGAACGTCGTGGCCACCCCGGGATCCATCCGCGAGATGGCGCGGTCGAGGTCCTCGCGGCTCGGCGTGCCGCCGAGGTCGTCGAGCGTGAGGGGGTCGACGCCGGGCACGAAGCCCTGATCCTGCGTCCCGTCCGCGGGGGTCTCCTCGGCAGCGGCGCCCGGGGCCGCGGCGACGAGACCGAGGGCGAGCGCCCCGGCGACGGTCCCCGCGAGGGCGGGTCGTGCGGTACGACGGCTCATTCCACCGGCCCCCACGTCACGGGGACGTCCTCGAACGCGGGCCACGCGTCGTGGAGCCGCACGTCGACGGTCGCCGGCCGGCCCTCGGGGGCGGGGAACCACGCCTGGTAGATCACCGGACGGCCGTTGACCGTCTCGGCCGCGACGACGTCCGTCGCGAGATCGGTCCCGGACCCCGACACGACGTCGTACTGGGTGAGCGCGCCGACGTCCACGATCCTCGGGTTGTGGTCACCGCCGAGCATGTCGTAGACGGAGTACGTCTCGGTGGGGTCGTCGCCCGCGAAGTGGGGCGTGAACAGGACGCGCAGCTCGACGGTGGAGCCGTCGGCGGTGAGCGAGACGAGCCCGACCGTCGCCTCGTCGTCCACGGAGCCGGGGACCGGGAGCCGCGTCTCGAGGATCGGCTCGTACTCCTCGGCGCCGACGGTCACGGGCGTCGGGCCCTCCTCGGCGTCGCCCGAGCAGGCGCCCAGCGTGAGCGCTACGGCGACGACGCCGGCACAGGCCACGACGGCGCGGCGTGCGCGGGAGGAGCGGGGCGCGGGCAGGGGCGAGCGAGGTCGGGTGGGGCTCGGCATGGCACGGAGGCTAGCGGACGTCCGCGGTGGAGCCCCGGTCCGTCCCGGGGGAGAGGTACCCATGCCGGGACGACGAACGGGGCCGGCACCTCGGTGCTGGCCCCGTTCGCGTCCGGCCGCGCAGGGGCGGCGCGGCCGGGTCTGTGGGCGTCGGTCGACGCCGGGTGCGCGTCAGGC
The DNA here is from genome assembly GCF_057126935.1 of Cellulosimicrobium sp. G4 BAM 1002. NCBI lineage: Bacteria > Bacillati > Actinomycetota > Actinomycetes > Micrococcales > Promicromonosporaceae > Cellulosimicrobium > Cellulosimicrobium sp. G4 BAM 1002. Next base: position 4,200,780 of record NZ_CP182109.1, on the reverse strand, counting down.
CGCGCGCGTGACCTCGATGCGCTGGGGTGCGCGGCCGGCGAACACGCCGGCGACGGTCACGGTGAGCACGCCCGCGTCGTACGACGCACGGACGACGTCCGCCTCGGCAGCCTTCGGCAGGGTGACGGTGCGGCGGAACTCGCCGAACCGGACCTCGCGGATGCGGCGCCCGGCCGGTGCGGCCGGGACCGCCTCGCCGGCTGCCTCGGGCGCCGTGCCTTCGGTCTCCTCGCCGTCGGCAGGAGCCTCCTCCGCGGGGGCCTCGACGACACGCTGGTCACGGCGCTCGCCGCGGACGACGAGACGGCGGCCCTCGAGCTCGACGGTCACGTCGTGCTCCGGGTCGACACCCGGGAGGTCGAAACGGGCGACGAGGTCGTCGCCCTCGCGGTAGACGTCGGCGGCCGGTGCGTAGCCGGACCGGTCGACGGTGGTGCCGGCCGGCCGCGTCCAGAGCTGGCGCACGACGCGCTCGGTGGGCAGCGGGCGGAACGGTGCCACGGTGTAGGTGCTGATCATGGTGGTCCTCCAGGTCTGTCGTGCCACGGGTCCGTGGCGTCTGACCGGTCCAACCTTGAGCGGGCCCGGCTCAATCCCGCGTTCGCGCACGACGAACGCCCGTCACCTGAGGCGAGGTGGCGGGCGTTCGTCGGTGCGCCGGGTGGCCCTCAGCGCAGCCTGCGCCGGTAGGTGGCGACGGCCCAGGCGTAGGCGAGGGCGAGGATGCCGAGGAGCCAGGCGAGGGCGGTCCAGATGTCGGTGCCGGCGGGCTGTGCGGAGAACAGGGCGCGCAGGGTGTCGACGATGGCGGTGACGGGTTGGTTCTCGGCGAACCAGGCGACGGGTGCGGGCATGGTGTCGGTGGGGACGAATGCTGAGGAGATGAAGGGCAGGAAGATCAGGGGGTAGGAGAAGGCGGAGGCGCCGTCGACGGTCTTGGCCGAGAGTCCGGCGATGACGGCGAGCCAGGTCAGGGCGAGGGTGAACAGGGCGAGGATGCCCAGCACGGCGGCCCAGGCGCCGAGGGAGGCGTTGGTGCGAAAGCCCATGAGGAGGGCGACGGCGATGACGATCGTCACGGAGATCATGTTGGAGACCAGTGAGGTCAGGACGTGGGCCCACAGGACGGCGGAGCGGGCGATGGGCATGGACTGGAAGCGTTCGAAGATGCCGCCCTGCAGGTCGAGGAAGAGGCGGTAGGCGGTGTAGGCGATGCCGGAGGCGATGGTGATGAGCAGGATGCCGGGCAGCATGTAGTCGATGTAGGACTCGCTGGTGCCGGTGTCGATCGCGCCACCGAGGACGTAGACGAACAGGAGCATGAGCGCGATCGGGGTGACGGCGGTCGTGATGATCGTGTCCGGGCTGCGCAGGATGTGGGTCAGGGAGCGGCCGGTCAGGACGCGGGTGTCGGTCAGGACGTGGGTGGTCATCGAGATTCCTTTCCGGTGCTACCGACGAGGGTGAGGAAGACGTCTTCGAGGGAGGGCTGCTTGGCGACGTACTCGACCTTCGCGGGGGGCAGCAGGGCCTTGAGCTCGGTCAGGGTGCCGTGGGTGATGATCGTGCCCTGGTGCAGGATCGCGATCCGGTCGGCGAGCTGTTCGGCCTCGTCGAGGTACTGGGTGGTCAGCAGCACGGTCGTGCCGCGCCGGGCGAGGCCCTTGACGGTGTCCCAGACCTCGATCCGGGCCTGGGGGTCCAGGCCGGTGGTGGGCTCGTCGAGGAAGATGATCGGCGGGTCGCCGATCAGGCTCATCGCGATGTCCAGCCGGCGGCGCATCCCGCCGGAGTAGGTCCCGGCGCGGCGTGCGCCGGCGTCGGTCAGGGAGAACCGGGCCAGCAGGTCGTCGGCGACCTGGCCGGGGTTCTTCAGGTGGCGCAGCCGGGCGACCAGGACCAGGTTCTCGCGGCCGGTCAGGACCTCGTCGACCGCGGCGAACTGTCCCGTCAGGCTGATCGACTCCCGGACCTGCCCGGCCTGGGTCGCGACGTCGAACCCGTGGACCGTGGCCGTGCCCGCATCGGCCTGGAGCAGCGTGGACAAGATCCGCACCAGCGTGGTCTTGCCCGCCCCGTTCGACCCGAGCAGCGCGAAGATGCTCCCGGCGGTCACGTCCAGGTCCACCCCGCGCAGCACGCGCAGCTCCCCGAACGACTTCTCGATACCCCGCACCCGCACCGCCGGGCCGAGGGACTGTTCCGTGCTCATGTCTGGTGCTCCGTTCCTGTCGTGCTGCTGGCAAGACTGTGGTTGTGGCACTTGCCCTCGTCCGGCGCCCCGACCTCGCGGGGCGATGCGCGGCTCAGAGGCTGCGTGCGGTGATGTCTCCGTACGAGGTCGTCGCGCGGATCTCGAGCTCGGGGGTGCCGTCGTTCTTCAGGGCGTTGGTGACCCGACCGAGGCTCGTCCCGGCGTCCAGGGAGGCCGAGACGCCGACGGCGGCGCCCACCGAGACGTCGCCCATCTGGGTGCTCAGCACGAGCGCTCCGCTGACGGCCTCCTCGACGCGGATGTCGCCCTTGGCGGTGCTGATCTCGCCGGCAGCGGTGAGGCGGCCGACCGACACGTCGCCGGCCTGGGTCGCGAGGCGGACGCTCGCGGCCTCGTCGAGCTTGATCGCGCCGTAGGAGTCCGCGGCGACGACGTCGCCGAGGCGGCCGACGCCGCGCAGCTCGCCGCTGCCCGTGACCTCGACGCGAGAACCGGCGGGCAGCTGGACCGTCACCTCGACGCTCCCCGACGGGCCGAACAGCTCGTTGACCGTCGGCGTCGCGACGCGCAGCGCGCCGTCGTGAAGCTCGACCGTGGTGCGCTCGACGGCCTTCGCGTCGCGGCCCGACGAGGGGTTCGACGGCCGGACCTCGACCGTCGTGTCGGTCCGGTCGGCGGCGATGACCTGGATGCGGCCCACCGGGACGTCGACCGAGAGGGAGACGGTGGTGGGGGTGGCGAAGGTGTACATGGGGATCGGCTCCTGGGCTGGTGTTCGGTTCTCTTTCTGACAACGGAAACGCTACGGAGCGTTCACCATCAGGGCAACACCTATTTTGCGATGAACGCGCATAGCCGCAGGTCACAGCGCATAAACTGTTGCAACGAACGAGAGCACAACGCAACGCTGCGCGTCGTTCGCGTTGCATCCGACGTTGCTGAACGCTACTGTCGACCCGTCAGCGACACGGAGGAGGAGCACCATGCCGGGAGGCAGGCTCACGAAGCAGGAACGCCAGCAGATCGCGCTCGGCCTGGCCGACGACGTCCCGTACGCGGAGATCGCCCGCCGGCTGGACCGCCCGACCTCGACGGTCACGCGCGAGGTCCTGCGCAACGGAGGCCCGACCGGCTACCGCCCGGACCTGGCGCAGCACGCCACCGAGCGGCGAGCGCGCCGTCGTCGACCGACCGAGGCCTCTGGTGCGCCGACGGCCGCGCAGTCCGACGCACGGGAGGAGGCGGTCCGCGAGTACCGGGAGACCTTCACCGCGCTGTTCATGCAGCAGGGCATGCCCCGCGTCGCGTCCGGCGTGCTGGCGTGCCTCTACACGGCCGACGCGGGCAGCCTCTCCGCCGCCGAGCTCGTCGAGCGTCTGCAGGTCAGCCCTGCGTCGATCTCCAAGGCGATCCCCGTCCTGGAGAGCCACGGCCTCGTCCTGCGCGAGCGCGGAGAGGGTCGCCGCGAGCGCTACGTCGCCGACGGCGACGTCTGGTACCAGTCGATGATCGCCGCCGCGCAGAACAACACCCGGATGGCCGAGACGGCGCGGCAGGGTGCCCGTCTTCTCGGCGGGGACTCGCCCGCCGGCACCCGGCTCGAGAACATGGCGCGCTTCCTCGACTTCGTCGGGGAGCACATCGCGCGCGCCGCCGAGCAGGCGCGCGAGATCCTCACCCCGCCGACCGACGTGCCGTCGGACGAGCCGGTGGGCGGCCCCGCCCGCTCGTAGGGGGCGCGCTGCGGCCCGGCCGTCAGCGCCGTCTGGCCGCCCGGCGGGCCTTGCGAGCTGCGGCGGCACGCTCCTCCGCGGCGTCGAGCCGCTCGTCGACGGCGTCGAGCGCCTCGCGCGCGGCCTCCTCGGCCTCGCGCGCCTCGGCGAGCCGGGCACGCAGCTCCTCGCGCTCGTCGGCGAGCCGCGCCAGCTCGTCCTCGACGCGCCCGAGCTCGTCCTCCACCTGCCCGACGGCGTCCCTCGCCTCGCGGGCCCGGGCGTCGGCGTCGTCGCGCTCGGCCTCGAGCCGGTCCACCTCGGCGGCGGACTCCTCCACCTCGCGCTCGGCGACGGCGGCGGCATCCTCGTCGCCCGTCTCCTCGTCGGACGTCCCGGCTCCGGCCCCCGCACGCCGCGCGGACCGGTCAGGACCTCGCCCGTCGGGCCCGTCGGGCGCCTCCGTCTCACCCTGCTTCTTCCCCCTGGCCGACGCCCGCGCGCCGGTCCCGCGCCGCGCCGTCGTCCCCGTGCGCTCACGCAGCTCGACGACGTCCGCGGGCTCGCCGCCCTCGTCGACGATGCCGAACCCGGAGTACTGCAGCGCCTGGGAGAGCCGGCCGGCGCGCACGAGCTCCGCCGCGTCGGCGTCCATCACCGCGGCCGTCAGGGTCTCTGCCAGCCGGTCGAGCGCCGTCGCGGACACGGCGCGGCCGGCGATCTCGCCCGCGTCGCGCAGCTCGCCGACGAGGCGCTCCACGCGCTCACGGCGCAGCCGGTCGAGCGTGCGGATGCGCGTGCGGTCGCGGTCGTCCGTCGCGTCGCGGAGCTCGTCGCCGAGGCTCGCGAGCGCGGCGACGTCGTCGGCGCGCTCGCGCGCGACCTGGTTGACGACCCACGCCGCGACCGTCGGCTTCGCGAGCCGCGCCACGCGCTCCGCGGAGACGGCGTCACCCGAGGCCTTGATCCGCTTCGACGCCGCCGTGCGGGCGACGACGAACTGCTCGAGCGGCAGCGCGAAGAGCTCGTCGAGGAGGGTGTCGACGTCGACCGAGGCGTCCGGGCTCATGCCGCCCAGCGTCGCACCCACGCGGGCGTCACGCGACGAGACGGTCCCGCGCGGAGAGCAGCGCTTCGAACGCGGCCTCGGTGACGATCGGGATGCCGTAGCGCCGCGCCGTGCGCGCCTTCGTCGACAGCGAGTCCGGGTCGGCCGCCACCAGGAGCCGCGTGCGGCGCGTGACGTACGGCCAGGGGGAGAGGCCTGCCGCCCGGACGGTGCGCTCCCAGGTCTCGCGCGGGCGTGACATCGAGCCCGTGAGCACGACCTCGGCGCCGTCGTCGAGCACGAACGCGGGCCGCCGGCCGATCGCCGCGTGCTCGGCCAGCAGCGTGCCGAGCGCCGCCTCCACGGCGCCCGCGACGTCGTCGGCGTCGAGCCCGAGCTGCCCCGCGACCTCGTGCAGGCCCGGGTCGTCCCTCAGGGTGCGTTCGCGGACGTCGCGCGCGCCGGTGGTCGTCGCACCGCCGCGGGCGTCGAGCTCGGCGAGCGCGAGGGCCGCCAGGTAGTCGCGGTGCACGCCCTCGACCGCCGCCCGGTCCAGTCCCGCACGGCGCGCCTCGGCGACGAGCGCGGCGCGCTCGGTGTGCGAGACGTACCGGTCCAGCAGCGCCGCGTCGAGCAGCCGCACGTACGTGTCGGTGCCGCCCGGCTCCGCCGGAGCGGGGCCGAGGTCACCGGACGTGCGGAGCTCGGCTAGCCAGTGCCCGCGCGCACGGCTCGCGCCGCGCAGGACCGGCTCGATGCCGGGCACCGCCGCGGGCAGCGACCACCGCACGCCGTCCGCGGCGCGGCGTGCGACGTCCCAGCACTCGTCGTCGCCCGCGGTGTCGAGGTAGTACCCCAGCAGCCCCGCGGTGGCGCGCGCGTCGCCGAGTGCCGAGTGGACGTCGTCGTGCACGACGCCCACCGTCGCGCAGCATGCGGCCAGCGCACGTGAGCCGGTGAGGTAGCGGCCCGCGAGCTGCTGCGTGCACAGGCACGCGAGCGGGTCGATCGCCGCGGCGATGCCGGCCCGGCCGATCTCGGCGCGCAGGAAGCGCGTGTCGAACGACGCGTTGTGCGCGACGAGCACGCGCCCGGCCAGCAGCCCGAGCAGCGCCGGGGCGACGCGGTCGAACGTGGGCGCGAGCGCGACGTCGGCCGCGGTGATCCCGTGCACGTGCTGCGGCCCCAGGTCCCGCTCGGGGTTGACGAGGGTGCACCACTCGTCCTCGACGCGCCCGGCGTCGTCGACCAGGACGACGGCGACCTCCGCGACACGGTCGCCGAGCCGCGGGGAGAACCCGGTGGTCTCGAGGTCGACGACGGCGAATCCGGGCACGGGCACAGTCTGCCCGACGCCGCCCACGTGACCGGCACGCGTTACCGTCGCGTGAACTCCGGTCGTCCGCGGCTCGCAGGGGTTTCGCGCGCGCGCCCGCGGGCCTACGCTCGCGAGCACACGAGCCTTCGCAGCGTCGCGTCTCGTGTGCGACTCGGCCGGGCCCCGACACGACCGGGGTCGGCCGGCGGGGGCCACTGTCGAGGAGGATGCGTGAGACCACGAACGATCGTCCCGTCCGCAGCAGCAGCGGGCCTCGTGCTCGCCGTGCTGACCGCAGTTCCCGTGGGGGCCGAGCCCCTCGGAGCAGCGCCCGACGGCCTGCGCGCGGCCGCCGGCCCACCCCCGCTCGAGGACCTCGTCACCGGCGACGCGGTCATGGAGCGGCTCCAGGACTTCCAGGACATCGCGGACGCCAACGGCGGCAACCGCGCGATGGAGACCCCGGGCTACGAGGCCAGCGCCGTGTACGTCGAGGAGGCCCTGACCGCCGCCGGGTACGAGCCCGAGCGCCAGTACTTCACCTTCGAGGACCTCGTGACCGACGAGCTGTCGCTCACCGCGGCGGGGGTAGCGGTCACGAGCGACGTGTACCCCGCCGAGTTCGCCCCCGACACCCCGGACGACGGCGTCACGGGCCCGATCGTGCAGCCCGCCGACGAGCTCGTCCAGGGCTGCACGCCCGAGACGTGGGACGGCGTCGCCGTGACGGGCGCCGTCGCGCTGATCAGCCGTGGCACCTGCCCGTTCGCGGACAAGGCGCTGTACGCGGCCGAGGCCGGGGCCGCCGCCGTCATCCTCTACAACAACACCGACGGGCCGCTCAGCCCGACGCTCGGCGCGGAGAACGACGCCTGGGTCCCGACGGTCGGCATCACGCAGGCCGCGGGCCAGTCGATCCTCGCCGCGATCGCGGGCGGCGCGGAACCGGTCGCGACGTACGACCTGCAGACGCACGTCGAGGAGTTCGAGACCTTCAACGTCCTCGCGCAGACCCCGGGTGGCCGGGACCACAACGTCGTCATGGTCGGCGCGCACCTCGACGGCGTCGAGGACGGGCCGGGCATCAACGACAACGCGTCCGGCTCGGCCGCGATCCTCGAGGTCGCGGTCCAGCTCGCCGCGGCGACCGACGGCGGCCAGGACCTCGAGAACGCGGTGCGGTTCGCATGGTGGGGCGCGGAGGAGGTCGGGCTGCGCGGCTCGACGCACTACGTGAGCGACCTCGTCGCGAACGACCCCGCAGCGCTCGACGACATCGCGACGTACCTCAACTTCGACATGGTCGGCTCGCCGAACTACATCATCGGCGTGTACGACGCGAACGAGTCGACGTACCCGGCACCGGTCGAGGTCCCGCCGGGCTCGGCCGAGACCGAGGCCGTGTTCACGGACTACTTCGACGGCATCGAGCAGCCCTGGGTCGACACCGAGTTCTCGGGTCGCTCCGACTACCAGGCGTTCATCGAGAACGGGATCCCGGCGTCCGGCCTCTTCACGGGTGCGGACGGGTCCAAGACGGCCGAGGAGGTCGCGCTCTTCGGCGGCACCGAGGGCATCTTCTACGACCCGAACTACCACTCGCCGGGCGACACGATCGACAACGTCGACCTGACCGCGCTCGACATCATGTCGCGCGCGATCGGGCACGCCGTCGCGTCGCTGTCCGAGGACACGTTCGCGATCAACGGCGTGGGCAACCCGCGGATCGACGACGTCGAGGCGGAGGCGCGCTGCCTGAACGGGACGGCCTACGTCGCGCTCCGCGGGGCGAACGGCGAGGACACGCCCGCCGACGTGCGCCTCATCACGCCGTTCGGCGAGAAGAAGGTCTTCGCGCTCGCGCCGGACAAGAACCTCTACCAGTCGTTCAGCACCCGGTCGTCGTCGGTCGAGGCCGGGACGGCGACCGTCGCCGCGTACCAGTGGCGTGACGGCGACCCGGTCTACCAGCGGTACGACGTCGCGTACGACGCGATCGACTGCGGCTGACGGGTCCACCGCCACGGCGGGGTCGGGCCGCTGTCCCCGGGCAGCGGGCGGCCCCGTCGTCGTGCACGGCGGGCGCGTGGTCCGGCGCGGCACGGCCGTGCGCGCGGCGTCTACGCTGACCCGCGGTGCGCCGTCCTGCGGCACGCCTGCGGACTCTGACAGGGGCTGACGTGGCACAAGAACCGTTCCTCACGACGACGGACGACGAGCCGGGCGACGGCCCGGACGTCCCCGGGGTGTCGGCCGGCGACGGGCGCAGCGCGCTCGCGCGGCTCCTCGGCGAGCGCAGGCTCCGGATGCCCTCCCTCCCCGACCTTCCGCGCCCGACGCTTCCCGGCCTCCGGCGACCCCGCCGCACCGGCGCGGACGCCGCAGGGCCCGTCGACCCGGCCCTGGACGGCGCGCTCGAGGACGCCCTGGTCGACGCTCTCGTCGAGCACGAGCCGGTCGAGGACGAGCGGGTCGAGGACGAGCCGGTCGACGACGGGTCGTTCGAGGAGCTCGTGGCGGAGTGGGTCCGCCGCGCGATCGCCGCGTACCCGCGTCCGACCTTCCCGCCCGAGCGCGAGTGGGACGTCTCGGTCCAGGGTGTCGTCCGGCTCGTCCCGTACGTGCCGCGGTTCGCGACGGCGCCCCTCGCGCTGCTCGACCGGTTCGGCGCGGTGACGATCGGTCCCGACCGCGTCGGCCTCGACGGCAAGGACGTCGAGTGGGAGCGGGTCGTGGAGGTGCGGACCGCACCGGCGTGGACGTGCCTGTCCGCCGAGGCGCTCGAGGTGAACCTCGCGCAGTACGTCGTCGCGCTCCCGCCGCTGCCGGGCCGCGCGTGGGTGCTGCGCCGGATCAGCGAGCTCCTGCTCTCGCTGTACCTCGCGGTCCTGCCGCCGGACGAGGACGAGACCGGCGCCGGGTCGGACGATGCTCTGGCGGACGAGGCCGCAGAGGACGAGGCCGCAGGGGATGACGGCGCGGCGGACGACGGCGCGAGCGACGCACGCAAGCCGACGGACGCGATGTTCGACCGGGTCGTCACGCAGGTCGTGTACCGACGCCGGTTCGGGACCGGCGAGGCGCAGGCGAGCACGACGTCGGTCCTCCTGCAGCTCGCGCTCGCGGGGTCGACCGAGACGATCGTGCGCACCGCTGCGGCGCGCGGGGTCGAGGTGGTGCACGACCGTGCCGAGGACACGAGCATCGGCGTGGTCGCCGCGCGCGCCGCGACCTGGCGGCGCACGGCCCTCGACCTCCGCGATCGCGTGAACCGCCGCGTCGGCCGTGACGGCTCTACCGGTCGAGCGCCTCGAGGATCGGTGTCTCGCCGGCGGTGAACCGGATGAAACGCCCGACCGTCGCGGGCGTGCGCAGCGCCTGCGCGGTGACCATCGCGACGTCGGCGCGGGAGACCTGCGACGCCGCCCCGGTCGGCACGTCGTCGGCGCCGTCGAGACCGTCGGGACCGTCGCCCACGACGCGGATCGCGCCGGTCGGGTCGTCGTCGGTGAGGGTTCCCGGGCCCAGGATCGTCCAGTCGAGGCCCGTACCGCGCAGGTGGTCGTCGGCGGCGAGCTTCGCGTCCGCGTAGGGGAAGAAGCTCGAGCCGGGGTCGACGCCGTGCTCGGGCACCGACCCGATCCACGACACCATGACGTAGCGCCTCACGCCCGCCTGCGCGGCCGCGTCCATCGTGCGGCTCGCGGCGTCGCGGTCGACGGCGTACGTCCGCTCGGCACTGCCGCCGCCCGCGCCGGCGGACCACACGACGGCGTCGAAGCCGCCGAGCGCGGCGGCGATCTCCTCCGTGGAGGAGTGCTCGACGTCGAGCAGCAGCGGCTCCCCGCCGACCCGCCGCACGAGCGGGAGCTGCTCCTCCGCGCGGACGATCCCGGACACGGTGGCGCCGTGGTCGACGAGGATCGGGACGAGCAGCCGGCCCACCTTGCCGTGGGCTCCGACGAGGGCGATCTTCATGCGGCGGTCTCCTGTCTCGTGGTTCGAGGTTCCCACCGTGCTCCGCGGTCGTCCGCGCCGCCACCCGGGAGCGTCAGTGCCGGGTACCTCGGACCGGCGTCACGGGCACTGCCGCGCGTTCGGGGCCGCGCCCAGCGTCACGGTCTGCGACGCGCGCACGAGGTCGCCGCCCGCCGGGTCCTGGGCGCACACGGTCCAGCCGTCCCGTCCACCGCTCAGGACACCCGCCCCGGGGTCGCGCGCGTCCACCACCACGACGCCCGCGAGCTCCCGCTCGCCGAGGTCGGCGCGGGCCTGCTTGAGCCGGGTCTCGACGAGGTTCGGCATCGAGAACGCGGGCTCGATCTCGACGGAGACGTCGACACCGTCGGACCCGCCGGGCGGGAGGGCCGTACCGGGTCCCGTCGGGCCGGTGGGGCCGTCGGTGGGATCGGTCGTCGGGACGGTCGTGGGCACGACTGTGGGCTCGACCGTGGGGGACGGCGTCGGGTCGCCGGGACCGGCCGGCAGGCCCTCGACCCGGCACCCCGTGAGCGCCACGACGGCCACGCCCGCGAGCACGGCGACGCGCGCCCCATGCGCCACCCGGGTGCGCGTCCGGTATCGCGGCGCCCACCTCTGCGCGTCGTCCTCGTCCTGGCCCGTCGCCGTCGACGGTGCCGTCGTTCGTCCTGCCACCACACGTGCCCCCGGTTGCCCCTGCGAATCTTCTGCTCTTCGAGGGTACGTGACGTGTCCGGCGTCCGCGGCCGGGGGAGGGTCCGGGGGAGGGTGATCCTCGGCGGGCTCAGCGGTCGCCGGGCGCGTTCCGCTTCGGGGGCCGGACGGTCGGCACGTCGCCGACGATGGGGATCGGGCGGCGGTGGAACGGGAACCCGTACCGCGTGACCAGGCCCGCGAGCGTCGTGAGGCGGTTGCGCGGGCCGATCAGGCCCATGATGTGCACGAACAGCCACGCGAGCCAGGCGACCCCGCGTGTGAGCCGCAGCCGCCCGACGACCTCCGCGATCGCCGCGCGCCGCCCGATCACGGCCATGGTGCCCTTGTCGAAGTAGCGCAGAGACGTCGTCGGACGGCCCTCCAGCAGGGCGAGCACGTTGCGCGCGACCTGCGTGCCCGACTGGATCGCGGGCTGCGCGAGCTGCGGCAGGCCGGCGGGAGAGATCGCGATGTCTCCCGCCGCGAACACGCCCGGGCGCCCGTCGACCTGGAGGTCGTCGCCGACGACGACGCGCCCGCCCTCACCGCGAGGCAGACCCCAGTCGTCGACCTCCTCGTGCGGGTGCACGCCCGCCGACCACACCGTGAGGTCGGAGCGGATGCGGGTGCCGTCGGTGAGCACGACGGCGTCGGGCAGGACCTCCGCGACCCCGGCACCCAGGTGCAGGTCGACCCCGCGACGGCGCAGCTCGTCCGCGGCGTACCGCCGCAGCTTCGGGTGGAACGACTTGAGCACCTCGCCGCCGCGCTGGACGATCTTCACCTCGAACGCGTCGCCGTGGATCTCGGGGTAGGCGGGCCGCAGCCCGGCGGTGCGGAGCTCGGCCAGCGCGCCCGCGACCTCGACACCCGTCGCGCCGCCGCCCACGACGACGACGCGCAGGCCGTCGTCGGTCCCCGGCGTGGCCGCCGCCTTCTCGAGGCGGATGAACAGCGTGTCGCGGATCTTCATGGCCTGGGAACGCGTGTACATGGGGAACGCGTTGTCCTTGGCACCGGGGGTGCCGAAGAAGTTCGCGGTGACGCCGTTGGCGAGCACGAGGTAGTCGTAGTCGACCCACTCGTCGTTGAGCAGGCGGATGCGACGGTTCTCGTGGTCGACGCCCACGAGGTGCTCGTGCACGACGCGCACGTTCTTCTGCTTGAGCCGCAGGCCGCGCAGGAAGTACGTGACGTCGCCGGGGTTCAGGCCGCCGGTCGCGACCTGGTAGAGCAGCGGCTGGAACGTGTTGTAGACGCGGCGGTCGACGAGCGTGACCCGCACGGGCGCCTTCGCGAGCCCCTTGACGACGGCGAGACCCGCGAACCCCGCACCGACGACCACGACGTGCGGCAGACGGTCGGGTGTCCGGGGAGACGTCGCGCGTTCCGGCACAACAGGGACGGGCTCGGGCACGGGGCCTCCTCAGGGCGACGGGGCGGGAGAGCGCCGGTGCCCGTCCGCCTGCGTCGCGGACGTCGCCGACGACGTCAGACAGGTTACGGCGAACGGCACGCCCGCGCCGAACGGGCGCTCACCGTCCCCGCCGAAGTAGAACCGTCTCCGCCGAGGTAGAACCGTGGTCGTGTCGGACGGCGGTGGTCGGCTTGGGTGTCGGGGTGGGTGGGGGCGCCGCGTCTTCCATCCGCCGCTCGTTCCTCGCGGCTCCCGCCAGGCCCGACCACGACTCGGCGCCCCCACCCACCCCTCCCGGCGTCGTCTCGCCCTGGCCATCGCTCACCCGGGCGACCGCCCCGCGGTGCTGCGACGAGCATGTCGATGCGGCTCGTCCTGATCGCCTGACAGGCGGCAACCGCATGCTCGACCGGCCGGAACCGCATGGTCGCCACGAGCCCAGGCGCGCACCACCTCACCCAGCATGCGGAGCCGTCGCCGGACCACTGTTCTACCTCGCGTGACCAGGGTTATACCTCGGCGGACCATGGTTCTACTTCGCCGGACCCAGGTTCTCCGTCGGCAGACCGGGCTCTCTCGCCGCGGCTGGGCCACCTAGCCGGGTGACTGGACGGCGGAGCGGTGGGGGTGGGCTCGGTGGCGAAGGGGCGTCAGAGCCGCGCTCCCAGAACCCACGGCCGACGGACCAGGGCGACGGCGCGGCAGCCCCGAGCGCCGAGGCCACCCCCACCGCAGACCGGACCGCGCGGGCCTGAGACCGGACCACGCGGGCCTGAGACCCGACCACGCGGGCCTGAGACCCGACCACGCGGGCCTGAGACCCGACCACGCGGGCCTGAGACCCGACCACGCGGGTGTCGGTCGTTCAGGCCCCGTGGCGCTCGACGTCGTCGCGGTGCAGCAGGTCCTCGCGCACGACGCGGCGCAGCACCTTGCCGATCTGCGAGCGCGGGAGCTCGGGGACGACGGCGAGAGACCGGGGGAGCGCGTAGCGCGCGAGCCGCTTCTCGCCCCACTCGCGCACGGCGGTGAGGTCGACGCGCGGAGGGGCGGACGCGTCGTCGGGGTCCTCCAGCACGACGACCGCCGCGACGTGCTCGTCGGAGCCCTCACCCGGCAGCCCGACGACCGCGACGTCGCTCACGCCCGGCATCTGCCGGAGCTGGTCCTCGACCTGCGACGGGTACACCTTGAACCCGCCGACGACGATCATCTCCTTGATGCGGTCGACGAGGGTGACGAGACCCGCGTCCGGGCCGTCGAGCGCGACACGCACGACGTCGCCCGTGCGCAGCCAGCCGTCGTCGAGGAGCTGGTGGGCGGTCTCCTCGGGGCGGTTCCAGTACCCGCGGAACACCTGCGGGCCGCGCACGAGGAGCTCGCCGCGCACGGTGCGCGCGCCGTCGGCGGCCGCGCCGGGCACGTCCGCCGCGCCGGGCACGTCCGCCGCGCCAGGCTCAGCGGGCTCGGCGTCGCGCAGGTCGCCCGCGTCGAGCGCGTCGGCGTCGACGACGCGGATCTCGGTGCTCGGGAACGGGAGCCCCAGCGTGCCCGGACGGCGGGCGTCGGAGACGGGGTTGCCGAGGCAGACGGGGGACGTCTCCGTCATGCCGTAGCCCTCGATGAGCAGCCCGCCGGTGGCGTCCTCCCAGCGGCGCGCCGTCTCGGCGGTGAGGGGCATCGCCCCGGCGAAGGCGAGGCGGATCGACGTGAGGTCCGACCCGGCGCCGGGGGCGCGGGACTCGGCGGCCGAGACGATGCGGTCGAACATCGGCGCGACGCCCGGCAGGAACGTCGCCGGCCGACGTGCCTGGGCGGCGACGAACGCCTCGGGGTCGAACTTCGGGAACGCGACGAGCGTCGCGCCGATGCGCGCGGGCAGCGTGAGGCAGAACGTCAGACCGAAGGCGTGGAAGAACGGCAGCACGCCGTAGACGGTCTCGGCGCCCTCGGCGAATCCCGCCCACGCCTGGCCCTGCACGACGTTCGCGACGAGGTTGCGGTGCGTGAGCACCGCGCCCTTCGGCGTGCCCGTGGTGCCGCCGGTGTACTGGAGGAGCGCGACGTCGTCGGCCCGGGGGTGGGCGAGCGTCGGCGGTAGTGCACGCGCGCGCCGGACGAGGTCGTGCCAGTCCGCGACGCCCGCGGGGACGGGGCCGCGCAGCGCGTCGCGCTGCACACGGGCGCGCGCCACGGGCAGGCGCAGCGCGAGCCGGCTGCCGCGCGGCAGGTCGCGGGCGATGTCCAGCCCGACGACGGTGCGCAGCCCGGGCACGTGGGCGCGGGCCTCGACGACGGCCGGGACGGCCTTCGTCCACACGACGGCGACGCTCGTGCCGGAGTCGGCGAGCTGGTGCGCGAGCTCGTCCGCGGTGTACGTGGGGTTGTGCTCCACGACGACCGCGCCCAGCCGCTGCACGGCGTAGAACGCGACGACGTGCGACGTGCTGTTCGGCAGGACGAGCGCGACGCGGTCGCCGTGTCGGACGCCCAGGTCGTGCAGGGCGCTCGCGGCGCGCTCGACCTGCGCGACGAGCCGGGCGTAGGTCGTCGTCGCGCCGAAGAAGTCGACCGCGACGCGGTCGGGCCAGCGCTCCGCCGCGCGGTACAGGGCGGCCGTGACCGGCTCGTCAGGGACCTCGACGTCCGTCGGGACGCCAGGTGCGTAGCGGTCGGTCCACGGCCTCGTCGCCAAGATGTTCACCCCGCCACCGTAACTTACGGTTGCGTAGGTTGTGTGCGGGCCGGGTGCCGGTCAGGCAGGGCGCCAGCGGGCGCCCCACCGGCGCGTCAGGCGTCCGTCGGACGTGGCGGCGTAGGCCCGCACGCCCGCCTCGACCACGTCGGCGACCGCGTGCGCGGCGACGTCGCTGTCGGCGAGGAAGCGCACGGTGACGCGGGCCTCGCCACGCACGACGCCGACGTCGTACGCCTCGACCGTGGTCAGGGCGCGCGCCGCCTCCGCCGCCGCCGGGAGCACCACCTCCGGGTCGGCGCCAGGGTGCAGCAGACCGATGACGAGCGTGACGCGGTACGACGGCACGTCTCAGCCCAGGGCCGGGAGGCCGGCCTCGTCGCACGGGTCGAGCTCGACCGGGCCCGAGACGTCGAGTCGCACGAGGTCGCCGTCGGCCGTGACGGTCACGGACCATCCCGTCGGGTCCGTGGCCTCGACGTACGCCGAGCCGCCGTGCTCCGGGTGCACGACGTCGGACGGCTCGCCGAAGCCGTGCTCCTCGAGCACCGGGGCGAGCTCGGCCGGGAGGTCCTCGAGCAGGTCGTAGCCGGCGCCGCCCTCGCGCGTCGTGCTCGCGTCGGGGAGGAAGACGACGCAGCGGCCGTCGTCCTGCCCGGTCGCCGACGCGTCGTCGTCGTCGGTCCATCCCTCGTCGCCGACGACACCCTGGACGGCCGCGAGGACGTCCTGGCGCGCGGCGTCGTACGCGGGGACGGCCTCGGCCGCCGGGCTCGGCTCGGCGGCCGGCTCCTCGTCGGTGCCGCCGCACGCGGCGAGGGCGCCCACCACGCCCAGCACGAGCACGGCGCGGGCGAGGTCCCTCGCCCGTGGTCGCGTCACGGTCCGCTCGGTCATGGTCCCCCTCGGTGTCGCGCGGACGACGGGTCCGCCGAGGGGGACGCTACCAGCGCCCGCGCGGTCGATCCCGGGCCGGACATGGGGAGGACGACCCATGTCGGCGCACGTCAGGGCGGGTGTACGGTCGCCACGACCTGCGGGCGAGGGGGAGACATGAGCGGGATGTACGGGGCGGACGTCGCACAGCTGCGACAGCTCGGGCAGCGGTTGTCCGAGGCCGCCGACAAGCTGACGTCGCTGCGCGGCGAGCTCGACGCGCTGGTGACGTCGAGCGCCTGGGAAGGGCCCGACGGCGACGAGCTGCGCGGGGCGTGGTCCACGTCGCACGCGCCCGCCGTCGCAGCGGTCGGGGCGGTCCTCGGCGACGCGGCGACCGCCGTCGCGCGCCAGGCCGACCAGCAGGAGAGCACGAGCACCGACGGCGTCGGCGGGCCGGGCGGCGGTGGGTCCGGCGGGGGCGGTGGCGACCGGAGCACGCCGGGCGAGGACGGCGACCGGCCCGGCGACCCCGACCTCACGGACGACCTCGGCGACTACGAGGACGTCCCCCCGATCGACCTCGAGAACGAGGACTTCTCGATCGACGACATCAACCAGGGCCAGGTCGGGGACTGCTGGTTCCTCGCCGGCCTGGGCGCCGTCACCACGACGGACCCGAACTTCCTGCGCGAGCACATCCAGCTGAACGACGACGGCACGTACACGGTCACGATGTACAAGGACGGCGAGCCGGTCGAGATCGTCGTCGAGCCCACGGTCCCCGAGAACGGGGTGGGCGGGCAGAACGGCGAGCCGAACTGGGTGTCGATCTACGAGAAGGCCGCCGCGGAGTACTACGGCGGCGACTACCAGGACATCGACGGCGGGCACTCGGACGACGCGTTCGAGGCCATCACGGGCCGGGAGGCGGAGCGGTCGGGCGAGCTGAGTCTCTCCGAGATCCAGGAGCGCCTCGAGGACGGTCCGGTCGCGGTCGGCACCGAGGACGACGACGCGTTCTGGTGGTGGGAGGAGGAGGTGAACGACAACAGCATCGTCCCCAACCACGCCTACGTCGTCACCGAGGTCAAGGAGGTCGACGGGGAGCTGAAGATCCACGTCGTCAACCCGTGGGGGCCTGGCGGCAGCGGGGACAAGGTGGGCGACGTGTGGCTCACCGAGCAGGAGTACCGCGAGAACTTCGACTCCGTCTACACGGGAGGCTGACCCATGGCGGGCAAGGACGAGACACGTACGGCGCGCGTCGCCCAGGGGGCGCAGGCCGAGTTCGCGGACGTGCGGGTGGGGGTCATGCGCGTCGGCGTCGGGGCGGGCCGCGCGCTCGCGCAGCTCGCGGTGCGCTCGCCGCGCGGGAGCGACGTGCTGCGGGTCGACCTCGGCGAGGCGATCGACCTGCACGGTGCCGGTCTGCTGCACGTCGTCGACGTCGAGGGAGAGCCCGGGACGTCGCGCGGGACCGTGACGTTCACGTTTACGCCGGCCTGAGCACCGCCACGAGGAAGTCGGCGTCTGCGGTCCACGGGCGCAGGTCCCACGTCGCGAGGGCGACGTCGAGATGCAGGCCCGCCTCCTCGACGTCGGCGAAGAACCGCTCGGGCGCGTAGCCGCGCCCGGTGCCGAAGCCGACGACCGCGCGCCCGTCCGGTGCCAGGTGCGCGCGGAAGCGGCGCAGCACCTCGACCTCGGTGCCGGGCGCGAGGAACGTCATGACGTTTCCCGCGCACCCGATCGCGTCGAACGGCTCGGCGACGCCCTCGGAGGGCAGGTCGAGCTCCGCGAGATCGCCCACGCGCCAGTCGGGGCCGGGATGGTCGGCGCGCGCCGCGTCGACGAGCACCGGGTCGACGTCCACGCCGACGACCGTGTGCCCGCGCGCGTGCAGCTCCGCGCCGACGCGACCCGGGCCGCACCCGGCGTCGAGGACGCGCGAGCCGCGCGGCAGCATCGCGTCGACCAGCCGCGCCTCGCCCGCGAGGTCGGCGCCCTCGGCGGCCATGGTGCGGAACCGTTCGACGTACCAGGTGGAGTGCGACGGGTCGGCGGCGGTCTTCTGCTCCCAGCGCGAGGGGCGGGTGGCGCTCATGGCCCCGACGCTACCCGTGCGTGGGAGAGTCGGTCCCGTGACCATGGTCCCGACCTTCCGCGGCAGGTTCTTCGACACGTTCCTGGGCATCGACCTCGGCACGAGCGGCCTCAAGCTCGTCCTGCTCGGCCGCGACGGGACGGTCGTCGCCGAGGCCGAGGCGAGCTACCCCGTCGAGCACCCGCGTCCCGGCTGGGCCCAGACCGGCCCCGCCACGTGGACGACGGCGCTCGGCCGGGCCCTCGACGACCTCGCCGCAGGGGTCGCCGCCCTCGGTGCGTCCGACGACGGGCCGGCCCGCGGCGTCGCGGTGCGCGCGGTGGGCCTCGCCGGCCAGATGCACGCGGCGGCGCTCGTGGACGAGGCGGGGGTCGCCGTCGCACCCGCCGTGCTGTGGACGGACCGCCGCGCGGACGGTCGCCTCGAGCGGTGGCGAGCGCTGCCCGACGCCGTCCGGGCACGGCTCGCCAACCCCCTCGTCCCCGGCATGACCGGGCCGGTGCTCGACTGGTTCGCGGCCCACGACCCCGCGGTCCTCGACCGCGCCGCGCACGTGCTGCTGCCGAAGGACGTGGTGCGGGCGTGGCTCGTGGACGCTCCGGCGCTCCCGGTCGGGACGACCGACCGTTCCGACGCCGCGGGCACGCTCCTGTGGGACGTGACGCGCGACGCGTGGGCGGGCGACGTCGTCGCACACCTGGACCTGCCCGGTCGCCTCCTGCCGGGCGTGGCGCCCTCGGACGCGGTGGCCGGCACGACGTCACGCCTCGCGTCCTGGTTCCCCGCGTCCGGCGACGCGGTGCCCGTGGTGGTGGGAGGCGGCGACACCCCGGTGGCGCGCCTCGCCGTCGGCGCGCCGGGTCTGCACGTCAACCTCGGGTCGGGGGCCCAGGTCATGGCTGTGCTCGATCGGCCCGGCCACCCGGAGCCGGTGCTCGACCCCCTGGTCAACACCTTCGCGGACACGGGGTCGGGTGCGAGCGCCGGGTGGTACCGGCTCGCCGCGGTGCAGAACGCGGGCCTCGCGCTGGACTGGGCGCTGCGGGTCCTCGGCCTGACCTGGGACGACGGCCTCGCGCTCGCCCGGACCGTGCCCGACGGGGCGCGGGGCGTGACGTTCCTGCCGTTCCTCACGGGAGAGCGCGGGGGTATCGCCGGTCCCGGTGCGCAGGGCGCCTGGACGGGGCTCGCCGAGGACACCGGTCGAGCCGAGCTGGTCCGCGCCGCGGTCGAGGGGACGGTCTTCGCCGTCGCGGCGGCAGCGGCGCTTCTCGACGCGCCGACCGGGGACGTCGTCGTGACGGGGGGCGGCGCGAGGGAGCCGCTCGCGCGGCGGCTGCTCGCGGACGTCCTCGACCGCCCGGTCCGGCGCGTGGCGCTGCGCAGCGCGACGGCGGTCGGGGCGGCGATCCTGGCAGCCCGCGGCGCGGGGGAGCAGGTCGATCCCGTGGCGCCCACGGACGAACCGGACGTTCCCGGACCCGGGCGCGCGGGCGTCGTCGGACCGTACGACCGCTGGCGGGCGACGACCACAGCCCTCGCCTGACCCGCCGAACACGACATCAGTGTCGTTATCGGGCTCGTGACGGCACACAGGTCGTTCTCGACCGGGCGCAGGGTCGTGCTCGACGCCCGACGCACTGCGAGAATCGAGGGATGTCGCCCGCATCGTCAGCGCCCCCCGCTCCCGTCGGCCCTGCGCCCGCCACCGCTCCCGTGACCGAGGTCGCGACCAGCGCCCCGACGGGCGAGGTGCTGGCCGTGTGCCGCGTCCACGCGCTCCTGCCCGACGCCGGCCCGGTCGGCGTCACGGCGATCGACAAGCGCCCCGTCGACGGTCCCGTCAAGGTCCGCCGCCTCGGCCTCTACGGCGACCTGCAGGCCGACCGCGCGAACCACGGCGGCGAGGACCAGGCCGTCTACGCGTACGGGCAGGACGACGTCGACTGGTGGACCGGGCAGCTCGAGCGCGAGATCCCGCCGGGGCTGTTCGGCGAGAACCTGCGGGTGCGGGGCATCCCGGTGAGCGCCGCCGTCGTCGGGGAGCGCTGGTCGGTGGGGACCGCGCTGCTCGAGGTCACCCAGCCGCGCACGCCGTGCGCGACGTTCGCCCGGCGCCTCGGCGAGGACCGGTGGGTCAAGCGGTTCGCGGACGCGAACCGCACGGGCGCGTACCTGCGGGTCGTGCGGAACGGCGAGCTGCGCACGGGCGACGCGGTGACGGTCTGCTACCGGCCCGAGCACGGCGTGACGCTCACCGACTGGTTCGGTGCGTGGAACGCGCGCGGGACGGACCCGGAGCGGGCGACCGACGTCGCGCGCCGGCTGCTCACCGCGCACCTCGAGGGGGACGTCACGCTCACGGACGAGATGCTCGCGCGCGTGGAGATCGCCGCGGGTCGTCGGATCGAGGACTGAGCGGCACCCGGCCCGGGTTTGTCAGCGCTCCGCGCGCGGGATGCGGGGGGCGCGCGGGCCGCGCGGCGGCTCGTTGGGCGGCCACTCGCCGTCGTCGGAGCCGTCGTCGGCGGAGAACAGCAGGTCGTGCAGGCGCGCCTGCACGTTCTCGACGTCGGGCACGTCGTGGAGGTTCAGGCCGGGCTTGTCCGTCGCGTCCGAGATGACGAGCGTCCCGCAGCCGAAGAGGCGGTCGATCGGGCCCTTCTCGTAGTTGACGTCGTTGATGCGGTAGAGCGGGATGTCGCGACCGGTGCGCGTGATGATCCCCGAGCGCATCGCGATGCGCTTGTTCGTCACCGTGTACTCGGTGGTGCGCCAGCGCAGCCACGGCACGAACACCCAGACCACGGCGGCGACGAGCGCCAGCCCGGCGACCACCCAGCGCGCGACGTCGTTCGGGACGAGCAGGACGGTCACGACGACCGCCGCGACGAGCACCACGAGCAGCACGAACGGCCAGAACAGCGCCTTCGCGTGCTCCTTGAGCTCCATGACGACGTGCTCACCCTCGGTGAGGTGCTTCTCGCTCAGTCCCATGGGGAGCATGGTGCCACCTCGCGGCGCGTGCCGGGAGGCCCGTCCGGAGCCGGGCGCTACGACACCGGCGACAGGTTCCAGCCCTCGATCGTGCGCAGCCCGTGCCCGTACCCGAGCAGGCAGATCGCAGCGGTCCCGAGCTCGAGCCGCGCGCCGAGCGCGGGGTCGACCCCGAGCCAGACCGTCGCGAGCACGCGCAGCAGGTGACCGTGCGCGAACAGGACGACGTCGTCGCCGCCCTGCAGCGTCGGCTCCACGCGCGCGAGCACCCGTGCGGCGCGTGCGGCGACGTCGTCGAGCGCCTCGCCGCGGTGCCCGTTCGCCGCCGCGAGGACGTTGACGCCGTCGCGGAAGATCAGCCACTCGCGCCCGAGCTCCGCGCCGACGTCGGCCGACGTGCGCCCGTCGACGGGCCCGTAGTCCCACTCGGCGAGGTCGTCGTCCGTCGGTGCGTCGGGGAACCCCGCGAGGTCGGCAGTGCGTTGCGCGCGCTGCCGGGGGCTCGTGAGCACGACGGCGGCGCGCCGGCCCCGCCGGTCGGCCCACCGCTGCAGCCACACGCCCGCGGCGACGGCCTGCTGCTCGCCCGCGACGGTGAGCGGGATGTCCGAGCGGCCGGTGTGCCGACCGCTCGCGCTCCACTCGGTCTCTCCGTGGCGCACGAGGACGAGCTGCGGGTCTGGGGCGGTGTCGTTCGCGCTCACGGTCGGCCTTCCTGGTGGGGTGTCCTCCAGCAGGATCGCCCGACGGCGGCTCGGGCGCGCGGCGGGGCGCTCGTCGTGCGGTGGGCGACCCGGCTCAGCCCGCGACGCCGTCCACGCCGTTGAGAGCCAAGAACACCACGAGCGCGCCGAGGAGGACGACCGCGACCCCGGTGGCGACGAGCAGGACGGTGCGAGGACGGATGCGCACGAGAACTCCGGTGGCGGGGAGGGGAGGGGCAGACCCATTGTCTCTCAAGACGGCGTCGGTGGTCCCCGCTAGCGTCGGTCCCGGAGCGGATCGAGGGTGGCGACGAGGCCACCGGAGAGGGGAGCGAGATGGTGCACGAGACGGCGGACGGGGAGGTCGCCTACGGGAGCCCCGACTTCGACTGGTCGATCCTCGAGGTCCCGACGGCGGCGGCGGTCGTCCGCGGCCAGCTCGGGTTCTCGTGGCTCGAGGTCTCCGAGCGGCTGGGGACGCTCACGCAGGCGGAGCTCGAGTGGGAACCCGGCCCGGACGCGCTGCGGGTCGTGCGGCGCGGGGCCGAGCGCGCTCCGCGGACGTCCGGTGGCGGGGACTGGGTCATGGAGTGGCCGGAGGGGCCCGACTCGCCCCAGCCGCGGACGATCGCGTGGCTCGTCGCGCACCTCACCGAGGCGTACTTCGAACGGTGGGAGTGGACGTTCGGCGCCCGGGAGCGGCGCCGGGACTCGGTGACGTTCTCGGGGGAGGTCGGCCCTGCGGTCGCGGGGCTGCGGCACGAGGTGGACCGGTGGCGAGCCGGTGTGGACGCGCTGCCCGACGACCAGGTGTTCACCGTCGGGCTGAGCCAGGCCACTCCGATCGACGCGGCGTCGCCCTTCGCGCACCTCGTCGCGCACATGAACCGCGAGCTGATCCACCACGGCGCCGAGATCATGGTGCTGCAGGACCTGTTCCGTGCGTCGCACGTCACGACGGGCGGTGGGAATCCGTAGGTCTGGCAGATGGTTGAACGGTCACATGACGACGAACAGCCCTGACGGGTCGAGCGCGCGCACCGTGAAGATCGACATCTGGTCCGACGTGGCCTGTCCGTGGTGCTACGTCGGCAAGCGACGGCTCGAGACCGCCCTCGACCGGCTCGCGGAGAGCGGGGACGGCCCGCAGGTGGAGATCGAGTACCACTCGTTCGAGCTCGCGCCCGACACCCCGGTCGACTTCGACGGGACCGAGGTGGACTTCCTCGCGGGGCACAAGGGGATGCCGCGCGAGCAGGTCGAGCAGATGCTCGCCCAGATGACGCAGCTCGCCGCCGCGGAGGGGCTGTCGTACGACTTCGACGCCCTCCAGCACACCAAGACGCTCACCGCGCACGAGCTGCTGCACCACGCGAAGGCGCACGGCAAGCAGGTCGAGATGAAGGAGCGCCTGCTCAAGGCGTACTTCGAGGAGGGCAAGCACGTGGGCCGGGTCGAGGTCCTCGCGGACCTCGCCGCCGAGGTCGGTCTCGACCGGGCGGACGTGCTGGCGGCGCTGGAGGACGGGCGCTACTCCGACGACGTGCAGGCCGACATCGAGCAGGCCCGGGCGTACGGGATCAACGGCGTGCCGTTCTTCGTCGTCGACGGTCGGTACGGCGTCTCGGGAGCGCAGGACCCGGCTGTGTTCGTGCAGGTGCTCCAGCAGGCCGCCACGGAGGGCGCGGCGGCCTGATCGGTGGCGCCGCGCGGCGCAGCGACCTATCTCACACCCGGTGCGGTGGACCTGCGACTCGGTATCACCGAGACTGGGACGCAGCCCGCACCGACGCCGGCCCACACGTGCACCGGCGCCCGTGAATCCCACGAGGAGGCCTCAGATGACCGACATGACGACGAACCTCTACCACTCCATCGCGAACCCGCGGCGGACGACGCTCCTGAGCGTCAGCCCGTCCGACGCCGCGGCACCGCACCGCGAGCAGCCCGCTCCCGGGCTCACGCTCGTCGGCGCGGACGACGCGGCGGTCTGCGTCGACGGGGCGTGCGCGCTTCCCGAGTAACCCCGCGCTGGGTGCATGAAACAGTCGCCGGAATCGGATGATCCGGCGACTTTTTCATGCACTCAGCGGTGTGGTGGGTGGTCAGTTGCGGCGGTGGTCCTGGATCGACAACCTCGGGCCGCGGCGCGGGGGCCGAGCGCGTCCGGAGACCTCGAGCAGTCGGACCACGCGGTAGCGGTGCGGGGCGTACGGCGCGAGCAGCTCGAGCATCCGCTCGTCGTCGACACGCTCGCCGACCAGCGCCCAGCCGACGGCCTTCGCGAGGTGGTAGTCGCCCACGGACACCGCGTCGGCGTCGCCGAGCGCGCGCTGCGCGACCTCCGCAGCCGTCCAGACACCCACCCCCGGGACCGCCTGCAGGCGGGCGTGGGCAGCGCTGGCCCCGCGAGCGTCGAGCAGCGCCGGGCACTCCTCGAGCCGGCGCGCGACCCGCGCCGCGGCGACGACGGTCCGGGCGCGACCCGGGTCGACGTTCGCACGGTGCCAGTCCCACGAGGGGACGGACGCCCACGTCGCGGCGTCGGGCACCACGAACATCCCGACGTCGCCCGCGGGTCCGGGCGCCGGCTCGCCGTAGCGACGCACGAGCCAGGCCCAGGAGCTCCAGGCGGCCACGGTCTGCACGCGCTGCTCGAGGATGGCCGGCACGAGCGCCTCGAGCACCCGTCCGGTGCGCGGCACGCGCAGGCCGGTGCTGCGCCTGTGCGCGTCACGGAGGGGAGCGGGCGGGGTGAAGCCGTGGTCGTCGTCCTGCTCGCCCAGCAGCTGGGGCAGGGCGTCGAGCGCCTCCTCCGCGCCGGGCCCCCACGCGTGCCCGACGACGTCGCGCGGCCCGGTCTGCACGAGGCGGCACGTCGCCGGTCCGCTCGGCAGCCGCGTGGTGCGCCACACCTCGCCGGGGCCCCGTCGGGAGGTGGGGTCGTACGGTCCGCGGGTCAACCGGTCGAGCGTGAGGTGCAGGTCGAGCGGGCGCCCGGACGACACGCGCCGGACCCGCGGTCTCCCGCCGGCGAGCACGGGGTTCACGACCGGATCCCGCCCTGGACGGTCGCCGACCGCGTGCTCGGCGGGCTCCAGGCCCGTGCTCGGCGAGACGGTCACCGACCCATGGTCGCACCCGCCACCGACCGCCGGGCACGACGTCGCGCCGCGTCGAGCACGGCTTTGGTGTCGTCATCCGCTCGATCACGACACCAAGGTCGTGCTCGGCGGTGGCGCGTCAGTCGAAGAGGGTGTCCATGCCCCACACGGGCTCGGGCGTCGGCTGCCTGGACGCCGGTGCGTGCGGGGCGGTCGTGGCGGGCACGGCCGCGGAGACCCGGCCGCCCGGTCGCGTGGGGTCGCCGAGCTCAGGGACGAGCGTGCCGTCGAGGTCGCCCCGACCAGCGGCCCAGTCCTGCGCCGCGAGGCCGGCGAGCTGGTCGGCCCGCTCGTTGAACGGGTCGCCCACGTGACCCCGGACCCAGCGGAACCGCACCGGTCCGGCGCGCTCGGTGATGACGCGGTCGATGGCCTGGACGAGCTCGAGGTTCTTCACCGGCTGCCCGCCCGCCGTGCGCCACCCCTTGCGCTTCCACGCGACGACCCACTCGGACGCGCACTTGATGGCGTACTGCGAGTCGGACTCGATGAGCAGCGGCTCAGCGCCGGGGTGCGCGCGCACGGCCTGGAGCAGCGCCGTGAGCTCGGCGACCTGGTTGGTCCCGCTCGCGGCGCCGCCGGAGTCGAACGTGCCGTCGTGGTTGATCCACGCCCACCCGATGGCGCCACCCGGGTTGACCAGGCACGAGCCGTCGGTGCTGACAGTGATCACAGCGCTCCTCGATCACGGACGTCCCCGGCCACCGTGCTGCGGCGGGGAGGCGAATGCGTCGGGGCTCATTGTCTCCCGTCCAGGAGCGTCGTCGTGCCACCGTCCACAGCAGGACCGGTCTCGGCGGCCGCCGAGAGGATCGACGGTCCCCAGGTCGGCCGCGCTGACGCAGGCTCGGGGTCACCTCAGGGGAGAACCGGGGGGATACCCCATGGTGGGACGCCGTCCGGTCGTCGAGGCTGGACGACATGGTGACGTGGGTGGGGGAGCTGTGGGGACAGGTCGAGTCGTGGTTGCTCGCGCTCGTCGACTCGGCGTGGGCGCTCCCGACGCTCTTCGCGACGACGGCCGCTGACGGCTTCTTCCCGCCGATCCCGGGCGAGACGGTCATCGTCATGCTCGCGGTGGGCGCACAGTCGGGTGGCGGCGTCGCCTGGGGGCTGGTCCTGGCCGTCGCCGCGCTCGGCGCGTGGTGCGGCGACCAGCTCGCGTACGCGCTGGGTCGGGCGCTCGGTACCCGGACCCTGCCGGTCCTGCGCGGGCCGAGGGGACAGCGTGCCGTCGCCTGGGCGACGCGCTCGCTCGACCGCCGTGGCGCGTCCGTCGTGCTCGCGGCACGGTTCGTCCCCGTCGGCCGGACGGCGGTCAACGTCACCGCGGGTGCCGTGGGCTTCTCACGCCGGCGCTTCATGGCGCTCTCTGCCGTCGCGTCCGTGACCTGGGCGACCTACTCGTTCCTCATCGGGACGCTCGCCGCCGCGTGGGTCGGTGACAGCCCGCTGCTCGCCGTGGTCGTCGGAGTCGTCGGCGGGATCCTCCTGGGGGTCCTGGTCGACACCGTGGTCCGGCTGCGCGCCGCGCGCCGGGAGCGTTCCGGGGCCGCGACGGGGCTCCCGGCCCCGGCTCCGGCCCCGTCGGCGCCGGAGCCGGACCTGGTTCCCTGCGCCGGGCCCGCAAGCTAGAACCCCGGCCGCCGACGTAGAGCGGGGTGGTTCGTGGTCGGGTCCGCGTGCGGGACGGCGTCGTTGCTCGGGCTGTCCGCGCCGTCACCCTGGACCGTCGGGCGTGGGTCTGGGGAGCGCAGCCTTGACGCCCTTCGCCTCCGACGACGCCCCGCCCGCTCAGCCACCACCTCACCACGGGCAGACGCGGCGCCCCCACCCACCCCGACACCCACGGCGACCATGCGCCGTCGGCCCCAAGGAACCACGGTTCTACCTCGCGCGACCGGGGTTCTACCTCGCGCGGCCGGGTTCTACCTCGGCGGTGGGGTCAGGAGACGCCGAGCAGGTCGATGACGAAGATCAGGGTCTTGCCGGAGAGGCGGTGGCCGCCGCCCGCGGGGCCGTACGCGAGCTCCGGCGGGACGACGAGCTTGCGGCGACCGCCGACCTTCATGCCGGGGATGCCCTCCTGCCAGCCGGCGATGAGGCTGCGCAGGGGGAAGTTGATCGACTGGCCGCGGTTCCACGAGGCGTCGAACTCGTCGCCGGTCTCGTACTCGACGCCGAGGTAGTGCACGTTCACGGTCGCGCCGGGCGTCGCCTCGGGACCGTCGCCGACGGTGATGTCCTCGACGACGAGCTCGGTGGGGGCGGGGCCCTCGGGCGCGTCGACCTCGGGGCGGGACAGCTCGTTCTCAGGAGTGGTCATGCTCCGATCCAACCACGGGGACGTGCGGAACGGCGGTCGCGGCCGTCCCCCTCGCGCAGTTCGGCCCGGCGAAACACGGGACGGCGGAAAGTCGCCATGATGGAGGCATGCCCAGCACACCCGAGCCGGCCTCCGGCCTGCCTGCCGAGACCCCGCGCGAGGTGACGCCCGGCGCGGTGCCCGCTGCCGCCGTCGGGCACGCGCCGACGGAGCGGGAGGTCAGGCGCTGGCGGCGGTTCCTCGCCGACGAGCGCGCGGAGGCCGCGGTGTACCGCGACCTGGCGAGCCGTCGCAGCGGCGAGGAGCGCGACATCCTCCTCGCGCTGTCGGACGCCGAGAAGCGGCACGAGCAGCACTGGCTCGACCTGCTCGGCGAGGACGTCGGCAGGCCCCTGCGCGGTGACTGGCGCACCCGCACGCTCGGCTGGCTCGCACGACGCTTCGGCGGGGTGTTCGTCCTCGCGCTCGCGCAGCGTGCCGAGGCGCGCTCGACGTACGAGACCGACGCCGACGCGACCCCGAGGATGGCCGCGGACGAGCGCATCCACGAGGAGGTCGTGCGCGGGCTCGCGACGCGCGGGCGCAACCGCATGTCGGGGACGTTCCGGGCCGCGGTGTTCGGCGCGAACGACGGACTGGTGTCGAACCTCGCCCTCATCCTGGGCATCGGTGCGTCCGGGGCGTCGAACACGACCGTCCTGCTCTCCGGTCTCGCCGGCCTGCTCGCGGGCGCGCTGTCGATGGGCGCGGGGGAGTACGTGTCGGTACGGTCGCAGCGCGAGCTGCTCGACGCGTCCACGCCGAGCCCGGAGGCGTCGGCCGCGCTGCCCGACCTCGACGTCGATGCGAACGAGCTCGCCCTCGTGTACCGGGCGCGCGGCATGGCGCCGGCGGCCGCCGAGGAGCACGCCGCGGAGGTGCTCGCGACGTACACGCAGCAGACCCTCATCGCGCCGCCGCCGAGCGCCGACGAGCACGAGACCCACGGCACCGCCATGGGGGCAGCGGTCTCCTCGTTCCTCTTCTTCGCGTCCGGCGCGCTGATCCCCGTCCTGCCGTACCTCCTCGGCCTCACGGGCTACGTCGCCGTCGCCGTCGCCGCGGGGCTCGTCGGCATCGCGCTGCTCGCGACCGGGGCGACGGTCGGCCTGCTGTCCGGTACCTCTCCGCTGACGCGTGCGCTGCGCCAGATCGCCATCGGCTTCGGTGCCGCTGCGGCGACCTACCTCCTCGGCCTGGTGTTCGGGGCAACGGTCGGGTGAAATCCGGCGCGTCCGGTGGTGAGCGTCACAGGGGCATGCCTACCGTGAGCGCGGACGGGTCCGGCGACCCGTTCCTTCGCTGCACCGACGACCCACGGGGCACTCGATGGACGTGACGCACGACGCGCAGGGCAGGCGCGCACCAGCCGCCCGTCGCTGGCTCGTGCGTGCGCTCGTCGCTTCGGGTGGGCTCGGCGCGGGTCTGGCGTTCGCGGTCGCGACGGCCGGCGGTGCGTCGGCCGCAGAGGACCCGCTCGGTCTCGGCAAGGCCCTGTCGCCCGTCACCTCGACGGTGCAGACGGTCCTGGACCCGGTCGTGCAGGGGGTCGTGGAGCCCGTGGTGCGCGACGTCGTCGCCCCCGTGGTCCAGCCCGTCGCCCCGGTCGTCGAGACGGTCGTGACCCCGGCAGCGCCGGTGGTCGAGGAGGTCACGCGACCCGTCGCCCCGGTCGTCGACCAGGTGGTCGCTCCCGTCGCGCCGGTGGTCGAGCAGGTCGTGGCGCCTGTCGCGCCGGTCGTGCAGCCCGTGACGGACGCCGTCGCACCGGTGACCACGCCGGTGCTCGACGCCGTCGTCCCGGCCGTGACCCCGGTGGTCGAGGCCGTGGCCCCCGTCGTGGACCCGGTGCTGGGGACGGCGGCTCCGGCCCTCGACCCGGTGACTCCGGTCCTCGACGCGCTGACTCCGGTCCTCGACCTGCTCGCACCGGTCACGGACCCGGTGCTCGGTCCCATCACGGAACCCCTCGCACCGCTCGACCCGCTCGCTCCCGTCCTTCCCGAGCGACCCGGTACCGACCCGGGGATCCCGACGGCTCCCGGCGCGAGCGGCCCCGACGACGCCGTCCCGGGCGCTGCGACCCCCGGCGCCGCGACGCCGGCGGACGCCCCGGCGATCCCGGCTGTGCCGGGCGGCGAGCCGGTTCCCGCGACGATCCCCCCGCAGCGCGACGGGCCGAACCCGTGGCGCGCGTACGACAGGGGCGTGCCGCCCGGAGCCGCCACCGAAGCATCGGTGGGCGTGCCCCTGGGTACCGCCGTGCCGGGCCGCCCGTCCGCGCCCGGCGTCCCCGCGGACGGCGACCTCGGTACCGCGCCCGCGCCGTCCGGCAGCGCCCAGCGCGCCGGTTCCGGCGGCGACCTCGCCGCGCTCGGCGCGGGCGCCGACGCCCCCGCGCTCTCGACCTGGACCGCCGTCGTCGACGACGCGCGGTCGAAGCACCCCTCGACGTTCTTCGAGGTCCCCGTCTCTCCTGCCTGACGTGGCTCGCGTCGCGCCCTCGCGCGCGGCACACGCGACCCGGCGCCCGGTGCGCCAGCCACTTCTGAGCAGGAGAGAGACAGATCATGCACACCTTCGTTCGGCGCGCGCTGCGCACAGCGCTCGTCACAGGCGGCCTCGTGGTCGTCGGGGCCGGTGCGGCCCACGCAGCCGAGGGCGACCTCCTCGGCGATCTCGGACTGGACGTGTCGGTCGAGGCTCCGCTGAGCCAGGTGGCCGAGGTCCTGCCCGACGTGTCCGTGGACGCGCCCGTGCACGTCCCGGTGACCGTGTCCGACGTCGCGGCGGGCGTCCTCGGCGACGCGACGGTCGCGCCAGCGCCCGCCCCGGCGCCCGACCCGGCTCCGGCGCCCGTCCCGGCACCCGATCCTGCGCCCGCCCCGGCGGACGTGGACGTCGACCTGCCGGTGACGATCCCCGTCGACGTGTCCGGCGTGGCCGTCGGCGTCCTGGGCGACGCGGCGGTGGCTCCGGCCCCCGCGGCCGAGCCCGCTCCCGCCCCCGCCCCGGTGGAGCCGACGAACCCGGCGGACGTCGCCGTGGACGTGCCGGTGACGATCCCCGTGGACGTGAGCGGGGTCGCCGTCGGCGTCCTGGGCGATGCGGCGGTGGTGCCCGGCGACAGCTCGGCTCCGGCTGCTCCGGCGCCCGGTGCCGGTGACGGTGCCGCAGACACCGGGTCGGGCGTCGACGTCGACGCGCCGATCACCGTCCCGGTGAACGTCTCCGACGTCGCGGTCGGGGTCGTCGGGGACGCCGTCGTCGGTGGGGGCACCGACGGCGGGACCGACGCCGGTGCGGGTGACGGCACCGACGGTTCCGGGCTCCTCGACGGGGTCCTCGGTGACGGCGGGGTCGTGGACGACCTGCTCGGTGACGACCTGCTCGGGAACGGCTCCGGCGACGGCCTCCTCGACGGAGTCCTGGGCGACGACGGGCTGCTCGACGGCGTGACCGGTGACGACGGTCTGCTCGGTGGGCTGCCCGACCTCGACGTGGACGTTCCGGTGACCGTGCCGGTGACCGTCTGCGGCGTGGGTGTGGGCCTGCTCGGCGACGCGTCCGCGGCCTGCCCCACGGCCGTCGCGCCGACGGACCCGACGGACCCGACGGACCCCACGGACCCGACGGACCCGACGGACCCGACGGACCCGACGGACCCCACGGACCCGACGGACTCGACGGACGGGACCGACCCTGGGGCGACGGACGGTACGGACGGCACGGTCGTCCGCGTCCTCAACCCGGTGAGCGCCGGGACGGGCACCGCTGCCTCCGCCTCGACCGGTGGCATGGTCGCGGCCTCGGGCCCGACGGCCCTCGCCACGACCGGTGCGGGCGGCGACCTCGGGCTGCTCGTGATGGCGGGGCTGCTCACGCTGCTCGGCCTGACGATGCAGCGCTTCCGCCGGAAGTCCTGGGTCGCGGACATGGACGCCTACACGCCGGTCTTCACCGACCGGCGCTGACGTCCGCCACGACGGGACCGCCCGGGCCATGCGCCCGGGCGGTCCTTGCGGCGCGGTCGCCGGTCCTGGCCAGGGAACACCCGCGGTGAGCGTGCCGGGGGCGGCGCTGCGTGCTCACGCGCGCGGTGCCGCCCCGATCTCCTCGAGCTCCCGGTCGAGCGCGGCGAGGGCGTCGTCGGCGTCGAGGCTGCCGACCAGGACACGGGCGCCGTAGCCCTCCGCGAGGGCGAGGAGCCGCAGCGCGACGGCGGCCGGGTCCTCGCCGTCGGGCAGGCCGCCCTGCTCGCGCGCGGCCGCGACGAGCGCGGCGCCCTCGCGGACGCCGCCGCGGTGGGCGTCGGCGAGGATCGCCGCGATCTCGGGGTCGTCGACGCTCTTGGCGTGGAACGCGGTCCAGACGGCGACGCCCAGGGTGAACTCCGGCGTCGTCGGCACGGCGCGCCGGACCAGCAGCCGGAGCCGTTCGACCGGCGGCAGCGTCGCGCCCTGTGCGAGGTGCTCGGCCTGCGCGCCCTCGACCATGAGCCGGCACGCGTGCCGCACGAGCTCGTCGCGCGTCCCGAAGTAGTGCTGCACGCGGCCCATGGAGACCCCGGCCTCCGCGGCGACGCCGCGCAGCGTGACGCCCTCGATGCCGCGGCGCGCGACGATCGTCCAGACCGCGAGCACGATCTCGTGTCGGCGCTGGTCGTGGTCCACGTCGCGAGGCACGGGGCGATCTTCGCACGGCCGTCCACCGTTACGATGCAGTTGCATTGCAACCCGCCGGCTGGCACGGTGGCCCCATGGCCGACGAGAAGACCGACCTGCCGTCCGAGGCCGGCGGGTGGCGCGACGCGGCGGGCCGGGCCGAGTTCGAGACCGCCTACCGGACCGCGATGGCGACCTTGCCCGATCCCGAGCGCACGTGGGACGTGCCCACCGCGTCCGGGACGGTCCGCGCCTACCGCTTCGCGCCGTCCGGCACGACCGCAGACGTGGCTCGTCGGACCCCCGCCCTGCTGCTGCCCGGCTGGGGTGCCGCCGTCCCGATGTGGGGCACCAACCTGCCCGCCCTCCTCCAGGACCGCGCGGTCTACGCCGTCGACGCCCTCGGTGACGCGGGGCTGAGCGTCCAGACGGCGGCGCTGCGCACGCCCGAGGCCCAGGCGGCGTGGATCGACGAGACCCTGGACGGGCTCGGCGTCGACCGCGTGCACGTCGTCGGCCACTCGTTCGGCGGCTGGAGCGCGGCGAACCTCGCGGTGCGCCGGCCCGTCCACGTCGCGTCGCTGAGCCTGCTCGACCCGGTGCAGACCTTCTCCCGGATCCGCTGGCAGGTGGTGCTGCTGTCGATCCCCTCGTCGGTGCCGTTCCTGCCTCAGCGCTGGCGCGACGCCGCGCTCGCCCGCATCGGCGGGGCCGACCGCATCGACCCGGCGGACCCGGTGACCGCCGTGATCGCGGCCGGCACGCGGCACTTCCGGTCGCGGCGGTCGTTCCCGGCGCTCTTCACGACCGACGAGCTGCGCGCGATCCGCGTGCCCGTCTACGCGGCCATGGCGGGCGACAGCGCCGTGAACGCGGACCCCGACGCCGCCGTCGCCCGTGCGAGGGCGAACGTGCCCGACGTCGAGGTCCGCGTCTGGCCCGGCGCGACTCACTCCTTGCCCTTCGAGCAGCCCGAGGAGATCGGCGCCGAGCTGCGGGACTTCTTCGCGCGGCACGATCCCGCACGTCCCTGACCCGGTCGGGCGGCCGCCCGACCGGGTCCGGACCTAGGCGACCGCGAAGACGAGCGCCGCGATGGCGAAGCCCATGACGCCGATGGCGGTCTCCATGACCGTCCAGGTCTTCAGCGTCGTCTTGACGTCCATGTCGAAGAACCTGCCGACGAGCCAGAAACCCGAGTCGTTGACGTGGCTGAGCACCACGGACCCGGCAGCCACCGCGACGACGATCGCGGCCAGCTCGACCGGGTTGAACCCGCCCGCCTCCACGGCCGGGGCGATGAGCCCGGCCGCTGTCGTCAGCGCGACGGTCGCCGAGCCCTGCGCGACGCGCAGGATCGCCGCGATGAGGAAGCCCGCGAGGATCACGGGAAGGCCGAGGTCGCCGAGCACGTCGGCGAGCGCGTCGCCGATCCCGGTGGCCCGCAGGACGCCGCCGAACATCCCGCCCGCGCCGGTGATGAGGATGACCGAGCACACCGGGCCGAGCGCGGAGTCGAGGGTCTTCTCGAGCGCCGTCCCGCTGACCCCGCGCCGCTTGCCCAGCACCCACGCTGCGACGAGCACGGTGATGAGCAGGGCCACCGGTGTCGCGCCGACCGCGCGCAGGACCTGCACGGCGGGGTTCTCCGCGTCGACGGCGCCCGCCGCGCGCAGGGCGTCGAGCCCGGTGTTGGCGAAGATCAGCACGAGAGGCAGGAGCAGGATCGTGACGACGGTGCCGAACCTCGGCGGGTTCTCGAGCTGGTCCTCGTCCGCCTCTCCGAGGATCGCGGGGATCGGCAGGTCGATGCGGCGCCCCATGTAGCGACCGAAGAGGTAGCTCGTGACGTACCAGGTGGGGATCGCCACGACGAGCCCGAGCAGGATGACGAACCCGATGTTCGCGCCGAGGAACTCGGTCGCGGCGACCGGGCCGGGGTGCGGCGGCACGTAGATGTGCATGACGGAGAACGCACCCGCGACGGGCAGGCCGTAGAGCAGGAGCGAGCCGCCGAGCCGCCGCCCGACCGAGAAGACGATCGGGAGCATGACGACGAGCCCGGCGTCGAAGAAGATCGGGAACCCGAAGATCAGTGACGCCAGACCGAGCGCGAACGGTGCGCGCTTCTCGCCGAACTTCCCGATGAGGAAGTCCGCCATGACCTTCGCGCCCCCGCTCGTCTCGACGAGGCGCCCGAGCATGGCGCCGAGCCCGACGAGCAGGGCGACGGTCGCAAGGGTCGTGCCGAAGCCTGCGGTGAGGACCTCGATGATCGAGCCCGTCGGGATGCCCGCGACGACTGCGGTCAGCAGGCTGACGATGATGAGCGCGAGGAACGCGTGCAGCTTGAGCTTGATGATGAGGAACAGCAGGAGCGCGATCGCGCCCGCGGCGATCGCGAGCAGCGGTCCGGCGGTCAGGGTCTGGGTCCAGTCCTCGGGGGGCATGGGGTCTCCGTCGACGGTGGGTGGGGGTCTGGGCGGTGTGCTCGGGTCGTGCGGCCCGCGTCAGCGGGTTCCCGGGGCGATGCTGAGGTCCGTGCGCGCGAGGATCTCGTCGACGAGCTGCTCGGGCGCGGCGGCGACGTCGAGCGTGAAGCCGGGCTCGTCGTCGGCGAGGGGCTCGAGCGTCGCGAGCTGCGACGGCAGGAGGGACGTGGGCATGAAATGCCCGCTGCGGTGCTGCATGCGCTCCGCGAGGAGCTCGGGGCTGCCGTCGAGGTGGACGAAGAGCACGCGGCCGTCCGCGGTGCGCAGCAGGTCGCGGTACGAGCGCTTGAGCGCCGAGCACGTCACGACGCCGGAGCGGCCGGCCTGAGCCTCCGCACTCAGCCAGTCGCGGATCGCCTCGAGCCAGGGCCAGCGGTCCTCGTCGGTGAGCGGCGTCCCGGAGCTCATCTTGTCGATGTTCGCCTGCGGGTGGAACTGGTCGGCCTCGGCGTACTCGGTGCCGAGGTGCCGCGCGAGCAGCGTCGCGACGGTGGTCTTGCCCGAGCCTGCGACGCCCATGACGACGAGGTGCTGGGGCAGGGGTCCGGCGGGCGGGGTAGTGCTGACGTCCGTGTCCATGTGTCGACTTCCGTGTCGGGCGGCGCCGTCGTGGTCGCCGCTGCGCAACCCACTGTGCGGTATTGGTAGCACCTTTCGCAAGTGATTGATCACACCATTGGCCGCCACTAGGCTGCGTCCATGGCGACGACGGTCTTGCACACCACCGTGCTGGACTCCCTCGGTCGCCGCATCACCAGCGGTGACTTCCCCGCGGGCACGCCGCTCACGCTCGAGTCGATCGGCTCCGAGTTCGGGGTGTCACGCACCGTCGCGCGCGAGGTCATGCGGCTCCTCGAGGGGCTCGGGCTCGTGCGCTCGGGGCGCCGCGTCGGGATCGTCGTGCTCGGCGCCGAGGACTGGAACGTGCTCGACCCGCGCGTCATCCGCTGGCGCCTCGAGGGCCCGGGCCGGGACGCCCAGCTGCGCACGCTCACCGAGCTGCGCCACGCCGTCGAGCCGCTCGCCGCGGCCGGGGCGGCGCAGCACGCGACCGCCGACGAGCGCGCCGAGCTCGTGCGTGTCGCCACGCGCATGCGGATGCTCGGCGAGGCGGGCGACCTCGAGGAGTTCCTCGGCCTCGACGTCCGGTTCCACGAGCTCCTGCTGCGCGCGAGCGGGAACGAGATGTTCGGTGCGCTCGCCGGCGTCGTCGCGGCCGTGCTGAGCGGGCGCACGCACCTCGGGCTCATGCCCGCCTCGCCCGTCCCCGAGGCGCTCGACCAGCACGAGGCCGTCGCGCGAGCCGTCGCCGACGGCGACCCGCACGCCGCCGAGGCGGCGATGTCCGCGATCGTCGGCGAGGTCCGCCGCGCTCTCGGCGGGGTGGAGGGGCAGGCCGGATAGCGGCAGTCAGCGGGCGTGGACGCGGACCTCGGCGGCCTTGACGACGAACCAGACATGCTCGCCGGGGGTGAGGCGGAGCTCCGCCACAGCGCGCGGAGTCAGGTCGGCGGCGAGGCGCGCGGCGGCGTCGTGCCCGACGGCGGTCCCGGCCTCGGCGGCGCGCGCGCCCGGCCCGTCGTGCGTGACGCGGCCCCACACGCGCAGCAGCGGGCCGTGCGGCTCGACGCTCGTCACGACCACCCGGTAGGCGTTGCGCGGGCTGCCCTCGGGCGTCGCGCGGTGGACGGCCACGGTCCGCGGCTCGAACACCGCGACGGCGGTCGTCCCGGCGACGAGCGGGTCCACCGCGGTCCCCTGGACGACGACGCCCGAGCCCTCGACGGCGAGCGTCACCTCGCGCTCGGCAGGGTCCTCCGTGGTGGCACTGCCCGGCAGTCCGCTCGCGGACGCGCCGGCCGCCCCCGGTCCGGCGGCCACCGGCTCCGGCACCGCGACGTGCGACACGATCCCGGCGAGCAGGTTGACGCCCGCGAGGCGCGCCGCGAACCGGGACCGCGGTCGGGTGAGGACCTCGTCGACGAGGCCGTCCTCGGCGACGCGGCCGCCTTCCAGCACGACGACGCGGTCCGCCAGGAGCAGCACGTCGAGCAGGTCGTGGGTGACGAGGAGCGTCGTGCGGGGCCGGTCGCGCTGAGCGTCGTGCAGCACGGAGCGGACGTGCTGCGCGACCCCGACGTCGAGCGACGCGAGCGGCTCGTCCAGCAGGAGCACACGGGGGCCCGTCACGAGCGCACGCGCGATCGCCACGCGCTGCGCCTGCCCCCCGGACAGGTCGGACGACCGCCGTCGTGCGAGGTGGTCCGCCCCGACGCCCGCGAGCGCGTCGCACGCCGACCGCCGTGCCTGCGCCCGCGGGACGCCGCGCGCGCGGAGGCCGAACGCGACGTTCTCCTCGACCGTGAGGTGCTCGAACAGCAGTGGCCGCTGGCTCAGCCAGGCGACGGCCCGACGCCGCGGCGACACCCGGGTGAAGTCGGCGCCGTCGACGACGACCCGCGCGTCGCGCACCTCACCGGCGGTCAGGAGGCCCGCGACGACCTGCACGAGCGTCGACTTCCCCGCACCGTTCTCGCCGAGCACCGCGACGACCTCGCCCGGCGCGACGGAGAGGTCGACGTCGAGCCCGCGCTCCGGCACGACGGCGCGCACGACCAGCGCAGCCGGACGGGGCGTGACGAGCGGGACGCCACGGTGAGGCGACGGCGAAGCGGGGGGCGGGGAGGGGGCGCCGGGTCGTGGCGGGTCTGGCGGGAGCGGCGAGGAACGAGCCGCGGATGGTAGACCCGGCGCCCCCTCCCCGCCTCCCGCGCCCCGGCCCGCGCCCCGGCCCGCGCCGCGTGTGCCGGGGGCGCCGAGCACGCCCGGCCCGTGGATCGCCGCGGTGATGAGCACGGCGACCACCACGAGGACGAACGACAGCGCGACGGCGGCGTCCGGGTCGGCGCTGCGCTGGAGGTAGATCTCGAGGGGCAGGGTCTGCGTGACGCCCTGGAGCGCGCCGGCGAACGTGATCGTCGCGCCGAACTCGCCGAGCGCCCGCGCGAACGCGAGCACCGCGCCGGACAGGAGGCCGGGCAGGACGCGGGGGAGCGTGACGCGGCGCAGGACGGTCGTCGGGCTGGCGCCGAGTGTCGCGGCGACGTCCTCGAGGCGCGTGTCCTGCGTGCGCAGCGCGCCCTCGAGGCTGAGCACGAGGAACGGCAGCGCGACGAACGTCTGCGCCAGGACGACGGCGGTGGTCGTGAACGCGATCTCGATGCCCAGGACCTCGAGGTGCTGCCCGATCAGGCCGCGTCGCCCGAACGTGTGGAGCAGCGCGATGCCGCCGACGACGGGCGGCAGCACGAGCGGCAGCAGCACGAGGGCGCGCGCGAGGCGCTGGCCGGGGAACGTCGTGCGGGCGAGGACCAGCGCCATCGGGGTGCCGAGGACGACGCAGCACGCCGTCGCGGCGAGCGACGTGCGCAGCGACAGGCCCAGCGCGTCGACGGCGGCCGGCGAGGTGACGAGCGACCAGAGGCCCCCGGTGCCGTCCGGTCCCGGCGCGAGGTCGACGCGCAGGACCATCGCCACCACGGGGACGACGACGAACAGCGCTCCGAGCACCGCCGGGACGAGGACCCAGCGGGGGAGGCCGCGCATCAGGGCCCGTCCGTGGGCGTCACGGCGCGCCGAAGCCCGCGGCGGTCAGCGCGGCCTGCCCGTCGTCGCCCGTCACGAGGTCGACCCACGCCTGCGCGAGCTCGGCCTGCTGCGGTCCGGCGTCGGCGGCCGCCGCGACGACGGCGATCGGGTACACGTTGAGCGCCGCGTCGGTCTCCGGCACGTCGACGACCTCGACGTCGTCGCCTGCGAGGGTCGCGTCCGTGACGTACACGAGGCCGGCGTCGGCCTCGCCCGACGTGACCTTGCCGAGCACGTCGGTGACGTTCGCCTCCTCGCTCACGCGGTGGATCGTCAGGTCCGCGGCGTCGGCGACGGTGTCCGTCGCACCACCGCAGGGGACCTCCGGCGCGCACACGACGACCTTGACGTCGTCGCGCGCGAGGTCGGCGAAGGTCTCGACCTCCCCGGGGTTGCCCGGCGGAGTGACGATCGTCAGCGTGTTCGTCGCGAACGCGACCGGGTCGCTCGCGTCGCCCGCCTCGACCACGCGCGACATGCTTCGCTCGTCCGCCGACGCGTACACGTCGGCGGGTGCGCCCGCGAGGATCTGGTCGCCCAGGTCGGCCGACCCCGCGAACGACAGCGTCACGGCCACGCCCTCGTGCTCGGCCTCGAAGTCGGCCGCGAGGTCGGTGAACACGTCGCGCAACGACGCTGCGGCGAGCACCGTGAGCGTCCGCTCCTCGTCCGGGGCGCCGGCGCTTCCCGGCCCGCCCCCGCACGCCGCGAGCGCGGCGACCAGGATCGCGGTCGCGAGCGCCCTGCCGGTGGGCGCGCCCACAGCCCTTCCGGGGCGGGGGACGGTGCTCACGCCGCGCCGCCCGGCGTCTCGACGATGACGGTCGTCGCCTTGACGACCGCGACGGCCAGGCTCCCGGGCTCGAGGCGAAGCTCGCGCACGGCCTCGGTGCTCATGAGCGACACGACGCGCTGGCCGCCGCACAACATCTCGACCTGGGACATGACGGTGTCGCTCACGACGTCGGTGACGATCCCGACGAACCGGTTGCGCGCCGACCGTGCGACGCCGGACGGGTCGGGCGTCGGGTGCGACTGCGAGACGGCGAACCGCGCGAGCTCCGCGCCGTCGACGACCTTGCGCCCGGCGTCGTCGGTGCTCGCCGTCAGATCGCCGGAGTCGACCCAGCGGCGGACGGTGTCGTCGCTGACCCCGAGGAGGCCTGCGGCCTCCCGAATCCGAAAATGCGGCATGAACGTCAGGATAGACCCGCATCTACGGAACTAGTGTTCGGGGACGTGGACCGGCATGACGCGACGCCGTCGCGTCGGCGTCGCCGTTCCCGAGAGATGCACGTGCGCTCGAGGGATGCACCCGGACGTGCATCGCTCGAGCGCTTCGTGCATCTCTCGACGTGCCGGGATGTGGCACGCTCGAGCGGTGAGCGAGACGACCACCCGGGCCGACGTGCGCGTCGCCGTCGAGGACCCGACGGCCGACGACGTACTGGCTCTGCTGCAGGAGCACCTCGACGACATGTTCGCGACGTCGCCCCCGGAGAGCGTGCACGCGCTCGACGTCGAGCGGCTGCGCGTACCCGAGATCACGTTCGTCACCGCGCGCGCCGACGACGGGACGCTCCTGGGGTGCGGCGCGCTCAAGCAGCACGACGCCGCGCTCGGGGAGCTCAAGTCGATGCGCACGACGGCGGCCGCCCGGGGGCGGGGTGTGGCTGCGGCGGTGCTCGCGTTCCTGCTCGACGACGCCCGCGGCCGGGGCCTCGACCGCGTCAGCCTGGAGACGGGGAGCGAGGACTACTTCGCGCCCGCACGACGCCTGTACGCGCGGCACGGGTTCGTCCCGTGCGCGCCGTTCGCCGACTACACCGACGACCCGAACAGCGTGTACCTCACCCTCGCGCTGGCGTGACCGAACGGCCTGGCCGCGACTCCCCTCGCACGACCGCGGACGACGACGGACCCCGTGACCGGTGCCGGTCACGGGGTCCGCGGGTCGCTCGTCGGGTCGGGGAAGGCGTGGCGCCTCGGTGTCATGCGTCGAGCTTCAGCCGCGCACCGAGGGCCACGGCGGCGACGACGGACGCGCCGGTGACGAGGACGACGTCCTTGAGGACGTACTGGCCCAGGAGGGTCACGCCGTCGCCGAAGAGCTCGCCGGTGAACAGGACGAGCGGGGACAGGATGCCCGCCATCGCGACGGCGAGGGCGAGCAGACCGGTCTTGAGGAGCCGGCCGGTGACGAGCGTGAGCCCGATGAACACCTCGAGCAGCGCCGTGAAGATCACCGCGGCGGTGCCGCCGACGAGCCCGAACGTGAGCGTCTCGACGGTCCGTGCCGCGATCGACTCGGCGGGGCTGGCGCCGGGGAAGAACTTCAGGGCGCCGAAGCCGAGGAACACGAGGCCGAGCGCGACGCGGAGCGCCGGGACGGACCAGCGCGTGAGGAAGCTCGCCGTCCTGTCGACGGCTGCGGCGACGACCGTGTCGACGCGGGCGGCGATCGTCGTCGTGCGTCGCGACGACGGCAGCGGGGGCCGGGCGGCTCGCGGCTGCCGGGCCGTGGGTGGTGTCGCGGACGTCGGGGCGGTCGTGGACATCGTCGTACCTCTTCCAGGTGGTGGGAGCGGTCGGGATGACCGCCCCTGGAAGGAGGCGTGCGAGCGGAGGTTCCGTGCGCCGCGCCCGCGAATTCACCCGTGCCCCGGGCAACCCTCAGCGCCGGCCCGGGCGCTCCGACGGGTCCCAGCCCGGGCGCGGGGCGCGCGCGGCGACGCTGGTGTCGCGCGACCGGTACACGACGTACGGCCGGAACAGGTACGGCGCCGGGGCGGAGAACGCGTGCACGAGGCGCGTGAACGGCCACAGGATGAACAGCAGGTTCGCCGCGACGATGTGGAGCTGGAACGCCGCGGGCACGCCCTCCATGAGCGCGGGCTGCGGCTGCAGGTACCAGAGCGAGCGGAACCAGGGCGAGATGGTCTCGCGGTAGTCGTACCCGTGGCCGCCCGCGAGGAGCTGCGTCTCGACGGTCGCCCACGCGCCGACGAGGATCGACGCCGCGAGGAGCACGTACATGGCCTTGTCCATGCGCGTGGTGGCGCGGAAGACGGGGCCGGTCGTGCGCCGTCGGTAGATGAGGATGAGCAGCCCCGCGACGAGCGCGACGGCCGCGACCGATCCCATGTACGTCGCGACGAAGTGGTAGGCGACCTCCTTGATGCCCACCGCCTCGGTCCACGACTTGGGGATGACGAGCCCCATGAGGTGCCCGAGGATCACGAACAGCAGCCCGAAGTGGAACAGCGGCGAGCCGAGGCGCAGGAGCCGCTTCTCGTAGAGCTCGCTCGACCGCGTCGTCCAGCCGAACTTGTCGTACCGGTAGCGCCAGACCGAGCCGACGACGAACACCGCGAACGTCACGTACGGGAACACGACCCACAGCAGGATCTCGCCCGTGCTCACGTCGCTCATCGCGCCACCTCCCTGTCCGCCGACGGTCCGGCGCCGTACGGCGCGAGCGCGAACGGCTCCATCCCGACGAGCTCGGCGGGCGGGCCCGCGGTGACGAGCTCGACGTACCGCTGCTGGGTGCGCTCGTCGAGCGGCGGCAGCGTGAGGCACACCGCCTCGACGACGCCCGTCCACGGGCTCGACATGCTCGCGAGAGCGGTCCGCAGCACCTCGATCCCGTCGCGGTGCGACGCGAGCAGTCCCGCCGCGATGAGCGCGTCGTCGCCCGTGGCGCGTGCGGAGAACTCGAGCACCGTCGGCAGGTAGTCGGGCAGCTCGGAGCCGGTGACCTCCCAGCCCGCGGCCCGGTACGCCTCGACGAACGCGACGAGCGCCGTCCCGCGCCGCCGCGTGTCCCCCGCGGCGTAGTACGACAGGTACATCGCGCACTTGCGCTTGAGGTCGAACGTCGCGACGTAGCGTGCCTGCAGGTCGCCCAGATGCCCGCCCGCGTGCGTCGCGAGCAGGTCGCAGAAGGCGGTGAGGCGCTCGCGGACCGGGCCCGGCAGGCCCAGCACGGCGGCCCGGACGCTGGGCACCGCGGCGAGCAGGTCGTCGTCGGGGTAGGCGAGCAGCAGCGACGCGGCCATGTGGGCCGTGCGTCGCTGGGTGCCCGACGACGGCAAGGGGTCCAGGTGGTCCGGCTGCGGACCCCGCGGCCTCGCGCCGGGGCGCAGGGCCGGCGTCGGCAGGAGCGCGCGCGCCCTCATCGCTCGGTCCCGCCGGTGCCGGTGCCATCGCCGTTCCCCGTGCCCAGGGACCGGTCGCCCGGAGCCCCGCTGCCCGGGCCGCCGTCGTACAGGGTGTCGTGACGCGCGTCCTGCCGCCCGCCGGGGAGCGACCCGGGCGCTCCGGCGGCGACCCCGCCCGTCGCGCCGACGCCGCTCTCCTCGTCGGGAGGGAACAGGCCCGGCGGGCGGCCGTTGCCGTCCCAGTTGAGCAGGTTGACGCGGCCGGGCGTCGAGGGCCCGTAGGGGGAGTCCGCGGTCTGGCGGGCCTGGAGCACGTGGAAGTTCTCCACGGCGACCGGTACCGGGCTGCCGGACGTCTCCCCGAACGGGCCCGCGCCGGTCAGCCCCATGCCGCCCATCCCCGGTCCGCCGTCGACGTCGAGGGAGCAGGAGAGCTCGTCGAGCTCGCGGGCGATCTCGGTGTGGGCGGTGGGGATGACGTAGCGGTCCTCGTACTTGGCGATGGCCAGGAGCCGGTACATCGCCTCGATCTCGGTCCCCGTCATGCCGACGGCGGCCGGGATCTCCTCGGGCAGGGGGTTGCCGAGGTTGACCTCGCGCATCGCCGCGCGCATCGCCGCGAGGCGGCGCAGGACGCGTTCGACGGGGGCGGTGTCCCCGGCGGTGAAGAGTCCGGCGAGGTATTCCAGCGGGATGCGCATCTTGGAGATGGCGGCGAACAGGGTGCGCCCGTCCTCGCCGTCGTTGCCCGACGCCGCGACGACGTCGACCACGGGCGACAGCGGCGGGATGTACCAGACCATGGGCATCGTCCGGTACTCGGGGTGCAGGGGCAGGGCGATCTCGTAGCGGTTGATCAGCTCCCAGATGGGGGAGCGCTGCGCGGCGTCGATCCAGTCGTCGGGAATGCTCTCGGCGCGTGCGGCAGCGACGACCTCCGGGTCGTGGGGGTCGAGGAACACCGAGCGCTGCGCGGCGAGGAGGTCGTGCTCGTCCTCGATCGCGGCGGCCTCCCCGACCCGGTCCGCGTCGTACAGGACGAGGCCGAGGTAGCGCAGTCTTCCGACGCAGGTCTCGGAGCACACGGTGGGCAGGCCGACCTCGATGCGCGGGTAGCACAGGGTGCACTTCTCGGCCTTGCCGGTCTTGTGGTTGAAGTACACCTTCTTGTAGGGGCAGCCGGTGACGCACATGCGCCACCCGCGGCACGCGTCCTGGTCGACCAGGACGATGCCGTCCTCGGCCCGCTTGTACATCGCCCCGGACGGGCACGAGGCCACGCACGACGGGTTGAGGCAGTGCTCGC
The DNA here is from genome assembly GCF_057126935.1 of Cellulosimicrobium sp. G4 BAM 1002. Classification (NCBI taxonomy): domain Bacteria; kingdom Bacillati; phylum Actinomycetota; class Actinomycetes; order Micrococcales; family Promicromonosporaceae; genus Cellulosimicrobium; species Cellulosimicrobium sp. G4 BAM 1002. The sequence goes on along the minus strand of NZ_CP182109.1, from coordinate 4,157,212 downwards.
AGATGCGGGGCAGGTAGAACATGAACGTCTTGTCGAGCTCGGTCGCGACGTGCTCGGACATGTGCTGCAGCACCGGGTCGTCGGCCATCGTCTTCGTGGAGCCGCCGAGGTCGTCGTCCCAGTTCGCCGACCAGGAGATGTTCAGGTCGTCGCCCGTGAGCAGCGACTTGGGCCGCGCCACCGGGGTGTGCTGGCCCTGGGGAGCCGACAGCAGCATGTCGTACTCGTACGTCCACGGCTCGTAGTAGTCGTGGATGGACGGCAGCTTGGGGTTGGAGAAGATCGTCGCGAGCTTCTTGACCCGTCCCCCGGCACGCAGCTTGAGCTTGCCCTTCTTCGTGCGCACCCAACCGCCCTGCCACTTCTCCTGGTCCTGGTAGGTGCGGGGGTAGCCCAGGCCGGGGCGGGTCTCGACGTTGTTGAACCACACGTACTCGACCCCGGTGCGGTTCGTCCACGCCTGCTTGCACGTGACCGAGCACGTGTGGCACCCGATGCACTTGTCGAGGTTCATCACCATCGACATCTGCGCCATGACTCGCATCTGCCTGCCCCCTCTCAGTACCGGACGTCCTGCGACCGGCGGCGGATCACGGTCATCTCGTCACGCTGGTTCCCTGTGGGGCCGAGATAGTTGAAGGCGTAGGAGAGCTGCGCGTAGCCCCCGGCCAGGTGCGTCGGCTTGAGCAGGATGCGCGTGAGCGAGTTGTGGATCCCGCCGCGCAGCCCGGACGTCTCGGCGAGCGGGACGTCGATCGTGCGGTCTGTCGCGTGGAACATGTAGACCGTGCCCTCGGGCATCCGGTGGGTGACGATCGCGCGGGCGACGACGACGCCGTTGCGGTTGTACGCCTCGATCCACTCGTTGTCCTCGACGCCGATCTTCGCCGCGTCCTGCGGGCTCATCCAGATCCCCGGGCCGCCGCGCGAGAGCGAGAGCATGAAGAGGTTGTCCTGGTACTCCGAGTGGATCGACCACTTGTTGTGCGGGGTGAGGTAGCGCACCGCCACCTCCGCGTGGCCCGCGGACCCCGGGTAGCCCGACGGCGTCGTGTCGCCCATGACCGGCGAGTCGCCGAACAGGCGGTGCATGTCCAGCGGCGGCCGGAACACCGGGAGCTGCTCGCCGAGCTCGGTCATCCAGTCGTGGTCGAGGAAGAAGTGCTGGCGCCCGGTGAGCGTGTGCCACGGCTTGAGCCGCTCCACGTTGACGACGAACGCGCTGTACCGGCGCCCGCCGTGCTCCGAGCCGGACCACTCGGGAGACGTGATGACCGGCGTCGGGCGGGACTGCACGTCCGGGAACGTCACGCGCTTGCCCTGCTCGTCGAGCGCGAGGTCGGCGAGCCGAGTGCCCGTGCGCTGCTCCACGTTCTCGAAGCCCTGCACCGCGAGCCGGCCGTTGGTCGTCCCCGAGAGGGCGAGGATCATCTCGCACGCGTGCGTGTCCCGGTCGAGCCGTGGGCGGCCCGCCGTCGGGCCGCTCGGGACGACGCCGTTGCGGCGCCCGAGGTCCGCGACCTCCGGCCCTGGGGAGAAGTGCACGCCCTTGGTGACCATGCCCGCCTTCTCGGTGAGCGGCCCGAGCGACGCCATGCGCGCCGCGAACGCCGGGTAGTCGCGCTCGACGACGACGAGCTTCGGCATCGTCACGCCCGGCACGAGCTCGCGCTCGGTCATGGGCTGCCCCGAGTCGGTGAGCGCGCCGTGCGGCACGGCCATCTCGTCCGGGGTGTCGTGCGCGAGCGGCGCGGCGACGAGGTCCTCGCGCACCCCGAGGTGGGTCGTCGCCATCTCCGACACCTTGCCCGCGAGCGTGTGGAAGATGTCGAAGTCCGTCCGCGTCTGCCACGGCGGGTTGATCGCCGGGTTGAACGAGTGCACGAACGGGTGCATGTCCGTCGACGACAGGTCGTGCTTCTCGTACCAGGTCGCCGCCGGCAGCACGACGTCGGAGAACAGCGTCGTCGACGTCATGCGGAAGTCGAGCGTCACGAGCAGGTCGAGCTTGCCCTGGGGCGCCTCGTCGCGCCACGTCATCGAGCGCGGACGCCGGTCCGGACCCGCCTCGGCGGCGTTCACCGCCGCGTCGGTGCCCAGCAGGTGCTTGAGGAAGTACTCGTTCCCCTTGCCCGACGACCCGAGGATGTTCGCGCGCCACACCGTCACGACGCGCGGGAAGTTCGCCGGGTCGTCCGGGTCCTCGCACGCGAACCGCAGGTTCCCCGCCTTCAGCTCGTCGACGACGTGCTGCGCCGGCTCCTTGCCCGCCGCGCGCGCCTCGTCCACCAGGTCGAGCGGGTTGCGGTCGAACGTCGGGTAGCTCGGCATCCAGCCGCGCTGCGCCGACTCGACGAGCGTGTCCGCCGTCGTGCGCCCGGTGAACCGGCCCTGCGCCAGCGGCGACGCCAGCGCGTCGGCCGGGAGCCCGTCGTAGCGCCACTGGTCCGTCGCGAGGTACCAGAACGCCGTCCCGATCATCTGCCGCGGCGGCCGCGACCAGTCCAGGCCGCCCGCATATTGCGCCCACCCCGTCACCGGGCGGCACTTCTCCTGCCCGACGTAGTGCGCCCACCCGCCGCCGTTCACGCCCTGGCACCCCGTGAGCGTCGTGAGTGCGAGCATCGCGCGGTAGATCGTGTCCGAGTGGAACCAGTGGTTCGTCCCCGCGCCCATGATGATCATCGAGCGCCCGCCGGAGTCGAGCGCGTTCTGCGCGAACTCGCGCCCGATGCGTTCGGCGGCCGCCGCCGGGACTCCCGTGAAGCGCTCCTGCCACGCCGGGGTCGCGGGCGTCGTGTCGTCGTCGTAGCCGGAGGGCCACTCGCCCGGCAGGCCCAGCTCGGGACGGTTCACGCCGTACTGCGCGAGCAGCAGGTCGAGCACCGTCGTCACGAGCCTCCCGCCGATCCTCCGCGCCGGGACACCCCGCACGACGACGCCCGCGCCGCCCAGGTGCGCCCCCGCCTCGTCGCCCGGGGCCGGGTCGAGGTCGAACCGCGGCATGGCGACGGCGACGGTCTCGTACGTCGCGGTCGTGGTCGTGGTGGTGGCGTGGTCGGGTCCGGCGCCGGGGGCAGCGTCGGTGCTCGGGCTGGCCGCGCCGTCGCCCTGGTCCCGTGAGGTAGAGCCCTGGTCTGCCGAGGTAGAGCCCTGGTCCGGTGACGGCGGGCGGTCGGGGATCGTGTCGCGGGTCGGGGGTGCTTGGGGGGCGCCGAAGAAGACGCCGTGGGGGTCGGCGGCGGAGAGCAGGGGGTCGATGTCGCCGAGGTCGAGGTTCCAGCGGCCCGCGTCGGCCTCGCCGAAGCGGTGGCCGAGGCTGCCGTTCGGGACGCGTGGTGTGCCGTCGGCGTCCAGGACGACGGTCTTGAAGTGCGCGTTCGGCGAGGCGGCGGTGTCGTCGCCGGGGTGCCCGACGCCGTCGGGCAGGTCTGCCGCGGTGAGGAACTTGTCCGGGACGTACGTGACGCCGGTGCCGTCGCCGCCGTCGTGCTCGGTGAGGGTCACGAGGTGCGGGAGGTCGGTGAAGCGCGCGGCGTACTCCGCGAACTGCGGGGTGCGGCGCTGCGCGTAGTGCTCGGTGAGGACGACGTGGCCCATGGCCTGGGCGAGGGCGCCGTCGGTGCCGGGGTGGGGGGCGAGCCACTCGTCGGCGAACTTGGTGTTGTCCGCGTAGTCGGGCGACACCACGATGACTTTCTGGCCGCGGTAGCGGGCCTCGGTCATGAAGTGGGCGTCGGGGGTGCGGGTGACGGGGACGTTGGAGCCCCACATGATGCAGTAGGTGGAGTTCCACCAGTCGGCGGACTCCGGGACGTCGGTCTGGTCGCCGAAGACCTGGGGCGAGGCGACGGGCAGGTCGGCGTACCAGTCGTAGAACGACAGCATGGTGCCGCCGAGCATCTGGACGAACCGGGCGCCGACGCCGTGGGACACCATCGACATCGCGGGGATGGGGGAGAACCCGGCGACGCGGTCGGGGCCGTAAGTCTTGATGGTGTGCACGTGGGCGGCGGCGACGATCTCGGCCGCCTCGTCCCAGGTGGCGCGCACGAGCCCGCCCTTGCCGCGGGCGGCCTTGTACGTGCGGGCGGCGTCGGGGTCTGAGGTGAGCAGCTCCCACGCGAGCACCGGGTCACCACCGACGGTGCTCTTCGCCCGCCGGTACAGGTCCAGCAGGACGCCGCGAACGTAGGGGTAGCGCACCCGCGTCGGGGAGTAGGTGTACCAGGAGAACGCGGCGCCGCGGGGGCAGCCGCGGGGTTCGTACTCGGGGGAGTCGGGCCCGACGGAGGGGTAGTCGGTCTGCTGGGTCTCCCAGGTGATGATGCCGTCCTTGACGTACACCTTCCACGAGCACGACCCGGTGCAGTTCACGCCGTGGGTGGAGCGCACGACCTTGTCGTGGGACCACCGGTCGCGGTAGAACACGTCGCCCTGGCGCCCACCCGTGAGGAACACCTGCCGCAGGTCGTCCGACACCTCGCCCTTCCTGAGGTGTTTGCCGAGCCGCAGCAGCGCGTCCTCGACCGGCCCGTCCGACGTCGTCGTCATGTCGGGCTCCCGCCGTCCATGGCCGGACTCGACGACGAGAGGACGGGCCTGTGCGTCGGCGGCACCGGCGCCACGGACGGGTGCGACATGCGAGCCTCCTGGGGCGAGCAGGGTCGGCGGGGGTCGGTCCACAGCCACTATGCCCAGGTGGGGACGATCGCGCGCGTCGAAGGACCCGCCGCGCGAGGAGGGGGTCGCCGGTCGCTACGGTGACCGCATGAGCACTCCCGCCCCGGCCAGGACGGGCGCCGTCGTCGCCGTCGTCACCGTGTCCGACCGCTGCTCGCGCGGCGAGGCCCAGGACCGCTCCGGGCCGCTGCTCGCGGGTCTCGCGGAGGCCGCCGGCTGGGCGGTCGTCACGGATCTCGTGCCCGACGGCGTCGCCTCCGTCCGCGACGCCCTCGCCCGTGCGGTCGCCGGGGGAGCGCGCGTCGTGCTCACGACGGGAGGGACCGGCGTCGGGCCGCGCGACCTGACGCCGGAGGGCACGCGCGAGGTCGTCGAGCAGGAGGTCCCCGGCATCGCGGAGGAGCTGCGCCGCCGCGGCGCGGAGCACGTGCCGGCGGCCGTCCTGTCGCGGGGGATCGCCGGGGTGGTGGCAGGACCCGGCGGGCGCGCGCTCGTCGTCAACCTCCCGGGGTCGACGGGCGGCGTGCGCGACGGCTGGGCCGTCCTGGAACCGTTGCTCGCGCACGTCGTCGCCCAGCTCGGAGGCCGCGACCACTGACGACCAGGCGATCTCGGCCGGTCCGGTGGGCGTGACGCACCGGGATCACCTGTTCGGCACGAGTCAGGTCAGCCGCCGGCGAAGGGCGGCAGCACGTCGACGGTCTCGTCGGTGCCGACCGGGGTGTCGTCGCTCGACGCCCGGACACCGCCCACGAGCAGCGAGCACCGGGGCAGCACGTCCGCGAGCGCCTCGTGCCGCGCGACGAGAGCGGCGTGCAGCTCGCCGACCGTCCGGGCCTCGACCGACTCGGTCTCGGTCCCGGCGGCCTCGCGCGCGCCGGCGAAGTAGCGGACGGTCGCCACGATCAGTCCTGCTGCTCGGTCGGCACCGCCGTGCCGGGCAGCTCGGGCTCCGGCGTCCACGCGAGCGCGAGCTCGGCCGCCCGGTCGAGGACGTCCTGAACGGTGCGACCTGACCCGTCGTGCGCGGCGAGGCCCGCGACGTAGCCCGCGACGAACGTCGTCAGCGGCGCGGCGGGTCGCTCGATGCCGTGCGCGGCGTCGCGAGCGAGGTCGAGGATCGCGCCGATGTCGACCACCTGCGGGTCGAGGTCGAGGTCGCTCGCGAGCGTGTCGACCCAGCGCTCCAGGTTCGTCATCGTGGCCTCCTGCCCTCGTGCTGCTCGACGGTTGCCGGCTGCGTGCCCGGTGCGGACGTCGCTCGGCGGTCGTGCTCGCGGGCATCCTCCCACGTGTCGACGTCGTCGGTGGCGCCGGACTCGTCCGGCACGGCGAGCGCCGGCAGGTCGGCGAGCAGCCGGCGCACGGCCGCCCCGTGCACGGCGGGCAGCGCGGCGAGCGACTCCTCGAGCGCCGCGCGCCGGTAGAGCCCGACGAGCCACTGCTCCCGCCCGTCGCGCACCGCGTGCACGGCACGCACGGCAGACCGGTCCGGCAGCCCGCGCGCCGCGGCGAGCAGCGCGGGGACCGCCTCCGCGGCCCGGGGTACGTCGCACGCGAGGACGAGCACCCACGGCGCGCGGCCGTCGTCGGGCAGCGCGGCGAGGCCCGCCGCGATGCCGGCGACGGGCCCGCCGAACGGCGGGTCCTCGCGCGTGAGCACGTAGCGGTCGGGGGCCGCGAGCTCGTGCGGCCCGACGACGACCGTGCGCCGGGCGCCCGACGTCGCCGCGAGGGCGTGCTCCAGCAGGGGACGGCCCGCGACCACGAGGCCGGGCTTGGGCGTCCCGAGCCGCTCCGCGCGACCCCCGGCGAGGACGACGGCGTCGTACCGGACCTCGCCCGGACCCGAACCGTCGACGGGGGGCATCACGGCTCGCGGTGCCAGTCGCCCGACTTCCCGCCCGTCTTCGCGACGAGGCGCACGTCCGTGAGCTCGACGGACTTGTCGAGGCCCTTGACCATGTCGACCACCGCGAGCCCGGCCACGGCCACGGCGGTGAGCGCCTCCATCTCCACGCCCGTGCGGTCGGCGGTGCGCACGGTCGCGGTGACGTCGACTCCGTGGTCGCCGATCTCGAGGTCGACGACCGCGCCGTGCACCCCGATGACGTGCGCGAGCGGCAGCAGCTCCGCCGTGCGCTTCGCCCCGGCGATGCCCGCGATGCGCGCGACGGCGAGCACGTCGCCCTTCGGGACCGCGCCGTCGCGCAGTGCCGCCACGACGTGCGGCGAGCACCGCACGACGCCCGTCGCCGTCGCGGACCGGACCGTCGGCTGCTTCTCGGTGACGTCCACCATGCGCGCGTGCCCGCGCTCGTCGAGGTGCGTGAAGCTCATGCGCCCACTCTTCCACGGTCGCCGCCGATCCCGCCGCGGGCCCGGCGCGTGAGCGTTGCCACGGGCCTCCGCGTGCCGCAGGATCGACGGCATGCGCAGCTCACTCCTCGATCACGCCGAACGCTCCGTCGAGCCCGGCAGCTTCCAGCTCCAGAACGACCGCATGCTCAAGGTCGACCTCCGTGGGACCGGCGGGTTCTTCTTCGCCAAGCAGGGCTCGATGGTCGCCTACCAGGGCGACGTCGACTTCGCGTACGAGGGCAGCGGCGGCCTCGGCAAGATGTTCAAGAAGGCGTTCACCGGAGAGGGCATGTCGCTCATGAAGGTGTCCGGGAGCGGGGACGTGTTCCTCGCCCAGGAGGCCGACCAGGTCTTCGTGCTGCACCTCGAGGACGAGGGCGTCACCGTCAACGGCGCGAACGTCCTCGCGTTCGAGAGCTCGCTCACGTGGGACATCAACCGCGTCGAGGGCGCGTCCATGATGAGCGGCGGGCTGTTCAACACGACCTTCACCGGGACGGGCGCGCTCGCCGTGACGGCGTTCGGCACGCCCGTCGTGCTGAACGTGGACGTCCCGACCTACGTCGACATGCAGGCCGCCGTGCTGTGGTCGACGTCTCTGCAGTCCTCGATCCGCAAGACGGCGAAGCTCTCGGCCGCGATCGGCCGTGGGTCGGGGGAGGCGTACCAGCTGGCGCTCCAGGGGCAGGGGATCGTCGTCGTGCAGGCGTCGGAGGGGCACCCTCCGCCCGCGCAGAAGTAGTCCTCGGGGGCGCTGCTCAGGGCAGGCGGAGGACCTGGACCGGGTCGCCGGGGGCGACGGTGGTGACGTCCGCCGCGACGAGGGCGAGGGCGTCCGCATGGGCGAGGGCGCTCACGCGGTGCGACCCGGAGCCGCGCGTTCGGTCCGCGCCCGGTCCGGTGGCTCCGCCGTCGTCGCGGCGGTGGTGGCGGGCCGCGGGGGCGACGCGGTCGCCGTCGGGCTCGGTGTGGCGGACGAGGACGAGCTGCTCGCGGCCCGCGGGGGAGGGCCAGCCCTCGGCCGCGACACGCTCGACCAGCGTGGGGCGCGGCTCGGGGAGGCCGCGCAGGCGGTCGATCGTGGGCCGGACGAACAGCTCGAACGAGACGAACGCGCTCACCGGGTTCCCCGGGAGGGCGAGCCACGGCACGCCGCGCCAGCGCGCGAGGCCCTGCGGCTTGCCGGGCTGCATGCCGACGGCGACCACGCGCGCGTCGGTCACGGCGTCCGACCAGGCCGTGCCCGCCCGGGTCGCGGGGTCGAGCACCTCCCGCACGACGTCGAACGCCCCCGCGCTGACGCCGCCGGTGCTCACCAGGAGGTCGGGCGCCCCGCCGTCGAACGCATCGAGGAACGCGTCGAGCGCGGCGACGAGCGCGCCCGCGGTGTCGCCGACGGCACCACGACGCACCACGTCCGCACCGCCGGACCGCGCGGACGCCGCGAGCAGCACGGAGTTCGAGTCGGGGAGCTGACCCGCCCCGGGATCCGTGCCCGGAGCGACGAGCTCGCTCCCCGTCGAGAGGACGGCGACGCGCGGCGTGCGGTGCACGGGCACCGTTGCGTGGCCCGCCGACGCCGCCACCGACACGTGCCGCGCGCTCAGCACGACCCCCGCCTCGACCACCACGTCCCCGCGCCGCACGTCCTCGCCCCGGACCCGCACGTTGCGGCGGGAGGCGTCGTGGATCGCGACCGTCGCCGGGCCGCTCCCCGAGACTCCGGGCGTGAAACGGCCGGTCGACGTGCGCTCCACCGGGACGACGACGTCCGCGCCCGCGGGCACCGGCGCTCCCGTCATGATCCGGGCGGCCTCGCCCACGGCGAGGTCCACCTCGCCGCCGTCGCCCGCGGCGACGTCCGCGACCACGCGCAGGGTCACGGGCGAGCCCGGTGACGCGCCCGCGACGTCGGCCCCCCGCACCGCGTAGCCGTCCATCGCCGAGGAGTCGAACGCCGGGGCGTCGAGCCGGGACACGACGTCGGCCGCGAGGACCGACCCGACCGCGTCCTCGAGCGGCAGGTCCGTCGTGGGCGTCGGCCGGACGAGCGCGAGGGCGTCCTCGAGATGCTGGGCGATCGTCCGGCGCGGCTCGCGGTCCATGGCCGAACCGTAGCCGAGGTCCAGGTGCCGTCCTCGGCGAGGTGGACTAGGTTGGATGGCGGAGTCATGAAGCGGCCCGAGAAACCCCCCGAAACCTGGGAGGACTGACATGGCCCCGAACACCGTGACTGCCGACACCCCTGAGCAGCTCACCCCCGTGCGTCCCGCTGTCCTCGCCGAGGTGCTCGGCGTGGGCACCCACCTCCTCGTGGGTCAGTACCGCGTCGAGCTCGGCACCGGGACCTGGTGGTGGTCGGACGAGGTGTACGCGATGCACGGCTGGGAGCCTGGCGACGTCGAGCCGAGCCTCGACGCGCTGCGCAGCCGCAAGCACCCGGACGACCGCTCGCGCGTCGTGCGCACCGCGACGGACGCGCTGCGCTCCGGCCGCCCGTTCTCGTGCGCCCACCGGATCGTCGACGGGCACGGGAAGGCGCGCTCCGTCGTCGTGACCGGCCAGGGCCGACGGGACGCGCGCGGGCGCGTCGTCGAGATCGCCGGGTACGTCGTCGACGTGAGCCCGGTGCAGCGCGAGGCGGTCGACCGTGAGGCGAACCGCGCCGTGACCAGGGCGTTCGTCTCCGCCGCCGCCGTCGAGCAGGCGAAGGGCGTGCTCATGGCCGTCCACGGCGTCGACGACGTCAACGCGGCGCGCCTGCTCGCCGAGGCGGCCGCCGAGGCCGGCGTGCCCGTCCACGAGACCGCGGCGCAGGTCATGAAGTCGCTCGCCAAGGCCGGAGGCACCGGCCCGACGGCGGAGGCCACCGTCGCGGGGGCGCTCGCCGCCGTCCGCCCGGTCGCCCGTCCGCGGGCCCACGAGGCGCAGCTCGCGCGCCGACGCGAGCCGTCGCGCTCGTAGGGCGGGCCGCTGACACACCCACCGCCGGCACGACACCGAGGAGGAACGCCATGACCGACGACACCGCCTTCCCCGCCCAGCAGCAGGAGCCTCCCGGGCTCACGGCACCGATGGACCCGACGCCGGACCACGGCGAGGAGTCGTACCGGGGCACCGGACGGCTGGACGGGCGGCGTGCCCTCGTCACGGGCGGCGACTCGGGCATCGGCCGCGCCGTCGCCATCGCGTTCGCGCGCGAGGGCGCCGACGTCGCGATCGGGTACCTGCCCGAGGAGCAGCAGGACGCCGAGGAGACGGCGCGCTGGGTCCGCGAGGCCGGCCGCACGTGCGCTCTGCTGCCCGGCGACATCACCGACGAGGCGACGGCACGCGCCCTGCCCGGCCGTGCCGCCGCGGAGCTCGGCGGGCTCGACGTGCTCGTCAACAACGCGGGGTTCCAGATGGCGCGTCGCGAGTCGATCGAGGACATCACGACGGACGAGATCGACCGGGTGCTCAAGACGAACCTCTACGCGCTGCTGTGGATCACGCAGTCGGCGCTCGAGCACCTCGGCGAGGGGGCGGCGATCGTCAACAACTCGTCGATCCAGGCCTTCCAGCCGTCGACGACCCTGCTCGACTACGCGTCGACCAAGGCCGCGATCAACAACCTCACGGTCAACCTCGCGGCCGAGCTCGGACCGCGCGGGATCCGCGTCAACGCCGTCGCGCCCGGCCCGATCTGGACGCCGCTGCAGCCTGCGACGCAGCCGGAGGAGAAGGTCCAGAAGTTCGGGCAGGACACACCGCTCGGCCGGGCCGGCCAGCCCGCCGAGGTGGCGCCCGCGTTCGTGTTCCTCGCGTCCCCGCGGGACGCGAGCTACGTCTCCGGCACGGTGCTCGGGGTGACGGGGGGCAAGCCCGTGTTCTGAGACGTCGCAGTCCTTCCCGAGGGAGCCGCGGACGGATCGGCCGAGGGCCGTGGCCGTCTCGGGAGGACCGGAGGGCGGGCGCACGACGCCCGCTCGGGGGCGGGTCCTTCGCGAGAGCGACGGCGCCCGTCACGGGGACACCAGCCGCCACGCCTTGTGCGGGCGAGACGGCCCACCGCCCCCGCCCCGCCCGCGGCACGGTGCCCGGGCGGGGCCTCCGGCGCCGTCGGCCCGCCGACAACCTCCTCCGGGCGAACTACCATGGGATGCCGGAGGGGGCCGGGACGGCCACGCGCCGAGGAGGAAGACATGACGAGCATCGAGCAGAGCGTCGAGCAGGGCGCCGTCGGCATGCCTGCCGGTCCCGAGGCCACCGTGCCGGCGCCTCAGGCGGGCACCATCCTCGGGGTGCCGGACCCCATGGGCGGGAGCGGCCTCGCGGAGCCGGCGTACGACGAGCAGAGCGTGGCGGCCCTCGTCGCCGACGCGGCGCGGGCGCTCGCGGACGAGCCGACGCTCCAGCAGACGCTGGAGCGGGTCGTCGAGCTCGCCGTGACGATGGTCGAGGGATGCGAGTCCGCAGGGATCTCGCTCGTCACGCGCGGCCGGATCGAGAGCCCTGCCGTCTCCGACCCGCTCGTCGCGCGCGGCGACGCGCTGCAGTACGAGCTGCGCGAGGGCCCGTGCCTGGACGCCGTGCACGACCACGCGCTCGTCGAGTCGGACGACGTCGCCGTGGACGACCGCTGGCCCCGCTGGGCGCCTGCGGTCGCGGACGAGCTCGGCGTGCGCTCGATGCTGTGCGTGCAGCTCTACACGTCCGAGAACGCGCACGGCGCTCTGAACATGTACTCCACGAAGCCCTACGCGTTCGGCTCCGACGCCCACCACCTCGCGGCGACGTTCGCGGCGGTCGCGGCGGCGGCGATCTCGGCCGCCCGGACCGAGGAGCAGCTCCAGTCCGCGGTGCAGACGCGCACGCTCATCGGTCAGGCGCAGGGCATCATCATGGAGCGCTACTCGCTGACCGCCGGCCGAGCCTTCGCGGTGATGAGCCGCGTGTCGCAGGACTCGAACATCAAGCTCGTCGACGTCGCGCGCCAGATCGTCGAGACGCGCCGCATCCCGGGGGTCGACCCGGCGCCGACCCAGCGCTGAGCCTGCGCCGGTCCGGCGTCAGAGCGCCGGTCCGGCGCTGCTCTCCTCGACGGCGGCGTCGAGGAGGCCGTCGACCCGGCAGCGGGCCTCGCCCAAACCCTCCCCGGCCGTCCCGAGACCGCCGACGAGCCTCCGCGCGAGCTCCCGCACGGGCACGTTCGCGTGGTTGGACCGCTTGCGCAGGACCTCGAACGCCTCGTCGGCACCCACCCCGTACGCGAGCATGACGACGCCCTTCGCCTGCTCGATGTCCGAGCGCGACGCGTCCGCGGCGCGGATCGCGGCCGTCGCCTCACGGCGGGCCGCCTCGTGGTGCGCGCCGGTGACGTCGACGAAGTAGCCCGCCATCTCCGCGACGGGCGTGCCCGGACCGGGTCGGCGACCGCGCGCCGCGACGGCGAGGGTGCGAGTCCGCCCGTTCGCGTCCACGATGCGGTGCATGGAGCCGAAGGCCTTCCCGGTGCGGGCCGTGCGGGCCAGGGCGTCCGCCGCCCGGTCCCGGTCGTCGGGATGCTTGTGCGCGAGGACGAGCGCCGTCGTCGGGACCACCTCGCCGGGCGCGAAGCCGTGCATCTCGTACACCTCGTCGGACCACCACCACACGTCGGTGGTGAGCTCGACGCGGAAGCGCCCGACGGGCTGCGGGTCACCGGTCCCGAGTGCTGCCAGGATGTCGGCAAGGCGGGAGGGGACGACGTCACCAGGGTCGGCGGCGTCGGAGGGTAGGGCGGCGTCCATCGATGGGGTCCCCGAAGGTCGATCAGGACGGAGCCGATTCCTGACCCCAGCAGTGCACGATTATGCCAGCACGTATGCCGGCACGGACACGACGGAGGACGCATGAGCGCGCAGGCCACGGACGGCCGCGACGAGTCGGTCGACGAGCGGTCGGACCGCAACTGGGCCGAGCTGCTGCAGGAGCTGCGCGTCATGCAGATGGGCGTGCAGATCCTCACGGGTTTCCTGCTCACGCTGCCCTTCCAGCAGCGGTTCTCGGACCTCGACGACTTCCAGGTCGCCGTCTACCTCACGCTGGTCGGCCTGGCCGTGCTGTCCACCGGGCTGTTCGTCACACCGGTGAGCGTGCACCGCGCGCTGTTCCGCAAGCACCGCAAGCCTGAGCTCGTCACGCTGAGCGACCGCATCGCCCGGATCGGGATCCTCGTGCTCGCGTTCGTCGTGACGGGCACCGTGCTCCTGGTCGTGGACGTCGTCGTGAGCCGGACTCCCGCCCTGTGGGCGAGCGGGATCGCGCTCGTCCTGCTCGTCGGTCTGTGGTTCGTGCTGCCGCGCCTGGTCCTACGAGGCGACTAGCTGGCCAGCCGTCGGCGCGGGACCGCGGCGTGTCTCGGACTCCGAGGAGTGTCGTTGCGCGTGCAAACGTAGGTCGGGAGACGGCGTAGCCTTCCCGGGTGACGACTCGAAATCACCAGCCGCCTGTGCTGTCTGACGTGGCTGAGCTCGCCGGAGTGAGCGTCTCGACGGTCTCGCGTGTCCTCACAGGGCGGACCCCGGTGAGCACGGGGCTCAGGGAGAGGGTGCAAGCCGCAGTCTCCCAGCTCGGCTACCGTCCCAATGCCGCTGCTCAAGCGCTCGTCAGCGGGCGTCGGTCGACCGTCGCGGTGCTCGCACGAAACACGCTGCGCTACGGCTACGCCGCCACGCTCCAGGGCATCGAGGAGGCAGCGCGAGCCGCGGGCTACGTGGTCTCGATCGCTGTCGTGGAGTCGGAGGCGCCTCGTGACCTCGGCCGCGCGGTCGATCTCGTTCTGTCGCAGTCCCTCGCGGGGGCGATAGTGGTCGAGTTCGACTCGCTCGGCGTGCGCACGCTCGAAGCGCTGCCGGAGGCGCTGCCAGTTGTGGCCGCGGCGGGTGCGCGGCGCAGGCAGGGTCCACGCCCGCACGCATTCCTCGACGACCAGGCAGGCGGCGAGGAGGCGACGCGCTATCTGCTGAGCTTGGGACACCGGACCGTTCACCACGTCGCGATCCCTGCTACCCGGCCGCGCAGCGGGCGCACCTGGGGCTGGCGGCGTGCGCTCGAGGCGGCTGGGGTCGAGCGGCCAGAGGTGTTCCAGGCGAGCTACGACCCGGACTCCGGCTACGAGGCCGGGCTGGCCCTCGCGGCGGACCCGGCGGTCACCGCGGTGCTGTGCGGTAACGACGAGCTCGCCATCGGTGTCATGCGCGCGCTCGCGGAGCAGGGCCGGCGCGTGCCCGAGGACGTCAGCGTGGTCGGCTTCGACGACCAGCCGTTCGCACGCATGTGGAGCCCGCCCCTGACGACGGTCGCCCAGGACTTCGTGGACCTGGGCCGCCGGACGTTCGGGATGCTCGCGCGCTGGGTGGAGACGGGCGAGCGCCCGGAGGACAGCGCTGCCGGGCCCGAGCTGGTCGTTCGCGAGAGCACTGCGCCGCCTCGCACCTGACGCCCTCCTCCTGCTTGCGGTCGCCTCGCCACCGCCCCTGTCGGCGTGCCGCCACGGCCTCGTCCGTTCGGAACCCGATCTGACCAACGTTTGCAGATCGACCGATGTGTGCGCTAACTTCTGACCAACGTTTGCAGGACCCGCACCGGTGCGGGGCGACGAGGGAGTGCGCGTACGTGGTGAGCACAACGGTGGCCGAGGACGTCCCAGACGCGGACGGCGCCCAAGCCTGGCCTCGAGTGGTGCGTCTGGCGGCGGCGGGTGCGGCCGTCGTCCTGCTGCTCCCCGAGGATGGCCTCCCCGAGGTCCTGCACTGGGGGGCCGACATCGGGGAGAGCCCGGAGGACCTCGAAGACATCGAGCGGGCGACCCGTCCGGTCCTCGCGACGAACGGCGTCGACCAGGGCGTGCGCGTCTCCCTCCTGCCGGAGTCCTGGACGGGATGGACCGGGACGCCCGGGCTCTCCGGCCACCGGGGCGGCAGGAGCTGGTCGCCGCGGTTCCGCCCGACTCGGGTCGACGTGGACCAGCGCGCACAGGGCGGCTCGGTCGTCGTCCGGGCGCACGACGCGGACGCCGGTCTCCGTCTCGGGCTGGAGCTGGAGCTGCTCCCCTCGGGGCTGCTCCGGCTGCGCGGGCGGGTGACCAACGTCGCCGGCCGGCCGTACACCCTCGACGGTCTGCGCCTCGCCCTGCCGGTCCCCACGAAGGCGGACGAGCTCCTCGACCTCGCCGGGCGCTGGGCCAAGGAGCGGGTCCCGCAGCGGTCCCCTTTCGTCGTCGGCTCCCACGTCCGCGAGGGTCGGCACGGTCGGACCGGTGCGGACGCGGCGACGGTGCTCGTCGCGGGCGAGCCCGGGTTCGGGTTCGAGGCGGGGGAGACGTGGGGGCTCCACGTGGCCTTCAGCGGCAACCATGTCGTGTCCGCCGAGCGGACCTTCGACGGGCGTCGGCTCCTCCTCGGTGGTGAGCTGCTGCTTCCCGGTGAGGTCGCGCTCGCTCCGGAGGAGTCGTACACGGGCCCATGGCTCTATGCGAGCCATGCGGACGGGCTCGACGCGCTCGCCGCGCGGTTCCACGACCATCTGCGCGCGCGTCCCTGGCACCCGCGCACACCCCGACCGGTCGTCATGAACGTGTGGGAGGCCGTCTACTTCCACCACGACCTCGACCGCCTGAAGGAGCTCGCCGACCTCGCCGCCGAGGTGGGGACCGAGCGGTTCGTCCTCGACGACGGGTGGTTCGGTGGGCGTCGGGACGACGCCACAGGTCTCGGCGACTGGACCGTGTCCGAGGAGGTCTGGGGAGGCGGGCGGTTCGCCGACCTGGTCCGGCACGTCAAGGGGCTGGGGATGGAGTTCGGCCTCTGGTTCGAGCCCGAGATGGTGAACCTCGACTCCGACCTCGCTCGACGGCACCCCGAGTGGATCCTCCAGGTCGAGGGAAGGCTCCCCGTCGAGGCGCGTCATCAGCAGGTGCTCGACCTGTCGCACCCGGGCGCGTACGAGCACGTGCTGTCGAGCATCGTCGGGGTCGTCCGCGAGCACGGCGTCGACTTCGTCAAGTGGGACCACAACCGCGACCTCGTCGACGCGGGGTCGACGCGTACCTGTCGCGCTGGGGTCCACGAGCAGACGCTCGCGACCTACCGCCTCCTTGACGAGGTCCGCGAGTACTGCCCGGGTCTGGAGATCGAGTCCTGCTCCTCCGGCGGTGCGCGCGTCGACCTCGAGATCCTCGAGCGGACCGATCGGGTCTGGGCGTCGGACTGCATCGACGCCCACGAGCGCCAGCAGATCCAGCGCTGGACGGCGCAGCTCCTGCCGCCCGAGCTGGTCGGCAGCCATGTGGGGGCGGACCGCGCGCACACGACGGGCCGCCGGCTCGACCTCTCGTTCCGTGCCGCCACGGCGCTCTTCGGTCACTTCGGGATCGAGTGGGACCTCTCGGAGGCCACCGCGGCGGAGCGGAGAGAGCTCGCCGACTGGGTGGACCACTACAAGCAGGTGCGGCACCTCGTGCACACGGGTCGCGTGGTGCGTCGATCGCTCGAGGGCGGCGACCTGTGGCTGCACGGCGCGGTGAGCCCGGACCGCACCGAAGCGCTGTACGGGCTCACCCTGCGCGAGCGCCACGTGACGTGGCCCGCGGGCCGGGTGCAGCTTCCCGGCCTGGACCCCGACGCGACCTACCTCGTCCGCCCGTCCGGTCCGGCAGTCGTCCGGGGCGACGACCCGCGCACCGCCCCCGCGTGGTGGGCGGACGGTCTGCGGTTGAGCGGGGCGGCGCTCGGCTCCGTCGGTCTGAGCGTCCCGGCGCTCGACCCGGACCAGGCGGTGCTGATCCACGTGGAGGTGGAGAGATGAGCGCGGAGACGACGAGCCCGCGACCGGCCGCACCGGCTCGGGCGGGGCGGCGGCGGTCACAGGAGGTGCGGAACCTCCCGGCGGCCCTGCTGTTCGTGCTGCCCGCCGGTCTCGGATTCGTCGTGTTCTTCCTGTGGCCCACGCTCCGGGGGATCTGGCTGAGCTTCACCGACTCGACGGCGTTCAACGCGGGTGGTCTCGTCGGGATCGAGAACTACCAGCGGATGTTCGCCGACCCGGTCTTCTGGAACGCCATCAAGGTGACCATCTGGTACGTGCTGCTCAACATCGGGCTCCAGACGGTGCTCGCCGTGGTGGTCGCGGTGCTCATGCATCGGCTCACGCAGTCCATGGTGGTCCGCGGCATCATGATCACCCCGTACCTCGTGTCCAACGTCGTCGCGGCGCTGCTCTTCCTCATGCTGCTCGACTATCAGCTGGGCTTCGTCAACGAGCTGGTCGAGACGCTCGGCGGCGACCGCATCATGTTCTTCGGTGACCAGTCCCTCGTGATCCCGACGATCGCCCTCGTCAACGTGTGGAGACACCTCGGCTACACGGCGCTCCTGCTCTTCGCGGGGCTCCAGACGATCCCGGAGAACCTCTACGAGGCGGGCCGTGTGGACGGTGCATCCGAGCTGCGCATGTTCCGCTCGATCACGATGCCGCTCCTGCGCCCCTACCTGGGCCTCGTGCTCATCGTCACGATGATTGGCTCGTTCCAGGTCTTCGACACGGTGTCGGTCGCGACCCAGGGCGGTCCCGCGAACGCCTCGAACGTCATCCAGTACTACATCTACGAGGTCGCCTTCAGCCGCGGGTACGACTTCGGCTACGCGTCGGCCATGTCGGTCGCACTGCTCGTCGTGCTCGCCGGGATCGCGATCGTCCAGTTCCGGCTCACCCGGGCCAACCAGAACGACATGGCGTGAGGTTCCGATGACCACCACAGCTCCTGCTCCCGTCGCACCACCGACCGGACAGGTTCCGGCCGAGCCAGCCCCTCGTCACCGCCGGCCCCCCATCACTCCGGGCCGCGTCGTCGGCTGGGCCGTGCTCGTGCTCCTCATGATCGCGACCATCTTTCCCTTCTACTGGATGCTGCGGACCGCGCTGTCCACCAACGCGGCGCTGCCGGGCGGTGCTGCAGACCCGCTGCCCGTCGGGTTCGGCTGGGAGGGCTTCCGCCGCGCGCTCGGGCTCGCCACGGCGCAGGAGTCGCTCGCCGACGGCGGGTCGGGCGCCTCGATGGACTTCCCGCGGTACCTGCTGAACTCCGTCGTCGTCGCGACGCTGGTCACCGTCTGCCAGGTCTTCTTCTCGGCGATGGCCGCGTACGCGTTCGCCCGGCTGCGCTGGCCCGGCCGCGACGTCGTCTACGCGGTCTTCCTCACCGGCCTGATGGTCCCGACCATCTTCACGCTCCTGCCGAACTTCCTGCTCGTGCGTGACCTCGGCCTGCTCGACACGCTGCCGGGGATCGCCCTCCCGACGATGCTCATGACCCCGTTCGCGGTGTTCTTCCTTCGCCAGTTCTTCGCCGGGATCAGCTTCGAGATCGAGGAGGCAGCGAAGCTCGACGGAGCGGGTCGGTTCAGGACGTTCTTCACCATCGTCCTGCCCATGGCCTCGCCCGCCGTGGTGACCCTCGCGGTCCTGACCTACATCACGGCGTGGAACGACTACCTGTGGCCCTTGCTCGTGAGCCAGTCCGACGACTCACGAGTGCTGACCCTCGCGCTCGGGATCTTCCGGGCGCAGTCTCCCCAGGCAGCTCCGGACTGGGCCGGGCTGATGGCGGCGACGCTGCTCGCAGCGCTGCCGATGCTCCTGCTCTTCCTCGCCTTCGCGAAGAGGATCGTCAACTCGATCGGCTTCACAGGAATCAAGTAGCCGATCGTCACCACGGGGCATACGGGTACGGCGGCCGTCGGACCCGACAACCACTCCGCACCATCGACGCGGATGTCTGCGAAAGGGAACAACGATGCGAAAGTCTGTCCACGTCGCGGTGGCAGGATCCCTGGTCCTGGCCCTCGGGGCCTGCTCCTCGGGAGGCGGCTCGGGCTCGGGCGGCTCCGGCGACGAGATCTCCTACTGGCTCTGGGACTCGAACCAGGTGCCCGCCTACCAGGCGTGCGCTGCTGCGTTCACGGATGAGAACCCGGACATCACGATCAAGATCGAGCAGTTCGCCTGGGACGACTACTGGACGAAGCTCACCGCATCCTTCGTGGGCGGCTCCGGCCCGGACGTGTTCGTCGACCACCTGTCGAAGTACGGCGAGTTCGCCTCGCAGGGCCAGATCGTCGCACTCGACGACCTCGTCGAGAAGGACTCGGTCGACACCTCCGTCTACGCCGAGGGTCTCGTCGACCCGTGGCGGTACGCCGACGGCTCGCTGTACGGCCTCCCGAAGGACTGGGACACGACCGCGTTCTTCTACAACGAGGCCATGGTCGCCGATGCCGGCTACACGGCGGACGACCTGTGGGCGGCGGACTGGAATCCCGAGGACGGCGGCTCGTTCGAGCAGATCGTCGCGCACCTCACCGTGGACGCCAACGGCGTACGCGGTGACGAGGCCGGGTTCGACAAGTCGAAGGTCGCGGTCTACGGCCTGGGCATCAACCCGAACTTCGAGGAGACGGGCCAGATGCAGTGGGCCAACTTCACGGGGTCGCTCGACTGGGACTACCTGGACGAGAACCCGTGGGGCACGCGCTACAACTTCGACGACCCCGAGTTCCAGAAGGCGGTCGACTGGTTCTACGGCCTTGCGGAGAAGGGCTACGCCCCCGCGGCGGGGGTGTTCTCCGAGGAGACGCTCACCCAGGTGGGTTCCGGCAAGGTCGCCATGGGGACCAACGGCTCTTGGGCCACGGGAACGTTCAAGGCGCTCGAAGGTGTCGAGGTCGGGATCGCCCCCGGGCCGGTGGGTCCGACAGGTGACCGCGCCTCGGTGTTCAACGGCGTCGCCGACTCGATCAGCGCGTCGTCGGAGAAGCAGGACGCGGCCTGGGAGTGGGTGCAGTACCTCGGCTCCAGCGCGTGCCAGGACATCGTCGCCGAGCACGCCGTCGTCTTCCCTGCGATCCCCGAGTCCGCGGACAAGGCGCTGGCCGCGTTCGAGGCGAAGGGCTGGGACGTCTCGGCGTTCTTCAGCTACCGCGAGGAGGGGCGCACGTTCCTCCCGCCGATCACGGTCCGCGCCGGCGAGGTGAACGCGATCGCGTCGGTCGCGTTCGAGGACATCGCTCTGGGCAACCAGGACGCGTCGTCGCTGACGGAGGTCAACGAGCAGATCAACGCGGTCCTCGCGGACTGAGCACCAGCACGGACGGCGGGACGTGGCGACCGTGCCACACCCGCACGTCCGAGCCGGGCGGTCGCACCGACCGCTCCCCGGTTTCGACAGCACGAAGGAGTGTGGACAGATGCATGGCAAGAGAACGGACGGCGGGCGCACGATGCTCCGCCGACTCACGGCAGGACTGACTGCGTCCCTGGTCGCCGCCACCGGAGCGGTGACCGTGCTGCCCGGTGCAGCGGCTGCCGAGGACGTCGAGGTCCTCGCGGTCGACCTGTCGGCGTCGACGGGGGCGGTGCAGGGCGGTGCGTCGGGCATGCTCTACGGACTGGGCGACGACGGCGTGCCCACCGACCCCATCGTCGCGGGGGCCCGTCCGACCAATGTCACCCAGAAGGCCCCGCACGGCGCCCAGCACCCCAACGGGGACCCCCTCGACGTCGAGCGCTCGCTCTTCGAGAACGGGGGCGAGTACCTGATGGTGAACATCCAGGACTACTACCCCGACTGGCCGTACAACGGTGGGAAGCGGCCGGAGGACTTCGACTCGTACCTCGAGACGGTCCGGACGGTCGTGACGAGCATCGTCGAGGAGTCCGACTACCCGGAGCGGTACGTCTTCACGCCGTTCAACGAGCCCGACGGCATCAACTGGTATGGCGACTGGAACGTCATGCGGGACACCTTCCTCGCCGACTGGAAGGCGGCCTACGAGGCCATCAAGGAGATCTACCCGGAGGCGAAGATCGCCGGACCTGGTGACGCCTGGTGGCACGGGACCAGCACTCGCCAGATCCTTACCTACGCGAAGGCCAACGACGTCCTGCCGGACATGTGGACCTGGCACGAGCTCGGTGTCGAGAACCTCGCCACCTTCCGCTCGCACCTCGCGGAGTTCCGTCAGATCGAGAAGGAGGTCGGGGTCGGCCCGCTGCCCGTGAACATCACCGAGTACGCGATGCGTCGCGACATGGGGGTGCCCGGGCAGCTGGTGCAGTGGATCTCGATGTTCGAGGACGAGAAGGTCGACGCGCAGACGGCGTACTGGACGTTCGCGGGCAACCTCAACGACAACATGGCCAAGAACAACAGCGCGAACGGCGCGTGGTGGCTGCTGAAGTGGTACGGCGACCTCACGGGAGAGACCGTGGAGCTCACCCCGCCCGCGCTGAACAAGGTCGACACGCTGCAGGGGCTCGCGGCCCTGGACGCGGAGAAGCGCCAGGCGACGGTGCTCTTCGGCGGCGGCTCGAAGGACGTCCGCGTCGACGTGTCGGGGATCGACACCGAGGTCTTCGGTGACGAGGTCGAGGTCCAGGTGCGGCGGGCGGAGTTCACCGGGCAGGAGGGGGAGGCGCTGGCGCCGCCGGTCGTGGTGGCCGAGCGTGCCGCGGTGGTCGACGGTGCGGTGCAGGTCGTCGTCCCGAACGACGACCGTCATTCGGCCTACCAGGTCGTGGTGACTCCGGTGCTCGACGAGGCACCCGTGGTGGACACGACGTGGAAGCAGCGTGTCGAGGCGGAGTCGGCCCAGCTGTCCGGACTGACCGTGGTGGATCGCCCGGCCGGTGACGCGTGGACTTTCGCGGCGTCGGGCGCCAAGGACGTGCGAGGTTTCACGTCGGCGGGGGCGTCGGCGTCGTGGACGGTCGACGTCCCGGCGACGGGCACCTACCGCCTGGGCGTCATCGCGGGAGTGAACGGGCCGAACGTGGGACCGGGCTCGCATGCGCTGTTCGTCGACGGCGCACAGGCTGGCACGATCCGCTACGAGGCAGGGTTCTCGGACTCCTACCGCGGCAAGGCCGAGGTCTTGGTGGACCTCCAGGCAGGCGCGCGCCAGCTGTCGGTGCGGGCGAGCGCCGACGGGTCCACCGTCCTGCCCGGTGCGAACGTCACCCTCGACCGGTTCGACCTCGAGCGCGTGGACGGCCCGGACACGACCACCTACCCCGCGCACCTTGCACGGCTGGAACGCGCGGCGGTCTCCTACGACGCCGGCGCGGCCGGGCACGTGGAGGTCGCGAACGAGGGCTCGGCGACGTTCTACGTGGCCGCTCGGGAGACGGGCTACCACGACGTGACGCTGGACTACGCGGCGGACGCGGCGACGACGGTGGGGCTGCGGCTCAACGGTCGCGAGGTGACCGGCCTCGAGGCGGATGCCGCGGGTGCGCGCACCTCGACGGCGCGGGTGCACCTGGCCAAGGGCATCACCGAGCTCACGATCACCTCGCCCGAGGGCATCGCGCTCAGGTCCCTGACGACCACGCGCGCCGCCGAGTCGGACGCGACGGTCCAGAAGGTCGAGGCCGAGAACGTGCTCCAGCTCTCGGGTGGTGCGCGCCTCGAGTCGGTGTCGCAGCCGACCGACGTGTCGGGCCGGCAGGTGTCCTGGCTGGGCGGCAGCGCGCAGAGCGTCGCGGTGTGGCCGCGCGCGGAGGGCGTGAGCTCGGGCCAGTACGACCTCGTGGTGCGGTACGCGAACGCGGAGAAGAACACCGGGCACGCCTACAACACCGACGTCATCACGCGCTTCCTCGACGTGAGCGAGGCCGGCGGCGGCACCACACGCGGTGCCTTCCGGCACAACTACTCGTGGAAGGGCTTCTGGACCCACACGATCGCCCTGGACCTGAGCACCGACGACGGCGCGCTGACGCTGGGCAACGCCACGGGCTGGGCCCCGAACCTGGACACCCTCGCCCTGGCGCCGCTGGTGCTGGACGTGACCAACTCCGGTTCCTCCGCGGCCGTCGCCGTTGACGTCCAGGTCCAGCCGCGCTGCCTGGCCGGAAAGGCCTACCTCGCTGTGCGCGCGACGAACCAGGAGCAGTCGGCGGTCGACCTCAGCGTCGTCACGGCGTACGGCACGCGCGAGTTCGCGGCGGTCGCTCCCGAGCGTTCCGGCTACCAGTCGTTCGCCACCCGCTCCACCCGGCTCGAGGAGGGCACCGTCATGGTGACCGGAACGACGGACGGGCGAGAAGGTCAGTACGAGGTCGCGTACGACATGCTCGACTGCGGCTGACCGGCTGCCGGTCGTCCGCCACCTCGCTCGGGCCTCGCACATGAACGACGCGAGGCCCGAGCGACGGGCTTCAGGTCGCACGCGCTACACGGACCTGGGATACGCGCTGCAGGCGTTCGGTGTCGGTGACCCCCGGGCCGTCGCGGCGGTCCGAGACGTCGTCGCCGACGTCACGTTCGACGACGTCTGGATCCCCCGGTCGCGTGGGTACGTCGCACTCGCGCGCGCCGGGGTCATCCACGCGTGGGTCCATCCCGGCTTCGTCGACGTCAGGTCCGGGCCCGGCGGAGCCCGCCGGATCCCCCTCCCGCGCTGCGGACCGGCCTGGTCGAGCGGCCTCTGCCCCGACACGGCGCACGACGGCGACGCCGAGGAGACCGCCATGACGACCGACCGGCGACCCGAGCTCCCGCGGGCGGAGCGGACCAGGGAGCGGTTGCTCGGCACGGTGCGCAGGGAGCGCATCGCCGCCGCCGTACGCGACCGGGGTGTCGTCGCGGTCGCCGACCTGGTGCGTGACCTCGGCGTGTCCGACATGACCGTCCGTCGTGATCTCGCAGCCCTCGCGGACCGCGGTGTGCTGCACAGGGTGCGTGGGGGCGCGACGTCCGCTCGCGTACAGGGCTCAGCGCACGTGCCGCGCCCTGGAGTCGCCCGGGCGGGCGACGACGCGCGCGCGGAGGTCGCCGCGCGGTTGATCGAGGCCGGGGGCGTCGTCGCCCTGGGCCCGGGGAGCACCACCCGGCTCCTCGCGGAACGGATCGCCGCGGACCCGCGACTGCGGCCGCTCACGGTCCTGACGAGCTCGACGGCCGTCGCGCGGGTGGTGGACTCCGCGCGGGACGACCGGCTGACCGCCATCCTCTCCGGGGGCGTGCGCACCGCGTCGGACGCCCTCGTGGGCCCGATCGCGAGGCGCGCTTTCGGCGCGCTCCCGAGCACGCTCGCGTTCGTCGACGCCTACCGGATCTCGTCCGCGACCGGGTTGGCCGACCGCGGACGCGAGGAGTCGGACGCCAGCCGGGCGATGGTGCGGAGCGCCGACCGGGTCGTGGTTCTCGCTGGCCGCGAGGCATGGCGTCCCGGCCGGCGGTACGGGTTCGCGACGCTCGACGAGGTCGACATCCTTGTCACGGATGAGGCGATGCCTGCCCGGGAGCGAACGCGCGTCGGTGACGCTGTCGGGCGCCTTCTTGTCGTCCGCCCGGCGGAGCACCCGACCACGGTCGGGCGTCGATCGTCCCTGTGAACGCCCCGGGTTCAGCGGGCGTGAGGTTCTCTGGATCCCGGCGTCGTCGAACCAGTCGACCCATTCGATCACGCGACCGACGGGGTCGACCTCCGTCCATCCCGCAGGCGGTTGAGAAGCTCGGGCGGACGGGCCTCCGGAGAGCCTGCCGGACCGTGTCACCCTTCTGGAGGGCCGGTGGGTCGAGAAGGATCTCGACGTCGTTCGACGAGACCGGGGGCATGCTCGAGCCCTGGCTGCGGAGACTACCGAGTCGTCGCCGCCTGCTGCGCGCGCGTGCGGACGCCGCGGCGGACGGGGCCTAGCGTGAAGAGCAGCGTGACGAGCCCGGTGAGCGCGAGGAGCGCGAACCCGAGGCCGTAGGTGCCCTCGAACTGGTAGACCGCACCCATGAGCAGCGGCGGGATGAAGCCGCCCAGCCCGCCGGCCGCACCGACGAGGCCGGTCACGGCCCCGACCTTCTCGACGGGCGCGACGTGCGCGACGAGCGCGAACGTCGCCCCGGAGGACGCTCCGAGGGCCGCCGCGAGGCCGAGGAACGCGATCGTCCCGACGGGCACGAGCGACGGCTGGAACGCGACCACCGCGGCGAGCAGCGTCACGACCGCGAAGCACCCCACCGAGACCGGGACTCCGCCGAACCGGTCGGACAGCGCGCCGCCGACCGGGCGCATGAGGACTGCGAGGACGACGAAGCCCGCGGTGCGCGCGGCCGCGTCTGACGCGGTGAGGTCGTACGCGTTGACGAGGAACGTCGGCAGGTAGACGGAGAACGCGACGAACCCGCCGAACCCGACGGCGTACAGCCAGGAGAGCTGGAGCGTCGCGGGGAGGCGGAACGTCGCCCACGTGCGCTTCCAGAAGCCCCCGGCGGGGGCGGTCGCCCGGCCGGGCGGGACGCGCAGGAGCAGCCACGCCACGACGGCGAACACCGCGAGGATCGCCGCGACGAGCAGGAACGGGGCCGCGTCGCCCCACGCGTCGCGGATGCGCACGGTCGTGAACGCGGAGATCGCGGTGCCGCCCATGCCCATGCCGAAGATGCCGATCGCCGTGCCGCGCCGCGCGGGCGGGTACCAGGCGTTGACGAACGGGACGCCGATCGCGAACGTGGTGCCACCGAGGCCGAGGAAGAACCCGCCGACGAGCAGCGCGACGAAGCTGTCGGCGACGAGCCCGACGAACAGCACCGGCAGGATGGTCAGCGCGGTGACGAGCGGGAACATGATGCGCGCGCCGAACCGGTCGGTGAGGGCGCCGACAGGGATGCGCCCGAGCGAGCCGACGATCACGGGCACCGCCACGAGCACCGACACCTGGACGTCGGTGAGGTCGTACAGCTGCCCGTACGCGGCGCCCAGCGGGCTGATGAGCGCCCACGCCCAGAAGTTCACCGCGAACCCGACCGTCGCGAGGACGAGCATGAGGGTGGGGGACGTGGACGTCGTCGTCGGTGCGGGGCCGGCGGTCCCGCTCGCGTCCTGCTGCGCCATGGCGACTCCTGGTGAGCGGTGCCCGGCGACGGGCACGCGAGGTCGTTGCGTCGAGCGCCTCCCACGCTAACGACGCTCCTGGCGGCGCGCGCGGCGAACGGGCCGTACGGTGGGGCCGTGCTCGACTGGCTCTTCGGGGGCGTGGCCCTGCTCAACGTGTACGCGCTCGCGCTCGTGGTGCTGCGCGCACCGCTCTTCCGCACGCGCCTGTATCGTCCGATGCTGCTCAACATCGGGCTGTCGATCGCCCCGGTGATCGTCCTCGGGTTCGTCGTCCTCCTCGACGCCGTGCTCATCGCGGGCGGCGCCGCACCGGGGGTGATCGTCACGGTCGCGGTGCTCGGGTTCGGAATCTGGCTCCTTCTCCTGCCCAACGCCGGCTACCTCGTCACGGAGCTCAACTACAGCCACCGCCAGGAGGGGGAGGACGTCCCCCTCTGGTACGACATCGTCGCCGTGCTGACGCTCGCGATGTCCGGCGTGATGAACACGGTGGTCAACGTCTTCCTGGTGCAGGCGCTGATCGCCCTGGTGCTGTACCCGAACGACGACGACCCCTTCGGGCACGCGTCCTCGTGGATCGCCGTGCTGGTCGTGCTGGCGCTCGTGTCCGTGGGCATCTACCTCGGCCGGTACGTGCGTTTCAACAGCTGGGACCTGCTGCACCCCGCGCAGTTCGTGCGCAAGCTCGTGCGGCACTTCCGCGCCCGGGGCGCGGTCCGCGACGCCCTGCTCTTCGTCGTCCTGCACACGCTGTTCTTCGCGCTCATGTACGCGATCGTCATGGGACCGATCACGACGATCCTGGTGCGCGGGGCCTGAGGGCACCTGACGGTACCGGCCGCACCACCGTAGGATGCGCGGCGTGACCACGACGCCGCCGAGGGCCGCCCGCGCCGTGCCCGTGGCGCGCGCCGTCGTCGGCACGTGGCCGCGCCGGATCGCCCTCGCCGTCCTGCTCGGCGTCGTGGTGGGCACGACGGCGGCCGGCGGCCTCGCGAAGCACGTCGCCGCAGACGCCGGGCCGGCCCGGGCCACCGCGGGGGAGCCCGTCCCCACCGGACCGTTCGACCTCACGCCGCGGTCGTGGACCGTGACGGACACCGTCGAGACGTCCGCGCTGGAGGACGCCGGGGCCGACGCGTGGCTGCTCGTGGTCGTGGGCGCGCTCGACACCGACCGGGTGTCGCGGCGTCTCGACGACGCGGCGGTGACGCTCCCGGAGGAGCTGCCCGACGGGCTGGAGCTCGCGGCCGAGGCGGAGCCCGACCGCCCCGAGGCGACGCTGCTCGTACGCGACGCCTCGCCCTACCCCGTGCTGCAGCCGGGTCTGCCCGAGGACGTCGCGCTCCTGTGGCCGTTGACGTTCGGCCCGTCGGAGGCTGCTGCGGACCAGCCGCTCACCGTCACCCTGCCGACGTTCCGGTACCGGGACATGACGATCGGCGGTGGGCGCCGCTGGGCCGAGACGGGCGCGTCGACGCTCGTGGACGTCCCGCCGGGCGACGTCCCGCCGACGATCGTCGAGCCGCCCGAGGAGGAGGTGGACTGGTGAGCGAGCAGGCCACCGAGGCAGCCGTCGTGCCTGCGCCGCCCACGCCGTCGGACGGGCCTGGGGCCGCGCGCCCGCGCCGGACCGGTCGGGTCGCGACCGTCGTCCTGGTCGTCCTCGCCGTCGTGGTGGGCGCCGCCGTCGCGCGCGTCGACACGTGGTGGCCCACGCTCACGGCGACGACGACGCGCGGCACGGTGGGCGACGTCGTGACCGCGGGGCCGCTGCGGGTGCGCGTCGACGACGTGCGGACGGGCACCCTGCTCGAGGACGGCTTCGACACGCTCACGACCGACGGCGTCTGGGTCGCCGTCGACCTCGCGGTGTCGGGCACGACCCGGGAGGCCGCCGTCGAGTCGATCGAGCTGCGCGACGCCGAGGGTCGCGACCACGAGGCCTCGCACCGGGTGCGCAACGCGATGCTGAGCGCGTTCATTGACCCGGACGTCCCCGAGGCGGGGACCGTCGTCGTCGAGGTCCCCGCCCGGGCGCTCGAGGGGGACGTCGTGCTGCGCGTGCTCACGGAGCACCAGGACGCGGACATCGACCGCCCGCAGGCGATCGCCGAGATCGACCTCGGCCGCGTCGAGCCGCCGTCGGACGGCGACACCGTCGAGGTGCTCGCCCCCGCGCTCGTGCCGGGCGGGTGGGCCGGATGAGCGTGGGGTGGTGGCGGACCAACCGCTGGTGGCTGGTCGTGCTCGCGGTCGCGCTCGCGGCGCTCGGTGCGCTCACGTGGCGCTCCGACGCCGTGCAGGGATGGTGGACGTCGGAGCCGCACCGCGCCCACGCGGCGGATGCCGAGGGCTGGGCGCAGGTCGGCGACGTCCGGGCGCGGCTCGCCGGGCTCGAGGTCGTCGACTGGCTCGACGACGGGTTCGACGGCCGGATCGAGGCCCCCGAGGGGTACACGCTGTGGGCCGCGGACGTGTCGGTGCGCGCGGTGCCCGGCGCCGGCTCCCCGGGGGCGGCGAGCGACCCGGAGGAGGAGGCGTACTCCGCGTGCACGGTGACGCTGCGCGACACGGAAGGACGCGTGTACAGCGCGGGGGCCGGTGCGCTCCCGGGCATGCCGATGACCGACCCGCCGGTGTGCACGGGCGACGCCTCGAGCCGCGTCACCCAGTACTTCCTCACGCCCGACGACGCCGAGCCGGCCGAGGTGCGCGTCGTCGAGCCGGAGCTCCTCCCGGACTACTGGTCCTTGCCGGCCTCCGCCGACGCCGACTGAAGACCGACCTCGTGGGCTACGGGTTGACACGCGACGTTTTAATGAACATAGTTCGTAGTCAATAGTCTTTCAACGGAGGTGCTGTCGTGAGCTGGGTGTCGTGGATGCTGGGGAACCCGCTGCCGTTGCCGGTCGCTCTCGCCGTCGACCTCGGCCTGCTCGCCGCCGTGGTGGTCGCCGGGCTCCTGTGGTGGGACGGGCGCCGCGCCGTGGTCCCGAGCACGGCGGGCCGGCGTGCGGTGCGGCACGCGGCGGCGACGAGCGCCGCGGCTGCGCTGCTCGTCGCCGCGGGGATCGCCCTCCCGCCGCTGTACCTCTACCTCGGGCTGTCCGGGCTCGGGGCCCGCGCGACCGCGGTCCTGCCGCTCGTCGCGCTCGTCGCCGCACTCGGGGTGCATGCCGTCGGCGAGCTCACGTGGCCCCGGCCGCTGCACCGGCAGCGCGAGGCGCGGCTCGTCGCGCGCTCGGCCGCCGACGTCGTCCCGTCCGCGACCCGGCGCGTCGCCTGGGGCTGGGGCGCGGGGCTCGTCGTGGCCGGCGTGGCGTTCGGCCTCCTGTCCGACGGACCCCGCTCGATCGCGCGCGTCACGGGACCGCACGCGGCGTTCACCGTCGCGCCGTTCCCCGGCTGGCTGTGGACGGTGCCGCTCGTCGTCGCGGCGGGCGTCGCCGTCGTGGCGTCGGAGGTCGTGCTGCGCCTCGTCGCGTCCCGCCCGGCGGTCGAGGACGTCGCCGAGGGCTGGGACATGTGGCTGCGACGTCGGGTCGCCCGCCGCGTCGAGCGCGCGACGCAGCTCGTGCTCGGTCTGACGCTCGCCGGGCTGGTCGCCCTCGCGGGCCTCTCGCTCCGCTGGCTCGGCCTGGGGAACGGCGACGGGGTGCCCACCGGCCCAGGCCTCAGCCCGGGGTACGTCACCGCCGGGAACGTCCTGCTCGTCGTCGCGCTCGTCGTCGTCCTGGTGGCGCTCGTCGTCGCCGTGTGGCCGGCGCGCGACCCGGCGCCTGCGTCGGCGGCCGAGCGCGAGCCGGTGGCGGTGGCCGCGTGAGCCTCGCCGTCCGCATCGACCTCGACTCCCCGACCCCGCACTACGAGCAGCTCCGCGCCCAGCTCGCCGCGCTCGTCACCGCGGGCGACCTCGCGGACGGGCAGCGCCTGCCGACCGTGCGGGCGCTCGCGAACGACCTCGGCATCGCGCCGGGGACGGTCGCACGGACGTACCGCGACCTCGAGGCGGCCGGGCTCGTCACGACCCGCCGCCGGGTCGGGACGCTCGTCACCGCGCCCGCCGCCACGCTCGACCGGGCGGCGGTCACCGAGGCGGCGGCGCGCTTCGTGCGGCTCGCGCGCGACCACGGGCTGACCGACGTCGAGGTCCGGGACGCCGTCGCGGCCGCGCTCCTCGGCGCGCCTCGGGCCGGCGGCTCGCGGGACGGGGCGCAGCGAGCGGAGGTCGGGTCAGGCGGCTGAGGCCACGGGCGCCGTGCGCTGCCGGCGGCGGGTCCGCAGGGCCGACGGCAGGCCGAGGTTCGCCAGCAGCGCGTCCGCGGCGGCGGCGAGCAGGACCGTCGTGAGCACCTGCACGACGACGGTCGCGACCGTCTCGAGCGGGCCGAACACCGCGCGCCACACGTCGATCCCCGGTTGACCGAGCACGGCCTGGGCCGCCGTGAACACGACCTGCTCGGCGAGCGTGAGCAGCGCGAACGCGACGCAGAAGAGCAGCACCGCGCCCCACCGGCTCCGCCACAGCATCCCGAGCGCGCCGACGAGCCCGCCGAAGCGCCGGCCCGGGTCGAGCATGAGCTCCCACGCCCTGCGCGCGCCGCTCGCGCCGAGCGTGCGGTTGAACCGGTCGACGACGCGGGCGGTCCGCCCTTCGGCGCCCGCCGGCGCGTGCACGGGGTCGACGACGTCGATCGCCTCGACGCCGTAGACGATCGTGCCGAGCGTGAGCCACGCGAGCGGGACCACGAGGCCGGTGACGATGCCCGCGAGCACGAGCGACGTCGTCGGCCCGACGGCGTCGACGACCGGCTTGAGGAGGTCGACGCGCGCGACCACGCCGTCCCACCACGTCGTCACCTCGACGACGAGGACGCGCGAGGTCCACCACTCGCGGACACGCCCGACGACGGCCGTCACGGTGAACGCGCCGACGACGATCCAGACGACCTCGCAGTAGCCCGCGAGGATGCGGACCGCGGCCGAGCGCGCGCTGCGCCGGGCCTCGCCCCCGGCCTCGACCACGCCGCGCTCCATGCGCTTCGCCACGCGCTCGAGGAGCGTGCGGGCCAGCAGCGCACCGGCGACGACGAGCAGGACGGTGAGACCGAAGCCCTCGGGGACCGGGCTCGCCGTCTCGATCCCGGCGCCGGCGGCGAAGGCGTGCTCGAGCGCCGCGGAGTCGACGTAGGCCTGCCAGTCCGACGAGAGGCCGCCGTAGAACTCGTAGATCACGAGGTACGGGACGAGCACCGAGGCGATCGAGCCGAGCAGCGCGCGCACCTCGATCCGGTCGCGGTCGTCGCGCGGTTCCCGGCGCAGGACGTGCAGCATCACCACGATGCCGACGACCGTCGCGAGCGGCGAGAAGGACAGGACGAGCAGCCCCAGCACGCCCGACGACGGCGCGACCTCGAGCGCCGCCCGCAGCGCGAGCTCGTGCACCACCTGGGCGAGGACGGCGACGGCCACGAGCGCGGGCCAGTGCCGGGCGAGCAGCCGGCCGGCGTCGGCGAGGACGCGCAGGCCGGAGCGCAGGACCGAGTCCTGCGGAGCCGAGGCAGGGCTCGCGGTCGTCGTGGGCGCCGTCACGCGCGCCAGGCTACCCGTGCCGCGACGGGAGCGGAGCGGTGGACCTCAGACGCGCGCGGCGAGGCGCGAGACGAGGCGCTTCGCCTCCTTGCCGGCGTACCGGCGGGCGAGGACACCGACGCCCGCCGCGACGGCGGCGAACGTGACGGCCGAGACGATGCCGACCTCCTCGTCGTCGAGGTCCTTCGGCGCGTCGTGACCCGTGGCCTTCGCCCACACGAACGTGACGATCTTCTGGGCCACCCAGCCGGCGGCGAACGTCAGGGCGACGGTGCCGACCTTCACGGCCAGGGTCTGCTCGGTGTCGTTCAGGTCGGCCACGAGGGGTCCTCCGTCGGTCGGGGCGCCGTGCGGCGCCGGGCGTGATCGCACGTCCACCGTAGTGCGAAGTCCCGCCCGGACGCCGCCCGGCGCGCTCACTCCCGGCTCACTCCTGGCTCACCGCGTCGAGCACGGGCAGCCGGGCCGCGCGGGTCGCCGGCCACGCGGCGGCCACGACCCCGACGACGGCGGCGAGCGCGAGCATCGCGCCGAGCTGGGCCCACGGGATCGCCAGGGTCGTGAAGCCCTCCTCCGCGAGCACGGACGGGAGCGCGGAGGCGAGCCCCGTCCCCACCGCTAGCCCGACCGCCGTCCCGAACACCGCGATCAGCACGGACTCGATGACGATCGTCCCCCCGAGCTGGGCACGTCCGAGCCCGACGGCGCGCAGCAGCCCGATCTCCCGCGTGCGCTCCACGACGGACAGCGCGAGCGTGTTGACGATCCCGAGCACGGCCACGAGGACCGAGAGCCCCAGGAGCGCGTAGACGATCGCGAGGATCGACTCGACCTGGGACGCGACCTCCCCGGCGAACTCCTCGGCGTCGAGCACCGACGCGACGACGTACGGCGCGACGGCGTCGGACACGTCTTGGCGGACGGCGCCGGGGTCGGCCCCCGGCTCGAGGTCGAGGAACAGCATCTCGGGGGCGGTCGCGCCGACGGCCGCCGCGACGTCCGGGGGCAGGAGCATGTCGACGGTGAACGCGTGGGAGTCGATCACGACCCCGATCCGGACGTCCTGCGCAGGGGTGCCCGGGCGCGCGGGGTCGGCGATCGTGACCACGTCGCCCAGCTCCCAGCCGTGCTCCTCGAGCGCGTCGGCCATGACGGCGGCCTCGCCGCGCGCGAACGCTCCGAGGTCGCCCTCCGTCGCGGTCGTGCGCACGGATCGGCCGAAGCCCTCGGCGGGGAAGCCGACGACGAGCTGCGGCTCGTCGTCCACGGTCACCGGCCCGTACGTCGTGAGGTCGGCCGACGCGACGCCGGGCACGGCCCGCACGTCGTCCGCGACGCCCTCGGGCAGGTACGGCGTCGCGGACCGGACGACAAGGTCGGCAGCCGTCTCCTCGTCGACGATGCCGGTCACGGACTCGCGTGCCGAGAACGCGAGGACCGACGTCGTCGAGACGAGCGCCATGCCGACGAGCAGCGCCCCCGCGGTCGCGGCCGTGCGGCGAGGCTGCCGCGTGACGTTGCCGCGCGCGAGGCCGCCGAGCGGGCGGGCGAGCGCGACGAACGGCGCCGCGAGCACCCTCAGCACCGGACCGACCGCGAGCGGAGCGAGCAGGAGGACACCTGCGATGACCCCGACGGCGCCCAGCCCGAGCAGCGGTGCCCCGTCGCTCCCGGCCGCCGCCGCGCCGACGACGAGCCCCGCGCCGGCGAGCAGCGCGAGCGCGCCCGCGACCGTGCGGACGACGCCCGGTCCGGCGGGCCGCACGGCGTCCTGACGCATCGCCTCCACCGGCCGCACGAGGGCCGCGCGCCGCGCCGGCAGGGCGGCGGCGACTATCGAGACGACCACGCCGACCACGAGCGGGACGACGATCCCGACGGTCGTCACGGGCAGCGAGCCGGAGAGCTCCATCCCGACCGCGCCGATCCCGGCACGCGCGAGCTCGGCGAGGCCGAACCCGGCCGCCACGCCCAGCACCGCGCCGACCACCCCGACGACCGCGGCCTGCCCCAGCACCGAGCCGAAGACCTGCGCGGGCGAGGCCCCGACGGCGCGCAGGAGCGCGAGCTCCCGCGTGCGGCGGCGCACGTGCATCGCGAACGTGTTGGTGATGATGAACGTCCCGACGAACAGCGCGAGCGCGGCGAACACGAGCAGGAACGTCGAGACGAAGCCGAGCTGGTCGGCGATCGCGCTGCTCGTCTCCTCGCGCAGCTCCGCACCCGTGACCGCCTCGGCGCCGTCGGGCAGGTCGTCGGCGACGGCGTCGACCAGGGCGTCAGGTGCCGTGCCGTCCGCGGAGTACAGGGCGATCGACGGGACGAGGCCGTCGGGTGCGAACGTCGCGGCGGCGGTCCAGGCGTCGAGCAGCACGATCGTCGCGCCGGCCATCGGCGCGGACAGCGAGACCTCGCCGACGACGCGGACCGGCTGCACCGCGTCGCCCAGCACGACGTCGGTCGTGTCGCCGACCGCGAGCCCGGACGCCTCGAGGGTCCCCGACTCCAGCGCGACCTCGGCGCCGTCGCGCGGGGCGCGACCGTCGACGACCTCCGGGCCGGGGTCGCGCGGGTCGTAGGCGATCGCCATGCTCGGTGCCTGCGCGCTGAGCACGGCGGTGCCGTCGGCGCCGACGAGCACCGCGGGACCGCTGACCTCGGGGAGCGCGAGCGCGACGTCGTCGCGTGCGCCGAGCTCGTCCGCGAGCTCCGCGGGGACGAGGCTGCGCGCGCCGCCGAGCTGGGCGGACGACGACTCGAGCGCCGTCCCGGTGCTCGTCCCGCCGCGCACGTACGCGTCGGCCTGGATCGAGGACGCGACGATCCCGTCGAACGTCGAGGCGAGCATCGCGCGCAGCGCGAACGTGCCGGTGACGAACGCGACGCCGATCGCCACGGCGAGCACCGACAGCACGAGCTGGGCGCCGTGCGCGCGCACGCCGCGCACCGCGATCCGCCCCATCACCGGACGACCGCCGGTGCGTGCGCGGCGCTGCCCGGTGTCGCCGGGGTCAGCTCGCCGAGGGTGTCGAGGACGCCCTGCGGCGTGGGGTCGCGCAGCTCCGTGACGAGGCGCCCGTCCGCGAGGAACAGCACGCGGTGCGCGTACGACGCCGCCGTCGGGTCGTGCGTGACCATCGCGACGGACTGGCCGAGGTCGTCCACGGAGGAGCGCAGGAACCCGAGCACCTCCGCGGCCGCGCGCGAGTCGAGGTTTCCCGTCGGCTCGTCCGCGAACACCACCGCGGGGCGGGAGACGAGCGCCCGCGCGCACGCGACGCGCTGCTGCTGCCCGCCGGAGAGCTCGGCCGGCCGGTGCCCGAGCCGCGGGCGGAGGCCCACGGCGTCGACCACGCGCTCGAACCACTCCCGGTCCACGGGCCGGCGCGCGATCGCGAGCGGCAGGACGATGTTCTCCTCCGCCGTGAGCGTCGGGACGAGGTTGAACGACTGGAACACGAAGCCGATGCGCGTCCGGCGCAGACGCGTCAGCCGCCGCTCGCTCATCGCCGAGACCGTCTCGCCGTCGACGACGACGGTGCCCGACGTGGGGGAGTCCAGCCCTGCGAGGCAGTGCATGAGCGTCGACTTGCCGGAGCCCGAGGGCCCCATGATCGCGGTGAGGCGCCCGCGCTCGAGGTCGACGTCGACGCCGTCGAGCGCACGGACGCCCGCCTCCCCGCGCCCGTAGGTCTTCACCAGGCCCCGGGCCGTGGCGATCGCGTCCGGTGTGGTGCCGCGCTCGATGCTTCCCTCCGTGACGACCGCGGCGGTCGGTGCGCTGCTCATGGTCACTTCTCCTCCTGCTGATGGTGACCGGGCCAGGGCGGCCCGGTCACCATCGACCCTGGCGCGGACACCCGTGCCCGGGCATCGGGGAACCTCCCGGACCTCTCCCTGGTCCCGGCGCGGGGGCGCTCAGGGTCTTCTCAGGGTGGCTCCGCCGGTCACGGGCCGGCGGGCGTTCCGGTGTAGGCTCGAGGGGAACGACAGGGGAGCTCCTGGAGGAGCTGAGAGTGCGGACCACCGCAGACCCTCGAACCTGATCCGGTTAGCACCGGTGGAGGAAGTCGGGATCTCGATCACCTGCGCGCACACCCACCGTGGTCCTGTGCGCGCCGGTGGACCCCTCCTGAACGTCCAGGGAGGACACATGCAGCACACCGTCGGCAGCAGCCGGAGCCTGCGGACCCACGCGCGCCCCGCCCGCCTGGCCACCACCGCGACGGCGATGACGCTCGCCCTGCTCGCCTTTGCCGCGTGCAGCGGCGGCGACGACGCCACCGGGGGTGACGACGCGTCGTCGGGCGGCGGCACCGTGACTCTCGTGACCCACGACTCGTTCGCGGTGAGCGACGACGTGCTCGCCGCGTTCGAGGAGGAGAGCGGGCTCGAGGTGGAGCAGGTCGCGCCCGGTGACGGCGGCGCGCTCGTCAACCAGCTCATCCTCACCAAGGACTCGCCGCTCGGCGACGTCGTGTTCGGGATCGACAACACGTTCGCGTCGCGCGCGATCGACGAGGGCGTCCTCGAGCCGTACGTGCCCGCCGGGCTGTCCGACTCGGCCGCGTCCTACGCCGTCGGCGACGGCGACGAGCTCACCGCGATCGACCGCGGCGACGTGTGCGTCAACGTGGACCACGCCTGGTTCTCCGAGGCGGGGATCCCCGAGCCGGTCACGCTCGAGGACCTCACGAAGCCCGAGTACCAGGACCTGCTCGTCGTCACGAACCCCGCGACGTCGTCGCCCGGGCTCGCGTTCCTGCTCGCGACCGTCGGCGCGTTCGGCGAGGACGGCTGGCAGGACTACTGGGCCGACCTGCGCGCCAACGGCGTCAAGGTCGTCGACGGCTGGTCCGACGCCTACTACGTCGACTTCTCCGGCTCCGAGGGCGCCGGCCCGCGCCCGCTCGTGCTGTCCTACTCCACGTCGCCCGCGTTCACGCTCACCGAGGACGGCTCCGCGTCCACGACCGGCGCGCTGCTCGACACCTGCTTCCGCCAGGTCGAGTACGCCGGCGTGCTCGCGAACGCCGAGAACCCCGACGGCGCGCGCCAGCTCCTCGACTTCCTCGTGAGCGAGACGTTCCAGGCCGACGTGCCCGGGTCCATGTACATGTACCCCGCCGACGACACCGTCGCGCTGCCCGACGGCTGGGCCGAGTTCGCCCCGCTCGCCGGCGAGCCGTTCGAGGTCGCGCCCGAGGACATCTCGGCGCACCGCGACGAGTGGATCAAGGCATGGACGGCGACCGTCGTCGACTGAGCCCCGGGCTGGGGTGGGCGACCGGGTCGGGTCCGGCGGCGGGGGCGGCGTCGGTGCTCGGGCTGGCCGCGCCGTCGCCTCCGTTCGTCGGGCGTGGGTTCTCGAGCGCGGCCTCGACGCCCTTCGCATCCGACGCCGCCCCCACCGCCTCGGCCGTCGTCTCGCCTTCGCGCACGACCAGCGTTCTACGTCGCGAGGTAGAACCGTGGTCTGCCGAGGTAGAACCGTGGTCGCGCGAGGTAGAACCGTGGTGAGGGCTCGGGCGCCCTGGCGGGGTCGTCTCGGGCGCGCGGTGGCCTGGGGGGTCGCGGCGGCGGTGCCGCTCGTGTTCCTCGGGGTGTTCTTCGCGTGGCCCGTCGTCACGCTCGTGGCGCGCGGGTTCGTCGGGGACGACGGCGGGCTCGACCTGTCCGGGTTCGCCGAGGTGTTCTCGCAGCCGCGGACGTGGCGCATCATCGGGCTCACGCTGTGGCAGGCCGTGCTCGGCACGGTCCTCTCCGTGCTGCTCGGCGTCCCCGGCGCGTACGTGCTGTACCGGTGCCGGTTCCGCGGACGCCGGGTGGTGCGGGCT
Organism: Cellulosimicrobium sp. G4 BAM 1002; assembly: GCF_057126935.1. NCBI lineage: Bacteria > Bacillati > Actinomycetota > Actinomycetes > Micrococcales > Promicromonosporaceae > Cellulosimicrobium > Cellulosimicrobium sp. G4 BAM 1002. Next base: position 4,119,822 of record NZ_CP182109.1, on the reverse strand, counting down.
CTCGTGACGGTGCCGTTCGTGCTGCCGACCGTCGTCGTCGGGGTGGCCTTCCGGTCGCTGCTCGTGCAGGGCGGGCCGCTCGGGTTCCTGGAGCTCGACGAGACGTTCGCGGCGATCGTCGTGGCGCTCGTGTTCTTCAACTACTCCGTGGTGGTGCGCACGGTCGGCGGGATGTGGGAGCACCTCGACCCCCGCGCCGAGCAGGCGGCGCGAGCCCTCGGGGCGACCCCGTGGCGCGCGTTCCGCACCGTCACGCTCCCGGCGCTGACGCCCGCGATCGCGAGCGCCGCGTCGATCGTCTTCCTCTTCTGCGCGACGGCGTTCGGCGTCGTCCTCGTCCTCGGCGGCATCCGCTACGGGACGATCGAGACGGAGATCTGGATCCAGACCACCCAGTTCCTCGACCTGCGCACCGCCGCGGTGCTGTCGGTCGTGCAGCTCGTCGTCGTGGCCGCGGCGCTCACGGTCGCGAACCGCACGCGTGCGAGGCGCGAGCGGGCGCTGAACCTGTCGGCGGCGGCCTCGTCCGCCCACCCGCTGACGCTGTGGCGCGACGGCCGCCCCACCGGCGACCTCGCCCCCGCGGCGCTCACGGCCGCGGTCGTCGTGGTGCTGGTCGGCCTCCCGCTCGGCACGCTCCTCGTGCGGTCGTTCCGGGTGCCGGGCGGCGGGTGGGGCCTCGACAACTACGCGAACCTCGGCACGACGGGCGGGCGCAACGCGCTGTCCGTCACCGTGTGGGAGGCCGCGGGCAACTCGCTGCGCACGGCAACGCTCGCGACGGTCCTCGCGGTCGTGATCGGGGGGCTCGTCGCGCTCGTCGTGTCCCGACGGCCGCGCTCGCGGGGCGGGCGCCGGGCGATCTCCGTGCTCGACTCCGTGTTCATGCTGCCCCTCGGCGTCTCCGCGGTCACCGTGGGCTTCGGGTTCCTGCTCACCCTCGACCGGCCGCTCGGGATCGACGTCGACCTGCGCACGTCGGGCCTGCTCGTGCCGATCGCGCAGGCGGTCGTCGCGACGCCGCTCGTCGTGCGCACCGTCCTGCCGACGCTGCGCGCGATCGACCCGCGCCTGCGCGAGGCTGCCGCGACCCTCGGGGCCACCCCCGGGCGCGTGTTCCGCACGGTCGACGGACCGATCGCCGCGCGGTCGCTCGGCCTCGCGGTGGGGTTCGCGTTCGCCGTCTCGCTCGGGGAGTTCGGCGCGACGTCGTTCCTCGCCCGCCCCGACAGCGCCACCCTGCCGGTGGTCATCTTCCGGCTCATCGGGCGCCCCGGGGCCGAGAACTACGGCATGGCGCTCGCCGCGAGCGTCGTCCTCGCGGTGCTCACCGCGACCGTGATGCTGCTCGCCGAGCGGTTGCGCGGAGACCGACCCGGAGGAGAGTTCTGATGGTGCAGACCGACCCCGCCCCCGCGCGCGCGGGCTCGCCGGAGCCGTCGCGCCCCGACGCGGCGCCCGCCCACATGCCCGGTGAGGGCGGCGGGCTCGCGGTGCGCGACGTCGTCGTGCGCTACGGCGGGCGCGACGGCCGGGGCGCGCGCACGGACCCCGGCACCACGGCCGTCGCGGGCGTCACGCTCGACGTCGCGCCCGGCGAGGTGCTCGCCCTGCTCGGGCCGAGCGGGTGCGGCAAGTCGAGCCTGCTGCGCGCGGTCGCGGGGCTCGAGCCCGTCGCCTCGGGCGCCGTCACCTGGGACGGACGCGACCTCGGCGGGGTACCTGTGCACCGCCGCGGGTTCGGGCTCATGTTCCAGGAGGGCCAGCTCTTCCCGCACCGCGACGTCGCGGGCAACGTCGCGTACGGGATCGCGGGCCTGCCCCGCGGCGAGCGCGACGCGCGCGTGACCGAGCTGCTCGACGTCGTCGGGCTGGCCGGGTACGATCGGCGCGCCGTCGCGACGCTCAGCGGGGGAGAGCGGCAGCGGGTCGCGCTCGCGCGGTCCCTCGCGCCGCGCCCGCGGCTCCTCCTTCTCGACGAACCGCTCTCCGCGCTCGACCGCGGGCTGCGCGAGCGCCTCGCGCTCGACCTCCGCGAGGCGCTGCTGGCCACCGGCACGACGGCCGTCTTCGTCACCCACGACCACGACGAGGCGTTCACCGTCGCCGACCGCGTCGCCGTCATGGACGTCGGCCGGCTCCTGCAGGTCGCGCCGCCCGAGGACCTGTGGCGGGCGCCGGCGTCGCGCCGCGTCGCGGAGTTCCTCGGCTACCAGGCGTTCGTGCCCGGTCCCCCCGGGCAGCTGCTCGCCGTCGGCCCGCGCGGCCTGCGCGTCGTTGTCGGGACGGCGACCCGGCGCCCGGGACCCCCTGGCGGTGACACCTGGGAGGCGACGGTCGTCGGCAGCGTGTTCCGGCGCGGCGCGGTCGAGGTCACGGTGGACGTCGCGCTCCCCGGGGCCGACCGCGCCGCGCCCGTCCGGCTCGTGGCGCTCGCCGGCGAGGGGACGGGGTTCGACGACCGCGTCGCTCCGGTACCGGGCGACAGGGTGGACGTCACGATCGACCGCGCGGGCTGCGCCGTCGTCCCCGCGGTCGACGACCCCGTGCTCGGGCGAGGACGCCTCAGCGGGCCTAGCGTCGAGGGATGAACGACGACACGACGGCGGGGACGCATCCCCCGGAGAAGTCCGGCGGCAAGGCCGCGAAGATCCTCTACCGCCCCGTGGGGCTCGCCAGCTCGATCGTGGGCGGGCTCGTCGCGGGCCAGGTGTTCAAGCAGGTGTACAAGCGCGTCACCCCGGGCCACCGGAAGGACGCGCCGAAGCCGCTCGAGTCGGAGTACGGGCTGCGCGAGATCCTCGTCGCGTCGCTGATCCAGGGCGCGATCTTCGCCGCGGTGAAGGCGCTCATCGACCGCGGCGGTGCCCGGGCCTTCGAGAGGTGGACGGGGGAGTGGCCGGGCGACTGACCCTCAGTCGAGGCCGGCGGCGTGGACGAGCAGCGCGACCTGCGTCCGGTTCTCCAGGCCGAGCTTGAGCAGCACGTTCGACACGTGGGCCTTGACCGTCGGGACGCTGAGGAACAGGGTCGCCGCGATCTCGGCGTTCGCCGCGCCGCGCCCCAGCTCGACGGCGACGTCCCGCTCCCGCCCCGTGAGCGCGTCGAGCGCCGCCCGCGCCTGCTCGCGCTCGCCCCCGGCGTCGGCGACGGACGCCATGAGCCGACGCGCGATCTCGGGGGACAGCACGGGCTCGCCCGCGGCGGCCGCGCGCACCGCCGCGACGATCCGCTGCGGCGGCATGTCCTTGAGCAGGTAGCCCGAGGCCCCCGCGTGCAGCGCGCCCGTGATCTCGGCGTCGCTGTCGAACGTCGTGAGCACGACGACGGCGGGTGCGTCCGCCCGCGACCGCACCCGCCGCGTGGCCTCGATACCGTCGACCCGCGGCATGCGCAGGTCCATGAGGACGACGTCCGTGGGGTGCGCGTCGAGCACGGCCGTGACCTCCGCCCCGTCCGCGGCCTCGCCGACGACCTCGATCCCGTGCGCACCGTCGAGCATGAGGCGCAGCCCGGCGCGGACGAGCGCGTCGTCGTCGACGATCACGAGCCGGGTCCGCGGCTCGTCCCCCGGGCCCCGCCCGTCGTCGCGGTGCCCGACCGCCCCTCCCGCCTGGCTGCTCACGCGTCCCACGGTAGCCGGACATCGAGGACGAAACCGTCCCCCTGCGCCCCGGCGTCCAGGGTCCCGCCGAGCAGGTCGACGCGCTCGCGCAGCCCGACGAGCCCGGTGCCCGCCCCCTCCGCGGGGACGCGGCCGACGCCCTCGGTGCGGCCGACAGGGACGAGGCGCGGTCCGCTGTCGGACACCGTGACGCGCACCTCGCCCGCCCGGGCGGCGACCCGCAGGCTGACGGGGCTGCCCGGCGCGTGCCGGCGGGCGTTCGTCAGACCCTCCTGCGCGATGCGGAAGGCGGCGACCTCGACGGTCCGCGGCACGTCCGCCGACCCCGATCGTTCGTAGGTGACGTCGCCACCCACCTCGCGCGCCTCGGCGACGAGGCGGTCGACGTCGTCGAGCGTCGGCTGGGGTGCCGGGGCGCCCCCGTCGATGCCGTCGGGCTCGGCGCGCAGCACCCGCACGACGTCGCGCAGGTCGCCGAGGGCGGAGCTCACCCCGGCCCGTACCAGGCCCGCGGCGCGGGCGAGCTGCGCCGGGTCGGCGTCGGGGCGGTACTCGAGCGCGCCGGCCGTCGCGGCGAGGAGCGAGAGCCGGTGGGCGAGGGTGTCGTGCATCTCGCGGGCGATCCGCGTGCGCTCCGCGACCCGGGCCTCGGCGACGCGGTGCTCCTGGTCGGCCTCGGCGCGCCGGGCGCGGTCCCGCAGCGACCACATCAGCTGCGCGCGCGCCTGCCAGTACATCCCCCAGCCGAGCAGGGCGGCGTGCACCGCGAGGTCGCACACGAGCCACCAGCCGAGCGGCAGCGCCTGCGGCCGCCACAGCGCCTGCACCGCGTGGCCGACGAACCCGGCGACCGCGACGGGGAGCGCGGTGCGCAGCGGGTACCAGCGCGCGATCTGCAGGGTCGCGACCGTCGACGCGGGCGTCGCAGCACCGGAGTACGCGGACAGCGACGCGAGGATCAGGGCGCCGAGCACGGGCGCGTTGCGCGGGAAACGCGACCACAGGAGCGGGAGGGCCGCGAGGGCCAGGACCGCGACGGCGACGTCGAGCGCAGGCTGCGCGCCCGGCTCGTCCTGGTCGACGACCCCGACGGTCGCGAGCACGGTGAGCGCCGCGACGGCGAGCCACGCGACGGCGAACGCCCACCAGGGGACGAGCGGGCGGTTCCCGTCCCGGCGGGCGGCGGTCGTCGCGAGGACGGGGCGTCCGGCGAGCGGAGGGCAGTCGGTCGGAGTGGTCATGCTCCGGACGCTAGGCGGCGCCGCCGCGGGCGACCACCGACCAAGGTCGGGGGTCGCGGTCCGGTGGGAGGGCAATGGCCAGACGCCGGTCGGGGTGCTCGTCGCCCTCCGGCCGGTGCGCCGGGCGCCGCGCCGCCGCGAGCGTAGGGACGTCGGCACCGCGCCGGCCGTGGCTCCGGCCACGAGAGCACGCGGCACCGTCGCGTGACGAAGGAGGAGTGCCATGTCCCCGACCTCGACCACCTCGCACGGCACCTCGGCGGTCCCCCGCTGGGCCGTCCCGCTCGCTGCCGCGGCCGTCGCCGCGGGGGTGCTGCTCGTCGGGACGGCGCTCGGCGTCGACCCGGAGGTGCGGTCCGCGACCGGGACCCAGACGGTCGGCGTCGTGGCCGCGGTCGTCGCGGCGCTCGTCGTCGGGTACGCCGCGTGGGGCGTGCGCGCGCTGCTGGGCCGGCTGCTCTCCCGTCGGGCCGGCCGGGCCGAGCGGGCCTGGCTCGTGACGTGCGGCGTCGTGCTGCTCGTGTCGCTGCTCGGTCCGCTCGGGGCGGTGACGGCCGGCGCGGTGGTGCTGCTCGCCGTCGAGCACGTCGCGGTCGGCGCGACCCTCGCCCTGGGCCTGCGCCGCTGACCCGTGCCGCCCCTGTGCTCGATCACGCGGAAGGTCCTGCTCGGCGGGACGATGAGTTCTGGGGTGCGCGAGGGTCTGCCCCGTCATCGACGACCGACCACCCGACCGGAAGGCCACCCATGACCGCGACACTCGTGTCCACCCTGTTCATCTCGCTCGACGGCGTCGTGGAGGTGGACCCGGCATGGCACTTCCCGTACTTCGACGAGAACATGGGCCGCGCGGTCGACGAGGACTACCGGGACGTCGACGCGCTGCTGCTCGGCCGCGTGACGTACGACAGCTTCGCGGGCGCGTGGCCGGAGCGCGAGGCGGCCGGCGGCGAGGACGCTCCGTACGCGAAGCAGCTCGGCGACACGCGCAAGCTCGTCGTGACGCGAGGGGACCAGGATCTGGGCTGGCGCAACGCCGAGCGGCTCGACGGCGAGCTCGTCGACGCGGTCCGCGTCCTCAAGGAGACGCCGGGCGTGGGGAAGGTGCTCGTGCCCGGGTCGATCTCGGTCGTCCGCCAGCTGCTGGCCGCAGGCCTGCTCGACGAGCTGCGGTTGCTCGTCCACCCGGTCGCGGCCCGCACGGGCGAGCGACTGTTCGACGAGGGCGACGGCACCTACCCGCTGGCCCTGCTGCGCTCGGAGGTGTTCCCGACCGGTGTCGTCCGGCTGGTATACGCCCCGGCCGAGGCGCCGGCCGACGCGACCTACGACGACGTCACGGACAAGGTCCCGTCCGGGGCCGAGTGAGCGGACGCGATGCCGCCGTCCACCGCCACGGGCGGCGGGCGGCGGACCGCGACGACCGCGACGTCGTCCTCGCGGCCCGGGTCGTCGAACGCGTCCACGAGCAGCGCGCACGCTGCGGCCGGCTCGGTCCCGGCCACGCCACGAGCAACCGTCGTCAGCCGCTCGAGCGCGTCCCGCAGCGAGCCGCCGCGGCGCTCGACCAGACCGTCGGTCACGAGGACGAGCAGGTCGCCGGGCTCGAGCACGTCCTCGACCGCGGGACGCTCCGCCGGACCGGGGACACCGAGCAGCCGGGACGGGGCCTTGAGGGTGCCGACCGTGCCGTCGGTCCGCACGACGACCGCCGGCAGGTGCCCGGCGTCGGTGACCTCGACGGCTCCGCTCGCGGGGTCGATCACGCACACGCACACCGTGACGAACTCCGGGTGGTCGTGCCGCAGCGACTCGTTGAGCAGGTCGAGAGCGCGCGCGGCGTCGTGGCCCTCCCGCAGGTACGCGCGCAGCGTCAGGCGCACCTCGGCCATGACGGTCGCGGCGCGCAGGGAGTGGCCCTGGACGTCGCCGACCACGACCGCCACCCGTCCGTCCGGGAGGTCGAACGCGTCGTAGAAGTCGCCGCCCACGTCGAGACGCTCGTCGGACGCGTCGTAGCGCGCCGCGACCTCGAGCCCGCCAGCGACCGCGAGCGTGGCCGGGAGGAAGGCGCGCTGGAGCGCGAGCGCGATCCGGTGCTCCTCCGCATACGTCCGCAGGTTCGACAGGGCGACCGTCGCCGCCTCCGCGAACCGCAGCGCGGCCTCCTGGTCCTCCGCCGACGGTCCCTGCCCGCCCTCGTCCGCCTGGACACCCAGGCCCCCGACGAGCGCGCCATCGCCGTCGACGAGCCACATCGTCCACCAGGCCCCGCCCTCGACCCCAGCCTCGGCGAGGAGCGGCAGCCAGGGCTCGGGGATCTCGTCGGGGCCGAAGAGTGCCGTGGTGAGGCCCGACGGCGGGAGCACCACCGTCGTCCCACGGCCGCGGACGAGGTCGGCGTCCTCGCTCGTGCAGACGGCCCGCAGCACGACGCCCGCGTCCGCGACGACCATGGCGACCACGGGACGGCCGAGCACGGCGCAGGCGCCCCGCGCCGCCTGGTCCACGACCTCCTCGGGGCTCCGCGCCTCGTGCAGCGGGACGAGCGCCGCGGACAGGGCGCCGAGCCGCCGCGCGGCACGGCCGATCCCGCGGTGCGCGTCGTGCGTGCGGCACAGGGCGCCGACGGTCGCCACGAACTCGTCGCGGTCGAGCGGCTCGGGAAGGTACGCGTCGGCACCGCCCTCGAGCCCGGCGGTGCGCGCCGCGGCGTCGACGGCCGTCGCCGACACGTGCAGCACGGGCACGTGCGCGGTGGCCGGCTCTGCCTTGACCCTGCGGCACACCTCAGGCCCGGGGACGTCGGGGAGGTTCACGTCGAGGACGATCGCGTCGGTGCTCGCCGTCGCGCGCGCCAGCGCCTCGGCCCCCGTCGCGGCCTCCACGACGGAGAACCCGGCGGCACGCAGCCAGGTCGCCATGACGTAGCGGTGCGCGGGAGTGTCGTCCACGACGAGGACGGTGCGCTCGCCCGTCATCGCAGACCTGCCTCCCGGCTCAGCGTCGCGACGAGCAGGTCGCGGTCGATGGCCGACTTCGCGAGGAACGGGACGGGCGTCCCCGTCGCCGGGGCCGGGGGCCGCGGGCCGCTCGACATGAGCACGCCGGGGACGTCGGGGTACTGCGCCGTGATGCGGTCGAGCAGCGTCGGGCCGTCCGTCCCGGGCATGCGCACGTCGAGCAGCACGACGTCGGCCGGCGCGTCGCGCAGCATCGCGAGCGCGTGCGTCGCGTCGTGCGCGACGCTGACCCGGGCCACGGAGTCCCGCAGCATCGACACGAGGACGGACGCGTAGGCGCGGTCGTCGTCGACGACCAGCACGTGGCCGATCCGCTGGTCCGGCCCGCCGGCGCGCGCCGCGTCGGTGTCGGCCGGGACGGCCGGAGCGGCGTCGACCGGCGCCATCGACGGCAGGCGCAGCGTGAAGACGCTCCCGCTGCCGAGCGTCGACGACGCCAGGAGCGTGCCCCCGAGGGCCTCGGACGTGCGACGTGCGTACGGCAGGCCCAGGCCGGTGCCACGCGCCGACGGCTGGAGATGGTTGGGCACCTGGACGAACTCCTCGAAGACGGCCTCGAGCTGGTCGGCGGGGATGCCGACCCCGGTGTCCTCGACCGTGAACCGCGCTCCGCCGCCGGTCTCGGGCTCCGCGGTCAGACGCACCGCGCCCGACTCCGTGAACTTCACCGCGTTGGTGAGCAGGTTGCGCAGGACACGCGCGAGGAGGCGGCGGTCGGTGACGAGCGCGAGTCGGGGAGCCGACGTGACGTCGAGGACCACCCCGTCGCGCACGAGGGGGGCGGTCGTGCCGCGCAGCTCGTCGAGGAGCGCCCCGACGTCGACGCGCGTCGGCTCGACGTCCTCGTGGCCCGCCTCCGCGCGCGCGAGGTCGAGCAGCTCGTCGACGAGCGTCAGGAGCGTGTGCGCGCTCTCGCGGACGAAGGTGACCTGCTGCGCCTGGTCGGCGTCGAGCCGGGAGTCGGTCAGCAACGAGGTGAGGCCGATGATGGAGTTCACGGGTGTGCGCAGCTCGTGGCTCACGTTGCGCAGGAACCGCGACTTCGCCTCGTTCGCCGCGGCGAGCTCTCGTCCGCGTTCGTCGAGCTCCGCGTAGAGCGCGACGACGCCCGTGTTCGTCTCCTCGAGCTCCGACGACAGCTGGTCGTACATCGCGAGCACGCCGCGGTTCGTCTGCTCGAGCTCGTCGTTGAACCGGCGCAGCTCTTCCCCCTGGCGCGTGAGCTCGTCGAGGGTCCGCATCAGGTCGGCGTTCTGTACCCGGAGCTCGTCCAGGGCGTCCGCGGCGTGCGCCGCGCTCACGGACCGCCGGACGGCGGACAGGGTCGCCTCGTCGATGCGCGACGAGATGCTCAGCGACTTGACGAGCACGGCGCGCGTCCTCGACGCGTCGAGCTCGAGCGCGTCGACGAGCCGTCGGGCCGCGGGGAGGCCGCCGTCGCTGGAGTCGCCCGCGTCGTGGAATGGCGCGTTTGCGACGAGCTCGGCCCGGAGCACCGCGTACGGCTGCCCCGGCACGACGGCGATCGTGACGTCGGCCGGTCCCGACGCGACCGCCGCTCGGCCCACCTCGGAGAGCGCGGTGGCGACGCGGACCTGGTCCTGGGTGTCGAGCCCGACGTGGCGACCGATCTCCCGTCCGGCCCGGCGCAGGGCGAGGACGTCCGTGTCGGTGTGCAGCCGCGCGGTCAGCAGCGTCGTGCTCACGAGACGCCCTCCGCACCCACCTTGAGCACCGCGACGCACGCGTCGTCGCGTCGTACGGCGTGGTCGCGCAGCAGGACCCCGGAGACGACGAGCGGGGAGCGGGCGGCGAGGCCGGGGTAGTCCGACAGGGACCACCGGTCGGTGAGCCCGTCGCTGTGGAGGACGACGACGTCGCCGGGCTCGACGGGGTACGTCGTCTCGCGCAGCGCTCGCGAGTGCGACCCCGCGATACCGGGATGGCTCACGAGCCGGCGGGTGCGCGAGCCGTGGACCGCGCCCGCGATGTTGCCCAGGCCGGCGTACCGCAGCACGTCGCCCGTCGGCTGCGCCACGGCCACCGCGGCGCCGCGGGTCCCACCGAGCGCGGAGTGCACGCGCTGCAGCAGATCCGCCGGGCCCCCGGCGGGCGCGGCGAGGAACGCGCGGACCGCCGCCTCGGACGCCGTCGCGGCGAGCGGGCCGTGCCCGAGGCCGTCGGCGACCAGCAGGGTCGTGACCCCGTCGTCGCGCCGCACGGCGAAGGCGTCGCCGCACGCCGACTGGCCCGTCATCGGCCGGGTCGCACCTGACGTGGCGAGCGTGCCAGGAGCCGCACTCCGCGCGGCGAACGCGGCGGACACCACCGTCCCGGCTCCCGGCGCGGTCCAGGCGTCCCAGCCCGAGCTGAGCCTCGGGAGCGTGCCGAGCCCGATGCCGAGCGTCCCCCCGCTGGAGACCCCGTCCCGCATCGCGGCCGTGATGTCGCGCATGCCGGGGCCGGAGTCGACGGCGAGGACCTCGAGCACGGCGTCGTCGGCGGAGCGCGTGACGCGCAGGAGCAGCGAGCCGGACCCGGCGTGGCGGCACTGGTTCGTGGCGAGCTCGGAGACGACCAGACCGACCTCGGCCGCACGGGCCTCACCCAGCCCGAGTCGCACGGCGACGGCGCTCGCGGCGCGCCGGACCCCGCCGACGGCCGAGGGGTGGTCGATCGTGTACCACGTCCCGTCGTCCGTCACCGTGCGCCGGCCGGCGAGGACGTCGTCCGGAGCGGTCATCGTGACCAGGTCGCGATCTCCACGCGGGTTCCCTGGCCCGGGGCCGTGTCGATCGCGAAGTGCTGCACGAGCCTCCGCGACCCGGAGAGGCCCAGGCCGAGACCGCCTCCGCTGGTCCAGCCGTCCGTGAGGGCGAGGTCGAGGTCGGGGATGCCGGGGCCCTCGTCCGTGAACACCGCCCGCACGCCTGTCCGGGCGCCGTCGGTGACGAGCTCGACCTCCGCCTCGCCGCCGCCGCCGTACACGAGCGTGTTGCGCGCGAGCTCGCTCGCGGCCGTCACGAGCTTCGTCTGGTCGACGAGCGAGAGACGTGCCTGCTGAGCCAGCGTCCGTACGAGCTGGCGGACCTTGACCACGTCCGAGTCGGTGCGGACGGGAAGCCGCTGCAGGACGTCGGCGGTGGTCGTCGTCATCTCTGCTCGCGCTCGGCGGCGGCGAGCAGGATCTCCTCCGGGGTGCGCTCCTCGGGGGCGAGGAGCGCGAGGCCGCGCTCGACGTCCAGTGCGGTGCGCACGTCCCCGAGCGAGAGCCCGAGCTCGACCATGGTGATCGCGACCGCAGGGCGCATCCCGACGACGACCGTGGTGGCGTCGAGGACGTGCGAGATCGCCGCGACGGACGCGAGCATGCGCCCGATGAAGCTGTCGACGATCTCCAGCCCGGAGATGTCGATGATCACGCCTCGGGCACCGGTCGCGGTGATGCGCTCGGCGAGGTCCTCCTGGAGCCGCAGCGCGGTGTCGTCCTGCAGGTCGACCTGGATCGAGACGAGGAGCGTCGAGCCGATCTTGAGGATCGGTACGCCGTCGTTCACGCGGGGATCCCGGCCGCCGCGGAACGTCCTCCGGAGCGGAGGGCGTCGACGAGCGCGTCCGCGAGCGACGCGCGCGTGCGGATGTCACCGAACTCGATCCCGAGCGCGACGATCGTCTGGGCGATCTGCGGCCGGATGCCGCTGATGGTGCACTCCGCACCCATGAGGCGCGCGGCGACGACGGTCTTGAGCAGGTGCTGCGCGACCTGCGTGTCCACCGCGGGCACGCCCGTGATGTCGATGATCGCGTGCTCGCTGCCCGTGTCCACGAGCGTGTTGAGCAGCTTCTCCATGACGACCTGCGTGCGGGCCGAGTCGAGGGTCCCCACGAGCGGCACGGCGACGATGCCGTCCCACAGCTTCACCACGGGCGTCGAGAGCTCGAGGAGCTGCTCGGACTGCTCCGCGATGATCACCTCGCGGGCCGACGAGAACGTCTCGAACGTGAAGAGGCCGAGGTCGTCGACGAGGCGCAGCACCGGCGCGAGGTCGAGCGCCTCGTCCGACTGCGACGAGAGACGGTACAGGCCCTCCTTGAGCGCGAAGACCCCGATGGCGGTCTCCCGCGGCGTGAAGCCCAGGCGAGCGCGGACCGCGGAGACGTCCGCGAGGATGCCGCGGAGCTGGTCGAAGGCGGCGTCGGAGAGGGCGGTGCCCCCGGCGCGCAGGCCGTCGAGCAGCGCGTCAAAGATGTCGCTCTGCTCGCGCTCGAGCTCGCCGCGGGACGTCCTGCCGTGCAGCTCGGCGGCGGCGGTGTCGAGCCACGTGGCGCGGACCAGGTCCGCGTTGTCCATGAGCGTCGTCACGAGGTTGTCGGTGGCCTCTGGGGGCATCGCGAAGGTCCTTCCACATGAATGCGGCCACCGACGGGCACGGGTGGCTGCGCGCTCAGTGTACGCATCGCGGATGGGCGCGCAAGACCGCCCGTCCGCCCCCGTGCGGGGGCGGACGGGCCGTGCGCGCGGACGGCCCCGCCCGGTCGTGACGGGGCGGACGGGTCAGTTGCGCAGGTCCAGGTACCGGTCGATGAGGGCCGCGGTGGACGGGTCCTGCGCAGCGAGCGCGTCCTCGTCACCGGCGACGGCGGGCGCGATCTCGAGCGCGAGCTTCTTGCCGAGCTCGACGCCCCACTGGTCGAAGCTGTCGATGCCCCACACGACGCCCTGGACGAACGTGATGTGCTCGTAGAGCGCGATGAGCTGGCCGAGGACCGACGGCGTCAGCGCCGGGGCGAGGATCGACGTCGTCGGGCGGTTGCCGGGGAAGGTCCGGGCCGAGACGAGCGCCTCGTCCGTCCCCTCCGCGCGGACCTCGTCCGCGGTCTTGCCGAACGCGAGCGCCTTGGTCTGCGCGAAGAAGTTCGCGAGGAACAGCCCGTGCACGTCCGCACCCGGCTGGACGGCCCCGCCGTCGCCGACGTCGTCGGTGAGCGGGTGCGCGGGGTTCGCGACGGCGATGAAGTCCGCCGGGATGAGGCGCGTGCCCTGGTGGATCAGCTGGTAGAACGCGTGCTGGCCGTTGGTGCCCGGCTCGCCCCAGAAGATCTCGCCCGTCTCCGTCGTCACGGGGGAGCCGTCCCAGCGCACGCGCTTGCCGTTGGACTCCATCGTCAGCTGCTGCAGGTACGCCGGGAAGCGGTGCAGGTACTGCGCGTAGGGGAGCACCGCGTGGGTGTGCGCGTCGAGGAAGTTCACGTACCAGACGTTGAGCAGGCCCATGAGGACAGGCACGTTGCGCTCGAACGGGGTGCGGCGCACGTGCTCGTCGATGGCGTGGAAGCCCGCGAGCAGCTCGGCGAAGCGGTCCGGGCCGACCGCGATCGCGAGCGACGTGCCGATCGCCGAGTCGACCGAGTACCGGCCGCCGACCCAGTCCCAGAACCCGAACGCGTTCGCGGGGTCGATGCCGAACGCCGCGACCTTGTCGAGCGCGGTGGAGACCGCGACGAAGTGCTGGGCGACGGCGCCCTGCCGCGCCTCGTCCGTGTCCGCCAGCGCGCCGACCGCGGCGAGCTCCGTCCACAGCCAGTCGCGCGCGAGGCGCGCGTTCGTCAGGGTCTCGAGCGTGCCGAACGTCTTGGACGCGACGATGAACAGCGTCGTCCGCGGGTCGAGGCCCGCGGTCTTCTCCGCGACGTCCGTCGGGTCGATGTTGGAGACGAAGCGGACCTCGATGTCCTGGTGCTTGTAGGGCAGCAGCGCCTCGTACGCCATGACCGGGCCGAGGTCCGACCCGCCGATGCCGATGTTGACCACCGTCCGCACGCGCTCGCCCGTGACGCCCGTCCACTCGCCCGAGCGGACCTTGTCGGCGAAGTCGTAGACCTTCGCGAGCTCCGCGTGCACGTCCGCGTCGACGTCCTGCCCGTCGACCACGAGGTGCTCGTCGTCGCCGAGCGGCGTGGGGCGGCGCAGGGCCGTGTGCAGGACGGCGCGGTCCTCGGTGACGTTGATGTGCTCGCCCGTGAACATGGCCTCGAGACGGTCGTCGAGGTGGACCTCGTCCGCGAGGCGCACGAGCAGCTCGATCGTCTCGTCCGTGACGAGGTTCTTCGAGAGGTCGACCGTGAGGTCGGCCGCCTGGTGGGTGAGGCGGCGCGCGCGGTCCGGGTCGGCGGCGAACCACGTGCGCAGGTCCGGCTCGACCATGTCGCGGTGCACGGTGAGCGCCGTCCAGGACGGCGTGGTGGTGGGGTCGATCGGGGGCGGCACGGGCTGGCTGGTCATGCGCACCAACCTAGTGACCGACGGCGGCGCTCGCCCACCCCGACCGGCCTCCGGTCGGTGGGTCGCTCGCCTGACGAACGACCGCCGTCGGACCCTGTCACTCCGCGTCGTGCCGGCGGACGAACTCCTGGACGACGGGGAGCACGCGGTCGGGCAGCTGCCAGAGCACGCCGTGCCCGCCTCCGGGCACGATCTGCACCTCGGCCTGCGGCACGTGGTCGAGGACGCGCCGGGCTGCGGCGTGCGGGTCGCCGAGCCGGGTCTCGGCGCCGAAGAACGCGAGCGTCGGCGTGGTGACCGCGGCGAGCTCCGCGTCGCCGAGAGGGCTGGGCCAGGGGGTGCGGCGGCGGTAGCGCATCGCCGCGCGGGCGAGCGCCCGGTCCTGGTCGGTGGGGTCCGCGCCGGGGCTCAGCCACGCGTCGAGCCGGACGAACCGCCTCTGGGTGGGCCACAGCGACGTGGTGACCATCCGCGCGACCACCCTCGGGGACGGCTTGACCAGCGTCGTGATCCCCTCACCGAGCGTGAGGCTCGCGAGCCGGTCCGAGGCTCGCGCGCCGAGGAGGGCAGCGAACCACGCGCCCTCCGAGTACCCGAGCACGTGGGCACGCTCGAGCCCGAGCCCGTCGAGCAGCTGCTCGCCCCAGGCGCCGTAGTCGGCGGGGTTGGTCAGCGGGGCGCTCTGCACGCTCCGACCCGCTGTCCCGACGACGTCGGGCGCATGGACGACCCGGTCCGCGGCGAGCCGGGCCACGACGGCGTGCCAGCTCAGGCCGGTGCCGTTGAGCCCGTGCAGCAGCACCAGCGGGGTACGCGTCCCCGAGCCGGACGTGCGCACGTGCGTGCCACCGAAGGCCGTCGGGACCACGGTCTCGGTGGACGGCAGCGGCCAGAGCGCCGCCAGGTCGTCGTACGTGCGGTCGTAGGCCTGGTGTGCCGCGTCGTCCCGGAACGTGCCGATGTGGCTGGGCATGAGCACCTCCTCGTTGATGATATGTGCGTATCATAACGGTGGTACGGGCATATCATCAAGTCGGTACGAGGGCGGCACCCGACCGGGACCGCGGGACGAAGGGGAGAGGATGCCGCGACTGGTCGACCACGCGGAGCGGCGGGCGCAGATCACGGACGCCGCGCGTCGCGTCATCGGTCGCGACGGGCTCGAGGCCGCGACGTTCCAGGCGGTGGCCACCGAGGCGGGCGTGTCGGTGCGGCTCGTCCAGTACTACTTCGGCAACAAGGGCGGGCTGCTCACCGCCACGCACCGCGCGGTGATCGACGCCTCGGCGGCGCGCTTCGGCCCGGGCCGGCCCGCTCCCGGGCCTGAGCCGGCTCAGGCGACGGCTCAGCCGCCTGAGCCGCGCGACGTGCTGCGCGGCATCGCCGCCGCGCTCCTGCCGCTCGACGACGAGCGGCGCGCGGACGCCGTCGTCCTCGCGGCGTTCCACGCCGCCGCCCTGACACGTGGCGACGTCGCCCAGGAGGCGCTCCTGCCCGCGCCCCGGGCGCTCGTCGAGGTGGTCGCGGCTCAGCTCGACCGCGCACGACCCGGCACCGCGCAGGCTGAGGGCCGCGGGATCGGTGCCCGTCCCGACGTGGGCACGCTGCGCGACGCCGAGCTCGTGCTCGCGGCCCTCGCCGGTCTCACGCAGTCCGTCGTCGCGCGCCACCTCGATCCGCAGGAGGCGCTCGCGGTGGCCGAGCGGCTGCTCGACCACCTCCTCCCAGCGGGCGAGGGGGCGCCGACGCCGCGGTCGTGAGGTGCCGCGACCGCGCAGCGGCCGGTGCCGGACGGCTTCCCGGTGGGGCGAGCGTGGGTGGTCGGGGCCACGATGGTGGGCGTGCGCCGTCGGGCGTGCACGCCGACGGCGGCAGGTCGTCGGACGAGGAGCGGACGATCGGAGACGAACCATGGCCGAGGTGGTGCTGTTCCACCACGTGCAGGGACTGACGGACGGCGTGCGGACCCTCGCGGAGACGCTGCGGGGCGCGGGGAACGTGGTCCACACGCCGGACCTGTTCGAGGGACGCACGTTCGAGACCCTCGACGAGGGCATGGCGTTCGTGCGGGAGCTCGGGTTCGGGACCGTGCTGGAGCGCGGCCGGGCCGCCGCAGACGGGTTCGACGCCACGGTGGTCTACGCCGGGATCTCGGCCGGGGTGCTCCCGGCGCAGATGCTCGCCCAGACGCGCGCGGGCGCGAAGGGCGCCGTGCTGCTCGAGGCGTTCGTCCCCGTGTCGGAGTTCGGCGAGGCGTGGCCGGACGGAGTCCCCGTGCAGGTGCACGGCATGGACGCGGACCCGTCGTTCGCCGGCGAGGGGGACCTCGACGCCGCACGCGAGCTCGTCGACTCCACGCCCGGCGCCGAGCTGTTCCTCTACCCGGGAGACCGGCACCTGTTCACCGACCCGAGCCTGCCGTCGTACGAGCCGGAGGCCGCGGCGCTCGCGACCGAACGCTTCGTCCGGTTCCTCGACGGCATCCGCTGAGCGCGACCGCCGGGTCAGGCGGTGACGCCCGGAGCGGCGTCCGCCTCCGGCTCGAGGGTCAGCTGCCACTCGGCGTCGACGCTCGCGGGCGCGAAACCGAGCGCGACGTTGATCGCGAGCATGTGCGCGTTCTCCTGCGCGTTCCACGTGTGCACGCGTCGCGACGACGGGCGGGCCCGCGCGAGCTCGTCGAGCACCGCGACCTTGACGAGCATCCCCAGGCTGCGACCGCGGTGCTCGCGCAGCACGAGCGTGTCCTCCTGGAACACGACCTCGGGCCGGTCGTGCGGGTACGCGACCATCGAGAACGCGGCGAGCGTGCCCGACGCCGTGTGCTCGGCCGCCGCGATGACGTAGCCCTGTCCGCGGTCGTGGAAGTCGCGCGACGCCGTGCGCACGCGCTCGGCGTCCCACGGGTCCTCCTGGAGCTCCAGGCCGCCCGTCGGTGCGTCGGTGCTCATGCGGGTCTCGAGCACCGCGAACTGGTCGATCCACTCGTCGGGCACCTCGTCCGTCCACAGGTGCACCCGGTAGCCGGCCGAGCGCTCGACCGCCGCGGCGCGCAGCGGGTCGAGCACCTCGGGCGGCACCGGCAGGGTGAGCGTCGAGTGCCGCATGACCTGCTCGAGCGTGAAGCCACGATGCAGCGCGAAGGCGGTCGCGTCGTCGTGCAGCGGCACGCGACCGCTGCCCGTCGGGGACTCGAGCGCGTCCGGGCCGGGCGGCGGCTCCGTCGCGAACGACGAGTCGGACATGATGACCCGGCGCCCCTCCGCGCGGGCGACGGCGAGCGCGGCCTCCCACATCGCGGTGCCGATGCCGCGGCGACGGTGCTCGGGGTCCACCCCCACGTACACCACCGCGGCGTGCGTGTTGCCCTGCTGCGGCAGCGCGACCATCGAGCGCCCGACGACGTCCTCGGGGCGGGGGTGCCGCGCGTCGGCGGCCGTGGGGTCGTCCGCGCGGTCGAGCACCGCGACCCACCGCAGCACGCGGCGGTAGTCGCCGCTCGCCATGCTCGTCGCGGTGGTCGCCGCGTCGAGCGCGAGGTCGGTGTGGCCGTAGATCTCGCGGTCGATGGCGTCGCCCACCAGGACCGTCCCGTGCACGCCCCAGGCCTCGGGGGCGTCGAGGTCGGTCGGTACCGCGACCGGCTCGATCCGCACGGCCACGGGTGCCGTCGTCGTGCCGGTCGTGCCGGTCGCGTTCGTGGGGGAGGTGTTCACTCGCCGTCCTTCGTGTCGGTCCTGCGCTGCCACGCTGCCCACGTGCCGGCCGGCCGGAAGCCGAGCGCGACGTTGATGGCGAGCATGTGGTCGTTCTCCTGCGCGTTCCAGGTGTGGACGCGCCGGGTCGAGGGCCGTTCGGCCGAGAGCGCGTCGAGGTTCGCCGCCTTGACGAGCATCCCGAGACGCCGTCCGCGGTGCTCGCGCACGACGAGCGTGTCCTCCTGGAACGCGAACTCGGGACGGTCGCGCGGGTAGACGAACACCGTGAACGCCGCGAGCGTGCCCGACGGTACGTGCTCGGCCGCGGTGAGGAGGAAACCCTTCCCACTCTCCACCTGCTCGCCCGTCCAGGTCCGGACGCGCTGCGCGTCCCAGGGGTCCTCGCGGTAGTCGACGCCACCGGTCGGAGGGTCGGTGCTCATGCGGGTGAACAGCACGGCGACCTCGTCGACCCAGGCCTCCGGGACCTCGTCGGTCCAGGTGTGCAGGCGGTAGTCGCCACCCGCCCGGGCCCTGGCGTCGTCACGCAGCGCACCGAGCAGCGACGGCGCGACGGGGACGTCGAGGACGGAGTGCCGCTCGACCTGCTCGAGCGCGTAGCCCCGTGCGCGCAGCAGACGTGGGCCGGGTGCGTCGGCGGGGACCCGCCCGGAGCCCGTCGTCGCCCCGAGCGCTCCCGGCCCGGGGGGCGGTTCCTCACCGTGCTGCGTCGC
The DNA here is from genome assembly GCF_057126935.1 of Cellulosimicrobium sp. G4 BAM 1002. NCBI lineage: Bacteria > Bacillati > Actinomycetota > Actinomycetes > Micrococcales > Promicromonosporaceae > Cellulosimicrobium > Cellulosimicrobium sp. G4 BAM 1002. Next base: position 4,101,218 of record NZ_CP182109.1, on the reverse strand, counting down.
CGAGAACAGGACCGTGCGCCCGGCGCCCAGATTGAGCCGCTCGCCCAGGGCGAGGAGGGCCGACCCGATGCCCTGGCCGCGCTCCCCGGGCCGGACGAACGCGTACGCCTCGCCCAGGTGCTCGTTGCTCGTGACCGGACGGCACACGAACAGGTGCGCGACGACGTCGTGCACCTTCGGCGGCGCACCGGCACCTGGGACCGCACCGGACGCGGCGCGCACGACGACGAAGCGGCGCTTCGCCGCGTACTCCTGGTGGGCCATGCCGGAGAAGACGTCGCGCGGTTCGAGAGCGAGGTCGTCGTACCCGTGCGTCTCCAGCTCGAGCTCGTGGTCGATGTCCGCGACGGCGTGGTACGCCCACGCGTCGTCCTCGTCGAGGTTCGCGGGGTGCGGTGCCTCGACGAGGGCGAGCCCTGCGGGCAGGGGGACCTCGAGGGCGGGAAGGGCGGCGCTGCTCATGGGCCCAGCGTGGTCCCGGGCGTCCCCGGGCGTCCACGGGAATACGCCGACGGCCCGACCTCCCGCAGGAGGCCGGGCCGTGGTCGAGGCCGGTCGGGTCGACCGGGCTCCGACTACTTGCGTGCGGAGCGCCGCGAGATCACGCCCCAGATGAGAAGAACCAGCAGAGATCCCACGAACGCCCAGAACCACGTCGTGAGCGAGAAGAACTCGTCGTTCGCGTCGGCGCCGAACAGCGCGCCGCCGATCCACCCGCCGAGGAGGGCTCCGAGGACTCCGACGATCAGCGTGACGATCCAGCCTCCGGCGGCCTTGCCCGGGAGCACCGCGCGAGCGATCGCACCCATGATGAGGCCGATGAGGATCCAGCCGATGATACTCATCCCACGTCTCCGTTCTTGAGGGGACGAAACTCTCCATACCGGGACGGCTGCCCCGAATGGCATCCTTCACGGTGGCACGGCGCGCGGTGTTTCGCACGTGGAAGCGGTGCTCACCAAGGGTCGGTGCGGCACGTGCGCCGCGTCGGACCACCTCGGCAGGGGCCCCCGGCTGGTTAGGCTCGGGTCGTGGTGACCACCGAGGCGTCCAGCGCACGCGTCGACAGCTGGCTCTGGGCGGTGCGGGTCTTCAAGAGTCGTTCCCAGGCGACGGCGGCCGTCAAGGCCGGGCACGTGCGCGTCAACGGCGAGCGCGCGAAGCCCGCGACGGCGGTGAAGGTCGGGGACCGTGTCGTCGTGCGCGGCGGCCCCGTCGAACGGATCCTCGTCGTCGAGCGGATCCTGGTGAAGCGTGTCTCGGCGACCGTCGCGGCCCAGGCGGTGCTCGACCAGAGCCCGCCCCCGCCGCCGAAGGAGCTCACGGTCCGGGTCGCCGTCCGCGAGCGCGGGGCCGGCCGCCCGACGAAGCGCGAGCGGCGCGACATCGACCGGCTGCGCGGCCGCGGCTGACGCGGTCGCCTGCGAGGCGGCGATCTCCCGACGAAGCCGCGGGAGCGCTCTCGAGTGATGCACCTTCGGTCGAGTGACGCACTCCTGCGTGCATCACTCGAGCGAAGGTGCATCAGTCGGGCGCTCGTGGCCGATCACCACAGCCCGGGGCGCCGGTGCAGCGGGACCTCCGCGCCCCGCGGTACCTGGCGACGGACCCGCGCGGTGAGCGCCGCACCGTCGCGCACGTCCGGAGTCGTCACCCGGAGCACCCGCCAGCCCTCCTCCTCGATGGCCTCCTGGCGGCGCTTCTCCTCGTAGAGCACGCGGGCCGGCTCGCCGCCCGCCAGCTCGCGGTACTTGACCAGCCCGTCGAACTCGACGAGCAGGCGCCACTCGTCCCAGCCCATGTCGGCGCGGAACCGTCCCAGGCGCGTGCGCACCGGAAGCTGCGTCCGAGGGGTGGGGAGCCCGTGTCGCAGGAGCTCGAACCGCACCACCGACTCGCCGGGCGACTCGGCACCCGGATCGGCAGCGTCGAGCACCGCGCGAGCGCGGACGAGCCCGCGCCCCGTCGTGCGGGCGAGGCGCTCGCGGAGCGTGTCGAGACCGGCTCCCGCGCGCAGGGCTGCGTCGGCGAGCACGAGACCGTCCCGCGCACCGAGCGTCCGCACGCAGTCGAGCACGGTGCGGTCGCGCGACGTGACCGGCAGACCGCCGATCGTCACGACCTCGGACGGGTCGAGGGCGGCCCGGTGCCGCACGACGTCGCGCGCCCGCCGCTCGCCCGGGACGTGCTGCTGCACCACGTGCACGACGGCCGTCGGTGCGCTCCACAGCGGCAGGCCCCAGAGCAGCGCCGCGCTGGTGTGGGAGAAGACGTGCTCTCCGGGCAGCTGGCGCGAGACCGCTTCGAGGCGGACGATCTCGAGCCGACGGCGGGCGTCGTGCTCCGCGGGTCCGGGGACCGCCGCGTCGAGGTAGTAGGCGCCGCGGCGCACCTTGACGCCCGTCCCGCGCCGCACGACGTCGCGGACGACCTCCCGGGGACGTCGCCGGCGAGGACGAGCCGTGCCCGCGGGCCTGCGGTCGGTCGTGGAGTGGTGGCGGCCATCGGGGCAGCGTGCCAGCGACCTGACGTCCCGCGGGGCGACGGTCGGCGACGCTGTGGACGGGCGGCGCCGACGTCTGTCTGTGGACGACGTCCGCCCTTGTGCGCCCGTCCGCACCCGAGAGCCGGCCCCCGTCGGATCGAGTGATGCACCTTCGGTCGAGTGACGCACTCCTGCGTGCATCACTCGACCGACGGTGCATCAGTCGGGCGCTCGCGAGGCCGTCAGCAGGGACCGAGGTCCTTCCAGACGCCCCACTGACCGCTCTGGGCGGGGTTCTCGCCCGTCGTCCACCACTTCGCCTCGTAGCTCTTGCCCTCGTGCGACACGCGCGCGCCGCCCAGGTAGACGCCGCTCGCGGACCAGGCCGCTGCCGTGCAGTCGCCCGGCTCCGGGTCCGGCGGGTCGGTCGGCCCGCCACCGCCGGTGCCGATCGTGAGGTCGACGCAGTTGTAGAACGCCATGGGCGTGTTCGACACGTTCCAGCGCGCGAGGATCGTGTGGTTCCCCTGGGGCAGGCCGGTCAGGGTGTGGGAGATGTTGCTCGGTGGCTGGGCGCCGCCCTGGCTGAACGTCTTGAACAGCACGCCGTCGACGAAGTACTCCCACGTGCTCGTGTTGTGCGCCGCGGTGAGCTTCCACTGGAACGTCACCGACGACCCCACCTGGGTGCGGGGCCACGGCTTGCTCGCGTCGTCGAGGATGCTGAAGCCGCTGCCGCCGGAGCACTGCATCGAGCCCTTGGCGGCCTCGACGCTCTGCGGCTCGTACTTGATGGGACCGCAGTCGAACGACGTGGTGCCGTTCGCGCAATGGTCCTGACGGCTCGGCGGGGACGTGATCCAGCCGTGCGCGGTCGCGCTCGGGGCGATCGCGACGGGTGCGATGATCGCGACCGCGCCGACGACGGCCGCGAGAAGTACCGCTCTGAGTCTTCGCATGAGGTGTCTCGCTCTCCATCCGGTGGTGCGTGGGTCCTCGCAGGCCCGCTTCGCTGCGGGCCGGCGCTCGGATCGGACCCTTCGACGCTACGAACCGTGAGGAGTGCGGACAATTGGGTGAAGCCCGTACGGGGATCCGCGTAGCCGCGCGCTCCGCCCTGCCCCTGCGGGGGCGGAACGCGCCGTGCATGGCCCGACGCCGGGTGCCGCGGTCCGCGGACCGTGCCACCCGGCGTCGGGACGCGTCACGGCGTCAGCAGGCGCCGACGAGCTTCCACGGGCCCCACGCCTCGGCCCCGGGGGTGTTGTTCTGGGTCCACCACTTGGCCTCGTAGACGTTGCCGTCGTGCGAGACCTTGGCGCCGCCGGTGTAGACGGCGGTCGCCGACCACGCGGCGTCGGTGCACTCGCCGGGCTCCGGGTCGACGGGCGGGTCGGTGGGGTCGGGGTCCGGCTCGCCCGGGTCGGTGCCGTTCGCGGTGACCGTCAGGTCGACGCAGTTGTAGAACGCGTTGACCGTGTTGGACACGTTCCAGCGCGCCAGGATGGTGTGGTTGCCCTCGGGCAGGCCCTTGAGCGTGTGCGAGATGTCCTTCGGCGGCTGGACGCCGCCGCCGTCGAACGACGCGAAGAGCTTGCCGTCGACGAAGTACTCCCAGACGCTCGTGGCGTGGTTGGCGGTGAGGTTCCACTGGAACGTGACGTCGCGCCCGGTCGTCGTGCGGGGCCAGGGCTTGCTCGCGTCGTCGAGGATCGCGTAGCCGCTGCCGCCGGAGCACTGCATCGAGCCCTTGGGGGCCTCGACGCTCTGCGGCTCGTACTCGATCGAGCCGCAGTCGAAGGAGGTGGTGCCCTTCGCGCAGTGGTCCTGGCGGCTCGGCGGGGACGTGATCCAGCCGTGCGCCGAGGCGCTGGGGGCGATCGCGATCGGGGCGACCAGCGCCGCGGTGGCGACGGCGACGGCGACGAGCGCCGCGCGGAGTCGTCTCATGGGGGACTCGCTCTCTGTGTCGGGAGGGCCGACATTCGTACGGAGTCCGTACAGTCGGCGGTGACCTGGCCGACGGTAGGCAGCGGAGCCGTCCGGATCAACGCGTGGCGACGCGTCCGGCCCACGTAGGGGATGTCCCGTACGTGGGGTCGTCCCACCGTCAGGACGGGGCGGATCGGGCGACACCTGACCCCGGTACGAGCCGGCGCACGCCGGGTCCCGGGTGAAATCGTGTGGGGAACACGTAGTCGTGAAGAGCCCCTTCCCGGGCCGACGCGGCTCCTCAGCGCGCGCCGTACGCGGCCGCGACCTCCGCGAGGAGCCGCGCCCCGAACCCGGTCGCGCCCCGGGTGCGCCAGGCGTCGTCCTTGTCGGACCGCATCGGCCCGGCGATGTCGAGGTGGGCCCACGGGGTGTCGCCGACCCACTCGGCGAGGAACAGTGCCGCGATGATCGTGCCCGCGGACTCGCCCCCGAGATTCTTGATGTCGGCGATCTCGGAGTCGAGCCAGGGGCGGTAGCGGTCGTCGAGCGGCATGCGCCAGACGCGCTCGTCGGTCGCGCGCGCCGCGGCCTCGACCTGGGCCTGCAGGTCGTCGTCGTTCCCGAGAAGCCCCGCGGTGAGCGGGCCGAGGGCCATGAGCGCCGCCCCGGTGAGGGTCGCGATGTCGACGATCGCGTCGACGCCGTCCTCGTTCGCGAGCGCGATGGCGTCCGCCATGACGAGGCGGCCCTCGGCGTCGGTGTTGACGACCTCGATCGTCTTCCCGGTGCGGGTCGTGAGGACGTCGCCGAGCTTCGTCGCGGAGCCGGACGGCATGTTGTCCGTGCACGCGAGGTACGCGGTGACGCGGGCGGGCACCTCGAGCTCGCGCAGCACGGTCATGGTGGCGAGGATCGCGCCCGCGCCGGTCATGTCCATCTTCATGGCGGCGTGCATCGCGTTGGAAGGCTTGAGGCTGATGCCGCCCGAGTCGTACGTGATGCCCTTGCCGACGAGGCCGAGGTGGCGCGTCCCCTCCGCGCCGGTCGTCGGCGTGTAGGAGATCCGGATCATGCGCGGCTCGACGACCGACCCGGCGTTGACCCCGAGCAGACCACCGCAGCCCATCTCCTCGAGCTCGGCGCGGTCGTAGACGCGCACGTCGAGTCCGGCGTCCGCGCCGAGCCGGACGGCGACGTCGGCGAGGTCCGGGGCGTTGAGGTAGCCGCCCGGCGCATTCGCGAGGTCGCGCGAGACCGCGGCGGCACGCGCGAGGACGTGTCCCCGCGCCGCACCGTGCGCGGCGTCCTCGACCCGGTCGGGGGCGACGAGCAGCACGACCTCCTGCACGGCGGGGGACGCGTCGGGAGCGGGGGAGCGCAGCTCGTCGTAGCGGTAGCGGCCCAGCAGGACGCCCTCGACGACGGCCTGGGCGGCCTCGGCGGCGTCGAGCGAGCCGGCGTCCGCGAGGGTCGTGGCGAGGACGGGCTCACGCGCGGCGGCACGCGCGAAGGCCGCCGCGGCGTCGCGCAGGTCGGACGCGGCGGGCTCGTCGCCCACGCCGACGAGGAGCGTGGCCCCGTCGTCGCGCGGCAGGGCGAGCGTCTGGCCGGGCTTGCCCGCGAACCCCCAGGCGGCGAGCGTCTCGCGCGTGAGCCCGACGGCGGCCGGCACGTCCCCGGACGCCGCCACCGGGACGCCGAGCACGGTCGGCTCCTCGGTGCCGGTCGCGACGACGCGCACCACCACGGCGGGCACGGAGGTCGCGGACGGGACGGGGTCGAACGGTGTCGTGCGCATGGCGGGGTCCTTCCGGGTGGCGGGTCAGAGGTGGTCATGTGGCGGTCACCGGCGGCGGGCGTGGAGGCTCACAGGTAGATCGTGCTCCCCGGACCGAGCGGGATGCCGAGCAGGTACCAGACGACGAGCAGCGCGGTCCACACCACGAGGAGCACGACGGTGTACGGCAGCATGAGCGAGATGATCGATCCGACGCCGACCTTCTTGCGGTACCGCTCGGCGAAGATGACGATGAGCGCGAAGTACGGCATGAGCGGCGTGACGATGTTGATCGGCGAGTCGCCGACGCGGTACGCCGCCACGGCGACGTCCGGGGATATCCCGAGCTGGACGAACAGCGGGACGAAGATCGGCGCGAAGATCGCCCACTTGGGCACGACGCCGCCGATGAAGATGTCGATGACGGCCGTGACGAGGATCAGCCCGACGATGAGCCAGACGGTGGGCAGGCCGGCGTTCTCGAGCGCGTCGGCCATGTTGACCGCGGCGATGGTGCCGAGCTGGGAGTACGTGAAGTAGGCGATGAACTGGCTGATGACCAGCAGCAGGAAGAACAGGCCGGCGAGCCCCGCGACGGTCTTGGTCATCGGGTTGATGACGTCCATGGACCCGTTGATCGTCCCCGCGCCCTTGCCGTAGCACAGCCCCATCACGAAGAAGTAGAGCAGGATGAGGAAGATGATGCTGCCCATGAGCGGCGAGTCCTCGACGAGGCTCCCGGTCTCCGGGTTCCGCAGCGGGCCCCACGACGGGAGCGTCAGGAGCAGCACGAACGCGGTGACGCCGAGCAGGCCCCAGAACGCGAACCGCAGGCCGCGCCGCTCGGCGGCCGTGAGCTCGCCGGACGCGGCTCCGCCGTCGGCACCCGGGTCGGTGCTCGCCACCGGCTCCGCGCCCACGGGGACGCCCGCGGCCTCGGCGGGGACGCCGTCGGGCAGCTCCTCGTCCTCGCGGTAGACGCCGAGCCGCGGCTCGACGAACTTCTCCGTGAGGATCGTCGCGACGACCGCCACCACGAGCGTCGAGACGATGGAGAAGTAGAGGTTGCCGGTGATCGACACGTGCTGGGCGGGGTCGGCGATCGCCTCGTTGGTGATCTCGGCGAGCATCCCGTCCACGGGCGTGATGAGGAGGTTCACGCCGAACCCGCCGCCCACGCCCGCGAAGGCGGCGGCGAGCCCGGCCAACGGGTGGCGACCGAGGGAGTGGAAGACCGCGGCGGCGAGGGGGATGAGGACGAGGTACCCGGCGTCGGTCGCGATCGAGGACAGGACACCGAGCAGGACGATGCTGAACGTGACGAACCGGCGCGGCGTGACCTTGACGAGCCGCTTGATGAAGGCGCCGATGAGGCCGACCTCCTCGGCGAGTCCCACGCCGATCATCGCGACCATGATGAGCCCGACCACGCCGAACCCGTTGAAGTTCGCCACGGGCGACGTGAAGATGAATCGGATCCCGTCGGCCGTGAGCAGGCTCTGGGCCTCGACGGTGACCTGCTCGACCTCCGGGTCGGGGCTCTGGTACTCCTCGTCGCCGATCAGCTCCTCGCCGCTCGGCTCCACCTGCTCGGAGACCGCGGCCTGCTCGAAGGTCACGGACGAGCCGGCGAGGTAGAAGACGTGCGAGAGCACGATGATGAGCGCGATGAGGACGAGGAAGATGATGACGGGGTGGGGGACCTTGTTCCCGGCCCTCTCGATGCCGTCCAGGACGCGCTGCAGCCCGGACCTCTTCACGACCGCCGTCTCGCTCATCCGCTGCTCCCCGTTGCATGAAGGCTTCGGACGCCGTGCCGCGGCACGTCGCTGGTCGGGAGCGTAGCCAGGCGCACCGGGTTCCGCGCGGGGAGCGCCGCCGCCGGTGCGGTCAGCCGACCGGCCAGACGACGGGGATGAGCAGCACCGCGACGGCGAGCCACGCGAGCATGGTCACGAGCCCGAGCTTCCAGTAGTCCCCGAACCGGTACCCGGCCGGCCCCATGACGATCATGTTGGCCGGGGTCGCGATGGGCGTGAGGAACGACGCCGCGCCGGCGACGGCGACGAGCATGAGCACCGGCGCGAGCGAGACGCCCGCCTCCGCCGCCGAGGAGACCGCGATCGGGGTGACGATGAGGACGGTCGCGGTGTTGCTGACGATCTGCCCCAGCACCGCGGTGAGGACGAACAGCGCGACGAGCAGGACGTGCGGGCTCGAGTCCCCGACGAGCCCGACGATGACGTCCGCGACCAGGTCGGCCGCCCCGCTCGTCTGGATCGCGACCGAGAGGGGGATCAGGCCGCCGACGAGGACGACCGTCTGCCAGGAGACCGCGCGGTACGCCTGCGGCACCGAGACGACGCCGGTGAGCACCATCGCGGTCGCGCCGAGCAGCCCGGCGATCGCGGGGGAGACGGCGCCGGACGCGAGCAGCGCGACCGTCGCGGCGAGGACCGCGAGGGCGCGCCACGCCGTCGGGCCGAGCGCCACGGTCTGCCGCCGCACGAGCTCGGGGCTGTCGACGACGAGCACGTCGTCGTCGTGCGACAGCGCCTCGACGGCGGGCCACGTGCCGTGCACGAGCAGCGTGTCGCCCTCCGCGAGGGTCACCGGGCGCGGCCACTCGTCCCGCCCGAGGCGGCGGATCGCCAGCACCGTCACACCGGACCGCACGAGGCCGGGGAAGAACGTCTGCCCGATCACGGACGACCGGGGCGGCACGACGATCTCGGCCACCCCGACCTCTCGGCCGAGCAGCGCGGCGCGCGTCGCACGCGTCAGGGGTGTGCGCACGACGGCGAGCCCGTCGTCGTCGACGAACCGCGCGATCCCCTCGCTCGGCCCGGTGACGACGAGGACGTCGCCCGGGCGCACCGGCTCGCCGGGGCGCGCGGGGCTGCCGCTCGCGTCCTGCACGCCGATGACGTGCACGTCCTCGGGCAGGTGGAGCGTCGCGGGGTCGCGACCCACGGTGCGCGACGACGGCTCGGCGCGCAGCCGGAAGAACCCGTTGTCGAGGCGGTAGTGCTCGACGAGCGTGCCGACGTGCTCGGAGAAGTCCCCGGGCAGGGACTCGGGCGTGCGCACGGGCAGCAGGCGCCGTCCGCCCAGGACTGCGACGAGCACCGTCACGGCGACGAGCGGGATCCCGACGACCGCGAACTCGAAGAAGCCGAAACCGTCGCCCGTGGCGTCGCGCAGCGCGTCGGACACGATGACGTTGACGGTGCTGCCGCTCAGCGCGAGCAGCGCGCCGCCGCTCGCGGCGAACGCGAGCGGCATCGCCATCTGCGACGTCGCGAGGCCCGCGCGCCGTGCCGCGAGGACGACGACGGGGATGAGCGCCGCGGCCGCGCCGTTGGGCGTGACGAGCGCGGCCAGCAGGGCGGCGAGCAGCATGACGGCGACGAGCAGGCCCGCGCGCGCCGCCCCCACGCGCTCGAGCAGCACCTGGCCCGCCCACGCGGTGACGCCCGAGGACTCGAGTCCTTCGCTGAGCACGAACAGCGTCGCGATGAAGATGACGACGGGGTCGCCGAAGCCGCCGAGGGCCGTCGCGGAGTCGACGACGCCGGTCGCGTACAGCGCCAGCGCGGTGAGGATCGCGACCGCTCCGACGGGCAGCCGGTTCCACACGAACAGGGCGACGGCCCCCGCGAGGACGACGAGGCTCAGCGCGGCGTCGGACATGAGGGGCACGCTAACGGGCGGGGCCCGCCGCGTCTCCCGGAGGTGCCCGCGACGCTCCCGCGGCTCAGGCCGCCGCGTCCTCCTCGCGCAGCCGGGGCTCGGTGCGCAGCGCCGGGCGCAGCCCGGACTTGTCGGCGTAGAACGCGCGCACGACGTCCATGTCGGCGCGCACGTCCCCGGTGAGCTCGACGGTCGGCCCGAGGCCGGTCGTCATCGTCGTGCGGTCGACGTACCCGAGCGTCACGGGGAGGCCCGCGTCGCGGGCGATGCGGTAGAAGCCGGACTTCCAGTAGGTGCCCGCGCCGCGGGTGCCCTCGGGCGTCACGACGAGCGAGAAGACCTCGCCCGCGGCCAGACGCGCGACGACGTCGGCGACGACCCGGCTCGGGTCGCGCCGGTCGACGGGGATGCCGCCGAGCGCGCGCATGAGCGGCCCGGCGGGGCCCGCGAAGAGCGTGTGCTTGCCGAGCCAGCGCACGTGGATCCCCGTGCTCCACGCGATCGCGAGCATGAGGACGAAGTCCCAGTTGGACGTGTGCGGGGCGCCCACGAGGAGCGTCGGGCGCGCCGTGTCGTAGGGCTCGGAGCGCAGGGTCCACCGGCTGGTCGCCCAGTAGAGGCGGGCGAGGGTTCGGCGGATCACGTCGTCACGGTACCGGGTGTGCCCGGGATCCACCCGGTTGCCGTCGACAACCGACGGCGCGCTTGGCTAGTCTCCGACCGACGTAGGGAACTTCCCGCCCTACCCGCGACCTACCTGACCGCGACGGGAACACCGACTGCTCGACGGAGACCAGATGGACGCCTTCCTTCCCGGTACCCCCGCCCTCCTCCGCTCGCTCAACGCGCGCGCCGTCCTCGACGTCCTCGGTACCGGGTCTCCGGTCGCGCGCCCCGACGTCGTCGCCTCGACGGGGCTGTCGAAGACCACGGTCGGCCAGACGCTGCGCGCGCTCGTCGACACCGGCGTCGTCGTCGAGGCGGGCCTGGACCACGACCGGCGTGGTCCGGCGGCGACGCTCTACCGGGTCGACCCCGACCACGCGTTCGGGCTGGGGATCGACGTCGCGCGTGATCGCGTGCGCGTCGCGCTCGTCGACGTGACGGGGGCGGTCCGCGCACGCGCCGAGCGTCGCGACGTCCCGGCGACGGCGACGGCGCGCGCGCGGGTCGCGACGGAGCTCGCGCGGGCGTGCGCGGCGGACGTCGAGGCCCGGCTCGGCGGGGGTGCCACGGTCGAGGTCACCCGCGCCGTCGCGGCGGTCCCCGCGATCGTCGGCGCGGACCACGCGACGATCCGCCGCGTCCCCGGCTACGAGAAGGGCGGGACGGAGCTGCACGACGCGCTCGTGGACGCTCTCGGCTGCCCGGTCACGCTGGAGAACGACCTCAACCTGGCCGCGCTCGCCGAGCAGCGCGACGGCGTCGCCGCCGGCGTGCGCTCGTTCGTCGTCCTGGGCCTCGGTTCCGGGTTCGGTGCGGGGCTCGTGCTCGACGGGCGCCTGCACCGGGGCGCGGCCGGGGGCGCGGGAGAGGTGTCGTTCCTGCCCCACCCCGGGCGTCCCCTCGGCGCCGAGACGCTCGGGGCGTCCTCGCTCGCCGTCGTCGCGAAGGACAACGGCCTGGCGGAGGACGTGACCGTCAAGGACATCGTCGACCGCGCGGAGAACGGCGACGGCGCCTCGGGGGACGCGCTCGACGAGATCGCGGAGCGCATCGCCGTCGTGGCGGCGTCGGTCGCCCTCGTGGTCGAGCCCGAGCTCGTCGTGCTCACCAACCAGGCGGCACGTGCTCCGCTCGCGGACCGCGTGAAGCGGTTCCTCGCCGACAAGATCGCCGTGCTGCCGCTGCGGGTCGTCGCGTCGGAGCTCACGTGCGACGCCGTCGTCGTGGGTGCCGCGCGCGCGGCGAGCGACGCGCTGCGCGACGAGGTCTTCCGTGCGGCGGCAGACCGGCCCGGCGGGCCGGTCGAGGGAGCGTCGACCGACGACGAGACGTCCGACGCCCGCGACCAGGAGGCGTCGTGACCGCGGAGGTGCCCGCGGCGCCGTCCGACCTCACGACGCGCCTCGGACTCGCGCCGGACGCGCGCGCGATCATCCTCAACGCCGACGACCTCGGCATGTGCCGCGCGGCGAACCGAGCGATCGGCGAGCTGCTGCTCGCGGGCCGGATCGACTCCGCGACCGTCATGGTCCCGTGCGCATGGGCGCCCGACGCGCTCGCGTTCGCGACCGCGCACCCCGTGGACGTGGGCGTGCACCTCGTCCTCACGAGCGAGTGGACCCGGTACCGCTGGCGCCCCCTCACGGGGACCGGCACGTCCCTGGTCGACGACGCCGGGTACTTCCCGCGCGACGTCGCCACCGTCGAGCGGCAGGCGCGCGACGAGGACGTCGCGGCCGAGCTCGCGGCGCAGCTCGAGGCGGCGCTCGCCGCCGGCGTCGACGTGTCGCACCTCGACAACCACATGGGCTCGGTCTACGGGCTCGAGACGGGACGCACCTTCCTGCCGCAGGTCTTCGAGCTCGCGGCGCGCCACGGGCTGCCGTTCCGTCTCCCGCGCACGACGGACGGCATGGTCCTGCCTCCGGGTGACCTCCAGCCGGTCCTCGACGAGGCGACGGCCGCGGCGGACGCCCTGGGCGTCGTCGTGGTCGACCGGCTGTGGACGCACCCGTTCGAGCTCGCGGGGGAGGGCACGCCGGGCGAGGAGGACTACGCGGACGTCAAGGCGGGCTTCCTCGACCTCCTGCGGCGCGTGCGGCCGGGGGTCACCGAGATCTACCTGCACCCCATGCTCGACGACGACGAGCTCGGCGACGTCGCCGACCACTCGGTCGCGAAGCGGGGCTTCGAGCGCCGGCTGCTCGCCGACCCCGACGTGTCGGCCGTGATCGCGGAGCAGGGGCTCGTGCGCGTCGGCTGGCGCGACCTGCGCGCCGTGCAGCGGGGCGAGCGGTGAGCCGCCTGCTCGACCGCGTGCGCGACCGGCGCCTCGTCGGGGCGCCGACGCGCGCCCAGACGATCGCGTACGGCGCCTCGGCGTTCCCCGCGAACCTCCTGCTGCAGACCTTCTCCGCGTTCGTCGTCTACTTCTACGTCGACCACCTCGGCGTCCCGGCCGGCTGGGTCGCGGGCGCCATGATCGCGCACGGCATCCTCAACGCGGTCCTCAACCCGCTCGTGGGCGCGGCGTCCGACCGCCGGCGCACGCGCTGGGGGCGGCGCGTGCCGTGGATCGGGCTGGGCATCGTCCCCCTCGTCGTCGCGTTCGCGCTCGTGTGGATGCCGCCCGCGCTGAGCGCGACGGGGCTCGTCGTGTGGTTCCTCGTCGTCGTCGCGGTGTACGACGTCGCGTACGTCGTCGTCGTGCTCAACGTCTCCGCGCTGTTCCCCGAGATCTTCCGCACGACGGCGGAGCGAGCCCGCGGCAACGCGCCGCGGCAGATCTTCGGCCTCGTCGGCATGATCCTCGGCACCGCCGGCGCGCCGCTGCTGTACGGCGGTCCGGGGTGGACGTGGATGGCGCTGCTGCTCGCCGTCGTGAGCCTCGGGTTCTTCGTCTGGTCGATGGTGGGCATGGTCGAGCGGCCGGTGGACGAGGCCGTCGTCCGCGAGCGCGAGGCCGCGGTCGGCCTGCACGACCAGCTCCGCTACACGTTCGCCAACCGCGCGTTCGTCACCTACGTCCTCGGCTCGCTCCTGCTGCAGAGCACGACGGCGATCGTGCTCGCCGCGATCCCGTTCTACGTCCGGTACGTGGTGGGCGGGGCCGAGGCCGACGCGACGTTCCTGCTCGCGCCGATCTTCGTCGCGGCGATCCCCGCGATCTTCGGGTGGTCCTGGGTCGTGCGCCGGGTGGGGCCGCGCTCGGCGATGCTCTCCGTCGTCGCGGTTTACGGCCTCTCGACGTGCCTGTACCTGGTCCCCTCCACGGTGCTCGGCGCGGCGCTCGCGGGCCTCGCGGTGGGCGTCGGGGTCGCCGGGCTGATGCAGGTGCTCGAGGTCGCGCTCGCGCAGGTCATCGACGACGACGAGCGCCGCACGGGCCTGCGCCGCGAGGGCATGTACTTCGGCGCGAACGGGTTCGTCGTCCGCGGGTCCGTCATCGTGCAGGCGGTGCTCGTCGCGGGGGTGCTCGGCGCGAGCGGGTACGTCGAGGGCGCGGGGGACTCCGCAGCCCAGCCCGAGAGCGTCGCGACGGGCGTGCGGCTCCTCCTCGGGGGCGTGCCCGTCGTGCTCGCCGCCCTCGCGTTCGTGTGCTTCTGGCTCTACCCGCTGCGCGGTCGCGACGACGAGGACACCGTGCACCTGCTGGGCGAGGCGGACGCGTCTCCCACCGCAGCAGACCCCCTGCCGAGGTAGAACCCCGGTCGGCCGAGGTAGAACCGTGGTTGGTCGAGGTAGAACGCCGGTCGGTCGAGGGCGAGCCTCGGTCTAGCTCGTGCCCGACGGCGGTCGTGCGGCCCGGGCGGCGCGCTCGCCCGCCCGGGCGAGGACGGCGCGCAGCTCGGGCGGGTCGAGAACCTCGATCTCGACGTCGAGGCTCAGCAGGAACCCGGCGAGGTGCGCCATCGATGACCCGCCGGTCTCGAGCACGCAGGCGTCCGGACCGTCGTCGGACAGCACGCCCGCGGCGGGGGTGAGCCGCTCCGCCATGGCCGCCGCGGGCGCGTGCAGGCGGATACGTGCCGGATGGGACCACGCGGTCGAGCCGGCGCCGCGCAGCACGTGCGCGACGGCGTCGCCGCCCGGGACGTCCCGCGGCGCGAATCGGGGGCCGCCCGGCGTGCGCAGACGCAGCCGGTCGACGCGGAACGTGCGCCAGTCGTCGCGCCCCGTGTCGTAGGCCAGGAGGTACCAGCGCCGGCCCGTGTGGACGAGGCGGTGCGGCTCGACCGCCCGCAGGCTCACCGCACCGTCCGACGCCGTGTACTCGAGCCGCAGTCCCGTGCGGTCGCGCACGGCCGCGGCGATCTCCCCGAGCACCTGCGGGTCCACGGCAGGGCCACCGGGCGCGACGCTCACGACGGCGGTGCGCAGCGCGTCGACCCGCCGCCGGACGTGCGTCGGCAGGACCGTGTCCAGCTTCGTCGCCGCCCGGAGCGCGGCCTCCTCCGCGCCCGCGACCGTCCCGCCTGCCGCGGCCTGCAGGGCGAGCGCGACGGAGGTCGCCTCCTCGTCGTCGAGCAGGAGCGGCGGCAGCGCGGAACCTGCACCGAGCCGGTAGCCGCCGGCGACGCCGGGCGTCGAACGCACCTCGTACCCGAGCAGGCGCAGGCGCTCGACGTCGTTGCGCACGGTGCGGGTCGTCACACCGAGGCGGCGCGCGAGCTCCGGCCCAGGCCAGTCGGCGCGGGTCGGCAGGAGCGCCAGGAGGCGCAGGAGGCGGACGGAGGTGTCGAGCACCCGTCCAGTCTGGCGTAGATCGAGGAACTGCACGTTCCGCGATGGGCCGTAACGTCGTGTGCAGCGGGACGGAGAGGCCGTACCGCCGAGGTACCGACAACGTGAGGAGAGCACCATGCTGCGAGGGATGGCGACGCTGAACCTGTGGGCCGACGACCTGGACGCCGCGAAGGACTGGTACACCCAGGTGCTCGGGACCGAGCCGTACTACGTGATCCCGGGCGGGTACGTCGAGTTCCGCGTCGGCGACCGCGAGGACGAGCTGGGCATCATCGCGCGCAGCTACTCGCCGCACCCGCAGCCGGCGCAGCCCGGCGGCGCGGTGGTCAACTGGCACGTCGACGACGTCCGCGCGGCCTTCGCGCGGCTGCTCGAGCTCGGCGCGACCGAGTACGAGGGCGTCACCGAGCGCGGCAACGGGGAGGGTTTCGTGACGGCGTCGGTCGTCGACCCGTTCGGGAACGTCCTGGGGATCATGCAGAACCCGCACTACCTCGCGATGCTCGCGACCTCGTAGCGCGGGGATCGCGCCGGGTCGGAGGTCCGTCGCGCGAGGTCGGTGCCGGTGGCGCGTGCGCTGGGTGGCCGTCCCCGGCTAGCGTGACGGCATGGACGACGTGCACGACCTGGTCACCCGCGCCCGCGACCTCGCTCGGCAGGCCGAGGACGACGCGCGTCGGTCGACCGCGATCGACACCTCCACCACCGCCGTCCTCCTAGGTCTCGTGGCATCGGTCGAGAGCCTGGCGGACGCGGTCGCCGCGCTCGCGACGCGCGACTGAGCGAGCCCCTGGTACCGGGGCGCCGCGCCCCCGGGGGTCCTACCCCGGGGATGACGATGCGGCTCCGAGCGCGTGCTCGGCGACGGTGCACGGGTCGGCGTCGGCGTCGACGTCGCGCAGGTCGCACGCGACGCGGCGCGCGAGAGAGCGGAACGCGCGGCGGTCCTCAGGCGAGAGGGACTCGAGGAGCTGCTCCTCGGCGTCGTGCACGTCGCGCGCCCACGCGGCGAGCCGACGACGGCCCTCGGGCGTCGCGACGACGCGGCGGGCTCGGCGGTCGGCGGGGTTCTGCTGGCGCTCGACGAGGCCCGCCGCGACGAGATCGTCGACGAGGTAGGTCATGACGGTGCGGTCGATGCCGTGCCGCTCGGCGAGCGCGAGCTGCGTGGGCTGGTCGCCCTCCGCGACGCTGACGAGCACCTGGTAGCCCCGCGGGCCGTGCGGAACACCCGCGAGCGCCTCGCCGACGGTCGCGTGGTAGGCGCGCAGCAGCACGCCGAGGTGCCAGCCGAGGTCGGCATGCCGGTCGTCGGCGGCGTGCAGCCCCGCCGCGGGGCTGTCCGTCGGCGCTGCCGACGACGCGTCCGCGGAGAGCGCTGCGGCCGAGGGAGTGGTCGTCGTGCTCATGGCACCCACGATAGTCCCGGGAATGCGGTTGCACCACCTTTCTGTTCTGGATATGTTCTGTTCAGCAGCACATCTCCGAGATCGTGAGGAACCATGCCCGACTACGGCCACGACCTGCGCTTCGGGTCGTTCATCACCCCGGCGGCGGCATCCCCCCGGGACGTCGTCGACCTGGCGGTGGCGTCCGAGGAGGTGGGGCTCGACGTGGTGACGTTCCAGGACCACCCGTACCAGCCGGGATTCCTCGACACCTGGACCTTGCTGTCCTGGGCCGCGGCGCGTACGCGGCGCATCCGCCTCGCGGGCAACGTGCTCAACCTGCCGCTACGCCCGCCGGCGGTCCTCGCGCGTTCTGTGGCGAGCCTCGACCGGCTGTCGGGCGGCCGTGTGGAGCTCGGGCTGGGTGCGGGCGGGTTCTGGGACCCGATCGTCGCGATGGGCGGCGACCGTCTCACGCCGGGGGAGAGCGTGGACGCGCTCGACGAGGCGATCGACGTGATCCGCGGGCTGTGGGACGTCTCGACGCGCGACCGGCTCGTCGCGGGCGGCGCGCAGCACCACGTCGACGGCGCCAAGCGCGGCCCCGCGCCCGCGCACGACGTCGAGATCTGGGTCGGCGCGCTCAAGCCGCGCATGCTGCGGCTCGTCGGCGCGAAGGCGGACGGCTGGCTCCCCTCGCTGGCCTACCTGCAGAGCTTCGAGGCGCTCGCGCGGGGCAACGCGGCGATCGACGACGCCGCTCGTGCCGCGGGGCGGGAGCCGTCCGCGGTGCGTCGTCTGCTCAACGTCGGCGGGCGCTTCACGGCCGAGCGTGGCGGGGCGTTCCTGCAGGGGCCGCCACAGCAGTGGGCCGAGCAGGTCGCGGCGCTGACGCTCGAGCACGGGGTCTCCACGTACGTCGTCGCGGCCGACGACCCCGCGATGCTCGCGGTCGTCGGCCAGGAGGTAGCCCCCGCGGCGCGCGAGCTCGTCGCGGCCGAGCGCTCCGTGGCGGGCGACGGCGCCACGGCAGGCAGCGAGGTGCGCGCATGACCGACTACGGCCACCCGCTCCGGTTCGGCACCTTCGTCACGCCGTCCGCGCAGGACCCGGAGACGACGGTCGGGCTCGCCCGCCTCGCGGAGGACCTGGGCTACGACCTCGTGACGTTCCAGGACCATCCGTACCAGCCGCGGTTCCTCGACACGTGGACGCTGCTCTCCTACGTCGCGTCCGCGACCGAGCGCATCCACGTCGCGCCGGACGTCGTCAACGTCCCGATGCGACCCCCCGCCGTCCTGGCACGCGCCGCCGCGAGCCTCGACCTGCTCTCCGACGGCCGCCTCGACCTCGCGCTCGGGGCGGGTGCGTTCTGGGACGCGATGGAGTCGATGGGTGCCCGCCGCCTCACCCCGGGCGAGTCGGTCGACGCGCTCTCCGAGGCGATCGACGTGGTCCGCGCGATCTGGGGCGAGGACGGCCCGGGCGGGCTGTTCGTCCCCGGCCGACACCACCGGCTCGACGGCGCCGCACCGGGCCCCGGCACCACGCGCCGCATCCCGGTGTGGCTCGGCGCCCTCGGCCCGCGCATGCTGCGCCTCGTCGGTGAGAAGGCGGACGGCTGGCTCCCGTCGCTGGGCCGCGTCGGCCGGGACGGGCTGCGCGCGGGCAACGCCCGCATCGACGAGGCCGCGACCGCCGTCGGGCGCGACCCGCGCGAGGTCACGCGCCTGCTCAACGTGTCCGGTTCGTTCGACGGGACCGACGGCGCGTCGGGCCTGGGCGGGACGCCCGACCTGCGGGGCGGACCGGCCGAGTGGGTCGACGGGCTGGTCCCGCTCGTCCTCGACGAGGGCGTCTCGACGCTGATCCTCGCGACCGACGACGAGCGCACCACCCGGCGGTTCGCCGAGGAGGTGGCGCCCGCGCTGCGCGAGGCCGTCGCGGCCGAGCGCGCGTCCCGCGGGACCGACACGTCGAGGCCCGTCCCGCTCGCGGTGCGCGCGCGCCGTCGGGACGGCATCGCCTACGACGAGATCCCGGACTCGCTCGCCGACCGCGCGGTGGAACCGGGCGACGCCGCGTTCGCGGCCGTGCGCTCGACCTACCTGCGCGGCGGCTCCCCGGGGCTCGTGCTGCGCCCGCGCGACACGGCGCAGGTCGCCGAGGCTCTCGCGTTCGCGCGGCGGCAGCCCGTCACGCAGCGCGTGCCGCTGTCCGTCCGCTCGGGCGGGCACGGGATCAGCGGGCGCTCGACGAACGACGGCGGCATCGTCGTCGACCTCGGCGCGCTCGACACGATCGAGGTGCTCGACGACGCCGCGCGCCTCGTCCGGCTCGGGCCCGCCGCGCGCTGGGGCGACGTCGCGGCGGCGCTCGCCCCGCGAGGATGGGCGATCACCTCGGGGGACTTCGGCGGCGTGGGCGTCGGGGGCCTGGCGACCACGGGCGGCGTCGGCTTCCTCGGCCGCGCGCACGGCCTGACGATCGACCACGTGCGTGCGGTCGAGATGGTCCTCGCGGACGGCTCGGTGGTCCGCGCGAGCGCGGACGAGAACCCCGAGCTGTTCTGGGGCGTGCGCGGTGCCGGGGCGAACCTCGGGGTCGTCACGTCGTTCGAGCTCGTCGCGGACGAGGTGGCGGCCGTCGGCTTCGCGCAGCTCGTGCACGACGCCTCGGACACCGCGGGCTTCCTCGAGCGCTGGGGGGCGGTCGTCGAGGCGTCGCCGCGCGACACGACGAGCTTCCTCCTCATGGGACGTCCCCGGCCGGGGCAGCCGGTCGTCGCGCAGACCATGACCATGGTCGACTCCGACGACCCCGACACGGTGCTCGCACGCCTGCAGCCGTTCGCCGCGATCGCGCCGCTGCTCGCGCAGGCGACCGCGCAGATCGTGCCGTACGACGCCGTCGTGTCCGCGCCGCCGCCCGGCGCCCACGGGGGCGAGGGCGAGCCCGTCGCGCGTGCGGGCCTGCTGGAGCACGTCTCGCCCGAGGCGGCGGCGCGGCTCGCCGGGCTCGTCGCGAGCGGCGACACCTACTTCTTCCAGATCCGCTCGACGGGAGGCGCGGCGTCGGACGTCCCGGCCGACGCGACGGCCTACGCGCACCGCTCCGCGCAGTTCGTCGTCAGTGCGATGGGCGCGAGCCGCGCGCGTCTCGACGCGCGCTGGGACGCGCTCGCGGACGTGTTCTCGGGCCTCTACCTGAGCTTCGACACGGACCGGCGTCCCGAGCGCGTGGCGGACGCCTTCCCGCCCGCGACGCTCGAGCGCCTGCGCGCGCTCAAGCGCCGCGTCGACCCGACGAACCTCTTCCGCGACAACTTCTCCGTGCTCGGCCCGGACCCGGTGGACGAGTTCGCCGACGCCGTCGTGCCAGCGAGAGAGAACGCCGGTAGCGCGAGGTAGAACCCTGGTGGCGCGAGGTAGAACCCTGGTCCTGACCAGCGTTCCACCTCGCGGAACCCCAGGTGTGGGCTCAGGTCGTGGAGCCGGGGTTCTCCCTCGGAGCTGGTGCGGGTGCCCGACGGCGCACGCCGAGCACCGCGTGGACGGCCAGGCCCGCGAGGATCGCCCAGAACGCGGCGGCGATGCCGGCGACGACGACGCCGCTCGCCGCGACGAGGAACGTCACGACGGACGCCTCGCGCCCGCGCGGCTCGGCGACGGCGCCCGCGACGGCGGCCCCGAGCGTCCCGACGAGCGCGAGCCCGGCCGCGGCCTCGACCAGGCCGTCGGGCGCGGCGGCGACGAGCGCGGCCAGGCCGGCCGAGGCGACGGCGAGCACGAGGTAGGCCCAGCCGGCGGTGTGGGCGGCGACCCAGCGGCGTCGGGCGTCGGGGTCGGCCTCGGGTCCTGCGGCCAGCGCGGCGGAGATCGCGGCGAGGTTGATCGCGTGGCCGCCCGCCGCGGCGCCCGCGAGCGTCCCCAGGCCGGTGACCGTCATGGTCTCGCGCCACGGCACGCGGTACCCGAACGACGCCATGACGGCGACGCCCGGGACGTTCTGCGACGCCATCGTCACGACGTAGAGCGGGACCGCGATCCCGACGACGGCCTGCCACGACAGCGTCGGGACGGCGAGGTCGAGGCGGGGGACGGCGTCGGACCAGGCGAGCGTGCCGCCCTGCACCGCCTCGTAGGCCACGATCCCGAGCGTCACGACGAGCGCCGCCGGCGCCGCCCAGCGCGGGGACAGCCGGAGCAGGACGAGCCACACCAGCACGACCGGAGCGACGAGCAGCGGCAGGTCGACGAACGCACGGACGGGCGCCAGGCACAGCGTCAGCAGGACGCCGGCGAGCATCGCCTGCGCGACGGACGCCGGGATGGCGGCGACGAGATCGCCGAGGCGCGGCCAGAGTGCGGTCAGCAGGACCAGCCCGCCGACGACGCAGAACGCTCCCACGGCGGCTGGCCAGCCGCCGGCGACCGCGCCGGTGCTGACGAGCAGGGCTGCGCCGGGCGTCGACCAGGCGAGCGTGATCGGTGTCCGGTGGCGGTTCGTGAGCCACAGGATCCCGACGCCCTGCGTGACGCACAGCGCGAGGAGCCCGGAGGCGGCCTGCTCGGGGGACGCCCCGACGGCACGCAGGCCCGCGAGGACGACGGCGAACGAGCTCGTGAACCCGACGAGCGCGGTGACGAGCCCCGCGAGGACCGGCCGCGCGAGGCTCGAGGTCGACGTGGACATGGCTCCCCCGGCGGTGTCGGCAGCGTTCTGTGACCGGAACGGTATCACGCGCGTTCCACGAACAGAACGCCGGTACGCTCGGGAGCATGGACGACCGCGGAGGGCTCGCCGGGCACCGGACGACGGGTGTCGCGCGTGACGCCGCACGCGGCAGGGGGCAGGTCGCACGGCACGGCGTGGAGCAGAGCACCGTCGCCCCGCCCGCGTGGTCGCCGCGCCGCAACGACGCCGAGACCCTTGCCGCCGTCGCCGAGCAGATCCGCACGCTGCGCGCGCAGCGGGGGCTGTCGTTGTCGGCGCTCGCGGCGCTCGCCGGCATCGGCAAGGGCTCGCTGTCCGAGATCGAGCACGGCGCGCGCAACCCGACCCTCGCGACGCTCTACGCGCTCGCCGGTGCGCTGGGCGTCCCGCTGGCCGTGCTGCTCGCGGAGCGCGCCGGGTCGCAGGTCGCCTCGGAGGGGGTCACCGCCCGGCTCCTCGACGCGCACCACCTGCCCGACGGCACCGCGGTCGAGGTGTACCACCTCCATCTCGACCCCCACGCGGACCGCACGTCACCCGCGCACGGGCCGGGCGTCGTCGAGAACCTGCTCGTCACCCACGGCCGTCTGCGCGCGGGGCGCGGTGGCGCTGAGGCCGCGGTCGGGCCGGGCGACGAGCTGCGGTGGGTGTCCGACGTCGAGCACTCCTACCGCGCGCTCGACGGCCGGTCGGTCGACGCGGTGCTCGTCATCCGGACCCCTTCCGGGTCCGCTCAGGCGCCCGCGAGCCCGCCCGGGCCCACGGCCTGAGGCACGCGCGCGAGGAACGCCCGCCGCGTCAGGTCCATGAGCTGGACCAGCGCCTGGCGCTGCCCCTCGACGCGCCACGGCTCGACGGCTCCGCGGGCGACCCGGTCGTGCAGCAGCGCGAGCTCGGTGGCCGCCTGCTGGTAGTCGCGCATCGCGTGCGCGGCGCCCGCGCCCCCCGTGCGGCGGGCCCACTCCCGGGCCTGCTTGCGCGCGCCGAGCGTCGAGAGCATCGCGAGGTCCGCGGGCGTGACGAGGCCCGTGGGGAGATAGCGGGCCACCTGCGTGCCGATCGTCGCGACCGTGCGGCGTCGGTCCTGGACGAGCACCACGACCAGCGTGACCAGCACGCCGAGCCCGGCGACGTACGCGACGCCGAGCGCGAGCATGCCGAAGCCCGTGGACGCGTTCCAGAGCATGTGCAGCGCGATGGCCGCAGCGAGACCGCCGATCGGTGCCCAGACCCGGCGCGGGCCGGGCGGGCTCGTCGCGGCGCTCGCGACGCCCAGCCCGGTGAGGGCGGTGCACAGCGGGTGCAGGAGGGGCGTGACGAGGGCGCGCAGCACGAACGTCGGGCCGAGCGTGTCCGTCTGGGCCGCCTGGATGAAGTACGTGACGTTCTCGACCGCCGCGAAGCCGAGCGCGACCATCGCCGCGTAGATGACGCCGTCCGTCCAGCCGTTCAGCTCGTGGCGGCGGAACCACAGGAGGCCGAACAGCACGGCTCCCTTGAGCAGCTCCTCCACGACCGGGGCGCCGAACGACGCCACGAGGTACCAGCCGAGCTCCTCGCCGAAGAGCGGCGCGGTGAGGAGCTCGAGGCCGAGCGTGTTGAGGATGCCTGCGACGAGGGTCGCGATGCCGGCGCCCCAGAGGAACGCGACGACGAGCGCGCTCGGCGGCTCGGGCTCGAGACGGTCGAGGGCGAGCACCACCGGCAGCCAGATCCCGAGGGGGACCAGCGAGAGCAGCAGCCCGACGCCGAACGTCCCCACGCCGGAGAGCGCCGCGAGGACGAGGCCCACGAGCAGGCACAGGCTCGCGACGGCGATCGTGACGATCAGGCCGACGCGCGGGCGGCCCGGGGGGCGGCCGTCGAGCACGGCGCGCGGGTCGAGCGCGGCGGGCGGTGGCGCCTGCGGTGCAGGAGCGCCCTGCGGCGCCCACGCGTCGTGGGGCGTGGACGCGTGCGCTCCCGGTGGCGGGTACTGCGAGGGACCGGGGGGCGGGCCGGGCGGAGTCGTCACGGGGCGTGATGCTACGCACCCGCGCGCGTCCCGGGGAAGGCGTCCACGGCTCCGGCGCCTCGGTCAGGCGCCTCGGTCAGGCGCCTCGGTCGGACGGCCGGCCGCCGAACCCGGGTCTGCGGGGCAGCTGTCCGCGCCGAACCCGGGGTTGCGGGTCGTTCGGCGGCTCAGGTGACGCGTGTCCCCGGGTTCGGCGACGGCGGTGGGGTCAGGCCGCCACGTCGTACCCCGTGCGCGCGCCCGACCGGCGGCGCACGGTCTCGTCGTCGGCGACGACCGTGTCCGGCTCGACGACGGCGCCGGGCTCGACGAGGACGCGCCGGCCGACACGCGCGCCGCTCCCGACGCGGGCCCGGTCTCCGACGTGGCACTCGGGCGCGAGGCGGACGTTGTCGCCGATCCGCACGTCGCGGCCCACGACGACGTCGTGGTCGAGCCAGCTGCCCTCGCCGATGCGCGAGCCGGGGCCGACGCGGACGCCGGCCTCGACGTACGTGCCGGTCCCGACGGGGACGGGCTCGGGGACGTTGGCGCGCGGCGACACGAGGCCGCCGCCGGTGTGACGGTCGTAGTGCATGATCTCGCCGTAGTCGTTCTCGACCTGGACGCGGCGTGAGAGGCGGGCCACGGGACCTCCTGGGGTCTGTCGGCAGGTTTCTGCCTGACATAACGTCGGAGGGCGGGCAAGGATTCCAGGCCGGTTCCTGCTCGGTCGAGCCGCCGGCCCCGGGGCGGGCTCAGGGGCGCGCGGTGCTCCCGCGCACGACGAGGCTCGTCGGCAGCCGCAGATGGGCGTCGCGCGGTGTGCCCTGGATGAGGTCCACGACCATGCGCAGGGCCTCGGCGCCCATCTGGTGGATGGGCTGGCTGACGGTCGTCAGCGGGGGGTCGGTGAGCGCGGACTCGGGCACGTTGTCGAACCCGACGACCGAGACGTCGTCGGGCACGCGCAGCCCGAGCTCGCGCGCGACCTCCATGGTGCGGATCGCGGACAGGTCGTTCGCCGCGAAGATCGCCGTCGGGCGGTCGGGCAGGGTCAGCAGCTCGTGCGCGGGGGAGTCCGTGGTGTCGGGGCGGTAGCCGCCGACCCGCATGAGGCCCGGGTCGACCGGGATCCCGGCGTCCTCCAGGGCCTCCCGGTAGCCCTTCTCGCGCAGGCGCGCGGACTCGAGGTCGGGGCGCCCGCCGAGGAAGCCGATGCGCCGGTGCCCGAGCTGGACGAGGTGCTCGGTCACGGCGCGCGCGCCGCCGAGGTTGTCGGAGTCGACGGTCGGCGGGCCCGAGGGGCCGGTGTGCGGGTCGACGGCGACGACGGGGACCGTGTTGCGCGGGTTGACCACGGTGGGGGTGACGAGGACCGCGCCGTCGATCAGCGTGCCCGCGAGGCGCGAGAGGTAGCGCTGCTCCCAGCCGACCCGGTCGTTGCGCCCCATCCCGCCGGAGTAGGCGAGGAGCTCGTAGCCCGTGCCCTCGACGGCCTCGGAGATGCCCTTGAGCAGCTCGGTGGAGAACGGCTCGAACTCTGCCACGAGGATGCCGATCACGTTCGTGCGGCGGCTCCGCAGGCTGCGGGCGACGATCGAGGACTCGTAGCCGAGGTCGGCGATGACCTCGTGGACCCGGGCGGACGTCTCGGGCGCGACGCCGTACCGGTCGTTGATCACCTTGGACACCGTGGCCACGGACACGCCCGCGGTGCGCGCGACGTCCCCGATGGTCACTCTCCCGGACGGTCGCATGAGGATGACCTTAATGCCTGGCGGGCCCTGCGACGCGCGGTGGCCAGGACGTCGTCGAATGTTTCGAAACCGTTATCGACATCGATTGACATCGCGGAGCGGCACCTGAAAGAGTCGCCCCAGCGTCCACCGAGATGGACGCCCCCGGTGCGCTCGAAGGAGCGCGCGCCCGTGCGGCTCGACGAAGAGGACGAATCATGAGGTCTCGGAAGTTCCTGGCGGCATCGGCCGCCCTGATGGCGAGCGCGATGGTGCTCACGGCCTGTGGCGGCGGAGGGGAGTCCGGCTCGGGTGACGGCGACACCTCGCTGACCTTCTGGCACAACTCCACCACCGGCCCCGGCAAGGCGTACTGGGAGGACACCGCCGCCGCGTTCGAGGAGGCGAACCCCGGCGTCACGGTCGAGATCCAGGCCATCCAGAACGAGGACATGGACGGCAAGCTCCAGACCGCCCTCAACTCCGGCGACGCGCCCGACATCTTCATGGCGCGCGGCGGCGGCAAGCTCGCCGACGTCGTCGAGGCCGGACAGGTCAAGGACCTCACGGACCTCGTCGACCCCGCGGTCGAGGAGGCCGTCGGCGGCTCGCTGAGCGCCATGTCGGTCGACGGCAAGGTCTATGGCCTGCCCGTCTCGATCCTGCCGGGCGGCATGTTCTACAGCGCCGACCTGTTCGAGCAGGCAGGCGTCGCCGCGAACCCGACCACGATCGACGAGCTCGTCGCCGCGAACGACCAGCTCAAGGCGGCCGGCATCGCGCCCATCGCGCTCGGTGCCAAGGACGCGTGGCCCGCGGCGCACTGGTACTACTTCTTCGCCCTGCGGTACTGCTCGCAGGAGACCATGAACGAGGCGGCCGAGACCCGCACGTTCGACGCGCCGTGCTGGACGGAGGCCGGTGAGGCCCTCGCCGACTTCGCCGCGACCGAGCCCTTCAACGAGGGCTTCCTCACGACGTCGGCACAGCAGGGCGCCGGTTCGTCCGCGGGCATGATCGCCAACCACCAGGCCGCCATGGAGCTCATGGGCGCCTGGAACCCGGGCCAGATCGCGTCCCTCACGCCCGACGAGAAGCCGCTGCCCGACCTGCAGTGGTTCCCCTTCCCCGCCGTCGACGGCGGTGAGGGCGAGCCGGGCGCCATGATGGGCGGCGTCGACGGTTACTCGTGCTACGTGGACGCGCCGGACGCGTGCGTCGACTTCCTCAACTTCGCCCTCACGAAGGGCTCGCAGGAGGCCTACGCGGAGGCCTTCCAGACGCTCCCCGCGAGCACCGAGGCGCAGGGCGTCGTCACCGACCCGGCGCTGGTGTCGATCCTCGAGGCCTACAACGAGGCGCCCTACGTCTCCGTCTGGCTCGACACGCTCTACGGCCAGAACATCGGCAACGCGCTCAACACGGCCGTCGTGAACCTCCTCGCGGGGCAGGGCACGGCCGACGACATCGTCACGGCCGTCAACGACGCGGCCGCCAAGGAGTAGCTCGAGCCATGAGCGTGTCCCAGGGCGAGATCTCGCCGAGCACGACGACGCCCGAGGACAGGGCCGGGTCCGGGGGCGGTGCTGACGCACCGGCCTCGGCCCGGTCCGAGCGGCCCCGGCGAGGACGGCACGGGCGCTGGCAGCAGCGCGCCGAGGTGGCCGTCCTCGCTGGGCCGGCGCTCGTCGTCTTCGTCACGTTCGTCATCGTCCCCGTGGTGATGGCGGGCTACTACGGCTTCTTCAAGTGGAAGGGCTTCGGCCCGCCGACCGAGTTCGTCGGTTTCGAGAACTACCGCATCATCTTCCAGGACGCCGAGTTCATCGCGGCGCTGGGCCACAACGCGTTCATCGTCG
Source organism: Cellulosimicrobium sp. G4 BAM 1002 (assembly GCF_057126935.1). Classification (NCBI taxonomy): domain Bacteria; kingdom Bacillati; phylum Actinomycetota; class Actinomycetes; order Micrococcales; family Promicromonosporaceae; genus Cellulosimicrobium; species Cellulosimicrobium sp. G4 BAM 1002. The sequence continues at coordinate 4,074,221 of NZ_CP182109.1, read as the reverse complement.
TGATGTCGCTCGTGGTGCAGGGCCCGGTCGCGGTCGCGGTCGCGCTCCTGCTGAACCGCCGCATCCGCGGGCGCTCGATCATCCGCGTCCTCGTGTTCGTCCCGTACGTGGTGTCCGAGGTGATCGTCGGCACGGGCTTCAGCCTCATGCTCGCTACCAACGGCGCCGTGAACGACCTGCTCGACAAGATCGGCCTGTCGTTCCTGACGGTCGACTGGCTCGCCGACCCGGACGTCGCGATCTGGACGCTCCTGCTGATCATCTCGTGGAAGTACATCGGCTTCGCCGTGATCCTCTTCCTCGCCGGGCTCCAGGGGGTCCCTGACGAGCTGTCGGAGGCGTCGGCGATCGACGGCGCGACGTACTGGCAGACCCAGCGGTTCATCACGCTCCCGCTGCTCGGCCCGACGCTGCGGATCTGGGCGTTCCTGTCGATCATCGGCTCGCTCCAGCTCTTCGACCTCGTCTTCATCATCTGGGGCCAGTACGTGGCCTCGACCGCGGGGACGTCGACCATGGCGACCTACATGGTCGGGAGCGGCCGGCTCGCCGGGAACTACGGCTTCGGCAGCGCCGTCGCCGTCGTTCTGTTCCTCATCTCCCTCGCGGTGGCGCTCGTCTACCAGCGGTTCGTCCTGCGCCGTGACACCGAGGGCGCGCTCACGGAAGGGAAGAAGTGATGGCCACCGTCACCGCGGCACCCACGCCCGCGCGCGCCCCGGGCGCCTCGGCCCCGAAGCCCTCCCGCGGCTCGGGCCTCGGCAAGGGCGGCCCGCTCACGTACGTCGTGGCATACCTGTTCGTCGGGTTGTGCCTCGCCCCGATCGCGTACATCGTCATCGGCGGCTTCCGCACCAACGCGCAGATCACGGCGGACCCGTCCGGGCTGCCGTCGCCCTGGCAGGTCTCGAACTACGTCGACGTCCTCACGGGCTCGCTGTTCTGGCAGCAGCTCGGGAACTCGGTCGTCGCCGGGCTGCTCACGACGATCGGGGTCGTGGTCCTCGGCCTCATGGCGAGCTACGTGCTCGCGCGGTACTCGTTCCTCGGCCGCGCCGCGATGTACTCGCTGTTCGCCGCGGGGCTCATGTTCCCCATGACGGTCGCGATCACCCCGCTGTACATCATGATCCGGTCGCTCGGCCTGATGAACAGCATCGGCGGGCTCGTCCTGCCGCAGATCGCGTTCGCGCTCCCGACGACCGTGATCATCCTCGTGCCGTTCCTGCGGGCGATCCCGCGCGAGCTCGAGGAGGCCGCGGCGATCGACGGCGCCAGCCGGCTCGGCTTCTTCTTCCGCATGGTCGTGCCGCTGTCGCTCCCGGGCGTGGTCACGGTCGGCATCCTCGCGTTCGTCGCGAGCTGGAACAGCTACATGCTTCCGCTCTTCATCCTCAACGACGAGACGTCGTACACGCTGCCGCTCGGCGTGCAGGCGTTCGCGTCGCAGTACTCGGTGGACACGGCCCGGGTGCTCGCCTTCACGTCCCTGTCGATGATTCCCGCGCTCGTCTTCTTCTCGCTGTTCGAGCGGCGCATCGTCGGCGGCCTCACCGGCGCGGTCAAGGGCTGACCCCCGCCCTGTCCGCCGCCCCACTGCACAAGGAGAACTGTCCGTGACCGACGTCGCCCCTGCCGTCCCGACGGCACCCACCGAGCCCGCACAGCTGCCCTCGCAGATGCCCACGGTCTCGGAGCGCGTCCGCGCGCTGCACGCCCGCATGACGCTCGACGAGAAGCTCGCCCAGCTCGTGGGCTACTGGCTCGACCAGAACGGCACCGTCGCGCCGATGCAGTCGGAGATGACGGCGGGCCAGCAGGACGCGGGCCTGCTGCCGGAGATCACGCAGCACGGGATCGGGCACTACACCCGGGTCTACGGGACGCGTCCCGTCGACCCGGCGGAGCGTGCGGCGTGGCTGTGGGCGGAGCAGCGCCGCCTGCAGCGCGAGACGAGGCTCGGCATCCCGGCGATCGTGCACGAGGAGTGCCTCACCGGGCTCGCCGCCTGGCGGGCGGCGACGTACCCGACGCCGCTCGCGTGGGGCGCCTCGTTCGACCCGGCGCTCGTGGAGGAGATGGCGCACGAGGTCGGCGAGTCCATGCGCGCGCTCGGCGTGCACCAGGGCCTCGCGCCCGTCCTCGACGTCGTGCGCGACCCCCGCTGGGGCCGCGTCGACGAGTGCGTGGGCGAGGACCCGTACCTCGTGGGCACCGTGGGCACGGCGTACGTGCGCGGTCTGCAGGACGCGGGGGTGCACGCGACGCTCAAGCACTTCGTCGGGTACTCCGGCTCGCACGCGGGCCGCAACCACGCGCCGGTGAGCGCCGGTCCGCGCGAGCTCGCCGACGTCTACCTGCCGCCGTTCGAGATGGCCGTGCGCGACGGCGGAGCCCGGTCGGTCATGGCGTCGTACGTCGACGTCGACGGCGTTCCGCTGCACGGCAGCACGGAGTACCTCACCGAGATCCTGCGCGAGCGGTGGGGGTTCGACGGCGTGGTCGTCGCCGACTACTTCGGCGTCGCGTTCCTCGAGGTGATGCACCGCGTCGCGGCCGACCGCGGCGAGGCTGCGGCGCAGGCGCTCCAGGCCGGCCTCGACGTCGAGCTGCCGACGGGCGACGCCTATCTCGAGCCTCTCGCCGAGCGCGTGCGCTCCGGCGCGCTCGACGAGGCGTGGGTCGACCGCGCCGTCCTGCGCCTCCTCGGCCAGAAGGAGGAGCTCGGCCTGCTCGACCCGGGCGCATACGCCGACGAGCCCCCGACGGCGATCGACCTCGACACCCCCCAGCAGCGCGCGACCGCGCGCCGGCTCGCCCAGGAGTCGCTCGTGCTGCTCGCGAACGACGGCGTGCTGCCGCTCGTACCGCGGCACCCCGGCGGCGCCGGAGACACGCAGCCCGCCCCGCGGCGCGTCGCCGTCGTCGGCCCCAACGCGGACTCGTCCGAGGCGCTCATGGGGTGCTACTCGTTCGTCAACCACGTGCTCGCGCATCACCCCGGCACGCCGGCGGGCATCGCCCTGCCGACGGTCCTGGAGTCGCTGCGCGACGCGCTCGCGGGCACGGGCGCGGAGGTGACGCACGCGGTCGGGTGCGCGGTCGACGGCGACGACCTCACGGGCCTGCCCGACGCGGTCGCCGCCGCGCGGGACTCGGACGTCGCGGTCGTCGTCGTCGGCGACGAGGCGGGGCTGTTCGGGCGTGGCACGGTCGGCGAGGGCAACGACGTCGAGTCGCTCGAGCTCCCGGGCGTGCAGCGGCGGCTCGTCGAGGAGGTCGTCGCGACGGGCACGCCCGTCGTGCTCGTGCTCCTCACCGGTCGCCCGTACGCGATCGGCTGGGCGCTCGACGACGGGTCCGGCGCGCCCGGTGCCGGCCGGCCGGCCGCCGTCGTGCAGGGGTTCTTCCCCGGCGAGGAGGGCGGCCGCGCGGTCGCCGACGTCCTCACCGGCGCGGTCAACCCGTCCGGGCGCCTGCCCGTGTCGCTGCCGCGCGCCGGCGGTGCGCAGCCCTACTCCTACCTGCACCCCGTGCTCGGTGGCCCGTCCGACGTGACGTCCGCCGACCCCACGCCCGTGCGACCGTTCGGCTTCGGGCTGTCGTACACCTCGTTCGCGTACGCGGACCTGGAGGTCGACGCGGCCGTCGCGGCCGGCGGCACGTTCGCCGCCGCGGTCACCGTCACGAACACCGGCGACGTCGCAGGGACGGACGTCGTGCAGCTCTACGCGCGCGACGTCCTCGGGTCCGTGCCGCGACCGGTCGCCCAGCTCCTGGGCTACGCGCGCGTGGACCTCGCCCCGGGCGAGTCCCGGCGCGTGACGTTCGACGTCCCGACGGCACGCCTCGCGTTCTCCGACCGGCGCCTGGTCCGCATCGTCGAGCCGGGCGACGTCGAGGTGTGGGTCGGCGCTCACGCGGGGGCGGTGGACGCGGTCCCCAGCCCCGACGACCTGGGCGCGACGACCGGCGGAGCCATCGTCAACGAGTCGGCGTCGGCCGAGCGGCGCGTCGTGCCCGGCGCCGCGACGCCGCGCGCGCGGATCGCGGTCACCGGATCTGTCCACGCGGTCACGGCGGCGGACGAGCGTCTCGTCGCGGTCGACGTCTCGGGCCCGGTCGCGGGGGCGGGCCGGTGACGCGCGTCGAGAACCCGCTCCTGCCCGGCTGCTTCCCCGACCCGTCGGTGTGCCGCGTGGGCGACGACTACTACCTCGTCACGTCGACGTTCGAGTACCTGCCGGGCCTGCCGGTCCTGCGCAGCCGCGACCTCGCGACGTGGGAGCACGTCGGGGACGTCGTGGACCGGTCGGGGCAGCTCGACTACGACGGCATCCGCTCGTCGGGCGGGCTCTACGCGCCGACGCTGCGCCACCACGACGGCACGTTCTGGCTCGTGTGCACGCTCGTCGACCCGCAGGACGGGTCGCGCGGCGGCAACTTCGTCATGACCGCGAGCGACCCGGCGGGCCCCTGGTCCGACCCGGTGTGGCTGCGCGACGAGGACGGCGAGCGCGTCGCGGGCATCGACCCGTCGATCTTCTTCGACGACGACGGCCGCGCGTGGCTGCACGGCACCCGGCTCGCGGAAGACCCGGAGTGGTTCCACCAGACCGAGGTCTGGGTGCGTGAGCTGGACCTGAGGACGAAGACCCTCGTCGGGCCGGAGCACGTCGTGTGGACCGGTGCGGTGCGCGGTGCGGTGTGGGCCGAGGGCCCGCACCTGTACAAGGTCGACGGCACGTACTACCTGCTCGCGGCCGAGGGCGGGACGGACTTCCACCACGCGATCTCGGTGGCGCGCGCGTCCGCCGTCACCGGTCCGTACGAGGGGAACAAGGCCAACCCGGTGCTCACGCACCGCCACCTCGGCCGCGGGGTCGACGTCGTGGGGGTCGGGCACGCCGACCTCGTCGAGGCGCCCGACGGCTCGTGGTGGGCCGTGCTGCTCGCGATGCGCACCTACGGCGGCTACCACTACCCGCTCGGTCGCGAGACGTTCCTCGTCCCCGTGGCGTGGGAGGACGGGTGGCCGGTCTTCGCGCCCGGTGAGGGCCGCGTGCCCGACGCCGTCGAGGTCCCGTTCGCGGGCGCCTCGCACCGGGCCGCGATCCAGGGCGGTGCGAGCGGCGTCGTCGGGCCCGACGACCCGCGGTGGACCGCCGTGCGCGCGCTCCCGCGCGACGTCGCGACCCCTGCGGGCGAGGGCTGGGACCTGCCCGTGCGGCCGACGACGCTGGCCGAGCCCCATGAGCCCGCGTTCCTCGGGCTCCGCCAGCAGCACCGCGACGTCGACGTCACGGTGACCGTGCACCCGCCGCAGGGTGCAGGGGAGTGGGCCGGCGTGGTCGTGCGCCAGTCGGAGCAGGACCACGTGCGGCTCCTCGTCGAAGGCGGGACGGCGGGCGCCACGTCCGACAGCGGCGCGGCGCGGCGGGTCGTCGCCGTGCACCGGCGCGCGGGGGAGGACCACGTCGTCGGAGAGGTCACGGTGCCGGCGCCGCCCGGCGCGCCGGTCGCCGTCGGGCTGCGGGTGCGCGAGCAGGACTACGGGCTGGTCGCGGGACCGGGCGACGACGGCGAGCCGACGCTCGTGGCGACCGTCGACGGCCGGACGCTCGACTCCACCGCCGCGGGCGGGTTCCTGGGCCTCTGGCTCGGCGTCCACGCCACGAGCGAGGGCCGCCCGACGACGTCCGTCGTGCGCGTGGAGCGGTTCGAGTACGTCCCGGTCGGCTGACCCGGCGGCTCGGCGAGTGACCGGCCGCGCGCGGCGCTACGGTCAGGGCATGTCGAGCGCCGGGACGAGGATCGAGGAGGACCTGCTCGGGACCAAGGAGGTCCCGGCGGACGCCTACTACGGGATCCACACGGTGCGGGCGACGGAGAACTTCCGCATCTCGGGCACGACGGTCAGCGACGTGCCCGAGATGATCCGCGGGATGGTGCTCGTCAAGAAGGCGTCGGCGCTCGCGAACCGGGAGCTGCGCACGATCGAGCGCGACATCGCGGACGCGATCGTCGCGGCGTGCGACGAGATCCTGGTCCACGAGCGCTGCCTCGACCAGTTCCCGGTCGACGTGTTCCAGGGCGGGGCGGGGACCAGCGTCAACATGAACACGAACGAGGTCGTGGCGAACCTCGCGCTCGAGCTCGTCGGGTTCGCCAAGGGGCGCTACGACGTCATCAACCCCAACGACCACGTCAACCGCTCGCAGTCGACCAACGACGCCTACCCCACGGGGTTCCGGCTCGCGGTGCACGCGCTCGTCGGTCGGCTCAAGGACGAGGTCCGGCTGCTGGAGCGGGCGTTCGACGAGAAGGCGTCGGAGTTCGCGGACGTCCTGAAGATGGGCCGCACCCAGCTCCAGGACGCCGTGCCCATGAGCCTCGGCCAGGAGTTCGCCGGCTTCTCCGTGAACATCGGCGAAGAGGTCAAGCGCCTCGCCGCCGCCGCCGACCTGCTGCTCGAGGTCAACCTCGGCGCGACGGCGATCGGCACGGGTCTCAACACGCCGCCCGGCTACCCGAAGGTCGCGACGCGCCGGCTCGCCGAGGTGAGCGGCCTCGCGACCGTCCCGGCCGAGAACCTCGTCGAGGCGACCTACGACAACGGCGCGTACCTCGCCGCCCACTCCGCGCTCAAGCGTCTGGCGGCCAAGCTGTCGAAGATCTGCAACGACCTGCGGCTGCTGTCCTCCGGCCCGCGCGCCGGGCTGGGGGAGATCAACCTGCCCGAGCTGCAGGCCGGGTCGTCGATCATGCCCGCCAAGGTCAACCCCGTGATCCCCGAGGTCGTCAACCAGGTGTGCTTCAAGGTCATGGGGAACGACGTGACCATCACGCACGCGGCCGAGGCCGGCCAGCTCCAGCTCAACGTCATGGAGCCCGTGCTCGCGCAGGCCATGTTCGAGTCCCTGCGGCTCCTGACCAACGCGTGCGACGCGTTGCGGACCAAGTGCGTCGTCGGCATTACGGCCAACGTCGAGGTGTGCCGCCGGCACGTGCTCGACTCCATCGGCATCGTCACCTACCTCAACGAGATCATCGGGCACCGCAACGGCGACCTCGTGGGCGCCGAGGCGGCGCGCACGGGCGCCTCGGTGCGCGACGTCGTCGTGGCGCGCGGACTGCTCCTCCCCGAGGAGGTCGACGCCTTGCTCACGACGGAGAACTTCCTGCGCCCCCAGTACACGGGGCGCTACTTCGCACCGGACGAGCGCGGCATCCCCGAGCCGGGCGGGGAGGGCGGGTCGTCCCGGCTCTCGGAGTCCGACGACGCCGTCGGGGCGCCGTCCGACCCCGAGCCCGAGGACGATTGACCGCGGACGACGCGCAGAAGGACGCCGACCGCGAGCACGACCGTCCCGGCCACGACGCTCGGGAGCGGCAGCGTGACGACGAGCGCGACGCACCCGAGCGCACCGAGCACCTGGAGCGCGCGCGGGTACAGCCGGTGCCCCGCGGTCTGCCGCAGCGCGGACAGGTTCGCGACGAGGTAGTACACGAGCACGCCGAACGACGAGAACCCGATCGCGCCGCGCAGGTCCGTGGTGAGCACGAGCACCACGACCACCGCCCCGACGGCGAGCTCCGCCCGGTACGGCACGCGGTGGACCGGGTGCACGGCCGCGAACCACCCGGGCAGGTCGCCCGTGCGGGCCATGGCGAGACCCGTCCGGCTCACTCCGGCGAGCAGCGCGAGGAGCGCGCCGGCGCTCGCGGCGACCGCCCCCACGCTCACCACCGGCCCGGCCCACGTCCACGACCCGGCGGCGACCGCGTCGGCCAGCGGCGAGGCGGACGCGGCGAGCCCGGCCGGCCCGAGCACCGCGAGCAGCGTCACCGCCACGACCGCGTAGAGCACGACGACGACCCCGAGCGACACGAGGACCGCGCGCGGGATCGTGCGGCGCGGGTCGCGCACCTCCTCACCGAGGGTCGCGACGCGCGCGTACCCGGCGAACGCGAAGAACAGCAGCCCCGCGGACTGCAGGACGCCGTACCAGCCGCCGTGCGCGCCGTCGGCGTCGAGGACGGCGGACCAGCGCGGCGCCGTCCCGGCGAGGCTCGCCGCGACGGCGGTCGCGATCGCGAGGAGCGCGACGGCGACGATCGCCCGGGCGAGCCGCGCAGTGCGCGTCACGCCCCGGTAGCCCACCGCCGTGAGCAGGACGACGGCGGCAGCAGCCACCGGGCGCTCCCATCCGGGCGGCGCGGCGTAGGCCGCGAGGACGAGCGCCATCGCGGCGCAGCTCGCCGTCTTCCCGACGACGAACCCCCACCCGGCGACGTACCCCCACCACGGACCGAGCTGCTCGCGCCCGTAGACGTACGTCCCGCCCGACGTGGGGTACTGGGTGGCGAGCTGGGCCGACGACGTCGCGTTCGCGTACGCGACCACGGCGGCGAGCCCGAGGCCTATCAGCAGCCCTGTCCCGGCGGCCGCGGCGGCGGGGGCGAACGCGGAGAACACGCCCGCGCCGATCATCGCGCCGAGACCGATGACGACGGCGTCGACGGTGCCCAGGGTGCGGGCGAGGCTCGGACGGTCGGGGCGCGGCACGCGCCCATGGTGGCAGGTGCGGGTGACGCCCCGGTGAACGGCCCGAGTTGTGGGTCCCGGCGACCGGCCTACGTTCGAGGAAGGAGCCGACCCTCCCGGCCGGCCCGACCGACGAAGGGACGTGCCATGAGCGAGTCGCAGCCGGAGAGCACCCGCCGGACCGGCGAGGAGCAGGACTGGCGGGGCGAGGAGGAGGCGATGCAGGGCGCGCCGGACATCGGGACGGCGGGCGCGTTCCCCGCGCTCGCGAACGAGTCCCTGCCGAAGGACCCGGACGTCCCGACCGACGTCGACCCTGGCGACGAGCGGAGCTGGGGCGACGGAGACGGCTGACGTCGCGGGGGGCCGTGGCCGCTGATCCCGGCCACGGTCCGTCGCACGGTCAGCGCAGGCTCTGACGGTCCAGCCACGCCCCGACCGCGCGCCCGATCTCTGCCGGCCTGTCCTCGGTGGCGTGGTGCCCCGCCGTCCCCACGTGCTCGACCTCGACGGCGGCGAGGTGCTCGTGCGCCCAGGTGACCGCTCGGTCGTCGATCAGGAGGGTCGCGGAGCCGTCGAAGGTGAGCAGGAGCTTCGGCACGTCGGCAGACGTCTCCAGCCACCTCCCGGCCGCTTCGAGGCGCGCGACCAGCTCGGCGGGTGGCTCGGCGAGCTGGCGCGCCCAGGCGAGCAGCGGTCGGCGGCTCTCGCGGGTCGGGTAGGGCGCCAGGTAGGGCGCGAGGTCCTGGTCGGGCACCGGGTGGAGCACGCCGGCGCGGTAGGCCTGCCGGACGGCCGTGTCGTGGTCCAGGAACATCACCTCGCCCTCGGGCGACGCGATGCGCTCGCTCCGCGCGCGGGCCTGCGGGGACAGGTGCTCCGGACGAACGGGCCGCAGCACCGCTTCGAGGGCCGCCACACCGAGCACCCGGCCGGGGTGCCGGGCCGCGCGGTCGATCGCCAGCGCGCCTCCCCAGTCGTGCCCGACGAGGACCGTCGGCTCGTCCCCCAGCACGGCGTCGAACCAGGCGTCGAGGTAGCGGGCGTGGTCGGCGAACCTGTAGTCCAGGTCCGGCTTGCCCGAGCGACCCATGCCGATCAGGTCGGGCGCCAGCAACCTGCCCCGGCCGACGGCCGGGAGCACGTGGCGCCAGGTGTGCGACGACGAGGGGTTGCCGTGGAGGAACACGACGGGCGCGGCACCGGCGTCCTCGTCGGCGCGGACCTCGCGGAAGTGCATGCTCGAGTCGAGGACGCGCACGTCAGGCATCGGTGGCTCCAGGGTCCAGGGGTGCGTCGAGGAGCTCGGTCAGGGCGGTGACCAGCTCGGCGGTACGAGCGCTGCCGCGACCGCCCAGCGGGGCGAGGAGCTGCTCGAGGAGGCCCTGGACCGCGTCCATCGCGGGGTGGGCGACCTCGAGCCCGTGCTCGGTGAGGTGCAGCCGGACGACGCGGGTGTCGCGGTCGTCGCGGGTACGCGTGACGAGCCCGTCGGACTCCAGGGAGCGGACGAGGCGTGAGACGTACATCGGTTCCATGCCGGACGCGTCGGCGAGGACGCGCTGGCTGGGGGCCTCGGCACCGTCCGTGGGGCGGTGACCGCCGGACAGCGAGTAGAGGGTGGTGAGCACGACGTACGTCGCGTGCGTGAGGCCGTAGGCGCCCACGGTGCGGTCGACGGCCGTGCGCCACCGTGTGGACAGCCTCCAGACGAGCGCGCCGGCGGCGGCGCCAGGTGCAGCGAGCATGGGGTCACCGTACATGGCGTCAATAAACATGACAACTGTCTGGCGGTCGCGAGTCGCTCCCCGGGACCTTCCGGCGTCCTGGCGCCCCTCCTGCTGGACCACGTCCCGGCGTCGGGGACACTGGTGACAGCAACATCTGCCAAAACGAGGAGTCTGCAGTGCCCCAGGGAACAGTCCGATGGTTCGACGCCGACCGAGGGTTCGGCTTCATCGACCTCGGGAACGAGGCCGAGGACCTGTTCGTCCACGCGTCCGAGATCGTCGGCGACGACGGACCGAAGCAGCTCCGCGAGGGGCAGGTCGTGGAGTTCGAGGTGGGCGAGGGCGACCGCGGCCCGCAGGCGCGCCGCGTCCGTGTCACGGGCGACCGGGCCCCCGATGCGCCCCTGGGCGTGCTGGGCACCGTCTCCTGGTACGAGCCGGCCAAGGGGTACGGCTTCGTCACGCCCGACGACGGTCGCGGCGAGATCTTCGTGCACAGCTCGGCGATCGTCGGAGGCGGTGTGATCGCGGAGGGCCAGCGGGTGGCGTTCCTCGTCGTCGAGGGGGAGAAGGGCCCGCAGGCGGACCACCTGCTCCCGCTCGGTGCCCAGGCCGCGCAGCCCGCGGCCGACGGCGCCGACGGCACCGTGTCCTGGTACGACGACGTCAAGGGCTTCGGGTTCGTCGCTCCCGACGGAGGCGGGGACGACGTCTTCGTGCACGTCAGTGCCCTGGGCCGGGGACTGACCGAGCTCGCCGAGGGCGCGCGCGTGACGTACGACGTCGTCGCGGGCGACAAGGGGCCGAACGCCCGCAACGTGCAGCTCGTGCGGGGCTCCGGGAGCGGGCGCCCTGTCACGGACCGCGGGCGGCAGGGCCGCCCGGCGTCCGGTGGGCGCGTGCGCGGCGGCGAGGGCACCGTCGCGCGCTACGACGCGGACCGTGGCTTCGGCTTCATCACTCCCGACGCCGGGGGCGAGGACCTGTTCGTGCACGTGTCCGTCGTGCGGGGCGGGGAGGAGCTCGAGGAGGGCGACCGGGTCCGCTACAAGGTCCGGCAGAGCGACCGGGGGCCGCAGGCCGACGGCGTCGAGCTGATCTGAGCGAGGGGCGGCGCGGCTCCCGGTGAGCCGCCCGCTGTACCCCGCTGTGCCCCGACGTGGTCGCGGGGCGCGGGCCGTCCACCCCGGGCACCGGGGGAATGCCCTGGAAGTCGGTGGTCCCGGTCCCTAGGGTCGACGGGATGGACGCCCAGGAGATCCGCTCGGCCTACCTCGACTTCTTCGCCTCCCGAGGGCACGCCGTGATCGCGCGAGCGCCCCTGGTGCTGCACGAGGACCCGACGACCCTGTTCACGGGCGCAGGGATGCAGCCGTTGATGCCCTACCTGCTCGGCGTGCGGCCGCACGCCGCCGGGCGGCTCCTGGCCGACTCGCAGCCGTGCCTGCGGGCGCAGGACATCGACGAGGTCGGGGACCGGCGGCACACGACCTTCTTCGAGATGCTGGGCAACTGGAGCCTGGGGTCTGCCGACGTGGAACGACAGGTCCGGTGGTTCGCCGACTTCCTCGCACTCGTCGGCGTCGACCTCTCGCGCCTGTACGTCACGTGCTTCCGCGGGTCGCCCGAGCACGGGATCCCTCGGGACGAGGCGGCGGCCCGGGCCTGGGTCACGGTGTTCGCCGAGCACGGGATCGAGGCGCCGGTCGTGGACATGGGCTCGCGTGCGGACGGCGACCGCGAGGGGATGCGCGGCGGCCGCGTCTTCCTCTACGACGCCGAGGAGAACTGGTGGAGCCGGGGAGGCGGCCTGGAGGGCACGCCCGTGGGCGACCCCTGCGGACCGGACTCGGAGGTCTTCTACGACCTCGGCCCGGAGCTCCACGACCCGTCGTCCGGTGAGCCCCACCCGGCGAGCGAGGGGGGACGGTTCGTCGAGATCGGCAACCAGGTGTTCATGCGCTACCGCCGCACGAGCGAGGGCTTCGTCCTCCTCGCCGAGCCGAGCATCGACTTCGGGGGCGGGCTCGAGCGCATCGCCGCGGCCGCGACGCCGACCCCCGACGTGTTCGACGTGAGTCTGCTCCGCCCCCTGGTCGACCGGCTGGAGGACCTGAGCGGTCGCGCGTACGAGGACGACCCGCGCCCGTTCCGCGTGATCGCGGACCACGCGCGTGCCGCGACGTTCCTCGCCGCGGACGGCGTGCGGCCGAGCAACAAGGCCCACGGGTACGTGCTGCGGCGGCTCGTGCGTCGGGCCGTGGTGCACGCGCTCCGGCTCGGACTGGAGGACCGGTTCGTCGACGACCTCGTCGGCGTCGTGGCCGAGACGTACCGCGACGCCTACCCGAGCCTGGTCGGGCAGCGCGAGGTTCTGAGCACCGTGCTCCGGGACGAGGAGTCGCGCTTCCGGCGCACGGTGCACCGGGGGCTCCGAGAGCTCGAGAAGCTCCAGGGCACGACCGTCACGGGCGACCACCTGTTCGTGCTCGCCGACACCTGGGGGTTCCCCGTCGAGCTGTCCGTCGACGAGGCCCGCCGCCGCGACATGACTCTCGCCGGGGACTGGCGGGAGGGCTACGCGCTGCGGCGTGCGCGCCAGCAGGCGCGGTCACGCGCGGCCGCGAGCGGGGAATAGTGCGCGTTGCGTGAAGGTTGAGCCTGGTGGACTCAAGTTGAGCCGGGTGAGGTTGCGCGAGCGCCGACCGCGGATCTACCTTGAGTGAAGCAGACTCAACCCGGTCCGCCCGGGCACCGTGCGCCGTCGTGCGCCACGGGTCCGGTGCGGCCACAGCACAACGGAGGCAGCACACATGGCACGAGCAGTCGGGATCGACCTCGGTACCACCAACTCGGTGGTCGCCGTCCTCGAGGGCGGGGAGCCCACGGTCATCGCGAACGCCGAGGGGTCGCGCACGACGCCGTCGGTGGTCGCGTTCTCCAAGACCGGCGAGGTCCTCGTCGGCGAGGTCGCCAAGCGGCAGGCCGTCACGAACGTCGACCGCACCATCAGCTCGGTGAAGCGCCACATGGGCACCGACTGGTCGGTGGAGATCGACGACAAGAACTACACCGCGCAGGAGATCTCCGCGCGCATCCTGGGCAAGCTCAAGCGCGACGCCGAGGAGTACCTGGGCGAGCCCGTCACCGACGCGGTCGTCACCGTCCCGGCGTACTTCAACGACGCCGAGCGCCAGGCGACCAAGGACGCCGGGCAGATCGCGGGCCTCAACGTGACGCGCATCGTCAACGAGCCCACCGCGGCGGCGCTCGCGTACGGCCTGGAGAAGGGCAAGGAGGACGAGCTCATCCTCGTCTTCGACCTGGGTGGCGGCACGTTCGACGTCTCGCTCCTCGAGGTCGGCAAGGACGACGACGACTTCTCCACGATCCAGGTCCGCGCGACGTCGGGCGACAACCGCCTCGGCGGCGACGACTGGGACCAGCGCATCGTCGAGCACCTCATCAAGCAGGTGAAGAACAGCTCGGGCGTCGACCTGTCGAAGGACAAGATCGCGCTCCAGCGTCTGCGTGAGGCGGCGGAGCAGGCGAAGAAGGAGCTCTCGTCCGCGACGAGCACCAACGTCTCGATGCAGTACCTCTCGATGAGCGAGAACGGCCCGATCCACCTGGACGAGAAGCTCACGCGCGCCCAGTTCCAGCAGATGACGCAGGACCTGCTCGACCGGACGAAGGCCCCGTTCCACAAGGTCATCGCCGACGCGGGCGTGTCCGTCTCGGACATCGACCACGTCGTGCTCGTGGGTGGCTCCACCCGCATGCCGGCCGTGACCGACGTCGTCAAGGAGCTCACGGGCGGCAAGGAGCCGAACAAGGGCGTCAACCCGGACGAGGTCGTCGCCGTCGGCGCGGCCCTGCAGGCCGGCGTCATCTCGGGCGACCGCAAGGACGTCCTGCTCATCGACGTGACCCCGCTGTCCCTCGGCATCGAGACCAAGGGTGGCGTGATGACCAAGCTCATCGAGCGCAACACGGCCATCCCGACCAAGCGCAGCGAGATCTTCTCGACGGCCGAGGACAACCAGCCGTCCGTGCTCATCCAGGTGTTCCAGGGCGAGCGCGAGTTCGCGCGCGACAACAAGCCGCTCGGCACGTTCGAGCTCACCGGCATCGCGCCGGCCCCGCGCGGCGTGCCGCAGATCGAGGTCACCTTCGACATCGACGCGAACGGCATCGTCCACGTCGGCGCCAAGGACCGCGGCACCGGCAAGGAGCAGAAGATGACCATCACCGGCGGCTCCGCGCTGCCGAAGGAGGACATCGACCGCATGGTCAAGGAGGCCGAGGAGCACGCGGCCGAGGACAAGAAGCGTCGCGAGGAGGCGGAGACCCGCAACCAGGCCGAGGCGTTCGTGTACTCGACCGAGAAGCTCGTCTCCGAGAACAAGGAGAAGCTCCCGGCCGACGTCGTCACCGAGGTCGAGGCCGACATCGCGTCGGTGAAGTCCGCGCTCGAGGGCGAGGACGCCGCCGCCGTGAAGACCGCGCACGAGAAGCTCGTCGCGTCCTCGCAGAAGATCGGCCAGGCGCTCTACGCCTCGGCCGAGCAGGAGCAGGCCGCCGGCAACCCCGGCGCGGCGACCGACGACGCGACCGCGGCCGCGGGCGCGAGCAGCGCCCCGGACGAGGACGTCGTCGACGCCGAGATCGTGGACGACGAGGACGACAAGAAGTGACGTCGGACGAGGCCCGGGGCCCCGAGGAGCAGGCCGGGCGCGAGCCCGGTCAGGGTCCCGAGGACAAGCCCTTCCAGTTCACCGACAAGCGCAAGGTCGACCCGGAGACCGCCCAGCCCCGCCCCTCGGGCGAGGCGGCGGCCCCCGGGGAGGCCGGCGGGTCGGCCGGGGACGACGCGGAGACGGACCCCCTCGCGGGTCTCGACTTCGAGCCGTCCGGGGAGGCGGAGGTCGATGCGGCGGTCCTCGCCGCGAAGGCCGAGGCCGCCCAGCACCTCGACTCGCTCCAGCGTGAGCGCGCGAGCTTCACGAACTACCGCAACCGGGCGCTGCGCGACCAGGAGGCCGCGCGCACCAAGGGCGTGGAGGACGTGCTGACCGCGCTCCTGCCCGTGCTCGACGACGTGGACCGCGCCCGCCAGCACGGCGAGCTCACCGGCCCGTTCGCCGCGATCGCGGACAAGCTCGACGCGAGCCTCGAGAGGCTCGGGATCGAGCGGTACGGGAAGGTCGGCGAGGAGTTCGACCCGAACGTCCACGAGGCGCTCATGCACCAGGCCGACCCCGAGGCGACCTCGGCGACGGTGAACCTCGTCATCGAGCCGGGGTACCGGATCGGCGACCGCGTCGTGCGTGCCGCGCGCGTGTCGGTCGTCGGGCCCGAGTAGTCCCGCTCCGGGCGGGTCGCACCGCACCATCACCGGCGTGCCCGACGGCGCGGCGCACCTTCTGCGCGAAGGTGCGCCTCGCCGTCGGGCACGCGAGGATCACGAGCAGGCCCACCACGCCACACACGCACGACCAGGCACGACACGAAGGACAAGGACCACGACCACCGACAGGAGGGAGGCGCCGTGACCGGGCAGGACTGGATGGAGAAGGACTTCTACGCCGCGCTCGGCGTCCCCAAGGACGCCGACGACGCCGCGATCAAGAAGGCGTACCGCAAGCTCGCCCGCCAGTACCACCCCGACCAGAACCAGGGCGACGCGGCGGCCGAGGCGAAGTTCAAGGAGATCGGCGAGGCGTACGCCGTCCTCTCCGACCCCAAGGAGCGCGAGCAGTACGACGCGATCCGCGCCATGGCGGGCGGCGGTGCGCGCTTCTCCGCAGGTCCCGGCGGCGCCGGGGGAGCGGGCTTCGAGGACCTGTTCGGCGGCATGTTCGGCGGTGCCGGCGGACCGGGCGGCACCCGGGTGCGGTACTCCACCGGCGGCCAGGGTGCCGCCGGGTTCGAGGACATCCTCGGCTCGATGTTCGGCGGCGCAGGCGGCGCCCAGCAGTTCGGCGGCGGTCCGCGCCCACGCGCCGGGTCGGACGTCGCCGCGAGCACCACGCTCCCGTTCCGCCAGGCGGTCGAGGGGTCGACCGTCACGTTCACCGTCGACGGCCGGAACGTCACCACGCGCATCCCGCCGGGCGTGCGTGACGGGCAGAAGATCCGCCTGCGCGGCAAGGGCCGTCCGGGCATGGGCGGCGGTCCCGACGGTGACCTCGTCGTCACCGTCCACGTGACGCCGCACCCCGTGTTCGCGGCCGACGGCACCAACCTGCGCGTGACCGTCCCCGTGACGTTCGCCGAGGCGACGCTCGGTGCGACCATCAGCGTGCCGACGCTGGACGGCGGGTCGGTCAAGGTCAAGGTCCCCGCCGGGACGCCGTCGGGCCGCACCCTGCGCGTCAAGGGCCGCGGTGTGCAGACCGCGAAGGCGACCGGGGACCTGCTCGTCACCGTGCAGGTCGCCGTGCCGCAAAAGCTGTCCAAGGCCGCGCGGGCGGCGGTCGAGACGTTCGCCGCCGAGACGGACGGCGAGGACGTGCGAGCGGACCTGGCCCGCCAGGCGACGGAGTGATCCCGGTGGCCGACGTCGACCAGGACGCACCCGTCCTCGTCATCTCCCAGGCGGCGGCGCTCGCGGGGATGCATCCCCAGACGCTGCGCCAGTACGACCGCCTCGGCCTCGTCGTGCCGCGCCGCACGGCGGGCCGGGGGCGCCGGTACTCGCTGCGTGACGTCGGCAAGCTCCTCGAGGTCCAGCGGCTGAGCCACGACGAGGGCATCAACCTCGCGGGCATCCAGCGCATCCTCGCCCTGGAGTCCCAGGTGGAGCGGCTCGAGCGGCGCATCGAGGCGCTCTCCGCGCGGGTCGAGCCCGGTGGGCGCGTGTTCGCGGCCGCGGCGAGCGGCGACGTCGTCGTGGTGCCCCGCGGGCGCAGCGTGCGCCGCGGCGTCGAGGAGGCGCTGCGCGAGACGTTCGCCGAGCACTCCGAGGCGCGCGCCCTGGTCATCTGGCGCCCGGCGCCCGACGACTCCGGCGACTGACCGGTCGGCTTCGGCGGGCCCCGCGCACTGCGGCGAAATTATTTCGAAAGAATGCCGTGCGCTAATTCGCATTCTTTCGCGCAATTCTTAGCAAGGCCTTCCTTGCTATACAGCGTTGCTTGTCAGGAATATCGTGGAGGGAAGCGCAGCCCCCAGTTCCGTCCAGACAGGAGATCGCGATGAGCAGCCTCATGGAGATGCCCCAGGTCGTCGAGTGTTCCATCGACGGGTGCGGTTACAACCACGACCACGGGTGCCACGCCGGTGCCGTCACGATCGCCGGTCACCTGGGGGACGCCGAGTGCGCCACCTTCATCCCGCTGGGCACCAAGGGCGGGCTCGAGAAGGTCCTGGCCCACGTCGGCGCCTGCCAGCGCACGGAGTGCATCCACAACGCGTCGCTCGAGTGCTCGGCGCCGTCGATCCGCGTGGGGGCGGGGCCGTCGAGCGAGGTCAGCGCGGACTGTCTGACCTTCACGCCGCGCTGACCCTTCACGCGACGACCCACGACGCCCCGGACCGCGCGCTCGCCCGCGCGGGACGGGGCGTTCGTCGTGCGCGGAGCGCACCGCCCGAGACGCGTCAGCGCTCCAGCGTGTGGAGGAGGTCGACCACGCCCGCATGGGTCCGGGGGAGTGGTTCGAACCACAGGCGTGGCGGCCGACGCAGGATCGCGGTGACGCCGAGCGCGAGACCCGTCCGGTCGATCCGGTGCCGCAGCTCCGACCGGAGCGCGTCGTCGTCGGAGCTGCGCTCGCCCAGGACCACGAACAGCCCGTTGCCGAGCGACGCCATCGGGTGCCCGTCGCCGAACGTCTGGGTGAGCGCCCGCCCCATCGCGGCGGACCGGGCGAAGCGCTGCCACCCGGTGAGCTCGTCGAGCGCGACGTCGACGACGAGGAGACCGTGCGTCTCGGCCGGCGGTACTCCCGCACGCTGTGCGACGCCGTAGGTCTCGCGCAGCCGGTGCACGAGGTACTGCGTGGTCGCGAGCCCGGACTCCGGGTCGAGCACCTCAGGCGTCACGGGCACCGACTCGTAGCCCTCCGTCCACCCGACCGCGACGGCCCGCAGCAGCTCGAGGTCCGGTTCACGGGCGTGCGCACGGTAGAGGCACGCGACGTCGTCGATGGCCTCGCCGATCCCGACGCCCGCCTCGCCGCGCACGCGACCGAGGCGTTCCGCCGCAGGTGTGACGTCGCGGCGCTCGCACACGGCCTCCGTGAGCGCGTCCACGGCTGGGTGGTACCAGTCGCCGGGTCGGAGCCAGACGCTCTCGAGGCTCGCGGCGCGCCAGTGCTCCCGCAGCGCGTCGGGGGCAGGCGTGGCGTACCCATGGAGGAGGTCCATGTAGAGGAGACGGGCGAGGGCCCGCTGTATGACGCGAGTTCGGCAAAAAGTTCCTGGGACGGCTGGTCCGGGTTAAAAAAGGGCGAACCGGGGCGTCTGGCCCCGATTCCGTTCTGTCGCCGGAAAGGCACTGCCCGGATCCTGGACGTGCGTCTACGATAGGCCCCCGTAGGCCTCGCGGACTCGAGGCGGTCTCCGGGGCGGGTGACATGACAGAAGCACAGGAACGTGTGTGGAGCGAGGCGTCGAGCGACGCTGAGCTGATCACGGCGGTGCGAGACGGTGACACGAGCGCGTACGGCGCGCTGTACGAGCGCCACGCCGCCGCTGCCCGCACCGTCGCGCGGCAGTACGTGCGCTCCACGGCCGACGCCGACGACGTGGTCTCCGACGCCTTCGCGCGCACGCTCTCCGTGCTCCAGGGCGGTGGTGGCCCCGACGTCACGTTCCGCGCATACCTGTTCACCGTGGTGCGACGGCTGTCGTACGACCTCGTCAACGGCGCCCGGCGCACGCAGCCCACCGACGACGAGCGCACGTTCGAGTCCGCGTTCGGGCCGATGGCCTCGACCGAGGACCCGACGCTCGAGGGCTTCGAGCGGTCCATCGTCACGCGCGCCTACCACGAGCTGCCCGAGCGGTGGCGCGCCGTGCTCTGGTACACCGAGGTCGAGAACCTCGCGCCGGCAGAGATCGCCCCGATCCTCGGCCTCACCGCCAACGGGGTGTCGGCGCTCGCGTACCGGGCGCGCGAAGGCCTGCGTCAGGCGTACCTCCAGCAGCACCTCGGCGGCGTCCCCGCCGAGGAGTGCCGGACCGTCAACGCGCTCCTCGGGTCGTACGTGCGCGGCGGACTCGCCAAGCGGGAGAACGCGCGGGTCGAGACCCACCTCGAGGGGTGCGGCGAGTGTCGCGGCCTCGTGCTGGAGCTCGGCGACGTGTCCCACGGCATGCGCGCCGTCATCGCGCCGCTCGTCCTGGGCGTCGGCGCGCTGGGCCTCGTCGGGACGGCGCTGCCCGTCGCAGGCGGTGCGGCCGTCGGGTCCGGCGTGGCGGGCGTCCTCGAGTCGTCGGGCGGCGCCGGTGCGGCAGGCACGGGCACCGCGGGCGGTGGCGCGACCGCCACGGCCGGCGGCGCGGGTGCGGCCGGTACCGGCGGCGCGGCGGGTGCCGGCGCAGCGGGCACCGGGACGGCGGGTGCCGCGGGCACGGCCGGAGCCGCGGGCGCAGGTGCCGCTGGTGCGGGCACCGCAGGCTCGGCCGCCGCCGGGGCGGTGGCCGCCGGCGGCGCCGCCGCGGGAGGCGCCGGGGCCCTGGCGGCCGCCGGTGCCGGTGGGCTCGTCGCGCTCGTGGCGTCGGCCCCCCTCGCCGCGGCCGCGGTCACGGTCGGCGTCCTCGCCGTGGCCGGTCTCGGTGTCGCCGGGGCGCTCGGCGCGTTCTCCCCCGAACCGACGCCGCCCCCGTCCACCCAGGCGGAGCCGTCGCAGGAGCCGTCACCCACCTCGAGCCCCTCGGGCGGCACGACACCGGCACCGACCGACGCCGCGACCGACCCCACGTCACCCGCCAACGTCCCGCCCGCCGAGGACCCCGCGCTCGTCACGGACCCGGGGACGACGGATCCTGCGGCGCCGAGCGATGGCGCGACCGGTGCGCAGACCCCTCCGGGCACGGACCCGGGGACCGGTGGCACGGGCAGCCAGCCCGGTGGTGGCTCGCCCCAGCCGGGCGATCCGGTGACGCCCCCGCCTGGCCCCGGCCCGACCCCGACTCCCGCGCCGGCGGCCCTCGACCTCTCGCTCGGTGCCGTCGAGCTCGCCGCCCGCCAGCCGGAAGACCTCGTCATGACCGCGTCCAACACCGGCGGCAGCGCCGCGGAGGACGTCCTGGTCGACCTGACGCTGCCGGCCGGGGTGTCGACGGCCGGCTCGGCCCTCGTGCCGCGCGGAGCCTCGGTCGCGCCGGCGATCCTGCGCGCCGAGGCGCTGCCCTGCGGCAGTGCGGTCCCGCAGGCCGACGGGACGAGCGTCGTCACGTGCGACGTCGGGGTGCTCGGCCCGGGCGCGACGCAGGACCTCGTCGTGCAGGTCGAGGCGGAGTCCGGCGGCGACTACGTCTTCGCAGGGACCGTGCGCGCGCAGGGCGTCGAGCCCGTCCGCCGTGCGTTCCAGCCGACGACGGTCGGGTACTACGGTGCCGAGATCCGCGTCACGACCCCGACGAGCCTCACGTTCGACAACCCCGGCGACGCGACGCTGCGCGTGGACGTGCGCAACAGCGGGGACAAGCCCGCCGTCGAGCCGGCCGTCACGGTCGACCTGCCCGCGGGCCTGAGCCTTGTGGGCGCGGCCGCCGGTGGCTGGACGTGCACCCAGGGCGACTCCCAGGCGGTGACCTGCGCGGCGCCGTCGGGAACCTCCCTCGCGCCACGCACCACGTCCGTGGTGCCGCTCCACCTGCTCGCGGACAGCGCCGGTGCTCTCGAGTCCGGGAAGATCACCGTGCGCGGCACCGCGCACGAGGCGCACGCCGGCAGCGCCGGCGTCACGGTGGAGGTCGACGACCGCTGGGCCGGTGCGGCCACCGGGATCGACGAGCCGCAGCCGCAGTGCACCTCCGCGGGCCTGGCAGATCTCGCCTCGATCGTCGCGCAGGTCGAGAACACGACCGCCTACGAGGACGTGTCGGTACGGCTCGAGGCCGCTGGTTCGACCTCGAGCACCCGTTCGCTCGGGAGCGGCGCGGTCGCGTCCCTGCGCGTCGACGACGGGGACCGCTTCCCCGCGGGCCGCGCCACGGTCGTGCTCACGACGACGGTGGCGGGCCAGGTGTTCGAGGAGCGCTTCGACGCCGGGGCGCACGCCGCACTCGACTGCTGGACACCGCCGCCGTGGCTCGGCCGTGCCGACGTGACGGTGACGCCCGAGAACGCGGGTGGGACAGTCCGCTACGTCGCGGCCGTCGTCAACGGCACCGGGTCGGGCATGGACGTGCGGCTCCTCGCGCCCGACGTGGGGACGTGGGCCGACGTCTCGGACTCGGCCGTGATCGCCCCGCTCGCTCGTGAGGCCTCCGGCGAGCTCGTGCTCGACACGGCGCTGACCACGACCACCGACGCGACCGCCGTCGTGCGCCAGTACCGCTGGCACACCGACGCCGACGGCGACGGCAAGGGCTACCAGAGCCTGCTGCCCGTCCCGCTCGCCGGGCAGACGATCGCGCCCACCGCACCCGCGCCGACCGTCGGGCGGTGCACCTTCGACCGTGCGACCGAGACGTCCAGCGCACCCCTGACGTTCTCCCTCGACAACACGCGATCGACGTTGCCGTCGTCGTTCACAGTCCCGGGGGTCGCCGACGCGACGACCGTCCGGGCCGGCCGCTCGGTCGAGGTCCGTACCCAGGTCGGTGGAGCGGGCGGGGAGTACGCCGTGCAGGCGGACGGGCGTCAGCTCGCGACGCACCGCGTCGACGGCGTCGACTGCTTCGACTGGTCGAGCACGGCTCGCGCCGCGAGCGCGACGGCGGGTTGGGTCGTGCCACCCGGCGCGGGCGTCGGGTCGACGGTGCTCACCGGGACGTTCCACAACCCCTACGCCGCGACGACGCTGCGGGTCGCGATGTCGACGCCGCACGGCACCGCCGCGCCTGTCGCGGTCGCGCCGGGCGCCACCGCGACGTTCGCCGTCGACACGCGGGCACGTGAGGTCGCGGCGGGCACGGCGACCTTCACCGTGGAGCGTGTACAGCCGGCCGGCCCTGGGACGCGCACGGTCGAGGCGGAGTACGGCGCCTCGACCTACCAGCCGGTGTGGGCCAAGAGCGCGAGCGTCGAGGCGCTCTGGCAGGACGGCTCGGTGAAGCTCGTCGGCACGTTCACGAACGACTCGCCGGAGACGGTGGACGCCCGCATGCTCGGCGGCACGTACGGCGACTCGGCCCCCGTGCAGACGATCGCTCCGGGGCAGACCGTGACCTTCACGATCGACACGAAGAGCCTCGAGGTGAAGCCGGGCGCCGTGACGTTCCGCCAGTACCGGTGGGTCCTCGGCAAGGGCTTCGAGAGCTCGGCGCTGAGCGCCCGGTACCAGGGCGCGCGCTACGTGCCCGACTGGTCGGCGAGCCTCACGGCGGTGCCGCAGTGCTCGAGCGGCTCCGACGGGGTCGTGCTCACGGTGGGTCTGCGGAACGACTCGGGCGAGGTGCTGCACGCCGTGGCACGTACGCCGTTCGGCACGCACGACCTCGGCGACGTCGCCCCGGGGCAGGCGTCGAGCGTCGACGTCGGCACGGGCGCGCTCGCGGTCAAGCACGGGAAGGTGAGCTTCGACCTGTCGCGCACCGTCCTCGGCACCCCGTTCTCGCAGACCGTGACCACCGACTTCGGGGCGCTCGACTGCGCCGTCGTGGAGCCGGCCGCGAGCCTGGTGCTCGGTGACCCCGCCTACGACGACGAGCGGGGCCACTCCTACCGCGACGTGTCGGTGCTCCTCGACAACTCCGCCTCGAACGTCCCGGTGACCTTCCGCGTCACCGGGCAGGGCAAGGGCTCGTGGGACCTGGCGGCGGGTGAGACGCGGACCGTGGCGCTCGGGGAGGCGTCGTGGTCCGGCGCGAGCTACACCGTCCGCGCCGGTTCCTGGTCGCAGCAGCTCGAGGTCGCACCGTTCACGTTGGCACCGCAGTGTCACGCCCCCTGGGAGAACGGCACCTGGTACGACCACAGCGCCGAGGTCTCGTACCGCGGGTGGAACTTCGCGGCCCGCAACAGCGGCATCCTGGTCCGACCGGACCACCCGGCGCTGGGCTGGATCTTCTGGGAGCGGCAGGGTCGCTGCGGCGAGGGCTGACGCGCCCGTCAGGGCAGGGCGTCCGCCAGGGCCTCGTCGACGGGTCGTTCGCCACCCACGAGGTCGAGCACGAGCCCGGCCGAGCGTGGCTCGTGCAGCACCGCCGCGACGACGAGCGCCACGTCGTCCCGCGTGACGTCGTCCCGCTCACCGATCGGGGCACCGGCCTTGCGCCGCTTGCCGCGCGGCTTGGTGTCGTCGCCGACGGGCGCGAGCGCGACGAGCCCGACGCCGGGCTCGTCCGTCAGGCGCCCGGGACGGACGATCGTCCACCCCAGGTCGCTCCGGGCGCGCAGATCGTCCTCGGCGGCGGCCTTCGCGCGCAGGTAGGCCCAGAAGACGTCGTCGATCCCGTCAGGACGCTCGTCGGCATGGGCCGCGTCGACCCCGCGGGACGAGACGAGGACGTACCGCGCGACGCCGGCGCGCTCGGCGGCGTCCGCCAGCAGCGCTGCGCCCGCGCGGTCGACCGTGTCCTTGCGCCCGGCCCCGCTCCCGGGGCCCGCACCCGCCGTGAAGACGACGGCGTCCGCCCCCTCGAGCTCGAACGACACGGCGACCGCGTCGTCCTTCTCGAGATCGACCAGAGACACGTGGGCCCCCAGCTCGGTGACGTCCGTGATCTGCGCGGCGGACCGGACGAGCGCCACCACGTCGTCGCCGCGCTCCACCAGCGTGCGGGCGAGGCGGCGGCCGACCTGGCCGTGACCTCCCGCGATGACTGTGCGCATGGGCCGAACGTATCGCCGCAGGGCCCCGGCCGCCCGGCGAGGGACGGGGGGTGGTGCGCTGCCGGGCACGGATCTCACGCACCCCCACGTCGTCCGCGGCCCGGCAGCGCGGGTCCTCAGGCGGCGTCCCCCGTGCCACCGAGGACGACGGGGGTCTGCGGGTCGAACCGGTAGCCGAGCCCGCGGACGGTCGTGATGACGTGCTGCAGGCCCAGCTTCTCGCGCAGACGGCGGACGTGGACGTCGATCGTGCGGCTGCCCGCCGCGACGTCGTGGTCTGCCCACACGGTGCCGAGCAGCTCGGCGCGCGGCACGACCCGGTGGGCCGTGCGCGCGAGGTACGACAGGAGCTCGAGCTCGCGGAACGTCAGGCGCGTGGACCGGCCGTCGACCGCGACCGTGCGGGCCGCCGGGTCGATGACGACGCGCGGCACCGGCGACAGCGTCGCGAGGCGCTCACGGAACGCGGCGATGTCCTGGACCGGAGAGGCGGTCGCCGTGGACGGCTCGGCGAGGGCGAGCGCGGTGTAGGTCTCGGCGCCGGGCAGCCAGTCCCGCGCGAGCTCCCCGAGGGCCTCGGCGAGCTCGACGAGGTCCTCGACGCGGCCCGTCGGCGGCTGCTCGTCCGGGGCCTGGTCGACCCCGACGTAGAGCACGAAGCCGGGCTTGCGCCCCGGTGCGGCGGGCTGGGGCGGCGGCACCGCGCGTGCCGTGGAGGTGCGGCGGGCGGGACGGGTGGCGGTGAGCGTGGTCATGGGTGGCTCCGGGTGCGTCGGGCCGACAGCGGCGCCGGAGGACCGGCGGGTCGGCAGGGGTCGAGGTCTGAACCGGGGTGCGGGGAAGGGTTCAGGCCTGACAACAGACGCACATGACCGCGCCCGAGCACGCGCCGGACGGCGCGCTGACGGGACGGGTCGAGGTGCTCACGAGAGCGAGCATGGCAGCGCATGGCGGGGAACGCCAAGGGGAGGACAGGAACTTCTCAGGATGCGGACTGGGTTGGTCTCGCGTCCTGGGCGAACCACGGGCCGCCGGGCAGCGGACTGCGGCGTCGCCGGCGGTGTCGTCGCAGGTGGCAGGCTCAGACGACGCCGTACAGGCGGTCTCCCGCGTCCCCGAGGCCGGGCACGATGTAGGCCTTCTCGTTGAGCCGCTCGTCGACGGCGGCGACCACGAGCTGGACGTCGACCCGGTTTCCGACGGCGTTCTCCAGCACCTGGATGCCCTCGGGCGCGGCCAGCAGGCACACGGCCGTGACGTCGCGCGCCCCGCGCTCGAAGACGTAGTCGATCGCCGCGACGAGCGTGCCGCCCGTCGCGAGCATCGGGTCGAGCAGGAAGACGTGCCGGCCCGTGAGGTCGTCGGGGAGACGGTTCGCGTACGTGACCGCCTCGAGGGTCTCCTCGTCGCGCTGCATCCCGAGGAACCCGACCTCCGCCGTCGGCAGCAGGCGCGTCATGCCCTCGAGCATCCCGAGCCCCGCGCGCAGGATCGGCACGACGAGCGGGCGCGGCTCCGCGAGGCGCACGCCGACCGTCGTCGTCACGGGAGTCTCGATCTCGTGCGGCTCCACGCGCACGTCGCGCGTGGCCTCGTAGGCGAGCAGCGTGACGAGCTCGTCCACGAGGAGCCGGAACGTCGGCGACGCCGTGTCCTTGTTCCGCAGGACGGTCAGCTTGTGGGCCACGAGCGGGTGGTCGGCGACGTGCAGGCGCATGGCGACAACGGTATCCGACCGCGGGACCTCTCGTACCGGCCGGTAACCGTCCGCCTCCCGGGTGCCGCCGGCCGCGGTCGCTAGCCTGGTGTGCGGCTCGCTGCTATCGACCGGAGGTCCCGTGCCCGACGACGTCGCTCGCCCCGGCGACCCCGCCCACCCGGGCGAGGGGTCGACGTCGGGCACGGCCGCACCCCGAGGGCTCGAGCTGCCGTGGGCCGAGGGCACGTTCCCGCCCGGCACGGTGGCCGGTCGCCACCAGGTCTGGGACGCCCTCATGGGGCTCGCGCTCCACGAGGCGACCCACGCCCTCGCGAGCGCCGACGTGCCGGTGGGTGCGCTCGTCGTCGGGCCCGACGGGCGGCTGCTCGGCGTCGGCCGGAACCGGCGCGAGGAGACCGGCGACCCGACCGCCCACGCCGAGGTGCTCGCGCTGCGCCAGGCCGCCGCGACGACGGGGGAGTGGCGGCTCGAGGGCTGCACGCTCGTCGTCACGCTCGAGCCCTGCGTCATGTGCGCGGGGGCGCTCGTCCTCGCGCGCGTCGAACGGCTCGTGCTCGGCGCGTGGGACCCCAAGGCCGGCGCCACCGGCTCGGTCTGGGACCTCGTGCGCGACCAGCGCGCCAACCACGCCGTCGAGGTGATCGGCGGCGTCCGCGAGGACGAGTGCGGCCGACTCCTGCGCGACTTCTTCAGCGCGCAGCGCTGAGCGCACTGCCCCTGTCGTTGCGATCGCGGTGGGGAGGGACGACGACGCCGGGTCTACCATCCGGCGCCTCGTGCCTCGGCGCCTCCCGCCAGGCCCACCACGACCCGGCGTCGTCGTCCCTCCCCACCGCTCGTGGGTCGCTCGCCTCAGCGCGTGAGCGCCTCGGCGAGGGCGGTGAGGGTCTCGGTGGTGCCGGCCTCAACCTTGAGCGTCGCGAGCGGGTCGCCGCGCGTCCAGCCGCGGTTGACGATGACGACCGGCTTGTCCTGCTTCGCCGCGTGCCGCACGAACCGCAGCCCGCTCATCACCGTGAGCGACGACCCCGCGACGAGGAGCGCCTCGGCGTCGTCGACCATCGCGTACGCGCGCTCGACGCGCTCACGCGGCACGTTCTCGCCGAAGTACACGATCTCCGGCTTGAGCACCCCGCCGCAGAACTCGCACGGCGCGGGCCGGAAGTGCGACGTCTGCTCGATCACGGCGTCCGCGTCCGGGGCGATCTCCACGTCCGCGACGTCGCCGATGCTCTCGATGAACCCCGGGTTCAGCGCCGTCAGCCGCTCGGCGAGGTGCTCGCGCGAGATGACACGGCCGCACTGCAGGCAGATGACGCGGTCGTAGCGGCCGTGCAGGTCGATGACGTGGCGGCTGCCCGCGTCCTCGTGCAGCAGGTCGACGTTCTGCGTGATGAGTCCCACCAGAACGCCCGCGTCCTCCAGCCGCGCGAGCGCGCGGTGGCCCGCGTTCGGGTGCGTGCGGTGCACGTGCTGCCAGCCCACGTGGTTGCGCGCCCAGTAGTGCCGGCGGAACGCCTCGTCCTGCACGAACTGCTGGTAGGTCATCGGGTTGCGCGGCGGCGAGTCCGGCCCGCGGTAGTCCGGGATCCCCGAGTCCGTGGAGACCCCAGCCCCCGTGAGCGCGGTGATCCGCAGGCCGCGCAGCAGCTCGACGGCGTCGTCGACGGTCCCGGTCCGCGGCGCCGGTTCCGTGCCCGACGCCGGCGGCTGGCTCGGGCGCCACGCGAGCCGCGACGAGAGCGTCGGGACGGCGGACGTCGTCGGCACGTCGGCGGAGGACGTCGCCACGTGGGCGGGGGAGCTGGTCGGGGTCGGTGTCGAAGGGTCGTCGGGCACGTCTCCCACGGTACGACGTGCGCGAGGAAGAACCGTGGTCGCGCGAAGTAGAACCCTGGTCGCGCGAGGTAGAACCGTGGTCTGCCGAGGTAGAACGCTGGTCATGTCGACGGCGGTGGTCGCCCTGGGTGTCGGGGTGCCTGGGGGCGCCGCGTCTACCATCCGCGCCGCTCGTTCCTCGCGGCGCTCCCGCCAGGCCCGACCACGACGCGGCGCCCCCACCCACCCCTCCGGCGTCGTCCCACCCTGGTCTGCGCTCGCCTCGAGCGGGATCTTCGCGGATCAGAGTCCTCAGGCGCGTCCAGGGTTCTCCCTCGGGCGACCAGCGTTCTACTTCGCGGGACCACGGTTCTACTTCGCGGGACCAGGGGGCTGGATTGGAGCGTCTCGGTCACCTGCTCTGCGGGCGGTTGCGTGACCGGCGTCATAGCTGAGCGGTGCGCTGCTGATGTTAGCCTCACCTAAGTCACTGACGAGAGGTTCTCATGTCGACCACCACCGCGCAGGCGCCCCGCCGCGTGCGTCCCCAGACGGTCCTCGAGGTGCTTGAGACCTCGTGGCTCAGCCCGCACCTCGTGCGCGTCGTCGCGGGCGGCGAGGGGTTCACCGCGTTCACGCCAAACGCGTTCACGGACGCCTACGTCAAGATCTTCTTCGCCAAGCCGGAGCTCGGGCTCGAGCCGCCGTACGACCTGGACGCGCTGCGCGAGACGCTCGCGCCCGAGGATCTTCCTGTGACCCGCACGTACACCGTGCGCTGGGTCGACGAGGAGGCGCAGCGGCTCGCGATCGACTTCGTCGTGCACGGCGACGAGGGCCTCGCCGGGCCGTGGGCCGCCCGGGCCGAACCGGGGGACCGCATCGTGTTCCGCGGCCCCGGCGGCCTCTACTCACCGGACCCCACCGCCGACTGGCACCTGCTCGTGGGCGACGACTCCGCGGTTCCCGCGATCGCCGCCGCGCTGGAGGCGATGCCGCGCGACGCCGTCGGGCACGCCGTGCTGGAGGTCGCCACCGAGGCGGACCGGCTGCCGCTCGAGGCGCCCGCGGGCGTCGAGGTCACGTGGGTCCTGCGCGGCGACTCACCCGCCGGCACGACGACGCTCCTGCCCGACGCCGTCGCCGACCTCCCGTGGCGCGAGGGCCGCGTGCACATCTTCGCGCACGGCGAGCGCGAGGCCATGAAGGCCCTGCGTCGCCTGTTCGCCGAGCGCGGGGTCCCGCGCGCCGATCTCTCCCTCTCCGGCTACTGGGCCTACGGGCGAGCCGAGGACCGTTTCCAGGCCGAGAAGCGCGAGCCCGTCGGCCAGATCTTCGAAGACTGAGGAGTCCCATGCACCGCACCACCACGCTCCGTCGCGCGCTCGCAGCGACGTCCGCGTTGGCCGTCCTGACGCTCGCCGCCTGCTCGTCCGGCGACACGACCGACGAGGGCGAGCCTGCGCCGTCGGGCAGCACCGACGACGCCGCGGAGGCGTTCCCCGTCACCGTCCCCACCGCGTTCGGCGACGTCGAGATCGCCGAGGAGCCGACGCGCGTCGTCGCCCTCGGCTGGGGCGACGCGGAGACCGCGCTCGCGCTCGGCGTCCAGCCCGTCGGGGCCAGCGACTGGCTCGCGTTCGGCGGCGACGGCGTCGGCCCGTGGTTCGAGGACGCCTACACCGAGTCGCCCGAGATCATCGGGACGCTCGAGCCGTCGTACGAGCAGATCGCGGTGCTCGAGCCCGACGTCATCCTCGACGTGAAGTCGTCGGGCGACCAGGAGCGCTACGACCGGCTCTCGGAGATCGCGCCGACCATCGGGGTCCCCGAGGGCGGCGAGTCCTATCTCGCGTCCATGGAGGACCAGGTGTCGATGATCGCTGCCGCCCTCGGGCGCAGCGAGGCGGGCGAGGAGCTGCTCGCCGAGGTCGACGACGCGTTCGCCGCCGCGCGCGACGAGAACCCCGACTTCGCCGGCAAGACGGCGGTCATCGGGTCGTACTGGGCCGAGGGCTTCGGCGCCTACGTCTCGAACTCCAGCCGCGGCGAGTTCATGCAGGGCCTCGGCTTCGAGACCAAGCCCGAGATCGACGAGGCCGCCGGCGAGGAGTTCTCCGCGAACCTCGGCACCGAGAACGTCGACCTGCTCGACGCCGACCTCACCGTCATCCAGCCCATCGGCTTCACCGCCGCCGACGTCGAGGCGCTGCCGCAGTTCCAGACCGTGCCGTCCGTCGCCGACGGTCGCTACGTCGTGTTCGACGACAAGGACCTCTCCAACGCCTTCTCGCTCGGCACGCCCACGGCCGTGATCTACGCGATCGACAACGTCGTGCCGCTGTTCGCCGAGGCGCTCGGCGGGGCGTGATCCCGCCGATTCGGTGTCCGGGGCCCGGACCAGGTATCCTTCCTGGGCCGGTGTCACCGGCGAGGTAGCGTGTCCGAGCGGCCTAAGGAGCACGCCTCGAAAGCGTGTGTGGGTGAAAGTCCACCGTGGGTTCAAATCCCACCGCTACCGCCACCCGAAGGGCCCCACCCGCAGAATTCTGCGGCTGTGGGGCCTTTCGTCGTACCCGGCCCTCCGTTTTCACTCCGTTTTGCCCTGCGGGCTGTCGACCGCGGCCTGCTGGACGAGCTGGTCGATGACGACCCGCAGGTCCGGGGCGACGTGGGTGCGCTTCACGTAGTGCCGGACGGTCGTGCCCTCGTCGGCGTGACCGAGCAGCGCCGTCGCGTTGCCGATCGTCGTGGAGTTCGCGACCTGCGTCGCCACGGTCCGGCGGAAGTCGTGCGGGGTGACCGTCGTGCCGATGGCGGCCTGTGCCTCCCGGAGCTGGTCGCGCACCCGGCTGGGGGAGCGAGGCGTAGCCCGCGTGGACGGGAACACCAGGTCGTCCGGCCCGCCGTCCAGGCCGAGGTCCAGCGCCTCGCGGATCGCGGTGACGACGAACGCGGGGAGCGTGATCGTGCGCCGCGACGAGTCGGACTTCGGCTTGGGCTGCCGCACGAGCCGGCCCTCGGCCCGGACGACGGTCCCGGTCACGGTGAGCGTCGGAACCTCGGCGTTGAGGTCGACGTCCTCCTCTCGCAGCGCCAGGCACTCACCGATCCGCAGCCCGGTGCCGAGCATCGTGTCGACGATCTGCGGCAGGAGCGTGACGTTGCGACGACCGCGCGCGAGGGCGGGGCGGTCCTCCCACTCGCGCACGGCCTTGCGCAGCAGCGCGATGTCCTCGAGCCCGAGCGTGCGCACCTCAGCCCGGCGCGGCTTGCGCACGGTCACCGCATCCCGGACCGGGTTGAACGGCGCCGCGCCGTAGCGGACGCACAGCATCATGACCTGGGACATGACGTTGCGAGCCTGCCGTGCGGTGTCGAACTTCTGCGCCGTGCTCAGCGCCATGAGCACCCGGTTCACCGCCACGGGCGTGACCTCTCGGACCCGCAGCAGTCCGAACGCGGGCCGCAGGTCCGTTCGAGAACGCCGCGGTACGTCTCCAGCGACTGCGACGTGATCTGCCCCTCGACGCGCTTCTCCGCGATCCAGTGGTCGAACACGACACCCATGCGGGTCGCCGGGGTGATCGTCGCCGTCCCGGGGACCGTGGCCTCGCTGCTCGCACGGTGCAGCTTGTCCTCCAAGGCCCGTTGCGCCGCCGCTCCCGAGGGTCCGCGCGACTCGTACTTGTGCAGCACGCCCGCGAAGTCGCGGTACTGCGCCTGCGCCCGCCAGACGCCGGGGGACAGCTCCCTCCGGCTGATGTTCCCCCAGCGCCCCGGCTCGATCGGCTTGCGCGGCACGGCTCAGCCCGCCACGCGGCTGTCGGTGACCCGGTCCAGCCAGGCCTCGACGTCCTCGGGGCGGTAGCGCAGCCGGGCGCCCACACGCAGCAGCTTCGGCCCGCCGCCGCGGCTCGACCAGGCGTACACGCAGTGCAGGGTCACCCCCAGGTAGTCGGCCAGCTCTTCCGGTGTCATCAGGCGCCGACGGCGGGTGGTGGTCGGTGCGGTCTGGTTGCGCATCGTTGTTCCTCCTACGTCGTTTGTGGTGTGGTTCCTGCCGTCTTCGTGCGGCTTCTCGCACGCAATCTCCTAGCGCAAGCTCGGTCCAGGCGAGTAACCTCGGCATCGCCCCGCCCAAGGTGCGTCTAGCCGGTAACAACGCACCCAGCCCGCAGTCGGAGAGGGTGGCAGCCCGTTCAAGCCGGGCCGGGTCCGGGAGTCTCCCTCCGCTGCGGGCGGTGTGGTGACTCCACCCCCTGAGGTGCCAGGACCCATCGCCGAGTTGCGGTGCTCTGCGCCCGCCACTGCGCGTACTCGCGAGCTCGAGCGGCTGCGGCATCGGCGAGGGCCTTGTCGCCGGGGTTGGTCCACCCGGAGCCCTCGTAGGTCCAGGAGCCGACGACGAGGGTCGTCTCGTCGTCCTCGGCGAGCAGACGCGCTTCGAGGTCGGCGACCTCCATCGGCGTCCCGTCCCGCTCCGCATCGGCCTTGAGCCGCTGGAACCGGACCCGAGCCCGGCGCAGCCGCCCGAGCGGGATCGAGTAGCGCCGCGACTTGCTCGAGAAGTGGCCGCGGAATCCCAGCATGTGCGCCCACTTCGCGAGCAGCCGGTACGGGCTGCCTGCGCACTGCCCGCAGACGCAGCCCTCGTCGTCCTCCGGGTCCGGCCCCGCGAGGCCACGGCACGCGGTGCGGGCGCGCTCGGCGAGCCACCGGCACGTGCGGACCATGCGCTGGTGATGCGGGCGCGGCGCCGCGAGATCCGTGCCTGTGCCCTTGGTCGAGTACTTCGCGAGGTAGCCGGCCACCTGCTCGGGGCGCAGGTCGTCGGAGCCGTCGTCGTTCTCCGGTACGCCGGTGCGCACGCACCGCACGTCGAGCTGCGTACCGAAGCGCAGCACGCGCGGGACGTCCGCACCGTCTACCGGAGGTGCCGTCACCGCGACCGCTCGGGCGGCAGCCCGCGCCACGTGCGCGAGGGTCAACCCGTCGACGGGGGCGGGGCTGCCCGGGCCGTCGGGACCGTCGAGCCGGATGAGGGCGTGGAAGTGCACGAGGCCGCGCACCTGGTACTCGGCGACCTTCGCGAACTGCACCGAGGCCACCGTGCCGAGCGCGGACTCGCGGACGCCCAGAGCCTCGGCGACCTGGCGACGCAGCGCGATCGTGAAGCGCCGCCACAGCTCGGGGGCGTGCCACTGCCACACGACGGCCGAGTGCCAGTCGTAGCAGGCCTCGCACAGCGGCGACCCGACGACAGGGTCGGTGTCGGAGTGCTGCGTGGTGCACCCGCGCGGGCGCCCGTGCGCGCACGTCCCGGTGCCGTGCGGGCGGCAGCGCGCTGACCTGCCGTGCTTGGCGCGGGTGCCGTGCACGTGACCGAAGGACGGTGCAGTGAGGGTCGCGAAGACGAGCGGGTTGTCCGCGACGGTCGCCGGGACGGTCTTACCGCCCAGCAGGCCCGCCCGGATTATCTCGAACGTGTCGCGCGCGTAGACGCGGGAGCAGGCCGGGCAGACGGACTCGCGCCGGTTGCCGCACGCCCGGTACAGGACGCCGAGCGGCGCGTCGTCGGGGCTGAACTGCGACAGCACCTCACCCGTGGCCGCGTCGACGGTGGTCGAGGAGCCGCGCAGCCGGATGGGGTGTGAGCAGAAGCCCGTGCGGGCGGCGGCGTCGGAGAACGCGGCGGCGGTGCGGTCGCGCAGCCGTGCCGCGATCCCGGCGACCGCCGCCGGGGTGAGGTTCCCGAGGTCGAGCGGGGCGTCCAGCCCGAACCCCGGGAACCCACCCTGCGCGGGAGCGACGTCAGGCATCCGGCGCCTCAGCGGCGGAGGCCGTGCGGGTCGCCGACTCGCGCGGCTTGCGAGGAGACCGCGGCTTACGCGGCGCGCGCGGAGCCCGCTGCTCCTCGGCCGGGACTCGCGTGGGCGTGGTCGCCTTGTCGTCGGCGTCGGGAGTCGGCGGGCCGACGAAGATCGGCGGCGGCGCGTAGCGGTCGGGCGCCGGGTACGTCTCGGCGACCATCCGGATGAACGTGTCCTCCCAGAAGTCCGCCCGCACCCGCTCCACGTTCCCGTCGTCCGCGACCACGTAGCCCGTTCCGGGGTGGGCCGGGCTGATCTGGTGTGCGGGCGCGACATCGGCCATGCCCTCGCCGAGCACCATCGCCGTCTCGGACGCCGACCGCAGCCGCAGCGCGACGGTCTGCGTGAACAGGCCACGCATCGCCACGGTCTCCTTGCGCGGGTCCTGTACGAACGCGACGACGAGAACGCCGAGCGCCCTACCCTGCGTCAGGACGCGACGCAGCAGGTCCGACGCCTCACTCTGCACCTGCTTGGATGCGTACGCGGTGAGGACGGCGAGCTCGTCGATGAGGAGCACGTGCACCGGGTCTCCGGGCGTCGGCACGAAGTCGCGCGTCCGCCCGTACATGGCCCGCTGCCGCTGGTCGACGACGGCGAGCAGGTCGCGCAGCGTGTCCACGGCCTGGTGCTCGTCCGTGCTGACCCGATAGAAGAGCCGGTCACCCATACCGATTTCGATACCGCCCTTGAGGTCGATGCCCCAGAGCCGCACGAGGCCCGCCTGCACGGCTGGCGCGAGGTTCCCCGCGATGCCCCAGAACACCGATCCCTTGCCGGAGCCGGAGCAGCCGACGACGAGCGTCTGCAGCCCGCGCGGCGTGAGCCGCCACCGGTTGCCGTCCTGGATGCGGCCGAGCTGCACTCCGGTCGGGTCGACGTCGTTCGGGATCGTGGCGTAGAGCGGCTGGTCCAGGAGGTCGGCCATCGTCAGGACGATGTCGAGAACCCCGGGCCGCACGCGACGGCTCGTCGACGCCTCGGCCCCCATGATCGTGCCGACTGCCTCGACGGCGCCGCGCAGGTCGTCGAGCGTCTGACCCGAGCGGGCTCGGACCCGGATCGTCAGTGTGTTCTCGCGTGCCCGGACGCGGAGCAGCCGCGGGACGGTCCGGTTCTCCCGGACGACCCGGTTGGCGAGCCCGCAGGACTCCGCCATCGACGGCCACTGCCGCCGCACGTACCGTCGCCACCGGTGACGACGCAGCGGACCGCCGAGCAGCGGCTCGTACGTCATCGGGCTGAACACCGCCCAGAGCGCGCGGGCCAGGTTCCACGCCGGGACAGACCAGTAGAGCGCCGCCGACAGCGCGTCGAAGCCGAGAAGGCCGACCACGCCGCCCGTGAACAGCGTCGCCGCGATCCACCGCCACGCCCGCGCGGTCCACCGCAGCGCGAGCCACAGTGCGGCGAGGACCCGGCGAACCCCCTGCCAGAGCCGCGCGGTGATCACGCCGCGGCCTTCGGGCCGGCCTTCGCCGCGTCGCGGGCCTGACCGGGCGCGACGAGCTCGGTCGCCCGGAACGACCAGGCGATGCGCGGGCGCATCCCGTTGTCGTCGACGTAGGGGAGGGCCGTCAGCCCCACGAACTCGACGGGCGTCCACGGGAACCCGGACTTGTTCTCCGGCGGGACCGGCTGGTACTTCGCGGCGAACTTCACCGTCACGCCGATCTCCTTGCGGCCGGCGTCCTCGTCACCGTCGATGACGACGCGCTGCCACAGCGGCAGGCCCGTCTCCTTGTCGTGCTGCTGCGGGCGCGTCCCGTCCGGTCGCTGCGGCGCGTTGAAGTCCGCCACGGGCTCGACCTCCCCGCGCAGGAACGCACCCTTCGGGAACGCCACCGAGTGCTCGATCTCGAACCGCTGCTTCATCGCCATGCTGGCCACCTCCGTTTATGCCCCTAAACCCTGAGGTCGACTGCCTACGGGTGAGGTATAGGGGTCTAAACGAGAGGCTAGGGCCCTGCGGCGCCTGCGTCAAGGGGTCTAAACTCGGGGTGTGTCATCCACGGACGAGTTCGCCGACGTGCGGCGGGATCCTGACCCGATCCGCCGGGGCCGTCGCGCGACCGAGTTGCTCGCTCTGTACCAGCAGCGGTCGACGGAACTCGCTCGGCTGCGCCGCGAAGCCCTTGAGGAGGCCCATCGGGATCTCGGGCTGCCGTACAGCCAGATCGCCACCTCACTGGGGATCACGAAGGGGCGTGTTACTCAGATCCGGTCGACCGCGCCTGCTGCTGCACGCGCCCTGTTCGGCGTCGGGCCCGTCACGATCGTGACCCCCTACCGCTACCAGGTGACTGACCGTGAGCGACCGCTCCTTGCCGCTGAGGATGTGGCCGCAGCCGAGGCAGCGAAGCAGCTTCTCGAGTTCTTCGACTTCGTGACGCGCTCTGCGCAGATCGGGCCGGACGACGCCGAACTTCCGAGTGGCGACCTGTTCATCATCTGCGGCCCGAAGTCGTCGCCTGCCGTCACGAGCCTCGTTGACACCGACCCCCGCCTCACGATCGCGAACGACGACGAAGGTTGGTTCGTCGAGGACCGCCAGACGCAGGCACGCCACCGCTCACCCAGCGACACAGCAGGCGAGAGTGCCGATGTCGCCTACGTCGCGCGTCGTGGCGACGGGGACCGGACCATCACTCACGTCGCTGGGCTTCATGCGATCGGCTCTCTAGGAGCGGTCGAGTACCTGACCGCCAACGCCACCGAGCTCTACAGCATCACCGCCGGCAATGACTTCTCGCTCGTGGTCGCGAGCAGCTACGACGGACTCGCGATCACCAGCGCCGCAGCGGTCGGCGACCCACTGCGGTGGGACTGCTGATGCGGATCGCGACAGCGATGCTCCCCGATGCCAGTTCGTCACAAGACCGCATCTTCACGACCCAGAACGCCGTTATCGTCCTCGATGGAGCCTCGGCCTTCTTGCCGGTCGAGGTGTCCCCGTCCACCTATGTCGACACACTCGGACGGTTCCTGGTCGAGGGCCTCGCGACTGATCCTCGGATCCCACTTACTGACCTCCTCGCACGGGCGATTGAAGGAACCACCTTGGTCCTCGACCTCCGTCCCGGCACCTCGCCGTCGAGCACCGTTGCCATCGCGCGCGAGGACATGGACGGCTTCGACCTCCTAGTCCTAGGTGACAGCCAGATCGCGACGCCCCACGGCATCTACGTCGACGACCGAATCGCTCGCTTCGCTCAGCCGCAGCGAGCGGAGTATCGAGAGCGCCTCGCAGCCGGGCACGGCTACGACGAGACCCACCGCGAACTGCTGAAGGCGCTACAGGCTGAGCAAGTGCGGCACCGGAACATCGATCAGGGCTACTGGATCGCAGAAGTCGTACCGACCGCAGCGCATCGTGCTCTCGCGGTGCGTTTAGACATCGACGCCACGCCCTGGCTGGTTCTCGCTACTGATGGCGCCTATCGGCCGATGAAGAACCTCGACCTCGACCACTGGGCTTGTGTCGCGGCCAAGGACAGCGTCGCGCTCGGCAGGCTCTTGAAGGATCTTGACCGGTGGGAGAGACGCGAGGACCCGGATGGCTTAGCGCTTCCCCGCGCGAAGCGCCACGACGATAAGGCCATCGCCGCCGTCCGAAGCTAGCCCGGCCGAGATGGCCCATTACCCGGCGCCGCTTTGGTGGCGTAGACCCAAGGCACACCGGTGGCAGACGATCACACCGGTATCCGCGCTACGCCGATACGGTCGACTCATCGCCCGTGTCCGGGCCCGGGTTTGATGTGAGCGGTGAGTCTCGCGAGACTTTCGGATTGGCATCCGACCAACTCAAAGGTCACGCTCCCCAACTCGCGGTACGCTCCACTGATGGGCTACATCCGAAGTTTCAATCACGCGGTGGAGCCGCAGCTGTTCTCTCCAACCGCTCCGCGGGACTTACGTCTACTGCTCGACCTGTCGGGCCCACCGCTAGGCGGTGACCAGCGAGTCGTGGACTTCCTGCACGAGGTAACAAAGCACGCTTTCGTGATTCGCCTCCTGTACGTAGGACCTTCCGCCACAAGCAGCGTCGGACGTGTGGATTACGGTTCCGGCGCCAAGTTGGCCGGTCACGAGTTGGTTGAGGTCGCACAAGTGCAAACGGATGGTCCGGTGCGTGACCGCGAATACTGGGCAACATGGAGTGTAGCGAGCGGCCATCACTCTGCGCGCGTTGATCACGCCCTTCTCGTCGACGCCCCGGCTCGCGAGTTCTTGCATGCGGAACGCGCTATTACGAAGCCTGGCACGCAGGACGAGTTCCTAAACGCGATACTGACGGTGGGCGTCGCGCGTGCGACTCAAAGTGATTTGCTCGTTACATCGCAAGAAGTGCTCCTAGATGACGACAGCATGGTGACAGAGGGCGTTGCTGTTGGAGACGCGGAGTTCGCGCTCGTGATGACGACCCTTCACCTGCGCAGTCGTGGCATATTCCCAATTTACACCGGCACGGGTGCGGCTGAACTCAGCAGAGACCTCTTTTTTCATGCTGCCAGCTTCGCTGTGATTTCGGCCGGTCACGCGCTATGGGCCGCGACACTGAAGAATGAGAAAGACGGCGCGCCCGATCGTCTCACTTATTTGGCTCAGGCGGTGATGAGCAGGGTCTCCCGGAGCTTGCAGGCCCGCGATGGCATATTGACAGCACTCCTTGGAGGTGGTCGCAGTGGCGGGCAAGCGGATGTGGCGCTCTATTCTTTCGACACCAGCCTGCTATTCCTTAGCGGCGCATTCGATGCGTGCGCAGCGCTGACCGATGAGTATTTGGCACTCAGTTCCAAACCGATGAGCATCGGGTGGGCTCGGGAGCCGTGGCTCGTCCGGGTGGGAACGCGCGCGCAACGAATCGCAGCGCTACTGAAGCCTGACTCCGAAGCCGCCATGCTAATCCAGATTCTGGGCGCGCTAAGGAATACGGTTCACGGCGAAGGAATAGATTTTGCTCAATACCGTTCCAGCGTCGATGGCGATGTGGAGCTTCTTCGTCTGCCGCCTCGAACTGGTGAGACCTTCCGGAATGCGATGCGCGTTGTGGATCCTATGGGATTCGTGCACATTCGCGAACCTATCCCGGGTCGCGTGTATGTTGAACCGATCTCGACGGTCCGAGTTCTGTACCCAAAGCTCCTTGGCCTCCTAAATGTCTTGGTCGAGGAGGTCGCCCGCATCGCACGGCCAACGGTCCAAGGTCCAGACTCTGATGCGCATCCATCGACGAATGCGACTGGGGGAAATGTCATCTTCACCGAGGCGAGCGCGTACTCAATAAAGAGCCAACTTTGGGTTTAGTTTCGCGGTTCCGGGCGGGCCGTACGTTGTCAACCCGTGCGGAGTCGTTCGAGTTCCATCTTGCGTTCGGCGGGGAGGTCGATGCCGACGTAGCCGGCCGGAGCCGGTGTGCGCGGGAGCTTGCGGAAGCGTTCGGGGGGCGTCGTAGTAGTAGGCGCGCTGTACGTGTGAGCGTTCTTGCCAACATTGGCGCCAGGTGCCGTCTTGGACCTCGTCGCGCGAGAGCGGGGCGATGCCCGAGTGCCTGTAGTGCGTGATGTACCAGGCCATGTAGGCGTCTAGGTGGGCGCGCGCGTCGTCGAGATACGCGAACGTGCCGGGTTAGTTCGGCCGGTACTTCATCGTCCGGAACTCGAAGTCGAGAGCGGGTTGTCGTTGGAGACACGGGGCCGGTTGTGCTTCTGGGTGATGCCCAGCGGCGCGAGCAGGTCGGCCAGTGCCGCTGAGGGCATTGCCGACCCGGAGTCGGCGTGCACTACCCGTGGCAGTCCTTGCGGCGATCGCGTCCTTGAACACCTCCACGGCCAGGTGTTCGGCGTCGCGGTCCTCGATCCGGTGGCCGACGAGCTCGTCGGAGAAGATGTCGATGATCAACTAGGGCATGTCTCCTTAGTCACTGAGTTCAGTCTTCGTCGGCCACCCAGTAGCACGCAGAACGCGAGCGGCTAACGATCACGACGCCGCTGTCGAAGGTGTAGTCGGTCGCGGGCGCCCACGTGGATGGGTAGGCGGCAAGGAGGTAATCGGCGTTCGTCGCATATCGCGTCTCGACGCTGCCGCACGACCGGATGAACTCTCGCGCGAGCCGCCGGGCCTGGTGTTCGGGCATGAGCTCGTCTTGATAGGCCAGGCCGATATACAGGATGCGTGCGAGAACCTGCTCGGCGCGATCAGCATCTACCTCGATCCAGTCCTCGCCCAACGGCCTCAGCCCGGCCGCCAGCGCGACCTCATCGAAGTCGTGTCGCGGCACGGGGTCGTAGACGAGCCAAACCTGCTCCGCAGGGCGGTCGCGCATCTGCTGTGCGATGTTCTCGTCCATCGGGCCCCACCTTAGGTGCGAACCTCGCGTCCCAACGTCACAGGACCGGGTCCGTCCGACACGCGATTCGTGCGCTCACTGCGCCGCCTCGTCAATAAGAAGACACGTCTTGGTGGTTCTTGATGCGGCAGAATCTCGGCTGTGATCAGGGTTGGTTTCACGCGCAGCGTTGAGGACGACTACGAGGTGATCGTGCTGCTGGACGTGGAGTCGGGAGACACGATCGAGTTTC
Source organism: Cellulosimicrobium sp. G4 BAM 1002 (assembly GCF_057126935.1). Lineage (NCBI taxonomy): Bacteria > Bacillati > Actinomycetota > Actinomycetes > Micrococcales > Promicromonosporaceae > Cellulosimicrobium > Cellulosimicrobium sp. G4 BAM 1002. Next base: position 4,034,000 of record NZ_CP182109.1, on the reverse strand, counting down.
AACGCTCGCTTGCCCACGGCCCGCAAGACGTGAGGCTGGGCACGGATACCTACGCGATCGTGCGTGGTGGTGCAGCCGTGCACTACGGCGGCCTTGTTCGGTTCGACGTGCAGGGCGATGTCCTTGTGCTCGAACTGGACCCTGAGGCGGCCGGAGCGCTCGAGCTGCCCAGCCTGGTCGAGCTCGCCTTGGACGGAGCAGCAGCCGAGATCATCGAGCAGCACCTGCCTCGGATCGTGGCGCCGACTCGTTAATCACGGTGTGCTCGACGCCCAGAGCAGGATCGCTGCGAGAACGGCGCCGCCTCGGTAGACGAGCGCGTGCTTGTCGTAGCGGGTCGCGAGTGCTCGCCATTGCTTGATGCGGTTGAAGAACCGCTCGACTGTGTTGCGGCCCCGGTAGGTGACGGGGTCGTAGGTCACGGGCCGTCCGCCTTGTGCCCCACGCCGGCGCCGATGCGCCCGCTGATCGCGAGGCTCGGGGATGACCGCGACGATCCCACGCCGACGCAGCTCGGTGCGGATCGCGCGCGAGGAGTACGCCTTGTCGCCCAACACGGCATCGGGGGTGGTGCGCGGGCGTCCGGCTCCTGATCGAGGGACTCGGATCGCGTCCAGCAGCGGCAGGCACATCGGGGCGTCACCGCCCTGGCCTGGTCCCACGAGCACCGCGAGCGGTCGCCCGTTGCCGTCGACCGCGGCATGGATCTTCGTGGACAGCCCGCCCCGGGACCGGCCGAGCGCGTGGTCAGCCGGCTCCCGCCGTTTCGGATTCTTGTGATTCGCCGGTGCCCCCTGTGATCCGGGGCAAGGTCGCGGCGTGCTGGTGCGCCCGGTTGATCGTGGAGTCCACGCTCACCCGCCAGTCGATACCGCCGCTCGCGTCCGCACGAACCTGCAAGGCCGTCAGAATCTTGTCCCACGTCCCGTCCCGGGAGAACCGCGCGTGGCGCTTCCACGCGGTCTGCCACGGGCCGAACCGCTCGGGAAGATCACGCCACGCGACCCCGGTCCGATACCGGTAAACGATCCCCTCCACGACCTGACGATGATCACGCCACGGACGCGACCGCCCCGACACCCGCGGCATCAACAGGCTGATCGCCGTCCACTGCTCGTCTGACAACTCCCGACCGCGGTTCACGACTGCACCCTGCAACATCTCGGCGGTGAGACTTAGGAGACGCGCCCTAGGCCTAGAACGCCACGCCATGCCACGGTGAGCAAAGGCCGGGGATGTCCCATCGTCACGTTGCCCCGGTGCGGTGGCCTCCAGTACGGGCACACTGTACCCGAGCACGACCCGCCGGATCTCCGCCGCCGTTAACCCCGCACTGATCGACACCAGACAACTCCACACCCTCGCAAACTGACTCACGACCAGGCTTGCGGAGAGGGGACCAGCCTTCCCGGTGCCGCACTTTGATGCGATGAGCCGCTCGTCGCGGGCCGTGCGACCGTCTACGGTGCACCTGCCGCCGAGAGTTCAATGTCGTGGAGCACACGGCGCATTTCGGCTGGCACCTCGTCCTCAGCTAACTCACTTGCCAGTCGCTCCGCAGAGACGGTTGAAAATGAGCGGGCTTGCAGGGTTCCGTTAAGCCCACTGAGAACCGCTTTAGGCGGGCATACGCTCAACCGCCATTCAGAATCCTGCCATCTTTCGTCGAATTCCGTTTTGAAGTCGTTGGTGACGTCAATCTGGTGGCGTCGAGCCGATACCTCCACGCGCAATCGCTCGCTCAGCATTCGTGAGAACACCGCGGTCCCCATGCCGGCCAAAATGCTCGCGAGCGACTCCCGCACATAATCGACAGGCGCGCCGCTCAGGCGAGCAATCGCGTCCACATTAATCAGATAGCTCTCCAGTTCCTTTTTGCGCCAAACGTGTGCGTGTACACCGATAGCAGAGAAGCGGCTCTCAATCGACGCGACCGCATCGTCTGAACGGTAATCTCGATCAAGAAGGACGTGGCAGTCAACGGAGTTCTCAAGGAAATCGTCCACAATCCACTTAAAGGGCGCGACGTGCTCGTTGTTGGAGAACCCGTTTAGCTGAACGACGCTAACCCCGTCTTCGTTTGCAATGTGGAAGGCGCCGAGCGTGCGACTAATCTTGCTCAGGACCCTCATATCCTTTCCTTCCACCATCAGCAGAGTGCGTGTTCGAATTGTGCGGGCAAGCTTAAGGTTGAACTGGCTGCCGAGAGTGTTCGTCAATTGGTCAAGCAGTGCTTCATCGCGTAGAGCATTCGCGTGCCTGCGTGACCTATCGATCCATACGACGCTCGCCTTGGGTGTCTCCGCAACGATCTCCGCCGAGTGCGTCGCGACGATCGTTTGCTGTCCCGTCGCTTCGAGCAGCCTCACCAGGCGTCGCTGCAAGTCTGCATGCAAGTAGACGTCTGGCTCGTCTAGCACGATGACACTCTCGTCGCGTAGGCGGTACAGGTGGAAGAGGATTTGAAGCCAAACCTGGATTCCATCGCCCGCCCAGATCGCCTCTTTGGGAACTCGACTGCCAGATTCGGCGATGTACAGATCGAGCTCACGGCCATCATCTGCTTCGTGCCATGTCAATTCGTCGATAGTCACGCCGGGAAGCCAAGGCCCGGCGAATGCGATGAACTGATCCCACTCGCCATCTCGCTTCAGTAAGTGCAATTGATTGCGGAAGTGGCGACTGCTCAGCCGGGTTGTGACATTACCGCGCACGTACCGCTCAGTAAGAACGGGCTCGACATGATCCATCGGAGTAAGAATTGGGACGATGCCCAGGCGCGGGAACTCGGAACGGCTCGCCGCGATGCTCGCCGGTTGGTCGCCACCTGGCCTGCGCAAGATGAACGTTCCAGTGGCAGCGTCGTCGTCAGGGTCCCCTTCGGGCCAAATGACAATCAACTGATTGCCGCTCTTCCACGTTAGTTCTAGGCGGGCCTCGGCCGCACGGAACTCATGCCGAAGGCTCTCCCTGAGTGAAGCGAAGTCACTCAGGGAGACGGGGTACGAGTTGTAAGTCCTGCCTCGATGCATTGTCCGGGCAGATGCTCGTCGAGCATGAGCAACCCGCAGCAATGCGTCCGCCAATCGGAGGGCGGTGAGAATTGTCGATTTCCCGGCGTTGTTTGGTCCGACGAGGCAAGCTGAAGTGCTGGGAAAGTTGACGGTAAAGTCACGAAACGAACGGTAGTTGACGAGGCGGAGTTTTGAGATCAATCAACACGCTCCCGCTATTGAGTCCAGTGCCCATAAAGGGTGCACCTTCATTGGTGTCATGTTCAGTGAGAACCGCGGTTGTCGACTCGGCGCGCGGATCCGCGTTGAGCACGGACGCATCCTGTCACATCGGGCATGCGCGAGGGCGGCGAACTGCTCAATTCACCCCCTACGGGCACCGAGGCTGGCCTATGGTCGCTGTCTTGACTCAGGAGCGTCTTGCCGGATGATCCGTCTTACGACCTGCTTGACCTCTGCCGTTCCGACGACGCCCGCGAACATCGTCGAGCCAAGGCCCGCCATCGCGGCAGGTATCAAGCACGTCCTGATTCACGACTGCCACGCAGATCCCGAGACACTACACACTCCGGTGCGGGGCGCCTCGTGAGAACTTTCCCTACTGACTCAAGGCGCGGCTCCGCCGCGCTGGCCGCCTGCCGGGCGGGGCCCCGCGCTCCGCTCGCTGCGCTCGCTTCGCGCACCCCACCGTCCGGCGGCCCGCACGGCGAAGGCGGCCTCGGAGTCATTCCGAGACCGCCCACCGTCGCCCAGGCGCGCGTCACCTCCAGTAACGAGGATCCCGCCACCAGTACCCGTCGAGATCGCCGACCATCCGAACGTCGGAATCGCGAACTAGCCGCCGCAGCTCTCGCGCGGCGCCCGACGGCGTTCGACGTATGAGGAACTCGATGGTGTCGCGTGTCTCGGCAAGAGGTCTGTGGTAGCCGCAGCACTCCCAGATGCCGCAACTGGTCACGGACGGTTCGTCCACACCATCGGCGCCTATCCAGACCGACAACGCGACGAGGAGCGATCCGCGCATCAGTCCTGCCTGACGCTCGTATTGGAGCACCGCAGCCCGGGCCGACCCTGACAGGCTGCCACCGCCGACTTTGGGCCTTCGAAGCGGCATCGTCGGCCGCGCTAGCAGCTGCACCTCTGAGCGCAACTGTGAAGGACGCTTACGAGGCATATCCCTTCGGGAAGACGTGCATGGCGCGATCGTAGGGGCGCGGTGCAAGGTGCGTCTATCCGTTGCCGACCGGCCCCGTACCGACAGCCGAGCATCCGGCCGGCTCCGGTCCGCGTCAAGGGCGCCTGCGGCGTCGCTGCGCGATGGCCTGCCGCCACCCTTGACCCGGATCTCCGCCGACCTCCTGTGCTCCGCTATCGGTTCGGCGCCTCCGAGTGTCCCCACCGCGGTGCGCTGCCCGAGTCCACCGGTATGCCTCCGTTTTGACCGCCGCAACGGTGCCGCCGACCACAACCCGGTACGAGGGGCGTCCATGCGACGGTGCAGGTCAGAGGCGAGTTCCGGCATTGTCGGCCGAGGGCATGGAAGCCAGCCATCCAAGCCCACCGCTACCGCCACCCGAAGGGCCCCACCTGCAGCATGCTGCGGTTGGGGCCCTTCGTCGTGCTCCCGTCGCGGGCCCGTTCCCAGGTCGAACCTCCTCCGACATGCGCGTGCTGCTCGCCGGGGTCGGCGATGACTTCTCGGTTGCCGCGCGGTCTGCTGGGTGACTGTCGATCCAGGAGGGCAGATGAAGCTGTTGCTCACGTCCGCGGGGGTCAGGAACCCGACCATCGAGGCGGCGCTCGTCGGGCTGCTGGGCCGGCCGATCACCGACTGCACCGCGCTCTGCATCCCCACCGCGCTGTACGGGCACCCGTGGGTAGGTCCGGGGGCGAACGCCCGGGACTTCATCACCGGGGAGTCGGACCACATGACGGGCCTCGGCTGGAAGTCGGTGGGAGTCCTCGAGCTGACGGCGCTGCCGAGCATCCCCGCCGACCGGTGGGTGCCGCTCGTCCGGTCGACGGACGTTCTGCTGGCCGCAGGTGGGGACGCGCTGTACCTGGCCTACTGGATGCGCCGGTCCGGCCTGGCCGATCTCCTGCCGACGTTGGCGGAGTCGGTGTACGTGGGGATGAGCGGCGGGAGCATGGCGATGACGCCGCGGATCGGGCGGGAGTTCGTCGGGTGGACGCCGCCCGACGGCGAGGAGGCGGCTCCCCTTGGGCTCGTCGACTTCTCGATCTTCCCGCACCTCGGCCACCCCGAGCTCCCGGACAACACGGCTGCTGCAGCGGAAGGATGGGCGTCGTCCCTGGGCGGGCCGTCCTACGCGATCGACGACGAGACCGCCCTCGTGGTCGACGGTGGCGTCGAGGTCGTGTCCGAGGGCGCCTGGCGTCGACTGGCGTGAGCAGCCCCGACGTGTCGAGGGCAGTGCCCCGGGCGATCGTCTCCGGCGCTGGCGGCGGGCGAAACGGGCGGACGGTGCCTTCAGAGCGCGACTACGCGTCGTCGTCCGACTCCGCGGTGCGTACCGGCGCGCCGTCGGGGCCGAGCGGCTCCACGAGCGTGAGGTCCTCCGCCTCCGGGTCGACCCAGCGCTGGTAGCCCGGTCCCGTCTGCGCGGTCTCGAACCGCACCGCGACGCGTCCGTCGTCGCCGACGCGCACGACCCACCCGCGCCCGTCGGCCGCGGTCGCGACGTCCAGGCCGGGTGCGACGACGGCGGCCCTCGCCCGGACAGGTCCCGTCACCGGTGGCGTGGGCGAGGCCACGACGTCGCCCGGTGCCGCGGTCGGCTCCGGCTCCTTTACACCGAGCGGCAGCATCAGCTGTGCGTGCTCGGACAGCGCGTGGAACGCGACCCCGAGCAGGCGGACCGGCTCGGTGACGTCGGCGAGGCGGAGCGCACGGTGCGCGGCGTCGCGGAGCGCGCCCTCGTCGGCCGTGGGGCGGGACAGCGTCACCGAGCGGGTGAGGGTCGTGAACGACGCGAGGCGCACCTTGACCACGACCGTGCGCGCCGCGACGGCGTGCCGCTCGAGACGGGCCAGCGCGGCGTCGACCACGGGGTCGAGCGCCGCGGCGACCGCGGCGCGGCCGTGCAGGTCGGTGTCGAAGGTGTGCTCGGCACCGGCGGACTTGCGCTCGCGCACCGTCGTCACGGGCCGGTCGTCCCAGCCGCGCGCGATCCGGTACAGGTTGGTGCCGCCTGCCTCACCGGCGACCAAGAGCAACGTGTCGAGCGGCTGGCGGCGCAGGTCGGCGACCGTGCGCACACCGAGCTCGTCCAGGCGCGCGGCCGAGACCGGGCCGACGCCCGTCAGCGCCCGCACGGGCAGGTCGAGCAGGAACGCGTCCTCGTCGTCGGCGCCGACGACGCGCACCCCGCCCGGCTTCGCGGCCTCCGAGGCGAGCTTCGCGACGAGCTTGGACCGGCCGAGCCCGATCGAGACCGGCAGCCCGCTCAGCTCGCGCGCCCGCTCGCGGATTCCCGTCGCGAGCGCCTCCAGATCGGTGTCCGGCCCGACGGCACCGGCGACGTCCGCGAACGCCTCGTCGATGCTCACCTGCTCGACGAGGTCGGTGACCTCGCGCAGCGCGGTCATGATCCGGGCGGAGTAGGCCGCGTACGCGGCGAACCGTGGCACCACGACGACGGTCGACGGCGGGCACAGCCGCCGCGCCTGCTCCATCGGCATCGCGGAGCGCGCGCCGTACTGCCGCGCCTCGTACGACGCCGTCGCCACGACGCTGCGCGGGCCGACGCCTCCGACGAGCACCGGACGGCCGCGCAGCGACGGGCGCTGATGCTGCTCGACCGCCGCGAAGAACGCGTCCGCGTCGAGGTGCGCGACCGTCGGGCGCGCGCGGAGCACCGGGGCGTGGGGCGCGCGGTCGAGGCTCACCGCCCCACTCTGCCTCCCGCGACCCACACCACGGCGCCCGCGAGGGGCAGGGCAGTTTCGTTCGGACCCTGGCGTAAACACAGGCGAGCCAGGTAAGTTGCAGGAGACCGAACAAATCCCGGGATCCCCAGCCCGGGCCGAAGAGCAACGAGGCCTTCATGACCGATCGATCGACACCCAGCGCGGCCCCCTCCGGCCGCTCGCTCGCCAGGACCTCGCCCGCATCGACTGCCCGCTCGCGCGCGGTCGCGACCACCGCCGTCGTCGGAGCGCTCGCCCTGACCGCGGCCACCTTTGCGTCGCCCGCCATGGCGGCGCCCCAGCCCACGGCGAAGCCGGCGGCGTCCGTCGCCGGGCCGTCGGACATCAACGGGTTCCGCAGCGTCGGCTACGTCATGGCCGACTCGCGCGTGACCCGCGACTTCCACGTGGTCGACCTCCTGCGTACCGGCGCGATCGAGGACCTCACCCACATCAACTACGCCTTCGGGAACGTGACGACCGACCTCGTGTGCGACATCGCCGACGTCCCGGGCGAGGGCGACCCCCTCAACGACTTCGTCGCGGAGGTCTCGGCCAAGGACTCCGTCGACGGCAAGGCGGACAAGCCCGGCCAGGCGCTCGCGGGCAACTTCAACCAGCTCAAGAAGCTCAAGGCGGTCAGCCCCGAGACGAAGATCCTCATCTCGCTCGGTGGCTGGACCTGGTCGGACAACTTCTCCGAGGCGGCCTCCACCCCCGAGGGCCGCACGGCGCTCGTCGACTCGTGCCTCGACCTCTACATCGACGGCGTCCTGCCGGTCGTCGACGGCAAGGGCGGCCCGGGCGCCGCGGCCGGCATCTTCGACGGCATCGACATCGACTGGGAGTGGCCGGTCACCGGCGGCGAGACGGCGAACGCCCGCCCCGAGGACAAGGAGAACTTCCTGCTCCTCATGGAGGAGTTCCGGGCCGAGCTCGACGCGCGCGGGACGGCGAACGGTGAGGACTACCTCCTGACGGCGTTCGCGCCCGCGGGTGGCTGGAACGCCGGTCAGGGCGGCTGGCTCGACCCGCGCCTGTTCGCGGTCGTCGACTTCCTCAACGTCCAGGGCTATGACTTCCACGGCGGCTGGGTGCCGAACCAGACGGGTCACCAGGGCAACCTGCACCCGGACGGCACGCAGAACTGGGGGCTCGGGCTCGACGGCGCGCTCGGCATGTACGTGAACGCGGGCGCGGACCCGAGCCAGGTCAACGCTGGGCTCGCCGCCTACGGGCACGGCTGGTACGGCGTCGAGGACGGCACGCAGGGCTGGCAGCCCGCCGCGGGCTACGTCGGCACCAAGACCTACGCGCAGCTGCGGTCGTTCGACGGCGAGCGGTACTTCGACCCGGAGATCGGCGCGAGCTGGCTCTACGACGGCGACGAGTGGTGGAGCTACGACGACCCCGCGTCCGTGACGGCCAAGGCCGAGTTCGTCGCGACCCAGGGCTACGGCGGCGCGATGTGGTGGGACCTCTCGGGCGACTACCGCAACGAGCTGGGCGACGCGCTCGGCTCGACGCTGCGCGCGGCGACTCCCGGCCCGGGCGTGGCCGACGAGTGCGCGGTGCCCTGGTACGGCACCGGCGTCTACACCGGTGGCGAGGTCGTCTCGCACGAGGGCTCGGAGTACGCGGCCCAGTGGTGGACCCGCAACCAGGAGCCGGGCGCGAGCAACGCGTGGAAGAAGATCGGTCCCTGCGGCACGGCGCCCGCGGTCGAGGTCGCGGACTGCGCCCCGGCGTGGTCGCGCGAGGCCGTCTACACCGGCGGGCAGACCGTCTCCCGCGCCGGGGTCAACTACACGGCCCAGTGGTGGACGAAGGGCGAGCTGCCCGGGTCCGCGACGTGGGGCTCGTGGGACCCGGTGGGTCTGTGCGCGTGAGCTGACGGCGTACGACGACGGCGGGCCCGGTCTCAGGACCGGGCCCGCCGTCGTGCGTCGGAGGAGTGCGGCGTCCTCTCAGCGCGCGGTGCGCACGTCGCGTCGCAGGTAGTTCCACGCCAGGACGCAGCACACGATGCCGTTGACGAGCCCGACGACGACGTCCGCCAGGCCGTGGGCCCCGCGGTAGAGCCGGGACAGCCCCACCCCGAGCGGCACGAGGCAGCAAAGCACGGTCACCACGGCGCGGAGCGCCGGGTTCGGGATCCGCTGCGCGATCAGGGCGAGCGTCAGGTAGAACGCGGCCGAGGCACCGGTGTGCCCCGACGGGAAGCTCGACGTCGGCGGGGACTCGTCGAGGCGCGAGACGTCGGGGCGCTCGCGGCCCACGACGATCGACGACGTGAGGAAGATCAGCGCCTGCAGCGCGACGGCGATCGCGGGCACGATCGCGAACCACCACTGCCGGGTGCGCCACCAGACGAGCGCGATCGTGAGCAGCGTGCCGCCGATGATGAACTCGGTGGTCCCGATGAGCGAGAGCACGTCGGTCACGGCGTCCCAGAACGGCGTGCGGCGTTCCTCGAACCACCGGTTGAGCCCGACCTCGCCCGGGAGGTCGCCGAGCGGGCCGGTGATCAGGAAGCCGGTCGCGACGATGAGGACCCACAGCACGGCGCCGGGGAGGAAGGCCCGCAGCCCGACGTCGCGCAGCACCTCCTTCGCGGTCGGCCGGGTCGTGTCGAGCTCGTAGCGGTGCACGAAGGGGTGCATCAGACCTCGTTCCTGGGAGCGGCACCGGGGGTGCCGGGGGAGCGGGTGGTCGTCCACCCGTGGTAGCCGACGGCGGACGCGCCCGCGACGGCGCCGCCGAAGAGGAGCCCGCCGACGACGTCGGAGGGGTAGTGCGCGCCGAGGAGCACCCGGTCCGCGGCGGTGACGAGGGCGAGCGCCGTCGCGCCGGCGACCACCGCGGCGCGGCCGCGCCGGCCGAGCAGCGGCCACACGAGCACGGTGAGGCTCACCCCGACGGCAGCCGCGTTCATCGCGTGCCCGGAGGGAAAGCTGCTGCCGGGCACCGTCGTCACGGCGTCCTCGACGACCGGCCGCGCGCGGTCGACGAGCTCCTTCGCGCCGAGGCCGAGGACCCACGCGCCCCAGATCGTCCCCGCGGCCCACGCCGCGCGCGTGCCGAGCCCGTGCCGTCGCCACGCCCAGAGGCACACGCCCATGGCCGCGAGGTTCATCCACCGCGCCGCGAGCACCTCCTGGCCGACGAGCAGCGTGCGCTCGAACGCCGGGCGCGCGCCCGTGAACCGGGTCGCGGCGGCGACGACCTCGCGGTCGGCGTCGACGACGAGGCCCGACTCGGCCCGCACCAGCCAGGCGAGCACCAGCACCGGGACGGACGCGGCCACCCCGCACACCGCGGCGCGCGCGAGGGCGCGTCGTCGGGTCCGGTGGGCTGGCACCCCCGGACAGTAGCGGGGTGCGACGCCCCACGCCCGAGGAGGGGGCGCCGTCGTGCACCGGTGGCTACGTCCCGGCCGGGAGGAGCCTCCTCGCGCTGGAGCTCAGCGGGGAAGGGCGGCCACAGCCTCGATCTCCACGAGCGCACCCGGGCGCCCGATCCCCACGCGCAGGACGGTCACCGCCGCCGGGTGCGGACCCCACACCTCACCGACGACGGCGAAGCCCTCCATGAGGTCGGCATCCGGTGCGAGGTAGATGGCGAGGCGGGCGACGTCCTGCGGCCCGGCGCCGGCCTCCTCGAGCACGGCGAGGACGTTGCGCAGCGCCTGCGCGGTCTGGGCAGCGATGCCGCCCTCGACGATCTCGCCGCTGGCGTCGGTCCCGTTCTGGCCACCGACGTAGAGCGTGCGACCGGTCTCGACGATCGTGCCCTGCGAGAACGCGGGGTTCGTGTGCAGCCCGGGCGGGTTGAGGTGCGTGACGGTCGGCGTGGTCATGGTCGTCCCTCCTGCGGTCGGGTCGGATCCGGCGAGCCGGTGTCGACGACGCTACGCCGACCCGCCGACACCGTGAGTGCTGGGTATGTGTCGTGCTCGGGCGCCTGAGACGACAGATGGCCAGCACTCAACGGGTGCCGGGTCGGCGTCTGATGTGTAGGAAGGAGGGGTGAAGCAGTCAGCAGGGCTCCTGCTCTACCGCGTGCGCGACGGCGTCGTCGAGGTGCTGCTCGGGCACATGGGCGGGCCGTTGTGGGCACGCAAGGACGCGGGTGGGTGGACGATCCCGAAGGGGGAGGTCGAGCCCGGCGAGGACGGGCTCGTCGCCGCGCTGCGCGAGTTCGAGGAGGAGCTCGGCGTGCCGGCGCCGCAGACCGACGTGCCGGACCTCGACCTGGGGACCGTCCGGCAGCGTGCCGGCAAGCTCGTGTCGGCGTGGGCGCGGGAGGCGGAGCTCGACGTCGCGACGATCTCGAGCAACACGTTCGCCCTGGAGTGGCCGCCGCGCTCGGGTCGCATGCAGGAGTTCCCCGAGCTCGACCGGGCCGGATGGTTCCCGCTCGCCCGGGCGCGGGGCCTCGTCGTCGCGGGGCAGGTGCCCCTGCTCGACCGCCTCGAGGACGCGCTGGGTCAGCCGAGCAGGTAGGGGGCCGCGGCGAACCCCGCGAGCAGCCCGACGGCCACGACGGCGACGGCCGACAGGTGCGATCGGCGCGCCCGTGCGGTCGCGCGGCGGGCGGTGTGGCCCAGTGTCTCGGTGACGGTGGTCATGACGGTCCTCTCGTCGTGGACGTTTTCCAGGAGGAGAGACCGCGCTCGGCGCGATCCATGACGCGGTTTCCGCATACCGTGACGCGATCTGCGTCACAGCACGGCGTCAGAACCGCGCCGGCCCTGGTGCATCATCGTGCACCAGGGCTCGGTGGCTCGCTCGGGCAACCGAGTCAGCGGCTCACCACGCCACGGGTCCGCTCGCGCTGAGGAACGTGCCCGACGGCGCGTCGTCGGGCAGCAGGGCGGCCCGGACCACCGTCTCGGCTGCCTCCGCGGGCGTCGTGGGGGCGTGCTCGCGGTTGCCGGGCGCGAGGTCCGTCCGGACCCAGCCGGGGCAGACCGACGTCACCTTCACCCGGGTCCCGGCGAGGTGCTTCGCCAGCGAGACCGTGACCGCGTTGAGCGCTGCCTTCGACGCCTGGTAGGCGGGGACGACCAGGCCGTAGTACGGCGAGTCGGGGTTCTGCTGCTCGGTGAGGGATCCCATGGTCGTCGACACGTTGACGACGCGTCCCGCGGCCGAGCGCTCGAGCAGGGGGAGGAGCTCCTCGATCACCGACACGGGACCGAAGACGTTGGTCCGGAACGTGCGCTCGAGCACGTCCGCGTCGACGAAGCGCGGTGCGGCCTCCCCGCCCCCGGAGGTGGCCTCGGGCAGGATCCCGGCGTTGTTGACGAGGATGTCGAGACGGTCGTGACGGGCCGAGACCTCGGCTGCCGCCGCGCGGACGCTCGCCGGGTCGTCGACGTCGAGCGTCACGCCGGTCACGTCGAGGCCGCGGGCGCGCAACGCCTCGACCTCGACCTGGACCGCGTCCGCTCGACGTCCTGCCAGGATCACCGTCGCGCCCTCGGCTGCGAGCGCCTCCACGACGGCGAGGCCCAGCCCGCGCGTGCCGCCGGTGACCAGTGCGATGGACTCCATGTGTGCTCCTCGGGAGTGGTGGTGCCGGCGGTCGGCCGGCTCCACCACTCTCGGGGGGATCGTCAGGGATGTCCGGCGGTGATCGGACGTCGCATCGTCGCGCCCGGTCGTCCGGTCGCCCGCCCGATCCGCGCCGTCAGACGCGCAGGATCAGGGCGTCGCCCTGGCCGCCCCCGCCGCACAGCGCCGCCGCGCCGACGCCGCCGCCGCGCCGCCGGAGCGCGAGCGCGAGGTGCAGCGCGAGCCGGGCGCCGGACGCGCCGACGGGGTGACCGAGCGCGATCGCGCCGCCGTCCGTGTTGACGACGTCCGCGTCGATCCCCAGGTCGGCGACCGACTGCAGCGCGACGGCCGCGAACGCCTCGTTGATCTCGACGAGGTCGAGGTCTGCCGCGGCGACGCCCTCGCGCTTCACGGCGGCCTCGATGGCCCGGGCGGGCTGGGAGTGCAAGGAGTTGTCCGGCCCTGCGACCTGGCCGGCGGCGCCAATCTCGGCGAGCCACGACAGCCCGTTGCGCTTCGCGAAGGCGCGGCTCGCGACCACGACCGCCGCCGCGCCGTCGGACAGCGGCGAGCTGGACCCGGCGGTGATGGTCCCGTCCTGGACGAACGCCGGGCGCAGGCGCTCGAGCGCCTCGAGCGTCGTGTCGGCGCGCACGCCCTCGTCGTGCTCGACGACGACCGGCTCGCCCCGGCGCTGCGGCACCTCGACCGGCGTGATCTCCTCGGCGAGGTGCCCGGCGTCGCGCGCGGCGGCGGCCCGCTGGTGCGAGCGCAGCGCGAATGCGTCCTGCTCGGGGCGACCGATGCCGCGCGTGGCGCAGCCGCGGTCGGTGAGCTCGCCCATGACCTCGCCGCTGAACGGGTCGTTCAGGCCGTCGTGCGTGAGGGAGTCGGCCATCGTCACGTCGCCGAAGGCGAAGCCCGCGCGCGAGCCGACGACGAGGTGCGGCGCGTTCGTCATGGACTCCTGGCCGCCCGCGACGACGACGGTCGCCTCGCCGGTGCGGACCAGCCTGGCCGCGTCGATGATCGCGGTGAGCCCGGAGAGGCACAGCTTGTTGATCGTCACGGTGGGCACGTCCCAGCCGAGGCCCGCGAGGATCGCGGCCTGGCGGGCCGGGCCCTGCTTGGCGCCCGCCTGGACGACCTGACCGACGATCACGGTGTCGACCTGCTCGGGCGCGACGCCCGCCGCGGCGAGGGCGCCGCGGATCGCGTGCGCGCCGAGCTCGGCGGCCGAGAGCGAGGCGAGCGCCCCGCGGAAGCGCGCGAACGGGGTGCGCGCGCCGTGCAGGAGGACCGGGGTGACCTCGTCCTCGGGGGTGACGGCTCCGCCGTCGTGCAGGGTGGTGGCGTCGGTGCTCATGGGGACTCCGTCAGGGTAGGGAGAACGGCGCGAGGAGATCGGGGAAGGCAGGAGCCCCGGCGCCGCGAGGAGGGGCGAGCAGCGCCGGGGAGCTGAGGGAGGGCGGGGCGCCCTCGGCGGACCTGTCAGACGAACGCGGAGACGCCCGTGATGTCGCGCCCGACGATGAGCGCCTGCACGGACTCGGTGCCCTCGTACGTGTGCAGGGCCTCGACGTCCGCGAAGTGCCGCGCGACGCGGTTGCGCAGCAGGATGCCGTTGCCGCCGAGCAGGTCGCGCGCGCTCGCCGCGATCTCGCGCGCACCCCGGGTGCACGTGTACTTCGCGAGCGAGGCCTGGGGTCCGGTGAGCCTCCCGGCCTCGTCGAGGCGCGTCATCTGCGCGACGAGGAGCTGGAGCTGCGTCACGGTGGAGAGCATCTTCGTGAGGCGCTCCTGGATCATCTGGTTCGCGGCGAGCGGGCGCCCGAACTGCACGCGCTGCTTCGCGTAGGCCACCGCGGTCTCGTAGCAGGCCATCGCGTGCCCGACGGCGGCCCACGCCACCCCGAGGCGCGTCGCGAAGAGCACGCGCGAGGTGTCCTTGAACGAGCGGGCACCCGGCAGGGCGTTCTCGGCGGGGACGAAGACGTCGTCGAGCACGACGTGCGCCTGCCAGATGGCCCGCAGCGACACCTTGCCGGTGATGGTTGTGCCCGTGTAGCCGGGCGTGTCCTGCGGCACGACGAACCCGTGGACCTGGTTGTCGCCGTCCGCCGAGTCGCTGCCGACGAGGCGCGCCCAGACGACCGTGATGTGGCCCGACGACCCGTTGCCGATCCACTTCTTCTCGCCGTTCAGCACATAGCCCTCGACGCCGTCGCGGGTCTCGCGGCGCGCCGTCGTCTCGAGCGAGACGGAGTCCGAGCCGTGGGTGGGCTCGGTGAGCGCGAACGCGCCGAGGATCTCGCCGCGCGCCATGGGCTCGGCGTACCGCGCGCGCTGCTCGTCCGAGCCGAGCATCTGGATGCTCCGCAGCGCGAGGCCGCCCTGGACGCCGCAGATCGTCGCGACGGACCCGTCGCCGCGCGACATCTCCATCGCGGCGAGGCCCGCACCCATGAGGCTCACGCGGGGTCGGCCGTCGACGTCGACGCCGTCGCGCAGGAGGTCGAGCTCGCCCATGCGCTTGACGAGGTCGAGCGGGACCTCGGCGCGCTCCCAGAAGTCGTCGATGACCGGGAGCACCTCGTCCTGGACGAACTGACGGACGCGCTGCTGGTGCGCGCGGTCCTCCGCGGTCGCGTCGGCGAACGCGTCCGCATAGTCGACGTCCAGCGGGGTCGTGAGGTCGTAGGTGGGCTCGGTGACACCGGGCATGATCGGGGTGGTGGGCATCGGTGCTCCCCTGGGACGGCGGCTGCTGGTCGGTCGAGCGTGATCGTCGGCAGCGGCGGTGCCCGGGTGGCGGGTCGACGTCGTCGGCGGTCTCTTCCCATAGTGCAGCGATACCAAGTCTCAGTCAATCTGAGACCGGGTATCGCGCCCTGGGCGGGCCGGGGCATGGTGCGCGACGGCCCGCCGTCCTATCGTCGGACGATGGCTCTCGACCTCTTCGCGACCATGCACGTCCGCGACCACGACGCCGCACGCGACTGGTACGTCCGGCTGCTCGGGGTCGAGCCGACCTTCGTCGCGACGCCGACCGAGTCCGTGTGGGAGCTCGCCGAGCACCGGTGGCTCGTCGTCGAGCAGGTGCCCGAGCACGCCGGGCACGGCGTCGTCACGGTCTTCCGCGAGGACGTCGACGCGTTCGTCGCGACGGCCGGGGCGCGCGGGATCGATCCTGACCGCCGCGAGACGTACGAGGGCGGGGTCGTCAAGATCGTCTTCCGCGACCCGGACGGCAACGAGGTCGGGCTCGGCGGCGCGCTCCCGGCGTAGGTGCCGGCCGCTCGGCGCGCACCGCGGGATCCGGTCAGCGAGCCGAGCTGGAGACTTGTGCCCCGAGGAACGCGCGGATGTCCGTCGCGACGTCGTCCGGACGCTCCATCGCCGGGAAGTGCCCTCCCCGGGGACGCTCGGCCCAGAACGGCAGCGCGCCGTGGGGGTCGAGGATGCGGCGCACGAGCGGTTCCTCGCCGAACGCCGTGACGCCCTGGGGGCGGTCGTGCGCGCGACCCCACGCCTGCTCGGCGTGCGCGGCCTCGTAGAGGAGGTTGGCGGCGCCGTCGCCGGCTCGCCCGAACCAGCTCACGCTGACCAGGGTGAGGAGGTCGTCGCCGTCCACCGCGTCCTCGGGAAGCTCGTGCCGCGGGTCGGTCCACTCGTGGAACTTCTCCGCGATCCACGTGAGCTGCATGACGGGGGAGTCGGTCAGGCCGTAGGCGACGCTCAGCGGGCGCGTGGTCTGCACCTGCAGGTAGCCGAAGTCCTCCGCCCGGGCGGCGACGAGGGTCGCGTGCCGCTCGCGCTCCTCGGCCGTGAGGTGGTCCGTGGGAGGCGTGTACTCGGTCGCGATCGCGCCGGGGTCGGTGGACACGAGCGACGCGACGACGCGATCGCCTGCCTCGAGGCAGAGCTGCTCGGCCACGCCTGCCCCGACGTCTCCGCCGAACACGGCGTACCGGTCGTACCCGAGCGCGCGCACGACGCGGTCGAACGCGTCCGCCGTCCGGGCGATGTCCCAACCGTAGGCCGCGAGCGGCGTCGAGAGGCCGTACCCCGGCATGGAGGGGGCGACGACGTGGAACGCCGGACCGCCGCCCGCGGGCTCCGCCAGCAGCGGCGCGAGACGTGCGAACTCCACGAACGACGTCGGGTAGCCGTGGCAGAGGAGCAAGGGCGTCGCGTCGGCGCGCGACGAGCGCACGTGCATCCCGTGGACGCGCTGACCGTCCACGAGCGTGACGAACTGCGGCATCCGGTTGAGCCGAGCCTCCTGCGCGCGCCAGTCGAACGTCGTGCGCCACCGTTCCGCGAGCCGGCGGGCGTAGCCGACCGGGGTTCCGCGGTCCCACGTGTCCGTGAGCTCGGCCGGCCAGCGGGTGCGTCCCAGCCGGTCGTGGAGGTCGTCGACCTCCTCGTCGCTCACCGCGATCTCGTACGGTCGGACGTCCAGGTCGTCGTTCATGGCCGGTCCTCCTCGGCGGTGGTCGTGACCACCCCACGCAAGCGCGGCTCTCCGGCGTTGTCTTGAACCAGCGCGACACTCAGACGGGCTCGCCGCGATCGCGGGAGCGTCCGGGGGTCAGGCCCGTGAGCCGCTTGAGGTCACGGGTGAGGTGTGCCTGGTCGGCGTAACCGAGCCGGTACGCGACGTCCACGATCGAGAGGCCGTCCTGGAGCCGGGCGACCGCCTCACGGGCCCGCTCGATCCGGCGCGCCCGGTGCGGGCTGATCCCGACGGCGTGCGCGAAGTGCCGTTCGACCGTGCGGGCCGAGCAGTCCGCCGCGCCGCCGTCGAGCGCGGTCTCGACGACGTCGTCGTGCCGCACGACCCCCGCGGACGCGAGCGCCGCGACGAGCCGGTCGACGCCGGGCGCGTCGAGCGCGAGGTCGGGCAGCGGCCAGGCGGCGTCGGCGAGGACGAATGCGCCACGCCCGAGCAGGGGCAGCCGTTCGGTCCGGTCCCTCCAGCCCACGACCGGCTCGTGGGCGAAGTAGGTGCCCGGCGAGAAGCGCACCCCGAGGTTGTGGTTCCCGGCGGTGTACGGGACGGGCGTCGGCCGCGAGGACGGCCCCGAGAGCAGGACGCGCCGCGCGTTCCCCTGTGCCGTGAAGACGAGGTCCCACCGCGCGTCCGCGGACGCGACGTAGGTCCCGTCGGTGAGGTCCACGGTGGCCCACACGACGTCGACGAGGGGGGAGGCTCCGGCGCGCTCCTCGTAGAGGAAGCTCACCCGCTCATCGTAGGACGGGGCGCGGACAGGCCGGGCGTAGGGTCGGCGCATGGTGGACTGGGACGACGACGGCTCGGCCGGCGCGTGGATCGAGGAGCGGCTCGGGGACTTCGGCCCGACCGTCGACGGCACGGTGCCGCGCGGGTATGGGGCATACGCGTGCGTGGAGCACCCCGAGCCGGACGACGACGTCACCCTTGCCGCGCAGACCGACGCCCTCGCCGCCGTGCTCGCGCCGTTCACGGGCGACCAGCCCGTGCACCTCGCGGTGTGGACGGGGCACGCGTTCCTGTACGACCACGGCAGCGACCCGCGCGCGACGTCGGGCGTCTCGCCGTTCTTCTCGTGGTCCCCGGACGAGCCGCGCCCGAGCGACGCGGAGGTCGAGCAGGCGCTCGCCGAAGCATGGGAGCAGCTCATCCCGACCCTCGTCGAGCGCCCCGCCGCGCCGATGCTCCTGCTCCCGCACCGCGAGTACCACCTGTGGACGGGGACCCTCACCGACGCCGGGGCGTTCCGGCACCAGGAGCAGCCGCCGAACCTCTGGTGGCCGCAGGACCGGTCCTGGTTCGTCGGGACAGAGATCGACGCGTCGGCCACCTACGTCGGCGGGAGCGACGCGCTCGTCGAGGCGGTGTGCGCGGACAGCACGCTCGGCGCGAGCCGGGTCGAGCCGTCCGCCCGCATGCTCTTCGACGACTGAGGCCGCGACCCCACGCTCAGCCGGAGGCGGGCGCGCCCGCCGACGCCGCGACAGCCTCGGCGGTGGCCTGGCGCTTGATGCGCCACCACACGAAGAACCCGACGAGCGTGAACGCGCCGTAGAACACGTACATGAACGCGGACGCGTAGTACCCGGCGGAGACGAGCAGCGGCACGCCGACGATGTCCACAGCGACCCAGATCAGCCAGAACTCGACCCAGCCCTTCGCCATGCCGTACGTGGCGAGGAGCGAGCCCATGAAGATCCACGCGTCGGCCCACACGGGCTCGAACGAGCCCATCGCGCGGAAGACGGGCGTGAGCACGGCCGTGCCGACGAGGAGGGCGAGCACGAGGGCGATCCGCTGGCGCGCCGTCGCCCACTGCGGCACGACGCTCACGCCGTGGCTGTCCGCGTCCGCGCCACCCAGCCGCTGCTGCGTGCGGCGCCACTGCACCCACCCGTAGACGGACACGATGACGAACATGACCTGACGGCCGGCCTGGCCGAGGAGGTTCACGGGGTTGGGGGTCGCGAAGACCGCGCCCAGGAACACCGTCAGCAGCAGCAGGTTGCCGACGATGCCGACCGGCCACGCCCACACCTTGCGCCGCATGCCGCCCAGCGCCGACGCCAGGCCGAACCCGTTGCCCACGATCTCGCGCCACAGCAGGTGCTGGTCGCCGATCGTCAGCTGCGCGTCGAAGAGCGCGTGGATCAGGTCCATCGGTGTTCCCTCGCCGTCCGGGCACGACGGCTCCGGGGGCGTGAGAACGGCACGACGGGGTCACCCGTCGCGCCGCACGTGCTTCTCCCATCCGGACTTTCACCGTCGGTCCTGGAGTTCCACCAGGTCAACCGCGCGTAGGGCGCGGGTCGCGGACTGTCACCGCCGGCTCGGAATTGCACCGACCCCGGAGCACGTTCGTGCGTACTGCGTTCTGCAACGGAGCATGCTACCCGCGCATTCCCGGGCGGTGCGACGAGCCGCTCAGCCCAGAGCGTCGCGGACGGCTCGTGCGACGTCGTCCGCGACCTCGTCGGCGTCGGACCCCGCGTCGACGACCGTCACGACGACGCGGCGCCCGTCGCGGCCCGGGCGCTCACCGGAGGCGACGGGACCGCCCGACGTGCCGTCGCCGTCGGGCGCGACGTACCGCCCGACGGCGGCGCGACGGAGGTCCGCGAACGCCTCCTCGAGCTGGGGGCGCAGGTCCTGCTCGGGGCTGCGCAGCCAGCGGCGCAGCAGCGCGTTGTGGACCGCGACGACGGACGCGGCGAACGCGATGGACGCGGTCGAGCGGCGCGCGTCGGGCGGTAGTGCGTCGCGCAGGTACGCGGTGAACGCGCGCTCGTAACGGTGGGTGGTGACGAGCTCGCGGTCGCGCAGGGCAGGCACCTCCTGCAGCAGGCGGTGCCGCGCGAGGGACGTCTCGCGCTGCCCGACGTGGTGGTCGAAGACGAGCCGTGCCGCGCGGCACACCTCGAGGTACGGGTCGACCCCGGGTTCCGGGACGAGGTTCCCCGCGGCGTCGGGCACGGGCCGTGTCGACGCGAGGAGGACGACCACCTCGTCGAGGAGGAGCTCGTGGTCGGCGAAGACCACGTCCTCCTTGGAGCGGAACCGCCGGAAGAAGGTGGCGCGGCTGACCTGGGCGGCGTCGGCGATCTCCTCGACGGTGGTCTGCTCGTACCCCTTGCGGGTGAAGAGCTCGATCGCTGCGTCGACGGCCTGGGCGTGGGTGCGGCTGCGGACGTCGGTCATGCACCGGACGGTACACCGGCCCCCGGGCCCCGCCCGTGGGACGGGCTGCGTGCTCGGGTGTGCTCAGAGAGCGAGCCGGTAGAACCGGAAGAACGAGAAGTCGTCGACCGGCAGGACCTCGACGTCGGTGAACCCGGCCTCGAGCGCGTAGCGACGCAGGGTCGTGTGCCGCATGACCGTCCCCGTTCCCGCGGACGGCTGCGACGACAGCCCGTCGGGCAGGCACACGAACAGGCTGTACCCGTACATGACGCGGTCCACGTCGTCGGCGGGGGCGGTGAACTCCTCGGCGACCGCCTCGTCCATCACCACGACCACACCGTCCGGGCTGACCGCGCGCCGCACCGCGTCGAGGACCTCGACCGGGCGCGGCAGGTCGTGCACGCACTCGAAGGCGAACGCCGCGTCGAAAGGGCGTCCCGAGGGCTCGACGAGCCCGAGCTCGGCCGCGTCGGCGAGGTGGAACGTCACGCGGTCGGCGAGCCCGGCCTCCTCGGCCGCGACGCGCGCCGCCGCGACCGACGGCCGGTCCACGTCGACGCCGTGCACGACGGCGTCCGGGTAGGCGCGCGCGAGGGCGAGCGTCGACCACCCGAACCCGCACCCGACGTCGACGATCCGGGCCCCCGGCCGGGACAGCACGTCGTGGACCGACGGCACGCCCGCGAGCGCCGGCGCGAGCCGCTGCTCGAACCACGGCCGGTTGACGTCGGCCTGCGCCTCGCGCGCGTCGTCGCCGAGCTGCTCCCACGACACCCCGCCGCCCGTGCGGTACGCCTCGAGCAGGTGCGGGAGCTGCGTGCCGATCGCGCCGACGAACCGTGCGAGCGGGGCGGAGTACGCGAGCGACGACGCGTCGGTGAGCACCTCCGCGTGTGCGGCGGGCAGGGCGTAGAGGCGCTCGCGGGCCGCCGCCGACGGGTCCGCGACGAGCGCCGGACCGGCGCCAGGGTCCTCCGCGACGAGGATTCCTGCGGCCGCCTGCTGCTCGAGCCACTCGCGGGCGTACCGCTCGTGCGTGCGGGTGCGCTCGGCGAGCCCCGTGGACGTGACCGGTCCGGCGCCGGCGAGCGCGCGATACCAGCCGAGCCGGTCACCGACGTGCACCGCGAGCAGGTCGATCGCGCCCAGCCACGCGGCGGAGAGCCGCTCGGCGAACGCGTCCACGGCGGGCGTGCCGGCCTGGTCACGCCCGCCGTCGTCCGACGGCGTGTCCTCGTCCGTGGCGACCACGCGCGCCTCCGCTCGACGTTGGCCGGGCGCGTGCCGCGAGGTAGTGGCGCCCGTGGTTCGACGGTAGACCTCGACGGCCACGGCGTCGATGGCCACAGCGGCTGAAAACCGTGACCGTGGATGCTGCCCGCGGCGTGCCGTTGCCGCCGCGGCGACGGGCGCAGGCGGTCGGTTTGAGGTGAGCCTTGCCTTATCCTTGGCGCGTGACCGTGGACACGCCCGCGCCCGGCGCGTCCTCCGGCGCGCCGCTGCTCGCCGTGCGAGACGTGCGGGTCCGGTACCAGGCCGACGAGCACGAGGGCGCGGCCGCGCGCCCGGCCCGGCCCGACGGCGTCGCGCTCGACGTCCGGCCCGGCGAGGCGGTGCTGCTGCTCGGCCCGTCGGGGTGCGGCAAGTCGACCCTCGCGCTCGCGACGAACGGGCTCGTGCCGCACGTGGTCGGTGCCGACCTCGAGGGCAGCGTGCACGTGGGAGGGCGCGCGACCACGGACCACTCCCCGCCCGAGCTCTCGCGCGACGTCGCGATGGTCTTCCAGGACCCCGACGCCCAGGTCGTCACCGGGACGGTCCTCGACGAGGTGTGCTTCGGTCCCGAGAACCTGCTCGTGCCGGTCCCGGAGGTGCTCGCGCGCGCCGAGGACGCGCTGCGCCGCGTCGGGCTGTGGGACCGTCGGGACGACGACCCCGCCGTGCTCTCCGGCGGCGGGCGCCAGCGGCTCGCGATCGCGTGCGCGCTCGCGCTCGGGTCGCCGCTGCTCGTCCTCGACGAGCCGACCGCGAACCTCGACCCCGCGGGGGTCGAGGAGGTCTACGCCGTCCTGCGCGACGTCGTCGCGTCCGGCGACCGGGCGGTCCTCCTCGTCGAGCACGACCTCGACGCCGCGGTGTCGCTCGTGGACCGCGTCGTCGTGCTCGACGGCGCGGGCCGGCTCGTGCTCGACGGGCCGACGCGCGCGGTGCTCGCCGGGGAGGCGGGACGCCTCGCCGCGCTGGGCGTGTGGCTCCCGACGGCGACGCTCGCGGCCCTGCGGCTCCGCGAGGCTGGCGTGGAGCTCGACCCCGTGCCGCTCACGCCCGTCGAGCTCGGCGAGGCGCTCGACGCCGTGCCGCACCTGCCGCCGGCGCTCACCCGGCACCCGGGCCCGTCGGATGCCGCCGCTCTCGCGGAGCCGGGGGAGCCGGCGGTCGTCGTCGAGCACCTGACGTTCCGGCGCGGCCGAGGGCGTCGCGCCACGACGGTGCTCGACGACGTCTCGCTGACGATCGGCCGCGGCGAGCTCGTCGCCGTCGTCGGCACGAACGGTGCCGGCAAGACGACGCTCGCACAGCTCGCCGCGGGCGTGCTGCGCGCGCCGCGCGGCGCGCTCGACGGGGCGGTCCGCGTGGCGGGTCTGGACCCGGCCGCCGTCGACCCGCGCGACCTCGCCCAGCACGTCGGTTTCGTGTTCCAGAACCCGGAGCACCAGATGGTCACCGGGCGCGTGGACGACGAGCTCGCGCTCGGGCTGCGCCTGCGCGGCGTCCCGGAGGACGAGGTCGCGGCGCGCGTGGACGACGTGCTCGCGCGCTTCGGGCTCACCGACCTGCGGGACCGGCACCCGTTCCTGCTCTCGGGCGGGCAGAAGCGCCGCCTGTCCGTGGGCACGGCGATCATCTGCCGGCCCGAGGTGCTCGTCCTCGACGAGCCGACCTACGGGCAGGACCGCGAGCGGGCCGCCGAGCTGCTCGACCTCCTCACCGCGCTGCACCGCGACGGCACGACCGTGCTCGTCGTGAGCCACGACATGCAGCTCGTCGCGGAGCACGCGACGCGCGTCGTCGCGCTCGCGGGCGGCCGGGTCCTGGCCGACGGCGCACCCTCCGACGTGCTCGGCGACGAGGCCGTGCTGCGCAGCGCGGGCCTGCGCACGCCGCCGCTCGCGCAGGCGACCCGCGCCCTCGTGCACCACCCCGCGTGGCGGTCGGTGACGCGGCTCGCGGACCTGCCGGGCGGCATCTCGACGACGCAGGCGACGGCGGGGGCGACCGCATGACCGCGACGACGGACGTGCCCACGACGGCGCGCGGCGCGTGGCGGCCCCTCCCCGAGCGGGGCGGGCGGTTCGACGGGCCGGCGTGGGACCTGCGCACCTACGACCCGCTCGTCACGACGCTCGGGCCGCTGCCCGTCGTCGTCTTCGTCTTCACGACGCGCGACCTGCTCACGCCCGCGCTGATCGCGCTCGCCGCGCTGACCGCGATCCTCGTCCTGGTTCGCCCGCCGCGGCGGGTCGTCGCCGCGCTGCTGCTCGGCCTGCCGCTCCTCGCCGCGGTGATGACCGTGTCGTTCGGCGTGCTCACCGACCCGCGCACGGTCGACGACACGACCCTCGTCGCCACCGTCGGGCCGTTCGAGCTGTGGTCCGGCGCGCTCGCGACGGGCCTCGCGACGAGCCTGCGCACGGTCGCGCTGCTCCTGCTCGTGCTCATCGGCGGCCTGTCCGCCACGGGGCAGGACGTCGTGCGGGCGATGGTGCAGCAGCTGCGCGTGCCCTACCGCATCGGGTACGCGGCGCTCGCGGCGCTGCGCTTCGTGCCGCGGTTCGGCCACGAGCTCGAGGTGATCCGCAGCGCGCACCGCGTCCGCGGGGTCGACCACGGGCGAGGCCCGTCCGCCGCGGTGCGACGCCGTGCCGGGTACGCCGTGCCGCTCCTCGCGGGCGGCATCCGGCACGGCGAGCGCGTGGCCCTCGCGATGGACGCGCGCGGGTTCGGCGCGCACGCCACCCGCACCGAGCGCGTCCTCGTGCCGTTCCGGGCCCGCGACGCCGCGTTCCTGCTCGCGACGTGGGGCCTCGCCGCGCTGATCGCCCTCGTCGTCGCTCCCGCGCTGAGCCCCTGACCAGCAGTCCCGCCCCGGTCGCCACGGCCGCGAGCACCCGACCCACCCGACCTGATCACCGACCCGCACACACCGGAGCCCTCATGACGTCGACCGGCACCCGCCAGCGTTCCCTCACCACGCGCTACCTCATGACGTGCGCCGCGATCGGCGCCGCGACAGGCGTGCTCCTCGTGCCCGCGAACTTCGTCGCCGCGACCCTCGCGGTCACGGTCCCCGTCGTCTACGCCGCGATGCTCGGGCTCTGGATCGTCGGCCCCGTGCTCGCGCTCGCGCTGGTCCGGAGGCCGGGCGCGGCCGTCCTGACCATGCTCGTCGCCGGGGTCATCAGCTCGGCGTCGCCGCTCGGGGCGTCGTCGATCGTCACGTGCCTCATGGTCGGGGCGGCGCTCGAGGTGGCGTTCCTCGTCACGCTCTACCGCGTGTGGTCGCCGTGGCTCTTCTACGGCGCGACGTTCGTCTTCTCCGCGCTGTACACGTGGTCCGCGTTCGTCGCCTTCGACGCCGCGTCGATGACCCCGGTCGTGCAGGTGCTCCTCGTCGTGCTCATGATGGCGAGCGCGCTCGTCGGCACGTGGGCGGGGCTGCTGCTCGCGCGGCGGCTCGAGCGCGCGGGCGTGGCGAGAGGGCTCGCGCCGTCGCCTCGCGTGCCGGCGGCCGCCTGACTATCGCTGGGGCGCGGTCGGAGGGGCGGCCGTGCCGGGTCTACCATCCGCCCGCTCGTTCCTCGCGGGCTCCCGCCAGACCCGCCACGACCCGGCACGGCCGCCCCTCCGACCGCGCCGCGCCCATCTCTGCCTGCGCCCGGCTCAGCCGCCCATGAACGCGTTCATCGCGAGGGCGGAGAAGAGGACCGCCGCGCCGAGCACCGCGAGCGCGACGAGCCAGCCGTTGGCCCGCTCGACCGGCGGGACGGTGGGCCGGGGGACCGGGCTCGGGTTGCGCCGTCGGGCACGCCGCGACGTGAAGCGCACGCCGCGCGCGGCCGCACGGGCGGGGGTGTGCTCGGGAGAAGTGGTGTCGCGGGCGGGGGTCGGGGTCGTCACGGGGCGCCTCCGGGGTTGGCCGGCGCCGCTGCCCGACGCCGTAGCGCCAGTCTTCCCGTCGAGGCACCGGTCGCGCGTCGCCCGTCCGGTGGATCCTGCGGGCCTTCCGGGTGCGACCTCCGGATGACGCGTCGCCCCGAGGCGTACGCGCGAGCGGGCACGCGGGGCCGGGGCGGTCAGCGCGGGGCGTTCTCCTGGTAGCGCGGTCCGCGTCGTCCGCCGCGCGCGACACGTTGCAGGTAGCGGACCTCGCGCAGTGCGACGGCCGCGGCGATGACGAGCGGGAACCACGCCCACGTCCGTCCGCGCAGGATCTGGGCGAGGCAGACGAGGGCGACGACGATCCCGCCCAGGACCGTCGCGACGCTGGCCCAGCGGATGCCGGTGCGCGCGTCGTCGGCGCGACGCCACCAGGCCCGCACGCGGTCCGCGACCGTCGCCCGGCCGCGCGGGGGCGTGCCGCCGACGGGCGAGGTCATGCGTCCCCCGGGGTGCGACGGGCGAGCGCGACGCCCTCGATGCTCCGCACGGCCATGCGCAGCGCGTCGGCGCGCGAGATCTCGCCCTCGTCCGCCATGGACCAGGCGTTGAAGAGCATCCACCAGAGCACCCGGACGAGCCACGAGATGCTGAGCTGGTCGTCGACGACGCCGTCGTGCTGCCCACGTCTCAGCAGGTCCCGCACGGGCTCCTCGACCTCCTCGGCCTCCGCCCAGAACTCGGGCTCGCCCTCCGACATCTCGTTGAACATCACCATGTACCAGGGGCCGAGGTCGAAGTACTCGAACGCGAGCCGGCGCAGCGCGGCGGCGGGGCCGTCCTCCTCGAGGCGGGCTGCGACGATCGCCGCGCGCGTGCGCTCGACCGCCTCGGCGCCGATCGCCTCGACGAGGTCGGACCGCTCCGGGAAGTAGCGGTGCAGCGTCGTACGCCCGACGCACGCGGCCTGGGCGACGTCGCCGAGCGACGCGGACTTGTCCGCGCTGAGCACGGTGACGGCGGCGTGGAGGATCGCGCGACGCGTCCGGGCGCGCGTGCCGCTCTCGGGAGGCGACGGCGTCGTGGCCTCCCCGCTCGCCCGAGCCGTGGGGTCGGTGAGGTGTCGCTCGCTCGTTCGTGCCGTCACGCGGCCCACGATAGCCCCGTCGATCGTGGAACACACCTTGTCAGTAGTGGAACATACGTGTTCCACTACTGACACCGCCTGTTCCGCGTGATCTGGATCGCCAACTCGTCAACAACAGTTGACACGAGAGAGGATGTCAACCATGGTTGACAGCATGTCCACCACCGACGCCACCCCGACACCGGCACCCGACGCCGCGCCGTCGTCCACCGAGGACGCCGCGCCGAAGGGCCCCTTCCTCCCGCGCCTCAAGGTCTTGTGGGCGTTCGTCCGACCGCACCGCCGGACGCTCCTGCTCGGCCTGATCCTCGGGCTCGGCACGACCGCGGCGACCCTCGCGACGCCGATGGTCACCAAGTGGGTGCTCGACACGCTCGGCACGGGCGCGTCACTCACCCCGGCCGTGATGACCCTCGTCGGGCTGCTGGTCGTCGGGCTCGTGCTCGGTCTGTGGCAGTGGGTGCTGCTCGGCACGCTCGCCGAGCGGGTCGTGCTCGACGCCCGGTCGTCCATGGTCAAGCGGTACTTCCGGGCGCGGATCGGCGCGCTCACCGGCCGTCCGACGGGGGAGCTCGTCACGCGCGTCACCTCCGACACCGTGCTGCTGCGCGAGGCGGCGTCGTCGAGCATCGTCAACCTCGTCAACTTCGCGGTCTCCCTCGTCGGGACGATCATCCTCATGGGGGTGCTCGACATCGTCCTGCTCGGCACGACGCTCGGCGCGATCGTCGTCATCGCGGTGCTCGTCGGGGCCCTCATGCCCCGGATCGCCAAGGCGCAGGAGAAGGCGCAGGAGTCGCTAGGCAGCCTCGGCGGGACGCTCGAGGGCGGCCTGCGCGCGATCCGCACCATCAAGGCGAGCCGCGCCGAGGGGCGCCAGATCGACCGCGTCCTCGACGACGCGCAGGCCTCCGCGGCGCACAGCGTCCGGGCAGTGCGCACCGAGGCCGTCGCCTGGACGATCGCGGGCGGCGGCATCCAGCTCGCGATCATCGTCATCCTCGCGCTCGGCGCGTGGCGCGTCGACCAGGGCCTGCTCGCCGTGTCGAGCCTCGTCGCGTTCCTGCTCTACGCGTTCCAGATCGTCGAGCCCGTCACCGGTCTCACCATGAACGTCACGCAGCTCCAGGCCGGCATCGCCGCGGCCGGGCGCATCAGCGAGATTCAGGCGATCGAGCCGGAGGAGGACCTGACCGGCGACGACCCCCGCCCCGGCGAGGTCGCCGCACCCGGGCGAGCGACGCCGTCGGGCACGAGCGGCGCTCCCCGCCTCGCGTTCGAGGGCGTGACCGCGCGCTACCTCCCGGGCGGCGAGCCCGTCGTCCGCGGTCTCGACCTCGAGGTGCCGCAGCGAGGGCAGGTCGCGATCGTCGGGCCCTCGGGCGCGGGCAAGACGACGACGTTCTCGCTGCTCCTGCGGTTCCTCCAGCCGGAGTCCGGCCGGATCCTGCTCGACGGCGTCCCGTACGACGACCTGACGTTCGACGACGTCCGGCGCCGCATCGCGTACGTCGAGCAGGAGACGCCGGTGGTACCCGGCACGATCCGGGAGAACCTGCAGCTCGCCGAGCCCGGCGCGAGCGAGGAGGACATGTGGGCCGCGCTCGCGAAGGTGCGGCTCGACACCAAGGTCCGCTCGCTCGAGGACGGCCTCGACACGTCGCTCGTGGGGACGACCGTCTCCGGGGGCGAGCGGCAGCGCGTGGCCCTCGCGCGCGCCGTCCTGCACACGCCCGACGTGCTGCTGCTCGACGAGGCGACCGCGCAGGTCGACGGGCTCACCGAGGCCGCGGTCCACGCGGTCATCGAGGACCTCGCCCGCGAGCGCGCGGTCGTGACGATCGCCCACCGCCTGTCCACGGTGATCGACGCCGACCTCATCCTCGTGATGGAGGACGGCCGCATCCGCGCCCGTGGCACGCACGCGGAGCTGCTCGCGACCGACGAGCTGTACCGCGAGCTCGTCGCCGCGCTGCGCATCGCGACGCACGAGGCCCCGCTGCCGAGGTAGAACCCTGGTCGCGCGAGGTAGAACCGTGGTCGTGCGAGGTAGAACCCGGGTCGGCGGACGTGACGGCGCGCGGCGATGAGTTCCGCGGCCGGCGGCGGTCGGATGTGTCGGCAGTGATCGACGGCGCCGGTTCCGTGCGCGGACCGCGGAGGGTGAGGGCGGCATGGGGAACGTGACGTGCGACGTGGCGGTGTCGGTGGACGGGTTCTCGTCCCGGCCGGACCAGACGCAGGAGCACCCCTTCGGGGAGGGCGTGGACCTCCACCGGTGGATGTTCGAGACGGCCGACGAGAACGCCGCGGAGCTGGAGGCGATCCTCGCAGCAGGCGCCTACGTCATGGGCCGCAACATGTTCACACCGGGCCGGGGGGAGTGGGACCTCGACTGGCGCGGGTGGTGGGGGCCGGAGCCGCCGTACCACGGCCCCGTGTTCGTCCTCACGCACCACCCGCGCGAGCCGCTCGTCATGGACGGCGGGACGACGTTCCATTTCGTCACGGACGGCATCGAGTCCGCCGTCGCCCAGGCACGCGAGGCGGCGGGGGAGAAGGACGTCTCGATCGCCGGCGGTGCCGCGACGATCAACCAGGCGCTCGCCGCGGGACTGCTCGACGAGCTCCGGCTGCACGTCGTGCCGCAGGTCCTCGGCCACGGGGACCGGGTGCTCGACGGCGTCCCGCCCCTCGCGCTCGAGACCGTCGCCGTGCGCGCGGCGACGCACGTCACGCACGTCACGTACCGGGTGCTCGGGCCGCTCAACCCGTGAGGAGCAGCGCCAGCAGGGCGACGGCGGTGCTCGCCACCGCCAGCCCGGCGCCGACCAGGACCGTCCGCAGCCAGAGGATGACGGGCCGGTCAGCGCGGCTCGTCGGGACCGAGGAGGTGTCTTCGGCCACGAGAGCCGAGCCCGTGGCCGGACGGCGCCGATCGGTCCACGACGTGCCGTCGAACCAGCGCTCGGCACCCGAGCGCCGCGCGTCCGCGTACCAGCCGGCCGGTGCTCGGGCCACGGTGCCTCCTCGCCCTCGGTGTCGTCGTGGAGTTCGTGTCCCGGGTCTCGCCGATCTTGCGTCGCGTGCCACGGTGGGTGTCGAGTCATCGTCGCTGTGCTCGGCGCCACCGCAGCGACGGTGTTCGCCCTGCGGGAGGCACGCCTCGACGGACGGTCCCCCGTGCGAGTCCTGGGCGCGGCGGTCGCCGCGCCGGTCCGGTTCGTCGTCGATCTGCTCGGCTGAGTCGCGTCAGGCGACCTGCGGGGCGCCGTCGGTGGCGATCTGCTCGAACACGCGCTGGTCGGCGGCGAACTGCGTGCCGGGGATGGGCCAGTGCACGACGATCTCCGTGATGCCGACCTCCGCGTACGCGAGCGCGGTCTCGACGAACGCGTCGACCGACTCCAGCGCGGGGTCGGGAGTGAACCCCGTGAGCAGGATCCGCTCGACGGTCGACGGGTCGCGCCCGGCGTCGTCGCACGCCACCTCGAGCCGGTCGACCTGGTCACGGACGGCGGCGCGGGACTGGGTAGGCGTCGCGTCGTCGCCGAGGTGCCCGTCGCCGGTCGTGACCCACGCCTGCCCGTAGCGCGCTGCGAGGCGCAGGCCGCGCGGGCCCGTCGCGGCGATCGCGAACGGCACGCGCGGGGACTGGACCGGCCCGGGGATGGTCCGGGCCTCGTGCGCGCGGTAGTGGCCGTCGTCGTGCGTGACCGCCGGCTCGGTGAGGAGCCGGTCGAGCAGGACGGTGAAGTCGGCCAGCCGGTCCGCTCGCTCACCCGGGGACCACGGCTCGCCGCCGAGCACCGTGGCGTCGAAGCCCGTCGTGCCGGCGCCGAGGCCGACGGTGATCCGCCCGCCCGACAGGTCGTCGAGCGTCATGACGTCCTTCGCGAACGTCACCGGCTCGCGGAAGTTGGGCGACGACACGAGGGTGCCCAGCCGCACGCGCTCCGTGACGCCGGCCGCAGCGGCCAGGGTCGGGACCGCCCCGAACCACGGCCCGTCGCGGAACGACCGCCACGACAGGTGGTCGTACGTGTACGCGGCATGGAAGCCGAGGTCGTCGGCGGAGCGCCACACCTCTTGGCCCTCGGCCCACGGGTAGATCGGCAGGATCACGGTGCTCACGCGCATGACAGCGACCCTACGACCCGGCGGCCGGACGGTGCGGCCCGACGCGACCACCTAAGGTGGCCGATGTGATCCAGCACACCGTCGCCTTCCGCCTCGTTCACCCCGCAGGCAGCGCCGAGGAGGCCGAGTTCCTCGGCACCGCGCGCCGCACGCTCACCGCGATCCCGGGCGTCCGGGACTTCACCGTGTCGCGTCAGGTGAGCGCGAAGAGCCCGCTGACGTTCCAGTTCTCCATGGTGTTCGACGACGACGCCGCGTACGCCGCGTACGACGCCCACCCCGACCACCGCGGGTTCGTCGCCGACCGTTGGGTGCCCGAGGTCGCCGAGTTCCAGGAGCTCGACCTCGTGCCGCTCGCAGACTGAGCGCTCGAGCCGCGACCACGGTTCTCTCTCGGCGGACCACGGTTCTACCTCGGCACCGGGAGCGGTGGTGCGGTGTGGCAGGGTGACGGCATGACCCAGATCGACCTGCGCATCTTCACCGAGCCCCAGCAGGGCGCCTCCTACGACGACCTCCTGGCCGTCGCCAAGGCGACCGAGGACCTCGGGTTCGACGCGTTCTTCCGCTCCGACCACTACCTCGTCATGGGCGACGGCGACGGGCTGCCCGGCCCGACCGACGCCTGGACGACCCTCGCCGGCCTGGCCCGCGAGACGAGCCGCATCCGGCTCGGCACGCTCGTGTCGTCGGCGACGTTCCGCCACCCCGGCGTGCTCGCGATCCAGGTCGCGCAGGTCGACCAGATGTCCGGCGGGCGCGTCGAGCTCGGCCTCGGCGCGGGCTGGTTCGCGCGCGAGCACGAGGCGTACGGCATCCCGTTCCCGGAGAAGCGGTTCGGGATCCTCGAGGAGCAGCTCGCGGTGATCACCGGGCTGTGGGAGACGCCGGTCGGGGAGACCTTCTCCTTCAGCGGCGAGCACTACGCGCTCAAGGACTCGCCCGCGCTGCCGAAGCCCGCCCAGGACCGGATCCCGGTGATCGTCGGCGGTCACGGCCCGCGCCGCACCCCGGCGCTCGCGGCCCGCTACGCGAGCGAGTTCAACGCGGCGTTCCCCGATCCCGGCGTGCTGCCCGACCGCTTCGAGAACGTGCGTGCCGCGTGCCTCGACGCCGACCGCGACCCTGACTCCCTCGTCTACTCGGCCGCGTACGTCGTGGCCGTCGGCAAGGACGAGGCCGAGTTCCGCCGTCGGGCCGACGCGATCGGCCGCGAGCCCGACGAGGTACGTCGCAACGGCCTCGCCGGGACCGTCGGCGAGGTGGCCGACAAGATCGCCGCGGCGGCCGAGCAGGGCGCGACCCGCTTCTACCTCCAGGTGCTCGACCTGCACGACCTCGACCACCTCGAGCTCATCGCGAGCGAGGTCGTGCCGCAGCTCCCCTGAGCGCCGCGACCTACCTACGGCGCGCCGGACGTCCACCTGTCGGACGCTCGGCGCGCCGTCGTCGTGAATTCTCCGTTTCCGCGCGTGAACGGGCTGTTTCCGGCGTGCGCGAGCCGCCGCGCGGGTGAGCGCTCCCGCGCGGCTCGGGCCCGCCGTCGGCCACCGCAGAACTGGTGCAGCGTCAACGATCCGAGCTCGTCACGGTGGGGCGGCGCCGCGAGGTTCTGCTCGTTCACGTTCACCGAGCCGGCCCGCAGCGACGCGGCACGAGCGGACGGACCACCCGTGACACCGACGCCGTGCCCGGCTACGTTCGCCCCAGACGACGAGGTGGCCCGCTCTTCCGGCGGGTCGCCTCGACCGTCTTCCGGGGCCCGACGGCCTCGGACCGCCGGCCGAACCGCCCCGCATCACGACCGCGCACCACGCATCACGACGCCGACGATGTCGCCGCACCCGGGCCAGGAGTCCCGGCGGGCGCCCGTCCGCCGGCCTCCCGCAACCCGTCGCTCGCTCCCCCCGAGATCCGCCAGGATCCCGAGCCCCGAGGACATGCGATGGCCGTCTCCGAGTTCGACCGCCTGGTCGTCACGCCCCGCCGCACGCAGTACGTGCGACCTGCACCGTTCGGCCCGCGCGCCGAGCCCGACCGCCCCACCGGCCCGCCGCGCGACGAGAACTCGGCCGCGCGCTCGCCGTCGCTCGTCATGATCATGCTGCTCGCGACGCTCGGCGTGGTCGCGTACGCGGTGTTCCTGCTCAACCCCGCCAACCGCGGCGACGCGCTCCCGTACGTCATGGTCATCACGGCGGAGTCGGTCCTCGTGGCCCAGGCGCTCCTCGCGATGTGGACCGTGCTGTCGAGCGGGCACGACCCCCGCGGCTTCTCGTTCCACCACGCGAAGGACCGCCTCTTCGACGTGCCCGAGATCATCCGCGACGGCGCCGAGGACGACCCGACCCGGTGGAACCTGTACCTCCACGACCAGCCGGTCACGGTCGACGTCCTCATCACGACGTACGGCGAGGACCTCGACACCATCGCGCGGACCGTGCGCGCCGCCGTCGCGATCCGCGGCACGCACCGCACGTGGGTGCTCGACGACGGCCGGTCCGACGACGTCCGCGACCTCGCCGCCCAGCTCGGCGCGCGCTACGTGCGCCGCCTGTCGAGCAACGGCGCGAAGGCCGGCAACGTCAACCACGCGCTCGCGATCGCGAAGGGCGACTACTTCGTCATCCTCGACGCCGACTTCGTCGCCCGGCCCGAGTTCCTCGTCGAGACCGTGCCCTTCTTCGTCAAGGACGACGTCGCGTTCGTCCAGACGCCGCAGACCTACGGCAACCTCGACAACCTCATCTCGCGCGGCGCCGGGTACATGCAGGCGGTGTTCTACCGGTTCGTCCAGCCGGGCCGGAATCGCTTCAACGCCGCGTTCTGCGTCGGCACCAACGTGATCTTCCGCCGTGCGGCGATCGACGACATCGGCGGCATGCACACCGACTCCAAGTCCGAGGACGTGTGGACGTCGCTCATGCTCCACGAGCGCGGCTGGAAGACCGTCTACATCCCCACGACGCTCGCCGTCGGCGACACCCCCGAGACCGTCGAGGCCTACACCAAGCAGCAGCTGCGCTGGGCCACGGGAGGGTTCGAGATCCTCTTCCAGCACAACCCGCTCAGCCCGCGCCGCAACCTCACGCTCGACCAGCGCCTGCAGTACACCGTGACGGCGACGCACTACCTCGCGGGGATCGCGCCGCTCGTCCTGCTGCTCGTCCCGCCGCTGCAGATCTACCTGGACCTGACCCCGATGAACCTCACGATCTCGTGGGGCACGTGGCTCCTGTACTACGCCGGGTTCTACGTCCTGCAGATCGCCATCGCGTTCTTCACGCTCGGCTCGTTCCGGTGGGAGGTGCTCATGCTCGCGTCCGTGTCGTTCCCCATCTACACGAGGGCGCTGTGGAACGCCCTCACCGGCAAGGAGCAGGCGTGGCACGTGACCGGGAGCACGGGGAAGGTCACCTCGCCGTTCAACTACATGATGCCGCAGGTGCTGTTCTTCGCGTTCCTGCTCGTCACGTCGGCGGTCGGCATCTGGAAGGGGTGGGGCGACCCGATGCCGAGCCTCGCGCTCGCGTGGAACGTCACGAACACGGTGATCCTCGGCGCGTTCGTCGTGACGGCGTTCCGGGAGTCGCGTGCTTCCCAGCGTGCTGCTCGTAGCGTCCGGCCGCCCCTCCTCGCCGCCTCGATGTCGGGCCACCCTGGCGGCGCGCGCGACGTGTCGGCCGCCCCTCACGTCACCGGAGGTGTCGCATGACCTGGTCGAACCGATTCCGACTCGTCGCAGGGCTGCTCGTGGTGCTGCTCGTGTGCGTCGCGCTGACGCTCGTCATGAACCGGAGGCTCAGCCAGGCGACGAGCTCCACCGCGACGATCCGGGCGGAGGTGCTCGACGTCGGCAGCGACTACGCGGGGACCGTCACGGCGGCGGAGATCGCCGAGGGCGACGAGGTCTCCGCCGGGGACCCGCTGGTCACGGTGAGCAGCCTGACGCTGCAGCACGACATCGCGCTCGGCCTCGTCACGGCGGACACCTCCGCGTACGAGGTGACGCCCGACGGGACGATCACGCTCGTCGCGCCGTACGACGGCGTCGTCACCGACGTCACGGCGCGAGAGGGCGGGTTCGT
The DNA here is from genome assembly GCF_057126935.1 of Cellulosimicrobium sp. G4 BAM 1002. Lineage (NCBI taxonomy): Bacteria > Bacillati > Actinomycetota > Actinomycetes > Micrococcales > Promicromonosporaceae > Cellulosimicrobium > Cellulosimicrobium sp. G4 BAM 1002. The sequence continues at coordinate 3,999,267 of NZ_CP182109.1, read as the reverse complement.
GCAGGCGGGCGAGGTGCTCGCCTCGCTGGAGCGCGCCGACTCGTTGTTCGTCGACGCCCGGCTCACGCTCGACCCGAGCGACTTCGCGCGCGTGCGGCAGGGAGCCGAGGTGACGGTCGTGCTGCCGAACCAGGCGGAGGTCGTGGGCGAGGTCGCGTCGATCTCCGTGCAGAACACCGCCAACCAGGCGGAGGCCACCGTGGAGATCACGAGCGACGGGCTGGAGCGCGGGACCGAGCACGGGCTCGTCGCGTCGGGAACCCCCGTGACGGCGAGCATCGAGCTCCACGACGACGGCGTGCTCGCCGGCGTCAACGAGACGTTCGGGCAGTTCCTGCGGAAGGTCGGGCTGTGAGGGCCGCGCCGGGCGCGGCGCTCGTCGTCGGGACGCTCCTGCTCACGGGGTGCAGCGTGTTCGGGTCGGACGCCGCACCCGGAGGGGCGGGTCCGTCCGAGGCGGGCGACGTCGTCGTGCACCCTGCGGCCGACCGGACGGGGGCCGCGCCCGACGTGGACCCGTCGATCCTGCCGCAGGAGTCGCTCAAGCCGATGCCGGCCACGCGCCTCGCGGACGGGCTCGTCCCGCCGACGAACCGCTGGTTCTCGGGCCTGGTCTTCGGCGACGAGCCGCTGCCGGTGTTCCCGCTGCCGCTCGCGTTCGGCGTCACCGACGGCGGGTTCGCGTTCGGGCTGCCCGACGTCGAGGTCACCGAGCAGTCGATCCTCGGCCCGTTCGTGCCGCAGGTCGGCGTGGACGTGGGGGCGGCGTCGTCCGTCGTGTCGGCGTACGATACGGCGTCGGTGACGCTCGACCTGCTCGACGGCGGGGGCGAGGTCGTGGGACGCGTCACCCTCGTCGAGGGATCGCCGGTGCTGCGCTACACGGCCGCCACCGACCAGACGGCCGCGCTCACGCAGGCGTTCACCGCCGACGACGGCCTCGCCGTCGCGGAGGCGGGCGGTCGCGAGTACGTGCTCGTCGGGCCGGGTGGTGCGGAGCCCGCCCTCGCTGACAGCGGTCGGGGGGTCACGCTCGCGGCGGACGAGTCCGTCGCGTGGTTCCCCGTGCCCGACGACGCCCCGGACGGTGCCGTCGCGACGCTCGCCGAGGCAGCGGCCACCCCGGTCACGGGCACGTCGCTCGCCTACGGCGTGGCGGACGACGCCGTGACCACGGCGATCACCTACGAGACTGGCGATGTGGCCGCGGCGGCGGGGACCGTCGTCGTGCGCCTGCCGCACCAGCAGGAGAGCGACGGCGCGACGTGCGACCTCGGCACCTACGCGACCGTGCGCGGGACCGTCGACGTGTGCACGGCGAGCACGCTCGCGTGGGCGAGCCCCGCCGTCGAGCCGGCCGGGACGCTGGACGTCACCGGCCTGGGGGAGGAGGCGAAGGCCGAGCTCCTGGAGCAGGTGCGGGCCGACGTCGCGGCCCTCGAGCCGCGCCCGTCCGACACCTACTTCGGCGGCAAGGCCCTCGCCCGGGACGCCAACCTGCTCACGCTCGCCGAGCAGCTCGGGCTCGACGACGTCGCAGCCCCGCTCCGCGAGGACCTCGCCGCCGCGCTGCGCGAGTGGGCCGAGCCCGACGGCTGCGAGGCGCGCGACGCGCGGTGCTTCGTCTACGACCCGGCGGTGCGCGGCGTCGTCGGGAGGACGCCGTCGTTCGGGTCGGACGAGTTCAACGACCACCACTTCCACTACGGCTACTTCCTCTACGCCGCGGGCGTGCTCGCGGCGGACGACCCGGCGCTGGCCGACGACCTCGCGCCCGTCCTCGACCTGCTCGCGGCGGACGTCGCGGCCGGAGCGGGCAGCGACGACTTCCCGGAGCTGCGTGCGTTCGACGCGTACGCCGGGCACTCGTGGGCATCGGGGTACTCGCCGTTCGCGGACGGGAACAACCAGGAGTCGGCGTCCGAGGCGGTGTCCGCATGGAACGGGCTCGCGCTGTGGGCGACGGCGTCCGGGAACGCGGACCTGGAGGGCCAGGCGCGGTGGCTGCTGTCCGCCGAGGCCGCGTCGGCGAGGGCCTACTGGACCGACTTCGACCGCGACGACCCCGCGCTCGAGGGGTTCGACCACACCGTGACGTCGCTCGTCTGGGGCGGCAAGCGTGACTGGGCGACGTGGTTCAGCCCGGAGCCGAGCGCGATGCTCGGGATCCTCGTGCTGCCCATGCACCCCGTTGCCGACTACCTCGCGGGCGACCCGGAGCGCATCCGCGCCAACCTCGCCGAGGCGCTCGCGGGGCCGCGCGAGGACGCGGCCTCGTGGGACGTGATGTTCGGCGACTACCTGCTCATGTACGCGGCGCTCGCGGGACCGGACGACGCGTCGTCGGCCCTGGAGGTCGCGCGTACCCTGCCCGACGAACGGATCGACGACGGCAGCACGCGCAGCTACCTCCTCGCGTGGCTCCTGACGCACGCGACGGGCTGACTCTCCTGCCGAACCCGGGGTTGTGTGCCAGCCGAGCTCTCCGCTGGTGCACAACCCCGGGTTCGGCGGGGCACTACCCTGCTCCGGGGGTCTTCACACGAACTTCACGGACAGGAGTGTCATGAGCGCCATCGGCTGGCGGGTGCACGGGAACGGCAAGACGGTCGCGCCGGGGGACGTCGTCGATCCCGACGAGCGGCTCAGCTGGCCGCGGACGATCGGTATCGGCATGCAGCACGTCGTCGCGATGTTCGGCGCGACGTTCCTCGTGCCGCTCATCACCGGGTTCTCGCCCGCGACGACGCTGTTCTTCTCCGCGATCGGCACGGTCGGGTTCCTGCTCATCACGCGCAACCGGCTCCCCAGCTACCTCGGGTCGAGCTTCGCGTTCATCGCACCGATCGGCGCCGCGACGGCGTCGCAGGGCCAGTCCGTGGCGGTCGGCGGGATCCTCGTGACCGGTCTCGTGCTCGCCGCCGTCGGTGCGGTCGTGCACTTCGCCGGCCCCCGGTGGATCGACGTCGTCATGCCGCCGATCGTCACGGGGACGATCGTCGCCCTCATCGGCTTCAACCTCGCGCCCGCGGCGTGGAACAACTACAAGGAGTTCCCTGTCACGGCGACGATCACCCTCGCGTCGATCATCCTCGTGACGGTCCTCTTCAAGGGCATCCTCGGGCGCCTGTCGATCCTCGTCGGCGTGGTCATCGGCTACGTGGTCGCGGCGATCCGGGGCGAGGTCTCGTTCGACGAGGTGCGCGACGCCGACTGGCTCGGGTTCCCCGAGTTCGTCACGCCGACGTTCGACGTCGCCGTGCTCGGCCTGTTCGTTCCCGTGGTCCTCGTGCTCATCGCGGAGAACGTCGGGCACGTGAAGTCGGTCGCCGCGATGACGGGCAAGAACCTCGACGACCTCACCGGCCGCGCGCTCTTCGCGGACGGCGTCGCGACGACGCTCGCGGGCGTCGGCGGCGGTTCCGGCACCACGACGTACGCCGAGAACATCGGCGTCATGGCCGCGACTCGTGTGTACTCCACGGCGGCGTACTGGGTCGCCGCCGCGACCGCGCTGATCCTGTCCCTCTCGCCCAAGTTCGGCGAGCTCATCGCGACCATCCCGGCGGGCGTGCTCGGCGGCGCGACGACCATGCTCTACGGCATGATCGGCGTCCTCGGTGTGCGCATCTGGGTGCAGAACAAGGTCGACTTCTCCGACCCCGTGAACCTCACGACCGCCGCCGTGCCGCTCGTCATCGGCATCGCGAACTTCACCTGGGTGATGGGCGACCTGACGTTCGAGGGCATCGCGCTCGGGACCGCCGCGGCGCTCGTGATCTACCACCTCATGCGCAACATCGCGCGGTGGCGCGGCACGAGCCAGGAGCCGGCCAGCCCGGCGTCGGCCCCGGGCGGCGACGAGCACGCGGTCCAGGACGCGCACTGACGACCCTTGGGTGCGGAACGCCTCGTACCGCGCGCCGAACCCGGGATTGGGCGGTAGAACACCCACCCCACTGCCCCCGGACCCCGGGTTCGGCGCGTCCGGTCACGCGGCCCGACGGCGCCCGGTGGCACCGAGCGCGCGGCGCACCGTCGTCGCCGACCTGCCCGGCACCCGCACGTCGACGGACGTGAACCGGAGCACGGCGGCGACGTCCGCCGTCGAGCCGCCAGCCGAGGTCCCCGCGTCGGTGCCGGCCGCTCGCCCCGACCACCGGGACCTGCAGGCCGTCGGGCGGGACGCCGCCGTCCGCGCAGTCGAGCCTGACCCACGTCTCGAGGGGTGACTCGGCGCGACCGTCGGCAAGCTCCCACCACTCGTGCGTCTGCGCGGCGCCTCGGCGACCTCGGGCGTGGTCGTGGGCGAGCGCGAGCCCGTCGGTGGTGAGCAGCCCCAGGTGGAGTGCCGAGTCCATCACCGACACCGCGTGGGGTCGGTCGAGCTCGGGGACGGCCTGCGCCAACGCCCACTCCGGGCTCGCGACGTACCGGTCGCCCACGCGCACGACCGTCATGCCGTCGTCGAACATGCGCAGGCGGAGACCGTCGCGAGACTCGAGAGCACGGCCGCCGGGGAGCGTCGCCTGAGGGACCACCCGCGCGGGCAGCCCGGCGATCCCCAGGAGCGCGAGCGCGCACGGTCCGACGGCGATCGCCTCGGGACCGAAGGCCAGCAGCGCGGCACTGGTCGGTGCTGACGAGACCCTCCTGACGATCGGCGATCAGCAGCAGGTCCTCGGGCACGGGAAGTCTGGGCGGCATGGGGGCATCCCACCGGCCACGCCGCCGTACCCGCACGGCGCGGTGGCGCCTCTGTGGACGAGCCTCGCCGACGGCTGGCCTGTGGACGGTCAGGATCGGCTCGGGCCGCGTCGTCGAACCCTGGATTCTGCGTCACCTCGGAGGCGTCGTGACGCGCAACCCCGGGTTCGGCGCCGCACCGGGCGGTGTGCGACGACCTAGAAGCGCAGGCCCAGCACCAGGCCCTCGACCACGTCGAGCGGCCGGAACCCGAGGTGCTCGTAGAAGCCGATCGCGGAGACGTTGTCCTCGGCGACGCCGAGGTGGACGCCCGGGACGCCGTCGGCGCGCAGCGCGTCGAATAGCGTGCCCAGCAGGCGCCGTCCGTTCCCCCCGCCCTGTGCGTCGGGCAGCAGATCGACGTGCAGGTGCGCGGGGTAGGCGCCGAGCACGGACGGGTCCGTGAGGTGCGGCTCGTGGATCTGCCGCACGAGCGCCTCGTCCCGCGAGCCCTCGGCGAAGCTGCCGAGCGGGTACCGGGCGCGCAGCGTCGGCCACCACTCGCGCTCGCAGCGCGCCTCGAACGACGCCGTGTCCCGGGCGCCCAGGACATAGCCCACCGCCGTGCCCGTCGTGCTGTCGGTACCGATCGCACCCCGGGTGACCCCGTCCTCGACGACGAATGCCAGGTCCGGCTCCAGGGCGAGATAGGCCCCGAGATAGACCTCCCCCAGGAGGCGCGGGTCGGTGTAGAGGGAGGTCGCGTCGGACCCGGAGGCGCCGGTCCGCAGGCAGATCTCGTAGAGACGGTCGACCTCGGTGGGGTCGGTGGTCCGCGCAGGCCGGATGGGCAGGGAAGTCATGGCTACCGTTCAGGTGTCGCAGGGCGGCTCGGCGGCGCCGAGCTCGAGCGCCGTCAGCCCTCTGCGGGCGGTACGGGCAGGGCGCGGGGGGTGATCTGCTCGACCGGCACGCACCCCGGGCGGCTCTCGAGGGGAACCTCGCCCGAGAGGCCGACGAGCTCCGGGTCGACGACGTCCTCGAAGTCCGCGCCCACGTAGAGGTCGACGGTCGCGTCCTGGCGCGCGTCCAGCACGAGCCCGGGGTCCGGGTAGTGCGCCGCGAGGGTGTAGGCGTGCGCTAGCCCGGCCGCCCCGAAGTGGATCTGGGTCGAGGACACGGAGTCGGGCTCGCCGTCGCCGTCCCCGTCGGGGGCGTTGCCGGTCGAGAGGACGGTGAAACCCCGCGACTCGAGGACGTCCTGGTTGAGCCGGCCCAGCGGTTCGCCCGTGCCGGACGCGTTGAAGACGTTGACCTGGACGTCCACGGCCGGGATCGGGAGCGTCCCCTCGGGCAGGCAGGGGACCTGGACGTCCGCGAGGTCGTCCGTGACCTCGGGCGACGAGAGCGGCCGGTTGAAGGGGGCGTCGACGGCGCCCGTGAAGATGGCCAGCGCGCCCAGCCCGACGACGGCCAACGCGGCGATGAGCAGCCCGAACACGACGGCCTGGCGCTCATGCATGCGCCGGCGGCGCACGGAGCGCGCGGCGTCCGGTCGGGTGGTCACGCCAGAAACCTACCCGACCCGGTGCTCATCGCACGGTCAGGACGCGGGCGTGCAGGATGGCTCTCTGCTGCAGCGCGGCGCGGACCGCGCGGTGCAGGCCGTCCTCGAGGTAGAGGACGCCCTCGAACTCGACGACGTGGGCGAACAGGTCGCCGTAGAACGTCGAGTCCTCCGCGAGGAGGGCGTCGAGGCTGAGCGTGCGCTTCGTCGTCACGAGCTCGTCGAGGCGCACCTGCCGCGGGGGCACCTCGGCCCAGTCCTTGGCGCTCACCTTGCCGTGGTCCGGGTAGGGGCGCCCGTCACCGACGGCCTTGAAGATCATGCGGCACATCCTAGGTGCCCGACGGCGCGCCTCGCCGCCCGAGCACGGGTGGTGGTCACGAGGTCGTCACGCCTTCCCCACGAGCGCTCCTCCGCCCCTCCGCGACGGTGGCCGCCGTCAGGATCCCGTCAACGCCGGCCGGGAGGACGTCAGGGTTCCGTCAGGACGCGCCCGCGCCGGCTCGCGACAGACGTAGAACGGCAGTACGTGCAGAGCCCGCACGTCGGCCGACGGCCCGGGAGACCGGACCCCGTGGCCGCCCGTCGTCGAGAAGGCGTCCTCACCATGGCCGACCTGGCCTACCTCTTCCTCACCGTGGCGTTCTTCGCCACGGTCGCGCTCGTCGCGCGTCGTCACGGCTCGTCGGGAGGCACCCGATGACGGCCCTGGACTGGGTCGCGCTCGTCGCGATCGTCGGCGTGCTCGGCTACCTGTTCGTCGCGCTGCTGCGCGGCGACCGGATCCGGTGACCGCCTCGTGAACGGAACAGATCCCGTCGTGGTGTGGACCGCCGTCGGGCAGATCGTGCTGCTCGTGGCCGTCCTCGTGGCCGTCCACCTGCCCCTCGGCGCGTACATGGCCCGCGTCTACACGTCGCCGAAGCACCTGCGGGTCGAGCGTGCCGGGTACCGGGTCGCACGCGTCGACCCCGACGCCGAGCAGACCTGGAGCACCTACCTGCTCTCGCTCCTCGGCTTCTCGCTCGCGTCCCTCCTGCTGCTGTACGGCCTCGGCCGCCTGCAGGAGCACCTGCCCCTCGACCTCGGGTTCACCGGCATCGACCCCGCGGGGGCATGGAACTCCGCCGTCTCGTTCGTGACGAACACGAACTGGCAGTGGTACTCGGGCGAGGCCGCGGCCGGCCACCTGCTCCAGATGGCGGGCTTCGCCGTCCAGAACTTCGTCTCCGCGGCCGTCGGCATGTCCGTCGCGATCGCGCTCGTGCGTGGGTTCTCCCGCTCGGGCACCGACGCGCGGATCGGCAACTTCTGGTCCGACCTCACGCGGTCCGTCGTCCGCATCCTCCTGCCGATGGCGTTCGTCGCCGCCGTGGTCCTCGTGGCGAACGGCGTGATCCAGAACCTCGACCCGCACACCGCCGTCGAGACGCTCGCGGGCGGCACGCAGCACGTCCTAGGCGGGCCGGTCGCGTCCCAGGAGGCGATCAAGGAGCTCGGCACCAACGGCGGCGGGTTCTTCAACGCGAACTCGGCGCACCCGTTCGAGAACCCGAACCCGTTCACCAACCTGTTCGAGATCTTCCTGCTGCTCGTCATCCCGTTCACGCTGCCGCGCACGTTCGGCCTCATGGTCGGCGACCGCCGCCAGGGTTGGGCGATCCTCGGCGCGATGAGCGGCCTGTTCGCGATCGCGCTCACGCTCGTGACGTGGGCAGAGCTCGCCGGTCCCGGCGCTGCACCCCAGGCCGCGGGAGCGGCCATGGAGGGCAAGGAGACACGGTTCGGCCTCGCGGCCAGCGCGCTCTTCGCGACCGCCACGACCGGCACCTCGACCGGGGCGGTGAACTCCATGCACGACTCGCTCACCGCGCCGGGCGGGGGAGTCGTCCTGTTCAACATGCTCCTCGGCGAGATCGCGCCGGGCGGCGTCGGCGCCGGGCTCTACGGCATGCTCGTGCTCGCGATCGTCGCCGTGTTCGTCGCGGGCCTCATGGTCGGGCGCACCCCCGAGTACCTCGGCAAGAAGATCGGGCGGCAGGAGATCACGCTCGTCGCGCTCTACATCCTCACGACGCCGACCGTCGTCCTCGTCGGCACCGCGCTCTCCGTCGTGCTGCCCGCCGGTCTCGCCGGCCAGCAGGAGGGCGGACCCCACGGCCTGTCCGAGGTGCTCTACGCCTTCGCGTCCGCCGGGAACAACAACGGCTCCGCGTTCGGCGGCCTCACCACCGGTACGCCGTACTACGACACGCTGCTCGGCCTCGCGATGCTCGTCGGCCGGTTCGTGCCGATCGCGCTCGTGCTCGCTCTCGCGGGCCGGCTCGCGTCGCAGAAGGCCGTCCCGGCCTCCGCCGGCACGCTCCCGACCCACCAGCCGCTGTTCGTCGGCCTGCTGGGAACGGTCGCCCTGGTCGTCGTCGGCCTCACCTTCATCCCCGTCCTGTCGCTCGGTCCCGTCGTGGAGTCCTTGTCATGAGCAGTTCCCGTCCCGAGTCCGGTCCCTCGTCGCCTGAGCCGCTGGTCGCGCCCGGAGAGGCGCTCACCTCCGCGGCCGCCTCCCCGGGAGGGGCGCCGGGTCTACCATCCGCGCCTTCGGTCGGAACCCCCTTACGTTCGCAAGCTCACTCCGGCGGCTCCCTCGACCAGGCCCAGCCACGTACCCGGCGCCCCTCCCGGTCCGGCGGCGGCTCGTCCGTCACCGTCGCCGGTGCGGGTGCCGTGCCCGACGGCGGTGGGCGGCCGGGCGGTGCCGCGCCCGACGGCGGTGGGCGGCCCGCGCGGGCGCTCACCGGGGCGCAGGTGCGTGCGGCTCTGCCGTCCGCGCTGCGCAAGCTCGACCCGCGCGAGCTGTACCGGTCGCCGGTGCTGTTCGTCGTCGAGCTCGGTGCCGTCGCGACGACGGCGCTCGCGATCGCCGAGCCGTCCGCGTTCGCGTGGTGGATCACGGCCTGGCTGTGGGCGACGGTGCTGTTCGCGACGCTCGCCGAGTCGGTCGCGGAGGCCCGCGGCAAGGCGCAGGCGTCGAGCCTGCGCGCGACGCAGAAGAGCACGACCGCGCGCAAGGTCGACGCGCCCGTCGCCACGCTCGCGAGCGGCACCGGCCTGCACCTGCTGCCCACGGTCGACGTGCCGTCGTCGCGGCTCGCGGTCGGGGACGTCGTCGTGGTCGAGGCCGGGGAGACGATCCCCGGCGACGGCGACGTCATCGAGGGCGTCGCATCGGTCGACGAGTCCGCGATCACGGGCGAGTCCGCCCCGGTGATCCGCGAGTCCGGCGGCGACCGCTCCGCCGTGACGGGCGGGACGACCGTGCTGTCCGACCGGATCGTCGTGCGCATCACGGCGCCTGCGGGGCACACGTTCGTCGACCGGATGATCGCGCTCGTCGAGGGCAGCGAGCGCCAGCGCACGCCGAACGAGATCGCGCTGAACATCCTCCTCACGTCGCTGACGATCGTGTTCGTCCTGGCCGTCGCGACGCTCCAGCCGTTCGCCGCGTACTCGGGCGCGAAGCAGTCCCTCGTCGTGCTCGTCGCGCTGCTGGTGTGCCTCATCCCGACGACGATCGGGGCGCTCCTGTCCGCGATCGGCATCGCCGGCATGGACCGGCTCGTGCGGCGCAACGTGCTCGCGATGTCGGGCCGGGCCGTCGAGGCGGCGGGCGACGTCGACGTGCTGCTGCTCGACAAGACGGGCACGATCACGCACGGCAACCGGTTCGCGACCGAGCTGCTGCCGGTCGGCCACGTGAGCGGTGCCGAGCTCGTCGACGCCGCACGCCTCGCCTCGCTCGCGGACGAGACCCCGGAGGGGCGCAGCATCGTCGACCTCGTCGACTCGATGCGCACCGGCGACGACCTCGCGCTCGACCGGGAGCCGTCGGGCGCGCAGGCCATCCCGTTCACCGCGCAGACGCGCATGTCGGGGGTCGACCTCCCGCTCGCGGGCGGCGGCACGCGGCGCCTGCGCAAGGGTGCCGGCTCGGCCGTGCAGCGCTGGGTGCACTCGTCGGGCGGGACCACGACCGGCCCCGAGGCGGACGAGCTCGCGGCGCACGTGGAGACCGTGAGCGGGCAGGGCGGGACGCCGCTCGTCGTCGCCGAGCAGGTGGGCGACGGTCCGGCCCGGGTGCTGGGCGTCGTCCGGCTCAAGGACGTCGTCAAGGAGGGCCTGCGCGAGCGGTTCGACCAGCTCCGCGCGATGGGCATCCGCAGCGTCATGGTGACGGGCGACAACGCGATCACCGCGCGCGCGATCGCCGCGGAGGCGGGCGTCGACGACGTCCTCGCGGAGGCGACGCCCGAGGACAAGCTCGCGCTCATCCGGCGCGAGCAGGAGGGGGGCCGCCTCGTCGCGATGGCCGGCGACGGCACGAACGACGCGCCCGCGCTCGCGCAGGCCGACGTCGGGGTCGCGATGAACACCGGGACGACCGCCGCGAAGGAGGCGGGGAACATGGTCGACCTCGACTCGAACCCCACCAAGCTCCTCGAGATCGTCGAGATCGGCAAGCAGCTCCTCATCACGCGCGGCGCCCTCACGACGTTCTCGGTGGCGAACGACGTCGCGAAGTACTTCGCGATCCTGCCCGCCATGTTCGTCGGGGTCTTCCCGGCCCTGGACGTGCTCAACGTCATGCGGCTGTCGAGCCCCGAGTCGGCGATCCTCTCCGCGGTCATCTTCAACGCGCTGGTCATCGTCGCGCTCGTCCCGCTCGCGCTGCGTGGCGTGCGGTACCGCCCGTCGTCCGCCTCCGCGCTCCTGCAGCGCAACCTCCTGATCTACGGGATCGGTGGGCTGGTCGCGCCGTTCGTCGGCATCAAGCTCATCGACCTCGTCGTCTCGCTCGTCCCGGGCCTGTGACCCGGGTGCCGAAAGGAACTCCAGTGCACGACTCCACCTCCCCGGCCCGCGGCACCCGCGGGCCCCGGCCGTCGGCCGCCGGCGGCACAGTCTCCTTCGTGCGGCAGTCGTGGGCGGGCCTGCGCGTCCTGCTCCTGATGACCGTCCTGCTCGGCGCCCTGTACCCGCTCGCCGTCATGGGCGTGGGGCAGGCGGTCTTCGCGTGGCAGGCGAACGGCTCGCTCGTCCGCGCCGACGGGACGCACGCCCGGTCCATCACGGACACGGGGGCCGACGGCGCGCGGGTCGCCGGCTCCGCGATCGTCGGACAGGCGTTCGGCGAGCCGGGAACGGCGCCCGAGTGGTTCCACGGACGCCCGTCGGCCGCGGGGGACGGCTACGACACCCTCGCGTCGGCCGGGTCGAACCTCGGCCCGAACAACCCTGACCTCGTCGCCGCGATCGAGGAGCGTCGCGCAGCGGTGGCCGCCGAGGACGGCGTGTACCCGGCCGACGTCCCGGCCGACGCGCTCACGGCCTCGGCCTCCGGTCTCGACCCGCACGTCTCGCCCGCCTACGCCGCCCAGCAGGTCGAGCGGGTCGCGGCCGCGCGCGGTCTCGACCCGGAGGCGGTGCGCGCCCTCGTCACCGAGCACGCCGCCGGACCGGTGCTCGGCGTGCTCGGCGACGAGCGCGTGAACGTCCTCGCGCTCAACCTCGCGCTCGAGCGGCTGGCGCCGTCGGGCGGCGCGCGGTGACCGGCCCGACGACCTGCCCGACACCTCGGACGCGTCCCGACGCGCGGCGTGATGGACTGCGCACATGAGTGCGGACGAGGCGCGGCGCCGGGGGAGGCTCACGGTCTACCTCGGCGCCGCACCGGGGGTCGGCAAGACGTTCGCGATGCTCGACGAGGCCCACCGGCGCCGGTCGCGCGGGACGGACGTCGTCGTCGGCCTCGTCGAGACGCACGGCCGGGCCGCGACCGCCGCCAAGATCGGCGACCTCGAGGTCGTCCCGCGCCGCGTCGTCGGGCACCGCGGGGTCGAGCTCACCGAGGTGGACGTCGACGCGGTCCTCGCACGACGCCCCGACGTCGCGCTCGTCGACGAGCTCGCGCACACGAACGCGCCCGGCTCGCGCCACCCCAAGCGCTGGCAGGACGTCCACGACCTGCTCGACGCCGGGGTCGACGTCGTCACGACCGTCAACGTCCAGCACCTCGAGTCGCTCACGGAGGACGTCGAGGCGGTCACGGGCGTGCGGCAGCGCGAGACCGTGCCCGACCACGTGGTGCGCGAGGCCGACCAGATCCAGCTCGTCGACCTGTCGCCCCAGGCGCTGCGGCGCCGCCTCGCGCACGGGAACGTGTACCGCGCCGAGCAGGTCGACGCGTCCCTGTCGTCGTACTTCCGCGAAGGCAACCTCACGGCGCTGCGCGAGTTCGCGCTCCTGTGGCTCGCCGACCGCGTCGACGACGCCCTCACGCGCTACCGCTCGGAGCACGCGATCTCCGGCACGTGGCCGGTGCGCGAGCGCGTCGTCGTCGCGGTCACCGGCGGGCCGGAGGCGGCGACCCTGCTGCGACGGGGCGCGCGCATCGCCGAGCGGGCCGCCGGGTCGGAGCTCCTCGCGGTCCACGTCCTCGCGACGGACGGCCTGCCCACGGCCTCGCCGGCGGCGCTCGCGGCCGACCGCGAGCTCGCCGAGTCCCTCGGCGGGACGTTCCACACGGTGGTCGGCGAGGACGTCCCGACCGCCGTCGTCGACTTCGCGCACGGCGTCAACGCGACGATGGTCGTCGTCGGCGTGTCCCGGCACTCGCGCTGGCGCGAGGCGCTGCTCGGGTCCACGAGCGCCGAGATCGCGCGCCTCGCCGGGACGCTCGACGTCCACCTCGTGACGCACGAGCGGGCGCGGGCCGGGCGCGTCTCGCGCCGCGCGATCAGCCCGCTGTCGGCCCGACGGCGCATCGCGGGCTGGGCGGTCGCGGTCGTCGTGCCGGCGCTGCTCACCGCGTTGTTCGCCGTCTCGGGCGAGCTCGTCGGGCTGCCGACGCAGATGCTCCTGTTCCTCGCGCTGACCGTGGGCGTCGCCCTCGTGGGCGGGATGTGGCCCGCGCTCGCGTGCGCCGTGGTGTCGTTCGTCTGCATCAACTGGTTCTTCACCCCGCCCACCGGCATGCTCACCGTGGCCGACCCGGAGAACCTGCTCGCGCTGCTGCTGTTCGTCCTGGTCGCCGCGGCCGTCGCGTCGGTCGTGGACCTCTCCGCGCGGCGTTCCGTCCAGGCGGCACGGGCACGCGCCGAGGCGTCGACGCTCGCCGCCCTGTCGCGCTCGGTGCTCTCGGGCGAGGACACCGCGGCCGCGGTCGTGTCGCGCCTGGCCGAGACGTTCTCGCTGCGCCACGTCACGCTCGAGGAGCGCCGCCGCACGGGGAGCGGTGCGGGGAGCGGCGCGGCGGTCGGCGGCTGGTCGGTCGTCGCCGAGACCGGGCGACCGGGCGAGAGCGACGAGCCCCCGGAGGCGCGCACCCTCGTCCGGGTCGACGACGACCGCCGGCTCGTGCTCGTCGGGCGCCCGCTCGCGGCAGGAGACCGCCAGGTGCTCGACGCGTTCGGGGCGCAGGCGGGGATCGTGCTCGAGTACCGGCGCCTGCGCGAGCAGGCGGCACGTGCCGCCGTGCTCGCCGAGGCGGACGCGACCCGGACGGCGCTCCTCGCGGCGGTCTCGCACGACCTGCGGACGCCGCTCGCCGCCATCCGGACGGCGGTCGACGGGCTGCGGTCGCCGGACGTCGAGCTCGACCCCGAGGACGAGGCGGCGCTCGTCGAGACGGTCGCGGCGTCGACCGGCCGGCTCGAGCAGCTCATCGACAACCTGCTCGACCTGTCGCGCCTCCAGACCGGCGCGGTGGTTCCGGTCCTGCGCGCGGTCTCCCTCGACGAGGTCGTGCCCTTCGCGGTCGAGCCCGTGGCGGACCACGTGGACCTGGCGGTGCCCGACGACCTCCCGCTCGTGCGGACGGACCCGGGTCTGCTGGAACGCGTCGTGGCGAACGTCGTCGCGAACGCCGCGCGCTTCTCGCCGCACGACGTGCGGATCGCGGCCGCTGCGACGCGCGACGGGGTCGAGCTCCGCGTCGTCGACCGCGGGCCCGGTCTCGACGACGACGCGAAGGCGCTGATGTTCGAGCCGTTCCAGCGCCTCGGTGACGTGAGCGGCGGCGGCGTCGGGCTGGGGCTCGCGGTCGCGCAGGGGTTCGCGCGAGCGGTCGGCGCGACCCTCGTCCCCGAGGACACGCCGGGTGGTGGCCTGACGATGGTCGTGACGGTCCCGGCAGCGAGCACGACGCCGGACGACGAGGAGGCCGGGCGCGCACCGGCGGAGGAGGAGACGCGATGAGCCCGGACCACGGGACGGAGGGCAACCGCGTGCTCGTCGTCGACGACGACCCGGGGCTCCTGCGCGCCATGGCGATCACGCTGCGCGTGCACGGGTGGGACGTCACGACGGCCGCGACCGGGCGCGAGGGGATCGACGCCGCCGCGTCCGCGCACCCGGACGTCGTGCTGCTCGACCTCGGGCTGCCCGACGTCGGCGGGCTGGAGGTGCTCACCGCGATCCGTGGGTGGAGCCGCGTCCCGGTGATCGTCCTGTCGGCGCGCCAGCTCGGCGACGACAAGGTCGACGCCCTCGACGCTGGCGCCGACGACTACGTGACGAAGCCGTTCGCGATGCCCGAGCTCATGGCCCGCCTCCGCGCCGCCGTGCGCCGCGCCGCGCACGAGCCCGGCGCGGACGAGCCCGTCGTCGAGGCCGGGGACCTGCGTGTCGACCTCGCGCGCCGCGAGGTGAGCCGGCACGGCGACGTCGTGCGCCTCACCCCGACGGAGTGGGCGCTGCTCGAGCTGCTCGTCCGGTACCGCGGCCGGGTCGTCAGCCGCGAGCAGATGCTGCGCGAGGTGTGGGGCCCGACGGCGACGCGGGACACCCACTACCTGCGCGTGTACGTCGCGCAGCTGCGGCGCAAGCTCGAGGACGACCCGGCGACGCCGCGCCACCTCCTCACGACCCCGGGCATGGGCTACCGCTTCGAGACCTGAACGTCCACGGCGTCGACGAGGCGCTCGAGCTCGCGCACGACGTCGCGCGGCAGCGCCCGTGGGAACAGGAGCGCTCGCTGCCGCTCGCCCGCACGCCACCCGTCGCACGCGAGCGCCGCGAGGACGAGCGACGACGGCGCCTCCTCCTCGCGGTAGGCCCGCACCACCAGGTCGTGGGTGCCGTGCTGCCCCGCCGGGACGTCCTCGCGCGCCACCCCGGCCAGCGCGTACAGGCGCAGCAGCGTCGCGGCCTTGCGCGAGTCGTCGAGCGCCGCGACCGACGCCGCGACCGCAGCCCGCGAAGGATCGAGCCGGAGCGGGGACAGGTCGTCGAACCCCGACTGCAGGACCTCGCGCGCGACGTCGTCCACGAGCGTCTCCGCATCGCCGAACATCGACAGCAACGTGGACTCGCTGCGGTCGCAGCACCGCGCCACCGCTGCCAGCGTGACGTTCTCGACACCCTCCTCGAGCGAGACCCGCAGGACCGCGTCCACGAGAGGGCGCTCGTCGTCACGGAACGGGTCCTCGTCGAGCTCGACGTCACGGAAGACGACGGCGTTCGCGGCCGGACGCACGTCCGCATACCGCGTCAGGTCGCCGAGCAGCGCGTCCCACTCGTCCTCGCCCAAGTGGTAGGCATCCTGGTAGAGACCGAGCCACACTCCCTCCAGCACGAGCGCCGCGACCCACGTGCGCGGGTCGGCGACGTCCGTGGCGCTCGTCGGGATCGCCCCGACCCACTCGCGCAACGTGACCCTGGCCGCGCGCGTCGCGTCGCTCCGGTCGGGCGTGGACATGACCTCACCTCCGTGTTCGGGACCGAGTCCCGAGCCTAACCGCGCACCACGTCGAACCCGCGGGCGAGACCGCGGCCACCGCGAGGTAGAACGCTGGTCTGCCGAGGTAGAACCCTGGTCCGCCGAAGTAGAACCGTGGTCGCGCGAGGTAGAACCATGGTCGTGTCCGACGGCGCGTGGTCGGCTTGGGTGTCGGGGTGGGTGGGGGCGCCGCGTCTTCCATCCGCCGCTCGTTCCTCGCGGCTCCCGCCAGGCCCGACCACGACGCGGCGCCCCCACCCACCCCTCCGGCGTCGTCCCACCCAGGTCGGTGCTCACCCGGGCACGACCCCGGTGTCGTGCCGAGCATGTCGTTGCGGCTCGTCCTGGGCGCCTGACGGGCAACAACCGCATGCTCGACCGGTCGGGACCGCATGGTCGCCACGAGCCCAGGCGCGCACCACCTCGCCCCAGCATGCGCGATCCGTCGCCGTCGCCGTCGCCGTCGCCGGACCACGGTTCTACTTCGGCCGACCGGAGTTCGACTTCGTGCGACCAGGGTTGTACCTCGGCGGACCGGGGTTCTACCTCGCGTAACCACGGTTCTACGTCGGCGGGCCTCGCTGCGTGCCTGCCCGAGGTGAGGTGGTGGCTGAGCGGGTGGGGCGGCGTCGGATGCGAAGGGCGTCAAGGCCGCGCTCCCAAGACCCACGCCCGACGGACCAGGGTGACGGCGCGGACAGCCCGAGCACCGACGTCGCGCCGCCCGCGGACCCGACCACAACCAGCCCAACCAGCGCGAGCACCGGCGCCGCCCCGCACGCGACCACGGACCGCGCGACCCGGCCCGAGCGCCGCCCCGGAACCGACCACGGACCGCCGGACTCGGGCCGGGCTTCACGGGCGGGGGACGTCGCGCCTCCGGAAGCCGGCGAGACCTGCGGTGACGAGCGCCACGGCGATCACGGTGAGCCAGACGAACGGCCAGGGCTCGACCTCCGTCCCCGGGAGCTGGGGCACGTGCCAGAACGGGGAGACCGCGCGCGCGGTGTCGGGCAGGTCGAGCAGGGCACCGAACATCGTCACGACGAACGAGTACGCGAGCAGCGCCCACGCGAGCCCGGCGAGCCCTGGCCGCCACCCGAACGCGGCGACCGCGACACCCGTGACGACGGCGATCGCGGGAAGGTACGCGAACGAGGCGCTGAGGTAGTCGACGAGGCCGAACGTGTCCTCGCCGACGCTCAGGGCTCCGAGCCACAGCCCGAGCGCGCTCGCCGCGAGGAGCACGGCTGTCCCGAGCAGCGTCACGACGAGCTGTCCGCCGTACCACCGGAGCCGTCCCAGGCCGGTCGCGAGGACGGGCTCCAGCCGCCCCGCGGTCTCCTCGCCGCGCGCCCGCTGGGCCGACGCGACAGCGAACCCGCACGCCCCCAGCCCGAGGAACAGGGCCATGATGGCGACGAAACCGCTCGTCAGGTCGGTCGGGTCGCCGAGCATCGCGGCGACGTCGGGGTTCTCGGCGACCATGTCGCCCACGGAGTCGACGAACGTCCCGCACGCGAGCGCGGTGACGCCCACGCCGACGCCCCACGCGAGCACCGACGCTCGCTGCTGACGCCACGCGAGGGCGAGCGGGCCGGCGAGCCAGGCCGCGGCGTCCGGGCGGCCGGCCCGCGGCGGGACGAGCCCGGCGCCGAGGTCGCGCTTCGCCGCGAGGGCGGCACCGAGGACGAGGAGCAGCACGACGAGCGCGAGGGAGAGGCCGAGCGGCCACCAGCGCAGGTCGACGAACGCCCGGATCTGCTGCGCCCAGCCGATGGGGGAGAGCCACGAGACCCAGCTGCCGTGCTCGGTCTGCACGTCGCCGATCGCGCGGAGCAGGAAGGCGATGCCGAGGAACGCCAGCGCGAGACCGCTCGCGGCGCGTGCGTGCTCGGTGACCTGGCTCGTCACCACGGCGACCGCCGCGAACACGAGCCCCGTCACGCCCACGGCCGCACCGAGGGCGAACGAGTCGACGGCGTCGAGGCCGGTCGCGACGAGGACGAGCCCCGTGGCCAGCATGATCGCCGCATTCGCGACCAGCGCCGCGACGAACGCCGCGGTGGCGGGGGCGTGCCGTCCGACGACCCCCGCCCGCACGAGCTCGGCGCGACCGGTCTCCTCCTCGGCGCGCGTGTGCCGCACGACGAGGTAGATGCTCATGATCGCGACGGCGATCATCACGGTGAGCGCCATCTCGTTCGCGATCATCGCGCCGAGCGTGTAGTCCTCGATCCCGTACTGGGGCCCCGAAAGCATGATCCCGGCGGGGCTGGAGACGAGCGCCGCTCGCGCCTGCCGGTCGGCCGCGGTGGGGTAGAGGGCGTCGAGCGCCACGGCCGCGTACCCGAAGAGGAGGGCGACCGACGCCGTCCAGACGGGGATGCGCACGCGGTCGCGGCGCAGGACGAACCGCAGCAGGGTGGGCCAGCCGGTCGCAGCGCGGCCGCGTCGCCCCGGTTCCGGGACACCCGGGTCGGCGTGCCTGCCCGGGCGGGTGCCCGTCGTCGTGCTCACAGCGCACCTGCCCCGTCGAGGACGGCGAGCTCGTCGCCGTAGTGGCGCAGGAACAGCTCCTCGAGCGAGGGCGGGTTGATCGCGACGGAGCGCAGCCCGAGATCGGTGAGCGCGCGCAGGACGCCCTCGACGTGGTCGTTGTCGACGTCGAACCGGGCGCGCGTCCCGTCGCTGCCGGGCTCGACGACGAGGTCGTGCACGCCCTCGAGGCGGTCGAGCGCGGACGGGTCGCGGTCGGTCGCCGCGGTGACCGACGAGCGCGTGAGGTGCCGCAGCTCGGAGAGCGTCCCGGACTGCACCGTGCGCCCCGCGCGGATGATCGTCACGGTGTCGCAGAGCTTCTCCACCTCGGCGAGGATGTGGCTCGAGAGGAGGACGGACCGGCCCTCCGCGGTGACCTCGCGCACGCACTGCGTGAACACCGACTCCATGAGCGGGTCGAGCCCGGAGGTCGGCTCGTCGAGGACGAGGAGCTCGACGTCGGACGCGAGCGCCGCGACCAGCGCGACCTTCTGCCGGTTCCCCTTGGAGTACGTGCGGGCCTTCTTGGACGGGTCGAGCTCGAACCGCTCGAGCAGCACCTTCTTGCGCGCGGGGTCGACGCTGCCGCGCAGGCGCGTGAGCAGGTCGATCGCCTCGCCGCCGGTGAGGTTCGGCCAGAGGTTCACGTCGCCAGGCACGTAGGCGAGACGGCGGTGCAGGTCGACCGCGTCGTGCCACGGGTCGCCGCCGAGGAGGCGGACCGTGCCCGAGTCGGCGCGCAGCAGCCCGAGCAGGACGCGGATGGTCGTGGACTTGCCCGCGCCGTTGGGCCCGAGGAAGCCCGCGACCTCGCCGGTGCGGACGGTGAGGTCGAGGCCGTCGAGCGCGTGGACGGCGCCGAAGGACTTGTGGAGGTCGCGGATCTCGACGGCGGGTGCGTCGGTCCGGGTGGAGCTGGTGGTCATCGTGCTCTCTTCTCTGGTCGTGGGGCGGGGGAGGGGCTCGGCGGCGTCAGGACGCTGCCGAGCCGGCCTCTCCGGGCGGGTCGCCCACGTAGAGGAGGTACTCGTCGAGCATGCGGCGGGTGGTCAGGAAGCCTTCGGTGTACATCTCGAGGGACGGGAGCGCGACCGAGTCCACGTAGCGCCGCGTGGCTGCCGCCAGGTCGTCGGGGCCGCGCGGCGGGTCGAGCGTGAGCGAGAGCAGCAGCGCACCCATCGAGGCGCGCACGAGATAGCGGGCGCGCGCCTCCTCGTCCCGGCTCGGCCGTACCGTCCCGGCGGCGACCGCCTCGCGGAGATAGGCCGCGGCGTCGTCGGTCAGATGGTCCACGAACGCGCGCGCGAGCGGCCCCCCGGCCTGCAGGCTGCGCAGCGCGTAGCCGACGGTGGGCGCGTAGTCGTCGATCCGGGCGAACCACGCGGCCATCGGCACGGCGCCCTCGACGTCGGTCATGGCCTCGCGCTTCGTCGCGCGGACGGTCTCGAGCACGTGCTCGTCGCACGCCTCGCGCAGCCCGTCCTTGGAGCCGAAGTGGTGCAGGACGAGCCCCGCGCTCACCCCGGCGTCCCCCGCGATCGTGCGCAGCGACGCCCCGAAGCCGTCGCGCGCGAAGCGGTCGATCGCCGCGTCGCGGATGCGGGCGCGGGTCGTGAGGTCGTCGCTGCCCGACGGCGCGGGGCGCGTCGGGCGGTCGGGCGCGGACCGGTCTGAACGCATGTTCAACATGCTAAACACGTGTTCAATCGCTGTCTACCCGACGCCGTCACATGTGCCGTGCCGCGGTGAGCGCTCTCCGCCCGTCCCGACCTTGACCGGCGACGCCGCGAGCGGTTGAGTAGGAGGACGCGCGATGTGGAAGCGCTCCCACATCGCCGCTCGCCGTGCCGATCGAAGGAGATCAGCGTGAGAAGTCGTACCGCTCTGTCCGCCGCAGCCGGGCTCGCCCTGCTGGCCCCCGCCCTCCTTGCCTCCCCGGCCCTCGCCGGGGTGGCCACCTCCCCGACCGCCCTTCCGCCGGAGGCGGCGAGCGACGTCGTCGGGCCCGAGACACGACTGTTCGTCGACCCGTTCTCCACGACGCTCGAGGCCGCCGCCTCGCTCACCGGCGAGGCGCGTGCGGACGCACAGCTCCTCGGGTCGTTCCCGTCGGCGTCGTGGTTCACCGGCGGCACTCCCGAGGAGGTCCGCGACGACGTCGCGCGCGTCGTGCAGGCCGCGGCCGACGACGGGTCGGTGCCGACCGTCGTCGTGTACAACCTGCCGTTCCGCGACTGCGCGCAGTACTCCGCGGGCGGCGCGGCCGACACCGCCGCGTACACCGCGTGGGTGGACGCCGTCGCTGAGGGCATCGGTGACGACCCGGCGATCGTGATCCTCGAGCCGGACGGGCTCGGGATCATCCCCTGGTACACCGACATCAACGGCAACGCGGAGTGGTGCCAGCCGGCCGAGCTGGACCCGGCCACCGCCGCTGCGGACCGGTTCGAGCAGCTCAACCATGCCGTCGACGCGCTCACCGCGCTGCCCGGCACGTCCGTCTACCTCGACGGGACGCACAGCGGATGGCTCGGCGTCGGCGACATCACGGACCGCCTGATCAAGGCGGGCGTCGAGCGCGCGGACGGGGTGTTCGTCAACGCGTCGAACTACGTCGAGACCGAGCGCCTCGTGAAGTACGGCACGTGGATCAGCGACTGCCTCAACCTCTCGGTGAACAGCTGGTGGGAGCCGGCGTGGTGCGCGAGCCAGTACTACCCGGCGAACCCCGACGACTTCTCCACGTGGGGCCTCACCGATGCCGCGTACGAGCAGGCGTACGCCGACACGGGCGTCGTGCGCGACCCTGCGGCGCAGAAGCACGTCGTGATCGACACGAGCCGCAACGGTCAGGGCCCGTGGACCGCGCCGCCCGGCGCCTTCCCCGACCCGGAGGTGTGGTGCAACCCGCCCGACCGCGGCCTGGGGGAGCGGCCCACGACCCACACCGGTGACCCGTTCGTCGACGCCTACCTGTGGATCAAGGTCCCCGGCGAGTCCGACGGCAAGTGCTACCGCGGGACCGGCGGCCCGCTCGACCCCGCGCGCGGCATCGAGGACCCGGCGGCAGGCCAGTGGTTCGTCGAGCAGGCGGCCGAGCTGATCGCGCTCGCGGACCCGCCCGTCGTCCGCCCGACGTGCGAGGTCGACTACACGGTCCACGGGACCTGGCAGGGCAAGAAGGGCAGCGGCTTCATCACCCAGGTGTGGCTGCGCAACGACGGTCCGGAGCCGATCGACGGCTGGTCGCTGCGCTGGACGTTCGACGGCGACCAGCGCATGGTGGACGTGTGGGGCGCCGAGGCGAGCCTCGACGGGTCGACCGTCACCGCGGACAACCTGTCGTGGAACGCCCGCGTACCCGCCGGGGGCGCGGTGACCTTCGGTTTCGTGGGCTCGGGTGCGCCGGGGAGCGCACCGCAGCTCGTGACCCTCGACGGCGCTCCGTGCCGGGTCGGATGAGGTCTCGCGGGACGGCCGGTGTGACCCGGATCGCGCCGGGCGGGCCGTCTCGCGGTGCTGGACCCCTGCCGCTGCGGCTCTCGGACCCGTAGGCTGGGGGGAGCCGTCGGCGGCACCGCCGGCGCCACGTCCCGGCGCGTCGGACCGTCGGGACGTCCGAGAGGCCCGTCGCACTCGTGCGACGGGCCTTTTCGGCGCTCTGGCACGCGGTGGTCGCCGGGACGACGAAGGGCCCGCCGCGTGCGCGGCGGGCCCTTCGGTCCTGCGGAGGATGGGGGATTCGAACCCCCGAGGGCTTTTAACCCAACACGCTTTCCAAGCGTGCGCCATAGGCCACTAGGCGAATCCTCCTGGTGCACTCCGGTCTCGATCGCGGACCGGGGTAGCGCAACGAGGATACCGGACAGCGGTGCCCTGACCGAATCGCGCCCCGACGGCGCCCGCCCCGCCCGGGTTTCGGGGACGGCCCGGTCCTGGGCTAGGGTTGGACCAGACCCCTCGTGCGGCATCATCTCGCCGAACTCCCCCAGGGCCGGAAGGCAGCAAGGGTAGGTGAGCTCTGGTGGGTGCGCGAGGGGTCCTTCGCGTCCTCGAGATGCCGCGCCTGGTGCGGCGTGGTTCTCTTCCCGTGTGACCGGGGACCTGCAGCGCCCGCAGTCGACGGGGCACCTCGTGCGCCAGGTCGTCCCGGCGCTCCTCGTCGGCGTGCTGTGCGCGCTCACCCTGATCGCGCTCTCGTCCTTCGCGTCGTGGATCCAGGACCTCGTGTGGGTCCGGCTCCCGGCGGCGTGGGGCGTCGCCACGACCGAGACGTGGTGGACGGTCCTCGTGCTGACCCTCACCGGCGTCCTCGTCGGGGCGACGGTGCGGTGGGCTCCGGGGCACGCGGGCGTCGACCCTGCGACGACCGACCTCGTCACGGCTCCGCTGCCCCTGCGGGCGCTCCCCGGCCTGGCCGTCGCGCTCGTCCTCGGTCTCGCGGGCGGGGTGAGCCTCGGGCCCGAGAACCCGATCATCGCCATCAACGTGGCGCTGACGGCGTGGATCCTGTGCCGGCCCCGCATCGGCGTGCCCGTCAACGGTGCCGTGGGGCTCGCGCTCGCCGCCACGGTCGGCGCGATGTTCGCGACGCCGGTCGCCGCCGCGCTGGTCCTCACCGAGACGTTCGCCGAGCGCGGCGACCGCACGGGACCGCTGTTCGACCGGCTCTTCGCGCCTCTCGCGGCGGCCGGCGCGGGGGCGGTCACGATGTTCGCCTTCGACGCCCCGACCTTCGCCATCGACCTGCCCGACTATCCCGGCCCGCAGCTGGGCGACGTGCTGAGCGCTGCGGTCGTCGCCGTCGTCGCGGCCCTGCTCATGCTCCTCGCCGTCCTCGCGTTCCCCGTCGTCCACCGCGCCTTCCACGCGCTGCGCCACCCGGTGCTCGCCCTCGGCGCGGCCGGCCTCGTGCTCGGCCTGCTGGGCGTCGTCGGTGGCCCCCTCACGCTGTTCAAGGGCCTCGAGGAGATGAAGGAGCTCTCGGCCGAGGCCGACGACCTGACGTGGTCGGCGATCGTCCTCATGGCCGTGGTCAAGGTCGTGGCCCTCGTCGTGGCGGCGGGGGCGGGGTTCCGAGGCGGGCGTATCTTCCCGACGATCTTCGTCGGGGTAGCGGTGGGGTTCGCGGCGTCCTCTCTCGTCCCGGCCGTTCCCGCTGCCGTCGCCGTGTCGGCGGGGGTCCTCGGCGCAGTGATCGTCGTGAGCAGGGACGGCTGGCTCGCGCTGTTCGCGGCCGCCATCACGGTGGGCGACGTGCACATGATCCCGGTCCTGTGCCTCGCGATCGTCCCTCTGTGGCTGGTCGTGCGGACGATGCCTCCGATGCGTGTCGACCCACCAGCCGTGGGTGCGGCCGAGTTCGCCGCGCTCCGACCGCGCACCGAGCGCACGGACGGCGCCGCTCCGACCGGCCGCTAGCGATCCTCTGTGGCGCAGATCTCCGGACGATCTCACGTCGCACCGACGCGGGACAGCGAGCGCTGACCGATATGTGGCGACTTGCCCTCGAAGATTCTCGGTATGTGACCGTTTTAGCGTCCGCATGGTGGACGAATTGCCGTCGAAATTGGCGCGACGGTGCTCGGCGTGCTCATGATGTCGCCATGACCTGGTTCCCCGTCGCCACCACGGCCTCCCGCGCAGCGTCCTGCGCCGGCATGCCGTGCTGTCGCGGCGTGCGCACCGGTCGAATGTGCGGCTGCTGACGCCGTCGTGACCCGCAGGGAGACCTGCGCCGCACCCGCCGCGTCGTCCTGACGACCGGCCCCCGCTCGCCGCGTGGCTGATGGCCCGCCGGAAGCACCCCCCTCACACCGCCCTCGCAGGACACCTGACTGCACCCGGCCTCGCCGCTCGCGCCACCCGTGGCCCGGCGACCGCCGCCACCGGAAGGAACCCCCATGTCGTTCACCACCCGCCAGCGACTCACCTGGACCGCGATCGCCGCGACCGCCGCCCTCACCCTCACCGCGTGCGGTGGCGGCGACGACACGTCGGGCGGCGCCGCGGGCGGCGACGCCGCGGACCCGATCCGCGTCGGCGTCGTCGGCGCCTCGGACGACAAGTGGGCCGTCTTCCAGGAGCAGGCCGAGGCCGAGGGCATCGAGATCGAGCTCGTGGACCTCCAGGACTACACGCAGGCGAACCCGGCTCTGTCCCAGGGCGAACTCGACGTGAACCAGTTCCAGCACCTGCAGTTCCTCGCGGGCTACAACGTCGACGCCGGCGACGACCTGCAGCCCATCGGCGCGACCGCCGTCTACCCGCTGGGTCTCTACTCGAGCAAGCACACGTCGCTCGAGGAGATCCCCGACGGTGGTCAGGTCGCGGTCCCCAACGACCCGACGAACCTCGCCCGCGCACTCCTCGTGCTGCAGGAGGCGGGTCTCGTCGAGCTCGAGGGCGGCGGCAGCTCGATCTCCACCGAGGCCGACGTGCTGCCGAGCTCCAAGGTGACGGTCACCCCCGTCGACGCGGCACAGACCCCGATCCAGCTCCAGTCGGTCGACGCGTCGATCATCAACAACGACTTCCTCGAGGACGCCGGCCTCAGCGCCGAGGACGCCCTGTTCCAGGACGACCCCGACTCCGACGCCGCGAAGCCCTACATCAACGTGTGGGTCGCACGCGCTGAGGACAAGGACGACGAGACGCTGCTCAAGCTCGCGGAGCTGTCGCACACGCCCGAGGTCGTCGAGGCCGAGCAGAAGGCGTCGGGCGGCACCGCCGTCATCAAGGAGAACTCGCCGGCCGAGCTCCAGGAGATCCTCGCGGGCATCGAGGACGACATCCGCTCGGGTTCCTGACCCGGACAGCGGGGGTGGGCGCGCCGGTCGCGCCCGCCCCCGCGTCCGTGACGGGCGCAGCAGTGCCACGCAGAGGACGATGAGCGAGGGCACGACCACGACCCGGCGAGCAGGACCACGACCCGCACCACGGAGGGCACTGCCTCCGACGAGAGGAACCGACCGTGACCGACGGCCCCCGTACCCCGGGCGGTGACGCGCAGCCCGCGATCGAGCTGCGCCACGTGAGCAAGACGTTCGGCGAGGGCGAGGGCGC
Source organism: Cellulosimicrobium sp. G4 BAM 1002 (assembly GCF_057126935.1). Classification (NCBI taxonomy): domain Bacteria; kingdom Bacillati; phylum Actinomycetota; class Actinomycetes; order Micrococcales; family Promicromonosporaceae; genus Cellulosimicrobium; species Cellulosimicrobium sp. G4 BAM 1002. The sequence goes on along the minus strand of NZ_CP182109.1, from coordinate 3,973,636 downwards.
CGTGCACGCGGTCGACGACGTCTCGCTGAGCATCCGCCGTGGCGAGATCTTCGGTGTCATCGGCTACTCGGGCGCCGGCAAGTCGACGCTCGTACGGCTCGTCAACGCGCTCGAGACGGTGACGAGCGGCGAGGTCGTCGTCGACGGCGAGGTGATCACCGGCCTGCCGGAGCGGCGCGTGCGCGAGGTGCGATCGCGCATCGGCATGGTGTTCCAGCAGTTCAACCTGCTGTCGTCGCGCACGGTCGCCGGGAACGTCGCCTACCCGCTCAAGGTCGCCGGCTGGTCGCGCGAGAAGCGCGCGGCACGCGTCGCCGAGCTGCTGGACTTCGTCGGTCTCTCCGACAAGGCGAAGGCGTACCCGCGCCAGCTCTCGGGCGGCCAGAAGCAGCGTGTGGGCATCGCCCGCGCGCTCGCCGCGCAGCCGACGATCCTGCTCGCCGACGAGGCGACGTCGGCGCTCGACCCCGAGACGACGCGCGAGGTGCTCGCGCTACTGCGACGCGTCAACGCCGAGCTCGGCCTGACGATCGTCGTCATCACGCACGAGATGGAGGTCGTCCGCTCGACGTGCCACCGCGTCGCGGTGATGGAGCACGGGCGGGTCGTCGAGACGGGCGACGTGTACGACGTCTTCTCCGCACCGAGCGCCGACGCTGCCCAGCGGTTCGTCGGCACCGCGCTGCACGACCGGCCGTCGCGCGAGACGCTCGCCCGCCTGCGCGAGCGGCACCCGGGCCGCCTCGTCACGGTCGGCGTGCGCGAGGGCGCGAGCACCGGGACGGACCTGTTCCGCCTGCTGCGCGAGCACGACGTCGACGGCTCGGTCGTCTACGGCGGCATCTCCGAGGTGGGGGAGCGGCCGTTCGGGTCGCTCACCGTCGAGCTCGACGCCCCGGAGGACCGCGTCGCGCCGTTCCTGACGGCGCTCGCCGAGCGTGCCGACGTCGTCGACCTCGGCACGGTCGAGCACCCGCTGGAGGACCCGCGCGTCGCGCGCCTCGACGCGGACCCGGGCGGGGACGACGACGCCCCGGGCGCCAGCGACGACGTCGGCGACACGTACGGCACCGGCCGCGAGACCCTCTTCCGCCACGGCAACCTCGGAGGCCGCTGATGAACCGCGACTGGTCGCAGCTGTGGCCGATCCTCGTCGAGTCGTTCGGGCAGACGCTGCAGATGGTGTCCGTCGCGCTGCTCACCGGCGGGCTCGCGGGGCTCGCGCTCGGCATCGCGCTCTACGTGACGCGGCGCGGAAACCTGCTGGAGAACCGCTGGGTGTTCGGCGTGCTCAACGTGCTCGTGAACATCGTGCGGCCGATCCCGTTCATCATCTTCGTCACGCTGCTCGGGCCCGTGACGCTCCAGGTCGTCGGGACGACGCTCGGCACCGAGGCGTTCATCTTCCCGCTGTCGGTCATGACGGCGTTCGGGACCTCGCGCATCGTCGAGCAGAACCTGGTCGGCATCGACCCCGGGGTGGTCGAGGCGGCGCGCGCGATGGGGGCGTCGTCGTGGCGCATCATCACCACGGTGCTCGTCCCCGAGGCGCTCGCGCCGCTCATCCTCGGGTACACGTTCCTGTTCATCGCCGTGCTCGACATGTCCGCGATCGCCGGGATCATCGGCGGCGGCGGGCTCGGCAACTTCGCGATCGTCTACGGCTACCAGCGTTACAACTGGGCGGTTGTGGTCGTGACGGTGCTCGTCATCATCGCGATCGTCCAGGTCGCCCAGCTCCTCGGCAACTGGCTCGCGCGCAAGGCCCTGCACCGCTGACCTCGGGGCTCGTCCAGCGCTGGGGAAGCGACCTCGTGCGTGTCGGTCGCGACGTCTAGAGTGACCGGGGTGAGCACCGCCCTGTACCGCCGCTACCGGCCCGAGACCTTCGCCGAGGTGATCGGTCAGGACCACGTGACCGCGCCGCTCATGCAGGCGCTGCGCACCGGTCGGGTGAACCACGCCTACCTGTTCTCCGGCCCTCGCGGGTGCGGCAAGACGACGAGCGCGCGCATCCTCGCGCGCACGCTCAACTGCGCGCAGAACACGCCGGAGAACCCGATCGACACCCCGTGCGGTGTCTGCCCGTCGTGCGTCGACCTCGCGCGCGGCGGCCCGGGCAGCCTCGACGTCGTCGAGATCGACGCCGCGTCCCACGGTGGCGTGGACGACGCGCGCGACCTGCGCGAGCGTGCGACGTTCGCCCCGACGCGCGACCGGTACAAGATCTTCGTCATCGACGAGGCCCACATGGTCTCGCCCGCCGGGTTCAACGCGCTCCTCAAGATCGTCGAGGAGCCACCTGAGCACATCAAGTTCGTCTTCGCGACGACGGAGCCCGACAAGGTCATCGGCACCATCCGCTCGCGCACGCACCACTACCCGTTCCGCCTCGTCCCGCCCGACGTGCTCGGCCCGTACCTCGAGGAGCTGTGCGCCGCGGAGGGCGTGTCGGTCGGCAGCGGCGTCGTCCCCCTCGTCACCCGTGCCGGCGGCGGCTCGGTGCGCGACTCGCTGTCCGTCCTCGACCAGCTCATCGCAGGCGCCGAGGGCGGGGCGCTGGAGTACGAGCGTGCCGTGGCGCTGCTCGGCTTCACGCACGCGACGCTGCTCGACGACGTGGTGGACGCGCTCGCGGCACGCGACGGCGCGAGCATCTTCCGCGTCGTCGACCACGTCATCGCGACGGGTCACGAGCCGCGGCGGTTCGTCGAGGACGTGCTCGAGCGCCTGCGCGACCTCATCGTCATCGCGGTGTCCGGCGACGAGGCGCAGGCGGTGCTGCGCGACCAGCCGGCCGACCAGCTCGAGCGCATGCGCACGCAGGCCCAGAACCTCGGCGTCGCGGAGCTCTCGCGCGCGGCCGACCTCGTCAACGCCGCGCTCACGGAGATGACGGGCGCGACCTCGCCGCGCCTGCACCTCGAGCTGCTCATGGCGCGCCTGCTCCTGCCCGGGTCGGACGACGGCGCCGCGGGCTTCGCGGCGCGTCTCGACCGGCTGGAGCGCGGCGGCCTCGGCACCGTCTCCGTGGCGCCCGCCGCCCCCGGCCGGCCCGCGCCAGCCGTGTCCGACGGCGGCGCTCCCGCCGCGTCGTCGGGTGCGCCGTCGGCCTCGTCCGGGCTCACCGGACCCGCTGCCGTGCGCGCGGCGCTGCGCCCGCCACGCACGCCGCAGCCCGCGGCGCAGGACTCGGCTCCGGTCCCCGCCGCGCAGGAGGTCGCACCGCGTCCGGCGCAGCCGGTGCCCGCTGCCCCGGCACCCGTCGTGCGGGAGCCGGAGCCCGCGGCAGCTCAGGCAGCGCCCGAGCCCGAGCCGGGGGCCGCTGCAGAGCGCTCAGCCTCCACCGAGCCCGCGGTGTCCGGCGAGAGCGGCGCGACCGAGCCGGAGCCCGCCGTGCAGGGGACCGGCGAGGCGGACGCCGGGCGAGACGAGACGTCGAGCGGTGAGAGCGCGGCTCAGGCACGGCCCGCCTCGTCCGCCGCGTCCTCGGGAGCGACCCCCGCACTGACGACCGAGGAGCTGCGACGCCGCTGGCCCGAGGTGCTCGAGAACCTGCGGACGAGCCCGGTGACATGGTCGCTCGTCAGTGCCAACGCCCAGGTCGTGGAGCTGGGCCCCGACGTGCTCTACCTCGCGTTCCCGTCACCCGGGCTCGCTCGCACCTTCTCCTCGTCGCGGCACACCGGCGCGGTACAGGACGTCGTCTACCAGACGCTCGGACTGCAGGTGCGGATCGAGCCGCGTCTCGCCGAGGACGGACCTCCGGGTGTCGGCGGGTCGGCCGGTCCCGCCGGCCCGCCCCGACCGGCCGCTGGTCCCGGCGCAGGTGGCCCGGGAGCGGCTGCCGACCGCCCCGCCGGCAGCGACGCGCCCACGGGCGAGACCGGCCCGGGCGAGGGCGGCGTGTCTGCCCTGGCGTCGCCCTCACCGGTAGCCGTCGTGAGGCCTGCGGGAGCCGACGCTCCGGCCGGTCCGCCTGCGGCCGCGGGACGGGCGCACGCCGGGGTCGGTGCTCCGGTGCGGGGCGCCGTCGCGCTGCAGGAGCGCCCGGTCGGCGTCGAGGCCCCACCCGTCGCCGTCGTCGACGCCGCCGACGAGGCGTGGCTCGCCGGCGCCCCTGCGCCGTCCACGGCTCCGAGGGCGGGAGCCGCGGACGATGCCTGGCTCGCCGGTGCGCAGGCGCCCGAGCCCCCGGCCGACCTCGACGACGGTCCCGAGCCGGAGCCCGTGCTCGAGCCGGTTCCGGCACCGACGACCGCGCCGACGGCGCCCCGCGCGGCGGTCGCGCCTCCGGCCGCTCCGCCTCGCCACGCCGGCTCACCGGCACTGAGCGGTGCCTCGGCAGCGCGGGCGGCCATCGCGGCGGCGACCTCGGCGCGAGGCGCCGCGCGACCCGTGGCGGAGCCGGCCCGGCTCGCCGCGCCCGCGGCGATCGACCCGATGGACGACGTCTCGTCCGACGACGACGCCGACATCACGTCGACCGGGCTCGTGGGCACGGCACTCGTCGTGAGCCTGCTCGGCGGCAAGGTCATCGAGGAGATCCAGGACCAGGGCCTCTGATCCTGCCGACGACCGCGGTCTGCCTGACGCGCCGCACAGGCGTGTGGGCCGCGACCCGTAGGCTGGGGGCGTGTACGAAGGCGCGGTCCAGGACCTGATCGACGAGCTCGGCCGCCTTCCCGGCGTCGGGCCCAAGAGCGCGCAGCGCATCGCGTTCCACCTGCTGGCCGCGGACGCCGCGGACGTGCGTCGGCTGGCCGACGCGCTCACCGAGGTGAAGGCGCGGGTGCGCTTCTGCGACACGTGCGGGAACGTCGCGGAGTCCGAGCAGTGCCGCATCTGCTCCGACCCGCGGCGCTCGGTCGAGGTGATCTGCGTCGTCGAGGAGCCCAAGGACGTGGTCGCGATCGAGCGCACGCGCGAGTTCCGTGGTCGGTACCACGTGCTCGGCGGGGCGATCAACCCGATCGAGAACGTCGGGCCGGGGGACCTGCGCATCGCGGAGCTCATGACTCGGCTCGCCGACGGCCAGGTCACGGAGGTGATCCTCGCGACCGACCCCAACGTCGAGGGCGAGGCCACCGCGACGTACCTCGCGCGCATGCTCGGCCCGATGGGCCTGCGCGTGACCCGCCTCGCGTCCGGGCTGCCGGTCGGGGGAGACTTGGAGTACGCGGACGAGGTGACCCTCGGCCGGGCGTTCGAGGGCCGACGACTGGTCGGCGGCTGACGGAAGGGGAGCGGCGATGGGGGAGATCGAGAACGACCCCGACCTGCGCGAGATCGCGGAGGGCATGGCCACGCAGGCGCGTGCCTACCTCACGACGACGGCGCAGGTCGCGAGCGGTGCCGCACCCGGGGCCGTGCTCCCGCTGCTGCTCCTCGCGCTCTCCGACGTCCTGGCCGCGGGCGCCCGCCTGGGGGCGATGGGCGACGTCGTCCCGGTGGAGCGGTTCGAGCCCGACGCCGGGCCGGACACCGACGTGGACCCGCTGCGCACGGCGCTCTCGCGGCTCTTCGACGGTTTCGACGACTACGTGGAGATCACGGACCCCCTCGTGGGCGCCGAGGTAGGTGCGGCGTCGCTGTCGGGCGACCTCGCGTGCGTCGCCGAGTGCCTCGCGAAGGGTCTGCAGCACTACGAGGCCGGCCGTGAGCTCGAGGGCCTGTGGTGGTGGCAGTTCTCCTACGTCTCGCTCTGGGGCGAGCGCGCCGCGAGCGCGCTGCGCGTCCTGCAGGGGGCGCTCGCGCACCTGCGGCTCGACGTGGACGACGACGTCGCCGCCGAGGCGGAGTACGACGCGCTGCAGTCCTGACCGTCAGGACCTCGTCGCCGCCTGCCGGTAGTGGTCGACGAGGCTCGAGAGGTAGTGCTCCCAGTCGAGCGCGTCCGGGTCCCTGCCCTCACGCGCCGCGACGAGGCGGTCCAGGTAGTACTCCCAACCTGGCCCGACGGAGCTCGCGTCGTCGGCGGGACCGAGCAGCTGGCGGAACGTGAGGGTCGTGACACCGCCGGCCTCGACGAGGTCGAACGCGAGGTGCCAGGTGTCGTCGCCGACCGAAGTGTCCGCGGCGAACCGGTGCGGGGCTTCGCACCGCGTGATCGTGCACTCCTCCGGTTCGACGTCGTCCCCCTCGGCGGTCATGAAGAAGGTCACCCGCCCGGTCGACGGGTCGCCCTCCCACCGGCCGATCCACCGCGCCAGCCGGTCCGGCTCCGTGAGGCTCGCCCAGACGTCGCGGGCGGGCGCGCGGAACGTGCGCGTCACGACGAGCTCCGTGCCGCGCGGCCCGTGCTCGACGGTCCCGCGCGGCAGGGGACGGGTCGAGGTCGCTCGGTCCGGGACGGCACCGGTGGCGGTGCCGGTGGTGTCTCTCGTGTGCGTCGGGTCGCTCATGCGCTCTCCTCGTGTCGGTCCGCGCCGGTCTGGGCGCGGCGCTCTCGTGTCGTGCGACGCACCTCGAGGTCGAGGGCGTCGAGGGCCCGGGCAGGTACGGGCGGGGCGGGGCGGTCCAGGGCCGTGACGAGATCGCGGACCGCGTCGAGGCCGTCAGGTCGCAGCGAGTAGACCCGGCGTCTCCCGTCCCGGACGGCGGTCACGAGCCCTGCCTCGCGCAGCACTCGCAGGTGCCGGCTCACTCCTGGCCGGGACACGTCGTCCTGCGTGTCGGCGAGCTCGCCCGCGGTGAGGTTCACACGGCGCAGCGAGAGGAGCAGGGTCCGGCGGACCGGGTCGGACAGGGCCTCGAAAGCGTCCACCTGAAAAGCGTAACCGATCGGTTACGCATTGTCCGGCGGTGAAGACGGGCCGTGGGGAGCCGTGGCGGTCCGTGGTACCACTGGGGGGTGCTGCCGACCTTCGTCCTCCCCGCCTCCGGTGGGCTCGAGATCGACGGCCTGACCGTCGCCCTGCTGATCCTCGCCGCGCTCACGGCGGGCTGGATCGACGCCGTCGTCGGGGGCGGCGGGCTTGTCCAGCTCCCGGCGCTCCTGCTCGTGCCGGGTATCAGCCCGGTCCAGGCGCTCGCGACGAACAAGCTCGCGAGCATCATGGGGACCTCGGTGAGCGCCGCGACCTACTACCGACGCGTCGGCCCCGACCTGCGGACGGCCGGGCCGATGGCCCTGGCTGCGCTCGTCGGCGCGATCGGGGGAGCGGCGCTCGCATCGCGCATCCCGGCGGAGCTGTTCGAGCCGATCATCCTCGTCGTCCTCGTCGGGGTCGCGGCGTACACGATCGCGAAGCCGCGGCTCGGGCATGCGACGAACCTGCGCTGGGAGGGCAACGGTCACCGCTGGGCCGCGGCGGGGATCGGTCTGGTCATCGGCACCTACGACGGCCTGCTGGGCCCTGGCACGGGGACGTTCTTCGTCATCTCCCTCGTGAGCATCCTCGGGTACGCGTTCCTGCCCGCGTCGGCGCTCGCGAAGATCGCGAACTTCGCGACGAACGCTGGCGCGCTCATCTTCTTCGTCCCGTACGGCGCGGTCCTGTGGGGTCTCGGGCTCGTGATGGGCGCGGCCAACCTGCTCGGCGCCTACATCGGCGCGCGCATGGCCGTCGCCAAGGGGAGCTCTTTCGTGCGCGTCGTCTTCGTCGTGGTCGTCGGGGCGCTGATCCTCAAGCTCGGGTACGACGTCGTCACCGACCTGACGACCTGACGTCGTCGCCCGACGGTGGCCGAACCCGGGGTTCCACGTCACCGCCCGCCCTCCGTGACCCGCAACCCCGGGTTCGAGCCCTCGCGTGCCGCAGGTGCCGGCGTGGCCGACAGGGCTCGGCGTGGGTGGGCGCAGGCACCGCTGGTGCCACGCGGTGTCGCAGTGACATCACTAGGGGTTGCAGTGACACCACGTATGGTGTCATGATGGCGTCATGGACCTCACGCCCTACGTCAACGACCTCCAGCACCGGCTGGGCACCGCAGCCGACGCCGCCGGATCGGACGCGCGGCAGCTCGCCGAGCGCCTGACCGCCCCGCTCGACGCCGCCGTGCGCCTCGTCCTGCTGGACGCCCTCTCCGCGGCGGCCGGCGAGATCTCCGCCGACCTCGCGCCCGGCTCGGTCGACGTCCGCCTGCGCGGCGGGGACCCGGAGTTCGTGGTCGCCGCGCCCGGTCCTGTCGCCGAACCCGCAGCCGCTTCCGCCCCGGTGCCGGCGCCCGCATCCCCGGCGCCGACACCTCTGCCGAGCGTCGACGCCGAGGAGGGCACCACCACCCGCACCACCTTGCGCCTGCCCGACCACCTCAAGTCGCAGGTCGAGGTCGCGGCCGCGCGCGACGGCGTCTCGGTCAACACGTGGCTCGTGCGCGCGGTGGCTGCAGCGCTCGAGCAGACGACGGGGCGACCCGCTGCACAGGCTCGCCCGCAGCAGCGCGGCGGCCAGATGCGCCTCACCGGCTGGGTGCGCTGAGCGCTCGCCCCTCCCCGCTCGACACCACTGACACCACTGACACCACTCCGACATCACCTGGAGCCCTCATGCCTACCTTCCCTGCACCTGGCCCCGTCCCGGTCGTCGTGGACGTGCCCTTCGGCGAGCTGCACGTCGTCGCCGGAGAGCGGGACGACGTCGTCGTCACCGTCCTTCCCGCCGACCCGTCCAAGTCCGGCTCGGTCCGCGCCGCCGCGGAGACCCGCGTCGATCGTGACGGTGACGCGGTCACGATCATCTACCCGGCGTCCTGGAAGCAGTACGTCCTCCCCTTCGCCGCCGGCGGCGCCAAGGTCACCGTCGAGCTGCCCGCCGGGTCGTCGTTGAGCGGCAAGGCCGGTTCGTTGTACGCGGAGGGCACGCTCGGCGCCGTCGACCTCACCCTCAACGGTGGCGAGGCCCGGGTCGAGGAGGTCGGCCGCGTCGACCTCAAGGTCTCGGCGGGGTCCGTCGTCGTCGGCCGTGCCACGGGCCCGACGAGCGTCAAGGCGACCGCCGGGGCGGTGCGCATCGACGAGGTCGCGGGGGACGCGACCGTGCGGTGCACCAACGCCACGACCACCGTCGGGTCCGTCATCGGGTCCTTGGAGGTGGCCGGCGCCCACGGCGACATCGTCGTGGGCCAGGTCCGGGGGACCGTCACCGCCAAGGCGGCCTCGGGGGGCATCCGGGTGGACCGGGTCGAGTCCGGCTCCGTCACGCTCACCACGTCCTACGGCTCGATCGAGGTCGGCGTGCCCGAGGGCACCGCCGCCTGGCTCGACGTCGCCTCGCAGCACGGCAGCGTCCGCAACCAGCTCACCCCCACCGACGCACCGGTCGACGACGAGGCCACGGCAGAGATCCACGCCAGCACGGGCTACGGCAGCGTCGTCGTCCGTCGCCCCTGACCGATCAGCATCCGGCCGCCGCCGCGACGGCACGGCCTAGTCACGAGAAGGAGACTCGCATGAGCACGGAACAGTCCCTCGGCCCGGCGGTCCGGGTGCGGGGTATCGAGAAGTCGTTCGGGGAGCTGCGCGTGCTGCGCGGGGTGGACCTGGACGTGACCGCCGGGAGCATCTTCGCGCTGCTGGGGTCGAACGGGGCGGGCAAGACCACGCTGGTGCGGATCTTGTCCACGCTGCTCCAGGCCGATGCGGGCACGGCCACGGTCCACGGGTTCGACGTCGCGACCCAGGCCGGGCAGGTCCGGGAGTCGATCAGCCTGACGGGACAGTTCGCCGCGGTCGACGAGGTCCTGACCGGCCGCGAGAACCTGGTCCTGGTCGCCCGGCTGCGCCACCTGAAGAACCCCGGCCAGGTCGCCGACGACCTGCTGGCCCGGTTCTCCCTGACCGACGCCGGCGCACGCCGCGCCGGGACCTACTCCGGCGGGATGCGCCGCCGGCTGGACATCGCGATGAGCCTGATCGGCGACCCGCCGATCATCTTCCTCGACGAGCCCACCACCGGCCTGGACCCCCAGGCCCGGATCGAGGTCTGGGACACCGTCAAGGGCCTCGCCCGGCGCGGCACGACCGTGCTGCTGACCACCCAGTACCTCGACGAGGCCGAACAGCTCGCCGACCGGATCGCGATCCTGCACCAGGGCACGATCATCACCCACGGCACCCTGACCGAGCTCAAGGCCCTGCTGCCCCCCGCGAAGGTCGAGTACGTCGCCAAGCAGCCCTCCCTCGAAGACGTCTTCCTCACCCTCGTCGGTAGCACCGGAAAGGAATCTCGATGACCACCCACGTCCTGACCGACACCCGCGTCCTGACCGGCCGCTCCCTGACCCACATCCTGCGCAGCCCGGACACGATCATCACGACCGCCGTCACCCCGATCGCGCTCATGCTCCTGTTCGTCTACGTCCTCGGTGGCGCGATCGACACCGGCACCAGCGAGTCCTACATCGACTACATGCTGCCCGGCATCCTGCTCATCACCATCGCCTCCGGCATCGCCTACACCGCCTACCGCCTCTTCCTCGACCTGCAGGGCGGCATCTTCGAACGCTTCCAGTCCATGCCCATCGCCCGCTCCGCCGTCCTGTGGGCCCACGTCCTGACCTCACTGGTCTCCAACATGATCTCCGTGACGATCGTCATCGCCGTCGCCCTCCTCATGGGCTTTCGCACCAACGCCTCCCTCGGCGCCTGGGCCGCCGTGCTGGGCATCCTCGCCCTGTTCACCCTCGCCCTGACCTGGCTCGCCGTCATCGCCGGACTCTCGGCCAAGACCGTCGACGGCGCCTCCGCCTTCTCCTACCCCCTGATCTTCCTACCCTTCATCTCCTCAGCATTCGTCCCCACCGACACCATGCCCGCACCCGTCGCCTGGTTCGCCGAGAACCAACCCGTCACCGCCATCGTCGACACCCTGCGCGCCCTGTTCTCCAGCCAACCCGCCGGCACCGACATCTGGACCGCCCTCGCCTGGCTCCTCGGCATCCTCGCCCTCGCCTACGCCCTCGCGATCTCCGCCTACAAGCGCAAGGTCAGCTGAGCCCGGACGACGAACGGTCCCGGTACGGGAGCCTCGCAGCGAGCCAGGGGCGCGGCTCGCAGGGGACCCCGTACCGGGACCGTCGTGCGGTGAGGGCGCTGAGCGATCCCTCACCGGTCCGGTGGCCGGACGCGCCTACGCGAAGCGCTCCGGCCGCCCGGCCGGGATCACGTCGTCGCCGCCGGTGGCCTGGTCGGCCTCCTCGACGGCTCCAATGTCGTCCCCGTGGACCGGGGAGCCGGGGATCGTCGCGTGCGGCGAGTCCGGAGGAGGCGGTGTCACGGCTCCTTCGAGGAGGTCGGGCCGGTCGGTCACGGTCGTGATGCCGCTCGAGACCTTGTAGCCCTTCCTGTGCATGGCCCGGGCACGCTCGCCCGCGGACCGGAGGCGCGGGTTGACGTACTCGTCGATGCCGAAGTTGATGAGCGAGAGCGCCACGCCGAGCAGCGCGATGCAGAGCCCGGCGGGGACGTACCACCACCAGAAGTCCGGGAACGCGCCATTCTGCTGGGCCCAGAAGAGGATCGTCCCCCAGTTGAGGTTGGTGATGGGGATGACACCGATGAACGCGAGCGTCGTCAGGCCGAGCACCGCCGCGGTCACGGTGCCGACGAAGCTCGACGCGATGATCGCCGCGAGGTTGGGCAGCATCTCCACCGCGATGATCCGGTGGATCGGCTCGCCGTTGGCCCGTGCCGCCTGGACGAAGTCGCGGTTGCGCAGCGACATCGTCTGGGCGCGCAGCACGCGCGCCCCCCAGGCCCAGCCCGTGATCGCCAGCACCGTGGAGACGAGCAGGAGGCTCGGGTTCTCCTGCTGCGACGCCACGATGATCATCAGCGGCAGGCCCGGCAGCACGAGGAACACGTTCGTCAGCGCGGAGAGGCTCTCGCTGCGCCAGCCCGCGACGTAGCCGGCCGTGACGCCGACGACCACGGCGACGAGCGTCGCGATGATCCCCGACACGAACCCCACGACGAGCACGCCGCGCGTGCCGTAGACGATCTGGCTGAGGACGTCCTCGCCCATGTGGGTCGTGCCGAGCAGGTGCTGGGCCGACGGCGGCTGCTTGAGCGCAGTGAAGTCCTTGTCGAGCGGTCCGTAGGGCGCGATGAGGTCGCTGAAGATCGCGACCAGGGTGAAGACGCCGAGGATGACGAGCCCGGTGAGCGACTTGCCGTTGCGGAACATCGCGAAGGAGCGGCCGAGCCGACCGCCGGCCGTGCGGCCCGCTCCCGGCCCGGTGGACGACGCGGTCGACGGCGCGCTGCCTGGCCTGCCGGACGCTGCGGCGTCGTGCGTTGCTGTCGTGGTCGTGGACGTCATGGCTCAGGCCTCCGTCTGACGCGTGCGCGGGTCGAGGGCGGCGTAGGCCACGTCCGCCAGGATGTTCGCGACGAGGACCGAGAGCGTGATGACGAGGAAGAGGCCCTGCATCAGCGGGTAGTCCTTCGCGTTGGTGGCGTCGAGCAGCAGCTTGCCCACCCCGGGGTAGGAGAAGACGAGCTCCATGACGAGCGTGCCGCCGACGATGAACCCGAGGGACAGCGCGAAGCTCGAGAGCTGCGGCAGGACGGCGTTGCGCGACGCGTAGCGGGTCAGCACCCGGCGCGGCGGGAGGCCCTTGGCCTGCGCGACGGTCACGTAGTCCTCGTCGAGCACCGTGATCATCATGTTGCGCATCCCGAGGATCCAGCCGCCGAGCGACGCGACGACGATCGTCAGCGCGGGGAGCGTGCCGTGCTGGACCACGTCCCACGCGAACTCCAGCGACCACTCCGGGGTCGCGCCCTTGCTGTACGCGTGCGACGCCGGGAACCAGCCGAGCGTGCTCGAGAAGAGGGCGATCGCGATGAGGCCCATCCAGAAGTACGGGACGGTCGAGAAGAACGTCGAGATCGGGACGATCACGTCGGCCTTGCTGCCGCGGCGCCAGCCGATGACCGCACCGAGCCCGCTGCCGAGGAAGAAGCTGAGGCTCGTCGCGATCCCGACGAGCCCGAGCGTCCACGGCAGCGCCGACGCGATGACGTCACCGACGGGAGCGAGGCCCTTGGAGAACGAACGTCCGAGGTCGCCGCTGAGGATGAGGCCCCAATAGTCGACGTACTGCTGCCACAGCGACCGGCCGTCGTCGAGGCCGAAGAGCGTCCGCAGCGACTCCGCCGCCTCGGGGCTGATCTTCCCCTGGTTCTTCGCCAGGTAGGCCGAGACCGGGTCGCCCGTCATCATGCGGGGCAGGAAGAAGTTGATCGTGATCGCCGCCCAGGCCGTGAACAGGTAGAAGGCGGTGCGTCGGGCCATGAATCTCACGGGTCAGCTCCTCGACGACGCGGCCGGGCCGGTGCCGGAGAAGTGGGCCTCCGGGTTGGGGGACGCGTCGCGTAGCGCGCGGGTGTAGGGGTGCTGGGGGTCGAGGATCACGTCGTCGGCGGGGCCGTGCTCCACGACCTCGCCGTGGTGGAGGACCATGATCTCGTCGCTGAAGTGCCGGGCCGTGGCCAGGTCGTGCGTGATGTAGAGGACGCCGAGGTTCGCCTCGCGCTGGAGCTCCGCGAGCAGGTTGAGCACGCCGAGGCGGATCGAGACGTCGAGCATCGAGACCGGCTCGTCGGCGATGAGCAGCGACGGGCGGGACGCGAGGGCGCGCGCGATGGCGACGCGCTGGCGCTGCCCGCCGGACAGCTCGTGCGGGCGCCGGTCGACCACCGCACCGTCGAGGTGCACACGATCGAGGAGCCGGTGCACCTCGGCGTCGACCTCGTCCTTGGGGACCACGTGGTCGAGGCGCAGGGGGCGCTCGATGTGGTGGCGGATGGTGTGGTACGGGTTGAGGGACGCGAACGGGTCCTGGAAGACCATGCGGACCTGCTGGCGGTAGCGGCGCAGCGCGCGCCCGCGGCGGGGGACCGGCGCGCCGTCGAGGAGGATCTCGCCGGACGTCGCGCGCTCGAGCTGCGTGAGGATCTTCGCGATCGTCGACTTGCCGCTGCCGCTCTGGCCGACGAGCGCGACGGTGCGTCCCGACGTGAGGGTGAAGCTCACGTCGTCGAGCGCGAGGAGCTCGCCCGACCCGCGGACCCGATACTTCTTGCTGACGTGGGAGAACTCGAGGGTGGTCATCGGAGGGCTCCTCCTGCTGCGCCGGCGGCACCCGCCGGGACGCCGTCGTCCGCCCGTCCGCGCACGAAGCCGCCCCGTTCCCCGGTGAGGCTCGGGAACGAGCCGAGCAGCGTGCGCGTGTACTCGTGCTGGGCGTGGTGGTAGATGTTCGCCGCCGTGTCGAGCTCGACGATCCGGCCCTGGCGCATGACGGCGATGCGGTCGGAGATCTCGAGGAGCAGCGGCAGGTCGTGCGTGATGAAGATGACCGAGAAGCCGAACTGCCGGCGCAGGTCCGAGATCTGCTGAAGGATCTCGCGCTGCACGAGGACGTCGAGCGCCGTCGTCGGCTCGTCCATGATCATGAGCTGCGGCTTGAGCGCGAGCGCCATGGCGATCATGACGCGCTGGCGCATGCCGCCGGAGAGCTCGTGCGGGTAGGAGCGCAGGCGGTCGCGGCCGACGCCGACCAGGTCGAGGAGCTGGGCGCTCTCCTCGGTCCTCTCGGCCTTGCTCATCCGCGGCCGGTGGGTCTCGAACACGTCGCCGAGCTGGCGTCCGACGTTCGCCACCGGGTTGAGGGCGTTCATCGCGCCCTGGAACACCATCGACGCCTTGTCCCACCGGAAGCGCCGCATCTGGGCGTCGTCCAGCGTGTTGAGGTCGATGTCCTCGCCCGACTCGTCGTGGAAGATCGCCGATCCGGAGGGGATGACCGCCGGCGGCTTGAGCAGACGCTGGATGCCGTACGCGAGCGACGTCTTGCCGCACCCGGACTCCCCGGCGAGGCCCAGGATCTCCCCGCGGTTCAGCGTGAGGGAGACGTTGCTGACGGCCTCGACCGGCGGGTCGACGTCGTAGACCACGCTGAAGTTCGAGACGGTCAGCAGGGGTTCGGTGTTCACGCGTCCTACCTGTTCTGTGCTGTGAAGCTCTCGTCGTGGTGCGCCGGGCAGGCGCGCCGAGAACCGCAGGTCTCGGCACGCCCGCCCGGCGCGTGCGGTGTCACACGAGCGGCGCGGGCCTCACTCGGCCGGCTCGAGCTGCGTGAGGATGAGCACCGCGGTCGGCTGCGTCGGGTCCGCGTTGATGTACGGGTCCTCGTCGCTCGGCCAGCCCACGTAGTTGCGCGTGTTGAACTCGGTGATGAAGGGCCGTGTGCCGATCGGCATCACCGGGACCTCGTCGACGAAGATCTTCTGGGCCGCGGCGACTGCGGCAGCACGGTCCTCGTCCGTCGTCGCGGCGAGGTAGGCGTCGAGCGCCGCCGTGGCCTCCGGGCTGTCGAAGCGGCCGAAGTTGTAGTCGACGGCCTCGCCGGCCGGCTTGAGCCAGCGGGCGTCCATCGTGTCGCTGTAGATGTCGTACGGCGTCGCGCCGGTCTCGGTCCAGTGCAGGATCGCGTCGAAGTCACCGGTGCCCTTGGCCGCCCACCAGGTGTCCTGGTCGGGCGTGTCGACGGTCGCCTCGACGCCGATGGCCTTGACGGACTCGGCGATGAGGCTGATGCCGGTCACGTAGTCGTTCCAGCCCTGCGGGACGCTGAGCGTGAAGGTGACGGGCTCGCCGTCGGGGTCGACGAGCGTGTCGCCGTCGAACGTGTAGCCGGCGTCCGTGAGGACCTTCTTGGCGCCGTCGACGTCGACCTCGTACTCCTCGCCCGCGTACTCGTCCGAGATGAACGGGTCGCCCGCGGGGGTGGGCAGGCCGGTGACGGACGTGAGCAGCGGGACGCCGCCCTCGCGGGCGATCTGCTGGTGCTGCTCTCGGTCGATGACCATGTTGACGGCCTTGCGGAAGCTCACGTCGTCGAACGGCTTCTTCGTGGTGTTGACGAACATCGCGTCGATCCCGAGGCCGGCGGGCGCCCAGTAGACGTTGTGCTCCGGGTCCTTGTCGACGTAGGCCGACTGGACGTTCGGCAGGAACGCCTGTGCCCAGTCCGCGTCGCCGTTGGCGAGCGCCGTGGTGAGCGCGCTGTTGTCGTTGTACGACACGTAGTACAGCGTCGGGACCGCGAGCTCGCCGCCCCAGTAGTCGTCGCGCGCGTCGAGCTGGACGCTCTCGGTGCTGAAGCTGGTCAGCGTGTACGGGCCGGTGCCGACGGGCTCGGGGTTGGTCTCCGTCGTCGGGTCCGCGACGTTCTCCCAGACGTGCTTCGGGACGACGAAGCGGTGCAGGACCTTGTCCTGCTTCGCGAACATCGGGGTGCTGAACGTCAGGGTGACGACGTCGCCCTCGGTCGCGACGCTCTTGAGCCCGAGGGCCGCGGTGTCGAGCGCCGGGGTGTCGATGAGGATCTGGTACGAGTAGGCGATGTCGTCGGCCGTGAGCTCCTGACCGTCGTTCCACGTCACGCCCTCGCGCGCCGTGAGCTGGACCGACGTGTAGTCCTCGGACCACGTGATCTCGGACGCGAGCCACGGGCGGACCTCGTCCGACGGGTTGACGACGTTGACGATGCCGACGGGCTCGTAGATCGCGTTGACGTACCCGAGCTTGAGCGCGGACGAGTCGCCGATCCACGGGTTGTTCGACTCGGTCGCGATCGCGCCGTCGGGCTTGGCGATGGTGAGGGCTGCACCCTCGCTGGGGGTGCTGCCCGAGTCGTCGTCGTTGCCGCCCGACGACGAGCAGCCGGTCAGCACGAGTGCTGTCGCGATGCCGAGGGCGATCGCGGAGGCCTTCAACCTCATGAGTCTCTCCTTCGAGAACGTCGACCCGGCGCGGTGCCGGGGCGGTGGAGCGGTACGGGTGCTGCGGAAGGTGCTGCGGGTGCGGAGCGCCGGGGGCGCGCCGGAGGGGACCGCGGCCGGGCTACTCCTGCTCGGTCGGGCGTGCTCGCACCTGGACCGCGGTGTCCAGGCGGAGGTCGTGGACGGAACGTCCCACCCGGACCCGGTACTCACCGGTGGGCAGGAGCCAGCGTGCGCCGCTCGTGTCCCACACCTCGAGCCGGCGGCGTGGGACGGTCACGGTGACGTCGGCGGAGCCACCCGCGACGACGTTGACGACGGCGAAGCCGCCGAGCCAGCGGACCGGACGGTCGCGCTCGGCGAGCGGTGCCGTCGCGGTGGTGGTGGGGGGCTCGAGGTAGACCTGCACGACCTCGCGCCCGTCGCGGCCACCGGTGTTGGTGACGCGGACGTGGAGGTCGAGGTCGCCGTCGGGCGTCCACGTGGGTCCGGCGACGGCGTCGTAGGACCACGTGGTCCAGCCGAGGCCGTGCCCGAAGGGCGCGGCGGGGACCGCGCCCGAGCGCTCCCACGCGCGGTAGCCGACGTGCACGCCGTCGGAGTACTCGACGAGCCCGTCGGCAGGGACGGCGTGCGGGACCGGGACGTCGTCCTCGGACGCCGGGAGCGTCCAGGGCAGCCGACCGGCCGGCTCGACGGCGCCCGCGAGGACGTCGGCGATGGAATGGCCGGCCTCCTGGCCGGGGAACCAGGCCCAGAGCACGGTGCGTGCGCGGTCGAGCCAGGGGAGCAGGACGGGCGCGCCCGCGTTGACCACGACGACGGCGTCCGGGTCGGCGTCGAGGACGCGCTCGACCAGCTCGTCCTGGCGGCCCGGCAGCGCGAGAGAGGTGCGGTCCCAGCCCTCGGACTCGACCTCCTCGTTGGTCCCGACGACGACCACGGTGAGGTCGGCCGCGCCCGCGGCAGCGACGGCGTCGGCGATCTCCTGCTCCGCGCTCGGCGCGGGAACCCGGTGGCGCAGCTCGGCCCGCACGAGGTTGCCGTAGCCCTGGGCGCGCGTGACGAGGAGCGACGCGCTGATCCGCACCAGACGCGGCTCCTCGATGTGCACGACGGCGGGGACGCCCGCGGGGTTGTTGATCGAGGAGTCGAGGATGACCTCGACGCCGGAGCGGCGGTCGTCCTGGGCGACGACGACGCCGTCGATCTCGATCGTGTGGCCGGGGACGGTCCCGACCTCGAGCGTGTGGTCGCCCGGCTCGTCGAGCCGGACGTCGACGTCGAGCACCACCGTGTCGACCTCGGCGGGGAGGTCGCGCAGGAACCCGTCCCAGCCGGGCAGGACGCTCTTGCGCAGCGTCGCGCCCTCGGCG
The DNA here is from genome assembly GCF_057126935.1 of Cellulosimicrobium sp. G4 BAM 1002. Lineage (NCBI taxonomy): Bacteria > Bacillati > Actinomycetota > Actinomycetes > Micrococcales > Promicromonosporaceae > Cellulosimicrobium > Cellulosimicrobium sp. G4 BAM 1002. Next base: position 3,955,525 of record NZ_CP182109.1, on the reverse strand, counting down.
TCGAGCCAGGTGACGCTCACGGCGGCGCCCTCGCCGCCCGGCGCGGCGCGGCCCACGACGTCGAGCCGCGGGGCGAACCGCCGCGCGTCGCCGCCACGGACCACCGTGAGCGCGGCGTCGGGCCAGCGGGCCGCGAGGCCCTCGGCGGGCGTGACGACGTGCGACGGGTTGACCGTCGAGCTGCCGCCGCCGAGGACGTGGGGGCGCACGGCGTTCGGGCCGACGAGCGCGATCGAGCGCGGCGCGGGTCGGTCCCAGACCGGGTTCTCAGTGTCGGTGCGCAGCGCGACCGTGGCGCGTGCCGCCGTCCGGCGGACGAGCTCAGGGAGGTCGCCGTCATAGGTGACCGGGCGCGCGGGCTCGTCGAGCGCGCCGACGCGGCGCGCGAGCAGGAGCAGGCGCGCGACCTTGTCGTCGACCTCGCGCTCGGGGACGCGGCCCTCCTCGACGGCACGCACGAGCGCGTCCTCCCACGGCCCGCCCGGGCCCGGCATGACGAGGTCGAGGCCGCCGTTCGCGGAGAGCTCGGTCGTGCGCGCCGCGACCCAGTCGGACACCACGGCGCCGTCGAACCCGAGCTCGCCCTTGAGGACGTCGGTGAGAAGGTGCCGGTGACCGGTCATGGGACCGGTCTCGACGCCGTCGTCCACCTGGTTGTACGCCGCCATGACGGACCAGGCGCCCGCGGCGACAGCGTCCTCGAACGGCGCGAGGTAGACCTCGCGCAGCACGCGCGGATCGACGTGCGAGACGTAGGAGGTGCGGTCGGTCTCGGAGTCGTTGGCGACGTAGTGCTTGACGCACGCCGCGACGCCCTGGTCCTGCAGCCCGCGGACGACGCCCGTGCCGATCTCGGCGGTGAGGTACGGGTCCTCCGAGTAGCACTCGAAGTGGCGGCCTCCGACGGGCGTGCGCTGGATGTTGACCTGCGGGGCGAGGACGACGTCGACGCCGTGGTCGCGGGCCTCGCGGGCGAACGCCCGGCCCGTCTCGTGCGCGACGTCGCGGTCCCACGTCGCACCGATTGCGCTGGGCGAGGGGAAGAGGATCGAGGTCTCGCCCTCCACCTCGCTCGTGCCGCGGACACCGACGGGCCCGTCGGACATGACGACAGGTCGCAGCCCGACCTCGTCCAGGGCGTGCAGGCGCCACATGGAGCTGCCGGTGAGGAGCCGGACCTTCTCGCGGAGCGCCAGTCCCTGCGCACGGGCGCGGAGGGAGTCGAGCTCCGCGGTGGCGGGCTCTCCCAGGGGGGACTGCGATGTCACGAACGTGCTCCTCGTCATCGAGCGGCTGTCGGGCGAGAACTTACCGTGCAGTCAGTAAGTTGGCAAGAATCTGCGTTTCCGCAGGTCAGATCGAGACCGGACCGTGATCTGGGCGTGCGAGAGCGCCGGTGGGCGTCGGAGCGTGCGTAGGATCGCCCCCTGACGGCACCGGTGCCGCGGACCACGACGAGGGAAGTGACCAGGCCCATGAGCACGAGCAGGCGACGCCCGGCGGTGCGCCAGGCGACGCTGCGCCGTCGCGAGGAGATCCTCAAGGCGGCCATGGCGACCTTCGGGAGCAAGGGCTACCACAACGGGCCGCTCACCGAGATCGCCGAGCAGGTCGACATGACCCACGCCGGGATCCTCCACCACTTCGGGTCCAAGGACCATCTGCTGCTCGAGGTGCTGCGCTACCGCGACGAGAGCGACGTCGCCGGCCTCGACGGGCAGCACATCCCCGGCGGCATCGACATGTTCCGCCACCTCGTCCGCACGGCGTTCCTCAACGCCCAGCGCGCCGGCATCGTGCAGGCGTACGCCGTGCTCTCCGCCGAGTCCGTGACCGACGACCACCCCGCGCGCGCCTTCTTCGAGGGTCGGTACCGGACCCTGCGCAGCGAGGCCGTCGACGCGTTCGAGGGCCTGTGCGCCGAGCGCGGCGTCGAGGTCCCCGCCACCGTGCGCCACGCGGCGGCGGCGATCCTCGCCGTGATGGACGGACTGCAGGTCCAGTGGTTGCTCGACCCGACCCAGGTCGACCTCGGCGAGGCGAGCGAGTTCGCGATCGAGGCGATCGTCGCGGCCGTCCTCGTGCCGCAGGCGTCACCGCTGGCCGACGTGGCGGAGGAGCGGACCTCGGTCCCCACCTGACTCGACCGTCGGCCCTGTCGCCGACCACGCGGGGCGGCCAGGATCGAGGGGTGCAGACCCTCGCGCAGGCCGTGGCCACCCACTCGGACGCGGCCCGGGCGAAGGTCGTGGCGACACGCAGGCCCGCGCGGTACGTGGTCTCCGCGATGCTCGCGGGGGCGTACGTCGGCGTCGGCGTCGTGCTCATGGTGGCGACGGCCGGGCCGTTCCTCGCCACCGGCTCCCCGGCCGAGCGGCTGGTCGCCGGAGGCGTGTTCGCCGCGGCGCTCACGCTCGTCGTCTTCGCCGGGGCCGAGCTCGCGACCTCCGCGATGATGATCCTCGCGCAGGGCGTGGCGACCCGGGCGACCCGCCTGCGCGACGCCGTCGCGACGCTCGCGCTGTGCCTCGCCGGCAACCTCGCCGGCTCGATGGTGTTCGCGTGGGCGGTCGTGCAGGCCGGCGTGCTGCGGTCCAACGCCGCGGCGGGCGAGATGGTCGCCACCATGCTGCGGGCGAAGGCGCACGAGACGGGCGGCGAGCTCTTCTTCCGGGGCGTGCTGTGCAACGTGCTCGTGTGCGCCGCGATCTGGGCGTGCGGACGCCTGCGCTCCGAGGCGGGCCGCGCGATCGTCGTGTTCTGGGCGGTCCTCGCGTTCATCGCGTCGGGCTTCGAGCACGTCGTGGCGAACATGACCACGTTCTCGCTCGGCCTCTTCGGCGGCCTCGGCCCGACGACGTGGGCCGAGTTCGCGCGCAACGTCACCTGGGTCGGGCTCGGCAACCTCGTCGGCGGCGCCGTCGTGGTCGGGCTGGGGTACGTCGTCGTCGCCGGACCGACGACGAGGGCGGTGGCGGAGGTCGGGGTGCGCGGGTCGTGGTGGGCGTGGCGGGAGCCCGCGAGGGACGAGCGGGCGGATGGTAGACCCGCGGACCCCGACCGCAGCCACCACCCGACCTGACGCCGGTCGTCCGCCCGGATGCCGGGACGGGCTTGGCCGCACCGCGGGGCCCGTGCGTATCATCGATCGACCCACAAGCACCCGGCGGGCCGTTGAGACAGACGGAGGCCGGCGACAGATGGAGCAAGCACGTGGCACTTGTCGTGCAGAAGTACGGCGGTTCGTCGGTATCGGACGCCGAGAGCATCAAGCGGGTGGCCAAGCGCATCGCCGAGGCGAAGCGGGCAGGGAACGACGTCGTGGTCGTCGTCTCCGCGATGGGCGACACGACGGACGAGCTCATCGACCTCGCGCAGCAGGTCACCCCCCTCCCGCCCCAGCGTGAGATGGACATCCTTCTCACCGCCGGCGAGCGCATCTCGATGTCGCTGCTCGCGATGGCGATCAACAGCCTGGGCGTCAAGGCGAAGTCGTTCACCGGCCAGCAGGCCGGCGTCATCACCGACGCCGTGCACGGCAAGGCGCGCATCGTCGACGTCGTCCCGCACCGCATCCGGGAGACGGTCGAGCGCGGGCAGGTCGCGATCGTCGCCGGGTTCCAGGGTGTCACCGAGTCGACCAACGACGTGACGACGCTCGGCCGCGGAGGGTCAGACACGACCGCCGTGGCGCTCGCGGCCGGCCTCGACGCGGACGTGTGCGAGATCTACACCGACGTCGACGGCGTGTTCACCGCCGACCCGCGGATCGTGCCGAGCGCGCGCAAGATCGACCGCATCACGTACGAGGAGATGCTCGAGATGGCGGCCAGCGGCGCGAAGGTCCTCGCGCTGCGCTGCGTCGAGTACGGCCGCCGGTACGGCGTGCCGATCCACGTGCGCTCGTCGTTCTCCGGCAAGGAGGGCACGTTCGTCAGCGCGGACGCGTACACCTCCGCGCACCCGACCCCCACCCCCGGAAGCACCTCCGCAGACCTCCCCGAGGAGACCGTCATGGAAGCCCCGATCATCTCCGGCGTCGCGCACGACCGCAGCGAGGCCAAGATCACGGTCGTCGGCGTGCCCGACGTGCCGGGCACCGCAGCGCGCATCTTCGAGGTCGTCGCGGGCTCGGGCGTGAACATCGACATGATCGTGCAGAACGTGTCGGTCGCCCGGACCGGGCTGACGGACATCTCGTTCTCCCTCCCCGAGGGTGACGGCCCCGCCGCGATGTCCGCGCTCACCGCGCTGCAGGGTGAGATCGGGTTCGGCTCCCTGCAGTTCGACGACCAGATCGGCAAGCTCTCGCTCGTCGGCGCGGGCATGAAGTCGCACCCCGGCGTCTCCGCAAAGCTGTTCGGCGCCCTGCGCGACGCGGGCATCAACATCGAGATGATCTCGACGTCGGAGATCCGCATCTCCGTCGTGACCCGTGAGGACTCGCTCGACGACGCCGTGCGCGCCGTGCACACCGCGTTCGAGCTCGACACCGCCGACGGCGAGGCCGTCGTCTACGCCGGCACCGGCCGCTGAGAGGACTGACCCCATGAGCACCGAGTACGCCCAGGGCCTGAACGTCGCCGTCGTCGGCGCGACCGGCCAGGTCGGCGCGGTCATGCGCCGCCTGCTCGACGAGCGTGACCTCCCGGTCGCGAGCATCCGCTACTTCGCGTCCGCCCGGTCCGCCGGGTCGACGCTCCCGTGGCGCGGGACCGACGTCGTCGTGGAGGACGTCGCCGCGACGTCCACGGACGACCTGCGCGGGATCGACGTCGCGCTGTTCTCCGCGGGCGGCGCCACGTCGAAGGCGCAGGCCGAGCGCTTCGCCGCGGCCGGCGCCGTCGTCATCGACAACTCGTCCGCGTGGCGCATGGACCCCGACGTGCCGCTCGTCGTGTCGGAGGTCAACCCCGGTGCGCTGCGCGAGGCCCGCAAGGGCATCATCGCGAACCCGAACTGCACGACCATGGCCGCGATGCCGGTGCTCAAGCCGCTCGCGGACGAGGCCGGGCTCGAGCGACTGATCGTCGCGACGTACCAGGCCGTGTCCGGTGCCGGGCTCGCCGGGGCCGAGGAGCTGCGCGCCCAGGCGGTCGCGGGAGCCGCGGCGGAGGGTGACGGCGCCGGGCTCGTCGGGCTCGTGCACGACGGCGGAGCGGTCGCCTTCCCGGCGGCGTCCGTCTTCCCGCGCACCGTCGCGTTCAACGTCGTCCCGCTCGCGGGGTCGATCGTCGACGACGGGCTCGAGGAGACCGACGAGGAGAAGAAGCTCCGCAACGAGTCGCGCAAGATCCTCGGCCTGCCGGAGCTGGCCGTCGCCGGCACGTGCGTGCGTGTCCCCGTCTTCACCGGCCACTCGCTGTCGATCCATGCCGAGTTCGGCGCGGCGATCACGCCCGACCGGGCGCGCGAGATCCTGGCCTCCGCGCCCGGCGTCGCGCTCTCGGACGTGCCGAACCCCCTCGAGGCGGCCGGCCAGGACCCGTCGTTCGTGGGCCGCATCCGCACCGACCAGTCCGTCCCCGGCGGCCGGGGGCTCGTGCTGTTCGTCTCGAACGACAACCTGCGCAAGGGCGCCGCGCTCAACGCGGTCCAGCTCGCCGAGCTCGTCGCGGCCGACCTCGACGGCGTCCGCGCCGCGTTCGTCGGGGCCGTGGAGCCCGCGTCCGCCTGAACGCGGGCGCGACGCACCCCGAGAGCGCGAGCGAGGGCCCTGGTCACCGACCGGGGCCCTCGCTCGTCCAGGGAAGCCCCGGCACGTGCGGCATCGCGAGCAGGTGGCGTCTCAGCGCTGGTCCTCGACCAGGCGTGCCATGTTCTCGCCGTCCGCGAGGCCGACGATGTTGCCGGCCGGGTCGGTGAACCAGGCTCCGTCGCCGCCTTCCATGAACCCGCGGACGATCCCCTTCTCGTCCTGGTCGAACCCGTCGTACCGCTCGAACGTCACGCCCTTCGCGGCGAGCTCGTCGACGACGTCGTCGACGTCGTCGACCGTGAGGTGCATGACCGTGAAGGCGGCCGGCCGGTGGTCCTCCTTCGGGTAGACGAACACGTCCGATCCGCCGCCGAGGTGCAGCACGAGCCCGTTCCCGTCGTCGAGTGCCGTGACCCGGAGCCCGAGGGTGTTCGCGTAGAACGCGCGCGCCGCGTCCAGGTCGTCTGCCGAGAAGCTGGAGAACCCGCGCCGAATGGTGACCATCGCTGCCTCACTCCTTCGTGACGCCGGCGACCGTACGGCGTGACCCGCCGTGGGCGCCGGATCCCTCCAGGCTCCCACCGTGGGGCGGCGGTGGACACCCCTGGCGTGGATGAACTCAGGGAGCGCTGCGCGTCCCGAGCGTCGGAGCGAGGATCCACAGGGCGGCCGCAGCGAGGAGGTGCCACGCCGCGTGGCCCTGGAGCGTCGCACCGATCGTGCCGTCCACGTCGCACAGCGGCCAGCCCGGCCGGGTGAGCGTGCCGATCGTCCCGCCGACGGCGAGCAGCACGAGCGCGACGACCGTAGGCCGCCGGACAGCGGGCCGTCGCCAGCCGCGGAGGGCGCTCGTCCCGACGGCGGTGACGGCCGCGGCGACCTGGGCCGCGGTCGACACCGGGACCGAGAGTGCGGCGAGGGCCGCGCCCAGCAGGGTGGGGGCGAGCCACCACCAGGTCCGCAGCCGTCGTCCGGTGAGGTCCGCGACGGCGTCGGCGGCGACCAGCGCGAGCGCGCCCAGCAGCGGCGGGTCGTGGACGACCGGGTTCCACGCAGGTGACGGTCCGTGCTGGACGACGGATCCCACGCCGATCAGGACGACCAGCACGCCGAACGTGAGCCGGACGCCGGTGGCCGCTGCGCCGTCGGGCGGGGCGGGCGAGGTGCCCGACGGCGTCCCCGGGCGGGCGCGGAGCGCCGCCACCACGATCGCGACGCCCGCGACGACGAACGCGAGGCTCGTCCATGTGCTCAGTGGCTCGGCCCACGGCGTCCCGCCTGCGAGCTCGCATGCTCCGTCCACGCCGCCTCCCGCGAGGTAGGACCGTCACCTACCAGAGTTCTCCCTCGGCAAAGGTCTTGCGCGACGATCAGCATCTGTGGTTCATTAGTGGAGTAATGAACCACCGAACGCGTCAACCGCGAGAGGATGTGGCCCATGTTCGACGGACCTGAGCCCATCTATCTCCAGATCGCGCAGATGATCCGGGCGCAGGTGCTCGCGGGCGAGCTCGCGGAGGAGGAGCAGGTCATGTCGACCACGCAGTTCGCGACGACGTTCCGCATCAACCCGGCGACCGCCGCCAAGGCGTTCGCCGGCCTCGTCGACGAGGGAGTGCTCTACAAGCGGCGGGGCCTCGGCATGTTCGTCGCGCCCGGTGCCCGCGAGAAGCTCCTCGCCGACCACCGCGCCCGGTTCTTCGACGAGGTGCTCGCTCCCGCGCTCGCGCAGGCGGACCTCCTCGACATCCCGACGGCCGAGATCGTGGACTACGTCCTCGGTCGACCGCGTCCCGACGCCGGACCGGGCAGCCCGACCGGGTCCGACCCCGGCACCGGCCCGACCACCGACCCCACCCCGAGGTGAGACCCGTGACCGCCCGGCCCACCAGCCAGCCCACCCGCCGTCCCGCCGGCCGCCCCACGACGGCCGCCGCCACCGCCCCCGAGCCGTTCGGCGCCGAGCTCCGCGACGTCGTCGTGCGGTACTCCCGTGACGACGACCCCGCGCTCGACGGCGTCACCCTGACCGTGCGACCCGGCGTCATCACCGGTCTGCTCGGCCGCAACGGCGCGGGCAAGACGACGCTCGCCGCCCTGCTCGCGGCGCTCCGTCGGCCCACGGCAGGGGAGGTCCTCGTCGGTCCTGAGGGCGCCCTCGAGGACCCGTTCGAGAACGTCTGGGCGACCATGCACACCCAGCTCGTCCGGGAGAGCGGCGACGTGTGGGAGACGGACAAGGCGAAGGACACGCTCGCGTACTACGCGGACCTGCGCCCGCACTGGGACGCCGGGCTCGCGGAGCGACTCCTCGACGTCTTCGAGGTCGACGTCCGGAAGAAGCCGGCCGAGATGTCGCGGGGCAGGCGCTCGGCGCTCGGCGCGGTCATCGGTCTCGCGTCCCGGGCACCGCTGACGATCTTCGACGAGGTCTACCTCGGCATGGACGCACCGAGCCGGTACGCGTTCTACGACGCCGTCGTGTCCGACTACACCGAGCACCCCCGCACGATCGTGCTGTCGAGCCACCTCATCAGCGAGGTCGAGCGCCTCTTCGAGGACGTCGTGATCATCGACCGGGGCCGCGTGCTCCTCGCCGAGAACGCCGACGACGTCCGCTCGCGCGGCGTCAGCCTCACCGGGCCCACCGACGTCGTCGAGCGGCACGCCGCCGGTCGCGAGGTGCTCGCGCGCCAGCAGCTCGGCGGCACGTCCCAGGTGACGCTCTTCGGCACCTTCGTCGACGGCGAGCGTGCGGCGGCCGTCGAGGCGGGGCTCGAGGTCGGCGCGGTGCCCGTGCAGGACCTCTTCGTCCACCTCACACGCAAGGACCGCCCCGGCACCGGAGCCGACACGGAGGAGGCACGATGACCGCCACGACCCAGCGCACCGCGGAGCGTCGCGCGGTGGAGTCCGCGGCCCACCGACGGGGCGTGCGCGCGGTCGCGTGGTACTACATCGGCGGCACGTGGTACGTCGGCGTGTGGTTCTGGGCCATCGCGATCGCCGTAGGCGCGCTCGTGCTGTGGATCATGCGGATCAACGACGACATCGACGTCACGGCGGTCGGCGGGGTCGCGGGATCTGCGAGGTTCTTCCTCTTCGTGATGGGCATCCTCCTGCCGCTGATGACCATCGGGGTGCACGTCGCCGCCGGTGGCACGCGGCGGTCGTACACCCAGGGCCTGTGGATCGGCGCGGTCGTCTCCGGAGTGACCTTCGGGGTCGCCTCCGGGCTCATCCACTGGGGCTCGTGGTGGCTCTTCCGGAGCAACGGGTGGCCGGTCGAGCCCGCCACGTCCCAGCTCTTCACCGACGGTTCGCAGGTGCCGCTCGTGATGCTCGTGGAGGGCCTCGCGTGCGCCGTCTACTACCTGGCGGGCATGGTCATCGCCGCCGGGTTCTACGGGTACGGCTTCGTCCGCGGGGTGCTGCTCGTCCTCGCCGCGCTGGTCCCGGTCGTCCTCGCGGAGGTCTTCCTCCGTTCCGGCTACTTCGGCGACGCCCTCGCGGGCCTCGTCGGCCTCGACGACACCCCCGTCTGGCTCGCCGCGCTCGGCGGGCTCGTCGGGATCGTGCTCGCCGCACTGCTTCTCCGCGCCGTCTTCCGGGCCGCCCCGATCCGACCGGTCGGCTGGGCCGCGAGCGCGAGCGGCTGACCCCGCACCACCACACACCGACCGTCACCGTCCGACCGGACGGCGCGCCGCGCCGCCCGTGGGTGCCGCACACCCTCAAGGAGACCACGATGAGCACCGCACCATCCCCCGCCGGGGGGACGACCACCACCTCGACCGACACCGCGGCCACGCCGTCGCGCGTCCTGCCCGACGGCGGGGCGCCCGTCGTCGAGGTCCGGAACCTCCGCAAGACCTACCCGGGCCCGAAGGGCGCCACCGAGCGCAAGGTCGCCGTCGAGGACGTGAGCTTCTCGATCGCGCCCGGCGAGATCTTCGGCATCCTCGGTCCCAACGGCGCCGGGAAGACGACGACCGTCGAGTGCCTCGCCGGGCTGCGCGAGGCCGACGGCGGCACGGTCCGCGTGCTCGGCGTCGACCCGCAGGCGGACCCGGCGGCCGTGCGCGGCGCGGTCGGGGTCCAGCTCCAGGAGGCCGCGCTCAACGAGAAGATCACGGTCGACGAGGCGCTGCGGCTCTTCGCCTCGTTCTACGAGTCGCCGGCCGACATCGAGGAGCTGCTCGACCTGCTCGACCTCGCCGAGCACCGCGGCGTCGCGTTCGCGAAGCTCTCGGGAGGTCAGAAGCAGCGCCTGTCGATCGCGCTCGCGCTCGTCGGGAACCCGCGCGTCGCGATCCTCGACGAGCTGACGACGGGTCTCGACCCCGCCGCGCGCCGCGCGACGTGGGAGCTCGTGGAGCGCGTGCGCGACCGTGGGGTGACCATCCTGCTCGTCACGCACTTCATGGACGAGGCGGAACGGCTGTGCGACCGGCTCGTCATCATCGACCACGGCCGCGTGGTCGCGCACGGCACGCCCGCGGAGCTCATCGACACCGTCGACACCTCGCGTGTCGTCCGGCTCCGCGTCCCCGCGGCGGACCACGACCTCGCCCTCCACACGCTCGCCGGTCTGGCGGACGTCGAGCGGGTCGAGGTGACCGGCGACGAGATCGAGGTGACGGGCTCGCGACGGGTGCTGCTCGCCGTCGTGCTCGCGCTCGCGGAGCACGAGATCGTGCCCGACGACGTCCGGACCGTCTCCCGGTCGCTGGAGGACGTGTTCGTGGCCGTCACCGGCCGGACGTACGACCACGCCGCGGGCACCGCGGCCGCACCCGAGGGAGCCTCCCGATGACCGCCGCGACGACGACCCTGACCCGCACCGCGCCCGCCCGCTCCGGATGGCGGGGGTTCGGGACCCTCCTGCAGACCGAGGCCCGACTGTTCCTGCGCGACCGCACGGCCGTCTTCTTCGCGCTCGTCTTCCCCACGGTCCTGCTCGTGGGCGTCGGGTTCGCGATCCCGGGGATGCGGGAGCCGATCACGGGGATGGGGGAGCCGTGGGACGGGCTGACGGCGATCGCGACCTACCTGCCGATCGTCCTCGCCGCCGCGGTCGCGACGCCCGCGCTCACCACGATGCCGGTGACCTTCGCCACGGCACGGGAGAAGGGGCTGCTCCGCCGGCTGTCGACGACCCCGATGCGGCCGCAGGGCATCGTCGTCGCCCACCTGCTCATCAACCTCGGCGCGATCGCGGTGTCCGCCGTCCTCGCACTCGTCGTCGGCCAGGTCGTCTTCGGACTCGCCGCACCCGAGAGCCCGCTGACGGTCGTGCTGGCCTTCGCGCTCACGGTCCTGTCCATGCTCTCGCTCGGCATGGTCGTCGCGGCGGTCGCGGCCAAGGGGAGCACCGCGTCGGCGATCGGGAACCTCGTGTACTTCCCGATGCTCTTCCTCTCGGGCATGTGGACCCCGGGTCCGATCATGCCCGACATCGTGCGGGACATCGGGCAGTTCTCGCCGCTCGGAGCCGCCGCACAGGCGATGTCCGAGGGCTGGTTCGGGACGGAGCTCCCGACGCTGCAGCTCGTCGTGATGGCGGTCTGGACCGCCGTCCTCCTCCCGCTCGCCGTGAGGCTGTTCCGCTGGAGCTGACGACCGGAGGCCGACGCTCAGATCGCCCGCGAGCCCGTCTCGCGGGCGATCTGGGCGAACGCGCGCACCTCGGGGGTCTCGCGCTCCCGCAGCCACGCCAGGATCCACTCGGTGTCGGGGACGTCGGCGATCGGCACGTAGACCACGCCCGGGTGCGAGTAGTAGCGCAGCACGTGGGCGTTGAGCGGCGTGACGGCCTCGCCGGAGGCGACCGCCGTCAGCACCTCGTGGAACGACCGGGCCACGGGCCCCCGCAGCACGGCGCGGCCCGACGGCGTCCGGCGGGGGATCATCGCCTCCTCCCAGTACCCGGGGACGGCGGTACCCACGTCCACCACGGTGTGGTCTCCGAGGACCTCGATCGACACCGCGTCCTCGCCCGCGAGCGCGTGCCCCGCGGCGACGGCCAGCACGCGGCCCTCCGTGAGCACGCGAGGCCCGACCACGACGTCCGGCTCGCGGACGGGTGCCCACGTCACCTGCACGTCGGCCTCGTCGCCGCGGAGCGCGCCGAACGGGTCGGAGAAGTGGAACTCGCGCTGCTCGACCGAGCACCCTGGGTGGCGCTCCCTGAAGGCCCTCACCACCGGAAGCATCTCGTGGCCGACGATCCCCATGGCCGCGAGCCGCAGCGTCCCGGTCGGGCGCTCGCCCGTGCGGCTCGCGGCGGCGAGTCCCGACTGGATGAGCTCGTAGCCCTGGCGCAGGTCGTCGCGCAGCCGCGCGCCCACGGGCGTCAGCTCGACGCGCCGGCTCGTGCGCTCGAACAGCACCGTGCCCATGCGGCGCTCCTGGCGGCTGATGGCCTGGCTCACGCGCGCGGTGGAGACGTGGAGCCGTTCGGCCGTCCGCCCGAAGTGCAGCTCGTCGGCCAGCGTCAGGAAGATCTCGATGTCCCGCAGGTCCACCCGTCACCTCTCGTCCCTCTTCCCGGGGTCGTCGTCCCGGGGCCATCGTTCACCTGGCGTGATCGATTGTCCCAGGAAGTCTCATTGATCCCGTCCCGGGGGTCGTCGAGGCTCGAGCCATGAGACGACTCACCTACTTCGTGGCCCTCTCGATCGACGGCCACATCTCCGGTCCGGACGACGAGGTCGACTTCTACCCGTCCTCCGACGCGTACAGCGCCCGCATGATAGAGAACCACCCCGACGTCCTGCCCACGCACGGGCGTCGCCAGCTCGGCATCGACGACGAGCCCCTCCGGACGTTCGACACGGTCGTCATGGGCCGCCGGACGTACCAGCCGGCGCTCGACCTCGGGATCACGAGCCCGTACGCGCACCTGCGCCAGTACGTCGTGTCGACGACGCAGCCCGAGCTCGACCCGAGCGTGACCGTCGTGCGCGACGACCCGATCGGGCTCGTGCGGGCGCTCAAGGCCGAGGACTCGCCGCTCGACATCTACCTCGCGGGCGGCGGCGTCCTCGCCGGATCGCTCCTCGGCGAGATCGACCGGCTGGTCGTCAAGCTGTACCCCGTGGTCGCAGGCGCCGGCCGGACCGCGTTCGGGTCGCTCGGGTTCCGCCCCACGACGTTCGACCTGACGGACGTCACGACGTTCGACGGCGGGAACGCCGTCCTCACCTACGACCGTGGGTGACCACCCTGCCGTGCGTGCGCTCACCCGCCGGACGACGCTCTTCGCCGCGCGCGGAGTGGTGACCGTCCGGCTCCTGCGCGTGCGCGTCCGGCGACGCGCGCTGCCCTGGCGCGACGTCGGAGCGTCGTCGGGCGGCGAGGCGGAGGAGCCGCCGGGCGGAGCGCCGACGGGCGAGGGGCGGGACACGCACCTAGCCTGACCGGCATGAGGCCGTTCCTGCTGCTCGCGTCGCGCGCGGAGGACCCGGCGGCCGACGGCGAGCACGACGCGATGTGCCGTCACGCGGGCCTCCGGCCGCACGAGCTGCACCGGGTGCGGATGGAGGCCGGGCCGCTGCCGACGATCGACCTCGACGACTACTCGGGGGTCATCGTCGGCGGCAGCCCGTTCGACTCGACGCTCCCGGAGGCGCGCAAGTCCTCGACCCAGCGCCGCGTCGAGCGCGAGCTCGCGCCGCTGCTCGACGAGATGGTCGAGCGGGACTTCCCGTTCCTCGGGGCGTGCTACGGCGTCGGGACGCTCGGCCTGCACCAGGGCGCCGTGCTCGACCACACCTTCGCCGAGCCGATCTCGCCGGTCACGATCCGGCTCACCACCGAGGGCCGGGCCGACCCGTTGCTCGTCGACGTGCCCGACGAGTTCGAGGCGTACGTGGGTCACAAGGAGGCCGTGCGCGAGCTGCCGCCGCACGCGGTGCTGCTCGCGTCGTCGGACACGTGCCCGGTCCAGATGTTCCGGGTCAAGGAGAACCTCTACGCGACGCAGTTCCACCCCGAGCTCGACCTCGACGGGATCCTCACCCGGATCGGCGTCTACCGGGGCTACGGGTACTTCCCGCCCGAGGCGGCGAGCGAGGTCGAGGAGGTCGTGCGGCGCGGCTCCGTGTGGGCACCGCACCGGATCCTCGCGGCGTTCGTCCGCCGCTACGCGCGCGACTGACGACGCGCACCCTGCCGAGCAGGCGCTCGACGAGTCGTCAGCGGGTGGCGGGCTCCGGGGTCGCGCCCGACGGCGTCTCGACCTCGGCCGTCTGCGGCACCTCGGCTGCGGCGGCGTCGAGCGCGACGGCGCGGCGGTGGGCCCGGACGGACCACGCGACGGCCGCAGCCCAGACCACCGCGACGAACCCGAGCACGACCCCCTGGACGGTCCCGCTGGCGTCGACCCAGTCCGAGCGCAGGAGCGTGCGGACGTTGGTCAGGACGATGACGCCACCGACGGCGGACCCGAGGATGCGCGGCGGCAGGAGCCGCACGAGCCACGCCGCGATCGGCGCGGCGACCAGGCCGCCGAGGAGGAGCGCCACGACCCAGAGCGGCTCGATGCCCTGCGACCCGAGCGAGACGAGGAACCCGAGCGACGCCGCGATCGCGACGAGGAACTCGCTCGTGTCGATCGACCCGATCACCTTGCGCGGCTCGATGCGGCCCGACGCGAGCAGCGCGGGAGTCCCCACCGGGCCCCAGCCGCCGCCTCCGGTCGCGTCCACGAAGCCGGCGACCAGGCCGAGCGGGGTGAGGAACCGCTTGCGCAGCGGCAGGCCGAGGCGGCCCTTCGGCAGCCCGACGAACGTGAAGCGCGACAGCACGTAGACACCGAGCGCGAGCAGCAGGAGCGACATGACCGGCGCGGCGAGCTCGGTCGACAGGCTCGACAGGAACGTCGCGCCCGCGAACGCCCCGACCGCGCCCGGCACGCCGATGCGCAGCACGACCTTCCAGTCGACGTTCCCGAACCGCCAGTGCGCCGCACCCGACGCGAGGGTCGTGCCGATCTCCGCGAGGTGGATCGTCGCCGACGCCGCGGCGGGATTCGTCCCGATCGCCAGCAGCAGCGTCGTCGACGTGACGCCGTACGCCATGCCGAGGCTGCCGTCGACGAGCTGCGCGCCGAGGCCCACGAGGGCCAGCAGGATGAGCGTCCGCACCGCAGTCCTCCGAGCTCGGGTCGCCGGGGGTCCCGGCGTGTCCCGACAAGGTTGACCGAACGAGTCCAGTATGTGAAGCGCCGACCACATGGTGGGCGAGTGTTAACGGCGTCGGCGTGGTGCTGTCAGCGCACGTTGGTCGGTCTGGTTCGGCGGTGACGGGCAGTCCGAGCACACGGCCCCACCCCGGCGCGGACGCAACCACGCCGCCCCGCTCGACCCGACCCCGCTCGACCCGAGCCCACGGGTCAGGGGTTCTCCCAGGCGTCGGCTCGTGCGGCGAGGGCCTGGACCTCGGGAGGCAGGTCGCGGGCGACGACGTCGGCGATGCTCACGCGGTCGAGGACGTCGCGGACGCTCGCCCGGAGCGCGACCCAGACGTCCAGCAGTCCTGCGGCGGAGCCGTCGTACTCGAGGCTCGGCGGGCGCTCGTCGCGCACGGTGACGAGCGGGCCGTCGACGGCGCGGAAGACGTCGGCGAGGGTGACCTCGGAGGCCGGTCGGGCGAGGCGGTGCCCTCCGGAACGGCCCCGGACGCTCGCGACGATGCCCGCGCGCCGCAGGTCGCCGAGGATCCGCTCGAGGAAGCTCACCGGCAGACCTTGGCCGGCGGCGAGGTCCTCGGCGCGCACCGGGTCGCCGTGGGGGGACGCCGCGAGCTCGGCGCACGCCCGCACGGCATAGTCAGCCTTCGCCGAGACACGCATGAGGACATTGTGCCGTGGAACGCGCGCGCGTTCTCACCCGGCAGCGCATGCTCAGGTCCTGCTCCCAAGCCCTACGCTGTGACGCGTGGACGTGCGCGAACGCAACAACGTGCGGGTCGTCGGGGCGGCTGGCCGACCGACGATGGTGCTCGCGCACGGGTTCGGCTGCGACCAGTCGATGTGGCGCTTCGTCACGCCGGCGTTCGCGGTCGACCACCGCGTCGTCCTCTTCGACCACTCGGGGTGCGGCGCGTCCCACCCCACGTCGTGGGAGCCCGCCCGCCACGCCGACCTGACGGGTTACGTCGCGGACGTGATCGAGGTCGTCGAGGAGGTGGCGGACGAGCCGGTGGTCCTCGTCGGCCACTCGGTGAGCGCGATCATCTCGATGCTCGTGGCGGTCGAACGGCCCGACCTCGTCGACCGGCTCGTGCTGGTCTGCCCGAGCCCGCGGTACATCGACGACGACGGCTACCGCGGCGGGTTCAGCGCGGTCGAGATCGACGAGCTGCTCGAGACGATGGACGTGAACTACCTCGACTGGACCCAGGCGATGGCGCCGGTGATCGTCGGCAACCCGGACCGCCCCGCGCTGGGCGACGAGCTCGTCGAGGTCTTCCGCCGCAACGACCCGGAGATCGCCCGCCAGTTCGCGCGCGTGACGTTCCTCGGGGACAACCGGGCCGACCTCGCCCGGGTGCGCACCCCGAGCCTCGTCGTGCAGAGTCGCGAGGACGTGATCGCTCCGCCCGAGGTCGGGCGCTACGTCCACGAGCACGTCCCCGGCAGCGACCTCGTCGTCATCGACTCCGTCGGTCACTGCCCGAACCTCTCGCACCCCGATCTGCTGATCGGTGCGATGCGCGACTGGCTCCGGACGGGCTGATGCCGACGTCGCGCGCGGAGCGCTGGCGGCTCGCCCCGGTCGCCCTCCTGCTCCTCGACGCGGAGGCGCGTGTCCTGGACGCGAACGACGAGTTCCTGCGCCTGCTCGACGTCCCGGACGTGGAGGCGATCGCGGGACGGCGGCTCGCCGACCTGCTGACGGTGGGTGGCCGGATCTACTGGGAGACCCACCTCGGTCCCCGCCTGCACGAGGCGGGCCGCGTCGACGAGGTCGCCGTCGAGCTGCGCACGCCCGGGGGGCGCGAGCCGATGCTGCTCACGGCGATCGAGCGGGACGTGCGCGGGGAGCGGCTCGTCGAGGTGGCGATGCTCGGTTCCCGCGAGCGCGCGCGCTTCGAGCACGAGCTCGTCGCCGCTCGTCGCGCGGCCGAGGCGGCGGAGCGGCGCGTGCGGACGCTCCACGGGACGGCTGCCGACCTGGCGAGCGCGGCGGGGCTCGACGGTGTGGCGAGCGTGCTCCTGCGGGCCGCCGTGACGGTCCTCGGCGCGCAGGAGGCGGCGCTGTGGGTGACGCAGGACGGGCACCGGCTGCGTCGTTGGGTCGGGGTCGTCGGCGGGGTAGCGCGCAGCGCTCCGGCGGCCGAGGAGTGGGTCGTCGACCCGCCGACGACCGACGAGCTCGCGGCGACGGCGGCGCGCGCGGGCGGCGACGTCGTCGTGCCGTTGCGGACGGGCGGCACGTTGCTCGGCGTGCTCGTCCTCCGACCGCGCCGGGCGCCGGGAGCGGACGCGCTCGACCTGGGTACCGTCACTGCCGCCGGGCAGCTCGCGGCGCTCGCGCTCGCGCGCGCGCAGACCCACGAGCAGAGCATGTCGGTCGCCTCCGAGCTGCAGCACGCGATGCTCGCCGACGGGATCGTCAACGACCCGCGCGTGCGCGTCGCGGCGCGTTACCGCCCCGGCGTGCACGACCTCCACGTGGGCGGGGACTGGTACGACACCTTCCTCGTCGCGCCCGACACCCTCGCGGTGTCGGTGGGGGACGTCGTCGGGCGCGGACTCGGTGCGGCGACCGCGATGGGACAGCTCCGCACCGCCGCACGTGCCGGCGCCGACGCCGGGCTCGGCCCCGAGCGCGTCGTCGACCGGCTCGACCGGTTCGTCGAGCGCACCGGGACGGGCTTCATGGCGAGCCTCGTGTACGGGGAGCTCGACCTCGTGGAGGGGGCGCTGCGGTACTCGTGCGCGGGCCACCTCCCGCCGCTGCTGGTCCGCGCCGCCGGCGACGCGGCCTTCCTCTGGCACGCGCGCTCCACCCCGCTCGGGGTTCGGGGGGCGGCCGCGCGGGCCGCGGACGACGTCGTGCTCGCCCCGGGCGACACGCTCCTCCTGTACACCGACGGGATCGTCGAGCGCCGCGACCGGTCCCTCACGGCGGGCCTCGACGAGCTCGCGGAGGTCGTCGCGAACGCGTTCGCGGCGCGTGTACCCGTCGACGAGGTCCTGGGCGCGCTCGTCGACCGGGCGGTGTCGCACGACGACGCGTGCGTCCTCGCGGTGCGGTGGCTCGGCCCGGGGTCAGCGGACGAAGAACGGTCCGGCTGAGGGTTCGGCGAGCCAGGCGCGCGCGTGCCCGAGCCGCTCGACGGTCGAGCGTGCGAGGTCGTCGGGGAGCGCGTCCGCGGTGAACCACGCGACGGCGAGCGACTCGTCGTCGGCGACGCGTGCCTGCGCGGCCGCCTGCGCGGAGACCGGACGGCACAGGAACGCGAGGTCGAGGTACTGCGAGCGGTCGCCGTTGGGGTACTCCACCGGCTCCGTGACGGTGACCGCGACGAGCGTGTCCACGACCACCTCGACGCCCGTCTCCTCGAGCACCTCCCGCGCGAGCCCGACCGCCGGGTCCTCGCCCGGCTCGAGGATCCCGCTGATCACGGCCCACTGCCCGGTGTCGGCGCGCTGCCCGAGCAGCAGCCGCCCGTCGTCGTCCACCACGACGGCCGAGACCCCCGGCATCCACAGCAGGTCGGTCCCGACCCGGGACCGGAGGGCGGCGACGAACTCGGGGATCGGCATGGGTCGAGCCTAGGGCGACCGGCGCGCGAGACGTACCGCCTGCGCGGCGGGCGCCTGTGCTACGGTCCCCTCGTGACTTCTCAGTGGTATTGGCGCTTTACGCAGGCTCCCGGTGGAGCCGTGCGGGCGCTCGCCTGACCACTTCCACCCGGAGCCAGCACAGGGCCTTGGACGCGACCGCGTCCGGGCCCTTCGTCGTGAGACGGGCCGCTCCGGGGACCACGGGCGGCAGCAGGCCGGTGAGGGCTTCCGTCGGACGACGGCCCGAGAACCCCGCCGCACGAACCAGGAGCCTCCCGTGACCAGCACGACCACCCCGCCCGAACCCGCGACGTCCGACCAGGTGACGAGTACCGTCGACCCCGTGGACAGCCCCGAGCTGCAGGCGCGCACGAGCGACCTGCGGGTGCGCGCGCTCGACGCGCTGCCCGCCCCGCGCGCGATGCTCGCCGACCTGCCGCTCGGCGCGACGCGCAGCGACCTCGTCACGACATCGCGCCGCGAGGTCCGCGACGTCCTCGCGGGCGACGACGACCGCCTTCTCGTCATCGTCGGCCCCTGCTCGGTGCACGACCCCGAGGCCGCCCTCGACTACGCGGGCCGCCTCGCCGCCGTCGCGCGCGAGCTCGCCGACGACCTGATGATCGTCATGCGCGTGTACTTCGAGAAGCCCCGCACGACGGTGGGGTGGAAGGGCCTCATCAACGACCCGCACCTCGACGGGTCGCACGACGTGCACCACGGCCTGCGCCTCGCGCGCGAGGTGCTGCTCGGCGTCCTCGACGCGGGCGTGCCCGCGGCGTGCGAGTTCCTCGAGCCGACGAGCCCGCAGTACATCGCCGACGCCGTGTCGTGGGGTGCGATCGGCGCGCGCAACGCCGAGTCGCAGGTGCACCGCCAGCTCGCGTCCGGCCTGTCGATGCCGATCGGGTTCAAGAACGCGACCGACGGCGACGTGCGGATCGCCGTCGACGGCTGCATCACCGCGGCGAGCGAGCACACGTTCTTCGGCATGGACTCGCTCGGGCGTGCCGCCGCGGTCGAGACCGCGGGCAACCCCGACTGCCACGTCATCCTGCGTGGCGGGCGCTCGGGCCCCAACTACGGGGCCGACGACGTCGCCGCGGCGCTCGCGGTCGCGCGCACCTCGGGCCTCGGCGGGGTCACGGAGCACGGGCTCGTCGTCGACGCGTCGCACGGCAACTCCGGCAAGAGCCACGTGCGCCAGGCGGAGGTCGTCCGCGAGGTCTCCGCGCGCCTCGCGGACGGCGAGCAGGGCATCACCGGGCTCATGATGGAGAGCTTCCTCGTCGCCGGTGCGCAGAAGCCCGCGCCGAGCGGGCTCGTGTACGGGCAGTCGGTCACCGACGCGTGCATCGACTGGGACACGACGGCGGACCTGCTGCGCGAGCTCGCCGGAGCGGTCCGCGCCCGCCGCGGGCTCTGACCGCGGCGCCGCCGCGCGACCCGTCCGGTCGCGCGGGGGCGTCAGCCCGCGGCGACCCACGGGCCGATCGTCGCGGTGCCGCCGTCGAGCAGGTCGAGGCCGTCCGCCACGCCGTCGATGCCCGCGAGCGGGACGACCCCGTCCGGGCCGCTGGGGTGCGGGGCGACGAGCAGGGTCGTGACGCGCGGCGGGTCGTCGGCGGTCGAGCCGCCGCGCCAGGACAGCTGCGCCCACGCCGTCGCGCCCGGGTCGAGCGTGAGCGGTGAGAGAGCATCGGTCTCCGGTTCCAGGAGCACGTCCGTCTCGGTGCCGTCGTCCGCGAGGAACCGCACCGCCGGGGCGCCGGCCAGCACACACGCGGCCGCGCCGTCGTTGCGGGCAGTGAGGGTGAGGAAGCGGCGACCCGCCGCGGCGTCGAACCCGGTCGCGCCGAGCGCGAGGTCACCGGGGGAGCACGCGCCGGCGGGTGGCGCGTCAGCGTGGCCGGGCACGGCGCCGCCCACGTGACCCGACCGGGTCGGGGCGTCTCCGCGGTCCGTCGAGCCGTGCACCTGGTACGCGAGCGCCGGCCCGTCCCACGCGACGCCGTCGAGCCAGCGGACGACGGGGGTCGCGTCCCCCGAGGTGATGACGGTCAGCAGGGGGTCGTCCGGGATCGTGTCGCGGACGGCCTCGTAGGCGACCTGCGTGACGGACGGCTGCGCGGCGGCGTCGGCGACGAGGGTGAGCAGGGCGTCGTCCGGGACGGTCAGTCCGTCGCCGTCGTAGGTGCCGACGCCGTAGCCCTCGAGGCCCAGGCTCGTCAGCCCGCGACCTTCCGCGCGCACGAGCCCGGCGACCGGGACGAGATCCGTCGCCGCACGCACGCCGACCGAGGCGGAGTCCGGCGCGAGGGACACGGTCCGCACCGGGTCGTGGCCGACGAGGCGCACCGCGTCTGCGACGGCGTCCGTGCCGAGAAGATCTGGGCGCGGCTGCCCGGTCGACGGGTCGACGCCTCGGTTCGCACGCGCGTGGAACCCGTCGTCGACCGCGAGCGTCGCCCCGGCCGCGGTGGTTCCCTCGACCCGCAGGGACCACGTCGCCCCGTCGGGAGCGCCCTGGAGGATCGCGCGCGCCTCGTCCGCGGTGCGCTGAGCCTCCTCCGGCGAGGGGAGCGGCGTGACGAGCGTGAGGCGCCCTGCCTCGCCGGACGTGCCCAGTGCCTCCGCGTCGGCGACGCCGGGCAGCGCGCGCAACCGTGCCGCGATCTCCTGGTGACCGACGGGTGACGAGCCCGGACCGGCGTGGGAGGTGACAGCGTCGTCGGGGCTCGCGGTGGGGGACGAGGAGCGGGAGGCGTCCGCTGCCCCTGCGTCGCGGAGGAGCGCGGGTGCGACGAGCGCCGCGGTGGTCGCCAGGGCGACGCCGACGACCGCGGCGAGCACCGGGACCAGTACCGCGGCGCGTGGCGTGGCCGGCTCGGGCGTCGGGGTGGGTGGGGGTGCCGCTTCGCGCTCGTCGTCCACGGCGGTGACGCTATCGCGGGGCCGGGTGGTCCGGTGCGGCTGGCGAGGGGTCTGCGCACCGTGCGCGCCGACTCTTCACGACCTCGTCGTGGCGTGGGTTGGGAGCGCTGCCAAAGCGGTCTTTCCGGCCACCGGGGGACCTCCCGGGCAACCTGCCGCCGCGCTTCATACCAGGATTCCCCGCACCCGGCAACATCTGGCATGATCCGGCCATGACAGTGAGGACGGCCGCCGAGCTCGCGGCGGTCGAGGATCCCGCGTGGCCGACGCTGGCCCGCATGCTCGGGCGCGCCGGCGTGGAGGTCGTGCCGGCCCCCGAGTGGTCCCTCGAGGTCCTCTTCCGGCTGCAGGTCACCGTGCGGTCGACGCTGGGTGCCCTCGCGCTGCACACGGGCGGCGTCCTCGTCGACGGCGGCTGGTTGCGCCTCATCGGCGGCGGTGGTGCGGGGCTGCCGGACCTCGCGACGGTCAACGGGCTCGGGGAGCCGGGCGACGACAGCGTCGCACCGTCGGTGCTCGTCGTCGCGTACGACGTCCTCGGCGGCACGTTCGCGATCAACGGCGGGGGCCTCGACGGGCCTCTGGGCAACGTGCACTACTTCGCGCCCGACTCGCTCGCGTGGATCGACCTCGGCTTCGGCCAGGCCGCCTTCCTCGAGTGGGCCGTGAGCGGAGGTACCGCCGAGTTCTACGCACCCGTGCGCTGGCCCGGCTGGTACGACGAGACCCTCGCCGTGCCCCTCGACGCGGGGCTGAGCATCTACCCGCCCCTGTGGTCCGAGGAGGGGAGCGACGTGGCCCGGTCGTCGCGCACCACCGTCCCGCTCGCCGAGCTCGTGAACTGGCACTTCGAGATGGCCGAGCGCATGACGCCCGTCGACGACTACGTCCGCGACAGCGACGAGCACCTCGACGGCTACGGCGACTGGCCGACGGGCAGCACGCTCCCGTAGCTCGACCCCTGAGGGCCTCGCCGGCCCCGGTCGCACAGGAACCTGGATCGGCTCGTTCTCGTCGCTTGTCGCGCACCTGCACCTGTATACAAGTGCGCAATGCTGTGCCACGATGGCCGGGTGACGACGACGCCGGACCTGCGCGCCGCCGTCGGGCAGGCCACGACCGCTCCCGGCGACGCCGGGCTCGCGCGCCGCCAGTCCGGTGCGCGCGCGGTCTACGACCTCCTGCGCGGCCGCATCATCGACGGCACGCTCGCGCCCGACGCGCGGCTCACCGAGCCGGTGCTGTCCGCCGAGCTCGCCGTCTCCCGGACCCCCGTGCGCGAGGCGTTGCGCCTGCTCCAGGCCGAGGCGCTCGTCGTCGAGCTGCCGACCGGGGGAGTGCGCGTCGCGCCGCTCGACGTCGCCGACGCACGCCGCGTGTACGACGTCCGCGCGCGCCTCGAAGGGCTGCTCGCGCGGGACGCGTGCGAGCGCGCCCGGCCCGACGACGTCGAGCGCCTCTCCCGTCTCGTCGCCGTCATGGACGCCGTGCGGGACCACGAGGACGAGGTGCTGCGCGTCGGAGCCCAGTTCCACGGCGAGATCGAGGCGCTCGCCGACAACCGCTGGGCGTCGGCGCTCCTGCGCCAGATCCGCGGCCACGTCGACCGCTACCGCGCGCTCGCCGCCCGCCGCCGTGTCGGCACCACCGACCACGTCGACGAGCACCGCGCCGTCGCGGACGCCGTCGCGAGCCGCGACCCCGACGCCGCCGAGGCGGCGATGCGCGCCCACATCGAGCGCAGCGCCGCTCTCGCCGAGCAGTCGCTGCGCGCCGACGAACCGAACTGACCGACCCACCGAGCCCAGGCCACCACCGGAAGACCACGAGCGGAGCAGTCCCGATGCCGTACACCCACCACCTGCGCGTCTACCCGAGCGCCGAGCCGCTCGACCGCGCCGACCAGCTGGCGTGGAAGCTCGCCGAGCTCGCGACCGACCCCGTCGAGGTCACGCCCGAGGTCGTCGACATGGTGATCAACCGCGTCATCGACAACGCGGCCGTCGCGGCCGCGAGCCTCACGCGCGGCCCGGCGGTGGCGGCGCGCGGCCAGGCGCTCGCGCACCCCTACACCCCAGGCGCGACGGTGTTCGGCTGCGACCTCGCGACGCGCACGAGTCCCGAGTGGGCCGCGTGGGCGAACGGCGTCGCGGTGCGCGAGCTCGACTTCCACGACACGTTCCTCGCTGCCGAGTACTCCCACCCGGGCGACAACATCCCGCCGATCCTCGCCGTCGCGCAGCACGCCGGCTCCGACGGTGCCGCAGTCGTGCGGGCGATCGCGACGGGCTACGAGATCCAGGTGGACCTCGTGCGCGCGATCAGCCTCCACCAGCACAAGATCGACCACGTCGCGCACCTCGGCCCGTCGGCCGCCGCGGGCATCGGGACGCTGCTCGGCCTCGACACCGAGACGGTGTTCCAGGCGATCGGCCAGGCCCTGCACACGACGACCGCCACGCGCCAGTCCCGCAAGGGCCAGATCTCCACGTGGAAGGCGCACGCCCCGGCGTTCGCGGGCAAGGTCGCGGTCGAGGCCGTCGACCGGGCCATGCGCGGCCAGACGTCGCCCGAGCCGATCTACGAGGGCGAGGACGGCGTCGTCGCGTGGCTGCTCGACGGCCCGGACGCCGCGTACGACGTCGTGCTGCCGGCCCCCGGCGAGCCCAAGACCGCGATCCTGGACACGTACACCAAGGAGCACTCCGCGGAGTACCAGTCGCAGGCGCTCATCGACCTCGCCCGCGCGCTGCACGACGAGCACCCGTGGCTCGCGGACCCGGACAACGTCGCGAGCATCGTCATCCACACGAGCCACCACACGCACTACGTCATCGGCTCGGGCGCGAACGACCCGCAGAAGTACGACCCGACCGCGTCGCGCGAGACGCTCGACCACTCGATCCCGTACATCTTCGCCGTGGCGCTCCAGGACGGCGGCTGGCACCACGTCGACTCGTACGCCCCCGAGCGTGCGGGGCGCCCGGACACCGTCGCGCTGTGGGCCAAGGTCACCACGGCCGAGGACTCCGAGTGGACGCGCCGCTACCACTCGACCGACCCGGCCGAGAAGGCGTTCGGCGGGCGCGTGGAGATCGAGCTGTCCGACGGCGGCCGGCTCGTCCGGGAGATCGCCGTCGCCGACGCGCACCCGCTCGGCGCGCGGCCGTTCGGCCGCGAGCAGTACGTCAAGAAGTTCCGCACGCTCGCGGCGGGCGTCCTGGAGGACGCCGAGATCGAGCGCTTCCTCGACCTCGCGCAGCGGCTCCCGTCGCTCACCGCCGACGAGTTGCGCGAGCTGACGATCGTCGGGCGTCCCGGGCTCCTGGATTCCGTGCCCACGCCGACCGGGCTCTTCGAGCTCGGCCGCGACGAGGCCGCCGGGGCGGCGCAGACCGAGTTCGAGGGCGAGGGCTTCACCATGCACGAGGCGCCCGACGCCGCGGGCGAGACGGCCGGACCGGGCGACGCGACGTCGTCGGGCACCACGACGGACGCGGGAGGCGAGTGATGCTGTACAGCCAGGTGACGCCGTCGGACAAGCGTCGCGCGTTCCGCGCGGCGCTCGACGCCGCGGCGACGACGGGGGAGCCGCTGCGGCTCCCCGGTGCGTTCAACCCGCTGTCCGCGCGACTCGTCCAGGACAAGGGCTTCGAGGGCGTGTACGTGTCGGGGGCGGTGCTGTCGGCGGACCTCGGGCTGCCCGACATCGGCCTCACGACGCTCACCGAGGTCGCGGCGCGCTCGCAGCAGATCGCGCGCGTCACGGACCTCCCGGCGCTCGTCGACGCCGACACGGGGTTCGGCGAGCCGATGAACGTCGCGCGCACCGTCCAGGCGCTCGAGGACGCGGGAGTCGCGGGCGCGCACGTCGAGGACCAGGTCAACCCCAAGCGGTGCGGCCACCTCGACGGCAAGGAGGTCGTCGGGCTCGACGAGGCGGCGAAGCGGATCCGCGCGGCCGCCGACGCGCGGCGCGACCCGGGCTTCCTCATCATGGCGCGCACCGACGTGCGCGGCACGATCCCGGGCGACGCCGGTCTGCGGGCCGCGATCGACCGCGCCAAGGCGCTCGTCGACGCCGGTGCGGACGCGATCTTCCCCGAGGCCATGAAGGACCTGTCGGAGTTCGACGCCGTCGCGTCCGCCGTCGACGTGCCCGTGCTCGCCAACATGACCGAGTTCGGCAAGTCCGAGCTCTTCACTCGCCGCCAGCTCGGCGACGCCGGCGTGCGGTTGATCATCTACCCCGTGACGCTCCTGCGGGTCGCGATGGGCGCGGCCGAACGCGCGCTCGACGAGATCGCCGAGACCGGAACGCAGGAGGGACAGGTGGCGGGCATGCAGACGCGCGCCCGGCTCTACGAGCTCCTCGACTACGCCGCCTACAACACGTTCGACGAGGGCATCTTCACCTACCGGCCCTGACGACCCGCGCGACCCGTGCTGCACGAAGGAGTGACCGCATGACCATCCCCACCGCACCGACCACCGAGGACCCCGAGATCCGCAAGGGCCTCGCGGGCGTCGTCGTCGACGTCACGGCGATCTCCAAGGTCAACCCCGACACCAACTCGCTCCTCTACCGGGGCTACCCGGTGCAGGACCTCGCCGCCCGCCGCAGCTTCGAGGAGGTCGCGTACCTCTTGTGGCACGGCGAGCTGCCGACGCCCGAGCAGCTCGCCGAGCAGACCGCCGTCGAGCGCGCGCACCGCGCCCTGCCCGGGAACGTGCGGAACGCGATCCTCGAGCTCCCGACGACGTGCCACCCCATGGACGTGTGCCGCACCGCGATCTCCCAGCTCGGCGCGCACGACCCCGAGGCCGAGGACTCCTCGCCCGAGGCCGAGCAGGCCAAGGCGCTGCGCCTGTGGGCCGTGCTGCCCGCCGCCGTCGCGCTCGACCAGCGACGACGCCGGGGTCAGCAGATCGTCGAGCCGCGCGACGACCTCACCTACGCGGAGAACTTCCTGTGGATGACGTTCGGCGAGGAGCCCGAGCCCGCCGTCGTCCGCGCGTTCGAGGTGTCGATGGTGCTGTACGCGGAGCACTCCTTCAACGCGTCCACCTTCACCGCGCGCGTCATCACGTCGACGCTCTCCGACCTGCACTCCGCCGTGACCGGCGCCGTCGGGGCGCTCAAGGGCCCGTTGCACGGCGGCGCGAACGAGGCCGTCATGGCGACCTTCGCCGAGATCGGGACCGCCGACCGCGCCGAGGCCTGGCTCGACGACGCGCTCGCCCAGAAGCGCAAGATCATGGGCTTCGGGCACCGCGTCTACAAGCACGGCGACTCCCGCGTCCCCACCATGCGCGCGACGCTCGACGACCTCGTCGCCCACTACGGCCGCCAGGACCTCCTCGACCTGTACACCGCGCTCGAGACCGCGATGACCGAGCGCAAGAACATCCTCCCCAACCTCGACTACCCGGCCGGCCCCGCCTACCACCTCATGGGTTTCGACACCCCGATGTTCACGCCGCTCTTCGTCGCGTCGCGCGTCGTCGGGTGGACCGCGCACGTCATGGAGCAGCGCGCCGCCAACGCCCTGATCCGCCCGCTCAGCCAGTACGTCGGCGCGGACCAACGCGAGCTCCCCTGACGCCGAGGGAGAACCCGGTCGGTCGAGGTAGAACGGTGGTCGCGCGAGGTAGAACCGTGGTCGTGTCCGACGGCGCGTGCGGCTTGGGTGTCGGGGTGGGTGGGGGCGCCGCGTCTTCCATCCGCCGCTCGTTCCTCGCGGCTCCCGCCAGGCCCGACCACGACGCGGCGCCCCCACCCACCCCTCCCGGCTCCGACCCACCTGGTCCGCGCTCGCCCGGGCCCACGACCCGGATGGCCGGTCTCGGCACGTGACGACGGTCCGACCGACCGTCGGCTCGACCCGGACCACGGTTCTACCTCGCGCGACCACGGTTCTACCTCGCCGGGACCGGGAAACTGCCGGTGGTGAGGTGGTGGCTGAGCGGGTGGGGCGGCGTCGGACGCGAAGGGCGTCAAGGCCGCGCTCCTCAGACCCACGCCCGACAGACCAGGGTGACGGCGCGGACAGCCCGAGCACCGACGCCGTCCCGCACGCGGACCCGACCATGAACCGCCCGAGCAACTAGGGCACCGTCACGAGACGAAGCCCTCCAGCTCGGCACGGTCGACGGGGCCTTCGCGGTGTATCAGCTCCTTGATCCGGTCCATCTGCTCCCAGACGTTGACAGCCATGCCGGCCTCGACGCGGCCGTCCTTGACCCAGAACGCGACGAGCTCGCGGTCGGGGAGGGAGCCGGAGACGACGACCTCGTCGTACGCGTCGGGGCCGGCGACGAAGCCGAGGTACTCCATGCCGACGTCGTACTGGTCGGAGAAGAAGTAGGGGAGCTCGGGGTAGGGGTCGGTGGCGCCGAGCATCGCCCGTGCGGCGTGCGGGCCCTGGTTGAGCGCGGTCGCCCAGTGCTCGACGCGGACCGACCGCCCGTAGCGCGCGGTCGGCACGCTCGCGATGTCGCCGGCGACGAAGACGTCGGGATCCGTGGTCTGGAGCGTCGCGGAGGCGACGACGCCGCCGGTCGCGGAGTCGAGCGCGAGGCCCGCGTCCCGGGCGAGCGCGACGTTCGGGACCGCGCCCACTGCGACGAGCACGAGGTCGGCCTCGACGTGGGTCCCGTCGGCGATGTCGACGCCCGACACGCGGCCGCCCTCGCCCGAGATACCCGTGACCTGGGCGCGGCGGTGGAGGTGGACGCCGTGGTCGGTGTGGACCTGCCCGTACAGCTCGCCCATCTCCGGGCCGAGGACGCGCTCGAGGGGGTGCGTGCCGAGCCCGATCACCGTGACGTCGAGGCCGAGCGAGCGGGCGGAGGCCGCGACCTCGAGCCCGATCCAGCCGTCGCCGACGATCGCGAGCCGCCGCGCGCCGCCGTCGTGGGCGGCACGTAGCGCGGCGGCGAGAGAGTCGCTGTCGTCGAGCGTGCGCAGCTCGTGGACGCCGTCCAGGTCGAGGCCGGGCAGCGGGATGCGGCGCGGGTCCGAGCCGGTCGCGAGGAGCAGCTTCTCGTACGGCAGCGTCCGGCCGTCGGCGAGGGACACGCTCCGCCCGGCGAGGTCGACGGCGGTCGCCTCGGTCTCGGTGAGGAGCTCGACGTCGTGCTCGGTGTACCAGTCGGCCGCGAGCGGGAACACTGCGTCGCGCTCCGCCTCGCCGCGCAGGTAGTCCTTGGACAGCGGCGGGCGCTCGTACGGCCGGTGCGGCTCGCGTGCGACGACGGTCAGGCCGCCGTCGTAGCCCTCGCCGCGCAGCGTCTCGACCGCCTTCGCCGCCGCGAGCCCTCCTCCGACGACGACATGACGTCCAGCGCTCATGACTACCTCCACGGTGACTCGATGCCCGGGACTCGGACGGACGGCCCCAGTCTCGCGCGATCAGGTGCGAGGTGCGCGGTGCCGGGTCGTACGCCGACCCTCCGCGCGGTCGGCCTGCCCGACGCCGGCCGCGTCGACACCCGTCGTGGCGGCGTCACACGTTCTACGTGACGACCCGGCGCGCGTCCTGGTCCAGGCTGGCCTCGGAGCCGCTCTCGGCTCGCGACCGCGGGAGAAGGAGGGGGCGGCATGACGCAGAGCGTTGGCCGACCGGGCGACGACAGCGGCGGGTACGCGACGTGAGCATCGTCGTCGGTGCGCTCGTGACGGCCGTCGTGGTCGCTCTGTCCGTCACGGCGATGCTGCTCGTCCGCCGTCGCTCACCCGTCGGGAGCCGGTTCAGCGACGGCGACCGTGCGTCCGGCGTCTTCGGCGTGGTCGCGACCGGCTTCTCGGTGCTCCTGGGGTTCATCGTCTTCCTCGCGTTCGAGGCGTACGACGAGGCGAGGAGCGGCGCCGAGGAGGAGGCACGGGTCGTCGTGCAACAGCTCGAGACCGCGCAGTTCTTCGCGCCCGCCGACGCCGCACGGCTCTCGGGGCAGCTCGTCTGCTACGCGAGGTCCGTCGTCTCGAGCGAGTGGGAGCAGATGGCGGACGGCGACCTCGGGGACGCGGTCAACCCGTGGGGCGTCGAGCTCTACCGGACCGTCCGCGACGTCGTGCCGGCGACGGACACCCAGCAGTCCGCCTACGACCGGTGGATGGACCAGACGGCCGCGCGCGAGGACGCCCGCCAGTCCCGCGTGCACGGTGCGGAGGGCCTCATCCCGCTCCCGCTGTGGCTTGTCCTCTTCGTCGTCTCCGCGACGGTCTTCGTCTTCCTGCTCTTCTTCGCGGACCCGGGGGAGAGCGCGCCGACGCAAGGCCTCCTCATGGGCAGCGTGGCGCTCGTCATCACGCTGCTGCTCTGCCTCCTCGCGTTCTTCGACCAGCCGCACGGGCACGAGGTCGGCAAGCTGCGCCCGACGGCGATGGAACGCACCCTCGTCCTCCTCGACGAGGAGGCGAGAGCAGCGGGCCTCGAGGTCGAGATCCCGTGCGACGCCTCGGGCACGGCGGCCGAGACCGTCACCGACCGGTCCTGAGCCCTGCGACGTCCGGTACGGCGGCGGCGGTCTGTCGCGCGGCACGGAGGGAAGCGGGGCGACGGCCCCCATGCGAAAGGCCCTCTGGCCAGCGTTTCCGCTGGCCAGAGGGCCTCTCTCAACCGGTCGGGGTGACAGGATTTGAACCTGCGACCTCTTCGTCCCGAACGAAGCGCGCTACCAAGCTGCGCCACACCCCGGTTTGCTCGTCCACGCGGCGTCGGCGGAAGATCCACCCTTCCGCGCGGGAAGCCTGCCCAGAATAGCCGACGAAGTGCCGTGCGACGAAACGCGATTCCCGTGACCCCGGCGACACCCGCCCCGGGGCGACGACGGCAGGCCGGCCGGACGCCGTCAGCACCCGACGACCGGCTCCGCCGTCAGCGTGACGTGAGCGTGAGCAGCGTCGCCTCGGGCCGGCACGCGAACCGCACCTGCGCGTACGGAGACGTCCCCGCACCGGCGGAGACGTGCAGCCACGTCGACCCGTCGCCACCCGCCTCGTCGGGGCGCTGCCCCGGCCAGCCGTGCAGCCCCTTGGCGCGCTTGCGGTCGATGTCGCAGTTCGTCACGAGCGCGCCGAACCCGGGCACGCACAGCTGACCCCCATGCGTGTGCCCCGCGAGGATCAGGTCCGCGCCGTCGTCGTGCATGTCGTCGAGGACGCGACGGTACGGCGCGTGCGTGACGCCGAGCCGCAGGCCGGCACCGTCCCGGGCTGCCGAGGCGTCGGCGTCGGTGCGTGCAGGGAACGCGTCACGGTCGAGGTGCGGGTCGTCGACCCCGGCAAGATCGATGCGCAGGTCGCCCACCTCGACGACGTCGCGCCTGTTCGTGAGGTCCGTCCAGCCGGCGCCGCGGAAGGCCGCCGCGAGCTCCCCCGCGGGCAGCAGGCGCGCCTCGCCGGCGAACGGCAGGCGGGCATCGGGCAGGAGGTAGCGCGCCGGGTTCTTGGGGACCGGTGCGTAGTAGTCGTTCGACCCCATGACGAACGCGCCCGGGGTCGAGGAGAGGAGCGGTTCCAGCGCGTGCAGCAGCGGCTCGAGCGCGTCGACGTGCGCGAGGTTGTCGCCGGTGTCGACGACGAGGTCCGGCTCCAGCGCGGCGAGCGACCGGACCCACTCGATCTTGCGCTGCTGCGTCGGGGTCAGGTGCAGGTCCGAGACGTGCAGCACGCGCAGGTCGCGCGCACCCGGGGGCAGGACCGGGACCGTCACCTCACGGAGCGTGAAGAGCTTCGTCTCGACGTGCGCGTACGCGACCCCTGCCGCGCCCACCGCTGCGAGTGCGCCGACCCCGCGCAGCGCACGACGCCGTCCGACGGCGCTCAGCCGTTCCCTCCGCCGTCGCCGAGGTTCTCGAGCCAGTCGCCGATCGCGTTCTCGTCCCGGCCGCCGCCGTTCCCGCGGTCACCCCGGTCGCCGCGGTCGCCACCGTCGGCGTCGGCCGGCGGAGCAGGCGTGCCCGCAGCGGGCGGAGGAGTCCCGCCCTCGGGAGCGGTGGGCGGGGCGGTCGGCGGCGGGGCCGGCGCGTTGACCCTTCCCCAGTCCGGGCTGGCGAAGCCGGGTGCCGGCTGGCCGGCGAGGACCTGGTTCATGTAGTCGCGCCACGTCGGCGCGGCCAGGCTCGATCCGTACCAGTACGAGAGCGTCCGGCCGTTGATGGTGAAGCGGCCGTTCATCTGGACGTCGCTCTCCGCGTTGCCGATCCAGACGGCGGTCGTGACCTGCGGCGTGTAGCCGATGAACCAGGTGTGCGTGTTGTTGTTCGCCGTACCGGTCTTGCCCGCGGCGGGACGGCCGTCGGCGAGCGCGTTCCCGCGGCCCGAGCCTTGCGTCAGCACCTGCTGCAGGGCGTAGGTGACGGTGTTGGCGATGGCGGGGTCGATCGCGTTCGGCTGGCAGTTCGCCGACGGGACCGGGAGCTCCTCGCCGTTGGTGCCGACCACCCGGGTGATCGCGATCGGCGAGCAGTAGGTGCCGCCGGCGGCGAACGTCGCGTACGCCGCAGCCATCTGCAGCGGCGACGAGTTCTGGGTGCCGAGGATCATCGACGGGCGGACCTTGACCTCACCCTCGTCGTCCAGCATGGAGGGCTGGAAGCCTGCCGCCTTGGCCGTGTCCGCGACGCCGCACAGGTCGAGCTGGCTCGCCATCGTCGTGTAAGCGGTGTTCACGGAGTTGTACGTCGCCTTGAGCACCGACATCGACCCGCTCCCGGGACCGTCCGAGTTGGCCGGCGTCCACTTCTCGGTCCCGAACCGCGCGCAGCTCGCGTGGAAGTCGCGGTTGAGGGTCCACGTGCGCTTGTTCGCGCTCACCGTCTCGTAGAGCGAGTGACCCTCCTTGAGCCATTGCGCGAGGACGAACGGCTTCCACGTCGAGCCGGGGGAGAAGCCGTTCGACGATCCGTGCGCCTGGTCGACGCTGTAGTTCACCGCGGTCGTGTTGGGCGCGGGCTCCTGCGTGACGTCGTACGCGCGGTTCTGCGCCATGGCGAGAATCTTGCCTGTGCCCGGCTCGA
Source organism: Cellulosimicrobium sp. G4 BAM 1002 (assembly GCF_057126935.1). Classification (NCBI taxonomy): domain Bacteria; kingdom Bacillati; phylum Actinomycetota; class Actinomycetes; order Micrococcales; family Promicromonosporaceae; genus Cellulosimicrobium; species Cellulosimicrobium sp. G4 BAM 1002. The sequence continues at coordinate 3,923,072 of NZ_CP182109.1, read as the reverse complement.
TGCTGACGATCGAGTCCTCGAGCTGGCTCGGGTCCTCGGCAGGCACTGCCGCCGCCGCGTGCTGCTCGGCGGCCGCCTGCATCGCCGGGTTGAGCGTCGTGAAGATGTCGAGACCGCCGCGGTAGAGCAGCGCCTGCCGGTCCGCCTCGGTCTCCCCGAAGGCAGGGTCCGAGGTGATGATCTTGGTCACGTAGTCGCAGAAGAAGGCCGACCCGCCCGCTCCCTGGCACCCCACGGAGACGGGCTGGATGTTGAGCGTGTCGGCGAGCGGCGTCTTCCAACCCGTCTCGTACTCGTCCTTGGTGATGAACCCCTGCTGGTACATCTGGTTGAGCACGATGTTGCGGCGCTTCTGCGACTCCTCCGCGTTGGTCGTCGGGTCGTACGTCGACGGCGCCTTGGTGATGCCCGCGATCGTCGCCGCCTGGACGGCCGTCAGGTCCTTGGCGCTCACGCCGAAGTAGTGCTGCGCGGCGGTCTCGACGCCGTACACCGACCGCCCGAACTGCGCGATGTTGAGGTAGCCCTGGAGGATCTCCTCCTTGGTCATCCGCTTCTCGAGCGAGATGGCCAGCTTGGCCTCGCGCGCCTTGCGGCCGAGCGAGTCCTCCTTGGCCTCGTAGAGCGCCATGGTGTCGTCCTCGCGGACCGCCTTCTCGATGAGCACGTTCTTCACGTACTGCTGCGTGAGCGTCGAGGCGCCCTGCGTCGACCCGCCCGTCACGTTGTTCACGACGGCGCGCGGGATGCCCTCGACGTCGACCCCGCCGTGCTCCCAGAAGCGCTTGTCCTCGATCGCGATGACCGCGTTCTTCATGTAGTCCGACACCTGGTCGAGCGGGACCACGATGCGGTTCTCGGTGTAGAACGTCGCGAGCTTCGTCGTGCCGTCGTTGGCGTAGATGCGCGACTGCTCGGCGAGCGGGCCCGGCTCGAGGTCCTCGGGCAGCTCGTCGAAGACCTCCACCGCCGTGTCGGTCGCGGTGTTCGCGCCCGCGGCGAGCGGGACCAGCAGTCCGGCGGCGAGCACGCCACCGACGCCGGAGACCAGGACGAACGCCAGAAGAAGGGCGATCAGCTGGTACGCGTTGATCTGCCGACCGCGAGGACGCACAGGGGAAGCCATGGTGACAACCCTACGGGAGCGACCCTGCGCGAGCCCTGGAAAGCCAGGGCTCCCGGGTGTGCGGGTTGTGTGAGCATCCCGCGCGGCGAGACTCACGGCCGAGCCGGCAGCGCGCCACGGAGCGTCCGACTACGCTCGCCCCATGGCAACCACCTGGGAGTACGCGACCATCCCCCTGATCATCCACAACACCAAGGCGGTCCTCGACCAGTGGGGCGCCGACGGCTGGGAGCTCGTGCAGGTCGTCACCGGCCCTGACGGCAACGGCCTCGTCGCCTACCTCAAGCGCCCGACCGGCGAGAAGTAGTGAGCGGCTTCCCCGCCGGCACGATCGCCGCGCGCCTCACCGAGCTCGGCATCACGCTCCCCGAGGTCGCCGCGCCCGTCGCGGCGTACGTGCCGGCGGTCCGCTCCGGCAGCTACGTCCACACCTCCGGCCAGCTCCCGTTCGTCGACGGCGCGCTGGCCGCGACCGGCAAGGTGGGTGACGGCGAAGGCCTCGTCCCGCCCGCCGACGCCGCGGCCCTTGCCCGCGTCTGCGCGCTCAACGCCCTCGCCGCCGTGCACGACGTCGTCGGGAGCCTCGACCGGGTCGCCCGCGTCGTCAAGGTCGTCGGCTTCGTCGCGAGCGACCCGTCGTTCACCGGCCAACCCGGCGTGGTCAACGGCGCGAGCAACGTCCTCGGCGAGATCTTCGGCGACGCAGGCATCCACGCGCGCAGCGCCGTCGGTGTCGCGGTCCTCCCGCTCGACGCCCCGGTCGAGGTCGAGATCGTCGTCGAGCTCGCGGAGTAGTTCAGGCCGCTCCCGGGCCGGTCACCACCACGGGGTTCCCGGGGGTGGCGGCGGCGGGTCTACCATCCGCGACGCTCGGTCCTCGCGCCGCTCCCGCCAGACCCACCACGACCCGCCGCCGCCACCCGTCCACCCCGCTCGGCGGTCGCCTAACCTCGCGGCCGGACCCTCGCGTCGAGCCCGGGGTTGGATGCCAAGGTGACGCGTCGGTGACGCGCGACCCCGGGTTCGACGCCGAGCCCTGGCTAGTGAGGCAAGCGGTGCTCGGGTGGCGCGTGAGCCGGGGTTCGACGCCGAGCCCGGGGTTGTGAGGCATGGCTGTGCGTGAGTAGCGCGAAACCCCGAGTTCGACGCACGACCGCGGGCGTCGGCATCGGAGGGCTGTCGGCCCGCCCATCGGCCGTCGGGCAGGCCGACGCGAGGCCCCCGACAGGCTCGCGACGCCCCCACCCGCAACCTCACCCAGGTGATCACGACACCGTGGGGGCGACACCTCAGCGGGCGCGGCGCTCCAGGCGGTCGAGGTCGAGCAGGACGACGGCGCGGCCCTCGCGGCGGACCCAGCCGCGCGTCGCGAAGTCGGCGAGCGCCTTGTTGACGGTCTCGCGCGACGCTCCGACGAGCTGGGCGAGCTCTTCCTGCGTGAGGTCGTGCGCGACGCGGACGCCCTCGTCGGTCTCCTCGCCGAAGCGCGTGGACAGGTCGAGGAGAGCCTTGGCGACGCGGCCGGGGACGTCGGAGAAGACGAGGTCGGCGAGCGTCTCGTTGGTGCGGCGCAGGCGACGGGCCAGGGCGTTGAGCAGGTGCTTGGCGACGCTCGGGTGCTTCTCGATCCACTCGACGAGCTGGTCGTGGCCGAGCTCGTAGATGACGGAGTCGGCGACGGAGCTGGCAGTGGCGGTGCGGGGGCCGGGGTCGAAGAGGGAGAGCTCGCCGAACATCTCGCCGGGGCCGAGGATCGACAGGAGGTTCTCGCGGCCGTCGTTGGAGCGCCGGCCGAGCTTGATCTTCCCGACGGCGATCACGTACAGGCGGTCGCCCGGCTCACCTTCGCGAAAGAGCACGTCGCCGCGCGAGAGCTCGATCTGCTGCATCGACTCGAAGAGGGTGCGCGTCTCGTCCGCGTCCATGGTCGCGAACAGGGGGGCGGAGAGCACAACGTCGTCGTCCACGCGGGGTGTCCTATCGTCTCGTCCTCGTGATGTTCCAGGGCAATTCTGCCCTACCGCTGCAACTCGGGTGTCGGACGTGGCCGTTACGGTGGGCTCGTGACCACCACGGAGACTGCTCGCAGGGGCCCGACGAGGCCCGAGTCGCACCTCGCGCTGGTCCGGCGGGCGCGGCGCATCAACCGGGAGCTCGCCGTCACGTACCCGGACGCGCACTGCGAGCTGGACTTCACGACGCCGCTCGAGCTGCTGGTCGCGACGGTGCTGTCGGCGCAGACGACGGACAAGCGCGTGAACCTCACCACGCCGGCGCTGTTCGCGAAGTATCCCGATGCCGCGGCGTACGCGGGGGCGGACCGCGGCGAGCTGGAGGAGATCCTGCGGCCCACCGGGTTCTTCCGGGCGAAAGCGCAGTCGGTGATCGGCATCGGCCAGGCTCTCGTGGAGCGGTTCGACGGCGAGGTGCCGGCCCGGCTGGCGGACCTCGTGACCCTGCCGGGGGTCGGGCGCAAGACGGCGAACGTCGTGCTCGGCAATGCGTTCGGGGTCCCGGGGCTGACGGTCGACACGCACTTCGGGCGGCTCGTGCGCCGCCTGGGATGGACCACCGAGGAGGACCCGGTCAAGGTCGAGCAGGTGGTCGGCGGGCTGGTCGAGAAGTCGGAGTGGACGATGCTGTCGCACCGGCTGATCTTCCACGGCCGGCGCGTGTGCTTCGCCCGCAAGCCCGCGTGCGGGGCGTGCAGCATCGCGCAGTGGTGCCCGTCGTTCGGCGTGGGGGAGACCGACCCGGTGAAGGCGGCGAAGCTCGTCAAGACGAGCTGACCCCGGAGGTGCGCGGCAGCCAGTCGAGCAGAAGATCGGTGACGGCGTCGGGCGCCTCCTCCGGCAGGAAGTGCCCTGCGTCGGGGACGACCTCGAACCGGTAGTCGCGTGCGAGCGCGGCGCCGTCCGCGTCGGCGAGCTCGCGGCGCAGCAGCCCGTCCTCCTCGGCGTGGACCTGGAGCGCGGGGACGCCGACGGGGCGACGCAGGGCCGCGAGGTAGCGCCGTCCGTCCGGGCGTGGTGTGGAGCGCACCGCCCACCGCAGCGACTCCATCGCGGTGTGCGCGGCGAAGGGGATGCGCATGACGGTCCGGTAGGTCTCGACGACGTCGGCCGGGAAGGGCCGTGCCGCGCCGGTGGCGAGCACCTCGTCGACGAGGGTGCCACGGACGAGGGCGCGTTCCGGCAGGGTCGGGACCTGGTAGAAGGCGAGCTGGCGCACCGCGGCGGCGGTGAGCAGGCGGTGCGCCGAGGTGTGCAGCCGTGCCGGGTGCGGTGCGGAGAAGGCGGCGACCCCGGCGGTCACCGCGGGCTGCAGCGCCGCCATCGCCCACGCCAGGCTGCCTCCCGTGCCGTGCCCCACGACGACGGCGTTCCCCGCCCCGAGCGAGCGGATCACCCCGGCGACGTCGCGGGTGCGGGTCGGCGCGTCGTAGCCGATCGGTGGCTTGTCGGACGCGCCGACGCCACGCACGTCCATCGCCGCGACGCGGTAGCCAGCCGCGGCGAGCGGCTCCATCTGGTGTCGCCACGCCCACCAGAACTGGGGGAACGAGTGGAGCAGGACGACGAGCGGTGGGCCGGGGTCGCGCACGCCGCGGTCCTCGGGACCGGCGAGCGCGACGTGGAAGCGCGCGCCGTTGGCGGGGACGAACTCGTGGCGCCACGGTCCGTCGGGCAGGGCGGAGGTGAAGTCGGAGGGGTCGGCCGTCACCCGGACGAACTTACCGGGCTCCCCGGTCCGCTCTCGGCCGACGAGCCGGTCGCGCCTGCTCCCGTCTCTGTCGGCACGTCCGCCGACGACGCCTCGGCGGCCGGGCGGCGGTCCTTCGGCGGGTCGAACCGGTAGCCGACGTTGCGGACCGTGCCGATGAGCTGTTCGTGCTCGGGCCCGAGCTTCGCGCGGAGCCGGCGCACGTGCACGTCGACCGTGCGGGTGCCGCCGTAGTAGTCGTAGCCCCAGACCTCCTGCAGCAGCTGGGCGCGCGTGAAGACACGGCCCGGGTGCTGCACGAGGTACTTGAGCAGCTCGAACTCCTTGTACGTGAGGTCGATGGGGCGTCCGCGCAGGCGGGCGGTGTAGCCGCTCGCGTCGATGGCGAGCTCGCCCGCGGAGATCTCCTGCGGCCCGTCCTCGACGGGCCCGCGCGCCGAGCGCTCGATGACGAGGCGGAGCCTCGCCTCGACCTCCGCCGGCCCGGCGGCCTCGAGGAGGAGGTCGTCGGCACCCCACTCGGCGGTGACGACCGTGAGACCGCCCTCGGTGAGCACGAGGACGAGCGGCACGGTGAGGCCGGTCGCGTGCAGGAGCCGGCACGTCGTGCGGGCCGCGACGAGGTCGCGCCGCGCGTCGAGCAGCACGACGTCGGAGTCCGGGGCGTCCACGAGCGCCGACGGCTCCATGGGCAGGACCCGGATCCGGTGGGACAGCAGGCCGAGCGCGGGCAGGACCTCGACGGACCCGCCTGTCGCGGGGGTGAGGATGAGCAGGTCTGCCATCCGGCACCTCCTTCCGGGTCGCAGGGCGCGGGCGGCGCCCCGGGCGTCGTCGCGTGGCGACCGGACCTGACGTCTCGCAGGGTGCGGCGCCACGTTCTCGGTCCGTGGATGGTTACCGTATCGCGTGGGGAGCGGTACCACGGCGGTGTCTCACGTCCGGCGCCGGGTCGCGCCGGCCGCAGCCTCCGGGAGCGACGCTCCGCGAGACTCTGCGACACTCTGAGGCGTGCTGCACGACTCGACGCCCTTCTCCGGCCCCCGAGCGGGGCGCTGACCGCTCGTGGACCTCTCGACCCGCGCCGTCGTCACGGCGTGCCTCGCGGCGGGCGTCGCCGTCGCCGCCTTCTTCGGCCCCCTCCCGCTCGCCGGTGCTGCGGGCGCGCTGGCCCTGATCGTCGCGATCGGCTGGCCGCGCCTGCTCGACGCACCGGTCCACGGGGGCACGCGCGTGGTCATCGCGATCGCCGGCCTGGGCGCCGTCGCCGCCACGGCCGCGACGCGCGGCGAGCCCGCCCTGCGGCACCTGCCGGTGGTCCTCGCGCTCGCCGTCGTGCTGGCGTTCGTCGCGGAGCTCCTGCGCCGGGACGGGCGTCCGCGCCTCGTGGAGTCGCTCATCGGCACGGTGAGCGGGATCGTCGTGGCGACGTCGTGCGCGGGCTGGATCGCCACGGGTCGCACGGACGCGGGCGAGTCGCTCGTGGTGACGTGCGCGGTCGCGCTCGCGGTCGCGTCGGCGGTCTCGGCGCTGCCGTTCGGCGGGTGGACCAACGCGCTGCTGACGGTCGCCCTCGCGGTCGTCGCGGGCGGTGCGGTGGGGTACGTCATGCCCGACCTCGACCTGCTCAGCGGCGTGTGGTCGGGGGTCGTCGCGGGACTGCTCGTCGCGTCGCTGCACGCGCTGTTCGACCAGCTGCCCGAGCTGCGCGGGCGGCTGGGAGCCTTCTCGGCGACGGCGCTCCCGGTCGCCGTTGGCGGGACGCTGATCTTCGTCGTGGGCCGCGTGATCGTGGGATGACGCTCCCGCTCGGGACCGCCGCGCTCGTGCTCGTGGGCACGCTCCTCGTGACCGTCGTGCTCGGCATGTGGTGGCGACGACGGCAGGGCGTCGTGCGGACGCGCGGGCGCGCACGCCCCGCTCGCAGCACGGAGGGCGCGAGCCGGGCGACCACCGAGGAGGTCGTGGTCGACTGGGCCGCCCACGGCGTCGCGCTGGGCAGCCGGCGCACGTTCGTCCAGCTCTCCGCGGAGCTCTGCGCGGCGTGCCGCTCGACCGCGCGCGTCCTCGCCGAGGTCGCGGCCGAGCACGACGACGTGACACATCGTGAGATGGACGTCGACGACCACCTCGACCTGGTGCGAGCATTCGCCGTGCTGCGCACGCCGACCGTCCTCGTGCTCGACGCCCGGGGCCGCGAGGTCGCGCGCGCGAGCGGAGGGATGACGAGGACGCAGGCGCTCGCGGCCCTGGTCGCCGGGAACGACGACACCGGCGCCGTCGCACCGCGGGCGCGGCCCGCCTGACCGCCACCCGCCCGACACCGACCGCCCGAGACCGACGCCCGAGACCGACCGCCCGACCGAGGAGACCCCGCATGAGCGACCAGCCAGGGCGAGGTGCCGCCGAGTCGCAGCCTGCCGGCATCGACCCGCGCGGCCCGCGCGCGGGGGCCGGCATGACGGCGCTGCTCCTCGCCGTGACGATCCTGCTGTGGACGTCGACGGCGGCCCTGGTCCTGCTCGCGGTGGTGGCTGCGAGCTTCCTGCTGGGTGCCGTGCGCGGCGCGCAGGGCACGTGGCAGGCGTGGGTCTACCGGGTGCTGATCCTGCCCGCCATCGGCCCGACGGCGGAGCGCGAGGACCCGAGGCCGCCGCGGTTCGCGCAGGCGGTCGGGCTCGTGATCACGGGCGCCGGGGTCGTGCTTGGGCTCCTGGGAGTCATGGCGGCGGTTCCCGTCGCCGCGGCGCTGGCGCTCGTCGCCGCGCTCCTCAACGCCGCGTTCGGGCTGTGCCTGGGCTGCGAGCTGTACCTGCTGCTCCGGCGGGTCGTGCCGGCCCGCTGAGGCAGTGCCCGTCCGCGTCAGTACACGAGGGCCTGCGCGCCGTCGCGCAGCGCCTCCTCGACGAAGACCGCCGCGCCGGCGATCCGCACGCCGGGGAGCACGTCGTCGCCGGTGATGCCGCGCCGCGCGGCGCACTGCGTGCAGAGGGTGAGCGTGCCCGCGGCGAGGACCGCGTCGAGGAGGTCGGGCAGGGGCGCCGCGTGCTCGAGCTCGAGCTCCGCCGCGCGGCCCGGCAGCGCGAACCACGCGGCCTCGCCCGTGAGCCACACGCTGACCTCCACCCCGGCGGCGACCGCGGCGGCGGCGACGGTGAAGGCCTGGTTCGCCGCCTCGGGACGGTCGAGGCCGGACGTGGTCTTGACGACGAGCGAGCGGCGGGTCGCTCCGGGGTTCGCGAGATCGGTCACCCGGCCGAGCGTAGACCCGTCGCCGTGCGCTCCCCGTGCCCCTCCACGTGCCCCGCTCCAGGCCACGGCGTGGGCCCGTCGCGCGGCCGGTAGGATCGGCCGCATGAGTCCGCACACTCTCGAGCTGATCTTCCTCGGCCTGCTCATCGCGGCGACGGTGACCATCACGTGGTTCGCGGGGTACGTCGTCTACAAGCTCTACCGGGGCCAGCGCTGACCGATCCCGCCGTGCCGCGCCGCGTGCGCCGCACGTCCGCGTCGCCGCACCCGACTCCGAGAGGTGGTCGCTGATGCCGTTCGAGTTCCCCGAGGGCCTCGCGCCCGAGGTCTACCCGCTCGCCTGGCTCGTCGGGAGCTGGCGCGGCGAGGGCGTCGTCAAGTACCCGGGCATCGACGAGACGCCCTTCGTCGCCGACGTCGTCTTCGACCACGACGGCGGCCCGTACCTGCGCTACGAGTCGACGCTGCGCGTGCTCGAGCCCGACGTCCCCGAGACCGTCCCCGACGAGGGGGAGTGGCCCGAGCGCGACGCCGCCGTCCTCGACGCGGCGGCCACCGACGCCCCGGTGTGGTCCACCGAGACCGGGTACTGGCGCGTGTCGACCGACCGCCCCGAGGGGCTCGAGGACGACCGCCACCCGCTCGAGGTGCTGCTCGCGGACCCGTCGGGCCGTGTCTCGGTGTACCTCGGTGCGGTGGGCAACGGCCGCGTCGACCTCGCGAGCGACCTCATCGCGCGGACGTCGACCGCGTCCGACGTCGCGGCGTCGAAGCGCCTGTTCGGGCTGGTCGAGGGCCATCTCCTGTGGGTGTGGGAATTGGCGGCCTTCGGTGAGCCGTTGCAGTCGTACGCGTCCGCGAAGCTGACCCGGCGCACGTCGGTCTGACGCGCGCGGGACCCGTGGCCCTCGGTGGGCCCCGTGAGCACCCGGCGCGACGACGAAGGAGGACCTCCTGTGACCACCGGCTACACCAGCCCGCTCCTGGCCCGCCACGGTGCCGTGCCCGCGTCCGGCCCGGACGAGGGCGTCGCCTGGCACTACGGAGACCCGACCGGTGAGCAGCGCGCGCTGCGCACGGGCGGCGCCGTCGTCGACCAGTCGCACCTCGGCGTCGTCACCGTGACCGGGCCCGACCGCCTGAGCTGGCTGCACTCGATCACCTCGCAGGACCTGACGGCCCTCGCGCCGCGCACGTCGACCGAGCTGCTCGTGCTGTCCCCGCAGGGGCACGTCGAGCACGCCGCGTCCGTCGTGGACGACGGCACGACGACATGGCTCCTCACCGAGCGCTCGCACGCGCCCGACCTCGCCGCGTGGCTCGACCGCATGAAGTTCATGCTGCGCGTCGAGATCGCCGACGCGACGGACGAGTGGGCGGCGCTCGGGGAGCCCGTCGACGCGGAGGGTGCCGAGGGCGAGCCGGTCACCTGGCGCGACCCGTGGCCGCGCGTCACGGGCGGGGGCACGCGCTACGGCGTTCCCGAGGGCGAGCACCCGGGCGCGGAGCGTCCGTGGCGCCTCGTTCTGGTGCCGCGCGCCGACCTGGCGGACGCCGTCGCGGCGCGCGAGGCGGCCGGGTGGCGGCTCGTCGGCACCTGGGCGACGGAGGCGGCGCGCGTCGAGGCGTGGCGCCCTCGCCTCGCGACCGAGGTCGACCACCGCTCGATCCCGCACGAGACCGACTGGCTGCGCACCGCCGTCCACCTGCACAAGGGCTGCTACCGCGGCCAGGAGACGATCGCGCGCGTCCACAACCTCGGCCGCCCGCCGCGACGGATCGTCATGCTGCACCTCGACGGGTCGGGTCACCTGCTGCCCGCGCTCGGGGCCGACGTCACGCTCGACGGTCGGACGGTCGGCACGGTGACCACGGTCGCCCGCCACCACGAGCTGGGCCCGATCGCGCTCGCGGTGCTCAAGCGGAGCGTGCCCGAGGACGCCGAGCTCCTCGTCGACTGCGACGGCGGCGCGATCTCCGCGGCCCAGGAGACCGTGGTCCCGGGCGAGGGCGTCTCCGCGGACCGGCCGGCGCCCCGGGGTGAGGTCGCACGTGGCCTGACCCCGCGGGGCGAGGGCGCTCCCACGAGCATGCTCTGAGGTGAGCACGACGGCGCCCGGCGGGGACGCCGAGGGCAGGGACGCGGGCGACGGCCGCGCAGCACAGGCGGCGGACGTCGCGCGGACGGCGTGGCGCCGGCTGCTGCTGCGCGCACGGATGCGCCAGGGCGCCTCGCGCGTGCGGGTCTCGCTCTGGCCGATCCTCCAGGCGGCCGCCGCCGCGGGCATCGCGTTCGGCATCGCGCGGTACGGCCTCGGCCACGTCGCCCCCTTCTTCGCCCCCGTGTCGGCGTGGATCTGCCTGGGGTTCAGCCAGGACCGCCAGCTGCGCCGCGTGCTCGAGCTCGCCGTCGGCGTGGCGATCGGGGTGGGGCTGGGGGACCTCGTCGTCCACGCGATCGGCTCCGGCTGGTGGCAGGTCTCCGTCGTGCTCGCGGTCTCCGCGCTCGCGGCTCGCTTCATCGACCGCGGGGCGATGCTCACGACGCAGGCGGGCGTGCAGGCGATCGTCATCGTCGGGCTGCCCGCCGCACAGGCCGGCGGCCCGCTCGGGCGGTGGACCGACGCGCTCGTCGGCGGTGCCGTGGCCCTCGCCGTCGCCGCGCTCACCCCGGGCGACCCGCGCCGTCGGCCCCGGCTGCTCGGCGCGGAGGCGACCAGCGAGCTCGCGGGCGTCCTCGAGGTCCTGGCGCGCGGCCTGCGGACGCGGGAGCGTTCCGACCTCGAGGCGGCGCTGGTCAAGGGGCGCGCGTCGGAGGGCGCGCTCGAGGAGTGGCAGTCCTCTGCGTCGTCGGCGCGCGAGCTCGCGCGGGTCAGTGCCGCGGGGCTGCGGCACCGCGACGAGCTCGGTGGGCTCGAGCGGCAGGCGGTGCTCCTGGACCGGGCGATGCGCAGCGTGCGGGTCCTGGCCCGCCGCGCGCTGCCCGTCGCGTCCGGCCCGGACGAGCGACAGCTCGCCCCGGTGGCCGACCTCGTCGCCCGGTTCGCCGCGGGCGTCCGCGTGCTCGCGGAGGCGGTCGGCGCGGGCCGCGACCCCGCCGTCGCGCGCGAGGTGCTCGCCGAGGTCGCGCACGGCGCCGACCCGCACGCCGTGGGCGAGGGGGACTGGCAGGTGCAGTCGCTCGTCATGCTGCTGCGCTCGCCGCTCGTCGACGTCCTCGAGGCGGCGGGCGCGACGCCCGAGGAGGCGCGCGACGCGCTCCCGGAGCTCTGAACCGACAGCCCGGCAGCCGGGGTGCGAAACCGGACGTTCTTCACCCTGCACCCGCGGGCTCCGGACCGGTACGGTCGGGGGATGGAGGTCCCTGTCAGCGCCCTGCGCGCCGAGCTCAAGTCGTGGATCGAGCGGGCCAGGGAGGGCGAGGAGGTCGTGATCACCGAACGCGGCGTCCCCGTGGCCCGGCTGACGGGCGTCGCGACGGCGGACCTCGTCACCGAACTCGTGCGCGACGGCGTGCTCGTGCCCCCGACGACCGAGCGTCCGGCCCACGCGGTGCCGGCACCCGACGGGGTCTCCTCCGCGCGCGCGACGGGCGTCGCCGCCCTCGTGCGGCGGATCCGGCGCTGAGGGGCGCGCGGTGGCCCTGGTCTACTTCGACACGAGCGCGCTCGTGAAGCTCTGCGTGCCCGAGGCCGGCTCGGCCCTGGTGAGCCGGCTCTGGAACCGTGCGGACGTCGTCGTGACGAGCCGCCTCGCGGACGTCGAGCTCCGCGCCGCGCTCGGCGCGGGGGTTCGTTCCGGCGTGATCGACCGTGCCGCGCACGCGACCGCGCTCGGCACCTGGGACGTGCTCGGCCCGGCGCTGCACCTCGTCGAGGTCTCCGGCGACGTCGCGCGCCGGGCGGCGTCGCTCGTCGCGGGCGGCGCCATGCGCAGCAACGAGGCGGTCCACGTGGCGAGCGCGCTCGCCGTCGCGCACGACGACACGCTCGTCGCGGCGTGGGACCCGCACGTCGCGACGGCCGCGCGCGGCGCCGGGCTGCGGGTGGTCCCGTGGCCGGTCCCCAGACCGTAGGCTCGTCCCCGTGGGAATCATCGGGTCGCTGCAGTGGATCGTCTACCTCGCGCTCACGCTCGTCGTGTTCGGGGTCCAGCTCTTCGCGCTGATCGATGCGATCCGCCGCCCGGCGAGCGCCTTCACCGCGGAGGGCAAGCTCACCAAGCCGATCTGGCTCGCGATCCTGGGCGTCGCGGCGGCGCTCGGGTTCCTCTCCCTGCCGATCGGTGGCCCGAACCTCGGGTTCATCGGCCTCATCGCCGTCGTCGCGGCGATCGTCTACCTCGTCGACGTGCGCCCGCGGCTCCAGCCGTACGGCAACGGGCGGAGCAACGGGTCGGGCGGCCGCCCGGGCGGCTGGTGAGCGCGCCGGTGGGCGTCGGCACGTCGGCGGGGATCGCGCGCGACGCCGTCCCGCTCGCCGAAGTGGTCCGCGGCGACCTCGTGGAGTCCGTCCATCTCGGTCACCTCGTCCTGCTCGGCCCGGCGGGCGACGTCGTGCTCGCCCGTGGCGACGCTGACGCCGTGATCTGGCCGCGGTCCAGCGTCAAGCCGTTCCAGGCCGTCGCGATGCTCAGGCACGGGCTCGTGCTCCCGCGGCGGCTGCTCGCCCTCGCCGCGGCGAGCCACAACGGCGAGCCGGAGCACCTCGCGGGAGCTCGCGAGATCCTCACCGGTGCCGGTCTCGACGAGACTGCCCTGCGGAACACCCCCGACATGCCGCTGCACGCCCCGGCGGCGTTCGCGTGGCAGCTCGACGGGCACGGGCCGTCGTCGATCACCCAGAACTGCTCGGGCAAGCACGCGGCGATGCTCGCGACGTGCGTCGCCGCGGGCTGGGACACCGCCACCTACCTCGACCCCGACCACCCGCTGCAGGTCGCGGTCCGCGAGACGGTCGCGGAGCTCACCGGGGTGCCGGTCGAGCACGCGACGGTCGACGGGTGCGGCGCGCCGCTGTTCTCGACGACGGTGCGGGGCCTCGCACGCGGGTTCGCCCGGGTCGCGGCGGCGCCGACGCGTGACCCGCGCTCGCCGGAGGCGGAGGTCGCCCGAGCGATGTCGGCGTTCCCGGAGATGGTCGGTGGGACCGGGCGGGACGCGACGACGGCGATGCGCGCCGTCCCGGGGCTCGTCGCGAAGGACGGAGCCGACGGCGTCTACGGCGCCGGACTGCCCGACGGGAGCGCGCTCGCGTTCAAGGTGCTCGACGGCGCCTCCCGTCCCCGGCCCGCCGTGCTCGCCACGGCGCTGGGCCGGCTCGGCGCTGACGACGCCGCGCTCGCCGCGCTCGTCGACGCCCCCGTGCTCGGCGGCGGGCGTCCTGTCGGGCGCGTCCGCACCGTCGGTCTCGAGGACGTTCCGTGAGAGCCGTGCTCCAGCGGGCGTCGCGCGCGAGCGTCACGGTCGTGCGCGAGGACGGGACGCGCGACGTCGTCGGCGCGATCGACCGCCCGGGGATCGTCGCGCTCGTCGGGGCCACGCACGACGACGGGCCCGCCCAGGTCGAGACCGTGGCACGCAAGATCGCGGAGCTGAGGATCCTCGACGGCGAGCTCTCGGTGCTCGACACGGGCGCACCCGTGCTCGTCGTCAGCCAGTTCACGCTCTACGCCGACGTGCGCAAGGGCCGTCGGCCGTCGTGGAACGGCGCGGCGCCCGGCGACGTCGCGCGGCCGCTGGTCGACGCCGTCGTCGAGGCGCTGCGCGCTCGCGGCGTCGAGGTCGCGACGGGCGAGTTCGGCGCGCACATGGAGGTCGAGCTGGTCAACGACGGCCCCGTCACGCTGATCATCGACGTCTGACGGGCTCCCGAGCGCGCCCGCTGCCGGTGCGAGTGGGACCGCCGAGGTAGAACCGTGGCTGCGCGAGGTAGAACGCTGGTCGGCCGAGGTAGAACCGTGGTCTGCCGAGGTAGAACCGTGGTCATGTCCGACGGCGCGTGGTTGCCCTGGGTGTCGGGGTGGGTGGGGGCGCCGCGTCTACCATCCGCCGCTCGTTCCTCGCGGCTCCCGCCAGGCCCGACCACGACGCGGCGCCCCCACCCACCCCTCCCGGCGTCGTCTCGCCCTGGTCCGTGCGCACCCGGGCCTAGCTCGGTGCTGCGCCGAACATGTCGTTGCGGCTCGTCCTGAGCACCTGACGGGCGACAACCGCATGCTCGACCGGCCGGGACCGCATGGTCGGCCCGGGCGCTGCCTGCCCCGTGCCGCGTCGCCGCGCGACCCGGTTCCCGCCGTCGCGGACCAGGGTTCTACTTCGGCGACCACGGTTCTACTTCGGCGGACCGGGGTTCTACCTCGACGGGCGGGGCGTCAGCGCAGCCAGCCCCGGCGCTTGATGTAGGCGAGAGGGATGACCGCCGCCACCAGCGTGAGCAGGATCGTCAGCGTGAACCCGTACGGGCGGTCGAGCTCCGGCATGTGCGTGAAGTTCATGCCGTAGAACGACGCGATGAGCGTCGGCGGGAGGAAGACGGCCGTGATGATCGTGAACACCTTGACGATCTGCGCCTGCTTGACGTCGAGCGAGGTCATGATCGCCTGCTGGAGGTAGCGCACCTTGTCGTGCTCGAAGCCGGCGTGCTGCTTGACGCCGTCGATGTCGGCGACGAGCGTCTCGACGAGACCCGCGAGCACCGGGTCGGTGTCGGCGATCTCGCTGCGCAGGTGCCGCGCGGCGCGTGCGAGAGAGAGCTGCGACTCCTGCGCGCGCGAGACGATCTCCTCGGTGCGGTTCATGCGCGTGATCGTCTCCTGCATGTCGCTCACGCCGATCTCGCGGCCGCGCGCGTCGACCCCGCGCGTCGCCTCGTCGATCTCGTCGGACATGTCCTCGAGCAGGTCGCTCGCGTGCGCGACGACGCGGTCCGCCGCCTCGTTGAGCGCGTACAGCAGCGCGTACGCGACGCCGTACGACGAGCCGGTCAGCCACGGCGTACGGCGCATGCGCGCGATGGCCTTGTCGAAGACGGGGTAGTGCCGCTCGGGCTGCGCCGTCACGACGACGTCGGGGGAGAGTGCGAGCACGATCCGCTCGTGCAGGACATGCTCGCCGTGACGGCGCGTCGCGACGACCGGCAGGTAGACGTGCGCGTCCGTCTCCCACACGCGCCCGCCCGCGGCGGCGAAGTCGACGCCGTGCTCGGCGGCACGCGCCGCGGCATCGGGGTCGCCCGCGGCGACCTGGACCCACCGCGAACGCAGCTCGCGCGTGTCGAAGCGCGCCGGCTTCCAGGCCCCCGTCCCGGTGCCCGGCGCGCGGCCGTGCGGGTCGTGGGTGGTGGTGGCGGTCGGGGCGTCGGGCAGGGTCGTCGTCATCAGGCACCTCCGGCGGTGACGTGCGCGAGCAGGAGCGCGACGCAGATGAACAGGTAGAGGCCGACCGTGAACGAGATCGACTGACGCTCGAGGTCAGGACGAGCACGGCGGCGGGAGCGCGTGGTCCGCGTGGGCGGGGTGCGCGAGATCGACGTGCGCAGGGGGTGCGTGCGCGGCGACTGCGGGCGCACGGTCGTACGGAGGGTCATGGCGGTCGTCCTTTCCGGCGGGCGCAGGCGCCCGGCGGTCGCACGGTGTACGACGGCATGCGGGTGCCCACGAGGGAGGTCCGGCGTTGGCGTGCCCGGCGAGACGCGAGCACGCGGAGCGCACTGGCGACCTCCCCGCGAGGGACGACCGGATCGACGGCTGACGTGCCGGGCGACGAGCTGCCGCTCGAGGAGCGGGCCGGTGTCGTCAGCTGGCCGGTCGGGGGCCACGGGGGGTGAGCGCACAGTGCACGGTTCTATGACTGCTGCCGTCAGGCACGGGCTCACCTCGCTCTCGTGGCGGCGGCGCTCCGGGGCACCGCACCTCAGCCGGGCGCACGGGGACCGTGGCCGCGGCAGGGGGACCGGGCCAGGGTAGACCCCGCCCCGCACCGGAGCAAGCACGGCGCGGGCGGCGCCGTCCTGGTGGCGGGTGCGTCACTCCTGGGAAACGGTGGGGTAGCGCCCCGTTTACGGAGGGTTGTTAACATTTCATCTGTCGACGGGCGACGAAGCCCCCGGACGGAGGGTCCCGACGCATGGCAGAACAGCAGGACTACGTGGTGCCCGACCCGGTCCGTCGTGCCGACGCCCGGTCGGCGCGCCGACTCGAACGGCTGTCGTCGCGCGCCCAGGAGGTCGATCTCGCGGTGGCGGCCGTCGCCGAGGGCAAGGGTGCGCTCGTCTGGACGGCGGAGCCCGGCATGGGCGCGAGCGCGACCCTGGAGCTCGTGTGCGAGGCCGTCGCGACGCACCCGTTCGGGCGGCCCACGGTCGTGCTCCGGTGCCGCCCGCCCGCCGGTTCGACGGCACCGGGGTCGACGCTCGCCGCGCTCGTCTCCCAGGCAGCGCAGCTCGCGGGCGTCACGGTGCCGAGCGGCCTCGCCCGCGCGCTCGACGTCGCGGACCCCGCCTACGGTCTGGTGCCCGAGGTCGCCGCCGTCGCGCTCGCGGAGCTCTTCGTCGCGGCGTTCGACGGCGCGACGACGGTCGTCGTGGCAGACGACCTGCACGTCGTCGACGACCTCAGCCGGTCGGTCCTCGCGAGCCTCGTCGCGCAGCGGCGCGCGCCCGTCGTCCTCCTCGCCACGGCGACCGCGGGAGCCCTCGACCGGGCGTCCGGTCCGTTCGAGCTCCGCAGCGTCCCGCCCCTCGCGCCCGCGGACGCGCTGCACGTCCTGCTCGTGGAGCGACGCCTCGCCGTCGCGCCCCACGTCGCCGCGCACCTGGCGCGGCTCCTCGGCGGGAACGCCGCCGCGATCACGCAGACCGCCGCGCTCCTCACGCCCGAGCAGCTCTCGGGCGGCTCGATCCTCCCGGACCCGCTGCCGGCGGTGCCCGCGGTGCGGTCCTTGCTGGGCGACCGCCTGACCGCTCTCCGCGACGACGAGCGGCACGTGCTGCTCTGCGCGGCCGTCGCGGTCGTCGACCGCACCGAGCTGCTGCTCTCGGCCGCGGGGCTCGAGATCTCGCAGGTGCTCGACGGCCCGCTCGCCGAGCACCTCGCGCTCGTCGGCGGGCGCTTCGCGTTCGTCGACCCGCGCATGCGCTCCCTCGTCCACACCGAGGCTCGGCTCGCGGGACGCACGGCGGCGCACGCTGCGCTCGCCGACGCGCACCGTCGGGCGGGCGAGCCCGACATGGCGGTGTGGCACACGGCGCTCGCGACCCTCGCGGGAAGCCCGGAGCTCGTCCCCGGCCTCCTGCGCGTCGCGCGCCGGCACCTCGACCGCGGTGACGTCGTCTGGGCGCACGAGGTCGCGCGCGAGGCCGCGAGCCAGGCCGCGGGGGAGCACCGCGCGGAGGCGTTCGCGCTCGCCGGGGTCGCGGCGCTGCGCTCGGGGCACGTCCAGGACGCGGCCGACTGGCTCCGCAAGGCGTCGCGCAGCGGCGACGACGCGCTGCGCGCGCGCTCGCTCGGCCCGCTCGTCGAGGCGCTCACGCTCGCCGAGGGCCAGGTCCCCGACGACGTGCTCGCCCCGTACCTGCGCGCCGGACGACCGGACGACCTCCCGCTCGACGCGGTGCCCGGCGTCGTGGCGGGCGTGCTCGCCGCCGCGCGCCTGCACGCCGAGCGTGGGGACGGCATGAGCGCGACACAGCTGCTGGACACCGCTGCCTACCTGGCCTCGTGGTGCGACGACGCCGAGACCCGGGCCGAGCTCGCGCTCGCCCGGTCGTGGGCGGCGGTCTTCGGCGTCGGCGAGCGCGACGTCGTGCCCGACGCCGACCTCGGCCCCGACCACGAGGCGGCGCTCCAGGTCTGCCGCGCGCTCGCGCTCGCCGCCGACGACCGGACGGAGGACGCCGTGCAGACCCTGGCGAGCGCCGTCGCCTCGCTCGCGCCCGTGCGCGACGGCGGGCGCTGGTTCGACGGACCCGACGCCGCGCTCACGCCGCTCGCGGAGGCGCACGTGCGCCTCGCACAGGCACTCGTCCACGTGTGGCGCGGCACGCTCACGCGGGCTGCCGACGAGATCGCCGAGGCGGCGTACCGGCTCCCCATGGGGCTGCCGCTCGCCAGCCTCGGCGTCGCGGCCGCGCGCAGGGTCGACATGATGACCCGCGGCGTGGTCGGCCCGGTGGCGACGGCGCTCGAGGAGACGTGCGCGAGCCCGACCTCGCGGCCCGTGCGCCTCGGGCTGCTCGTCGACCGCGCGATGGGCGCGGCGTTCGCCCACCACGTGACACAGGCGGCGACGCTGCTCGAGCTCGCGGCCGAGCGCGAGCGGCCCGACAGTGCACGCATGCTCCCGCTGCCCGGCCTGGACGACGTCGAGGCGTGGGTCGTCGCGGGTCGCCACGACGCGGCGCAGCGCGCCCTCTCGCGCCGCCGGGTCGAGGCGAAGGAGCTGCCACCGTCGCTGCGCGCCGCGACGATCGCGAGGGCCGAGGTGGCTCTCGCCGCCCACGAGGACCTCGCCGCGCCGCTCGACCGTGCGACGCGCGTCAACCGGACGACCGCTTCCCCCTACGAGCACGCCCGCACCGACCTGTGCGCGGCGCGGGCGCTCGTGCGCGCGGGCGAGCTCCAGCGCTCGCACGGGCTGTTCCTGTCGGCGATCGAGCTGTTCGGGGACGCCGGGGCCGACGCGTGGACGACCGTCGCACGCGACGAGCACGCGGAGGTGGTGCGGCAGCTCGGGGGCGCCGTCGTCGACGGCGACGGCGGCACGCGGACGCCGGTGGTCCCGCCCGTGCTGTCGTCGGCGGTCCCGCCGGGGGTGCCGCTCGTGGTGTCGTCCGGGGCGCCGCTGTGGGCGCTGCCGGGCGGCGCGACGGCAGGGCGCGACCGGCCCCCCGCGCCGCCGGACGCGTGCCGGCTCGCGGCGCGCGAGAGCGACGTCTCGGACGAGGCGCTCGCCGAGCTGCGCGGGCGGTGGTCGGACGAGCTCACGGAACGCGAGCTCGACGTCGCGCTGCTCGTCGTGCAGGGCGCCTCGAACCGGGAGGCGGCGGACCAGCTCTTCCTCTCGGTGCGCACCGTCGAGGTGCATCTCGGCCGCGTGTTCCGCAAGCTCGGCGTGCGCTCGCGCGTGGAGCTCACCGTGCTCGCGCATCGCGTCGGCCGCTGACGCGGAACCCGATGCCCAGGGGACTTCCCGCCGGTTCGCCCTGCTGCGCCCCGATTCGTCCTACGGGGTTTCCCTTACGGCCCGGGTAAGTTCAGATCGGGAACAATGTGGGAAGCGCGGATCACGCGGCGCTGTCCGGATCGTTACGTTCAGGGTGACCCAGGGCGACGACGGCGCTCCCCGGCGGGTGCCGTCGTCGTCCACCGCACGAGCACGAGGCAGGACCCATGGACGCGTCCCTCCCCAGCAGACCACCCCGACCCGGACGACGGCGCGGTGCCCGCCTCGCCGCTCTGGCGACCGCCACCGCCCTCGTCGGCGGGCTGCTCACCGCCGTCGCCCCGGCGCAGGCCGTCGAGGCGGCCCCGGCGGCGGTCGCCCACCCCGGCGACAGCGACGTCAACGGCTACCGCAACGTCGGCTACTTCACGCAGTGGGGCGTGTACGGCCGTAACTTCCAGCTCAAGAAGGTCCAGGACTCGGGCGCCGCCCAGGACCTCACGCACATCAACTACTCGTTCGGCAACATCCACCACCAGACGCTCACGTGCTTCATCGCCAACAAGGCGCAGGGGACCGGCCCGAACGGCTCCGACGGAGCGGGCGACGCCTGGGCGGACTTCGGCATGGGCTACACCGCGGCGAACTCCGTCGCGGGTGTCGCCGACGCCTGGGACCAGCCGCTCGCCGGCTCGTTCAACCAGCTCAAGCAGCTCAAGGCGAAGAATCCCCACCTGCGCCCCATGATCTCGCTGGGCGGCTGGACCTGGTCCAAGAACTTCTCGAAGGCCGCAGCGACCGACGCCTCGCGCAAGAAGCTCGTGTCGTCGTGCATCGACCTCTACATCAAGGGCAACCTGCCCGTGATCGACGGCCGCGGCGGCGCAGGTGCCGCGGCGGGCGTGTTCGACGGCATCGACATCGACTGGGAGTGGCCCGGATCGCTCAACGGCGAGGTGGGCAACCACGTCGACGTCGTCAACGACGCGCGCAACTTCAAGCTCCTGCTCCAGGAGTTCCGCACCCAGCTCGACGCGTACGGCGCGCAGACCGGCAAGCACTACCTGCTGTCCGCGTTCCTCCCGGCGAACCCGGACGACATCGCCGCGGGCGGGTGGAACGACCCGGAGATCTTCGAGTACCTCGACTACGGGAACGTGCAGGGCTACGACCTGCACGGCGCGTGGGACCCGGCGCTCGCCGGGCACCAGGGCAACCTGTACGACGACCCCGCCGACCCGCGGGCTGCCAACCGGCAGTTCAGCGTCGAGAAGGCCGTGAACGAGTACCTGCGCACCGGAATCGACCCGTCTCAGCTCGGCGTGGGCCTCGCGATGTACGGGCGCGGCTGGAAGGGCGTCGGCTCGGCCGAGCCGTGGTCCGCCGCCACCGGCGCAGCACCCGGCACGTGGGAGGCCGGCAACGAGGACTACGACAAGCTCCGCAACCGCGGCCAGGACTACTACGACCCCGAGACGGTCTCGGCCTGGCGGTACGACGGCGACCAGTGGTGGAGCTACGACAACCCGCAGTCGGTGGCCGCGAAGGCGGACTACGTCGCGGACAAGAAGCTGGGTGGTGGCATGTGGTGGGACCTCTCCGGCAACCACGACGGCACCCTCCTCGGCGGGTTCACGGACAGGCTGCGCGCCGCGCCCGCCGGACCGGTCGAGGGGACCGACGGCCCGACGGACCCCACGGATCCGACGGACCCCACGGATCCGACCGACCCGACCGACCCCACCGACCCCGGTGACTGCGACGCGGCCTGGTCCGCGAGCGCCGTCTACACCGGTGGTGCGACGGTGTCGTACCAGGCGAAGAACTACCGCGCCAAGTGGTGGACGCAGGGCGAGAACCCGTCGGCGGGCGGCCCGTGGGAGGTCGTCGGCGACTGCGGCGGCGACCCGACCGACCCGACCGACCCGACGGACCCCACGGACCCGACGGACCCGGATACCTGCACGGCACCCGCCTGGTCGGCGACCGCCGTCTACACCGGCGGCGCGACGGTCTCCCACGAGGGCGAGAGCTACCGCGCGAAGTGGTGGACGCAGAACAACGTCCCCGGCGCGGAGCAGTACGGACCCTGGGAGTCCTTGGGCGCCTGCTGACGTCCCACCCGAAGACGGCGCCGGCCGGCCACGTCGGCCGGCGCCGTCGAGCGGGGCTCGTCCGTGACGACGCCCTGTGCACCCGCCCCGTGCACCCTCCTCGTCGCGACGTCGCGGCGGGCCCCGCTCGACACCCGCCCGACCTGGGGCCGTCCGGACGACGGTGGGCTGACCCCCGCTTCTCGCACCGCCCCGACCGGTGGCCCGCGGGTACGGGGAAACCCGTACCCGCGGGCCGTCATCGTGTGGTTCTCCCGCATCTCGGCCGGCCCTCGCGCTCGCTAGCGTGACAGCACGGACGAGGTGTCCCCGTCGCCCTCCCCAGTGGGCGACGGGGGTACTCCGATCCTGAAAGGGCATGACACCGTGCACCAGCACCGCAGCCTCCTGCGCCTCCCGACCACCGCGCAGCCCTCTCGTCGCTCCCGGCGACCGCCGTGGAGCGCCGTCGTCGCCGTCGGGCTCCTCACAGGGCTCCTCACAGGGTTCCTCACAGCCTGCACGGCCGACCTGGGATCGACGGACGACCCCTCCGCAGACGCCGCCGCCGAGGGTGGCTCGGGCCCGGCCGCGGCCGACGAGCACGGGGAACACGGTGACCACGCGGACCACGGCAGCCAGGTCGCCGTCGGGCCCCTCGAGCTTCCCGCCGCCGAGTACTGGTCGGTCCTCCAGCCGGCCGAGGGCCTCACCCAGGTCCGGGCGGGCGGCTGCCCCGAGGACGCCGCGTGCCCGAGCTTCGAGATCCTCTCGGGCGGCGCCCTCGAGGGCGTCGACCCCGCCGCGGCGCACGTGCCCGACGGCGCGACCTGCCCCGGGGCGGACGCGCTCGCCGCGCGACCGGTCGCCATGGCGTCCGAGGCCGACGTCGAGGTCGCCGGCTCGGCGGCCTCCCTCGCCCGCTGGACGCTCTCGTGCGTCGACGGCGCCGGGACCGAGGTCCGCACGGTCGAGCAGCTCCAGTGGTACGTGCCCGACGGGCCGGCCGGTCCGGTCCTCGTCGTCGACCGCTGGGCCTTCGAGGGCCTCGAGTCGCGTCTCGCGGCCGGCGGCTGGGCGGCTGCCTGAGCCCTCCGCCGCACAGCGCGAAGGCCTCGCACCCGAGGGTGCGAGGCCTTCGCCGTCCGTCCTTCCGGCCGTCAGGGGCCGGCGGGCGGTCAGCTCTTGCGGGCGCGGCGCGTCAGCAGGACCACCGCCGCGCCGACGACGGCCAGCCCGGCCGCGATCGCCGCGTACAGGCCGACGGTCGCCCCGGTCGCGGCGAGCGTCGGGTTCTGGCTGCTCGCGACGGGGTTGTCGACCGTGGTCGTGCCCGGGAAGCAGTTGCTCGTGTCCTGCGGGTACGTCACGGGCACGGTGACCTCGGGGTTCACGGCGAACGTCAGGTCCACCGTGCCCGCGGCCCAGCCGTGCGTGGCGGTGTTGAGCCACATGTTGTTCACGAGCTCCCACCCCTCGTCCTCGGGCAGGTCGACGAAGCGTTCGGGGTACGCCCCGGGCCACAGGACACGTCCCGTGAGCGGCAGGTCGGTCATGACCTCGTCGTCACCCTCGGGGTTGTGCCACGTGAGCGTGGCCGTCGTGCTGGGCGTGCCGGTGACGGACACCCCGTAGTCGAGGTAGGACACGCCGTCGACGCACACCGGCGTGAGGACGTCGACCTCGATGGTCGGGGTCCCCGGCGGGTTGGTCGCGCAGTCGGGCGTCGACGGCGGGTAGGCCACGACCGTCTCGGCGGTCGGGTTGACCTCGAAGACCACGGTCACGCCCTCGCGGACCCAGTCGAACTCGTCGCCGACGACCCACTCGCCGTCCACGAGGCTCCAGCCCGGCCAGTCGACCGGGTTCCCGGACCCGTCCACCTCGGCACCGGGCCACAGGACGCGGCCCGAGAGCGGCAGGTCCCCCTGGACGACGTCGTCGCCGTCGGGGTTCACCCACGTGATGGTCAGCGGGGCCGCCGGGTCGCCCTCGTAGTTCTCGGGCAGCTCGAAGACGTACTCGAGATAGGGAACGTCGCCGTCGCACACCGGCGACGCGACGGTGATCTCCGGGACGTAGGTCTCCGGCTCCGTGTCGGCGCTCGCGGACGACGCGACGAGCGGTACGGTCACGAGGGCGGCCGCGGCCGTGAGCGCTCCGACGAGCACCGCCCGTCCTCGGCTGCGAAGTCGCTTCGACGTACGCATGGCTTCTTCACCCGTCCTGGTTCAGGGGTCGTGGGGGCCGATCATGGAGTTCCGGTACTCAGAGAGCCCCGAGGGGCGGTCCGTGATGCACCGGTGCAGGTGATGCGCGGAAGAGCCGGTGGCACGGGAAAGAACGACTGCCGCCAGGCTAGCGATGATCGACCTCGGAGTTGGACGGTCGTCCGGGTGAATTGTTTACGGGCGGGACCATCGTTATCCCGCCGTGATCACCGGTGCCTGCTTTCAGTCGCACGTCGCGACGGGAAAAACGCCCAGGCCAGGGTCCGAGACGGTCGGCGTCGTCCAGACGTCCACGGTCTCGCCGCTGCCGGATGCGGACGGTGCATCGTCGACCGCCGTCGGGACGGTGAACGTCACGGTCGTGCTCTCGCCGGGTCCGAGCTCGACGGGCAGCGACGAGACGCGTCTGCCGGCGATCTCCGCCACGAGCGCGCCGGCGGGGCTGCCGCCGACCCGTACCGCGTCCACCTGCCCGCCGCGCGGTGGGTAGAGCACCACGATCGTGCGCACGCGGCCGGGCTCGACTCCCGAGATGCCGCCGCCCGTGACGTACCACGGCAGGCTCGTCGCGGCGTCGGGAGGAGCGGTCGAGCTGAACGTCGCGCGGAAGGTGTCGACTCGCCCGTCGGCCGTGCACGCGCTCCCGGTGAGCTCGACGCCGGTGTCGAGGTAATAGCTCATCTTGCCGCCCGTGGCGTCGTTGAGGAACACGCCCACGGAGCTCTCGGCACGCTCTGCCGTGTCGATGTCGCCCGCGACGATCGTCCCGGAGAGGCGCTCCTGCTCTTCGGGGTGCGCCGACCACACGAGCACGCGGTGCTCCTCGGCGCCCCGCACGAGCGCTTCGCGCGCGAGGCCCGGGTCCGCCTCGCCTCCGAGGAACGCGGACAGGACGCGCTCCGCGACCGCCCCGAAGAACGCGTCGGTCTGCGGCCCGGCCTCGAGCTGGGCATACGCGTCCGACAGGAGGGTCGACACGACGTCGCCCGCCTCGATCGGCACCGTCGTCCCGGCGAAGTCCACGTCGAGGGGACCCGTCGCGCCGAGCAGGTACGACAGCACGACCGGGTCCGTCGCGACGACGCCGTCGAGGGTCTCGCCCTGGGACTGCTCCCACATCGCGGCCGTGAGCGCGGCGGTCGTCGGGAAGTCGGGGGTGAGTGGTGTGTCCTGGACGAAGCGGCCGACCCGGTCGGTGAACACCTCCTCGACACCCGGCTCGAGCGGCAGCACCGGTGCGTCGAACGGCGGGACGTCGGTCGTCGACGCCTGCCGCTCGAGCGTGACCCGGCCGCCGTCGACCGTGAGGAGGGCGAGCGAGCCGGGGATGCCTCCGCCCGCGCGCAGCTCGGCGTTGTTGAGGGCGAGCAGCAGGTAGCGGCGGGGCCCGTCGGCGCCGAGCATCGCCGGGCCGAGGGCGGTCAGCCGGTCGGCGGTGCGCACGACCGGCCGCAGGTCGTCGGTGCGTGCGACGAGCTGGCCGTACGGGTCGGCGACCTCGGCGTGGAGCGCGTCGGCGTCGACCGTGGCGAGCCGCGCGTCGATGTCGTCGAACGCCCGCGCCGCGTCCGCGACCCCGGGGGCGGCCTCGACGAGGGGCGCCAGGTCGACGCCCTCGCCGGTGACGGTCAGCGCGTCGCCCTCGACGGCGGCGAGCGCCTGCGTCAGCGACGGGAGCACCGTGGCGGCAAGGTCGTCCACCGTCGCGGCGGCCGCCGAGAAGGCGCGGACGTCCTGGCCGACGAGCGGCAGGTACGCGGCGACTGACCACAGCGGGCCGTCCGTGCTCGCCCGGGCCTCGGCCGTGAGGGGCTGCACGTCTGCGAGGACGGCCTCTGCCGTCGCGACGTCGCCCGCGCGCAGCGCCTCCTCCGCGGCCGGGACCTCGTCCATCGCGCTCAGGAGCGCGGTGCGTGCCGCGAGCGCGTCGCGCACGAGCAGGCCGGCCGCCACGAGGACGAGCACGACGGCCAGGAGCAGGCCCCACCCCGCCCACCGGCCCCAGCGACGACGGCGGCGCGGGTGGCGGGGCGGGCCCGGGGCCGCGTCTGCCTGCGCCGTCGTCGACATGCCCACAGCGTAGGTGCTGCGGGGTGGGAGGATCGGTGCTGTCGCGGGTGACATCCGGGTGAACCGGGCGCGGTGCAAGGACGCACCGTCTCGCGACACAGAGCGGTTGACAGCCCTGCCCGCAGCCGAGGAGCCGCCGTGACGACCGACGCGTCGCCCGACGAGACGACCGCCGACCCGCCGCACGACCCGCCGCACGACGCCGAGTGGTTCGCCACGCTCTTCGCGGCGCACGCGACCGCGGTCTACCGCTACTTCCGGCGGCGGCTGCCGAGCGCCGCCGGCGGGGTCGGACCCGACGCGGACGACCTCACGGCCGAGGTCCTCACGACCGCGTGGCGCCGTCGCGCGGACGTGCCCGACGGCGCCGAGCTGCCGTGGCTGTACCGCACCGCCGGGTTCGTGCTCGCCAACCACCGGCGCAAGGCCCGTGCGGTCCCCGTCGCCGAGGTGCCGGAGCGCCCGGACTCGGGCGCCGACGTCGAGCACGTCGTGGTGCAGGACGACGAGGTGCGCCGCGCGCTGGCGGCGCTGTCCGTCCGCGACCGGCGGATCCTCCTCCTGCACGCCTGGGAAGGTCTCGGTGGCGAGGACCTGGCCGCGGTGCTCGGGACCTCGCGCGGCGGTGCCGACGCCGCGCTCTCTCGGGCCCGGGCGCGACTGCGCGCCGCGTGGTCGGAGCAGTCCGTCGCGCAAGAGACCGGGTCCTGACGACACATCCCGCGTAGACGGACGGCACCGCGTCCGTGGACGATCCGGGGTCGTGCGCGACCTCGCCCCGCAGCAGCAGGAGTCGACATGAGCACGAACACCCCCGACGGTCCTGACGAGGCCCTCGCACGACTGCGCGCCGCCGACCCCGCGGCCGACGTCGCGCCGGACCCGCGCACCCTCGAGGCGGCCGTCCGCGCCCAGGTCCCCGAGGCCCTGGCGGGGCCGAGCGAGCCGGGCGGCACCGTCGCGGACGAGCTGGCCGAGCGCCGCGAGCGCCGGGCTCGGCGCCGCGTGCCGCTGCAGGTCGCGGCGGCCGTCGCCGGCGTGCTCGTCGTGGGGGTCGGCGGGTACGCGCTCGGGGCGGGCGGCGGGACGGGGTCGGCGGGCGACACCGCCGAGTCGTCGGCGCTCGCACCCATCCAGCTCGGCGCGGCGGGGTCCGCGCAGGAGTCCGCTCCGAACCTCGCCGTCGCCGAGGAGGCTGCGGAGAGCCAGGGCTTCAGCGCGACCTCGCGCGCCGCGGCGGACATGGCCTACCCGGGGTCGTGGGGCGGGCGGACGGTGTTCCACCAGGACGGCCTGTCGACGCAGGGCGGAAGCGCGGACGCGTGGGGGTACGACGCCGCGGGCGTCTTCTCGGGGGAGACGGCGCGGCGCGTCGCCGACGTGCTCGGGGTCTCCGGGGACGTGAGCGAGGAGTGGGGGTCGTACGTCGTCGGCCCGCGCGACGGCTCGGGCCCGTCGGTCTCGCTCCAGCCGGACGGGCTCGCGAGCGTGAGCTTCCACGACCCGTCCAAGGACCCGTGGGGCTGCGTCGTCGTCACGCCGATGCCGGCGGAGGGCGGCTCCGGGTCCGAGGGCTCGGAGGGCGCCGCGAGCCCCGACGTGATGCCGGTCGAGCCGGGTGCGTGCGCCGAGGCCGACCACGGCGTCCCGCCCGGCCGCGACGCTGCCGTCGACCAGCTCGGCGGCGTGCTCGCGGCGCTGGGGCTGGACGCGGCCGGGTACGAGATCGTGGCCGACGAGCAGGTCGCCGAGCAGGAGGCGCCGCGCGCGACGACGGTGACCGCGTACGAGGTCGTGGAGGGGCAGCGCACCGGGACGTCGTGGAACGCGACCTACTCGGGTGCTGGCCTCGCGTCGCTCTACGGGAGCCTCGCGCCGCGCGTCCCGCTCGGCACGTACGACGTCGTGAGCCCGGTCGAGGCCGTGGAGCGCCTCGGCGACCCGCGGTTCGGGGCGGGCGGGCCGGTCCTGTGGGCCCGCGCGGAGACCCTCGACGCGTCTGCGCCGGAGATCGGCGTCGCTCCCGTCGAGCCCGAGACGCCGACCGTGCCGCCGACCGTCGGTGCGGGCGCCCGGTTCGCCTGGCCGGTGACGGACGTGACCATCACTGACGCGCGCCTGGGGCTCGCCGTGCAGCACCAGCCCGACGGCGCCGCGGTGCTGCTCCCCGCCTACGAGCTGAGCGACGCGGACGGCAACGTCTGGTCCGTCGTCGCGGTCGCGGACGACCAGCTCGACTTCGCGCCGGCCGGCTGAGGGGTCGCGTTCCGAGACCGGCGGCGGGAGGGACGACGGCGCCGGGTCTACCATCCGCCGCCTCGTTCCTCGGCGCCTCCCGCCAGGCCCGCCACGACCCGGCGCCGTCGTCCCTCCCGCGGCCTCACCGGCCTCGTCGCCCCGGGCTCGTGCCGCTTTTGCGTCAGCGACGCAGGGGACCGCGCGGAAGTCGCTCTGCTTTTGATTGACCATCGACAAAAGTGGAACTAGGGTCGCTGCAGACCGGGCGCCACCGGGTCGCGAGAGCGTTCACAACGCCCTGCGTCCGAGCGTACGGTCTCGACGGTGGCAGGGAGGCCATCGCCGTCGCACCACGCGAGACGTCCGCGTCTCGTCGATGACCAGGAGCAACGATGCACCACTTCGCGCCTGACGGATCGACCGACCGTCCCGACCCGGCCGCACGTACCGGGCTGTGGCTCGTGGGAGCGCGGGGGTCGGTCGCCACGACCGCGACCCTCGGGCTCGCCGCGATCAGCGACGGCCGCGCCGCGGCGACCGGCTGCGTCACGGTCCAGGAGCCGTTCGCGTCGGCACCCCTGCCGGCCTTCGGAGACATCGTGGTGGGCGGGCACGACGTCACCGACGTGTCGATGGTCAAGCGCGCGGAGCTCCTCGTCGAGGCGGGGATGATCGCGCCGCGCCTGCTCGTGGCCGCGCACACCGCGCTCGAGCGGGCCGACGCCGAGGTGCGGCGCGGCTACGACGCGCGCCACCACGGGGCGACGGCGCAGCGCGAGTCGCAGCAGTCCGCCGCGGAGCGTCTCGCCGCGGACATCGTCGACTTCCGCGAGCGGCACGGCCTGGCGCGCGTCGTCGTGGTGGACCTCTCCTCGACGGAGCCGCTGCCCGAGCCCGTCCCCGAGTTCTCCGATCGCGACCTGCTGCGCGCCGCGCTCGAGGACCCGGACCGCGCGGTCCTCCCGGCGAGCTCGGTGACCGCCTACGCGGCGGTGCTCGCGGGTGCGCCGTTCGCCGAGTTCACGCCGTCGGCCAGCATGTACCTGCCCGTCCTGCTCGAGCTCGCCGCCGAGCGTGGTGTGCCCGTCGCGGGGCAGGACGGCAAGACCGGCCAGACGTGGCTGCGCACGATCCTCGCGCCCGCGTTCGCGGCGCGCGGGCTGCGCGTCCTGTCCTGGGCCGGTGCCAACCTGCTCGGGGGCGGCGACGGCGCCACGCTCGCCGACCCGCAGGCGGTGCAGAGCAAGCTCGCGTCGAAGTCGCGCGGCCTGCAGGACCTCACCGGCAGCGACGTCACGCCGCTGCACATCGACAACGTGCCCGACCTCGGCGACATCAAGGTCGCGTGGGACCACGTGCACGTCGAGGGGTTCCTCGGGTCGCGCCTCACGCTCCAGACGACGTGGTCGGCGTACGACTCCATGCTCGCCGCCCCGCTCGTCCTCGACCTCGCGCGCCTGCTCGCGCTCGCCGACGCCGCCGGGTACGCGGGCCCCGTGCCGGAGCTCGGGTTCTTCTTCAAGGACCCGTGGGGCAGTGCCGTGCACGACTTCGCCGCGCAGACCGTGGCGCTCGCGGACTGGGTCCGCGAGGCGGGTGCTCGCGTCGGTCACGACGCGGACCACCGGCCGTGACCGGCTCGCTGCGCGACCACCTGGACCTCGTCCGCGCGCCCGCCGTCCTGTCCGTCGTCGGCGACACGCTCGCGGGGGCGGCCGCGGCCGGTCACCCGTTCACGCCGCGCCGCGCGCTGATGCCGCTCGCCTCCGCGTGCCTGTACGCCGGCGGCATGGCCCTCAACGACTACGCGGACCGGCACCTCGACGCGCTCGAGCGTCCCGAGCGACCCATCCCCTCGGGACGGGTCACGGAGCAGCGGGCGCTGCAGGTCGCCGTCGGGCTGACCGCCGCGGGGGTCGGGCTCGCGGCGGCGGGTGGCGGACGCCGGGCGCTCGCCGTCGCGCTGCCGCTCGCCGCGAGCGTGTGGACGTACGACACCGTCGCCAAGGAGCGGCCCGTCGGGCCGGTCGTGATGGCCGCGTGCCGCGGGCTCGACGTCCTCCTGGGCGCCGGGGTCGGGCACCTGCGCGCCGCCCTCCCGGCCGCGGCCGGCCTCGCCGTGCACACCGCCGGGGTCACGCTCGTGTCGCGCGGCGAGGTCCACGGCACGACGTCGTCGCTCGCCGCCGGCGTCGCGGCCGGGACGCTCGCCGTGGCCGGGACGGTCGTCGCGGGCGCTGCCCGCGACGGGCGCCCGGGGACGGGGCGCGCCGCCCGGGTCGCCGCCGTCGCGGCGAGCGCCGCCTACCTCGCGACGTGCCTTCCCCGCCAGGTCGACACGGCCATCACGCCGTCGGCGGGCAACGCGTTCGCCGCGACCAAGGCCGGCATCCGCGCGATGCTCCCGCTGCAGGCCGCGTGGGCGGCGCGGCACGGGAGCCTGGCGTCGGTCGCGGTCCTCGCGGGCGTCGAGGTCGCGGGCCGGTTGCTGCGCCGCGCGGGTCGCCGACCGGGTCGCACCGAGATGAGCGAGACGTGACCGCCCCGCCCTTCACCCTCGGCTACGGCACGAACGGCTTCACGGACCACCCGCTCGACGTCGCGCTCGACGTGCTCGACCACGAGGGCTACGGCGCCGTCGCGCTCACGCTCGGGTTCCCGCACCTCGACCCGTTCACCGACGGCTGGGGCGGGCACGTCGACGCGCTGCGCGCGCGGCTCGCCCGGCTGAACGGCGGGGCCGGGATGCGGGTCGTCGTCGAGACGGGCACGCGCTTCCTGCTCGACCCGTACCGCAAGCACCGGCCCACGCTCGTCGACGTCGAGGCCGAGCCGCGGATGCGCTTCCTGCGCCGCGCGGTCGAGATCGCCGCCGCACTCGACGCCGAGTGCGTGTCGTTCTTCTCGGGCGTCCTGCCCGACGGCGCGTCCCCGGCCGACGGGTGGGCGCGCCTGCGCGACCGTCTCCCCGAGCTCGTCGAGGAGGCCCGCGCGCTCGGCGTCCGGCTCTCGCTCGAGCCCGAGCCCGGCATGCTCGTCGAGACCGTCGCCGACGCCCTGCGGCTGCGCGACGAGGTCGGTGGCGACGCCGGGTACCTGGCGGATCTCGGCATCACGGTCGACGTCGGGCACTGCCTCGTCGTCGAGCCCGACGGCGTGGTCGGCGCGCTGCGCGCCGCGGCGCCGTACCTCGCCAACGTCCAGCTCGACGACATGCCCCGCACGCACCACGAGCACCGGCCGTTCGGCGAGGGCGAGATCGACCTGCCGCTCGTCCTCGGCACGCTCGCCGACGTCGGCTACACCGGAGTCGCCGCCGTCGAGCTCCCGCGCCACTCGTACGACGCCCCGGGCCTCGCGCACCGCAGCATGACAGCGCTGTGCGAGGCCTGGGAGAACCGCCCCCACCACCCCCAGGAGGTGCCATGACCGAGTCCATCAGCCCCGGGACGACCAGCCCCGCCCCCGGCGGCCCGACGCCCGACGGCGAGCGCTGGCTCGACGAGGCGCGCACCGCCGTCGGGCAGGACCCCGCCGCTGTGGCGCGTGCGTTCGCGCTCGCGGGCCGCAAGGTCGGCCGCTCGCCGCGCCGCCCGGACGTCGACCCCGCAGGGATCGTGCACGGGACGATCGACGACGCGGCGCGTGCCGCGCTCGTCGTGGCGCTCGCGGACGCGACGCAGCGTGACGGCTCGCCCGACGGCGGCGCGTCGTTCGCCGCGCGGCTCGCGGACCTCTACCAGCACGGCGACACGGCAGAGCGCCGAGGGGTCCTGAGGGGGCTCGACGCGCTCGCCGGACGGGGCGTGAACCTCGCGCCCGAGGTCGTCGGGGTGGGCGTCGAGCTCGCGGCCGACGCGCTGCGCACCAACGACCAGAGCCTCGTCGCCGCTGCCGTGGGGCCGTTCGCGGCCGCGCACCTCGAGCAGCACGCGTGGCGTCACGCCGTGCTCAAGCTCGTGTTCATGGGCGTGAGCCTCGACGCCGTCGCCGGTCTCGACGAGCGCGCCGACGACGAGCTCGCGCGCATGGCCCGCGACTTCGCCGCCGAGCGCCGCGCGGCCGGCCGCGTCGTGCCCGACGACGTCGCGCGCCTCGCGCCGGACGTTCTCCAGACCAGTACCGAGAGGGACGCCTGATGCGCATCTTCGACCCCCACATCCACATGACGAGCCGCACGACGGACGACTACGAGGCCTTGTACGCCGCCGGCGTGCGCGCGCTCGTCGAGCCCGCGTTCTGGCTCGGCCAGCCGCGCACGAACGTGGGGTCGTTCCTCGACTACTTCGACGCCCTGCTCGGCTGGGAGCGGTTCCGGGCCGCCCAGTTCGGCATCCGCCACCACGCGACCATCGCCCTCAACCCCAAGGAGGCGAACGACGCGCGCTGCCGCGAGGTGCTCGACGAGATCCCGCGCTACCTCCTCAAGGACGGCGTCGTGGCGGTCGGCGAGGTCGGCTATGACTCGATGACGCCCGAGGAGGACGAGGTCTTCGCGCGGCAGCTCCAGATGGCGCGCGACGTCGACCTGCCCGTCCTCGTGCACACGCCGCACCGCGACAAGCTCGCCGGCACGCGTCGCACGCTCGACGTCGTGCGCGAGTCCGGGGTGCCGTCCGAGCACGTGCTCGTGGACCACCTCAACGAGACGAACGTGGCGCTCGTGCTCGACGCCGGAGCGTGGGCCGGGTTCTCCATCTACCCGGACACCAAGATGGACGAGGACCGCATGGTCGCGATCCTGCAGGAGCACGGCACCGAGCGGATGATCGTCAACTCGGCGGCGGACTGGGGCCGGTCCGACCCGCTCAAGACGCTCAAGACCGGGCAGGCGATGCTCGCGGCGGGATTCACCGCGGACGACGTCGACCAGGTCCTCTGGCGCAACCCCGTCGCGTTCTACGGGCAGTCGGGCAACCTCGTGCTCGACCCGGTCCCGGGGTTCACGGCCGGCGAGCTGCCCACCCCGGGCGTCGAGTTCGAGGGCTCTTCCGTGCTCCGCGGCGCGCGGCCGTAGCGGCAGGGAACCGGAAGGGCACCACCATGCTGTTGTCGTACTGCACGAACGTCCACCCCGCCGAGGACCTCGACGGGGTGGTCGACCAGCTCGTCACGTACGCGGGTCCCGTGCGCGAGGCCGCGGGGCTCGACGTCCTCGGCGTCGGGCTCTGGATGCCCGCGACGCTCGCGCACCGGCTCGCCGCGTCCCCCGCGGACCGGGCCTGGCTGCGCGCGGCCCTCGACGGGCAGGGCCTCCAGGTCCACACGCTCAACGCGTTCCCGTACGGCGGGTTCCACGCCGACGTCGTCAAGCTCGACGTCTACACGCCGACGTGGGCGCAGCCCGAGCGGCTCGCGTACACGCTCGAGTGCGCCGAGGTCCTGGCCGAGCTGCTGCCCGACGACGTCGCGGGCTCGATCTCGACCCTCCCGCTCGCGTGGCGCGAGCCGTGGTCCGATGCGGACGACGACGCCGCCACGCGCGCGTTCGTCGCGCTGGGCGACGGGCTGCGGGACCTGCGCGAGCGGACGGGGAAGGTCGTGCGGGTCGCCGTCGAGCCCGAGCCGGGCTGCGTGCTGGACACGGTGGACGACGTCGTGGGCTGGCTCGCGGCCCGCACCGGTCCCGACGTGCCCGTGGAGCGCCGCATCGACCCCGAGCACGTGGGCGTCTGCCTCGACACGTGCCACCTCGCCGTGTCGTTCGCGGACCGTCGAGCCGGGACCGCCGCGACCGTGCGGCGCATCACCGATGCGGGGCTGCGCGTCGTGAAGGTCCAGGCGTCGGCGGCGCTGCACGTGGCCGACCCGTCCGACCCGGCGGCCCGCGCGGCCGTCGGTGCGTTCGCCGAGAAGCGCTACATCCACCAGGTGCGCGAGCTCACCGCCTCGGGCGACGTGCTCGCCGCGGACGACCTGCCCGACGCCTTGGGCGAGGCGTCCACCCCGGAGCCGGGCGACGTCGTCGGGCACGGCCTGCCCGGGGAGGGGCCGTGGCGCGTGCACTTCCACGTGCCGCTGCACCACGAGCCCGCCACGCCGCTCGCCGCGACGACCGACGTCCTGCGCGACGCGGTCGAGGCCGTGCGCGCGGCACCGCACGGCGACGAGGCCCACCTCGACGTCGAGACGTACACGTGGGCCGTGCTGCCCGAGGGCGCCGCGACCGACTCGCTCGTCGCCGGCATCGCCGCCGAGCTCCGCTGGGCGACGACCCACCTGGGCGCCGACACGCTCACCACCATCAGGAGGACCGCATGAAGCCCGTGCTGCTGCTCGACGTCGTCGGGCTCACGTCGACCGCGCTCGCCCACATGCCCCGGCTGCGCCAGCTCGCCGCGAGCGGCTGGCAGTCGGAGCTGGCGACCGTGCTGCCCGCGGTGACGTGCAGCGTGCAGTCGACGATGCTCACCGGGCTGAGCCCCGCCGAGCACGGGATCGTCGGCAACGGCTGGTACTTCCGCGAGCTCGGCGACGTCTACCTGTGGCGCCAGCACAACAGGCTCGTCGAGGGCGAGAAGCTGTGGGAGGCCGCGCGTCGCGCCCGCAAGGAGTACTCCTCGGCGAACGTCTGCTGGTGGTACGCGATGGGCATGACGACGGACGTCACCGTCACGCCGCGCCCGATCTACCACGCCGACGGGCGCAAGTCCCCGGACGCGTACGTGCGCCCGCCGGCGCTGCACGACGACCTCGTGGGCCGCCTCGGCGAGTTCCCGCTGTTCACGTACTGGGGCCCGACGGCGTCGATCGCCTCCTCGCGCTGGATCGTCGACGCCACCCGGCACGTGCTGCGCACGCACGCCCCGGACCTGACGATGGCGTACGTCCCGCACCTCGACTACGACCTCCAGCGGTTCGGGCCCACGTCGCCGCAGGCGGACGCCGCTGCGGCGGAGCTCGACGCGGTGCTCGCGCCGCTGCTCGACGACGCCGCCAACCAGGGCGTGACCGTGCTCGTCGTCTCGGAGTACGGCATCGCCGACGCCGACCGGCCCGTGCACCTCAACCGCATCCTGCGCCGCGAGGGCCTGCTGGAGGTCTACGTCCAGGACGGCAAGGAGCAGCTCGACCCGTGGACGTCGCGCGCGTTCGCCGTCGCCGACCACCAGGTCGCGCACGTCTACCTCGGGGACCAGCACGACCCCGCGCTGCAGCGCCGCGTCACCGACCTGCTGCGGAGCGTGCCAGGCGTCGACGAGGTGCTCGACCGCGCGGCGCAGGCGCGCTACGGCCTCGACCACGAGCGGTCCGGCGACCTCGTCGTCGTCGCGGAACCGGGCGCGTGGTTCACGTACTACTTCTGGCTCGACGACGACCGCGCGCCCGAGTACGCGCGCGGCGTCGACATCCACCGCAAGCCCGGCTACGACCCCGCCGAGCTGTTCTTCGACCCGGCGGACAAGCTCGCCAAGGCCAAGGCGGGGCTCAACCTCGTGAAGAAGAAGGTGGGCCTGCGCTACGCGATGAGCACCGTCCCGCTCGACGCGTCGTACGTGAAGGGCTCGCACGGCCGGCTCCCGGACTCGTCCGCGGACACCCCGCTCGTGCTGTGCTCCGACGCCGAGGTGCCGGCGTCGGTCGCGGGGCTGGTCGAGAGCGACGGCGGTCAGGTGCCCGCCGCCGCGATCAAGAACCTCGTCCTCGAGCTTCAGGGCCTCGGCGTCCGCGTCTGACGGAACGGCAGACGTCCCCCGGCGAGGTGCGGCGGGGCCGGCCTCCTGTGAGACGGCCTGCGACTATGCGCGGACGAGCTCCGTGCCGTCCGCGGCGAGGTCGGCCATCGCGACGCTCCGGATCGTCGGGTCCTCGTACGTGTTCCAGTAGTACGTCGTCGTCCTGGACGAGAAGAGCCCCGTGTAGATCGTGATCTCGAACTCGCCCGAGCCCATCGCCGCGCAGCCGTCGACCATCGCGACCTGCTGCAGCGTGTGGAAGGCGCGGCTGACGTTCTCCTCCTCGCTCTCCTTGGCCGGGTAGTGGGCGTTGACGTACGCGGCGCGGACGAACCGGGACGGGGAGTAGTAGTCCCCGGGGATCCCGCGCATGTGCGAGCCCGAGCCGAAGGGGGTGAGGTGGGCCCTGCCCAGCACGGTGTCCTCGGGGAACTCGGGCGACGTGTTGAGGTAGTTGCGCAGGTTCTCGTGGTGCCAGGCGAACCCCGGCTGGTTGGTGAGGACGTCGACGTCGTCGTCGAAGACGTGCATGCCGTCGCTCGTGTGCTCCACCACGACGGCGCGCGTCGCGTCGGCGACGATCCAGTGGAGCAGCGAGCTCGGGTACTTGTCGTTGATCGGCTTGTCGACGATCACCACCTCCTGGAGCGCCGCCTCGACCTCGTCGACGCTCGCGAACTGCGCGCACACCCACAGGGGGAACTCGTACGCGGCGACGTTCACCGCGCCGTCGACCGGGCCGGGCGCGTAGTCCGCGTACCCGGGGAAGTTGAGCCCGGCGACGGCCAGGCCCGCGTCGTTGCCGCAGTCGAAGTAGAGCGGGGTGTCCTCCTCCACGATGCCCATGCCGATGGTCGCGTGCCCGATGTCGCGCACGGCGCCGAACGGCGACCTCGGTGCGTACCCCGTGGGTGTGAGCACCACCCGCTGGCCGTAGCCGCTCGTCCAGTCGAGGTTCCGCGCGAGATAGACGCTGCCCTGAGCGTCCGAGAACCTGATTCCTGTACACATGGTGGTGCCCCCGTCGTCGTCGTCGATCGGGCTCCCGGCGGCACACCGCCTGCACACCGCGCCTCGGACCCGTCCTCCCATGGTTGCGCCGGGCGGCGCCGGGGGCCACTCCACACGAGTCGTCGGACGGGGGCCGCACGACGCGACGAGGGCCGCCACCCTCGTCGGGTGGCGGCCCTCGTTCTCGGGCGTTGCGGCTACGAGCAGCTCAGCGCCTCGTAGTCGGCGTCGTAGGTCGTGGTGACCTCCTCGCCGTCGATCTCGGCGGTGACCTCGGCGGTCACGGAGCCGGCGTCGAACGCCGCGTCGCGCGAGGAGAACGACTGGTAGGCGTTCTTGCCGTCCTTGACGTTCGGGAACGTCTTCTCGCCGTACGGGGTGGTGACCACGACGTCGGCCTGCGCACCCGACTCGTTGAGCACGCGCACCGCGACGTGGGCCTTGCCGCCGAGGCAGCGTGCCTCGGCGGTGACCGTCGCGTCGACGACGGCGGACGTGGTGACGTCCACGGTCTGCCAACGCTTCCCGGGTGTCGGGTCGTGCAGCTGCAGCACGAGGAGCTTGCCGCTGCCCGCCTCGACGGCCGCCTCGGAGCGGTTCACGGTGATCGGCGCGTCGTCCGCCCCGACGTACAGGAGCTGGCCGCCGCCGTCGAACCAGTAGGCGGGGTCGTACGGGTCGCCGGTGAACGCCTCGGTCGCGTCGACGAGCTGGTCGGCGGCCTGCGAGTACGGCGAGTAGGTGAGGACCTGGAAGGTCGGCACGTCGCCCTCCTCGATGCCGAGCGACCCGATGCCCACCGGGACGACGACGACGTTGTTGTCGAACACCGAGGTGTCGACGTCTCCCCAGAGCGAGTTCACCGGCTGGAGGTCGACGTTGTCGCCGGCCTCGTACTCGGTGCCGTCGGGTGCCGTCCAGTCCCTGAGGGTGAAGGTCGCGGCCAGCGTCAGGTCGGTCTCGGCGTTGTACTTGATCACCGCGACCTCGAAGTCGGCCGAGCCGTCGGAGTCGACGTCCACCTCGACCGCGGGGATGGAGGCGGAGCCGAGGCTCGCCCACTCCCCGTCGACCGCGATGCCGACGCCGATGACGCCGTCCGCCGGGTCGTTGCCGGCCGCGGCCTCCTGGGGAGCCGTGGACGTGAACCCGACGGCGCGCACGTCGGCGGACGCGATGGCCGTCGCCGAGACGCCGTCGGAGGCGTCCGCCTCGAGCCGCGGGCTGGTGGCCTTGAGCTCGAACGGTGCGACGAGCGAGGTCCAGCCGCCCTGGTCGACGCCGCGACCGTCGTGGTCGAGCTCCGCCGACGTGGCATCGCCGGGGAACGCGACCGGCTTGGCGGAGAGGTCGCTCACGAGCCGGGGCGAGGCCTGGACGGGCACGCGCAGCGCGGGGCCGCCGTCGGTCGGGGTGAGGACGACGCGCCCGCTGAGCGACGACACGAAGTCGCGCGGGACGCCGAGGCCGGAGTCGTCCGACGACGTCGGGTCGAGCTCCTTGGCGAGCGTCGCCGGGTCGGCCGTGAGGGTCACGGTGACGACGGTGCGCTGACCCGCGGGGACGGTCACGGACGCCGGGGCGACCGAGATCGCGGCCTCTCCCGCGGTGCTCGACGACGTGAAGCCTGTCGCGAACGTCTTCTCGGTGTCGCCCGTGTTCTGGACCGTCACGGTCTTGCGGACCGTGACCGGCTCGGCCCCGACCGGCACGACGCCGAACGCGACGGACACCTGGTCGGAGTCCTGGGAGGAGTACGCGAGGGTCGTGTTGTCGACCGCGTCGACGGCGTCGACCCGCCCGGAGCCCACGCGCTCGGGCCCGTACGCGAGGCCGGTGCCCGAGGGGCCGGTGAACACGTCGTGCGTCGCGGTGTTCATGACGGACGCCTTGACCTCGGCAGGCGCCCAGCCCGGGTGGGCCTGCTTGACGAGGGCCGCGATGCCCGCGACGTGCGGGGTCGCCATCGACGTGCCGGACTTGATGCTCGCGCCGTCGAGGTGACCGGACGCGGCGGACGCGATCCCGGTGCCGGGGGCTGCGACGTCGGGCTTGGCGACGCCGAGCGAGCCGTGCACGCCGCGCGACGACCCGCTGTTGAGCGTGTCGCCGATCTCCGGGATCGCGACGAACGACGAGAGCGCGAGGGACGGGCCGATCGTCATCGTGACCTCGCCCGCCTCGATCGCGGGACGCAGCGCGTCGTGGCTCGGTCCGGTGAGCTGCGCGCCGGGGATGCCGGCGTTGCCCGCGATCCCGGCGACGAAGGACGAGAGCTCGGAGGAGAGCAGCACGCCGACGGCGCCTGCGGCCTGCGCGTTGTTGAACCGCGCCGCGCTGCCGCACGCGCGGGTGGCGTCGTTGTCGTCCCAGTAGAGGAACGCGATCTTGCCCGCCACGGCGGCCGCCTGCTCCGGTGTGAAGGCCTGGCAGCCGTCGACGTCGCCCCCGAGGAACGCGACCGGGGCGGTGACGTCCGTGCCGCCGGCGTAGTCCTGGGAGTTCTGCGCGGGGTACGTGCCCACGAGCGCCTCGGGGGCGTCGACGCGCACGGCGTCGAACGTCTGGGTGTCGCCGACCGAGTTGGCCACCGTGAGGGCCGAGCGCGCGTTGCCCGGCGAGCCTCCGACGTCGGTCACGTCGCCGGCGTTGCCGGACGCGATGACGGACAGCGTGCCGAGGCGTGAGAGCTGGTCGATGAAGAGGTTCTCCGGGTCGTCCGCGGGAGTGCCGTCGGAGCCGAGGGAGAGGTTGACGATGTCGAGGCGGTCGGACAGGTCGCCGTCGCCGTTCGGGTCGGCCGCCCACTCGAGCGCGTCGACGACGACGCCGGTCGAGCCGCCGAGGTCGCCGAACACCTTGAGCGCGTACAGCCCCGCCTCGGGAGCGGAGCCCGGCCCGACCTGCCAGTCGGAGATGTCCGTGAGCGTCGCGTAGTCGCCGTCGAACGTCTCGCCGTCGGCGGTGACGCCGTAGGCGGCGGTCGTGCCGGCCACGTGGGTGCCGTGCCCGGAGCCGACCGAGTCGAGCGAGTCGATGGGGTTCTCGTCCGGGGTGGGCACGAGCGTCGTGCCGGGAACCGTGCCGCTCGCGTCGTAGTCGTAGCCGGCGAAGTCGTGGCCGCCGAGGAACTTCAGCTCGTCGAACGTGCCGTCGGGGACCGGGCCCTCGCCCTGCTCCCCGTACGCCTCGTCGAACGCCTCCTGCGTGCCCGGTCCGCCGAACGCCTTGTGCGTGTAGTCGAGGCCCGTGTCGATGATCCCGATGCGCACGTCCGCGCCGGTCAGGCCCGTGCTCTGCCACGTCTCGAGCGCACGCGTGAACACGTCCGTGCCCTTGTTCAGCGGCTTCTTCGGGATGATCCGGTACACCGTGACGACCGAGGCGTCGCGCGCGAGGTCGCGCACCCGTGCGGCGTCACCCGTGACGACGACGCCCGCGACGAGCGTGCTCGTCACCGACACCTGCTGCGGGTCACGGGCGCCCGCGCTGCGGGCCGTCGCCTGCTGGGGGACGACGTCGTCCGCCAGCGCCGCGACGTCCTGCGCGTTGGCCTCGACCTCGTCCGGGCTCGCGCCCTGCGCCGCGAGGTCGACCGCCGAGGGGGCGTCGAGCTCGACGAACGCCGTCACCGTGCCGCTCGCCTTCGCGAGGGACGGAGCGACCTTGTCCGTGGGCTCGAGCCCGGCGTCGCGCTGCGCCGCGAGGCCGCTCCCCGGCTCCGGGGGCGGGTCCGCGGCGGCGGGCACGGCGGCGGCCGCGACGACCGCGAGGCTCGCCGCCGCAGCGGTGAGGGACACGGGCAGAGAACGGTGCTTCATCGACACTCATCTCCCCGGCAGTGCCGGTTCGGGCGAAGGGTTCGTGGATGGGGTCCTTCCCAGCGACCACGCCCGGGTGGGACGAAGGTCACCCGAGCACGGTAACCCAACGAGCGTCCGACCTGCCCGACAGCGGTGCCACGACCCGGTGCGACGACGCCGGAGACAACGGGGGTGGAGCGTCCTAGGATGCCGCCGGGGTCACAGGACGAGGCCGTCCTGTGGGAGTCCCCTTCCCGCGTCAGGTCCACGGGGTGCGAACCCGGGGGCGTGGCCCACGCAGAAGGAGAACCATGACCAGATCCTCGCTCCGCGTCCTGTCCGCCGCGCTCGCCGCCGGGCTCCTCCTCGTCACGGCCGCGTCGACCGCCACCGCGTCCGTACCCGACCGTGGGCCCGAGCTCCGGGTCGTGACGTGGGACCGGACCGCGCCTACCGACGCGGCCCCCACGGACCGCAGCTGCGCGGTCCAGGCCCAGCCGCTCCTGCCCGGCCAGGACACCGACGCCGTGGCGCCCGCGCCCGAGGTCTGCTTCGACTCGCTCGAGGAGGCGCTGGAGTTCGTCTCGGGCCACGACGTCGCGGCCCAGCGCCTCGCCGGGGCGTCGAAGGGCGAGGTCGACGGCCTCGTCGCGGAGCTCAACGCGTCCTCCGCGGCGACGGAGCAGGGTGCGAGCGCGAGGGTCGCCGCGGCGGCCCTGAGCTCGCAGGTCCTCGGCATCCTCTGGCGCGACGCGAACTACAAGGGCGCGTCGCAGGTGCTGTACGGGCAGGGCACCAACGGGTGCTGGACGGGCTCGACGTACGGGTTCCCGAACCTCGCGAACTTCCTCATGAACAACGTCGCCACGTCCGCGTCGACCTACTCGGGGTGCTGGGTGACGCTCTACGACAGCTACAGCTACGCGGGCTCGAAGAAGAACTGCACGCCGCACTGCGCGACCCTGGGGACGTTCGACAACCGGGCGTCGTCGGTCGTCTACCGGCCGGCGGGTCAGCTCGGCTGACGCGTCACGCCGCACCGCCGGGCACGTCGCTGGACCATCGACGTGCCCGGCCGGCGCCGAGCCGCGCGGGGCTCACCTCGCGCACGCTGACGGCGCGTCCCAGCAGGTGTCCGACGGCGTCGCCCGCCGCCCGCGCGGCCCTCGTCCCGGCGTCCCCCGGGGCGTCCGGGACCAGTTCGAGCGTGACGCTCCCGTCGGCGTCCTGGTGGAGCTGCCACGCCGCCATGCCGTGGGCCTGGAGGTGCTGGGCCGCGTCGACGGACGGCACCCACGCGCCGTCGGGCCGCAGGTAGCGCACGGGGGACCGGCCCTCCAGGCCGTGGAGCTCGATCCGGCCGCTCTGCCGCACGGGCCGCACGATCCGCGCGCGGTCGCCGGTGCGGTAGCGCAGCAGCGGCAGGTAGGGGTTCTCGTCGACGGTGACGACGACCTCGCCGCTCTCGCCGTCGGGGAGGGGCGTGCCGTCGTCGTCGAGGACCTCCACCCACACGCGCCGACCCGCCACGACGACGAACGGGCCGTCGTCGGTCCGGGCAGCGACGGCCCCGGTCTCGCGCAGGCCGTAGAGGTCGACCACGGGCACGTCCCACGTGGCGCGAAGACGCGACCGGGCGACGTCGGACAGGTGCGCGGCGCCGCTGACGAGCGCGACGGGGTGCAGGTCGAGCCCGACGTCGGCGAGCCGTGCGAGGGCGAGCAGCGGCAGCGGGGAGCTGGACACGACCTGCGGGTCCTGCGCGGCGAGGAACGCCTCGCGGTCGCCGGGACGCGTCCACGCGCGCGGGTCGAGGTTGACGCGCGCCATGGTCGGGGCGGGCACGCCCGCCGCGCGCCGGAACCCCGTCATCGCTGACGCGTACGTGAACGCCTGGCGCTGGTCCAGGAGGTTCATCAGGCCCAGCCGACCGGGCTCGGGCTCCCACGTCGCGTCCGTGCCGGCCGTGGCCTCCGCGACGAGGTGCTGCAGGAGCACGAGGTCCGCCGCGACGGCCACGGGGTGCAACGGGATGCGGACCGCGGCGCCCGTGCTGCCCGAGCTCGTGCCCTCGAGCACGCGGCCGAGCGGCACGTCGACGGGGACGAACGCCGCGACGTCGTGCCGCAGGTCGTCGCGCGTGACCGGACGGACGGCGGTGAGCGGCGAGCCCGGCCCGCTCTCGCCGCGGTCGCGCGCCCGGCGGTAGCGCGGCACGACGGCGTGCGCCCGGTCCACGAGGTCCAGCACCCACGGTGGCGGGTCGGCCGTGGCACCGGCCGTGGTCCGGGATGCCGAACCGGCCGCGAGGCGCGCGGCGACGTCGTCGAGCGCGGGCAGGTCCTCGGCGCGGAGCCGGTCGCCCGTGACGTGGACCCAGGCGGGCGCGGCCGGGTGGTCCCGCACGGTGTCGAGCGCGTCGCGGCCCGCCGCGTCGAGCGTGGGCCAACGCTCGGCGTCGTCGAGCGCGACCGCGGCGCCGGGCGTGTACTCGTCGAGCGCGAGGTCGGGCGCGGTGCTCGGGGCAGTGCTCGGGGCAGTGCCCGGGGCGTCGTCGGGCGTCGTCACGTCGGGTCCCCTCGTCAGTAGTTGGCGTACTGCGCGGCGGCCTCTTTGGCGCGCTTCTCCGCGAGCTCCTTCGCGAGCTGCTCGGCGCGGCGGGCCTCCTCGGCCATCTCGCGCGCGATGCGCCGCTGCTCGGCGGTGCTCACGGCGGTCCACCGGTCCTGTGCGACCTCGGGGCTCTCGCCCGCGGGCCGCAGCCCGAGCTCGCGCAGCACGGCCCGCGCGAGCTCCTCGCGCGCCGTCGGCGCGTGCAGCCAGGCGTCGGCGGTCCGCAGGAGCGCGAGCTCGGGCACGAGCCGTTCGACGAGCCCGAGGAGCGCGTCCGGCGTCGCGGCCGCCCGGAAGCCCGGCGAGGCGAGCAGGTGCTCGTCGCGCAGGATCCAGCAGGCCGTCACGGCGAGCGCCGCGTACGGCGCGTGGGTGCACAGCGCCTCGACGGCGGCGCGCCGGGGTCCGCGCAGCACGCCGACCGCGCCCGCGCCGGCGAGGAGGTCCACGGTGTCGCCGACGAGGGCGGCCGCCGCGACCGCCGGG
Source organism: Cellulosimicrobium sp. G4 BAM 1002 (assembly GCF_057126935.1). Taxonomy (NCBI): domain Bacteria; kingdom Bacillati; phylum Actinomycetota; class Actinomycetes; order Micrococcales; family Promicromonosporaceae; genus Cellulosimicrobium; species Cellulosimicrobium sp. G4 BAM 1002. Next base: position 3,879,589 of record NZ_CP182109.1, on the reverse strand, counting down.
TGGTCGAGGACGTCGGGATGCGTCTCGGCGAGGCGGTGCACGACGTCGGCGAGCGCCGGCCCCTCGCTCGTGGTGCCGGTGCGGTCATCGGCCATGGTGGGCTCCTCCCGGTCGGTAGGCGCTGGACGCGGAGGTCGTCGGGGTACCCGTCCCCGTCGTGGCGCCCCACAGCTCGCGTGCGAACGCCCGGGCGAACGCGACGAGGTCGTCCTGCGTGCGCACGGCGTGGACCCGGTAGCCCACGGCGTACTCCCGCACCCTCGCGACGTACTGGTCCGCTACCTGGAGGACGAGCGTGCCCCCGCCCCCCGCGGCGGCGACGGCGCGGGCCGCGGTGCTCTCGTGCGGCGGGACCAGCTCGGCGTCGGGCCGCGTGCCCCACCGGTACCGGACGACGTCGTCGAACATCGAGACCACGCCGTCGTCGGAGATGACGGCCACGTGGCACGGGCGCGTGCGGGTCGGCGGCGCCCCGGTGACCGGGTCGCCGAGGTGGGTGCGCTCGAGCAGCGGCACGGGGAACGACGTCGACCCGCCGAAGTGCGCCACCACGGCGTCCAGCACGCGGTCCTCGTCGCGCACGAACCCGTCCGTCCCGGCGATCTGCTGCGGCCCGCTCCACGTCGTCGCCTGCACGCGCGCCCCGGCGCGCAGGGCCGACAGCGCGAGCACCGCGCCGGCGAGCGCGATGGGCGCGACGCGCTGCGAGGGGTCGGGCATGGAGCCCGACGAGTCGAGGTAGAGGTCGAGGTCGACCGGGACCTGGTCCGGCTCGTCGCCCGCGTCCTCGTCCACGGAACGCCGCACGGTCGTGAACCCCGGCACGACGACGGGCGAGCGCAGCAGCGACCCCGTCCAGTCCACCTCGCCCAGGTCGTCGCCGACGTCCCACTGCTCGTGCGCGCCCAGCAGCGGCTCCGACGCGCGGACGTGCTCGCGCACGGGGAACGGCACGAGCAGCGGCGCGGCGTGCTCGCGGTACCAGCGCCGGGCCGACGCCGCGGCGTCCGACGCGAGGCCGAGCAGCCGCAGGGTCGCGTCGTAGTCCGCAGGCGCGAGGCTCTGGCCTGGTGCGTCGTGCGCCCCGGCGCCGCCCGACCCCGGGCGGTGGTCCGGGTCCGTCGCGGTGTCCGGGCCGTCGTCCGGTGCGGGGCCGTCGTCGTCCGCGCCCAGGCCGAGATCGCCCACGACGCGCGGGTCGAGCGCGGGGTGCTGCACGGGCGCGACGGCGCGCGGGTCGGTCGCGAGGCCACCCGGCACCGACCCCGTGACCTCGTCCTGGCCGCACACGACGTCGCGCAGCCCGGTCCCCCCGCGCTGCAGGTGCCGCCGACGGATCTCCGAGATCGTGTCCGTCGCGAGCAGCGTGCGCAGCAGCGTCGCGAACCCCGCAGCGCCGCCGACGGGGTCGTCGGCGTACGCGCGCACGAGGCGGGCCACGAGCGTCGCCTCGCGCTCCGCCACCGCGGCGTCTCCCGAGGTGAGGTCGCCGCGCGGCAGTCCCCAGAGGATCTCGTCCGCGCGCAGCACGGTCTGCATGACGACGCTCGTCCCCGGTCCGAGCGCGCGCCACAACCGGGCCATGTCGATCCCGGCGCGGCGCTGCAGCCGGTCGTTGATGAGCAGGTCGCTCCACAGGTTCGCCGTGAGCGGCGCGAGCCGGTCCTGGTCCACGAGCCCGGCGCGCGTGCGCGCCACCAGGAGCGCGCTCGTCGTGAGGTCGCCCGGCGAGAGCACGTGGTGGCCCACCTCGTGCGCGAGGACCGCGACCGCGTGGTCCTCGATCCCCAGGGACACGACGTCGGCGAGGTCCACGTGCACGCTCACGCGCGTCGTCGAGAACCACGCGAACGAGCCCACGTCCGCCGGGGCCTCGCCCGGTCCGTGCAGCGTCGGGGCACCGAGGCGCGTGAACCGTCCCCACGCGGCGAGCGCCTCGGGCCACGCGGCCTGCCAGCGCAGGCGCAGCGCCGCGATCTGGTCCGGGCTCGCGCTCCGCCGCGGGCTCGCACCGGCCTGGGCCCCCGAGCGCGCGCTCACCGGGTCCACCGCACCAGCAGCACGTCGTACGAGCCGGTCCGGCTCAGGAGCGCGAGCCGGCCCGAGAGGGTCGTGACCGACACGGACCCGCTCACGTCGGTCAGGTCGTCGGCCCGCGCCGACGCCGGGTCGTCGCTCGTGGGGAGTCCCTCGGCGGGGAAGGTCCCCGCCATGGCGACGGCGTCCGGCTCGCCGGTCGCCGCCGTGCCGCCGGGGTCACCGCTCGGGGTGCGCGCGAGGAGCGAACCGTGCACGTCGGCGACGAGCGTCCAGTCCGCCGTCCCGGACGTCGGTCGGGTCCGGTCCGCGTCGTCCGGTGCGAGCAGCGCCCACCGCAGGCCGGGGTTGCGCGCGTCGGCCCCGACGACGACGGCGGGCGACAGCCACGGCCCGCCGAACCCGCGGAACCCGCCGAAGCGGCCCAGCACGTGCGCCGGTTCGTGGACCCCGGGCAGCAGGACCGTCGTCGTGACGTCGTCCTCCTGGCCCGGCCACCACCACGGGTCGTCGGCGTGCCGTGTCAGGGCGGCGCGCAGGTCCACGGTGCCCGGGAGCGACAGCGCCGCGCGCGCGACCGGCTCCGGGAGCGACCGCGCGGCCGCGAGAGCGGCGTCCCGGTAGCGCACCAGGCCGCCGCGCCACGCCGCGACGAGCACCGCGCCGCGGACCATCTCGGCCGCGTCGCGCCCTGTCACCGGACCCGTCGCGAGGCTCGTCGGGTGGCTCGGCGCGCCTGGGCCGGGCGCCGACGCGTGGGCGGCGTCCGCGACGCGCCCCGCCCACGCACCGACGTCACCGCGCGCCCGCGGCCCGCCGCCGACCGCCCGGGCGCCGTCGACGACGGCCGCGACCGTGACCGCCGGGGCGGCCGCGAGCCACGGGACGACCCGCGGCACCACGTCGAGGACCGCGCGACGCTCCGGGCTGCCCGCCCGCCAGCGCCCCGTCGCCGCGAGGGACGCGACCGTCCCGACGAGCGCGTCGCACGTCGCGGCGAAGGCGGTGGCGTCGAGCACCGCCGCGAGCGGGTCCGCGGCGTCGGCCACCTCGCGCACCGCGTCCGAGAGCACGTCGCGGTCCGCGCCGTGCGCGAGCGCCCGCGCGAGCACGCCGTCGTACTGCGTACGCTCCGCGAGCGCGCGGGCGGCGAAGGGGGAGCGCGACGTCACGTGCCGCTCCAGCGCAACCACGTGAGGTAGTTCGTGTAGCGCTGGTGGGCGTACTTCAGCGCGAGCGCGTCCTCGTACACGTGCCCGTGCAGCTTCGAGTGACCCTGCCACGAGGCGAGCACCTGCTCGATCCGCGCGAGCCGGCGCAGCACGTCCGCCTCGGGCAGGCCCTCGAGCCCGGCCGCGAGCTCGGCGAGGATCGCGCCGACGTCGTCGCGGTCGTCCAGCCCCGCGGCGTCGTACTGGCGGCAGGCCGTGTCGAACAGGTCGCGGATCCACGACACCCGGTCGGAGCGCAGCGGCTCGCGGTCGCGGTCGTCGAACGGGGCCGACTGCAGGTCCGGGAGGAGCTTGTCGTGCAGCACGAACGGGAGCACCGCACGCAGGTCCGCGAGGTCCACCTCGCCGCCGCCGCGGAAGTACGCCATCGCCTTCGCGTACGCGACGAGGGACTGCAGAGCGCGCACCGACAGGCCGTTGAGCGTCTGCGCGCCGACGTCGCTCAGGCGGTCCCGGCCCGTGTCCGACGTCGCGACGAGGTGGGGGTCGACGCCCGCCACGCGCGCCGTGTCCTTCGTCCGGTACTCGAACTGCCACCCCGCGCGCTCGAGCACCTCGAGCTGGCTCGCGAAGAACTCCAGCCGACGACGCACCGGCTCGGGGAACGGCACGGCGAGGATCGCAGCGTGCAGCGCGGCGTGCTCGGCCGCGTCGAACACGATCTCCGGCGGCACGTTCTCCTCGGGCCGCACCCGCCGCTCGGCGCGGGCCACGAGGTCGCCGAGGAAGCGGTTGTTGAACGGCATCGCGTGCACGACGACGTCGATCCGGTCCCGCAGCGCGTCGACCACCTGGTACGTGCCGCCGCCGGCGTCGTCGTTCGCGGTGAGGTACCAGGCGGCATCGCCTGTCTCGTAGACCTGGTCGTACACCTCGACGTACCCGTCCGCGAGGACGGTGAGCAGCGCCGACTGCGTCCGGGTCGGGATGCGGTTGTACTCGTCGACGATCTTCACGCGCATGCCCAGCCACGACCGCCACGCGACGTCGACGTCCGCGAGGTTGTCCGCCTGCACGAGGTCCTTCGGCAGCGGCGTCCCGAACAGGTCCGACACGGTGAGCTGGGGATGCCCGTGCTGCATCGCACGGCGCACGTCGCGCACCGGGTAGCCCGCCAGGACGCCCATGAGGACGGCGCTCGCGGTCTTTCCCCGCCCCGGCCCGCCGATCATGAGGCACCGCCCGCGCACCGCGAACGTGAGCAGCGGCAGCAGCACGAAGCTCGAGTACGACTGGTCGCTCGGCAGGTTCAGCAGCGCCTTCGAGTCGCCGAGCCGGAAGCTCGTCTCCCGTGCGCCGGGCGCCGAGAACTCGACGTCGTAGTGCGGGCTGATGATCGCGTGGTTGACGACCCAGAAGTACGCCTGCCGCAGCTTCTCGTCGAGCGGCAGCCCGGGCCGGGCCGCGCCGTCGCCCGCGCCGGGCTCGGTGACGGGCGTGCCGAACAGGTCGTCGACCCCCAGGGCGAACGGGTCGTGCCCCTCGGTCCGCCCCGAGGGCTGCGGTCGCGTCGGCGCCGAGGACACGTGCTCGAGATCGGTCACGGGCCGATCCTGCCATCGTCGCCCGCGTCGTGCGGGGGTGTCCGGTCCGCGGGGTTCCCGGGTGGCGGCGGCCCTGCTCCGCCGTCGTCTCGCCGTCGCGCCCCTGCCGGTTCGAGCCCGGGGTGGGGTGCCAGGACGGCCGCGAGGGTGACGCGTAACCCGGGGCTCGGCGCGACGGCGGTCAGTAGGCGTCGGTGCCGGCCTGCGGGAGGGGGTCGGCGACGTACCGCGGGGTGGCGAGCAGCGGGCCGACGGCGGCCAGCGCCTGGGCGAGCCGGGTCGCCCGGTCGCCGCGCACCTCGAACCACGGCACGCCGGGGTGGCGACCGTCCGGCGTCGGCAGCTCGGCCGGACCGAGGTGGCGGACGACGTCGGCCGGGTCGTCGAGGCGGGGACCCGTCGCGGCCAGGACCTCGCGGAACCGGTCCTGCATCGCGTGCCGGACGTGCTCGCCGTCGCGCAGGCCGTCCTGGACGAACGGGATCTCGTCGCCGGTGAGGACGTAGAGGTCCGGGCGCCGGGTGGCGGCGAGCGCCTCGACGCTCGGGGAGCGGTGGCCCACGTAGCGCTCGTGCCACAGGGTCGTGGCGAGCACGTCGGTGTCGCACACGAGGAGCGGGACGCCAGACGCCGCGGCGGCGTCGTCCTCGCGCCGGGCCTGCTCGCGCGCGACGAGGTCGAACTCGGCGGTGTGCCACGGCGCCGCGAGACCGCCGGGCCGGACCTCGGACCACTCGCGCCCGAACTCGAGCACGGGGTCGGGCCCGAGGTGCGCGGCGAGGTCGGCCGCGAGCGTCGTCGTCCCGGTGGACTCGGCGCCCAGCACGACGACGCGTCGCACGTACCAGGACCGGACCGGCGCGGGCAGCGCCCACCAGTGCGCCGCGGGGTCGGCGCGCACCGCGGAGCCGGAGACGGGCAGGTGACGACGGTCCGGGTCGACCTGGACCCAGGTCGCGTCGAACCGCCGGGCGAGCTCGACGCCGTACCGGTCCGACGTGAGGACCGCGTCGACGGGCGGGTCGTCGGGGCAGAGGAGGGCTTGCATGACCTTGACGTGCTCGTCCCACGCGTGCGGGTCCGCGTAGTCCACGGGGGCGTCGTCGAGACCGTGCACCACCCGCGCCCCGGGCGCCTCGGCGCGCAACCAGGCGGCGCGCAGCTCGGCCGGGATCGACTCGCGCGACGACGCGAGGACCTGCACCGTCACGCGCTCGCAGCGCGAGAGCGCCGTCCGCACGAGGTGAAGGTGGCCGGCGTGCGGCGGGTAGAACTTGCCGATGACGAGGCCGTGGGCGAACCGTCTCACCGGGCTCGCACCGCGTCGTCGGGCACGGGTGCGGGGGAGGTGCGCCGGGCCGCGGACCACTCGCGCAGGCCCTGCACGCACATCGCGACGAACCCGACGTACAGCGCGGCGGTGAGCCACAGGCCCTGGCTCGCGTAGAGCCCGACGAGCACGACGTCCGTCGCGATCCACACCCACCAGTTGCCGATCCACTTGCGCCCGAGCATCGTCTGCGCGAGCAGGCTGGACGACGTGGTGAGGGCGTCCCAGAACGGCACCGCGGAGTCGGTCCACGTGGTGAGGACGGCGACGAGGACGGCCGTGGACACCGCGGCGGCGGCGAGCCCGACGACCCACGCCGCCCGCGGCGTCCGGTGCACGACGAGCCGTCCACGGTCGGTGCCGCCCCGGAGCCACCAGTACCAGCCGAGCGCGCCGAGCACGAGGTACACGACCTGCAGGCCCGCGTTCGCGTACAGCCCCGTACCGGTGAACAGCACGAGGAAGACCACGTTGTTGGCCAGCCCCACGGGGAACGTCCAGACGTTCTGCCGCACGGCGAGCCACACGCACGCGGCGCCCGTGACGAACCCCAGGATCTCCTCGACGCTCACGGGCGCTCACTCTACGGGCGCCGGCGAGCCGCCTGCGCAGCCCGTCGGCACTGTGACGTGCGCCGCGCTCGGGGGCAGGCGGGCCGCCGGGGCGCTACGGTCGGGACGAGCCCGGGTCCCTCCCGGGTACCCCGACGTCGAAGGAGATCTCGCATGGCCACGCGTATCGCTCGTACCGCCTGGAACGGCGGAGTGCAGGACGGCCAGGGTCAGGTCGAGCTGTCCAGCTCGAAGGTCGGCACGTTCGACGTCTCGTTCCCGCGCCGCGCCGCGGACGACGCGGGCGGCGTCACGAGCCCCGAGGAGCTCATCGCCGCGGCGCACTCGTCGTGCTTCGCGATGCAGCTCTCGGCGGTCCTCGGCGAGACGGGCGCCACGCCGGTCTCGCTCGAGGTGACGGCGGAGGTCACGTTCGCGCCCGACCCGGCCGGCGGTTTCCGGATCCCGACGATCGCGCTCACCGTCCGGGGTGAGGTCGACGGGATCGACGAGGCCGATTTCCAGAAGGCGGCCGATACGGCCAAGGCGACGTGCCCCGTCTCGAAGGCGCTCGCAGGCGTCGAGTCCATCACCCTGGACGCGACGCTCGAGGCCTGACACTCGCCGCAACGCCCGCCGAACCCCGGGTTGCTTGCCGATCCCCCTGACGATCGGTCGGCAACCCGGGGTTCGTCGCATCCGGGGCGTCCCTCAGCGGGGGAGGAGCGGGGGCGTCGAGGTACCAGCGCCGTCGCGGATGCCGTCGACCAGCTCGGCGAGCGTGTCCTTCGCGCCGTGCACGGGGTGCCAGCGCAGGAGCTCCGCGGCGAGCTCCGTGTCCAGCACCGGGACGCGCATCGCCATGTCGAGCCAGCCCTCGCCCACGGGGACCAGGCGCGCGCGCCACGCCGCGGCGACCGCGGTGCGGGCCGTCCCGTAGGGCACGGTGCGCAGCGAGCCGTCGGCGACGACGTCGGCCACGTCCTGCGCCGTGAGCACCGTGGGGTGGGCGACGTTGAAGGGTCCGGGGTGCCGTCCGACGACGATGCGGACGTAGGCCTCCGCGACGTCCTCGGCGTGCACGACCTGGAGCCGCAGACCGTCGGGCAACGGGACGGTGGGCAGGGGGGCGCGCTTGAGGACCCGCGTCCCGAAGGGGCCCAGGAAGTACCGGGTGATCTCCGACGCGGCGTCGCGTTGGAACACGAGCGCCGACCGGACACGGGAGACGACGAGCCCGCTGCTGTGGTCGACGTCGTCGAGCAGCGCCTCGACCGCGGCCTTGTCCTCGGAGTACGACGAGCCGGGCACGCCGTCGACCGGCCAGCCCTCGGAGACCGGCGTGTCGCGCGTGTCGCCCGCGTAGGGGGCGGGGGAGTACGCGCCCACGGAGGAGGCGACGACGAGGTGCGCGACCCCGGCGCGGCGGGCCGCTGCGACGACGGCGCGCGTCCCCTCGACGTTGACGCGGCGCAGCCGCTTGCGGTCGTGGCTGGGCTGGACCGCCCACGCGAGGTGCACGACGACGTCCGCACCGGCGAGCGCGACGTCGAGCCGTTCGGCTGCGTCGGGCGCGGCGACGTCCGCGTACCGCCACGTCGCGGCGTCGTGCGGGGAACCCACCGTGCTCGAGCCGTCCGCGCGCGGCACGCGGCGGGCGACCGCCACGACCGAGGTCACGGCGGGCTCGGTCGCGAGCCGGCGCAGCACGGCCGTCCCGACGTTGCCGCTCGCTCCGACGACCACCACGCGCATGCGCTGCCTCCCGATGTCCGTGTCAGCCTCGACGCTAGCCCGCCTCGCCGGAGTTCGCCCGGGCGATCTCCAGCACCGTGGTGCGCGCGGGCTCGGGGAGCTCGGGCACGAGCACGACCGCGCTCGCGAGGACGAGCCGCTGGAGCTCTGCGCGCGAGAGGTCGCTGCCGCCGAGCCAGGCGGCCGTGACGTTCTCCACGAGGGCGACCCAGCCCGCGGCGAGGAGCTGCAGGCGCGGTGTGATGGCGGGGGTGCCTGCCGTCGTGGCGGTCACGGTCGACGTCATGCGCGCGACGAGGCTCTCGCGGACCCGCGTGAGCGCCGCCTGGGTCGCGTCGTCCTCGGCGAGAGCGCCCCGCCACAGGTCCTGCCACAGCAGGCGCCGGGCCTCGACCGCGTCGAGGAAGGCGGCGACGGCGAGCGCCGGGCGCTGCGCGAGGGGACGATCGTCGGGTGCGACCGTCGCCGCCTCGAGCTCCGCCACCGCCTCGAGCGCGACGGCGCGGCGCAGCCCGGACGTCGACCCGAAGTAGTGGAAGACGAGGGCCTTGGAAGCGCCCGAGCGTGCGGCGACGCTCGCGGGCGTGAGCGAGTCGAGCCCGTGCTCGTCGGCCTGGCGCGCGGCCTCGTCGAGCAGCTCCCTGCGGCGGTCGGCGGGCTCGCGTCGTCGGCGGTGGCCGCCCGCGGGCGCGATGCGGGTGCCAGCGGCGGGAGGGGGTGCGGTCGGGACCATGCCTCCGTTCTACGCGCTTGTTGACTCCGAGTCAATACGAGGCGTAGCGTTGTTGACCGCGAGTCAACGGCGGCCCTGGGAGGCCCGGGGAGCCACGAAGGGGAAGAGCTGGATGCAGATCACGCTGACGGACGTCCGCGTCGACGGACGGCGAGAGCCGATGCTCGAGCCGATGGACCTCATCTGGTCCACCGGGGAGTGCGTCCTCGTGGCGGGCGAGCCGGGGCACGGGCACACCGCGCTCGCCCTCGTCGCGACCGGCCGGTTCGACCCCTCGGGGGGCGAGGTCGCGCTCGCGCCCGAGCCGCCCCGACGCGCCGCACGCACCACCCGCTCGTCGGGCGCGGCCACGCTGCGCGACGTGACCGCCGTCGTCGACGTCCCCGGCATCAGCGAGCCCGACGACGCGCTCACGGTCGCGGACGTCGTCGCCGAGGGCCTCGCGCTCGCCGGGCGGCGCGCTCTCCCCTCCGACGTGACGCGCTGGCTCGCTGACCACTCGCTCTCCACGGACCGGTCCCGGCGCCTCGACCAGGTCCCCGGGGTCGTGCGGACCGCGCTGCTCGCGGCGCTCGCGGCCGAGGACCCCGACGTGCGCTTCCTCGTGCTCACCCTGCCGGACCGCCACGGCGGCGAGCCGTCGGGCTGGTGGGAGGTCGCCCAGACCCTCGCCGCGTCCGGATACGGCGTCCTCGTGCAGTGCACGCGCGCCTCCGCGCGCGACCTCGGGGCCGACCTCCCGCCTGCGCGCGGCGCCTCGATCCACGAGCCGCCGGTGGTCGCGCTGCGCGTGCGCGCCGACGAGAGAGCCGACGCCGGGACCGCCACCGAGGAGGACCGATGACCGCGATCCGCCTCGGGCTCTCCGAGCTGCGCCGTCTGGCCGCGGGGACCCTCCCGCGCCTCGCCATCCTCGCGATGGCGCTCATCCCCACGCTCTACGCGGGCCTGTACCTGTTCGCGAACCACGACCCGTACGACAAGCTCGACGAGATCCCCGCGGCGCTCGTGGTCCTCGACGAGGGCACCACGACCACCGACGCCCAGACCGGAGCGACGACGCAGCGCGACTTCGGCCGCGACGTCGCCGACCAGCTCCTCGACGACGGCGGGTTCGGCTGGGTCGAGACGAGCCAGGTCGACGCCGAGTACGGCGTGCGGTCGGGCCGGTACGACGCCGCGCTCGTCATCGGCCCGACGTTCTCCGTCGACCTCGCGTCCGCGGGCGAGTTCGAGCCGCAGCAGGCGAGCCTCACGCTCATCACCAACGACGCGAACAACTACCTCGCCCGGACCATCGCGGACCAGATCGTCGGCAAGGTGCGCGACTCGATCGCCGAGCAGGTCGGCACCGAGGCGGCCGACACGTTCCTGCGCGGCTTCGCGTCCATCCACACCAACCTCGCCGACGCCGTGGACGGCTCGCAGCAGCTCCTCGACGGGTCGACGCAGCTCCGCGACGGCCTCGGCACCGCGGACGACGGCGCGCACACCCTCGCCGACGGCGCCGGCCAGGCCGCCGACGGCGCCGAACGGCTCGACGCGAGCACCGGGACGCTCGCGGACGCCGTCGGGCAGCTCGACGACGGCGCGGAGGCGCTCGCGTCCGGGCTCGGGACGCTCCGCGGCGCGACGTCGTCGCTCCCCGACCAGACGCAGCAGCTCGCCGACGGTGCCGCGCAGGTCGCGGACGGCAACGCGCAGGTCGCGCAGTACGGGCAGCAGGCCGCCGACGCGGCGAGCCAGGTGCTCCCGGCGCTCGACACGATCCGCACGGACGTCGAATCGGCGCTCGACGAGCAGCTCTCCGCGCTCGTGGCGCAGGGCGTGCTCACGCAGGAGCAGGCGGACACCGTCCGCGCCGACGTGCAGGCACAGGTCGACCCTGCGCTCGACGAGCGCCGCGGGCAGATCCAGGGCGCCGTGGACCAGGTGACGGCCGCGTCGGGGAAGCTCGACCAGCTCGCCGACGGGTCGCGCCAGGTGTCCGACGGCGCGGCGACGCTCGCCGCCGCGACGCCCCAGCTCACGTCCGGCATCGCGTCCGCCGCGGACGGCGCCGACCGCCTCGCCGACGGCACCGGGCAGCTCGCCGCCGCCACGCCGCAGCTCGTCGACGGCGTCGCGCAGCTCGCCGACGGCACGCGCCAGGTGTCCGACGGCGCGACCTCGCTCGCCGACGGGACGTCGCAGCTCCGCAGCGGGTCCGGCGAGCTCGTCGACGGAGTCACGCAGCTGCACGACGGCCTCTCGGAAGGACTGGGCCAGATCCCCGACCTCGACGAGGAGACCCGGCAGGACACCGCCGAGACCATCGGCAACCCCGTCTCGGTCCAGAACGAGGCGCTGTCGTCGGCCGGTACGTACGGCGGCGGGCTCGCACCGTTCTTCCTGTCGCTCGCGACCTGGATCGGCGCCTACGTGCTCTTCCTCCTCGTACGGCCGCTGTCGACCCGTGCGCTCGCGGCCGGCCGCTCCGGCCTGGCCACCGCCCTCGGCGGGTGGCTCACCCCGGCCGCGATCGGCGTCGTGCAGGTCGCCGCGATGTTCACGGTGACGAAGTTCGCGCTCGACATCGAACCCACCTACGGGGTCGGGACCGCGCTCTTCCTCGTCCTCGTCTCCGCGACGTTCGTCGCGATCCTCCAGGCGCTCAACGTCTGGCTCGGCGCCGCCGGCCAGTTCCTCGGGCTCGTGCTCATGCTCGTCCAGCTCGTCACCGCGGGCGGCACGTTCCCCTGGCAGACCATCCCCGAACCGCTGCGCTCGATGCACCAGTTCCTGCCCATGACGTACGCCGTCGAGGGCCTGCGCCAGCTTCTCTACGGCGGCAACCTCGCGACGGTGACGCGCGACGTGACGGTGCTGGCCGTCGTCCTCGTCGGGGCCCTCGCCCTCACGACTCTCGCCGCCCGTCGCCAGCGCGTCTGGACCGTCACCAAGCTCCAACCGGAGCTCGTCCTCTGACGCCGAGGTAGAACCCCGGTCGCGCAAGGTAGAACTCTGGTCGGTCGAGGTAGAACCGTGGTCGCGCGAGGTAGAACCGTGGACTGCCGAAGTAGAACCGTGGTCGTGTCGGACGGCGCGTGCGGCTGGGGTGTCGGGGTGGGTGGGGGCGCCGCGTCTTCCATCCGCCGCTCGTTCCTCGCGGCTCCCGCCAGGCCCTCCACGACGCGGCGCCCCCACCCACCCCTCCGGCGTCGTCTCGCCGTGGCCTGTGCTCACCGGGGCGACCGCCCGCCGTGCCGGGTTCGCCCGAGCGTGACCGCGGTCCTACCTCGCAGCGAGCCGTCGGCCGGGCCCACCCGCGCCGCAGACCCGACCACGCGGGCCTGAGACCTCACCGCGACCCGCGGACGGGTAGCGCGCGGAGGGTCGGCGGGCGGACGGTCCGGACCGACGGGGCGGGAGGGTGCGAGAATCGCGACGTGTCCGCTGAGATCGACGCCACCCCGGCCCATGCCCCGCAGCACGACGGGAACGGTTCGCGGCGGTCCGGCTCTCGCGCCGTGCCGTCGCCCGAGGCCGAGCGCGAGGCTGCGCTCCGCGAGGCGGAACGGGCCGCCGACGCCGCTCGCGCGGCTCTCGCCGAGGCGCTGCGGACGGTCGTACGCGGCGGGGTCGACTCCTCGACGCGGCGCCGCGCCGAGTACTCGACGGACGCGTCGAACTACCGCGTCGTGCCCGAGGCCGTGGTGTACCCGCAGGACGCGGACGACGTCGTCGCGGCGCTCGACGTGCTGCGCGAGCTCGAGGTGCCGGTCACGGCGCGCGGGGCGGGGACGTCGGTCGCGGGGAACTCGATCGGGCCGGGCGTCGTGCTGGACTTCACACGGCACGTGAACCACGTGCTCGACGTCGACCCCGAGGCCCGGACCGCGCGCATCGAGCCGGGCGTCGTCATGTCGGCGCTCCAGCAGGAGGCGGCGCCGCACGGGTTGCGGTTCGGCCCCGACCCGTCGACCCAGAACCGCGCGACCCTCGGCGGCATGATCGGCAACAACGCGTGCGGCCCGCACGCCGTCGCGTACGGGCGCACGGTCGACAACGTGATCGAGCTCGACGTCGTCGACGGCCTCGGGCGCCGCTTCACGGCGGGCAAGGGCGACCCGACGTTCGCCGCGGTCCCCGGGCTCGCGGACCTGGTCCGGGAGAACCTCGCGCTGATCCGCACGGAGTTCGGGCGGTTCGGGCGTCAGGTGTCGGGGTACTCGCTGGAGCACCTGCTGCCGGAGAACGGGTCGGACCTCGCGAAGGCGCTCGTCGGTACCGAGGGCACGCTCGTGACGATCCTCGAGGCAACGGTCCGCCTCGTGCCGGTGCCGTCCAAGCCCACGCTCGTCGTGCTCGGCTACCCGGACATGCCGTCGGCGGCCGACGACGTCCCGACCTTCCTGAACCTCAGCCCTCTCGCGGTCGAGGGCCTCGACGCACGGCTCGTCGACGTCGTGCGGCGCGCCAAGGGTGCGCAGTCGGTGCCGCCCCTGCCGCCGGGCGCGGGCTGGCTCATGGTCGAGGTCGGCGGCGCGACCCCCGAGGAGGCGATGGCGAACGCCGAGGCGATCGTCGCGGCGTCGGGCAGCGAGGCGACGATGATCCTGCCCGCCGGACCTGACGCGACCAAGATGTGGCAGATCCGGGCCGACGGCGCCGGCCTGGCCGGGCGCACGCCCGCGGGCGAGCAGGCCTGGCCGGGCTGGGAGGACTCCGCGGTGCCGCCCGAGAAGCTGGGCGACTACCTGCGCGACCTCGACGCGCTCATGGCGCGCTACGGCGTCGACGGCCTGCCGTACGGGCACTTCGGCGACGGGTGCGTGCACCTGCGCATCGACCTGCCGCTCGAGGCGTCGGGCTCGGTGCTGCGCACGTTCATGCTCGAGGCGGCGGAGCTCGTCGCGAAGTACGGCGGCTCGCTGTCGGGCGAGCACGGGGACGGGCGCGCGCGGTCGGAGCTGCTCCCGGTCATGTACAGCCCCGAGGCGATCGCGCTCATGGAGCGGTTCAAGGCGCTGTTCGACCCGCAGGACGTGATGAACCCGGGCGTGGTCGTGCGCCCGAGCGCGATCGACGACGACCTGCGCCGCCCGCACGCGCACCCGCTCCTGTCGAAGGTCGGAGCGCCGGGCACCCCCGGCACGAGCACCGCCGCGCCGGCGAAGGTCACCAAGATCTCCCGCCGCGCCGGCTACCAGGGCTTCTCGTTCGCGCACGACCACGGCGACATCACCCAGGCCGTGCACCGGTGCGTCGGCGTCGGCAAGTGCCGCGCGGACACGAGCGCCGCGGGCGGGTTCATGTGCCCCTCGTACCGAGCGACCAAGGACGAGAAGGACGTCACGCGCGCCCGCGCCCGCGTGCTCCAGGAGGCCGTGAACGGCACGCTGGTCGGCGGGCTGTCGGCGCCCGAGGTGCACGAGTCGCTCGACCTCTGCCTGTCCTGCAAGGCGTGCTCGAGCGACTGCCCCGCGGGGGTCGACATGGCGCAGTACAAGTCCGAGGTCCTCTACCGTACGTACCGCGGGAAGCTGCGCCCGGTCGACCACTACTCGCTCGGCTGGCTCCCGGTGTGGGCACGGCTCGCGACGGGCATGCCGCGCTTGGCCAACAAGCTCCTCGGGTTCCGGCCGATCGCGAAGACCGTCCTGTGGGCCGGCGGCATGGACACGCGCCGCTCGATGACCACGTTCGCCGAGGTGCCCTTCCGGACGTGGTGGAAGCGCGGCGGCGCGACACGGGGCGTGCCGGGCCTGCGCATCGGCCAGACACCGGGCAAGCCCGTGCGCGACGAGCGCCCCAAGGTCGTGCTGTGGACGGACTCGTTCAGCGACAACATGTCGCCCGGCGTTCCCCAGGCGGCCGTCAAGGTGCTCACGGCGGCCGGGTACGACGTCGTCGTCCCCGAGCAGGAGGCGTGCTGCGGCCTCACGTGGATCAGCACGGGTCAGCTCGACGGCGCGCGCAAGCGCCTGGAGAACCTGCTGTCCGTGCTCGGCCCCTACGCGGTGAACGGCATCCCGATCATGGGGCTCGAGCCGTCGTGCACCGCCGTGCTCCGCTCGGACCTCGTGGACCTGTTCCCCGACGACCCGCGTGCACGGGCCGTGTCCGCCGCGACCCGGACGCTCGCCGAGCTCCTCACGTCGGTCGACACCGCTCCCGGCCGTGAGTCCGGGTGGCGCGTGCCCGACCTGTCCGACGTGACCGCCGTCGTGCAGCCGCACTGCCACCAGCACTCGGTCATGGGCTTCGCCGCGGACGAGCGGCTGCTGCGCGACGCGGGCGCCACGATCAAGGTCCTCGCGGGCTGCTGCGGCCTCGCGGGCAACTTCGGCATGCAGAAGGGCCACTACGAGACGTCGGTCGCCGTCGCGGAGAACGCGCTCCTGCCCGCGCTGCGCGACGCCGCACCCGGCGACGTGTACCTCGCGGACGGCTTCTCGTGCCGCACGCAGGCCGACGACCTCGCCGGGGTGCAGGGCAAGGCCCTCGTGGAGCTGCTCGCCGAGCGGCTCTGACCCGCCGCCGTCCTCCCCGCCCGGCAGTCCGCCCGCCTCTGCTGCGCGAGACAGCGACCTGCGGCCGAGGTAGCGGCGCGCAGGTGGAGCGACGTCGCTATCTCGGCCGCAGGTCGCTATCTCGCGTGACGAGCGGGGCGGACCCGGCTCGGCGCACCGCATCGGCGAGGCGGGCCACGGCCTCGTCCACGCGCGCGTCGGCGAGGTTGCCGTACCCCAGCACGAGCGTCGTCGACCGCTCGGCGGGCCGGACCTGGTAGCGGCGGAGGTCCACGACGGTCACCTCGCGCCGTGCCGCCTCTCGCACGACGTGCGCGGCGTCGGGCGCCGGGGCGTCGCGTGATCCCGGCAGGGTGAGCAGCGCGTGCATCCCCGCCGCGATGCCGCTCGCGGTCGCCCCGGGGAGCTCGCGCGCGAGGGCGTCGAGCACGGCGTCGCGACGGCGCCGGTAGCGCCCGCGCGCGGCGCGCAGGTGCCGGTCGTACCCGCCCGACGCGACGAACCGCGCGAACGTGAGCTGGTCGACCGTGGACGGTGCCGCCGTCGTCCCGGCCGCACGCGCCACGGCTTCGCGCCAGCGCGGCGGCACGACCATCCACCCGACGCCGAACGCCGGGCTCATCGTCTTGCTCACCGACCCGAGCAGCAGCACGCGGTCGGGGTCGAGCTGCTGGAGCGCGGCGACGGGCCGCCGGTCGTACCGGAACTCGGCGTCGTAGTCGTCCTCGACGACGAGCCCGTCCACGGCGCGCGCCCACGCGACGAGCGCCTCCCGCCGCTCGGGAGCGAGCGCCGCGCCCGTGGGGAACTGGTGGGCGGGCGTGACCAGCGCGGCGCGTGCCCCCGTGGCCCGTGACGCGTCCACGAGCGCGTCCACGTCCGCTCCGCCGTCGTCCACCGGCACGGGGACGGGCGTGAGGCCGGCGCGCGCCGCGACGTCGCGCAGCACCGACCAGCTCGGGTCCTCGACGAGGAGGTGGGTGTGCCCCGCCTCGACGAGCGCCGCGGCGACGCGCCCCATGCCGTCCGTCGCGCCGCGCGAGAGCACGACGGCGTCGTCCGGGCCGGCGACGACGCGCGCCCGGCGGAGATGGCCGGCGACGATGGCCCGCGCACGGGGGTGACCTGACGGCGCGGGCTGGCCGAGGTCGTCGTTCGACGCCTCCGTCAGCGCCTCGCGCGCCGCGTGCAGCCAGGGGTCGCGGGGGACGTGACGCAGGTCGGGCACGCCCGGCGCGAGGTCGAACCTCGCGCGTGCGGCGGTCCGCGCGATGTCGGTCCGCCCGGCAGGGACGACGGCGCGCGCGGGTCCGCGAACCGCCGCGGCCGAGACACGCGTCGCGGAGCCGGTGCGCGCCTCGAGGAAGCCCTCGGCGACGAGCTGGCCGTAGGCCTCGGTCACGACCCAGCGCGACACCCCGAGCGCCTCGGCGAGCTGTCGGCTGGGCGGCAGGGCCGCGCCGACCGGCACGCGCCCGGTGCGGACGGCGTCACGGACCGCGCGCTCGAGCCGCTCGACGCGCGAGCCCGGCCCGTCGCCCAGGTCGAGCAGGGCTTCCCAGGCGAGTTCCGCCGTCGGACCCTCCTCCGCCCGGGCGGCGCGGGCAGGTGATGAAGTGGTCTGGTCGAACCCCATGGAATCGGACCGTACACCCGTGCCGATCTGTTCGTAGCGTGGAGCCTGTCATCAGGACCACGGTCCGGCACGGACCACCCCACGAACCACCGGGAGACCACCATGCGGTACCGCACCATCGGCGACGGGCGCACGTCCTTCGACGTCTCGACGCTCTGCCTCGGCACGATGAACATGGGCACGCTCGTGGACGAGGACACGTCGTTCGCGATCCTCGACCGCTACGTCGAAGCAGGCGGCACCTTCCTCGACACCGCGAACAACTACAGCTTCTGGGCTGGCGGTCACGGCCGAGACAGCGAGGACCTGCTCGGGCGCTGGCTCGCGAGCCGCGGCGTCCGCGACGAGGTCCGGATCGCGACCAAGCTCGGCGCGGCGAAGAAGGACCCCGCCCTCCCGCTGCAGAACGTCGAGCCCACGAACTTCCAGGGCCTCGGCGCCGACGTCGTCGCGTACGAGGCGCACGAGAGCCTGCGCCACCTCGGCATCGACCACGTGGACGTGCTCTATGGGCACGTCGACGACCTCGAGACGCCGCTCGCGGAGACCGTCGGCGCGTTCGGCAAGCTCCAGGCGGAGGGCGTCGTCGGGATCACGGGCATCTCGAACGTCGCGCTGTGGCGCGTCGTCGAGGCGCGCGAGGAGGCGCTGCGCCAGGGGATCGCGCCGTACGGGCTCGTCCAGCAGAACTACACGTACGCGTACCCGACGCCCGAGCCGGGGCGCCACAACTGGGCCTCGTACGAGCTGCTCGACTACGCGGCGTCCACGGGGGTCGACGGGCGGCCGCCGCTCGCGGTCACGGCCTACTCGCCGATCCTCCAGGGTGCGTACGTGCGGCGCGACAAGCCGCTGTGGGACGGGTTCGACCACGCCGCGACGCGCGAGCGCATCCGCCTCCTGCACGAGGTCGCGGGCGAGCTCGGCGTGACGCCGAACCAGGTCGTGCTCGCGTGGCTCCTCGGCGGCGAGCACCCCAGCGTCCCGATCATCGGGCCGAGCACGCTCGAGCAGCTCGACGAGCTCCTCGGTGCCGCCGACCTCGACCTCGACCCGGAGCTGCGCGCGCGCCTCGACGCCGCGTGACCTGCTGGGCGCGGCGCGTCACCCCACGGTGACGTGCCGCTCTGGGTCACCACGACCAACGTCGCGGCCCGCACGCTCTACGAGCGTGCGGGCTTCGTCGCGACCGGCGAGACGAAGCCTCTGCCGAGCGACCCGCGCCTCGACGAGCAGCGGATGACGCGCCGACTGCGCGCCCCTGCCGCCGGATAGGGTGCAGTCCACCGCGAGGCGGTCGCACGACAGCCCGGAGGCGGTGGCAGAGCGGAGGGACCGTGGAGTTCCAGGACGTCGTCCGACGCCGACGCATGGTGCGCCGGTTCACCGCAGAGCCCGTCGCACCGGCGGCGGTCGACCGGCTCGTGCGCAACGCGGTCCGTGCGCCCAACGCGGGCTTCGCGCAGGGCTGGTCGTTCCTCGTGCTCACCGAGCCGGACGACGTCGCGCGCTTCTGGGCCGCCACGACCCCCGCCGACCCGGAGCGCAGCATGAGCGCCTGGCTCGCGGGGATGCGGACGGCGCCCGTGCTCGTCGTCGCCCTCACGTCGAAGGACGCCTACCTCGCCCGGTACGCCGAGGACGACAAGGGCTGGGCGGACCGCGACGAGAACCGCTGGGCCGTCCCGTACTGGCACGTCGACGCCGGGATGGCGTCGCTCCTCATGCTGCAGACCGCCGTCGACGAGGGCCTGGGCGCGTGCTTCTTCGGCGTCGCACCGGGCGAGGTCGCGCGGCTGCGCGAGGCGTTCGGCATCCCGGACGAGTACGCCCCGACGGGCGTCGTCGCCGTCGGGCACCCCGCCGACACCACCACCACCGGCTCCCCCCGACGTCGCGCGCGCAAGCCGCTCGACGACGTCGTGCACCGCGGCCGCTGGGAAGCACGTCTGTGAGGCGCTCGCCCGGCTTCGCGTCGGTCCTCGCCGCGGCCGCCGCTCTCGCCGTCCTTGCGCTCGGCGCGTGCACCGCGGGCTCGCCCCCGGACGGCTCGCGCGTCCAGGAGAGCGGGCCGGTCGAGACGTCGACGAGCGCCCCGGAGGACCGGCTCGCCGTCCAGGAACCGGCGGTCGAGCTCCTGACCGACCCGGCCGGGGAGTCGTCCGGCGCGGCCTCGCCCCTCCCTCGCCCCGGGTGGGAGCCCGCAGCGGCGTACGGCAGCTGTGTGCTGTCCTGGCGCGGCACGCTGGCCGACGACCCGCCGCCGGCCGCGCCACGAGACGCCTCGGAGGCGCTCCT
Source organism: Cellulosimicrobium sp. G4 BAM 1002 (assembly GCF_057126935.1). Taxonomy (NCBI): domain Bacteria; kingdom Bacillati; phylum Actinomycetota; class Actinomycetes; order Micrococcales; family Promicromonosporaceae; genus Cellulosimicrobium; species Cellulosimicrobium sp. G4 BAM 1002. Next base: position 3,859,958 of record NZ_CP182109.1, on the reverse strand, counting down.
GGTGGCCACGCGTGACGTCGACGGCGGCGAGCCTGCCTCGCCCGTGCGCGACCTGCAGCTCCCGGTCGGCACGGACGGGGCCACCGTGGTGACGACGAACGCCGTCGGTCAGGACTGGAGCGTCTCGACGCCGCGGGGCCAGGTGCAGGTCCGCGGAGCGGCCCGCGTGGCCGTGACCCCGACGTTCGAGGGCGGCGCGCAGGTCCGGACCGTCGAGATCGTGCTCGACTGCCCCGGCCCGTTCGACGACGGCGCGTGGTCGCGCGCGATGGCGGACCTACGGGTCACGAACGCCGGCCAGGTCGAGGAACCGGGGGAGTGGCCCTCGTAGCGGTGCGCACCGACGCGGCTACGGGCACACCGGAAAAGGACCGATCGTCCGAGGGTCGGGGGTCATGCCGGTTCGGCCTCGTCTCGTGCGGAGGCGTCGCTCCGCGTGCTCCCCGTGGTGTGGTCCTCGAGCGCCGGGACGTGTGGGCCGACGGCGGCACGGACGTCGGCGGGCAGCTCGCCCCAGTCGTCGACCGTGTCGAGGTCGACCGCAGTCCCGGGGCGCTGCACGACGGCGGCCCGCAGCCCGAGCCGGTCGGCCTCCGCGACGTGCGCGGCGCGGCTGCCCTCCCCGAACCGGAACCGGAACCTCGCGTCGTCGAGCGCGAGGAGGTTCGTCCCGGCGCCGTGCCGGTCCGTCGCGACGACGACCGGGGCATCCGCGGCGAGGACGGCGCGCACGTCCTCGGGCGTGAGCGCGGGCAGGTCGGCGTGCGCGACGAGCAGCCGGACCGGGCCGTCCTCCGCCGCGACCTCCCGACCGACGTCGACCGCCGCGTTCAGCCCCGGGCGGTCGGCGGGCTGCAGGACGATGCGCAGCCGGTCCGCGTCGTCGGTCAGCAGGGGGAGACCGTCGGCGCCTGCCACGGTGTCGGACGAGGCGTCGGAGGCGTCCACCACGACGTCCCGCAGGGCGCGCCACGCGAACCGCGGGTCCGACGTCACCACGACCACGCGCTCCACGCCGTCGCTCGCGAGCAGGGTCCGCACCACGTGCCGGGCGAGCACCGCGACGAGCCGGCTGCGCGCGGCCAGGTCGAGCACGTGCGCGAGCCGCGACTTCCCCGAGGCCCCGTCACGCAGCGGCACGACGGCGACCACGCGGCGTGGGTGCGGCTGGCCACCCGGGCGAGCGCCGCCGTCGGGCACGAGCTCAACCACGTGCCGCTCCGACCGAGCGCAGGAGCGTGCGCGCCAGGCGCTCGCGGCCCTCCGCGCCGCCCATCACGGTGTCCGTGACGACGACCTCCATCCCCAGCGCGCGGACCGCGTCGGCGAGGTCCGCGTCGTGGTCGTCGATCACCATGACGTCCACGAGCTCGACGTACAGCCGGGCGACACCGAGCGCCGAGACCTCGTGCCCCAGCGTCGTGAGGATCTGTGCCGCCGGACCCTTGATCGCGCGTCCGCCGACGATCGGGCTCACCGCGACGCGGCGCGCCGCTGTCCCGGCGAGCGCCTCGCGCACGCCCACGACTCCCAGCGCCGGCTCGACCGAGAGGAAGGGGTTCGACGGCGCGATCACCACCACGTCGGCGTCCCGCACGGCGTCGAGCACGCCGGGGGCGGGGCGCGCGCCGTCGATGCCCTCGTAGACGAGGCCGAGGACGTCGTCCGCGTGCCGCCGCCCGACGAAGTACTCCTGGAACCCGAGCCGCCCGGCGGGCGTGTCGACGAGCGTCGCAACCCGGTCGTCGCTCACCGGCAGCACGCGAGGCCGCACCCCGAGCGCGGACGTGAGCTGCGCGGTCACGTCGGTCAGGGAGGAGCCCGCGCGCAGCCGGGCAGTGCGCACGACGTGGGTCGCGAGGTCCCGGTCGCCCAGCGTGAACCACGTGTCCTCGCCGAGCCGCCCCATCGCGTCCAGCGCGGCGTACGTCTCACCGACGACGCCCCACCCCCGCTCCTCGTCCGCGAGCCCCGCGAGGGTGTACGTGACGGTGTCGAGGTCGGGCGAGATCCACAGCCCGTGGAGCTCGACGTCGTCCGCGACGTTGACGACGACCGTGAGGTCCACGCCCGCGAGGTCGAGGCCGTGCGCGAGCCGCGCACCCCCGACGCCACCCGCGAGCACGGTCACGCGGTCGGTCCGGTGTTCGGCTGTCACGCCCCGAGCCTACGTCGGGCGACGTGTCCGACGGTCCTGACCAGGCCTCAGACGCTACGGTCGAGGCGCGCAGCCGCACCTCGGCCGTGCCCGACCGACCGACGCCCGAGCCCGACGACCCTCGGAGGACCGACATGCGCGCCATCCAGCTCAGCGGACCCGGACGGCTCGTTCTCGACGACGTCCCCGTGCCGGAGATCGAGGACGACGAGGTCCTGGTCAAGGTGGCGGCCGCGGGTCTGTGCCACTCCGACCTCCACATCCTCGACCAGGACGAGTCCTGGCCCTTCTTCGGCAACACCGTCGGCCACGAGGCGGCGGGGCACGTCGCGCGGACGGGCGCGGGTGTCTCGGGGCTGGAGGTCGGGGACGCGGTCCTCGTCAGCGTGGTGTGGTTCTGCGGCCGCTGCCGCAGCTGCCTCGAGGGCCGGACCAACACCTGCACGGTCAACGGCTCGCGGACCGGGTTCCCCCAGACGCCCGGCATCGGTCCCGACGGCGGCATGGCGGAGTACATGAAGGTCCGCGCGATCCACCTCGACCCGATCGGCGACCTCGACCCGGTCGCCGCCGCACCGCTCGCCGACGCCGGCACGACGCCGATGCACGCGGTCAACAGCGCCGCCTCCCACCTGCGTCCGGACTCGACGGCCGTCGTCATCGGCATCGGCGGGCTCGGTCACCTGGGGCTGCAGATCCTGCGCGCCGTCACGGGCTGCCGCATCGTCGCCGTGGACACCTCCGAGGAGAAGCTCGCCTTCGCCCGCGAGCACGGTGCGCAGGACGTCGTGCTCAGCGACGCCGGAGCGGCCGAGAAGATCCTCGGCCTCACCCGCGGCGACGGCGCCGACGCGGTGTTCGACTTCGTCGGGACCGCCCCGACCGTCCGGCTCGCCACCCAGGTCGTGGCCTCCGGCGGTGCGCTGCGGCTCGTCGGGCTGGGCGGCGGGTCGTTCCCGTTCAACGCCGACATCGCGGGCGAGCCCTTGCCCTGGGGCGTGAACGTCCAGCGTTCCTTCGGCGGCACGCACCAGGACCAGCTCGAGGTCATCGCACTCGCCCAGCAGGGCAAGATCGCCGTGGACGTCACGAGGTACGCGCTCGAGGACTTCCAGCAGGCCGTCGACGACCTGCGCGCGGGCACGGTCCTCGGCCGCGCGGTGCTCGTCCCGTAGGACGTGCCACGATGGCCCCATGGCCGTCTTCGCCTTCTCCGTCGCCCCGCTCGGTGCCGGCGAGTCCGTCGCGGACTCCGTCGCCGAGGCCGTCCGCATCGTCCGCGAGTCCGGTCTGCCCAACCGCACGACCGCGATGTTCACCGAGATCGAGGGCGACTGGGACGTCGTCATGCCGGTGATCCAGCGCGCGACGGAGGCCGTCGGCGCGGGCGGCCACCGCGTGTCGCTCGTCATCAAGGCGGACATCCGGCCAGGCCGAACGGGCGAGCTCACGGGCAAGGTGGCCCGGGTCGAGGAACGCCTCGCGACCGAGTCCGAGGAGACCGGGCACGCCTGACCTGCGGCGGGACCGCGGATCGCCCGGCACCGCCGCAGGGCCGCCCGCGCGGGCGGTTCGGCCGGTTCGGGGGACTTGACCGGCGACGTAGGCTATGGCGCAAACGCCCCCGCCCAGGTCGCGTTCCGCAGCAGCAGGAGATCCCCCGATGCCCCTCTTCGAGGTGGACGCCGAGCGTCCGGTTCTCGTCCAGCCGCCGCAGCCCGCGGGCGCCTTCGGGACCGACGCGCAGCGGGTGGTCGACGGCAACCTCGACAGCCTCCTGGGCGAGCAGATCTTCCCCGTCGCGCACGGCACGTCCGAGGGCGAGCCCCATCTCCTCGCGCTCGACGCCGCCGGGCTGCCCGTCGTCATCGAGGTCACCGCGGAGCTCACCGAGGAAGCGCTGACGACGGCGCTCAACCACGCGGGCCGCGCCGGGCGCCTCACGCGCGCCGAGCTCGCGGCCCGTTACTCCGGCGGGGCGTCGCGGTTCCAGCAGGACGTCGCCGCCTTCTACGACAACGTGCCCCTCACGCGGTCCCAGGCGACCGCGCGGACCACGGGTGCACGCCTCATCGTCATCTGCTCCAGCGCGGCCGACGGCATCCAGGACGCGCTCGACTTCCTGCGCCAACCAGGGTCTCCGGTCGCCGTGCTGCGCCTCGGCGTCGTCAACGGCGCGGACGGCCGCCGCTTCGTCGACGTGTCGCCGCTCGCGGTGAGCCGCGACAACCCGGCGCCCCCGGCCGCGCCGGAGCCCGCCCGAGGACGCGCCGTCGCCCCCGGATCCGACTTCGCGGACGGCGTCGCCGTGGGCCGTGCCCTGACCGGCAAGTTTCCCGTGGTGACGCGGCAGGCCGCGCTGTCCCGGGCCGAGCGGCGCCGGGCCGCCGAGCTCGAACCACGCACGACGTACGGCATCACGCCCACGTCGGCGCAGGAGACCGGGCAGCTCGCCCCGGTCCCGCCCGCCGAGCCGGCCGCCCCCGAGCGTCCCGCCCTCGACTTCGCCCCGCTCGACGACCCGCTCGTCGCGCGCACGACCCCCGAGCCGGCGTCGACGGGCTGGGCGGACCGGCGTCCCGTCGAGGCTCCGCCCGAGGAGCCCCTCGTCCCCCGCACCGCGATCCTCACGCGCGAGTCCGTGCGGACCCGCGAGTCGATCCGGACCCGCGAGTCGTACCTCACGCACGAGTACGGCGAGCAGCGCACCCCCGCCGCGGAGCGCGCCTACGACCCGTTGTCCTACCACCCGCCGGTCACCTCGGACCCCGACCAGGTGCCGGTCGGCCGCGACGTCGTGCCCGTCCCGGCACCGCCGGCCGTCGACGCCCCGCTCGGCCCCGACGACGACCCCGACCTCGTGGCCCTCGCCCGCGCGTTCGGCGCCCCGCGCCAGCTCGTCTGGTCCCGCCCGCGCCGTGGCCAGCGATTCGAGGCCGTGCTCCAGCCCGACGGCTTCATCGAGCTGTCCGACGGCGCCCGGTTCCGCCACCCCGACCTCGCCGCGGTCGCGGCGTCCGGCACGTCGACGGCCGACGGGTGGAGCGTGTGGCGTCTCGGCGCCGAGGACGGCCCCACCCTCACCGACGCGTTCCGCGCCCAGCACGCCTGACGCGTCCGCGGCGTGCGTCGCGTTCGCGGCCCGCGTGGTGGGGTCCGCGGTGGGGGCGGGCCACCCCACCCGACCACCGCTCGTTGCCATCCCGATGACCACGAACGGAGCGACATGATCGGGTTCCTGCACACGGCGGACGTGCACGTCGCGACGTTCGGTGGGCTCGTCGACGAGGTCGCGCCGGGGGAGGGGCACGTGCACCGGGTGGACGTGCCGCTGCTGGACGACGCGCGGGCCGACCGTTCGACGCAGGAGCAGGTGCGGCGGCACGTCGACGACCTCGTCGCCGCGGGGGCGTCGGTGGTGGTGTGCACGTGCTCGACGCTCGGGCCGGTCGCCGAGCGGCTCCAGGCGGCGCTTCCCGTCCCGGTGCTCCGGGTCGACCGGCCGGTGGCGGAGGCCGCGGTGCGGGGCGGGGGACGCGTCGTCGTGGTCGTGGCGCTCGCCTCGACCCTCGGCCCGACGACGGACCTCCTCGCCGACGCGGCGCGTCGCGCCGGGACCGAGGTCGAGCTCGTGCCGGTCGTGTGCGCCGGGGCGTGGCCGGCCTTCGAGGCCGGAGACCTGGCGGGGTACCACCGGCGCGTGGCGGGGGCGGTGCGGGACGTCGCCGGGGCGGGCGACGTCGTCGTGCTGGCGCAGGCGAGCATGGCGCCCGCGGCGGCGCTGCTCGACGACCTGCCGGTGCGCGTCCTGTCGAGCCCGGGCAGCGCCGTGGCCCGGGCCGTGGAGCTGGCCCGGGCCGGGTGACGCAGCGGTCGTTCAGTCGGTCGACCGGACCATCGTGCGGATCCCGACGGTGAGCCCGACGACGGCCGTCACGACGGCGGCGACCCAGCCCCATGCGACGGCCGGGGCGGTGAGGTCTCCGGCGAACAGGGCGCGCTCGGCGTCGACGACGTACTTCAGCGGGTTCGCCGCGGACGCGACCTGCATCCAGCGGGGTCCGGTCTCGAGGGGGAGCAGCATCCCCGAGAGGATCATGAGCGGGAAGACCAGGGTCTGGTGCACGACCCAGAACATCCAGTCCTGCTTGCGCACGGCGAGCGCGAGGGCGTAGCTGAGCGAACCGACCCCCACACCGAGCACGGCCAGCAGCGCGAGCCCGACGACGGCGCCGACGGGGAAGAGGACGAACCCGAACGGCAGCATGACGAGGACCACGACGACCGACTGCGCGACGATCGGGACCATCTCCTTGAGCGCCCTGCCCACGAGCAGGGACGAGCGCGACAGCGGCGAGACGAGCATGCGCTCGTGCGCACCGGTCTGGAGCTCGAAGAGGAGGTTGGAGCCGGTGGTCGACGTCCCGAAGAGCGTGGTCATGACGAGGATCGAGGGCACGAACCACTGCCAGACGCTGCCGCCGAGGACGTCCTCGCCGGTCGTCGTCCCTCCGAGCGACCCGACGAGCAGGGGCCCGAAGAGCGCGAGGAAGACGAGCGGCTGGACGAGGCCGAACATCACGGAGAACGGGTCGTGCAGGACGGGCCGCAGCTCGCGCACGAGCACGATGCCCGTGTCGCGGGAGAACGACGCGAGGCTGCGGCGCGGGGCACCGGACGCTCGGGGGGCTGGACGGGTGCTGACCGGGGTGGCGGTGTCGACGGCGCTCATGCTGCGGTCCTCTCGCTGCTGGTGCTGCTCGGGGTGTGGTCGGATGAGTCGGTCTCGGCTGTGGCACCCGCCTCGCGCAGGCTGCGCCCGGTGAGCGCGAGGAAGACGTCGTCGAGCGTCGGGCGGTGCACCTGGGCGGTCGCGACCGCGATGCCCGCGCCGTCCGCGGCGCGCAGCAGACGGGGGAGGTAGGCGTCGCCGCGCTCGGCGCGCACCTCGAGCGTGGCGGTGCCGACGTCCGGGGTGCGCGTCGCCTCCCGGAAGCCCTCGACGCGGGCGGCCACGTCGGCGAGCCGCGCCGCGCCGTCGTCCGCGGGACCGGCCGCAGGGACGGTGACGACGACGCGGTCGCCCGCGAGGTCGGCCTTGAGGTTCTCGGCCGTGTCGTCGGCGATGACCTGACCGTGGTCGACGACGACGACGCGCTCGGCCATCGTGTCCGCCTCGTCGAGGTAGTGCGTCGTGAGGACGATCGTCATGGGCTCGCCCGTCGCGGCGAGGGCGTCCTCGCGCATGCGCAGGACGTGGTCCCAGAGGTTCGCGCGGTTGTGCGGGTCGAGGCCCGTGGACGGCTCGTCGAGGAACAGCAGCGACGGCGCGTGCACGAGGCCCATCGCGACGTCGAGACGGCGGCGCTGACCGCCGGAGAGGTCGGAGACCTTGCGCGTGCGCTGCGCCGTCAGCTCGAGCGAGTCGAGCAGCTCGTCCGCGCGCCGCACGGCGGTCCGGCGGTCGAGCCCGTAGATGCGCCCCTGGCTCGCGAGCTCGTCGACGACGCGCTGCGCGTGCCCGGCGCCGTTGCCCTGCCCGACGTACCCGATGCGGTGCCGGACGGCGTCGGGCTCGCCGACGACGTCGTGACCGGCGACCGTGGCCGACCCGGACGTCGGGCGGATCAGCGTCGTGAGCATGCGGAGAGTGGTCGTCTTGCCGGCGCCGTTCGGGCCGAGGACGGCGACGAGCTCGCCCGGAGCGACGTCGAGGTCGATGCCGCGCACGGCGTGCACCGTGCGGCTCGCGTCGCGGCCGACGGCGAAGTCCTTGGTCAGTGCTCTGGTCCGGATCACGGGGCTCCTCCTGGTGTGGTTCGTGCGTCGAGGACGACGTTGCCAGGGGTAGAGGTCAGGTTCTGTCCTGTACACCGTGCGAACCTGGAGACATGCTCGAGACCTCCGGACGACTCCTCAGGCTGCTGTCCCTCCTCCAGGCGCGCCGCGACTGGCCCGGCGCGGCACTCGCCGAACGACTCGACGTGAGCGCACGGACGGTGCGTCGCGACGTGGACCGGCTGCGCGAGCTCGGCTACCCCGTGCGCGCGACCAAGGGCCCGGACGGCGGCTACCGCCTCGACGCAGGCGCCGACCTTCCGCCGCTGCTGTTCGACGACGAGCAGGCGGTGGCCGTCGCCATCGCGCTCCGGACAGGGAACCTCCCCGGCGTGGAGGACGCCGCGGCCCGGGCCCTCGCGACCATCCGCCAGGTCATGCCGGCACGTCTGCGCACGCGCATCGACGCGCTCGAGGTCACCGCGGTCCCGGGAAGGCGCGAGTCCGCGCTCCCGTCCGTACGCACGGACGTGCTCCTCGCCGTGGGGGCCGCGACGACGGAGCACCGCGTCCTGCGCTTCGACTACGACGGCGGCTCGGGCGAGGTGCTGCACCCGCCGGGCGACGCCGAGGGGTTCCGGCCGCCGCGTCGTGTCGAGCCGCACCACCTCGTCACCTGGGGTGGTCGGTGGTACCTCGTGGCGTGGGACCTGGAGCGGGACGACTGGCGCACCTTCCGGGCGGACAGGATGACGCCGCGCGACGGCGCGGGCCCCCGCTTCACCCCGCGCGAGCTTCCGGCGCCCGACGTCGCGACCTTCGTGGCCGAGCGCTTCACGCGACCGTCGTACCCGGTGCGGGGCACGGTCGAGCTCGCACTGGACGCCGCCACGGTCGCCGCGTGGGCCGGTACGGACGCTCTCGTCGAACCCGTGGGGGACGGGCGGTGCCGGCTGACCGCGGGTTCCTGGTCGTGGGGAGGGCTCGCCGCCTGGTTCGGCATCTTCGACGTGCCCTTCCGGGTCGTGGGGCCGGCGGAGCTGCACGACGCCGTCGCGCACCTCGCCGCACGGGCGTCCGCCGCGGTGGAGGGCGACGCACCGGGTGAGCGGGGTCACGACAGGGCGAGTTGACCGGCCCGCCCCCGGACCCGTAATGTTCTCGAGGTCGCCCGGCAGGGAGGAACAGACACCACGGCGTAGCTCTTCGGAGCAGACGCGAAGTGGCTGGTCCCCCGGGCGGAACTCCCACCAGAATCTCGGTCGCACAGTGGTGCGCCGTGACGGGTGTGGGGGCTTCCTGGTCAGCATTCTTTTGATCCCTGGCGCCGGTTTCGACCGGTCCGGGACGAAGAAACGGTCTGGTAGGCTTCGGAACGAAGGAAAGCCCCGCGCAAGGGCCTCGCCAAGAGGCCGGAGGCGGTGTGTGTCGGTTGTTTGAGAACTCAACAGTGTGCTTGTTAGTCAATGCCATTTTTTGTCCCGTGGCATGGCTGGTCGTCTTGCCCGTTGTGGGTGGGGTGGTTGGTTGTGTCTGGGATTCCTTTGGTTGAATTTCGGAAGATGATGTCATCTTTCGTGTTGATGCCAGTTTTGTGAACCTCTTCGGGGGTTTGCTTCGTATGGATTGTCTGCTGCCGGGTTTGCCTGGTGGTTGGCGTTGTTCATTTACGGAGAGTTTGATCCTGGCTCAGGACGAACGCTGGCGGCGTGCTTAACACATGCAAGTCGAACGATGATGCCCAGCTTGCTGGGTTGATTAGTGGCGAACGGGTGAGTAACACGTGAGTAACCTGCCCCTGACTTTGGGATAACTCCGGGAAACCGGGGCTAATACCGGATATGAGCCGTCCTCGCATGGGGGTGGTTGGAAAGTTTTTCGGTCAGGGATGGGCTCGCGGCCTATCAGCTTGTTGGTGGGGTGATGGCCTACCAAGGCGACGACGGGTAGCCGGCCTGAGAGGGCGACCGGCCACACTGGGACTGAGACACGGCCCAGACTCCTACGGGAGGCAGCAGTGGGGAATATTGCACAATGGGCGCAAGCCTGATGCAGCGACGCCGCGTGAGGGATGAAGGCCTTCGGGTTGTAAACCTCTTTCAGCAGGGAAGAAGCGCAAGTGACGGTACCTGCAGAAGAAGCGCCGGCTAACTACGTGCCAGCAGCCGCGGTAATACGTAGGGCGCAAGCGTTGTCCGGAATTATTGGGCGTAAAGAGCTCGTAGGCGGTTTGTCGCGTCTGGTGTGAAAACTCGAGGCTCAACCTCGAGCTTGCATCGGGTACGGGCAGACTAGAGTGCGGTAGGGGAGACTGGAATTCCTGGTGTAGCGGTGGAATGCGCAGATATCAGGAGGAACACCGATGGCGAAGGCAGGTCTCTGGGCCGCAACTGACGCTGAGGAGCGAAAGCATGGGGAGCGAACAGGATTAGATACCCTGGTAGTCCATGCCGTAAACGTTGGGCACTAGGTGTGGGGCTCATTCCACGAGTTCCGTGCCGCAGCAAACGCATTAAGTGCCCCGCCTGGGGAGTACGGCCGCAAGGCTAAAACTCAAAGGAATTGACGGGGGCCCGCACAAGCGGCGGAGCATGCGGATTAATTCGATGCAACGCGAAGAACCTTACCAAGGCTTGACATGCACGGGAAGCCACCAGAGATGGTGGTCTCTTTGGACACTCGTGCACAGGTGGTGCATGGTTGTCGTCAGCTCGTGTCGTGAGATGTTGGGTTAAGTCCCGCAACGAGCGCAACCCTCGTCCCATGTTGCCAGCGGGTTATGCCGGGGACTCATGGGAGACTGCCGGGGTCAACTCGGAGGAAGGTGGGGATGACGTCAAATCATCATGCCCCTTATGTCTTGGGCTTCACGCATGCTACAATGGCCGGTACAAAGGGCTGCGATACCGTAAGGTGGAGCGAATCCCAAAAAGCCGGTCTCAGTTCGGATTGGGGTCTGCAACTCGACCCCATGAAGTCGGAGTCGCTAGTAATCGCAGATCAGCAACGCTGCGGTGAATACGTTCCCGGGCCTTGTACACACCGCCCGTCAAGTCACGAAAGTCGGTAACACCCGAAGCTCATGGCCCAACCGGTTTACCGGGGGGAGTGGTCGAAGGTGGGACTGGCGATTGGGACTAAGTCGTAACAAGGTAGCCGTACCGGAAGGTGCGGCTGGATCACCTCCTTTCTAAGGAGCTACCAACACTCATCGTCGCCGGCCCTGTGCTGGTGGGTGGGTGTTCAGGTGCCACGCCATCGCCGAACGCGCGTTTGGGTGGTTGCTCATGGGTGGAACATTGACGAAAGAGCGTCGGGTCGTCGCTGGTGCCTAGTACCTGCGTCTGCTGGTCCTTCGGGGCTGGTGGGTGTGGTGGAACGGTGGTGGTGGGGTCGGGCGCTTGTCGAGCACACTGTTGGGTCCTCAGGTCACCGGCCACCGGTTGGTGGGGTGCCTGGTACGGGCCGGTCCTTCGACCACGAACCGCTGTCCTGGTTGTTCGTCGCTGTGCTTCCTTCGGGGGGTGTGGGGGCGGGTGTGCTGGGGTGGTAGGCGGGTCGGGTGGGGTCGGGGTCGTTGGTTGTTTGAGAACTGCACAGTGGACGCGAGCATCTTTGTAAGATCAAGACCTGCTTGCTGGTCGGTCCTTCGGGGTCGTTCTGGTGGGTGTGGTTCTTGGTTTCTGCAGTTTTGTTGTTTGTTGAAGTTTTTAAGGGCACAGGGTGGATGCCTTGGCACTAGGAGCCGAAGAAGGACGTTGTAGCCTGCGATAAGCCTCGGGGAGCTGGCAAACGAGCTGTGATCCGAGGGTGTCCGAATGGGGGAACCCCGCACGAGTCATGTCGTGTGACCCGCACCTGAATATATAGGGTGTGTGGAGGGAACGTCGGGAAGTGAAACATCTCAGTACCGACAGGAAGAGATATTCCGTGAGTAGTGGCGAGCGAAAGCGGATGAGGCCAAACCGGGCGCGTGTTCAAGCTGTCAGGCGTTGCGTGTTCGGGGTTGTGGGACCCTTCTGGTGGATCTGACAGTCTGCCGGGGAGTCAGAAAGTCGCGTCATAGTCGAACCGCATTGAAAGGCGGACCACAGACGGTGCCAGTCCGGTAGACGAAATGGCGTGGCCTCCCGAAGGGGATCCCAAGTAGCACGGGGCCCGAGAAATCTCGTGTGAATCTGGCAAGACCACTTGCTAAGCCTAAATACTACCTAGTGACCGATAGCGGACCAGTACCGTGAGGGAAAGGTGAAAAGTACCCCGGGAGGGGAGTGAAATAGTACCTGAAACCGTGTGCCTACAATCCGTTGGAGCCTCCTTGGTTGGGGTGACAGCGTGCCTTTTGAAGAATGAGCCTGCGAGTTAGTGCTCAGTGGCGAGGTTAACCCGTGTGGGGAAGCCGTAGCGAAAGCGAGTCCGAACAGGGCGATACAGTCGCTGGGTCTAGACCCGAAGCGAAGTGATCTAGCCATGGGCAGGTTGAAGCGCGGGTAAGACCGCGTGGAGGACCGAACCCACCAGGGTTGAAAACCTGGGGGATGACCTGTGGTTAGGGGTGAAAGGCCAATCAAACTTCGTGATAGCTGGTTCTCCCCGAAATGCATTTAGGTGCAGCGTCACGTGTTTCTTGCCGGAGGTAGAGCTACTGGATGGCCGATGGGCCCTACAAGGTTACTGACGTCAGCCAAACTCCGAATGCCGGTAAGTGGAAGCGTGGCAGTGAGACTGCGGGGGATAAGCTCCGTAGTCGAGAGGGAAACAGCCCAGACCACCGGCTAAGGCCCCTAAGCGTGTGCTAAGTGGGAAAGGATGTGGAGTTGCACAGACAACCAGGAGGTTGGCTTAGAAGCAGCCACCCTTGAAAGAGTGCGTAATAGCTCACTGGTCAAGTGATTCCGCGCCGACAATGTAGCGGGGCTCAAGTACACCGCCGAAGCCGTGGCATCTGCGCTCAACTCAGGCCTTCGTGGTCCAGAGGCGCAGGTGGGTAGGGGAGCGTCGTGTGGGCAGTGAAGCCGCGGGGGAACCCAGCGGTGGAGCCCACACGAGTGAGAATGCAGGCATGAGTAGCGAAAGACGGGTGAGAAACCCGTCCGCCGAATGACCAAGGGTTCCAGGGCCAGGTTAATCCGCCCTGGGTAAGTCGGGACCTAAGGCGAGGCCGACAGGCGTAGTCGATGGACAAGGAGTTGATATTCTCCTACCGGCGAAGAACCGCCCATACCGAGCCCGGTGATGCTAACCGTCCGAACGTGCCCACCGACCCTTCGGGGTCAACGGGCACCGGAGCACGGGACCCGAACCGGTAGTAGGTAAGCGTATTAACAGGGGTGACGCAGGAAGGTAGCCCGGCGTGGCGATGGTTGACCACGTCCAAGGCTGTAGGCCGTCTGGTAGGCAAATCCGCCAGGCATACAGGCTGAGAGCTGACGGTGAGCGCGCATGCGCGAACTGGGTGATCCTATGCTGCCAAGAAAAGCCTCGGCGCGAGGTTCTAGCCGCCCGTACCCCAAACCGACTCAGGTGGTCAGGTAGAGAATACCAAGGCGATCGAGCGAATCGTGGTTAAGGAACTCGGCAAAATGCCCCCGTAACTTCGGGAGAAGGGGGGCCCGAAACGTGAACCGACTTGCTCGGGGAGCGTGGACGGCCGCAGAGACCAGGGAGAAGCGACTGTTTACTAAAAACACAGGTCCGTGCGAAGTCGCAAGACGATGTATACGGACTGACGCCTGCCCGGTGCTGGAAGGTTAAGAGGACGGGTCAACCCTTCGGGGTGAAGCTCAGAATTTAAGCCCCAGTAAACGGCGGTGGTAACTATAACCATCCTAAGGTAGCGAAATTCCTTGTCGGGTAAGTTCCGACCTGCACGAATGGCGTAACGACTTCTCCGCTGTCTCAACCGCGAACTCGGCGAAATTGCACTACGAGTAAAGATGCTCGTTACGCGCAGCAGGACGGAAAGACCCCGGGACCTTTACTATAGCTTGGTATTGGTGTTCGGTGCGGTTTGTGTAGGATAGGTGGGAGACTGTGAAGTCCGCACGCCAGTGCGGGTGGAGTCAACGTTGAAATACCACTCTGACCGCTTCGGATGTCTAACCTCGGTCCGTGATCCGGACCAGGGACAGTGCCTGGTGGGTAGTTTAACTGGGGCGGTTGCCTCCTAAAATGTAACGGAGGCGCTCAAAGGTTCCCTCAGCCTGGTTGGCAATCAGGTGTCGAGTGCAAGTGCACAAGGGAGCTTGACTGTGAGACTGACAGGTCGAGCAGGGACGAAAGTCGGAACTAGTGATCCGGCGGTGGCTTGTGGAAGCGCCGTCGCTCAACGGATAAAAGGTACCCCGGGGATAACAGGCTGATCTTGCCCAAGAGTCCATATCGACGGCATGGTTTGGCACCTCGATGTCGGCTCGTCGCATCCTGGGGCTGGAGTAGGTCCCAAGGGTTGGGCTGTTCGCCCATTAAAGCGGTACGCGAGCTGGGTTTAGAACGTCGTGAGACAGTTCGGTCCCTATCCGCTGCGCGCGCAGGAAACTTGAGAAGGGCTGTCCCTAGTACGAGAGGACCGGGACGGACGAACCTCTGGTGTGCCAGTTGTTCCGCCAGGAGCACCGCTGGTTGGCTACGTTCGGAAGGGATAACCGCTGAAAGCATCTAAGCGGGAAGCCTGCTTCAAGATGAGGTTTCCACACCCCTTGCGGGTGAGAGGCACCCAGCAGAACACTGGGTAGATAGGCCGGACGTGGAAGCGGGGACCAACGACCCGTGCAGCTGACCGGTACTAATCAGCCGACAACTTCAACACCCAACACTTTTTGTGCTACGCGTCCACTGTGCGGTTCCCGAACCACCAACACCACACCCCCACACACAGGGGGTCACCCGTGAGTGTTGACAGGTTCACAGCGTTACGGCGGTCACAGCGAAGGGGAAACGCCCGGTCCCATACCGAACCCGGAAGCTAAGCCCTTCAGCGCCGATGGTACTGCCCTGGAGACGGGGTGGGAGAGTAGGACGCCGCCGGACAACCCTTCACCGAAGGCCCACCCCTCAAGGGGTGGGCCTTCGGCATTTCTACGACCACCCGTACGCCGCCGACCAGCGGACGATCTCGGCGAAGTAGCGTGCGCGCGGCCCGGGGGCGGAGAGCGTGAGGTCGTGCATCCCGCCGGTGATGCGCACGAGGGTCACCACGGGCCCGAGGTTCGACGAGCGCCGCGCGAGCGGTTCGACGTCGAGCACGATGTCCGCGGCGCGCATGTCCTCGGTCCACCGCGTGCTGAAGAGCGACCGCTCGGCGAGGAGCACCAGCACCGGGCAGTCGATCGACAGCCCCGCGGCGACGCGCGCGTGGCCGGCGATGATCGCCCGCAGCCATCCCGCGCGGACCGGAAAGGACGGGAACGGCCGCCATGCGTCGTCGATCACCCACGTCCCGTCCTCGCGGTCCCGCAGCGTGCGCGCGTAGTGGCCCGGGTCGATGCTCGGCAGCGGTGCGCGTGGCTGGAAACGTGCGAGCTGCCGGATCGCCGGACCGGACACGGTGCGGGCGATCGACGAGCCCTGGAGCTCGAGCCACGGGCTGTTGAGCACGAGACCGCGGGCGACGCCCGGGTGGCGGTGAGCCCACAGCGCGGCGATGAGCCCGCCCGTCGAGTGCCCCATGAGCATGATCGCGACGTTGGGCCCGAGGTCCTCGCGGATCGCGTCGAGCGCGGCGGCGAGGTCGGCGTCGTACTCGCCGAGGTCGTCGACGTAGCCGGGCGTCTGGTGGGGGCGCAGGCTGCGCCCGTACTTGCGCAGGTCGACCGCGTAGAAGGCCACGCCCATGCTGTGCCACGTCTCCGCCAGCTCGGTCTGGAAGAAGTAGTCGCTCCACCCGTGCACGTACAGGACGGCACGGGCCGGGCGGAGCGGTTGGTCCGATGCCGGCGAGTGCCGGACGACCGTGACGACGACCTCTCCTTCGTCGTCAGGCTCGAGCTCGATCGTCCGCTGCTGGTACCCGTCCCCGAGGACGTCCGGGGTCCAGGCGGGTGTCACGGCGTGAGCACCACCTTGCCGAAGTGTTCGCCGGACCGCAGGCGCGCGAGCCCGTCACGGGCCCGTGCGAGAGGCAGGACCTCGTCGACCACGGGCCGGACCTCGCCGCGGGCGAGGAAACGGAGGAGTGCCGCCAGGTCCTCGCGTGACCCCATCGTCACGCCCTGGACGCGGATCTCGTGGAAGAACAGTCGCGTCAGCTCCGCCGCCTCCGGGTCACCGCTCGTCGCGCCCGCGACCACGACGGTGCCACCCGGACGCACCGAGCGCATCGAGTGCCGCCAGGTCGCGCGGCCCACGGTCTCGAGCACCAGGTCGACGGGGGCCGGCAACCGCGCATCGGGCTCGAACGTCGCCGCCGCGCCGAGGCGCGCGGCCCTGCCCCGCTTTCCTGCCGAGCGCGACGTCACCCACACCTCGAGCCCTGCGGCGGCGCCCAGCGCGACGGCCGCCGTCGCGACGCCGCCGCCCGCGCCCTGGACGAGCACGCGGTCTCCCGGTCCGGCGAGGCCCTCGGTGAAGAGCATGCGGTACGCGGTGAGCCACGCCGTCGGGACGCACGCCGCCTCGACGAAGGTCAGCTCAGGCGGCTTGGGCACAAGGTTGCGGGTAGGGACCGAGACGCGCTCGGCGAGCGTTCCCTGATACCGCTCGGAGAGCAGCGAGCGGCGCTCGTCCGGCCCGACTCCGTGCCCGTCGGCGCCGATCACCGCGTGCACGACGACCTCGGTCCCGTCCGGCGCGAGCCCGGCGGCGTCCGTCCCGAGGATCATCGGGAGGCGGTCCGCGGGGAGCCCGACGCCGTGCAGCGACCACAGGTCGTGGTGGTTCAGCGAGGCGGCGCGGACATCGACGGTCGTCCAGTGCTCGCGTGCCTCCGGCTCAGGACGGTCCCCGACGACCAGGCCGGCCAGCGGGTCGTCGGGGTCGATGCGGTCGGCGTAGGCGGCGAGCATGGCTCCAACCTACGGCCCCACCTGCGGCGCGACCACGGGAGGCCTCGTGCCCCGCGTCACCCCACGACGGGGAGCGTGTCAGAGCAGGGGGAGCATGCGGCCCAGGTCGGGGACGGCTTCGGACGTGTGCGTCGGTTCGAGGGCGTGGGCGAGGACGTCCACGTCGTAGGGCAGGCGCCCGCTCGCGAGCCGCACCCACAGGCGCGCGTCGCGCACCTCGAGCGACCAGCCGCCGCGTGTCACGACGACGCGGAGCAGCTCGTGGGCAACGGCGTCGAGGGACGCTCGGTCCACCGGGTCGGACGGGACCTCGGGGAACGAGCGGGCGAGGTCGTCCGCGTGGACGACGAGCTCGACCACGCGGGACGCCACCATGTCCCGGAGCGTGATCGGCCCACGTCGTGCCTGGACCACCGTCTGACCGGCGAGCTCGTCCAGCCGCGTGAGTCCACGCGCGGCGAGCCGCTCGACACCACCGAGCCGGTCGCCGGCGATCTGCTCGTCGAGCTCACGCGTCGAGCGCTCGATCTCCTCGGCGCGCTCGGGGTACGTCCCGAGGTACTCCGCGAGGCTGAGCGGGATCGTCCCGGCCGGTACGGGACCGCACAGGGCGAGCGTCTCCATCACTCGCCCGAGGTGCGAGACCAGCTCGCCGACCGTCCAGCCGTCGAGGACGCTCTGCCGGGCACCGGCCCCGTCGAGACCGCCGTCGAGCTCGCGCAGCCAACGGTCGAGGCGCTCCCACTGGGCATGCAGGTGGAGGCTGGCCTCGGTCACGTCGTCGTCCATCCCGTCATCGTCCCGCATCCACGGTCACCCGCTCGCCGCAGCGGGCTGCGGCAGGCAAGATCCGCTGCGACGTCGGGAAGTCGTCAGCCGCGCACACGGACACGGTCGGCGAGGAAGTCCGCGACGATCGGGCCGAGCTGGTCGAACTCGATGAGGAAGCCGTCGTGGCCGAAGTCGCTGGTGAGGGTCCGCAACGGCTCCGCGCCGGGGATGCCCGCCGCGATGCGCGCGCAGTCGGCCGGGAGGAAGAGGCGGTCCGTGTCGACCGCGACGACGAGCGCGTGCGCCGTGATCTGGGCCAGCGCCGCCTCGACGCCCCCGCGGTCGCGCCCGAGGTCGTGCGTGAGCATCGACTCGGTGAGCACGACGTAGGAGTTCGCGTCGAACCGTCGGGCGAGCTTGTCGCCGTGGTGGTCGAGGTAGGACTGCACCGCGTAGCGGCCGTCGACGAACGGGTCCTCGCCGCCCTGGGGGAGCCGGCCGAAGCGCTCCTCGAGCTCGCGGGCGGACCGGTAGGTCGCGTGCGCGATCTGACGAGCGATGCCGAGCCCCGCGTGCGGGCCGTCGTCGTCCGCCGCGCCGTAGTAGTCGCCGTCGCGGTAGCGCGGGTCGGCCCGGATGGCCCCGAGCTGCGGGTGCGCCCACGCGATCTGGTCCGCGGTCGTCTGCGCCGTGGTCGCGATGGCGGCGATCGCCTTGACCTCGATCCCCGCCTCCGGCCCGAGGACGGCCCACTCGAGGACCCGGTGGCCGCCCATGGACGCCCCGACGACGAACGCCCAGGACTCGATGCCGAGCCCGCGCGCCAGCTCGATCTCGACCGCGACCTGGTCGCGCGTCGTCACGCGCGGGAACCGGCCGCCCCACGGCCGTCCGTCGGGAGCCGTCGACGACGGGCCGGTCGTGCCCTGGCAGCCGCCGAGCACGTTGGGTGCGACGACGAACCAGCGGTCCGTGTCGATCGGCGCGCCCGGGCCGACCAGGGACTCCCACCACCCCGCGGTGCGGTGCCCGTCGCCGGCCCGGCCGACGACGTGGGAGTCGCCGGTGAGCGCGTGCAGCACGAGGACGGCGTTCGAGCCGTCCGGAGCGAGCGTGCCCCACGTCTCGTACGCGACGCGGACGTCGGGCAGGCGGGCGCCGGACTCGAGGTCGAACGTGCCGACGTCCGCGAACTGCCGGTTCCCGGCGGGGTCGCTCTCCCGCCACGCCCCCGACGCGGGCACCGCGGCCTTGACCGGGGAGCGCGAGGGCACGACGCCGGACCGCCCGGGCGCGCCGCCGTCTCGCCCGCGCGCGAGGTGCGGCGGGGCGGGGGGCACGGAGGGGTGCGGGAGCTCGTCGTTCACGGGGATCACCGTCGGCCACTGTACGGCCGGGGCGTCCGCGGCGCCCCGGCTGTCCAGATCGGTCATCAGCCCTGCAGGCCCGACTTGGCGGCGGTGAACCCGAGCTCGAGGTCGGCGAGGATGTCGTCGACGTGCTCGATCCCCACCGAGAGCCGCACGAGTCCCGGCGTGACGCCCGACAGCGCCTGCTCCTGCGGCGTGAGCTGGCTGTGCGTCGTCGACGCGGGGTGGATGACGAGCGAGCGCACGTCGCCGATGTTCGCGACGTTCGAGTGGAGCTGCAGCGCGGAGACGAAGGCCTGCCCGGCCTCGCTGCCGCCGTCGAGCTCGAACGCGAGCACCGCGCCGGCACCGCGCGGCAGGTACTTCTGCGCGTTCGCGTGCCACGGGCTCGACGCGAGCCCCGCGTAGTGGACCGTCCGGACGTCGTCGCGCGCCTCGAGCCACGCCGCGACCCGCTGCGCGTTGGCGACGTGCCGCTCCACGCGCAGGGACAGGGTCTCGATGCCCTGGGCGATGAGGAACGCGTTGAAGGGCGAGATGGCGGAGCCCAGGTCGCGGAGGAGCTGCACGCGCGCCTTGAGGACGTACGCCAGGTTCGCGCCGAGGGCACCGTCCACCCCGAGGTCGCGCGCGAACACGAGGCCGTTGTACGACGCGTCGGGCGTGTTGAAGCCCGGGAAGCGCTCGGGGTCCGCCGCGTAGTCGAACGTGCCACCGTCGACGATCACGCCACCGATCGCCGAACCGTGACCTCCCAGGTACTTCGTCGCGGAGTGCACGACGACGTCCGCGCCGTGCTCGAGCGGGCGCAGCAGGTAGGGCGTGGCGACCGTGTTGTCGACGACCAGGGGCACGCCGACCTCGTGGGCGACCGCGGCGACGGCCTCGATGTCGAGGACGTCGGCCTGCGGGTTGGGGATCGTCTCCCCGAAGAACAGCTTGGTGTTCGGCCGCACCGCGTCGCGCCACGCCTGCGGGTCGTGGGGGTCGGTGACGAACGTCGTCTCGACGCCGAGCTTCGCGAGCGAGTACCGCAGCAGGTTGTACGTGCCGCCGTACAGGCTCGGGGACGCGACGACGTGGTCGCCCGCCTCCGCGACGTTGAGGATCGCGAACGTCGTCGCGGCCTGGCCGGACGCGAGCAGCAGGGCGCCGACACCGCCTTCGAGCGACGCGATGCGGTTCTCCACGACCTCCTGGGTCGGGTTGCCGATGCGCGTGTAGATCGGGCCGAGGTCCTGGAGGGCGAACCGGTCTGCGGCGACGGACGCGTCCGGGAAGACGAACGAGGTCGTCTGGTAGATCGGCAGCGCTCGGGCGCCGGTCGTGGGGTCGGCAACCTGGCCGGCGTGGACCTGGCGCGTCTCGAAGGACCAGGCGGGGGAGGTGGTGCTCATCGTGGGCTCCTGCGGGGTGGGGGTACGACGGCGCGCGACGCGCCGGGTGGACGGGTGCCACGGGGTGAGCACGAGGGCGTCGGCCGGTCGCGGCGAGGATGCGGCGCACGGGGGACGAGGTGCCTCGGGACCGCTCGTCGTCGACGACGGGGCCGCGCGGGCAAGGCGAACGTGCGCTGGTCTCAGCAACACATTCGACGGGTCATGCTGCGAGGTTAGGCAGGTTCCGCCTGCAGCGACAGGGCATTCTCACGATGCGAGACCACATGGTGAGAAGCCGACCCTTTCTCGCGTCGCGCATCCCGGAGGATCCGGGCAGACTCGTGCGAGTGCTGTCAATCGGACACGCCGGAGGAGTGACGTGAAGATGCTGCGAGGCCTCGCCGCTGCGGGTGCCGCTGGCCTGCTCACGCTGGTTCTCGGTGTCGGCCTCGCCCCGACCGCGGCGTCCGACCCGCCGTCCGAGGACGAGGTGCGCCGCGCCCAGGAGGACGCAGACGGTGCCGCGCGTGACGTGGCGGCCGTCGAGGCCGACCTCGAGGAGCTGCGTGACCGGCAGGCCGTGGCCGAGGCCGCCGTCGAGTCCGCGGCGGAGGAGTACGCCACCGCGCAGGAGGAGCTCGCCCTCGCCGACGCGGAGGTCGACGACGCTCGGACCGCGCTCGAGACGGCGGAGGTCGGGGAGACGGACGCGAGAGCGGCCGTGGGCGCGCTGTTCCGCGCGTCGCGTCAGGGTTCGACGGATCTCGACGCGCTGCGCGCCGTGCTCGACGCGGACGGCGTGGGGCAGGTCGTCGAGCGCGAGAACGTCGAGCGCGTCGCCGGGCGGACCGCGAGCCGCTCCGTCGACGCGTTCGCGACGGCGCGCGCGGTCGCCGACACGGCCCGAGAACGCGCCGACGCCGCCCTCGAGCACCAGGGCGAGGTCGAGGAGCGCGCGCGCACAGCGCTGGCCTCCGCCCAGGCGTCGTCCTCCACGCTCGACGACGCCGTCCGCGACTCCGCGACCCGTCGGGAGGCGCTGCTCACCGAGCTCGCCGTTGCCCGTGCCACGAGCGTCGAGGTGGAGCGCGAGCGGCAGGAGGCGCTCGACGCGCAGGCCCTCCGCGAGCAGGAGGCTGCCGCGCGGGCGAGGGTCGAGACGCCGCCCGCCGCGCCGCCGTCGGGCTCCGCGCCCGCACCCGCCGCCGACGCGCCGGACCCGGCACCCGGCCCGGGGCGCGCGCCGGCTCCAGCACCCGCTCCAGCACCCGCGCCAGCCCCGCCGCCCGCGCCGGCTCCGCCACCGGTCGTCACGCCCCCGCCGGCCCCGCCACCGGTCGTCGCACCCCCGCCGGGAACCGGCGTCGGGAGCGCCGCGCAGGGCCAGTCCGCGGTCGCGTGGGCCCGGACGAAGATCGGCGCGCCCTACGTCTTCGGCGGCACCGGGCCCGGCTACGACTGCTCAGGACTCACATCGCGCGCGTGGGCGGCCGCCGGCGTCGACATCACGCGCACGTCGCGCTCGCAGTACCAGCGCGTGCAGAAGATCTCCTACGACCAGCTCCGGCCGGGCGACCTGATCTTCTACGCGAACGACACGTCGAACCCGTCGAGCATCCGGCACGTCGCCATGTACACGGGCAACGGCATGATGATCGAGGCGCGCCAGCCGGGCAGCCCGGTCCACGAGGTCGCGATGCGCTGGACCGACGCGATGCCCTACGCCGGTCGGCCGTAGCGCTCGTGCCCGGCATGCCGGGCACGACGCGCGACCTGGGTCGCGCACCGTCACGACCTGCGGTCGACGCGCGTGGAGCGGGCCGGTGGCGAGCCTGGTCACATGAACGACACCTCCACGCTCTCGTCCCGCCCGCCCGTCCCCACGGCGCTCGTCGTGACGGCTGCCGTCACGGCGTTCGCGACCCTCGCCGCCGGCGTCCTGCGGTGGACCGGACCGCCGCCCGAGGGATACTCGGCGATCTTCGCGCCGCTCGGGGTCGCGCCGGTCGCCGGGGCGCTCGCGCTGGTCGCGCTCGCCGTGTCCCGCGGCCGGACGGCGCCGCCCAGGTCGCTCGTCGTCGGGCTCGGCTGGGGCGCCGTCGTCCTGCTCTTCTGGGCGGCCGGGGGACTCGCGCTCGACGCGTTCCGCGCGTTCTTCGCGGTGACGGGGATCCCGGCGGGCGACTTCGCGGTCGTCGACGTCCGGGGTGCGCTGGTGCGCGCGCTGAGCGCGACGACGGCGGTCGTCACGGCGCTGCACACGTGGTCGGCGACCACGCCGCGCTCCGCTCCGGTCCGCCGCCGCTGGCCGCGCGCGCTCGCGCTGGTGATGTGCGTGCCGTACCCGGCGCTCAAGGTCTACTGGTGGCTGGGCGGTACGCTCGGACGGCCCGAGCCGCACACGGGGGGAGTGCCGCTGATGGAGCTCGCGCTGTTCGCGACCGCCGCCCTGCTGGCGCTCGCGCTGACGCACCGACCGCTCCCGGGCCGGCTCGTGCGGGGTGGGATGCAGGCGGTCGGATGGGTCGCGGCGTCCGCGGGCCTGACGATGGGAGCCCTCATGGTGTTCGGCACCGCCGCGCAGCTCCTGGGTCTGGACGACGGCCCCGTCGACCTCGACGCGGGGGCGATCACCGCCCTCGTCGCGCTGACGTACGCCACGTGGCTCGTGATCGGCGTCGCGCTCCTGGTGGCGACCCTGGACGCGCGCGACGCGGCCCGCCTCGCCGTCCGCTCCGGGCGCGAACGGCACACCGCCCCGGACGTCGTCGTGCGCGCCGCGCGAAGGACCGTCGCCCCATGACCGTGCTGCCCCCGCGGGGGGACGTGCTGCTCGCCGGGGCGGTGGCGCTCGTCCTGCTGCCCGCGACGTGCGTCGTCGCCGTGGCCTCGCTCCCGGCGCGCGAGGCCTGGGCCGTCGTGGCGCTCGCCGCGGTCGCGCACGTCGCGCTCGCCGCACGCCGGTCGGCACCGGTGCCCTCGCACGTCGTGGTCGCCGTCGCGCTGGCCGGCATGCTCGCCGTCTCGGGACTGTACTTCCTGCTGCCCTCCGCGCTCGTGTTCCTCGTCTCGGTCCAGGCGTGCACCGCGTGGGGCCCGGCGCGTCCGCTCGGCCTGGTGACCGGCGTCGTCGGCGCGGCCGCGACCGTGCTCCGGTACCGCGACGACCCGAGCGCGACGGCGTCGGCCGTCGGGCCGAGCCCGTGGCTGCTGGGCCTGCTCCTCGTCGCTCTCGTCGTGGTCGCCTGGACGATGGGGCTGCTCCGTCGGGCTCAGGAGCGGGTGCGGCTCGAGGCACAGGCCGGGCGGGTCCGGGCGGAGGCGGAGCGTGAGGAGCGGGCCGCCCGGGCAGTGCTGGCGGAGCGCACGCGGATCGCCCGCGAGATGCACGACGTCGTCGCGCACTCGCTCTCCGTCGTCGTCGCCCAGGCCAGGGTGGGACGAGCGGACCCCCGGCGTGCCTCGCAGGCGCTGGAGGTCGTCGAGGAGACGGGACGCGAGGCGCTGCGCGAGATGCGCGGCCTCGTGCACGTGCTCCGAGCGGAGCCGGGGGACGCGGTCGACGGCACGCTGCCCTCGGACCCGGCACCGACGCTCGACGACCTGCCCGGGCTGGTCGAGCGTGTCAGGGCGACGGGGCGCACGGTGCGGGTCGTCGAGTCGGGTCTTCCCGCGCCGCTCGGACCGACCGCCGGGCTCGCCGTGTTCCGCACGGTCCAGGAAGCGCTGACCAACGGTGCGCGCCACGCTGTGCCCGGGTCGTCGTCGACGGTCACCCTCAGGTGGCACGCGGACCGGCTCGACCTGGAGGTCGCCGACGAGCCGCCCGGTGCGAGCCCGGCGCCGGAGCACGTCCGTGCGGCGTCGCCGAACCGTCCTGGTTCCCGTGAGGAGCGCGATCCCGGAACCGGTCCCGGGGCCGGTCTCGGCCTCGTGGGGATGCGGGAGCGCGTCGAGGCGACGGGTGGGACGCTCGAGGTCCGGACCGGTCGCGCCTGGACGGTCGCCGCCACGATCCCCTTCACGCACCGTCCCGACGTCCTTCCGACGGGCGCGGGGTCACGACCCGAGGAGGCGCGATGATCCGGGTGCTGGTCGTCGACGACCAGGACCTCGTCCGCGCCGGAGCGGTCGCCGTGATCGACGCCGCCGCGGACCTGTGCGTCGTCGGGGAGGCCGCCGACGGGGCCCAGGCCCTCGCCGTGCAGCGCGAGCGACGCGCGGACGTCGTGGTGATGGACGTCCGCATGCCGGTGCTGGACGGTATCGAGACGACGACCCGGCTGCTGGCGGCCGGGATGCCGTCCTGCCGGGTGCTCGTCCTGACGACGTTCGACCTCGACGAGTACGTCTACGCGGCGCTGCGCGCCGGCGCCGCGGGGTTCCTGCTCAAGGACGCGCCGACCGAGGAGCTGCTCGCGGCCGTGCGCACCGTGCACCGGGGCGACGCCGTGATCGCGCCGTCGGCCACGCGGCGCCTCCTCGCGCAGGTCGTCCCCGCGCTCCCGGACGTCGCGGCGCGCGACCGTGCCCTCGACGTCCTCACGGAGCGTGAGCGCGAGGTCGTCGCGCTGCTCGCCGACGGGATGTCGAACGCGGAGATCGGCGCGCGGCTGTTCCTCTCGGAGGCGACGGTCAAGACCCACGTCGGCCGGGTCCTCGCCAAGCTGGGCCTGCGCGACCGCGTGCAGGTCGTCGTCTGGGCGCACCGGAACGGGCTCGCCCGCCCGTGACCGACGACGGCGGCCGCCCACCTCGCGAGGTGGGCGGCCGCCGTGGTGCGTGCTGGACCGGGTGTCAGTGTCCCGGCGTGTGGTAGCCGCTGTCGATGGCGCGCTGGATGGAGCGCTCGATCTCGGCCTCGGCCTCGGCGCGGCCCGTCCAGTGGGCGCCCTCGACGGACTTGCCCGGCTCGAGGTCCTTGTAGACCTCGAAGAAGTGCTGGATCTCGAGGCGGTGGAAGTCGGACACGTCGTCGATGTCCTGGCGCCACGCGGCGCGCTGGTCGCCCGTGGGGACGCACAGCACCTTGTCGTCACCGCCGGCCTCGTCGCGCATGCGGAACATGCCGAGCGCGCGGCAGCGGATCAGGCAGCCGGGGAACGTGGGCTCCTCGAGCAGCACGAGCGCGTCCAGGGGGTCGCCGTCCTCGCCGAGCGTCCCCTCGATGAACCCGTAGTCGTCGGGGTAGCGCGTCGAGGTGAAGAGCATGCGGTCGAGCCGGATGCGGCCGGTCGCGTGGTCGACCTCGTACTTGTTGCGCTGTCCCTTGGGGATCTCGATCGTGACGTCGAACTCCACTGCTTCCTCCAGTCGTACCGGCACCACGGCGCTCGGGCGGTGGCTGGTCGGGTGAGCGACGGACGACGCCGTCGTGCGGGAACTAGTGTGACACGAGCCGTCCGCGCGGGAAGGTTCCCACAGGTCCGCCCGGGCTGCGCGGTGAGTGATAATGCGCACGTCCGCACGAGCGGGGTGACCGGAGGAGACGCATGGGCTGGGGGACGCGCGCTGGAGTGACGATCGGCGTCGTCCTCGCGCTTACGGGCGGCTACCTCGTCGCCGACGCGGCTGACGTCGTACCCGGCATGCTCACGACCGAGCCGCCGTGGCCGGAGCCGAACCCGTTCCCGGACGCACCGGGCGCCGCGACGGCCCCGCCGCTCGCGGAGCCTCTGCCCGTGCTCGACGAGGCGGCGCCGGTCCCGGCGTCGGGTGCCGTGCAGGGGCTGGTCGACGACCTCGTCGCCGACACCCGGCTCGGCCCGCGCGTCGGGGTCCTCGTCACCGACGCCGCGACGGGCGACGTGCTCGGGGCGAGCAGCCAGACGACGGGTCACATCCCCGCCTCGACGCTCAAGACGCTGACCGCGGCCGCGGCGCTCACGTCCCCCGGCCCGCACGCGACGCTCCCCACCCGAGCCGTCCTCGAGGGACAGGACACGGTGTACCTCGTGGGCGGGGGCGACATGATGCTCGCCGCGGGAGCCGGGGACCCGGCGGCGGTCAACGGGCGTGCTGGCCTCGGCGACCTGGCCGCCCAGGTCGCCGGCGAGCTGAAGCTCACGGGACGCACCACGGTCTCGCTGCTGCTCGACGACACGTTGTTCACCGGTGCCGGCGTGAGCCCGTCCGTGTACCCCGGTGACGTGAACAACGGGTACGTGGCGCCCGTGGCGGCGCTCGCGGTGGACATCGCGCGGCTCGACGAGCGGGAGTACGCCCCGCGCGCGCCGGACCCCGCGATGGCCGCGGCGGACGCGTTCGTCGTCGCGCTCGCCGCCGAGGGCATCACCGTCGCGGGCGACGTGCAGCGGGCCCCGGCGCCCGACGACGCCCGCGCCGTGGGCAAGGTGCTCTCCGCACCGCTCAGCGAGGTCGTCGACTACTTCTTGCAGCACTCCGACAACACGATCACCGAGGTCGTCGGTCGTGTCGTCGCGCTCGACGCGGGCCTCCCGGGCTCCGGGGACGGCGCGACGCAGGCGGTGCGCGCCGCGGTCGAGGGCCTCGGCGTCGACCTCACGGGCGCGGTGCTCGCCGACCTGTCCGGGCTCGGGGCGGGTTCCGTCCTCACGCCCGCGCAGCTCGACGCCGTCGTCGGCCTGCTCGCCGACCCCGCGCACCCGCAGCTGCGCCCGGGCGCGATCGGCCTGCCGATCGCCGGGCTGTCCGGGACGCTGGGCGAGCGCTTCCTCGACAACGCCGGTCGCGGCGTCGTGCGGGCCAAGACCGGCAGCCTGCCGAACGTCACGTCGCTCGCGGGGACCGTCGTCACGGCCGACGACCGCCTGCTCGTGTTCTCCGTCATGGCCGACGCCGTGCCCGACGGCGGCACGTACGGCGCGCGCATCATCTTCGACGACTTCGTCGCGTCCCTGGCGGAGTGCGGCTGCACCTCGTGAGCGCCTTCTGAGCATCTCGGCCGGGTTACGGTGAGGCGGTGACCCTCGTCGAGAAGGACGAGCGCGCGCCCGGCGGTGCGTCGCTCGTGGACTGGTCGGCCGCCGCGCAGATCGCGGGCCGGCTCGCGCGCCCGGGGCCGCAGGCGTCGCGCGACGAGCTCGCGGACCTCGTCGACGGTCTGCGCACGGCCGCGGAGACCGCCGTCCCGCACGTGCTCGACGTGACGCGCATGACCCCGGCAGGCACCACACCGGCGACCGTGGCGAGGAGCGGGCTCGGCACGGTCTACGTCGTCGACCGTGCGCGGTGGGCCCGCGCGAACACCGAGATCATGTCCTCGCTCACCGAGGGCGTGACCGAGGCCGTCGTCGGCGAGCGGGGGCGCGTGCCGCAGGCGACGGCGCTCGTCGGGGCGGCGCAGGTCGGCTCCGTCCTCGCCGTCCTCGCGAGCCGCGTGCTCGGCCAGTTCGACCCGTACAGCGGCGTGGGCTCGGCCGCCGTCCCGGGCGACGAGCACGACGGCGCGTCGTCCGTGACGTCGCCGGGCCGCCTCGTGCTCGTCGCCCCGAACGTCCTGCAGGTCGAGCGCGCGCTCGACCTGCGCCCGGCCGACTTCCGCCTGTGGGTCTGCCTGCACGAGCAGACGCACGCGCTGCAGTTCGCGACCGCGCCCTGGCTCGCGGCGCACCTGCGCGCCCAGGCGAACGACCTGCTCACCGAGCTCTCGGCCTCGTCACGACGGCTGGCCGAGGCGCGCCTGCGCGAGAAGCTGACGACGGTCGGCCGGGCGGTCCTGAACGCCGTGCGGGGAGAGGGGGCGACGTTCGTCGACGGCCTCCTCACGCCGCAGGAGCAGGAGCGCCTCGCGGACGTCACCGCCGTGATGGCTCTCCTCGAGGGGCACGCGGACGTCGCGATGGACGCCGTCGGCCCGCGCACCGTGCGGACCGTGCGGAGCATCCGGCGCAAGTTCGAGGCCCGGCGCGACGGCGCGGGCGGCTCGGGTCTCGACGTCGTGCTGCGACGCGTGCTCGGCATGGACGCGAAGATCGCCCAGTACCGCGACGGCGCGGCGTTCGTGCGTGCGGTCGAGAAGGACGTCGGGCGCGACGGCTTCAACGCCGTGTGGGCGGCGCCCGAGAACCTGCCGACCGCACGCGAGATCGCCGACGCGCGCGCCTGGGTGCGCCGCGTGCACGGCTGACGGCCGTGGGCGGACCGGCTCCGGTCGTGGCCGACGCGCGCCGCGCCGTGCGCACCGCGCTCGCCGACGTCGCTCCGGGGAGCCTCGTGCTCGTCGCGTGCTCGGGCGGAGCGGACTCGACGGCGCTCGCGGCGGCCACGGCGTTCGTCGCGCCCCGCCTCGGGCTCCGGGCGGGCGCCGTCGTCGTGGACCACGGCCTGCAGGCAGGCAGCGCGGAGGTCGCGGCCGAGGCGGCCGCGCGGTGCCGCGACCTCGGGCTCGACCCTGTCGAGGTACGGGGCGTCGTCGTGGGCGAGCGTCGGGCGAGGTCGGGCGACACGTCGGACGGGACCGCGACGTCGAGCGGTGGGCCGGAGGCCGACGCGCGCACGGCTCGGTACGCGGCGCTCGACGACGCCGCCCGGGGGAACGAGGCGGCCGCGGTCCTGCTGGGACACACGCTGGACGACCAGGCCGAGACCGTGCTGCTCGGTCTCGCACGCGGGGCCGGTGCGCGCTCGCTCGCGGGGATGCCCGCACGCCGGGGTCTGTACCGTCGGCCGTTCCTCGCGCTGCGGCGCGCGCAGACCGAGGCCGTGTGCCGCGGCCTCGGGCTCGCGTGGTGGGACGACCCCACCAACGCGGCGCCGCCACCGGGTGGCCCGGACGCGACACCCGGCACCGGTGCGCGCGGGGTGCCGCTGCGCTCGCTCGTGCGTGCGCGCGTCGTGCCCGCGCTCGTCGACGTGCTCGGCCCGGGGGCCGTGCCGGCCCTCGCGCGGACCGCGGACCTCCTGCGCGACGACGCCGACCTGCTCGACGCGCTCGCCGCCGACCTGCTCGCGACGGCGACGCGTCCGACCGAGGGCGGTGCCGTCGTCGTGCTGGACGCCGAGGTGCTCGCGGCCGCGCACCCGGCCCTCCGGCGTCGGGCGCTGCGGAGCGCCGCGCTGGGGGCCGGCAGCCCCGCGAGCGACCTGTTCGCGGTGCACGTCGACGCGCTCGAGGCGCTCGTCACGGCGTGGCGCGGCCAGGGGCCCGTGCACCTGCCGGGCGACCTGAGGGCATGGCGCGCATGTGGCAGGCTTTCCCTGGGTCCGGAACGACCGCCCCGGACCACCACCCTCCCCCCAGCTCAGGAGTGACCCCCCGTGGAAGCATCCGACGTCGCCGGCGACCTCGAGAACATCCTCCTCACCGAGGAGCAGCTCGGCGCCCGGCTCGACGAGATCGCCGAGCAGATCGACCGGGACTACGCGGGCAAGGACGTGCTGCTCGTCGGCGTGCTCAAGGGCGCGGTGATGGTCATGGCGGACCTCGCGCGACGCCTGCGCAGCCACGTCGAGATGGACTGGATGGCGGTGTCGTCGTACGGCTCGGGCACCAAGTCGTCCGGGGTCGTGCGGATCCTCAAGGACCTGGACGCCGACCTGACGGGCCGCCACGTGCTCATCGTCGAGGACATCATCGACTCCGGCCTGACGCTGTCGTGGCTGCTGTCGAACCTGCGCTCGCGCGGACCGGCCTCGGTCGAGATCGCGGCGATGCTGCGCAAGCCCGACGCGGCGAAGACGGACGTCGACGTGCGCTATGTCGGGTTCGACATCCCCAACGAGTTCGTCGTGGGCTACGGGCTCGACTACGCGGAGAAGTACCGCAACCTGCCGTTCGTCGGCACGCTCGCGCCGCACGTGTACTCGAGCTGAACCGACGGCGCGGTCCGGGTGCGTGGGCGGGGCGTGGGCCACGCCCTGGGCGAACAGAGCCGTGATCCCCAGCAGGCGTCAAGGTCCAGAGTGTAGTTTCGAGCCCGAACACTTGCGCGAGCGGAGGGATCCGGGGCGCTCGCCCCGTCGCCGATGAACATCAAGAAGATTCTCAGTGGGCCGATCGTCTGGATCGTCCTGGGCCTCGTGATCCTGTGGATCGCGTTCGCGACCCTGTCGCGCCCGACGGTCCAGCGCATCGACACGTCCCAGGGCCTCGAGCTGCTCTCGGGCGACACGGTCGACCAGGCCCTCCTCGTGGACGGCGACCAGCGCGTGCGCCTCACGCTGTCCGAGGACTTCGTCGTCGACGAGGGCACGGACTCGGAGGAGAACAAGGGCAAGAACGTCGAGTTCTTCTACGTGGCGCCCCAGGGCGAGGCCGTGGTCGACGCGGTCGTCGCCGCCGACCCGGCGGACGGGTACAACTCCGAGGTCGCCCAGCCGTCGTTCTGGTCGTCGCTGCTCGGCCTGCTCATCCCGTTCCTCATCATCGGCGTCCTGTTCTGGTTCCTGCTCTCGCGCATGCAGGGCGGCGGGTCGCGCGTCATGGGCTTCGGCAAGTCGCGCGCCAAGCTCGTCTCCAAGGACACCCCGCAGGTGACCTTCGCCGACGTCGCAGGGGCCGACGAGGCGGTCGAGGAGCTCCACGAGATCAAGGAGTTCCTCGCCGAGCCCGACAAGTTCCAGGCCGTCGGGGCGAAGATCCCGAAGGGCGTCCTGCTCTACGGCCCGCCCGGGACCGGCAAGACGCTGCTCGCGCGCGCCGTCGCCGGCGAGGCGGGCGTGCCGTTCTACTCGATCTCCGGCTCCGACTTCGTCGAGATGTTCGTCGGCGTCGGCGCGAGCCGCGTGCGCGACCTGTTCACGCAGGCCAAGGAGAACTCGCCGGCGATCATCTTCGTCGACGAGATCGACGCCGTCGGCCGCCACCGCGGTGCCGGCATGGGCGGTGGGCACGACGAGCGCGAGCAGACGCTCAACCAGCTCCTCGTCGAGATGGACGGGTTCGACGTCAAGACGAACGTCATCCTCATCGCCGCGACGAACCGGCCCGACATCCTCGACCCCGCGCTCCTGCGCCCCGGGCGGTTCGACCGCCAGGTCGCCGTCGAGGCGCCGGACCTCAAGGGCCGCGAGGCGATCCTGCGCGTGCACGCGCAGGGCAAGCCGATCGTCCCCGAGATCGACCTCCTGGCCGTCGCGCGCCGCACCCCGGGCTTCACGGGTGCCGACCTCGCGAACGTGCTCAACGAGGCCGCGCTCCTCACGGCGCGCAGCGGCGCACAGCTCATCGACGACCGCGCGCTCGACGAGGCGATCGACCGCGTCGTCGCCGGCCCGCAGAAGCGCACGCGCGTCATGAACGTCAAGGAGCAGAAGATCACGGCGTACCACGAGGGCGGCCACGCCCTCGTGGCGGCGGCGATGCGCTACACGGACCCCGTCACCAAGGTGACGATCCTGCCGCGCGGCCGCGCGCTCGGGTACACGATGGTCATGCCGACCGAGGACAAGTACTCGACGACGCGCAACGAGCTGCTCGACCAGCTCGCCTACGCGATGGGCGGACGCGTCGCCGAGGAGATCGTCTTCCACGACCCGACGACCGGCGCCTCGAACGACATCGAGAAGGCCACGGCCATCGCGAAGAAGATGGTCACCGAGTACGGCATGAGCGAGCGCGTCGGCGCCATCAAGCTCGGCACCGGCTCGGGCGAGCCGTTCATGGGCCGCGACATGGGGCACACGCGCGACTACTCCGAGTCCGTCGCGGGTACGGTGGACCACGAGGTGCGCAAGCTCGTCGAGGCTGCGCACGACGAGGCGTGGCAGGTGCTCACCCAGTACCGCGACGTGCTCGACGCGCTCGTCCTCGAGCTGCTCGAGAAGGAGACGCTCAACCAGGCCGAGCTCGCGCGCGTCTTCGCGCCGGTCGTCAAGCGCGACCCGCGCGACGTGTGGCTCTCGAGCGAGCAGCGCTCGGTGTCGCAGCGCGGTCCGGTGCTCACCGACGCCGAGAAGGCGGCGCAGAACGGGTCGCCGGTCATCCCGCAGGACGAGGCCGCCGCCGCGAACGACGAGCTCCCGCCCGAGCGTATCGGCGAGGTCCCGGCGGACAGCCCGCTGGACCGGGCGCTCGGCCGCGAGGACGGCATGGACGTCACCGACGTGCGCGAGCCGGGCCAGGGGTGATGGGCGAGGACACGGGTGGCATCACCCGGGCGCGCGCGGCGGAGGACCTCCGCGCCCCCGCGGACGTGCCGCCCTACGACCAGGACCGCGCCGAGTCGGCGGTCCGCGAGCTCCTCCTCGCCGTGGGCGAGGACCCCGACCGGGAGGGCCTGCGCGAGACGCCCGCCCGGGTCGCGCGCGCCTACCGCGAGATCTTCGCGGGCCTGCGCCAGGAGCCCGCAGACGTCCTCACCACGACGTTCGACCTCGGTCACGAGGAGATGGTGCTCGTCAAGGACATCGAGGTGTACTCGACGTGCGAGCACCACCTCGTACCGTTCCACGGCGTCGCGCACGTGGGCTACATCCCCAACGTGGACGGCCGCATCACGGGACTGTCGAAGCTCGCACGCCTCGTCGAGGTGTACGCGCGCCGACCCCAGGTCCAGGAGCGCCTGACGTCGCAGATCGCGGACGCGCTCGTCGAGCACCTCCAGCCGCGCGGGGCGATCGTCGTCGTCGAGTGCGAGCACCTGTGCATGTCGATGCGCGGCGTGCGCAAGCCCGGCTCGCGCACCGTCACGTCCGCCGTGCGGGGCCAGATGCGCGCCGCCGCGACCCGCGCCGAGGCGATGAGCCTCATCCTGGGGCGCTAGGACCGTGGACCGGTTCGTCGTCGCGGGCCTCGAGGAGCTGGCCGACGTCGGCCGCACGCTCGTCATGGGCGTCGTCAACGTCACGCCCGACTCGTTCTCGGACGGCGGCGAGTGGTTCGAGCCCGACGCTGCCGTCGCGCACGGGCGCGAGCTGCTCGGCGAGGGTGCCGACATCCTCGACGTGGGCGGCGAGTCGACGCGCCCCGGCGCGGTGCGCGTCCCCGTGGAGGCCGAGCTCGCCCGCGTGCTGCCCGTGATCTCCGCGCTCGCCGCGGACGGCGCGATCGTCAGCGTCGACACGACGCGTGCGGTCGTCGCCGAGCGCGCGGTCGAGGCGGGCGCCCGGATCGTCAACGACGTCTCGGGCGGGCTCGCCGACCCCGCGATGGCGGACGTCGTCGCGCGCACAGGGGTCGCGTACGTGTGCATGCACTGGCGCGGCCACGCGGACGTCATGGACGAGCTCGAGGAGTACGACGACGTCGTCACCGACGTGCGCGACGAGCTCGCCGCGCGCGTGACGAACCTCCTCGACGCGGGGGTGCGGCGCGAGCAGGTGATCCTCGACCCGGGGCTCGGCTTCTCGAAGGCCGGCTCGTCGAACTGGCCGCTGCTCGCACGCCTCGCCGAGCTCCAGGCGCTCGGGCTTCCCGTGCTCGTCGGGGCGTCCCGCAAGCGGTTCCTCGGGCACCTCCTCGCGCACTCCGACGGGCAGCCCGTACCGCCCCTGCGGCGCGACGACGCGACCGCCGCCGTCACGACCCTCGCCGCCGCGACGGGTGCGTGGTGCGTGCGCGTGCACACGGTCCGGGCGTCGGCCGACGCGGTGCGCGTCGCGGCCGCGTGGGAAGCCGCCCGGCCCCTGCCCGCCGGAAGCGACTCGACGCGGCGGGGCACGACCTAGCAGGATGGGGCGGGACGACGACGCACGAACCACGGTTGGACGGGAGCACGACGTGACCACAGCGTTCGCAGGAGCGGTCCTCGACGCGGACGGAAGGCCCTTCGACCGGATCCGTCTCACGGGTCTGAGCGCGACGGGCCACCACGGGGTCTTCGAGCACGAGAAGGCCGAGGGACAGCTGTTCCGCGCCGACGTCGTGCTGCACCTCGACACGCGCGCAGCCGCGAGCGGCGACGACCTCGCGCAGACGGTGAGCTACGCGGGCGTCGCGGAGGACGTCGTCGCGGTCCTGGAGGGCTCCCCGGCCGACCTGGTCGAGACGGTCGCCGAGCGCATCGCGGCGACCATCCTCACGCACCCCGAGGTGGTCGCGGTCGACGTCGCGGTCCACAAGCCGCAGGCGCCGATCACGGTGCCGTTCGAGGACGTCGAGGTGGTCATCCGCCGAGACCGCGTGGTCGTGCCGGTGGTCGCGCCGCTGCGCCGCCAGAGCCTCCAGGGCGGGCGGCCGGACGGCGGCGACCCGCGGCAGTCCGCACCTGTCGGGCCGATCCCGGTCGGCTCGGTCGCGCCCGCGCTGATCCACGGTGTCGAGAACGTCGCCCCGGCGGCGGAGGAGCGTGTCGCCCTCGCGCCCGCACCGGACGTCATGCCGCCGAGCATCTCCCCGGTGACCGGCGCCGTCGTCGAGGTCGACACCGCGCGCGCCGATCCCGTACCCACCGAGCTGCCCGTTCCTCCCGCACCCACCGCGGAGGCCGCGACGGGTGCGGAGGCCGTGGCGGACGGTCACGTCGACCCGGAGCCCGTCGTTCCCGAGCCTGTCCTCCCGGCGGCAGAACTCGACGCGCCCCGCGAGGAGCCGGCCGTCGTGACGCCTGCCGTGCCTGCACCGGAGTTCGCGTCCGTCGCGCCGGAGCCCGTCGCGCCCGAGCCCGTCGTCCCCGAGCCTGTCCGCCCGGAGCCCGCGCTTCCCGAGCCCGCCCTGCCGGAGCAGGTCGTCCCCGCGCCGCCCGCGGCCGTCGGGCCCGAGCTGCTCGCGGCCGGCCTGACGGCGGCGGAGGCGCCCGGCGCCGGGGCAGGAGAGACCGCGGACCCGGCATCCGCCCCGGTCGCCGACCCCGGGCCCGTGCACAGCGGTGACGCGCATGCCGTCGGGGTGCCCGCCGAGGACGAGGCCGCCCCGCAGGCCGAGCCGGCGGCGGCGCAGCCCACGGACGTCGACGAGGTCGCAGCCGTCGCTGCCGGCGGGGGCGGGGCGCTCGACGAACCTGCCGCCCCGGCCGAGGCGGCCGCGGAGCACGAGCGCGACCGCATGGACGAGGTGCCGGCCGGGTTCGTCGAGGTCGTCCTCGCGCTCGGCGCGAACCTCGGCGACGCGCAGCAGACCCTGCGCGACGCGATCACCGACCTCGACCGGATCTCCGGTCTCGAGATCACCGAGGTGTCGCCGCTCGCCCGGACCGCCGCGGTGGGCGGCCCGGAGCAGCCCGACTTCCTCAACACGGTCCTGCTCGCCCGCACGCGTCTCTCGGCACGCGACCTGCTGCTCGCGTGCCAGAGCGTGGAGCAGGCGCACGGCCGCGTGCGCGACCAGCACTGGGGCCCGCGCACGCTCGACGTGGACCTCATCGTGTACGGCACCCTCACCGCGGTCGCGGACGACCTGGAGCTGCCGCACCCGCGCGCGCACGAGCGCGCTTTCGTGCTCGAGCCGTGGGCGCAGATCGACCCGGACGCCGTCCTGCCGGGCCTCGGCGGTGGGCCGGTCGCCGCGCTCGCCGCGACGGCCCCCGACCGTGGGGGCATCCGCTGGCTCGCGCTCGACTGGCTGACCGACCCCGCGCCCGAGCCGACCGGGGCCGTCCCCGTCGCGACGGGCAGCACCGACGCCGCACCGGCGCCGCACCCCGCACCCCAGGCCCAGGCCCAGGCCGCACCCGCCCCACCAGCGGCGCCGCCGCCCGCACCGGCGCCGGCTGCCACGCCGGAGCCCCCGGCCGCGCAGCCCGTCCAGCCGCAGGCCGCGCCGTCGTACACCCCGACGCCGGCCGCGCCGCAGCCCTTCGCGCCCCAGGACCCTGACCGGCAGCCCCCGGCCCAGCCGCCGGCACCGAGCGCGGCGCTGCCCACGGCGGTCCCGACGGTTCCGCCCCTGGCGCCTCTCGTCGCCCCTCCCGTGGCAGCTCCTGCGGTGCAACCGCAGGAGCTGGTCCGAGAGCGGCGTCCCGTGTTCGCGCCCGTGTCCGAGGGCGTCGCCCCGGAGGCGCCGCGCGACGACGCCCCGCCCGCGCCGCTGCCCGACGACGGCATGATCCGGTCCGTGCCGTTCGCGCCCGTCTCGGAGGGGGTCGCGCCGGTGCCTGCGTCGGCTCCCGGTCCGCTCGCGGACTCGTCGCTGCACGCCGCGGGTGACCCGTGGCCGCCGTTCCCGCCGGTGTCGGGGCCCGCGCCCGACGCCCAGCGCTGATGCGGCGCACGGCGGTCCGCACCCTCGTGCTCGTCGCGGTCGTGACGGCGGTCGTGGGGTGGCTCGTCGTGCGCGCTCTCGAGGGTCGTGGGACATACCTGCCGGTCGTGCCGTGGATCGTGGACGTCGCGATCGTCGCGCTCGCGGGCGCGATCTTCTGGGCGGGGTGGACGGTCCGCGCGTACCAGCAGGGCAGGCGCCCGTCGCTCGACGCGATCCGGGCGGCGCGCACGTTCGTGCTCGCGAAGGCCGCGTCTCTCACGGGGGCGCTGCTCACGGGGTGGTACGGCGCACAGGTGCTCGTCGCGCTGCCCGACCTGGCGATCGACGCGCGTCGCGAGCGCATGGTCGCGGCGGGCGTGGCGGTGCTGTGCGCGCTCGTGCTGTCGGTGGTCGGGCTCGTCGTCGAGAAGTTCTGCGAGCTGCCGCCGCCGAGCGACGAGGAGACCGCCCGCGGGGAGCGACCGGGCCCGGCTGAGGCGAACGGCGAGGCCGGCGCGTCCGCCTGAGCGCGGAGCGGTGCCTTCCGGGATGCCGTCGTGACGGCGCAAGATGGCAGGATCGTCCCATGACCGATCCCGACCGGATGCCCGAGACCGACCGTCGTGCCGTCCCTGCGGGTGCGGGTCCGTTCGACCCGCCCGGGGTCGTGTGGTCGGGCGTGTCGCCACGGCTCGTCACGGCGCGCCTCCTCTCGACGGGGATCACGCTCGCCGTGATCGCGGTCCCGGTGGTCGTGCTCGCGATCCTGTTCCCGCACTGGTGGCAGTGGCTCGTCCTCGGCGTGCTGGCTCTGATCGGCCTCTGGGCGCTGCTGCTCGTGCCGCGCCAGGTGCGGGCCATCGGGTACGCCGAGCGCGACGACGACCTGCTCATCCGCAAGGGGATCATGTTCCGCTCGCTCGTCGTCGTGCCGTACGGGCGCATGCAGTACGTGGACGTCCAGGCCGGGCCGCTCGCCCGGAAGCTGCGCATCGCGCAGATCCAGCTCCACACGGCGTCCGCGTCGACGGACGCGACGATCGAGGGCCTGGAGCCGGCCGAGGCGGACCGCCTGCGCGACCGGCTCGCGTCGCGCGGCGAGGCCCGGCTGGCGGGCCTGTGAGCGGCGAGGCCCCCGGCGCCGGCACGCCCGACGCGCCGGTCCACGAGGAGACGACGGCGCTCGACTGGCAGCGGGTGCACCCCGTCACGCCGCTCGTGC
Organism: Cellulosimicrobium sp. G4 BAM 1002; assembly: GCF_057126935.1. Lineage (NCBI taxonomy): Bacteria > Bacillati > Actinomycetota > Actinomycetes > Micrococcales > Promicromonosporaceae > Cellulosimicrobium > Cellulosimicrobium sp. G4 BAM 1002. Next base: position 3,822,236 of record NZ_CP182109.1, on the reverse strand, counting down.
GCGGCTGGACGGTCATCGCCGTGCTCCTCGTCGTCGTCGGGCAGCAGACGGTCAACGGCCTGCCCGAGGGGCAGAACCTCCTCGAGGGCGACCGCTGGTGGCAGATCCTGCTCGGGGTGCTGGCCATCGGTCTCGTCGGACTCGGCTACTCGGCGCTCGCGTGGCGCATGACGAGCTACGCCGTCGACGCCGAGTCCGTGCACCTGCGCACCGGTGTCCTGTTCCGCCAGCAGCGGCGCGCGCGCCTCGACCGGCTCCAGGCGGTCGACGTCGTCCAGCCGCTCGTCGCCCGGTTCTTCGGGCTCGCCGAGCTCAAGCTCGAGGTCGCGGGCGGCGGCGACTCGGGAGTGAAGCTCGGGTTCCTCAAGGAGGCTGACGCGAACCGCCTGCGCGTCGAGCTGCTCGCGCGCGCCGCGGGTCTGCGCGTGGAGGCGCACCCGGCACCGGCCACGAGGCAGGCCGGTCCCGGCGAGCACCCCGAGGACGCCGAGCTCTCCGAGCACCCGGAGCGCCCTGACCGGCCCGGGCACGGCACCGCCGTCGGGCCGGCGGGCGACGCCGCGCCGTCGTCCCCGCTGCTCGAGGCGCCTGAGCACCCGGTCACCGCCGTCGGCCCGGGTCGGCTCGTCGCGTCGCTCGTGCGCTCGGGCGCGACCGTCGGCCTCGTGCTCGGCATCCTGGGGATCGTCGGTGTCGTGATCGGCACGCGCGAGATCAGCATCCTGTTCAGCGCCCTGCCGGCCGTCCTGGGCTTCGGCGGCTACCTGTTCCAGCGGTTCACGGGCGAGTTCGGCTTCCGGTCCGCGATCTCGCCCGACGGCATCCGCCTGCGCCACGGCCTCCTCGAGACGCGCTCGCAGACCATCCCGCCCGGACGCGTCCAGGCCGTGCGGCTGCACCAGGGCCCGTTCTGGCGCGGACCGGACTGGTGGCGCGTCGACGTCAACGTCGCCGGGTACGGGCCGAGCGCCGACGGGTCCCAGACGAAGAGCGTCCTGCTGCCCGTCGGGACGCGCGACGAAGCGCTCGCGGCGCTGTGGCTCGTCCTGCCTGACCTCGGCACGCCCGACCCGCGCGCGCTCCTCGACGAGGGGCTGTCGGGCCTCGACGCGGGCGAGCACTTCGTCGTCACGCCGCGCCGGGCGCGGCTCCTCGACCTCGTCGCCTGGCGGCGCAACGGGTTCACGGTGACCGACCGCGCGCTCGTCCTCCGCAGCGGCCGCGTCTTCCGCAGCCTCGTCGTCGTGCCGCACGAGCGCACGCAGTCGCTCGGTCTCGAGCAGGGCCCGCTGCAGCGCCGGTTCGACGTCGCGACGTTCGCCGTGCACTCGACGCCCGGCCCCGTCATCCCGAAGGTCGCGCACCTCGACTCCGCCGATGCCGCGCGCCTCCTCGACACCCAGGCCGCCCGCGCGCACGCGGCCCGCGCGCACCAGGGGCCGGAGCTGTGGATGCGCCGCGACGAGGTCCCGCTCGACGCTATACCGGCCGAGGTGCCCGACGAGGTACCCGGCGCGGTGCCCGGCGGGCAGGACGTCGGGAGCCAGGCGTGAGCGCGCCCGACGCGCGGCGCCCCGGGCGGCTCGGCGTCGGCGTCGTGGGCGCGGGCCGGGTCGGCGCGGTGCTGGGCAGCGCGCTGCGCTCCACCGGGCACGCGGTGGTGGGCGCGAGCGGCATCTCCGAGGCGTCGCGCGAGCGCATCGAGACGCTCCTGCCGGGCGTGCCCGTCCTCGAGGTGCCGCAGGTCGTCGAGCGCGCCGAGCTCGCGCTCCTCGCCGTGCCCGACGACGCCCTGCCGGGCCTGGTCCGCGGCCTCGCCGACGTGGGGGCGTGGCAACCGGGCCAGATCGTCGTGCACACGTCCGGTCGGTACGGTGCCGCCGTCCTCGACCCGGCGCGCGCCGCGGGCGCGATCCCGCTCGCGATCCACCCGGCGATGACGTTCACCGGCACGTCGCTCGACCTCGCCCGGCTCGAGGGCACGACGTTCGCCGTCACCGCGCCCGCGCCGGTGCTCCCGATCGGGCAGGCGCTCGTCGTCGAGCTCGGCGGCGAGCCCGTCGTCGTCGCGGAGGAGTCGCGCGGGCTCTACCACGCGGCCCTCGCGCACGGCGCGAACCATCTGGTGGTCCTCGTCGCGCAGGCCGCCCAGGCGCTCGAGGCCGCAGGGGTCGAGCAGCCGGGCCGTGCCCTCGCGCCGCTGCTCGCGGCGGCGCTCGACGGCGCCACGCGCGGCGCGGACTCGGGTGCCGAGTCGGGCACGGGCGCGGGGAACGGGGCCCTCCTCGGCCTCACGGGCCCCGTGTCGCGCGGCGACGTCGGGACGGTCCGCGAGCACCTCCAGGCTCTCGACGCGCTCGCGGCGACGAGCGACGCGGCCGACGTGCCGCCGTCGTACCGGGCGCTGGGCCGCGCCGCCGCGCACCGTGCGCTCGCGAGCGGGCGCATCGACGAGGCGGCCGCGCACGCCGTCCTCGACGCACTCGACGAAGGGACCTCATGACCACCACGCCCAGCCCGCGCGTCGTGGCGACGCGCGCCGCCCTGCGCGCTGCCCTCGACGCCTGGTCCGCTGCGCACCCGGGCGAGCGGCGTGCCGTCGTCATGACGATGGGCGCGCTGCACGCGGGCCACCTCGAGCTCGTGCGCCGTGCGCGGGCGGAGGTGGGGCCGGGCGGGCAGGTCGTCGTCACCGACTTCGTGAACCCGCTCCAGTTCGGCCCGGGCGAGGACTTCGAGCGCTACCCGCGCGACGTCGACGGGGACGTCGCGCTGCTCGCGTCGGCGGGCCCGGACGCATCGGTGGACGTCGTCTTCGCCCCGGAGCTCGGCGAGATGTACCCGGGCCTGGGGCACGGCGCGGGCGACGGCCCGATCGTCCGCGTGACGTCCGGTCGGATCGGCACGGTGCTCGAGGGCGCGTCCCGACCGGGCCACTTCGACGGCGTCCTCACCGTCGTGCTCAAGCTGCTGCACCTGGTGCGCCCCGACGTCGCGGTGTTCGGCGCGAAGGACGCCCAGCAGCTCCTCGCGGTGCGGCGCCTGGTCGCGGACCTCGACGTGGACGTCGAGATCGTCGCCGTGCCCACCGTGCGCGAGGCGGACGGGCTCGCGCGCTCGTCGCGCAACGCCTACCTGTCGCCCGCCGAGCGGGACGACGCGCTCGCGCTGAGCCGCGCGCTGCGGGCGGGCGCCGACGCCGCCGAGGCCGGCGCGGACGCCGTCGGCGTGCTCGACTCCGCGCGGGGAATCCTGGAGGCAGCCGACGGCGTTGACGTCGATTACGTGGTGCTCGTCGATCCCGCTACCGTGGACGACCTGGCGCCCGGCGCCGTCGGCCCCGGGCTCCTCCTGGTGGCGGCGCGCGTGGGCACCACGCGTCTCATCGACAACACGGCCGTCGAGATCGCGCCGCCCGCGACCCGGGCCGACGACCCCGCCGGACGTGCCCCCGCACCTGGAGGTACCGCGTGACCGCGCAGACCCCGTCGCCCCCCGGCGATGCGCAGAGGCGTCCGGCGTCGCTGCAGCGACCCATGATGATCGGCAAGATCCACCGCGCCACGGTGACGCAGGCCGACCTGCACTACGTCGGCTCGATCACCGTGGACGCCGACCTGCTCGACGCCGCGGACCTCTACCCGGGCCAGCAGGTCGACGTCGTGGACGTCACCAACGGCGCCCGCCTGACGACGTACGTCATCCCCGGGGAGCGCGGTGCGGGTGAGGTCTGCATCAACGGCGCCGCCGCGCACCTCGTGGAGCCGGGCGACGTCGTCATCCTCATCGCCTACGGCATGCTCGACGACGCGGACGCGCGCACCTACCTGCCGCACGTCGTCTTCGTCGACGAGCAGAACCGGATCGTCGAGCTGTCCGACGAGCCGGGACTCGTGCCGGCCGGCCACGGGCTCGAGGCGAGCGGGCTGCCGTTCGCGCCGTTCCGCGGGAGCGTGGACGTCTCCTCCGCGGTGCACCCGGGGTGAGCGGGACCCGTCTCGCACGCACCCTCGCGGCCCCCGCGCCGGGCTGGACGACGACGGCCGACGCGGTGGTCGTCGGGTCCGGGATCGCGGGCCTCACCGCGGCGCTCGAGCTGCGCACGCGCGTGCCGCACGTCCTGCTCGTCACGAAGGGCGAGCTGTCGTCCGGGTCCACCGTGTGGGCGCAGGGCGGGATCGCTGCCGCGCTGCACCCGGAGGACTCGCCCGAGGCGCACCTCGCCGACACGCTCGTCGCGGGCGTGGGGGTGTGCGACCCGGCGGCGGTCGAGGTCCTCGTCACCGAGGGGCCGGCGCGCGTGCGCGAGCTCGTCGCGCGCGGGGCGAACTTCGACCGCGCCGCGAACGGCGACATCGCGCTCACCCGGGAGGGCGGGCACCACGCCGACCGCATCGCCCACGCGGGCGGTGACGCGACCGGCGCGGAGATCTCGCGCGCGCTCGTCGCGCAGCTCGAGGCGGTGCGCAGCGACCCGGGCATCGAGGTCATCGAGAACGCGCTCGTGCTGGACGTCCTCACCACGGGTGGCGCGGAGCCCGGGCGGCCCGACGACGCCCCGCGCGCGTGCGGGGTCACGCTCCACGTGCGCGGCGAGGGCTCGCGCGACGGTGTCGGCGCGGTGCTCGCGCGCGCGGTCGTCCTCGCGACCGGGGGAGTGGGCCAGGTGTTCCGCTCCTCGACCAACCCGTCGCAGGCGACGGGCGACGGCATCGCCGCGGCGCTGCGTGCGGGGGCGACGCTCGGCGACCTCGAGTTCGTGCAGTTCCACCCGACGGTCCTCTGGCTCGGGCTCGGTGCCAAGGGCCAGCTCCCGCTCATCTCCGAGGCCGTGCGCGGCGAGGGCGCGATCCTCCTCGACACCGAGGGCCACCGGTTCATGCCGGCGCAGCACCCGATGGCGGAGCTCGCGCCGCGCGACGTCGTCGCGCACGCGATCGTGCGCCAGATGGCCGCGACGGGCTCCGACCACGTGCTGCTCGACGCACGTCACCTCGGCGCGGACTTCCTGCGCTCGCGCTTCCCCACGATCACGGAGCGCCTCGCCGAGAACGGCCTCGACTGGACCGAGGAGCCGGTGCCGGTGGCGCCCGCGCAGCACTACCACTCCGGCGGCGTGGTCACCGACCTGCACGGGCGCTCGACGCTCGACGGCCTCTACGCGATCGGCGAGGTCGCGTGCACGGGCGTGCACGGCGCCAACCGGCTCGCGTCCAACTCGCTCCTCGAGGGGCTCGTGTTCGCGCACCGCGCGGCGCGCCAGATCACCGAGCGTGTCGCGGCGGGCGAGCTCGAGGTGGGGGAGCCCGAGCACCGGCCCGGCCCGGCCGCGCTCGTCGCGGCCGCGGCACGCTCGCGCATCCAGTCGATCGCGTCCGCCGGCCCCGGCGTCGTCCGGTCCGGCGACGGGCTCGCCGCCGCCGCGAGCCGCCTTGCCGCGGTCCGGACCGACGCCCACGAGGCGAGCGACGTCGTCGCGCAGCCCCAGGCCGCCGAGTGGGAGACGACGAACGTGCACCAGGTCGCGACGGCGCTCACCGCCGCGGCGACGCTGCGCACCGAGAGCCGCGGCGGCCACTTCCGCACCGACTTCCCGGCGACCGACCCGGCGTGGGAGCGCCGTGTCCTCGTCTCGCTCGACCCCGACGGGACGCTGCGCGTCCGCTGACGCGCCTCCGTCTCCCCGTGACCTAGGGTGTGCGCGACGAGCGGAGGGCGGCGGCAGTGACCGGTGGGTGGGTCGTCGTGGTCGCCGGCATCGGCCGGACCGTGGTCCCTCGTCCTCTCGGTCGCGGGCTCGTGGGCTACGGTTCGCTCGCCTCGCTCGGGCACGTCCTGGGGGCGGCTCTCGCAACCCACCGTGGGCGCTGCTCCTCGTGGTCCCCGCGACGCTCCTCTACGCGCCCTTCGCCGTCGCGACCGCGCCCCTGAACCCTCAGGGCTACACGCGGTGGCGCGCCGAGCTGGGGGCTGCGGGGGCCGACGCGCGACAGCAGCGCCGTATCGCGTGGTGGGCGGGGCCGCCCTCCCTGCTCGGGTTCGGCGCGATCGTCCTCACCCTGATCCGGAGCGTCCAGAACTGACCCCCAGGGATCGGCACGGCGGTCGCGAGACTCGGTGACGTCGCGAGCGGATACGGTGGGGGACCGTGAGCACCCCCGCCGATCCTCGTCCCGTCGACCCCTCTGACGCCCCGGCACCTCGGGTCCCTTCGCGCGTCGAGCCGGGCCTCGACCCGGCGTGGATCGCCGAGACGGTCGCCCGTGCTCTCGACGAGGACCTCGGCCCGGCGCCGGGGCGCGACGTCACGACGCAGGCGACCGTGCCGCCGTCGGGCACGGGGACCGCGCACCTCGTGGCGCGCGCCGACGGCGTCGTCGCGGGCCTCGTGGTCGTCGAGGAGGTGACGCGGCAGGTCGCCGCGCGCTTCGGCCTCGCGTCCGTCGAGGTGACGTTCACGGCGTCCGACGGCGAGGCCGTGGGCCGCGGCCGGATCCTCGCCGCGCTCACGGGACCGGTCCAGGTGCTCCTCGCGGCCGAGCGCACGCTGCTCAACCTCGCGAGCCGCGCGTCGGGCGTCGCGACGGCGACGCGCGCCTGGGCGCGCGAGCTCGCCGGCACGGGCGCCCAGGTCCTGGACACGCGCAAGACGACGCCTGGCCTCCGCGCACTCGAGAAGTACGCCGTGCGCGCGGGCGGCGGGACGAACAAGCGCATGGGCCTGTACGACGTGGCGATGGTCAAGGACAACCACGTCGTCGCGGCCGGGTCGGTGAGCGCCGCGATCGACGCGATCCGTCGGACGTTCCCCGACGTGCTGGTCCAGGTCGAGGCCGACACCACGGCACAGGCGCTCGAGGCCCTCGGCGCCGGCGCCGACTTCCTGCTGCTCGACAACATGCCGACGCCCGTCCTCGCCGAGACCGTCGCCGCCGTCCGGGCGCGCGAGGGCCGCGACGGCGTACCGGAGAAGGTCGAGCTCGAGGCGACGGGCAACCTCACGCTCGACCGGGCGCGCGAGGTCGCGGGGACGGGCGTCGACTACCTGTCCGTCGGCGCGCTGACCCACTCCGCCCCCATCCTCGACCTCGCGCTCGACCTCCTGCCCACCCTCCCGCCGCGGTAGGGCCTCGGCGACCACGGACCCTCGGGCAGGCGTCGGTAGAATCCTCGGGTGACCTCCCCCGCTGGAACCCCCTCCTCCGACGCGCCCGAGCCCGAGGGGCACGTCGACGACGTCCCCGAGCAGATGCAGGTCCGCCGCGAGAAGCGCGAGCGGATCCTCGAGCGCGGCGACGAGGCGTACCCCGTCTCCGTGCCGCGGACGCACACCATCGCCGCCGTCCGAGCCGCCTACGAGCACCTCGAGACGGGCGAGGAGACGCAGGACGAGGTCGGTGTCGCCGGTCGCGTCGTGTTCCTGCGCAACACGGGCAAGCTGTGCTTCGTCACGCTCCAGGACGGCGAGGGCGACCGTCTGCAGGTCATGCTCAGCCAGGCGGTCGTCGGGGAGGAGTCGCTCGCCGCGTTCAAGGCGGACGTCGACCTCGGCGACCACCTCTTCGCGCACGGGCGCGTCATCAGCTCGCGCCGCGGTGAGCTCAGCGTGTTCGCGGACTCGTGGCAGCTCGCGGCGAAGGCGCTGCGCCCCCTGCCGGTGCTGCACAAGGAGCTCTCCGAGGAGGCGCGCGTCCGCCAGCGCTACGTCGACCTCATCGCGCGCCCGGCCGCACGGGACACGGTGCGCCTGCGCGCCGCCGTCGTGCGCTCGATCCGCGAGAACTTCTGGGAGCGCGGCTTCGTCGAGGTCGAGACGCCCATGCTGCAGACGCGCCCGGAAGGCGCCGCCGCACGTCAGTTCGAGACGCACATGAATGCGTTCGACATCGACCTCTTCCTGCGCATCGCGCCCGAGCTGTTCCTCAAGAGGGCGGCCGTCGGCGGTGTGGAGAAGGTCTTCGAGATCAACCGCAACTTCCGCAACGAGGGTGTGGACTCCACGCACTCGCCGGAATTCGCGATGCTCGAGGCGTACGAGGCCTACGGCGACTACGACAGCATGGCGGTGCTCACCCAGAATCTCGTCCAGCGCGCCGCGCAGGACGCGCTCGGCACGACGCTCGTGACGTTGGCGGACGGCACGGAGTACGACCTCGGCGGCGAATGGACGCAGCTGAAGATGTACGACTCGTTGTCCGCCGCGCTGGGTGAGCAGATCACCCCGGAGACGACGGTCGAGCACCTGCTCTCCTTCGCGGACAAGTTCGAGCTCTCGTTCGACCCGAAGAACGTCAACCACGGAAAGCTCGTCGAGGGGCTGTGGGAGCACACCGTGGGCGACCACCTCGTCGCCCCCACGTTCGTGCGCGACTTCCCGGTCGAGACCTCGCCCCTCACGCGCGACCACCGCACGGTGCGCGGGCAGGTCGAGAAGTGGGACCTGTACGTGCGGGGCGTCGAGCTCGCGACGGCGTACTCCGAGCTCGTGGACCCCGTGGTCCAGCGCCGGCGCTTCGAGGCGCAGGCACTCCTCGCCGCCGCGGGCGACGAGGAGGCGATGCGCATCGACGAGGACTTCCTCACGGCGATGGAGTACGCCATGCCGCCGTCGGGCGGGATGGGGCTCGGCATCGACCGCCTGCTCATGGCGCTCACCGGGCTGGGTATCCGCGAGACGATCCTCTTCCCGCTCGTGAAGCCCGTCCAGTAGCGCCACGGCGCGGACGTAGGATCGAGACCATGGACGACCTCTGGCCCGCCGTCGCGGCGCTGATCCCTTCGCTCGGCGTGGGAGTGCTGTTCTATTTCGCGATGCGCGCGATCGTCCGCGCCGACCGAAACGAGCGCGCCGCGCTGGCTCGCCTGGACGCACAGCAAGAATCCGCGGCGGTGCAAAAGGCCGACACCGCGCGCGGTGAAGCATAGTCCCGTACCGCCCGGTGCCCGCGCTATTGATGGACCGGCGTCCAAGAATTGTGCCGACACGCGCCGCAGGACAATTGACGGTCGATGCCCGTGCTGGCATCCTGACATGGACAACATATTCCGGTGAAGCGTGAGGTAACCACGGTGGCCCAGAAAGTCCAGGTAATTCTCGTGGACGACATCGACGGTGGTGCGGCGGACGAGACCGTCACGTTCGCCCTCGACGGCGTCTCCTACGAGATCGACCTCAGCACGAAGAATGCGCAGGAGCTGCGCGACGCTTTCGCGTCGTGGGTCGGCAATGCGCGCAAGGTCTCGTCGCGAGGCGCGGCGGCACGCCCGGCCCGTCGCGGACGCAGTGCCGGTTCGGCACGCGCGACCGAGGTCCGCGAGTGGGCCCGCGCCAACGGTTACACGGTCAACGACCGCGGCCGCATCTCCCAGGAGATCCAGACCGCGTACGACGCGGCGCACTGACGCCCGTCCGACGACGGCTGCACGACGCAGGGCGCCCGGCCCGACGGTTCTCCCGTCGGCCGGGCGCCCTCGTCGTGCCCGGACAGGACGGGCACCACCCGGCGCTGCCGACTCGACGCGTGCCCGGGGCACCCGCGACGAGAAACTAGGCTCGGGTCATGACGTCCGCGACCCGTGCCCTCTGGATCGGTACCTATCCGCACCCCGCGACGGGCCGCGGCGAGGGCGTGTGGCGTGCCGAGCTGGACACCGAGCGCGGCGCCTTCGTCGGTGCCTCGCTGGTCGTCGAGACGCCGTCGCCGTCGTTCCTCGCGGTCGCGGATCACACCCTCTACGCGGTCGGGGAGACGCAGGAGGGCACGGTGTCGGCCTTCGCGGTCGGGCCCGACGGCGGCCTCGCGGCCCTCGGCTCGACCGTCCCCACGGGCGGGGACTCGCCCTGCCACGTGGTGGCGACCGGTGGCGGCGTGCTCGTCGCGAACTACGGGGACGGCGTCCTCTCGGTCGTGCTGACCGCCGAGGGCGGCGCGCTCGACGCGGCGGGCGGCACGGGTGTGCGGCACCAGGCGCACGCGGGCTCGGGCCCCGTGGCCGACCGGCAGGAGGGTCCGCACGCCCACTTCGTCGCCCCGCTCGCGGACCTGGGCGCGGCCGACGACGGGAGCGGCGACGTGCTCGTCGTCGACCTCGGGACCGACGAGCTGCGCCGCCACGACCCGGCCGCGCCCGACGGGACCCCGGCGCGCGTCGTCGCGACGTTTCCGCCCGGCACGGGCCCTCGCCACCTCGCCGCTCTCCGGGATGGTCACCTCGTCGTGGTCGGCGAGCTCGACCCGGCGCTCTTCGTGCTCGCCCCCGCGGGCTCGGGCACCTACGACGTCGTGGCCCGGTACGACGCGACGCACGCCGCCGCACCCGGAGGCGCGCCCAGCTTCCCGTCCCACGTGGTCGTCAGCGCGGACGGCACGCGCGTCCTCGTGGCGGTGCGGGGTGCGGACGTCCTCGCGGTCCACGCGGTCGTGCCCGGCGCCGACGGCGCCGCCCCCGCCCTGGAGCACCTCGCCGACTCGCCGGTCGGCGGGGCCTGGCCGCGCCACTTCGCCGTCCTGAGCGCCGAGGCGTCCGCGGGCGCACCCGCGCACGACCTCGTCGTCGTCGCGAACCAGGACGACGTCCCCCGCGCCGAGAGCGCGGGGGAGGCGGGCGGCGACGAGCCGACGTCGAACCTCGCGCTCCTGCGCGTCTCGCGCGCGGACGGGACGGCCGAGGTGCTCGACGTCCTCGCGCTGCCGGCCCCGGCGTGCGTCGTGGAGGCCTGACCGCTCGTGGACGCCCTCCCGGTGGACCCCGCAGCGGGCGCGACGAGCCCGCTGCGCGTCGCGATGCTGTCGGTGCACACCTCGCCGCTGGACCAGCCCGGGACGGGCGACGCCGGCGGCATGAACGTGTACGTCACCGAGCTCGCGCACGCGCTCGCCCGGCGCGGGGCGCAGGTGGAGATCTTCACGCGCGCGACGGCGTCGTCCCAGCCGCCGCGCGTCGAGGTGTCGGACGGCGTCACGGTGCGCCACGTCGTCGCGGGCCCGTTCGAGGGTCTCGACAAGCACGACCTGCCGGGCCAGCTGTGCGCGTTCACCGCGGGCGTGCTCCGTGCGGAGGCCCGTCACCACGTGGGCTGGTACGACGTCGTGCACACCCACTACTGGCTGTCCGGGCAGGTCGGCTGGCTCGCCGCCGACCGGTGGGACGTCCCGCTCGTCCACACGATGCACACCCTCGCGCGCGTGAAGAACGCCGCGCTCGCCCCGGGCGACGCGCCCGAGCCGCTCGGCCGGATCATCGGCGAGGAGCAGGTCGTGGCGGAGTCCGACGCGCTCGTCGCCAGCACCGACGCCGAGGCGCAGGACCTCGTGCGCGACTACGCCGCGGACCCCGCGCGGGTGCACGTGGTGCCGCCGGGGGTGGACCTCGACCTGTTCTCGCCCCGGCCGGAGCAGCGCCGCACGCTCCGCGCGGACCTCGACCTCCCCGCGGACGGCGGCCTGGTGCTCTTCGCGGGCCGGGTGCAGCCGCTCAAGGGCCCCGACGTGCTCGTCCGGGCGCTCGGCGAGCTCGCCGAGCGCGGCGCGCCCGTGCCGACGCTCGTCGTGCTCGGCGGCCCCAGCGGTCGCCTCACGGCCGTGCGCGAGCTCGAGGCCCTCGCCTACCAGATGGGCGTCAGCGACCGCGTCGTCGTGCGCCCGCCGGTCCCGCGCGAGGAGCTCGTGCGCTACTACCGGGCGGCCGACGTCGTCGCCGTCCCCTCGCACAACGAGTCGTTCGGCCTCGTCGCCGCCGAGGCGCAGGCGAGCGGCACGCCCGTGGTCGCGGCCGCCGTCGGCGGGCTGCGGACCGTCGTGGAGGACGGCGTCTCGGGGGTTCTCGTCCCCGGCCACGAGCCGACCGCCTGGGCGCGCGCGCTCGCCGACCTCCTCGCCGACGACGCGCGCCGCGAGGCGCTCGGCGCGGGCGCGCGCCGGGTCAGCGAACGCTTCGGCTGGGATGCCGCCGCCGTCCGCATGCTCGACGTCTACGCGCAGGCGAAGAAGGTCCGCGCGGCCCGCTGACGACCCTCCGCCGGGCGGGACGCGCGGCCGGGATCAGACGACGTCGTCGGACCGCTCCAGGACCAGCACCGGGATCTCGCGCGACGTGCGCGTCTGGTACTCCGCGTACGGCGGGTAGGCCGCGACCGCGCGCTCCCACCAGAGCGCCTTCTCCTCGCCATGGACCTCGCGCGCCACGTAGTCGTGGCGCTCGGCCCCGTCCTGGAGCTCGACCTGCGGGTGGGCGACGACGTTGTGGTACCAGACCGGGTGCTCCGGCGCCCCGCCGAGCGACGCGACGACGGCGTAGGTGCCGTCGTGCTCGACGCGCATGAGCGGCGTCTTGCGCACCTTCCCGGACCGGCGCCCGAGGGTCGTGAGCACGACGACGGGCATCCCGTTCAGCGTCGTGCTCCTCGTCCCGCCGGACGCCTCGTAGGACTCGGCCTGCTTGCGCGACCAGGCGCTCGGGCTCGGTGCGTACTCTCCGTCGATCGGCATGCCCGCCCCAACGCGCGACCACGCCTCACGATTCCCGCAGGCGCGCGGACCTTCGTCCCACGGCCGACGGCGACGGTCACCATCACGTGGGACGCGGGTGCTGCGCCGTGGCCCCGTGCGGCAGGATGGACGCCATGACCTACACCCTCGTGCTGCTCCGCCACGGCGAGAGCGACTGGAACGCGAAGAACCTGTTCACCGGCTGGGTGGACGTCCCCCTGTCCGAGAAGGGCACCGAGGAGGCGAAGCGCGGCGGTGAGCTGCTGGCCGAGTCCGGCGTCCTGCCCGACGTCGTGCACACCTCGCTCCTGCGTCGCGCCATCACGACCGCGAACCTCTCGCTCGACGCCGCCGACCGCCACTGGATCCCGGTCAAGCGCTCCTGGCGCCTCAACGAGCGCCACTACGGCGCCCTGCAGGGCAAGGACAAGAAGCAGACGCTCGAGCAGTACGGCGAGGAGCAGTTCATGCTCTGGCGCCGCTCGTACGACGTCCCGCCGCCCGAGATCGAGCTCGGCTCGGAGTTCTCCCAGGACACCGACCCGCGCTACGCCGACGCCCCCGTCGTGCGCACCGAGTGCCTCAAGGACGTGCTCGAGCGCGCGCTCCCGTACTGGGAGGCCGAGGTCGTCCCCGACCTCAAGGCCGGCAAGACCGTGCTCGTCGCGGCCCACGGCAACTCGCTGCGCGCCCTCGTCAAGCACCTCGACGGCATCTCGGACGCCGACATCGCGGGCCTCAACATCCCGACCGGCATCCCGCTCCTCTACGAGCTCGACGAGAACCTGAAGCCCGTCACGAAGGGCGGCCGCTACCTCGACCCCGAGGCCGCCAAGGAGGCCGCCGCGGCGGTCGCCAACCAGGGCCGCTGAGCCCCGACGCCGCACGACGACGGCGGTCGCCCACCTCCTGGTGAGCGACCGCCGTCTGTGTCTCTTGCGGGCGTTGCTGTCGTCGGGTCCGCGTTGCGGGTCGGGTCTCAGGCCCGCGTGGCCGGGTCCGCGGTGGTCTCGGCGCTCGGGGCTGCCGCGCCGTCGCCCTGGTCTGTCGGGCGTGGGTCCTGGGAGCGCGGCTCTGACGCCCCTCCACCACCGAGCCCACCCCACCGCTCCACCGTCCCGGCACCCGGGCACCCGGGCAGACGGCCGAGCCACGCCGGGACAGCCGTGGTCCACCGAAGTAGAACCGTGGTCCCGCGAGGTAGAACCCTGGTGGCGCGAGGTAGAACCCTGGTGGCGCGAGGTAGAACTCTGGTTCACCGCGTGGAGGCCCGGAGCGTCCGGCTTGAGCCTGTGGCCCGCTGACGACGGCGGTGGGCGGCCTGAACCAGCGTCGCCCCTCGCGATTCCGAGACGCGAGAAGTGACCCCGGAACCGTTCGATTCCGGGGCCACTTCTCACCTCTCGCCCCCACCCACCCCGACACCCAGGGCGGCCCATACCGCCGTCGTGCACGGTGACCACGGTTCTACCTCGCGTGACCGGGGTTCTACCTCGCGCGACCACGGTTCTACCTCGGCAGAGCCTGGTTCTGCCGAGGGGTCACGCGGTCGCGCGGGCCGAGCCTGCCGGGGTGCCTCGGTCGTCGGCGAAGTCGCCGGTGACGAGGTACGTCACGCGCTTCGCGATGGAGACGCCGTGGTCGCCGAACCGCTCGTAGTAGCGGCCGACGAGCGTGACGTCCACGGTCTCCTGGGCGGTGCCGGACCACGTGCCGTCGAGCAGCGCGGTGAAGGTGTCCTGGTGCAGCTTGTCGAGCAGGTCGTCGTCGCGCTCGATGTTGGCGGCGACGGTGAGGTCGCGCGTCGTGAGGAGCGTCGTCGTGCGGCGGGCCACGCGGACGGCGGCCTCGTGCATCTGCTCGAACGTGCGGTGCAGCGGTGGGACGATCGCGTGGGCGGGGTAGCGGCCGCGCGCGACCTGCGCGACGTGGCGGGCGAGGTCGCCCATCCGCTCGAGCGTCGCGCTCATGCGCAGGGCGCTGACGACGACGCGCAGGTCCGTCGCGACGGGCTGCTGCTGCGCGAGGAGCAGGACGCAGCGCTCGTCGAGCTCGCGCTCGATGGCGTCGATGGAGTGGTCGGCGGCGATGACCTGCTGCGCGAGCTGGAGGTCGGCCGTGAGCAGCGCCTGACCGGCACGGTTCACCGCCGACTCCACCAGCCGGCTCATCTCTGCCAGGTCGTCGCCGACCTGCCTCAGCTCGGCCTCGAAGATCTCCCGCATCGCATCCCTCTCGTCGTGACCGGTCGTTCCGGTCCATGACGCCGTGCACCTGGTCGCGCCGGTAGGCACGCCCGGCACGCCGTCGGCTCCCCACACCGTTCCAGGCTCGGTCGACCGTGCGGTGAACTCCAGGGCGCCGCGAGGTGAACACTTCGCCGCCATACCGCGTGCGGGCCTCGGATCGACCGGGAGGCGCCGTGGGCGACCGTACGCTGGAGGGGTGGGAGCCGAGAGTTTCATCGAGGGCGCGACCGTGCTGCTCGCCGGGGTCGTGGGCGTGGTGGTCGGCGTCGTCGCCGCGATCGCGTTCCGGGTGAGCGAGCGCCAGCAGCGTGCCGCGCACGCCGAGCCGCAGGCCGACCTCGACGAGGGGCTGGTGCGGGTCCTCGCCGTGCTCCGGTCGGCGGCGGTCGTGCTCGACGACGAGGGCGACGTCGTGCGCGCGAGCCCGCCCGCGTACGCGCTGGGGGTCGTGCGGGGCGACGTGATCGCGCACGCCGCGATCCGCGACATGATCGACGACGTGCGCCGCGACGGTGTGATCCGTGACGAGGAGCTCGAGCTCCCGCGCGGCCCGGTCGGCCGCGGCACGGTGCTGCTCCAGGTGCGGGTCGCTCAGGTCGGGCCGCAGCACGTGCTCGTGCTCGCCGAGGACCGGACCGAGGCCCGGCGGGTGGAGGCGATCCGCCGCGACTTCGTCGTCAACGTGTCGCACGAGCTGAAGACGCCGGTCGGCGCGCTCGCGCTGCTCGCCGAGACGGTGCAGGACGCCGCGGACGACCCCGTCGCGGTGCGCCGGTTCGCGGCCCGCATGCAGTCGGAGGCCACGCGGCTGTCGGCGCTCGTGCAGGAGATCATCGAGCTCTCGCGCCTGCAGGTGGCGGGTGCGCTCCAGCAGGTGACCGTCGTGCCGACCCGGGAGGTCGTGGAGGAGGCCGTGGACCGCGCCCGCACGACGGCGCAGGGCAAGGGCATCACGCTCACGACGGGCGGCGACCTGGACGCGGAGGTCTACGGCGACCACAACCTGCTCGTCACGGCGGTGCGCAACCTCCTGGACAACGCGGTCGCGTACTCGGGGGAGAACACCCGCGTCGGTGTCGGCGTGACGCGCGCGGGCGAGCTCGTGGAGATCGCCGTGGTCGACCAGGGCATCGGCATCGCGGCCGACGAGCAGACCCGGGTCTTCGAGCGCTTCTACCGGGTCGACCCCGCTCGCTCGCGCGACACGGGCGGGACCGGCCTCGGCCTCAGCATCGTCAAGCACGTCGCCGCCGACCACGGCGGCGACGTCACCATGTGGTCGGAGCCCGGACGCGGCTCGACCTTCACCCTCCGCATCCCGGCGGCGGACCCGCAGCCCGGGCACGCGAGGACCGAGGCGGGGACGGGCGTGCCGGCGCCACGTGCCGCGGCCCAGGACCATGACGCCACCGCCGGGGCACGTGCCCCGGTCGGGCACGGCGTACAGAGCACGGACGGAAACAAGGAGGTAGGCGCGTGACGCGCATCCTGGTGGTGGAGGACGAGGAGTCGTACCGCGACCCGTTGGCGTACCAGCTGCGACGGGAGGGCTTCGACGTCGTCGAGGCCGCGACGGGCACCGAGGCGCTGGAGCGGTACGACGCCGACGGTGCGGACCTGGTGCTCCTCGACCTCATGCTCCCCGGCCTCAGCGGGACCGAGGTCTGCCGCGAGCTGCGCCAGCGTGGCGACGTCCCCGTCATCATGCTCACCGCGAAGGACTCGGAGATCGACAAGGTCGTGGGCCTCGAGCTGGGTGCCGACGACTACGTGACGAAGCCGTACTCGTTCCGCGAGCTGCTCGCGCGCGTGCGGGCCGTGCTGCGGCGCCGGGGCGGGGAGACCGGGGCCGACCTCGCGCCGGAGAGCGCGCTCGAGGTCGGGCCCGTGCGCCTGGACGTCGAGCGGCACACCGTCACGGTGGACGGGCAGGTCGTGCCGTTCCCCCTCAAGGAGTTCGAGCTCCTCGAGCTGCTCCTGCGCAACGCGGGCCGCGTCCTGACGCGCGGGCAGCTCATCGACCGCGTGTGGGGCACCGACTACGTCGGCGACACCAAGACGCTGGACGTCCACGTCAAGCGCATCCGGTCGAAGATCGAGCCCGAGCCGGCGACCCCGCGCTACCTGCTCACGGTGCGCGGCCTGGGGTACAAGATCGCCGACGGCGCCGTCGTCCAGGCCTGAGCCACCGCCTGTCGCGGCCGTCCACCGGCGGCACGGAAGGTCTGTGCACTGTTCATCCCTCGTTCACCCGCTCTGGGGTAGCGCGTCACCCGGCGCTCCTACCGTCGGGATCGTCACCGGCGCTCGCTGGTGCCACCAGACGCTTTGAACAGGATGGAACGAAGAGTGAAGCTCAGCCGATACTCACGTGCTGGATCTGCCGTCGTCATCGGTGCCCTCGCGCTCACCCTGGCCGCGTGCAGCTCCGGAGACGACTCGAACGACGCCGGTGGTGCCGAGGAGACCGGGAGCAGCAGCGACCTGGAGAGCCTGAGCGGCGAGCTCGCCGGCGCGGGTGCCAGCTCGCAGGAGAAGGCCGTCGAGGGCTGGGTCGCCGGCTTCGGTGACATCGCCCCCGGCGTGACGGTCACCTACGACCCCGTCGGCTCCGGCGGCGGCCGCGAGCAGTTCATCGCGGGCGCGACGAAGTTCGCCGGCTCGGACGCCCCCCTGGACGAGGAGGAGCTGGCCGCCGCGCAGGAGCGCTGCTTCGGCGGCGACGTGCTCGAGCTCCCGCTCTACATCAGCCCGATCGCGGTCGTCTACAACCTGCCCGACGTGGACGCCGCCAACGTCCAGATGTCGGCGGAGACGCTCGCCAAGGTCTTCAACGGCGAGATCACGACGTGGAACGACCCGGCGATCGTCGCCGAGAACGAGGGCGTCGAGCTCCCGGCCATCGAGATCATCCCGGTGCACCGCTCGGACGAGTCGGGCACCACGGAGAACTTCACCGAGTACCTCGCGGCCGCCTCGAACGGCGCGTGGCCGCACGAGGCCAGCGGCGACTGGCCCGTCGAGGGTGGCCAGTCCGGCGCCCAGACGCAGGGCCTCATCGACACGGTGAGCGGCGCCGAGGGCGCGATCGGCTACGCCGACGCCTCGCGTGCGGGCGACCTCGGCACCGTCGCGATCAAGGTCGGCGAGGAGTACGTGCCGTTCTCGCCGGAGGCCGCGGCCGCCGTCGTCGACGCCTCGCCGCGTGCGGAGACCGCGACCGAGACCCAGCTCGTGGTCGAGCTCGACCGCGCCACGACCGAGCCGGGCGCCTACCCGCTCGTGCTCATCTCGTACTCGATCGCGTGCGGCACGTACGACGACCAGGCCGACGTGGACAACGTCAAGGCCTACCTGACCTACGTCGCCAGCGAGGAGGGCCAGGCCCGCGCGGCCGAGCCCGACGTCGCCGGCTCCGCCCCGATCTCGGACGACCTGCGCGCCGAGGTCCAGGCCGCGCTGGACAGCATCACGGTCCAGGGCTGACGCACCGCGGGCGGGCGGGGAGCACGGCTCCCCGCCCGTCCGCGCCGGTCTGCCTGCACCTCCTCCCACACCCGACGGAGCACCAGTGAGCGTCACCAGCCCACCCCGGCAACGCACCGAGCCGAAGCCCGCGACCCGACGCACGTCGGCCGGCATCGGCGGCCGCGTCTTCTCCGGCCTCGCGCACGGCGCCGGCATCCTCATCCTCGTCACGCTCGCGGCGGTCGCGGCGTTCCTCGTCATCGAGGCGTGGCCTGCGCTGACCGCCAGCCCCGAGGACCTCGCGGAGATCTCGTGGTTCTCCGGCGGGTCGCTCCTGGCCTACATCGGCCCGCTCGTCTTCGGGACGGTCCTCGCGTCCGTCCTGGCTCTGCTGCTGGCCGTCCCCGTCTCGGTGGGCATCGCGCTGTTCATCTCGCACTACGCGCCGCGCCGGCTCGCCCAGAGCCTCGGGTACCTCGTCGACCTGCTCGCCGCCGTCCCCTCCGTCGTGTTCGGCCTGTGGGGCGCGCTGTGGCTCGCGCCGGTGCTCGACCCGTTCTTCCGCTGGGTGTCCTCCTCCCTCGGGTTCATCCCCCTGTTCGAGGGCTACCAGGCGCCGGCGCGCAACGTCATGACGGCGGCCGTCGTGCTGGCCGTGATGCTGCTGCCCATCGTCACCGCGGTCTCGCGCGAGGTGTTCCTCCAGACCCCGACGCTCCACGAGGAGGCCTCGCTGGCCCTCGGCGCGACGCGCTGGGAGATGATCCGCCAGGCCGTGATCCCGTTCGGGCGCTCGGGGGTCATCAGCGCCGCGATGCTCGGGCTGGGCCGTGCGCTCGGCGAGACCATGGCCGTCCTCATGGTCATCTCGCCCGGGATGCTCTACTCGTTCTTCCTCCTCAAGCCCGGTCAGCACCAGACGATCGCGGCCAACATCGCGGCGCAGTTCCCCGAGGCGTCGGGGCTGTCGGTGAGCGTCCTCATCGCCACCGGCCTGGCCCTGTTCGTCATCACCTTCGCCGTCAACTTCGCGGCCCGGGCGATCGTCGCCCGCCGCAAGGACTTCTCGGGAGCCAACTGATGACCGTCGACACTCCCGTGCAGCAGACGGCGCTCCAGCTCACCACGGGCGGCACGCGGCTGCCCCGCTGGGTGCCGTACGCGTTCGTGGGCGGCTCGCTCGTCGTGGCCTTCCTCGTCCTGCTCGTCGTCGCGGACCCGACGCTCGGGGGCGTCTTCGGGCTCGGCGCGGTGCTCTACGCGGTGGGCCTGACGATCACGTCCCGCGTGGTCGAGGGCGCGCGGTACGCCGCCGACCGCCTCGCGACGACGCTCGTGACCTTCGCGTTCCTGCTCGCCATGATCCCCCTCGTCTCGCTCGTCTGGACGGTGGTCTCCTACGGCATCGAGCGCTTCAGCTGGGAGTTCCTCACCACGGACATGGTGGGCGTCTACGGCTCGATGACGAGCGGCGGCGTCTTCCACGCGATCGTCGGCACGCTGCTCGTCACGCTCGCGTGCGCCGTCATCGCCGTCCCGCTGGGGCTCCTCACCGCGATCTACCTCGTCGAGTACGGGCGCGGTGCCCTGGCACGCGGCATCACGTTCCTCGTGGACGTCATGACCGGTATCCCGTCCATCGTCGCGGGCCTCTTCGCGTTCGCGCTCTTCACGCTGATCTTCGGGCCCGCGTACCGTGCCGGCATCATGGGCGCGGTCGCGCTCGCCGTCCTGATGACCCCGGTCGTCATCCGCTCCGTCGAGGAGATGCTGCGGCTCGTGCCCAACGAGCTCCGGGAGGCGTCGCT
The DNA here is from genome assembly GCF_057126935.1 of Cellulosimicrobium sp. G4 BAM 1002. Taxonomy (NCBI): domain Bacteria; kingdom Bacillati; phylum Actinomycetota; class Actinomycetes; order Micrococcales; family Promicromonosporaceae; genus Cellulosimicrobium; species Cellulosimicrobium sp. G4 BAM 1002. Next base: position 3,802,223 of record NZ_CP182109.1, on the reverse strand, counting down.
CGCGCTCGGCGTCCCGAAGTGGCTGACCATCGTCAAGGTCGTCCTGCCGACCGCGATGGCGGGCATCGTCACCGGCGTGATGCTGGCCGTCGCGCGGGTCATCGGAGAGACGGCGCCGCTCCTCCTGACGATCGGCCTCGTGAACCAGGTCAACTGGGACCTCTTCGACGGCCGCATGGCGACCCTGCCGGTGTTCGCCTACCGCCAGTGGGCGCAGGGCGGCTCCGGGGTGGACCGTGCCTGGGCCGCGGCCCTGACCCTCATCATCCTCGTGATGCTCCTCAACCTCGCGGCGCGCCTCGTCAGCCGCTGGTTCTCACCCAAGAAGGCCCGATGAGCACCGCGACGTCCGCCCGCAGCGGCGGCGAACCCACGACCCCTCGGCACGCGGCCCGCACGGGCGCCGGGACCCCGGAAGGACCGAACGACATGAGCAACCGGATCGACGTCAAGGACCTCAACATCTTCTACGGCGACTTCCTCGCCGTGCAGGACGTCAGCATGACGATCGACCCGAAGTCGGTGACCGCGTTCATCGGTCCGTCCGGCTGCGGCAAGTCGACGTTCCTGCGCACCCTCAACCGCATGCACGAGGTCATCCCCGGTGCGCGCGTCGAGGGCACGGTCGCCATGGAGGGCGTCGACCTGTACGGCAACGACGTGGACCCCGTCGCCGTGCGCCGCCAGGTCGGCATGGTCTTCCAGCGGCCGAACCCGTTCCCCACGATGTCGATCAAGGAGAACGTGCTCGCGGGCGTCAAGCTCAACAACAAGCGCATCTCGCGCAAGGACGCCGACGAGCTCGTCGAGCAGTCGCTGCGCGGCGCGAACCTCTGGAACGAGGTCAAGGACCGCCTCGACCGGCCCGGCTCCGGCCTCTCGGGCGGCCAGCAGCAGCGCCTGTGCATCGCGCGCGCCATCGCCGTGAAGCCGCAGGTGCTCCTCATGGACGAGCCCTGCTCCGCGCTCGACCCGATCTCGACGCTCGCGATCGAGGATCTCATCGCCGAGCTCAAGGACGAGTACACGATCGTCATCGTCACGCACAACATGCAGCAGGCCGCGCGTGTGAGCGACCGCACGGCGTTCTTCAACATCGCGGGAACGGGCAAGCCCGGCCGCCTGATCGAGATGGACGAGACCGCGACGATGTTCTCGTCGCCGACGCAGCAGGCGACAGAGGACTACATCTCCGGTCGCTTCGGGTGAGCTGAGGTCCGGTCGCCGCCGTGGAGGCGTGGCCGTGACGCACGACGGCGCCGTCCCCGCGTGAGGGGCGGCGCCGTCGTCGTTCCGCGTCAGGGGACGAGGTGCGCGTACTCCTCGAGCGTGCCGTCGAGGACGGGCAGCGACAGGGCCTTCTCCTCGCCGCTCGAGACGCTCACGGTGACCGGGAGCACCGCGCCCGGTGCGGCGTCGACGCGGCCGAACATGGCCTCGAAGCCGTCCTCGGCCCCGAGGTAGACCGTCTCGCCGGCAGCGACCGGGACGGTGAGCGCCGCGCCGCCGTCGGGCAGGACGTCGAACTCGACGTCCTCGGAGGAGTCGTTCGCGAACGCACCGATCAGCGTGCCGGGCTCGCCCTCCGCGGCGCTCACGACCATGAGGTTGAGGCCGCGGAGCTCGCCCGTCAGGTCGACGCGCAGGCCGTCCGAGGGGGAGTAGGGACGGTCCGTCTCGATGGGGGAGCAGGCAGAGGCGACGACGACGCTCGCGACCACGACCGGGACGGCCCAGTACCGCGGCCGGCGGGCCGTCCGGGATGCCGCTCGGGACGCTGCTCGGGGGGTCGGGGTGCTGGTCACGTGCTCTCCAAGGCGCGAGGGTGGCAAGGTTCTCCGCCGCTCAGCCTAGTGTGTCGGCGCCCGCGCGGCGGCCGGTGAGGGTGGCTCGCACGCCCTGCGTGAGCGGTGTCACGCCACCGGGGCCCGCGTCGCTGGTGGTGGAGGTTCTGTGTCGCCGGGCCGAGGCCGTCGCCGGGTGACGTCCGGGGCAGATCGCGAGGTCCTCGCGCACGGGCCTGACCTGCACGGACACCCGTCCGGGAGGGTCGCGCGGCGCCCGTGGGGCTCGGGATTCCGCCATTTCGCGTGTTAGGATGGACCTCCGCGAAAGGGGACATCTGCAGATGACGTTCACAGTAGGCGAGACCGTTGTCTACCCGCATCACGGTGCCGCACTGATCGAGGAGATCAAGACGCGCACCATCCGCGGAGAGGACAAGATCTACCTCAAGCTCAAGGTCGCTCAGGGCGACCTGACCATCGAAGTCCCAGCCGAGAACGTCGACCTCGTCGGCGTGCGTGACGTCGTCGGCCAGGAAGGCCTCGATCGCGTCTTCGAGGTGCTGCGTGCACCCTACACGGAGGAGCCGACCAACTGGTCGCGCCGGTACAAGGCGAACCTCGAGAAGCTCGCGTCGGGCGACGTGATCAAGGTGGCCGAGGTCGTCCGCGACCTCTCCCGCCGCGACGCGGACCGCGGCCTGTCGGCCGGCGAGAAGCGGATGCTCTCGAAGGCGCGCCAGATCCTCGTCTCGGAGCTCGCGCTGGCGGAGCACACCGAGGAGGACAAGGCCGAGGCGATCCTCGACGAGGTCCTCGCCTCCTGAGGTCGCAGGCCTCGCCTGCCCTCGCGTTCGACCACCGGGGAGGGCGCCGTCCGAACGGGCGGTGCCCTCCCCGTCGTCGTGCCGGTACCGTGTGCCCGTGCCGACACTCGCCGTCCTCACCGCCGCGGGCTCCGGGACGCGTCTCGGCATGGACCTGCCGAAGGCGCTCGTGGAGCTCGACGGCCAGCCCCTCGTGGTGCACGCCGCGCGCCGGCTGTGCGCGTCCGGCGTCGTCGACGTGCTCGTCGTGACAGCCCCGCCCGGCCTGCGCGACCACGTCGCCGCCCTGCTCCGGGACGACCCGGCGGTCGACCGCGCGGTGCACGTCGTCGAGGGCGCCGGCACGCGGCAGGCGTCGGTGGCTGCCGGACTGCGGGCCGTGGTCGAGTCGGACGCCCTCACGGGAGCCGTCGACGTCGTCCTCGTGCACGACGCCGCGCGCCCGCTGGCGCCGCCGACGCTCGTCCGGCGCGTGGTGGCAGCCGTGCGCGCGGGCCACGCCGCCGTCGTGCCCGGGCTGCCGGTGGCGGACACGATCAAGCGCGTCGCGAGAGCGCAGGGCCCGGCGACGGTCGAGACGGTCGTCGAGACGGTGGACCGGTCCGTCCTGCGCGTCGTGCAGACGCCGCAGGGCTTCGACCGCGCCGTCCTCGAGCGGGCGCACGCTGCCGCCGCGCACCGCGCGGACGACGAGGGAGCCGCCGCGACCGACGACGCCGGGCTCGTCGAGGCGCTCGGCCTCCCCGTGCACGTCGTGGCCGGGGACGTGGCCGCGGCGAAGATCACGACCGCGCACGACCTGCGCGTCGCCGCCCTGAGCCTGGCCGCCGACCTGGAGGAGGAGAGATGACCACCGCCGCAGACCCGCCGCCGTCGGACCCTCGCGCGCAGGCCCCCACCCCCACGGTGCCGCCGAGGACCCCGCTGCCCCGCACCGGCGTGGGAGTCGACGTGCACGCGTACGCCCCCGAGGGCGAGGACCGCGAGCTCTGGCTCGGCGGCCTGCACTGGCCGGGGGAGCGCGGGCTCGCCGGCCACTCGGACGCCGACGTCGCCGCGCACGCGGCGGCGGACGCGCTGTTCTCGGCGAGCGGGCTCGGGGACCTGGGGTCGAACTTCGGCACGAGCGCGCCGGAGTGGGCGGGCGCGAGCGGTGCCCGGCTGCTCACGGAGGCCGCGCGCCGCGTGCGAGCCGCGGGTTTCGAGATCGGCAACGTCGCGGTCCAGGTGATCGGCAACCGGCCCCGGCTGGGACCGCGCCGGGCGGAGGCGGAGGCAGCGCTGAGCGCGGCGGCGGGCGCCCCGGTCGCCCTCACGGCCACGACGACCGACGGTCTGGGGCTCACGGGCCGCGGCGAGGGTGTCGCGGCGATCGCGACGGCGCTCGTGGCAGTGCGCAGCGGATGAGAGGCTGGGCACGGCAGCGGGTGCCGGGGCCCCTGCCAGCAACTACGATCGCTGGGAGCGCGACGAGGTGTTCGACTTCCCGCAGTACGACACAGGGATGAATCGCACATGAACCGAATGTCCGTCGAGGAACGCCGGGCGCAGCTGGTGGATGCCGCGATGACCGTCGCCGTCCGCGAGGGCGTCGAGGCCGTCACGATCCGCGGGGTCGCGGCGGAGGCGGGGGTCTCGCTGGGCGTCGTGCACTACTGCTTCGAGGACAAGGACGAGCTCCTCCAGGCGATGGGCAACAGCCTCGCGCTCGTCGCCTCCGAGCCGGTCCGCGCGGCCCTCGACGTCGACGGCGACGTCACGACGCTGGCGCACGCGGCCGCCGACGGGCTGTGGCGAGGGCTGACCCCTCGCCGCCACATGCGTCTCCTGACGTTCGAGTTCGCGACCGCGGGCGTGCGCAGCAGGGCCCTGCGCTCGGTGGCTCACACCCACCTCGAGCAGACGTGGGCGATGACCCGCGGCTTCCTCGAGAACGTCGCCGAGCGCGGCGACGTGACGTACTCGGTGGACATGGGCTTCCTGTCGCGCATCGTCGCCGGGTACATCGACGGCATCGAGATCGCCTGGCTCGTCGAGCAGGACGACGAGACGGCCATCCGCAGCTTCCACGCGCTCGCCGAGTACGTGCTCTCTCTCATGGTGCGCCCGGACGGGACGCCCGTGCGTCCCGACGGGCCTCAGGCGGTGGCCTCCACGTCGGACGGGACGGACTGAGGCGCAGGCCCGAGCACGCGGTCGGTGTACGGGTTCGCGAAGACGCCCTCGGGGTCCGCGGCGTCGCGCACGGCCACGAAGTCCTCGAACCGCGGGTAGAGCGCGGCGAGCCGGTCGGCGCCGAGACCGTGCAGCTTGCCCCAGTGGGGCCGCCCGTCCACCTCCGCGACGATGCGCTCGACCGCGTCGAAGTAGCGCTCGTGAGACAGCCGCTCGTACTGGTGCACGGCGACGTACGCGGTCTCGCGGCCGTGGGCCGTCGACAGCCACACGTCGTCGGCCGCGGCGAAGCGGACCTCGACGGGGAACGGCACGTGCTCGCCGGACCGGTCGAGCCAGCCGTCGATGCTCGCCAGGACGTCGGCGAGGCGCTCGCGCGGCACGGCGTACTCCATCTCGCGGAACCGGACGCGGCGCGACGTCACGAACACCTGGTGCGACGGCGCGACGTAGGTGCGCGGCGCGAGCGCACGCGCCGAGACGGCGTTGAGCCGGGGCGTGACCCGCGGGACGGCGGTCGCGAGCCGGTTGACGAGCTCGAACGCGCCGTTGGACAGCAGCTCCTCGTCGACCCACGTGCGGGCGCGGGCGACCGGGCCGGGGCCCGAGTCCCGCAGGCGCGCGAGCTCCGCCGTCTCGTCGTCAGGAGCGAGGCGGTTGTTGCGCTTCGTCAGCGCGCGTCGCGTGTGCGGGAACCAGTAGAACTCGAAGTGGTCGTTGCCGCCGACGAGACCGCCCGGGTCGTCGTCCGGGGCCGCCAGTCCCTCGAGGACGCGGTCGAGGGGCCACGGCTCCTCCTGGGCGCGCAGGAGGAAGGCCGGGACGACCTCGAGCGTCACGGCCGACAGCACGCCCGTCGCGCCGAGGCCGAGCCGGCTCGCCTCGAACAGGCCCGGGTCGTGCGTCGGGGACGCCTCGCGGACCGTGCCGTCGGGCCCGACGACGCGCACGCCCCGCACCTGCGTCGCGAGCCCGCCGAGCCGGGCGCCAGTGCCGTGCGTGCCCGTCGAGATCGCGCCCGCGACCGACTGGCGGTCGATGTCGCCCAGGTTGCGCATCGCGAGACCCGCGGCGGCGAGGGCCGCGTTGAGCCGGTGCAGCCGGATGCCCGCACCGACGGTCACGAGGATCTCGTCCGCGTCCTCGTCGCGCGCGATGCGCTCGACGAGGCTCACGCGGTCGAGGTCGAGCAGGAGCCCGTCCGTCACGGCGGCGGGCGTGAACGAGTGCCCGGCGCCCACGGCGCGCACGTGGAGGCCGTCCTGTGCCGCGCGCGCGACGAGCGCGGCGAGCTCGGCCTCGTCGCGCGGCGTCGCACGACGGCGGGGGGTGGCCGTGGCGGTACGGGCCCAGTTGGTCCAGGGGAGTGCGTCGTCGCTGCTCACACGACGTACCTTCTCACGAGGTGGAGCCGCTCCCGACGGCCCGGCGACGGCCGCGCGGGGCCCCGTGCGTGGCGTACCTTCTCCCCATGACGAGCCATGCGACGTCGCACACGGAGACGGACACGGACGCCGCCGTGCCGGGCACCGACGAGCGCGCCGCGACGCCGTCGCTGCTCGCCCGCCTCACCCGCGCCACGGCCGACCTCGACGGCCCGCTCGCCGTCGTCGACCTGGACCGCTTCGACGCGAACGCCGACGAGCTCCTCGCCCGCGCCGGGGGAGTGCCCGTGCGGGTCGCGTCGAAGTCCGTGCGGGTGCGCGCGCTCGTCGCGCGGTCGACGGCCCGCGGCTTCCGGGGCGTCATGGCCTACTCGGTGCGCGAGGCCCTGTGGCTCGTCGAGTCGGGGCTGCGCGACGTGCTCGTCGGCTACCCGTCGGTGGACCGCGCGGCGCTCGCCGACCTGGCGCGGCACGAGGCCGGCCGTCGTGAGATCACCCTCATGGTCGACGACGCGGCGCACCTCGCCCTCGTCCGCCAGGCCCTCGAGACGACGGGGACGGGGGACGAGCCGCCGGTCCGGGTGTGCCTCGACGTGGACGCGTCGCTGCGCGTCGGCGTCGGCCCGTTCGTCGCCCATCTCGGCACCCGCCGCTCGCCCCTGCGCGCGCCCGGCGACGCCGCGTCCCTCGCCGCGCGCACCGCCTCGGAGCGGGGGATGCAGGTGCGCGGGGTCATGTTCTACGAGGCGCAGGTCGCGGGCCTGCCCGACACGAGCCCGGCCGTGCGCGCCGTGAAGCGGATGTCGGTCGCGGACCTCGCCACGCGCCGGGGCGAGGTCGTCGAGGCGGTGGGACGCGCCGTCGGGCACGACCTCGAGCTCGTGAACTCCGGCGGCACGGGGTCGCTCGAGACGTCCTCCGCCGACCCGGTGGTCACCGAGGTCACGGCGGGCTCGGGGCTGTACGTCCCCGGCCTGTTCGACGGCTACCGGGCGTTCCGGCCGCGCCCGGCCGCGTTCTTCGGGCTCGACGTCGTGCGGGTGCCCGCCGCCGGGTGGGCGACGGCGTTCGGCGGCGGGTACGTCGCGTCCGGCCCCGCGTCGCGCACCCGCCTGCCCCGGGTCGCGACGCCCGGGTGGTCGCTGTCTGGCCGCGAGGGCGCCGGGGAGGTCCAGACGCCGCTGCACCGCGATCGGGCCCGGGACGGGGCGCGCGCCCCCGAGCTGAACGTCGGGGACCGCGTGTGGTTCCGGCACGGGAAGGCCGGCGAGGCGATGGAGCGCTTCGACCGCGTGCACCTCGTGCGCGGCGACGAGGTGGTCGACGTCGTGCCGACGTATCGCGGCGAGGGGAAGAACTTCGGCTGACGTCCCCGGTACCCTTGCGGGCGTGACCCTTCGCCTGTTCGACACCGCCACGCGGGACGTGCGCGACTTCGTGCCCCTGGAACCGGGCGAGGTCGGCATCTACCTGTGTGGCGCGACCGTCCAGGCGGCCCCGCACGTCGGCCACATGCGCTCCGCCGTCGCGTTCGACGTGCTCGTGCGCTGGCTGCGTCGGGCCGGGTCGCGCGTGACGCTCATCCGCAACGTCACGGACATCGACGACAAGATCCTCGCGAAGTCCGCCGACGCGGGCGAGCCGTGGTGGGCGTGGGCCGCGACGTACGAGCGCGCGTTCACCGCGGCGTACGACGCCCTCGGCGTCCTGCCGCCCACGTACGAGCCGCGCGCGACCGGGCACGTGCCCGACATGGTCGACCTCATGGAGCGCCTCGTCGAGCGCGGCCACGCCTACTCGACCGGGCCGGGCGACGTGTGGTTCGACGTGCGCTCCTGGTCCGAGTACGGCTCGCTCACCAACCAGCGCCTCGAGGACCTCAACCCCGTCCCCGACGACGTCCCCACGGACGCGCAGGAGGCTGCCGCCAAGCACGACCCGCGCGACTTCGCGCTCTGGAAGGCTCCCAAGCCGGGCGAGCCGGAGACCGCGTCGTGGCCGACGCCGTTCGGCCGTGGGCGGCCGGGCTGGCACCTCGAGTGCTCCGCGATGGCGCGCCGCTACCTCGGCGACACCTTCGACATCCACGGCGGCGGGCTCGACCTGCGCTTCCCCCACCACGAGAACGAGCAGGCGCAGTCTCGCGCGGCCGGCTACGGGTTCGCCCAGCACTGGCTGCACTCCGCGTGGGTCACGCAGGGCGGCACGAAGATGAGCAAGTCGCTCGGCAACGGCCTGCTCGTGCGCGAGGTCCTCACCACGACGAGCCCGGCCGTGCTGCGCTATGCGCTCGCGTCCGTGCAGTACCGCTCGATGCTCGAGTGGACGCCCGCGACCGTCACCGAGGCCGAGGCCACGTGGGAGCGGCTCGCCGGGTTCGTCGAGCGAGCGACCGAGCGCGTGGGCGAGGTCCCGGACGTCGGTGACGCGGAGCTGCCCACGGCGTTCACCGCGGCGATGGACGACGACCTCAACGTCCCGGCGGCGCTCGCCGTCGTGCACGAGCACCTGCGCGCGGGGAACGCGGCGCTCGCCGACCGCACGACGGCCGCCGACGCCGTCGCGCGCCACCACCTCGTGGCCGTGCGCGCGATGCTCGACGTCCTCGGGCTCGACCCCGGCGACCCGCAGTGGGCCGACCGTGGCGACTCGCGCTACGCGGCGGTGCTCGACGCCGTCGTGGGCGCGGAGCTCACGGCCCGCGCCGAGGCGCGCGCGGCCCGCGACTTCGCGACCGCCGACGCGATCCGCGACCGGCTCGCCGCGGCGGGCGTGGCGGTCGAGGACTCCGCCGACGGCGCCCGCTGGACCCTCGCCTGACCCGTGGCCCACAGGATCGCGCGTCGTCCGCGCGGCGTCTGGGGGACACTGGACACGGTGGCGCGACGGCGCCGGGCGCTGAACCTGACCTGAACTGACCTGAACGACGACACGATCGGTACACCCATGGCTGGCAACTCACAACGACGCGGCGCGACCCGCAAGGCAGGGAGCAAGAAGGGTGCGACCGTCGGCTCCGGCGGGCAGCGCCGCAAGGCTCTCGAAGGACGCGGCCCGACGCCGAAGGCCGAGGACCGCGTCTACCACGCCGCGCACAAGCGCAAGGCCGCGGCGGAGAAGACCGGCGGCGCCGGCCGTGCCGCCGCGCCCGGCCGGGCCGCGGCGAGCGCTCGCACGCCCGCGGGGGCCGGCCGCACGGCCGGTTCGCGCGGCGGCGGGCCGAAGGGCCGCGGTGCGGCGCAGGAGATCGTCACGGGCCGCAACTCGGTGCTGGAGGCGCTGCGCGCCGACATCCCCGTCGAGGTCGTCTACCTCGCGGCCCGCCTCGACGCCGACGACCGCACGCGCGAGATCATCGACATCGTCGCCGGCCGCGGCTACGAGCTGCTCGAGGTCGGCAAGCCCGAGCTCGACCGCCTCACCGACGGCGCCGTGCACCAGGGCGTCGCGGTCAAGGTGCCGCCCTACGAGTACGCGGACGTCGACGACCTGCTCGACGCCGCCGCGGCCTCGGGCGTCCCGCCCCTGATCGTCGCGCTCGACGGCGTGACCGACCCCCGAAACCTCGGCGCCGTGCTGCGCTCCGCCGGGGCGTTCGGTGCGCACGGCGTCCTCGTGCCCGAGCGTCGCGCCGCCGGGGTGACCGCGTCGGCGTGGAAGGTCTCGGCCGGTGCCGCGGCCCGCGTGCCGGTCGCCCGCGCGACCAACCTCGTGCGCGCGCTGGGGGAGCTGAAGAAGGCGGGCTGCTTCGTCGTCGGGCTCGACGCCGGCGGCGACACCACGATCGGCGAGCTCCAGCTCGCGGGCGAGCCCCTCGTGCTCGTCGCCGGCTCCGAGGGCAAGGGCCTGTCCCGCCTCGTCCGCGAGACGTGCGACGTCGTGGCGTCCATCCCGATCGGGTCGGACACCGAGTCGCTCAACGCCGCCGTCGCGACGGGCATCTCGCTCTACGAGGTCGCGCGCCTGCGCAGCGAGGCCTGAGCCCGGGCGCCACGAGACCTGTCAGCGCTCCACGGCTCTCCGGACCCGTAGGGCGCTGACAGGCGCTCAGCCGTAGTACTCCGGGTCCTTCTCGCCGGGTGCGAGCCCGAGGATCGACTTCTCGTCGGGACGGTGCTGCAGCACGGTGTCGACGTACGACCGCGTCGCCTCCGCCATCGGCACGTCACGTCCGGCCCGTTCCGAGATGAACCACCGGTGGTCGAGGATCTCGTGGAAGAGCTGCGCGGGCTCCAGCTTGCGGCGCAGGTTGCGCGGCACGGCCTGGATGGTCGGCTCGAACACCCCGCTCAGCCAGTCGTGCGCGACGAACTCCTCGTCGTCGTTCTGCCGCTCCGCCGCCGCGCGGAAGGAGTCCAGGTCGTTGAGCAGGCGCCGCGCCTGGTTCTCCTGCACGTCCAGTCCCGTGAGGCGCAGCAGGCGGCGCGAGTGGTGCCCCGCGTCGACGACCTTCGGCTGGATCTGGACCGTCGTGCCGTCGATGTCGGTCGTGATCGCGAGCTCGTCCACGTCGAAGCCGAGGTTGTTCAGGTGCTCGATGCGCGCCGCGACCCGCCACCGCTCGTTCGCGTCGAACGACTCCGACGTCGTCAGCGCCTCCCACAGCTCCTCGTAGCGCGCGACGAGCGCGTCACCGATCGCGATCTCGTCGACGTCCTCGTCGAGCAGCTCGCCCGCGGTGAGGTCCATGAGCTCGCCGATGATGTTCGTGCGCGCGAGGTCGACGTCGTACGAACGCTGGCCGGGGGAGAGCTCACGGTGCAGGTCGCCCGTCTCGGCGTCGACGAGGAACGCCGCGAACGTCTCCGCGTCACGCCGGAACAGCGTGTTCGACAGCGAGACGTCGCCCCAGTAGAACCCCACGAGGTGCAGGCGCACGAGCAGCACGGCGAGGGCGTCGATGAGCCGCGTCGCTGTGTCGGGCCGCAGCGCCTGGCTGAACAGCGCGCGGTAGGGCAGCGAGAACTGCAGGTGCTCCGTGACGAGCACGGCCTCCAGGCGCTCGCCGTTCGCGTCCTGCCGACCGGTGATCACGCCCACCGGCACGACGCTCGGCACCTCGAGCCGGCGGAGCTGTCGCAGCAGCTCGTACTCGCGGTACGCGACCGTCTCACCGATCTCCTTGATCGCGATGACCCGCCCGGAGAGCCGGACGAACCGCACGATGTGCCGGGAGATGCCGCGGGGGAGCGCCGCGAGCGTCTCCGCCGGCCACTCCTCGAGCGGGATGTCCCAGGGCAGGTCGAGGAGAGCCGGGTCGGGAGCCGACGCGGTGATCTGCAGGTTGTGCACCGTCACGGGCTCCATTGTCCACGGTCGCCGGTCGGTCGGGCGCTCCGGCGTCGGCTCGGTGCTCGGCTCGCCACGCGGTGGAATACGGCGGGGCGGCTCCGACCCGGAGGTCGGAGCCGCCCCGCGCGAGGTTGGGGAGAGGATCAGGAGCAGGAGAGCTCTTCGTGCTCGACGTCGAACGTCGAGGTGACGTCCTCGCCCTCGATCGTCCCGGTGCCCGTGACGGTCACCGTGCCGCTCCCGACCGAGGCCGAGCGGACCGGGAACGACTGGTACGCGTTCGCGCCGGGGTCGACGTCGGCGAACTCGCGCGTGCCGTACGGCGTCGAGAGGGTCACGTCGACCGGGGTGGCCTCGCCGTTCGCCGCGCGGACGGCGAGGTACGCCTGGCCGGCCAGGCACCGCGCCCGCACCTCGACGTCGAGGTCGAGCTGCCCGCTCGGCGTGCCGAAGACCTCGAGCTCGTAGAGGGAGAAGCCCCACTGCGTCGCGCGTTCCGTGAGGTAGAGGCGCACGTGCTGTCCCGTGCCCGAGAGCTCCAGCTCGTCGAAGCCGCCGTCACCGTCGGTGACGGTGTGCACGGTCGTCCAGGTCTCCCCGTCCGGCGAGGTCTGCACCTCGTACCCCGACCCGTACGCCGTCTCCCAGTCGACCACGACGCGGTCCAGGTCGTAGCTCGCGCCGAGGTCCACCGCGATCCACTCCGGGTCGCTCCACGCGCTGCTCCAGCGGGTGCCGGCGTTGCCGTCCACCGCCAGGTCGGCGGAGTGAGCGGGCTCGTCGATGCTGGAGGCCGTCACCGGCCGGCCCAGCGCCAGCGACTCCTCGTCGTCCCCACCCCCGCCGTCGGACTCGAAGCAGCGGAGGTAGCGGTAGGACTCCGCCGAGGTCTCGAACGACGGCGCCCAGTCCCACTCGTAGGTGTAGTACTGCACGTACGGCTCGGCCGCGGCGATGATCGCCGGCAGGTCCAGGTCGCCCCTGCCGAGCGCGACCTGGCGCATGTCGCCCGGGGCGTCGACGTTCACGGCGTCCTTGATGTGCAGGAGCTCGATGCGGTCCCCGTGCTCCTCGATCCATGCGGGTACGTCGAGGCCGGCGTCGGCCGCCCAGCCGACGTCGAGCTGGAACGTGACGTAGCGCGGGTCGGTGTTCGCCTCGATGACCTCCCAGGCGCTGACGATCTCACCGGTCTCCGGGTGGGGGTACGTCGTCGTGAACTCGCTCTGGTGGTTGTGCAGCGCGATCTTGTTGGCGCCGTGCTCGTGGGCGTACTGGCCGAGCTGGTTCACGTACGCCGCGGTCGCGAGCGCTTCCTCGTAGGTGCCGTAGCCTCCGCCCATGCCGCCGGTCCCGATGTAGTCCTGGCCCAGCGCGACCGCGTAGGCGACGGTCTGGGGCCACGTGCTCAGGTTCGTGCTGCCGTGGCTCGACGAGACGTCGAGGCCGTGCTTGTCGAGGATCGCCTGGTACTCGTCGACCGGCATCGAGTAGGGCTGGTCGTACGGCTCGACGTTGGTGAACCCGGCGTTCGCCACCTCGCCGAGCACGCGGTCGAGCGTCTCGGGGGACGGCGTCCCGGACCCGATCTCTCCGACGTGCGTGTAGAGCTGGATGGAGATCTTGGAGTCGGGGAGCCCCTCGCCCTCAGCGCACGTCCCGGCCGCTGCGGTGGTAGGTGGGGGGCTGCTGGCGGTGAGCGGGGTCGCGACGGCCGGGGCCGCGGCGAGCGTGCCCGCGACGAGCGCGCCGCCCGTCAGTGCCGCGCCGAGGCGCCGCGCGCGAGACGAAGGTTTCGAGATCTGCATGGGGCTCCAATTGACAGCGTTGTCGATTTGGGTGACGGACATGCGACTTCTGTTGTCGCGTGTGCAAAAGCAGTCTCGTGGGCACCGATTGCGCTGTCAAGGACGAGGCGGAACGTTGCGCTGCCGGTGCGGGCAGAGGACGGCGGCTCCGTCGGAACGACGAAGGGCGGGCCCTCCCGACCGGGAGGACCCGCCCTTCGGCGGTGCTGCGTGACAGGTGTCAGCTGAGGCGCTGGCCCGAGGACGGCGCGAACACGTGCGAGTTGCCCGGGCGGATCGCGACGTAGATGCGCTCGCCCTTCGCGGGGACGCTGCGCGGGTCGACGCGGACGATGACCTGGTTGTCACCGGCGCCCGAGTGGACCTCGGCCTGCGCGGCCAGGTCGCCCTTGAGCGTGCCGTAGACGAACGCGTCGGAGCCGAGCTCCTCGACGATGTTCACCTCGACGGGGAACGCGCTCTCGTTGGCCTGCGACACGACGTCGAGGGCCTCGGGACGGAAGCCGATGGTCACCTTGCCGTTGTCGGCCTCGGTGAGCTTCGCGGCGACCTCGCGCTCGAGCGGGAGGCGGGCGGGGCCGACCTCGGCGACGCCGCCGTTGACCGCGAACGTGCCGATGTTCATGGCCGGCGAGCCGATGAAGCCGGCGACGAACACGTTGGCGGGCGTGTCGTACATCTCGCGCGGGGTGCCGACCTGCTGGAGCAGACCGTCCTTGAGGACCGCGATGCGGTCACCCATCGTGAGGGCCTCGGTCTGGTCGTGCGTGACGTAGACCGTCGTGACGCCGAGGCGGCGCTGGAGCGACGCGATCTGCGTACGGGTCTGGACGCGGAGCTTGGCGTCGAGGTTCGACAGCGGCTCGTCCATGAGGAACACCTGCGGCTGGCGCACGATGGCGCGGCCCATGGCGACGCGCTGACGCTGACCACCGGAGAGCGCCTTCGGCTTGCGGTCGAGGTACTCGGTGAGGTCGAGGATCTTCGCGGCCTCCTCGACGCGCTGGCGGATCTCCGCCTTCGGCGTGCCGGCGATCTTCAGCGCGAAGCCCATGTTGTCCGCGACGGACATGTGCGGGTACAGCGCGTAGTTCTGGAACACCATCGCGATGTCGCGGTCCTTCGGCTGGACGTCCGTGACGTCGCGGTCGCCGATGTAGATGCTGCCGCCGTTGACGTCCTCGAGGCCCGCGAGCATGCGGAGCGAGGTCGACTTGCCGCAGCCCGACGGGCCGACGAGGACGAGGAACTCGCCGTCCTCGATGTGCAGGTTGAGCTGGTCCACCGCGGGGCGCTCGGTCCCGGGGTAGAGCCGCGTTGCGTGGTCGTAGGTGACCGTAGCCATGACTGGTACATCCCTCCACCGGCAGGTACGTGCCGGACGATCCGTTGTGCAGTGACGTGCCACGTCGACGTAGCTGTTCGCGATGGCGGACGAGCGTGTCTTCGACGACACAGAAGAAGTCGGGACCCCCGGGTGGTGCAGGGGACCCGACGTCATCGTGGACCCGATCCTACTCCCCGGTCGTGAGTGCTAGGTCACACCCGGGGTAACGATCGGGTACCGGCCGTGCCCGGTCAGCCCCGAGGACGCCCCAGCAGGTCCGTGAGCAGGTCGAGCAGCGCCGCGAGGGTGTCGGCGTCGGCCACGCGCTGCCCGGCGAGCGTCTCGCCGTCGCCGACCTTCACCCCGAGGTCGCCCGGCCCCAGGACGGCGAACGCCGTCTCGTCGGTCGTGTCGTCGCCCGCGTAGAGCACCCGCGCGGGGCCCGGCCGGCCGGCGTCCTGCCCGACGACGTCCCGCAGCCGGTCGACCGCCTCGCCCTTCGACGTCTCGACCACGGCGACCTCGACGACGTCCTTGCCGTGCATGGCGTGCAGGCCGAGCCGTGCGGCGACGGCGTCGGCGACGGCCTCGGCCGCGCGCGTGTCGTCCGGCGAGGCGAGGCGCGTGTGCAGGACGGCGGCGCTCGGCTTGTCCTGGACCCACGCACCCTCGCGGCCGGCGACGGCCTCGGCGAGGCCCGCGCGCAGCGCGGCGAGCGCCTCTTCCTGGGCCGGTGAGAGCTCGAGCGGCACGGCGTCGACACCGTTCGCGGTGACACGGCCCGTCTCGGCTCCGTGGCTGCCCACGAGGAACGACCCGACCGGTGGCTCGCTGCACGCCGCGAGGTCCGCGAGGTTGCGGCCCGAGACCAGGGCGAGCCGCGTCGTCGTGCCCTCGAGCGCCGCGCCGAGGCGGTCGACGGCGGCGCGAGCGGCCGGCGTCATGCGTGCCGCGAGCGGATCGTCGACGAGGGGCGCGAGCGTCCCGTCGAAGTCGAGCGCGACGAGCCGCGCGTCGGAGTCGGACCCTTCCGCGGCGCCCGACCCGGCGGCCTCTGCGGCGACCGGCGATCCCGAGGGGGCGGGCCCGGCGAACGCCCGCACGGCGTCGGCGACCGCCTCGGGGAGGCGTGCCGCGTCGTCGGGCCGGTTCATGCGCCGCGCTCCGCCGCGACCTGTTCGTCGCGGTGCGCGTGGTGGCGCGGGACGCGCGACGGCATGGCCGTGAGGACGCCGAGGAACGACTCGGACCACTTGGCGACGTCGTCGCTCAGCACGCGGCGGCGCAGGCGGCGCATGCGCTTGCGCTGCTCGCGATGGTCCATGTGCGCGGCGGCGGCGATGATGTCCTTCATCCCGTCGATGTCGTGCGGGTTGACGAGCAGCGCGCCCGACGACAGCTCGTCCGCCGCGCCGGTGAACTCCGAGAGCACGAGAACGCCGCGGTCGTCCGACCGCGCCGCGACGTACTCCTTGGCGACGAGGTTCATGCCGTCGCGCAGCGCCGTCACGAGCATGACGTCGGCCGCGAGGTAGAGCGCAGCCATCTCCTCGGGCGGGTACGAGTGGTGCAGGTAGTGGATCGCGGCGTGCCCGATCTCGGCGTACTCGCCGTTGATGCGCCCCACCGCACCCTCGACGTGCTCGCGCAGCTCCTGGTAGGCGTCGACGTTCTCGCGGCTCGGGCTCGCGACCTGGACGAGGGTCGCGTGCTCGACGTCGAGGCGCCCGTCCTGCAGGAGCTCGCCGTACGCCTTGATGCGGTGCCGGATGCCCTTGGTGTAGTCGAGGCGGTCGACGCCGAGCATCATGATGTCCGGGTCGCCCAGGTCGGCGCGGATCTCGCGAGAGCGCTGCTGCACCTCGGGGGTGCGGGCCAGCTCGTCGAAGCGGCGCGAGTCGATCGAGATGGGGAACGCCGCGGCGCGCACGTGCCGGTCGCGCCCGGACTCGTCCGGGACCGTGATCATCGGCCCGCGCGTCGTGTACGCCCGCAGGCGGCGGACGGCGCGGATGAAGTTCGCGGCGTCGCCCGCGCGCTGGAACCCGACGAGGTCGGCGCCGAGGAGCCCGTCGATGACCTGGCGTCGCCACGGGAGCTGCTGGAACAACTCGAGCGGGGGGAAGGGGATGTGGTTGAAGAACCCGATCCGCACGTCGGGCCGCTGCGCGCGGATCATCTGGGGGACGAGCTGGAGCTGGTAGTCGTGCACCCACACGACGGCGCCCGGCGCGGCCTGCTCGACCGCGGCGTCGGCGAAGCGCTGGTTGACGCGCCGGTACGCCTCCCACCACGTGCGGTGATAGGTGGGCGGCGAGATGACGTCGTGGTAGAGGGGCCAGAGCGTGTCGTTGGAGAAGCCCTCGTAGTAGCGCTCGATCTCGTCGGCGGAGAGGGTGACGGGCACGAGGCGCATCTCGTCGGCGTCGAAGGGCTCGCTCGCGAGGTCAGGGGCGCCGGACCAGCCGACCCACGCGCCGTCGGACGCCTGCATGACGGGCTCGAGCGCCGTGACGAGGCCGCCCGGCGATCGGTTCCACTCGACGTCGCCACCGGGTCCGACCGTGAAGTCCACGGGCAGCCGGTTGGCCACCACCACGAGATCGAATCCCTCTTTGCCTGCCAATGGACTTCTCCTTGAGCTTCGATAGGTCGCGCCTGGGCGTCCCAGGATAGTCGGTGGGCCCCACCGGGCCCCTCCGAGCGGCTCTGCGCGCCCGCTGGCGCTACCTTGTCACCATGGAGGAGCGCACGCAGCGCGTCGACGCGCAGCACCCCGCCGTGGGGCGCGGACCGGCGCCGGGGAGCGAGGTCGGGGGCTACCTCATCGGCGCTCGTCTCGGCTCCGGCGCGATGGGCACGGTCCACAGCGCGCACGACGGCGGCGGGAGCCTCGTGGCGATCAAGCTCCTGCACGCGCACGTCGACCTCGACGCCGCCGCGCAGGGCCGCGAGCGCCTGCGGCGCGAGGCGCTCGCCCTGCAGCGGCTGCGTCACCCCGCCGTCGCGCAGATCCTCGACGTCGAGCTCGACGGGCCCGACGCGTTCATCGTGACGGAGCTCGTCGACGGGCCCACGCTCGAGGACGAGGTCGCCGACGGCGGCCCGCTCGACCCGTGGGACCTGTACGAGCTCGCCGACCAGCTCGCCGCGGCGCTCGAGTCGGTGCACGCCGCGGGCGTCGTGCACCGGGACCTCAAGCCGAGCAACGTCATGGTGTCGTCGCGCGGCCCCGTGCTCATCGACTTCGGCATCGCGCAGGGGCTCGAGGACGCGCGCGTCACGTCGACCGGCCTCGTCATGGGCACGCCCGGGTACCTCGCACCCGAGCTGCTCGAGGGCGCCGCGCCCAGCGTCGACACCGACTGGTGGGGCTGGGCCGCGCTCCTCGCGTACGCCGCGACGGGCCGCGCGCCGTTCGGGGTGCGGCCGACCGACGTCGTGCTGGCGCGCGCCCGCAGCGGGCGCCCCGACCTCGCCGGGCTCGGACCGGTCACCGCCGGCGCGCTCGCCGGCGCGCTGCACGCCGACCCCGCGCGCCGGCTCGGCCCGACGGAGGTCGTCGCCGCGCTGCGCGAGGCAGCCGACACCGGAGACGTGCCGGTCGCCTCCGCGACGCAGGTCGTCGGTCCGCCGACGGGGCCGACGCAGGTCGTCGCCCCGGCCCTCGCCGCGGCGGCCGTCGTCGGCCCTCCGCCCGGGCCGCCGGTCGTGCCGCCGCCGCTGCCGACGTCGCAGTCCCAGGTCAACGACGGCCGGACGATGGCCGTCCCGACCGGCGACCCCGACCTCCTGGACGAGCTCGGCGCCCCGCCCGTCGGCGAGGACGGCGAGCCGCTCTACGTCCGGCCCGCACCCGCCGCACGCCACACCGCGCTGGTGCTCCTCGGTGTCCCGCTCGTGCTGCTCGGCGCCCTCTACCCGGGGATCGCGTTCGTGGTGCTCGCCGTGCTCGTCGTCCTCGCGCGCATCGTCGGGGTGACGACCGAGTCGCTGCACACGCGCCGCGAGCGGCGGGGGGTCTCGCCCCGGGACACGGCGCGCGCCATCGCAGCGTCGCCCTGGTACCTCGTGCGCGCTCTCGTCGGGGCGATCCCGTCGCTGCTCGTCGCCGCGTGCGCGGCCGTGCTCGTCGTCGTGGCGGGGTGGTGGCTCCTCGAGGCCGACCGCTGGGTCGTCGCGGCCGGGCCCGACGGCGGCAACTCGCCCGTCGTCACGACCGTCGTGCTGTGCCTCGCCGCGTTCGCCGCCGTCCTCCTCGCGTGGGCCGGCCCCCTCACCTACCTCACGCGGTACGGCACGCGGACGGCGCTCGCGCGGGTAGCGCCCGGCCGGACCGGGACGCTCGTGCTCGCCGGGGTCGGCGTGGTGCTCGCGGTCGTGTGCGTCGTGGTGCTCGCGGGCGACCCCGGGATCACCTGGTGGCCGTTCCCCGGCCCGCCGTCGCTCCGCTGACCTGTTCTGCCGCTCGGCCGGCCGGCGCCCGCTCCCAGCGTGCTGCCAGGGCGCGTGCGTAGGATGGGCGCCGTGCTCCGGACGACGGTGCCGCGCGCCTGGCCGCGCGGCGTGACGCGCACGTCCGTCGTGCCCGCCGCCGGGCGTCTGCTCGGGCCCGCGCTCCTGGTCCTCACGCTCGTCGCCACCCTGGTGACGCACCTCGCCGACCGTGGGTACGCCGTCGTCCACCAGTGCGTGACCGTGCCCGGTGCGTGGGGCGTGGCGGGGATGCACCTCGCCCTGGTCCACGAGACGCCGGACTGCCCGTCCGGCACCGCGCTCGGCGGGGACCCCGCCGCGATGGTCACCGTGGTCGGCGCGCTCGCGCTGCCCGTGGTCGTGGCGCACGGCGTCGCCGCCCTGGTCGCCTGGGGCGTCACGTCCTGGGCGCTGCGCGCGCACGACCGGTCCCGCGCCGTCGTGGCCGGGGCGACGCGTGCGCTGCGCGCGGTCGTGCGAGGCGTGGCACGTCCCGCGGGCGCGCTCGTCGCGGTCGCGCGGCGGGTCGCCCGTCCGGTGCCCGACGCCGTGCCCGCCGCTCTGCACCACCTCGCCGACGCGGTGGTGCGGACCCGGCGCGGACCGCCGGCGCTCGTTCTCGCCTGACGTCGCCGACCGGCGGCGCGCCGGCGCGCACCCGACCACCTCAGCATCTCGGATCTGTCCGGAGGACGACCATGCCCAGCAACGAACCCCAGACCAAGGCCCAGCGCCGCGACGCCGCCCGCGCGGAGGCCCTCGCGCTGCGCGAGGCGCAGGCCAAGCGCGACAAGCGGAACCGCCTCATCACCATCGGCGCGCTCGTCGCGGGTGTCCTCGTCCTCGTCGGCGTCTTCCTCGCCGTGTGGATCCCGGCGATGAACGACCGCAGCAAGACGGTCGACGCCGTCGCGGCCGGCGACCTCAGCGAGGTCACGAGCCCGGCCACGAGCAACGACGACGGCGGCATCCCGATGGGCGCCGAGGGCGAGGCGGGTACCGACAACGGACCGGATGCGGTCGAGATCGGCGTCTACCTCGACTACATGTGCCCCATCTGCGGCGACTTCGAGGCCACCAACGGCGAGACGCTCGACGGGCTGCGCGAGTCCGGCGACGTCACCGTCGTGCTCCACCCCATCGCGATCCTCGACCGGATGGCGAACGCGCAGCAGTTCTCCACGCGCTCTGCCGCCGCCGCTGCTTGGGTCGCGGACCGCGCACCCGAGGCGATGAACGACTTCAACGCCATCATGTTCGAGAACCAGCCCGAGGAGAACGTCAGCACGCTGACCGACGCCCAGATCGCCGACCTCGCGGAGCAGGCCGGCGTCCCGGCCGACGTCGCGGCCGGGATCGAGGACGGGACTGCCGTGGAGACCTTCGGCGACTGGGCGGCGACGGCCACGAGCCTCGTCACGCAGAACCCCGACCTCGCCAACCCGCAGAGCGGCCAGTTCGGCACGCCGACCATCACGATCGACGGCGAGCGCTGGGACGGGAACTGGAGCGACCCCAACGCGCTCCCCGAGGCGGTCACGGCGGCGCAGTCGGCCGAGGGCTGACCCGCAGCGTCTCGCGCAGTGCCGCGGCTGCCGGGCGAGCAGGTAGTCTGTTCGCTCGCCCGGCAGCCCCGGGCACGCCGCCTTAGCTCAGCTGGTAGAGCACTCGCCTTGTAAGCGAAAGGTCGTCGGTTCGAACCCGACAGGCGGCTCCACGAACGACAGCGCCCCGGCGGGCGTCCAGAACCGACCAGCTCAGGGTTGACCCCTCCCCGCTCGTCTGGCACTGTCGAGCCTGTCAGCGCTGTCATAGCTGCGAGCACCGTCGCTCGCCCTCCCCAGAAGGACATCGATGTCACTTCACAGAACGCGCGCAGCCCTATCCCGGGAGTCGACCGGCCGAGGCGTCGCCGCGACCGTGGCACTGAGCCTCCTGCTCAGCGGGACGATTCTCGCGACAGGCTCGGTCGCCGCGAACGCGGAGCCCACGACCACCACGCCGGGGGAGCTCTCGACCTCGTTCGAGGCCGGCGACCCGCCGCTCGGCTGGACCAGCACTCCTGAGGAGACGGCCGGCGCCCCCCGGGTGGACGGTGTCGTCGGCACCTCCGTCCTCGAGCGCAGTCCGAGCACGCCCAGCGGGGACGACGTGCTCGGCGGCCCGACCGACGAGCTCGGGTGGGAGGGCCCGTTCCAGAACGGGGTGGGCTCGGTGCCCGGGACGCTCGAGGCGACCACGACCTCCGGCGGCGACCCCGCCCAGCGCTGGGCGATGGAGGCGAAGGGCGAGACGTGGGTGCAGGTCCCCATGCCGGCCCTCGAGCGCGGCGTCACGATGCGCGCGGAGGCGACCCTGACGGGGACGGGCAAGGTCTTCCTCAACGTCTACGGCGGAGGCTCGGACGTCGGCGGCACGGAGGTGACGCTCTCCGACGAGCCGCGTACCGTCGTCGTGGACTTCACCCGCCCGTCGTCCGGGGGCGGCACGCCGCAGTTCCAGGTCCGCACGCACGACGCCGCGGCCGTGGACGTCGTGATCTCGGGAACCTCGGTCCGGCGTCTCGTCCCCGGGACCGTGGACTTCCCGGGCGACGTGACGGATCGCGTCGCCCACGTCACGGCGAGCGCCGAGAACGCGCCCGACGAGACCGGCGACAAGCTCGCCGACGGCGACGTCGCGACGAAGTGGCTGGCCGGAGCGCGCACCGCGCAGATCACGTACGAGCTCGACGCGGCGACCACCGTGCAGGCGTACGCGCTGTCGTCCGCCAACGACGCCCCTGAGCGCGACCCGCGCGCGTGGTCGCTCGAGGGGTCGCAGGACGGCGAGAGCTGGACCACGCTCGACGCTCGCACGAACCAGACCTTCTCGGAGCGCTTCCAGACGCGCGGCTACACGGTCGCGTCACCCGGGGAGTACCGGTTCTACCGGCTCGCCATCACGTCCAACAGCGGGAGCGACGGCACCCAGCTCGCCGAGCTGCAGCTCGCGACCGAGCCGCTCGCGGCGACCGACATGACGGCCGAGGTCGGCTCCGGTCCGAGCAGCGCGTACACCGCGCCGTCGGAGGTCGGCTGGACGGGCGTCGCCGCGCTGCACTACGGCGGGAGCCAGACGACGGACGGTCGCGGGTACGCGTACGCGAAGGTGCTCGACGTCGACGTACCCGTCGGCGAGGACACCGAGCTGTCGTACGTGATCTTCCCCGAGGCCGCCGAGAACGACCTCGCATACGCGAGCACGTACGCCGCGGTCGACCTCGCGTTCACCGACGGCACGTACCTCAGCGACCTCGGCGCCGTCGACCAGCACGGCGCGGGCCTGAGCCCACAGGGTCAGGGCGCGGCGAAGACGCTGTACACCAACCAGTGGAACGCGGTGGTGTCGCGGATCGGCGAGGTCGCAACGGGACGGACGATCGACCGCGTGCTGGTCGGCTACGACAACCCCGACGGGCCGGGCGACTTCAGCGGCTGGGTCGACGACGTCGCCGTGACCGCCGAGCCCGCGCGGCAGGACGCCGAGCGCCCGTCGGACTACGTCGTCACGACCCGCGGGACCAACGCGAACGGCGACTTCTCGCGCGGGAACACGTTCCCCGCCACCGCGGTCCCGCACGGGTTCAACTTCTGGACCCCGGTGACGAACGCGGGCACCAACCGCTGGATCTACGAGTACCAGAACGGGAACGACGAGCAGAACCGGACGGCGATCCAGGCCTTCTCCCTCAGCCATGAGCCCAGCCCGTGGATGGGCGACCGGCAGACCTTCCAGGTCATGCCCTCCGCGGCGACCGGGACGCCGGACGCGAACCGGTCCGCACGTGCGCTGACCTTCAGCCACGACGCCGAGGTCGCGCGTGCCCATTACTACGGGGTCACGTTCGACAACGACATGCGGACCGAGATCGCGCCGACCGACCACGCGGCGATGTTCCGGTTCACGTTCACCGGCGACGAGTCTCACCTCATCTTCGACAACGTGAACAGCGCCGGTGGGCTGACCCTCGACGCCGAGCACGGCGTGGTCTCGGGCTACACCGACGTGAGCACACCCGGCAGCTCGGCGGGCATGACGCGCATGTTCGTCTACGGCAGGGTCGACCAGCCGGTGACCGGCAGCGGCCGTCTCACGGGCGGTGGCGGCGGCGACGTGACCGGCTACCTGTCGTTCGACACGTCCGACGCGAAGGTCGTCACGCTGCGCCTGGCGACGTCGCTCATGAGCGTGGACCAGGCCGAGCACAACCTCGACCTCGAGATCTCCGCGGACGACACCTTCGACACGGTGAAGGACCGGGCCCAGCAGCTCTGGGACGACACCCTCGGCGTGGTCGAGGTGGAGGGCGCGAGCCACGACGCGCTCGTCTCGCTCTACTCGAACCTCTACCGCCTGAGCCTCTACCCGAACTCGGGCCACGAGAACACCGGCACGGCCGACGACCCGGTCTACCAGCACGTCGTGCAGTCCTCAGCGTCCGGGAGCCCGGCGCCCGAGGGCACGACGGCGACCGAGACGGGCGCGCGCGTCGAGGACGGGAAGGTCTACGTCAACAACGGCTTCTGGGACACCTACCGCACCGCCTGGCCCGCATACTCGCTGCTGTACCCGGGCAAGGCCGGGGAGCTGGTCAACGGCTTCGTGCAGCAGTACGAGGACGGCGGCTGGGTCTCGCGGTGGTCGGCCCCGGGATACGCGGACAGCATGACGGGCACGAGCTCCGACGTCGCGTTCGCCGACGCCTACCTCAAGGACGTCCCGGGGATCGACGTGCAGGCCGCCTACGACGCCGCACTGAAGAACGCCTCGACCGTACCGCCGGACGCGAGCGTGGGCCGCAAGGGCATGGACCGGTCGACGTTCCTCGGCTACACGCCGACGTCGACGCACGAGAGCGCGTCCTGGTCGCTCGAGGACTACCTCAACGACTACGGCATCGCGACGATGTCGAAGGAGCTCCTCGACACGACCGACGCCGCGGACCCACGTCACCAGGAGTACGCGGACAACTACGAGTACTACCTGAACCGGGCGCTCAACTACTCGACGCTCTTCGACCCGACGACGGGCTTCCTCCGCGGCCGGACCGAGGACGGTTCCTGGGACCGGTCGGCAGCGGACTTCGACCCCGAGGTCTGGGGGAACGAGTTCACCGAGACCGACGGCTGGAACTTCGCGTTCCACGCCGTCCAGGACGGACGGGGTCTGGCCAACCTCCTCGGCGGCACGGACGCGCTCGGTGCGAGGCTCGACGAGTTCTTCGCCACGCCGGAGACCGCGTCCAAGCCCGGGTCGTACGGCGGCGTCATCCACGAGATGCGCGAGGCCAAGGCGGTGCGCCAAGGCCAGTGGGGCCTCAGCAACCAGGTCTCGCACCACATCCCGTACATGTACGCGTTCGCGGGCGAGCCGTCGAAGACGGCCGAGATCGTGCGGACCGCGCTGGCCCGCTCGTTCACGGGCAACGAACTCGGCCAGGGCTACCCCGGTGACGAGGACAACGGCGAGATGTCGGCCTGGTGGCTGTTCAGCGCGCTCGGTTTCTACCCGCTGCAGGTCGGCAGCCCGACGTACGCGATCGGCTCGCCCCTGTTCACGCAGGCGACGATCCACCTCGAGAACGGCGAGGACCTCGTGATCGAGGCGCCGGACAACAGCGCGGAGAACGTCTACGTGCAGGGCGTGACGGTCGACGGCGTCGCGCAGTCCGCGACGTACCTGACGCACGAGCAGCTCGCCGACGGCGGGACGATCGTGTTCGACATGGGTCCGACGCCGTCCGCGTGGGGCACCGGAGCGGACGACGCCCCGCCGTCGATCACGCAGGGCGACGACCTGCCCGACCCGCTCGTGGACGTCACGGGAGGCATGACGGTCACGACCGACGAGGAGGGCACCGACGGCGACGCGCTCGTGGACGACCGGGCATCGACCGAGGTCGCGTTCGCCTCGGCCACGCCGGGCGTGACGTACGAGGCGACGGGGACGACGGCACGGGCTGCGATGTACACGCTCACGTCGGCTGCGGGCGACGGGACGGACCCGAGCGCCTGGACCCTCGAGGGGTCGACGGACGGGCAGACCTGGACGACGCTCGACGAGCGCTCGGACCAGTCGTTCGCGTCACGCCTCGAGACCCGGGCCTTCGCGGTCGCCGACCCGGGCGTGTACCGCGAGTACCGGCTGCACGTCACGGCCTCGACGGGCGCGACGACGGCGCTCGCCGAGGTCGAGCTCCTCGCGCACACCCCGAAGGTGAGCGAGCTGGCCGACGCGATCACGGCGGCGCGCGACGCCGACCGTATCCCGGCGAGCACCGCCGAGCGGCTGGGGGCCATCGTGGCCGAGGCGCAGGAGGCCGAGGACGCGAAGGACGCGGCCGGGGTGCTCGCGCAGCTCCGCCTGCTGCGCGCCGCCGTCGACACGACCGCGACCGACCTCCTCGACGACCGGACGCGAGACGAGCTCACCCTGCTCGTCTCGCAGTGGCTCACGCCGAGCACCGGCCTGGACGAGATCCGCGCCCAGGTCGGTGCCCTGCAGCGCGGCGGCGACGTCGACCCCGCGACGGCGGAGGCGCTCGTCGGCCTCGTCGACGCGGCGGCGGCGCAGCTCGACGGCGCCCACGCGGCCGGCGTCGCACAGGCGCTGACCGCGCTACGGGACGCGATCACGGGTGCGTCGCCCGAGGCGGTGAGCGAGCACGCCCGCACGGTCCTGCTGCCGCTGGTCGACGGGCTGATCGAGAACCCGCCCGCGACCCAGCGCGCGGCGAGCGCCGTCCGGACGCTCATGGGCGACTACGACCCGGAGAAGGCCTGGTGGCCGTCGAGCTGGTGGAACTCCGCCGTCGCGACGAACACCGTGATCGACTACATGGAGCGCACGGGCGACCGGAGCTACCTGCCGCAGGTCGACCGCACGTTCGAGCGCAACAAGGCCCCGTTCCCCGCGGGCGAGATGTCGAGCGACGAGATTCTCGGCAACTTCACGAGCCGCGCGATCGACGACGCCGCGTGGTGGGGCCTCACCTGGGCCTCCGCGTACGACCTGACGGGAGACCGGAAGTACCTCGACATGTCGGTCACGATCGCCGACTACGTGCACGGCTACTGGGACCCGGGCACGTGCGGCGGGGGCGTGTGGTGGGATGCCGAGAAGACGTACAAGAACGCCGTGACCAACGGCCTGTACGTGCGTCTCGCGGCCGAGCTGCACAACCGCATCGACGGTGACACCGTGTGGCTCGAGCGCGCTCGGACCGGGTGGGACTGGCTCCAGGCCAGCGGGATGGTCAACGGCGAGGGGCTCGTCAACGACGGGCTCACGGCCGACTGCCGCAACAACGGCGGCACCGTCTGGAGCTACAACCAGGGTCTCGTGATCGGGGCGGGCCTGGAGCTGCACCGGGCCACGGGCGACGCGGAGGTCCTGGCGACCTCCGAGCGCCTCGCGGACGCGGCGCTGGCCTCGGAAGAGCTCGTCTCGGACGGGGTGCTCACCGAGAGCTGCGACGCCCTCGACCGGACCTGCGACGACAACGGCAAGCAGTTCAAGGGCATCTTCATGAGGTACCTCATGGATCTCACGGACACGACGGGAGCCGAGCACTACCAGGAGTTCGTGGACCGGCAGGCCGCGACGATCTGGGCCCAGGACCGGTCGTCGGGCGACCGGCTCGGCGTGCGTTGGGCCGGGGGCGAGTCCGCGGAGCACCCGAACGTGTTCGACTGGAGGACCCAGGCGAGCGCGCTGAGCGCCCTGGTCGCCGCGACGCCGCAGGCGCCGCAGGTCCGGGCGGAGGTGCAGGTCCGCTGCCTCGCGGGCACCGCGTACGTCGCGGTCCGCGCGCACAACGAGGGTGCCGGACCGCTCGACATCGGGGTCACGACGCCGTTCGGCGAGAAGACCTTCACCGCGGTCGCCAGCGGGGCGAACGGCTACCAGTCGTTCTCGTCGCGCGCGAACGGCGTCGAGGCAGGCAGCGTCACCGTCACGGCGGTCCCCGCCGGCGGCGGCCCGCGCACGACGCAGGAGGTGGCGTACCCCGCGCGGACCTGCTGACGACGACGCCCGCGACGGTCGGGCCGACGCTCTCTAGAGTCGTCGGCCCGACCGTGGTCAGCCCTCCGCGAGCGGCACGGGGAGGAGCTCGGGCGCCTTCGGCAGTCGGCCGTCGCCCGACGACGTCCCCGTGAGCCGTCGCTGCGCCCACGGCACGACGTGCGCGCGCAGCCACATCGCGTTCTGCCGGGCGCGGTCGATCGCCGGGGACGGCGGGAGGGGACTCAGCGGGTCGTCCCACGCGGCGTCGTCAGGTGCCTGGCCCAGCGCGACCAGCGCCGCCTGCGCCACACGCCGGTGGCCGTCGGGCGTGAGGTGGATGCGGTCCTCCGACCACATGCGCCAGTCCTGGAGCGCACGCATGCCCCACAGGTCGAGCACGAACGCGCCCTGGCGCCGCGCGATGGACCACAGGTGCGCGTTGTACACCCCGACCCGCGATCGCGTGAGGCCCACGAGTGGCGAGTGCGAGGCGTCGAAGCCGGTCGCCAGGAGGACGTCGATCCCCGCCGCGCGCAGGCGTGACACCGCGTGCTCGAGGTTCCGCGCGAGGCGGTCGACGTCGGCATTGGGCCGCAGGATGTCGTTCCCGCCGCCGACGAGGCTCACGAGGTCGGGCCTCAGCTCGAGCGCCCGCGGCACCTGCTCCGTGAGGATCGAGCGCAGCTTGCGCCCACGGATGGCCAGGTTGCCGTACCGCAGCGGGTCCGCGCCCGCCTCGATCCGCCGGACGGCGAGATGCTGGGCGAGCAGGTCGGCCCACCCGCGCTGGTGGTCGTCGTCGCCGGGGTACGGGTCCCACAGTCCCTCGGTGAACGAGTCGCCGATCGCGAGGTAGCTCGTCCATCGTGGTGGGTTCGCGGCGCCCTGCGTGGAGTCGCCGGCCAGGGGAGTGGTCGTCGGGTTCTGCGTCGTCACCCGCCCATTGTGCTCCTGCGTCGGTAGGTGGTCGGGTCCGCGTGCGGGGCGGCGTCGGTGCTCGGGCTGGCCGTGCCGTCACGCTGGTCTGTCGGGCGTGGGCTTCAGGAGCGCGGCCTTGACGCCCTTCGCATCCGACGCCGCCCCACCCGCTACGCCATCACCTCACCGAGGCGGACGCCGGGCCCCCGGTCCCGCCGAGGTAGAACCTCGGTCGCGCGAGGTAGAACCGTGGTTCGCCGACGGCGGGCGCCCCCACCCACCCCGACACCCAGGGCGACCACGCGCCGTCCGACAAGGAACCAGGGTTCTACCTCGCGCGACCACGGTTCTACCTCGGCAGGCCACGGTTCTCCCTCAGGGGCCGGAGCGTCAGGCTGGGAGGGTCCAGTCGACCGGGGTGGCGCCCTGGGCGGTGAGGAGGTCGTTCACACGGGAGAACGGGCGGGAGCCGAAGAAGCCGCGGTGCGCGGAGAGAGGGCTGGGGTGGGGGCTCGCGACGACGGGCGTGTCGCCCAGCATCGGGCGCAGGGTCGCGGCGTCGCGGCCCCAGAGGATCGCGACGAGCGGGGCGTCGCGCGCGACGAGGGCGCGGATCGCGGCCTCGGTCACGGCCTCCCAGCCCTTGCCGCGGTGCGACCCCGGCTCGCCCGGGCGCACGGTGAGGACGCGGTTGAGGAGCATGACGCCCTGGTCGGCCCACGCGGAGAGGTCGCCGTTCGCGGGGGTCGGGGCGCCGACGTCGGTCGCCAGCTCGGCGAAGATGTTCTGCAGCGAGCGCGGCACGGGCCTGACGTGCGGCTGCACGGAGAACGACAGCCCCATGGGGTGTCCGGGGGTCGGGTAGGGGTCCTGCCCGACGACGAGCACGCGCACGTCCGCGAGCGGCCGGGAGAACGCGTTGAGGATGGCCGACGGCGCGGGGAGGTACTCGCGACCGGCGGCGACCTCGGCGCGCAGGAAGTCTCCCATCGCGTGGAGCTGCGACTCCACGGGGGCGAGCGCCTCGGCCCAGTCGGCGGCCATGATGCTCGCGAGCGGTGGGCGGGTATCGGCGGTCGAGGCGTGCGTGACCGGGTCGACGGCGACGGGCTGGGCGGGTGCGCTCTCCACGCACCCGAGCCTATCGGCCGCTCCGGCCGCTCAGGCAGGCATCGGCGAGGACGAATGACACCGGTGTGGTTCGTGCGTACGCTGGTGGGCGGACCGAGGCGCCCCGCATCAGTCCGCCGTCGGGCGGGCTTGGGGCCGGGCGTGCGGGGGTCCCGTGACGAGAGAGTGCAAGGAGGGAACCGATGAGCGAGGCGGCATACGTGCTCGACGGCCCCGACGCGGCCGGTGAGGTGGACGCGCAGGAGGCTGCGGCGTCGGGCCTGAGCGACCGGGACCGGGAGATCCTCGCGTTCGAGCGGCAGTGGTGGAAGTACTCGGGCGCCAAGGAGCAGGCGGTGCGCGAGCTCTTCGACATGTCCGCGACGCGCTACTACCAGGTGCTCAACGCGCTCATCGACTCCCCGGCAGCGCTCGCGCAGGACCCGATGCTGGTCAAGCGGCTGCGCCGGATGCGTTCCACCAGGCAGCGGGCGCGCACCGCCCGTCGGCTCGAAGGACTCTGACGTGCACCTGCCCTCGCCCGTGAAGTCCGGGCGAACAGGGCGTTTAGCCAACGGGCCCGACCGGGCTACCCTGTCGCCGTGACGAAGAGCCGCTACCCCTACGCGCCCGACGAGTTCGACGCGCCCGCGCAGCAGGGCGCGCCCGTCGGGGTGCACCGCACGCCGCGCAGCGGGTGGAGCAAGACGTGGCCGTTCCTGCTCGTCGCCGTCGTCTTCGCCGGCCTCGCGTACGGGGGTGTCGCGCTGCTGTCGGACAACGGCTCGACCGAGGCGCCGCCGCAGGCCGAGTCCACCGACCCCGCCGCGGGCGAGACGGAGGAGACCCCGGCCGAGGAGACTCCTGCCGAGGAGGCACCGACGGAGGAGACCCCCGTCGAGGAGCCCCCGGTCGAGACGCCCGCCGCTCCCGACGTCGCGGCCCTCATGGCAGCTGCGGACCCGGCAGCCGAGGTGCGCGTCCTCAACGCGAGCGGCATCGCCGGGGAGGCCGGGAAGGGGCGAGACGCGCTCCAGAACCAGGGCTTCACGCAGGTCGAGGCGGCCGACTACGACGGGGACCCTGAAGAGGTCTCCGCGACGACGATCTGGTACGGCGAGGACCGGGCGGACAGTGCCGCCGCCGTGGCCGCGATCCTCGGTGTGCCCGCAGAGCAGGTGAGCCAGCAGCCGCTGCGCTCCGGTGACGTCGTCGTGATCGTCAAGACGGCGCTCGCCCCGGTCGGCTGACAGCCCGACACCTCCGCTCCGAGGTGCGGGTGCGATAGGCCTGACCTGCCCGTTCGTCGGGGCGAAGAGAACGAGCCGGGTCTCCCTCGACCTTCCGCACGCGCGCCGAGCGGGCTAGGCTCGGCGTACCGCGAGGCGGAGGTCGTCCCGCGGGCGACGATGCACGAGGAGACGTAGATGGCTCAGGGCACCGTGAAGTGGTTCAACTCCGAGAAGGGCTACGGGTTCATCACGCCCGCGTCCGGCGGACAGGACCTCTTCGTGCACTTCAGCGCGATCCAGTCCGACGGCTACCGCACGCTCGACGAGGGCCAGCAGGTCGAGTTCGAGCTCGGTCAGGGCACCAAGGGCCCGCAGGCCGAGCAGGTGCGGCCGCTCTGATGCGGCCCTGAGGGTCGCGTGACGGAGAACCTCGACGCCGTCGTCGTCGGTTCGGGCCCGAACGGGCTCGCCGCGGCCGTGACCCTCGCGCGTGCGGGACTCGCCGTGCGCGTCCTCGAGGCGCAGCCCACGATCGGCGGCGGCTCGCGCACGCTCGACCTCGGCCTGGCCGAGGGCGTCGTGCACGACGTCTGCTCCGCCGTGCACCCGATGGCGTGGGCGTCGTCGTTCTTCGAGGCGTTCGACCTGGGCGCGCGGGGCGTCGAGCTGCTCGTCCCCGAGGTGTCGTACGCCCAGCCGCTCGACGGCGGTCGTGCAGGCATCGCGTACCACGACCTCGACCGCACGGTCGAGCGCCTCGGAGGTCACGACGGCGCGGCGTGGCGTGCGCTGCTCGGCCCGCTCGCGCACGGCTGGCGGGACGTCGTCGCGGTCGCGCTCGGCGACAAGCGGAGCGTGCCCGGGCGCGTGCTGCGCCCGGAGGGGGCCGCGGTCGCGGCCCGGTTCGGCGCGGCGGTCCTGGAGCAGGGGACCGCGGCGTGGGGGCGCCGGTTCGAGACCGAGGAGGCCGGGGCTCTCCTCACGGGCGTCGCCGCCCACGCCATCTCGCGGCTGCCGTCCCTCGCTGCCGCCGGGACCGCGGTGCTGCTCGCGTCGCTCGGTCACGCGCCCGGCGGCTGGCCGCTGCCGCGCGGGGGGTCCGGTGCGATCGTCGGCGCGCTCGTCGACGACCTGCGCGCGCACGGCGGCGACGTCGTCACGGGCCACCGTGTCGGCACTCTCGCCGACCTACCACGTGCCCGGGCCTACGTCTTCGACACGGCGCCGCGCGTCGTCGCGGACGTGTTCGCCGACCGGCTCGCGCCCCGGGTCGACGCCGCGCTGCGCCGCTTCCGGCACGGCGACGCCGCCGCCAAGGTCGACCTCGTCCTCTCGGGACCCGTGCCCTGGGCCGAGCCCGAGGTCGGCCGTGCCGGGACCGTGCACGTGGGCGGCACGCGCTCGGACATGGCGCACGCCGAGGCTGAGGTCGCGGCCGGTCGCCACGCGGAACGGCCGGTCCTCCTGGTGAGCGACCCGACCGTCGTCGACCCGGCGCGTGAGGCCGCCGGGCTGCGGCCGCTGTGGACGTACGCGCATGTACCCGCGGGGTCGACGCGCGACGTCACCGAGGACGTCGTCGCGCAGATCGAGCGCTTCGCGCCGGGGTTCCGGGACGTCGTCGTCGCGTCGCGGTGCGTCCCCGCCGCGGAGATGGCCGAGCACGACGAGAGCTACGTCGGCGGCGACATCGCCGGCGGGGCTGTGAGCATGTGGCAGATGGTCGCGCGGCCCACGCCGCGGATCGACCCGTACGCGGTGGGTGTCGAGGGTGTGTACCTGTGCTCGGCGTCGACGCCGCCCGGGCCCGGTGTGCACGGGCTCGGCGGCTGGTACGCCGCGCGCCGGGTGCTGCGGCGGGAGTTCGACGTACGGGACGCGCCGAGCCTCGCACCGGCGTCCGAGGTGTCCGCGAGGTAGACGCCCAGGGTTCTCCCCGAGCGGACCCGCGTCCTACCGCGGCGAGCCGGCATCGAGCTCGACGAGCGCGAGCACGACGAGCGCGGAGCTCCACGACAGCGGCGCGACGGCCGCCGGTGACCCGTCGGCGAGGACCTTCTCGGGGATCGCGCCGGACGCGGTCCTGTGGTCGTCGACCCAGCGCAGCCACTCCCTGGCGTCCGCGCGGTCGTCCGGGTCCGACGACGTCGCGGCCGTGAGCGCGTAGAGCGTCGTCTGCGGCGTCCACGAGATGCCGTCCTCGCGCCACCCGGCGCCGGGCGCAAGCCCGCCCGCGGGCCGCAGCATCTCGGTGACGGACGCGCGCCACGCGTCGGTCGCTCCCGCGAGCGGCTCCGGCTGGAACGGGGGCAGGACGAACGCGGTCGACGCGTCACGGGCGCCGCCCGTCACGTGCCGGGGGTAGCCCTGGCTCCCGAACGCGTCCTCGACCGCCGCGCGCAGGCGGTCCGCACCGCGCGCCGCCGCGGCCGACCGCGACCAGCGGTCGGTGGCGCCGTAGACGTCGGCCGCGCCCTCGAGCCCGGCGAGCAGCGGCCCGGCGGTGCCGAGAGTGAGGGACGTGGGCTCGACCTCCCAGTAGTCGCTCGACGCCGGGGGCAGCGAGTCCTGCGAACCGCCGTCGTCGACGAGCGACAGTGCGTGGTCGGTCGCGGCGTCGACGAGGGGACGCAGCTCCTCCGCCACCTCGCGACGCTCGTCCCCGGGCGTCTCGGACAGCACGACGTCCGCCGCCCACAGGACCCACCCGACGCCGTCGGACTGGAGCCCGCGGTCGTCGGGCACGCCCGAGCCGTCGGGTAGGTACCGCGCCTGGAACGACCCGTCGTCCTCCTGCACGTCGGCGAGGAAGCGCAGGACGGCGCGCGCGTCGTCGACGTGGCCGGTGCGGGCGAACGCGACGGCGGCGAACGAGGCGTCGCGCGGCCAGACGTACCGCCACTTCGGCGACGCGGCCGCGAGCGACGCGCCGTTGCCGAGCGTCAGGGCCCGCAGGTCGAGCAGAGCGGCCTGGCCGAGGTCTGCGAAGGGCCCCTCTGCGCCCGGGACGACGCCGGCCGCGAGCCACGCGCGCGAGGCGGCGGCTGCGTCGTGCGCGCGGCCGTCGTCGAGGAGCGTTGCTGCGTCGAGCCGCGGGCCGGCGACCTGTGCGAGGCGGTTCGCCTCGCCGTCGGCAGGGTCGACGCCTCCGGCGAGCGCCGCGGGGTCGAGCGTGGCGGGGTCGAGGACCCGGCTCCCCTCGAGGAAGACGGCGGTGGACCCCGGGGCCAGCCGCAGGAGTGCGGGTCCGTCCGGGCCGGACGCGACGGCGACGCCGTCCTGGTAGAGGTCGATGTGCTCGCCCGTGGGCGCGGCGGCGACGGCGGTCGCCGCGGTGAGGCCGAGGGCGGGGACCAGCACGAAGCCGGCCAGGGCTGCTGCGAGGCGCCACGACGGTGTTGCGCGGATCACACCGCGCATCCTAGGGGAGCGCGACCACGGCGCGAGCACCGTGCCGGTTCCGCTCGTCGCGATACGCGCCGGACGGCGGAGGTGCTGTCTTGCACTCGCCGGGTGCGAGTGCCAATAATGGCGTTAGCACTCTCGCCATGAGAGTGACAGCAGTGACCAGCATCGGCAGCCGCTCAGCGTGGCTGCGGAGCACCACACCAGGTCGACAGGTGAGGCCCGCCCCGGCGGCGTGACATGAACGCCGCCCGTCGCGGGCCGTCCGTCGCGGGCGCCGGCCGACCGCCACACGCCACCAGCGGAGGATCATTCCCCATGGCAAAGATCATCGCCTTCAACGAGGAGGCCCGTCGCGGGATGGAGCGCGGGCTCAACGTCCTCGCCGACACCGTGAAGGTCACCCTCGGCCCCAAGGGCCGCAACGTCGTGCTCGACAAGAAGTGGGGCGCGCCGACGATCACGAACGACGGCGTCTCCATCGCCAAGGAGATCGAGCTCGAGGACCCGTACGAGAAGATCGGCGCGGAGCTCGTCAAGGAGGTCGCCAAGAAGACCGACGACGTCGCGGGTGACGGCACCACGACCGCCACCGTGCTCGCCCAGGCGCTCGTGCGCGAGGGCCTGCGCAACGTCGCCGCCGGCTCGAACCCGATCGCGCTCAAACGCGGCATCGAGAAGGCCGTCGACGCGGTGACCGAGCAGCTGCTCAACGCCGCCAAGGAGATCGAGACCAAGGAGGAGATCGCCGCCACGGCTGCCATCTCCGCCGGTGACCCCGCGATCGGCGAGCTCATCGCCGAGGCCCTCGACAAGGTGGGCAAGGAGGGCGTCATCACGGTCGAGGAGTCGAACACGTTCGGCCTCGAGCTCGAGCTCACCGAGGGCATGCGCTTCGACAAGGGCTTCCTCGCGCGCTACTTCGAGACGGACCCCGAGCGCCAGGAGGCCGTGCTCGAGGACCCGTACGTCCTCATCGTCGAGTCCAAGATCTCGAACGTGAAGGACCTGCTCCCGGTCCTCGACCAGGTCATGAAGGCCGGCCGCTCGCTCCTCATCATCGCCGAGGACGTCGAGGGCGAGGCGCTCGCGACCCTGGTGCTCAACAAGATCCGTGGCACGTTCAAGTCCGTCGCCGTCAAGGCCCCGGGCTTCGGCGACCGCCGCAAGGCCATGCTCCAGGACATCGCGATCCTCACCGGCGGCCAGGTCATCACCGAGACGGTGGGCCTCAAGCTCGAGAGCGCGACGCTCGACCTGCTCGGCCAGGCGCGCAAGGTCGTCGTCACCAAGGACGAGACCACGATCGTCGAGGGTGCCGGCGACGCCGACCTCATCGCGGGTCGCGTGAACCAGATCCGTTCCGAGATCGAGAAGTCGGACTCCGACTACGACCGCGAGAAGCTCCAGGAGCGCCTCGCCAAGCTCGCGGGCGGCGTCGCCGTCATCAAGGCGGGCGCGGCGACCGAGGTCGAGCTCAAGGAGCGCAAGCACCGCATCGAGGACGCCGTGCGCAACGCGAAGGCTGCCGTCGAGGAGGGCATCGTCGCCGGTGGTGGCGTCGCGCTCATCCAGGCCGGTGCCGTGGCGTTCGAGAAGCTCGAGCTCGAGGGTGACGAGGCGACCGGTGCCGCGATCGTGCGTGCCGCGATCGACGCGCCGCTCAAGCAGATCGCGATCAACGCGGGCCTCGAGGGCGGCGTCGTGGCGGAGAAGGTGCGCAACCTCCCGTCGGGCCACGGCCTCAACGCCGCGACCGGCGTCTACGAGGACCTCCTCGCCGCCGGCGTGAACGACCCGGTCAAGGTCACGCGCTCCGCGCTGCAGAACGCCGCCTCGATCGCGGCGCTCTTCCTCACGACCGAGGCCGTCGTGGCCGACAAGCCGGAGAAGAACCCGCCGATGCCGGGTGGCGACGGCGGCATGGGCGGCATGGACTTCTGATCCACCGCTGAACCGCCGCCCGGCTCGTCCGGGTGACGTCGCAGGACATCGAGGGCCGTCGGCCGGGTTCGCCCGGTCGGCGGCCTTCGTCGTGCCCGGACACCGTGCCGAACCCGGGATTCCGCGTCACCCGACGCGTCAGCTGGCCGTCAACCCCGGGTTCGGCGCCCGGGACGCCCAACCCGGGGTTCGTGCGCACAGCGAGGCGCGGGTGGCACACAAGCCCGGGTTCGGCACGGGGATCTGGCCGTGCGGGGCGCGGTACACGTGCGTATAACGCCGTGTATACACGCCGGAAACGAACGCGCGGCAGGATCTGCGCCATGCACCTCACTCCGGCGGACACCGAGAAGCTCCTGCTCGCCGTCGCGGGCATGGTCGCCCGCGACCGCCGTGAGCGCGGCGTGCTGCTCAACTACCCCGAGACCGTCGCGCTGCTCACCACCTGGGTGATCGAGCGCGCTCGCGAGGGTGCAGGCGTCGAGGAGCTCATGGTCTCCGGACGTGAGGTCCTGCGCCGCGACGAGGTCATGGACGGGGTCGCCGAGATGCTGCCCGACGTCCAGGTCGAGGCGACGTTCCCCGACGGGCGCAAGCTCGTCACCATCCACCAGCCGATCGCCTGACCGGCCCGGCCGGCAGCAGGAACGAGGACGGGACGCACATGGCAGGCATCAGCACGAGCGGTCCGGGCGCGGTCCGGCTCAGGAGCGGCGCCGAGGACGTGCCCGTCGTCCTCAACGCCGACCGCACCGACGACGAGCGCGTCACCCTGGTCGTGATCAACACCGGCGACCGGCCCGTGCAGATCGGCTCCCACCTGCACCTCCCGGACGCGAACTCCGCCCTCGCGTTCGACCGCGCCGCGGCCCACGGCTTCCGCCTCGACGTCCCGTCCGGCACGTCACGACGCTTCGAGCCCGGCGCGTCCGCCGAGGTCGAGGCGGTCGCCCTGCGCGGCCGACGGCGCGTGCCCGGCCTGCAGCGCGGCAAGCCCGACGGCGGCGCACTCGACCGCGTGGACGTCGCACCCGAGCAGACCACGGCCCCGGGCGGACCGTCCGCACCCCGCGACACCGCGCCGTCGGGCACGACCACCCCCGAGGAGGACTGACGCATGGTCGCGATCTCGCGCGAGCGCTACGTCGCGCTGTACGGGCCGACGACGGGCGACCAGGTCCGCCTCGGCGACACCGACCTGTGGATCGCGGTCGAGGAGGACCGCACGTTCGGGGGCGAGGAGGTCGTCTTCGGCGGCGGGAAGTCGATCCGCGAGTCGATGGCGCAGGGGTCCACGACCCGCGCCGAGGGTGCGCTCGACACGGTGATCACGAACGCCGTCGTGCTGGACTGGTGGGGGGTCGTCAAGGCGGACGTCGGGATCCGGAACGGGCGGATCGTCGCGCTCGGCCGCGCGGGCAACCCCGACGTCGCGGACGGCGTGCACCCGGACCTGCACATCGGCCCGTCGACCGACGTGGTGAGCGGCGAGGGCAAGATCCTCACCGCGGGTGGCATCGACTCGC
Organism: Cellulosimicrobium sp. G4 BAM 1002; assembly: GCF_057126935.1. NCBI lineage: Bacteria > Bacillati > Actinomycetota > Actinomycetes > Micrococcales > Promicromonosporaceae > Cellulosimicrobium > Cellulosimicrobium sp. G4 BAM 1002. The sequence goes on along the minus strand of NZ_CP182109.1, from coordinate 3,764,965 downwards.
ACGTGCACCTCATCTCGCCGTCGCAGATCGTCGAGGCGCTGGCGACGGGCATCACGACGGTCGCCGGCGGAGGCACAGGGCCGAGCGAGGGCACCAAGGCCACGACGGTCACGCCCGGCGCGTGGCACCTCGAGACGATCCACCGCTCGCTCGACCGGCTGCCGGTCAACGTCCTGCTCCTCGGCAAGGGCAACACGGTGAGCGCCGAGGGGCTGCGCGAGCAGGCGATGGCCGGCGCGGGCGGCTACAAGGTCCACGAGGACTGGGGTTCGACCCCGGCGGCGATCGACGCCGCGCTGAAGGCCGCCGAGGACTGGGGGCTGCAGGTCGCGCTGCACTCCGACTCGCTCAACGAGGCGGGGTTCGTCGAGTCGACGCTGCGCGCGATCGGGGGGCGGTCGATCCACGCGTTCCACGCCGAGGGCGCGGGCGGCGGGCACGCGCCGGACATCCTCACCGTCGTGAGCCACCCCAACGTCATCCCCGGCTCCACCAACCCGACCCTCCCGCACACGGTCAACACGGTCGCCGAGCACCTCGACATGCTCATGGTCTGCCACCACCTCAACCCGCAGGTCGCGGAGGACCTCGCGTTCGCGGAGTCCCGGATCCGCGGCACGACGATCGCCGCCGAGGACGTGCTGCACGACCTGGGCGCCATCTCCATCACGTCCTCCGACGCGCAGGCGATGGGTCGCATCGGCGAGGTGGTCACGCGCACGTGGCAGGTCGCGCACGTCATGAAGGCGCGTCGCGGGTCGCTCGGCGGGGACCTCCCGGCGGACAACCTGCGGGCCCGGCGCTACGTCGCGAAGTACACGATCAACCCGGCCGTCGCGCACGGGATCGACGCGCACGTCGGGTCGGTCGAGCCGGGCAAGGTCGCGGACCTCGTGCTCTGGGAGCCGAAGTTCTTCGGGGTGCGGCCGAGCGTCGTCATGAAGGGTGGCGCGCTCGTGTGGGGCGCGCTGGGAGACCCCAACGCCTCCATCCCGTCGCCGCAGCCGGTGCTCATGCGACCAGCGCTGACGGACGCGATCGGAGCCGACGTGTCGATGTCGTTCGTCTCGCCGGCGGCGCTCGACGACGGCCTCGAGGAGCGGCTCGGGCTCGCCCGCCGGCTCGTGCCCGTCGCCGACACGCGCGGCGTCGGCAAGGCGCAGATGAAGAACAACGACCACCTCCCGCAGATCGACATCGACCCGGAGTCCTTCGCCATCGAGGTCGACGGCGACCTGATCGTCCCCGCCCCGGCCGACCGGCTGCCCCTCGCGCAGCTCTACTCGCTCTTCTGAGCCATGAGCGAGACGCAGGAGCAGGACGCGGACGCCGCCGGGAGGGCCGAGCTCATGCTCGCGCTGCTCGCGGACGCGCGTCTGCCGACCGGCGGGCACACGCAGTCGGCGGGGCTGGAGCCGGCGCTGCGGGCCGGGATGCCCGCCACGAGCGTCCCCGACTACGTCCGCGCGCGCCTCGCGACCGTCACCCGGACGGAGGCCGCGACCGCGGTCGTGGCGCGGCACGCCGTGCTTGCGGTGGGTCCCGTGCCCGACGGCGCACGGTCGGCCGGGGCCCAGGACCTCGCCGGCACGTGGCTCGCCTGGGCGGCCAGGACGCCGGCGCCCGCGCTCCGGGAGACGTCGCAGCGGCTCGGGCGCGGCTACCTGCGGCTCCTGCGGCGCCTGTGGGCGGGCCACCCCGCCGTCGTCGCGCTGGACGAGGCGGCGGAGATCGTCGCCGACCTGCGTCCCGCCGAGGTGACGCCGTCGGGCCGCCGGGGCCGGGCTCCGCAGCCCCCGCGGCCCGTCGTCCTGGGCGTCACGGCCGCGTGCGCGGGGCTGTCCGCCCTGCAGGTCGCGCGCCTCGTGGGGTACGAGGACGTGCAGACCGTCGCCGCGGCGACGCTCAAGCTCGCGCCGGTCGACCCGGTCGACGCGACCGGCTGGGTCGTCGCCGCGCAGCCCGCGATCGACGCGCTCGCCCACGACGTCGCCCACCTGACCGACCCCCGCGCGATCCCCGCGCACGGCGCACCGCTCGTCGAGCAGTGGGCCGAGATCCACGCCCGCACCACCGAGAGGCTGTTCAGTGCCTGATCAGACGACACCCGCCAGCACCCGTTCCCTGCGACTCGGCGTCGCCGGCCCCGTCGGCACGGGCAAGAGCTCGCTCATCGCGCTGCTGTGCCGCGAGCTGTCCGAGCTGCTGCAGCTCGGCGTCATCACCAACGACATCTACACCGACGAGGACGCGCGGTTCCTGCGCTCGGCGGGCGTGCTCGACCCCGAGCGCATCCGCGCCGTCGAGACCGGTGCGTGCCCGCACACGGCGATCCGCGACGACGTCACCGCGAACCTTCTCGCGGTCGAGGACCTCGAGGAGGACTTCGCGCCGCTCGACGTCGTGCTCGTCGAGTCCGGCGGCGACAACCTCACGGCCACGTTCTCGCCGGCCCTCGTGGACGCGCAGATCTTCGTGCTCGACGTCGCCGGTGGCGGCGACGTCGCGCGCAAGGGCGGTCCCGGCATCGCGCGGGCGGACCTGCTCGTCGTCAACAAGACGGACCTCGCGCCCTACGTCGGCGTGGACGTCCAACGGATGGTCCTCGACGCCACGGCTGCGCGCGACGGCGGCCCGGTGCTCGCGCTCTCGCGCCTCGACCGCGAGTCGATCGACGCGCTCACCACGTGGGTGCAGACCCTGCTCGCCGCGCACCGCGCGGGCGCGCACGTGCCGCAGGACCCGGGTCCGATGGCGCCGCACTTCCACGCGGACGAGGAGGGCAACGGTTTCCTCCACACGCACGACGACGGCGGCTCCTCCCACGCGCACGGCGACGACCACGCGCACGACCACTCGCACGCCGGGGACGAGGCCGAGCCGGCGTCCACCGTCGTCGGACGCGGCTGACGGCACCGAGGGCGACGCACGCGATGGACGACACGACGCGGGTCGAGGTGCGCGCCCAGGGCGGGCGCGTGCGCTGCGCCCTGCGCCCGGGCGCCCTCAGCCCGCGCGTGCTGTCGACCGGGCGGGGCGTCGCGCGCATCGCTCTCGTCGCGACGCGCGCGCTGCTGCTCGGCGGTGACCACGTGCGCGTCGAGGTGCACGTGGGCGAGGGGGTCGAGCTCGAGCTCGTGGAGGTCTCGGGCACCGTCGCCTACTCGGGGCGCGGGCGAGCGGCGTCGTGGGACGTCGCGGTGCGCGTCGACGCCGGAGGGCTGCTCGTGTGGGACGCGCTGCCGTTCGTCGTCGCCGACGGCGCGGACGTCGAGCGGTCCACCTCCGTCTCGCTCGCCGACGGCGGCTCCGGGCCGGGAGGCGTCGCGCTGCTGCGCGAGACGCTCGTGCTGGGCCGCACGGGAGAACGCGGTGGGCTGCTGCGGTCGCGCACGCGGGTCGACCTCTCGGCACCGCACGCCCCTCGGGTGGCTCCTGGTCCGGGCACGACCGGTGAGTTCGGCGTGCCCGAGGGGTCGGACCCGTCATGGCGGACCGACCCGGCACGGCGGACACTGGTGCGCGAGCTCGTCGTCGAGGACCTCGACCTCGGCGACGACCGAGCCCTGCCCGGCATCCTCGGGGCGGCGCGCGTCGTCGACTCGGTGCTGTGCCTGGGCGCCCGCCCGCCTGCCACGCCGGTGGCCCCCGACCAGGCACCCACCGGGCGACCGGCCCCCGGTTCGCCGGGTCCGCTGCGGCTCGACCTCGACGGCCCCGGCGCGATCGCCCGCCACCTCGGCGCGAGCACCCACGACGCCGGCATCGACACGGTCGTCCGGGCCTGGGCCACGTCCCTGCGCGAACACCGCGCCCTCGGCACCGGCGGCACGGGGCCTCCTGACCCCGACGACCCGCAGGAAACGTCCCCGCCCACGCGCGCTGCGCCGTCGGGCACCGACCACGCCGGACACCGCACGACACTGCTGACGACAGGAGCCTGACATGCACGTCCCCGACCACTTCCTCAACGACCCCACGTCGGCGACGACCTCCGTCGTCTCCCTCGCCGCGGTGGGCTATGCCGCGTACCGGGCGCGCGAGGACCTCACGCCGCGCCGCATCGCGCTCACGGCCGCGACGACCGGCTTCGTCTTCGCCGTCCAGATGCTCAACTACCCCGTGGCCGCGGGCACGAGCGGGCACCTCATGGGCGGGGTGCTGGCTGCGGCGCTGGTCGGTCCGTGGCTCGGCGTGCTCTCCGTGACGCTCGTGCTGCTCGTTCAGGCGCTCGTCTTCGCCGACGGCGGGCTCACCGCGCTCGGCACGAACGTGCTGCTCATGGCCGTGGTCGGGATGCTCGTCGGCTGGGCGGTGACGCGCGGCGTGCTGCGCCTCACGCGCGGCCGGTGGTCGCCCGCCGCCGCGGGAGCCGGTGCGCTCGCGAGCGTGCCGGTGTCGGCGCTCGTCTTCGCCGGGCTGTTCGCGGTCGGGGGGACGGTGCCCGTGCCCGTGGGCGAGCTCGTCGGGCAGATGCTCTCCGTGCACGCGCTGATCGGCCTGGGTGAAGCGCTCATCACGGCCGGGGTCGTGGGCCTCGTGCTCGGCGTCGCGCCGGGCGTCGCGGCCATCGAGCCGGCTGCACGTCGTGCCGCCGCCCGTGCGGCGACCGCCCTGCCCGACGGCGCGGGGACGGTCCGTCCGTCGGCGGCCCCCGTCGCCGCGGTCCGCCGGGCGGTCGTGGCACTCGGCGGCGCGGCGCTCCTCGCGGCCGTGGTGGTGTCGTCCTTCGCCGCCGCGACGCCGGACGGGCTCGAGGCGACGGCCGAGTCCGTCGGCTTCGCCGACGCGGCGCGCGACCACGCGTTCGCGGGCATGCCGCTCGCCGACTACGGCGAGGTCGGGGGGATCTTCGTCGGTGCCGCCGGGTTCGTGGGCGTGGTCCTCGTCGTCGCGCTGACCGCCGGACTCCTCGCTGCCGGGCTGCGCGCGACCACCCGCCGTAGCGAGGCGACCTCGACGACCGCCTGACCGCCGTCGGGCGGCGGGTCCTGCGCCGGCAGCGCCTACGCTGTCGCCGTGCACGACGACGTCGCCCCCCGCCGCCCCTGGTACGCGGCCGCTGCCTTCGCGGTGCTGCTGGCGGTGGGGTTCGTGGTCGCGACGGGGCTCGGTGACGTGCTCGCCGTGGAGGCGACGCCGTCCGTGGCGGCACCGGAGGACCCGGTTGCGGCACCCGCGACCCCGGTGGCCGACCTCCCGGCGGTCACGACCGTCGTCGTGCCTGACGACTCGCTGCGGCTCGAGCTCGCCGCCGGGGCGGTCGCCGACGCGCTGGCTGCGCGTGGCAGGCCCGCCGTCGTCGCGCGTGACGGCTCCGGCGCGGAGCCCGCGCGGGGCGAGCTGCGCGTCACGACAGGCGTCGACCTCGGCTCGGACGACCCCGAGGCGTACCGGGTCGTCGCCGTCGCGGCTCCAGCACTCGGCTGGCGGCTCGACGCCACGGACCCCGCGGGCGCCGCCCACGGGCTGTACGAGGTGGCGGACCGCCTCCGCACCGGCCGCGACGCCCTGCCGGCCGGGCCGGGGGAGCCCGGCGACGGCGTCGTGCGGGAGCCCGCGCTCGGCACGCGGCTCGTGGACAAGGGCGCCACGGGCATCGAGCCGGACGCCGAGGCGTGGCGCGAGGGCGACCCCTACTCGCACAACGGCGGCTCGTTCGCCGACGCGATCCTCACCGACGCGCCCTACGTGGACGCCACGGCGCTCGCGGACGACGCCGACGACTTCCGCGGGTACGTCGCGTCCCAGCTCGCGGAGGGTTTCACGGGCGTCGTGATCCCCGGCTTCCTCGAGTACGTGACGTTCGACGAGGTGGGCGACGGTCACGACGTCTACGCCGCCGACGACGAGCACGTCGCCCGCGCGCTCGCGATGCGCGACGGCTTCGGCCCGATGTGGGAGCACGCGGACGAGGCGGGCACGGACGTCTACCTGCAGACGGACATGCTCATGCTCAGCACGCCGTTGGAGGAGTACCTCGACGGGCGTGGCCTCGACGTGCACGACCCGGAGCTCTGGGACGTGTACGCCGCCGGTCTCGACGAGCTCTTCACGGCCATGCCCGCGGTCGACGGGCTCATGATCCGCATCGGCGAGGCGGGGCGCATCTACGACCTGCCGGGCTGGGACTACTGGTCGGAGCTCGCGGTCACCGACGAGGCCGCCGTGCGCGCGATGCTGACGGCGTTCACCCGCGTCGCGGAGGAGCACGGCAAGGACGTGATCTTCCGGTCGTGGTCGGTCGGCGTCGGCGCGGTCGGCGACCTGCACACGAACCCGGACTCCTACGAGGCGGTGCTCGCCGGGATCGACTCGCCCTCGCTCGTCGTGTCGACCAAGCACGTCGCCGGCGACTTCTACTCGTGGCTGCCGCTCAACCCGACGCTCGACGTCGGGACGCAGCGGCGCATCGTCGAGCTGCAGTCGCGGCGCGAGTTCGAGGGGTTCGGGGCGTTGCCCAACGACCTCGGCCCCGCCTACGCCGCGACGCTCGACCACTACCTCGCCGCGAACCCGCACGTCGAGGGCGTGTGGGCGTGGGCGCAGGACGGCGGCCCGTGGAAGGCCGGGCCGATGAGCCTGTACCGCAAGTCCGGGTTCTGGCAGCTCTACGACCTCAACACGTACGCCGCGGCCCGCCTCGCCGTCGACCCCGGCGCCGACCCCGGTGAGATCACCGCGTCCTGGGCGCGCGCGACGTTCTCCGACGACCCGGCGACGGTCGCCGCGATCGGGGAGGCGATGGCGCTGTCGCGCGAGGCCGTCACCCACGGCCTGTACCTCGGGGCGTTCGCGCGGAACCAGGTGCGAGCGCTCGGGCTCGAGCCGCCACCGATGATGTGGATCTTCGAGTGGGACATCGTCTCGGGCGACGCCGCCGCGCTCGACTCGGTCTCCTCGATCGTGGGCTCCGACCCGTCGGCGGTCGAGGCGTCGGTCGAGGAGGGGCGTGAGGCGGTGCGGACGGTCGAGCGGATGCGGGACGCGATCCAGGGCACCGACCCGGCGACGTGGCGCGACCCCGTCCTGCGCGAGCGCTTCCTCGACGCGCTCGACTACGAAGCCGACCTGTTCACGGTCCTCGCGGACTACCGCGAGGTCGTGCTGCAGCACGGCCGGTGGCTCGCGACCGGCGATGCGGCCGCGCGCACCGCGTGGGCCGACGCGCGCGACCGCTTCGACGCTTCCCGCTCCGCGCACGTCGCCCGGTACGGGGACGACCTCGACCTCCCCGCGTACACGTTCACCGCGGCCGACCTCGGGCTCCAGCGAGCCGAGCGCGACGAGGGCGCCGCGTGGGCGGCCCGCGGGCTGGGGGCGCTGCTCGCCGTCGCGCTGCTCCTCGGGACGGCGCCGGGACAGCGCCTGCTCGCCCGGGTGACGGGTCGCCGCGCGTCCGACGCCGCGGTGCCGGCCCGACGGCCGCCGCGCGGCCTCGCGCTGCGCGCGCTGTGGCTCGGCGCGACCCGGCCCTGGCGCGTCCACCACCTCGACGCCGACGCCGGGCGGGTCGACCGCGCGCTCGTGTGGCTGCTTCCCGTGGCGGCGGTCGTGCTCAGCCGCGTCGCGTACACGTGGGCGCTGTCGTGGGTGCACCTGGCGCTCGTGCTCGGGGCGTGGGCGCTGTGCGTCGGTGTCCTGCGGCTCCTCGTCGGGCGGCGCGGTGCGTTCGCGCTCGCCGGTGCGGTCGGCGGTGCGGCCCTCCTGCGCACGGTGCTGCTGCTCGTCGCGCTAGCCCCGACCGGCCCGGGCGGGTACTGGTACGGGCTGTGGGCCGAGCCCGCGGCTCGGACCGCCTACGTGACGGTCGCCGTCGCGGCGTTCCTCTGGGTCCTCGTCGCGGCCTGGTTCGCGCTGCGCTCGCTCGGTCTGGGAGTCCTGGGGGCGACCGGCCGGGTGCTCGTGGCGGTCTGCGCACCGCTCGTCGTCGGCGGCCTCGTGGTCTCCGCCGTCGGGCTCGAGACGACGCTGACGGCGTGGAACGACCAGATGATGGTCCTGCCGTGGGGGCTGTCGAGGATCCTCGGGCTCACGGTGCACCTCGGCATCCCGTCGTCGCTGCCGCTCCTCGTGGCGGTCGCCGGTGCGTGCGTCGGTGCGCTCGGGGTCTTCGCGTGGTGGGTGGGGCGCAGGCGAGGCACGGCGTGACCCGATCGTGACCTGCTGACACGCACCGTTAACACGAGGGTGAAACCGCCCGAAACACGGCCTCTCTAGCGTCGACACCAGTGGGCACGAGAACGGGCACAGGTACGTATACATGCCCGTACACCGTGCTTGCCGTCTGTCGGCCGCGTCACCCGGCGCCGCCCGGCACTCCTGAGCATCCCGCTGAAAGGAACCTTCGGTGACACCTTCACGCGCCACGACACGTCTCGCCCCGGCCGCCGCCCTCGTCGCCCTCGCGCTCACGCTCACGGCGTGCGGTGCCCGGACGGACACCGGCGACACCGCCGGCGCCGCGACGAGCGGAGCCGCAGCGGAGAGCTGCGTCGACACCTCCGGCGACACCGTCAAGATCGGCTTCCTCAACTCGCTCTCCGGCACGATGGCGATCTCCGAGCAGACCGTCGCCGACTCGCTCAACCTCGCGGCCGAGGAGATCAACGCCTCGGGCGGCGTGCTCGGCAAGCAGCTCGAGATAGTCCAGGAGGACGGTCAGTCCGAACCGACCGTGTTCGCCGAGAAGGCCGAGAAGCTCATCACGAGCGACTGCGTCGCCGCCGTGTTCGGCGGCTGGACCTCGGCCTCGCGCAAGGCCATGCTCCCCGTCTTCGAGGCCCAGGACTCCCTGCTCTTCTACCCCGTGCAGTACGAGGGCCTCGAGTCGTCGCCCAACATCTTCTACACCGGTGCGACGACCAACCAGCAGATCGTCCCCGCCCTCGACTACCTCAAGGAGCAGGGCACCACGTCGATCTTCCTCGTCGGCTCCGACTACGTCTTCCCGCGCACCGCGAACAAGATCATCAACGCGTACGCCGAGGCGAACGGCATCGAGGTCCTCGGCGAGGAGTACGCGCCGCTCGGCCACACCGACTTCTCCACCATCGTCAACAAGGTCAAGGCCGCCGGCGCCGACGCCGTCTTCAACACGCTCAACGGCGACTCCAACGTCGCGTTCTTCAAGGAGTACAAGAACGCCGGCCTCGGGCCGGACACGATGCCCGTCGTGTCCGTCTCGATCGCCGAGGAGGAGGTCGGCGGCATCGGCGTCGAGAACGTCGAGGGCCAGCTCACCGCCTGGAACTACTACCAGACCATCGACAGCCCCGAGAACACCACGTTCGTCGAGGCGTTCCAGGCCAAGTACGGCGCCGACCGCGTGACGTCCGACCCCATGGAAGCGGCCTACACGTCGCTGTACCTGTGGAAGGGCATGGTCGAGAAGGCCGAGTCGTTCGACGTCGCCGACGTCCAGGAGGCCGCCGACGGCGTCACCTTCGACGCGCCGGAGGGTTCCGTCACCGTGAACGGCGACAACCACCACATCGCCAAGACCGCGCTCATCGGCAAGATCGGCCCCGACGGCCTGATCCACACCGAGTGGAGCTCGGGCGACCCGATCGAGCCCGACCCGTTCCTCGAGGGCTACGACTGGGCGGCTGACCTCTCGTAGTCGGTCGGTTCTGAGCGTCGCCTCCGGCGGGGACCGGGGTGCGCGTCTTGGGGTCGGGTCCGGTGGGGACCGGGGTGTGCGTCTTGGGGTCGGGTCCGGCGGGGACCGGGGTGTGCGCGCCGGGTCTACCATCCGCCCGCTCGTTCCTCGCGGGCTCCCGCCAGACCCGACCACGACCCGGCGCGCACACCCCGCTCCCCGCCTCTCCCGTCGGGTCGCCTCGTTCCCGTCCTCCGCATGACGGCGGTCGTCGTCTCTCCCGTCGGCTCACCCTCGTCCCGTGGTTCGCGGGACGACGGCGGTCGTCGTCTCTCCCGACGGGTCGCCGTGTCGGCGGGCCGCCTGCACTACGACGCTCCCTCCCCGCCCGGCCGGTCCGGGGGGAGGGGCTGCCCGAGGTGACGGGCGAGTGCGGCGGCCGGCGGAGAAGGGGCGGCGGGTCGTGGTGGGTCCGGCGGGAGCCGCGAGGAACGAGCGGCGGATGGTAGACCCGCCGCCCCTTCTCCAGAGGCCGCCGCCCCAGCCACAGCACCGCAGCACCCGCAGCACCACGCAACTGTCCACATCGACGCACCAACCGGAAGGCGAACCGCCCATGGATGTGCTGTTCTCGCAGCTCTTCGCGGGACTGAGTCTCGGCTCGGTCCTGCTCCTCGCCGCCCTCGGGCTGGCGCTCACGTTCGGTCAGATGGGCGTCATCAACATGGCGCACGGCGAGTTCATGATGGCGGGCGCCTACACGGCGTTCGTCGTGCAGGGGGTCGTCGGGAACGCCGGGGTCTCGCTGCTCGTGTCGTTGCCGCTCGGGTTCCTCGTCGGTGGCCTGCTCGGGCTGCTGCTCGAGGCGACGCTCATCCACCGGATGTACAAGCGACCGCTCGACACGCTGCTCGTCACGTGGGGTGTCGCGCTCGTGCTGCAGCAGGTCGCACGCGACGTGTTCGGTGCGCCGAACGTCGACGTGCGCGCGCCGGCCTGGCTGAGCGGCGCCGTCGACCTGTTCGGGCTCGCCGTACCGAAGACGCGCGTGTTCATCCTCGCGCTCGCACTCGTCGCGGTCGTCGCCCTGGCCGTCGTGCTCAAGGTGACGCCGCTCGGGCGGCGGATCCGCGCCGTCGTGCAGAACCGCGACCTCGCGGAGGCGAGCGGCGTGTCCACGCGCGCCACGGACCGGCTGACGTTCTTCATCGGGTCCGGCCTCGCCGGGATCGCGGGCGTCGCGCTCACGCTCCTCGGGTCGGTCGGCCCGACGCTCGGCACGAGCTACATCGTGGACGCGTTCCTCGTCGTCGTCGCGGGCGGCATCGGGCAGATCAAGGGCACGGTCATCGCGGCGTTCGCGCTCGGGCTGCTGCAGGCGACGTTCGAGTACTCCACGACGGCGAGCATCGCCAAGGTGCTCGTGTTCGTCGTCATCGTCGTCTTCCTCCAGGTGCGACCCCAGGGCCTCGTGTCGGTCCGGACGAGGAGCCTCGCATGAGCGCCGCCGCCACAGCCACCACGACCGGGGGGACCTCCCGGGTCGCCGCCCTCTACCGTTCGTCACGGGCTCGCGTGATCGTCGGGTTCGCGGTCGCCGCGGTCCTGCTGTTCGCCGTCGCGCCGGCGACGATGTCCACGTTCCGCCTCGGCCTGCTCGGCAAGTTCCTGTGCCTCGCGATGGTCGCCGTCGGCATCGGCCTCGCGTGGGGTCGCGGCGGGATGCTCACGCTCGGCCAGGGCGTCTTCTTCGGCCTCGGCGCGTACATCATGGCCATGCACCTCAAGCTCGCCGACGCGGGTCCGGGTGGTGTGCCGGACTTCATGATGCTCTACGGCTCCGGCGTGGTCCCGGGTTGGTGGGAGCCGTTCCGCTCGCCGGTCGTGACGATCCTCGCCATCGCGATCGTGCCCGCCGGGCTGGCGGCGCTGCTCGGGTTCGCCGTCTTCACGCGCCGCGTGCGCGGCGCCTACTTCGCGATCCTGTCCCAGGCGCTGGCCGCCGCGTTCGCGATCCTGCTCATCGGGCAGCAGGCGACGACGGGCGGCACCAACGGCCTCAACGGGTTCCGGTCGTTCTTCGGCTACGACCTCTCCGACCCGGTGAACAAGCGCATGCTCTTCTTCATCGCCGCGGGGGCGCTGCTCGTCATGGTGGCGATCGCGCGCCAGCTCATGGTGTCCCGGTTCGGCGAGCTGCTCGTCGCGGTCCGCGACCAGGAGAACCGTGTCCGGTTCCTCGGCTACGACCCCGCGAAGGTCAAGGTGGTCGCGTTCGCGGTCGCCGCGTTCATGGCCGCCGTGGGCGGGGCGCTGTTCGTGCCGATCGTGGGGATCATCTCTCCCGCCGACGTCGGGGTCGTCCCGTCGATCGGGTTCCTCATCGGCGTCGCGATCGGCGGCCGGGCGACCCTGCTGGGCCCTGTCCTCGGAGCGATCGCCGTGAGCTGGGCCCAGACGAGCCTGTCCGAGACGTTCCCGTCCGGGTGGATCTACGCGCAGGGCGCGCTGTTCATCCTCGTCGTGGCGTTCCTGCCCGGCGGGCTCGCCGAGCTCTTCACGCGGTGGCGTCGCTCGCGCGGCGGATCCGTGCCCGACGGCGGAGCGCACCCGCCCGGCGACCTCGCCGTCGCCGGACCGGACCCGAGCACGGGTGAGCCGGCCGCCGACGCACCGACCGCCGTCGACCACGACCCCGCGACCACCGGGAGGACCGCATGACCACCCAGCCCACTGGACCGGCGTCGGCCCCGACGACGCACGACGCCACGGAGGGCGCCCTCGCGCCCGGCACCGTCCTCGAGACGGGGGTGGCGGGCGACGGGCTCGACCTCGAGGCGGCGCAGGCCGTCCTCGGCGTCGACGACTCGCGCTTCCGGCACGACTACCTCGAGGTGCGCGGCCTGCGCGTCGAGTTCGACGGGTTCGTCGCGGTGCAGGGCGTCGACCTCACCGTGACCGCGGGCGACCTGCGGTTCCTCATCGGGCCCAACGGCGCGGGCAAGACGACGATCGTCGACGCGATCACGGGCCTGGCCAAGGCGTCGGGCTCGGTGCAGTTCGGCGGTGTGGAGCTGCTCGGAAGGAAGACGCACCGTGTCGCCCGGGCGGGCGTCGGGCGCACGTTCCAGACCGCGAGCGTGTTCGAGGAGCTCAGCGTCCTGCAGAACCTCGACATCGCCGCCGGGGCCGGCCGTGGTCCGCTCACGCTCCTGCGGCGCCGGGGCTCGACGCCCGAGTCCGTCGAGCAGGCGCTCGAGACGGTGGGGCTCGCGCACCTGCGCGACGTGCAGGCCGGGATCCTTGCGCACGGCCAGAAGCAGTGGCTCGAGATCGGGATGCTGCTCGTCCAGGACGCGCGCCTGCTGCTGCTCGACGAGCCCGTCGCCGGCATGAGCCAGGCAGAGCGCGAGCAGACCGGCGAGCTCCTGCAGCGCATCGGTGCACAGCGGACCGTCGTCGTCGTCGAGCACGACATGGAGTTCCTGCGGACCTTCGCGAGCTCGGTGACCGTGCTGCACCTCGGGCAGGTGCTCGCCGAGGGCACGTACGCCGAGGTCCAGTCCGACCCGCGCGTGCAGGAGGTCTACCTCGGCAGCGCCGGCGCGACCCGCGGCGCGCGGCGGCGTGCGGCGAAGACCGCGCCCGCGACGTCGGGCACGGACGAGACCTCGGTGACGGCGGCGACCGACGAGAAGGAGGCGTGATGCTCGAGCTCACGGGACTGCACGCCGGCTACGGCCGGACCATGGTGCTGCACGGCGTCGACCTCACCGTGCCCGCGGGCGGCGTCGCCGCCGTGCTCGGGCACAACGGGGCCGGCAAGACGACGCTCCTGCGCACCGCGCTCGGGCTGCTCAAGGCCCGCTCGGGAAGCGTCGTGCTCGACGGCGAGGACGTGACCCGGATGCCGACGTACCAGCGCGTGCGGCGCGGGCTGGCGTACGTGCCGCAGGGGCAGCAGTCGTTCGGCGACCTCACGGCGCGGGAGAACCTCCAGCTCGTCGCCGACACGTCGCGCGAGGGGCCGCGACGCCTCGACGAGGCGCTCGACCTGTTCCCCGCGCTGCGCGGGCTGCTCGCGCGACGAGCCGGGCTCCTCTCGGGCGGGCAGCGTCAGCAGCTCGCCATCGCCCGGGCGCTCATCACCGGCCCACGCGTGCTCGTGCTCGACGAGCCGACCGAGGGCATCCAGCCGTCCGTCGTCACGGAGATCGAGGACGCGATCCTCGCGCTCACGGACTCGGGCGGCATGTCGGTCCTGCTCGTCGAGCAGCACGTCGGGTTCGCCCTCGGCGCCGCGAGCGACTACGTCGTCCTGCAGTCCGGGCGCGTGACGAACCGCGGCTCGGGCGGCGAGTCGGCCGAGGAGGGCGTGCGTGCGGCGATGGCGGTCTGAGGCCAGGGCGAGGGCCGGCGAGGGCGACCGACGGGGGCGGGATGGGCCAGGATAAGAGCGGGGCACGGGACGCTTCGGAGCCGACGAGCAGGAGAACAGCATGGACATCGTGACCGCGCCGGAGCCGGCCGCGACGTCGCTGCGCGAGCTCGTCTACCTGCGCCTGCGCGCAGAGATCCTCAACGGCCGCGTCGACCCGCGCGAGCGGCTCACCGAGCCCAAGCTGAGCAGGCGGTTCGAGGTCTCGCGCACCCCCGTGCGCGAGGCCCTGTCCCGGCTCCTGTCCGACGGTCTGATCCAGCGCACCGACTTCGGGTACGCCGTCGTCGTGCCGAGCCTCGCCGAGCTGCGCGACCTCTACGAGCTGCGCGTCACGCTCGAGCTGCGGGGCGTCGAGCGCATCATCGAGAACCCCGAGCTGCACTACGACACCGACGCGCTGCGAACCGAGCTCGACCAGTGGGTCGAGCTGCGTGGCGCGCCCCCCGAGCCCGACCCGAGCTTCGTCATGCTCGACGAGCGCTTCCACACCGTCCTGTCCCGGGCGGCGGGCAACGAGCGGCTCACCGAGGCGCTCGTCGAGGTGAACGAGAAGGTGCGCGCCGTGCGCATGTACGACTTCGTCGAGTCCGAACGCATCCGCATCACCATCGACGAGCACGTCGAGATCCTCGAGCTCGCGCTCGCCGACCAGCTCCCCGAGGCGCGGACGGCGCTCCACAAGCACGTCGGAGAGTCGCTCGCCGTCGTCATGGAGCGCGCGGCGCGAGCGCTGTCGCGCATGGCGCTCGCGGTCTGATCACGCCGCCGAGGTAGAACCGTGGTCGCGCGAGGTAGAACCGTGGTCGGTCGAGGTAGAACCGTGGTCGCGCGAGGTAGAACCGTGGACTGCCGAAGTAGAACCGTGGTCGTGTCGGACGGCGCGTGGTCGGGTTGGGTGTCGGGGTGGGTGGGGGCGCCGCGTCTTCCATCCGCCGCTCGTTCCTCGCGGCTCCCGCCAGGCCCGACCACGACGCGGCGCCCCCACCCACCCCTCCCGGCATCACCTCACCCTGGTCCGTGCTCACCCGGGCAAGACCCGTGGTGTTACGCCGAGCATGTCGTTACGGCCCGTCCCGGGCGCCCGACGGGCCGCAACGGTCTGCTCGACCTGCCGGAACCGCATGGTCGCCACGAGCACGAGCACGGGCCGCACCGCCTCGCCGGGCCTGCTCCCGCCGTGGCCGTGGCCGTCGCCGGACCACGGTTCTGCTCGGGGTGGCCCCGGTTCTCCTCCGGCAGACCACGGTTCTGCCTCGTGCGACCGGGGTTCTACTTCGACGACCGACCAGGGCGCTGCCGCGGTGGACCAGAATTCTGCCTCGGCGGTGGGGGGCCTAGTCTGGCGTCGTTCTGTCCGGGTGGCGAGGCGCGGCCTCGCGCCTTGCACCGGTTCGGGGGAGGGCGATGGCCGCCACGCTGCTCGTCGCGAACCGCGGTGAGATCGCTTGCCGCATCCTGCGCAGCGCGCGCGACCTCGGGCTGCGCACCGTGGCGGTCCACTCCGACGCCGACCGCGGCGCCCGGCACGTGCGGCTCGCGGACGACGCGGTGCGGCTCGGCCCGGCGCCCGTCGCCGCGTCGTACGACGACGGCCGGCGGCTCCTCGACGCCGCGCTCGGCGCGGGCGCGGGCGTGCTGCACCCCGGGTACGGCTTCCGCTCGGAGGACGCCAGGTTCGCCGCCGCGGTCGAGGCGGCGGGGGTCGCGTTCGCGGGCCCGACCCCGGACCAGCTCCGGGTGCTCGGCGACAAGGCGCGCGCCCGGGCGCTCGCGCGCGAGTGCGGGCTGCGCGTGCTCCCGGGGTCGCCGGTGCTCGGCGGGCTCGACGACGCGATCGGGTGGGCCCAGGAGATCGGCTTCCCGCTCGTGCTCAAGGACGCGGGCGGCGGGGGCGGGACCGGCGTGCACGTGTGCCACGACGCCGACGAGCTCGCAGCCGCGTGGCGTCGGGAGTCGTCACGTCCGGGGTCCTCCGGGCGGCTGTTCGTCGAGAGACACGTCGAGCGGGCGCGGCACCTCGAGGTGCAGCTCTTCGGCGACGGTTCCGGTCGCGTCCTCACGCTCGGCGACCGGGACTGCTCGGTGCAGCGCCGCCACCAGAAGGTGCTCGAGGTCGCGCCGGCACCGGGGCTCGACCCCGCCGTCCGCAGCGCTCTGCACGACGGCGCGCGTCGCCTCGGCGAGTCCGTCGGCCTCCGCTCGGCGGCGACCCTGGAGGCGCTCCTCGACCTCGACACGGGGGACGTGACGTTCCTCGAGGTGAACCCGCGACTCCAGGTGGAGCACACGGTCACGGAGGAGGTGACCGGGATCGACCTGGTCGCCTGGATGCTGCGTCTCGCCCTCGGTGACACGACCGTGCTCGACGCGCTGCCGCCGTCGGGCCTGACCGTGCGCGGCGCAGCCGTCCAGGCCCGCGTCTACGCGGAGGACGTCCGGCGCGGCCGGCCGGTCGCCGGGACGCTCGCGCGGTTGGACCTACCCCGTCACGACGGCGTGCTCGACCGTGGCGAGCGCCGGGCACCGGTCGCCCGCCCGGACCGCACCGGAGCCCGGCAGGCGACGACCGCGGTCCGCGTCGAGACGGGAGCGAGCGTCGGCGACGAGCTCGGCCCGCACGCGGACCCGCTGCTCGCCAAGGTCGTCGTGCGCGCGTCGACCCACTCCGACGCCGTCGCGGCACTGCGGACGGCGCTCGGGCAGGTGCGCGTCGACGGCGTGCCGACCAACGTCTCGCTGCTGCGCGCCGCGCTCGACGACCCGGACGTCGTGGCGGGCACGGCGACGACCACGACGACGCTGGGACGCATCCGTGACCCGGTGCCGTGGATCGACGTGCTCGACGCGGGGGTCCTCACGACGGTCCAGGACTGGCCCGGGCGCACCGGGTACTGGGGCGTGGGGATCCCGCCGTCGGGCCCGATGGACGACCTCTCCTTCCGGGCGGGCAACCGCGCGCTCGGCAACGCCGAAGGTGCGCCTGGCCTCGAGTGCACGCTCACCGGGCCGACCCTGCGCTTCTCGGACGCGACCACGGTGTGCGTGACGGGCGCGCCCGCCCCCGTCACGGTCGACGGGGTGGCGGTGCGGCAGTGGGAGCCGGTCGTCGTGCCCGCAGGTTCCGTGCTGGCCGTCGGCGCGCCGCACGGCGTCGGGCTGCGGACGTACCTGCTCGTGCACGGCGGGCTCGACGTGCCGGAGTACCTCGGCTCGTCGGCGACGTTCGTGCCCGGCGGGATCGGCGGCTACGCCGGGCGTGCGCTCGCAGCGGGCGACGCGCTGACCCCGGCGGCGCCGTCCGCCGTCGGGTCCGAGCGGCACGCGAACGCCGCCGAACCCCGGGTTGTGCGTCAGGGACGTCGCGTGGTGCCGCGAAACCCGGGGTTGGGCGAGCCGGCGCAGGTCCCGACCGCCGAGCGACCGCGCATGGGCCACTCGTGGGAGCTCGCGGTGACGACCGGCCCGCAGTCGGGGGCGCTGACGCAGGCCGCGCTCGGCCGGCTGCGCACGGCGTGGTGGCGCGTCCTGCCGCACGCCGACCGCGCCGGGATCCGTCTCGAAGGCCCGCCGCTGACGTGGGTGCGTCCCGACGGCGGCGACGCCGGGCTGCACCCGTCCAACGTCCTCGACAACCCGTACTCCGTCGGGTCGCTCAACGTCAGCGGCGACACGCCCATCCTCCTCGGGCCGGACGGGCCGAGCCTCGGCGGCTTCGTCTGCCCGCTCACCGTCGTCGCGGGATCGCGCTGGAAGCTGGGACAGATGCGCCCGGGGGACGTCGTGCGGTTCGTCGTCGTGCGCGACGACGGCGCCGGGCTCCTCCGTGGCTCCGACGTCGCGCGTGCGGCAGCACGGGTCCCGACGGCGGCCCGAGCCGTCCGGGGACGAGACGTCGAGGCGTTCACGAGCGACGTCGTCGCGCACGGCGACCCGCCGCACCGTCGCGACCGGAGGGAGGCGGGCAGGACGTATCCGTCCGTGGTCCGCTACCTGCGCGGCGCGGACGACAACGTGCTCGTCGAGTACGGCGGGGACCACGGCGCCCTCGACCTGCTGGACCGCCTGCGCGTGCACGCTCTCTCCCGGGCGCTCGACGACGCCGCGCCCCGCGGCGTGGTCGACGTGACGCCCGGGGTCCGGACGCTGCAGGTGCACGTCGACCCCGACGAGCTGCCCGTCGAGCGGCTCGTGGGGCTGCTCCGCGAGCTGGAGGACGATCTGCCGTCCAGCGCGAAGATCGAGGTGCCGAGCCGGGTGGTGCGGCTCCCGCTCAGCTGGGACGACCCCGCGATCCGGGAGGCCGTCGAGCGCTACACCGCTGCCGTCCGGGCCGACGCGCCGTGGCTGCCGTCGAACGTCGACTTCGTGCGGCGCGTGAACGGGCTCGCGAGCGTCGACGACGTGCGCCGCACGGTGCTCGGCACGGAGCACCTCGTGCTCGGCCTCGGCGACGTGTACCTCGGCGCGCCCCTCGCCGTGCCCGTGGACCCGCGGCACCGGCTCCTGACGACGAAGTACACGCCCGCCCGCACGTGGACGCCCGCCGACGCCGTCGGTCTCGGGGGCGCCTTCCTCTGCGTCTACGGCATGGCGAGCCCCGGCGGCTACCAGCTCGTCGGTCGGACCGTCCCGATCTGGTCGCCGCACGGTCAGCGCGGCCCGTTCGAGACCGGGACGCCCTGGCTCTTCCGGCCCTTCGACCGCATCGTCTGGGAGTCCGTCGACGCGGGCGAGCTCGCCGAGCGCCGTGCCGCGGCGCGCGCCGGGGTCCTCGACCTCGAGATCGAGGAGGGGACGTTCTCGGGGCGCGAGCACGCGGCGCTCCTGGCTCGTGAGGCGGCGGACATCGACGCCGTCGCGCGTTCGCGTCGCGCGGCGTTCGACCGCGAGGCGCGGGTGTGGGCCGAGGCGGGGGAGCACGTCGGTACGTCGGCGCGGGCACAGGGCCGCCGACCGCCTCCCGACGAGGACGCAGCAACCGAGCCGGACGAGCCGAGCCGGACGGTCCTGCGCGCCCCGCTCGGCGGAGTCGTCTGGCGGGTCGAAGCCCGTCCGGGTGACGAGGTCCCGGAGGCCGGTGCCGTCGTCGTGCTCGAGGCGATGAAGCTCGAGCTGCCCGTGCTCGCGCCCGCCCGCTGCCGCGTCGTCGAGGTGTTCGCCCGGCCCGGGGACCACGTGCGCGCGGGCGACCGGCTCGCCGTCGTCCGCACGTACCCCTGACGAGCCGGTCACCGACCGGGGCCACCGCCGGTACCCCGACGGCGCGGCGTCGGCCCCTGGACGGCTAGCGGGCGACGAACAGGCGCGTGGCCTGCGACTCGGCGTCCGCGTAGGTCTGCGCGACCGACCCGAGAGCGGCGGTGATCTCGTCGAGCGCCGCCTCGACCTGCGTCTGGGTGCCCTGCCACTGCGTCATGACGCCCGTGAACGAGGTCGCCGCGGTGCCGCGCCACGACGCCTGCAGGTCCGTGAGGTGCCGCATCATGGCGGACACCTCGCCGCGGATCGCCGTGACCGAGCCGTTCACCGCCGCGCTCGCCTGCGCGACGCGCGCGCTGTCGACCTCGTACCTGCTCATGCCGTCCTCCGTCGTGTCGGTGACCCCGTGGGCCGTGTTACGCCGGGAGATGCCCGGCGTGTGACGTGGACGCTAGGACGGAACGGGCCGCGCTCGCTGGGCCCGGTGCGGAACGTGTGGACAGCTCTCAGGACGTCGAGGCTGTGGACGACGAGGATGCCTGTGCCAGCTTGATCTGCTCCTTGCGCAGCCGCTGGAGCTCGGCGTCGAGGTTCTGTCGCGCGGGCTCCTCCCATGCCGTGCCGAGCGGGCTCGAGAAGAGCGACCGGCGGTCGAGCAGCTTCGTGAGGATCGCGATCCGCGCCCGGACGTAGTCGGGCTTCGGGATGTGCGCGTACTCGTCGCGCACGTCCTTGAGGTACTCCTTGTACCGCTGCGGCTCGGCGGCGAGCATCGCGAGGTCCGCGTCGCACAGCACCGCGCAGTCGAAGTCCGAGGGGTCCGGAGCGTGCCGGACGAGCGCGTTGACGAGCTGCGTGACACGGCGCACGGCCGGCTCCGGGACGCCGAGCGCCGTGAGCTCCGTGTGCGCGAGCGCGGCGCTCGCCGACTCGTCCTCGCCGCCCTTGTTGGCGTAGGTCGCGCGGCCCTTCGCGTCGAAGACCGCGCCGTGGTACCACGCCGCGAGGCGGACCAGGTCGGGGTCGTGGGTCTCCTGCGAGAGCTCGTCCACGCGGCCGAGCACGTCGGCCAGGTGCCGCAGGTTGTGGAAGTGGCGGTCGGGCTGGTCCCACCGGTCGAGCAGTCCCTGCCCGACGGCGCGGATCTCGTCGTCCGGGGCGGTCGCCCCGGCGCCGCGAGCGCTGCGGACGAACGAGGAGAGGAACCATTGCGGTGCGTCGGCGCTGTTGACGCCCATGACTTCAGCCTTCTTCGACGACGAGGGAGGTGCGGGACCGGCCGGAGGTTCCGGTCGGCAGGCCCGACATCGTCCGTGGGCCTCGGCACCAGCCTAGGTCGGTCCACCGACGACGACGCGCCATCGTAGCGGCCGGCGCGTCGCGATCTGGCAACGAAGAGGTCACGGACGAGTCACTCATCCGTCGCGAGGGGCGCGTCAGGACGCGAGCGGGAGCTCCACGCGGACGGTGAGCCCGCCGCCGTCGGACGGTCGGACGGACACGTGCCCGCGGTGCGCACCGACGATCGCCGCCACGATCGCGAGGCCGAGCCCGGACCCTCCCGACGCGCGGTTGCGCGACGAGTCCGCGCGGAAGAACCGTTCGAACAGACGTGCCTCCTGCTCCGGGGGAACTCCCGGGCCGTGGTCGCGCACCTCGAGGACGGCCGCGGCGTCGTCCGACGCCGACCCGCCGCCGACCTCGGGACCGGCTCCGCCGGGAGCACGGCTCGTCCCCAGCGCGATCTCGACCGGCGTGCCCGCGGGCGTGTGGCGGGCGACGTTGCCGACGAGGTTCGCGAGCACCTGCCGCAGGCGGTCCTCGTCGCCGACGACCCGCAGCGGACCGGGCGCGTCCTCGCCCTGCGCGAGCCCGACGACGCGCACGTCGCGGGTCGGGTCGAGCGCGTGCAGGTCCTGCGCGGAGTCGCGCGCGAGGGCCGCGAGGTCGACCGGCTCGTGGCGCAGCGGTCGTCCCTCGTCGAGGCGCGCGAGCGCGAGGAGGTCGTTGACGAGCGTGCCCATGCGCGTCGCGGAGTCCTCGATCCGGACCATGGTGTCGTCGACCTTGTCGGGCGTGTCGAGGGCGCCCATCCGGTAGAGCTCGCCGTAGCCGCGGATCGTCGCGAGCGGGGTGCGCAGCTCGTGGCTCGCGTCGGACACGAAGCGCCGCATCCGTTCCTCCGACGCCTCCTGCGCCGCGAAAGCCTCCTCGATCTGCGACAGCATCGCGTTGAGAGAGGCCGCGAGCGAGCCGACCTCCGTCGTCGGGGGGGCGGGGCGCACACGCCGCGACAGGTCGCCCGCGGCGATGTCCGCCGCCGTCTCCTCGATCTCGCGCAGCGGGCGCAGCGCGCGGTGGACCGCCAGGTACGCGATGGCCCCGCCGACGAGCGCGATGCCGAGCGCCGAGAGCGCGAGCGCCCGCCCGAGCACCTTGACCGTCTCGTGGATGCCCGTGAGCGGCAGCGCGACGAACGCCGTGCCGCGCGTGTCACCCGTGAACGTGTCGGAGACGAAGAAGGGCGTGACGCGCCACTGGGCGGGATCGGTCCCGCCCACGGACGGGACGGTGAACTGCGTCCCGACGGCGGCCTCGACCTCGGGGTTCGACATCGCGGGGATGTCGGGGGTGCCGTAGCGAGACGTCGTCTGCGGCCAGCCCTGTGACGTGCTGTTCCCGTCGAGGTCGCGCACCAGGACGTAGTAGTCGCTCGGCAGCGTGGTCGACGCAGGGGTCTGACGGATGGTCGAGCTCGCGACGCCCTCGGCGGACCGTTCGAGCTGCGCGTCCACCTGGTCCACGAGATGGCTCGAGACGACCGTCGTCGTCACCACCGACGCGAGGCCGAGACCCGCAGCGAGCAGGAGGACCGTGATCGCGACGAGACGTGCGCGCAGCGGGATGCGGGCGAACCAGCCCCACTCCGAGGTGGGCACGGGACGGCCGAAGGGCCGCTCCGCCGTCGGGCTGTCGGCACCGGGGGATGACGCGGTCGCCCCGGGTGCGTGCTCGCGCGTGCCCGACGGCGCGGCGCCGGCCGCGCCGGGACGTGACCCCGGGGGAGGCGGCGGGACCGGGCGCGCGCCCGTCGTCGTGCGGTCGGGTCCGGCGGTCATGAGGTCGACGACGCGCCCGGCGGCTGGCGCAGCAGGTAGCCGACGCCACGCTTGGTGTGGATGAGCGGCGGCAGCGCGACGGGCTCGCCGTCGGGGCCGGGCACGGTGAGGTTGTCGATCTTGCGGCGCAGGTACGAGATGTAGGACTCGACGATGTTCGCGTCGCCGCCCCAGTCGTACTGCCACACGTGGTCGAGGATCTGCGCCTTGGACAGCACGCGCCCGGCGTTGAGCATGAGGTAGCGCAGGAGCTTGAACTCGGTGGGGGACAGGTCGACGTCGACGCCCGCGCGGCGGACCTCGTGGGAGTCCTCGTCCATCTCGAGGTCGGCGAAGCGCAGCACGGCGTCCTCGACGGGCTCGGCGTGCGTGCGGCGCAGCACCGCGCGGATGCGCGCCACGACCTCCTCGAGACTGAACGGCTTGGTCACGTAGTCGTCACCGCCCACGGTGAGGCCCGTGACCTTGTCGCGCGTGTCGTCCTTCGCGGTGAGGAAGACGACGGGCGTGTGCTGGCCCTTCTCGCGCAGGCGGCGCGTGACGGTGAACCCGTCCATGTCGGGGAGCATGACGTCGAGCACCACGAGGTCGGGCTCGACGTCGCGCACGAGCCGCAGCGCGCTCTGCCCGTCCGCCGCGGCGTGGACCTCGAACCCGGCGAAGCGCAGGGACGTGGCCAGCAGCTCGCGGATGTTGGGCTCGTCGTCGACGACGACCAGCCGTGCCTCGGGAGTACTCATGCCTCCAGTGTCCTCCCGTGGTCTGGGAGTCGCCTGGAAAGCCCCTCCACCGCGTCGACCCCAGCGTGTGGGTCGCGTCAGGCAGGATGGCGACGTGCGGATCACGGTGGAGCAGAGACGGCGTCGGCTCGTGGCGCAGCAGCTCGCGCTCGGGACGGACCTGCCCGGGCGCGCGGCCGCCCGGACCCCGGAGGACGTCGTCGACCGGGTCCTGGCGCTGCACGCGACGGACGCGCCGAGCGTCTACCTGTCGGTGCTCGCCCGGGTGCCCGGGCTCGTGCTCGACGACTTCCGCGCAGCCGTCTTCGAGCGCCGGTCCCTCGTGAAGGTGCTGGCGATGCGGCGGACGATGTTCGTCGTGCGGCGCGAGGTCGTGCCCGTGGTCCACGCCGCCGCGGCGGAGGCCGTCGCGCGTCGTCTCCGTGCCCGCCTGCTCAAGGAGCTCGCGACGCTGCCCACCGACCCGCCGGTGGACGACGCCGAGCGGTTCCTCGCCGCGGTCGAGGCGCAGGTGCACGCGGCGCTCGCCGAGCACGGCCCGATGGACGGCGCGACGCTCTCGAAGGTCGCGCCGATGCTGCGCACCGCGTTCCTCCCGACGACGGACAAGTCGTGGGACGTGCGGCGCACCATGACGTCCCAGCTCATGTCCCTGCTGTCCGCCGAGGGCCTGGTCTTCCGAGGCGAGCCCCGGGGGAGCTGGTCGTCCAACCGGCACGTGTGGTCGCCCGTCGAGAACTGGTTCCCCGGCGGCATCCCGGCGCTCGACGAGGCGTCGGCGCGCACCGAGCTCGCCCGCACGTGGCTCGGGGTCTTCGGCCCGGCCACGGTCGAGGACCTCAAGTGGTGGACCGGCTGGAACCTGCGTGACACCCGTGCCGCGCTCGCCGCGCTCGACGTCGAGGAGGTCGAGGTGGAGACGGGAGTGCCCGACGCACCCGACGTGCGGCCGGGCGTCATGCTGAGGGCGACCGACCTGCCCGGACGCGGCGAGTCACCGCTCGAGGGACACGTCGCGCTCCTGCCGTCGCTGGACCCGACGACGATGGGCTGGGCCGCGCGCGACTGGTACCTCGGCCCGCACAAGGCCGCGATCTTCGACACGATCGGCAACGCCGGAGCGACGGTCTGGTGGGAAGGCCGGATCGTCGGCGCGTGGGCCGTGCGTCCCGGCGGCGAGCCCGCGTTCCGCCTGCTCGAGGACGTGGGCACCGACGCGGAGCACGCCGTCGCCGCAGAGGCCGAGCGCATCGCGGCGCTGCTCGGCGGAGACGGCGTGACGGCGTCGTTCCCGACCCCGCTGTACCGCGAGCTCCAGGCCTGACGCGCGGTGCCCGGCGTCAGAGGTAGCGCAGCGGGTCGAACTCCTCGAGCGGGATGATCCGGACGCGCGGCAGGACGGTCGTGAACGCGCCGACGTGGTCCTCGAGGTCGAACACCTCGAGCCCGCGCGCTGTGAGCTCGGTGAGGCGGACGTTCACGAACTCTCGGAACGCGAGGACCCCGACGCGGCGGTCGGTGTCGCTGAGCAGCGCCTCGACCTGGGGCAGGAAGTCACCGTCGTGGCTCGCGAGGAGCACGTCGCCCGGCCGGTCCGCGATCGCGTCCAGCGTGCGCTGGATACCGATGTCGACGACCTTCTCGTTGCTCGAGCCCGAGAGCGGGATCGGCCGGTAGCCCATCGCGAGCAGCGCCTGCACGAACGACATCGGCATCTGGCCGGACGACGCGTTGAGGAAGAACAACGGCGTCACGTCCTGGCCCCACGCCTGACGTGCGAAGTCGACGATCCGGTCCCAGCGCGGCCGCTCCTCCGGGTTCGGGCGGTGGCCCAGGACGTTCATGCCGAGCGTCGCGTCGATGTTCTCGCCGTCCACGACGAGATAGGTGCGGCGCGGCGCCGTCAGCGAGCGGCCGTCGGAGGTCTGGAGGTCGGACATGCCGGTCAGCCTATCCGCGACAGGCTGTCGCCGAGAGATGCACGCACGCTCGAGAGATGCACGCCGGAGTGCATCGCTCGGACCGGAGTGCAGCGCTCGGTCATCGGCGGGCGCGAGCAGGGACCGCTGCGGCAGGTCCAGGACGTGCGTGTTTGCGTCGGAGTACCCCCGAGTGGGTACCGTCGGACCTCGTGACCCATCACTCCGACGCCACGACCGCGACCGGAACCGTCCGGCTCACCGTCGTGCAGAACTCCCCGGGCGTCACGCTCGACGCGTACGCCGAGCTGCTCGACGCCGACCTGCAGGTCGTGCGCGCGTTCGAGGGCGAGGCGCTCCCCGCCCTCGACGGGATCGGCGACGGCCTCGTCGTCATCGGCGGCCACATGGCCGCGCACGACGACGCCCGCGCGCCCTGGCTGCCCGCGCTGCGCGAGCTCCTCCTCGCCGCCGCGACGTCCGGCGTCCCGACGCTCGCCATCTGCCTCGGTGCCCAGCTCCTCGCGGTCGCCGGGGGCGGACACGTCCAGGTCAGCGCACCCCCCGGACGCGAGTCCGGCGCGACCCGCATCTTCTGGCGCGCCGAGGCGGAGACCGACCCCGTGCTCTCCGCGCTCGCCTCCGGCGACGACCCGGCGCGGTTCGTGACGAGCATGCACGCCGACGCGATCGTCGACCTGCCCGCCGGGGCACTCTGGCTCGGCTCGTCGAACATGTACCCCTACCAGGCGTTCCGCCTCGGCTCGGCGCTCGGCGTGCAGTTCCACCCCGAGACGTCCCGGGCCGGGCTCGCGGCGTACTGCGACGGCCTCGACGACGTCGACACCGACACCGTCCTCGCAGGCTTCGACGAGCACGCGCCCGAGATCCTCGAGGGCGGCCGCCGCCTTGCCCAGGCGTTCGTCGCCCACGTCCGGACCGCCGTCGGGCAACGCGTCCCCGCCTGAGCGAGGCCGCAGGCCGGGTCGCGCGGTTCGTGGTCGGGGCGGCGTCGGCGTCTGGGCTGGGTTGGGCGTGCTGTGGTCGGGTTCGCGTGCGGGGCGGCGTCGGTGCTCGGGCTGTCCGCGCCGTCGCCCTGGTCTTTCGGGCGTGGGTTTTGGGAGCGCGGCCTTGACGCCCTTCGCCTCCGACGCCGCCCCACCCGCTCAGCCGTCCCGTCACCCGGCAGGTGGCCGAGTCGCGCCGAGGTAGAACCGTGGTCGCGCGAGGTAGAACCGTGGTCGCGCGAGGTAGAACCGTGGTCGCGCGAGGTAGAACCGTGGTCGCGCGAGGTAGAACCCTGGTCGCGCGAGGTAGAACCGTATTCACCCGGGCAGAACCGTGGTCCGGTGACGGCGGTCCCCAAGTCTTGTGCGGCGGCGCGGCACGGGGTCGTGCCGCTCTCGTGGCGACCATGCGGTTCCGGCCGGTCGAGCATGCCGTTGTGGCCCGTCAGGCGCTCAGGACGAGCCGTGACGACATGCTCGGCGTAACACCACGGGTCTTGCCCGGGTGAGCACGGACCAGGGTGAGGTGATGCCGGGAGGGGTGGGTGGGGGCGCCGCGTCGTGGTCGGGCCTGGCGGGAGCCGCGAGGAACGAGCGGCGGATGGTAGACGCGGCGCCCCCACCCACTCCGACCCCCCAGGCGACCACGCGCCGTCGGACACGACCACGGTTCTACCTGGCGCGACCAGGGTTCTACTTCGCGCGACCAGGGTTCTACCTCGGCGTCACCAGCCGGTCGTCGGGGCGTCCTGGGTGGTGGTGCCCGAGCCGATCTCGGGGGTGACCTGGGTCGGGGAGATCTGCGGAGCGGTGGAGGAGCCCTGCTTGAGGGCGGCGAGGCGGGCTTCGATCTCGATCGTCTCGCCGGACGTCTCGAGCTCGGCGAACTGTGCGTCGATGCTCGACGCCGCGACCTCGGCCTGGCCGAGCGCCTGCGCCTCCTCGCGTCGCACGATCTCCTCGTAGCGGGAGATCTCGCTCGTCGGGTCGAGCACGTTGATGGAGCTGATCGCTCCCTGCACGGTCTGCTGGGCCTCGGCGCTCTTCTGCCGGGCGACGAGCGAGTCGCGCCGCGACTTGAGCTCGCCGAGCTTGTCCTTCATCAGCGCGAGCCCGGACTTGAGCTTCTCGACGGTCTCGCGCTGCGACGTGATGAGCGGTTCCGACTGCTTGACCTCGGTCTCGGCGGCGATCTGCTTGCCGAGCGCGATCTTGGCGAGGTTGTCGAACTTGTCGGCGTTGGCGGCGTCGCCCCGCTGGCGGTACCGGTCGGCCTGCGCGGACGCGGCGGCGGCCTTCTGGCCCCACTCCTGGACGGCGGCGACGTCCTCGTTGTAGTCCTGCTCCGCGAGGCGCAGGTTGCCGATCGTCTGCGCGACGGCCTGCTCGGCGTCCGCGATGCTGTTCGTGTAGTCGCGCACGAGCTGGTCCAGCATCTTCTGCGGGTCTTCCGCGCCGTCGAGCAGCGCGTTGATGTTCGCCTTCGTGAGCTGTGCGATCCGTCCGAAGATGCTCTGCTTCTCCGCCATGGTCGTCCCTCTCTGGTGTGCGGTCTCGTGCCGGTCGTTGCCGTGTGCCGTTCTCCGTGCCTCGTGCCGTGTCGTCTTCCCGTCCCGTCAGAACCGCCCGCCGCGGCCCGAGCGCCCGCCGGACGACCTGCCACCGGACCGTCCGCCCGAGCGCCCCGAGGACCGACCGCCGCCGAAGCCGCCGCCTCCGAACCCGCCCCCGAAGCTGCCGCCGCCGAACCCACCGGAGCGCCCGCCGCCGCCACCGCCGCGCAGGATCGAGTCGAGCAGGATGCCGCCGAGGACCATGCCACCCACGTTGCTGCCGCCCGAGCGGCCTCCGCCGAACATGCCGCCGCCCTGCGACGACTGCCAGCTCGACGCGTCGTGCTGGGCGAGCTGTGCCGCGGACTGCGCCTGGGCGTCGGCCTGCTGCGCGCGTTCGAGGGCAGCGACGGGGTCCGTCGGCTGGAGGGTCCGGGCGTCGCCGAGCAGGCGGATCGCTTCTGACAGCCGGGTCCGTGCCTCGGGGCCGACGGCGCCGCGCCGGGTCTCGATGAAGTCGTTCGTCGCGCGGATCTGCGAGTCGACGCGGGCGAGCGTGTCGCGCAGGAGCGCGTTCGCGCGGGCGGCCTGCTCGGCGCGCTGCCGGAACGGGGCGAGCGCGGCGTCGAGCGCTGCCTCGGCGTCGGTGAGGCGGCGCAGGGCGGCGAGCGGGTCGCCGCCCTCGCGAGCCGCGGTGCCGGCGGCGACGGCGGCCTGGGCCTCGGTCACAGCGGGCGCGACGGTCGGGTCGGAGGGGGCGAGCCGGCCGGCGTCGGCGATGTCGGCCCCGATGGAGGCGAGGGCCTTGTCGATCCGTGGCCCGGCCTCGGCGAGGTCGGCGCCCGCGCGCTCGACGGCGTCGAGCAGCGTCACCGCCTGCCCGACGGCGTTCTGCGCGGCCCGGGCGAGCGCGACGGCGGTGGCGCGGTCCTTGCGCGTGAGCGCGTCGCGCCCGCGAGCGACCGACTCCCGCGCGTTCGCGACGAGAGCCTGCGCCTGGTCGGGGTTCTGCGCGACGGACACGAGGGCCGTCGCGGGGTAGGTCCGCGCCAGGCCGTCGAGCGTCGCCCGCGCCGGCTCGACGCGTGCCAGCACCTCGCCCGCCCGCCGCTCGGTCTCGTCGAGCACCTGCGGGGCGCGCGCCTGGAGGTCGCGCAGCTCGTCGAAGGTCTGGGACTGCTCGTCGAGCTCGTCGGCGACCTCGTCGCACAGCGTGACGATGCGGGCCATGAGCTGACGCGCTTGCGGTTCGGTCTCGGGGCGGTCGTCGTCGAGCTGCTGGCGCAGCGTGAACGCTTCCGAGACCTTCCGCTTGCCCTCGGCGAGCGCCGCGCCGAACTGCTGTGTCGCCTCGAGCCCGAACTGGGCCTGTGCGAACCCGAGCTCCTGCTCGGACGTCTTCACGGCGTCGTCGATCGCGACGAGCGCCGCGCTCGCCCGCCGGTTCAGCTCCTCCGTCGGGAGGCTCGCGAGCTCGTCCTCGCCGCCGGCGCCCTGCGTGGGGGCCGTGGCGCGTCGCCGCTTCGCCACGGCGCGGACGACGAGCACCACGACGAGCACGACGACGGCGATCCCGAGCAGGATCCACACCCACGACGCGCCGCCGGAGCCCTGGCTCGCGCCGCGCGCCACCTCGGCCGCGGCGATGGCGGCACCGGCCCAGTCGTCGTCCCGCAGCTCGTCCTCGACGGCTGACGCCATCCGGTCGACCTCGGCGTCGCTCAGCGGCGCGTTGACGTCGACGGAGAGCCCGTACCGCCGGTCCTGCGTCCCGACCGCGAGCAGCATGTCGTTCGGTCCCAGACCCGACGCGTTCGCGGTCGCGTTGGCCCAGTCGAGGCCGTCCATCCCGTCGAGGTCGGCGACGTAGACGACGAAGAGCTGGAGGTCCGTGTCCTGCGCGAGCCGGTCGAGCGCGCCCTGGACGTCGTCCGTCCGTTCGCCCAGCACGCCGTCGGGGTCGGTGATCTCGTTCCCGACATCCAGTGGCGGCACGGCGTGCGCCGCACCGGCGGGCAGGAGCAGCGCGACACCGGCGAGCACAGCGACCAGGACCGCGCACCACCGGGCGGCGAACGTCCGCGCGCCGCGGCCCGCCACGTTGCGGGCGTGCGATATGGACGAGCGGGGGACCGTGCTCACGCGCCGATCCTGTCCCAGGCCCCGGGGTCCCGCAATCGGGGTCGGGGCGAGCAGCGTGGACGGCGGCCGTCCGACGTCGGGCCGTGCCGGACGACGACGGGGCCCGCCTCCCCGAGGAGGCGGGCCCCGGTGATGCTCAGCCGGACGGGACGATCACCCGCACGTGAGCGCCGCGTAGGACGCGGTGACGTCCGCGCTGCCCGTGCCGCCCGTCGCGGTGACGACGGCGTCGCCCGCGGCGACCGACGTCGCGCGGGCCGCGAACGACTGGTAGGTGTTCGCACCGGGCGCGACCGCGGTGACGGTGCGCGAGCCGAACGGCGTGCCGAGCGTGAGCGCGAGCGGCACGTCGCCCGTGTTGGTCGCCCGGACCGCGACGTACGCCTTGCCCGCGAGGCAGCGGGTCGTGACCTCGACGTCCGGCTCCGCGGGCACGTCCGTCGGGTAGGCCACCACCTGCGGCGACGCGAACGACCCGACCGCTGGGGCGCCGGTGTCGTTGACGACGTGGTCGATCCCGCCGGAGCCGTTGAGGAACACGCTCGTCATCGACCGGAACGTGACCCCCGCCCGCAGGGGCGCCTGGATGCCGCTCTCGACGCGCACGTCGACACCTTGGTTGAAGAACGAGTACACGCCGAGCCCGGTCGCCTCGTGGGTCCGGACGTGGTCGCCGACCCGGTACGACGCGTAGCCCAGGCGGTCGCCGTCCATGAACGCGGCCTGGCTCGGCGGGTCGTAGGGGATCTCGCTCTGGTAGAAGACCGTGCGCCCGCGCTCGCCGTTCCAGATCGTCTGGTTCTTCTGGTAGTGCTCGACGAACAGCCCTGTGGCGGTCACGTCGTCGCCGTTCACGACGACGCCGTGGTCGCCCGTGTTCGAGCCCCAGCCGATGCCGTTGCCGTGGTCGCCGCGCCACGCCCAGATGTGGTCGAGGAGGACGTGGTCGCTGTTGACCTCGATGCTCGTCGTCGCCCTGCCGACCCACGGACCGCCGATGCGGACGAAGACGTCGGTGAGCGTCGTCGGGTCGGTGGCGTCCGCGACGTGCGCGTCCGCCGGACCGACGCGCACCAGGACGTCGGACTCGACTGGGCCGGCGTCGACCGTGATGCCCGCGACCTTGACGCCCGCGACGTCCCCGATCTCGAGCGCGGCGTCGCCCGACGTCGGGGCGAGCGAGGCGTAGCCGAGGCCGAGGACGACGGTGTCCGGGTTCTCGACGTGGATCGCCTCGTCGAGCTGGTAGACGCCCGGCGTGAGGAGCAGGTGCTTCCCGGATGCGAGCGCGGCGTTGATCTCGGCCGCGGTGTCGCCCTCGTGGGCGACGAAGAACGTGTCGAGCGAGAGCTTCTGCCCCGCGTTCGTGTCGGTCGACCAGTCGACCCCCCGGGTCTCGGTGCGCGCGTGGGGCACGAAGACGGCCAGCTTCTCGCCGTCGCGGAAGAGGAACGGGGTCTCGCGGCTCAGGGGAGTGGTGTCGAGCGTGGTCTTGTTGCCGGCGGTGCCGTCGGGCCTCGGCCCGAAGTCGGTGGCCGGGGCGCCCTCGACGCCCGAGAAGACCATGTTCCACACGCCGCCGTCCCACCTCCCGACCTCGGAGTTGCGGGTGTACCACTGCTGCTGAGAGCCGGTGCTCAGGGTCCCGGAGACCCGCGAGTTGGCGAGGTACCCGCCCGACGCGTACTCGCCGAACGCGCCGAACACGGTCAGGTCACCGCGGATGTCGACGCGGCGCATCGGAGCGGCCTGGGAGACGGCGAAACGCATCTGGTGCGGCGCCGTCGACCCGGCCGGGAAGGGACGCGTGACGTCCTCGTCCACGGGACGCTGGATCGGGTTGATCGCGACGTTGCTCAGCGAGCGCCAGAAGCGCGTGAGCGAGCCGGGGTCCTGGCAGCTCCACGGGTTGTTCGGGCACGTCACCACAGGCTGGACGCTCAGTGCGCCGTTGATCAGCACGTCGCCCGGCTGCGCGCCGAGGCCCGCGATGGCCGTGTAGTACCCGACCTCGGCGTTGACGAAGCCGGTCGCGGTGGCCGGGTCGTCCTCGCCCGAGGCGTCACCGTAGACGCCCGGCTCGAAGAACACGGCGTGCCGGTTCTGGCTGAACTCCGCCTCGTCGTTGATCGAGGCGAGGTAGGAGTTGATCGCGTCGACGGACCAGGACTCGTCGATGAAGACGACGTTCGGGCCGAGGTCGGGGTCGGCGGCGGCTGCTGTCGCGGGTGCGGCGAGGGCGACGCCGGTCGCCGCGACGACGAGCGCCGTCGCGCCTGCGCACGTCGCTCGCGCACGGCGTGGCGGAGTGCCGCGAGAGGTGGTGGTCGACAGGGTCACGTGGGTGTTCTCCTTCGAACAGCGGTCCCGCGACGGCCTCGAGGCGGGTCGCGGGGACGGTGCAGCGGTGCACCGGTGGCGCGAGCATAGCCAAGACTGACTGACTTGTCAGTAATTCTATGAGAGCGCTCTCGCATCGTGGGGCGGAACCGTTGAGTGCATGAGAAATGTCGCCCCGAATCGCTTCGAGACGACACATCTCATGCGCTCAACGGGGGCCCGGCGCTCCTGCGTCGTGGGGCCCCCGCGTCGCGGCACCCCCGCCCGTCACTGCACGACGCCCAGGTCCTCCGCATCGACGATCCGGTAGGCGTACCCCTGCTCCGCCAGGAACCGCTGGCGGTGGGCCGCGAAGTCCTGGTCCACGGTGTCGCGCGCGACGACCGCGTAGAAGTGCGCGGTGCGGCCGTCGGCCTTGGGGCGCATGACGCGGCCGAGGCGCTGCGCCTCCTCCTGGCGCGACCCGAACGACCCCGACACCTGGATCGCGACGGACGCCTCGGGCAGGTCGATGGAGAAGTTCGCGACCTTCGACACGACGAGACGCGAGATCTCGCCCGAGCGGAACGCCTCGAACAGGCGCTGGCGCTCGCGGACGGTCGTCGCGCCGGTGATGAGCGGCGCGTCCAGGTGCTGCGAGAGCTCCTCGAGCTGGTCCAGGTACTGGCCGATGACGAGGACCTGGTCGTCCGGGTGCTGCGCGACGATCTGCTCGACGACGCGGTTCTTGCCCGCCGCCGTCGCCGCCAGCCGGTACTTGTCCTCCGGCTCGGCCACGGCGTACGTCATGCGGTCGGACTCGGGGAGCGTGAGGCGCACCTCGACGCAGTCCGCGGGCGCGATGTAGCCCTGCGCCTCGATGTCCTTCCACGGGGCGTCGTAGCGCTTGGGACCGATGAGCGAGAACACCTCGTCCTCGCGGCCGTCCTCGCGCACGAGCGTCGCCGTGAGGCCGAGCCGGCGCCGCGCCTGCAGGTCCGCGGTCATGCGGAAGATCGGCGCGGGCAGCAGGTGCACCTCGTCGTAGACCACGAGGCCCCAGTCGCGCGCGTCGAGCAGCTCGAGGTGGGTGTAGACGCCCTTCCGCTTCGTCGTGAGCACCTGGTACGTCGCGATCGTGACGGGCTTGATCTCCTTGCGCGCGCCGGAGTACTCGCCGATCTCGTCCTCGGTGAGCGAGGTGCGGCGCACGAGCTCGTCGCGCCACTGCCGCGCGCTCACGGTGTTCGTCACGAGGATGAGGGTCGTGGTCCCGGACCTCGCCATCGCGCCCGCGCCGACGATCGTCTTCCCGGCGCCGCACGGCAGCACGACGACGCCGCTCCCGCCGTGCCAGAACCCGTCCACGGCCTGGGCCTGGTAGGGCCGCATCTCCCACGGCTTCGGTGCCTCGCCCTCGACCCGCGGGGGCGTCGTCGGGCTGAGGGAGATCTCGTGCTTCTCGCCGTCGACGTAGCCCGCGAGGTCCTCGGCGGGCCAGCCCAGCTTGACGAGCACCTGCTTGAGGTGGCCGCGCTCGGACGGGTGCACGACGACGGTCTGGTCGTCGATCCGCTCGCCCACCAGGCCCGCGGTCCGCTTGGACTTGAGCACCTCGGCCAGCACCGCGCGGTCCGTCGCCTCGAGCACGAGGCCGTGCGTCGGGTGCTGCGCGAGCGTGAGCCGCCCGTAGCGCGACATGGTCTCCGCGACGTCGATCAGCAGGGCGTGCGGGACGGGGTAGCGCGAGTACTCGATGAGCGTGCTGACGACCTGCTCGGCGTCGTGGCCCGCGGCGCGCGCGTTCCACAGCCCGAGCGGCGTGAGCCGGTACGTGTGGACGTGCTCCGGGGCGCGCTCGAGCTCGGCGAACGGCGCGATCGCCCGGCGCGCGTCGTCGGCCCGCGGGTGGTCGACCTCGAGCAGCAGCGACTTGTCGCTCTGGACGATGAGGGGTCCGTCGGTCATGTGTCTCCTTGCCGAGGTAGAACCGTGGTCACGCGAGGTAGAGCCGTGGTCGCGCGAGGTAGGGCCGTGGTCGTGACCAGGGTTCTCTCTCGCGCCATCAGCTCTACGTCGGCGGGGTGTCGGGGGCGACCGACGCGATGCGGTGGACCGCGACCGTGAGCTCGGCGTCCCGGGCGGGATCCTGCGCGCGCAGCCGGCCCGCGTCCAGGGTGAGCGGTCGGACCCGACGGCGGCTGGGCCCGCCCGAGGTCCCGACGACCTCGAGCCACACCATCGCCCCGTCCGCGATCGCCTCGCGCAGCAGCCCCAACGCCTCCACCGGGTCGGTTGTTCCCTCGGCGCGCCGCGCGCCCGCACGCTCTCCGGCGCTGCCCGACGACGTCACCTCGCCGGCCCGCGACGTGCCGTTCCCGCGGCGTCCCGCGGCGTCCGACGGCGGTCGGTCGCCCGCGCGTCCGCCCGACCCGTCCGCGTGGTCGTCCGGGCCGTCGTCAGCCCGTGCGGCGGCGCGCGCATCGGCGGAACGGAGCCGCGCCACGAGGTCGGCGAACCGCTGGCCCGACGCCTCAGCGGGCTGCGGATCGCCCGCGCGCGCCCCGGTTCCCGCGACGACGCCCGCGCGACGACCCGCGCCACGTCGCCACCCAGGCCCTGCCTCGCCGCGTGGTGACCCACCGACGATCCCGGAAGTCCCGCGTCGTCCGGCGCGTTCCGCGACGAGGACCTGGCCGTCGGGGCCCTCCACGACCGACGCCACCCCGTGGTCACGCAGCGCGTCCTGGAGCTCGCCGGCCGGTGCGCGTGACACCAGCACGGTCGGCGCGAGCAGCACGAGCCCCAGCGGACGCAGGGCCGTCGCCTCGACGAGCCCCGCGAGGAGCACCGGGTCCTCGGCGCGCACGTAGCTCGACGCCGTGCCGACGCGCACGCGCCCGTGCCGGCGCGCGGCGTCGCGCACGAGGTACTCGAGCGGCTGGGGGACCGGCGTGCGCGAGTGGGCGGCGAGCCGGGTGAGGAGCTCGTCGGCGGTCCCGCCGTGGTCGAGCGCGCGGACGACGGAGTCCGCCGTGAACCGGACGGTCGTCGCGGCACCGCGGGACTCGACGTCGGCCGCGAGCTCCAGGAGCCGCTCGAGCGCGCGCGAGGGACGGCCGGGGACGATCCCGGTGAGGTCGCCCTGCAGCAGCAGGTCGTCGACCTCGGGCGGCAGCACGGCCTCGAACGCGGCACCGAGACCGGCGGCCGTGTCGTCGGCGTCGAGGAGCGCCCGACCGGGCGCGGACAGCGCCCCCGCCCCGGTGACACCGAGCAGGTGCGCCTCGCGCAGCAGCCCCGCGACCGCCTGCTCCGGCGGCACCGCGCGCGGGGTGCGCCACCGCAGCACGTCGACGACGTCCCTCGCCCCCAACGACCGGCCGGGGACGAGCGCGAGCACGTCGAGCACCGACCGTCGCAGCCGCGGGACCCAGGGCCGCCACAGCTCCGGGTCGAGCGCGGCGCGCAGAGCCCCCTTCTCGTCCCGGCTGCCCACGAGCCACGGGGTGCGCCGCGAGCGCGCCCAGCCACGGGCGAGCACGGCCCAGCGGTCGCCGAGCTCGTCGTCGAGCCAGTCCTCGGCCGCAGCGGTCGGGGCGAACGACGGCGGGTCGTCGCCGTCGTCCGCGACGATCCCGGCGGCCGCGGCGAGCTCGACCACCGCGGCCGCCGTCGTGTCGTCGACCTCCAGCGCGCCCGCCGCTCGGCGCAGGTCGCGCACGCCGAGGCCGCCCCCGCGCAGGACGCCCGGGGCGTGCTCGGTCCAGTGGGTGACGAGGCGCGCGACCAGCCGCACGACCTCGAGGCCGGCGCTCGCGGCCTCGGCGTCGACCGTCGCGGCGGGCAGCTCGCGCACGTCCGGTACGGGCGGGACCGTGCGCAGGTCGCGGTGCGTGCGCCCGTCGCGCAGCGCGAGACCCACCTCGCGCGGGAGGACGACGTGCCGCTCGTCCGTCGCGAGCAGGTACCTGTGGTCGACGAGCCACGCGGTCGCGCGGCGCGCGCCGGGGTCGGAGCGCGGTGCGAGCCCGACGGGCGGTCCCCAGGCCAGCGCGTCGAGGATCGCGGCGGCGCCGGGAGGTGCGTCGGACGGCGTACCCGCGGCGGGCGGGACCGCCGGGTGGGGCGGGCCGAACCCGGCCGGGTGGGGCGGGCCGAACCCGGCCGGGTGGGGACCGAGGACCTCGGCGAGGCCAGGAGCGGGCCGGACGGCGTCGGGCACGACGCCCGGCGACCACACCAGCGCCAGGGCGTCGAGGCGTGCGAGCACCTCGGAGGCGGTCGCACCGTCGAGCCCGGTCGCCCGCGCGACGGCCGTCGGGGTGGCCGGGTCACCGACCGAGTCGAGCACGAGCACCGACTCGAGCACGTGCAGCGTGAGCTCGTCGAGACCGGCGAGCGCACGCTCGAGGCTCGTGCGGCTCATCGCGCGCGCGGCGAGCGAGGCGAGGGTCGAGGGGGAGGGCGTCGCGAGGTCGGGACGGCGCTCGAGCAGCGCGACCAGGGCCGCGTCGTCGCGCTGGCGCAGCGACTCGCT
The DNA here is from genome assembly GCF_057126935.1 of Cellulosimicrobium sp. G4 BAM 1002. NCBI lineage: Bacteria > Bacillati > Actinomycetota > Actinomycetes > Micrococcales > Promicromonosporaceae > Cellulosimicrobium > Cellulosimicrobium sp. G4 BAM 1002. The sequence goes on along the minus strand of NZ_CP182109.1, from coordinate 3,728,385 downwards.
GTACGTCGGGGGCCGCACGGGCCGGGAGATGGCCATCCGTTCGATGCTACGCGGCGTCCCGCCCTCGCCGGGTGCCCGCGTGCCGTGCCGCGCACCCGTGGCGGCGTGTCGCTATCCCCGGGCGGTGCGGCGGCACACCTCGTCCCACGGCGTCGGCTCGATGCCGAACCGGGAGCGCGCCGCCGAGTCGTCGAGGACGTACGGGCGCTCCCACTGGTAGATCAGCTCGCGGAGCTCACGCAGGAGCGGGGACACGAGGGCCGCGACGGCGAGGCCGGGGCCGCGCAGCGAGCGCACCCGGACCGGGGGCAGCCCGACGCTCGCGAGGACGCCGGTGATCGCCTCGCGCTGGGTGCGGGGCGCGTTGCTCGGGGTGTGCCACGTGCGGCCGTGCGCCCCCGGGTCCTCAGCGGCTGCGACGAGCGTGCGCGCGGCGTCCTGCACGTCGGTGAACGTGTGCGGGAGGTCGGTGCGTCCCATCATCGTCACGCTGCGTCCGCGGGTCGCGGCCGGCACGACGCGCGAGACGTGGCCGTTGGCGCCTACGCCCGGCCCGACGAAGTCGGAGCTGCGCACCTCGACGGCGCGCACCCGGCCGGCCCGGTGCGCGGCGAGCGCGTCCGCCCACAGGCCGGCGCGCAGGACGCCCTTGTGGTCGGTGGCGGCGTCGGGAAGGTCCTCGGTCATCGGGCCGTCGACGGGCCCGTACGGGTAGAGGTTGCCCGTGATCGCGTAGACGGCCCCGGTGCGCTCGGCGGCGGTGAGGAACGACGCGGCGAGGGGCGGCCAGACGCGCTCCCACTGCGTGTAGTCGCCGGGGTTCGCGCAGTTGTAGAGGACGGCGACGCCGTCCGCCGCGCGGCTCAGCGCGTCGGGGTCCGACGCGTCGAGGGCGAGGTGCGTCACGCCGTCGACACCCGTGTCGCGCCCGCTGCGGGTGACGACCGTGACGCGCGACCCGCGGGCGGCGAGCTGGGCCGCGACGTGGCGTCGGACGGGGCCGGCGCCGACGACCAGGTGGCGGTCGGTGGAGGACGAGGAGGGAATCATGGCGGTCTCCGTTTCCGAGAGCGGTGCTCTCACTTTGAGGAGGATGGCATGCCCAGCGCGGACAAGGCAAGAGCACTGCTCTCGTTTGTGCGCAGCGCTCTTGTCTGCCACCCTCGGACGGTGACCGCACCCCGGACCGCGCGTGCGCTGGCGCGCGAGACCCTGACGCGCGAGATCGTCGCCGCGGCCCGCGCTCGCCTCGTGGCCGAGGGCCCCGCCGCCCTCTCGCTGCGCGCCGTCGCCCGCGACGTCGGCATGGTCTCCTCCGCCGTCTACCGCTACTTCCCGAGCCGCGACGCGCTCCTCACCGCGCTCCTCGTCGAGTGCTACGACGAGCTCGGCGCCGCGGTCGAGGCCGCCGCGGCCGCCGTCGCGCGCGACGACCTCCCCGGGCGCTGGCTCGCGGCGTGCCGGGCGCTGCGCGACTGGTGCGTGGCGCGGCCGGGCGACTTCGCGCTGCTCTACGGGACGCCCGTGCCCGGGTACGCCGCGCCGCAGGACACGGTCGAGCCGGCGACGCGGGTCGTGCGGGTCCTCGTGCGCCTCGTCGGCGACGCCTGGGCCACTGGCGGACGCCCGGCCCCCGCACCGCCCGGCGCGCAGGACGCGACCGAGCTCGTCGACGGCGCGCGCCAGTACGTCACGGCGCGCGGGCTCGTCGGACCGGACGTCCCCACCGAGGCCGTCGTCCGCACCCTCGTCGCCTGGACGACGCTCTTCGGCACGGTCTCCTTCGAGCTGTTCGGCCACCTCCACCGGTCGGTGGACGACTACGCGCGGTGGTTCGACGCCGTGGCGGTGCGCGCGGGGGCCGACGCCGGGGTCGTCCCGCGCGCGTCGGGCGCCGGGGACGCGGTGCCGGTGGACCTGCCGGTGGAGGCACCGGTGCGAGGTGACGATGCGACGACTGCGCGGCGCGGCCGGTAGCCTGGGGGTTCTGATCCCTACGAGCACGAACGAGGTCCACGTGCCCACCGGCAAGGTCAAGTGGTTCGACACCGAACGCGGGTTCGGCTTCATCGCCAACGACGACGGCGGCGAGGTCTTCCTGCACGCCTCCGCGCTGCCCGCGGACGCCCCCGCGCCCAAGCCCGGCGCCCGGGTCGACTTCGGTGTCGCCGACGGCCGTCGTGGCCCGCAGGCGCTCGCGGTCAAGCTTCTCGACCCGGCGCCGTCGGTCGTCAAGGCGAAGCGTCGCTCGGCCGACGAGATGGCGATCATCGTCGAGGACCTCATCAAGGAGCTCGACGGGGTCGGCAACGGCCTGCGCCGCGGTCGCTACCCGGAGAAGGCCAAGGCCACGAAGGTCGCCGCGGTGCTGCGCGCCGTCGCGGACGAGATCGAGGCCTGACGATGGTCGCGGTCGCAGCAGCCGAGGAGCGCGTGCGCGGGGTGTCCGCCCGTGCGGCGCGCGACGCCGTGCTCACCGGGGCCGTCGAGGTCGCCCGGGCAGCGGCCGAGCAGGTCGCCGACAACCCGCAGGACGTCGGCGAGCACCTCGGCACGATCGCCGAGGCTGAGCGGCTCATCTCGCACCGTTTCGCGTGCACGATGCGCGGCTACCGCGGCTGGCACTGGACCGTCACGCTCGCGCGCGTGCCCCGCGGCCGTGCCGCGACCGTGTGCGAGGTCGAGCTCCTGCCCGGCGACGGAGCGCTGCTCGCGCCCTCGTGGCTGCCGTGGTCGGAGCGGCTGCGTCCGGGCGACGTCGGCCCCGGCGACGTGCTCCCGTTCCGCGCCGACGACCCTCGCCTCGAGCCTGGGTACGTCCCGACGGGCGACGAGGAGCAGGACGCCGTCGCGATCGACGAGCTAGCGCTCGCCCGCGCGCGCGTCCTGTCGCCGCAGGGCCGCGACGAGGCCGCCGAGCGCTGGTACCGCGGCTCGCGCGGCCCGACGGCGCGCGGTGCCGTCGCGTCCGCCGCGGAGTGCGGCTCGTGCGGGTTCCTCGTGCCGCTCCAGGGCAGCCTCGGCCAGGTGTTCGGCGTGTGCGCCAACGCGTGGTCGCCCGACGACGGCAAGGTCGTGAGCCTCGACCACGGCTGCGGCGCGCACTCCGAGACCGACGTCGAGCCCCAGCGGAGCGAGTGGCCCGACGCCGATCCCCTCGTGGACGAGCTCCACGTCGAGATTGTCTCGTTGCTCGAGTCCGCGGCCTCGGAGGATCCGCCCGTCTCGGACGCCGGCACCGCCGAGGATCCCGCTGGCGCCGAGACCGCCATCACCCCGGACGCCCCTGCCGAGGAGTCCTCGTCGGCCGACCCGGAGGCATGACGGACGACGTCTTCGGGACGGCCGCGCTGCGCCGCGCGGTCCTGGAGGCGTGGCGGTCGTCGCCGACACGGCTGCGCGAGGACGCCAACACCGAGGAGGACCACGCCCACGGTTCCTACCGTGGCCGGGTCGTCGTGGAGCTCGCCCAGAACGCGGCGGACGCCGCGGCCCGCGCCGGGGTCCCGGGGCGGCTGCGGCTGAGCCTGCACGCGCCGTCGGGCGCGGGGGAGCCCTGGGTGCTGCGGGCCGCGAACACCGGCGCCCCGCTCGACACCCGCGGCGTCGCGTCGCTCGTGGCGATGCGTGCGTCCGCGACCGGTGAGGCCCACGGCGGGGCGGTCGGCGCGCACGCGCCCGTCGGGCGGTTCGGCGTCGGGTTCGCCGCGGTCCGCTCGGTCGCGGACGAGGTCCGCGTCGGGTCCGGCGGCCGTGCCGTCGAGCTCTCCCTCGCGCGCACACGGGCAGCGCTCGCGGACGCCGTCGTCGACCTCCCCGACCTTGCCGCGGAGGTGGCCCGCCGCGGCGACCGGGTGCCCGTGCTGCGGCTGCCCTTCCCGGCGCACGTCGAGGTCCCGCCGGGCTACGACACCGTCGTCGAGCTCGAGCTGCGCGACCGCGCCGCGCTCGACGACGTCCGGACGCAGCTCGACGACGTCGGCGACGCCCTCCTCCTCGCGCTGCCCGCGCTCGTCGAGGTCGTCGTGGCGGACGACCGGGACGAGGCGTCGGACGAGCGGTCGGGGCCGATGGGCGAGCGCCGCGTCGCGGACGTCGCCGAGCGCTGGACCGTGGTCCGGCGCGACGGCCCGATCGACCCGGGCCTGCTCGCGGACCGCCCGGTCGAGGAGCGAGCCGCCGCTCGGTGGGCCGTGACGTGGGCGCTCCCACGCGACCCCACCGCGAGGACCGCCGTCCTGCAGGCCCCGACGCCGACCGACGAGCGACTGACCTTCCCCGCGCTGCTGCTCGCGACCTTCCCCCTCGACCCGTCCCGGCGGCACGTCCCACCGGGACCGCTCACCGAGCACGTCGCGCAGCAGGCGGGCACCGCGTACGCGGACCTTCTCGCCGCCCTCGCGCCGGAGCGAGGCGCGGACGTCCTCGGTCTCGTCCCCACCGGCCTCCCGGCGAGCGCGGTCGACGCCTCCGTCCGGTCAGCGGCCGAGGCCGCACTGCGCCGGACGCCGCTCCTCCCTCTCGATGCACCTCGGGACGCGCCGGCGGAGGCGGGCGGGCTGCGTCTCGTCGCGCCGGCCGACGCGACGTTCCTCGCCGGGGAGGTGGGGGACGCGCGCGTGCGCTCGGCGCTCGGCGTCGCGCACCTCGTGGACGTCCCGGCTCCGTTGCGCGCCGTCGCGCGATCCCTCGGGGCGCAGGTCCTCGACCTGGCCGACGTCGTCGACGACCTGCCGCTCGTCGCCGACCCCGAGCGGTGGCGCTCGCTCTACGACGCGCTCGCCCCGCACGCGCACGACCGTGCCGTGCTCGAGGCGCTCGGCGCCGTGCCCGTCCCGCTCGCCGGAGGCCGGGTCGTGCCCGGCGCCCGCGGCCTGCTCCTGCTCGACACCGATGCTCTCGACCCGCAGGACGCCGCAGCCCTGGGCCTGCGTGTGGTCGACCCGCGCGCCGCGCACCCGCTGCTGGAGCGGCTCGGCGCGCGCACGACCGACCTGCGGGGCGTGCTCCACGACGACGCGCTGCGCGAGCGCGTCCTCGCCGCGGCGGACGCCGTCGAACCCGACCTGCCGTTCCCCGGCCAGGCCCGTCGCGACGACCCGGCGGGCGACGTCGACCACCTCCTCGGGCTCGTCCGCGCGGCGGTGCGCGAGGCGGGCGGCCCGGCCCGCGACCTCGACCTGCCGTTCTGGTGGGGCGAGCTGCCCGTCCCGACGGCGGCCGGCGGGTCCGCGCCCGCGCGCGGCTGCGTGCTGCCCGGGTCGTGGGCCGCGACGGTGCTCGACGGGCTCGACCTCGTGACGCCCGACGTGGTCGAGCGCTGGGGCGAGGAGGTGCTGCGGGCGGTGGGCGCCGTCGTCGGCCCGGTGGTGCACCGGGTGCGAGACGTGCTCACGCCGGCGACCACGGACCCCGACGACCCGAGCCTCGTGCTCGCGCCGCACGCGCCCGAGGCGTGGCTCTCCGACTGGTCGGGCTACCTCGCGCACCTGGCGGCCGTGCTCGGTCCGGAGGTGTACGTGGGCGACCTGCTCGCGGTCGCGGACCTGGACGCCGTCGCCGACGACGCGTGGCCCGACGTGCTTGCCCGGCTCGCCGCGGACCCGGACGCGCGCGTCGCGCTGCTGGCACCCGTGCGGGTCGAGGTCGGCGGACGGGCGCGCGTCGTGCCCTCGTACACCGCGTGGTGGCTGCGCGAGGAGCTGGGCGGCCCGTTCGCGGTGGGTGCCGTGGCGTTCGTGCGTCCGGCACCCCCGGAGCTCGCGGGTCTCGACGACGAAGTGCTCGCCGCGCTCGGCGGGGTGCGTTCGCTGGGCGAGCTCGATCCGCAGGACTGGGTCGACGTGCTCGACGCGCTGCCCCACGTCGGGGCCCCCGTCCCGGCGCGGGACGCGCTCGCGCTGTGGCGTGCGCTCGCCGTGCTCGCCCAGCGGGGTGAGCGGCTCGACCCGGCACCCGACCGCGTGCCAGCGCTCCGCGGGGAGGCCGTGGTCGTCGCGGACGCGGAGGACGTCGTCGTCGGCCCGGACCCGATGTGGGCACCCGTGCGCCCGCTCGTGCCGTCACCGGCCGGACTCGTCGACGACGTCGCGGACGTCCTCGACGTCGCGGTGGCTCCCGAGCCGGTGCCCGCGCCGGACGTGGCAGGCACCACGGAGACCGTGTCGGCGGCGGCACGGAGCGTCTGCGCCGACGTACCGACGACCTGGGAGCGTCATGCCGAGCTCACCGTGAGGGGAGCCAAGGTCCCGTGGTGGGTGCAGGGCTCGGGAACGGGGGCGGTCGTCCATGCGACCGGCCCCCGGGCGCTGGCCCGAGCGCTCGCCGTCGCGGCGGGTCGCTACGAGCTGCGGCACGTGCTCGAGGAGGTGCTGGTCGACCCCACGCGTGCCGAGCACGCCCTCGCGGTGACCTTCTGGGACGGACCTCAGCCGTCGGAGTCGGCGCCTCGGTAGCCGTCGCGGTGCCGGCGCTCCCACACGAGGCCGAGGACCCCGAGCACGAGGCCCGTGCCGCACGTCGCGACGGCGCGAGGTCCGAGCACCCCGGTCGCGAGCAGGACGGCGCTCACGACGAGCGCGACCGTCCACAGGGCCATGCCGACGAGGATCGTCACGCGCAGGTCGACCCGTAGCGGCGCCGGGTCGGGGCGTCTGCGGTCGGGGTGGAGCAGGAGCGTGACGAACGAGGGCACGAGCGCATCGTATCCACGCCCCGACGTTTTTCACCCGGTCGGCCCTGTCCCGGGGGCACCGGGCACGACATCCTTCCCGGTGTGAGCACAGGTCCGAACCGGTCGCGGCGGCGCGCTAGGATTCAGCAGCCGCGGCATGTGCCTCCCCGGGTGAAGATCCTCCCGGGCGCGGGGCCGGCGCTTACCGCAACCGTGGATCCCGTCCCGTCGCACGGCGACCGTGTGCCCCATGCGGAACGGGCGGTCTGGACACTCGTCCAGGTTAATTGTTCGCCGAGGCGACCTTGCGGGAAATCCGCGAGATTCTGCGGATCGTGCGCCGTCCGAGGCGAAGTGCCACTCTCGCCTTCTCACCCGGGTGAATACCGTTGAGAAACCCGTGGAGAAGGACTTCCCGACCCTAGTATGGGTCGCCATGCAGGGTTTGGATCCGACCGGAGGTGGACGCATGTCCCACAGCGTCAGCGAGGACGCGAGGCGTAGCCTGCGCACCCTCCTCGCGACCTCCCCGGCATCCCGCATCAGGGCGGCACGAGCGGCGTTCGCCGCCCAGGGCTGGGAGCTCGCGTACCGCCGGCGGCTCCTGTTGACCGACACCGCGGTGATCGTCGTGGCCGTCCTCGTCGCGTACTTCCTGCGCTGGGACCGTTTCGTCGACGAACCGGTCCGGAGCGACGTGCGCGTGCCGTACGTCGTGCTCAGCCTCGCTGTCGGCCTCGCGTGGTCGCTCTCGCTCGTCGCGAGCCGTACCCGCGACCCGCGGGTCATGGGCAGCGGGCCCACCGAGTACCACCGGGTGTTCGACGCGTCGTGGCGGCTCTTCGCGATCCTCGCCGTGCTCGCCTTTCTGCTGCGCTTCCCCGAGGCCCGCGGCTATCTCGCGTTCGCCTTCCCGATCGGGCTCGGCGGGCTGCTCCTCGGCCGCTACTCGTGGCGGCAGTGGCTGCACCGCCAGCGGGCGCTCGGGCGCATGCGGTCGGCCGTGCTCGTCATCGGGCACCGCGACCAGGCCGAGCGTCTCATCCGCGACCTCAACGGTCGCGACGAGTCGGGCTACCGCGTGGTGGGTGTCTGCGTGCCGTCGGGCGGCGTCAGCACGGGTGAGGAGATCCGCGGCGTGCCGGTCCTGGGCGAGCTGCGGCACGCCGGAGAGGTCGCGACCCGGGTCGGCGCGGACGTCGTCGCGGTCTCGGGCTCGGACGCGATCACCGCGGAGGTCGTGCGCCGGCTCGGCTGGGAGCTCGAGCCCTACGGCGTGGACCTCATGCTCACCGCGGAGCTCGCCGACGTCGCGGGGCCGCGCATCACCATCACCCCGGCCGAGAGCGTCTCGCTCCTCCATGTGGACGCGCCCCGCTTCACCGGGCCCAAGTTCGTCGTGAAGTCGGTCGCCGACTGGACCGGCGCCGCGCTCGTCACGCTTGCCGCGCTGCCCGTGCTCGTGCTCGTCGCCCTCGCCGTGCGCCTCACGAGCCGAGGGCCGGTCCTCTTCCGGCAGGAGCGCGTGGGCCGCGGCGGCAAGACCTTCCCCATGTTCAAGTTCCGCTCGATGCGCGTCGGCGCCGACCGCGAGGTCGAACACCTGACCGAGCAGAACGACGGCGCAGGCCCGCTGTTCAAGATGCGCGACGACCCACGCGTGACGCGCGTCGGTCGCGTCCTGCGCAAGTACTCGCTCGACGAGCTCCCGCAGCTTCTCAACGTGCTGCGCGGCGACATGAGCCTTGTGGGGCCCCGACCGCCGCTGCCGAGCGAGGTGCAGAAGTACGAGAAGAAGGTGCGTCGGCGGCTCCTCGTCAAGCCCGGCCTCACCGGGCTGTGGCAGGTCGGCGGCCGGTCCGACCTGTCCTGGGAGCAGAGCGTCCGCCTCGATGTGTACTACGTCGAGAACTGGACGATGTTCGGCGACCTCCTCATCCTCGCGCGCACCGCGCGCGCCGTGTTCTCCGGCTCCGGGGCCTACTGAGGCCCGGGGCGGATCCAGGTCGGCGGAGGTGGTGCCACGTGCGGGTCTCGGTCTCGGGATGCGGGCGTCGCGGCGTCCTCCACGCGGCGTGCCTCGCGGCGACGGGCCACGAGGTCGTGGTGCACGACACGGACGCCCGTGCGCTCGACGCGCTCCGCGCAGGCCTGGCCGGGACGGCTGAACCTCGGCTCCACCGCCTCATCGCGCTCGCGCTCGTGAGCCGCCGCCTCCGCATCACGCCCGACCGGACCGCGATCGCCGGCGCGCGCGTGCACGTGCTGTGCGTCGGCGCGGGCACGGCACCGGACCCTGGTGGCGTCTCGCGCGTGGTCGCGCTGCGGGACGCGCTCGACGACCTGGCCCCGCACCTCGGCCCGGGGGACCTCGTCGTCGGGCGCGCCCGCGTCCCGGCGGGGACGGCGGCGTGGCTCGCCGCCGGTCTCGCGGCCGACGGCGTGCGGGCGACGGTCGTGTGGGTGCCCGACGAGCACCGTCCGGGCCACGCCGTCGTCGACCTGCTGCGCCCGCCGCGCCTCGTGTACGGGGTCCCGGACGGCCCCGAGGGGGAGCGCGCGGTCCCGATCCTCGACGCGCTGCACGCGGTCCAGCTCTCCTCGGGGGCGCGCCGGGACGTCACCGACCTCCCGACGGCGGAGCTGCTCGGCCACGGCGTCGGTACCGCGCGAGAGCAGGTGCTGCGCGGGGCGACCGTGGCGTCGAGCACACTCGTGCCGCCGCTCGCGGCCGTAGGCGCCGCCTGACGTGCAGCGACGCCACCCAGGGCCGATGCGTGACCGTGTCCCGCGTGTTACCGGGCGGTCACAGGGTTCTGGCAGCATTCTCCTCATGTCCACCCCCACCTCCGTCCACGAGGACGAGCAGGCACCCCCGCCTGCCACCGGAGCGCTCGACCGCTTCTTCAAGATCACCGAGCGCGGCTCCACGATCGGCACCGAGGTCCGCGGTGGCCTCGTGACCTTCTTCGCGATGGCGTACATCATCGTGCTGAACCCGCTCATCATCGGGACCGTCCAGGACGGCACCGGCCAGTTCCTCGGCGGCGGCGACGCACCGAACTTCGGCATGATCGCGGCAGCGACGGCGCTCGTCGCGGGCGTCATGACGATCGCCATGGGCGTGTTCGCCAACTTCCCGCTCGGGCTGGCGGCGGGTCTCGGTCTCAACGCGGTCGTGGCGTACTCGATCGCGTCGCTCGAGGGCGTGACGTGGGCGGACGCGATGGGCCTCGTCGTGATCGAGGGTCTCATCATCCTCGTGCTCGTCCTCACCGGGTTCCGCGAGGCGGTGTTCCGGGCGGTCCCGGTCGAGCTCAAGACGGCGATCAGCGTGGGCATCGGCCTGTTCATCGCGCTCATCGGCCTCGTCAACGCGGGCTTCGTCACCGCGGGCAGCGGCACGCTCCTCGCGCTCGGCAACCTCGGCACGTGGCCGATGCTGGTGTTCGTCGTGGGGCTCGTCCTGACGATCGTGCTGTGGGTGCGCAAGGTCAAGGGCGCGCTGCTCGTCGCGATCCTCACGGCGACCGCGCTCGCCGTCGTGCTGGAGAACACGCTGCACATCGGCGCGAAGGCGCCTGACGGCTCGAACCCGAACGGCTTCAACCTCAACGCCCCGACGTTCGACGGTGTCGTCGAGGTCCCGGACTTCGGCCTCCTCGGCCAGTTCTCCCTCCTCGGCTCGTTCGAGAACATCGCGACGGTCACCGTGATCCTGCTGGTGTTCTCGCTCCTGCTCGCCGACTTCTTCGACACGATGGGCACGATGGTCGCCGTCGGCGCCGAGGCGAAGCTGCTCGACGCGGACGGCACGCCGCCGCGCACCCGCGCGATCCTCGTCGTCGACTCCGTCGCAGCCGCCGCGGGCGGTCTCGGGTCCGTGTCGTCGAACACGAGCTACGTCGAGTCCACGACCGGCGTCGGCGAGGGCGCACGCACCGGCCTCGCCTCGGTCGTCACGGGCGTCGCGTTCCTGCTCGCGACGTTCCTGTCGCCCCTCGTCGCGCTCGTGCCCTACGAGGCCGCCGCACCGGCGCTGGTGTTCGTCGGGTTCCTCATGATGACGCAGATCGCCGGCATCTCCTGGAAGAACGTGGAGATCGCCATCCCGGCGTTCCTCACGATCATCGTCATGCCGTTCACCTACTCGATCGCGGACGGCATCGGCGCGGGCTTCCTCGCGTTCGTCGTCGTCAAGCTCGCGCTCGGCAAGGTCCGGGCGATCCACCCGCTCATGTGGGTCGCGTCGGCGATGTTCGTCGTGTACTTCCTGCTCGGCCCGATCCGGGAGGCGCTGGGTCTCTAGGCTCAGGCCCATGAACAGCGCAGCGGACGGGCGAGCGGGGGAGGTGTCGGTGACGGACGCCGTGCCCGCCGCCCGTCCTCCTGCGTTCTACCGGCTCGACAACACCGTCCAGGCGTACGACTGGGGGTCGACGACCGCGATCCAGGAGCTCCTGGGGCACGAGCCCGACGGCCGACCGGCCGCCGAGCTGTGGATGGGGGCGCACCCGCTCGCACCCTCGCGCGTCGTGTCGGGTGGCACGCTGGCGGACCTGGTGCGCGCCGACCCCGTGGCGGTCCTGGGCCAGCGCGTCCTCGACACGTACGGACCGCGACTGCCCTACCTGCTCAAGGTCCTCGCCGCCGACCGCGCGCTGTCCCTGCAGGTCCACCCGCACCCGCACCTCGCGCGCGCCGGGTTCAACCGGGAGAACCGCGAGGGCGTGCCCCGCGACTCGCCGCTGCGCAGCTTCCACGACGACCAGCACAAGCCCGAGATGGTGGTCGCCGTCTCCCAGTTCGAGGGGCTCTCGGGCTTCCGCCGGCCGGCCCGGATCGTCGAGCTCCTCGACGGCCTGGACGGCGAGCTCGTCGCGCGCATGCGCGCCGCGCTCCTCGCGCGCCCGACCGAGGCGGGCGTGCGCGAGGCGTTCACGCTCGCGCTGCACGCGCGTGCCGAGCCCGACGTCGCGGCGGACCTCACGAGGACCGTCGCCTCGGTCAGGGCGCGCGCGGGAGGCGTGGGGCCGGGCGACCGGGGGACGGGCAGGCCCGGCGCACGAGGCAGGACGTCGCGGCGCGCCGACGCGACCGTGCTCGCGCTCGCGGCGCAGCACCCGGGCGACCCGGGCGCCGTCGTCTCCCTCATGCTCAACCGCGTCACGCTCGCTCCGGGCGAGTCGATGTTCGTCCCGTCCGGGCACGTGCACGCGTACCTGTCGGGTTGCGCGGTCGAGGTCATGGCGAGCTCGGACAACGTGCTGCGGGCGGGGCTCACGAGCAAGCACGTCGACGTCGACGCGCTGCTCGAGTGCGCGACGTGCACCCCCGGCCCGGCGGCCCGGCCGCGCACGACGACGGACCCCGAGACCGGCCTCGTGACGTACCGGCCGCCGGTCGCGGAGTTCGCGCTCACCTCGGGCCGTGTCCAGGCGGACGGTGAGGCCGCGCTGCCCGACGCCGGGCCCCGCGTCGTCCTGTGCCTGGACGGGGAGGTCAGCATCGCTGCAGGGGCGGACGGCGATCTGCGGCTCTCGCACGGGGAGTCCGTGTTCGTGCCCCACGCGAGCGGGTCGCTGAACGTGCGCGGCGACGGCCAGGTCGTGGTCGCCTACGTGCCGTGAGGCCGCTCCGGCCGATGGCATCCCGTCGCCCGTCGGTGGGGCGCGGTCAGGCCGAGGGCAGCGCGGAGACGGGGTCGCCAGGCCCTGCGGGGACGCCCGCCACGGCTACGACCGCGCGCGTGAGGCCGCCGTCGTCCGTCAGGAGTGCCGCGTCGAGGTCGTACGTCGCCTCCTAGGTTGCCGCGTAGACCTAGGCTGCCGCGGAGACGAGGTACCACAGCGGTGTCTCGTCAGGGTCCTGCGCGAGGTCGACGCGTGTCGGGCAGATCATGAACGGCACGGACTCCGTCTCGATCGAGCCCACGGCAGCCGTCGCGCTCAGCTCCACGGTGAACGGCTCGGTGAGCCGCCACCCCGCCCGCGACCACTTTCCGCACGCGGGCGTCGGGGCCACGTGCGCGTGCGGCCTCGGTGCACTTTCATTACCATAGGTAATGAGTTAAGGTAACTATCATGCCTGCTGCGGATCCCACTGCCCCCACCCGGAACCAGTGCCGGCCCGCAACCCTCGGAGGCGAGCTCCGCGTCGCCCTCACGCGTGTCTCGCGCCAGCTGCGCGCCCAGCGCGGCGAGGCCGACCTGCCGGAGGGCCGCTTCGGCGTCCTCACGGTCCTCCACAAGCACGGCGCCATGTCGCCGAGCGCGCTCGCCGAGCACGAGCGCGTCCGGCCGCCGTCGATGACCCGGGCGGTCAACGCGCTCGTCGAGATGGGTCTGGTGCAGAAGGTCGAGCACCCGAGCGACCGGCGCCAGGTCGTCGTGACTCTCACGGAGGCCGGCGTGCGCGAGGTCAAGGAGACCCGGCGCCGACGCGACGCCTGGCTCACGCAGCAGCTGTCCGCACTGACCCTCGACGAGAGAGAGACCTTGGCCCGCGCCAGTGAGCTGTTGAACCGGATCGCCGCCCGATGAGCACGACCTTCTCCTCCCTCCAGTACTTCAACTACCGCGTCTGGTTCGGTGCCGCGCTCGTCGCGAACATCGGGACCTGGATGCAGCGCGTCGCGCAGGACTGGCTCGTCCTCACCGACCTCACCGACAACTCCGGGGTCGCGGTCGGCGTCGTGACGGCGCTGCAGTTCGCGCCCGTCCTTGCGCTCTCCGCCTGGGCAGGTCTGCTCGCCGACCGGCTGCCGCGCCGTCGGCTCCTCATGGCCACGCAGGGCGCGATGGGCGTCCTCGCGCTCGGCCTCGGCGCACTCGTCCTCTCGGGGCACGTCCAGCTGTGGCACGTCTACGCGTTCGCCACCCTGCTCGGCGTCGTCAGCGCGTTCGACAACCCGGTGCGCCAGACGTTCGTCGCGGAGATGGTCCCCGCCGACAAGCTCTCCAACGCGGTCGGCCTCAACAGCGCCTCGTTCAACGCGGCGCGGCTCGTGGGGCCGGGCGTCGCAGGCCTGCTCATCGCCGTCGTCGGGTCGGGGTGGATCTTCGTCGTCAACGGCGTGACCTTCGCCGCGACGATCCTCGCCCTCGGCTACATGCGCACGCGCGAGCTGCACTCCCTGCCGAGCGCGCCGCGGGAGAAGGGGCAGATCCGCGAGGGCATCCGCTACGTCCGCGGGCGCACGGACATCATCGTCATCATGGTCGTCGTCGGCGTCGTGTCGACGTTCGGCCTCAACTTCCAGCTCACCTCCGCCATGATGGCGAGCACCGAGTTCGGCAAGGGCCCGGGGGAGTACGGCATCCTCGGGTCCGTCCTCGCGATCGGCTCGCTCACCGGCGCGCTGCTCGCGGCCCGCAGAGAACGGCCACGCGTGCGTCTGGTCATCGGGTCGGCCGCCGGGTTCGCCGTCGCGACGGGCGTCATGGCGCTCATGCCCACCTACCCCAGCTACGCGATCGCGTGCATCCCTGTGGGCCTCGCGTCGCTGACCATGATGACCGCCGCCAACTCCACCATCCAGATGTCCGTCGACCCCGTGATGCGCGGACGCGTCATGTCGCTCTACATGATCGTGTTCCTCGGCGCGACGCCGGTCGGGTCGCCGCTCGTCGGCTGGATCGCCGAGGCGTGGGGCCCGCGCTGGGCCATCGGTGTCGGCTCCATCACCGCGGCCCTCGTCGCCGTCGGCGCCGCGGTGTGGGCGGTGCGCAACTGGCACCTCGAGGTGCGCTACCGCGTCCTGCAGCGTCCGCACCTCGTCGTGCGCTACCTCGACGCCGGGACTCCGGCCGAGGGGTCTGCCCGCGCCGAGACGAAGCGCCGCCTCGGCGTCGAGGACGCGGAGGAGGCGGCGCGCGCCGCCTGAGGCTTCGGTCTCGTCGACGACCCGCGTGGTCGGGTCGGGTGGCGCCCCCGACCGCTCTCGTCAGGTCGCCCCGCACGCGGACCTGACCACGACGCCGCCCACCCGCGACATCGCGCGGTATCAGGCGAGGCGCGCGACGACGTGGTCGACGCAGGCGGTGAGGGCGCGGACGTCGTCGGGCTCGACCGCGGGGAACATCGCGACGCGCAGTTGGTTGCGGCCGAGCTTGCGGTAGGGGAAGACGTCGAGGATCCCGTTCGCGCGCAGGGCGGCGACGACGGCGGTCGCGTCGATCGCGTCGTCGAGGTCGATCGTGCCGACGACCGTGGAGCGCTGCGCCGGGTCGGCGACGAACGGCGTCGCCCACTCGCGTGCCTCCGCCCAGCCGTACAGGTGCGCGGCGGACTCGGCCGAGCGGGCCGCTGCCCACTCCAGGCCGCCGTTGCCGAGGAGCCACCCGACCTGCTCCGCGAGCATGACGAGCGTCGCGATCGCGGGGGTGTTGAGCGTCTGGTCCTGACGCGAGTTCGCCGCGGCGGTGCGCAGCGAGAGCGACTCGGGCACCCAGCGCGTGCCGCTCGACTCGACCTCCTCCGCACGGGCGAGCGCGTCGGGGGAGCACAGCGCGAGCCACAGTCCGCCGTCGGACCCGAAGACCTTCTGCGGTGCGAAGTAGTAGACGTCGGTCTCCGCGACGTCGACGGGCAGCGCGCCCGCGCCCGACGTCGCGTCGACGAGCGTCAGCGCCCCTTGCTCGCGGGAGCCGGGCACGCGGCGGACGGGGGCCATCGCGCCCGTCGAGGTCTCGTTGTGCGGCCAGGCGTGCACGTCGACGTCGCCGGCCGGGGCGGGCAGGGCAACGGTGCCCGGGGCCGCGGTGATGACCTGCGACGGCTCGAGGAAGGGCGCGGCCGTCGTCGCGGCGGCGAACTTGGCGCCGAACTCCCCGAACGCGGCGTGCTGCGCCTTCGTGCGGACGAGGCACGCCGTGGCGACGTCCCAGAACGTCGTCGACCCACCGTTGCCCAGCACGACCTCGTAGCCGTCCGGCAGGGCGAACAGCTCCGCGAGACCCTCGCGCGTGCGGCGCACGAGCGAGCGGACCGGCGCCTGCCGGTGGGACGTCCCGAGGAGCTGCGTCCCGGCGTCGGACAGCGCACGGACCTGCGCGGCGCGGACCTTGCTGGGCCCGGACCCGAAGCGGCCGTCGCTCGGCAGCAGGTCGGCGGGGATCGTGATCGGGGTGTTCGCAGGCTCGGGCACAGCGTCACGATACGCGGTCCGCCACGGGGGGTTCCGCGCCGTCCCCAGGGTGAGTCACGGCCGCGCCATAGACTGTCCCCAGCGGCCCGCCGGTGCGGGCGGAAGCCCCCCGGGGCCGGGTGTGGGCCGGTGCCCCGAGCCGACGAGCGACAGGAGCGTGACGTGACCGATCTGATCGATACCACCGAGATGTATCTGAAGACGATCTACGAGCTCGTGGAAGAGGGCATCGTCCCGCTGCGCGCGCGCATCGCGGAGCGCCTCGGGCACTCGGGTCCCACGGTGTCGCAGACGGTCGCGCGCATGGAGCGCGACGGGCTCGTCGTGGTGACGGGCGACCGGCACCTCGAGCTCACGCCCGCCGGCAACGACAAGGCGACGCGCGTCATGCGCAAGCACCGCCTCGCCGAGCGCCTGCTCACGGACGTCATCAAGCTCGACTGGGAGTACGTGCACACCGAGGCGTGCCGCTGGGAGCACGTCATGAGCGAGCTCGTGGAGGAGCGGCTCATCGGCCTGCTCGACCACCCCCACTTCGACCCCTACGGCAACCCGATCCCGGGGCTCCCGGAGCTGGGGGAGCAGTTCGAGGAGGTCGACTTCCTCGACGGCGTCGTGTCGCTCCCGGCCTACGTGCGCGAGCGTGCGGCGAACCGCACGGAGGGTGGGGACCTGCGCGTCGTGCTGCAGCGGATCGCCGAGCCGATCCAGGTCGACGTCGAGCTCCTGTCGCGGTTCTCGGAGGCCGGGGTCCTGCCGCGTCGCACGCTCGTCGTGCGCCCGGAGGCAGACGGCGGGCTCACGGTCCAGGGCGAGGGCGCGGAGGTCGTGCTCGACCTGCCCGAGGACGTCGCGCGCCACCTGTTCGTCGCCCGCCAGTAACCCGGCGTTCCCGACGATAGGGCACATGACCTGCAAGGACGTGACCGTCCACCCTCCGTCGTCATCGAAACGTGACTTTTGCTGGGGCGTCCTGTACGGTCGGTGCTGCTCCATCGGAATACCCATCCGAGGGAGTCCTCGAGCGGAACGCCGAACCCTGTCACCGCAAGAGGCCAACGACGACCCGAAGACAGGGGCGGGGGACCCAATAACCGGGTACCGGAGACGGTGCCCTTGGGGTGAAGCCCGACAGACCTCGGTCTGCCAGGCCGGGTGACTCTTCCACCCGAACCCGACAGCTGACCTCGTAGGCGTCATGGAGAGGCACAACGTGACCGTGAGCACGACTCGCGCCCGCCACCGCGCGGCGCGGCGTCCAGTGACGCCACTCAGCACCATCGCCCAGGCCGCTTCGGACCAGATGTCGACCGTCGGTCGCCGCACCGCCGTCGTCGCCGCGTCCTCGGGCCTCATCGTCTCGATGATCGGCGCCGCCGCGCCCGCGACCGCAGCACCCGTCGACAACGAGTCCGGCAAGCTCAACGCCGTCGACCTCAGCGCCCTCACCGCACAGGCGCGCCAGGCGCTCGAGGCCGCCCCCGTCGTGACCGTCGCGGCCGACGCAGCGTTCACCGTCGAGCAGGCCCCCGTGGCCGTGACCCCGGCACCTGAGCCGGAGCCCGAGCCGGAGCCCGTCCGCACCACGCAGACGAGCCGCACGCAGGAGCGCCAGTCCACCTCCGACGAGGCCGAGGCTCCCGCGCAGGAGCAGGCCGCGGTCGAGGTTCCGGCCTCCGCCTACGGCTCCTCGATCGTCTCGATCGCCGCCCGCTACGTGGGCGTCCCGTACGTCTACGGCGGCACCACCCCGGACGGCTTCGACTGCTCCGGCTTCACGAGCTACGTCTACGCGCAGGTCGGCATCACGCTCCCGCGCACGTCGAGCGCCCAGGGCTCGATCGGCACCAAGGTCTCGCGCGACCAGGCGCAGCCGGGCGACCTCATCTGGACGCCGGGTCACATCGCCATCTACGCCGGCGACAACATGATGATCGACGCCCCGCGTCCCGGGAAGACCGTCCAGTTCCGTCAGATCTGGCAGTCGAACCCGACGTTCATCCGCGTGGCCTGAGTCTCTCGGCCGGCGCGGACCGCACGGTCCCGATCCACGAACCCCGTCCCTCGCGAGTCGTCGCGAGCAGGCGGGGTTCGTGGCATTCTTGACTCGTTCATGACCCGTGGTGGACGGACGGCGGGTCGTCGTCTCGGTCGGGTGCTCGAGCTCGATGCACCGGACCGTCGAGAGGAGTGTCACCGATGACCCGCACCGAATCCGTCCTGGTCGGCGTCGACGGGTCGGCGCCCAGCCTCCACGCCCTCGACTGGGCCGCGGCCTACGCCCAGCAGGTCGGCTGGCCCCTCCACGTCGTGTGCACGTACTCGCTGCCGTCCTTCACCGCGGCGTCCCTCGACGGCGGCTACGCGGCGCTCGACGACACCGCCATCCAGGAGGGCGCTCGCGCCGTCCTCGAAGAGGCCCGGGCGCGGGCCGAGGCGGCAGGCGTCCGGACGACCGCGACCGTCACGACCGGTGACGCCGCCGGCGTGCTCGTCGAGATGTCACGTGAGCACTCGCTCGTCGTCGTCGGCACGCGTGGCCGCGGAGGTTTCACCGAGCGGCTACTCGGCACCGTGTCGTCCGCGCTGCCTGCGCACGCCCACTGCCCGACCGTCGTCGTGCCGTTCCGCACCGGCGGCAAGGGAGACGACGGCGGATCGTCGGAGCTGCCGGCGATCAAGCCCCTCCAGCGGGTCGTCGTCGGTGTCGACGGGTCGCCGTCGGCCGAGATCGCGCTGCGCCACGCGATCCGTCAGGCGCAGGCCTGGGGCGCCGAGCTCGTCGCGGTCGCCGGCGTCCCCGTGGGGGCCGGCTCCGGCCTGCTGGCGTGGCTGCCCGCGTCGATCGACCACGAGCAGGTCCTCGCGGACGTGACCGAAGGACTCAACGTCATCATCGACCGGCACGAGGCCGAGCACCCCGGGCTCAAGATCAAGCGCATCGTCCTCGACGGCACCGGCGCCGAGCTGCTCACCGAGTTCTCGACGGCGTCCGACCTCATGGTGGTCGGGTCGCGCGGCCGCGGCGGCTTCCGCGGCCTGCTCCTGGGTTCCACGAGCCAGGCGGTCCTGCACCACTCGGCCTGCCCCGTCATGGTCGTGACGAAGAAGTGCGACGACGAGACGGCTGGAGGGCCGGAGGTCGGCTGACGTCGGACTCGACGGTCTCAGCGGGGCGCTCCCGGATCCGCGCGGCGAGGACGAGGAGCAGTCCCGCGAGCGCACCGACGAACATCGGCGAGGGGACGAGCACGACGCCTCCGACGACGAACCAGGCGGTGAGCGTCCAGCCGACGAAGGCGGGCGGGACTACCCCGCGTCCGGTGAGCCACCACAGGAGGAGGCCGAGCACGACGAGCGGGACGGCGAAGCTGCCGATCCCGCTCCAGAACGCGGTGGAGTCCAGCAGCGCAGTCTCGTCCGGGTCCGGGCCTGGCCGTAGCGGGACCGCCCCCCACAGTCCGGACTCGACCCAGCCGGCCATCCGAGCACCCGCGACCACGCCCATGAGCGCGAGGTGTCCGATGCCGAGGGTGACGAGGATCGCCGCGGCGACGCGGACCATCGTGCGCGCGCGACTCGTGCTGCCGTCCATGACCGACCTCCATGTATACGCCACCGTACGTTTCATCTGTACGGTAGCGTATAGATGCCCGACCAGCCTAGGTGCACCAAGGAGTCCCATGCCCGCCCGGACGCGCACACCCCGTCAGCACTGGGTCGACGCCGGGCTCGCCGCACTCGCGGAAGGCGGTCCGGAAGCAGTCCGGGTCGAGGTGCTCGCTGGCCATCTCGGCGTCACCAAGGGCGGTTTCTACGGGCACTTCTCTGATCGGGCGGAGCTGCTCGAGGCGATGCTCGACGACTGGGAGCGTCGGTGCACCGAGTCGGTCATCGAGCAGGCGGGCGCCGAGGCGAGGGACGCTGTGGACACCCTCCGCGCGGCAGGTCGGCTGTCCTTCTCCGAGGAGCTGCACCGCATCGACCTCGCGGTACGCGAGTGGGCGCGCCGTGAGCCTGACGTCGCCGAGCGTCTGCGGCGCACGGACGAGCGACGCATGGACTGGCTGCGTGGACTCTTCGCGACGTTCGTCGACGATGCCGACGAGGTCGAGGCTCGCAGCACGCTGCTCTTCGCTCTCGCGATCGGACGCCACTTCATGGTCGTGAGCCATCCTGGTCGCTCGACCCGCGAGGCCGTGAGCCTCGCGGGCGAGCTGTTGCTGCGGCCCTGACGTCGCCCCGACGGTGGCGTGCCGTGGTGTCAGCTGCGGTTGCGGTAGAGGCGCATCGTGATCGGGGCGAGGACCGCCGTCAGGACGACGGACGCCACGAGGACCCACATGATCCCGTTCATGTCCGGCTCGCCGGCCATGAGGCTGCGGACCGCGGTGACGAGGTGCGTCACCGGGTTGACCTCGACGAATCGCTGCAGCACCACGGGCATCGTCGACGGGTCGACGAAGATGTTCGACGCGAACGTCAGCGGCATCAGCACGAGCATCGAGGTGCCCATGACCGCGTTGGGCGAGCGCAGGACGAGCCCGAGCGCCGTGAACACCCAGCTCAGGGCGAATGCGAACACGAGCAGCAGCAGGACCCCGAGAACGACTCCGACGACGCCGCCCGGCGGCCGGAAGCCCAGGACGAGCCCGAGGGCCAACGTGACGATCGACGCGATCGTGTAGCGCACGGTGTCGCCGAGCAGCGCACCGACGATCGGTGCCGGTCGCCACACGGGCAGCGAGCGGAAGCGGTCGAACACACCCTTGCTGATGTCGGTGTTCATCGTGTAGCCCGTGTAGATCGTCGTGAAGAGGACGGCCTGCACGAGGATGCCGGGCAGCAAGAACTGCAGGTAGCTCGTCACGTCGCCGGCGAGCGCACCGCCGAACAGGTACGTGAACATCAGGGTGAAGATGATCGGCGAGACCGTGACGTCGAAGAGCTGCTCGGGCACGTGCTTGATCTTGAGCAGCGCGCGCCACGTGTAGGTCAACGTCGCCGACACGGGCGAGGGCCGGTCGGGCCGCCGGTCGAGCGCGACGGCGGCGCGCAGCGCGTTCGCCTCGGGCGCGCGCAGGTCCGCCGCGGTGGTGGTGGGGTCGACGGCCATCAGGCCACCTCCTCGATCGTCTCGTCTTCCTCGACGGGCTGGCCGGTGAGCGCGAGGAAGACCTCGTCGAGGCTCGGCTGGCCCAGGGTGAACTCCGGCACGACGATGCCCTGGTCGCCCAGTGCCGGGAGGATGCGCGCGACGGCGAGGGCGCCGTCGTCGGGCACGCGCGCCGAGAACGCGTACGGGTCGTTGGCGAGCGAGACCTCCGTGCCGAGGAGACCGGCGACGACTTCCGCCGCACGGCCGCGCTGCGTCGCGTCGGCGAGACGCAGGGTGACCGCGCCCTCGCCCACGGAGCGCTTGAGCTCCGTCGCGGTGCCCTCCGCGATGACCTTGCCGTGGTCGATCACCGCGATGCGGTCCGCGAGCTGGTCCGCCTCCTCGAGGTACTGCGTCGTGAGCAGGACCGTCGCGCCGTCGGCCACGAGCACGCGCACGATGTCCCACACCTGGTTGCGGCTGCGCGGGTCGAGCCCGGTCGTCGGCTCGTCGAGGAAGATCACGCGCGGGCTCATGACGAGGCTCGCCGCGAGGTCGATGCGGCGCCGCATGCCGCCCGAGTACGTCTTGACCTGACGGTCGCCCGCGTCACCCAGGCCGAACGCGTCCAGCAGGTCCGCCGATCGCCTGCGCGCCGTGCCACCGAGGAACCCGTAGAGCCGCGCGAGCATCACGAGGTTCTCCGTGCCCGTGAGGTCCTCGTCCACGGACGCGTACTGCCCCGTGAGCCCGACGACGGAGCGCACCTTGTCCGCGTCGTGCACGACGTCGTGGCCCAGCACGCGCGCGGTGCCCGCATCCGGCCGCAAGAGCGTCGCCAGCATGCGCACCGCGGTCGTCTTGCCCGCGCCGTTCGGCCCGAGGACTCCGAAGACCGTTCCCTCGGGGATGAGCAGGTCGATGCCGTCGACCGCCTTGGTCACCGACTTGCCGGTCGTGAAGTGCTTGACGAGGCCGCGGGCCTCGACGGCGAGGTCGCCGCGTGCAGTGTCGGTCATGTCCCCTCCGCGGGATGGTCGTTCGCCGGTACCGACGAGCCGCCCGGGTCTCCGAGCCACCCACCACCGACCGTCCGGGCCGGCAGAACTCATCGGTCGCGCACGTGCTCCATCCTGCGTCGGGTCGGTGCCGCAAGACCAGTGAGATTCGTCAGGGCCATGACCGGATCGTCGGGGTGCGCTCGTGGTCGGGTCCGCGTGCGGGGCGGCGTCGGTGCTCGGGCCGGGTCGGGCGTGCTGTGGTCGGGTCCGCGGGTGGGGCGGCGTCGGTGCTCGGGCTGTCCGCGCCGTCGCCCGGGTCTTTCGGGCGTGGGTTTTGGGAGCGCGGCCTTGACGCCCTTCGCATCCGACGCCGCCCCACCCGCTCGACGATCACCGCACCCCAGGCGGACGCCGGGCCCCGGACCCGCCGACGTAGAACCCTGGTCGGCCGAGGTAGAACCGTGGTCACGCGAGGTAGAACCCTGGTCTGCCGAAGTAGAACGGTGGTCCGCCGTCAGGGCCAAGTCGCGCGCGTCGGCAAGGCACGGGGCCGTGGCCCGCTCTCGTGGCGACCATGCGGTCCCGGCCGGTCGAGCATGGCGTTGTGGCCCGTCAGGCGACCAGGACGAGCCGTGACGACATGCTCGGCGTAACACCACGGGTCTTGCCCGGGTGAGCACGGACCAGGGTGAGGTGATGCCGGGAGGGGTGGGTGGGGGCGCCGCGTCGTGGTCGGGCCTGGCGGGAGCCGCGAGGAACGAGCGGCGGATGGTAGACGCGGCGCCCCCACCCACCCCGACGCCCAACCCGACCACGCGCCGTCGGACACGACCACGGTTCTACTTCGCGTGACCGGGGTTCTACTTCGCGTGACCGGGGTTCTACCTCGCGCGGGCGGCGTGCTCCGCGGCGGCGAGGAGGACGCAGGTCGCGACGCCGTCCATCGCGACGCGGACCTCCTCGATCGGGGGGAGGGTCGGGGCGAGGCGCAGGACCTTGTCCTCGGGGTCCTTGCCGTAGGGGAAGGGAGCGCCGGCGGGGGTGAGCGCGATGCCGGCGTCCTTCGCGAGCCCGACGACGCGCGACGCGGTGCCGGGCACGACGTCGAGACTGACGAAGTAGCCGCCCTTCGGCTCGGTCCACGACCCGACGCCGGCGTCGCCGAGGCGCTCGGCGAGGATGCTCGTGACGGCGTCGAACTTGGGCGCGATGATGTCGCGGTGCTTGCGCATGTGCGCGCGCACGCCGTCGGCGTCGCCGAAGAACAGGGCGTGGCGGAGCTGGTTGACCTTGTCGGGGCCGATCGACTGGGCGGACAGGTGCTTCTTGTACCAGGCGACGTTCGCAGGGGAGGCGCCGAGGAACGCGACGCCGGCGCCGGCGAAGGTGATCTTGGACGTCGAGGCGTAGAGGATCACGCGGTCGGGGTTGCCGGCCTCGGCGGCGAGGCCGAGGGCGTCGGCGCTGGTCACCTCGTCGTCGGTGAGGTGATGCAGCGCGTAGGCGTTGTCCCAGAGGATGCGGAAGTCCGGTGCGGCGGTGGGCATCGAGACGAGCGCGCGCGCGACATCCTCGCTGACGACCGACCCGTCGGGGTTCGCGTACGTGGGCACGACCCACATGCCCTTGATGCTGGGGTCGTCGGCGACGAGGGCTGCGACGGCGTCGGCGTCCGGCCCGTCGGAGGTCATCGGGACGGTGACCATCTCGATGCCGAACGCCTCGCACACCGAGAAGTGCCGGTCGTAGCCGGGCACCGGGCAGATCCAGCGGACGGTCTCCTCGCGGCCCCAGGGCCGGTCAGAGCCGGGGACGCCGAAGAGCGTCGCGTACGCGAGCGTGTCGTACATGAGCGTGAGGCTCGCGTTGCCGCCGGCGAGGAGCTGCTGGACCGGCACGCCGAGCAGCTCGGCGAAGATGCGGCGGAGCTGCAGAAGCCCGTCGAGCCCGCCGTAGTTACGCACGTCGGTGCCGTCGGCGTCCGTGTGCACGCCCTCGCCCGGGAGCGCGAGCAGGGCCTCGGAGAGGTCGAGCTGCTCGGCTGACGGCTTCCCGCGCGTGAGGTCCAGCTTCAGGCCCAGCGCCTGCAGGTCCGCGTAGGCGCGGCGCAGGTCGTCGAGGGACGTCGCGAGGTCGGCCGCAGGGGCGGTGGCGTCGGCGGTGGGAACGTCGGCAGGGGCGGTGGGCTCAGGCTGCGCGGTGGTCACCCACCGGACTCTACCGACCGCGCCCGAGCGCCGTCAGCGCATCCTCCAGGGCGGACAGACCGGTCTCGAGGTCGTCCTCCGTGATGGTCAGCGGGGGCGCGAGCCGGATGGTCGAGCCGTGCGTGTCCTTGGCGAGGACGCCGCGCGCAAGGAGGGCCTCGCACAGGTCGCGGCCCGTCCCGTGCGCGGGGTCGAGGTCGACGCCCGCCCACAGCCCGACCCCGCGCGCGCCGACGAGCAGCCCGGAGTCCACGAGCGAGGCGAGGCGTGCGTGGAGGAGCCCACCGAGCTCGCGCGCACGGCGCTGGTGCTCGCCGGTGGACAGCAGCTCGACGACGGCGAGGCCCACCGCGCACGCGAGCGGGTTGCCGCCGAACGTGCTGCCGTGCGTGCCGGGCGTGAGCACCTCGAGCACGTCGCGGCGCCCGACGACGGCGGACACCGGCAGGATCCCGCCCCCGAGGGCCTTGCCGAGCGTCACGAGGTCCGGCTGCACGGCCCACGTCTCGGTGGCGAGGGTCGTGCCGGTGCGGCCGAGGCCGGACTGGATCTCGTCCGCGACGAGCAGCACGTCGCGCTCGGCGGTGATCGACCGCAGCCGCGGCCAGTACTCGTCAGGCGGCACGATGACGCCCGACTCGCCCTGGACCGGCTCCATCAGGACCGCGACGGTCGTCTCGTCGACCGCGGCCGCCACGGCGTCGGCGTCGCCGTACGGGACGAGCCGGAAGCCGGGCGTGTACGGGTCGAACCCCGTGCGCGCGTCGGGGTCGTCGGAGAACGAGACGACCGTCGTGGTGCGCCCGTGGAAGTTCCCGGAGCCGACGACGATCGTCGCCTCTCCGGGCGGCACGCCCTTGACGTCGTACCCCCACTTGCGGGCGGTCTTGATCGCGGTCTCGACCGCCTCCGCGCCGGTGTTCATGGGGAGCACCATCGCGTCCGGGCCGCCGGTCGTGAGCGGCCCGACGAGCACGGCGAGCGCGTCGGCGAACCGGTGCAGGAGGTCGTGGTCGAACGCGCGCGAGGTGAGCGTGACGCGCCCGAGCTGGCGGGTCACGGCGTCGACGAGCGCGGGATGCCGGTGCCCGAAGTTCAGCGCCGAGTAGCCCGCGAGGAAGTCGAGGTAGCGGCGCCCGTGCACGTCCGTGACCCAGGACCCCTCGGCGGTCGCGACCGTCACGGGCAGCGGGTGGTAGTTGTGCGCGAGAGCGCCCGAGGTGCGCACGACCTGGGCGGTCACGACGGGCTCCCGGACGTCGGCGCGTGCGTCGGCACGGTGGAGCGGATCTCGAGGGTGCAGCACTTCGCGCCGCCGCCCCCGCGCAGGAGCTCGGACGTGTCGACGCCGACGGTCTCGTAGCCGCGCTCGCGCAACGCCGCCGCGAGGTGCGCGGCCCGCGGGTTGAGCACCACGTGCCGGCCGTCGCTCACGGCGTTGAGCCCCAGCACGACGGCGTCCTCCTCGCTCGCGAGGTGCGCGTCGGGGAAGCGGTCGCGCAGGACCTCGCGCGACGCGGGGGAGAACGCAGGCGGGTAGTAGGCGACGTCGACGCCGGGCGTGCCGGTCAGCCCGGGGTGCGGCGCGTCGTCGGGCCCGTCGTGGCCGGGACGCATCGTGCCCGGACCTTCCGCGCCCAGAGGGGTCCCCTCGCTCCCGCGCAGCACGACGAGCGCGGTGTCGAGGTGGTAGAAGCGCGGGTCGACGAGCTCGAGCGTCACGACCTCCCGACCCCACAGTCCTGCCGCCTCGGCGTGCGCGGCACGGTCGGTGCGGAACCCGGTGCCGGCGAGCACGACGTCGCCGACGGTGAGCAGGTCGCCCTCGCCCTCGTTGACGTGCTCGGCGAGGTGGGTCACGTAGCCGTGGTCGGCGAACCACTTGAGGTACGCGGGGCCCTCGGGGCCGCGCTCGGGGTGCGTGAAGCGCGCGGAGTAGACGAGCCCGTCGACCACGGTCGCGCCGTTGGCGGCGTAGACCATGTCGGGCAGCCCGGGGACGGGGTCGATCGTCTCGACCGTGTGCCCGAGGTCGCGGTAGGTGTCGCGCAGGCGTTCCCACTGCGCGACCGCGAGGGGGGTGTCGACCGGGGTGCGCCGGTCCATCCACGGGTTGATCTCGTAGCTGACGGTGAAGTACGTCGGCCGGCACATGAGGTAGTGCCGGGGGTGTCCAGGGCGCATCGCCGCCTCCTCGCGGGCAGTCGGGCCGCGGGGGTGGTGCGGCCCGGGGTGCACGTCGGTTCGAAAGGCCGGGCGGGTGTGTCCGTCCGGTGACCTGCTGGATGCCAGCGTACGTCCGGCGGGCGGGTGCGTCCTGGGACCACGCGAGCGGCGACCGGGTGTTGACAGCGATATTCTATCGATATATCGTTAGCGTATCGCTGAGCCAGCCTCGGGAGATCCTTCGACTGCTCGAGGCGCTCGCGATCCCTGCGAGGCCACCACGGCCCGCCACCGCCCTGCGGCGCACGCCCGGGGCCCACGAACACAGGAGACACATCCCATGAGCTACGCACACCAGCACCGGGGCCGGACCCCGGACGACATCCAGAACATCTCCCAGCCCGTCGCGGGCCGACCCGGGCCGCGCCCCGGTCGCCGCCGTCGCGACGGCTTCCCGCCCGTGCCCGACGACGCGGCATGGTTCCGCGGCGACGCCGGCTCCGGCCGTGGTCGCGGCGGTGCGCCGCGCGGCGGCAGGCCCGGCGGCTTCGGCGGTCCGGCCGACGGCGGACGGGGCTTCGGTCCCGGAGGACCGGGCTTCGGTCCCGGCGGGCCCGGGTTCGGCCCGGGTGGGCACGGCGGCCGTCGGCACGGCGGACGCGGCCCCGGTCGCGCCGGTCGCGGCGACGTCCGCGCCGCCGTCCTGCTGCTCCTCGCCGAGCAGCCCATGCACGGCTACCAGGTGATCCAGGAGATCGCCGAGCGCAGCGAGGGCCAGTGGCGCCCGAGCCCGGGCGCGGTCTACCCGGCGCTCAACCTGCTCCAGGACGAGGGGCTCGTCGAGCTCTCGGCCGACGGCGGGCGTCGCCTCGCGACCCTCACGGAGGCAGGCACCGCGTACGTCGCGGAGCACGCCGCCGAGCTCGGTGACCCGTTCGCCGACGCCGCGGGGCGTGGCGGTCGGTCGCGGCGCGAGCTGCGCGCGGGGGTCGAGGCCGTCGCCGCGGCAGTCCACCAGGTCGCCCGCACGGGCACCGACGAGCAGGCGAAGGCCGCGGCCGAGCTCCTCGAGCGCACGCGCCGCGAGCTCTACCTGGTCCTCGCCGGCCCGGTCCCCTCGGGCACCCCGCACAGCTCCGGCCCCGCCGACCCGGCCGACGACGCGCCGTCGGGCACCGCGACCGACGGGCCGACCGCCTGACCACCCACCCCACTCCGCCGAACCCGGGGTTGCGTGTCACCCACGACCGTGGATGACACGCAACCCCGGGTTCGGCGTGCCTGGGGCGCCGTGCCCGCGGAGGTCAGGCTTCCGGGGCGCGGCGCGTCAAGCGGGACTCGAGACGGCGGAGCGACGCGTGCATCATCGCGCGCAGTGCCAGGCCGACGAGGGGCGCGGTGACACCGCGCGGGACCGGGCCGGCGAGGTACGCCTCCTCCCACCACACGACGCGGCATCGGCCCGGGCCGCGTGGGACGACGTCGAACCCCGCGTCGCCGAGCAGGACGGGCCCGAGCTTGCGCACGCGCGTGCGCCCGGTGCGGCCCGCCGCCGTGGAGGGCCGTTCGATCGCCTCCACGACCATGCGGTCGGTGAACCCGGGCGCTCCGCGGTGCCCGAGCGGACCGCTCACCATCGTGAACCGGTCGCCCACCTCCGGCCCGCGCGCCGCGGGCGTCGTCATGCGCGTCAGCGGGATGAAGCGTGGATGCGTGCGCGGGTCGGCGACCCACGCGAACGCGACCGACGCGTCGACGTCGAGGTCACGTCCGACGGCGACGCGACGCCCGCCGCGTCCCGCACCGCGCCGGACGCCCGGGACGTCGTCGCCGGACGGCACGCCGGCGCCCGGGCCGTCCCGGGGCCCGTCGACCGTCACTCCGCGTCGCGCGCGGCGGAGCGGTCCCGCCGGCCCCGCCCCGGCAGGAGGCGACGGCGCCGCCGCGGCTGCGCGTCGTCGTCGTCGGGCACGGGGACGAGCCGCGGGGGAGCGTCCTCGATCGGCGACTCGACCACCTCGATCAAACGACCGAAGACCGACGGTGGCGGCCCGAACGCGCGCCGGGACTGGGCGATGACGCCGTGGCCGAGCGCGCGTGCTCCCGCGACCCCGACGACCGCGCCGATGCCGAACGGGACCAGGCGCCCGATCGCGAGACCGGACTGCTTCGCGAGCTGGGTGCGCAGGAAACGGTTGCCGAGCGCCTTGTTCACCTTGACGAGCGTCCCCGCCGGCATGCTCGTGAGCAGGACCTTGCCCCAGGCGAGGCCCGACCCCTGCGTCGCGCGCTCCACGTCGCGCGCTCCCTTCTCGCCGAGGACCGTGGCGAGGAGCAGGGCGCGACGGCGTGCGACGTCGTCGACCGCGATGCCGTGCACGTCCGCCACGGCGAGCGCGAATGCCGCCGACGACGCGAAGAAGGTCGCGATGTCGCTCGACGTGAGCACGATCCCGACCCCGGTGCCCACGGCGGGGAACCCCGCCACGGCTCCCACGGCACCGCCGGCCGCCTGGATGACGAGGAGGTACTCGCGCTCGAGGATCCGCACGATCTGCGCCGGGCTCGCCTCCGGGTTCCGACGGCGCACGGAGTCGACGTGGGCGCGGATGACGTGCGACGGGATCGTCACGGCCTTGTCGAGCGCGGCGTCCAGCAGCGGGGTGGGGCGGTACGCGGACCACTCGACGGCGTCCTGCGTCGGGACGTCGACGGGGGCGCCCGGGCGCGGCGGTGTCCCGTACTCGGGCACGCCGCCGTACGGCGCGGGGGTTCTCGAGGGGTCCTGCTGGTGCGCCATGGCGCCTCCCGTCATCCCGTGTCGGTCCTGCGTCAGGCCTGTGTCTCGACCTGTCGGCCGGCACCCTCCGGCTGGAAGAGGTACTCGACCTCGGCTCCGGCCTTGACCGTCCGTCCTACCGTGCACGCCTTGTCGATCGCTCGCTCGGCGACCGTGACGAGCCGGTCGCGCACGTCGTCGTCGAGCGAGGTCAGGTCGATGTCGTACGTGCCCGTGATCTTCGGGTAGCGCTCCTCCTCGAGGAGCTTGGCGCCCTCGACGTGGATGGTCACCTGGTAGTCGTCGCCGAGCCGGCGCGCGAACGTGCGGTCGGTGCTCATGCCCGCGCACGCGGCGAGGGCGATCTTCAGCAGCTCGCCGGGCGTGAACACCGCGCCCTCGCTCGCCGGGCCGATCGAGACCTGGGCGCCACGGGCGGAGTGGCCCGTGTAGGTGCGGTCGCCGGTGCGCTCGACCCACAGCGGGTCGGCCGGGGCGGGGGAGGGCGCGGGGACGTCGCGCTCGGCCTCGTCGGGGGGGTTCACGGTGTTCTCGGCAGGCTGGGTGGTCATGCGTCGATCCTCGCACTCGTGGGCTCTCGGCGGGCAGGCCGTCCGCACCCGGAGGAACGTGCGGCGGACGTCGGCGATTCCCGCCCGACGGTCGCTGTCACACGGGCCGGCGCCGCCCGGTCGACAGCATGACGGGCGGCACGACGCCGCGCGCAGGAGAGGAGAAGGTCATGAGGATCGTCGTCGTCGGAGGAACGGGACTGATCGGGAGCCAGGTCGTCGCACGCCTGCACGACGCCGGGCACGAGGCCGTCGTCGCCGCGCCCAGCACGGGTGTGGACACGCTGACGGGCGCGGGGGTGGACGAGGCGCTCGCGGGGGCCGACGTCGTGGTCGACGTGTCGAACTCGCCGTCGTTCGCGGACGACGACGTGATGCGCTTCTTCACGACGTCGACGCGCACGCTGCTCGACGCCGAGGCGCGCGCCGGGGTCGGCCACCACGTGATCCTGTCGATCGTGGGCACGGACCGGACAGACGCGGGGTACCTGCGCGCGAAGGTCGCGCAGGAGGAGCTCGTCCGCGGCTCCGGTCGCGGGTGGTCGATCGTCCGTGCGACGCAGTTCTTCGAGTTCGCGCGCTCCATCGCGGACGGCGCGACCGCCGACGGCGTCGTGCGGATCCCGCCCGTGGCGTTCCAGCCCGTGGCGTCCGCCGACGTCGCGCGCAAGGTCGCGGAGGTCGCGGCCGGGGCGCCGCTGAACGGCATGGTCGAGATCGCCGGGCCGGAGCGGGTGCGGTTCGACGAGTTCATCCGGACCGCCCTCGCCGCGCAGGGCGACGACCGGGAGGTCGTGGCGGACCCCGAGGCCACGTACTTCGGGGCGCGGCTCGCCGAGGACTCCATCGTCCCGCAAGGGGAGTCGCTGCGCGGCGAGATCACGTTCGCCCAGCACGTCGCGTGACGGCCTGACGCCAGTCTCACGCCGTCGAGCGCCCCGAGGTCCAGGACCTCGGGGCGCTCGACACGTTCCGCGGCACCCGGCCGCAGTGCTCCGCTCAGGCCGCGACGGACCGGTGCTCCGTGGCCGGGGCGGCCGCGACGAACGCCCCCCGGGGGTCCTGCACCGAGGCGAGCGAGACGACGTCGCGCCCGAACAGCGCGGCGGTCGTCCACACCGCGAGGACGCGGGCCTTGCGCTCCCACGTGGGGATCGCGAGGACGTGGTAGCCGCGGTGCATGAGCCACGCGAGGGGCCCGCGCACGACGAGCCGGTGGTACTGGAAGATCCCGGTGCCGAGGCCGAGCGTCGCGACCACGCCGAGGCTGCCGTGCACGTACGGGTGCGTCGCCCGGCCGCGGCGCGCCGCGACGAGGTTGCGGGCCAGGCGCCGGCCCTGCCGCACGGCGTGCTGCGCGTTGGGCACCGTCAGGGCTCCGGGCCGCGGCGTCGCGAGGTCGGGGACGGCGGCGCCGTCGCCCGCGGCCCAGGCGTCGGCCACGGGTGCGTCCGCCGTCCCGACCTGCAGGTCGGACCGCACGACGACGTAGCCCCGCGCGTCGACCGGCAGGTCGGTGTGCGTCGCGACGACCGGGTTGGCCGCGTTCCCCGCCGTCCACACGAGGAGGCCGGTGGCGAACGACTCGCCGGTCGAGAGCGTCACGACGCCTCCCTCGGCCGACACGAGGCCGGACCCGAGGTGCACGTGCGCACCCCGCCGCTCGAGCTCGCGCACGACCCAGCGGCCGGGCCGCTCGGTGACCTCGGGAAGGATGCGGTCGTTCCGCTCGACGAGGTGGAACCGGAGCTCCGCGGGATCGATCTCGGGGTAGACGTGCGTGAGGTCGTGCGCGAGCGACAGCAGCTCCGCGAAGCCCTCCACGCCGGAGAAGCCGCCGCCGACGAAGGTCACGGTCAGCAGCCGCTCGCGCTCCGGCCCGCGGGGGAGGCTCGCGGCACGGTCGAACGACGTGAGCAGACGGTCGCGGATCGCGACGGCCTCCTCGACGTGCTTCATGCCGATGGCGTGCTCGGCGACCCCCGGCACGGGGAAGACGCGCGTCACGGCACCCGCCGTGACGACGACCGTGTCGTAGGTCAGGTCGTACGGCTCGCCCGACCGGGGCCGCACGACGACCGTGCGCCGGGCGTGGTCCACGCGCTCGACCGTGC
Organism: Cellulosimicrobium sp. G4 BAM 1002; assembly: GCF_057126935.1. NCBI lineage: Bacteria > Bacillati > Actinomycetota > Actinomycetes > Micrococcales > Promicromonosporaceae > Cellulosimicrobium > Cellulosimicrobium sp. G4 BAM 1002. Next base: position 3,696,627 of record NZ_CP182109.1, on the reverse strand, counting down.
CGTCGACGAGCCGCGTGCGACGCAGGTGGCCGCGGTGCGCGACGGCGGCGTGGCGTGCCTCGACCGAGCCCGCGACGACCTCCGGCAGGAAAGGCTGGTAGGTCATGTAGGGCCGCGGGTCGACCAGCACGAGCTCGACCTCGCCGCGGCGCAGCTCGCGCCGCAGACGCTTCTCGAGCTCCCGAGCCGCCGTGAACCCGGCGTAGCCTCCGCCGACGACGACGATGCGTGCCATGACCGCCTCCTGTGCGTCGCGCACCCTGCGCGCTCTCACCCCTACGACCGCGCAGCCCGACGATCGGTGACATGAGGTGCGTCACGTCGGCGCACCGGGAGGGGGCAGCACGACGGGCCCGACGTTCGTCCGGGGACGACGTCGGGCCCGTGCGAGGTGTTGGTCAGGCGTGGCTGCGGCGGGTGACCGCGCCGTAGATCCCGAGCGTGATGAGCGAGCCGAGGATCGCGAGGAGCCACGTGCGGAAGTCGCCGAGGTCTCCGAGGCTCGTGCCGAAGAACACGCTGCCGAGCCATCCGCCGAGGAGCGCCCCGACGATGCCCAGGAGGATCGTGATGATCAGGGACCCGGTCTGCTTCCCCGGGAGAACCGCACGAGCGATGAGTCCCGCGACGAGCCCGAGCACGATGTAGGCGATCCAACCCATGGTAAATCTCCGTTTCATCCGGGATGTGTCTTTCCCCCCTGCGACCGTGAACACTGGCACCGATCCCGCGACCACGCACGTCGAGACGGTGCTCGCGCCGGTGTCGAGGCCGCGCACCTAGACTGGCGGCCGTGGTCACCGACGCAACGCCCGCCGTCCCGACGCCCTACGAGGACCTCTTGCGCGACGTCCTCGAGCACGGGACGCCCAAGGGCGACCGGACCGGGACGGGGACGCGCAGCGTGTTCGGCCGGCAGATCCGCTTCGACCTGTCGCAGGGCTTCCCCCTGGTCACGACCAAGCGCGTGCACCTCAAGTCGATCGCGTACGAGCTCCTGTGGTTCCTGCGCGGCGACTCCAACGTGCGCTGGCTCCAGGAGCAGGGCGTGAGCATCTGGGACGAGTGGGCGGACGCCGACGGCGAGCTCGGCCCGGTCTACGGCGTGCAGTGGCGCTCGTGGCCGACGCCGGACGGGCGCCACGTGGACCAGGTCGCCCAGGTGATCGAGCAGATCCGCTCCAACCCGGACTCGCGCCGGCACATCGTCTCCGCGTGGAACGTCGGGGAGATCGAGTCCATGGCTCTGCCGCCGTGCCACGCGTTCTTCCAGTTCTACGTGGCCGACGGGAGGCTGTCGTGCCAGCTCTACCAGCGCTCGGCCGACCTGTTCCTCGGCGTGCCGTTCAACATCGCGTCGTACGCGCTGCTCGTCCACATGGTCGCGGCGCAGACCGGTCTTGAGGTCGGGGACTTCGTCTGGACCGGCGGCGACGTGCACATCTACGACAACCACGTCGAGCAGGTGCGCGAGCAGCTGACGCGCGCGCCCTACCCCTACCCGACCCTGCGCCTCGCACCGCGCGACTCGATCGACGCGTACGAGTACGAGGACATCGAGGTCGTCGGGTACCAGCACCACCCGACGATCAAGGCGCCGATCGCCGTCTGATGATCGGGCTCGTCTGGGCGCAGGCGCGCGACGCCGCCGGCCGTCCCGTCATCGGCGCGGGCGGCACGATGCCGTGGCACCTGCCTGAGGACCTCGCGCACTTCAAGCGGCTCACGTCCGGCCACCCGGTGGTCATGGGCAGGCGGACGTGGGACTCGCTCCCGCCCCGGTTCCGGCCTCTGCCCGGGCGGACGAACGTCGTCGTGACCCGGCAGGACCGCTGGTCGCCCGGTGGGCGCGGGCCCGGCGGCGCGGTGTCAGGTGCCACGGTGCCCGACGACGACGACGGTCGGCCGGTCGAGGAGAGCGGCGCGCCGGTGCTCGTGGCCGGGTCGGTCGAGGAGGCGCTCGGGCTCGCCCGTGCCGCCGCCCGGGCGACCGGGTCGGGCGAGGTGTGGGTGATGGGCGGTGCCCAGCTCTACGCGGCGACGATCGGCGAGGCCGACCGGTGCGTCGTCACGGAGATCGACGCCGAGGTCGAGGGCGACACGTTCGCCCCTGCCGTCCCCGCCGGGTGGGCCGCCACCCCGGGCGAGTGGGCGACGTCGTCCACCGGCCTGCGCTACCACTTCGTCACCCACGCCCGCCCGGACCCCCGCCACCCGCTGAGTGCATGAAAGAGTCGCGCTCGCACGGCTCGAGCGCGACTCTTTCATGCACTCAGGTGGCGAGGTGGTCGAGGCGGCGCAGCGCGTCGACGACGAGGTCCCAGAAGCGGGCGTGGTCGAGGGTGACGGCGACCTGCGTGCGGCACTGGTCGGGGCCCGGCTCGTCGCCGCGCAGGTCGGCGACGGTCATGCCGGTCGTCAGAGCGCCGGACAGCTCGACGTCGAGCGGGGCTCGGCGCGTCGTCAGGACGTCCGGGTCGATCACGTACGCGACGGCGCACGGGTCGTGCACGGGCGGGTAGGGGAAGCCCTGCGCCGACCGGTACGTCGAGCCGTAGAAGTCGAGCAGCTCGGCGACGAACCGGGCCGGTGCGGTGCCGAGCGCGGCGACGCGCTCGCGCACGTCGGGCGTCGCGACGGCCTGGTGCGTGAGGTCCAGGCCCACCATCGTCAGCGGCCACGCCTCGTTCAGCACGACGTGCGCCGCCTCGGGATCGGCGAGCACGTTGAACTCCGCGACGGGCGTGCGGTTCCCGACGTGGTAGCCGCCGCCCATCATCACGACCTCTCGGACGCGCGGCACGATCCGCGGCTCCTTGCGCGCGGCCATCGCCACGTTCGTCAGCGGCCCGGTCGGCACGAGCGTGATCTCGCCGGGCTCGGCGCCCATGACGGTGTCCACGACGAGGTCGACCGCGTGCCGGCGGTCGACGGAGCGCCGCGGCGCGGGCAGCTCGGGCCCGTCCATCCCGGACTCGCCGTGGATGTCGGGCGCGACCGTGCGCCGTCGGACGAGCGGGCGGTCGCACCCCGCGGCGACGGGGACGTCGATCCCGCCGACCTCCGCGACCGCGAGGGCGTTGCGCGTGACCTTCTCGAGCGTCTGGTTCCCCGCCACGGTCGTCACGGCGACGAGCTCGACGGCCGGGCTCCCGTGCGCGAGGAGCATCGCGACCGCGTCGTCGTGGCCGGGGTCGCAGTCGAGGAGGATGCGTCGGGGAGCGTCGGCGGGCTGCGGCATGCGGCCATCCTCGCGCGGCCGACGTCGCCGGGCGCGGCGGGCTGGTCCGGCGCTAGGGCGGAGGACCTGCGCGCGGGCTGCGCTTCGCGTCCGACCGGTCCCGGCGGCTAGGCTGTGCTCCGGCCCTGCCCCCCGGGGTCGCGCGCCTGTAGCTCAGGGGATAGAGCACCGCTCTCCTAAAGCGGGTGTCGGCAGTTCGAATCTGCCCAGGCGCACAGGGTGGGTGTGTTCAACCGAGGCTCGTCCCGTGAGGAGCCTCGGCGACCGGCGTGCAGGGGCGTCCGGCGACGTCGTGGCGTCGCAGGGCTCCCGGTGAGCGCTCGACCGGCGGATCGTCGCGTGCTGCGGGTCGTCCGTCGTGACACGTGGTCGCCCGCACGGCCCGGCGCGTGACGCCGGACGCCGTCGGCACGACCGAGCACCCGCAGCACGGGCCGTGGTGCCGTGCGGCGACGCGGCGCCCGACCGGGCGCAACGAGGTCGCGTCCGGGCACGCCGGACGCGGCTGCTCGGGGAATCGAACGAAGGAGGAGGCGTGGCTCGAACAGGTCGAGGTCGTTCCGGCCGCGCGCGCCCTCAGCCGGGCGCCCAGCGCTCGCAGCCTGGCGCTCAGCGGTCTCAGCCCGGCGCCCAGCGTCGGCGCGCCCCGCGGCCGTCGGAGCAGGGGATCATCCCGGTGCTCGCGGGGATCGCCCGTGAGCTCGACGGCGCGGTACGCCGGCCGCCGACACGGCCGTCGGTGCGCACGCAGTTCCAGGTCGTGGCCCTGCTGGTGCGCCAGGAGCGGGCCCGGGTGACGTCGGACCGCTCCCTCTCCGTGTCGAAGCGGGACCAGGAGCTCAAGCGGCTCGACGGGGTGGCGACGCTGCTGGCGAGGATCGCCGCCCGGGACACCTCCCTGCTCACGCTGCTCGCCGAGGACGCCCGGGTCTCCGACGCGGCGCGCGCCTACAAGGCGACCGTGATGCGCGCCGGGGGTCTGGAGCCGCCCGAGGACTCCGCGCCGCCCGCTGCGCCGGCCGAGCCGAGCGCACAGGCGCCGGTCACCGAGAAGCGCGTCGTGCCCCGGTCCGCGATCTCGCGCCAGCTGGCGAACCCGTTCCTCGCCCCGGACTTCGAGGCCGCGGCCGAGCGGATGGCCGCGCGGCCCCGGCGGCTCGCCGGCTGGGAGCTGCTCGAGCCGCTCTTCCGGTCCTTCGAGCAGGCCGGACCCGGGGCACCGGCGTGCATGGCGCTGCCGGAGCCGCGCGCGGTGTCCGCCCCGCCCGGGCGTGCGCTCATGCCGCACCAGGCGCAGGTCGTCGCGGCCACGGCCCGTGGTCACCGCACGTTCCTGCTCGCCGACGAGCCCGGCCTCGGGAAGACCGCTCAGGCGCTGCTCGCGGCCCAGGCAGCCGACGCCTTCCCCCTGCTGGTCGTCGTCCCCAACGTCGTGAAGGCGAACTGGGCGCACGAGGTCGGCATGTGGACTCCGCTGCGGCGCGTGACGGTCGTCCACGGCGACGGCGAGCAGGTGGACGCGTTCGCGGACGTCGTCGTCGTGAACTACGAGATCCTGGACCGGCACGCCGGCTGGCTCGGCGAGCTCGGCTTCCGCGGGATGGTCGTCGACGAGGCGCACTTCATCAAGAACAAGTCCTCGCAGCGCTCTCAGCGGGTCCTCGCGCTCTCGGAGCGCATCCGTGCCCGCACCGCCCGGCCGCTGCTCATGGCGCTCACCGGGACCCCGCTCATCAACGACATCGAGGACTTCCGGGCGATCTGGCAGTTCCTCGGCTGGATCGACGACACGAAGCCCCTCGGCAAGCTCATGACCGCGCTGGAGGACACCGGCCTCACCCCGGCGGACCGGGGGTTCTACGCCGCCGCACGGTCCGCCGTCATCGACATGGGCATCGTCCGACGCCGCAAGGCCGACGTGGTCGCGGACATCCCGGCTCGCCGGGTGGCCGACCTGCCGGTCGAGCTCGACGGCGCGGTCGGAAGCTCGATCCGCGCCGCCGAGGCCGCGCTGACCCGCCGGCTGGTCGAGCGCTACCGGTCCGCCGCCCAGGCGCGCGCCGTCGGCGTGGAGGTCTCCGCCGAGGCGACCGACGGCGACCGCGTCGATCTCGACCTCGCCCGCCGGGTGGCGGCGGCAGAGCTCAAGGACTCGAGCTCGAAGGCCGGCGGCGAGAACGTGTTCACGATGGTCCGGCGGATCGGGCAGGCCAAGGCCGGGCCGGCCGCCGACTACACCGCGCAGCTGGCCCGCAACGTCGGCAAGGTCGTGTTCTTCGCCAAGCACGTCGACGTCATGGACCAGGCCGAGCAGACGTTCGCCGACCGCGGCATCCGGTTCGCCTCGATCCGCGGGGACCAGACGCCGAAGGTGCGCGAGCGGAACATCGCCGCCTTCACGGGCGACCCGGACGTCGCGGTCGCCGTGTGCTCCCTGACGGCGGCGGGCGTGGGGCTCAACCTCCAGGTCGCCTCCAACCTCGTGCTGGCCGAGCTGTCCTGGACCGACGCCGAGCAGACCCAGGCCATCGACCGGGTCCACCGGATCGGCCAGGACGAGCCCGTGACCGCGTGGCGCATCATCGCCGCGCAGACCATCGACTCGAAGATCGCCGAGCTCATCGACAGCAAGTCCGGGCTGGCCGCCAGGGCCCTGGACGGCGCGGCGGACGAGGACGGGTCGTCGGCCAGGGACGTGCAGCTCGAGGCCCTGGTCGAGCTGCTCACCGACGCCCTCGCCACCAACGAGGGCTGAGTCCCGGGACGCGCCCCGGCGCGCTGGGCCCGTCCCTCAGGCCGACGACGACGTCGTCGGAGCCGGGGTGGGCTCGGCCGATCCGCCCGACGTGTCGCCCGCGCCTGCGCCGCCGGACCCCATGCCGCCGCCCGGCGGTGTGCCACCCGTGCCCGTCGACGGCTCGCCGGTCCCGCCCTCGCCGTCGGAGCCGGTCCCGCCCGTGCCACCGGTGTCCCCGTCGGGTGTCGTGGGGTCGACGGGTGCGGGGGAGGGGCTGTCGGTCGAGCCGTCGGTCGGCTCGTCCGTCGGCTCCTGCGTGGGTGCCGGGGCCGGTTCGGTCGTCGTGCCGTCGGTGGGGACGGACGACGGGTCGTCGGTCGGCAGGGTGCCGCCGTCGGACGGCTGGTCCGGCGACGGCTTCACGGCGCCGTCGCCGGGCGTCGTGGTCCTGCTGATCGACGTCCCTGCGCCCTCCTGGCCGCGCACGGCGTCGGAGATCGGCTTGCCGATCGCGAGCTCGACGACGAGGACGACGCCCATGACCAGGACGAACAGCACGAGCGCCGTCACGGTCAGCACGCGTCCTCGGCCGTACCGGTCGACGAGCCGCAACCACCTGCTCGGCAGGGCGGGCTCGGGGGCCGCGACCGCATCGCCCGGCGCGGCGTCCCCGTCGCGGTGGACGGCCGCCTCGCCCGCGGAGGCGTCGACGGCCTCCGGCGTGGCCGTCGGGTCGGTGCCGCGGGGCACGGCGACGACGCGCGCCGTCGCGCCGCGGTCCCGCGGGACGCTCGCCCCGGTGGTGACCTGGACGACCTTGCCGACGACGGGCACGAGCTGCTCACGAGTCTTCTGGATCGACCGCGTGTAGACGTAGTTCGCGACGACGGTGAGGGCGCTCGCGATCCCGGCACCGATGATCGTGCCGGCCGTGCCGAAGTACGACAGGAGCAGGGTCGTGCTCACGGCCGCCAGGGCGCTCGCCAGGATCTGGGTGAGCGAGAGCCGGGCAGGTGCCTCGCGCTCCTTGGCGGAAGGTTCCTCGGTCGTGGGCGCGGTGTCGCGGGTGCTGCCAGGGGGTGTCGTCACGTGGTGCGTTTTCCGGTCGTCGAGGCTGGTCGGGCTGGTCGCCCGCCGCCACCGGCCGGGTGGGACGGCCGCGCGCCGCAGGACCGGCGTCGGGCCACGGGCGTCCCTCCACGGTAGGCGGGCGGTGTGGACCTCGCTCAGGGGTGCCGTGCCCGGCGCCGTGAGGAACCGAGAAGATCCTGTGACGCCTCGGAGAGAGGCCTCGAGAGGCCGGGACGGGCCCGGGCGGGGGCGTAGCCTGCAGGAGCACCGCGCACGGCGCACGGCGACCAGCGGCCCGCTCCGACGAGCCGCCCCACGCCTGCGGTGTGATGCTCGTCACCTCGGGACCGCCCGCCCCTACCGCACCTTATTCGCGGAAACGCACAGTTCTTGTGGACGCTCGTCCAGGTCGTTCTCAGGGTGGCTTCCGACCTTTCCCCGATTCACCCGTCCAGGTCTGCGGAGCCGTGTTGACGCCAGCCATCGGGCCGTGCAAGATAGTCCTCGACAGCGCGCATCGCCTGCCCCCTGCGCGGTGCGCGCTGTTTCATACTTCTCCGGGAGAGCATCCTGGAATGACGTTCGACGAAGGCCCCGGAACGCAGAGAATCGCGTTCCGGGGCCTTCGTCGTCCCCGCACGTGGACACCTCTGACCTCGCAGTTCTTCCTCGGTGTCGTCGGCGCGCGGTCTTCGTCCGAGCAGGCCGCGACGTCTCCACGATCGTGTCGTGACGCGCCCGGCGTGCCGTGGCGGGCCCTGTGCGCCACTGCGGTTAGCGTCGGAGGGTGAACGCCGCAGCCCGCACCAGCTCAGCCGCCCGGAGCGTGGCCGATCCTGCTCGGCTGCACGACGACGCCCCCGAGACCCCCGCAGGAGCGCACCCCGACGAAGAGGGAGCCGACCACCCGCGTCCCGTGCTCGTGACCGAGCCGACCACGGCCGACCTCGTCGAGCAGGCCGTCACGCGCTGGCGCGCGGGCCTGGTCGAGCTCGCGGGAGGCTCCTCGCTCGCGGACATCTCGCTCCTGGGCGACGCGGTCGTCGACCTCACGGCGGCGCACCCGTCGGGCGTCGCGCAGCTCTTCGCGGGCCGGCCCACGCGCCTGGCGAACCTCTTTCGGGAGGGCGGATCGCTCCCGGCCGCACGCCGTCGGGCGCGTGCCGTCGTCGTGCGCGCGGCCGAGCACGCGCAGCGCTACGGCGTCGCGCCCACCTACCTGGCGATCGGTGTCGCGACCTGGACCCAGGACCCCGGCACCCCGCTGCCGGAGGACGACGTCGCCGCGCTCGCGCGCGTCGCCGGCCGCGGGACCACGACCCTGACGCCGCCGGTCGTCCCCGTCCCGGCGCCCGACGCGGACGGGGAGCCCGCTGCCCGGGACGACGACGACCCGCACGACGAGCCACCGGTCGACGCGGTACCCGCCAGAGCCGGTGACGAGCCGGCACCGGGAGGCCCTGCGGAGGCGCCAGCGCCCCGGACGGTTCGCGCGCCCGTCCTGCTGCGGCCTCTCACCGTCACCCCGCGCGGCGACGGTGAGACCGACTACGAGCTCACGCTCGAGCCGACGGCGGAGATCAACCCGCTGCTGGCACGCACCCTGCGCGCGCACGGCGCGCTGCTCGACCCGGTGACCCTCGCGCGCTCGACCTTCACCGGTGCCGGGTTCGACCCGAACGACGCCATGGCGCGCATCACCGCGCTGGGCCGCGCCGTGCTCGGCGACTTCGAGCTGACGCACCGCGTCCTCGTCGGGACCTTCGTCCACCCGGGCCAGGTGCTGGTCGACGACCTCGACGAGCTCGCGCCCGCGCTCGAGCGGCACGAGGTCGTCGCGGCGATCGCCGGGGACGAGACGTCCGCCGCCGCGCTGCGGCGCGAGCTGCCCACCCCCCGCGTCGGGGACGCGGACCCCGTGCACGAGCGCGGGGCGGGCGACCTCGACCCGTCGCAGCGGCACGTCGTCGACGTCCTCGCGAGCGGGTCCCACCTCTTCGTCGACGCGCCCGCGGGGTCGGACGTCGCCGGGACCCTCGCCGCCGTCGTCGCCGAGGCCGCGGCGTCCGGACGGCACGTGCTCTACGTCCCGGGGCACCGCCGCGCGGCCGACGCGCTCGTCGCGCGCCTCGACGCGCTCGGCCTCGGCGGCCTCGTGCTCGACATCGCCCCCGAGCCCACCTGGCGGGAGACGGCGTCCCACCGGCTGCTCGCGGCGATGGCGAGCGAGCCCGAGACCGTCGACGACGAGGAGCTCGCGCGCACCCGCGACGCGCTCCTCGGCTCGCGCGCCCGGCTCGGCGGGTACATCGAGGCGCTGCACCTCGTCCGCGAGCCGTGGAACGTCTCGGCCTACGACGCCCTCCAGGCCCTCGCACGGCTCACCGCCGAACGGCCCGCGCCCGACACGCGGGTACGGCTCACGCCCGAGGCGGTGCTCGCCGTCGGACCGCTGCGGGTACAGCTCGCCGAAGACCTGCGCGCCGCGGCCGAGCTCGGCGCGTTCACCGCACGGGCGACGGCGACGCCCTGGTCCGGAGCGGGCCTGACCACCCCGCAGGAGGCGCACGACGCGCTCGTGCGCGTGGAGCGCCTGCGCACCCACACGCTCCCGCAGCTGCGCGCGCAGGTCGACCAGGTCGCGCAGAGGACCGGACTCACGCCCGCGACGACGCTGCGCCAGTGGGGCGACCAGCTCGCCATGCTCGGCGGCATGCGCGGCACGCTCGACGTCTTCCAGCCGATGATCTTCGAGCGCACCGCGCAGGACCTCGTCGAGGCGACCGCGACGCGCGCGTGGCGTGAGGAGCGCGGCATCGACATGGGCTGGTTCGTGCGCCGACGCCTGCGCCGTCAGGCACGCGACATGGTGCGTCCCGGAGTCCGCGTGCCCGACCTGCACACCGCCCTCATCGAGGTGCAGGCGCAGCGCGCCGTCTGGCAGGCGCAGTGCCCGCGCGGCGGCTGGCCGACCCTGCCCGAAGGCCTGTCCGCCATCGAGGACACGCACGAGGCCGTGCGGATCGACGTCGAGGAGCTCGAGCCCGTGCTCGCCGGGACGCCCCAGGGCGCCGGACTCCTCGACGTGCCTCTCGACGCGCTCGCCGCACGCCTCGAGGCGCTCGCAGAGGACTCCGAGTCGCTCGACACCCTGCCCGCGCGGACCGCGATCCTGCGCCGGCTCACGGGCGCGGGCCTGGACGACCTGGTCGCCGACCTCGCCGCCCGGCGCGTCGAGGCCGACCTCGTGGGGCCCGAGCTGGAGCTCACCTGGTGGAGCTCGGTGTTCGAGCAGGTCCTCGCGCAGGACCAGGCGCTCGCGGGCCAGGACGGTGCCGGGCTCGACGCCCTCGCACGTCGGTTCCGCGAGCTCGACCGCGCCCACGTCGCCGCGCTCTGCGCCCCCGTGCGCTCCGCGGTGCGCGAGCACCTCGGCGTCGCCATGCGCGAGCACCGCGACCAGGCCGAGGACCTCTTCACCGAGCTGCTCGAGGGCCGGCTCGTCAGCCTGCGCGAGACGGCGGAGAAGCACCCCGACGTGCTGCGACGGCTGCGGCCCGTGCTCGTCGCGACGCCCACGCTCGTCCCGCACCTCGTGCCCGCCACGCGCACCGTCGACCTCGTCGTGCTCGACGCGATCGAGCACGCGCCCGTCGAGCTCGTGCTCTCCGCGCTCGCCCGCGGGCGGCAGGTCGTCGCCGTCGGCGACCCCCGCGCCGCCTCCACGTCGACCGTCCGCGACCTCGCGGAGCTCCTCCCCACCGTGACGCTCCTCGCCGACGGGTCGCGCCGCGACCCCTACGTCACGACCTTCCTCGCCGAGCACGGCTACGCGGGCGTCCTGCGCCCCTCCCCGCTGCCGCGCGCCGAGGCGCTCGTCCAGCTCGACGTCGTCGACGGCGCCGGGATGCCCGACCCCGTCTCGGGCGCCGTCGAGAGCACGCAGGCCGAGGTCGACCGCGTCGTCGAGGTCGCGATCGAGCACGCCCTGACCCGCCCCGACGAATCGCTCGCCATCGTCACCGTCACGCCGCTGCACGCCGACCGCATCCGCGAGGCGCTGCTCGTCGAGGTGCGGCAGAACCCCGCGCTCGCCGGCTTCTTCGCCGCGTCCCGGCCCGAGCCCGTCGTCGTCGCCGACGTGTCCGGCGTCGCCGGCCTCGTGCGAGACACCATCGTCCTGTCCGTCGGGTTCGGCCGCACGCCCCACGGGCGCGTCCTGCACCGGTTCGGCATCCTCAACACGCCGGGCGCCGACGCGATGCTCCTCGACACCGTCGGCGCGACCCGTCGCAGGCTCCACGTCGTCTCGTGCTTCACCGCCGGCGACCTCGACCCCGAGCGCCTACGCGGCGCCGGCGCCAAGCTCCTCGCCGAGGTGCTCGACCTCGCCGAGCAGCGCAGCGGCGTCGCCGACCAGGTCACGCTCGGCAACGGCGTCGACGTCGGAGGCAGCCCCGACCGCCTCGTCCTCGACCTCGCCGAACGCCTGTGGCGCGCCGGCCTCGTCGTCGAGACCGACTACGGCATCGGCGACGGCGACCGGATCCCCCTCGTCGTCGGCCACCCCGACCTGCCCGGCGAGCTCCTCGTCGCCGTCCTCACCGACGACGCCGCCTACGTCGCCGAGCGCAGCGTCCGCGTCCGCGACCGCCAGGTCGCCGAACGTCTCGAACGCATCGGGTGGACCGTCGCGCAGGTGTGGTCCGCAGCAGCGTTCCTCGACCCCGCGAAGGAGGCCGAGCGCATCCGGCGGGTCGTGCAGGCCGTGCGCGACGCGCGGCTCCCCGAGTCCGGGGGCGTCGCGCAGACCGGTGGGGGCGACCGGATCGTCGTCGTGCCGGTGATCGACGACGACGAGCAGCACGGGGACGACGAGCTCTGATCCTGGACACGGGCGGGGTCGCTCGGCGTGCGGGACTGGTCGCCCTGGGTGCGGGGTCGGGTGGCGTGCGCGCCGTCTACCATCCGCGCGGCTCGTTCCTCGCGGCGCTCCCGCCAAGCCCGACCACGACGGCGCGCACGCCCCCCGACCCCGCCGTGTCAGCTCACCTTCTCCGTTCCGGCGGGTGGGCACGACGGCGCGCACGTCCCGGCGCCGCCACGTCGCGGGTCACCTTGATCCTCCGCCGTGCGCGCTTGCGGCGCGGGCGCTTCCGGTCCGGCTCGGCCCTTCGCCGTGGGTGGGACGATGGGGACGTGAGCAGCTTTACTGAGTCTTCGTCCGACGGTCCCGCTGTGCCCGACGGCGGGGCGCGGCGCCGCGGGGGTCGCCGCGCGGTGCGGCGGGGGACCGAGACGACGTCCGTTCCCGGTGCGAGCGCCGACGAGCGTGCGGACGGGTGGGGCGACGAGGCGAGGCCCGGCTCCACGTCCGGCGCGAACGACGAGCGGTTGCTGGGCGACGTGCCTCCGCACTACGGGCGCCACTGACGCCGGTCGAGCTCGAGAACGAGAAGGCGGTCGTGGCCCGTCCTCGTCCGGGACGGGCCACGACCGCCTGCTCGGCGGATGCGGTGTGCTCAGAGGTCGCGCGGCGGGGTCGGACCACCCGCCGCGGGCCCGCCGGGGCCAGCCGATTGCGCGACGAGGAGGTCGCGGATCTCCTGGAGGACGCGGACGTCCTCGGCGGGCGCCTCGGGCTCCGGTTCGTCGTCGCGCTTGCGGCGCGCGGCGAGGTGGTTCATCGGCAGGACGATGAAGAAGTACAGCGCGATCGCGACGCACAGGAACTTGAAGAGTGCGTCGAGGATGAGACCGAGACTGAAGTCTGCATCGTTGATGGTGAAGTTGCCGACGTCGGTGAGGTCGGGCTTGCCGAAGATCGCTGCGACGAGCGGGTTGATCAAGCCGTCGACGACGGCGGTGACGACGGCCGAGAACGCGGCGCCGATGACGACGCCGACCGCCAGGTCGATCGCGTTGCCTCGGAGCACGAACTCCTTGAACCCGTTGAGCACGCTCTGCATGGATGGATCCCTTTCACGTCGGTGGTCCCGCGTGGCTGCGGTGCCACGACTGTGCAGGGGCGATCCTTCCAACGTCGGCGTGGTGGGGCAACGGGGTCGCCCGGCGAGTCGGAGACGGGTGACCGGCACGGGCTGCGTCACGGGACGAGCACGGCGGTCACCGTGGCCCAGCCCGTGACCGAGGCGAGCCGGACGGCCTCCTCGGGACGGACGGCGACGAGCGTGACCGTGTCGGTCCCGGACCCGCCGGACCCGAGCAGCCCGCCGTCGTCCGTGGGCTCGGGGCTCGGCACGACGACGGCGCCGCGCGCCAGGTAGGGGTCGTGCGCGGGACTCGTCCCCGGGTCGGGTGTCGGGCCCGCTGCCGGGTCGACCGCGCCGGCCGCACCGACCGGGCCGGCGCCGCTCGTGACGCCGTCCGAGGCGACGAGCAGGTCCACGCGGTCTCCTGCACCCAGAAGTGCAGCGACGCCCGGATCGAGGCGGACGGGTGCGACGACCGTCCCGTCGGGCGCGGCGGCCGCGAGGTCTCCCGCGGCGACGAGCGAGCCCTGGACGAGGGTGCCGGGCGCGAGGGCCACCGAGGCGCGGCGCCCGGCGACGTCGTCGGGCCGCGCGGACGCGCCCTCCGGCGCGAGCGACACCGGTACCTGGTCCACCCGAAGGTCCTGAGCCGTGAGGGTCGCGCCCGCGGCGACCGCGCGTGCGACGACCACGACCGGCGTCGTCGGAGGCGGAGCAGGCCGCGCCGCCGACACGATCAGCGACGCGGCGACACCGCAGCACAGCGCAGCCACGACGAGACGCCCGCGCCACCACAGCGCACGCGCACGACGGGCGAACGCGGACCTCGTCGGACGAGGGACGGCGTCGGACGACGCACGGGCGCGGGACGACCAGGGAGCCATGGTCGCCGACCGTAGCGGCGAGCAGGTGCGCCGCAGCCGGTCGCAGCCACCGCCTGTGGACGGCGCGTGCGGCAGATGACGTCAGCAGCCGCGGTCGGTGGCCTGTGGACCGGCCTGGACGGCGGCGTCACGCCGAAGGCGACCCGCCGGTCAGGAGGAGGCGGCGGAGGTGCTCGTCGAGGAGCTCGAGGAGCTCGAACCCGACGAGCCGCTCGACGAGCTGGTCGACGAGCCGGACGCGGCAGCCGGCTTGGCGGCGGGCGTGCTGGACGACGTGCCGCCCGAACGGGAGTCGGTGCGGTAGAACCCGGAGCCCTTGAACGTCACACCGACCGACGAGAACACCTTGCGCAGTCGCCCGGAGCACTCGGGGCAGACGGTCAGGGCGTCGTCGCTGAACGACTGGTGGATGTCGAAGGCGTGACCGCAGGCGGTGCACGTGTACGCGTAGGTGGGCACGGGTTCTCCTCGTTCACGAGACGGCCGCTGAGCGGCCTGCGGCGGGTCGGGCTCGGGTCGGGCTCGGCGGTCCGACCGACTCAACACCGCCTGGCACTCGAAACTTCCGAGTGCCAATCATACGCGGGCCGGTGCGCGACACGGGCCGGGGTAGTCTCGCATCCGTGTCTGTGCACGAACCCGCCGAGGCCCCTGCCGGTGATGCCCCTCCCGGCGCTGCTCCCGCGAGCCCTGCCGACACCGGAGCTCCGCCGCCCCGGCGCCGCCGGTCGACGCGCCGCCGCGTCCTGATCGCGGTCGCCGTGCTGGTCGTGCTGGCGCTCGTCGCCGGGGCGGCCTTCGTCGTCGTCACGGTCCGCCGGCCGCTGCCGCAGGCGTCGGGTGAGATCGAGCTCACGGGCCTGCAGGGCGAGGTCACGGTGCTCCGCGACGCGCAGGGCGTCCCGCAAATCTACGCGGGCACGCCCGAGGACCTCTTCCGGGCCCAGGGCTACGTCCAGGCGCAGGACCGCTTCTTCGAGATGGACTACCGCCGGCACGTCACCTCCGGCCGGATGGCCGAGCTGGTCGGCGACAACCCGGACGCGATCGCGGCCGACACGGTCACGCGCACGTTCGGCTGGCGCGAGGTGGCCGAGCGGGAGTGGGAGATCGTCTCCCCCGAGACGAAGGCCTACCTCCAGGCGTACGCGGAGGGCGTCAACGCCTACCTCGAGAACCGCAGCCCGAGCGAGATCGCGCTCGAGTACACCGTGCTCGGACTGCAGGTCGACGTCGCGGACCCCGAGCCGTGGGACCCGATCGACTCGCTCGCCTGGCTCAAGGCGATGGCGTGGGACCTGCGCGGCAACTACGACGACGAGCTGGACCGTGCGCTCGCCTACGGCACCATGCAGGACACGGCCCGGGTCGCGGAGCTGTTCCCGGCCTACCCGAGCGACGTCAACGCGCCGATCCTGCAGCCCGGCGAGCTCGAGAACCCCCAGCAGGTCGCGCTCGAGCTCGGCCCCCAGGCGCAGGAGGACTACGGGTCCGACCACCTGCAGGCGGCCCTCGAGTCCGCCGACCGTGCGCTCGACGCCGTGCCCGTGCTGATCGGTCGGGGCGAGGGCACGGGGTCGAACTCCTGGGTCGTCTCGGGCGAGCACACGGCGAGCGGCCTGCCGATCCTCGCGAACGACCCGCACCTCGCGCTCGGCGCTCCGGGGATCTGGGCGCAGGTCGGCCTGCACTGCAACGACGTCGGGCCACAGTGCGGGTTCGACGTCGCGGGCTTCTCGTTCGCCGGGTTCCCGGGCGTCGTGATCGGTCACAACGCCGACCTCGCGTGGGGCCTCACGAACATGGGCGCGGACGTCACCGACTTCTTCGTCGAGCGCGTGCGCGACGACACCTACCTGCGCGGCGACGAGTGGGTGCCGCTCGAGACCCGCACGGAGACGCTGCGCGTCGCGGGCGGCGACGACGTCGACCTCGAGATCCGCTCGACCGTGCACGGCCCGATCGTCTCGGCCGCGATCCCGCAGCTCGAGGCGGCCGTCGGCACGCCCGCACTCGACACACGCCTCGGCGAGTACGCCGTCGCGCTCCAGTGGACCGCGCTCGAGCCGGGCCGGACGGCGGACGCCGTCTTCGCGTTCAACCTCGCCGCAGACGCCGAGGACATGCAGGCCGCCGCGGCGCTCTTCGAGGTCCCGGCCCAGAACATCGTGTTCGCGACGACGGACGGGCACATCGGCTACCAGGCGCCCGGAAAGATCCCGGTGCGCCAGGCCGTGCCCGACGCCGAGGTGCCGTCCGACGGCACGTGGCCGCGCGACGGCTCCGACGAGCGGTACGACTGGCAGGGCTACGTCCCGAGCGAGCAGATGCCGCGCGTCGTCGACCCCGCCGAGGGCTTCATCGTCGCGGCGAACCAGGCGGTGCTCCCGACCGGCGTCGAACCGTTCCTCACGACGGACTGGGACTACGGCTACCGCTCGCAGCGCATCCGCCAGCTGCTCGAGGCGGAGATCGCCGCGGGCCGCACCATCGACGTCGACACGATGAACGAGATCCAGGTCGACGACCGCAGCCCGTACGCCGACGTGCTCGTGCCCCTCCTGCTCGACCAGGAGATCGACGACGACTTCGCGGCGCAGGGCCAGGAGCTCCTCGCCGACTGGGACTACCGCACCGACACCGACTCGGCCGCAGCCGCGTACTTCGCGGCCGTCTGGCGCAACCTGCTCCAGCTCACGTTCTGGGACGACCTGCCCGAGTCGGCCCGGCCGAGCGGCGGGAGCCGCTGGCTCGCCGTCGTCCAGGGCCTCCTGGAGAACCCGACCGACCCGTTCTGGGACGACCGGCAGACGGTGAACCTCGTCGAGACGCGCGACGAGGTGCTCACGCAGGCGCTGATCTCCGCACGCCTCGACCTGACCGTCGAGCAGAGCAAGCTCCCGACCGACTGGGCGTGGGGCGACCTGCACGTCCTCGCGCTCGAGCACCCCGTCCTCGGCGGGGAGTCGATCCCCTGGCCCGTGCGCGACTACGTCAACCCGAACCCCGTCGGCATGCCCGGCGGCTCGTCGATCGTCAACGCGACCGCGTGGGACGCCGCGTCCGGGTCGTTCGCCGTGACGGCCGGCCCGTCCATGCGCATGGTCGTCGACCTCGACGACCTGGACCGCTCCACGTGGGTCACCGTCACGGGCACGTCGGGCCACCCGGCCTCGAACCACTACGCCGACCAGCTCAAGACCTGGGCGGCGGGCGAGACCTACTCCTGGCCGTTCACGACCGCCGCGGTCGCCGAGGCGGGCAGGGACGAACTGACCCTCGTCCCGTAGCGCCGCGGCGCACCTCGGGCTAGCCCGGGCGGACCGTCGTTGCGCCCGCGTCGGGCTCGGGCTGGGCGGTCCGTGGTTGCGCCCCGCCGCTCCCGAGCGCACCACCCACCCCGACCACTCAGCCCGACCACGCGGGCGTTGAACCCGACCCGTGTGGAAGCAAGTGCTACGGGAGCCAGCGCCAGCCCAGGGGGGTCACGACGGCGTCGACGGTCTTGTCGTGCTGCTCGAGCGGAAGGGGGCGGTCCGCGGCGTCGTAGACCTCCTCGGGGAAGACGATGGCGACGACCTTGGTCCCCGGGCGCACGTGCTCAAGGGCGCGGTCGTACCACCCGCCGCCCTGGCCGAGCCGGACGCCGCGCGAGTCGACGGCGAGCGCGGGGGCGATGACGACGTCGGCCTGCGAGATCGCGTCGGGGCCGAGGGTGGGCGTCCCGGGTTCGGGCGGTCGTCCGGGTGCGCGGACCTGGAGGTCGGCGGGACCGTCGTAGACGGCCCAGTCGCGCTGCAGACCGGCGCCGAGCACGGGGAGGAGGAGACGGACGTCGCGCGCGGCGAGGCGTTCGAGGAGGGCGAGGGTGCCGGGCTCGGTGGGACGCGCGGCGTACGTCGCGACGCACGTGGCGGCGGCGACCTCGGGGATGGTCTCGACGACGTCG
This sequence comes from Cellulosimicrobium sp. G4 BAM 1002, assembly GCF_057126935.1. Classification (NCBI taxonomy): domain Bacteria; kingdom Bacillati; phylum Actinomycetota; class Actinomycetes; order Micrococcales; family Promicromonosporaceae; genus Cellulosimicrobium; species Cellulosimicrobium sp. G4 BAM 1002. Next base: position 3,678,752 of record NZ_CP182109.1, on the reverse strand, counting down.
GCGATCGCGGCGGCCGCTTCCTTGCGGAGCCGGTCGGACCTCGTCTGGCGGTTGGTGCGGATGGCCTTGCGGAGGATCTCCTTCGCGTCCTCGGCTTCGATGCTTCCGTGCAGGGGGTAGGGCTGGGCCAGGCCACTCATGTCCCTATTGTCACCCGGCCGGAGGCGTGCGGCGGCCCAGGGCCGGGCGCGCCGCGCCGGTGTCGCGCCCGTGCCGCTTCCGTGCGCGCCGTCGAGGTGCCTATGATCGGGGCCAGGCGGTAGTACGGACTCCTGACAAATGGGTCTGGAGGCGGCCCGGCAGAGTGCCGACCAGAAGGTGCCGACCAGTGAGGACGCCATGACCGCGACCACGCCCGCGATCTCCACCGCCATCCCCGCAGCGCGGGCTCCGCGCGCCCGAGGCGTCACGCGTCCGGCGACGACCCGCGCCGCCGTCGTGCTGGCCGCCGGGCACGACGCCGCGTCGCGCGAGCTGCTCACGCGGCCCCTCGGGGACGCGACGGTCGTCGAGCTCGCGGTCGCGAACGTCCGCCGGGTCGTCGACGCGTCCCGGATCGTCGTGGTCGTCTCACCGGACGACCCGACGGTGCGCGAGCTGCTCGGCGAGGACGTCGTGTACGTCGAGCAGGGCGAGCCGCTCGGCACGGGCGACGCCGTCCTCGCGGCGCGCGGCGCGATCGCCTCGGTCCTCGGTACGGGCGCCGATGCGGACCCGACCGTCCTCGTCGCCTACGCCGACACCCCGCTCCTGCGGTCGGAGTCCCTGCTGGGCCTGCTCAACCGGCACACCCTCACGGGCGCCGACCTGTCGCTCCTGTCGGCCGTCGTCGACGACCCGGACGGGTACGGGCGCGTCGTGCGTGCCGAGGGGGAGATCACGGCGATCCTCGAGTCGTCTGAGCTCGAGGGGGCTGCCGCCGAGGCGAGGGCCGAGATCAACGTCGGGGCGTACGTCGCGTCGCCGGGCCTGCTGTTCGCCGAGCTCGAGCGCATGGCGGCCGACGGCGAGCACCGCCTCACCGAGCTCGCGCGCCGTGTCATCGGCGCGGGCCGACGGATCTCGTCGTACCGGATCGTCGACGTGGACGAGGTGCGGGGGATCAACACGCCCGACGAGCTGGCCCAGGCGGCGGACATCGTCCTCAAGCGGCTCTTCGTCCCGAAGAAGAACACCGACACGAAGATCGTGTTCGGGACGGGCGGCTGGCGTGCCGTGATCGGGGAGGGCTACACGCTCGCGAACGTGCGCCGGCTGTGCCAGGCGATCGCCAACGAGACGATCCGGCGAGGCCTCGACGCGAAGGGCGTCGTCATCGGCGGCGACCGGCGCTTCCTCTCGCGCGAGTCGGCCGTCGCGGCGGCCGAGGTCTTCGCGGGCAACAACATCGCGGTGACGCTCCTGCCCGACGACGTCCCCACGCCCCTCGTCACGTTCGCCGCCCCGTACCTGGGCGCGGCGTACGGGATCATCGTCACCTCGAGCCACAACCCGCCCGAGTGGAACGGCATGAAGGTGTTCCGCCAGGACGGCTCGCTGCCGCTCGACGACGAGACGGACCGCTACCAGGACGAGGCCAACGCCCTGTCCGTCGACGACGTCATCACGCTCGACATCGACGTCGCGCGCCGCACGGGTGTCGTCGTGGACCGGGTGCTCACCGACCCGTACGTCGACGCGATCGAGCGGATCGTCGACGTCGAGGCTGTGCGCGGCTCCGACCTGCAGGTGGTCGTCGACCCGATGTACGGGACGAGCCAGCTGACGCTCGGCACGATCCTGTCGGACATGCGCGTCCGCGCCGAGTTCATCCACGCCACGCACAACCCGTTGTTCGGCGGCATCGCGCCGGCTCCCGACCTGCAGCGGCTGAGCACGCTCGTGACGATGATCCAGCAGGGCGGCGGGCGCTACGACCTCGGCATGGCGACCGACGGCGACTCCGACCGCATCGGCATCGTCGACGAGACGGGCGAGTACATCTCGACCAACGACCTGCTGCTGCTCCTGTACTGGTACCTGCACGAGGTGCGGGGCGAGAAGGGCGGCGTCGTGCGCAACCTCGCGACGACGCACCTGCTCGACCGCCTCGCGGCCCACCTCGGCGAGGAGTCGCGCGAGGTCAAGGTCGGCTTCAAGCACGTCACCGCGGGCATGGCGGAGATCGACGCCGTCCTGGGCGGCGAGTCGTCGGGCGGCTTGACGGTCCGCGGCTGGATCCTCGGCAAGGACGGGATCTTCGCGTGCGCGCTCGTCGCGGAGATGCTCGCCCGCACGGGCAAGCGCATCTCCGAGCTGCGCTCGATGATCTACGGGATCACCGGCCGCCTGTACACGCTCGAGGCGGGCGTGCCCGCGACTCCGGAGATGCGGGTCGAGGTGCCCCGGCGTCTCGAGGCGCAGCCGCTCACGCACGTCGGCCCGTACGCCGTCGTCTCGGTCTCGCACCTCGACGGCACGAAGATCCTCCTCGAGAACGACAACTGGGCGCTCCTGCGGTTCTCCGGTACCGAGCCCGTCCTGCGGATGTTCGTCGAGGCCGACTCTCCCGAGAAGGCCGCCGAGCTCCTGGACTGGCTGCAGGGGTTCGTCACCGCCGGCGTCTGACGCCCGCACCCCGCCCGGCTCGACAGCACCCGTCACCACCCGCCGCCTCACCCGCCCACCCCACGACAGGAACCCGAGCAACGATGCGCTACGGCCACTTCGACACCGCGCGCGACGAGTACGTCGTCGAGCGTCCCGACGTCCCCGTCTCCTGGACCAACTACCTCGGGACGCGCGACCTGTGCACGGTCCTGTCCAGCACCGGCGGCGGGTACTCGTACTACAAGAGCTCCCAGTACGGGCGCATCTCGCGGTTCCGCCAGAACGGCGTCCCGCTCGACCGCCCGGGCCACTACGTGTACCTGCGCGACGACGCGGACGGCGACTACTGGTCGGTGTCGTGGCAGCCGGTGGGCAAGCCGTTCGTCGGGCCGGGCGAGGAGCTCGACCCCGCGGGCGGCGCGGGCCGCTGGACGACGCGCCACGGCCTGAGCTACACGACGTTCCGCTCCGAGTACAAGGGCATCGACGCCGAGCAGACGGTCTTCATCCCGCTCGACGACGACGTCGAGCTGTGGGACGTGCGCGTCACCAACACCACGGACGAGGTGCGCGAGCTCACCGTGGGGTCGTACGTGGAGTTCAGCTTCCACACGATCACGATCGACAACCAGAACCTGCAGATGTCGCTCTACGCGTCCGGGTCCTCCTACGAGGACGGGATCATCGAGTACGACTTCTACTACGAGCCGTGGACGTTCCACTACTTCGCGTCGAGCGAGACGCCGTCGTCGTACGACTCGCTGCGCGACAGCTTCATCGGCCCGTACCGCTCCGAGGCCAACCCGATCGCGATCGAGCGCGGGCACGGCTCGAACGCCAGCGCCACGACGCAGAACCACTGCGGCGCGCTGCAGCACAAGGTCACCCTGGCGCCGGGCGAGACCAAGCGGCTCGTCTACATGCTCGGGTACGGCTCGCGCGACGAGGCCGGCCGCGCGATCCAGGCGAAGTACGCCGACGTCGCGACGGTGGACGCCGAGCGGGAGCGCCTGCGCGGCTACTGGCGCGCCAAGCAGGACAAGCTCCGGATCCGCACGCCCCACGAGGGCATGAACACGATGATCAACGCCTGGACCCTGCTCCAGGCGGAGACGTGCGTGCAGTGGTCGCGGTTCGCGTCGTTCGTCGAGGTCGGCGGGCGCGCCGGCCTCGGGTACCGCGACACGGCCCAGGACGTCATGAGCGTCATCCACTCCAACCCGACGAAGACGCGCCAGCGCATCGTCGAGCTCCTGCGCGCGCAGACCGAGGCCGGGTACGGCCTGCACCTGTTCGACCCGAAGGCGTTCGACCCCGACGCCGAGAAGCTGCCCGACGTCCCGTCACCCACCATCGTCCCCACCGTGGACCCGAAGGACCTCATCCACGGCCTCGAGGACACGTGCTCGGACGACCACCTGTGGCTCGTGCCGTCCGTCGTCGAGTACGTCAAGGAGACGGGCGACCGGTCCTTCCTCGACCTGGAGATCCCGTTCGCGGAGGGCACGCCCGGCACCGTCTACGACCACCTGGTCCGGGCGCTCGAGTTCTCGGCCGAGCAGGTGGGCCAGAACGGCGTCGCGCTGGGCCTGCGCGCCGACTGGAACGACTGCCTCAACCTCGGCGGCGGCGAGACGTCGCTCGTGACGTTCCTCCACGCGTGGGCGATCGGCGCGTTCCTCGAGATCGCCGAGCCGCTCGCCGCGGCGGGCGACGAGCGGGCCGAGGCGGACGTCGTGCGGTTCACGGCCGAGCGCGAGCGCATCGCCAAGGTCGCGGACGCCCAGCTCTGGGACGGGCGCTGGTGGATCCGCGGGTACACGCGCGACGGCGTGAAGATCGGCTCGGCCGAGAACGAGGAGGGCAAGATCTTCCTCGAGCACCAGGCCTGGCCCGTCATCGCGGGCATCACGAGCCAGGAGCGCGGCGAGGCGTCGATGGACGCGGTGCGCGAGCTGCTCGGCTCCGAGTACGGCAACCACCTCAACTGGCCGGCGTTCACGAAGGTCGACGACACGGTCGGCTTCGTCACGCGCGTCTACCCGGGCATCAAGGAGAACGCCGCGATCTTCTCGCACCCCAACGCGTGGCCGATCATCGCGGAGGCGATGCTCGGGCGAGGCGACGAGGCGGTGCAGTTCTACGACGCGATCCTCCCGTACCACCAGAACGAGAACATCGAGGTGCGCGGCGCCGAGCCCTACGCGTACGTGCAGTTCCTCTACGGCCGGGACCACGAGTGGTTCGGCAAGGCGCAGAACCCGTGGCTCACGGGAACGGCCGGCTGGATGTACACCGCCGTGACCAAGTACGTCCTCGGCGTGCGCCTCGCGCTCGACGGGCTCGTCGTCGACCCGTCGGTCCCGAAGGACTGGGACGGTTTCGAGGTGCGACGCGAGTGGCGCGGCGCGGTCTACGACATCGAGGTCCGCAACCCCGACCACGTGTCGACGGGCGTGCGCTCGGTGACCGTCGACGGCGTCGCGCACGACCCGGCAGCCCCGATCCCCGCGCAGCCGGCCGGGTCCGAGGTGAGCGTCGTCGTCACGCTGGGCTGACCGCCTCGGGCGCCGTCGGGTGCCCGGGTCACCGGCCGGTGGCGCGCGGGCGCCCGGTGGTGCCACCCTGTGCACCGAGGACCGGGCACCCGCCCGTGCCCGCCGAGAGACACCGAGGACGGTCACCGCCGGATGACGCACAAGATCGCGCGCGGGTGGACCGTCGCCAAGCCGTGGCCCGTGACGCTCCGGGAGGACGCGCTCGACGGGACGGTCGTGCTGCGGCCGCTGCGCCGCCGCGACGCGAGTGCGTGGATGCGCCTGCGCGCGCGCAACGCGGAGTGGCTCGAGCAGTGGGAGGGCACGTCGCCGCGTCCGGGGACGGGAGGCGGCCCGCCGACGTTCGCCGAGTACGTCCGCGTGCTGTCCTCCCAGGCGCGTGCCGGGACGTCGCTGCCGTTCGCCGTCGAGCTCGACGGCGAGCTCGTCGGCCAGCTCACCGTCTCGTCCATCACGTACGGGTCGCTGTGCGGCGCGAGCATCGGGTACTGGGTGAGCGAGCACGTCGCCGGTCGCGGGATCATCCCGACGAGCGTCGCGATGGCGACGGACTACTGCTTCGCCGTCCTCGGGCTGCACCGGATCGAGATCAACATCCGCCCGGAGAACGGGCCGAGCCTGCGCGTCGTGGAGAAGCTGGGCCTCCGTGACGAGGGCGTGCGCGAGCGCTTCCTGCACATCCAGGGCGCGTGGCGCGACCACCGGACGTTCGCGATCACGAGCGAGGAGGTGCCCGACGGGCTCCTCGCCCGCTGGCAGGCGTCTCGGCGCGAGGCCACCTGAGGCGTCCGACACGCCGGGGCGCGTGCGAGGCGTCGCCGCACGCCTCGCCTACCGTCGTGATGTGGAATCGGCCTCGGGGATCGTCGCGCTCGCGGTGGTCATGCTGTGGCTGGGGTTCTACGTCCCGCACCGGGTGCGTCATCGGCAGCAGCTGCTGGAGGCGCGCACGGAGGACCGCTTCTCGGGATCCCTGCGCGTCCTGGCCGTCGCCGGCCCGGCCGGCGGGGCGCTCGACCGGTGGGACGCGAGGCTCGGCGGCACCACTGCCGTCGCGGCGATCGCGGCCGGACCGGGCGGTGGGTCGGCGGTCACGACCCGCGCCCTCCTGGGGAGCGGGGGAGCAGGGCAGCAGGATCGGCCGGACGGCCGGACGCACGACGAGGAGGGATCGCACGCCATGGGGAGCACCGTCAGCGCGTCACCCCCTCGCGGGGCGCAGCCACGTCGTGAGTCGTCCCGGCTCGCCCTCCTCGAGCGGCGCGCCGCCGCGGCGCGTCGCCGGCTCGCACTCACCGTCGTGCTGCTCCTCGCGAGCGTCGTGGTGTGGGTCGTCGTCGCCCTCGGGTTCGTGCCGTGGTGGGCGGGCGTCGCCCCGACGGCGGTCCTCGGGCTCGTGCTCGTCCTGGGCCGGCGGGCTGTGCTCGCCGCGCAGCGGTCCGACGCCGCCTGGCTGGCCGAGCGCCGCGCCGCCGCACGGGCGGCGCGTGGGGCGGTCCTCGGCAGCCCCGCCGCGCCGCGCAACGTGCGACCCCGCGTCACCGGCCGCGCCGTGCACGGCTCGCAGGTGAGTACCCAGATGATCCCGCGCGTCACTGCCAAGGACCTCGCTCGAGCCTCCGCCGCGGCGACGGCCGACGCCGTGCCGGCGTCGACCGCCACGGCCGCACGCGAGGGTGGCACCCCGGCGAGCCCGCCGGCCTCCGCCGGCGCGGACTCCGAGGAGCCCGCTCCGGAGCGTGCCGAGACGCGGCGCGCCGACGTCCCGTCGGGGCGCGCCTGGGATCCGGTCCCCGTGCCGCCGCCGACGTACACGATGAAGCCCACCGCGCCGCGTCGCGAGCCCGCTCCGCTCACGGCCGACGACGTGTCGCCGGCGCGTGCGGGGAGCGCCGTCGAGGACGGTGCCGCGCCGGGTGCGCCGACCCGTGCCGAGGGTGTGCCCGCAGGCACGAGCGACCCGGCGACCGGCGCCCCCGAGCCGGCGGAGGGCGACGAGCGCAAGCCCCGTACGGAGACGCTGGGGCTCGATCTCAACGAGATCCTCGCGCGCCGTCGGGTCGCCGGAGAGTAGCTCCCCCCGGGGGTGGCCGGTTTGCGAGACCCCGCCCCCGGGGTGTTAGTCTGTACACCGCTCAAGGGGCTATGGCGCAGTTGGTAGCGCGTCTCGTTCGCAATGAGAAGGTCGGGGGTTCGAATCCCCCTAGCTCCACCGGTCGAAGGCCGCTGATCTGCACCAGTGCAGATCAGCGGCCTTTTGCATTTTCCGCGCGACTCAAGGCCGAGAGCCGGGCGCGGCGCGCGACCGCAGTCGGCCGACCCTCGTCGGCCGAGGACGCCCGGGCTCCGGATCGCTCTGCCTGCGACGACCGCCGACGACCTCTGCGCCCGCCGCGCGGCAGCGACGACGCGAACGCGCGGCCCGAGCCCGACCGCGCGGTCACCGCCCCTCGGCGTCATGCTCGAAGGTGACGTTTTGGTGACGGAGGTGCTCGACTCTGGACGCCACCTCGCGTAACGTGCTTCTATGTGACGGTAACGAGCAGGAAATGATCGTGATCTATCAATGGTGATGACAGATCCGGTCGTTCCTCCCGGGCGCGTGCCTCACGTGGTCCGGACCGATCGACCTCATGGCAACGAAGCGGAGGAAGAAGACATGAAGGACCCGAACACGCGGCGCACGACCCCGGTGAGCCGCCCGCTGCGCCTGGTGGCGCTCACTGCGGTGGCCGGTCTGGCGCTCTCGGCGTGCGGCTTCGGCGGCCAGGGCGGTGGCGGCGAGGACGAGGGCGACGGCACGACGCTCGACCTGCTCGTCCCGACGTACTCGGACGAGACCCAGAAGCTCTGGGAGACCGTCATCACGGGCTTCGAGAAGGAGAACCCGGACGTCACGGTCAACCTCGAGGTGCAGTCCTGGGACAACATCAACGACGTCATCCGCACCAAGGTCCAGTCCGACCAGGCGCCCGACATCCTCAACATCGACGCGTTCGCGGGCTACGTCGAGGACGACCTGCTCTACCCGGCCGAGGACGTGCTCTCGCCCGAGACGATCGCCGACTTCCAGGAGTCGTTCGTCGAGAACGCCTCGATCGACGGGACGCAGTACGGCCTGCCGTTCATCGCGTCGGCTCGCACGATGTTCTACAACAAGGACCTCTTCACGCAGGCCGGCCTCGACCCCGAGGCCCCGCCAGCGACATGGGACGAGCTCAAGGACGCGGCGACGAAGATCTCCGCGCTCGGCGGCGGCACCTACGGCTACGGCCTCCCGCTCGGGTCCGAGGAGGCGCAGGCCGAGACGGCTATCTGGTTCTTCGGCAACGGCGGCGGCTACGGCGACGCGTCGGAGATCACGGTCGACACGCCGGAGAACCTCGAGGCGACGCAGTTCTTCCAGAGCCTCGCGACGGACGGCGTGACCCAGCCCGACGCGGGCGCGACGGACCGCACGCCGCTCATCGACGTCTTCATCCAGGGCAAGATCGGCATGATCGTCGGCCTGCCCCCGACGATCGGTCAGATCGCGGACAAGAACCCCGACCTGAACTACGGCACGGCGCCGGTCGCGACCAAGGACGGCTCGCCCGTGACGCTGGGCGTCGCCGACCACCTCATGGCGTTCAAGAACGACGAGGACAAGCAGGACGCCATCACCGCGTTCCTCGACTACTTCTACTCGGCCGACGTGTACGTGCCGTGGGTCGACGCCGAGGGCTTCATCCCCGTGACGAAGTCGGGCGGTGAGGAGCTGGCCGACAAGGAGACGATCGCGCCGTTCCTCGACCTGCTCCCCGACGCGCAGTTCTACCCGTCGACGAACCCGAAGTGGTCCGCCACGCAGGGGGCGATCCAGTCCCTCATCGGGCAGGTCGCGCAGGGCAAGGACGCGCAGTCCGTGCTCTCGGAGATCCAGGCGAAGGCTGACGAGTGACCGTCCGGTGACGGCCGCCGGGCGGCGGGAGACCCTCTCGCCGCCCGGCGGCACCGCCCGCACGACCACCCGAGACCCTCACCCCGGCACCCTGAGGACCACCACGATGACCACCGAAACGACCGGCACCCAGGCCGGTGCCACGACCGCGAGCCCCGCGCCGCCGTCGGACCACCACGCCGCGCCGCCCGGCGCGGACGACCGCTCGCGCCGCACGTGGCGCGGGACGCTCGCCGCCCTCCCGTGGGTCGGGCCGAGCATCGCTCTCATCGTCCTGATCGTGCTGTTCCCCGCGGGCGTCATGATCTTCAACTCGACGCGCGAGATCTCGCAGGCCGGCGTGGACCGGGGGAGCGTGGGTCTCGAGAACTACGCGGACGTCTTCTCGATCGAGGCCCTGCCGCGGGTCCTGCTCAACACGGTCGTGTGGGTCGTGGTCGTCGTGGGGCTCACGGTCGTCATCTCGCTCGCCCTCGCGAACTTCCTGGACAAGCAGTTCCCCGGCCGCCAGATCGTCCGGCTCGCGGTGATCGTGCCGTGGGCCGCGAGCGTCGTCATGACGACGACCGTCGTCTACTACGGCCTCCAGCCGAACTACGGCATCATCAACCAGTTCCTCGCCGACGTCGGGATCCTCGACGTCGCGGACTACGGCTTCACGAAGAACGCGACGTCGGCGTTCGTCGTCGCGATCCTCGTCGCCGTGTTCGTCTCGCTGCCCTTCACGACGTACACGATCCTCGCGGGGCTGCAGGCCGTGCCGCACGACGTCCTCGAGGCCGCACGCATGGACGGTGCCTCGCCGTCGCGGACCTACTTCTCGGTGATCCTGCCGCAGCTCAAGCCTGCGCTGTCCGTGGCGGCGCTCATCAACATCATCAACGTCTTCAACTCGCTGCCGATCCTGCGCATCATGACCGGCTCCATCCCGGGCTACGACGCCGACACGACGACGACGCTGATCTTCAAGCTCATCCAGTCCGACCGCCGGGTCGACCTCGCGTCGGCGCTGTCGGTCGTGAACTTCGCGATCGTCATCCTCGTGATCGTCGCCTACATGCGCATGGTCAAGCCGATGAAGGGAGTGGACGAGTGAGCGCCACGACGCAGCAGCCGCTCCGCAAGGCCTCGAGGTACCGCACGGGCGGCCCCGGTGCGGGCGGATCGGTGACCGGGCGCGTGATCGCGGGCATCGTCGTCGCGCTCCTGTTCCTCGCCCCCTACGGCATCATGCTCTTCGGCTCGCTCAAGAGCCGGCCCGAGATCCTGCAGATCCCGCCGACGTACCTGCCGAACGAGTGGCACTTCGACAACTACCTGACCATGTGGTCGACGCCGGAGACGCCGCTCCCGCAGAACCTCGTCTCGACGATCGTCATCTCGGTGTTCGCGACGGTGCTCGTGCTCCTGGTCTCCGTGCCGGCGGCGTACTACACCGCACGGTTCCGGTTCCCCGGGCGGCTCGCGTTCCTCTTCCTCGTCCTCGTGACGCAGATGCTCCAGCCGGCCGTGCTCGTCGCCGGCCTGTTCCGGCAGTTCCTCGCGTTCGGCATCGTCGACACGTGGCTCGCGATGATCCTCGTCAACGCCGCGTTCAACCTGGCGTTCGCGGTCTGGATCATGCACAGCTTCTTCGCGAGCGTGCCGAAGGAGGTGGACGAGGCCGCGCAGATCGACGGCGCGGGCCGCTGGGCGGTGCTGTTCCGCATCAACCTGCCGCTCGTGTGGCCCGGCATCGTCACGGCGATCATCTTCACGTTCGTCGCCGCGTGGAACGAGTTCGCCGCTTCTCTCGTCATCCTGTCGACGGCCGGGAACCAGCCGCTGTCGGTCGCTCTGACGAAGTTCATCGGGCAGTACGACTCCGCGTGGCAGTACGTGTTCGGCGTCTCCATCGTGGCGATCGTCCCCGTCATCATCCTCTTTGCGATCATCGAGAAGCGCCTCGTCGGAGGCCTGACCGCAGGGAGCATCAAATGACCACGACCAACGACGACCTCAACGTCGACCCGGCGGGCCTCGCCGGGCTGGGCAAGTCCGTCCGCTGGGAGCGCATGCTCGCGCTCCTCGCCGACCGTCGCCGGCTCTCCGTCACGGAGGTCGCGGACGAGTTCGGCATCTCGGAGTCGACGGTGCGCCGCGACTTCGACCAGATGGCCGCACGCCAGCTCGCGCACCGCACGCACGGCGGCGTCGTCGCGGCGTCGATCGCGTACGGGCTGCCGCGCCGGTACAGCAAGCAGGTCGACGACAAGCAGCGCGTCGCCGCGGCGGCGGCCGCGCTCGTCCTCGAGCGGTACACCGCGCCCGTCGTCGGCCTCAACGGCGGCACGACGACGACGCTCGTCGCCAAGGCGCTCGGGGAGCAGACCGAGGAGACGTCGGAGGACGCGCTCCAGCAGAGCGGGCACGCCCTCACCGTCGTGACGAGCGCCCTGAACATCGCGACCGAGCTCGTCCTGCGCCCGCAGGTGCGCACCGTGTGCCTCGGGGGGACGGCGCGCGCCCAGTCCTACGAGCTCACGGGACCGGCCGCGATCCAGATGGCCCGCACGCTGTGGCTCGACGTCCTCGTCCTCGGGATGCTCGGCATCGACGCCGCCGCGGGCCTGACGTGCGGCGACCCGGACGAGGCGGGCGTGACGACCGCGCTCGTCGAGCGCTCGCGCTCCGTCGTCGCCGTCGGCACCTCGGACAAGGTCGGCACCCGTTCCTTCGCCCAGATCTGCGAGATCTCGCAGGTCAGCACCCTCGTCACCGACAGCGGCGCGACCGACGGCGCCCTCGACCCCCTCCGCGAGGCGGGCGTCGAGGTCGTCGTCGTGTAGCGACCGCCACCTCGCGACCGGCACCACGCCGGCCGCTCCTTCGCAGAAAGGTACGCAGCACCATGAGCACATCCCACGTGAGCGCCGAGATCGCCAGCCAGCCGGAGGTGTGGCGCGCGGCGGCCGAGCTCGCCGCACGGAGCGCGGACGTCCTCCCGCAGCCGGGGGAGCGTGTCGCCGTCGTGGGGTGCGGGACCTCGTGGTTCGTGGCGCAGGCCTACGCCGCCCGGCGCGAGGCGCTCGGGCTCGGCGAGACCGACGCGTTCGCGGGCAGCGAGTACCCGTTCGGACGCCGCTACGACCGCGTGGTGGCGATCACCCGGTCGGGCACGACGACCGAGGTCCTCCAGCTCCTCGAGGAGCTGCGCGGCGAGCAGCGCACGCTCGCGATCGTGGGCGACCCCACCTCGCCGGGGGCGACGGCCGCGGACGACGTGGTCGTCATGGAGTTCGCCGACGAGCGGTCGGTCGTGCAGACGCGGTTCGCGACGGCGGCCCTGAGCCTCCTGCGCGCGTCGCTAGGCGACGACGTCGAGAAGCTCGCCGCGGCGGCCGAGGAAGCCGTGACGTGGGAGGTCCCGGCCGAGCACCTCGACCGCACGCAGTTCACGTTCCTCGGGCGCGGGTTCTCGGTCGGCCTCGCGAACGAGGCGGCGCTGAAGATGCGCGAGGCGTCGCTCGCGTGGGCCGAGTCCTACCCGGCGATGGACTACCGCCACGGGCCGATCAGCATCTCGGACAGCACGAGCGTCGTGTACCTCCTGGGGGAGGAGGTTCCCGGCCTGGTCGAGGACGTGGAGCGCACGGGCGCGCTCGCCGTGCGGTTCGACGAGGACCCGCAGGTCACGCTCGTGCGCCTGCAGCGCCTCGCCGTCGCGAACGCCGAGCGCAAGGGCCTCGACCCGGACGCGCCGCGCCACCTCACGCGCTCGATCATCCTCGACTCCCCGGCGTCGTGAGCACGAGCACGGCCGCCGCACGGCCCGTGGTGGTCGCGCTCGACGTCGGCGGCACGGACGTCAAGGCCGCGCTGATCGACGCCGACGGCGTGCTCCTCGAGCAGGTGTCGCCCACGCGCGCGAGCGACGGTCCCGAGGCGTCGTTCGCCGCCGTGCTCGGAGCGATCGCGTCGGTGCGCGAACGGGTCCCCGACGGGCGCCCCGTGGCGGCCGTCGGGCTCGCGGTGCCGGGCACGGTGGACGAGGAGCGGGGCGTCGTCGTGAGCGCCGAGAACCTCGACTGGGTAGACCTGCCCGTGCGCGCGCTCGTCGAGGACGCGACGGGCCTGCCCGTCGGGTTCGGGCACGACGTGCGTACGGGCGGCATCGCGGAGTCCCGTCTCGGCGCAGGCCGGGGCGCGCCAAACCACGCCTACGTCTCCGTCGGCACGGGCATCGCGGCGGCGATCGTGCTGCGCGGCGAGCCGTACGCCGCGCACGGCTGGGCCGGCGAGATCGGGCACGGCGGGGCACGCGACGGCGAGCGGTGCCCGTGCGGCGGGCGCGGGTGCGCGGAGACGTTCGCGTCGGCCGCGGGCATGGCGCGCGCCTACCGGCGCCTGACGGGCGCGTCGGCGGACGCGGTGCCCGGCGCGCGCGAGGTGCTCGCGCGCGCGCAGGCGGGGGACGACGTCGCGCGCGGCGTCTGGGAGCGCGGCGTCGACCGGCTGGGCGAGCTGGTCGCCGAGCTGACACGCGCCCTCGCACTCCCCGTGGTCGTCGTGGGGGGCGGCCTCGTGCGGGCAGGCGACGCGCTGCTGCGCCCGCTCGACGCCGCCGTCCGCTCCTACCTCACCATCCACCCGGCGCCGCGCCTCGTCGCGGCCGAGCTCGGCTCGGCCGCCGGCGTCCACGGTGCCGCGCTCCTCGGGTGGGACGCGGCGCGCGCCGCCGGCCTCGACGTGCCGCGGCAGCACGCGGCCCGGCTCCACGCAGCGGCGACCGCGCAGGCGGCGCCGGTGCCCCGCACGCTCGTCACGGCCGACGGGGTCGGCCCGTGACCGCCCGACCGGCGCACGTCGTCGCGCTCACGCCGAACCCCGCGTGGGACGTCACCTACGGCGTCGACCGGCTCGTGCCGGGCGAGTCGCTGCGGGTCCGGAGCGTCGTGGCGCGTGCGGGCGGCAAGGGGGTCAACGTCGCGCGCGTCGCGCGGGCCCTCGGTGCGTCGAGCGTCGCGGTGTGCCCGCTCGGTGGTCCGCTCGCCGCGCCGTTCGCGGCGGACCTCGAGGCCGACGGCCAGGAGTCCGTCGTCGTGCCGGTCGCCGGTGCCGTGCGCCAGTCCGTCGCCGTGGTGCCCGCCGAGCCCGGGCCGGAGGACGACGGTCACCCCACGGTCCTCAACGAGCCCGGCACGGCGCTCGCCGACGTGGAGTGGGACGCGCTCGTGGCCGCGGTGGTGGGCGCCGTCGGGCCGGCCGTCGTCGCGACGGTGTCCGGCTCGCTGCCCCCGGGGACGATGCGCGACCGCATGGTCGAGCTCGTCACCGCGCTGCGCACCGCGGGCGCGAGGGTCCACGTCGACGTGTCCGGGCCGGGCCTGCTGTGGGCCGCCGACGCGGGTGCGGACCTTCTCAAGCCGAACCGGTCCGAGCTCGCCGAGGCGACCGGGTTCGCCGACCCGGCGCTCGCCATCGCCGAGCTGGTCCGGCGCGGGGCCCGGTCCGTCGTCGTGACCGACGGCGAGCGTGGGCTTGCCGCGTACGAGGCCGGGCCGGCCGGTGATCCGGTGCTCGTAGGCCGCGCCCGCCTGGCCGCGCCCGTGGCCGGGAACCCCACGGGGGCGGGCGACGCGGCGATGGCCGCGCTCGCCGTCGACCCCGCCCTGCCCTGGGCGCGACGCCTCGCGCTCGCCGCGGCGACGTCCGCCGCGGCCGTGCTGCAGCCCGTCGCGGGCGCGGTCGACCGCGCCGACGTCGACCGCCTGCTCACCCACGTCGTCACCGATCCGGAGGACTGAATGCCCCTCGTCACCACCGACCGCCTGCTCGACCCCGCCCGCGCGGAGGGCCGCGGCGTCGGCGCGTTCAACGTCATCCAGGTCGAGCACGCGGAGGCGTTCGTCGCCGCCGCCACGCGCGTCGGCTGCGGCGTCGTGCTGCAGATCAGCCAGAACGCGGCCCGGTGGCACGGCGCGCTCGAGCCGCTCGCCGCCGCAACGCTCGCGATCGCGCGCGCGGCCGAGGTGCCGGTCGTCGTGCACCTCGACCACGCCGAGGACCGCGAGCTCGTGACCGAGGCGATCGGGCTCGGGTTCACGTCCGTCATGTACGACGGCTCGGCGCTCGACTACGACGCCAACGTCGCCGCGACGGCCGCGGTCGTCGACCAGGCGCGCGCCGTCGGCGTGTTCGTCGAGGCCGAGCTGGGGAAGGTCGGCGGCAAGGACGGCGTCCACGCGCCGGGCGTGCGGACCGACCCCGCGGAGGCCGTCGCGTTCGTCGAGGCGACGGGGGTCGACGCGCTGGCCGTCGCCGTCGGGTCCTCGCACGCCATGACCGACCGGACGGCGGCTCTCGACTTCGCCCGCATCGCCGAGCTGCGCGCCGCCGTGCCCGTCCCGCTCGTGCTGCACGGGTCGTCGGGCGTGGCCGACGCGGACCTCACGCGCGCCGTCGAGACGGGCATGACGAAGATCAACGTCTCGACCCACCTCAACAACACCCTGACGACCGCGCTCCGCGCCTACCTCGACGCGAACCCGGCCGTCGTCGACCCCCGCAAGTACCTCGGCGCGGGTCGCGACGCGATGCGCGACGAGGTGGTGCGGCTCCTCGAGGTGCTCCGCGCCGCGTGACCGCGCGGCTACCGCAGGCGGTCCTCGCAGGTTCACGCCCGCGCCGTGCCAGCCGATGCGGGCCGCGATCTCCGGCTTGTCGAGGTCTCCGCCGGCGACCACGAGCGGTACGTCGTGCCGCAGCGCCTGGAGGACGCCGCCGAAGCCGCCGTTCGTGACCATCACGGACGTGCGCGGGAGGAGCCGTCGGTACGGGACCAGCGGCGCGACGCGCGCGTTGGCGGGCACGGGCCCGGGAAGCGGGTCGCTCCGGTGCCCGAGGCCGACGACGACCAGCACCTCCTCGTCCGCGTGCACGACGTCTTCCCACCAGGCGGGGAGCGGCGGCATGCCCGTCGCAGGGTCGGTCCGGGCGTCGGTGAGGTGCCCGACGACGAGGAACGGCGAGTGCCACGCAGCCGCGGGAACGTGGCGGCGAGGTCGCGCTCGTCGAAGTCGGGCGCGGCGTCGCACGGGACACCGCGTGCGCCGACCTCGTCGAACATCGTGACGTACGACCGCCCGGTGTAGACGCGCACGTCGTGACCGCGGCGGGCCGGAAAGTGGGTCTTGCGCCGCGCACGGGGATCGGTGATGCTTGGTGCGTGATTCAACGACGAATCGCGCAGAATCACGCAGACTCTGCCGGATCACTGACCAACGGTCGTTCAGCGCCGACACACTGCGCGCTGAGCCGCCCGGGCGAGGGAGCTCCATGAAGCCAGTACGTCAGCGACACCCCGCGAGCCGCGCTCGCGGACTGCACCCCCGGGCCGCGGCGGCCACGCTCGCCGCCGTCGCGCTCGTGGCCACCGGGCTCGTCGCCGTCCCCGCGGGCGCCGCCCCGGCGACGGAGGCGGAGACCACCGCAGCCGCGGTCGACGGCCCCACCCCCATCACGCCGAAGCCCGTCACGCCGGAGGTCCCGGTCGCGGCGGAGGGCACGCCGATCGGGGCGATCACCGCCGTCGAGCAGGACGGGAACGTCGTCACGCTGCGCGCCGCGAACGGTGCCGCGCGCGTGACGTTCCTCGACGACGCGACGCTCCGCGTCGAGGCGGACCCGACCGGCGCGTTCACCGACCCGGCGAACACGCCGCAGGGCGACCCGGCCCGGACGGCGAACATCGTCGTCGGCGCGGAGGAGTTCCCCGGGACGGCCCCGACCGTCCAGGACGGCGACACCATCACGCTCGCGACGGACGCCGTGACGCTCACGGTCGACCGCACGACGAGCCGCATGACGCTCACGCGCGCGGACGGCTCGGTCGTGTGGGAGGAGTCGGCGCCGATCACGTTCGGGTCGAACAGCGCGACGCAGCACCTCGTGCCGCGCGAGGGCGAGCAGTTCCTCGGCGGCGGCATGCAGAACGGCCGCTCGATCCACACGGGCGCGACGATCAACGTCGCGCGCTCGTACGACTGGGACGACGACGGCTCGCCCAACGCGGTGCCGTACTACATGACGAGCGCGGGCTACGGCGTCCTGCGCAACACGTTCGCGCGCGGCTCGTACGCGTTCACGCAGGACGCCACGACGACGCACGAGGAGCGACGCTTCGACGCCTACTACTTCGTCGGCGACTACAAGCAGGCGCTCGACGGCTACACCCAGCTCACGGGCCGCCCGCACATGCCGCCGGTCTACGCGCTCGAGTACGGCGACGCGGACTGCTACAACCGCTCGTCGGAGACGTACAAGGCGCGCAACCCCAACTCGTGGAACGTCCCCGGCAAGCTCCGCACGCCGGACGCGCTCGAGATCGCGCGCGACTTCGTCGAGCACGACATGCCGGGCGGCTGGATGCTCGTCAACGACGGCTACGGCTGCGAGTACGTCGAGCTCCCCGAGACCGTCGCCCAGATCGAGGCCGAGACGGGGATCAAGACCGGCCTGTGGACCGAGCGCTCGCTGACCAACCAGGCGTACGAGGTGGGCGAGGCCGGCATCCGGATGCGCAAGCTCGACGTCGCGTGGGTGGGCTCCGGCTACCGCATGGCCCTCACGGGCTGCGAGGCCGCGCACGACGGCATCGAGGCGAACTCCGACGCGCGCGGCACGGCGCTCATGGTCGAGGGATGGGCCGGGTCCCAGCGCTGCGGCATGCAGTGGACGGGCGACCACTCGGGCAACCTCGACGCGGTCCGCTGGCAGGTCCCCGCGCTGCTCAGCTCGGGCAACTCGGGCCAGGCGTTCACGACCGGTGACGTCGACGGCATCTTCGGCGGGTCCGCCGAGTCCTACGTGCGCGACCTGCAGTGGAAGGCGTTCGCGCCCGCGCTGTACTCGATGAGCGGCTGGGCGTCGGTCGACAAGCGCCCGTGGCTGTACGGCGAGGAGGCCACCGAGATCAACCGGAAGTACCTCCAGCTGCGCCAGCGGCTCCTGCCGTACATCTACACGCTGGCCGCCGAGTCGCACACGTCGGGCACCCCGATGATGCGCTCGCTCGCGCTCGAGCACCCCGACGACCCATACGCGTACGGCGCCGAGGCCAACACCGAGTTCCTGCTCGGCGAGGACTTCCTCGTCGCGCCGGTCTTCACCGACTCCGACGTGCGCAACGGGATCTACCTGCCCGAGGGCCAGTGGGTCGACTACTGGACCGGGACCCTCTACGACGGCGGTCGCGTCGTCGACGGGTACGCCGCGCCGCTCGACACGCTCCCCGTGTTCGTCCGCGCCGGCGCCGTGGTCCCGCAGGGCGAGGTCGCGCGCAACGCGTCGCTCGTGCCCGAGGACTCGCCGGTCACGCTCGACGTCTACCCGCAGGGCGAGAGCAGCTTCGAGCTCTACGAGGACGACGAGGTCACGCGGGCGTACGCCGACGGCGCCGCGTCGCGCCAGGTGTTCTCCGTCACCGCTCCGGAGCATGACGCCGGCGACGTCGTCGTGACGATCGGCGAGCGCGCGGGGGAGTACGCGGGCAAGGCCGACGCGCGGCCGTACGCCCTCGACGTCCACACCGGCTCGGCCCCCGACGCGGTGAGCGTCGACGGCACGACTCTCGACGAGGTCGCGGACGCCGCGGCGCTCGAGGCCGCCGAGACCGGCTGGTTCTACGACGCCGACGCACAGGGTGGGGTCGTGCGCGTCAAGGTCGCCGCCGTCGAGTCCGATGCGACGGCGACGATCACCCTCGCCGGGACGAGCGCCGTGGGCGGCGAGGACTCGGACGCGCAGCGCGCGCACGTGTCCGTCGCGCTCGACGAGCAGGTGTTCCAGGGCGAGGAGACGACGGCACGCGTCACCTTCCACAACACCGGTACCCGGGCGAAGGACGACGTCGAGATCACGCCCACGGTCCCGGAGGGCTGGGACGTCGTGAGCGCCGAGGGCACGACGGCCGCGTCGGTCGAGCCGGGCGGCTCGCTCGAGGCGACGTTCGTCGTCTCGCCCGGATCCGGGTCGGCGGCGGGCGCGCAGAGCGTCGGCGGCACGGCGACGTACGTCGATGCCGCGGGCGGCGAGCGCTCGATCGTGGGCGCGAACCAGATCGACGTCGCCTACGGGAGCCTCGCGGCGGCGTTCAACCACGTCTCGATCACGTCGGTCGCGACGAAGGACGCCGGCAACTTCGACGGCGGCGGCGCCTCGTTCTCGGAGGACGCGCTCGCGGCCGCCGGGGCGACGTGGGGCGAGCCGCTGACCGTCCAGCGCGGCGAGGACACGATCGAGTTCGTCTGGCCGGACTCCGAGCCCGGCGTGCCGAACTCGATGGCGCTCGACGGGCAGACCGTGGCCCTCAGCGGGACGGGGACGCACCTCGCGTTCCTCGGCTCGTCGGCCACGGGCGCGGGCGTCACGCCCGAGGTGACGGTCACGTACGCGGACGGGACGACGTCGAAGCAGACGTTCTACTTCCCCAACTGGCTCATCCAGGCGTCGGGCCCGCTCAAGGACGCGAACGTCGCGGTGGCGAGCAAGGGCCGCAACAACGCCAACAACCCGGACGGCTACGAGTACCCGACGTACAGCTACCAGGTGTACGCGAACGTCGCGCCGCTCAACCCCACCAAGGAGCTGCGGTCCGTGACGTTCCCGACCGGGACGAGCGCCAAGCTCTTCGACGTGCGGCCGGTGTCCCTCGGCCTGCCCGACGCCCCCACGGGCGACGTGTGGGCGTCCGACCTGGAGTGGACGTCCGCGTCGAACGGGTACGGCGTCATCGGCATCGACGTGGCGAACAAGGACTCCGCGTCCTCCCCCGACAAGCCGCTCGTCATCAACACCACGCCCGAGCTGAAGAAGACGTACGCGAAGGGCCTGGGCGTGCACGCGGCGTCGAAGGTCACGTACTACCTCGGCGGCCAGTGCACGCGGTTCACCGCGGACACCGGCCTGGAGGACGGCTTCAACGGGTCGGTGATCTTCACGGTGGACGTCGACGACGTGAACCGCTACCAGGGCTCGACGTTCCAGGCCGGGTTCCCGACCGAGACCGTCGACCTCGACGTCACGGGCGCGCAGTACGTCGACCTCAAGGTCGACGCGCCCGGCTCGATCAACGGCGCCCACGGCGTGTGGGGCGACGCCAGGTTCGAGTGCGGCGACGACGCGCCGCAGGTCGCGTTCACGGCCGAGGCGCAGCCGCGCACGCTCGCCGGCAAGGTCTACCTCGCGGTCCGCGTCGTCAACGACGAGGACGTGCCGGTCGACGTCACGGTCACCACGCCGTACGGCGAGAAGACCTTCGCCGGCGTCGCACCGGGCACCAACGCCTACCAGTCGTTCGCGACCCGCCAGGCCGCGATCGAGGCGGGCGAGGTGACCGTCACGGCGACGAAGACCGTCGACGGCGAGGACGTCAGGTCCTCGCAGACCGTCGGCTACGACGCGGCCGGGTAGCCGGCCGCCGTACCCGTCACGGGTACCAGGAGCGCGGGGTCGGCCGTTGCCGGACGGCCCGCCCCGCGCTCCGCCCCCGTCTCACCAGCAACGCTCGGCGTCTTCCCACCCAGCCCTGACGGAGGTCCTTCATGCATCATGCGTCCGCACACCAGACCACGAGCGATCCCGGCTACCGCGGGCGCCGAGCGCTGGCCGCCGCCACGAGCGGGGCGCTCGTCGTCGGCCTCGCCGTCTCCGCGTCCGTCGGCGCGACCGCTCCCGCGCAGGCCGACGAGGCCACCAACCCTGCGCCCCTCGTGGTGCCCTCGCTGCGGGAGTGGACCGGGGGGACGGGCGACTTCCGCCTCGACGACGGTGCGCGCGTCGTCGTGCCCGCGGCCCTCGCCGAGCTGGGGGACCAGCTCGCCGACGAAATCCTCGAGCTCACGGCGCGCGACGTCGAGGTCGCGGTCGACGCCACGGCGGAGGCGGGCGACGTCGTCCTCGTCCTCGACCCGTCCTTCAAGCACGAGCCCGGCGGCGAGCGGTTCGCGGAGGAGGGGTACGCGCTCGACGTGGACCCCGACGTCCTGACCGTCACCGCGCCCACCCGGACGGGCGTCTACTACGGCACGCGCAGCATCCTGCAGGTGCTCGTGCAGGACGACGCCCGCTCGGCGGTGCCGGTCGGCGAGAGCATCGACTGGCCGGACTACGAGACGCGCGGCTTCATGCTCGACGTCGGGCGCCGGTTCTTCACGGAGGAGTTCGTCCGCGACTACATCGCGATGATGGGCTGGTTCAAGCTCAACGAGTTCCAGATCCACCTCATGGACAACGAGATCTTCCCTGCGAACAACGACTGGTCGAAGGCCTACGACGGCTTCCGCCTCGCGAGCGACGACCCGGCGTTCGCGGGCCTCGCGTCGCAGGACGGCTCGTACGACCGGGCGGAGTGGCAGTCGTTCGAGGACGCCGCGGCGGGCCACGGCGTGCAGATCATCCCGGAGATCGAGGGGCCGGCGCACGCCCGCTCGGTGACCCGCTGGAGGCCCGAGGTCGGTCTGAACGGCGGGAACTCCGACCACCTGGACCTGGCGAAGCCCGAGACGACGGCCACGATGAAGGCCGTCTACGACGAGTTCGTGCCGTGGTTCGAGGGCCCGGACGTGCACATGGGCGTCGACGAGTACACCGCGTCCCCGGCGCTGTTCCGCGAGTACTTCAACACGATCGCCGCGCACCTGCGCGACCTGGGCAAGCACCCGCGCTCGTGGGGCAGCTTCACGCAGATGCACGGGAACGCCGACGGCTACGACCGCGACGTCACCGTCAACACGTGGAACAACGGCTGGTACTCGGGGGCGTCGGCCGTCGCCGACGGCTACGAGTTCATCAACACGAACGACGGCACCCACTACGTCGTGCCGTTCGCCGACTACTACCACGGCAACGGGCTGAACAACCAGTGGATCTACGACACCTGGCTGCCGCACGTGGCCGGGAACGTCGTCGTCGAGCCCGGGGCGCCGAAGGGCGCGATGTTCGCGGTCTGGAACGACCTCGTGCACGCCGACTACACGGAGCAGGACGTGCACGGCCTCGTCGAGCTCTCCTTCCCGGCGATGGCGCAGAAGACCTGGGCGGCGCGCACCCCTGACCTGTCGTTCTCCGGGTTCTCCGCGCTCACCCGCACGCTCGGCATCGGGCCCGGGATCGACGTCGTCGACTTCACCCGCGGCGGCGAGCGCCCGGGCGAGCTGAGCCACGGCGCGGACGTCACGGCGTCGTCGGCGGACGACGGTCACGGCGCCGGGCACCTCACGGACGGGCAGACGACGACGCGCTGGTCGACGTCCTCGACCGAGCCCGCGACCCTGACCGTCGACCTGGGCGAGGCGCAGCGCGTCGGAGCCGTCGAGGTCGAGTGGACGACGGCGCACCCGGCCTCCTACGACGTCGAGACGTCCCAGGACGGGACGACCTGGACGCGCGTGGCACGGCACACCGTCGCCGGGCCGGGTGCCGACCGTGTCGACCTCCCGGGCGACGAGGCGCGCTGGGTCCGGCTGTCCGGCATCGTGCCGGCCACCGACCAGGGCCTGGGGGCGTGGCGACTGTCGGCGCTCGGGCGCCCGGACCTCGCGCTCGGGGGAATTGCGACGGCGTCGGGGACCGAGGCAGGTACCACCTTCGGCCCGGCCCACGCGGTCGACGGCGACCCGAGCACGCGCTGGTCCGCCGACTACTCCGCCCAGCCGTGGCTCGCGGTGGACCTCGGCGAGCAGCGCACGCTCGACGAGGTCACGCTGCGCTGGGAGGCGGCGTCGGCCACCGCCTACCGGGTCGACGTCTCCGACGACGGCGCGACGTGGACCGAGCTCGTGACGCGGACCGGGCTCACGGCCGGGGCACGCACGGACGTCCTCGCCGTCGACCCGACCAGCGCGCGGCACGTGCGCGTCACGGTCACGGGCAAGTCGATGACCCCGTACCTCTCGCTGTTCGACCTGGAGGTCCGCGGCACCACGCCGGGCGCCGAGGTCGACGCCGAGGCCGAGGCGCGGTGCCTGGCCGGCGCCGCCTACGTCGCGGTCCGGGTGCAGCCGGACGCCGCCGAGCCGGTCGACGTCGAGGTGACGACCGGGTTCGGGTCGAAGACCTTCGCCGACGTCGTCCTCGGGCGCTCGGCGTACGTGGCGTTCGCGGTGCGGTCGACGCAGGTCGACGCCGGGACGGTGGACGTCCGGGTGGGCGACGGTCGCACGGCGGAGGCCGCGTACGACGCCCGCACGTGCTGACGACCTGACGCGCCCGACCGCGTCGGTCGGCGGACGACGAAGGCCCCCGCCGTGGCGGGGGCCTTCGTCGACGCGGTACGGGTGCGCCGGGCACCCGGACCGGTCAGGAGCAGGTGTACGTGACGCCGTCCTCGAAGTGCGTGCCGGGGCCGAGCTCGGAGCACTTCTCGGCCAGCGCGGCGAGGCCGACACCGGTGACGATGCCGACGATGACCGAGATCACGAGCACGACGGCACCGACGATGATGCCCGCGAGCGCGATGCCGTTCTTGTAGCCGGCCTTCTTCGACTTGTTGTACGCGAGGATGCTGACGATCAGACCGGCGATCGACAGGCAGCCGAGGAACGACAGGACGAGACCGACGATGCCCATGGTCTTGCCCGGGTCCTGGGCGGGCGCCGCGTAGCTCGGGGTGCCGCCGGGGACCGGGCTCGCCTGCGGTGCGCCGTACTGAGGGGCCCGGGGCGGCTGGGAGCCGTACTGGGGTGCCTGCGGTGCGCCGTACTGCGGGGCCTGCGGCTCCTGCTGGGGCTGGCCGGGCTGCGGCGCCCCGTAGGCGGGCGGGCCGGACGGCGTCCCGCCGGGCTGCGGGTTCTGGTCGGGCTGGTCGGGGGTCGACATGCGATCTCCTCGGCGGTCGGGATGGGCGCCGCCCAGTATGCCGGGCCGGGGCCGTCGCCGTCCCGACATCCCGCGGCGCGTCCCGGCGCGCGGGGAACGCGCCGACCGTCACGAGTCCCTCACATCCCCCGGTCGGCGGGGTGGGCGCCGTGCGCGATGATGGGGTCGTGAACTTTCGGAAGGTCCGATTCGTCCCCGTCACGCTCTCCGTCGTGGCCACCCTGTGCGCCGGCACGGCCCTGGGTGGTTGCGCCGCGGTGAGCGCGGAGGCCGACGGGCCGACGTCGGGCGAGGCGGCACTCGTCGCGCGCGCCGCGGAGCCGAGCGACAGCGTGCTCGTGCTCGGCTCGACCGACCCCGCCGAGCTCGCCCTCACTGCGAGCCAGACCTTCTTCTCGACCGCGCCGGTCGTCGTGCTCGCCCGCGCGGACGACGAGGCGGCGCGAGCGACCGCGGCCGCCGCCGCGGTCGAGCTCGCGGCGCCGGTGCTGCTCGTCGGCGGTGGCATCTCCGACGCGGGGCTGCGCACCGAGCTGGGCCGCCTCGGGGCCGTGGCCGTCGTCGTGGTCGGGGAGGAGGAGGTGCCGCCCGGTCAGGAGCCGGCCGACGACGGGGTCTCCGTGCCCCGCGCATCCCTCGGCACGGTCGACGGCGTCGAGGAGGTACCCCTCGACGTCGACGCCCTCTCGCCCGCCGGCAGCCTCGACCCGCACGACCTCGACGACGTCCTCGCCGCGCTCCCGGAGCGGGGCGAGGCCGACACCCTCACCGAGGTCCTCGTCCTCACGGAGCCGGGCGCGCTCGGCGAGCCGGGAGGGACGCAGTCCGCAGCCCTGGCGACCGCCCGTGCCGCCGGCGCCGTGCCGATCGAGGTCCCGCAGGGAGACCCGCGCGCGTCTGCGGACGTGGTCGAGGAGATCTCGGCGGCGAAGGCGCTCGCGGTCGTGGGCATCGGCGAGAGCTTCGGCACCGCGGACGACCTCGCGTGGCGGCTGGAGGTGGCCGAGGCCGGTGTGCTGCTCCCGAGCGGCTCACAGCTCGCCCTGGCCGACGGCGTCCGGTACGTCGTGGTGGGTGCGGACGCCGTGACGCAGGGTCTCGTCGCCGTGGGAGAGGACGAGGTGGCCGACGCGGTCGAGCGGGCGAAGGACGCCGCGACGCCGTACGCGCAGGCCGTGCCTCACGACCCGCCCGCGAGCGTCGTGGTGCCCGTCCTCGAGGTACCGGCGACGCGGGCGTCGTCGAGTGCCGGGAGCGACCGCGACTACTCGACCGAGGTCCCCCCGGAGGAGCTCCTGCCGCTCGTGGACGCCGCCGCGGCCGCCGGCGTCCTGGTGGTGCTGCGGTTCGAGCCGGGCAGATCGACGTTCGACGAGCAGGTCGCCGAGTACGCCGAGGTCCTCGCGCGGCCGTCCGTGGGCGTGGTGCTCGACGTCGACGCGCGCCGGGCCGCGCAGGGCTCCGGCTCGGGCACGGTCGGGTCGACCGAGCTCACCGCGGCGATCGGCGCCGTCGGGACGATCGTGCGCACGGAGTCTCTCCCGCAGAAGCTCGTCGTCGTGCAGCGCCCCGACGAGGACGCGATCCAGGACGTCGCAGGACTCGACCTCGGGTCCGGCGAGGTGGCGGTCGTGCTGCAGTCCACGGCTCCCGGCGGGTACGCCGCCCGCGTGCACGACTGGGAGGAGCTCCTCGACGGCATGCCCGAGGGCGTCGTGGGGGGATGGACGACGGGTTCGTCCGACCCGGCCCGTGACGTCGAGGGAGTGCTCTCGCTCGACCCGAGCCCGCGCTACGTCGCGGCGGGGTGAACCGGCCCCTCCCGGGAGAGGCGGCGGCGCTTGGTCGTGCTCGGGGGACAGGGTTAGGGTGTGCTCCTAGCAAAACCGAATCGTTTCGACACCGCCCGCCGCACCGTCGCGTCCGGCGTTCGTGAACGGTCCGTGCCGCGCCCAGCCCACGACAACGAGGTTCCCGATGGTCTCGATCATCCCCCAGCCGCTGCAGGTCCTGGCCGGAGACGGGTACGTCCCCGTCGACGCCCTCGACGTCCGCCCGCACGGGCTCGAACGGGCGCCCTGGCTGACCGGGCTGGCCGCCGAGATCCTGGCCGGTGCCGCCGTGTCGCCGGCCGTCGCCGACCGCGCGCTGCCGCCGACCGCCGTCGTGCTGGCGCTCGACGCGAACGCCGGACCGGAGGGCTCGTCGAGCACCGAGCGGTACAGCCTCGTCGTCGCCGCCGACGGCGTGACGTTGTCCGCGCCCGAGCCGGCCGGGCTCCTGCACGCCGTGCACACGCTGCGCCAGCTCGTCGAGGCGCCCGGCGCGGGCGAGACGACCGCCCGGCTGCCGCACGTCGTCGTGCACGACGCGCCGCGGTACCCGTGGCGCGGGCTCTCCGTGGACGTCGCACGGCACTTCTTCGGCGTCCCGGAGCTCGAGGCCGTGATCGACGCGGCCTCGGCCTACAAGCTCAACGTGCTGCACCTCCACCTCACCGACGACCAGGGCTGGCGCATCGAGACGCCGTCCCGGCCGGAGCTCGCGAAGCTCTCGTCGGGGAGCGACACCTCCGGGGGGAAGGGCGGCCGCCTCTCGCTCGCCGACTTCCACCTGCTGCAGGACTACGCGGCCGAGCGGTTCGTGCGCGTCGTCCCCGAGATCGACGTGCCCGGCCACATCAACGCGGCGACGCACGTGTACGGCGAGCTCATGCCCGACGGAGAGCCCACCGAGGCGTACTCCGGCATCGAGGTCGGGTTCTCGCGGCTCACGTTCGACCTGCCCGCGACGGAGTCGTTCCTCCGGGACGTGTTCACCGACCTCGCGCACGCGACCGACGGCGAGCACGTGCACTTCGGTGGGGACGAGGTGCTGAAGATGGAGCCGGCGGAGTACGCGAGCTTCGTCGAGCTGTGCGAGCGGATCGTGCTCGAGGCGGGCAAGAAGCCCGTCGCCTGGCAGGAGGCGGCGAAGGCGCCGCTGCGCCCGGGGACGGTCGTGCAGTACTGGGACACGCACCCGGCCGACCTCACGTACCTCGTCGACGCGGCGCGGGCGGGGGCGCGCGTGATCCTGTCGCCCGCGAACCGGGTCTACCTCGACATGAAGTACACCGCCGACTTCCCTCTCGGGCAGGAGTGGGCCGGCCTCGTCGAGGTCCGCGACTCCTACGCGTGGGAGCCCGACGACGTCGTCCCCGGCCTGCCCGTCGAGTCGATCGAGGGGGTCGAGGCGGCGGTCTGGACGGAGCGGATCCCGACGCTCGACGACCTGTTCACCATGCTCCTGCCCCGGCTCACCGCCGTCGCCGAGGTCGCGTGGACCGTGCCCGAGCGCAAGGACTGGGAGGACTACCGCCGACGGGTCGCCGTCGAGGCCGCGACGTGGCGACGCGCGGGCACCGCCTTCCACGAGTCCCCGCAGATCGACTGGTGACGGTGCCGCGCCCGGTGGCGGACGTCACGCCTCGTCGCCGCCGCTGAGGTCGCGAACCCCGCGCAGGGTTGCGAGCATCGACCGATGCCCTCCGCGACGTCCCGTCCTTCCGTCCTCACCCGTGCGCGCCCGACCCGGCGCCGCGCCGCCCTCGCAGTGACGGCCGTGCTCGCTCTGGGGCTCGCCGCGTGCACGGGAGGTGGCTCGCCCCAGCCGTCGACGGGCACCACCGGCGGCACGACGGGGACGACGGCGACGACGAGCGAACCCGCCCCGGCCGCGGCGCGCGCCGCGACGCCGGAGGGCACGGTGACGCTCCCGGAGCAGGAGCCCGACGCGCTCGCGCTCGCCGCGAGCCGGACGTTCTTCGAGTCGGCCCCGCTCGCCGTCCTCGTGCCGGCCGACGCCGCGTCCGACGCCGGTGCGCTCGGCGTCGCGCAGGCGGCGGCGGAGCGGGTCGCCGGACCCGTCCTGGTCGCCGGCGACGCCGCGGCCGGACCCGAGCTCGCCGAGGAGCTGCGACGGCTCGCGGTCGAGGGAGTCCTCGTCGTCACGCCGGGCGGCGACGCGGAAGCCGGGGCCGCACCCGCGCCGTCGGGCACCGACGTCCCCGACGGCGTGGCCACCGCATCCGTGGACCCGGCGACCGTCGCACCCGGCGGCCAGGTCGACGACGCCGCGCTGGGCGCCGCCCTCGACGCGGCGCTGGCTGAGCTCCCCGCGGCGGGCGACCCCGAGACGTCGGCGGACGTGCTGGCCCTCACCGACGTGGCGGCCACCCCGGGCAGCGGCCCGGCCGCCGCGACCGCCCGCGCGTCGGGCGCCACGGTGCTCGACGTCCCTGGTGGCGACCCGCGTGCGACCTCTGCTGCCGTGCAGGGGGTGCACGACGCCGCGGCGGGCGGCGGGCCGACGGGCACCGTCGGCCTCGGGCCGTCGTTCGGCACGCCCGACGACCTCGCGTGGCGCGTCACGACCGCGGCGACCGGCGTCGAGCTGCCGGGCGCGGGGCAGCTCGCCCTGCCGGGCAAGCGGTACGTCGCGCTCTACGGGTCGCCCGGCGCGCCCGTGCTCGGCGTGCTCGGCGAGCAGGACGTCGCCGCGACGATCGCGCGCGCCCAGGAGCACGCGGCCTGGTACCAGGGGTTCACGGCCGAGCCCGTCGTCCCGACGCTCGAGATCATCACCACGGTCGCGTCGGGGAGCGCGGGCGCGGACGGGAACTACTCCAACGAGCGGTCCGCGGACCTCGTCAGGCCCTACGTCGACGCCGCGCGCGAGGCGGGGGTGTACGTCGTGCTCGACTTCCAGCCCGGGCGCACGGACTTCCTCACGCAGGTCCGCGCCTACGAGGACCTCGTCGTCGAGCCGCACGTCGGCGTCGCGCTCGACCCGGAGTGGCGCCTGGGCCCCGACCAGGTGCACCTCGCGCAGATCGGGTCGGTCGGCGTGGACGAGGTGAACGCGGTGGGGGACTACCTCGCGGGACTCGTGCGCGAGCGCGCCCTGCCGCAGAAGATCTTCCTGCTGCACCAGTTCCGGTCGGCGATGATCACCGACCGCGCGCGTCTCGACACCGCGCATCCCGAGCTCGCCACCGTGGTCCACGCGGACGGGCAGGGCGGCCAGGAGGCCAAGGCCGCGACGTGGGCCAACCTGCACCGCGACGCCCCGCCGGGGGTTTTCTGGGGCTGGAAGAACTTCTACGACGAGGACACGCCCATGCTCACGCCCGAGCAGACGTGGGCGGTCCAGCCGACGCCGGACTTCGTCAGCTACCAGTGACTCAGATCCAGCTCGGCAGCCACATGTGCATGTTCCAGAACCAGTACGGGACCTGCCACCCCGTCCAGACCGGGTAGAAGAACACGCTCACCACCGCGATCGTCGTGAGCAGGACCGTGATCGCGACGCGCGCGCGCGAACGGGCCACCGCGTCGCGCTCCGTCCGTTCCAGCGCGACCGTCAGCACGTAGACGAGCGTGAGCACGACCCACGGCGTGAAGACGATCGAGTAGAACGTGAAGATGGTCCGCTCGGCGTAGAGGAACCACGGGGCCCACCCCGCGACGATGCCGCTGAGCACGGCCACGGCACGCCAGTCCTTGAGGCGGAACAGCAGGAAGACCGTGACGACGACGGCCAGCGCGGCCGCCCACCACAGCACCGGGTTCCCGAGCGACGTGATGGCGCGCGCGCACCGCTCGACCTCGCAGCCGGCCTGGCCGGGGTCGTACGAGCGCCAGTAGAACGACGTGGGCCGCCACTGCACGATCCAGCCGAGCGGGTGCGCCTCGTACGGGTGCTCGGACGCGAGGCCGTTGTGGAAGTCCCACATCTTGAGGTGGTACTCCCACAGCGACCGCAGTGCCGGCGGGAGCCACTGGACGCCCTCGCCGGGGTGCTCGAGGGCCCACTGGCGCATGTACGCGCCCGGGGTGCGGAACCACGACGTCCACGCGGCGAGGTAGGCCACGGCCGCCGTCGGGAGCATGACGAGAGCCGCGGGGATCGCGTCGCGCAGCAGCGCGTCCTCCCACCAGCGCCCCACGCCCGCGGTGCGTCGCGCGGTCGCGTCCCACAGCACGGAGACGACCGCGAACACCGCGAGGAAGTACAGGCCCGACCACTTGACCCCGCACGCGAGGCCGAGCGCGACGGCCGCGGCGAACCGCCACCACCGCCAGCCCAGCCCAGGTCCGTAGCGACCGATCCGCCCGCCCGCGTCGAGGATCGCGCCGCACCGTTCGGCGAGCCGCCGCCGCGCCTGCTCGCGGTCCAGCAGGAGGCACCCGAACGCGACGAGCACCCAGAGCATGAGCATGTTGTCGAGCAGGCCCGTGCGCGCGTGCACGATCGCCGCGCCGTCGACGGCCATGAGGGAGCCGGCGACGATCCCCATCGCGGTCGAGGCGAACAGGCGCCGGGCGATCCGCGCGACGAGGACGACGGCGACCACGCCGACGACCGCCGACGCGACCCGCCACGACCAGGGGTTCTCGGCCCCACCGAAGGCCTTCATGCCGAGCGCGATCATCCACTTGCCGAGGGGCGGGTGGACCACGTAGTCGGCGGTCGGCAGGAACGAGTTCACGTCTCCCGACTCGAACGCCGGGTTCGGCTCGTCGGGCCAGTCCGCCTCGTACCCGACCTGCAGGAGCGTCCATGCCTGCTTGACGTAGTAGGTCTCGTCGAACACGAGCGTGCCCGGACGGCCGAGGTTCCACAGCCGCAGGACCGCGGCGACGACGGCGACGATCGCGACGCCGAGCCAGCCCCACAGCCGGTCGTGCGCCGTCGTGCCGAGGGCCAGACGGCGTGGCCCGAGCAATGCGAGCAGCAGCCGCTCGCGATGGCTCAGGGAGGGAGCGTCGACGGCGGGGTCCGCGGGCGTGCCGGCCAGGTCGTCGTCCGTCACGACGGGCATGGCGGCGGACTCGGTGTCGCCGGACCTGCCGGGCTCGTCGTCGGGCAGCGGACCGGGTCGGCCGTCGTCGGTGGCGTGCCGAGGACCGGGGTGCGCATCGGCGGGCGGCGGGGACACGCAGGCCATCGTAGGGGCACGCGCGTGTGGAACCCTGGGAGCCATGTCCTCCGCCACCCCTGCGCCTCGAGCGCCCGACGCGCCGGGCGCGTCCGGAGCCCCCGACCGGACCGCGACCTCCCGGGAGGCCGGGCACCTCGTGCTCGCGGGCACGCCCATCGGGAACGCGGAGGACGCGAGCCCGCGCCTGCGGCGGCTGCTCGCCGAGGCGGACGTCGTGGCGGCGGAGGACACGCGCCGCCTGCACGGGCTCGCGGGCCGCCTCGGCGTCCAGGTCGGCGGACGGGTCGTGAGCTTCCACGAGCACAACGAGTCGGAGCGCGCGGACGACCTGCTCGACGTCGTCGAGGGCGGGGGGACCGTGCTCGTCGTGTCCGACGCGGGGATGCCGAGCGTGTCGGACCCTGGGTTCCGCGTCGTGGCCCGCGCGGTCGAGCGCGGCGTCCCCGTGACCGCGGCGCCCGGGCCGAGCGCGGTGCTCACCGCGCTCGCGCTGTCCGGGCTGCCGACGGACCGGTTCTGCTTCGAGGGCTTCCTGCCGCGCAAGGCGGGGGACCGGTCGCGCACCCTGGCGGCTCTCGCCGACGAGCCGCGCACGCTCGTGTTCTTCGAGGCACCGCACCGCGTCGCGGAGTCGCTCGCCGCGATGACCGACGCGTTCGGCGCGGACCGGCCAGCCGCCGTCGCGCGGGAGCTGACCAAGACGTACGAGGAGGTGCTGCGCGGGACCCTCGGCGAGCTCGCGACCCGCGCCGCCGACGCGCCGCTGCGCGGGGAGATCTGCGTCGTCGTCGGCGGGGCACCCCCGCGCGGACCGGTCGCCATCGGCGAGCTCGTGCCGCAGGTGCTCGCGCGGGTCGACGCCGGCGAGCGGCTCAAGGAGGCGGTGGCCGACGTCGCGGAGGGTGCGGGCGTGCCCAAACGAGACCTCTACGCCGCGGCGCTCGACGCCCGGAAGCGCTGACGAACGCGCCGAGTGATGCACTCCCGGCCCAATGATGCACGCCGGTGTGCATCACTCGAGCGGGAGTGCGTCACTCGACGGGCCGGGCGCCGACGGCGTTGCTCGGCTCGAGCGCGACGCCCGCCGCGGCGAGCTCGTCCCGGGCCGCCGCACCCAGCTCGGGCGTGACGGGCACGGTGAGGTCGGTGAGCACGCGGGTCCGCAGGCCGAGCGCGTGCGCGTCGAGCGCCGTCGCGCGGACGCAGTGGGACTCGGCGATGCCGACGACGTCGACGGCACCGACACCGGCGTCGCGCAGGACGTCCGCGAGTGTCCTGCCCTCCACGTCCACGCCCTCGAAGCCCGAGTACGCCGCCTGGTACTCGCCCTTCTTCACGCTCACGTCCGGCGCGAGGTCCACGAGCGCGGGGTGGAGCTCGGCGTTCGGCGTCCCCGCGATCCCGTGCGGCGGCCACGTGTCCACGAAGTCTGGCGACCCGCTCCAGTGCGCTCCCGGGTCGACGTGCCAGTCCTGCGTCGTGACGACGAGGTCGTAGAGGTCGCGGTGGTCGCGCGCGTGGCTCGCGATGCGCGCGGCCACGTCGTTCCCGCCCTCGACGCCCAGCTCACCGCCCTCGCAGAACGTCGGCTGGACGTCGACGACGATCAGCGCGCGGCGCGGCCCCGAGGTGCTCTCGCTCATGCCTTCACTCTGCCACGCGCGAGGGCCTGGTACACCAGGGTCGCGTGGCGGGGTTCCGGCGGCGGTGCGAGAGTGAGGGAACCCGCACGCGGAGCCCACGGGAGGACCGATGAGCGACGACCAGCCGAACCCCGAGACGGCCGGGAGCGAGGGGACGGGGCGGCCCGTCGGGTACTGGCTCAAGCTCGTGGACCGGCTGATCGACGAGAGCTTCGACGACGTGTTCCAGCACACCGGCCTCACGCGCCGGCACTGGCAGGTGCTCAACACGATCCGTGACGGGGTGAGCGAGGAGACGGCCGTCGACGGCGTGCTGTCGCCTTTCACGGGTGCCGCCGGAGGCGGGCACGCGGCGTCCGTGAGCGCCGAGGTCGAGGACCTGGTCCGGCGAGGCTGGGTGGCGCGGTCCGACGCCGGGCTGTCCGTCACGCTCGCGGGCAACCACGCGTACCACGACCTCCTCGACGCGGTGTCGAGGTCACGCGAGCGCGTCGCCGAGGGCATCACCCCCGAGCGGTACGCGACGACCGTCGCGACCTTGCAGCAGATGGCGCGCAACCTCGGGTGGTCGTCGGGGGAGTGAGCCCGCCGGCCCGGCGCCCCAGGAGGTCGCGACCCGACGCGAGACGCGACCGCGCGACGTCGGGCACGGGCGTACGCTGCCGGGACCCGCGACCCGTACGCACCCCGCGACCGGGCGCGCCGCACAGAGCTGGAGCACTGCGATGGAGTTCCGCCGGATCCCCGGTCTGCCGCCCTACGTCTTCACGATCATCGACGGGCTCAAGATCGAGGCACGCCGAGCAGGGCGCGACGTCGTGGACCTCGGCTTCGGCAACCCCGACCTGCCGAGCCCGCAGATCGCCGTCGACAAGCTCGCCGAGGCGGCGCAGAACTCCCGCAACCACCGGTACTCCGCGTCGCGCGGCATCCCGAAGCTGCGGGAGGCCGTCGCGGGCCTGTACCAGCGCCGGTTCGGCGTGAGCCTCGACCCGGACACCGAGATCATCTCGACGATCGGCGCCAAGGAGGGGTTCAGCCACCTGATGTGGGTGCTGCTCCAGCCGGGCGACGTCGCGCTCGTCCCGACGCCGAGCTACCCGATCCACATCTGGGGCCCCTACTTCGCGGGCGCCGACGCGCGCCAGGTCCCCATCGGCGACGGCACCGACGCCGCGGGCTACATCGACCGCATCATCGAGGCGTGGGAGCTGGGCTGGCCCAAGCCGCGCGTCGTCGTGCTGTCGTTCCCG
Source organism: Cellulosimicrobium sp. G4 BAM 1002 (assembly GCF_057126935.1). Taxonomy (NCBI): domain Bacteria; kingdom Bacillati; phylum Actinomycetota; class Actinomycetes; order Micrococcales; family Promicromonosporaceae; genus Cellulosimicrobium; species Cellulosimicrobium sp. G4 BAM 1002. The sequence goes on along the minus strand of NZ_CP182109.1, from coordinate 3,644,928 downwards.
CACAACCCGACGACGACGGTCGCGACCAAGGAGGACCTGCAGCGACTCGTCGACTGGGCCCGGGACAAGGACGTCGTGCTCGTCCACGACCTCGCCTACGCCGACATGACGTTCGACGGGTTCCGGCCGCCGTCGATCATGGAGTGCGAGGGCGCGCGCGAGGTCGCGGTCGAGCTCTACTCGATGACGAAGTCGTTCTCCATGGCGGGGTGGCGCGTCGCGTTCCTCGTAGGCCGCCGGGACGTCGTCGGCGCGCTCGCCAAGCTCAAGAGCTACCTCGACTACGGCACGTTCCAGCCGATCCAGATCGCCGCGACCGTGACGCTCAACGAGGCGACCGAGTTCCCGCAGGAGATCTCGTCCGTCTACGAGTCGCGCCGCGACGCCCTCCACGACGGTCTGCAGCGCATCGGCTGGGACATCCACAAGCCCGGCGGCACGATGTTCGCGTGGGCCCGCATCCCTGAGCCCTACCGGGACATGGGCTCGATCGAGTTCGCCACCCACCTCGTCGAGGAGTGCGACGTCGCCGTCTCCCCGGGCGTCGGCTTCGGCCCGGGCGGCGACGAGTTCGTCCGGTTCGCCCTCATCGAGAACGAGCACCGCATCGGCCAGGCGGTCCGCGGCCTCAAGCGCGGCCTCACCCGCCTCCGGTAGCACCGTCTGGAGCGGCCCGGGGCCGGGTCCTGGTGCCAGGAGGCTCGTCGCCCCGCCGCGGCGAGCGGGCGGCACTGCGCGAGGGCGTGCCCCGCGCAAGGATGGGCGCATGTCCCTCCCGCTCGTTCCTCCGGGTCGCGCCCGGTTCGTGGCCTGCGCGGCGGCGGCCGTGGTGCTCGCGCTCGGCGCGTGCACGGCGGACGACGGGCGCGAGCCCTCGCCCGCGCCGTCGGGCGCGACGAGCACCGCGGGCGATCCGGAGACGCCCGAGCAGACCGAGGCGACCACCCCGGAGCCGCCGTCGGAGCCTGGGCTCGTGGTCGTCCCCGAGGTTCGCCTCGACGTGGCGGAGGTCGCCACCGGGCTGCCCGCGCCGTGGGGGATCGCGGCGCTCGCGGACGGGACGCTGCTCATGTCGTTGCGCGACGAGCGCCGGCTCGTCGTCGTGGATCCCGCGACGGGGACGGTCGAGCCGGTGACGGGCCCGGGTGCCGACGACCTGCGCGACAACACCCGGGTGCGGGGCGAGGCAGGCCTGCTCGGCGTGGCGGTCGGTCCGCAGGGGAGCGCCGCGCCGGGCGAGGTCTTCGTGTACCGGACGACGGCGGACCAGAACGAGGTCCTGCGCGGGACGCTCTCGGGCCGTGAGCTGTCGGCCCTGACCCCGGTCGTCCGAGGCATCCCCGCGGCGTCGACCCACGACGGCGGCCGTCTGGCGTTCGGCCCCGACGGCTTCCTGTACGTGACGACGGGTGACGCGCAGCAGCGTGACGCGGCGCAGGACGCGTCGGCGCTGAACGGCAAGATCCTGCGCGTCACGGTCGACGGCGCACCCGCTCCGGGCAACCCCGACCCGGCGTCGCCGGCGTGGAGCCTCGGGCACCGCAACGTGCAGGGTGTCGACTGGGACGTCACGGGCCGCATGCTCGCCGCCGAGTTCGGGCAGGACACGTTCGACGAGCTCAACGTGATCGTGCCCGGCGGGAACTACGGCTGGCCGGACGTCGAGGGCACCGGCGGCGCTGGTGCGGGCTTCGTCGACCCCGTGACGACGTGGGGGACGTCGGACGCCTCGCCCAGCGGCCTCGCGGTGACGCGCGAGGGCGCCTACCTCGCCGGCCTGCGGGGTGAGCGGCTGTGGCGGGTGCCGTTCGCGTCGGCCGACGGTGGTGGCTCGGTCGAGGCGTTCGGCGCCCCCCAGGCGGTGCTCACCGACCTCGGGCGTCTGCGCGCGGTCCTCGTCGACCCGGCGACCCCGCTCGCGGACGACGGGAGCTCCGTGCTCTACGTGCTGACGAACAACACGGACGGTCGCGGCAACCCGCGTGACGGCGACGACCGCCTGCTGCGGGTCAGGGTGACCCCGGCAGGCTGACACCTCGCGGCGAACGCGGCGGCTGACCAGTCGGTTTGGACCTCGATAACGAATCGGTTACGGTCGGGTGTCTCGCGTTGCCGTGCACTGCAGTCAGGTGTAAAGGCGGGCGCGGGTGCGGTGTTTCGGAGCGGCCTCCAGGGCCCAGGACGCCGCTGGACGGCCGGATCGGCTGGCCGACCCCGGGTGACGCTCGTGCCGCGGCGCGGAGCGACCGGGAGAGCGCACGTGCGCCGTCGGCCCCCCGTGCCCGGAACCCCTGACGACTGGATCCTCTGTGCACAACCCCTTCCGCTCGAGCGCGCCCGAGAGCGCCCCCGTCGCGACGTCGACCCCCTCGGCCGACGCCCCCTCCCGCAGCGCCTCGCGCGCCGCTCGCACGCTGCGCTCGACGCGCCGACGCCGCTGGTCGATCGTCGCCGGCGCGACGGCCGTCGCGCTCTTCGGCTCGGGCGCCGTGGCGTACGGCGAGGCCCGCAAGACCGTGACGATCGACGTCGACGGCGAGCTGACCACCGTCAGCACGTTCGCCGGCTCCGTCAGGGGCGCCCTCGACGCCGCCGGGGTCGAGGTCGACGACCGCGACCGGGTGGCCCCCGACCCGGGCTCCGCGCTCACCGACGGCGACGACGTCGTCGTCCGCCTCGGCAAGCAGGTGACGGTCCAGACCGACGGCGAGCAGTCGGACGTCTGGCTCACCGCGCTCGACGCCGACGAGGCCCTCGCGACGCTCGCCGAGCGCGGCGGCGACGTCCGCCTCGTCGCGTCACGCTCCGGCGAGCGCGCGTCCCTCGACCTGAGCCTCGACACCGACGGGCCCGTGAACGTCGTCGTCGACGGTGCGACGAAGGTCGCGCCCGACGGCAGCATCGGCATCCCCGCGATCCTCGAGCAGCAGGGCGTCGAGCTCGGCGAGCTCGACCGCGTGAGCGTCCAGCGCGTCGAGCCCACCGAGCCGGGTGCGCCCGCCGTGTCGCTCGTCGTGCAGCGCGTCGTCGTCGAGCAGCAGCAGGTCGCGACGCCGGTCCCGCACGGCACCGTCCAGCAGGCCGACGCCGCGCGGTACACCGACGAGTCCGTCGTCGCGCAGGCCGGCGCGGACGGCGTCACGACGACCACCTTCGAGGTCACGCTCGTCGACGGCGTCGAGGAGTCGCGCGAGCAGCTCGCCCAGGAGGTCACGACCGCCCCCGTGGACGAGATCGTGGTCACGGGCACCCAGGAGCGCCCGAAGGACCCGCGCACGATCGGTCAGCAGCTGGCCGCCGCCCGCGGCTGGACCGGCTCGCAGTGGACGTGCCTCGAGAAGCTGTGGACCAAGGAGTCCAACTGGAACCCGTCGGCGGACAACCCGACGTCGAGCGCGTACGGCATCCCGCAGTCCCTGCCCGGCTCCAAGATGGCGAGCGCCGGTGCCGACTGGGCCACCAACCCCGCGACCCAGATCACGTGGGGCCTGAACTACATCGCCGGCTCCTACGGCACCCCCTGCGGTGCGTGGTCCCACTCGCAGGCCGTCAACTGGTACTGAGCGGTCCGGCGTAGCGCGTCGGGTCGGCGCGGACCTGCGCCGAGGGGGCGCACGGGTCTCGGCTCCGGCCGCCCCACACCCCTGGGCACGTCGGGACCTGAGGACCCGGGCCCTACCGGACTCGCGAGACGGCCAGCCGGTCCGTCCCGCGGGCCGACTAGGATCGGGCACCATGACCCACATCCTCTCGGCCGTGGCGTGGCCGTACGCGAACGGCCCGCGCCACATCGGTCACGTCGCAGGTTTCGGTGTCCCGTCGGACGTCTTCAGCCGGCACATGCGGATGGCGGGTCACGACGTCCTCATGGTGTCGGGGACGGACGAGCACGGGACGCCGATCCTCGTCCAGGCGGACAAGGAGGGCGTGACGCCGCAGGAGCTTGCGGACCGGTACAACCGCGTCATCGTCGAGGACCTGCAGCAGCTCGGGCTGTCGTACGACCTGTTCACCCGGACGACGACGCGCAACCACTACGCCGTCGTGCAGGAGATGTTCCGCACGGTGCACAAGAACGGGTACATGGTCGAGCAGTCGACCATGGGTGCGATCTCGCCGTCGACGGGCCGCACGCTGCCGGACCGCTACATCGAGGGCACGTGCCCCATCTGCGGGTACGACGGCGCGCGGGGTGACCAGTGCGACAACTGCGGCAACCAGCTCGACGCGATCGACCTCATCAACCCGAAGAGCCGGATCAACGGCGAGACGCCGAAGTTCGTCGAGTCGAACCACTTCTTCCTCGACCTCCCGGCGTTCGTCGACGCGCTGGGGGACTGGCTGCGCACGCGCACCGAGTGGCGCCCGAACGTCCTGAAGTTCTCGCTCAACCTGCTCGACGACGTGCGCCCGCGGGCGATGACGCGCGACATCGACTGGGGCATCCCCGTGCCGCTGCCCGGGTGGGAGGAGAACTCGAGCAAGCGCCTGTACGTCTGGTTCGACGCCGTCATCGGGTATCTCTCCGCGTCGATCGAGTGGGCGCGGCGCAGCGGCGACCCGGAGGCGTGGCGCGCGTTCTGGAACGACCCGGACGCCCGGTCGTACTACTTCATGGGCAAGGACAACATCACGTTCCACTCCCAGATCTGGCCGGCGGAGCTGCTCGGCTACGACGGCCGCGGGAGCAAGGGCGGCGAGCCCGGGGCGTACGGGAACCTGCAGCTCCCGACGGAGGTCGTGTCGAGCGAGTTCCTCAACGTCGAGGGCCAGAAGTTCTCGTCGTCGCGCGGCCTGGTCATCTACGTGCGCGACATGCTCGCGCGCTACCAGCCCGACGCGTTCCGCTACTACGTCGCGTCGGCCGGCCCGGAGACGCAGGACGTCGACTTCACGTGGGCGGACTTCCAGCGCCGAACGAACGACGAGCTGGTCGCGGGCTGGGGCAACCTGGTGAACCGCACGGCGAACCTCGTGCACAAGAACTTCGGTGCGATCCCGGAGCCGGGGCAGCGGCAGCCGATCGACGAGGGTGTCCTCGCGGCGACGACGACGGCGTTCGGCCGGGTGGGCGAGCTCATCGCGACGCACCGTCAGCGCGCTGCCGTCGCGGAGGCCATGAAGACGGTCGGCGAGGTGAACAAGTACGTCTCGGACACCGAGCCGTGGAAGCTCAAGACGGACCCGGACCGCCTCGCGACGGTGCTGCACACCGTGACGCAGGCCGTCAGCGACCTCAACACGGTCCTGTCCCCGTTCCTGCCGTTCTCGGCGCAGCAGGTGCACGAGACGTTCGGCGGCACGGGCACCTTCTCGCCGCAGCCGCGCATCGAGGAGGTCACCGACCTCGACGACGACTCCCGCCACTACCCGGTGATCACGGGCGACTACGCCCGCGGGACGGAGTCCGGTTTCCGGGCCTGGGAGCCACGGGCGGTGGTCCCCGGGACGCCCGTGGCGAAGCCGACCCCGGTCTTCACCAAGCTCGACGACTCGATCGTCGAGGAGGAGCTCGACCGCCTGCGCGAGACCGCCTGACGGTGGCGAAGCAGCGCGAGCGCGGGTGGCCGCCGGACCCGGAGCCGCTGCCGGTCCCGGTGGTGGACAACCACACGCACCTCGACTCGATCGGTCACGTGCTGCCGGACGACGTCCCCGCGCCGAGCGTGGCGGACCACCTCGCGCGAGCGGCGGCCGTGGGGGTGGACCGCGTGGTGCAGGTCGGCTGCGACCTGCCTGCCGCCCGGTGGACGGACGCCCTGCTGCGGGGCGAGCCCGAGGTCTGGGGGTGGGCGGGGAGCGAGCACGAGCACGTGGCGGACGGCGTGAGGCGGCTGCTCGGTGCCGTCGCGATCCACCCGAACGAGGCGGTGCTGCACGGCGGCGTGCGGGAGGTCGGCCCCGACGGGCTGGAACCCGACCCGCAGGACCACCACGCCGTGAGCCTCGACGACGCGATCGCCGAGATCGCGGCCGTCGCCCGGGCCAACGACCGCGTGCGCGCGATCGGTGAGACCGGCATGGACCTGTTCCGTACGGGTCCGGAGGGCGAAGCCGTACAGCGCGAGTCCTTCCGGGCACACGTCGCGCTCGCGAAGGAGCTCGGCCTCGCGCTGCAGATCCATGACCGCGACGCCCATGCCGAGGTGCTCGACGTGCTCGCGCGCGACGGTGCCCCCGAGCGCACGGTCTTCCACTGCTACTCCGGCGACGCGGACATGGCGCGGTTCTGCGCCGAGCAGGGCTGGTTCCTCTCCTTCGCCGGGCCGGTGACGTTCCGCGCCAACGACGAGCTCCGCGCGGCGCTCCGCGCGGTGCCGCTCGACCAGGTCCTGGTCGAGACCGACGCGCCGTACCTCACGCCCCACCCGTACCGTGGTCGGCCCAACGCCCCGTACGTGCTGCCGGCGACCGTCCGTACCGTCGCGGAGGTGACCGAGCGCCCGCTCGCCGACGTCTGCGCGCGCCTCGCCGCGACGTCGGTCGCGGTGTACGGGCCGTGGTGAGCCCGGAGCGCGTGCGGCGCCGATGACGCCGAGACGTCACCCTCAGTCGCCCGGACGGGCCGCGCGGACCATGCGCGCGACACCGACGACGAGCACGAGGGCGACCAGCGCCAGACCGACCCACAGGAGCGCGTCGAGCGCTCCGCCGCCCCCCAGCGTCACGGACGTCGCGCCGACGCCGAGCACGAGGCACGCGGCCGCGGTCCAGACCATGACGCGCTCACCCTCGCGGTAGACGGCCTGGGCGCGAGCCTCCGGGAACGCCACGGGGTAGTTGTACACCTGCGGAACGTGGGAGAGCGCGAGGCACAGGGCGACGCACCCCACGAGCACCGCGGTCGCGACGAGGGCCTCGGCGGGCGAGCCGTAGCGGTCGGGCGTCCCGGTCGCGTCGACGTGGACCGGGACCGGCCCCGTCGCGCGCAGTGCGACGAGCGCGCCGACCCCGAGCAGCGCGACGGCGCCCGCCCACGTCGCGAGTCGCAGGACGCGGGTCCCCGGGCCCGTCTCGAACGTACGGGGCGGCCGGGTCGTCGTCCTCATGCCGATCACCCTAGACGGGCGTGCCGCACCGGAGGAGCGTGGGCGGCGACGGCGGTCCGCCCGACCCGTGAGGTTTCACCCGGGCGTCCGGGTCCGCTACGGTCTGTGCAGCGCGTCCCTGCGGGCGCGCGGCCACCCGCGACGCGGGGCGGCCACCGTGCGCGACCGGTGCGCCCACCGGTCGGCGAAGACCCGCGACCTGCCGGCGGTTCGCCGGCGACGAGGAGACGTGCGTGCTCGCACCTGACGGAACCGGTCGACGGCGCCTGCTGCGCGTCGCGGCCCAGGGCCTCGTCGTCGCGAGCCTCGTCGGCGTCACGGGCGCGTTCGCCTCGTTGCACAAGAGCGTGACCCTCGACGTCGACGGCGAGCTCCACGACGTCTCGGCGTACGGCCGGACCGTCGCCGAGGTGCTCGACTACCAGGGCGTCGACGTCGCGTCGGAGGACCTCGTCGAGCCCGCCCTCGCCGACCCGGCGCGCGACGGCGGCACCATCGTGGTGCGCACCAGCCACGAGGTGACCATCGAGATCGACGGCGAGGTCCAGACGATCTCGACGACGGCCCGCACCGTCGGTGAGCTGCTCACCTACCTCGGCCCGCGTGCCGAGGGCGCCGTGACCGAGGTGTCCCGCACGCAGGCGCTGGGCCGCGAGGCGATCCGGGTCTCCACGCTGAAGACCGTGCACGTCGCCGTGGACGGCGTGGTCATGCCCATCACGACGGCGGAGCCGACCGTGCGCGGCGTGCTCGCGACCGCCGGGATCGTGCTCGCGGAGGGCGACGAGACGTCGGCCCCGCTCGACGCGGCGGCAGTCGACGGGATGCTGGTCCTCGTCAGCCGGGCCGCCGCGACGTCGGACACCGCGAACGAGGTCCTGCCTTTCACGACGGAGGAGATCGAGGACCCGAACCTGCCGCAGGGCCACCGTGTGGTCGTCCAGTCGGGGCGGGTCGGCGAGGCGGTCACGACGTACTCGGTGCAGACGCTCGGGGGTGCCGAGGTGTCGCGCACGGTCCTCACGCGCACCGTCACGACCGAGCCGCGCAACGAGATCATCAAGATCGGGACGATGGACGTCTCCGTCTCGGTGGACCCGGGCTCGGCGCGGGCGATCGGGCGGTCGCTCGCCGCGCAGCGCGGGTGGGGCGACGACGAGTTCACGTGCCTCGACAAGCTCTGGACCAAGGAGAGCAACTGGCGCGTCGACGCCGACAACCCGAGCTCGAGCGCCTACGGGATCCCGCAGGCCCTGCCGGGGTCGAAGATGGCGACCGCCGGCGACGACTGGCGCACCAACCCGGCGACGCAGATCACCTGGGGCCTGGGCTACATCGAGGGCCGGTACGGCACGCCGTGCGGCGCGTGGTCGCACTCGGTCGCCAAGGGTTGGTACTGAGCCGTCGGGCTCGCCACGCTCCCGCGCGTCCGGGGTGTGCAGCGCGTGAGGGCCCGGTGCAGGCTGCCCCCACATTCACGGAGAAATTCGGACAGAACCTCCCATCCTAGCCTGGCAAGGCTTGGAGTTCGATAACAGATCGGTTACGGTCGAACGTCGCTCGCGCGCGAACGGCACCCTCGCCACGGCCCACCGGCCGCTGAGAGTGCCCGGACCATGCGGGCGGTGCGCCGCCGTCGGGCCCTGGGGAAGGGGTGCGACAAGGCGCCGGCAGCCGGATCGGCCGCTCGAGACCTGTGGTCGCACCTCGGTGCGCCCGCCGCGGAGGGACGCACGCACGCTGTGCCCCCGACGCGGGCCGCAGGTGGTGCACGCGCGCCGTCGAGCCTCCGTGCCCGGGACGCACGACGACTGGACCCGAGTGAAGAACCCCTTCCACCGGACCGCGAACGCGGCCGGCGCCCCCGAGGGCACCGACACGAACCCCCACGACCCGCTGACCCCCTTCGAGACCCCCGCGGAGAGCCCTGAGAGCCCCGCCGCCACCACGACGGCCACGAGCCGTCGTCGCTGGCCCCTCGTCGCCGGCGCCACCGCCGTCGTCCTCCTCGCCACCGGAGCCGTCGCCTACGGCAACGCGCGCAAGACCGTCGAGCTCGACGTCGACGGCAAGACCGTCACCGTCACGACCTTCGCCGGTTCCGTCGCCGGCCTGCTCGAGGAGCAGGACGTCGCCGTCGGCGACCGCGACCTCGTCGTGCCCGACGTCGACGCCGCCCTGAGCGGTGGCAGCGACGTCGTCGTCCGCTACGGGCGCGAGGTCCCCGTCCAGGTCGACGGTTCCCAGTCCTCCGTCTGGCTCACCGCGCTCGACGCGGACGAGGCCCTGACGACACTCGCCTCGCGCGGCAGCGACGTGCGCCTCGTGGCGTCGCGCTCCGGCGAGCGTGCGTCCCTGCCCATCCGCCTCGACGCGGACGGCCCCGTCAACGTCGTCGTCGACGGCGAGACCAAGGTCGCCCCCGACGGCAGCATCGGCATCGACGCGATCCTCGACCAGCAGGGCGTCGTCCTCGGCGACCTCGACCGCGTGCACGTCGCCAAGACGGCCGAGATCGAGGCGGCCGCGGCGGCCGCCGCCGATCCTGCTGCCGCCGATGCCGCCGCGACCTCCGACGAGGCGGCCGACGACACGGCCGCCGACGGTCCCGAGGTCTCGCTGGTCGTCCAGCGGGTCGCGGTCCAGGAGGTGCCGACGACGACGGCCGTGCCGTTCGAGACGGTCACCGAGGAGGACGCGAACCGCTTCAAGGACCTCGACGCGGTCGTCAAGCAGGAGGGCGCCGAAGGCGTCCACACGACGGTCCACCGCGTCACGACCGTCGACGGCGTCGAGGAGTCGCGCGAGCTCGTCTCCGAGGGCATCACCACGCCCCCGGTGAACAAGATCCTCGTGCAGGGCACCAAGGAGCGTCCGAAGCCCGAGCCGAAGCCCGCGGCGCAGCCGCGCTCGTCGGGCGGCACCTCGTCCGGCGGGTCCTCCGCCCCGGCGCCCGCCGCCGACCTGGGCTCCGCGCCCGAGGGCGTCTGGTCGGCGCTCGCGCAGTGCGAGTCCGGCGGTAACCCGGCGACGAACACGGGCAACGGCTACTACGGCCTGTACCAGTTCTCGCTCTCGACGTGGCGCGCGATGGGCGGCTCCGGCCTCCCGTCCGAGGCGTCCGCCGCCGAGCAGACGCAGCGTGCACAGGCGCTCCAGGCCCGCTCGGGCTGGGGCCAGTGGCCGGCGTGCGCCGCCAAGCTGGGTCTCCTGTGACCCGAGGTCGGTAGGCTTGCCGACCATGAGCGATACCCGAGGCGCCCTGCTGGGTCCGGCCGAGATCCGTGACCTGGCAGGGCGCCTCGGCGTCCGCCCGACCAAGACCCTCGGGCAGAACTTCGTGCACGACGGCGGAACCGTCCGCAAGATCGTGCGCGTCGCCGACGTCCGGCCGGGGGAGCGCGTCGTCGAGATCGGTCCCGGCCTCGGTTCGCTCACGCTCGGGCTGCTCGAGGCGGGCGCGAGCGTCGTCGCCGTCGAGATCGACCCGGTGCTCGCGCAGCAGCTCCCCACCACCGTCGCCGCGCACGTCCCCGACCTCGGTGACCGGCTCGAGGTCGTCGGTGCTGACGCCCTCGAGGTCACGTCCCTCCCCGGCGAGCCGCCGACGGCACTCGTCGCCAACCTGCCCTACAACGTCGCGGTCCCCGTGCTGCTCACGTTCCTCGAGCGCTTCGACTCGCTCGAACGCGTGCTCGTCATGGTGCAGGCCGAGGTCGCGGACCGGCTCGCCGCACCGCCCGGGTCGCGCACGTACGGCGTCCCGTCGGTCAAGGCGGCCTGGTACGCCTCCGCCCGCCGCGCCGGGACGGTCGGGCGCAACGTGTTCTGGCCCGTCCCCAACGTCGACTCCGCGCTCGTCGCGCTCGACCGCCGAGAACCGCCCACCACGACGGCGACGCGCGAGCAGGTGTTCGCCGTCGTCGACGCCGCGTTCGCCCAGCGTCGCAAGATGCTGCGGTCCGCCCTCGCGGGCCTCGCCGGGTCGTCCGCCGCCGCGCTCGCCGCGATCGAGGCCGCCGGCGTCGACCCGCAGGCCCGGGGCGAGACGCTCGACGTCACCGACTTCGCCCGGATCGCCGAGCACCTGGGCGCGGGCGCCGGCGCCGGCCCGCGAGCGGCGTCCGGCTCGCCGCGCGCCGCCCGGGAACGACCTGGCACAGTGGACGCGTGACACCGCACCTGACCGCCGCGCCGCCCCCGTTCGTCCGGGTGCGCGCTCCGGGCAAGGTCAACCTGTCGCTGCGCGTCGGCGCCCTCCAGGACGACGGCTACCACCCGCTCGTCACCATCTTCCAGGCCGTCGGGCTGAGCGAAGAGGTGATCGCCCACCAGGTACCGCCCGGCTCCGGCGTCTCCCTGAGCGTCACCGGGCTGCAGGCCGACGTCGTCCCCACCGACGCGACGAACCTCGCGTGGCGCGCCGCCGTCGCGCTCGCCGAGCACGTGGGCATCGACCCGGACGTGCGGCTCCAGATCCTCAAGGAGGTCCCCGTCGCCGGCGGCATGGCGGGCGGCTCCGCTGACGCGGCCGCCACGCTCGTCGCGTGCGACGCGCTGTGGGAGACCGGTCTGCCGCGCACCGAGCTCGCACGCATCGCCGCCGGGCTCGGCGCCGACGTCGCGTTCGGGCTCGTCGGGCACACCGCCGTCGGCACGGGCCGAGGCGACGTGCTCACGCCCGCGATGACGCGCGGCGAGTTCCACTGGGTGTTCGCCGTCCAGGCGAAGGGGCTCTCCACCGCAGACGTCTACCGCACGTTCGACCAGTCCGTCGGCGGTCCCGACGAGCTCGACCTCGCCGAGGACACGGCGCTCATGCAGGCGCTGCGCGCCGGGGACGCCGTCGGGCTCGGGCAGGTCCTGCGCAACGACCTCGAGGGCCCCGCCCTCTCGCTGCGCCCCGAGCTGCGGCACACCCTGGACGTCGCCCACGAGGCCGGCGCGCTCGGCGCGATGGTCTCCGGCTCCGGCCCGACCGTCGCCGCCCTCGCCCGCAGCCGCCAGCACGCGCTCGCCATCGCCGCCGCGTGGACCGCGAACGACGCGTGCGACAGCGTCTGGTGCACCACGGCGCCCGCAGCCGGAGCCCGCGTCGTCGCCCACTGACCCCCGCCGAGGTCGCGCGAGGTAGAACCGTGGTCGTGTCGGACGGCGGTGGGTCGGCTTGGGTGTCGGGGTGGGTGGGGGCGCCGCGTCTACCATCCGCGCCGCTCGTTCCTCGCGGCGCTCCCGCCAGGCCCGACCACGACGCGGCGCCCCCACCCACCCCTCCCGGCTCTGTCCCACCCCGGTCTGTCCGTTCTACTCCGGCAGACCAGGGTTCTACCTCACGCGACCACGGTTCTACCTCGGCGCGACTCGGCCACCTGCCGGGTGACGGGACGGCTGAGCGGGTGGGGCTGCCCTACCCGCGGGCCCGACCACAGGACGCCCGCCACCAGGACGGGCGAGGTCTAGCTCGCGTGCTTGCGGAGCCACTCCAGCTGGCGGGCGAAGCGGTAGCCCTGGCCACCTTCGTGCTCGTTGTAGCGGTAGACGTCGATCGCGCGGTCGACGTCGGGGTGCGCCGAGGCGGACGCCCACCCGTTGTACGCGGCGTACACCGTCGACGGCGGGCAGACGGGGTCCATGAGCGCGACGGAGAACAGGGCTGGGGCGGTCGCCCGGCGGCCGAGGAGCGCTCCGTCGAGGTACGAGAGGGTGCTGAACACCCTGTCCTCGGCGTCGCGGTGGACGGCGAGGTAGCGCGTGATCTCGCGGTAGGGGTCGCGGTCGGTGATCTCGACGGCGCGGCGGTAGTGGCACAGGAACGGCACGTCGGGCATCGCGGCGACGAGGCCGTCGGCGAGGCCGGCGACGGCGATCGCGATGCCGCCGCCCTGGCTCGTCCCGAGCACGGCGACGCGTGCGGCGTCGATCCCCGGGACGGAGCGCACGGCGTCGACGGCACGGACGCCGTCGGTGAAGACGCGCCGGTAGTAGTGGTCGTGCGGGTCCCCGATGCCACGTGTCATGACGCCCGCGACGGCTGGCCCGGACCCGGCCGGATCGGGGGTGCCTCCGCCGGTTCCCCAGTGGCTGCCCTGTCCGCGCGTGTCGACGACGAGGTGCGCGTAGCCGGCGTTCGCCCAGGCGAGGTGCTCGTGCGGGAGGCCGCGCCCGCCCCCGTACCCGATGAACTCGACCACCGCGGGCAGCGGCTCGCCCGTGCCGGTCTCGGCGGCGTGCGCTGCTGCGGCCGGGCGCACGAGCCACGCCTTGACCGGGTGACCACCGAAACCGGGGAACGTGACGTCGTCGACCACGACGAGGCGCAGGCCGGCGTCGACGCGCTCGAGCCGCAGGGTGTCCGCGGGGTCGCCGCCTGCGGCGCGCGACTCGGCCAGGGTCGTGGACCAGAACGTGTCGAGGTCGTCCGGTTCCGGGAGGGCGGGCGAGTAGGTCTCGAGCTCGGCGAGCGGCAGGTCGAAGAGCGGCACGGCGATGGTCCTCCGGAGATGGTTGTCTGATGTCAGACGTAAAGCGTCGGACGGGACGACTCTAGCGTCACGGCCCGGTCCGCCGAGCGGCCGCTGCGCTAATAATGCGCATCATCCCTTTGACCTGGCCGGTGCGTGTGCGGTGACACTGCGACCAGCCGCCGCCTCCTGCGCGGCGCCCGGTCGGCGAGGACGCCGCCGGTGAGGAACCGATGGAGGTCCCTGTGAGAATCCGACGAGCAGCACCACGCCGGCGAGCGTCTCGCCAGGCCGCGGTGGCCGCCGCCACGCTGGCCGCGCTCCTGGCGACAGGAGCCGGCGCGCCGGCGGCGTCAGCCCCGGCAGCGTCAGCCCCGGCAGCAGCCGCCGTCCCGACGGCGGTGGCGCGCGACACCGACGGCCCGTCGGCGTCCGACCTGCCGGTGTTCGAGTACCGCGGCGTGATCACCGACAAGGAGTCGATGATCTACAACCCGACGGACGAGTTCATCTTCCCGAGCGTCTTCCACGCGGGCGCCCACCTCGACGACCCGCTGGGGGAGTGGTACCTGTACTACGCCCCGCACGACGCGCCGGGCGGCATCTCGCTGATGTACGCCGACTCGCTCGAGGGGCCGTGGACGGAGTACGCCCACAACCCGATCGTCGCGAACGAGTGGCTGCCGTACTACGAGCACGTCTCCCATGTCTCGTCCCCCGACGTCCTGTGGGACGACGCGACGGACCAGGTGCTCCTGTACTTCCACGGAGAGAACTCCACGACGCGCTGGGCGACGTCGTCCGACGGGCTCACGTTCGACGACTCCGGTGTCGCGGTGACCAACGCCGAGGGGGGCGCGGGGACGACGGAGACGTCCTACGCGCGCGTCGTCGAGCACCCGGACCCGGCGTCCGGCTACCGCTTCGCGATGACGTACATGCAGAACCGGACCGACAACATCCGGCGGATCAAGGTCGCGGAGTCGGTCGACGGGAAGACGTGGGTCGTCCGGCCCGACCCGCTGGTCGTGCCCGACGCCGCGACCGGCACGAACGTGTCCGGCGGCAACCTGTGGGAGTGGGACGGTCAGCTCTACGTGATCTACCACGGCTCGTCGGGCACGGTGTACGCGCGCACGCTGGACCCCACCATGACGCAGGTCGGGCCGCGCTGGGAGCTCCACGAGGCCACGGGCGTCGGCGACGACACCGGGCGGGTCGCCGCCCCCGAGATCGTCACCGACGGCGACGAGACCTACCTCTTCTACGAGTCCGGGGACCGCCTGGGCGCGACGATCGCGTGGGCCCAGCGCGACCCCGACGCCGTCCGCCCGCCCGAGCCGGGGCAGGACCCCGACCCGCTGCGCGAGCAGTGCAGCGGTGCGGCGTCCGACGAGTTCGACGGCGCGGTCCTCGACCCGGCGCGCTGGTCGGTCGTCCGCGCCGACGCCGCCCGGCACGAGCTCGCCGACGGCGCGCTGCACATCCCGACGTACCCGACCGGCGTCGCGGGTGCGTCGCTGCCGCTCCAGGCCGTCCCGGACGGGCCGTGGGAGGTCACGACCGCCGTGTCGGTCGACCCGACGGAGAAGTTCCAGCAGGGTGGCCTGCTCCTGTACCGCGACGACGCGAACTACGCGAAGCTCGACCTCGTGCACGGGTCGCTCGGTCCGCGTGTCGAGCTCATCTGGCGCCAGAACGGCACGGACCGCAACACGGGGTTCGACTCGGTCGTCCCGCCGGCCGGGCTCGGCGAGACGTTCTGGCTCCGGCTCGCGAGCGACGGCACCGTCGTGCGGGCGTCGGTGTCCGTCGACGGGGTCGACTTCGCGCCGTGGGGCCGCACGGTCGACGTGGCCGCGCTCGCGCCGACGGGCGTGGGGCCGTTCGCGATGCGCGGGTCGGCGACGCCTCCGGAGATCACCGCGTCGTTCGACTGGTTGCGCTGGACGCCGACCGCGGAGGAGGCCGCGGCGTGCGACGACGGCGAGCCCGCCGTGGACGTGCAGACCGCGACGCGCTGCCTCGCGGGCCGTGCGTACGTGGCGGTGACGGCACGCAACGACGGCGACGCTCCGGCTGCCGTCCGGCTCGTGACCCCGTTCGGGGAGCGCACGGTCGCGGACGTCGCGCCCGGGCGCAGCGCCTACCAGTCCTTCGCGACGCGCTCGACGTCGGTCGGGGAGGGGGAGGCGACGGTGGAGGTCGTCGGGACCGACGGCGTCGCGCACGGCTCGGCGTCCGCACCCTACGACGCGCTGACCTGCGGGTAGTCGCGGCCGGTTCTCGTCCCGCGCGTGAGGCCCTCGGCGCTGCCGGGGGCCTCACGCGTGTCCGGGGCCTGCCGTCGGCACGGCGCCCCGAGTGATGCACCGCCGGCCGAGAGATGCACCCCGGAGTGCATCTCTCGAGGTCGGAGTGCATCTCTCGGCACGGCTGGTAATGCGGATCAGCATGCGGGCGATGACGCCTGGCGCAGAGCGGCTCAACGCTAATAATGCGTATTACCCCGTTGACCCGGGCGCACCCTGCTCGCGAGACTCCTTCCCACGTCACCGATGACGTGATCGAGGAGGATCCATGCCGAGGCACCGCATCACCCAGGCCGACGTCGCCGCCATGGCGGGCGTCAGCCAGGCGACGGTCTCCTTCGTGCTGAACGACAGCACGCCCGCCGGTGTGCGCATCAGCGAGGAGACGCGCCAGCGGGTGCTCGACGCCATCCGGATCACCGGGTACTCGGCGAACCCCGTCGCCCAGCGCCTCGCGGGCGGCCGCAACCAGATCCTCGGCGTCTTCACGTACGAGGCGACGTTCCCGCGTGCCGGCCGCGACTTCTACGGCCCCTTCCTCGTCGGGATCGAGCACGCGGCGGAGCAGCTCGGGATCGACATCCTGCTGTTCACGAGCGCTCGCGTCGTCGACGGGCGTCGTCGGCTCACGCGCGACGGCTGGCAGCGCCTCGGCATCGCGGACGGCTGCCTGCTGCTCGGCCAGTACGAGGACCGCGGCGAGCTCCAGCACCTGCTCGACACGAACTACCCCTTCGTCTTCATCGGCAAGCGGGGCAGCGACGGGGGGCGCCTGCCCTACGTCGGCGCGGACTACGTCGCGGCGACCGCGCGCCAGGTCGAGCGGCTCGTCGCGCTCGGCCACGAGCGCATCGGGTACGTCGGACCCCGCGGCACGGACCAGCCCACGCTCGACCGCGTCGACGCCTACCGCGCGACGATGAAGGCCCACGGTCTCACCGTGCGGTTCGTCGAGCTGGACGACGTCGCCGCGACGGCGGCCGAGATCGTGGACCAGCGGCTCACCGCCGTCGTGGTGGCGCCGGAGAACTCCCCGGAGGAGCTCGTCGACGAGCTCGAGGCCCGGGGCGTGCGCGTGCCCGCGGACGTCTCGGTGCTCCTCCTCGGCCAGCCGCACCACGGGCGCCCCGGCGGGCGCCGCTGGTCGGGCTTCTCCATCCCCCGCGAGGAGATGGGCGCGCGCGCCCTCGTGCTGCTGTCCCGGCTCGTCGCGGCCGAGTCCGGCTCGGGCCGCTCGGACCGCCGCCGCGCGTCGCGCGCCGTCGCCGTCCCGGAGGACGAGCTCCACCAGCTCCTCGAGTGCGTGGACGTCGACGGCGAGACCGTCGCGGCGCCGTCGAGCGCACGACGGCACGCCGCACCCCCCACCGCACCGCCCGCCGTCGTACCGGCGCCCGCCCCCGGCGCCTGAGCGGCCTGCAGCCTCAGACCGCAGCATCGAGCACCAGAGAAACGGAACCCCAGCGTGACCCATCCAGACCTGCAGGCAGACGTCCTCGTCGTCGGTGGCGGCCTCGGCGGCGTGGCCGCCGCGCTCGCCGCGGCGGAGCGGGGCGCCCGCGTCGTCCTCACCGAGGAGCACCCGTGGATCGGCGGGCAGCTCACGTCGCAGGCCGTACCGCCGGACGAGAGCGCGTGGGTCGAGCGGTTCGGCGTGACCGCGCGCTACCGCGCCCTGCGCGACGGCATCCGCGACGTCTACCGCCGCTCCTACCCGCTCACCGACGCGGCCCGCACGTGGGACGCGCTCAACCCCGGTGCCGGCTGGGTCTCCAAGCTGTGCCACGAGCCGCGCGTCGCGGTCGGCGTGCTCGAGGAGATGCTCGCCCCGTGGCGGTCCGCCGGCCGGATCCGCCTGCTGGAGCGCGTGCGCCCGACGGCGGCGACGACCGACGGCGACCGCGTCACCTCGGTCACGCTCTCGCCGGTCACCCGGGGTGCGGCCGGCGAGAGCGTCACCGTCCAGGCGGCGTTCGTCGTTGACGCGACGGAGACGGGCGAGCTCTTGCCCCTCACGGGCACGGAGTACGTCACCGGGTTCGAGTCGAACCGCGAGACCGGCGAGCCGAGCGCGCCCGACGAGGCGCAGCCTGACAACGTGCAGGCGCTGAGCGTGTGCTTCGCCGTCGAGCACGTCGACGGGGACCACACGATCGACCGCCCCGAGCGCTACGACTTCTGGAGCACCTACACCCCGGGCCCGTGGAACGGGCGGCGCATGCTCTCGTGGGAGGCGCCCAACCCGCGCACGCTCGCGATGGACGTGCGGTCGTTCACGCCGAACCCGGGCGACGACGCGCGCGCCGTGGACGCCGACCAGTCGAAGAACCCGGGCGACGGCAACCTGTGGACGTTCCGCCGCATCGCCGCGCGCGACCTCTTCGCCCCGGGCCACTACGCGAGCGACCTGTGCCTCGTGAACTGGCCGAGCATCGACTACTTCCTCGCGCCCGTGCTCGACGTGCCGCGCGACGTCGAGGAGGCGCGGATCGCCGACGCCCGTCAGCTCAGCCTCTCGATGCTGTACTGGATGCAGACCGAGGCGCCTCGGCCCGACGGCGGGACCGGCTTCCCGGGGCTGCGGCTGCGCCCCGACGTCATGGGCTCGGCCGACGGCCTCGCCCAGGCCGCGTACCACCGCGAGTCCCGCCGCCTGCGCGCGGTGACGACGGTGACCGAGAACGACGTGTCGTACGCCGTGCGCGGCGACCGCGGCGCGACCCGGTACGACGACTCCGTCGGGCTCGGCATGTACCGCATCGACCTGCACCCCTCGACCGGCGGCGACACGTACATCGACGTCGCGTCGACGCCGTTCGAGATCCCGCTGGGCGCGCTGCTCCCGCAGCGCGTCACCAACCTGCTCGCCGCCAACAAGAACATCGGCACGACGCACATCACCAACGGCTGCTACCGCCTGCACCCCGTCGAGTGGAACATCGGCGAGGCCGCCGGCCACCTCGCGGCCCACTGCCTCGCGACCGGGCGCACCCCGCACGCCGTCCAGTCGAAGGCCGACCTGCTCGCCGACTACCAGGACGAGCTCGTCCGGGCCGGCGTCGAGCTGCGCTGGCCGGCCGAGGCCCACCCCTACTGACCGGGCGCCCACGGCACCCGACCCCACCTCAGTCCGAAGGAGAACTGATGAACCCCCTGACCCTGTCTTCCCGGCAGCGCCGCGCCCCCCGCACGACGTCGTCCCGGCGGCGCCTCGTGAGCGTGCCCCTCGCCGCCGGCGGCGCCGCTCTCGCGCTCGTCCTCACGGCGTGCTCCGGAGGTGGCGACGAGGTCGCCGGCGAGCCGAGCACGCCGAGCGAGCCCGTCGACCTGCGCATGACCGTCTGGACCGCCGACGAGACCCAGCTCGCGCAGTTCCAGGAGATCGCCGACGCGTACGTCGCCGAGAACCCCGACCTGGTCTCGGGCGTGACGTTCGAGACCATCCCGTTCGAGGACTACACGACGTCGCTCACGACGCAGCTCGCGGGCGGCAACGCGCCCGACCTCGCGTGGATCCTCGAGAGCTACGCGCCGGAGTTCGTCTCCAGCGGCGCGCTCGTCGACGTCGCCCCGAAGCTCAAGGACACGGAGGGGTACGAGTTCGACGACCTGCTCGACTCGTCGCTCTCGCTCTGGGAGCAGGACGGCGGGCTCTACGCCTACCCGTTCTCGAACTCGCCGTTCGCGATGTTCGTCAACACGGACCAGGTGGCCGCCGCCGCTCAGCCGAACCCGGCCGACCTCGTCGCGTCGGGCGACTGGACCTACGACCAGGCCCGCGCCATCTCGGCGGCCGCCGCGGCGACGTCGGGCAAGCAGGGGCTCGTGGTGCGCGACTTCGACTACAAGGTGTGGGAGAACCTCGCGACGATCTGGGACGGGTGGGGCGCCGCTCCCTGGAGCGAGGACGGCACGCAGTGCACGTTCACCGAGCCGGAGATGCTCGACGCGCTCTCGTGGGTTCACGACGCGACCTTCGTCGACAAGGCCATGCCCGGGCCGGGCACGACGGCGGACTTCTTCGCCGGTGACGCCGCGATGACGATCACGCAGATCAGCCGCGCGTCGGCGCTCGACGACTCATTCGCGTGGGACGTCGTGCCGCTGCCCGCGGGCCCGGCGGGCCAGCAGAACGTCATCGGGCAGGCCGGCATCGGCGTCTTCGCCGCCGCGGAGCACCCGGACGTCGCGGCCGACTTCCTCGCGTGGTTCACCAACCCGGAGAACGCCGAGACCCTCGCTGCGTACTTCCCGCCGCCGCGGGAGTCGCTCCTGAACGCCGAGACGCTCGGCGCCGCCAACCCGAAGCTCAGCGAGACCCAGCTCCAGGCGGTCGTGGTCGACGGCATCCAGGACGCGGTGACGAAGCCCTCACACAAGAACTTCGCGAAGCTGCAGGAGACCGTGCGCGCCGAGCTCGACGCGCTGTGGACGGCCGACGCGGACGTCGAGGCGGTGCTGGCCGACACGTGCGGCGCGATCCAGCCCCTCCTCGAGGACTGAGCGTGGCCTCCTCCGCACTCGCGCGACGGGACGCGGCCGTGGGTTACACCATGGTCGCGCCCGCCGTGCTCGGCGCGCTCGCGTTCGTGGTCGCGCCGCTGGTCGCCGTCGTCTGGTACTCGCTCCACGAGTGGAACGTGCTCGCGAACACGTTCACGTTCACGGGCGCCGACAACTACGAGCGCATGCTCTCCGACCCCGGCCTGCACGACTCGCTGCTCGCGAGCCTGTGGTTCTCCGTCGGGCTCGTGGTGCTCAACATCTCGCTCGCCCTCGTGCTCGCGGTGCTGCTCAACCAGAAGCTCCCGGGCACGACGACGTTCCGCACGTTCTTCTTCTCGCCGGTCGTCGTGTCGCTCGTCGCCTGGACGATCGTGTGGAGCTTCCTGCTCCAGGCGGACGGCGGGATCAACGGGTTCCTGTCGCTGCTCGGGATCGACGGGCCGAACTGGCTGCGCGGCGAGACGACGGCGATGCTCTCGGTGATCGTGGTGCAGGTCTTCAAGAACGTCGGCCTCAACATGATCCTCTTCCTCGCGGCGCTGCAGGGGGTGCCGGAGGAGATCCAGGAGGCGGCGCGCATCGACGGCGCGGGAGCGTGGCGGCGGTTCCGCTCGATCACGCTCCCGCTCATCAGCCCGACGGTCCTGCTCGTGTCGATCCTCACGATCGTCGGCTCGCTCGAGGTGTTCGCGCAGATCGCCGTGCTCACGGGCGGCGGGCCGGGGAGCTCGACCACCGTCCTCGTCTACTACCTGTACCAGCAGGCGTTCCGGTTCAACGACTTCGGCTACGCGAGCGCGATCTCCGTCCTGCTGTTCGTCATCGTCCTCGTCCTGACACTCGTGCAGTGGCAGACGCGCAAGAGGTGGGTCTTCCATGAAGTCTGACGTGATGCCCGGCCCGGCCACGCTCCCGGGCGCGGACGGCAGGCCCGAGCACCTCGCGGCGTCGGGCGGCCCCGGCACCGACGGCCCGCGGGACGCGCCCGCGCGCCACGACCGGGCCGCGCGGTCCCGGCGCCGCTGGGGTCGGTGGGGGCTCGTCGCCCTGCTCGTCGTGCTCAGCGTGCCGTTCGTGTTCCCCACGTGGTGGATGGCGACGTCGAGCCTCAAGCCGATGAGCGAGATCCTGCGGGCCGTGCCGACGCTCTGGCCGCAGGACCCGTCGTTCGCGGCGTACGGCGAGGTGTTCCGGCTGCAGCCGTTCGCGCAGCAGTACTGGAACAGCCTGTACATCGCGGCGCTCGTGACCCTCGGGACGATCCTCGTGTCCTCGATGGCCGGCTACGCGTTCGCGCGCATCCGGTTCCCCGGGGCGAACGCGCTGTTCCTGCTCGTGCTCGTGGGCCTCCTCGTGCCGTCCGAGGTGACGATCGTCCCCCTCTTCCGGATGGTCAACTCGCTCGGCCTCATCGACACGCACTGGCCCCTGGTGGTCATCCCGATCCTCGGGGCGCCGAGCGTGCTCGCCACGTTCATCATGCGCCAGTTCTTCCTCGGGCTCCCGGGCGAGCTCGAGGAGGCGGGGCGCATGGACGGGCTCGGGCGGTGGGGGATCTTCTGGCGCATCGCGTTCCCGCTGTCGCGCTCGGCGATCTCCGCGGTCGCGATCTTCACGTTCCTCAAGTCGTGGAACCTCTACCTGGAGCCGATCGTGTACCTGTCCAGCAAGGACCGGTTCACGCTCCCGCAGGCGCTCACGCAGTACGTCGACGCCTACGGCGGCCCGATGTGGAACGTGCAGCTCGCCGCGACCACCCTCACGGTGCTGCCCGTCCTCGCGGTGTTCCTCGTCGCGCAGAAGCAGTTCGTCCAGGGTCTGGCCCACTCGGGCCTCAAGGGCTGACGAGGGGCCGCTGCCCTCGTGCTGCCGAACCCGGGGTCGTGCGTCACCCGCGGTCCGTGGTGACGCACGACCCCGGGTTCGGCGGTGTGCGTCGGGCGGCCGGGTCGTCCCCGTGTCGGTCGGCGGCCCGCGCGCTCGTTAGGCTCGTCGCGTGGCCCACCTTCTCGGCGCCGACGGCATCTCGCTGACCGTCGGCACCCGCACCCTGCTCGACGACGTCTCGCTCGGTCTCGACGACGGCGACCGCGTCGGCATCGTCGGCCCCAACGGGGCCGGCAAGTCCACGCTCCTGCGCCTGCTCGCCGGGACGCAGCAGCCCGACGGCGGCCGGGTCACCCGCGTGGGCGGGCTCCGCCTCGGCCTGCTCGACCAGCGCGACGACGTCGGCACCGGCGCGACGATCCGCGACCTGGTCCACGGCGACGCCGCGACGCACGCGTGGGCGTCGGACGCGAGCATCCGCACCGTGCACGCCGGGCTCATCGGCGACCTCGACCTCGACGCCCCGGCGGACACCCTCTCCGGCGGCCAGCGCCGGCGCGTCGCGCTCGCGGCGCTGCTCGTCGCCGACCACGACGTGCTGTTCCTCGACGAGCCCACGAACCACCTCGACGTCGAGGGCGTCGCGTGGCTCGCCGAGCACCTGCAGGCCCGGTTCGCGCGTGCCGGGGCGCGGGGCGCGCTCGTCGTGGTGACCCACGACCGCTGGTTCCTCGACGCCGTCTGCTCGCGCATGTGGGAGGTGCGCGGCGACGGCTCCGGGGAGGTCGAGGGCTACGAGGGCGGGTACGCCGCGTACGTCCTCGCGCGCGCCGAGCGGCAGCGGACCGCTGCCGTCACGGCCGAGAAGCGCGAGAACCTGCTGCGCAAGGAGCTCGCGTGGCTGCGCCGCGGAGCCCCCGCCAGGACGTCGAAGCCGAAGTTCCGCCTCGACGCGGCGGCCGCGCTCATCGCCGACGTCCCGCCGCCGCGCGACACGCTCGAGCTGACACGCACCGCCACCAAGCGTCTCGGCAAGGACGTGCTCGACCTCGAGGACGTCACGGTCGCGGTGCCACGCCAGGACGGGCAGGGGGAGCGCGTCCTGCTCGACGACGTCACGTGGCGTCTCGGCCCGGGCGACCGGTACGGCGTCGTCGGCGTCAACGGCGCGGGCAAGACGACGCTGCTCGCGCTCCTCGGCGGACGGCGCGAGCCGGACGCGGGCCGGGTCAAGCGCGGCAAGACGGTCCACGTCGCCGAGCTGTCCCAGGACGTCGGCGAGCTCGACGACATCGCCGGGTCGCGCGTGATCCAGGTGATCGAGGACGAGAAGCGGTCGGTCGTCGTGGACGGCAAGGAGCTCACCGCGTCCCAGCTCGTGGAGCGCCTGGGCTTCACGCGCGAGCGGTCGCAGACGCTCGTGCGCGACCTGTCGGGCGGCGAGCGCCGTCGCCTGCAGCTCCTGCGCCTGCTCGTCGCGGAGCCGAACGTGCTGCTCCTCGACGAGCCGACGAACGACCTCGACACCGACACGCTCGCCGCGCTCGAGGACCTGCTCGACGGCTGGCCCGGCACGCTCATCGTCGTCTCGCACGACCGCTACCTGCTCGAGCGCGTCGCGGACCGCCAGGTCGCGCTGCTCGGCGACGGCAAGGTCCGGGACCTGCCGGGCGGGGTCGAGCAGTACCTCGAGCTGCGGCGCGCCGCGCTCGCGAACGCCGGGACGTCGTCGTCGAGCGGCTTCGCGCGGACCGTGCCCGCCGAGAGCGGGTCCGACGGCGGTGCGAGCGCCGAGGGTGCCGCCCCGGCGGGGCCGAGCGCCGCGGAGGTGCGTGCCGCGAAGAAGGAGATCAACCGCATCGAGCGGCGGCTGAGCAAGATCGCCGAGGCGGAGGCGCGCCTGCACGAGAAGATCGCCGCGAACGCGACCGACTTCACGGCGGTGGCCGGGCTCGACGCCGAGCTGCGCACGCTCGCGGCCGAGAAGGACGAGCTGGAGGCCGCCTGGCTCGAGGCCGCGGAGGTCGCGGGATGACGGCGGGGCCCCCGCAGATGCGGGTCGGCGTCTCGCCGCGCGGTGTCGAGATCGACGACGGGCAGGGCGGAGTGCTCGCGCCGTGGTCGGACGTGCAGCGCGTGACCGCCTACGCGCTCGACGTCGTGGTCGGCACCGTACGGCACGTGTCGTTCGACCTCGTGAACGGGCACAGCGTCGAGGTGAACGACGCCGCGCCCGAGTGGGACGAGGTCGTGGCGGGTCTGCCGGGGGTGGTCGAGCTCAGCGTGGACGACCTGCCGGCTGCGCTGGACGGGCTCCTGCCGGACGGACGGCCGGTCGTCGTGGCAGGTCCGGTGCGGGCTCGCTGACCCGACGGGCGTGCCGGTGCGGGCTCAGCGCCGTAGGAAGCCCATCCGGTCGTCCGGGTCGACGCGCTCGAGGATCGCACCCGCGATGGCGTCGAGCTGGTCGACCTGCTCCGGCGTGAGCGCGTCGATCACGTGGTCGCGGACGGTCGCGACGTGGCCGGGAGCCGTGGCCACGACCTTCTCCCACCCCGCGTCGGTGAGGTGCGCGTTCGTCGCGCGACGGTCGTCCGGGCAGGGGAGGCGCTCGATCAGCCCGCGCTTCTCGAGCCGCGCCGCGACGTGCGAGAGCCGGGGAGGGGTCGCGTTCGTGGCGACGGCGAGGTCCGTCATGCGCAGCGTGCGGTCCTTCGACTCCGAGAGGATCGCGAGCACGTAGTACTCGAAGTGGCTGAGGTCGGCGTCGCGCCGGAGCTGGGAGTCCAGGACGCCCGGCAGCAGCTCGACCACCGCCACGAGCCGCTTCCACGCGTCGAGCTGCTGGGCGTCGAGCCAGCGGGGTTCCGTCGTCATGGGTCCTCCTCCCGTGCCGTCATCGTAGTAATTGACGCTACAAGTTCGGCCACGGGCGACCGGCGCTCCCGGCGCGGCGCTGTCAGGTCCCTACGGGCGCGCCTTCTCGACCGCGACGCGCACCGCCTCGCGCTCGGCCTTCTGGGCGTCGCGCAGCGCCTTCTCGAGCTCGCGCACCTTCTTGTGCTGCTCGCGGAGGCGTCGCTCGGCGTCGCGCCGCTTGAGCGTCGCCCTCTTGACCTTGGGGTCCTTGACGTGCACCGAGACCTCGACCGGGGCGACGCCCTCGTGCGCGTCGCTCGGCGTCTCGTCACCCCCCGGTTCCTGCGGCGCCGCGGAGGGCGAGCGGAAGTCCCGTCCGGCGCCGGGGGCGCCCGCCGCACGCGCGTCGACGTAGACCGCGAGGCCGTCGAGCACACGCTCGAGCCCCCATGCGGTGTCGTCGATCTGCCCCTCGCCCGCGTAGGCGCCGGACTCGACGAGCGGGCGCAGGTACGGGAACCTCACCTCGTCGACCAGCCCGCGCAGCGCGTCGCGGAACGCACCCCCGAGCACGACGTCCTCGTCGCCCCCCGCGTCCACCGCACGCGAGAGGTCGGCCGCCAGCCGGGCGGCGTTCCTCGCGTACCCGCTGAGGAGGAGGATGACCGACATCTTCTCCTCCTCGTCGAGCGGAGTGGAGCGCATCGCCCGCAGGCACGTGTCGGCGCCGCGCAGGTTGTTGGGCGTGAGGGGCGCACCGGTCACCGGGATGTCGAGGAACCAGGGGTGCGAGGCGAACACCGCCATCGTGAACTGCGCCCACTCGCGCAGCTCGGCGCGCCAGTCCGCGGGCTCGTGCGGCGGCGGGTACTCGACGTCGAGCACCGCCTCCTGCATGAGGAGCAGCAGGTCGTCCTTGCTCGTCACGTAGCGGTAGAGCGACATCGTCGTGAAGCCGAGGCTCTGGGCGACCTTCGCCATGGAGACCGCGGCGAGCCCGTCCGCGTCGGCGATCTCGATCGCGGTCTCGACGATGCGCTCGATGCTCAGCTCGCGCTTCGGTGCGCGCTCGGGCCGTTCGGCGACGCCCCACGCGAGCGCGATCCGGGCGGGGAGGTCGGGTGCGTCCGTCATGGGGTCATCCTCCCCGAGAATCGTCGGCGTGCGCCCGAGCGGCCGGCAAGGTGTCGCCGGAACGCCGAGCAGGCGGTCCTGGTACGCCCCGCGGTCGGGAGGCACAGGACCACCTGCTCGGCGTCGTGCTCGGCGCCAGGAGAGCTCAGCGCGCGGTCCGGCGGCGGTAGAGCACGGCGCCGGCGACGCAGCTCGCGACGAGGAAGCCGACCAGCCACGCGACGGCGGTGAGGATCGTCGTCGCGTCGGGCGCACCCGCCAGCAGCCCGCGGAAGGTCTCGATGATCGGCGTGAACGGCTGGTGCTCGGCGAAGCCGTGGAGCCACGACGGCATCGTCTCGATCGGGACGAAGCCCGAGCTGAGGTAGGGCACGAACAGGAAGATGAAGTTCACCGACTGCGAGGCCTCGACGCTCAGCACGAGCCCGAGGACCACGCTGAGCCACGTGAAGGTCAGCACGGAGAGCACGGCGAACGCCACGAGGCCGAGCCAGTCGGCGAGGCCGGCATCCGCCCGGAAGCCGAGCGCGTAGGCGACCCCCACGACGACGACCGCTGAGGCGAGGTTGCGGCCGATGCTCGCCACGACGTGCCCCCACAGGGCGGACGGCCCGAAGATCGGCATCGTCTTGAACCGGTCGATCGTGCCCGACGTCATGTCCTGCGCGACCCCGACGGCCGCCGTCGCCGACCCGAAGCCGAGGCACATGACGAGCACGCCGGGGACGACGTAGTCGATGTAGTCGTCGCCCGCGATGGCGCCGCCGAAGATGACGACGAACACGAGCATGATCATCACCGGCAGGACGAACGCGGTGATGAGCCCGTCGATGCTCCGCAGCTGGCGACGCGTCTCGCGGACGACCATCGTGCGCACGTCGCGCAGGGCGGTCGCGGGTGACTGCCCTGCGCGGGGAGCGGGGGCTCGCCGGGCCGGCCGCGCCGGCAGCGTGGTGGTGGCGGTCGTGGTCATCGTGCGGACTCCTTCGAGGTCAGGGCGAGGAAGACGTCGTCGAGCGTGGGCTTGACGACGCTGACACCGCTCACGGCGAGGCCGTTCGTGTCTGCGGCGGCGAGGACGTCGCGGATCGTACGGACCGGGTCGTCGCTCGCGGCCGTGAGGGAGAGGTCCTTCTCGTCGGTCTCGGTCGTCGTGAGGCCGAGGTGCGCCGCGAGCCCGACGGCGGTCGCGAGGCTCGCGTGGTCCTCGAACGCGATGCGGACGTGGTCGCCCGCGACGAGCGCCTTGAGCTCGGTCGCCGTGCCGCGCGCGGCGACCTTCCCGTCGTTGAGGACGGCGATCGAGTCGGCGAGGCGGTCGGCCTCCTCGAGGTACTGGGTCGTGAGCAGGACGGTCGTGCCGTCCGCGGCCAGGCCCCGCACGACGTCCCAGAGCTGCGAGCGCGACGCCGGGTCCAGGCCCGTGGTGGGCTCGTCGAGCACGAGCACGGCCGGGTCGGCGACGAGGCTGATCGCGAGGTCGAGCCGACGGCGCATGCCGCCGGAGTACGTGCCGACGCGGCGGTCCGCCGCATCCGTCAGGTCGAACCGCTCGAGCAGCTCGGCGGCGCGGGCGCGGACGGTGCGGGCCGGCAGGTGCGCGAGGTTCCCCATCATGACGAGGTTCTCGGTGCCGGACTGGAACTCGTCGACCGACGCGTACTGCCCGGTGAGCGCGATGACGTCGCGCACGCGGCTGGCGTCGCGCACCACGTCGGCGCCCGCGACGGACGCCCTCCCGCCGTCGGGCTTGACGAGCGTCGTGAGGATGTTGACGGTCGTGGTCTTGCCGGCGCCGTTGGGGCCGAGCAGCGCGAAGATCTCGCCGCGGCGCACGGTGAGGTCGACGCCGCGCAGCACGGCATGGTCGCCGTAGGACTTCTCGAGCCCCTGCACGGCGATCATCGGGTCGTTCATCGCCTTCTCCTTCGTGTCGGTGTCGGTGTCTGTGTCGGTGCGTGCGTCTCGGGCAGTGTGTGTGCGGCGCATACGTCCGTGTATGCCGTAGACGATGTGTACACCATAAACACGACGGTGCCGGTGCGTCAACGAATTCCGGCAGGGTCCGCTATCTCGACGTGGGAAGGTCGCCCGAGGGAGCGGGGCGGCGGCGCGTGAGGGCGAGGCCGATCGCCGTCATGGCGACGAGCGCGCCCAGGACGACGGCGACCAGCGTCGTCCACGTGCCCGTCGCGGTGTGCAGGGCCCCAGCCGCCGTCGGCGCGGCCGCCGCGAAGCAGTAGCCCACGCTCTGCACCGTCGCGGAGGCCTGGCGCCCGCGACGCACGGTCGGGTAGTGCTGCGCGACGAGCGTGAAGATCACGACGAAGTTCGCCGCCTGCGCGATGCCCGCCA
Source organism: Cellulosimicrobium sp. G4 BAM 1002 (assembly GCF_057126935.1). Classification (NCBI taxonomy): domain Bacteria; kingdom Bacillati; phylum Actinomycetota; class Actinomycetes; order Micrococcales; family Promicromonosporaceae; genus Cellulosimicrobium; species Cellulosimicrobium sp. G4 BAM 1002. The sequence continues at coordinate 3,616,425 of NZ_CP182109.1, read as the reverse complement.
TCGACGCCCACACCGCCCAGAGGTCCGGGGCGAGGAGCAGCCCGACCGGGAGGGCCAGCCACAGCACGGCGATGACGGCGAAGCTCTGCTGCATCGACCACCGGCGCGCCGCCAGCGGCACGGCGAGGCCGCCCACGATCGCGAAACCCTGGAACAGCGACGCCGCTCCGCCGGACGCGGACCGCGGGATGCCCGCCAGCTCCTCGAGGATCAGCGGGAGCCACGCCGTGAGCGCGTAGAAGCTCGACGACTGCAGCGCGAACATCGCGCACAGCCACCAGGTGAACCCGGTCGCCATGACGTGGCGCTCGCGGCCCGCCGTCGGGTCCGTGCCCGTGACGCCCTCGGCCGCGGCCGCGGCGAGCGCCTCGCCGTCCTGGTCGCCGGTCGTGACCTCCGCCGGGCCGCGGTCCTCGCCCGGGTCCGGTCCCGCCGTCGTGCCCGACGCCGCGCCGCCCCGCTCAATGGACCCGCCCGGTGCGTGGCGGGGGACCGCGCGCAGCCACCACACGAGCGCGACGACGGCGAGGACCGACCACGACGCGAGCGCCCAGCGCCAGCCGACGGCGTCGGCGAGCGGCGCGGTGAGCGCCGTCGTCGCGACGGTCCCCACGTTGATCGCCGCCGTGTACAGGCCCGTGACGGTGCCGACGTGCCCGGGGAAGTCACGCTGGGCGATCATCGGGACGGCGAGGTTCGCCGTCGTGATGCCGAGGCCGAGGAGCACGGTCCCGGCGAACGTGCCCGCGGTGCCGAGCGCGGACGAGCCGACGAGCGCCGCGAGATCGACCGAGCGCACGAGGGTCCCGGCGAGGATCAGCCCGAGCGCGACGGCGATCGCCGTACGCAGAGACGACCGTCCGAGCAGACCGGCGACCGCGGGTGTGGCGAGCGCGAAGCACAGCACCGGGATCCCGGTGAGCAGGCCGGCAGCCGCCGCGCTGAGCCCGAGGTCGGCCGCGACGTCGGACACCACGGGCGGCAGCGCCGTGATCGGCGCCCGCAGGTTGACCGCGACGAGCAGCACCGCCACCAGCAGGACGCCGTCGATCCCGCCGCGGAACGCGCTCGGACGTGACGGCGGCCGTGGCGGCGGCATGGACCGGTGACCTCCGGGAGCGTGCAGGTGCGAAGCCGCACGCCCGCAGGGCCCGGGCGTCGGTCAGTCGTCGAACTGTCCTACGACTGTACGCAGGAGCGCCGCGAGCGCAGGCCGTCCACCCGGTTCGAGCGCGTCGAGGATGCGCGCCTCGACCGCCAGGAGGTCGGTCATGGCGGTGTCGACGCGCTCGAGACCGTCGGGCGTGAGCTCGACCAGGATGCCGCGGCGGTCGTCGGGCGAGCGGCGCCGGACGACGAGCCCACGCTCCTCGAGCCGGTCGATGCGGTTCGTCATCGTCCCGCTCGTCACGAGAGTCTGCGTGACGAGCGCCCCGGGGGACAGGCGGTACGGCTCCCCGGCACGACGCAGCGCCGACAGCACGTCGAACTCCCACGTCTCCAGGTGCCCCCGCGCGAACGCGGTACGGCGGGCCCGGTCGAGGTGCCGTGCAAGACGGTCGACGCGCGAGAACACCGTGAGCGGCTCGACGTCGAGATCCGGACGCTCGCGCTGCCACGCCGCGACGATGCGGTCGACCTCGTCTGGGCGCTCGCCGTCGTGCTGCTGCTCCATGACGCGAGGGTACTCGACGTGTCTCGACGTCAAGACTCTTGACGGTCCGGTCCGGTCCGGTCTGGTCCGGTGCGCGTGGTCGGGTCCGCGGGTGGGGCGGCGTCGGTGCTCGGGCTGTCCGCGCCGTCGCCCGGGTCTTTCGGGCGTGGGTCTGGGGAGCGCGGCCTTGACGCCCTTCGCATCCGACGCCGCCCCACCCGCTCAGCCACCACCTCACCTAGGGCAGGCACGGAGCGAGGCCCGTCGAAGCAGAACCGTGGCTGCGCGAGGCAGAACCCCGGTCCGCCGACGCAGAACCCCGGTCCGCCGAAGTAGAACCCTGGTCCGCCGAAGTAGAACCGTGGTCCGCCGAAGTAGAACCGTGGTCACGCGAGGTAGAACCGTGGTCGCTCCAAGCCGCACCGTGGTCCGGCGACCGCGACGGCGACGGCGACGGCCACGGCGGGAGCAGGCCCGGCGAGGCGGTGCGGTCCGTGCTCGTGGCGACCATGCGGTTCCGGCAGGTCGAGCAGACCGTTGTGTCCCATCGGGCGCCCGGGACAGGCCGTGACGACATGCTCGGCGTGACACCGCGGGTCCTGGCCCGGGTGAGCACGGACCAGGGTGAGGTGATGCCGGGAGGGGTGGGTGGGGGCGCCGCGTCGTGGTCGGGCCTGGCGGGAGCCGCGAGGAACGAGCGGCGGATGGTAGACGCGGCGCCCCCACCCACCCCGACACCCAAGCCGACCACGCGCCGTCGATCCCAAGAACCACGGTTCTACCTCGCGCAACCACGGTTCTACCTCGGCGGACCAGGGTTCTACTTCGGCGGGCCAGGGTTCTACCTCGAGCTCACGAGGCGCGCAGGGCGTCCTTGAGCTTGACCCGGGCGCCCGTGCGCAGGACGGCGTTGGAGTAGATCTTCGCGGCGAGCCACACGAGCAGCGGGATGATCGCGATCGACAGGCCGAGCGCCAGGAGGGCCTCCCAGGTCTCGGCGCTGCCGAGCGCGATGCGCACGGGCATGAGGAGCGGCGAGCACAGCGGGACGAACGACAGCCAGACGACGAGCGGGTTGTCCGGCGCCCACGGGGCGACCGAGACGCCCACGATGTAGGGCACGACCATGAGGAACGTGACGGGGGTGGTCACGGCGCCGACGTCCTCCTGGCGGGAGACCAGCGCGCCGAGGCCCGCCATGAGCAGGGCGTAGCTGACGAACCCGACGACGAACCACACGAGCGCCCAGACGGCGGCGGTCCCGAGGTCGATCGTCTCGGTGTCGACGAGCCCGAGACCCAGGGCCGTCCCGACCCCCGCGATGACGACGAGCGCGACCTGTCCCAGGCCGACGAGGCCGATCCCGAGCACCTTGCCCGCCATGAGCTGCCACGGCCGCACGGTCGAGAGCAGGAGCTCGACGACGCGGCTGGTCTTCTCCTCCACGACGCCCTGGGCGATGAGCTGGCCGCTGATCATGATGGCCATGAAGAGCAGGATCCCGGTGACGAGGCCGGTGACGTAGCGGGCGGGGTCGAACTCGCTCGGCTCGCCGATGGTGCGCACGGTCGGCTCTGCGGTCGCCATGTCGCCCGCGACCTCGGCGGGGTCGCCTCCGAGGCTCGCGACGGCGTCGGAGAGGGCGGTCTGCTGGGCGAGCGTCGTGAAGACGGCCGTGAGCCCGGTCGAGAGCTCGGACTCCACGACGACGGTGGGGTCGTCGGGTGCGCCGGTGACGAGCGCGTCGAGGTCGCCGTCGCGCACCTGCGCCTCGCCGGCGGCCTCGTCCGCGACGTCGACCGTCTCGATCTCGGTCCCGAGCGCGGTGCCCGTCGCCTCGATGCTGTCGGCGAGCGGCGCCGTCTGCGACGTGACGCCGACGCGCTCGGCCGTGGGCTCGGAGGAGCCGGCGAGGTTGAGCACGAACCCGCCGAGGACCACGGCGGCGACGAGGATCACCGTGAGCCACACGAACGACTTCGAACGGAGCCGCGTCATGATCTCGCGGCTCGCGACGAGCCGGATCGCGCCCCAGGACGACAGCGTCGTCGTCGTGGTGGAGCCGGAGCCCGTGCTGGTGCCTCGTCGAGCGGTCCCGGTGCTCATGCCCCCACCTCCACGGTCTCGGCGGTCGTGCCCGCCGGCTTGTCCTCGCTGCTGACGACGTCGCGGTAGAGCTCGGTGAGGGACGGGCGCACGGGCGCGAACTCGTGCACGGGCCCCGCGGCGAGCGCGGCGCGGAGCACCGCCTGCTCGCGGCCGCCCGTGCCGTCGCTGCTCGCCGACCCCGGGGTGAGCTCGACGACGGTCCGCGACCCCTCGAGCCGCACGGCCCGCGCGTCGGGCACCGCGCCGATCCAGGTGGCCCCGGGCGGCCCGTCGACCACCCATCTCTCGGTCTCGGTGCGGCGCAGCTCGTCGATGGTCCCGACCTCGACCATCGCGCCGTCCTTGATGATCCCGACGCGGTCGCACAGGCGCTCGACGAGGTCGAGCTGGTGGGAGGAGAAGACGACGGGGACGCCGGCGTCGGCCCGGTCGCGCAGGACGCCGCTCATGACGTCGACGGCGACGGGGTCGAGACCGCTGAACGGCTCGTCGAGCACGAGCAGGTCGGGGTCGTGCGTGAGCGCGGCGGCGAGCTGGACGCGCTGCTGGTTGCCGAGCGAGAGCTTCTGCACCTCGTCGCCGCGGCGGGCGTCGACGCCCAGCGTGGTGGTCCAGCGCTCCATCGCGTCCTTGGCCTGCGCGCCGGACAGCCCGTGCAGCCGCGCGAGGTAGTCGAGCTGCTCGCCGACCTTCATGCGCGGGTAGAGGCCGCGCTCCTCGGGCATGTAGCCGATGCGGCGGCGCGCGGCGAGGTCGATCGGGCGACCGTCCCACCGGACCTCGCCGCCGTCGGGGGCCAGCACGCCGAGCACGATGCGCATGGTCGTCGTCTTGCCGGCGCCGTTGGAGCCGACGAAGCCGAAGATCTCGCCCTCGCGCACGTCGAAGGAGGTGCCGCGCAGCGCGTGCACCGCGCCGTAGGACTAGGTCAGCGAGTCGATCTCGAGTGTCGCCATGCGGCCCAGCAAACCACCCGCACGACGGCGGTGCCCGGGACATTCGTCATGACCTCACGCCGTTCGCGGGGGGCGGGGGGCAGGTGTCGTCAGCCGCGGTGCTCGTCCCGGGCGCGCGGCAGCGGCGACCTGGCGGCCCGGACCGTGAGCCGCAGCATGGCGGCGGTCGCGTCGTCCACGTCCGCGGCGTCGTCGCGCCGGAGGGCGTCGAGCGCGGACCACAGGAGCCCGCGGGCGACCGCCGACTCCTGCTCGTCGAGCCGGTCGGCGACCGACTCGACCGCGCTCATCGCGACGAGCACGCGCATGCCCGCCGCCGTGGGCGGCGCGACGCGGACGCGGCGGATCTCGACGGCGGCGCGCAGCGCCCGGCGTTCGACGCGCGTCAGCCGGGGACCGGTCAGCCGCAGGAGCACGCCCGTCACGAGCGCAGCCGCCAGGCCGAGCGTCGCGGCGTGCACGACGAGGACCGCCGCCGAGAGGTCGCGCCCGACGACGACGGCGGACAGGGCCGCGAGCACGCCCGCCGCGAGGGCGAGCCGTGCGCCGTCGACGGACGCCTGCCACTCGGCGTGCCGGCGCACGCGGTGCAGCTCGCGTGGCGTCAGGCCGGGCACCAGCACGTCCGTGCGCTGCACGATCCGCTCCGGCGCACCGGCGACGGCGCCCTGGAGGCAGCGCGCCGTCGTCCAGGTCGAGTATCCCCAGATCGTGGGACGGACCTCGTCCCGGCAGTCGTCGTCCGTGCGGTCGTGCGACCGGTCGTGCCCGTGCATCCCGTTCCCGCCTTCGTCGTCTCGCCCTGCTTCCACGAGGAGAGACGGGCGGGCCGGGACGTCATGACGCGGGGTCGGGTGTGGTCCGCGCGACAGGCGCCGGCCGGGTCAGCCCTTCGCGTCGGTGATGAGGCGGGGGCGCTTCTCCATGTCGGCGAGCCCGTTCCACGCGAGGTTGACGAGGTGCGCGGCGACCTCGGTCTTCTTCGGCGAGCGCACGTCCAGCCAGTACTGGCCGGTGAGCGCGACCATCCCGACGAGCATCTGCGCGTAGATCGGCGCGACCTTGGGGTCGAGCCCGCGCGAGCGGAACTGGTTCGCGAGCAGGTGCTCGACCTGGGTGGCGACGTCGCCGATGAGGCTCGAGAACGTGCCGGTCGCCTGGGCGACGGGGGAGTCGCGCACGAGGATGCGGAACCCGTCCTCGGACGCCTCGATGTACGACAGGAGGGCGAGCGCGGTCCGCTCGAGCAGGACCTTGGGGTGGCCGCCCTGGTCGAGCGCGCCGGAGAGGGCGGCGGTGAGCGCCTGCACCTCGCGGTCCACGACGACGGCGTAGACGCCCTCCTTGCCGCCGAAGTGCTCGTACACGACCGGCTTGGACACCTCCGCGCGGGCCGCGATCTCCTCGACGCTCGTCCCCTCGAACCCCTTCTCCGCGAAGAGGCCGCGGCTCACGACGAGCAGCTGCTCGCGCCGCTGGCTCGCGGTCATGCGGGAACGGGGGGTACGTCGGGGCTCGGCCACGAGGACCATCATGCCGTGCTGTGGTGCGGACCACGGTGCGCACGGGACGAGTCGGACACCGGCGTCGTCGCGCACGGGGGCCGACCTGGCAGACTGTTCCCGGACCCACGCCGCCCGCGGCAGCCCGGGAACGAGCCGGGACGCACGCGTGGCCGGGTCCGGTCCGCCTTGGTGTAATCGGCAGCACAAGGGTTTTTGGTGCCCTTGGTCCAGGTTCGAGTCCTGGGGGCGGAGCTCGTGCCACCGAACCCGAGGGGAACACCCATGGAAGCTCAGCAGGGAACCGACGCGAGCGTCGCCCCCGCTGCCGTGATCGTCCTCGCCGCAGGCGAGGGGACGCGGATGAAGTCGTCCACCCCGAAGATGCTGCACACGCTCGCGGGCCGCAGCCTGCTCGGGCACGTGCTCGTCGCGTCGCGCTCCCTCGACCCGGCTCTGCTCGCCGTGGTCGTGCGGCACGAGCGGGACCGGGTCGCCGAGCACGCGCAGGGCGTGGACCCCCAGGTCCTGGTCGTCGACCAGGACGAGATCCCGGGGACGGGCCGAGCGGTGCAGTGCGCGCTGACCGCGCTCGACGCGAAGGCGCACGCGCAGGCGCTCCTGCACGGCGTGCCCGACGGCGAGGAGGGCCGCGGCCTCGGGGACGGGCTCGAGGGCCCGGTCGTCGTCACCGCGGGCGACACCCCGCTGCTCGACGGCGGCACGCTCGCCCAGCTCCTCGCGGCGCACGTCGCGGACGGCAACGCGGTGACCCTGCTGACGACCGAGCTCGACGACGCGACCGGCTACGGGCGCGTCGTGCGCGACGCGTCCGGCGACGTGCAGCGCATCGTGGAGCACAAGGACGCCTCGGTCGAGGAGCTGCTGATCCGGGAGATCAACGCCTCGATCTACGTGTTCGACGCCGCGGTGCTGCGCCGTGGGCTCGCCACGCTCGGGCGCGACAACGCGCAGGGCGAGGTCTACCTCACGGACGTCGTCGCGGCCGCGCGGGCCGAGGGCGGCGCCGTGCGGGCGCTCGTCTCCGACGACCCGACGGTCGTCGAGGGCGTCAACGACCGCGTCCAGCTCTCCGTCCTGCGGGCCGAGATGAACCGCCGGATCCTCGAGGACTGGATGCGCGCGGGCGTGACCGTCGTCGACCCGGCCACGACGTGGGTCGACGTCGACGTCGAGCTCGCGCGGGACGTCACGCTCCTGCCGGGCACGCAGCTCCACGGCGCGACCGTGGTCGCCGAGGGCGCGACCGTCGGGCCGGACACGACGCTCACGGACACCGAGGTGGGCGCCGGCGCGACGGTGACCCGCACGCACGGCAGCCTCGCGGTGCTGGGCGCGGGGACGAGCGTGGGGCCGTTCGCCTACCTGCGACCGGGGACCGTGCTCGGCGCGAAGGGCAAGATCGGGACGTTCGTCGAGACGAAGAACGCGGAGATCGGCGAGGGGTCGAAGATCCCGCACCTGTCGTACGTCGGTGACGCGACGATCGGCGAGCACACGAACATCGGCGCGGCGTCGGTCACCGTCAACTACGACGGCGTGCACAAGCACCGCACGGTCATCGGATCCCACGCGCGCACGGGCGCCGACAACATGTTCGTCGCCCCGGTGACCGTCGGTGACGGCGCGTACACCGCGGCCGGCTCCGTCATCCGTCGCGACGTGCCCGCGGGCGCGCTGGGCGTCAGCGGCGGGCAGCAGCGCAACATCGAGGGCTGGGTCGAGCGCCGTCGTCCGGGCACCGCTGCGGCCGACGCCGCCGCGGCCGCGCGTGCGACCGACCCCGACGCGGCGCCGATCGGCGCGCAGGCCCAGGCGCAGCTCGCGGACCAGAGCGCGGCCGCCACGGCCGAGCGCCCGACGCCGCCCCCGCCGGGCCCCGACCTCGAGAGCACGCTCGACGCGCTGCGCACCGCACGCGCGACGGACTGACCCCCCACGAACCCGACCCCGTCACCGGACACCACAGAAGGAACCCGCATGAGCAGCACGATCGCCGGAAACGGGGACAAGTCCCTCGTCCTCGCCTCGGGGCGCGCGCACCCCGAGCTCGCCAACGACGTCGCGCGGGAGCTGGGCATCGACCTGCTCCCCACGACGGCGTACGACTTCGCCAACGGCGAGATCTACGTCCGGTTCGGCGAGTCCGTGCGCGGCGCCGACGTGTTCATCCTCCAGAGCCACACCGCGCCGATCAACCAGTGGATCATGGAGCAGCTGCTCATGGTCGACGCCGCCAAGCGCGCCTCGGCCCGCACCATCACGGTCGTCCAGCCGTTCTACGGCTACGCCCGCCAGGACAAGAAGCACCGCGGCCGCGAGCCGATCTCGGCCCGCCTCATGTCCGACCTGTTCACCGCCGCAGGCGCTGACCGTCTCATGAGCGTGGACCTGCACGCCGCGCAGACGCAGGGCTTCTTCGACGGCCCGGTCGACCACCTGTGGGCCATGCCGATCCTCACCGACTACGTCCGCACGCGCGTGGACACGTCGAACGTCACCGTCGTGTCGCCCGACGCCGGGCGCATCCGCGTCGCGGAGCAGTGGGCGGCCAAGCTCGGCGGTGGCCCGCTCGCGTTCGTCCACAAGACGCGGGACATCACGCGGCCCAACCAGGCCGTCGCCAACCGCGTCGTCGGCGAGGTCGAGGGTCGTGACTGCGTGCTCGTCGACGACCTCATCGACACCGGCGGCACGATCGCCGAGGCCGTGCGGGTCATCCTCGCCGCGGGCGCGCGGTCGGTCGTCGTGGCCGCGACGCACGGCGTGCTGTCCGACCCGGCGGCGCAGCGCCTCTCCGAGTGCGGTGCGAGCGAGGTCGTCATCACCGACACGCTGCCCATCGCCGCGGACAAGCAGTTCCCGCAGCTCACCGTGCTGTCCATCGCGCCGCTCGTCGCGCGCGCGATCCGCGAGGTGTTCGACGACGGCTCGGTCACCTCGCTCTTCGACGGCAACAGCTGAGGTCTCCGCTCAGGAGGATCGGGAGGGTAGCGCGATGGGCACGTCGGGAGTCACGACCACCGGCCAGGGCGCGGTGACGGCCGCGCCGGACGTCGCCGTCGTCGAGCTGGGCGCGGAGGCGAGCGCCCCGGGCGTGCAGGACGCGCTCGACCGCGCGAACGCCGGGCTCGCCGCGGCGCGCGACGCGCTCGTCGCGGCGGGCGTCGCAGCGGCCGACGTGCGCACGTCGCAGACCTCGACGTGGACCGAGCAGCGCGAGGACGGCCCGCGCACGACGGCGCGGCTCACCCTCCGCGCGACCGTGCGCGACGTCGCGGCGTGCGGCGAGATCGTGCGCGCGGCGCTCGACGCGGCCGGCCCGGTCGCCCGGCTGGACTCGACGAGCCTGGCCGTCGGCGACCCGGGGCCGCTCGCCGTCGCCGCGCGCGACGCCGCGTTCGCCGACGCGCGCTCGCGCGCCGAGCAGTACGCGCGGCTCGCCGGGCGCTCGCTCGGGCCCGTCGTCGAGGTCCGCGAGGACGTCGGTGGTCCGGGGCCGATGCCGCGGATGCTCGCGGCGAAGACCACGAGCGACGCGCTCGTCGTCGAGCCGGGCACTCAGGAGGTCCGCGCGAGCGTCACCGTGCGCTGGGAGCTTGCGGACTGACGGTGGTCGTCGCGCGCTCGGCCTGCTGCTCCGGCGTGACGTCGAGACCGAGCCACCGGTGCAGGGCCGCGAAGTAGCGCGTCAGGGTGACGCCGTCGGGGGCCTTCAGCCGGTAGAGGCGATCGCGCAGGTCGTCGGCGAGGAGCTTGCCCTGAGCACTGTCGCGCCGGGGTACGTCGCGCCGGCGCAGACAGCCGCCTTCCGCCAGGACGTCCGCCACGTCATGACGGACGGGCGCCAGGGGCGTCGGTACCGACTCGACGAGGCTCGCCACGCGACGCAGGCGTACCGCGGTGGCAACGGGCAGCCGGGTCGTACGGACGATCGCCGCCACGGAGCGGGGCAGCAGGTCGGCCTCGACGAGGCCCGCATGCCGCAACCCGTCACGGACCGCTGCGAGCGCGCGGAGGTCGAGGAAGCCCGCGGCCGGGTCTCCGAACTCACGACGGTAGGCCGTCGTCCTGCGGAAGGCACGCAGCTGGGGATCTTCGCGCATCCAGCGCGTGTTCTCCGGATCGGCGCCCGCCAGGCGCAGCTCGCGGACTGCCTCCTCCGGTTCCTCGCCGACGGTGGCGAGGTAGCACGCGCGGTTGTACCGCGCTGACGGAGAGCGTGGATCGGCCGCTTCGTCCTGCTGCGTCCGGGGCTCGATCGTGTCGTGCCTCACCGCGTACGGCACGAGCTCCTCGGTGGCGTAGCGGATCTCCCTGACGGTGGCGGACTCCTGGGCACCGGTCGTCGAGGCGTCGCGATCGTCCGGAGCGTCGTGCGCAGCGGCGTCGAGGCTGCCCCGGAGCTCGTCCAGGTACTTCGTCAGGGCTGAACCTGGGTGGATTACCTCGCCCGCAGCGTACGAACGGTTGATCTCCATGGCAGCGCGGACGTAGAGGGCCCGGAGGCGGAGTGCCGTATACCCGGGGTTCGCACGATGGTTCTGGTGCGGATCCTCATGGCGTTTCGCGAACGCCGTGAGCCACTCGACGTAGGACGTCAGCTCGGCGTTGTCCTGCGACTCGCGCAGCGACGCGTGCATCAGCGCGAACTGGACCAGGTCCGACGACGGGTCGAGCTCCGCCGCGGCGGCGAGCACCGGACGGCGCGCGCTGTCGGCGCGCAGGTCGGTCGTCGCGACGTAGTGCAGGGCGAGGCTGCGCCAGCTCGTCGTGCCGCACAGCCCGTCGAAGCCGTCGTGGTGCCGGCTGAGCGTCGACACGACGACCGCCGCAGCACCGCGGTAGAGGTCGATCGTCTCCAGCTTGGCGCTCTCCTCGGGTGCGACCCGGAGCAGCACGTGCCGGTCGACGATGGCCGAGCCCGCCGCTCGCCCGTTGCGGGTGACCATGACGGAGAGACGGTCACCGTCGTTCGCCGCCACGTGGACTCGCCACGGAGCCGCTCCGAGCACGGCACGCAGGACGTCGGCCGCAGCGGTGACGACCTTCCCAGAGGTGATGCCCCCGAGCACGCCGCTCTGGAGCGCGTCGACGTCCGCGCCCGTGGGCGTCTCGAGCCCGCGTGGCCTCTCGGCGCCGAGCTCGCGCAGGAACGCCACCACCCGGGCTCGGCCGGCCTCGCTCTGCCCGGTCGCGTCCGTGACCTGGACCGACACCCGCAAGCGCGTCGCCACAGCGAGCGCGACGAGACCGACCCCGAGGAGAGCGAGCAGGGTTCCCGACACTGCGACGGCGCCCGCGAACGGGACGACCTCGGGCGCGGGCCGGTCGGTCTCCCGGAGCGCTCGGCGCACGAAGGCCGCGACCACGACGCTCAGGAAGACCGTCGACGCCGCGGCGCCGATCAACAGCCAGCGCCACCACGGCCACACGTCGTCGCGAGGGTCGTTCCGGGCGCGCGCCACGACGAGCAGCGTCGCCACCGCGACGGCCACAGAGGCGACGGCCCAGGTTCCCACGGCCGCGGTGCACGGACCGCTCACGCGACACGTGTCCCGGCCCGCGTCGAGGACGTCGGTCGCGAACGCCGTCGTGAGGGTCAGGGAGGCGAGGACGAGCGCGACCCCACCGGCCGCGGCGGCCGTCAGCCGCGCATGACGGGGCAGACGCGGCCAGTACAGCGTGACGCCCGCGAGCGAGCGGGCAAGGACGAGCAGGACCACGAGGACGAGAGCCGCGGCGAGCGCGGGCTTCTCCAGCGGCTCGACGAACCGGTCGACGAAGGAGTCCCACGACTCCGCGGCCTCGCCGACGGGCTGGGCGAGCGCCACGTCGGCGTTGGTCTTCGCCTGGGAGGCGGTCTCGTTCTCCGCATCGATCCCCAACGCCTCGGCCGCTTTGTCCCGGGCCGCCTGCGCGTCCGTCGGGACGAGCTCCGCGGCCTCCTCCGCGAGCTCCTGAGCTCGGACGACCGCGGCGCTCGCGAGCTCCTCCTCGAGTGCGCAGGCCTGGGCCGGGCTCCGCCCCTCCTCGACCGCGGTGGTCGTGCCGTCCTCGCCGAGGGTCGTCGTCGTGCCCGACGACGTCTCGGCAGGGCCCTCCCTCACGGAACGCACGGCGGTGAGGAGCTCGGTCGCAGCCTGGGGGAGCGCCGCGTCGACCAGGTCTCGGACCCCGTCGCACACGTCCGAGACACCTGCCGGGCTGCCCGGGGCGGGTGCTGCGACGGCCAGGGACGTGAGGACGATCGCGGCCGTGGCGAGGAGGCGGGACGCCGTAAGGCCCCGTCGGCGTCTGTCGCGGATGGTGCAGGCTCGCATGGCGTGCTCCCGGAGAAGTCGGGGCAACGGCGTTCGACGTCGAACGCGACGAGCCGTCGACGGCGAGGCTCGGAACAGCGGCGTGCGCTCAGTGCTCTCGAACCGCAGGTTCCCACCGCGGCCGCTGGGGTGCGCGGCGAACGGCGGGTGAACTTTCGGACGTGGACATGTCGAGCGCCCCTCGACGAGCCCGCGGCGTGCACGGCACACGGCCCGGCCGTGACATTCGGCACCTGCTGCGCCCGTGGTGACGTCCTAGCGTGGAGACATGCTCATCCTCGAGGACTACCTGCTGCTCACGCTCGACGACGTGACCGGGAAGGCCGTCGTCGACGCCTCGTACCGCGAGCAGGTCGCGGCCGGCGCGCTGCTCCTGGAGCTCGCGCTCCTGGGTCGGGCCGACCTGGCGGGCGACGGTGACGGCGGTCGCGTGGGACGGATCGTCGTCCGCGACGCCTCCGCGACGGGCAATCCCCTGCTGGACGAGGCGCTCGACGTCGTCCGCTCGCGCGAGGGGTCGAAGCCCAAGGCGCTGGTCGGGCCTCTCGCCAAGCTCAAGCCCGCGTCGCGCGCGATCGCCTCCCTCGCCGAGCGAGGGGTCCTGCGCCGCGAGCACGGCCGCGTCCTCGGGATCTTCCCGACCACCCGCTGGCCCGCCGCCGACTCCCGTCACGAGGACGGCGTCCGCGCCGCCCTGTGGCGGGTCCTGGTCGACGGTGCGGTGCCCGACGAGCGCACGGCCGCCGTCGTCACGATCCTCTCCGCGACCGGGCAGGCGGGGCGGGTCCTCGCCGCGGGCGGGGACCGGGGCGCACCCGCAGTGGCCGAGGCCGGCGTGGAGTGGAGCGGTGCCCGACGGCGCGAGGTCGACCGGCGCGCGAAGGAGATCGCGAGCGAGAGCTGGGCCAGCGCGGCGGTCAAGGCCTACGTCGACGAGGTCACCGCCGTGATCCTCGTCGGAGCGACGGTCGCGGCGACGGCGGGGGCGACGTCGGGCTGAGTTCGAGGGGCATGCTCCGCCGCGGCGTCAGGGCCTGCCGAGCGCGCGGTACGTCCACCCTGCCTCCCGCCAGTGCCCGGGGTCGAGCGCGTTGCGCCCGTCGAGCACCCGACGGTGCGCCACGTGCGCGCCCAGCGCACGCGGATCGAGGTCGCGGTACTCGCGCCACTCCGTGAGCAGGACGACGACGTCCGCCTCCTGCGCGGCCTCCTCCGCGGTTGCGGCGAACTTCAGCTCGGGTGCGGTCCGGCGGGCGTTCTCGACCGCGCGGGGATCGGTCACGACGACGTGCGCGCCCTGCAGGTGCATCTGCATCGCCACGTTGAGGGCGGGCGAGTCGCGCGTGTCGTCGCTGTCCGGCTTGAAGGCGGCACCGAGCACGGCGACGTTGCGGCCCACGATCGACCCTCCGCACACCTCGCGCGCGAGATCGACCATGCGCACCCGGCGGCGCATGTTGATCGAGTCGACCTCGCGCAGGAACGAGAGCGCCTGGTCTACACCGAGCTCACCAGCGCGCGCCATGAACGCGCGGATGTCCTTGGGGAGACAGCCACCGCCGAACCCGAGGCCCGCGTTGAGGAAGCTGCGGCCGATGCGCGCGTCGTGACCGATCGCATCCGCGAGCACCGTGACGTCGCCGCCGGTGGCCTCGCACAGCTCGGCCATCGCGTTGATGAAGGAGATCTTCGTCGCGAGGAACGAGTTCGCGGCGACCTTGACGAGCTCGGCCGTCGCGAAGTCGGTGACGACCTTCGGGGTGCCGTCCGCGAGGACGCTCGCGTAGACCTCGTCGAGGACGCTCACGGGTACGCCGTCCGCCGTGGGGTCCAGGCCGTAGACGAGCCGGTCCGGGTGCAGCGTGTCCTGCACGGCGTGGCCCTCGCGCAGGAACTCCGGGTTCCAGACGAGATGGGCGCCGGGCTGCACCTCGCGAACGCGCGCGGCGAGCCGCAGCGCGGTGCCCACGGGCACCGTGGACTTGCCGACGACGACGTCGCCAGGGGCCAGGTGGGGCAGGAGCGACTCGACCGCGGCGTCGACGAAGTGCAGGTCCGCGGCATACTCGCCCTGCTTCTGCGGTGTGCCGACGCACACGAAGTGGACGCGTGCGCCCGTGACGCGGGCGACGTCGGTCGTGAACGTCAGCCGACCCTGCGCGATCTCCTGCGCGAGGAGGTCCGGGAGCCCGGGCTCGAAGAACGGGGCGCGCCCGGCCATGAGCGACGCGACCTTGTCGACGTCGACGTCGATGCCGACGACGTCGTGCCCGAGCGAGGCCATGCTGGCTGCGTGCACCGCACCGAGGTACCCGCACCCGACGACGGAGATGCGCATCACGGTCCTCCGGTGGAGACGATCTGGGTGAGCGCTCACGCTACTCCGGCCAGCAGCACCACCGACCGGGCGGATCGGGTGAAATACCCGACACGGTGTGCTGTTCCGCCCGAGCGCGCGGGTCCGCACGGGTGAACTTCGTGCCACGCGCTCGCCCTGGCGGTGCACAGGGTGGTTCGATTCGCGGTGAGGCAGCATGCGGGGGGTGGAGTGCCACGAGGTGGCGCCGCGGCTTCGAACGCGTAGGTGGAAGCAGGGCGCAGGACGATGTCGCACACCCAGGGAACCCCGACCGACCGGTTCGCCCGCCGTCGGTGGTTCGTCGCGACCGCGGGTGCGCTCGTTGGAGCCGTCGCGCTGGTCGGCATCGGTTCCGCCCTCCCCGGGATCCCGGGCGGGGCGACGACGTCGCAGCTCACCGACGTCGTCGGTGACGCCGAGGCCGAGAGCCGCGCGATCGGTGGCCCGGTCGGCCAGGAGGTCGCCGCGAACTTCGACCCCGGGCAGTCCGGACCCGAGGGCCCCGACGCGACCGCGTCGTCGATGTGGTGGCGCTGGACGGCGCCCGAGAGCGGACCGATCACCTTCTCGACGCACGGCAGCGAGATCGACACCGTCCTCACCGTCTACCCCGGTTCCGCCGAGAACGCTCCCGTCGCGACCAACGACGACGAGGGCGACGTGCGGACGTCGTCGGTCACGTTCGACGCGGTCGAGGGCGACGAGTACCTCGTCGAGGTCGGTTCGAAGTCCTCCGACCCTGGCCTGCTCACGCTCGCGTGGCAGCCGCCGGCCCCTGCTGCGGCCGCCGAGCCGCAGGCCCCGGCCACGGCCGCGATCACCTCGACGGGGATCCCGCTCACCGGCAACACCGGTGAGAAGCCGCAGTCCAAGCTCTGGTTCGCAGGTGGGACGTGGTGGTCCGTCCTCGCATCGGCGAGCGCGTCCCCCGCGGGGACGTGGGTGTGGCGCTACGACAACGTGGCCAAGACCTGGACGAACGTCACCCGGATCTCCGAGCGCACCGACGTGCGCGCCGACGTCAAGGCCGTGGGCGACGTCGCCCACGTCCTGCTCCACGGCCCGACGACGACGCTCGTCTCGATCCAGCGTGACGCGCAGTCGAACACGTACGTCCCGTGGGTCTCGCGCACCGGTGCGACGGCGGTCTCGCTCCCAGGCAGCGAGACCGCGACGATCGACGTCGACTCGACCGGCCGCATGTGGGTCGCGTGGGACACCTCGAGCCAGGTGCAGGTGCGCTGGAGCGACGCCCCGTACACGTCCTTCTCGTCACCCGTCACCGTCGCGTCGGGGATCACGGAGGACGACATCGCCGTCGTCACCGCGATGCCGGGCAAGAAGGTCGGCCTGCTGTGGTCCAACCAGAACACGCAGCGGTTCGGCTTCCGGACGCACGCCGACGGCGCGTCGCCCTCGACGTGGACGGCCGACGAGGTCCCCGCAGCAGGGTCCGCGCTCCCGGTCGGTGGTGGTATGGCCGACGACCACCTGAACGTCGCCGTCTCCGACGACGGCACCTTCTACGCGGCCGTCAAGACCTCCTACAACACGGCGGACCGCACCGTCATCGGGCTCCTGGTTCGGCGCCCGAACGGCACCTGGGACCCGCTGCGCGAGGTGGACCGTGTCGGTACGCGCGGCGTCGTCGTCGTCGACGACGTCACGGACCGGCTCCGCGTCGTGTACACGCGCAGCACCAACCTCGACGACATCCTCGTGAAGGAGACGTCCCGGCTCGCGCCCAGCTTCTCCGGTGCGGCCGAGACGGTGCTGGACGGCTCGTGGAACAACGCCACCGCGACGAAGTCGAACGTCCCCGGCGAGGTGCTCGTGATGGCGGCCTCGGCCACGACGGCGCGCGCGGCGCGCCTCGCCTGGACACCCGCGGGGGCTCCGACTGCTCAGGACACGACCGTCGCGACGACCGCGGGCGGATCGGTCACCGGGAAGCTCGGCGCGCAAGCGACGACCGACGAGCCGCTCACGTTCCAGATCGTCACACCGCCGACCACGGGCACGGTGACGGCGCTGAACCCCGCCACGGGTGCGTTCACCTATCGTGCAGGGGGCACGAGCGGGCTCGACTCGTTCACGTTCCGTGTCGGTAGCGGCGGACTGTGGTCGGCCCCCGCGACCGTCGGCGTGCGCGTGTCCTCCGCGGACGGGCTGGTCGGCGCGTGGAACATGGACGAGGGGCAGGGGCTCCTGACCGCCGACTCCTCCGGGTGGGGCAACGGCGGGACCCTGGTCGGCGGGTCGTCGTGGGTGCCGGGCGTCGCAGGCTCCGCCGTGCGCTCGGACGGCATGACCGGCCTCGTGAGGGTCCCGGACTCCGGCGCGCTTGACGTCAGCACCGGTCTCACGGTCGCCGCGTGGGTGCGTCCCGAGCAGGCCGCGACCCAGTACGTCGTGAAGAAGGCGACGAACGACGCCGCCGACGGGTTCGAGCTGGCCCTCGCGAGCAACGGCAAGGCCTTCCTGCGTCTCAACGAGGACAGCTCGGGCGACACGTACCGGGTCAACGCGACGTCCTCGTACCCCACGAACGGGACGTGGGTGCACCTCGTCGGGACGTACGACGGGACGCGCATGAGGATCTTCGTGAACGGTGTGGAGCAGGCGTCGAAGGCAGGTCCGGCGAGCATCGGGACGAACGCGTCCCCGCTGGGCATCGGTGCGGAGGGCAACGGCTACCGGCCCGTCAAGGGCGCGGTCGACGGGGTCCGGCTCTACGACCGAGCGCTCTCGACGAGCGAGGTGACGACACTGTTCCAGGGCGGGACGACGCAGCCCGCGCCCAGCCCCGTCGCGCAGGACGTCGCCGTCACGACGGACCTCGGCCAGCCGGTCTCCGGGACGCTCACGGCGAGCGTCCCGCAGGGTGCGACGCCGCAGTTCGAGATCGTGTCGCAGCCCACGCGGGGGAGCGCCGCGCTGACGAACTCGACCACCGGGGCCTTCGTCTACACGCCCGGCACCACGGCGGGGGCCGACTCGTTCACCTTCCGCGTGCGCGCCGGCGGGCAGTGGTCGACGGCGGCCACCGTCCGCGTCTCGGTCGCCTCGCCCGACGGGCTCGTCGGCGCGTGGGACCTCGACGAGGGCCAGGGGACCACGACCGTCGACTCGTCCGGCTGGGCTCACCACGGTTCGCTCGTCGGCGCCGCCACCTGGGTCCCCGGCGTCGACGGGACTGCCGTCCGGTCGGACGGGTCCACGGGACACGTCCGCATCCCTGACGCCACGCCGCTCGACGTCACGACGCGGATGTCGGTCGCCGCCTGGGTCCGGCCGGAGCAGCTCGCGACGCAGTACGTCGTCAAGAAGGCCGCGCAGGGGACGACGGACGGTTACGAGCTCGGTCTCGCGAGCGGCAGCACGCCGTTCCTGCGGCTGAACCACGCGTCGTCCGGCGACACCTACCGGGTGGACGGGGCGGCGTCGTACCCGACGGACGGGACCTGGGTGCACCTCGTCGGCACCTACGACGGCACGCGCATGCGCATCTACGTGAACGGGGTCGAGCGGGGTTCCAAGGCAGGGCCCGCGAGCATCGGCACCAACTCGCTCCCGCTGGGCATCGGTGCGGAGTCCAACGGGACCCGTGCGACCAAGGGCGCGGTCGACGGCGTCCGGCTGTACGACCGTGCCCTCTCCGCTGCGGACGTCGCGGCTCTCTTCGCCGGAGCGGGCCAGTCCTCGCCGGCTCCGGACCCGGCTCCGGACCCGACGCCGGACCCGACGCCGGACCCGGCTCCGGACCCGACGCCGGACCCGGCTCCGGACCCGACGCCGGACCCGACGCCGGACCCGACGCCGGACCCGACGCCCGACCCCGCGCCGGACCCGACGCCGGAGCCGACGCCGGACCCGACGCCCGCGCTGCCGTCGGGTGCTGTCGGGGTGTGGACGTTCGACGAGGGGCAGGGGACCACGGCGGCCGACGGCTCGCCGAACGGCGGGACCGCCTCCCTGCTCTCGGGTGCCGCGTGGGCCGCCGGCGTGAGCGGTAGCTCGCTGGCGCTGGACGGTGCGGACGACCACGCGCGGGTCGATGACAGGGCCTCGCTGGACCTGTCGGGGGCGATGACCGTCTCCGCGTGGGTGCGCCCGGAGCAGAAGGCCACGCAGTACGTGCTGAAGAAGGCGGCTCAGGGCGCCACCGACGGGTACGAGCTCGGGCTCGCGAACGGCGGGACCGCGTTCCTCCGCCTCAACCACGCGTCGTCGGGCGACACGTACCGCGTGGACACGACGAGCGTCTACCCGACGAACGGGACCTGGGTGCACCTCGTGGGGACGTACGACGGGTCGCGGATGCGGATCTACGTCGACGGGGTCGAGCAGGCGTCGAAGGCCGGGCCGGCGAGCATCGGCACGAACTCGCTGCGCCTCGGGATCGGCGCGGAGTCCGACGGGACGCGACCGATAAAGGGTCGCGTCGACGGGGTGCGGCTGTACGACCGGGCCCTGAGCCCGGCCGAGATCGCGCAGCTGTTCACGGCGCCGGGACAGTAGGGCGCGGCAGCCTCGCGGTTTCGCGGGGATGCCGCGGCCGGGTACAGTAGTCAGGTTGCCTCGGCGAGGGACGTCTGACGGCCGGCAGCGCTGGACCGGTGGAGCACACCGGCGGCGCGGGACCGCGAGTGTCAGCCAGACCTGTTGGATCTCCGTTATCGACTGGGCGGTCGTCCTCCTGCGCGCCCGTCACACGTCCCGCGCCGACGCAGCCGCCCGTCCGGGTGGCTTCTCACCGTCCGGACAGCCGACCGCTCCCCACTGGTGGCCGGCCCGCAACGTTCTTCCAGGAGTGATCCACGTGTCCGAGATCAAGCTCGTCGCCGAGGCCCGCACCGAGTTCGGCAAGGGTGCCGCCCGCCGCATCCGTCGCGCCGACAAGATCCCCGCCGTCCTCTACGGGCACGGCACCGACCCGCTGCACGTCACCCTCCCGGGTCACGACACGATGATGGCGCTCAAGCACTCGAACGCGCTCTTCTCCATCGAGCTCGAGGGCAAGGCGCAGCTCGCCATCACGAAGGACGTCCAGCGCGACCCGGTCCGCAACGTCATCGAGCACGTCGATCTCCTCATCGTGAAGAAGGGCGAGAAGGTCGCCGTCGACATCCCCGTCGTCGTGACCGGCGAGTCCGCCCCCGGCACGATCCACCTCGTCGACCTGCAGACCCTCGCGGTCGAGGCTGAGGCGACGCACCTGCCCGAGTCGATCGAGGTGTCCATCGAGGGCCTCGAGTCCGGTGCGCAGATCCTCGCCGGCGACGTGACGCTGCCGCAGGGCACGACGCTCACCGCCGACGCCGAGCTCCTCGTCGTCTCCGTGACGGAGCCGCAGGCCGAGGAGCCCTCCGCGGCCGAGGCCGCGGAGGCCGCCACGGAGGCCCCCGCCGAGGCCGCCGCCGAGTGACCCTCCCCGTCGGCGGCTGACGCCGCGACGAACCTTGCGTCGGACGCCCGGTACCGTGACGGTGCCGGGCGTCCGCGCGCCCGCAGCGCCCCGCGCGGGCACCCGCTCGAGACCCGGTCGAGGCCCGGTCGAGACTGACTGGACGAAGGACGAGGCGACATGACCGACCAGCCGTGGCTCGTCGTCGGGCTCGGCAACCCCGGGCCGACGTACGCGGGGAACCGCCACAACGTGGGCCACATGGTCCTCGACGTCCTCGCCGGTCGAGCTGCCGCACGGTTCACGCGGCACGCGCGGGCGCAGGCGGCCGTCGCCGAGGCGCGTCTCGGCATGCTCCCGGGCGGGCGGCCGGGGCCGCGCGTCGTCCTCGCGAAGCCCACGACGTACATGAACGTCTCCGGCGGCCCGGTCTCCGGGCTCGCGAAGTACTACGGGATCGATCCCGACCACGTCGTCGTGGTCCACGACGAGGTCGACATCCCGTACGGCACCGTCAAGCTCAAGATCGGCGGCGGCGACGGCGGCCACAACGGCCTGCGCGACATCACCAAGGCCCTCGGCACCAAGGACTACGTGCGCGTGCGCGCCGGTGTCGGCCGCCCGCCGGGCCGCATGGACACGGCGGACCACGTGCTCAAGGACTTCAAGGGCGCGGAGGCGAAGGAGCTGCCGTTCCTGCTCGACGACGCCGCCGACGCCGTCGAGATGCTGCTCACCGAGGGGCTCCTCGCGGCCCAGGGAAGGTTCCACACCAAGGCCTGACCGACGCTCCGACGCTCCGACGCCCGTTTTCACCCGGGTGACGTCGCTTCGTCCCCCTCCCCACGCGCTCCGGCACACCTACGCTGGACGTCTGCGCTCGCGAGGAGGACCGATGACCCACGGTGTCGCGCTCGCGCACGACTACGCGACCCAGCGAGGTGGTGCCGAGCGGGTAGCGCTGCTGCTGGCAGACGCGTTCCCCGGCTCGCCGATGTACACGAGCCTGTACGACCCCGCGGGGACCTTCCCGGAGTTCGAGGGGCTCGACCTGCGCACGTCCGCGCTCGACCGGGCGGGCGTCCTGCGGCGCCACCACCGCGTGGCGCTCCCGCTCCTCGCCCCGGCGGTGGACCGCCAGCGCGTGGACGCCGACGTGCTCGTCGCGTCCTCGACCGGCTGGGCCCACGGGTACCGCGGCGCGCGGCGCACGGTCGTCTACTGTCACGCCCCGGCGCGCTGGCTCTACCAGCGCGACCGCTACCTCGGGCCCGCCGAGGGTTCGGCGGCGTACCGGGCCCGACGCCGGGCGGCGGCCACGGCGCTCAGCCTCCTCTCCCCGGGCCTGCGCCGGTGGGACGCCGCCGCCGCCGGGCGCGCGGACGTGTACCTCGCGAACTCGACGGTCACGCAGCGCGCGATCCGGGACGCGTATGGCATCGACGCGGAGGTGCTCCCGCCCCCTCCCGCGATGCTGCCGGACGGCGAGGAGCGCGCGGTCCCCGGCGTCGAGCCGGGCTTTCTCCTGTGTGTGGCGCGACTGCTGCCGTACAAGAACGTGGACGTCGTGGTCGCCGCGGCGCAGACGACAGGGCGCGAGCTCGTCGTCGTCGGGGACGGGCCGGACCGTGCCCGGTTGGAGGCGCAGGCCGCCCGTGGCGGCGGGCGTGTGCACCTGCTCGGCCGCGTCGACGACGCGACGCTGCGCTGGGTCTACCGCAACGCATGGGCGCTCGTCGCCGCGTCGTACGAGGACTACGGTCTGTCGCCGCTGGAGGCGGGCGCGTTCGGGCGTCCGAGCGTGGTCCTGCGTGACGGCGGCTACCTCGACACCGTGGTGGACGGCGTCAACGGCGTGTTCTTCGACGCCCCGCACCCCGATCGCGTCGCGGAGGCGATCGAAGTCGCCGCCGGGCGCGCGTGGGATGATGGCGCCGTCACGGCGCACGTCGCGACGTTCGGTCGGGACCGGTTCGTCGCGCGGCTCCACGGCGTCGTCGCCGAGCAGCACCAGGACCGCACGCCGAGCGTGGTACGACCCGGTGGGGGGAGAGCGCAGCGATGACCGTCAGGGAGTTCCTCCGCACGATCTGGGCGGGCAAGTACTACGTGCTCGCCGCGGTCCTCCTCGTCGTCGCCGGTGCGCTCTACTACGTCGACCGTCAGGAGACGATGTACCGCGCGACCGCGACGGTCCAGCTCTACGGCGTGCAGAGCGCGCAGGGCGGAGAGTCGCTCGTCGAGGTGACGGTCTCGACCGACGACGACGACGTCACCTCGCCCGAGGTCGCGGACGCCGCGGCCGCCGAGCTCGGCGAGCCGGAGTCGGCGGACGAGCTCGCCGCCCTGGTCTCCGGCGACGTCGACGGAGAGAGCAAGACGGTGGCGGTCGAGGCCACGACCTCCGACGAGGCACTGTCGGTCGAGGTGGCGAACGCGTTCGCCGACGCCTACGCAGCCCAGCTCCTCATCATCCAGGCCGACCAGGTCGCCGAGCTCGAGAGCCGCCGTCAGGCGCTCGCTGACCAGCTCGCAGGCGTGCGCCAACGGCTGGGGGCCGACCCGGAGGACCCCTTGGCGCTCGCCGAGCAGGACATCATCGTCGGCGACTACTCCGCGCTCACGGTGCAGATCAACTCGCTGCGGGGCATCGCCGTGCCTGGCGAGGTCGTCGCGCCGGCGACCGGGGCCGAGCCTCTCGGGCTCTCGCGGCTGACAGTGCTGGCGCTGGCCCTCCTCGTGGGCCTCGTCGCCGGGATCGGGCTCGCGTTCGCGCGTCGCGGGCTCGACGTTCGCGTGCGCAGCGCCGCCGAGTCCACGCGGATCACCGAGACGCCGGTCCTCGCCGAGCTCTACGGCACGCGCCCGGCGGAGAAGGAGTTCGCGCACACGTACGCGCTGCCCGTCGCGAGCAAGGTGGCGACTCCGTTCACGGAGTCGATCCGCGAGCTGCGCACTGCCGTCCAGGTCTCCACGGCAGGCATGAAGCACGCGGTCGTCGTCGTCACGGCGGCCGACCCGTCGGCGCCCCGGTCGTTCATCACCGCCAACCTCGCGGCGTCGTTCGCCCTGAGCGGCCGCCGCACGGTGGCGCTGTCCGGCGACCTCCGCCGCCCGCAGCTCGACCGCATGCTGCCGCCGCCGGAAGGCTGGCAGGGGCAGGAGCAGGAGCTGCGGCCGACGTCGGTGCCCAACCTGCGGGTCATGCCGGTGCCCGAGGAGGAGATGGACCCGGCCGACTTCCTCGCGACCGCGCGGGCCCGAGGGCTCGTGCAGAGCCTGCGGGACCACGCCGAGGTCGTCGTGGTGGATGCGCCCCCCGTCCTGGCCGCCGCCGACGCGACGATCCTCGGTGGCTACGCCAACGGCGTCGTGCTCATCGCGTCGGCAGGTCGCACCGACCGCGCGGTGCTCGCCGAAGCCGTG
This sequence comes from Cellulosimicrobium sp. G4 BAM 1002, assembly GCF_057126935.1. Taxonomy (NCBI): domain Bacteria; kingdom Bacillati; phylum Actinomycetota; class Actinomycetes; order Micrococcales; family Promicromonosporaceae; genus Cellulosimicrobium; species Cellulosimicrobium sp. G4 BAM 1002. Next base: position 3,592,668 of record NZ_CP182109.1, on the reverse strand, counting down.
GAACGGCTCCGCGTGAGCAACGTCCCGCTCCTCGGCATCGCCCTGACCGGCGTCACGGGCGACCGGCGCATGCTCTACGCCTCGACGTACGGCGACGACGAGGGAGCAGGATCGGCGTCCGCCGACCCGGGTGCTGGGTCGGGGCAGGCGCCGGCCGGCGCCACCGCTCCCACGTCCGGTGCCGCCGAGCCCCTCGACACCGCGCGAGACGGCCGGGCCGAGGGCGCGGAGGTCTCCGAGCCGGGTGGCGAGCAAGCGGTCGGCACCCGCCGCGCGTCCGTCGCAGCGGCGGCGGTGGCGGTCGAGGACTCGTCGGCACACGCCGAGTCGTCCGTCGAGCCGGGTGACGGCACCGGCCCGGGTGCAAGCGGCGCCCCGTCGGCTCCGTCGCACGGCTCGGGCGGCACCGCGCAGGCGGCCGGCAGACGCAACGCCGTCCTCGCGCCGACGTGGAGCAAGGTCGAGCCGGCCGTGCCGGACGAGGCGGAGGACGGACCCGCGGCCGACGCGCGCAAGCGCCCCTTCCACTGGTGACGGGAGGAACGCGGCTCCGCGTCCTCGTCCTCGACCACACGGGCGAGCTCGGCGGCGCCGAGCTCGCGCTCGTGCGCACGTGCGCTGCGCTCGGGCCGGAGATCGACGTCCGGGTCCTGCTCTTCGCCGACGGGCCGCTGCGTGCACGCCTCGAGGCGCTCGCCGTGCGGGTCGACGTCGTCCCGCTCGCGCCGTCCGTCGCGACCGCCGACCGAGAGCGCTCGGGACGCCTCTCGGTCTCCGCTCTCGTGGCGGCGCTGCGCACGGTCCCGTTCCTGTGGCGCCTCGCGCGGCGCGTCCGGCAGCTGCGGCCCGACGTCGTGCACACGACGTCCCTCAAGGCCGACCTGCTGGGGATCGTGCCCGTGGCTCTCGCGCGGCGGCCCCTCGTGTGGCACGTCCACGACCGGATCGCGCCTGACTACCTGCCCCGACCGCTCGTCCGCCTCGTCCGAGGACTCGCACACCGTGCACCGGCTGCGGTGGTCGCGAACTCCCGCGCCACGGCCGCCACTCTCCCGGTCACCACTGCGGTCGCGTACCCCGGTTTCTCCCCGGAGCAGGAATCGGGAGCGGAGGATGCGCTCGCGGCCAGGGCCGAGGTGCCGGACCCCGTGGTCGTCATGGTCGGTCGGATCAGCCCGACCAAGGGCCAGCTCGAGGCGGTGCGCGCCCTCCGCACCGTGGTCGACGCGGTCCCGGCGGCGCGACTGCGCGTCGTCGGTGAGCCGGCGTTCGGTGCCGAGGACTACGCGGCGTCGGTCCGGGCCGAGGTGTCGCGGCTGGGACTCGACGGCCACGTCGACCTGGTCGGTTTCGTGCCCGACCCGCGCGCGGAGCTCGACCGGTCCGCCGTGTGCGTCCACGCGTCGCCCGTGCCCGAGCCGTTCGGACAGGTCGTCGTCGAGGCGATGGTCCGCGGCGTCCCTGTCGTCGCCACGCGGGCGGGCGGCGTCGAGGAGATCCTCGAGAGCCCGGAGGACGGGGCCGCGCCGCTCGGCCTGCTCGTCCCGCCGGGCGACTCCGCCGCGCTGGCCGTCGCCGTGCTCGACGTCCTGGGTGACCCCGGGGCGGCGCGCGAGCGCGCCGCCCGGGCACGCGCCTCCGCACTGCGGAGGTTCCCCGTCGAGCGCACGGCGCGCGTGCTCACCGACGTCTGGAGCGCCGTGTCCGCACGAGCGCCGCGCGCATGAGCGCGGCCTGACCCCGCCACGTCGGCACGTCGGGAGGCTCGGTGCCGAGCGGGAGCGTGCTCGGGCCCGACACGTCGCCGAGCGCGGTGAGCACCGCCGCCGGGAACTCTTCGCCGGCGGCGAGCCGCACCCCCGGCTCGTCCCGGAATCCAGCCACGGGCGTCGACACCACGGGTCGCTCGACGGCCCGGTACTCGTAGAGCTTGATGGGGTCCAGGCTGTCGGTGAACGCGTCGACGACGTGCGGGACGAGCAGGACGTCGGCGTGGCGCAGATAGGCGGGCACGTCGGTCCAGGGACGTGGCCCGAGGAGCACCACCCCGGCGCGTGCGAGGTCCGCGTGCTCGGCGGCAGAGAGATCCACGACCGGGCCGACGAGCACCACGCGGGCTTGGCCGTCCAGCGCGCGGGCCGTGGCGAGCAGCAGCGGCACGTCGAACCGGTCGGGGTGCACCGTCCCGACGTAGAGCGCGACCCTGCCCGGCGGAAGGTCGGTCGGGCGGGCGTAGGCGCCGCGGTAGCGGTCGAGGTCGACGCCGTTCGTCAGGAGCGTCACGTCGCGGAGCGCCCCCTTGCGTGCGACCAGGCCCGAGGAGCACACAGTGACCTCGGCGCACCGGTCCAGCAGCGTCGCCTCGTCGTCGACGAGGCGCGTGTGCTCGGCGGGGGAGCGGTCGGCGGCGAGCCAGTCGTCGGTGATGTCGTAGAGCGCGGGCCAGCCCGTGCGCCGCACGACGGCGGCACCGGACGGGTCGTTGACCCAGAGCACCGGGCGGCGCAGCCCGGCGCGGGCCACGGCACGCTCGACCGACCGGGCGAGGCGGGTGTCCACGTGAGGGTCGACCTTGCGGGGGAGCCACTTGGTCGGCTCGTGGAGGAGCACGCGCCCGGGGGCGATCTCGTCCAGGTCGGGCGCGGCCCGCAGCCCGCGACCGGGGCGGGGGACACCGCGGCGGCTGAACCGGTGCAGGGGGTCGGCCGCCGGCTCGACGAACAGCACCCGGGCTGTCGGGTCGGCGCGGCACAGCTCCGCGACGAGATACTGGTTGCGACGCCACACGTCGTCCCAGCGCTCGAGCGACAGGACGACGACGTCGCCCGTGCTCGCACCACCCGCAGCGGCCGTCACGCGAGCACCGTGCGGTAGACGGCGTCCGTCCCGGCGACCTGTGCCGCAGGCGTGAAGTGCTCGCGCTGGGCGGTGCGGCCGGCGGCGGCGCACGCGTCGCGTCGCGCAGGGTCGGCCGCGAGGGCGGCCAGGGCCCGGCCGGCGGCGCCCGGGTCGGGCGCCGGGTAGAGCGTGAGCGGGTCGATCCCGCCGAGGGTCTCGCGGTGCCCGCCCGCGGCGGAGGCCACGACCGGCAGCCCGCTCGCCATCGCCTCGAGGACGCTCAGTCCGAGCCCTTCCACGGGGCACGGAGCGACGAGCAGGCCGGCGCGACCCAGGAGGGCGTCGACGTCGTCTCTCGTTCCGAGGAACGACGTGGCGTCGTGGATGCCGAGCGACCGGGCGAGGTCCTCGAGCGCCGACCGCTGTGCTCCGTCGCCCGCGACCTCGAGCCGCCAGCCGCGGCGCGCGAGCCCGGACGCCGCGAACGCCTCGAGCGCGAGGTCGGTGCGCTTCTCGGCCTCGAGCCGCTGGACCACGAGCACGACCTCGTCGCGCGCACCGGCGGAGAGCCCGTCCGGGCGGTCGTCCACGCCCGGGTGGACGACCACGCTCTCGCCCTCCACGTGCTCCGCGACGTACCGGCTGATGGCGATCTGCGCGCGGACGGACGACGCGGCGACGACCGCGACGAGCCGTCCCCGGGGCCCGGTGCCGCGTCGTCGGGCGAAGTGGCGCGTCGAGACGACCGGCGGGAACCCGCGCGTCGTGCGGGCCGCCACGGCGGCGGCGACCTCGGCCGCCGTCATGTGCACGTGCACGACGTCCGCCGCCGCGGCGTGCCGGCGCAGCGCCCGCACGACGTCGCCGGTCGAGGCCGCCGGGAGGAGGGGCACCGTCGGGTCGTCCACCGTCGCGGCCATGCCCTCGGGCGCGCCGCCGACGACCGCGACGTCGTGACCCGCCGCCGACTGCGCCCGCGCGAGCCGCGCCACATGCCGCTCGACGCCGGCGAAGCCGTCGGACCGGACGGCGTGGAGGATCCTCACGGGCGGTGCTCCGATCGTGCGGTGGCGAGCGCTGCCGCGAGGTCGAGGTAGCGACGTGCGACGGCGTCCCAGTCGTGCCGCTCGGCGGTGGCACGCGACCGTGCGGAGACCTCGCGGCGCGTGTCGTCGTCCAGGGCGGCGACGGCCGCGAGCCCAGCACGGACCCCCTCGACCGTCCGCTCCACCAGCCACCCGGTGACCCCCTCCTCGACCACGTCAGGCGCGTAGCCCACGGCGGTCGCGACGACCGGGACCCCGCACGCGAGCGCCTCGAGGACGACGAGCGCGTTCGCCTCGTAGGCGCTCGGCAGGGCCAGGGCGTCGGCCGCGTGGAGCCAGGGCCGCGGGTCGGGCACGCGGCCGGCGAGGTGCACGCGTTCGGCCGTCCCGAGGCGGGCGACCCGCGCCCGGACGTCGGCGAGCATGTCGGGCGTCCCGCCGACGACGCTCACGTGGACCTGGGGCAGGTCCGCGGCCGCGGTGAGCACGAGGTCGAGGCCCTTGCGGTCGAACTCGTGGCCGACGAACACCACGTGGACGGCGCCCTCGGGCACGTCCGCCGTGGCACGGGCCGCGGCCCGCTCGGTGGGCATGGGCGGCGCGAAGCGCGCGACGTCCACGCCGTTGCCGATGACGACCGCGCGGGCGCGCAGCCGCGGGTACGTGCTGCGCAGCGCGTCGCGCTCGGACCGCGTGAGGTTGACGACCACGCGGTGCGTGCCGCCGCGGTACCGGACCGCGTCGCGCGCCGCCGTGAAGAGGTGGAGCGGGTTGCGAACCATGCGCCACGCGTAGCGGCCGCGTGCGCGCATCGCGACACGGAGGATGCCGTGGTTGACGTACATGTCGCCCGCGAGGACGTCGTTGTGGCAGATCGAGACCACGGCACCCCCTGATGCACGGAACGCGCGGTGCTCGCGGGCGATCCGGCGTCGTGCCAGGACGCTCCCGACCGTGGAGAACCACACGACCCGAGCGAGGAGCACGAGCCGTCCTCGGACGCCTGGTCCCGGCTCGGGGAGCCAGGTTCCCCGCGCGTCGGCGAGCGTGAAGCGTGCGGTCGCGACCCCGGCGCGCCCGAACGCCTCCTCCAGGTGGTGCGCGACGCCGCCCACGCCGCTGCCCGGGGCGATCTCCGGGGCGATCTGCAGGATCCGCAGGTCGGTCATCGTTCGGCCATCTCCCGCACGGATCGCAGCTCGTCGAGAGGAAGCTCCCGACCGGTCACGTCGCGGGCGTGCTGCCGCGACTCGGCGTAGGACTCGGCGCCCAGGCACACGCCGACGATGACGAAGGGGACGGTCACCTGGACGGACACCCAGAAGAGGTCGAACTGGCCCTGGACGAAGCGCATCATGAGCATCGAGAACGCGAGGGTCCCGAAACGCGGGTTGATCCGCCAGAGCACGGCCATCCCCCCGAGGAACAGCACGAGGAACCCGACGAGCCCGACGATCCCGGCGGACGTGAGCACCTCGAGCTCGACGTTGGGCGGCTGGAAGACGAACTCCGTCACGCCCGCGGTCCACCACCGCAGTCCCATGCCGACCCAGGGGCTGCGCTGCCACACCTCGATCGAGTCGGCGTACCAGGTGAGCCGCTGGTTCGCGGAGTTGAACTCGTTCCCCGACTCGAGCTGTTCCTGCACCGCGAGCACGACGAAGTAGATCGCGGGGATCGCCGCCAGGAGGATGAGCTTGGACCGCTTGCGGTCCGGGTCGCCGCGCAGCGTGATGAGCATGATGCCGAGGGCGAGGCCGATGAGGGCCTGGCGCGCCTGGGCGGCGAGCACGCCGAGCGAGCACAGCCAGAACGCTCCGAGCGAGAACCAGCGCGGCCAGCCGACCCACCAGGGCCGCGCGTAGGCGGTGAGGGCGGCGAACGCGAGCACGCACCCGATGAAGTTCTTGTGCATCGCGAGCGGGGAGTCGATGTACACCGGCCCCGTGTTGCCCGCCGCGAGCTGCTGGAGCGCGACGAGGCACGTCTGCGTCGCGATCGCGAGGCAGGGCAGCAGGAAGAGGGTCAGGCCGAGCCGGGCGCGACCTGAGCGGCCGACGGCCCATCCCAGGACGAGGGCGCCTGCGACGGAGACCCAGGCGTGGAACCACTCGACGACGTTCGCGCTGAAGGGGTTGACGAGCACGGTGAAGAGCGTCGCGACCTGGTAGACGAACGACAGCCAGAGCATCGCCCGCATGGGCCTCGAGAACGGCCGCGGCGAGAAGAAGAGCGCGAACCAGAACGCGCCGAACAGCGCGAAGTCGCTGAGAGAGAGGTCGACCCCGCCCCCGCCGACGCGCTGGACGATCACGAGCGCGGGCATGGCGAGGATCGGCAGGGCCACCGGCTCGTACGCCGTGAGTCCGACGACGAGCACCACGAGCGCACCGCCGACGGCAACCATCTGGAGCTCGGGCACGACGAACCCGAGCACGGCGAGGAGCGCGACGACGACGGCGCCGCCCGCGCCCCAGGCGGCGACGGTCCGGCTGCGCGCGACGATCGTGCCGGGGGCACGCGGCGCGCGGTAGAGGACGGGCCCGCGGCGCAGGAGCGGCGCGCGCTGGGTCACAGCGCCGACTCCGCGCGCACGGGCCCTGCGAGGTAGAGCCGGAGCCGCCGACGCGCCGACTCGCGCCCGTCCCCGCGCAGCGCGAGAGCGCGAGCCGCCGCGCCGACCACGGCCCCGGCGCGCGCGAGCGCCCAGCCGGCGCGGCCGTGGTGCTTGCGCTGGTATCGCTCCTGCGACGCGTGGAAGTGCGTCTCCCGACGGGTCGGGTCGCTGCTCGTCGCGCCGCCGAGGTGCAGGGCCAGCGCCTCGGGCACGACGGCGTGCCGCCACCCGGACCGCACGGCGCGGTACGCCCAGTCGGTCTCCTCCGCGTAGAGGAAGAAGCGTTCGTCGAAGCCCCCGACGTCGTCCACCGCGGCGGCGTTGAGCAGCAGCACCGAGCCGATGACGAACGAGCGCTCCGCCGGGGTCCGACGCAGCCGCGCGAGCCCGACCGCCTCGACCCACGTGCCCGCCGGGGACGGGAACGGCCAGACCACGCGTGCCCGGACGCCGTCGTCGTCGACCTGCTCCGGCCCCACGCTCGCGATCCCCGGGGCGGCGTGGAGCGCGCGGTGGAGGGTCTGGACGTCCTCAGGCGTCACGACGGCGTCCGGGTTGAGCAGCAGGACGTCGGCGCCAGGCACCTGACGGTGGGCGAGCGCGTGGTTGACCCCCGCCGCGAACCCGCCGTTGCGGCCGGGGTCGAGGTAGCGTCCGCCCGCGAGCTCGGTGATCTCCCGGATCTCGGGCAGGGACGAGTTGTCGACGACCGTGATCGGGAGCTTCCCGGCGAGCGGGGCGAGCGCGTCGCGCACCATCGCGGGCGCACCGTAGGCGACGACGACGACCTCGGGCGGCACGGCCGCGGAGGGGTCGCCCCCGTCGGTCGCCTGCGCGCGCGCAGGGCCGGGACCGTCGCCGGTCGCGGTGAGGTAGAGCTCCTCGTAGCGGCGCGCGACCTCGGCCCACGAGCAGGCCGCCGCGCGCTCGGTGCTCGCGACGCGCAGCCGGTCTGCCAGGCCGTCCTCGTCGCGGACGCGCGCGAGCGCGGCGCGCAGGGCCGCGGGGTCCTCGGGGGCCACGAGCAGGCCCGCGCCGCCGACGACGTCGGGCAGCGCGCCCGTGCGGCTCGCCACGACCGGGATGCCGCACGCCATGGCCTCGACCGCGACCCGCCCGAACTGCTCGACCCAGCCGGGGGTCTCGCGCGACGGGACGGCGAGCGCGCCGAGGGAGCGGTAGAACGCGACGAGGTCGTCGCCCGCGAGCGCGCCGACGAACCGGACCCGGGCCCCGAGCGGGCGCGCCGCCTCCTCGAGCGCCTCGCGGTCCGGGCCGTCGCCCGCGACGACGAGGTCGAGCCGGTCGTCGCCCGCGACCGCCGCGAGGAGCACGTCGACGCCCTTGTGGCCCGCCAGCCGCCCCGCGTACCCCACGCGGAGGCGGGCCGCACCGTGCTCCGGGCGTGCGACGTCCGGCGCGGGGTCGGGAGCGGGAGCGAAGACCGCGGGGTCGACGCCCAGCGGGACCGTCTCGACGCGCCCCCGGGCGCCCTTGGCGCGCACGATCCTGCCGGCCTCGTCGTTGCAGACCGACACGGCCGCGGCGCCGCGCAGCGCGCGCGCCTCGAACCACCGGAACGGCCACGGGTAGCGCTTGTCGAGGTTCTGCGCCGAGTAGAGGAGGTACGGCGGGGCGGGCCGACGCGACACGACCGCGCGCAGCCGGCGCAGCAGGAGGACCTCCGCCGTCGCGAGCGCGAAGGGCTCCTCGTGCACGTCCAGCACGTCCCACTCCTGCCCGAGCGCGCGCCACAGGAGGACCGGGTCGTAGACGAAGAGCGCCGGGTGCGACCCGAGCGTCCGCACGCCCCGCACCGGCTCGCCCGGGCGGGGCACGAGGCGGACGGTCGCGCCGCCCTCGTCCCACGCGCGCGCCGAGAGCAGCCGGACGTCGACCCCCCGCGCGCGCAGCTCACGCTCGCGCTCGCGCCAGGCGTCGACCACGGCGCTGTGCGAGACGCGGAGGACCCTCATGTGGAAGATTGTCCCCCAGCAGGCCACGGATCCCGCGGGAATCCGCCGATTTCACCCCATCCGTCCGCGGGCCGGGTGAGGGGGCCGCGCAGGACGGAGTCACGGCGGGGGCACGGCGACGACACGGAGGAGCGACGTGGGCGAGGCCCGGCAGACGGACGAGGACGGCACCGTCCTCCCGAGCGTGAGCGTCGTCGTCGCGACGAACCGCGGCGGTCCCTTCCTCGCGGAGGCTCTCGCCTCGGTCCTCGCCCAGTCGTACCCCGCCGCCGAGCTCGTCGTCGTCGACGACGGCTCTTCCGAGCCCGCGGACGTGCTCCGGATCGTCGAGGACGCGGCGCAGGGCGTCACGTCCCCTCGTCCCCGCGTGGTGCGGCGAGCACCCGCGGGCGTGTCCGCGGCGCGCAACGCCGGGGTCGCGGAGACGTCCGGCGAGCTGGTCGCGTTCCTCGACGACGACGACCGCTGGCACCCGGACCGGCTGCGGCGCCACGCCGAGGTCATGGCCGCACGGCCGGACGTCGTGGTGAGCTACAGCGGGATGCGCACGATCGACGCCGACGGCGCGGAGCTCGTCGCCGCGGACCAGCGTGCCGCGCACGACCAGCGCGCCGTGATCCGCGGGCCGGGCGTCATGCTCCCGAACCTCGTGGTCCGCCGTGACGTCTTCGACGCCGTCGGCGGCTTCGACCCGGAGTACCGGCAGGGTGAGGACATGGACCTCGTCCTGCGGGCCGCCGCGCGAGGACCGTTCGCGTTCGTCGACGACGTCCTCGTGGACTACCGCCACCACGCGACGAACACGACGCGCTCCCACCGGGACCTCGCGCGGAGCCTGCGCACGATCCTGCGCCGGCACCGGGACGACGCGCTGGCGGCGGGTCGCCGCGACCTCGTCGTCGCGTACGACGACCGGCTCGCCGCCAACGAGCGGTTCGCCTGGTGGAGCGCCGGTCGCGCCGCCCGGGACGCGCTGCGCGAGCACCAGCCTGCGACGGCGTTCGGCGAGGTGGCGTGGGCGGTCCGGTTCGCGCCCGGCGCGCCGGTCCGCCGGGCCTGGGACGTGGTGCGGCGCACGTCGCGCGCGTGAGACCGCCGGGACTCAGCCCGCGAGAGCGTCGACCGTGACGACCGCTGCGCGCATCGTGGACAACGTCCACGGCTTGTACCGCCGGCGCGGGAGGCTGTAGGAGACGACCCGGTCCAGGACGACAAGCGTGGCGACCTGGGCGAGCGTGAGCTCGCCGCGCCGGGAGGCCGCGATCGTCGCGAGCGGGCCGGCGAGCTCGTCGGCCGCGAGTCGGCGGACTGCCTCGGCGAGCCCCGAGCCCGTCCGTGCCAGGTCGACCTGGCACGTCGCGTACGCCGCGTCGAGCACGAGCGGGTTGTCGGGCTCGAAGCGGTTCCAGTCGACGAGGCGTGCGGAGCCCTCGGCGGTCACGAGGACGTTGTCCGGGTGGAGGTCGCCGTGGGTCGGGCCGACGGGGACGAGCAGGGCGCCGTACGTCCGCAGGACGCGGTCCCGCAGGCCCGCGGCGCCGATCTCGACGCAGTCCCGCTCGCCCCGAGCGGACTCGAGACGCCGCCAGGCCGCCGTCGACCGGACCGGGCGGTGCTCCTCCGGCACCGCCACGTCCTGCAGCGCCCCTGCCAGGACGCCCTCGGCCTCGTCGAGAGAGACGGGCCGGGCCCGGAGCAAGGGTGCCTCGACGACGCGGACGCCGTCGTACGACGACGTCGTGACCTCGTCGAGCACGGAGGGTTCGAACCCCGTCGTCGCCGCCTCGTGCGTCGCCGCGACCTCCCGGCCGAGGGCCTCCTGCTGGTCGGCGGACAGCGGGACCTTGACGAACCGCTCGCCGCGCACGGCGACCCGGGCGTCCGACAGCGCGGTGACGACCGGTCGGCGGGATCCCGCCACCCGTTCGGCCAACGTCGACACGTCCCGTGCGGCGTCGCGACGGCGCAGGGCGAGGACGACGGCGTCCGGCGCAAGGACGCCCGACGCACCCAGGGCCCGGAGCACGCGGCCCGCCGCCCGGCGTGCCCCCGTCCTGAGGTCGGTGGCGGCGAGCTCCTCGCGCAGCCGCGGAGCCGGGACGAGGCGGGCCCAGTCGTCGCGGCGGGGCAGCAGGGCGTGCCGTCCGACCGGGACGAGCCCGGCGCGTGCGAGGAGACACCGCACGGGCACGACGTCCGCGCCCGCGGCCGCGCGCCGTCGGACCGCGTCGACGGTGCGCCGTCCGCGGTGCCGGGCGTCGGCGACGACCGTCCCGCCGGGCGCCAGGACCCGCTCGACCTCGCCCAGGAAGCCCACGGCCCCGCGGACCCCGACGAGAGCGAGCACCTCGTCCACGTCGACCCAGACGAGGTCGACGGACGCGTCGGGGAACGGGAGGCGGGCCGGGAGGTCCAGGTGCACGGCGGACGCGCCGGTCACCGGGTGCGCGAGCTGCTGGAAGCGCAGCCGGTCGCCGACCCAGTCGGCCCGTGCGACGTCGAGGCCCAGGGAGCGCAGCGCGGGCGCCAGGGCGTGCCGCTCGCCGCCCAGGACGAGGCCGCGACCGCCGGCGCGCGGCACGAGGACGGCCGGGCCGCCGGAGGCTGGGTGGAGGAGCCTGCGCTGGAGGTCGACCGGCCAGGGCGACGAGGCGTCGGTCATCGCGTCGACGACCTGGTCGACGCTCGTCGCGGAGCGCACCGCGCGCCGCACGTGCTCCGGCACGTGGTGCCAGGGGCGGTCGGCGGCCGCCCGACGGACGACGCCGACGTCGTCCGTCACCCGCTCACCTCGCTACGCCGGGCCCGCGCCCGGTCGGTGAGGCGGCGTCGTGCCCTGACGCCCAGCTCCAGCAGGCCCGCGTAGCTGCGCGCCGCGGCGAACCGCAGCTTCGCGCCCCGCTCCTCGGGCCAGGGCGCCTGCCAGATGCGGACCCACACCGTGAACGTCTGCTTGGTGTTGTGCCAGCTGTCGCGCGCGAAGCCGGCGGTCTCCGGGGCCTCGGTGAGGTCGACGAGGCCGTGCGTGATCCGGACCGTCTTGTGGGTGAGGTCGCGCCAGGAGGGCCGCGACGGGTGGTCGACGACCGCGTCGGCCGCGAAGTCGAGCCGACCGCCGATCTCCTGCAGCCGGCGGCCCCACTCGAGGTCGCCTCCCGACTTCAGCGCGGCGTTGAAGTCGCCGACGCGCGCGAACGTCGTCCGCGGCACGACGAGGTTCGCGGTCGCCGCGAAGTGTGTCACCGTCACGAACCGCTCCTGGTCGAAGCCCTCGACCGTCTCGTAGAGCTCGGGGCCGGTCGTCGGGCGCGACCCGTTGCGGAAGAGGATGTTGATGTCACCGCCGACAGCGTCCGGCGGGTCGTCGGCCGTGAGCGCCGCGACGGCCCGCGAGAGCCAGTCCGGGCGCGGGATGCAGTCTCCGTCGGTGAACGCGAGCACCTCGCCCGTCGCGTGTCGGGCGGCCGTGTTCCGGGCGACGTACGACCCGCGCCGCGGCTCGAGGACGAGGGTGAACCGTCCGTCCCCGGCGGGGAGCGCGGGACGTAGGTCCTCGGTCGACGCGTTGTCCGCCACGATGACGTCGAACCGGTCGCCGGGATAGTCCTGGGCAGCAAGGGCTGCGAGGCACGTCCGCAGGCGCGCGACGTCGTTGTACACCGGCACGACCACGGTCACGGTGGGGTGCCGGGGGCCAGCGGAGGGGGCGGCGGGTTCGGGGACGGTCATCGTGCTCCTGTCTCACGCCCGGACGCGGCGCGACGTCGGGCCCACTCGGTGTACCGGGAGGTGGCGAGCCACCGGCCGTGCTGCGCGGTCGCGCGCGCCCGGCGTGCGACTCGTCGGGGCGGCGACCCGGGGAGGACGGTCAGCAGCCGCAGGCGGTACCGCGCCCGGGCCAGGTGCTGGGCGGCGACGTGTCCGTCGACGAGCACGTCGAGCGGCAGGCCGGTCGCGGCGAGCCACCGCGAGTCGTAGCCCATGTCGCCCACCGGGACGTCCCCGGTGAACTCGGGGCCGGGGCCGACGAGCCCCACGGCGCGCGCGAAGGGGGGCGGCTCGTCGTCGTACCGGTGGAGGAACTCGAAGTCGACGACCTTGAGCCCGTGCACAGGGTCGAGCACGAAGTTGCCGGGCTTCGCGTCCACGAGGTCGTAGCCGAGGCCGTGGAGCTCGCGCAGGACCTCGACCATCTCGCGCACGACGGCGAGGGGGAGGAGGCGCTCCCTCGACCCGGCCGTCGCCCCGCGGAGCGTGTCCTCGTAGTAGGGGCACGCGAACCAGTCGGACCCGGCGGCGACGAGCGGGGGGACCGCGGCGACGCGCCCCGCGAGCTCGCGGAGCGCGGTGAGCTCGCGGTCGAGGAACCGGGCGAACGGAGGGGCGAACGTCTTCCGCACGACGAGGCCGTCCGCACCGGCGACGACGTCCACGCGCGCGCGCCGGCCCACACTGAGCGTCCGGACGGTGCCAGGCGGTGCGACGTGCTGCGCGGCGCGCCGTTCGGCTTCGGCCCGCACGGCCCCGACGGCGTCGGGAGCGACGACGTCGAGGTACTCCCACGCCTCGGCCGTGCTGTCCGAGGAGTGCAGCGGGTTGAACCGTTCGTGCTCCGGCACGCGCTGCTCGACGAGCCGGCGGACCTCCGACTTCGCCTCGAACGTCTCGGCGTTCGTCAGGTGCGGGTAGCGCTCGCGCAGCCAGTCGTAGGGCTCCTCCGGGGCGTAGTGAAGCGCGACGACCACGCGCACGGGCTCGCCCCCGCTGAGCGGGAACGGGCCGCGGCCCCAGTTCCCGCCGCGCAGCTCGGTCGCCGCCCGCTCCCGGGCCGCGGGGTCGAGATCCGTCGCCAGGAGCACGTCGAAGCCGAAGCGGTCGAGCACCGCCTCGACCTGCTCTGCCGGGACCACGGCGAGAGTGGCCGCTCGCACGAGGAAGACGGCGAGCTCCGCCCCGCCGAGTCTGGCGTCGTGGTCGGACGCGAGCAGACCCCGTGCCCACGCGTTCCCGGCCGACAGCCGCCGCAGCGCGTCGGTCGGAGGCCGCCACCCGACGGAACCGAGGTACTCGTCCACGTCCTCGTACCAGGGGTCGAGCGCGACCCCCTGGGCCTGCGCGAGCCGCCGGAGCTCCGCGGGGTAGTCGTGCTCGGGGGCGGGCTCGGCCGGGCCCAGCCCGTGCGAGGGCAGGCCCGAGCGGCGGCCCTTGTGGTAGACCGCGTGGTAGGCGAGGGAGTGCAGGTGGTCCTGCGGCGACGGCACGAGGAACCCGCTCTCGTGCACGACGGCACGGTCGAGGACCTGCTCGGCGAGGGCCGGCGGGTAGTAGGCCGCGCCCTGGTAGTCCGACGCCGTGAGCCCGGACGCGCTGTAGAGGTCGACGGGCATCGTCCCCGGCTCCGACTCCAGGATCCCGCGCAGCGCGTCGACGTCGCCGTCCGCGACGAGGACGTCGAGGTCCTCCCCGGGCTCGATCACCGGGAGGGACTCGAACCACCGCAGGACGGCGTACCGCAGGCCCGCCTCCTTGAGCCGGGTCGCAAGGCCGGAGGCGCCCCACACGGGGGAGAAGTAGGTCCGCGGGGCCGGGCCGTGCGGCGGCGGCAGGCGGAACAGGTCGAAGGCCCGACCGCCCCGGACGAACCGGCCCAGCGGGGAGAGGCGACCACCCGCCCGACCGACGAGCACGGCCAGGCGTGCCTCCAGGGCCGGCGCCCCGGCACCGCGCTCGACCGCGATATAGCGCAGATGACCGAGGTCGCGCACCGTCCACAGCACCCGTGCGTGACTGGCGCGGAGGATCAGCAGGTCCGTCGAGCAGCGCGTCGCCACGTCGGGCGTCGGCACGGGGTGGAGCCGGTCGGCGAGGTCGCCGGCCGCACGGCGGGCCGCCGCCAGGTGCCCAGGATCGACGAGCCCGAGGTAGCGGTCGAGGCCGTCGGCGCGAAGGTCGGCGGCGACGGCGCCGTCGCGCGCGCCGAGATCGAGGACGCGCGTCCCCGGGGGCAGCGCAGGCGTCGGCTCCACAGCCAAACCCTAGGTCAGCGACGGGCCGTCGCCGCGGGTTCTCGGTGAATTCACCCGGGCCGGGCGGCCCCGCGGTCCTGCCGTCACGGCCCCGGCGCCGTCCGCGTCGATATGCTCGCCTCGGTGTCCGGCTGAGAGGGGTGGTGGCGTGAACGGTCGCCGCGACGCCGGGGGTGCGCCGTGAGCCGCGCCCGGTGGCCCGTGCTCGTCCGCCGGGGAGCCCTCGACCGTGACCCGCGGCCCTCGGGGGGGACGTTCCGGTCCCAGGCCGTACCGCCCTTCCCCGTGCCGCCCGTGCTCGCGCGCGAGTTCGGCGTGTTCTGCGTCGACACCACCGAGCGGGTCGTCGCCCTGACGTACGACGACGGCCCGCACCCCGAGCACACCCCCCGCCTTCTCGACGTCCTGGCCCGGACCGGCGCGACCGCCACCTTCTTCGTGCTCGCGCAGCACGTCGACCGCTACCCGGACGTGACGCGGCGGGTCGTCGCGGAGGGGCACGAGGTCGCGCTGCACGGCGAGGACCACCGGTCTCTCCTGGCGCTCGGCGACGAGGAGGCGGTCCGCCGGGTCGGCGACGCCAAGCGACGCGTCGAGGACGTGATCGGCGTGCCGCTGCTCCTCTACCGCCCGCCGTACGGGCGGCACACCGTGGCGCAGGCACGGGGGATCCGCGGGCTCGGGCTCGAGCTGGTCATCTGGTCGGGGGACGCGCACGACTGGCTGCACGACGACGAGGAACGCATCGCGGGGCGTGCCCTCCACGACGTGTTCCCCGGCGGGATCGTGCTGCTCCACGACGACCGGGCCGACCCCGAGACGCTGGAGCCGGGGCAGGAGCTGCCGCACTTCGACCGTGCGCGGGTGCTCGTCACGCTGCTCGACGGGCTGGTGGCGCAGGGTTACAGCACGTCGACGGTCGGCGGCCTCCTCCGCGAGCACCGTCCGGTGCGAAGCAGGTCCCGTTCCGAGCGGCCGGCGTCGTGACGGCCACGCCGGGGGGTGGGTGATGGTCGGGTCGGGTGTGCCGGAGCTGAGCGTGGTGATCGCGGCGTTCGACGCGCGGGAGACGCTGGGCGAGCAGCTGGACGCGCTCGCCGGGCAGGACGTGGGGTTCGCGTTCGAGGTCCTGGTGTGCGACAACGGCTCGCGCGACGGCACGCCCGCGCTGGTGCGCCTCCGTCAGGAGCACGAGCCGTGGCTGCGGCTGGTGGACGCCTCGGCGCGACGAGGGCCGTCCGCGGCGCGCAACATCGGTGCCGGGCACGCGCGGGGCAGGTTCCTCGCGTTCTGCGACGCGGACGACGTGGTGGGCCAGGGCTGGCTGGCCGGGATGCACGCCGCCCTCCAGCACGACGAGTTCGTCACCGGCAGCTGGGAGGGCGACCGCCTCAACAGCGGCAACCGGGCCTCCGTCTCCTGGACGACCGACCCGATCGTCACCAAGCCCTTCTTCCCCTGGTTGCCCGGCACCGGTGCGGGCACCATGGGGATCCGACGCGCCGTCTTCGAGGAGGCCGGCGGCTTCGACGAGTCGCTCGTGACCGGTGAGGACGTCGACCTGTCGTGGCGGGTCCAGCTCGCCGGGCACCGCCTGGTGCACCACCCCGAGATCGTGCTCCACGTGCGCAAGCGCGACGGGTTGCGCGCGATCTTCCGCCAGGCCTACGCCTACGGCGCGGGCGACCGGCTGCTGCGCCACCGCTACGCCGACGTCGCCGCCGCCTTCACCGCCGGTGCCGCGTCGCCGGTCTCGGGCGCCACGGCCCCGGGACCGCCCGCCGGCGCCGGTGGCGCCGGAGGACTCGTCGCCGTCCGCCGCGTGGCGCGCACGGTCCGGAACAAGCTGTCGCGCGGCCGGGCCGGTCTCGCCGAGACGGTCTGGCGTGTGGGCGAGAGGGCCGGGTATCGGTGGGGCCGTGTCGACCCCGCCGCACCGCGGGTCCCGGTGCCCGCCGTGCTCCCGCCACCGGTCTGAGCGGCGCCAGCGCACCGGCGTGAGCGGTTCCCGTCGGACCGGGCCGAGCGCGGCGCCTCGGCCCGGGCTACGACGGGTCGGGCAGGACCGGAGGGACGGGGACGCGCGCGACGGTCGTGTTGGTCCGCCCGAACCGGAAGCCCAGGTCGTGCCCGACGCGCTGCACCCGGTCGGCGAGGTCCCTCCGGCTCCGGACCTGCGCGACCTTGCCGAGCACGCGCCGCGCCGCGCCGATCGCCCGCGCGGCAGTCCCGGCCGTGGCCTCCGCACCGGCGGCAGGCCGCTGCTCCGGCACGGGTGCCGCCGTCCTCGAGTGCGGGCCCTGCCGACGCCGGTAGGCGGCGGCGACGTCGGCGTAGCGGTGGCGCAGCAGCCGGTCGCCCGCGCCGTAGGCGTAGGCCTGGCGGAAGATCGCGCGCAACCCGTCGCGCTTGCGCACGTGGAGCACGATCTCGGGGTGGTGCACCAGGCGGTGCCCGGCGAGCTGGACCCGCCACGACAGGTCCGTGTCCTCGTTCGTGGCCAGCCGCTCGTCGAAGCCCCCCGCCTCCTCGAAGAGGTCGCGGCGGATGCCCATCGTCCCCGCGCCCGTGGCCGGGAGCCACGGGAGGAAGTCCAGGCGATAGACGCTCTCCACCATCCACGACACCGCCGTGCCGTTGCCGCTGTTGAGGCGGTCGCCCTCCCAGCTGCCGGTGACGAACTCGTCGTGCTGGAGGGCGGCGTGCATCCCGGCCAGCCAGCCCTGGCCCACCACGTCGTCCGCGTCGCAGAACGCGAGGAACCTGCCCCGCGCGTGCCCGGCACCGATGTTGCGCGCCGCGGACGGCCCTCGTCGCGCCGAGGCGTCCACCAGCCGCAGCCACGGCTCGTGCTCCTGACGGAGGCGCACCAGCGCGGGCGTGCCGTCGCGCGAGCCGTTGTCGCACACCAGGACCTCGAACGCGAACCCCACGTCCTGCCCGGCGAGCGCGTCCAGCTGCTCGCCCAGCGTCTCCCGCGCGTCGAACGCCGCGATCACCACGCTCAGCTCCGGCACCGGACCCGCGACCATCACCCACCTCCCGGCGGCGAACCCTCGGAGGTGTGCGCCGCGTGACGCGGACGCCGCAGGCGTCGCAGGGCGGACGAGACCCGGGGCGCCGTACCGACGCAGGTGCGCGCGACGGGTCCGCGGACGGCGACCATGAGCCCGACGAGGTCACGGCGTCCGGGGTACAGGGTCGACGGGACGGTGAACTTGGGGTGGATGCACGGGTCGAAGAGGGAGACGTCGCCGCGCGCGGCGACGTGCTCCTGCGTCATGACCCGGCCGATCACGCCCGGCCCCAGGTCCGCGTAGGCCTCGTCGTAGGTGTCGAGGTAGCCGAAGAGACCGGCGCCGGAACGGAGCACCGCGCTCGCGTAGACCGTGGTGCCGCCTCCCACGAGCTCGAAGACGTGCAGCCGCCCGCGTCGCCGCATCTCGTCGGTCGCCTCCTGGAACCAGGCGAGCTGGTGCGGCTTGTTGCGCTGCGCCGCGCCCTTGCGCGACCGGTCGCCCTTCCACCCGGACGCCTCGAGGTCCAGCAGACGTTCGGTCGCGGCCGGGTCGCCGCCGTTGTCGACGATCGTGAGCTCGCCGCCGAGGCGCTCCGCCAGGGCGGCCGCGTCCTGCCGGACGTGCCGGCGTCGCCGCTTGCTCAGGTGCGCGACGGGGTCCTCGCCGGGGACCCGGAGGCATGCGCGCTCCAGCCGGTAGCGCTCGAGGACCGGGAGCCGGCGGTCCGCGGCGACGTCGAGGAGAGTGGCCAGGAGCGGGCCGTCAGGGAACAGCGTCAGCTCGAGCAGCCCGGGCAGGCCGCTGCGGCGACGACCCGCGGCGTCGAGGACGGCCTCGATGGTCCCACGGGCGTCGTCGCGGTCCACGAGCGGAGCGCAGACGGAGGCGTTCCGGGCGAGGTACGGGGTCGCGGTCGTCGCGTACGACACCGGGAGCCGGTGGAACCCGCGCTCCACGCCGAGGGGGAGGACCATGCGAACCCGGTCGGCGTCCTCGGCGAGGAGGACGCGTAGGTCGTCCGCCGCCGGGAACCAGCGCGTCGCGGGCAGGAGCCAGCCCGGGTCGAGGAACGCGTTGGGCTCGGCCGCGCGCGAGGCGAGGTCGGACCAGCCCTCGACGTCGGCGGGCGAGAGCTCGTCGAGGGCGACGACCCGCACGGTGACCGTCATCGGTACGCCTCCAGGACCTCGTCGAGACGCGTCGCGGACGCCGCCCAGGTACGTGTGCGCGCGGCGGCTCGCGCCCTCGTCTGGGCCTGCCCGAGGGTCTGCGCGTCGCGCAGACCGTCCAGGGCATCGGCGAGGCGGTCGACGTCGCCCGGCGGGACCAGCAGCCCGCCGTCGCCGACGGCCTCCGGCAGCCCGCCGACGTCGGACGCGACGACGGCGGCGCCGGCCGCCATGCCCTCCAGCGCGGTGAGCCCGAACGGCTCGGGCCAGGTCGAGGGGACCACGACGACCGAGGCGGTCGCGAGGACGGCCGGTAATGCGTCGCGCGCGAGGAACGACGCGAACCGGACCGGGGAGCGCAGGCCGTCGGCGGTGCGCCGGAGCTCCTGCTCGTAGGGCGTCAGGGGGTCCCGGGCGTCGAAGCCCGGTCGTCCGACGACCGTCACGCGGACGTCGGCGCGGCCCAGAGCCCCGACCGCCTCCAGGAGCACGTGCACGCCCTTGTCGGGGATGACCCGGCCGACGTACACGACGTGCAGGCCCTCGTCGGCGGGGTCCGCGCGCTCGACGTCGAGGAGCGCCGGGTCCACCCCGTTGCGGACGGTGCGGACCCGGTCGGCGAGCTCCCGGGGGAGCCGCGCCCGGACCTGCTCCGCGAGGAAGTCGCTCACGCACACCAGCACCGGGGCGTTCGCAAGAGTCCGGCCCGCGTCGCGGGCTGTGTAGGTCCGCAGCACCTGGTTGTGCGCATACAGCACGGGGACGTGCCGCGCCCCGACGAGCGGCACGATGGCAGGGGCGTTGTGGGCGAGCACGAACGACGGCGTCCACTCGTCCTGGCCACCGACGACGGCGGCGAACGCGCGGCGTGCCGCCACCCGGGGGGCGCCGACGCGCGCGAGCGCGGAGTCGAGGTACCGGTCGCTCCGTCGGGAGCGCCGTGGTGCGTACTCGACGACGTCCGCGCTCGTGTAGCGGTCCGGGTACGTGCCGCGCGCGACGAGGACGGTCGGCCTCGCGCTGCCCTCGGGCCGGTGCCGGGCGAGCCCGTCGACCACCGTCGGGACGGCGCTGCCGGTCCGCGGGGAGAAGTGGTCGCCCGGCGTGATCGCGTGGACGAGCGGGCGGGCCGGCCCCCGGTTCATGGGGTCGCGAGCCCGTCCGCGCGGTCCTGCCGCGTCGCGCGCACGGCGGAGGGGACGCCGGCCGCGAGGCCGGCCAGCTCGGCCACCGCCCGCGTGAGGACCACCGGAGCCGTGACCCGCTTGCGCAGGGGGCGGCGCGTCCCGTCCGACTTGGTCGGCCCGAGGCGCCGTGCGGTCGTACGCAGGTAGTCGCGCTGGTCGCGGACGGTCGTCAGGGCGTACCGGCGCACGATCGGGTCCCGCCACCCGAAGTTCCGCACGAGCATGACGAGGTGGTTGCGGCGGGCGTAGTACAGGTAGCGCCGGTCGAAGCGCTTGCCGCCGATCCCGTACGGCGCGGCCATGTGCCGCACGACGGCCCGCGGCGTGTAGAGCAGGCGGCCGCCGGTCGCACGCAGCCGCAGCGAGATGTCGGACTCCTCGCACAGGCACGTGCCCGGGTAGTTGCCGCGGATGCCGCCGATGGCCGCCAGGGCGCTGCGGCGGAACGACATGTTCGCCCCGAGCAGGTGGTCGACCTCGACGACGCGGCCGGGGTCTGCGGCGAAGCTCCCGGTGAGGCGGCCGTCGGGGAGCAGCCGGCCGATGCGGTCGAGGCCTTCGTGCTCCTCGCCGGGGATGCCGTTGTCCGCGCGCCCTCCGACGGCGACGACGTCGGGGTCTGCGTAGGGAGCGACGAGCTCGTCGAGCCAGTCCGGCGCCGCGTAGGCGTCGTCGTCGACGAACGCCACGACGTCGCCGCGCGTGACGGCGAAGCCCATCTGCCGCGACTCCGGCGTCGTGCCGCGCCCGAGCGTGCTGTGCAGGAGCCGCACGTCGGGGAACCGCTCGCGGACGAGGCGCCGCGTCGTGTCCGCGGGGGTCGAGTCGACGACGACCACCTCGAGCGGCGGCGTGTCGAGCCGCTCCAGGTGCTCCAGGCACTCGCGCACGCTCTCGGGGCGGCCGTACGTCACGACGACGACGCTCACGGTCGGGCTCACGGCGCGCCTCCCGGCGGCTCGGGGACGGTCACGAGGCGGAACCAGTCCTCGCGGCGGAGAGGCGACGTCAGCACGGTGCGCCGCGGGTGCCGCGACCGCGCGACCCACGACTCGTAGACGCTCGGGCGCGAGTAGTGGGCCGTGTGCCCCGACCACCCGAACTTCTGCCGCATGGCCTCGGGACGACGGACCCAGGAGAAGTGGAGCACGGCCTGGTCGGGGCGCACGACCTCGTGGACGACGGTGTCGTGCGGGTGGCTCGGGTCCGTGTTCCACGGCGCCAGGTCGACGCGGTAGAGGGGCACGTCGGCCTGGCGGGCGTGCGCGAGGGTCGTGCCGGCGCGCACCGCCAGCGGCCCGGGGTACGACGCGGCGGGCCGGCCGAGGCGCGTGCTCGACTCCAGGTAGCGCCCCGGCCCGACGCGCGAGTAGAGCCAGCGTGCGGGGTAGTGGAGCCCGCCCGCCCCCGCCCGCTCGGCGGCGTCCAGGGACGCGCGGAACGCGGCCGGGTCCAGCATGACCTCGTCCGTGTCGAGCTGGAGCACCCAGTTGGCACCCTCCGACGCCGCGTCGAGGGCCGACTGGCGCTGGTACGTGTCGTTGTCGAGCGGGTGCTCGTCGAGCCGGGCGAAGCTCCCGGGGGCGTGCACGCACTTCCCGTCCGTGTCGATCTCCTCGACGATCGCGAGGCACTCGTCGACCGGCAGCGGCGTGCCCGTCCACGACGTGCTCGTCTCGTCGTAGGACAGCACGACCCGGTCGACGAGGGGGTAGTACGCGAGCAGGCTCGCGCGCAGGAAGCTGGGGTCGGCGAGGAGGACGTACGCGGAGACGCGCATCAGATGAAGTCCGCGAACTCGCGCTCGTTCTTCTGGAACACGAGCGTCCCGGTGAGGAAGATCAGCGGGGCGGCGACCACGAGGGCCACGACCTGCCACGTCGGGGGGAAGTCGGTGCCGAGCAGGGACCAGCGGAAACCCTCGAGGAACCACGTCACCGGGTTGATGTCGAAGAGCCAGCGCAGGTTCTCCGGGACGGAGGAGAGCGCGTAGGCGACAGGGCTCGCGTAGAGGAGGATCTGGACCATCCAGGGGAGCACGTAGCCGACGTCGCGGTACTTGACCATGTAGGCGGCCGCCGCGAGACCTACGCCGGTCCCGATCAGCAGGATGAGCAGCACCCAGACGGGCAGGAGCAGGACTGCCCAACCGGGGTTGATGCCGTAGACGAAGAGCAGCACGACGGCGAGCACGAGCGCGACGAGGAAGTCGAGCACGACCGACGCGAGGCTGGAGATCGGGACCAGGAGCCGCGGGAAGAACACCTTCTGCACGAGGGACTGGTTGCCGACCATCGAGCCCGAGGCGCGACCGAGGGAGCCGTTGAACAGGTTCCACGCGAGCATGCCCGCGAGGGTGAAGAGGAAGGTCGGGACGTTTCCCGTGGACAGCCCGGCGATCTCTCCGAAGACGACGGTGAAGATCCCCGCGCTCACGAGCGGCTGGGCGATGACCCAGGTGACTCCGAAGATCGTCTGGCGGTACCGCACGATGATGTCCCGCAGCGCGAGGCGGACCGCGACCTCACGGGCTGCCCACAGCTCGCGCCACGACGGCAGGTTGAGCCGTCCGGGAGGCGTGATGACGGTGCGCTGGACGGTGTCCTCCACGTCAGACCCCCTCGTAGTCGAAGTTCACGAAGACCATGCCCTTCTCGGTGCTCGACGACTCCGTGAACTCCGGGTACGGGAGGTCGGGCAGCACCTCGAAGCGCCACGCCCCCTCCCAGGCGTCGAGCACGCCCGCCTGGCACGCGTACACGTCGACCGTGTACTGGCCGGGCTTGAGCCACAGGTCCCGGATCACGAGCCTCCCGCGCTGCGCCTCCTCGGGGTCGAACCACTTGCCGACGAGCCGCGAGTCGCACTGCGCGATGACGGTGCCCTGGTCGTTGTTGATGTGCATCGAGACGAAGTAGGTCCCGATGAGCTTCTTGCTGGCCGGGGCCTCGAAGTCGACCACGATGTCCTGCGAGGACTTGACGAACTCGTCCTCCATGCGGACGGAGGACAGCCGCACCTTGCCGTTGCCGGGGCGCTTCTTCGGGTCGGACTGCGCGGCGGCGAAGCTCTCGAAGCTGTCCCGGTAGGCCTGCAGCGTTCCCTCGACGGTGCCCGAGTACGTGAGCGTCCCGCGGTCGAGCAGGATCGCGGACGAGCACAGCGCCTGGACGGTCTGGAGCTGGTGGCTCACGTACAGCACCGTGCGCCCGCCCTGCGCGGCCTCGCGCATCTTCTGGATCGAGCGGCGCTGGAACTCGGCGTCGCCCACGGCGAGCACCTCGTCGATCGCGAGGATCTCGGTGTCGAGGTGGGCCGCGACGGAGAACGCGAGGCGCACGTACATGCCCGACGAGTACCGCTTGACCGGGGTCGCGAGGAACTTCTCGATGCCGGAGAACGCGACGATCTCGTCGTAGCGCTTGGTGATCTCCTTGCGCGTCATCCCGAGGATCGCGCCGTTGAGGTAGATGTTCTCCTTGCCCGTGAGCTCGGGGTGGAAGCCCGTCCCGACCTCCAGGAGCGACCCGACCCGGCCGTTGAGTTCGATGCGCCCTCGCGTGGGGGCGGTGACGCGCGTGAGGATCTTCAGCAGCGTGGACTTCCCCGCGCCGTTGCGTCCCACGATGCCGAGCGCCTCGCCGCGGGGGACCTCGAACGACACGTCGTCGAGGGCCTCGAACAGCGTGTACTTCTGCTTGCCCGTCGACCGGATCCACTGGATCGCCGCCGCAGCCGCGGTCGCCGGACGCTCGCCGAAGGCGCCGAGCCGGTAGGTCTTGCCCAGCCCCGCGACGCTGATCGCCGGTTCCGTCGTGGTCGCCTGCACAGATGAAAGATAGTCGCCAGGATCGCGCCGTCGGCCGGGTCCATCGGGTGAATCACGAGCAGGACCGGCCGAGGGCGGGTGAAAGTCCGCCCGGAAGCTCGGATCGAGGGCGCCGCGGTCCTACGATCGGCCCAGCGGCACCCGGTGCCGGGGCCTGCACGACGGCAGGGGCGTGGATGACTTCGCACGAGGACGGCGCGCAGCCCGACGGTCGCGCGGACATCACCGCGGTGAGCGGTGTCGTCGCCGCGGTCGTGAGCGTCCTCGCCGCCGTCGCGATCGGCGGCGGCGCGACCGGGGGCGCCGTTCCCGACCCGGCGACCGCGTCGGGCGGGTTCACCCCCTCTGCGGTCCCGGGGTCCGCGCCCGTCACCCAGGTCGGCGCCCTGCCGCTGTGCGGGTTCCCGCGGCTCGAGCAGGTCACCGACGACGGCGTCGACACCGAGGAGCTCGACGGCGTCCGGACCGTCGTCGACGACGTGGTCACGCTCGACGACGGCGAGCTCGTGACCTTCCGTGTGCTCGACGGGTCCGCGTACGTGCTCGAGTGGGACCGCGAGGCGACGTACACCGCCACGCGGTACGACCTCGCGAGCGGCGACGCCGTGGCGACGACCCCGGTCGAGCTCGACTGGGACGGCGCGAGCGAGACGTTCACGACCGACGCGTTCGAGGTCGACGCCGACGGCAGCGTCTACGTCCTCGACACCCTCATGCACCGGCGCGACCTGCTCAAGGTCGCGCCCGACGGGTCCACGACCTGGACGGCGAAGATCCCCGAGGGCGAGCACACCACCGGCGACCTCCTCGACCTGTACGGCACGGTGCGCTGGACCGTGGACGGGCGGACCGTCGTCGGCGTCCAGGAGGCGGGCGAGGTGCTGCACGAGGTGTCCGCCGACGGCGACGTCCTCGGCGCCGAGCCGCTGGAGGGCTCGGTCCTCGCCCAGCTGCCCGACGGCACCGCGCTCGTCCAGACCGACGTGCGCGAGGGCGACCGTCGGTCGCTCGACGTCCGTGCCGTCGGACCGGACGGCGACGACCCGGCGCTCCACCTCGGGGCCGCGTGGGACCGCGGGCGACCGTTCGGGGTACCTCGCGTGCCGTGGCTCGACGACACGACGGGCATGACGACGGGTCCGTCCACGGGCGAGAGCGGCGACGGCCTCGTCGTCGCGGACGAGAACCTGGGGTTCCGCTGGTGGGGGAGCGACGGGGTGTTCCGGGGCGTGTGGCCCGACACGCACAAGGACCTCGAGCAGCCGTTCGCGCTGTGGGAGAGCACGCCGGTGCTGCGCGACGGCACCGGTGGCGACTCGCCCTACTACGTCCTGGTGCACGGCGAGGACGGAGGGTTCGCGCTCACCGAGATCACCGCGGACCGCATGGCCTACCAGCTCGGCGCGCCGGTGAAGTACAACGCGGCGAACGAGGAGCTCTTCGGCGGCCTCGGGCTCGGCGCCGGGCTGCTCGTCGACCGGCCTCTCGGCGTCTTCCCCGACGGTGTCGAGCCCCGCGTGGTCGCGGCGTTCGACGACGCCTGGGGCGCGCACGCGGGCACCTACCGGCTGCGGTACCAGGTGCGCGGCGACCCACGCGTGTGGGACCCGGTCGTCGGCGAGGAGACCGTCGTCGACCTGCCCGTGGACGGCAGCGACGTGCTGCTCGACCTTCCCCCGACGCGCCCCGGGGTGTACGAGGTCGACGCCGCGCTCGTGGACGCCGCGACGGGCGAGGCGGTCTCGGGCACGTGCCTGCGGTACACCGTCGCCGCGGCGGGCAGCGCGCTCGATCCCGCGGCGCTCGCGGACGGCGCCGACTGGGGCGGCGCCGGTCCGCTGCGCGGCGTGCAGCTCGCGGACCAGCTCGGCGTGGGCAGCCACCGCACCCAGCTCGACTTCGGCGCGATCGTGCCCGACCCCGGTGCCGAGCCGGACGCCGCCGACCTCGTGTGGGACTCCCTGCCGAACGCGGCGTTCGAGCCCGACGAGCAGGAGGGCGAGGAGCCGGCCGACGTCGACCCGTTCGCCGAGCTAGCCGCCGCGGCCGAGCTCGCGGAGGAGACGGGCGTGATCCTCACGCTGCAGCTCGGGTCGGGCGGGGAGGCCGAGCAGGCCGCGGTCGCGGCGGGCACGTGGGAGGGCTGGGCGCGCGAGATCGTGGCCGCCGTGCACGAGCGGGCCCCGCAGATCCGGTACTGGCAGCCGTGGAACGAGCCGAACAACACGGGCTACGAGGACGCGGCGGCGTACGAGGACGAGGTCGGCGCGCCGTTCGCGGCGGGCGCGCGCGACGCCTCCGGCGACGTCGTGGTCGTCGGGGGGAACACGCTCGGCGTCGAACCGGCGTGGTGGGCCGACCTCGTCGCCGCGGGCGGGTGCGACTCGCTCGACGTCGTCGGGATCCACCCGTACACCGGGTTCAACCGGTCGTGGGAGGAGGAGGGTTTCTCCGAGGACGGGGCAGAGCTGGACGAGCTGCGCGAGGCGGTCGGCCCGTGCGGGGACGTCTCCGTGTGGGACACCGAGACGGGCTGGTGGTCCGACGGCGTCGCGAACTTCTGGGCGGGCGGTGCCGACGTGGCGCGCAAGCTGCTCTGGTACGGGCTCGAGGACGTCGACGAGTGGACGTACTTCTTCTCGGAGGGCGGGTTCGGCGAGGCCGGGAACTCGTGGTCGCTGCTGCAGTACGGGCAGTACCTCAAGCCCGCGGGCGCGGCGTTCGCGGCGAGCGCGCCGTTCCTCGACGGCTTCGGGCCGCTGGAGGCGGTCGAGACCGGGACGCCCGGCGTCCACGCCGTGCGTGCACCCGGGTCCGGGGAGTCCGAGGGCGCCGAGCTCCTCGCGCTGTGGAGCGAGGACCTGTCGACGACCGTGCGTCTCGCCGCACCCGGCGGCGGGGTCACCGTGACCGCGCGCGACCCCTACGGCGCCGAGCGCGGGCTCGAGGTCCCCGCCGGGGGTGTCGAGGTCCCGGTGAACGGTGCGCCCGTCCTGCTCCTCGCGCCCGTCGGCACCGCGCTCGTGGTCACGCCCGTCGAGGCGTTCGGCGACGACGTGCTCGAGGGCCGGCCCGCGACCGCGACCTCGACGCACGACGACGCGAGCGACGCCGACGTCGTCACCACCGGCACCTTCGCGATCCGCGACCCGTGGCGTTCGGGGCGGCTCGCCGACGGGTCCGTCGACGAGGCGCCCGCGGTCGAGGTCACGACCGACGGCCCGCGCACGATCGACCGCGTCGCCGTCGCGACGGCGGGCATCCGGTGCTGCACGTCGGGCCTGCGCGACTACACCGTCTCCGTCCGGACGCCCGACGGCGCGTGGCGCGACGTCGCGCAGCAGACCGACCAGTTCCTCGACCGCGTCGCGCTCTTCTCGTTCGACCCCGTCGAGGTCACCGCCGTGCGCGTCTCGCTCCCCATGACGACCGAGCGCGACGTGCCGGTGCTCGCGGCCAACTACACGGGGATCGTCGGCGGCCTGCACCCGGACTTCGTCCCGCTGGCGACGGAGAGCGACTGGATCGCGACGATCAGCGCGGTCCGGGCGTGGGAGCCGGGCGGGTGACCCGCACCGCGGTGCGGTCAGCCGCGCTGGGCCACGGCGCGCCAGATCGCGGCGTGCTGCGCGGCGCTGCGCTCCCAGGTGAACGTGGCCGCACGCTCGCGGCCACGGCCGACCAGGGTCTCGACCTCGGCGTCGCGCGTCGTCACCCACAGCAGGGCCTCGGCGATGCTCGCGCCGTCGGGCTCGGCGAGCACGCCGCCGTCGCCCACCACCTCGGGCAGCGAGCTCGTGCGCGCCGCGACCACGGGGACTCCCGCCGCCATCGCCTCGAGCGCTGGCAGCCCGAAGCCCTCGTAGCGCGACGGCACGACGACGGCCGCCGCGCCGGCGACGAGCCCCGGCATGTCCTCGGCGGGCAGCCGCCCCACGAGGCGCGTGCCCGGCAGGTCACCGAGGAGCGCGGTGCGGCGCGGGTGCGGCGGGCCGCTCATGACGAGCGTGAGGTCGGGCCGCGCCGAGCGGACCGCGCGCCACGCGACCGCGAGCTCGTCGAGGTTCTTGCGCCGCGACGCGCCACCCGCGTGCAGCACGTACGGCCCGTCCACGCCGAGCGCGGCGAGCCGCTCGCGCGGGAGCGGTCGGGCGCCGAAGTACACGGGGTCGACGCCGTTGTACGCGACCGCGGGGCGCTCGTCCAGGCCGAGCACCTCGGCGGCCTCGTCGGCGCTGAACTCCGACACGCACACGACGGCCGCCGCGCGGCGGACCTCCTCGGCGGCGGCGCGCACGGGCGCCGACTCGTCGTCGTACCGCCACGACACGACGTCCTGCACGGCCACGACGTCACGGGTGGGGTGAGGCGGCAGGTCCAGCCCCACGCGGTGCACGACGGCACCGCGCGGGTAGACCGCGCGCCCGACGGCCCGGCGCAGGGCCGGGCTCGCCGCGCCGAGGCGGCCGAGCGGGAGCCGGTGCGTCCCGGGGAGCGGGGACCGGAGCGAGCGGAACACGGCGCGGTCCACGGACCACGCGCGCGTGGCGCCGGTCCCCTCGGCACCGGGACCCGTGCCGTCCGGGCCACCGTCGGCGAGCGCCGCGGACGCGCGGGCGGCGACCTCCTCCTGGTACACCTGGGCACCCATGGGAACCTCGACCGCGACGGTCGCGACGACGAGCTGCGGCATCGGGCGGATCCCCTCGGGACGTGGCGTCCGGCCGGTCCGGCGCGGTCGGTAGAGTGGCCCACTCTAGTGGGGCCCGCGCCCCGCAGGACGGGTACGAGCGGGTGATGATCGGGTGATCGTGGACCGGGCGCGGGCCGTCCCGCGGGAGAGCGAGGGGCGCATGGCCGGACGACGTCGGGTGGCTCTCGTCACGAGCTCTTTCGACCCGCACACGGGCGGCGTCGAGTCGCACGTGCGCCACGTCGCGCGCGTGCTGGCCGGACGCGGCACGGCCGTCGAGGTCTGGACCGTCGACCGCGGCGAGCATCTCGGCACGCGCCGCGTCGACGGCGTCCTCGTGCGGTACCTGCCGACCCCGCAGCCCTCGAGCAGGCCCGGCGACGTGGCGCGCTTCGCGCTCGCCGCGCCCGCCGCGGCGCTCGCCTGGGGCAAGGCCTACCGGGCCTTCCGGCCGGACGTCCTGCACGTGCAGTGCTTCGGCCCGAACGGGGCGTACGCGCTCGGGCTGCGGACGCTCACGCGGACCCCGCTCGTCGTGAGCTCGCACGGGGAGACGTTCGCGGACGACCACGCCGTGTTCGACCACTCGCGCCTGCTGCGCGCCGCGCTCGAGCGCTCGGTCGACGTCGCGGGTGCGGTCACCGGGTGCTCGCGCGTCGTGGCTGACGACCTCGTGCGGTTCGGCGCGCGGGACGCCGCGGTGGTGCCCAACGGCGTCGACCTGTCCGCGGGGCAGCCCACGGCCGGGCACGGGCCGGAAGCCGTCGAGCAGCACGCCACGACCGCGGTCGTGCCCGGCCGTCCGGCGTCGGCCGCGCGGGTGCCCGTGGTCGTCGCCGTCGGGCGGATCGAGCACGTCAAGGGCTTCGACCTGCTCGTCGACGCGTTCGCCGCCTCCTCGCTGCGCGACCGGGCCCGCCTCGTCGTCGTCGGCGACGGGAGCGAGGCCGCGTCGCTGCGGCGTCGCGTCGCCTCGGCGGGCCTGCAGGACCGCGTCGAGCTCCCCGGGCGCCTCGACCCGCCCGAGGTCGCCGCGCGGCTCGCGGGCGCCGACGTCGTCGTCGTGCCGAGCCGCGCCGACGCCGCGCCGCTCGTGGTGCTCGAGGCGTGGCGGTCGGGTCGCCCCCTCGTCGCGACGGTGCGCGGGGGGCCGCCGGAGATCGTCACCGACGGTGTCGACGGCGTGCTCGTCGACCCGCAGGACACGGCGGCGCTCGCGGACGCCGTGCTCGGGCTGCTCGACGACCCCGCGCGGGCCGAGCGGATTGGCGCCGCCGGGCGCCGCCGGGTCGAGGACTTCACGTGGGAGCGGGTCGTCGACCGCTACGAGGACCTCTACGCGGGTCTCGCTACTACGGCTCGCTGACGGTGCCGGGCGCCGCAGGGGCCGCGGCCGCCCTCGCTGCGGCGACCCGCTCGTCCGGCCTCCGCGGGACGTCGAGCGCCCACGTCACCGCGACGGTGACGGCCGCCGTCACCAGCAGGGAACCGACGACGTCGCTCGGCCGGTGCGCGTAGGTCACCACCGACGCGAACGCGGCCACGGCCGTGACGACGAGGGCCACCCCACCGACCACCGCGCGCGACGCGGGCCACGGCCACAGCAGCCAGACCGCGACGCACAGGCCGCCGACCACGGCGACGTGCCCGCTGGGGAACGTCTGGTGCGCGTAGCCGAAGCCACCGAGATCCGGGCGGACGAGCAGCTCGCGCAGGCCGAGCGCGATCCCGACGGTGCCGAGCACGACGAGCACGGCCGTGAGGAGGTCGCGCCACGCACGCCGGACGAGCGCGACCACACCGAGCACGGCGACGAGACCCGCGCACGCCACGGGGAGCCCCCGGCGGAGCGCGCCCGCGACGCCCTGGCCGGCGTCGTGCAGGGGCGCGAGCGTCCGGAACGCCCCGGCGTCCGCCCGCTGGCCCGCGACCGTCAGGTGCGAGGTCGCCCAGAGCGCGGCGAAGACCGCGACGAGGACCGCGAGCAGCACGAGCGGCGCGACGGAGCGGGACCGGGCTCGTCCGGCCGCAGAGGGCTCCGAGGTGGAGGGCACCCCCCGAGCATGGCGGAGCGGCACGGACCGTGTCACCGGGCCGGTCCTGTCCCGCCGGGTGAAAAGCCCGCGTGGGTGCCCGGGCGTACGCTGGACCCCGTCGTCCAGCACGACGTGAGCCCGGACCTGCGCCCCGACCTCGGGGATGCCTCGGTCCGGGCCGTTCGTGCTGCCCCGTCAGCGTCGTCCTCGGAGGGAACAACCCCGCATGAACCTCACCGGCATCCTGCCCGCGCTGCTCGCCGACCCCGCCGCGTCGGCGGCGGTCGAGCACGTGCGCGCCCGCGGCGAGGCGGACGTGGTCGGCCCGGCGGGCGCGCGCCCGCCGCTGCTCGCCGCGATGGCGGGGGCACGGGCCACGGGTCCCGCCGACGAGCCGACGGTCGACACCGCGGACGACCGGGCGCCGTCGGGCGCGGGGTGGGCGGCGGGATCGCGTCCGCTCGTGGTGGTGACCGCCACCGGGCGTGACGCGGACGAGCTCGCGGCGAGCGTGCGGGCGTACCTGCCGGACGAGCTGGCCGACGTCGTCGCGGTGCTGCCGAGCTGGGAGACGCTCCCGCACGAGCGGCTCAGCCCGCGCGCCGACACGGTGGCCAAGCGCATCGCGGTGTTCCGGCGCCTCGCGCACCCGGACGCCGAGGTGGGGCCGTCCGGTCCGGTGCGCGTGCTCGTCATGCCGGTGCGCGCGCTCCTCCAGCCGGTCGTCGACGGCCTGGGCGAGCTCGAGCCGGTCGAGCTGCACGGCGGGTCGACGGCGGACCTCACCGATGTGGCCGAGCGTCTCGTCGCGGCGGCGTACACGCGCGTGGACATGGTCGAGCGGCGTGGCGAGTTCGCCGTGCGGGGCGGCATCCTCGACGTCTTCCCGCCGACCGAGGACCACCCGCTTCGCGTCGAGTTCTGGGGCGACGAGGTGTCGGAGATCCGCTGGTTCGCGGTCGCGGACCAGCGCAGCCTCGAGATCGCCGAGCACGGCCTGTGGGCCCCGCCGTGCCGGGAGATCCTCCTCACCGACGCGGTGCGAGAGCGCGCGGCGGCCCTCGTGGAGCAGCTGCCGGGGGCGGTCGAGATGCTCGACAAGCTCGCCGCGGGCGTCGCGGTCGAGGGCATGGAGTCGCTGGCCCCCGTGCTCGTGGACCGCATGGTGCCGGTGCTCGAGCTCGTCCCGGACGACGCGCTGCTCGTCGTCGACGACGCCGAGCGCGTGCGCCGGCGCGCGCACGACCTCGTCGCGACGACCGAGGAGTTCCTCGCCGCCGCGTGGACCGGAGCCGTCGCGGGCGGGAAGACGCCGCTCGACCTGTCTGCGGCGTCGTTCGAGACGTTCGCCGAGGTGCGGGCCGTCGCCCAGCGCCGCGGGCTGGGCTGGTGGACGCTGTCGTCCTTCGCCCTCGACAACCCCGACCTGGACACGGCACCCGAGGGAGCGGCGACCGCGGGCGGCGCGGGCGCGTCGTCGGGCACCACGGCTCCGCACGTGGGGGAGAGCGCCGAGGGCGTGCCGACCTTCACGATCGGCGCGCGCGACGTCGAGTCGTACCGGGGCGACGTGTCGCGCGCCCTCGACGACCTGCGCGGCCTGCAGCACGCGGGCTGGCGCCTCGTGCTCACGACCGAGGGCCACGGGCCGGCCAAGCGCATGGTCGAGCAGCTCGGAGAGGCAGACACCCCGGCGCGGCTCGTCGCCCGCCTGGACGCCGAGCCCGAGGGCGGGATCGTGTCCGTCACGCCGGCGATGGCCGGCAAGGGCTTCGTGGTGCCGGAGCTGCGCCTCGCCGTCTTCTCCGAGTCGGACCTCACGGGCCGCGCGGGCACGAGCACGCGCGACATGCGCAAGATGCCGAGCCGGCGGCGCAACGTCGTGGACCCGCTCCAGCTCAAGGCGGGCGACTTCGTGGTGCACGAGCAGCACGGCGTGGGCCGCTTCGTCGAGCTCGTGCAGCGCACGCTCGGCACGGGCGGCAACGCGGCGACGCGCGAGTACCTGGTGATCGAGTACGCGTCGTCGAAGCGGAACCAGCCGGGCGACCGGCTCTTCGTGCCGATGGACCAGCTCGACCAGGTCACCAAGTACACGGGTGGCGAGTCGCCGAGCCTCAACAAGATGGGCGGCGCGGACTGGGCCAAGACGAAGTCCCGCGCGCGCAAGCACGTCAAGGAGATCGCGGGCGAGCTCATCCGCCTGTACTCGGCGCGCATGGCGACGCAGGGCCACGCGTTCGGCCCGGACACGCCGTGGCAGCGCGAGCTCGAGGACGCGTTCGCGTACGTCGAGACGCCCGACCAGCTCGCGACGATCGACGAGGTCAAGGCCGACATGGAGAAGACGGTCCCCATGGACCGGCTCGTGTGCGGAGACGTCGGCTACGGCAAGACCGAGATCGCGATCCGCGCCGCGTTCAAGGCGGTGCAGGACGGCAAGCAGGTGGCGGTGCTCGTGCCCACGACACTCCTCGTCCAGCAGCACTTCGAGACGTTCTCGGAGCGGTACGCGGGCTTCCCCGTGACGGTGAGGGCGCTCTCGCGGTTCCAGACCGCGAAGGAGTCGGAGGAGACGATCGAGGGGCTGCGGCAGGGGAAGGTCGACATCGTCATCGGCACGCACCGCCTCATCACCGGCAGCATCCGGTTCAAGGACCTCGGGCTCGTCGTCATCGACGAGGAGCAGCGGTTCGGCGTCGAGCACAAGGAGACGCTCAAGCAGCTCCGCACCAACGTGGACGTCCTCGCGATGTCCGCGACGCCGATCCCGCGCACGCTCGAGATGGCCGTCACCGGCATCCGCGAGATGTCGACGCTCGCGACCCCGCCAGAGGAGCGTCACCCCGTGCTCACGTACGTCGGCGCGTACGAGGAGAAGCAGATCGCGGCCGCGCTGCGCCGCGAGCTGCTGCGCGAGGGCCAGGTGTTCTACGTGCACAACAAGGTCGAGACCATCGACCGCACGGCGGGCAGGCTCCGCGAGCTCGTGCCCGAGGCCCGCGTGGGCGTCGCGCACGGCAAGATGAACGAGCACCAACTCGACCAGGTCATCCGGGCGTTCTGGGAGAAGGAGCTCGACGTCCTCGTCTGCACGACGATCATCGAGACCGGGCTCGACATCTCGAACGCCAACACGCTCATCCTCGAGCGTGCCGACATGCTGGGACTGTCGCAGCTCCACCAGCTCCGCGGTCGCGTGGGCCGTGGCCGCGAGCGCGCGTACGCGTACTTCCTGTACCCGCCCGAGCGCCCGCTGACCGAGACGGCCCACGACCGCCTCGCGACCATCGCCGCCCACACCGACCTCGGCGCGGGCATGCAGGTCGCGATGAAGGACCTCGAGATCCGCGGCGCGGGCAACCTCCTCGGCGGCGAGCAGTCCGGGCACATCGCGGGCGTGGGGTTCGACCTGTACGTGCGCATGGTGGGGGAGGCCGTCGCGAACTACCGCGGCGACGGGCCGGAGGAGCAGCCGGAGATCTCGATCGAGCTGCCGGTCGACGCGCACCTGCCCGAGTCGTACATCGCGACCGAGCGCCTGCGGCTCGAGGCGTACAAGAAGATCGCCGCCGCGACCGACGCGCCGCAGCTCGCCGAGGTCCGGGCGGAGCTCGTGGACCGCTACGGCGCGCTGCCCGACGTCGCGTCCGCGCTGTTCGACGTCGCCGACTTCCGCAACCACGCGCGCCGCGTCGGGCTCACCGACGTCACCGCGCAGGGCAAGTTCATCCGGTTCGCGCCGGTCGACCTCGCCGAGTCGGCGCAGCTGCGCCTCAAGCGCCTCTACCCCGGGACGCTCCTCAAGCCCGCGATCCGCGCGTTCCTCGTGCCGTTCCCGACGACGGCACGCATCGGCGGTCGGCCGCTGCGGGGCGCGGAGGTGCTGGCGTGGGCGCGGCAGCTCGTCGACGCCGTGATCGTGGGCGAGGTGAGCGCTGCGGCTACGGTCGGGACGTCGTCGGGCGCCCGCTGAGCGGCGTCAGCTCTTGCGGCCGTCGAGGAAGTACGCGATCGGCCCGACCCAGTTGACGAGCAGCGCGAGCCCCCACGCGAGCTTGGTGCCGTTGACCTGGTCCGCCGGGCGGCGCGCGAGGTCTCGGTATGCGGCAGCGGTGAGCGTCACCTGGGCGGCGCCGACGACGCCGACGGTGACCTTCTGACCCCTGCTCAGGTCCTTCCAACGACGCTTCGTCCCCATGACGGCTCCTCTCGACGGTCGTGCCCCTGATCGACGGTATGCCGTCCGCGCGCCCGACGCAGGACGCACCCGCGCCGAGGTCGTGACAGGTCGTGTCGGTCTCTGTAAGGTTGCTGCAACATCCGGCAAGACTCTGCAACGCAGCGGAGCCCGCCGGCCCGCCCACCACCCCGGGCGTCGTCATCACGAACGTGGCAGGAGGCGCGCTCGAGGTCGAGCGCGCGACTCGTCGCACCTCGAAGGAGCAGCAATGACGCGCACCACCGATCTCGCCGGCCCGCCGGCACCCGCCTCGGCCGGAACCGTGGCCCCGCGCCGCGGCGGCCGACTGCACCGTCTCGTCGCGACCGCGGCCTCGGCCGCCCTCGCGCTCGGGACGGCGTTCGTCGCCACGGTCCCGGCAGCAGCACCTGCCGCTGCCGCGCCACCCCTGCCGACGCCTGTCGTCGACTCGCCGAACGGGCGGGGCGACGTGATCCTCAACCTGTTCCAGTGGACGTGGGACTCGGTGGCTGCCGAGTGCTCGAGCACGATCGGGCCGGCAGGCTTCGGCTACGTCCAGGTCTCGCCGCCCCAGGAGCACATCCAGGGCACGGCCTGGTGGACGTCCTACCAGCCTGTCAGCTACAAGATCGAGTCCAAGCTCGGCACCCGTGCCGAGTTCCAGCACATGGTGAGCACCTGCAAGGCCGCAGGGGTGGGC
The DNA here is from genome assembly GCF_057126935.1 of Cellulosimicrobium sp. G4 BAM 1002. Classification (NCBI taxonomy): domain Bacteria; kingdom Bacillati; phylum Actinomycetota; class Actinomycetes; order Micrococcales; family Promicromonosporaceae; genus Cellulosimicrobium; species Cellulosimicrobium sp. G4 BAM 1002. Next base: position 3,557,327 of record NZ_CP182109.1, on the reverse strand, counting down.
GTCGTCGTCGACGCGGTCGTCAACCACACGGCCGGTGCCGACACCGGGTCCGGCACCGGCACCGGCGGGACGAGCTACGCCGTCGACAGCTTCCCCGGCGTCCCGTACGGGCCGAACGACTTCAACGACTGCCGGTCGAACATCACCAACTACGGCGACCGGTACAACGTCCAGAACTGCCGTCTGGTCTCCCTGCAGGACCTGCGGACGAGCTCCGACTACGTGCGCGGCAAGATCGCGGGCTACCTGAACGACCTCATCGCCCTGGGAGTCGCCGGGTTCCGGATCGACGCCGCGAAGCACATCCCGGCGTCCGACCTCGCCGCGATCAAGGCGAGGCTGACCAACCCGAACATCTTCTGGGTGCACGAGGTCATCGGCGCGAACGGTGAGCCGATCCAACTCTCGGAGTACCTCGGCTCCGGCGACTCCCACGAGTTCCACTACGCCCGTGAGCTGAGGTCCCGGTTCGACGGTCAGATCAAGGACCTGCGGTCCATCGGGGACAACAAGCTGCCGTCGGACCGCGCGGGGGTGTTCGTCGACAACCACGACACCGAGCGCAACGGCGAGACCATGAACTACAGGTGGAACGCCAAGTACGTCCTCGCCAACGCGTTCATGCTCTCCTGGCCGTACGGGTCGCCCAGCGTCTACTCCGGCTACCGGTGGACCGACAAGGACGCCGGTGCGCCGGGCGCGACCGCGACGTCGGTGCCCGACGCGAGCTGCTCGAACAGCGCCTGGACGTGCACCCAGCGCTGGACCGAGATCGCGGGCATGGTCGGCTTCCACAACGCCGTCGCCGGGACCGCGGTGACGAGCTGGTGGGACGACGGGAGCAACCACATCGCGTACGGCCGGGGCAGCAAGGGGTACGTGACGATCAACAACACCGCGAGCGCAGTGACGCGCACCTACCAGACGTCGCTGCCCGCCGGCACCTACTGCGACGTCGTCGCCTCGAAGGACTGCAGCAAGAAGTACACCGTCTCCGCGTCCGGCACGTTCACCGCGACCGTCGCCGCCTACGGCGCTCTTGCCCTTCACGTCAAGGCGACGGGCGACGGCGGTACCGGCGGCCCGGGACCGGTCGACCCGACCAGCACCACGGTCTACTACTCCACGGACAAGGGGTGGAACGCCTACAACGTCCACTACAGGGTCGGTACGGGTTCGTGGACCACGGTCCCGGGTGCCTCGATGGCGCCGGCGTGCACGGGCTGGGTCTCGAAGCAGATCACGGCCGGCGCGACGATCACGGCCGCCTTCAACGACGGTGCAGGTGCCTGGGACAGCAACGGCGGAAAGAACTACACGCTGAGCGGCGCGGCGGTCGCCGTCGCGCGGGGCACCGTCACCGCGGGCGACCCCTGCGACGACGGCGGTGCAGGCCCGGGCGGTCCCGTCGAGGGCCAGGGCGACGCGGCGTTCGCCGTCACGGCGACCACCACGTGGGGCCAGTCGGTCTACGTCGTGGGCAGCATCCCCGCACTCGGCTCCTGGTCCCCGGCCAACGGTGCCCCTCTGGCGGCGGCGACGTACCCCGTGTGGACGGCGACCCTCGACCTCCCTGCCGGAACCACGTTCGAGTACAAGTACGTCAAGCGCGACGGCTCCGGGAACGTCGTCTGGGAGAGCGGCGGCAACCGCACCGCCACCGTCGGGCCGGACGGCTCCGTCACGCTCTCCGACACCTGGCGGTCGTGACCCCGACCCGTTGACCCGCCGAGCATGCGGTCGTGGCTCGTCCTGACGTCGGGACGGGCCACAGCCGCATGCTCGACGGCCGGAAGGGCGCGGTCGGTGCTCCCGGCGCCCAGTCGCCGACAGGTTCCCGCTCACCGCGGTGGGAATTTGTTCAACCGTTGTGCCGGCGCGGCGCTCACCCCTAAGGTGTGGGCGGGCGCACTGCTGCGCCGTGGGCGGTAGCCCGGAGCTGATCGCAAGGGAGCGATGATGAGACGGACCTGGAGAACGGCTGTCGCGGGGGTGCTCGCCGCCCTCGTCGCCGGCGGGGGAGCGAGCGCCGCGATGGGTGTCGACGGATCGGCCGGGCAGGCGTCTGCCCATCTCGATAACGATATCGACATCGTTGTGGAGAACGATTTTGAGACGGACGACCTGAGCCCGTGGGGCCCGCGGGGTCCGGTCGCGCTCGCGCGGACGGACGCCGAGGCGCACGCCGGCACCGGGAGCATGCAGGTCGCGGGCCGCACCGGCGAGTGGAACGGACCGGCGACGTCGGTGACCGCACTCTTCGCACCGGGAGCGACCTACGACGTCGAGGCCTGGGTGAAGCTCCCCGCCGGGACGACGGGGTCGTCCGGGATGCACTTCACCGTGCAGGAGACGAGCGCGTCGGGCGACGCCTACACCTGGGTCGGCGGCGCCGTCACCGCGACCGCCGACGGCTGGGTCCGCATCGGCGGCGCCTACACGATGCCGGACGGGCTGAGCGCCGCGACGCTCTACGTCGAGGCCGCCCCGATCGACGGCGTCCACCCGTCGTTCCTCGTCGACGACGTCCTCGTCACCACGCGCGGCGACGGCGGCACCGACCCGGGCGGCGTCGTGCCCGGAGGCGCGGTGAACCCGGTGGCGACCCCGGTGGGCCTCGCCGAGGGGACGGGCGACGTGTCCGCGCTCACCTTCGACGACGGGCCGAACCCCGGGACCACGCCCGCGCTCCTGGACTTCCTCGCCGAGCACGACCTGCAGGCGGTGTTCTGCGTCATCGGGCAGAACGTCGAGGCGCCGGGCGGGGCGGAGATCCTGCGCCGCATCGTCGACGAGGGCCACGTGCTGTGCAACCACTCGACGGGCTACGCGGACATGGGGTCGTGGACCGCGGACGAGGTCCGCTCCGACCTCGTGGAGAACCTCGGGATCATCCGCACCGCGCTGGGCGACCCCGCGTACCCGGTGCCGTTCTTCCGCGCGCCCAACGGCTCGTGGGGCGCGACCCCCGAGGTCGCGGTCGCGCTCGGCATGCAGCCCCTCGCCGTCGTCAACACGATCTCCGACTGGGAGACCCAGGACGTCGCGACGCTCACCGCCAACCTGCGCGCGGCCATGAAGCCCGGCGAGGTCGTCCTCGCGCACGACGGCGGGGGCGACCGTGCGGGCACGCTCGCGGCGGTCGAGACGGTCGTCGGCGAGCGCCTCGCCGACGGCTGGACGTTCACGTTCCCCGCCGGCACGCCCCCGCGTGCCGGCGAGGTCCTCCTGGAGACGGGCTTCGAGGACGGGCTCGGCGGCTGGGTGCCGCGCGCGGGCGACGCGACGACGCCCACGCTCGGCCTCACGACCGTGGCGCACGGGGGCGCGCAGGCCGCCGTCGTCACCGGCCGCGACGGTCAGGGCGACGGCATCGGTCACGACGTGACCGGTCTGCTCGACGCGGGCGTCACGTACGAGCTCAGCGCGTGGGTCCGCTTCGCCGAGGGCCAGCCCGCGGACGACGTGTGGCTGAGCGTCGCGCGCACGGTCGACGGGACGACGTCGTACTCGACGCTCGCGCAGCTCACCGGTATCACGAACGCCGGCTGGACCCAGGTCACCGCGACGTTCCAGGGCGCCGACGCCGACGAGGCGCTGCTCTACCTCGAGACGGACTACAACGGCGACAACACGTCCGACCTGCTCGTGGACGACGTCGTGCTGCGCGTGCCGCCGCCGCCCGCGGTCGAGGACCTCACGGGGATCAAGGAGACCGTGGACGTCCCGGTGGGCGTCGCGATCGACAGCCGCGAGACCGCGGGTGCGGCGTCGGAGCTGCTCCTGCGGCACTTCGACCAGGTCACGGCCGAGAACCACATGAAGCCCGAGGCCTGGTACGACGACGAGCGGACCTTCCGCACGCACCCCGAGGCCGTCGCGCTCATGGACTACGCCGCGCAGCACGACGTGCGCGTCTACGGCCACGTGCTCGTGTGGCACAGCCAGACCCCGGCCTGGTTCTTCGAGGGCGCCGACGGTGCCCCGCTCACCACGTCGGAGGCGGACCGGCAGGTCCTGCGCGACCGGCTCCGCACCCACGTGTTCTCGGTCGCGCAGGCGCTCGCGGAGGCGCACGGTCCGTTCGGCGGCGGCAACCCGGTCACGGCGTTCGACGTCGTCAACGAGGTCGTGTCCGACGGCGGTGAGAACCCCGACGGCCTGCGGCGCTCGGAGTGGTTCCGCATCCTCGGCGAGGAGTTCATCGACCTCGCGTTCGCCTCGGCGGACGAGGCGTTCAACGACGTCTACGCGGACCCGGCGGCGAAGGAGCGCGGGGAGCGTCCCGTCGCCCTGTTCATCAACGACTACAACACCGAGCAGGGCGGCAAGCAGGACCGCTACCGCGCGCTCGTCGAGCGGCTCCTCGCGCGTGGCGTGCCGGTCGACGGTGTGGGGCACCAGTTCCACGTGAGCCTCGCGATGCCCGTCTCGGCCCTCGAGGGCGCGATCGAGCGGTTCGCGGACCTCCCTGTGACGCAGGCGGTCACCGAGCTCGACGTGACGACGGGCACCCCGGTGACGCAGGCGAACCTCGTCGAGCAGGGCTACTACTACCGCGACGCCTTCCGGGTGTTCCGCGAGCACGCGAGCGACCTGTACTCGGTCACGGTCTGGGGTCTCACGGACGGCCGGAGCTGGCGCGCGGACAACGGCGCACCGCTCGTGTTCACCGACGCGCTCAAGGCCAAGCCCGCGTACCACGGCGTCGTCGACGGCGAGCTGCCGGCCCGACTGCGCACGGCGAACGTGTTCGCGGGCGACGTCCCGCTCGCCGACGACGCCACGACGTCAGCCGTGTGGGACCGCCTCCCGCTGCACACGTTCGACGCCGGGGGCACGCCCGTCGCGTTCCAGCTCCGCTGGGCACCGGACCACCTCACGGCGCTCGCGCGCGTCGACGACACGTCGCCGTCGACCACGGGCGAGCCTGCCGACGCGGTGACGTTCGAGCTCGAGGGCGAGACCGTCGTCGTCGGTCGGGACGGGAGCGTCACGGGTGCGCGCGCGACCGCCGTGGTGGCCGAGCGCGCGGGCGGGTACGACGTCGTCGCGCACCTGCCGCTCGACGCCGCCGCCGAGGGCGGCACGCTCGCGCTCGACGTGCGGGCGGCCGACGGCTCGGTGACCGGTGCCTGGAACACGCCCGGCTCGTCGGGCACGCTCACGCTGCTCGAGGAGCTGTCGTACCTCGAGATCGCCCGGGCGTCGGCGGCTCCCGCGGTCGACGGCGACGTCGACGACGTGTGGTCCGAGGCCGGCGAGGCGGTGACGACCGCGAAGGAGGTCCAGGGGACCGGCGGCGCCGTCGCGACGGTACGCACGCTCTGGCGCGACCAGACCCTGTACGTGCTCGCGGAGGTCGACGACCCCGTCGTGGACGTCAGCGGGTCCGACCCCTGGGTCCAGGACTCGGTCGAGGTCTACGTCGACGCGGGCAACGCGAAGAACGGCTCCTACCGCTACGACGACACGCAGATCCGCGTCAGCGCGGAGAACGCGGTGTCGTTCGGCACCGGCGACGAGGCGTTCCAGCGGGGACGCGTGACGAGCGCGACGGCCCGGACCGAGGACGGGTACGTCGTCGAGCTCGCGGTGAGCCTGCTCGAGCACGGCGGCGAGGGCACGTTCCACGGCCTGGACCTCCAGGTCAACGACGCGGCCGACGGTGCCCGCACGGCGATCCGCAACTGGGCCGACCCCTCGGGTGCCGGCTACCAGTCGACCGCCCGCTGGGGCGTCGCGCGCCTCGTCGACGGCGGGACCGCGCCCGGGGTCGCGCTCGACGTCGAGGTCGCGCCCCGCTGCCTCGCCGGCAAGGCGTACGTCGCCGTGCGCGCGACGAACGCCGAGGACGTGCCGGTCGACGTCACGCTCACGACCCCGTACGGCTCGCGGACCTTCACCGCGGTCGCGCCGGGTGCGAGCGCGTACCAGTCGTTCGCCGTCCGGGCCACGTCGGTCCCGGCAGGCAGCGTCACCGTCTCGGGGACGGCCGCGACCGCGGGCGCCCCGGGCGACGGGCCGGCACCGTCGACGCAGGAGGTCGCGTTCGACGCGCGCACCTGCTGACCCCGCCGGGCCGGCGGTCGTGGCCCGTCCCCGCCCCGGGACGGGCCACGGCCGCACCCGGCCACCGAACCTACGATGGGCCGATGACCGACCCGGCGCCCGACCGCACGTCCACCGACCCGCTGCGCGACGCAGTCGCCGTGATGGACCGCCTGTACTCCCCGGGCGGGTGCCCGTGGGACCGCGAGCAGACGCACGAGTCCCTCGTGCGCTACCTGCTCGAGGAGGCGCACGAGCTGGCCGAGGCGATCGAGACCGGCGACCGCGCGGGGACGCGCGAGGAGCTCGGCGACCTGCTCCTGCAGGTCCTCTTCCACGCGCGCATCGCGAGCGAGGAGCCGGACCCGTACACGGTCGACGACGTCGCGGCCGACCTCGTCGCCAAGCTCGTCCGCCGGCACCCGCACGTGTTCGCCGATGCCCCGGTCACCGACCTGCACCAGCAGTGGGACGCCATCAAGAAGGCCGAGAAGCAGCGCACGTCGGTCCTCGAGGGGATCTCCCAGACGCAGGGCGCGCTCGCCCGCGCGCAGAAGGTGCTCTCCCGCACCGAGCGCGGCGGCCTGGGCGACGCCGCCCGCTCGGCGCTCGAGGCGCCGTCGGGCGTCGAGACGGGCGGCACGACGGCGGAGGCACGCCTCGGGCGCGAGCTGCTCGCCCTCGTGGCGCGCGCCGAGGCGGAAGGGGTCGACGCGGAGGCCGCGCTGCGCGGCGAGCTGCGCCGGGTCGAGTCCGCGATCGTCGCCGCGGAGGCGTCCCCGCGCGACGACGACGGGGCGGGACGTTCGTCCTGACCGTCGGCCGCGCAGGTCCCCGGCACCGGGCCCACGGACCGGACGCTGCGGCGCAGGTCACATCGGGGCACTAAGGTGGGGTCGTAAACCCACCACCGTCGCGGGCGCGCACGCGGCGTCCCGGGTTTCCGTGCCCGGGTCGGTCGCCGACGCAGCGCCCGTGAGCCCTGCCCTGAAGGAGCACCTGTGGCCAGCATCGAAGCCGTTGGAGCGCGCGAGATCCTCGACTCCCGCGGAAACCCGACCGTCGAGGTCGAGGTCGTCCTGGACGACGGGACGTTCGCCCGCGCCGGAGTGCCCTCGGGCGCCTCGACCGGAGCGTTCGAGGCCGTCGAGCGCCGTGACGGCGACAAGTCCCGTTACCTGGGCAAGGGTGTCGAGGGCGCGGTGAACTCCGTCATCGACGACATCGCCCCGGAGCTCATCGGCTTCGAGGCCGAGGACCAGCGCCTCATCGACGCCGCCCTCATCGACCTCGACGGCACCCCGAACAAGGGCAAGCTCGGCGCCAACGCGATCCTGGGCGTCTCGCTCGCCGTCGCGAAGGCCGCCGCGAAGAGCGCCGGCCTCGACCTGTACCGCTACGTCGGCGGCCCGAACGCGCACGTCCTGCCCGTGCCGATGATGAACATCCTCAACGGCGGGTCGCACGCCGACTCGAACGTCGACATCCAGGAGTTCATGGTCGCCCCGATCGGCGCCACGTCGTTCCGCGAGGCGCTGCGCACAGGCGCCGAGGTCTACCACTCCCTCAAGTCCGTGCTCAAGGGCAAGGGCCTCGCGACGGGCCTCGGCGACGAGGGCGGCTTCGCTCCCAACCTGCCGAGCAACCGCGACGCGCTGGACCTCATCCTCGTCGCGATCGAGCAGGCCGGGTTCGTCCCGGGCAAGGACGTCGGCCTGGCGCTCGACGTCGCGGCGACCGAGTTCTTCAAGGACGGCGCGTACCAGTTCGAGGGCAAGGCCACGAGCTCGGACGACATCATCGCGTACTACGAGCAGCTCGTCCGCGACTACCCGCTGGTCTCCATCGAGGACCCGCTGTCCGAGGACGAGTGGAGCGCCTGGTCGCAGCTCGTCTCGCAGGTCGGCGACAAGGTGCAGATCGTCGGCGACGACCTGTTCGTCACCAACCCCGAGCGCCTCGCGAAGGGCATCGAGCTCAAGTCCGCGAACTCGCTGCTCGTCAAGCTCAACCAGATCGGCACGCTCACCGAGACGCTCGACGCCGTCGAGCTCGCGCAGCGCAACGGCTTCACCGCGATGGTGTCGCACCGCTCGGGCGAGACCGAGGACACGACGATCGCCGACCTGTCCGTCGCGACGAACGCCGGCCAGATCAAGACCGGTGCGCCCGCCCGCGGCGAGCGCATCAACAAGTACAACCAGCTCCTGCGCATCGAGGAGGCGCTGGACGACGCCGCGCGCTACGCCGGTCGCGGCGCGTTCCCGCGCTGGTCGCCCCAGGCGTGACGCTCGCGACGCCGGGCGCCGTCGTCTGACGTCTCCGTGAGGGCCCGGTGGACCGGAAGGTCGGTCCACCGGGCCTTTCGCGTGCGCGCACCGGCGCGGGCGACGACACGCGGGCGGCGGGCGGGGGGAAGCCCCGGGGTGAAGAAGTCGTGACGATCTGCCGTTCCGACGCGCGCCCCGCGCGTGCTGCTCGGGCGACGCGCGGCGCGACGGCAGAATCGGGTCATGCCGTCCTCGCGTCGTCCCCCGCGCCCCGGTGCCCCCGCGCGCCCGGCGCGGGGAGCGTCGGGACCGTCCCGCGGGGCGTCCGCGAAGCCCGGCACCTCTGCGAAGCCGGGCGGTACCGCCAAGCCGAGCGCGTCCGCGAAGGCGGGGCGCTCCGCCACGCCGGAGCCGCCGCGCAAGCCCGCGTCCGGTGCCACGCCGCAGCCCCCGCGGAAGACGACCCCTGTTGCCCCACGCGCGTCCTCGGCAGGCACGCGCCGCCCGAGCGCGCGCGCCGGCTCGGCGTCGCGCTCGGCGAACCGTGCGGCCGGTCCGGCCCGCGAGGACCGGCGGCGCAGCCGGTACGGGTTCCTCCTGCCCGAGGTGGTGACGGTCCGCGCGCTGGTGCTGTCCGTCGTCGGGCTCCTCGCCCTGGTGCTCCTGCTGCCGACCGTGCGCGCGTACGTCAACCAGACGGGCGAGCTGCGCGAGCTGCGGCGCGAGCTCGCGGAGGCGCAGGCGACGCAGGAGGGTCTCGAGGCCGAGCTCGACCGCTGGGACGACCCCGCGTACGTCGAGAGCGAGGCGCGCGACCGGCTCAACTTCGTCATGCCGGGGGAGCAGCCGTGGCGCGTGCTCGACCCGGAGTCCGTGGTGGACGACATCGACCCGCAGACCGGTCGGGAGATCACGGACGGCCCCGTCCAGGGCTACGACGACGGCGTGCCGTGGTACGAGGCGATCTGGACGTCGGTGCAGGTCGCTGGCGAGCAGCCGGCCCCCGACGGTGCGGGCTCCGGGAGCGGGGTCGACGCGGGCGACGAGCAGGCGCCCGCGAGCGGGGAGAATGGGTGAGGCGTCACCACTCGTGACGTCGTCGACCGACCCCTCGAAGGAACCTGCCGTGACCGACGCCCGCCTGGCCATCCCCGCCGACCACCCGGACGCTGCCGTCACCGAGCACGACCTCGAGACCCTCGCGGAGCAGCTGGGCCGCACGCCCCGGGGCGTCGTCGGCATCGCGGCGCGGTGCGCGTGCGGCCGGCCGCTCGTCGTGCGCACGGCGCCGCGGCTCGAGAACGGCACCCCGTTCCCCACGACGTTCTACCTCACGCACCCGGGCGCCGTCGCCGCGGCGTCGACGCTCGAGGCGAACGGCGTGATGAAGGAGATGACGGACCGGCTCGCCGAGGACGAGGAGCTCGCGGCCGCGTACCGCCGCGCGCACGAGCACTACCTCGCGCAGCGCGAGGCGCTCGGCCACGTCGAGGAGATCGACGGCATCTCGGCGGGCGGCATGCCGACGCGCGTCAAGTGCCTGCACGTGCTCGTCGGTCACGCGCTCGCCGCGGGGCCGGGCGTCAACCCGCTCGGGGACGAGGCGCTCGAGCGGGTGCGCGACACGTGGCGCCCGGACCGCTGCACCTGCTGACGTCCGACGCGGGCGCGGGTCAGCCGTGGTCGTGCGGCGACTCCAGGAGGTCCTCCGGCAGGACCTCGGGACCGGCCTCCGCCGGCCGTGCGGCCTTCCCGGAGTAGGCACGCAGCGCGAGGAGCGCGACGTCGTCGTCGCGCGTCGGCGCGAGCTCGGCGATGAGCCGGTCGCACAGCTCGTCGAGCGTCTCGTCCGGCACCCCCTCCGCCGTGCTGCGGAGCCGCTCGAGCCCGACGACGAGCGACTCCCCGCGGCGCTCGACCAGCCCGTCCGTGTAGAGCAGGACGGTCGAGCCGGGATGGATCGGCTGCGTGTGGTCGTGACGCTCGGCGTGGACGCGGATCCCGAGCGGCAGGTCGGCCTGGCGGAACAGCAGCTCGGCCGTGCCCTCGGGATGGATCAGCAGCGGCGGCAGGTGGCCCGCGCTCGACCAGCGCAGCAGCCGCAGGTCCTGCTCCTCGAGGTCCTCGGGCTGCTCGACCCTCGCGAGGATGCCGGTGCTCATCGTGTCCACGGCGAGGTCGTGCATGGCCCAGTCGAGCGACGTGAGGATGGCCGCCGGAGGCTGCACGACCGCGTGCGCCCCTCCGCGGAGCACGTTGCGCACCTGGGCCATCACGACCGCGGCCCGCAGGTCGTGGCCCGCGACGTCCCCGATCACGAGACACGTGCTCCCGTCGCGGACGAGGAACGCGTCGTACCAGTCCCCGCCGATCTGCGCCCCCGAGGTCGCCGGGGCGTACCTCGCGACGAGCTGCAGGTGGTCCGGCTCGGGCAGCGCCGTGAGCAGGCTGCGCTGCAGCTCCTCGGCGAGGTCGCGCTGGACGGCGTGCAGGCGCGCGTTGTCCAGCGCGAGGCCGATCTGGGCCATGACGTCTCGCAGCGACCCGAGCTCGGTCTCGGAGAAGTCGCCGCGCTCGGCCCCGCGGGCGAGCGTGACGAGCCCCCGCACGCGCCCGCGTCCGCGCAGCGGCATGACGGCGAGGGCCCGCGGTGCGAGGCGGGCGAGGAGCTCGCGGGCCGGTCCGTCCTCGAGGAGGTCGCCGGGACGTGGCGGTCCTGCGCGCAGGGCGTGGGGCGCCCCGGCCAGCGTCTCCGCGACGAGCGACGTCTGCGTGAGCGCGGGCACCCGCAGCCGGCGGTACTCGTCGAGGACCGGTTGGAGAGCGCTGTCGGCGTGCAGCGCGGCGACGTCGTGCAGCCGCTGCCGCCAGCCGGTGGCGCCCTCGTCGAGGATGCTGGCGATGGCGAAGTCGGCGAGACCGGGCACGAGGTGCGGCAGCACGGCCTCGAGCGCCCGTACGGGGTCGAGGATCTCGGCGAGGTCCGCAGCGACGTCGGCCAGGAGCGTGGAGCGCGTCCGCGCCTCCTCCGCCTCGGCCAGGGCGCGACGGCGCTCCGTGACGTCCGTGAAGTACGACGCGACGCCGCCGCGCTCCGGCACCGCGCGGACCTCGTACCAGCCGTCGAGCGGCGCGGGGTAGTAGGCGTCGAAGACGACCGGCTCGCCGGTGCGGGCGACCTCCCGGTAGCTCTCCTCGAACGCCGAGCCCACGGCGGCAGGGAAGAGGTCCCACAGGACGCCACCGAGCAGACGGTCTCGCGAGCTGCCCAGGATGCGTTCGCCCTCGGCGTTCACGTAGCGGAACCGCCACTCCGCGTCGAGGGAGTAGTAGCCGACCGTCATCTCCTCGAGGATGCGGTGCACGCGCTCCTCGCCCTCGCGCAGGGCCGTGGTGTCGGTGGTGACGCCGACGACCTGCTCGGCGACACCCGTCGGCCCGGCGAGCGCGCGCCCGCGCGCGGTGAGCCAGCGCGTCGTGCCGTCGGGCCGGAGCACCCGGAACTCCGCCTCGTAGATCCCGCAGGTGGCGATGGCCGTGTCGAGCGCGGCGGTCACCGGCGCGACGTCGTCGGGGTGCAGCCGAGCGTTGAAGGCGTCGATCGTGCCGCCGAAGGAGTCCTCGTCGTACCCGAAGATCTCGAGCAGCGCCGAGTCCCAGCGCAGCGTGCCGGAGGACAGGTCCCAGCGGAACGTGCCGAGGCCTGCTGCCTCCGCCGCCGAGCCGAGGAGCTTGAGCCTCTCGCCGAGGAGGCGGTCGGCTCCCGCTGCGTCGCCCACCTGGTGCTGCATCTGGATGTCCTCCGCGACCTGGTGCGAGCGTTCCCAGCGGACATCATCTCCAGTGCGGCGGGCTCGCGCACGAGGGGTGGTCCCGGTGCGCGTCGTCGGGCAGCGGGATGGCACCCTGGTCGCATGACTTCTGGATCCACCACGCCGGTCGCCGCGCACCGCGCGGACCGTCCTTCCGAGCCGGCTCCCGGGACGGCGCGGGTCGCCGCCGTCGACTGCGGCACCAACTCGATCCGCCTCCTCGTCGCGGACGTCGACACGGAGGCGGGCACGCTCGTCGACCTCGACCGCCGCATGGAGGTCGTCCGGCTCGGGCAGGGCGTGGACCGGACCGGTCGCCTCGCCCCCGAGGCGCTCGAGCGTACGCTCGACGCCGCCCGCCGCTACGCCGCCGTGATCGCCGAGCTCGGGGCCACGCGCACGCGGTTCGTCGCGACGTCCGCCACGCGCGACGCCGAGAACCGCGACGAGTTCGTCGCCGGCGTGCTCGACGCGCTCGGGGTCGAGCCCGAGGTCGTCTCGGGCCAGGAGGAGGCGGCGCTGTCGTTCCGCGGGGCCACGTCGACCGTCGCCGCGGTGCGCCCCGGCCCCTACGTCGTGGTCGACCTCGGCGGGGGCTCGACCGAGCTCGTGCTCGGCACGCAGACCCCCGACGCGTCGTTCTCCATGGACGTCGGGTGCGTGCGCCTGACCGAGCGGCACCTGCGCTCCGACCCGCCGACCGCCGAGGAGGAGGCCGCCGCGCGCGCTGACGTGCGCGCCGCGCTCGACGAGGCGGCCGCCGTCGTGCCGCTGGGGCAGGCCGCCACGCTGGTGGGCCTCGCGGGCTCGGTCACCACCGTGACCGCGCACGCGCTCGGTCTCGCGGCCTACGACCGGGACCGGATCGACGGCTCCGTGCTGCCGGTCGACGCCGTCCTCGCAGCCTGCGACGACCTGCTGCACCGCACGCGCACCGAGCGGGCCGCGCTGGGCTTCATGCACCCCGGCCGTGTGGACGTCATCGGCGCGGGCGCGCTCGTGTGGTCAGAGGTCGTGCGCCGGGTGCGCGACGACGTCGCCGCGGCGGGCGGGTCGCTCACCGAGGTCGTCACGAGCGAGCACGACATCCTCGACGGGATCGCCTGGTCGATCGCCTGACGCCCTGCCGAACCCGGGTTCGGCGTCGGCCCGGGTTCGGCGTAGACCCGGGGCCGACCGGTACGGGCGGAATGACCCTGGTTGGGCGGGTCGAGGGGCGACCAGCGGGGTGGCGTGGGGCGCGTCACGCCCGTCTGACGGACGCTCCGGCTCGCCTGTGCCGGAACCGGTAATACTCTGGAACCATGCCTCAGAATGACCTGACCTCGGTCAGCCGTGCCCAGACCGCCTCGCCGCGGCCCCGCAAGGTGCCTCGCGTCGTCGTGCTCGGCGGCGGTTCCGTGGGTCTGTACGCCGCTCGTCGCCTGCGCAAGAAGCTCGGCCGCCGCGAGGCGGCGATCGTGGTCGTCGACCCGCGCCCGTACATGACGTACGCGCCCTTCCTCCCCGAGGCGGCCGCGGGCTCGATCGACGGTCGCGACGTCGTCGCACCGCACCGCCGAGCGCTCAAGGGCGTCGACGTGCTGCAGGGCAAGGTCGTCGCGATCGACCACGGCTCGCGCCGCGTGACGATCCACCCGGAGGAGGGCGACGACTACTCGGTCACCTACGACCACCTCATCGTCGGCCTCGGATCGGTGTCGCGCACGCTGCCCATCCCGGGGCTCGCGGAGAACGCGATCGGGTTCAAGAACGTGGAGGAGGCCATCGCGGTCCGCAACCACGTCCTCAACCGTATGGACGTGGCGTCGTCCACGTGGGACGAGGCCCTGCGCCGCCGCATGCTGACGTTCACGTTCGTCGGTGGCGGGTTCGCGGGCATCGAGGCGCTCGCCGAGATCGAGGACATGGCTCGCTACGCGACCAAGAACTACGCCACGATCGAGGAGAAGGACCTCCGCTTCGTCATGATCGAGGGCGCCGGTCGCATCCTGCCCGAGCTCAGCGAGCCCATGGCCCTCTACGCGCTCGACGAGCTCAAGAAGCGCGGCATCGAGTTCCACCTCAGCACGTTCCTGTCCTCGTGCGTCGACGGCCACGTCGTCACGTCCACGGGCGTCGAGTTCGACTCCGACACGATCGTGTGGACCGCGGGCGTCAAGGCAAACCCGGTCATCAAGGAGGCGTCCGACCTCCCTGTCGACAAGATGGGCCGCGTCACCGTGCTCCCGACGCTCCAGGTCGCCGACGCGGACGGCGTCGTCGTGCCGAACGCGTGGGCCGCGGGCGACTGCGCCGCCGTGCCGGACGTGCTCAACCCCGGCAAGTTCTGCCCCCCGAACGCCCAGCACGCGATCCGCGAGGCCACGCGCCTGGCGGACAACCTCGCGCTCGAGCTGCACAGCGAGCCCCCGGTCGAGTACCGCCACAAGAACGTCGGTACGGTCGCGTCGCTCGGTCTGTACAAGGGTGTCGCCGAGCTCTTCGGCGTGTTCAAGCTCCGCGGGACGCTCGCGTGGCTCATGCACCGCGGCTACCACGTCATGGCGATGCCGACGGGCAACCGCAAGATCCGCATCTTCATCGGCTGGATGGGCCAGTTCCTCATGGGCCGCGAGCTCGTGTCCCTCGGTTCGCTGCACGACCCGCGCGCCGAGTTCCGCGCGGCGTCCGTGCCGCCGAAGAAGGACGGCGAGCCGGTCAAGCAGACCGCCCAGGGATCGGCGGCGGCCGCGGAGTCCGGCACCGGCACCGTGGACGCGGACGACAGGACGCCGGCGGCCAAGGCCTCCTGACGCCGCCGGGCTCCGGCCTGGCACAGCTGCCCGACGTCGAGGGGCGAGCCGCGTGCGCGGCTCGCCCCTCGACGCGTCCCGGTAGGGTCGGGCGCAGCCCCCATAGCCCAACTGGCAGAGGCGGCCGGCTTAAACCCGGCGCAGTGCGGGTTCGAGTCCCGCTGGGGGCACCGTCACGAGAGCCCCGTCGGCCCGTCCGGCTCGGCGGGCGGCGCGGCCTCCTGGCCGAGGACCACGACGTTGCCGTCGGGGTCCTGCACGCGCGCGACGCGCTCTCCCCACGGCTGGTCGGTCGGCGGCTGGGTCACGGGGACGCCCGCCGCGGCGAGATGCTCGACGGCGCGGTCGCAGTCGTCGACGTACACCCACAGCGCGGTGCGGGCGACGCCCTCGGGCATCGAGCCGTCGTCGAGCCCGATCCCGAGCGGGGAGCCGCCCACGTGCACGCTCACGTAGACGGGAGGGCCGTCGTCGGGGAACGCGTACTCGACCGTCCCGCGCAGCAGGTCGCGGTAGAAGCCGAGCGACCGCTCGACGTCGGCCACGGAGAGGATGGGGAACAGGCTGCGGAACATCGTCGCCTCCAGCACGGGCGCACGCGCAGGTGCGCGCGGTCCTCGATGCCTCCATGGTCGCGCCCCGACCACGCTCCCGCGCGACGGACGTCCGTGCGACGCGGCCGGGCCGCTGCTAGGGTGCCGACGAACCACGCGGGGTGTCCCGCCCGGGCGACGAGCCCGGGCCGAGGGACTGAGACGAGCGGTACGGCCGCCCGGACCCGTCGAACCTGATCTCGCTAGCACGAGCGGAGGAACGTGGGCATGTCGACGCCTGCTGCCATCACCCTGAACCCTGTCCTCGCGGAGGACCCGACCGTCCTCGTGCCGGACGGCGAGGACGGCTTCACCGCCGACCTCGGCCGCCGGTACGTGCACCTGTTCACCGAGTTCTACGACCACCCGTTCCTCGCGGGGCTGCGCGACGGGTCGGTCGACCCGGTGTCCGTGCGGCACTACGTGGGCCAGGACCACCAGTACCTCACGGCGTACCTGCGCTGCTACGGGCTCGGCATGACGCTAGCGCCGGACCGCGAGTGGGCCAGCTGGTTCCACGACAAGGCCGGGTTCCTGCTCGACGACGAGTCGCACGCCCACCACGCGATGTGCGACTTCCTCGGCCTCACGTACGAGGAGGCGCAGACGACGCGCCTCGCGCCGAGCGCGCAGGCGTACGTCGACCACATGCTCGAGGCCGGCCGCGACTCGCTCGGCGTGCTGCTCGCCGCGTTGCTGCCGTGCCCGTGGACGTACATCTGGTCGGCGCGCCGGTTCTGGCTCGCCGAGCGCCCGACGACGCCGGGAGCGATCGCGGACGACCATCCCCTCGCGGGCTGGTGGGAGTTCTACGCGGCCGAGCGCACCGACGGTGTGCTCGCCGACCTGCGCGCCCGCTTCGACGCGCTCGCGGCGGACGCGGGGGAGGCCGAGCGTGCGCGCATGGAGCGCGCGTTCGAGCTGAGCTGCCGGCACGAGATCCGGTTCTGGCAGATGGCGTGGTCGCTCGAGGAGTGGTGAGCCCGCCGCGCCGGCGGTGACGGTGGCTGCCGGGCGCCCGACGTCGTCCCTTACGCCAGGAGCAGATCCTCGCCCGGGTGCTCGGCACCCGGGCGAGGCGCGGGTAGCGTGGCGAGCACCGCGGGGAGCCGGCGGACGACGGACGGGGAGAACGATGAGCGGGACGACGGGGCACCACACCGCCCGGCGGGACGGCGCGCGACCGGAGCCGTTGCTGCGCCACGTCATCGGCGGGATCCTCCGGCGGGCGCGGCTCGCGCAGGGGCGGACCCTCGTCGACGTCGCCGCCGCGGCCCGGGTCTCGACCGCCTACCTGTCCGAGGTGGAGCGCGGCCGCAAGGAGGCGTCGTCGGAGGTGCTCGCCGCGGTGTGCGGTGCGCTCGGCATCCGGCTCGTCGACCTGGTCGCGCGCACCGGCGAGGAGCTGCGGCCCGTCGCCCCGGTGCGTGTGCTCTCGTCCGTCCGTGGGCGCGGCGGGTTGTCTGCCCCGCGCCACGCCGGACCTGCAGGAGCGCCCGTCCGCGACCTCCCGGTCGCCCGCGGCACGACGTCGGTCCGCACCCTCGGTCGGGCCGGAGACGTGCTGCTCGTCGCGGCCTGAGTCCGTGAGGGCCGCTCGAGCGGCGGGGTCGATGCCGCGTGTCGCACCGTGGGGGTGGCTGCGGGGCGCCGTTACCGTCGGATCATGACGGAGCAGCACACCGCGCAGGGCACGGCAGGGCTGGTCGCGACGGAGCCCCGGGACGAGCCCGCGCGTCTTCAGGACCTCGTCGACGACGCCGCGTTCCTCTCGCACGAGCACCAGCTCCACCTCGTCGACCGGCACGGCGACGACGCCTGGAACGCCGAGATGTCGAGCGGGACGTTCACCTTCACGGCCGCGTCCGGAACCACGACGGACTGCCGCCTGCAGTTCCTCGGGACCGCCGCGCCCGGACCGGGCAGCTGGATGTGGTCCTGGCACAACGTCAACGGCTTCCCCGACGACGTGCTGCGCGCCGCCGAGCGGACTCGTGCGACGGGCCTGCCCGAGGCGACGGAGGCCGAGCTCACCCTCGCGGACGACCTGCCGTACCGGCTCGCCCTCGCGGCGAAGGCGACCACCGGCTCCTTCACGCACTACAGCGCGCCCGTCGGCGGCGGCACGCGCGCGTGGTTCCTCCTCGAGCACCCGGGCCTCGACCTGCCCGAGCCGAGCGTGCCGCGCGTCGTGCGCACCTTGAGCGAGGGCCTGCTCTCGGTGACGGTCGTCGACCACCGACGCGCCGTGACGTCGTACGCCGCAGGCCGGGGCCTGCCGCTCGCCGCGCGGGGCGACGACGCCGTGGTGCTCACGGTCCCGGACGGGGCCGTCACCGTGCGGTTCGACGACGCGGGCCGGATCTCCGGCATCCAGGCGGCCGCGGACCGGAGGACGGAGCCGGAGCCGGAACCGGAACCGGAATCGGGGACGGACACCGAGGACGAGGTCACCGCCGCGGTCGGCGACGCTGACCCCGAGCCGGACCCCGAGCCCGAGCCCGGCCCGCAGGCCGAGTCCGAGCCGCAGCCGGAGCCCGCGCGGGACCCGGAAGGGCAGGAGCCCGAGCCGCGCCGTCGGTCCTGGTTCCGACGGCGCGGCTGAGCTCACGCCGCGGCTCGGCCTGCCACCAGCTTGCGCGACGTGACCACCGCGTCGGCGACGCCGTACTCGACGGCCTGACGCGCGGTGAGGACGAGGTCGCGGTCGGTGTCGGCACGCAGCCGCTCGACCGTCTGGCCGGTGTGCCGCGCGAGCACCTCCTCGGTCTCGGACCGGATGCGCAGGATCTCCTCGGCCTGGATCGACAGGTCGGAGATGGTGCCCTCCGCCCCGCCCGAGGGCTGGTGCAGCAGCACGCGCGAGTGCTCGAGGACGAACCGCTTGCCGGGCGTCCCGGCGGCGAGCAGCACCGCCGCGGCGGACGCCGCCTGGCCCATGCAGATGGTGGACACGTCGCAGCGCACGAACTGCATCGTGTCGTAGATCGCCATGAGCGCGGTGGCGGAGCCGCCGGGGGAGTTGATGTACAGCCCGATCTCCTGGTCGGGGGCGTCGGACTCGAGGTGCAGGAGCTGGGCCATGACGACGTTCGCGACGCCGTCGTCGATCTCGGTGCCGAGGAACACGATGCGCTCGGACAGCAGGCGGGAGAAGACGTCGAACGCGCGCTCGCCGAGCGGGGTCTTCTCGACCACGGTCGGGATCGTGTAGCTCGCCATCACAGGCCCACCTTCCGCGCCGTGCGGGCGGGACGGACGTCGTCGACGGACTCGACGATCCGGTCGACCATGCCGTACTCGAGCGCCTGCTGCGCCGTGAACCAGCGGTCGCGGTCGGAGTCGTCGGCGATCGTCTCGACGCTCTGGCCCGTGCTCTCGGCGGTGAGGCGGTGCATGAGGCCCTTGGTGTAGACGAGGTTCTCGGCCTGGATCGCGATGTCGACGGCGGTCCCGCCGATGCCCGCGGACGGCTGGTGCATCATGATGCGCGCGTGCGGCAGGGCGTACCGCTTGCCGGGCGTGCCCGCGCACAGCAGGAACTGGCCCATGCTCGCCGCGAAGCCCATGGCGACGGTCGACACGTCGTTGGGGACGAGCCGCATCGTGTCGTAGATCGCGAGCCCGGCGCTCACCGAGCCGCCGGGGGAGTTGACGTACAGCGCGATGTCGGCGCGCGGGTCCTCCGCCGAGAGCAGGAGGAGCTGCGCGCACAGGCGGTTCGCGACGGCGTCGTCGACGGCGGTGCCGAGGACGACGATGCGCTGGTGCAGCAGGCGCGTCGTGAGCTGGTCGTCGAAGGACGACGCGGGCGCGGCGGTGGCCTCAGCGCGCGGGGCAAGCGTGCGAGGTCGGTCGGAGTGCGGCCGGTCGGTAAGGTGCGTGGTCATGCCCCCACCCTGGCCCTCGGGAGGGCGGGGCGGGAGGCTGATCTGCCGTCGGCGGATGTGCCGACGGCAGATCGATCACCCCTGCTGTCGTGGCGTCACAGGATCGGCCACGGCTTGGATTCGACCACGATTCCACTGGGCGCGGGCGAGATGCTCACGGTCACCTGGGCCGTGCGCTGCGTGCCGTACGGGTTCCCCAGGATGCACCCGAGGTCGACATAGCTGCCGGCCGCGAGGTACCGCGACCAGGTGTAGCTCCCGACCCGGTTGCCGTCGTAGTAGCACTGGAAGTCGTACGTTCCCGAGGGGAACGTCGCGTTCGCGTTGACGCGGAAGACCGTGCACATGTGGCCGACGCAGTTGCCGTAGCCCGGTTGTGTGTCCTGCTGCGGGCCGCGGGTCACCCAGATGGTCGGTGGGACGGGCCTCGGGTCCGTGCGGATCGTGACACCGCTGCTCCAGGGCCCACAACCCGCGGCGTTGCACGCCTGAGCGATGAGGGTGAAGGTCTGGTCGTAGTCGCTGCCGACGTTGACCGTGGTCCCGCTGCCCGAGGTGTTCTGGCTCCCGGACAGCTGCCAGTTGTACCGCGTGACGCCGTTGCCGCCGTTGGACGACGGTGCCGTGATGGTGAAGGTCCCGGTCGTCGCGCCGGTCTTGTTCGGGTTGATCCCCGGAGCGCTGGGCTTCTCGTACGCGTTGATCGACGGGGACGCCGGGCTCGAGGTCGACGTGCCGCCTGCGTTCGTGGCGGTGACGGTGAAGGTGTACGAACCAGGGTTGAGCCCGGTGAAGTCGACCGACGTCCCGTTGACCTGCCGGGTCGTCCCGCCCGGTGACACCGTCACGGTGTACGAGGTGATCGGGCTGCCGTTGGCGTCGGCCGCGCCCCAGGACACGCGCGGGATGCCGCTGTCCTGCGACGACGAGCCGACGTTCTGCACGCTGGGCCTGGGCGGCGCTTCCGGCCGTCCGTACGGGACGACGGCCGCGGACTGCGCGCTCTTCGCGGTCTCGCCGGCCTTGTTCTCGGCCGTGACCGTGAACGAGTACGAGGACTCGTTGTCGAGACCGGTCGCCTTGTGGCTCAGACCCGTGAGTGCGAGCGCGGCGCCGTCGGCCGCGCCGTTCTTGTACCGCTGCAAGCGGTACGTCTTGATCGCGTCGCCGTTCTCGTTCGGCTGCTCCCACGACACGTCGATCGAGCCGCCGTTGAGCGGGGTGTCCGCCGCGCGGACCGCTCGCGGCGCCGTCGGCACCTCCGGGACTCCGGCGGGAATCTCGTCGGCGGAGTACTCGCCCCACTCCGACGGGTCAGGTGCGCGGTTCACGGCCTGGACGCGCACCCGGTAGGCGACGCCGTTCTCGAGGCCCGTCCACACGACCTGGTTCCCCGTGAGGGCCGTCATCTGGATCGCGCCGGACTTCGGGGCCGGGGAGATCTCGAGGTTGACCGTCTCGATGGCCGACCGGTCCGTGTAGGTCTTGTTCGTCCAGGTGACGGTGAGCGACTTGTCGCCGAACTCGAGCTTCGGGGCGGCGGGCGGGTCGGGCTTCTCGTCCGGGCGTGCGACGGCGGAGGCCGGGGAGGCGGGTCCGTCGCCGACGGCGTTCGTGGCAAACACGGTGAACGTGTACTCGACGTTGTTCGTCAGGCCGTCGAGGGTGCAGGTGGTGGTGCCGCACGCCTTCTCGTACCCGTTCTGGGAGCGCACGGTGTACCCGGTGATGTCGGCGCCGTTGTTGTTCGGCGGGTCCCAGGACAGCACGACGGTCTTCGAGCGCACCTCCTCGACCTGCGGGGTCGGTGGGGCGTCGGGCTTGCCGAGCACCTTGAGCTGGACGCGGCCCTCGACCATGCGGTCCGGGTCCTTCGTCGCGTCCTGGATGCGGTAGGTGACGACCATGACGCCGATGAAGTTCTCGGAGGGGGTGACCGTCACGTCGTTCCCGGCGTAGGACACGTCCCCCGTGCCCGTCTCCACGCCGGCACCCACGATCTCGAGCGCGGTGTCGGGGAAGGGGTTGGAGTCGTTCGAGAGCACGTCGACCGTCGTGGGCTTGCCCTGGTGGGCGTCGTCGACGGTGTCGGTGTTGGCGCGCGCCAGCGGTCGCGTGGAGGCGACGACCGTGAGGGTCGCGGTGCCCTCGACCGGCGGGTGCTCGCCGTCGGTCACGGTGATCGGGACCTGGACGACCGAGCCCTTGGGCACGTCCGGCGTGGCCTGCGCGTGCAGGGTGGTGCCCTCGATGGTGACCGTGACGCCCGTCGCGCCTCCGTTGGTCTTGAAGGACAACGCGTCGCCGTCGGGGTCGGTGGCGAAGCGCGCGAGGTCGACCGAGGCCTCCTCGCCCGCCGCGACGTCGAGCGTGGGGGTGCTGAGCTCAGGAGGCAGGTTCTCGGGCGGGATCACGCTGATCGGCAGGGTGAGCAGCGCGGTGTTCCCGTCGGGGTCGTCCGGTCCGGAGCCGTCCGTGACCTCGAAGGTCACGGCCGCCGGGCCCACGTACCCGGCGTTCGAGGTGTAGGTGATCCCGGTCGTGGAGGTGATCTCGCGCGTGCCCTCGAGCGCGGTGACCTTGTCCTCGGTGGTGAGGCGCGGCGTCCGGCCCTCGACGACGAGGACGTAGTCGGTGATGTCGATCGGCAGCGGCTCCCCGCTGTTGACCTCGAGCGGCGTGATGCCCGGGCGCAGGGTGGGCGCCTGGTCCGTGAGGCCGGGGACCTTGACGAACGCCTTGGCGGTCAGGCCGTCGATGTCCGTGACCGTGTACGTCACGACCTGGCGGGCCTCGGCGAGGGCGACGACGAGCTCGCCGTCGTCGGTCACGCTCGCCGTGGTCGCGTCGCTGGTCACCGTGAGCTCGGTCGCCGCACCGTCGGGGTCGTCGTCGTTCTCGAGGACGGGGACCGTGACCTCGGTCTTGCCCAGGACGTCCTCGGCGGGCACGGTGTCGTCCCGCGCGACGGGCGGCTGCAGCGGCGCGTCGGCCGCCACGTTCACCGTGATCGCGCCCGTCGCCCGGGCGCCGTAGCTGTCCTGGATCGCGTAGTAGAAGGTGTAGGAACCGTCGTCCGCGGGGCTCGTGATGACGACCCGGTCGGCCACGACCTCGGCGCCCATGTCGTGCGTGTCCTCGATCCCGGCAGGGACCAGACCCACCTGGTCCCCGTCGGGGTCGGTGTCGTTGGTGAGCGCGTCGACGGCGACCGTGCGCCCTGGGCGCACCGTGACCTCGTCGTCGACGGCGACCGGCGACTGGTTCGCCTCCGCCGGGCGCGCGATGCCGACCTGGACGGTGCCGGTCGCCGTCGCGCCGCGCGCGTCGAGCACCGAGTAGGTGAACGAGTCGTGGCCGGTCGAGTTCTTCGACGCCGCATACTCGAGGTACCCGTCCACGACGCTCGCCGTGCCCTTGGACGCGGGCGACGCGATCCCCGTCAGCTGGACCGAGTCGCCGTCGGGGTCGATCCCGTCGAGCGGGACCGCCACGCGCACGCTCGAGCCCGAGAGCACGCGGGCCTCGATCTCGCGCGGCTGCGGGGGCGCGTTGTCCTCGTCGTCGCGGATGTGGATCGTGACCTGGGCGGAGTCCTCCTGCCCGTTCACGTCGCGCACGCGGTAGATCGCGTAGGCGGTCCCACCCTCGGACCCTGCCTTGAAGCGCAGCGTGTCCTCGGAGACGAACGCCTCACCGAGCGAGGCTTCGACGCCCTGCTCGAGCTCGGGCTGCAGGAACAGCTCGAGCCCGTCGGGGTGGGTGTCGTTCTTCAGCACCGGGATCGTCACGACGTCGCCCGTGTGGACCGTGACCTCGTCCGCCGCGGCGTTCGGGGGCTGCAGCCGCGTCGGTGCCGGGACCGGGATGACCCGCACCTGGCCGGTCGCCGTCTCGGTGCCGTTGGAGGCCGTGTACTCGACCGTCACGGGGCCGTCCAGGCGCCGGATCTCGGTGATGCGCAACATCTGGTGGGCGAGGATCGCGACCGACACCCCGGCGTCGTCGGGCACCCGCACCGACTGGACGACGAGCACGCCGCCCGCGGGATCGGTGTCGTTCGCCAGGACGTCCACCAGCGTCTTGCCCCCCGTGGGCAGCAGCGCCGTGTCCGTGACGACGATCGGCGCACCGGCGGCCTCCGACGGCGGCAGGACGTCCACGCGAACCAGACCCGTCGTCGCGTTCGGACCGTCGGTCACCTGGTATGTCAGGTCGTAGGACCGCGGCTCCATCGACACGAACGTGAACGTGCCCGCGTCGTAATTGGGAGTGATCTCCGCCGGAGCGGACTCCGAGACCGACGCGAGCCGCAGCTCGTCGGCGTTGGGGTCGGTGTCGTTGCGCAGCGGCTCGACGGTCACCGGCTGCCCGGCGGGCACGACGACGTGGTCGTTGACCGCGACGGGCGGCTGCGGTCCGGGGACCACGTCCACGAGGAGCTTGCCCTCGAAGGACAGCTCTCCGTCGGAGACGAGCAGGGTCACGATCTTGCGGCCGGTCGACCCTCCTGCGTCACGGAACTCGACCGTGCCGTCGGGGCGCGAGCGGACGTCGTCGCCGGCGACGGTGGCCGTCGCCGAGGCGAGGTAGAGGTCGTCGCCGTCGGGGTCCTTGAAGTACGGCAGGACCTTGATCGTGGCCTCGCCGCCCTGCGCGACCTTGAGCACCGGGTCACCGGTCTGCTCGGGTGCAGCGTTCTGGTCCCAGGGCGAGACCTTCACGCTCACCCCGGCCTCGGCGACGCCGCCGCGCCCGTCGGAGACGGAGTAGCGGAACGAGCTCGTGCCCTCCGCGTCCTCGGGGACCACCGCCTGGAGCGCCGCGCCACCCATGATCGCCTGCACCGTGGCGTTGCCCGGCGAGTCGCCCGCGAGCGACGCCGTCATGACGTCGCCGTCGGGGTCGACGTCGTTGCCGAGCACCGGCAGGATCGTCGTGCGGCCGGGCCGCACGCCGAAGCTGTCGTCCTTCGGCTGCGGCGGCTTGTTCGGCTGCGTGCGGTCGGCGATGAACTGGTCGACCTGCTCGGGGTTGGTCAGCTCGGCGTCGGACTCCTCGCCCTCGGCCTCCTCCGGCATCACGAGCTCCCAGTCGTCGACCTTCTGGTACTCGTCCGCCGCCATCCACAACGTGCCCGCTGACAGGTCGTTGAGCACGATCACGTGCCGGTTCACCCGGTACTCGAGCCGGGTCTGCGGGTCGATCCCCTCGAGGCGCTCGTCAACGTCACGGTCGGTTCCGGCGCAGTCGCGGATCACCTGCCCCGTCGACGCCCACGCCCCGTACGTGCACCCGCCCAGCTGCACCGGCGCGGCCGGCGTGCCCTGGGCCGCGCGCGTCTGCGCGTCGCCACCCTTCAACGGCTGCGACACGAGCCCGGACGCCGTGGCGACGACCACCTTCTCCGAGGCGTCGGACGGCTGCTGCAACCGGGCGTCGTCCCCGCCCTCGATCGGCACCGACGTGCCCCCGGGGAGGACCAGCGTCGACGCCGACCGGTCCAGGACCACCGGGTCGTCGCCGACCGCCGTCACCTCGACCTCGGAACCCTTGCCCACCGAGAGCGACGACGAGGCGGGCTCACCCTCGACCGCGCCCTTGTCGGTGGTGGCGACGGTCCACAGCGTCCCGGTCTCCGGGATCGCGACGAACACCGTCCCGTCGCCGGACACCGTGAGCGCGCCCTCGCCGCCGACCTCCGCCGTCGGGTCGAGCTTGTCCGCGTCGAACGAGGTCGCGCCGTCGAAGGGGAGCACCCACAGGAGGCCCTCCTCGCCGTCGAGGATCGCCGTCGTCGCACCCCCCGACGCGACCTGCGCGCCCGCGGGAAGCCGGACCTGCCCGTCCAGCTTCAGGTGCGCGACGTTGACGGGAGAGGCGGTGCCGGCCCCCGCGTCGTCGAGCAGCACCCGGCCCTCGTCCTGCTGCACGTCGAACGACCCGCTCCCGGCCACGAGCGACCCGTCCAGAGCCTGCGACTCGTAGTTGAACCGCCCCAGGAGCCCGGCGGACGTCTTGGTCACCCACACGCCCGAGTCGTTCAGGTCGACGTCCGCCGTCGCCTCACCCTCGTAGAACAGGGCGAGCCCCACCAGGGCCGTCGAGAACACCGTGACGGTGCTCACCGACGCCACCCCACGACGATGCTCGCGAATGCTCGTGAGTAGACCCACCGATGCTCCCTCAGTCCCTGGATCGGGGGCACCCGCGCAGCCGGACCCTGTCGCGCCAGGGTGGCGTCGGGCGGGAGGTGCGCGCCCGTGCCCACAGAACGCCCAGTCGAGGGTAACCGAGCAGATGGGGCGGGGGTTATGGGGACGACTCCCCATGGAGGGTGGAATCACCCGACTTTCAGGGCAGGAGGGACACTCGGGACATCGCGGCGCGGTCTTGGTTGCGCTCGCTCGCCGTGTCCAGCGTGGAGCCGAGGCCGGCGTCGAGCGAGGTTGCTGCCGTCGAGACGGGGACGGGGACGCGGCGGGCGTCGAGCGCACGAGCGCGCGCGCCGGCGCGCCGGCGGCCCAGGTCCGTCAGCGTCGACCCGACGAGGACGAGCAGACGGTCGGTCCCGCGCAGCTCCGCGGTACGGGGAAGGGTGGGGGAGTACGCGCTCATGAGGGGTTCTCCTTGCCGTCGATCGTCGGGAAGACGTTGAAGTGGACCTGCACCGGGCGGGCGCCCGGCACGTGTTCCTGGCCCTCGAACCGGCGCAGGGTCGCGTCGAACGCGTCCCATGCCTCGGCGACCTCGTCCATCTGCTCCGCCGTGAGCCACATGCTCGCGGTCGCCAGGCGCGCGCCGTCTAGCCACCGGGGAGGCAGCTCGGAGGACCGGTCGAGGAACGCCTGGATCTTGCGTGCGCGGGCGCTCTCGAACTCACGGCTGACCATCGTGCCCGCGAGCATCGACGCCGCGTCGGCGTCGGCGTGGTCGTCCGGGAGGCTCACGGTGAAGCCCCCGGGTGAACGCTCCCACCACCTCTCCCGTCCCGTGCCCCGTCCGGCGACCTCGCGGACGAAGCCGTGCCGGGCGAGCTGGCGCAGGTGATAGCTCGTCGACCCGCTCGACTCGCCGACCAGGTCGGCCAACCGGCTCGCGGTGAGCGCCCCGTGGGTCGAGAGCAGGTCGAGGATCTGGATCCGTAACGGGTGCGCGAGCGCCTTGAGCTGTGCCGGCCCGAGAGCCGGGTGGCCCTCGACGGCCTTCGGGGTGCTTCCGTCCTTGCTCATGCCGACGACCGTAGTAGTGCAAAGGAACATTTGCAAGTGTTTCTTTGCAGCGAGTTCTTGGGAGTTCGCCGGCCCTGTGAGGCATGGGAGCGCACCGGGTGCGAGCATCGGTGCATGGTGAACGTCGTCGAGCGGGCGCGGGGCGCTGCCGAGGAGGCGATCTTCCGCAGGATCGCCGGGCCGGACGCGGCCGCGACGCGGGCCCGCATCCACGAGACGCCAGGCCCCCGCTGGTTCGCGGCGGGATCTCCGATCCAGCGGGTCCACGGGGACGCGTCCATGTTCGTCGGCGGACTGCGCGCGCTGCTCCTCCAGAGCCTGCACCCGCTGGCCATGGCCGGCGTCGCCGCCCACTCGGGGTTCCGGGGCGACCCGTGGGGCAGGCTGCAGCGCACGTCGACGTTCATCGCCGTCACGACCTTCGGCACCGCGGACGACGCCGCACGGGCGGTCGACGCCGTCCGCGCCGTGCACGAGCGGGTGCGGGGCCGCGCCGCCGACGGGCGGCCCTACGCCGCGAGCGACCCCGACCTCCTGCGCTGGGTCCACGTCGCCGAGACGCAGAGCTTCCTCGTCGCGCACCAGGCCTTCGGGCACCGGCCGCTCGACGCGTCGGGCTGCGACGAGTACGTGACGCAGGCGGCCGTCGTCGGCCATCGGCTGGGGGTCCAGGACGCACCTCTGACGCGGCGGGAGCTCGACGCCGCGGTCGACGGCTACCGCGACGAGCTCACGCTCTCGCCGGCTGCGCTCGACGCCGCGCGCTTCCTGCTCGTCGAGCCACCGCTGCCGCCCGTCGTCCGCCCGCTCTACGCGGGGCTCGCGCTCGCGGCGCGCGAGTCGCTGCCCGCCTGGGCCCGGGACGGGATGCCGCGCGTCCGGGGGGTCCCTGCGCGGCTGGCGAAGCCCGCGGGCGCCGCGGTGACGCGCCTGGTGCGCTGGTCGCTCGCGAGGTCGTGAGGCGCGTCAGTCGCCGTCGCGCCGACGCCGGTACGCGTCGAGGTCGGCGTTGAGGCGGCCGAGGAGCTCGGCGAGCAGCGAGCGGTCGAGGCGCGACCAGCCGTCGAGCACGTCGGCGTAGAGCTCGGTCCGCGCCGCGCGGTGCCGCGCTAGCTCGTCGAGGCCGTCCGCGGTCGGCCGCACGACGACGGAGCGTCCGTCGTGCGGGTCGCGAGCCCTCTCGACGTGTCCCGCGCGCTCGAGCGCGACGACCTGTCGGGTCACGGTCGACCCGTCGAGCCCCAGCCGTTCGGCGAGCGCGTTGACGTTCTGCGGCCCGTGGGTGCCGAGCGCGTGGAGCAGGAGGTACCCCGAGCGGTCGAGCGTCCCACCGCTTCGCGACGTCCCGGGAGCGCCGGACGCGCGGGTGCGTTCCGCGCGGCGCAGGAGCTGGGCGACCTGGAGCTCGATGGCGCCGAGCGTCTCGTGGGCGGCGAGATCGTTTCCTGCGGCAACGTTCATGGGTGTATCTTACAGACAGATACCTGCTATATACAGGTAGTTGCGAACCGCGAAGGTTCGCTCTCCACCCTCGACCCAGGAAGTGCACCCGAGTGGCCACCCCGCGCAACGAACCGCACCGCACCGCGATCTACGCGACCGCCCTCACGGCGTTCTTCGCGATCGCCGGCATCGCCGTCGTCGACCCGATCCTCCCCGTCATAGGGGCCGAGATCGGCGCGTCGACCTGGCAGATCGAGCTCCTGTTCACCGCGTACATCGCGGTCATGGCGCTCGGCATGATCCCCGCCGTCCTGGCGACCGGTCGCTTCGGCTACAAGAAGATCCTCGTGGCGGGGGTCTCCCTCGTCGCCGTCGCCGCGGTGCTCGCGGCGCTGAGCACCACGATCGGCCAGCTCGCGGCGCTGCGTGGCCTGTGGGGTCTCGGCAACGCGATGTTCTTCGCGACGGCGATGGTCCTGCTCGTGTCCCTCGCGAACGACCGCGAGTGGGTCGTCGGGCTGTTCGAGACGTGCGTGGGTCTCGGGTTCGCCGTCGGGCCGCTGATCGGCGGCCTCCTCGGCGGCATCTCGTGGCGCGTCCCGTTCTTCGTGTGCGGCGTGTTCATGGTCGTGGCGCTGCTCGTCTCGGTGACGCGGCTCCAGGACCCTGTCGAGAAGCCCGCCCCGCTGCATGTCGGTCAGGTGTTCCGGCTGTTCCGCAAGCCGGGCTTCCTCGCGCTGTCCGCCGTCACCGCGGCGTACAACTTCTGCTTCTTCGTCGTCCTCGGGTACACCCCGGTGTTCCTCGGCCTCGACGTCGTCCCGCTCGGCCTGGTGTTCACGGCGTGGGGCATCGGGCTCGCGTTCGGGATCCTCGTCGTCGGGCACCGGCTCGCGCACCGCGTCGGCGCGGTCCAGACCCTCGGGGTCGCGATCGCCGGAGTGCTCGTGGCGCTCGTGCTCCTCGCCCTCGACCTCGGGACGGCGTGGTCCGTCGTGGTGCTCGTCGGTGCCGGCGTCTTCATGGGCATCGCGAACGCCAACCTCACCGACCTCTCGCTCGCGCTCGGCGACCCCGACCGGCGCGTGACGACCGGCGCCTTCAACCTCGTCCGCTGGGGCTTCGCCGCCCCCGCACCGGTGATCGCCGGTCTGCTGCACCCCGTGTCCGCGACCGCACCGTTCTGGCTCGGGGCCGGCGTCCTCGTCGTCGGGGTGGTCGTGTTCGTGGCGTTCGCGCACCGCATGGCCGGGGAGCTCGGCGAGCACGTGCTGTGGTCGCGCTGGAACCGTCGGGCGCGCGCCGTCGAGGGCAGCCCCGAGGAGGCGCTGGGCGAGGTCTGACCCGCCCGGCACGGCTCAGGTCGGTCCAGCGCCGTCAGCCAGCTCCGTCGGTCGGGTCCGCCGCGCCACGCCCACCGCGGGGGCCGCCCTGCTCGGTGGCGTCGTCACCGGGTTCGGCAGGGCGGCGTCCGCCCGCCGGGCGCCGAGCGGCCTCGTGCGCCACCTCGGTGAGCGCCTCGAGACCCGTGGTGAGCGCCCGGAGGTCCGCGACGTCGAGCCCCTCGAGCAGGCCGAGCGGCTCGTCCTCCTGCGCCGCGATCCGGCGCACGGCGGCGGCGCCGCGCTCGGTGGCGGCCACGAGCCGCACGCGACCGTCCTGCGGGTCCGGGCGGCGGACCGCCATGCCCGCGGCCTCGAGCCGGTCCACGATCCCGGAGAGCGTCGCGGGCGAGATGCCGAGGACCTCGGCGAGCCGGTGCGAGCTCGTCTCGCCGTCGAGCTGGAGGACGGCGAGCGCGCGCAGCTGCGGGACGGTGAGCGTCGTGCGGAGCAGGGGCTCGAGACGCTGGGCCAGGAGCAGCTCGGCGAGCCTGCGCTGGGCGTCGTGGAACCGTCCGACGAGCGCAGCGCGGTCGTCGGCGGCCGGGTCCGGCTCCTCCGGTGGCTCGGGCTGCGTCACGGCGCAGACTCTAACCGAGCCTGACGCGGCACACCCGGGAACCAACGCCAGATGCTTCGCGTTAGGCTAACGAAATCTGCGACGCCGACGTCGTCTCCCCACCGACCTGGAACCCCTGGAGGCTCCGTGTCCCGTCTTGCCCGGCTGTCGTTGGCCAACCGTGCGCTCGTCGCGCTCGCCACCGTCGCGATCGCGATCTTCGGCGTCGTCAGCATGGGATCGCTCAAGCAGGAGCTGATCCCGAGCCTCCAGATCCCCACGGCCGCCGTCGTGGGGGTGTACCCCGGGTCGGCGCCCGCGATCGTCGAGCAGCAGGTCACCGTCCCCGTCGAGACGGCGGCCCGTGCCGTCAAGGGCGTCGAGGACGTGACCTCGACGTCGTCCACCGGCATGTCCGTCACGACCGTGCAGTTCGCCTACGGCACCGACATGGACTCCGCCGCGTCCCAGCTGCAGACCGCGATCACGCGCCTGCAGTCGCAGCTTCCCGAGGACGTCGAGCCGCAGGTCGTCACCGGGTCGATCGACGACCTCCCCGTGATCCAGCTCGCCGTGTCGGGCGGTACCGACGACGCCGACCTCGCCGAGACGGTCGAGTCGAGCGTGGTCCCCGCCCTCGAGGACGTCGAGGGGGTGCGCAGCGTCGCGGTGAGCGGCGTCGCGGACCAGCAGGTGACGATCGACCTCGACGTCGCCGCGCTCGCCGCGGCCGGGCTGAGCCCCGCGCAGGTCACGACGATCCTCCAGGACAACGGCGTGGTGATCCCTGCGGGCACCGTGAGCGAGGGCGACCGGACGCTCAGCGTGCAGGTCGGCACCGCCGTCACGACCGTCGACGAGCTCGCCGCGCTGCCGCTCCTCTCGCCGGCCGCCGCGCCCGGCACGCCGCCCGTCGCGCTCGGCGACGTCGCGACCGTCACCGCCGGCCCCGAGCCTGCGACGTCGTTCTCGCGGCTCGACGGGGAGACGGCGCTCGCCGTCGCGATCACCAAGACCCCGGCCGGCAACACCGTCGAGGTGTCGCACGCCGTCCAGGACGCGATCGACGACCTCGACGGTGTGCTCGAGGCCCAGGACGTGCGCGTCGAGGTCGTGTTCGACCAGGCGCCGTTCATCGAGGAGTCGATCGAGGGCCTCGCGACCGAGGGCCTGCTCGGCCTGCTGTTCGCGGTCGTCGTCATCCTGCTGTTCCTGGCCTCGCTGCGCTCGACCCTCGTCGCTGCGGTGTCGATCCCGCTGTCGCTGTTCGTGACCTTCATCGTCATGAACGCCACGGGCTACACCCTGAACATCCTCACGCTCGGCGCCATGACCGTGGCGATCGGCCGCGTGGTCGACGACTCGATCGTCGTGATCGAGAACATCAAGCGGCACCTGTCGTACGGCGAGGAGAAGCGCGGCGCGATCGTCGGTGCCGTCAAGGAGGTCGCGGGCGCGATCACGGCCTCGACCGTGGCCACCGTCGCCGTCTTCCTGCCGATCGCTCTCGTCGGCGGCATGGTGGGCGAGCTGTTCCGGCCGTTCGCCGTGACCGTCGCCCTCGCGATGCTCGCGTCGCTCTTCGTGGCCCTGACGATCGTCCCGGTGCTCGCGTACTGGTTCGTCAAGTCCCCGCCGGTGCCCGCCGACCCCGAGGCGGCACGCCTCGCGGGCGAGCGCGCCCGTGCCGCCGCGGAGGAGAAGGAGCGCCGCGGCATCTGGCAGCGCGGGTACGTGCCGACGCTCCGTGCGGCGCTCCGCCACCCGGTCATCACGCTCACCGTCTCCGTCGCGATCCTCGCGGGCACGCTCGCGCTCGTGCCGCGCCTCGAGACCAACTTCCTCGGCGACACCGGCCAGGACACCCTGACCGTCACGGAGTCCTTCGCCCCCGGCACGTCGCTCGACGCGCAGGACGCGTCGGCGCGCGAGGTCGAGGAGGCGCTCATGGGCGTCGACGGCGTCACGACCGTGCAGACGACGGTCGGGACCGCGGGCGGCCCCGAGGCGGCGTTCTTCGGCGGCGGCGGTTCCCCGACGGCGACGTTCGCCGTCACGCTCGACCCCGACGCCGACCCGGTGGCGGCCCAGCAGGACGTGCGCGACGCCGTCGGCGGCCTGAGCAGCGAGGCGAGCGAGGGCATCGAGGTCGCCGGGGCAGACGCCGCGTTCGGCAGCACGACGGTCGACCTCGTCGTCCGCGCCCCCGACACCGAGACCCTCGCCGCGGCGGCCGCCGACGTCCAGGAGCTCGCGGAAGGGACCGACGGCGCCGCGCAGGTCACGAACAACCTCGCCTCCGCCCAGGCGACGGTCCAGGTGACGGTGGACCGCGACGCGGCCGCCGCCGTCGGGCTCACCGAGACGCAGGTGGCCGGGACGGTCGCCGGGACCATGTCCCCGGTGCCGGTCGGCACCGTGAACCTGGGCGACGGACCCGTCCAGGTGCGCGTGCTCGCAGGCCAGGCGCCCGCCACCGTGGCCGAGCTCGAGCAGGTCGTCCTCCCGACCGCCGTCGGGCCGGTGCCCCTCACGCAGGTGGCCGAGGTCGCGGAGGTCGAGGTACCCACGTCGATCACACGCGTCGACGGCGAGCGCAGCGCGACCATCTCCGTCACCCCCGCGGGCCAGGACCTCGGGGCGCTCACCACCGAGCTCACCACCGCGATCGACGGCCTCGAGCTCGAGGGCGGGGCGACCGTCGAGATCGGCGGTGTCGCGTCCGACCAGGCCGACGCGTTCGCCGACCTCGGCCTGGCGCTGCTCGTCGCCATCGCGATCGTCTACCTCGTCATGGTCGCGACGTTCCGCAGCCTCCTGCAGCCGTTCATCCTGCTCGTGTCGATCCCGTTCGCCGCGACGGGCGCGCTGCTCCTCCTGCTCGCGACCGCGACGCCTCTCGGCGTGCCGGCTCTCATCGGCCTGCTCATGCTCGTCGGGATCGTCGTGTCCAACGCGATCGTGCTCATCGACCTCATCAACCAGTACCGCGAGCGCGGCCGCACGCTCGACGACGCCGTCATGGAAGGCTCGCGCAAGCGTCTGCGGCCCATCGTCATGACGGCGGCGGCGACGATCTTCGCCCTCACGCCCATGGCGATCGGCATCACCGGTGGCGGCGCGTTTATCTCCCAGCCCCTCGCGCTCGTCGTGATCGGCGGCCTGCTGAGCTCCACGCTGCTCACGCTCGTCGTCGTGCCGGTGCTCTACACGCTCGCCGAGCGTCGCGGCGAGAAGCGCGCGGCGAGGCGCGCCGCCAAGCAGGAGGCGGCGGCGCAGGCCGAGGTCGAGAAAGCAGCGGTCGCCCGGGCCTGATCCGTCCGCCCGTCCGACCGTTCGGGCGGGCGGGCGTTCGGGCGGGCGGGCGGTCGTGGCGGGGTCCGCGTGCGGGGCGGCGTCGGTGCTCGGGCTGGCCGCGCCGTCACCGTGGTCAGTCGGGCGTGGGTTTGAGGAGCGCGGCCTTGACGCCCTTCGCATCCGACGCCGCCCCACCCGCTCAGCCCTCCCGTCACCCTGGCCAGGTGGCCGAGTCGTGCCGAGGTAGAACCCTGGTCGCGCGAAGTAGAACCGTGGTCCGCCGAGGTAGAACCCTGGTCCCGCGAAGTAGAACCGTGGCCCCGCGAAGTAGAACCGTGGTCCGCCGAGGTAGAACCGTGGTCGCGCGAGGAGGAAGCCGGGTCGTCGGGGTCGAACCGCCGGTCGGTCAGGCCGTGGTCAGACGCCGAACACGACTTGGGTGTCGTCATCCAGGCTGTGGAGACCCTCAGGTCGTGTTCGACCGCGCGCCACGTCGTGTCCGGCGGTGACCGCGGCTCGGGCCTCAGGCAAACGGCGGGACGGCGGGAGACCCGCCCCGCGGGCCGTTGGCCCGGGTGAGCACAGACCGAGGTGGGGCGACGCCGGGAGGGGTGGGTGGGGGCGCCGCGTCGTGGTCGGGCCTGGCGGGAGCCGCGAGGAACGAGCGGCGGATGGTAGACGCGGCGCCCCCACCCACCCCGACACCCAAGCCGACCACGCGCCGTCGGACATGAACCAGCGTTCTACTTCGCGTGACCACGGTTCTACTTCGGCGGACCGGGGTTCTACTTCGCGTGACCACGGTTCTACTTCGGCGGACCGGGGTTCTACTTCGCGTGACCACGGTTCTACTTCGGCGGACCGGGGTTCTACTTCGCGTGACCGCGGTCCTACCTCGGTGCGGTGGGCCTCAGGACGGGCGGGCGACGCCGGTCTCGTACGCGAGGACCACGGCCTGGACGCGGTCGCGGAGGCCGAGCTTGCCGAGGACGCGACCGACGTGGGTCTTGACCGTGGCCTCGGACAGGACGAAGCGCTCGGCGATCTCTGCGTTGGTCAGGCCCTCGCCGAGGGCTTCGAACACCTCGAGCTCGCGCGCGGTGAGCTCGGCGAGGCGCGGGTCGTCCCGGCCGGTCGCCGCGGAGCCGGGTGCTGCTGCACCGTTCTCGGGGAGCTGGCCGGAGAACATCTCGAGCATGCGTCGGGTGATGCGGGGCGAGACGGCGGCGTCGCCGCTCGCGACGGCGCGGATCGCGCCGACGAGCTCGCCGGGCTTGGCGTCCTTGAGGAGGAAGCCGCTCGCGCCGGCGCGCAGGGCGGCGAACGCGTACTCGTCGAGGTCGAACGTCGTGAGGATGATGACGCGCGACGCCGGCTGGGCGGCGACGATGCGCTCGGTCGCCTCGATGCCGTTCGTGCCGGGCATGCGGACGTCCATGAGCACGACGTCGGGGCGCAGCGCGGACGCCTGCGCGACGCCCGTCTCGCCGTCGCCGGCCTCGCCGACGACCTCGATGTCGTCCTCGGCGGCGAGGATCATGCGGAAGCCCATGCGCAGGAGCGCCTGGTCGTCGACGAGCAGCACGCGGATCGGCGTGGCGGCTCGGTCAACGCTGTCGGTCATCGCTCTTCCTGTCGTTCGTGGCCGGGGTCGAGGTCGAGCCGCAGGCTCGCCCGCACCTCCCAGCCGGTGCCGCTCGGTCCTGCCGTCACGGTACCGCCGTAGACGGCGGCCCTCTCCCGCATCCCGATGATCCCGCGCCCGGTGCCGACGGGGACGCCGGGCGGGTGCTGCTCGGCGACCGACGGTGGGAGGTCGCGCTGGTCGGCGACGTCGCCCTCGCCCGGCCGGCGGCCGGCCTGGTTGACGACGCGCAGCTCGAGCCAGTCGGCTCCCGGTTCGGCCCGACGGGAGACCTCGACGAGGACGATCGGGGACAGCGGTGCGTAGCGCAGCACGTTCGTCAGGGCCTCCTGGACGATGCGGTGCGCGGTCTGGCGCAGGGCGGGCCCCGGTGTCGGCTGCGGGCCGGAGCGCACGAGCCGCACGGGCAGGCCGGCGGTGCGGAAGCGCTCGACGATCTCCTCGAGCTCGGGGGTCTCGTGCGCGGGCGCGAGAGGTGCGGCCGGCTCGCCGCCGGGCTCGCGCAGGACGCCGAGAACGCGCCGCATGTCGGCGAGCGCCGCGCGCCCGGTGGCGGTGAGCTCGTCGAGCGCGTGGCCCGCGAGCTCGGGGTTCTTCGCTCCCGACGCCTTGGCGCCGTCCGCGAGGGCGACCATGACGGTGATGGAGTGCGCGACGACGTCGTGCATCTCCCGGGCGATGCGGGCGCGCTCGGCGGCGGCGGCGAGCTGCGACTGCTGGTCCCGGTCACGCGCGATGGAGTTGGCGCGCTCGACGAGGTCGGAGACGTGCTGGCGCCGAGCCCGGACGTTGGTGCCGATCGCGAGGGCGACGAGGCACAGGATGGTCGTGACGAGGATGCCGACGACGCGGTCGACGGTCGCGCGACCGGGCTCCACGGCCTGGCGCACGAGCTCGCCGTCGTCCATGGTGACGATGTCGTACCAGAGCAGGGTCGCGGCGGACAGCGCGAGCACCACGATCGCGAGCACCGGCCAGGCGATCCGCGACGGTCGCGACGCCGCGACGGCGTACACGGCGAACATCCCGGCGACCTCGAACCCGGCGGTGTCGCCCGTGACCGCGATCGCCAGGACCCCGAGCGCGGCGAGCGCGAGCGCGACGGTCACCGGTCGTCGTCGCCGCCAGTACAGGAGCGCGCCGCCAGCGAGGAAGAACACGAGCGAGAGAGCGGTCGAGCCGCGCGGCTGCTCCGCGAGCAGGACGTAGAGCACCCCGGGGACGACGAAGATCGCGACGATCACCCAGTCCATGACGACGGGGTGCCGGGCGAAGTAGCGACGCACGGGGCCGAGGCGGCGCGCGTCGAGCTCGGTGAACGGTTCGGGCGCGGCCCGCATGGCGAGCGGGGCCGGCGCTGTCGGGCCGGGGCCGCGCGGCGTCGTCGTGCCCGGGCGTGTCACGGCCGACGCCGGACGAGCGGGCTGCTCGTCCGGCGTCGGCGGGGTGGTGGACGGGGTGGTCACGCGTCCCGGCGCTTGAGCACGAGGGCCGCCACGCCGAGCGAGACGACGGCCCAGCCCGCCATCGCGGCGGTCGCGGCACCGGGCGAGAGCACCTCGGTACCGCCGGCGTCGGCCTCCGTGACCGCCATCATCGCGGTGGCCAGGTTCATGGGCAGGAACTTCGCGATGTCCTGGACCCACTCCTGGCTGAGGAAGCTCGCCACGAGCGGGAGGACGAACAGGAAGGCGACGAGCGTGAAGATGGACCCGGCCGAGTGGCGCATGATCGTGCCGACGCCCACCGCGAGGAGCGCGACGAGCGCGAGGTACCCGGCGCACGCGAGGATGACGCGCTGCACGACGGGGTCGCCGAGGTCGGGCACGAGGTCGTTCCCGGAGAGCATGGGCATGGTCACGAGGTACGACAGCGCGATCCCGACGAGCCCGACGACGAACGTCACGACGCCGATGATCCCGGCCTTGGCCCACAGGGCGGGCAGGCGCGTCGGGACGGCGCTGAGCGTGGAGCGGATCATCCCGGTCGAGTACTCGCCCGTGACGACGAGCGCGCCGAGGACGGCCACGGAGAGCTGAGCGAAGATGTAGCCGAGGACGATCGCCTGGACCGTCGAGATGTTGCCCATCTCCGCAGCCATCTCCGGGCTGCCGGCGGCGAGGTTGAACGAAGCCGCCATGGACATGCTGAACAGCACCATGACGACGATCGTCGTGCCGATCGTCCACCACGTGGAGCGCAGCGAGCGGAACTTGATCCACTCCGAGCGCAGCACGTGACCGAACGTCAGGCGGTACGGGGAGGTGCGGGACACCGTCGGGCTCGTCGCGCCGGGGGCGAGGGCGGTGGCGCTCATCGCTGCGCTCCTTCCAGGGAGTCGGTGGCGGCCGGGGCGCCGGCGGGCGCGGCGCCCGTGGCTCCGTGGCCGACGTGGATCTGGGCGGACTCGGTCTGGTACTCGACCGCATCCGCCGTGAGGGCCATGTACGCGTCCTCGAGCGTCGACGCCACGGGCGTGAGCTCGTGCAGGACGAAGCCCTTCGCGGCCGCGAGCTCACCGATGCCGGGGGCGTCCGCACCCGCGACGACGAGCAGGCTCGGCTCGTCGCTCGTGACGGTCGCGCCGTCGCGCGTGAGGAGCTCGGCGAGCTGTGTCGCGTGCGGCGTGCGGACCTTGACGGTGCGCTGCTGGGTGCCGTTGACGATCTCGCTCACCGGGGCGTCCGCGATGATGCGGCCCTTGCCGATGACGATGATGTGGTCGGCGGTCAGCGCGACCTCGCTCATGAGGTGGCTCGAGAGGAACACGGTGCGGCCCTCCGACGCGAGGTAGCGCGCGAGGTTGCGCACCCACAGCACGCCCTCGGGGTCGAGGCCGTTGACCGGCTCGTCGAGGATGAGGGTCTTGGGGTCGCCGAGCAGCGCGGACGCGATGCCGAGGCGCTGCCCCATGCCGAGCGAGAAGCCGCCGACGCGCTTCTTGGCGACGGTCTGCAGGCCGGTCATCTCGATGACCTCGTCGACGCGCTTGGTCGGGATGCCGTGCGTCGCGGCCATCGCGAGGAGGTGGTTGTAGGCGGAGCGCCCGGTGTGGACCGCCTTCGCGTCGAGCAGCGCACCCACCTCGGTGAGGGGGGAGCGGTGCTGCGCGTACGGGCGCCCGTTGACGATGACGGTCCCCGCGGTCGGCCGGTCCAGGCCCATGATCATGCGCATGGTCGTGGACTTGCCGGCGCCGTTGGGGCCGAGGAAGCCGGTGACGGTCCCAGGACGCACGGTGAACGAGATGCCGTCCACCGCGGTCTTGGGCCCGTACCGCTTGGTCAGGCCTCGTGCTTCGATCATGACTTCGCCCCTCCGAGGGTCGTTCGTCCGGGTTGGATCTGGTGCTCGCGGGCGGGGGTCGCGCCGGGGGTGGCCGGGGACCTCACCGCGAGGTACGCCACGAGCCTAGGGACGTGCCCGACGTCGGACAGCCACCTAGCGACGTATCTTGCCCCTGCCGTGGGCCGGGCGGCGTACATCGCGCGGCGTACGCCGCGCGTCGTCTGGTGGTCCGCAGGTCGGCACTTTCCCGGGATCCCGGACGAAAGTCCCCGGGAACAGTGACCGGGACTCGCACGTTCCCTAGGATGAACGTCAGGCCAGCGACACCCGACTCGAGGCAGAAGCCGATGACGAGGCCCGCTGCGAGAGTGGACGCCGCGACCAGGAGGAGCTCATGAGCAACCCCGTCTTCAACAACAGCGCGGTCTTCGGTGATCCGAAGAACCAGCGCGGTGGGGCGGCCACGCAGGCCGGCCCCGCGTACGGGACCCCGCCCGCACAGGGCCAGGGCCCCGCGTACGGCACGCCCCAGGCGGGCCAGTGGGGCCAGTACGGCGCCCAGGCCGCGGACGCGGCGACGCTGAACCAGATGTACGACGCGCCGTCGGCCACGACCGCCGACACCAAGCGCCTCACGTACGACGACGTCATCATGAAGACCGGCGGGCTGCTCGCGCTGCTCGTGGTCGTCGGTGCCGGGTCGTGGATGGTCACGCCGCAGATGCCCGCGCTGTGGATCATCGGTGCGGTCGTCGGCCTCGTGCTCGGGCTCGTGAACTCGTTCAAGCGCAGCCCGAGCCCCGCGCTCATCGTGCTCTACACAGTGGCACAGGGCTTGTTCCTGGGCGGGATCAGCCGCTTCTACGAGACCGCGTGGAACGGCGTCGTGCCGTCCGCCGTCGTCGCCACCATCGCGACGTTCGCCGCCGCGCTGTTCCTCTTCAAGTCCGGCCGGGTGCGCGTCACCCCGAAGTTCATGCGCTGGCTGCTCATCGCGATGGTCGGCTACCTCGCGTTCTCGCTCGTCAACGTGGTCCTCATCATGACCGGGGTGCTCGGCGGCTGGGGTCTGTACAGCGGCTGGGGCATCATCGCGAGCGTGCTCGGTGTCGGCCTCGCCGCGGCGTCCCTCATCGTCGACTTCGACTCCATCAAGCGCGGTGTCGAGGGCGGCGTGCCTGCCAAGTTCGCGTGGTCGGCCGCGTTCGGTCTGCTCGTCACGCTGATCTGGCTCTACCTCGAGTTCCTGCGCCTCTTCGCCATCCTGCAGAGCAGCGACTGACGGTGGCGCGCAGCTCTCGTGAAACGGCACCCGCGGCGGACGTCTCGCCGCGGGTGCCGGTCTTTGTCGCCGGTCTCGTCGTCGCGGCGGTGGCGATGCTCGGTGTCCAGGTCGTCTACATGGTCGTGTCCGGCGCGCCGCCCGCGTGGCTGCCGTTCGCGGCGCTGCTCATCCTCATCAGCGTCCCGACGGCGGGCGCCGCGGTCGCGTGGGTCGGCGCCCGGGTCACGCGCGACGCGTCCGAGGGACGCGCCGCGCTGGTGTTCGCCGTCCTCGGTCTCGTCGCCGGGGCGCTCTGGGGGTCGCTGCTCGCGGGTGGGATCGCGGGCCGGCTCGCCGA
The DNA here is from genome assembly GCF_057126935.1 of Cellulosimicrobium sp. G4 BAM 1002. Lineage (NCBI taxonomy): Bacteria > Bacillati > Actinomycetota > Actinomycetes > Micrococcales > Promicromonosporaceae > Cellulosimicrobium > Cellulosimicrobium sp. G4 BAM 1002. The sequence goes on along the minus strand of NZ_CP182109.1, from coordinate 3,517,448 downwards.
CGCCGGTGCGGACGCCGGAGGTGCGCTGATCGCGGGGGCGGCGGTCGTCGCCGGGATCACGGCGGCGGTCGGCGCCTGCCTCGGCCGACTCACGGCCCGCGAGGCGGCAGGCAGGCCGGTCGTGGTGGTCGTGCTCGCCGTCGTCGTGGTCGCCGTCGCCCTGCTGGGCCTCCTCGGCTGACGGTCAGGCGGGGAGGCGGGTGGCGGCCGAGGCGAAGCCGAGCCACGTGTGGCGGTTGCCCGCCCAGCACCAGCCGACCTTCGGGGCGCCACGGCGCTCGCGGCCGTCGCGGCCCGTGCCGCCCGAGATCCAGACGGCGGGTGTGCGCGTGTCGAGCGTGCCGTTCGCCTTCCGCAGGCGTGAGCCGATCGTCATGTAGCAGTGGTTGCGCGCGACGACGTCCGGTGCCTGGAGCGCCCAGTGGATCCCCTCGTGCAGCAGCAGGGGAGTGCGGCCGCGACCGGTGATCTCGGGCAGGGCCTCGTCGGGCGACCAGTTCGCCAGGTCGTCGCCGCGGTCGAGCTCGGTGACGACGTACAGCGGGCCGTCGGGGACCTCGATGCCCTCGATCGGGGCGAAGCGGTCGACGTCCGGCATGTCGACGACGACGAACCCCTCCTTCTCGCCGCCGCGCACCGAGAGCCGGAGCAGGGGAGCCAGGGCCGACGGCGGAGCGAGGTGCGGGTCGACCACGAGCAGGGTCCCGTCAGGAGCGGTCGCGGCGAGCGTGGCGGCCGCGGCACGCAGCTCGTCGGCGGAGAGCCCGGCGATCGTGTGGACGCCGAGCGCGACCAGGCGCTCGGCCTGGACGACGACGTCCGGCAGGTCGGGCAGCGTCGGCGCGGTCGTGGTCTCGGGTGCGGTCGGCTGCGGGGCGGTCGTGGTCTCGGGCACGGGTCACCTCTCGGTCGGGGACGGTCGAGGGCGTAACGCTCTACACCGTACGGGAATTCCCGCCGGTGCGTCGGACGGGCGCGGAGCCGTGGGCAGGGCGCCGCTGTGTGCCGTCTCCGGGGATCGGGGATGATCGGGGCATGAGATACGCAGAGCACGTCTCCGAGCTGGTCGGCGGCACCCCGCTCGTCCGGCTGTCCCGTGTCACCGAAGGCCTCAGCGCGACGATCCTCGCCAAGGTCGAGTACGTGAACCCCGGCGGCTCCGTCAAGGACCGCATCGCCCTGAAGATGGTCGAGGCCGCGGAGGCCGCGGGCGAGCTGAAGCCGGGCGGCACGATCGTCGAGCCCACGTCGGGCAACACCGGCGTCGGTCTCGCGCTCGTCGCGCAGCGCAAGGGGTACGAGTGCGTGTTCGTGTGCCCCGACAAGGTGAGCCAGGACAAGCGCGACGTGCTCCGCGCGTACGGGGCGCGCGTCGTCGTGACGCCGACGGCCGTCGCGCCGGACCACCCCGACTCCTACTACTCGGTGTCCGACCGCCTCGTCCGGGAGATCCCGGGCGCCTGGAAGCCCAACCAGTACGCCAACCCGAACGGCCCGGCGTCGCACTACGAGTCGACCGGCCCCGAGGTCTGGGCGGACACCGACGGCCGCGTGACCCACTTCGTGGCCGGCGTCGGCACGGGCGGCACGATCACGGGGACCGGGCGCTACCTCCAGGAGGTCTCGGCGGACCGCGCGGAGGCCGACGGCGGCCGTGTCCGCATCGTCGGCGCCGACCCGGCGGGCTCGGTCTACTCGGGCGGCGACGGGCGGCCGTACCTGGTCGAGGGCGTCGGCGAGGACTTCTGGCCGGCGGCGTACGACCCGAAGGTGCCGGACGAGATCATCGCCGTGTCCGACACCGACTCGTTCGCGATGACGCGCCGCCTCGCACGCGAGGAGGGGCTGCTCGTGGGCGGGTCGTGCGGCATGGCGGTCGAGGCGACCCTGCGCCTCGCGCGCCGGCTCGAGGAGGAGGACCCGGAGGCTGCGGCCCGTGCCGTCATCGTCGTCCTGCTGCCCGACAGCGGTCGCGGCTACCTGTCGAAGATCTTCAACGACGCGTGGATGCGGTCGTACGGGTTCCTCCCCGACGAGGAGGGCGTGACCGCGGGCGACGTCCTGCGTGCCAAGGACGGGCGCCTGCCCGACCTCGTGCACACGCACCCGAGCGAGACCGTGCGCGACGCCATCGAGATCCTGCGCGAGTACGGCGTCTCCCAGATGCCCGTCGTCGGCGCCGAGCCGCCCGTGAAGATCGGTGAGGTCGCCGGCTCGGTGAGCGAGCGCGAGCTGCTCGACGCGGTGTTCTCCGGCCGGGCGTCGCTCGCCGACCGGGTCGAGTCCCACATGGAGGCACGCTTCCCGCTCATCGGGGCGGGCGAGGGCGTGGAGGCGGTGCGGGCCGCGCTGCACGACGACGACGCCCTGCTCGTCGTGGAGGACGGCGACCCGGTCGGTGTCCTCACCCGCCACGACCTCCTGGGCTTCGTCGCCGCCCGCTGACCCTCCTCGGCGGCGATCAGGGTCGTGCTCGACGGAGCGCGACGACCGCGAGGAGCACGCACCCGAGGCCGAGCAGGACGCCGTGCACGACCCGGAGGCCCGGGCCGCCCCAGAACTGCGGCAGCAGCAGGACCAGGCCCAGCGTGAACGGCAGGGTGAACCACCACCGTGCGACGCGGCGGAGGGCGAACGCCGTCACGACGCCGCCCGCGGCGAGAAGGATCAGGCCGGTGCCGAACAGCGTGACGGCGAGCCCGCCCGTGCGTAGGTCGGTGGCGACGTCCAGGAAGCCGGTGCCTGCGGGGTCGCCCGAGGCGACGGCCGACGCCGCGACGGCCTGGATGCCGAACATCTCCGCGCCGAAGTACAGCGCGGCGAGGAACCCGCCGGCCCAGACCAGCCCCGTCGCCGACGCCAGCAGGTCCGTGGTGCGAGGCGTCACTCCCGGCGCGAGCACGGCGCGCAGGCCCAGGAGCGCCGGCGCGAGCAGGCCGATCGCGAGGATGCCGCACAGGTGCGCGGCGACCCACCGGTCGGAGGCGAACGCCGCTGCGAGCTCTGCGAGCTCCGCCGTCGGGCGGGTCTCGTCGGGCCAAGGACGCAGCGCCGGGAACAGCACGAAGCCCGCGCCGGCCACGACGAGTGCGGCGGCGGTGCGCCGCCGGGTCGCGACGTCGTCCGCCGTCGCGGCGGGAGCCGTGGTGGTCGTCGAGCTCATGAGGTGCCTCCAGGTTCGGTTGCGGGGACGAGGGTCGGGCGGTCGAGCGTCGCGAGCCCGGCGAGGAGCATGCGGACGTGGAGGTCGAAGCTGCGGTCGAGGTCGTCCGGGAGGCGGAACCCGCCCCCGAGCTCGAGCGCGACGAACCCGTGGAGGCTCGCGCGCACCGACCTGATCGCGTCGATCGTGCTGTCCTCCGGGAGGTCGAACCCGCGCAGGACCGCGGCGACGACCTGCACGCTGCGCCCGGCCGCGGCGGACAGCGCGGCGTCGGCGGGGTCCTCGGGGTCGGGCGCGACCTGCACCGCGGCGTAGCGTCCGGGGTGCGCGTGCGCGAACCGCCGGGTCGCGTGCGCGAGCGCGGCGACGGCGTCGGGCCCGGCGATCCCGACCGTCGCGTCGGTGAGCGCGCGCGTGTAGTCCTCGACGGAGACCACCGCGACCTCACGCCGCAGCGCTGCGAGCGACCCGACGTGCTTGTAGAGGCTCGGTGTAGCGACGCCGGCCTGAGCGGCGACCTTCGCGAGCGTGAGCTCGGCGAACCCGGCGGGGCCGCCCGCATCGACGAGGTCGAGCGCGATGGCGACGACGGCGGGGCGGGACAGCCCGGCCCTAGCCACGGGTGCCGCCGTCGGTGCTCGTGGTGGTGGTGCGACCGGTGGCGCGGTCGGCGAGCGGCGCGGCGTCGGGCAGGGCGTCGAGGAACGCGAGCGTCGCGGCGACGACGTCCTCGGGCGCCTGGAGCTGCGGGTAGTGCCCGACCTCGGGGAGCACGAGCGTCGTCGCGCCCAGGGAATCCTCGACCCACGCCGCCTCGGCGGCAGGGTCGGCGTAGTCGGGGTCGAGAGCGCCGAAGACGGCGAGCGCGGGTGCCTGGACGCGTGCGACGCGCGGCTCGACGACACGGTGGTCGAGCTGGAGGCAGAGGTCGCGGAACGAGCGCAGCCGTCCGGGCTCGGAGAGGCTGGCGCGGATCGTCGCCTGGTGCGCGGCGAGACGTCGGGGCGTACGGCCCTTGTTCAGCGACCCGTAGAACGACGCCCAGAACGCCGCGCCCCACGGCCGGGCGAGCGCGACCCTGTAGAGCACGCGCATCGCGCGCAGCTTCGCGGGGGAGGACGGTTCCCGGAGGAACCCGTCGAGCAGGACGAGCCCGCGCACGAGGTCGGGGCGGTCGGCCGCGGCGATCACGGCGGCGGACGCGCCCATCGAGCTGCCCAGGAGCACGGCCGGTCCGGCGTCGAGGTGCTCGACGAGCGCGACGACGTCGGACGCCGTGGCCTCGTCGCCGTGCGTGGCGAACGTCGTGTCGCTGTCGCCGTGGCCGCGCAGGTCCATGACCACCACGCGGTAGCCCGCGGCGACGAGGTGCGGGACGACGTCGTCATAGGTGGAGCGCAGGTCGCCCATGCCGGGCGAGGCGACGAGGAGAGGGCCGGAGCCCTCGTCGGTGTAGGCGAGGCGCCCTTCGGCCCGGGCAAGGCGGCGCACGGTGGACTGCTGGCTCGTGGTCATAGCCAAAAAGCTAATGCATTTAGCCGACGGGTGCAAGAGGTCTCGACGAGACACCACGAGCGGGCCCGCGCGGCCCGCGTAGGGTAAGGAGACCCGCGTCCGCGCGGGAGTCCTGCACCCGACGAGAGGCATCCTCGTGACCGACCAGCCCACCCTTCCCACCGCTTCGGGATCCTTCGGCGAGAAGCCGACGCTCACCTTCCCCGAGACGGACGCGCCCGCCGGCCTGCAGGTCGTCGTGCTCTCCGAGGGCGACGGTCCGGCCGTCACGTCGGGGCGGAACATCGTCGTGCACTACCTCGGGCAGGCCTGGGGTGGCCAGGTCTTCGACAACTCCTACGACCGCGGCGACACCATCGCGTTCCCGATCGGCGTCGGCGCCGTCATCGGCGGCTGGGACAAGGGCCTCGTCGGCCAGAACGTCGGCTCGCGCGTCATGCTGTCGATCCCGCCGGAGCACGGCTACGGCCAGCGCGGCGTGCCCCAGGCCGGCATCGGCGGCACGGACACGCTCGTCTTCGTGGTGGACGTCGTCGACGTCCAGTAGACCGAGCCGCTGAGTGCTGGGTATCTGTCGTCCCACCGCGTCCCGGACGACGAGTACCCAGCACTCAGCGTCGGACCGACCGGGTCACGGTGAAGCGGCGGTCGCGCGCGACCTGGGTCGTGGGCCCGACGGCCCGCTCCAGCGCGGGCCGGTAGCGCAGGTGCGAGTTCCACACGCACCACAGCTCTCCACCGGGCCGCAGGATCCGTCCTGCCGCGGCGAACATGCGGTGCGCCACGTCCGTGCGCAGCGCCGCGCCGTCGTGGAACGGCGGGTTGAGCAGCACGACGTCGGCGCTCGCGTCCGCGAGGGACGCGCCCGCGTCGTCGCGCACCACGCGCACCTGCTCGCCGACGCCGTTCGCCCGCGCCGTGAGCGCCGTGGACCGCACCGCAGCGTCGGACCGGTCTGTGGCGACGACCGCGGCGTCCGGCCAGCGACGGGCCGCCCACGCGGCGAGCAGGCCCGTGCCGCACCCGAGGTCGACGACGTCCCGGGGCGCCCCGTCGACGGGCGCCCCGGGACCGTCCGGGCGCGGGTCGTCCGCCCCCGTGGCGGCCGAGGCGGTGGCCTCGAGCTGTTCGAGGAGGAAGCGGGTCCCGAGGTCGAGGCTCGCGCCCGCGAAGGCGGCGCCGTACGACACGACCGAGAGCCCGACGTCGGGCAGCTCCACCGTGACGGGATAGGTGAGGCGCCGCTCCTCGGGCGGGACGCCGCCCGCCGCGGCACGCGGTGAGCGTGCGACGAGCACGCGGGACTTGCCGCGCGCGAGGCTCGCGCGCACCTCGCCGAACGACTCCAGCAGGACCTCGTTCATGGCGGGGGTCATGTGCTTGACCCGCCCGACGGCGAGCAGCACGACGTCGGGCTCGGCCTCTCGCGCGACGTGCTCCGCCACGTCCCGCAGCGCCGCGAGCCCTCGCGGGAGGCGCAGCAGCACCACACGGCTACCGCTCAGCAGCTCCGGCCCGAGAGCGTGGCGCGCGTACGCACCCGAGAGCCCGAGCGCGGACGCGTTCGCGTCGATGGCGGCCTCCGCGGTGCACAGGTCCTGATGGACCCGCACGGGCGCCGTGGCTCCGCCATCCGCTGTCACGGCACCGTCGGCCGTCACGCCGAGCATCGCCGCCGCGCCGAGCGTGAGGGCGCCGTAGCGGTCGTCGACGACGGCGACGGCACCCCGGCCGGCCGCGACGACGCAGGGGGCCGCCTCGTCGAGCAGGAGACGGTCAGCAGCGTCGACGGCGACGGGCGCGTCCTCGCGAGCCGGTCGGTCGCCGCGGTGCGTCTCGTCGGTGCGCAGCCGTGCGAGCAGTCCGTCGAGGTCGGGCGGGAGGGTCGTCACGCCCTCAAGTCTCCCCGACCTGCGCCGACCCGGAGCCATGCCGGTCGCGCGCGCCCGGAGGTCGCCGCGCCGAGAGCGCGTCCGCGCGCTACTGTGCGGTTCCGCCCTACGAGGAGGCGCCATGGACGTCCCGCGCACCCTGGCCGAGTCCCGTGCTGTCGGCCGAGCGCTGCGCGAGCATGTGCCGCGGGGCAGCCACGGCGAGCTGCACCTGCCCGAGCGCGACCCGGTCGCGATCGTCGCGGAGCAGAACGCGGGCCGGCTCGCCGAGCTCGTCCCGCTGCGCATCGGTCGCATGCTCGAGTCGCCGTTCGCGTACTACCGCGGCACGGCCGCGACGATGGCGCACGACCTGCGCCACGACACCCGAACCGGCGTCGAGATCGTCGCGTGCGGCGACGCGCACGTGTCCAACTTCGGGCTCTTCGCGTCGCCGGAGCGGCGCCTGGTCTTCGACCTCAACGACTTCGACGAGGCGGGGGACGCGCCCTGGGAGTGGGACGTCAAGCGTCTCGCGGCGAGCGTGCACATCGGTGGCCGGGACAAGGGCATGAGCGAGGACGAGTGCGCCGACGCTGTGCGCCACGCCGTGCGCGGGTACCGCGAGGCGATGGTCGGGCTGTTCGCCCTCACGGCGGTCGAGCGGTACTCGTACCAGCTCGAGACGGCTGCGCTCGAGTCGACCCTGCGCAAGGCCGGTCGCCAAGAGCTGCACCGCCTCGAGCGCAAGGCGCGGCGCCGGACGTCGGAGCAGGTCGTGCAGCGGATCACCGCGCGCTCCGACGACGGGCGGACCCGGATCGTCGACCAGCCGCCGCTGACCCAGCACGTCGGCCACGCCACCGTGGAGCAGCTCGCCACCTTGTTCGACCGCTACCGCGACTCGCTGCGCGGGGACGTGCGGCTCCTGCTCGGCCAGTTCGCGCTCGTCGACTACGTCCTGCGCGTGGTCGGTGTCGGCAGCGTGGGCACGCGCTGCTACATCGTGCTGCTCGAGGGGCCCGACGGCGAGCCGCTGGTCCTGCAGGCGAAGGAGGCGTCGCCGTCGGTGCTCGCGACGTACGGCGGCATGGCCGACGCGCTCCCGTCGGGCGTCGCGCCGCTCGGTCTCCGGCACTCGCAGGGGCGGCGTGTCGTCGTCTCGCAGCGGATCCTCCAGGCCCAGTCCGACCCGTTCCTCGGCTGGATCACGGGTGACCTGGGCGGACTGGTCGGCGGCGGTCCGCACGCCGACCTCTACTGGCGCCAGTTCCGCGACATGAAGGGCTCGGTCGAGCTGGACCGCCTCACGCCCGAGCAGTTCGCGGGATACGCGGTGCTGTGCGGCAGGGTGCTCGCGCGGGCGCACAGCCAGTCGCCCGGCACGCGCGTCGCCTACGGGTACCTCGGGCGGTCGGAGGTCTTCGACGACGCCGTCGCGCGCTGGGCTCGCGCCTACGCGGACGTCGTCGAGAGCGACTTCGCGGCCCTCGAGGCCGCCGTCGGGGGCGGGCGGCTCCCGGCCGAGCGAGGCGCCTGACACGGGTCGAGCCTCACGACGGGAGCACGCCGGTCCGCACGGCCCCGACCGTAGGCTGTGCGCCATGACCGACGACGCCCCGCAGCCCGGCTCGACCGATCCGGCCGTGCCGACCGTCGTGCCGCGCGGGGACGCGCGCGTCGCGATCGAGTACTGCACGCAGTGCCGCTGGCTCCTGCGCGCCGCCTGGGTCGCCCAGGAGCTGCTGCAGACCTTCCGCACCCGCCTCGGCGAGGTCGCGCTCGTGCCCGGCACCGACGGCGTCTTCCGCGTGACGCTCGACGCCGGGGACGGTCCCGTGCTGCTGTGGGACCGCAAGGACGACGGCGGGTTCCCCGAGATCCCCGACCTCAAGCGCCGGGTGCGCGACGCCGTCGCGCCCGACCTGTCGCTCGGGCACACGGACCGCGCCGCGGTGCGTACCGCGGACGCGAGCGCGGCCGACGAGACGGACTGACCGGCGCGAACCGGCCGGGCTGACGCTCAGCCTGGCGTCGGCGGCTGGATCAGGTCCCACGGCATGCCGTGCAGGTCCTCGAAGACCGCGACGGTGCCGTAGGGCTCGTGGCGCGGCTCCTCGCGGAACACCACGCCGTGCGAGAGCATCCGGGCGTGCTGGGCGGCGAAGTCGTCGGTCTCGAGGAACAGCGCGACGTCGCCGCCCGCCTGCCGACCCAGGACGTCGCCCGTGGTGGGGGCGAGGACGAGGCCCGTGCCGCCCTCGGGCGGGCCGACGACCACGCGCCGCCAGGAGCCACCGACCACCTCGTCCTGGCGGACGGCGAACCCGATCGCGTCGACGAAGAACGCGATCGCCTCGTCGAGGTCGCGGACGAGGAAGGTGACGTCGGAGATGCGCAGCATCCCCGCAGGTTAGAGCACCGGCCGACCGGGACGTCGCGTGGGGTCAGGCCTTCTTCGCCCGGGCGGCGGCGAGCCGCTCCTCCTCGGCACGGACCTTCTTCTGGATCTCGCGCTCCTCGCCGAGCCACGCGGGCGGGTCCTGGCGCAGGTCGTCGATCTCCTGCGTGGTCAGCGGCTCGGTGAGCCCGCCGCGCGTCAGACCCGAGATCGAGATGCCGAGACGGCCGGCGACCACGGGGCGCGGGTGCGGGCCGTTGCGACGCAGCTCGCTGAGCCACTCGGGCGGGTTCTTCTCGAGCTCCTCGAGCTGGGCCCGCGTGATCGTGCCCTCCTGGAACTCCGGGGGCGTGGCGGGCAGGTACACCCCGAGCTTCTTCGCCGCGGTGGCGGGCTTCATGGTCTGCGCGGACTGCTTGGGGGTCATGGGCTCCAGGGTAGTCGGCCGGTGGTGGTCGGGCGTCGGCACGTGCCCGCGGCGTGGCCTCTAGGGTTGTGGGGTGGACGACGACGCGGGCACGGCCCCCGAGGGAACGACCGACGACGACAGCACCGGGCCGCGGTTCCGGCTCGCCTACGTGCCCGGCGTCGTCCCGGCGAAGTGGGTGCGCACGTGGCGTGAGCGGCTCGTCGACGTGCCGCTCGACCTCGTCGCCGTCGAGGCGGCCGACGCCGAGCGCGCGCTGCGCGACGACGAGGCCGACGCCGCGATCCTGCGCCTGCCGGTCGACCGCGACGTCCTCAGCGCGATCCGCCTCTACGAGGAGACGCCGGTCGTGCTCGTCTCGCGCGACCACCTGCTCGCGGCGCTCGAGCCGGACGAGCCCGTCGCGCTCGCCGACCTCGACGACGACGTCGTGCTGCACCCGCTCGACGACGTCGTGCCGTGGGCAGGGGAACCGGGAGCCGCGGACGACGCGCCCAGGCTCCCGGGTCTGCCCGCGGTCGAGCGCCCCGCGACGACGGGCGACGCCGTCGTGCTCGTCGCGGCGAACGTGGGCGTGGCCGTCGTGCCGCAGTCGCTCGCGCGCCTGCACCACCGCAAGGACGTGACGTACCGGCGCCTGGACGACGCGCCGACGGCCCCCGTCGCGCTCGCATGGATCGCCGACCGCGACGACGACCTCATCGAGGAGATGGTCGGGATCGTGCGCGGCCGCACGGTGAACAGCTCACGGGGGCGCCGCTCCGAGACGGTCCCCGAGGAGCCGACGCCGACGCGCTCGCAGAGCGGTCGCCCCGCGAGCGGCAACCAGGCCGCTCGCGGTGGGTCCGGGCGTGGGGGAGCGGGCGGCGGCCGTCCTGGCGGCGGGAAGCAGGGGCGGGGCGGGACGAAGGGCCGTGGCGCTCGCGGGCGCGGCGGGAAGCGGCGGTGAGCGACCCGGCCGCCGTGCCGGGGCCGACCGCGGTCGCGGCGGACGGCGCACGCGGGCGCGGTGATCTCGAGCTCGTCCTGCTCGACACCGCCGCCCCCGAGGTGCGCGACCGCCTCGTCACCGCGGCTCTCGGGCTCCGGCTGGGGCCGGGACAGGAGGCGTTCGTCCCGCCCGCGGCCGACGTCGTGGCTGCGGCGCGCGCCGACCCCGACCGCCATCTCGTCGTCGCCCGCGCCCCGGGCGGCGACGTCGTCGCGGTCGGCGTCCTGCACCCGGGTGGTGCACCTCCGGAGGTGCAGGCGCTGCTCGGCGGTCTGGAGCCAGCAGACGTCGTGCTGTTCCGCGGGTTCCTCGTCGACGTGGGGTCGCAGGGTGCCGGCGTGGGCACGCGGGTCACGAGGTTGCTCCCGGGTGCGGTCGACGACCTGGCCCGGGTGCTCGGCCGCGCCAGGCCGTACGCGGCCGTGGTCCTCACGGTGAACGAGCGCAACGCGGCGGGCCGTCGGGCGTACGCGCGCGCCGGCCTGACGGACCGCGGCGCCTACCTCGGCGGGGACGCGGGGCCGCAGCGCGTCATGGCGTGCGAGCTCCGTCTTCCATAGCCCTTGACTTATATAAGTACTCGGTGAAACATGGTGGGCATGGAAGCGTTCGACGTCCTCGGCGACCCGGTGCGCCGTCGGCTCCTCGAGCACCTCGCGCACGGCGAGCGACCGGCGGGGGAGCTCGCCGGGCTGGTCGGCGACGAGTTCGGGATCAGCCAGCCGGCCGTCTCGCAGCACCTCAAGGTGCTGCGGACCAGCGGCTTCGCGACGGTGCGCCCCGAGGGGACGCGACGCCTCTACGCGCTCGACCCGACGGCGCTCGACGCGGTCGAGGACTGGGCCGCGGGCCTGCGCCGGTTCTGGGAGCAGCGCCTCGACGCGCTCGGCACCGAGCTCGCACGCGGTGCGCGCGAGCGGCGCCGGGCCGCCGCGGCGGCTGCCCAGGAGACGGACGGCGAGCGCCCGACCGACACCACCAGGAGGACAGCATGAAGGACTTCATCACCGAGCTCGAGGCCGCACGCCGCGCCGTCGGGACGGGCACGCTCCCCGCCGGCGAGGCCCGCGTGATCACCATCGAGCGCACGTACCCCGCCGACGTCGACGACGTGTGGGACGCCGTCACCGACCCCGAGCGCATCCCGCGCTGGTTCCTGCCGGTCACGGGTGACTTCCGCGTCGGCGGGACGTACCAGGTCGAGGGGAACGCCGGCGGCGAGATCCGGGTCTGCGACGCACCGCGCCGCCTGCAGCTCACGTGGGTCATGGGCCCGCCGACGCCGGAGGACTCCTCGATCGTGGAGGTGCGGCTCGCGTCCGGCTCGGACGGCGGCACGACCCTCACGCTCGAGCACACCGCCGTCGTGCCGCCCGAGATGTGGGACCAGTTCGGTCCCGGGGCGGTGGGGGTCGGCTGGGACGGCGCCCTGCTCGGCCTCGCCCTGCACCTGGGCGGCGCCGAGCCGCTCGACCCTGAGGCGATCCTCGAGAGCCCCGAGCTGCGCGCCTTCAACATCGCGAGCAGCGAGGCCTGGGGCGTGGCGCTCGCCGCCGCGGACGGGCTCTCCGCGGACGAGGTCGCCGCGCGCGTCGCCGCCACGACGGCGTTCTACGTCCCCGCGGACGACGCCCCCGAGGCGAGGTAGCACCGCTGTCTGCCGGGGTAGAACCCTGGTCGGTCGAAGTAGAACTCTGGTCACCACCACGGTTCTATCTCGCCAGACCAGGGTTCTACTTCGGCAGCGTGGGGTGGGACCGGGGGCGGACGTGCCGACGGCGGACGTCAGCCGTACGACGGATGTTCACCTCTCGTTCACCCGGCATACCCTCGTGCGGTGACTCCGCCCGATTCGTCCCGCGCCGCCCACCTGCTCGACCGCACCGAGACCGGTCCCGACGTCCGCCCGCGGCCGTCGGCCGCGGTGCTTCCCGAGCCACGGCCGCGCCCGGACGTCGGGGTGGGCGCGCAGCTCCTCGTCGCGCTGTCGTGGCTGGCCGGGGCGGCGCTGGTCGTGCTCCTCGCCCGACTCCTGGCCGGGCCGAGCGAGGCGCTCTACCTCGCAGTCACGGCGCGCACGGCGGACCTCCCGGGCACCGAGCTCGTCGCCGAGGGCGGCGTGCTCCTGCTCCTCGTGCTGTGCGCCGTGGTGGCGTGGCGGTCGCGCCGCGCCGGGCCGTCCGGCGTCGCCACCACGATCGTGGCGGGGGCAGGCGCCGTCGTCGCCTACGCGGCGAGCGAGGTCGTGAAGTCCCTCGTGCGCCAGCCGCGCGGCTGCTGGGACCTCGTCGAGGTCGCGCACTGCCCGGCGGCGGGGGACTGGTCGTTCCCGAGCAACCACACGGCCATCGCGTTCGCGCTCGCGACGGCGGTCGTGCTCGCGGGCGCCCCCGCGGTCCGTGCGCCCGGTGCGGTCCCCGCACGGCACGCGTACCGGTCCTCGGCGCGCGTCGTCGCGGTGTGGGTCGTGCTGCCCGTGGTGCTCGCGGTCGCGGTCGCGTCGGCGCGGGTCGTGCAGGGCGTGCACTTCCCGCACGACGTCGTCGCAGGGGCGGCCGTCGGCGTCGCGGTGGTCGTGACGTCGGTGACGGTCCTCGCCGGGCCGGCGACCACGGCGGTCACCGCGGCGTGCCGCGTCGACGGCGTCCGGCGCGTCCTCCTGGCCGGGCCGTCGTGACCGCGACGGGTCGACGGGACCCTCAGGACGGGCGCCGTACCCGGACGACGCCCACGATCCCCAGCACGGCGGCGGCCGCCAGGAGCACCGTCCCGAGGGCGGCCCGGGGCAGGTCGACCGACGGCCCGACGGCGAACGTGCCCGCCGCCGTCGGGCCGTCCGCCCGGCACGTGAGGCTGACGGTCCCGGCGTCGCCGACGAACGACGCCTGAGCCCGCCAGTGCCGGGGCACGCGCAGGTCCTGCTGGGACATCGAGACCCGGAGCCCCAGCTCCTCGCCGTCCGGCGCGATGCCCTCGCACCGGACGGCGGCCCAGCGGGCGGGCGAGTCGGCGTAGACGGTGTGGTCGCCGGCGTCGAGCTCGAGGTGCGCGGTCTCCCCGAGTGCGGTCTCGCCCTGGACCTGGAAGCCCGGCAGCACCCACAGCCACAGCACGCCGAGCAGGCACACGCCCGCGAGCAGCAGGGGCAGGACGCCCGGTCGCACGCCCCGCCGCGGTGCGGGTGCCGGGGGTGAGGTCATGCGGGCACCGTAGCGTCGGTCAGCGCGGGACGGTCACGAAGACGTCGAAGAGCTCGGGGTGGTGCGCGTGCACGAGCACGGCGAACACGACGAGGTCGAACAGCAGGTGGACCGCGACGACGTACGTGAGCGACTTGCTCCACGAGAAGATCCAGCCCTGCACGAGGGCGAACGGGATCGTCAGGAGCGGACCCCACTCGCGGTACCCCAGCTCCCACAGGAACGACACGAACACGGCGGCCTGGAGCAGGTTCGCCGTCCACAGGCCGAAGTGCTCCCGGTACAGGGCGAACACGACGCACACGAAGAACAGCTCGTCCCAGATGCCCACCGCGTTGACCCCGACGAACAGGCGCGCGATCTCCTCGCCGCCCGTGATCTCGGGCCAGTTGAGGTAGGCGCCGGAGCCGATGAAGTAGAACGGCAGGATCAGGTACCCCGCCGCGACGACCACGACGAGGTAGACGACCTGCCCCCGCGACCAGCGCCGTCCCGTCGCGACCGGGAACGTGATGACGCGCTCCCGGAAGACGAACCGCGACAGCGCCCACGGGACGAGCACCGCGAGCGACAGCACGACGGCGAAGCGGGCGATCCCCGCGTCGGACAGGTCCGCCTCGAGCGAGATCGTCGAGATGATCGCCATGCCCGTCCCGACGAGCGCGAGGTCGCGCCCGAGCCGCCGGTCCACCGCGAGACCGAGCGCGATCCCGAGCGCGAGCGGCACGTAGCCGAGGGGCCGCACGTGGATCGCGAAGAGCAGGATCGCAGAGCCCGAGACCAGCACCGCGGCGAGCAGCCGCAGGGGCGAGCCGACGGCCCAGGGTGGGCGTGCGGCGTCGGGCACGGGGGCGAGGGCGGGTGACGTCACCCGCACACGGTGCCATGATGCGAGGCGTGGAGCCACGCCCCGAGCGGCAGGCGGACCGGCGCAGCGAGCTCGACGCGGTGCGGGCCCTCGTCGTCGCGGGGCTCGTGCTCTTCCACGCCGCGCTCGTGTTCGACGCGCGTGACGACTTCTACGTGAAGAACGCGGAGACGACCGAGCTGACGACGTTCGTCGTCGCGCCCGTCGTCGTGTGCGCGATGCCGCTGCTGTTCGCCATCGCGGGCATCGGCGCGTGGCACTCGGTGCGCTCGCGCGGCGCGGGTGGGTTCGCACGCGAGCGTGTGCTGCGCCTGGGCGTCCCGCTGCTCGTCGCGCTGGTCCTGCTCCTGCCGTTCCCGCAGTACCTTCGCGCCCGTGCCGAGGGCACGTGGACCGGCTCGTACCTCGCGTTCTGGCCGCGGTTCTTCGACGTGCGGTTCGAGCCCGGCGACTTCCCGTTCGTCCTGGACGGCGAGCGCTTCGAGACGGGTCACCTGTGGTTCCTCGTCCTCCTGCTCACGGGGGCGCTCGCCCTCGCCGTGCTGGTGCGCGTCGTGCCCGACGACGCCGCCCGCCGCGCGCGCGAGCGGCTCGCCCGGGCGTCGGCCACCCGCGGAGCGGTGCTGGTCCCGGCGGTCCTGGTCGGGGCGGTGTGCGCGGCGCACGAGCTCGAGGAGGGCCTCGCGGCGTGGAGCCGGTGGGGCTACCTCGTGTTCTTCCTCGCCGGGTTCGTGCTCGCGTCCGACGACCGGTTCCGGGCGGCGGTGCGCCGCGACGCCGGGATCGCGGGGCTCGTCGGGCTCGGCGTGTTCGGCGCCGGGATGGCGCTGTTCCTCGGGCCGGCCGGGGAGGTGGACGCGTTCACGGGCGCCCACGGCTCGGGCGTCGCGTTCCGGTTCCTCTACGGCGTCGCCGGGTGGTGCTGGGTCGTCGCGCTCCTCGGCCTGCTCGACCGCTGGGGTGCGCGACGCCGTTCCGCGTCCGCCGCGGCGGGCGGGCCGGACGCCGGGCCGGGGCTGCGGCGTCGGGCCTGGGCGTACCTCGGCGCGGCGGTGCTGCCGCTGTACGTGCTGCACCAGCCGGTCGTGGTCGCGGTGGCCTACCCGGTGGTGCGGTGGGACCTGCCTGCGACGGCGAAGTACGCCGTGATCGTCGTGGTCTCGTCCGCAGTGCTGCTCGCGGTCTACGACCTGCTCGTCCGGCGCACCCGCGTCACGCGCGTGCTGCTCGGCCAGCGGGCCTGAGCCGGGTCAGAGCTCCTCGTAGACCGCCGGGTCCTGGTCGTTCGTGCGCCCGTCGGGGCGGGCGAGGCCGGTGAGGGTGTTCATCTCGTGCGTCGTGAGCTCGAAGGAGAACACGTCGAGGTTCTCGCGCTGCCGCTCGGGCGTCGACGCCTTGGGCAGCGGCACGACGCCGAGCTGCACGTGCCAGCGCAGGATCGCCTGGACGGGCGAGACGCCGTGCGCCGCCGCGACCCGCGTCACGGCCGGGTCCTGCAGGAGGTCGCTCGCGCGGCCGATCGGGCTCCACGCCTCGGTCACGATCCCGCGCTCGGCGTCCGCGGCCCGCTGGTCCGGCTGCGGGAAGTACGGGTGCAGCTCGACCTGGTTGACGACGGGGGTCACGCCCGTCGCGGCGACGACCGCGTCCAGGTGCTCGGGCAGGAAGTTCGACACGCCGACGTGCCGGACCAGCCCGCGCTCGCGGCACGCCACGAGCGCCTCGTAGGCCTCGACGTACCTCCCGACGCGCGGGTTCGGCCAGTGGACCAGGTAGAGGTCGACGTGGTCGAGGCCCGTGCGGAGCACCGACTCCTCGACGGTTCGGACCGCCTCGTCGTACGCGTGGTGACGGCCCGGGAGCTTGGACGTGACGATCACGTCCTCCCGCGGGACGTCCGCGCGGCGGACGGCCGCACCCACGGCGCCCTCGTTCTCGTAGCTGAACGCCGAGTCGACCAGCCGGTAGCCCGCGTCGATCGCGCGCGCGATCGTGTCCGCGCCGTCCTCGCCGTTGAGCCGGTAGGTGCCGAACCCGATCGCCGGGATCGTCGTGCCGTCCTGGGCGCTGAGGGTGGGGATCGTCATGGGCCCCATCGTGCGTCGGGGCCGGTGCGCCACGCACCCCGGCGGGGCGGGGGCGCCGGGACCCTCGCACGGGCGAGATGCGACGAGTGGCCCCCGATCCGCAGGATCAGGGGCCACTTCTCACCTCTCGGCGGGTGCTACGCGGCGCTGGGGAACGGGACTCCCGTGGTCGCGTGGCAGCGGTAGCCGTTCGGGTTCTTGTCGAGGTACTGCTGGTGGTAGTCCTCGGCGTAGTAGAACGGGCCGGCCTCGGCCGCGGGGCGCATCTCGGTCGTGATCGGGTCGTAGCCCTTCGCCTCGAGGACCTTCCCGTAGCGCTCGGCGGTCTCCCGCACGGCCTGCTCCTGCTCGGGCGTCGTCCAGTACACGGCGGACCGGTACTGCGTGCCGACGTCGTTGCCCTGGCGGTACCCCTGCGTCGGGTCGTGCCGCTCCCAGAAGATCTTGAGGAGCTCCTCCTCGGAGACCTTCGCCGGGTCGTACGCGACGAGCGCCGTCTCGGTGTGCCCCGTGCGCGCGCTGCACGCCTCCTCGTAGGTGGGGTTCGGCGTCGTGCCGCCCATGTACCCGACGGCGGTGCTCACCACGCCCGGGACCTGCCAGTAGATCTCCTCGGCGCCCCAGAAGCAGCCCATCGCGAGGTAGAGCACACGCGTGCCCTCCGGCCAGGGGCCGGTGATGGACGTGCCGAGCACGGTGTGCGGGCGCGGGCTCTGCAGGACGGGGGACTGGCGGCCGGGGAGGGTGTCCTCGGGGGCGACCATCGTCGTCTTGCCGGACGAGCCGAAGATCGCGTCGAAGATCGAGTTCATCGCTTACCTCCTGAAAGGACCGGGACGACCGGGGCGCTGGCCCACGACGCATCGTCCTGGCACGGGGTAGAACGCCTCGGGGCCGGTGGGTGTTCCGGCTCCCCACGAGCCGGACAGGCGCGGGCCCGAGCCTCTCACGGGACGATCGAGTCGATGTAGCCGCCGTCGACGCGCACCGCCGCTCCGGTCGTCGCGGACGCCAGCGGCGACGCGAGGTAGGCGACCATGTGCGCGATCTCCTCGGGCTCGATGAGCCGCTGCAGCAGCGACTGCGGGCGGTGCTCGCGCATGAAGACGCGCTGCGCCTCGTCCCACGGGAGGTCGTCGCCGACGAGCTCGCGCGCGAACGTCTCGACGCCGCCCGTGTGCGTCGGCCCGGCGAGGACGCTGTTCACCGTGACGCCCGTGCCGGCCGCGGCCTTGGCGAACCCGCGCGAGACGCCGAGCAGCGCCGTCTTCGTCACGCCGTAGTGGATCATCTCGGCCGGGATCGCGACCGCCGAGTCGCTCCCGATGAACTGCACGCGTCCCCAGCCGCGGTCGATCATGCCGGGCAGGTAGGCGCGCGTGAGCCGGACGCCCGCGAGGACGTTCACCTCGAGGTACCGGCGCCACGTGGCGTCGTCGATCGTCAGCGGGTCCTCGCTCCCGAAGATGCCGAGGTTGTTGACGAGGACGTCGACGTCAGGCGCGGCATCGAGCATCGTCGCGGTGCCCTCGTCGGTCGCGAGGTCGGCGGCGACGCCGAGGACGTCCGCGCCCGGGACGTGCTCGCGCACGTCGTCAGCCGCGCGCTGCGCCGTCTCCTCCGACCGCCCGTTGACGACCACCGCCGCGCCGCACGCCGCGAGCGTTCGTCCGATCGCGAGACCGATGCCCTGCGCGGACCCGGTGACCAGCGCCCTCCTGCCGTCCAGGTCGATCCTCATCCGTACGCTCCCTCCGCCTGCTCCGGCGACGGTCGTCGCCCGCCACCCACCGTGCCGTGCGACGGCGCGCACCGCCAGTGCCGTCGACCGTGCGCGCTCGGCGGGCGGGTGCGCACGTACGTACGCTGGGCCGGTGAGCACCCCGAGCAGCGAGCACCCCGACTGGACGACCACCGGCTTCTCCACGCGTGCGATCCACGCGGGCCAGGACCCGGACGCGACGACGGGCGCCGTCGTGCCGCCCATCCACCAGGTCTCGACGTACAAGCAGGACGGCGTCGGCGGCCTGCGCGGCGGCTACGAGTACTCGCGCTCGGCCAACCCGACGCGCACCGCGCTGGAGGAGGCGCTCGCGGCCGCGGAGTCCGGCGGCCTGCGCCCGACGGCGGACGGGTCGCCCGCCGCGCGCGGGTACGCCTTCGCGTCCGGCCTGGCCGCGGAGGACACGCTGCTGCGCGCGGTGCTGCGTCCCGGCGACCACGTGATCGTGCCCGACGACGCGTACGGGGGCACCTACCGGCTCGTCGCCCGGGTCTTCGGGCCGTGGGGCGTCGAGCACACGCCCGTCGACCTCACGGACGTGGAGGCCGTCAGTGCCGCGGTCCGTCCGGAGACGCGCGTCGTGTGGGTCGAGACCCCGACGAACCCGCTCCTCGGGGTCAGCGACGTCGCGGCGCTCGCGGGCGTCGCGCACGACGCGGGGGCTCTGCTCGTCGTCGACAACACGTTCGCGACGCCCTACCTGCAGCAGCCGCTCGCGCTCGGCGCGGACGTCGTCGTGCACTCGACCACGAAGTACATCGGCGGCCACAGCGACGTCGTCGGGGGAGCGCTCGTCGTCGCGACGGGCGCGCAGCTCCCGGGCGGGCTGGCGTCGCCCGCGGGCGGGACCGACGTCGCGGGCGCCGTCGGCTTCCACCAGAACGCCTCGGGCGCCGTCGCCGGACCGTTCGACGCGTGGCTCACGCTGCGCGGGCTCAAGACGCTCGCGGTGCGCATGGATCGCCACCAGGCCAACGCGGCCGCGGTCGCGGACTTCCTCGAGGCGCACCCGGCGGTGACCGAGGTGATCTACCCCGGGCTCGCGTCGCACCCCGGGCACGAGCTCGCCGCGCGGCAGATGAGCGGGTTCGGCGGCATGGTCTCGTTCCGCGCGGGGAGCGAGGCCAAGGCCCTCGAGGTGTGCGGACGCACGAAGGTCTTCACGCTCGCGGAGTCCCTCGGCGGGGTCGAGTCGCTCGTCGAGCACCCCGGCCGCATGACGCACGGCTCCGTCGCGGGCACGGCCCTCGAGGTCCCTGACGACCTCGTCCGGCTGTCCGTCGGGATCGAGGACGTCGACGACCTCCTCGCGGACCTCGCGCAGGCGCTCGCCTGACCCCTCGCCAGGCACGGGACGGGGGAGATCCTGCGCACACGGGCACGAAACACGGGGCGGCGTCGGTACCGCTCACCTAGGGTTGGCCCGTGAGCGCGCAGACCGACCAGCACCAGGCCCCCGACCCGCTCCCGCCCGGGCGCCCCGGCGCGGCGGCGGTCCCCGACTCCGTGCGGTCCGCCGCCGCCTGGTCGTGGCGGTTGCTGCTCATCGGCGCGGCCATCGCCGCCGCCTTCTGGGTGATCGCGCAGCTCAAGGTGATCATCGTGCCGATCGCCGTCGCGCTGCTGCTGACGGTGCTGCTCACGCCGGTGCAACGGTTCTTCCGGCGGCTCGGCATGTCGCGCGGCCTCGCGTCGGGCGCCGCGCTCATCGGGCTGATCCTCGTGGTCGCCGGGCTCGTGACGCTCGCCGGCCAGCAGATCGTCAGCGGGTTCCAGGACCTGCGCGACCAGGCGGTCGAGGGCTTCCAGAAGTTCACGGACTGGCTCGCGGACGGGCCGCTGGGCCTCGACTCCGTGACGCTGGACTCCTACCTGGACCAGGCGCAGTCCGCGCTCTCGGAGAATCAGAGCAGCATCGTCTCCGGCGCGCTCGGCGCGGCGACGACCATCGGCCACGTCGTCGCGGGCGCGCTCATCGCGCTGTTCTGCACGTTCTTCTTCCTGCTCGACGGCCGCACGATCTGGTCGTGGGTGGTCGGGCTCCTGCCGCTGCGCGCGCGGGACGCCGTGCACCAGGCGGGCCGGCGCGGCATCGTCACGCTCTCCGCCTACACGCGCACGCAGATCCTCGTCGCGGCGGTCGACGCGGTCGGCATCGGGATCGGCGCCGCGTTCTTCGTCCCGAGCCTCGCCCTGCCGCTCGCGATCCTCGTGTTCATCGGCTCGTTCATCCCGATCGTCGGTGCGATCGTCACGGGCTCGATCGCGGTGCTCGTCGTGCTCGTCGCGAACGGCTGGCCCGCGGCGCTCGTCATGCTCGGGATCGTCCTGCTCGTGCAGCAGATCGAGGGCCACATCCTCCAGCCGTTCCTCATGGGCCACGCCGTCTCGCTGCACCCGGTCGCGGTGCTGCTCGTCGTCGCGGCGGGCAGCTTCGCCGCGGGCATCGTGGGCGCGCTGTTCGCGGTGCCGATCGCCGCGGTCCTCAACACCGTCGTGCTCTACCTGCACGGCCACGACAAGTTCCCGGAGCTCGGCACCGACGACCGCGTCGTCGTGCGGGGGAGCCCGCAGGCCCCGGTGATCGCGCGCGCGGAGGCCGACCTCGCGGACGCGCCCTTCCGGCGGCGGGCACGCCGTCGGGGCGAGCGCACCGACGACGACTCTCCCGTCGTCGGGCCCCAGGACGCGGGCGGGCCCGCCGTCGAGGACGAGCGGTGAGCACGAGCGGCCCGACCGTCACGCTCGACGACGTCCGCGCCGCCGCCCGGCTGCTCGACGGCGTCGCGTACCGGACCCCGGTCCAGTCGACCCGCGCGATCAGCGAGGCCGCGGGCGTCGAAGTCCTGCTCAAGTGCGAGAACCTGCAGCGCGCCGGGTCGTTCAAGGTGCGCGGTGCGTACGTGCGCATGGCGCGGCTGAGCGACGAGGAGAAGGCGCGCGGCGTCGTCGCGGCGAGCGCGGGCAACCACGCGCAGGGCGTCGCGTTCGCCGCGGGCCTCCTCGGCATCCGCGCGGTCGTCTACATGCCGGTCGACGCCGCGCTGCCCAAGGTGGCCGCGACGCGCCAGTACGGGGCCGAGGTGCGGCTCGTCGGTGCCGACGTCGACGAGACGCTCGCCGCCGCACGCACCGAGGCCGAGCGCACCGGCGCGGTGTTCATCCACCCGTTCGACCACCCGGACGTCGTCGCCGGGCAGGCGACCATCGCGCTCGAGATCCTCGAGCAGGTGCCCGACGTGCGGACCGTCGTCGCCCCGCTCGGGGGCGGCGGGCTCGTCGCCGGGCTGGCGGCGGCGTTCGCCGAGGCGGCGCCGCACGTGCGGGTCGTCGGCGTGCAGGCGGCGCACGCGGCCGCCTACCCGGGCTCGCTCTCGGCGGGCGAGCCGACGACGGCGCGCCTCGCCGCGACGATGGCCGACGGCATCGCCGTGGGCACGCCCGGCACGGTGCCGTTCGCGCTCGTGGCCCACCACGGTGTCGACGTGCGCACGGTGACCGAGGACGAGATCTCGCGGTCCCTCCTCATGGTCGCCGAGCGCGCGAAGCTCCTCGTCGAGCCCGCCGGCGCAGCGGGCGTCGCGGCGCTCCTCTCCGGGTCCGCGGCCGTCGACGCGGGCGAGGCCGACCCGGTCGAGGGGCCGGTCGTCGTCGTGCTGTCCGGTGGCAACATCGACCCGCTCGTCCTGCTGCGCGTCGTCCGGCACGGTCTCGCGGCCGCCGGCCGGTACATCCAGCTCCAGGTGTTGCTCGACGACCGTCCCGGGGCGCTCGCGCGACTGCTCGAGGTCATCGCCACCACGCGCGGCAACATCATGCACATCGACCACGACCGCACCGACGTGGGCCTCGCGATCGGGGAGGCGTGGGTGCGCATGCAGGTGGAGACCAAGGGCCCCGAGCACTGCGACGAGCTCGTCGAGCACCTGCGCTCCGAGGGCTACCGCGTCGAGCGCAGCGACGGCGGCGCACCCAGCCTCTGACGAGGTGCGAGAAGTGGCCCCTCCGACCGTAGTCGGAGGGGCCACTTCTCACTTCACTTCTCGCCCGAGGGCGGTGCCGTGCGCCGGCGTCAGCCCTGGAAGGGCTTCGCGGCGGTGATCTTCACGGCGATCTCGTTGCCGTTCGGCGCGGTGTAGCTCGTCTCGTCGCCGACGGACTTGCCGTCGATCGCGGCGCCGAGCGGCGACGTCGGCGAGTACACGTCGAGGTCGGTCGTGCCGGCGATCTCGCGCGAACCGAGGAGGAACGTCATCTCGTCGCCCGCCACGAGCGCGGTGACGACCATGCCGGCCTCCACCTTGCCGTCGTCCGGCGGCGTGCCGATCTGCACGTTGCGCAGCTTCTCGGTGAGCTCGCGGATGCGGGCCTCGTTCTTGGCCTGCTCCTCGCGCGCGGCGTGGTAGCCGCCGTTCTCCTTGAGGTCGCCCTCGTCCCGCGCGGCCGCGATGCGCTCCGCGATCTCGGTGCGGCCCGCGCCGGACAGGTGGGCGAGCTCGGCCTGAAGCCTGTCGTGCGCCTCCTGGGTCAGCCAGGTGACGGTGGTCTCGGTCACGGTTCGCTCCTTCCTTCTCCATGGTCGACGGCCGCGCCGTGGCGCGGCCGTACAGGTACGGGCAGCCGGGCGCGTGCTCACGCGGTGCGCCTGCCTGCCCGGGTCGGTGACGCTGCCCGGGTGGCAGCGCGTGTGGCTGGTCTCTCCCGACGTCTCCACGGGTGCCGAGCGACGACGAGAGGTCGTCACGGGTACCCCGTGGTCGAGCGCGGGAATCCCTCAGGATAGCAAAGCAGACGACCATGACCGCGACGTCGCAGGTCAGGCGGTCCCCAGGAGCGGCCGGTGAGGTGCCGCGGTCAGGTGCCGGTCGCGCGCTCCGCGCCGGTGCTCACGGTCGCGTCGCCGGGGGCGTGTCGTCACCGGAGGCGACCTGGCAGGACTGGACGATCCCGGTCGTGGCGAGCTCGGACGTCGCGACGCCGACCGTGTAGCGCGCCTCCGCGGTGTCGACCGGTCCGACCGTCACGTCGACCGTCCCGACCTGGGCGTAGCTCGCGGCGAGCGCGTCGAGCGTGCAGACCGCCGTCGTGCCCGGGTCCATGTAGACCTCGAACGTCACGTCGACGCGCTCCGGGCCGACCACGTCGTACCCGACGTCCTTGAAGCGCACGGGCTCGTTCGCGGTCTTGAGCCCGATGGCCAGCGTGATCGCGACACCCACGAGCGCCACGAGCACCATCCCGACGACGGCCAGGCGCCGTCGCCGAGCCGTCGGCTCGGGCCCGTACCGCCCCGGCGGTGGGCGCAACGGGGCGCCCGGCTGGGGTGCGGTGGTCTCGTTCGTCATGGTGCGGTCCTGGTGGTCGACGCCGTACCCCACGTGATTCCGGCGAGCGACGTCTGTCACGTCTCGGCGGTTCGTCAGGTGTGGGCGGGGTGGGGGATCATGTCCTCGACCCATCTTCGCAGAGCCCTGGCGGTCGTCGCGCACCCACGACGGCACCAGGTGTGCGGGGAGACGCACGACGCACCCCGGGAGGACCAGTGGCCGAACCCGCGGCCGGATCGACCGTCCAGCAGCCGGAGCGGCTGCGCCTGCTGGCCGTGCACGCCCACCCCGACGACGAGTCGAGCAAGGGCGCCGCGACCACCGCCCGGTACGCGGCCGAGGGCGTCGACGTGCTCGTCGCGACGTGCACCGGGGGCGAGCGCGGCGACATCCTCAACCCGAGCTTCGGCGAGGGCCCGGGCGACCTGGTGGGCATGCGCGCGCTGCGCCGCGTCGAGATGGCGGCCGCCGCGCGCGCCCTCGGGGTGCGGCAGCAGTGGCTGGGGTTCGTCGACTCGGGGCTCCCGGAGGGTGACCCGCTGCCGCCGCTCCCGGAGGGGTCGTTCGGCCTCGTGCCGCTCGAGGAGGCGGCGGCGCCGCTCGTCGAGCTCGTGCGGGAGTTCCGACCGCACGTGATCACGACGTACGACCCGTCGGGCGGCTACCCGCACCCCGACCACGTGATGTGCCACCGTGTCGCGTTCGAGGCCTTCCACGCGGCCGGCGACCCCGACCGCTACCGCCGCGACGGCGGGGCCGCGCCGTGGGCACCGCTCAAGCTGTACTACAACCACGACTTCTCGATGAACCGCATCCGCACGCTGCACGAGGCGATGCAGGGCGCTGGTCTGGAGTCGCCGTTCGGCGACTGGGTCGAGTCGCGCTCCGCGCGGGAGATCCCCGAGCGCGCGGTCACGACGCGGGTCCCCGTGGCGCGCTACTACGCCCAGCGTGACGCCGCCCTCATCGCCCATGCGTCGCAGATCGACCCCGAGGGGTTCTTCTTCGCCATCCCGCGCGACCTCGAGGTCGACGTGTGGCCGTACGAGGAGTACGAGCTGGCCGAGTCGCGCGTCCCCACGCAGCTCCCCGAGGACGACCTGTTCGCGGGTGTCCGGGAGCTCGTCGCCGCCTCCGAGGGAGGCGCCGCGTGAGCCCGACGACGGACCTCGCGCTCGTCCCCGGGGTCGCCGCGGCCGGGGGCCCGGGCTGGGCGTCCGACGTCGTCGCCGAGACCGTCACGCCGAGCCCGTCGGAGGACCCCCTGCGCCCGGAGCTCGAGCCGACGGACGTGTCCCCGGGCCTCGCCGGGTTCCTCGCGATCTTCGTCGTCGCGCTCGCCACGGTCGGGCTGTTCTTCGCGCTGTCGCGCCAGCTCCGCCGCATGCGCCACAACGCCGAGGTCCAGGGGATCGGACCCGACGGGCCGCTCGAGGAGAAGAAGCAGGACGACGCGCCGGCCGACGAGAACGGCGACGACGCGGGCCGACGGGACTCCTGACCGTGGCGACGGGCGCGCGCGTCACCATCGGCCAGCTCGAGGTGTCGACCGACCGTGCGGCGAACCTTGAAGCCGTCGGCGGGGCGTTCCGGGAGGCCGCGCGCGTGCACGCCGACCTGCTCGTGCTCCCGGAGTACGCGGCAGCGTTCGACCCGCGCGGCACGGGACCGGAGCACGCCGAGCCGCTCGACGGCCCGTTCGTCTCGACGCTGCGGCGGCTCGCGCGCGACCACCGCGTGGCGGTCGTGGCAGGCACGCTGCTGCCCGGCTCCGCGCCGGGCATGGCGGTCAACGCCGTCGTCGCCGTGGACGCCTCCGGCGCGCTCGTGGGCGTCTACCGCAAGGTCCACCTGTACGACGCGTTCGGGCACCGGGAGTCCGACCGGCTCGAGCCGGGCGACCCGACGGCCCCGCCGCTCGTGCTCCCCGTCGGCGATCTCACGTTCGGCGTCATGACCTGCTACGACCTGCGCTTCCCCGAGAGCGCGCGCCGCCTCGTCGACGCCGGAGCCGACGTCCTCGTCGTCCCCGCGGCCTGGGCGGCGGGCGAGCTCAAGGCCGACCACTGGCGCACCCTCGCCCGCGCACGGGCGATCGAGAACACGGCGGTCGTCGTCGCCGTCGGGCAGGCGGGCAAGGGGGTCACCGGACGCTCGCTCCTCGTCGGCCCGGACGGGCAGGTCGGCCTCGAGCTCGGCGAGCGCGCCGAGCTGCGCACGGCCGACCTCGACCCGGACGCGCTCGCGAGCGTCCGCGAGCGCAACCCGTCCCTCGCCAACCGCCGCTACGCCGTCGTCCCGCGAGACTGACCCGTCGCCGTCGTTTCTCCGGCACCGCCCCGGACAGACACCGCGACCCCCGGACGGCAACCGTCAGCGCGCGGCGACCGCCGCCAGCATGATCGCCGCGTAGTGGCACGCGAACCCGATGACGGTGAGCACGTGGAAGATCTCGTGGAACCCGAACCAGCGCGGGCTGGGGTTCGGTCGCTTGATGCCGTAGACCACGGCGCCGAGCGTGTAGGCGAGGCCGCCCACGGCGACGAGCCAGACGATCGCGGGGCCGTTCGTCGTGGTCCAGAACTGCGGCATGTAGCCGACGGCGACCCAGCCGAGCGCGACGTAGATCGGCACGTACGCCCAGCGAGGAGCGTCGAGCCACAGGATGCGGGCGAGCAGGCCCAGGACGGCGCCGCTCCAGACGATGGCGAGCAGGATGGTCGCGGTGCGCTGGGGGAGCAGGAGCACGGCCAGCGGCGTGTAGGTGCCGGCGATGATGAGGAAGATGTTCGAGTGGTCCGCGCGTCGCAGGATCCCCGCGACGCGGGGTGACCAGGTGCCACGGTGGTAGACGGCGCTCGTGCCGAAGAGCAGGCACGCGCTGAGCCCGAAGATCGCGCACGCGACCTTGCCCGCGACGGGTGGTGCGACGACGACGAGCACGATGCTCGCGACGAGCGCGACGGGGAACGTGCCGGCGTGGATCCAGCCACGCAGCCGCGGCTTGACCGCGTCGGCGACCTTCTCGACGGCCTCGCCGACGCTCTCGCGCACGGTCGCGCCGGGACCGGGCGCGTGGTCGGGTTCGGGGGCCGATCGGGCCACGGGTGCTCCTCGTGGGTGGGGCGGGTCGGGCGGTTCGAGCGGTCGTCGGGCGGGTCTGCCGAGCAACCTACGCCATCGTAGGTTACGGCGGCGTAGGTGGGCCCGCGAGGGCGGTCGGGGGTGTGAAGATCCTGGGCAGGGCGACGCGAGGGGCCGCGACGCCGCCCGGTCGCGGTGCCGCCGGGCGGTAGCGTGTGCGAGTCCGGTTCGACGCGGCTGCCGTGAGGCGAGCGCCGCCGGGCTCCCACCCGTCCACCGTCGTCGAGGAACCGTCGTGCGTCTACCCCGTCCTGTCTACGGACTCTACGAGCGCCGTCTCGCGGCGTCGCTCTCGCACGAGAGCGTCCCGCGCCACGTCGGCGTCATCCTCGACGGGAACCGGCGCTGGGCGCGCTCGTTCGGGGAGTCGACCGCGACCGGCCACCGCCGCGGCGCGGACAAGATCACCGAGTTCCTGGGGTGGAGCGAGGACCAGGGCGTCGAGGTCGTCACGCTGTGGATGCTCTCGACCGACAACCTGTCCCGCTCGCAGGAGGAGCTCTCCGCGCTCCTCGACATCATCGAGGACGCCGTGCGCGACCTCGCGGACTCGGGCCGGTGGCGGTTGCGCGTCATGGGCCGGCTCGACCTGCTGCCGGAGCGTCTGGCGGCCGCCCTGCGCGAGGCGCAGCAGCGCACGGCCGCGACCGACGGCCTGCAGGTCAACGTCGCGATCGGCTACGGGGGCCGCCACGAGATCGCGGATGCCGTGCGCTCGTACCTGCGCGAGCAGGCCGACGCGGGTGCGCGGCTGGAGGACCTCGCCGAGAACCTCGACGTCGAGCACATCGAGGAGCACCTGTACACGAAGGGCCAGCCGGACCCGGAGCTCGTCATCAGGACGTCGGGCGAGCAGCGCCTGGGCGGCTTCCTCCTGT
Source organism: Cellulosimicrobium sp. G4 BAM 1002 (assembly GCF_057126935.1). NCBI lineage: Bacteria > Bacillati > Actinomycetota > Actinomycetes > Micrococcales > Promicromonosporaceae > Cellulosimicrobium > Cellulosimicrobium sp. G4 BAM 1002. The sequence continues at coordinate 3,489,793 of NZ_CP182109.1, read as the reverse complement.
GGCAGAGCGCGCACTCGGAGTTCTACTTCTGCGAAGCGTACTGGCCGGACTTCCGCCGGGTCGACTACCTCCGTGCCCTGCGCGCTTACTCGCAGCGGGAGCGGCGCCTCGGGCGCTGAGCCGGCAGACGACCGGGTAGGGTCGATGCGAACGCATCGATCGTCATCCGGAGGCGACATGGCGGAGCACGACCGCGGCGGCTCGGTGCCGTCGGGCCACGGGAGCGCGCGCCTCGCCGTCGAGACGTGGGAGTCCCTCTTCCGCACCCAGGTCGCGGTCATGCGGCGGCTGCAGTCCGACCCGGTCTGGGACGAGCTGACGATGCGCGAGTACGACGTGCTGTTCTCGCTCACGAAGGGCCCGCCCGAGGGCTTGCGCCTGCGCGACCTCAACGCCTACATCCTGCTCAGCCAGCCGTCCCTGAGCCGCATGGTCGACCGGCTCGCGGCGCGCGGCCTCGTGGAGCGCGCGTCCGCGCCCGACGACGCCCGCGGCACGCTCGTCCGTCTCACCCCGGCAGGGCACGACCTCCAGCGCACGATCGGCCGCGCGCACGCCCGGGCCATCGCGACCTACGTGGGCGGCGCGCTCGACGACGAGGAGCTGGCGGCCCTCGGAGGCCTCCTCGACCGCCTGCGGGCCGCACAGCCGGCGATCCCCGACGCCGTGCCGGACGAGTGACGGCTGTGGCGCGGAACACGTCCGGTCCGTCCGTTCCCAGTCGTCCCGACGCGCGTCCCGCTGCCTAGTATCTGAGCGTGTCCTCAACGCCGAGCACCACCTCGCCCCGTCCCGAGCAGTCCCCTCTCGAGCCGTCCCCCGGTGGGCTCCGCGACCCGCTGCGCGTGGTCGTCGCGCCGGACTCGTTCAAGGGCAGCCTGAGCGCCGCGGAGGTCGCGCACGCCGTCGCCACCGGCGTGCGGAGCATCGCCCCCGACGCACAGGTCGTCGAACTCCCGATGGCCGACGGCGGAGAGGGCACCCTCGACGCGCTGCTCGCCGTGTGGGGGGTCCCGGCGCGCGAGGTCGCGACGGTCGACGCGATCGGCCGGCTCCGCACCGCCCGGTACGGCGTCTCGAGCGACGGCCGGCTCGGCGTCGTGGAGCTCGCGGAGGCGAGCGGCCTTCCCCAGGTGAGCGACGTCGCGCTCCAGCCGCTCCACGCGCACACCCTCGGCACGGGCGCGGCGGCCGCGGCGGTGCTCGACGCGGGGGTCGCCGAGGTGATCGTGTGCCTCGGCGGCTCGGCGTCCACCGACGGCGGCGCGGGCATCCTCACCGGTCTGGGCGCGCGGCTCCTCGACGCGCGTGGCGAGCAGGTGCCCGACGGCGGCGAGGGCCTCGCGCAGGTCGCGCGCCTCGACCTGTCCGGGCTGCACGCGCGTGCGCTCGAGGTGCGGTGGCGGCTCGCGGTCGACGTGACCAACCCGCTGCACGGCGAGCGCGGCGCGGCCCACGTCTTCGGCCCGCAGAAGGGTGCGCGCGAGGCCGACGTCGCGTTCCTCGACGAGGCCCTGCGCCGTTGGGCGGGCGTGCTCGGTGAGGAGGCGGGCTTCGACGTGTCGGAGCTCGCGGGCGCGGGCGCGGCGGGCGGGGTGCCGGCCGGGATGGTCGGTGTCCTCGGCGCCGAGCTCGAGCCCGGTGCCCGGCTCGTCGCCGAGGCGATCGGTCTGCCGGACGCGATCAACCGGGCCGACCTCGTCTTCACGGGCGAGGGCTCGTTCGACTCGCAGTCGGTCAACGGCAAGGTCGCCGACGCGATCGGCGCGATCGCCGCCGAGGCGCTGCACCGCCCGCCTGTCGTCGTGCTCGCCGGGCGTGTGCTGCTCCCGGCGCACCAGGCGCGTGACGCCGGGATCGCCGCGGCCTTCAGCATCGCCCCGGGGCCGATCGAGCTCGACGACCTGCTCGACCGCACGGCGTCGCGCCTCGTCGACCTCGCCGCGACGGTGACGAGCCTCCACCTGGCCTCGCGCCGCTGACCGCCCGGCCGGACGATCCGGTCGGGCGGTCGACGCACGCGATCACCAGGGCAGCAGCTCGCCCCGGTGCGTGAACGTGCCGCTCGGCGTGCCCGGCGCGACGGTCGCGGCGGCCACGGTCGACGCGGCCCCCTCCTCGACGCTCTGCGTGCCCGAGAACCCGTTCAGGCCGGTCGCGGTGTACCCCGGGTCGACGGCCAGCACCTGGTAACCCGGCAGGCCCTTGGCGTACTGGGTCGTGATCATGTTGAGCGCGGTCTTCGACGACGGGTAGACGAGGCCGACGAGCGTCGACTCGAGCCGGTCCGGGTCGGTCGTCACCCCGAACGACCCGATCCCGCTCGAGACCATGACGACGCGCGGCTGCGGGGACCGGTCGAGGAGGGGGAGGAACGCGAGGGTCGTGCGGACGGGGCCGAGGACGTTCACCCCGTAGACGGGGATGAAGTCCGCGGGCGTCGTCTCGCGGGGCGGCCGCCGGGTGCCCCCGATCCCGGCGTTGTTCACGAGGACGTCGAGCCGCCCGGACTCCGCGGCGACCCGGTCCGCGGCGGCCGTCACCGACGCGTCGTCGGTGACGTCCAGGGCCACGGCGCGCACGTCGGCCGACGGGTGCTCCGCGGTGATCTCCCGGGCGACGGTCTGGCCTTGCTCGGCGTCGCGTGCGCCGAGCCAGACGGTCAAGCCGAGCTCGGCCAGGCGCCGGACGCTCTCGCGGCCGATGCCTCGCGTCGCGCCGGTGACGAGGGCGACGGTGGTGACGGTGTTCTGCGTGTCGGTGGTCATGGCTTCACGATCGTCACGACCGGTCGCGCGCTCCAGGGCGGGGCGATCCTGGGAGCGGCCGTACCACGCTGCGCGGAACGGACCGCGCAGCCCGGGTGCCCGCGTCGGGCACGATGGGCGGATGGAGCGGAACGAGCTGGGCACGACGCTGCGTCGCGCGCGCGAGCGCCTCGCCCCCCAGGACGTCGGGCTCCCCGCGGGGACACGACGGCGGACTCCCGGTCTGCGGCGCGAGGAGGTCGCGCAGCTCGCGGGCGTGAGCGTCGACTACGTCGTCCGGCTCGAGCAGGGGCGGGGGAGCAGACCGTCGGTGCAGGTCCTCGGCGCCCTGACCCGGGCGCTGCGGCTCGACGACGACGAGCGCGCCGCCGTCTTCCACCTCGCCGGGAGCGCGCCTCCCGGTCCCGGCACGATCCCGCTCGCCGTGCGCCCGAGCGTCCAGCGGCTGCTCGACCGGTTCGCCGACCTGCCGACCCTCGTCCTCAGCGCCAAGGGCGACGTCCTCGCGTGGAACGCGATGAGCTCGGCCCTGCTCGGCGACTGGACGGAGGTGCCCGCTCGCGAGCGCAACATCGTGCGCATGCGGTTCCTGGGGTGCAGCGTGCCGCGCCGTGGTCAGGTGGCGATGTCCGACGAGGAGCGCGAGGCGACGGACGCGCAGTCCGTCGCGAGCCTCCGCGCGACGGCGGCCCGGTACCCGCGCGACCCGGGCCTCGCGCGGCTCGTCGCAGAGCTCCGGTCCCGGAGCGAGGACTTCGAGCGGCTGTGGCGGGACAGCACGGCCGGCCACTGGGGCGTGCAGCGCAAGACGATCGCGCACGACGTCCTCGGCACCGTCACCCTCGACTGCGACACCCTGCACGTCCCCGACGCCGACCAGTCCGTGATCATCTACTCGGCTGCGCCCGGCACGCACGAGGCCGACGCGTTGGCGCTGCTGCGCGTCGTCGGGACGGAACGCATGGCGCCGGTGTGACCGGCCGTCAGCGCTTCGGCCAGGTCCACGCGGGCTGGTCCAGTGGGCCGTCACGCCCCGCGACCGTCGTCTCCCCGAACGGGGAACGCACGAGTTCGACCTCCCGCAGGTCGTCCGGGCCGGGCAGGCCTGCGGCGCCCGACGCCGTCGCCTCCCGGAGCGCCCTGACGAGCGCGGGCGAGTGGGTCACGACCACGACCTGCGTCTCGCGCCCGGCGGCGTGCACGAGCGAACCGAGGGCGGGCAGCAGGTCGGGGTGCAGGCTCGTCTCGGGCTCGTTGAGCACGAGCAGCTCGGGCGGGCGCGGCGAGAGCAGCGCGGCGACGAGCAGGAGGAAGCGCAGCGTGCCGTCGCTCAGCTCGGCGCCGGTGAGCGGTCGGAGCAGCCCGTCCTGGTGGAACGCGAGCTCGAAGCGGCCGTCGTCGGCGTGCACGTCGACGCGGCCGCCGGGGAACGCGCGCGAGACGGCGCGGTCGAGCTCGTCCCCGCGGCCGAGGTCGCGCACGGTCTCGAGCGCGGCGGCGAGGTCGGAGCCGTCGTGCGCGAGCACGGGCGTGCGCGTGCCGACCTGGGGAGCGCGCGCGGGTGCGAGCGGGTCGGTCCGGAACTGGTCGTAGAAGCGCCAGGACCGCAGGCGCTCGCGCACCGCGACGACCTCTGGCGCGCCGACGGGGTCGACGAGCTCGGTGAGCACGCTGTCGAACGACCGCAGCCGCGCCGGGGAGGAGATCCAGCGCCCCGCGTCGTCGCGGACGCGGACCGCGGGGCCGCGCCTCTCGACCTGGAGCGTCGCGGGCCGCAGCGTCGGCCCCGACCACACCGACTCGACCTTGATCTCGGGGTCGAGGCCGAAGGCCGAGCCGGGGTGCTGCGGCAGGCCGAGGTCCACCGCGTACCCGAGGTCGCCCGGTGCGTCCCCGGCAAAACCCAGCCGCAGCGCGACGGGCGCCGTGCGCCGCGTGCCCTGGACGGGATGGTCGCCGGCGCGCACGGCGCGCCCGACCTGCTCGGGCCCGGCCCACAGGGTCGAGCGCAGCCCACCCTCGCGTGCGACCGCGCCGACCGCCCCGCCGAGCGCGCACTCGGCGAGCAGCCGCAGCGCGCGGTAGAGGCTCGACTTGCCCGTGCCGTTCGCCCCCGTGACCACCGTGAGCCGTCCGAGCGGCAGCACGAGGTGGCGCAGCGAGCGGTACGACTCGACGGCGACCGTCGCGATCATGCTGTGCTCCTCATGTGCTCCTCATGCCGCCGACCGTAGGTGGGCGCACCCACACGGCACGCCGACCGTCAGGTCCGGCGGGTCAGTCGGTGATCGCGAACGCGTCGATCTCGACGAGCATCTCCTCGCGCGGCAGACCGGTGAAGACGGTCGTCCGGCTGGGCAGCACGCCGTTGCTCGTGTGCGCGGCGACGAACGCGCCGTAGGCCTCGTTCATGACCGGGAAGTCCTCGCGCTTCGTGAGGTAGACCCGCAGCATGACGACGTCGTCGAACGTCGCGCCCGACGCCTCGACGATCGCCTTGACGTTCTCCAGCGTGCGCGTGGTCTGCGCCGCGACGTCGCCGGGGTACAGGTACTCGCTCGTCGTCGGGTCGACGGGGCCCTGGCCCGAGACCTGGACGAACGGTCCCTTGCGCACGCCCTGGTGGAACGTGTGGGCGGGCGCCGGGGCGTCGGGGGTGGAGATCGCGGTCTTCTCGCTGGTCATGGGGTGTCCTCTCGGGGTGTGCTGCGCGAGCGGGGTGGTCACAGGTCGATCGTCACGAGGTCCACGACCTCGTCGTCGCGCACGACGGCGGCCACGCGCCACCTGTCGAACGTCGTGCAGGGGTGGGAGATACCGAACCCGACGACGTCGCCCGGGCGGACCTCGGCGGTCGCGGGCGAGTCCGTCGCAGGGTCCAGCGCGAGGTAGAGGTGCTGGTCGTTGAGCGCCGTGACGCGCGTCCCGGCGAGCTCGCGCGTGGGGTGCCAGCCGTCGTCGGACTGCTGACGCAGCCACAGCGCGACGGGCAGGTCGATGTCGAACGACACGTCGCGCCGTCCGACCCCGCAGATCGCCAGCCCGGGCTCCGGCACGGACAGCACCTGCCCCCACACCGTCGCGGCGCCGCGCAGCGGCTCGGCGCCGGGGATCCGGCTCCACGGGTCGGTGCGCGAGTAGAAGCCGTGGTCGTGCGTGACGTACGCACCGGACCGCACCACGACGCGCGTCGCCACCTCGCGCCCGTCCGATCCCGGCGCCGAACCGGGGACGACGAGCGGTCCGGGCAGCTCGGCGAGCACCACGTCGAGGAACGAGCTGCCGCCCGCCGAGAGCACGAGCGGCTCGTCGACGCCGGCGAGACCTTCGCGGACGAGGGCGGCACCCAGCGCGCGCAGGTCGCGGCACCACGCGGTGACCGCGGCGAGCTCGTCGGCGGTCGTGCCGCCCGCGACCGAGCCCTCGTAGCCGGCGACGCCGACGAGCCGCAGTCCGCCGGCCCGCACCGCTCGTGCGAGGTCGAGCGCGGCGGCGGTGCTGCGCACGCCGGTGCGCCCGCCCGGGACGCCCAGCTCGACGAGGACGCCCAGGCGCGCGCGGACGGCAGCGGGCGCGTCGCCGAACGTCCGGGCGAGGAGGTCGACGCCGTGCGTCGAGTCGACGTACAGCCACACCTCGTCCTCGTCCTCGTCCTCGGCCGTCGCGCCGTCCTCGCCGCCACCGCCTGCCCGGTCGAGGTCGTCGCGCAGCCACGCGAGGTCGCGCGGGTCGAGCAGCTCGTTCGCCAGGAGCACGCGCGGCACGCCCCAGTCGCGCACCGTCAGGAGCTGCGACGGCGTCGCGACGGTCGCGCCCCACGCCCCGGCGGCGGCCTGCCGCGCGTAGAGGGCGCGCGACATCGTCGTCTTCACGTGCGGCGCGTGCTCGACGCCGTACGCCGCGCACACGCCCGCGACGACCCCCACGTTGTGGTCGAGCGCCGCGTCGTCGAGCGTGAGCAGCGGCCAGGAGAACACGCCGTCGGTGAGGTGCGGCGTGCCGGTCAGGACGTCGGCGACCGTGGTCGCCTCGCTCAGCCGCAGGCCCTTGGTGCGGGGCCCGACGACGTCGCGCGCCCAGGGGCGGTCGGCGTGCGGGGCGCTGGTGCCGGTCATGCGGTCCTCCGTCGGTCGGTGGTCGAGGTCGGGCGGAGCGGGCTGCCTGGCCGGGACTCGGTGAGCCCTCCGTCGCGCAGGACGGGCACGCCCGCGACGAGCACGTCGTCGACGCCCGACGCCGGCCGGCGCGGGTGCTCGTACGTCGCCTCGTCGCGGACCCGGTCCGGGTCGACGAGCGCGAGGTCCGCGACCGCTCCGGGTGCCACCACGCCGCGCCCGGTCAGCGCGAACCGCCCGGCGGGCCGCGTGGACAGGTGGGTGACGGCGTCGTGCCACGTCCAGTCCCCGAGCGTACGCACGTGCTCGGCGAGGAAGCGCGCGAACGCGCCCCAGCCGCGGGGGTGGGGGCGGCCGCCACCTCTCACGGGTGCGTAGATCGCGTCGGACCCGCCGACGTGCGCAGGGTGCCGCAGCAAGGCGCGGACGGACTCGGGCGAGCTCGTCGGCGGCTGCGCGAACACGCACGACGCGCGCAGCCGCGTCGCGACGAGCAGGCGCACGGCAGCCTCGGCGGGGGACAGGCCGAGGCGCGCGGCGACGTCGGGCAGGGGCAGGCCCTCCGCCCAGACGAGGTCGACGGCCGGCTCGTCCGGCGGCGCGCCCGCGGCCGTCCCCGTCGGGACCACGGCCATCGTCACGCGCGGCCACAGGTCGGACAGCGCGGGGAAGTGCTCGCGGTGCAGGCGCTCCAGGACGACCGGGTCGCGCAGGGCAGTGAGGGTCGCGTCGACGTCGGCGATCGGCAGCCAGGTCGGCAGGGACACCATCGACAGGATCGAGCACCCGCGCAGGTAGGGGTAGGAGTCGAAGGTGACGTCCAGGCCGGAGGCGAGCGCGTCGTCGACGTAGCCCAGGAGATCGGGGGCAGGCCCGTGGTAGTGCGAGACGTGCGTCGCGACCCCCGACGCGCGGGCGATGCGGACGAGCTCGGCGAACGCCGGCCCGGCCCGGTCCTCGTACCCGCGCATGTGGGACACGTGCGGCAGACCGCGCGCGGCGAGCACGCGCGCGAGCGCGACGAGCTCGGCCTCGTCGGCGTACGTCGCCGGGACGTACTCCAGGCCGGTCGACATGCCCAGCGCGCCGTCGTCGAGCGCGGCGTGCAGCAAGGCGCGCATCCGGTCCGCCTCGGCGGGCGTCGCGGTGCGGGCCTCGGAGCCCAGGACCGCGTACCGGATCGTGCCGTGCGGGGCCAGGTAGCCGACGTTGACCCGGGTCGTACCGTCGTAGGTCGCGAGCAGGTCGGCGACGGACCCGCCGCGGAACGTGGGGTGCTCGCCGTTGATCGCGGCGAAGTACCCGCTCGCCCACGCCGCGGCGCCCGGTCCGGGAGAGGGTGCGTAGGACACCCCGTCCTGCCCGACCACGACGCTCGTCACGCCCTGGCGCAGCATCGCGAGCTGCACGTCCTCGTCCAGCACAGCGGCCTCGCCGTGCACGTGCGCGTCGACGAACCCCGGCAGCAGCAGCCGACCGCCCGCGTCGAGGTGCGTCGCGGCGTCGGGCAGCGCGGCACTCCCGACGGCGGGCGTGACCGACTCGACCCGGCCCGCGCGCACCGTGACGTCCACAGGGGAGGAGGCCCCGCCGTCGGGCTCGACGAGGCACGCGCCGCGGACCACCACCACGCTCACGCGGGGCCCCCGGCGTCCTCGTCGCGCCCCTCGACCCAGCCGCCGACGCCGCGCAGCCCCCCGGCGGCGAGCTCGGCCGCGCGGTCGCGCGGCCAGCCCGCGACGCCGGGCCGCGTCTGCCACGGGTGCGGGCCCGCGAGCGGGCGGTACTCGACCCCGTACGCGTCGAGCCGCGGGAGGTGGTGCGCCACGAGGCGCTCGCGGAACGCGCGCGACGCGGGCGAGCCGGGGGAGCGGTCGACGGCCGGAGACCACATCACCTCCGCGAAGGCGGCGAGTCGCGGGAACGCCGCGTAGTCGACGCGACGCGCGGAGTCGAGATGCTCGGACCACAGCTCGGCCTGGCCCCCGAGGAGTCGTCCCGGCCGGTCGCCGGTCACCGGGCCTGTTCGCGTTCCCCTGGCCGCGAGGCCCGCGGGCAACGGATCGAACGCGTACACGTCGTCGAGCGTCGTGAGGAACCCGACCGGCACCGGCTCGTCCGGGGTGTCGCCGCCGCGATGGTCGAGGTAGACGACCTGCTCGGGCGCCATGACGACGTCGTGGCCCGCCGCGAGGGCGTCCGCCCCGACCGCCCAGCCGCGCCACGACGTCACGAGGACGTCGCGAGGCAGCGCCGGCCCGAACGCCTCGTCCCACACGACCGCGCGCCGGCCCCGGGACGCGACGTGCTCCGCGAGGCGCGCGAGGAACCAGCCGTGCAGCTCGCCCACGTCGGCCAGCCCCAGCGCCTCGGCACGCGCCACGATCGTGGCGTTCTCGCGCCACAGCGTCGTCGGCACCTCGTCGCCGCCGATCGCGACGAACGGTGCGTCGAAGACGTCGAGGACCTCGTCGAGCACGTTCCGGAAGAACGCCAACGACTCCTCCGACGGGTCGAGCACATCGGTGCTCACCCCCCACGTCGTGCGCACCTCGTGCGGCCGCTTGCGCGTCCCCAGCTCGGGGTACGCCGCGACGGCCGCCTCGACGTGCCCCGGCACGTCGATCTCGGGGACGACCGTCACGCCACGCTCGCGCGCGTACGCGACGATCTCGCGCAGGTCGTCCTGCGTGTAGAAGCCGCCGTGCGGGCGGCCGTCGAACACCCCGGCGCGCCACGTCCCCAACCCTGACTCGCGCCGCCACCCGCCGACCTCCGTGAGGCGGGGGTAGCGCTCGACCTCGACACGCCAGCCCTGGTCGTCCGTGAGGTGGAGCTGCACGACGTTGAGCTTGTGCGCCGCGGCGAGGTCGACGAACCGCAGCACGTCGGACTTCGGCAGGAAGTGGCGTGCGACGTCGAGCAGCACGCCGCGCCAGGGGAAGCGGGGGTGGTCGGTGAGGGTTCCGTGGGGGAGCGCGAGTGCTGTCGGGGTCGGGGTCGGTGTCGGTGTCGGTGTCGGTGGGCGGGTTGCGTCCGGGCGAGGGCTACCGAGGAGCGCGCGCGGGTCTCCCCTCCGCGCCTCGTTCCTCGGCGCTCCCGCCAGGCCCGCCACGACCCGCGCGCGCTCCTCGTCCGCCCTCGCCCTCGGTGCGTCGCTCGCCTGGACCGCGGGGCCGTCGCTCGCCCGATCCGCGGGCCCTTCGTCGGTCGGCGCGACGGGTGCGCGGCGGAAGGCGGGTGGGCCGGCGAGCTGGCGGAGGGTCTGGGCGGCGGCGTGGGCGCCGTCGAGGTCGGCGGCGTCGACGCGCACGCCGTCGTCGTCCACGGTGAGGCGGTAGCCCGACGGCGGAAGGCCGTCGTCGAGCGCGAACGTGACCGTCGACGGGGTGTCGAGGTGCGCAGACAGGTGGGCGTCGGGCCGGGAGCGCTGGTCGGGATCGGAGGAGGGCGCGGCGGTCGGGTCGGGGTGGACGGGCGTCGTCGCCAGGACGAGGTCGAGGCCGAAGGCGTCCTCGGTGACGCGGCGCCACCAGCGGGCGGCCGGTCGGAGTGCGGGGTCGGTGACGACGCGGGTCCCGTCGACGAGCACGGTCAGGCCGTCCCCGGGCGTCGGTGCCACGGGTGCGGGGACGAGCCCCGACCAGGTTTGGAAGGACACTGAACGAGCCTACCCGGGCAGGAGGTCACGTCGCACCGGTCGAGAGACCGCCGCTCGACGGGTGTGCTCGCGCGGGTCGTGATGAGGTGGCTCGCGTGACAGGCAACCTCGACCTCTGGGCGGTCCGGGAGTCCGACCTCGACCTCGACGGCCCGGACCCCGCCGCCTCGGTCCTCGCCCTGGCCAACGGGTACGTCGGCGTGCGTGGCGTCCTGGACGAGCGCGACGCCGACGCCGACCCGGCGACGCTCGTCGCGTCCGTCTTCGAGGAGTTCGACCAGACGTACGCCGAGCGGGCCTACGCCTACCCGGAGGTCGAGGAGCGGCTCGTCCCGGTGGTCGACGCGTGGCGCGTCGGCTGGTCCGTGGACGGCGCGCCGGGCGACGCCCTGGTGGGGTCGCCCGCCGGGTCGGACGAGGCGGCGGGGTCGGTCGAGGCGCACCACCGCGCCCTCGACCTGCGGCGCGGCGTCCTCGACCGCGAGCTGCGCTGGACCTCGCCGTCCGGCGGCACGGTGACGCTGAGCAACCGGCGCCTGGTCTCGCTCTCTCGACGCGAGGTCGTCGCGTCCCGGTGGTCCGTGCGCGCGGACGACGACGTCACGGTGACCGTGCGGCCCGCGCCGGGGTGCGACCACGGCGAGGCCGACGGCGCGGGACGTACCGCGCCCGGGCTCGTGACGGCGTCGTGCCGGCACGACGCAGAGGGCTCGTCCGTGCACCAGCGCGCCGTGCGCTCGGAACGCGGCGTCGCCGTGGAGGCCGCGCACGTCGTCGAGCACGCGGACGGCGTGACGCCCGTGTGGCACCACCGCGGCGGCGGCGTCGACCTGAGCGTCGACCTCCAGGCGGGCCAGTGGCTCACGGTGCTCGTCGTCGCGGCGTACGTGGGCGGGCACGACGCGGACGCGCTGCCGGCGCACGCCCACGAGGTGCTGACGGACGCGCTGTCGGCCGGCTGGGAGGAGCTGCAGCGCGAGCAGACGGAACTGCTGGACGAGGTGTGGGAACGGGGCGACGTCGAGGTCGAGGGCGACGACGAGATGCAGCAGGCCGTGCGCCACTCGCTGTTCCAGGTGGTGCAGGCCTCCGCCTCCGTGGAGGGCGTCGGCGTCCGCGCCAAGGGCCTGACGGGGACCGGCTACGGGGGCCACGCCTTCTGGGACTCCGAGACCTTCGTGCTCCCCGTGCTCGACCACGTGCTGCCCGCCGCGGCGGCCGCACACCTCCGGTGGCGGCGCGCGACGCTCCCGCGGGCGCGCGAGCGGGCGGCCGAGCTGGGCCTGCCGGGTGCCGCGTTCCCGTGGCGCACGATCAGCGGCCGCGAGTCGTCGGGCTACTGGCCCGCGGGCACCGCCGCCTTCCACGTGAACGCCGCCGTGGCTCTCGCCGCGGTGCGCCACGCCGTCGCCACGGCGGACGAGGGCTTCGAGCGCGACGTGGCCCTCGACCTCGCGGTCGAGACGGCACGGCTGTGGGCCGGTCGAGGTCACCACACGGTCTCGGGCTTCCGTATCGACGGCGTGACCGGCCCGGACGAGTACACGGCGGTGATGGACAACAACACCTACACCAACCTCATGGCGCGCAAGAACCTGCGGGCCGCCGCGGTGCTGTGCGAGCGGTACCCGGAGCGCGCCGACGGCCTCGGCGTCACGGAGGACGAGCGCGCGGCGTGGGGCCACGCAGCCGACCGGATGGTCGTGCCGTACTGCGCCGAGCTGCGGGTCACCGAGCAGTCGCAGGACTTCACGCGGCACGCGCACTGGGACTTCGAGGCCCGGGGCACGGCCCGGTTCCCGCTCGACGACCACGTGCACTACGCCGAGCTCTACCGCCGGCAGGTCGTCAAGCAGGCCGACCTCGTGCTGGCACTGCACACCGCGCGCGAGGAGTTCACCCCCGAGCAGCGGCGCCGGGACTTCGACTACTACGAGCCGCTCACCGTTCGCGACTCGTCGCTGTCCGCGCCGGCGCAGGCCGTGGTCGCCGCGGAGGTCGGCTACGTCGACCTCGCCTACGCCTACGCGCGCGAGTGCGCGCTCATCGACCTGTGCGACCTGCGCGCGTCGACGGACGGCGGGCTGCACGTCGGCTCCCTCGCCGGGGCGTGGACCGCTCTGGTCGCCGGGCTCGGTGGGGTGCGCCGGGAGGACGGTGCCCTGCACCTCGCCCCGTGCCTGCCCTCGCGCCTGACCGGGCTCGCGTTCGCGGTCCGCCATGCTGGTGCCAGAGCCAGAGTCGAGGTGCGCCGCGGAGCGGTGACGTACCGGCTCGTGTCGGGGGAGGAGCTGCGGCTCGTGCACGACGGCGAGGAGCTCCACCTCACCCCGGAGCGCGCCGTGCAGGAGCGACCGGCCCGGCGCGCCGTGACGGACCCGCCGCCCGCGCAGCCGCCCGGACGCGCGCCGCTCTTCGCCGCGTCGTGACCGTCGGCCGACCGCCGGTGCCCGCACGCGGTCGAGAGAGCGATGTGCCTCGTCCGGCTTCCTTCGGGTCTGGACGCGCTTGACGCAAGCATTCGTCGATGGTTCGCAACCCACGCAAGCGGCTTGCAGGGCGGCGTATAGTCGACGGCATGTCGAGACGCCTGGCGGAGGTCGCCAAGAAGGTCGGGGTCAGCGAGGCCACCGTGAGCCGTGTGCTCAACGGGAAGCCGGGGGTCTCCCAGGCGACGCGCGACGCGGTGCTCACCGCGCTCGACGTGCTCGGGTACGAGCGGCCGACCAAGCTGCGGGGAGAGCGCGGGCGTCTCGTCGGCCTCGTGCTGCCGGAGCTGGTCAACCCGATCTTCCCCGCGTTCGCCGAGGTCATCGGCGGCGCGCTCGCGCAGCAGGGCTTCACACCCGTGCTGTGCACGCGGACCGCGGGCGGCGTCACCGAGGCCGAGTACATCGACCTGCTCCTGGGCCAGCACGTCTCCGGCGTGATCTTCGCCGGCGGTTTCTACGCCGAGCGGCTCGCCGACCACGCCCACTTCCGCCGGCTCGAGAAGCTCGGGCTGCCCGTCGTCCTCATGAACGCCTCGATCGAGGACCTCGACTTCCCCCGCGTCTCGTGCGACGACCTCGTCGCGACGAACCAGGCGCTCGGGCACGTGCTCTCGCTCGGCCACGAGAAGGTGGGCCTCCTGCTCGGCCCCGCCGACCACGTGCCGTCCGAGCGCAAGCTCGCCGCGGCCCAGGCGTTCGCCGAGCGGAACGGGCACGCGCTCGACCCGGCGCTCGTCGTGCACAGCCAGTACTCGCTCGAGAGCGGCCAGGCGGCGGCGAACCGGCTGCTCGAGGCCGGCGCGACGGCGATCGTGTGCGCGAGCGACCCCCTCGCCCTGGGTGCGATCCGCGCGGTGCGGCGGGCCGGCCTCGACGTGCCGACCGACGTCTCCGTCGTCGGCTACGACGACTCGAACCTCATGAACTCCACCGATCCCGCGCTGACGACCGTCCGCCAGCCCATCGAGCCGATGGGGCGGGCCGCCGTCGACCTGCTCGCGAGCATGATCGCGGGCGCCGACGTCTCGCGGGACGAGCTGCTCTTCGAGCCCGAGCTCGTCGTGCGCGGGTCGACCGCGGCGGCGCACGCCACCGGTCGCGAGACGTCGGCCTCCTAGCGCACCCAGCTCCTCCAGGGCCCCGGCCCGGCCGCTCGCGCGCCGGACCGGGGCACTCTTCGTCATGCCCTCAGCAGTCGCCCGGCCGGCGCTCCCGCAGCCCGCGCCGAACCCCGGGTTGCGCGGCCTCGTGACGCCCTGCTGACGCGTAACCCAGGGTTCGGCACGGCCGGGGCGTCACCGGATTCGCATCGGGGACACCGTCGCCGCGCTCGCAAGCATCCGTAGGTGCCTCGACGTCGAGAGATAGCGTTTCGATAACGACACTGTCAGGTTCTTGCGTGCTATCTGTCGTCTAGTTACAGTCGTGCTCGACGACGGGGTCCGCACCGGACGACGGACGTCCCGGGTGCCCGTCCCGGTCGGACGCAGACGGACACGGACGCAGTGCGCAGGAGCAGGCGGACGCTGGAGCCTCAGCTCCCGCAGCCCACGAACTCACGGAAGAGGACGCGGTGAGCAACGACCACCCCCGAGTCGCCGACGGCGAGCACACCCCCGACGCCACCGTCGCGCAGGCGGTACGGCGGCCGGCGGGCGCTCCGGACGACTGGTGGCGCAGCGCCGTGATCTACCAGGTGTACGTGCGCAGCTTCGCCGACGGGAACGGTGACGGCACGGGCGACCTCGCGGGTGTCCGCTCCCGGCTGGCCTACCTGCGCGACCTCGGCGTGGACGCGATCTGGTTCACGCCCTGGTACCTGTCCCCGCTGGCCGACGGCGGTTACGACGTCGCCGACTACCGCGCGATCGACCCGCAGTTCGGCACGCTGGCCGAGGCCGAGCAGCTCATCGCCGAGGCGCGCGCGCTCGGCATCCGCACGATCATCGACGTCGTCCCCAACCACGTCTCCTCCGAGCACGAGTGGTTCAGGGCCGCGCTCGCCGCGGGCCCCGGGTCGCCCGAGCGCGAGCGCTTCTGGTTCCACCCGGGCAAGGGCGAGGACGGCTCCGAGATCCCGACGCGCTGGGTCTCCGAGTTCCAGGGCAGCACGTGGACGCGCACGACCAACCCCGACGGCACGCCCGGCGAGTGGTACCTCCACGTCTTCGCCCCGGAGCAGCCGGACCTCAACTGGAGCCACCCGGACGTGCGCCGCGAGCACGAGGACATCCTGCGGTTCTGGTTCGACCGCGGCGCCGCGGGCATCCGCATCGACTCCGCGGCCCAGCTCGTCAAGGACCCGGCGCTGCCCGAGGTGCCGGCGCACCCAGGCCCCGGCGAGCACCCGCACGTCGACCGCGACGAGCTCCACGACATCTACCGCGGCTGGCGCGCCGTCGCCGACTCGTACGCCGAGCCGCGCGTCCTCGTGGGCGAGGTCTGGCTCGCGGACCGCGCCCGGTTCGCGCAGTACCTGCGGCCGGACGAGATGCACACCGCGTTCAACTTCGACTTCATGGCGCGCCCCTGGGACGCGAAGGCGCTGCGCGAGTCGGTCCAGACGACGCTCGACGCGCACGCCCCCGTCGCGGCGCCCGCGACGTGGGTCCTGTCGAACCACGACGTGACGCGCCCCGTGACGCGGTACGGGCGCGAGGACAGCTCGTTCGCCTTCACGGCCAAGCGCTTCGGCACGCCGACGGACCTGGCGACCGGCCGCCGCCGGGCACGGGCCGCCGCGCTGCTCACCGCCGCGCTGCCCGGGTCGCTCTACCTGTACCAGGGCGACGAGCTCGGCCTGCCGGAGGTCGAGGACCTGCCGCGTGCCGCGATCCAGGACCCCATGCACTTCCGCTCCGACGGCGTCGACCCCGGCCGCGACGGCTGCCGGGTCCCGATCCCGTGGACCCGGGACGGCTCGAGCCACGGCTTCGGGCCCGACGGCGGAGCGGAGCCCTGGCTGCCCCAGCCGGCCGGCTGGGGCGAGGTGTCCGTCGAG
This sequence comes from Cellulosimicrobium sp. G4 BAM 1002, assembly GCF_057126935.1. Taxonomy (NCBI): domain Bacteria; kingdom Bacillati; phylum Actinomycetota; class Actinomycetes; order Micrococcales; family Promicromonosporaceae; genus Cellulosimicrobium; species Cellulosimicrobium sp. G4 BAM 1002. Next base: position 3,473,756 of record NZ_CP182109.1, on the reverse strand, counting down.
GCCCAGGCCGACGACGACGCCTCGATGCTCGCGCTCTACCGCCGCCTCCTCGCGACGCGGCGCACGGAGCCGGCACTGCACGGCGGCGCGTTCCGCTGGCTCGACTCCCTCGGCGGGGTCGCGCTCGGCGACGACGTGCTCGCCTTCACACGCGGCGACGCGCGCGGCGCGATCACGTGCGTCGTCAACCTCGGGGCCGAGGACGTCCCCCTGCCGGCGGGCGCCGAGGTCCTCCTCCACAGCGGTACCCCCGACGGTGCGCGCGCGTCGGAGCCACCGACGCGCCTCGCCGCCGACACCGCGGTCTGGCTCCGGGCGTGAGCTCGCCGGCCTGACCACCAGACCCCAGATCAGAACACCCCGCACACCCCGCACCACCGGAAACCAGGAGTGACGATGAAGTCCACACGCCAGGCGATCGCCCTCACCCTCGCGGGGGCGCTCGCGATCAGCACCCTCGCCGCGTGCTCGAGCAGCGGCTCGGGCAACGACGACGACGGCAGCACCGACGGCGACGGGAAGGTCACCCTCAAGGTGGTGTCCCTCCTGCCGGGCTCCGAGCAGGAGGCGATCGACGCCTTCAACGCCCAGGTCGAGGAGTTCGAGGCCGCCAACCCCGACATCGACGTCGTGCCGGAGGAGTACGAGTGGAAGGCGACGACGTTCGCCCCCCAGCTCGCCGGCGGCACGCTGCCCGACGTCTTCGAGATCCCGTTCACCGACGCGAAGACGCTCGTCGAGAACGGCCAGCTCGCCGACCTCGACGCGCAGTTCCGTGAGCTGCCCTACGCCGACAAGTTCAACCCGGCCATCATCGAGGCCGGCACGGGCGCCGACGGCCACGTCTACGCGATCCCCGCGAAGAACGTGTACGGCGTCGGGCTGCACTACAACCGCGCGCTGTTCGAGTCGGCGGGGCTCGACCCCGACCAGCCGCCGACCACGTGGGACGAGGTCCGCGAGTACGCGAAGAAGATCGCGGACGCCAACCCCGGCGTCGCGGGCTACATGCAGATGTCGCAGAACAACACGGGCGGCTGGCAGCTCACGGTCAACACGTTCGCGCGCGGCGGCCGCACCCAGGAGGTCGCCGAGGACGGCAAGGCCACCTCGACGCTCGACAACGACGGCACCAAGGAGGCGCTCGAGTGGCTCCAGGCCATGCGCTGGGAGGACAACTCCCTCGGGGCCAACTTCCTCCTCGACTGGGGCACGATGAACCAGGCGTTCGCCGCCGGCCAGGTCGCGATGTACACGTCGGGCTCGGACGTCTTCACGTCGCTCGTGCAGACGAACGCCGTCGACCCGGCCACGTACGGCCTCGCCGCGCTCCCGCTCGAGGGTGACGACGCCGGCGTCCTCACCGGCGGCACGCTCGCCGCGATGCCGGCGAACGTGGACGAGGCGAAGAAGGAGGCGGCCATCAAGTGGATCGACTTCTTCTACCTGGCGAAGCTCGTCGACGAGGACCGCGCCGTCGCGGACGCCGAGACGCTCGTCGCGAACGACCAGCCCGTGGGCACGCCCGTCCTGCCGATGTTCTCCCAGGAGCAGTACGAGCAGAACCAGGAGTGGATCGCCGACTTCATCAACGTTCCGCTCGACCAGATGACGGGCTACACGGACTCGATGTTCGACCTCCCGCTCGTGGGTGAGCCGTCGCAGAAGACGCAGGAGATCTACGCGCTGCTCGACCCCGTCGTCCAGGCGGTCCTCACGGACGAGAACGCCGACGTCGACGCGCTGCTCGAGCAGGCGAACACCGAGGCGCAGGCCCTGCTCGACCAGGGCTGAGCCCGGCAGTCCCGGGCCGGCCGGCAGCGCCCCCTGCCGGTCGGCCCGCACCCCGCCGGTGCCCGACGGCGCGACGCACCTCGCGCCGTCGGGCACCCCCACCGACGTGAAGGACCAGACGTGACCGCCACCACCGCCCCGCCGCGGCGGGGACCCGCCTCCCACGCGCGGACCGCCCGAGACGGCCGACGCCGCAGCCCCGTGACGTGGTACCGCGGCGGCGGCCTGAGCAACCTCGTGTTCCTGCTGCCGCTCATCCTGATCTTCGGGGTGTTCTCGTGGTTCCCGATCGTGCGGGCGGTGATCATGAGCTTCCAGGAGACGAACCTCGTGAGCGACCCGACGTTCGTCGGGCTGGACAACTTCCGTCAGGTGCTCGCCGACCCGCTCCTGTGGAAGGCCGTGCGGAACACGCTGTACTTCGCGTTCCTCGCGCTGCTGTTCGGGTACCCGATCCCGCTCGTCGCCGCGGTCCTCATGCGCGAGGTGCGCCGGGGCAAGGGGCTGTACTCGGCGCTCGCGTACCTGCCGGTCGTCGTGCCGCCGGTCGTCGCGGTGCTGCTGTGGAAGTTCTTCTACAACGGTGGCCCGACGGGCGTGTTCAACACGATCCTCGGCTGGGTCGGGCTCGGCCCCTACCCGTGGCTCCAGGACGCCTCGACCGCGATGCCGTCGCTCGTCCTCGCGGCCACGTGGGCCGGTGCCGGCGGGACGATCATCATCTACCTCGCCGCCCTCACGAGCGTGCCGCCCGAGCTCTACGACGCCTCCGAGGTCGACGGCGCGGGGCTGTGGCGCAAGATCTGGCACGTCACGCTCCCGCAGCTGCGCGGTGTCCTGTTCATCACGCTCATCCTGCAGGTCATCGGCACGGCGCAGGTGTTCCTCGAGCCGTACCTCTTCACCGGGGGCGGGCCGAACAACGCGACGCTGACCGTCCTGCTGCTCATCTACCGCTACGCGTTCCAGAACAGCCTCGGCGGCGACTACGGCGCCGCGACCGCGCTGTCGCTCATGCTCGCGGCGGTCCTGGCCGTCTTCTCGCTGATCTACTTCCGGCTCACCCGGTCCTGGAGCACGTCATGACACTCTCGCCCACCGACAACCCGAGCGAGATCGGCGTCGTCTCGCAGGACGCCACGACCACGGCCACCACCGGCGCCGCCTCGGGTGCCACCGCCGACGCCTCCTCGGGCACCGCCGCCCGCGCCGCCGAGGCGAGCCGCGAGCGTCGTGAGGCGGAGCGCCGCCGGGCGCGCTCGCGCCGTCGCAAGGCGCTCGACGGCGTCGAGGACCGCGGGGCGCTGTCCCCGGCGGACTGGCGCCGGCCGGGCATCTTCTGGGGCATGGGCTCGACCCACGTCCTGCTGCTCGTGGTCCTCGTCGTCGCGGGGCTGGGCCCCATGCTCCTGCTCGCGAAGTTCGCGGTCACGCCGACGCAGGACATCCTGCGCACGCCGATGGCGGTCTTCCCGAACGGCATCGCGTGGGACAACCTCGACAAGGCGTGGAACGACGTCGAGATCAGCAAGTACTTCCTCAACACGATCTGGCTCGCGGTCGGGTCGTGGGCGTCGCAGATCGTCGTCGCGACCACGGGCGGCTACGCGCTGTCGGTGCTGCGGCCCCGGTACGGCAAGGTCGTCCAGGCGCTCGTGCTGTCGACGATGTTCGTCCCCGCGATCGTGCTGCTCGTCCCGCTGTACCTGACGATCCTCGACCCGCCGCTGCTCGGGCAGTCGCTCATCAACAGCTTCTGGGCCGTGTGGCTGCCCGCCGGGGCGAGCGCGTTCAACGTGCTGCTGGTGCAGCGCTTCTTCGACGGCCTCCCGCGCGAGGTGTTCGAGGCGGCGCGCGTGGACGGCGCGGGACCGTACCGGCTCTTCTGGTCGATCGTCCTGCCGATGTCGAGGCCGATCGTCGGCGTGGTGTCGGTGTTCGCGGTCATCGCGGCGTGGAAGGACTTCCTCTGGCCGCTCCTCGTGCTCAAGGACCCGGCGATCCAGCCGCTGTCCGTGCGGCTGCCGTCGATCGAGGCGTCCACCGACCTCGGGGTCTTCCTCGCGGCGCTCGCGATCTCGACGATCATCCCCGTCGCGCTGTTCCTCGTGTTCCAGCGCATGTTCCTGCAGGGCGCCGGCCTCGGGGGAGCGGTCAAGGGCTGACCTGGTCGGTCGCCGAGCACGAGGTTGGTGTCGTTATCCCGGCGATAACAACACCAACCTCGTGCTCGGCTGCGAGCAGGGTCGTGCTCGACGCCGCGCGGGCGGTGCCCGACGGCGGCCCGTGGGTCGAGCGGTCGAGTCGCCTCAGCCGCGTCCCCGGCCCTGCATCGCGCGCAGGACCTCGTCGTAGACGTCGGTGTTGCGCTGCGCGCCCGTGAGGCGGTCCGCACCCGGTCCCTGGGCCGTGAGCGGCGTGGCCTCGCCGGTGTGACCGCCCGTCGTCCAGTCGACCGTGAACTGCAGGTCGGTGCCGGCGAGGTCGTACGGCCCGTCCTCCGCCGTCGCGCCCTCGCCGCCCTCGTCCTCGTCGTCGACGTTCTCGATCGCGAGCCCACCCGTCGCGTGGTCGCCCACGACGAGCACGAGCGTGCCCTTGTTGCGCTCGGCGAAGTCGAGCGCGAGCGCGACGGTCTCGTCGAGGGCCTGGCCGGCCTGGATGGTGCGGGTGGCGTTGCTGCGGTGCGCGAACTCGTCGACCGCCTCCTCCTCAACCACGAGGAAGAACCCCTGGCGGTCGCGCGAGAGCACGTCGAGCGCCTTGGCCGTCATGTCGACGAGCGGCACCTCCGGCTCGTACAGGTCGCCCTCGCCCTCGTTGCGCTGCTCGAACATCTCCTCGTTCGCGAACAGGCCCAGCAGCTTGCCGCGCCCCGCGGCGTCGAGGCCCTCGGCGTCGCTCACGTAGGTGTAGCCGAGCTCCTGCGCGCGCGCCACGAGGTCTCCGGCGGTGCCCTTGCTCTGCTCCGTCGGGTCCTTCGGCGGGTTGTCGGGCCACGCCCCCGGGTCGCCCGCGGGCAGCCACCAGTCCTCGCCGCCCCCCAGGATGACGTCCGGCCGTGAGCTCTCGAGGAACTGGCGCGCGATCTCGCTCTGGTCGCCGCGGTCGGGCACGTGCGCGCCGAACGCGGCCGGGGTCGCGTCGGTGACCTGCGCCGTCGTGACGAGCCCCGTCGCCTTGCCCGCGTCGCGGGCGTGCTCGAGGAGCGTCGGGACGGGGTTGCCGGACGCGTCCACCCCGACGGCGCCGTTGTACGTGCGCACGCCCGACGCGAACGCCGTCGCGCCGGCCGCCGAGTCGGTCACGGCCTCCTCGGGGTCCGCGGAGTCGGTCGTCGTCCAGCCCGCGTGCTCGAGCGAGTCCATCGCGAGCTGCCCGTCCTTGCCCACGGTCGCGAGCCGGATCAGCTCGCGGTGCGACAGCCCGAGGCCGTCGCCCTGGATGAAGATGACGTTGCGGGCGCGGTCGCCGTGGCCGCCGTGGTTGCCGTGGTTGCCGCCCGGCCCCTCCCCGCCGCGGTCGCCGCCGCCGAGCGGCAGGGCCATCGCGAGCGCTGCGGCTGCGGCGACGCCGGCCGCCCCCGTCGTGAACGTGCTTCGTCGTGCCTTCATGAGCGTCTCCTTCCCGCCGGCACCGATGCGGGTGCCGGCGCGGGTGCCGGCCCGGGAGCGCCGTCGCGCCCGGGCCGCGCCCGACGGCGTCGGTGCCGCCGGATCCTGCCCACGCTAGGCGGGCGGACCCCACTGGCAAGCCGGGCGCCGCCGGCCGTCGACGACGGCGGCGTTCTCGGCCACCGGTGGAGGTGACACGGTGTCCGCTCAATGTCACGTCCCTCGGGTCCCCGTCCCGCCGGGCGGGGCGCGTCCCAGGTGCCATGATCGAGACCATGCCCCCGTTCTCCCCCCAGGACGCCGCTGCCACCCCCGTCGGCGTCTCCTCGCCCCACGTCGACGCCCCCGGCACGGTCCCCGACCTCCGCCCGTACGACGCGCTCCTCCTCTACTCGTTCGGCGGCCCGAACAAGCCCGAGGACGTCGTGCCCTTCCTGCGCAACGTCACTGCGGGCAAGGGCATCCCGGACTCCCGTCTCGAGGAGGTCGGCGAGCACTACTACGGCTTCGGCGGCAAGAGCCCGATCAACGAGCAGAATCTCGCCCTCAAGGCGGCGATCGAGGCGGAGCTCGCACGTCGCGGTGTCGACCTGCCCGTCGTGTGGGGCAACCGCAACTGGGAGCCGTACACGACCGACGCGATCGACGAGCTCGAGGCGAGGGGCGCGCGCAACGCCGTCGCGCTCGTGACGTCCGCGTACTCGTCGTACTCGGGCTGCCGCCAGTACCGCGAGGACCTCGCGGTCGTGCTCGACGGGCGCGGCCAGCTCGGCCCCGAGGGCTCGACGGGCGTGCAGTTCGACAAGGTGCGTTCGTACTTCAACCACCCGGGCTTCGCGCAGGCCAACGTCGACGCCGTGCTCGACGGCTACGCGGCTCTCGTGGCCAAGGGCGGCGACGGCGCGGCCGCTCGCCTCGTCTTCGTCACGCACTCCATCCCCGACACGATGGAGGCGGCGTCGCGCATCTCCTTCGCGACGTACTCCGAGCAGCACCTCGACCTCGCGCGCGTGATCGTCGCGGAGGTGTCGGCGCGCCTGGGCCACGACGTCGCGTGGGACCTCGCCTACTGCTCGCGCTCGGGCCCGCCCAGCCAGCCGTGGCTCGAGCCGGACGTCAACGACCACCTCGAGGCCCTCGCCCAGGAGGGCGTGCGCGACGTCGTGCTCTCGCCGATCGGCTTCGTCTCCGACCACATGGAGGTCGCGTACGACCTCGACACCGAGGCGATGGAGACGGCCGCCGGCCTGGGGATGACCGCCGTGCGCGCCGGTACCGTGGGCACGCGCGAGCCGTTCGTCCGCGGTCTGGTCGACCTGCTCGTCGAGCGCGCCGCGATCGCGCGTGGCGACGAGGTCGAGGAGGCCACGGTGGGCGATCTGCCCGCGTTCCGGTCGGTGTGCGCGCCGGGCTGCTGCCTGCGCCGCGACGGCGAGCCGAGCGGCGTCCCCGCGCTGTGCAGCACGGACATCCACAGCTGAGAACTCGCACCGACCAGGAAGGCACTCCGATGCACGACGCCGCGCGCGTCCCCGCGGACCACGACCAGATCAACGAGACCATCCGCTACGCGATGTGGTCCGTGTTCGCGACGGCGGCGCCGCTGCCCACCGACGCGGAGGAGCGGGCGGCGCTCGTGACGCGAGCGCTCGACGCCGTCGGCGGCGGGGACGACCCGGCCGCGACGGACGGCGACCTCGTCGTCCGCGGGTGGTACGACGTCGCGGGCCTGCGCTCGGACGCCGACCTCATGGTGTGGTGGCACGGCCCGACGGTCGAGTCGGTCCAGGGCGCCTACCAGCGCCTGCGCCAGAGCGGTCTCGGAGCGCACCTCGAGCCGGTGTGGTCGAACGTCGCGCTGCACCGCCCTGCCGAGTTCAACCGCGGCCACGTGCCCGCGTTCCTCGCGGGCGAGGCGCCGCGCGGCTACCTGAGCGTGTACCCGTTCGTGCGGTCGTACGACTGGTACCTGCTGCCCGACGCCGAGCGGCGCACGATGCTGCGCGACCACGGTCTCGCGGCGAAGGACTACCCGGACGTGCGCGCGAACACGGTCGCGTCCTTCGCGCTCGGCGACTACGAGTGGATCCTCGCGTTCGAGGCCGACGAGCTGCACCGCATCGTCGACCTCATGCGCGAGCTGCGCGCCACCGAGGCGCGCCGCCACGTGCGCGAGGAGGTCCCGTTCTTCACGGGTCCGCGCACGACGCTCACCGCCTGGGCGGACCGCCAGCCCCTGGCCTGACTCCGCACAGCGCCGAGAACGACGTTGGTGCCGTTATCCGAGGGATAACGGCACCAACGTCGTTCTCGACCGGGGGAGGAGCGGCGCGGCTCAGCCCGCGGGGACGGCGTCGGGCTCGCCCTCGCGGACGTACGGCGCGACGTGCGCGACGAGCGCCTGGTCGCTGTCCTTGGTGAGCCGCTCCCCGGACCACGTCTCGTGCAGGGTGAGCGTCGTGCCGTCGTGCAGGACGAGGTCGACGCGCGCGGGGGTCACCTTGCGGATGCGTGCCTCGGCGACCTGCTCGTAGGGGACGAAGCGGTGCCGTGCCGCGAGGTCGGCGACGGGGGCCGACTGCACGAGCTGAACGAGCCGCCCCTTGCCGCCCTCCGTCTTCTTCGGGCACGGGACGAGGACGAGCCCGAGGTCCAGGACGAGCACGTCGTGGAACGTGCCGTCGACCTTGACGTTCGCGAGGCCGCCGACCACGTCGCCCCCGTGGGCCGTCGCCTGCGCGCTCTGCTGGACCGCCGCCGCGACGTCGATGCCGAGAGCGTCGAGCCGGGAGCGTGCCTCGGCGGTGGTCGCGGGGTCGACCGCGAGGTGCGCGACCTGCTCGACGTCGACGACCTTGCCGTCGGGGTCGACGAGCAGAGCCGGACCCGTCCACGACGCGCGCCACCGGGCGGCACCGGACCGGACCGCCGCGGCGCCCAGCGCGGACGCGACGGCGCCCACGATCGCCTCGCGCGCCTCGTCGGCGGGCGCGCCGGGCACGAGGTCGCGCGCGACGACGTCGACCCTGCCCGCGGCGAGCAGGTCGAGGAGCGTGGCGAGGTCGCCCTGCGGGCGCCCGGCCGCGCGCCCCACCGCACGGTAGAGCGTGTCGGCGGTGCGCTGGTCGTGGATGGGCATGGCCGCGGCGACGAGCGCGTCCCACGGGAGCTGCGCGCGCGTGCCGAACGCGACCTCCTCGGTCGCGACGCGCTCCGCCCAGGTGCCGAAGCCGGGGACGAGGGCGGTCGCGGGACGCTCGTCCGCGGTGACCGCTCCGCCGTCGGGCATGGTCGCCATGGCGGCGACGCGGGCGGAGATCGACGGGTGGGTGTCCCACGCGGACTGCTCCGCCGGCGCCTCGCCCGTGCGGAGCTCGGCGAGGTCACCCGCGCGCCCGCGCAGGAGCTCGCCGAACCCGTCGAAGACCCCCGCGGGGGTGGGAGCGAGCCCGTGCTCCCACCCGATGCCGACGTACTGGCTCGTGTAGAAGCCCCACGCGGAGTCGACCACCGGGATCTCGCGCAGCGCCGACTGGGCGGTCGCTCGACCGGCGACGCGCACGGACAGCTCGTCGGCCTCGAGCTCCTGGCGGCGGCTGACCGCCGCGGACACGAGGACGTACAGCTTCGCGTACTGCTTGAGGAGCCAGCCCACGAGGTTGCCCTGGAGCTGGGCGACCGTCGCCAGGATCGCCTCGCGACCGCGGTACGTCAGAGGCCCCAGGCGGGTGTGCGCGCGCGAGTAGTGGCCGAGCTCGTGCGCCAGGACCGAGCGCAGCTGCGCGGCCGAGAGCCCCTGCAGGAGCGGGACGCCGAGGAACAGGCGCCGCGTGCCGCCGACGAGACCGAGGAGGCGCGTGTCCTCGCTGACGGCGGCGTTGACGTCGGCGACGAGACGGATCTCGTCCGGGGCACGGGTCTCGGCGACCTGGGCGAGCTCGCGCACGGTCGCCCACAGCTCCGGTGCGTCGGACGCCGTGAGGACGACGCCGTTCGGTCCGTGCTGCTCCGCCCGCGCGACGCGCCACAGCGCGACGACGAGGCCCACCGCGACGACGATGGTCAGGAAGCCGAGCTTCGCCGCCCCGGCACCCGCGTGCTCGGAGAACGCCCACACGGTCGCGGCGCCGAGGCCGACGACGGCGCCCAGGGCGAGGACGTAGAAGCCGACGAGGAGGAGGACCGACAGCGCAGCGCGCAGGGTCGTGGTCATGGGCGTGCCTTTCGCGTGCGCCGCGCCGGTGCGGCGGTGTCGCGCCGGAGCATAGCGGCGCGTGTGCCCCGGGCACCAGTCCCTCGCGCGGTCGACGCTCTCCCGAGATGCTCAGCATGCTGAGCAGTGCGACGGTGGAGCCATGACCAGTGCTGCTGCCTCCGTCCCCGCCGGCGCCACGACCGCGCCGGCCCCGTCCGACCGCGTCCGCCAGGTGGTGGTGCTCGTCGGCTCCCTCGTCGCCGCCGGAGCCGCGGCGTACGGCGCGGGGGCGTTCGGCGGGACCTCCGTCGAGCAGACCGCCGGCGGCGCGCTCGCCGCCGACGCGACACCCGTCGCCCCGGACAACCCGGCCTTCCGCATCTGGTCCGTGATCTACCTCGGGCTCTTCGTCTTCGCGGTCTACCAGGTGCTCCCGCGGCACGCGACGAGCCCCCGGCTGCGCCTGACCGCCTGGTGGGTGCTCGCCTCGATGGTGCTCAACGCGGCCTGGATCGGCGTGGTCCAGGCGGGATGGGTCCCGGTGAGCGTCGTCGTCATCGCCGCGCTGCTCGCCGTGCTCGCGGTGCTCGTCGTCCGGCTCGTGCGCCACGCGCCCGAGTCGACGGCGCAGGGCGTCGTCCTCGACGGCACCGTCGGGCTCTACACGGGCTGGGTGAGCGTCGCGACGCTCGCGAACGTGGCCGCGGCGCTCGCGGACTCGGGCGTCGGGGACCTCGGGCTCGGCGCCACGGGCTGGTCGGTCGTGCTCGTCGTGCTCGCGGCGGCGCTCTCCGTGGCGTGGGCGGCCTTCGCCGCGGGGCGCCGCGCGCTCGTGCTCGGCATCGGCCTCGCCATGGCCTGGGGGCTCGCGTGGATCGCCGTCGCGCGGTTCCAGGGCCCGCTCGTCGACACGACGGTGGCCTGGACCGCGGCGGGCGCCTCCGCGGTGGCGCTCGTCGCGGCCGTCGTCGCGGCGACGCGCCGAGCACGGGGCTGACCACCGCCGGCCCCGTGCTCGGGGCTCGTCAGGGGTAGAGGCCGCGGATCTGGTGCGCCTCGGCGACACGCTTCACGCCGATGACGAGCGCGGCGTCGCGCAGGCTCAGGTCCTCGCGGCGGGCGAGGCCGGCGACCTCGTCGTACGCGTGCAGCATGCGGTGCTCGAGCTTCTCGCCGATCTCCTCCGCGGTCCACCAGTACGCCTGGTTGGCCTGCACCCACTCGAAGTACGACACGACGACGCCGCCCGAGTTGGCGAGCACGTCCGGCACCACCGTGACGCCGTTCTTCGCCAGCATCCGGTCGCCCTCGGCCGTCGTGGGCCCGTTCGCCCCCTCCACGACCCAGCGGGCCCGGACCGAGCGGGCGGTGTCCCCGTCGAGGACCCCCTCCACCGCCGCGGGGACGAGCACGTCGACCTCGAGCGCGAGGAGCGCGGTGTTGTCGATCGGCTCCGCGCGGTCGAACCCGACGACGCTGCCCGTCGCGGCGACGTGCTCGACCAGACCGCGCACGTCGAGCCCGTCGGGGTCGTGCACGCCGCCGTACTGGTCGGACACCGCGACGACCCGCGCCCCGCGCGCCGCGAACAGCGCGGCCGCGTGGGAGCCCACCTTGCCGAAACCCTGGATCGCGATGCTGACGTCCGACAGCGGCACGCCCGCTTCGTCCAGCGCCGCGGCGGTGACGTGCACGACGCCCGCGCTGGTCGCCGTCGTGCGGCCGAGCGACCCGCCGACGGTGATGGGCTTGCCGGTCACGACGGCCGGGATCGTGTAGCCCTGGTTGACCGAGTAGGTGTCCATGACCCACGCCATGGTCTGCTCGTTCGTGCCCATGTCGGGCGCCATGATGTCCCGCTCCGGGCCGATGACCGGCATGATCTCCGACGTGTAGCGGCGCGTCACGCGCTCGAGCTCGGCGTCGGAGTAGCACCGCGGGTCGATCGCGACGCCGCCCTTCGCGCCGCCGTACGGCAGGTCGACCAGGGCGCACTTCCACGTCATCCACATCGCGAGCGCGCGCACCTCGTCGATGTCGACGCTCGGCGCGTACCGCAGGCCGCCCTTGCCGGGGCCGCGAGAGACGTTGTGCTGCACGCGGTAGCCGTGGAAGAGGACCGTGCGGCCGTCGTCGCGGCGCAGCGGGACGGCGACGTTCACCTCGCGCCGCGGCGTCGCGAGCATCTCGTGCAGGCCCTCGTCGTAGCCGAGGAACTCGACCGCGCCGGCCAGCTGCGCGTGCGCGGTGTCGAGCGAGGACGCCGGGCGGTCGCCGCCGGGCGGGGTGGTGCGGGTGGTGGGGTCGGTGGTCTCGCCGCGCGTGGTGGGCGGCACGGACGTCGTCGTCACGGTTCCTCCGGTTCGAGGTTCTCCTCGGTGCCGCAGGGGTGTGCGGCACCGAGGGTCACGCTACTCCGGGAGCGGGTACTCGCCGGTCCACCGGCGTGTCAGCCGCGACGCTGCCCCAGCGCGTCGACCGCCGCGAGCTCGCCAGGCGCGAGCGAGAACCCGGTGACCTCGAAGTTCGCCTCGATGCGCGACGGCGTGACCGACTTCGGGATGACGACGAACCCGTGGTCGAGGTGCCACCGCAGCACGACCTGCGCGGGCGTGACACCGTGCGCCGCCGCGATCTCCGCGAGCACCGGCGCGTCGAGGTCGGTGCGCTTGAAGGGGCTGTACCCCTCGAGCACGACGCCGCGCTGCTCCAGCTCGTGCACGAGGCGGTGGTCGTAGTCGGCGGGGCTCCAGGGGATCTGGTCGACGGCGGGCGTCTCCCCGACCTGCTCGGACAGGATGTCGACCTGCTCGACCGAGTAGTTGCTCACGCCGATCGAGCGGACCTTGCCCTCGTCCCGCAGCTCGACGAACCGCTCCCACACCCACGGCGACGCCTCGCCCGACGGCGGCCAGTGGATCAGCCACAGGTCGACGTAGTCCGTGCCGAGGTCGCGCAGCGACGCCTCGAGCGTCTCGCGCTCGCGGCCCGCGGCGTCCGGCGGGAGCTTGGTCGTGACGAAGACGTCCGCGCGGTCCACGGGCGAGTCGGCGAGCGCGCGCCCCACCTGCGACTCGTTGCCGTACCCGGTCGCGGTGTCGACGTGCCGGTAGCCCACGTCGAGCGCATGGCGCACGGCGCGGTACGCGTCGTCGCCCTCGGACTGCCACGTGCCGAGGCCGAGCATGGGCATCGCGCCGCCGGGCAGGTCGACGGTCGGGACTGTGCCCGGGGAGCCGGGCGAGGTGTCGGTAGAGGTCATGGCGCCAGTCTCCGTGCCCGACGCCGTCGCTCGCCACCGCGCACCCCTCGGCGCGCGCCGGGCTCGCCTCGCCGAGACCTGGGTTAGGGGTCACCGGCGGCTGCCGAACCCGGGGTCAGGTGGCAGACCCCGGCTCTCGTGCCGCGCAACCCGGGGGTTCGGCAGGTCCGGGTTCGGCGGCAGCGGACAGCTCAGCGGCGGGTGCGGCGGCGGTACTGGGCCGGCGTCTCGCCCGTGAGCCGCGCGAACGTGCGGGTGAACGACGGCTGGTCGTAGAACCCGCTCTCGGCCGCGACCTCGCCGATCGACGCGGCGCTCCCGGCGAGGAGGCGCGTCGCGTGGTCGACCCGGGTGCGCAGGACGAGCTGGCGCGGCGTGACGCCGTACACGCGCCGCACGCGTCGGTCGAGCACCGCGGTGCTGGACCCGGCCGCCTCGGCGAGCCGCGCCGTCGTCCATCGCGCCCCGAGGTCGGCCTCGACCGCGGCGACGAGCCCCGACATCGCGTCCATCGTCGCGTCGTCGGCCGCGCCCGCGCGCAGGTCGTGCGAGACGGACACGATCCCGACGAGGCGACCTGCGCCGTCGTGCACCGGGAGCTTGGAGGTGAGGAACCACCCGGACGTGCCGCCGAGCCGGCGGATGCGCTCGAGCTCGCCCCGCAGGGCACGTCCGCGCAGGACCTCGGCGTCCTGCTGCTCGTAACGCTCCGCGAGCTGGGGGACGAACAGGTCGCTCGCCCGACGGCCGAGCACCGCGCGGCGCGAGCGCTCGTTCGTGCGCGCCACGAAGACGGGGTTGACCGCGACGTACCGGCCGGTGACGTCCTTGGCGCAGAACATCGTGTCGGGCAGCTCGTCCATGAGCGCGACCATCGCCGGGCTGAGGGCGGCGAGAAGCTGGTCCGCCGCGGGCGGCGAGGTCTCGGCGTTGTCGCGAACGGGTGCCATGTCGCCCCGGATCGTACAAGACGAGCCCGGACGATCGGGGGCACCCTGGAGGGATGAGCAACGACGCGCCCGCCCGGCCGCTCCCCACCCCCGGAGCCGTCGGCGACACGACCCTCACCTCCCCGGAAGACCTCGTCGAGGAGGCGGCCACCCTCGCCCGCCGCTGGCTCGCGGCCAGCGAGGGGGCGGGCGACGCCCGTGCCCGGAGGACCGCGGAGCGGCTCGGAGCGCTCGTCTCCGACCCCACGGGCCTCGAGCTCGCGGTGCGTTTCGTCGACGACGTCGCACGCCCCCAGGACGTGCAGGTCGCCGCCCGGGCGCTCGGTCGTCTCGGTGAGCTCGCCGGCAGCGCCGGCTCGTTCCTGGGACCGGTCGACCGGACGCTGCTACGCGTCGGGGCGGGCGTCGCGCCGGTGCTGCCGCGCGTCGTCGTGCCGGCCGCGCGAGTGCGGCTGCGCCAGCTCGTCGGGCACCTCGTGGCCGACGCCGGCCGCGGCCTCGGCCCCCACCTCGCCCGGACCCGGGCCGAGGGGTACGCGCTCAACGTCAACCTCCTCGGGGAGGCCGTGCTCGGCGAGGCCGAGGCGGACGCGCGGCTCGAGCGCACGCTCGCGCTCGTGCGCCGACCGGACGTGGACTACGTGTCGGTCAAGGTCTCCTCGGTCGCGTCGCAGCTCGTCACGTGGGATCTCGACGGGTCGTGCGAGCGCGTCGTCGAGCGGCTGCTTCCGCTGTACCGGGCGGCGCGCGACCACGGCGTCTTCCTCAACCTCGACATGGAGGAGTACAAGGACCTCGCCCTGACGACCGCGGTCTTCCGCGAGATCCTCGCGCACGAGGACCTGCACGACCTCGAGGCCGGGATCGTCCTCCAGGCGTACCTGCCCGACGCGCTCGGCGCGCTCGACGGGCTCACCCGGTTCGCGACCGAGCGCGTCGCCGCCGGGGGAGCGCCGATCAAGGTGCGCCTCGTCAAGGGCGCGAACCTCGCGATGGAGGCCGTCGAGGCCGAGCTGCACGGCTGGCCGCAGGCGCCGTACCCGACCAAGCCCGACGTCGACGCCAACTACGTCCGCCTCCTCGACCACGCGCTGCGCGCACCGCGCACCGACGCGGTGCGCCTCGGCGTCGCGAGCCACAACCTCTTCCACGTCGCCCTCGCCGTTCTGCTCGGCCGCGCCCGCGGCGTGAGCCACGCGCTCGACGTCGAGATGCTGCAGGGCATGGCGCCGGGGGAGGCCCGCGCGGTACGCGACGAGGTCGCGACCGACCGGGTCGAGACCGGGCCGCACGCCGGACGCGGCGGACGCGTCGTGCTGTACACGCCCGTGGTGCGCGACGAGGACTTCGACGTCGCGATCTCCTACCTCGTGCGCCGTCTCGAGGAGAACGCGGCCGAGCAGAACTTCCTGCACGCCATGTTCGCGCCCGACGGGTCGCCCGCAGACAGCCCGATGGACCGCCAGGAGGCGGCCTTCCGCGCGTCCGTGCGCCACGGGGTGCACTACGAGGAAGCCGACGTGACGCCCCGCCGCCGCCCGCGCGCGCAGGCCCCGGCCGCCGGCGGGGGCGGGTTCGCCAACGCCGCCGACACCGACCCCGCCGTGGCAGAGTCGCGCGAGTGGGCTCGCCTCGTCACCGGGCCGGGCTCCGGGTACGTCCCCGTCCGCACGCCCGAGCTCACGTCCACCACCGAGGTGGACGACGTCGTCGCGACCGCCGTGCGGGCGACCGCCGCCTGGTCGCGGGTCGCGCCGGCCCACCGCGCCGCCGCCCTGCGCGCCGTCGCGCGCCGGCTCGAGGAGGCCCGCACCGGCCTCGTCGCCGCTATGGTGCACGAGCCGGGCAAGACCGTCGCCGAGGCCGACCCCGAGGTGAGCGAGGCCGTCGACTTCGCCGCCTACTACGCACGGTCCGCCGAGGAGCTGGACCGGGTGCCCGGCGCGCGGTTCACGCCCGACGGCGTCACGCTCGTCACGCCGCCGTGGAACTTCCCCGTCGCGATCCCCGTCGGCGGTGTCCTCGCGGCGCTCGCGGCCGGGTCGGCCGTCCTCGCCAAGCCGGCACCCCCGACGCCGCGCTGCCTCGAGGTCGCGGTCGAGGCGATCCACGCGGGTCTGCGCGACGCCGTCGCGGCCTCGCCGGAGGCGTTCGCGGGCCTGGACGAGGGCTCGATCGCCGACGTCGTGCAGTACGTCCGCGTCCCGGACGACGAGCTCGGCACGCGCCTCGTCACGCACGACGACGTCGCGCGCGTCGTGCTCACAGGATCCGTCGAGACGGCGCAGCTCTTCGCGCGGTGGAAGCCCGCACGTCCCGTGCTCGCCGAGACCTCGGGCAAGAACGCCCTGGTCATCACGCCGTCGGCGGACCTCGACCTCGCTGTCGCGGACCTCGTGCGCTCGGCGTTCGGGCACGCGGGGCAGAAGTGCTCCGCCGCCTCGCTCGCGATCCTCGTCGGCTCGGCGGGAGACCCGCGCACCGAGACGGGTCGTCGTGTGCGCCGCCAGCTCGTCGACGCCGTCCGGTCGCTCGCGGTCGGGTCCGCGACCGACGTCGCCACGACGATGGGCCCGCTCACCGAGCCCGCCTCGGACAAGCTCCTGCACGCGCTGACGACGCTCGAGCCGGGGGAGTCGTGGCTCGTGCGGCCCCGGCTTCTGGACGGCGGACCTGACGCGGAGGGCCGCCTCTGGACCCCCGGGCTCAAGGAGGGCGTCGCGCCCGGGTCGCCGTTCCACCTCACCGAGTACTTCGGCCCCGTGCTCGGCCTCATGACCGCCGCGACGCTCGACGACGCGATCGAGCTCCAGAACGCCGTCCCGTTCGGCCTCACCGGCGGCATCCACAGCCTCGACGACGCCGAGGTCGAGCGCTGGCTCGACGCCGTCCAGGTCGGCAACGCGTACGTCAACCGCCACATCACCGGCGCGATCGTGCAGCGGCAGTCGTTCGGGGGCTGGAAGCAGTCGGCCGTCGGGCCGGGCGCCAAGGCGGGCGGACCGAACTACGTCGCGCAGCTCGGCCGGTGGAGCGACGCGACGGGCGAGGGGACGGACCGCGGCGCGACTCCGCCGTCAGGCACCACGGCGGCCGGGCGAACGGTGCCCGACGACGCCGCGCCGCCCGCGCGGGAGACGTCGCCCGAGGCGTGGCTCGCGTGGGCTGCAGCGGACGACGCGCGCTGGTGGGCGCGCGAGCTCTCCGTGGTTCACGACCCCTCGGGCCTGCAGGTCGAGTCGAACGCGTTCCGCTACCGGCCGGTCGAGGTGCTCACCGTCCGCGTCGGCTCCGATGCGTCGGCCGTCGAGGTCGAGCGGGTGCTGCACGCGGCGCGCACCGCCGGGGTGCCGGTCGTCGTGGTCCCGGCGCCCGGGGCGCCCGTCGGGTTCGGCCGACCGGGCGACGGCGGCACGACGGAGCGCGACGTCGACGACGAGGAGTTCGCGCGGCGCGTGGCGTCGGGCTCGGTGCGCGGGCGCGTCCGCGTCGTCGGGTCCGCACCGGGCCTGCACGAGGCGGCGGCCGAGCGGGTCGGTGACGTGACGGTCCTCGACCACCCCGTCGTCGCGAGCGGTCGTCGTGAGCTGCTCACGGTGCTCCGCGAGCAGGCGGTGAGCCGCACGACGCACCGGTACGGCCACGTGAAGCGCTAGGCCGCGGTGACGCTGACCGAGGCTGCGCCGCGGAAGGCGCGCAGGCGCTCGGCCTGCTCGGCGACGGCCTCCGTCAGGCCCTCGTCCCAGGGGATCCACTCGTCCGTGAGAACGGTGAGCCGGCGGCCCGACGTGCGGGGTCGCCACGTGCCCACGACGTCGCCGTCGGCGAGCACGGCGCCCGGGCGACCGAGCACGCGCCAGAGGTCCTTCGCGCGCGCCGGGTCGGGGACGAGGGTCTCGCGGTCGCGAAGCTGCAGATACAGGTCGTAGGGGCCGACGAGCCGGACCTGCGGCGCCCCGCCGGTCGTGTCGCCGTGCCGGTCGAGATGCCGGTCGAGATGCCGGTCGAGATGCCGGTCGGCGGCGCCGACGACCCGGTCCGCGTCGGCGGCGAGCACCCAACGCTCGACCGGTCGCACGGCCGGGGGGAGGTCCGCGACCTCGACGCGCACGACGTCGTCGGGCCAGTGCGCACGGACCTCGGCGACGGGCGCGTCGAGGAACGCCGCGGCGTCCTGGACGGTCGCGGGGCCGAAGAACCGGAGGTAGCCGCGCACGACGTCGAAGCGGTCCTCGGCGTCGCCGCCGAGCCTGCCGTAGAGGGGTGGTTCGAGGCCGGGGACGCGGCGCAGCACGGGCGGCGACGTCCCCGGCTCGAGCTCGAGGCCCGCCTGCAGGGCCGCGAGGCGGAACGTCTGCTCGTAGCTGTGCGTCGCGCCGCACGACCGGCACCAGCGCAGGTACGGCTCGTCGAGCCGTGCGGTGAGCCGCGTCGACAGCTCGCCCTTCACGGTGGGCTCGGCCACGATCTCGTGCTCGAGCGCCGCCTCGGTGCGCAGCGCGTCCAGCACGGCGATCCCCGCCGCGCGCAGGGGCTTGCTGGCGTCGAACACGCGCTTGGCGGCGTCGGCCTCCGAGAGAGGGGCGGTCGCCGTGGCGACCGCGGCGAGGTCGCGGCGGCGGTAGGCGTGCGGCGCGCCGCGCAGCGTCCAGGCGAGCGCGAGGTCGTCCGGGCCGGCGGGCGGGGCGCCGCGGACCTCGAGCGCCCACGCCGCGCCGTCGGGCCCCGTGTCCTGGACGCCCAGGTCGAGCACCTCGGCGTCGGTGGGCGACGCACCGGATCCCGGGGCGCGGTCGAGCTGCTGGGCGTGCCAGCGGAAGGCGAGGACGTCGGCACGCCGGACGACGACGTCCGGCGAGGCGGGCGCGTGGTTCATGGGTCCCAGGCTAGAAGCGACCTCCCACGCACGGCGTGCCCGGTGCGCCGCGTCGGGCGGACGCCGCGCGAGGTCAGACCGAGTCGCGCTCGACCAGCTCGGGTGCGAGCACGTGCGACGCGACGTGCTCGGTGCGCCCCGTGACGAGGTCGAGCAGGAGGTCGGTAGCGCCGCGCACCATCTCGACCATCGGGTTCTGGACCGTCGTGAGCGGCGGCGACGTGCTCGCCGCGTTCATGAGGTTGTCGAAGCCGACGATCGACACGTCCTGCGGCACCCGGCGCCCGTGCGCGGCGAGCACGCGCAGCGCTCCCTCGGCCATGAGGTCCGACGCGACGAACAGACCGTCGACGTCGGGGTGGCTCGCGAGGATGCGCTCCATCGCCGCCGCGCCCCCCGAGGACGCGAAGTCGCCGACCTCGACCGCGTCGTCGGGCAGGCCCGCCTCGTGCAGCACCTCGCGCCACCCGGTGAGCCGGTCGACGCCGGCGGTCATGTCCTGCGGCCCCGCGATGGTCGCGATGCGCGTGCGGCCCGCCTCGACGAGCCGGCGCGTCGCGAGGCGACCGCCCTCGACGTTGTCGACGTCGACGTAGAGCAGGTCCGGCGTCGGGTGGAACGGGCGTCCGACGAACACCGCGGGCAGACGGGCGGCGAGGAGGGCCTCCTCGAGCTCGTCGTCCCGGTGGTGCGACGCGACGATCGCACCGTCCACGTGACCGCTGCTCAGGTACCGCACGATCCGTCCCGGCTGCTCGTCCGGCCGCGCGAAGAGCAGGACGAGCTGCAGGTCGGTCCCGCCGAGCGCCGCGCTGACGCCGCGCATCGTGCCCGCGAGGAACGGGTCGGTGAGGATCCGGTCGTCGGGCTCGGGCACGACGAGCGCGATCGAGTCCGTGCGGCGCGTGACGAGCGAGCGGGCGGCGCGGTTGGGCGTGTAGCCGAGCTCGGCGACCGCGGCGTCGACGGCTGCCTGGGCCTCGGGCGAGACGCGCAGGCCACCGTTGATCGCTCGCGACGCCGTCGAGCGTGAGACACCCGCCGTCTGGGCCACCTCGTCCAGGGTCGGCGCGGAACGCAGGCTGTTCATCAGCACAGTATCCCGCCTCCGGTCCCCGGACCGCACCGTCCCGCCCCCCGTCACGACCTCACTCCCCGGTCGAGGCGTCCGGGGCGGTGGCGCCGACGTGGGCGGGAGCCGCGGCGTGACGCGCAGGAACGGCGTTGTCGCGTGCGACGCCGGCGTACCAGTGGCCGCTCGCCTTGACCGTGCGCTCCTGCGTGGCGTAGTCGACGTGGACGATGCCGAACCGCTTCGAGTACCCGAGCGCCCACTCGAAGTTGTCCATGAGCGACCACGCGAAGTAGCCGCGCACGTCGGCGCCGGCGTCGATCGCGTCACGCGTCGCGCGGAGGTGGGCGTCGATGAAGTCGAGGCGGTCCTGGTCGTCGACCGTGCCGTCGGCCCCGACCTGGTCGGGGTAGGCGGCGCCGTTCTCGGTGATGTACATGGCCACGCCGCGAGGGCCCGTGAAGTCGGACTGCAGCCGGGTGAGCAGGCGCGTCAGCCCCTCGGGCTGCACCTCCCAGCCCATGTCCGTGCGGGGCAGGCCGCGCGAGCGGTCGTGCGCGTCGTCCGCCGCGGGGAACGGGGACGACGTCGCGCGCACGGGTGCGCCCGTCGCGTCGGCGGCGTCGTCGCGGACACCCTCCGGACGGGTCCCGCCGCCCGTCTCGCCCGCCTGGGCCGACTCCGGGTGCCCCGAGACGGAACCGCCGTTGTAGTAGTTGACGCCGAGCGTGTCGATCGGCGTGGAGATGATCTCGAGGTCGCCGTCCTTGACGTGGTCGAGGAGCCCGTAGGGGGCGACGTCGTCGAGCACGTCCGCGGGGTACTCGCCGTGGAAGACGGGGTCGAGGAAGATCCGGTTGAACTGGCCGTCGATGCGACGTGCGGCGTCGACGTCCGCCGGGTCGTCCGGGTCGACCGGGTCGGAGACGGTGAAGTTCAGCGTGATGCCGAGGTTCGCCTCGGGCGCGCGCTCGCGCAGCGCCTGCACGGCGAGACCGTGCCCGAGCAGCAGGTGGTGCGCCGCGGCGAGACCGTCCTCACGCGACTGCCGTCCCGGCGCGTGCACGCCCGCGGTGTACCCGAGGAACGCCGAGCACCACGGCTCGTTGAGCGTCGTCCAGACCCCCACGCGGTCGCCGAGCGCCTCGTGCATCGTCACCGCGTACTCCGCGAAGAGATAGGCGGTGTCGCGCGACGTCCAGCCGCCCTTCTCCTCGAGCGCCTGCGGGAGGTCCCAGTGGTACAGCGTGAGCCACGGCATGATGTCGGCCTCGAGCAGCTCGTCGACCAGGCGGTCGTAGAACGCGAGGCCGGCCGGGTTCACCGCGCCGCCGTCGGGACGCACGCGCGCCCACGACGTCGAGAAGCGGTACGCCCCGAGGTTCAGCCCGCGCATGAGCGCGACGTCCTCCCGGTACCGGTGGTAGTGGTCGCACGCGACCATGCCGTCGTCGCCGTTCACGACGGCGCCCGGCACGCGCGCGAACGCGTCCCAGACGGAGTCCGTGCGGCCGTCGGTGTGCCCCGCGCCCTCGATCTGGAACGCGGCGGTCGCCGCACCCCAGAGGAAGCCCTGCGGCATCTCGACGCGACCGGTCGCGGTCGCCGGGTTCGCCGTGAGGGGCGCGGACGGGACGAAGAGGCTCATGGATCGATTGTCCTTCGGAAGGTCGAGGAGTGGCGCGCGGGCGGGCCTGGGCGGCCCGCCCGCGCGGCGGTCGTCCGCGCTGCGGGAGACGTCTCGCGGTGCGCGGTCGTGCGGAGGGCTCAGCCCTTCACAGCGCCCTGCATGATGCCGGCCACGAGCTGGCGGCCGGTGAAGAGGAAGATCACGATCAGCGGCAGCGTCACCAGGAAGACTCCCGCCATGACGAGCGAGTAGTCGGTGAAGAAGTTCGACTGCAGCGAACGCACCACGAGCGGCAGCGTGGGGTTGTTCTGGTTCAGCACGATCGACGGCCAGAAGAAGTTCGTCCACTGCTGGACGAAGGTGAAGAGGCCGAGCATCGCCGCCGCCGGCCGGGCCGCCGGCAGGGCGATCGACCAGAACGTGCGGAACATCGACGCGCCGTCGACGCGGGCCGCCTCGATGAGCTCGTACGGCAGCGCCTCGCCGAGGTACTGGGTCATCCAGAACACGCCGAACGCCGTGACGAGCGCCGGGACGATGACCGCCTGGAGCTTGCCGATCCACCCGATGTCCGACATGAGGATGTACATCGGGATGACGCCGAGCTGGGTCGGCACCGCCATGGTCGCGATGACGAAGACCAGCAGGGGGCCGCGGCCCCGGAAGCGGAGCTTCGAGAACGAGAAGCCCGCGAGCGTCGAGAACAGCACGACCGACAGGGCCGTGATCACCGAGATGACCACCGAGTTCCAGGCGGCCTTCCAGAAGTTGATCGCGTCCGAGCTCATGACGTCCGCGAACCGCTCGAACAGGCTCGCGTCGGGCAGGAGCTGGGGCAGCGCGCTCTGCGAGATCTCCTCCGGGGTGGACGAACCGAGGATGAGCGTGAAGTAGAGCGGGAACACCGAGATCAGCAGGACGACGCCGAGGATCGTGTACGTCACCCAGCGCGGACGGCGCTGCGTCCCGCCGACGTTCTTGCCGGCCGCCCGACGGCGGGAGGCGGCGCGGGCCGCGCCCGGGCCGGCGGTCTGGGCGATGACGGGGACGGAGCTCATCGCTTCCTCCGGTCGGTCGTGCTGGACGCGGTGCTCCCCGGGGTGGGGGTCGTGCTCACGCGCTGGGTGGACATGGCGCGCTCGGCGCGCGCCCGCTTCTGGGCCTCCCGGCGCCGCCTGACCCACCGTGGTGGCTTGGGCTGTGCGCTCGACGTCGAGATCCGTCGGGTGACGAGGAAGTTGATCATCCCGATGATGATGATGACGAGGAAGAGCAACCAGGCGATCGCGGCGGCGCGGCCGAAGTTCTTCTGGTTGCCCCACGCGACGTCGTAGAGGTAGAGGACCGTGGTCATCCACTGCCGGTCGGCGCCGCCGAGGCCCTGGGCGTCGTACATGCGCGGCTCGTCGAAGATCTGCAGCCCGCCGATCGTCGACGTGATGACGACGAAGATGATCGTGGCGCGGATCTGGGGGACCGTCACGGAGAAGAACTGGCGCACCCGGCCGGCGCCGTCGATGATCGCGGCCTCGTACAGCTCGCGCGGCACGGCCTGCATGGCAGCGAGGAAGATGAGGGCGTTGTAGCCGGTCCAGCGGAAGTTCACCATCGACGCGATCGCGGCGTGGCTCGCGAGGGCGTCGGCGTGCCAGCGGATGGGCTCGATACCGACGACGCCGAGGATCTCGTTGATGAGGCCGTACTGGTCGGCGAAGAGGCGGCCGAAAATCATCGAGACCGCGACGGGTGCGACGACGTAGGGCAGCAGGACTCCCATGCGCCAGAACGTCGCGGTGCGCAGGTTCTGGTCGAGCAGTGCCGCGATGGCGATCGCGGCGATCACCTGCGGCACGGACGAGAGCAGGAAGATCGAGGCGGTGTTGCGCAGCGACTTCCAGAACGTCGGCTGGGCGAGGACGTCGCTGTAGTTCTGCAGGCCGACGAAGTCGCCCTGGCCGCCCAGCAGGTTCCAGTCGTACACCGAGACGACCGCGGTGTAGACGAGCGGGAAGAGCCCGGTGACGGCGAACAGGATGAAGAACGGCGAGATGTACAGGTACGGCGAGAGCTTGACGTCCCAGCGCCCGAGGCGCTGGGAGAAGCCGACGCGGCGCGGCGTGCGCTCGGTCGGCCCGCGGAGCCCGGGCGAGGGCTGGGTGGGCGAGAGGACGGCCATGTGGGATTCCTGGGCTGCTGGGTCTGGACCGGGACGGGCGGGGACGCGGGCGGGGCCGGGCCGGCGCGCTGCGCACCGGCCCGGCCCCGTCAGGTCACAGACCCAGGTCCTGGAAGGACTGGATCGTCTTCTGCCACGACGACGCGGCGTCGTCGGTCTTCTCGACGTCCACGCGCTTGATGCCGTCCTGGACGGCCGTGTGGACCGAGAAGTAGTTCGCGCCCTTGAACGGGGCACTGTCGATCGCGAGCGCACGGTTCACGAAGATCTCACCGACGGGGGCGGCGTTGAAGAACTCGTTCGTGAAGGACTGGACCGCGTCCGACTCCTGAGCCTCGAGCTGCGACGGGAACGTGCCCGCGTTCTCGAAGGCCGTCGTCTGCTGCGCCGGGTCGGTCAGCCACGCCGCGAGCTCCTT
Source organism: Cellulosimicrobium sp. G4 BAM 1002 (assembly GCF_057126935.1). Classification (NCBI taxonomy): domain Bacteria; kingdom Bacillati; phylum Actinomycetota; class Actinomycetes; order Micrococcales; family Promicromonosporaceae; genus Cellulosimicrobium; species Cellulosimicrobium sp. G4 BAM 1002. The sequence continues at coordinate 3,449,769 of NZ_CP182109.1, read as the reverse complement.
GGCCGCCTCGGCGTTCGGGCCCGAGGCCGGGACCGTGAGGAACGAGCCGCCCCAGTTGAGGCCGCCGCCGGGGAAGACGTCGGCGACGTTCCAGCCGGTGACGCCACCTGAGCGCTCCTCGACCGGACCGGTCATCCACGCGGGGCAGATCATCGTCGCGAAGCCGTTGTTCTGGAACGCGGCGTCCCAGTCACCGGACCACTGCTCGAGACCGGCCGACAGACCGTTCGTCGTGGACTGCTCGAGCACCGTGTCGTAGATGTCGATGATCTCCTGGTTCGTCGCCAGGTCCTTGACGGTGCCGTCCGACTCCTCGTAGGCGTTGTCGATCTGGTTGACCATGGCCTGCGAGATCGACATCGCGGAGTCGTACCAGGCGGAGTCGCTCGCACCGACGAACGTCGCGCCGGCCGCGAAGTAGTCGTCCCACGTCGCGTCCTCGCCGCCGAGGAGCTCCGCCACCTCGGCGGGGTCGGTCGGCAGCCCGGCGGCCTCGAAGAGGTCCTGGCGGTAGCAGATCGCGCTCGGGCCGATGTCGGTGCCGTAGCCGATGAGAGCGCCGTCGGGCGTCGTCGCCTGCTGGACCTTCCAGTCCACCCAGCGGCCCTCGAGCTCGGGGTCGGTGAGGTCGGTGAAGAGGTCGGGGTACTGCATGAGCTCGGGGAGCCAGTCGACCTCGATGGCCTCGATGTCGGCCAGGCCCTCGCCGCCGGCGGCGAGCTTGGTCGTGAGGTTGTTGCGCGCGTCCTCGGACTTGGCCGCCTTCGTCTGCTTGACGGTGACGTTCGGGTGCTCCTCGGTGTAGGCCGCGAGCAGCTCGTCGGAGTAGCCGAAGTCGTTGAACGTCGCGACGGTGAGGGTGATCTCCTCGTCGCCCGAGCCCGTCTCGTCGTCGTCCGAGCCGGAGCCGCTCGAGCACGCGGTCAGGGTGAGGGTGAAGGCCGCGAGGCCCGCGACGGCGGCGATCGCCTTGCGGGGGCGGCGGGTCGTACGAGTGCTGCTCAGCACGGTGACTCCCTTGTCGGTGGGGCGGGGTTGTGGCAGCGCTCCCACTCCAGAGTGGTAGCGCTTCCACGCAACGAGGTGATCGTGGCCGTCAGGGCGAACCCGTGTCAAGCGCCGTCGGGGTCGTCGCGGCTGTGGTCGCGCTCCCACCCAAGCATCTTCGCAGGTCAGGGCGTTGCACGGTGGAGCGGCGGCTCGCCTCGGTCGCAAAATCGTTACCGGTTCGAGACCGGTGCACGGGTCTCGGCCGGCGTCAGCGCGCGAGCCACTCCAGGGTCGCCGCCTGCTCCGCGGCGAGGGACGAGCGGACCGCCCCCACGGCGGCCTCCTCGATGGCCCGACCGAAGAGCGGGACGGACGCCTTGACCTCGCCGGTGTACGTCTGGACGGTGCCGGCACCGTCCGGCACGAGCACCACCGTGCCGGTCAGGCGTACGGGTGCACCCGTGATCTCGAGCGACACCGTGCCGGCGCGCTCGCCGTCGCGCGCGGGCTCCCAGGCCTCGGCCTGACGGATCTCGAGCTCCCCACCGACGAACGACCGCACGTGCGCGGGGATCTGTGCCGTCGGCAGGGTGCGACGCACCACCACGACGAAGCCCTCGTCCTCGCTCCCCGTGACGTCGACCTGCTCGACGCGCGCGCCGTCGCCGCCGGAGCGCGCGGCCCGCCACCGGACGAACTCCTCGTCCGCGAGGAGGGCGCCGACGACGTCGACGGGAGCGGGGTAGCGCAGCACGACGCTCAGGTGCACGGGACCTCCTCGGCCCCCACGGGCCTCTCGACGGTTCGGGCGACGGCGAGCGCGGTGCGCCCAGTGGGACTCTACCGGCCGGACCCCTCTAGTCTGGGGTCCGTGTCTGCCATGAGTGACCTCATCTCCCGCCACGCCGAGCTCGGTGCGGCGGACAACGAGTGGCTCCACCTCCTGGTGGGGGACTGGCAGGTGATCTCCGACCTCGCGTTCGCCGACCTGGTGCTGTGGCTGCCCACCACCGACGGGAACTTCGTCGCCGTGTCGCAGTGCCGGCCGTCGACCGGGGCCACCGTCCACTACGACGACATCGTCGGCTCCTTCGCGCCCGAGGGCCAGCGCCCGCAGCTCGAGCGCGCGCTCACCGAGGCGCGCTCGCAGCGCTCGCGCGAGCCCCGCTGGTTCGGTGCGTACGCGGTGCGCGAGGAGGCGATCCCGGTCGTCCACGACGGCCGCCCGATCGCCGTGGTCGCCCGGCAGACCAACCTCGGCAGCGGCCGCACGCCGAGCAGGCTGGAGCTCAACTACGTCGAGGCCGCGGACGACCTCATCGCGATGATCTCGCGCGGCGAGTTCCCCTTCCCGAACGCGGCGACCGGTCCGCGCCGCGGCGCACCGCGCGTCGGCGACGGGCTCATCCGCCTCAACTCCGAGGGCGAGGTCCTCTACGCGAGCCCGAACGCCCTGAGCTGCTTCCACCGCCTCGGCGTGATCGGCCCGCTCGTCGGCCGGTCGCTCGCCGAGGTGACGGCGGACCTCGTCGAGCACCGGACGCCGGTGGACGAGTCGCTTCCGCTCGTCGTCATGGGTCGGGCGCCGTGGCGCACGGAGATCGAGGCGCAGCGCGTCGCGCTCTCGCTGCGGGCGCTGCCGCTGACGGAGTCCGGCCAGCGCATCGGCGCGGTCCTGCTGTGCCGCGACGTGTCGGAGCTGCGGCGGCGCGAGCGCGAGCTCATCACGAAGGACGCGACGATCCGCGAGATCCACCATCGCGTGAAGAACAACCTCCAGACCGTTGCCGCGCTCCTGCGCCTGCAGGCCCGCCGCATGGACGTCCCCGAGGCGCGTGCGGCGCTCGAGGAGGCGATGCGTCGTGTCGCGACCATCGCCCTCGTGCACGAGAGCCTGTCCCAGACGCTCGACGAGGAGGTCGAGTTCGACGACATGGTCGGCCGGGCGCTGCGGCTCGCGGCCGACGTCGCGTCGGCGGACACCAGCGTGCGCACCGTGGCGACCGGGACGTTCGGGCTCGTTCCGGCGGAGGACGCGACGCCGCTCGCGCTCATCCTCACGGAGCTCGTGACGAACGCCGTCGAGCACGGTCTCGCGAAGCGGGAGTCCGGGACCGTCGAGGTCTCGGCCGAGCGCGACGGTTCGGCGGTGCGCATCGTCGTGTCGGACGACGGCAAGGGCATGCCCGAGGGCGACGTCGCGCTCGCAGGGAAGGCCGCCAAGAGCGGTCTCGGCACGCAGATCGTGCGCACGCTCGTCACGAACGAGCTCGGCGGCACGATCGAGTGGTCGCCGCGGCCGGGCGGCGGGACGCAGGTCGTGCTCGAGCTGGTCCTGCGCGACGGCAACCGCCAGCAGTAGCGGCTCCAGGGAACGACGACGGGCCGCCACCCCGGGGGAGGGTGACGGCCCGTCGGACGATCGGTGGGCGCCCGTGGCGCCGTGGGTCGAGCGTCAGCCGGCTGGTCAGCCGGCCCGGCGTGCGCGAGCGGTGCGGCGCTTGAGCGCGCGACGCTCGTCCTCGGAGAGACCGCCCCAGACACCGGCGTCCTGACCGGACTCGATGGCCCACTTGAGGCACGTGTCCACGACGTCGCACCGACGGCAGACGGCCTTCGCCTCCTCGATCTGCAGGAGCGCGGGGCCCGTGTTGCCGATCGGGAAGAAGAGCTCGGGGTCTTCGTCCAGGCACGCTGCGCGGTGGCGCCAGTCCATGTTCGTCATCTCCTTGGCATGAGAGGAGCCTGGTCTCGAGATGATGAGTCTCCGTGGAGGGGCGCCGCAGATGGGGGCCTCGCGTGACCAGGCTGGAGCGGGGGGTAATTGATGCTTGAACCAGGTTCACACCTCGTGAAGCCCAGCACAAGGGGTTACGAGGAAGTTTCCTCAACGTGAATCGTGAGGTGTTCGTCACAAGCGTGTGAAGCCGCAGGTCGGCGCGTACGCTGGGTGATCGTGCCCCCCGCCGAGCCGTCCGGAGCGCCCTCCGGAACCCCGTCCGAGCCCACCCCCGGAATGCCCGGGGCATCCGGCGTGCCCGCGCGGCCGGCCGCCCTCACGGCCCTCCTCGTCGGGGTCGGGATCGAGATCGTCGCGCTCGTGGCAGGCGCCGTCCTGATCCTCGTCGAGCTCGTCGGTGGCGGGTCACAGTCGCTCGGCGTCAGCCTCTTCCTGGTCGTGTTCGCGCTCGGGGTCGCGGCGATCCTCGCCGCGAGCCTGCGGGGCCTCGTGAGGGGGCAGCGCTGGTCCCGCTCGCCGGTCGCGACGTGGCAGGTGCTCCAGGGGGTCGTGGCGATCAGCTCTCTCCAGGTCGGCGTGACGCCGTGGGTGGTGGTAGGCCTCGTGCTCGCAGTCGTCGTCCTCGTCCTGCTCATGCTCCGGCCCGTCGTCGAGGCCACGACGCGCGACGCCCGCTCCCAGGCCTGACGCGCTCACACGGCTGACCGCGCGACGGTGACCTGCACGGGCGCGACCCGCCCGCCCTGGACGACGACGCCGCGCCCGGGCCGGGGCCGGCCGGGGTCGGTCAGCCACTCGACGCCGTGCCCGAACACGTCGGCGCTTCCCCGCTCGCCCGGTGCCAGGACGACTCCCGCCCGTACCCCGCGCAGGTCCGCGAGCGGGCCGCGCAACGCCATGGCCGCTGCCGCGGTCGTCGCGGAGGCGAGGAGGACGAGCCCGTCACGGCGCAGGGCGGCCAGCCGGTCGGCCTCGAGCACGCACAGCTGGCCGAGCAGGTCCAGGTCGTCCACGACGACGACGTCGAGCCGGTCAGGGCGGTCGGGCCGGGCGGGGCGACCGGATGGTTGCGCGGGCGTCCCCGTCCGTGCCGCGAGGGCCTCCAGGAGCTCCGCGACCTCGACGGGCGAGTGCCGGGTGACGACGGGGACGCCTGGACCGGCGAGCGCCAGGAGCGCGTCGTCCCGGGCCACGACGCCGCGCAGCACTCCCGCCTCCGCGGCACGGCGCGCGAGCACGGTGAGCGCGTTCGTCCGTCCGCTCCCCGGCGGCCCGACGACGAGCGCTCCGCGCGACACGTCGAGGGTCAAGATCCCGGCGTGGTCCCCGCCTCGACCGACGGCGACCCGCAGGCCGCCAGGCCCCGGCCCGTCCTCCCGCTCCGTGCCGGTGGCCCGGCCGGCGTCCGGGTCGAGCTCGTGCGCGTCGACCCGCTCGGGCAGCCGGACGAGCCGGACCGGACTCTCCCGGTGCCCCGGCAGGCCCGTCCTGGCTCGGGTGCTCTCCAGCAGCGCCTCGCGCGAGACCTCCTCGCCCCGTGCCACCTGGCACACGACCGGTTCGCCCGGGCCGAGCCAGATCGCGCGTCCGGCGGGACCGCCCTGCCCGGCGAGCGCCATGGGGACGCCGAGCGACACGTCGTCGTGACGGTCGCGCGACGTCAGCACGGCGCGCACCCCGACCAGCGAGGCCAGCCCGGCGACCGTCGGACCGCTGCCCGCGACGGCGAACGCGGCGCCGGAGTCGGCGATCGCGTCCGCCAGCAGGTCCGCCCCGGCACCACCCGCGAGCGCCCCGAGCGTGCTGCGCACCGCCTCGACGTCGTCGACGACGACCAGCGTCGGGGTGCCGGTCGTGAACCCGTCGGGTCGCTCCTGCCCGTCGTCGTGCCCCGCGAGGAGGCGCAGGAGGCGCGCGAGGCGACGGGCGTCGCCGCGGTCGACGACTGTCCCCGTGCCCGGGTGCGCAGCGAGCTCGACGAGCCCGGCGCCCACGGCGTGAACGGTCCACCCCTGCGCCAGGGCGGCGAGCGCGACCGTGCGCAGCGCCGTCGTGCGCCCCGAGCGTGCGCGGCCGAGGACGGCCAGGTGCCCGTCACGCGGGTCCCAGCGCACGACGGCGCGGCGCTGGTCCGCGGGCACGTCGCCGAGGGCGACGGGAAGGGCCGGGCCACCCCCGTCCGTGCCCGGGAGGGCGTCCGGCGCGACCTGCGTCGGCAGCGCCGGGAGCCACGGCGGCGCGGGGCGCGGCAGCCTCGTACGCTCCGCGACCTCGCGCGCGGCGGCCACGAGCCGCACGAGGACGGCACCTGCGGCGGGGGGCGGAGTGTCCGCTGCGCGGGGCGCGCTGCCCCACGCGGGGGCGAGGCGCACGCCGGCCGCGTGGTCGGGGGCGGGCGCCGACGCACGCGCGCACTGAAGCGCGACGGGCGCCTCGGCCCCGCGACGCAGGACGAGCCGGCCGGGCGTCGACGCGGGGACGAGAGCGGCGTGCGGGGACTCGACGACGTCGCGCGAGTCGGCGACGTCGACGACCCGCAGCGCGAGCCGCAGCGTGATGTTGGCGCGCACGTCGGCGCTGACGGCACCCGTCGGCCGCTGCGTCGCGAGGACGAGGTGGACGCCGAGAGACCTCCCCTGCGCGGCGATGCGCAGGAGTCCCGGCAGGAAGTCCGGCAGGTCGTCGGCGAGCGCGCGGAACTCGTCGACCACGACCACGAGGCGCGGCAACCTTCCCACGGGGAGGTCGTCGACGCTCGCCGCGCCGAGGCCGGCGAGGACGCGCTCGCGCCGGTGCAGCTCCGCGCGCAGGCCGGCGAGCGCGCGCCCGGCGAGCCCGGGGTCGAGGTCGGTCACCTGGCCGACGACGTGCGGGAGCTCGCCGCACGCTCCGAAGGTCGCTCCGCCCTTGAAGTCGACGAGCGCGAACGTGAGCTCGGTGGGGGACCGGCCGAGCGCGAGTCCCGTCACCAGGGTCTGCAGGAGCTCGGACTTCCCGGCGCCGGTCGTGCCGGCCACGAGCACGTGGGGGCCGTCGGCCACGAGGTCGACGGTGACGGGCGTGCCGCCCGACCCGACGCCGAGCGGGCAGCGCAGCGCACGACCGTCACGGCGGGCGGCGTCGGACCAGCGCGCGGCGACCCAGTCGGCGAGGTCCTGCGCAGGGGCGCCGAGGAGCGCGGCGAGCGACACGTCGGCCGGCAGCGAGCGCGCGGTGGGGTCCCCCGGGTCGGGTTCGGCGTGGGCGCCCCCACCCAGGCGACCGAGGTGCGCGGCCGCCGCGAGGTGGCGCGCGAGCGCGTGCGCCCACGCGACGCTCACGCCGACGTGCGGACGGGACGTGCGCACGCCGTCCGCGCCCGTGAGCACCGCCGTCGGGCCGGAGACGTCGAGCACCGTGCGGCACCATGCCGGCACGCGGGCACGGTCCTCGGTCACGAGGACGAGCCGCGTCCCCGCCGGGCCGAGCCGCTCCCACGCACCCGCGAGCTCGCCGGGAGCCGGATCCCCGTCGACCAGGAGCACGTCGGCGTCGGCACGTGCCGGTGCGTCGCTGCCGAGCCGCGGCACCGGCCCCGCACCCGGGAGCCAGCGGCACCACGACCACTCCGCCGCGGCGGACTGGGCGTGGCGGACCGTGAGCGTCGCGCCCTCCACGAGCAGCTCCGCGAGCACCGCGCGTGCCGCGCCGAGGGCAGCGGCGCGCGGTCCGACCACGGCCACGCACCCGTCCGGGAGCGGCACCGCACCCGGCACCGCTCCCGGAGCTGCGTCATCGGCGAGCGCCGCCACGCCCGCCCCCGCTCCCGAGCGCCGGTCGGCCTGCGCGCGGCGCACCGCCGGAGCGCGATGGGCCACCGTCGCCCAGGTGAGGACGTCGGCGGGACGCGGCTGCAGCGGGTCCGCGGGGACGCCGTCCGCCCCACCGGGCGCGTCGGCAGTGCCGCCGCTCGCACCCCGGGACGCGCCCCCGCTGGAGGAGGCCGCGCCCCCCGTCGTGCCCCCCGTCGTGCCGCGCGTCGCGGCCACCGGGTGCTCCGCCGACCGCCGGGCCGCGCGCCGCCGTCGGGCCGCGACGACGGCAGGGAGGAGCAGCGCGAGCGGTCCCGTGAGCGCGAGCAGCGCGTACAAGGGCTGCCGGAACGTCACGGCGAGCGCGAGCGACGCGACCGCGGGCATGAGCGCCGTCGTGAGCTGGGTCGTCCACGACCGGTCGGGCCCGTCCGCCGCTGCGGCGCTCGCGGGACCCGGGCGGAGCACGGGGCGGGGAGCGTGCTCGAGCACCGGGCGCGGACGGAGCTCGTACGCGGCGCCCGGCGTGACGATGGTCTGCCCGGCACGCCACCGGACCGGGCGCCACGACGCGACGCGTCGTCCGCGCCGACCCGGGACGCGTGAACCCTCGCGCACGCGCCGGGTGCCGCGCGGTGCGCGGATGGCGAACCGCGTGCCGCGGCGGGTGCGGACCCAGCGGACGTCGAGGTCGTCGACCGTGAACCGGCCACGGGCGCGCGACAGCGACGACGCCGCGCCCGGGGCCGACCCACGACGGCCGCCCGCACCAGGATCCGCATCGGCGCCGGGGGCGGCCACGAGCCTCCCGGCGTCCGCCCCGGCGACGACCGCGACGTGCCAGGGGGCGGCGAGCACGTCCGGCGCGTTGCCGCCGAGGGCCCCGTCCGTGGTGATCGTCGCGCCAGGGAGCAGCGGCCGGGTGCCGCAGCGGTGGTCGTCGTCCAGCAGGACCCCGTCGACGAGGAGCGTGGAGGTGAGCAGCTCCGGCCGGCACGCGAGGTCGGCGAGGGCCGCGCGCGCGTCGCCGAGGCGCGTGCCGGCGTCGAGCAGGACGTCGGTGCTCGGACGGAGCGTCACGCGCACGGTCCCCGGCGCGGAGCAGGCGCGTGCGGCGAGGACGGGCGCGGAGGGCGAGGGTGAGAGAGGCACGGGTGGCACGGGGTGATGCTGCCCGACGGCGGACGTCGAAGCGGTGGAGACGACGGCGCCCCTGTGGACAACATCGTGTCCACAGGGGCGCCGTCGTGCGTCCGGCGGTCTCCCGCCTGGCGTCGTCCGCCTCAGTCGACGGCCAGCGCCTCCACCGGGGAGGTGCGCGCCGCCGTCCGGCCCGGGACGACCGAGGCCACGAGGCCCGCGACGAGCGCGACGACCAGCACGAGCGCCACGTCACGCCACGGCACCGCGAGCGACACGTCGCCCATGATGCTCAGCGCCGTGGCCGCGCCGGCCCAGCCGTACAGCACGCCGAGCACGATGCCGAGCACCGCCCCGACCCCCGCGATGAGCATGCCCTCGATCGCGAGCATCCAGCGCAGCTGCGACCGGCTGAGGCCGATGGCGCGCAGCGTCGCGGACTCGCGACGGCGCTCGATCACCGACAGCGACAGCGTGTTCGCCACGCCGATCAGCGCGATGACCACCGCGACCGCCAGGAGACCGACGATCACGCCGAGGATCGTGTCGATGACGCTCTGCATCGCCGCGCGCTCGACCGCGATGCCGGCCACCTCGACGGGCGTGTCCGACTCGACGATCGCGTCCTGGATCGCGGGCACGACCTGCGTGGCGTCGCCCGTGTCGTCGAGCCCGACCCACAGCCGGGACACGAGGGCCTCGGGCGCGAGCTCCCGTGCGTCGGCCGTGTCGAGCAGCCAGCCGTCGCCGATCGCTCCCACGTGCGCGGTCACGTCGAGCGTCGCGCCGTCGGGGCCGGTGAGCTCGAGCGTGTCGCCGTCGGCGACGCCCCAGGCCTCGGCGTCGAGCTCGGGCACCATGACCGTGCCTGGCGCGAACGGCTCGAGGACCGCGGGCGAGCGCACGACGGCGCGCGCCTGGTCGGGGTCCACGCCGTGCGCGGTGATCTCGGTGCCGTCGGGGAGGGTGACGGTCGTCGCGGAGAGCTCCACGACGCGCGAGACGCCGTCGGTCGCGGAGACGGCCCGCACGACGTCCCCCGGGACGGCGTCGCCCGTCCACCCGTACGCGTCCGTCGCGACGAGGACGTCGACCGGGTACTGGTCGTCGAGCGCCGAGTCGAGGCTCGTGCGGGCGCTCGCGGCGCCGGTCGACATCATCGCGACGAGCGTGACGCCGATGAGCAGCGCGGTGCTCGTCGCGGTGGTGCGGCGCGGGTTGCGCAGCGTGTTCGCGGTGGCGAGCCGCGCCGTCGAGCCCGAGCCGGCGAGCAGGCGCCCGACGAGCGCGACCACGGCCGGCAGCCAGAAGACCGCGCCGACGAGGACGCCCACGAACGACAGGCCGCCGCCCGCGACCCCGGCGAGGAGGCCGACCTCCGGGCTCCCGTTCGCGCCCAGGAGGATGCCGCCGGCGAGCAGGGCCGCGCCGCCCACGGTGAGCAGCGTCGCGACGACGAGACGGACGCGACCGCCGCCGCGCGCGACGTTCGGCGCGTCCGCGGGGCGCAGGGCCTCGAGGGGCGCGACCCGCGTCGCGGCGCGCGCCGGGGCGAGCGACGCGACGACGGTGACGAGCGTGCCGACGAGCAGCGGCACCAGGACGACCGCGGGCGTCACGGTGATGGTCGCCGGGATCGGCACCCCGAGGTCGGCGCCCCGGGCGACGAGGAGCGCGAGCTGCGTGAGGAGCCCGCCGAGGAGGACGCCGCCGACGGACGCCGTGACGCCGAGGATGGTCGCCTCGGACAGGACGGACCGTGAGAGCTGGCTCTTGCTCGCGCCGACGGCGCGCAGCAGGGCGAGCGTGCGCGTGCGCTGGGCGACGAGCACCTGGAACGTGTTCGCGATGACGAGCGCGGCGACGAGGAGCGCGACCGCGGCGAAGCCGAGGATGACGTACGTGAACACGTCCTGGCCGCCCGTCATGCGCTGGGCCTGCGACTGGGCGTGCTCATCGGGCGTCACCGCCTTCGCCTCGTCCGGCGACGCGGCGACGAGGGCCGTGCGAGCCGCCTCGAGGTCCGTGCCCGGCGCGAGCCCGACCATCGCCGCGGAGTACGTGGCCTCCGGGTCGTCCGGCATGGCCTGGGCCTCCTTGCGGGCGGCCACATCGGCGGCCGTGAGCACGACCGCTCCACCCATCTGGGCGTACGCGCCGTACGGGTCGTCGGTCGTGCCGACCACGGTCAGCTCGTCGCGCACCTCGACGTAGTCGCCGCCGTCGGGCTGGGACTCGTCCCAGACGTTCGTGGAGGAGATCACCGTGTCCCCGATCCCGACGCCGAGGCGCTCGGCGACGGCGGTCGGGAGCGAGACCTGCCCGGGAGCCGACGGCATCGCGCCCTCGACGACCTCGAGCGGCTGGAAGCGCGGGTCGGACGGCGCGGGGACGCCCATCTGGAACACGCGCTTGGCGCCGTGGGAGAGGTCGAGGTAGGTGACGGTCACCGCGTCCACCGCGTCGACGCCCGGGACGTCGCGCAGGGCGTCGACGTCGGCGGCCGTCAGCTCGGCAGGGGCGGACACGACGAGGTCGGCGTCCGCGAACTGCGCGGCGATCGAGTCGTTCGTGGTCTGGGTGATGACGTTGCCCGCGATGAGCGTCGCCGTGACGAAGGCCGTCCCGATGACGATCGCGACGCCGGCCGCGACGAGGCGGCCGATGCTGCGGCGCATCTGCGCCAGGGTGAGACGGAGCATCAGGCGCGCACCGTCCCGTCGCCGGCGCCCGGCGTCTCGAACGTGCGCAGCGCGTCGAGGCCGGCGAGGACCGACTCGGGCGTCGGGTCGGCGATGTCGCCCGCGATGCGACCGTCCGCGATGAGCACGACGCGGTCCGCGTACGCCGCGGCCGTCGGGTCGTGGGTGACCATGATGATCGTGCGGCCCAGCTCCCGGACGGAGCGGCGCAGGAAGCTCAGCACCTCGGCCCCCGAGCGCGAGTCGAGGTTGCCCGTCGGCTCGTCCGCGAAGACGACCTCCGGCCCGGCGATGAGGGCGCGCGCGATGGCGACGCGCTGCTGCTGGCCGCCCGACAGCTCGCTCGGCCGGTGGCTCAGGCGCGCCTCGAGCCCGAGGGTGCGCACGAGCGTGTCGAACCAGGCGCGGTCGACGGTGCCGCCTGCGAGCTCGACGGGCAGCGTGATGTTCTGCTCCGCGGTGAACATGGGCAGCAGGTTGAAGGACTGGAACACGAAGCCCACGCGGTCGCGACGCAGCTGGGTGAGCGCGTTGTCGTTCAGCCCCGTGACCTCGGTCTCGCCGATGAACGGGTGGCCGCTCGTCGCCGTGTCCAGACCGGCGAGCAGGTGCATGAGGGTCGACTTGCCCGACCCCGACGGCCCCATGATCGCCGTGAAGTGGCCGCGCTCGAAGTCGACGTCCACGCCGTCCAGCGCGTGCACCGCGGCCTCGCCCGTGCCGTACGTCTTGCGCAGCGAGCGGGCCCGCACCGCGGGCGGTCCGGCGGGGGAGCCGCCGTCGGGCGCGGGGTCGGTGGGTCGGTACACGGTCGTGTCCACGTCATCTCCGGGTTCGTCATCTGTCGTCGTGCGGCGCGCTCCGGTGGGCCGGGGCGTGCTGCGGGATCATGGACGACGCTACGGAGCGTGCCGGTCCCGGCGCGTCCTGCGACGGTCGGGTCCTGTGCGCCGACCGGGTCATCCCGTGGTCGTAGCCGCCCAGCGCCCAGGGCTGACACGTCGACGCGCGCGGGCGCTCAGGCGCCGGGGCGGACCAGGCCCGTCTCGTACGCCGTGACGACGGCCTGGACGCGGTCGCGCGCGCCCAGCTTGGCGAGGATGCGCCCGACGTGGGTCTTGACCGTCGCCTCCGCGACGAACAGGTCGCTGCCGATCTCCGTGTTGGACCGGCCGCGCGCCATGAGCACGAGCACCTCGCGCTCGCGCTCGGTCAGGGCCGCGACCGCGGCGTGGGCGGGGGAGTCCTCGACCTGTTCCGCGGGCAGCGCCGTGACGAGGTGCTCGAGCAGGCGGCGCGTGGACGACGGTGCGATGACGGCGTCGCCCCGGTGCACGGTGCGGATCGCCGCGAGCATCTCCTCGGGCGGCGCGTCCTTGAGGAGGAAGCCGCTCGCGCCCGAGCGGATCGCCTCGAGCACGTACTCGTCGAGGTCGAACGTCGTCAGGACGATGACCTTGGGCACGTGCCCGCCGTCGGCCGCCGCGGCCGTGAGGCGCGCCGTCGTCTGGAGGCCGTCCAGGTGCGGCATGCGCACGTCCATGAGGACGACGTCGACCGGGTGGTCGCCGAGGAGGCGCAGGGCCTGCAGCCCGTCGCCCGCCTCGACCGTGACCGTGAGGTCGGGCTGGGAGTCGATCACCATGCGGAAGCCCGCACGGACGAGCTGCTGGTCGTCGACGAGCGCGACCCGCACCGGGGCGGCGGGTCCGGGCGTGGGCAGGGCGTCGGTCATGGGGTCCTGTCGGTCGAGCGGTCGCGGTGGGGGTGCACGCGGTCAGGCCGGGGGCGGCGGTGGTGGCATCACCCCGGGCCCGAGGCCCGGTCCCATCCTGCCCGACGGCGCGGCGCGCCCGGGCGGGGCGGCGCGACCCGGCAGGGGTGCGGTCGGTGCGACGACGACCGGGGCCGTCGGCGTCGCGCCCGCCCCGACGGGGGCGGAGGGTACTGGCGGCACGGGGAGACGCAGGTGGACGCGGAACCCGCCGCCCGCCCGCGGACCGACGTGGACGGTGCCCCCGAAGAGCGCGGCACGCTCCCGCATGCCGAGGACGCCGTAGCCCGCGGGGCGGGCGTCGGGCCGGGTGTCGGGTGCCGCGGCCGCGCCGCGACCGTCGTCCTCGACCTCGAGGTCCAGCGTCGTGGCACCCCACCGCACCGAGACGGTCACGGCCGGGCGAGGACCGGCGTGCTTGAGCACGTTCGTCAGTGCCTCCTGGCACACGCGGTAGACCGTCAGCCCGACACCGGGCGGCAGGGCTCGTGGCTGCCCCACGCGCACGAACGACACCTGCATGCCGCTGTCGCGCACCTGTGCGACGAGCGACTCGAGGTCGGCCGTGTCGGGCTGCGGGGCGCGCTCGAGCGCAGCCGGGGCGCCGGCCGGCGGGCTCGGCGGCTCGTGCGTGCGCCGGGCGTACGGGGACACCGGGGCGGAGCCGTGTCCCGGTGGCAGCGCGGCGGCAGGACGGTCCGGTCCGTCGACACCTGCCGGCGGCACAGGGCGCGGAGGCTCGGTGCGCAGCACGCCGAGCAGGCGGCGCATGTCCGCGAGCGCGGCGCGGCCGGTCTCGGAGACCGTCGACAGCGCGCGCGTCGCGGCGTCGGGGTCCGCGGTCGCCGCGTACCTGCCGCCGTCGGCCTGGGCGATGATGACCGACAGCGAGTGCGCGACGATGTCGTGCATCTCGCGCGCGATGCGGGCACGCTCCGCGGCGGTCGCGATCTGCGCCTGCTGGTCGCGCTCGACCTCGAGGCGCTCGGCCCGGTCGACGAGCGCGGAGATCGTCTCGCGCCGGGAGCGTCGCACGAGCCCGAACGCCCAGGCGGCGAGGAACGTCATGCTCCCGAACGCGGACGTGAAGAAGACGCTGGCGGCGAGGTCCGTGAGCCGCCCCGAGAGCAGGCCGAGCGCGGTGCCCAGCACGACGGACCCCACGAGCGAGGCCACGATGGCGGTGCGGTGCGCCCACCGCGGCCCGTAGACCGTCACGGAGTACAGGGCGAGCAGCACGGCGAAGTCGGCGGGGAAGATGACGAGGTAGCCGGACAGCAGGTGCGCGAGGGCGACGGTGTACACAGCGACGGCGGACGCGACGGGGCGCGTGCGTCGCCACGGCAGCGGGGCGAGGACGAGTGCCGCCCAGAACGCCGCCCATCCCGAGCTGGTCGCGACGCCGCCCGCCCCGGCGGACGAGAAGGCCGCCGACGCCGGCACGAACACGACGGCGAGCACGAGCGTCACGGTGACGTCCACACCGAACCGGTGCTGGTCGGACCACTGTCCGAGCCGCTCGTACCATCCCATGCGCTCCAGCCTAGGCAGAGGGCGCCCGCGGGGCGTCCGACCACGGTCGCAGAGTCCGCGCGACACGATGGGACCGAAGTCGTAGTGATGCCCTAGCATGAGCGAATGACCCACGTACTGCTAGCGGAGGACGACCCGGCGATTGCCGAACCTTTGGCGCGCGCACTGACACGTGAGGGTTATAACGTCGTCGTCCAAGGAACTGGTCAAGGAGCTATCGACTCCGCGAGCGGGGCCGACATCGTGGTGCTGGACCTGGGCCTTCCGGACATGGACGGGCTCGACGTGGCGCGCGAGATCCGTCACAAGGGTCTCACCACGCCCGTCCTCGTGCTCACCGCCCGGGCCGACGAGGTCGACCTCGTCGTCGGTCTCGACGCCGGCGCGGACGACTACGTCACCAAGCCGTTCCGCCTCGCCGAGCTCCTCGCGCGCGTCCGGGCGCTGCTGCGCCGCTCGCACGGCGAGCAGGGCGACGAGGAGGAGCTGGCCGCGCAGGACGTGCGCATCGACGTCTCGGCGCACCGCGCGTTCCAGGGCGAGCGCGAGCTGCACCTGACCACCAAGGAGTTCGAGCTGCTGCGCGTGCTCGTGGCGAGCGCCGGGTCCGTCGTCGTGCGCGACGCGCTCATGCGCGACGTGTGGGGCTCGGAGCCCGTCGGGTCGACGAAGACCCTCGACATGCACGTGTCCTGGCTCCGCCGCAAGCTCGGCGACGACGCCAACGCGCCGCGCTACATCTCCACGGTCCGCGGGCTGGGCTTCCGGTTCGAGAGCGGCGAGGGCTGACCGGCACCGTCGGGTCGAGGGCACGGGGAGCGAGGGGCAGCGTGCGGCGTCGGATGCTGCAGGCCACGGTGGCGGCGGTCGCCGTCGCCGTCATCCTGCTCGGCTTCCCGCTCGCGTTCTACGGCGCCCAGTTCGTCCTCCGGGGCGAGGTGGACGACGTGCAGTCGCGCGTCGACCGCCTGTCGCGCAGCATCGACGCGCGCATCGAGGCCGGCGACGAGATCCCGGACTACGTCATCGAGGACGCGGTGCAGCCCCGGGCGGACGACCCGCCCGCGCACGTGTACGTCCAGCTGCCCGACGGGAGCGTCCTCACCGCGGGCGACGAGGTCACGGGCCGGGAGATCCGCAGCCCCACCCACTCGGAGTCGGGTGCGGTCGTCGTGCTCGAGGTGTCCTACTGGGACGCCTACCTGCGCGCCGCGCAGGTCGTGGTGCTCGTCGTCGCCGCCTCGGTCGTGGCGTTCGCCGCCGGCATCGCCATGGCCGTCTGGCAGGCGAACCGCATCTCGGCCCCGCTGGTGTACCTCGCGGCGTCGGCCGAACAGCTCGGGTCGGGCCAGGTGCGACCGCGCCTCGAGCCGTCCGGCGTCGAGGAGATCGACCTCGTCGCGGCGGAGCTCGCGCGCAGCTCCGACCGTCTGGCCGGGCGGCTCGCGGCCGAGCGCCAGTTCGCCTCCGACGCGTCGCACCAGCTCCGCACGCCGCTCACCGCGCTGAGCATGCGCCTGGAGGAGATCTCCATGGCCTCGGACGACCCGGCGGTGCAGGAGGAGGCGCGGATCTCGCTCGAGCAGGTCGAGCGCCTGGTCGGCGTCGTCGACGACCTGCTCGCGTCCTCGCGGCGCGCGCACGGCGGGACGACGGAGGCGGTCAACCTCCTCGACGTCGTGCACCAGCAGGAGGAGGAGTGGGTCCCGACGTTCGCGAAGGCGGGCCGCCGGCTCGTCGTCGACGTGCCGGCCGAGTACCAGGTGCTCGCGACGCCGGGCGCTCTCGCCCAGGTGCTCGCGACTCTCATCGAGAACTCGCTCAAGCACGGCGGCGGCACGACGACGGTCCGCGCCCGCCCGTCGGGCACGAGCGGGGCGATCGTCACGGAGGTCTCGGACGAGGGCGCCGGCGTGCCCGACGACCTCGCCCCTCGCATCTTCGAGCGCGAGGTGACGTCCGGCGCGGGCACCGGCCTCGGCCTGGCGCTCGCCCGCGACCTCGCCGCGTCCGACGGCGGGCGGCTCGAGCTCGCGCAGCGGCGCCCCGCGGTCTTCGCCCTGTTCCTCGCGGGGGTCCCCCGGCGACTCGACCCGCGCGTCGTGCTGCCCACGGGTGTCGCGGTCTCGGCGCGCGGGCGCCGTCGTCGGCGTCGGGGCTGACCGGCCCGCTCAGCGGGAGGGGACGCGTCCCGCGCGGGGGTCGTCGTCCGTCGCCGGACCGCCCGTGAACACGAGGTGCCGGTAGGCGAGGTAGCGGAAAGCGGTGCCGAGCACGAGCCCGACGACGTTCGCCGAGACGTTCTTCGCGAGCGGAGACGTGAGCCCGAGGGCGTATGTCGAGATCGCGAGGCACCCGACCGCGATGAGCATGCCGCCGACGTTGACGACGACGAAGGCCGCGAGCTCCCGGCCGCGGGTCTGCGTGCGCCGCGCCGAGAACGTCCAGTAGCGGTTGCCGACCCAGGCGACGAGGGTCGCCACCGCGACCGACACGATCTTCGCCGTGAGCGGCTTGTGGCCCAGCACCTCGCCGGGGCCGAAGCTCAGGAGGTTGAAGAGGCCCAGGTCGACGACGTACGCGAGCGCACCCACCGACCCGAACTTGGCCAGCTCGCGCACCCGTGCGACGACGCGGTCGCGACGTGCGCGGGCGGGCGCGCCCGGCGACGCGCTCGCGTCCGCCCGCCGGTCGAGGTCGCTGGTCATCCGACGAGGCTACCGGCTCGCCCTGGGCGCGCCCTGCCGAGGGGCCGCGCCGAGCGACCGGCTCGGGGGCGGGAGCGGCGGCCCGTCGCGCAGGCACTAGGGTGGGTGCACGTGGCAGCCCCAGTGATCGCCGTGGTCGGCGGAGGACAGCTCGCACGGATGATGGCCCCCGCGGCCGGTGAGCTCGGCGTGCACCTGCGCGTGCTCGTCGAGGCGCCGGACTCGTCGGCAGCCCAGGTCGTCGTCGACGCCCCCGTCGGGGTCGCGTCGGACGAGGCGGCGATCCGCACGCTCATCGCGCCCACCGAGGGCGAGGCGGCCGCGGTGCTCACGTTCGAGCACGAGCACGTGCCGAACGCCCTGCTCACCGACCTCCTCGAGCACGGCACGCCCGTGCGCCCCGGGCCCGACGCGCTCGTGCACGCGCAGGACAAGATCGTCATGCGGCGCCGGCTCACCGAGCTCGGCGTCCCGTGCCCGCGCTGGGCCGCGCTGCCGACCGAGCCCGACGCCGCGCGCACGGCCCTCGCGGACTTCCTCACCGAGGTCGGCGGCGAGGCCGTGGTCAAGACGGCGCGCGGCGGCTACGACGGCAAGGGCGTGCGCGTCGTTTCGGTCGCCGACGGCGGGCCCGAGCAGGTCGCCGAGTGGATCGAGTCGGCAGCGGCGGGCGGGCCCGAGCTGCTCGTCGAGGAGAAGGTGCCCTTCACGCGCGAGCTCGCGGTGCTCGTCGCGCGCCGGCCCTCGGGCGGGGTCGACGGTCGCGGCGAGGTGCGGACGTGGCCCGTCGTCGAGTCGATCCAGCGCGACGGCGTGTGCGCGGAGGTGATCGCGCCCGCACCCGGCCTCACCGACGCCGAGGCCGAGCGCGCTCGCGCCGCCGCCGTGCGGATCGCGGAGGGGCTCGGCGTCACGGGGGTGCTGGCCGTCGAGATGTTCGAGGTCGCCCCCGGCCCCGAGGACGCGAGCCCGCGGGTGCTGGTGAACGAGCTCGCGATGCGCCCGCACAACTCCGGCCACTGGACCATCGACGGTGCCGTGACGAGCCAGTTCGAGCAGCACCTGCGCGCCGTCCTCGACCTGCCGCTCGGCGACACCTCCGCCAGCGCGCGCTGGACCGTCATGGCGAACGTGCTCGGCTCCGCGCTCGGCGAGCTGACCGACGCGCTGCCCGACGTCCTCGCCGCCCACCCCGACGCGAAGGTCAACCTGTACGGCAAGGGCGTGCGCCCCGGGCGCAAGCTCGGCCACGTGAACGTCAGCGGCGACGACCTGGACGAGGTCCGCCGTCGGGCGTCGGCCGCCGCCGCGATCCTGCGGGGCGAGCGCCCCGAGGGCACCCCGAACGAGGAGCGAGCATGAGCGTGAACCCTGTCGTCGGCATCGTCATGGGCTCTGACTCCGACTGGCCCGTCATGGAGGCCGCGGCCGACGCGCTCGCCGAGTTCGAGGTGCCCGTCGAGGTCGACGTCGTCTCCGCGCACCGCATGCCCGTCGAGATGATCGACTACGGCCGGACCGCCGCCGAGCGTGGCCTGCGCGTCATCGTCGCGGGTGCCGGGGGAGCGGCGCACCTGCCCGGCATGCTCGCCGCCGTCACACCACTTCCCGTGATCGGCGTCCCGGTCCCGCTGCGCCACCTCGACGGCATGGACTCGCTCCTGTCGATCGTGCAGATGCCCGCGGGCGTGCCCGTCGCGACAGTCTCCGTCGGCGGCGCGCGCAACGCGGGCCTGCTCGCGGCGCGCATCCTCGCATCGGGTACGGACGACGACGCCGCTCGCCTGCGCGAGCGCATGGTCGCGTTCCAGACGGACCTGGGCGACCAGGCCCGTGCCAAGGGCGCGCGGCTGCGCGCGTCGCGTGCGGGGGAGCAGCGCACGGGCTTCGGCGCCTGAGCTCTCCGCCTTCTTCCCCGGACCGGCTCGACCGGCGGGGATCCCCGGCTACTGCGGGAGACCGCCCACCTGGCCGGGTGGCAGGTTGCCGTCCCGGACGTCGACCCAGAACTGACCGACGGTCTCCGGGTCGAGCTGGACCGTGGACCCGACGTTCCCGCCGGGCCGGTAGTCGGGGTTGGAGATCGGGGGCGTACCGGTGATGCCCTCGGGACCGTTCGCCGCACGGAACGCGAGCGCGAGCTTGCCGAGGTCGACGATCCCCGTGCTGTCGTCCACCGTGAGCGCGCCCAGGCCGGAGTCGAGGAGCGAGACCTGGTCCCACGGGCGGAAGGCGATGCTGGGGTTCGCGGCCTTCGCGCTGATCGCGCCGATGACCTGACGCTGACGCTCGGCGCGCCCGATGTCGCCCTTCGGGTCGGAGTACCGCATGCGGGAGAACGCGAGCGCGGTGTGCCCGTCCGCGACGTGGCAGCCGGCGGCCCACACGAGCTCGCTCTTCGGGTCGTTCACGTCGTAGTCGAGGCAGAGCTCCACGCCGCCGACGGCGTCCACGATGCCCTCCACCCCGCCGAACCCGACCTCGACGTAGTGGTCCATCGTGAGTCCCGTGAGCCCCTCGACGGTCTGGACGAGCAGCGGAGCGCCGCCCCACGAGTACGCCGAGTTGAGCTTGCTCGCTCCGTTGCCCGGGATCTCCGCGTAGGTGTCGCGAGGCAGGCTGATGAGCGCCGCGGGCCCGCTCGCCGGAGCGTGCAGGACCATGATCGTGTCCGTGCGCGCGCCCTCGGTGCCGTCCTCGCTGATGCCCTCTCCCCGCGCGTCGGAGCCCGCGAGGAGATAGGTGTTCCCAGGCGTGCCGGGAGCCCCTGAGAGCGCCTCGATGTGCTCGATCTTGCCGTTGGCCCAGATCAGCAGGCCGACCGGCCACGCGAGCAGCGCCACGACGAGGACTCCGGCGACCAGGCCGACGACACGGCCCTTGCGGACGCGGAAGCCGCCACCCGCCGCCGCACGCGGGGCCGCGGGGCCCGACGGCGGTCGGCCCCCGCCGGAGCCAGGCGCACGGGCAGGCCGTGGTCGGACGACGGGAGCCGCGGAGCGGGCGCGCGGGGCAGAGCTCACGGCCTGGGCGCTCGCTCGGGGGGACGACGAGACGCGCGCCGGGGTCGCCGTCGCGCGCTGCGGTGCACGCGCCGGGGCGACGGACGGCGGGGCGGCGGCCGACGCCACGGCGTCGGACCGCGCACGCGTGCCGCGTGACGGGGGTGCCGGCGGAGGCGTGCTCTTGCGCGGCGGGGTCACGGGGATCTCGCGCGACGACTGACGCTTGATGCGCGGCTCGGCGCGGACGGCGTCGTCGGGAACGGCACGGGGACGTCCGGCTCCACGCGCGCCGCTGTTGCCGACGGCGATCGCGTCGTCGATCGACGACGGGCGGGGCGAGCGGCCGCCCTGCGGCGTGAAGCTCGGGGGGAGGGAACGAGGGTCGCGCGTCGGATCCGTCATGGCCGGGTCACCCACACTGCGCAGTCTCGTCGGCGGCGGAGAACGCCTCCTTGCCGGCGTCCTTCGTCTGCACCGGTGCCGGCTCGACGGGCGCCGCGGGGTCCGTGCCTGCCGCGCCGTCGCCCCCCTCGGTCTGCGACGGCACCGTCGACTCGGCGGACGGGGCCTCGCCGGTCTCCGCGGCGGGCTGCTCGGTCGCGGGAGCCGGCGGAGTGACGATCGGCTCGTCGGCGCGGACCTTCGCCCACAGCTCGTCGGCCTCGGAGGTCCACACGACCTTCGCGTCGGGGTCCTGCGGGTCCGGCGCGTTCGGGACGGTCATGAAGGTGATGTTGCCACTCGTCGCGCCCTTGAGGCTGAAGGCGAGCCCGGCGAGGCTCGGGATGGACGCGAGGTTCTCGCTCATCGTCAGCGACCTGGTGCCCGCGTCGACGAAGCCGTAGATCTGGCCGAGGTCCGAGAGGACGTTCTTCGACAGGACCTGGTTCACCGTCGCGGCGAGGAGCTGCTGCTGGCGGCCGATGCGGCTGAGGTCCGAGCCGTCGCCCACGCCGTACCGAGCACGCGCGAAGCCCAGCGCCTGGGCTCCGTCGAGCGTCTGCCATCCCGCGGCGAGCTGGAGGTCCGCCTTGGGCGAGTCGATCGCCTCCGGGATGCAGATCGGGACGCCGCCGATCGCGGTCACCATGTTCTGGAAGCCGGCGAAGTCCACGACGACGAACCCGTCGACGAAGACGTCTGTCAGGCTCTCCACCGTCTGCATCGTGCACGCCGCGGCGGAGTCGACGTCGCCGCCCGTCATGGCGCCGTTGGCGAACGCGGCGTTGAACCGCGTGTTCGCCGGTGCGGTGGTCTCGCCGCTCGTCGTGTTGCACGCCGGGATGTCGACGCGCGAGTCGCGAGGGATGGAGACCATCTCGACGCGCGACCGGTCGGCCGAGACGTGGACGAGGATGGTCGTGTCCGAGCGCATGCCCTCGACGCCCGCGACCTCGTGGCCGTTCTCGCCACCGCGCTGGTCGGAACCCATCACGAGGATGTTCAACGGCTTCCCGGCGTTCGGGTCGCTCGGGTCGGGGGTCGTCTGCTCCGGGCGGTCGGTGAGGAGCTCGAGGCCCTTCGACGACCCGATGTTGCCCTGGATGTTCGACAGCGCGGAGGCACCGCCGACCGCGCCGAACGCGAGCACCGCCGTCGTGACGAGGCCGACCGTGCGGGCGACGCGGTGCGTGCGCTGGCTCCGTGCGTGCGCAGGCGCGCGCGACGGCTTGGCAGCCGCCGCGGTGCGGTTCTGGGCACGGGAACGGGATGTCACGGAAAAAGAGCATAGGCGGCGTGTGCAACGTCACCGCGCGGGGGGAGGGCTCGCAGGGTGGAGGACTTGTGCAGGGTCGGCCCGTGTGACGTCAGGAGCCCGGGCGCTCGTCCCGTGGCACCTCGCGGTGACCGAGCTCGTCGACCGAGGCATCGACGCGCGCGATCCGCGCCTCGGCGAGGCTCAGCTCTCGTGTCAGCAGCGTGATCTTGCGAGCCAGCACGTTCGCGCGCCGGTGGCTCGTCGCGATGTAGCTCACGAAGGCGATGACGAGCGCGTACAGGAGCAGGTCCGTGCCACGGCCGACGCCCAGCAGGTTCGCGAGATAGCTCAGCCAGGCCGGGTACAGGACCGACACGACGGCGACGACGACGAACCCCGCGAGGAGCAGCCGACGGATGGCTTGATGCCGTGCGTTCGCGGTCGACCGGGTGAGGAGCACGGTGACGACGCCGATCGCGACGACGAGGACGATCTCGATGAGCATGGGCGGTCCGGCCTACTTGAAGACGAGGTCGACGAGGATGTTGACCGAGTTCCACAACGACTGGCCCTTCGACCTCGAGTACTCGGTGTACAGGAGGTGGACGGGGTGCTCGCGCCACGGCAACCGGGTGCGTCCGAGCTGGAGGACGATCTCGCTCGCGTGGGCCATGCGGTCCTGGTGGAGGTCGATCATGCGCGCCGCGTCGACCCGGATCACACGCAGGCCGTTGTGCGCGTCGGTGAGCCGCAGACCCGTGCTCTGGTTCGTGAACCAGACCGCGGTGCGCAGAACGAGCCGCTTGAGGAGCCCCGGGCGGGTCCGGGAGTCGAGGAACCGTGACCCGAACACGATCGCCAGGTCGTTCTCCCGCGCCAGGTCGACCATCGCGGCGGCGTCGTCGACCTGGTGCTGCCCGTCGGCGTCGAAGGTCACCAGGTAGTGGACGCCGGGCAGCTCCCGCGCGTACTCGATACCCGTCTGGAGCGCTGCACCCTGCCCAAGGTTGACGGCGTGGCGGAGCACGGTCGCTCCGGCCTGTCGTGCGCGCTCTGCGGAGTCGTCCGCACTGCCGTCGTCGATGCACACGATGTGCGGGAAGACGGCCGTCGCGTCCTTGACCACCTCGCCGATGACGGCACCCTCGTTGTACAGGGGGACGACGAGGCACGCGTCGGCGTAACGCGCTTCGTGGATGGGCGGGCGGCCGGGGGCCGCCGCGTCCGGTTCAGGCATGGCGCCCATTGTTGCAGCACGCCGACCGGACTCGGGACCTTGGTCGGTCGAGCCGACGGCGTCGGCCGGGTAACCTTGCGACGCGGCGGCCCGGATCGCACGGAGCCCCTGCCATTGCAGACCGACGAAGGAGCACCAGACGCATGGGCGTGCGCATCGCGCCGAGCGCTGACGTCGCTGACGACGCGACGATCGGTGACGGCAGTCAGATCTGGCACCTCGCACAGGTGCGCGAGGGCGTCCAGATGGGGGAGGGCTGCGTCGTCGGGCGTGGTGCCTACATCGGGACGGGCGTCCAGATGGGGCGCCACTGCAAGGTGCAGAACTACGCGCTCGTCTACGAGCCGGCGTCTCTCGGCGACGGCGTGTTCATCGGTCCTGCGGTGGTGCTCACCAACGACACCTACCCTCGTGCCGTGAACCCGGACGGGTCCCTGAAGAGCGCTGACGACTGGCACGCCGTGGGCGTGACGATCGGCGAGGGTGCTGCCATCGGCGCCCGGGCCGTCTGTGTCGCTCCCGTGACCATCGGAGCCTGGGCGACCGTCGCCGCAGGCGCGGTCGTCACCAAGGACGTCCCGGACCACGCGATCGTCGTCGGGGTGCCGGCGCGACGCGTCGGCTGGGTGGGTCGGGCGGGGCAGCCGCTCCGCCGCGACGGCGAGCACTGGGTGTGCCCCGTCACGGGGGCCCGGTACGAAGAGCACGACGAGACCATCAGAGAGGTTGCGGCCGAATGAGCCAGACACTGATCCCTGCGGCGAAGCCGATCGTCGGGGACGACGAGCGTGCGGCCGTGGACCGCGTCCTGCGCAGCGGCATGATCGCGCAGGGACCCGAGGTCGCAGCTTTCGAGCAGGAGTTCGCCGACGTCCTCGTCGGCGGCCGCACGTGTGTCGCGGTGAACTCCGGGACCTCTGGCCTGCACCTGGGGCTGCTCGCCGCAGGCATCGGGCCCGGCGACGAGGTCATCGTCCCCTCGTTCACGTTCGCGGCCACCGCGAACTCCGTGGCCCTCACCGGCGCGACCCCTGTTTTCGCCGACATCGAGCCCGACCACTTCTGCCTCGCGCCCGACGCCGTGCGCGCCGCGGTCACCGAGCGCACGAAGGCGATCATGCCGGTGCACCTGTACGGGCACCCGGCCGACATGCCGGCGCTGGGCGCGATCGCCGACGAGCACGGGCTCCTGCTCTTCGAGGACGCGGCGCAGGCGCACGGTGCGACGCTCGACGGCCGCCCGGTCGGCTCGTTCGGCGCGTTCGCGATGTTCAGCCTCTACCCGACGAAGAACATGACGTCGGGCGAGGGCGGCATGGTGTCGTGCGCGACCGACGAGATCGCGCGCAACGTCCGTCTGCTGCGCAACCAGGGCATGGAGCGCCAGTACGCGAACGAGGTCGTCGGCTTCAACGCCCGGATGACCGACGTGCACGCGGCGATCGGCCGGGTGCAGCTGACCAAGGTCCAGGGCTGGACGGCGGACCGCCAGCGCAACGCCGCGTTCCTCTCGGCGAACCTCGAGGGCGTCGTGGTGCCGCCCGTGGCGGACACGGCCGAGCACGTCTACCACCAGTACACGATCCGCGTCGCCGACGACCGCGACCGCGTCGTTTCCGCGCTGCGCGAGGAGCACGGCGTCGGTTCGGGCGTGTACTACCCGATCCCGAACCACCGTCTCGAGAGCCTCAAGCACTTCGCGCCCGGCCTCGACCTGCCGGAGACGGAGATCGCCGCGCAGCAGGTCATCTCGCTCCCGGTGCACCCCTCGCTCACGCAGGAGGACCTCGAGCGCATCGTCGCCGGCGTCAACACCGTCGTGAAGGCAGGCGCGTGACCGTCGAATCGTCATCGCGGGCCACGGAGGGGTCGTGCGTACCCCAACGTGGCCTGCGGCGCCTCCGACCGTGAGCACGGAGACCCGCGCGGTCGTCGATGCGCCCGTCATCGCGACGCCGCGGATCGACTGGATCGACACCGCGAAGGCGGTCGCGATCGTTCTCGTCGTCCTGTACCACGTCGGGAACGCTGGCGCGGCGTACCTCCTGCCGCCCGACGCCCAAGGCCTCAACAGTGCGCTCTGGGGTCGGCTCAACACGATCCTGCTCCCCGTGCGCATGCCCTTGTTCTTCTTCGCGTCGGGGTTGCTCGCGGCGTCCGCGGTCCAGCGTCCGTGGCGCGAGGTCGTCCGCCCGAGGATCGCGGACCTGCTCTGGCCCTTCGCGCTGTGGTCCTTGCTGTTCGCCCCGGCGTACGCGGTGGGCTATCTCGGGCAGGATGTCGTGTCGGGCTCTCGCGTGACGCTCGAGTCGATTCCGGGCGGCGGCAACGCGTACTGGTACCTCTCGGCGCTCGTCGTCTTCTTCGTCGTCGCACGGTCGCTCCGGCGGTTCGCCCCCGCGGTCCTCGTCGGCGCGGGAGTCCTCTGGATCGGCGCCAGCTCGGTGAGTGCGATGCTCGTAGGCCAGCTCGGGGTCCACCTCGGGACCAACGTCGGCCGCTGGGCCTGGTTCTTCGTGTGGTTCGCCGCGGGTTGCTTCCTGAAGCGAGCGGCGCTCCGGGTGGTGGCGGCGGGAACGCGTCCGTCGACCATCGCCGTCACGCTCGTGGCCTTCGCCGCGATCGCCTACCTCGTGTACTGGGTCGGCGGTGCGGACTCGAAGTGGGGCTACGTCCTGACCGTCCTGGGGATCCTCGGCATGGCGTCGCTCTCCTCGATCGCGTGCCGGTCGGCCCGGGTGCGCGACGCCTCGCAGTACCTCGCCCGCCGGACGCTCCCGATCTACCTCCTTCATCCGCTCCTCCTCAATCTCGTGGTCGCAGCGGCGCGGGCGGTGTGGGGAAGGACGGACGTCGCGCCCGAGTCGCCAGTCATCGGGGTCCTCTTCACCCCGGTGGTCACGGTGCTTCTCGTCGTGGTCGCGGTGGCGCTGTACGACGTCGCGACCCGGCGGTACGCCGGACGACTGCTCTTCATGTCGCCTCCGACTGCGCGAAGGTTCGCCGGTTCCACGAGACGGGGTGGCTAGGTGCCGAGGACCGGTGGGACCCCGCGCGACGGACGGCGCCACGTGGTTGTCGCGAGCCGCATCTTCCTCCCCGAGCCGGCAGCTGCCTCGTTCCGGCTCGCCGCACTCGTCCGCTCCCTCGCGACGGCGGGCTCGTCCGTCGACGTCGTCACGACGCGGGCCCCGCAGGGCGAGATCGAGGCTGGGGACCTCCCGACCGAGGTCAGGGTTCGTCGCTGGCCGGTGCTCCGTGACCGAGCCGGCTACGTCCGGGGCTACGTGCAGTACCTGAGCTTCGACGTGCCGCTTCTCGTCCGTCTCCTCTTCCGCAGGCGCCCGGACGTCGTCGTCGTCGAACCGCCGCCGACCTCCGGAGCAGTCGTCCGCGTGGCGTGCGCCGTGCGGCGTGTGCCGTACGTCTACTACGCCGCGGACGTCGTCTCGGACGCCGCGGAGTCCACCGGCGCCCCCCGGGTCGTGGTGCGAGCCGTCAGGGCCGTCGAGCGGTTCGCGCTTCGTGGCGCACGACGGACCGTGGCGGTGACGCCCGAGGTCGAGGACCGCGTCCGTGCGCTCGGCGCCCGGGACGTGGTGGTCGTGCGGCACGGGGTCGATACCACCATCTTCCGGCCGGACGTCGAGCCAGAGCCCGCTGCACCGAGCGGTCCGTTCGCCCTGTATGCCGGGAACGCCTCGGAGTGGCACGGTGCGGAGATCTTCGTGCAGGCGATGCGGCACGTCCTCGAACAGGTCCCCGACGCAAGGTTGGTGGTCATGGGCCACGGGAGCATGCGGCCCAGGCTGGAGGAGCTCGCGGCTGGTCTTCCGGACGGAGGCGCGTCCGTCCTCTTCCTGCCGACGCTCGACCCGCGTGCCGTCGCCCGCTGGTTCCGTGCGGCACGCGTCGCGGTCTCGAGCATCAGGCCAGGCGTTGGGTACGACTTCGCGATCCCGACCAAGTCGCTCGCCGCTGCCGCGGTCGGGACCCCTGTGCTCCACGTCGGCCCAGGTCCGACCGGTGACCTCGTGCGCGAGGGCAGGCTGGGCGTCGCGGTGGCCTACGACGTCCAGGCCGTCGCGGAGGCGATGGTGCGGATGCTCCTCCAGGAGCCGGACGACCACGTACGAGCACGGTCCGGTTCGTGGATCGCGGAGCGGGCGTCCTCCGACGCTACCGGAGCCGCCGTCGCCTTGAGTGTGCTGCTCGCGGCTGGTCCGGCGACCGGGGGCTGACATCTCCGTGCAGGTGCAAGGGCTGCTTCTCGGCCGTTCGTCGACTGTTAGGGTTCTCTCCCGATGAAGCTCGTCTGGAACACCTTGCGTGAGCTGCTCCCCCTCCTTCCCCGCGGGGCGCAGCGGTTCTTCGGTCTGTACGTGTTCCTGACGAGCGCGCTGGCCGTCCTCGACGTCGCCGCGATGGCTCTCCTCGCGCTCGTCATCACCCCGGTCGTGACCGGCTCGGACATCACCATCCCGATCGTCGGCACGCTCCCGGCCTCGGCGGCGCCGTGGGTCGTCGTCGCGGCGTGCGCGCTCATCGTCGTGAAGAGCGCCTTGACGGTGGTCCTCCACTGGAACGCCACGCGCCGCTTCGCGAGGTACGAGCTCGAGATCGGTCGGCGGCTCTTCAGCGGCTACCTCCGCTCGACCTGGGAAGAACGGTCGAAGCGCACCGTCGCGGAGATCACCCGCATCGCCGACGGCGGCATCGCGAACACGATCATGGGGTTCATCCTCCCGCTCGCGCTGATCCCCAGCAACGCCGCCACGTTCGTGCTGATCCTCCTCGTCCTCGTCGTCGCCCAGCCGCTCACCGCCGCGATCGCGTTCACCTACCTGGGCCTCGTCGCGCTCGTGGTGAACCGTTTCGTCACGCGACGTGCTCTCGAGGCAGGGCGGGTCAACCGGAACGCCAGCTACCGGGTCGCCAGCGTGATGACCGAGATGGTCGAGGCGCTCAAGGAGCTCACCCTGCGCAACCGCCTCGACCAGGTGATGGAAGTCGTCACGACCCATCGTCGTCGGGCCGTCCGTGCGCGAGCGAACGCGTCGTTCCTGGGCGTCATCCCGAAGTTCGCCTTCGAGGCGGCCCTCGTCGGCGGTTTCCTGCTCATCGGGGGTACCACGTACGCCGTGGCAGGGATGGATCAGGCTGTCGTGTCCGTCGCGCTCTTCGCGGCCACGGGCTTCAGACTGATCCCGGCGCTCAACGGCGTGCAGGCCGGAGTGGTGCAGGCGACCGCCAGCATCCCCTCGGCGCAGGACGTCATCGGCGACATCCGGGCGACCGAGCGCAGCGTGGCGGTCCGGGCGGTGGCGGACTCTCAGCCGCTGCCCGACGAGCCCGGCGTGCTGAGCCTGTCCGACGTCCGGTTCCGCTACCCCACCTCGCGCGAGGACGTGCTCCGAGGTCTCTCGCTCGAGATCCCGTTCGGCTCCTCGCTGGGGATCGTCGGCCCCTCGGGCGCAGGAAAGTCGACCCTCATCGACATCCTCCTCGGGCTGAGCGTCCCCACCGGCGGTTCGGTCAGGATCGACGGGATGCCGCTCACCGACGTGCTCTCCCAGTGGAGGTCGCGGGTCGGGTACGTCCCGCAGCGGGTCGCCCTCTTCGACGGTTCGATCGCCCAGAACGTCGCGCTGACGTGGGACGCGGACTACGACCGGGACCGCGTGAGGCGCGCGCTCGAGATGGCGCAGCTCACGAGCCTCATCCAGGAGCGTGTCGAGGGCATCGACGCCAAGATCGGGGAGCGGGGTGTCGCGCTCTCCGGCGGGCAGCAGCAGCGGCTCGGGATCGCACGTGCCCTGTACACCGACCCGCTGATCCTCGTCCTCGACGAGGCGACGTCGTCGCTCGACACGAAGACCGAGGACGACGTCACGCAGGCGATCCGCGGGCTGCAGGGCAAGCTGACGATCATCTCCGTCGCGCACCGTCTCTCGACGATCAAGGACTACGACCGCGTGTGCTACCTCGACGACGGTCAGGTCCTCGGCCTCGACACGTTCTACGGTCTCGCCCGGACGCTCGCCAGCTTCGGGGAGCAGGTCGGCCTCGCCGGACTCGGGCGCCGAGATGCCTGAGCACGACGCTGCCGTGGCGAAGCCGGTCGTCGACATCGTCATCGCTGCCCATGACACGCGTCGACGCGTCGACCGCACGGTCGCCTCGGTCCTCGACGGCGTGACGACGCAGGTCCGGGTACTCGTGGTCGCCCATCATATTCCGGCCGCCGAGATGGCCGCCGCGATCGGCGCGCATGCCGACGACGACCGTGTGCTCGTCGTCGAGCACTCCGACGGCAAGCGGTCGCCGTCCGGCCCGTTCAACCGGGGCCTGCAGGCGGGAAGCTCCGAGTTCGTCATGATCGTCGGCTCGGACGACTATCTTGCACCGGGTGCGGTCGACCGTTGGGTGGAGCACGCGCATGCTCACCGGACCGACTACCTCATCGCGCCGCGACACG
Organism: Cellulosimicrobium sp. G4 BAM 1002; assembly: GCF_057126935.1. Taxonomy (NCBI): domain Bacteria; kingdom Bacillati; phylum Actinomycetota; class Actinomycetes; order Micrococcales; family Promicromonosporaceae; genus Cellulosimicrobium; species Cellulosimicrobium sp. G4 BAM 1002. The sequence goes on along the minus strand of NZ_CP182109.1, from coordinate 3,419,972 downwards.
ACCAGGACGGAGCCGTCTGGCACGACCCGCTCACCAGGCGTGGGCGCACTCTCGATCTCGATGTCGTGCGCGACCGGTTGGCGTACCGCGCCGCGCCCCTCGGCCTGATCAGGCGCTCCTTCCTGTCCGACGTAGGCGTCCTCCTCACGGAGGACGTGCCGACGGGTGTGGACATCGAGCTGGGCCTCGCGCTGCTCGTCCACGGGGGGCGGGTCGACTTCGACCCGTACCTGCCGCCGTACGTCATCGGCACCGACGCGCCCGTCCGGATCACGCTCGCGCCGCGGCCCGCGCGAGAAGAGCTGGCGGCCCTCCTGCACCTCGTCACGACGACCTGGCCGGCGCGGCTGCCGGCGCGCGAGCGGCACGCGATCGCGGCGAAGCTCTGGCGGCTCAACGTCGTCCCCGCGACCGTCCGTCGACCGGACGCAGGCCAGTGGACCCCGGAGGACCTGACCGCCTTGGCGACGGTGGCCGCCTGGCTCCGACATCTCGCACCGCGTGCCGAAGAGTCGCTCTCACGCCCCGAGCGACGGATCGCCGACGCCATCCGCGGGGAGATCTCCCCGGTCGCGCTCGAGCACGCTGTCGCATCGGTCCGGCAGACAGGCCGTCTCAGCAGGGCGATGACCTTCCGGCCCTGGCACCTGCTCGACGTCGACGGGCCTTTGCGGCGAGAGCTCGCCCTGCGCGTGCGCCGTCGGGCGACGACGTCGTGACGTCTCACCACCTCACCCAGGCGGTGGTCGGCGCCCTCCATGGAGCCGCCAAGGCGCCGGCGGCGCTCGCCGCACGGGTGCTCGGCTCGCGCAACCGGCTACCGCGGTGGGTGAACCGGTCGATCGACTACGTCGCCGACCATCCCGAGAGCGTCCCCGGGCGCCTGGCCGCACTGTCCCTCGGCCGCATCTCGGAGTCCGAGGTCCCGGCTCCCACGGACGTCCCTGACGCTCCGGTGCGGGTGTACATCGCGCCCACGAACTACGCGGCCCAGGGATACGCGTGGGCGCGTGCGCTGGAGAGGTCCTCCGACGGCATCGGGGCGCGCAACATGGCGGTCGAGGTCCCTGGCGGGTTCGCGTTCGACGCGGACACGGAGGTACCGGTCGCCGTCTACCACCGCTCGCGCCGGTGGCAGGAGGGCGAGCTCGACGCCGTCAGCCGGTTCACGCACGTGCTGTTCGAGGCCGGCCGGCCGATCTTCGGACGGATGCTCGGGCGCAGCCTCGAGAGCGAGGTCTCCGAACTCCAGTCGCGAGGAGTCTCGACCGCGTTCATGTGCCACGGCACGGACGTCAGGCTCCCGAGCCGGAACATCCGCAGGACGCCGTGGTCGCCGTACGCGGACCCGGAGATCTACGTGGACCGCCTCGAGCGGCTGGCGCGACGGTACGCGGACCTGCTCGACCGGCTCGACCGGCCCGTCTTCGTCTCGACGCCCGACCTCCTCGCTGACGTCCCGCAGGCGACCTGGTGTCCCGTCGTGGTCGACATGGGGCGATGGAGCAGACCGCGGTCCTCGGACCGAGGACGGACCCCCGTCGTGGCGCACGTCCCGAGCAACGGAACCGTGAAGGGCACAGCGCTCGTCCGGCCGGCGCTGCAACGTCTCGCCGCCGAGGGCGTGATCGAGTACCGCGAGATCCACGGCGTCCCGTCGAGCGCGATGCCGGACGTCTGGGCCGACGCGGACATCGTCCTCGACCAGTTCCGCCTCGGCTCCTACGGGGTCGCGGCGTGCGAGGCCATGGCCGCCGGATGCGTCGTCGTCGGCCACGTGCTCGACGACACCCGGGCGGCCGTCCTACGGGACACGGGGCGCGCGCTTCCCGTGGCCGAGGCGACCCCGGACACGATCGAGGACGTCGTGCGCGCGCTCGCTCTGAACCCCGCGCTGCGGGCGGAGCTGACGGCGTCGGGCCGCGAGTTCGTCTCTGACGCGCATGACGGGCGGCTCAGCGCCCGCGTCCTCCTGGACCGCTGGATCGAGGCACCATGAGAAGTCGCCGCACCAAGGAACTCTGGCGGGCGCTGCCGACGCCGGTCCAGGACGCGGTCTCCCTCCTCGTCGCGCGTACCCAAGGTGAACGGATCCCACCGCCGCCATCGCCGGCACCGCGTGCGGTACGCCTCATGATCGCCCCCGCGAACTTCGCCGGGCAGGGGTACCGCTGGGCACGTGCGGTGGAGCACAACCCCGACGTCGCCGCCATGAACATGGTGCTCGAGTCCGTGAACACGTTCCGCTACCCCTCGGACAACCCGGTGCCCGGACGGATCGGGGCGCACTCGCGCACCTGGCAACGTCGTCAGCTCCGAGCGCTCGTCGACGAGTTCACCCACATGCTGGTCGAGTCCGAGATCCGCCCGCTCGGCAGCGCCTACGGCAAGGACCTCCGGGCGCAGCTCCGGGCGATCCAGGCAGGGGGAGTGCAGCTAGGCATGGTGTGCCACGGCACGGACGTCCGGTTGCCGTCACGCCACGCCGCTCGCGAGCCGATGTCGCCGTTCGCCGACGACTCGTGGGTGCCCGTCGCCGAGCTGGAGAGGACGGTGCTCGCCAACCACGAGCTGCTCGCCGAGCTCGACGTCCCGGTGTTCGTCACGACGCCGGGGCTCCTCCTCGACCTGCCCGACGCACACTTTCTCCCGGTCGTCATCGAACCCGGGCGATGGGCGGGCGAGCCGGCGCGCCTGGACCGTGAACGGCTCGTGGTGGCTCACGTCCCGTCGAACCCGATCGTCAAGGGGACGGCCGAGATCGAGCAGGTGATGCGACGGCTCGACGCCGAGGGACTCGTGGAGTACCGCGCCATCAGCGGGGTGTCGCACGAGGAGATGCCGCGGGTGATCCGCGAGGCCGACGTCGTCCTGGACCAGTTCCGGCTCGGCGACTACGGCGTCGCGGCGTGCGAAGCGATGGCGGCCGGCCGCCTCGTGGTGTCCCACGTGGACGAGGACGCCCGCGACGTCGTCCGTCGGCTCTCCGGCCAGGCGCTGCCGGTCGTCGAGGCGCGCGTCGACACTCTCGAGACCGTCCTGCGGTCCGTCGTCGAGCGGCGGGACGCGTACCGGGCGACCGCCGCCGCGGGAGCCGAGTTCGTCGCTCGCATGCACGACGGCGCGATGTCCCGCGAGGTGCTCGAGCAGCACTTCCTGTTCCCGACGAGAGCGAGCAACACAGGAACGGCGCCGCATGGCTGAGCACGGGGAGGGTTCCGCGCCCGACGTCGACATGGTCGTCGCCGTGCACGACGCACGCCGCCGGGTCGGCCGGGCGGTCGCCTCGGTGTTCGAGGGGGACCAGGTGCGGACCCGCGTGAGCGTCGTCTGTCACAACATCCCGGTCGAGGCCGTGATCGCGTCCTTCGAGCGGGACGGCTCGGACGCGACGGACCCTCGGGTCCGGTTCCTGGCGCTTGACGACGGCATCGCCAGCCCAGCAGGTCCGTTCAACCACGGGATCGACGCGGCGACCGGCCGGTACGTCTCCGTCATGGGATCGGACGACCTGCTCGAGCCGGGCGCGATCCATGCATGGCACGGGCTCGCCCGCCGGAGATCGGCCGATGCCGTGATCGCCCGGGTCCGTCGCCCGTCCGGCTCCACGGTGCCCACGCCGGTGACGCGGCTGTGGCGCACGGGCCCGCTCGATCCCGTGCGTGATCGGCTCGCGTACCGGAGTGCTCCGCTCGGTCTGGTCTCACGCACGACGATCAAGGGGCTCTCGCTCCGCATGACCGAGGGCCTCCCCTCGGGGGAGGACATCGCGTTCGTCCTGCGGTTGTGGGCGGCCGGCCGGGTGGTGCTGGCGCGGTCGGGCCCGGCCTACCGGCTCGGGGAGGAGGCCGAGGACCGTGTGACGGCGGCGCCCCGTCCTGTCAAGACCGAGATGGCGTGCGTGACCGCTGTCGTCGGCGCCGAGTGGTTCGGCGTCCTACCGCACGACGTTCGTGTGGCGTTCGTCACGAAGCTGCTGCGGATCCACGTCTTCGGAGCCGCGTACAACCGGCGCGGGACTCCCGAGTGGGAGGCGGGCGGACGCGAGGTGCTGCGGGAGACCGCCGAGTTGTTGGTGCGCGCCGCACCCGACGCGCTGCTCCCGCTCTCCGTGGCCGACCGGCGGTTGCTGGACGCTGTCCTGGACGTCTCGATCCCGACGGGCGAGCTCATCGCACGAGCGCTCGCACGACGGAGGTTCGGGCGCCCTGAGACTCTCGTCCCGCGGAGCCCGCGCGCGACGTTCCACCGGGAGGCGCCGCTGCGGTTCATGACCGCGTCCCTTCTGGCGTCTCTCTGACAGCGCACATGCGCCGCTCTCGCCCCGGGCCGCTCTACCAGCCGGTTGCCGCCAGGCTCCTCGTCGCGAAGAGCCCGTCGCCGAGCCCGCGGTAGAGATAGAGACGTCCGGTGGCGTCGTCGCGTCCGATGATGTCGGGCGAGCCGTCTCCGTCCAGGTCGGCACCGGCGGCGAGTGTGTAGGTCGACCAGCCCCTGCCGACCTGCCTGCCCGCCGAGAACGTGCCGTCCCTTTTGCCGGCGTACATCCGGAGGCGACCTGCCGTGTCGACGGACAGGATGTCGGGATTCCCGTCGTCGTCGAGGTCCCCTGCTGCGTGGAGCTCGAAGCCGGTCCATCCCCTGCCGATGAGGCGCGCAGGGTCGCGGAAGCCACCGGCGCAGTCGCTTCTGTACAACAGCAGCTGACCGGTCGGGTTCACCGCGAGGAGGTCGCCGCACGTGGTGAAGTCGAGGTCGCCGACGGGCACGACGCGGAGCTGGCCCCATCCGTGCCCGATCTGGCGCGGCGTCCCGAGCGCTCCGCCGCTTCCGGGGTAGAGGAACATCCTGCCTCGTCCGTCGACCGTGAGGATGTCGCTCCGCTCGCCCTGGCCGTCCCGCACCCATTCCCCGGGCGCGTAGACCGTCTGGTCGGCGAGTCCCGCCCGAAGTGCGACACCGTCACTGAGCAGCGCGTCGTCCCCGAGCGTGAACCAGGAGATGACGCCGTCCCGGACCGCGACGACACCACCCTGCCAGGGCTCGGCCAGGGGAGGGGAGAGCACGAACCGCTCCGGAGGGAGGTGCACCAGTGGGATCGTGACGTCGATGCCCGCCACACCTCCCGGTCGCGTGTCGACCACCAGGGCCTCCTCGTAGGGGACGGGCTCGCCGCCTGGCGCGCCCACGAAGGCGTTCGAGACGACGCCCGGCCCCTGCAGGTGGACGAGGTAGCGTGCATGGTCAAGACCAGGGATGGTGTACGTGCCCTGGGCGTTCGTGCGGACGACTCGGCTGCCCGTGACGTACCCCGATCCGTCGGGCGCGCTCTGGGCGCTGACCTCGATGCCCTCCGCGGAGGATCCGTCCGACCACCGGAGAGTTCCCGAGATCGACGCCGTCCGCTCGACCGTCGCCTCGAGACCGTGGATGCCCTCGACTCCAGGGACGAAGACGTGCGCCCGGGTGATCAGCGAGTGCTGGGGATCCATGGGGTCCATGGTGAGATATCCCCACGGGTATGCGGGATCGGTGCGCCCATCGACGATCGCCAGGACGTACCGCTGCCCGGGCGTCAGTCCCGACAAGCTGAACGCGCCGTCCGGATGCGTGAGGTCGTAGGCGACGTTCGTCGTGGCGTTGTTCGGTCCCAGCGCCTGAGCCCAGATCTGTGCGCCCGGCGCGACCGCGCCGTCGGGAGTGCGCAGGACGCCGGCGATCGAGACGTCGTCGGCCGCCATGGCGGACGACCCCCACCCTGTGACGCACATCAGCGCAGCGAGCAGGACGGCCGTCACAAGAGTGACGACAGGACGACGGGCGGAGTGGTTCACAGTGGCTCCAGACGCGGGGCGCGCAGCTGCGCGCAGGGTGAAAGGGCTGTCGACCGGGCCGTGGTCGAGCCGTTCGGGGTGGCCGTCCTTCGACGCTTCGTGCTACCAGCCGGTCGCGATGAGCCGCTTCGTCGCGAAGGTGCCGTTGCTCTGTCCCCGGTAGAGGTAGAGGTCGCCGGTCGCGTCGTCACGTCCGACGATGTCGTCCCAGCCGCTCCCGTCGAGGTCGGCCCCGGCGGCGAGCGTGTAGGTGCCCCAGCCCTTGCCGACCTGCCTGCGTGTCGCAAACGTGCCGTCGCCCTTTCCGGCGTAGCTCCAGAGCCTGCCCGCGCTGTCGACGGCCACGATGTCCCGGCGCCCGTCGCGGTCGAGGTCGCCGGCGGCGTGGAGCTCGAACCCCGTCCAGCCGTTGCCGACCACGCGACCCGGGCCGCGGAAGCCGCCGGAGCAGTCGCCGCGATACAACAGGAGGCGCCCGGTCGTGTCGATCGCGAGGATGTCGCCGCACATGTCCTGGTCCACGTCGCCGCCCGGGACGATGCGGAGCGAACCCCACCCGTGCCCGATCTGCCGCGGTGGGCCGAGGGACCCGCCGCCACCGGGGTAGAGGAACATCTTCCCGCGGCGGTCGACGGAAAGGATGTCGTTGAACACCGCGTGCTGCTCCACGAAGAAGTCGCCGGGAGCGTAGACGGTCTGGCCGTCGAAGCCGGTCCTCAGTGCCATCCCGCTGTTCAGTCGATCGCCGTGACCGAGGCTGAACCAGGACAATGCACCGTCGCCGACCTCGACGATCCCTGTCGTCGGGGTCCAGTACGTCATTGGCTGGGAGAGCACGAACTGGTCCGCAGGCAGGCGAACGTCAGGGATCGACGCGTCGATACCCGACGCGTTGCCGCCGTAGGTGTCGATCACGCGCGCTTCCTCCAGCCGGGCGGGCTCTGCACCAGATGCGCCGACGAACCCGTTGCCGAAGATCGGTTCGCCTTCAAGCCAGAGCCGATACCTCCCGGGTTCGACCCCGCGAAGAACAAATCGACCGTCGAGCCCTGTTCGCCCTACTCCGCGCGGCTCGAGGCGTGGGCCGCTCTCGACCGTCACCGCGAGGATCTCGATCCCGACCACGGGGGTCCCGTCCGCCTGCAACAAGGTGCCCGAGATCGTCGGCGCGACTTCGATAGCGATGCCGAGGTCAAGGATGCCGGAGTCGTCCGTCACGTAAACCCGAGCTTTCGTGACGTCCCGATGGACCGCGTCATCCGGATCGTCCGTCACGTAGCCCATCGAGAACACCGGCTCTGCGCGGTCGTCTCTCACCCACAGGACGTACGTCTCGTGGGACGTCAGGTCGGAGAGGACGAACGCGCCGTCTTCGTCGGTCACCGTGAAGTCGTCGGTGAGGACCGTGCCGTCGTCGCTCAGGAGCTGCGCCCAGATCTGGACGTCGCTCGCCGCAGAACCGTCCGGGCCACGGAGGGTCCCCGCCAGAGTGACGGCATCCGCTGCGTGTGAGGGAACGACCGAGCACAGCGCGAACAGCACCGTCGCGACCAGGATCGAAAGGCCGCGCACCCACGAGACCGTCGTGCCGTCGGTGAGGTGCTGGTCCATGGGATCCGATCGTTCGAGAACGTCACGAGCGAGCACATCATGGGGCCTCGTACCGCTCGGCGCAAGGATCGCCGGCAGCGGAATTCTCGTGCTGCCGCCCGGCATCTATGCTGACGGGCGACCGTCGCCTCCATCAACACCAGAGGACACCCCTGATGCGCATCGCCGTCGTGGCTCTCGGCAAGATCGGCCTGCCCCTGGCCGTGCAGTTCGCGGACCGCGGGCACGAGGTGGTCGGTGTCGACGTCAACGCCGGTCTCGTCGCGACGATCAACGAAGGACTCGAGCCCTTCCCGGGCGAGGCGCACCTCGCCGAGAAGCTCGCAGACCTCGTGCCCGCCGGACGGCTGCGTGCGACGACGGACTACGGCGACGCGATCCCCGGTGCGGACGCGGTCGTCGTGGTCGTGCCGCTCTTTGTTGACGAGGAGACGGCGCAGCCCGACTTTGCCTGGATGGACGCCGCGACGCGCTCGATCGCCGAGCACCTCACGCCCGGGACGCTCGTCTCGTACGAGACGACGTTGCCCGTCGGCGTGACGCGCACGCGATGGAGCCCGCTGCTCGAGGAGGTCTCCGGGCTCGTCGAGGGGCAGGACTTCCACGTCGTCTTCTCACCCGAGCGCGTGCTCACCGGTCGGGTCTTCGAGGACCTCCGTCGCTACCCGAAGCTTGTCGGCGGCCTGTCCGACGCCGGCGCGCGCCTCGCGCGCGAGTTCTACGAGGCGGTCCTCGAGTTCGACGACCGCGACGACCTGCCGCATGCCAACGGCGTCTGGGACCTCGGTTCGGCCGAGGCCGCGGAGCTCGCGAAGCTCGCCGAGACGACATACCGCGACGTGAACATCGGGCTCGCCAACCAGTTCGCCCTGTTCGCGGACTCGCAGGGCATCGACGTCCACGCCGTGATCCAGGCGTGCAACTCCCAGCCCTACAGCCACATCCATCGGCCGGGCATCGCGGTCGGCGGTCACTGCATCCCCGTCTACCCGCGGCTCTACCTCTCGGTCGACCCGGCGGCGTCGATCGTCCGTGAGGCGCGAGCGGTGAACGCCTCGATGCCCGAGCGCGTGGTCGAGCGTACGGCGAGCCTCCTCGGGACGCTCGAGGGCACGCGTACCGTCGTGCTCGGGGCCTCCTACCGAGGTGGGGTCAAGGAGACGGCGTTCTCCGGCGTCTTCGCCACGGTCGAGGCCCTCGAGTCACGCGGCGCTGTCGTGACGGTGCACGACCCGCTCTACTCTGACGACGAGCTGCGTCGTCTAGGTCTCGCCCCGCACGCCCTCGGGTCCGAGGTGGACGCCGCCGTGGTGCAGACGGACCACGCCGCCTACCGGTCGGTCGCTCCGGCCGACCTGCCCGGGATCCGCCTGCTCGTCGACGGCCGCGGGATCACGGACGCCGCCCTGTGGGTCGGGACGCCACGCGTCGTCCTCGGCCACGGCGACGTCCTGCCTCCGAGCTGACACCCGCGCGAGTCAAGCGCCCGGCGTCCGTCCTACCACCGAGGAACCACCACCATGCGCATCTCCGCGGTCGTCGTCGCCTATGACCGACGCGACCTGCTCGTCGAGGCGCTCGCCGCGCTCGCCGCCCAGACCCGCCCGCTCGACGAGGTCGTCGTGGTGGACAACGCCTCCCACGACGACTCGGCCACCGTCGCCGCAGGGCACCCGCTCAGGCCACACGTCCTCACGCTGGCTCGCAACACCGGGGGAGCCGGGGGGTTCGCCGCCGGCATCGCGCACGCCGTCGAGCGCGGGGCGGACCTCGTCTGGCTCATGGACGACGACACCATCCCGACCCCGACCGCGCTCGCGGAGCTGCTGGCGGCACGGGACGCCTACCCGGAGCCCGTGGCGATCCTCGGCAGCAAGGTCGTGTGGCACGACGGGCGCGAGCACCCCATGAACACGCCTCGCCGCCGTCCTGGCGCGAGCCGGGAGCAGATCGCCCGCGCCGCCGCCGCCGGCGCGGTCCCCGTGCGCTCGTCGTCGTTCGTGTCGATGCTGGTCGACGCCCGCGCCGTGCGGCACCACGGGCTGCCGGTGGCCGACTACTTCATCTGGAACGACGACTTCGAGTACTCCGCCCGCCTCCTGCGCCGCGGGACAGGGCTGCACGTCCCAGCGTCCGTCGTCGAGCACCGGACCAAGACCTTCGGGGCGGCCGACGCCGACCCCGGCGCGCGCTTCTACTACGAGGTCCGCAACAAGCTGTGGCTGCTCCGGTCGTCCCGCGCGCTCTCCCCGGCTGAGCGGGTGCTGTACCTCGGCGCGTCTCTTCGCCGGTGGGCGCGGACCTTCCGCCGGTCGTCGGACCGCGGCACGCTCCGCGAGGCGGGTGCCCGCGGCCTGCGCGACGGAGTGACAACGCGACCTCGGGCGAGCTCGACGGTCCTCGCGGACCTCGGGCCGGTGTCCGAGGAGGTCGCCGCCGTCGAGGTGCTGGCGCGCGGGAGGACGGCATGACCGTGGCGCCCGCTCGGTTCACCCTCCTCCTGCCCGTCTATCACGGCGACGATGCGGCGCACCTGCGGCGCGCCTTCCGGTCGGCCACGCTCGACCAGGTCCTCCCGCCTGACGAGGTCGTGCTCGTCCAGGACGGTCCGGTCGGACCCGCGCTCGGCGCGGTTATCGAGGAGATCGAGAGGGGCCCGGTTCCGACGACGGTTGTCCGCATGGCACAGAACGTCGGTCTGGCGCTCGCTCTCGAGGCGGGACTTGCGGCGTGCAGCCACGAGATCGTCGCACGCACCGACGCCGACGACGTGTGCCTGCCCGAGCGGTTCGCGCGCCAGGTCCCGCTGGTCGCGTCCGGCTACGACATCGTCGGCTCGGCGATCCAGGAGTTCGTGTCGGAGGACGAGCCGGGAATCGTCCGCACACCACCGCTCACCACGGACCAGATCGCGGCGGGCGCGCGGTTCCACTCACCGTTCAACCACCCGACCGTCGTGTACCGCCGGTCCGCGGTGGCCCGGGCCGGGGGATATCAGGACCTGCCCCTGCTCGAGGACTACTGGTTGTTCGCGCGCATGCTGGCCGCGGGCGCACGCGGGCTCAACCTGCGTGAGCCGCTGCTGCTCTACCGGGTCGGCGCCGGCGCCTACGCGCGTCGCGGCGGTCTGCGGCTCCTGCGCTCCGAGCTCGAGCTCCAGCGGAGCATGCGCGCGATCGGGTTCACGACGCGCGCCCAGTGGCTGCGCAACGTCGCCGTGCGGGGTGGCTACCGGCTCGTCCCTGAGAAGGCCCGGGTGCTGCTCTACCGCGGCCTGCTGACCAACAGGGCACGGTGACCGAGATGAGCTCGGACTGGCTGGCCTCGTGGCCCGTGGCCGTCGCCGCACTGGCGGTGCTGGTCCTGCCCGGGATCCTTCCCGCCTACGCGCTGCGGCTGCGTGGAGCGGTCGCCTGGTGTGCAGCCCCCGTCCTGTCGGCCGCCGTGATCGGGATCTCCGCGATCGTCGCGGGCGCGACGGGCATCGCCTGGAGCCCCTGGGTCGTCCTCGGGGCGTCGGTCGTCGCCAGCGCGATCGCCTGGCCGCTCCCTCTCGGCTCACGCCGAGGTGCCCCGCGCCTGTTCGTGGGCCCGAACCGGGCTCTCCCCGCCACGGTGGTCGCGGTGACGACGGTCCTCGCGATGCTCGCCCAGCTACGTCGGATGCTGGGCGCCGTCGGGGGGCCGGAGAGGGTCGCGCAAACCTATGACACGCCGTACCACCTCAATGCCGTCCGGATGATCCTCGAGAACGGCGACGCGTCCTCGCTCCACATGACGCTCACGGTGCCGGAGAGGTCGTCGGCGTTCTACCCCGCGGCGTGGCACGGTGTCACGGCGCTCGTCGCGCAGCTCGGCGGGGGCAGCATCCCCGCCGCGGCGAACTGGGTCACACTGGTGATCGCCGCTGTCGTCTGGCCTGCGGGGATGCTGCTGCTCGCTCGGACGCTGTTCGGTCCTCGCGTCCTCTTCCTCGCGCTCGCGGCGCCGTTCGCCCTCGCGTTCACGCAGTTCCCCAACAGGCTATTCTCGTTCGGGCTCCTGTATCCCAACGTGTACTCGTACGCGCTGCTGCCCGCCGCCCTCGCGCTCGTCGTCGTCGGGGCGCTCCTCACGCACGGGCGCGGCAGGATCCCCGCGCTCGCGGGGGTGGCGTGCGCGGTCGTCGGTATCGGTCTCGCGCAGCCCAACGGGATGTTCGCCTTGCTCTACGTCTCGGCACCCGTGCTGGTGCTCGCCCTCGTCCGGGCGACGGGCCGGTCCCGTCGACGAGGACGCCCGTGGTGGAAGGCTCTGGTCCCGTGGCCGGTGACCGCGGTCCTGGTCGCGTGCGGATACGGCCTTGTGGTGACGGTCCCGCTGCTCTCGAGCTTCGTCGGCAAGGCCAACTGGGCAGTCACGAACACGCCTGCGGGTGCGCTCCGCGAGGCCGCGACGCTCACAGCGATGCACCCCCTGGTCACGCCGAACTTCCCGGCGTCGGAGAACCTCGCCGGGGGAGTGCCGAACTGGCCGGTCGCGATCCTCGTCGTCGTCGGAGGTGTGCTCTCGCTCCTTGTCCGGCGCTGGCGCTGGCTACCGTTCTCCTACGCGATCGTCGTCGGGCTGTGGCTTCTCGTGCGGGGGATCGACGTCCCGATGCGTGGCGCCCTCACGGGGTTCTGGTACGCGGACCCGCAGCGCATCGCCGCGCTCCTGCCCCTTCTCGCGGTACCTCTCGCGATCGTCGGCCTGGCAGCGCCCGTGGGCGCGCTGTGCCGGTACACCACGCGCTCGGCCCCGGCTCGCGCACGGAACCTCGTTCCGGCAGGCATCGGCCTGGTCCTCGCTCTCGCGGTGGTCCTCCTCCTCCCGCGGACGGAGCACTTCCGCTCGTCGTTCGACTACGTGGCGCACGCCTACCGTGCGGATCCGGTCGCCGTCGGGTCCGACGGCCTGCTCGACGCGAACGAGAGCGAGTTCATGGACGTCGTGGAGGACGTGGTCCCCCCTGGGGTGGCCATCGCCGGTGACCCGTGGGACGGCAGCGCGCTCGCCTGGGCGATCGCCGACCGACCCGTCATCTACCCGCACATGGGCATCGTCAAGGATCCCGCCAGGGCGCTCATCGCGTCGTCGCTCGTCGAGGCACTGACCGACCCTGCCGTCTGCGACGCCGTACGCGAGCTCGACGTGGGCTACGTGCTCGACATGGGCCAGCGTCTCAACGGCGAGGTGACCGTCGGCTACCCCGGCCTGCTCGGCCTGGAGGAGGCGGGAGTGGCCCGCGTCGTCGCCGAGGAAGGGCCGGCACGCCTGCTCCAGATCACGGCCTGCTGAGGCCCTCCACGGGGTGCGTGAAGGTCTTGTGGTGACATCATCCGACCGCGACCGCTGGTCGGAGCGGTCCGGGCCAGCCGCTAGGCTGATGCGGTTGTCATCGAGAACGAGGAGTATGTGTGGACGCGGATCTTGTCGTCGTGGGTTCGGGCTTCTTCGGCCTGACCGTCGCTGAGCGGATCGCCGAGGGGTACGGCCGCAAGGTGCTCGTCATCGACCGCCGCCCGCACATCGGGGGGAACGCCTACAGCGAGGCCGAGCAGTCGACCGGCATCGAGGTCCACCGCTACGGGGCGCACCTGTTCCACACGTCCAACGAGCGGGTCTGGGAGTACGTGAACCGCTTCACGGCGTTCACGAGCTACGTCCACCGCGTCTACACGACGCACCGGGGCGAGGTCTTCCCGATGCCGATCAACCTCGGCACGATCAACCAGTTCTTCCGCTCGGCCCACGGCCCGGACGCCGCGCGTGCCCTGGTCAAGGAGCTCTCTGCCGAGCTGGGTGGGAAGAAGCCCGAGAACCTGGACGAGCAGGGCGTCTCGCTCATCGGCCGGCCGCTCTACGAGGCGTTCATCCGCGACTACACCGCGAAGCAGTGGCAGACGGACCCGCGCGAGCTGCCGGCGTCGATCATCTCGCGCCTGCCCGTGCGGTACACGTACGACAACCGCTACTTCAACGACACGCACGAGGGCCTGCCCGTCGACGGCTACACGGCCTGGATCGAGCGCATGGCGGACCACAAGAACATCGAGGTGCGCCTCGACGTCGACTTCTTCGACGAGTCGCAGCCCGTGAACAAGAGCAACGTCGTCGGCAACGTCCCCGTCGTCTACACGGGCCCGGTGGACCGCTACTTCGACTACGCCGAGGGTGACCTCTCGTGGCGCACGCTCGACTTCGAGGAGGAGGTGCTCCCGGTCGGCGACTTCCAGGGCACCCCGGTCATGAACTACGCGGACGCCGACGTGCCGTACACGCGGATCCACGAGTTCCGCCACTTCCACCCCGAGCGGGAGTATCCGGCGGACAAGACCGTCATCATGCGCGAGTTCTCCCGTTTCGCGGAGAAGTCCGACGAGCCGTACTACCCCGTCAACACGGCGGCCGACCGCCAGCGGCTCCTCGCGTACCGCGATCTCGCGGCCGGGGAGAAGGACGTGCTCTTCGGCGGTCGCCTCGGGACCTACAAGTACCTCGACATGCACATGGCCATCGGGGCGGCACTGTCCATGGTGGACAACAAGCTCGCGCCGCACTTCGGGGCCGGCGCTGGAATCGAGAGCGGGGGCGTCGACGCGTGACCCACGACGCCGCACCCGTGCGGCGTCATGACGGCGAGAGCTCGTGGCCGGTCGTGCAAGAGCTCGCGCTCCATGACGACCATGCCCCGGGAACGAGTCTCCACGCGCTGGGGGACGTGACGGCCGCCGCCGACGGGTGGGAGATCGCTCCCGGTGGGAGCGCCTCGTTCCTCACCTATTTCAACGGGTTCCCGGCCTCGTACTGGAGCAGGTGGACGCCCCACACGCAGGTGCGCCTCGAGGTGGATCTCTCGTCGGACGACGCACGTGTGCAGGTGCACGCGAGCGATCCTCTCGGTGTGCCTCGCAGGCTGGGCGACGCCGTCTCGCCGGAGAACGGTGCCGTTGTCCGCACCCTCCGGCTCACCGGTCTCGGGGACGGCGGATGGTTCTGGTTCGACGTCGAGAACCTCGGCGGTGATCCGCTCGTCGTCCGCGGGGCGCGTTGGCGCGTGCCTCCTGCGGCGCGACCGCCGGCCCGCGTCTCGGTCGCCATCACGACCTTCGACCGCGTGGAGGACTGCCTCCGCGTCCTCGGTCAGATCGGCCGTGACCAGCGGCTCGCCGACCGTCTACGCCGAGTGGTCGTCGTCGACCAGGGCACCCGCCCTGTCACCGACAGCCCTCGGTTCGACGAGGTCGCGGCGCAGCTCGGGAGCCTTCTCCGCGTCGTGCGGCAGGCAAACCTCGGAGGCTCGGGCGGGTTCGCCCGAGGACTGGCCGAGGCTCGTGCGGACGGTGCGGAGCGGGTCATCCTCCTCGACGACGACGTCGCCCTCCCGACGGGCACGCTCTCGCGCATGATCGCCCTGTCGGACCACGCGGACCGGCCCCTGCTGGTCGGGGGCCAGATGCTCGACATGTCGCACCCGACCGTCCTGCACGCCTTCACCGAGACCGTCGACCGGCGGACCGTGATGCCCGCTCTGGACGTCGGAGGGCGGCGACGTCACGACTTCGCGGCGCAGTCGCTCTCGGCGACGCCGTGGATGCACCGCCGCGGACGTGCGCAGTACAACGGCTGGTGGGCGTGCTTGATCCCCGGTGACGCGGTCGACCGCGTCGGCCTCCCGCTGCCGTTCTTCATCAAGTGGGACGACACCGAGATGGCGCTCCGCGCGGGCAGCGCGGGCGTGCCGACCGTCACCCTTCCCGGCGCGGGGATCTGGCACGTCGCGTGGGGGGAGAAGGACGACCTCGTCGGCTGGCAGGCGTATTTCTACGAGCGCAACCGGTTGGTCACGGCACTCCTCCACTACGGGCGGACCACGTGGTGGTCCGCGCTCCTGTACTCGTCGGCGGTCGACCTCAAGCACGCGCTAGCGATGCAGTACTCGGCCCTGGACCTGAGAGTGGCTGCCGCGGAGGCGGTGCTCTCGGGTCCCCACGAGCTCGCGACGTCGCTCCCGACGGCGCTGGGTGCGGTCCGCGCGCGCGCCAGGGCCCACCACGACGCACGGTACGACCTCCCACCGGCCGCGCCGGGCGCCGCCACTCCGCAGGGCGAACCCGTGGCGACGAGCGCGGCGGGCACGCTCCTGGCCCTGCTCCGGGGTCGGTTGCGCCGCCTGCGTGCCTTCGGAGGGGCGCGGACGGTGTACCTTACGCATGCGCAGGCGACCTGGCGGGTGCTCGCGACCCTGGACGGCGCCGTCGTCGAGAACGCGGACGGGACGGCTGCGGCGCGGCTCCGCCGGGACGCGCAGACCAGCCGTGAGCTGCTTGGACGGTCCTTGCGCGCTCGGGTCAGGCTGGTGCGACGGCATTCCGCACTGAGCCGGACCTACCGTTCGGCGCTGGCACGACTCGCCAGCGCCGACTCCTGGAACGACATCTTCGAGAACGCGAAGGACTGAGACGTGGCGACCGTCGGCAGTGCCGGCATCGAACCGACCGAACCCGGCATCGGGCACGGTCTGCTCGATGTGGCCAAGAATCGCTTCCTCCTGCAGCTGCTGGTGAAGAAGGAGCTGCGTGTCCGTTACCAGGCGTCGATGCTGGGGATCCTCTGGTCCTACGTGAAGCCGGCGGTCCAGTTCGTCGTCTTCTACCTCGCGCTGGGTGTCTTCCTCGAGCTGAACAAGGGCACCGAGGACTACGCGGTGTACCTCTTCTCCGGTGTCGTGGTGATCAACCTCTTCGGGGAGGCGTTCGGCAACGCGACGCGCTCGATCGTCGGCAACGGGGCGCTGGTCCGCAAGATCTATCTCCCACGCCAGCTCTTCCCGCTCGCGTCGCTGCAGGTCGCGTTCGTGCACTTCCTGCCGCAGCTCCTCGTCCTCGTCGTCGGGACTCTCGTCGCGGGTTGGAGACCCAACCTCGCCCAGCTGGCCGGCGGCGTCCTTGCGATCCTCATCGTGTGCATCCTGGCGTTCGGTCTCGGCCTGCTGTTCGGAGCCGTGAACGTCATGTTCCGCGACGCCGAGAACTTCGTGGACCTCATCATCATGGTCGCCACGTGGCTCTCGCCGGTCCTCTACACCTGGGACCGGGTGGCGAACGCGCTCTCCGACGTCCCGTGGCTCTTCACGCTCTACCAGCTGAACCCCCTGACGGCGGCAGTGGAGCTGTTCCACTGGTGCTTCTGGTACCCGGCGACCTCAGGCAGCTCCGAGCTGCCGCCCAACATGATCGCGTTCGGGTTCGCCGGTCTTGCCATCTCGTTGTTGATCCTCGCCCTCGGAGACCTCGTCTTCCGTCGGCTCGAGGGCCGATTCGCACAGGAGCTCTGATGACGTCCAGCATCGAGATCGCCGGGGTCGGCAAGGACTTCCGGCTGAACCACAGCCGTTCTCTCAAGGACATGGTCGTGTCGAAGGTCCGCAAGAAGGACCGCCACGAGACCTTCCAGGCGCTCGACGATGTCTCGGTCCAGGTCCAGCAGGGGGAGAGCGTCGCCCTGCTGGGACTCAACGGGTCCGGGAAGTCGACCCTCCTGAAGCTCATCTCCGGTGTCATGCGGCCCGACCGTGGCTCGATCCGCGTCCGGGGACGGCTCGCGGGCCTCATCGAGGTCGGCGCCGGGTTCCACCCGGACCTGACGGGCCGGGAGAACGTCTTCCTCAACGGCGCGATCCTCGGCATGGACGAGGCGACGATCCGACGGCGTTTCGACGAGATCGTCGCGTTCTCCGAGATCGAGAAGTTCATCGACACCGAGGTGAAGTTCTACTCCTCGGGGATGTTCCTGCGGCTGGCCTTCTCCGTGTGCGTCTACACAGAGCCCGAGGTGTTCCTCGTCGACGAGATCCTCGCCGTCGGCGACGAGCCCTTCCAGCAGAAGTGCCTCGCACGGATCCGTGAGATCCAGGACGAGGGCCGCACGCTCGTCATCGTCAGCCACGACCTGGACATGGTGCAGAAGATCTGCGAGCGCGGGGTCGTGCTCGAGAGAGGCACCGTCGTGTACGACGGCGAGTCCGCGGGTGCCGTGCAGCAGCTCCGGCGCTGATCTCGTCGGCTGCCCGTACTGACGAAGAGGCCCCGGCGTCCGTCCCCGCGAGGGGAGCGGCCACCGGGGCCTTCGCACGCCACCTGTGCGTCAGTCACCGGCCGCGTAGAGGCGCGCCCAGCTCTCCCGGCTCGTGAGCTGCGGCAGGGCCCCACGCCACGCGTCACGCGCAGCTGGCCCCTGGCGGCGCAGGCGCCACAGGGCCGCACCGGCCTCTCGGGAGAGCTGGCGTGCGGCCTTCTGGTCGTAGGTCCGCACGCGGAACGCGTCCTGCGAGGCGTCGGTGACGACGACCTGGCGGAAGAGCGCGGTGTGCCACCACTGCGAGTCGCCGGCGGTGATGTTCGCGGTACCGCGCGTGTGTCCCAGCGCCTGGAAGGCGAGTCGCTTCGCCAGGACCAGGGACGGAAGGCTCGGAGTTCCCTCGAGCTTCACGGTCGGCACGGCGTCGAGACCCGCGTCGGCGAGGTCCTCCGGCGTGCGGCGGATCGTGTCGGGGTACTCCTTGCGCAGGGCGAGGACGTCCTTCAGTGCCTGCTCGCCCCCGTCGGCGAGGACCGAGGGTCCGGCGAGGAAGTCGTCGATGGCCTTGATGAGCGTCGCCGTCATCCCGTACTGGTGCCCGGCGATGTACCGCGCGAACTGCTTGGCGAGCGTCTTGGTGACGTCCGCGGGCACGGCGTCCGAGTGCAGCGCAGCCGTGATGAGCGAGTTGCGGTGCGAGAAGTACCGGGACCAGTCGTCCCAGTCCTTGAGCGAGAAGTCCGCGTGCCAGACGCCGGCGCCGGGGAGAGTCGTCGTCGGGATCCCGTGCTGTCGCGCGCGCACGCCGTACTCGATGTCGTCCCACTGGAAGAACATCGGCAGAGGGAAGCCGATCTCCTGCACGACCTCGGCGGGGATCAGGCACGACCACCACGCGTTGTATCCGGCGTCCATCCACTTGCGAGGCAGACGCTGGAGCAGGTTGACGTCGTGCGACTTCTCGTCGACGGGCAGCCCGGCGCGCAGGTGCGCGAGATTGACGGTCTCGGCGTTGGTGTGGAGGCGGGTCGGGTGATACAGGTAGAGCATCTGGCCGCCGACGATCATCGGCCGGATCGCGTGGTTCGCGAACGCGGTCATGCGCAGGACGGTCTCGGGCTCGAGCACGATGTCGTCGTCCATGAAGAGGACGTTCGCGTGCTCCTCCGACTTCTTGCCGGTGATCTCGAACAGCCCGCGGGTGAACCCGCCAGCGCCTCCCAGGTTGCGCTGCTCGATGACCTGCAGCCGGTCGCCGAACCGCGCCCTGACCTCCTCGAAGCCGGGCTGGTCCGTGACGCGTGAGGTGCCCTGGTCCACGACGTACACGGTCTCCACGACGGCGAGCACCTCGGGGTCGCGGGAGAGGGAGTCGAGCGTCGCCAGGCAGTCGGCGGGCCGGTTGTACGTGCAGATGACGACCGAGGTCGGACGGTCCTGCGCGGGCGAGCCTGCGGTCACACGCACGTCGGCGAGGGTGAGAGCGTCGTCACCGGCCTGCGCCTCGATCCAGAGGTAGCCCCCGTCGAGGTACTTGTCGAGCGCGACGTCGAAGACGAGCTCCGTCGGGGTGTCGAACGCCACCTCGCGTACCTCCACCGGCCGGGAGGTCGGCGCCGTTCCGTTGGCCACCACAGAGACGAGACCACTTCCGGTGACGGTCAGCGAGATGCGCAGCGACCGAGCCGTCGTCCACCGCTGGAGGTAGGCCGCGGGGACGCGACCGAAGTACGTCTCCGTCGTGAGACGGGCGTGGGCGGGCAGCGTGGCGCTCGTCCTCGACAGCTCCGCGTCGCCGTGCGCCGTCTTGACGTAGAGCCCCACGGCCGCGTCGGTGGCGGGACCGAAGTGGACCCGCTGGATCGTATTCCCATGCGCCTCCTGCGGCGAGCTCGTGGACGAGTTCGACGTCGTGGCAGAAGGTGATGTCATCGGCATTCTCCGGGTGTTCGTGGTGGCGTGGCGCGGCACGTTCGCGGAGCGAAGGCCATCGGAACGGGCATTCTCCGCGACCGCGAGGTGATCGGGACAGGGTGCACCGAGTCAGGTCAGGACGAGACGACCTCGGTCGAGGCTAGCGCCGAAGGCACGTCGGTCGCACGTTCGCGGTGTCCTGTGCGCCGCGCTCGGCGTGCGAGGACGATGCTCTGGGCGACCACGACGAGCGCTCCGAGACCGACAAGGGCCCAGCCGCTGCGGACGGCCGGGACGGCGAAGTCGAGGGTGACCTCGCTCGAGCCCGCCGGGACCTCGACGGTGACGAGGCCGGCGTCGGTCGAGCCGACCTCGACCGGCCGTCCGTCGACCTCCGCCGTGTAGCCGGGCCAGGCCAGTCGCGCGAACGTCAGGGTGCCGTCGCCGTCGACGTCCACGACCTCGCGGTAGTCCGTCGCGTCGGAGGAGACGACGCGAAGACCCTCGGAGGTCCCCGAGACGCGACCCGGCAGCTCGAGCGGGTCGATGCGGGTCCACACCTCGCGGACGTCGTCCGACTCGGCGACGCGCCAACCGTCGGGCGGTCCGTCGAGGATCTCGTCCTCGAACGTCGAGCGCTGCAGCACGAGGGTCTCGAGGCGCAGGGAGTCGGCGAGGTTCCCGGACGTGCCGTCGACGTCCTCCCAGAGGCGCTCGAAGGACTCCTCGCAGACGTTGCCCTTGTAGTCCATGCACAGCGCGTCGCTGAACGCCTTGAAGCCGATGCCCGTGTACCGGACGACGCTCTCGTGCCCGCTGACGACGTGCAGGTTGCCGAACATGATGCGCGCGGACTCGACGGCGTCCTTGCCTGCCGACCCCTGCTGTGCGAGCTGGAGGTAGGTCCCCTCGTACTCGTCGGCCGCGGCGCGGATGGTCGCGACGGATGTCGGGGGATAGATCGCGTTGTCGATCGCGCCCGGGAAGACGGAGGTCTGGAAGAACGTCACGACGACGGTGCCGGCGACGAGGACCCCTGCGAACAGGCGGTCCCCGTGGCGGCGGTACACCCAGAGCGCCCCTCCGACGAGTCCGGCGACCATGACCAGGCTCAGGACGTGGCGGAACGCCTGGTTCGGCGTGACGGAGAACGCGATGTACGTCCCGAAGAGGATGATCGCGCCCGTGAGGATGGCGCGCAGACGCACCTTCTCGCGCGCCAGGCCCAGCGTCAGTGCGAGGGCGAAGATCCCGAGCAGGCCCAGGTAGGTGTACTCGATCACCCGGATCGGCCAGCGGAAGAGCCAGAAGTTCGACGGGCCGAGCGTCATCGCGGCGTAGACACCGGTGAAGACCACGACGCTCAGGGACCCCTTGAGGGAGCGTGCGAGAGCGTGCCACCGGATCCACGGCAGCAGCGGCAGGAAGAACCACGCGAGGTAGATCGACGGCAACGACTCGAGGAGGGCGCCGCCCCAGTTCGTCACCGACGGGAGGTAGGACGGAGTGCTCGCGCCCGAGAGGTCTCCCAGGTCCGGGACCATGAACGTGTCGTTGCTGATCATCGCGAGCTCTTGCCGGAGCGTCACCTCCTGCGTCCCGAGGAGCGGGCCGAAGACGAGCCACGCGCACAGGCCGACGGCGGCGCCGGTGATGACGAGGTGGACAAGCTCGCGCACACGGCGAGCGACGGCGAGCTCGACCGCGAGCGCACCCAGGACGACGATCAGGCCGAGCGCCGCGTACGGGTTGCCGGACGTCATCGTGAGGAAGCCGAAGACGAAGGTGAGCCACGGACCACCGCCGTGCCGCGCCTGTCGGTGAGCGGCCCACCAGAAGAAGGTGACCCACACGAGCGCCGTCAGTCCTGCCGGCCAGCCCGCCGCCTCGTAGAAGAGCGTGAAGCCTGTCACCGGCATGGCCGTCGCCATGGCGAACGCGGGCCACGAGCCCGCGCCGTAGGACCGGAACAGCAGGTACGCCCCCACGGAGAGGAGCGCCAGGAGCTGGATCATCACGAACGCTGCGGCGTGCGACAGGTCGTCGAAGTACGAGACGACCACGTAGTCGATCAGGGAGACCGGGTTCCACTGGTTGTAAGCGGCCTCGGCGGCGTAGTTGCCGCCCATCCATCCGGAGGGCTCCATCTGCGGCCAGGTCCCGCTGCGCAGCTGCTGGCCGAAGTGGTGCCAGAGCGGGACGAACGACTCAGGCGCGTCACCCACGTAGTAGAAGAGGGTGCCGCGCCACGCGGCGACGAGCCCGAGCACGACGGTCACGACTGGCGTGAGGGCGGCCGGCAGCCACCGGAACCGGACGGTCCGGGCAGAGGACTTTGAACGCATGGACGAGTGATTCCCCTAATATCGGCGGTCCGGCGCAGGGCGACCTGCTGCTGTGCGGGCGCTCGATGGTATCGCGGGCGTCCGGGCGGGCGTGACCGCCGTCGGGCGGCCGCTAGCATGGCACGGTTCGGGCGGCACCAGGTCGCCCCCCGCCGGGAGAGGAAGAGGATGGCAGACCGCCGACCGCGGCTCAGCTTGATCGTGCCGGCCTACAACGAGCAGGAGAGCGCCGGCGAGATCGTCGACTTCTACCGTGAGATCGCGCGGGAGCACCCGGCCCTCGAGATCGAGCTCGTGCTCGTGGATGACGGCTCGGAGGACGGGACCGCCGACGCGCTGCGATCGTTCCTCACCGACGACGACCGGGCGGTCGTCGTGAGGCTCTCGCGCAACTTCGGTTCCCACGCGGCGATCACGGCTGGTCTGGTGGCCTGCACGGGCGACGCCGCCCTCACGCTGAGCGCCGACCGGCAGGAGCCGTTGTCCGCCGTGACGAGCTTCGTCGAGGAGTGGCAGGGCGGGGCCGACGTCGTCTGGGGGCTGAGATCCGTGCGCGCGACGCGCAAGGGCGCCTCGGAGACCTTCGCGACCACGTTCTCACGTGTCTTCAACCGTGCGTCAACCGTGCCGACGTATCCCCAGGAGGGTCCCTCGCAGATCCTTGTGACGCGCCAGGTGATCGACGTCCTGGAGCAGATGCCGGAGAACAACCGCAACGTCCTCGCGATGATCGCGTGGTCGGGCTTCGAGCAGCGACGGGTCTTCTTCGAGCAGCTTCCTCGGCCGCACGGTGTCAGCAAGTGGACGTCGACGAAGAAGATCAAGCTCGTCGTCGATTCGTTCGTCGAGTTCTCCTCCGCCCCGATCCGTTGGGTCACGCTCGCCGGGATGGCGCTCGGTGCGCTCGGCGGGCTCCTGCTGCTGGTGGCGCTGGTGCTCGCGTTCATCCCCACGGCCCCGTCCGGGACCACGCTGGTGGCCGGGTTGGTCCTGCTTGTGGGCGGCGTCAACCTCTTCGGTCTCGGCGTCGTAGGGGAGTACGTCTGGCGTGCAGGTGACGATGCTCGGCGTCGTCCTGTGTACGTCGCCCGCAGCACGTGGCGGACGAACCCGGTCACCGAGGCCGTGCAGGCCTCTCAGGACAGCGAGGTGTGAAGGTTCCAGCCGGTCCCCACGGTCGTGCCGGGGTCGACGACGCCGCCGGGCCGCAGGGGGTACCGCAGGAGGGTCCCGGAGCCGGCCCGGGGATCGCGGGCGTAGAGCGCGGAACCGGTCCCGCCTGACGCGCCCACGATCATGTCGAACGGCGCCCAGCCCCGGTTGATCACCTGCGCACCCGCGATGGTCCCGTCGCGCCGCGCCGGGTAGAGCACGAGCGCACCGTCCGAGCGGCGTCGACCGAGAAGGTCGGGTATGCCGTCGCCCGACACGTCGCCGGCACCGAGGATCGCGTCGAGCGTGTGCCAGCCGCTGTCGACGGTGCGGGGAGCGACCAGCCGACCCCCGCCCGCGCCCGCGTAGAACTGGATCGATCCGGTGGTCGCGTTGCGCCCGTACACGTCGGGCACACCGTCCCCGCTGACGTCGCCCGGCAGGACGATCTGGTCGACCGTGTGCCAGCCCGTCCCCACGGACTGGCGTGAACGGGCGACCCCCGACCGGTCGATCGCGTAGACCCACAGGACCCCTGTCGCTGCCTCCCTCGCGTAGAGGTCGGGGACGCCGTCGCCGGTGAGGTCCCCCGGCGAACCGATCCAGTCGTGCATCGCCCAGCCGGTCCCGACGACACGCGGTGGGGCGAAGCTGCCGTCGGCGCGCCCCGGGTAGAAGGACAGCGTCCCGCGGTTCCCGTCGCGTCCGAAGACGTCCGGCACGCCGTCGCCGGAGACGTCCTGCACGAGGCCCCCGGCCGTCTGCGTGGCGCGGGCCGTGCTCCACCAGGTGGAGCGGAGCCCGGTCGCGGTGCGGAACGCGTCGCCCGTGACCGTGACGGAGCCCGCCGACCCGTCGATGCGGAGCTGCCTGACACGGCCGCCCCACTCCCCGCGGGAGTCCCGGGAGAGCACGGTGAGCCGGAGCGGCTGGCCCACCGACGGATAGGCAGCCGCGACCCGTGACGCGGGGACGGCCGCGGTCCAGCTGTGCGACCCGTTGGGCACGACGCCGTCGTACGGGTCGGGCTGCGCGACGAGGTAGGGCTGGCTCCCTGCCGCCGTCCAGCCGCCGTTCGACGCGCTGAACTGAGTGAACACGTAGGAGAACGCGCCTCCCGTGATGAGCACCTGGTTGGCGGTCGCCACCACGGCCGCGGACGACGTCCCGGTCTCGTAGGAACGGACCAGGCGACCGTCCGCCGAGTAGACCGCGACGCCCTGGTACACCTGGCACGCGGTCGTGTCGCACGTGTGGGTCGAACCCGTGGCGAAGTGCCGCTGGTGCGAGGCGTAGGTCCGTGCGGCGACGGCCTGGGCCCGGAGTGCTGCCGCGGGCCAGGACGCGGGCATCTCCGCGGGGAGCACCGAGAGCACGTACTGCTCCATCCGGACCGCGTTGAACGTGGTCAGCCCGGACGTGCCCGAGGCGAACGCGCCGAGACCTCCCCGGTACTCGCGTCGCTGGAAGTCGGGCTGGACCAGCCGCACGCGCCCGGACGCCGCCACGAACGTTCCCGCGGTGCCCGGGACGATGCTGTAACGGCGCCAGACTGCGGCGCTCGTGTCGACGTAGTCGAGGAGGAGGGAGCTCGGTCCTCGGAAGAGTCTCCAGCTGAGGATCCTGCTCCCTGTCGCGGAGCTCGTGGGGAGCGGGAGCGTCCCGCCCTGCCAGCGGAGCGCGAGACCGGGGGCCGCGTCGACGGCCAGCTCGCCCGCCCGACCCGTCGAGAGCCGCACGGTGATGTCCGTGTCGGGCTGGCCGGTGATCGAGGTGCCCGGGTAGTAGAAGGCGAGGATCTGGTTCGTCGTCAGCCCTGAGACGGCCGCTCCGTACGCCCCCCACTGGGACAGGCCCCGGCCGTGCCCGTAGCCGTGCCCGACGAACGTGAACGTGCCCCCGGGCTCCACGGGGTAGGTCTCGTCCGCACCTGCCGGCGCTGGGAGCAGGACGAGGGTAACGGCGATCGCGAGAGCGGCGAGCGTGCCGCGGCGTCGAGCGTGCGAGCGGATCCGCATCTTCGCCTCCTGTCCGTGCCGGTGCGAGCGGCGGCGTTGCTAGACTGCGACGGACCTAGGAGGAACATGACACGGAACGTCGCACTCGGCCAGCCCACCGTCGGAGAGGAGGAGCTGGCTGCGGTAGCAGACGTCTTCGCGTCGGGCTGGCTCTCCGGAGCAGGGCCCGCCTGCGTCGCCCTCGAGAGCGAGTTCGCCGCCGTCGCCGGCGTGGACCACGTGCTCGCCACGTCCAACTGCGGCTCGGCCCTGCACCTGGCGCTCCTCTCGCTCGGCGCGGGACCGGGCGACGAGGTGATCGTCGGCGACTACACGTTCCCGGCGACCGGGCACTCGGTCATGTGGACCGGTGCTCGTCCGGTGTTCGCCGACGTGCGTCCCGACATCTGGTCGCTCGACCCCGCAGCGGTCGAGGCCGCGATCACCCCGCGGACCGTGGGCATCGTGGCGGTCGACGTCTTCGGTCAGCCGGCGGACTACGACGAGCTCCGCGCGATCGCCGACCGGCACGGCCTGTGGCTCCTCGAGGACGCCGCGTGTGCCGCGGGCGCGACGTACAAGGGACGGCCCGCGGGCAGCCTGGCGGACGCGGCGGCCTTCAGCTTCCACGGGCGCAAGGGCATCACAGCCGGGGAGGGCGGCGCGCTCGTGAGCGCCCGCAAGGAGGTCGTCGACCACGCGCGCAAGCTGCACACCTACGGCATCTCGCCGGCGATCGTGCGAGACGCCGCCGTCGAGCTGCCGGTGCCGAGCTTCGACGAGCTCGGGTACAACTACCGCCTCTCCGACGTGAGCGCCGCGATCATGCGCGTCCAGGTCAAGCGTCTGCCGACGCTGGTCGAGAACCGTGCGAAGGCGGCAGCCGGATATGCGCAGCTCCTGGGCGACCTCGAGCAGGTGACCCTTCCCGTCGAGCTCGAGGACCGTACTCACCCGTGGCAGTCGTACGTCCTCACGCTTGCGCCGGAGCTCGACCGCGGCGCCGTGGCGATCGCGCTGCGGTCCCGGGGGGTCGGTTGCAACTTCGGCACCTACGCGAGCCACGTCCAGCCGTTGTACGGTGACACGGAGCCCTGCCCGGTCTCGGCCGACCTCTTCGCCCGCCACGTCGCCATCCCGATGCACGCGAACCTGAGCCAGGACGACGTGGAGTACGTCGCCTCGGTGGTCCGGGACGTGACGTCCAGCGCGGCCGTCCGCCGCTGAGCACCCAGCCATTTCCGCAATCCCGAGGAGTACTTCCAGCATGCCTGAATCACGTACCGCGTTCGTCACGGGCGGCGCCGGCTTCATCGGCCTCCACGTCGTCCGACAGCTCCTGGAGAAGGGCTACTCGGTCCGGATCTTCGACAACATGTTCCGGGGCGACCGCGACGCGGTGGCGCAGCTCGCGTCCGAGGGCGCGGTGGAGCTCATCGACCAGGACATCCGGTACGGCGGCGCCGTGCACGCGGCGATGAAGGGGGCGACCCACGTCGTCCACCTGGCCGCCGTGTCGATCAACAAGAGCCAGGCGGACCCGTACGAGTCCATGGAGATCAACACGATCGGCGAGCACAACGTCTTCGCGGCCGCCGCCGACCACGGGGTGGAGCGGCTCGTCTTCGCATCCAGCGCCTCCGTGTACGGGGACCCGAAGAAGCTGCCGATGCACGAGGACGACGAGCTCTCGCCCCTCACTCCCTACTGCATCTCGAAGCGAACCGGTGAGGACCTGCTGGGCTACTACCAGCGTCGGAGCGGTCTCTCGTGGATCGCACTGCGGTTCTTCAACGTGTACGGCCCCGGCCAGAAGACGACCGCCTACTACACGTCGGTGATCAACCACTTCGTCAACCGGATCCGCAACGGCGAGCCGCCCGTCATCGACGGCAAGGGCGAGCAGTCTATGGACTTCATCCACGTCCACGACATCGCCCGCTCGGTGGTCCTCGCGATGGAGTCGGAGCAGGCCAACGTCCCGGTCAACGTGGGGACGGGCATCGACACGACGATCGCCGACCTCGCCCGCATCCTCATCGAGGCCGTCGGCGCCGACGTCGAGCCGATCTTCAACCCGCGCGACGTCCTCGTCAGCCGTCGTGCCGCCGACGTCGTGCGTGCCAAGGAGGTGCTCGGGTTCGAGCCGACCATCTCCGTCGAGGACGGCATGGCCGAGCTGATCCGCATGGGCGGCTGATGGCGCCGCGTCAGCCGGGCAGGCTGCCCGCGAACCCGTACCACGAGCTGGCATGGGTCGTGGGGGAGCCCTCGATCGGGGAAGGCACGTGGATCGGGGCGTTCACAGTCGTCGACGGCTCCGGCGGCCTGACGATCGGCGAGGGCTGCGACATCTCGTCAGGTGTCCAGATCTACACCCACTCGTCCGCCCGGCGCTGCGTCAGCGGGCGCCGGTACGACCAGGTCGACCGTGCTCCGGTCACCATCGGGGACCGGGTCTTCATCGGCGCCGGCGCCGTGGTCAACATGGGCGTGACGATCGGTGACGAGGCCGTGATCGGCGCCGGGGCCGTCGTGACCCGTGACGTCCCACCGCGCAGCGTCGTGGCCGGCGTACCCGCACGTGTCGTGGCGGACGTCGTCTTCGACCACGACGGCACGCCGACGTTCGGCAGCGTCGGCCCGTAGCCCGACCCTGCACGAGGAGGGCCCCGCAGGACGTCTCCTGCGGGGCCCTCCTCGCGCGTCGCCTCAGACGGTGGCGTGGACGGAGCTCGCCAGCGCCCGCGAGACGATGCGGTGGGACGGGAGGATGGAGGTGCGCTCCTCCTCGGCGTCGACGCGACCCTCGATGAGGTCGACGAAGCGGTTCAGCTGGGTCACGAGCGGCTCGGCGCCGATGATCTCCGGCACCTCCATCTCGGTCGCCTGGCGGAAGCCGGAGCCTCCACCGTCGCGGGCACCCTCGATCGTCGTGTGGCGGTAGGCAGTGACGCCACGACGCAGGAGGTCCACCTCGATCATGCGGTCGAGCTCCTGGATGACCAGGGAGCGGACCTTGCGCTGCCCGATCCGGCTCGCGGACACGGTGGCGATGCCACCGGAGTCGAACCGCATCGACGTCTCGATGACGTCCTCGGCCCCGGGTGCCGAGGCCGGGTTGTAGTGGCCCACCTCGACGGAGAGGCTCGCAGGATCGGCGTTGCCGAAGAACCGGCTGACGAGGTCGACGTCGTGGACGAGCAGGTCCCAGGCGACACCGGTCCGGATGCGCGGGGCGTACGGCGAGTGCCGTTCGGCCCGGATGAGGTACGGCTGCTCCACCATGGAGAGGGCGACCATGACGGCCGCGTTGTAGCGCTCGAGAAGGCCGCACATCACCGGAACGTCGGCACGGCGCGAGGCCTCGAGGATCTCCTCCGTCTGCTCCAACGACGGGCAGACCGGCTTCTCGATGAGCAGCGGTAGACCGGCCCCGATCACGTCCGTGGCGATCGTGTAGTGGTGCTCTGTCGAGGCGGCGACCACGACCGCATCGATGCCGTCGAGCGAGTCGAGGTCCGCGGCCCATCGCGCACCATGCCGATCGGCGACGGTACGTCCTGCGGCTTCGCTGGGATCGATCACGAGCGCGAGCTCCGCGGCCGGCGAGGCGGCGACCACGCGCGCGTGGTTCTGTCCCATCGAGCCGGCGCCGACGAGAGCGATGCGAGGAGATGCCATCAGGGCAGGACCTTCCGTTGTGTGGTGGCGACCGTCAGGGCGTGTACGGCGGCAGCGGGTCGTCCGTGACCTCACCGAGACACTGGGTAGAATCGGTGGGTCAGTTTGTCGTCGCCCCATCCTAGTCACGAGATCGTGGGCCGGGACGTCCGCCCCGAAGGCGGCGCGGGCGGACCCGCGAAACGCTGCGCCGCGCACCCGTGGCACCGCCGAGAAGGAGTCCTGTGGTCTCGGAACCAGCCCCCTCGTCCGTGCTCTCGACCGTCCGGGCCCACCGGACGGCAAGAGCGTCGCAGGAGGCGGGGTCTCCCTGCCCGGCGCTGCTGACGGAGAGGCGCTCGTGAGCGACGAGGGGGTCCGCGCCGTGTCGGAGCCCGTGTCGCCCGTCGAAGACCCCGTCGCACCGACAGGACCCCGCGGTCGCCGCGAGCTCGTGCTGAACATCGCCCGGTACCTCTTGCTCGCGGTGGTCGTGGTCGCAGCGCTCGCCTACCTCTGGGCGAACTGGGACGAGGTCGCTCCTCGGCTCAGCGAGATCTCGCCGTGGACCCTCGCGCTGTCGCTGGTGGCGGTCGTCGTCGGGATCGGGTGCGCGACCATGAGCTGGCAGGTGCTCGTCGACGACCTCGGCAAGCCGATCGGTGCAGGCCGCGGTGCGCAGGTGTTCCTCGTCGGCCAGCTCGGCAAGTATCTGCCCGGCTCGGTCTGGGCGTACGTTCTTCAGCTCGAGCTCGGACGCAAGGCCGGGCTGGCGCGTGCGCGGGTGTTCGCGGCGACGGTCTTCTCGATCGCGGTGGCGATCGTCGCTGCCCTACTCGCCGGCGCACTAGCGGTTCCCGAGATCGTCGAGGAACGTCCTGACCTCCGGTGGCTCTACTGGTTCTACCTCGCGCTCCCCGTCGCCCTCGTCTGCCTGCACCCGCGGATCCTCACCGCCGCGGCGCGGTTCGGCTTCCGGGTGCTGCGTCGCCCTCGCCCCGACCACCCGGTCTCGTACCGCACCGTCCTCACCTCGCTCGGTTGGGCACTCGCGTCCTACCTCAGCAACGGTGCACACCTGTGGCTGCTTGCGAGGAGCGGCGAGCCCGACCTGGGCGTCCGAGCCTGGCTCCTGTGCGCGGGCGCCATGGCGATCGCGATGCTCGCGGGGCTCGTGGCCTTCGTCCTCCCGTCCGGCGCGGGCGTCAGAGAGGTCGTCATCGTCGCGGCGATCGCGCCGCTGGTCGGTCTCCCGGCCGCTGTCGCCTATGCGACCGTATCGAGGCTCCTTTTCACCGTCGCCGACCTCGCGACGGCCGGTGGCGCCGCCCTGCTCGCGGTCTGGGCGAAGCGGCGGCTCGGTCACTACCACGGTGACCCGGGCATCGACTGAGGGTTGCTCCTACACTGGCCGAGGGTCGCGTCACCGAGGACGACGGCCCTTTCCGGTGGCGAGGGGGCGTGGTGATGTTCGCAGCTCGATGGCGACGATCGGCTTTTCCGGCAGTGCTTGCACTCGCCGTGACGACGGGTGTCGCGACGGCGCCGACAGCGATGGGCGAGCCCTCGCCATCGGTGCCAACGGTTCTCGCACCGCCTGCGGTCGTCCCGTCGGCCGAAGGTCTCGCCCATCCGGACGTGCCTGCCCAGGAGCCCGACACGGGGATCGAGGAGCTCCCGCTCGATGCCGAGCAGTCCGTCCCTCGTGAGCGCGCGGGTGACGTGCCGGACGAGCTGAGCGACGCCGCGGTGCTCTCGGACACGCCGCTCCTCGCCGCCGTCGAGAGCAAGAGGGTCGACGTCGACGGTGCGGACCTGGTCGGTGTGACCTGGGACGGCGCCGGTCCGGAACGGCTCGAGCTGCGCTCTCTGTCGACCGCGGGTCGATGGAGCGACTGGACGGTCCTCGACGTCGAGCCGGACGAGGACGGTGAGGGCGGAGGATCCGACCCGTGGTGGACCGGTGGCAGCGCGTCGATCGAGGTGCGCGCCTGGCGGGACGGCCTGCCGGTGGCCGACGAGCTCACCCTCGCCGCGATCAGCACCGCGGTCACCTCGACCGACCAGGAGCTCGCGGCGCTCGCGCCGAGCGCCGGCGTGGTGTCCGGAGGGCGGGGGAGCGCTGCTGGATCCCCGGCGCCCTCGTCGCTCGCGATGGCCCCGGCCCCTGCCATGCCCACCGTCATCACGCGTGCGCAGTGGGGTGCGGACCCCGCTCTGATGACCTGGACTCCTCGGTACGCGAACTCGACGCTCGCTGCCGTCCTCCATCACACCGCCGGGTCCAACACCTACACCCCGGCGCAGTCACCTGGGATCGTCCGGGGGATCTACGCCTACCACGCCGTCTCTCGCGGGTGGGGCGACATCGGGTACAACGTGCTAGTCGACCAGTACGGACAGATCTTCGAAGGTCGGGCGGGCGCTCTCTCGCTCCCCACGACCGCAGCCCACGCCGGTGGCTTCAACACTGGGACCTTCGGTGTGTCGATGATGGGGGAGTACACGTCGGTGGCTCCCTCCGCCGCGATGCGTGAGTCCGTGGCGCGAATCATCGCCTGGAAGCTCGGCGGCTCCTACCACTTCAACGCCTGGGAGATCGAGCGGTACCAGACCCCGGGCCACTCGACGTCGAAGTTCTCGCCGGGGCAGGTCGTGCAGATCTACCGGATCCTCGCGCACCGGGACGTCGCGTACACGTCGTGCCCGGGTAACGCGGGGTACGCCATCCTCCCGTGGCTGAGGAACCGGGTGACGCAGCTGACATCTGCGGCGAAGACGCCGATCTGGAGCAACTGGAACAGGCTCGGTGGCTTCGGAAGCTCGTGGGGTGCGGTTCACCAGCTCGAGACCGACGTGCCGGGCGGCTCGGCCGCGTACTTCTCGGCGGGGTACACGGTGACGTACGAACCATCGGTCGGGGTGCACCAGATCACGCCTCGCATCCGCCCGGGCTGGCTCGCCGGAGGCGGGCTCGGCGCCGCAGGGTTCCCGACGACCTTCGAGTTCGCCGTCGGGGACGGCAGGGGGCGCGCCCAGGAGTTCCGAGGCGCCGGGTCGGTGATCTACAGCCCGACCACCGGGTCGCGCTGGATCTCGGGCGCACTGCGCAGCGAGTGGTGGCGCACCGGTGGAGCCACCGGCTCGCTGGGTTACCCCACGCGATCCCAAGGACCGGTCGGCGACGGCCGAGGGCTCTTCCTGGAGTTTGAGAAGACGGGTTCGATCGTCTGGACCCCGACGACCGGGGCCAGGACGATCTCTGGCCCGATCCGGAGCTACTGGTGGAGCCGTGGCGGCGCGACCGGCGGGCTGGGATACCCGATCACCGCTCAGGTCGCGACGAACGACCGCCGAGGCACCGAGATCGACTTCGAGAAGAAGGTGACGGTCGTCTGGAGCCAGGCGACCGGCGCACACTCGATCTGGACCACGATCCGCGACAAGTGGCGTCAGGCAGGCGGTGCAGCGGCCGTCGGAATGCCCGACGCCGAGCCGGTGAACTTCAGGACCCGGGCGGGAGGATACAGCTCCTTCTCGACCGGCTCGCTGATCGTCTGGAGCCAGAGCACCGGTGCCCGGCTGATGCCCCAGGCGTTCAAGGACGCCTGGCGAGCCCGGAACGCCGAGCGCGGCTATCTTGGCCTGCCGGTCTCCGACCCTCAGGTCTCCGGGAGCACGACCACGCAGCGGTTCGAGGGCGGGACCTTGGTCCTCTCCGGAGGAGTGGTCACCGGCTAGCCTCGCGATCCGCAAGGCCGGCCGTCGACGGGTCGTAGACTCTGCGTCGGGCATCGCCGGACGGCATGCCGACGCGGAGGAAGGTGTCGTTCGTGCCGCACGTCGTGGTCGTGGGAAGTGGGATCGTCGGGCTGGCGTCCGCTCGGGCGCTGGCCGAGCGAGGGCTCGACGTCACGGTTGTCGAGAAGGAGGACCGTCTCGCCGCGCACCAGACCGGGCGCAACTCTGGAGTGATCCACTCCGGGCTGTACTACAAGCCGGGGAGCCACAAGGCGCTGATGAGCCGCGCCGGCGTCCGGTCGATGACCGACTACGCGGCGAGCCGGGGCATCGCCCACGAGATCTGCGGCAAGCTCGTCGTCGCGACGCGCGAGGCCGAGGTGCCCGCTCTGCGCGCGCTCGCCGAGCGTGCCGAGCAGAACGGCGTTCCGAGCCGGCTGGTCTCCGCGGCTGAGGCGCTCGAGCACGAACCCCACGTCAAGGCTGTCGAGGCGTTGCGCGTCGACTCCACCGGCATCATCGATTATCCCGGCGTGTGCGGGGCACTCGCGGAGGACATCGTCGGCCGCGGTGGAGAGATCCTGCTCGAGACCGCCTTCGAGGCGGCCCGCACCACCACCGACGGCGTCGAGGTGCGGACGTCCCAGGGCACGATCTCCGCGGACTGGCTCGTCAACTGCGCGGGTCTCTACTCCGACGTGGTCGCGAAGCGCTCAGGACTAGTCCCGGAGGCGCGCATCATCCCGTTCCG
Organism: Cellulosimicrobium sp. G4 BAM 1002; assembly: GCF_057126935.1. NCBI lineage: Bacteria > Bacillati > Actinomycetota > Actinomycetes > Micrococcales > Promicromonosporaceae > Cellulosimicrobium > Cellulosimicrobium sp. G4 BAM 1002. Next base: position 3,386,863 of record NZ_CP182109.1, on the reverse strand, counting down.
CGGCGAGTACTTCGAGCTCGTGCCTGGGAGGGAGAGCCTGGTCAACGGTCTCATCTACCCCGTTCCCGACGCGTCCCTGCCGTTCCTCGGGGTGCACCTGACGAAGATGATCAACGGTTCGGTGCACGCCGGGCCGAACGCCGTCTTCGCATTCTCGCGCGAGGGCTATCGCTGGGCGGATGTCGACGTGCGTGAGACTGTCGACGCCCTCATGTGGCCAGGCCTGTGGCGGCTCGCCCTCCGGTTCGGCGCGACCGGCGCGGGGGAGGTCGTCCGCTCCGCGTCGCGGCGTGTGTTCGCCCGTTCGCTCGCTCGGCTGGTCCCCGAGATCGGGATCGACGACATCGTTCCCTCGCCTGCAGGGGTCCGGGCGCAGGCGCTCCGGCGTGACGGCACGATGGTGGACGACTTCCTCATCCAACGTGCCGAGAACCAGGTTCACGTGCTCAATGCGCCGTCCCCTGCCGCGACGTGTGCCCTCGAGATCGCCGACCACGTCGCGCGACAGGTGACGCTCGCTGCGTCCTGATGGCTCGTCCGTCAGTCGGCTGTGGGAGGCTCCCAGATGATCGGGAGCGCCGTGTGATCCGTGATCCCCTCACTCGCCACGAGTTGGCGGAACCATCCCGGGTCGGCTCCGCGCGTCGACACCACGGACTCCGAGACCAGGACGACCGATCCGGCGTCGGCCCACGTCGCGAGCGTGCGCAGCAGGGTTGCCGCGGTACCCTCCGTGGCGCGCACGTCCTTCGGCGCTGCAAGCAGGACCCGGCCGCCTCGGGACGGCCGGACGAGCTCGGCGTGGGTGTGCGACCCGTCCCCCGTGCGGATCGCGACGCGGTCCTCCTCGATCTGGGGCGTCCAGCCCAGCCGGTCGCCGTACGTCATGACCGCCGACGCCGCGTCGATCGCCCCGGGCGGGAGGTCGCCGTCGAAGCGCCGCGCGAGCGCGGGGAGTGCGACGGCGACGAGCTCGGCACCGGCTCCGGTCCACGCGGCCGGCCGCGTCGTCACGACGACGTCCGGGCGGTCCGCGCCGACCGCCGGCGCGTCCCCCGGCACGGTCGATTCCACGAGCACGGCGGTCGCGCCCACGCGCCATACAGCCAACGCCCAGACGACCGTGCGCCAATGCACCGGGAGGTCGAAAACGACGCGGGTTCCCGGCCCGGCGTCGAATTCCTCGACGAGCAGGTTCGTCGTCTTGTTGACCCAGTTCTCGAGCACGGCGCCGGACAGCTCGACCCGCTCGCCGTCGTCGCCGTACCACGTGAGGCGGGGCCGTCCCGGGTCTCGCGTGATGAGACGCAGCAGGTCAGCGACATGGGACGGACGGTTGCCGCGGGCGTCGACGTCGGAGGCCCCGGCATGGGGAGTGGTCACCATGGACACCACCCTAGAGGTGGTGATAGCGCTACCCGACATGTCGGGAATTCACCCCGCGTCTTCGCGGCGCTATCACATTTCGGCTTGACGTCCGCGGATGACACGCGTGTAATTTCTTCAATGCAGTTTCCTGCGGCGTTCTCGTCAGGGGATCTCGCGAACGGCATGAAGGGGCGCACGATGTGGAACATCCTGGACGGCACGGGAGGGGTCTTTCCCTCCGACACTGAACGAGAGGTGGAGCGCGTGGCACCGGTGCTGCCGCTCTTCGGCGAGCCGGTCGACGACTCGCTCATGGGATGGCAGGAGCGGGCGCTCTGCGCCCAGACGGACCCGGAGGCGTTCTTCCCGGAGAAGGGCGGCTCCACGCGCGAGGCGAAGAAGGTCTGCACGGGCTGCGAGGTTCGCGCGGAGTGCCTCGAGTACGCGCTGGAGAACGACGAGCGGTTCGGCATCTGGGGCGGGCTTTCCGAGCGGGAGCGCCGCAAGCTCAAGCGCCGCGTCGTCTGACCTTCCTCCTCGCACGACACGCCCCGCCACACCGGGCGCGCAAATGCCGGGTCCTGCGCGGTCGCCGTCGCATGATCGACGGGACATGACTTCCTCCGACCTGACCACGTCAGCGCGCACGGCCCGGCCCGGCGACCTCACGCCCGCCGCGGCGGCGCGTGCCGCATCGGTGCCCGGCGTCGCCCCGGCACCCGGCGTCGTCGCGGCGGTCACGGGGGCGCTGCCCGTCGTGACGACCGTGACCGCCGTCGTCGTCACACGCGGGAGCACGCCGTTCCTCGCGCACACGCTGGCCGCGGTGCGCGCCCAGACCATGAGCCCGCACGCCGTCGTGGTCGTCGACGCGGCGACCGGCGACGCCACGAGCGAGCACCGCGGTCTCCAGCTCGGGGACGCGCGCTTCGTCGTCGCACCCCGCGCGCGCTCGTTCGGCGAGGCGGTCGACGCCGCCCTCGCGAGCGTCGACCCCGGGACGTGGCTGTGGCTCCTGCACGACGACTCCGCACCGGCACCCGACGCGCTCGCCGAGCTCCTGCGCGCCGTCGAGCACTCGAACGCGGTCGCCGTCGCGGGTCCCAAGCAGGAGCGCTGGGACCCGGGCGTGGGAGCCGAGCCCGCCGCGCCGTTCGAGCCGGGCACGTCGAGCCGCCTCGTCGAGGTCGGCGTCACGACGACGCCCCTCGGGCGGCGCATGACGGGCATCGACGACGACGAGATCGACCAGGGCCAGCACGACGCGCGGGACGACGTCCTCGCGGTCGGGCTCGCGGGTGCGCTGGTGCGGCGCGCGGTGTGGCAGGAGCTGGGCGGGACGGACCCGCAGCTCGGCCCGTTCGGGGACGGGCTGGACCTGTGCCGGCGCGCCCGCCTCGCCGGGCACCGGGTGATCGTCGTGCCGTCGGCGGTCGTGCGGCACGCGCAGGCCTCCCTCCTGGGCCTGCGCGACCGCCGTCGTGGCTCGAGCGGGATCCCGCCTGCCGATCCGGACAGCTCGTACGTCGCGCGCCGCCGCTCGCAGCTCCACGCGCGGCTCGTCGGCGTCGCGCTCCCGTGGCTCCCCGTCGTCGCGCTCGCCATGGTGGTCGGTGCGCCGTTCCACGCGATGTACCGCCTGCTGGTCAAGCAGCCGGGGCATGCGCGCGACGAGCTCCTCGCGCCGCTCTGGGCGCTCGCACGCGTGGGCGCCGTCGCGCGTGCCCGCCGGTCGGCGCGCCGCACCAGGCGCCTCCCGCGCCGGACGCTGCGCCCGCTGCGCGGCACGTGGCGCGAGGTGCTGGCCGAGCGTCGGGACCGCCGTCTGGCACGTGCCGAGCGGCGCCGGACGGCCTGGGCGCCGACGGACATCGAGCGACGCGAGCTGCGCGCGCTCGCGCTGCGCCGCCGGGCCGGGCTCGCGGCGGCGGTCGTCGCGCTCGCGGCGTTCACCGGCGTCGTCTTCGGCCCGCTCGTCGGGGCACTGCTCGCGGGGGGCCGGCTCGTGGGTGGGACCCTCCTCCCGGCGACCGGCTCGCTCGGCGACGTGTGGCGGGCCGCGACGACCGGCTGGGTGTCGACCGACCTGGGCGCGCCCGCGCCCGCGGACCCGTTCGTCCTCGCCCTCGTGCCCGCCTCGCTCCTCGCGGGCGGGGCGACCCAGACGGCCGTGAACGTGCTCGTCCCGGCGTGCTTCGTCGCCGCGGGGCTCGGCGCGTGGTTCGCCGCGGGGGCCCTCACGCGCTCGGTCCCGGCGCGCGCGTGGGCGACGCTCGTCTGGGCCGCGGCGCCCGTCCTGCTCAGCGCGGTGAGCGCAGGACGGGTCGGTGCCGTGCTCGTGCACGCGACGCTGCCGTGGCTCGCGCTCGCCGTCGTCCGGGCGCTCGGGCTGCAGCGCGTCGACGCCGTCGCGCCGCCCACGCCCGACGCCGCCCCGAGGCCGGTCCGCCCCGAGCCCGGCTCGCTCGCGGCGGCCGCGGCCGCGGGACTGCTCCTCGCGGTCGCCGTCGCCGGTGCGCCGGTGCTGCTGCCGGTCGTCGTCCTCGCGCTGGGGGTCGTCGCGCTCGGGGTCCGCGCGCACCGGCGCTACCTCGTCCTGGTCCCGGTGCCGGCCGTGGTCCTCTTCGCGCCGTTCCTCGTGCACGTGGCGCGCACGTGGTCCGACGGCGGCTGGCGGCTCCTCCTGGCGGACCCGGGTGCGGCGGTGGCGTCGTCCCCCGCCGACCCGTGGCAGCAGCTCCTCGGCCTGCCCGTCGACCCGGGCGCGTGGTTCGGGCTCGACGGCGCAGGGTGGCTCGACCTCGTCGCGCGCTGGGCACCGTTCGTCGCCGGCGCGGTCGTCGTGCTGCTCGCCGTGCTCGCGGTGCTGAGAGGGCGCCGTCTCGCGGCCGGCGCCTGGTTCGTCGCGGCCCTGGGCCTGGCGGCAGCCCTCCTCGCCGGCTCGACGACGGTCGCCACCGGGTCGACCGCGGATGCACCGGTCACGGGCTGGCCTGGCGCCGGCCTGTCGGTCGTGCTCCTCGCGCTCCTGGGAGCGGCGCTCGTCGGCCTGCCGCGGTTGCCGGGCCGTGAGGCCCCGGCCTGGCGCACCGGGGGCGTCGTCGCGCTCGCGGTCGTCGTCACGCTCCTGCCGCTCGGCGCGGCGGCGTCCTGGACCGCCGAGGTCCTCGACCGCCACGGGGCGCAGGTCGGTGCGGTGCGCGCCACCACCGGGTCGGTCGTCCCGCCGGTCGGGCGCCAGATGCAGGCGTCCCCGCGCCAGGCCCGGGTCCTGAGTCTCGAGCTCGGTCCCGACGGCGTCGTGGAGTACGCGGCGCTGCGCTCCGACGGGCAGCAAGCGGTCGACTCCTCGGTCGTGGTGCACGGGTGGCAGGCGCAGGACCCCGGGGCGACGGAGGGGGACCTGCCGCGGCTCGTCGCGGAGCTGACCTCCGGCTCGGCACCCGACGTGGCCGCCGGTCTCGGGCGGGTCGGTGTCGGCGCGGTGCTCCTGCCCGCCACGACCGACGCCGACCAGGCGCGTGCGGAGCTCGTCGCGCGGCTCGACACGGTCCCGGGTCTCGAGCGCATGACGGAGGGCCAGGACGGCGTGATCTGGCGGGTCGCACCGGACGGTGCCGAGCCCGCCTACGCACGTGTCGAGCCCGACGGCGTCTCGCAGGGCGGTCCGACCGCCGGCGCGCAGTCGCTCGACGCGGACCGGGAGGCGCTGCGCCCGGTGGACACCGAGGTGGCGCCGGGCGGCGACGAGCGTGTCGTGGTGCTCGCGGAGAACGCGTCGTCGGCGTGGCGCGCGACGCTCGACGGCCGCGCGCTCGACGCCGCCGACCCCGCGACGACCGGGGGCCTGCAGGCTTTCGAGCTGGGCGCCGACGGCGGCCGGCTCGAGGTGTTCCACGCGGTCGACCACCGCTCGGGATGGATGACGGTCGCAGGGGTGACCCTGCTCGTGTACGTGCTGCTCGCGGTGCCGGTCCGGCGCCGACGGGCGGGGACGAGGTAGTCGGTGACGGAGAACGACCAGAGCAGGGCCGGCCAGGGGCCGGCAGGCGGGGCCGCAGCGCCGCCGCCCCGGACCGGCCGGGCACGGGCGGTCCTGCGCCGCGTGACGACGACGGGTGCGGGCCTGCTCGGCATCGTCGCGGTCGGGGCGGTGACGGCCTTCGCGACGGCAGGCACCGACCTCCTCCCCGAGCCCGCTGTCGCCGACCCGGTCGAGCGCGTCACCGTCGCCCCGGCGCAGGAGGTGTCGGTCTGCCCGGGCCCCGCACGCCTCACCGACCCCGAGACCGTCGGCGACGCCCAGTTCGGGCCCGCCCCGGTGGGCACCTCGAGCGGGCTGCGCGCGGCCGTCGGGGGCGACGGCGCCGGGGTGCTCGGCTCGCTGGACGGCGGCGATCCGCACGAGCTCGACCCGCCGGCAGCCGGTGGCCTCGCGCTGACGACGGTCGACGACCCGACGGCGGGTGCGGTCCTCACCGTGCAGCCGGGCGGCGGCGACGCGTCACGGGTCGCGGCGTCCGTCGGGTCGGTGACGACCGCGGGCGACCTCCGGGGTCTCGCCGCGGCGAGCTGCGGACGGCCGGGCATCGACCAGTGGCTGGTGGGCGGGAGCACCCAGATCGGCAGCAGCTCCCAGCTCGTCCTGCAGAACCCGGGGCTGACCCCAGCCACGGTGCAGGTCACGGTCTGGGGTCAGGGTGGGGAGGCGGTCCTCTCGGGCGGCGGCCAGCAGCTCGTCGGGCCGGGCGAGGAGGTCGTGACCCTCGTCGAGGCGGCGGCGCCGGAGCAGCGGCGGATGGTGGTCCACGTGGCGGCCTCAGGTGGCCTCGTCTCCGCGTACCTCCAGCACTCGACGCTCGACGGGCTCGTGCCGCTCGGGGTCGACCACGTGGTGCCGGGCGCGGCGCCCGCGCAGGACGTCGCGCTCGCAGGGATCGAGAGCGTGGGGGAGGCGGTCGACGACCCGCACGCGCCGCAGCTCCGGCTCCTCGCGCCCGGCGAGGTCGCCGGGACCGCCCACGTGACCGTGCACGGCGAGGAGGGACCGGTGCCGCTGCGTGGCGTCGAGGACGTCGCGCTCACCCCGGGGGTCGTCACCGACGTCTCGCTCGGCGGGCTCCCCGCCGGCCGGTACGCGGTGGTGGTGCACGCCGACGTCCCCGTGGTCGCGGGCGCGTCGTTCGACCGGCGCGGTGAGCCCGACCCCGACCTGCTGCACGAGGAACGCCAGTACGACCGCGCATGGCTCGCGGCCCAGCCGATCGTGGCTACCGACGCCGACACGGAGACGGACGCGGACGGCCCACGGCGCGCCGGGCAGGTCGCCCTGGTCCCGGGGACGTCGTCGAGCCTGACGTTCGCCGCCGTGCCGACGGCGGGCGGCGACGGGGAGGGCGCTGGCGCGGCGGACGGTGAGCTCGAGCTCGAGGTCCGGGTCTACGACGAGGACGGCGCGTCGCTCGGCGAGGAGACGGTCGCCGTCGCGACGGCAAGCACCCTGACGTTCGACCCGTCGACGGTGCGTGCCGAGGGGTCCGACGCACGACCCGCCGCGGTGACCGTCGACGTCATCGGCTCGCCGGACGGCGTGTTGCCGGTGTGGTCCGTCACCGCGAGCGCGGGAGCGCCGAGCGGGGACGAGGGCGACGAGGTCCCGAGCCTCGTCTCGGTGCTGCTGCCCGTGACCGACGCTCCGGCGCCGCACGAGGTCGCGGTGCGGGCCTCCGGCACCGCGGGGCTCGGCGACTGACTACCGGCGATCCGGCCCCGGGTCGGAGGCGGTCAGCGGTCGCCCGAGTAGCGGGGGTCGATCTCCTCCGGCGAGCGCGCCAGGAGGTGCGCCACCTGCTCCACGACGACGTCGCGCACGAGGTCCTCGAGGTCCTCCGCGTCGAATGCGCGGGCCTCGACCGGCCGCCGGTACACGACGACCCGCGCGGGCTGTCCGGACTCGGCCGGGAAGCAGCGCCCCAGCGGGACCGTGCCCGCCTCCCACGGGGCCGGGTCGGACGGTGGCACGTCCTCGACCGCGAACTCCGTGCCACGCAGCTGCCTGGCCCACGACCGCTCGACGCGTTCGATGACGTCCACGACGACGTCGTCGAACTTCTCCGCCCGCGTGCGGCTCGCGGGGGCCGACGGCGGCAGGAGCGGACCGCGGATGCCGCGGCCCCGCCGGTCGCGCCGGCGCGGCACGGGTCCCTGCGCGCCCGGACCGGGGGCGCGGGCGGGGATGACGAGGTCGTCGAACGACGTCGTCGGCTCGACCGGGGCCGGGCGGCGCGACGAGCGGTCGCGCGACCGGCGACCCTTGCCGGCCGGCTCGGGTCGTGAACCGGGGAACGGAGGGAAGCCACGCACACGACGACTCTAGACGCACGGACCGCGGGCGCCCCCTCAGCAGCCGTCGCCCTCCTCGCGCAGGTGGACGGCGTGTGGCGTCCTCAGGAGGTGTCCAGAAGGCGTAGGGTCGCCCCGTGAGATCCGTCAGGCAGTGCTCGCGCACGGCGTGCGTCCGTGCCGCCGTCGCGACCCTCACCTACGTCTACGCCGACTCGACGGCGGTCCTGGGCCCGCTCGCGCACCTCGCGGAGCCGCACAGCTACGACCTGTGCGCCGAGCACGCCGAGCGGCTCACCGCACCGCGCGGCTGGGAGGTCGTGCGCCTGTCGCCGCAGTTCGTCGAGACCGGCCCGAGCGACGACGACCTGTCGGCGCTCGCGGACGCCGTGCGCGAGGCGGGCAAGGTCCGTACGGAGCCCGAGCCGCCGGACGTCACCGAGGTGGGCCGACGCGGCCACCTGCGCGTGCTGCGCGCCGAGGGCGACTAGCGGTCACTCGCGCAGCCGGCGGACGAACGCGTCGACGTCGTCGGCTCGTGGGAGCCGACCGGCGTCGAGGGCCTCGCGCAACGACGGGGCGGCGGCGTCCCTGGCCGAGAACGACGGCGTGAGCGGGCTCCCGTCCGCGCCGACCGTCGGCCAGGCGACGGCGAGCTCGGGATCCGTCGGGTCTATGCCGTGCTCCCGTTGGGGCGCGTACCCGCTCGAGCACAGGTAGATCACGGTGGAACCGTCCGCGAGCGCCATGAACCCGTGCCCCAGGCCCTCGGAGAGGAACACGGCACGCCGGTCGTCGGCGTCGAGCAGGACGGCGTCCCAGGCGCCGAAGGTGGGCGAGCCGACCCTGAGGTCGACCACCACGTCGAGCACCGAGCCCGCGACGCACGTCACGTACTTCGCCTGGCCAGGGGGGACGTCCGCGTAGTGGATCCCGCGGACCACACCGGCACGCGAGACCGAGGCGTTCGCCTGGACCAGGTCGAGGTCTCGCCCGGACGCCGCGCGCAGCGACTGCGCGGTGAACCACTCGAGGAAGACGCCACGGTCGTCGGTGTGCTGCCGGGGCGTGAGCTCCCAGGCACCGGGCACGCTCAGCTCTCGGACGTTCATGCTGCTCCTCGGTAGGGTTCCGTGCGGAGGTGGTCGTCGTGCGATGGGTCGTGACGGGTTCGGCGGGCATGCTCGGCGTGGACCTGGTCGAGGCGGTGCGCGCGCAGGGGCACGACGTCCGCGCGCTGGACCGGTCCGTGCTCGACGTGACCGACGCGGTCGCCGTCGACGCGGCGATCGTTGGCGCGGACGTGGTCGTCGGTTGCGCGGCCTACACCGCGGTCGACGCCGCGGAGGACGACGAGGCGGAGGCGTTCAGGGTCAACGCCGTGGGCGCGCAGCACGTCGCTCGCGCGGCAGCCCGGCACGGGGCGCGCCTCGTGCACGTCTCCACGGACTACGTGTTCGACGGTACCCGCGCTGCCGGTGCGGACGAGCCCGTCCCGGAGAGCGCGCCGCTCGCCCCGCGGTCCGCCTACGGGCGCACGAAGGCGGCGGGAGAGTGGGCGACGCGCGTCGAGCACCCGGGTGCCCTCGTCGTGCGGACCGCCTGGTTGTACGGCGCGCACGGCGCGTGCTTCCCCCGGACGATCGCACGCGTCGCCCACGAGCGCGGCGCACTCGACGTGGTCGACGACCAGGTGGGACAGCCGACATGGACCGTCGATCTCGCCGACCTCGTCCTGCGCCTGGTGGCGGCCGACGCGCCCGGTGGCGTGTACCACGGCACCTCCTCCGGCGCGGCGTCGTGGTGGGACCTCGCGCGCGAGGTCGTCGGCTCGGCAGGGTTGGACCCGGCGCTCGTTCGTCCCACGACGACCGTCGCGTTCCCGCGCCCGGCGCGACGGCCGGTGTGGTCCGTGCTCGGGCACGATGCTCTCGACGCGGCGGGGGTCGTGCCCATCGGTGACTGGCGCGAGCGATGGCGCACGGCGGCGCCGACGGTCCTCGGCCCGACTGCGGGCACCTCGACCGGCGGTGACGATGCTGCTCACGCGTCGAGGAGCGAGAGCAGGTAGGTGCCGTAGCGCGAGCTCAGCCTCGTGGCGCGGTCGCGCAGCTCGTCGTCGCTGAGGAAGCCGCGCCGCCACGCGACCTCCTCTGGTGCACCGATCTTGAGGCCCTGCCGGTTCTCGATCGTGCGGACGAAGTCGCTCGCGTCCAGCAACGAGTCGACGGTGCCCGTGTCGAGCCACGCTGTCCCGCGCGGGAGGACCTCGACGTGGAGCCTGTCCTGCCGCAGGTAGTGCAGGTTGACGTCGGTGATCTCGTACTCGCCGCGGGCCGACGGTGCCAGACCCCGCGCGACGTCGACGACGTCGCCCGAGTAGAAGTAGAGACCGGGCACCGCATAGCTGCTCCGAGGCCGCGCGGGCTTCTCCTCGATGCTGAGCGCCCGCCCGGACTCGTCGAACTCGATCACCCCGTACGCGGTCGGGTCCGCGACGCGGTAGGCGAAGACCGCCCCACCGTCGACGTCCGCGAACCGCTGCAGCTGGTCGCCGAGTCCGGGACCGTAGAAGATGTTGTCGCCGAGGACGAGCACCGCGGAGTCGCCCGCGAGGAAGTCCTCGCCGAGGACGAAGGCCTGCGCGAGCCCGTTCGGCTCGGCCTGCACGGCATAGGTGATCGAGACGCCGAACTGCGAGCCGTCCCCGAGCAGGCGCTCGAACGCGGCCGCGTCGTGGGGTGTCGTGATGACGAGGACGTCGCGGACACCGGCGAGCAGGAGGGTGGACAGCGGGTAGTACACCATCGGTTTGTCGTAGACGGGCAGGAGCTGCTTGCTCACGCCGAGGGTGATCGGGTGCAGCCGCGTGCCCGCACCGCCGGCGAGGATGATCCCCTTCACCTCGGAAGGCTCTCACGGCAGGCCGGGCACTCGTCGGGTGAAATGCCGGCCGACAACCCGGGTGCGAGGGGACGGTCGATAGACTCGCGGGACCAATCGGGCGTTCCAGGGAGGTCGTCGGTGCGGATCCTGGTCACCGGCGGGGCCGGTTTCATCGGGGCCAACTTCGTCCGTCGGACGCTCGAGACGCGTCCGGACGCGGACGTCGTCGTGCTCGACTCGCTGACGTACGCGGGCGACGAGCGGTCGCTCGGCCCGGTACGCGATCGCGTGACGCTGCACGTCGGGGACGTGGCCGACGCCGACCTGGTCGACCGTCTCGTCGGCGCGGCCGATCTGGTGGTGCACTTCGCCGCCGAGTCGCACAACGACAACTCGCTCATCGACCCGTCGCCGTTCGTCCGCACCAACGTCGTCGGGACCTTCACCCTGCTGGAGGCCGTCCGACGGCACGACGTGCGGCTTCATCATGTGTCGACGGACGAGGTGTACGGAGACCTGGCGCTCGACGACCCGGGCCGGTTCACGGAGTCCACGCCGTACAACCCTTCCTCGCCCTACTCGTCGACCAAGGCGTCGAGCGACCTGCTCGTGCGTGCCTGGGTGCGCTCCTTCGGCGTGCGGGCCACGATCTCGAACTGCTCGAACAACTACGGCCCCTACCAGCACGTCGAGAAGTTCATCCCGCGCCAGGTCACCAACCTCCTCGACGGTGACCGGCCCAGGGTCTACGGCGCGGGTGCGAACGTCCGCGACTGGATCCACGTCGACGACCACAACGACGCTGTGTGGGCGATCGTCGACCGCGGGGCCGTCGGCGAGACGTACCTCGTCGGCGCGGACGGCGAACGGTCCAACCTCGAGGTCGTGCAGGACCTGCTGGAGATCTTCGGGCGCGACCGCGACGACTACGAGCTCGTGGCCGACCGCGCCGGTCACGACCTGCGCTACGCGATCGACGCGTCGCGCCTTCGTACGGAGCTCGGGTGGGCGCCGCGGTACGTGTCCTTCACGGACGGGTTGGCGCAGACCGTCCAGTGGTACCGGGACAACGAGGCGTGGTGGCGTCCCGCGAAGGCGCGCACCGAGGCGCGGTACGCCGCGACCGGGCAGTAGACGCTGGAACCGGCTCGTCGATGCTGTCGAGCGCGCCGATAGGGTGGACCGCGTGACGACCGACCTCTCCCACCTCATCAAGGCGTACGACGTCCGCGGCACGGTCCCGGACCAGCTGAACCCCGAGGTGGCGAAGGCCATCGGCGCGGCGTTCGCGCGGGCGGTGGTCCTTCCCGAGGCGCCGACCGGCGAGGGTGCCGCGCGGGCGAGCGCCGTCGTCGGGCACGACATGCGCGACTCGGGGCCGGTGCTCGTGGACGCGTTCGCCGCCGGGCTGGCGGAGGCGGGGGTGGACGTCGTGCGGATCGGGCTGTGCTCGACGGACGGGCTCTACCACGCGTCGGGCGTCCTCGGCGTGCCGGGCGCGATGTTCACCGCGAGCCACAACCCGGCCGTCTACAACGGGATCAAGCTGTGCCGCGCGGGCGCGCGGCCCGTGGGCCAGGACTCCGGTCTCGCCGAGGTCCGGCGTCTTGCAGAGAACTACCTCGACGACGGCCTGCCCACCGCAGCCGCCGCGCCCGGGACGGTCGTCGACCGCGAGATGCTCGCTGAGTACGCGGCGTTCCTGCGCGGCCTGGTCGACCTCTCCGGGATCCGGCCGCTCAAGGTCGTCGTCGACGCCGGCAACGGCATGGGCGGCTACACCGTCCCCGCGGTGCTCGGCACGGGCGCCGGGCTGCCGGCCCTCCCGCTCGACGTCGTGCCGCTGTACTTCGAGCTCGACGGCACGTTCCCGAACCACGAGGCCAACCCGCTCGACCCGAAGAACCTCGAGGACCTGCAGGCGGCGGTCGTCGAGCACGACGCCGACCTCGGGCTCGCGTTCGACGGCGACGCGGACCGCTGCTTCGTGATCGACGAGCACGGCGACCCGGTCTCGCCCTCCGCGATCACGGCGCTCGTCGGGCTGCGCGAGGTCGCGAAGGAGGTCGAGGCGGGTCGCACGCCGACGGTGATCCACAACCTCATCACGTCGCGCGCCGTCCCGGACCTCCTCGAGGCGGCCGGGGCGCGGACCGTGCGAACGCGCGTCGGGCACTCGTTCATCAAGGCGCAGATGGCGGACAACGACGCCGTGTTCGGCGGCGAGCACAGCGCGCACTACTACTTCCGCGACTTCTTCTTCGCGGACACGGGGATGCTCGCGGCCATGCACGTGCTCGCGGCGCTCGGCTCGCAGCCGCACCCGCTGTCCGTGCTCGGCGAGATGTACGAGCCGTACGTGGCGTCGGGCGAGATCAACTCGACCGTCGCAGACGTCCCGGCGGCCCGGGAGCGCGTCGTCGAGGCGTACGTGACCCAGCAGGGCGCCGGGCCGGTCGAGGTCGACGAGCTCGACGGGCTCACCGTCTCGCACTGGGACTCCCACCCGCAGTGGTGGTTCAACCTGCGCGCGTCCAACACCGAGCCGCTCCTGCGGCTCAACGTCGAGGCCGCGGACGAGGACATCATGGAGAAGGTGCGCGACGACGTCCTGTCGCTCGTGCGCACGGCCGACGACGAGGAGCGAGCATGAGCCTGCAGATCGACCCCTGGGTGCGCGAGGCGCTGCGGTGCCCGGTGACGGGCGCCCGGCTCGTGGACGGCGTCGGGCCGTCCGGCGAGCCGGAGCTGCACTCCACCGACCCGGAGCGCCCGCTGGCCTACCCGGTGCGCGACGGCATCCCCGTCCTGCTGGAGGACGACGCGCGCGAGCTCTGAGCGCCGGCCCCGGGCAGCACGGCTCGGCCCACGGAACGCACGAAGGCCGGCTCCTCTCGGGGAGCCGGCCTTCGTCGTCGGGCAGGAGGCGTCAGACGCCCGCGGCCTCCTTGAGGTCGTCGACGAACGTCGGGTTCTCCTCGAGCCACGCGTCGACGGCGGCGGCCTCGTCCGTGTGCTCGTCGGAGTTGAACATCATGTTCTCGAGCGAGAAGAGCTGCTCGTCGGTGAGGCTGAACGCGCCGAGCATCTTCGTCACCGTGGGGTAGCGCTCCTCGAAGTCGCTCGTGCCCCACATGTGGATCTTCTCGGCCTCGCCGAGCGCGCCCTCGGGGTCCTCGAGGTCGCGGACGGGGAACTCGTCGTAGGCCCAGTGCGGACGCCAGAGCGTGACGGCGATGTTCTCGCCCGCCTCGGTCGCGCCCTTGAGCTCGGCGAGCATCGCGGGGGTCGAGGAGATCGAGTAGTCCATGCCCTCGAGCCCGTAGGTGGGGATGACCTGGTCCTGGGTGATCTCGGTCAGGCCTGCGCCCGCCTCGATCCCGACGAGCTTGTTGCCGTACTCGTCGGACATCGCGGCCAGGTCCTCGAGGGACTGCGCGGGGGAGTCCTCGTTCACCGCGACGGTGAGCTTGGCGTCGTCGTACCAGTAGCCGAGGTCGGTGACCTCCTCGCCGTACTCCTCCTCGTAGCTGGCGTGGGTGTAGGGCAGCCAGACGTCGAGCGTGAGGTCGAAGTCGCCTCCGACGAGTCCCGTGTAGACGACGCCGACGTCGGCGGTCTGCGACTCGACCTCGTACCCCTCGCCCTCGAGGATCGCCGTCCACAGGTGGGAGACGGCGATGCCCTCGTCCCAGCCCGACGGGATGCCCAGCGAGATCGAGGACTCGTCCTCGCCGGTGGACGAGGCGCCGTCGTCGCTGCCGCCGGAGTCGGAGGCGCAGGCGGAGAGCCCGAGCCCGAGGACGGCGGCCGTGGCGACTGTGACGGTGCCGCGGGCGGTGCGGCGGGTGGTGCGGGTGCGTGCGGGGGTCATGCTTTCCTTCCTTGGGCCCGTGCGGGCCCGGCGGTCGTGCCCGACGGCGTGCGGGCCGGCGGACGGGTCCCGGCGCCCAGGCGCCGGGCGCGGTTCAGACGCGGGCTGCGGCGAGCGCGCGGGCGACGGGGGCGCGGTCGCCGAGGGCGGACGTCACGCGGTCGAGGAACATGGCGAGGATGACGACGGCGAGACCGGCCTCGAAGCCGAGCGCGACGTTGACGCGCTGGAGCGCGGCGACGACGTCCTCGCCGAGCCCGCCGGCGCCGACCATGCCCGCGATGACGACCATCGAGAGCGACAGCATGATGACCTGGTTGACGCCGGCCATGATCGTCGGCATCGCGAGGGGCAGCTGGATCTGGCGGAGGATGCGTCCCGGGGTCGAGCCGAACGCGTGGCCCGCCTCGACCACCTCCTTGTCGACCTGCCGGATGCCGAGCTCGGTGAACCTGACACCGGGTGCCATCGCGAACACGATCGTGGCGATGATCCCGGGGACGGGTCCGGTGAGGAAGATGACGACGGTCGGGATGAGGTAGACGAACGCGGGCATCGTCTGCATGAAGTCGAGCACGGGCCGCACGACCGCGGAGACGCGGTCGTCGCGCGCGGCCCAGATGCCGAGCGGGATGGCGATCGCGAGCGCGAGCACCGCGGCGAGCAGGACGAGGGCGAGGGTGTCCATCGCGTTGTCCCACTGGTCGACGCCGGCGATCACGACGAAGCCGACGAGCGAGCCGAGGCCGAGCTTCCAGCCCTTCGCGAGGAACGCGAGGCCGGCGAGCACGATCGCGACGACCCAGAACGGCGGCGACGACAGAGCGGCGTCGAGCACGTCGTAGATGGCGACCAGGACGTCCTTGATGACCGCGAAGACCGGTCGGAAGACGGCCGTGAGCCAGTCGACGAACGCGTCGACCCACTCGCCGAGCGGGAGGCGGGGCACGAACGTGTCGTTCATCGCGCACCTCCCACGGTCGTCGCGTCGACGTCCGTACGGCCGTCCTCGGGAGGTGCGTCCTCCCCGGTCCGAGGACCGAGGTCGATCTCGCCGGTCCGTGGCTGGTCGGGCGGCACCATGGCCTCGAGCAGGGTGACCCTCGGGACGACGCCGACGAGTCGGCCCTCGTCGTCCGTGACCGCGACCGGGAGCGACGACTCCGCGGCGGGCGCGAAGATCTCGGCGAGCGGCGTGTCCGGGGAGACCGGGGAGACGCCGTCGTGCACGAGGTCCGCGATGGACTCCTTGCCGGCCTTGAGCGCGGCGACGGCGTCGTCGTCGCGCACGATGCCGTGCAGCACGCGCTGGCGGTCGACGACGTACGCGGCCGACACCTGCGCCTCGCGCATGGCGCGGCTCGCGAGGCGGGGACCGCCCGTGACCGGGACGACGACGGCGGGTCGCACCATCACGGACGACGCGGTGAGGACGCGCGTACGGTCCACGTCCGCGACGAACTGCGCGACGTAGTCGTTCGCGGGGTCGGAGAGGATCTGCTCGGCGGTGCCGATCTGGACGATCCGGCCATCGCGCATGACGGCGATGCGGTCGCCCAGGTGCATGGCCTCGTTGAGGTCGTGCGTGATGAAGACGATCGTCTTGCCGAGGCGCTGCTGAAGGTCGAGCAGCTGCTCCTGCATCTCACGGCGAATGAGCGGGTCGAGCGCGCTGAACGCCTCGTCCATGAGCAGGACGTCGGTGTCGGCGGCGAGCGCGCGGGCGAGGCCGACGCGCTGGCGCATGCCGCCGGAGAGCTGCGACGGGAGCGAGTCCTCCCAGCCGCCGAGGCCGGTCAGCTCGAGCGCGGCGCGGGCCTTCTCCCGCCGCTCCGCCTTGCCCATGCCCTGGATCTCGAGCGGGTAGGCGGCGTTGTCGAGCACCGTGCGGTGGGGAAGCAGCGCGAAGTGCTGGAAGACCATGCTCACGCTGCTGCGGCGCAGGGCACGCAGCTCCTTGGCGTCCGTGGCCGCGAGGTCCGTGCCGTCGACGAGGACGTGCCCCGACGTCGGCTTCCACAGGCCGTTGAGCATGCGGATGAGCGTCGACTTGCCCGAGCCGGACAGTCCCATGACGACGAAGATCTCGCCGCGCCGGACGTCGAAGCTCGCGTCGATCACCGCGGCGGTGCCGAGCGGCTTGACGTCGTCGCGCGACGCGCCCTGCTCGAGCCGGCGGATCGCCTCGACCGGTCGGCGGCCGAAGACCTTGTAGACGTCGCGCACGGAGACGGCGACGTCGGTGGGTGGGGGTGTCGTCGGCACGGACGGCTCGGCCGTCGTGCCGGTGCGGTCTGGCGGGGTGATGCTCGGTGCAGTCATGCGGGCGGGGCTCGCCACCTTCCGTGGGGGACCGGCACGTCCCGCGCGAGGACGGCGCCAGAGGGGAGTCAGGCGGCGGCGTCTCGGGGGCGTGGCACGTGACCCGCGACCACGCGGCGTGGTCGCCGCTGCCGTGACAGGGCGGGCGGCGCGCTCGGCGCGCAGGGGACACGTGCTGGTCCGACGTCGATCGGTACCCCGGCACCCTGCCTGATTCGAGGTTCAACTTCTACCGAGGGGACTCGCGGCAGGGCTGTTTCCAGGCCGTTTCTTGACCATGGATCGTTGCGAGGATGCGGATCCCACGCCATCGCGGATCGTTATCTGTTTGTGATCTTGAGATGGTCAAGGATTCGTGTTACGCGCGCGCTCGCGCGCGCCGGACGACGCGGTCGCGATCTCGGGCGGCGTCGTCGGTAGGCTGGTCCGGAGGCGGGCGAGACCCTGCCCGGCGCGGACGGGAGCCCCCAGCGCACGTCAGCCGGCCGGCGGCCGGTCCCGAGAACGCACAGGAGAACCATGTCCACCACAGCGCCAGCAACGACGTCGGGAACCTCGGGGACGACCCCGGGCTTCGACGAGCTCCCGGGCCGGTACAAGGTCCGCGACCTCTCCCTCGCGGAGGCGGGGCGCCACCAGCTCCGCCTCGCGGAGCACGAGATGCCCGGCCTCATGGCGCTGCGCGCCGAGTACGGCGACTCCCAGCCGCTCGCGGGCGCGCGCATCGCGGGGTCGCTGCACAT
This sequence comes from Cellulosimicrobium sp. G4 BAM 1002, assembly GCF_057126935.1. NCBI lineage: Bacteria > Bacillati > Actinomycetota > Actinomycetes > Micrococcales > Promicromonosporaceae > Cellulosimicrobium > Cellulosimicrobium sp. G4 BAM 1002. The sequence goes on along the minus strand of NZ_CP182109.1, from coordinate 3,369,328 downwards.
GACCGTGCAGACAGCCGTCCTCATCGAGACCCTCGTCGCGCTCGGCGCCGAGGTCCGCTGGGCGAGCTGCAACATCTTCTCGACGCAGGACGAGGCGGCGGCCGCGGTCGTCGTCGGGCCGCACGGCACGGTCCAGGACCCGCAGGGCGTGCCCGTCTTCGCATGGAAGGGCGAGAGCCTCGAGGAGTACTGGGACTGCACCGAGCAGATCCTCGTGTGGCCGGGCGAGGCGGGCGGCCCGAACCTGATCCTCGACGACGGCGGCGACGCGACGATGCTCGTCCACCTCGGCCTGCAGTACGAGCGTGCGGGCGTCGTGCCGCCGGACACGCTCCCGGGCGAGCCCGACCACACGCACGAGATGAACGTCGTGCGCGCCGTCCTGCGCCGCGCGCTCGACGCCGACCCCCTGCGCTGGACGACGATCGCCCAGGGCATCCAGGGCGTCACCGAGGAGACGACGACCGGCGTCCACCGCCTCTACCAGCTCGCCGAGGCCGGTGAGCTGCTGTTCCCCGCGATCAACGTCAACGACTCGGTCACCAAGTCGAAGTTCGACAACAAGTACGGCATCCGCCACTCGCTGCCCGACGGGATCAACCGTGCCACCGACGTCCTCATGGGCGGCAAGGTCGCCTTCGTCGCCGGTTACGGCGACGTGGGCAAGGGGGCGGCGGAGGCGTTCCGCGGCCAGGGCGCGCGCGTCATCGTCTCGGAGGTCGACCCGATCTGCGCGCTGCAGGCGGCGATGGACGGCTACCAGGTCGCCCGCATCGAGGACGTGCTGGACGAGGCCGACTTCTTCATCACGACCACGGGCAACAAGGACGTGATCCGCGCCGAGCACATGGCGGCGATGAAGGACAAGGCCGTCGTCGGGAACATCGGCCACTTCGACAACGAGATCGACATGGCGGGTCTCGCGGACCTCCCCGGGGTGACGCGCACGGAGATCAAGCCGCAGGTGCACGAGTGGACCTTCCCGGCGGGCGCCGAGCGACCCGCGCGGTCGATCATCGTCCTGTCCGAGGGGCGCCTGCTCAACCTCGGCAACGCGACGGGCCACCCGTCGTTCGTCATGAGCAACTCGTTCTCGAACCAGGTCATCGGCCAGATCGAGCTCTACCGGGACGCGGTCGACGCGGCGGCCGAGGGCCGGGAGCGGGCGTACGAGCGCCAGGTGTACCGCCTACCCAAGGTGCTCGACGAGAAGGTCGCACGCCTGCACCTCGATGCGCTCGGCGTCCGTCTCACCGAGCTCTCGCCGTCCCAGGCCGACTACCTCGGGGTCCCGGTCGAGGGCCCGTACAAGCCCGAGCACTACCGGTACTGAGCGGGCCGGGGCGGGGAGGACGAGCGCGCATGGACACTTCGCACGGTCCCGCACCGGACGATCCCGCCCCGGGGGGTTCCGACCCGGCCGAGCCCGGTCGGCCGAGTCCTGCGTCGACGCCACGCAGATTCCGGCCGCTGTGGCACCGGGTCGGCGACCGCTGGGAGCAGGAGCCCCCGCACGACCTGCTGTACGGCGCGGTCGTCGCCGGGTTCGTGCTCGCGGTCTCGAGCGTCCACGCGCCCTCGGGCGACCGGGTCGTGCTCGCCGTGTCCCTCGTCGCGATCGGCTACTGGTTCGCGCACTGCTACGTCGACGCCGTGAGCGGGCGGTTCCGCGACAGCGACCACGGTCTGTGGGAACGCACCCTCACGGCCATGCGACTCAACGTGGGGGTGCTGCTCGGTGCGGTTCCAGCGATCGTCGTCTACCTGCTCGCGTACGGGCTCGGTCTGGGGGTCGAGGACGCCGCACTCGTCGCGGTGTGGTTCACCGTGGCCATGCTCGGGCTCGTGGGCTTCCTCGCGTCGTACCGGGCCGGGGCACGAGGGGGGCAGCTCCTCGGCGAGACGCTGCTCGCCACCGCGCTCGGGAGCGTGGCCATCGCCGTCAAGTACCTGCTGCACTGACCCCTCCGCGCCGCTCGCTGGGCGCGTCGCACGAGCGAGGCGGGGGCCTCCGGCGGGGCGTCCCGGCCCGGGTGCGGTGGACGGCGGGAGCGCCCGGTCACGGCGTGATCCGGGGGTTGTCCCCACCCTGACGAGGCGGACGCCACCCTGTCGGTGCCTGCGGCTCCTCGACGAGACTGGCACCATGACAGCCGTGACCCCTGACCAGCCGAGCGTCCTCCCTGCGGGCGAGCCGACGTCGTCGGGCGCTTCGACCCCGGTGCCCGCCGGATCCGCGGCCGCGACGACCCCGACGACGTTCGCCGGCACTCGCCCCGACCCGCGGTACGTCGACCACCGCGAGCAGGTGTCCTTCCTCCGCGCACCGTTCGCAGGCCGGACCTGGCGCGAGTACGGCTACCTGTGGCTCGCGCTGCTGCTCGCGCCGTTCGGGTTCGCGTACGCGGTCTTCACGGTGTCGTTCACGGTCGGGATCCTCGCGACGGTCGTGGGGCTCGTCGTCGCGGCCTGGGTCGTGCTCGGCGGGCGTGGCTGGGCCTCGATGTACCGGTCGATGGCGCGCTCCATGCTCGCCGTCGACGTCGCCGCTCCGGCGCCCTACGTCCGGCCGCGCGGCTTCTGGCGCACGATGTGGAGCGGCCTCGGTGACGGACCGGGATGGAGGGCGCTCCTCTTCCTCGTCGTGACCCTCCCGCTGGCGATCATCTCGTTCGTCGTGAGCACGGTCTTCCTCGCGGTCGGTCTCGGCGCGATGACGCACTGGCTCTGGTCGCGGTGGCTGCCGCTCCAGCAGGCGAGCGACGGCTCGTGGCACCGCGGTGCCTCCTTCGGGACCGACTGGTTCGTGGACACCCCCGTGCGCCAGCTCGGGTTCGTGCTCGTCGGCGCGCTCTTCCTGTGGGTCTGGCCGCACGTCACCCGCGCGTTCGCGCGCCTCTTCCGCGTCCTCACCGTCGCCCTGCTCGGCCCGACGCTCTCGAGCCTGCGCGTCGCGGACCTCGAGGAGTCGCGCGGCCGCACCGTGGAGGACGCCGACGCGAAGCTCCGCCGCATCGAGCGCGACCTGCACGACGGCACCCAGGCCCGCCTCGTCGCCGTCGCGATGCAGCTCGGGGAGGCGAAGGAGCAGCTCGCGACGGGCGAGCAGGGTGACGCGCTCGAGCTCGTCGACCTCGCGCACTCCTCGACCAAGGAGGCCCTCGTCGAGCTGCGCGAGCTCGCTCGGGGCATCCACCCGCCGGCGCTCGACAACGGGCTCGCGGTCGCGCTCGAGACGCTCGCCGCGCGCTCCCCGCTCCCGGTCACGGTCGACGTCGACCCCGCGGTCGAGGCGTCGGGCCGGCTCGCGCCCGCGGTCGAGTCCATCGCGTACTTCTGCGTCGCGGAGCTCGTGACGAACGCCGTCAAGCACGCGCGCGCGACGGGGGTCTACGTGCTCGTCGAGCGGCAGGGCGAGGGTCGCGGTGCGCGCCTGCGCCTGCGCGTGCGCGACGACGGCCAGGGCGGCGCGCGCGTCGTGCAGCCCGGCTCGGACGGCCAGCGGTCCGGCCTCGCGGGTCTCGCGGAGCGCGTGCGCTCGGTCGACGGCACGTTCGAGCTCACGAGCCCCGTCGGCGGCCCGACGGTCGTCACGGTGCTCCTGCCCGCGCGGGTCTGACCGGACGACGTCGCTGCGCGGGCCGGCGCGCGTCGTCGGGCAGGATGGCCCGTGGCACCCCACGACCGGGCCGCACGGCCCGCCCGACCGGAAGGACACCATGCGGCTCGTCATCGCCGAGGACTCCGCCATCCTGCGCGACGGGCTCGTCGCGCTCGTCACGCGCCGAGGGCACGAGGTCGTCGCCGCGGTCGCCGACGGCGACGAGCTCGTCGCGCAGGTCGCGCGGCTCGCGGCCGAGGGAACGCTCCCGGACGTGGCGGTCGTCGACATCCGGATGCCGCCGACGTTCACCGACGAAGGGCTGCAGGCCGCGCTCGCGCTGCGCGCCACCTACCCGGACCTCGGTGTGCTGCTGTTCTCCCAGTACGTCGAGACGCGCTTCGCGAGCGAGCTGCTCACCGGTGGTGCGCGCGGCGTCGGGTACCTGCTCAAGGACCGCGTCGCGGACGTGAGCGAGTTCATCGACGCGCTCACGCGCATCGCCGCGGGCCAGACCGTGCTCGACCCTGAGGTCGTGAGCCAGCTCATGGGCGCGTCGCGCTCCGACGACGGTCTCGCGCGCCTCACGCCGCGCGAGACCGAGGTGCTCGAGCTCATGGCGCAGGGCCGGTCCAACTCCGCCATCGCCGAGGCGCTGTTCCTCTCGTACGGAGCGGTCGAGAAGAACGTGACGTCGATCTTCGGCAAGCTCGGCCTGCCCCAGGACGCCGGCGACCACCGCCGCGTGCTCGCCGTGCTGCGCTACCTCAAGGTCTGAGCCGCCCGGGGGGACAACCCCCGCGGGACTCGGCGGTTCGTCGCCGCAGGCTCGGGGGCCGGTCCCGTACCGGGACGAACAGGATGTTTCGAGACTTGGTGAGTGCCGGGGATCCTCCCGGCCCCGCCGAGCGAGGAGCATCCCGTGGCCGTCCTGACGCCGCCCCCGACCCGTCATCACGCGTCGTCGCCCGTGCGACCGCACCCCCGGGGCGGGCCGCTCCCCGGTCGGCACCAGCCGCCGTCGGACCGGGCGTCCGCCGCGGTCCGCGAGCCCGCCGGGTCGCGCCGTCCCCCGCGCGACGTGTTCGTCGACGCCGTCCGCGCGCTCGCCACGCTGAGCGTGCTCACCGCCCACTGGCTCATGGCCGACGCGACGTGGGACGGCGAGCGGCTGCAGATCGGCAACGCGCTCGCGCACGGCGGCGGCTGGGCCGTCACCTGGGTGCTGCAGGTCCTCGCGCTGCTGTTCTTCGCGGCGGGAGCGTCGGCCGCCTACGGGGTGTCCCGCAGGCCCGACGACGCCCGCTCGCCGGTGCTGCCTGGTCTCGGCCGGACGCTGGGTCGCCGGGGGCTCGGCGTGGACCTCGCCGACGGCGCGCGGCTCGCCGGACGTCGCGCGAGGCGGCTGCTGCGGCCCGTCGGGGTCTTCGTGGGGGTGTGGGTCGTCGCCGTCGGGGTGCTGCTCGCCGTCGGCCTGCCCGCCGACGCCGTACGCTCCCTCGCGACGCTCGCCCCCCAGCTCCTGTGGTTCCTCGCGGTGTACCTCGGCCTCGTCGTGCTCACGCCGCTCCTGCGCCGTGCGCTGCACGCCGCAGGGTGGTGGACCGTGGGCGGCCTGGTCGCCGCGCCGCTCGTCGTCGAGGCGCTGCGGTTCGGTGCCGGGTACGAGACGCTCGCGCTGGTCAACGTCGCGCTCGTGTGGGCCGTCCCGTACGCGATCGGCCTTCTCTACGCGGACGCACGATCGGGCGTGCGGGCCGTGCGGCGGGGACGGCTCGTCCCGGTCGCCGTCCTGCCTCGACCGGCAGTGCTCGCGCTCGTCGGGCTCGCGGCCGCGGCGCTCGCGGCGCTGCTCGTCGCGGTCGGGCCGTACCCGGTCTCGCTCATCGGCATGCCGGGCGACGCGATGTCGAACCTCGGCCCGCCGACGGCGCCCGTCGTCCTGCACGCCGTGGCGCTCGTCGCGCTGGCGCTCGCACTCCGTGCGCCGCTCGCGCGGTGGGCCGAGGGCCGCGGCCGGGCCGTCGTGGCCGGCCTCGCCGCGCGGTCGATGACGGTGTACCTGTGGCACCTGACGGCGATGATCGTCGTCGTCGGGGTCGTGCTCGTCGTGCTCGGTCAGCAGCTGCCGGAGCCGGGCAGTGCGGACTGGTGGGCGAGCCGCCCGGTGTGGTTCGGCGCGTTCGCGCTCGTCCTGCTGGGGATCTCGCGCGTCGTCGGCGGGTTCGAGGACCCGCGCCCCGCGCGACGTGTCGACGCCTCACGAGTCCGTGTGCCCTCCGGGCGTTGAGAGCTCTCGACAGGCTCAGCGCGAGGGGTCGGGCACCGAGTACGGCAGGCGGTGCAGGAGCTCCGCCTGCTCGTGCGCGGCGGCCTCCATGCGCTGGGCGGTGGCCCGGTCGCGGTCGCGACGCTCGGCGAGCACGGCCACGAGGAACGTCTCGGGGTGCGTGCCGGGCGGCGGACCGGGCGCCACGTACCGCTCGACCTGCCCCGCGAGCTCCTGCCCGAGCCGGACACGCGACGCGGGGTGCAGCCGTCCGGCGCGGGCGAGGAACTGACGGGCGGCGAGCGCGAGCCCGTCGGGGAGCCGGCGCATGTCGGCCCGCGACGCCCAGGCCGCGAGGTACGGCGGCATGACGAGCGGCGCGAGCGTCGCCTTCCCGCCGCGCACACGGATCGCGTAGGTGCCGGCGGCCATGTCGCCGAGCCGCTTGCCCCGGTCGTTCGTCAGCGACGCGACGAGCGCGACGGAGCCGAGCGTCAGCCAGATCTCGCCGATGCCGACGAGAGCCCGGAGGAAGGCGTGCCGGAAGCGGACGGGACCGCCGTCGTCGCGCACGACCCTGATGCCGAGGGCGAGCTTGCCGAGCGAGCGTCCACGGGAGAGCGTCTCGACGGTGGTCGGGACGACGACCATGACGAGCACGGCGATCGCGATACCGATCGCGGGCGCGAGGTCGGGGTCGATCACGTCGAGCGACCGTGCAGTGATCAGGAGCGTCGCGAGCAGCAGGACGAAGATCGCGAGCATGTCGAGGAACACGCCCAGCCCGCGGGTCAGGAACGACGCCGGTCGCGCGTCGAGGACCACGCCCTCGCCGATCAGGATGCCGTCGCGCACGTGGTCTCCAGCCGTTCTCGTCCGTTCTCGTCCTGTGGCAGGGTATCGGTCGTGGACCTCGACGCCTTCACCGACGTGCACCGCGCGCAGTGGGACCGCCTGGAGACCCTCACGCGGCGGCGCACGCTCGACGGCGCGGAGGCGGACGAGCTGGTGCGGCTGTACCAGGCCGTCGCGACCCACCTGTCGACGGTCCGCTCCGTCGCACCCGACCCGGTGCTCATCACGCGCCTGTCCGACCTGCTCGGCCGGGCCAGGACGCGGATCGCCGGGGCGCACGAACCCGCGTGGCGCGACGTCGTGCGGTTCCTCACGGTGTCCCTCCCCGCCGCGCTGTACCGGATCCGGTGGTGGTCAGTCGGCGTCACGACGGCTTTCCTCGCGGTCGCGCTCGTCGCCGGCGTCTGGGTCGCGACGACGCCCGAGGGGCTCGCGTCGATGGGCCCGCCGAGCGTCCAGGAGAACTACGTGAACGAGGCGTTCGCGTCGTACTACGACCCCGGTCTCGACTTCGCGACGGTCGTGTGGACGAACAACGCGTGGATCGCCGCCCAGTGCATCGGCCTCGGTATCACCGGCATCTTCCCGGCGTACGTCCTGTTCTCGAACGCCGTCGCGATCGGGTCCACGGGCGGCATGATGGCCGCGCACGGCGAGCTCGACCTGTTCCTCACGCTCATCGCGCCGCACGGGCTGCTCGAGCTCATGTCGGTCTTCGTCGCCGGCGCCGCAGGGCTGCGCATCTTCTGGGCGTGGATCGACCCCGGCCCCCTGCCACGCTCGCAGGCGCTCGCCCAGGAGGGCCGTTCGCTCGTCACCGTCGCGATCGGCCTCGCCATCGCGCTCGCCGTGTCGGGCGTGATCGAGGGGTTCGTCACCGGCTCGACCATGCCGTGGTGGCTCAAGATCGTCATCGGCGCGATCGCGCTCGCGGGCTTCTGGGTCTACACCATCGTCCTCGGGCGCCGCGCCGTGCGGGCAGGGGAGACGGGCGACCTCACCGCCGACCACGCGGGCGACGTCGCCCCGGTCGCGGCCTGAGCCGCCTGCGAGCACGGGGCGGGCGGCGGATCAGTCGCTGACGGTCACGCGAGCACGGGCGTCCGGCCACCCGCACCGCACCCAGTCCTCGCCCCGCGCGACGAGCGCGTCGAGCACGTCGGCCTCGCGCAGGCGGTCGGCCGGTGACGGGCGCACCGTCGCGCGGTCCGAGCCGGCGGAGTCCGTGACCGGTCCGCGCAGCGGGCGCACCTCCACGTCCACGATCGCGTCCTCGGCCGGGCGCGCCGTCCAGGAGCCGGCCACGCGCCCGTCGACGAGCACGGTGGCCGCGACCTGGCCGTTGATGCTCACGACGCTCTTGACCGGGACGTCACCGAGTACCCGGGTGCGGTCGTCGTGCGAGAGCACGAGGTTGTCGAAGTCGCCGGCGAGGATCACGGGCACGGGGTCGTCGCCGGGCGGTCGCGGCGCGTCGGGAAGATCGAACAGCTCCTTGCCGTCGGGGCCGGTGAACGTCACGAGCTCGGGGCGGAGCACGTCGAAGGCCGCCTTGAACCGCGTGAGCCCCGCCCAGCGCTGCGCGTCCGCGACGGACGCCGGCCCGAACGCCGCGAGGTAGCGCCGGACGAGGCGCACACGCGCCGCCAGCACGGCGTCGGGGTCCGTCGCGTGCGCGACGGCAGCCGCGCCCGGGTCGGACCGTCCGAGCCACGCCTCGGCCGTCGTCCACGTGGTGGTCGTGCCTGGACCGTTCGCACCCCAGATCCCGCGTGGCGGCACCTGGACGAGGGGGAGGAGGCAGCGCGCGCCGTACGCGAGGTGCTTCGGATCGACGCCCTCCCAGCGCTCTTCGAGGCGACGACCGAGCTCGACGGACGTCAGCGGTTCGGCGAGCAGGTCGCGCGCCGCGGACTCGAGGTCGTCGAGGTCGACGTCCGTGAGGGCCGTGCCGTGCTGGTTCTTCGCCCGCAGGTAGCCGGCGAGCGCGGGCCGCACGAGAGCCGCGTGCTCGAGCACGTCGTCCGCGGCGACCAGGTGCACCGTGCCGCGCAGCGTCGCGACCCGTACGACGTCCCGGTCCACGAGAAGCGTGCCCAGGTCGTCCGTCGCGAACGTCGCGAGCCGCGCCCACAGCGCAGGGTACGGCGACGACGGCACCTGCGACTGCAGCCCGACGAGGTGCCGCACCTCGTCGAGGACCGACGCGTCCCGCGGCGTCGTGAGGTGCTGACGCGCGAGCAGCGCACGGTTGAGGTCGTCGTGGCTCAGCCGCGGCCCGAACCGCCCGTCGCTCATCGGCCAGTCAGGACAGCACGATCGCGAGCGCGGGAATGAGGAACGTCGCGAGCAGCGCCGCCACGACGACCATCGCGACGCGTCGGTTGCGCCGTGCGCGCTGTCGAGGGTCCGTCGGCTGCCAGGCCACTGCTCCTCCAGAGGTCGAGGGATCGTGCGGCCCGACCCTACCCCGCGCTCCCGACACCCGGCGGTCGTCGTTGCCCGGCCCGGGCGGTCCGTGGTCGGGTCCGCGGGTGGGGAGGAGTCGGTGCTCGGGTGGGGTTGGGGCGTGTTGTGGTCGGGTCCGCGGGTGGGGCGGCGTCGGTGCTCGGGCTGTCCGCGCCGTCGCCCTGGTCCGTCGGGCGTGGGTCTTGGTAGCGCGGCCTTGACGCCCTTCGCATCCGACGCCGCCCCACCCGCTCAGTCACCACCTCACCTCGGGCAGGCACACAGCGAGGCCCGCCGACGTAGAACCGTGGTTACGCGAGGTAGAACCGTGGTCCCGCGAAGTAGAACTGTGGTCATACGAAGGGGAATCGTGTCCGGCGACGGCGACGGCGACGGCGACGGCGACGGCTCGCGCATGCTGTGCGAGGTGGTGCGGCCCGCGCTTGTGGCGACCATGCGGTCCGGGCCGGTCGAGCAGACCCTTGTGGCCGGAAGGCGCTCAGGACGGGCCCAACGACATGCTCGGCACGAGACACACCGCGGGTCGTACCCGGGTGACCCGAGACCAGGGTGGGTCGAAGCCGGGAGGGGTGGGTGGGGGCGCCGCGTCGTGGTCGGGCCTGGCGGGAGCCGCGAGGAACGAGCGGCGGATGGTAGACGCGGCGCCCCCACCCACCCCGACACCCAAGCCCACCACGCGCCGTCCGACAAAGAACCACGGTTCTACCTCGCGCAACCACGGTTCTACCTCGCGCAACCACGGTTCTACCTCGCGCGACCAGGGTTCTCCCTCGACCGACCACGGTTCTCCCTCGGCAGAGCACCGTTCTCGCTCGGCGGGCTCAGAGGCGGCCGGCGGCCTTGAGGGCGAGGTAGGTGTCGGCGAGGCGGGGGGCGAGGTCGTCGGGGAGGGCGTCGACGACCTCGACGCCACGTTGGCGGAGCACGGTCGTGACGGCCGCGCGCTCGATCTCACCGCGCGCGGCGGCTGCGGCGTCGTAGATCTCCGCCGTGCCGCTGCGGTCGTCGCGCAGCGCCACGACGTCGGGGTCCGCCGCGGCGGCGAGGACCACCTGGTGCTTGGACGTGAGCTGTCCGACGACGGGCAGCAGCCCGGTCTCGACGGCGGCGGCGTCGAGCGTGGACAGGAGCACGACGAGCGCGCGCTGGGAGAGGCGCTCGTGGACGGCGCCGACGAGCCCGGGCCAGTCGGTCTCGAGGAGCGCCGGCTCGACGGGGGCGAGCGCGTCAGCCATCGCGGGCATGAGGCGCGGCCCGGCGGCGCCGGCGACACGGGAGCGCACGGTGCGGTCGTAGGCGATGAGCTCGACGCGGTCGCCGGCGCGACCGGCGAGCGCGGCGAGCAGCAGCGCCGCCTCGATGCTCGCGTCGAGGCGGGGGGCGTCGCCCAGGCGCGTCGCGGACGTACGCGACGTGTCGACGACGATGAGCACGCGGCGGTCGCGCTCGGGGCGCCACGTCCGCACGACCATGTCGCGCCCGCGGGCCGAGGCGCGCCAGTCGATGGACCGGACGTCGTCGCCGATGACGTACTCGCGCAGCGAGTCGAACTCGGTGCCCTCGCCGCGCACCTGGACCGCGGCCCGTCCGTCCATCTCGCGCAGGCGCGCGAGGCGGCTCGGCAGGTGGCGGCGCGACGCGAACTCCGGGAGCACGCGCAGCCGGCCGGCGACGGGGATCGAGGCCTGGCGCGCCGCGAGCCGCAACGGGCCGAACGAGCGGATCGTCACGCGGTCGGCGACCCGCTCGCCGCGGCGCGTCGGCACGAGCACGGTCGTCACGCGCGTCGCCTCGCCCGGCGGCAGGTCGACGGCGTGCCGGTTGACCTGGGTCCCCGCGGACGGCGGCCACGCGTCGCGCACGAGCGCGCGCAGCCGTCGGGGCGCGAGGTTCGTCAGGGTGAGGCGCGACGTCGTCGTGTCGGTGAGCCGGACCGACCCCGGGACCCGCCGCTCGATCGCGACGCGCCGCGGAGACGCGGCCAGCCCGGCGTCGAGGGCGCACAGCGCGACGACGAGCAGCAGCCACACCAGCACCGTCCCCGCGACGGGGAACAGCAGCACGGGGACGATCCCGAGCGCCGTCAGCACGACGGCGCGCCACGTCAGGGCCACGAGCGACGCCTCAGCGGGGGACGGGGACGGACGCGAGCACGGTGTCGAGCACGCTCTCGGCCGTCACGCCCTCGAGCTCGGCCTCGGGCCGCAGCTGCACGCGGTGCCGCAGCGTCGGGTGAGCGAGGGCCTTGACGTCGTCGGGCGTCACGTACGAGCGGCCCGACAGCCACGCCCAGGCGCGCGCCGTCGCGAGCAGGGCCGTCGCGCCGCGCGGGGAGACGCCGAGCGACAGCGAGGGGGAGTGGCGCGTCGCCCGGCACACGTCGACCGCGTAGCCGAGGACCTCGCGCGCGACCTGCACGCGCGCGACCTCGGCGCGGGCCCGGTCGAGCACGTCGCGGCCCGCGACGGGACGGACCCCGGCACCCGCGAGGTCGCGCGGGTTGAACCCGGCGGCGTGCCGCGCGAGCACCTCGACCTCCTGCTCCCGCTCGGGCAGCGGCAGGACCACCTTGAGCAGGAAGCGGTCGAGCTGCGCCTCCGGCAGGGGGTACGTGCCCTCGTACTCGACGGGGTTCTGCGTCGCGATGACGAGGAACGGGTCGGGCAGCGGGCGCGGCGTGCCGTCGACCGACACCTGGCGCTCCTCCATCGCCTCCAGCAGGGAGGCCTGCGTCTTGGGGGGCGTGCGGTTGATCTCGTCCGCGAGCAGGAGGTTCGTGAAGACCGGGCCCTCGCGGAACGAGAACTCGGCGGTCCGCGCGTCGTACACGAGGGAGCCCGTGACGTCGCCCGGCATGAGGTCGGGCGTGAACTGGACGCGCTTGGTGCCGAGGTCCAGCGAGGCCGCGAGCGTGCGCACGAGCAGCGTCTTCGCGACGCCCGGCACGCCCTCGAGCAGCACGTGCCCCTTGCACAGGAGCGCGATGAGCAGGCTCGTCACGGCGCCGTCCTGCCCGACGACGGCCTTGCCGACCTCGCTGCGCACGGCGGCGAGCGCCTGCCGCAGCTCGAGCGACGGCGCGGGCGGCGCGTCGTGCACGGCGACCTGGGGCGCGGCCGGTGCCGGCGCGTGCCCGGAGGGGGACTGCGCTCCCGGTCCCTCCGGACCGGGCTGCTGGCCCGGCGCGCCGGCGGCCGCGCTCACGCGGTCGGCGACGCTCGGGTCCTGGGACACGGGCTGCGGCGGCGGCGCGTAGCGGTCTGGCTGGGGCGTCGGGCCCTCGGGGTGGTACGTCACGAGTGGTAGACCTCGCTCTCGATGCGGTCCAGGTGACGCGCGAGCTCGAGCAGCGCGGCGTCGTCGGCGGGTGGTGGTCCGTACAGGAGGTGGGCGACCTGCTCGCCCGGGCGTCCGGTCGCACGGACGACGGCGTCCACGAGCGTCGCGGCGTCCGCCGAGCGGGGCAGGCCGAGCCGGTTCGCGAGCCGGTCCGCGGCGCTCGCGCGCAGACCTGCCGCGGCATGTCCGCGCGCCCCGGCCCGACGGTACAGGCGGCCGCGACCGCGCGTCGTCTCGGCGGAGCGCACGACGACGGGCAGGTCCTCGGTGACGAGCGGCCCGAGCCGGCGCCCGCGCCACAGCGCGACGGCGAGCACGACGACGAGCAGCTGCAGCCCGACGACGCCCGTCCACGGCGGCAGCGCGAGCGCAGGTTCCTCGTCGCCCTCGACCAGCGACGTGTCGAACGGGTCGGGCACGAGCCAGACCAGGCGCTCGTTCGCGCCGAGGGTCCACAGCGCGAGCGCCGCGTTCCCCTCCTCGGTGATCGTGTCGTTGCGCAGGAACGCCGCGGTGTCGACGGCCCGGACGCTCCGTTCCTCCGTCTCGTGCACGAGGTACGCCCCGAGGTCGGGGGCGTCCGGCGAGGGGAAGCACACGACGACCGTGCCGTCGAGCGCGCGGAACCCGACGCCGTCGGACCGCAGCGTGCCCGCGGCCTGGGCGGCCGGGTCCTCGCAGCGCGGGGAGCGGGCCGCGGAGCCGTCGGGCCAGTCGTAGGCGAGCTCGGCGGCGCCGCCGGTCGCGGCGTCGAGCAGACGTTCGCCCGGGCCGACGAGCACGAGGTCGGCCGGCGTGGCGGCCAGCGCGTCGGCCTGCTCGTCGAGCAGGAAGTCGCTCTCCGCGACGAGCAGCGTGCTGCCGTCGGACGCCGCGGCGACGGCGTCGGCGGTCGTGCGTACGTACGTCACCTCGACGCCCTGGTCGCGCAGCACCTCGGCGACCGCGCGCGCGCCGTTCGGTCCCGGGTTGTCCGGCGCGAGCGGGGTGCTCGACGTCGTCGGGCGGGCGATCGCGGACAGCCCGGCGAGCGCGAGCAGCACGACGATCACGACGACGGACCAGCGTGCGCGCCGCCAGCGTCCGCGGGCGCGCGAGCCCGCGGTGGTGCCGTCCCCGACGACGGGGACGTGCGCCGTGCTCACGGCACGCGAACTGCCTCCCTCCGGGAGGGACGTCGTCGAGCCCGGCACGGACGGAGAGGTGGCCGTCGCGTTCGGGGGAGCGGGCGTCGTGGCGCTCATGCGTCGTCACCCCCAGGGCTCGACGCGGGAGCGGCGAGCTCGAGCTCCGACCGCAGCACGGGGCGCGCCGCGAGCGTGCGCTCGTCGAGGGCGCGCAGGAAGGCGTCGGCCTCGGGGCCGACGGCGGTCTTGCCGTACGCGACGTCGTCGAAGAGGTGGGCGCCGCGCGCGAGCCCGTCCGCGACGTCGGGCACGCGCTCGCCCGCGGCCGTAGCGGCCTCCCACGCCGTGCGGCCGGGCCGCTCGTCGAGCAGGGCGCGCTCCTCGAGGGAGCGCACGACGGCGCGGAAGCGCTCGAGCGCAGCCGTCGCCCAGTCGCCCGCGGACGCCGCGGCGTCGGCGGCGGCACGCATCTCGGCGGCCGTCCGGGCGTCGTCGTCGAGCACGACGGCGGACGTCGGAGCCTTGCGCGACAGGCGCACCGGCCCGGCGACCCAGTAGGCGATCCCCGCGACGAGCAGCACCGCCGCGACGACGACCACCGCCGTGAGCGGGCCGCCCAGGTCGAGCGACGGGGCGCCGTCGAACAGGCTGCCCAGCCACTCGAGGAACCGCTGCAGGAGCGACGGGTCGGTGCGGTAGTCGGGCTTCGCGAGCTCCTCGACGAGCCAGCGGCGCGCCTCGTCCGCCCCGGGCTGCACGGGCACGTCGGCCGCGAGCGACCGCACGGTCATGCCGGGGGCTGCTCGTTCGCGGCGGCCGTGAGCTCGACGTCCAGGCCCTCGCGGCGCATGCGGACGTCGATGTACAGGAGCGCGACGACGCTGCCGAGGAACAGCGTCATGACGACGGTCGAGACGGCGATGCCGAGCGCGAGCAGCGCGTTCGCGACGAAGCTCTGGCCCGCCGCGAGCAGGAACGTGCTGGCGAAGCTGAACGGCGTGGCGATGATCTGCACGACGACGTACATCGCGACGTAGGCGAGCAGGTAGATGCCGAAGAGGCGCCAGAAGCCGCCCCGGGTGAGGAGCCACGACCGCCGCACGGTGGACCAGAAGCCCTGGCCCTCGAGCGCGAGCGCGGGGGGCACGAGGCCGGTGCGCGTGCCGACCCACACCGCGAGCGCGAGCGCGCCCGGGATCGCGAGCAGCAGGAGCACGACGCCGAGCCCCGTCGTCACGGCGAACCCGGCGACGACGATCAGGACGATCAGGGTCAGCACCACGACCCACGTGAGGCCGAGGAGGAGCGAGAAGCCGATGAGGAACCACGCACGGCGTCCGACCTGCGCCCACACCTCGGCGATCGTGGCCTTGCGGCCGATCACGGACTGACCGATCGAGACGGTGAGGAGGCCGCTGACGATCGGCGTCGCGAGGCTCGTGGTGAGGCCGGTGCCGATCGTGCTCGAGTAGAGCATGGCGAACTCGTTCTCCATGCCCCCGAGACCCGACTCCTCGGGGAGCGCGAAGAACAGGTCCGCGACGTAGCCGGAGAACGCGAAGCCGAGGAGGGCGCCGACGACCGTGGCGGCGACGACGACGAGGGTGCTCATGCCGAGCATGACGCGCGGGTTGTGCCGGATCGCCCCGAAGGCGCCGTCGAAGATCTCGCCCAGGGTGAGGGGGCGCAGCGGCACGATGCCCGGCTTGGCGGCGACGGGGGCGTACGGCGCGGGGCCCGGACCGTACCCGGGCCCGGCGTACTGCGGCTGCCCGTACTGCGGCTGGCCGAACTGCGACGACCCGTACTGCGGCGCGCCCTGCTGCGGCTGCCCGTACCCGGGCGTGCCCTGCCCCTGCGGCTGCCCGTACGAGGGCTGGCCGTACGACGGCTGCCCGTACGAGGGCTGGCCGGCGGGCGGCGCGTCGTGCCCCGGCGCGTACTGGCCGTAGCGCGGCTGCTGGCCCGACGCGGGTCCGTAGCCGGGCTGGCCGTAGGCCGGCGTGCCCCAGCCGTCGGGGGCGGTGGGCGGCGTCGGCTCCGACGGGCTTCCGCCGGGGGCGGGCGTGGCGCCGTCCGGCGCGCCGGAGGCGTCAGGAGTGCTCATGGGCTCGTGGTCCTCGCGGTCGGCTCGTGCGATCGGTGGGCGCCGGGCGGGGGTACCGGCGGCGAGGCCACCCTAGTACGCGCGCCCCCGCCCGGTCCCGAGCCCCGTCGATGGCAAGATGTCCCGCATGAAGGTTCGCGTGCTCGTGGTCGACGACGACACCGCCCTGGCCGAGATGATCGGCATCGTCCTGCGCTCGGAAGGGTTCGAGCCCGTGTTCTGCGCGGACGGCGATCTCGCGCTCGAGACGTTCCGCAGCTCCCAGCCCGACCTCGTGCTCCTCGACCTCATGCTCCCCGGCAAGGACGGCACCGAGGTGTGCCGGCTCATCCGCGCCGAGTCGGGCGTGCCGATCATCATGCTCACGGCCAAGAGCGACACGGTCGACGTCGTGCTGGGCCTCGAGTCCGGCGCGGACGACTACATCTCCAAGCCGTTCAAGCCCAAGGAGCTCGTCGCCCGCATCCGGGCGCGCCTGCGCCGCACCGAGGAGCCCGCGCCGGAGCACCTGTCGATCGGCGACGTCGAGATCGACGTGACCGGCCACCGCGTCACGCGCGGGGGCGAGCAGGTCGCGCTCACCCCGCTGGAGTTCGACCTCCTCGTCGCGCTCGCGCGCAAGCCGTGGCAGGTCTTCACGCGCGAGATCCTGCTCGAGAAGGTGTGGGGCTACCGGCACGCCGCGGACACGCGACTCGTCAACGTCCACGTGCAGCGGCTGCGGTCGAAGATCGAGCACGACCCGGAGAACCCCGAGATCGTCCTGACGGTCCGCGGCGTCGGCTACAAGGCGGGCACGGCACGCACGTGAGCCAGCCGACCGGCACCGGCTGGCGCTCGCGGGACGTGTGGCGCCGGGCCCGGCGGCGCGTGCGCGCGACCGTCCGGCGGGCCGTGTGGCGGTGGCGCTCGTCGATGCAGCTGCGCGTCGTGACGTCGGCTCTCGTGGTCGGGGTCGTGACCGTCGCGGCGCTCGGGGCGTACCTCTCGGACTCGATGCGCGACGGGCTGTTCGAGCGGCGCCGCGCGGAGATCGACCAGGAGAGCGCGCAGTCCACGGAGCAGGTGCGGCGCACGCTCGACTCCGCGCCGACGGCGACGGTGACCGAGGCGCAGTCGCTCCTGTACGACCTGTTCTCGATGCTCCAGTCCAGCGGGTCGGGGTCGCGCGACGTGTTCCTGTGGCAGGCGGCCGGCGAGAGCCCGGTCGGCCTCCTCAACCTCTCGTCGAACGACCAGCTGGGCGGGCTGGTGTCGCCCGAGATGCGGGCGGCGACGGTCGCGGCCGACGGCGAGCAGCGGCTCCAGTCCGTCGCCGTCCCGGTCGACCCGGCGGACCCGGCCTCGCCCGTCGTGCCGGGCATCGTCGTCGGGTCCACGGTCGAGGTGCCCGTCGCCGGGACGTACGAGCTCTACTACCTCTACGACCTCGAGGCCGACCAGGAGACGCTGAGCTTCCTCCAGTCCGTGCTCCTCGTCGGCGCGCTCGTCCTGCTCGCTCTGCTCGGCGGCATCACCGCGCTCGTCACGCGCCAGGCCGTGCTGCCCGTGCGGCAGGCGGCGAGCGTCGCGGAGCGGCTCGCCGACGGGCACCTCGACGAACGGCTGCCCGTCAAGGGGCACGACGAGATGGCGTCGCTCGCGCACACGTTCAACGAGATGGCGCGCAGCCTGCAGGACCAGATCGGGCGCATGGAGGAGCTGTCGATGCTCCAGCGCCGGTTCGTCTCCGACGTCTCCCACGAGCTGCGCACGCCGCTCACCACGATCCGCATGGCCTCGGAGGTGCTGTACGCCTCGCGGGAGGACTTCGACCCCGTGTCGCGTCGCTCGACCGAGCTCCTGCAGGCCCAGCTCGACCGGTTCGAGGACCTGCTGGCCGACCTGCTCGAGATCAGTCGGTTCGACGCCGGCGCCGCGCAGCTCGACGCCGAGCGGCGCGACGTGCGCGACGTCGTCGGCGCGGCCGTGGACCACGCGGCGCCGCTCGCGGAGCGCAAGGGCGTGTGGCTGTCCGTCCACCTCGGCGACGAGCGCCTCACGGCCGACGTCGACCCGCGCCGCGTCGAGCGCATCGTGCGCAACCTCGTGGTGAACGCGATCGAGCACGCGGAGGACAGCCCCGTCGAGGTCACGGTCGCGGGGGACGGGCACGCCGTGGCGGTCCTCGTGCGCGACCACGGCGTCGGCATGACCGCCGACGAGGTGCAGCACGTGTTCGACCGGTTCTGGCGAGCCGACCCCGCGCGGGCGCGGACGACGGGCGGGACCGGCCTCGGTCTCGCGATCTCGCTCGAGGACGCGCACCTGCACGGGGGGTGGCTCGAGGCGTGGGGACGCCCCGGACGCGGGGCGAGCTTCCGGCTGACCCTGCCGCGCCGCGCGGGAATCCGCCTCCAGTCCTCCCCTCTGCCGCTCGTCACCGAGGCCGCGACCGGTCGCGGCCTCGCGGCCACGTGGAGCTCCGGCGCACCCGTCGTCGAGGACGTGGACGGCACGGTGGGCCCGGCCGACCTGCCCTCGGTGACCGGCGGCATCCCCGTCGTCATCCCGCGCGACACCTCGCACGACACCGACACCGGGGCGGGACCTGGCGCAGAGCCGGCCGCCGGCCCGTCCTCCGACCTGCGGGAGGCGCGATGACCACGCACCGGACGCGACGACGTCGGGCGGACCGCCCCGTCGCGGGAGCCTGCGCCGCGCTGCTGGTCGCCGCGCTCGCGGCCTGCGCGTCGATCCCCACGTCCGGCCCGGTCACGGAGGGCGAAGCCACCGTGGAGGACCCCGGCCGGCCGTTCGTCAGCGCGGCATCGCCGCGCGACGACGCCTCGCCGGAGCAGATCGTCACCGGCTTCCTGGCGGCCCAGGCCCAGGGTGCGTCGAGCTCTTTCGACGTCGCGACGGAGTTCCTCACGCCCGCCGCAGAGCAGGAGTGGTCTCCCCTCGCCCAGGTCGCGGTGATCGAGGCCGAGCCGGAGCTCGTCGTCGACGAGGCGACGCTGGAGGACGGGGTCACGACGGTGCGTGCGACGGCGACGGTGCTCGGCGTCGTCGACGAGCACGGCGTGTACACCGAGCAGGTCCCCGGCACGACGACGGAGGTCGCCTACGGGCTCGTGCGCGACGAGGACGACCAGTGGCGCATCGAGACCCTCGACGACGGGCTGACGATCACGCCCACGAACTTCGAGCTGACCTATCTTCAGGTCAACCTCTACTTCCCGACGCCCGACCGCGAGTACCTCGTCCCCGACGCGCGCTGGTTCCCCGGACGCAACTGGCAGACCCTCGCGGTGCGCGAGACGCTCGCCGGGCCCTCGCCGTGGCTCGCCGGCTCGGTCGTCACGGTCGCGCCGGAGGGCACGGCCCTGAGCATCACCGCGGTCCCCGCCGAGGACGCCGGCTCGGTCTCGGTGCCGCTCAACGATGCCGTCCTCGCGGCCTCCCCGGCGGACCGCGGGCTCCTCCTCGCGCAGCTCCGGGCGTCTCTCGGCGGCACCGTCGAGATCCAGGTCAACGGGACCGAGCTCCCGTCCGCCGAGGATCCTGCCATCAGCGTCGCGACGACCCCTGCCGACCCTGTCGTCCTCGCGGGCGACCAGATCATGACCCTCGAGGGCCGTGCGACGGAACCGGTCGCCTCGGTCGCGCCCCTCGTCGACCTGCAGCCGACCGCGCTCGCGTTCCGCGGCCGGGCGTCGGACGCGACGTACGTCGTACGCGACGGCTCGAGCCGGCTCGTGACCGCACCCACCGCGGAAGCGGGGTCGACGACGCTCCTCACGGGGGACGACCTGCTCGCGCCGAGCATCGACCGCTTCGGCTTCGTGTGGAGCGGTCCGCAGATCCAGGACGGGTCGCTGCAGGTCGTCGACCTCGAGGGCGCGGTGTCGTCCGTCGCCGTGCCCTGGCTGGACGGCCGCACGGTCATGTCGCTGCGCGTCGCGCCCGACGGCGCACGGGTCGCGGTCGTCAGCGAGGCGGCCGGCGGGTCCCAGGTCCATGTCGCGGGGGTCGTGCGCGACGAGAACGGTCGGCCGACCGACCTGTCCGAGGCCGTCCGGGTGGGTCAGCCGATCGCGTCTGCGACCCAGGTCACCTGGGTGGACCGGGCGCTCCTCGGGGTCCTCGGGCGCACCGCGGACGAGACGGCGGCCGTCGTCCAGCTCGTCCCCGTCGGGGGACGCAGCCGGCCGACGTCGCCCGTCGAGAACGCGGTGACGCTGGCCTCGGCCACGGGCGTGGGCACGATGCTCGTCGCGACGAGCGACGGGAAGCTCTACGCGCGGGGGACGTCCTCGCTGTGGACCCAGGTCACGACGGAGGTGCGCCTGCCGACGTATCCCGGATGACGCGCCCGGGCTGGGCGTCCACAGGCCTGCCCTCCACGTCTGCGTCCACAGGGGCGGGCGCCCGCCCCGCGGCGAGCACGGTCCGGCGTCAGGCTCGACGGATGCTCCGCACCGCCGTCGACGACCTCGCCCGCCTCGTCCTGCCGGTCGCGTGCCCCGGCTGCGGGACACCCGACGTCCCGTGGTGCACGACGTGCCTCGAGCCCCTCGGTGCGCCGCTGCGCCGCTGGGAGCGCGGCGCACCGCGCCTCGACCGGCTCGACGGCGTGCCGCCCCTGCCGGTGTGGTCACCGGCGCACTACACGGGCCCGCTGCGGGACGTCGTCGTCGCGTGGAAGGACCGGGGCCGGGCGGACCTCGACACGCCGCTCGGCGAGGCCGCCCGACGCGGGGGAGAACGGCTCGCGGCGGCTCTCGCCGCCGTGGCCAGGGGCACGGTCCTCGTCGTGGCCGCGCCGACGACGGGCGCCGCCCGACGGGCACGGGGCCGCGACCCGGTCGCCGGCCTCGCCCGGTCCGTCGCCACCGGGCTGGCAGCCTCCGGGTGCCCGGCGCGCACCGCGGACCTCCTCGTCCAGCGTCGGCGTGCCAGGGACCAGGTCGGCCTCGGCGCGCGCGCCCGAGGAGCCCGGCTCGACGCCGTCGGGCCGGCGCGCGGTGCGCGTGCGCGACGCCTCCTGGACGAGGGCGCCGCATGCCTGCTCGTCGACGACGTCCTCACGACCGGCGCCACCCTCGCCGCGTGCGAGGCCACCCTCGCGGCCGCCGGGATGCCGGTGCTCGGGGCGTACGTGCTGGCCGCCACGCCCGCGCCCGGCGAGCGTCGATGAGCACCCCGCAGACCGCCGTCGGGCTCGTCGAGCCGCTCCGGCAGCCGCGGGCCGAAGGTCCTCGCATCCACCTTCCGTTGGTGCTGCCGACACCCTCAGGACGGGGTTACGCTGAGGGCCAGTCGCCGCGGACGACGGACGTGCAGCACACGGACGGACGCCGCGCGAGCGTACCGAGCGCGCGGCCCGCGGGCCGCAAGGAGGTGGTAGCCCCACCGGCACCCCGCACGGGTGCCTTCTACCGAATCCGAGAGGCGCCCGGTCGATCGAGCCGGGTGCCGCACAGATCCTCGCGGAGGCTCACATGGAGATCGTCGTCGTCGGCAGGCACACGGAAGTTGCAGACCGCTTCCGCCGGCACGTGGAGGACAAGCTCGCCAAGGTCCAGCAGCTCGCGCCCACCGCGCAGCGCGTGGACGTCGAGGTCACCCACGAGAACAACCCCCGGCTCTCCGGGGTCCGCGAACGGGTCGAGCTCACCGTGCGTGCCAAGGGGCCCGTCGTGCGGGCCGAGGCAGCGGCAGACGACCGGTTCGGCGCACTCGACCTCGCGATCGAGAAGCTGGCCGAACGGCTCCGCCGCGCACGCGACCGCCGCAAGGACCACCGGAACCACACCGTCGTGCCGCCCGTCGACGTCCGTCCCTACGACCCGGTCCGGGACGCCGCACCCCCGCCGCCGGCGCCCACCGCGCCGAGCGCGCCCGGCGAGGCCGTCGAGACGACCCTGGGCGACTCGCCCGTCGTCATCCGGCAGAAGCTCCACAGCGCCGAGCCGATGACCGTCGACGACGCGCTGTACGAGATGGAGATGGTCGGCCACGACTTCTTCCTCTTCGTCGACGTCGAGACCTCGCGCCCGTCCGTCGCCTACCGGCGCCGCGGCTGGACCTACGGCGTCGTCGCCCTGGACACCTCGTGCGACTGCGCCGAGGTCCCGGTCGAGAAGTCCGCCTGACCTGACCGCCGACGCGCCCGGACCCCGTCGGGTCCGGGCGCGTCGCGCTGCCCGGGCCTGTTCGGCCGTGCTGTGGTCGGGTCCGCGTGCGGGGCGGCGTCGGTGCTCGGGTCGGGTTGGGCGGTTCGTGGGTCGGGTCCGCGTGCGGGGCGGCGTCGGTGCTCGGGTCGGGTTGGGCGGTTCGTGGGTCGGGTCCGCGTGCGGGGCGGCGTCGGCGTCTGGGCTGGGTTGGGCGTGCTGTGGTCGGGTCCGCGGGTGGGGCGGCGTCGGTGCTCGGGCTGTCCGCGCCGTCACCGTGGTCTGTCGGGTGTGGGTCTGGGGAGCGCGGCCTTGACGCCCTTCGCATCCGACGCCGCCCCACCCGCTCAGCCATCACCTCACCCCGGGCGGACGACTGGGCCCGGACCCGCCGAGGTAGAACCGTGGTCGCACCAGGTAGAACCCCGGGTCTGCCGAGGTAGAACCGTGGTCGGGCGAAGTAGAACCGTGGTCGGGAGAGGGCGACGCGACGGCGGGCGGCGCCGTGCGGGGCGAGGCGGTGCGGCCCGTGCTGTGGCGACCATGCGATCCCGGCCCGTCGAGCATGCGGTTGTCGCCCGTCAGGTGCTCAGGACGAGCCGCAACGACATGCTCGGCGCAGCACCGGGCTGGCCCGGGTGCGCACGGACCGGGGTGGGACAAAGCCGGGAGGGGTGGGTGGGGGCGCCGCGTCGTGGTCGGGCCTGGCGGGAGCCGCGAGGAACGAGCGGCGGATGGTAGACGCGGCGCCCCCACCCGCCCCGACACCCAAGCCGACCCGATCGCCGTCGCGCATGGCGACCCCGGTTCTACCTGGCGCGACCACGGTTCTACCTCGCGCGGCCAGGGTTCTACCTCGGCCGACCACGGTTCTACCTCGCGCGGCCAGGGTTCTACCTCGGCCGACCACGGTTCTCCCTCGGCGGAACGGGGCCGGTCCACGCAGGTGTGGGTGGGTGGGGGCACGATCGGAGGGTGGTCGCCATCTCGCAGAGGTCAGAGTCGATGTCCCTGTCCCAGGCGCGCCGCGTCGCACTCGCGGCGCAAGGGCTGCACCGCCCGCGGCCGTTCGACGGCGTCGACGGGCGTGCGCCGACCATGCGGCACGTGCAGGGAGTGATCGACCGGCTCGGGCTGCTGCAGATCGACTCGGTGAACGTGCTCGCTCGTGCTCACCTCATGCCGTTGTACGCGCGGCTCGGGCCGTACGACACGGCGCTGCTGGACCGCGCCGCGGGCCGTGCGCCGCGACGTCTCGTGGAGACGTGGGCGCACGTGGCGTCGTACGTCCCGCCGAGCACGTGGCCGCTGCTCGAGTGGCGCCGTCGGGGGTACCGCACGGAGGCGTGGGGCACGATCAGCGCGGTCGAGATGAGCCACTCGGAGGCGGTCGAGGACGTGCGGCGGCTGGTGACCGAGCGCGGACCGATCACGGCGAGCGAGGTCCACGAGATCCTCGAGGCCGAGGGCCGGGCGCACCCGCGCGACCGGTCCCAGTGGGGCTGGAACTGGACGGTCGCGAAGCGCGCTCTCGAGTTCCTCTTCTTCACGGGCGAGATCACGTCGGCACGTCGCAACGGGGCGTTCGAGCGCTGCTACGACCTCACCGAGCGCGTGCTGCCGCCGGAGGTCGTGGCCGCGCCCCCGGTCTCCGACGCCGACGCCGTGCGGGCACTGCTCGAGATCGGCGCTCGCGCCCACGGCGTCGGGACGCTGCGGTGCTTCAAGGACTACTTCCGGCTGCGCGGACCGGCGGTGCGCACCGCGCTGGCCGAGCTCGTCGAGGCCGGGACGCTGCGACCGGTGACGGTCCAGGGGTGGGACGAGCCCACGTTCCTGCACGCCGACGCCGCGGTCCCGCGCCGGGCGACGGCGACGACGCTGCTCAACCCCTTCGACCCGCTCGTCTTCGAGCGCACACGGCTCGAGCGGCTGTTCGACGTGCACTACCGGATCGAGATCTACGTGCCGGCGGCGAAGCGCGTCCACGGCTACTACGTGCTGCCCCTCCTCGAGGGGCAGGACCTCACGGCACGCGTCGACCTCAAGGCGGACCGTCGGGCGGGCGTGCTGCGGGTGCTCTCGGCGCACCGCGAGCAGGCGGCGGGGGAGCAGACGGCGGCCCGGCTCGCCGTGGAGCTGCGCGTGCTCGGCGCGTGGCTGGGCGTCCCCGAGGTCGTCGTCTCACCGGTCGGTGACCTCGCGCCGGCGCTCGCGGCGGAGGTTGCCGTCGCGGCGTGAGGGGTGCTCCGGGGCGTTGCGCGCGTCCTGACGCAGGGGTGCACGACCGGTCGCCCGTGCGACCGCCGTCGGGCGGCCGCGGCGCGGCGGTGCTGGGCGGGTTCGTCGTCGGCGAAACCCGGGCGGGACCGACGGCGCCCTGACTCGCCTACGATGTTGTGTGACGTTGCCGACGTCGGCTGCTGCACGTGCCCGTGCGGCGGAGCGTCGGCGCTGCACCCGGACCACCCGGCCCGGGCCACGATCGATACGGGAGTCCTGCGTGCCTTCGATCCTCGACAAGGTCCTTCGCATCGGCGAGGGCCGGATCCTCAAGAAGCTGTCCGGCCTCGCCGACCAGGTCAACAAGCTCGAGCCGGGCTTCGAGGATCTCACCGACGAGGAGCTGCGGGAGGAGACCGACCGCTTCAAGGCGCGCCTCGAGGCCGGTGAGTCCCTCGACGACCTGCTGCCCGAGGCGTTCGCGGCGGTGCGCGAGGCGTCCCGTCGCACGCTCGGCCAGCGGCACTTCGACGTCCAGCTCATGGGCGGCGCGGCGCTGCACCTCGGCAACATCGCCGAGATGAAGACCGGTGAGGGCAAGACGCTCGTCGCGACGACGGCGGCGTACCTCAACGCGCTCGAGGGCAAGGGCGTGCACGTCGTCACGGTCAACGACTACCTGGCGAAGTACCAGAGCGAGCTCATGGGCCGCGTGTACCGCTTCCTCGGCCTGACGACGGGCGTCATCCTGTCCGGTCAGACGCCCGCGCAGCGACGCCAGGAGTACGCCGCGGACATCACGTACGGGACGAACAACGAGTTCGGCTTCGACTACCTGCGCGACAACATGGCGTGGTCCACGGACGACCTCGTGCAGCGCGGTCACCACTTCGCGATCGTCGACGAGGTCGACTCGATCCTCATCGACGAGGCCCGCACGCCGCTCATCATCTCCGGCCCCGCCTCCGGCGACACGAACCGCTGGTTCGGGGAGTTCGCGAAGGTCGTGCGCCGCCTGAACGCCGGCGCGGACTACGAGGTCGACGAGAAGAAGCGCACCGTCGGCGTGCTCGAGCCGGGCATCGCCAAGGTCGAGGACTACCTCGGCATCGACAACCTCTACGAGTCGCTCAACACGCCGCTCATCGGCTTCCTCAACAACGCCATCAAGGCGAAGGAGCTCTTCAAGCGCGACAAGGACTACGTCGTGCTCAACGGCGAGGTCATGATCGTCGACGAGCACACGGGACGCATCCTGGCCGGCCGCCGGTACAACGAGGGAATGCACCAGGCGATCGAGGCCAAGGAAGGCGTGCAGATCAAGGCGGAGAACCAGACGCTCGCCACGATCACGCTGCAGAACTACTTCCGCCTGTACTCGAAGCTCGCGGGCATGACCGGTACGGCCGACACCGAGGCTGCCGAGTTCCAGGGCACGTACAAGCTCGGCGTCGTACCCATCCCGACGAACCGCCCGATGCAGCGCATCGACCAGGCCGACCTGGTCTACAAGAACGAGGACGGCAAGTTCGACGCCGTCGTCGCGGACATCGTCGAGCGGCACGCGCACGGCCAGCCAGTCCTCGTCGGCACCACGAGCGTCGAGAAGTCTGAGCTCCTGTCCGCGAAGCTGAAGAAGCAGGGCGTCCCGCACGAGGTGCTCAACGCGAAGCAGCACGAGCGCGAGGCGGCGATCGTCGCGCAGGCCGGCCGCAAGGGCGCGGTGACCGTCGCGACGAACATGGCTGGTCGCGGTACGGACATCATGCTGGGTGGCAACGCCGAGTTCATGGCGGTCGCCGACCTCGCGGGCCGCGGGCTCGACGCCGCGGAGAACCCGGAGGAGTACGAGGCCGCGTGGCCCGACGCTCTGGAGAAGGCGAAGGCCGCGGTCGCGGCGGAGCACGAGGAGGTCACCGAGCTCGGTGGGCTGTACGTGCTCGGTACGGAGCGCCACGAGTCCCGGCGCATCGACAACCAGCTCCGTGGTCGTTCCGGCCGTCAGGGCGACCCGGGCGAGTCCCGGTTCTACCTGTCCATGCAGGACGACCTCATGCGTCTGTTCAACTCGGGTCTCGCCGAGTCGATGATGAACCGCGCGGGCTTCCCCGACGACGTGCCGCTCGAGTCGAAGATGGTCACGCGCGGCATCGCGAGCGCGCAGGGCCAGGTGGAGTCGCGCAACTTCGAGATCCGCAAGAACGTCCTCAAGTACGACGACGTCCTGTCGCGCCAGCGCACCGTCATCTACGACGAGCGGCGCCGCGTGCTCGAGGGCGAGGACCTGCAGGAGCAGGTGCAGCACTTCCTCGTCGACGTCGTCACGGCGTACGTGGAGGGCGCGACGGCGGAGGGCAACCCGGAGAACTGGGACCTCGACGCGCTGTGGACGGCGCTCAAGGCCGTCTACCCCGTGTCGATCGAGGTCGACGAGGTCGTCGAGCAGGCCGGCGGTCCCACGCGCCTGTCGCACGACCTCCTGCTCGAGGAGATCCTCTCCGACGCGCGCATCGCCTACCAGAACCGCGAGGACCAGCTGGGCGAGGCGAACATGCGTCAGCTCGAGCGGCGCGTCACGCTGTCGGTCCTGGACCGCAAGTGGCGCGAGCACCTCTACGAGATGGACTATCTCAAGGAGGGCATCGGCCTGCGCGCGATGGCCCAGCGCGACCCGCTCGTCGAGTACCAGCGCGAGGGCTTCCAGCTCTTCCAGGCGATGACCGAGGCCATCAAGGAGGAGACGGTCGGGTTCCTCTTCAACCTCGAGGTCAAGGTCGCGGAGCCGGGTGCGGCCACCCCCGCACAGTCGCCGGGCATCTCCGCGGCGGCCGCCGCGCAGGCGGCGCAGTCGGCCGCCGGTCAGGCGTTGGGGGGCGCCGCGGGCGCCGCGTCCGCGGGCGCGACGGCCGGGCTCGCTGCGGCGGCGCAGTCAGCGGCCCGCTCGGCCGCGACCGAGGGCGCCCCGGTCGAGGACGCGGCGGTCACCGACGAGCCCGTCGTCGACGAGCGCGTGGAGGGCGCCCCGGCCGCGGAACCGGCCCCGGTGGCTGCGCCCGCGGCGTTCGGCGGTGCGAGCACGAACCGTGCCGGCACGCTCGTCGCGAAGGGGCTCGACGGCCCCGACCGCCAGGTGCCGCTGTCGTACAGCGCACCGAGCGAGGACGGCACCGGTCAGGCCGTCGTGACCGGCGACGCGGGCCGACGGTCCCGGCGGGCCCTGCACGGCGAGGCGAGCGCGGTCGAGAGCGACGGGCGCACCTTCCCGGGCACGCCGCGCAACGCGCAGTGCCCGTGCGGCTCCGGCAAGAAGTACAAGGTCTGCCACGGTCAGAACGAGGAGTGACGACCTCGACGGGCTGACGCAGGACCACGACAGCGAGGTGTGCCGCTCGAGCGGCACACCTCGCTGTCGTCGTCGTGCCGCGCCCGCACCCTGAGGGCGCCGCGGCTTCGCCCGTTGCTCCTACCAGGCCCTAACCGATCTCGAGCGCGACGACGCGCCATGCGCCGCGGCGCGCCTCGAGCCGCACGGCTCCGGCGCGGACGCGGTCGCCGTCCTCGACGACGACGGTCCCCTCGGCGACGCCCTCGCCGATCCGGACGAGGCGTGCGCGGCGGATCGTCACCGGACGTGTCGCGGGATCGGACGAGGGTGACTCGAGCACCAGACGGGCGCGTCGGGCCAGCGCGTCGTAGATCTCCGGGGACACCCAGCGCGCGAGCTGGCTCACGGTGCGCTCGCCGCGGACGACCTCGATCGCCGCGCGCACGACGGCGCAGCAGAGCGCTGTCGGGTCCGGCAGGGGGAGCGGAGCAGCGGGCGGCCCCCACGGGCGTCCCCGTACGACGTGCCGCGGTACGCGGCGGTTCTCGTCGCGCACGTCGACCTCCGGCGCCAGGCGGTCGCCGACACAGCGCAGGAGTCGGGCGGGCGCCGGGGAGGGCGCGCTCGTGGAGCGGACGTCCCGTGCGGGCCGGGCGGACGCCGACGGTCGTGCCGGCATCTCCGGCGCCGCGGCCGGAGCCGCCGGGGGCGTCGAGCCGAGGCGGGCGGTCGGCAGAGCGGTCATCGTCGGGCTCCTTCGTGGGTCGCGGTCGTCAGGCCGAGGGTGCGCGGAGCACCTGGCCGGGGAGGATGAGGTCGGGATCGGCGCCGATCACGTCGGCGTTCGTCGTGTGCCAGCGCTGCACGGCTGCGGCGATCTGCGCGTCGCTCGCCCCGGCGGGCAGGTGCCGGGACGCGATCGACCACAGGGAGTCCCCGCGGAGCACCACGACGTCCGGCGCGGCGTCGGCCGGTACCTCCCGCGTCACGGCGAGCGCGGCGTCGCGCTGCGCGAGCTGGTTCGCGGCGGCCGTCGCTCCCGGCGGGGCCATGCTGCCCGACGCCGGAGCCGCGGTGGCTGCGGAGGGCACGGTCGGGCCGGCGGAGACCTCGGTGGTTCCGGCGGCGTCGCCCGTACCCTCGGGACGGGGCGCGCCGCTCCCCGTGACCGGTGCGCCCGTCGTGGACGGGCCGGCCGGCACGCCGGCTGCGGGGGACGGGTCGCCGCGCCCGGCCGCCGGGGATGCTCCGGCGGCGTCGGGCCCGGGAACCGCGCTTCCGGGCCCGTTCGTCTCCTCGGCCACGGCCGGTGCGTCGGGTGGTGCGGAGGTCAGGGACGGGCGCCAGCCGAGATCGACGGCGACGATCGTCGTCGGGTCCGGGGTGTCGACGGCCTGGGCTGCCCCGCCCGACAGGACGAGACCCGCACCGACCGACACCGTGACCCCGACGCGCGCCGCCCGCCGGACGACCTGCGGAGCGACGCGGACCACGAGACGCTCTCCGGCCGACCACGAGCGGCCCGAGGCGCGGGCGGCCACCACCAGCGTCCCGAGCAGTGCGCTCACCGCGACCCAGGCGGCCGCGAGGGCGCCCACCGCCAACGCGACGAGCTCGAGGTAGGGCTCGACCTGCGCGGACGGCAGGTCGCCGACGACCTGCCGCGCGCGGAGCGCGAGAGCGAGCAGGGCCCCCGTCATCGTCACCAGCAGCACGGCGAGCGTCGCGTTGCCCCGAGCAGCCACGCGTGCGGGTCGTCTGTCCATCGAAGGGCCCCCTGCCCACCACCGCCTCACCGGCGACGGCCTCTTGATGTCATTTGATGCTGTTTGATGTTGACGAGCTCATCTAATCGGGTCCGGCGTGCTCCTGTCCAGGGCAGGTTCTCGTGATGTGGACGAGGGAGGGGGTGGTGCACGGGCGCACCGCTACGGTGTGCCCGTGCGATGGGACGCGCTCTTCGAGGACCTCGACGGCCAGCTCGCCGCGGTCGAGGCCGCCGACCGCGACGCGGCCGTCGCCGACCTCACGCGCGCCGAGCACGCCACGATCACGCTCGTCGAGCGGCTGCGGGCTGCGGCCGGGCCGGTCGACCTCGAGCTGCGTGACGGCACACGCGTCTCCGGGCTCGTGCGGGACGTCGCCGAGGACTGGGTGCTCGTCGGCGACGGTCGCGGTCAGCACCTCGTCCCCTCGACGGCGCTCGCGGCCGTGACGGGTCTCGGGCGGCACGCGCTGCCCGCCGCGTCGGCGCGGTCGGCCGGGCTCAGGCTTGGCCACGTCCTGCGCGCGCTGATGCGCGACCGTCGTCCCGTCCAGGTGCGCACACCGGCGGGCACGTTCGCCGGGTGGGTCGCGCGCGTGGGCAAGGACCACCTCGACGTCGAGGCGCGCCCCGGGGACTCCCGAGGATCCCGCACGGTCCCCTTTGCGGCGCTCCTGTGCGTCAGCGACACGGAACCGGGGATCGTCCCGAGGTGAGGACGGCGCAGGGGGAGCAGAGGAAGACGGCACGCGTCCGGCCGGCGCGGCCGTCAGCCGTCGAAGTCGCCGGCCTCGATGCGCTGGCGCGTCTGCGCGTACATGCGCTGGATGTAGGCCTCGAGCTCGCTCACCTCGACGCGCCACTGCCCGCGGCCGCCGACCTGGATCGCGGGGAGCTCTCCGGACCGGACGAGCGCGTACGCCTGCGCGGCGGAGATGTTGAGCTCCTCCGTGACGTCGGCGAGGGTGAGGAAGCGCTGGGACATGGCGTCAGTCTGGCACGCGACCAGGCCACGACGGCGGTCGTCCACAGGCCTCCGCACGCGGTGCCCGTACCGAGGATCATGAACCCGCGGCACGCGTAGCGTGCCCGCGACCACCACCCAGGGGAGATCGATGACGACCACGCTGGAACGACCACGCGCGACGACGCACGCGCCACCGGCACCCGCCGCGCGGCTACGACGACCGACCTGGCGCGACCCGCGCCTCCTCGTGGGCGTGGTCGTCGTGGCTCTGTCCGTGGCACTCGGGTCGTGGGCCGTGAGCACGGCGAGCAAGACCGTCGCGGTCTACGCTGCCGGGTCCGTTCTCACGCCCGGGAGCACGATCACGACGGCCGACCTGCGCGCCGTCGACGTGCGTCTCGGCACGCAGACGGACCGCTACCTCCTCGTCGAGGACGGGCTCCCGGACGAGCCGGTGGTCCTGCGGACCGTCGCCGCGGGCGAGCTCCTGCCCGCCGACGCGCTCGGGGGTGCGCAGGACCTCGCGGTGCGCGCGGTCGCCGTGCCGGTGACGAGCGGCCTCTCCGACCGGATCGTGACCGGCGCGACGGTCGACCTCTGGTACGTGCCGGCGCCGGACCAGGAGCCCGCGACGGGCGCCGCGGACGACGCGGCGTCGGCTGAGCCCGAGCTCCTCGTCGGGGGCGTCACGGTCGCGGAGGTCGACGAGGGCGAGGGGACGCTCGTCGTCGGGGGACCGGTCACCGTCCACCTGCTCGTCGGGGTGGACGACCTGCCCGGCGTCCTGGGCGCGATCGCGGGTGACGGGACGCTCGCGCTCGTCCCCGTGGGCGGTGCCGGGTGAGCGGCGCGACCGCCGTCGCGACCGTGCTGTGCGCGGTGCGCGGCGAGCGCGAGGCGGCCGTCGTCACGACGCTCGACGCACCCGGTCTCCAGGTCACCCGTCGCTGCGCGGACGTCACCGAGCTGCGCGCGGCCGCCGCGGCGGGGGCGGGCAGGGTCGCGGTCGTGTCGTCGGACCTGCCCGCGCTGGACCGGGAGGCGGTCGCCGAGCTGCGCGCCCACGGCGTCCGCGTCGTCGCGCTCGCCCTCCTGGGCTCCTGGGAGGAGGGTCGGCTGCGGGCCCTCGGCATCGACTCCGTCGTGGACCTGGGCGCCTCGCCGGACGAGCTGCGCGACGCCGTCCGCTCGGCGGCTCCCGCGCAGGCCGGGGTGGGGAGCCCGGCGGACCGGGCACCCGTCGTGACGGGGGCGGCGGGACCGGCGCCGGCGCGTCGCGACGGCCGGGTCGTCGCGGTGTGGGGCCCGACCGGCGCGCCCGGCCGCACGGTCCTCGCGGTCAACCTCGCAGCCGAGCTCGCGGGGCCCTCCGGTGCAGGGCGGCGCGGTCGCGGCTCGCGGCGCGACCGGCGTGCCGCGGAGGTCGAGCTCCCGGCGAGCGCGCCCGCCGGGCCCGCCGCGGACGTCCTGCTCGTCGACGCCGACACGTACGGCGGCACCGTCGCGCAGCACCTCGGGATGCTCGACGAGTCGCCGGGGCTCGCCGCGGCGGTCCGCAGCGCGGGCCAGGGGGCGCTCGACGCCGCCGGCCTCGTCGCGCTCGCCCCGGCGGTGATGGACCGCGTCCAGGTCCTCACCGGTGTCGCGCGGGCCACCCGCTGGCCGGAGCTTCCCGGGGCGTCGCTCGACGCGGTCTGGGAGGTCGCCCGGACGGTCGCCGACTGGACGGTGGTGGACTGCGGCTTCGCCGTCGAGCGCGACGAGCTGCTCACCTACGACACCCGCGCGCCCCAGCGCAACGACGCGACGCTCAGCGCGCTCGCCGCCGCGGACGTGGTGGTCGTCGTCGGGGCGGCAGACCCGGTGGGCCTCCAGCGGCTCGTCCGCGCGCTCGACGAGCTCACCGACGCGGGCGTCGCGGCGGGGGCCGCGCGCGTCGTCGTCGTCAACCGCGTGCGGTCGGCGGTGGTCGGCCCGCGGCCGGAGCGGGCCGTGCGGGACGCGATGGCCCGGTACGCGGGCGTCGACGACCTCCACGCGGTGCCCGAGGACCGCTCGCTCGACGTCGCGCTGCGCGAGGGCCGCGCGCTCGCGGAGGCCGCGCCCGGAAGCCCGGCGCGGCGGGCGATCGCCCGGCTCGCGGCGCACGTGCGCGAGGCGACGCCTGTGCCCGCCGGGCGTGGTGCGTCGCACGGCCACGTGCTCGAGGCCT
This sequence comes from Cellulosimicrobium sp. G4 BAM 1002, assembly GCF_057126935.1. Lineage (NCBI taxonomy): Bacteria > Bacillati > Actinomycetota > Actinomycetes > Micrococcales > Promicromonosporaceae > Cellulosimicrobium > Cellulosimicrobium sp. G4 BAM 1002. Next base: position 3,336,911 of record NZ_CP182109.1, on the reverse strand, counting down.
CACACTGAACCCATGCGCATCTACCTTCCCGCGACGCTCGACGAGCTCGACGCCGTGACGCTCACCACCGAGGCCGCCCGCTGGACGGTCGCGCCTCGGGGTGCCCACGCGGTCACGGCGGCCCTGACCCGGTCCCTGCCCGACGAGGACGCGGAGGGCCTCGAGTACGCCGCGGCGCTCGAGGCGGCGGACGACTCGCTCACCCTCGTCGCCTCGCGCCCCGACGCCCCGCGGCAGCGGCTCGTCGTCACGCTCGAGGTGCCCGACGGCGCGGTCCAGGTCGTCGGGGCGGACGACCCGGGCACGACGGCTGACGACGAGGACGCGCCGGCACCGAGCGCGGTCGAGATCGTCCGCACGGTCGCCGACGTCGCGATCGTGTGCGTGCACGTCGACGAGCCGGAGGCGGTCGGCGACGTCGAGGCGGTGCTGGCCGCGGCCGACGGCGAGGGCCCGGACGCGGACGCCGCGCTGGACGCGGCGCTCGAGCGCGTCACCGAGCGCGACCTGCTCTGGTACGACTGGTCGGAGCTCCCGGACGTGCCGCGCGGCTGAGCCCCGCCGGGCGCGCGGTCAGCCCAGGCGCTTCAGCACCTCGTCGTGCAGCAGGCCGTTGCTCGCGACGGCGTTGCCGCCCCACGGGCCGTCGGCGCCGTCGAGCGACGTGAACCGCCCGCCGGCCTCGGTGACGATCGGCACGAGCGCGGCCATGTCGTAGAGCTCGAGCTCGGGCTCGGCGGCTGCCTCGACCGCGCCCTCGGCGACGAGCATGTACGACCAGAAGTCGCCGTACCCGCGAGTTCGCCACGCGCCGCGCATGAGGTCGAGGAACGGCTCGAGCTTCCCGCGCTCCTCCCAGCCGGTGAGCGAGGAGTAGGCGAGCGACGCGTCCTCCCACCGGTTCACGCCCGAGACCTGAAGGCGCGACGCGGCGGCGAGCGACTTGCCCGTCCAGGCGCCGGTGCCCTTCGAGGCCCACCATCGCCGGCCGAGCGCGGGCGCGGACACGAGCCCGACGACGACCTCGTCGCCGTCGGCGAGCGCGATGAGCGTCGCCCACACGGGCACCCCGCGCACGAAGTTCTTCGTCCCGTCGATCGGGTCGATGATCCAGCGGCGTGCGCCGTGGCCCGTCTCGCCGAACTCCTCGCCGACGATCGCGTCGCGACCGCGCGCCCGTCCGAGCTGGGCCCGGATGATCTCCTCGGCCGCGCGGTCGGCGTCGCTCACCGGGGTGCTGTCGGGCTTGGACTCGACGTGCAGGTCGAGCGCCTTGAACCGGGACATCGTGTGCCCGTCGACCTGGTCGGCGATCACGTGGGCGAGGCGCAGGTCGTCGTCGTAGCCGCGCGTCGAGGGGGGCGTCATGGCTCACACCGTAGCGGTGCCGGGCGTCGCGGCGGGGGACGCGCCGCCGACGGGGCCGACCGGGCCCCTGCGGCTCAGGTGCCGGTCACGTCCCCGTCCGTGACGCGAGCACGCGGCGGAAGGACTCCACGCGCGCCGCGCGGGCGGCACGGGTCTCGTCCTCCGGCGCGGCGGCCACCCAGTCGTCGAGCGCGCAGTCCGGTGCGTCGTCGAGGTGCGTGCACCCGCGGGGGCACTCCTGGGCCACGGTGTCGAGGTCGTCGAACGCGCGCAGCAGGTTCTCCACCTGGACGTGGGCGAGCCCGAACGAGCGGACGCCCGGGGTGTCGATGACCCAGCCGCCACCCGGGAGCCGGAGCGCGACCGCCGACGTCGACGTGTGCCGGCCGCGCCCGGTGACGTCGTTGACGACACCGGTCGCGCGCCTGGCGTCGGGCACGAGCGCGTTGACCAGCGTCGACTTGCCGACGCCCGAGTGCCCGACGAACACGGACGTCCGCCCCGCCAGCGCGTCACGCACGGCGTCGAGCGGCTCGATCGCCCACCCGCTCTCGGCGAGGCCGTCGGGCGCGCGGCGCGTCACGACCACCGACACCCCGAGCGGCTCGTAGAGCGCGCGCAGCGGCCCGGAGTCGGCGAGGTCCGCCTTGGTGAGGCACAGCAGGACGTCCATGCCGGCGTCGTACGCGGCGACGACGCACCGGTCGATCATGCGCGTGCGCGGCTCCGGGTCGGCGAGCGCGGTGACGATCACGAGCTGGTCCGCGTTCGCCACGACGACCCGCTCGTAGGGGTCGGTGTCGTCGGCGGTGCGCCGCAGGACCGACGAGCGCTCCTGGATCCGGACGATGCGCGCGAGCGACCCGGCGTCCCCGCTCACGTCGCCCACGAGGTCCACACGGTCGCCGCACACGACGCGCGTGCGGCCGATCTCGCGCGCCTTCATCGCGACGACGACGCGCTCGTCACCGTTCCCCGGGTCACCGGTCGACTCGTCGACGAGCAGGGTGTACCGGCCGCGGTCCACGCCCGTGACGAACCCGGTCACCGCATCCGCGTGCTCGGGCCGCTGCTTGGTGCGCGGCCGGCTGCCGCGCTTGCCGGGGCGCGAGCGGAAGTCGGACTCGTCGGGGACGCGGGCCATCAGCGGGTCGCCGCCCCGCCCCGGAGCATGCGCTCCCACATGCCCGCGAACCCAGGAAGCGTCTTGGCGGTCGTCTCGACGTTCTCCACCGCCACCCCCGGGATGCGCAGGCCGATCACGGCGGCGGACGTCGCCATGCGGTGGTCGTGGTACGTGCGGAACAGGGCGCCGTGCAGCGGGCGCGGCGTGATGACGAGCCCGTCGCGCGTCTCCTCCGCCTGACCACCGAGGCGCGTGATCTCGGTCGCGAGGGCGGCCAGCCGGTCGGTCTCGTGCCCGCGCAGGTGCGCGATGCCGCGCAGCCGGCTGGGGGAGTCGGCGAGCGCGGCGAGCGCGGCGATCGTCGGCGCGAGCTCGCCCGCGGCGTGCAGGTCGACGTCGACGCCGCGCACCTCGCCGGTCCCCGTCACCGACAGCACGTCGCCCTCGAGCGATGCCGTCGCGCCCATGGACCCCAGCAGCTCGGGGACCATCGCGCCGGGCTGCGTCGTCGCCGCCGGCCACCCCGTGACGCGCACGGTGCCACCGGCCACGAGCGCGGCTGCGAGGAACGGCGCGGCGTTCGACAGGTCCGGCTCGACCTGCACGTCGCGCGCCGTGATCGGCCCCGGCTCGACGCGCCAGATCGCCGGCCGCGAGTCGTCGACGACGACGCCCACCTCGCGCAGCACCTCCACGGTCATCTCGATGTGCGGCAGGCTCGGCAGCGTGTGCCCGGTGTGCCGCACGGTCAGGCCCTGGTCGTAGCGGGCGGCCGCGAGGAGGAGCCCGGAGACGAACTGGCTCGACGCCGAGGCGTCGATGTCGACCGACCCGCCGCGCACCCGGCCGCGACCGCGGATCGTGAACGGCAGGGTCGTCGGAAGGCCCTGCGAGGCGTCGGTGCTCTCGACAGGCACGCCGAGGGCGCTCAGCGCGGCGAGCACCGGGCCCATGGGGCGGACCCGCGCGGCCTCGTCGCCGTCGAACCGGACGGTGCCGTCAGCGAGGGCGGCCGCCGGCGGCAGGAAGCGCATGACCGTCCCGGCGAGGCCGCAGTCGACGTCGACCGGACCGCGCAGCGGGCCCGGCGTGACGTGCAGCTCGCTGGGCGAGGCGCCCTCCTCGATGCCGACGCCGAGGGCACGCAGGCCCGCGATCATGAGGTCGGCGTCGCGGCTGCGCAGCGCACCCCGCAGCGTGCCAGGCCCGTCGGCGAGCGCGGCGAGCACCAGCAGGCGGTTCGTCAGGGACTTGGACCCCGGCACCTCGACCGTCGCGTCGAGCGGCCCGCCCGCCGTCGGCGCGGCCCACCCCTCGTCGACGGAGGCGGCAGCGCTGGCGGCAGGAGGCAGGGTCGTCATGGCGTCCAGGTTAGTGGAGGCGACCCGGCCGACGGCGGACGGTCCCGCCGGGCGGACGCGCGTCCGACGGCGTCAGGCCGCCTTCGCGCGGACGGCGGCACCGGCCTCGCGCACGGCCTCGGAGGCGCTGGCCGCGGCGTGCTCCGCCGCCTCCTGGGCGGCCTTCGCGGCGCGCCGCGCCGAGCGGCCCGCGTCCTTCGCGGCGCGGCCCGTCGAGCGCGCCATCCCCTTCGCCGTCCTCTTCGCGGTGCGCGTGGCGTCCTTGGCGCCCGCGACGGCGGACTCCTGCTTGGCCTGCTTGGCGAGCGCGAGGTCGTGGCGCGCCTTGTCGAGCCGCCACTGGACGCCGGGACGTCCCTCGTAGTCCGCGCCGGCGATCAGGGCGGCGCCGATGGCCCCGACGTTCGCCACGAACCTGCGCGTGCGCTCGGCGCGCGTCGCCTCGCTCGAGGTGAAGGGCTGGTTGACGACGGCGAGCGGCACGGTCAGCGCGGCGAGCGTGAGCGCCGCCGTGCGGGGTGCCTTCCCGACGGCGAGGCACAGCCCGGCGACGGCGGTCACGGCACCGTGGGCCCGGACGAGGGTCGTCACCTGCCGGTCGCTCAGCGGGACGTCGACCCCGGCCCGCTCGACGAGCTCGACGCCGCTGCGCGCCGCGCGGACGTGCTCGGCGGGCTTGAGCGCGGCCTGAACGCCGTCGTAGACGAACCAGGAGGCCAGCATGGGCCTCGCGACGTGACGCAGCAGCATCGGATCTCCTTCGTGAGCCGGACGGTCCCAGCCTGCCCTTCGCGCGGGTGCCGCGCCACCCGCGGACCGGTGCCGGCGCGCCGTCAGAGCGCGCCGCCCGCCGCCTCGGGCGCGTCGGAGGACTCGCCGGAGTCGCCGATCGTCTCGCGGGCGACGTAGTTCTCGAGGTCGAAGAGGTTGTCTCCCGCCCGATGCGCGACCGTGAGCAGCGTCGTCGCCGACGCGACCTCCTCGACCTGCTCCTTGAGGAACCACAGGAGGAACTGCTCGCCGAGCGCGTCGCCCTCCTCGCGCGCGGCGCGGAAGATCGCCTCGATCTGCCCGGTGACCTGCTTCTCCTGGTCGAGCGCGAGCTGCAGCGGCTCGACGACGCTCGAGAAGTCGTTGCGGACCGATCCCGTGCCGGGGATCTCGACCGGCAGGTCCCGGTCGAGGTGGTACTGGACGATCATCATCGCGTGGTTGCGCTCCTCCACCGACTGGCGGTAGAAGTGCGCGGCGAGCTGGGGGAGGTCGTGCGAGTCGAACCACACGGCGATCGCGATGTACTGCTGGTGCGCGTCGAGCTCGTGGCCCACCTGCTCGCGCAGGAGGGTGAGGAAGCGGGAGTTCTCCGATGCGGTCGTCATGCTCGCCACCGTAGCGACGACGTGACCTCCGCACATCCGCGGGGCCTCGTGGGAACGGGCGCGGGAATGACCGTGGGGACCGCCGGGTTGCACCACTCGTGACCCTGCTGCTCGACACCTCCGCACCCGCACCGTCCGCGGCGCCGTCGGTGTCCCCAGGCACCGTCGCGGGCACCTCGGCGGAGAGCTTCGCCGAGGCCGCGTTCGCGGCTGCCTGGTCGGCGCCGCACGACACCAAGGTCGCCTCACCGAACACCCACCCGAACGGGGGACTAGGCTCGTTGTTGATGACAGAGCGAATCTCCGGCAGCGACGTCTCCGGCATGCCAGTGACGGCGTCCACGACGCCGGGACGGGGCGAGCCGTCGCCCGTCGACCCGGTGGACGACACCGACACGAACCGGGCTCCCGAGGCCGAGACCGACGCGGCGCGCGCCGAGCGGTTCGAGCGGGACGCGCTGCAGTACCTGGACCAGCTCTACTCCGCGGCGCTGCGCATGACGCGCAACCCGTCGGACGCCGAGGACCTCGTGCAGGAGACGTTCGCCAAGGCGTTCGCCGCGTTCCACCAGTACCGCCCGGGCACGAACCTCAAGGCGTGGCTGTACCGGATCCTCACGAACACGTTCATCAACACGTACCGCAAGAAGCAGCGCGAGCCGCAGCAGGCCCAGACGGACGACGTCGAGGACTGGCAGATCGCGCGTGCCGCGTCGCACACGTCGCAGGGGCTGCGCTCCGCCGAGGCCGAGGCGCTGGACCGCCTGCCGGACTCGGACGTGAAGCGCGCGCTGCAGGAGCTGCCCGAGGACCGTCGCATGGTCGTGTACTACGCGGACGTCGAGGGCTTCCCGTACAAGGAGATCGCGGAGATCATGGGGACACCGATCGGCACGGTCATGTCCCGCCTGCACCGAGGTAGGCGCCAGCTGCGCGAGCTGCTGGCCGACTACGCCGCGAAGCGAGGACTGGTGGGGGCCAAGACCCCCGGAGGTGAGTCGTGAGCACGTCAGAGAGCCGGAACCCCGGGGTGTCCCCGGTCGACGAGCCGGTGACCCCCATCCCGCACTCGACCGCGGGTGAGTCCGAGTGCGAGCACGCGCTCACGCACCTCTACGAGTACCTGGACTCGGAGATGACGGCCGACGACGAGCTGCGCATGCGGGCGCACGTCGCCCACTGCTCGCCGTGCCTCGCGGAGCTGAGCGTCGAGGAGCTCGTCAAGCAGCTGGTGCGGCGCTCCTGCCACGAGACGGCACCCGCCGGCCTGCGTGAGCGCATCCACACGCAGCTTACGGTGATGGTCTCGACGACAACGGTGGTCGAGACGCGCTGACGTGCGCCGCCCGGTCCCGGGCGAGCACGAGCATCCGGACATGCGAGAGGGGCCCGGACCGACGAGTCGGTCCGGGCCCTCTGCCGTGCCCTGACGGGCGCGGTCTCAGGCGTTGGGGCGCTTGCCGTGGTTCGCGCCGTTGCCCTTGCGGCTGCGACGCTTGCGTCCGCGCTTGCTCATGGTGATCTCCTGACGGTTCTCGGTGAGTGCTGCCGTTCTCGGCGGGGACGGCCCGCCCTCAGCGTGTCCGGTCCGCCTCCCATGGTCCCACACCTGATCCCTTGCCAGGTTCCCGGACGCGATATATCGTGTCCTGCGGAACGAGATATATCGCGAGACTCGTCGCCGCCAGGAGCGGCCCGGGACCACGACCGAGGACGGAGCGCCGGATGACGCAGGAGAGCTGGACCGTCACGGGTCCGCAGATCGTCGAGCTCGAGCGCGTCACGGCGCTCGACGCGACGGTCATCGGGGGGCGCATCGACGTCGTCGCGCACGACGACCCGACGCGGACCGACGCCCGGGTCGAGGTGCACTCGGTGACCGGTCGCGCGCTCGAGGTGCGCATCGAGGGCTCGACGCTCCACGTCGGCTACGGGTCGTTCGTGGCGGGCTGGAAGGGCTTCCTCGAACGCTTCCGCACGTACACGGGCCGCGACGCGGCCGACGTGCACGTCGCGGTCCCCGCGACCGTCCACGCCAGGGTCGCGACGGTGCAGGGCGAGGCCCTCGTCGCCGGGGTGCGCGAGGGGCTGCGGCTCCAGACGGTCACCGGCTCCCTCCTGACGAGCCGGACCGCCGGAGAGCTCCGGGTCGACACCGTCTCCGGCGAGGTCTCGGCGAGCGAGCACGACGGCGCAGTCCGCATGGACTCGGTCTCCGGCGGCCTCACGGCGACCGGGGCGCTGCGCTCCCTGCGGCTCGACTCGGTCTCCGGCTCCGTGACCGTCGACTCGCGCACGACGCCGTCCGAGGTCCTCGTCAGCGCGGTCTCGGCCGACGTGCTCGTGCGGCTGCCCGACCCCGACGCCATGGACTACGCGATCCGCTGCGTGAGCGGCCGGCTCCTCGTGGACGGGGAGGAGCGGCGCGGGTCTGGTGGGACGTTCTCCCGCACGGCGCGGTCCGGCCGCGGAGCCCCGGTGCGCGTCTCCGCCGTCTCGGGGGACGTGACCGTCCTGCGCGGGGCGGACGACGACGAGCGGGCGACCGACCGCCGGACCGAGGACGCCCGGGGGAGCGACGTCCCCGCCTGGGGGAGCCCGGGCGCCCGTCCCGCGGCGCCCACCGGACCGGTGGATCTCTGATGGCGACCGTCTTCGCCCACGGTCAGCTCCGGCTCTACCTGCTGGCGCTGCTCGACACGGGACCCAAGCACGGCTACGAGCTCATCACCGAGCTCTCGGACCGGTTCGGCGGCACGTACCGTCCGAGCGCCGGCACGATCTACCCCCGGCTCGCGCGGCTCGAGGACGAAGGGCTCGTGCTCCGCAGCGCTGACGGCCGCAAGACGACCTACGCGCTGACGCCCGCCGGGCGCGCGGAGATCGAGGCCCGCCGGGCCGACGTCGCCGAGCTCGAGCACGGCATCGCGGAGACCGTGCGCCAACGTGCGCAGGCGTTGCGCGACGACGTCCAGGGGTCGCTCCGCGGCCTGCGGGCCGAGCTCGCCGCCGCCGCGCAGACGGCACGCGCCCGGCCCCGGGACGGCGAGCCCGACCCGCGGCGGCGCGAGTCCTACGCGTGGCGCATGGAGGCCGAGGCCGTGCTCCAGCGGTTCCGCGAGGACGTCCGGGCCGACCTGCGCCGCGCTGACGCCGCGAGCGTCGTCACCGAGCTCACGGTCGACACCCTGCGCACCGTGCTCGACAGCGCCCGCAAGGCCGTGCGAGCGACCCTGCCCTGACCGACGGTCAGCGGCACCACAGAACGACACACCGACCGAGAACCGCACCGAACGAGGAGAGACACCTATGAGCACCGAGTCCTGGGTCATCAACGCCCCCCAGACCGTGGACGTCGCGGACGTGCGCCGCGTCGTCGTCCAGCTCACCGACGGGTCGGTCGACGTCGTCGCCGACCCGGGCCGCGAGGCCGGGGCGAGCGTCGACGTGAGCGAGGTGTCGGAGCGCGCGCTGCAGGTGAGCGTGCACGACGGCGAGCTGCGCGTCGGCTACGACTTCGCCGGCATCGAGGGCCTCGTCGACCGCGCCAAGGGCCTGCGCGACAAGGACCGGGCCGTCGTGCGGCTCACCGTCCCCGCGCGCGTGCCCGTCAAGGTGACCACCGCGCGCGCCGCGGCGACCGTCACCGGCGCGCAGGGCGACGTGTCCGTCACGACCGCGACGGGCGCCGCCCGGGTCCAGGGCGCTCGCGGCACGGTCTCCGTCAAGACGGCGACCGGCGGGGTCGACGTCGCCGAGCACGTCGGTGACGTGCACGTGACCACCGCCTCGGGCGCGGTCACCCTCGGCGGGTCGCTCGGCCGCGTCTCGGTCAACACCGTGACGAGCGGTGTCGAGGTCGAGGCACGCGAGAGCACGCCGCTCGTCGACGCGCGCACGGTCTCCGGTGACGTCGCGGTGCGCCTCGGCGCCGGCGCCCCCGTCAACCTCAAGGCTCGCAGCGTCACGGGAAAGGCCGTCCTGGACGGCGTCCGGCTCGAGAGCAGCGCGCAGCGCACCACGTCCGTCGACCACGTCGACCAGCCGGGGGCGCGCGGCGCCTACGTGTCGGCGAACACGGTGTCCGGCGACCTCACGGTCTCGCGCGGCTGAGTCGCGCGGTCCCGCACGACGGCGGCCCGCCGGTCCGACTGCTCGGACCGGCGGGCCGCCGTCGTGCCCGGGCGCGTCCCCGCGATGCCTCCGCGGGACTCAGGCTGCGTCGTCGGGCAGGCCGAGCCACGCGTGCCAGCCGGTGTGCAGCACGAGCCACGCCATGAGGCCGTACCCCGCCTGCCCGGGGAAACCGTTGCCGCTCTGCGCGAGGTCGGCGAGCCACTGCTCGTGCGTGACGAGCGGGCTGAACGTGTCGACGTACGGCACCCGACGGCGGTTGGCGACGTCCGAGAACGCGTTGGAGAGCTCGGCGAGGCGCTCGGTGTCCTGCGGGTGCCCGGGCGGCGGCCCGACGACGAACGTCGGGAGGCGGTGCGACTCTGCGACGTCGAGGACGTTCGCGAGGTTCAGCCGCGAACGAGCGACGGACAGCCCGGCGTCGAGGTCGTGCCGGCCGAGGCCGATGACGAGCCGGTTGTCCACGTCCGGCTCGGGGGAGAACCGCCGCGCGGTCTCGGCCTCCCAGCGCTGGCTGAGCGCCGTCGTCGTCTCGCCGGGGATCGCCAGCGGGAACACGTAGGCCGGCTGCGGGAAGCGGGTGCGCGCGACGACGCGCCCCGCCCACCCCAGTGCCTTGGCGTCACCGACGCCGGCGCTCAGCTCGTCGCCGACGACGCAGATCCGTACCTCTCGACTTGCCGCGTCTTCCACAGGGGTCATTCTCCCCGACGCCGGGAGCACCGGTCGATCCGGGCCGGTCCGCCCGGCGTGTCGGTGCCCGTCCGCGCGTCTCAGAGGAGCGTCGCGCCCCACGTCACCTCGTGCGCGTCGCCCGGCGTGAGCCGGACGAGCCGGTCACCGGTGCGGAAGGCGTCCGCGATGCAGCTCATCGGCTCCGCCGCGACGCCCGAGCGCCGGAACGCGACGTCGCCCACGTGGTCGCCCGTGCAGATCTGCCACGTGTCCATCGACGAGTCCATCCAGACCGCCGCCGTGCGGCCGTCGGGTGCACCCAGGCGGATCCACGACAGGCCGTCCTCGTCGCGCGTCACGTCGACGTACGCGTCGTCGAGGTCGACCCCTTGCAGCGACCGCGCCTCGCGCAGGTCGAAGGTGCCCGCGACCGGTTCCGTGCCCGTGGGGAGCAGCCGGTCGTCGGTCGTCACCCGCGTGGACGCGTCGAGGCGGATCGTGCAGTCGTCCAGGTCCGCGCCCGCGGGGGAGAGCCACGGGTGGAAGCCCACGCCGTACGGCGCCGTCCCGGTGCCGGCGTTGGTCGTGCGCACGTGCACCCGCAGCCCGTCGTCGCCCAGCGTGTACGTCACGCGCGAGACGAGCGCGAACGGGTAGCCCGGCGTCGGGACGAGGCGCAGCTCCAGGACGACCTCGGCGTCCGTGTGCGCAACGACCGACCAGCGCTCCCAGCAGGCCAGGCCGTGCAGCGCCGTGCTCCGCTCGAACTCGGTCACGGGCACCTGATACGTCGCCCCGTCCAGCTCGTACTGGCCGTCGCGCAGGCGGTTCGGCCAGGGCAGCAGCACCGCCGCGTTGAAGGCGGGCGAGACCTCGTGCTCGGCGAAGGGGACGAAGACCGGCCGACCGGCGACCGCGTACTCGCGCACGGCCGCTCCGACCTCGGTGATCGTGGCGACATGCTCGCCGTGGGAGATGCGCAGCTGTGCGCCGGAGGGTGCATCGGTGTTCACGTTCACATACGGTACTCGGCGTGCGCGGGTGCACGATGGCCCGCCGACCGTCAGACTCGGTGCCCGGGTACGTGCACCTGCGTGCCCGACGCAGCACGAGGAGGAACGATGGAACGACGTGTGCTCGGACGCACGGGACGGCTCGTCTCGGTGGTGGGACTCGGGACGTGGCAGCTCGGCGCCGACTGGGGCGACGTCGACGAGGGTGACGCGCGCGCCGTCCTCGACGCCTCCGCGGAGGCAGGCGTGACGTTCTTCGACACGGCCGACGTCTACGGCGACGGCCGCAGCGAGCAGATCATCGGCTCCTACCTCGCGGACAACCCCGGCCACGGCATCACCGTCGCGACCAAGATGGGCCGTCGCGAGGCGCAGGACCCCGACAACTACACGCTCGCGAAGTTCCGCGAGTGGACCGACCGCTCGCGCGCCAACCTGCGCACCGAGCGGCTCGACCTCGTGCAGCTCCACTGCCCGCCGACGGCCGTGTACTCGCGCGACGAGGTCTACGACGCGCTCGACACGCTGGTCGCCGACGGGGCGATCGCCGCCTACGGCGTGAGCGTCGAGACCGTCGACGAGGCACTGACCGCCATCGCCCGGCCCCACGTCGCGAGCGTCCAGATCATCCTCAACGCGTTCCGCCTCAAGCCGCTCGACCAGGTGCTGCCCGCCGCCTCCGACGCCGGCGTCGGCGTCATCGCGCGCGTCCCCCTCGCGTCGGGGCTGCTCACGGGGAAGTACACCAAGGACACGACCTTCGCCGACGACGACCACCGCACGTACAACCGCGACGGCAGCGCCTTCGACGTCGGCGAGACGTTCTCCGGCGTCGACTTCGAGACCGGCGTGCAGGCGGCGGACGAGTTCTCCACCCTCGTGCGCGACGTCGTCGCGCAGGACCTCACGCCCGCCCAGGTCGCGCTCGCATGGGTCTGGCAGCAGCCCGGCGTCACGACCGTCATCCCCGGCGCGCGCAGCGCCGACCAGGCGCGCGCCAACGCCGCCGCGGGCAGCGCCGACGTCCTCGGCCCGCTCTTCGCGTCCGGCGTCCGCGAGATCTACGACCGGCACCTGCGGGCAGCGGTCCACGACCGCTGGTGAGGTAGCGCGGTCCCGGTCCCGGGTCGGTCGTGGCTGGGTGGTCGGGGCGGGAGGGGCGGCGGCGGGTCTACCATCCGCCGCTCGTCCCTCGCGGCTCCCGCCAGGCCCACCACGACCCGCCGCCGCCCCTCCCGCCCCGACCTGCCGTCTCGTCGCCGACACGTCGCGCACCCGCGCGGACGACCAGGACGGCCTGACCTGACTGGTCCCGGCCAGCCCGGCCAGCCCGGCCAGCCCGGCCAGCCCGGCCAGCCCGGCCAGCCCGGCCAGCCCGGCCAGCCCGGCCAGCCCGGCCAGCCGCCTGGCCCGGCCCACCCGCCTGGCCCGGCCCGGCCCGACACGGGGGCGTTCTGCGTCCCTGAGGGTCGTCAGGTCACGTGCGACGGCGCGTGGTGTCGTGCCCGAGCGCCCGAGCGCCCGAGCGCCCGCTGGTGCCGCGAGACGCTCGCGGTTGCGAACGGGTCGAGGTGCGGAGCGTGGGCCTGGTCCGCCGCGCGCGGAGGTGAGATCCCCACGAGGGGGGTGGGTGCGGTGCGGGGGCGCGGGTCGTGGAGGGCCTGGCGGGAGGCCGCGAGGAACGAGCGGCCGGATGGTAGACCCGCGCCCCCGCACCGCACCCACCGCCCGGACGTACCCACGACAACCGCACCCACGACGCCCCGCACCCAAGACGCCCCGCACCGACGACGAAGGCCCCCTCCGCGTGGAGGGGGCCTTCGTCGTAGACCCGGCCGAAGAACTGATCGTCAGCGGGCGAACGCCTGCTCGAGGAGCACGGACTGCTGGGCCTGGTGCTTCTTCGCCGTGCCGGCCGCGGTCGACGCGGACGCCGGGCGGGAGACGACGCTCACGCGCGGCAGGTCGTCGGGCAGGTTGATGTGGATGAACGACCACGCGCCCTGGTTCTCGGGCTCGTCCTGGACCCACACGACCTCGGCGCCGGAGTACTTCGCGAGCTCGGCGCGGATGCCGTCGACGTCGAGCGGGTAGAGCTGCTCGAGCCGGACGATCGCCACGCCCTCGTCACCGCGCTTGGTGCGCTCGGCGAGGAGGTCGTAGTAGACGCGACCGGTGCACAGGAGCACGCGGTCAACCTTGGCCGGGTCGGCCGCGGCGTCGCCGACGACGGGCTGGAACGTCCCGGTCGTGAACTCCTCGACGTTCGACGCGGCAGCCTTGAGGCGCAGCAGCTGCTTCGGCGTGAAGACGACGAGCGGGCGGCGCGGCCGGTCGTACGCCTGGCGGCGCAGCAGGTGGAAGTACGACGCGGGCGTCGACGGCTGGGCGACCGTCATGTTGTCCTCGGCGGCGAGCTGCAGGAAACGCTCGATGCGTGCGGACGAGTGGTCCGGTCCCTGGCCCTCGTAGCCGTGGGGCAGGAGCATGACGACCGACGAGTACTGGCCCCACTTCTGCTCGGCGGACGAGATGAACTCGTCGATCACCGTCTGGGCACCGTTGACGAAGTCGCCGAACTGCGCCTCCCAGAGGACGAGCGCGTCGGGGCGCTCGACGGAGTAGCCGTACTCGAAGCCGAGGGCGGCGTACTCGGAGAGGGACGAGTCGTAGACCCAGAACTTCGCCTGCTCCGCGGAGAGGTAGAGCAGCGGCGTCCACTCGGCGCCGGTCTCGCGGTCGTGGAGGACGGCGTGGCGCTGCACGAACGTGCCGCGGCGTGAGTCCTGGCCGGCGAGGCGGACCGGGGTGCCCTCCATGAGGAGGGAGCCGAACGCGGCGAGCTCGCCGAAGCCCCAGTCGATGCCGCCGTCGACGGACATCTGCCGGCGCTTCTCGAGGAGCTGCGCGAGCTTGGGGTGCACGGTGAAGCCCTCGGGCGGTGCGACGTGCACCTGGCCGAGGCGCTCGAGCACGGAGCGGTCGATCGCGGTCTTCCAGCCGACCATCGTGCCGGCGTCCTCGAGCTGGGACTCGGGGCGCTCGAGCCCGGCCACCGGCTCCTTGTCGGCGCTGGGCGTGTAGCCGCCCTCCTTCGTCTCCGTGAAGACGCGCTCGAGCTGGGCCTGGTAGTCCTGGAGGACGTGCTCGGCCTCCTCGAGCGTGATGTCGCCGCGCGCGACGAGGTTCTCGGTGTAGAGCTTGCGCACCGAGCGCTTGGCCTCGATGAGGTTGTACATGAGCGGCTGCGTCATCGAGGGGTCGTCGCCCTCGTTGTGACCGCGGCGGCGGTAGCAGATCATGTCGATGATCACGTCGCGGTCGAACTGCTCGCGGAACGCGAAGGCGAGCTCGGCGACACGGACGCACGCCTCGGGGTCGTCGCCGTTCACGTGGAAGATCGGGACCTGGTAGCCCTTGGCGACGTCGGTCGCGTACGTCGTCGAGCGCGACGACGAGGGGCCAGTGGTGAAGCCGACCTGGTTGTTGATGATGACGTGCACGGTGCCGCCGGTGCGGTACCCGCGCAGCTGCGCGAGGTTGAGCACCTCGGGCACGACGCCCTGGCCCGCGAAGGCGGCGTCGCCGTGGATGAGGATCGGCAGCACGGAGAAGCCGTCGCCGCCGAGGTCGATGCGGTCCTGCTTGGCGCGCACGATGCCCTCGAGCACCGGGTCGACCGCCTCGAGGTGCGAGGGGTTCGCCGCGAGGTAGACCTTCGTCGTGGCGCCGGTCTCGGCGGTGAAGACGCCCTCGGTGCCGAGGTGGTACTTCACGTCGCCCGAGCCCTGCACGCTCTTGGGGTCGAGGTTGCCCTCGAACTCGGCGAAGATCTGCGCGTAGCTCTTGCCGGCGATGTTCGCGAGCACGTTGAGGCGCCCGCGGTGCGCCATGCCGATGCCGACCTCGTCGAGGCCGTTCTCCGCGGCCTTCGACAGGATCGCGTCGAGGAGCGGGATGAGCGACTCGCCGCCCTCGAGCGAGAAGCGCTTCTGCCCGACGAACTTCGTCTGCAGGAACGTCTCGAACGCCTCGGCCGAGTTGAGGCGGCGCAGGATGCGGAGCTGGTCCTCGCGCGGCGTACGGGCGTACCCGGACTCGAGCCGCTCCTGCAGCCACTTGCGCTGCGTGCGGTCGGCGAGGTGCATGTACTCGACGCCCACCGTGCGGCAGTACGAGTCGCGCAGCAGGCCGAGGATGTCGCGCAGCGACGACTTCGTCTTCCCGCCGAACCCGCCCGTGGGGAACGTGCGGTCGAGGTCCCACAGCGTCATGCCGTGGTTCTGGATGTCGAGGTCGCCGTGCTTGCGCTGGCGGTACGCGAGCGGGTCGGTGTCCGCCATGAGGTGCCCGCGCGAGCGGTAGGAGTGGATGAGCTCCGCGATCTTCGCGGGCTTGGCCGCCTCGATCTCGGTGTCCGTCGTGTTGTCGCGGACCCAGCGCACCGGCTCGTAGGGGATGCGCAGCGACGCGAAGACACGGTCGTAGAAGCCGTCCTCGCCGAGGAGCTTCTGGGAGAGGATCCGCAGGAACTCGCCCGACTGCGCGCCCTGGATGATGCGGTGGTCGTAGGTCGACGTGATCGTCAGGACCTTCGAGATGCCGAGGCGCGCGAGGCGCTCCGTGGAGGCGCCCGCGAACTCGGCGGGGTAGTCCATCGCGCCGACGCCGATGATCGTGCCCTGCCCCTGCATGAGGCGCGGCACGGAGTGCACCGTGCCGATGCCGCCGGGGTTGGTGAGGGAGATCGTCGTGCCGGCGAAGTCGTCGACACCGAGCTTGGCCCCGCGCGCCCGGCGCACGAGGTCCTCGTAGGCCGCCCAGAACTGGGCGAAGTCCATCGTCTCGGCCTTCTTGATGCTCGGCACGAGGAGCTGGCGCGAGCCGTCGGGCTTGGCCAGGTCGATCGCGAGGCCGAAGTTGACGTGCGCGGGCTGGTTGACCGCGGGCTTGCCGTCGAGCTCGGTGTAGCTCGCGTTCATGACCGGCATGTCTGCGAGAGCCTCGACGAGCGCGAAGCCGATGAGGTGCGTGAAGGAGATCTTGCCGCCACGACCGCGCGCGAGGTGGTTGTTGATGACGATGCGGTTGTCGACCATGAGCTTGGCCGGCACGGCGCGCACCGACGTCGCGGTCGGCACCGTGAGGCTCGTCTCCATGTTCGTCACGACGCGGGCGGCGGGACCGCGGAGCTTCTGCACGTCGTCGACGGGCTCGGCCTCCGGGCTCGGCGCGCCGGCCACCTTGCGTGCGGGGACCTGGGCGTAGGGCGCGGTGGCGGGCTGCGCCGTCGCGACCGGCTTGGTCGCGCGCACGGCCTCGGCCGCCGCGTTCACCTGGGGGTCGGCCGGGAGCTTCGGGGGCTTGATCCGCTGCGCGGCCTCGGCGGCGGCGGACCCGTCCGTCACCGCGGGGGGCGCGGCGGGTGCCGTCCGGGACGCGGCGGCGGGGGAGCCGTTGGCCGTCGTCGCGGGCGCCGCGCCGTTCACCGGGGCGGTCGGGGCGGCGTCGCTCGCCTGCTCGTCCTGCTTCCCGGTCTGCTCGGCCCGCTCCGCCGGACGGTAGTCCTCGAAGAAGTCCCACCACGCGGGGTCGACCGCGTTCTTGTCCTGGAGGTACTGCTCGTACAACTCGTCGACGAGCCACTCGTTCGCTCCGAACACGGAGCTTGCGTCGCTGATCGCCTCTGACTCAGCCTTCGGGGACACGCGAGGATCGCCCACTTTCACACACGGAGTTCGCTGTCGGTCACAGTCGTGTCGACGCGGGACGGCGCGCGGGAAGCGTGGCGACCGACGTCGGCGCAGACTCGTCCGGATTCCGGACCACTCCAGCCTAGGCCCTCGACGGCCGCCGAGGAGGCCGCTCGAGGGCTTCCCGCGCGACCTGTCCGCCGGTTCTTCACGTCGCGTCTGCCCGAGGCAAACGCGGTGCCACGCTCACCTCGGCGGAGGGCAAGATCGCGGAATTCCGTGCCATCGCGAGGTATCCGACGACGAACGTGTGACGCATCTCACGACTGAACCGGGCCGGCTGCGGGCCCCTCCGTGGCGCTTGTGCTTGCCCGTGCGGGGAGCGTCACACGCATCACCGCGCCGCTGCGCGAGTCGGCGACCTCGATCCGGCCGCCGTGCAGGTCCACCGCCCACCGCACGATGGCGAGGCCGATGCCCGTGCCCCCCGTCGAGCCGCCGGTCGTCGTGTGCGACCCTGTCGCGCTCGCCCGGGCGAACCGCTCGAAGATGCGCTCGCGGTCCTCCTTGGCGATCCCCGGGCCCTCGTCGACGACCTCGATGACGACGTCGTCGTCGACCGGGTACGCCTCGAGCCGGATCTCCGCCCCCTGGGGCGAGTGCCGGATCGCGTTGTGGAGCAGGTTCACGACGACCTGGTGGAGGCGCTCGCGGTCGGCCTCGAGCACCAGGTCCGGGGGAGTGACGTCCACGACGTACCGCAGCTGCTTGCCTGCCTCGACCATCGAGACGGCCTCGGCGTTGTCCTCGAGGAAGTCGCCCACGTCGATCTCGGTGATGTTGAGAGCCGCCGCGCCGGCCTCGATGCGCGACAGGTCCAAGAGGTAGGAGACGAGCCGCGTGAGCCGCTCGGTCTGCGCGAGCGCCATCTCCATCGTCGCGGGCGTCGGCTGCGTGACGCCGTCGACGACGTTCTCGAGCTGCGCCTGCAGCGCCGCGATGGGCGTGCGCAGCTCGTGCGACACGTTCGCGATGAGCTCACGGCGCACCTGGTCGCTCGTCGCGAGGTCCTCCGCCATGACGTTGAACGCCACGGCGAGCTGACCCACCTCGTCATGGCTCGTCGCGCGCACGCGGCGCGAGTAGTCGCCGTCGGCCATGGCCCGCGCCGCGGCCGTCATCTCGCGCAGGGGCGACGTCATGCCTCGCGCGAGGAGCTGCGTGAGCAGGAGGGACAGCACGATCGCGAGCGGGAACGTGCGCGACGGGCCGAGCTGGTTCTGCAGCCCGATCCACGTGATGAGGACGGCGAGCGTCACGGTCGCCGCGACGAGCACGCCGAGCTTGATCTTCAGCGAGCGGAACGAGTCGAGCGGCCGGACGTCGGGCAGGTGCGGGCGGATCGTGTGCGACCGGTGCCCGGGCGCGTGCGGCCGGTCGTCCCCCTGGGGACCGTGGTCGCCGGCGGGATACGTCATCCGGCGGGCGGCTCGAACGCGTAGCCCACGCCGTGCACGGTCCGGATCAGGTCGGCACCGAGCTTGCGGCGCAGCGCCTTGATGTGGGAGTCGACCGTGCGCGTCCCGCTCGCGTCCGCCCAGTCCCAGACCTCGGCGAGGAGCCGCTCGCGCGTGAGCACCGTCTTGGGCGAGCTCGCGAGCATGACGAGCAGCTCGAACTCGGTCGGCGTGAGGTGGACCTCCTCGCCCGCGCGGTAGACCCGTCGCTGGGCCTTGTCGATCGTCACGTCGCCCACGGCCAGGGGCGGGTCCGCCGGCGCGGCGCTCGCAGCCTGGGTCGCCCGGTCGACGCGGCGCAGCAGCGCCTTGATCCGGGCGACGAGCTCGCGCATCGAGAACGGCTTCGTCATGTAGTCGTCCGCGCCCACCCCGAGACCGATGAGCATGTCCGTCTCGTCGTCGCGCGCGGTGAGCATGAGGATCGGCACGGGCTGGTCGGCCTGGATGCGCCGCGTCACCTCGAGCCCGTCGATCCCCGGCAGCATGACGTCCAGGACGATGACGTCCGGACGCAGCCGGGTCGCGGCCTCGACGCCAGAGAGGCCGTCGCGCGCCACCTCGACACGCCACCCCTCGGCGCTGAGCCGCTGCGCGATGGCGGTCGCGATCGCGGGCTCGTCCTCGACGACGAGCACCGTGGCGGCCTGCTGGGCGGGACCGGTCACGCCGGCCGACGTGCCCGTCGTCGGCACGGCGGCCCGGCCCGGGACGGGACCGGCACCCGCGCCGGTCGGGAACGCACTCGCTGCCCTCGGATCTGCCATGGGATACAGCGTGGCACACGTCGGCCCAGGTCGGCCGGATTTCCCCGACGAGCACGCCCCGTGCACCGTGCGGCTGCGGCAGGACGGGCGCTAGCATCGTCGGCACGATGAAGCGCACTCCCCGATATCGGTGGAGCACCTCGTGGTAGGCGACTGGGTCATGGTCGCGCTCGGGGTGCTCCTCACCGCAGGCACCGCCGTCTTCGTGGCCAGCGAGTTCTCCCTGGTCACCCTCGACCCCGCCGTCCTCCCCACGAGCGACGACGAGTCGTCCGACCAGGAGGGCGACAGACCGGGGTCCCCACCGTCGCACCGCCCGTCACGGGCGGACCGCCGCGACCGCAGCGTGCGCGCGGGCCTCAAGCACCTGTCGACCGAGCTCTCCTCGGCCCAGGTCGGCATCACCGTCACGACGATCCTCCTCGGCTACACCGCCCAGCCGGCCCTCCTGTCGCTGTTCGGGACCGGACTGCGCGGCACGGCGCTGGGAGAGGCGGCCGCCGCCGTCCTCGCCGGCGTCCTGGCCCTCCTGGTCGTCAACTTCTTCTCGATGCTGTTCGGCGAGCTCATCCCCAAGAACTTCGCGCTGAGCGCCCCGTACGCGACGGCACGCCAGGTCGTACCGGTGCAGCGCCAGTTCACCAAGCTCTTCCGCCCGGTCATCGCCGTCCTCAACGGCTCCGCCAACGCGATCCTCCGCCGCGTCGGCGTGGAGCCGCGTGAGGAGCTGTCCGGCGCGCGCTCGGCGTCCGAGCTCGCGGCGCTCGTGCGCCGCTCGGCGCAGGAGGGCACGCTCGACGTCTCCGTCGCGACGCTGCTCACCAACTCGATCGAGCTCGACGAGCTGAGCGCCGTCGACGTCATGACGGACCGCATGCGCATGGTCGTCGTCGGACGCGACGCGACCGCCGCGGACGTGGTCGACGCCGCGCGCCGGACCGGCCACTCGCGGTTCCCTGTCATCGGCGAGGACCGGGACGACGTCGTCGGTCTGGTCCATCTGCGCCGCGCCGTCGGCGTCCCGTACGAGCGGCGCCACGAGGTCCCCGCGGCCGCGCTCATGGTCGACGCACCGCGCGTGCCCGAGACGGTGAGCCTGGGGCCGCTCCTCGTCGAGCTCCGCGGCTTCGGGCTCCAGATGGCGGTCGTCGTCGACGAGTACGGGGGCACGTCCGGCGTGGTGACCCTCGAGGACGTCGTCGAGGAGCTCGTCGGGGACGTCGCCGACGAGCACGACCCACGCCGCTCGGGCGCCGCCCGTCGCGCGGACGGCTCGTGGCTCGTGCCCGGCGTCGTGCGGCCCGACGAGCTGACCGAGATCACCGGGCTGCGGGTGCCCGAGGACGGCGCGTACGAGACCCTCGGCGGCCTCGTCATGGCTGGGCTGGGCAGGGTGCCCGAGCAGGGCGACGAGGTCGTCGTCGGCGAGGGCACGGCGCGCGTGGTCCTGCGCGTCGAGGCGATGGAGGGGCGGCGCGTCGAACGCCTCGGCGTCCGCGCAGAGCCCGAGGGGGAGACCGACTCATGAGCTCCACGACCGCGCTCCTCGTCGCCGTCCTCCTGCTCGCCGGCAACGCGTTCTTCGTCGGCGCCGAGTTCGCCGTCATCTCCGCTCGCCGATCGGCGATCGAGCCGCTCGCCGAGCAGGGCAACCGACGCGCTCGGACGGTCCTGTGGGCGATGGAGAACGTGTCCCTCATGCTCGCGTGCGCCCAGCTCGGCGTGACCGTCTGCTCGACGGGCCTGGGCGTCGTCGCGGAGCCCGCGCTCGCGCACCTCATCGAGGACCCGCTGCACGCGCTCGGCGTCAGCACCTCGCTCGCGCACCCCATCGCGTTCGTCGTGGCGCTCGCGATCGTCGTGTACCTGCACGTCGTGCTCGGCGAGATGGTCCCGAAGAACCTCGCGGTCGCCGGCCCCGAGACCGCCGTCATGTGGTTCGGGCCGCCGCTCGTCTGGATCGGCCGCGTGCTGCGCCCGATCATCGCCGCGCTCAACTGGCTCGCCAACCACGCGGTCCGCGCGTCCGGGGTCGAGCCCAAGGACGAGGTCGCCTCTGCCTTCACCGCAGAGGAGGTGCAGTCCATCGTCGAGCACTCCCAGGCGGAGGGCGTCCTCCACGACGAGCAAGGGCTGCTGTCGGGCGCGATCGAGTTCTCCGAGCGCACGGCGAGCGACGTCATGATCCGGCTCGCGGACCTCGTCACCGTCACCGAGGGGTGCACGCCCGAGGAGGTGGAGCGGCTCGTCGCGCGGACGGGCTACTCGCGCTTCGCCGTCGCCGACGCGACGGGCGACCTCGTGGGCTACCTCCACGTCAAGGACGTCCTCTACGCGGACGACGCGACG
Source organism: Cellulosimicrobium sp. G4 BAM 1002 (assembly GCF_057126935.1). Lineage (NCBI taxonomy): Bacteria > Bacillati > Actinomycetota > Actinomycetes > Micrococcales > Promicromonosporaceae > Cellulosimicrobium > Cellulosimicrobium sp. G4 BAM 1002. The sequence continues at coordinate 3,315,529 of NZ_CP182109.1, read as the reverse complement.
CGGGCGCTCCCGGTCCCGGCGTGGCGCGTGCGGGCGCTCGCCACGGCGGCGCCCGACGACGAGGTCGAGGACGCGTTGAGAGCCATGCAGCGGTCCGGGGCCCACCTCGCCCGCGTCGACGGCCCGGGCGGCGCTGGTCCGCTCGGCGTCGTGTTCCTCGAGGACATCCTCGAGGAGCTCGTGGGGGAGGTGCGCGACGCGATGCAGCGCCGGCACTGAGACCCCGCCTCGGCGTGCGGAGCCGTGACCAGGGGACTTGGCATCGCCGAGGTGCTTCGTTACTGTTCCGTGATTGACCCGGTCGTCGGTGCCGTCCACCGACCGTCCACGAGCCGTTCGGACCCCGTTCACGGGAGGTCCCGGCCCACGGACGTGTGCTCGTCGGTCGCCCCCGCGGGGGCGCCCTGGAACGCGGAAGGCAGGTGGCGGGTGGAGTCGCACGGCACCGGCGCACCCGCCCTCGAGTCACGACGGGCACGGCGCGAGGCGGAGCAGGGTCCCCGCCGTCGTCGCCCCCAGGCCCAGGTCCCCGGCCAGCACCGCTGGGCTCCCCGCATCGCGGTGCTCGGCACGCTCGCCGTCGCGACGATCGCCATGCCCCTGTCCGCGGGTGCCGAGGACGGCCTCGGGACGGGCTCGCCCTTCGAGCCCGAGACCCGGCCGCTGGGGCCGAGCGCTCTCGACCTCGCGACCGCAGGGTCGACAGCGCCCGCCGTCTCCCAGAGCGTCGCCGCCGCCCCGCGCACCGAGCTGCGCGCCGAGGCCGCGTCCCGGTCGTCCGCCCGTGAGCCGCTCCCGGGCTGCGACCCGGCCGTCCGCCCTGCGGGCACCAACGGCAACCTCGACGAGCACGCGCTGTGCGAGCTCTGGCAGGCCGGCGAGCACCTGCGGCCCGACGCCGCCGTCGCCCTGTCCGCGATGAACGAGGCGTTCCGGGCGAACTTCGGCCGCGACCTGTGCCTCGTCTCGTCGTACCGCACGCTCTCGACGCAGGTGTCGCTCAAGTCGACCCGCGGCGCCTTCGCCGCACCTCCCGGCTGGTCCATGCACGGCTGGGGCCTCGCGATCGACCTGTGCTCCGTCGAGACCGGCTCGCGCGAGGTCTACGCGTGGATCAACCAGAACGGCGCCACCTACGGCTGGGCGAACCCGGCGTGGGCCAAGCGCGGCGGGAGCGGCGCGTACGAGCCGTGGCACTTCGAGTTCGTGCAGGGCGTCGAGGAGATCCAGAACTCCTGACCGTCCGCCGTCGGGTGCGGCGGCTGTGGCGGGGTCCCACCGCTCGTCCGGGCCGGTAGTTTCCGCTGCGTCGAGGCCCTCAGAGGCGCTCGTTGTGGCCGAAGTCCTGGAGGAACCTCGGGCCGGTCGTGGCCAGCTCGGCCTCGAACGCGTCGCGCCACGCGCCGTAGGGGCGGCTCGCGAGGGCGTCGTTGGAGAAGCGCGGGTCGTCGGTGAGCTCGGTGACGCAGAAGGCCGGGATCGCGAGGTCCGTGACCGGGCCCGTGCGCTCGCACTCCGCGACGACGAGCGGGTGGTTCGGGCCGCCGAACACGTCGACGACCCATCCGTCGGCGCCGAGCCACGCGGAGTAGCGCGTCTTGACGATCCTCGCCCCGCCGCGCCGGATCATCTGCAGGCCGACCGCGACGTCGATCTCGCGCTCCGCCTCGTAGCGGGTGCCGCCCGCCATCGGTCCCTTGGCGGTGAGCGTGCACAGGTCGACGGCCCCCACGTGCCGGTCGAGGAGGTCCACCGGGTCCGTCGACGCGTCCATCGGGGCGTCCACCGCGGAGGCCTTGGCGCGGAGCCGCAGCGCGTAGCCCTCGTCCGCGAGGTAGTAGCTCTGGACGATGAGCGCGGGCGCGTCGCGCAGGTCGCCGGGGAGCTCGCGCACGAGGAAGCGGCGCTCGAACTCGAAGTCCCCGTAGCCGCCGTCGGTCATGAGGACACCGTAGCGGGAGGCGCTCCGGGTGTGGGGGACCGGTCGGGGCGACGGCACCGAGACGGGTCGAGCCCGGACGCCTGAGGCGGTCCGGGCTCGGAGTCCGACGTGTCGGAAGGTGCCCTCGATAGGATTCGAACCTACGACCTTCTGCTCCGGAGGCAGACGCTCTATCCACTGAGCTACGAGGGCGTGCGCCCGCGGTGACCGCCGGCGCGATGCACGAGACTACCAGCACGTCCGGGGTGCGCGGGCCCGGTCGGCACCGGTAGGCCTTTCGGCAGCAGCTCCCGTCCACGCGGCCGCCGCCGAGCCGGCTCACGGCGGAGTTGCTCGGTCGGAAGCCGCCACCGCGCTCGCCCGTCGACCGCGTCGACGACGGCGCGGGTCGGTACGACTAGCTGCTGCCCCCGGTGAGCAGCCCGTCGACGTTCGGGAGCGCGTCGAACCGCGTGAACGTGCCCGCCTCGGCGATCTCCCGTGCCGCGGCCAGCCAGCCGCCCCATGCCGTGCGTGCCAGGGTGCCTCCGACGCTGACCCGTCGTACGCCGGCCTCGGCCGCCTCCGCCACCGTGGTGAACGGAGCGTTGACGAGCAGGTTCACCGGCTTCGGGGCCACCGCGTCGACGATCGCGGAGACATGGTCGAGCCGGGAGATCCGAGGTGCGTAGAGACAGTCGGCACCGGCCTCGGCGTACGCCACGAGCCGCCGCAGCGTCTCGTCGATGTCCGGTCGACCGACGACGAACCCCTCCGAGCGGCCGGTGAGCAGGACGCCGGTGCCACTGGCGTCGATCGCCTCCCGGGCCGCACGGATCCGTTCCACCGCGAGGTCGAGGTCGTGGAGCGGCTCGTCCGCGTCACCGGTGGAGTCCTCGATCGACAGGCCCGCGACACCGGTCGCAACGGCCCGGGTGACGTTGGCCGCGACCCCGCCCGGATCCACCGCGTAGCCGCCCTCGAAGTCCGCGTTCACCGGCACCTCGACGGCTGCGGAGACTGCACGGAGGTGGTCGAGCGCGTCCTCGAGCCCGACCCCGTTGTCCGCGACCCCCCGGGTCCATGCGAACCCGGCGCTCGTCGTGGCGAGGGCTGGGAAGCCGAGCTGCTCCAGCACCCTGGCGCTGCCGGCGTCCCACGGGTTCGGCATCACGAAGCACCCGGCTTCGTGCAGGCGGTGGAACTCGACGACGCGGTCGTCCATCGCGGCCTCCAAGGCTCGGTAGTCGGTGCGGCCACCCCACGACGCCGGTCGCCGTGGTCCTACCTGCCCATCTGACGCCCGATCGCCGGGTGCCACAACCCCCGGGACCTCGCTCGCCGCCAGGAGCTCGGTGCGCCGGACCCGGCCCGGACGGTCGAGGTGCGAGAGATCGCCCCGCGACATGCCGCGACGACGGCTCTTCGGGCCTCGGTAGAATCGCCCGGTGACCCCCGACGAGCTCTCCGAAGCGCTGAGCGCTGCCCTGGCCGCCGCCGTCGCCGACGGCACCCTCGCCCTCGACCCCGCCGCGGTCCCCGAGCGCGTCCACGTCGAGCGACCCCGCCAGCGCGAGCACGGGGACTGGGCCACCAACGTCGCCCTGCAGCTCGCGAAGCGGGCGGGCACGACGCCGCGCGCGCTCGCCGAGGACCTCGCGAACCGCCTCGCCGCGACGCCGGGGGTCAAGGCCGTGGACGTCGCCGGCCCGGGCTTCCTCAACATCACGCTCGACGCCGCGACCGCGGGCGAGCTCGCGCGCACCATCGTCGAGGCCGGCCCTGCGTACGGGCGCGGCGACTCCGAGGCCGGCAAGCGCGTCAACCTCGAGTTCGTCTCGGCCAACCCGACCGGTCCGATCCACATCGGCGGCGTCCGCTGGGCGGCCGTCGGCGACTCGCTCGCGCGCGTGCTCGAGGCGAGCGGCGCGGACGTCTCCCGCGAGTACTACTTCAACGACCACGGGGCGCAGATCGACCGGTTCGCGCGTTCGCTCCTCGCGCGCGCCCGGGGCGAGGCGGCGCCCGAGGACGGGTACGGCGGTGAGTACATCTCCGAGATCGCCGACGCCGTGATCGCCGACGCGCTCGCGGCGGGCGAGCCCGACCCGCGCACGCTGCCCGACGCCGAGGCGCAGGAGGCGTTCCGCGCGCGCGGCGTGGAGCGCATGTTCGGCGAGATCCGGAAGTCGCTGCACGACTTCGGCGTCGACTTCGACGTCTACTTCCACGAGGACTCGCTGCACGAGTCGGGCGCCGTCGAGCGTGCCGTCGCGCGCCTGCGCGAGGCGGGCCAGGTCTACGAGCAGGACGGCGCGACCTGGCTGCGCACGACCGACTTCGGCGACGACAAGGACCGCGTCGTCATCAAGTCCGACGGCGAGGCCGCCTACATCGCGGGTGACATCGCCTACTACCTCGACAAGCGCGAGCGCGGCTTCGACGAGGTCATCATCATGCTCGGGGCCGACCACCACGGGTACGTGGGCCGCATGATGGCGGTCTGCGCGGCCTTCGGTGACACCCCCGGCAAGAACCTCCAGATCCTCATCGGCCAGCTCGTGAACCTCGTCAAGGACGGGGTCCCCGTGCGCATGTCCAAGCGTGCCGGGACGGTCCTGACGATCGACGACCTCGTCGGCGCCGTCGGCGTCGACGCCGCGCGGTACTCGCTCGCGCGCTCGTCCGCCGACTCCTCGATCGACCTGGACCTCGACCTGCTCGCGCGCGCGACGAACGAGAACCCCGTCTACTACGTGCAGTACGCGCACTCGCGCACCTCTGCCGTGGACCGCAACGCGGCCGACCGTGGCGTCTCGCGCGCCGACGGGTTCGAGCCCGCGCTGCTCGACCACCCGTCCGAGACCGCCCTCATCGGGCGCCTGACCGAGTTCCCGCGGATCGTCGCGCAGGCCGCGGAGCTGCGCGAGCCGCACCGCGTCGCGCGCTACCTCGAGGCGCTCGCCGGCGACTACCACACCTGGTACCAGCAGAAGACGCAGCGCGTCCTGCCTTACCCGGACGAGGAGGTCACCGACACGCACCGCACGCGCCTGTGGCTCAACGACGCCGTGCGCCAGGTCCTCGCCAACGGCCTCGGCCTGCTCGGCGTGTCCGCGCCGGAGCGCATGTGAGCGCCGCCCCGGCCGACGCGACGTACCCCGGGGAGCCGTGGTCGAGCGGCGTGCGACGCCGCGCGGACGGCGCGCTCGAGGTCGCGGGCGTCGACGTGCGTGACCTCGCGGCCGAGCACGGCACCCCGGCGTACGTGCTCGACGAGGCGGACTTCCGCGCGCGCGCCCGGGCCTACCGGACGGCGTTCGAGGACGCGTTCCGCGCCGTCGGCTCCGACGTGGACGTGTACTACGCGGGCAAGGCGCTGCTCACGGTCGCGGTCGCGCGCTGGGCGCGCGAGGAGCGCCTGCGCGTCGACACCGCGAGCGGGGGAGAGCTCGCCGTCGCGCTGCGCGCGGGCGTCCCCGGCGCCGAGATCGGCCTGCACGGCAACAACAAGTCGGACGCGGAGATCGAGCGCGCGCTCGACGTCGGCGTCGGGCGCATCATCGTCGACTCGCTCGTCGAGGTGGACCGGGTCGCGCGGATCGCGGAGGCGCGCGGCGTCGTCGCTCCCGTCATGGTGCGCGTGACGACGGGCGTGCACGCCGGCGGGCACCAGTACATCTCGACCGCGCACGAGGACCAGAAGTTCGGCCTGTCCGTCGCGGCGGGTACCGACGAGGTGTCCGACAGCCCCGCGATGACGGCCCTGCTCGCGGTCCTCGAACGGCCGTCGCTGCACCTGCTCGGCATCCACTCGCACATCGGCTCGCAGATCCTCGACGCGTCGGGCTTCGAGGTCGCGGCCCGAGCCGTCCTCGGCCTGCGCGCCGACCTCGCCGTGCGCACGGGCGTGCTCGTCGACGAGGTGGACGTCGGCGGCGGGTACGGCATCGCCTACCTCCCCGGCGAGGAGGCCCTCGATCCCGCGCCGGTGGCGCGCGCCGTCGCGCGTGCCGTGGCCGACGCGGCGCACGACCTCGGCACGCCGCTGCCGCGGTTCTCCATCGAGCCGGGGCGGGCGATCGTCGGGCCGGCGGGGCTGACGGTCTACACGGTCGGCACGGTCAAGCCCGTCACGGTCACCCGCGACGACGCGTCGCCCACGGGCGGCAAGGCCGGGCAGGGGTCGACGTTCGTCCGCACCTACGTCTCGGTGGACGGCGGCATGAGCGACAACATCCGTCCCGCGCTGTACGGCGCCCACTACCACGCGGAGGTCGTCGGACGGTCGTCGGACGCAGAGCCCGTGCTCGCGCGCGTCGTCGGGAAGCACTGCGAGAGCGGCGACATCGTCGTGCACGAGGTCATGCTGCCGGGCGACGTGCACGAGGGAGACCTGCTCGCCGTGCCCGCGACCGGCGCCTACGGGCGCTCGATGGCCTCGAACTACAACCTGCTGACGCGGCCGCCCGTCGTCGCGGTGCGCGACGGGGCGAGCCGCGTGCTCGTGCGGCGCGAGACCGTCGAGGACCTCCTCGCGCTCGACCTGGGCTGACCGCCCAGCCCGCCGCCGTGCGCGCGCACGGCGGCTCGGGACGAGGGCATGACCACTCCTCGGGAGGGGCCCCGTGGAGCGCCGTCGCGCACGTATCCTGTGCCGTGCGGCGTCCTGCCGCCCCTCCCAGGAGCCTGACCGGCCCCGTCGCCGGCCGACCGAAAGCAGTGCCGTGCCCCTTGCCGCCGAGTCCCACCCGCCCCTGCGCGTCGCCCTGCTGGGGTGCGGCGTCGTCGGCACCCAGGTCGCGAGGCTGCTGACCGAGCAGGCGGACGACCTCGCCTCGCGCGTGGGCGCGCGCCTCGAGCTCGTGGGCATCGCGGTGCGCCACGTCGCGGCGCCGCGCGACCGCGCGATCGACCGGTCGCTGCTCACCGAGGACGCGGCGGGGCTCGTCGAGCGGGCGGACATCGTCGTCGAGGTGATGGGCGGCACCGAGCCCGCGCGATCCCTGCTGCTGCGCGCGATCGACGCGGGCGCCGCCGTCGTCACGGCCAACAAGGCTCTCCTCGCCGAGGACGGACCCACGCTCTACAAGGCCGCCGACGCGGCGGGCGTCGACATCTACTTCGAGGCCGCCGTCGCGGGCGCGATCCCCATCGTGCGTCCCGTGCGGGAGTCCCTCGCGGGCGACCACGTGCGCCGGGTCCTCGGCATCGTCAACGGGACCACCAACTACGTGCTGGACCAGATGGCCACCACGGGTATGGACCTCGAGGAGGCGGTCAAGGAGGCCCAGGACCTGGGGTTCGCCGAGGCGGACCCGACGGCGGACGTCGAGGGGTACGACGCCGCGGCCAAGGCTGCCATCCTCGCGAGCCTCGCGTTCCACACCCGCGTCTCGCTCGACGACGTCGCGCGCGAGGGCATCATGTCCGTCACCGCCGACGACGTGGCGTGGGCCGAGCAGACCGGTCACGTCATCAAGCTGCTCGCCATCGCGGAGCTGCGCGACGGAGCAGACGGGCCGACAGGCGTCTCCGTGCGCGTCCACCCGTCGCTCGTCCCCACCTCGCACCCGCTCGCGAACGTGCGCGGGTCGTTCAACGCGGTCTTCGTCGAGGCGGAGTCGGCCGGGGAGCTCATGTTCTACGGGCGGGGCGCCGGCGGTGCGCCGACCGCCTCGGCCGTCCTGGGCGACGTCGTGTCCGCGGCGCGTCACCGCGTCCTCGGGGGCAAGGGCCCGCAGGAGTCCACGTACGCGGAACTGCCCATCCTCCCCGCGAGCGCTGCCGTCACCCGGTACCAGGTGCGCCTGGAGGTCGACGACCGGCCGGGCGTGCTCGCGCAGGTCGCGCACGCGCTCGCCGAGCACGGGGTGTCGATCGAGGCCGTCCGCCAGCCGACGGCGCCCGGCGGCGCGAGCGAGGACGCCGCGACCGGGGTCGCCGAGCTGCTCATCACCACGCACGCCGCGCCCGAGTCGGCGCTGGCGGCCACCGTCGCGGCGGTGGCCGAGCTCGAGCCCGTCCGCACGATCACGTCCGTCCTGAGAGTCGAGGGAGCCTGATGGCCCACCAGTGGAGAGGCATCATCGCCGAGTACGCGGAGCGTCTGCCCGCGCACGTGTCCGAGCGTGTCGTCACGCTCGGCGAGGGCGGCACGCCGCTCGTCGAGGCGCCGGCGCTCTCGGAGCGGACGGGGGCGCAGGTCTTCGTCAAGGTCGAGGGGATGAACCCGACCGGCTCGTTCAAGGACCGCGGCATGACGACGGCGATCTCCGCCGCCGCCGGCCGCGGCGCGAAGGCCGTCGTGTGCGCGTCGACCGGCAACACGTCGGCGTCCGCCGCGGCGTACGCGACGCGGGCCGGCATGGTCTGCGCCGTGCTCGTCCCGGACGGCAAGATCGCCATGGGCAAGCTGAGCCAGGCGATCGCGCACGGCGCACGGCTCCTCCAGGTCGACGGCAACTTCGACGACTGCCTCGTCGCGGCACGCAAGCTCGCCGAGGCGTACCCCATCGAGCTCGTGAACTCGGTCAACCCCGACCGGATCGAGGGCCAGAAGACGGGTGCGTTCGAGATCGTCGACGCGCTCGGCGACGCGCCGGACATCCACGCGCTGCCCGTCGGCAACGCCGGGAACATCACGGCGTACTGGAAGGGCTTCCGGGAGTACGCGGGCCAGGGTGCACCCGGACACCCGGGCGAGGGCCTGCCCGCGGTCGCGACGCACGTCCCGCAGATGTGGGGCTTCCAGGCCGCCGGCGCGGCGCCCATCGTCGCCGGGCACCCGATCACCGAGCCCGAGACGATCGCGACGGCGATCCGGATCGGCAACCCGGCGTCGTGGGAGCTCGCCGAGGCGGCGCGCGACGACTCCGGCGGCGTCATCGAGGCCGTCACGGACGAGCAGATCCTCGCCGCCCACCGCGTCCTGTCGAGCGAGGTCGGCGTGTTCGTCGAGCCGGCGTCGGCCGCGGGCGTCGCGGGCATCCTGTCGCGCGCTGAGCGCGGGCTCGTGCCCGCGGGCGCGCGCGTCGTCGTCACGGTGACGGGCCACGGGCTCAAGGACCCGCAGTGGGCGCTGCGCACGCTCGACGGCGGCGAGGTCACCCCGACGCGCGTGAGCGCCGACGTCGTGTCCATCGCGGACGCGCTCGGGCTCGACTGATGCAGCTCGGCGCGGACCACGTCCGCGTGCGCGTCCCCGCGACGAGCGCCAACCTCGGCCCGGGGTTCGACGCGCTCGGGCTGGCCCTCGCGCTCCACGACGAGCTCGAGGTGCGGGCGCTCGCGAGCGACGAGGTCGTCGTGCAGGTCCAGGGCGAGGGCGCGGGCGAGGTGCCCTCGGACGAGACGCACCTCGTCGTCCGCGCGCTGCGCGCCGCGCTCGACGTCGCGGGCGCCCCGCAGACCGGACTGCACCTGACCTGCGTCAACCGCATCCCGCACGGGCGCGGCCTGGGCTCGTCCGCCGCAGCGGTCGTCGCGGGCATCGTCGCTGCGCGCGAGCTCGTCGCCGACCCGACGGTCCTCGACGACGACGTCGCGCTGGGCCTCGCGACCGCGATCGAGGGGCACCCCGACAACGCGGCGCCCGCACTCCTGGGCGGCGCGACCGTCGCCTGGACGGGCGCGTCGACCGGGCGCGGCGCCGGAGCCGCCTCGGGCAACGGCGCGCGCGCCGTCCGGCTCGACGTGCATCCCGACCTGCGCGCGACGGTCCTCGTGCCCTCCGCGCGGCTCGCGACGAGCCGCGCCCGCGGCGTGCTGCCCGAACGCGTGCCGCACGCCGACGCCGCGTTCAACGCCGGTCGGGCGGCCCTCCTGGTCGAGGCGCTCAGCCGTCGGCCCGAGCTCCTGCTCGACGCGACCGACGACCGGCTGCACCAGGCGTACCGCGCCGACGTCATGCCGTCGTCGTTCGAGCTCGTGCAGGCGCTGCGGGCGCAAGGGCTGGCGGCGACCGTCTCCGGTGCCGGCCCGACCGTCCTCGTCCTCTCCGCGGCGGGTGACGACGACCGCCTCGTGCGCGTCGTCGACACGCTGGTCGGCGGGACCGCCGACTGGGCCGTGCACCGGCTCGACGTCGACACGCAAGGCGTCCAGGGAGAACGGCTCTCCGGGACGTAGCCCGGTGCTACGATGGATCCAGCCTTCGGTCACGCTCTCGCACCAGCACATCCAGCCTCTGAGCGCGCTCTCACCGAGCGGATGTGCCGCGACAGAGCCAGTCCGTGAGAAGGCATCCAGCCCACGTCAGCTGACGTCGTCGTACCACTGACGCGTGGTAAAACCTGCGCACCGGCCGTCACGGCCGGGCGTCGACCACCCGCGGCCCACCCTCTGAGAGGTGGGCGCAAACGAGGGGGAAGGGTCCTTCGTGACAGACACCATCGACACCGCCAGCAGCGCGACCGGTTCGGCCGCTGCCGGCGGTAACGCCCGGACCGGCGCGCTCTCCACGCTGCGCCTCCCGGAGCTGCAGGCGCTCGCCTCGCAGCTCGGGGTCAAGGGCACGTCCAAGATGCGCAAGGGCGACCTCGTGGACGTCATCCGCTCCCGCACCGGCGAGACGCCGGCGGCCGCTGCGCGTGAGAGCGACGGCGGGACCGGTCGCGAGACCCCGGAGACGCCCGTCGCGTCGGGACGCGGCCGCAGCCGCCGCGCCGACCGGCCCGCCGCGAGCGCGGGGACCACCGACACCTCCACCGACTCTGCTACCGGCTCGTCCGACGGCTCTGCGGCGGAGGCCCGCCGCGCTGCGCCGGCGGCCGCGAGCCAGGAGCGCGTCACTCCCGTGCTCGACCTGCCGGTCCGCAGCGACGGGTCGCGGAGCGAGGCGCGGGCGGAGAGCCGCACCGAGACGCGCGCCGAGTCCCGTGGCCAGAACGGCCGCCGCGACGCCCGCTCCGAGGCGGCCGCCGCCGTCGCCGAGGCGCTCGGCGAGCAGGGCGTGCGTCCGCGTGACGCGTCCGAGGAGACCCCCGACGAGCGCGCCGCCCGCGCGGCCGCCGCCGTCGGGCTCGTCACAGGTGAGCGCGGCGCGCGGCGCGCCGGCCGTGGCACCGGGGCACCCCGGACCGACGCCGACGGCTCGCGTCCCGAGCGCCAGCGCGACCAGCAGCGGGAGCAGCAGGCGCCGCAGCAGGCCGGCCAGCAGCAGGCTCCGCAGCAGAGCGAGCGCCAGACCGAGCGTCGCGAGGACCGCCAGCTCCTCGACGACGAGCGCGGCGGGCGTCGTCGCCGGGGCCGCGACCGTGGTCGTGACCGCGACCGCAAGCGCGGCGGGCGCCGTCAGGGCCCGGACGTCGCCGGCCTCGACGACATCGAGGTGAACGAGGACGACGTCCTGCTGCCCGTGGCCGGCATCCTCGACATCCTCGACAACTACGCGTTCGTGCGCACGAGCGGGTACCTGCCCGGCCAGAACGACGTCTACGTCTCGCTCGGCCAGGTCAAGAAGGCCGGCCTGCGCCGCGGCGACGCGGTGACCGGGGCCGTCCGCCAGCCGCGCGAGGGCGAGAACGCGGGCAACACCGCCCGCCAGAAGTTCAACGCGCTGGTCCGTCTCGACTCGGTCAACGGCACGTCGCCCGACGAGGCGCGCGAGCGCCCCGACTTCACGAAGCTGACCCCGCTGTACCCGCAGGAGCGGCTGCGCCTGGAGAACACCGAGGCGACCCGGCTCACGCCGCGCGTCATCGACATCGTCGCGCCCATCGGCAAGGGCCAGCGCGGCCTCATCGTCGCGCCGCCCAAGGCGGGCAAGACGATCATCATGCAGCAGATCGCCAACGCGATCACCGCGAACAACCCCGAGGTCCACCTCATGGTGGTGCTCGTGGACGAGCGGCCCGAAGAGGTCACGGACATGGAGCGGACGGTCAAGGGCGAGGTCATCGCCTCGACGTTCGACCGCCCCGCGTCCGACCACACGATCGTCGCCGAGCTCGCCATCGAGCGCGCGAAGCGTCTGGTGGAGCTCGGCCAGGACGTCGTCGTGCTCCTCGACTCGCTCACGCGCCTGTCGCGCGCCTACAACCTCGCGGCGCCCGCGTCCGGGCGCATCCTGTCCGGTGGTGTCGACGCGTCGGCGCTGTACCCGCCGAAGCGGTTCTTCGGCGCGGCGCGCAACATCGAGAACGGCGGGTCGCTCACGATCCTCGCCTCGGCGCTCGTCGAGACCGGCTCCAAGATGGACGAGGTCATCTTCGAGGAGTTCAAGGGCACGGGGAACATGGAGCTCCGCCTGTCCCGCAACCTCGCCGACAAGCGCATCTTCCCGGCCGTGGACGTCAACGCGTCCGGCACGCGCCGCGAGGAGGTCCTGCTGTCCCAGGACGAGCTGAAGATCATCTACAAGCTCCGCCGTGTGATGGGTGCGCTCGACCAGCAGCAGGCGATCGAGCTGCTGCTCGGCCAGCTCAAGAAGACGCAGACGAACGTCGAGTTCCTCCTCCACGTCCAGAAGACGACGCCGGGCGGTCTCGCGGACGACGACAACGTCGGTCGCACGGTCTGACGTCCGTCCGCCCGGATGATTTCGGCGCGGTCGTACGTTCTGGCACAATGGTTCGTCGGTCTGATGTCGTCAGGCCGCTTGTCTGCGGTTCACGGGTGCGGCAGCCGCACCCGACCCGGAGACGTCACCCCCAAGGAGAATCCGTGAAGTCTGGTATCCACCCCGAGTACGTCGTCACCGAGGTGACGTGCACCTGCGGGAACACGTTCGTGACGCGCAGCACCGAGACGTCGGGCAAGATCAGCTCCGACGTGTGCAGCGCCTGCCACCCGTTCTACACGGGCAAGCAGAAGCTTCTCGACACCGGTGGCCGCGTGGCCCGCTTCCAGGCGCGCTACGGCAAGAAGGACGCCGGCAACTAGCGGCACCGCAGCGCCGGTGGTCCGAGCCCGACAACCTCTCCAGGGGCAGTCGGCGAGCTCGGACCACCGGCGCTGTTGCTTTGCCCGCGTGATCGCGCGAGGCCGTGCCAGCCGGTGCCGTCCTCGACCAGCCCGCCACCGAGGAGCCGTCCGTGACCGACTCGTTCGCCGCCGTCGAGCCGCTGCTCGCCGAGCACGCCGCCATAGAGGCCCAGCTCGCCGACCCGGCGGTCCACGCGGACGCCGGGCGCGCGCGCACGCTCGGGCGCCGCTACGCCGAGCTCAACCAGGTCGTGGGCGCGTACCGCGCGTGGCGCGAGACGGACGGCGACGCCCAGGCGGCGGCGGAGCTCGCGGCGCTCGGCGGGGACGACGGCGCCGCGTTCGCGGCCGAGCTGCCCGCCCTGCGGGCTGCGGCGGACGAGGCGCGCGAGCGGCTGCGCCGCGTGCTCGTCCCGCGCGACCCCGACGACGGGCGCGACGTGATCCTCGAGATCAAGGCGGGCGAGGGCGGCGAGGAGTCGGCGCTCTTCGCGGGGGACCTGCTCCGCATGTACCTGCGGTACGCCGAGCGTCGCGGCTGGAAGACGGAGGTCCTCGAGTCCACCGAGTCCGACCTGGGCGGCTACAAGGACGTCCAGGTCGCGGTCAAGGCGCGCAGCACGCCGTCCGACCCGGCCGACGGGGTGTGGGCCAACCTCAAGTACGAGGGTGGCGTGCACCGCGTCCAGCGCGTCCCGGTGACCGAGTCGCAGGGCAGGATCCACACGTCCGCCGCGGGGGTGCTCGTGTTCCCCGAGGTCGAGGACGCGGGCGAGGTCGAGATCGACCCGAACGACCTGCGCATCGACGTCTACCGCTCCTCCGGCCCGGGCGGGCAGTCCGTCAACACGACGGACTCCGCGGTGCGCATCACGCACGTCCCCACGGGCATCGTCGTGTCGATGCAGAACGAGAAGTCGCAGCTCCAGAACCGCGAGCAGGCGATGCGCGTGCTGCGCGCGCGGCTGCTGGCCGCGCAGCAGGAGGCGGCGGCCGCCGAGGCCGCTGACCTGCGGCGTTCCCAGGTGCGCACGGTCGACCGCTCGGAGCGCATCCGCACCTACAACTTCCCCGAGAACCGCATCGCGGACCACCGCACGGGCTACAAGGCGTACAACCTCGACCACGTGCTCGACGGTGACCTCGACCCCGTCGTGCGGTCGGCGATCGAGGCGGACGAGGCCGCGCGCCTCGCCGCGGCCGGCGATGCCTGAGGACGTCACGGCGGCGTTGCGCCGCGCGACGGCCGCGCTCGGCGCCTCCGGCGTGCCCTCGCCGCGCGCCGACGCGGAGCTCCTGCTCGCGCACGCCCTCTCCGTCCCCCGCGGCGAGGTGGCGCGCCGCGCGGTGCTCGGGACGCCCGTGCCCGACGACGCCGCGCGGACCTTCGCCGGCCTCCTCGCCCGGCGCGCCGAGCGCGTCCCGCTCCAGCACCTCGTCGGCAGCGCGCCGTTCCGGCACCTCGAGCTGGCCGTCGGGCCAGGCGTCTTCGTCCCGCGGCCGGAGACCGAGCAGGTCGCGCAGGTCGCGATCGACGCGGCGCGCGCCGTCGTCGCGCGCACCGGACGAGCGACGGTCGTCGACCTGTGCACCGGGTCGGGGGCGATCGCCCTGGCGGTCGCGACCGAGGTCGACGGCAGCGAGGTCCACGCGGTCGAGCTCGACGCCGCCGCGCACGCCTGGGCCGCGCGCAACGTGAGCGCGGTGCACGAGGCGACCGGCGCCGTCGTGCAGCTGGTGCGGGGCGACGCGCGCACCGCGCTCGCAGGTGCGCCGGTCGACGGCGGGCTCGACGGCGCGTGCGACGTCGTCGTGTCCAACCCGCCCTACGTGCCGCCGGGGGCCGTCCCGCGCGACCCCGAGGTCGCCGACCACGACCCCGCCGTCGCGCTCTACGGCCTGGGTGCCGACGGCCTCGAGGTGCCGCGCGGCGTGACCGCGGCCGCGGCGCGCCTGCTGCGTCCGGGCGGCCTGTACGTCATGGAGCACGCCGAGGTCCAGGCCGCCGCCGCCCGCGCGATGGTCACCGAGACCGGGGCGTTCGTCGACGTCCGGACGGTCGCGGACCTCACGGGCCGCGACCGGATGGTGGTCGCGCGCCGTGGAAGGATGGTCCCGTGAGCACCGTCCACCCCGTGACCGACCCGAACAGCTGGGGCCCCGGGATCGACGAGGCGGTCAACGCGATCTCTCGCGGTGGCCTCGTCGTCCTGCCCACCGACACCGTCTACGGCATCGGCGCCGACGCGTTCGACGCCGAGGCCGTCTCCGCTCTCCTCGCGGCCAAGGGCCGCGGCCGCCACATGCCGCCGCCCGTGCTCGTGCCCGACGCGCGCACGCTCGACGGCCTCGCGACCGACGTGCCGGACGACGTGCGCCGGCTCGTCGAGGAGCTCTGGCCGGGCGGGCTGACGATCATCCTGCGCGCCCAGCCGTCGCTCGCGTGGGACCTCGGGGAGACCCACGGGACGGTCGCGCTGCGCATGCCCGACCACCCGGCCGCGCTCGCGCTCCTGCGCCGCACTGGCCCGCTCGCGGTGTCGTCCGCCAACGCGACCGGTCACCCGGCCGCGCTCGACGTCGACGACGCGCGCGCGCAGCTCGGCGACGCCGTCGGCGTGTACCTCGACGGCGGGACCGCGCCCGGGGGAGTGGCCTCGACGATCGTCGACGCGACGTCGGGAACGCTGCGCGTCGTGCGCCAGGGCGCGATCCCGCTCGACCGGCTGCGCGAGGTCGCGCCCGTGGACGGGCCCGCAGACCAGGCATCGTCCGACCAGCCGTCGGCGGACCCGACCGACCTGTCGACCGACCCCGCTGGGCCGGAGGATCCGGAGGCGAGCGGCGGGTGAGGGTCTACCTGCTCGTCCTGCTCGTCGCCGCCGTGGTGACGTTCCTGACGACGCCGTTCGCGCGCTGGGTCGCGCTGCGCACCGGCGCGATCACCGCCGTCCGCGCCCGTGACGTCCACACGGTCCCGACGCCCCGGCTCGGCGGGCTGGCGATGCTGCTCGGTCTCGTCGTGGCGGTCGTCTTCGCGTCGCAGATGCCGTTCCTCGAGGGCGTGTTCGTCAAGGAGGCCGGCGGCGAGCTCGTCGCGGACGCGCGGGTGTGGGGCATCGTCGGTGCGGCCGCGATCGTGTGCCTGCTCGGCGTCGCCGACGACATCTGGGACCTCGACTGGATGACGAAGCTCGCCGGGCAGGTGCTCGCCGCGGGGCTCATGGCGAGCCAGGGCGTCGTCCTCTTCACGCTGCCGATCCCCATCGGCGAGCAGCAGCTGATCTGGTCCTCCCGGCTCCAGCTCGCCGCGACGATCCTCGTCGTCGTCGTGGCCATGAACGCCGTGAACTTCGTCGACGGCCTCGACGGCCTCGCGGCGGGCCTCGTCGCCATCGGTGGTCTGGCCTTCTTCGTCTACTCCTACGTGCTCACGCAGAGGTCGAGCGTGGACGACTACTCGAGCCTCGCGACGCTCGTCATCGCCGTGCTCGTCGGGATATGCGTGGGCTTCCTGCCGCACAACTTCCATCCCGCCCGGATCTTCATGGGCGACTCGGGATCGATGGTGCTGGGTCTCGTGTTCTCGGCGGCCGCGATCATCGTGACGGGCAACATCGACCCCCGGGGCTTCTCGACCGGGCAGCGGCTCCCGGCCTTCATCCCGATCCTGCTGCCGCTCGCCGTCATCCTCCTGCCCCTGCTCGACATGGGGATGGCCGTCGCCCGCCGCACCCTCTCGGGCAAGTCCCCGTTCCACCCGGACCGGCTGCACCTGCACCACCGCATGCTCGCGCTCGGGCACTCGCACCGTCGCGCCGTGCTCATCCTCTACGTCTGGACGGCGGTGTTCGCGTTCGGCGCCGTGGCGCTCGTACAGTGGCCCGCGCGCATCGTCGTCGTGGGTCTCGGTGTCGCCGTCGTCCTCGCGGCCCTCCTCACTCTCGGACCGCTGCGCACGCGCGGGCGGTTCCTGGACGACGACGCGGCGGCCGCGTCCGCGGTCCCCCTCGCCGAGGCGCCCACCGGGCCCACTCCCGCCGTGACCGCACCACCCGAAGGAAGCCTGAGATGACGACGAGCCAGCCCGAGCCCGCCCGACACGAGGAGCCGCCGGCCGGCGAGAGCACGGCCGGGCGTCCCGCCGTCCCGGGCGCCGAGCAGACGCTGGGGTCGCAGGGCCAGGCCGTGCGCACCGTGTTCCGCACGGCGCTGCGCGACGTGCTCGTGCTGCTCGGGGTGCTGGCCGCTGTCGGGATCGCGGTCGGCGTGCTCGTCGCCGGGCTGCCGGGGCTGTGGGGAGCGCTGCTCGGCGTCGGCGTCGCGCTGATCTTCTCCGCGACGACCGTCTGGACCATGCTGCGCACGGTCGACTCGAGCCCGACGACGACCGCCGCGGTCGTCATGGGAAGCTGGCTCGCGAAGATGGTCGTGCTCATCGCGGTCCTCGTGGTCCTGCGCGGCATGGACTTCTACGACCGGTGGGTCTTCGCGGGCGTCCTGCTCGTCGGGGTGATCGGGTCCGCCGTGCTCGACTACCGCGCCGTGAGCCGGGGCCGCATCCCCTACGTGGAGCCCGACCCGCACTGACCGGCACGCGACCCGGGCAGGCGCTCCGGAGCGCATGAGCAAAATGTCACAAGCCCGCGGGATCGGCGTGAGCACGCCGATCCATACGTTAGGCTACTGGCGAATCCATGACGGCCAGGTCCGACGGCGTGCCCACGATCGAGTGGCTGCTGCCCGGACCACACGACCATTGGGAGTCCACCCTGTCCACGCTTGCGACCCCCGTGCTCCTCGCTGCTTCTGAGAGCGAAGGTGGCTTCCACGCGCCGTCGATCGCCGACTTCTTCCCGCCGGCCATCCTCTTCGAGGGCACGATCTTCCAGATCGACCGCATCTGGATCATCCGCGTCATCGCGACCGTCGTCCTGCTGACGATCTTCGTCATCGGAGCTCGCCGCGCGAGGCTCGTGCCCGGCCGGTTCCAGAACGCCCTCGAGATGCTCATCGACTTCGTTCGGGTGCAGATCGTCGAGGAGATCATGGGGAAGGAGAACGCCAAGCGCTTCGTCCCGATGATCGCGACGATCTTCTTCGCCGTCCTCGCCTTCAACATCACGAGCGTCATCCCCGGCCTCAACCTGGCCGGGACCTCGCGCATCGGCCTCCCGATCGTCCTCGCCCTGTGGGTCTTCGTGGCCTACTGGGCGGCCGGCATCAAGAAGCACGGCCTCGGCGGCTACCTGAAGAACAGCCTGTTCCCGCCGGGAGTGCCGGGGCCGATCTACCTGATCGTCACCCCGATCGAGCTCCTGCAGATCCTCATCATCCGGCCCGCCTCGCTGGCGATCCGACTCGCGGCCAACATGATCGCCGGGCACATCATGCTCGTGCTCTGCTTCGCGGCCACGCAGTACTTCATCTTCGAGGCAGCCCCCGCCATGAAGGCGTTCGGCGCCCTGACGTTCGCCGGTGGCTTCGCGATCACGCTGTTCGAGATCCTCGTGGCCTTCCTGCAGGCCTACATCTTCGCGCTCCTCGCCGCCGTGTACATCAACATGTCGCTCGAGGAGGAGCACTGACCCCCCGGGTCGTGCACCGACTCCGCTCCACCAGACACACCATCAAGCGCAGTACCAACGCGACGCCCGGTCACCCGGTCGGGCGCCCAACGGAAGGAACGAGCAATCGTGGACGTCACCACTCTCGCTGAGGTCACCGGCAACATCGGCACCGTCGGTTACGGCCTCGCCGCGATCGGCCCGGGCATCGGCCTCGGCATCCTCATCGGCAAGACCATCGAGGGCATGGCCCGCCAGCCCGAGGTCGCCGGGCAGCTCCGCGCGACGATGTTCATCGGTGTCGCGTTCGTCGAGGTGCTCGCGCTGCTGGGTCTCGTCGCCGGCTTCCTGTTCTGATGACGGCGCTGGCTGACGCCGCGCTCATCGTCGCGGCGGAGACGGGCGAGGAGCACGAGGGCATCGAGCTCTTCCTCCCCGCCGGGTACGACCTCCTCTGGTCGTCCGTCATCATGGTCATCATCGCGATCGTCTTCTACAGGTCCGTGCTGCCGAAGTTCCAGGCGATCCTCGACGAGCGCACCGCGAAGATCGAGGGCGGCCTCGCCAAGGCGGAGTCCGCCCAGGCCGAGGCTGCGGCCGCGCTGGCGGAGTACCACCAGCAGCTCCAGGAGGCGCGCACCGAGGCGGCCAAGATCCGCGAGGAGGCGCGCGCCGAGGGCTCGGCCATCGTCGCGGACCTGCGGGTCAAGGCGTCGGACGACGCCGCGCGCATCGTCGAGACGGCTCACCGCCAGATCGAGGCCGAGCGTCAGCAGGCGGCGGTCTCGCTGCGCAACGACGTCGGTCTGCTCGCGACGGAGCTCGCGTCCAAGATCGTCGGCGAGTCCCTCGCGGACTCCGCGCGCCAGAGCCGCGTCGTCGACCGGTTCCTCGACGAGCTCGAGGCCGCGGGCCCCGCGGCGGCGAGCGCGGCGGGTGCTGCGGGCGCAGCCTCCGAGGAGCGCTGATGCGCGGTACGAGCGGAGACTCCCTCGCACAGGCGCGGGACCGGTTCGAGCCGGTCCTGCGCTCGGCGGGCGAAGGCGCGCTCGCGCTGGGCGAGCAGCTGTTCGCGGTCACCGCGGCGCTCGACGAGTCCGCGCCGCTGCGCCGGTCCCTCGCGGACCCGTCACGGTCGGGCGAGGACAAGGCACGCCTGGCGACCGCCGTCCTCGGCTCGGGCTTCGACGGCCGCGTCGTCGACCTCGTGGCGGGCATGGTCCGGTCTCGGTGGGCGAAGGACCGCGACCTCGCGGACGCGACCGAGCGCCTGGGCCTGGACGCGGTGCTCGCGTCCGCCGAGGCCCGCGGCGACCTCGAGAAGGTGGAGGACGAGCTGTTCCGCGTCTCGCGCGCCCTGGTGGGCCAGCGCGAGGCCCGGCAGGTCCTCTCCGACGGCACCACCGCGTCCGAGCGTCGTGCGGAGTTCCTGCGCACGTTGCTCGCGGGCAAGGTCGACCAGGTGACCGAGGTCCTCGCGCTGCACGCGACGCGTGCGCTGCGCGGTCGTCGGTTCGTCCCGACCCTCGGCTGGTTCGGTGACGTCGCCGCCGAGCGTCGCCAGCGCCTCGTGGCCTCCATCACGTCCGGGACCGTCCTGACCCAGGCACAGCTCGACCGCCTGGGCGCGCTGCTCGAGCGGGCCTACGGGCGCGCCGTGCAGCTCAACGTCACCGTGGAGCCCGCTGTGCTCGGCGGCCTGCGCATCCAGGTCGGTGCCGACGTCGTGGACTCGACCGTGCTGTCCCGTCTCGCCGACGCGCGACGACGGCTCGTGAGCTGACGCGACCTTCCGACCGACGACCGTCCTGCCGGCCCCTGGCCGCACAACCGACAAACGTTCGACCGCACCCGAACCACGAGGTGCGGCCACGACAGGAGAAGAGCAATGGCTGAGCTGACGATCCGGCCGGAGGAGATCCGGGCCGCGCTGGACAGCTTCGTGAAGTCCTACGAGCCCGAGGGCGCCGTGTCCGAGGAGGTGGGCCGGGTCACCCTGGCCGCCGACGGCATCGCCCAGGTCGAGGGTCTGCCGGGCGCGATGGCCAACGAGCTGCTGCGCTTCGAGGACGGGACCCTCGGGCTCGCCCTCAACCTCGACGTCCGCGAGATCGGTGTCGTCGTCCTCGGCGAGTTCACCGGCATCGAGGAGGGCCAGGAGGTCCGCCGCACCGGTGAGGTGCTGTCGGTCGCCGTCGGCGACGGGTACCTGGGTCGCGTCGTCGACCCGCTGGGCAACCCGATCGACGGCCTCGGCGAGGTCGCGACCGAGGGCCGCCGCGCCCTCGAGCTCCAGGCGCCCGGCGTCATGGCCCGCAAGTCGGTCCACGAGCCGCTGCAGACCGGCCTCAAGGCGATCGACTCGATGATCCCGATCGGCCGTGGTCAGCGCCAGCTGATCATCGGTGACCGCCAGACAGGCAAGACGGCGATCGCGATCGACACGATCATCAACCAGAAGGCGAACTGGGAGTCGGGCGACCCGTCGAAGCAGGTCCGCTGCATCTACGTCGCCATCGGTCAGAAGGGCTCGACGATCGCCTCGGTGCGCGGCGCCCTCGAGGAGGCCGGCGCGCTCGAGTACACGACGATCGTCGCGGCGCCCGCGTCCGACCCGGCAGGCTTCAAGTACCTCGCCCCGTACACCGGCTCGGCCATCGGCCAGCACTGGATGTACGACGGCAAGCACGTCCTCATCATCTTCGACGACCTGTCGAAGCAGGCCGAGGCCTACCGCGCCGTGTCGCTGCTCCTGCGCCGCCCGCCGGGCCGCGAGGCGTACCCCGGCGACGTGTTCTACCTGCACTCCCGTCTGCTCGAGCGTTGCGCCAAGCTCTCGGACGAGCTCGGTGCGGGCTCGATGACGGGTCTCCCGGTCATCGAGACCAAGGCGAACGACGTGTCGGCGTACATCCCGACGAACGTCATCTCCATCACCGACGGCCAGATCTTCCTCCAGTCCGACCTGTTCAACGCCGACCAGCGCCCCGCGGTCGACGTCGGCATCTCCGTGTCCCGTGTCGGCGGTGACGCGCAGGTCAAGGCGATGAAGAAGGTCTCCGGCACGCTGAAGCTCGAGCTCGCGCAGTACCGCTCCCTCGAGGCGTTCGCGATGTTCGCGTCCGACCTCGACGCGGCCTCGCGCGGCCAGCTGCGGCGTGGTGCGGTCCTCATGGAGCTGCTCAAGCAGGGCCAGTACTCGCCGTTCCCGGTCGAGGACCAGGTCGCCTCGATCTGGGCCGGCACCAAGGGCAAGCTCGACGACGTCCCGGTCGAGGACGTGCGCCGCTTCGAGTCCGAGCTGATCGACCACCTGCGCCGCAACACCGACGTCCTGTCGACGATCGCCGAGACCGGGAAGCTCGAGGACGCGACGGAGACGCAGCTCGCCTCGGCGGTCGACGCCTTCCGTTCTGGCTTCCTCAAGGGCGACGGTTCGCCGCTCGTCG
Organism: Cellulosimicrobium sp. G4 BAM 1002; assembly: GCF_057126935.1. Lineage (NCBI taxonomy): Bacteria > Bacillati > Actinomycetota > Actinomycetes > Micrococcales > Promicromonosporaceae > Cellulosimicrobium > Cellulosimicrobium sp. G4 BAM 1002. The sequence continues at coordinate 3,293,666 of NZ_CP182109.1, read as the reverse complement.
GTGGCGACACCGAGGACGAGGCCGAGACGGAGATCGAGCAGGAGCAGATCGTCCGGCAGAAGAGGGCCTGACGATGGCCGGATCCCAGCGCGTCTACAAGCAGCGGATCAAGTCGACGCAGTCCCTCAAGAAGATGTTCCGCGCGCAGGAGCTCATCGCTGCGTCGCGGATCGGCAAGGCGCGTGCCCGCACGTCCGCCGCGTCGCCCTACGCCCGTGCCCTCACGCGCGCCGTGTCGGCCGTCGCGACGCACACGTCGACGCAGCACCCGCTCACGAGCGAGCGCACCGACACGAACCGCGTCGCGGTCCTCGTCGTCGCGTCCGACCGTGGCATGGCCGGCGCCTACTCGGCGTCGATCCTGCGCGAGACGGAGCGGCTCGTCGAGCGGCTGACCGCCGAGGGCAAGGAGGTCGTGCTCTACGCGTCCGGTCGTCGGGCGATCTCGTACTACACGTTCCGCGGGCGCCAGCTCGCCGGCTCGTGGTCGTACGGGTCGGACGCGCCGAACTCCGACGTGGCGGGCGAGATCGCCGACACCCTGCTCGGGGCGTTCCTCTCCCCGGTGGACGAGGGCGGCGTGAGCGAGCTGCACATCGTGTACACGCAGTTCGTGAACATGGTGACGCAGCGTCCGCGCGTCGTGCGGATGCTCCCGCTCGAGGTCGTCGAGGGCGTCGCTCCGGCGGGCAAGCACGACGTGCTCCCGCTGTACGACTTCGAGCCCTCGCCCGAGGCGGTGCTGGACGCGCTCCTGCCGCGCTACGTGCGCAGCCGCATCTTCAGCTGCCTCCTCGAGGCGGCCGCGTCGGAGCTGGCCGCTCGTCAGCGCGCGATGCACACGGCGACGGACAACGCGGAGGACCTCATCCGCAACTACACCCGTCTGGCCAACCAGGCGCGGCAGGCGGACATCACCCAGGAGATCAGCGAGATCGTCTCGGGTGCCGACGCGTTGGCCGCGTCATGACGCGTCGCCTCGGCGCCGCGTCGCGCGCCACCACCATCACCGACATCCTGACCGAAACCGCCGGGGACCCCTCCGGCACTGCGAAGCGAGGCCAGCAATGACCGCCACCACCGTGGAAGCCCAGGTCGAGCACTCCAGCGGTCCCGGCGTGGGCCGAGTAGCGCGAGTGATCGGCCCCGTCGTGGACATCGAGTTCCCGGCGGACGCCATCCCCGACATCTACAACGCGCTCTCCGTGCAGATCGACCTCTCGTCCCAGGGCGAGGGGGAGCAGTCCTTCACGCTCATGCTCGAGGTCGCCCAGCACCTGGGCGACTCGCTCGTGCGTGCGATCGCGCTCAAGCCGACGGACGGCCTCGTCCGTGGCGCCCAGGTCACCGACACCGGCGCGCCGATCAGCGTCCCGGTCGGTGACGTCACCAAGGGTCGCGTGTTCAACGTGACCGGTGAGGTGCTCAACGCGGCTCCGGGCGAGAAGATCGAGATCACCGAGCGCTGGCCGATCCACCGCAAGCCCCCGGCGTTCGACCAGCTCGAGTCGAAGACCGAGATGTTCGAGACCGGCATCAAGTCGATCGACCTGCTCACCCCGTACGTCCAGGGTGGCAAGATCGGCCTCTTCGGCGGTGCGGGCGTCGGCAAGACGGTCCTCATCCAGGAGATGATCCAGCGCGTCGCCCAGGACCACGGCGGTGTGTCCGTGTTCGCGGGTGTCGGCGAGCGCACGCGTGAGGGCAACGACCTCATCGCGGAGATGGAGGAGGCCGGGGTCTTCGACAAGACGGCCCTCGTCTTCGGCCAGATGGACGAGCCGCCGGGCACGCGTCTGCGCGTCGCCCTGTCGGCGCTGACGATGGCGGAGTACTTCCGCGACGTTCGCAAGCAGGACGTGCTGCTGTTCATCGACAACATCTTCCGCTTCACGCAGGCGGGCTCCGAGGTCTCGACGCTGCTCGGGCGCATGCCCTCGGCCGTGGGCTACCAGCCGAACCTGGCCGACGAGATGGGCCTCCTCCAGGAGCGCATCACCTCGACGCGAGGTCACTCGATCACCTCGCTGCAGGCGATCTACGTGCCGGCAGACGACTACACCGACCCGGCGCCGGCGACGACGTTCGCCCACCTCGACGCGACGACGGAGCTCTCCCGCGAGATCGCGTCGAAGGGTCTGTACCCGGCGATCGACCCGCTCACGTCGACGTCGCGCATCCTCGACCCGCGGTACGTGGGCCAGGAGCACTACGACGTCGCCACCCAGGTGAAGCAGATCCTGCAGCGCAACAAGGAGCTGCAGGACATCATCGCGATTCTCGGTGTGGACGAGCTCTCGGAGGAGGACAAGACGGTCGTCGCGCGCGCGCGTCGTATCCAGCAGTTCCTCTCCCAGAACACCTACATGGCCAAGAAGTTCACGGGCGTCGAGGGCTCCACGGTGCCCCTGTCCGAGACCATCGAGGCGTTCAAGAAGATCGCGAACGGCGAGTTCGACCACATCGCCGAGCAGGCCTTCTACAACATCGGTGGCCTCGAGATGCTCGAGGAGAACTGGGCCCGTATCCAGAAGGAGTACGGGGCCTGACACGTCGCACGCGCGGGGCCGGGCCGAACGGGTCCGCCCCGCGCGTCGTCGCACCACATCCGGCCGCGGGACGCGGACCGGACACCGTCCCGGACACCACGGGAGGGTATGAACCGGGCATGAAGGAGTTCCAGTGGCACAGCTGAACGTCGACCTCGTGGCGGCGGACCGCAAGATCTGGTCGGGCCGCGCGCAGCGCGTCACCGCGCCCGCGGCGGACGGCGAGATCGGCATCCTCGCGGACCACTCGCCGCTGCTCGCCGTGCTGCGCGAGGGATCCGTCCGGATCGTCGCCGCAGACGCGGAGGACCTCGAGCTCCGTGTCTCCGGCGGGTTCATCTCCGTGGACTCGAACCAGGTCACGATCGTCGCGGACTCGGTCGAGTCCGCACCGGCGCGCTGACGACGAACGCCGTACGACCATGACGCTCCCCGCCTGGATCGCGATCGGACTGCTCGCCGCGGTCCTGGTCGCGGTCGGGCTGGGGGTGTGGCGGCTGCGGGCGCTCTCGCACCGCGTCGGGTCGTTCGAGTGCGGCGCTCGCCGCGCCGGCGTGCCCGGTGCGCCCTGGGTCGCCGGGATCGCCCACTACGGCGTCGGACGGATCGACTGGTGGCGCCTGTGGTCCGTCTCCGTCCGTCCCGCCCGCACCTGGTCGCGCTACGACCTCGTCATCGCGGGTCGTGAACCCTTCGACGGCGACGGCCCCGACACCTACCTCGTGCACTGCCGCTACCGTGGCCAGGACTTCGAGCTGACGATGTCGCGCGCCGCCTACGAGGGCCTCTCCTCGTGGCTGGAGGCCGCACCCCCCGGACGCCGGGACGTCGTCGTCTGACTCTCCCGCCGTCGGCGGGCTCGTGGGACCGCCTCGACCGCCCATCACGACCCTGAGGAACCGACCTTGCGTCTCGTCGTCGCCCGCTGCTCCGCCCGCTACACCGGCCGGCTCTCGGCCCACCTGCCGCTCGCGACGCGCGTGCTCATCGTCAAGGCAGACGGGAGCGTGCTGCTGCACTCCGACGGCGGGTCGTACAAGCCCCTCAACTGGATGAGCCCACCGTGCACGCTCGCCGTGCGCGAACCCTCCGACGAGGCGCGCGAGCGCGGCGTGACCGAGGTCTGGGCGGTCCAGCACGCGAAGAGCGACGACCGGCTCGAGATCGAGCTGCACGACGTCCAGCACGACAGCTCGCACGAGCTCGGCATCGACCCCGGGCTCGTCAAGGACGGCGTCGAGGCGCACCTGCAGGAGATGCTCGCCGCGCAGATCGGGCTGCTCGGCACCGGGCACACGCTTGTGCGCCGCGAGTACCCGACGGCCATCGGTCCCGTCGACATCCTGGCCAAGGACGCCGACGGCGCCACGGTCGCCGTCGAGATCAAGCGGCGCGGCGACATCGACGGGGTCGAGCAGCTCACGCGCTACCTCGACCTCCTCAACCGCGACCCCCTGCTCGCCCCCGTGCGCGGGGTGTTCGCTGCGCAGGAGATCAAGCCGCAGGCGCGCGTGCTCGCGACGGACCGGGGGATCGGGTGCCTCGTGCTGGACTACGACGCGATGCGGGGCGTCGACGACGTGGACTCGCGGCTCTTCTGAGCTTCCGCGGCGCCCGTTGGCGCCGGCGTCCGTGGGTCGGGTCGGGTGGCGGACGGGACGGGTTCCGGCGGGTCTACCATCCGGACCCTCGTTCCTCGAGTCCTCCCGCCAGACCCGCCACGACCCGCCGGGACCCGTCCCGTCCGCCCTCTTCGGCGCGCCCTCTTCGTTGCTCGCCCTTGTCACGATGTTCTCGTTCGCTCGCGTTCCGCGCGCCTTGCGTGTCTGGTACTTTTTGAACATGTTCAGAAATAGCGACGACCAGCCGGTGCGATGAGCGGGGCGACGGCCAAGTCGGCGCGGACGCGGGCTCTCGTGCGCGACGTCGCGATCCGGATGCTGCGGGACGTCGGGTACGAGGGGACCACGATGCGGGCGATCGCCGCCGAGGCGGGCGTGAGCACGGGGAACGCGTACTACCACTTCCCGTCCAAGGACGCGTTGGTCCAGGAGCTCTACCTCGAGGTGCAGCGCGAGCACGCGGAACGCGCTGCGCCGGTGCTGGCGGCGGGCGGGACGCTCGCCGAGCGGCTGCGCGGCGTGTGGGGCGCGGCCGTCGACGCGTTCGCGCCGTTCCACGCGTTCGGCGGGGACTTCGTGTCGGTCGCGATCCGGCCCGGGTCCGACGCGAGCCCGTTCTCTGCCGCATCGACGGAGGCGCGCGACCTGTCGCGCGGGCTGTTCGAGGAGGTGGTCGCCGGGGCGACCCCGCCGGTCCCGCCGCGGCTGCGCGCGCAGCTCCCCGAGCTGCTGTGGCTCGCGCAGCTCGGGGTGACGCTGTACTGGGTCCACGACGCGTCGCCCGGCTTCGCGCGCACGCGGCGGCTCGTGTACGGCGGCGCCGCTCTGGTGGGCAGCCTCGTGCGGCTCGCGCGGCTGCCCCTCGCGCGCGGCGTGGTCGACGACGCGCTACGGCTCGTGCGCGACGCGTCCCCGGCGTGGGCGGTCGCCCCCGGGACGGACCGGGGCGGGACCGTCCCGGCCGCCGGTCGTCGGGTCGGGCAGGAGGATCCCTCGTGAGCCCGGCCGGGGAGGCGCTCGTCGGGGTGCTCGTCGCGGTCGGGGCGGTCGTCGTGCTGCCGCTCGGGCTGAGGTTGCTGGGGCCGAGCGTCGTCCCCGCGCCGCGGAGCCTGGCATGGCCGGCTGCCGGCGCCGCCGCGGTGGCGAGCCTCCTGCTGCCTCGCGGTGGCGCGTCCGTCGCGCTCGCGGTGGTGTTCGCCCTCGCGACGGGGGTGCTGCTCGTGGCGGCCGCTCGTGTCGTGGTTTGCGCGCTCGGCGGCTCCCGGGCCCACGCTCGAACCGGCTCGAGCCCACGGGGCGCCGACGGCGGGGCGACCACCCGCTTCGCGCCGGTCATCGCGACTGCCACCGCGCTCGCCCTGCCCGCGGTGGGGGCGACCGCACTCGTCGCGGAGCGCGGGGGCTGGGGGCTGCTGGGGTTCTCCGGGACCTACCTCTCGCTCACGGTCCCGCACATGCTCTACGCCGGGTTCGGCGCGGCGCTCGTCGCGGGCACGGTGGCGCGGCTCGCCGACCGCGACCGGCTCGCCGGCGCCGGCGCCTGGGGCGTCCCGATCGGCACGGGCCTCGTGCTGGTCGGCTACTTCGCGGGCGACGTGGCCGAGCTCGTCGGGGCGGTCGTCCTCACGCTCGCCCTCTGGGCAACCGCAGTCGCCGTCGTGCGGTCGCTCGCGCGCCCGGGTGATCTCCCTGCCGGCGCGCGGGCCCTGCTGGGAACCTCGGCCGTCGTCGTGGGCCTGGCGATGGTGCTGGCCCTGTGGTGGGCCGGGGGCGAGGCGCTCGGGTTCGCGCACCCGGGGCTCGACGTCATGGCGGCGACGCACGGGGTCGCCAACGCGCTCGGGTTCGTCCTGTGCGCGCTGCTGGGCCTGCGCGTGCTCGTGCGTGACGACGCGGCCGCCGTGCCGGACGCGGCGGCCGGCGCCCCGGACGTCGCCCCGTCCGGACCCGACGAGACGTGCCCCCGCCCGGGGGCGGAGAGGAGCACGACGTGACGTTCACCTACCCGGAGGTCGGCGCGACCCGCACCGACACCTGGCCCGCGGGGTACCGGCACCTGCACGTGCGGCGCCGGCTCACGGACCGGCCGCGCACGCCGGACGACCTCGCGTGGCTCGGCGAGCAGCTCCTCACCTGGCGCGTGCACGCCGCCGCGCGTGTGCGCCTGGAGACCCAGGCCCTTGTCGCCGAGCCCGGCGCGCGCGTGACGACCCTGCTCGGCGTCGGGCGCCTGCGTCTGCACGAGCCCTGCGAGGTCGTGTGGGTCGAGCGGACGGCGCAGCGGGTCGCGTTCGGCTACGGGACCCTGCCCGGGCACGCGTTCGTGGGGGAGGAGCGCTTCGCGGTCGAGCGCGACGACGCGGGCGACCTGTGGTGGAGCATCGACGTGTTCAGTCGTCCGGTGCTGTGGTGGGTGCGCCCGCTCGCGTTCGCCGTGCCGACGTTCCAGCGGCTCTTCGCCGTGCATCTCGGCCGCGGCGCGCAGCGGCTGCTCGCGTCGCGCGACCGCTGACGCTTGCGTACCCACCGTGCGCGTCCACGACGTGCCGAGTTTGCACGCCGGGTGTACGAAGTGCGCCAGAATGGGGCCATGACCGACGACGCGCGCCTCCCGCACCCCGACGAGCAGCCCGTTCCGCACCGCGCCCTGACCGGTCGCGTCGTCACCCCGACGGCGGTGGTAGAGGACGGCGTCGTCGTCGTCCGCGGCGGCCGGATCGAGTGGGTCGGCGAGCGGACCGCGGCCGTCGCGGAAGGATACGAGGCCGCCGAGCCGGCGGCGGGCGTGACGCTGCTGCCGGGGCTGGTCGACGTGCACGACCACGGGGGCGGCGGCGCGAGCTTCCCCGACGCGACGAGCGTCGACGAGGCGCGCGTCGCGGCGCGCGAGCACCTGCGCCACGGCACGACGGGCCTCGTCGCCTCGCTCGTGACCGCGTCACGGGACGTGCTGCTCGCGCGCACCGCGAACCTCGCCGACCTCGCCGATGCGGGCGAGATCGTCGGCATCCACCTCGAGGGCCCGTTCCTCTCGGCCGCGCGCTGCGGCGCGCAGAACCCGCACGACATGCTCGACGGCGACGCGGACCTCGTGCGTGCGATCGCGGCCGCCGCGCGCGGCCACCTGCGGACCATGACCGTCGCGCCCGAGGTGCCGGGCGTCGTCGGGCCTGGGGGAGTGATCGAGGCGCTCGTCGAGGTGGGTGCGGTTCCTTCCCTCGGGCACACCGACGCGAGCACCGAGCAGACGGAGGCCGCGATCGCGTCCGGCGTCGCGGCGTTCGCCGCCGCAGGGCGACCCGGCGCGCGCCTCACGGCGACGCACCTGTTCAACGGGATGCGGCCGCTGCACCACCGCGATCCCGGGCCGATCGCGGCGTGCCTGGCGGCGGCGGCGCGCGGCGAGATGGTCGTCGAGCTCGTCGCTGACGGGACGCACCTCGCGCACGGCACGATCCGCAGCGTCGTCGAGCTCGTCGGGCCGCACGTCGGTGCCGACGGAACGGTGGCCGGACCCGACGCCGTCGCGCTCGTCACCGACGCGATGGCCGCCGCAGGGATGGCGGACGGGGCGTACGAGCTCGGGCCGATGCGGGTCACCGTGGCCGACGGCGTCGCGCGTCTCGCCGAGGGCGGGTCCATCGCCGGCGGGACGTACCACCTGCTCGACGTCGTGCGCGAGACGACGGGAGCGGGCGTCGCGCTCGTCGACGCCGTCCGCGCCGCGTCGTGGACGCCGGCCGGGGTGCTCGGCCTCGACGACCGCGGCGGCCTCGTCGCGGGCCGCCGCGCCGACGTCGTCGTGACGGACGGCGACCTGCGCGTGCGCGAGGTGCTGCGGGCGGGCGAGAGCGTCGACCTCTCGGCCTGACGCGCTCGCGCACTGACCGTCCCCGACCGGACGGTGTCGTCCCAGGTCGGGGCCCCGGTCCCGAACCAGAGAGCGCGATCCGGGTCAGCGAACTTGACTCGCCTCATTAGTTCAGCCAATACTCGTAACGGCGAAGCGCTTCGACGATGCGTTTCGACGAAGCGCTTCGACGGACGAGGCGGCCGACCGGACCACAGGGGAGTGGTGACGATGGTGACGATGCAGGACGTGGCGCGACGCGCCCAGGTCTCGCTGAGCACGGTGTCCTACGCGCTGTCCGGGACCCGCCCTGTCACCGAGGCCACCCGCCGTCGCATCGAGGACGCGATGGCTGAGCTCGGCTACCAGCCCAACGCCATGGCGCGGGGCCTCGCGTCCCGCCGCAGCCACGTGCTCGCGCTCATCTACCCCGCGATGGAGAAGGGGCTCGGCGGCACGGTCGCGGAGTTCGTCTCCTCGGCGGCCGAGACGGCGCGCGACAACGGCTACCACCTCGTCCTGTGGCCCTTCCGCACGACCCAGGCCCCCGAGGTCCGCGACCTCGTGCGTCAGGGCATGGCGGACGGAGTCCTGCTCATGGAGGTCGCGCTCGACGACGCTCGTGTCGACGTGCTCCAGGAGTCCGGCGTCCCGTACACGATGATCGGCCGCACGCGCGACGTGTCCGACCGCCCGTCGGTGGACATCGACTTCGAGCGCACCACGGACGACGCCGTCCAGCACCTCGTCGAGCTCGGGCACCGTCGCATCGCGTTCGTCAACCACTCGCAGGCGACGGCGGACGACGGCTACGCGCCCACGTTCCGCGCGGAGGAGGGCTTCGACGCCGCGATGCGCGCCCGCGGCCTCGAGCCGATCGCGCTGCGCGTCGACGAGTCGCCGCGAGCGGGCCGCGACGCCGTCGCGACGCTGCTCGCGCGCGAGCCGCGCCTCACCGCCTTCGTGACCATGAACGAGATCGCGACGTTCGGCGTCGTCGCCGAGCTGCAGCAGCGCGGCATCTCGATCCCCACCGACATGTCGATCCTGTCGATCGTCACGTCGCCCGGCGTCGGCGAGATGAGCAACCCGCCGCTGACCACCATGCACGCACCCGGCGCCCGGCTCGGTCGCCTGGGGGTGCAGAAGCTGCTGTCCCTGGTGGACAGCTCCCGTCCGAGCACGCCGAACGTGCTCATCCCGTGCGTCCTGGAACCCGGCAGCAGCGTCGCCCCGGCGGCCGACCGTGCCGAGGACGTCGACCGCGAGCCCGGCGCTCGCTGAAACACCGACCGGCCGGGCGCCGCCCGGTCACCCTCCGGCTCAGGGCCGGAACTCGATGAGGAGGACACGCACATGTTGCGATCCCGCAAGATCTCGCTCGTCGCTGCCGTCGCAGCGCTCCCGCTCGCCCTGGCGGCGTGCAGCGGGGGGTCCGGCGGCGGCGGGGGGTCCGACGACCAGACCCTGACGATCTGGCACTACGAGAACGAGGACTCGGCGATGGGCCAGGCCTGGGCCAAGGCCATCGAGATCTTCGAGGAGGAGAACCCGGACGTCGACGTCGTCGTCGAGAAGCAGACGTTCGAGCAGATCCAGAAGAACGCCAAGATCGTCCTCACCGGCGACGACGTGCCCGACGTCATGGAGTACAACAAGGGCAACGCGACCGCCGGGCAGCTCGCGGCGCAGGGCCTGCTCACGCCGCTCACGGACGCCGCGACCGAGCGCGGCTGGGACGAGAAGCTCAGCGGCTCGCTCCAGACCACCGCGACCTACGACGAGCAGGGCCTCATGGGGTCGGGCGAGTGGTACGGCGTCCCGAACTACGGCGAGTTCGTGCAGGTCTACTACAACACCGAGATGTTCGCCCAGTACGGGCTCGAGGTGCCGACGACGCTCGAGGAGCTCGAGAACGTCATGAAGACCTTCAAGGACGCCGGCGTCACGCCGCTCGCCGAGGCAGGCTCGGAGTACCCGATGGGCCAGCTCTGGTACGAGCTCGTGCTCGCGAACGCCGACCGCGACTTCGTCGACCAGTACCAGCTCTTCGACGGCGACCCCGACTTCCACGGCCCGGAGATGACCCAGGCGACCGAGACGCTCGACGAGTGGATCAAGGCCGGCTACGTCGCTCCCGACTCCGCGGCGCTCACCGCCGAGGACATGGGCGTCTCCTTCATCAACGGCACCTACCCGATGATGGTCTCCGGCTCCTGGTGGTTCGGCCGCATCGTCGAGGAGATGCAGGCCGACTGGGGCCAGTTCAACTTCCCGGGCAACACGCTCCAGGTCGGCTCGTCCGGCAACCTCTGGGTCGTGCCGGCGAACGCCGACTCGCCCGACCTGGCCGAGGAGTTCATCGACATCACGCTGCGCCCCGAGGTGCAGAACATCCTCGCGGAGACCGGCGGCCTGCCCGTCGCCGGTGACGCGTCCGTGATCACCGACGAGCGCACCAAGCAGCTCACCGAGAACTTCCAGGCGATCCTCGACGAGGACGGCCTGGCGTTCTACCCCGACTGGCCGGTGCCGGGCTACTACGACGTCGTCGTGAGCCAGCTCCAGTCGCTCATCAACCAGTCGAAGACCCCGACCGAGGTGCTCGACGGCCTCGAGACCGCCTACGTGGACGGCAAGGCGGACCTGCTCGACAGCTGAGCAGCCCACCACCGGGTCCGGCCGGCCGCCGTGCCGCGGCCGGCCGGACCCCGCCCCTGAGGACCTCCCCGCGAAAGAGACCCGTCATGCCCACCCGAACCGACGTGGTGCCGAACCAGGTACCAGACCAGGTGCCCGGCGCGACCCGCGCCCCCCAGCAGGCCGTGCGCCGTCGGCGGCGCCCCACCTGGGTCGCGTACCTGCCCTACCTCCTGCCCGGTGCGGTGGCGTTCGTCGTCGTCATCGGCTACCCGTTCGCGATGAACGTCTACTACAGCCTCTTCAAGTGGCGTGGCGGCATGGCGCCGATGCGCTGGAACGGGCTCGGCAACTACAGCGACCTCATGGGCGACTCCGCGTTCTGGACGTCGTTCCAGAACTCCATCGCGATGATCCTCGCGATGGTCGTCGTGCCCACGCTCCTCGGCCTCGTGCTCGCGGCCGTCCTCTTCGACTACCTCGGCCGCCGGTTCGGGCCCCGCGTCGCGGCGTTCCTGCGCGCGACGTACTACCTCCCGCAGATCCTGCCCGTCGCCGTCGCCGGCGTGCTGTGGAACTGGATCCTCAACGCGCAGACCGGCGCCCTCAACGTCATCCTGCGGGGCCTCGGCCTGGAGAACCCGCCCAACTGGCTGGGCGACCCGGACACCGCGCTGCCGAGCGTCATGCTCGTCCTCATCTGGGTCCAGGTCGGCTACCCGGTCGTGATCTTCATGTCCGCGCTCCAGCGCGTCGACCCCGAGCTCTACGAGGCCGCGGAGCTCGACGGCGCCGGCTGGTGGCGTCGGTTCCGGGCCATCACGATCCCGCAGATCCGCCCGGAGACGTTCGTCGTCACCCTCACGTGCACGGTCGCCGCGCTCAAGGTGTTCGGCCCGATCTACGTGCTCACGCGCGGCGGGCCGGAAAGCTCGACCCTCGTGCCGAGCTACTACTCGTACCTCAACTTCTTCGACAAGTCGAAGGTCGGCTACGGCGCCGCGATCGCGACCGTGCTCACCCTCGTCATCATCGTCGTCGCCGTCGTGATCCTCGCGCTGCAGAGCCGCGCCGAGCGCCGAGAGCAGGAGGGCCGCTGATGTCCACCGTCGTCCCCACCACCCCCACTGCGACCCCCGCGGCGGGCGCGTCGTCCGGCACGAGGTCGCCCGCGAAGCCGCGTCGCCCGCGCCGCGCCGCCGGCCAGGACCAGCGCTACCGGCGCGGCGTGGGCCGCTGGCTGATCCTCGCGGCGGCGGTCCTCGTCGCGCTGCTCATGCTCTCGCCCTTCGTGATCATGCTGCTCAACGCGTTCAAGTCGCCCGCGGAGTACTCGCAGGACGGGCCGCTCAGCCTCCCCAAGGAGCTCTACCTCGACGGCGTCCAGAACTTCTGGACCCGGACGAACTTCCCGCAGAAGCTGTGGAACTCGGTCTTCATCTCGGCGCTCGTCGCGGTGTTCGGCACGCTCCTCTCCCTGCTCAACGCCTACGCGATCGGCGTCGGGCGGATCAAGGGCCGCATGTGGATCGTCACGCTCTTCCTGGTCGCGAACATGCTGCCGCAGGAGGCGCTCATCTACCCGCTGTTCGACATGGCGCAGCAGGTCGGGCTGTCGAACTCGCAGTGGTCGATCATCATCATCTTCACGGTCGTCCAGTCCGCGTTCGGGACCTACCTCCTCGCGTCGGTGCTCGGGACGTTCCCGCCCGCGCTCCTCGAGGCCGCTCAGCTCGACGGCGCAGGCCGGTGGCGCATCCTCTGGCAGGTCGTCTACCCGATCGTCAAGCCCACGCTCGGCGTCCTCATGATCTTCTTCTTCATCTGGACGTGGAACGAGTTCTTCATCCCCCTGGTCATGCTCACGACGAACGAGACGCAGACCATCCCCATCGCGCTCGCGTCGCTCCAGGGCGACCGGATGATGGACGCCCCGACGACCAACGCGGGCGCGCTCGTCTCGCTGATCCCCGCGCTGATCTTCTTCCTCATCTTCCAGCGCACCCTCACCCGGGGCGTCACGGCCGGCGCCGTGAAGTGACCGCGCCCGGTCACCGAGACTCCTGAACCGCACCGACGAAGGAAGCACCACCCATGAAGTTCACCGACGGGTACTGGCAGGTCCGACCGGGCATGCACCCGCTCTACGCGGTCGAGGTCGACGACGTCCGCGCGGACGAGGCGGCGGGCACGCTCACCGTGTACGCGCCGACGGCGAAGATCCGCGGCCGGGGCGACACGCTCAACCGTCCGATGCTCACGACGACGTACTCCTCGCCCGCGCCCGGCGTGATCCGCGTGCGCGTCGAGCACCACCAGGGCGCGGTGCGTCGTGGACCGGCGTTCCAGGTCACCGGCGAGCCCGGGTTCCGTCCCGAGGTCGAGGTGCACGACGACGTCGCGGTCCTGCGGTCCAAGGACCTCGCCGTACGCGTGCACCGGGGCGACCGGTGGCGCGTCGACTTCGAGTCGGACGGCGAGGTGCTCACCTCCTCGCTGCCCAAGTCGGTCGGGCACGTCACGTCGGACGACGGCGGCGCCTGGACGCACGAGCAGCTCGCGCTCGAGCCGGGCGAGCTCGTCTACGGGCTGGGGGAGCGGTTCGGCCCGTTCGTCAAGAACGGGCAGACCGTCGACATCTGGAACGAGGACGGCGGCACGTCGAGCGAGCAGGCGTACAAGTCCGTCCCGCTCTACCTCACGACCAAGGGTTACGGCGTGTTCGTCGAGCACCCGGAGAAGGTGTCGTTCGAGGTCGCGTCCGAGGTGAACACGCGCGTCCAGTTCTCCGTCGAGGGCCAGTCGCTCGAGTACCTGGTGATCCAGGGCCCGACGCCCAAGGACGTGCTGCGCCGCTACACCGCGCTCACGGGCCGCCCGGCCCGTGTGCCCGCGTGGTCGTTCGGCCTGTGGCTCACGACGTCGTTCACGACGAGCTACGACGAGCAGACCGTGAACGGCTTCATCGACGGCATGGCCGAGCGCGACCTGCCGCTCTCGGTGTTCCACTTCGACTGCTTCTGGATGCGCGAGTACCAGTGGGTCGACTTCGAGTGGGACCCGCGCACGTTCCCCGACCCCGAGGGCATGCTGCGCCGCCTGCACGACCGCGGGCTCAAGGTCTGCGTGTGGATCAACCCCTACGTCGCGCAGCGGTCGCCGCTGTTCGCGGAGGCCGCGGGGCAGGGATTCCTCGTCAAGCGCGAGGACGGGTCCGTCTGGCAGTGGGACCTGTGGCAGGCGGGCATGGGGCTCGTGGACTTCACGAACCCCGACGCCACCGCGTGGTACGTGGCCAAGCTCGAGGGCCTGCTCGACCAGGGTGTCGACTGCTTCAAGACGGACTTCGGCGAGCGCATCCCCGTCGACGGCATCGCGTGGCACGACGGGTCCGACCCGAGGAAGATGCACAACTACTACGCCCAGCTCTACAACGAGGCCGTCTTCCGGCTGCTGGAGCGCAAGCGCGGCGAGGGCGACGCAGTGCTGTTCGCGCGGTCCGCGACCGCCGGCGGGCAGCAGTTCCCCGTGCACTGGGGCGGCGACTGCGACTCGACGTACGCGTCGATGGCCGAGTCGCTGCGCGGCGGCCTGTCGATGTCGATGTCCGGCTTCGGCTACTGGAGCCACGACATGGGCGGCTTCGAGGGAACGCCCGACCCGGGCGTCTTCAAGCGCTGGACGGCGTTCGGCCTGCTGTCGTCGCACTCGCGCCTGCACGGCTCCGGCTCGGTGCGCGTCCCGTGGGCGTTCGACGACGAGGCCGTCGACGTCACGCGCAAGTTCACGCACCTCAAGCTGTCGCTCATGCCGTACCTCGGCCGCGTGGCCGAGGAGGCGCACACCGACGGCGTGCCCATGATGCGCCCGCTCGCGCTCGAGCTGCCCCACGACCGCGCGGGGTACACGGCCGACACGCAGTACCTGCTCGGCGACGCGCTCCTCGTCGCCCCGGTGTTCCGCGCCGACGGCCGCGTCGAGTACTACGTCCCCGAGGGCACCTGGACGCGCCTCGTCCAGCCCGACGACGGCCCCGCCCTGAGCGAGACCGTGACCGGCCCGCGCTGGGTCACCGAGACCCACGGCTTCGACACCCTGCCGGTGCTCGTGCGGCCGGGCACCGTCCTGCCGGTCGGCGCCCGGACCGACCGTCCGGACTACGACTGGGCGGACGGCGTCACGCTGCACGCGTACGAGCTGCCCGACGGGTACGACGAGCTCGTGGTCGTGCCGCCGTCGGACGGCGTGGGCGGGGCCACGTTCCGCGTGCGCAGGTCGGGGGCGACCCTCACGGTGTCGTCCGACGACGCCCGCGCCGCCTGGTCCGTGCGGGCCGGGTCGGCCTCGGAGCCGTCCCGGGTGTCGGCCCACGGCGCGACGAGCGTGACCGTCGACCTCGGCTGAGGACGTATCCTGGGGGTAGGGCGTGGAAGCGCTTCCACGCCCTACCCCATCGACCAGCGACCTGACCATCCACGACCCGGGCGGCGCACGACCCGGGGAGACCCGATCAGCGAGGATCCCGTGACCATCGAGACCACCACCGCGCCGGCCGCCGTCGGCACCCAGGCCGCGCCGGCGCCGTCGGGCGCCCGGACGTTCCCCACGGACTTCCTCTGGGGCTCCGCGACCGCTGCCTACCAGATCGAGGGCGCCGCCGCCGAGGGCGGACGCACCCCCTCCATCTGGGACACCTACTCCCACACGCCCGGGAAGACCCTCAACGGCGACACCGGCGACGTGGCGGACGACCACTACCACCGGTGGGAGGAGGACGTGCAGCACATCGCCGACCTCGGCCTCGGCGCGTACCGGTTCTCCATCTCGTGGTCGCGCGTCCAGCCCGGCGGCACCGGCCCGATCAACCCCGAGGGCGTCGCGTTCTACTCCCGCCTCGTCGACGCGCTCCTCGAGAAGGGCGTCAAGCCCGTCGTCACGCTCTACCACTGGGACCTGCCCCAGGAGCTCGAGGACGCGGGCGGCTGGGCCAACCGCGACACCGCGTACGCGTTCGCGGAGTACGCCCGCCACATGGCGCGCGAGCTCGGCGAACGCATCGACACGTGGACGACGCTCAACGAGCCGTGGTGCTCCGCCTACCTCGGCTACGGCTCGGGCGTGCACGCCCCCGGCCGCACCGAGCCCGCAGCGGCGCTCGCCGCCGTGCACCACCTCAACCTCGCGCACGGGCTCGCCGTCCAGGCCATCCGCGACGAGCTCGGCGAGGACGCCAAGACGTCCGTCACGCTCAACCTCCACGTCATCCGGCCCGACGACCCGACGTCCGACGCCGACCTCGACGCCGTGCGCAAGATCGACGCGCTCGCCAACCGCGCGTTCCTCGCCCCGATGCTCGATGGCGAGTACCCCGCCGACCTGCTCGCCGACACCGCGCACGTGAGCGACTGGTCGTTCGTGCACGACGGCGACCTCGAGACCGTGCGCCAGCCGCTGTCGATCCTCGGCGTGAACTACTACTCCACCGTGCGCGTGCGCCACTTCTCCGGCGACGGCGAACGGGCCGAGAACGACGGCCACGGCGCCTCCACCCACAGCCCGTGGATCGGGGGCGACGACGTCGAGTTCGTCCAGCAGCCCGGGCCCTACACCGCGATGGGCTGGAACATCGAGCCCGCCGGCATGACCGAGCTGCTCGTGTCGGTCGCGAAGACGTACCCCCGCCAGCCGATGATGGTCACCGAGAACGGCGCTGCGTTCCACGACGAGGTCACCGTCGAGGCCGACGGCACCGCCCGCGTGCACGACGACCGCCGCGTCGCCTACCTGCACGACCACGTCGATGCCGTCGGCGCCGCGATCGACGCCGGCGCCGACGTGCGCGGGTACTTCGCGTGGTCGCTGCTCGACAACTTCGAGTGGGGCTACGGGTACGACCGCCGATTCGGCATCATCCGCGTCGACTACGAGACGCTCGAGCGCACGTGGAAGGACTCCGCGCACTGGTACCGCCGGCTCGCGACGTCCAACGCGCTGCCCGCGGTCCACGAGACCGCCTGAGCCGTCCCTGCCGCGAAGGCCCGCCCGGACCTCCCGGGCGGGCCTTCGTGCGTCTCCAGGGCCTCTGGCGCGCGTCCGCGGGTGGGTCTGCGCAGTGTGCGTCCGCGGGTGGGGCTCCACGGGCGGGGTCGCGGGTCTACCATCCGGCCGCTCGTTCCTCGCGGCCTCCCGCCAGACCCACCACGACCCGCGACCCCGCCCGCTCCGCCCCACTCGCTCGTCCCTCGGCCCACCTGCCGAGGTAGAACGCTGGTCTGCCGAGGTAGAACCGTGGTCCCGCGAGGTAGAACCGTGGTCCCGCGAGGTAGAACCGTGGTCCGCCGAAGTAGAACGCTGGTCTGTCGAGGGTAGGACCTGGTCGGGCGAGCTGGGTCACGTCGGTGGCGTCCGGCGGGAATGGGTCGGCAGGGGACGGGGCCGCGCCGGGCGGGTGATCCTTCTCGCACCCACGGCTCTCGGCGGCGACACGCCGAAGGGACGCGACACGCCGAGAACTTCGATGCCTGTCGTGTCCGGATTGGGTGGTTCGCCAGCAGGGTGCGCGCCCGGCCGACGGCGGGTGTCGCCCTCGTCGTCGGGCGTCCACCGCGTCGCACAGGCTGTGGATCGATGCCGTCCCCACCCTGTGGACGGCGCCTCGGCGACGGCGAGAACGAGCCGATTCCGTGCTCGTCGACGGTGGACGACGAGCTGTGGACGACGCTCCTCGGGGCGTGTCAGAGGGGCCTGGGACGATGGATCCATGGCTGCTACCACATGCCGGTGGGTGAAGTTCGACCACGACATCTAGTGCGGTGGCACGGTGTCGACCACTAGGTATAGTGGTTTCACACCCAGGGGGCCGGAGGCCTTCTGGTGAATCACACAGACGTAGTTCCACCGGTGTCCTTCGAGGTCAGAGACTCTTCTCCCTCCCCGAGGACCGAGCCCGGGCAGAGCGCGAGAGACGAGGAGCCATCCCATGAGCGTCACGGTCTACAGCAAGCCGGCTTGCGTTCAGTGCGACGCGACGTACCGCGCCCTCGACAAGAAGGGCATCGAGTACTCGGTCGTCGACATCAGCCAGGACGCCGAGGCGCTCGAGCTCGTGCGCGGGCTCGGCTACCTGCAGGCGCCCGTGGTCGTGGCCGGCGAGGAGCACTGGTCCGGGTTCCGCCCCGACCAGATCAACGCGCTCGCGCAGAAGGTCTCACCGGTCGTCGCCTGACGCGACCGGCAGCGGTCGGCCGGTGACGGCCGTCGCACCTGCCGGACCGCGAGAGCGGGGCCGGCGCAGCACGTGGAAGGTTCAGCAGGACGGAGGTGCGTCCCCATGGGGTCGCTCGTGTACTTCTCCAGCGTCAGCGAGAACACGCACCGCTTCGTCCAGCGGCTCGACCTGCCGGCGCTCGGCACGGACGTGCAGCGCATCCCGCTGCGCCCGACCGACGAGTTCCTGCGGGTCGACGAGCCCTACGTGCTCATGGTCCCCACCTACGGCGGCGGCAACGAGGGCGGCGCCGTCCCCCGGCAGGTCGTGAAGTTCTTGAACGACGTGCACAACCGGTCGTTGATCCGTGGCGTCATCGCCGCGGGCAACACCAACTTCGGCGAGGCGTACTGCATCGCCGGCGACATCATCTCCGCGAAGTGCCAGGTGCCCTACCTGTACGCCTTCGAACTCCTGGGAACAGCCGAGGACGCCGTGCGCGTCCGCGACGGATTGGGACGATTTTGGCAACGACAGTCACGGATTCCAGCGTGAGCGTGGCAGGCGGTGGGTCGGCGACGGTGAGCGAGGTCAAGGTCCCGCTCGCGAGCGCGCAGCTCGACTTCCACGCGCTCAACGCGATGCTCAACCTCTACGGCCCGAACGGCGAGATCCAGTTCGACAAGGACCGTGAGGCCGCGCGGCAGTACTTCCTGCAGCACGTCAACCAGAACACCGTCTTCTTCCACGACCTCGCGGAGAAGCTCGACTACCTCGTCGAGAACAAGTACTACGACCCGGCCGTGCTCGGGAAGTACGACCGCGCGTTCGTGAAGTCGCTGTTCGAGTTCGCGTACTCGAAGAAGTTCCGGTTCGAGACGTTCCTCGGCGCGTTCAAGTACTACACGTCGTACACGCTCAAGACGTTCGACGGCAAGCGCTACCTCGAGCGCTTCGAGGACCGCGTGTGCATGGTCGCGCTCGGCCTCGCCGACGGCAACGAGCAGGCCGCGCTCGACATCGTCGAGGAGGTCATCTCGGGCCGCTTCCAGCCCGCGACCCCGACGTTCCTCAACGTCGGCAAGGCGCAGCGCGGCGAGCCCGTGTCCTGCTTCCTGCTGCGCATCGAGGACAACATGGAGTCCATCGCGCGCGGCATCAACTCCGCGCTGCAGCTCTCCAAGCGCGGGGGCGGCGTCGCCCTGCTCCTGTCGAACATCCGCGAGCACGGCGCGCCCATCAAGCACATCGAGAACCAGTCGTCCGGCGTCATCCCCGTGATGAAGCTCCTCGAGGACTCGTTCTCCTACGCGAACCAGCTCGGCGCGCGCCAGGGCGCCGGTGCGGTGTACCTGCACGCGCACCACCCCGACATCCTGCGGTTCCTCGACACCAAGCGCGAGAACGCGGACGAGAAGATCCGCATCAAGACGCTGTCGCTCGGCGTCGTGATCCCGGACATCACGTTCGAGCTCGCGAAGAAGAACGAGGACATGTACCTCTTCTCGCCGTACGACGTCGAGCGCGTCTACGGCAAGCCGTTCGCCGACATCTCGGTCACCGAGAAGTACGACGAGATGGTCGACGACTCGCGCATCCGCAAGACGAAGATCAAGGCCCGCGACTTCTTCCAGACGATCGCGGAGCTCCAGTTCGAGTCCGGCTACCCGTACATCATGTTCGAGGACACGGTGAACAAGGCGAACCCGATCAAGGGCCGCATCACCCACTCGAACCTGTGCTCGGAGATCCTCCAGGTCTCGACGCCGTCGACGTTCAACGAGGACCTCTCGTACGACCACGTCGGTCGCGACATCTCCTGCAACCTCGGCTCGCTGAACATCGCCAAGACGATGGACTCGCCCGACTTCGCGAAGACCATCGACACCGCGATCCGCGCGCTCACCGCCGTCTCGGACCAGACGAGCATCGAGTCCGTGCCGTCGATCAAGCGCGCCAACGAGGGTGGCCACGCCATCGGCCTCGGCCAGATGAACCTCCACGGCTACCTCGCGCGCGAGCGGATCCACTACGGCTCCACCGAGGGCGTGGACTTCACGAACATCTACTTCTACACCGTCGCCTACCACGCGATCGCGGCCTCCAACCGGCTCGCGATCGAGCGTGGGCGCGCGTTCGCCGGGTTCGAGGACTCGAAGTACGCGACCGGCGAGTACTTCGACAAGTACACCGACCAGGCCTGGGAGCCCGAGACCGACCGCGTCCGTGCGCTCTTCGCCGACGCCGGCGTGCACATCCCGACGCAGGACGACTGGAAGGCCCTCAAGGCCTCGGTCATGGAGCACGGGATCTACAACCAGAACCTCCAGGCCGTCCCGCCGACCGGCTCGATCTCGTACATCAACAACTCGACGTCGTCGATCCACCCGGTGCCGTCGAAGATCGAGATCCGCAAGGAAGGCAAGATCGGACGCGTCTACTACCCGGCGCCGTTCCTCACGAACGACAACCTCGAGTACTACGAGGACGCGTACGAGATCGGCTACGAGAAGATCATCGACACGTACGCCGCCGCGACGCAGCACGTCGACCAGGGCCTGAGCCTCACGCTGTTCTTCAAGGACACGGTCACGACGCGCGACGTCAACCGTGCGCAGATCTACGCGTGGCGCAAGGGCATCAAGACGCTCTACTACATCCGTCTCCGCCAGATGGCCCTCGAGGGCACTGAGGTGGAGGGCTGCGTCAGCTGCATGCTGTAGTCGCCTGAGGCAACTAACCCTTGCCTCGATGCCCTGCGCCGTCGGCCACCCTCAACGGAGGCGTGACCGACGGCGCAGGGTCCGGTCCCACGAAGTCGTCCCGGTCGGTCCGGGTTCAGCAGGAGAGAAGAAGGCAGATGTCGCCCACGGGGAAGCTCAAGCTCATCGATCGCGTGAGCGCGATCAACTGGAACCGTCTCGAGGACGAGAAGGACCTCGAGGTGTGGGACCGCCTCGTCGGGAACTTCTGGCTGCCCGAGAAGGTGCCGGTGTCGAACGACATCCAGTCGTGGCACACGCTCACCGCGCAGGAGCAGGAGCTCACGATGCGCGTGTTCACCGGGTTGACGCTGCTGGACACGATCCAGGGCACGGTCGGCGCGGTGTCGCTCATCCCGGACGCGATCACGCCGCACGAGGAGGCGGTGTACACCAACATCGCGTTCATGGAGTCGGTGCACGCCAAGAGCTACTCGTCGATCTTCTCGACGCTGTGCTCGACGCGCGAGATCGACGACGCGTTCCGCTGGTCGGAGGAGAACCCGAACCTCCAGCGCAAGGCCGAGATCGTCATGGAGTACTACAAGGGCGACTCGCCGCTCAAGCGCAAGGTCGCGAGCACGCTGCTCGAGTCGTTCCTCTTCTACTCCGGCTTCTACCTGCCGATGTACTGGTCGAGCCGCGCCAAGCTGACGAACACGGCCGACCTCATCCGCCTCATCATCCGCGACGAGGCCGTGCACGGGTACTACATCGGCTACAAGTACCAGAAGGGCCTCGAGAAGCTCAGCCCGCAGGAGCGCGACGAGCTCAAGGCGTACACGTTCGAGCTGCTCTTCGAGCTGTACGACAACGAGGTGCAGTACACGGAGGACCTCTACGACGGCGTCGGGCTCACCGAGGACGTCAAGAAGTTCCTGCGGTACAACGCCAACAAGGCGCTCATGAACCTCGGCTACGAGGCGCTCTTCCCCAAGGACGAGACCGACGTCAACCCGGCGATCCTCTCGGCCCTGTCGCCGAACGCCGACGAGAACCACGACTTCTTCTCGGGGTCCGGCTCGTCGTACGTCATCGGCAAGGCCGTCAACACCGAGGACGACGACTGGGACTTCTAGTCCGGCGCGTCGACCCGTGCCGTGCCGAAGGCCCGGACCTGCAGGAATCGCAAGCCCGGGCCTTCGGCGTCTGACATAGTCCCAGCATGGGCATGCTGAGGGAGCGGCTGCACGCCGCGGGGCTCGACGACGTGACGTCCGTGGAGCCGGTGAGCGGTGGGCTCGCCGCGACGGCCGGGCTGGCCCGGCGAACCGAGGGCGCACCGCTGTTCGTCAAGGCGTTCGACACAGACGCCCCGGGCGACGACGTCTTCACCGTGGAGGCCGAGGGCCTCGCCGCGCTCCGTGCCGCCGGCGTGGAGACCCCTGAGGTCGTGCACGTCGGCCGCGACGTGCTCGTGCTGTCGACGCTCGCTCCGCGGCTGTCGACGCGGGCCTTCTGGGAGGAGCTCGCTCGCTCGCTGGCGCACCTGCACACGACGACGCGGACCGAGCGCTTCGGGTGGCACCAGGACGGGTGGCTCGGTCGCCGTCGGCAGGTGAACACCTGGACTGAAGATGGTTTCGAGTTCTTCGCGCAGCACCGGTTGCTGCGCTGGCTCGACGAACCCCGTGTCTACGAGGCGCTCGACGCCGCGGACCGCGCCGCGCTCGAGCGTCTGTGCGCGCGGCTCCCCGAGGTGCTGCCCGGAGGGCCCGCCTGTCTGACGCACGGGGACCTGTGGGCTTCAAACGTGATGGCGACCCCTGACGGCCGTCCGGCGCTCATCGACCCGGCCGTCTCGTGCACGTGGGCGGTGGTCGACCTCGCCCACGTGTGGTCTACCGCACCGCCGCCCGAGGCGGACGCCTTCTTCGGGCTCTATGCGGAGCTCATGAGCCTCGACGACGACTGGCGCGAGCACATGCCCGTCGTCCAGCTCCGCCAGCACCTGGCCGTCGTCGCGCAGTTCGACCCCGACTGGGGTGCGGCAGACGCCGTCCGCGCGACGCTGGCCCCCTTCCGCACGCGCTGACCGGTGCCGGGCGACCGGTCAGTCGTTCGGGCGCGACTGCGCGCCCTCGACAGGCGGGTCGGCCGACCACGGGAACGTGATCCAGAGGTCGGTGTCCTTCCACGAGTAGTCCGGCTGGATGATCGTGCGCGGCTTGGTGTAGAGCACGGCGGAGCGGGCCTCGGCGCCGTGGTTGCTCAGCATGTCCATGACCAGGGCGAGCGTGCGGCCGGAGTCGGCGACGTCGTCGACCACGAGGACGTGCGCGCCCGGCAGGTCGGACGTGTCCATGAGCGGCGGCAGGACGCGCGGGTCGGTGAGGGTCTGGCCGATGTCCGTGTAGAACTCGACGTTGAGCGTCCCGACGCCCTTGGTGCCGAGCGCGTAGGCGACCGCGCCACCGGGCAGCAGCCCGCCGCGCGCGACCGCGACGACGACCTCCGGGCGGAAGCCGCTCGCGACGACCTGCTCGGCGAGCTCGCGCGCGGCGACGCCGAACGTCTCCCACGTGAGCACCTCGCGCTCGGGTGACACGGCAGGACCGGCGGGTGCGCCGCCGTCGGGCACCGCGGAGGCCGGGGGGACAGGGACGGGGGAAGCGTCTGTCATGCCTCGAGCCTACGGGCCGACACCGGTGCCCACGGTCGAGGCCCCGGACGCGCGAAGGGCCGCACCCCCAGGGGTGCGGCCCTTCGCGCTCAGGCGGCGGTCAGTACGCCGCGAGGATGTCCACGACGAACACCAGCGTCTCGCCAGCGAGCTCGCTCGTGTTGCCCTCCGCCGCCTCGCCGTACGCGAGGCCGGCGGGGATGACCAGCAGCACCTGACTGCCGACGGTCTGACCGGTCAGGCCCTGCGTCCAGCCCGCGATCACGCCGCTCAGGGGGAACGTCGACGGCTCGCCGCGGTCCCAGGAAGAGTCGAACTGCTCGCCGTCGAGCTTCCAGCCCGTGTAGTGCGCGATGACGGTCTGGTCCGCCGTCACCTCGGGGCCGGTGCCCTTGATGAGCGGCTGCACGACCAGCTCGGTCGGCGCGGCGTATCCCTCCGGGATCTCGACGGACGGCTTGCCCGAGTCGTCGAGGGTCACGACGGGCAGGCCCTCGGCCGGCGTCACGGCCTCGCCCTCGGCGCGGGAGGGGGCGTCGTCGACGCTCGGCACGTCCTTCGCAGCGACGACCTCGCCGACGGTGAGGACCACCGCGCCGTCCTGGCCCGGGGCGGCGAACAGGAAGCGCGTGCCGACCTTCTTGCCGACGAGCACGTCGAGCAGCTGCGGGTACACGGTGTCGTCGAGCACGACCGGCTGTGCCGAGTCGTCCTCCCAGGAGGACCCGAGCTTCGACCCGTCCGCACCGGAGTACGCCGCCTGGTTCAGCGTGACCTGGTTGCCCTCGGCGATCTCGTCGCCGTCGCCGTCGCTGAGGGAGAGGGCGGCCGGGCCCGAGACCTCGAGCGGGGACTCGAACTCGAGGGTCGGCTCGGTGCCCGGGTCGCCCGTGACCGTCACGGCCTCGAGCACCGCGACGTCCTCGGGCGACGACGTCGCGCCGTCGGCCGCGCCGTCGCTCGCGGACGGGCTCGACGACGTCTCGTCGGCGGACCCGCCGTCGGACGAGCAGCCGGAGAGGACGAGGGCGGCGCCCAGGGTGAGCGCGGCGACGCCGCGCAGGGTGCGGTGCTTCACGAGGGGAAGTCCTTCGGTCGGTGGGACGGCGCGGGGCCGTCGGGTCTGGGCCGCACCGTCACGACGGCGGTCGTCGGCATCCCGGGTCGGGGCGCCTCGCGGCCGAGCGCCGGGGTGCAGCACCGGCGCGGACACTCTAGCGGTCGAGCCTGGATCCTTGCTGGGAGCACCGACCGGCGGGCCCGGCGCCCGGTGCGCGGCGCGGCGGCCGGGTGAGAATGGGGACATGCCGTCCCGTCGACCCTCCCGCAAGCGCCCATGGGGTGCGGAGCCCGCGCCGCTCGACCTCGACCGTGCCCTCGGAGGGGCGCGGCGCGAGTCCGGGTCCGACGGCGAGTGGTCGGTCCGCACGGTCCGCGGCGGCACGAAGACCTACCTGTGCCCGGGCTGCAACCAGGAGATCCCGCCCGGGACGGGGCACCTCGTCGCGTGGCAGGAGGACTCGTTCTTCGGCGCCGAGACGGCGCTCGACCAGCGCCGGCACTGGCACACGGCGTGCTGGCAGGCGCGTGGGCGCCGCCGGCCGCGGTGACGACGAACTAGGCTCGGGGTCGATGAGCACCGCACCCGGGCCCGCCGCCGCGCCGGCCGCCGAACCGACCCCCATCCGGTCCCTGACCGTCCTACCGGCACGGCGCGAGGACGTCGAGCTGCACACCGCGGACGGGCTGACGCTCGTCGGCGAGCTCGCCCTCCCCGCGGACCGCGACCCCGTCGCGACCCTCGTCACGCTGCACCCGCTGCCGACCCACGGCGGGTACATGGACTCCCACGTCTACCGCAAGGCGGCCTGGCGGCTGCCGGCGCTCGCGGACCTCGCGGTCCTGCGGTTCAACACGCGCGGCACGTCGTCGCCGCGGGGCACGAGCGAGGGCACGTTCGACGGCGGCGAGGCCGAGAGGTTCGACGTCGCTGCGGCGATCGAGCTCGCCGAGTTCCGCGACCTGCCGCAGCGATGGCTCGTGGGCTGGTCGTTCGGGACCGAGCTCGCGCTCAAGCACGGGACCGACCCGGCGGTCGAGGGCGCGATCCTGCTCTCGCCCCCGCTGCACCGCGCGACCGACGAGGACCTCGACCGCTGGGACGCGTTCGGCAAGCCGCTCGTCGTGCTCGTCCCCGAGCTCGACGACTACCTGCGTCCCGACGAGGCGCGACGCCGCTTCGCGCGCGTCCGCAACGCCGAGGTCATCGGGGTCGACGGCGCGAAGCACCTGTGGGTGGGGGAGCCGTCCGTGCGGCGCGTGCTCAACGAGATCGTCGGCCACGTGCGCCCCGGGTTCCCGCTCCCGC
Source organism: Cellulosimicrobium sp. G4 BAM 1002 (assembly GCF_057126935.1). Classification (NCBI taxonomy): domain Bacteria; kingdom Bacillati; phylum Actinomycetota; class Actinomycetes; order Micrococcales; family Promicromonosporaceae; genus Cellulosimicrobium; species Cellulosimicrobium sp. G4 BAM 1002. The sequence goes on along the minus strand of NZ_CP182109.1, from coordinate 3,268,045 downwards.
TGCCCACCGAGTGGTCGGGCGACGGACCCGGTGCGCTCACCGCCGACAGCGACACGGCCGACTCCGACCAGGCGAGCTACGACGCGAGCCGCTCGGACGGACTCGCCGACTGACTGACCGCTCGACCGTGCCGCTCCCTCGGCAGAGGGGCGCACGACGTGGCAGCGTGGGACGCGGAACGCGACGACGACCTGAGGAGACGGACGTGACGACGCCATCGCTCGAGACCTTCACGCTGCGCGAGGGCCACGGCCTCCCGCTCGTGCTGCTGCACGGCTTCCCGCTCGACCACCGGATGTGGTCGGACGTCGCGGCGGTGCTGCCCGGCGAGCCGACCGTCGTCGCCGTCGACCTGCCGGGTCTCGGAGGGAGCCCGCTCGCCGGAGACCCGCCTTCGCTCGAGGCGTCTGCCGACGCGACGGCCGCCGCGCTCGCACGCGTCGGCGTGACGCGCGCCGTCGTCGCCGGGCTGTCGCTGGGCGGCTACGTCGCGCTGGCGCTGGCCGAGCGCCACCCCGACGTCGTCGCCGGCCTCGGCCTCGTGGACACCAAGTCCACGGCCGACACGGACGAGGCTCGCGAGAACCGGCTGCGGATCGCGGACCAGGTCACGCGCGACCAGACGGTGGACGCCGTCCTCGGCATGCCCGGCGTCCTCCTGGGCGAGACGAGCAAGGCGGCGCGCAAGCATCTCACCGCCCGGCTCGAGGAGTGGATCCGGGGTCAGCGGCCGGCCGGCGTCGCCTGGACGCAGCGCGCCATGGCGGCGCGGCCCGACCGCACCGCCGTGATCGAGTCCTTCGCGGGCCCGGTCGCGGTCGTCGTGGGGGAGGAGGACGTCGTGGCACCGGTCGCCGAGGCGGAGCACATGACCGCCGCCGCGCAGGACGCGCAGCTCGTCCAGGTCACGGGCGCCGGCCACATGAGCGCGATCGAGGATCCCGCCGCGGTCGCGGACGCCCTCGCAGACCTCCTGGCACGCGCGTCGAGCTGACGCGACGAGAGCGCTGGACCCCAGCGTCCGATCTCAGCGCCCATCTCAGCGCCCACCTCAGCGCCCGTCGAGCACGAGGGCGAGGGCGTCCGCGAGGTCGATCGACTCGCCGTCGCGGCCGCCCTTGCCCAGCACGAGCGGCGGGTCCGAGGGCTCGACGGTCGTCCCGCGCACACGGGCCACGAGGCTCCCGGGCACGCTCAGCACGTAGAACTCGCCGTCGGTCCCCACGGCGACGCTCCGGTTGCGGCGCAGGTACCAGCCCCGCAGTGGCGTGCGATAGGTCGCCGAGCCGTCGAACGCGCGAGCCCGCAGCGGTTCGGGCTCGATCCCTCGTTCGCGCGCGTCGGCGACGAAGCCGGCGAGCAGGGCCCGCGCCGCCTCGGCCTCGCGGGCGCGCCGCCGGTCGAGCTCCCGCTGCTGGAGCGCGGCCGCCTCCGTCCGCTGCCGCCGCCAGTCGTCGGCGGCAGCGGAGGGGTCAGGGACTGAGGCGACCACGGACGCTCCCTCTCGTCAGGCGGGCGCGGGGGCGTCGGTCTCGGCGTCCGCCGCGGCCTGCGTCGACCCCCGTCGCTTCGCGGGCGGCGCCTCGACCGTCCCCACCTGCTGCGGCGCGGCGTCCTCGGGGACGGCGGGGAACTCCGCCGTGAGGAGCGTCGCCGCACGCGCCTGCTGGGCCGGCGTGCCCGACGGGGCGGCGGGCGCCGTGGCGGGCGGCGTCTTGGCCGCCTCGCTCTCGCCGCCGAGCAGGCCCCGCAGCTCCTCGAGGTAGGTGTTGATCGAGTCGTGCTGGCGCGTGAGGTCCTCGAGCTGGCGCTGGGCGACTCCCCGCTGCTGCTCCGCCTCGGTCTTCGCGTCGCTGACGGTCTGGTCGGCGAACTCGCGCGCCTCGGCGACGATGCGGTCGGCGTTGCGCCGGGCCGTGGCCATGAGGTCCTTGACGTAGGCGTCGGACTCGGCACGGACCTTCTCCGCCTGCTCGAGCGCGAGCGCGACGCGCTTCTCCGCCTCGGCGGCGTGCTCCTCCGCGGTCGTGACGAGCTTCTCCGTCTCGGCCTTGGCCGCCAGGTGCCGCTCCGCGTTCTCGCGCTCGGCCTCCTCGCGGCGGCGGACGACCTCGAGCTCCGCGTCGGCGAGCGCCGTGCGGGCCTTGTCGCGCAGCTCCTCCATCTCCGAGGTCACCGCGTTGGCTGCCTCGGTCGCCTTCCGCTGCGCCTCGTCCACCTGGCGCTGCGCCTCGCGGCGAGCGTTCTCGAGGAGCTCGGAGGACTCGCGCTCCGCGCTCTCGCGCTGCGCCGCGGTCTCGGCCGCGACCCGGGCGCGCAGCTCGGCCGCCTCGCGCTCCGTGGTGACCCGGAGCTCGGTGGTCTCCCGCTCGACGGTCGCGCGCAGCGTCCCGAGCTCGCGCTCGAGCGACGCACGGCGCTCGCTCTCCTCCGTCGCGATGACGCTCTGGATGCGTGCCGCCTCGCGCTCGGCGGAGCCGACGAGCTCCTCGGCGCGGCGCTGGGCGCTGAGGAGGATGCCCTCGGCCTCGGACGTGCTCGTCGACCGGATCTCCTCCGACTCCAGCCGCGCGCTGTTGAGGAGCTCCGCGACCTCGTTCTCCGCACGAGACCGGACCTGCCCGGCCGAGAGCTTGGCGCGCGCCATGATGTCCGCGGCCTGCGCGTTGGCCTGGGACAGGATGTCTGCCGACTGCTCCTCCGCGGAGCGCATCAGCTGCTCGATGCGGGAGCCCAACCCGGCGTACGACGGACGGTCCGCCTCGCGGAGCTGGCGCTGGGCGTCGGCGAGCTCGCTGGTGAGCTGCATGGCGCGCGAGTCCGCGGCCTCGACGCGCGAGCGGGCGTCCTCGAGCGCCTTCTCCAGCTTCGCGAGCTGGGACTCGACCTGGATGCGGTCGTAGCCGCGCATGGTGATGGGGAAGAGCGTGCGCTCGTCGGACACGTCGATGACCTCCGGTGCTGTTCGTCGCGGGCTCGCCGCCGCTGGGCGGCTGCCCGCCAGCCCTGGAGGGTGCCCGCCAGAGCTGGTTGAGGGGGCGGCGGTCACGCCACGGCCCCGCCGTGCTCCGACCAGGATACGGGGATCACCCTGTCCTGAATACCCGGAATGGCGCCCGTGAGACGACGAACGGGGCCCTCACGCGGAGAGCCGGGGCCGTGCGCGCGTGGGGAGCGCCCGGTGACCCGGACAACGATCCCGATGCTCGTGAGACCGGAGCGAAACGAGGGCGTGAACAGTTCGTGAGGATCCGCTCGTGGGGGCCCGCAGTCGATCTACGAGGAGTTTCGCACCTATCCTGGAACGTCGATCGACGAAGGGAAGCTCGGTGCTGCAACGAATCATCGCTGCCCTCCTGCTCGTGGGAGGACTGGTCGCCGTCGGCCTCGGCGTCGCGTCCGCCACGGTGTGGCGGGACAGCGACACGGTCGTGGCCACCACGGCGTACACGGGCGACGGGACCATGCTCGTCACTGAGCCCGGGGTCCTGGACCTCGTCGCGGAGGACGTCACGATCCGCGCGACCGTGCCCGGGGAGCAGCAGGTGACGCTCGCGATCGGTCGCGAGGTCGACGTCACGGGATGGGTCGGGCAGGACCCGCACGGCGCCGTCACGGGGCTGTCCGACTGGGACGCGCTGTCGACGCGCGCCGTCGTCCCCGAGGAGCCGGAGCCGACGGAGACCGAGGCCCCTGCGGAGGGCGAGACGCCTGCGGAGGGCGAGACGCCCGCCGAGGAGGCTCCCGTCGTCGGCGCGGACCCCGCGGGCTCGGACATGTGGCTCGAGGAGTCCTCGGGCACCGGCTCGGCGAGCCTGCGCTGGTCCGACCAGCAGGGCCGCTTCCAGCTCCTGGCCGCCGGGGTGGGCGAGGACGCGGTGGCGCCGACGCTCGAGCTCTCGTGGCCCCGTGAGGTCGAGACCCCGCTCCTGTGGCCCGGTGTGATCGGCGGCGCCGTCCTCATCCTGCTCGGTCTGGGCATCGGCGCGGCGAGCCTGCGCCCGAAGCGCCGCGGGCCGACGACGGGACGTCGCACCGCGGACGCGGACGGACAGGTCACCAAGCCCGCGACCGACACGTCGTCGGGCGCTGCCGAGACGCCGGGGGAGGCCCTGACGGACACGGCCCAGGTGCGGATGCTCACGCGGCGGGAGCTGCGCGAGCGCGAGGAGGCCCAGCGGCTCGCGCAGGAGCAGGCGGCACCCCAGAAGCCGCGCCGTGCGTGGCTGACCGGGCAGATCCCCGTCGTCCCGCGGGGCGAGCGGCGCCCGAAGACCGCGGCCCAGCCGGTGGTCGAGGCGACCGACGCCCACCCCACCGCCCAGGACAGCGCGACGACCCGTGCCGACGCCTGGCGCCGCGCCTGGGGGTTCAGCGCGACGCCCGGCGCGCAGGGACCGGCGGACCCGCCCAGCTCTGCGGACGAGACGAAGGACACCACGCGATGACGACGACCACCCGAGACACGGCCCGCACGCGCCGTGCCCGCCGCCACCTCGGGGTGGCCACCGGGCTCGTCGGCGCGGTCCTGCTGGCCGGCTGCGCCGCGCCGCTCCCGACGCCGCAGCCCGACGAGACGCAGGACCCGCCGCCGCCCGTGCTCACCGAGGGCCAGGAGACCGAGGTGCTCGACGCCGTCGGTGCCGCGCTCACCGCGGCCGGCGAGGCGAACGACCCCGCGCAGCTCGAGGGCCGCGTCACCGGACCCGCCCTCGCGATCCGGACGAGCCAGCTCGCCGTCGCCGCCGCACGCGGCAACAGCGACCTCGTGACCGAGATCCCGACCGAGGTCCAGCAGACGATCGTCCCGACGACGCAGACGTGGGCCCGCACCTCGTACGCCGTGAGCGTCCAGCCGGAGAACCTCGAGTCGCCGCGGCTGGTCGCGCTCGAGCAGGCGGGCGCGCGCGACCAGTACGCGCTCTGGGGCTTCGTCCCGCTGCTCCCCGGCGTGACGATGCCGAGCTTCGCCGACCCGAGCATCGGTAGCGAGGCGGTCGCCCCCGACGACGACTCGCTCCTGATCACCCCGACGGACGCCGTCGCCCAGTACGCCGACGTGCTCAACCTCGGCGCAGGCTCCGGCTTCGCCGCGACGTTCCCGGACGACACGCTGCGCCAGTTCCTCGCGGCCGAGGCGGAGCGCCACCGCGTGCCGCTCGAGACCGCGGCGGGCAGCCGCACCCTGACGTTCGCGACCACCGAGGAGCCCGTCCGGGCCGTGCGCACCGCCGACGGCGGGGCGATGGTCATGGCCGCGCTGACGTCGCTCGAGACGTTCCAGGTCGAGGCAGGGGGTTTCGTGAGCCCGACGACCGAGACGCAGAAGGCGCTCTTCGGGGCATCCACACCGACGAACGTCCTCAAGGTCGGGTACACCGACCTCGTCGCGATGTACATCCCGTCGGCGGACAGCGAGGAGACGCCGCGCCTGCTCGGCTACACGCACGTCGCGACGTCCGTCGCCAACCAGTGAGCCGTGCCTGACCGTCCGTAGGATGCACCCATGAGCGAACCCACCCAGCAGCCCGCGTTCGACGTGCGCGGAGCGGTCGACCTGTCCGCGCTGACCAGGCCGCAGGCACCCCCGCCGGGTGCCGAGGGCGGCGCTCCCGCCGCTGGCGGGTACGTCGTCGACGTGACCGAGGAGACCTTCGGCCAGCTCGTCCAGGACTCCACGCAGTACCCCGTCGTGGTGCTGCTGTGGATCCCCACCGACCAGGCCAACGCCCAGCTCGGCACGGACCTCGGAGCCCTCGCCGACGAGTACGCGGGCCGGTTCCTGCTCGCGCGCGTCGACGCGCAGGCGTACCCGCAGATCGCGGCCGCGTTCCAGGTGCAGGGCGTGCCGACGGTCGTCGCGGTGCTCCAGGGCCAGCCCGTCCCCCTGTTCCAGGGCGCGGCTCCCGCCGAGCAGGTCCGCGCCGTCCTCGACCAGGTGCTCGAGGCGGCCGAGGCGAACGGGGTCACGGGTCGCGCGCCGGCGCAGGGCGCGGACGGCGAGGCGGCGCCCCAGGGCGCCGAGACGACGCCGGAGCCCGAGCCCGAGCTCCCGCCGCTGCACCAGGAGGCGTACGACGCGATCGAGCGCGACGACCTCGACGCGGCCGTCGCCGCCTACCAGAAGGCGATCAAGCAGGACCCGAAGGACGCGCTTGCCGTCGCCGGCCTCGCACAGGTGCGGCTCCTGCAGCGCACGCGTGACGCCGACCTCGCGACCGTGCGCGCCGCCGCGGCGTCCGCGCCCGACGACGTCGACGCCCAGCTCGCGATCGCCGACCTCGACCTGCTCGGCGGTCACGTCGACGACGCCCTGGGCCGCCTCCTCGACCTCCTGCCGGGGGCCGACGCGGACGCCAAGGAGAAGGTGCGCGTCCGCCTCCTCGACTACTTCGAGATCATCGGCCCGACCGACCCCCGCGTCGGCAAGGCCCGCCAGCGCCTCGCGATCAGCCTGTACTGACCTCGGGCGGGTCGGGCGCGGGTCGTGGTCGGGTCCGCGTGCGGGCCGGCGTCGGTGCTCGGGTCGGGTTGGGCGGTCCGTGGTCGGGTCCGCGGGTGGGGCGGCGTCGGTGCTCGGGCTGTCCGCGCCGTCACCGTGGTCTGTCGGGTGTGGGTTTGAGGAGCGCGGCCTTGACGCCCTTCGCCTCCGACGCCGCCCCACCCGCTCGGCCGTTCCCGTCACCCGGCAGGTGGCCGAGTCGCGCCGAGGTGGAACCCTGGTCCGCCGAGGTAGAACCGTGGTCGCGCGAGGTAGAACCCTGGCCCGGCGACGGCCACGGCGGGAGCAGCCCGTGCCCGGCGAGGCGGTGCGGTCCGTGCTCGTGGCGACCATGCGGTTCCGGCCGGTCGAGCAGACCGTTGTGACCCGTCGGGCGCCCGGGACGGGCCGTAACGACAATGCTCGGCGCCCCACCCACCCCGACACCCAGGGCGACCACGCGCCGTCGGACACCAGAACCACGGTTCTACCTCGGCAGACCAGAGTCTTACCTCGCGCGACCAGGGTTCTACCTCGGCAGACCGCGGTTCTCCCTCGGCGTCAGGCGGGGACCAGGTACAGCGCTCCCAGCGGGGGGAGGCGGAGGGTCGCCGAGTGCGCGCGGCCCTTCCACGGGACAGCCTCGGCCTCGACCGCGCCGAGGTTGCCGACGCCCGACCCGCCGTACGTCTCTGCGTCGGTGTTGAGCACCTCGCGCCATGCGCCGCCCGCGGGCAGCGCGACGCGGTACCCCTCGTGCGGGGTCCCGGCGAAGTTCACGACCACCGCGACCTGCTTCCCGTCGCGCCCGCGCCGGACGTAGGCGAGGACGTTGTGGTCGGCGTCGTCGGCGTCGAGCCACTCGAACCCGGCGGGGTCGTGGTCCAGCTCCCAGAGCGCGGGTGTGGCGCGGTAGAGCGCGTTGAGGTCCCGGACGGTGCGCAGCACGCCCTGGCGGCCCGGGTCGGCGACGAGGCCGTCCCAGTCGAGCGACGCGCCCTCGTTCCACTCGGTGTGCTGCCCGATCTCGCTGCCCATGAAGAGCAGCTGCTTGCCGGGGTGCGACCACTGGTAGGCGAGGAACGCGCGGACGCCGGCGCGCTTCTGCCAGTCGTCGCCGGGCATCTTGCCGTAGAGCGAGCCCTTGCCGTGCACGACCTCGTCGTGGCTGATGGGCAGGACGAACTGCTCGGAGTACGCGTAGACCATGGAGAACGTGATCTCGTGGTGGTGGTAGCGCCGGTTGATGGGCTCCTCGGCGACGTAGCGCAGGGAGTCGTTCATCCAGCCCATGTTCCACTTGAGCCCGAACCCGAGCCCGCCGGACGACGTCGGGCGCGTGACCCCGGGCCAGGCCGTGGACTCCTCGGCGATCATCATGACGCCGGGTGTGCGCCGGTAGGCGGTCGCGTTGGTCTCCTGGAGGAACGCGATGGCCTCGAGGTTCTCGCGCCCGCCGTGGACGTTGGGGTGCCACTGGCCGGGGCCGCGCGAGTAGTCGAGGTAGAGCATCGAGGCGACGGCGTCGACGCGCAGCGCGTCGACGTGGAACTCCTCGAACCAGTAGGTCGCGTTGGCGACGAGGAAGTTGCGCACCTCGTTGCGGCCGAAGTCGAAGACGAACGTGCCCCAGTCGGGCTGCTCGCCGCGCAGGGGGTCGGCGTGCTCGTAGCAGGGGGTGCCGTCGAACCGGGCGAGCGCCCACTCGTCGCGCGGGAAGTGCGCGGGGACCCAGTCGACGACGACCCCGATCCCGGCGGCGTGCAGGCGGTCGACGAGGTACCGGAAGTCGTCGGGGTGGCCGAAGCGCGACGTGGGCGCGTAGTAGCCGGTGACCTGGTAGCCCCACGACCCGCCGAACGGGTGCTCGGCGACGGGGAGGAGCTCGACGTGCGTGAACCCCTGCTCCACGACGTAGTCGGTGAGCTGCTCGGCGAGGTCGCGGTAGGAGAGCCCCTGCCGCCACGAGCCGAGGTGCACCTCGTAGACGCTCACCGGCCCGGCGTGCGGGTCGCGCGCGGCACGCTCGGCGAGCCACGCGTCGTCGGACCAGTCGAAGTGCGACTCGACGACGACGCTCGCCGTCGCGGGTGGCACCTCCGCCGCCTTGGCGAGCGGGTCGGCCTTCTGGCGCCACGACCCGTCGGGGCCCAGGATCTCGTACTTGTACCGGGCGCCGGCGACGACGCCCGGGACGAACAGCTCCCACACGCCGGTGCTCCCGAGCGACCGCATCGGGTGCGTCGACCCCCAGCCGTTGAAGTCGCCGATGACGCGCACCGCTCGCGCGTTGGGTGCCCAGACGGCGAACGCCGTACCGGTCGTCTCGCCGAGCACGCTGGGGAACGTGCGGACGTTGGCCCCGAGCGCGCGCCACAGCTCCTCGTGCCGGCCCTCGCGGATGAGGTGCAGGTCGACGTCGCCCAGGGTGGGCAGGAAGCGGTACGGGTCGTCCGCCGTCGTCGTCTCGCCGCCGTACCGGGCGCGGACCCGGTAGTCGGGCGCGTGGCGCGTGCCGTCGTCGTCCCGGCGCACCGGCACGACGGCGGTCCACACGCCGTCCTGCTCGTGCGCGGCGGGGTGCTCGCCGTCCGCGGTGACGACGACGACCTCGTCGGCGAGAGGGCGCAGGACGCGCACGACGGCGCGCGCGTCGTCGGGCTCGGGTGCCAGGTGCGGGCCGAGCACGGCGTGCGGGTCGAACATGCGTCCGGCCGCGGCGGCCGCGAGCGCGTCCGGCGGTACGACGACGGGTGGCGGGGTGGCGGAATCGGCGGGCCCGGTCATGGGGCAACCTTTCCACGCTTCCGCGACCCCGACATGACGGGCTCGCCGGACGGCCGCAGTAGGCTCACGAGCCGAGGGAAGGAGTTCCGTGGCGAGGATCACGATCGCTGACATCGCCCGCGAGGCCGGGGTCTCGACGGGCGCGGTGTCGTACGCGCTGAACGACCGGCCGGGTGTCTCGGAGTCGACGCGCGCACGGATCCTCGCGATCGCGGCCGAGCTAGGGTGGGCACCCAGCTCGGCCGCGCGCTCGCTCTCGGGCGCGCGCACGGAGACGGTGGGGCTGGTGCTCGCGCGCGATCCCGCGATGCTCGGCGTCGAGTCGTTCTACATGCAGTTCCTCGCGGGTATCGAGTCCGAGCTGTCGCAGCGCTCGTACGCGCTCCTCCTCCAGGTCGTCCCGGACCGGGAGACCGAGCTCCGGGCCTACCGGGCTTGGCGTGCGGCGCGGCGGGTCGACGGTGTGATCATCGTCGACCCGAGCGTCGACGACCCGCGGATCGAGATGTTCTCGCAGCCGGACGCGCTCCCGGCGGTCGTCGTGGGGGACCCGGCGCTCGCGGGTGGACTGACCAACGTCTGGACCGACGACGCGGCAGCGGTCCGCGAGTCGGTCCGGTACCTGCACGCCGTCGGGCACCGCCGCATCGCGCGCGTCGCCGGCGTCGAGGGGTTCGGCCACACGGGGATCCGCGACGACGCGTTCCGGGACGAGATCGCGACCCTGGGCGGCGAGGGGTTGATCGCCCGGACCGACTACTCGGCGGTGCAGGGCGCCGTGGCGACGAGGACTCTCCTGACCGGCGCCGAGCCGCCGACGGCAATCGTCTACGACAACGACGTCATGGCGGTCGCCGGCCTGGGTGTCGCGAGCGAGATCGGGGTCCGCGTGCCCCAGGACGTCTCGATGATCGCGTGGGACGACTCGCCCTTGTGCGAGGCGACCTTCCCGCGGCTCTCGGCGCTGAGCCATGACGTGACGCGTTATGGCGCGCACGTCGCGCGCCGCCTGTTCGACCGGATCGAGGGGAAGGCCGGAGGCAGCTTCCTGGACTCGACCCCGACGCTCCGCCCCCGAGGGACGACTGCTCGCCGCTCCGACTGACGCGCTTCAGCACCCAGCGGGCGAGTTCGCCGAACGATACCAATCTGTGATGCCCAGTCCTGGACTTAACGCAACTTAACCGCTTAACTAAGCGAGTTGCCGGACGGAGCGAGCGATCGTCGCCCGGGTCGGCGACGTCAACGACGACCAAGGAGTGGAACGGACATGGCAAGGAAGCAGATCGGCGCCGCCCTCGCGGTGACAGCGCTGACGTTCACGCTGGGCGCTTGCTCCAGCGACTCGAGCGGTGACGGCGGCGAGGACGGGGAGCTGTCGGGCACCATCACCGTCCTGACGAACCGGACCGACATCGTGGACACGACCCTGGCGGAGTACGCCGAGCAGTTCCAGGCGGAGAACCCCGGGGTCACCGTCGAGTTCGAGGCGATCACCGACTACGAGGGTGATGTCTCCATCCGCCTCAACACGCAGGACTACGGCGACGTCCTCCTGGTCCCGAACTCCGTGGGGACCGACCAGCTGTCCCAGTTCTTTGAGCCCCTCGGCACCGTCGACGAGCTCGCGCAGGACTTCCGCTTCGTGAACGAGAAGGCGTACGACGGCCAGGTCTACGGCCTCGCGACCTTCGGCACGGCGATGGGCTACGTCGTCAACAAGAAGGTGTGGGCCGACGCCGGGATCACGGAGCCGCCTGCGACGGAGCAGGAGTTCCTGGACGCGCTCGCCGCGATCGGCGAGAAGACCGACGCGATCCCGTACTACACGAACTACGCCGACGGCTGGCCGCTCTCCCAGTGGCAGAGCAACCAGGGCACCATCGCCGGCCCCACGGCCGTTCAGGAGCGTGTCTCGCAGGACGCGCCGTGGACCGAGGGCAACGAGCAGTACGCGATCGACAGCCTCGTCTACGACATCGTCGCGGGCGGGCACTCCGAGCCCGACCCGACCACGACGAACTGGGAGGAGTCCAAGACGCTCCTCGGCACGGGGCAGGTCGCCTCCATGGTGCTCGGTTCGTGGGCGGTGCCCCAGATGCGGGACGCGGCGGAGCAGGCAGGAGGGTCGGCCGACGACATCGACTTCTGGCCGATGCCGTGGCAGACCGACGGGATCTTCTCGACGACGGTCTCGGGTGACTACAAGCTCGCGGTCTCGAAGCACTCCGAGAACAAGGAAGCGGCGCGCGCCTGGGTCGACTGGTTCCTCCGCGAGACGACGTTCGCCGCCGAGCAGGGCGGCATCTCGCCGCTCGTGGGCGCCCCGGCGCCCGACATCCTCGCGACGTTCGACGAGCTGGGCGTGAACCAGGTCGAGCTCGAGCCCTCGCCCGCGGGCGAGGAGTCGTGGGACAGCGACATCTCCGACGCCTCGGAGATCGACCTCTGGGGCGACAAGTACCGCCGGGCGATGGTCGACGTCGCCCGCGGTGCCGCGGACGGGGACAAGGAGTCCTTCTTCGCCGACCTGAACACCCGCTGGGCGGCCGCACGCGCCGACGTCGTGGGCTGACCGACCACCCCTGCCGCGTGGGGTCCTGACCGCCCCGTCAGGGCCCCACGCACCCTTCGAGAAATGAGTTCCGTCATGGCAGTCCTGAGCCCGACGAGGCCCACCGGCGCGGTGGGTGCCGGGGCTCGCACGGCACCACGAACCCGGCGCGGCTGGCGGATCACGCCGTGGCTGTTCCTCGTGGTCCCGCTCGCGCTCCTGCTCCTGTTCACCTACGTACCGGTCGCGAACATGGTCTGGTACAGCTTCACGTCCTGGGACGGTCTCGATCCCGTCAAGGAGCCCGTGGGTCTCGAGAACTATGTCGAGATCTTCACCAGGCCTGAGATCTTCCGCGTGTTCTTCGTCAGCGTGTACTACCTCGTCGGAGCATTCCTGCAGCTGGTCCTCGCGCTCTACTTCGCGACGATCCTCAGCTTCAGCACGCGGTTCCGGAACCTGTTCAAGGGATTCATCTTCTTTCCCTACCTGCTCAACGGCGTCGCCATCGGTCTGGTGTTCCTGTTCTTCTTCCGGCCGGGCGGCACGCTCGACGCACTGCTCACCCTCGTGGGCGTGAGCGAACCTCCGATGTGGCTCGGCGACCCCTCGCTGGTCAACTACTCGCTCGCGGCGACGTCCGTGTGGCGCTACATGGGTCTCAACTTCGTGCTGTTCCTGGGCGCGATCCAGTCGATCCCCGGCGAGCTCTACGAGGCGGCCGACCTCGACGGCGCGTCGTCGTGGCAGAAGTTCCGCTACATCATCCTGCCCGGCATCCGGCAGATCGTCGGGCTCTCGCTCATCCTCGCGATCTCGGGCGCGCTCTCCGTGTTCGAGATCCCGTTCATCATGACCGGCGGGGCGAACGGTTCCGAGACCTTCGTCATCCAGACGGTCGACACCGCGTTCAGGTTCTCCAAGGTGGGGCTCGCCTCCGCCATGGCCGTCGTCCTCCTGCTGATCGTGCTCGTCATCAGCTGGATCCAGCGCCGGTTCTTCCCCGATGACAAGGGAGATCTCGCATGACCGCCCCGACCACCGCCCCCGCGCGCCCGGAGCCGACGACCACCGAACGCACCCGGCAGCGGACGATGCGCTGGGCGCGAGCCTGGAGCCCGGTCCTCGGGCCCGTCGGCACGACGCTCAAGTACGTCTCGCTCGTGGCGGCGTGCGCGTTCGCGATCGTCCCCATCGTCACGATCTTCATGGCCGCGTTCAAGTCGCGGGAGGAGTACGCGACCACCGGTCCCCTCGACGCGCCGCGGAGCTGGTTCAACCTCGAGAACTTCGCGACCGCGTTCACGCAAGGGAAGATGCTCGAGGGGTTCCTCAACACGACGATCATCCTCGTGGTGACCCTGGCCGGGACGATCCTCATCGGGACGATGACGGCCTACGCCGTCGACCGCTTCGACTTCCGGGGCAAGAAGGCCGTCATGGCGCTGTTCCTGCTCGCGACGCTCGTCCCCGCCGTGACGACGCAGGTTGCCACGTTCCAGATCATCAACGGCCTCGGGCTGTTCAACACCCGCTGGGCCGCCATCGTGCTGTTCATGGGGACCGACATCATCGCGATCTACATCTTCCTGCAGTTCATGAAATCGATCCCGCGCTCGCTCGACGAAGCCGCCATGCTGGACGGCGCGAACCGCCTGACGATCTACGCCCGGATCATCTTCCCGCTGCTGCGACCGGCCATCGCCACGGTCGTCATCATCAAGGGCATCGCGGTGTACAACGAGTTCTACATCCCCTTCCTCTACATGCCGTCGGCCAAGCTCGGCGTCATCTCGACCTCGCTGTTCCGCTTCAAGAGCCCGTTCGGCTCGCAGTGGGAGGTGATCGCCGCCGGCACGATCCTGGTGATCGTCCCGACTCTCGTCGCGTTCCTCCTCCTCCAACGACACATCTACAACGGCCTGACCGCAGGAGCCACCAAGTGACGACCACCGAGTCCCGCGTCCTCGGGACGACCCGCCGCCCGCTCCACGACGGCTGGACGGTGACCGCTGCGCGCGGTCCCGTCCCGGCGGGGACCGCGGTCATCGACGTCCCCGCGACCGTGCCAGGGAGCGTCCACACCGACCTGATGGCCGCCGGGGTGATCGTGGACCCGTACCTCGACGACCACGAGCGGCTGCTCTCGTGGATCGGTCGCACGGACTGGACCTACACCACGCGGTTCGAGTGGAGCCCGGACGGGCACGAGCGCCACGACCTCGTCTTCGACGGTCTCGACACCGTCGCGGAGATCGTCCTCAACGGCGCACCGGTAGGCTCGACGGCGAACATGCACCGCACGTACCGGTTCGACGTGCGCGCGCTGCTCGTCGACGGGGAGAACGAGCTCGTCGTCCGGTTCTCGGCCCCCGTGCCGTACGCGGACCGGCAGAGCCTGCTCCTCGGCTACCGGCCGCAGGTGAACCAGCACCCCTTCAACGCGATGCGCAAGATGGCCTGCAGCTTCGGGTGGGACTGGGGCCCCGACACGGCAAGCTCGGGGATCTGGCGACCCGTGCGCCTCGAGTCCTGGTCCGTCGCGCGGCTCGCCCAGGTGCGGGTCCACGCGACGGTCGACGGCGTCGGGGCCGGCGAGCTCGCCACGAGCACGGCGGGCCGCGTGAGCGTCGTCGCCGAGATCGAGCGCTCGCGGTCCGGCGGAGACACGTCCACGGGCTCGACGCTCGCGCTCGCCGCGACCGTCGCCGGGATCCGCGTCCACGTGCCCGCCGACGCCGACCGCGTCGAGCTCGACGTGGTCGTGCCCGAGGTCGACCTGTGGTGGCCACGCACGCACGGCGACCAGCCCCTCTACGGCGTCGACATCGAGCTGCGCTCGGGCCTCGACGTGATCGACGCGTCCTCGCGCCGCGTCGGGTTCCGCACGGCGACGCTCGAGATGGAGCCCGACGACGACGGGACCTCGTTCCGGTTCGTCGTCAACGGCGTCCCCGTCTGGGTGCGGGGCGCCAACTGGATCCCCGACGACGCGTTCCCGCACCGCGTGACGCGCGAGCGCTACGCCGAGCGCATCGACCAGGCGGTCTCCGCGAACATGAACCTCCTGCGGGTGTGGGGCGGCGGGATCTACGAATCGGACGACTTCTACGACCTGTGCGACGAGCGCGGCATCCTCACCTGGCAGGACTTCCTCTTCGCGTGCGCCGCGTACGCGGAGGAGGAGCCGCTGCGGTCCGAGGTCGAGGCGGAGGTGCGCGACAACGTCGCCCGCCTCGGTCACCACGCGTCGCTCGTGCTGTGGAACGGCAGCAACGAGAACATCTGGGGCTTCCACGACTGGAACTGGCAGAAGCGCCTCGACGGCCGCACCTGGGGTCTCGGCTACTACACGGAGCTCCTGCCGCGCATCGTCGCGGAGCTGGACCCAGGCTGCGCGTACACGCCGTCGAGCCCGTGGTCCGGGAGCCTGGACGTGCACCCCAACGACCCTCGGCACGGCTCGATGCACGAGTGGGAGCTCTGGAACCGCCAGGACTGGCCGCGCTACCGCGAGACGGTCCCGCGCTTCATGGCCGAGTTCGGGTGGCAGGGTCCACCGACGTGGTCCACGCTGACTCGCGCGATCAGCGACGACCCGCTGACCCCCGAGTCGCCGGGGATGCTCGTCCACCAGAAGGCGATGCAGGGCAACGACAAGCTCACCGACGGGCTGGTCGCGCACGTGCCCCTCCCAGACGCGATGGAGGACTGGCACTGGGCGATGTCCTGGAACCAGGCCACCGCCGTGGGCACCGCGATCGAGCACTACCGCTCGTGGAGCCCGCGCTGCATGGGCGCTGTCGTGTGGCAGCTCAACGACTGCTGGCCCGTGACGTCGTGGGCCGCCGTCGACGGTGACGGACGGGCGAAGCCGCTCCTGTTCGCCCTGCGGCACGCGTACGCGGACCGGCTCGTCACGATCCAGCCGCGCGGGGACGGGGGTTCCCTCGCCGTCGCGGTCGTCAACGACACGCGCGAGTCGTGGCGGGGCGACCTCGTCGTGCGCCGGACGCGCTACGACGGCGTCGAGATCGAGGCGACCAAGATCCCGGTCGACGTCGCGGCGCGCGGCACCGCCGTCGTCCCCGTCCCGGACGGGGTCGGAACCCCGGAGGACCGCGGCGCAGAGCTCCTCGTCGCGTCCCTCGGCCACGAGAGCGCGACGTGGTTCTTCGCCGAGCCCCGCGACAGCGCGCTGGGCAGCCCCGCGCTGCACGTCGAGGTGACGTCGACGGCCGACGGCGCCCGCGTCCGGGTCACGACGGACACCGCGGTGCGCGGCCTGACCCTGCTCGCGGACAAGGTCCACCCCGAGGCCGTCGTCGACGACGCGCTCGTCGACCTGCTCGCCGGCGAGAGCGTCACGTTCCACGTGACCGCTCCGGCACCGCTCGACCGGTCCGCCCTCACCGACCCGCGGGTGCTGCGGAGCGTCAACCAGCTCGTCGCTCGCCGGACGGCGGTCCAGGCGTGACGGCCCCGACGGTCGACGCCCGGGAGACGGCACGCGGCCGTGCGAGCGAGGCCGTCACCTGGACGGGGAGGACGACGCACCTCGCGTGGCTCGACGAGCACACGCGCTCGCTGCTCGCGTTCGGGCGACACGCCGTCGTGCCCGGGGGAGGCGCGGCCTACCTCGACGGCGACGGCCGGCCTGACCCGCGTCACGGGGTGCAGACCTGGATCACGTGCCGGACCGTGCACGTGTACGCGCTCGGCACCATGCTCGGCGTCCCGGGGTGCGAACCGGTGGCCCGCGGGGCCCTCGACGGTCTGCTCGAGCCGCTCCGCGACACCGTGCACGGCGGGTGGTTGCATGCCCTCGACGCGCAGGGGGCCGCGGACGTCACGGCAGGCAAGTCATGCTACGACCACGCGTTCGTCCTGCTCGCCGCCTCCAGCGCGAGCCTCGCCGGGCTGCCCGGAGCGCGCTCCCTGCTCGACGACGCGTGCGCGGTCTTCCTCGACCGGTTCTGGGACGAGCGCACGGGACTCGCGGTCGACACGTGGGACCACGCTTTCGCCACGCTCGACCCGTACCGGGGGCTCAACGCCAACATGCACGCGGTCGAGGCGATGCTCGCCGTCGGCGACGCGACGGGCGACCCGGCGTGGCACGACCGTGCCGCACGGGTCACCCGGCTCGTCGTGCGCCTCACCGCCGAGCACGACGGCCGCCTGCCCGAGCACTTCGACGCGTCGTGGACGGCAGACCTCGAGCGGGGCGTGGACCGTCCCGACGACCCCTTCAAGCCGTACGGCGCGACCGTCGGGCACGGTCTCGAGTGGTCCCGCCTGCTGCTGCACACGGAGGGCGCGCTCGGCGCCGCGGCGCCGGCCGACCTGTGCGCGACGGCGGTCGCGCTCTTCGACCGGGCCGTCGCCGACGGCTGGGCGGTGGACGGGGCGGACGGCTTCGTCTACACCACGGACTGGGCGGGGCGTCCGGTGGTGCGCGAGCGCATGCACTGGGTTCTCGCCGAGGCCGTCGCCGCCGCGGACGCGCTGCACCGACGCACGGGCGAGACCCGGTACGCAGACCTCTACGCGGCATGGTGGGACTACGCCGCGACGCACCTGGTCGACCACGAACGCGGGTCGTGGCACCACGAGCTCGACACGGCCAACCGGCCCGCGGGGGCGGTGTGGCCGGGCAAGCCCGACCTCTACCACGCGGTCCAGGCCACGCTCCTGCCGCGGCTCCCGCTCGGTCCGTCGATCGCGCGGTCGGTCCGCGACGGGAAGGTGGCCTCGTGACGCGCTTCCTCGTGGTCGGCGAGGCGCTCGTCGACGTCGTGCCCGACGGCACCGACGGCGTGCGCGAGCTCCCGGGCGGCAGCCCGGCGAACGTCGCCCTCACCCTCGGTCGGCTCGGCAGGGACGTGCGCCTGTGCACCGCGCTCGCACCGGACGACCGCGGGGACCTCGTGCGCGGGTGGCTGCGGTCGAGCGACGTCGACGTGCGTGCCACGACCCCCACGACCCGACGGACCTCGACCGCGCACGTCACCCTTGACGCGCACGGCGGCGCGACCTACGCGTTCGACCTGGCGTGGGAGCTCGACGAGGTCGACGCGGCGGGTGTCGACGTCCTGCACGTGGGGTCCGTCGCGACGGTCCTCGCGCCGGGCGCGGACGCGGTGCGGGACGCGGTGCGCCGCGCCCGGGCACACGCGGTCATCTCGTTGGACCCGAACCTGCGGCCCGTGCTGGTCGAGGACGCGGCGGCCGTGCGCGCCAGGACCGACGAGCTGGTGGCGCTCGCGGACGTCGTGAAGGTGAGCGACGAGGACCTCGCCTGGCTCGCGCCGGGTACGGACCCGGTCGACGTCGCCCGGCGGTGGTCCGGCTGGGGCGTTGCCCTCGTCGTGGTGACGCGGGGTGCGGACGGCGCGACGGTCCTCCGCCACGACGGTCGGGTCCTCGAGGTGCCCGGATGCGCTGCGGACGTCGTCGACACGGTCGGCGCCGGAGACACGTTCACCGGAGCGTTGCTCGACGCGCTCGCGGCGCGCGGCGTGCAGGGCCCGCGCGGGGCGGACGTCCTGCGCGGGCTGTCGGACACGGCGGTGTGGACCGCGGCCCGGGCCGCGGCCGTCGCCGCGTCGGTGACCGTCTCCCGCGCCGGCGCGAACCCGCCGACGCGCACGGAGCTGAGCGAGGCCGCAGGTCCCGTGCGTCCGGAGCCCTTCGCCGGCGCGCCCGTGACCGGCATGACGTGGGGGTGGACCGGTGTGCGGGGCACGTGGACGGGACCAGCCGCCGAGCGCTCGATGGACGAGCTGCGAGGGCTCGGCGTGGACTGGGTCGCCGTGACGCTCTCGGCGAAGCAGGACACGCCGCAGTCGACGCGGATCCGCTACGCGGACGAGCCGACAGTGACCGACGACGAGGTGCGCTCGGCGATCCGTGCCGCCAGGGCTCGCGGCTGGAAGGTGTGCCTCAAGCCCGTCGTGGACTCCGCCGACGGTACGTGGCGAGCGTTCATCGGCTTCTTCGACGAGGACGTCCCCGGGGAACCCTCGTGGGACGAGTGGTTCGCGTCGTACACAGAGTTCGTCGTCCACCACGCGCGCATCGCGGCAGAGGAAGGCGTCGAGATGTTCTGCGTCGGCTGCGAGATGGTGCGCGCGGACAGTAGGGACGCGCACTGGCGCGCTCTCGTGGCCGCCGTACGCGAGGTGTACGACGGCCTGGTCACGTACAACTGCGACAAGTACCAGGAGGACCGCGTCACGTGGTGGGACGCCGTCGACGTCATCGGCAGCTCCGGCTACTACCCGGCTGGGACGTGGGACCAGCACCTGGACCGGATCGAGGCGGTCGTCGCGCGCGAGGACAAGCCGTTCGTCTTCCTCGAGGCCGGCTGCCCGAGCCGTGAGGGCTCGCCCTCCCGGCCGAACGACTGGACCCTCGAGGGCCCGCCCTCGGGCGAGGCGCAGGCGGCGTGGCTCACCGAGATGTTCGACGCGTGCGCGCGCCGGCCGTGGGTCTCGGGCTTCTTCCTCTGGGACTGGCCGTCGCCCCTGTACCGGCTGGAGGAAGCCGCGGAAAACGACGACTACTGCATGTACGGCAAGCCCGGCGCAGACGTCGTGCGGGTGGCGTACGAGGAGCTGCGGGCGCGCTCGCGCGGCTGAGCGACGTGCGGCGCGCGGCGCGCGGCGCCGAGACCGGTGCCCGGCGGACACGGCCCGGGAGCTCTCCGAACTCACGGAGAGCTCCCGGGCCGTCGTGCGTCCGGGCGCGAGCGACGCTTTTCTCGCCCTGGCTCTGGAATTCTTGGCGGGAATGCACTAGCGTAAAGATGAAGCGCTTAAGTGCGATTCAGGCGGCCGTCCGGCGGAAGAGCTGGACGGGGGGCTGGTTCCGACGGCCCGACGACGACGTCCGCCGCCAGATCGGGCGACGACGCCCGACGGGAGGGTTCTGATGAGACGACTGTTCGCCGCCGTCCTGGGCGCGGTCCTGGCGCTGGTCGCGGTCCCCGTGTCCGCGCACGGAGCCGCCGACGACGGGTTCTCCGTCAGCGGGACGACGATCTACGACGGGAACGGCAACCCGTTCGTGCCCGTCGGCGTGAACCACGCGCACGCGTGGTACCCGGACCAGACGCAGTCCTTCGCGGACATCCGCGCGGCGGGTGCCAACACCGTGCGCGTCGTGCTCACCGGTGGCCGCTACGGGACGACGTCAGCGGCCGAGGTGAGCGCCGTCGTGGAGCGCTGCAAGCAGAACCAGCTCGTGTGCCTCCTCGAGAACCACGACACCACGGGGTACGGCGAGGACGGCAGCGCCCGGTCGCTCGCCGCAGCGGCCCAGTACTGGACGAGCGTCGCCTCGGCCCTGCGCGGCCAGGAGCGCTACGTGATGATCAACCTCGGCAACGAGCCGTTCGGCAACAGCGGGTACCAGGCCTGGACGGCCGACACGATCGCGGCGATCCGGACCCTGCGTGCGGCCGGCCTCGAGCACACGCTCGTCGTGGACGCCCCGAACTGGGGCCAGGACTGGTCCTTCACGATGCGGGACAACGCCCCGACGGTCGCCGCGGCGGACCGCAACGTGGTGTTCAGCGTGCACATGTACGGCGTGTTCGACACTGCTGCCGAGGTCCGCGCGTACATCGACTCCTTCAGGAGCCGCGGGCTGCCGCTCATGGTGGGCGAGTTCGGCCACGACCACTCGGACGGCAACCCCGACGAGGCGACGATCATGAGCTACACCCGCTCGCAGGGCGTCGGGATGCTGGGCTGGTCCTGGTCCGGCAACAGCGGCGGCGTCGAGTACCTCGACATGGTGAACGGCTTCTCGGCCGGCTCCCTCACGGTGTGGGGCCAGCGCTTCGTCAACGGGGCCGACGGGCTGCAGGCGCGCAACGCCCCCGTCGCCTCGGTGTACGGCGACGGTGGTGGCGACGGCGAGGAGCCTGGCACGGCGCCGAACGGATATCCGTACTGCGCGAGCGCGTCGTCGGACCCGGACGGTGACGGCTGGGGCTGGGAGAGCAACGCGTCGTGCGTCGTGCGCGGCTCGGCAGCCGACCCTGGTCGGGGCGGCGGCGGGAGCACGGCGCCGAACGGGTACCCGTACTGCGCGAGCGCGTCGTCGGACCCGGACGGTGACGGCTGGGGCTGGGAGAACAGCAGGTCGTGCGTCGTCCGCGGCTCCTCCGCCGACCGCTGACGGGTGGCGGACGCGCTGTGACGACATCTGGAGAACATTGTATTAAGCGGTTCACAGTTAATGGACCGCGGCATTCCCCTCATGGTGGCCGGAGGGCGTGGCGCGCCCGGGCTCGGACGAAGGAGTTTCATGACCACGAACACCGCACGGTGGGTGCACGCCCTCACCGCGTCGGCGGCAGCGCTCGGAGTGGTCGGGGCGGGCACGCTCGCGCTCGCCCCGGCGGCGACGGCGAGCCCGACACCCGACGGCCTCCATGTGCAGGACGGCAGGCTGGTCGAGGCCGACGGGTCCGACCTGGTCCTGCGCGGCATCAACCACGCGCACACCTGGTACACGCACGAGCTCCGGTCGTTCGCCGACATCAAGGGCACAGGCGCCAACTCCGTGCGCGTCGTGCTGTCGAGCGGGGACCGGTGGACCCGCAACGACCCGCAGGACGTCGCGCGTGTCGTGCACGAGTGCGACGTCAACCGCCTCGTGTGCGCGCTGGAGGTGCACGACACCACCGGATACGGCGACGAGTACGCCCCGGACGCCGTGTCGCTCGACCGGGCGGTCGACTACTGGGAGGACCTCTACCCGACGCTCGCGGGGACCGAGGACCGGGTCCTCGTCAACATCGGCAACGAGCCCATCGGCAACGGCCCGGTCGCCGACGAGTGGGCGCCCCGGACGTCGGCGGCGGTCCAGCGCCTGCGCGACATCGGCTACGAGCACACGATCGTCGTCGACGCCCCGAACTGGGGCCAGGACTGGTCGCGGACCATGTACTCCCAGGCGCAGCAGGTGTTCGACGCCGACCCCGACGCCAACGTGGTGTTCTCGGTCCACATGTACGAGGTCTACGGCGACGGGGGAGTGGTGACGGACTATCTGGAGCACTTCGTGGACGCCGGCCTGCCGCTGATCGTCGGCGAGTTCGGTGCGGCGCACTACGGCAACGACGTCGACGAGGACACGATCCTCGCCGAGACGCGTCGTCTGGGTCTGGGCTGGTTCGGCTGGTCGTGGAGCGGGAACAGCGGCGGCGTGGAGGACCTGGACCTCGTGCAGGGCTTCGACCCGACCCTGCCGACGCCGTGGGGGAGCCGCCTGCTGGACGGGCCGGACGGCGTCCGGCAGACGTCGAAGGAGGCCTCGGTGTTCGCCGAGCGCACCGACGGCTGCTCGGCCGAGCTCGAGATCCTGTACCGGTGGCCGGGCGGGTACCAGGGCCAGGTCCGGGTGGACTTCGACGGCTTGCCGGTGTCGACGTGGTCGACCTCGTGGCGAGTGCCTGCGGGCAGCGAGCTCGTGCAGACGTGGCACGGGAGTCTCGTCGTCGACGACGGTGTCGCGACCGTCGCTGCCGAGTCGTGGAACGCCCGCGTGCCGTCCGGCAGGACGATCACCTACGGCTTCACGAGCCGCGGTGACGCACCCGCACTAACCCCGGTCGTGGACTGCTCCGCGAGGTAGAACCGTGGTCTGCGAGGGAGGACCGTGGTCGTCGACCCCGGTTCTCCCTCGCGCTACCGCGGGCACCTTGCGGTCAGGTGGTGCCGGCGAGGAGGCGGTCGACCGCGGCGAGGGGGATGGGCTCCCAGTCCGGGCGGTTGCGGGACTCGTAGACGACCTCGTAGAGCGCCTTGTCGAGCGTGAGCGCGCGGACCAGCGCCTCGGAGGTCGCGCGGTCCACGCCCGCGGTGTCCGCGCGGTCGTACGCGTCGAGGAACGCCGTGCGTGCCTGGACCGCCCAGGAGGGGTCCGTCGCGCGCCCGACGGCGGCCGCGTAGTCGAACGAGCGCACGATGCCGGCGACGTCGCGCAGCGCGAGGTCGGGCCGGGTGCGCTCGGCGACGGGGCGCAGGGGCTCGCCCTCGAAGTCGAGGACCTTCCAGCCGAACCGGCGTGCGTGGAGCACCTGGCCGAGGTGCAGGTCTCCGTGGATCGTCTGCAGGCGCGGGAGCGCGTCAGGCACCCGCGTCACGTTCGCCAGGCGCGCGGCGGTGCGGTCCCAGAACGCGGCGAGGTCCTCCCCGCGACGCGCGAGCGCACGGGACGACGCGACCGCCTCGTCGGAACGGCGTCGCAGGTCGGCGACGAGCCACCGCGCGTCGACGGGCGAGCCGACGCCGAACGCCCGGCGCAGCGCGGAGTGCAGGTCGGCGAGCACGCGCCCGAGATCCGCGGCGAGGTCGGCGAACGAGGAGTCCTGGCCCGCGTACGCGCACGCGAGGTCGAACCCGTCGCGCGCGCCGTCGACGAACTCGCCGAGGATCGCCAGGTGAGCCGAGCGGACCGGCTCGAGTCCTGGCGCGTCCGACGCCGGCTCCTCGCGGGACGGGTCGGCGCCGCCGGCGGCCGGGGTCGGTGGGACCGGGTCGTCGACCGCGTCCCACGTCACCTCCAACCATGCGAGCGGCCGGGGGACGCCGAGCCAGCCCAGGGCGGCGAGCGCACGAGGAATGGTCACGTCGGGGTTCGGGCCGATCGCGATGGCTCGCAGGATCTTGAGCATGGTGCCGCCCGCCGCGTGGGGCAGGAGCACGGAGCTGTTCGACTGCTCCACGCTCAGCGCCCGCCCGCCCGAGAGGTCGTGCGCCGTCGTGGCGGGACCGTTCTCGTCCCACTCGGAGGCGGCGAGCAGGGCGGCCCAGCACGCGGGGTGCGCGGCGCCGTCGTGCACGAGCCAGGTGACGCCGCCGTCGGCGACGGTCCCGATCGCGGCGCCGGTGGCGCCCCCTGCGTGCGGGTCCGGCGCGGAGGCGTCCGCCCCGGGGGCCGGTGCGAGCACCAGCGGCACCTGCACGACGAGGTCCACGCCGTCGCCCACGAGCCGCAGGAGGTGCAGGACGACGCGCACGCCCGACCAGGCACCGTCGGGCAGGCCGTGGCGCGCCGGGGCCGGGACGTCGAGCGCGTACGACAGCCACGGGACGTGTTGCACGTCGACGCCCTTGACCGGGTACCAGCGCCGCGCCGGCAGCCAGGGGTCGAGAAGGGCCATGAGCTCCGCCGAGGGCGGGTCCGTCCGCCGTGCCGTCACCGTCTCTCCGCTCCGTCGGGTCCGCCCCCATGCCATCACGGCCGTGGCCCGCCCGCCGGACGAGCCGGTGTGGGTGGTGAGCCCGACACTGACCGGAAGAGCCCACGGAGCAGGAAGGTCGAGATCATGGAGTGCGAGCACGTCGAGGTCGAGCTCTCGGAGGAGATGGTGCCGTTGAGCCACATCGTCTCGGTCGTGCACTGGTTCACGTGCGTGGTGTGCGGCGAGAGGGCGGGCATCGTCACGAAGACCGAGATGTTCCTGCCGGACCGGGCGACGGGATGATCAGGCGCCCGGCGCGCCGACCGACAACCAGTAGAAGTCGCGCGACCCCCAGGTCATGACCACGCGCTCGTCGTCGCCGACCGCGGGGAAGTGTGCGCCGCCGAACACGTCGGTGAGCGTCGCGCCCGCGAGACCGGGCACCGTCACCGACGCCGAGCGCGCCGTCGCGGAGAGGTTCGCGACGCACAGGATCGTCTCGTCCGGCGTGCGGCGCAGGAACGCGAGGATGGACTCGTTGTCGCACTCGAGCGGCACGAAGTCACCGGTGCCGAACGCGGGGTGCCGCCGCCGCACCTTGAGCATCCCGTGCACCCAGTGCAGCAGCGAGGTGGACTGCTCGAGCTGCGCCTCGACGTTGACGTAGCCGTAGTGGTGCACGAGCGACTGGACGAGCGGCAGGTAGACCTTGCCGGGGTCGGCGGTCGAGAACCCGGCGTTGCGGTCCGGCGTCCACTGCATGGGCGTGCGGACGGCGTCGCGGTCGGGCAGCCAGATGTTGTCGCCCATGCCGATCTCGTCGCCGTAGTACAGGCACGGGCTGCCGGGCAGCGACAGGAGCAGCGCGTGGGCGAGCTCGACCTCCTTGCGCGAGTTGTCGAGCAGGGGAGCGAGCCGACGGCGGATGCCCACGTTCGCGCGCATGCGCGGGTCGGGCGCGTACCACCCGTACATCGACGCGCGCTCCTCGGTGGAGACCATCTCGAGCGTCAGCTCGTCGTGGTTGCGCAGGAACGTGCTCCACTGGGCGCCCGGCGGGATGGGGGGCGTGTCGGCGAGGATCTCGAGGATCTGGTTCGCCCGCTGGTCCCGGATCGCGTAGAACACACGCGGCATCACGGGGAAGTGGAAGCACATGTGGCACTCGGGCTCGTCCTCGGTGCCGAAGTAGTCGACGACCTCACGCGGCCACTGGTTCGCCTCGGCGAGCAGGATCCGGCCAGGGAACTCCGTGTCGACCATGCGCCGCACGCGCCGCAGGAAGGCGTGGGTCTCGGGCAGGTTCTCGCAGTTCGTGCCCTCGGCCTCGTAGAGGTACGGCACCGCGTCGAGCCGGAACCCGTCGACGCCGAGCTGCAGCCAGAACCGCGCGACGTCGAGCATCGCGTCCGCGACGCGTGGGTTCTCGAAGTTGAGGTCGGGCTGGTGCGAGAAGAACCGGTGCCAGAAGAACTGCCGTCGCACGGGGTCGAACGTCCAGTTCGAGGACTCCGTGTCGACGAAGATGATGCGCGCGTCCTGGTAGCGCGAGTCGTCGTCGCTCCACACGTAGAAGTCCCCGTACGGGCCCTCCGGGTCGGCTCGCGAGGCCTGGAACCACGGGTGCTGGTCGCTCGTGTGGTTCATGACGAGGTCGATGACGACGCGCATGCCGCGCGCGTGGGCCTCGCTCACGAGCTCGGCGAAGTCGGACGTCGAGCCGTACTGCGGCGCGATCGCGGTGTAGTCGGACACGTCGTAGCCGCCGTCGCGCAGGGGGGACGGGAAGAACGGCGGCAGCCACAGCGCGTCGATCCCCAGCCACTGGAGGTAGTCGAGGCGCGCGATGAGCCCGCGGAGGTCGCCCGAGCCGCTCCCGTCGGCGTCGGAGAACGCGCGCACGATGACCTCGTAGAACACGGCCGTGCGGTACCAGTCGGGGTCGTCCGAGAGGCCCGGACGGGTGTCGGCGGGCGCCACGGGCTGGCGTCGTGGCGGGAGCGCCGTGATCGGTACCGGCGCCGTGATCGGTGGGACGGGCGCGGGACCGGCCGCCGGGCCCCGGACCGGTACGGGAGGGACCTGCCCGGGGGCGGCCTCGCGCGGGAACGTCACGACGGCCTCACGTGGACGACGTGCGCGACCTGGCGCATCGGCTCGAGCCGCACGTACACGTCCTGGCCCCAGCCGTAGCTCTCGCCGCTGAGCTCGTCGTGCGCGACGAACGACGGCGACCACGGGTCCTGGCCGTCGGCGAGCGGTGGCAGGCCGAGCGTCTCGAGGTCGAGGTGCACGTTCGACTCCTGGGGGGAGTGCGGGTCGAGGTTGACGACCACGACGACGGTGTCCGCGACGCCCGTGGGCGAGTGCTCCGCCGGGAGATGGCGCGAGAACGCGAGCACCTGGTCGTTCGTCGTGGGATGCACGGTGAGGTTCCGCAGCTGCCGCAGCGCGGGGTGGTCGCCGCGGATCTCGTTGAGGCGCGTGAGCAGCGTCGAGATGCCGATGTCCTCCGCGAGCGCCCAGTCGCGCGGCTTGTACTCGTACTTCTCGTTGTCGATCTGCTCCTCGACCCCCGGCCGCGGCACGTTCTCGACGAGCTCGTAGCCCGAGTAGATCCCCCAGGTCGGCGAGCCGAGGGCGGCGAGCACCGCGCGGACCGCGAACCCGGCCACCCCGCCGTGCTGCAGGTACGGCGGGAGGATGTCGTGGGTCGTCGGCCAGAAGCTCGGGCGCATGTACGCGGCGCCCTCGCCCGACACCTCCTCGAGGTACTCGGCCAGCTCCTCGCGCGTGTTGCGCCACGTGAAGTAGGTGTACGACTGGTGGAACCCGATGCGTGCGAGCGTGTGCATCATCGCCGGCTTGGTGAACGCCTCCGACAGGAAGATCACCTCCGGGTGGGTGCGCCGGACCTCGGCGAGCAGCCACTCCCAGAAGTCGAGCGGCTTGGTGTGCGGGTTGTCGACGCGGAACGCCGTGACGCCGCGATCGATCCACACGCGCACGACCCGCAGCACCTCGGCGTAGATCCCCTCGGGGTCGTTGTCGAAGTTCAGGGGGTAGATGTCCTGGTACTTCTTCGGCGGGTTCTCCGCGTAGGCGATCGAGCCGTCGGCGCGCGTCGTGAACCACTCGGGGTGCTCGGCGACCCAGGGGTGGTCGGGCGAGCACTGGAGCGCGAGGTCGATCGCGACCTCGAGCCCGTTGCGCCGGGCCTCCTTGACGAACGCGCGGAACGTGCGGTCGCTGCCGAGCTCGGGGTGGATCGCGTCGTGCCCGCCGTCCTTCGAGCCGATGGCGTACGGGCTGCCCGGGTCGCCCGGCAGCGCCGTGAGGGAGTTGTTGCGCCCCTTGCGGTGGGTCGTGCCGATGGGGTGGACCGGCGTGAGGTAGACGACGTCGAAGCCCATCGCCGCGATGGCCGGCAGCCGCCGGGCCGCGGAGGTGAACGTGCCCGACCGCCAGCGCCCGTCCTTGAGGCGCCGCGCGCCCTCGGAGCGCGGGAACATCTCGTACCACGCGCCCGCGAGCGCCAGCGGGCGCTCGACCCGGAGGTCGTACGTGGCCGACGCGGTCACGTGGTCGCGCAGCGGGGCGCGGTCCAGGACCTCGCGCACCTCGGGCGACGTCGCCGCGGCGAGCCGGGCCTGCGCGGGTCGGCCCGGGTCGCGCAGGGCCGCGAGGGCGTCGGCGAGCACGTGCGCGTCCTCGGGCGAGCGGACGCCCGGCGTGCCGTCCGGGCCGGGGAGCGGGACGGCGTCGGCCAGGACGCGCTCGAGGAGCAGCACCCCCTCGGCCAGCATGAGGTCGACGTCGACGCCCGCCTCGATCTTGACCGTCGCGTCGTGCGCCCACGTCCCGTACGGGTCGCTCCACGCCTCGACCCGCAGCGACCAGTCGCCGAGCGCGTCCGGGTGGAGCGTGGCGCGGAACCGGTCGAGGCCCGGCGCGACGTCGACCATGCGTGCCGTCCGCTCGGCCCCGTCCGGGGCGACCAGCACCGCCGTGGCGGCGACGGCGTCGTGCCCCTCGCGGAAGACGGTCGCCTCGACCGGGACCATCTCCCCGACGACCGCCTTGGCCGGCCAGCGACCGCCCTCGACCACGGGCGAGACCTCGAGGACGGGGATGCGGCCGATCGGGGCCGCGGGCGCGGGGGAGGGAAGCGCTGCGGCGGGGACGATGGACACGGGGGGCGGAGAAGCGGAGTGGCGCGGCGCGCGGGCCGGTGGGGTCGACGTCACACGCACAACGTATCGAGGCACACGGGGGGTGGGCACCTGGGGAGGGTGCCGGGCGAGCCCGGGGTGCCCTCGCGCCGCTGGGGGCGCGTGCCGCGTGAAAGTTCATGCAAGCGTTACGCCCGGGTGACACGGCGAGGGTGTGCTGCGGCGCGAGGCTGCGTAGTCTCGTCCCCGTGAGAGCGATCCGACGGTTCACCGTCCGCACCCTGCTGCCCGCCGCGCTGCGCGACCTGGACGAGCTGGCCCACAACCTGCGCTGGTCCTGGCATGCCCCCTCGCGGGACCTGTTCGCGGGCATCGACCCCGCGACCTGGGCGACCGTGCACGGCGACCCCGTCGCGCTGCTCGGGGCGCTCGGGCCGGACAGGCTGGCCGAGCTCGCGGCCGACGCCGCGTTCGTCGAGCGCGTGCGCGGTGCCGCCGCGGACCTGCGCCACTACCTCGAGGACCCGCTGTGGTACCAGCAGCAGGCTGCCGAGCAGGGGTCCGACGGCGCGCTGCCCGCCGCGATCGCGTACTTCTCGCCCGAGTTCGGCATCACGTCGGTCCTCCCGCAGTACTCGGGCGGCCTCGGCATCCTCGCCGGCGACCACCTCAAGAGCGCGAGCGACCTCGGCGTCCCGATCGTCGGCGTCGGGCTCCTGTACGGGGCCGGGTACTTCAAGCAGTCCCTCACGCGCGACGGCTGGCAGGTCGAGACGTACCCGCTGCTCGACCCGGACGGTCTGCCGCTGACGCTCCTGCGCGAGGACGACGGCACGCCCGCGCGCGTCTCG
Source organism: Cellulosimicrobium sp. G4 BAM 1002 (assembly GCF_057126935.1). Taxonomy (NCBI): domain Bacteria; kingdom Bacillati; phylum Actinomycetota; class Actinomycetes; order Micrococcales; family Promicromonosporaceae; genus Cellulosimicrobium; species Cellulosimicrobium sp. G4 BAM 1002. Next base: position 3,238,998 of record NZ_CP182109.1, on the reverse strand, counting down.
CTCGCCCTGCCCGGCGGCCGCACGCTGCACGCGCACGTCTGGGTCGCCGCCGTCGGGCGTGTGCCGTTGCTGCTGCTCGACTCGAACGTGCCCGGCAACGACGAGGCCGCGCGCAAGGTGACCGACCGCCTGTACGGCGGCGGCGGCGAGCACCGCCTGCAGCAGGAGCTGCTGCTCGGCGTCGGCGGCGTGCGCGCGCTGCGCCTGTGGTCGCGGCTCACCGGCGCGCCGGAGCCCGAGGTCTACCACACCAACGAGGGCCACGCCGGGTTCCTCGGCGTCGAGCGGATCCGCGAACTGGTCGAGCGGGGGCTCACGTTCGACGAGGCGCTCGAGGCGGTGCGCGCGGCGACCGTCTTCACGACGCACACGCCCGTCCCCGCGGGGATCGACCGCTTCGGCCGCGACCTCGTCACGCAGTACTTCGGCGGCGACATGGCGGTCGACGGCCTGCCGGTCGAGCGCGTGCTCGACCTCGGCGCCGAGGACTACGACGGCGGCGACCCGACGGTCTTCAACATGGCCGTCATGGGCCTGCGCATGGGTGGCCGCGCGAACGGCGTCTCGCTCCTGCACGGGCAGGTCTCGCGCGGCATGTTCGAGGGGCTGTGGCCCGGGTTCGACGCGCGCGAGGTCCCCATCACGTCGGTGACGAACGGCGTGCACTCGCCCACGTGGGTCGACCCCGCGTTCGCGGCTCTCGAGTCCGAGCGGCTCGGGCTCGACGAGCTCACCGCGGACGGCGCGTCGTCGGGCTGGCTGCGCGGCGACGCGGAAGGCGGCGTGAGCGACGGAGAGCTGTGGGCGATGCGCCGCGAGATGCGCGGCCGCCTCGTCGACGAGGCGCGCCGCCGCGTGCGCAAGTCCTGGCGCGAGCGCGGCGCGACGCCCGCCGAGCTCGGCTGGGTCGACGACGTGCTCTCGCCCGACGTGCTCACGATCGGCTTCGCACGGCGCGTCCCGACGTACAAGCGGCTCACGCTCATGCTGCGCGACCCCGATCGGCTCAAGGCGCTCCTCCTGCACCCCGAGCGACCCGTCCAGCTGATCGTCGCCGGCAAGTCGCACCCAGCGGACGACCAGGGCAAGCGCCTCATCCAGCAGCTCGTGCGGTTCACCGACGACCCCGAGGTCCGCCACCGCATCGTCTTCCTGCCGAACTACGACATCGCCATGGCGCAGTCGCTCTACCCGGGCTGCGACGTCTGGCTCAACAACCCCCTGCGGCCCCTCGAGGCCTCGGGGACGTCGGGCATGAAGTCCGCGCTCAACGGCGGTCTCAACCTGTCGATCCTCGACGGCTGGTGGGACGAGTGGTTCGACGGCGAGAACGGCTGGGCCATCCCCACCGCCGACGGCGTCGAGGACCCCGACCGCCGCGACGACCTCGAGGCGTCGGCCCTGTACGACCTCGTCGAGCAGCAGGTCGCGCCGCGCTTCTACGACCGGGACGCGGCCGGCGTGCCGAGCCGCTGGCTCGCGATGGTGCGGCACACGCTCGCGACGCTCGGCCCGAAGGTCCAGGCGACGCGCATGGTCGGCGAGTACGTCACGCGCCTCTACGCCCCCGCCGCAGCGGCCGGTCGGGCGCTCGCGGCCGACGGCCTCGCCCCCGCACGCGAGCTCGCGCACTGGAAGCAGTCCGTGCGGTCCGGCTGGTCGCGCGTGCGCGTCGACCACGTCGACTCGTCCGGCATCGGTGAGGTACCGCAGGTCGGGGACCGGCTCACCGTGCGCGCGTACGTGTCCCTCGGCGACCTGCGGCCGCAGGACGTCGAGGTGCAGGTCGTGCACGGTCGCGTCACCGAGGCGGACGTCATCGAGGAGTTCACGGCCGAGCCGCTCGCGCTCGCCGAGTCCTACGAGGCCGGGCGCCACGCGTTCGCCGGCGACGTCGTGCTCGAGTCGTCCGGCCCGTTCGGGTACACGGTCCGCGTCGTCCCGAAGCACGACGGCCTCCCGAGCGTCGCCGAGCTGGGCCTCGTCGCCAACGCCTGACGGCGGGGACTCGCCGGGCGGACGCGGTCTGCCGAGGTAGAACCCCGGTCTGCCGAGGTAGAACCCTGGTCCGCCGAAGTAGTACTCCGGGCGGCGAGGTAGTACTCCGGTCAGGCGAGGTGGAGCCCTGGTCACGGACCGGTCTCCACCTCGCCGCCCGGGTCGTCTGCACGGTAGCGCACCCGATGACGTCGCCGCGCCCGGTGACAGTCACCCCGCGGTTTCCACAGATTTGGAGTTCCCGTCCCGGAGCATTCTCGTTCGCGCCACGCTGGTGCGATGAACGAGTCACCGCACGTCTCCGAGTCGATGTCGCTCGACGTCCCCAGTCCTCGCAGGCGCCCGGTCGCCTGGTCGTCCCGACCCCCGGGCCGCTACACGGCGGACACCACGGGCCCGCGCGGGGTCCCGGCGGCCGTCCCGTACGACCGCCGCCGTCGCGCCGAGCTGTCGGCTCGCGCGCGCGACGGGGAGCTCGTGCGAGTACGCCGCGGCGTCTACCTCCCCTCCCCGCACACGGCCGCCCAGGCTCGTGAGCAGTGGTTGCTCGCCCAGGTGCGCGGCGTCGTCGAGAGCTTCAGCACGCCGTTCTGGGTGAGCCACGACACGGCAGCGCTGCTCTGGGGATGCTGGACCTGGCGGCTGCCGCCGTTCGTGCAGACCACCCAGCTCGCGAACCCGCGGGTCGAGCGTGAGCGTGACTCGACCGTCCGGCGGCACTGGACCGACCTCCCGCATCGCGACCGCGCACACCTCGACGGCGTTCCGGTGACGAGCCTCGAGCGCACGGTCGTCGACTGCGCCCGCTCGCTGCCCCTCGAGCGCAGCCTCGTCGTCGTGGACTCGGCGCTGCGTCTTGGCGCGGACCGGCAGGTCGTCGAGCAGATCCTCGAGGAGTCACGCGGCAAGCGCGGCGTGGTCCGCGCTCGTCGGGCCCTGGAGCTCGCTGACCCGGCGTCGGAGTCGCCGGGCGAGACCCTGGTCCGCCTGGCCGCGGCACTGGGCGGGATGCCGATGCCCCGACCGCAGGTTCCGGTTCCTACGGCCCGCGGCCGGTACGTCCTCGATCTCGCGTGGGTCGACGCGCGCGTCGCGATCGAGTTCGACGGCGCCGTGAAGTACTCCGGCGGGGCGTACGGGGACCCGGCCGCCACGCGCCGCGCGCAGGACGTCCGCGAGGCGGCTCTCGTCGCCGCGGGCTGGACGGTCGTGCGGTTCACCTGGGACGACCTCGGCGACCCGGTCGGGGTCGGGTGCCGCCTCGCGGAGGCGCGCCGGCTCGCGCTCCGACGCCTGGCGTCCCGGAGGACCGCACCGGTGCCGAGGTAGGACCCTGGTCACCGAGGTAGAACTCCGGTCGGCCGAGGTAGAACTCTGGTCGGCCGTGGTAGAACTCTGGTCGGTCACCGGACCTGCAACTCAGAAGACCACGGTTCTCCCTCGGGGAACCAGCGTTCTACCTCGGCGGACTGCGGTTCTACCTCGCCGGAGACCTGTCGTGCTCGGGTGCCGTGTCGAGGAGGGCGAGGTACCGGGAGCGGGTGCGGACGACGTCGGCCAGCTGGGTCTGGATGCCGTCGACGAACTCCTCGCGGTAGACGGCGTCGACCTGGACGGAGATCGCGTAGTAGAGACCGGTGAACGTCGCGATCGCCACGGACACGCGCAGCAGCGTCTGCGTGACCACGAGGTCCGCCCCACCGACACCGCCCCCGCCGGCGAGGGAGAGCGTCCGTTCCCAGGTGCCGCCGTCGACGTCCCACAGCGCCATGATCTCGGGCGTCACGGTGAGCGTGCCGAGGGCCATGAAGAACAGCCCCATGCCGAGGCTCACGACGAGCACCTGGAGGAGCTGGCTCGTCGCGATCATCGCGGCGAGGTTCGCCTGCTGCCGTCGTGTGAAGACGGCGGCCCGCGCGTGCTCCGGCATCGCGGCGGACGTCTCGGCGAGCGCCTCGCGTGCCTCGCCGGGGACGCGCAGCCCGACGAACACGACGACGAGCAGCGCGAAGAACGCCCCGAGCACGAGGTCCGCGACGCCGTGCGTGCGGTCGAACACCTGCCACACCTCGGCGTTGTAGAACAGCACGAGGGAGAACACGAGCAGCAGCGGCAGCAGCCGGACGAGGCGCAGGAGCGACGCGCCGAGCTCGTCGACGACGCGCGCGAGCCCCCACCACAGCGACGACAGCACGCCGTACCCGACGACGACGCGCACCAGGCCCAGCAGGACCAGGTTGCCCACGACCGTGAGCAGCGCGTCCCCCCACTGCCCGCCGAACACCAGCGGCAGCAACGCCGGAACGAGGACGAAGAACGCGAGCTCGGGCACGCCGACCGACTGAGGGAGGGTCGACCACGGGCGCCCGCGCAGCACGTTGAGACCCGCGTACGCGGCCGCGACGATGGCGGCGCCTCCCAGGAGCGCGAGCGCGTTGGCCCAGGCCGGCCAGCCGGACCGGATGGCGCCGCTCAGCTCGGCGAGCAGGACGACGAGCAGGAACGGCGCCGACCGCCCGAACACGTCGCGGTCGACGGAATGGCCCTCGACCAGGAGCGGGAGCCCGTTGCGGCGGAAGATGCGCTCGCACTCGGCGACGTCGGGCGGCGAGGCCTCCGGGTCCGCGCCGGGGGGTTCGACGACGCGCGACCGGGCCGGGTCCTCGTGCTCGGTCGATCCCACGCCCAGCACGGGGTCGGGCGGCGCGGGTCGGGACGCGTCGTCGTGCACGCTCATGCCCGGTGACCCTACCGGTCACGCTCTGGCGTACGGCTGAACCGAGCCGGTCAGCCGAGCTCGGCCGCGAGCGACCGGCCGGCGACCCGTCCGGAGTACAGGCAGCCGCCGAGGAACGTGCCCTCGAGCGCGCGGTGGCCGTGCATGCCGCCGCCGCCGAACCCCGCGGCCTCGCCCGCGGCCCAGAGGCCGGGGAGCACCGACCCGTCCTGGCGCAGCACGCGCGCGGACGTGTCGGTCCACAGGCCGCCGAGCGTCTTGCGGGTCAGCACCGAGAGCCGGACGGCGAGCAGCGGCCCGTCCTTCGGGGTGGTCAGCGGGCGCGGCGGCGAGACGCGGATGAGCCGGTCGACGCGGTAGCGCCTCGCCATCGCCGTCGCGACGACCTGCGGGTCCTTGCCGAGGCCCGTGGTGACCTGCTCGTCGCGCAGGCGCACGACCCGGGCGAGCGCCTGGGCGTCGACGTGCCCGCGCGAGCCCGGCGTCGCGTCGGTCAGCGCGTTCATCCCCGCGGCGAGCTCCTCGGGTGTGTCGGCCCAGACGAACTCGGGCGACTGCTCGGCGAACCGGGCCACCGGCCCGACGGCGCGGGGCAGCACGCGCTGCGCGAGCAGCCGCACGTCCTTGCCGGTGAGGTCGGGGTTCTGCTCGGAGCCGGACAGCGCGAACTCGGACTCCATGATCGCCTTGTTGAGCACGAACCAGGAGTGGTCGTCGCCACGCTCGGTGACGTGCTGGAGCGCGCCGAGCGCGTCGAACCCCGGGAACAGCGGCGCGGGCAGGCGGTTGCCGTCGGCGTCGAGCCACAGCGAGCTCGGGCCGGGCAGGATGCGGATGCCGTGGTCGGTCCACACGGGGGAGTGGTTGGCGATCCCCTCGGGGTAGTGCCACATGCGGTCCTCGTGCACGAGCGCGGCCCCGGCGTCGGCGGCGACGGTGATCATGAGCCCGTCGGTCGAGTCCGGCACGCCGGAGAGCATGCGTGCTGGCAGGCGCCCGGCGGCCTGCGGCCAGCGGGAGCGCACGAGCGCGTGGTTCGCGCCGATCCCGCCCGAGGTCACGACGACGGCGCTCGCGGCGATCTCGACCTCGCCGACGACGTCGCGCGAGGAGGGCGCGCCACGCTCGGCGTCCGAGGGCGCGAGAACCTCGGCGCGCACGCCCGTCACCGCGCCGTCGGTCACGACGAGCGACGTGACCCGGTGCCGGAACCGCAGGTCGAGCAGCCCGGCGGCGCGGGCGTCGAGCGCCGCCCTGACGAACGGCTCGAGGACCGCCGGGCCGGTGCCCCACGTGACGTGGAAGCGCGGCACGGAGTTGCCGTGCGCGCCCGCCGCGCTCCCGTCGGCGCCCGAGCGCACGGGGTAACCGCCGCGCTCGGCCCACTGCACGAGCGGGAACCACCGCACGCCCTTGTCGTGCAGCCACTCCCGCATCTCGCCGGCGGCGAAGTCGACGAACCCGCGGGCCCACGCGTACCCGTGGCGGTCCGGGCCTTCGCCGCGGTCCGCGCCAGGGGCGAACTGCGCCGACCCGAGCCAGTCGTCGAACGCGAGCTCCGCCGAGTCGGTCACGCCCATCCGCTTCTGCTCGGGCGAGCCGACGAGGAACAGACCGCCGAAAGACCACCACGCCTGGCCGCCCAGGCTCGCGGCCGGCTCCTGGTCGAGCAGCACGACGCGGCGGCCTGCCGCAGTGAGCTCGGTCGCCGCGACGAGTCCGGCGAGCCCGGCACCGACCACGATCACGTCCGGGTCGTCGGTCGCAGGGAGGCTGACGGGGGAGGCGACCGCGCTGTCACTCATGCGGGAAGAGTAGAGCACCCGGCGCGCCACCCCCACCCCTGCCGTACCACCGACCAGGGTTCTACCTCGGTGGGGCAGAGACGTAGACCCGCAGGCTCAGGGCCTCGAGCCCGACGACGTCGCCCGCGCGGGCGGTGCCGTCGCCGTTCGTGCGGTCCCGGTCCTCGGGGTGCTCCCAGTCCGAGTCCCATGCGAGGTCCCAGCGCTCCGGCTCGCCACCCCCGACGTCGCGCACGCCCGGGAGCGTGACGTCCACGGGGTCGAGCGACCCGGCGAGCACGAGGAGCACGTCCGCGTCTCCCGGGCCGGGCGCGGTGCGCAGCATCTGCAGCGTGCGCACGGCCGGGTCGTGCCACGCCGCGTGCTCGAGGAGCTCGCCGGCGGCGTCGAACCACACGAGGTCGGGCGCGCCGAGCGGCGCGCCGAGCGGGGCGGCGCCCGGGCGCGGGCGGCCGGTGAAGAACGTGTCGGCACGCAGGGCCGCGTGCTCGCGCCGCAGGGCGAGCAGGTGGCGGGTCGTCGCGAGGAGGTCCTTGCGCCACGGCGAGAGGTCCCACGACACCCACGACGTCTCGTCGTCCTGCACGTAGGCGTTGTTGTTGCCGCGCTGCGTGCGGCCCATCTCGTCGCCCGCGGTGAGCATGGGGGTGCCGGCGGCGAGGACGAGCGTCGCGAGGAGGTTGCGGATCGACCGGCGGCGCAGCGGGGCGATCTCGACGCCGAGCCCGAGCGCGTCGAGCCCGGCACCGGAGCCGCCGTCCGCCCGCGCGTCCGGCGCCGCGACCGGACCCTCGAGACCGTGGTTCCACGACCGGTTGTCGTCCGTCCCGTCGCGGTTGTCCTCGCCGTTCGCGAGGTTGTGCTTGTGGTCGTACGCGACGAGGTCGGCGAGGGTGAAGCCGTCGTGCGCGGTCACGTAGCTCACCGAGGCGACGGGCCCGCGCAGGAGCGGCGGGTCGGAGTGCCCGAACAGGTCGGCCGACCCCGCGAGCCGGGTCGCGAGGTCGCGCACGCCGTGGCCGCGCCGCCCGTGGGAGGCCTCGCGCGCGTCGGAGAGCCAGAACTGGCGCACGGCGTCGCGGAAGCGGTCGTTCCACTCGGCGAGCGGCGGCGGGAACTGGCCCGTGCGCCACCCGCCCGGACCGACGTCCCACGGCTCCGCGACGAGCTTGAGCCCGCACAGCACCGGGTCGGTCTGCAGGGCGACGAGGAACGGGTGGTCGGGGTCGAACCCGTCCGCACCGCGGCCGAGCGTCACGGCGAGGTCGAAGCGGAACCCGTCGACACCCACGACCTCGGCCCAGTACCGCAGCGAGTCCAGCGCCGCGCGCACGACGGCAGGGCGGCGGAAGTCGAGCGAGTTGCCCGTCCCGGTGACGTCGGCGAGGCGGGCGGGCGAGCCGCCGTCGTGCAGGTAGTAGCCGGCGTTGTCGAGCCCGCGCCACGACAGGTGGTACCCGTCGGCACCGCCCTCGCACGTGTGGTTGTGGACGACGTCGAGCAGCACCTCGATCCCCGCCTCGTGCAGCAGGTGCACCATCCCGCGCACCTCGTCGAGCACGGCAGCCGGCCCGGCCTCCTGGGCGTCGCGCGTCGCGTACGCGGCGTGCGGGGCGAAGAACCCGAGCGTCGAGTAGCCCCAGTAGTTCGTGCGGCCGCTCGCGAGCAGGTGCGGTTCGGGCACGTTCGCGTGGACCGGCAGCAGCTCGATCGTGGTGACCCCGAGCGCGCGCAGGTGCTCGATCGTGGCCGGGTGCGCGACGCCCGCGTACGTGCCGCGCAGGCGTTCGGGCAGCGCCTCGAGCCGCTGCGTGAGCCCGCGCACGTGCGCCTCGTAGACCACCGTGTCGCGCCACGGGACGCGCGGGCGGGGGGCGAGCGGACCGGTCGGGCGCGCGACCACGACCGAGTGCGGGACGAACGGCAGCGAGTCGCGGCTGTCGGGCGGCCCGTACGGGTCGTCGCCGACCTGCCCGTGGATCGCGGCCTCGTCGGCGAGGTCCCCGGCGAGGCCGCGCGCGTAGGGATCGACGAGCAGCTTGGCGGGGTTGTGCCGCAGCCCGGCCGCGGGGTCCCACGCGCCGTGCACGCGGAACCCGTAGCGCTGCCCGGCCCGCACGCCGGGTACGTGCGCACTCCAGACACCGAACGCGGGTCCGGCGAGCGGGACGCGCCGTTCCCGGTAACGGCCCGGGTGGCGCAGGGGGAACGCCTCGTCCACGACGTCGACGAGGCACAGCTCGACGGCATCGGCGTGCGCCGCGAGCACGGCGACGTCCACGCCGTCGCCCACCAGGTGGACGCCCAGCGGCGGGACCGGTGCGTGCCGGTCCACGGTTCCGGGCGCGACGGCGGCTGCCCGGGCGGGCGCGGGGGTGGGAGGCGGGGCGTGCACGTGTCCATTGTGGCGGGTGTCACCGGCCTGTCACGACGGCCGCCGGTAGGCTTCGGCGGAGCGGGCCGGGAACCTCTCCGGCCGATCGCCCAGCGCACAGGGAGAGCAGTCGATGCGGATCGTCGTCGCCGTGAAGTACGTCCCGGACATCCATGCCGACCGTGGCTTCGAGGACGGACGCGTCGTCCGCCGTGCCGACGAGGGCACGCTCAACGAGCTCGACGAGAACGCGGTCGAGGCGGCGCTGCGGCTCAAGGAGGCCCTCCCCGATGCCGAGCGCGAGACGAGCGAGGTCGTGGTGCTCACGGTCGCCGGACCGGACGCCGACGGCGCGGTCCGCCGCTCCTACCAGCTCGGGGCCGACCGCGGGGTGCGCGTGAGCGACGACGCGATCGCGGGCTCCGACTACTTCGGCACCGCGCGCGTGCTCGCCGCGGCCGTGCGGCGCCTCGCCGCCGAGGCGCCGGTCGACCTCGTCGTCACCGGCATGGCCGCGCTCGACGGCCTCGGCTCGGTCGTCCCCGCGCTGCTGTCCGCCGAGCTCGACCTGCCGCAGCTGACGCTCGCGGGCCGGCTCGAGGTCGAGGGCGAGCCCGGTGCGCGCACGGCCCGCGTCACGCGCGAGCTCGACGGCGTCGAGGAGGTCCTCGAGGCGTCGCTGCCCGCCGTCGTGTCCGTGACCGACCACGCGAACGACCCGCGCATGCCGAACTTCAAGCTCATCATGGCGGCGCGCCAGCGCCCGGTGGAGGCGTGGAGCCTCGCCGACCTCGACGTCGACCCGGCGCTCGTCGGCGACGCCGGTGCCCGCACCCGCGTGCTCGACGCGTCGCCGCGACCGCCGCGACCCGAGGCCGAGATCGTCGTCGACAAGGGCGAGGGCGGGCGCGCCCTCGCCGAGTACCTCATCCGCAACGACCTGGTCTGAGAGGCGTCCTGATCATGAGCACCACCGACTCCACCGAGAACCCGGCTGGCGGTACGCGCACGGTCCTCGTCCTCCTCGACACCCCCGACACCGAGCTGCGCTCGCCGGTGCTCGAGCTCCTCACGATCGGCCGCGCTCTCGGACGCGTCGAGGTCGTGGCGCTCGAGGCGCCGAGCGTGGACGTGCTGGCGCAGCTCGGCGCGTACGGGGTCGCGCTCGTGCGGCAGGCGGAGCCCTCGTCGGGCGGCGAGGTCGTGACCGGTGACGCCCTGCACCTGACCCCGGTCGTGGCCGAGGTGCTGACGGCCGCGACGCGGGCGTCCGACGCCGACGCCGTGCTCCTCACGTCGTCCTTCCCGAACAAGGAGGCTGCCGCACGGCTCGCGTTCCTCACCGAGGCCGGGCTCGTGGTCGACGCGTCCGCCCTGCACGACGGCGGCACGCACCTCGTGGCGGACAAGCGCGTCTTCGCGGGCTCGTGGGAGGTGCGCAGCGAGATCGTCACGGATCCGGCCGTGCTCACGGTGCGCGCCAACTCGGTCGTGCCGCAGCCCGCGGACGCCGCCGTCGCGACCGAGGTCGCCGCGCTGCGCGTCGAGCTCTCGCCCGCGGCGACCGCCGCGCGCGTCGCGTCGCGGACGGTCGACGAGTCCGCCGGGGCTGGCCGTCCCGCGCTCGGCGAGGCGGCGGTCGTCGTGGCCGGCGGTCGCGGCACGAACGGCGACTTCGGGCCCGTGATGGAGCTCGCGGACGCGCTCGGCGCCGCCGTCGGCGCGACCCGCGACGCGGTCTACGAGGGGTGGCACGACCAGTTCGTCGGCCAGACGGGCGTGACCGTCGCGCCGCGCCTGTACATCGGCGCGGGCGTCTCCGGCGCTCCCCACCACCGGGGCGGCATGCAGGCGTCGCAGGTGATCGTCGCGGTGAACAACGACCCGGAGTGCCCGCTGTTCGAGATCTCGGACTTCGCGGTCGTGGGCGACCTCGCGGACGTGCTGCCGCAGGCTGCCGAGGTCCTGCGCGAGCACCGCGCGTCGCAGGGGTAGCGGTCGTCGGTCTCGCACGCCGGAAGGTGAGGCCACGGGTTCGACGGACGCACAGCGGGTTCCAAGAGTTCACCCGCCGTCCCCCCGGAGGTGGCTCTCCCGTCACGGATCGTTCCTAGCGTCGGTCCGACTCCCCGTGGACGGGGAGCCCCCCGACCCGTGGAGACGACCGATGACGATCACGCCTGCCCCCGAGCACCGCCAGCTCCTGTCCTTCGCGTCGCACGCGCGCGGCAAGCGCAGTCCTGTCACCTGCCGGCTGAAGTGCGCCGACGCGTGCGCGCACCCGGCCCCGAACTCGAGCGACAACGAGACCTTCCGCGACGTCGTCGCCGGCGTCTCGCGCCGGACGATGCTCGGCGGGCTCGCGGTCGGTGCGGCCGCCGTCGTGCTCGGCGCGCAGACCGTCGGTGCCGCCCCCGCCGCCGCCCAGGGCGTGGCCGGGCACGGCGGCTGGGGCAGCGGTCGCCCCGAGAAGGGTCTGTCTTTCGGAGCCATCTCGCCCCAGCCGGCGGCGCGCGACGCGCTCGTGGTGCCCGAGGGCTACCGGTGGCGCCCGGTGGTCCGCTGGGGCGACCCCATCCTGCCCGGCGGCCGGCCGTTCGACGTCGCGGCGCAGTCGCCCGAGCAGCAGGCGCTGCAGTTCGGCTACAACAACGACTACCTCGACATCCTGCCGTTCGAGCGGCAGCACGGCGGGGGCGGGCGCGGCAAGGGCCGCGGCCGGGGGACGCGCGGCCTGCTCGTGGCCAACCACGAGTACACCAACCCGGCGATCATGTTCGACGCGTCCTACGACGCCGCGACGCGCCGCGCGATCGAGCGCGCCGCGCACGGGATGTCCGTCGTCGAGGTGCGCCGACGCCGCACCGGGACCCCGTGGGACTACGTCGCGGACAGCCCGTACAACCGCCGCGTGCACATGACCACGGAGTTCCGCCTCACCGGGCCCGCGGCGGGCTCGGCGCTCACCACGACCGTCGCCGACCCGACCGGCACGCGCGTGCTCGGCACGCTCAACAACTGCGCGGGCGGCACGACCCCGTGGGGCACCGTGCTGTCCGGCGAGGAGAACTTCCACGGGTACTTCCGCACGTCGGGTGCGGGGCACGACGCGCGCTACGGCCTGCGCGACGCCGCGACCGGCTACGGCTGGGAGCTCGACGACCCGCGCTTCGACGCGCGCAACGCGGGCTACGAGAACGAGCCGAACCGCTTCGGCTGGATCGTGGAGATCGACCCGTACGCTCCCGACGAGGCGCCCGTGAAGCACACCGCGCTCGGCCGGTTCAAGCACGAGGGCGCGAACGTGATCCTCTCGCGCCGCGGCCACGCGGTCGCCTACATGGGCGACGACGAGCGTTTCGACTACGTCTACAAGTTCGTCTCCTCGCGCACCATGCGCCAGGGGAACAGCGAGGGCGCGCGCCGCCACAACAAGACCCTGCTCACCGAGGGCTCGCTCTACGTCGCGCGCTTCCGGGGCGACTCGCCGGCGGCCGAGATCGACGGGTCCGGTGCGGTCCCGTCCGACGGCGCGTTCGACGGCCTCGGCGAGTGGGTCCCGCTCGTCGTGGACGGGCGCAGCGAGGTCGAGGGCATGAGCGTCGAGGAGGTGCTCGTCTACACCCGCGTCGCGGCGGACAAGAAGGGCGCGACGAAGATGGACCGCCCCGAGGACGTCGAGCCGAACCCCGTCACGGGCCGCGTCTACGTCGCGTGCACGAACAACACCTCGCGCGGCCCCGGTGCCAGCGAGGCGGCGACGGAGCCCAACCCGCGCAACACCAACCGCGACGGCCACGTCGTGGAGATCGTCGAGGACGGCGACGACGCCGCGTCGCTCACCTTCCGGTGGAACCTGCTGCTCGTCGCGGGCGACCCCGCCACGAACGGGTCGACCTACTTCTCGGGCTACCCCCGCGACAAGGTGTCGCCGATCTCGTGCCCCGACAACCTCGCGTTCGACGCCGAGGGCAACCTCTGGATCTCGACCGACGGCCAGCCGGGCACGATCCAGAAGTGCGACGGCCTCTTCAAGGTGACCCTGGAGGGCCGCGAGCGCGGTCGGGTCCAGCAGTTCCTCTCCGTGCCGCGCGGCGGCGAGACGTGCGGACCGGTCGTCGACTCCGAGGACCGCATGGTGTACGTCGCAGTGCAGCACCCGGGGGAGGACGGGTCGTTCGACGCGCAGGCGTCGTTCTTCCCCGACTACCTCACGCCGGGCGCGCCGGTCCCGCCGGGCGCCTTCGCCGGCCCGCGCCCCTCGGTCGTGCAGGTCTGGAAGGACTGACCCGGTACGGGCCCACCTCCCGCGGACGCGAACCGCGGGAGGTGGGCCCGTCGTGGGTGTGGCCTGGGTTTCAGGCCCACGGGGTCGGGTCCGCGGTGGGGGTGGGCTCGGCGCTCGGGGCTGCCGCGCCGTCACCCTGGTCTGCCGGGCGTGGGTTCTGGGAGCGCGGCTCTGACGCCCCTTCGCCACCGAGCCCACCCCCACCGCTCAGTCGTCGCCCGACCCGGGTCCCGTGCCCGACCACGGTTCTACCTCGGCCGACCACGGTTCTACCTCGACCGACCAGGGCGCTACCTCGACGGGTCAGAGGCCGAGAGCCTCGAGCCAGGTGACGGCGGCCACGCCCTGCGCGCGCTGGAACGGGCGCAGGTTCGGGATCGACGGGATCGTCGGCTTGCGCGCCGAGTGCAGGAAGTAGCCGGCGATCCCGGAGACGACGGACCGGAGGTCGGCGGGGTGGACGTCGCGACCGAGGGGGTGCGCGGCGAAGGTCGCGGCGGCCCAGGCGCCGCCGCGGGAGCACGCGGACGCGTCGGCCGACGTCGTGACGGGCTCGGTCACACCGGCGACGCCCTGCATGACGACGCTCGGCAGGAACATCGCGAGGTCGAGCCAGGCCGCGCCGCGCGACGCGTAGGGCCAGTCGACGAGATAGACCGCCTCGTCGGTGAGGAGCACGTTGTCGGCGCGCAGGTCGCCGTGCACGAAGGACTCGCCCTCGCACGCGACGAGGACTCCGCGCTCCGCCTCCGCGAGCGCGTCCAGGTTCGCCGCGGCCCAGGGGACGACGTCCGCGAGCGCCGGGTCGGGGTCGTCGCGCAGCGCGCGCCAGCCGGTCGACATGTCCGCGAGGTCGGGTCCGGTGGGCGGGAGGCGCAGCGCCCGGGCCCCTGGCACCGTGGCGACCGTCTCGAGCGTCGCGAGCACCCGGTCGAGCTCGTCGGGCTCCCAGGGCGTCGCGGGCACGTGGCCGTCGACCGGCTCGAACGCGAGGACGATCCAGTCGCCGTCGCCGTGACCCCAGGCGAACCGGGGTGCGGGGATCCGCCGCGGAAGCCGGGTCGCGACCTTCGCCTCGGCACGGTGGAGGTCGGCGGCGACGGGCTCGTCCGCGCTGCGCGCCGCCTTGACGAACAGCCGCTGCCCGCCGTCGAACGTGAGCACCGACGCCAGCCCCGGGCTGAAACCTGTCGCGACGGAACGTTCGCCGACGACGCGCGCGCCCGCGACGGCCTCGACCTCCTCGCGCACGGCGGGAGGAAGGTCGTTCCAGCGCAGGCGGCCGCCGCCCGAGGCGACCGGTACGTCACCGGCCGGCTCGACGGCGGGCGATATGACGTCGTCGGGCATCGAGGTGCCACTTCCCCTGGTGTGCGGCTCTGCGGGCTCCGGATCGGTGAGCACCGCGTCGGGTGCTGGGCCCCCTGTCGCGTCGGACGGCGTCGTATGGCGTCGAGCGGCGCGGTGACCGGCACCGAAACTGCGCTGTGCCCGAGTGGTCGCCCGGACACAGACCCCTGACAAAGTAGCGCTTCTGACGGGATTGTCCAGCCCGGGCCCGCACCTCGGGAACAGAAGGCGCCCGGCGTTCGTAGACTGGGTGACCGTGACCCTTCCTCCCGGCTCGTTCCCCGGCGCTCAGCCCGGTGCGCGCAGCGGGCCGAGCGCGACTCCCGCGGCGGCCTACCTCGACCACGCCGCGACGACGCCGCTCTCGGCGGCCGCACGTGACGCGTTCGTCGACGAGCTCTCGCGCACGGGCAACCCGTCGTCGCTGCACGCGGCCGGGCGTGCCGCGCGACGCACGGTCGAGGAGGCGCGCGAGTCGGTCGCGGCGGCGCTCGGCGCCCGTCCGAGCGAGGTCGTGTTCACGGCGGGCGGTACCGAGGCCGACAATCTCGCGATCAAGGGCCTGTTCTGGGGTCGGCGCACGACCGACCCGGGCCGGCGCCGGATCGTCGTCTCCGCCGTCGAGCACCACGCGGTGCTCGACCCGGCGTTCTGGATGGCGGCGCACGCAGGAGCGGAGATCGTGCTGCTGCCCGTCGACGGCGAGGGTCGCGTCGACCTGGCCGCGCTGCGCGCCGAGATCGCGGCGCACGCCGACGAGATCGCGCTGATCTCGGTCATGTGGGCCAACAACGAGGTCGGGACGGTCCAGCCGGTCACCGAGGTCGTGCAGCTCGCCCGCCCGCACGGCATCCCCGTGCACTCCGACGCCGTGCAGGCCGTCGGGCAGGCGCCGGTCGACTTCGCCGCGAGCGGCCTCGACGCGATGACGGTCTCGGGCCACAAGCTCGGCGGTCCGGTCGGGGTGGGCGCGCTCCTCGCGCGCCGGGACGCGCCGCTCACGCCCGTCCTGCACGGCGGCGGCCAGGAGCGCGGCGTCCGGTCCGGGACGCTCGACGCCCCCGCGATCCGCGCGTTCGGCGTCGCGGTCGCGGAGGCGGTCGCCCACCGGGAGGAGCGCGCCGCGCACCTGGCGGCGCTGCGCGACGACCTCGTCGCGGGCGTACGCCGCCTCGTCCCCGACGCCGTGCTCAGCGGGCCGGAGCCCGCTGCCCCGCCCGGACCGGGCACCGTGCGCCGCCTGCCGGGCAACGCCCACTTCACGTTCCCGGGGGCCGAGGGCGACTCGCTGCTCTACCTGCTCGACTCGGCGGGCGTGCAGGCCTCGACCGGCTCGGCGTGCCAGGCTGGCGTGCCGCAGCCGTCGCACGTCCTGCTCGCGATGGGCGTCGCCGAGCCGGACGCGCGCGGGGCGCTGCGGTTCTCGCTGGGCGCCACGTCCACGCACGACGACGTCACGCGCCTCCTTGACGCCCTGCCCGCCGCGGTGGACCGCGCGCGAGCGGCGGGGCTGGCCTCCGGGCCGACGCGCGCCGCCGTCCCGAGCCGCACCGGGGGTGCCGCATGAGGGTGCTCGCCGCCATGTCGGGCGGTGTCGACTCGGCCGTCGCCGCGGCGCTCGCGGTCGAGGCCGGCCACGAGGTCGTCGGGGTGCACATGGCGCTGTCGCGCAACCGGGACCAGTTCCGCACGGGCTCGCGGGGGTGCTGCTCGATCGAGGACGCGGGCGACGCGCGGCGTGCGGCCGACGTCCTCGGCATCCCGTACTACGTGTGGGACCTGTCGGAGCGGTTCGAGGACACGGTCGTCGCCGACTTCCTCGCCGAGTACGAGGCGGGGCGCACGCCGAACCCGTGCGTGCGGTGCAACGAGCACATCAAGTTCGAGGCGCTGCTCGACAAGGCGACGGCGCTCGGCTTCGACGCCGTCGCGACGGGGCACTACGCGCGCGTCGTCACGCGCGAGGTCAAGGACGGCGCCGGGGCTGCGCGGGTCGTGCGGGAGCTGCACAGGTCCCCGAACACGGCGAAGGACCAGTCCTACGTCCTCGCGGTGATGGGGCCTGAGCGGCTCGCACGCGCGATGTTCCCCCTCGGCGACTTCGCGTCGAAGGACGAGGTGCGCGCCGAGGCCGCGCGCCGCGGCCTGTCGGTCTCCGCGAAGCCCGACTCGTACGACATCTGCTTCGTCGCCGACGGCGACACGCAGGGCTTCCTGCGCTCGCGGCTCGGAGCGCGCCCGGGCGAGATCGTCGACGTCGAGGGCCGGGTGCTCGGCGAGCACGACGGCGCGTACGCCTACACCGTCGGGCAGCGCAAGGGCCTCGGGGTCGACCGGCCGGCGCCGGACGGGCGGCCGCGGTACGTGCTCGACGTGCAGCCCACGAGCAACCGGGTCGTGGTCGGCCCGGCCGAGCTGCTCAGCGTCGACCGGGTCGAGGCCGGTGCGGCGGTGTGGTTCGACGGTGTGCTGCGCGCCGACCACGCTGGCACTGCCGGACCGGGCGCCGTCGCGGCCCCGGGCGAGTGGTTCGACGCCGAGGTGCAGGTCCGCGCGCACGGGGCCCCCGTGCCGGCGCGCGTCCGCGCGGTGCCCGCAGAGGTTCCCGGTGATGCTCGGAGCACCACGGGCGCGATGGAGGTCGAGCTCACCGGCGCGCCCCTGCGCGGCGTCGCCGCGGGACAGTCGCTTGTCGTCTACGCGGGCACGCGCGTGCTCGGCCAGGCCACGGTCGACCGGGCGTACCGCGCTCGTGCGGCCGGTGCCCCGGCGTCCGCCGGAGCGGGTCAGGCGGCCGGAGCGGGGACGGCGTCCTGAACCGGCGCCCGCGTGAGCGCGTGCACCAGGGCGGACTCGTCCCGGACGCACCAGTGCTCGCACTCGCGCCCGTCCGTGAACCGCAGCACGTGCATCTCGCGCACGCAGAAGCGTCGTCCGGTCGGCGCGAGGCCGCGGAAGAACCCCGTGTGACGGCCGCTGAACTCGACGTGGAGCGCGACGAGGTCGCCCTCCGCGACGGCGTGCAGGACCTCGACGCGCTGGTCCTCGAACGCGTCGGAGTACCAGTGCATCGTCGCGACGAGGCCCTCGGCGCCGCCGTCGCAGCCGGGGGCGGGGTCGTGGTTGCGGAACCCCGGTGCGAGCAGCCGCGCGAGCGCGTCGGCGTGGTTGCCCGGGATCGCCTGCGTGTGCGCGGCGATCGCCGCGGCCTTGTTGTCGTGCGTGCCCATGTCGGCGCCCTTCCGCAGGACGGGCCGCGCGGCCCCCGGGCCCCGGCGGGGCGTCGGCGCGGCTCGGTACTCAGTGTGCTCCAGGAGAGAGGACGTCCGCACGTGATTCGTGACGAGGAGGTGCCCGCGACCCGCGGGTGCACACCCCGGTCCGGGAAGCCGTCCGTGCAGGAGGGCTGGGCGTGATCGCGGTGAGCGGGTCCGGGCCCTGGCCCGGCGGTGAGGGGACGGACGTCCTCGAGGCGCAGCTCACGGTGCTCGGCGACCTCGCCGCGCTGCCGACGGGGGTGCGGGGCGTGCCGTTCCTCGTCCAGCTCCCCGGGCGCGGGCCCGGTGCCGACGCCGTCGGTCGCACCGGCGCGCTGCTGCCCGGGCTTCCGGTCGAGCTGGGGCCGCACGGCTGGAAGCTCGCCGACCACCCGGGCGCCGACCTGCGCCGGTCCCAGGCGTACCTGCGCGACGACCTCGAGGCGCTCGCGATCGCGAGCGCCGGGTACGCGGGCCCGCTGACCGTGGCGGTGACGGGCCCGTGGACCCTCGCCGCCGAGCTGTACCTCGCACGCGGCGACCGCGTCCTGTCGGACCGTGGCGCGGTGCGCGAGCTCGTGGCCGCGCTCGCCGTCGCCGTGGGCGAGCACGTCGCCGAGGTCCGTCGGCAGGTCCCGGGAGCGGACGTCGTCGTGCAGCTCGACGAGCCCCTGCTCGCCCCGGTGGGCGCGGGCGTGCTCCCGACCTTCTCGGGGTCCGCCCGTCTGCGCGCGGTCCCGGGGCCGGACCTCGTGGACGGGTTGCGGCCGGTGCTCGACGCCGTCCGCACGGCCGGGGCGACGAGCGTCGTCCACGTGGGGTCGGCCTGGGTCGGGATCGCTCCCGTCGTGCTCGCGGGCGCCGACGCCGTCGGGCTCGCGATCGGCGCCTGGGACGAACGGCTGTGGGAGACGGTCGCGCGCGCCGTCGAACGGGGGTTGGGGCTCTGGGCGGCGTTGCCGCCCGCGACGGTCTCGCAGTGCGCCGGCCCCGCGCTCGGCGAGCTCGCCGACCTCGTGAGCGTGCCCTGGCGCCGCATCGGCCTGCCCCTGTCCGCGCTGGCCGACGTCACGCTGCTCGGTGCCGTCCCGGCGCGCGCGGCGGCCGGAGGCGCCGTCGGCGGCACGCCGGACGAGCACCGCGCGCTCCTCGCCAACCTCGGGCGCGTCGCCGAGGTGCTCGCGGAACGCGCGGACGCCTGAGCGGGTGCGCGGCCCGCTTCCCGACGGGGCGTCCGGCTGCGTAGGCTTGGCCACGCCCGCCCCCATTTTCTTGCGAAGGACCCCCATGCCCGTGCTGCGAGCCGTCCTGTTCGACCTCGACGGCGTCCTCACCCCCACCGCCGCGCTGCACATGCGCGCCTGGGAGCGCCTGTTCGCGCCGTTCTGCGACGCGCGCGGTCTGGCGCCGTACACCGACGCCGACTACTTCGCCTCCATCGACGGCAAGCCGCGGTACGACGGCGTCGCGACGTTCCTCGCGTCGCGCGGCGTCGAGCTGCCGCGCGGCGAGACGACCGACGATCCGGGCGAGGGCACGGTGTGCGCGCTCGGCAACCGCAAGGACGAGATCGTCAACCGCATGTTCGCCGAGGAGGGCATCACGCCCTACCCGGGCTCGGTGCGCTTCCTGGACGACGTCACGGCGGCGGGAGCGCTCGTGGCGGTGGTGTCGTCGTCGAGGAACACGCCGACCGTGCTCGCCGCGGCAGGGCTCGCCGACCGGTTCGAGGTCGTGGTCGACGGCAACGTCGCGGAGGGCGAACGCATCGCGGGCAAGCCTGCCCCCGACATGTTCCTGCGCGCCGCGGAGCTCCTCGGCGTGACTGCCGCCGAGGCGATCGTCGTCGAGGACGCGCTCTCAGGGGTCCGGGCGGGTGCGGCGGGGCGCTTCGGGCTCGTGGTCGGTGTCGACCGCGGCGTCGGCGCCGACGTGCTGCACACGAACGGCGCAGACGTCGTCGTCACGGACCTCGGCGAGCTCGACGCGTCCGTGCTCGACCGTTCCGGCTCCGCCGGCGCAGGTCCGGAGGCGGTGCGCGCATGATCCGCAAGACCGCCGACGAGCAGGGCAGCGTCGACCGCCTGCGCTTCCCGGCAGACCCGTGGCGGCTCGTCGAGTCGCAGTTCTCCGCCGAGGACCTCGGGGTGACGGAGACGCTCTTCGCGCTCGGCAACGGATACCTCGGCATGCGGGGCAACGTCGAGGAGGGCCGCGAGTCCTACGCGCACGGCACGTTCATCAACGGGTTCCACGAGACCTGGCCGATCCACCACGCCGAGGAGGCGTACGGGTTCGCGAAGATCGGGCAGACGATCGTCAACGTGCCCGACGTCAAGGTCATCCGGCTGTACGTCGACGACGAGCCGCTCCTCCTGCCGGTCGCGGACCTCATCGACTACGAGCGTTCGCTCGACCTGCACGACGGCGTGCTGCGGCGCGAGCTGCTGTGGCGCACCCCGTCGGGCAAGCGCGTCCGGGTGCGCACCGAGCGCATGGTGTCCTTCACGGAGCGGCACCTCGCGATCATGACGTTCGAGGTGACGCTGCTCGACGACGCCGCACCCGTCGCGATCTCCTCGCAGATCCTCAACCGCCAGGACGGCCAGGACGAGTACCACGTGCGCTCCGCGTCCCTCGGCGAGGGCTTCGACCCGCGCAAGGCGAACCAGTTCGCCGGCCGCGTGCTCCAGCCGCAGACGCAGTGGGGCGACGACGAGCGGCTCGTCCTGTCCTACCGGTGCACCAACTCGGGCATGACGCTCGCCGTGGCGGCGGACGACCGGCTCGAGACCGAGAACGAGTGGGACGTGCGCACCCAGGTCGAGGAGGACCTCGCCAAGCACGTCTTCCGGGTGCACGCCGAGCCCGGCAGGCCGATCCGGCTCACCAAGACCGTCGCTTACCACACGTCGCGCGGCATCCCCTCGCGCGAGCTCGTCGACCGCTGTCGCCGCACGCTCGACCGGACCAAGGACACCGGGGTCGAGGCGCTCCTGGCGCACCAGCGCGAGTGGCTCGACGACTTCTGGGCACGCTCCGACGTCGAGATCCCCAACCGGCCGGAGATCCAGCAGGCCGTGCGGTGGAACCTCTTCCAGCTCGCCCAGGCGACCGCGCGCGCCGAGGGCAACGGCGTCCCCGCGAAGGGCCTCACCGGCTCCGGCTACAGCGGGCACTACTTCTGGGACACCGAGATCTACGTCCTGCCGTTCCTCACGTACACCAGCCCGCGGTACGCCCGCAACGCCCTGCGCTTCCGCTACCAGATGCTCGACGCGGCGCGCCGTCGTGCGCACGACCTCTCGCAGAAGGGCGCGCTGTTCCCCTGGCGCACCATCAACGGCGAGGAGGCGTCCGCGTACTACGCCGCGGGCACCGCGCAGTACCACATCGACGCCGACGTCAGCTACGCGCTCGTGCAGTACGTCCGCGCCACCGGCGACACCGACTTCCTGCGCCGCGAGGCCGTCGACATCCTCGTCGAGACCGCGCGCATGTGGGAGGACCTCGGCTTCTGGCGCGCAAACGGCGACGACAACTTCCACATCCACGGCGTCACGGGCCCCGACGAGTACACGACCGTCGTCAACGACAACCTGTTCACCAACGTCATGGCGCGCTTCAACCTGCGCGCCGCCGCCCACGTCGTCGAGGTCATGAAGGAGCAGTACCCCGACGACTACGCGCGCCTCGTCGAACGGCTCGGCCTGCGCGTCGACGAGACGACGGAGTGGCGCCGCGCCGCGGACCACATGTCGATCCCGTTCGCGGAGAGCATCGGCATCCACCCGCAGGACTCGCACTTCCTCGAGCGCGAGATCTGGGACCTCGCCAACACCCCGCCGGGCAAGCGACCCCTCCTGCTGCACTACCACCCGCTGGTCATCTACCGCTACCAGGTGCTCAAGCAGGCGGACGTCGTCCTCGCGCTGTTCCTCCAGGGCAAGCACTTCACACCCGAGGAGAAGCTCGCCGACTTCGAGTACTACGACCCGTTGACGACCGGCGACTCGACGCTGTCCGGCGTCGTGCAGTCGATCATCGCCGCCGAGGTCGGGTACCACGAGCTCGCGCTTGAGTACTTCGTCTCCTCGCTCTTCGTGGACCTCGCGAACCTCCACGCCAACGCGGCCGACGGCGTCCACGTCGCCTCCGCGGGTGGCACGTGGTCGGCGCTCGCGTGCGGGTTCGGCGGCATGCGCGACGACAACGGCGAGCTCACCTTCGACCCGCGTCTGCCGCAGGGCTGGGAGTCGCTGACCTACCGCGTCACGTGGCACGGCTCACGCCTGCGCGTCACCGTGCTGCCCGACGCGCTCGAGATCGATGCGGAGACCGGCGACGGCGCGCAGGTCGGCGTGCGCGGCGAGCAGGTCAAGGTCGTCCCCGGCGAGGTCACCCGCATCCCGCTCGACGGCCAGGGACCCGTGCGCCCCGGCCGCCCGAGCCTGCGCGCGCTCTCCGGCAACCGCCGCGAGGACGGCACCCTCATCACCGCGACGGTCCCGCACTCCTGAGCCCGGTGTCCCCACTGCCGAGGTAGAACCGCGGTCTGCCGAGGTAGAACGGTGGTCGCGCGAGGTAGAACCGTGGTCACTGTCCGACGGCGCGTGGTCGGCTGGGGTGTCGGGGTGGGTGGGGGCGCCGCGTCTTCCATCCGCGCCGCTCGTTCCTCGCGGCGCTCCCGCCAGGCCCGACCACGACGCGGCGCCCCCACCCACCCCTCCCGGCGTCGTCTCGCCCTGGTCCGTGCGCACCCGGGCCTAGCCCGGTGCTGCGCCGAACATGTCGTTGCGGCTCGTCCTGAGCACCTGACGGGCGACAACCGCATGCTCGACTGGCCGGGATCGCATGGTCGCCACAGCACGGGCCGCACCGCCTCGCCCCGCACGGCGCCGCCCGCCGTCGCGTCGCCCTCTCCCGACCACGGTTCTACTTCGCCCGACCACGGTTCTACCTCGGCAGACCAGAGTTCTACTTCGGCGGGCTGGGGCGGCACCGATCGCAGGTGAGGTGATCGCTGAGCGGGTGGGGCGGCGTCGGATGCGAAGGGCGTCAAGGCCGCGCTCCCCAGACCCACGCCCGACGGACCACGGCGACGGCGCGGACAGCCCGAGCACCGACGCCGCCCCACCCGCGGACCCGACCACAAGCTGCCCGACGCACCCCAAGCACCGACGCCGCCCCACCCGCGGACCCGACCACGGACCGCCCGACGCAGCCCGAACACCGACGCCAGGCGTCAGGCGAGGCGTTCGGTGAGGAAGCGGTAGTGCACTGCTGCCATGTGGGCGGCCTGGGCGTTGTTCGCGGCGCCGCCGTGGCCGCCCTCGATGTTCTCGTAGTACGTGACGTCCTTGCCCTCGCCGAGCATCTTCGCGGCGAGCTTGCGCGCGTGGCCGGGGTGGACGCGGTCGTCCTTGGTCGACGTCGTGAAGAGCACGGGCGGGTACTCGCGCTCGGCGTCGAACAGGTGGTACGGCGAGAACGTGCGGAGGAACTCCCACTGCTCAGGGTCGTCCGGATCGCCGTACTCGGCGGCCCACGACGCGCCCGCGAGGAGCTTCGTGTACCGCTTCATGTCGAGCAGCGGGACGCCGACGATGACGGCCGCGAAGAGGTCCGGGTACTGGGTGAGCATGTTCCCCGCGAGCAGGCCACCGTTGGACCGGCCTTCCGTGCCGAGGTGCTCGTGCGTGGTGATGCCTCGGGCCATGAGGTCGCGCGCGACGGCGGCGAAGTCCTCGTACGCGCGGTGGCGGTCTGCCTTGAGCGCGGCCTGGTGCCATGCGGGGCCGTACTCGCCGCCGCCGCGGATGTTCGCGACGACATACACGCCACCTTGGGCGAGCCACGCCCGGCCGAGCGCGCCGGAGTAGCCGGGGGTCAGGGAGATCTCGAACCCGCCGTACCCGTAGAGGAGCGTCGGCGCGCGGCCGGGGCCGCCCGGCTCGCCGTTCCCGCCCTCGGTCTCACCGCCGCCGTCCGGCGCACCGGTCACGAGGTCGGCCCGGCCGACGACGAAGTACGGCACGCGCGTGCCGTCGTCGGACGTGGCGAAGTGCTGGGCGACGCTCATGCCGGACGCGTCGAAGAACGCCGGGTTGGACTTGAGGACCTCGGGCTCGCCCACGTCTCCCGCGTGCTCGCCGAGCGACAGGAGGGACAGCGTCGTGGGGGTGAGGTAGTCGGTCGTGACGAGCCAGAGGTCGTCGGTGTCGACCGGGTCGACCGCGCCGACGGCGACGGTGCCGAGCTCGGGCAGGCCGCCGAGGGGCGTGCGCTCCCACGGCGCGTCGGCCGCGGCGTCGGCGGCCCCGAGGTCGGGCGGGGTGAGCACGTGCAGCCGGTTCTTCACGTCGTCGAGGACGTTGACGACGAGGTGGTGACGGGTCCAGGTCGCGCCGGCGAGCGACGTCGTCGGGGTGGGCTCGAAGAGCACGGCGAAGCCTCGGTCACCGGCGAGGAAGTCCTCGAACCGGGCCGCGAGCAGCGAGCCCGCCCGGTACGTGCTCCCGCCGACGGTCCAGTCGTCGCGCAGCTCGACGAGCATCCACTCGCGTCGCACGCCGACCTCGGCCGAGTCGGGCACGTCGATCTTCGTCAGGCGCTGCTCGGCGGTGCCGGGGTGCTCGGCGAGGTAGAGCTCGTCGGAGTAGAACGCCTTGGAGCGGTGCACGAAGTCGCGCTCGAAGCCCGGGGTGTGCGACCGCCAGGCCGAGATGTACATGTCCTCGTCGGTGCCCTCGTAGACCGTCGTGGCCGCCTCGAGCGGGGTGCCGCGCCGCCAGAGCTTCACGACGCGCGGGTAGCCCGACGGCGTGAGCGAGCCATCCCCGAAGTCGGTGTAGACGTAGACGGTGTCGGCGTCGACCCAGCCGAGCGCGCCCTTGGCCTCGGCGCGGTGGAAGCCGCCGTCGGCGGGCTCGACGAAGCGCTTCTCGACGAGGTCGAACTCGCGCGTGACGTCGGCGTCGGAGCCGCCGGGGGAGAGCTCGACGAGCGCGTGCCGCCACGGCGCGCCGGCGGCGAGCTGCTCCGGCGTGGGACGCAGGACGGACGCCCCGTGCCAGACCCAGCTCTCGCCCTCGGCCGCTGCGAGCGCGTCGAGGTCGAGCACGGTCTCCCAGTCGGGGGCGTCCGTGCGGTAGGAGTCGAGGGTGGTACGACGCCAGACGCCGCGCTCGTGCCGGGCGTCGCGCCAGAAGTTGTAGTAGTGCTCGCCGATCTTCGAGACCTCGGGGATCTTCGCGTCGGAGTCGAGCACCTCGCGGATCGCCGCCTCGGTGGCGGCGAACTCGTCTGCTGCCTCGAGGGTGTGCGCGACCTCGGCGTTGCGGGCGCGCACCCAGGTGAGGGCCTCGTCGCCGTCGACGTCCTCGAGCCAGAGATAGGGGTCGTGAGGTGCGTCGTCGTGCCCGGGCGTCGTCGTGGCGGTGGTCTGCTCGGCGGTCATGGTCACCCACCCTACGGCGCACCAGGCCCGGCGGGACCAAAGACCTGTGTTCGGGGCGACACCCCGTAGCGCTTGTTCGCCGTGGTGCCTTGTGAAAACATTCACAAGTAGTCAGACCGCCGAAGGAGCCGGGGCAACCGGCCTCGGCACACCCGCGGCCCGCACGCCCGGCGAGGCCGGGCACCGGAGGGGACGCATGAGCGCGAAGGGCGCCAGCACGAAGGTCGGAGGCACGGACGCGGCTCGTACGGACGAGACTCGCACCCGCACGACGGAGGAGATCGACGTCCTCGTGGAGCGGGCGCGCAAGGCTCTCGACCAGTACATGGGCCTCACGCAGGAGGACGTCGACCGCATCGTCCTCAAGGCGTCGGTCGCCGGCCTGAGCAAGCACGGTCACCTCGCGCAGATGGCCGTCGCGGAGACCGGCCGCGGGGTCTTCGAGGACAAGGCGACGAAGAACATCTTCGCGTGCGAGCACGTGCCGAACTCGATGGCGAACCTCAAGACCGTCGGCGTGATCGGCCGCGACGCGCTCACGGGCGTCGTGGAGATCGCCGAGCCGGTCGGGGTCGTGTGCGCCGTGACGCCGGTGACCAACCCGACGTCGACGACGATCTTCAAGTCGCTCATCGCGCTCAAGACGCGCAACCCCATCGTCTTCGCCTTCCACCCGAGCGCGCAGCGCAGCTCCGCGGAGGCGGCGCGCATCGTGCGCGACGCCGCGGTGGCGGCCGGCGCGCCGGACGACTGCATCCAGTGGGTCGAGCACCCCTCGATCGACGCGACGAGCACGCTCATGCACCACCCGGGCGTCTCGCTCATCCTGGCCACGGGCGGCAACGGCATGGTCCGCGCGGCGTACTCCGCGGGCAAGCCCGCGCTCGGCGTCGGTGCGGGCAACGTCCCCGCGTACGTCGAGAAGAGCGCCGACCTCGGGCGCGCGATCAACGACGTCGTCATGTCGAAGTCGTTCGACAACGGCATGGTGTGCGCGTCGGAGCAGGCGCTCATCCTCGACGACGCGATCTACGACGACGCGATGCGCGAGCTCGACCGTCTCCACGCCTACCGGGCGACGCCCGCCGAGAAGGCGATGCTCGAGCGGCTCGTCTTCGGGGTCGAGGCCACGGGGGCGAACTGCGCGGGTGCGAAGCTCAACCCGAAGGTCGTCGGCCAGTCGCCCGTGTGGATCGCGCGCGAGGCCGGGTTCGAGGTGCCCGACGACACGTCGATCATCCTCGCGGAGATCGACGACGTCGGCCCGCACGAGCCCCTGAGCCGCGAGAAGCTCACGCCCGTCCTCGCCGTGCTCCGGGCGCGGGACACCGAGCACGGCGTCACGCTCGCCGAGCGCATGGTCGAGCTCGACGGCCTGGGCCACTCGGCCGCGATCCACACGTCCGACGAGGCGCTCGTCGAGCGGTACG
This sequence comes from Cellulosimicrobium sp. G4 BAM 1002, assembly GCF_057126935.1. NCBI lineage: Bacteria > Bacillati > Actinomycetota > Actinomycetes > Micrococcales > Promicromonosporaceae > Cellulosimicrobium > Cellulosimicrobium sp. G4 BAM 1002. The sequence goes on along the minus strand of NZ_CP182109.1, from coordinate 3,212,300 downwards.
GTTCGCGCGTCAAGGCGGTGCGCGTGCTGTGGAACAGCCCGACGTCGCTCGGCGGCATCGGCGACATCTACAACGCGCTGCTCCCGTCCCTGACCCTCGGGTGCGGCAGCTACGGCGCCAACTCGGTGTCGAACAACGTGTCCGCGGTCAACCTCATCAACGTCAAGCGGATCGGTCGGCGCAACAACAACATGCAGTGGTTCAAGGTCCCCGCGAAGACGTACTTCGAGCCGAACTCCATCCAGTACCTCGCGCAGATGCGCGACGTGCACCGCGTCACGATCGTCACCGACAAGGTCATGAGCCGCATCGGCGTCGTCGACCGCCTGCTCGACGTCCTCGCGCGCCGCGAGGAGAAGGTCGCGATCCAGATCATCGACTCGGTCGAGCCCGAGCCGAGCGTCGGCACGGTGAACCGCGGGGCCGAGTCCATGCGCGAGTTCCAGCCGGACACGATCGTCGCGATCGGCGGCGGCTCGCCGATGGACGCGGCGAAGGTCATGTGGCTGCGCTACGAGCACCCGGAGATCGAGTTCTCCGACATGCGCGAGAAGTTCTTCGACGTGCGCAAGCGCGCCTACAAGTTCCCCGAGCTCGGGGGCCGCGCCAAGCTCGTGTGCATCCCGACGTCGTCGGGCACGGGTGCGGAGGTGACGCCGTTCGCGGTGATCACGGACGAGGAGACGGGCTTCAAGTACCCGCTCGCCGACTACGCGCTCACCCCGACGGTCGCGATCGTCGACCCGGTGCTCACGGAGACGATGCCGGCGAGGCTCGCCGCGGACTCGGGGTTCGACGCCCTGACCCACGCGACCGAGGCGTTCGTCTCGGTCTACGCGAACGACTTCACCGACGGGCTGTGCCTCCAGGCGATCAAGATGGTCTTCGAGAGCATCGAGGAGTCGGTGACGCTCGGCTCGTCCGCGCCGAAGGCCCGCGAGCGGATGCACAACGCCGCGACCATCGCGGGCATGGCGTTCGGGTCGGCGATGCTCGGCATCGTCCACGCCATGGCGCACACCGTGGGCTCGACGTTCCACCTCGTGCACGGGCGGACCAACGCGGTGCTCCTGCCGCACGTGATCCGGTACAACGGGCAGGTGCCGACCAAGCTCACGAGCTGGCCGAAGTACGAGCGGTACGTCGCTCCCGAGCGGTTCCAGGAGATCGCGAAGCACCTCGGCCTCCCGGCGTCCACCCCGGAGGAGGGCGTCGCGTCGTACGCGCGGGCGGTCGAGGAGCTGCGCGCGAAGGTCGGCATCGAGGCGTCGTTCGCGGCGCAGGGCGTCGACGAGGCGGCGTTCATGAGCCGCCTCGACGAGCTCGCGCTGCGGTCCTTCGAGGACCAGTGCGCCCCCGCCAACCCGCGGATGCCGGTCCTCGAGGACATGCGCGACATCCTCGTGGCCGCCTACCGCGGCTCCAGCCGCGAGGAGGTGCGGGCCGACCGCCTCGCGGCGGCCCCCGGACCGCAGGACGGGCAGGCGGCGACGCCGCGTGCCGAGACCGTGGCGGCCGGCTGACCCTTCCCGGCACCACCACCGACCCGGTGCCCGACGGCGCGACGCCCCTCCCGCCGTCGGGCACCGTCATGCTCGGGACGGTCAGTCGTGCGCTCCCGGGCGGACGAGACCGGCCTCGTAGGCGAGGATGACGAGCTGCACGCGGTTCGTCAGACCGACCTTGGTGAGCAGCGACCGCACGTGGCTCTTCACGGTGGCCTCCGTGAGGTGGAGCTCGGCGCCGACCTCGCGGTTCGACAGCCCGCGCGCGACGGCGAGCAGCACCTCGCGCTCGCGCGGGGTGGCCGCGGCCAGGCCGCGGACGGGGCTCCGGGCCGCGCCGGGTGCGGCGTCGTCGGGCGCGAGCGGTGCCTGCCGGGCGAGCTCGACGTACGTCGAGATGATGCGCCCGGTCACGGCCGGGTCGAGCAGCGAGTCGCCCGCCCGGACGCGGTGCACAGCGTCGACGAGCGTCTGCGGGTCGGCGTCCTTGAGCAGGAACCCCGCCGCGCCGGCGCGCAGCGCGCCGTACACGTACTCGTCGTCGTCGAACGTCGTGAGCACGAGCGTGCGGACCCCGGCGAGGTCGGGGTCGGCGACGATGCGCGCCGTCGCCTCGATCCCGTCGAGCCGGGGCATGCGCACGTCCATGAGCACGACGTCGGGACGCAGCGCGCGCGCCATGGACACCGCCGTCTCGCCGTCGCCCGCCTCGCCCACGACGGTCACGTCCGGCTCGTTGTCGAGGATCATCCGCAGCCCGAGGCGGATCGTCGCCTGGTCGTCCACGACGACGACGCGCACCGGCGCAGCGGTCGCCTCCACCGCGCCCGGCAGGTCGGGGGCGCTCACGCGTCCACCTGCGTCGGGATCCACGCGTCGACGGCCCAGCCGCCCTTCCCGTCGGGTCCGGCGATCAGCGCGCCGCCGGCGGCGAGCGCGCGCTCGCGCATGTTCGTGAGGCCGTGGCCCACCCGGTCTCCCGAGGTCGGCAGGGGCGGCCCGGCGTCGTGCACCCGCACGAGCAGCCGCTGGTCGTCGTGGGACACGGTCACGACGACGTCGCGCGCGAGGGAGTGGAGCAGCACGTTGGTCAAGGCCTCCTGGGCGATGCGGACGACGGCGAGGCCCGACCCGGCGCTCGTCGTCGGCCAGGGGTCGGGCAGGGTGAGGTCGACGACGCGGCCCGCGTCGCGCAGGCGGCGGGCGGCCGCCCGCAGCTCGTCGGGGGCCTGCTCGGCGGCGGGGGTCGGGGCGAGCGCGGCCGTGCCGCCGTCGGCCTCGGTGCCCCGGCGCAGCACCTGCACGACCGAGCGCATCGCGGTGAGGGCCTGCTTGCCCTCGTCGCTGATCCAGCGCACCGCGTCGGCCGGGGCGTCCGGCTGGTTCGCCGCGACGCGGTCCGCGGCCTGCGCCCGCACGACGATCGCCGACATGTGGTGCGCGACGACGTCGTGCAGCTCGCGCGCGATGCGCGTGCGCTCGGCGAGCACCGCACGCTCGGCCAGCTCGGCCTGCAGCGCCTGGAGCTCCGCGTTGCGCTCGCGCAGCCGCTCCGACGTCACGGCGAGCCGCCGGAAGAAGTAGCCCGCTGCGGTCGCCCCGAGCACGAGCGCGACGACGACCACCACGTCGGACGGCGATCGCGTCACCCAGAGCCAGCCGGGGTCGAACGGGTAGGGCGGCAGGGCGAGCCGCGGGCGCTCGGAGAGGAGCAGGGAGAACGCCGACAGGCCGCCGGCGATGCCCGCGAGCGGCCACGGGACCGCCCCCGACCGCGTCGCGGCGAACCCTGCGACCATGAGCGGCACGACCTCGAAGTAGGACTGGAACGTCCAGGGCAGGCACAGCGGGTACACCATCGCCGTCGCCCAGAAGAGCGGTCCCGGGGCGACGCGCCGCACCGCGAGGGTCACCACGATCCAGGCGCCGACCCAGTGGTAGGACTCGATCGAGCGGGGGTACCAGTAGTCGCCGCGCTGCAGGACCGTCACGACCGAGAACCACACGACGCCCACCGACAGGGCGACCGCGAGGTCCTGCGCCCAGACGGGCAGACGGGTCGGAGGGGGCACGCGTCCACCGTAGCCGGGGGCCGTCCGGACCGGCACCGCCCGGAGTGGGTACGTCACCGTCCCGGTCTCCGCCCCAGGGCGGAACGACGTCGGGCCGTGGTGGGACCCTGGACGCCCGGGTGCACCGGACGGCGGGGGCGAGGTGCCGCCGTCGGGTCGATGTGGCGGCGGCACCCGGACGGCGAGCCTCGGACCATGACCACGACACCTCTCCAGCCGCGCCCCCCGGTCCGCCACCTCCCCGCCCGGGGGCGACGCCGCCGTGCCCGACGCGCGGTCCTCGTCCTCGCGGCGATCGCCGCCGGGGGCGTCACGGCGGGCGCGGTCCACGTCCTGCGCGCGGCGTCCGACGAGGGCGGCTCCGCGTCGGCGGTCGCGTCGTCCACCGCGGGGGGGACCGCGGCGACCGGGCTCGACCCCGAGCTCGAGCGGCGCTTCCACGAGGCGCGCGCCGCCGCGGACGCCGACGGCGTCGAGCTCACCCTCACCTCGGGCTGGCGCACCGCCGCCGAGCAGCAGGACCTCGTCGACGCGTCGCTCGAGCGCTACGGGTCGGCCGCGGAGGCGCACCGCTGGGTGCTGCCGCCGGAGACGTCGGAGCACGTCGCGGGCCTGGCGATCGACGTCGGACCGACCGACGGCGCGCTCTGGCTCGAGCAGCACGGGGCGGACTTCGGTCTGTGCCGCACCTACGCGAACGAGCTGTGGCACTTCGAGGCCGTGATCGAGCCTGGTGGCACGTGCCCGCCGATGCACGAGGACGCCTCCCACGGGTGGGGGTGATCGCCCAGCGGGAGACGGATGTCGGCGGTCCGCGCGATGATGTCCCGGTGAGCGAGAGCACCCCCGCGACGTCCGCCCCGACCACCCCGACCACGACGGAGCCGGACGCCCCCGAGCCGGCGTCGGCCGCCGGGCTCGACGAGGCCGCCGCCCAGCGGCGCTGGGCCGAGCTCGTCGCGCAGATCGAGGCGGACCAGCGCGCGTACTACGAGGAGGACCAGCCGGTCTCCTCCGACGCCGAGTACGACGCCCGGATGCACGAGCTCCAGGCGCTCGAGGCGGCGCACCCCGCGCTCCAGACGCCCGAGTCGCCGACGCAGCGGGTCGGCGGGCGCGCCGCCGCGGGCTTCGCGACGGTCCAGCACCTCGAGCCGATGCTCTCCCTCGACAACGCCTTCAGCGAGGAGGACCTCGCGGCCTGGGCGGCACGCGTGCACCGCGACCTCGGGGTCGGCACGGACGCCGGCGTCGAGTACCTGTGCGAGGTCAAGATCGACGGCCTCGCGATCGCGCTGCTCTACGAGAAGGGGCGGCTCGTGCGGGCCGCGACGCGTGGCGACGGGCGCACGGGCGAGGACGTCACGGCGAACGTCCGCACGATCACGTCGATCCCGCAGCGTCTGGCGGGCGACCCGGGGACCCACCCGGACGTCATCGAGGTCCGGGGCGAGGTGTTCATGGGCGTCGCGGACTTCGCGGCCCTGAACGAGCGGCTCGTGGCCGCCGGCCAGGACCCGTACGCGAACCCGCGCAACACCGCGGCGGGGTCGCTGCGGCAGAAGGACCCGGCCGTGACCGCGAGCCGCAACCTGCGCATGTACGCGCACGGGGTGGGTGCGCTGCAGTGGGAGGCGGGCGAGCACGCCGAGCTCGCACGGCAGTCCGACGCCTACACGCTGCTCGAGCAGTGGGGCGTGCCGGTCTCGCCGCACAACCGCGTGGTCCGCGGCCTCGACGAGGTCATGGACCGCATCGGGTACTTCGGCGAGCACCGGCACGACATCGAGCACGAGCTCGACGGCATCGTCGTCAAGGTCGACGAGCTCGCGCTGCAGCGACGGCTCGGTGCGACCAGCCGCGCGCCGCGCTGGGCGATCGCCTACAAGTACCCGCCGGAGGAGGTCAACACCCGCCTCCTCGCGATCCAGGTCGGCGTCGGGCGCACGGGCCGTGCGACCCCCTACGCGGTGATGGAGCCCGTCAAGGTCGCCGGGTCCACGGTGCGCCAGGCGACGCTGCACAACCAGGACGTCGTCAAGGCCAAGGGCGTGCGCATCGGCGACATGGTCGTGCTGCGCAAGGCGGGCGACGTCATCCCGGAGATCCTCGGCCCGGTGGCGGCGCTCGCGGACGACGGGTACCCGCGCGAGGACTTCGTCATGCCCGCGGACTGCCCGGAGTGCGGGACGCCCCTGCGCCCCATGAAGGAGGGCGACGTCGACCTGCGCTGCCCCAACGCCGAGTCGTGCCCGGCGCAGGTGCGCGGGCGCGTCGAGCATGTCGGCTCGCGTGGCGGGCTCGACGTCGAGGTGCTGGGCGAGGTCACGGCAGCCGCGCTCACGCAGCCGCTCGAGCCTGCCGAGCCGCCGCTGCGGACCGAGGCGGGACTCTTCGAGCTGAGCGTCGAGCAGCTCGTCCCGATCCGCGTCGTGGTGCGCGACTCCGAGACCGGGCTGCCGCGCCCCTACGACGGGACGGGCGAGCCCGCGGAGATCACGATGCCCGACGGCTCGACCGCCACCGTGAAGTCCGTGTGGCCGTTCCGGAAGAAGCGCAAGCTCGCCAAGGCCGCGGAGCGCGAGGCGGTCGAGGCGGGGGAGCCGCTCTTCGAGGCGTCGACGAACGCGACGAAGCTCGTCGAGGAGCTCGAGCTCGCCAAGACCAAGGACCTGTGGCGCATCCTCGTGAGCCTCAACATCCGGCACGTCGGGCCGGTCGCGGCCCGCGCGCTCGCGGACTGGTTCGGCTCGCTCGAGGCGATCCGCGCCGCGACGCGCGACGAGCTCGCCGCGGTCGAGGGGGTCGGGCCCGTCATCGCGGACCAGGTCGTCGAGTGGTTCACGGTCGACTGGCACGTCGAGATCGTCGACCGCTGGCGCGCGGCCGGGGTGCGGTTCGAGATCCCCGACCACCCGGGTCCGGGCGCCCGGCAGGAGCCCGCCGGGCCGCTCGCCGGCCTGACCGTCGTCGTCACGGGATCGCTCGAGGGCTTCAGCCGCGACGGCGCCAAGGAGGCCGTGATCGCGGCCGGCGGCAAGGCGTCGGGGTCGGTCTCGAAGAAGACGGACTACGTCGTCGTGGGCGAGAACGCCGGCTCCAAGGAGACCAAGGCACGCGACCTGGGCCTCCCGATCCTCGACGAGGAGGGCTTCGTCGCGCTGCTCGAGGGCGGCCCGGTCGCCGTCGCGCACCTCCTTCCGCCGTCCGAGGACGACGGCGCGGAGCGCTGAGCTGGCCGCGACGGGGCCGCCGGGCGACGACGTCGTGCAGGCGCGCGACGTCGTCCGGAGCGACGGGCAGCGAGGGGCCGCGCGGGGGAGCGGTCGACGTGCCGAGCCGGTGCGCGGCGCGCCGGACGAGGCGAGCACGACCACGCCGTCGACCCCCGCCGTCACCGCCTCGCGCACGAGGCGCGCGAGCGCGGCGAGGTGGGGACGTCGTCGGGCGTGAGGGGCGTGCTGAGGTAGGCGAGACGCCGCGGAAGGAACGCACGCGCCGAATGTGGGGACCGTCGCGGTCCGGGCGGCCACGGCGGCCTACGCGCCGCCCGAGCTCGCGTCGGTCAGGGTGTGCGGACCAGGTCTGCCGGTCGGTCCTCGGGCGCGGGGAGCGCCGTGTCGTCGGCCCCGCGGCTCTCGCCGAGCCCTCGCCGCTGGTGCCAGCGCGCGAGCGGCGCGGGCGCCCACCAGTTCGCGCTGCCGGCGAGGCGCATGAACGCGGGCACGAGGATCCCGCGCACGACCGTGGCGTCGACGAGCACGGCGAGCGCCATCCCGATCCCGAGCTGCTGGAGGAACGTCACCTCGCTCGTCGCGTACACCGCGAACGACGCGGCGAGCACGAGCGTGGCGGCGGACACCAGGGGGGCCGAGCGCGCGATGCCGCGCGGCACCGACCCGACCACGTCACCGGTGCGGTCGTAGTCCTCCTTGATGCGCGCGAGGAGGAACACCTCGTAGTCCATGGACAGCCCGTACGCGATGCAGAACATCAGCAGCGGGATGCTCGGCTCGATGGCGCCGGTGGGCTCGAAGCCCAGGAACCCGGAGAGCCTGCCCTCCTGGAAGCCCCACACCAGCACGCCGAACATCACGGACAGGCTCAGCAGGTTGAGCACGATCGCCTTGAGCGGCGCCACCACGGAGCCGGTCATGACGAGCAGGACGACGAACGTCACGACGGCGATGAGCGCCGCGACGAGCGGCAGGCGCTCGACCACGCCGTCGCGGTAGTCGGTGAGCTCGGCAGGGGAGCCGCCCACGAGGCGGTCGCCGAGGCCGTCGGGGACGCCGACGGCGCGGACGTCCGCGACGAGCCCGGTGGGGTCGGCCGCGAGCCGTTCACCTGTCGGCAGGACCGAGAGCCAGGTCCCGGTGGTCGCCCCCGGAGGAGCGAACCGGGCCGGATCCTCGGGCCCGGGTGGCGCCGAGAGGGTCCCGTCGACGAACGCTCCCGGCGCGGCGTCGACGCGCAGGACCCCGGGGAGCGCCGACAGCCGGGCGGCGTAGGCGGCGAGGTCGTCGTCGCCAGAGGTGCCCGGAGTCGCCTCGGGCAGGACGACCTGCACCGCGTCGGCCTCCTCGGTCGTGTAGTCGGCGCGTACGGTGTCGTACATCGTGCGGACCGCATGGTCGCCGGCGAGGACGCGGTCGTCGGGGGCGCCGAAGGCGATGCCGAGCGCCGGCGAGCCCAGCAGGAGGAGGACGACGACCCCGGCACCACCCACGAGGAACGGTCGTCGCATGACGGCGCCCGCCAGCCGCGCCCACCGCCGCCCTTCGCGTCGGTCGGTCGGCGCGGGCGCCTCGGACCGGCGGAGCACGCGGGTCCCGAGGAGTACCAGCAGCGCGGGGAGCACGACCACGGCGGCGACCACCGCCGCGACGACGACGGCCACGCCCGCGTAGGCGAACGACGACAGGAACGGGAACGGGAAGACGAGCAGCACCGCGAGCGACGCGGCGACCGTCACCCCGCTGAACAGCACGGTCCGCCCTGCGCCCCGGACCGTGGCGGCGGTCGCGCTGCGGACGTCGCGTCCGGCGCGGAGCTCCTCGCGCTGGCGGTAGACCATGAAGAGCCCGTAGTCGACGCCCAGGCCGATGCCCATGACGAGGGCGATGTTGGAGGCGAAGGTCGAGATCTCGGTGAAGGTCGTGGCGACGCGCAGGAGCGCGAGCGCTCCCACGACGGCGAGGACCCCCGTCGCGAGGGTCGCGAGCGCCGGAGCGACCCGGCGGTAGACCGCCCACAGGAGCAGCCCGACGAGGGGCAGGACGATCAGCTCCGCGCGCAGGAAGTCCGTACGAGCCTGCTCGGCGACGACGCGGAACACCTCGTCCCCGCCGCCGAGCGTCACGGCGACGGTCCCGGGGGCCTGGACGGGGTCGACGACCTCGCTCTGGATCGTGGGCAGCACGGTCCCGCGGACGTGGTCCGCATCGCCGGGGACCCACGCGAGCACGAGGCCGGACGTGCGGTCCTCGCTCGCGAGCGTGGACGGGGAGCCAGGGCTCCACGCGGACCGGACGTCGCCGACTCCCGGCAGCGCGGCAAGGTCGCGGGCGAGCGCGGTCGCAGCCCGTGCGACCACGGGGTCGTCGATCGTCCTGCCCGGCGCCTCGACGAGGAGCGCGACGTTCGGGGTGCCGGTCCCGAGGTGGGCGAGGGCGGACCGCGCGGCGACCGACTCGGAGCCGGGCGCCTCGTACCGGTTGAGGGAGAGCGCGTCGAGGGTCCCGGCCGCGACGGCACCGAGGGCGACGAGGAGGAGTGCGGCGAGCGTGACGACGAGCCGAGGGCTACGGGTGACGACGCGGGCGATCACGGGGCCTCCAGGGGCGTGCGTGGTAGCGTCAACGCGAGCAATCGCTCGCGTTCTGTGCGAGCGAGAATACGAGCGAACGCTCGTGTTTGTCGAGAGGTGGGCCGAGGAGGGCACGGGATGGCGCAGGCGGTGCGACGTCAGGCACGGGGCGAGCGGCGGATCGAGCAGATCCTCGCCGCGGCCGCGAGGGTGCTCGCCCGGGACGGCTACGAGGGCACGACGACGAACGCGATCGCGCGCGAGGCCGAGATCTCGCCCGGCTCGCTGTACCAGTTCTTCCGCAGCAAGGACGAGGTCGTGGCGGCTCTCACCGCGCACTACACGGGCGCGCTGCGTGACGTCCAGGGGGAGGCGTTCGAGGGGGTCGACCTCGTCGCGGTGCCGCTCGACGTCCTCGTCGAACGCGTCCTCGCACCCCTCGTCGCGTTCAACGCCCAGCACCACGGTTTCAAGGCGCTGTTCGCGCGCACCGACATGCCGCCCGCGCTGCGCGAGGCGACCGCGCCCCTGCACGCCGCGACCGAGGGCCGGGTGACGGCGCTCCTCACGCTGCGCTCGCCCGGGGTCGACCCCGAGACGATCCGACGGGTCGCCGTCGTCACGATCCAGGTCGTGAGGGGCATGATGCCGCTGGTCGCGGACGCGCCCGACGACGAGCGCGGCGCGTTCGAGGAGGAGCTGCGCCGCGCCGTCGTCTCCTACCTCGCGGCGGCCCTGCCCTGACGGATGCGGCGGCGAGGCCGGGAGACGGCGGCGAGCTCAGGGACGGTCAGCGGCTCGCCCAGAGGATGCCGCGCTCGACGATGGTCCGGACGGGCGGGTTCTCGAGGTCGGCGAGCTGGTGCCCCGCCGCGCACACGAAGATCCGACCCGCACCCCACTGCCGGGTCCACACGGCGGGGGAGATGACGGGCTTCTGCCACGGGTCACCGTCGCGCGGCATGATCGTCGTCGTCGCGAGGACCTCGTTGTAGGAGTCCGCGAGGACCCAGTACTGCTCGGAGTGCAGGGTGATGGAGTCGATCCCGGCGACGATCGGGTGATCGGCGTTCTCGGGCACGATGTCGATGGTGTGGTCGAGCAGGTCGTGCGCGTGGGCGGCGAACTGCCCGCCGACCATCTGCAGGTAGTCGGTCGCGAGGCGGAACGAGTCGACGATGCCGCCGTGCCAGCCCGCGAAGCCGGTGCCGTTCGCGACGGCGGTCCGCAGCCCGCGCATCTCGTCGGGGAGGATCTCGCCCATCGTCCAGCACTGCACGACGAGGTCGATCCCTGCCATGAACTTCTCGTCGGCGTACGCCTCGAGCGACCCCTCGAGGGTCACGTCGTAGCCGGACGCCTCGAGGAACGGGACGAACAGCTCGGCGGCCTCCTCGGGGGCGTGCCCGGGCCAGCCTCCGCGGACCACGAGCGCTCGACGGTCCCGCTCGGTCATGAAGTCCTCCTCCGTGCTTCGTCACACTGGTGCGGGGGTCCAGGATCGCGCCCGGACAGTGCTGCGGCGTCCTCAGGCGATGAGGGCGTCGATCGCTGCGGGCGAGAGTACGTGATCCACGGCCATGGCGCTCGCACCGAGCACGCCGGCCTGGCCGCGCGCCTGTGACGTGACGATCCGCAGGTGCTGCGTCGCCAGGGGCAGCGAGCGCTGGTAGACGATCTCGCGGATGCCGGCGATGAGGTGCTCGCCGGCCTCGGCGACGATGCCGCCGATGACGATGAGCGACGGGTTGAGCAGGCTCACGCAGGCGGCGAGCACGGACCCGATGTCCCGGCCCGCCTGCCGCACGGCCTGGCTCGCGGCGAGGTCCCCGGCGCGGACGAGCGCGACGACGTCGGCGCTCGTGGCCGCTCCGAGCCCGGCCGCGGACAGCGCGGCGGCGACCGCCTGCCCGCTCGCGACGGCCTCGAGGCACCCGACGTTCCCGCAGCGGCACGGCACGTGCTCCGCGCTCGGGACCGCGACGTGCCCGATGTCCCCAGCGGCTCCCTGCGCGCCGCGGCGCAGCTCGCCGTCGGCGATGATCCCCGAGCCGATACCCGTGGCGACCTTGACGAAGAGCATGTCGGTGACGTCGGGCCAGGCGGTGCGGTGCTCGCCGAGCGCCATGATGTTGACGTCGTTGTCGACGAGGACGGCGGCGTGGAAGTGCTTCGCGAGGATGCCCGGCACGTCGACGTCGTCCCACGCGGGCATGATCGGCGGGTTGATGGGGCGCCCCGTCGAGTGCTCGACGGGCCCGGGCAGGCCGACCCCGACGCTCACGAGGTCGTCGATCGTGCGACCAGTGGTCGCGATGAGCTTCTCGCCGGTCTCGACGACCCAGGACAGGACGACGTCCGGGCCGTCCGCGATGGCCAGCGCCGCGTCGGTCTCGGCGAGGACGTTCGACGCGAGGTCGGTGACGGCGAGCCGGGCGTGGGTCGCGCCCAGGTCGACGGCGAGCACCACGCGCGCCTCAGGGCTGAACGCGAACGTCACGGGGGGGCGTCCGCCGGTCGAGCTGGCCTCGCCCGCGGGCGCGATGAGACCGGCGGCCATGAGGAGGTCGATGCGGGCGGCGATGGTCGACCGGGCCTGGCCCGTAATCGATGCGAGGTCGGCGCGCGTGCGCGGCTGACCGTCCCGGAGCAGCTGGAACATGTCGCCGGCGCCCGTCGGTCGCGGCGCGAACTTCAGCAGTTCCTCCATGGGCACAGTGAATCACGGAGCCTCTCATCGGTCGTCCGTCGGAGCGGACGAGTCACCCGGCTTTTGCTTGACGATCGCCAAAAGGTACCCTATCGTCCCCTCTCAAGGCGACATGGACGTCGTCGTAAGTGCGGAGACCGACGAAGGCCTCCCGTCCGGGCGTTCCCGCCCGTCGCGCAGGGTGTGTTCACCGCCCTAGCGCTCTCGACGAGACATCCCCCAGCGAAACGGCCGCCTCCCATCCCGGGTCTGCGACGGGCTTCACAGCGCCACACCGGCTGGAAGCGCTCCCCCGGCTGCTGACCGCGCTGTCACTTTTGCCGGTCACAAGGCGGTAACAAGAGCAAAAGGGGCGGGGCTTATGATTGACGCTCGGCAAAAGGTCCGCTAGGTTCACCGACATGGTCACTGCAGACCCTCCCCAGCCGCTCCTGCAGATGCAGGGCATCGTCAAAGTCTTCCCCGGAGCCCGTGCGCTCGACGGGGTGGACCTCGAGATCCTCCCCGGCGAGGTCCACTGCCTCCTCGGGCAGAACGGCGCCGGAAAGTCGACGCTCATCAAGGTCCTCGCCGGCGCCCACCAGCCCACCGAGGGCCAGATCCTCCTCGACGGCGAGCCCATCAGCATCTCCGACCCCGTCGCCGCGCTGCGGCACGGCGTCGCGACGATGTACCAGGAGCTCGACGTCGTGGACGGGCTGACCGTCGCGGAGAACGTCTACCTGGGCCACGAGCTCGCGACCGCGGGATTCTCCCAGCGGCGCGAGGCCGTGCGCCGTACGCGGGCGATCCTCAAGCGCCTCGGGCACTCCGAGGTGTCGCCCAACCAGGAGGTCGGCAACCTCTCGGCGGCCGGCAAGCAGATCGTCTCCATGGCGCGGGCCCTGTCCCACGACGCGCGCGTCATCATCATGGACGAGCCGTCCGCGGTGCTCGACTCCGAGGAGGTGGGCAACCTCTTCCGCGTGGTCAAGGACCTGACGAAGGCCGGGGTCGCCGTCGTCTACATCTCGCACCGGCTCGAGGAGATCCGCGAGATCGGCGACCGCATCACCGTCCTCAAGGACGGCCGGACCGTCGCGCAGAACCTCCCGGTCTCCGAGACCCCGACGCAGAAGCTCATCACGCTCATGACGGGGCGCTCCGTCGAGTACGTCTTCCCCGACGCGTCCGAGCTCCCCGACGAGGCGCCCGTCGTCCTCGACGTCTCGGGGCTGAGCCTGCGCGGCACGTTCCAGGACGTGTCGCTCCAGGTGCGCGCGGGGGAGATCGTCGGCCTCGCCGGTCTCGTGGGGGCCGGCCGCTCAGAGATCATCGAGACGATCTACGGAGCGCGCCGCGCGACGGCGGGCACCGTCACCGTCGACTCCAAGAAGCTGCGCGCCGGGTCCGTGGCCTCGGCCGTGGACGCCGGGATCGGGCTCGCGCCCGAGGAGCGCAAGAGCCAGGGCCTGCTCCTCGACGAGCCCGTCTACCGCAACGTCACCCTCTCGACGTTCTCGCGCTTCGCCCGCTTCGGCCTCCTCGACGAGGGCGCCGAGCGCAAGGCGGCCAAGGAGCAGGCCGACTCGCTCGAGCTGCGTCCGGCCGGCGTCGACCGAGCCATCCGCACCCTGTCCGGCGGTAACCAGCAGAAGGCGATGCTCGCCCGCTGGCTGGTCCACGGCTGCCGCGTGCTGCTCCTCGACGAGCCCACGCGCGGCGTCGACGTCGGCGCGCGCGCCGAGATCTACGCCCTCATCCGCAGGCTCGCCGACGAGGGTGCCGCCGTCGTCGTCGTGTCCAGCGAGATCCCCGAAGTCCTCGGCCTCGCCGACCGCGTCCTCGTCGTCTCCGAGGGTCGCGTCGTGCACGAGGGGCCCTCGAGCTCCATCGACGAGCACCAGGTGCTCGACATGGTCATGGAAGGAAGTGTCGCGTGAGCGAGCAGCACGTGTCGGCATCGGTGCCGACGGACAAGCCGGACGCCGACGAGTCGGCCCGGGTCGAGAGGGCCGCGAGCGAGCGCCGCAAGGGCGGGTTCATGTCCGGGGCGGCGGGTCGGAACATCGGCCTCGTCGTCGCGCTGCTGCTCCTGTGCGTCGTGGGCTTCGCGACGGGCGGCGAGCGGTTCCTGAGCGTCAGCAACCTCATGACCATCCTCAGCCTCGGGTCGGTCACGGGCGTCGTGGCCATCGGGATGACCTTCGTCATCACGACCGGCGGCATCGACCTGTCGGTCGGCTCCGTGCTCGGTCTCGCCTCCGTCTGGGCGACCACGCTCGCGACCCAGTCGTACGGCTGGGTCGTCATGGTCATCTGCGCGCTCGCGGTCGGCATCGGCGCCGGGCTCCTCAACGGGCTGATCATCGCCTACGGGAGGGTCGTGGCGTTCATCGCGACGCTCGCGATGCTCGTCGCGGCACGTGGACTCGCCGAGCTCATCGCGCAGAAGCGCACGCAGATCGTCGAGGTCGACGCGTTCAACGACATCTTCAAGGGCAACCTCATCGGCATCCCGAAGATCGTGTGGATCTTCGCGATCGTCGCCGTGCTCGGCTGGTTCCTGTTCAACCGCACGACGTTCGGCCGCCGGACGGTCGCCGTCGGCGGCAACGCCGAGGCCGCTCGCCTGGCCGGCATCAAGGTCAAGCGACACCTCGTGTACGTCTACGCGCTCTCGGGGCTCACCGCGGGGATCGCCGGCGTCATGATCCTCGCCCGCACGAGCGCAGGCTCCTCGACGAACGGCCTGCTACTCGAGCTCGACACGATCGCCGCGGTGGTCGTCGGCGGCACGCTCCTCGCAGGCGGCCGCGGCACGATCGTCGGGACGGTCCTGGGCGTCCTCATCTTCACGACGCTCACCAACGTCTTCATCATCAACAACATCGACAGCTCGGTCCAGCAGATCGCCAAGGGCGCGATCATCGTGGGCGCGGTGCTGCTCCAGCAGCGCCTCTCCCGGCGGACCACCTAGCCCCGCACCATGCGCTCTCGCAGCGCCTCTCGTCACCGACACCACCCCCGCAGTTCCGCACAGTTCCTCCAGCAGGACAGCATCGAAGGAGATCCCATGTCCGCACGCACCACCCTCCGCCGCCGCATCACGCTCGCGACGGTCTCCGCCGCGTCGATCGCCCTGATCGCCACGGCGTGCACCTCCAACACCCCCACGACCGAGGACACCGCCGAGGGTGACGGGGGCGGGAGCGCGAACGAGGCCGTCTCCGACAACGACGCCGCCGGCGACGAGATCGTCATCGGCTTCTCGGCCCCCGCCGCCGACCACGGCTGGATGGGCGCCATCACGACCGCCGCGGAGGCCGAGGCCGCCGAGTACGAGGACGTCGAGCTCCGTGTCGCCGACGGCACGAACGACGTCAACGTCCAGATCAGCCAGATCGAGGGCTTCATCAACGACGGCGTCGACGCGATCGTGCTCCTGCCGTTCGACGGCGCGGCGCTCACCGACGTCGCGACCAAGGCGATGGAGGCCGGGATCCCCGTCATCAACGTCGACCGCGAGTTCTCCAGCCCGTTCGCGGCCCGCGCCACGGTGCTCGGCGACAACTACGGCATGGGCGTGAGCGCCGGCCAGTACATCTGCGAGCAGCTCGGCGACAACCCCGACGCCGTCGTGGCGGAGATCGCCGGCATCGACTCGCTGCCGCTCACCCAGGACCGCAGCCAGGGCTTCGAGGACGCGCTGGCCGACTGCGGACTCGACGTCGACAACCGCGTCGCCGCCGACTTCACCGTCCAGGGTGGCGAGGCCGCGACGGCCAACCTGCTCCAGGCCGCGCCGCAGATCGACGCCATCTGGAACCACGACGACGACCAGGGCGTCGGCGTGCTCTCCGCGATCGAGAACGCGGGCCGCGACGAGTTCTTCATGGTCGGCGGCGCCGGCTCGAAGCAGGTCATGGAGCACATCCAGGCCGGCGACTCGGTCCTGCAGGCCACGGTCGTCTACCCGTCGACCCAGGCCGCTGACGGCATCAAGCTCGCCCGCCTCGTCGCGCACGAGAAGAGCATGAGCGACCTCGCCTCGTCGGGCGTGCCCCGCACGGTCCAGCTCTTCGCGCCGGTCGTGACCGAGGAGAACGTCGAGCAGTACCTGCCGACCGCGTTCGACTCCTGAGTCCCGAGCCAGACCAGCAGCACGCGGATCGCGCCCACGGTCCGCCCGGGGTGACCACCCGGCCGGACCGTGGGCGCGCGTACGTCACGCGCACCCGGTGCGCACGGAAGGAACGTCATGGCAGGAAGCAACGCCGCGCAGCTCGGCGTCGGCATGGTCGGGTACTCGTTCATGGGGGCAGCGCACTCGCAGGCCTGGCGGACGGCCCCCCGGTTCTTCGACCTCCCTCTCGAGCCGCGCATGCGGGTCCTGGGCGGCCGCAACCCGGAGGCGCTCGCCGCGGCGGCGCAGCGCCTCGGCTGGGAGTCCACGGAGACCAGCTGGCAGGCGCTCGTCGCGCGGGACGACGTCGACCTGGTCGACGTGTGCACGCCCGGTGACACGCACGCCGAGATCGCGATCGCCGCGCTCGAGGCCGGAAAGCACGTGCTGTGCGAGAAGCCGCTCGCGAACACCGTGGCCGAGGCCGAGAAGATGGTCGCGGTCGCCGAGGCGGCCGCCGCGCGCGGCCAGGTGGCGATGGTCGGATTCACGTACCGCCGCGTGCCCGCGATCCAGCTCGCGCGCCAGCTCGTCGCGGACGGGCAGATCGGGACGATCCGGCACGTCCGCGCGCAGTACCTCCAGGACTGGATCGCCGACGAGGACGCGCCCCTGTCGTGGCGGCTCGACAAGGCCAAGGCCGGCAGCGGCGCGCTCGGCGACATCGGGGCGCACGTCATCGACCTCGCGCAGTTCATCACGGGGGAGCGGATCACGAGCGTCTCCGGTCTGTTGGAGACCTTCGTGACCGAGCGTCCCGTCGCGACCGACTTCGCGGGGCTGTCCGGCCAGGGCGGCACCGAGCGCGGGCCCGTCACCGTGGACGACGCGGCGATCTTCCTCGCGCGCCTGTCCGGCGGCGGCATCGGGACCTTCGAGGCCACCCGGTTCGCCTACGGGCGCAAGAACGCGATCCGCCTCGAGGTCAACGGGTCGAAGGGTTCGTTCGCGTTCGACTTCGAGGACATGAACGTCCTGCACTTCTTCGACGCCGCGGACGACCCGGCGATCGCCGGGTTCCGGCGCATCGTCGTCACGGAGCCGCAGCACGCGTACGTCGGGCACTGGTGGCCGGCCGGCCACGGGCTCGGGTACGAGCACGCGTTCACCCACCAGGTCGTCGACCTGGTCGAGGGGATCGCGGCAGGGACGCAGCCCGCGCCGACGTTCGCCGACGGGCTCGTGGTCCAGCGGGTGCTCGACGCGGTCGAGCGCAGCGCGGCGTCGGGCGGCTGGGTAGAGCCCTAGCCGTCGCCAGGGCACGGTCCGGTCGCCGGCGCGCACAGGTGCGCGTCCGGCGGCCGGACCGGCGAGTGGACCGGTGAGAGGAGGTAGGACCGCGCGGCGTGCGCGGCGCAGGAGGTGCCCGGCGGAGCACGTGATATCCGCCGACGAGCCCGGGACGGACGGCAGGCCGATGGCGCCGACCCGGCGGAGCGCAGCACAGTTCCCCATCTCGACGAGGAGACCTTGTGAGAAACGTGCTAGGAGGATCGCTCGCCATGAGGCGCACGGTCGCGGCTCTCGCCGCGGCAGCGGTCGCTCTACCCCTGACCATGGCGGCGGCGACGTCGGCGACTGCCGCACCGGCGCCCTCGGGCGTCGCAGCGGCACCTGTCGCCGCGGCCGCCGACACCGTCCCGTTCGACGTGCTCGTGTTCAGCAAGACCGCCGGCTTCCGGCACGGCTCGATCCCCGCGGGGATCGCGGCGATCCAGCAGCTCGGTGCCGATAACGGTTTCGGAGTCACCGCGACGGAGGACGCGGGGGCGTTCACCGACGACAACCTCGCGCAGTACGACGCCGTCGTGTGGCTGTCCACGACCGGTGACGTCCTCAACGACGACCAGCAGGCCGCGTTCGAGCGCTACATCCAGAACGGCGGCGGGTACGCGGGCATCCACGCGGCGTCCGACACCGAGTACGACTGGCCCTGGTACGGGGAGCTGGTCGGCGCGTACTTCAACAGCCACCCGCAGAACCAGGACGCGACCGTCAAGGTCGAGGACCACGCGCACGAGTCGACGGCGCACCTCCCGGCGCGCTGGGACCGCTTCGACGAGTGGTACAACTACCGGACGAACCCGCGCGACACGGTGCACGTGCTCGCGAGCCTCGACGAGACGTCGTACTCCGCCGGCTCGGGCGCCATGGGTGCCGACCACCCGATCGCCTGGTGCCAGGTCTACGACGGCGGTCGTTCGTGGTACTCCGGCGGCGGTCACACCGACCAGTCGTACGCGGAGCCGGAGTTCCTCCAGCACCTGCTCGGCGGCATCCAGACCGCGGCGGGCGTCGTCCCCTCGGACTGCAACGCGACGCAGAGCGACAGCTTCGAGATGGTGCCGCTCGACGAGAACACCGCGAACCCGATGATGCTCGACGTCGCCCCGGACGGGACGGTCTTCTACGTCGAGCGGGACGGACGCGTGCGCGTCATCGACCCGGCGACGAACCAGACCACGACGGCGGCGACCCTCCCGGTCACGCAGGCGAACGAGGACGGCCTGACGGGCGTCGTGCTCGACCCCGACTTCGCGACCAACGGCTGGGTGTACCTCTTCTGGTCGCCCCAGGACGTCGGCGCGGACGGCCCGCACAACCGGGTCTCGCGCTTCGACTACGACGCGACGTCCAAGTCGGTCGACGTCGCGTCCGAGAAGGCCGTGCTCAAGGTCCCGACGCAGCGCGAGACGTGCTGCCACGCGGGCGGCGACATGGTCTTCGACGCCGAGGGCAACCTCGTCGTCGTCACCGGAGACAACTCCAACCCGTTCGAGTCGGGCGGCTACGCGCCGATCGACGAGCGCGCGGGTCGGGCGAACTACGACGCGCAGCGCACGTCGGCCAACACGAACGACCTGCGCGGCAAGGTCCTGCGGATCCACCCGGAGGACGACGGCACGTACACGATCCCCGAGGGGAACATGTTCGCGCCGGGCACGGCGCAGACGAAGCCCGAGATCTTCGCGATGGGCTTCCGCAACCCGTTCCGCATCGGTGTCGATCCCTCGACGGGCAACGTGCTCGTCGGGGACTACGGCCCCGACGCCGGCAGCGCCAGCGCGACGCGCGGCCCGGCCGGCACGGTCGAGTGGAACGTCGTGAGCGACCCGGGCTTCTACGGCTGGCCGTACTGCACGGGCGCGAACAACAGCTACGTCGACTACGACTTCGCCACGGGCCAGTCGGGCGCGGCGTTCGACTGCGCCGCCGGCGTGATCAACAACTCGCCCAACAACACGGGCCTGCAGCAGCTGCCCGGAGCGATCGAGGCCGAGGTCTGGTACGGCTACGGCGGCAACCCGAGCTTCCCGGAGATCGGCGGCGGTGGCGCCCCGATGGGCGGGCCGGTGTACGACTACGACCCCGAGCTCGCGTCGGACGTCAAGTGGCCGGAGTACTGGGACGGCAAGGCCCTGTTCGGTGAGTGGAACCAGGGCAAGGTCTACTCGTTCCAGCTCGACGGCGAGAAGCGAGACGACCTCGTCGACATCAACCGCGTGCTCCCGGAGATCTTCGACCCGTCGGCCGGCTTCGACCGGCCCATGGACTTCGACTTCGGCCCCGACGGCGCGCTGTACGTCATCGACTGGGGTTCCGGCTTCGGCGGGAACAACGACTCGAGCGGCGTCTACAAGGTCAACTACGTCCAGGGCGACCCCGCCCCGATCGCCCGCGCGAGCGCGGACGTGACGAGCGGTGCCGCACCGCTGACGGTGCAGTTCTCCTCGGAGGGCACACGCCACCCGGCGGGCGACCCGGTCACGCTGCAGTGGACCTTCGGCGACGGCTCCGCGCCGTCCACCGAGGCGAACCCGGTGCACACGTACACCGAGAACGGCAGCTACACCGCGCAGCTCGTCGCGACGGACGAGGCGGGCGCCGTCGGCGTCGCGAACGTCTCGATCGTCGTGGGCAACCAGGCCCCGACCGTCTCGATCACGTTCCCCGAGAACGGCGGGTTCTTCGAGTGGGGCGACCAGGTCAAGTACGAGATCGCGGTCGAGGACCCCGACGGCGTCGTGACGTGCGACGACGTGAAGCTGTTCACGTCGCTCGGCCACGACTCGCACGCTCACCCCATGGAGGAGCTCACGGGCTGCTCGGGCACGCTCCAGACGGCGCGTGACGAGGGCCACGGCATCGAGTCGAACATCTTCTGGGTGGTCGAGGCGATGTACTCCGACGACGGCGGCGAGGTCGGCGTGCCGCTGACGTCGAACGACCTGCAGGTCCTGCAGCCGAAGCTGCTCCAGTCGGAGTTCTTCACGGGCACGGGGCGTCTCGAGGGATCCACGAGCGCCGGCGACCCCGGCGTGCAGACCGAGACCACGGGTGACACCGCGGGCGGCGGCCTGAACATCGGGTTCATCGAGGTGGGCGACTGGTGGGCTCACGAGCCGGTCTCGCTCAGCGGCGTCGACTCGATCACGCTGCGTGCGGCGTCGGAGCCGGGCGGCAGCATCTCGCTGCGCTGGGACGACCCGGAGGGTCCGGAGATCGGCAGCCTCACGGTTCCCGCCGGTGCGTGGCAGACCTACTCGGACGTCACGGCCGAGCTGCACGACGTCCCGTCGGGCACCGGCACGCTGTACTTCGTCCAGACCGCCGGCCAGTCGAACGTCAACTGGATGGTCGTCAACGGGCGCGGCGTGACGGACAACGTCCGGCCGACGATCGACTCGTTCGAGGTCACGCCGACGACGGGCACCGCCCCGCTCACGGTGACGGCCACGGCGACCGCCTCCGACCCCGAGGCCGACGCGATCACGTTCGCGTGGGACGCGGGGCTGGGCGACGGCTTCGTCGACGGCACCGACTCGTTCGAGGTCACGTACGACGAGCCGGGCGAGTACCGGCTCCAGGTGCGGGCCACGGACGCGCGCGGCGCGTACTCGGTCGAGTACACGACCGTGACGGTCGAGGCCGAGCAGGTCGACCCGGGGATGTGCTTCTCGGGCCGCTCGGACGACTTCCTCGGCACGGAGCTCGACGAGGACCGCTGGACGGTGCTGAACCGTGACCAGAACCTCGCCGTGGCGGACGGTCAGCTCGTGGTGCCCACGACGGCGACCGACTTCTACGGGACCGGCAACACGACGGTGCCGAACCTGGTGCTCCAGGACCTGCCGGACGGGCCGTTCACGGCCACGGCCAAGCTCACGCTGCCGGCTCGCCAGCAGTACCAGCAGGCGGGTCTGCTCATCTGGGAGGACCAGGACAACTACGCGAAGATGGTGATCCAGGGCAGGTCGGCTGCCGCCGACCCGGCCACGCGCATCTTCCAGTTCATCCGGGAGGAGAACGCCGCCCCGAACGAGGTCGGCGAGTCCAACTCGGCCGCGCTCGGCGCCGCCTACCCCGACACGGTCTACGTGCGGTTCGTCAGCGACGGGCAGAACCTCCGGGCGGCGTACTCGGCCGACGGCGTCACCTTCACGACGATGCCGCAGACCAAGTCGATCGCCGACCTGGAGAACGCGCAGATCGGCCTCGTGTCGCTCAAGGGGAACAACACCGCGTCCCCCGTGCTCGACGCGCAGTTCGACTGGTTCCACATCACGCCCGACGACACGGCGACGGCCCCCGGGCCGGACGACGAGTTCGACGGCGACGCGCTCGACGCGTGCCGCTGGACGGTCGTGAACGAGGACCCGACGGGCTACCGCCTGGCGGACGGCTCGCTGCAGATCGACACGACCCCGACCGACATCTACGGGACCGACAACCGTCCCGTGCCGAACCTGGTGCTGCAGGACCAGCCGGGTGAGGAGTGGACGGTCGAGACCGTGGTCGACGGCTCCGCGCTGGACCGGCAGTACCAGCAGGGCGGTCTGCTCGTCTACGGCGACGACGACAACTACGTCAAGCTCGACTACGTCGTCGACAACACGGCGGGCCAGGCCAAGAACGCCCGGATCGAGCTGCGCAGCGAGGTCGGCGGCGTCGTGCAGAACCCGCAGCCCCAGACCGGGAGCCTCACGGGTGACGTGTGGCACCTGCGCCTCACGCGCTCCGGTGACACGTTCACCGGCGCGTACAGCGCGGACGGCACGACGTGGACCACGCTCGACCAGAGCGTGACCAACGCACCGGCCGCCGGCGCCCAGGTGGGTCTCTTCGCGCTCGGCGCCGCGGCCGACACCGGTGCTCCGGCGTCGTTCGGCCACTTCCGGGTGGTCGACGAAGAGCCCGAGCCGATCGCGGTGACGGTCACGGCCGAGACCCGCTGCATGGCCGGCAAGGTGTTCGTCGCGGTCCGCGCGGCGAACGGCGACGCCGTCCCGCTCGCGGTGACGCTCGAGACCCCGTTCGGGTCGAAGGAGTTCGCCGCCGTGGCGCCCGGGGCCAACGCCTACCAGTCGTTCGCCTCGCGGGCGGCGACGGTGGACGCAGGGTCAGTCACGGTGACCGCGACGGACGCCGAGGGGAGGACGTTCTCCGAGACGGTCGACTACGCCGCTCGGGCCTGCTCCTGACAGGTTCCGGCGGGCCGGTGCCCTGAGCACCGGCCCGCCGGGCACCGCGCTCGGCGCGCGGGCGCACGGCGCACGGGCGGCCCATCGGCCGGGCCGCCCGGACGCTGCCCGAACGACGAGCACGACGGGGACCTCCGGGTCTCCGGCCCCGGCGCCCGGGACGGGCGCTCCGGCCCCGGCGCCGGGGCACCCGGGGGCTTCACGGCCCCCGGACCACGACCCACCGACCGACCCACCGACCGACCGACCTCAGTACCGTCCAGCACGACGAGGGGAAGCTCCGATGTCCCGTTCCTCCCGGCCCATGCGCCGGCTCCGACCCTCCGGCGGGTCCCGCTCGCCCGTCCGCGCGCTGGGCGTCCTCCTGGCCACGATCCTCGGGGCAGTGCTCGTCGTCACGGGGCTCGCAGGTCCGGCGACGGCGCACGGCGGCGACGTCGTCATCTCGCTCGGCACCGACGGGCAGGGCGGGGTGTCGGCGAACCTCACCTGGAAGCTCGACGGGCACCCCGTCGAGGAGGCCGCCGACGTCACGGTGACCGCACAGTCCGCCGACGGCGCGACGGTCGGCCCGCTGACGCTCCTGTCCGCCTCCGAGGGCGTCGGCTGGTACAAGTCGGACCCCGGCGTCCTCGCCGAGGGCAACTGGACCCTCACGGCGACCATCACCACACCGTCCGAGACGACGGCGACCGCGCAGGTCGACGTCGTGCCCCTGCCCGAGCCGGACCAGGCCGCGGAGGGCGAGTCCGAGGAGGACGGCGCAGCCGCCGGGGACCCGGCCGCCGAGGGCGACCCGTCCGGCGACGCCGAGGCGGCCGACGGCGCGGCCGACGACGGCGCCACGAGCGCCGGCGTGTGGATCGCCGTGGCCGTGGTCGCCGCGCTCCTGCTCGCGGGCGCCGTCGTCGTCGTGCGCCGCCGCTCCGGCGGGTCCGGCCCGACGTCCGGGACCGGCTCCCGCCCCCTGACCAGCACGTCCGCCCGGTGACCCCGGGCACCTCACCGAGATCGACCGAAGGAGACACGACCATGGCACGACCGATCACCCTCTTCACCGGCCAGTGGGCCGACCTGCCGTTCGAGGAGGTGGCCCGGCTCGCGTCCGGATGGGGCTACGACGGGCTCGAGATCGCCTGCTGGGGCGACCACCTCGACCCGTGGCGGTGGGACGACGAGGAGTACGTGCAGGGCAAGCTCGACCTGCTCGCGAAGTACGACCTCAAGGTCTACGCGATCTCGAACCACCTCAAGGGCCAGGCGGTCTGCGACGACCCGATCGACCAGCGCCACCGCGACATCCTGCCCGACGTGGTGTGGGGCGACGGCGACCCCGAAGGTGTGCGCCAGCGCGCCGCGGAGGAGATGAAGAACACGGCCCGCCTCGCGGCGAAGCTGGGCGTGAAGACGGTCGTCGGGTTCACCGGCTCGTCGATCTGGAAGTACGTCGCGATGTTCCCGCCCGTCTCGCAGGAGGCGATCGACGCCGGCTACCAGGACTTCGCCGACCGCTGGAACCCGATCCTCGACGTGTTCGACGAGGTGGGCGTGCGGTTCGCGCACGAGGTGCACCCGAGCGAGATCGCGTACGACTACTGGACGACGGTCCGCACGCTCGAGGCAATCGGGCACCGCGAGGCGTTCGGCCTCAACTGGGACCCGAGCCACATGGTCTGGCAGGACATCGACTCGGTGAGCTTCCTGTGGGACTTCAAGGACCGCATCTACCACGTGGACTGCAAGGACACGAAGAAGCGCATGGGCAACGGCCGCAACGGCCGCATGGGCTCGCACCTCGCGTGGGCCGACCCGCGCCGCGGCTGGGACTTCATCTCCACCGGCCACGGGGACGTGCCGTGGGAGGACGCGTTCCGGATGCTCAACACCATCGGCTACGACGGCCCGATCTCGGTCGAGTGGGAGGACGCCGGCATGGACCGCCTCGTCGGCGCCCCCGAGGCGCTCGAGTTCGTCAAGAAGTACGCGTTCGACGCCCCGGAGGCGGCGTTCGACGCCGCGTTCTCGACCAAGTAGTGCGGCGCCGCGCGAGCGCGGCGCGACAGCTCTCCCGTCCGGGCGGCGACATCGCCCGGACGGGTGGGGAGAAGAGTCCGACGCGCCACCGCCCTCGGCCCGCACCTGGCCGGGGGCGGTGGCGCGTCCACGAGCGGTGTGAGCGCTCACTTTTGTTTTGCGGCTTAGGTTATTCAACCGTGACGAGCAATGTTCGGCTTTTGCTTGACCCTCGTCATAAGTGCCCCTACGTTGTCATCCATGCGAGCCGACGACGTCGCGCAGGACGTGCGCACCCCGGTACTGGAGCCGGACGCGCCCTTCCCGACAGCGACCACACCAGGGGCCACCACGACCGCCCGACGAACCTTTCCCGCGAGCGCACCCGACGACGGTGCCCTGCCCGCGTCCGGCTACCGCGCCGGCATCCTCGGGGTCGGCTTCATGGGGGGAGTGCACGCCCGCGCGGTCCGCGCCGGCGGTGGCCAGGTCGTCGCCGTCGCTGCGGCGGACCTCGACGCGGCGCGCGAGGCCGCGCCCGGACTGGGCGCGCTCCGGGCGGTGCGCTCGGCGGAGGAGCTGATCGCCGACCCCGAGGTCGACGTCGTGCACGTGTGCACGCCCAACCACCTGCACGTCCCGCTCGCCCGCGCGGCGCTCGAGGCCGGCAAGCACGTCGTGTGCGAGAAGCCCCTCGCCGTCGACGTCGCGGGCGCCGTCGAGCTGGCCGGCCTCGCCGCCGACGCCCGTGCGGCCGACGGACGCGTCGCCGTCGTGCCGTTCGCCTACCGCTTCCACCCGATGGTCCGAGAGGCGCGGGAGCGTGTCCGCCGTGGCGAGGTCGGCGCCGTCTCGCTCGTCCACGGCTCCTACCTGCAGGACTGGCTCCTGCGCGACTCCGACGACAACTGGCGCGTCGACCCGGCGCTCGGCGGCTCCAGCCGCGCGTTCGGTGACATCGGCTCCCACTTCTGCGACCTGCTCGAGTTCACCACCGGGCAGCGCATCGTCCGGCTCGTCGCGCAGTCCGCGACCGTGAACCCGCGCCGGCGTGGTGCGGACGGCGTCGTGCACGAGGTCGCGACCGAGGACGCCGTGACGCTCCAGTACCAGACCGACGGAGGGGCGCTCGGGACCGCGGTCATCTCGCAGGTCTCGGCGGGCCGCAAGAACCGCCTCTACCTGGAGATCTCCGGGTCGGAGTCGACGCTCTCGTTCGACCAGGAGCAGCCCGAGACGCTCTGGGAGGGCCGCCGGGACGCGTCCCGCCTGCTCGTGCGCGACCCCGAGGCCCTCTCCGCGGCGGCCGCGCGCTACTCGCGCCTGCCCGCGGGCCACGCGCAGGGCTACCAGGACTGCTTCGACGCGCTCGTCGCGGACACGGCGACGGCCATCGGCGGCACCGTCCCCGACGGGCTGCCCACGTTCGACGACGGTCTGCGCGCCGCACGCCTCGCGTCGGCCGTCGGCGAGTCGGTGCGCTCCGGAGGATGGGTAGAGGTGACGCCATGACCGCGACGACGACGCGCGAGCCCCGACCGCCGGCGGCGGGGGACGGCGGCGACGAGCCGATCCTGCGACTGCGGGGGATCGGCAAGGAGTTCTTCGGCAACTCCGTGCTGCGCGGCATCGACCTCGACGTGCGGCCCGGTGAGGTCCACGCGCTGGTCGGGGAGAACGGCGCCGGCAAGTCGACGCTCATGAAGATCATCGCGGGGGTGCACCGCCCCGACGCCGGGACGATCGAGCTCGACGGCGCGACCACGACGTTCGCCTCGCCGCTCGCCGCCCAGCACGCCGGGGTGTCGACCGTCTTCCAGGAGTTCAACCTCCTGCCCGAGCGATCCGTCGCCGAGAACGTCTACCTCGGCCGCGAACCGCGCCGCGCCGGCCTCGTCGACGCGCGGCGCATGCACGCCGACACGACCGCGCTCCTCGCCGACCTCGGGCTCACGGGCCTCGCGTCGTGGACGCGCGTCGGCTCGCTCTCGGTCGCCCAGCAGCAGATCGTCGAGATCGTCAAGGCCGTCTCCTACGACGCGCGCATCATCTCGATGGACGAGCCGACGGCCGCGCTCGCGGACCAGGAGGTCGAGCTCCTCTACGAGCTCGTGCACCGGCTCAAGGAGCGCGGGGTCGCGATCCTCTACGTGTCGCACCGGCTCAAGGAGATCTTCGACCTCTGCGACACCATCACGGTCCTCAAGGACGGCAACCACGTCCTCACCACGCCGACGGCGGACATCGACGCCGACGGCCTCGTGCGGACCATGGTCGGGCGCGAGTTCGCGGGCTACTTCCCGGACAAGGACCCGTCGACGGTCCCCGGCGACGTGCTCCTCGCTCTCGAGGGAGCCGGGAACACGCAGGTCGACGACGTGTCGTTCGAGGTCCGCGCGGGGGAGATCGTCGCCCTCGCGGGTCTCCAGGGCTCCGGCCGCACCGAGATCGCGCACGGCATCTTCGGCGTGGCGGGCTTCACGCGCGGCCGCGTGCTCGTGGGCGGCCGTCCGGTCGACGTCCGGTCGCCGCGACAGGCGGTGCGCGAGGGCCTCGCCCTGGTCACCGAGGACCGCAAGGCCGAGGGGCTCGCGCTCGGCCAGTCGATCCTCGCCAACGCCCGCCTCGTGCTCGATTCCGTGGTGCCCGGCAAGGCGGACCGGCGTGCGAAGCGCATCCCGGGGATCCTCTCCTCGCTCGAGCTCGTGGCGAGCTCGCAGGAGGCGGAGGTCCAGTACCTGTCGGGCGGCAACCAGCAGAAGGTCGTCCTTGCGAAGTGGCTCGTCACGAACCCGCGGGTCATCGTGCTCGACGAGCCGACGCGCGGGATCGACGTCGGCGCCAAGCGCGCGGTGTACGACCTCATGCGCGAGCTCACGGCGAGCGGCGTGGCGGTCCTGTTCATCTCCTCGGAGCTGCCCGAGGTCGTCGCGATGGCGGACCGCATCCTCGTGATGCGCGACGGCCGGCTCGCGGGCGAGCTCCCCGCCGGCAGCGACGAGGAGACCGTCATGGCCCTCGCGACGGGCGCGGGCGACGACTCCGCCGACTCGGGCGAGCACGTGCACGTCGACCTCGACGCAGTCGCCCACGCGGAGTCGCTCCCCGAGCCCCACGAACCGAAGGAGGACCGATGAGCACCGCGGTCGCGACCGCCGCCCCCACCTCGCGCCGCGCGCCCTCGCGCCGGCGCCGCCTGGGGTCGACGGAGATCGTCTACCTCGCTCTCGTCGGGATCCTCGTGATCGCCGGCGTGCTCGTCGCCGTCGGCGGCGGCAACCTGTTCAGCACGGCCAACACGGCGTACATGCTCACGCAGACGAGCCTGCTCGGGTTCGTCGCCATCGGGCAGACCTTCGTCATCCTGTGCAAGTCGCTCGACCTGTCCGTCGGCTACGTCGTCGCGCTCAGCTCGATCGTCGGTGCGACGACCATGGCGGGCGACCCGTCGCGCGTGTGGCTCGGCGTCCTCGCCGCGCTCGGTGTGGCGGCGGTGGTCGGGCTCGTCAACGGGCTCGTCATCACCAAGCTCCGGGTCAACTCGTTCATCGCGACGCTCGGCGTCGGGCTCATCATCAAGGGCTACCTCGACACCCAGTTCAAGGGCCCGGCCGGCGACGTGCCCGCGTCCTTCCAGATGTTCGGCTACACGCGCGTGGGCCCCGTGCCGGTCTCGACGATCGTCATGCTGCTCGTCGCGGCGGTCGGCGTCGTCCTGCTGACGCGCACCCGGCCCGGGTACCACATGTTCGCCGTCGGCGGGAACACCGACGTCGCGCGCCTCTCGGGCATCCGGACCGACCGGACCATGATCCTCGCGCACGTGCTGTGCTCGGTCTGCGCGGGCGTCGCGGGGCTGCTCATCGCCGCACGCTTCGGCACGGGCAACGCGCTCGTCTACTCGTACGGGCTCGACCTCGACTCCATCGCGGCCGTCGTGCTCGGCGGCACGCTGCTCATGGGCGGACGCGGCTCGGTCGTCGGGACGGTCGGGGGCGTGCTCATCCTCGCCGTGCTCGACACGGTGTTCAACGTGCTCGACGTCGACCCGTTCTTCAAGGACGTCCTGCGCGGCGTCATCATCATCGCCGCCGTCGCCCTCTACGCCCGCCGCCAGATCGACCCGGCGAGCAGCCGGGCCCGCTTCCGCCCCACCCGCACTGGAGGTGCGTCCGCATGACCACCGACGCCCCGCGCCGGACGATCCCCGCGCGCGCCCCGCGCGCCGGCTGGCTCGAGCGCCTCACCGCAGGCGGGAGCTGGACCGTGTTCGCCCTGCTCGTCCTGGTGTTCGTCGTGATCCTCGTGATGAACCCGTCTTTCGGCGAGCCGATGACGCTCATGGCGTTCGTGAAGAAGGCGGCACCGCTCGTCATCCTCGCGATCGGCCAGTACTTCGTCATCGTGTCCGGCGAGTTCGACCTCTCCGTGGGCTCGCTCGTCGGTGCCCAGGTCGTCATCGCGGCCAAGCTCATGGACGGCGACGAGGCGATGACGTGGCCCGTCATGGCGCTCATGATCGCGTTCGGCCTCGCGGTCGGGCTCGTCAACGGGCTCGTGACCACGCTCCTCAAGGTGCCGTCGTTCATCACGACGCTCGGCATGATGCTCGTCCTGTACGGCGCGATCCGCCTGTGGACCGGCGGCGCGCCGACCGGTGCGCTCACCGAGGGCTTCCGCCAGTGGGGCCGGGGAGGCATCCCCGACACCCCGGGCCAGTTCCAGGTGCCGTACGCGCTGCTCGTGGTGGTCGTCCTGGGCGTGCTCTCGGCGCTGCTCATGCGTCGCCCGTTCGGCCGCACGCTCGTCGCCACCGGCGACAACGACGTCGCCGCCTCGTACTCCGGCTCCCCGGTGTGGTGGGTGCGGACCAGGGCGTTCCTGCTCTCCGGCCTCATGGCGACGGTCGCCGCGATCCTTATCGGCGGGTACGCCGGCGTGACCGCGCAGGTGGGCCAGGGTCTCGAGTTCATGGCGATCACGGCCGTCGTGCTCGGCGGCGTGGTCCTCGGCGGGGGTCGCGGCACCGTGATCGCCGCGATGGCCGGTGCGCTGACCCTCGAGGCGCTGTTCACGCTGTTCAACCAGCTGAGCCTGCCCTCGACGATCCGTCCCGCCGTCCAGGGCGTGATCATCATCGCGGCCGTCGCCTACGCGGCCTTGCCGCGCCGGTCCCGGCGCCGGTCCTCGACCCCCGAGACCCCGCCTGCGGCGGGCCCGACCACCGCACCGAAGGAGCCCGCCCCCGCGAACGCCTGACGACTGCCGGTCGGTCGCGCCCGGGTCGGTGCCTCACCGACCGCACGACGACGACCCCTCCCGACCACCCTCCCTTTCGCAACTTCCCCCGCACCCGCGGGACGACGACGTCTCACCAAGGAGAGAAGGACATGCGACGTTCACGAGCACTCCTGGCCGGCGCGGCGGTAGCCACGCTGTTCCTCACGGCCGCCTGCACGACCGACACGCCCACCGAGCCCGGCGAGGGCGAGACCTCGGCCGAGGAGAGCCCCGCCGGCGAGGAGACCGGCGGCGCCGACTCCGAGTGGTTCGTCCAGGCCGACTTCGACCGCCAGCTCGCCCAGCGCGAGGTCGTGCCCGAGGGCCCGGCCGACCAGCCGTGGCTCCAGGCCATCGAGCCCGAGTACGTGGACACCGCCGAGTTCGCGAACGCGGAGGGCGGCAACACGCTGTGCTTCTCGAACGCCTCGGTGTCCAACCCGTGGCGCGTGACCGGCTGGATCACGATGCAGCAGCAGGTCGAGGTGCTCCAGGGCGAGGGCGTCATCGGCGAGTTCCGCGTCTCGGACGCGGCCGACGACGACAACAAGCAGATCTCGGACATCCAGGCGTTCGTCGAGGCCGGCGACTGCGACGCGATCATCATCTCGCCGTCGACGACCGCGACGCTCACGCCGGCCGTCGAGGCCGCGTGCGAGTCCGGCAAGCCCGTCATCGTGTTCGACCGCGGCGTCGAGACGGACTGCATGGTGACCTTCATCCACCCGATCGGTGGCTACGCCTACGGCGCCGACGGCGCGGAGTTCCTCGTCGAGAACCTCGAGCCCGGCTCGAAGGTCCTCGCCCTGCGCATCCTGCCCGGAGTGGACGTGCTCGAGAACCGCTGGGCCGCGGCAGACAAGATCTTCTCCGAGTCGGAGCTCGAGGTCGTGGGCGCGGAGTTCACCGGCGGCGACGGCGCGAAGATCAAGGACATCGTCACGCAGTACCTGCAGCGCGGTGACGTCGACGGCATCTGGATGGACGCCGGCGACGGCGCGGTCGCGGCCGTCGAGGCGTTCGAGGACGCGGGCAAGCCCTACCCGGTCTTCATGGGTGAGGACGAGATGAGCTTCATGCGCAAGTGGAAGGAGACGGACATGACCGCCATCAGCGCCGTGTACTCCAACTTCCAGTGGCGCACGCCGATCCTCGCGGCCCAGATGATCTGGGCCGGCGAGCAGGTGCCGTCCGAGTGGGTCCTGCCGCAGGCTCCCATCGAGGCCGAGGAGCTCGACGCGTACCTCGAGGCGAACAAGGACATGCCGTCCCTGCACTACGCGAAGTTCGGCGGCGAGGACCTGCCCGGGTTCCCCGAGGCGTGGACCGACAGGTGACCGACAGGTGACCGACAGGTGACCGACCGCTGACGGTCGGCTGATCCACCACGGTCCGGCCAGGTGCCGGACCACCAGGGGCCGCCCGGTCGCCGTCCGACCGGCCGGGCGCCCCGCCCCGCAGCCCGACGTCGTGGGCGCCTCCCCACGCAGGCGCCCACGCCGTCGGGCCCGGGAGCGGGACGGCCGAGCTGCTCGGACCCGACGATTGAGAGCGACGTGGCTCCTCCCTCCCCGACCGCCCCGACCTCGACCGACCGCTCCGGCGCCTCGGCCGGGGCGCTGCTGCGCCCCCGCGCGATCGGCGTCAACACCTGGGTGTGGACGTCCCCGCTGACCGACGACGCGCTCCGCGGGATCGCGCCCCGCGTCGCGGCCTGGGGCTTCGACGTCCTCGAGCTGCCGGTGGAGAACCCGGGGGACTGGGACCCCGCGACCGCCGCGACGGTGCTCGCGGAACACGGCCTCGCCGCGAGCGTGTCGCTCGTCATGGGCGACGGCCGCGAGCTCGTCGCGACCGACGCGGCGACCGTCCGTTCCACCCAGGACTACCTGCGCCACGTCGTCGACGTCGCCCGGACCGTCGGGGCCCCCGTGATCGGGGGACCGGCGTACGCGTCCGTGGGCCGCACGTGGCGCATGACCGACGTCGAGCGCGAGGCCGCGTACGACGAGCTCGCAGAGAACCTCGCGCCGGTCGTCGAGCACGCGACGGACGCGGGCGTCGTCGTCGGGCTCGAGCCCCTCAACCGCTACGAGACGAGCCTCGTCAACACGGTCGACCAGGCGCTGGAGGTCGTCCGGCGCCTACCCGCGGAGGGCATCGGCCTCATGCTCGACGTCTACCACATGAACATCGAGGAGACAGACCTGCCCGCGGCGATCGCGCGCGCGGGCGAGCGCATCGCGCACGTCCAGGTGTGCGGCAACGACCGCGGCGCCCCGGGCACCGACCACCTCGACTGGCCTGCGCTGCTGGCCGCGCTCGACGCGGCCGGCTACGACGGGCCGCTCGTCATCGAGTCGTTCACGGCCGAGAACGCGACGATCGCGACGGCCGCCTCGATCTGGCGGCCGCTGGCGCCCACCCAGGACGCCCTCGCCGTCGACGGCCTCACCTACCTGAAGGGACTGATGCCCACGCCGGAGCACCCGTAGCCGTAGTCGCACCACGACCGCCGGCGCCGGCACGCCGCGGGATGACGACCACCCTGCCCGGACGACGACGCCCGGGCCCGCACGTCATGCCCCTGGAGGCACAACGATGACCGCAGCACGACGTCCCCGCAGGGGGAGGTCCGTCGCGGCCCTGACCATCGCAGCGCTGGCGTTCACGCTCGCGCCCGCGACGATGGCCACGGCCGCCGACGAACCGCAGGCAGCCGATGAGGAGAGCAAGGTCCTCATCTTCACCAAGACGACCCAGTTCCGGCACACCGAGGCGATCACGCAGGGCACCCCGGTGCTCGAGGCGGCGTTCGCCGAGGTCGGCATCGCGTCCGACCACACGGAGGACTCGACGGTCTTCACGGACGAGAACCTCGCCCAGTACGACGCCCTGGTCATGTTCCAGACCTCGGGCGACCCGTGGAACGCGGACGAGAAGGCGGCGCTCGAGCGCTACCAGCAGGCGGGCGGTGGCATCGTCGCCATCCACAACGCCACGGACATGCGGGGGAACTACGCGTGGTGGGACGACATGATCGGGGCGCTCATGCCCGGTCACGCCGCCACCGGCAGCAGCCCGGGCCTTCCCGGCACGGTCCGCGTCGAGGACCGGACGCACCCGTCGACCGAGCACCTGGGCCAGCGCTGGAACCGGGCCGACGAGTGGTACAACTACTCGGCTAACGTCCGCGGCAGCGCGCACGTGCTCGCGACGATGGACGAGTCCACGTACGACGCGGGCAGCAACAAGATGGGCTACGACCACCCGATCTCGTGGTGCAAGCCGTACGACGGCGGCCGTGCCTGGATGACCGGCATGGGCCACTTCGGCGCGCACTACACGGGCGAGCCCGACCTCGTGCAGCACATCGTCGGCGGCGTCCAGTGGGCCGCCGGCCTCGTCGAGGGCGACTGCGGCGGGACGGACTGGGGCTCGTTCGAGAAGATCGCGCTCGACTCCAACACGAGCGCGCCCTTCGGCATGGACGTCGCGCCCGACGGCCGCGTGTTCTACACGGAGCTCGTGCGCGGGCAGATCCGCGTGTACGACCCGCGGACGCAGAACACGACGACCGCCATCACCATCCCGGTCTACTCGGGCGGTGAGGACGGGCTCCTCGGCATCGCGCTCGACAAGGACTTCGCGACCAACGGGTACCTCTACCAGTACTACGCGCCCGCGAGCGCGAACGACTCCGACCCGGCGAACTTCTTCAGCCGCGTCTCCCGCTTCACCGTCACGTCGAGCGGTCCGGGCGCGACGGTCATCGACCCGGCGTCGGAGAAGGTCCTCATCGAGATCCCGGCGCGACGCCTGCCCGACGAGCCCGGTCACACGGGCGGCGGGCTCATCGTCGACCACGAGACCGGCGACCTCTACATCGGCGTCGGCGACGACGTGAACCCGCACTCGGAGCCGTCGGGCGGCTACGCGCCGCTGTCGGAGCGCGACGGGACGTTCCACGACGCGCGCGAGACCTCGGCCAACACGAACGACCTGCGCGGCAAGGTGCTGCGCATCCACCCCGAGGACGACGGCTCGTACTCGATCCCGGCGGGCAACCTCTTCGACGAGGCGGCCGACGCGGACGGCAAGACGCTGCCCGAGATCTACGCGATGGGCTTCCGCAACCCGTTCCGGTTCACCATCGACCCCGCGACGGGCAACCTCGGCGTGGCCGACTACTCGCCGGACAACGGCTCGGACAACCTGGCCAACCGCGGTCCGGCGGGCATCGCGGAGTGGAACCTCATCAAGGAGCCCGGCTTCTTCGGCTGGCCCCTGTGCATGGGGAACAACGAGCCGTTCCGCGACGTCGACTACCGGACCAACCCGGTGACGGTCGGTGACTTCTTCGACTGCGACGCCCCGGTCAACGACTCCGTGCGCAACACGGGCCTGACCGAGCTGCCCCCGGCCCAGCCGGCGGACATGTGGTACGGCTACCAGCGGTCCTCCGTGCCCGGCGCGATCAACGCCGGCGGCGGCCTCGCGCCCATGGGCGGGCCGTTCTACCAGTTCGACCCGGAGCTCGACTCCGACACGAAGTTCCCCGAGTACTACGACGGCAAGCCCTTCTTCTACGAGTGGGCGCGCAACAAGATGTACTCGATCGACCTCAAGGACCCGGGCGCCGAGCCCGGCGTCTCCGACGTCGAGAAGGTCAACCCGTTCCTCCCGCAGGAGCAGTTCCTCGCGCCCATCGACTCGAAGTTCGGGCCGGACGGCTCGATGTACGTCCTCGACTGGGGCGGCGGCTTCGGTCGCGACAACCCGAACTCGGGGCTGCACCGCATCGACTACCTGTCGGGCTCGCGCTCGCCGGTGTCGAAGCCGGTCGCGACGCCGGACTCCGGCCACGCGCCGCTCGAGGTGACGTTCGACGGGACCGGGAGCACCGACCCCGAGGGCGAGGAGCTCACGTACGCGTGGGACTTCGACGGTGACGGGACGACGGACTCGACGTCCGCCGCCCCGACGAACACCTACACCGAGAACGGCGTCTTCGACGCCCGCCTCACCGTCACGGACCCTGCCGGCAAGGTCGGCACGGCGACGGTCCCCATCACCGTCGGCAACACGCGACCCGAGGTCGACTTCGGGCTGCCGCCGACGGGCTCGTTCTTCAACTTCGGCGACGACATCACGTGGGACGTCGCGGTGACGGACGCGGAGGACTCGCCGGAGGGCGACACGATCGACGACGAGCAGGTCATCATCCAGCCCGCTCTCGGTCACGACGCGCACGCGCACCCGTCCGAGCCGCTCCACGGCCGCACGGGCACCGTGGCGACCAGCCTCGGCGGCGGTCACGGTGAGGACATGAACGTGTTCTACGTGATCGACGCGCGCTACACGGACAACGGTGGCGAGGGCGACGTGCCCGCGCTCACCGGCTCGGACACCACGCTCATCTTCCCCAAGAAGCGCGAGGCCGAGTTCGCCGCCGCCTCGGACGGCACCACGACGATCCCGAGCCGGGACGTCGAGGGCGGCGGGTCCGTCATCACCGGGTCCAACGGGTCCTGGGCGTCGTACGACCCGGTCAGCCTCTACGGCGTCGACGCGCTGACCCTGCGCGTCGCCGCGGAGGCCGCGGGCACGATCGAGCTGCGGCGCGACGCCGCGGACGGCGAGCTGGTGGGCACCGCCGAGATCCCGGAGACGGGTCTCGGCACGTTCACCGACGTGACGGTCGACGTCACCGACCCCATGGAGCCGTTCACGCTCTACGTCGTCTTCCCCGGTGAGGGCGAGCGTCGCCTCAACTTCATCGAGGCGGACGGCAAGGGCGTGTCGGGGACGACGCGGCCCAAGGTCCGCATCACCTCGCCCGAGGCGGGCGTGCAGCTCGAGCAGGGCGAGATCACCGTCACGGCCGAGGCCGACGACGCGGAGAACACGGTCACCCAGGTCGAGTTCTTCGTGGACGGCGCGTCGATCGGCACCGACACCGAGGCCCCGTACGAGGCCGCGTGGGACGTGACGGCGGACAACTACTACGAGCTGACCGCCGTGGCCACCAACGACAAGGGCCTGTACACGCGCTCGCGCGTGGTCCTCGCCCAGGTCGGCGACCTCTTCGCGGGCATGAAGACCTTCACCAACGCGAACGGGACGTTCGAGCAGCTCGCCGAGGGCAAGTACCTCGTCACCTCGGGCGGCGCGAACATGTGGCAGGGCACCAACGAGTACTCGACCATCTACCGCGAGCAGGGCGCCGACGAGAACTGGTCGGCGACCGTGAAGATCAACAGCCAGGGCAACTCCAACGGGTCCGCCAAGGCCGGGATCATCGTCCGCAACGACGTCACGCAGACGGCGAACTCTCAGGGCTACGCGGCCCTCGGGATGCGCCCGAGCGGCGGCTTCGAGTGGCTGCGGGGCAACGCGAGCGGTCAGCTCGCGACGTCGTCGGCCGCCAGCTCGACGAGCTACCCCGCGTGGGTGCGGATCGTGCGCGACGGCGACCTGTACACCGCCTTCTGGAGCAAGGACGGGGAGAGCTTCACGCAGATCGGCGAGCCGCAGGCCCTGCCGGGTGCGGCGTCCGTCCAGGACGTCGGCATGTTCGTCACGGCGCACCACGCGACCGCGACGAGCGCCGTCGAGTTCCAGGACTTCGTGTTCGACGACGACCCGGTCGACCCGGGCGAGCCCGGTGAGGAGAACCCGCCGCAGTGCCTCGCGGAGGCCTCGGACGAGTTCGACGGCGACGCGCTCGACCCGCGGTGGACGGTCGTCCGCCAGGCCGAGGGCCAGCCGATCACCGTCGCCGACGGCCAGGCCGTCCTGCCCGTCGTGCAGGGCGACATCAACGAGGCCGCGACCGGGCCGATCAGCTACCTCGGGCAGCCCGCTCCCGCGGGTGCGTGGACGCTCGAGACCAAGCTGGACGTCCCGCTCGCGCGGCACTGGCAGCACGCCGGCCTCCTCGTGCACGTGAGCGACGACGAGTACACGAAGCTCGGGTTCACGAAGAACCAGTCCGGTGCCCGCTTCCTCGAGTTCCAGACCGAGACCGGCGGTGCGCGCACGTGGCACGGCCAGACGGACGTCGCGGCGGACTTTCCGTCGACGATCCACCTGCGCCTCGTCTCGGACGGCACCGCGATCACGGCCGCGTACTCGGCGGACGGGCAGACGTGGACGGCGCTCGCGGGCTCTGCGCCCGTGAAGGCCGACGCGACGTTCGGCGTCATGGCCGGCGGCGACACGGCGGCGGCGGACTCGGTCGCGAAGGTCGACTACGTCCACGTCACCGGCGCCGGTGGCCCGGACGACGGCGTGCGCGAGCCCGGCGACGAGTTCGAGGGCGACTCCCTCGACGGGTGCCGCTGGAACTCCGTCGTCCGCTACGACAGCTCCAAGGCCGTCGTCGCGGGCAGCGAGCTGCGGATCACCACCCAGCCGGGCGACATCCACGGCACCGCCAACGACGACCCGCGCAACTTCATCCTCCAGGAGGCTCCGGAGGGTGACTGGGTCGCCGAGACGCGGTTCAAGGCGCCGCTCGCGCACCGGTGGCAGTTCGCCGGGCTGCTGGCGTACGCCGATGACGACAACTACGTCAAGGCGGACGTCGTCGCGAAGAACGCCCCGGGTGCCGCGCTGAACCTCGGCGCGGAGACCGTCTCGGAGAAGGGCGCCGCGTTCGGGGACGGTGGCAACCGTCAGCTCGAGCTCGCCGACTCGACCGAGTCGGGCTACTGGTACGTGCGCCTCGAGAAGGTGGGGAACACGTACCAGGGCTGGGTCAGCGACGGCGGCGTGAACTGGCAGCCGATCGGCGAGCCGGTGACCAACGACGTCCCGATGACGTCGATCGGTGTCGTCGCCATCGGCCCGGAGCAGGAGACGCCGGTCACGGTGGCGTTCGACTGGTTCCGTCTCACGACGGAGACCGAGCCGGAGCCGACGGTCGACGTCGAGGCGACGGCCGAGGCCCGCTGCCTGGCGGGCAAGGCCTACCTCGCGGTGCGCGCGACGAACGCCGACGAGGCGCCCGTCGCGATCACCCTGACCACGCCGTTCGGCTCCAAGGAGTTCGGCGCGGTCGAGGTCGGCGCCAACGCCTACCAGTCGTTCGCGTCGCGTGCGACGTCGTTCGACGCGGGTGCGGCGACGGTCACCGCGACCCTCGGTGAGGTCACGACGGAGATCGAGGTGCCCTACGACGCCGTGAGCTGCGGCTGACGGCACCAGACGGCACCTGACGGTTCCGTCACCCGGTCCGCCGGCCCGGCCTCACGGTCGGGCCGGCGGCCCCCACCCAGCAGAACCACAGACCACAGGACGAGGAGCAGCACGTGGCACAGCGCACCGGTGCACGCCGACCCGCACCACCGGAGACCCGCAAGGGTGCACGCCCGGCGGCGGGGGGAACGCGTGGAGGCGGCCGCGCCCAGCCTCCCGTGCCGCCGTCGGCGCGCTCCCGTCCTTCCGACCGGGGTGGTGCCGGCCACCCCGAACCCCGGCCGCCGGCGCACGTCCGCGTGCGCCGGTGGCTCGTGGGTCTCGACGCGTGGCGTCGGGCGCTCCTCGTGCTCGGCGCGCTCGCCGTCGTGGCGGCCGCGGTCGCGCTCGTCGTGGGCCTCACCCGCGACGACGGCGGTGCGGACGCCGGCCCCGCCGTCGATCCCGCGCGCGTGGCCGAGCTCGAGGCCGCCGAGGAGTCTCGCGACGCCGAGAACCTCGTCGCGTCGATCGACCACGCCCAGCACGTCCAGACCGAGCTCGTACCCGTCCTGCACGGCCTGCACGCCGTCCTGCCGGTCGACGGGTCGACCGCCGTCCCCGCCGACCCCGCGCAGGTCGAGACCTGGCGGGGGACCGTCGACGGTCTGGTCGCCGAGACCGAGTCGCTCGCGAGCGGCTCGTCCGAGCACAACATCGTCCGCAACGGCATGCTCACGTCGCTCCGGCTCGTGGGCGACTCGCTCGACGCGGTCGCTCTCGCGGCCACGACCGACGCGGCGTCGACCCCGGACCTCTACGACCTCGCGGGCGAGCTGCGCACCCGAGCCGTCGACACGTGGGCGCTGGCCGCGATCCAGCTCGACCTGCGCGCGACGTCGGGCGGGCAGGGCCACGTCCACGTGCTGCTGCCCGTGCACCCGGACGACGCGCTCGACGGAGGGCTCGACGCCGGGCACGAGGGCGGCGGCGAGGACGACCACGACCACTGAGGGCGGGCGCAGCGGGCGCTCAGGCTCCCCGAGACCTCAGGCTCCCCAGGACCGACGTGTCGCTCCGGCGTCGACAGGTGCGCCGCCCTCGGCAGGACCGCGACGCCACGCTCCGGGCGACGTGCCGACGTACCGCTTGAAGGCGCGGTGGAACGCCGCCTCGGACCGGTAGCCCACCGCGGCGGCCGCACCGCTGACGCCGACGTTCCCGCCCTCGAGCAGCCCGGCGGCGAGCTGGAGACGCCAGCGGGTCAGGTACTGCATCGGCGGGACCTCCACGTACGTCGTGAACCGCTCCGCGAGGGTCGACCGCGACATGCCCACCTCGTGGGCAAGACCGGAGAGCGTCCACGGCTCGGACGGGCGGCCGTGCATGAGCCGCAGCACCGCGCCGACCTGCGGGTCCCGCAGCCCGGCGACCCACCCCCGGGCGTCGGGTGGCAGCGCGTCGATGTGCGCGCGCAGCGCCTCGACGAACATGAGCTCGGCGAGCTTCGCCAGCATCGCCTCGCGTCCCGCGTCGCCGGGCTCCCCGGGGGTGGTCGCGACGTCGAGCAGCCCCGACATCCACTGCCAGCTCCGGTCCGAGACCGGGGCCCGGACGATGCGGGGGAGCGACGCCACGAGCGGGTTGAACGGCCGTGCGTCGCACGCGAGGAACCCGCACACGAAGTGGCACCGCGAGGCGTCCACGGCCTCGCGGTCCGGAGAGGTGAGCGAGATCGAGAACGGCAGCGCCTCGTCGACCGGCCGGTAGTACAGGCTCCAGTCGGGACGGCCGCGCATCCGCGGGGACGAGGCCATCGTGTTCGCGTCGCCCGCCGGGAAGATCACCATCTCGCCCGCCCGCAGGTGCTGCGGCGCCTCCGGCCGGTCGACGGCCTCCGCCCAGCAGTCGCCCTCGGTGACGACGTGGAAGCCGATGACGTGCCCGGCGTCGGCCATCAGGCGCTCGCGGATGACCTCGCCCCGTGGGCTCTCCGTGGCGAAGGGGCTGCTGGCCTCGACGTCGAAGAAGACCGCGCCGGTCAGCCGCACGGCGAGCAGGACGTCGGACAGCACGTCCATCTCTCCACCTCCCGGACTCCTGGGCGGCTCCTCCGGACGCCTGGGCACGAACCGCTCCAGGTCCGGACGGTCGGGCAGGGATCGCGGTCGCACGGGCGTTCCCACCCCGCACCGGCGCTTCCTACGCTCCTCTCAGGATCCTCCCACGACGGGGGGAACGGAGGGAGAGCGACGATGCTCGGCACGCAGCGGGACGGGCTCGACCAGGCCGTGAGAGGGCGGGTCGTGCGACCGGAGGACCCCGGCTACGACGACGCACGCAGCGTCTACAACGCGATGATCGACAAGCGGCCGCGGGCCGTCGTCCGCTGCGCCGACACGGCTGACGTCGTCGCCGCGCTCGGGTGGGCACGTGCCGCCGGGGTCGAGGTGGCGGTGCGCGGGGGAGGGCACAGCGGTCCGGGGTACGGGAGCGTCGACGGCGGTCTCGTGGTCGACCTCGGTGACCTGCGGGCCGTCGACGTCGACGCGGGTCGGCGCACCGTCCGGGTCGGGGGCGGGTGCACGTCCGCGGACGTCGACGCCGCGACGTACCCCCACGGACTGGCGGTCCCGCTCGGCCTCGTCTCGACGACGGGGGTCGGCGGGCTCACGCTCGGCGGGGGCTCGGGTCATCTGACCCGCGAGCACGGCCTGACGATCGACAACCTGCTCGAGGCCGAGGTCGTGCTGGCCGACGGGCGTGTCGTCACGGCGAGCCCGTCCGTGCACCCCGACCTGTTCTGGGGCCTGCGGGGAGGAGGGGGGAACCTGGGCGTCGTCGTGCGGCTCACCTTCCGCGCGCACCCCGTCCGCGACGTCTTCGCCGGACCGCTGTTCTGGGACCTCGCCGACGCGCGCGACGTGCTCGCCGCCTACCGCGACTTCCTGCCGGGTGCGGACGAGCGCCTCGGGCTCTTCGCCGGGCTCAAGACGGTTCCTCCCGTCGATCCCTTCCCGCGTGAGCACCAGGGCCGCCGGGCCGCGGCGCTCGTCGCGTGCTTCGACGGCGACGCGCACGAGGGCGCAGCCGTCATGGCCCCGCTCCTCGACGTGCTTCCCCCGCCGCTCTTCGACTGGCGCAGCACGATGCCGTACCCGAGCGCGCAGACGATGTTCGACGCGCTCATGCCGCCCGGGCTGCAGTGGTACTGGCGGGGCGGCTTCGTCCGGGAGCTCACCGACGACGCGATCGAGGCGCACCTCGAGCAGGCCCGGACGCTGGAGCCGGGTGCCCGGTCGGTCATGCACCTGTACCCGATCGACGGTGCCGTGCACCGCGTGCCCTCCGACGCGACCGCCTGGGCGACGCGGGACGCGCGGTGGTCGATGGTGATCGCCGGGATCGACGACGATCCCGCCCGGGCGGGAGAGATCACCCGGTGGGCGAAGGACTACTGGGACGCCGTGCACCCGTACTCGGACGACGGCGGCTACGTGAACTTCATGATGGGCGACGAGCACCGGCTGCGTGCGACCTACGGCGGCAACTACGCCCGCCTGGCCGCGGTCAAGGCCGCGTACGACCCGACGAACGTCTTCCACGTGAACGCGAACGTCCCACCGGCGCCCGGCCCGACCGGCGCGTGACGAGCACCCGGCGGACGACGAGGGTGGACGAGGAGAGGAGAGGGCGATGTCGCTCCACGCGGCCGGCGTGCTCGCCGGCACGGTCTCGACGGTCCTCTTCGTGGTCAGCTACCTGCCCATGCTGTCCAAGGCGGCCCGGACGCGCGACCTCGCCTCCTACAGCGTGGGGAACCTCGCCCTCGCCAACGTCGGCAACGTGGTGCACACGCTGTACGTGGTGTCCCTGCCGTTCGGGCCCATCTGGCTGCTCCACGGGTTCTACCTGGTCAGCACGGCGCTCATG
Source organism: Cellulosimicrobium sp. G4 BAM 1002 (assembly GCF_057126935.1). Classification (NCBI taxonomy): domain Bacteria; kingdom Bacillati; phylum Actinomycetota; class Actinomycetes; order Micrococcales; family Promicromonosporaceae; genus Cellulosimicrobium; species Cellulosimicrobium sp. G4 BAM 1002. The sequence continues at coordinate 3,170,150 of NZ_CP182109.1, read as the reverse complement.
CTCGTCTGGTACGCCCGCTTCCGGACACGGCGCGCTCCCGTCGTGCGTCAGGGGCGGGCCATGACGACGTCCGAGTGCTCCTCGCCGCCGACGACGTAGGTGCGGCTGCCGACCGTCTCGAAGCCGTGCTTGCGGTAGAACGCCTGCGCCCGCGCATTGAGGCCGTTGGTGCCGAGCCACACCGGCAGCCCGGCGGCGAGGTCCGCCGCCGCCGTGAGGGCCGAGTCCATGAGCGTGCTCGCGACGCCCGTCCCCTGCGCCGCGGGGTGCACGTAGATCTTCGACAGCTCCACGGCCGTCGGCGTCTCCGCCGCTCCCGCGGCGCGGTCGGCCAGGCCGAGCGCCGAGGCGACGTCGGCGTCCTGCGGGGCCTCGCGGACGAGGAGCGCGTACCCGAGGAGGTGCGGTCCGCCGTCGGACGCTGACCTCTCCGCCAGCAGGAGGACGTGCTCGTGGCTCGTGGCCCAGTCGCGGAACCGGTCGCGGTTCAGCCGGGTGGCGACGTGCTCGGCGATCGCCTCGGGCGCGGTCCCGGGCGGGCACGCGAGCGGGAAGGTGAGTGCGGCCAGGTCGGCGAGCAGGACGGCGTCGTCCGGCGTGGCGCGGCGGACGCGGTGCGAGGCGGCGGTCGGGTCGGGCACGCTCGCGAATCTACCGCTCCGCGTGCGGTCCGCTCGGCGTCCGGCGTGGCCGGGGGAGCCGTCGTCGTCCGGGCTGGGCGATGATGTGGGGGTGACGCGCATCGACCTCAACGCGGACCTCGGCGAGGGCTTCGGCCGCTGGACGCTCGCCGACGACGAGGCGCTGCTCCACCTCGTGACCAGCGCGAACGTGGCGTGCGGCTTCCACGCGGGCGACCCGACGACGATGCGCACGGTCACGCGCGACGCCGTCGCGCACGGGGTGCGGGTCGGAGCGCACGTGAGCTATCGCGACCTCGCCGGGTTCGGGCGACGGTTCATGGACGTCGCCCCGGCCGACCTCGCCGCCGACGTGCTCTACCAGCTCGCCGCGCTCGACGGGATCGCGCGCGTCGCCGGCGACCGCGTGCGTTACGTCAAGCCGCACGGCGCCCTGTACAACGCGATCGTCCACCACGGGGCACAGGCCCGCGCCGTCGTCGACGCGGTCCGCGACTACGACGCGTCGCTCCCCGTGGTCGGCCTGCCCGGGTCCGCGGTCCTCCGGCTCGCGGAGGCCGTCGGCCTGCCGACGGTCCGCGAGGCGTTCGCCGACCGCGGGTACCTCCCGACGGGGGAGCTCGTCCCGCGCGGAGCGGCGGGCGCCGTCCTGCACGACGCCGCGCAGGTCGCCGCCCGCGTCCTCGACCTCGTGACGTCCGGTTCGGTCGTCGCGGTGGACGGCACCTGGCTGCGCGTCGACGCGGACTCGGTGTGCGTGCACTCGGACACGCCCGGCGCCGTCGAGCTGCTCGGCACGGTGCGCCGGTCGCTCGAGGAGGGCGGCGTCGTCGTGCGGGCGTTCGTGGACCCCGCGCCGCCGGAGGCGCCCGACGGCGGCACCGCGGCATGACGCGACCCGTTGGCGTCGTGCACGGCTACGGGGAGTCGGCGCTCCTCGTCGACCTGCCGGACCTCGACGCGGTCCGGTCGCTGCACGGTGCCCTCGCGCGCGACGTGCCGCCCGGCGTGGTCGACGTCGTCCCGGCAGCGCGCACGGTCCTCGTGCGCTGCGCCTCGTCCGCCGACGTCCGGGACGCGCAGGCGTGGGTCGGTGACGCACTGAGACGCGCCGCTCAAACGGAACCGACGGCGGTCGCACCGAGCGGGCCACGCGTCGAGATCCCGGTCGTCTACGACGGCGAGGACCTCGCTGACGTCGCCCGGTGGGCCGGCGTGAGCGTCGAGGAGGTCGTGACCCGGCACGCGGGACGCGAGTACGACGCGGCCTTCGGCGGGTTCGCGCCCGGCTTCACCTACCTCGTCGGCGTCGACCCCGTCATCGCTGCACCGCGCCTCGCGACTCCGCGCACGCACGTGCCGGCAGGGTCTGTCGCACTCGCGGGCGACCTCACCGCCGTCTATCCCGGCGAGTCCCCGGGAGGGTGGCGGCTCCTCGGCTCGACGACGGCGCGCATGTTCGACGTCGACCGCGACCCACCGGCGCTCGTCGCCCCCGGGTCCCGCGTCCGGTTCGTCGCCGGCCGTGCCACCGCGCATCTCTCGCGTGCGGTCGCAGGTACGGACGAGAGAACGGGCCCGGTAGGCACGTCGGGGCCGTCGGGGCCGTCGGGGCCGTCGGGGCCGTCGGGGCCGTCGGGGCCGTCGGGGCCGTCGGGCTCCACGGGCTCGACGGGCTCGGAAGCGCGGTCTCAGGCTGGGTCACCGGGGGCGAGCGACCAGCGGTTCCGCCGACCTGCCGCAGCGGGCGGGCGCACCGCCCCGAGGCGTGCGGTCGAGGTCGTGAGGACCGGGCCGCTCGTGCTCGTCGAGGACGTGGGCCGCCCGGGCCTCGCCGCGATCGGCGTCGGACCGTCGGGGGCGGCGGACCGCTCCTCCCACGATCTCGCGAACCGGCTCGTGGCGAACGGTCCCGACGTCGCGACGCTCGAGGTGACGCTCGGCGGCCTCGTGCTGCGGTTCGCCGGCGACGCCCTCGTGGCGCTCGCCGGGGCGGCGCTGCCCGCGAGCGTGGACGGCACGCCGGTGGGCATGCACGCGCCGGTCCCCGTGCGCGACGGCAGCGTGCTGCGCCTGGGCACCCCGGCCCGGGGTCTGCGCACGTACGTCGCGGTGCGGGGTGGCCTCGCGGCGGACGTCGTGCTCGGGTCCCGCTCGCGAGACGTGCTGGCCGGCATCGGCCCGGCGCCGCTGCGGGCCGGCGACGTGCTCGGGGTCGGGGAGCCGCCGTCGGGGGCGTGGCCCAGCGTCGACGTCGCGCCCGTCCGGTACCCGGCGGGCGAGACCCGGCCGGGGGAGCGCGCGGGCGTGGTGCTGCGGGTCGTCCCGGGCCCGCGGGCCGACTGGTTCTCGACGGGAGCGTGGAACGCGCTGCGGGCGCTGCGGACAGTGACGCCGGACAGCAACCGCGTCGCGCTCCGCCTCGACGGTCAGTCCGTGCCCTGCCGAGCGGGTGAGCTGCCCTCGGAAGGGCTGGTGCGCGGTGCGGTCCAGGTACCGCCGGACGGTCGTCCGGTCGTGTTCCTCGCCGACCGGCCCGTCACCGGGGGATACCCGGTGATCGGCGTGCTGCGCGCGGCCGACGTCGATCGCGCGGCCCAGCTGCGGCCGGGTGACGGCGTGGTGCTGCGGGCGGCTCGACCCGGCTAGAGGCCGTTCGGCGGAGCGCATCGTGCCCGTGCCGAACGCGCGGCGCGCGCCTGTGTCCCGGGTCACCGGGACCCGGCTTGACCGTGCCGCGCAGAGCCGCGTAATCTTCTGGATGTCCGCCCGACAGGGAGGAACAGACACCGACTCGAATGATCGAGGGTGGCTGGTCCCGGGGTCGGACTCCTTCCGTCGCAACGACAGGGCAACCTGGCGTTGCATGCCGGACCCCTCGGTCGTCCACACCGCGCTCACCGCGCGGAGTTGGCAGGCCAGGGAGAACCTGGTAAGGTTGAAGGGTTGCCCCAAGTGAGGTTCTGCCCGGTCGGGTGGTGCTGAGTTGGTGTGTGTCGGTTGTTTGAGAACTCAACAGTGTGCTTGTTAGTCAATGCCATTTTTTGTCCCGTGGCATGGCTGGTCGTCTTGCCCGTTGTGGGTGGGGTGGTTGGTTGTGTCTGGGATTCCTTTGGTTGAATTTCGGAAGATGATGTCATCTTTCGTGTTGATGCCAGTTTTGTGAACCTCTTCGGGGGTTTGCTTCGTATGGATTGTCTGCTGCCGGGTTTGCCTGGTGGTTGGCGTTGTTCATTTACGGAGAGTTTGATCCTGGCTCAGGACGAACGCTGGCGGCGTGCTTAACACATGCAAGTCGAACGATGATGCCCAGCTTGCTGGGTTGATTAGTGGCGAACGGGTGAGTAACACGTGAGTAACCTGCCCCTGACTTTGGGATAACTCCGGGAAACCGGGGCTAATACCGGATATGAGCCGTCCTCGCATGGGGGTGGTTGGAAAGTTTTTCGGTCAGGGATGGGCTCGCGGCCTATCAGCTTGTTGGTGGGGTGATGGCCTACCAAGGCGACGACGGGTAGCCGGCCTGAGAGGGCGACCGGCCACACTGGGACTGAGACACGGCCCAGACTCCTACGGGAGGCAGCAGTGGGGAATATTGCACAATGGGCGCAAGCCTGATGCAGCGACGCCGCGTGAGGGATGAAGGCCTTCGGGTTGTAAACCTCTTTCAGCAGGGAAGAAGCGCAAGTGACGGTACCTGCAGAAGAAGCGCCGGCTAACTACGTGCCAGCAGCCGCGGTAATACGTAGGGCGCAAGCGTTGTCCGGAATTATTGGGCGTAAAGAGCTCGTAGGCGGTTTGTCGCGTCTGGTGTGAAAACTCGAGGCTCAACCTCGAGCTTGCATCGGGTACGGGCAGACTAGAGTGCGGTAGGGGAGACTGGAATTCCTGGTGTAGCGGTGGAATGCGCAGATATCAGGAGGAACACCGATGGCGAAGGCAGGTCTCTGGGCCGCAACTGACGCTGAGGAGCGAAAGCATGGGGAGCGAACAGGATTAGATACCCTGGTAGTCCATGCCGTAAACGTTGGGCACTAGGTGTGGGGCTCATTCCACGAGTTCCGTGCCGCAGCAAACGCATTAAGTGCCCCGCCTGGGGAGTACGGCCGCAAGGCTAAAACTCAAAGGAATTGACGGGGGCCCGCACAAGCGGCGGAGCATGCGGATTAATTCGATGCAACGCGAAGAACCTTACCAAGGCTTGACATGCACGGGAAGCCACCAGAGATGGTGGTCTCTTTGGACACTCGTGCACAGGTGGTGCATGGTTGTCGTCAGCTCGTGTCGTGAGATGTTGGGTTAAGTCCCGCAACGAGCGCAACCCTCGTCCCATGTTGCCAGCGGGTTATGCCGGGGACTCATGGGAGACTGCCGGGGTCAACTCGGAGGAAGGTGGGGATGACGTCAAATCATCATGCCCCTTATGTCTTGGGCTTCACGCATGCTACAATGGCCGGTACAAAGGGCTGCGATACCGTAAGGTGGAGCGAATCCCAAAAAGCCGGTCTCAGTTCGGATTGGGGTCTGCAACTCGACCCCATGAAGTCGGAGTCGCTAGTAATCGCAGATCAGCAACGCTGCGGTGAATACGTTCCCGGGCCTTGTACACACCGCCCGTCAAGTCACGAAAGTCGGTAACACCCGAAGCTCATGGCCCAACCGGTTTACCGGGGGGAGTGGTCGAAGGTGGGACTGGCGATTGGGACTAAGTCGTAACAAGGTAGCCGTACCGGAAGGTGCGGCTGGATCACCTCCTTTCTAAGGAGCTACCAACACTCATCGTCGCCGGCCCTGTGCTGGTGGGTGGGTGTTCAGGTGCCACGCCATCGCCGAACGCGCGTTTGGGTGGTTGCTCATGGGTGGAACATTGACGAAAGAGCGTCGGGTCGTCGCTGGTGCCTAGTACCTGCGTCTGCTGGTCCTTCGGGGCTGGTGGGTGTGGTGGAACGGTGGTGGTGGGGTCGGGCGCTTGTCGAGCACACTGTTGGGTCCTCAGGTCACCGGCCACCGGTTGGTGGGGTGCCTGGTACGGGCCGGTCCTTCGACCACGAACCGCTGTCCTGGTTGTTCGTCGCTGTGCTTCCTTCGGGGGGTGTGGGGGCGGGTGTGCTGGGGTGGTAGGCGGGTCGGGTGGGGTCGGGGTCGTTGGTTGTTTGAGAACTGCACAGTGGACGCGAGCATCTTTGTAAGATCAAGACCTGCTTGCTGGTCGGTCCTTCGGGGTCGTTCTGGTGGGTGTGGTTCTTGGTTTCTGCAGTTTTGTTGTTTGTTGAAGTTTTTAAGGGCACAGGGTGGATGCCTTGGCACTAGGAGCCGAAGAAGGACGTTGTAGCCTGCGATAAGCCTCGGGGAGCTGGCAAACGAGCTGTGATCCGAGGGTGTCCGAATGGGGGAACCCCGCACGAGTCATGTCGTGTGACCCGCACCTGAATATATAGGGTGTGTGGAGGGAACGTCGGGAAGTGAAACATCTCAGTACCGACAGGAAGAGATATTCCGTGAGTAGTGGCGAGCGAAAGCGGATGAGGCCAAACCGGGCGCGTGTTCAAGCTGTCAGGCGTTGCGTGTTCGGGGTTGTGGGACCCTTCTGGTGGATCTGACAGTCTGCCGGGGAGTCAGAAAGTCGCGTCATAGTCGAACCGCATTGAAAGGCGGACCACAGACGGTGCCAGTCCGGTAGACGAAATGGCGTGGCCTCCCGAAGGGGATCCCAAGTAGCACGGGGCCCGAGAAATCTCGTGTGAATCTGGCAAGACCACTTGCTAAGCCTAAATACTACCTAGTGACCGATAGCGGACCAGTACCGTGAGGGAAAGGTGAAAAGTACCCCGGGAGGGGAGTGAAATAGTACCTGAAACCGTGTGCCTACAATCCGTTGGAGCCTCCTTGGTTGGGGTGACAGCGTGCCTTTTGAAGAATGAGCCTGCGAGTTAGTGCTCAGTGGCGAGGTTAACCCGTGTGGGGAAGCCGTAGCGAAAGCGAGTCCGAACAGGGCGATACAGTCGCTGGGTCTAGACCCGAAGCGAAGTGATCTAGCCATGGGCAGGTTGAAGCGCGGGTAAGACCGCGTGGAGGACCGAACCCACCAGGGTTGAAAACCTGGGGGATGACCTGTGGTTAGGGGTGAAAGGCCAATCAAACTTCGTGATAGCTGGTTCTCCCCGAAATGCATTTAGGTGCAGCGTCACGTGTTTCTTGCCGGAGGTAGAGCTACTGGATGGCCGATGGGCCCTACAAGGTTACTGACGTCAGCCAAACTCCGAATGCCGGTAAGTGGAAGCGTGGCAGTGAGACTGCGGGGGATAAGCTCCGTAGTCGAGAGGGAAACAGCCCAGACCACCGGCTAAGGCCCCTAAGCGTGTGCTAAGTGGGAAAGGATGTGGAGTTGCACAGACAACCAGGAGGTTGGCTTAGAAGCAGCCACCCTTGAAAGAGTGCGTAATAGCTCACTGGTCAAGTGATTCCGCGCCGACAATGTAGCGGGGCTCAAGTACACCGCCGAAGCCGTGGCATCTGCGCTCAACTCAGGCCTTCGTGGTCCAGAGGCGCAGGTGGGTAGGGGAGCGTCGTGTGGGCAGTGAAGCCGCGGGGGAACCCAGCGGTGGAGCCCACACGAGTGAGAATGCAGGCATGAGTAGCGAAAGACGGGTGAGAAACCCGTCCGCCGAATGACCAAGGGTTCCAGGGCCAGGTTAATCCGCCCTGGGTAAGTCGGGACCTAAGGCGAGGCCGACAGGCGTAGTCGATGGACAAGGAGTTGATATTCTCCTACCGGCGAAGAACCGCCCATACCGAGCCCGGTGATGCTAACCGTCCGAACGTGCCCACCGACCCTTCGGGGTCAACGGGCACCGGAGCACGGGACCCGAACCGGTAGTAGGTAAGCGTATTAACAGGGGTGACGCAGGAAGGTAGCCCGGCGTGGCGATGGTTGACCACGTCCAAGGCTGTAGGCCGTCTGGTAGGCAAATCCGCCAGGCATACAGGCTGAGAGCTGACGGTGAGCGCGCATGCGCGAACTGGGTGATCCTATGCTGCCAAGAAAAGCCTCGGCGCGAGGTTCTAGCCGCCCGTACCCCAAACCGACTCAGGTGGTCAGGTAGAGAATACCAAGGCGATCGAGCGAATCGTGGTTAAGGAACTCGGCAAAATGCCCCCGTAACTTCGGGAGAAGGGGGGCCCGAAACGTGAACCGACTTGCTCGGGGAGCGTGGACGGCCGCAGAGACCAGGGAGAAGCGACTGTTTACTAAAAACACAGGTCCGTGCGAAGTCGCAAGACGATGTATACGGACTGACGCCTGCCCGGTGCTGGAAGGTTAAGAGGACGGGTCAACCCTTCGGGGTGAAGCTCAGAATTTAAGCCCCAGTAAACGGCGGTGGTAACTATAACCATCCTAAGGTAGCGAAATTCCTTGTCGGGTAAGTTCCGACCTGCACGAATGGCGTAACGACTTCTCCGCTGTCTCAACCGCGAACTCGGCGAAATTGCACTACGAGTAAAGATGCTCGTTACGCGCAGCAGGACGGAAAGACCCCGGGACCTTTACTATAGCTTGGTATTGGTGTTCGGTGCGGTTTGTGTAGGATAGGTGGGAGACTGTGAAGTCCGCACGCCAGTGCGGGTGGAGTCAACGTTGAAATACCACTCTGACCGCTTCGGATGTCTAACCTCGGTCCGTGATCCGGACCAGGGACAGTGCCTGGTGGGTAGTTTAACTGGGGCGGTTGCCTCCTAAAATGTAACGGAGGCGCTCAAAGGTTCCCTCAGCCTGGTTGGCAATCAGGTGTCGAGTGCAAGTGCACAAGGGAGCTTGACTGTGAGACTGACAGGTCGAGCAGGGACGAAAGTCGGAACTAGTGATCCGGCGGTGGCTTGTGGAAGCGCCGTCGCTCAACGGATAAAAGGTACCCCGGGGATAACAGGCTGATCTTGCCCAAGAGTCCATATCGACGGCATGGTTTGGCACCTCGATGTCGGCTCGTCGCATCCTGGGGCTGGAGTAGGTCCCAAGGGTTGGGCTGTTCGCCCATTAAAGCGGTACGCGAGCTGGGTTTAGAACGTCGTGAGACAGTTCGGTCCCTATCCGCTGCGCGCGCAGGAAACTTGAGAAGGGCTGTCCCTAGTACGAGAGGACCGGGACGGACGAACCTCTGGTGTGCCAGTTGTTCCGCCAGGAGCACCGCTGGTTGGCTACGTTCGGAAGGGATAACCGCTGAAAGCATCTAAGCGGGAAGCCTGCTTCAAGATGAGGTTTCCACACCCCTTGCGGGTGAGAGGCACCCAGCAGAACACTGGGTAGATAGGCCGGACGTGGAAGCGGGGACCAACGACCCGTGCAGCTGACCGGTACTAATCAGCCGACAACTTCAACACCCAACACTTTTTGTGCTACGCGTCCACTGTGCGGTTCCCGAACCACCAACACCACACCCCCACACACAGGGGGTCACCCGTGAGTGTTGACAGGTTCACAGCGTTACGGCGGTCACAGCGAAGGGGAAACGCCCGGTCCCATACCGAACCCGGAAGCTAAGCCCTTCAGCGCCGATGGTACTGCCCTGGAGACGGGGTGGGAGAGTAGGACGCCGCCGGACAACCCTTCACCGAAGGCCCACCCCACCGGGGTGGGCCTTCGGCATTTCTACGACCAGCTCGGATCACGGGCGTCGGCTTCCCGGTTGCCCGACCCCACTAGAATGGCGAGCATGTCCACCATCTCTCGTGACGAGGTCGCGCGCGTCGCCGCGCTGGCCCGCATCGATCTGCGACCCGAGGAGCTGGACCGGCTCGCCGGCGAGCTCGACGTGATCGTCGACGCCATCGCCAAGGTCAGCGAGGTCGCGACGCCCGACGTCCCTGCGACGAGCCACCCGCTCCCACTGACGAACGTCTTCCGGGACGACATCCCGCAGCCTGCGCTGCCCGTGGCGGACGTGCTCGCCGGGGCGCCGTCGGCCGAGGACGGCCGATTCGCCGTCCCGCAGATCCTCGGGGAGGAATGATGACCGACGACCTGACGCGGCTGTCCGCCGCGGACCTCGCCGACCGCCTGCGCTCGGGAGAGGTGAGCAGCGTCGAGGCGACGCAGGCGCATCTCGACCGCATCGCCGGCATCGACAGCGTCGTGAACGCCTTCCTGTACGTGAACACTGACGAGGCGCTCGAGACGGCCGGTGCCGTCGACGCCCGCCGTGCCGCCGGTGAGGAGCTGCACCCGCTCGCGGGTGTGCCGATCGCGGTCAAGGACGTCGTCGTGACGCAGGGCATGCCGACGACGGCAGGGTCCAAGATCCTCGAGGGGTGGATCCCGCCCTACGACGCGACGCTCGTCGAGAAGATCCGTGCCGCGGGCCTGCCGATCCTCGGCAAGACGAACATGGACGAGTTCGCCATGGGCTCCTCCACCGAGCACTCGGCGTACGGCAACACGCGGAACCCGTGGGACCTCGACCGGATCCCCGGTGGCTCCGGCGGCGGTTCCGCGGCCGCGGTGGCCGCCTTCGAGGCTCCGCTCGCGATCGGTACGGATACCGGCGGATCGATCCGTCAGCCCGGTGCCGTGACCGGCACCGTGGGCGTCAAGCCGACGTACGGCGGGGTGTCCCGCTACGGGCTCATCGCGATGGCGTCGTCGCTGGACCAGGCCGGTCCGGTGACGCGCACGGTCCTTGACTCCGCGCTCCTGCACGAGCTGATCGGCGGTCCGGACCGGCGCGACTCGACGTCCATCCCCGAGGCGCTTCCCGCGATCGTCGAGGCGGCGCGCCAGGGCGCGACGGGCGACCTGAGGGGCGTGCGCGTCGGCGTCGTCAAGGAGCTGAGCGGCGAGGGCTACCAAGAGGGCGTCAGCGCCCGGTTCGCCCAGTCGCTCGACCTGCTGCGGGGCCTCGGAGCGGAGATCGTCGAGGTCTCCTGCCCGCACTTCGAGTACGCGCTCGGCGCGTACTACCTCATCATGCCGAGCGAGGCGTCGAGCAACCTCGCGAAGTTCGACGGGATGCGCTTCGGCCTGCGCGTCGAGCCCAAGGACGGTCCGGTGACGGCCGAGCGCGTCATGGCCGCGACCCGTGGTGCTGGGTTCGGCGACGAGGTGAAGCGCCGCATCATCCTCGGCACCTACGCGCTCTCCGCGGGCTACTACGACGCCTACTACGGCAGCGCGCAGAAGGTCCGCACGCTCATCCAGCGCGACTTCGCGGCGGCGTTCGCGCAGGCGGACGTGCTCGTCTCCCCGACGGCGCCGACGACGGCGTTCCGGTTCGGCGAGAAGCTCGACGACCCGCTCGCGATGTACCTCAACGACGTCGCGACCATCCCGGCGAACCTCGCCGGCGTGCCGGGCATGTCCGTGCCCGCGGGCCTGTCGGACGACGGCCTGCCCGTCGGCTTCCAGATCCTCGCGCCGGCCAAGGCCGACGACCGCATGTACCGGGTGGGCGCCGCGCTCGAGGCCGCGCTCGAGAGCGCGTGGGGCGGGCCGCTGCTCGACCGCGCGCCCGCGCTGCCCACGGCAACGACCGAGCTGGAGGGCTGACCGGATGACCGCCACGACCACCGACCTCGTCGACTACGCCGACGCCACGCGACGCTACGACCCCGTCATCGGGATCGAGGTGCACGTCGAGCTCGGCACGCTGACCAAGATGTTCTGCTCGGCCGAGGTGAGCTTCGGCGGCGAGCCGAACACCCAGGTGACCCCCGTCTCGCTGGGTCTCCCCGGCGCGCTGCCCGTCGTCAACGGCAAGGCCGTCGAGTACGCGATCCGCATCGGTCTCGCGCTCAACTGCCAGATCGCCGAGACGTGCCGCTTCGCGCGCAAGAACTACTTCTACCCGGACGTCCCGAAGAACTTCCAGACCTCGCAGTACGACGAGCCCATCGCGTACGACGGTTGGATCGACGTCGAGCTCGAGGACGGCACGGTCTTCCGCGTCGAGATCGAGCGCGCGCACATGGAGGAGGACGCGGGCAAGAACACGCACGTCGGCGGCGCCACCGGACGCATCCACGGTGCGGAGTACTCGCTCGTCGACTACAACCGCGCCGGCATCCCGCTCGTCGAGATCGTCACGCGGCCCATCACGGGTGCGGGGGACCGCGCCCCCGAGGTCGCGCGCGCCTACGTGCAGACGCTCCGCGACATCTTCCGCGCGCTCGACGTGTCGGAGGCACGGATGGAGCGCGGCAACGTGCGCGCCGACGTGAACCTCTCGCTGCGACCGACCCCCGACTCCCCGCTGGGCACCCGGACGGAGACGAAGAACGTCAACTCCTTCCGGTCCGTCGAGCGCGCCGTGCGGTACGAGGTCTCGCGACAGGCCGCCGTGCTCGACGCCGGTGGCACCGTGATCCAGGAGACCCGGCACTGGCACGAGGACACCGGCGTCACGACGTCGGGCCGCGTGAAGTCCGACGCCGAGGACTACCGCTACTTCCCGGAGCCCGACCTCGTCCCGGTGGCACCGCCACGTGAGTGGGTCGAGGAGATCCGGGCCGGGCTGCCGGAGCTGCCGGTCGCCCGCCGTCGTCGCCTGCAGGGGGAGTGGGGCTACGCCGACGCGGAGATGCGCGACGTCGTGAACGCCGGCGCGATCGACCTCATCGAGGCGACCGTCGCGGCGGGCTCGAGCCCCGCCGGGGCGCGCAAGTGGTGGATGGGCGAGCTGGCTCGACGTGCCAAGCTGGCTGAGCAGGACCTCACAGCATTCCCGATCACGCCCGCGCAGATCGCCGAGCTCCAGGGGCTCGTCGACGCCGGCCGGATCAACGACAAGCTCGCGCGCCAGGTGCTCGACGGCGTGCTCGCCGGCGAGGGCGACCCGGAGCAGGTCGTGGTCGCTCGGGGCCTCGAGGTCGTGTCCGACGACGGCGCGCTGCTCGCCGCGATCGACGACGCCCTCGCGGCCCAGCCGGACGTCGTCGAGAAGGTGCGCGGGGGCAACCTCGGGCCCGTCGGTGCGATCATCGGCGCGGTCATGAAGGCGACGCGCGGCCAGGCCGACGCGGGGCGCGTGCGCGAGCTCGTCCTCGAGCGGATCGGCTGACGCCGTGACGCGGGGGCCGGTTCTGCTCGGCGAGATGGTTCGCCTGCGCCCGATCGAGGCGCGGGACGCCGCCCGGATGTGGGAGTCTCTCCAGGACCCCGAGTCGAACAGGCTCACGGGCACCACGGCGACGTTCACGCGCGAGCAGATCGACGAGTGGGCGGCGACGATCAGCGACCGGGACGGCCGTCTCGACTGGTCGATCACGCCCGGTGCCGTGCGCGACGGCGTGCCCGTCAGCGACGAGATGATCGGCGAGATCGTGCTCAACGACCTCGACGAGGACGCTCGATCGGCGAACCTGCGTCTCGCGCTCCTGCCCAATTACCGGGGGCGGGGCTACGGGCGTGAGGCGATCTTCGAGGTGCTGAGGTTCGCGTTCGAGGGTGCGACCGACGTCGACGGCGTGCGGCACGAGGGGCCGCACCTGCACCGCGTGAGCCTCGACGTGCTGAGCATCAACCCGCGGGCCCGCATGCTCTACGAGTCGTTGGGCTTCCGTGAGGAGGGCCGCCTGCGCGACGTCTACCGGGACGGGGACGGCTGGGCGGACGCGACCGTGATGAGCATCCTGGAGGACGAGTTCCGCGCGGGCATCGGCTCCTCCTGATGTCCCGAGACGAAGGGCCTGGCAGCACACGCTGCCGGGCCCTTCGTCGTCCCCGCCGGCGGTGACGCGGGGCGACGGCCGCTGCGGTGGCCGGTTGACATTCCCGAGGCACCCCGCGTACATTCATTAGACGGAAACATACTTCCGCAATATGGAACCCAAGTGCCAGGACGTCGTCGTCCCGGCATCGACCTCGAGAGGGACGCGCGGCGATGACGCTGGACGAGCTCAACCGGTTGGCCCCGCAGGACGCACGGGCCGCACTGCTGGCGTGCGCGCACGTGGAGCGGTGGGCCGACGAGGTCGTGGCGCGCCGCCCGTTCGCGAGCGTCGACGCCGCGTCGGACGCCGCGCTCGACGCTGCCGACCCGTGGACCGACGCCGAGATCGACGCCGCCCTCGCGCGCCACCCGCGGATCGGGGAGCGAGCCCAAGGAGACGACGCGGACGCCGGCATGTCGCGGTCCGAGCAGGCCGGGGTCGACACGACGGACGGAGACGTCGCGCGTCGCCTCGCCGAGGGCAACCGCGCGTACGAGGAGAAGTTCGGTCACGTGTTCCTCATCAGAGCTGCGGGTCGGAGCGCCGAGGAGATCCTCGAGCAGCTCACGCAGCGCCTGCGCAACGACGCCGACACCGAGCGGGTCAACGCCGCCCGCAACCTGCGCGAGATTGCCGCGCTCCGGCTGAGGGGGATGCTGTCCGCATGAGCACCCACGCCAGCCACATCACCACGCACGTACTCGACGCGGCCAGCGGTAGGCCCGCCGAGGGGATCACGGTCCGCCTGGAGGCGGCTCCCGAGATCGCGGACAGGACGACGGGGCAGGGCTGGTCCCTGGTGGCGTCCTCCCGCACGAACGACGACGGTCGGGTGCCCGAGCTCGGGCCGAAGACCCTCGTCCCCGGTACGTACCGGCTCGTGTTCGACACGGCCGAGTACTTCGACCGGCGAGACACCGTGTCCTTCTACCCGGAGGTCGTCATCGTCTTCCGGGTGGCGAGCGCTGAGCAGCACTACCACGTCCCCGTCCTGCTCAGCCCGTTCGCCTACTCGACCTATCGAGGGAGCTGACATGAGCGAGACCCTGACCACGGCCGAGCAGACGGCCGCCACGCAGAGCGGCGGGGCGATCGTCCTCGGGGACAACCAGTGGGGCAAGGCGGAGGTGCGCCTCGTGCGCGTCGACCGGTCGACCCCGCGACACGAGATCACGGACCTCAACGTCTCCTCGCAGCTGCGGGGCGGGCAGGAGGCCACGCACCGGGAGGGCGACAACTCGAAGTGCGTCGCCACCGACACCCAGAAGAACACGATCTACGCGTTCGCCCGTGACGGCGTGGGCGCGATCGAGGAGTTCGCGATCCGCCTCGGGCAGCACTTCGTCGAGGACTTCGAGTGGATCGAGGGCGGTCGCTGGGAGATCGAGCAGTACTCCTGGAACCGCATCGAGACCGCGGACGGCGAGCACGACCACGCGTTCGTCCGGAACAACCAGGAGACCCGCACGACGGTCGTCCAGCGCGACGGCGACGAGGTCTTCGTCGTGTCGGGGCTCACCGACCTCGTCGTGCTCAAGTCGACGGGCTCGGAGTTCCACGGGTTCCCGCGCGACCGGTACACGACCCTCGTCGAGACGAACGACCGCATCCTCGCGACGTCCGTGACCTCCCGGTGGCGCTACACCACGACCGACGTCGACTTCGACGCCGTGTACGCGAAGGTGCGTGCGATCCAGCTCGAGGCGTTCGCGACGACGCACTCGCTCGCGCTCCAGCAGTCGCTGTTCGCGATGGGCAAGGCGGTGCTCGAGGCGGTCCCGGAGATCGCGGAGATCAAGTTCTCGATGCCGAACAAGCACCACTTCCTCGTGGACCTCGCACCGTTCGGCCTGGACAACCCCAACGAGGTCTTCTACGCGGCCGACCGCCCGTACGGCCTCATCGAGGCGACCGTCCAGCGTGAGGGCGTCCCGGCCGAGCCGCGCGCCTGGGCGACCGTCACCGGCTTCTGCTGAGTCGCCGGGACCATGACGGACGGACGCGCCCTGGCCGACCGCGGAGCAGACGCGGCGGGCCAGGGCGCGCCCGTCTCAGGGCGCGGCGGTGATGAGCTCGCGGGTCAGCTCGTTCGCGACCCGGTGCAGCACCGGCACGGCCCGGTCGCCGAACTCGTACGTCACCCGGGCCGCGGGGCCCGAGACGGAGAGCGCCGTGGGTGTCGGGGCGTCGGGCACCGCGACCGCGAAGCAGCGCACGCCGAGCTCCTGCTCGCCGTCGTCGATCGCGTACCCGCGCTCGCGGGTCGCGGCCAGCTCCACGAGGAGCGCGTCCACGTCGGTGATCGACTGGTCCGTGGCGGGGGGCATCCCGACGCGGCCCATGATCTCGCGCACGGTCTGGTCCGGGAGCTGGGCGAGCACGGCCTTGCCGACGCCCGTGCAGTGGGTGAAGACGCGGCGCCCGACCTCGGTGAACATCCGCATCGAGTGGCTCGACGACGCCTGGGCGACGTAGACGGCCATGTCCCGGTCGATCATCGCGAGGTTGGCGGACTCGCCGAGCTCGCGGGCGAGCTGCTCCAGGTAGGGGCGGGCGCCGGCGCCGAGCTGGCGCCCCGCCGACTCGCCGAGCCGGATGAGTCGCGGGCCGAGCGTGTACCGACGCGACGGCGTCTGACGGACGTACCCCTGGGCGAGCAGCGTGCGGAGCAGCCGGTGGATCGTCGGCAGCGGCAGGCCGGCGTGCTGGGCGAGCTCGCTGAGCCCGGACTCACCACCGAAGTCGGCGAGCAGCTCGAGCAGCTCGATCGCGCGGTCCACGGACTGCACGCCACCCGCGGGCCGCGCGGCACGGGCCTCCGTCGGCTCCGTCGGCTCCGTCGCCGCCGAGGTCTCGGCCATCTCACCATCTCCTGTCCACCAGGTGCCGCCCGACGGGCCGGGCACCTCGCCTCAGGAACGCGGGGACTCCCCGACGTTCCACTTCCGCATCACGGAAGCCACGCATCAGCATACGAGAAGAAGGAACGACCATGACGTCCGAACACCAGGCCGGCGCACCGGCGACGCCCAGCTCCCCGACCGCTGCGCCGTCGGCGACCAGCCCCAGCTACTCCATCACGCTCCGCGTCGAGGCCCCGAGCGGGCACCGGACGGCGAGCGACCTCGTCGCGGCCGTCAGCGCGACGGGTGCGGCGATCACGGGCGTCGACGTCTCGGAGTCCGGCGCGGACGTCCTCGTCGTCGACATCACGGCCGACACGGTGGACGCGGCGCACGTCGAGCGGATCCGCGACGCACTGGGCGCGCTCGAGGGCATCGTCGTGCGGCACGTGAGCGACGCGACCTTCCTCATGCACCTGGGCGGCAAGCTCGAGGTCAACCCGAAGGTCCCGCTGCGCCACCGCGCCGACCTCGCCCGCGCCTACACGCCGGGCGTAGCGCGCGTGTGCCTCGCGATCGCGGAGCGTCCCGAGGACGCGCGCCGGCTCACGGTGAAGCGCAACACGGTCGCCGTCGTCACGGACGGCACGGCGGTGCTCGGTCTCGGCGACATCGGCCCGGCGGCGGCGCTGCCCGTCATGGAGGGCAAGGCCGCGCTGTTCAAGCAGTTCGCCGGGGTCGACGCGTGGCCGGTGTGCCTCGACACGACCGACACCGAGGAGATCATCCGCACGGTCAAGGTCATCGCTCCCGTGTACGGGGGGATCAACCTCGAGGACATCTCGGCGCCGCGGTGCTTCGAGATCGAGCGCCGCCTGCGCGACGAGCTCGACATCCCGGTGTTCCACGACGACCAGCACGGGACCGCGATCGTCGTCCTCGCCGCCCTGACCAACGCGCTGCGCGTCGTCGGCAAGGCGATCGAGGACGTGCGCATCGCCGTCTCGGGCGTCGGCGCGGCGGGGTCCGCGATCATCTCGCTGCTGCAGGGACAGGGGGCACAGCACATCGTGGCCTTCGACCGTCACGGCGCGATCCACGCCGGCGCCAACCTCACCGACGAGCACCGCCGTCGTCTCGCGGAGACGACCAACGCCGAGGGCTTCACGGGCACGCTGCGCGAGGGGCTCGCGGGCGCGGACGTCTTCATCGGGGTCTCCGGGCCGAACATCCTCACGGGCGACGACATCGCCACGATGGCCGACGACGCGATCGTGTTCGCGCTCGCCAACCCCACGCCTGAGGTCGACCCGATCGCCGCGGCGCAGCACGCGACCGTCGTCGCGACGGGTCGCAGCGACTTCCCCAACCAGATCAACAACGTGCTCGCGTTCCCGGGCCTCTTCCGCGGCCTGCTGGACGTCGGCGCGAGCGAGATCACCGACGAGATGCTGCGTGTCGCGGCGGTCGCGATCGCGGACGCCGTCGCCCCCGCCGAGCTCAGCGCGAGCTACATCGTGCCGAGCGTGTTCGAGCCGGCCGTCGCGCCCGCCGTGGCGCGGGCCGTCGCCGAGGTCGCGGAGCGCGCCCGGTCGGAGCAGGCTCAGGGAAGCACGACGGGTCACCACGCCGGGTCGGCGCCGAGGGCCTGAGCACGTTCCCCGGCACCCCCGCCCGCAGAAAGGACACCACCATGACCACCACCACGGCCGTCACCGTCCACGGACCCGACGTCGAGCGGTCCGACGAGATCCTCACGCCCGAGGCGCTCGACTTCGTCGCGGACCTCCAGCGCCGCTTCGGCGCCCGCCGCGACGAGCTGCTCGCCGCGCGCGCCGCGCGTCGTGAGGAGGTCGCCCGGACGGGCCGCCTCGACTTCCTGCCCGAGACCGCCGACGTGCGGGCGGGCGACTGGACGGTCGCGGGCGCCCCGGCGGACCTCGTCGACCGTCGCGTCGAGATCACCGGCCCCCCGACGCCCAAGATGGCGATCAACGCGCTCAACTCGGGGGCGAAGGTGTGGCTCGCGGACCTCGAGGACGCGTCGACGCCGCACTGGAGCAACGTCGTCGGCGGCCAGGTCGCGCTGCACGACGCGACGCGTCGCACGCTCGCCTTCGCGTCGCCGGAGGGCAAGCAGTACGCGCTGCGTCCCGAGACCGACGGCGACCGCCTCGCGGTCATGGTGGTGCGCCCGCGTGGGTGGCACTTCGACGAGGTGCACCTGACGGTGGACGGGACGCCCGCCGTGGGCGCGCTCGTCGACTTCGGGCTGCACTTCTTCCACAACGCGGCCGAGCTCCTCGCGCAGGGGTCCGGGCCGTACTACTACCTGCCGAAGATGGAGTCCCACCTCGAGGCGCGCCTGTGGGACGAGGTCTTCACGCATGCCGAGGCGTCGCTCGGCATCCCGCACGGGACGATCCGCGCGACGGTGCTCATCGAGACGATCCCGGCCGCGTTCGAGATGGAGGAGATCCTTTACGAGCTGCGCGACCACGCGTCGGGCCTCAACGCGGGGCGCTGGGACTACCTGTTCTCGATGATCAAGTACTTCCGCGACTCGGGGCCCTCGTTCACGCTGCCGGACCGCGGGGCGATCACGATGACCGCACCCTTCATGCGCGCGTACACGGAGCTGCTCGTGTCGACCTGCCACCGGCGGGGCGCGTTCGCGATGGGCGGCATGGCCGCCGTCATCCCGAACCGCCGCGAGCCCGAGGTGACGGCGCAGGCGTTCGAGAAGGTCCGCGCTGATAAGCAGCGCGAGGCCGGCGACGGGTTCGACGGCTCGTGGGTCGCGCACCCGGACCTCGTCCCCGTGTGCCGCGAGGTGTTCGACGGCGTGCTCGGCGACCGGCCGAACCAGCTCGACAAGCAGCGTCCCGACGTCCACGTCACGGCCGAGCAGCTCCTCGACGTGTCGTCCGCGCAGGGCGACGTGACGGAAGCCGGGCTGCGCAACAACCTCTACGTGTCCGTCGCGTACGTCGCGGCCTGGCTCGCGGGCAACGGCGCGGTCGCGATCCACAACCTCATGGAGGACGCCGCCACCGCGGAGATCTCGCGCTCGCAGGTGTGGCAGTGGGTGCGCTCGGGCGCGACGTTCACGGCGGGCGACGGCGCCGGCACGGCGATCACGGCTGACCTGGTCCGCACGCTCCTGCGCGAGGAGGCCGCCCGGCTGCGCGACGACGTCGGGCACGAGGTGTACGACGCCGGTCCCTACGACCGCGCCGCAGCGCTGGTCGAGGACATCGCGCTGAACGAGCACTACGTCGACTTCCTGACGCTCCCCGCGTACGAGGACGTCGTCGCGCACGAGGCGGGGACGGGAGGCACGGCCTGATGCCGGCGCGGTTCGACGAGGACGGCGTCGCGGAGCTGCACGCGACGCTCGACGGGCTGCTCGCGCCCTGGGACGCGGAGCTCGAGGCGCGCTATCCCGGCGACGACGGCTCGCGCCAGCCCGTGCACACGGTCTACGTGCCGGGCGACCGGTACACCGCGGGGCTCGCGCCCGAGTGGGCGGCGCGGGCGCGCGCGTCGGTCGACGTTGCGGGCGGGTCGGTGGACGGCGTGCGACGCCTCGTGGACCTGCTGGGGGTCGGGGCCCCCGAGCGTGCCGGTGACCTCGCCGACGCCGTCGCCGATCGCGTGCGCGCCAAGCTCGCGGTCGAGGCGATCGAGGACCTGCGCATCGACTTCGAGGACGGGTTCGGCGACCGGGGTGACGCCGCCGAGGACGCCGCCGTCGTCACGGCGGCGCGCGAGCTCGCGCGCGCCGAGGCGCAGGGGACCGCGACGCCGTTCAGCGGGATCCGGATCAAGTGTCTCGAGGCGGCGACGCGACGGCGCGGCGTGCGCACGCTCGCGCTCTTCGTCGCCGAGCTCGTCGCGGCCCGCGGCTCGCTCGTCCCGGAGCACGGTGCGGCGGCGCTGCCCGACGGCTTCGTCGTCACCCTGGCCAAGGTCACCGCGCCGCAGCAGGTCGAGGCGATGGCGCTCGCGTGCGAGCGCGTCGAGGACGCGAACGGTCTGCGACCGGGCAGCCTGCGGTTCGAGGTGCAGGTCGAGACGCCACAGGCCGTGCTCGCGGCGGACGGCACGGCGACCGTCGCGCGGCTCGTGCACGCCGCACCGGGTCGCGTCACCGCTCTGCACTACGGCACGTACGACTACTCGGCGTCGCTCGGCATCGCCGCGGCCTACCAGTCGATGGAGCACCCCGCGGCCGACCACGCGAAGGCGGTCATGCAGCTCGCGGTCGCGGGCACGGGCGTGCGGCTGTCGGACGGGTCGACGAACGTCCTGCCCGTCGGAGACCCGGAGGCCGTCGACGCCGCGTGGCGACTGCACGGTCGCCTCGTGCGCCGCTCGCTCGAGCGCGGCTACTACCAGGGCTGGGACCTGCACCCCGCGCAGCTGCCGAGCCGGTTCGCGGCGACCTACGCATTCTACCGCGAGGGCGCGGCCTCGGCGCTCGCACGGCTCGCGGCCTACGTGGGGTTCGTGCCCGACGGCGGCGGCGTCCTCGACGAGCCGGCCACGGCCAAGGCGATGGCCTGGTTCCTGGGCCGCGGTGTCGACTGCGGCGCGCTCACCGAGGTCGAGGTACGCACCGCCACCGGTCTCGACCGCGCGGGTCTCGACGCCGTGCGCGTCTCGGGCCACGCCCCGCAGCCGGTCGCGGGCTGACGCCCTCACCGAGTCTCCTTCCCTTGCCAGGGCACCGACCACGGACCTGGCCCATCATCTCGAGGAGTGAACCCATGACCCAGACCACCCCCTACTACACCCCGCAGGGTGGCCTGCCCGGCCAGACCGAGCTGCTCACCGACCGCGCGATCGTCACCGAGGCGTACACGGTGATCCCGCGCGGCGTGCTGCGCGACATCGTCACGAGCAACCTGCCCGGCTGGGACAAGACCCGGCTGTGGGTCCTGGCCCGGCCGATCGAGGGGTTCGCGACGACGTTCGCCCAGTACGTCATGGAGGTCTCGCCCGGCGGAGGGTCCGACCAGGGTGAGGACGAGGAGACGGTGCAGTCGGTCGTCTTCGTGACCGAGGGCACGCTCGTGCTCACGCTCGCCGGGGTCGAGCACGTGCTGGAGCCGGGCGGGTACGCCTACCTCGCGGCGGGGGAGCGCTGGGCGCTGCACAACCGCTCGGACGCCAAGGCCGCGTTCCAGTGGATCCGCAAGGTGTACGAGCCGATCCCGGGTCACACCGCGACGTCGTTCGTCACGCGCGAGCAGGACGTCGAGCCGCGCGCGATGCCGGACACCGACGGCGTGTGGAAGACGACGCGGTTCGTTGACCCGGACGACCTCGCGCACGACATGCACGTCAACATCGTGACGTTCCAGCCGGGCGGGACCATCCCGTTCGCGGAGACGCACATCATGGAGCACGGCCTCTACGTGCTCGAGGGCAAGGCCGTCTACCGCCTCAACGGCGACTGGGTCGAGGTCCAGGAGGGCGACTTCATGTGGCTGCGGGCGTTCTGCCCGCAGGCCTGCTACGCGGGCGGCCCGAAGCCGTTCCGCTACCTGCTCTACAAGGACGTCAACCGGCAGGTCAAGCTCGACCGCCGTCGCTGACGTCAGCTGTGAGCAGGAGAAGGGTCCGGTTCTGCGTCTGGAACCGGACCATTCTCATGCCTGCGGCACCAGAAGATGGTGCCTCGCCGAGAATCGGCTCACGCGCCCGCGACGGACAGCAAAGAGGCGAAGAAGCACTGGATTGGGCGATTTTTCCATCGCGGGAAGGTCGATTTCACCCTTTGAGAAGCAGATTCGCGGACCCTTTCGATATCCGACAGTCGCACGACGATGCAGACTGATGAGCACCGCTTCCTCACTTCTGCAGTGGAGTGCACATGGCCCCGCGATTCAACCCTCCGCCGAACTGGCCGCCTCCGCCCGCTGGGTGGACGCCTCCTCCAGGCTGGACTCCGGATCCGTCGTGGGGGCCGCCACCGCCGGGTTGGCAGCTCTGGCTCGAAGATCTGGGTGGCTTGCCACAACCGCCTGGCCGTACCCCTGGTTCATCAGACAACGCCCCGGCCGCCGTCGGCGCGGCAGAAGGCAACCCGACCACTCGATCGTGGTTCGCGCGTCACAAGCTCCTTGTTGGAGGCGGGGGATTCCTGGTGCTGCTCGCCGTCCTCATCGCGGCGTTGAACGGTGGGGGTGATGACCGCGGCACGCAGGTCTCCGCCATCACCAGCGCACCGGATGTGCAAGAGAGTGAGAAGACAGCGGAGCAGAGCGCGGCCGCTGAGCAGGCGGAGGCAGAGCGCCTCGCCGAGGAGGAGGCGGCGGCAGCGGCAAAGGTCGAGGAGGAGAGGCTGGCGGAAGAACAGCGGCTCGCGGAAGAGGCCGCCGCCGCCGAGGCGGCCGCCGCAGAAGCGGCACGAGTCGGTACCGTCGCTCAGCAGAACGCCTACCAGTCGGCCGTCAACTACCTCGACTACACGGCCTTCTCGCGTTCGGGTCTCGTCGGTCAGCTCGAGTTCGAGGGCTACAGCGCTGCCGATGCCGAGTTTGCTCTCGCCCGTCTCGAGGCCGAGGGTGGCGTCGACTGGAACGCGCAGGCGGCTGCGAAGGCGGCGAGCTACCTCGACTACACCTCATTCTCTCGTTCCGGGTTGATCGACCAGCTTCTCTTCGAAGGATTCACACCGGAACAGGCAGAGTACGGAGTGAGCACGACGGGCCTGTAGCGCGTCGACCCGTCTGTGCGAGACGTGGGGCGTGCCTCACGGTCTCGTGAGCGGACTCGCCGGTGATCGCGGGGTGACGTCCTCGCGGTTCCAGGCCTTGGCCGATGCACAGTGCGAGCACATCGAGCCCGTGGTTGCCGTTCGAACGGCGGCCGTCGTGGTCAGCCGTCGACGACAACCGGCGCGTGGTCAAGGAGCTCGTCGTGTCGGTGCGGGACCGGGTTCCCCTGGCGCGCCCGGGGATCAGCGACGAGCGCAGTTCCAGAGCGCAGCTCGCCACATGTCCGATGGGTAACCGCCCTGCGTGGGGCGCAACGTCGTCGGCCGGCGAGCGAAGCCGGTTCAGGGCGCCGTGCCCTCCTCCGCCGCGAGTGACCCCGCGCGTGCCCAGGGTGTTGACGGTCGTTGCCGGCCGTGGTTACACTTCCATAAAGCAGAAGAGAACTTCCGCAGAATGGAATCGCAACGCAGCGAGGCGCGGACGGACCCAGGGAGACGACGATGACGAGCCAGGCCCCGACGTACACCGTCAACTGCTCGATCCTGCTCATGGACCTGCCGCTGCTCGAGCGGCCGGCCGCCGCGGCGGCCGCGGGCTTCCGCGGCGTCGAGTTCTGGTGGCCGTTCACGTCGCCCACGCCTGACCGCGACGAGGTCGACGCGTTCGTCGGCGCCATCGAGTCCGCGGGCGTCCAGCTCACGGGGCTCAACTTCGACGCCGGCAACATGCCCGGTGGCGACCGCGGGCTCGTGTCGTGGCCCGCGCGCTCGGCGGACCTGCGGGCCAACCTCGACGTCGTCACGGCGATCGGCGAGCGCACCGGGTGCCGCGCGTTCAACGCGCTCTACGGCAACCGCCAGGAGGGCGAGTCGCCCGAGGCGCAGGACGAGCTGGGCGCGGAGAACCTCGCGCTCGCTGCGCGCGCCGTCGGGCGCATCGGCGGGACGGTGCTCGTCGAGCCCGTCAGCGGGGCGCCCGCGTACCCGCTGAAGACGGCCGCCGACGCCGTGCGGGTCATCGACCGCGTCGCGACCGATCACGGCGAGACGAACCTGGGCCTGCTGTTCGACGTCTACCACCTGTCAGTCAACGGGGACGACGTCGACGCGGCGCTCTCGACCTACCGCGGGCGCATCGCGCACGTGCAGATCGCCGACGCGCCCGGTCGCGGCGAGCCCGGCACGGGCGACCTGCCGATCGACCGCTGGACCAAGGACCTGCGCGCGGGCGGCTACGACGGCTGGATCGGGCTCGAGTACAAGACCGACGCCGCCGACCCGTTCGCTTGGCTCCCGGCCGCCGAGCGCTGACGCGCAGCGGACGCACCGCGCACCCGGCCGACCGCCGTCGGCCTCTCCTGAACCTCCAGACACTCGACCCTGAGGAGCACACCATGGCCTCCATCGCCTTCATCGGACTCGGCATCATGGGCAGCCCCATGGCCGTCCACCTCCAGAACGCCGGGCACGACGTCGCGGGCTTCAACCGCAGCCCCGAGAAGACCCGGCCGCTCGTCGAGGCGGGCGGGCGCGCGGCCGCGTCGGTCGCGGACGCCGTCTCGGGCGCCGACGTCGTCGCGATCATGGTTCCCGACTCGCCCGACGTCGAGGCCGTCCTCACCGGCGACGACGGCGTCCTCGTGAACGCGAAGCCGGGCGCGCTCGTGGTCGACTTCTCGTCCATCCGCCCCGACGTCACCGTCGCGCTCGCGAAGCAGGCCACCGAGGCCGGGCTGCGCATCGTCGACGCCCCCGTCTCGGGCGGCGAGCCCGGTGCCGTCAACGCCGCGCTCTCGATCATGGTCGGCGGCACCCCGGAGGACTTCGAGGCGGCCAAGCCGTTCCTCGACGTCGTCGGCAAGACGGTCGTGCACGTGGGCCCGAACGGCTCGGGCCAGACCGTCAAGGCCGCGAACCAGCTCGTCGTCGCCGCGAACATCCAGGCGCTCGCCGAGGCGATCGTCTTCCTCGAGGCGTACGGCGTCGACACCGCCGCCGCGATCGAGGTGCTCGGCGGCGGGCTCGCGGGGTCGGCCGTCCTGAACCAGAAGGCGCGCAAGATGCTCGACCGCGACTTCGGTCCCGGCTTCCGCATCGAGCTGCACCACAAGGACCTCGGCATCGTCACGGCCGCGGCCCGCGAGGCCGGCGTCGTCGCCCCGCTCGGCGGGCTCGTCGCCCAGCTCATGGCCTCCGCCCGTGCCAACGGCGACGGCGGCCTCGACCACTCCGGCCTGTTCCGCGGTGTCGAGCGCCTGTCCGGGCGCGACGGCTCCTGACCCTCACTGACGACGACGTCACTCCAGCAAGGAGAGAAACCATGCCTCGTATGCGTGCGGTGGACGCCGCTGTCGCGATCCTCGAGATCGAGGGCGCGACCCAGGCCTTCGGCCTGCCCGGTGCCGCCATCAACCCGTTCTACTCCGCGATGCGCGCCCACGGCGGCATCGGCCACGTGCTCGCCCGCCACGTCGAGGGCGCGTCGCACATGGCCGACGGCTACTCGCGTGCCAGGCCCGGCAACATCGGCATCTGCATCGGCACGTCGGGACCCGCGGGCACCGACATGATCACCGGCCTCTACGCCGCGTGGGCCGACTCGGTCCCGATCCTGTGCATCACGGGCCAGGCGCCGGTCGCCAAGCTCGACAAGGAGGACTTCCAGGCCGTCGACATCGCGAGCATCGCCGCCCCGGTGACGAAGATGGCCAAGACCGTCCTCGAGGCCGGACAGGTGCCGCAGGTCTTCCAGCAGGCGTTCCACCTCATGCGCTCGGGCCGCCCGGGCCCGGTGCTCATCGACCTGCCGATCGACGTGCAGATGGCCGAGATCGAGTTCGACCCGACGACCTACGAGCCGCTGCCCGTGCACCGCCCGACGGCGACGCGTGCGCAGGCCGAGAAGGCTATCGACCTCCTCCTGGCGGCCGAGCGTCCCCTGCTGATCGCGGGCGGCGGGATCGTCAACGCGCGCGGCGAGGACCTGCTCGTCGAGCTCGCCGAGACCCTGGGCGTGCCGGTGATCCCGACCCTCATGGGCTGGGGCGTCATCCCCGACGACCACGCGCTCATGGCGGGCATGGCAGGTCTGCAGACGTCCCACCGCTACGGCAACGCGAACCTGCTCGCGTCCGACTTCGTGCTCGGCATCGGCAACCGGTGGGCCAACCGCCACACGGGCGGCCTCGACACCTACCGCAAGGGCCGGACCTTCGTCCACGTGGACATCGAGCCGACGCAGATCGGTCGCGTCTTCGCCCCGGACTACGGCATCGTCTCCGACGCGAGGGCCGCGCTCGAGCTGTTCGTCGAGGTCGCGCGCGAGCGTCGCGACGCCGGGCGGGCGCGCGACTACTCCGGCTGGGCCGCCGAGTGCGCCGAGCGCAAGCGCACGCTGCAGCGCAAGACGCACTTCACCGAGACGCCCATCAAGCCGCAGCGCGTGTACGAGGAGATGAACAAGGCGTTCGGTCCCGAGACGCGCTACGTCACGACGATCGGTCTCTCGCAGATCGCCGGCGCGCAGTTCCTCCACGTGTACAAGCCGCGGCACTGGATCAACGCCGGCCAGGCGGGCCCGCTCGGCTGGACCGGCCCGGCGGCGCTCGGCGTGGCGAAGGCGCTCGCGGACGACCCGGCGGAGCAGGTGGTCGCGCTGTCCGGAGACTACGACTTCCAGTTCATGATCGAGGAGCTCGCGGTCGGCGCGCAGTTCAACCTGCCCTACGTGCACGTCGTGGTGAACAACTCCTACCTCGGCCTCATCCGGCAGTCGCAGCGGGCGTTCGACATGGACTACCACGTGCAGCTCTCGTTCGAGAACATCAACTCTCCCGAGATGAACGGCTACGGCGTGGACCACGTCAAGGTCGCCGAAGGGCTCGGCTGCAAGGCGATCCGCGTCACCGACCCCGAGGCGCTCGCCGAGGCGTTCGCCAAGGCACAGGGCATGGCGGCCGAGTTCCGCGTGCCCGTGGTGGTCGAGGTCATCCTCGAGCGCGTGACGAACATCGCGATGGGCGCCGAGCTCAGCGGCGTCAACGAGTTCGAGGACCTCGCGATCTCGGCCGACGACGCGCCGACCGCGATCGCCCTGCTCGACTGAGCGTCTGCCCGCCGAGGTAGAACGCTGGTACCGCGGGGGAGAACCCTGGTACCGCGGGGAAGAACCCTGGTCACGACCCGGAGCGAAGGAGGGTGGGATGAGCACGACGATCCCGCAGGAGCACGAGTACGACCTCGTCGTGCGCGGCGAGCGCGTGCTCGTCGCGTCCGGCGAGCAGCCCCGCGAGGTGGGCGTCAGCGGGGGAGTGGTGCGCGCGGTCGAACCGCTCGGTGCAGGGCTCGACGGCGCACGCGTCGTCGAGCTGGAACCGCACCAGGTGCTCATCCCCGGGCTCGTCGACACGCACGTGCACGTCAACGAGCCGGGGCGCACCGAGTGGGAGGGCTTCGCGTCCGCCACGCGGGCGGCCGCCGCGGGCGGCGTGACGACGATCGTCGACATGCCGCTCAACTCGATCCCGCCGACCGTCTCCGTCGAGGCGCTCGAGACGAAGCAGAAGGTCGCGCGCGACCAGGCGTTCGTCGACGTCGGGTTCTGGGGCGGGGCCGTGCCCGGCAACGCGGACGAGCTCAGGCCGCTGTGGGACGCGGGCGTGTTCGGGTTCAAGTGCTTCCTGCTGCACTCGGGCGTCGAGGAGTTCGGCTACCTCGAGCCCGACGAGCTCGAGGACGACCTGCGCGTCCTCGCCGACTTCGACGGCCTCATGCTCGTGCACGCGGAGGACTCGCGCGCGATCGACCGGGCGCCCAAGCCGCACGGCGACCACTACGACGTCTTCCTCGCGTCCCGCCCGCGCGGCGCCGAGAACGTCGCGATCGCCGCGGTCATCGAGACCGCGCGCTGGACGGGGGCGCGCGCGCACGTGCTGCACCTGTCGAGCTCCGACGCGCTGCCCATGATCCGCAGCGCCAAGCGCGAGGGCGTGCGGCTCACGGTCGAGACGTGCCCGCACTACCTGGCGCTCGCGGCCGAGGAGATCCCCGACGGCGCGACGCAGTTCAAGTGCTGTCCGCCGATCCGCGAGATCGACAACCGTGAGCTGCTGTGGGAGGGCCTCGTCGACGGGACGATCGACTGCATCGTCTCTGACCACTCGCCGAGCACGCCCGACCTCAAGGAGCTCGAGACGGGCGACTTCGGGACGGCGTGGGGCGGGGTGTCCTCGCTCCAGCTGGGCCTGGCGATCGTGTGGACCGAGGCGCGGACGCGCGGCATCCCGTTCGCGCAGGTCGTCGAGTGGATGTCGACCCGGCCAGCGGGCATCGCAGGGCTGCAGCGCAAGGGCGAGATCCGGCTCGGGAACGACGCAGACCTCGCGGTCGTCGAGCCCGACACGGCGTTCGTCGTCGACCCCAAGGCCCTGCACCACAAGAACCCCATCACGCCGTACGCCGACCGCGCGCTGTCGGGCGCCGTCGTCGCGACGTACCTGCGCGGCGAGGAGATCACCTTCGACCGCCCGACGGGCCGCCTGCTCGCGCGCGGGGACGCCTGACGCGCCGAGGCGCGGGTCCCGCTGGTGGGGACCCGCGCCTCGGCGGGGTGCGGGTGGAGTCAGGACTCCGCGAGGATCTCGTCGAGCTGCTCGTAGCCCTCGCGGATACCGACCTCCATGCCGCTCGCGACGAAGCCGTCGCGGCCCTCGAACGAGTCGACGAGCGACGTCGCCGTCAGGCGGCTGCGACCGTCCGGGAGGTCCTCGAACTGGAGGCGGTCGAGCGAGACGCCGTCGGGGAAGCCCTCGTACGTGAACGTCTGGACGATGAGCTCGTTCGGCCGCACCTCGTGCACGCTGCCGAAGAACGCGTACTCGTTGCCGTCGGGGTCGACCTGCACGTAGCGGTAGGACCCGCCGGTGCGCACGTCCCACTGCTCGTTGCGCTGGGTGAGGTAGCGCGGCCCGTTCCAGCGCGCGAACACCTCGGGGTCGAGGTGGGCCTGGAAGACCTTCGCCGCGGGTGCGTCGAACTCGCGGACGATGCGGACCATCGGAAGGTCCTTGGGGACGACGATCTCGGTCTCGTGGGTGCCGGTGGTGGTCATGGTGCTTCTCCTGTCATGGGTTCGTTCGCGGGCCCGCCCGCAGGTGGGGCGAGGTCGGGCAGCTCGCGCAGCACGTCGTCGAGGCGGCGGTAGCGGTCCTCGGCCTCGCGTCGGTAGCGCTCGATCCACTTGGTCATGAGGTCGAAGACCTCCGCCTCGAGGTGCACGGGGGCGCGGCGGGCGTCCGTCGTGCGGGTCACCAGGCCGGAGTCCTCGAGCACCCGCAGGTGCTTGGACACCGCCTGGACGGACATGTCGTACGGCTGGGCCAGCTCGCCGACGGTGGCGTCGCCCGACGCGAGCCGGGCCACCATGTCGCGACGCGTGGGGTCGGCGAGCGCCGAGAACACGCGGGAGAGCGGGTCTGCCGTCACGGGACCTCCTCGTCCGAGCGGGAAGGTCCGCTCGCTTCTCAACTGCTTGGTTGATGACGACGCTACGCCCGTGGCCGGGCATCGTCAACCCCTTGGTTGAGAAAATGTCAGGAGCGGCGACCGCGCTCGAAGTCGTCGAGCGCGACCCGACGTTCCTCGGCGTGGTCGACGACCCGCTCCGGGTAGCCCGTCGGCTGCTCGCGGAGCCGCCACGGCTCGTGCACCGCCGACCCGTCCACGTCCCGGAGCTCGGGCACCCAGCGCCGCACGTAGTCGCCCTGCGGGTCGAACTTCTTGCTCTGGGTGACCGGGTTGAAGACCCGGAAGTAGGGCGCGGCGTCGCGGCCGGTCCCCGCGACCCACTGCCAGTTGAGCTGGTTCTGCGACACGTCGCCGTCCGCGAGGTGCGCCATGAAGTGGGCGGCACCGCGCTGCCAGCGCACGTGCAGGTCCTTGACGAGGAACGACGCGACGACCATCCGCACCCGGTTGTGCATCCACCCCTCGCCGAGGAGCTGGCGCATGCCCGCGTCGACCAGCGGGTAGCCGGTGCGGCCCGCGGCCCACGTCTCGAGGAGCCGGTCCTCGTCCGCGCCGGTCGCCCACGCGTCGTCGGGCACGACCTCGCGCAACGACCGCCGGGCCGCGTCGGGGTGGTGGAACAGCACGTCCGCGTGGAACTCGCGCCACGCGAGCTCGGACCGGTAGGCGAGCACGTCGTCGGACGGCGCGCCGTCGTGCAACGCCGCGCGCAGGTCCGCGAGCAGGGTGCGCGGGTGCAGCTCGCCCCACTTGAGCGGGATCGACATGCCCGACGTCGCGGGCCGGTCCGGCCGGTCACGCTCGCTCGCGTAGCCCACGAGATGGTCGTCGAGGAACTCCCGCCACCGGCGCTGCGCCGCGGCCTCGCCCGCCGCGGGCAGCCGGGCGTGGGTCCCGGGGTCGACCGGCACGCCGTCGGACCGGACGTGCGCCCAGGAGACGTCGCGCGGGCGCGGCACCGGGTCGCGCCAGCCGTGCTCGACCCACGCGTCGCGGAACGGCGTGAAGACCTGGAACGGCGTGCCGGTCCGCGTGAGGACGCGGCCCGGCGCCACGGCGTACGGCGAGCCGGTGCGGACGAGGCGCGCACCGCCGTCGTGCAGGGCGGCCTCGACGTCCGCGTCGCGCGCGACGCCGTACGGCTCGTACGACGCCGCGACGTGCACCTCGTCGGCCCCCACCTCGCGCGCGAGCTCCGGCACGACCGCCCGCGGGTCTCCACGCCGCACGACCAGCCGACCGCCGGTCGACTCGTCGAGAGCGGCGAGGCTGCGGGCCAGGTACGACCGGCGCGGGGAGCCCGCGGCGTCCCACAGGCGGGGGTCGAGGACGTAGAGCGCGAGGACGTCGTCGCCCGCCTCCCGGGCGGTCTGCGTCGCGGCCACGAACGCCGGGTTGTCCGCGAGGCGCAGGTCGCGCCGGCACCACCAGATCGTCGGCATCCGGTCACGCTAACGGTCGCCGGGCGCGCACGCCGGTGGGAGCATCGCAAGCATGGACGGTGACGACCAGCAGGGGCGGGACGCACGCCGACGCCGGCTCGAGCGCGAGGCGACGACCGAGCCCGACCCCGGGGCACCCCCGGTCGGCCGGGGCGCCGGGATCGCGGCGGCCGACGGGCCGGCGGCGGGACACATCGAGGGCGACCATGCGTTCTTCGGGCACCCGCGAGGGCTGCTGACGCTCTTCACGACCGAGCTGTGGGAGCGGTTCAGCTACTACGGGATGCGCGCGATCCTGCTGTTCTACCTCACCGACACGGTGGCGAACGGCGGTCTCGGGATCGAGGAGACCACCGGCCTCGCGCTCGTCTCGATCTACGGGACCAGCGTCTACCTGCTCTCCGTCGTGGGCGGCTGGCTCGCGGACCGGGTCATCGGGTCGCGGCGGTCGGTGCTGTACGGCGGGATCATCATCGCCGCCGGGCACGTGAGCCTGACCATCCCCGGCCTCGTGTTCTCGATGGTCGGCATCGCGATGGTGGCGCTCGGCACGGGGCTCCTCAAGCCCAACGTCTCCTCGATGGTCGGCGAGCTGTACTCGCGCGACGATCCGCGTCGTGACTCGGCGTTCTCGATCTTCTACATGGGCATCAACCTCGGCTCGTTCTTCGCGCCGTTCCTCGTCGGCGCGGCGCGCGCCTGGGGCGGGTACCACGCGGGGTTCGCCGTCGCGGCGGTGGGCATGGCCGTCGCGCTCGTCTTCTTCGTCGCGGGGCGTCGCTACCTCGGCGAGGCGGGCGCGCACGTGCCGAACCCGATCCGGCGGGAGGAGCGCCCGAAGATCGCGCGGCTCTTCGCGATCATCGCGGCGGGCGTCGTGGTGGTCGCCCTCGTCGCGGTCGTCGTCTCGGGCGGGTTCGGCATCTCCACGTTCATCGACACGATGTCGTACCTCGCGTTCCTCGCGCCGATCGCCTACTTCGTCGTCATGTACCGCTCGCCGAAGGTCACCGACGCCGAACGGCCCCGCGTCGTCGCGTACATCCCCCTGTTCGTCGCCGCGATGCTCTTCTGGATGATCTTCGAGCAGGCCGCGACGACGCTGTCCGCGTTCGCGAAGGACCGCACGGAGCTCAGCATCTTCGGGATCGGCATCAGCCCCGAGTTCTTCCAGTCCGTCAACCCGCTGTCGATCATCCTGCTCGCCCCGGTGTTCGCGTGGCTCTGGCTCAAGACCGGCGACCGGCCCGCGACGGCGAACAAGTTCGCGATCGGCCTCACGCTCGCGTCTGTGTCGTTCCTCTTCCTCGCCCTCGCGTCGGCGGTCGTCGGCGACGGCAAGGCGCCCGCGTGGGTGCTCGTCCTCGTGTACGTGATCCAGACGCTCGGCGAGCTCTGCCTGTCGCCCGTCGGGCTCGCCGCGACGACCTTGCTCGCGCCCAGGGCGTTCCGGTCCCAGGCGATGGCGCTGTGGTTCCTCGCGCCCGCGGCCGGGCAGGCGATCACGGCCCAGGTCGTGCAGGTCACCGAGGGCGCGTCCGACACCGCGTACTTCGGTGCGATCGGGGCCGTGACGCTCGTCTTCGCCCTCGCGCTGTTCGCGCTCGCGCCGTGGGTCACGCGGCACATCCGCCACGCCGACGAGCTCGAGGGGGCGCACACGGCCGGCGCCTGACCAGGGCGCGCCGCTCGACCCGGTGCTTCGGCCCGCCGTAGTGGGCTCAGCGCAACCAGGGCGCCTGCCGGACCGCGGGGACGGCAGCCCAGCGGCGCCCGAGGCCCCAGGTGTCGCCCGCGAGGGTCGTGGCGAGCACGACCAGGACCAGGATCACGAGCACGTGCTGGTCGACGACGGGGTTGTTCGACCCCGCGGCGAACGGCCACTGCGAGAGCCACAGCATCGCGAAGAGCAGCCCTCCGCACACGGCAGCCGCCCGGATGCCGATGCCGAGCAGCAGCGCGAGACCCGTACCGAGCATCCCGAGCATGAAGAGCCAGTCGCTGACGGGTCCCGCCATCGAGGCGAACGTCCCCGCGAGCGGGCCCTGGGCGCCGTGCTCGAGGTATCCCTGCGCCGGTGCGGACCCCGCGAGCCACGCGCTCTCCGGGGGCGTCGCGTAGCCCAGGCCGACGAGCTTGTCGGCGAACGGCCACAGGAACACGACCGCCGTCCCGAGCCGGGCCAGGGCGAGCGCTCGCCGCGCCGACGCCCGCGTGACCACGTCGTCCTGCGCGACGGTCGGCCCCGCCTGCCTCGGCCCCGGCGAGGCGGGGCGGCCTTCTGACGCCGCGGCGTCGGGCGCGGCGGTGCGGTGCTGCGGTGCACCGGTGGTGGACGTGTTCATGGGAGCCCCCTCGATCCGGACGACCCGGCGCCGTGCGCGTCGGGCGGTGTCGCGGCGAGAACCGACGACCGGTCTGCCGCGCGCCCCACGGTGGCACTGTGATGGTCCCGGTTCAACCCTTACGTAACGTTTAGGCGGACATCCCTCGGGTGGGTAGGGAGACCACGTACGTAGCCAGACGACCACGAGACGGACGGCCGGTTCGCACGGTCCTGATCGGGCGTAATGTGACCCGGCGGCCGGAGGAACGGTCGCAGCACCCCGTCGAAGGAGCTGACCCGGAATGAGCCGCCCCCTGCGCTCTCGGACGTCCACCCACGGCCGCAACATGGCCGGCGCCCGCGCCCTCTGGCGCGCGACCGGCATGGGCGCGGAAGACTTCGGCAAGCCGATCATCGCGATCGCCAACTCGTACACGCAGTTCGTACCCGGCCACGTCCACCTGAAGGACATGGGCGACCTCGTCGCGTCGGCGATCCGCGAGGCCGGAGGCGTCTCCAAGGAGTTCAACACGATCGCCGTCGACGACGGCATCGCGATGGGCCACGCCGGCATGCTCTACTCGCTGCCGAGCCGCGACCTCATCGCCGACTCGGTCGAGTACATGGTCAACGCGCACTGCGCGGACGCCCTCGTGTGCATCTCCAACTGCGACAAGATCACGCCCGGCATGCTCAACGCGGCGCTGCGGCTCAACATCCCGGTGATCTTCGTGTCCGGCGGCCCGATGGAGGCCGGCAAGGCGATCGTCGCCGACGGGGTCGCCAAGACGCCCCTCAACCTCATCAACGCGATCAACTACTCGGCCGACGACAACGTGTCCGACGACGCGCTGAACGCCGTCGAGGAGAACGCGTGCCCCACGTGCGGGTCGTGCTCCGGCATGTTCACGGCCAACTCGATGAACTGCCTCACCGAGGCGCTCGGGCTCTCGCTGCCTGGCAACGGCTCGACGCTCGCCACGCACGCCGCGCGCAAGGAGCTGTTCCTCGAGGCCGGCCGCACGATCGTCGACCTCGCGCGCCGGTACTACGAGGACGAGGACGACTCGGTCGCGCCGCGCTCCATCGCGACCAAGGCGGCGTTCTCGAACGCCATGGCGCTCGACGTCGCGATGGGCGGCTCGACGAACACCGTGCTGCACATCCTCGCCGCCGCGCAGGAGGGTGAGATCGACTTCGACCTCACGGACATCGAGCGGATCAGCCGCCGCGTGCCGTGCCTGTCGAAGGTCGCGCCGAACCACCCGAGCTTCCACATGGAGGACGTCCACCGCGCCGGCGGCATCCCCGCGCTCCTCGGCGAGCTCGACCGCGCGGGCCTGCTCGACCACGACGTCACGTCCGTGCACACGCCCACGCTGCGCGCCTGGCTCGACGACTGGGACATCCGCGGCGGCAAGGCCACCGAGCGCGCGGTCGAGCTCTTCCACGCCGCGCCCGGCGGCGTGCGGACCACGCAGGCTTTCTCCACCTCGAACCGCTGGGAGACGCTCGACACCGACGCCGCGAACGGCTGCATCCGCGACCTCGAGCACGCGTACACCGTCGAGGGAGGCCTCGCCGTGCTGCGCGGCAACCTCGCCGAGAACGGCGCCGTCTTCAAGACCGCCGGCGTCGACCCGGACGTCTTCCACTTCGTCGGCACGGCGCTCGTGTGCGAGTCGCAGGACGAGGCCGTCGAGAAGATCCTCACCAAGCAGGTCCAGCCCGGCCACGTCGTCGTCGTGCGCTACGAGGGACCCGCGGGCGGGCCGGGCATGCAGGAGATGCTCTACCCGACGTCGTTCATCAAGGGCCGCGGTCTAGGCAAGGTCTGCGCGCTCATCACCGACGGCCGGTTCTCCGGCGGGTCGTCCGGCATCTCCGTCGGCCACGTCTCGCCCGAGGCCGCCGCGGGCGGCGTCATCGGCCTCGTCGAGGACGGCGACGAGATCGAGATCGACGTCGACACGCGCCTCATCCGGCTCAACGTCCCCGACGAGGTGCTCGCCGAGCGTCGCGCCAAGATGGAGGCGCGCGAGAACCCGTGGCAGCCGGTCGACCGCGACCGTTACGTCTCCCCGGCGCTCCAGGCCTACGCCGCCATGGCGACGTCCGCCGACCGCGGTGCCGTGCGCGACGTGTCGCTCATCAAGCGCCGCTGACTCGACGACGACGGGCGCGCACCTCTCGATTCAGGTCATACGCCAAAGTGCTGACCCCACCCCGCACGGCCGTGGGACCAGGCGCGCTCGAATGCCTTAAGGACCTGACTTGAGCTGCTGCGCAACCGACTTTGAAGACCGGTTCTGCTGTAGCCTCTGCAACTACAGGAGCGACCCGCGCTCCGGCCAGGACGGGAGCAGTGCAACGTGGTGGTCCCCTCTCTCGATCGCTCGGGCTCGCAGAACTTCTCCATTCCCGATATTGTTGACTATGCCGAATCTGGCCGACTGCGGGTTCCAACTTTCCAGCGACAATTCGTTTGGAAAAGCACCGATGTTCGCGACCTCTTTGATAGCCTATATCGAGGCTTCCCCGTGGGAACACTTCTCCTGTGGAAGAAGCCCGCCCCGGAAGCCGAGATTGAACTGGGCCCGGTCCAACTCAGCGTGCCGGCGAGAGACGACGCCCTTTGGGTGGTAGACGGCCAGCAGCGCGTAACATCACTATTCGCAGCCCTTACTCGAGAATACTCGGTCACCGACCATCGCTTTCAGGTCGCGTTCGACCTCACAACTCAAAAGTTCGTCTCTATGCGACCAGGAGTGGATAGTTCTCGGTTTCTTCCTGTGCGCGCGGCGTCTGACACCCGTACACTCCAACAATGGACGAGGGCGCACATTGAGGAGTTGTCCCCTGACGACCTTGATCTCGCCGACAATCTAATCGGCCAACTTCGCGATTATCGGATCCCTGCGTACATAATTGAAGAGCAAGACCAGACTCTGCTGCGGGAAGTTTTCGACAGAGTAAACTCTGCGGGGAAGCCAATTAGTCGGGCGCAGATATTCCAGGCGCTCTTTGGCGAGCGCGGAAGTGTGGCAAGTCCCCAGTCGGTTGTCCGCGATCTGCGTCACCTCAACTTCGGCGACCTCGAGGAGAACAGGATTGTCCAGAGCATTCTCGCCCTGCGTGGTGGAGATGTTCAGCGAGACATGCATGAAGAGTTTCGAAGCGGAGAGAACCCAGAGGAGTGGTTCGAGCATGCGCGCGACGCACTTGAACGAGCTATTCGGTTCCTCCGCGCCGAGGGTATCGTGCACTCTCGCTTAATGCCTAACACCCTGCCGATTCCGGTTCTGGCCGCATTCTTCCATCTGCATCCGGACCCAGAACCGTGGATATTGCGTCTGGTAAGCCGCTGGCTTTGGCGGGGCTGGGTGCATGGCTTCGGTCGGGAAGGGGGGCAAACGCCTGTATTGCGGCGCGCGGTGCGCTCGGTTAACCCCGATTTCGGCGACCCTGCGGCAGCTCCTGACGCGTACGCCGCGGTAAAGTCACTTCTCGCGTACGTGCCGGACCGAAAGGCGGATGATATTCCGCTATCGGGATTCAATGCAAAGTACGCCAATCCGCGCCTTATTCTATTGGCGCTTGCTGCAAGAGTCCCACTCCAGCCTACTGGCGTGCCTCTCGATATCGCTGAACGGTTCGAAGCACTCGGAGCGGGAGCGGTCTCTTCGTTCATTCCAGGTCTAAATTCCCGTGCCGAGTCGAGAGGTTTCTGGCCAGGAAGCGTAACGGAATTGGCAGACGCAAGTGAAAATGTTCTCGCCTCCCATCTACTCACCCCGACGCTGGTGGAGCAGTTGCTATCTGGGGACTTGAAGGCGTTTATCGACGGGAGGGGGGAATGGCTCGGTCAGGTTGTGGCCGCGTTCCTGGAGAGTCGCATGGAGCCTGGCTTGCCCGTGCGCCGATCTATCGGTTCACTTGTAGCGATTGCGCTTGACGGCGTGGATCATGATGACGAGTCGTGAGACTGTACTGGCCATCGAGATCCAGGCCGCAGATGGTGGCTGGGTTCTTGTCGGTAACTTGGTGCGTCAAGACGAGCGTTCGACGT
The DNA here is from genome assembly GCF_057126935.1 of Cellulosimicrobium sp. G4 BAM 1002. NCBI lineage: Bacteria > Bacillati > Actinomycetota > Actinomycetes > Micrococcales > Promicromonosporaceae > Cellulosimicrobium > Cellulosimicrobium sp. G4 BAM 1002. The sequence continues at coordinate 3,132,878 of NZ_CP182109.1, read as the reverse complement.
TCTTCGGCGATCGCGAATATTGGAACTTGCCGTCACGGCCAGTGCTGGGACAGCTCTTTGAAGAGCACGGGCGGAATTGGCATCCGAGCACTAATGTGGCTTTGCCACGGTGGTTTTCGCACCTACTGCCAGAAGGTCGGCTTCGTTCGGCGGTTGCGAACGCTGCGAGAGTCGATGCTGTCCGTGAGTTTGAACTGTTGCTGCATTTGGGGCTCCACGATTTGCCGGGTGCCGTGCGTGCCAGGGTTGTCGAATCGGGGTGGGCAGGAGATGCTGGTCTGTCGGCTGACGCTGATGAACCAGATGCGGCGCACGACGATCCCATTTTGAAATTTAGTCTTGCAGGCGCGCAATTAAAGTTCTCAGTGTTCGCGGATGAACGTGGTCTCACGGTGCCCGCTAGAGGTGTGGCCGGGAATGTGATCGCAAAGTTCCCCGACGGTCGAATCGGATTCGACGGTGTCCCTGAGGCGGAGTTTGCAGGGCTTGAGTTGGCGAGAGCGTCCGGAATCGAGGTTGCGGGGGCGAGCCTGGTCAATGCGTCCGAGATCTCCGGCATCGGAGCCTGGTCTTCGGTGCGCGGTCGCGTGCTGGCCGTAGAGCGGTTTGATCGCCGCGACGGTGGCCTTCGGGTCCACATGGAGGAGTTGGCGCAGATCCTCGACATACCGAGTCGCCGGCAGGATGCAAAGTACCGCAGTGCCAATTACGAGGTGGTTGCTACGGTCCTGGCTGGCCTGATTGATTCCGACGTTGTTGGCGATGTGATCGACCGAATCGTACTCAATATCCTTGTTGGGAACGGAGACGCTCATCTTAAGAATTGGGCGGTGGTTTACCCAGACGGACGGTCTCCTCGACTCAGTCCGGCGTATGACATTCTGCCGACCGTATTGTTCATCGAGGATGATGATCTCGGGCTCAAGGTTGGCGGTACCAAGCGCTTTCAAGAGATTGATGATCGGCGTTTCTATGAACTCGGTGTGAGATCGGGATACGGTGGTGATGCGGCGGTATTTCGGGCAAGAGAAGCGGTGGAGAGGGTAATGAGTGGGTGGTCAATCTTGGCCGATCTCCTTCCGCGAGAGTCGTTCACTAGGCTGGAAGCTCGACTGCGGACTCTGCCAATCGTGGCGACAGCCGGGCAGCAGAGTGGGTATCCGCGGTAGTCAAGTTGCGCCCGCCGCGGCATGCTTTGTGCATGAGTACTGAGATGCCTTCCGACCTCAAGCCGCGTTCCCGCCAAGTCACCGACGGGCTGGAGGCCTCGGCGTCGCGCGGGATGCTGCGCGCCGTCGGGCTGGGCGACGAGGACTTCGCCAAGCCGCAGATCGGCATCGCGAGCTCGTGGAACGAGATCACGCCGTGCAACCTGTCGCTCGACCGGCTCGCGCAGGGCGCGAAGGAGGGCGTGCACGCCGGGGGCGGGTACCCGCTGCAGTTCGGGACGATCTCCGTGTCCGACGGCATCTCGATGGGCCACGAGGGGATGCACTTCTCGCTCGTGAGCCGTGACGTCATCGCGGACTCGGTCGAGACGGTGGTCCAGGCGGAGCGGCTCGACGGCACGGTGCTGCTGGCCGGGTGCGACAAGTCGCTGCCGGGGATGCTCATGGCCGCGGCGAGGCTGGACCTCGCGAGCGTGTTCCTCTACGCGGGCTCGATCATGCCGGGCTGGGTGAAGCTCTCCGACGGCACGGAGAAGGAGGTCACGCTCATCGACGCGTTCGAGGCCGTCGGCGCGTGCGCGCGCGGTCTCATGAGCCGCGAGGACGTGGACCGCATCGAGCGCGCGATCTGCCCGGGGGAGGGCGCGTGCGGCGGCATGTACACGGCGAACACCATGGCGTCGGTCGCCGAGGCGATGGGCATGTCGCTCCCCGGGTCTGCGGCGCCGCCGTCGGCGGACCGCCGTCGCGACGCCTTCGCGCACCGGTCGGGGGAGGCCGTGGTCAACCTGCTGCGGCTCGGGATCACCGCACGGGACATCATGACCAAGGAGGCGTTCGAGAACGCGATCGCCGTCGTCATGGCCTTCGGCGGCTCGACCAACGCGGTGCTGCACCTGCTCGCCATCGCGCACGAGGCCGAGGTGGACCTCACGCTGGCCGACTTCGACCGCGTCGCGAGCCGCGTCCCGCACCTCGGCGACCTCAAGCCGTTCGGCCGGTACGTCATGAACGACGTCGACCGCATCGGAGGAGTGCCCGTCGTCATGAAGGCCCTGCTCGACGCCGGGCTCCTGCACGGCGACGCGCTCACCGTGACCGGCCGGACGGTCGCCGAGAACCTCGCCGACATCGACCCGCCCGACCCGGACGGCAAGATCCTGCGGGCTCTCGACAACCCGATCCACCACACCGGGGGCATCACGATCCTGCACGGGTCGCTCGCGCCCGAAGGTGCCGTCGTGAAGTCGGCCGGGTTCGACGAGGACGTGTTCGAGGGCACGGCACGCGTGTTCGAGCGTGAGCGTGCCGCGCTCGACGCCCTGGAGGACGGGACGATCACGGACGGCGACGTCGTCGTCATCCGGTACGAGGGCCCCAAGGGCGGGCCGGGGATGCGCGAGATGCTCGCCATCACCGGGGCGATCAAGGGCGCGGGGCTCGGCAAGACGGTCCTCCTCCTCACCGACGGCCGTTTCTCCGGCGGGACGACCGGCCTGTGCGTCGGGCACGTCGCTCCCGAGGCGGTCGACGGCGGCCCGGTCGCGTTCGTGCGCGACGGCGACCGCATCCGCCTCGACGTGGCGAACAAGACGCTCGACCTGCTCGTCGACGACGACACGCTCGCCGCACGCCGCGACGGCTGGGCGCCGCTGCCGCCGACGTTCACGCGCGGCGTGCTCGCGAAGTACGCCAAGCTCGTCCAGTCGGCGTCGCGCGGCGCGATCCTCGAGTAGGCCCGTCGCCGCCGTGCTCCGGGCGGACGCCCGTGCCGTCGGCCGCGCCCCGTCCGCCGGGTCCGGCATGTCGGCATGGCGCAGCCAGGGCTGGCGAGGGGACCCACCGCGGACCAGCATGGGGGTGCGGGCGTCGACCGTCCGTGCCGCTCGGCCGGGCGCTGACCACTCCGCCTCCAGACGAGCGCGTGCCGCGGTATGGAGGAGGAGCTGACGGATGGCCACGGACGACCGCATCACTGCCCGGCAGTTCCATGACAGCGACGGCGTGGAGGACTGGCGCGTCATCCTCCGCACGGCGCAGACGCTGTTCCGCACCGGCTCGTTCACCGCGGGTGTCGAGCTCGTCGACGCGATCGGCGAGCTCGCGGACGCCGCGAACCACCACCCGGACGTCGACCTGCGCTACGGCACGGTGACGGTCCGGCTCACGTCGCACGACGTCGGCGGGCTCAGCGGTCGTGACGTCGAGCTCGCGCGGCAGATCTCCGACGCCGCGCGCGAGCTCGATCTCGTGGCCGACCCGACAGCGGTGCAGGACGTCGAGATCGCGGTCGACGTCCTCGTCGGCTCCGCGGTGCAGCCCTTCTGGCGTGCCGTGCTCGGATTCGTCGAGGAGGGGCCGGCGGACGCGGCGCCCTCGCTCGTCGACCCGACGGCGCACGCGCCCGCGTTCTGGTTCCAGCAGATGGACGCGCCGCGCGAGCAGCGCAACCGCATCCACGTCGACGTCACGGTCCCGCACGACGTCGCCGAGGCGCGCGTCACCGCCGCCATCGCCGCCGGCGGGCACCTGGTCTCCGACCGGCGCGCGCCGTCGTTCTGGGTGCTCGCCGACGCCGAGGGCAACGAGGCGTGCGTGTGCACGTGGCAGGCGCGCGACTGAGCGCGGTTCTCAGGTGACGTCGCCTCAGGCGCGCGCGACGACGAGCTCGTCGTAGCCCGGGACGAGGACGCGTCGTTTCGCGCGGCGCGACACCACGCGCAGCGGGGCGCCGTCGTCCCACAGCGCGTGCAGGAGCGCCCCGATCTCGGCCCGTGCGAGCGCAGCGCCGAGGCACAGGTGCCGCCCGGCACCGAACCAGAGCTGGCGGGTCTCGCGCACGTACGGGCGGTCGGCGCGGAACGGTCCCGCGGCGACGTTCGCCGCCCAGGTGAGGATCATGACCCGCTCGCCGGCACGCAGCGTGCGGCCCGCGACCTCGACGTCGGCGGACACACCGCGCCCGATCACCGATGCAGGGCTCGTGACGCGCAGCCCCTCGCGCACCGCGTTCTCGACGGCGTCCGGCTCGCCCGCGGCGCGCTCCACCGGGTGGTCGCGCTCGTCGGCGAGCAGGCGCAGCAGGCGGTGCTGCTCGCCCGTGTCGATCAGCAGGGCCGTGGTGCGGGCCATCGCCGAGGCGGAGGTCTCGGTGCCCGCGACCATGAGGAGGCTCGCCAGGCCGGTCGTCTCCTCCAGGCTCAGCCCGAGCTCACGGCACCGTCCGAGGAGTCGGTCGGCGGGTGCGTGGCGCCACCCGTCCGGGACACCGCGCGTGAGCTCGGCGACGAGCTCCTGGGCGGCGGCGACCTCCGCGGGCGCGAGGTAGGTGGATCCCGCGGTGCCGAGCGCGACGGCGGCGAGGCGCTCGCCCGTTGCGAACGCCATGAGCGCGTCGTCGGCGCTCGGCACGGTGGCGACCGCCGCGTCACGCCCGACGCGGCCGGTCGAGACGCCGGAGGCAGGGATGCCGAGCAGCGAGATCATCATGCGGCCGACGAGCACGCGCGAGAGGTGCCCGACGTCGACCGGGCCGCCCGCGGCGAGGGTCCGCCGCGCGTCGTCGAGCGCGCTGGACCAGGCGCCGTCGACCAGGGCTGCGGCGCTCGCCTCGGTGAACAGCTCCCGCGATCGGGTGCGCAGGTCGTGGTGCCCCGGCCCGTCGAACAGGTCGAGGACCCAGTCGCCGAGGATCTGTGCCCACAGGTGCCCGACGCCGCCCTCGCCGACGATGGTGAAGTGCCCGGGGTCCGTGAGGATGCGACGCCCGACGGTCGGGTCCGCCGTCACCCAGCCGAGCCCCGGGACCCGGCGCAGCCCGCCCGTGCCGTCGGCGCGCCGGCCGGCGAGCCGACGGCCCACCAGCAGGATCCCGGCCATCTCCGGGCGGGCCGCCGCGAGCACGCGCAGCTCCTGGCCGGTGGTGGGGAGCACACGCCGGCGTGCGGGGAGAGCGGACGCGACGGCCGTGTGGATCGAGGTGCGGACCGAGGTGCGGGTGGAGGTCACGACGCTCAGTGTGGTCCAGCGCCGCCGACGGCGGGGGCGGGATCCACAGGACGTCCCGCGAACTTCACCCGGGCGGGCGCTGTGGACGGGCAGCGGTGCGAGGACGCGCCGTCGCTACCCTGTCGCGAGTGCCCGACCTCTCGCACCCCCACCCGCCCGGCGCCGTCACGCGCCCGCCCGCGGCGACCACTCCGACCGCGGTGATCGCCGCGGTCGGCATCCACCTTCCCGAGCGCACCGTGGACGTGCGCGAGGCGGAGCTCGCGCTCGCCGCGCGCAACCCGGGTGCCGCGCCGCGCGTGCCGATGGTCGCGCGACTGACCGGTGTGCGCCGCGTCCACGTGCTGCCCGACGACTGGGACGCCTCGGACCTCGCGGTCGCGGCCGCCGAGAAGCTCCTCGCGGCCGAGGGCCTGGCGCCGGGCGACGTCGACCTGCTGCTCTTCGCGTCGGCGAGCCAGGACATGGTCGAGCCCGCCACGAGCCACATCGTCGCGGCGAAGCTCGGCGTGCGGGCGCCGGTCATGGACGTGAAGAACGCGTGCAACTCGGTGCTCAACGCGATCGAGGTGGCCGAGGCGCTCATCGCCCGCGGACGGTACGCGACGGTGCTCGTCGCGTGCGGCGAGGCGCCGTCGCGCGCCGTGCGCTGGGACGTCCCGGACCGCGCGACGTACCTGCTCTCCGCGCCGGGGTACACGATGTCCGACGCCGGGGCCGCGGTCCTCGTCCGCCGCGCGACCCCGGCGGAGGTCGAGGCGTGCGACGGCGAGGGCGCGCCGGCCCCCCGAGGCATCCTCGCGAGCGCGTTCGGCGCGGAGTCGACCCACTGGGACGTCGGCACGCTCCCGGGCGGCGGGACCGCGCACCCGCGCGACCTGGAACGGACGTACTTCGAGATCGACGGCTCGCGCCTGCGCGACGCGTTCCTCGCGCTCGGGCCGGGCGTCGTGCTCGACGCGCTGGCACGTGCGGGCCTCACGTGGGACGACGTCGCGCTCGTCGCGGTCCACCAGGTCGCCGTGGCGTACCTCGACGACGTGCACGCGGCGCTCGGCCTGCCCACCGGTCGCACCCTCGTCACCGTCGCCGACCACGGCAACGTCGCCTCCGCGACGCTCCCGCTCCAGCTCGCGACGGCCCTGGAGACGGGCCGGGTCGGGCCGGGCGACGTCGTCGTGCTCGTCGGCCTCGCCGGCGGCATCAGCATCGGCGCGACGGTGGTGCGGCTGTGAGCGGGTCGTGGGACGGGGTGGCCCGATGAGCGGGTCGCGCCGGTTCATCCGGCACGTCGCGAGCCCGCAACGGCTCGCGGTCGTCGTGCCCGCGCGCGACGAGGCCCACGGGATCGCCGCGACGCTGGAGGCGCTGCGCGACCAGCAGGACACGGACTTCGACCTCGTCGTCGTGGACAACGGGTCCTCCGACGGGACGGGCGACCTCGTCCGCGAGACCGCCTCGGCGTGGGGCATGTCGCGCTGGCGGGTCGTCGACGAGCCGCAGAAGGGCACGGGGGCGGCCGCCGACACGGGCATGCGCGCGGCGATCGCCCACGGCGCGACCCACCTGGCGCGGACCGACGCGGACTGCCTGCCGCTGCCCGACTGGACGCGGCGGGTGCGAGCAGCGTTCGCGGGCGGCCACGACCTCGTCGCGGGACGGCTGGTCGCGCGCACCGACGACCGGCCGGTCTCGCCCGTCCAGCAGGGAGTGCTGACGGCGGCCGTGAGCATCGCGAGCGCGTTCGGGCGGTTCCGCCCTGGCAACCAGGACCCGTCGTACCTCGGCCCGTACGTCATGGCGCCGGGCTGCAACATGGCGATCACCGCAGACCTGTACGAGGCGGCGGGCGGGTTCCCGCGCACCGCGATCGAGGACCTGCACGAGGACCGTGCGCTGGTCAACGCCGTGCGGCGGCTGACGACGCGCTACGGGGCCCACCGCGAGGTGGTCGTGCGGGCCTCGGCCCGCCGGGCGCACGCGTGGGGACTCGTGCGCACGCTCGGCTGGTACGCCGACCACCGCTACCGACCCGAGCTCGTGGACATCCGATGAGCATCGCCCCACCCCGTCCCGCCGCGAGCGTCGTGCCGGCGGCACGTCTCGCCGCCGCGATGCGCTGGGAGGAGCGCGTCCAGCGCGGTGCCCACCCCGTCGTCTACCCGGCGATCCGGGCGCTGCGGCGCCTCGGTCCGGTGGTGCGCGTGCCCGGCATCGGCGTCGTCGTGTCCGACGCCGCGACGGCACGTGCCGTGCTCCTCGACACCGGACGCTTCACCAAGGTGGGTCCCGGCTCACCGTCGGACCTGTGGACGCCGGTGCTCGGCCCGTCGGTGCTGCTCAACATGGAGGGCGCGGACCACGCGGCCCTGCGCCGAACTCTCTCGGGACTGTTCACGCCCCGCGCCGTGCGCGAGCTCGTCGGGGCGAGCGTGCCCGACGTCCTCGAGCGCCTGGCCCCGCGGCTGCTCGCGGGGGAACGTGTCGACCTCGTCGCGGAGACGGCGACGATGGCCGGGTCCGTCATCTGCGCGATGACCGGACTGCCGCCGACCGACGCCGCGGTGCGCGACGCCATGGCCGCCGCGCAGTCCGTGGTCGGACTCGTGCGCCTGCACCGGCGCAGCCTCACGCCCGCGCAGGTGCGGCACGCGCGCGCCGTCCTCGCCCGTCTCTCGGCGCCGGCCCGCGACGCCTACCGCGCCGGCGACCCCGCCACCGTCCCCGGGCGGATGCGCGAGCTCGGGCTCTCCGAGGACGAGGCGATGGGCGCCGTCGGAGCCTTCGTGCTCACCGGGACCGAGACGATCCAGTCGTTCGTGCCGCGGCTCCTCGCGCTCACCGCGGACACGGCGTGGCTCGACCGGACCCTCGCGAGCGACCCCACCGCCCGCGACGAGGCGGGCCAGGCCGCCGCAGCCCTGCGCGGGCGTGTCGTCGAGGAGGCGCTGCGCGTCACCTCGCCCACGCCGGCGATGCTGCGTTCGGTGCGCACCGACGCGAGCGTGGGCGACGTCCGCGTGCGCGCCGGGGATCGCGTCGTCATCGCGACGATCTCCTGCTGCAAGGACGCCGGACCGTTCGACCCGGACGCGCCCGTGGACCCCGCGGTGCGGCACCTGTGGTTCGGCGCCGGGCCGCACTTCTGCCTCGGGATGCCGCTCGCGAGGGCGCAGGTGGACGCGGTGCTGGACGCCCTGCGACCGGTTGTCGCCGCCGGGCGCACGCTGGAGGTCACCGACCGCGAGGTCGCCCGTGGCGTCCTCATCCCGGCGTACCGGTCGCTCGGCGTGCGTGCCGTCGAGCGGGCGGGCGTCGACCCGGCCCGGCGAGGGGCGGCCGCAGCGTGACCGGGCCTGACGACGAGTCCCAGCACCTTCTCGCGCCGATCCTGGCCCGAGGCACGCCGGGGCACCCCTCCGCCGACGCCGTCGCGCTGCGACGCTGGACCCGACCGTCCCGTCGGCGCGGCACACGCGTGCGCGAGGAGCTCACCTACGCCGACCTCGCGCGCCGCGTCGAGGCGAGCGCGACGTCGCTCGCCACCGACGGTCTCTCGCCGGGCGGGCGCGCCCTGTTCTCGGTACGCCCGCGGCCGGAGGGCGTCGTGCTCGCGTTCGGCGTCGTCCGTGCCGGCGGCACGATCGTGTTCGTCGACCCCGGCTCGACGCCGGAGCTGTTCGCCGCGCGCGTGCGCGCCGCCGGACCCGTGCTCGCGACCACGGAGTCGCTCCTCTACGCCGTCTCGCGCGGTCCGCTGCGCCGCCTCGCGCGCTCGCGCGGGCTGCTCCTGCCGGACTACGCCAGCCTTCCCCTCTGGCACGTCCATGCCGGGCCGTGGCTCCCGGGCGTCCCGCGCGGCTCCCGCTCGGCCCGCTCGCTCGCGACCGGCGCCCCTCCGGAGGATCCGAGAGCGGACGCGCTCCCGCCGCTCGACCCCGACCGCGAGGCGCTCGTCGTCTTCACGTCCGGTACGACGGCGCAGCCCAAGGCCGTCGTGCACAGCGCCGGGTCGCTGCTCGCGGGGTGCGACCTGCTGCGCGACGTCTTCGAGCTCGCACCCGGCGACGTGGTGCACACCGACCAGATGCTGCTCGGCGTGCCCGCGCTCCTCGCGGGTGCGACGTGGTCCGTGCCCGCCGACCCGCCGGGTCGCGACATCACGACGTTCGCGCAGCAGCTCGACGGCGCCGCGGGGACCTACCTCGTGCCCGCCGACGTCACCGCGCTGCTCGACGCGGTCGAGGAGGGCCGGGTCCGCGCGACCGGTCCGCGGGTCGCGCTCGTCGGGGGAGCGCCGGTGACCCGCGCCCTGCTCGACCGCGCGACCCGGGTCCTGCCCGCGACGCGCTGGGTCGGCGTGTACGGCATGACGGAGATCCTGCCCGTCGCCGTGGTGGAGGCCGCGGACAAGCTCGCGCACCCGGGTGACGGCGACCTCGTCGGGGCCCCGCTGCCCGGTACGCGCGCCCGGATCGAGCCCGTCGACGACCAGGACGACGACGTCGGGGAGCTCGTGCTGTCCGGACCGTCCCTCATGGCGGGCTACCTGCACGACCTCGACTCACCAGCACGCGGCGCGGGCGCGCGCGTCGCCGCGCACCGCACCGGCGACCTCGCACGGTTCGACGCCGACGGACGCGTCGTCCTCGTCGGGCGCACGCGCGACATGATCATCCGCGGCACGACGAACATCTATCCCGGTCTCTTCGAGCCGCGTGTCGCGGCGCTCGACGGGGTGGGCGAGGCCGTCCTCGTCGGGGTGCCGCAGGTCGACGGCGACGAGCGCGTCGCGCTCGTCGTGACGTCGGCCGGCTCGCCCGCGCCCGGGGTGGCGCCCGGCTCCGGCGAACCCGTCCGCCTCGACCCGCACCATCCCCTCGTCGCACGGGTGCGCGACGCGCTGCCGGGCGCCCTCGACCACGACGCCCTGCCCGACGTCGTGCTCCACGCCGACCGCGTCCCGCTCTCCGGGCGCTCGCGCAAGCCCGATCGCGCGGCGCTCGTCCGCGCCGCGGCGCCGTACGTCTCCGCACGGGTGACCGCCGCGGGCGGTGCTCGCGCGTGAGGGTCGTGGTCACCGGGGCCTCCGGGTTCGTCGGGGGAGCGGTCGCCCGGGCGCTCGTCGCCGACGGGCACGACGTGTGGACGTCCTCCCGCCGCGACGCCGTGGTCGACGGCGCCCGGCACCTCCCGTGGGACCTCACGGCCGGGCCGCTCGCGGGCGCACCGCAGGTGGACGCCGTCGTGCACGCCGGGGCCGCCGTCTCCGACTGGTGCGCGCTCGACGTCGCGCGGGCGACCAACGTCGCCGGCACGCTCGCGGTCCGCGACACCTTCCCCGGTGCACGGTTCGTCCACGTGTCGTCGGGCAGCGTCTACGACCCGTTCCGCCCGAGCGTGCGCGCCCGAGAGGCCGAGGCGCCCGTGGGCCGCTACCTCGACGCGTACGGGACGACCAAGGCGGAGGCCGAGCGCGCGCTGGCTCGCGACGTGGCGCGGGACCCCGGACGAGGCGCCGTCGTCGTGCTGCGCCCGCACGCGGTCTACGGACCGGGGGACACGACGCTCCTGCCACGTGTCGAGGCCGCCGTGCGCCGCGGTCGCCTCGTGCTGCCCGGCGGCGGGCGCGTGCTGCAGTCGCTCACGCACGTCGACACGCTCGTCGCGGCCGTGCGGGCCGCCCTCGAGCGCCCGGAGGGCGTGCTGCGTGGCGCCACCGCCGGTACTCCGGGTCTCCTGGTGGCCAACGTCGCCGACGCCGAACCCGTCGTCCTCCGCGACGCCCTCGTCGACGTGCTGCGTCGCCGAGGCACCGACGCGCAGGTCGTCGCCGTCCCGGTGCGCCCCGCGTGGGCGTTCGCGGGCGCGGTCGAGGCCGTCGCGCGGCGGTTCCGCCGCCCAGCTCCCCCGCGCCTCACGAGGTACGCCCTCAGCCACCTCGCGACGGAGCGCACCTACGACCTCACGGTCCTGAGGGACGTCCTCGGCGTCGACCCCGACCCGACGACCTTCGCCGGCGCCGGGTCCTGGTGACGAAGGAGCCGGTGCCCGAGCTCCTCGACGAGCGCAGCGAGCGTCGTCGGACGGGTCGAGGTCCGAGAGTCGTCGCCGGGGGCACGACCGGGCAGGATGTGCGCGTGGACTCCGGGACCGACCTCGCTCGCCGCTACTACGACGACGTCGTCGCGCCCCTCGTGCTCGCGCGGTGGCCGGGGTTGCCGCACGCCGGTGCGCGGCTCGGCAGCGGGTCCGACGTGCTCGGCCTGGACGACGAGACCTCGCGCGACCACGACTGGGGCCTGCGTCTCACGCTGCTGGTGGACGAGACGATGGTCGAGAAGGTGGACGCGCTCCTCGACGCCGAGCTGCCTGACACGGTCGAGGGACACCCGACCCGGTTCGCCACGACGTGGCAGCCGCACGGTCCGCACCAGGTGGAGGTCGCCTCGCCCGCGACCTTCGTGAGGTCCCGGCTGGGTGTCGACGCCACCCGGCCGCTCGCCGTGGGCGACTGGCTGGCGCTCACCGGCCAGGCGGTGCTCGAGGTGACGGCCGGTCCGGTTTTCCTGGACACCGACGGGCGGATCACCGCGGCCCGCGAGCGCCTCGTCTGGTACCCCGACGACGTGTGGCGGTACGGGGTGGCCACCGACTGGGCACGGATCGGGCAGGAGCTGCCGTTCGTCGGCCGGACAGGGGAGCGTGGCGACGACCTCGGCTCGCGCGTGGTCGCCGCGCGGCTCGTGCGCGCCGCGATGCACCTCGGGTTCCTGCTCGAACGGCGCTGGCCGCCCTACTCGAAGTGGTTCGGCACGATGTTCGCCGCCCTCCCGCGTGCCGGCACGGCGTGCGTGGACCTGGGCGCGGCGCTCGCGGCCGGCGCGTGGCCCGTGCGCGAGGCGGCTCTGTGCCGGGCGCTCGAGACGCTGCACTCGCTCCAGGACGACGTCGGCCTGCCGACCGTCGAGAACGTCGTCGAGCCGTTCTGGGGACGGCCGTTCCGCGGGCTGGGAGGGGTTGCTGAGGCGGTGACGGCCACGATCGAGGATCCCTTCGTGCGGGGGCTGCCGTCCGGCGTCGGGTCGGTCGAGCAGTGGGTCGACGACGTCGACGTCCTGATGGACCCAGGTCGCCGCGTCGCCGCGGCCCGGAGCATCGTGCAGGGTGGGACGAGCAGACCCTGACGCGAGAGGACGCCCGATGACCCCGCAGCACCCCCCGGCCGCCGACGCACCCCGCGGCGGGTGGCCCGGCGCCGAGACCCCGGACGCCGCGCCCTGGTGGACGCGGGCCGTCGTCTACCAGGTGTACCCGCGCTCGTTCCAGGACACGGACGGGGACGGGATCGGCGACCTCCCGGGTGTCACGCTGCGGCTGGACCACCTCGAACGCCTCGGGGTCGACGTCGTGTGGCTGTCTCCCGTGTACCGCTCGCCGCAGGCCGACAACGGCTACGACATCAGCGACTACGAGGACGTCGACCCGCTGTTCGGGTCGCTCGCCGACCTGGACGCGCTGATCGAGGGTCTGCACGCGCGGGGCATGAAGCTCGTCATGGACCTCGTCGTCAACCACACGAGCGACGAGCACCCATGGTTCGTCCAGTCGCGGTCGTCGGCCGAGAGCCCGCGTCGCGACTGGTACTGGTGGCGGCCGGCCCGCCACGGCATGGAGCCTGGCGCGCCCGGCGCCGAGCCGACCAACTGGCGGTCCTTCTTCGGCGGCAGCGCGTGGCGGTTCGACGAGGCGTCGGGGGAGTACTACCTGCACCTGTTCGACACCAAGCAGCCGGACCTCAACTGGGAGAACCCCGAGGTCCGCCGGGCGGTGTTCGCGATGATGCGGCGCTGGCTCGACCGCGGCGTCGACGGGTTCCGCATGGACGTCATCAACCTGGTCTCGAAGGCCGTCGCCCCCGACGGCTCGCTCCCCGACGGCGAGGTGCACTGGGGCACGTTCGGCGACGGCAGCCCGCACTACACGGACGGGCCGCGCGTGCACGAGTTCCTCGCCGAGATGCACCGCGAGGTGTTCGCCCCCTACCTCGCGCAGGGGCGCGAGATCCTCACCGTGGGGGAGACGCCGGGAGTGACGGTCGAGCACGGCCTGCGCTACACCGACCCCGCGCGGCGCGAGGTCGACATGGTTTTCCAGTTCGAGCACATGGGCATCGACCACGGAGCGACGCGCTACGACCCCGTCCCGTGGCACCTCGCCGACCTCAAGGCGACCCTCGGCCGCTGGCAGGCGGGGCTCGCCGACCGCGGCTGGAACGCCCTGTACTGGGACAACCACGACCAGCCGCGGGTCGTCTCGCGCTTCGGTGACGACTCGCCCGAGCACCGTGTCGCGTCCGCCAAGGCGCTCGCGCTCCTCCTGCACCTGCACCGGGGAACGCCGTACGTCTACCAGGGCGAGGAGCTCGGCATGACGAACGCGCCCTTCACCCGGATCGAGCAGTACCAGGACGTCGAGTCGCTCGGGTACTACCTCGAGCTCACCGGCCGCGCGGGCCACGCGCGGCTGCGCACGGACTCCGAGATGCTCGAGGTCCTCGCGCACGCGAGCCGGGACCAAGCGCGCACGCCCGTGCAGTGGGACGCGAGCCCGAGCGCGGGGTTCACGACCGGGACGCCGTGGCTCGAGGTCAACCCGAACCACACCGTGATCAACGCCGAGTCCGCCTGGGCGGACGAGGACTCGGTGCTGCACTTCTACCGACGCCTCGTCGCGCTGCGCCACGACGAGCCCGTCGTCGCGCTGGGCGACTTCCACATGCTCCTGCCCGAGCACGAGGCGATCTACGCGTTCACCCGGACGCTCGACATCGACGGCGTCGACGGGGGTGCGCCTTCGCGCGAGGAGCTGCTCGTCCTCGTCAACGTGAGCAGCGAGGCGCGCGACGCTCCGCGCGAGACGCTCGTCGGCTGGGAGAGCGCCCCGACCCTGGTGGCCACGCACCCGCAAGAGCCCGACGACGTCGGTCGGCCGGGCGCCGTCGGGCACCTGCGCCCGTGGGAGGGACGGGTGCTGCGTCGCACCTCGCATCCCAGTGCGTGAGACGGCCGCCTCGACACGTGACATCCCCGAAACATGGGCGTACAGTCCCAGACGTGCAGACGATCCTCCTTGTAGTACTTCCTGAGCGCGCCGGCTGAGGCCACGCCACAGGCTTCGTCAGCGCGCTCACCCCTCGTTCAGCCCGGCATACCGGGTCCGAGGGGTTTTTTGTTGCCACCACAACGCCAGACAGACCGCGAACGGCCCACCCACGGCCACCGCGCACGCCGCACCCGCGAGACCCGCGCAGACCGGCACCGCACCCGCGACCAGCACGACCGCACGACCACGGTCGGCTCCGGTACCCGGCGGAGCGCCCCACGGGGCGCCCGCCGGGCCGAGCCACGACACGCAGGAGACACCATGGCCCAGGGTCCCACCCCGGCACCTCCGCGAACGGGCGCCCCGACGCCCGCGCCCGCGGCGCCGAAGCCCGCCCCGACGCCCGCGTCGGTCGTCCCGCGCGGGGACGTCAGGCGCCCCGCCACGGCACGCCCGGCGGGCGCGACGACCGGCACCTCGACCGGCACCTCGACCGGCGAGGAGATGACCGGCGCGCAGTCGATCGTCCGCTCGCTCGAGGAGGCCGGTGCCGAGGTCGTCTTCGGCATCCCGGGCGGTGCGATCCTCCCGACGTACGACCCGCTCATGGACTCCCAGCGCCTGCGCCACATCCTCGTGCGCCACGAGCAGGGCGGCGGCCACGCCGCGCAGGGATACGCCCACGCGACGGGCAGGGTCGGCGTGACCATGGCGACCTCCGGCCCGGGGGCGACGAACCTCGTGACCCCCATCGCCGACGCGAACATGGACTCGATCCCGCTCGTCGCGATCACCGGTCAGGTCGCGGCGTCCGCGATCGGCACCGACGCCTTCCAGGAGGCCGACATCGTCGGCATCACGCTGCCGATCACCAAGCACAACTTCCTCGTCACGAACCCGGACGACATCCCGCGCACCATCGCGGAGGCCTTCCACATCGCCTCGACGGGGCGCCCCGGTCCGGTGCTCGTGGACATCGCCAAGTCGGCGATGCAGTCACGCACGACGTTCTCCTGGCCGCAGGAGCTGCAGCTCCCGGGCTACCACCCGGTGACGAAGCCGCACTCCAAGCAGATCAAGGAGGCCGCGCGCCTGCTCGCCTCGGCGCGTCGGCCGGTGCTGTACGTGGGCGGCGGTGTGGTGCGGGCGAACGCCTCGGCCGAGCTGCGTCGGCTCGTCGACCTCTCGGGCGCACCGGTCGTCACGACGCTCATGGCGCGCGGCGCGGTGCCCGACACGCACCCGCAGAACCTCGGGATGCCCGGCATGCACGGCACCGTCCCGGCCGTCGCCGCGCTGCAGAAGGCCGACCTCGTCGTGTCGCTCGGCGCCCGATTCGACGACCGCGTGACGGGCAAGCTCTCGAGCTTCGCGCCGCACGCCGCGATCGTGCACGCCGACATCGACCCTGCGGAGATCGGCAAGAACCGGGCGGTGGACGTCCCGATCGTCGGCGACCTCAAGGAGGTCATCGCCGATCTGCTCCCCGAGCTCGAGCGTGAGCACGAGGCCAAGGGCAAGCCCGACGTCGAGGCCTGGTGGCGCCAGATCGACGACTGGCGCGAGACGTACCCCCTCGGGTACACCGAGCCGGAGGACGGCCACCTCGCCCCGCAGCACGTCATCTCCCGCCTGGGCGAGATCTCCGGACCCGAGTCGATCTACGTCGCGGGCGTGGGCCAGCACCAGATGTGGGCCGCGCAGTTCATCCGGTACGAGCACCCGCGCACCTGGCTCAACTCCGGTGGCCTCGGGACCATGGGCTTCTCCGTCCCCGCGGCGATGGGCGCGAAGGTCGGGCGGCCCGACGCCACGGTGTGGGCGATCGACGGCGACGGCTGCTTCCAGATGACCAACCAGGAGCTCGCGACCTGCACGATCAACGAGATCCCCATCAAGGTCGCGCTGATCAACAACAGCTCGCTCGGCATGGTGCGCCAGTGGCAGACGCTGTTCTACGACAAGCGCTACTCGAACACCGACCTGCACACGGGCCACGGCACCGCGCGCGTCCCCGACTTCGTCAAGCTCGCGGACGCCTACGGGTGCGAGGGCATCCGGGTCGAGTCGATGGGCGAGGTCGACGCCGCGATCAAGCGCGCGATGGAGATCGACGACCGCCCCGTCGTCATCGACTTCAACGTCTCGCGCGACGCCATGGTGTGGCCGATGGTCGCCGCCGGCGTGAGCAACGACGACATCCAGTACGCGCGCGGCATCTCGCCCGCGTGGGACCGCGAAGACTGAGGAGCACGCAGCCATGTCCCGCCACACCCTCTCCGTGCTCGTCGAGAACAAGCCCGGCGTGCTCACCCGCGTCGCGGGCCTGTTCGCCCGTCGCGCGTTCAACATCCACTCGCTCGCCGTCGGGCCGACGGAGCACGAGGAGATCTCGCGCATCACCGTCGTCGTCGACGTCGAGGAGCACCCGCTCGAGCAGGTGACGAAGCAGCTCAACAAGCTCGTCAACGTCATCAAGATCGTCGAGCTCGACGCCGCGGCGTCCGTGCAGCGCGAGCTCCTGCTCGTCAAGGTGCGGGCCGACGGCGCCAACCGCACCGGCGTGCTCGAGGTCGTCAACCTGTTCCGCGCCAAGGTCGTGGACGTCGTCCCGGACGCCGTGACCGTCGAGGCCACGGGCACGGGCGAGAAGCTGGACGCGCTCCTCGCCGCGCTCGAGCCGTACGGCGTGCGCGAGATCGTGAAGTCCGGGACCGTCGCCGTCGGGCGCGGCTCCCGCTCCATCACCGACCGAGCGCTGGAACGCGTCGCCCGGTCCGCCTGACCATCGCCTACCCTCGCACCGAGACCCGCACGGGCGGTCGGTGCGCACCCGAGAACCGATTCATCGCAACAGACACTGCACCGCAGACGAAGAACCGAGGAGATCCATCGTGGCTGAGCTGTTCTACGACGACGACGCCGACCTGTCCATCATCCAGAGCAAGAAGGTCGCGATCGTCGGCTACGGGAGCCAGGGTCACGCGCACGCGCAGAACCTGCGCGACTCGGGCGTCGAGGTCGTCGTGGCCCTCCGTGAGGGCTCCAAGTCCGTCGCCAAGGCGCAGGACGAGGGCTTCGAGGTGAAGTCGGTCGCCGACGCCGCCGCGTGGGCCGACCTGATCATGATCCTCGCGCCCGACCAGCACCAGCGCTCGATCTACAACGACGAGATCAAGCCGAACCTCGCCGCCGGCAAGACGCTCGCGTTCGCGCACGGGTTCAACATCCGCTTCGGCTACATCGAGGCACCGGAGGGCGTCGACGTCATCCTCGTCGCCCCGAAGGCGCCGGGCCACACCGTGCGCCGCGAGTTCGTCGCGGGGCGCGGCATCCCCGACATCATCGCCGTCGAGAAGGACGCGTCGGGCCAGGCGTGGGACGTCGCGCTGTCCTACGCGAAGGCGATCGGCGGCACGCGGGCCGGCGTCATCAAGACGACCTTCACCGAGGAGACCGAGACCGACCTGTTCGGCGAGCAGGCCGTCCTCTGCGGCGGTGTCTCGCAGCTCGTCCAGTACGGCTTCGAGACCCTCTCCGAGGCGGGCTACCAGCCCGAGATCGCCTACTTCGAGGTGCTCCACGAGCTCAAGCTCATCGTCGACCTCATGTGGGAGGGCGGCATCGCTAAGCAGCGCTGGTCCGTCTCCGACACCGCCGAGTACGGCGACTACGTCTCCGGCCCCCGCGTCATCGACGCGCACGTCAAGGAGAACATGCAGGCCGTCCTCGCCGACATCCAGTCGGGCGCGTTCGCCGAGCGCTTCATCGGCGACCAGGACGCCGGCGCGCCGGAGTTCAAGGAGCTGCGCGAGAAGGCGGCCCAGCACCCGATCGAGAAGGTCGGCAAGGACCTGCGCGCGCTGTTCGCGTGGAAGCAGCAGGACGCCGACTACACCGAAGGCTCTGCCGCTCGCTGATCCTCGGATTCTGAACCCGCTGCTCACCTCGGGGGGTGGGTGACCACTGTCGCGCGATCTACCATCCGCGGTGCTCGTTCCTCGCACCGCTCCCGCCAGGCCCGCCACGATCGCGCGACAGGGGTCACCCACCCCTCGTCGTCGGCTCACCGAGAGAGCTCCTGCCCGCAGGCCGCCGCCCGCTCCCGTGCTGCCGGGTCACCTCGGACCGGTAGGAGCACGGCCAGCACGAGCGATGTGACCGTCGCCGTCGGGCAGGGCGACACGAGCGGGACGAATGGCGCGGGACCGGGCACATCGCCCGGCGGTGCGCCACGATGGGGGCATGACCCGAGACGCACACGAGGGGGAACCGGTGTCCGAGGACGCGACGATGGTGGACGAGCGGGCGGCGGAGATCCTCGCCTTCTGGGAGCTGGCCCGGCCGAGCGCGGGCATGGCGAGGATCGGCGTCGTCGTCGGCGCGACCGTGTCCGAGAGCGTGCCCCCGCCGGCGTGGTCGTTCGGCGACAACCCGGCGCTCGCGGACGACCTGCTCGCGGCGGTGCTGACGGGCGAGAAGACCGCGACGTCGTCGGCTCTGTGGGAGTACGACGACTCGGGCGAGCCCGTCCCGCAGGAGGGCGAGCTGTCCATCCTGCTAGACGGGGAGGGGCACCCGCGCGCCCTGATCCGCACGACGTCGATCGAGATCGTCGCGTTCGACGACGTCGACGCGGACTTCGCGCGCGCGGAGGGCGAGGACGACCGTTCGCTCGAGTCGTGGCGCGCGGAGCACGAGAAGTACTTCGACCGGGTGCTGGAGCGCGACTTCACGCCGGACATGCCCTTGGTCTGCGAGCGCTTCGAGCTGCTCTACCCCCGCTGAACAGGGTGAGCGGTGACCGACCGTGCCACGGTCGGTCGGTCACCGCCCGGCGGGGCAGGTGAAGAGGACTACCCCGGGACTGGAGCCGCGGCGACTGCGACGTGGTCCGGCCGGCCGGCCGCGGCGAGCAGCCGTGACCGCACGTCCTGCGCGACGACGGAGCGTGCGCCGCGCAGTACCGCGAGCTCGGGGACGGCGCTGGCGACCACCGATCCGGCGGAGAGCTCCGTGCCCCGCAGCCGGCTCGCCGTCGCCTCCGCGAGGGCCTGCCCGCACGCGACCCCGGTCGGGCCCCCGAGCACCATGGCGTCCGGCTCGAGGACGGCGACGACGGGTTGCAGGACGACCGCGACCCGGCGCGCGAGCTCGTCGACGACGACGCCGACCGCGGGTGTCCCCGCGTTCTCGGCGAGGGCGGTGACGACGTCGTCGTACGGGGTGGTCGGACCGACCCCCGGCACGCCGGCGCGTGCGGCGACCTCGACGACCCGCAGGCCCCCGACGAGGTCCTGGACGTTGACGGAGTCGTCGATGCTCGCGGCGGGGACGGGCAGGTAGCCGATCTCGCCGGCCCCGCCGGCGGTGCCGCGGTGCACGTGCCCGTCGAACCACGACCCCAGGCCGATCCCCGCGCCGAGCCAGAGCAGCGCGAAGCTGTTCTCGTCCCGGCCGGCGTCCCGCTCGGCGATCGCGGCGAGGTTCACGTCGTTCTCGATCCGCACGGAGATGCCGAGCGCGTTCTCGAGGTGGGCGCGCAGACCGTGGCGCGGCCAGCCCGGGAGCTCGCCGACGAGGGCGAGATCCCCGCTGCGCGGCTCGGGGGCCGCCTGCACGCCGACGGCGGCGCACGCGACGCGCTCCCGGGGGACGCCCGCGGCCGCGCAGGACTCCTCCCACGCCGTCCGGACGTCGGCGAGCGCGGTCCTGTCCGGACCGGACTCGACGACGCTCTCGCCGAGCGTGCGTCCCACCGCGTCGACGACGCTCGCCCGCACGCCGGTCGGCACGACGTCGAGCGCCAGCCCGACGACGACGTCCGTGCGCGCCGCGTACGTCGTGGCCTGAGGGCCCCGAGCGCCCTGGACGGAGCCCGTCGGCTCGATGAGGCCGGACTGCTCGAGGCGTGCGACGATCTGCGAGGCGGTCGGGCGCGAGACGCCGGTGCGATCGCCGATCTGGGACCGTGTGAGGGGCCCGGAGTCGAGCAGGAGCTCGAGCGCCGCGCGGTCGTTGATCGTGCGCAGGAGCCCGGGGGTACCCGGGAGCCTGGACGGAGGGGGCGCGGTCATCGGCGGTCCTTCGAGCGTATTTTAAGAAAGTTTCCTAAATAGTGCACGCTCGGGCCGAGCCGCGCAACTCGGCAGCTCGCCGTGGGCGGCTGGCGATCGCCTGACCGTCCGAGACGTGAGACCCGTGTCCCGAGGCGTGGCACCGGGCGTACGCTCGCGGGCATGACGCGCACCATTGATCTGGCAGTCGTGGCCGGCGACGGCATCGGTACCGAGGTCGTCGAGCAGGGGCTCTCCGTGCTCGAGGCCGCCGTGGCGGGCTCGGACGTGAAGGTCTCCACGACGCCGTTCGACCTGGGTGCGCGGCGCTGGCACGCGACGGGGGAGACGCTCACCGACGCGGACCTCGACGCCATCCGCGGGCACGACGCGATCCTGCTGGGCGCGATCGGCGACCCGAGCGTGCCGTCGGGCGTGCTGGAGCGCGGGCTGCTCCTCAAGCTGCGCTTCGCGCTGGACCACTACGTCAACCTGCGCCCCGGCAAGCTGTACCCCGGCGTGACGTCACCGCTGGCAGACCCGGGCGAGATCGACTTCGTCGTCGTGCGCGAGGGCACCGAGGGGCCGTACGTCGGCAACGGTGGTGCGCTGCGCGTCGGCACCCCGCACGAGATCGCGACCGAGGTGTCGGTCAACACGGCGTTCGGCGTCGAGCGCGTCGTGCGCGACGCGTTCGCCCGGGCCCAGGCGCGTCCCCGCAAGCACCTCACCCTCGTGCACAAGCACAACGTGCTCGTGCACGCCGGGCATCTGTGGCGCCGGACGGTCGAGGCCGTCAACGCGGAGTTCCCCGACGTCACCACCGACTACCTGCACGTCGACGCGGCGACGATCTTCCTCACGACGAAGCCCTCGCGCTTCGACGTCATCGTCACGGACAACCTGTTCGGCGACATCCTCACGGATCAGGCCGCAGCCATCACCGGCGGTATCGGTCTGGCGGCGTCCGCGAACATCAACCCCGACCGCACGGCCCCGTCGATGTTCGAGCCCGTGCACGGCTCGGCCCCCGACATCGCCGGGCAGGGCAAGGCGGACCCGACCGCGACCGTGCTGTCGGTCGCGCTGCTCCTTGACCACCTGGGCCTCTCGGACGAGGCGAAGCGCGTGGAGGCGGCCGTCGCGGCCGACCTCGCCGAGCGGGGGAGCCGAGTACGCTCGACGGCCGAGGTGGGCCGCGAGCTCGCCGCTCGCGTCGCCGGCTGATCCGGACACGGGGTGCCACGGCGCCCCGGCAGCGGTCCTCCGCAGTCCCCGCACCTCGGTCGGCATCACCCCAGGACCGGAACCCTCCCGTTCTGACCCGGTGACGCCGTTCCCGTCGTCGTGCCCTCGCGCAGATCGCCACGCGCGCCGTACGGTCGTGGAAAACTAGGCGGAGACCACCCGGGTCGCCAGGTGAAAGGCCTCATGATGAGCACCCTCGCAGCGCAGCACCAGCCGTCCTCCTCGACGGAGGACCTCATCGCCCTGTTCGACGTCCGGCCCACGGACACGCCGACGCCGCCCGCCGAGCGCGAGGCAGCGATCGCGGCACCCAAGTTCGGCACCGTCTTCACGGACCACATGGCCCGTATCAGCTGGAACTCGACCGAGGGGTGGATCGACCGCCGCATCGAGAAGTACGGGCCGCTCCTGCTCGACCCGGCGACCGCCGTGCTGCACTACGCGCAGGAGATCTTCGAGGGCATGAAGGCGTACCGGCACGCCGACGGCTCGGTGTGGACGTTCCGTCCGGAGGCGAACGCGGCGCGGTTCGTGCAGTCCGCGCAACGGCTCGCCCTGCCTGCGCTCTCCATGGACGACTTCCTCGGCTCGATCACGGCGCTCGTGCGCACGGACGTCGACTGGGTTCCGACGGGGGACGAGGCCAGCCTGTACCTGCGGCCGTTCATGTACGCGTCCGAGGCGTTCCTCGGCGTCCGGCCCTCGCTCGAGGCGGAGTACCTCGTCATCGCCTCGCCCGTCGGCCCCTACTTCTCGGGCGGCGTGAAGCCCGTGTCGATCTGGGTCGACCGCGAGTACAGCCGCGCCGGCGCCGGCGGGACGGGCGCCGCGAAGTGCGGCGGCAACTATGCGTCGAGCCTCCTGCCGCAGGTGGTCGCGCAGCAGCACGGCTGCGAGCAGGTGTGCTTCCTCGACTCGGGGACGCGGACGTTCCTCGAGGAGCTGGGGGGCATGAACGTGTTCGTCGTCAAGGCGGACGGGTCCGTCGAGACGCCCGAGCTGAGCGGCTCGATCCTCGAGGGCGTGACGCGGTCGTCGATCATCCAGCTCCTCACGGACCGCGGGCACGAGGTCGTGGAGCGCCGGATCCCGCTCACCGACATCCTGAGCGGCATCCGGGACGGCTCCGTGACCGAGGTCTTCGCGTGCGGCACGGCCGCCGTCATCACGCCCATCGGTCGGCTCGCCGGGTCCGACTTCGACCTCACGATCGGCGGCGGGGAGGCCGGCAAGCTCACGATGGCGATCCGGACCGAGCTCACCGACATCCAGACCGGCCGCTCGGCCGACCGGCACGGTTGGCTGCGCCGGCTCGCCTGATCGGCGCCTGGTCGGCGCCTGTCGGCACCTGTCGGCACCGACCCTGCGCGACGGCGGGGCGCACCTCCGAGGAGAGGAGCGCCCCGCCGTCGTCGTGTCCTGGGCCCGGGTCGCCGTCGGCGACCGCGACTCAGACCGGGGGCCGCGCGACGATCGTGCGCCCGGCCACGCCGGCGAGCAGCGACCACACGGCGATGCCGATGAGCAGGTTGATGAGACCTGACAGGGCGGCCGCGGTCGTGTCGTCCGACCACGCGAACGGCAGGACCGCGATCACGACGACGACGAGCGCCATGATCCAGCCGAAGAACGCCCGGGGCCGCGGGGTGCTGAGGATGAGCAGGTGCAGGATCCCGGCCGCCAGGACGGCGAGGATGGCTCCGTCGATCGCCCATGCCGCCTGGCGCGACTCGGTGCCGAAGAGGTCGGGCGGCGGGACGAGCGTGATCGAGAAGATCCGCTCGAAGATGATCACGCCCAGCAGCCCGATGAGCGCGGCGACGAGCGCCGTGGCCGCGGCACCCGCCCAGAACCGCCCGGCCTCGACCGTCAGGCGGGGGTCCGCGGGGTTGACCGGGGTCTGCGGCTCGGGGAAGGCCGCCTGGGAACCGTTCGGCTGGAGCGCGGGCGGCTGGCCCTGCGGTGCGGGGGGCTGGCCGTAACGGCGGGTCGGAGGGTTCTGCGGGTCGTACCCGCCGGGCGTCGGGTCGCTCATCGTCACTCCTCGGTCGGTCGCCGCTCGCGCCCGTCCGGGGCGAGCGGCTCAGTGGATGGACGCTCCTGTCCATCCTGTCGGAACCTGTGGCACCATGTGCCCTGTGACACACCTCGTCTCCCAGCTCATTATCGAGTAGCGCGCCCGGTACCACCCACCGGACGCGCTCACCTCCCGCACCCTCGGGGGGTTTTTTTGTTGCTGGGCACCACCCCCGCTCGGCGACACGGACGCCGGGCCACCCGCCTCACGAGGGCAGCAGCCCGGCATCCTGGGAGACGGTCCTGGACGGGCGGCATCTCGCCGCCCGCGCAAGCGAACGGCAGGAAGAGGCACCATGACCTCGGCGACGACCCCCGTGACCAGCCCTCACCGCCCGCGGGTCTTCCACGTCTACGACACGACCCTGCGCGACGGCGCGCAGCAGGAGGGGATGAACCTCTCCGTCGCCGACAAGCTGGCCATCGCGCCGCTGCTCGACGAGCTGGGCGTGGGGTTCATCGAGGGCGGCTGGCCGGGCGCGGTGCCGAAGGACACCGAGTTCTTCCGGCGCGCGGCCAAGGAGCTCGACCTCAAGAACGCCGTGCTCGCCGCCTTCGGGTCCACCCGCAAGGCAGGCCTGCGCGCCTGGGACGACGCGCAGGTGCGCGCGCTCGTCGACTCCGAGGCCCCCGTCGTGACGCTCGTCGCCAAGTCGGACGTCCGTCACGTCGAGCGGGCCCTGCGCACGACGCCCGACGAGGGCCTCGCGATGATCACCGACACGGTGTCGTTCCTCGTCGGTGAGGGCCGCCGCGTCGTCGTCGACGCCGAGCACTTCTTCGACGGCTACCGGTACGACCCCGCGTTCTCCCGCGCCGCCGTGCAGGCGGCGTTCGACGCAGGGGCCGAGGTCGTGGCGCTGTGCGACACCAACGGCGGCATGCTGCCCACCTGGGTGGGTGAGATCGTCACGGAGCTGCGCGACGCCGTCGGGCTGGGCCACGGGCGCGACGCGCTCCCCGGCGACGCGCTGCTCGGGGTACACGCCCACAACGACTCGGGCTGCGCCGTCGGCAACACGCTCGCCGCCGTCGAGGCGGGCGCCGCGCACGTGCAGGGCACCGTCAACGGCTACGGCGAGCGCACCGGCAACGTGGAGCTGCTCACCGTCGTCGCCAACCTCGAGCTCAAGTACGGGCTGCGCACCCTCGCGGGGGAGGGGCTCGACGACGCCACGCGCATCGCGCACGCCGTCAGCGAGATCACCAACATCTCGCCCTACGCGCGCCAGCCGTACGTCGGGGCGAGCGCGTTCGCGCACAAGGCCGGCCTGCACGCGAGCGCCATCAAGGTCGACCCGGACCTGTACCAGCACATCGACCCGACGGCGGTCGGCAACGACATCCGCATGCTCGTGTCCGACATGGCCGGCCGCGCGTCGATCGAGCTCAAGGGTCGCGAGCTCGGCTTCGACCTGTCGGGCCAGGGCGAGCTCCTCACGCGCGTGACGAACCGCGTCAAGGACGACGAGGCGAACGGCTACACCTACGAGGCGGCCGACGCGTCGTTCGAGCTGCTGCTGCGCGAGGAGATGACGGGCGAACGGCCGCCGTACTTCCGCGTCGAGAGCTGGCGCACCATCATCGAGCGGGCCGGCTCTCGCGGGACCGAGGCGACCGCCGAGGCGACCGTCAAGCTGCACGCCGGAGGTGAGCGCATCGTCACGACCGGCGAGGGCAACGGGCCGGTCAACGCGCTCGACCACGCGCTGCGGCTCGCGCTCACGCGCGTGTACCCCGAGATCGAGGCGTTCGAGCTCATCGACTTCAAGGTCCGCATCCTCGACACCGAGCAGGGCACCGACGCCATCACGCGCGTCCTCATCGAGACCACCGACGGCTCGACGTCGTGGTCGACCGTGGGAGTCGGGCCGAACCTCATCGAGGCGGCGTGGGAGGCGTTGACCGACTCCGCGATCTACGGGCTGGTCCACGCGGGCGTCGACCCGCGCTGAGGTCTGCGTCGGGCGCGCGTGGCGGGGCTGGGTGGACGGGGCGGGTCGCGCGCTCGGGCTGCCGCGCCGTCACCGTGGTCTCCCGACCTCGCTCCACGAGCGCGGCTCTGACGCCCTTCGCACCCGACCCGCCCCGTCCGGCGTGGTCGCACCCTCGTCGCCGCCACCTCGCCCGCCACCTCGCCCGTCACCGCGCCTACCGAGTAGAACCGCGGTCGGGCGAGGTAGAACCGTGGTCGGGCGAGGCGGGTCGGCCCGACGGCGGTCCGTGGGTCCGGCGGCGGGCTTAGGGTGGACGGGTGCGTGGTGAGTACAAGGTTCCCGGTGGCAAGCTCGTAGCGGTCGACGTCGAGGTGGAGGAAGGGCGGCTCGCCCGGGTCGCGGTGAGCGGCGACTTCTTCCTCGAGCCCGACGACGCGCTCGAGGACATCGACGGCGCGCTGACGGGGATGCCCGAGACCGCGACCGTGACACAGCTCGCGAACGCGGTCCAGGGGGCGCTCGGCGACGACGTCTCGATGATCGGGTTCTCGCCCGAGGCGGTCGCCATCGCGGTGCGCCGCGCACTCGGGCACGCGACGGGGTGGCACGACCACACGTTCGAGCTGATCCACGAGGGGCCCGAGAGCCCGGCGATGCACCTCGCACTCGACCAGGTGCTCACCGAGGAGCTCGATGCTGGCCGGCGTGGTCCCACGCTGCGGATCTGGGAGTGGGCGTCGCCCGCCGTGATCATCGGGTCGTTCCAGTCGCTGCGCAACGAGGTGGACGCGGAGGGCGCCGAGCGGCACGGCGTGACCGTCGTGCGGCGCATCTCCGGTGGCGGTGCGATGTTCGTCGAGCCCGGCAACACGATCACCTACTCGCTCTACGTCCCGGCGTCGCTCGTCGAAGGGCTGAGCTTCGAGCGCTCCTACGCGTTCCTCGACGACTGGGTGCTCGGGGCGCTCGCGGACGTCGGCATCGAGGCGACGTACAAGCCGCTCAACGACATCGCGTCGCCCGCGGGCAAGATCGCCGGTGCCGCGCAGAAGCGCCTGCGCGGGGGAGCGGTGCTGCACCACGTGACGATGGCGTACGACATCGACGCCGACAAGATGACCGAGGTGCTGCGCATCGGGCGCGAGAAGCTCTCGGACAAGGGGACGAAGAGCGCGAACAAGCGCGTCGACCCGCTGCGCTCGCAGACGGGGATGTCCCGCGAGGCGGTCATCGAGGCGTTCGAGAACCACTTCCGCTCCCGGTACGGGACCGTGGACGGCAAGGTCACGCCGGAGGAGCGGGCAGCCGCCGAGGAGCTGGCCCGGACGAAGTTCTCGACCCCGGAGTGGACCGCGCGCGTGCCGTGACCCTCGCGCCGCGGCAACCCGGCGCCGGACCAGGGTTCTACCTCGGCTGACCGCGGTGCTACCTCGCCGGACCAGGGTTCTACCTCGGCCGACCAGGGTTCTACCTGGGCGATTGTTAAGAACGTGCAACATCTGTGCGGCACGCTTCCGTTCGTGCACCGGTGGCAGTAATCTTCACGCATACGCTCACTGATGGAAGTAAGTTTCAGCGTGACCGGTCCGGCCGCGCGACATCAGGGCACACGACCCGGCCGTCTCCCCAGCGGCCGACCAGAAAGGAAGTGTCACGGCATGCAGCGACGCAGCACGGTGGCCGTCACGGGCACCCTCCTCCTCGCGCTCGGCCTGTCCGCGTGCGGCGGGTCGAACGGTGGCGGCGACGCGGAGAACTCCGCGGACGCCGGCTCCGGCGACTTCTCGGGCGAGACCCTCACCGTCTGGATCATGGAGGGCACCAACCCTGACGCCGACGCGTTCTTCGACGAGGTGACGACCGCTTTCAAGGAAGAGACGGGCGCCGACCTCCAGATCGAGTTCCAGCCGTGGGCGAGCGCCCACGACAAGTTCACGACGTCCATCGCGGGCAACACCACGCCCGACGTCGCCGAGGTCGGCACAACGTGGACGGGCGAGTTCGCCGACGTCGGCGCCCTGGCGGACCTGTCCGAGCGCATCGCCGACGCCGGGCTCGAGGAGGACCTCGTCCCGGGCCTCGTGGAGTCGGCCACGCTCGACGGCGGCGTGTACGGCATGCCGTGGTACGCGGGCGTGCGCTCGGTGGTCTACCGGGCAGACCTCTTCGAGGCCGCGGGCATCGAGCCGCCGACCTCGTGGGACGAGCTCGTGGCCGCGGCCGACGCGCTCAAGGCCGCGAACCCCGAGATCATCCCGTTCCCGGTCGCGGGTGACAGCCAGTACGGCGCCATGCCGTTCATCTGGGGCGCCGGTGGCGACCTCGCGGTGCAGGACGGCGACACGTGGACGTCCGAGATCAACTCACCCGAGTCCGTGGAGGGTCTCGAGTTCTACACGGGCCTCGCGACCGAGCACGGCTTCTCCACCGCCGCCGCGACGACGTGGAAGGAGACCGACCTCCTCGCCGCGTTCGAGCAGGGCCAGGTCGGCATGATGATCTCGGGCTCCTGGACGCCGGGCAAGATCCTCGCCGACGTGCCCGACATGGAGGGCAAGCTCGGCGCGTTCCCGATCCCGGGGCAGACCGAGGGCCTGTCCGACTCGTTCCTCGGCGGCTCCCACCTCGGCGTCTTCGAGGCGAGCGACAAGCAGGACCTCGCGTGGGAGTTCGTCGAGATGATGACGACGGGCGAGTTCGCGGAGGAGTGGGGCCAGCAGTCGGGGTACTTCCCGGGCCAGACCTCGCTCCTCGAGAAGGTCATCGAGGAGGACGACCCGATGGTCGCGCCGTTCGCGCAGCAGATGGTCGAGGCCGGGCGCTCCGTCCCGGTGACGCCGCTGTACGGCCAGATCCAGGGCAAGAAGACGCTGGAGACGATGCTCCAGTCGATCCTCTCGGGCAGCGCCACCGTCCAGGAGGCCGCCGACACCGCCGCCGCCGACATGGACGAGACGTTCGGCTCCTGACGACCGGGCCCGGCCGCGAGGGCTCCTCGCGGCCGGGCCGGCCCGCCGTCCGGCCCGCGTCGTCGCGCCCGCGCTCCGCCGCGCCGCGCACGCGCACCCCCGACAGAACCGCACCCGCGACAGGATGACCATGGCAGACCTTCGAGCCGCGCCCGGCGCGTCGGTGGACCCCGACGGATCGGGCGGCCCCGCGCCGTCGGGCACCACGACGACGGCGCGCGCCCCACGACGCCGACCCGGCACCCTGGGCCACCGTTCCCCGCTGCGACCGTGGCTGTTGCTCGCCCCCGCGCTCGTCGTGCTCGGCGTGCTGCTCCTGTGGCCGCTCGTGCGGGTGGTCCTGCTCTCGCTGCAGGACTACGGGCTGCGCCAGATCGCGAGCGGCGAGTCCAACTGGATCGGGCTGCAGAACTACGCCGACATCCTCGGCGACAGCTACCTGTGGACCGTCGTGCTGCCGAACACGGTGCTCTTCGCGCTCGCGTGCGTCGTGCTCACGGTCGTGCTCGGCACGGCGGTCGCGCTCTTCCTCAACACCCTCGGCGGGTTCTGGCGGGGCGTCGGCGCGACGGCGATCATGGTCGCCTGGGCCGTGCCGGCGATCACGGGCACGTACGTCTGGATCTGGATCTTCGACCCCCTCAACGGCCTGGTCGCCTCGATCCTCGAGGGCCTCGGCACGATCGAGCCGGGCACGGTGAACTGGTTCACCGAGCGGCTGTCGTTCTACGCGATCGCGACGCTCAACGTCGTGCACCACGGGTTCCCGTTCGTCGCGATCACCGTGCTCGCGGGCCTCATGACCATCCCGAACGAGCTGCACGAGGCCGCGAAGGTCGACGGCGCCTCGGCGTGGCGGCGCTTCTGGTCCATCACCGCACCGATCCTGCGTCCGGTGTTCGCCGTCGTGACGATCCTGTCGACCATCTGGGACTTCAAGGTCTTCACGCAGATCTACCTCATGCCCGGCGGCAACGGCGGCAACAAGGACGTGTTCAACCTCGGCGTGTGGTCGTACATCGAGTCGTTCGCGCAGGGCAAGTACGGCATGGGCGCGGCGATCGCCGTCCTGCTCACGCTCATCCTGCTCGGCATCACGCTCGTCTACATGCGCACCTTGTTCAAGGAGGAGGAGCTGTGAGCGCCACCGCGGTCGACGCCCGCACCGACGCCGTCCCCGGCGGCCCGGCCCGCCCGACGCAGACCCTGCGCGCCCATCGGCGCGACCCGGGGGCCGCGACCGCGAAGACGGTCGGGCTCGTCGCGCTGCTGGTCTTCTCGTTGTTCCCCGCCTACTGGATGTTCTCGTCGGCGATCGACCCCGAGGCCGCGACACGCGGCGCGCGGCTGCTGCCCGTCGGCGTCACGTGGGACAACTTCGTCACCGTGATCGACGACGGCGGGTTCGGCCACTACCTGCGCAACTCCGTCCTCGTCGCGGCCGGCACGGTCGTCGCGTCGTCGCTCGTCGCGCTCCTCGCGGCCGTCGCGGTGAGCCGGTTCCGGTTCCGGTTCCGCCGCTCGATGCTCGTGCTCATCCTCATGGTGCAGATGGTGCCGCTCGAGGCGCTCGTCATCCCGCTGTTCATCCAGATGCGCAACCTCAACATGCTCAACTCGCTGCTGGGCCTGACGATCGTCTACCTCGCGTTCGCGCTGCCCTTCGCGATCTGGACGCTGCGCGGCTTCGTCGCCGCGGTGCCCGTCGAGCTCGAGGAGGCCGCGTTCCTCGACGGCGCGTCGTGGGGCCGCATGTTCTGGCGGATCCTCGTGCCGCTCGTCGCCCCGGGGGTCGTCGCCACGAGCGTGTTCTCGTTCATCACCGCGTGGAACGAGTTCATCTTCGCGCTGACGTTCCTGCAGCAGTCGAGCAAGTACACGGTGCCGATCGGGCTGCAGAAGTTCTTCGGCGAGAACACCACCGACTGGGGCGCGGTCATGGCCGCGTCCACGATCATCACGCTGCCCGTGCTGGTCTTCTTCGTGCTCGTGCAGCGCAACCTCTCGTCCGGGCTCACCGCAGGGTCGGTGAAGGGATGAGCGAGGTGTCGACCCCCGTGTCCGAGGACGTCCTGCGCGCGGTCAACGGTGTGCTCCTGCCGGGCTTCACCGGGACGGACGAGCCGCCCTCGTGGCTCGTCGACGCTGCGCGGCACGGCCTGGCCGGCGTCCTCTACTTCGGGCACAACACGCCCGACGTCGCGACGACGGCCCGGCTGTCCGCGCGCCTGCGCGAGATCTCGCCCGACCTGCTCGTCGCGATCGACGAGGAGGGCGGCGACGTGTCGCGGCTCGAGGCGGCGACCGGCTCGAGCATCCCCGGGAACGCCGCGCTCGGGGTGGTCGACGACGTCACGGCCACCGAGGCTGTCGGCCGCGCGCTGGGCCGTCTCCTCACCGCCACGGGCGTCGACCTCGACCTCGCACCGGACCTCGACGTGAACTCGGACCCGGACAACCCCGTGATCGGGGTGCGCTCGTTCGGCGCCGACCCGGCGCTCGTCTCCCGCCACGGCACGGCCTTCGTCCGCGGACTGCACGCCGGGGGCGCGGGGGCGTGCGGCAAGCACTTCCCCGGGCACGGAGCGACGAACGTGGACTCCCACCTCGCGCTGCCCGTCGTCGACGCGACCCTCGACGAGCTGCGCGAACGCGACCTCCCGCCGTTCGCGGCGACCTTGTCGCCGGACGCGTCCACCCCGGACGCCGGCGACGCCCGGCTCGACGCCGTCATGACGGCGCACCTCGTGGTGCCCGCTCTCGGGCCGCTGCCCGGCACGCTCGAACCGGCGGTCGGTGCGCTCGTGCGCGAGCTCGGCTTCGACGGCCCGATCGTCACCGACGCGCTCGACATGGGCGCGGTGACGTCGTTCGGCGGCAGCGCGGATGCCTACGGCTCCACGCGCGGCGTGGGCGAGGTCGCGGTCCGGGCCGTCGAGGCGGGCGCGGACCTGCTGTGCCTCGGGACGACGGCCGGTCGCGACGACGAGGCGCTCTTCCGCCAGGCGCAGGAGGCTCTCGTCGCCGCGGTGACCTCCCGCCGGGTCACGCTCGACCGTCTGCGCGAGTCCGCCGCGCGGACTGCCCGTGCCCGGACGACGATCCGCGCTCGCCAGGCGGCGTCCGGTGTCGAGCGCTCGCCCGAGTCCGCGCTGGCGGCGCTCGACGACCTGGAGCGGCTGGGCACCGAGGTCGCCGCGCGGGCCGTGCGGTTCGCCGAGGGGGGACCGGACGCGGCTGCCCGCCAGCCTCTGCCGCTGACGAGCGCCCCGGACGTCCTGGACCTCCGTCTGCGGTTCGACCACGCGGCGGGCCGCACCGCCCAGCACGTGCAGCGCGCGATCGACGAGGCGTTCGGTGCCGGCGTGCGTCACCTGCGCCCCGCCGACGAGGCCGCGTGGGCGCTGGCGCTCGCGGCCGTGCGCGCGGTCGACCGGCCGCTCGTCGTGCTCACGCGAGAGCCCGTCCCGGGCTCGGGCGAGCGCACCCGGCTGGAGGCGCTGCTCACGGCCCGGCCTGACGCCGTGGTGATCCACACCGGGTTCCCTGGCGCGGTCGCGCAGTGGTTCGGGCCGTTCGCCGGCACTGCCGTCGTCGTCGCCTGCGGGACCGGGCGGGCCAACGCGCGGGCCGCCGTCGCGCTGCTGCGCGGCGCCTCGGTCACGGGCCTGGTCACCGGACCGACGACGACGCCCGAGGAGGACGCGCGATGATCGTCCTCGGGCTGTCCTCCGGCACGTCGGTCGACGCGATCGACGCCGCCGCCGCCGACCTGACCCTCGGCGCGGACGGCGTGCTGCGCATGCGTCCTCTCGGCCACACCGAGTACGCGTGGCCGCCGGCGCTGCGCGAGCGCATCCTCAAGGCGCTGCCGCCCGCCGCGGTCGACGTGGCGGAGGTCGCGCAGCTCGACACCCTCATCGGCCAGGAGCTCGGGCGCGCGGGCCGGCGGGCGATCGACGACGTCGCGGGCGGCGACGTCGACCTCGTCGCCTCGCACGGGCAGACGATCTACCACTGGGTCGTCGGCACCCGGGCGCGCGGCACGCTGCAGCTCGGCAACGCGGCGTGGGTCGCCGAGCACGTGAAGCGGCCCGTGATCAGCGACTTCCGCGTCGCCGACGTCGCGGCGGGAGGTCACGGCGCGCCACTGGTGAGCGTGCTCGACGCTCTGTGGCTGGGGCGCGACGGCGACGCGGGCGACGGCCCGGGAGGTGCAGGCCTGACGGCCGCGCT
Organism: Cellulosimicrobium sp. G4 BAM 1002; assembly: GCF_057126935.1. Taxonomy (NCBI): domain Bacteria; kingdom Bacillati; phylum Actinomycetota; class Actinomycetes; order Micrococcales; family Promicromonosporaceae; genus Cellulosimicrobium; species Cellulosimicrobium sp. G4 BAM 1002. The sequence goes on along the minus strand of NZ_CP182109.1, from coordinate 3,100,074 downwards.
CAACATCGGCGGCATCGCGAACGTCTCGCTCGTCGGGCGGGTCGACGACCCCGTCACCGGGTGGGACACGGGCCCGGGCAACTGCCTCCTCGACGTGGCGGTCACCGCGATCACCGACGGCCGGCTCGCCTACGACCGCGACGGCGAGCTCGCCGCGCGGGGGACGGTCGACCCCGTCGCGCTCGCCGCGCTGCTCGACGACCCGTACTTCGCCGCACCGCCCCCCAAGTCGACGGGACGCGAGCACTTCGACGCGACGTACGTCGCGCGCCGGCTCGCCTCCGTCCGTCCCGACCTCACGGGCCCGGACCTCGTCGCGACGCTCACGGAGCTCACCGCCGTCACCGTCGCCGACGCGCTCGCCGGGCACGACGTGCGCCGCGTCGTCGTCTCGGGCGGCGGCGCCCGCAACCCCGTCCTGCTCGACCGTCTGCGAGCGGCGCTCGCGGGTCGCCTACCGCACCCCGTCGACGTCGTGACGTCCGACGACCTCGGGCTGGCCGTCGACGCGAAGGAGGCCTACCTCTTCGCGCTGCTCGGGTTCCTGTCCGCGCACGGGCTGCCGGGGACGGCGCAGGGCGAGCACCGCCGTCGGGCGACCGGGGCTCGCCGCGCCGTCGTGCTCGGCTCGCTCACCCCGCCCACGCCGGTGCCGTGGCCCGCCGCGAGCGGGCCCGTGCGCCGCCTGCTGCTCGCGAACACCGCGCACGGTCTCGTCCCGAGCCCGCGCGAGAGGGGTCCGCTCGCGGACCCGACGAAGGGAAGCACCCGATGACCGACCCGACCGTCGCTCCGAGCGCGAGCTCGAGAGTCGAGGAGTGGCACGACCTGCTGCGCCTCGCGTCGCCGACCGAGGAGCGCAACCCGCGCACGAGCGACGTCGACCTGCTGCCCACCGCCGACGTCGTGCGTCTCATCACGGACGAGGACGCGGGCGTCACCGACGCCGTGCGGGCCCAGCGCGACCGGATCGCCGCGGCCGTCGACCTCGCCGTCGAGGCGCTGCGGGCGGGCGGTCGGGTGCACTACGTCGGGTCGGGCACGTCGGGTCGGCTCGGCGTGCTCGACGCCGTCGAGCTCCTGCCGACGTACGGCGTCGGGGAGGAGTGGTTCGTCGCGCACCTCGCCGGGGGAGTGGGCGCGATGATGCTCGCGGTCGAGGGCGCGGAGGACGACGTCGAGCTCGGCCGCCGCGACGTCGACGCGGTCGGGCCGCACGACGTCGTCGTGGGGCTCGCCGCGAGCGGCCGCACGCCCTACGTGCGCGGCGCGCTGGACCTCGCCCGTGAGCGGGGTGCGCGCACGGTCCTGGTGTCCGCGAACCCGAACGCGCCGCTCGCGGTCGGCGCGGACGTGGCGGTCCTCGTCGACACCGGGCCCGAGGTCGTCACCGGGTCCACGCGCATGAAGGCCGCCACGGCGCAGAAGCTCGTGCTCAACACGTTCTCGACGGCGGTCATGATCCGGCTCGGCAAGACGTACTCGAACCTCATGATCGACGTGCGACCGACCAACCAGAAGCTGCGCGCCCGCATCGTGCGCATGCTGGTCCAGGCCACGGGCCTCAAGGCGGAGGCGTGCGAGGACGTGCTGCACACGGCCGACGGCGAGGTGCACGTCGCGCTCGTCATGCTCCTGGGCGGCGTGGACGTCGACGCCGCGCGCGACGCGCTGCGCGGCGACGGGGTCGGGGGCGTCCGCGACGCGCTGGCCCGCCTGGGCGCCCCTCCCGGGAGATAGCCAGGCCCGACGACCCGTGCGCGTTCCCCGCCCCCGGCGCTACCTCGGTGAGGGGCGCGGGCCGAAGACGGCGGTGCCGACGCGCACGATCGTCGCGCCCTCGGCGACCGCGAGCTCGAGGTCGCCGCTCATGCCCATCGAGAGCTCGCGCGCGTCCGCGGTGCCGGGTGCGCCCGAGAGCACGACGGCGTCGCGCACGTCCCGCAGGAGCGCGAAGCCCGCGCGCACGACCGCCTCGTCGGGCGAGTTCGCCCCGATGGTCATGAACCCGGTGAGGCGCAGGCCCGGAAGCGCGGCTACCGCGGCCGCGAGGGCGGGGGCGTCGTCGGGCCGGACGCCCGACTTCGACTCCTCACCCGAGACGTTCACCTGGACCATGACGTGGAGACTGCGGCCGTCGCGCGCGCAGCGCGCGGAGAGCGCCTCGGCGAGCGCGAGCGAGTCGACGCTCTCGACGCCCGTGGCCGTCGCGAGCACCTGGTTGGCCTTGTTGCGCTGGAGGTGGCCGATCATGTGGACCTCGGCGCGCCCGGCGGCGACGAGGTCCGCGAGGTCGGGTGCCTTCGCGACGAGCTCCTGCACGCGGTTCTCGCCGATCAGGTCGGCGCCGGCGTCGACCACCGCGCGGACCGCCTCGGCGGTCTGGGTCTTCGTCGCCACGAGCAGCCGCACGTCCGACGGCGCACGGCCCGCCGCGCGTGCGGCGTCGTCGACCCGGGTGCGCACCCGGGCGAAGTTCTGCGCGACGTGCGCGGGCAGCACGGACGGCGGCTCGGGGAGGGGCATGCCGCCAGTCTAGGACCGCACGACCGGCGATCTCGGGGTCGGGTCAGGGTGGTCACCGATCGGCAGGACCGTCGTCGTCGGCGAGAATAGCGGGGGAAAGGACGGTGCCGTGAAGACACTGCTCAACATCATCTGGCTCGTGTTCGCCGGACTCTGGCTCGCGCTCGGGTACGTCGCGGCGGGCATCATCTGCTGCATCCTCATCGTGACCATCCCGTTCGGCATCGCGAGCTTCCGCATCGCGGGCTACGCGCTGTGGCCGTTCGGGCGCACGGTGGTCGACAAGCCGACCTCGGGCGCCTGGTCGACGATCGGCAACGTCATCTGGGTGATCGTCGCCGGCATCTGGCTCGCGATCGGGCACGTGGTGACCGCGATCCCGCTGTTCGTCTCGATCATCGGCATCCCGCTCGGGATCGCGAACCTCAAGATGATCCCGGTCTCGCTCCTGCCGCTCGGCAAGGACATCGTCCCGACGGACGCCCCGTACACCGCCTACCAGCGCTGATGCTCGCGGACTTGTCGTCTACCTCGCGATGGGCGACGTCGTCCCTGCCGTGAGGCGCAGCAGGTCCGACGGCGCGAGGCCGACGTCGAGGCCGCGGCGCCCGCCCGAGACGTAGACGGTGTCGAACGCCAGGGCGCTCTCGTCGAGCACCGTGCGGTGCCGCTGCTTCTGCCCGAGCGGGGAGATCCCGCCGACGACGTACCCCGTCGCGCGCTCGGCCGCGGCGGGCTCCGCCATCGTCGTCTTCTTGCCGCCCGCCGCCTTGGCGAGCGCCTTGAGGTCGAGCTGGCGGTCGACGGGCACGATCCCGACGACGAGCGGCCCGCCGTCGAGGACTGCGAGCAGCGTCTTGAACACCTGCTCGGCCGGGACGCCGATCGCGGCGGCGGCCTCCAGGCCGTAGCTCAGCTCGCTCGACGGGTCGTGCTCGTACGGGTGCAGCGTGTGCGCGACGCCCTCGCGCTCGAGGAGGACGACCGCCGGGGTCCCGGCGTGCGCGGACGACTTCGACTTCTTGGCCACGGAGCCGATTCTGCCCCAGGGCCCCGCTACACGTTCACGTCGAGCACGGACCCGATCGCGTACGTGACGCCCATCGCGACGGCGCCGCCGAGCACGGTCCGTACGGTCGCGCGTCGTGTCGGTGCGTTCCCGAGACGGGCGGACCCCCACCCGGTGAGGACGAGCGCGAGCACGACGGCGACGAACGTCACGGGGATCCGTGCGGGCGCGGGCGCGAGGAGGATCGCGGCGAACGGCAGCAGGCCACCCACCGAGAACGAGACGATCGACGCGACCGCGGCCTCCCACGGGCTCGTGAGCTCGTCCGGGTCGAGGTGCAGCTCGGCGTCGGCGTGCGCGGCGAGCGGGTCCCGCTCGGTGAGCTGGACGGCGACCTGGCGCGCGAGGTCGGGTGTCAGGCCCTTGTCCTCGTAGATCCCGGCGAGCTCCTCGAGCTCGGCGTCGGGCATCTCGGCGAGCTCGCGTCGCTCGGTCGCGAGCAGCGCCTTCTCGGTGTCGCGTTGCGTGCTCACGGACACGTACTCCCCGGCGGCCATGGACAGCGCGCCGGCGAGGAGCGCAGCCCCGCCTGCCGTCGCGATCACGGGGATCGAGGTGCTCGTCGCCGCGACCCCGACGACGACGCCCGCCGTCGAGACGATGCCGTCGTTCGCGCCGAGCACGCCGGCGCGCAGCCGGTTGAGCCGTGACCCGGTGCCCTCGGCGCGGTGCGGCTCGCCGGGGTGGGGTGCGCTGCGGGGGACGTCGCTCATGGGCCCACCGTAGGGTCCTCGATCCTCGACCCGCAGAGGATCGAGGTCCGCAATTGCCGTGCGTGGCGGTGGCGCGACGGTGTCTCATCGGGACATGGCGACGGAGACGGGTACACCGCGGGTCGAGGAGCTGGGCGAGGTCGTCGACGCGCTGCGCGCCTGGCAGGACGACGCGGCGCCGCTGCAGCTGCACCCGGGCGACGTGGGCTGGTTCTGGCGGTTCGGCGCGGACGAGACCGCCGCCGCGCTCCGGACGTGGCGCCGCGACGGCCGGATCGTCGCCGTCGGGCTGCTCGACGGTCCCGACCTGCTCCGTCTGGGGATCTCGCCCGACGCGCAGCACGACGAGGAGCTCGCGCACCGGCTCGCCGAGGACGCGGGTCTACCCGAGCGAGGCGTGCTGGGAGAGGGAGCGGTGTCCGTCGAGGCACCGGTCGGCGCGCTGGTCGACGAGCACCTGGGCGCGGCGGGCTGGCGCCAGGACGAGTCGTGGGCCCTGCTGCGTCGCGACCTCACCGAGCCGGTCGAGGACCCGGGCGTGCAGGTGCGGGTGGTCGGCCCCGCGGAGGCGCGGGCATGGGCGGAGGTGCTCACGTCGTCGTTCGGCGGGTCGACGCCCGCGCCGGAGCGATGGCACGCCCTGGCGGCCGGGCTCCCGTACGCCGACGCACGGTGCCTCCTCGTGGGCGAGGGCAGTGCCGTCGTCGGCGTGTGGTCGGCCGGCCCGGGACGACCGGGACTGATCGAGCCCATGGGTGTGCACGCCGACCACCGCGGCCGCGGGCTCGGGAGGGCGGTCACGCTCGCCGGTCTGGCGGCGCTCCGCGAGCTCGGCGCGTCGAGCTCGCTCGTCGCCACGCCGAGCTCCAACGCCGGGGCGGTCGCCACGTACGTCTCGGCCGGATTCGGTCACCTGCCCGCACGGCGCGACCGGCGTCGAGACTCCGCCTGACGCCTCGTCGACCACGCGCGACCCTTGACGGCAGCCGTGCCCGACCCCCTAGCCTGCTCGATGTGACGCAGGGGGCGCGACGGCGTGCTCACGGCCGCTCGGGTGCGCGCGACGGCGTGCGCCGAGGGTCGGACGACGACCCGTCCGGGTTCTCTCCTCGTCCTGCCGACGGACCCGGACGAAGGAGCGAGCACCCATGGACGACGCCACGACCCGCAAGGAGCGCTACGAGCAGGGCCGGGCGGTGTTCGACGCGGTCAACGGCCCGGCAGGAGCAGCCGTCGTCGACGCGCTCGTGGGCGTCTCGCCGGAGCTGGAGCACCAGATCTCGGCGTGGGCGTACGGGGAGATCTACGCGCGCCCCGGACTGGAACCGCGGGACCGGCAGCTCGTCACGCTCGGCATGCTCGCCGCGCTCGGCGGCTGCGAGCGGCAGCTCGAGCTGCACGTCAGCACCGCGCTCGACGTCGGGCTCACTCCGGACCAGGTCGTCGAGGCGCTGCTGCAGTCGGCGGTCTACTGCGGGATCCCGCGCGCGATGAACGCGACGCTCGTCGCCAAGCGCGTCTTCGCCGCGCGAGGACTGCTCCCGGTCGGGTGAGCGGGGCGGGGGACACCGCCGGTCCGTCGTCTACAGGGGCCCGACGGCGAGCACGGTCACCACGGGCTCGCCCGCCTCGTCGCTCGCGGCGAGGTCGACGCTCGCCGTGATCGCCCAGTCGTGGTCGCCCGCCGGGTCGTCGAGCACCTGCCGGACCAGCCACGTGCCCGCCGGGACCACGCCACCCGGGGCGTGCGCCGTCGTCGGGCCCTCGTGCCCTGCCGGCAGCTCGGCGCCCGCCTCGACGACCCGGAACAGCGCGGCGGAGCGTGCGCCCGGGCCGATGCCGATCGCGTCGTCACCCTGGTCCTCGAACAGCGGGTCGAGCGCGTCGCCCCACGCGTCGGCGTCCCAGCCGGCGCCGCCGTCGAGCGCGCCGAGCGCGCGGTAGTCCTCGCGCGCGGCGAGCTCGACGCGGCGGAACAGCGCGTTGCGCACGAGGCGCCGGAACGAGCGGGGGTTGCCCGTGACGGGCCGGGTCGGCGCCTCGGCGCCCGCCCCGGAGAGCGGGCCGTCACCCACCTCGGTGTCGGCGTCGTCGTCGACCGGGTGGGCGAGGCGCTCCCACTCGTCCAGGAGCGACGAGTCGACGCCGCGCACGAGCTCGCCCAGCCACTCGACGATCTCCTGCACCTCCTCGGTGCGGTGCTCGTCGGGCACGACCTGGCGCAGCGCCCGGTAGGCGTCGGCGAGGTAGCGCAGCACCACGCCCTCGGTCCGTTCGAGGCCGTAGACCGACACGAACTCGGTGAAGGTCATGGCGCGCTCGACCATGTCGCGCACGACGGACTTGGGCGACAGCTCGGCGTCGGCCACCCAGGGGTTGGACCGCTTGTACGTCGCGAACGCGGGCTCCAGGAGCTCGGCGAGCGGCTTGGGCCACGTGACCTCCTCGAGGAGCGCCATGCGCTCCTCGTACTCGTAGCCCTCGGCCTTCATCGCGGCGACCGCCTCGCCCTTCGCGGCGTTCTGCTGCCCGTAGAGCACCTGGCGGGGGTCGTCGAGCGTCGCCTCGATCACGGACACGACGTCGAGGGCGTGCGTCGCGCCCTCGACGTCGAGCAGGTCGAGGGCGGCGAGCGCGAACGGCGACAGCGGCTGGTTGAGCGCGAAGTCGCGTGGCACGTCCACGGTGAGCCGCACGCTCGGACGGTAGCCCTCCGGGCGGGACGCGTCGTCGACCCGCACGCGCTCGACGATCCCGGCGACGCGCAGCGAGCGGTAGATCCGGAACACCTGGCGCACGTGGTCACGACGCTGGGACTCCGTGTCGTGGTTGGCGAGGAGGAGGTGGCGCATGGCGGCGACCGGGTCGCGGCGCGGGTCGTCGGCTGCGGCGTGGGGCCCGTGCCCGTGCTGCTGCGTGCGCGCGAGCACGTTGAGCACCATCGCGTGGTTCACGGTGAAGTGGCTGGTCAGCGGCTCGGGGTCGGCGTCGCGGAGGCGCTCGAACGTCGCGTCGGTCCAGTTCACCGACCCCTGCGGCGCCTTCTTGCGCACGATCTTCTTGAGCTTCTTCGGGTCGTCGCCCGCCTTGGCGAGCATCTTGCGGTTCTCGATGACGTGCTCGGGCGCCATGACGAGCACCTCGCCGACGGTGTCGTACCCGGCGCGACCGGCGCGGCCCGCGATCTGGTGGAACTCGCGCGCGCTGAGGTGGCGCATGCGCTCGCCGTCGAACTTCACGAGGCTCGTGAGCAGCACCGTGCGGATGGGCACGTTGATCCCGACGCCGAGCGTGTCCGTGCCGCACACGACCTTGAGCAGGCCCGCCTGGGTCAGGCGCTCGACGACGCGGCGGTACTTGGGCAGCATGCCCGCGTGGTGCACGCCGACGCCGTGGCGCAGGAACTTGCTGAGCGTCTTGCCGAACCCGGTGCCGAACCGGAAGTCCCCGAGCTCGGCGGCGATCGCCTCCTTCTCGGACTTCGACGCGACGTTCATCGACAGCAGCGACTGCGCGCGCTCGACGGCGTCCTTCTGCGTGAAGTGCACGACGTACACCGGCGCGCGGTGCGTCGTGACGAGCTCCTCGATGACCTCGGTGAGCGGCTCGACGACGTAGCTGAAGTGGAGCGGGACCGGGCGCTGGGCGGTCGTCACCTCGGCGACGGGACGGCCCGAGCGCTCCTCGAGCTCCTCGACGAAGCGGGTCGTGTCGCCGAGGGTCGCCGACATGAGCAGGAACTGGGTGTTCGGCAGCTCGAGGAGGGGCACCTGCCACGCCCAGCCGCGCTGCGGGTCGGCGTAGAAGTGGAACTCGTCCATGACGACCTGGGAGATCGCGTCCTCGTCGTCGGGCCCGGTGCCGTCGTCGCCGCGGCGGAGCGCGATGTTCGCGAGGATCTCTGCCGTGCAGCAGATGATCGGGGCGTCGGGGTTGACCGCCGAGTCGCCCGTCGTCATGCCGACGTTCTTGGACCCGAACGCCGTGACGAGCGCGAAGAACTTCTCGCTCACGAGCGCCTTGAGGGGCGCCGTGTAGTACGTCCGGCCGCCGCGACCGGACCGGTGCGCGGCGAGCGCCGCGAACTGCGCGCCCATCGCGACCAGCGACTTCCCGGACCCCGTAGGGGTCGACAGGATGACGTGCGAGCCGCTGACCAGCTCGATGAGGGCCTCGCTCTGATGCGGGTAGAGCTCGAGACCCTGCTCGGTCGCCCACGTCGTGAACCCCTCGTAGAGCGCGTCCGGGTCCGGGGCCTTGCCCGTCGGGGCGGGCACGTGCGCGAGGAGAGCCGGGGTCCGGCCGGTCGTGGTGGTCACAGGGAGAGTCTGTCAGGTGGCGCGGCCGGCGCCCGAGCCGGCGAGCACCCGAGGTGCCGAACCCGGGGTTCCGCGTCGTCCGACGGCGATCATGGCGGAGAACCCCGGGTTCGGCGGCGTTGCCAGGCGGACCGCGGGGTGGTTGATAGCGCTGTCAGGATGTGCGAGAGTAGGCCGACCCGGCGCCGTGCCGGGTCGACCTCCGTGTCATCGACGACAACCACCCACGACGCCGTGGGAGCGAGAGAGCCTACGAGAAGTCCCGCGAGCGACGGCCGTCCACCTGGTGATCACCTGCTCGTCACCCCCGTCTGTCACGGTGCCGCGGGCACCGTGACCGAACCGGCCCCGTGCCACCGTCCGTGCCACCCATCCACCCTGAGGACACCATGAACCACCGGTTCCCTGCCGCGGGCGCGCGCCGCTCCCTCCCGGCTCCCGACGCGCTCACCTCTGCACGACCGGTCAGCACCCCTGTCCGCCGCTGGAGCCGTCGCCTCGTCGCCGGCACGGTCGCGGCGGCGCTGGCCGTCGTGGGACTCGTCCCGGCCGCGTCGGCGGTCGTCGCACCCGCGGCGCCCGACGTGCCGGACCGCGCCTCGTTGGTCGACGTGTTCGTCGGCACCGAGGGCGACTACGGCAACGACATGCCCGCCGCGCAGGCGCCGAACGGGCTGGCGAAGGTGAACCCGCGCACGACGCCGGGCCGCAACAACACCGGCTACGACTACGCGCAGTCGCAGATCTCGGGCTTCACGCACACCAACCTCGACGGCGTCGGCGGCTCCGGCGGCGGCGGCGACATCCTCGTGGTGCCGACGTCCGGGTCGTACACGGCGCGGCCCGGCACGGGCACCTACGCGCACCCGTTCTCGCACGACGACGAGGTCGGGAGCCCTGGCTACTACACGGTCGGCCTCGGCAACGTCGCCGGCACGGACGGCGGGATCACCACGGCACCCGGCGCGATCGAGGCGGAGGTTGCCGCGACCACGCGGTCGGGCGTGCACCGCTACGCGTTCCCCGAGGGCGCGACGCCCAGCCTCGTCGTCGACCTCGAGACCAACAACACGAGCCGCCGGTCCTCCTCGGTGCAGGTCGAGACGCTCGCGGACGGCACCGTGGAGCTCTCCGGTCAGGTCACCGGCTACTTCTACAACGCGGCCTACACGCTGTACTACACCGCGCGGACGCTCCAGCCCGCGACCGTGCGGACGTGGGGCGACGACGACAAGCTGGTCGACGCGACCGCGCAGGACGGCGTCGACACCGGCGCGATCCTCACGTTCGACCCGGCCGACGCGGGGGACGTCGGCCTGCAGGTGACGCTGTCGCCGGTGAGCGTCGAGCAGGCGCGGACCGACCAGCAGGTCGAGCTCGGCGAGCTGTCGTTCGACGAGATCCGCGACCGCACGCGCGCCGAGTGGAACGCGACGCTCGGGCGCGTCGCCGTCGACGCCTCGACCGCGACCGACCCCACGGGCGAGCTGCAGAAGCTCTTCTACACGCACCTGTACCGCATGTTCGCGATGCCGATGAACGCGACGAGCACGTCGGGCACGTACCGCGGCGTCGACGGCGCGGTGCACGCCGCGCAGGGCTTCACGTACTACGACTCGTGGGCCACGTGGGACGACTTCCGCAAGTTCTCCGTCATCGCCTACATCGACCCGGCGCTGTACCGCGACATGGTGCAGTCGTTGATCTACCTGTTCGCCGACGCCGAGGCGACGGGTACCGGCGGCGGCCTCGGCGGGTTCGTGCACTCGGTCCCGACGGTGCGCTGGGAGCGGTCGTCGGTCGTGGTCGCGGACGCGATCGCCAAGGGCTTCGACGGCTTCGACCGGCTCGACGAGGCGTACCCGGCGCTCCAGCGGCTCGTCGGGCAGTACAGCGCGGACGAGCTCCAGCGCGGCTACGTGGCGGGCAACCCCGGCGCGTCCGTGCAGCGCGGCTACGACCAGTACGGCCTGTCCGTGATCGCGGACGAGCTGGGCCTGACGGACGAGGCGCAGACGATGCGCGAGCAGGCGTCGTGGCCGATCGAGAAGCTCACCAAGCCGGGCGCGTGGACCGCGGCCGACGGCACGCAGGTCGGCCTCCTCACCCCGCGCGCCGCCGACGGCTCGTGGCAGAGCGCCGACTACGCGAGGTTCGAGGCCGCCAGCCTCTACCAGGGCACGCTCTGGCAGTACCACTGGTACGACGCGTACGACATGGACGCGCTGGTCGAGGCGATGGGCGGCCCCGAGGCGGCGCGCCTCGCGATGCGCCACATGTTCGGCGAGCACGCGCCGGACGACGGCAAGGCCATGCTCCACTCGAACGCCAACGAGATCGACCTCCAGGCGCCGTACCTCTTCAACTACACGGGCGAGCCGAGCCTGACGCAGAAGTGGGCGCGCGCGATCTACACGAAGGAGACCTGGAACCGGTACATCGCGACCGGCTCCTCCAGCGCTGTCCCGAGCGGCGGCGGCGAGTTCACGCCGCCCGTGAAGACGAAGGTCTACCAGCTCGACCCGCGCGGCATGCTCCCCACGATGGACAACGACGCCGGCACGATGTCGACGATGTTCGTCGCCGCGGCCGTCGGCCTGTTCCCGGTGACCGCTGGGTCGTCCGAGTTCCAGATCGGCTCGCCGTTCTTCGACTCCACGACCATCACGTACGACGACGGCAGCGCCTTCACGGTGACGGCCGACGGCGTCTCCGAGGACGCGTTCTACGTCCAGTCGGCGACGCTCGACGGCGCGACGTTCGGCAACACGTGGGTCGACTACGAGACGGTGATCGGGGGCGCGGACCTAGCGTTCCGCATGGGCGAGCAGCCGAGCGACTGGGGCACGGACACCGAGCCCGCGTTCTCCATGAGCACCGCCACGGACGAGCCCGTCGGGGGCCCGCGCGTGAGTGCCGACCCGACGACGGTCCAGACCGGCGACGGCGGCGCGCTCGACGCGACCGTGACCCTCACGCTCGACGGCGCGCGGTTCGCCGCGTCCGCCGGCACGGACCTCGTCGCGAGCGGGGTCGCGAGCGTCGTCGGGCTGCCCGACGGCGTCACGGCGGCCGTGACGGTCACGTCGCCGACCACGCTCACCGTCTCCCTGACGGGGACGGCGTCCGCCGACGCGCGCTTCTACGTCCACCTGGGCGACGGCGCTCTCGCCGACGGCGTCGCGGCGTCGACGCTGCGCGGCCAGGGCGTCTCGGTGCTCTCCCCGCTGCGCCTGTCCGTGGCGTCCGCCGAGCGCGACGCGCTCGCCGCGCTCGTCGACGACGCCGAGCTCGTGCGGCACGGGAACTACTCCTCGGTGACGTTCGACCGGTTCTCCACCGCGCTGACGAAGGCGCAGGAGGCCCTCGGCGACGAGGCCGCGACGAGCATCGCGCTGCGGTTCGCCGTCGACCGCCTGGGCGCGGCGATCGACGCGCTCGACCTCACGGGCGGCGGCTACCGCACGCTCGAGGCCGAGCAGTCCGAGGCGTGGTCGGGCGGCGAGCTGAAGAACGAGGCGAACAGCTCGTCCGGCAACCTCGGCGGTGTGCGCTCCGGGTCGTGGGTGCAGTACCGCGACATGACCTTCGAGACCGCTGCGGGGGACGCCGCGCCGCGCTTCCTCACCGTGCGGTACGACACGAGCTTCGGCCCCACGGAGGCGCCGAGCACCGTGCGCGTGCACGCCGGCGACGTGAGCGGCCCCGTGGTCGCGACCGTCGACCTGTTGGGTACGAGCGGCTGGGGCAGGTACACCGAGGTGACGGCGGAGCTCGGCGACGTGCAGGCCCTCCTCGACGCGAAGGCCGTCACGTTCGAGCTCCTCGCGCCGTCGGGCCGGAGCTGGGTCGGCAACTTCGACTGGTTCCGGTTCAGCGCCGAGGACCCGGCGGCCCCGGGCCAGCCGGGCGAGTCGCCGACCGTGACGATCCAGGCCGAGGACTGGACCGCGAACTCCGGTCGCGGGCTCAAGAAGGAGTCCTCGACGTGGACGAGCGGTCCGGTGACGAACGTCGGCGGCACCGCGGACGGCGACTGGCTCTCCTACGGGGCGGTCGACCTCGGTGAGCTCCCGCTCGGCGAGCTGTCGGTCCACTACGTGCACAACGCCAACCGGTCCGGGCGGAACTCGGCGCTGTCGGTGTACCTCGACGCGTTCGACCCGGCGAACCCGGGCGAGCCGTTCGTCACCGTGCCGCTGCCGACGACCGGGTCGAGCTGGACCTCGGACGGGACGGCGACCGTCGTCCTGCCGGAGACGGTGCAGGGGACGCACGAGGTGTTCGTGCGGCTGACGACCGAGGCGTACGCCGACCACCCGTACGTCGCGAACCTCGACAGCCTGACGTTCGCACCGGGCGGCCCGACGTCGGTCGTCGTCGAGTCCGAGGCCTGGACGTCGAACTCCGGCCGCGGCCTCAAGAACGAGTCCTCGACGTGGACGAGCGGTCCGGTGACGAACGTCGGCGGCACCGCGGACGGCGACTGGCTCTCCTACGGCGAGGTCGACCTCGGCTCCGCCGCGCTCGACCAGCTCTCCGTCCACTACGTGCACAACGCCAACCGGTCCGGGCGGAACTCGGCGCTGTCGGTGTACCTCGACGCGTTCGACCCCGCGAACCCGGGCGAGCCGTTCGTCACCGTGCCGCTGCCCAGCACCGGCTCGAGCTGGACGACTGACGGGGTCGCGACCGTCGACCTGCCGAGCACCGTGCGCGGCACCCACGAGGTGTTCGTCCGGCTGTCGACCGAGGCGTACGCCGACCACCCGTACGTCGCGAACCTCGACCGCATGACGTTCTTCACCGAGGCGTACGACGTGGAGGTCCCGCCGACGGACACGACCGCGCTCGTCGCGACGGTGGCCGACGTCGAGCACCTGGAGGCCGAGGCCGACCGCTACGGCCGGATCGACTTCGGCGTGTTCACCCGGGAGCTGTCGGCGGCGCGTGCGCTCCTCGGCACGGCGGACGCCGCGCAGGAGCGGGTCGACGAGCAGACGCGCCGTCTGCGGCTGGCGGCCGGACAGCTCGTCCCGATGCAGCCGCTGCTCGTCACGGTCGAGGTGAGCCCACGCTGCCTCGCCGGCAAGCCGTACGTCGCGGTCCGGGCGTCCAACACGTCCGACCAGCCGGTCGACGTCGTGCTAGCGAGCGCGCTGGGCTCACGGACCTTCGACGCCGTGGCACCGGGGGCGAGCGCCTACCAGTCGTTCGCCGCGCGGTCGGTCACGGGCGAGGTCGTCGTGACGGTGACCGCGACGGGGCCGGAGGGCACGCAGACGGTCGAGCAGACCGTCGTCGTCCCGGCCTGCGGCTGACCGGGCCGACCCGGGAGGCGCCTGCTTCGCCTCCCGGGTCGCCTCCTCGGTCACCACCCTGGCGCGGGGCCGACCTGTCGGGCACGCTGATGGCTCCACCGACGACGGAGGCGCAGTGACCGACGAGTACCGAGGCCGACCCGCGTTCCATGCCGAGACGCCCGAGGCGTGGCGCGCGTGGCTGGCCGAGCACCACGACGACGCCGAACCCGGCGTCTGGCTCGTGACGTGGCGCCGGGAGAGCGGCCGGGACACGTACGGCTACGAGCCGTGGATCGAGGAGGCGCTCTCCTACGGCTGGATCGACGGGCAGGCGTCCACGGTCGACGAGGAGCGGCACGCGCTGTGGTTCACGCGGCGCCGGCCCGGCAGCCGCTGGACCCGGCTCAGCAAGGAGCGGGTGGCGCGGGTCGAGGCCGACGGGCGCATGACCGCGGCTGGTCGCGCCGTCGTCGACGCGGCGAAGGCCGACGGGTCGTGGACCCGGCACGACGACGCCGAGGCGCTCGTCGTGCCCGACGACCTCGCCCGTGCGCTCGCGGAGCGTCGCGGTGCCCGCGAGCACTTCGACGCGTTCACGCCCGGGGCGCGGCGCGCGATCCTCGGATGGATCGTCGAGGCGCGACGTGCCGACACCCGCGCGCGGCGTGTCGCCGAGACCGCCGAGCTGGCCGAGCAGGGCGTGCCGGCCCACCAGCCGCGTCGGTAGGTCGAACGCTCAGCGCTCGACGCCGAGCGCGGCGGCGGTCGCGTCGTCGGCCGGGAAGAACGACTCGATCGCGATCTCGTCGAGGGTCACGTCACGCGGCGACCCGAACACGGTCATCGTGTAAAGGAACGCGAGCTCTCCCTGCGGTGTCGACAGGCGGAGCGGCACGACGGCGTCGCTCGCGGCCACGCGGTCGTCGCGCCCGTCGTCCGGTCGCGGCACGTAGCCGTCGACCTCGGCGAGCAGGTCGGCGAGCGCCGGGTCCCCGGTCCGTTCGAGCTGGCGGCGCACGCGCCGTCGGACGTGGCCGCCCCACTCGGCGAGGTTCGCGATCCGCGGTGCGAGGCCCTGCGGGTGGAGGGTGGCGCGCAGGACGTTCACCGGCGGCTCGCGGAGCGCGGCAGAGACCCCGTCGAGGAACGCGCCGGCGGCCGCGTTGGCAGCGAGGAGGTTCCAGCGGCCGTCGACCGCCATGGCGGGGAACGGCTCGTGGCCCGCGAGCACGAGGTCGACGGCTCGCCGGGCGGCCACCAGCGTCGCGGTCGACAACGCCGTCTCGCGGAACCGCGGCGCGTAGCCCGCCGCGAGGTAGACGTCGTTGCGGGCCCGCAGGGGCACGTCGAGCTCGTCGCACAGGCGGTCGATCATCTCGCGGCTGGGGCGCGCACGACCCGTCTCGAGAAAGCTGATGTGGCGGGCCGAGACGTCCGCCCCGACGGCGAGGTCGAGCTGCGAGCGGCGGCGGCGCACGCGCCACTCGCGCAGCAGGGTGCCGACGGGTGCGTCCACGAGGGTCATGGGCCCACCCTGCCGCGCGCGACGGCGTCAGCCAACTACCTCGGAGGTCATCGACGACACGACGTCACCGCCTCGACGCTGGTGGTCCGGCACCCGGCCGGGCCGCAACGGCGGCACCTGGCGAGCCTCGTCAGGAGCCCGACACGAGGAGGAACCATGTCCGAGACCACGACGACCACGACCACGACCACCACGACCGCGACAGCGGTCGACCGCTACCTGGCGTTCTGGAACACTCCCGGCGCGGCGGAGCGGGACCGGCTCGCGTGCGACACGTTCGCGCGACAGGTCGAGTACGTCGCGCCCGCCGCCCGCGCCGAGGGGTGCGACGCGGTGCTGGCGTTCGCGAACGAGCTGCTCACGCACGTCGCGAGCCACCGGTTCGAAGCGCGCGAGGAGCCCGACGTGTACGACGACCGTCTCCGCCTGCGCTGGCGGGCGGTGGCGCCCGACGGGTCGGAGTTCGCGACGGGCACCGACGTGCTGCACGTCCGGCCGGACGGGCTCATCACCGCGGTGAGCACGTTCCTCGACCGCGCCCCCGACGGGTTCGACGCCCACCACCACTGACCGTGAGTGCATGAGATAGTCGCGGTCGAATCGATCCGGGCGCGACTATTTCATGCACTCAGCGGGGCGGGTGGTCTGGTCGCGTCAGGAGAGGTCCCACAGCAGGCGGTAGTAGGCGATGCGCTCCGGGTCGGGGTCGACGCCGTAGCCCGCGTACACGTGGCCGTCGTACCCGGGGCCGTAGTTCCACTCCGTGCTCCAGGCCGCGACGGCGAGGTCTGCCCACCGGTCGGCGACCCCGAGCGACCCGAGGTCGACGTGTGCGGCGAACGTGCCGTCGTCGTGCAGGAGCGTGTTGGGCACGCACGCGTCGCCGTGGCACACGACGAGGCGGTCGACGGCGGGTGCGTCGTCGAGCAGCGCGCGAGCCCGCGCGGTGCCCAGACCGCGGTGCTCGGGGAACCACTGCGCGGGGCCGTCGCCGCGCGCCAGCCGGGCGTCGGCGTTCGCCACCCGGTCCTCGACCGACCACGTGAAGGGGCATGACTCGACCGGCAGGGCGTCGTGCAGCATGCGCAGCCCACGGCCGATCGAGGTTGCCGCGACCACCGGGTCCCCCGCCCAGCGCGCCTCGACCGCCGAGCGCCCGGGTACCGCACGCGTGACGAGCCACGCGCCGTCGGCGTCCTCGCCCCGGTCGAGCACGCGGGGAACGGGCGAGCGGTCACCCACCCAGGCGATGCGCTCCGCCTCGCCCGGGAGGTCGAGCTCCGGGGTCCCGGCCGGCACCCACTTGGCGTACCGCGTGGTCTCCGGTGCCGACGGGTCGGTGGTCTCCAGGCGGAAGGTCAGCCCGCCGAGGACGTTGCGCCACACGGGGGTGACGACGTCGGCTCCCGCGAGCGCGCGGATCGCCTGAGGGACGGTGACGGGGCCGGTCGGGATCTCGGCGATGGTCGGGGCGCGGCTCACGCGAGCGATCCTCGCATGCGACCCGGGCGGGTCCGCGGTGTATTACCGGCCGGTCCGCCTCGCTCCCTCCGGACGGGGCGCGGGTGCTCCACGGCGGGCGACCCGCCGGGCCCGCGGCCACGGGAGGGAACGACGATGACCACCGTCCTCACGACACTGCCGCCGTGGCCGCGCGTGCGGCGCGGCGCGAACGGGCACCCGGTCCAGACGCTCCAGCACCTGCTGCGGCACCGCGGGCACGACCTCGTCGTCGACGGGGTGCTCGGTCCGCTCACCGAGCGCGCGGTGCGCGCGTTCCAGGACGCGGCCGACCTGGACGTCGACGGCGTCGTCGGGCCCGCGACGTGGTCCGCGCTCGTCGTGGTCGTCCGTCGCGGGAGCGTCGGCGAGGCCGTGCGCGCCGTGCAGCGCGAGGCCGTCGCCCGCGACCTCTCGGGGCGGCCCGACCCGGTGCTCGTCGTCGACGGGCAGTTCGGACCGAGGACCGAGGCATGGGTGCGCGGCTTCCAGGATGCGCTCCACGCGGGTTTCCCCGAGGTGCTGGTGGACGGTGTCGTCGGGCCCGTCACCTGGCGGTGCCTCGTCAGCGGGATGCTGTCGCACTAGGGGTCGCACCGACGAGCGCATCGCACACGGCGAGCAGGCGGTCGCGCAGGGAGGCGCCGCGCTCGGCAAAGCCGCGCTGCAGGCGCACGTACTCGGCCTTGCCCTCGGGCGTCTCGATCGCGACGGGTTCGAGCCCGTACGAGGAGACGTCGTAGGGCGACGCCTGCATGTCGACGACCCGCACGTCGCGCGCGAGCTCGAAGCTGTCGAGCAGCAGGTCGCCGGGGACCGCCGGTCCGAGCTTCGTCGACCACTTCAGAAGATCCATGTTCGCGTGCAGGCACCCTGGCTGCTCCGTCGCGGGCTGGGTCTCCCGCGAGGGCTGGAGCCGGTTGAGCGGTGCTGCCTCGGGCGTGAAGAACCGGAACGCGTCGAAGTGGGAGCACTGGACGGGGTGCGACTCGACGACCTGGTCGGTGCCCTCGTGGCCGAGGCGCAGGGGCAGCGGGTGGCGGTGGTCGCGCCCGGCCTCGCGGTCGCGGTAGACCATCGCCCACTCGTGGAGGCCGAAGCAGCCGAACCGTCCCGGGCGCGACGCCGTCGCCGCGAGCAGTCCCTGCAGGTGGCGTACCGCGCCGCCCCGGTCGGCGAGGAAGGCCTCGGTGTCGAGGGACAGCCCGTCACCCGTCTCGCGGTACCAGCGCCACGTGGCGCGCTCCGCGTACGGGGGAGCGAGCACGACGCCGGGCCCCGGGTGCCAGCGGCGCAGGTGGGCCGGACGGGTCGGGTAGTACGTGAAGAGGAAGTCCTCGATCGCGTGCTTCTCGCCGAGCGGCTTGCGTCGTCGCCAGCCCGCGGTGAACGCGTCCGCGCGCGCGGCGTGCGCGCCCTCTCGTGCGAGCCACTCGTCCGTGCCGAGCACGACCGGCCCGACGGCGGACGTCGGCCGCGCGGGGAACGTGGCGGAGGGGAGCGGGGGCACCGTTCCAGGGTACGAGAGGCACGCGACCGCGCCGACGAGACCGATCTCACCCTGGTGGACGGATTCCCCGATGTCGGCCCTTCCGGGAACAATGGTCGTGAACGTGCTGTGAAGACCCGGCACGGTCGAACCCCGAGCCACCCGAGTCGCGGCGCCGCCGCGGAGGAGCATCATGACGCAGCCGCCCACCGGCCCGCACGACCCGTACCAGTTCGACCCGTACCGCCCGGGCGGTACGGACCCGGCCAGGCAGGACGCGTACACCCCGCAAGGGGAGCCCCAGAGCGATCCCTCGACCCAGCCCTACGGCGCGCCGGCGCCGTCGTACGCCCCGGCGTACGGAGCCGAGCCGCAGCAGGGTTACGGCCAGCCGTACGCTGCCGACCCGCAGCAGGGTTACGGCCAGCCGTACGCTGCCGACCCGCAGCAGGGTTACGGCCAGCCGTACGCTGCCGACCCGCAGCAGGGTTACGGCCAGCCCTACGGCGCCGACCCGACCCAGCAGCCGCCGTACGGCGCTCCCTACGGCGGGTACCCCGCCTACGGCGCGCCCGGGCCGTCGTCGACGAACACGCTCGCGATCGTCGGGTTCGTCCTCGCGATCCTCGGATTCCTCGGGAGCTGGATCCCGGGCGTCAACTTCTTCTGCGCCGTGCTGGGCCTCGCCGGCCTCGTGCTCGGCATCGTCGGCCTGCTGCAGGTGAAGAAGGGCAAGACGGGCAAGGGCTTCTCGATCAGCGCGATCGTCCTGGGCGCGCTCGCGGTCGTCGTGACGGTCGTCATGTGGGTCGTGATCTTCGTCGCCGCGAACAACGCCAGCGACGAGTACGAGCAGTCGCTCGCCGAGATCGAGCAGGACGCGTCCGAGTGGGAGGAAGAGGCCGACCGCATGTCCGGCGAGGCGACGGACGACATCCTCGCCAACGACCTCGGCGTCGAGTTCGGCGCGTTCTCCGGCACGGTCGACGAGTACGACTGGGTCGAGTCGGCGCTGCCGGTCACGCTCACGAACACGTCCGACGAGCCCCTCACGTTCGACCTGGACATCGACGCGGTGGCGGCCGACGGCACCGTGATCGAGTCCGACTTCGCCTACACGGAGACCCTGGAGCCGGGCGCGTCCGAGACCGTCGAGGTCTTCGACTACATCGACGCGGCGAACCTCGAGGCGATGAAGACCGCGACGTTCGAGGTCACGCGCGCCAGCGCCTACTGAGGCCTGCCGCCTGCGACGACCGGACCGAGAGAGGCGACCGTTGAGCGCGAAGGACAGGACGAAGCGGAGCGGCAGGCGCTCGGCTGCCCCGGCCTGGGGGACCGCACCCGGCACCGAGGACGCCGGCGGAGGACCAGCCGAGCCGAGCGCAGGCGCGGCCGAGGGCGAGGCCGCCGCGTCGGGGACCGCGCAGGCGACGCCGACGCCGGCTCTCGCGCGCCGGCGCCGGCCCGGCTGGGCCACCGTGGTGGCAGTCGCGGGAGTCCTGCTGGTCGTCGCCGTCCTCGTCACGGAGGCGACGACGTCGCGCCGCGGCTGGACGCACGTCGGTGCCTTCTACCCGGTCGCCGCGCTCGTCGTGATTGCGGTCGGTGCCGTGCGATGGCGGCGTGGTGCGCGGGGGGTGAAGAGGGACACGCGCTCTCTCGTCGCGCTCGTCTCGGGCGCGGTCGTCCTCACCACGTGGATCACGGTCGACGTGCTCCCCGTGCCGGGTTCCTTGCACGGCAGCGTCACCACGTTGTACGGCTACCCCCTCGGCAGGATCTCCGACGAGTCCGTCGAGATCCGTGCGGTCGTCAGCGACCGGGTGTGGTTCGGCGAGTCGGTCCGGTACACGGACGGTCTCGTGCTCTCGGTGTCGGCACCGCAGGAGTACACGCCGACCGAGCACGCCTCGACGTCGGCGCACGACCACGCGGACCACGTCCGGTTCCGGGTGCGCCTGACGAACGGCACCGGCCACGACGTGGACCCGACGGAGCTCGACGTCCAGCCGGTGTCCGGCGGGCTCGTCGCGCGCAGGACCTACGACTACGCGCCCGACACACTGCTCGATCGCCCGGACACGGTCGCCTCGGGGACGAGCGCCGAGTGGGACCTCGTGTACAACGTGTACGACCGCCAAGACGTGACGGTCGCCGTCGCGCCCACGTGGGCGCGCTACGACCCGGCCGTGTTCTCCCGCTGACCTGCGGACCCGCCGCCCCAGGCCTCGACCTGGGGCGGCGCCGTCATTCCGTCCGTTCGAGGTAGTCCTTCGCGAGCCGCTTCGGCGCGCGGGCGAGCCACGCGTCCTGGAGAAGCTCCTCGAGCTCGGGCACGGGGACGCGATCGAGGCGCGCGAGCACGATCGCGTACCCGTGGAAGTGGCTCGTCGTGAGGAACGTGTCCGGGTCGTCGCCCACGAGTGCCGCCTTCTCACCCTCGTCCGCGACCCAAAAGGCGAGCGGGGCCTCCGACGGCGCGGCGTCACCGAGCTCGTCGCGGTCCTTGGTGCGCAGCGGGCGCTCCCACACGAAGACCTTCCCGTGCACGGTCCACTGCCGCGGACCCTTGAGATCCGTGTCCGGCAGCACCGCGACGACGCGCTCGACGTCCTCCCACGTGGCCATCGTTCAACGGTAGGCCTGACGCGCCCTGTCGACCAGGTGGCCGTCAGCCGTCGACTCGCTCAGAAGGGCGCGACCTTTGCGACGGGCGGGAAGATCTCGTCGAGCTCGGCGAGGTCCTCGGCCGTCGGCGCCCAGGCCACGGCGGCCGCGTTCTCGCGCACCTGCTCGGGCTTCGTCGCGCCCGCGATGACGCTCGACACCTGCGGCCGGGAGAGCAGCCAGCCGAACGCGACCTGCACCTCCGTGATCCCGCGCACCTGGCAGAACGCGCCCAGCCGCGCGAGCGCCTCCCACGGCGCGGTCTCGAGGAGGTGCGGCTTGGTGCGGACGAGGCGGCCGTCGTCGGGCCGGGCGCCGTGCGCGTACTTGCCCGTGAGGAGGCCGTTGGCGAGGGGGAAGTACGGCAGCACCCCGAGGCCGTAGGCAGCGACGGCGGGCAGCACCTCGCGCTCTGCGGCGCGCTCGACGAGGTTGTACTGGTTCTGGGCCGAGACGAACCGCGCCGTCCCTGCGGCGCGCGCCGTGAGCTCCGCCTCCGCAATCTGCCAGCCTGCGAAGTTCGAGTGCCCGAGGTAGAGGACCTTGCCCGCGCGCACGAGGTCGTCGAGCGCCGTGAGCGTCTCGTCGATCGGGGTCAGCGGGTCCGGCGTGTGGAGCTGGTAGAGGTCGATGCGGTCGGTGCCCAGACGCCGGAGCGAGTCCTCGACGGCACGCACGAGGTAGCGCCGCGACCCGCGTGCCCCGAAGTCCTCTCCGGCCGTCCCGCGCATCGACATGCCGAACTTCGTCGCGACCACGACGTCGTCGCGCCGCGACCCCAGCGCCTGGCCGAGCAGCTCCTCGCTCAGCCCCGGGCGCCCGCCGTACGTGTCGGCCGTGTCGAAGAACGTCACCCCGGCGTCGATCGCCGCGTCGACGACGGCGCGCGTCCCCTCGAGCGTCTCGGTCGCGGTCTGGGGGCGGCCGAAGTTGTTGCACCCCAGCCCGACGGCGGACACGGCGAGGCCGGAGCGGCCGAGCCGACGCAGGGCGAGGGCGTTGTCGGGCGTCGACGAGGGGGCAGAGGAAGTCGTCATGGGCCGACCCTACGACGGCACGTCTCCCGCGGGTGGGGCGGCGCCGTCGTCGCGAGCGGTGGGTCGTGCCACGTCCGGCGCCGTGCCGGGGGAGCCGTGCGGCGCCGTCGTGACGCTCGACGCACGTGCGGCGACGGACGCGAAGAGACGCTCGAGCGGGCCGCGCCCGAGAGCCCAGCGCCACGCCGTGGCGACGGCGAGCGTCGCGAGGACGAGGGCGAGGAGCGGGCCGTTCGTCGTCTGATCGAAGGCGTCGTCGCCCCACGACCACAGGACGACGATCTGCGCCGAGTACACCGACAGGGCCATCGCCCCGACGGCGGCGACCGGGGCGAGCACCCACCGGCCCACGCGGCCGACGAACAGGCAGAGCCCGAGGACGGCGACGGCGAACCCGCCGGATCCGACGACCTCGGGCAGCGTGTCCGTGTGCGGTCCGGCGAGCCAGAGGTAGGAGCTCGTCGGCCAGGGGTCGTCCCACGCGAGCGGGTCCGGTCGGAACGTGCTCGACCACGCCGCGGCCGCCTCCTCGACCGCCTGCGGCCCCCCGAGCGGGTCGACGACGGCGGACGAGACGCCGTACCCGATCACCGCGGCGAGCAGACCGCCGCCGACCAGCAACACCCGGAAGGGGGTCGAGGAGAGGTCCGAGCGCCCGATCGCGAGCCCGAGGAGCACGTACGCCATCCACACGATCGCGGGGTAGTGGCCGGAGACGACGAAGTCGGTGAAGGCGCCCGAGCCGTCCTCCGGCAGGCGCAGCCCGGCGCGCGCCAGCGCCTCGGTCCCCCAGTAGGCGAGGACCGGGCCCACGACCGCGACCCCCGCCGCGAGCACGACGAGGTCGCGCGGTCGCCAGCGCAGGAACGGGAGCGCGAGGACGAAGAAGGCGGCGTAGAAGCCGAGGATGAGCAGCACGCGCGTCCCGAGCAGGTCGAGCAGCCCGACCAGTCCCAGCAGCATGACCGCGCGGACGAGGATGCGCGTGCGCACCTGCAGCGCGGGCAGCCCGTCGACCGGCGTCCGACCGCCCGAGACGATCGCGAGCGACACGCCCGCCACGAGCGCGAAGAGGATCGACGACCGCCCGTGGGACAGCGACAGCCAGCCGGCGACCTCGCCGAAGTCGTCGGACGTGTACCCGACGTGGGCCGTGAACATGCCGAGGACGGCGACGCCGCGCGCGACGTCGACCCCCGCCACGCGGCCCCTCCCGCCCAGGAGGAGCGCGGCGTGACGCCGTGCGAAACCCGGGGAGGGACCCGGGGAGGTCGTCGTGCCGGCGGCGGCGGTCATGGGGGGATTGTCCGCCGCCTGGCCGTGATGCGCCGAGCGCACGCCCAGAGTGTGAGAACCGGGTCGAGAACGGTGCACGTCCGGCCTACGGTGCGGGTATGACGGAAACCCCTCACGGTGCCGACGTGGCCGCCGAACACCGCGACGCCCCCACCGGGGCGGGCAGCGACCCCTCGCACGAGTCCGAGTCCTACACGCACGGGCACCACGAGTCGGTGCTGCGCTCCCACCGGTGGCGCACGGCCGAGAACTCCGCGGGCTTCCTGCTGCCGCACCTGCGCGAGGGCATGAGCATCCTCGACGTGGGCTGCGGCCCGGCGACGGTCACCGTCGACCTCGCCGAGCGCGTCCGCACCGGGCGGGTCGTCGGCGTCGACGCGTCCGCCGCCGTGCTGGACAGCGCGCGCGAGCTCGCCGCCCAGCGCAAGACCGCGAACATCGCGTTCCAGCAGGCCAACGCCTACGAGCTCCCGTTCGCGGACGGCACGTTCGACGTCGTCTACGCCCACCAGCTCCTGCAGCACCTGTCCGACCCGATCGCGGCGCTGCGCGAGATGCGGCGCGTCGCGAAGCCCGGCGGGCTGATCGCCGTGCGCGACGCCGACTACGCCGCCATGACGTGGTACCCCGAGTCCCCGGGCCTCACGGAGTGGAACACGCTCTATCACGAGGTCACGCACGCGTACGGCTTCGAGGCCGACGCAGGCCGTCGTCTCTTCGCCTGGGTCCAGGAGGCCGGTTTCGACCCCGCCGGGATCGTCCCCACCGCGAGCACCTGGTGCTACGCGACCCCCGAGGACCGCACCTGGTGGGGCGGGCTGTGGGCCGAGCGCTGCGTCGCGTCGAACTTCGCCGTCCAGGCCCAGGAGTCGGCGCTCGCGGACGACGTCGCGCTCGAGCAGCTCGCGCAGGACTGGCTGCGCTGGGCCGAGGAGCCCGCGGGCTGGTTCGCCGTGCTCAACGGCGAGGTGCTCGCCCGGGCGTGACGCGACGTCGGGCACGTACCCTGAGCCCGTGCGCATCGCGAGATTCACCACCGGAGACGACCCCCGCTACGCCCTCGTCCAGCAGGAGGGGGACCGCACGTACCTCGCGGTCCTCACGGGCGACCCGCTGTACATGCCCGTCACGCCGACGGGCGAGCGGATCGAGCTGGGCGACGGCGTCCGGCTGCTCGCGCCGGTGATCCCGCGCTCCAAGATCGTCGCGGTCGGCCGCAACTACGCGGACCACGCGAAGGAGATGGGCAACGACGTCCCGTCGAGCCCCCTGCTCTTCCTCAAGCCGAACACCTCGGTCGTGGGTCCGGACGACCCGATCGTCCTGCCCGACTTCTCGCAGGAGGTCTCGTACGAGGCCGAGCTCGCCGTCGTCATCGGGCGCCTCGCGAAGGACGTGACGCCCGAGGCGGCGCCGGGCTACGTGCTCGGCTACACCGTCGCGAACGACGTCACCGCACGCGACGCGCAGCGCACCGACGGACAGTGGGCGCGCGCCAAGGGATTCGACTCCTCGTGCCCGCTCGGCCCGTGGATCGACACCGACCTCAACCCCGAGGACGTCGGCGTGCGCAGCCGCGTCAACGGCGAGGTCAAGCAGGACGGTCGCACGAGCGACATGATCTTCGACATCCCGTTCCTCGTGTCGTACATCTCCGAGGCGATGACCCTCCTGCCCGGCGACGTCATCCTCACCGGGACGCCCGCCGGCGTCGGCCTGGTCGACGCGGGCGACCGCGTCCAGTGCGAGGTCGAGGGGCTCGGCGTCCTGAGCAACCCGGTCGTCCGGCGGGCCTGACCGTGCGGCGCACGCCCGGTCGCGTCGCCGCGCGCGGGGCGGCCTGGGGCGCGGTCGTGCCGTGCGTCGTCGTCGCGGTGCTCACGGCCCTCGCGATCGTGGCCGGGGACGTCCCCGGCGGAGAGGCGATGTCCTACGCGATCGTCCTGGCGATCGTCAGCGTGCCCGCGTGCGCGCTCCTCGGTGCCGCGATCGGTGCGCTGGTCGGCCTCGCGCGTGCGCGGCGCGGGCGCTCGGCCGTGCAGTCGGCGGGTGACAGGCGGGTGACGGGGGCGCAGGACGGAGGCGCGGACGCCGGCGAGGTGCCCGCACCGACCGCGCTCACGGCCGACGACGTCCGCGCGATCCCCGGGGTCGCCTCGGTCGACGTCACGCGCGTCGAGCCGGGGCTCGAGGACCTGTACGTCCGGTTCGACGCCGACCCGGACGGAGAGCGCGACGTCACGGTGTGGCACAACGTCGGCGCCGGGAGCGCGCGCGTGCTGGTCGGTGCGGCAGCGATCGTCGTGGACGAGGCGGACCTCCGGCTGCTGCTCGTGTCGGTGTCCCAGAACCGCTACCGCGTGGAGCCGGGCGACCGCGTCGTCGTCTGGCAGGCGTCGGGCGACGAACGAGTCCTGGTCTGAGGCCGACATCCGGCAACGTCGGAGGCACCGACGACGGCGCCCCACGCGACTACCCCACACGGGCGGAGACGCGCGGCGTCCTGGCCGGGCTCGTCGACGCGACGATCTCGCGTGACCAGGCCAGCGACTGGGCGTGGGCATACCTCACCCTTGACTCCCAGGAGTACGACGAGTGCGTCCAGGATGCCCTCGACCGACTCGCGGGTGCGGATCCCCTGCCCCCGGGAATGACGGGGGACTACTCCGTCAGGGACTTCCGCGACTGGCTCGACGGCTTCGACCGGTGCACGCCGGAACGGCCAGATGGCTAGCCTGACGAGCCTCATGACCCGCGCCGGCAGCGCCGTCGTCCGGACTGAGACGACGACGGAGCGAAGCCGCCCGCCCGAGCGGGGCCGCCGTCGGGCGACGAGGCAGAGCAACTAGTCTGGGCACCGTGATCCCCGCACCTGGTTCCTCGCCCGTCCGCGTCCGCTTCTGCCCGTCCCCGACCGGGACGCCGCACGTCGGCCTCATCCGCACCGCGCTGTTCAACTGGGCGTACGCGCGGCACGTGGGCGGCACGTTCGTCTTCCGCATCGAGGACACCGACGCCGCGCGCGACAGCGAGGAGAGCTACCAGCAGCTTCTCGACGCGCTGCGCTGGCTCGGGCTGGACTGGGACGAGGGCGTCGAGGTGGGCGGCCCGCACGCGCCGTACCGGCAGTCGCAGCGCGCGGACCTGTACCAGGACGTCATCGCGCGGCTCGTCGAGGGCGGGTACGTGTACGAGTCGTTCTCGACCCCGGAGGAGTCCGACGCGCGCAACGCCGCCGCGGGTGTCAAGACCAAGGGGTACGACAACTTCGACCGCACCCTCACGGACGAGCAGAAGGCCGCGTTCCGCGCCGAGGGGCGCGAGCCCGTGCTGCGCCTGCGCATGCCCGACGAGGACATCACCTTCACCGACCTCGTGCGCGGCGAGATCACGTTCAAGGCGGGGTCCGTGCCGGACTACGCGCTCGTGCGCGCCAACGGGCAGCCGCTCTACACACTCGTCAACCCGGTCGACGACGCGCTCATGGGCATCACGCACGTACTGCGGGGCGAGGACCTGCTGTCCTCCACGCCGCGCCAGATCGCGCTGTACCGGGCGCTGCTCGAGATCGGCGTCGCGCAGGTCAGGCCGGAGTTCGGCCACCTGCCGTACGTCATGGGCGAGGGCAACAAGAAGCTCTCCAAGCGCGACCCCGAGTCGAACCTGTTCCTGCACCGCGAGCGCGGCTTCACGCCCGAGGGCCTGCTCAACTACCTCGCGCTGCTCGGCTGGTCCATCTCGCCGGACAACGACATCTTCTCCGTCACCGAGATGGTCGAGGCGTTCGACGTGCACGACGTGCTGCCCAACCCCGCGCGCTTCGACCTCAAGAAGGCCGAGGCGATCAACGCGACGCACGTGCGCCTGCTCGCGCCCGAGGACTTCCGCGACCGCCTCGTCCCGTACCTGCACGCGGGCGGCCTCGTCCCGGCGGACTCGTTCGCGGACCTGTCCCCGCGCAACCAGGAGATCCTCACGACCGCGGCGCCGCTCGTCCAGGAGCGCATGGTCCTGCTCGGCGAGTCGGTCGGGATGCTCGGGTTCCTCTTCACGGCCGACGACGCGCTGACCGTCGAGGAGGACGCGCGCGGCGCCCTGCGCGACGACGCGAAGGAGATCCTCGCGGCCGCGATCGCGGCGCTCGACGTCCTGCAGGACGGCGAGTTCGTCACCGCCGCGATCGAGGAGCGCCTGCGCGACGCGATCGTCGAGGGCATGGGCGTCAAGCCGCGCTTCGCCTTCACGCCGCTGCGCGTGGCGCTCACGGGCCGCCGCGTCTCACCGCCCCTGTTCGAGTCCATGGAGCTGCTCGGCAAGGGCTCGACGCTGGAGCGCCTGGTGCGCCTGCGGGACGCGCTGTGACGGGACCGGCCGTCGAGGGCGTCCTGTTCGACGTCGACGACACGCTCGTCGACACGCGCGCGGCTTTTGCCGAGGCGATCGCCGCGGCGTCGCGCGTGTGGTTGCCCCACCTGCCCGAGGAGCGCTACGACGAGGTCCTCGCGCTGTGGCGCGCCGACCCGAACGGCCACTACCGCGCCTACACGCGCGGCGAGGTCGACTTCGACGCCCAGCGCATGGCGCGGGCCAACGAGCTGCAGGCGACGTTCGGCGGCGAGCTGCTCGACGACGCCGCGTACGTGGACTGGAAGGACCTCTTCTGGGGCACGTTCGAGGCGTCGTGGACCGGTTTCGACGACGCACGGCCGGTCGTCGACGCGCTCGTCGCCGCGGGGGTCCGGGTCGGGTCGCTGTCGAACGCGCGCGTCGAGCTCCAGACGCGCAAGCTCGCCGCGGCGGGCCTCCCGGACGTCCCGCTCCTCGTCGGGGTGGACACCCTGGGGTTCGGCAAGCCCGATCCGCGCGTCTTCGCGGAGGCGTGCCGACGGCTCGGGACCGACCCGGCCCGCACGGCGTACGTCGGGGACGAGCTCGACGTCGACGCGCGAGCCGCGGTCGCGGCCGGTCTCGTCGGCGTGTGGCTCGACCGGCCCGGCACGCGCCGCGGCGGCCCGCACCCGGAGGACCCGACGTCGGCCCGCGCGTCCGGCGTCCACGTGGTCCACGGCCTGGCGGACCTGCCCGCGGCGCTCGGCGTCCCTGCCGCGACCCCTACGCCGAGGTAGAACCCTGGTCATGACCAGGGTTCTACCTCGCGTGACCACCGTTCTACCTCGCGCGACCAGGGTTCTCCCTCGCCGAGCCACCGGGCGAGCAGCTCGCGGGGCACGGTGGAGGGTCACGTGAGGAGCAGGACGCCGACGAGGGCCGTCGTCGTGACGAGGAGCGCCGACAGGCCGCCAAGGACCACGGCGCGTCGCCCGGTCCGCAGCAGGTAGGGGACGTCGACACCCAGCCCGAGCGCGAACATCGCGGCGACGAACGCCACCGTCGTCGCGGTCGCGAGCACGGCGAGCACGGGTGCCGGCACCACGCCGAGGCTGCGCAGGGCCACGGCCAGCACGAATCCGACGACGAACCAGGGCACGGGTGCGACGCGCGGTGCGGTCGCGCCCGCGGAACTCTGCGCCGCGCCAGCCCCGGCCACCTCACGCTCCGAGGCCGGTCCCTCCGCGCCCGGGACACGGACCATGCGGCGGGCGCCACGGGCGACGACGATCCCCGCCACCATGACGAGCGGGGCGAGCAGCGCGACCCGCGCGAGCTTGGCGACGGTCGCGGTCGCGAGCGCCGACCCCGAGACCGTCCCGGCGGCCGTGACGACCTGGGCGACCTCCTGCACGCTCGCCCCGATCCACAGCCCCGCGCGGTCGTCGCCGAGCCCCAGGAGCGAGGCGAGCCACGGGAGCAGGACGATCGCCAGCGTCCCGTACACCGTGACGAGCGCGAGGGACGCCGCGACGGCGTCGTCGTCCTCGCGGACCTGGCCCGGCGACCGGCCGGGACGCGACACGACCCCCTGCATCGCCGAGATCGCCGCCGCGCCGCACACGGAGAACCCGGTCGCGACGAGCAGCGCGGTCGCACGCGGCACGCGCAGCGCGCGTCCGAGAGCCAGGGTCCCCGCGAAGGTCAGGGCCAGGGTGACGGTCACGACCACGAGCCCGCGCCAGCCCAGTGCGAGCACCTCCGGCAGTGAGAGCTGGAACCCCAGCAGCACGACGCCGGTGCGCAGGACCGTGCGCGACGTCCAGGCGATCCCCGGTCGGGTCGCGGAGACCACCGGTCGGCCGCGCCGGGTCGCGCCGACGCGCGCCAGCGCGGGGGCCACCAGCGCACCGAGCACGAGCGCGACGACGAGCGGGGAGACCGTCGACAGGGCACGGGCGCCGAGAAGGACGGCGGCGCTCGCCACGATGACGAGGACGAGACCGGGAGCGAGCGCACGGCCACGGGCAGGCCATCCACGCCCACGTGCCCAGGAGCGCGGTGCGAGCACGCCGGGAGGCGGCGGGGAGGCGGCGTCCAGCACGGTGGTGCTGGACGCCGTCGGGTGCGAGTGGCGGGCCATGCTGTCGAGCCTGCACCTCGCCGTTCGTGCACGGAAGGACGAGGTGCTTCGCAAGCCATAGGCTGCGCCTATGCCCTCTCCGCCACGGGACCGCACCTCGCTGGGAGCGCTCGCCCTGCTCGTCGCGACCGACTCGCACGGCTCGATCAGTGCGGCGGCGCGCGCGCTCGGGGTCTCCCAGCCGACGGCGTCGGCGGGCCTGCGGGCGCTCGAGCGGCGCCTCGGGCTGGAGCTGCTCGAGCGCACGACGCGCGGTGCCCGCCTCACCGAGACGGGACGTGCGACGGCGGCGTGGGCGCGCGAGGTCATCGACGCCTCCGACCGTTTCGAGACGTCGGTCGTCTCGCTGCGCGAGGCTCCGACGGCACGGGTGCGCGTCGCGGCGAGCCTCACCGTCGCGGAGTACCTGGCGCCGCGCTGGCTGGCCCGGCTCGCGTTGACCGAGCCCGGGCCTGGGGGAGCGCCCGACGTCGAGCTCGTCGTGCGCAACTCGCGCGAGGTGACCGACCTCGTCCTCGACGGCGGCGTCGAGCTGGGGTTCGTCGAGAGCGCGACGCTGCGCCGTGGGCTGCGCAGCCGCACCGTCGCGCACGACCGGCTCGTCGTCGTCGTCGGCCCCGGCCACGCGTGGGCGCGCCGGAGTGCGCTGCGCGTCGACGAGCTGCTCGCGGGAGGGCTCGTCGTGCGCGAGCGCGGCTCCGGGACGCGCGAGACGCTCGAGCGCGGGCTGGCCGCGCTCGGTGAACGCCTGCCGGACCACCTGCCGTACCTCGGCTCGACGGCCGCGCTCAAGACCGCCGTGCAGCACGGTGGCGCCGTCGCGGTGCTCTCGAGCCTCGCCGTCGCCGACGACGTCGCGCGCGGGGCGCTCGTGCGCGTCGCCGTGCCGGGGCTCGAGCTCGAGCGCAGGCTGCGCATGGTCTGGAAGGACGGTACGGCGCTGTCGGCGCCCGCACGGCGCATCGCCGCCGCTGCCGCGGCCGCCTCCGGGTGACGCTGTGGGACGAGACGCTCAGCGGACGGTCGCGTCCCACCGCCAGCGCGTGAGGCGCTCACGCCCCTCGAGCGTCCCCCGCCCCGTCGCCCAGAGGAGGACGAGGTCGAGGTCGTCGCCCGGCAGCACGGAAACGTCCGGGAAGAGGCGGGCGAGCACGCGTGCTGCGAGACCGTCGGGAAACGATGCGTGCTCGCTCGTGAGCCCGAGGAGCACGTCGTGCCCGTGCACGAGGACCTCGACGGTGCCCATGGCGGCGAAGCCCTCTGGGTCCGAGAGGCCGTAGGGGTGGTACGCGCGGACGTGGTCCGGGCGGGTCTCCGCGAGCGAGGCGAGGAGCTCCGCGCCGCCCACGAGCGCCTCGGCGAGACCAGGCGTGCCGGACGCGCGGTCGACGTGCGCGATCTCGTCCTCGCCTCGCGGCCCGACGAGCGGGACGTAGGCGAGCCGGGGGAGCGCCGCGAGCTGCATCGCGTACGCCAGCAGGTCGTCGACGACGTGCTCCGCGGTGGTCCAGCACGACCACCGCACCGGGCCCGCCTGGACGTCGAAGGCGTCGGCCGGGTGGGCGACGAGCCGATCCACGAGCCAGCGGGCGGCGACGCGGACGTCGTCGCCCGAGACGCGCTCGCGGCCGGACGCCGGACCGACGGCGCTCACGGTGCCTCCGGCTGCGCGACCGGCCGCTCCGTGGGTGCCGCCGGGGCGGGGGGCGACGGCGAGGTCCCGAGGTCGGCTCGCCAGCACTCGGCGAGGTAGGGCAGCTCCACCTCGGAGCGTCCGGCGAGGCCGGGGTGGGTCCCGACGAGGTCGTCGATCTCAGCGAGCAACGCGTCCCGCTGCTCCGAGGGGAGCGTGAGGAGGTAGCTGCGTGACGCGGCAAGGGGTCTCAGCGACGCCGTCGTGACCAGGTCCGCCCAGGGCACGGTCCGGTGCTCAGGGGTCGTGAATCGGTCGTCGAGGACCGGCTCGCGGTAGCTGTGGTCGAGGGTGTCTCCGCGATGGATGATCTCGGTGAAGCGGCCGACCCAGTCCACCGAGCTGTCGCGGACGTTCCACACGATCCCGAGCCGGCCACCTGGCCGCAGGACCCGGGCGATCTCGGGCAGGGCAGCGGGGGAGAACCAGTGCCAGGCCTGGGCGACGAGCACGGCGTCGACGCTGGCGTCGGGGAGCGGCACGGACTCCGCGGTGCCGGGCAGCGCCTCCGCCTGGGGGACGGCCCGCGCGAGCTCGGCCCGCATCGCGTCCGCCGGCTCGACCGCGACGACCTCGAGGCCGCGCGCGACGAGCCGTTCCGTGAGCTTGCCGGTGCCCGCGGCGAGGTCGAGCACGCGCCGCGCCCCGGGCGGCAGCAGCCAGTCGACCGCCTCGTCGGGGTAGGAGGGCCGGGTCGAGGCGTACCGGGAGGCGCCGTGCTCGAACGAGGCGGCGCGGTCGGCGCGGGAACCAGGATCCGGGGCGTGTGCGGGAGCCATGGCGACGACGCTGCCAGACGAGACCCGGTCCGTCGAGCGGCCGTGCCGGACGGTGGTCATACCGGGATCGGGAGGTGACGGTCGAAGGGCGAGCCTGACCAGCGGGTGCGGGAGCGGCGCATTTGGTCTCGGTCCCGACGTCCGGTAATGTTCTCGCCCGGTGAGACCTCCACACGAGGGAGTCAGGGGACTGGTGAATTCCGGTCCGATAGACCCTCTCCATGACGGCGGTCCTACCCCCATGGGGTATGGTGTAATTGGCAGCACGAGTGATTCTGGTTCACTTAGTCTAGGTTCGAGTCCTGGTACCCCAGCGATGAGCTCCGGCTCTTGCAACGAGTGGTCAGAACCGCTCAGAGCATGAGGTAGAGTTCTCACCGGAGAAACGGCCCGGCAACGGTCCAGAGCTCCACAGGCCCCCATCGTCTAGCGGCCTAGGACGTCGCCCTCTCACGGCGGTAACACGGGTTCAAATCCCGTTGGGGGTACAGAGGAAGGCCCGGTCACCACACGGTGACCGGGCCTTTGTCGTCCCCGGCTCTCGTCGGATGCCGACGGGCGTCAGGCGCTCCGCAGCACGGTCTCGTGCTCTCCCTGCGTCGGTTCCGACGGCGACTCACCTCGCGGCCGTCAGGGAGCCTCGTCGCGTCCCGGGCCTGGCTCGTAGGGCTTGGGGACCGGGGTCACGATCGGACGGGGGTGGATCACCGGCACGTACGTCGCACGGTGCTCGCCCGAGACGGCCCAGCCGCGCTCGTCGTCCGGGTGCCCGGCGTCGTGTTGCCCGGCCTCGTGGCGCCCGCTCACCTCGATGGGCTGGGTCGACCCGCTCGACCTCCCGGCGGTGTGGTCGGCCCGTTCGGCCCGTTCGGCGCGGTCAGCGCGTCCGGGCACGACCACGACCTGCTCGTCGCCCCGCGCCGGCGCGGGCGGCACCGGCGGCACGGGTGCCACGTCGGACGGCGTGCGCCCGTCCCAGGCCGGGGCGGGCGGGACCGGCGAGGGCTCGGCGGGGCGCCGAGGCGCATCGGTCACCGGTGTGCCGGGGGTGACCGAGACGGGAGCTGGCTGGCTGCCGGCCGACGCCGGGGACGGGAAGCCGGGGCGTCCGGCGGCCCCACCCGGGCCGAAGAGCGTGTCGCAGAGCTTGCGGTACGTCGCGTCGGGGCGCGACACCCAGTCGATCTGGCGCAGCGCCTGGTCCTGGCCTGCCGACTCGAGCAGGAACTGGCCGTAGCCGAGGAACCGACCGAGCAGGGACCGCCCGTAGTTCATGTCGGTGACCTTGGTGAGCGGCATCATCGCGACCTTGTGCGTGATGAGCCCGTAGAGCAGGAGGAGCCGCTTGTCCGTGGCGACGAACCACTCGTTGCGCCACTCGAAGACCTTCCAGACCAGCCGCGCGGCGAGGACCAGCCAGAGCCACCACAGGACGAGGACGCCGTCGCCGACCGCGGGACCCGCCTGCACGACGAGCCAGCCGATGACGAGGGCGCCCGCGACGGTCGTCGCGACGGGCTCGACGAGCATCCCCCAGTGGTGCCGCGTCGCGATCACGACCCGTTCCCCGCTCAGCACGTAGCGCTGGAGGATCTTGCTCCGAGGGCCGCCGAGAGCCACGGTCAGTCCAGGAGCGAGCTGAAGAACTGTCCGATGGAGCGGAAGGCCCCGAGGATGACGTCCCAGATCCCTTCGAGGATGTCGGCGGCGCGCTCCGGGCTCGTGACGATCGCGTACAGGGCGAAGATCACCAGCGCCCAGATCAGGATCGCCTTCACCTTCGGATGCATCGGGACTCCTCGTGGGTCTGAGATCGGTCAGGACGAGCGCCCCCTGCGCACGCCAGGCCGCACGGGTCGTTCAGCACGCACAGCATGGCAGCAGACCGTGTCATTTTGACAGTGCCCGTCCCGTTTGCGGCCCGCGGCGCGCCGAGGACCGCCCGGACCGGACGGCGTCGATCACTCCCCGGCGCGGCGCAGGACCTCGGTGAGGCGGTTCGCGGCGGCGACGACCGAGCCGGAGTGCAGACGCCCGGGCTGGCGGCTCAGGCGCTCGACCGGGCCCGAGATCGAGACGGCGGCGACGACGCGTCCGGACGGCCCACGCACCGGCGCCGAGACGGAGGCGACCCCCAGCTCGCGCTCGGAGACGGACTGGGCCCAGCCGCGGCGTCGGACGCCGGAGAGGATGGTCGCCGTGAAGACGGCCTCGCGCAACCCGCGGTGCAGCCGGTCCGGCTCCTCCCAGGCGAGCAGGATCTGGGCGGC
The DNA here is from genome assembly GCF_057126935.1 of Cellulosimicrobium sp. G4 BAM 1002. Taxonomy (NCBI): domain Bacteria; kingdom Bacillati; phylum Actinomycetota; class Actinomycetes; order Micrococcales; family Promicromonosporaceae; genus Cellulosimicrobium; species Cellulosimicrobium sp. G4 BAM 1002. The sequence goes on along the minus strand of NZ_CP182109.1, from coordinate 3,065,413 downwards.
GGAGCCGGCGTTCATCGTGAGGGTCGCGCCGACCGGGATCGAGTCGCGCAGGCCGACGGGACGCTCGGCCGCGGCGACGCAGATGCGGTGGTCGCCCTGCCGGCGGTAGAGCTGCGCGCTCTCGCCGGTGTGGTCGCGCAGCGCCGTGAGCACGGGGTTCGCCGCGGCGAGCAGGCGGTCCTCGCCGGCCGCCGTCGCGAGCTCGTTGAGCCGCGGACCGAGGACGAAACGACCCTGCATGTCGCGCGCGACCATGCGGTGGTGCTCGAGCGCGACGGCGAGGCGGTGCGCCGTCGGGCGGGCGAGGCCCGTGGCCGTGACGAGCTGGGCCAGGGTGGCCGGTCCGGACTCCAGGGCGCCCAGGACGGAGGCCGCCTTGTCCAGCACGCCGACTCCGCTAGTATTGTCCATAGGTCGATATTGACGTCTCACGCACTGAGATGCAAGTCCGGCACGGATGTTCCACCCGCTGGACGTTCTCCCCGGCGGCACGCCGGAGGACGGACGATCGACCCAGACGGCCCGCCGTGCCCCCGCGGAGGCGCCGTGACAGACGACGAGGAGATGAGCAACATGGCCGGCACGCTGGCGGAGAAGGTCTGGGACGCGCACCTGGTGCGACGCGGCACCGACGGGTCGCCCGACCTCCTCTACATCGACCTCCACCTCGTGCACGAGGTCACCAGCCCGCAGGCGTTCGAGGGCCTGCGCCTCGCGGGTCGACAGGTCCGCCGCCCGGACCTCACCATCGCGACCGAGGACCACAACACCCCGACGCTCGACATCGACCTGCCGATCGCGGACCTCACGAGCCGTACGCAGATCGACACGCTGCGCAACAACGCCCGCGAGTTCGGCGTCCGCATCCACTCGCTCGGCGACGCCGACCAGGGCATCGTGCACCAGGTCGGCCCGCAGCTCGGCCTGACCATGCCCGGCCTCACGGTCGTGTGCGGCGACTCGCACACCTCAACGCACGGCGCGTTCGGCGCGCTCGCGTTCGGCATCGGCACGTCCGAGGTCGAGCACGTCCTCGCGACCCAGACCCTTCCGCTCGCGCCGTTCAAGACGATGGCGATCAACGTCGACGGCGAGCTGCCACCGGGCGCCACGAGCAAGGACATCATCCTCGCGATCATCGCCAAGATCGGCACCGGCGGCGGCCAGGGCTACGTCCTGGAGTACCGCGGCGAGGCCATCCGCAGCCTCTCCATGGAGGCGCGGATGACGATCTGCAACATGTCGATCGAGGCCGGTGCTCGTGCGGGCATGATCGCGCCCGACGACACGACGTTCGAGTACCTCAAGGGCCGCCCGCATGCGCCCGAGGGCGCCGACTGGGACGCCGCCGTCGAGTACTGGCGCACCCTGCGCTCCGACGACGACGCCGTGTTCGACACCGAGGTCACGCTCCGCGCGTCCGACCTCGAGCCCTTCGTCACGTGGGGCACCAACCCCGGCCAGGGCCTGCCGATCTCCGCGACCGTGCCCGTGCCCGAGCAGATCGCCGACGAGAACGAGCGCGTCGCCGCCGAGCGCGCCATCGAGTACATGGGCCTCACGCCCGGCCAGCCGCTGCGTGAGATCCCGGTCGACACGGTCTTCATCGGCTCGTGCACCAACGGCCGCATCGAGGACCTGCGCTCCGTCGCCAAGGTCGTCCAGGGCAAGCGCAAGGCCGACGACGTGCGCGTCCTCGTCGTCCCCGCGTCGGCGCGCGTGCGCCTGCAGGCCGAGGCCGAGGGTCTCGACAAGATCTTCCTCGACTTCGGTGCCGAGTGGCGCAACGCCGGCTGCTCCATGTGCCTCGGCATGAACCCCGACCAGCTCCAGCCCGGCGAGCGCGCCGCCTCGACCTCGAACCGCAACTTCGAGGGCCGCCAGGGCAAGGGTGGGCGCACGCACCTCGTGTCGCCGCTCGTCGCCGCCGCCACCGCGCTGCGCGGGACGCTCTCGTCGCTGAGCGACCTCGACCTGCCCGAGGGCACCGACATCACGTCCTTCGACGGCACCCCGCTCGCACCGCTCGACCCGCGCGTCCTCGTGCAGGTCTGAGCGACAGCACCGCGCCAGCGCACGCCCGCCCCGTCGCCCCCGAAGACTCGAAGAGGTTCCTGCCATGGAGAAGTTCACGACCCACACCGGCGTCGGCGTCCCGCTGCGCCGCAGCAACGTCGACACCGACCAGATCATCCCCGCCGTCTACCTCAAGCGCGTCACGCGCACCGGGTTCGAGGACGCGCTCTTCGCCGCCTGGCGTGGCGACCCGACGTTCGTCCTGAACCAGGACGCCTACCGTGCCGGCTCCGTGCTCGTCGCCGGCCCCGACTTCGGCACCGGCTCGTCGCGCGAGCACGCCGTGTGGGCGCTCAAGGACTACGGCTTCCGCGTCGTCCTCGCCTCGCGCTTCGCCGACATCTTCCGCGGCAACTCCGGCAAGCAGGGCCTCGTGGCCGGGATCGTCGCGCAGGAGGACATCGAGCTCCTCTGGAAGATCCTCGAGACCAACCCCGGCACCGAGGTGACCGTCGACCTCGTCGCGCGCACCGCGTCCGCGCAGGACGTCACCGTGCCGTTCCAGATCGACGACTACACGCGCTGGCGCCTCATGGAAGGGCTCGACGACATCGGCCTGACCCTCAAGCACGCCGACGAGATCTCCGCGTTCGAGGCGACGCGTGCGTCGTGGCGTCCGAAGACGCTGCCGGCGAAGACCCTGCCGAAGGTCGAGATCGAGGCGGCGCGCCCCGTCGGCTGACGGTCCACCGCCCTCGTCAGGGGCGGGGTGGGCCTTGGTGGATCGCGTCGAGCAGCGACTCGGGCGTGGCTGTGTCGGGGTTCCAGCGGGACTCGACCCACCAGGTGGCGCCCGCGTCGGCGAGGCCGGCGAGCTGGTCCTGCGCCGCGCGCCGGTCGGGCGGGAGCTCGCCCTGGACGACGATGTCGAACGGGCGCGACGCGTCGAGGCCGAGCTCGGCGCGGCGGGTGGTGAGCCAGGAGACGAGTGCGGAGACGTCGTCGGGCGTGGGGACGTCGAAGCCACGCTCGCCGCGGAGCTGGAGCACGATCCCGTCGGCGCGGAGCGTGCGGTCGAGGGACCGCAGGGGCGGACGCTGGGCGTCCCAGACGCCGACCGGCCAGACCGGCACGTGGTGACCGACGACCGGACGCTCGACCGGGCGGGGGAGGAACAGCATCTCGCCCGTCTCGACGTGGGTGCCGCTGAAGGTGAACGGCTCGCCGGACCACGCGCGGTCGAGGTAGGCGATCGCGTCGTCGAGCAGCGCGGCGCGCTCGCGCAGCTCCTGGGGCTGATCGGGGACCGCGGAGAATCCGCCGTCGTCGAGCACGCCCACCCCGACGGGCAGGACGAGGCGCCCGCCGGAGAGGTGGTCGACCGTCAGGGCCTGCCGCACGACCTCCCACGGCTTGCGGCGCGGCAGCGCGAACACCATCGCGCCGAGGGCGATGCGCTCGGTACGGACCGCTGCCGCGGCGAGGATCGCCCAGGGGTCGAAGGTGTCGACCGGCATCGACAGCAGGCTCAGCCCGTCCCACGAGAAGAAGCCGTCCCAGCCGGCGTCCTCGGCCTCGACCGCCATCTCCAGCACTTGCGTCGCCGAGCCGAAGCTCCCGACGACCCCGACCTTGATCCCCGCCGATGCACTCATGGGCCCGACGCTACGACCCGCCACCGACACCCGCTGAGTGCACGGAACAGTCGCGATCGGCGGCCCTTGTCGCGACTGTTTCATGCACTCAGCGGTCGGGTGGGATTTGGGTGACGTCGAGGCGGACGATGCGGCGGCGGGCGCCGCCCGTCACGGTGAGCTGCTGTCGGTCAGTCCTCGGTGGGCGCCTGCTCGGTGGCCGGCTGGTCGGGCGTCGCCTGCGGGGTGTGCTTGCGGCGGGGGATGAGGTGCAGGACGGCGACGACGATCCCGCCGACGACGATCCCGACGATCGCGGAGCCGAGGGTGTCGACGAGCCACGTGAGGAAGCCGCCGACGCCCGGCACGCCGTGGACGCCCTCCTCAAGGTGGTGCAGCAGGTCGTACGGGGCGTGCCAGCCCAGGTCGTAGGCGCCCTGGAGCAGGATGTGACCGCCGACCCAGAGCATCGCGATGATGCCGACGAACGAGATGACGGCCATGACCTTGGGCATCGCGCCGACGAGCCCGCGCCCGAACGACTGGACCCACGGCGTCTCGCGCCGGGCCAGGTGCAGGCCGATGTCGTCCATCTTCACGATGAGCGCCACGATCCCGTACACGACCGCGGTGATGAGCAACGCGACGATGACGAGGATGATGAGTCGCGACCAGAAGCCCTCGGAGGCGACCTCGTTGAGCGCGATGACCATGATCTCGGCGCTCAGGATGAAGTCGGTGCGGACCGCGCTCGACACGACGCTGTCCTCGTCGACGGCCTTTTTCTCCGCCTTGTCCTCGACCTCGGCGTGGTGCTTGCCGGACACCAGCTCCCACACCTTCTCCGCACCCTCGAACGCGAGGTACGTCCCGCCCAGCATGAGCAGCGGTGTGAGCAGGAAAGGCAGGAACTCGCTGAGCAGGAGGATGGCCGGGAGGATGAAGAGCAGCTTGTTCCGCAGCGACCCCACGGCGATGCGCTTGATGACCGGGAGCTCGCGCTTCGCAGCGAGGCCCTCGACGTAGCGCGGCGTGACGGCGGTGTCGTCGATGACGACGCCCGTCGCCTTCGCGCTGGCGCGGCCCGCGGCCGCGCCCACGTCGTCGATCGACGCGGCCGCGAGCTTCGCGAACGCAGCGATGTCGTCCAGGAGGGCAGCCAGTCCGAAGGCCATGAGGTGCTCCAAGCGGCCCGTGTCGCCGCGCACGGGCCGGCATGTCGTGTCGACGCGGCTGCAGCATCGTAGCGACTGCGGGCCGCGCGGCGTCCGACTCGCCCACGCACCGGGCCCCGCCGAGCAGGGCGTCGGCGACCGGATCTCGGCGGAACCGGTCGCCAACCCCGTGGTCGAGGGCCGCGTACCCCGTGCTCAAGCAGTCCCGGTGCGGGTCACCACGTTCACGACGTGGGGCGGGCTCACGACGACGCGCACCACCTCGCGGCCCGCGGTCGCCCGGGCGACGCCTGCCGTGGCGAGCGCCAGGTCCTGCAGCGCGCGCTCGTCGACGTCGGCGGGTACCCGCACTCGGTCCCGTACCCTGCCGTCGACCTGTACCGCCGTCTCGACCTCGTCCTCGACGAGGAGCGCCGGGTCGAGGACGGGCCAGCCGGCCTCTGCGACCGAGGCCGTGCGCCCGAGGCGGTGCCAGGCCTCCTCGGCCGTGTGCGGGGCGAAGAGGCTCAGCAGCACGACGGCGATCTCGGCAGCCTCGCGCACCGCCGCGTCGTGCGGCGCGGCGTCCTCGCCCGACCCCGGTCCGGCGTCAGCGGTGCGACGCGCGGCCGTCACGAGCTCCATGACGCGCGAGACGACGACGTTGAACCGGCTGCGGTCGAGCAGGTCCTGGGCTTCGTGCACCGTCCGGTGCGCGACCCGGCGCAGGGCGGTCGCGCGCGTCCCGGGTCGGGCCGTGGTGTCGGCTCGCGCGGCGGCGCCGAGAGCCGCCCCGGCGTCCTCGGGTGCCGCGGCAGCCACGCCATGCCCCGGCCCGACGGCGTCCGCGAGCCGCAGCACGCGCGTGCAGAAGCGCTGCATCGCGCCCGGGTCCACGTCCGCCCAGTCCACGTCGTCCTCCGGCGGTCCCGCGAACACCATCGCGAGGCGCACCGCGTCGGCGCCGTGCCGGTCGAGCTGCTCGCCCAGGTCGACGCCGTTGCCCAGCGACTTGCTCATGGCCCGACCGCCGTTCAGCACCTGGCCCTGGTTGAGCAGCGTCGAGAACGGCTCGACGACGTCCACCCAGCCCTCGTCGTGCAGGAACTTCGTGACGAACCGGCTGTAGAGCAGGTGCAGGATCGCGTGCTCGACGCCGCCCACGTACTGCGCCGCGGGCATCCACCGGCGCGCGTCCTCGGGGCGGAACGGGGCGTCGTCGGGCGGCCCGTCGTCGCCCAGCGAGCAGTACCGCAGGAAGTACCAGGACGAGTCCACGAACGTGTCGAGCGTGTCCGGGTCGCGCTCCGCGGCCGCGCCGCAGCGCGGGCACGGCACGCGCCGCCACGCGTCGGCGGCGGGGGACGCGAGCGGCGAGCGGCCGCGGGGGAGCAGGTCGTTCCCGGCCAGGTCGGGCAGCCGCACGGGCAGCTCGTCGTCGGGGACGGGCACGACGCCGCAGGCGGGGCAGTGCACCACGGGCACCGGGGCGCCCCAGTAGCGCTGGCGCGAGACCAGCCAGTCGCGCAGCCGGTACGACGTCGCACGCTCGCCCGTGCCGTCGGTCTCCAGGCGGGCGATCGCCTCGTCCACTTCGGCCCAGGTCTCGTCACTGCCGGTCGGCAGGCCGTGGGCGGTGGCGAACCGGGCGTCGCGTTCGTCGTGCGCGGGCACGCCCATGACGGCGCCCGTCCCGTAGCCGGGGAGCACGTGGTCCGCCGCCCAGACGGGCAGCCGTGCGCCGGTGAACGGGTGCCGGACCCACGCGCCGAGGAACGTCCCGGCGCTCGGGCGCTGGGCGTTCGTCCGCTCGATCTCCCCGGAGGCCAGAGCGGCCTCGCGGTGCCGTGCGAGCGCGGCCGCGTGCTCCGGTGCACACAGCGCGGCGGCTAGCGGGCCGTCGGGCGCGACGGCGACGAACGTCGCGCCGGGCAGCGTGTCGGGGCGCGTCGTGAAGACCTCGACGTGCGACGGGCGGCCACCGGCCACCGGCGAGGCGTCGTGCTCGACCGCGGCGCCGCCGTCGGGCACGACCGTGAAGCGCACGCGCGCACCCGTGCTGCGCCCGACCCAGTTCCGCTGCATCGTCAGCACGCGCGCCGGCCAGGCGCCTTCGAGCGCGTCCATGTCGTCGAGCAGACGGTCGGCGTACGCGGTGACGCGCACGAACCACTGCGTGAGCTCGCGCTGCACGACGACCGCCCCGCACCGCTCGCACCGCCCGTCCACGACCTGCTCGTTCGCGAGCACGGTCCGGTCCGCCGGACACCAGTTCACCGGGGCGGTCGCGCGGTACGCCAGGTCGCGCTCCAGCAGCCGGAGGAAGAGCCACTGCGTCCAGCGGGAGTACTCGGGCCGGTGCGTCTCCAGGCGTCGGGACCAGTCGAACGACACCCCGTACCGGCGCGCCGTCGAGGCCTGCGTCGCGATGTTGGTCTCGGTGAACACGGCGGGGTTCTCGCCGCGGCGGATCGCCGCGTTCTCGGCGGGCAGGCCGAACGAGTCCCAGCCGATCGGGTTGAGCACGTCGTAGCCGCGCAGCCGCCAGTACCGCGCGACGACGTCCTCCAGCGCGAAGACCTCCGCGTGACCCATGTGGAGGTCGCCCGACGGGTACGGGAACATCGTCAGCAGGTAGCGGCGCGGGCGCGCTCCGTCGTCGCGCGCGCGGAACGTCCCGCGCTCGGCCCAGTACCGCTGCCAGCGGTCCTCGATCTGACGGGTCGACGGGGGAGTGGCGGGGTGGGGTGGGGGTGCGGCGTCCACGGTGAGGCTCCTCGAGAAGGTGGGCTTCGTCGTCGGGCACTCGCCGCGCGCTCGATGGTCCCGTGGGACGCGCAGGCACCGCCGCGCTGAGCGTGCCCGCGCGGCGGGCTCAGCGCGGCCGGCGAAGGAGGAGCCGCAGGTGTCGCATCCCGGACATCGTGACCCGCCCGACGGCGCAGGGTCAACCCACGCGGGCCCCCGCAGGTGTGGCGGACGTCGCCCGCGCGGGCGCGCCACGGCCGATGCGGCGCCAGTAGGCTTGAGGCCATGGCATCCCACTACGACGTCGTCGTCCTCGGTGCAGGCCCCGGTGGTTACGTGGCCGCGATCCGTGCAGCCCAGCTGGGCCTGTCGGTCGCGGTCGTGGAGGAGAAGTACTGGGGTGGGGTGTGCCTCAACGTGGGCTGCATCCCCTCCAAGGCGCTCCTGCGCAACGCCGAGCTCGCGCACCTGTTCACCCACGACGCGAAGACCTTCGGCATCTCCGGAGAGATCAGCTTCGACTTCGGCGCGGCGTTCGACCGCTCGCGCACCGTCGCGGAAGGGCGCGTCAAGGGCGTGCACTTCCTCATGAAGAAGAACAAGATCACCGAGTACGACGGCCGCGGCACGTTCCGCGACGCGCACACGCTCGACGTGAAGCTCTCCGACGGTTCGACCGACCAGGTGACGTTCGACAACGTCATCATCGCGACCGGCTCCACGGTGCGCCTGCTCCCGGGCGTCGAGCTGTCCGAGAACGTCGTCACGTACGAGAAGCAGATCCTCACGCGCGACCTGCCGAAGTCGATCGCGATCGTCGGCGCCGGCGCGATCGGCATGGAGTTCGGCTACGTCCTCAAGAACTACGGCGTGGACGTCACGATCATCGAGTTCCTCGACCGCGCGCTGCCCAACGAGGACGCCGACGTGTCGAAGGAGATCGCCAAGCAGTACAAGAAGCTGGGCGTCAACCTGCTCACGTCGACCGCCGTCCAGACGGTCAAGGACGACGGGACCTCCGTGACCGTCTCCTACAAGGGCGTCAAGGACGACAAGCCGGGCGAGCTCGTCGTCGACAAGGTGCTCATGGCCGTCGGCTTCGCGCCCAACGTCGAGGGCTTCGGGCTCGAGAACACCGGCGTGCAGCTCACCGAGCGCGGCGCCATCGCGATCGACGACGTCATGCGCACGAACGTCGAGCACATCTACGCGATCGGTGACGTCACCGCGAAGCTCATGCTCGCGCACGTCGCCGAGGCGCAGGGCGTCGTCGCGGCCGAGACCATCGGCGGTGCCGAGACCCTCACTCTCGGCGACTACCGCATGATGCCGCGCGCGACGTTCTGCCAGCCGCAGGTCGCGAGCTTCGGCCTCACCGAGCAGCAGGCGCGCGACGAGGGCTACAAGGTCAAGGTCGCGTCGTTCCCCTTCATGGCGAACGGCAAGGCGCACGGCCTCGGCGACCCGGTGGGCTTCGTCAAGCTCATCTCCGACGAGACCTACGGCGAGCTCCTCGGCGGCCACCTCATCGGCCCCGACGTCTCCGAGATGCTGCCCGAGCTCACCCTCGCGCAGAAGTGGGACCTCACCGTCCACGAGGTCGCGCGCAACGTCCACACCCACCCGACGCTGTCCGAGGCCGTCCAGGAGTCGATCCACGGCCTCGCGGGGCACATGATCAACTTCTAGCCATCGGGACGAATCGGTCACCGATCGACCGCCTGGTCAGAGGCCCGGATCTGCGATTTTCCGCAGGTCCGGGCCTCCTTTCTGTTTTGGTGAGGCCTGGACAACCTAGAGACAGAAGAACCCCCTCCATGCCACGAGATGTGGCACGGGGGTGGCACGAACCAGGAGGATCGAGATGGCCGAGAGGGTGCGGCGCGAGGGGAGTGGGAGTCGCCGGAGGACGCGGTGCGACGGCGCGAGGCGGAGGCGGCGGCCGCCGCGCTGCGGGACATCACGTTCCGCGAGTACGCCCTGGCGTGGCTCGAGCGGGTCCAGCACGAGCCGCGCAAGGGTGGCCGGCCCCGGCGCCCGGGCACCGTGATGGTCTACCGCGGGCGGGTGCACAACTACTTGCTGGAGCCACTCGGCGACCTGCGGGTGCGGGACATCGACACCGCCGTCGTGCGAGCGCTGACGCGCAGATCGTCGCGCGGCCGTCGGTGCTCAGGCCGGGCGCGGCGCACAACGGGATCGCCGGTGACGCCGTCGACATGCTCAAGACGATCCTGCGTGCCGCCGAGCGCGACGGGCTTCTCGAGACGATGCCGGACGTCCCCACGCCCTCGCACCGGTCCGTGCGGCACGACGCCGACCACGCGCCCGAGGACGACGTCGCCACGCCCCAGCAGGTCGACGCCCTGTACGACGCGGTGCCGCAACCGTGGCGCATCGCCGTGCTGCTCGCCGCGTGGTGCCAGCTGCGCCGCGGGGAGGTGCTCGGGCTGCAGGGCGCGACGTCGTCTGGGACACCGACCGCACCGCAGCCGCGCTGTACGTGCGACGACGGAAGAGCGGGACGACCGGCGCCCTCGCCGACCCGCCCGCCGGGATCTGGATCCGCTGCTCCCCGGAGTCGAACGGCACCGGGTTGTCACTGCGCGCGCGAAAGACCCTGGCGGCACGACGGGACGTGTCGCGATGGCACCGCTCGGGTTGCGAACCGGACGGCGACCGAGACGTTCCGCGAACGCCGTTGGTGCCGGCGGGACTCCGTCGCGATGGGCGGACTCAATCGCTGGTGGACACCCCTGATCCAGTCGTTGCGTACCGGGCTGCGATGGTGCGGACGGCCTCGTCGACCACCTGAGCGACGCGTTCGGCACTCACCTCCCAGCCCGGCACGAGGAGTGTCGGCCAGAAGACGTAGTTGGAGATCATGCCCAGGAACTGGGTGGCTGCGAGGTCCACGTCCTCGACCCGCACCGTTCCGGCCTCGTGCTCAGCCCGGAGGTAGCGGCGTACAGACTCGAAGTAGGGCATCTTCCCGTGCGAGAACTGCGCCTGGGCCAGCTCCGGGAATCGCGGCAGCTCGGCGATGACGATCCGGAAGAGATCGGTCATCTGGGGGCGGCACAGCAGCTCGGCGTAGCGGCGACCGATGGTGCTGAGCCCGTCGACGACGTCGCCTGCGGGTGGAGCATCCTCCTCGTCGGCGGTCGACCAGGACTCGGTCACGATGGCGTCGAACAGGGCGGCCTTGGTCGGGAACTGCTTGAAGAGGGTGGCTCGCGAGACGCCGGAGCGCTCGGCGATCCGCGCCAGCGACGTCCGGTCGTAGCCCAGCTCGAGGAAGAGCGCGGTCGCGGCTGTCACGATCGACGCGCGCTTCTCCTGAGCGACGCGCTGGTGATACGTCGTCACGACCCGGCTCATGGGACAGGAGCCTACGAGGTGAGTGGCTTGACTCACCACCGCCGCTGACCTAGCGTCAAGGGGATGGTGAGTCGATCGACTCACCACTGGCCGCCGGTCATCACTGGTGATCCCGGTCATCCACCCACATGCCGAAGGACCATCTGATGCCTCGCTTCGACAACCAGACCGTGCTCGTGACCGGTGGGACCGGCGGCCAGGGCTCGAGCCACGTGCGCGCCTTCCACGCGGAGGGGGCGAACGTGGTGATCGGCGGCCTCGACGCCGAACGTGGCGCTGCTCTGGCCGACGAGCTCGGGACTCGTGCTCGCTTCGCGTGCCTCGACGTCAGGGACGAGAGCTCGTGGTCCGCCGCCGTGCACGCCGCCGAGAGCGCCTTCGGCGCCCTGAACGTGCTCGTCAACAACGCGGGCGTGCAGAACCCGCCGGCGACGATCGAGGACACGGACCAGGCCACGTGGTCGCGCATCCTGGACGTCAACCTCACGGGGACCTTCCTCGGGATCAAGGTCGCCACCCCGGCTCTGCGTCGTGCGGCAGGGGGAGCCATCGTCAACATCGCCTCGACGATGGCCTTGGGCGGCACGGCGCACTACGCGCCGTACGTCGCCTCCAAGTGGGCTGTGCGGGGACTCACCCGCACGGCAGCGCTCGAGCTCGGCCGCGACAACATCCGGGTGAACACCATCCACCCCGGCGTGGTCGCGACCCCCTTCATCCACGAACCAGCGGCCGGCGCTACCGCGGCGATCGCCGACTTCTACTCACCCGAGCCGTTCGCCGTCCCCCGGCTCGGGGAGCCGGCCGACGTCACCCGGCTCCTCCTGTTCCTCACCTCCTCGGACGCGTCGTTCGTCACCGGGTCGGAGTACGTCATCGACGGCGGGCTCCTCCTCGGCCCCGCCCTCCGGGCCGAGACCGCATGAGCTCCGCGGACACGACCGGGCCGAACGACTCCGCACGGGACGCGACCTTGTCCCACCTGCCCGACCACATCCGGCGAGCCATCGCGATCACCCCCACCGCGGGCACCAGAGAACGGATCATCGACATCACGACGCGGGGGCGCCGCACCGGCCGGCCGCGCCGCATCGAGATCTTCTTCTACCGAGCGGCGGGCGCCACCTACCTGTGCAGCGGCGCCGGCGGTGCCGCGACCGACTGGCATGCGAACCTTCTCGCCGATCCCCACTTCACCTTCCACCTCAAGAACGGGATCCGCGCAGACCTGCCCGCACTGGCCACGCCTGTCACCGATCCCGCTGAACGTCAGGCCGTGCTGGCGGAGATCGTCGCGGACCTCAATCAGCCCCACGACCCCGGCACCATCCGGCCGACTCGGCTCGAAGACTGGGCCGACAGCCGACTGATGCGCATCAGCTTCCGCCATCGGCCGTGATCGCGGACCCCTGGCAGCCGACCGACGAGGGGAGCGGGACTGCCCCAGCATCGGTTGACTCTTCGAGTCAGGCCGCGAGGGCCAGGTGATGATCGCCAGGCGCAGCTCGTCGCGGGTAGCCCAGCGTTTGCGGTTGAGGACGTTCTTCTGCAGCAGGGCGAAGAAGCTCTCCATGGCGGCGTTGTCGCCGGCAGCGCCGACGCGGCCCATGGATCCGGTGATGCTGTGGTGGTGCAGCGCGACGACGAAGCGCCGGGAGCGAAATTGAGATCCGCGGTCCGAGTGGCAGATCGTGCCGGCCTGCCCGGCGGTCGCGGGGGTGACCGGGCGTAGGGCGTCGGCGTTGTTGAGCGCGGCGACGGCGAGGGAGGACTTCATGCGTGGGTCCATCGAGTAGCCCACGATCCGCCCGGACCAGGCGTCCTTGATCGCGCACAGGTAGAGCTGCCCTCGCCGGTGGGGTGCTCGGTGATGTCCGTGAGCCACAACCGGTCCGGACCATCAGCGGTGAGCTGTCGTTGGACGAGGTCGTCGTGCAGGAGCGGGCCGGCCTTCTTCCCCGACCTGCGTCGGCGACGGACGGTGGAGACGATGCCGGCTTCGCGGCACAGCGACCAGACCGTGTTGGGCGACACGCTCAGGCCGGCATCTGTGAGCTCGTCGGCGATGAACCGTTACCCGAACTCCGGGTCGTCTCGGTGCACGTCCCAGGCCGCGTTGATCAGGTGCGCCCGCTGCAAGTCTGCGGGCGTGACAGGGCTGGCCTTCCACGCGAAGTAAGCCTGCTCGGAGAACCCGAGCACCCGGCGGGTCACCGCGACGGGGATACCGTCCGCGGCCAGGTCACCGACCAGCGGGTACGTCATTTCGGGGAGATCTCCTTGGCGAAGTACGCCGCCGCCCGGCGCAGGATCTCGACCTCCGGCTCGAGCTGTCGGTTGCGCCGCTCGAACTCACGCAGCTCGGCCGACTCCTGCTTCGTCACCCCGGGTTGCACGCCGTCCTCGACGTCGGCGGCCCTGAGCCAGTTAGGAAGACAAGACTCGGCGATCCCGAAGTCCTTGGCGATCTGAGCGATCGATCCGCCCTGACGGGCAACGGCGACCACGTCACGACGGAACTCGGCGGGATAGGGCTTGGGCGGCCAGCGGACAGTACCGGTCCGCCGTGATCCCGACCATCGCGCAGTACGTGCCGAGCCTGCCGACGGATCTTGCTGCGGACGCCGAGGAGGCGACGGCGGCCCTCGCGCGGTTCGACACCCACGCCCGCTCGGTGCTCGGCGGGGACAGTCCGACGCTCGGGCCGATGTCCTGATCCTGCTGCGGACGGAGTCGACCTCGTCCTCCCAGATCGAGAACCTGACCGTCGGGGCGGGGCAGCTGGCGCTCGCGGAGATCGACCAGTCGACGTCGCAGAACGCAAGGGTCGTCGTAGCCAACGTGCGGGCCAAGGAAACGGCGCTCGACCTTGCCGACCGGCTCGACACCGACGCGATCCTCACGATGCAGTGCACTCGGTGCGTTCCGCGACGGCGACGCGCGACCGATCATCGAGGCGTTCGGCGACGCGAGCCGGTTCGCCGCCTCGTCCGGGGCTCGGCTGGTCGACGACCTCGCCGCGCAGGTGGAGTGGTCCCGCGGCCGGATGTCAGGCGTACGACGCAACGCCGGAGCGTGGAAGGTGCTGCCACACCTGGTGGCGCACCCGGTGGTGAACGCGAGCTTCCTGATCGAGCGCGTCGGCATGAACGGCATGGGTGCCCAGCGCGCGCTCGGCCAGCTGGTCGACGCCGGGGTGCTGGAAGAGCGCACCGGCATGCAACGCAACCGGGTCTACCAGCACGCCGGCATACTCCGGGTGCTGGACCTCTACGCGCAGAGCCTGAGCCGGCGCCGAGATCCGCGCGCGTCGCTGGGCGAGCACGTCGAGCCTGGGCCTTGCGAGCCGTGGGCCCAGACCATCCCCCGGGAGAGCTACCCGGACTGCTCACCTGCGGGCGATTCGCTCGGGGCCGTGAGTTCCTAGCGTTGCTGCTGGTCGCCGATCCGGGCGGCCACGCAGCAACGGAGGCCCTCATGAGCACGACGACCACGACACCCCGCCCTGATTCTCTGGACGATCACCCGAGCGGTCGGGTAGCCCGCTTCTTCCGGCATCCGCTGACGTGGATGCTGATCGGTGTGGTCGGCGTCGGCCTCGTCGCGGGCCTGACGGCATCGGCCGAACCGTTTCTGCTGCTTCCCGTGCTGGGCGCGGCGCTCGCGGTCCTCGTCTACCGGGTGGTCATGCGCTTCGTCGCCCGACGCCGCATGCCCGAGATCGCCGCACGCCGGGCCGTGCCCGAGGCGCTGCTGGGCGCCGCGCTCGGGCTCGGGTTCGTCGCGGTGTCCGCAGCCGTCGTCACGGCCCTCGGCGGCTACACGTTCCGCGTCGCGGACGTCGACCTCCTCGCCGTGGTGGCACCGATCCTCGCGGTCACCGTCGGCGCCGCGGTCACCGAGGAGCTCACGTTCCGCGGCTTCGCCCTCCAGGCTCTCGAGCGTCTGCTCGGCAGCTGGGTCGCCCTGGCGATCACGGCCCTGTTCTTCGGCCTGACCCACCTGTTCAACCCGGGCGCGACCCCGTGGAGCTCGCTGGCCATCGCGATCGAGGCCGGTGGCCTGCTCGGCGCCGCGTTCCTCTGGCGCCGCAACCTCTGGTTCGTCATCGGCCTGCACTTCGCCTGGAACGCCACGGTCGCGCTGCTCGGCATCCCGGTCTCAGGTCACGCGGCCCTTGGCGTGCTGGTCGCCGACGTCTCCGGAGCGCCCGCGCTGACCGGCGGTGCCTTCGGCATCGAGGGTTCCGTGGTGACCGTCGCGCTCGGCGTGCTCATCGCCGTCCCGATGCTCGTGCTCGCACGGCGCCGCGGGACGCTGGTCCCCGCCCGCCGCCGTCGCCCGTAGGCTCGGGGCCGTGCCCGCCAACCTCCTCCGCGACCGGGCCCCCCGCACCGGTCAGGCGCCTCGACGGTGGCGAGCGAGCCGGCAGGACGCCCGGGATGCGTCGCTCGCGATCGCACTCGCGGCGCTCGGGTTCGTCCCGACGCTCTCGGCGATCGGCGTCGAGCTCGGGGACCTGCCCGAGCGGCCGGCGGACTCGCTGGCCGTGACGCTGGTCCTCGCGCAGTGCGTGCCGCTCGCGCTCCGCCGCCGCAGCCCCGGGACGTGCCTCGCCGTCGTCGGAGCGGCGTTCGCCGTGGACCAGGTCCTGTCGTACCCGCCGACGTTCGCGAGCGTCGGGCTCTATATCGCGCTGTACACCGCAGGGGCCCACCAGGTGCGGTTCCGGCGACGCTCCGCCGCCCTGGTGACCGCGGGCTACGTGGCCCTCGCGGCTACGCTGTCCGGCCTCGGCTCGCCCAACCGGCTCCCGGTCTTCCTCGCGTTCTACCTCGTGCTGGTGGTGATCTGGATGGCGGGTACGGGGATGCGTCGATGGCGGGCCGAGGAGGTCGAGCGTCGGCGTCTTGCCGCCGCCGTCGCGACGTCCCAGGAGCGAGCCCGGATCGCGAGGGAGCTGCACGACGTGGTGACGCACCACGTGACGGCGATGGTCGTGCAGGCCGACGCCGCGCAGTACCTCTTGCCCGCGACGCCGGACCGTGCGGCCGACGGGCTGGTCGCGATCAGCGGCACGGGGCGACGAGCCCTGACCGAGCTCCGGTACCTGCTGGGCGTGCTCGAGGCGACGGGCGAGTCGGCGTCGCCGGGGCGGGCGCCCGCCCTCGGCCGGGTGGGCGACCTCGTCGAGCAGGCCCGCCGGTCGGGCCAGCCGGTGGAGTGGGTCGAGGAGGGCGGACGGCGCGACCTGCCCGACGCCGTCGAGCTCGCCGCCTACCGGGTGGTGCAGGAAGGCCTCACCAACGCGCTCAAGCACGCCCCCGGACGGCCGACCACGGTCCGCGTGCGCCACGGCGCCGAGCACCTCGTGACCGAGGTGACCACCGGGGGACCCGCCACGCCGGCCGCCACCACTGGCACCACGTCGCCGGGCAGGCTCGCCGCCGCGGCGGTGTCACCACCCGCCGGCCGCGGCCTCGCCGGTCTGCGCGAACGCGTCCGCGTGCTCGACGGCGACCTCGAAGCCGGCCCGACGCCCGACGGGGGCTTCCGCGTGCGGGCCTCGATCCCCTCCGCCACGACCAGGAGCAGCCCATGACCGTCTCGCCGCCGGACCAACCACCCCCGATCCGCGTCCTGGTCTGCGAGGACCAGGAGCTGGTCCGGGTCGGCTACGTCACGATCTTCTCCGCGCAGGCCGACATGGAGGTCGTCGGCGAGGCGGAGGACGGGCGGGCGGCCGTCGAGGCCGCGCGACGGCTGCGCCCCGACGTCGTGGTCATGGACATCCGGATGCCCGTGCTCGACGGCATCGAGGCGACGCGGCAGATCGCCGGCCCGGACGCCGAGACGCCGGCCAAGGTGCTCATGGTGACCACCTTCAACGTCGACGAGTACGTCTACGAGGCGCTGCGTGCCGGGGCGAGCGGGTTCCTGCTCAAGGACGCTCCTCCCGCCGAGCTGGTCGACGGCATCCGGACGATCGCCCGGGGCGAGTCCCTGCTGGCCCCGTCCGTCACCCGGACTCTCATCGGCCGCTACGCCGAGCGGGTGCGGCCGACCGACGCGTCCGGCCGCGCGCGGGACGAGGTCGTGCGCAGCCTGACCCCGCGCGAGCGGGAGGTGCTGGAGCAGCTCGCTGCCGGTCTGTCCAACGCGGAGATCGCGCGAGAGCTCGTCATCACCCCGGAGACGGTCAAGACGTACGTGTCCCGGATCCTGGCCAAGCTGGGCCTGCGCGACCGGGTGCAGGCGGTCGTCCTCGCCTACCGCGTGGGCCTGGTCTCGCCGACGGACCAGGTGGACGTCGCCGCACGCCGCGTGCGCGGGAACGGCTAGCGCAGCTCGCGCCTCGCGTGCTCGAGCCAGCGCGCGACCGTCGCCAGCTCGTCGGAGGTGAAGCCCTCGGTCAGGCGGACGTTCAGCTCGCCGAGCGCCGACCGGACGTCGCTCACCGCGGCGGTGCCGCCGGGCGTGAGGTCGAGGCGGACCGTGCGTCGGTCGTCGGGGTCGGTACGACGGCGCACGAGGTCGGCACGCTCCATCCGTGCCAGCAGGCCGCTGGCGCCCGCGGCGGAGGCCTCCAGGGCCGCCGTCACGTCGCCGATCGTCGCTCCGGGGTGCTCCGCGAGGTAGAGCAGAACCCCGCCGGCCGCCGCGCTGATCCCACGGTCGGCGCCGCGCCGCGAGATCCAGCGCCGCATCTGGCGCTCCGCCGCGGTGGTGAGGAAGACCAGCCGCGGCGGACCCTCCCGGGCGTCCGTCACCGGGTCGCGTCCTGGACGCGTGCGTCGAGCCATCCGAGCAGAGACGGCCACAGCGTCTCGCGCAGGCCGCGACGGAAGAACCCGGTGTGCCCGATCGTCTCGACGCCGCCGTCGGACGGGCTCCAGGTGCGTCGCTCGACCCGGGCGTTCGTCAGGTGGTCGGCGATCGCGTCGATCTGGGCGGGCGTCGCCCAGGGGTCGTCGGTGAACCCGACGGCCAGGACCTCGCCCTCCACCCGTGCGGCGCGCTCGGCGGCGTCCATCGTCGGGTCGTCGAAGAAGTACCCCGGGCGCCGGGACCAGCGGCTCCACTCGAGCATCGCCGCCGCGGGCATGTCTTCCCCGAGGCCCAGGCGGCGTCCGGGCACGTAGCCCAGCGTCCGGGCCGTCGCGGGGCCGACCGCCCGCAGCACCAGGCCGACGCGCGCCCGCTCGGCGCGGTCGGGGATGGTCGCCGTCACCCCGGCGTGCGACGCGACCGTGACGAAGCCGGTGAGGCCGCGGGAGCCGTGGTCGAGCGAGAGTGCGTGCCCGCCGATGCTGTGCCCGACCGCGAGCTGCGGCACGTCGTCGAACCGCGCCCGCGCCCAGTCGGCGACCGCGGGCACGTCCCCGCGCATCCAGTCGCGCATGCGCAGGCCCCGGTGGTCCCGCGGCCTGCCGGAGCGGCCCGTGCCGCGGTAGTCGTACGTCACGACGGCGTACCCGTGCTGGGCCAGGAACTCGCCGAACGCCGTGTACAGGCGCTCCGGGACCGCGGTCGCCGGGTGGACGACCACGGCCGCGCGCGGCGGGCGGTCGTCCGGGTGCCGCACCGTCCCGACGACCCGCCCGCCATCCTGGACCTCGACCACCAGCTCCTCGGACGTCATCGTCGTCGGCTCATCACTTCGCATGCGAAATACCCTAGCGAGCGGCGAACCGCGTGACCAGCGCGGCGCGGAGCGCCCGCACGACGGTGCGCCGGCGGGGGAGATGCCCGCCGGCGCACCGTCGAGAGGCCGTCAGGAGCAGGCGACCCCGTTGAGCGTGAACCCTGTCGGGTCGGGGTGGGCGCCGGGCGCAGCGGTGGCGCCGTTGAAGCCGAACGTGACCGACTGGCCCGCGGCGATGCTCGACTGCCACGCCGGGTGCGTCGCCGTGACCGCCGTCCCGTCCTGGCCGACCACAGCGCTCCAGCCGGGCTCGTCGACCGTCTGTCCGCCGGGGTAGGCGAACGCGACGGACCAGCCGTTGACCGCCGCCGTCGACGTGTTCGTCACGGTGACGGACGCGGTGAACCCTGTGCTGTTGACGCCCCAGGAGGATGCCGAGTAGTCGACCTCGCAGTCGCCGGTGGGCACCGGCGTGTCGTCGTCCAGGGTCGTGAACGTGACGGTGCGGGTGCCCGAGACGGTGTCGGTGTGGTCGTTGCGCGACCGGACCGTCAGCGTGTACTCGGTGGCCGGTTCGAGCCCTGTCAGGTCGACCATCGGCGAACCGTCGGTGCTCGCGACCACCGCGCCGGTGCCCGCGTCGAGGACGTCGTACCCCGTGACGCACCCGGACTCGGCCGCTCCCCACATGACGTGCGCGCTGGTCGCCGTGACGGACATCGCCATGACGGAGCCCGGAGTGCCCGGGGCCTCGTCGGGGCACGCGGGCTCCGTCGGCTCGCCGCCGTCGTCCCCGATCCCGGTGACCTCGCCGTCGCCGCCGTCGAACGTGACGTCGGAGCAGCTGTAGAAGTTCTCGTTGCTGTCCGAGCGGACCCAGTGGGTGAAGATCATGTGGTCGCCCGTGCGGTCAGCAGGCAGCGTGACGTCCCAGTAGTAGTAGTTGAGGGCGCCCGGGCCGCCCGTGTCGGGCGGGTTGGTCGCGCTGTCGATCAGCTCGAGGTCGCTCCACGCGAGCGGGCTCGACGGGTCCCAGCCCTGCTCGGTCACGTAGACGTCGAAGCGTCCCGGGTGCTCGGCCCAGTTGTTGTGCTGGAACTGGTACGTGTCGCCGGCGGTGAGGTGCGTCGTCGGCCAGTCGCCCCGTGCGGCGTTGAACCCGCTGAAGTCGTACGGCCCCCTGCCGCCTCCGTCGCAGATCTGACCGTCGGGGATGTAGCCCTCGGTCTGGCCGGCGCCGTTCGAGTCGAGGTTGCCGAACCAGTTGTAGAACGCCGAGGTCCCGCTGACGGCGTACGCGTTCGCGCACGCCGGGTTCTGGGGGTCGACCGCGCCGGACTCCGTCATCCCGTCGACCCAGCACAGGTACTGCCTGCTGCCGGGGAAGACCTCGGCACCGTGTGCCTCGGCGGGGGCGGGTGGCGTGGCCGCCACGAGCCCTGCCGCGCCGAGGACCACCGCGGCGGCCCAGGCTGCTATGCGTCGCATCTCAAGCTCCTTCGCTCACGGACGTCGAACACCACGACGATGCCGGACGACGGTTCGCCGGGACACCTGCCTAATCGGTTCGTACGCAGGCGCTCCGCGGCGGGAGCGGACTTCCTATGCTGGGCGGGTGACCCTCACCGAGCTCGTGCCCATCCCCGGCGGGACGTTCCGGATGGGCTCGGACGACCACTACCCGGAGGAGCAGCCGGCGCACCCCCGTGCGGTCGAGCCGTTCGCGCTGGAGCGCCACCCCGTCACCACCGAGCAGTTCGCGACGTTCGTCGACGCGACCGGGTACGTCACGGTCGCCGAGCGCACGCCCGACCCCGCCGACTTCCCGGGGGCCGACCCCGCGACCCTGGTCCCGGGATCCGTGGTCTTCACCCCGACCGAAGTCCCCGTGGACCTGCGGGACTGGTCGCAGTGGTGGCGCTGGCAGCCCGGCGCGTCGTGGCGGCACCCCGAGGGGCCCGGCTCTGACGCCGAGAGCCGTCTCGACCACCCCGTCGTGCACGTCGCCTACGCCGACGCCGCCGCGTACGCCGCGTGGGCGGGCCGGCGCCTGCCGACCGAGGCCGAGTGGGAACGAGCCGCGCGCGGGGGCCTCGACGGCGCGGAGTACGCCTGGGGGGCGGAGCCCACGCCCGGCGGTCGTCGCCTGGCCAACACCTGGGTGGGCGCCTTCCCCCACCGGAACGAGGGGTGGGGCGGCACGTCGCCCGTCGGCTCGTACCCGGAGAACGGGTTCGGCCTCCTCGACATGATCGGCAACGTCTGGGAACGCACGTCCGACGTCTTCGTCCCCCGGCACCATCCCCTTGACACCCCCGTCCACCAGGGCGAGCGGCGCGGCCTCCTGGCGCCGACGACGTCGCCCCGTGTCATGCGCGTGACCAAGGGCGGCTCCCACCTGTGCGCCCCGGAGTACTGCCTCCGGTACCGGCCCGCGGCCCGCTCGCCGCAGAGCGACGACAGCGCGACGTCGCACCTCGGCTTCCGCTGTGCCGCGTCCGTCGAGCCCTAGGGCGGCGCGCCAGTCGTCGTGTGGTGGTCCTGTGGAGGACGTGGCGCGAACGCGCTCGGCGGGCTGTCAGCGGTGTCGAGAGCGCGGCAGGGGGTGAATAATCTCCGGGTGCCCCGTGTTGGCGCACGAGGGCCGGTCTCGTCCGGCTCTCGACCACCCCGCTGTCGAGAGGGCGACCTGAGCAGATGAACGACGTGCTGTACGTGAACGGCGGCAACCCGCTGGACGGGACGATCACCGTGCGGGGCGCGAAGAACTTCGTGTCCAAGGCGATGGTGGCGTCGTTGCTGGGGGAGTCGCCGAGCGTGCTGCGCAACGTGCCGCAGATCCGCGACGTCGGCGTGGTGACGGGGCTGCTCGAGCTGCACGGCGTGGCCGTGAAGTCCGACCCGGACGCGGGCATCCTCGACCTGGACCCGTCCAACGTGGAGTCCGCGCACGTCGCGGACATCGACGCGCACGCGGGGTCGAGCCGCATCCCGATCCTGTTCTGCGGCCCGCTGCTGCACCGCCTGGGTGAGGCGTTCATCCCGGACCTGGGTGGCTGCCGGATCGGCGACCGGCCGATCAACTACCACCTGGACATCCTGCGCCAGTTCGGTGCCGTCGTGGACAAGCGCGAGAACGGCATCCACATCCGTGCCCCCCGGCGCCTGCAGGGCACGAAGATCGCACTGCCGTACCCGTCGGTGGGGGCCACGGAGCAGCTGCTGCTCACCGCGGTGCGCGCCGAGGGGATCACCGAGCTCGCGAACGCGGCGATCGAGCCCGAGATCATGGACCTCATCGCGGTGCTGCAGAAGATGGGCGCGATCATCTCGGTCGACACCGACCGCGTGATCCGCATCGAGGGCGTGGACCGCCTCGAGGGGTACACCCACACCGCGCTCGGCGACCGCATCGAGGCGGCGTCGTGGGCGTCGGCCGCGCTGGCCACCGGCGGCGACATCACGGTCAAGGGCGCGACGCAGCCCGAGATGATGACGTTCCTCAACACGTTCCGCAAGGTCGGGGGCCGGTTCGACGTCCAGGACGACGGCATCCGGTTCTGGCACCCCGGCGGCGACCTGTCCCCGATCGTCCTGGAGACCGACGTCCACCCCGGCTTCATGACGGACTGGCAGCAGCCGCTGGTCGTCGCGCTCACCCAGGCCAAGGGCCTGTCGATCGTGCACGAGACGGTCTACGAGAACCGCTTCGGCTTCACCGACGCGCTGCGCGGCATGGGCGCGACCATCCAGGTCTACAAGGAGTGCCTGGGCGGGCGCGACTGCCGGTTCGGGCAGCGCAACTTCCACCACTCCGCCGTCGTCTCGGGCCCGACGCCGCTCGTCGCCGCCGACATCGAGGTCCCCGACCTGCGCGGCGGGTTCTCCCACCTCATCGCCGCGCTCGCCGCGCAGGGCACCTCGACCGTGCGCGGCATCAGCCTCATCGACCGCGGCTACGAGAACTTCCAGGACAAGCTCGTCGCGCTCGGCGCCGACGTCACGCGCGGCTGAGTCCGCCGGGGACGCGGCGGGACCGTGGACGGCGCACGACGTCGCAGGTCATGACGACTGTCACGGCGTCGCACGCTCCGGGCGTGCGACGCTGGACGTCGTGATCACCCGTCCGCGCACCTTCCTCGAGGTGTGGAACCGCCGGACCGCGCCGGAGCGGTTCGACGCCTACACGCGCTGGTCGCTCTACCTGCTCTCGGCGTCCGAGCCGCTCGCCGCGCTCGCCGTCGTCGGCATGGACCCCACGTTCGACGTGACGGCTGTCCGGTACTGGCTCCTGGTCGTCCTGGCCCAGACGGCGGTGTGCGTCGCGACCCTGCGTGCGGGCATCGTGCACTTCCTCGGTGGTCCGAACGTCCCGCGCGTCCTGCTGGCCGTGCTCGGCGCGCTGACGGTCGCCGTGGCGGTCCTCGCGTTCTGGGCGTTCCCCGTCGGCTCGTCCGACGACGTCGCGGGCAGCGGGCGCTACTTCGGGCTCCTCGTCGGCCTCGGCTTCGGGACCCTCGCCCTGGTTCCGCTGCTCACGTTCGGACGGCTCAGCGTCGTCGCGCTCGTGCTGGCCACGCTCACGGGGTGCTCGGTGTGGGTCGGGACCGGACCGGTGACCCCCACGACGGCCGGCGTGGCGCTCGCGCTCGCGCTCTCGACCGCGTTCATGCTCGTCGCGATCTTCGGGTCGTACCGCGTCTCGGTGTGGATGCTCGGCATCGTGTGGGAGCAGGAGCGCACGCGCGTCCTGCACGCGCGGCTGGCCGTCGCCGAGGAGCGCCTGCGGTTCTCGCGAGACCTGCACGACGTCTTCGGTCGCACGCTCTCGGTCGTCGCCGTGAAGAGCGAGCTCGCGGCCGAGCTCGCGGCCCGGGGTCGCCCCGGGGCCGACGAGCAGATGCTCGAGGTGCGCCGCATCGCGCAGGACGCGCTGCGTGAGGTCCGCGCCGTCGTCGCGGGCTACCGGACCGCCGACCTCGCCGCCGAGCTCGTCGGCGCCCGCTCCGTCCTGCGCTCCGCCGGGATCGAGACGACGGTCCACGGCGAGGAGACGCCCGTCGGGCCGGCCGCGCAGGAAGCGCTCGCGTGGGCCGTGCGCGAGGGGGTGACGAACGTCGTCCGGCACTCGACCGCGCGCACGTGCACGATCACGGTCCACCGCGACGGTGCGACGAGCGTCGTCGAGGTCGTCAACGACGGCGTGCCCACGGGTGTCGCCGCGGCCGGCGGACGCGCCCGCAGCTCGGGCTCGGGCCTGGTGGGGCTCGCGGAGCGTCTGGACGGCGCCGGCGGCCGGCTGGACACGTGGTCCGACGGCGGCCGGTTCGGCCTCGTCGCCCGGGTCCCCGACAGCACGACGTCACTGTCCTCCCGCTCCGCCCGCACCCCCGAGAGGACCACCCCCACGTGATCCGCATCCTGCTCGCCGACGACGAGAACCTCATCCGCGACGCCGTCGCCTCGCTGCTCGCCCTCGAGGACGACCTCGAGGTCGTCGCCCTCGCGGCGTCCGGCCCGGAGGCGGTGGCCGCCGCCCTCAAGCACGCGCCCGACGTCGCGGTGCTCGACCTCCAGATGCCCGGGCTCGACGGCGTCGAGGTCGCGGAACGGCTCGCGACGGAGCTCCCGGGGTGCGGCGTCGTCATCGTCACGAGCCACGGCCGTCCCGGATACCTCAAGCGGTCGCTCGAGGCGGGGGCCCGCGGGTTCCTGCCCAAGACCGTCTCGGCACGCGTCCTCGCGGACGTCGTGCGTCAGGTGCACGACGGCGGCCGGTACGTCGACCCGGAGCTCGCCGCAGAGGCCATCGCCGCCGGAGCGAGCCCGCTCACGCCACGCGAGGCGGACGTGCTCGAGCTCGCGGCGGACGGCTCGCCCGTCGAGGAGATCGCGACGCGCGCGCACCTCGCTCCGGGCACCGTGCGCAACTATCTCTCGTCGGCCGCCGCGAAGCTCGGTGCGGCGAACCGGCACGAGGCCGCGCACACCGCCCGACGGCACGGCTGGATCTGAGCGCCGGACTCCGGCGGGTAGGCTCGGTGACCGTGCCGAGCCTGCCCGAGATCCCGCGCGCGTACCGCGTGCTCGCGTTCCTGCTGATCCCGATCCTCAACCTGATCACCCGTCGGGACTGGCGGGGCGCCGAGAACCTGCCCGCACGCGGCTTCATCGCGGCGGCGAACCACGTGACCGAGGTCGACCCCGTGACGCTCGCGCACTTCCTCTACAAGCAGGGGCGTGCTCCCAAGATCACGGCGAAGTCCTCGCTGTTCACGGTCCCGGTCTTCGGCAGCATCCTGCGCCGCACGGGGATGATCCCCGTGCACCGCGGCACGTCGGGGGCCGCGCAGTCGCTCGTCGACGCGACGGCGCGGCTCGACGAGGGCGAGTGCGTCGTGTTCTTCCCGGAGGGGACGCTCACGCGCGACCCCGACGGCTGGCCCATGGTCGGCAAGACGGGTGTCGCCCGACTCGCGCTGACGAGCAGGGCACCCGTCGTCCCGATCGCGCAGTGGGGTGCGCACGAGCTGCTCGCGCCGTACGGCAAGGTGTTCAAGCCGGTCCCGCCCAAGCGCGTCTCGGTCCACGCCGGGGCGCCCGTCGACCTGTCCGACCTCTACGACCGCCCCCAGGACACCGCCACGCTGCGCGAGGCGACCGAGCGCATCATGGCCGCCATCACGAGCCAGCTCGAGGAGATCCGCGGCGAGAAGGCACCCGCCGAGCGGTTCGACCTGCGCAAGAACCCTGGCTCGGAGCGCCGCCGATGACCGCCGGTCCGTCCGCGTCCAGCACGCCCGCGCCCAGCACGCCCGGCGCCGAGCGGGTCGTCGCCGCCGTCCTGGGTTCGGGGAGCTGGGGCACGACGTTCGCGGCCGTGCTCGCGGACGCGGGGTGCGAGGTCCGGCTGTGGGGTCGCGATGCCGACGTCGCGGAGCAGGTCAACACCGAGCACCGCAACGAGAAGCGGCTTCCCGGGATCGACCTCCCTGCGGGGGTCCGCGCCACGACCGACGCGCGCGAGGCCCTCGCCGGGGCCGGGCTCGTGGTGGTCGCGATCCCGTCCCAGGTCGCCCGCGCGACGCTCGCCGGTCTGCGGGCCTTCCTGGAGCCGGACGCCGTCGCGGTGTCCCTCATGAAGGGCGTCGAGCTGACCACGGACCGCCGCATGAGCGAGGTCGTCGCGGAGTCGCTCGGCCTGCCGACCGAGCGGGTCGCCGTCGTCTCCGGGCCGAACCTCGCGCGTGAGATCGCGCACCGCCAGCCGACCGCGACCGTGGTGTCGTGCACCGACGAGAACGTCGCCCGGTTCGTCGCACGCGCCTGCTCGTCGTCGTACTTCCGCCCGTACACGAACCGCGACGTCGTCGGGGTCGAGCTCTGCGGCGCCGTGAAGAACGTCATCGCGCTCGCCGTCGGCATCGCGCAGGGTCGCGGGTTCGGCTACAACACCACAGCGACCGTCATCACTCGCGGCCTCGTCGAGATCACGCGGCTCGGGCTCGCGCTCGGCGCCGATGCGGAGACGTTCCCCGGCCTCGCCGGGCTGGGCGACCTCGTCGCGACGTGCTCGTCGCCGCTCTCGCGCAACCACACGCTGGGCAAGCACATCGGGCAGGGGATGACCCTCGACGAGGCGATCGCCGCCACGGGCGGCACGGCGGAGGGCGTCAAGTCCTGCCGCGCGGTCCTCGAGCTCGCGCAGAAGGTCGGCGTCGAGATGCCCATCACCGCCGGGGTCGTCGCGGTGCTGCACGAGGGCATGCCGGTCGACGACATGGCACGCGGGCTGCTGTCACGGCCCCAGAAGTCCGAGGGAGTCTCGGCGGAGCGCTGAGGTCGTTCAGTCGTCGTCGCGCACGTCGACGACGACGCGCGTCGGGTCCTCGAGCGCGAAGACGCGGAAGGGCCGACGCTCGTCGTCCACGCCGACGAACGCCTGCGTGTACCCCTCGAACACACCGCGCAGCAGGACCTCCTCGACCTCCCCGTCGTCGCTGCCCACAACGGGGTTGGGCTCGGTGTACTCCTCGACGCCGGTGTCCATCGGGTAGCCCGAGCCGGAGATCATGACCTGCAGGTAGGCGTCCCCGGCGACCGTCGCCAGGTTGCCGCTGCCGTCGTCGGTCGGCTGGTCCACGTACTCGACACGCCACCCGGGCGTCCCGGTGCCGCCGAGCTCGAGCACGACGCGGTCGAACCCGTCGTGGTGGCCGATCCGGATGTCCGTGACGTTCAGTACGGCGTCCGCCGAGGGGTCCTGCGTGTCGGGATCGATGTTCGCGGGGAACGGGAGCGGCGCCTCGGTCGCGTCGTCGGCCGGGGTCGAGCCGTCGTCCGTGGGGGTGGGCGAGCTCGCGTCCGTGGGCGGCTCGCTGGGGCTGGGGGCCGTCGTCGCGGTCTCGCCGGCGTCGGGTGCGGGGGAGTCGTCCGTGCCGCCTCCCGTGCTGCACGCGGTGAGCGCGAGGACCAGCAGCCCGGAGGCGGTGGCCGCGAGCGGTCGCGCCCCGAGCGTCCTCCGGGGTCGGTCGCGCTCGGGTCGGGTCGACGACGGCACCGCTGCTCGTGTCCTCATGCGTCGATCCTAGAAACTGCTGGTCACACGCGCGCGGCGGCCGGGGCACGGTCCGGTCCCGGTCTGGTCACGGCACGGTGACGGCCGCTCGTCGCGCTGCTCGTCCGCGGGATCACGCGTTACACGTCCGGCGCGGAAGCGCGTGCACGGCGCGACGTGGGGAGCGGCGAGAGCGCCGGCTCGGGGATGTTCGGGGAGATCGTCGAGATCTTCCAGCCCAGCCGCGTGCACCTGACGGCGGAGAAGGAGCGGCAGCGCCTCGACATCGTGCAGCGCCCCGCCGAGGGTCGGCCGTTCGACGTGGACCTCGACGGCGACGTGTTCTACGTGCCGCCGAGCGACGTGCCATGATCGCGTCGTGCGACCCTCGGCAGTGACGGCATCCGCCGCGCCGGTCTCCGCTCGGCGGCCCGGCATCCGTGCGTACCGGACGGACGACCGCGACGACCTCTACGACGTCTGCGTGCGCACCGCGGACGCGGGAGCCGACGCTCGCGGCACGTACGCCGACGACGAGCTCATGGGCGACCTGTTCGCCGGTCCCTACACGGCCCTCGACCCGGGGCTGGCCTTCGTCCTCGACGACGGGGTCCGGGTGGTCGGGTACGTCGTCGGGACGGCGGACACGCCACGGTTCGTCGAGCGCTACCGCGCCGAGTGGATCCCGGCTCTCGGGGACCGTCGTCCGCGACCTGGCGACCCGGTCCCGGACGACGCGTCGCCGGACGACGTCATGCTCCACCTGCACCACCACCCGGAGCGACTGCTCGTCCCGGAGCTGGCGCCCTACCCGGCTCACCTGCACATCGACCTGCTGCCGGAGCACCAGGGTCACGGGCACGGTCGGCGTCTCCTCGAGACGTGGTCGGCGGCTGCGGCCGCTGCGGGTGCCCCGGCCGTGCACGTCGGGATGATCACGGCGAACGCTCCGGCGCGGCGCTTCTACGACGCGCTCGGGTTCCACGAGATCGCCGTCGCCGACGCCGGACCCCTCACGTACCTGGGAAGAGCGACGGTCGCCGCCGACGCCCTCGTGCCGGTCTAGCCGACCGCCGACCGCAGCGCGCGGTCCAGGTCGCGCCACAGGTCCTCGACGTCCTCGATCCCGACGGACACGCGCAGCAGGTCCTCGGGGACGGTGTGCGACTCGGTCGCGAAGCGGCGGCGGCGTTCGAGACTCGACTCGACACCCCCGAGGCTCGTTGCCGGGACCCAGAGCCGCACGGCTGCCGCGACGGCGTCGGCGCCTGCGGCTCCGCCCCGCGGGCGCAGGCCGAGGATCGACCCGTACCCCGTCATGAGGCGCGACGCGCGCTCGTGACCCGGGTCGTCGGGCAGGCTCGGGTGGCGCACCTCCACCACGTCAGGGTGCTCGGCCAGGCGGCGTGCGAGCTCGGCCGCGTTCGCCTGCGACCGCTCCACGCGCAGCGCGAGAGTGCGCAGCCCGCGCAGTGCGAGCCAGACCTCGAACGGCCCGGCGATCGAGCCGTGCAGGGTCCGGTACGAGCGCAGCGCCGCGGTGAGCTCGCTCGTGCGCGCGACGGCGGCACCCAGCACGACGTCGGAGTGCCCGGCGAGGTACTTCGTGACCGAGTGCACGACGACGTCCGCACCGTGGGCGAGCGGCTGCTGCCCGAGCGGGGTGGCGAACGTGTTGTCGACCGCGGTGAGCACGTTGCGCTCCCGCGCCTCGGCGAGAAGGACGGGCAGGTCCGCGACCTCGAGCATGGGGTTGGTGGGCGACTCGACGAGCAGGAGGGACGCGCCGTCGAGCGCGCCGACGACCTGGTCCGTGTCGGCGATGTCCACGCGGGCGACCTCGACCCCCGCACGTGCGGCGAGGTCGTCCGCGAAGCCGAGCGTCACCTGGTAGGCGTGCCGGGGAAGCACGACCTTGCCGCCCGCGGGGACGAAGGAGAACACGGCGGCGATCGCGGCCATGCCGGAGCCGAACACGACGCCGGGGTGCTCGCCGCCCTCGAGCGCCGCGAGCGCCTCCTCGAACGGGTGCCAGGTCTCCGTGTCCATGCGTGTGTACAGGAGCTCCCCGGGCTGCTGTACGCCCTGCGACACGTAGGTCGACGAGAGGACGATCGGCGGGTTCACCGGCGCGCCCTGCGTGCGCTCCGGGCGTCCGGCGGTCACGGCGACGGTCGAGGGGGAGAGGGCGTCGGAGGGCTGCCGTTCGTTCATGGCGGCAGCGTACGCCGCAGGCGCCGACACGTGCCCGGGGCGACCGTCCCCCGTCGGTCAGTCGAGAGGGCCGAGGAGGGACTGCGCGACCGTCGAGTGCGCGGACTCGTCGTCGGACGGGTGGAAGATGCCGGCGAGGACGTCGCGGTACAGGCGGCCGAGCTCGTTCCCGGCGAAGTAGCTCGACCCGCCCGCGACGCGCACCGCCTGGTCGACGACGGTCTTCGCCGTCTCCGTCGCCCGGACCTTGAGCCCGGCGGTCGCGCGGAACCAGCCCGCGCCGCGGTCCACCACGGCGTCGATCTCGCCCGCGGCGACGTCGATCTGCGGCCAGACGGCGTCCAGGGCCAGCGCGGCGTCCGCGAGACGCCAGCGGATGTCCGGGTCCTGCGAGAGCGACGCCCCGTCGTTCTTCATCGACGTCCGGCGCCGGGCTGCCGCGACGCCGAGCTCGAGCGCGCGCTCGGCGATCCCGGTGTACACCGACGCGAGGAGGATCTCGAACGTCGTGAAGATCCCGACGACGAGCGGGTCGAGCGTCGGCCCGGGCGCGAGGCGCCGCACCACGCGGTCCGCCGCGGCAGGAGCGCCGTCGAGCACGGTCGAGCGCGACTGCGACGCGCGCATGCCCATCGTGTCCCAGTCGTCGAGCACCTCGACCCCGCCCGCGTCGCGGGGGACGAACGCGTGCACGAGGCGCGGGGCGTCGTCGGACACCGAGTCGAGCCCCAGCACGCCGAGACGGGTCCAGGCGGGCGAGTTCGACGTGAAGATCTTGCGGCCGTGGAACGTGTACCCGCCTGCGCCGTCGGGCCGCGCCTCGGTGCGCGAGCCGAGCAGCACGAGGTCGTTGCCGCCCTCGGAGTACCCGAACCCGAAGACCTCGCCCCGACCGGCCTCCTCGAGGAGCCAGTCGAGGGAGTCGTCGCCCCGCTCGTGCAGGTACCGCGCGACCCCGGTCCACACGTGGTGCATGTTCACCGCGAGCGCCGTCGCGGGCGCGGCGCCGGCGAGGCGCGCCTGCTCGTGCGCGACCTCCCGCAGCCCGAGGCCCGCACCGCCGAAGGACTCCGGCACGAGGGCGCTCAGGTAGCCCGCGTCGGTGAGCGCGGCGAGGTCCTCGGTGAAGAACGCGTTCTCGCGGTCGTACCCCGCGGCGCGGGAGCGGACCTCCTCGAGGAGGTCGTCGGTGAGGAGCGTCCGGGGCACCTGGAACGGCACAGCGAACGGCGCGGCGAAGGGCTCGGTGAACGGGACGGGCGTGGGCATGGCCTGCCTTCGGTCGAGGTGTGCGGAAGGCCCCGGCGACACGTGTCGCCAGGGCCTTCCCACCGTACGCCGGGAGTCAGCCGACGAGCGCGGGCTCCTCCGGGCGCGGCAGGAGACGGCGCAGCACGTCCGCGAGGGTGACGACGCCGACCACGTGGCCGTCTCGCGTGACGAGGGCGAGCTGCTCGCTCGTCTCGCGCATCCGCGCGAGGGCGACGTGCACCGTCGTCGACGCGTCCAGGAGGAACGGCGTGCGCGCGAGCGGTGCCACGGGAGCGTCGTCCGGCTCGAGGAGCGTGTCGCGAACGTGCACGACCCCGCGGACGTCGTCTCCGGACCCGAGGAGGATCCGCAGGTGACCCGACCGGACGGACGCCGCGCGGACGTCGGCCGCGGTGGCGTCGGGCGTCACCGCGGTGGGTGCGGACCCGTCGGGGACGAGCTCGTCCACCGTGAGGGTCTCGATCTCGAGCGCGCTCGAGATCTGCGCCGTGTACGACGCGTCGAGCGCGCCCACGTTCGCCGAGTGCTCGACGAGGTGTCGCAGCGCGGCCGGGTCCTGCCCGCCCTCGACCTGGTCCACGGGCTCCACGCCGACGGCCCGCAGGCAGCGGTTCGCGAGCGCGTTGAGCCAGCGCAGGACAGGGCGCGTGACCCACATGAACGCGCGCATGGGCAGAGCGAGGAGCGTCGCGGACGTCTCCGGGTGCGCGATGGCCCAGGACTTCGGCGCCATCTCGCCCACGACGAGGTGCAGGAACGTGACGATGGCCAGCGCGAGGACGAAGCCGGCGACGTCGGCGCCCCACAGGGGCAGGCCCCACGACTCGAAGACCGGCGTCAGCCAGTGGTGCACCGCCGGCTTGGTGATGGCGCCGAGCGCGAGCGTGCACGCGGTGATGCCGAGCTGGGACCCGGCGAGCAGCAGCGTGAGCTCGGCCGAGCTCCGCAGGGCGGCACGCGCCGAGCGGCTCGTGGCTGCGGCGTCCTCGAGCCGGTGCCGCTTGGCGCCGAGGAGCGCGAACTCCACGGCGACGAAGAACGCGCTGAGCGCGATGATGAGGACGGTCGCGACGACGACGACCCACGGGTTGCTCATCGGGACTCCTCGGGGGTCGTGCCGTTCGGGACGGGTCGCTGATCCTGTCTCTGGTCCTGCGGCGCGTCGTCGACGAGCCGGACGCGCACGAGCCGCGGCACGTGCCGCTCGACCGACAGGACGTCGACGACGAGGCGCCGGACGACGGGCTCGTCGTGCACGAGGTCAGCCGGGTCGGGCGGGAGCTCCACGACGACGGTGTCGCCCGCGCGGGGCAACGAGCCGAGCTGGGAGATGAGCAGCCCGGAGACCGTCTCGTGGTCGCCGCGCGGCAGGTCGTGCCCGACGGCGCGCTCGGCCTCGTCGAGGTGGACGTCGCCGCCCATGATCCACGCCCCGTCGTCCTGGGCGGACACGGTCACGGGCTGCTCCGGGTCGTGCTCGTCGGTGATCTCGCCGACGAGCTCCTCCGCGAGGTCCTCCAGCGTGAGCACGCCCGCGAACCCGCCGTACTCGTCGACGACGCACGCGAGCTGGTTGCGCGAGCTCGAGAGCTCCGCGAGCGCGTCGGGCAGGGCCATGAGGGTCGGCAGCACCGCGACGGGCCGCATGAGGTCCGTGACGGGGGCGTCGTCGGGCAGCGCCGTGCGGAGCAGGTCCGCGAGCTGCACGACGCCGATCGCCTGGTCTGTCTCGTCGACCACCGGGTAGCGCGAGTGGCCCGTGGCCATGAGGACGCGGACCGCGCCGACCGTGGCGTCGGGACGCACGGTCCCGACGCGCGAGCGCGGGATCATCGCGTGCTCGACGTCGTGCTGCGGGAAGTCGAGGATCCGGTCGAGCAGCACGGACAGCTCGTCGGGCAGGTCCCCGCT
This sequence comes from Cellulosimicrobium sp. G4 BAM 1002, assembly GCF_057126935.1. Taxonomy (NCBI): domain Bacteria; kingdom Bacillati; phylum Actinomycetota; class Actinomycetes; order Micrococcales; family Promicromonosporaceae; genus Cellulosimicrobium; species Cellulosimicrobium sp. G4 BAM 1002. The sequence continues at coordinate 3,032,881 of NZ_CP182109.1, read as the reverse complement.
CTCGCGCGAGTCGGCCACGATGTGCTCGAGGTCGCGCGCGGTCGCCGAGTGCTCGACGTCGTGCACCGGCTCGATGCGCAGCGCCCGCAGGAGCACGTTCGACGCCTTGTCGAACACGGCGATGAGCCAGCCGAAGACCGTGAGGTAGAGCGTCGTCGAGCGGGCGAGGCGCAGGGCCGTGGGCTCGGGCCGGGCGATCGCCAGGTTCTTCGGGAAGAGCTCGCCGAAGAGCATCTGGACGAGCGTGGAGAGGACGAGCGCGAGCACCGTCCCGACGGCGACGCCCACGCCCGTGGGCACGCCGACACCGCCGAGCATCGTCCCGAGCGCGTCGCCCACGAGCGGTTCCGCGACGTAGCCGACGAGCAGCCCCGTCACGGTGATGCCGAGCTGGGCGCCGGAGAGGACGAAGGACGTGCGGCGCGTCACCGCGAGGGCGCGCTGCGCCGTCGGGTCACCGGACTCGGCCCGCGCCGCGAGGCGCGAGCGGTCGACGGTCATGTACGCGAACTCCTGCGCCACGAAGTAGGCGGTGACGGCGGTGATCGCGAGGATCACGACGATGCCGAGCAGGAGGGAGAGGAGGGGGATCACGGGGTCCGCACCGCCCTCGGGTGGCGGGCTGCCGGAGCAGCGCCTGCCGGGTCGGGGCCGGTGCGGCCGGGACTATGGTCGGGGTCGTCGGCCGTGGGGGCCTCGACGGATGTGTCTTCCACGGCACCCTCAACGCGGAGCTCGTGCGAAAGGTTCCCGAGGTGCGGGGCCGCGCGCGGGCGGGCGTCCGGTAGGGTCGTCCGCGATGTCCAGCCAGAGCCCAGAGCCGCCCCTGCCGACCGCGTCGAGCGCGTCGAACGCGCCGTCCGCCGACGGTCCCGCCGCCCACGACGCCGCCGCACCCGGCGCGACCCGTAAGCCTCGCGTGCTCGTGCTGTTCGGGGGGCGCTCCGGCGAGCACGCGATCTCGGCCGCGACAGCCGCCGGGGTCCTGCGCGCGATCGACCGCACGCGGTACGACGTCGTCCCGGTCGGCATCACGCCCGCGGGCGAGTGGGTGCTCGCCGCCGACGAGCCCGCGCGCTGGGAGATCACCGACGGGCGCCTGCCGCAGGTGGAGTCCACCGGCGAGGAGGTCATCCTGCCGCTGTCCACCGGGCGCCGGGACCTGCGCGTCCTGACCCCCGGCGACGTGCCGCGCGTGCTCGGCGACGTGGACGTCGTCTTCCCGCTGCTGCACGGCCCGTACGGCGAGGACGGCACGCTCCAGGGGATGCTCGAGCTCGCCGACGTGCGCTACGTCGGCGCCGGCGTGCTGGCCTCCGCGGTCGGCATGGACAAGCACTACATGAAGCTCGTGCTCGCGGGGGAGGGCCTGCCCGTCGGGCCGTACACCGTCATCCGGCCGGGGGAGTTCGAGCGCAACCCCGCCGCGTGGACCGAGACGGTCGCCGCGCTCGGCCTGCCTGTGTTCGTCAAGCCCGCGCGCGCCGGGTCGAGCCTCGGCATCTCCAAGGTCGATGACCTCGCCGACCTGCCCGCGGCGATCGCCGCCGCGCAGGAGCACGACCCCAAGGTCGTCGTCGAGGCGGGCATCGTGGGGCGCGAGATCGAGTGCGCGGTGCTCGGCGGACGCGGTGGCGCCCGCGCCCGCGCGTCGCTGCCGGGCGAGATCGTCGTCACCGGCGAGGCGCACGACTTCTACGACTTCGAGGCCAAGTACCTCGACGAGGCGGGTGTCGAGCTCTCGTGCCCCGCCGACCTGCCCGAGCACCTCGTGGAGCGCGTGCGCGAGATCGCGATCCGGACGTTCGAGGCGGTGGGTGCCGAGGGGCTCTCGCGCGTCGACGTGTTCGTCACGCCCGACGAGCAGGTGGTCGTCAACGAGATCAACACCATGCCGGGGTTCACGCCGTTCTCGATGTACCCGCGCATGTGGGAGAAGTCGGGCCTGAGCTACCCCGACCTCATCGACGAGCTCGTCGCGCTCGCGCTCGAGCGGCCCACCGGCCTGCGCTGAGCCACCGGGCCGAAGGCGCGTCAGCCGAGGTCGTCCACGCCGACGCACGCCCGCGTCTGGGGGACCTCCATGACGGCCCGGCCGAGGTCGGCGACGAACGCCGTCGAGTGGGTCTCCGTCACGGCGGGAGGGACGACGACCTGGACCGCGGGGTCCCGGCCGTAGGTCGTGAACGTCCACGTCCCGTCGTCCTCGACGACGAGCCAGTCCACGGTCCCGGCCTCCGACTGCACGCTCTGGCACTCCGTCGTCGTGGGGCCAGGCACCTCGACGCCGCACCGCAGCGTGACCGCGGCGCCCGGCTCGCCCCAGGCGGCGGTCGCCTGGCTGGTGGTGCCGACCTTCGGCAGGTCCTCGGCCAGCGAGTCCGGCAGCGCGAGCACGACGTCCGCGCACAGGGGGTTCGCGGCGTCGTCGGCCACCGGGACCCCGATGGTCGGCGCGCACGCGCTCGTGACGACGACGGCCGCGAGGAGCGGCACGACGGCGCCCGTGCGGACGGCCCGGCGGCGCGCAGGGTGGTGCACGGCGTGGCGGGGCTGGTCGGTCGGCTCGTCGGACGGTTCGCCGGACGGACGGGACGGGAGGGGACGGGCGACGCGCACGCGACCACCGTAGCCGCCCGGCAGGCGTGCCGGTGACCGCCTGCGCGCCGACTAGGGTTGCCGGGTGAGCGAGACGCCCCTGCTGGTCCGCGACGTCCCCGAGGAAGCGCTCCTCGCCCGGATCTTCCCCCTGCTGCCCGCAGCGGCGACGACGATCGTCGGTCCTGGGGACGACTGCGCGGTCGTCGCCGCGCCGGACGGGCGCTACGTCGTCTCGACCGACGTGCTCGTCGAGGACCGGCACTTCCGTCGGCGCTGGTCGACGGGCTACGACGTCGGGTGGCGGGCCGCCGTGCAGAACCTCGCCGACGTGGTCTCCATGGGGGCGCGGCCCGCGGCGCTCGTGGTGTCGCTCGTCATGCCGGGGGACCTGCCCGTCGACTGGGTCACGGGCCTGGCGCGCGGCCTCGCCGCTGCCTGCACGCCGCTCGGCGCGGCCGTGGTCGGCGGGGACCTGTCGGGAGGCGACCAGGTCGTCGTCGCGGTGACCGTCCACGGCGACCTCGAGGGCCGTGACCCCGTCCTGCGCTCAGGTGCCCGCCCGGGTGACGTCGTGGCGGTCGCGGGGACGCTGGGGCGATCTGCCGCGGGCCTCGCGCTGCTCGACGCCGGGAGACCGGAAGTCGACGACGCGCTCGTCGCCGCCTACCTGCGCCCCGACCCGCCGCTCGCCGCCGGACCCGCGGCGGCCGACGCGGGGGCGACGGCCATGATGGACGTCTCCGACGGGCTGCTGCGCGACGCCGGGCGCATCGCCCGGGCGAGCGACGTCGTCGTGGACCTCGACCCGGCGGCGCTCGACGCCGACCGCGACCGCCTGCGCGCGGCCGCCTCGGCGCTCGCGGCCGGGACCGGTGCCGGTGAGCGCGTCGACGGGTGGGTCCTGTCCGGGGGCGAGGACCACGCGCTGCTCGCGACGTTCCCCGACGGCGTCGCCCTTCCCACCGGGTTCCGGGCGGTCGGTGCCGTCCGGAGCCCGGGGCACGACGGAGCGGGCGTCCGGCTGGACGGAGCGATCGCGCACCGCGCGACCGGGTGGGACCACTTCCGCGCCTGAGCGCGTGCGGTCAGCTGCGGCGGTAGCGGACGGCGGTGAGGTCCTTGCCGCCGATGTCGTCGCGGCGCTCGACGCCGTCGGGGGAGAAGCCGTGGCGACGGTAGAAGCGGCGGGCGCGCTCGGCGTCGGCGAGGACCCACAGGGTCACGGTCACACCGGGTCGGACGTCCGCCAACATGGTGCGCATGAGGTCGCGCGCGACGCCGCGGCCCCACGACTCGGGGTCGAGGTAGATGGCGTAGATCTCGAGGTCGCCCGGTTCGGCGTCCTCGTCGCGGCTGGGCCCGAGCGTCGCGAAGCCGATCGTGCGGCCGTCGGCGTCGGCGAGCCACGTACGGGCCCCGGGGGTGTTCAGGCTGTCGACCCAGTGCTTCTCGCGCTGGTCGTGGTCGAGCGAGGCCAGGTACTCGTCGGGCACGATGCCCGCGTAGGCGCCCCGCCAGGAGGCGATGTGCACGGCTGCGATGTCGCTCGCGTCCGTGGGATGGGCCGGGCGGATCGTTACCTCGCTCAGTTCCGTCACCATGCACAAAGACTGCCACCGGGGCAGGGATCCACCAAACCGGTTTGTCCCGACCTCCAGGAGATCTCCGCAATCGGGCGGGACGTTTCGTGGTCGTGACCTGTCCAGGGACGACGAGAGCGCCCGCCGGGATCCGGCGGGCGCTCTCGAAAGACGTGTCGAGCGGGGCTCAGGCGGGGCGGGTGACCTTCCCGGCCTTGAGGCACGAGGTGCACACGTTGAGGCGCTTGGGCGTCCCCGCGACCACGGCACGCACGCGCTGGATGTTCGGGTTCCAGCGGCGCTTCGTGCGGATGTGGGAGTGCGAGATGCTGTGCCCGAAGCCCGGGCCCTTGCCGCAGACGTCGCAGTTGGCAGCCACGGTTTCTCCTGATCGTCGTGCACGTCGCGCAGGCAGCGGCGACGTAGTGAATGGTCTGTAGGGTGTCTCGCCCGGATGAGCCTCGAGGGCGGCAGGGCGCGCGAAGCACCCGGGCAACCTCGTCAGGGTACCGGATGCGACGGCGCGGACTCAAGCCGACGAGGTCAGGGCGCCCGTGACGCTCGGCACGACCGCCCGCACCGCGCAGCCGGCTCGCTGCGGACTCGTGCAGACTACGGTGTTCTCGACGACCGCCCGGTCGTCCGGACCGCCGCAGCGAGCCTGCGCGTCCGCCGTCCGCGAGCGAGGAGCCGGACCGACGTGAGACCCGGAGCCGACGTGGTCGACGCCTCGGCCGTCGTCGCCTGGGCCCACCACGGGGTGAGCGCCCTGCACGCGGCGCGCGGTGCCCTCGACCGCGTGAACGTGTTCCCGGTCGCGGACGCGGACACCGGGACGAACCTGTATCTCACCCTCCTCGACGCGGCACGCGCCCTGCCCGGCACACCGGCGGAGGGCACCGGGGCCGGCGAGCTGCTCGTCCGGATGGCGCGCGGGGCGCTCGTCGGGGCGCGCGGCAACTCCGGCGTCATCCTCAGCGAGTACCTGCGCGGGATGGCGGTCGAGCTCGCGGGGCACCGCGAGATCGGGCCTGACGCGCTCGCCGTGGCGCTCCACCGCGCGGCATGCACCGCGCGCGGAGCGGTGGCTCGTCCCGCGCCCGGCACGATCCTCACGGCGGCCGACGCCGCCGCCCGGTCCGCGGAGGCCGTCGCGGCGGGCGCCCCGGACGCCGCGACCGTGGTCGCGGCCGCACGGGACGGTGCACGCGCCGCGGCGCTGCGCAGCGCCGACGAGCTCGACGTCCTCGCCCAGGCCCGTGTCCTCGACGCCGGGGCCCTCGGCCTGGTGCTCGTGCTCGACGCGCTCCTCGCCGCGCTGCGAGGGACCACCGGCGACGCCTCCGGCACGAGCGTGTCGGAGGTGCTCGGCATGATGTCCGCGATGCAGCCCGCGCCCGGGACGGTCGACGTGCCCGGCGCGACCGACCGGGCCGCGCACGAGGGGGGCGAGTTCGAGGTGATGTACGTCGTCGACGGGTCGACCGTCGTGCAGGCGCCGGACCACGGGACGCAGCGCGCCCGTGCGCTCGGCGGCGACCCCGCCGACCTCCTGCGCGCCGAGCTCGCCCGCATCGGAGACTCCGTCGTCGTGGTCGGTGGCTCGGACGCCACCGGTCCCGCGGGCCAGGGGCTCTGGCAGGCCCACGTCCACACTGACGACCCCGGTGCCGCGGTCGCGGTGGGCCGCGCGGCACTCTCGAGCTTCCCGGGCACGGCCCACGGCGAGGCGGCGAGCCTGCGCCAGGTCCGCGTCCGGCACCTCCCGGGACAGCACGGGCACCCGGCCGGACCGCCCGCGTCGGACGTCGGGTTCGTGGCCGTCACGTCCGCCCCGGGCCTCGTCGCCGATCTCGCACGCGCCGGCGCCGTCGTGCTCCTGCGTGAGCCCGGCAGCGTCCCCGACCTCGCCGCGCTGCACCGCGCGGCGCTCGACACGCGGGCGGCGCACGTCGTCGTCCTGCCCGGCGCGGACCTGGCCGCCGAGGACGTCCGGACCCTGCGGGCCGCCGTGCAGGAGGACGCGGTGGACCGGCTCGACGTCCTGCCCGCCCCCACCGACGTGCACGTCGTCGTCGCGCTCGCGGCCGTCCTGCTCGTCGAGGGGGACGGCACGGGAGAGGGCGAGGGCGTGCAGCGTCTGCACGCCGCCCAGGCCGCGGTCGCGGGCGCGCGGGTGGTCGCCGCCCGAACGGACGGGTCGGCGTCCGCGCTGCGGGACCTGCTCACCGACCCCGTCGACCGCGTCGAGGTCCTCACGGTGCTCGCCGACGACGACGTGCCGCAGGACGCGGTCGCCGCTCTCGTCGCGACGGCCTCCGGGGCCGGGGCCGAGGTCGTCCCGCTGCGCTCGGGCCGCCTCGGGGGCACGGTCACGCTCGCCGCCGAGGCACACGACCACCACCCGGTCGAGGAGGGCCGCCCATGACCGATCGTCTCGCCGAGCCGCTCAGCAAGGCTCTCGGCGCACGGAGCGCGGGACCGCTCGCCAAGCTGGGCCTGGAGACGGTGGGCGACCTCCTGCGGCACTACCCGCGCCGGTACGGGGACCCGGGTCGGCTCACCGACCTGGGCGGGCTCGCGCTCGGTGAGCACGTGACGATCGTCGCGCAGGTGCGCAGCGCGACGGTGCGCCGGATGCGAGCCCGCTCGGGCGCGATCCTCGAGGCCGTCGTGACCGACGGGCCGCAGCAGCTCTCGCTGACGTTCTTCGCGAAGAGCCCGAACGTCCTGCGCTACCACGAGCAGCGGCTCGCTCCCGGCCGGCACGGGCTCTTCACGGGCGTCGTCGGCCTCTACCGGGGCACCCGGCAGCTCACGCACCCCGACTACAAGATCATCGGCATGGACGACGACGCCGAGGACACCGAGAGCGCCCTGCTCGAGGCGAGCCGTCCCATCCCGATCTACCCGGCGAGCGCGAGCATCCCGAGCTGGAAGATCCAGCCCGCCGTGCGCACAGTGCTCGACCCGCTCCGGGAGGAGGACGTCCCGGACCCGATCCCGGAGTCCGTCCGGGCAGCGCACGGCTTCGGCTCGCGCCTCCAGGCGCTGCGCGACGTGCACGAGCCGTACGAGGAGCGCCAGTGGCAGCGCGGCCGGGACCGGCTGCGGTACGAGGAGGCGTTCGTCCTGCAGGCCGCGCTCGCGCAGCGACGGGCGCGCGCCGCCGCGGAGCCCGCGACCGCGCGCCCGCCCCGGGCGCCGGGGGAGCCGAGCATCCTCGCCGACTTCGACGCCGCGCTGCCGTTCACGCTGACGCAGGGGCAGCATGACGTGGGCGAGGAGATCGCCGCGGACATCGAGCGCTCGCGCCCGATGCAGCGGCTCCTGCAGGGCGAGGTCGGCTCCGGCAAGACGGTGGTCGCGCTGCGCGCGATGCTGCAGGTGATCGACGCCGGGGGGCAGGCTGCGCTCCTCGCACCGACCGAGGTCCTCGCGGCCCAGCACGTTCGGACCCTGCGCGCGCTCCTCGGGCCGCTCGCCGAGGGCGGCTTCCTCGGCGGAGCCGAGCACGGGACACGGGTCGCGCTGCTCACCGGGTCGCTCGGTGCCGCGGCGCGCAAGGAGGCGCTGCTCGACGCCGCGAGCGGTGCGGCGGGCATCGTCGTCGGCACGCACGCGCTGCTCTCCGAGAACGTGCAGTTCGCCGACCTCGGGCTCGTCGTGGTCGACGAGCAGCACCGGTTCGGCGTCGAGCAGCGCGACGCCCTGCGCGCCAAGGCGCGCACCAGCCCGCACCTGCTCGTCATGACTGCGACGCCCATCCCGCGCACGGTCGCGATGACGGTGTTCGGCGACCTCGAGACGTCGTCGCTCACCGAGATCCCGGCCGGCCGCGCGGGGATCACGACCCACGTCGTCCCCGCCGACAACGCGGCCTGGATGGACCGCACGTGGGCCCGCGTGCGCGAGGAGGTCGACGCCGGTCACCGCGCCTACGTCGTCTGCGCGCGCATCCACCCCGACGAGCCCGACGCCGCGGGCACCGCGAAGACCCCCGGGGCGAAGGGCGCCGACGACTTCGACGAGGTGCCCGACTTCCTCCTCGACCCGTCCGAGCCCGACGCGGAGCGGGAGCCGCTGCGCGCGGTGCTCGAGGTCGCGGAGGAGCTGCGCGCCCACCCCCGCCTCGCCGGGCTGACGGTCGGCGTGCTGCACGGTCAGATGCCGCCCGCGGACAAGGACGCGGTCATGGCGGACTTCGCGTCGGGCGCCGTGCAGGTGCTCGTCTCGACGACGGTCGTCGAGGTCGGCGTCGACGTCCCCGAGGCCACGGTCATGGTCGTCCTGGACGCCGACCGGTTCGGCATCTCGCAGCTCCACCAGCTCCGCGGCCGCGTCGGCCGAGGGTCGGCTGCCGGCCTGTGCCTCCTCGTGTCGACGGCGCAGCCCGGCACCCCCGCAGCCACGCGGGTCGAGACGCTCGCCCGCACGACCGACGGCTTCGAGCTCGCGACCGTGGACCTCGAGCTGCGCAGCGAGGGCGACGTGCTCGGCGCCGCGCAGTCCGGTCGGGCCAGCTCGCTGCGGCTCCTGCGCGTCGTCAAGGACGCCGACGTCATCGAGACGGCGCGCGCCGACGCGGCGGCTGTCGTGGCGCAGGACCCCGAACTGACCGAGCACCCGGCGCTCGCGGACGAGATCCGCGCGCAGCTCGACCCCGAGCGCGAGGAGTTCCTCGAGCGCGCGTGAGCGCCACGACGCCCACGTCTAGGCTGGGCGCGTGACGAGGATCGTGGCGGGAGCTGCCGGAGGACGCACGCTGCAGGTCCCGCCGCGGGGCACGCGCCCGACGAGCGAGCGCGTGCGGGAGGCGATCTTCTCCCGCCTGGAACACCTGGGCGTCGTGGACGACGCCCGCGTCCTCGACCTCTACGCCGGCTCGGGCGCGCTCGGTCTGGAGGCGGCGAGCCGCGGCGCGGCGGAGGTGACGCTCGTCGACTCGGCGCGCGTCGCCGTCGACGTCGCCCGACGCAACGTCGCCTCGCTCGGGCTGAGCGGCGTGCGCGTCGTCGCGCAGCAGGCCGAGTCGTTCGTCGCCGCCGCCGCGTCCGCCTCGGGCACCGCCGTGAGCGGGCCGTACCACCTCGTCCTCGTCGACCCGCCCTACGACGTCACGGCCGAGGCGCTCGAGCGCGTCCTCCACCACCTCGCCGTGCCGGGCGTCCTCGACCCGACGGCCGTCGTCGTCGTCGAGCGCTCGACCCGCACCCCCGAACCGACCTGGCCCGCGGGTTGGGAGGTCGTCGCACGCAAGGACTACGGCGAGACGGCGGTGTACTTCGTCGGCCCCGAGCTCCCCGACGACACCGCGACGTAGAACCCGGGTCTGCCGAGGTAGAACCCTGGTCGGCCGAGGTAGAACCGTGGTCGCGCGAGGTAGAACCGTGGTCACGCGAGGTAGAACCGTGGTTGCGCGAGGTAGAACCGTGGTCGTGTCCGACGGCGCGTGGTCGGGTTGGGTGTCGGGGTGGGTGGGGGCGCCGCGTCTTCCATCCGCCGCTCGTTCCTCGCGGCTCCCGCCAGGCCCGACCACGACGCGGCGCCCCCACCCGCCCCTCCGGCGTCGTCTCACCCTGGTCTTCGCTCACCAGGGCGGACACGACCGTAGGCGCGACCCTGTTCCACCCGGAAGACCGGGGTTCTACCTCGCGCGACCGGGGTTCTGCTTCGGCGGACCGGGGTTCTACTTCGCGTGACCAGGGTTCTACTTCGTGTGACCGGGGTTCTGCTTCGGCGGACCGGGGTTCTACTTCGTGTGCCCGGGGTTCTCCCTCGGCGGTCCGGGGTTCTTCCTCGGCGTGGGGTGCGGGGGTGCCTGGGTCTCGTCCGGGGTGAGGAGGCCGATCGGGACCGTGGCGAGGGCGGCCTCGTCGTCCGGGTCGACGAGGGGGACGCGGTCGCCGCTCGCGGCGTCGAGCAGGCGGCGGGTCGCGGCGTCATCGGCGAGCGTGCCCTCGCTCTCGCGCAGGTACTCCTCGAGAAACGCGCGCAGCGGCGCGGCCGGAGCGTCGGCTGGCGCCTGCTCGAGAGCCGAGTGCTCGGCGAGCGGGAACGAGACGAGCAGGAGCGCGGGCACGCGCTCGCCGCCCGGGCCGTCGCCGGGCTGGAAGTACGGGACAGCGAGGACCCGCGCTCCGAGGCGCGCGTAGAAGCGCAGGCGGGCGACGGGGTCGCCGTGGGCGGCGCTGCCCGCGTGATGGGCCGGGTGCTCGACCTCGCCGAGGACGAGGGCCGGTCCGAGCGAGCGCCAGCGGTCGAGCGCGGTCGCCACGAGACGCCCGCCGACCCCGCCGCCACGGCGCCCCGGCGCGAGAGCGAGGTACAGGACGAGCAGGACGCGCGGGCCTGAATACCAGGAGCCGACGACGCCGCCCACGACGCGGTCGTCCTCGACGACGCCGAGGCTCAGCAGCCGGCCCGTCGCGTGGTCGGTGACGAACCTCTCCTCCGCGACGAGCTCGGCCGGAGGGAACGACGGCGCGAGCACCTCGCGGTACAGCGAGCGCACGAGTGCGGGCGTCTCCAGCGGGACGACGGCGGGGGTCTCCATGACGCCTATCGTCGCCCCCGCGCACCGACGCCGCCCGGCGATGCCTGCGGGCGTCCCCGCCGTGGCTCCAGGGGCTGACGCGCCTCGTGTACTACCGTGACGAGCGTGACCACAGCCGTCTGTCCCGGGTCGTTCGACCCGATCACCCTCGGCCATCTCGACATCGTCCGGAGAGCGCGTGCGCTGTTCGACGACGTCGTCGTGGGCGTCGCGCGCAACGCGTCGAAGACCGCGCTCCTGAGCGTCGACGAGCGGGTCGCCCTCGCCCGCTCGGCGGTCGACGGCGCGGGCCTCGACGGCGTCCGGGTCGAGGTGGTCCCGGGTCTGCTCGTCGACTTCTGCCGCGACGTCGGGGCCACGGCGGTGGTGAAGGGCCTGAGGGGTGGTGCCGACTTCGACGCCGAGCTGCCGATGTCGCTCATGAACCGGCACCTCGCGGGTGTCGAGACGGTCTTCGTCGCGGGCGACGCCGCGCTGCTGCACGTCGCGTCCTCGCTCGTCAAGGACATCGCGAGGTACGGCGGGCCGGTCGACGACCTCGTGCCCCCGGGCGTGGGCGACGCGGTCAGGGCGGCACTGGCACAGGCACCGTCACGGACGCAGGACGCGAGCAGCAGGTGAGCACGACGGGAAGGACCGGGTACATGACCGAGCAGGACCGACGGATGGCGGCGGAGGCCGACGAGCGCGCGGCGGAGGAGGCGCAGGTCGGGCTCAACGCGATCCTCGACGACCTCGCGCGCCTCGTGGAGACGGCGCGGACGATGCCGATGTCGTCGTCGGTGCTCGTGCACAAGGGGGACGCGCTCGCGCTCGTCGACGAGCTGCGCGCCGCCTTCCCGGAGCAGCTCGCGCACGCCGACGAGGTGCTGGCGGAGGCGGACCAGGTCCTCGAGGACGCGCACCGCCAGGCGGAGGAGATCCTCACGACCGCACGGGCCCGCGCGATCGAGCTCGTCCAGACCGAGCAGGTCGTCGTCCAGGCCCAGTCGAGGGCGCTGGAGATCGTCGACGAGGCCGAGGAGGCCGCGGCGGGGCTGCGCCGGGACGCGGACGACTACTGCGACCGGAGGCTCGCCGACTTCGAGGTGGACCTCGGCAAGCTGCTCGCCCAGGTGCAGGCCGGGCGCGCGAAGCTCGCCGACCGGCTCGGGTCACCCCTCACGGACGACGAGCAGTCGCCCTTCCCGGCGACGATGCGCGAACGCTCGGGCCGCTGACGGCGGGTACCCGCCTCGCCCGCAGAGCGAGGCGGCCGGGGGAGCAGGTGGCGGCGGGGTCGTCCGGTGCCGTAAGATGGACCTTTGGCTCCGCGTCATGCGCGAGCGCGTGCCCGGCAGGAGTCCCAGCCGGCCCACCTCGACCATCGTTGAAACCCGTCCGCAGGCCGTCGCGCCCGCGGGCACAGAACCTGGAGCGCGCCATCACTGCCGACAAGACGTCGCCGCTCGTGCTCGAGACGCACGAGCTCGGTCGGCAACCCGGGAGCATGCGGACGGTCCGGCGGACCGTCGCCGCCCCGGCCGACCTCGGTACGGCTGTCATCGGCATCCCCGAGGGCAGCGACCTCGAGCTCGACCTGCGCCTCGAGGCCGTGATGGAGGGTGTCCTGGTCTCCGGGACGGTCACCGGTCACGCGGTCGGGGAGTGCGTGCGTTGCCTCGAGACGGTGCACCAGGACGTCACCGTCGAGCTCGGTGAGCTCTTCGCCTACCCGGAGCGCGCGCAGGCCGCCGAGGACTCGGGCGACGACCTCGAGGACGCCGTGGACGTCTACGACCTCGACGGCGACCGGGCCGACATCGAGCCCGCGCTTCGGGATTCGGTGGTCACTGCACTACCATTCAGTCCGGTGTGCCGACCGGACTGCCCGGGCCTGTGCTCCGAGTGCGGAGCGCGCCTGGCGGACGACCCGGGGCACGCACACGACCTTGCCGACCCCCGTTGGTCGGCGCTGGAGAGCATGTTCGACACCTCGAACGTGTCCGACGAGACGAAAGAGAGCTAGCCGTGGCTGTTCCGAAGCGCAAGATGTCGCGCAGCAACACCCGTGCGCGTCGTTCGCAGTGGAAGACGACCGCCGCGAACCTCACCACCTGCCCGCAGTGCAAGGGCGACAAGCTGTCGCACGCGGCGTGCCCGACGTGCGGCACCTACAAGGGCCGCCAGTACGCCGAGGCGCTGCGCTCCGAGCACGCAGGCTGAGGCGCGTGGCACCGGCTGCACCGGCATCCGGTCTTCTCGAGAAGCTCGGGGTCCATCTGGACCCCGAGCTTCTCGTGCTTGCGCTCACGCACCGGTCGTTCGCGCACGAGAACGGCGGCATCCCGACCAACGAGCGTCTCGAGTTCCTCGGTGACACGGTGCTCGGGCTGGTCGTGACGGAGACCCTCTACCGCCGCCATCCTGACCTGTCCGAGGGCGAGCTCGCCAAGATGCGCGCCGCGACGGTCTCCCAGAAGTCCCTCGCGGCCATCGCACGCACGCTCGGGCTCGGCCAGTACGTCCTGCTCGGCAAGGGCGAGATCCGCACGCGGGGCAACGACAAGGACTCGATCCTGTCCGACACCGTCGAGGCGATCATCGGCGCCGTCTACCTGAGCCACGGCCTCGAGCCGGCGCGCGAGCTCGTGCACCGCCTCGTCGAGTCGACGCTGGCCGCGGCCGCAGGCCTCGGCGCAGGGCTCGACTGGAAGACGTCCCTCCAGGAGGCGGCCGCCGCCGCGGGCCTCAGCGCGCCCGTCTACTCGAGCGACGCCGTCGGGCCGGACCACGCACGCGTCTTCACGTCCTACGTCCACCTCGACGGCCGTCTCTACGGGACCGGCAGCGGGACCGCCAAGAAGTACGCGGAGCAGGAGGCGGCGGAGCGGGCCTACGAGGCGCTCGCCGTCGAGCACGCGGAGCGGCAGGACGCGAAGGCTGCGGCGACGAACGCCGACGACGTGCCCGAGGGCGCCGGTGCCTGAGCTGCCCGAGGTGGAGACCGTCCGTGACGGTCTCGCACGGCACGTGCTGGGCGGCGTCGTCACCGACGTCGAGGTGCTGCGCGACTACAGCGTGCGCCGTCACGACGGCGGTCCGCAGGACTTCCGGGACCAGCTCCTCGGCCACCGGCTCGACGCGGCCGTGCGCCGCGGGAAGTTCCTCTGGCTCCCGCTCGTCCCGACGACGACGGTCCCGTCCGAGGGCACGCTCGCCGCACCGCACGACACGGATGCGCCCGACGACGGTCCCGCGGCCGCGCTCCTCGCGCACCTCGGCATGTCCGGGCAGCTCCTCGTGCGATCGGGTCCCGGCCTCGCCGAGCGCTCGCCCCACCTGCGGGTGCGGATCGTGCTCCAGCCCGACGGCGTGGGTCCGGGTGGTGCGCTCGCGCTCGACTTCGTCGACCAGCGCACGTTCGGGCACCTGTCCGTCCAGGACCTCGTGCCCACCCTCGACGGTGCCCCCGGCGGTCGGGGCTCCGACCTCGCCGCCGTGCCCGCGCCGGTGGTGCACATCGGCCGCGACCTGCTCGACCCCGCGCTGCGGCGGGACGACGTCGTCGAGGCGATCCGCCGTCGTCGGACCGGGGTCAAGCGCGCGCTGCTCGACCAGACCGTCGTCTCCGGCATCGGGAACATCTACGCCGACGAGGCGTTGTGGCGCGCGCGCCTGCACTACGCACGCGCGACCGACACGCTGCGCCGGCCCGAGGCGCACCGCCTCCTCGACGCCGCCGCCGGGGTCATGAGCGAGGCGCTCGTGCAGGGCGGTACGAGCTTCGACTCCCTCTACGTCAACGTCAACGGGCAGTCCGGCTACTTCTCGCGCTCGCTCGCGGTGTACGGGCAGGAGGGCGAGCCGTGCCCGCGGTGCGGGACGCCCGTGCGGCGCGACGAGTTCATGAACCGGTCGTCGTACACGTGCCCCCGCTGTCAGCCGCGCCCGCGCAACGGTCGCTGGTAGTTCGGCCGGAGGTCAGCGGCGGACGACGTTGCGGAGGTCGCGGCCCGCGCGGAGGGCGTCGAGGTTGGCGTTGACGAGGTCGGACGCGCGTTGCGGGCGGTTGCCCGCGACGTGCGGCGTGAGGATCAGGCGTGGTGCGTCCCAGAGGGGTGACGTCTCCGGCAGGGGTTCGGTCTCCGTGACGTCGAGGGCGGCGCCGCCGAGGCGGTGCTCGCGGAGGGCGGCGACGAGCGCGTCCTCGTCGACGGTCGCGCCGCGCCCGACGTTGACGAAGATCGCGTGGTCGGGGAGCTGGTCGATCCGGGCGGCGTCGAACGCGTGCCGCGTCGCGTCCAGCGCGGGGAGCAGCGAGACGAGCACGTCCGTGGTCGCGAGCAGGTCGGGGAGATCGTCGTCCGTGACGACCGGGAAGCCGTGGCGCTCGCCGCGGCTTCCCGCGACCCCGGTCACGGCGGCGCCGAGAGCGCTGAGGAGTGGTGCGAGCCGCGCTGCGATCGACCCGAACCCCCAGATCGTCACGTGGGCGCCGTCGAGCGTGTAGCGGCTCGCCGTCGCGGGCTCGGCCTGCGCGCGGTTCACGACGGCGTCCCAGCGGTGCTCGCGCTGCGCCGTCCCCAGCGCGTCGAGCCGACGCACGGCCGCGAGGACGAGAGCGAGCGCGTGCTCGGCGACGGGGCCGTCGTGGAGGGACCGGCCCGAGGTGAGCGTCACGTCCGGCCCGAACCCTGCGGCCAGGACCGCGTCCGGGCCCGCCGCGAGGGTCTGCACCCAGCGCAGGCGCGTGAGCCGTGCCGCGGCGTCGGCGAGGTTCGCCGACGAGTTCGCCCAGGCGACGAGCACCTCTGCGTCGGCGTCCTCGGCCGCGAGGGAAGCCGCTGCGTCGTAGACGACGACGTCGTCGCCCGGCTCCGCGTGCACGTCGAGGCTGATGGTGTCGGGCACGAGGATCTTCAACGCTGCTCCCGGGTCGTTCGGCGTGCGGGCTGCGACCGACCCACGGTGAGGTCCGGGCGCCTCGCGAACGTATCACCGGGCCCGCGCGGCGCCTCCGACCTGCAGGTCCGCAGGCGCGACGGCCGAGCCGGGGTTATGTTCGCGGTGTTCCGACGACGCGGGCCGCCCGGTGCGCGTCGTCCCGTCCGGTCCGCTCGCGGGCCGCGGCATCGGGGGGTACGGATGGGGTCGTCCACGGGTGCACCCACGCGCGCGGAGGTTCGCGCCGCGATCACGGCCCGCACGCCGAAGAACTACATCACCTGGATCACGCTCGCGTTCATGATCACGTCGTCGGTCGCCAGCCTGCGGGCCGCGCCGACGATGGCGGTGTACGGGCTCGCCGCGGTGTTCCTCTACGTCGTGCCCGCGCTCGTGTTCCTCCTGCCGACGTCGCTCGTGTCGGCCGAGCTGGCGTCCGGGTGGTCGGGCGGTGTGTACAGATGGGTCGCGGACGGCGTGTCCAAGCCGCTCGGCTTCCTGGCGATCTGGTGCCAGTTCGCGATGACGATCTTCTACTACCCGAGCCTGCTCGGGTACGTCGCGAGCACGTTCGCGTACGTCATCAACCCGAACCTCGCGAGCAACGGGCTCTACGTGGCGATCGTCATCGTCGTGCTGTTCTGGTCCGGGGTGTGGCTGTCGTCGCAGGGGACGAAGACGGTCGCCGGCCTGTCGAGCATGGGACTGATCATCGGCACCCTCATCCCGGCCGCGATCCTCGTCGTGCTCGGCATCGTGTTCCTCGCCCAGGGCAACCCGTCCGCCGCACCCATGGACGCGCAGCACCTGCTGCCCGCGTGGACCGGGCTCGCGTCCCTCGTGCTCATCGTGAACAACTTCCTGTCCTACGCGGGCATGGAGATGAACGCCGTGCACGTGACGAGCCTGCGCAAGCCCGCGACGGAGTTCCCGCGCTCGATGTTCCTGGCGATCGGGCTCGTCCTCGTGATCTTCATCCTCCCGGCGGTCGCCATCAGCTGGGTCATCCCCGCGGACCAGCTCAGCCTCACGGCCGGCGTCATGCAGGCCTTCGACGCGTTCTTCGCCAACTTCGGGGTGAGCTGGCTGACCCCGATCCTCGGCCTCATGCTCATCGCCGCGTCGCTCGGCGGGATGCTCACGTGGCTCGCCGGGCCGTCCAAGGGTCTGCTCACCGTCGCGCGGGAGGAGGGCTACCTGCCACCGTTCCTCCAGCGCCTCAACAAGCACGGCGTGCAGCAGAACATCCTCGTGGCGCAGGGCGTCGTGACGACCGGGATCGCCCTCCTCTACGCGTTCATCCCCGACGTGTCGAGCGCGTACTGGATCCTGTCCGTCATCACGACGCAGGTGTACCTGATCATGTACCTGCTGCTGTTCGTGGCGGCCGTCCGCCTGCGCCGCAGCGCGCCCGACCATCCGCGCGGCTATCGCGCGCCCGCCCTGACGCTGCTGTGCGTCGTCGGGTTCTGCGCGTCGGTCGCCGCGATGGTCATCGGGTTCGTCCCGCCGGCACAGTTCTCGAGCGGGAACGCGGGCGTGTACGTGCTGATCGTGGGCGGTGGCCTGGGGATCATCGGGCTCCTCGTGCCCGCGCTGTTCTACCTGCTGCGCAAGCCGTCGTGGAAGAACCCGGAGGCGGCGGCGATCGCCGCGGCGGACGAGTCGGGAGAGGGTGACGCGGCATGACGGCGACACGGGCTTCGCGGGTCCCCGAGCACGAGCCCGAGCCGGTGACGTCCCGGCGGTGGGTCACGTTCACCGCCGTCGCGCTGCTCCTCGTCGCGCTCGGGGCGGTGATGCTCGTCGTCTTCGAGAACGTCCGGACCAACCGCGACGCACGCGAGGCGGAGCAGAAGGCCGCCGAGCTCCACGAGCGGTTCGCCGAGATCGGCATCACGACCTTCAGCGAGGAGACGATCGCCCAGGTGCTCGGTGACGACGGCGGCGGTTTCTGCACCGACCCGGCCGCGCTCGTCGAGGCGACGGCGAACCTCGCCGCCGCGAACGGCGCCGCCGGACCCGGCCTGCGGCCGTCGGTGCTCGACGAGCGGCGCCTCGCCGGGGACCGCCTCGTCATCGAGGTCTACTGCCCCGAGCAGCTCGACGCGTTCGACGCGTACGTCGACTCGCTCGACCTCGACCCGGGCCGTACCACCGAGACCGGCACCGAGACCGGCACCGACGACGGCGCCGCCACGACCGAGGAGGACGCGTGAGCCCGTCAAGCACTGCGAGCGCCGGCGGCACAGGGCACGTCGAGGAGGTCCGCGCCGCCGTCCACGGTCTCCTGCCCCGCGCGCTGGACGACCTGCGCGACCTCGTCGCGATCCCGTCCGTCGCGGACGAGCGGCTGTTCCCGCGTGAGGAGTGCGAGCGGGCGGCGCGATGGGTCGCCGACGCGTTCGGCGCCGAAGGGATCGACACGCGCCTCGAGGTCACTCCCGACGGGTCGCAGGTCGTGCTGGGTCACCGCCCCGGTCCCGACGGCGCGCCCACCGTCCTGCTCTACGCGCACTACGACGTGCAGCCCCCGCTCGACGACGCCGCGTGGACGACCCCGCCGTTCCAGCTCACCGAACGCGACGGGCGCCTGTACGGCCGCGGCGCCGCCGACTGCAAGGGCAACGTCGTCACGCACCTCACCGCGCTGCGCGCCCTGCGCGCGCTCGGCGGCGACGACTACCCCGTGGGGGTCCGGCTCGTCGTCGAGGGGTCGGAGGAGCAGGGGACCGGCGGCCTCGACCGGTGGGTCGAGGCGAACCCCGGGGCGCTCGCGGCGGACGCGATGCTCATCCAGGACACGGGCAACGCCGAGCTCGGGCTGCCGACGCTCACGGTCACGCTCCGCGGCGCGGCGAACGTCGTCGTGCACGTCGAGGCGCTCGAGGGCGAGATCCACTCCGGCATGTTCGGAGGTGCGGCACCCGACGCCCTCGCGGCCCTGGTGGCGATCCTCGCGAGCCTGCGCGACGAGCGCGGTGACACCACCATCGACGGGGTCCCTCCCGCCGTCGCGCACGGCACGTGGGACGGCGTCGCCTACGACGAGGACCAGTT
The DNA here is from genome assembly GCF_057126935.1 of Cellulosimicrobium sp. G4 BAM 1002. Lineage (NCBI taxonomy): Bacteria > Bacillati > Actinomycetota > Actinomycetes > Micrococcales > Promicromonosporaceae > Cellulosimicrobium > Cellulosimicrobium sp. G4 BAM 1002. The sequence continues at coordinate 3,014,158 of NZ_CP182109.1, read as the reverse complement.
CCGCCGCGACGCCGGCGTGCTCGACGGTGTCGGCCTCGTCGGGACGGGGAGCGTCGCGGACCGGTTGTGGGCACGTCCGGTCGTGACGATCCTCGGGATCGACGCGCCGAGCGTCGTCGGCTCCGCGGCCGCGATCCAGCCGCACGCGTCCGCGCGGCTCAACCTGCGCGTCCCGCCTGGTGCGGATGCCCAGGACCTGCAGGACCGGCTCGTCGCCCATCTCGAGGCCCACGCGCCCTGGGGCGTGCGGGTGCGCGTCGAGCGCGACGCCGTCGGGCAGCCGTTCGCGGCGCGGACGAGCGGGCACGTGTTCGACACGCTCACGACGGCGCTCGCGGACGCGTACGGGCGCGAGACGGTCACGGCCGGGCAGGGTGGGTCGATCCCGTTGTGCAACGTGCTCGCCGGGCAGTACCCGGACGCCGAGATCGTGCTCCTCGGTGTCGAGGAGCCGGCGTGCCTCATCCATGCCCCGAACGAGTCCGTCGCGCCGAGCGAGATCGAGAACCTCGCCGTCGGCGAGGCGCTCTTCCTCGCACGCCTCGGCGCGGGCTGACCGGGCGCACCGCGGCGGTCAGAGGGGTGCGGGTGCCTCCTGGTCGAGAGCCCAGCGGTAGGCGGGGAGGGCGAGCAGCTCGTCGTGCGTGCCGCGGGCGACCACACGGGCCGGAGCGCCGTCCGGGGAACCCGACGGGGTCCCGAGGAGCAGCACCTCGTCCACCGCTGCGAGTGCGCTGAGCCGGTGGGTCGCGAGGACCACTCCCCGGCGCGGTGCGTGGTCCGACCCGTCGTGCGCCGTCGCGACGAGGTGGCCGACGAGCGCGTCCGCTCCTGCCGCGTCGAGGTGCTCGGCCGGCTCGTCGACGAGCAGCAGGGGAGCGGGTGCCAGGAGCGCCCGGGCGACGAGCAGCCGACGGCGCTCGCCACCGGAGACGGTCGTGGCGTCGGGTCCGAGCGTCGTCTCGACGCCGTCGGGCAGGGCAGCGAGCCACCCCGTGAGCCCGACGGCGGCCAGGGTCGACGTCGCCTCCTCGGGTGTCACGTCGCCGCGAGCCACGCGCAGGTTCTCCAGGACCGTCGTGTCGAACACGTGCCCGTCCTCGGCCACGAGCACGACGCCCCGCGCCGTGTCCTCACGGTCGATCCCGCGCACGTCCGCCCCGCCCAGCGTCACGTGGCCGTCGAGCGGGGGGACGAGCCCGGCCGCGGTCGCGAGCAGCGTCGTCTTCCCGACGCCGGACGGCCCGACGAGCGCGACCGCCCGGCCCGGCCGGACGTCCAGGTCGACGCCCTCGACGACGGCGCGCGGGCCGTCGACGGTCGGCCAGCCCGCCGCGACGTCGTCGAGCACGAGGCCCGTGTCGCCACGAGGTGACGGGGTGGCGGCGCGAGGTGCCGGCTCGCCGAGCAGGGCGACGATGCGCGCGGCCGCCTGACGCGAGCGGTGCAGCTGCACCGCCGCGGCGGGAAGGACGTTCGCGGCCTCGAACACGGCCAGCGGCGTCAGGACGATCACCGAGAGCTCGACGGGTGCGAGCGTCCCCGCCGTGACCGCGGGGATGCCGAGCACGAGCGACGCGAGCACGGCGAGCCCGACGGCGAGCGCCGCGATCCCGGCCGCGACGCCCGCGGGCCGCGCGCCGTCGTCGGTCACGCGTGCCAGCGCGCGGTCGGTCGCGCGCAGGTCGTCGAGGCGGGCGTCGAGCCGCCCGGAGACGGCGAGCGGACCCGACTGCTCGAGGATCTCGAGCGTCGTCGCGGTCATCGCCGCGCGCGTGGCCGCGCCGCGGGCCTCGACCGTGCGCGCCGTCCGGGCGGACAGCCACGGGGCGACGACCGCGGCCAGGAGCAGGCACAGCGTGAGCGCGACACCCGCCGCGGGCAGGAACGCGCCGACGAGCACCACCGACCCGACGGACACCATGAGCGCGACGCCGGCGGGGACGAGCGCCCGCACGACGACGTCGCCCACCGCGTCGACGTCCGCGCCGACGCGCGCGAGCAGGTCCCCGCGCCGCAGCCCGACGAGCGCAGCGGGGGACCCCTGGGCGAGAGCGGTGTAGAGGTTTGCGCGCAGCGCGGCCATGCCGCGGAGCGCGACGTCGTGGGACGCGAGCCGCTCCAGGTAGCGGAAGACGCCGCGGGAGATGCCGAACGCCCGGACGCCGACGACGGCGACGGACAGGGTGAGGACGGGCGGCATCTGCGAGGCGCGCGCGACGAGCCACGCCGCGACGGCGGCGAGGCCGACGGCGCTGCCCAGGGAGAGCGTGCCGAGCACGACCGCCCACACGACACGGCGCCAGCGCACGTCGAGCAGCCCGACCGCCCGCCACAGCGGGTCGGCGGCGAGGCGGTCACGAGGTCCGGTCACGGCTGCCTCCTCTCGGCCGTAGCGGTGGCCGCTGCGAGCGACGGCGCGGCGCCCGGAGCATCCGTGCCGGTGCACGGCGTGGGAGCACCGGTGAGCGGCGCGGAGCGGACCTCGACGACGTCGTCCGCGGCGCGGACGAGCGACGCCCGGTGCGCCACGACGACGACGGTCCGGCCCTGGTCGCGGAAGGCGCGCACGGCGTCGAGGACGACCTGCTCACCGCGTGCGTCGAGGTGGGCGGTGGGTTCGTCGAGCACGACGAGGGGGACGTCGGCCGGGTCGCCGAGCAGCGCCGCGGCGAGCGCGACGCGCTGGCGCTGGCCGACGCTGAGACCCACGCCACCCTGGCCGATCGCGGTGTCCCAGCCGTGGGGCAGCGTCGCGAGGACGGCGTCGAGCCCGGCGGTGCGGGCCGCGCGCTCCAGGTCGGCGTCCTCGACGGCGAGGCCGCCCGCGACGACGTCGCGCAGGCGCCCCGGGGCGAGCACCGGCCGCTGCGGGAGCCACGCGACCTGTCGCCAGTAGGTGGCGAGGTCCAGGTCCGCGAGGTCGAGGCGCTCGCCCGACCGCCCGGTGAGCGTGACGGTGCCGAGGTCCGGGCGGACGAGGCCGAGCAGCAGGAGCGCCGTCGTCGTCTTGCCCGCGCCGCTCGGTCCGGTGAGGGCCACGACCCGGCCCGACGACGCGTCGACGCGGAGGGCGAGGTCGAGCGAGGCGGGCGCGAGGACGTCGCGGTCCCCGGCGCGGACGCTGACGCCGCGCAGGGCCAGGGTGGCCCCGGCGAGCGCGGGAGCGAGGGCCGTCCCGGGACGCGGTGCCTCCTCGTCGAGGACGGCGAAGGCCTGCTCGGCGGCCGCGATGCCGTCGGTGGAGGCGTGGAAGTGCATGCCGACCTGGCGCAGCGGGAGGTACACCTCGGGCGCGAGGACGAGCACCGCGAGCGCGGGCTCGAGCTCCATGCCGCCGTGCACGAGCCGCAGTCCCACCCCGACGGCGACGACGGCGACCGACAGGGTGGTGAGGAGCTCGAGCACCATGCCGGAGAGGAACGCGATGCGCAGCGTGCCCATGGTCGCGCGCCGGTTCGCCTCGCCGAGGGCACGCACGCGCCTCTCGGGTCCTCGCGCCCGGCCGAACGCGAGGAGCGTGGGCAGACCCGCGAGGAGGTCGAGCACCTGGGCGCCGAGACGCTGCATGACGACCAGCCGCCGCTCGGACGTCCCGGCCGTGAGCCGGCCGACGAGGACCATGAAGAGCGGGACGAGCGGGATCGTCACCGCGATGATGACCGCCGAGACCCAGTCGAGGCCGAGGACGACGGCGAGCGTCGCGGGCGTGACCGTCGCGGCGAGCAGGAGCTGGGGGAGGTAGCGCACCATGTACGGCTCGAGGGCGTCGAGACCGCGCGTCGCGAGCGTGGCGACCTCCGGACCGCGACCCGACGCGAGCCAGCGCGGGCCCAGGGCCACCGCGTGCGTGACGACCTGCTCGCGCAGCTCGGTCACGGTCCGCGTCGCGGCGCGCAGCGCGAAGCGTTCCTGGGCCCAGGACGTGCCGGCCCGCGCCGCGACCACGGCGGCGAGGAGGCCGAGGCGGGTGCCGACGTCGGACAGCGTGACCGTCCCCTGGATCGCCGGCGCCAGGATCGACGCGAGGACGATCGCCTGCGCGACGACCAGGCCCGCCGTGGCGAACCCGAGCACCGCCGTCAGGACGACGTATCCCCGTGCGGCCCGCGCGTGGCGCAGCAGCCGGGGGTCGAGCGGCTTCACGCGCCGCCCGGCCCGCCGGAGCCGAGGTCGCGCCCCGCCGCACCGCCCGACGACGCGCCGCCGAACGCCGCCTCGCGCACCTTCTTGAGCGACAGCCCGGCGGGGGCCGGGATGTCCTTGGTCGACAGGCGGCGGCGGAACACCCAGTAGGTCCACGACTGGTACCCGATGACGAGCGGGGTGAGGATCACCGCGACCCACGTCATGACGGTGAGCGTGTAGTCGGTCGACGACGCGTTGTGGATCGTCAGCGAGTTCGCCGGGTCGACGGCAGGCATGACGTCGGGGTACATCGAGCCGAAGATGAGCACGACGGCCGCCACGATCGTCACGGCCGAGGCCGTGAACGCACGGCCCTCCGAGCCCTTGCGGTTGGCGACGAGGGTCGTGACGAGACCCGCGGCGGCCAGTGCGACGGCCGCCCACGTCCACGGGACGGAGTAGGCGAGCTGTGCCCACAGGGCCCAGCCGCCCGCCAGGACGAGCGCGACGACGCCGAAGACCGAGGCGTGCTGCCGGGCGCGGGCCCGGATCTCGCCGTCGGTCTTCAGCGCGACGAACACCGACCCGTGGAGCAGGAACAGGCTCAGCGTGACGAGCCCGCCGAGGAGCGCGAACGGCGACAGGAGCGAGAAGAACCCGCCGACGAACTGGTGGTCGGCGTCGAGCTGGACGCCGCGCACGAGGTTGGCGAACGCGACGCCCCACAGCACGGCGGGCACCCACGACCCGACCTGGATCGCGACGTCGCAGCGCCGGGCCCAGCCCTCGTCGCGGATCTTGCCGCGGTACTCGAACGCCACCCCGCGCACGATCAGCGCGACGAGGATGAGCAGGAGCGGGAGGTAGAAGCCGGAGAAGAGGGTCGCGTACCACTCGGGGAAGGCGGCGAAGGTCGCGCCGCCCGCGGTGAGCAGCCAGACCTCGTTCCCGTCCCAGACGGGACCGATGGTGTTGATGAGGACGCGGCGCTCCTTCTCGCGGTGCTCCTTGTCACCCCGGGGGAGGATCGACAGCAGCATGCCGACCCCGAAGTCGAAGCCCTCGAGCACGAGGTAGCCGGTCCACAGGACGGCGATGAGCACGAACCAGACGACGGCGAGATCCACGGTGTCTCCTGAGTGTTCTGGGCGGGTTCAGGCGCGTCGGGTCAGTACGCGAAGGACAGGGGACGCTCGGCGGCCTCGGAGCCCTCGTCGGGCGGCTCCTGCGCCTCGGGCGACTCGTCGCGCACGCTCAGCGGCACGCCCTCGATCGCGTAGCGGCGCATGAGGGTGAACCAGACGACGGCGAGCGCGCCGTAGAGGAGCGTGAAGACGATCATCGACGTGAGCACGACGCCCGGGCTCACCACCGTGGACACGCCGCGCTCGGTGAGCAGGCGGATCTGGTCGATGCCCGTCGGGTTGGGCGCGACGACCCACGGCTGGCGGCCCACCTCGGTGAAGATCCAGCCGAACGAGTTCGCGAGGAACGGCATGGGGATGGCGACGAGCCCGACGCGCGCGAGCCACACGTTGTCCGTGACCCGGCCCTTGCGGGTGAGCCACAGCGCCATGAGCGCGAGGAGGACGGAGCCGGCGGCCATGCCGATCATGAGCCGGAACGACCAGTAGGTGATCGCGAGGTTCGGGGTGTAGGTCACGGGGTCGCCGGACGCGGTGACGTCGCCGAACCGCTCGGTCATCTGCTCCTGGACGTCCTCGACGCCGGGCAGGTAGCTCTCGGGGCCCGAGAAGTGGCCCGTGCCCAGGTAGGACGCGAGGCCGGGGATCTCGATCAGGTGCCGCACGTTCTCGCACGAGTTCGACAGGTCGCCGATCGTGAGGATGGAGAACGCGGCGCCCTCCTCGCCCTGGCACAGTGCCTCGGCCGAGGACATCTTGCCGGGCTGCTGCTCGTACATGATCTTGCCCTGGATGTCGCCGGAGACGGCGACGCCGATCCCGCCCACGAGCATCGCGATCACGCCGAGGGCGACGGCGGGCCGGTAGACGTCGCGGGCCAGCTCGACGTTCTCGGCCTTCCTCGTGCGCACGAGGCGGACCATCCACCACGCGGCGACGCCGGTGACGAACGTGCCCGCGGTGAGGAACGTCGCGGTGATCTGGTGCGGGAACGCGGCCCACAGCGTGTTGTTGGTGAGGACGGCGCCGATGTCGTTCATCTCGGCGCGGCCCGTCTCCGGGTTGAAGATCGCCCCGACCGGGTGCTGCATCCACGAGTTCGCGGCGAGGATGAAGAACGCGGAGAGGTTGGTCGCGATCGCGACGGCCCAGATGCACGCGAGGTGCACCTTCTTGTTGAGGCGGTCCCAGCCGAAGATCCACAGCCCGAGGAACGTCGACTCGATGAAGAACGCGGCGAGCGCCTCCATCGCGAGCGGCGCGCCGAACACGTCGCCCACGAAGCGCGAGTACTCGCTCCAGTTCATCCCGAACTGGAACTCCTGCACGATGCCGGTCACGACGCCGAGCGCGAAGTTGATGAGCAGGAGCTTGCCGAAGAACTTCGTCAGCCGCAGCCACCGCTCGTTGCCGGTGCGGACCCACGCCGTCTGCATGATCGCGACGAGGGGCGAGAGCCCGATCGTCAGCGGGACGAAGATGAAGTGGTAGACGGTCGTGATGGCGAACTGCCACCGGGCGAGATCTAGAGCATCCACGTGCGCTCCTCGGGAGGCCGGACCGGATCGGGGGAGGGGGTCGTCGGGGACGGCGGCGCCCACCGGCCGGACCGACGTGCGACCCGGCGCGGAATTCGGCGCTAGGCCCAATCTGCCCCATCGGCGAGCTGCGCGGGGCCGAAAAGCACTGGAAAGTGGGCCCTTGTGACTATGTTCACAAGCAACGAGGGCCCTTGGTCCCGCGCGTCGGGCCGAAGGGCCCGGTGGGGGTCGCGTGTCGCCGGGGTTCGTTCGTGGCCCTGTGCGATACTGGGCGCAGCCGGGTGGGCTCCGCATCGCCTCCCCGACGCACACGAGCTCGCAGCTACCGCGCACCGCGGCAGGCGGAGCGCCGCCTCGGGGCGAAGGGCCCGGTGGCAGGCGCCCGCGCCGTCTACGCGTGCCGCAGCCGTGACCGACGACTTCCGTCGCCGGACGACGCGCTCCGGTGCGCTCGTCACGAGCGACGACCGACCGCCCCGAGGGGCCGCACGGTGCGGGGCGGTTCCTGTGGCAGCAGGAGCACGACGCGTGACGCTCGACAGCACTTCCGACAGCACCCCCTCAGAGACGACGGCGCAGGGTTCGGCCACCACCGAGGGCGGGACCCCGCCGACGGCCCGCAAGCCGGGTCGCCGCCGCGCGACGCGCACCGCGGCCCCGCCTGCACCTCTCGCCGCGCCCGGCACCGACACCCCTGCGGTGGACCCGCCGCGCACCGCCGAGAGCGTCGCCCCCGCGCCGGCCGGCACCGGGGCGCCCGTCGCCCCGGCCGAGGCCCCTGCGGCGGACGAGAAGCCGGCGCGCCGCTCGCGCCGCGCGACGCGGAGCACGTCCACCCCGGTCGCGCCGACGCCCGAGCAGCCGAGCCCGGGCGACGCCCCGGCCGCCGACCTCCCGCCCGCGGGCACCGAGCCGACACCCGAGGTGTCGAGCGAGGCGTCGGACGAGGCACCGAGCGCTCCCGTGCGCAAGACCCGTGCGCCCCGGCGTGCCACGAGCGCGTCGGCGCGCACGAAGGTGACGCCGCCGGCCGCTCCCTCCGAGGAGCCGGCAGCCGCACCTGCGGACGAGCAGGCCGGTCCCGACGACTCGACGGTCCCCGTCCTCGACGTCCTCTCCGCGTTCGGTCTCACCGCCCCGCCGGCCGACGACGCGCCCGGCCGCGCCGTCGAGGCCGGTCCCGACGCAGACGCGCTCCTGGGCGCTCCCGACGAGCCTCGCAAGGCGAAGCGGACGAGGACGTCGCGCAAGGCTGCCGCGACCCCCGCGGAGGAGTCCCGGGCCGAGGCCGACACGGCGCCCGCCACCGACGCGACGGCACCGGAGGCCGAGCCTCCTGCCGAGGAGAAGCCCGCGCGCCGCTCGCGCCGGGCGACGTCGAAGGCCAAGGAGGTCGCGAGCGCGACCGCCGAGACCACGGACGTCGACGTCCCGGCCGCCGAGAGCGTGCCGGGATCACCCGCCGCGGCGCCCACGGCAGAGCCCGAGAAGCCCGCGCGCCGCTCGCGTCGCGCGACGTCGAAGCCTGCCGTCGAGGCGACCCCGGTTGCCGCCGCGGCGCCCGTCGCGCCGCCGACGTCGGACGCACCGGCACCTGTGTCGCCCGCGGCGACGAGGGCGGGCACGAGCGCGCCGCGCCTCGCGACCACCGCGCTGCTGTTCCAGGCGCCCGACCCCGCGGCGGCGCCGCGTCGTCCGCGCCGGGCGCAGAGCCCTGCCGGCCCTCCGCGCCACGTCGAGCCGACCCCGGTGTCCGAGCCGGCAGCGGTCACGGAGCCGAGCGCCGCCCCCGAGCCCGCGGCGCCTCAGACCAGCGCCGAGCGTCCGAGCGGCCGGCGGCGTCGTGGGGCGTCCGTCCGTGAGTCGGCGCCCGCACAGGTCCAGGCGCAGGAGACGGCCGAGGACGAGGTGACCGACGTCGCCGTCGAGCTCGTGCTCAGCGGCGAGGACCGTGCGGCGGTCGAGGAGGTCGAGGCCATCGAGACCGAGCTCGTCGCCGAGGGTGTCGAGCTGCCCGAGGAGGGCTTCGGCCCGGCGGACTTCGACGACGAGAGCGAGACCGAGGCGACCGGCGAGGACGAGGCGGAGGACTCCGAGTCCGGACCGCGCCGCCGTCGTCGTCGCGGCGGCCGGGGGCGCCGCGGGCGCAACGACTCGGTGCGCGAGCAGGACGAGACCGACGAGCCGGCCCGTGAGTCCGAGCGCGAGGCGGGCGGCGAGCCCGGGCGCGAGGCGACGGGCGGGCTCGATGCCGGCGCGGAGCCGGACGAGCCCGAGGCCGAGTCCTCTGAGGGCGACGCGGGCGAGGAGGACGCCGGCAGCAGCCGGCGCCGTCGTCGCCGTCGCCGCGGTGGCCGCGAGAACGGCGAGGGCACCTCGGCGCGACCGCGGCCGCGCGAGCGGAGCCTGGCCGACGAGGTCACGGCGCTCAAGGGCTCGACGCGTCTCGAGGCGAAGCGGCAGCGCCGTCGCGAGGGACGCGACGCGGGCCGTCGTCGCCAGATCATCACCGAGGCCGAGTTCCTCGCACGTCGCGAGTCCGTCGAGCGGTCGATGGTCGTGCGCGAGCGGGCCGGGCGCACCCAGATCGCGGTGCTGGAGGACGGCGTGCTCGTCGAGCACTACGTCTCCCAGCAGTCGCAGGCGTCCATGGCGGGCAACGTCTACCTGGGCCGGGTCCAGAACGTGCTGCCCAGCATGGAGGCCGCGTTCATCGACGTCGGCAAGGGCCGCAACGCCGTGCTCTACGCGGGCGAGGTGAACTGGGACGCGGCCGGCCTCGAGGGCCAGCCGCGCCGCATCGAGCAGGCGCTCAAGTCGGGCGACTCCGTGCTCGTCCAGGTCACCAAGGACCCGATCGGGCACAAGGGCGCGCGTCTCACGTCGCAGATCACGCTCGCGGGCCGCTACCTCGTGTTCGTGCCCGGCGGCGGCATGACGGGCATCAGCCGCAAGCTGCCCGACACCGAGCGCAACCGGCTCAAGAAGATCCTCAAGGAGGTCGTGCCCGACGGCGCGGGCGTCATCGTGCGCACCGCCGCCGAGGGCGCGAGCGAGGACGAGCTGCGCGCCGACGTCGAGCGACTGCGCGGGCAGTGGGAGGCCATCGAGAAGAAGTCGAAGAGCGCGTCGGCGCCGGCTCTCCTCCAGGGCGAGCCCGACCTCGCGATCCGCGTGGTCCGCGACATCTTCAACGACGACTTCAGCTCCCTGGTCGTCGAGGGCGACGGTGCGTGGTCCGAGATCTCGACCTACGTCGAGGAGCTCGCGCCGGACCTGCGCGAGCGCGTCTCGAAGTGGACGGGCACGCAGGACGTCTTCACGGTGCACCGCGTCGACGAGCAGCTCGCCAAGGGCATGGACCGCAAGGTCTGGCTGCCCTCCGGGGGCTCGCTCGTCATCGACCGCACCGAGGCCATGACGGTCGTGGACGTCAACACGGGCAAGTTCACCGGCTCGGGCGGCACGCTCGAGGAGACGGTCACGCGCAACAACCTCGAGGCGGCCGAGGAGATCGTCCGTCAGCTCCGGCTGCGCGACATCGGCGGCATCATCGTCATCGACTTCATCGACATGGTGCTCGAGTCCAACCGCGACCTCGTGCTCCGCCGTCTCGTGGAGTGCCTGGGCCGCGACCGGACCAAGCACCAGGTCGCCGAGGTCACGTCGCTCGGACTCGTCCAGATGACGCGCAAGCGCGTGGGTCAGGGCCTCGTCGAGGCGTTCTCCGAGACGTGCGAGCACTGCCACGGGCGCGGGTTCATCGTGCACACCGACCCGATCGAGAAGCAGGGCGGCAACGGCAACGGGCACACGCACGCGTCCGCCCCCGCGGCCGACGACGCGGGGGACTCCTCGCGGTCGCGCTCCCGCCGCAAGCGGGGCGCGGGGAGCGGTGCCCAGGGCGGCTCCGCGGCGAACGACGCGGGCATCACGCTGCCCCACCCGGCCGTCCCCGTCCTGCCGGAGGTCTCGTCGGAGGCTCGCGAGGCCGTCAAGGCCACGCTCGCCACGATCGCGGCCGCCGCGGCGCACGCCCACGAGCACGACCACCCGGAGGGCGACGCTCCGACCGACGCCACGAGCGACGCCGTCGCGACGGAGCCCGTCGTGACGGACGAGGTGAAGCCGGCCGACACCGCGGCGGAGCACTCCGAGGAGTGACCTCGCCGGGCATCGTCCCCGTGTATGGCGGTGGCTCGCGGCTCCGCCTGCGCGGCTGGCGCGACGACGACCTCGCGGCGTACCGCGAGTGGTTGCGCCCGGACCACGAGTGGCACCGGTGGGACGGCCCTACTACCCCGTGCCCGACGACGCCGCGTCCGACGCGGCGGTCGCGCGCCTCGCGCGTGCGGCCGCCGCGCAGGCGTCCCGCCCAGGCGGCCTCGACGACGACGGACTCCCGCCGCGGCGCGTGGTCGTCGCCGACGAGGAGGACCGGTTCCGCGGCGCGCGGGTCGTCGACGGCGTGCGGTACGACGCCGTCGTCCTGGGCGTGCTGCGCCGCGAGTGGGCCGCCAGGCCCTGACCGGTTCCCGGGCCCCTTGCCTCGACGTCACCCGCACCTGGCATAGTGCGCGCATGGGTTACGACCTCTCTGGCCGCCTCGTCGTCGGCGTCGCCTCCTCCGCACTGTTCGACCTGACCGAGTCCGACCGTGTGTTCCGCACCGACGGAGTGGCGGCGTACCGCGACTTCCAGGAGCAGCACCGCGACGACCCGCTGGCCCCGGGGGTGGCCTTCGGCTTCGTCCGCCGCCTCCTCGCGCTCAACGACCTCGCGCCGTCGTCGGACGACCCGCTCGTCGAGGTCATCGTCATGTCGCGCAACTCCCCGGAGACGGGCCTGCGCGTCATGCGCTCGATCCACCACCACGCGCTCGACATCACGCGCGCCGTCTTCCGGCAGGGCCGCAGCCCGCACGAGTTCATCCGGCCGCTGCACGTGGACCTGTTCCTCTCGGCCGACGAGCAGTCGGTGCGCGACGCGGTCGACCTCGGTCTCCCCGCCGGGTACGTGCTCGACCCGACGTTCGCCGACGAGCCGGGCGACGAGCTGCGCATCGCCTTCGACTTCGACGGCGTGCTCGCCGACGACTCCTCCGAGCGCCGCTTCCAGGACGGTGGGCTCGCGTCCTACCGGGCGCACGAGGAGCTCAACGCGGACGTCCCGCTCGGGCGCGGTCCGCTGCGTGACCTCCTCGTCGGCATCCACCGCATCCAGGTCGTCGAGCGCGAGCGCCACGAGGCGGACCCGTCGTACGACCCGCGCGTCCACGTCGCGCTCGTCACCGCGCGTTCCGCACCGGCGCACGAGCGCGCGGTCGCGACCCTCTCCTCGTGGGGCGTCACCGTGGACGACGCCTTCTTCCTCGGCGGGATCGACAAGGGCAGCGTGCTCGAGGTGCTGCGGCCGCACATCTTCTTCGACGACCAGCGGGCGCACGTCGAGGCCGCCCGCCGCGTCGCTCCGTCGGTCCACGTCCCGTACGGCGCCCTGAACCGCGGGGTGCTCCCGGCCGACGCCGGGCGGGAGCCGGTCCGCGAGGGCGCCGACGCCCCGACCCGTCCTGAGCCCACGACGGCGGAGCCTGGCGCCGCGGACGAGGCGCCCCGGCCCGAGCGCCCGTCCGAGCCGAGCCGGTCGGCGGGCACGGGCACGCGTGAGCTGCCGCTCGTGCGGTCCGTACCGGGCATCGGCGGCACCGGCCTCGCCGGGATTGCGGGAGGAACGACGATCGCGCCGGGTCCCGACCGCGACCGCGGCGACGACGTCACCCGCGAGGACGACCCCGTGGCGCGGGCGGCAGAGAGCGGGCCCGCGACGTCGGCCGGGACGACGGAGGCATCGGGGGCTTCGGCAGCATCTTCCGTGCCGGTGACCGCCCCGACGACGACCGATCAGCCGGCACGGTCCGAGACCTCGCTCGTCAGCCGTCGTGACCTCGCGCGACCGGGCATGCCCGACCGCGTCTCGGTCCTCGGCCCGGCTCCCGAGCCCAAGCCGCTGCCCGTGCGTCCGTCGTCGAACGGCGGCGCGCGGCACCGGTGACGGCCGCGGCCCGTTGACCCGGCGCCCCCCGGCGGCCGTGGGACCCGGGTGGTTCACTGCTCGCATGGAGCGTTCCGCGAGCCCTCTGGACACCGGTGCCCGACCCGTCGGGCGCCGCGGGCGCGTCGAGGTCGTGTGCGGACCGATGTTCGCGGGCAAGACGGAGGAGCTCCTGCGCCGGGTGCGACGTGCGGAGGTCGCGGGGCGACGGGTCGAGGTGGTCGGGCACGTGCTCGACACGCGCCGGGGGACGGGCACCGTGAGCTCGCACTCGGGGCTCGCGATCCCCTCCCGCACGGCACAGGACGCGCACGACCTCGAGCGGATCGTGCGCGCGGCCGACGGTCTCGACCTCGTCGCGGTCGACGAGGCGCACTTCTTCGGGGCCGGGCTCGTCGACGTCGTGCAGCGCCTCGCCGACGAGGGGCACGTCGTGGTCGTCGCCGGCCTCGACGTGACGTTCGACGCCCGGCCGTTCGAGCCGCTGCCGGCGCTCGCGGCGCTCGCGGAGCGCGTCGACAAGCTGACGGCGGTGTGCGCGGTCTGCGGCGAGGACGCGGCGTTCCACGTCCGCCTGGTGCCCGACGCCGGTCGCGGACCGGGCGACCCGCTCGCCCCGGCGGCCGAGCACGTGGGCGGTGCCGAGAGCTACGAGGCCCGGTGCCGCACCCATCTGCCGAGCGCGCCCTGGCGGGCTCAGCCGTCCGACGACGGTGCCGGCCCCGGGGGAGGGTCCTCGACGAGCGGCACGAACGAGTAGGAGCCGTGCTCGCTCGTGCGCAGACCGTCCGGGGCCGCCGGGTCGCGCTCGACGAGCAGCATCGTGTGGCCGACCGGAACGACCATCCGGCCACCGGTGGCGAGCTGGTCTGCGAGAGCACGTGGGAAGGACGCGGCCGAGGCCGAGACGAGGATGCGGTCGTACACCTCGCCCGGGGTCCCGAGCAGGCCTGGCCGGGCCGGCGAGATCGTGGCCCACGGCAGGTGCGTCGTCGCCAGGTTCGCGGCGCCCCACGCCGCGAGCCCGGGGTCGCGCTCGACGCCGACGACGCGGCCGTCGGGGCCGACGAGCACGGCCAGGAGCGCCGTCGTCCAGCCCGACCCGGCGCCGACGTCGAGGACGCGCGTGCCGGGGGTGACGTCGAGGAGCCGCAGCATCGCCGCGACGGTGGACGGCTGGGAGTTCGTCTGCCCGTGCCCGATCCCGAGCGGCCGGTCCTGCTCCGCCCAGCGCCGCTGGGCGCGCGGGAGGAACGCCCGCCGGTCCAGCGCCCGCATCGCGGCGGCCACCGGGTCGAGCCCGTCGCCGTCGGGCCCGGCGCCCTCCCACGTGCCCGTGTCCGTTCCCACCGCGATCACCTCCGTCCCGCCAGCGTAGGCACGAGCCCCGGGCCCTGCCGAGTGGCGTGAGCCTGCGCCCGGCGGGATGCTCGACGGGTGCGCGGGCGCACCCGGTGCCCGCCCGGAACCCCGGGGAGAGCTGGCATGAGCGGCACGGTGGCACGGATCACGAACATCAGCGCGCGGTCGGACACGAGCTTCGAGGACGCGGTCCGGATCGGGGTGGAGCGTGCCGCGAGCACGCTGCGCAACGTCTCGGGCGCGTGGGTGAAGGACCAGAAGGTCGATGTGCAGGACGGCCGTATCGTCGCGTGGCAGGTCGTCCTCGAGGTGACCTTCGTGCTCGAGTGACAGGCGGCGCGCCGTGGCCCCGACGGACGCCGGACGTGGGTGCCTGAGCGCGGGACCCGCACGGGTCGAGCGCATTTGACCTACGGGCCTGCGATTCCGTAGTCTTGAACGTCGGCGCGCCCAGGCGCGCCGGTCCCGTGTGCCCACGGACGACTCGCACTCGCACGCCGCGGCGTGATCGGAGTCCTCCAAGACGAACTCGCCGTGACGAGCACGCCAAGACTAGGAGAGATGAGCAGCAACGTGGTGTACGCGATCGTCAAGGCCGGTGGCCGCCAGGAGAAGGTTTCTGTCGGCGACATCGTCGTGGTGGACCGGGTGTCCGTCAAGGTCGGTGAGTCCCTCGAGCTGCCCGCTCTCCTGCTGGTGGACGGGGAGAAGGTGACCACCGACGCGGCGAAGCTCGCGAAGGTCAAGGTCACCGCCGAGGTCGTGCGGGACGAGAAGGGTCCGAAGATCACGATCCTGCGGTACAAGAACAAGACCGGTTACCGCCGTCGTCAGGGTCACCGCCAGCAGCTGACCCGCCTCAAGGTCACCGGCATCAAGTGATCTCGCCCGGCGCGCGGTAGTCCTGCGGGACCGACCGGGCGCCGACCGGCACCCTCCCTCAGCACCAGCACGAAAGCAGGTTCGTCATGGCACACAAGAAGGGCGCGAGCTCCTCGCGCAACGGTCGCGACTCGAACGCCCAGCGCCTCGGCGTGAAGCGCTTCGGCGGGCAGGTCGTCAAGTCGGGCGAGATCATCGTCCGCCAGCGCGGCACGCACTTCCACCCCGGTGAGAACGTCGGCCGCGGCAAGGACGACACGCTGTTCGCCCTGGCCGCCGGCGCCGTCCAGTTCGGCACGCGTCGTGGCCGCAAGGTCATCGACATCGTCGCCGTCGAGGGCTGACGAGCACACCAGCAGGTTTCGAGCAGGAGGGGCGCACCGACGCGGTGCGCCCCTCCTGCCGTTCCTGCCGCGGCAGAGCACGCAGCGACACCCGCCGCGACCCCGCGGCACCGCATCACCTCTGAGAGGATCCACCCATGGCCAGCTTCGTCGACCGTGTCGTCCTGCACGTCTCCGGCGGCAACGGCGGGAACGGGTGCGCCTCGGTCCGTCGCGAGAAGTTCAAGCCGCTCGCCGGCCCCGACGGCGGCAACGGCGGTGACGGCGGCACGGTGAGGCTCGTCGTCGACGCGCAGACCACGACCCTGCTCGAGTACCACCACTCCCCGCACCGCCACGCGACGTCGGGCACGCAGGGCATGGGGGACGACCGCGACGGCGCGAACGGCGAGGACCTGGTCCTGCGCGTCCCCGACGGCACGGTGGTCAAGGACACCGACGGGACCGTCCTCGCCGACCTGGTCGGAGACGGTACGGAGCTCGTGATCGCAGCAGGGGGCCGCGGCGGCCTCGGCAACGCCGCGCTCTCGTCGCAGCGCCGCAAGGCGCCCGGGTTCGCGCTGCTGGGCGAGCCCGGCGACGAGCGGGACGTCGTCCTCGAGCTGAAGACCATCGCGGACGTCGCGCTCGTGGGCTACCCGAGCGCGGGCAAGTCGTCGCTCGTCGCCGCGATCTCGGCCGCGCGGCCCAAGATCGCCGACTACCCGTTCACGACGCTCGTGCCGAACCTCGGGGTCGTGCAGGCGGGCTCCGCGCGGTACACCGTCGCCGACGTCCCCGGCCTCATCCCGGGCGCGAGCGAGGGCAAGGGCCTCGGCCTGGAGTTCCTGCGCCACATCGAGCGCACCGCCGTCATCGTGCACGTCCTCGACTGCGCGACGCTCGAGCCGGACCGGGACCCGATCAGCGACCTCGACGTGATCGAGGCCGAGCTCGCGGCCTACGCCCAGGACCTCGACATCGAGGGTGGCCGGGTGCCCCTCACCGAGCGTCCCCGGCTCGTCGTGCTGAACAAGATCGACGTGCCCGAGGCGCGCGAGCTGGCCGAGTTCGTCAAGCCCGAGCTCGAGGCGCGCGGGCTGCGCGTCTTCGAGATCTCGACCGCCAGCCACGAGGGGCTGCGCCCGCTCACCTACGCGCTCGCCGAGCTCGTCGAGAAGGCGCGTGCCGACGCCCCCGCCCCCGAGCCCACGCGCGTCGTCCTGCGGCCGCGCGCCGTGGACGAGGCCGGCTTCACGGTGACGCGCAAGGGCGGGGCGACCGACTACTGGTTCGAGGTGCGGGGCGCCAAGCCCGAGCGCTGGGTGCGCCAGACCGACTTCAGCAACGACGAGGCCGTCGGCTACCTCGCCGACCGTCTCGCGCGCCTGGGCGTGGAGGAGCAGCTGCTCAAGACGGGTGCGGTCGCGGGCGACGAGGTGCGGATCGGGACCGACAAGAACGCCGTGGTCTTCGACTGGGAGCCGACGCTGATCTCCGGCTCGGAGCTTCTCGGCGGCCCGCGCGGGACCGACCTGCGCCTCGAGGAGAGCCTGCGTCCCACGCGCGGCGACAAGCGCCGCGAGTACACCGAGCGCATGGACGCCAAGGCGGAGGCGCGCGCGGAGCTGTGGACCGAGCGCGAGGCCGGCACCTGGACGGACCCGGCCGACGACTGACCACGGCGCGTGCGGACGTCCTGCCACGTGAAATCGTGCGCGTCGGACGGCGGGTGGCGGCGATGATGGTCGC
The DNA here is from genome assembly GCF_057126935.1 of Cellulosimicrobium sp. G4 BAM 1002. Lineage (NCBI taxonomy): Bacteria > Bacillati > Actinomycetota > Actinomycetes > Micrococcales > Promicromonosporaceae > Cellulosimicrobium > Cellulosimicrobium sp. G4 BAM 1002. The sequence goes on along the minus strand of NZ_CP182109.1, from coordinate 2,996,974 downwards.
GTGAACGCCCTGTCCTCCCGCTCCGAGATCGCCACCGCCCACCGCGTCGTGGTGAAGATCGGCTCGTCGTCGCTCACGGGCGCCGACGGCCACCTCGACCTCGCGGCCCTGCGGGCGCTCGTCGACGTCCTCGCGGCGCGACGCGCGGCGGGGGGCCAGGTCGTCCTGGTCACCTCCGGGGCGATCGCCGCCGGGCTCGGCCCTCTCGGCCTCCCGAGCCGGCCGCGGGACCTCGCGACGGCCCAGGCCACCGCGTCCGTCGGGCAGGGCATGCTCGTCGCGCGGTACACCGAGGCCTTCGCGGTGCACGGGCTGCGCGTCGGCCAGGTGCTGCTCACCGCGGAGGACACCGTGCGCCGCGGGCACTACCGCAACGCCCAGCGCTCGCTCGAGCGCCTGCTCGACCTCGGCGTCGTGCCCGTCGTCAACGAGAACGACGCGGTCGCGACCGACGAGATCCGTTTCGGCGACAACGACCGTCTCGCGGCGCTCGTCTCGCACCTCGTGCGGGCGGACGCCATGGTCCTGCTCACCGACGTCGACGGGCTCTACGACGGTCCGCCCGCCCGGCCGGGGACCCGGCGCATCGCCGAGGTGCGCTCGTCGGCCGACATCGAGGGCATCGAGGTCACGGGCCGGGGGAGCGCCGTCGGGACGGGCGGCATGCTCACCAAGCTCGAGTCGGTGTCGATCGCGACGGGCACGGGCATCCCCGTCGTCCTGACGAAGGCCGACAACGCGGCCGCTGCGCTCGCGGGCGACCCCGTGGGCACGTGGTTCGCGGCGACGGGCAAGCGCACCACGCGCCGTCGGCTGTGGCTCGCGCACGCCGCGCGTACGCGTGGCCGGCTCGTCCTGGACGACGGCGCGGTGCGCGCCGTGCAGGGCGGGCGCGCGTCGCTCCTGCCCGCGGGGATCACCGCGGTGGAGGGGGAGTTCGACGCCGGGGACCCGGTCGAGCTCGTGACGCCCGACGGGCGCGTGGTGGCGCGCGGGCTCGTCGCGTTCGAGTCGCGCGACATCCCGGACCTCCTGGGCCGCTCGACGAAGGACCTGCGGGACGAGCTGGGGGAGGGGTACGACCGCGAGGTCGTGCACCGCGACGACCTCGTGCTGGTCCGCAAGCGCCCCCGCTGAGCGCGCGCGGGCTGCGGGTCCCGGCGGTCGGACGGCGCTCCCGCGGCCCGGCGGTACCGTCGTAGGCTCGGGTCATGACCACCACGCAGGACGCACCCCAGGTCACGGGCGCCGCCGAGCACCGCAACGACGACGTCGTGGCCGCCGTCGAGGACGTCGCGCGCCGGGCGAAGGTCGCGTCGCGCACGCTCGCGACCGCGACGCGCGCGACGAAGGACGCGGCGCTCCTCGCGCTCGCGGACGCCCTCGTCGCGGCGACGGACGAGATCGTCACGGCGAACGCCGTCGACCTGGCGCGCGAGCGCGCGAACGGGATGAGCGAGGGCCTGCTCGACCGCCTCGCGCTCGACGGGCCGCGCATCGAGGCGATCGCGGACGCGCTGCGTGCGCTCGCCGGGCTGCCGGACCCGGTCGGGGAGGTCGTGCGCGGCTCGACCCTGCCGAACGGCCTGCGGCTGCGCCAGCTGCGCGTGCCGATGGGTGTCGTCGGCATGATCTACGAGGCGCGGCCGAACGTGACCGTCGACGCCGCCGGGCTCGCGCTCAAGAGCGGCAACGCGGTGGTCCTGCGCGGCGGGTCGGCGGCGGCGAGCTCGAACGAGGTGATCGTCGACGTCCTGGCGCGCGCGCTCGAGGCGCAGGGGCTGCCGGGCGACCTCGTGCAGTCGATCGACCGCTACGGGCGCCCGGGCGCCGTCGCGCTCATGCGGGCGCGCGGCCTGGTCGACGTGCTCGTCCCGCGCGGGGGCGCCGACCTCATCCGGACCGTCGTGCGCGAGTCGAGCGTCCCCGTCATCGAGACGGGCGTCGGCAACGTGCACGTCTACGTCGACGCGAGCGCGGACCGGGCCATGGCGCTCGAGATCCTGCTCAACGCCAAGACGCAGCGCGTGGGCGTGTGCAACGCGGCCGAGACGCTCCTCGTGCACGCGGACGCGGCGCCCGAGTTCCTTCCCGCGGCCCTCGCGGCGCTCGCGGACGCCGGAGTCGTGGTCCACGGCGACGAGCGCACCGCGCGTCTCGCGCCCGACGGCACCGAGGTGCTCGCGGCCACCGACGAGGACTGGGCGACCGAGTACCTTGCGCCGGAGATCGCCGTGCGGGTGGTCGACGACCTCGACGCGGCGATCGAGCACGTGCGCACCTGGACGTCGGGGCACACCGAGGCGATCGTCACGCGTGACCTGGCGGCGTCCGAACGGTTCGTCGCGGAGCTCGACTCGGCGGCCATCATGGTGAACGCCTCCACGCGGTTCACCGACGGCGGTCAGTTCGGGCTGGGGGCAGAGATCGGCATCTCGACCCAGAAGCTCCACGCGCGCGGTCCCATGGGCCTCGCCGAGCTCACGACGACGAAATGGGTCGTGCACGGCGACGGTCACGTTCGTCCGTGACGCGCCCTTCGTCGGCAAGTACCCGGTACCGGTCGGACCGGTCTCACGGGCGACCGTGAGACACTGGTCGGCGACCGGCGCCCGCCCGGTCCGCCGTCGGACCTGGTTCCGCCGGATGTCCCGCTCCATCGCACCACCCGGTCCGTGACCCGGTCCGGACCGGGAACGACCTTCAAGGAGGACGTCGTGATCTCTGCCGTCGTGCTGGCCGCCGAGGAAGGCGCCGAGGCCGCGTCGCACCTGCCCATCCCGCCGCTCGCGTACGGGCTGCTCGGGTTCGGCGGGCTCGTGGCCCTGCTGCTCGTGACGTACGCGTTCCGCAGCGTCGGCACGCGGCACTGACGGCGGACGAGAGCTCCCCGCGATCCGATGACGCACCGATGAGCGCGCGCCGACCCCGGCTGGGGGTGATGGGCGGAACCTTCGACCCCGTCCACCACGGCCACCTCGTCGCCGCGAGCGAGGCCGCGGCGCGCTTCGACCTCGACGAGGTCGTCTTCGTCCCCACGGGTCATCCGTCGTTCAAGCAGCACCAGCAGGTCACGCCCGCCGAGCACCGGTACCTGATGACGGTCATCGCGACCGCCTCGAACCCGCGCTTCACGGTCAGCCGGGTGGACGTCGACCGGCCCGGGCTCACCTACACGGTGGACACGCTGCGCGACCTGCGCGAGGCACGGCCGGACGCGGAGCTCTTCTTCATCACGGGTGCCGACGCGATCGAGCAGATCCTGACCTGGAAGGATGCTGACGAGCTGTGGAAGATGGCACACTTCGTGGCTGTCTCGCGCCCGGGTCACCACCTGAGCGTCGAGGGCATGCCGCCGGGCGTCGTCACGACGCTCGAGGTCCCTGCCCTCGCGATCTCGTCGACGGACTGCCGTCGGCGCGCGGAGGCCGGCCAGCCGGTGTGGTACCTGGTTCCGGACGGCGTGGTCCAGTACATCGCCAAGCACGGTTTGTATCGAGGTCAGCACGATGAGTGACAACGGCAGCAACATGCAGCCCGTCCGCCCCCTCACGCGGCGCGAGATCCGCGAACGCGAGCAGGCGGCCGCCGCGGAGCGCGCCGCGCAGACGGGCGCACCGCCGCCCGCCCCTGCGGCACCCGCCGGGGGAGCGCGGGGAGGTCAGGCGGCGTCGCCCGCCCAGCCGGCACGTCCCGCCGCGCCACCACCGTCGCGGCGGACGCTGCGCGAGTCGACCGGGCCGACGGAGTTCCCGTCGCAACCGTCCGTCGTCCGCCCGCCTGCGGCCTCGGGCGGCATGCGCGGCCTCGACGAGACCGGCCGTCTCACGCCGGTCCAGGAGACCGCGGAGCGCGTCGCCATCCGGCCCCCGGCGCCCACCCCCGCCGTCCCGACGCGCACGAGCTCGCGGCCTCCCGTCCCCGGGTCGCGCCCGCAGGTTCCCGGCGCGTCAGGCCCGGTGCGTCCTCCCACCCCGGTGGGCGGGCTCGGCGCCGGCGCGAGCGTCGGGCGCATCGCGGCTCCCGGCACGCCGGCCGGGCCTGGCACGCCCCCCGCGCAGCCGCAGCGGCTGTCCGCGTTCGCCAACGCGACGCCCTCGACGACGACACCGCCCCCGGCCGCACGTCCTCCCGCTCCGGCACCGCCCACCGAGCACTCGGCGGCGCAGTCGCCCTGGGGAGCGACCGCGGTCGCCCCCGCTGCTCCACCGGCTCAGCCCCCGGCGGCCGCGAGCCGCCCCGCGGCGACGCCCGCCGAGGCGCCCGCGGCCAGCCTCCCGTGGTCCGCGATCACCTCCGGTTCGGCGCCCGAGCCCGTGGGCTCGGGCCACGAGGCGTCGGCGCCGTTCGGATCGGTGCGCGGCGCCGCGCCGTCGCCCGCGGCGCAGACGCCCCAGCGTGGTGCCGCGTCCGACGACCCCTTCCCCCGCGTCCACGCCGGTGCCCGCACGGGCGCCGACGAGGACCCCGAGGCGGACGACGACCTCGACGACGAGCCGCGCGGCCCGTCGTACACCTGGCTGCACTACCTCATCCTCGTGGCGGTCGCCTTCGTGCTCGGTCTGCTGGTCTGGGAGCTCGTGTCACGCGACGACCCCGGCCTCTCGACCGACGCCGCGGGCGTCACCTGGACGGTGAGCGACCCCGCGCAGGCGTGGGGCGACACCGGACCCCTCGACAACGGCCGCTGAAGCGGCCGACGAACGGAGACACGTGACTGCAACAGAACGGGCCGTCGAGCTCGCCGTGACCGCCGCCCGCGCGGCCTCGGACCGCAAGGCGGAGGAGATCATCGCCCTGGACGTGAGCGAGCAGCTCGTCCTCACGGACGTGTTCCTCATCGCGTCGGGGACGAACGAGCGCCAGGTGTCCGCGATCGTCGACGCGGTCGAGGAGGCCATGTACAAGGCCGGCTCGAAGCCGATCCGCCGCGAGGGCAAGCAGGAGGCCCGGTGGGTCCTGCTGGACTTCGGCGACGTCGTCGTGCACGTCCAGCACGCGGAGGACCGCGTGTACTACGCGCTCGAGCGCCTGTGGAAGGACTGCCCGCTCATCGAGCTGCCCGAGGACGCGCGGGGGGGCGACGGTGCCGTGGACGACTCCGACGACACCGGTGGTCGCGGCGGTGACGGCGCGATCCGGCTCTCGGGGGAGCCTCTGGCGTGAGCGCGGGAACGCTCGTCCTGCTGCGGCACGGTCGCACGGAGTACAACGCGTCGATGCGTCTCCAGGGCCAGGTCGACATCCCCCTCGACGCGGTGGGCCAGTGGCAGGCCGAGCAGGGCGCGAAGGCGCTCGCGACCGCCCACCGTGCGACGCGCGTCGTCGCGTCCGACCTCGTGCGCGCGGCGGACACGGCGCGTGCCTACGCGTCGGCGGTCGGTGCCGACGTCGCGCTCGACCCCCGGCTGCGAGAGCGCGGCTTCGGCGTGTGGGAGGGCCTGACGGGGCCCGAGATCGCCGAGCGCTGGCCCGAGGAGTACGTGGCGTGGCGGCGTGGCGACGAGCCGACACGGGCCGGCGCGGAGTCCAAGGCCGCCGTCGCGGCGCGCATGGTCGACGCCGTCACGGAGCACGTCGAGGCGCTCGGCGCCGACGACACGCTCGTCGTCGTCTCCCACGGCGCCGCCATCACCCTCGCGGTGACGGCCCTGCTCGGGATCGACCCCGCCGGGTGGCGCGGGATCTCCGGCCTGCACAACGTCCACTGGTCCCACCTGCACCGGTCCGCGCCCGACGCCGTGCCGGCGTGGCGCCTCGTGGCGCACAACGTCGGGGCGGGATTCCCGCTCGACGAGTGGAACGCGGGGCCGGATTGGAATCTGGAGCCGGTTTCTGCGTAGACTAGCGACGCTCCGCAGGACGGGAAACCGCCCCAGGGGAGTGTTCATCCAGTGTTTGACCAGGATCTTCGCGGATCCACGGGGCTGTGGCGCAGCTGGTAGCGCACCTGCATGGCATGCAGGGGGTCAGGGGTTCGAGTCCCCTCAGCTCCACCTCCACAGCGGGGCGTCGTTCGTCGGCGCCCCGCTGTTCTGCGTTCTGGCTCCGTTGCCGCCCGGCGCGTCTCGCGGGGCGCGAGGGAGGGATCGGTCGATAGGGTCGGACCCGCGGACCCGGCCGTCGTGTCCGTGGTCGCGAGGCTCCTCGGCGTTCACCTGGACCCTGACACGGACGGAGGCTCGCATGCCGGGCACGAAGACCATCCTCGCCTCGCTGTCGGACGCCCTGGGCGAGGAACGTGTCGAGCAGGTCCTGGACCAGTTCTCCCGGTACTCGAACCAGCCGAACGCCGTCAAGGGCGCCTCGAAGCTGCCGAGCGACCCCGCGCTGGAGCGTGCGGCGCTGCAGGTGTTCGACGACCCGACTCTCGGGGCAGGCGCCAGGCTCGTCTCGTGGGACCTCGAGGGGGCCCTCGACGCCCAGGCGCTCTGGGCGCTCCTGGCGCTGGCGGCGCGCGCCGACGTGACCGTCCTCGACCGGCTCCCCGCCGAGGTCGCCGAGATGGACACCGCGAAGGTGGCCATGATCCGCCGAGCGGTTGCGAAGCACGGCGCGGCGATGCCGAGCGCTCCCGCGTCGGGGACCGCCCCGGCGACCGACGGCCCGGCGCTCCCCGACAAGGTGGCGCAGGTGGCGAAGTGGGTCGCCGCGCACCCGGAGACCGACCCACGGCGGTTCGCCGCACACCCCACGCAGCGGGCTGCCGAGCGGCGGGTCGCGCTGCGCGCCCTGGGCGCACTGGCCTCCCCGGCTGCGCTCGAGGTGCTCGCCGGGTACGCACGCGACAGCTACCCCGACGCGGAGCTCGCCGAGCTGCACCGCGCGTGGGGGAGCTTCGACCGGCGCGAGTTCGCCGCGACCATGTTCCTTCCCGGGGTGCTCGGCCTGAGCCTCGGCGAGTGCTCCAGCCTCGAGGGCATCGGCGCCGTGCACGGCCTCGAGCAGCTCGAGGCGCTGCTCCGCGACGACGTCGACCTCGCCCCGCTGGGGGAGTGCGCCGACCTTCGACGGTTGCGACTGAACGCCACCGGCAACCGCGGGCTCACGAGCGTCGAGCCCCTGGTGCACCTCCCTGCCCTCACGGAGCTGCACCTGATCGGCACGACGAGGAACGCCGACCTCACGGTGCTCCAGGAGGCCCCCGTCGAGCGCCTCTCCGTCTCCCTCGACGGTGCCGACGGCGCGTTCCTCGGGCGCATGCCGCGGCTGCGGTCTCTCGTGCTCTCGGGCGGCCTGGTCCCGGAGGACACCGAGTGGGTCGACGAGTCCGGCCCTGCGCGGCGGGCTGCACACCCCGGCCTCGTCGACGTGGCGCTGGAGCTGGTCCGCGCGGGCGTGGACGTTGTTGTGCCCCGGCTCGAGCGTTCGTGGGTCTCGCAGCTCCTGACGGCCGTGCCAGAAGATCTCTGCGTGGTCGAGCACAAGGGGTACGTCGGGCTCACCAGCGAGGCATCGGCTGCGGACGACCTCGCGAGGCGGCTGTCCCTCAACGCGGTGCCGTAAACGCGGTGCCGTGACGCGGTGACGTGACGTGACGTGGCGTGACGTGGCGTGCCGCGCGGTGACGTGCCGTGAGGTGCCGCTCTACGACGTGCTGACGTGCACGTGGTCGTAGTGGTTCGCGGTCGCCCCGCCGCGGTCCTCCATCCCCTCCCACGCGCTCGTGGGGTCGCCCGCCATCCAGATCTGCTGCTCGTAGATCACGTAGGTGATGCCGAGCGAGCCGGCGTTGGCCTGCAGGAAGCGGGCGATCTCCCAGCCGGTCTCCCCGGAGATCATGATGTCGACGGCACGGCCGGTGCCGTGGTCGCCGCTGTCGCCGGGCCGCGGCCCGCCGTAGGAGCCGACCTGCGGGAACGCGGCGCACACCGACCGGTACACCGCGCGGGCGTTGGGCTGCAGCGCCGACTCGATCCCGCTGCTCACCGAGCACGCCGCTCCGGACGTCCCGCCGGCGCTCGCGGCCACCGCCTGGGGGGCCTCGGGCTGGGTCGCGGAGAGGAAGCTCGAGTTGACCCAGGCGACGGCGCCCTCCCAGACGACCTGGCTCCACTCGCCCTCGATCGCGCCGGTGACGTCGACGGCGGTCGCGAACGCCGCCGTCGTGACGCGTCCCGTGTCCGCTGCCGGTCCGGTACGGACGTTCACCGCGTCCGTGGTCCACATCTGGCCCGTGACGGCGGGCAGCGGAGCCGGGGCGGGCGCCGCGGCGGCCTCGGGTGCGGGCACGACCGCGATCGGCGGTGCGGGGGCGGGGTCGGGCGTCGGGGCCTTCTCCTCGGCGGCGATCGGCTCGCGCTCGAAGGACCGGCTCGCCGCGGCGGGGGACCGCTCCGTGACCGGCTCGGCGCTCAGCGGCGCGAGGTCGGCGTTCTCGCCGGCCGCCTGCGGGCCGGAGCCGACGACTCCTGCTCCGAGAAGGGTGACCATCGCGAGGGCGGGAAGCCGGAGGGATCGTGCGGGCGCTGCGAGCCGGGACGGACGCGGGGGCGTCGGGAGCCGGAAGGAGCGCGCACGGGCAGCGGGTGCTGCGCTGTGGCGGCCACGAGACACGGTGCGCTCCAGGGATTTCGGTGACGGGGACCGCGCCAGTGTAACCAAACTGTTATACGGGCTGTCCAACCCGCGCGCTCGGTTCGAGGCCCCGCTGCCCTGGGGCCACGGTTGTCGTGCTCGCGGATCGCGAGTCTAGGGTGGATGCATGACTTCTCCCAGCGTCCCCCCGGTGACCCTGAACTCCGGGTACACCATCCCTCAGCTCGGCTTCGGCGTGTTCCTCGTGCCGCCGGACGAGGCCGAGAAGGCCGTCACCGACGCGCTCGAGGTGGGCTACCGCCACATCGACACCGCGGCGATCTACCGCAACGAGGAGGGGGTCGGTGCCGCGATCGCCAAGAGCGGCGTCGCGCGCGACGAGCTCTTCGTCACCACCAAGCTGTGGAACGACCGCCAGTCCGGGGAGCAGCCGCACGACGCGGTCCGCGAGAGCCTCGACAAGCTCGGGCTCGAGTACGTCGACCTCTACCTGACGCACTGGCCCGCGCCCGACCTGGGCACCTACTCGAACGCGTGGTCGAAGCTCGTCGAGATCCGCGACGCGGGCCTGGCCCGCTCGATCGGCGTCTCGAACCACCTTCCGGAGCACCTCGACCGGATCGTCGCCGACACGGGCGTCGTCCCCGCCGTCGACCAGATCGAGCTGCACCCGGCCTACCAGCAGCGCGACGTGCTCGCGTGGGCGGAGGCGAACGGCACGAGGATCGAGGCCTGGGGTCCGCTCGGGCAGGGCAAGTACCCGCTGTTCGAGAACCCTGCCGTCGCCGCGGCGGCCGCCGCGCACGGCGTGACGCCCGCGCAGGTCGTCATCCGCTGGCACCTGCAGCGGGGCTTCGTCGTCTTCCCGAAGTCGTCGCGCAAGGAGCGCATGGCGGAGAACTTCGACGTCTTCGGCTTCGAGCTCACCGGCGACGAGGTCGCAGCGATTGACGCGCTGGACACGGGCGACGGCTCGGGCCGCGTGAGCGCGCACCCGTCCGAGGTCCACTGACGCGACCCACAGACACCGAGGGGCGCCGTCCGGTCCGGACGGCGCCCCTCGGCGTCGGAGCGTGACCTGTCAGCCGCACTCGTCGCAGACGCCGGTGGCGGGGAGCACGGTGAAGCACGTCGGGCAGATCGCCGGGGGCCTCTCCGGCTCGGAGGAGCGCGACGTCGTCGTGCGTCGGGTGGCGCGCGGCGCGGCCGAGGAGGACGCCCGCGCGGCCGTCCGACGCGCCGGTGCCGCAGGTGCGGCGGGCGCAGCGCCGGGTACGTCGAAGCCGCGCTTGCGCAGGAGGTCGGCCACGGCGACGGGGCTGCTGCGGAACTCCTCGGCCGTCGCGACCCGGCCGGTGGCGTAGCGGTGCGCGACGCCGAGGATCGCCTGCGCGTCGTACACACGGTCGTCGTGGACCAGCGGCGACCCGGGGGTCGGGCTGAATCCGTACACCCCGAGGAACGCGTCCCGGCCGCGGTCGTCCCAGTCCGCTATCGCCTGGAGGATGTGCTGCCGGGTCACTGCCGAGAAGGTCGCCACGGAACGAGCCTAGACCGCTCGGCTCGGGGTCCCCGACGACGGGCGCGTGACCTCGGCCACGCGCGATCACGGCACCGTGTGGCCCGCACCGCGGAACAGCTCGTACCACTCGGCGCGCGTGAGCGGCACCTCCGAGCCCTGCGCGGCGCCGGCCACGCGTTCGGGGCTCGTGGTCCCGAGCACGACCTGCATCTGGGCCGGGTGGCGCGTGATCCACGCGGTCGCGATCGCGATGGGCGGGACGTCGTACCGCGACGCGAGACGGTCGATGACGGCGTTGAGCTCCGGGTACTGCTCCGAGCCCAGGAAGACGCCCGTGAAGAACCCGGCCTGGAAGGGCGACCACGCCTGGACGGTGATGTCGTGCAGGCGGCAGTAGTCGAGAATCCCGCTGTCGCGGCTGATCGACTGGTCGAGGCCTTGCATGTTCGCCGCGACGCCCTGCGCGACGATCGGCGCGTGCGTGATCGAGAGCTGCAGCTGGTTCGCGACGATCGGCTGCTCGACGTACCGGCGCAACAGCTCGATCTGTCCCGGCGTGTGGTTGGACACGCCGAAGGCGCGCACCTTGCCCGCGGCCTCCAGGTCGGAGAACGCGCGTGCGACCTCCTCGGGCTCGACGAGCGCGTCGGGCCGGTGGAGCAGCAGGACGTCCAGGTAGTCGGTGCGCAGGGCCTGGAGCGAGCCCTCGACGGACGCGACGAGGTGCTCGTAGGAGAAGTCGAAGTACGGGCCCTCGGGCACGATCCCGGCCTTGGACTGGATCACCCACTCCGAGCGCTCGGCGGGTGAGAGGGCGACGGCCTCGGCGAAGCGGCGCTCGCAGCCGTGCAGGTCGGTGCCGTAGACGTCGGCGTGGTCGAGGAACGTGATGCCCGCGTCGCGGGCCGTGCGCACGAGCGTGCGGACCTCGTCGTCGGTCTTGTCCTGGATGCGCATGAGCCCGAGGACGACGTTCGGGACGACGAGGTCCGTTCCGGGCAGGGTGAAGGTCTTCACCGGTGCTGCTCCTTCGATGTCGGGTGGGTCGGTCGGGACGTCATGCGGCCGAGAGCCGCGCGACCTCTTCGGGGTTCAGGGCGAGGTCGGCGGCCTGGGCGGAGTCGCGGATCGACTCGGGCCGTGACGCGCCGGGGATGGGCACGACGACGGGCGCGAGCGCGAGCTCCCACGCGAGCGTGACCCGGTAGACGCTCACGCCGTGCGCGTCGGCGACCTCCTGGAACACCGCATGGCGCGTGCCGAGCTCGCCAGCGTTCGCGATCCCGCCGAGAGGGCTCCACGGGAGGAACGCGATACCGAGCGTCGCGCAGTGCTCGAGCTCGCCCTGGCTCGAGCGGAAGCGCGGCGAGAACTGGTTCTGGACAGAGGCGAGGCGGTCGCCGAGCAGCTCGTTCGCGAGGTCGATCTGCGCGACGTCGGCGTTCGAGATCCCGGCCTGCTGGATCACGCCCTCGTCGAGGAGCTCGACGAGAGCCCCGATCGAGTCGGCGTACGGGACCGTCGGGTCGGGGCGGTGGAACTGGTAGAGCCCGATCGCGTCGACGCCGAGCCGGCGCGCCGACTCCTTGGCGGCCCGCTTGAGGTAGGCAGGGTCGCCGTTGCGCGTCCACGTCCCGTCGCCGGGGCGCAGGTGGCCGCCCTTGGTGGCGACCAGGACGCCGGACGTGTCGCCGCCGTACGACCGGAGCGCGCGGGCGACGAGCTCCTCGTTGTGACCGACCTCGTCGGCGTGCACGTGGTAGGCGTCGGCGGTGTCGATCAGGGTGACGCCCGCGTCGAGCGCGGCGTGAACCGTCGCGACCGAGCGTGCCTCGTCCGGGCGGCCCTCGATCGACATCGGCATGCCGCCGAGGCCGATCGCCGAGACCGTCCAGGATCCGAGAGTGCGCTGCTGCATGGAGACTTCCTCACGGTCGAGGGGTAGGAAGAACGTGGCGCCGAGCCGGCTGCCCGCTGGGCTCCCGTGGGACGACGTCCCGGCAGCCACGAGCCTAGGAAGCGGTAACCTAGAAGTCCAACGATTGCTGGTTGTCGTATGTAGAAGTGTGAGTCATCAATGGATCTGCGGCAGATGGAGTACGTCGTCGCGCTCGCGGACGAGCGCCAGTTCACCCGCGCCGCCCAGCTCGTCGGGGTCTCGCAGTCGGGCCTCTCGGCGGCGATTCGTGGACTCGAGCAGGAGCTCGGCGCGAGCCTCTTCACGCGCACGACGCGCCGGGTCGAGCCCACGGACGCCGGTCTCGCCCTGCTGCCCCACGCACGGTCCATGCTCGCGCAGGCTGCGGCCGCTCGCGACGCGGTCGTCCAGGCGACGCGAGAGCTGTCGGGGTCCCTGCGGGTCGGCGCGGAGCAGTGCCTCGGCATCGTGGACGTCGCGGCGCTGCTCGAGCGCTTCCACCGCCGCTACCCGCTCGTCGAGATCCACTTCGCCCAAGCCGGCTCGCACGACCTGCTCGGGCGCGTGCGCGAGGGTGCCCTCGACGTGGCCTTCGTCGCGACGACCGAGCACCTCGGGCCGCTGTCGCAGACGGTCCTCGGCAGCGAGCCGCTCGTCCTCGTGTGCGCGCCCGAGCACCCGCTGGCCGCACGCGGACGCGTGGAGTGGTCCGACCTCTCGGGCGAGGAGTTCGTCGACTTCGACCCGACATGGGGCGCGCGTCCTGTGAACGACGCGACGTGCGCCGCGAACGGCGTCCACCGCCGCGTGCGGTGCACGGTCAACGACGTCCACACGCTGCTCGAGCTCGTCGACCGCGGGCTCGGCGTCGCGCTGGTGCCTCGGCACGTCGCGGCCAAGCCCCAGGCGGAGCGGCTCGTGACGCTCGCGCTGCCCGACGTCGGGACGCCGAGCTGGGTGGTGTCCGTCGTGACCGGGCGGTGGGACAGCAGCGCGTCCGCCGCGCCCCAGCTCCTCGAGCTGCTCGCCGACGCGCCCGCGTGCCGCGGCGTCGAGGTCGTGGCGGACGCTTCGTGAGGCGGTCGGCGCCTTCGCCCACCGGTGGCGCCACGCCGCTCTTCCCGATGCGGAGCGTCGTCCTCGGCGCGTTCGTCCCGACGCTCGTCCTCGAGATCGGCATGGGGGCGATGCTCCCCGTCGTCGCGGTCACCGCGACGGGCCGCGGCGCGAGCCTCACGGTCGCCGGACTCGTCGCAGCCCTCGTTCCGATCGGCAAGATCCTGTTCGACCTCCCTGCAGGCGCGCTCGCCCAGCGGGTCGGCGACCGCGCGGCGATGCTGCTCGCCGGCAGCCTCGCCGTCGCCGCGTTCGCGACGATCGCGCTCACGCCGGACCTGTGGGGTCTGGCTGCCGGGGTCCTGGCGCTCGGGGCGTCGACCGCCGTCTTCAACCTCGCGCGACAGGCGTACCTCACGGAGATCACGCCGCCGCTGCGGCGGGCGCGTGTGCTCTCGACGCTCGCGGGGGTGCACCGCATCGGCCTGTTCCTCGGTCCGTTCGCCGGCGCGGCCGTGATCGCCGCGACGGACGTCCGCGGGGCGTACTGGCTCGGGGCCGGGGCGGCGGCCGCCGCAGTGGTGGTCCTCGCCGTCGTGCGTCCGGACCCGACGCCGCACGACGGCCTACGGACCACGCGCGCCACGGAGCGCCGACCACGCGTGAGCATCGCGGGCGTCGCCCGGCGCAACCGGCACCTCTTCGCGACGCTCGGCGTCGCGATCCTCCTCGTGAGCGCCGTGCGGGGCGCGCGCCAGACCGTGATCCCGCTCTGGGGCGAGCACCTCGGCCTCGACGCGGAGGTCACGTCGCTCGTCTTCGGCGTCTCCGGTGCGCTCGACATGCTGCTCTTCTACCCGGCGGGCAAGGTCATGGACCGGTTCGGCCGGCTGTGGGTCGCGGTGCCGTCGATGCTCACGATGGCCGTCGCGCTCGCGCTGATGCCGCTGGCCCACACGGTCGCGGCCGTCACGGTCGTCGCGGCGCTGCTCGGCGTGGGCAACGGCATGGGATCGGGCATCGTCATGACGCTCGGAGCCGACGTCGCGCCGCCCGACGCGCGTCCGACGTTCCTCAGCGTGTGGCGGCTCTTCCAGGACTCGGGCGACGCTCTCGGCCCGCTCGTCCTGTCGGCGGGCGCGGCGCTCGGCTCGCTCGCGGCGGGGGTGTGGGCGACGGCGGCCCTCGGCGCCGGCTCGGCCGCGGCGCTCGCGCGCTGGGTGCCGCGGTACTCGCCGCTCGCGAACCTGGTGCGGCGGGACTCTGGGCACAAGGGCGTGCACGGGTCGTCCGACGCGTCCTCGCGTGGCTCGACGGCCAGCTCGGGCAGCGGGCACGACCGCATGTGAGGGCGGTCACCACTCGCGATGTCACGTGACGGGCCCCGCGCACGTCTTCATGCTCGTCCGGTGCACTCCCGCGCCGGCGACCGGAAGGAGACCGTCGTGGCCCGTATCACGCTCGACCCGCCGCGCACCCTGCTCAACCGCGCCCTCGCAGTGCTGTCCCGTCGTCGGTACGGCGCCGTCCTCGACCCGCTCGCCGCGGTCGGGCACAACCCGCGCGTCGCGACGACGTACTGCGTCCTCGAGGCCGGTGTCGCCCGCTGGCGCAGCCTGGACCCGACCCTCACCGCGCTCGCGGTGATGGCGTCGGCGGTGCAGATCGGCTGCTCGTGGTGCGTCGACTTCGGCTACTGGGAGTCCGAGCACGGCGACGTCGACCCCCGCAAGCTCCACGACGTGCCAGGGTGGCGCGACAGCGAGGCGTACACGGCCGTCGAGCGGCGCGTGCTGGAGTACGCCGAGGCGGCCACGGCGACCCCGCCCACCGTGACCGACGAGCTCGCGGCGGCGCTCGTCGACGACCTGGGCGAGGCCGCGTTCGTCGAGCTCACCGCCCTGGTCGCGCTCGAGAACCTGCGGAGCCGGATCAACGCGGCCCTGGGACTGTCCAGCCAGGGGTTCAGCGACCGGTGCGAGGTCCCGCTCGCCGGCGGCCTGCGCACGGCGGGGACGGCTGGCAGGCTGGCCGGGTGAGCGACAGCACCGCGCCCGGGGCACCCCTCGAGCCGTTCGCGACGCACCGCCGCCTGCTCTTCACGGTCGCGTACGAGATGACCGGATCGGCCGCGGACGCCGAGGACGTGGTCCAGGAGGCGTGGCTGCGCTGGTCGTCGTCGGCCCGGTCCGGCGTCCGGGACCCGCGCGCCTACCTCGTGCGCGTCACGACCCGGCTCGCCCTCGACCGACTGCGCGCGCTCCGGTCGCGGCGCGAGACGTACGTCGGCTCGTGGCTGCCGGACCCGCTCCTCACATCGCCCGACGCCGCGCTGCAGGTGGAGCGCGCGGAGGAGGTGTCGATGGCGCTGCTCGTCGTCCTCGAGACGCTCAGCCCGCTCGAGCGGGCGGTCTTCGTGCTGCGCGAGGTGTTCGACGTCCCCCACGACGAGGTTGCCCGGGCGCTCGACCGCACGCCCGACGCCGTCCGGCAGCTCGCGCACCGTGCGCGCGAGCACGTGCGGGCGCGCCGCCCGCGGTTCACCCCGCCCGACGATGCGCAGCGGGCCGCGGTCGAGCGGTTCATGGTCGCGTGCGCCACGGGAGACACGGCCGCGCTCGTCGAGATCCTCGCGCCGGACGTCGTCGTGGTGAGCGACGGCGGCGGCAAGGCACGCGCGGCGCTGCGGCCCGTCGCGGGCGCGGACAAGGTGGCGCGCATGCTCGTGGGTCTGTCCGCGAAGCCCGAGACGACCGCGATGGACTTCGAGCCTGCGCTCGTCAACGGCGCCCTGGGTGGCGTGTGGACCGTCGACGGGGAGCCGGCCATGGCGGCGACCGTCGAGTACGACGGCGAGCGCGTCGTCCGCGTCCTGCTGTTCCGGAACCCGGAGCGGCTGGCCGGGCTCAGACGAGCGTGAGGACGCCCAGCACCCCGACCGCCAGGGCGAGCGCGAGCGAGACCGCGATGAGCACGACGTGCACCGTGAGGAAGCGCGTCGCGCGTCCGTCGGCGTCGCGCGAGCGGGGGTCCTTGGCGATGCGCTGGAAGAAGCGCGGCCAGATGAGCAGGTTCCACCCGGCGGCGACGAGCAGGACGACGGACCAGGCGACGGGGAGCTCCACGCCTCGAGCATGACAGGTCGGGACCGCGCGGCGGGACCCGGCGTCGTCCGTCGGTTTGTGTGCTCGACCACATCGACGCGGTCGCTCCTGTGAGGTTAGCCTTGCCTCCGACCGCCGCGCCCGCGGCGGGTCGTCCCGCCCGGCCTCGGCGCCGGGCCGCCCGCGAGGAGCCCATCGTGGCCGCGTTCAAGATGGTCAAGCCGGTCGACGCCCACGTCGTCACGCTCGAGGTCGTGGGGTCGAAGCGCGTGAGCCCCAACGTCGTGCGCGTGACGCTCGGCGGCGAGGGCATGGACCACTTCACGCCGATGGGCTTCGACCAGTGGTTCCGGCTCTTCCTCACGCGCGACGACCAGGACGCGCTGAGCCTGCCGACCCGGACGTCGGGCCTGTGGTACGTCCAGTACCTCGCGACGCCCAAGGCGCGGCGCCCGTGGGTGCGCAGCTACACCGTGCGGGCCACGCGTCCCGACCTGGGGGAGCTCGACGTCGACTTCGTCGTGCACGGGGACGGCGAGGGCCCGGCGTCGTCGTTCGCCCTGACCGCCCAGCCCGGCGACCGCGTCGGCCTGCTCGACCAGGGCGTGGGCTACAACCCGCGGGTGCCGCACGACTGGACGCTCGTCGTCGCCGACGAGACGGGCCTGCCGGCCGTCGCGGGCATCTGCGAGTCGCTGCCCGACGACGCGCGCGGCCTCGCGATCGTCGAGGTCCCCGAGATGGCCGACACCCAGGACTTCCGCGTCCCGGCGGGTGTCGAGCTGCGCTGGATCGCGCGCGACGGACTCCCGGGCGCCCAGGCGGGCGCGGGCGACGCTCACGACGGGGTGCCCGGCCGCCTCGCCCTCGAGGCCGTCCGGTCCGCCGAGCTCCCCGCCGGGCCGGTCTACGCCTACGCGGTGGGGGAGTCCTCGCTCGCGACGGGCGTGCGCCGGCACCTGGTCAACGACCGTGGCGTGCCGAAGGCGCACGTCGACTTCGTCGGGTACTGGCGCCACGGGCAGGCGGCCTCGGCCTGAGCCGACGACTCTCGGGCGACCTGCCGCGCGGCGTCGGGCGGCAGGTCCCCGCTACGGTCGCGGGTGCTCAGACCTTGCGCAGCTGGTTGAACATCGGGCAGTCGAAGGGGTCGCGCGCGGACAGGCCCACGCGGTTGAGGTAGCGCACCACGATCCCGTAGGACTGCACGAGGCTCGTCTCCGTGTACGGCAGACCGAGGTTCGCGCAGTGCTCGCGCACGATCTCGCGCGCCCGCGCGAGGTGCGGCCGGGGCATGCTCGGGAACAGGTGGTGCTCGATCTGGAAGTTCAGCCCGCCCATGAGGATGTTCATCCACCAGCCGCCGCGGATGTTGCGCGACGTGAGGACCTGCTTGGACAGGAAGTCGATCTTGGCGTCCTCGGGGATGATCGCCATACCCTTGTGGTTCGGCGCGAACGAGGCGCCCATGTAGACGCCGAAGACGGCGAGCTGTACGCCCAGGAAGGCGAACGCCATGCCGAGCGGCAGGAACCAGAAGATCGCGCCGACGTAGAGCGACAGGCGCAGCGTGAGGATCACGAGCTCGTTGACCCGAGCCCGGACGTTGCCGCGCGCCCGGCCACCCGCGAGGAGCGAGCGGTATGCCTGGACGTGCAGGTTCAGGCCCTCGAGCGTCAGCAGGGGGAAGAACAGCCAACCCTGGTACCGGTTGATGACCGCACGGAAGCCCTTGGCGGCGGCCGCGTCCTCGTCGATGAAGACGACGACGTCCGGGTTGATGTCCGGGTCCTTGCCGCGCTGGTTGGGGTTGGCGTGGTGGCGGGTGTGCTTGTTCATCCACCACGAGTGGCTGATCCCCACGACGCCGTTGGCGAGCACGCGCCCGAGCCGGTCGTTCGCCGGTCCGGAGGTGAAGACCTGGCGGTGCGACGCCTCGTGCGCGACGAACGCGAACTGCGTGAAGATCAGGCCGAGCGCGCCGGCGATGAGGAGCTGGAACCACGAGTCACCGAGGAGCACGAAGCCCGCGACGGCCCCGCCGAGCGCCAGCGTGAGCACTGCGAGCATCCACAGGTAGTAGGCGTGGGTGCGGTGCAGCAGCCCGGCGTCACGGACCGTGCGTGACAGGGCGCTGTAGGTGCTCGTGACGGTCTTGCCGTCGTCGGTGCGGGGGCGGGTCGCCCGGAATCCCGGGCGTACGGTGGCTGAGGTCATGGACGTCCTCGCTGAGGTCGGTGTCGACTTCCCAGCCGCGGAGTTGAGCAGGTGCTCGTGGTGCAGATCACCCCACCCTACGGGACCGTAGGTTGCACGCGCGAGATGTGCACGTGAAGAAGCCGTGGGGGAGCCGTACTGCCCGTGCGGGAGCTCAGGCCGCGAAGCGGAACGTCTGGCGGTACTCCGTGGGCGTGATACCGACGGCTCGTCGGAAGTGGTGACGCAGGAGTGCCGCCGACCCGAGCCCGCAGCGGCGCGCGACCTCCTCGAGGTCCAGGCGCGTCTCCTCGAGCAGCGTCTGTGCGTGCGCGACGCGCTGCGACGTGAGCCAGGCGAGCGGGGTCGTGCCGGTCTGCGCGACGAACGAGCGTGCGAACGTTCGCTCGGACGTGTGCGCGCGCCGGGCGAGGTCGCGGACCGTCAGCGGCTCGTCGAGGTGCTCGGTCATCCACCCGAGCAGCTCGGCGAACGAGTCCTCCTCGCACTCGGGCACCGGGCGCTCGATGAACTGGCGCTGGCCGCCGTCGCGCTGCGGCGGCACGACCATGCGCCGCGCGATGGTGTTCGCGATCTTCGCGCCGAGCTCGCGCCGCACGAGGTGCAGGCACGCGTCGATCCCCGCCGCGGTGCCGGCGCTCGTGATGAGGTTGCCGTCGTCGACGAACAGCACGTCCGGGTCGATGTCGAGGCTCGGGTGCCGGCGCCGCAGCTCGTCGGCGTGCATCCAGTGGGTCGTGACGCGCCGTCCCTCGATCACGCCCGCTGCCGCCAGCACGAAGACGCCCGAGCACACGCTGAGCAGCAGGGCGCCGCGCTCGGAGGCCCGGCGGACGGCGTCGAGCACCTCGGGCGGGTAGTGCGACCCGATCCGGATCGCGGGCACCACGACGAGGTCGACGTCGTCGGTCGCGTCGAGACCGTGACCCGGGACGACCTGCGCCCCGACCGAGGTGCGCACCGGTCGACCGGCCTCCGGGCCGCACACGCGGAAGTCGAAGCGCGGGACGCCGTCCTCGCTGCGGTCGAGGCCGAACACCTCGCACACGACGCCGAACTCGAACGGGGCCAGGCCGTCGGACACGACGGCAGCGACGGAGCGCAACATGCAGCGCACGCTACGCCTGTGGCGGGATCTTGTCGAGAGGTGTCGGTTCTGCCACTCGTCGCTCCGCGGGCGCGGCGCGAGGGTGGGGTCATGGACATCTTCTGGGGTGTGGTGGCACTTCTCCTGGTCGTCGGCTCGACGACGGCGGCGCTCGCGGTGCGGCGCGAGGACCCGGCGCGGCCCTGGTTCCCCGCCGGGTCCGACGGCGCATGGCCGGGTGGCGACGCGTGGCACGGTCGGTCGGACCGGACCGTCCACGGCGAGCGCTGGGACCGCGACGCGCAGCGGCTCGACGCGGACCTGCGGGGAGCGGCGACGCAGCGGGATGTGCGGACGCCGTCGGTCGACCCGCACGAGGTCGCGGCCGAGCTCGTGCTGCGGCGCGTCGTGCCGAACCCCGCGGTGCGCGACGGCGTCCGCGGCGTACTTCCGGCCCCTGCCCGGCCGGCGCCTGGGGCACCGAAGGCGTCGTCGCGGCGCGCGCCCCTGGCGCGCTGACCACCCAGCCGGGAGAGGGGCGTCGGATCAGGCGCGCGAGCCGATCGCGTCCACGTCCGCGCCGCCGGTGAGCTGGTCGAGACCCTCGAGCTCCTCGGCCTCCCACGGCGCCTGGCCGAGGCTCGGGATCATCGTCGCGAGCTCCGGGCGCCACTTGGTGAAGCGGTTCGGGAAGCAGCGCTCCAGCAGGTCGATCATCGCTGGGACGGCGGTCGACGCGCCCGGCGAGGCGCCGAGCAGACCGGCGATCGAGCCGTCGGCGGCGGCGATGACCTCGGTGCCGAACTCGAGGACGCCCTTTCCGTCGGCGTCCTTCTTGATCACCTGGACGCGCTGGCCCGCGGTGATGGTCTCCCAGTCCTTCGGGTGCGCCGTGGGCATGAACGCCTGGAGGGCGGTGAACTTGGTCTCCGGGCTGGCGACGACCTGACCCACGAGGTACTGCGTGAGGTCCATGTTCTTCAGGCCGGCCCCGACCATGGAACCGAGGTTGTGCAGGCGCAGGGAGGTGAGCAGCCCGAGGTACTTGCCCTTCTTGAGGAACTTGGGGCTGAACCCGGCGTACGGGCCGAACATGAGGTAGGTCTTGCCCTCGACGACGCGCGTGTCCAGGTGCGGCACCGACATGGGCGGCGAGCCGACGTCGGCCTTGCCGTACACCTTGGCCTGGTGCTGCGCGACCAGCTCGGGGCTGTCGGTGCGCAGGAACTCGCCGCTGATCGGGAAGCCGCCATAGCCCTTGGCCTCGGGGATGCCCGCGGCCTGGAGCAGCGGCAGGGCGCCACCACCCGCGCCGACGAAAACGAACCGGGCCTCGACCGTCGAGCGGCGCTTCGGGGCGTTCCACGAGCGGTCCTTGACCGTCAGGCGCCAGCGGCCGTCCTTCGTCTTCCGGAGGTTCTTCACCTCGTGCTCGAGGTAGAGCTGCGTGCCCTGGGCGACGAGGTGGTCGACGAGCTGCTGCGTGAGAGCGCCGAAGTCGACATCCGTGCCGCTCGTCGCGCGCGTCGCCGCGACCGGCTCGTCACCGTCGCGCTCCGCGACGAGGAGCGGTGCCCACTCGGCGATCACGGCGGGGTCGTCGCTGAACTCCAGCTCGCTGAACAGCGGGTGCTGGCGCAGCGTCTCGAACCGACGCCGCAGGTAGTCGACGTTCTCCGCGCCGCGCACGAACGTCATGTGGGGCGTGCGGGAGATGAAGCTCGCGGGCTGCGGCAGCGCGCCCGTCGTGAGCAGGTGGTGCCAGAACTCGCGGGACACCTCGAACTGCTCGTTGATCTTCACCGCCTTGGTGATGTCGATCGAGCCGTCCGCCTTCTCCGGCGTGTAGTTCAGCTCGCACAGGGCGGCATGACCCGTCCCGGCGTTGTTCCACGGGTTCGACGACTCCTGCGCCACGGCGTCCAGGCGCTCGTAGATGCGCACGGTCCACGTGGGCTCCAGGACCTTGAGAAGAGCCCCCAGCGTGGCACTCATGATGCCACCGCCGATGAGGGCTACGTCGATCTGGTCTGCGCTGCTTGCGGGGTTGCTCGCTCGACTCGACACCCCTCGATTCTACGCTTGTGAAAGAGTGCACTAACTGTGCGGTGCATCACGGGCGTGCGTCACACTTTCGCAGGACGAACGTCCCGAGACCCAGTTCTGGAAGTCCTGAGCAACGTCCGCGGGACCGAGGTAGAACCGTGGTCGGCCGAGGTAGAACGGTGGTCGGCCGAGGTAGAACGGTGGTCGGCCGAGGTGGAACAGTGGTCGCGCGAGGTAGAACGGTGGTCGCGCGAGGTAGGACCGTGGTCGCGCGAGGTAGAACCGTGGTCGTGTCCGACGGCGCGTGGTCGGCTTGGGTGTCGGGGTGGGTGGGGGCGCTGCGTCTTCCATCCGCGCCGCTCGTTCCTCGCGGCGCTCCCGCCAGGCCCGACCACGACGCGGCGCCCCCACCCACCCCTCCCGGCGTCGTCTCGCCCTGGTCTCGGGTCACCTGGGCGGAACCCCGGTGGCGCGCCGAGCATGCGGTTGCGGTTCGTCCTGCGCGTCTGACGGGCGACAACCGCATGCCCGACTGGCAAGGACCGCATGGTCGCCACGAGCACGGCCGGCGCCGGCTCGCCCGGCACGGCCCGCGCCCGCCGTCGGCAGACCACAGTTCTACTTCGCGCGACCAGGGTTCTACTTCGCGCGACCAGGGTTCTCCCTCGGCGGGCCCGGGCAGCACCGAGTCCGCCCCGCACGCGGAACCGACCACGCGCCGGCCTGGGGAGCCGACCACGAGCCGTCCGCGACCCGAGCAGCCGCGGGTTGCTACCTGGGCGGGGAGTAGGGGGAGGGCCAGGGGCCGACATCTGGGAGGGGGACCGGCTCGCCTGCGCGCCGGGCGACCGGCTCGACGTCGGGCGTGCGGCCCGCGAGCCAGGCGGCGACGTCGGTGAGTCGCCCGCGGACGACGGTGGTGCGGTGGTCGTCGGGTTCGAGGACGCTGCGGAGCCCTGCCGGCCCGACGGCGAGGGCGGCGGTGTGACTGTCCACGTCGTCCGGCACCGCGTCGTCGAGGAGCTCGACCACGACGTCGTCGGACAGGCGGACGCCGAGGAAGTCGAGGAGGTGGAGGCCGAGCGCGCGCGGCCAGGTGTCGAGGCCGAGGCCCGCGTCGAGGTCGGCCGCGTGGATTCGCGCCTCGCGCCACCACGCGACGAGCGCGTCGACGACGGTCCCGTCGCGGTACGTCACGGGCGCCGTCCATCCGGGCGACCCCGGCTCGGGCCATGCGGCGTCGAGGCGGTCGGCGAGCGCCTGGAGCGCGGCCACGTGCTCCGCGACCGTGCGGCGAGCACCCGCCTGGATGCCGGTCTCGCGGCCCGCCGCTCCGCCGTCGTACACCTCGACGAGCTCGCTGCGCGCCGCGTGCTCCGCCTGGCGGGCCATCGCCTCGCCGATCGCGGTGACGTGCGCGAGCACGTGGCTGCGGGACCAGCCGGGCAGGCTCGACGGTCCGGCGAGAGCGCGCGCCGGTGAGGGCACGTCGGCGGGGCTCGGCTCGAGCGGCGAGTCGTCGAGGGCGCGCGTCGCGGTGGTCACGGCGGCGAGTGCCGCGCGCGCGTCACGGCGAACCTCCTCGACGTCCGGCACGGCGACGAGGTGGGGGTCGGTCACGGCCACAGGAGCTCCTTGGTCCAGGGGGAGGGCGCGTCGGTCGACGCGGTGTAGCGCAGGCGGGTCTGTCCGGCGCCGGACGACGCCCAGAACTCGACGCTCGTCGGCTCGAGCGCGTACGCCGTCCAGGCGTCGAGGACGAGGCCGGGCTCGGCGCGGACACGGGCGAGCGCGGCGTCCCACGCCACCCTGTAGGCGTTGCGCGACACGAGCGGGGCGCTCTGCGGGCCGGCGAGCGCGGTGGCGCGGGAGAGGTCGGAGCGCGCGAGGAAGTCGGCAGCGGACGCCTCGGACCCGAGGGGGACGACGGGGCCGCGCACCCGGACCTGTCGGCCGCGCTCGCGCCAGAGGAAGGTCAGGGCGGCGTTCGGGTTCTGCGCGAGCGCCACGCCCTTCGGCGAGTCCGCGCGCGTCGCGAACTGCCAGCCGTCGCCGCCCACGTCCTTGAGGATCAGCGTCCGGGCGTCCACCCGGCCGCTCGCGTCGGCGGTCGACAGCGTCGCCGCGTGCGGTGCGGGGAGCCTGGCGTCGATCGCGTCGTCGAGCCAGTCGACGAAGAGCGGGACCGGGTCGTCCGGTGCCGCGTCGACGTCGAGGCCGGGCAGGTCGGTGCCGAAGACCGGCAGGGCGCGCAGGCGGTCACGCAGGGACGGGGTGCCGGTCATGCGTCCTCCTCGGGGCTGGTCGTGCCGGGGTCGAGCAGCGCGACGAAGCCGCGGGCCGCGGCGGCCATCGCGTCAGGGTCGTCGAGGGCGCGGGCGAGGACGTACCCGCCCTGCACGACGGCGACGGCGGCGTGCGCGCGGTCGCGCGCCGCGTCGTCGGGCAGGCCGTCCGCGACGAGGACGGCGGCCGCGAGGTCGACGAGCCCGCGGAAGTAGTCACGGACCTCCGCGGTGAGCGTCGCGTCGTCCATGACGGCCTGGTCGCTCACGAGGCGGCCCACCTTGCACCCGGCGAGCGCGGGACGCGGCCGCTCCAGGTAGCGCACGAGGCGTTCGACGGCGGTCCCACCGGCGTCGAGGTCGCGGCGCGCGGCGTCGAGCGCGGTGGTCGTCGTCGCGTGCACCGCGGCCACCGCCAGGTCGTGCTTGGTGGGGAAGTGGTGGTAGAGGCTGCCCTGGCCCACGCCGCTCGCGGTGAGGACCTGGCGCGGGCTCGTCGCGCCGACGCCCTGGGCCCAGAAGAGCTCCTCCGCGGCGGCGACGAGACGCTCGCGGGCGTCGGTCGTCGTCATGACCGCCACCATACCTACCTCTAGGTATGGTGGCGAGCCAGACGCGCGTCCGCCTGGCCGTCACACACCCGACCGGCGCTCGGTCGGTACGGCATGAGAGTCGAGTCGTACGGTAGGTCGGTGACGGTGCAGCAGCGGGTGCTGGTGGTGGCGGTCCTCGCGTCGTTCGTGTCGTTCCTCGACGGCTCGGTCGTCAACGTCGCGCTGCCCGCGATCTCGGAGGAGCTCACGACGGGCCCGGTCACGGGGCTCGCGCTCCAGCAGTGGGTCGTCGACGCCTACATGATCACGCTCGGTGCGTTCATACTCCTCGCCGGGTCGTTGTCCGACGTGCACGGCCGCCGTCGGATCATGGCGATCGGCCTCGTGGGCTTCGCGGTGACCTCCGTCGCATGCGCGGTCGCCCCCGACGGCCTGGTGCTCGTCGTGGCACGCGGCCTGCAGGGCGTGGCGGGTGCCCTGCTCGTGCCGAGCTCGCTGGCCATGATCATCTCGACCTTCGACGGCGAGCGGCAGTCGCGCGCGATCGGCTCCTGGACGGCGTGGACGAGCACGGCGTCGCTCGTCGGGCCGCTGCTCGGCGGGATCCTCATCGACACGATCTCCTGGCGGTGGGTCTTCTGGATCAACGTGCTGCCTGTCGCCGTCACGCTGTGGCTGCTGCGCGGCGTCCCGCGCTCGGCAGCGGAGGAGGTGGGCGCGGTCGCCACGCGCCGGGTCGACGTCGCCGGGGCGACGCTCGCCGCCGTCGGGCTCGCGGGGACGGTGTTCGCGCTCATCGAGCAGGGGCGGTTCGGGTGGGCGAGCCCGCTCGTCTGGGGGCCGTGCGTCGTGGGGGTGGCGTGCCTCGTCGCGTTCGTCTGGTGGGAGCGGCGCGCCCCCGACCCCATGCTCCCGCCGCGCCTGTTCACCGTGCGGAACTTCGCGTGGGGCAACCTCGCGACCGCCGCGATCTACGGTGCGCTGTACTTCGGCGGGTTCGTCGTGACGCTGTTCCTCCAGCAGGTCGGCGGGTACAGCGCCACCGCTGCGGGGCTCGCGCAGCTCCCCGTGACGCTCGTGCTCCTCGCGCTGTCCACGCGGTTCGGGGCGCTCGCGGGCCGCTACGGTCCGCGGCTGTTCATGACGGTGGGCCCGATCGTCGGCGGGGCGGGCTACCTGCTCCTGCTCACCACCACCGAGGACGCCGTCTACGTCACTCAGGTCCTCCCCGGCCTCGTGCTCTTCGGGCTCGGCCTCGCGATGACCGTCGCGCCCCTCACGTCCGCCATCCTCGGGTCCATCCCGGCGGCCGACGCCGGCATCGGCTCCGCGGTGAACAACGCGGTGTCGCGCGTCGCGGGGCTCGTCGTCATCGCCCTCGCGGGCGTGATCGTGGGCGGCGTGCTCGACCTCGACGGGTTCCACCGCTCGCTCCTCGTCACCGCAGCCCTGCTGGTGCTCGGCGGGGTTCTCAGCTGGGTCGGGATCCGGAACGAGCACGTGGGCGCGTCCAGCGGAGCCGACGTCGAGAACGCCCCGGACCACCCGGAGGCCGAGCCCAGCCGATGACCACGGTCGGGCCGCTGGCAGGACTGGCGGCACGACCGCCGGGTCGGCCGGCGGTGACGTCGGTCAGCGGACCGTCTGCAGGTCGTGCGTCGACGTGTTGAGGCGGCGAGCGCCGTCGGGCACGTCGGACGGGAACGCGACGACGATGTCCTCGATCCGCACGCCGAACCGTCCCGGCAGGTAGATGCCCGGCTCCACGGAGAAGCACATGCCGGGCTCGATCGGACGGTCCTCGCCCTCGACCATGTAGGGCGGCTCGTGCGTCGTCGTGCCGATGCCGTGACCCGTGCGGTGGACGAACTGCTCGCCGTACCCGGCCTCCGCGATGACCGCGCGTGCGGCCCGGTCGACGTCCTGGCACGCAGCTCCCGGGCGGACGGCGTCCACGCCCGCCTGCTGGGCCCGACGCACGACGTCGTACACCTCGCGCTGCTGGGCGGCGAGCGCGTCGTCGGTACCGCCCTCGACCAGCACGGTGCGGCTCGTGTCCGACCCGTACCCGTCGCGGAGGCCGCCGAAGTCCAGCACGACGAGGTCGCCCGGCTCGATCACCCGGTCCCCGCCGTCGTGGTGGGGGTCTGCGCCGTTCGGCCCGGCGCACACGAGCGTGAAGTCGACCTGCTCGTGCCCGTGCTCGCGCAGGAACCGGTCGAGGTCGGTGGCGACGTCCCGCTCGCGTCGCCCGGCGAACGCCACCTGGAGCACCTGCGCGAACGCGGCGTCGGCGGCGGCTCCTGCTGCGGCGAGTCGCTCGACCTCCGCCGCGTCCTTGACGGCGCGCAGGGTCGGGACCGACTCGGTGAACGCCGTGAACCGCACGTCCGGGAGCGCGCGCTGGAGACCGAGGACGTGGAGCGCCCACGTGGCGTCGGAGACGGCGTAGGTCCCCGTCCGGTCGAGGAGCCGCGCCGCGGCGTCGTGCTCGTCGTCGCCGTCGCGCCACGTGACGACGTCGAGCCCGTCCGAGCCCGGGGCGCTCGCGAGGTCGCCGCGCTCCAAGAGCGGCACGACGACGGTCGCCCGGGCAGGCGTGCCCGGCTCGCCCGCCGGGACGGCCAGGAGGGTGAGCCGCTCGGTCTCCGGCGGGGCGTAGCCCGTGAAGTACGCGAGGTCCGGGCCGGGCGAGACGAGGAGCCCCGCGAGCCCCGCGTCGCGCGCGTGCTCGGCCGCGCGCTCGCGGCGGGCGGCGTAGACCTCGGGGCCGAACGCGGCCCCCGTTCGTGCGTCGGTGCTCGTCATGTCGTCAGCCTGGCACCCCGGGCCGCGGAGATCGACCCGAGCCTCGCGAGACCGGCACCGCGAGGGCCGATCTCGACCGCACGGGCCCAATCTCGCGCGGGTGCCGCGGCGCCGACTCCGCGTGGCAGGGTGGGCGCATGACCGACGCGCGCAACCTCTTCGCCGCCCTCGACGCGTTCGACGGGCACTGGCAGCCCCACCGCGTGACGAGCCTCAACGACTACGACGTCAAGGTCGTCAAGGTGCTCGGCGAGTTCGTCTGGCACACCCATCCGGACACCGACGAGCTGTTCCTCGTGCTGTCGGGCGAGCTGACGATCGGCCTGCGCGAGGACGGCGTCGAGCGCGAGGTCGTGCTCGGTCCGAACGACGTGTTCGTCGTGCCGCGGGGCGTCGAGCACCGCCCCCGCGCCGACGTCGAGACGGCCGCCGTGCTCGTCGAGCCGCAGGGGACCGTCAACACGGGCGACGCCGGGGGCGACCTGACGTCACCACTGCGCGAGCTCCCACCGAGGTAGAACCGTGGTCACGACCTTCGGCGGCCGGTCTCATCGCACCACGCTTCACGGTTCTACCCCGGGACGGGGAGTCGCCTCGCCGGCTCAGACGCGGACGACGACCTTGCCCCGCACGTGGCCGGACTGGCTCGCGCGGTGGGCGTCGGCGGCGTCAGCGAGGTCGAACACCTCCGCGACCTCCGGTCGGAGCAGACCTTCGTCGCCGAGGCGCGCGAGCTCCGTGAGATCAGCCGCGTCCGGGCGCACCCAGACGTAGTGCCCGCCGAGCTCGTCGCGCGCCCGCGCGTCCGTGATCGAGGCGACCGTGCCGCCGTCGCGCAGGACCTGGGGCACGGAGTCCAGGGCGTCCCCGCCGACGTAGTCGAGGACGACGTCGACGCCCTCGGGGGCGAGCGCGCGCACGCGCTCGGCGAGGCCGTCGCCGTACGTCACGGGCTCCGCCCCGAGGGCGCGCAGGAAGTCGTGGTTGCGCTCGGACGCCGTGCCGATCACGCGCGCGCCGATCGCCCGCGCGACCTGGACCGCGAACGACCCGACACCACCGGCCGCGGCGTGCACGAGGACGGTCTGGCCCTCTCCCAACCCCGTCCGACGGATCGTCTGGTACGCCGTCAGGCCCGCGAGCGGGACCGCCGCCGCCTCCTCGAACGACCACGCCGTCGGCTTCCGAGCCAGCGTCCGGACCGGCGCCGCGACGAGCTCCGCGAACGTGCCGCCCGCGACCTGCCCGCCCACCACGTCCTTGCGGACGTAGCCGTACACCTCGTCACCGACCTGCAGCTCCGGGGTGTCGAGGCCGACGCGCTCCACGACGCCCGCCACGTCCCACCCCGGCACCACCGGGAAGACGGCGTCCATGACCTGGTCCAGGTAGCCCTCGCGGACCTTCCAGTCGACCGGGTTCACGCTCGCGGCGCGCACGCGCACGAGCACGGAGTCGGGCCCGACCTTGGGCGTGGGGAGCTCGGAGAGCTCGAGGACCTCAGGGCCGCCGAAGCGGGAGTACGTGATGGCTCGCATACCGGCGGCAACCGCGCGACCCGCCTCGCGATTCCCACCACGGTTCTACTTCGGCGGACCACGGTTCTCCTTCGGCGGACCGGGGTTCTGCCTCGGCTGGCAGGGTCAGCCCTCGAGGGCGCTCGGGTCCATGTAGAGGACTTCCCACTGGTGGCCGTCCAGGTCGGCGAAGCTGCGGGAGTACATGAACCCGCCCTCCTCCTGCGGGTCCTTGACGGCCGTCGCGCCCGCGGCGAACGCGGCGTCGACGAGGCGGTCCACCTCCTCGCGGCTGTCGGCGCTCAGCGCGTTGATGACCTCGGTCGTCGTGGTCGCGTCGGCGATCGCCTTGTTCGTGAACTGCTTCGCGAAGCCCTCGCTGAGGAGCATCACGTAGATCGTGTCGCTGATGACGATCGACGACGCGTTCTCGTCCGTGAACTGCTCGTTCACGCTGTACCCGAGGGCGGTGTAGAACGACTTGGAGGCGTCGAGGTCCTTGACGGGCAGGTTGACGAAGATCTGCGTGCTCATGGTGGTCCTCCGAGCTCGTGGGCGTGGTGCCCTCCGTGGGATGTCGTGGGGGTAGACGAGCGCTTCGGCGCGAACTCATCGGTGCGCGAGCGCGGGAGGGCTCGGCGCGACGGAACGGTGTCGCTGTGGGATCGTCGCCGTAGCGTCCGGCGCAGGCGTCCCGGCGCGCGGCACCCAAGCAGCACCGACGACGTGGTCGGAGGGTGTCTGAGGTCTTGCCAGCACGGTCGAGACATGGGAGCGGGCGCATGGGGACGAGCTGTACGCCAGGTGCGAGGAGCTGCGCCGGCCGGCCGTGCTCGAGCTCGCCCGCATCGACCTCCGACACCGTGCGAGACCGCGTGCACGCCGACCTCCTGGCCGTCATCGATCACTGAGCACGTGAGACGAGAGGAAGCACCATGACGGACATCGACAGGCCCGAGGCCCCGAGCGAGGCGCCCGCGGGCGCCCGCCCCGACACCGTCGTGCTCGTGCACGGCCTCTGGATGACCCCACGCAGCTGGGAGGGCTGGGTCGCCCACTTCGAGCAGCGGGGCATGAGGGTCGTCACCCCGGGCTACCCCGGGTTCGAGGTCGAGGTGGAGGCGCTGCGCGAGAACCCGGAGATCATCGCGGACCTCACCGTGCCGGAGACGGTGGACCACCTGGCGGCGGCCGTCGAGGCGCTCGACGCACCGCCGATCATCATGGGCCACTCGTTCGGCGGCACGCTGACGCAGCTCCTGCTCGCGCGCGGCCTCGGCTGTGCGGGCGTCGTCGTGAACTCCGCGCCGACCGAGGGCGTGCGCGTCAACCCGGTCTCCCAGGCGCGGTCGCTCTTCCCGGCGTTGCGCAACCCCGCGAACCGGCGCCGCGCGGTGGGCTTCACGCCGGAGGAGTTCCACTACGCGTTCACGAACACGCTCACGGAGGAGGAGTCGCTCGCGGTGTGGGAGCGGTACGCCATCCCCGCGCCGGGCAGCTGGGTGTGGGACTACGGCCTCATCGCCAACTTCAAGCCCGGTCACCAGGAGACGTGGGTCGACTACTCGACGGACCGTGCGCCGCTGCTCTTCATCGCGGGCGAGAAGGACCACATCATGCCGCCCTCGGTGAACCGGTCGAACGCGAAGCACTGGGAGAAGTCGCCGGCGCTCACGGAGTACTTCGAGTTCGAGGGTCGCGACCACTGGACGTGCGCGGCCCCCGGCTGGGAGGCCGTCGCCGACCACACGCTCGACTGGGCGCTCGCGCACGCCCGGGTCGCGCAGCCCTGACGCCCGGGGCTCCAGCGGCTCAGACGAGCACGACGCCGTCGCGCGCGACGACGCGACCCCCGGACACGACGAGCGCGCGTCGGGGGGCGCGCACGACGGCGTCGGGCACGTTCTCCGCGTCGACGAGGACGACGTCCGCGGGGGCACCGACGACGAGGTCGTGCAGGTCGCGCCCGACGAACCTCGCGGCGTCGGACGACGCGATGCGCGCGGCGGTGACGAGCTCGCCGTCGTGGCGGAACCGCGACAGGCGCGCGAGCTGCGTCGTCAGCGCGAGCAGGTCGCCCGTCCCGTAGGGCGACCACAGGTCGCGGATCCCGTCCGTGCCGAGCCCGACGGCGACGCCCGCCGCGCGTAGCGCGTGCACCGGCAGGGGAGCGGCGCCGATCGGCGCGACCGTCGTCATGGTGATACCGGCCTCGCCCATCGCGGCGACCAGGTCGGCCTGGCGCGCCGCGGGCACGTCGCCGACCGCGAACCCGTGCGCGACGTTGACCTTGCCCTGCAGCCCCGCGCGCAGCGTGCGGTCGATCATGAGCTCGACCTGGAACGCCCCGAGGTCGCCGCCGTCGTGCAGGTGCACGTCGACCCCGACGCCGCGTCGCTCGGCGATCGCGAACAGCCCGTCGAGCTGCCCGACGGGGTCGCGGTCGATCGACGCCGGGTCGAGCCCGCCGACGTGCTCCGCACCCGCGGCGGCGGCCGCGTCGAGGAGGTCGAGCACTCCCGGCCGGCGGAGCACGCCGTCCTGCGGGAACGCGACGATCTCGGCGTGCACCGCGCCCCCGAGCGCGGCGAGGGACTCGCGCACGACCTCGATGCCGCGCAGGCCGAGACCGAGGTCGACGTCGACGTGGGTGCGGATCGCCGTCGTGCCGTGACGCACGAACTCCCGCAGGACCGCCAGGGTCACGTCCACGCCGGGGATGCCGAGCTCGTCGCGGTGGGCGCGCTCGTGCGCGATGCGCCCCTGCGTCGTCGCCTCGCCGCCGTAGCTCACCCACGGCTTGCCCCACCAGCTCTTGTCGACGTGCGCGTGCGCGTTGACGAGCCCCGGCAGGGCGAGCAGTCCCCGCCCGTCGACGACGCCGTCGCCCGCGCCGTCCGTGCCCGACGCCGTCGCGCCGGCCGGGTCGTGCGGCGTCACCGCGGCGATGCGCCCGTCCGCGACGTGCAGGTCGACCGGTTCGCCGCCCCAGGGGCGGACGTCGCGGAGGACGGTGACGGTCTCGGGGGCGGTCTGCGGTGCGGGCGCGGTCATGCGGCGGGTCCTTCCGGGAGGGGGACGACCACCTGCGGTCGACCGGGGATCTGGATCTCGTGCGTCGCGAGGGTGGCGAGGTCGACGACGGTCGCGCCGTCCCACGCCTCGGCCTGCGTGTAGCCGCCGGCGAGCACGGCCTGCAGGGTGCCGGTGGCGGGGTCGGTCCACGTCGTGACCGTCTCGTGGCGGCGGGTCAGGGGAGCGACGCGCTCCTCGCCCGTCGCCGGGTCGAGCACGGACACGTTCGGACCGCCCGTCGCGTTGCCGAACGGGCCGTTGCCCACGACGACGACGCGGCCGTCGGGCGTGCGCGCGACGCCGTGCTGGTGGCTGTCGGCGCCTGACGGGACCGTCGTCGTCGTGCCGGTCGTCGGGTCGAGCCGCACGAGCACCCGGCCCTGGTAGGGGAGCAGGAGCGTCCCGTCGTCGTCGAGGACGGCGTAGTGCGCCTTCTCGAACGACGCGAGGCCGCCCTCGGTGCCGAACGGCGCGACCTCGATGCGGCGCGCCTCGAACGTCGTCGTGTCGACGACGTGCACGGAGAACGTGTCGTGGTCGACCGTGTAGGCCTCGGCCCCGTCGGCGGAGACGAGCACGTCGAAGGGGCGCAGCCCGACGGGGGTGCTCGCGACGACCTCGCGCGAGGCCACGTCGATCGTCTCGAGCGCCGACGAGTCGCCGCGGTGGACGGCCACGTGCACCCGGGTCCCGTCCGGCGACACCGCGATGCCCATGCCGCCGCGGCGGTACTCGCCGAACGCCACGCGCGACGGCGCGTCCCGGTAGGGGAGCAGGTCGACGCGCTCGCGCGTGGCGAGGTCGACGACCGCGACGCCCTGCGCCGTCGACACGTACGCGCGCATCGTCGGCGCGTGCACGGCGATGCCCCACGGCGCGGCGCCGACCTCGACCCGGTCGACCACGGCGCTGCCGCCACGGATCGTCGGGTCGACGACGGCGAGGCCGTCGGACTCCGACTCGGTCGCGAGGAGGTAGCGCGGCGGGACCTCGGCGGGCTCCGTCTCGGACTCCGACCCGGGCGTCAGCGGGTCAGGGCTCGGATCCGCGCTCGGCGTGCTCTCGGCGGTCCGCGTGGCGTCGGGCCCGACCGGGTCGGTCGGGGTCGCCTGCGAGCACGCCGCGAGCAGCAGGACGACGGCGCTCGCCGCCCAGGTGCCCCCGCGGCGCCGTGTGCGGGTCGGCGCGTGGCTCGGGCGAGCCTCGGAGGGATGCGAAGGGTTCACCACCATGGCAGAATGGTATACCAAACAAGTCCCACGACGGATCCGGGAGGATGGCGCCATGTCACCCCGCTCCTCCGGCCCCGAGACGTCCGCGCTCACCGCGTTCGAGCCCGAGGCCCAGCGCGTCGCCCGCGTCCTGCGCGACCAGATCGTCGACGGCGACCGCGCGCCCGGCAGCAGGCTCGTCGAGCGCGACCTCGCCGACGAGCTCGGCGTGAGCCGCGTCCCCGTCCGCGAGGCGCTGCGGTCGCTCGTCGCCGAAGGGCTCGTCACGCCACGCCCCCGCACGTGGGCCGTCGTGCGCACCTTCACGCCCGACGACGTCGCGCAGCTGCTCGAGGTGCGCGCCGCGCTCGAGGTGCTCGCCGCACGCCGCGCCACCGAGCGGGGGACGCCGGAGGACGTGGCGGCGCTCGCGGACGCGCTCGCGCGCGAGGACGACGCCGCGGCACGCGGCGACGGGACCGCGGCCCGCCGCGCGGCCGCCGACTTCCACGAGGCGCTGCTCGCCGCCGCCGGCAACGGCGTGCTGGACGAGCTCACGGCCGTCACCGCGAGCCGCTCGCGGTGGCTGCTCGGCCAGCACGAGGACCTCGCGGGGATGGCCGACGAGCACCGCCTCCTGCTCGACGCGATCCGCGCGGGTGACGCGGACGAGGCGGCGCGACGCGTCGTCGGCCACCTCGAGACGTCCCGGAAGGCCGCGGCGCGCACCCCGACCGCGTGACCGGCCTCAGGTCGCGGTGTCCTCCGCGCGGGGTTCCAGGACCACGACCGCGGTCTCCGCGGGGCGCCGCGCGGCGAAACCGTCGAGGCCGTCGTCGTACCCGCGCCACCGCTCCCACAGGCGTGCGCGCTCGGCGCCCTGCGCGGCACGTGCGTGCA
Organism: Cellulosimicrobium sp. G4 BAM 1002; assembly: GCF_057126935.1. Lineage (NCBI taxonomy): Bacteria > Bacillati > Actinomycetota > Actinomycetes > Micrococcales > Promicromonosporaceae > Cellulosimicrobium > Cellulosimicrobium sp. G4 BAM 1002. The sequence continues at coordinate 2,963,136 of NZ_CP182109.1, read as the reverse complement.
CCGCGCGCGTCGCGCCGTCGAGGACGACCGTCGTGTCGGGATGTGCCTGGAGGTTGAGCCACCAGGCCGGCTCGGGCGCGGCCCAGCCGTTCATGGCGAGGGTCACGAGGTTCGGGCCGTCCTCGAAGTAGCCCACGATCACCGCGTGCTCGCGGCCCGTGCGACGCCCGACGGTGCGCAGCAGGAGGGTGCCCCACTTCTGCGGGCGGGGCTTCCAGAGCCCACGGCGCCCGCCCGTGAGGCGGTAGTACCCGCGGTGCACCACCCACGCCGAGCGCACGAACCAGCGTGGCGGGACCCGCGGTGGGCGACCGGGAGCAGCGGCAGACGTCTCGGACATTGGTGACCCGTCCCGTGTCGAAGAGGTGTCGAAGAGGTGTCGAGGGGAGGTCGACGCGCCTACGGTCCCGCTCCCGACGTGCTGAGTCAATGCTCCAGGACGACGTCGTCCGGCGACTTGTCGCGCCGCCACCCCTTCCACACGGGGTGGCGCAGCTTCCCGAACGGGATGTCGTCGCCCTCGCTCTCGCTCGACTCCTGGCCTGCCGTCGTCCACTCCGCGTAGACGACCTCCGCGACCCGCCGCGGCGACACCCAGCGCGCGTCGCGCGCGTCGTCGCGCGGCACGCCCACGGCGGCCGGCGTCGTGCGCTCGATCCGCCCGAGGTCGGTGACGAGGTCGCGGCGCTCCGCGTCCGTGAAGCCCGAGCCCACACGTCCCACGTAGACGAGCCGGTCGCCGTCGAGCACGGCGAGCAGGAGCGAGCCCACGAGATGCGTCCTGTCGCCGTGACCCGGCCGCCACCCCACGACGACGACCTCCTGCGACTGCGCGTGCTTGAGCTTGAGCCACAGCGCCGAACGACGGCCCGACGAGTACGTCCCGTCGCGCCGCTTCGCCACGACGCCCTCGAGCCCGAGCCGCCGGGACGTCTCCATCGCGGCGTCGAGGTCGCCGTCGAACACGGGCGGCACGTGCACCGGCGCCCGGGTGTCGCCGAGCAGGTCCTCCAGGATCTCGCGGCGCTCGTCGTACGGACGCTTCCCGAGCGACCGGCCCGCCGTCTCGAGCAGGTCGAACACCATGAGGTCGACCGTGACCTTGCGCCGCGCAGCCGCGACGTCCGCCGGCTTCGCGATGTTCGCGCGCTGCTGCAGCCGCCGGAAGCTCGGACGCCCGCGCGCGTCCAGCGCGACGATCTCGCCGTCGAGCACGACGGGCAGCGCGTCGGCCGGCACCTGCTCCGCGAGCGCCTGCAGCTCCGGGTACGTCACCGTCATGTCCTTGCCCGAGCGGCTCACGAGCCGGACCTTGCCGTGCGACACGTACGCGAGCGTCCGAAAGCCGTCCCACTTCATCTCGAACGCCCACGCGTCGCCGTCGGCCAGGTCCCCCGCGGTCCCGACGGACGCCAGCATCGGCCGCCAGTCCGTCCGGGCCGGCGTGGGTTCGTCGTGGTCGGGTCGCGTGGCGCCCTGGTGAGACGACGACGAAGCGGGGGGCGGGGAGGGGGCGCCGGGTCGTGGCGGGTCTGGCGGGAGCGGCGAGGAACGAGCCGCGGATGGTAGACCCGGCGCCCCCTCCCCGACCCCCGCGCCGCGACCCCGACCCCGACCGTCCGACGTGCCCTCCGTCTTCGGCGCCATGAGGTGGATGAGCCAGTTGTTGTCCTCACGGCCGTCGCGGCCGCCCGTGTGGATGAGCGCGAGGCGGCGCGTGCCGTGCTGCTCGCCGTGGAGCGTGACGATGACCTCCTTGCCGTCGCGCCACTTCTCGAGCTCGTACGTGCCTGCGTCCCAGATCGTCACCTCGCCCGCGCCGTACTCGCCCTTCGGGATCTCGCCCTCGAAGGACCCGTACGCGAGCGGGTGGTCCTCGGTCTGGACCGCGAGGTGGTTCTTCTTCGGGTCGGTCGGCTCGCCGCGGGGCAGCGCCCAGCTCACGAGGACGCCGTCGTGCTCCAGGCGGAAGTCCCAGTGCAGGCGCCGGGCGTGGTGCTCCTGGATGACGAAGCTGTTGCCCTCGCTCGGGGGCGGGGCCTCGTCGGGGACCGGTTCGGGCGTGCGGTTCGCGTCGCGCATCGAGCGGTAGGTCTGCAGGCGGTCCGGTCGGTCGCCGGGGTCGTCGTCGCCGTCGTCCCGGGCGGCGCGGCTGCGCCGCGCGCGTCCGCCGTTCGTGCCCGACGACGCCGCGCCCTTGCGCTCGAACGTCGCCATGCGCTCGGGCGTGGGTTCGAGAGCGGACAGGTGGCCCTGGGTGAGGGCGGCGAGCGGGTCTCCCAGGGTGCGGACGCGCTCGACCACCTCGTCCTTGTCGAGGTGGCGCAGGTCCGGGTCGTCGAGCTCGTCCCACGTGCGGGGTGCGGCGACGGTCGGGTGCTCGCGACCGCGCAGCGAGTAGGGCGCGATCGTCGTCTTGTTGCCGTTGTTCTGGCTCCAGTCGACGAGCACCTTGCCGCCGCGCAGCGACTTCTTCATGTCGCTCACCACGAGGTCGGGGTGCTCGGCCTCGAGGTAGCGCGCGAGCTCGTGCGCGACGGCGGAGACCGCGGCCGCGTCCTGCTTACCGTCGAGCGCGGCGTACAGGTGGATGCCCTTGGAGCCGCTCGTCACGGGCAAGGGGTCGAGGCCCATGCCCTGGAGGATCTGCCGGGCGTGCCGCGCGACCTCGGCGCACTCGGGCAGGCCGGCGCCCGGTCCGGGGTCGAGGTCGAGCACGAGCCGGTCCGGGTTCAGGTGCGCGCCGGTGCGCCCGAACTGCCACTGGGGCACGTGCAGCTCGAGCGAGCCGGTCTGCCCGAGCCACGTCAGCGTCGCGAGGTCGTTGACGAGCACGTAGTCGTTCGCGCTGTTCTTGTGCTGGATGCGGCGGGTGCGCACCCAGGACGGGACGCCCTGGCCGGCGTTCTTCTGGAAGAAGACCTGTCCGTCGACGCCGTCGGGCCAGCGCTTGCGCGTCGCGGCACGGTTCGCGCAGTGGGGGAGCATGACGTCGGCGACGGCGGCGAGGTACGCGAGGACGTCCGCCTTCGTCGTGCCGGTCGCGGGGTACAGCACCTTGTCGAGGTTCGTGAGCCGCAGGCGGTGGCCGTCGACGTTCACCGTCTCGCCTGCGCTACGGCTCGAGGAGGTGGCCATGGGGCCCATCGTGGCGCGCGGGAGTCGAGGTCGCGCGCCGGAGAGCAGCCGGGGCCGTCCAGGGTCAGGGACCGACGACCCGCCCGACGGGACGTTCGCGGGAACTTCTCGACGCCCCCGACCGTGGACACTGGAGGAGGCGACCGGTCCGTCCGGCACCGCCCGACCGATGGCAGGAACCGAGAGGAACACCGTGACGCACCTGACGACCGACGACGTGCCGCTCCCCGCGGAGATCGGTCCCCGCGTCCGTGAGTTCCGGCGCCTCATGATGACGTACAAGTTCGGCATCGACGAGGTGATGACGAAGATCACGGTCCTGCGTGACGAGTTCCGCCACGTCCACGACGACAACCCCATCGAGCACCTGGGCTCGCGGCTCAAGTCGCTCGACTCGATCGTCGCCAAGGCGCGGCGCAAGGGGATCCCGCTCACCCCCGACGCCGTGCGGGAGCACATGTTCGACGTCGCGGGCGTGCGCGTGACGTGCGCCTTCGTCTCCGACATCTACCGTGTGCGGGACCTGCTCGTCGGCCAGCGCGACCTGACGGTGCTCGAGGAGCGCGACTACATCGCCCGGCCCAAGGCGAACGGCTACAAGAGCCTGCACCTCATCGTCAAGGTGCCGGTCTTCCTGTCCGACGGCGTCGAGGACGTCGTGGTGGAGATCCAGCTCCGCACGATCGCCATGGACTTCTGGGCGAGCCTCGAGCACAAGATCTACTACAAGTACCAGCGCGACGTCCCGCAGCACCTCACGGACGCGCTCAAGCTCGCGGCCGACGTCGCCGCGACCCTCGACACGACCATGGAGCGGATCCACGACGAGGTCCGCGGCCTCGAGGGCGCGCCCGAGCCGGTCGAGAGCACGGACGCGCTCGTCACGCCGCGCGAGATGATCGAGACCTTCATGCGCACCGCCCAGGTCGCCGACGAGGCGTTCCACGAACGACGCCACGACGGCTGACGCGCTCGCCGTCGTGGCGTCGCTCAGGTCCAGCGGAAGAATCGTGCCGCGACCAGCGCGCAGAGGACGACGGCCCCGCCGAGCGCGGCGACGTGCAAGGCCTCCACGGGCTGACCCGCCCACGCGTCGCCCAGGGCCTGCACCGAGGCACCGAACGGCAGGAGCTCACCGACGCGGGCGACCGGCTCGGGCAGGTTCGACACGTCGCCGAACATGCCGCCCGTCGCGCCGAACGCGAAGAACGCGACGAGGCCGATCGCGAGGGAGGCGTTCGGCGTGGGCGAGACCGCGGCGACGAGCATCCCCACGGCGTACATCGCGGTCGCCGAGAGCGCGAAGACCCCCACCGCGACCCACGGCGAGGCGGGCGGCTGGGCGTCGAACGCCGCCGTCGCGACGACGAGCGCGAGCGTGACGCCGAGCGCCGTCTGGGCGGCGCTCACCACGACCTGCGCCACGAGGACCATCGCGGGCGACGCCGGGGTGACCGAGAGACGCTTGAGGACCCCGGTGCGGCGGTACGAGGCGAGAAAGCTCGGCATGTTGATGACGCCGACGATGCCGACGACGATCGCGAGGACGACCGGCACGACGAACACGTCGAACGCTGTGCGACCGTCCGAGCCGGGGAGGACGATCTCGGTCGCGTCGCTGATCCCGTACATGACGAGGATGAGCAGCGGCATCCCGAACGGCATGACGAGGCCGGCGGTGTCGCGTACCACCATCTTCGCCTCGGCCACGACGAGCGCCGCCCACGCCCGTGGGCCTGGACCGGACGAGGTCCGGGCGGTCTGGCCCGTGGGGGACTGGCTTGTGGTGGTCCGGCTGGTGATGGTCATCGGACGGTCTCCTTCTCGGTGGGGTGCACGGGGCCGTCCTGCGCCAGCGAGCGGCCGGTGAGGGCGAGGAAGGCGTCGTCGAGCGTGGCGCGCTCGAGGCGGGTCTCGGTCGCGACGACGCCCGCACGCACGAGCGCGGTGCTCACCTCCTGGAGGAGCTCGCCACGGCCGGTCACGACGACCTGCTCCCCGCGGACCTCGACCCCGTCCACCCCGGGAACGGCGTCCAGGAGCGCGGCCGGGAGCGGCTCGGCGACCCGGAACCGCACCCGTTGGTCCAGCCCCGCACCTGCCACAAGACCCGCCGGGGTGTCGTGCGCCACGACGCGCGCGTCGTCGAGGAGGGTGACGCGGTCGCACAGCCGCTCGACCTCCTCCATGAGGTGCGAGACGAGCAGGACGGTCGCGCCGCCGTCGCGCAGGGACTCGACGACTGCCCACACCTGACGACGGGCCTGCGGGTCGAGGCCCGTGGTGAGCTCGTCGAGGATCACGACGCGCGGGTCGCCGACGAGCGCCACGACGATGGCGACCCGCTGCTGCTGCCCGCCGGAGAGCTTCGCGTACCGCACGTCGCGCTGCTCGTGGAGGCCCAGGGTGTCGATCAGCTCGTCGGGGTCCCGGCCGGTCCGGTAGAACGTGCGGTAGAGGTGCGCCAGCTCGCGCACGGTCAGCGCGTCGTGCAGGGAACCGGACTGGAGCTGCACCCCCAGCAGGCTGCGCACCGCGGCGCGATCGGTGAAGGGGTCGAGCCCCGCGACCCGGACCGACCCGCCGTCGGGCCGGCGCACCCCGGCGACCATCTCGACCGTCGTCGTCTTGCCCGCGCCGTTGGGCCCGAGGATCCCGAGGACCTCGCCCTCCGCGGCGACGACGCTCACGTCGTCCACCGCGACCTTCTCGCCGTGCCTGCCGCGGTAGTGCTTCGTCAGGTTCCTCGCGTCGACGGCGCTCGTCACGGTCCACGTCCCTTCGTCCGGCCTGTGCCTGGTCCTCGCCGGGTCTGTCCGTCGCCTTGGTGGTGACGCCCCTGGGTCCCGAGGGCCGCTCTCGACGCTAGGGACCGCGAGGTGCCGGGCGCGCGTGCCGGTCGTCACCGGTGCCGACCGTGACTTCCGGCACGTCGCGCCGGGGACGGCGGTCCGTAGGGTGGAGGGATGGGGCGCAGGGATCCGGAGACGTGGGCGGGTGTCGCGATGCTCGTCGTCGTCCTCGGTCTCGGTGCGCTCGTCCCGGTCGCCGCACGCGAGGCGATGACCATCCCGGTCGGCGCCTGGCTCTCCGTGTTCGCGGCGTTCGTCGTCGTGACCGTGGTGCTCGTCTTCGGCGCACGGTTCGCGACGCCGCGCGCGTACGCGCTGCTGGCCGTCCAGGTCGTGCTCGTCGGGGTCCTGGTGCTCACGGCTCCCGGGGCGGGGTGGCTCCCGATCCTGCTCGTCGCGGTCGCGGCCCTGAGCGTGTACGTGGTCCCGGTGCCGGTGACCGCCGCCGTGGTCGTCGTGAACGTCGTCGTCGTGAGCGTCTCCGTCGGCCTCCGGGCGTCGCTCACCGACGCGCTGCTCTCCGGGGTGATCTACCTTCTCCTCCAGGTCGCGAGCGTCGGCTCGACGCTCGCGCTCCAGCGCGAACGCAGCATGCGCGAGCAGCTCGCGGCGGCCCACGTCGAGCTGCGCGCCGCGGCCGTCCTGCGTGACGAGTCGACCCGCTCCGACGAGAGGCTGCGGATCGCGCGCGAGCTGCACGACGTGCTCGGGCACCAGCTCACGGTGCTCGCCCTCGAGCTCGAGACCGCGAGCCACCAGGACGACGAGCGGGCGCGCGAGCACGTGCTGCGCGCCAAGGAGGTAGCGCGCGAGCTCCTGGCCGACGTGCGCGCGACCGTGGGGGAGCTGCGGCGCCGAGCGCCCCGCCTCCGCGAGGCGATCGAGGCGCTCGTCGAGCGCGTCGGCTCGCCCCGCGTGCACGTCCTCGTGGACGACGACGTCGCGGTCGACGAGGAGCAGACCGTCGTGCTCGTGCGCGCCGTCCAGGAGATCGTCACGAACGCGATCCGGCACGCCGACGCGACCGAGCTCACCATCACTGTCGACGCCCGGGACGGCACCGTCCGCCTCGTCGCCCTGGACGACGGGCGCGGGGCGTACCGTGTCGAGCCGGGCAACGGCCTGCGGGGTCTCACCGAGCGCGTGCGAGCCCACGGCGGCAGCGTGCGGCTCGACGGCAGGTCGGGCTTCCGGGTCGAGGTCGAGCTCGCGGCCGAGCCTGTGCTCGCCGACGGAGGGGCGGCCCGGTGAGCGGCAGCGCGACCGACCCCGCGAGCAGGGCCATGATCCGGGTCCTGCTCGTCGACGACCAGACGCTCGTGCGGCAGGGCATCCGGAGCCTGCTCGGGCTCGCGCCGGACATCGACGTCGTCGCGGAGGCCGAGGACGGCATGACGGCGCTCGCGGCGGTGCGCGAGCACGCGCCCGACGTCGTGCTGCTCGACCTCCGCATGCCGCGCCACGACGGGATCTGGGCGCTCGAGGCGCTGCGCGAGAGCGGTCTGGACGTCCCCGTGCTCGTGCTCACGACCTTCGATGACGACGAGCTCGTGCTCCGTGCGCTGCGCGCAGGAGCGCGCGGCTACCTGCTCAAGGACGTGACGCTCGAGCAGCTGACCGGTGCGGTGCGGGCGCTCGCCGGTGGCGGGACGCTCGTCCAGCCGTCGATCACCGACCGGCTCCTGCGGGCCGTCCGCGGGGGAGCGGCCTCCGTCGACGACGAGCCCGACGGGACGGTGCTGGTCCAGGAGCTCACCGCGCGCGAGCTCGAGGTGCTGCGCCTCGTCGCCGCGGGGTACTCGAACCGGGAGATCGCGCACGCGCTCTTCCTCGCGGAGGGCACCGTGAAGAACCACGTGTCGACCCTGCTGCTCAAGCTCGGGGCGCGGGACCGCACGCGCGCGGTGCTGCGCGCACTGCACCACGGCGTCCTCGGCTGAGGGGACGCTCGGAGAACGCGTCAGAGCATGGTCTGGACGCCGATCCGGACGCGGTCCCCGACGTCCACCCCCTCGGCGCGGCGCACGGCGGCCTTGACGGGCAGGACGTACGTCTTGCGGCCCGCGTCGGGGAAGACCGACGTCGACCAGCGCTGCGCCCCGAGCGTCACCTCGACCTTGACCGAGCCGAACCCCGCGGGCGGGAGCGGCAGCTCCGCGATCTCGTCGCTCACGTCCTCGGGCAGGGCGGCGAACACCCAGCTGTCGGTGCGTGCCTCCCACCGCCAGAGCTCGGTCTCGAACTCGTACCGCGTCCCCGTCATGCGTCCCATCGTCCCGCGCGGCACCCACACGGTCACGACCTTTCCGAGGTCCGGGGCCGGTATGGGCTCGCGGACGCGCGTGCCGGGAGCCACCATGGACGGATGAGGGCCATCTGGAAGGGCGCCATCACGTTCGGTCTCGTCAACGTCCCCGTCAAGGTGTACTCCGCGACGGAGGACCACGACGTGCCGCTGCACCAGGTGCACGACAAGGACGGTGGGCGCATCCGCTACCGGCGCGTGTGCGAGATCGACGGTGAGGTGGTGCCGTACGAGCACATCGACAAGGCGTACGACGACGGCGAGAGCACCGTCGTGCTGACGAAGGACGACTTCGCGGCGCTCCCGGCCGAGCGCAGCCGCGAGATCGAGGTCGTCGAGTTCGTGCCCAGCGAGCAGATCGACCCGATGCTGCTCGACCGCAGCTACTACCTGGAGCCGGACTCCAAGTCGAACAAGGCGTACGTCCTCATGCGGCGCACGCTCGAGGAGACCGACCGCACCGCGATCGTGAAGTTCGCGCTGCGCCAGCGCACCCGCCTCGCCGCGCTGCGCGTGCGAGACGACGTGCTCGTGCTCCAGACGCTGCTGTGGGCCGACGAGGTGCGCGAGGCCGCGTTCCCGTCGCTCGACGACGAGGCGAAGGTCACGGAGAAGGAGCTCGCGATGTCGTCGCAGCTCGTCGCCAGCTTCGAGGCGGACTTCACGCCCGAGGACTACGAGGACGAGTACCAGGCCCAGCTCCGCCAGCTCATCGAGGCGAAGATCGAGCAGGGGGACGCGCTCGACACCGCCGAGACGTTCGGCGAGCAGGCGGAGGAGGGCGAGGGCGCCGAGGTCATCGACCTCATGGAGGCACTGCGCAAGTCGGTCGCGTCGTCGAAGAGCGCGCGGTCGGGAGGGTCGTCGTCGAAGGGCTCCGGCTCGGGCTCCTCGGGCACGACGTCGAAGGGCGGCTCGACCCGCAAGGCCGCCTCGTCGTCGGGGTCGAGCACCCGCTCGAAGAGCAGCAGCGCGAAGGACAGCCCCGCGAAGACTCCGGCGAAGAAGAGCGCGAGCCGCTCGACGGCGTCCAAGGAGAAGTCGACCGCGGCGAAGACGACGCGCAAGAAGGCGTCGGCGTAGGCGGCCGCGGCCGCCCGCCCGCCCGCGGCGGACGCCGCCGATGAGTTCGGCGCGCCCGACCCGTCGTACGGATGGGCGGCCGGCCGGCCGAGACCTACCGAGGAGCGGAGCAGACGATGCGCGCGATAGTCCCCAGCCTGTGGTTCGACGGCAACCTCGAGGAGGCCGTCGCCTTCTACGCGAGCGTCTTCCCCGACGCGAAGGTCGGTGACGTGTTCCGCCAGCCCGACGGCACGGCCGTCTCCGCCGACTTCGAGCTCGCCGGTCAGCGGTTCGACGCGATCAACGGCGGGCCGCAGTTCTCGTTCACCGAGGCGGTGTCGTTCGTCATCGAGTGCGAGTCCCAGGAGGAGGTGGACCACTACTGGTCCGCGCTCACCGGCGACGGCGGCCAGGAGTCCCAGTGCGGATGGCTCAAGGACAAGTTCGGGCTGTCGTGGCAGGTCGTGCCCGTCGAGTTCCTCGCGATGCTGCAGGACCCCGACGCGGCGAAGGTGCAGCGCGTCGTCGACGTGATGATGACGCAGAGCAAGCTCGACCTCGTGCCCTTGCGGGCGGCGTACGTCGGCTGACGCCCGCGCCGCTCCTGGTGGCGCATGCACAGGTGGTTCGTCGGGGATGTCCAGACCGTCCCCAGGTCTGGTTGAATGCGCTCGACATCTCCGCCGACGGCCCGCGCCGTCCCTCGTGAAGGACCACGAACCGAGTGAAGAAGCTCCTTGCCGGCGCCCTGGGGACGGTGCTGGCCCTCGGCGGGCTGGGTGTCGCCACCGCGACCCCCGCAGTCGCCGCAACCCAGTACGTCCAGCCTTACTGCAACGCCCTCTCCGTCAGCTTCGACGGGTACCCCGACGGAACGACGTTGACCTTCGTCCTCGACGGCGAGACCGAGACCGTCACCTTCGGCGGGTCCCACGGCTTCTGGCGCGACCTCGAGTGGTCGACACCGCACGACTGGAGCGTCGTCGTCGACGCCCCGGAAGGCTCGGACGGCGACTTCTCCGACAGCGGCACCACCGCTCCGTGCGACTCCGACCCCGAGATCTCAGCGTGGGTCGACGCGTCGTGCGGCGAGATCGTCGCGTCCGTCTCGAAGTACCCGGCGGGCTCGCGAGTCGTGACGACGATCGACGGGGCGGTCCTCTCGGACGAGACGTTCGACGGCTCCTCCGGGCACGCGTGGTCGCTCGACTGGAGGACTGCGCACGACTGGTCCGTCGTCCTCGACGCTGCTGACGACACGCTCGACCGGACGTGGTCGGGGACCACCGAGCCGTGCAGGTTCGACCCGAGCCTGAGCGTCGACGTCAACGCCTACTGCGAGTCGATGTCGGTGTCGGTCGGCGGATATCCGGTCGGTACAGCGGTCGTCGTGCGCGTGGGAGTCGACGTCGTCGGCGAGGGCGCGATCGACGAGAGCGGGTACTTCTGGGGCGACTGGCCCGTCGACGGGTCGTCCGCGCAGGAGTGGACGGTCGAGATCGATGCCGTCGACGACGCGCTGGACCGGACCGAGTCCGGCGTCTCCGAACCCTGCTGGGTGCCGCCGACGACGGTGGAGCCCGTGACCCCGGCGGTGGTGACGGACTGCTCGGCCACGCCGGACGACGTCGTGCTGCCGGACGACACCGAGGGGATCTCGTACACCCGCGCGGACGCGGGCATCGTCGCGACGGCCGCACCGGGGTACGAGTTCCCGTTCGGTCTCGACCAGTGGCGGCCGCACGGCGACGGACAGCTCCTCCTCGGCTGGTATGCGGCGCTGCGGCCGTCGTGCGCGTTCGAGGGCGTCTCCGTCCAGCCGGTGTGCGTCGAAGGTGTCGCCTACCTCGACATCTCCGTGACACCGCCAGCGGGGGCTACCGAGGACAACTCGACCTTCTACATCGAGTGGCAGGGCCCGGGCGGCGGTTACGAGGTCGTCTACGGGGACGCCGGGTTCGGCCACCCCTGGACGGCTCGCCATCGATGGCCGGGTTTCGTCACGCACGACGACGGGACCGTCTCTCCGAAGAACGACCCGACGTGGCGTCTGGACGACGTCGATCTGGTCCTCTACGCGACGGTCGATACCGAAGGACGTTCCTACTCGATCGGGTACGACGCGCGCGTCGAGGACGCTCCGACCGCCGATCCCTGTGCCGACGATCCTGGTCCCCGCTTCTCCGTCGAGGCCCGAGAGCGCCGGCTCGCGGGCAAGGCGTACGTCGCGGTGCGCGTCGTCAACGAGGACGACAGTGCGGCGGACATCCGCGTCGTGACACCGTTCGGTACCAGGGAGTTCGCCGGGGTCGCGCCGGGAACGAGCGCCTACCAGGCGTTCGCGGTCCGTCCCGCCGGACCCACGGAGGGCGAGGCCGTCGTGACCTTCACCACGGACGTCGACGGCCAGTTCCTCACGCGGGAGCGGACCGTCTCCTTCTGGATCGGCTGGTAGCGCCGGACGACGCGGCCGGCGACGTCTCGAGCGAGGCGTCGCCGGCCTCGCCGCGTCCTGGGGGCGTCAGTCCGTGGCCGCCTGGCGACGCAGCGAGACGAGCTCGCCGAGGAGGTCCAGCAGGTCCTCGACGTCGTCGCCCGGGCGCGGGGCGCGGAAGGCGAGGCCGTCGCTCGTGGGTGACCCGCCGCCGTCGGGCGGCGGTGCGTCTCCGGCGGCGGCCTGGCTGAGCAGGCCGCCGTCGAGCGCTGCGTGCGCGTAGAGCCCGTCGCTGAGCAGCACGATGGCGCGCGCGACGACGGGGTCGCCCACCTCGTCGAGGACCGCGCGGGTCCACGCGTCGTGCGCGCCGTCGAGCGCGGCACGGGCGCGCGGGTAGGACCCCTGCGCGAGGCGCGTGACGGCGAGGTAGGCGAGCTCGAACTCGGTGTCGACGAGCGTGGACGTGCGGATGAGGTAGTCCACCGCGCCGGCGGGGGCGGCGCGCATCGTCTCGACGTCGGCTGCGGTGAGCTCGCGCAGGTGCTCGGTGAGGCCGTCGGCGAGCGCGTCCTTGGAGCCGAAGTGGTAGAGCAGACCGCCCTTGGAGACCCCGGCGCGCTCCGCGACCGCGTCGAGCGTGGCGGCGCGTTCGCCCTGCTCGACGAGCAGGGACGCGAACGCGCGCAGGACCTTGGCGCGGGCGGCAGGGGGCGGCGGCATGGTTCCGAGGGTAGTAGGACCGCAGGTCACGGATGATCCCGCTGGGCGACGTCGGGCGAGGAGTTACCGGTGCGCAGCATCACACCGTGCTCGGGATGACGGTGCGGTCGAATCTCGTTACTGTACCGTCTGGACGGTCTGGAAGTTCGGCGCCATCGCGTCGCCCCGCCGTCGGAAACGTGGAAGGACCCTTCGCCGTGACGACCTCCGTGACGACGACCCCGGCCGCGCAGCACGCGCCCGCGACTCGCGGACCGGCGAGCGGCGCCGCGCGCCGCTGGATGGCGCTCGCCGTGCTCATGCTGCCCGTGCTGCTCGTGTCGATCGACAACACCGTGCTGAGCTTCGCGCTGCCGCAGATCTCCGAGTCGCTGCGCCCGAGCGGCACGCAGCTGCTGTGGATCATCGACATCTACCCGCTCGTGCTCGCCGGCCTCCTGGTGCCGATGGGCTCGTTCGCCGACCGCGTCGGACGTCGTCGCCTGCTGCTCGCCGGCGCCGTCGGGTTCGCCGCGATGTCGGTCGTCGCGGCGTACGCGACGACTGCGGAGGCCTTGGTCGCGTCCCGCGCCGGTCTGGGGTTCTTCGGCGCGATGCTCATGCCGTCGACGCTCTCGCTGCTCCGCAACGTCTTCACCGACCGTGAGGAGCGGCGGCTCGCCATCGCGATCTGGGCGGCCGGGTTCGCGGCGGGCTCGGCCCTCGGGCCCATCGTCGGCGGGTTCCTGCTCGAGCACTTCTGGTGGGGGTCGGTGTTCCTCCTGGCCGTGCCGGTGCTCGTCCTGCTCCTCGTACTCGCGCCGTTCTTCGTGCCCGAGTCGCGCGACCCCGCGCCGGGGCGCGTCGACGTGCTCTCGATCATGCTCGTCATGGCGACCATGACCCCGGTCGTCTACGGCATCAAGACCCTCGCCAAGACGGGCGTGAGCACGCTCGTGGTGGGGAGCGTCGTCGTCGGGCTCGCTGCGGGTGCCCTGTTCGTGCGCCGCCAGCTGCGCCGTCCCGACCCCATGATCGACGTGCGCCTGTTCACGCGCGGCGCGTTCAGCGGCGCCGTGCTCGTCAACCTGCTGTCCGTGTTCTCGCTCGTCGGGTTCCTGTTCTTCGTGTCGCAGGACGTGCAGCTCGTGCTCGGCCTCACGCCCATGCAGGCAGGCCTGGCGCTCCTGCCGGGGCTGGTCGTCATGATCGTGGCGGGCCTGGGCGTCGTCCGGGTCGTGCGGCGCGTCCGCCCGGCGCACGTCGTCGCGGTCGCGCTGCTGTTCTCCGCCGCCGGCTACGCGATCGTCGCCACGGGCGCGGGCGAGAGCACGCTGGTCCTGCTGATCGTGGCGTTCGTCGTGCTCTCGCTCGGGGTCGGCGCGGCCGAGACCGTGTCGAACGACCTGATCGTCTCGTCCGTCCCGGCCGAGAAGGCGGGCGCGGCGTCCGCGATCTCCGAGACCGCGTACGAGGTCGGCGCCGTGCTCGGTACCGCGGTCCTCGGGAGCATCCTCACGGCGTCGTACCACGCGAACGTCGTCGTCCCGGCCGGGGTGCCCGCCTCGGACGCCGTCGCGGCGGCCGAGACGCTCGGCGGCGCGACGCAGGTCGCGTCGACCCTGCCCACGGGCCAGGCCCAGGCGCTGCTCGACTCCGCGCACGCGGCGTTCGGCAGCGGCGTGGGCGTGACGTCGCTCATCGGCGTGGTGCTCATGCTCGTCGCGGCCGGGGTGGCGCTGGTCACGCTGCGCGGCGCGAAGTCCTGACGCCGCGGCCTTCCAGCACTCCCGGAGGTGGCCCGGTCCCGCCGTCCCCGACCGTGCGGTTGGCGGCGCCGGGCCTGATCCGGGAGGCTGGGCGGTGATGAGCCGTCCGCACCGCACCCCGCCCCGCTGGGTCCGCTGGACCCTCGGCATCCTCCTCGCGCTCGTCCCGTGCGTCGTCTGGGGCGTGACGACGGCGACCGCCGAGCGCAGCCTCGGGCCGCACGAGGCGCTCTACGAGGTGACGACGAACGGTCTCGTGACCGTCGACCTCGGCCCGCTGGGCACGCTCCAGATCGACTCGCCGCTGCCGATCAACCTCGGTGCCGACGTCACGGTCCAGGAGATCCCGGCCGACCTGACGGCAGTCGGCCAGGCCGACACCCTCGAAGGGCTCTCGCAGGACCTCGAGGACTACCTGCGCTTCTTCGGCGGCCCGCAGGAGACGATCGGCTCCGTCGCCCGGGCGCTCGTCGTCGACGCGCTGCGCCGCACCGGCTTCGCGGTCCTCGTCGCCGCCGCCGCCGGGGGAGGGCTGTACCTCCTGCTCGGCGCCGCTCGGCGGCACGAGCTGGCTGCACGCGTCGCGCCGCGGACCTACGAGATCACGGCGAGCGTGGTCCTCGTGTCGCTCGTCGCCGCGTCGCTCGCGGCGAGCGACCCCGGCGCGACGCGCGGACCCTCCCAGCGCGCGTCGGCCGTCTTCGACGGGACGCCGCTCGAAGGCGCCCGCATCACCGGCCGGCTGGCCGGCGTCGTCGACACGTACGGCGCCCTGCTCATCGACCTGTACCGCGAGAACGAGGACTTCTACGACCGCGCGAACACCAACCTCGTCGCCGCGTGGGACCGGCGCGAACGGATCCAGCGGCTGACCGCGCCGCGGCTGGCCGCCCCGGTGACCGACGAGGACCCCGCGGACGGCGCCACGCCCGACGAGCCGACCGGTGAGGGTGATGCCGGCACGGCGACCGGTGGTCCGGCGTCGGGCACGGACGCCGACGAGCCGACGGCCGACGGGGAGACCGAGGAGACGCCCGCCGCGGAGGAGGACCTCGTCACGCTCCTGATCGTGAGCGACCTGCACTGCAACACCGGCATGACCCCGCTCATCCGCACGGTCGCCGAGCGCTCGGGGGCTTCGATCGTGCTCAACGCGGGCGACACGACGATGAACGGCACGACCGTCGAGTCCTTCTGCGTGGACTCGTTCGCGTCCGCGGTGCCGCAGGGCGCGACCATGGTCGTCGCGGACGGCAACCACGACAGCGTCGAGACGTCAGCGCAGGAGCGCGCGAACGGGCAGACGGTCCTCGACGGGCAGGTGGTCGAGGTCGAGGGCATCCGGATCCTCGGGGACCGCGACCCGCTCGAGACGCGCCTCGGGCTCGGGAGCCAGCCCCCGCGCGAGGAGACTCCCGAGGAGTACGCCACGCGCCTCACCGAGGTCGCCTGCGCCGAGGAGGAGGACGGCGAGGGCATCGACATCCTCATGATCCACACGCCCCGCATGGGCAACGAGGCCCTCGACTCCGGCTGTGTGCCGAACCAGATCTCCGGCCACATGCACACGCGGTCCGGGCCCGAGCGGATGGGCGGAGGCGTGCGGTACGTGAGCGGGAGCACGGCCGGTGCGGTGAAGGACCAGCTGCGGGTCGGCCCGCTCAAGGGGACGGCCGAGATGACCGTCCTGCGGTTCGACCCCGAGCGGCGGCGCATCGTGGACTGGCAGCTCGTGCAGATCGGCGTCGACGAGTCCGCGAAGGTGTGGCCGCGCATCGCGTGGCCGACGCCGTCCGGCGTCGCGACACCCGACGTGACCGACGAGGGTGTCGAAGCACCCGAGGGCGAGGTGCCCGCCGACGAGCCGGCTGACCTCCCCGCCACCGAGGGCTGATACGGGTGCGCGTCGGTCCTCGCGACAGCGTGTGCGACGCGGCAGGATGGGGCGTATGAGCAGGTCCACGCGCTGGATCGTCGTGTCGGTGGTCCTTGCGCTCGTCGTGGTGCTCCTCGCGCCGTTCGTCTACACGGAGGTGCAGGAGGGACGGACCCCGCCCCCGCTCGGCCTGCAGCCACCGGGGGAGGAGACGGCGCCGGCGGCCCCGCCCGAGCCGGGGCCGTTCGACGTGGACGGCGACTGGGTGGTCGGGACCGGGTCGGAGGCGGGATTCCGCGCCGTGCGGACGGACGTCCCGGAGGACGACTCGGTGCTGCTCGGGGTCACCTCGGACGTCGAGGGCACGTTCACGGTACGTGCGGGGGAGCTCGAGGCCGCGAACGTGACCGCCCAGGTGGCGAGCATCCGGACCGGGTCGGCAGCCGCCGACCGGCAGCTCCGGCAGGCGCTCGAGACCGACCTCTACCCGACGGCCCTCTTCTCGCTCACCACACCGCTCGACGTGAGCGAGCTCGAGGCGACGACGCAGCCCGTCGAGCTCGAGGCCGTCGGTGCGCTGACCCTGCGGGACGAGACCCAGCCCGTGACCGTCGCGCTCGAGATCCGGCGGTCGGCGCAGGGCCTGGTCGCGAGCGGTGCCATCGGCGTCACGTTCTCCGACTTCGGCATCGCCGTCCCTCCCGACGCACCCGTCCAGGTGCGCGACGACGGGACCGTCGAGGTGCGGCTCGAGGTCGTCCGGGCGCCGTCGTCCTGAGGCACCGTCCGGGAGCCGTGACCTAGGGTGGTCGGCGTGGACCGCCCGACCGACCTCACCGCCGTCGCCCAGGACTACCTCAAGGTCGTCTGGGCCGCGCAGGAGTGGACCGACGAGCGGGTGACGACCAAGCTCCTCGCCGAGCGCATCGGCGTGGGCGCCTCGACGGTCTCGGAGACCGTGCGCCGCCTCAGCGCCCAGGGCCTCCTCGAGCACGCGCCCTACGGTGCGATCACCCTCACGGAGCGGGGCCGTGCGCTCGCGCTCGCCATGGTGCGGCGCCACCGTCTCCTCGAGACGTACCTCGTCTCCGAGCTCGGGTACGGCTGGGACGAGGTGCACGACGAGGCCGAGGTGCTCGAGCACGCCGTGTCCGACCTGCTCATCGAGCGCATCGACGCACGGCTGGGGCACCCGACGCGCGACCCGCACGGGGACCCGATCCCCGGGCCCGACGGCGTCGTCGTCCGCCCGGGGGCCGTCCCGCTCGCGGAGCTCGTCGTGGGGGACCGGGGGACGGTCGCGCGGATCTCCGACGCGGACCCCGACGTCCTGCGCTATCTCGCCGAGATCGGCGTCGGGCTCGACACGGGCGTCGAGGTGCGGGAGCGCCGGGAGTACGCCGGCATCCTGTCGGTCGTCTGGACGCCGCCCGCGCCGGGCGCGATCGGCGGCGCGACCGGGGCAGCCGACGACGCACGTCCCGCGACCTCTCCGTCGCAGCTCGGGCTGCGTGCCGCCGAGCACGTGTGGGTCGTGCGCGCCGAGGTCGGCGCCTAGACTGGCGGCTCCATCCCGATTCTCGTCGTCGACGGCGCCGACACTCCTCGAATCGATTCGACCCATCGTTCCGAGGACTGCTCGACGACCGACCGACGCCCCGAGGACACCATGACCGACCGCTCCACGCCCCCGACCGACGGTACGCCCGCCCCTGCCTCGGACGCTCCCTCCGCCGGGAGCCGCGCCCTCCGGATGCGCAGCCCTTCCGGGGCGCTCCTCGCCCTCGCGATGGGCGGGTTCACGATCGGCACCACCGAGTTCGCGACGATGGGGCTCCTGTCCGACATCGCGACCGACCTCGACGTGTCCATCCCCACGGCCGGGCACGCGATCACGGCGTACGCGGTCGGCGTCGTGGTGGGAGCGCCGCTCCTCACCGTCGCGGCCGCGCGCGTGCCGCGCAAGACGCTCCTCGTCGCGCTCATGGCGTTCTACACCCTGGGCAACCTCTTCTCCGCGACCGCCGGGAGCATCGAGACGCTCGTGGCCGGCCGGTTCCTCGCGGGGCTGCCGCACGGCGCGTTCTTCGGGGTCGGCGCAGCGGTCGGGGCGGCCGTCGCCGGGCCGGGGCGCCGAGGCCGCGCCGTGGCGACGATGATGACCGGCCTGACGGTCGCGAACGTCGTCGGGGTCCCGCTGTCCACCTTCGCGGGGCAGCAGCTCGGGTGGCGGGCGGCGTTCGTCGTGGTCGGTGTCCTCGGGCTCGTGACGCTCGCCGCGCTGTGGTGGCTCATCCCCGCCGGGGCCGGGAACGAGTCGTCGAGCGTGCGGCGCGAGCTCGGCGCGCTGCGCAACGGTCCGCTGTGGGTCGGCTTCGTGGGGGCGGCGATCGGGTTCGGCGGCATGTTCGCCGTCTACTCGTACGTCGAGCCGACGATCACCCAGGTCACGGGCCTGGCGGCGGCCGCGGTGCCTCTCGTGCTCGCGATCTTCGGCGTGGGGATGACCGCCGGCACCGTCCTCGGCGGCAGGCTCGCCGACCGCTCCGTGATGCGCACCGTCTACCTCGGGTTCGCGACGACCGGCCTCGCGCTCGTGCTCTTCGCCCTCACCGGCCAGCACCCCGTGCCCGCCGTCCTGTCGCTCTTCCTGCTCGGCGTGACGTCGCAGGTGCTCGGGCTCTCCCTGCAGACCCGGCTCATGGACCTCTCGCCCTCCGCACCGTCGCTCGGCGCCGCGCTGTGCCACTCGGCACTCAACGTCGGCAACGCCAACGGCGCGTTCCTCGGCGGTCTCGTCATCGCGGCAGGCTGGGGCTACCTCGCGCCCGCGTGGACGGGCGTCGTCCTCACCGTCCTCGGCCTGGGGATCATCCTCGTCGTCGGGCGCCGCCCCGCCGGCGTCGTCGTCGCCACCCTGTCGGACGACGCCCCCGCACCTGTCGCGGACCGACTGACCTCGGCGAGCTGATCCTCGGTCCTCGGGCTGGGCCGGGCGGCTCTGCGGTCGGGTCCGCGTGCGGGGCGGCGTAGGTGTTTGGGCTGGGTCGGGCAGCTCGTGGTCGGGTCCGCGTGCGGGGCGGCGTCGCTGCTCGGGCTGTCCGCGCCGTCACCCTGGCCTGTCGGGCGTGGGTCTTGGGAGCGCGGCCTTGACGCCCTTCGCATCCGACGCCGCCCCACCCGCTCAGCCATCACCTCACCCGGGCGGACGCCCGGCCGCGACCCTGCCGAGGTAGAACCGTGGTCGCGCGAAGTAGAACCGTGGTCGGCCAAGGTAGAATTGCTGTCCGACGACGGCCGGACCGGCCGCGCACGGGTGCGCGGCGACCGTACCGGGGCCTCGGTTCGCGCCTGGACTCGTTGTGACCATGCGGTCCCGGCGGGTCGAGCATGCGGTTGTCGCCCGTCAGGCGCTCAGGACGAGCCGCAACGACATGCTCGGCGCGACACCGCGGGTCGTGCCCGGGTGAGCACAGACCAGGGTGGGACGACGCCGGGAGGGGTGGGTGGGGGCGCCGCGTCGTGGTCGGGCCTGGCGGGGGCGCCGCGAGGAACGAGCGGCGCGGATGGTAGACGCGGCGCCCCCACCCACCCCGACACCCAGGGCGACCCGCGCCGTCCGACAAGGAACCACGGTTCTACCTCGCGTGACCACGGTTCTACCTCGGCAGACCACGGTTCTACCTCGCGTGACCACGGTTCTACCTCGGCAGACCGCGGTTCTACTTCGCGCGACCAGCGTTCTACCTCGGCGGTCTCTCAGCGGTGTCCCAGCGTCGCGCGGTAGGTTGTGCCGTGCGCGCACCGCCGTGCGCGCGCGTGACGTCCGGCGCGAGCCGGTGACCCCACGAGGAGCGTCCCCGTGAGCAAGAGCGCCACCGCCGGTGCGAGCCTCTCCGCTGCGCCCGACGACGACCACGAGCTGCTGCAGCCGGACGGTCCGCGCCCGATCAGCTCTCGCACGATGGGCTGGCTGCTCGTGGTCCTCGGCGCGATCGGTCTCGCCGGGTCGGCGGCGCTGGCGATCGAGAAGTTCCTCAAGCTCGCGGACCCGAACCACGTGGCGTCGTGCAGCGTCAACGCCCTGCTCGACTGCGGCGACGCTATGGACTCCTGGCAGGGGGCGCTCCTCGGGTTCCCCAACCCGTTGCTCGGTGTGGCGGCGTTCCCGGTGGTCATCACGACCGGCGTCGTCGTGCTCGTCGGTGCTCGGCTGCCCCGCTGGTACTGGCTCGCGCTGCTGGGCGGGACGACGCTCGGGATGGGGCTGATCCTCTTCCTCATCTGGACGACGATGTACGCCATCTCGGCGATGTGCCCCTACTGCATGGTCGTGTGGTTCGCCATGATCCCGCTGTTCTGGTACCAGGTGGTCCACGCGGTGCAGGAGGGCTACCTGCCGGCCGGCGACGGCGTGCGCCGCACCCTCGTGGGCAACCGGCACCTGTTCCTCGCGATCGGCTACGTCGCGCTCGTCGCGTGGATCCTGCTCGTCAAGGGCCCGATCATCGTCTCGCTCTTCTGACGCGACGCCCGTGGGCGACTCGCGCCAGACGACATGGGTCAGCCCCAGGCGGGCTGGTCGGGCGCCGCGTCCTGCGGGTAGGGGTGCCCGGCGCCCTGCGGGGGAGCCGGTGTTGCCTGCGCCTGGTGCGCGGACTGCGCCGTCGCGCCGGGCTGACCGGCGGGGATCGGACTCACGACGACGGCCGTGCCGTACGCGCACACCTCGGAGAACGACTGCGCGATCTCGCCCGTGTCGAACCGCATGCCGACGACCGCGTTTGCGCCGCGCCGCTGCGCCTCCTGCACCATGCGGTGCATGACCTCCTGGCGCGACTCGTACACGAGCTGCGTGTACTCCTTCACCTCGCCGCCGCCGATCGCGCGGAAGCCCGCGACAAAGTTGGCGCCGATGTTGGCGCTGCGCACGGTCATGCCCATCACCTCGCCGAGGACGGCGTCGATGCGGTACCCGGGAACCTCGTTGGTCGTCACCACGATCACGACGCACATCCTGCCACGGCGGCTCGGCGCACGGACCGCCGCCGGGCGTCCGCTCGGGCCGCCGTCGGACGCCGCAGGGCTCGGTAGAATCGGGCCCGTGACCACCCCTGACACCACCGCGATCTCGCACGCCCAGGACGCCGCCGCGAGCGGCGGCCCCGCCCACCGCTACACGCCGGCGCTCGCGGAGAAGATCGAGCTCAAGTGGCAGGAGCTCTGGGAGCAGCGCGGCACGTTCTGGGCCGCGAACCCCACGGGCGACCTCACCGACGGCGACGGCCGGGGCCCCGGTGACGCGAGCCCGTACTTCATCATGGACATGTTCCCGTACCCGTCGGGTGCGGGCCTGCACGTCGGGCACCCGCTCGGGTACATCGCGACCGACGTCGTCGGGCGCTTCCGCCGCATGTGCGGCGACAACGTGCTGCACGCGCTCGGCTACGACGCGTTCGGCCTGCCGGCCGAGCAGTACGCGGTGCAGACGGGCCAGCACCCCCGCACGACCACCGAGGCCAACATCGTCACGATGCGCCGCCAGCTGCGCCGCCTCGGGCTGGCGCACGACTCGCGCCGCACGTTCGCCACGATCGACCCCGAGTACGTGCGCTGGACGCAGTGGATCTTCCTGCAGATCTTCGACTCCTGGTACGACGCCGACGCGCCGCGGCCCGACGGCGGTCGCGGCCGTGCGCGTCGCATCGCCGAGCTCGAGGCGGAGCTGGCGTCCGGCGCGCGTCCCGTGCCGGAGGGCGTGGACGGTGTCGTGGCCGGTGCCGACTGGGCGACGCTCACGCCGGAGCAGCGGCGCGCCGTCGTCGACTCCCAGCGCCTGGCGTACGTCGACGAGTCGCCCGTGAACTGGGCACCCGGCCTGGGCACGGTCCTCGCGAACGAGGAGGTCACCGCCGACGGGCGGTCCGAGCGCGGGAACTTCCCCGTCTTCCAGCGCAGCCTGCGGCAGTGGAAGATGCGCATCACCGCCTACGCGGACCGCCTCGCGGACGACCTCGACCTCATCGACTGGCCTGAGAAGGTCACGGCGATGCAGCGGAACTGGATCGGTCGCAGCCACGGCGCGCTCGTGCGGTTCGCGGTCCTCGGAGCGCCCGACGGCGCGAACGACGTCGCGGCCGAGGGCGGCGGCGAGATCGAGGTCTTCACCACGCGTCCCGACACGCTGTTCGGCGCGACGTTCATGGTCGTCTCGCCCGAGCACCCGCTGCTCGACGAGGTGCCGGCGCACTGGCCGGACGGGACGTCGTCGGCGTGGACCGGCGGGCACCGCTCGCCCGTCGAGGCGGTCGCGGCGTACCGCCGCGAGGCCGCTGCGAAGACCGCCGTCGAGCGCCAGGCCGACGCGGGCAAGAAGACTGGCGTCTTCACCGGGCACCTCGCGGTGAACCCTGCCAACGGGCAGGCGATCCCGGTCTTCACCGCCGACTACGTCCTCATGGGTTACGGCACGGGCGCGATCATGGCCGTCCCCGGAGGGGACGAGCGGGATTTCGGGTTCGCCGAGGCGTTCGGGCTCCCGGTGGTGCGGACGGTCGAGCCGGCGGACGGTCTGCCCGACGACTTCGAGGGTGCCTACACGGGCGACGGGGTGGTCGTCGGGTCGTCGAACGAGGAGATCTCGCTCGACGG
The DNA here is from genome assembly GCF_057126935.1 of Cellulosimicrobium sp. G4 BAM 1002. Classification (NCBI taxonomy): domain Bacteria; kingdom Bacillati; phylum Actinomycetota; class Actinomycetes; order Micrococcales; family Promicromonosporaceae; genus Cellulosimicrobium; species Cellulosimicrobium sp. G4 BAM 1002. The sequence goes on along the minus strand of NZ_CP182109.1, from coordinate 2,940,344 downwards.
TCTCGACGTGCCCGAGGCGAAGCGTCGCATCACGGAGTGGCTCGTCGCGAAGGGCGTCGGTGAGGGCACGACGACGTACCGCCTGCGCGACTGGCTCTTCAGCCGCCAGCGCTACTGGGGCGAGCCGTTCCCGATCCTGTGGGACGAGAACGACCAGCCCGTCGCGATCCCCGACGCGCTGCTGCCCGTCGACCTGCCGGACGTGCCGGACTACGCGCCGCGCACGTTCGACCCGGACGACGCGAACTCGTCGCCCGAGGCGCCGCTCGGCCGCAACGACGACTGGGTCAACGTCACGCTCGACCTCGGCGACGGTCCGAAGCAGTACCGCCGCGACACGAACACCATGCCGAACTGGGCCGGGTCGTGCTGGTACTACCTGCGCTACCTGGACCCGCAGTGGGACGGCGGCGGGTCCGACGTCGTCGCGGACCCGGAGCTCGAGCGCTACTGGCTGGGCCCGGAGCACAACGCGACGGCCGGCCGCGCCGGGGGAGTGGACCTCTACGTCGGCGGCGTCGAGCACGCCGTCCTGCACCTGCTCTACGCGCGCTTCTGGCACAAGGTCCTCTTCGACCTGGGCCACGTGTCGAGCGTCGAGCCGTTTCACAAGCTCTTCAACCAGGGCTACGTCCAGGCGTACGCGTTCACCGACGCGCGCGGTCAGCACGTGCCCGCGGCCGAGGTCACCGAGGAGCCCGCCGCGGACGGCTCGGGCGAGGTCGTGTACCGCTGGAACGGCGAGGTCGTGCAGCGCGAGTACGGCAAGATGGGCAAGTCGCTCAAGAACGTCGTGACGCCGGACGACATGTACGCCGAGTACGGCGCCGACACCTTCCGCGTCTACGAGATGTCGATGGGTCCGCTCGACCTGTCGCGTCCGTGGGAGACGCGCGCCGTCGTCGGGTCGCAGCGGTTCCTGCAGCGGCTGTGGCGCAACGTCGTCTCGGAGGAGACGGGCGAGGTCACGGTCGTCGACGAGCCCGCCGACGCCGCAACGCTGCGCGCCGTGCACCGTGCGATCGCCGACGTGCGCGTCGAGATGGAGCACATGCGCCCCAACACGGCGATCGCGAAGCTCATCACGCTGAACAACCACCTCACGTCGCTCGACCGGGTACCGCGCGAGGCCGTGGAGCCGCTCGTGCTCATGACGGCGCCCGTCGCGCCGCACATCGCGGAGGAGCTGTGGCAGCGCCTCGGCCACGAGACCTCGCTCGCGCACGAGCCGTTCCCGACGGCCGACGAGCGGTTCCTCGTCGAGGACACCGTGACCTGCGTCGTCCAGGTCAAGGGCAAGGTGCGCGCCCGCCTCGAGGTGCCGCCGTCGATCTCGGAGGCAGACCTGACGGCCGCCGCGCTCGCCGAGCCGAACGTCGTGCGCGCCATCGACGGTGCCGAGGTCCGCAAGGTCGTCGTCCGCGCCCCGAAGCTGGTGAACATCGTCGTCTGACGCCCCTCCCGCGCGTGGTTGTGGGCATGAAGGGGCCCGGTTCTCGGCTGAGAACCGGGCCCCCTTCATGCCCCACAACGACTCGGTTCAGCGGCGGCGCGTGCCGAAGATGGTGCGGGTGAGCTCGCGGCCGAGCTGGGTCCCGGCCGAGCGGAGGAACGAGTCCAGCGGGCTCGACGAGCGCGACCGGCTCGACCCCGAGCCAGTCCCCGATCCGGACCTCGACCCCGATCCGGACCTCGACCCCGTGCCGGTCCTCGCCGCGTCGCGCTCGAGCTTCGCGCGCATCCTCTCGAGCTCGGCCTGCTCCTTCTTCGCCGCGCGCTCGGCCTCCTTGGCGGCCTCCTTCGCCGCCTTCTCCTGCGCCGCCGCCTCAGACTCGGCGGCCTCGGCGGCAGCGCGCGCGGCGGCCTGTTCCTGGACCCGCACCTGGAGCAGCTCGAACGCCGACTCGGAGTCGACGGCCGTCCCGTAGCGCGCGAACCCTGGCGACGCCGCGACGACGTCCTCGAGCACGGACGCGGGCGCGGGCTCCATCGACGACTGCGGCGCCCGCACCCGGGTCCACGCGACCGGCGTCGGCGCACCCTTCTCGGTGAGCACCGTGACGACGGCCTCGCCCGTCCCGAGCGACTGCAGCAGCCGTTCCAGGTCGTACGGCGACGTCGGGTACGTGCGGACGGCCGCGCGCAGCGCCGCGGCGTCGTCGGGGGTGAAGGCGCGCAGCGCGTGCTGGACGCGGTTGCCCAGCTGGGCGAGGACGTCGGCCGGCACGTCCTTGGGGCTCTGCGTCACGAAGAACACCCCGACACCCTTCGAGCGCACGAGCCGCACCGTCTGCACGACCTGCTGCAGGAACTCCTTCGACGCACCCGTGAACAGCAGGTGCGCCTCGTCGAAGAAGAACACGAGCCGGGGCTTCTCGACGTCCCCGACCTCGGGCAGCTCCTGGAACAGGTCCGCGAGCAGCCACATGAGGAACGTCGAGAACAGCGCCGGGCGGTCCTGGACCGCGGGCAGCTCGAGCGCGGAGATCACGCCGCGGCCGTCCGCCGCGGTGCGCAGCAGCTCCGACGTCGCGAACGCCGGCTCGCCGAAGAACACGTCCGCGCCCTGCGACTGGAGGGCGACGATCTCGCGCAGGATGACGCCCGCGGTCGCGCTCGACACCCCGCCGATGCCCTTGAGCTCGGCCTTGCCCTCGTCCGAGGTGAGGTACGCGATCGTGGACTGCAGGTCCTTGAGGTCGAGCAGCGCGAGCCCCTGCGCGTCGGCCCAGTGGAAGATCAGCCCGAGGCTCGACTCCTGCGTCTCGTTGAGGCCCAGCACCTTCGACAGCAGCAGCGGGCCGAAGTCGGTGACGGTGGTGCGGATCGGCACGCCCGCGCCCAGACCGCCGAGCGAGTAGAACTCGACCGGGAAGGTCGTGGGGACCCAGTCCTGCCCGATCGACGCCGTGCGCTCGAGGATCTTCTCGTTCGACGCGCCCGGGACGGCGAGCCCCGACAGGTCGCCCTTGACGTCGGCGAGGAACACCGGCACGCCAGCCTGGGACAGCCCCTCCGCCATGCCCTGCAGCGTCTTCGTCTTGCCTGTCCCGGTGGCTCCCGCGACGAGCCCGTGGCGGTTGAGCATCCCGAGGGCGAACCCCACCTGGACGTCCGCCCGCGGCGTCGGGTCGCCGCCCGGCTCGCCCTCGAGCAGCGCACCGAGCGCGAGCGTCCCGCCCTCGTACGCGTAGCCGGTGGCCACCTCGGCGGCATAGCCCTCCGGCCCGTCCGGTGCGTCCACCGGGCCCGACGGCGCAGCGGCCTCGGCGCTGCCGCCCGCCACCTCAGTGCTTGCGGCGGCCGCCTCGGCGGCCTCGAGGGCTGCCTGTGCGGCGGCTGCCTTGGCCTCGGCCGCCTCGGCGGCCTCGAGGGCTGCCTGTGCGGCGGCTGCCTTGGCCTCGGCCGCCTCGGCGGCGGCCTGTGCCGCGGCGGCACGGAGGGCGGCGAGGTCGGGCGGGGGCGGGGCGGCGTCGTCGGCCATGCTCGGATCGTAGGGGCGCCCACGACGTGGCGCAGCCGGACGGAAGATGCGTGCCGGGCTACCACCGCCGTAAGGTGGCGCGGCCATGACCGACCACCACGTCCACGTCGTCACCGACTCGACGGCGTCCCTCCCGCCGGGTGCGCAGCCGCGCCTGCACGTCGTGCCGCTGCACGTCGTCGTCGACGACCAGTCCTTCCTCGAGGGCGTGGGGCTCACGGCCGAGGACGTCGCGGAGCACCTCCAGGCAGGTCGACGGCTGACCACGTCGCAGCCGACGCCCCGCGCATTCAGCGAGGTGTACGCGGCGGCGGCCGCCGCCGGGGCGCGGGAGATCGTGTCGGTCCACCTCTCGGGCGAGCTCTCCGGGACCGTGCACGCCGCGGCGCTCGCAGCCTCCGACGCGCCCGTGCCGGTGCGGGTCGTGGACTCGCGCACCGTCGCCATGGGGCTGGGCTTCGCCGCCCTTGCGGCCGCCCGCGCGGCCTCGGACGGTGCCGAGGTCGGTGTGGTCGCGCGGCGCGCGCTCGAGGTCGCGGACGCGAGCCGTGCCGTGTTCCTCGTCGACTCCCTCGACCACCTCCGTCGTGGCGGGAGGCTCAGCGCCGCGTCCGCGGCGCTCGGCACGGTGCTCGGGGTCCGTCCGTTGCTCGCCGTGCGCGACGGCCGGATCGAGGTCGTCCAGAAGGTCCGGACCAAGGCGGCGGCCCTCGAACGGTTGACCGCGGTCGCCGCGGAGTCGGCGGGCCGCCGCGGGCGGCCCGCGCTCGCGGTCCACCATGTCGGGGACGACGACGGCGCACGTCGCCTCGCGGACGAGCTCGCCACCCGGACCGGCCTGGAGGCGGTCGTGACGCCGGTGAGCGCCGTGCTCGGGGCGCACGTCGGCCCGGGAGTCCTCGCCGTGATGGTCGCGGACCTCGCCGACCGCGGCTCCGGCGTGGGTGAGCCGCCGCCGGGCTGAGCGCCGACGCCGTCCGTCCGAGACGGCCGAAGGGTCCTGACCGTGCACAGGCCGGCTCCAGGGCGGGCTCGTCCACAGGACCTCGCCGGCGTCGACCCGCCGGAGTCCTGCCTGCCTAGCGTGGCCGCCGTGAGCACACCACGGCAGGAGCTGCCTCGGCGACATGCGCGGACCGGTCGCGACCTCGAGCACGGCGACGCCGTCGTGCGGCAGCGCCTGCGCGCCGTCACCGGGCGTGCGCGCGAGGACCCCGTCCCGGTGACGCGCGGCGGCCGCCCGGCCCTCGCCTGGCAGCCCGTCACCGCGGCGTTCCCGCACGTCGAGCAGCACCGCGAGGGCGACCCGACGGGCGAGGACCCCGGCATCCCGGCAGAGCCGAGGGGACCGGGGGACGGCTGGCTCCCTGCGCGACCGGCGGACGACGGCGTCCGCGGCGAGGACGACCTCGCGGTCCGCCTGCGGTCCCGGGCTGCGACGACGGTCGCGAGCGCCTACACCGCCGCGCACGGGCACCCGACCGCGCACTCCGGCTTCGCCGGGCTCGACGACGGCGGCCGGCGACGCTGGGCGGCCTCGCCCCGTGTCGCGGTGGCCGCCCTCGTCGTCGTCCTCGCACTCGGCGCCGGTGTGGCCGTGACGGGCCTGCGTGCCGACGACGTCGAACCCCTCGTGCCGGTCGGGTCGCCGGGCACGGCGTCCGAGGGAGCGGTCGACGACGACGTCGCAGCGCCGGGCGCAGGGGCGGAGGAGAACGCTGCCGGCGCCCCCGACGACCCGGCGGGGGACGTCGGTCTCGTCCCCGGGGCGGAGGCGCCCGGGACGGGGGTCGTCGTGCACGTCGTCGGCCAGGTGGTCGCGCCCGGCCTGGTGACGGTCGCGCCCGACGCACGGGTCGCCGACGCGCTCGACGCGGCGGGCGGGGCGACACCGGACGCGGACCTCGGGGCGCTCAACCTCGCGAGGACCGTCGCCGACGGCGAGCAGATCGTCGTGCCACGCCCAGGGGAGGGCGTGGCTGCGCCGCCCGGAACCGCAGGACCGACGACCGGCGGCGCGACCGGGGACGGCGACGTCGTCGACCTCAACACCGCGGACGCCACGACGCTCGACGCCCTGCCCGGCATCGGGCCCGTGCTCGCCGAGCGCATCGTCGCCTGGCGGGACGAGAACGGGCCGTACACGTCCGTCGACGAGCTCGGCGAGGTGAGCGGGATCGGCCCCGCGGTGCTCGCCGACGTACGCGACCTCGTCCGCGTGTGACCGACCTGCGACTCGTCCCGGCGGCGCTCGCGGCCTGGACGACGGCGGCGCTCGCCGTGGGTGCGGACGGGCCGGACGTCCTGCGGCTCACCATGGTGGGCGTCCTCGCGCTGATGTTCCTCGTGCTGGGAGCGGCGACACCGAGCGTGCGGCGAGCGTGGGGCGGGGCGTCGCAGGCCGGGACGTCGCGCGCTGGGACCGGGCGTGCCGGAGCGCCGGGCGCTGCGGGGCGCGTCGAGAGCGTGCGTGCCGGGGTCGCGGGGCAGGCCCTGCTCGTCGCGGCGTGCGTCGTCGCCGTGCTGCTGTCGACGGGCGCCCAGCTCGTGGCCCGGTCCGGGCTCGCGGAGCTCGCCGCGGACGGCGCGACGGCGAGCGTCACGGCGACGGTGCGCTCCGCCGTCGAGCCGCGCACCAATCCCTGGACCGGCGCGGCGGACCGGTCCGAGGTGCGCGTGGAGCTCCAGGAGATCACGGCGCGCGGCGCGCGGACGACGGCCGCCGGGCAGGTCGTCGTCTCGGGACCCGGCGGCTGGGCCGGGCTCGTCTACGGGTCGACGGTCGATGCCCACGGCGTCCTCGCGGTGCAGGGCGAACGGATCCTGCTGCGGGTCGAGGATGCACCGCGCGTCGTCGAGCCGGCGGGGCCGCTCCTGCGCGGCGTGCACGCGATGCGGCAGAACCTCCTGGCGGCGACGGACGGCCTGAGCCCCCAGGCCCGCGGCCTCGTCCCCGGCGTGGCGATCGGCGACACGTCGCGGCTGGACCCGGAGCTCGACGAGGCGATGCGCGCGACGTCACTCACCCACGTGACCGCCGTCTCGGGTGGACACTTCGCGATCGTGGTGGCGTGCGTCGCAGCGCTGTGCGTGGCCGCACGCGCGCCGCGCGGGCTCCGCGTCGTCGTCACGGCGGCGGCGATGGCCGGCTTCGTGGTGCTCGTGCACCCGGAGCCGAGCGTCCTGCGTGCGGCCGCCATGGGCGCCGTCGGCGTCGTGGGGATCGCGCTCGGCCGGCCGTCGCGCGCCGTCGCGGCGCTCGGGGCGGGCGTCGTCCTGCTGCTGGTGGTCGACCCGTGGCTCGCACGGGCCTACGGGTTCGTCCTCTCCGTCGCCGCCACGGCGGGCCTCGCGCTCCTCACCGCGCCGATCGCCCGACGGCTCGCGCCGTGGTGCGGACGGGTCGCGGCCCACGTCGTGGCCGTGCCCGTCGCCGCGCAGGCCGCGTGCGCCCCGATCCTCGTGCTGCTCGACCCGAGCGTGAGCACCTGGGCGGTTCCGGCGAACCTGCTCGCGGCCCCCGCGCTCGGCCCCGCGACGGTCCTGGGGGTGCTGGCGACCCTCGTGGCACCCTGGTGGCCTGCGGGAGCGACGGCGGTCGCCTGGGCCGCGGGCGGCTTCACCTGGTGGATCGCCGGGGTCGCGCAGGCGTTCGCGGTTCTGCCCGGCGCGCGTCTGCCCTGGCCGGGCGGCGTGGGCGGGCTCGTGCTCCTCGCGGTCCTCACGGCCGCCGTGGCGGCGGTGATCGTGCGGTCGCGCGCCCTGGCCGCGCTGGGCGAGCGCCGGGCCGCCCGCAGGGCGTCCGCGCTCCCGTGGCGCGTGCGGGCGAGGCGCGGGGTGCGGGCTGTGCGGCGGGGTCTCGCCGGGTCGGGCGCGACCCGGTGCCGCCCGGTCACGACGGCGGCACTCGCGGCCGCGATCGGCTCCCTCGCCGTGCTCGTCGCAGTCCTCGTCGTCGTGCTCGTGCGGCCGCACCTGGCGTCGGGCGGCCTGGTGGCGACCGACGTGCCGGCCGACTGGGCCGTGGTGGCGTGCGACGTCGGGCAGGGGGACGCGCTCGTGCTGCGCAGCGGGCCGGCGTCGGCGGTCGTCGTGGACGTGGGTCCGGCGGGCGACGCGGCCGACCGGTGCCTCGACGGCCTCGGCGTCGACCACGTCGACCTGCTGGTCCTCAGCCACTTCCACGCCGACCACGTGGGCGGTCTCGAGCCCGTGCTCCGTGGCCGCACGGTCGACCGCGCACTCGTGACGGGCACCGCGGACCCTGCGGACCAGGCCGAGCGCGCGCGAGCGCTGCTCGACGCCGCCGGTGTCCGGGTCGACGTGGGGCGTGCCGGCGAGACGGGGGAGGCGGGCGTCGCGGGCGTGCGCTGGCAGGTGCTCCAGGCCGGCCCTCCGCACGGCGCGGGCGAGGTGGGAGACGGGAGCGCCCGCACGGCACACCACGACGGCGAGGAGGGCGGGGCGAACGACGCGAGCATCGCGCTGCTGGCCGTCGTCGAGGGCGTCGAGGTCGTCGCGCTGGGCGACCTCGAGGACGCCGGCCAGGCCGCCCTCGCGAGCTCGCTCACCGCGTCCGGGATCGGGCGCGTGGACGTCGTGAAGGTCGCGCACCACGGGTCCGCGACGCAGTCCGAGCGGCTCGCGGACGTCCTGGCGCCCGGTGTCGCGCTCGTGAGCTCGGGCGAGAACACGTACGGGCACCCCACGGACCGGGCGCTCGACCTGTACCGCGGGGTCGGTGCGAAAGTCCTCCGGACGGACATGTGCGGCACGTTCGCGCTCGTCGTGCGGGACGGCGTGCTCGGCGCCGCCGGTTGCGGATGACGTCGGCCGGCTGGTCGGAGGTTCGTGGCAGGCTGGTGCCATGCCCGCACCCACCCGGTCCTCCACCCGTCCGTCCGCCGGCCCGACCACCGCGTGGGACGACGTCCGGCTCGCTCCGGTCGTGCTGGTCCAGGGGCCGGAGTCGCTGCTCGCGGAGCGTGCCGTGGAGGGCATCCTCGTGCTCGCGCGCGAGCGCGATCCCGGGGTCGAGAAGGTGACGATCGAGGCGTCCACGTACCAGGCGGGCATGCTCACGGTCGCCGTGAGCCCGTCGCTGTTCGGCGAGGCGAAGGTGGTCGTCGTCGAGGGCGCGGAGTCGGCTACGGACGCGCTCGTCGCTGATGTCGTCGACTACGTCGCCGTCGCCGACCCGGAGACGACCCTCGTCGTCGTCCACGGGGGCGGGGTGCGGGGCAAGCGCATGCTCGACGCGATCAAGGCCGGCGGCGCACCCGTCGTCGCGGTCGACACGATCAAGAAGGACTCCGACAAGACGGCGTTCGTCACCGCGGAGTTCCGCCGTGCCCGACGCCGGATCGACGGGTCGGGCGTCCGTGCGCTGGTCGAGGCGCTCGGGAACGACCTGCGCGAGCTGGCCGCGGCGTGCGGCCAGCTCGTCACGGACACCGACGGCACCGTGACGGAGGCGGTCGTCGACCGCTACTACGGCGGCCGGGTCGAGGCGACGGGCTTCCGCGTCGCGGACGCGGCGGTGGCCGGTAACGCGGGGGAGGCGGTCGCGCTCCTGCGGCACGCGCTCGCGACCGGCGCGGACCCGGTGCCGCTGGTCGCGGCCCTCGCGATGAAGCTGCGCGCGCTCGCGAAGGTCGGCGCCATGCGCGGGCGCGGCGGCGCGTCGGCGAAGGACCTCGGCCTCGCGCCCTGGCAGGTCGACCGCGCGCGCCGGGAGCTTGCCGGCTGGACGCCGGAGGGCCTCGCGACGGCGATCACCGCCGTTGCCCAGGCCGACGCCGAGGTCAAGGGCGCCGGTCGGGACCCCGTGTTCGCCGTCGAGCGCGCGGTCCTCACGATCGCCCGTGCGCACGGGCGCTGACGCCGCGAGCGGGACGCACGAGGGGCGCCGACCCAGCCGGGTCGGCGCCCCTCGTGGGAAGCCTGTGCGGTCGTCGTGGCGATCAGCGCGTCACGACGACCTGGTGAGCCGTGGGCTCAGAGCGCGTTGACCGTCTTCGCGATGGCCGACTTGCGGTTCGCGGCCTGGTTCGCGTGGATGACGCCCTTCGAGACAGCCTTGTCGAGCTTGCGCGACGCCGCCTGGAGTGCGGTGGTCGCCGCCTCCTTGTCGCCCGCGGCGACGGCCTCACGCACGCGGCGCACGTACGTCTTGAGCTCGGACTTGACCGCCTTGTTGCGCAGGCGAGCCTTCTCGTTCGTGCGGATGCGCTTGATCTGGGACTTGATGTTGGCCACGTGTGGACTTTCTGGTGTGTGTTCGCCGAAGCGAGCGGATAGGTCGTAGAGGGCGACTCCAGCTCCGGGACTGGGGTGGGGAACCCGTGGAGAGGTGCTGGAGCTGTGCCCGCCGACCTGGGCGGACACGCGACCAACAAGATTACCAGCAGTCCCGGCCCGAACCCAATCCGCCGCCACGGGCTCCGGCGCCGGGCTCCCGACCGGCGCGTCGTCCGAGGCAGGGGGCTCAGCGGTGCTCGGAGACGCCCCGCGTGACCCGGTCGAACACGTCCCGTCCGACGACCGCTCCCTCGCGCCGCACGGCGCCCGGGTCCACCCGGATCACGCGGTCCAGGCGGACCTCGCTGGCACGTCCCTTCGCGTCCCACGGACCCGACCCGATGTCGAGCCAGTACCGGCCCCACCGCGCCTCGTCGCGCGCGTCGCGAGAGTGGTCCTTGCTCGTGAGCATGACGCCGAGGAGCCACCGGCCGTCCGACCCGACGAGCAGGACGGGCCGGTCCTTGCCCTGCGAGTGGTCCTCCTCGTACGGAACCCAGGTCCAGACGATCTCTCCCGGGTCCGGGTCGCCGTCGAGCCGGGGCGCGTACTCCGAGCGCACGCGACCCTCGTAGTCGCCCGGGTACCCGTCGGGCGCACCGCTCGACCCACGCGGGCCCGGGCGGGGCGCCGGCGCCGGACGGGGGCGTGTCGTCGCGGCCCCGCCGCGCCCGCCCGAGGGGCGCGTGATCGTCCCGACCACGGCGCGCGCCGCGTCGGTGAGCATTCCCAGCCATCGGTTGCGTGCCACGCGCGCAATCTACCCGGGGCTCGGTCCGGACGGGGGAGCGTCCGGACCGAAGTCACGTCAGGGCACGATGCGCTCGGACAGGGTGGCGGCCAGCGCGTCGGGCTCTCCGTCGACCAGGACACCTGCCTCGACCGGAGCCAGTCGTCCCCACAGGACGAGCGCGAGCTCGCGAGCGGGTGCGGACGCCGTCGCGACCGGGTCGCCGCCGCCGAGGACCCAGGACGCCCCGGCGTCCGTCGCCCGGAGCGCGACCGGGCGGGCGAGCGCAGCCATGCGTCCGAGGCGCACCTGCCGGGGTTGCATGACGGTGACGAGCTCGTCGACCGTGTCGGCCCAGACGGCGGGCGGGACGTCGTCGACGGTCGTGCCGGCCGACGCGCGGAGGTCGTGGAGGTGGACGAGCGTCTCGTGCACCTGCCTGCGGTGCCAGAACCGTACGGTCGACGCCGGGTCGTCGGGCCCGAGGAGGGTCCAGGCGGGGGCGTCCGGGTCGAGCTCGGCAAGGGTCTCGCGGAGCTCGGCGGCCTGCGCGGCGTAGAACGGCGCGAGGTCGGACGGGCCGTCGCCGAGCGGCGTCTCCTCGCGGCGTCGCGCCTGCGCTGCCGCCCAGTGGTGGACCTGCCCGAGGTGCTCGACGAGGTCGCGCACCTCCCACCCGCCGCACGCGGGGACGCGCGCCTGCGGGTCGGCGTCGCGGACGTCGGTGAGGAACGCGTCCTGCAGGCGGGCGAGGAGCGCGACGTGGTCGAGGGCGTCGGTCATGGCGGGATCATGCCCGCTGCGCCGGCTCCTCGGAAGAGGCGGCGACGGCGGTCAGGCGGCGAGCACCGCGTCGACCTCGCGCAGGAAGTCGTCCAGGTCGTCCGGGGTGCGGGACGTGACGAGCGTGTAGGCGCCGTCGTCGCGCACGACCGCACGGTCCACCCACGCGCCGCCCGCGTTGAGCACGTCCGTCTCGAGCGACGGGTAGCTCGTGAGCGTCCTGCCCTCGACGGCCGCCGCCTCGACGAGCGCCCACGGGCCGTGGCAGATGGCGGCGACGGGCTTGCCCGCCGACGTGAACGCCCGGACCAGGCCGACGGCGTCGTCCTGGAGGCGCAGCGCGTCCGCGTTGATCGTGCCGCCGGGCACGAGCAGCAGGTCGTAGTCGGCGGGGTCGGCGTCCGCGTGCGTGAGCGTCGGCGTCACCGTGCGGCCCGGGTCCTTGTCGCCCACGAGCGTCTGCACGTCGTCGGCCGAGGTGGCGGCGACGTCGACCTGCACGCCCTCGGCGCGCAGGTGCTCTACGGGGACGACGAGCTCGTCCTGCTCGACGCCGTAGTTCGTCACGATCGCCAGCACGCGGCGTCCTGCGAGGTCCGTGGCCATGAGTGGCTCCTCTCGTCGGCGGGTCGACGCGGACTGGTCGACCGCCCTCCACGCTAGGCCGGAGGCCCTCCCCCCGCAGGGCGGGCAGCGGGAGCGAGGCCGGACGAGTCCGACGCCGGACGTGGGACAATGGATCCTCCCGCCCGCCCGAGAGCGAGCGTCGGCGCGCGCCGCCCTGCGAGCGCGCGTCCCGACCCGCACCACTCCCAGGAGCGCACCCGCGTTGTCCCCGATCCCCAGCGCCCAGCTGAGCACCCGCATCCAGCCGGCGGCCACGCCGCCCGAGCTGATCCGGAACTTCTGCATCATCGCGCACATCGACCACGGCAAGTCGACCCTGGCCGACCGCATGCTGCAGCTCACCGGTGTCGTCGAGCCGCGCGCCATGCGCGCGCAGTACCTCGACCGCATGGACATCGAGCGCGAGCGCGGCATCACGATCAAGTCGCAGGCCGTGCGGATGCCGTGGTCGGTGGACCACGACGGGATCGAGACGGCGCACGCGCTGAACATGATCGACACGCCCGGGCACGTCGACTTCACGTACGAGGTCTCCCGCTCGCTCGCGGCGTGCGAGGGCGCGGTCCTCCTGGTCGACGCGGCGCAGGGCATCGAGGCCCAGACCCTCGCGAACCTCTACCTCGCGATGGAGAACGAGCTCGAGATCATCCCGGTCCTCAACAAGATCGACCTGCCCGCGGCCCAGCCGGAGAAGTACGCCGAGGAGATCGCCGGGCTCGTGGGGGGCGACCCCGCGGACGTGCTCAAGGTCTCGGGCAAGACGGGCGAGGGCGTCGAGGTGCTGCTCGACCGGATCGTCGAGCGGGTGCCCGCGCCGGTGGGCGACGCAGACGCCCCGGCGCGCGCGATGATCTTCGACTCGGTCTACGACACCTATCGCGGCGTCGTGACCTACGTGCGCGTCATCGACGGCAACCTCAACCCGCGCGAGCGCATCGTCATGATGTCGACGCGTGCGACGCACGAGCTCCTCGAGATCGGTGTGATCTCGCCCGAGCCGATCGTCACGAAGGGCCTGGGCGTCGGCGAGGTCGGTTACCTCATCACGGGCGTCAAGGACGTGCGCCAGTCGAAGGTGGGCGACACGGTGACGAACGCGGCCAAGCCCGCGACCGACGCCCTCGGCGGGTACTCCGACCCCAAGCCCATGGTCTTCTCGGGCCTGTACCCGATCGACGGCACCGACTACCCGGTGCTGCGCGACGCGCTCGACAAGCTCAAGCTCAACGACGCCGCGCTCAACTACGAGCCCGAGACGTCGGTCGCGCTCGGCTTCGGCTTCCGCGTCGGGTTCCTCGGCCTGCTGCACCTCGAGATCGTGCGCGAACGCCTCGAGCGCGAGTTCGACCTCGACCTCATCTCCACCGCGCCGAACGTCGTCTACGACGTGACGCTCGAGGACGGCACCGTCATCAAGGTGACCAACCCGTCGGAGTTCCCGGGCGGCAAGATCAAGCAGGTGAGCGAGCCGGTCGTGCGCGCGACCATCCTCGCGCCGAGCGAGTTCGTGGGCACCGTCATGGGCCTGTGCAACGACCGTCGCGGGCAGATGCTCGGCATGGACTACCTGTCCGAGGACCGGGTCGAGCTGCGCTTCACCCTCCCGATGGCCGAGATCGTCTTCGACTTCTTCGACCACCTCAAGTCGCGCACGCGCGGCTACGCCTCGCTCGACTACGAGCCCTCGGGCGAGCAGGTGGCCGACCTCGTCAAGGTCGACATCCTGCTGCAGGGCGAGCAGGTCGACGCGTTCAGCGCCATCGTGCACAAGGACAAGGCGTACGACTACGGCGTGATGATGACCGCCAAGCTCAAGGAGATCATCCCGCGCCAGCAGTTCGAGGTGCCGATCCAGGCGGCCGTCGGCGCTCGCGTCATCGCGCGCGAGACCGTGCGCGCGATGCGCAAGGACGTCCTCGCGAAGTGCTACGGCGGTGACATCAGCCGCAAGCGCAAGCTGCTCGAGAAGCAGAAGGAGGGCAAGAAGCGCATGAAGAACATCGGGTCCGTCGAGGTCCCGAAGGACGCCTTCATCGCCGCGCTCTCCTCCGACGCCGCGGGCGGCAAGGACGCCAAGGACAAGTCCAAGAAGTGAGCCCGGCCCTGCCCGACGGCGAGCCGGTCCCGCCCGACGGCTCGCTGCCCGCATGGGTCGCGCCGCGCGGGGGCGAGCCGTCCACGGACGACACGGGCGCGTCGTCGGGCACGACGGCGAGGCGCGGGTTCGGCGTCTACCTGCACGTCCCGTTCTGCTCCGTGCGGTGCGGGTACTGCGACTTCAACACCTACACCGCCTCCGAGCTCGGCGGCGGCGCGAGCCAGGCGTCGTACGCGAGCACCGCGCTGCGCGAGATCGACCTCGCGGCGCGCGTGCTGCGCGAGGCCGGGCTGCCCGAGCGGCGCGTGTCGACGGTCTTCGTGGGCGGCGGGACGCCCACGCTCCTGCCCGCGGCGGACCTCGCGCGCATGCTCCGTGGCGTGCGCGACGCGTGGGGCCTGGCGCCCGACGCCGAGGTGACGACCGAGGCGAACCCGGACTCGGTGACGCCCGCCTCGCTCGCCGAGCTCGCGGCCGCCGGGTTCACGCGCGTCTCGTTCGGCATGCAGTCGGCCGTGCCGCACGTGCTCGCGACGCTCGAGCGCACGCACGACCCGCGTCGCATCCCGGACGTCGTGCGCTGGGCGCGCGACGCCGGGCTGAAGATCTCGCTCGACCTCATCTACGGCACGCCGGGGGAGAGCCTCGACGACTGGCGGGCGAGCCTCGACGCGGCGCTCGCGACCGGCGTCGACCACGTCTCGGCGTACGCGCTCGTCGTGGAGCAGGGGACCAGGATGGCCGCCCAGGTGCGCCGGGGCGACGTCGCCCTGCCGAGCGAGGACGACCAGGCGACGAAGTACGAGCTCGCCGACGAGCTCCTCACCAGTGCCGGGCTCACGTGGTACGAGGTGAGCAACTGGGCCCGCACCGACGACGACCGGTGCCGCCACAACCTCGCCTACTGGCGCGGTGACGACTGGTGGGGGATCGGCCCGGGAGCGCACTCGTACGTCGCCGCGATGGACGGTGGCACGTCGGGTCTCGACGGCTCGTCGGGTCCGGACGGCGACCGTGTCGGCGTGCGGTGGTGGAACGTGAAGCACCCGCGCCGGTACGCGGCGCTGCTCGAGGCGGGCACGAGCCCCGCGGCGGGGCGCGAGCTCCTCAACCGCACCGAGGCGCACCTCGAGCAGGTCATGCTCGGCGTGCGCCTGCGCGACGGGCTCGACCTCGCGGTCCTGTCCCCGGCTGGACGGCACGCCGTCGCCGGGCTCGTCGCGACCGGACTCCTCGACGGTCGCGCCGCCGTGGCCGGTCGCGCGCTGCTCACCCTGCGGGGGCGGTTGCTGGCCGACACGGTGGTCCGGGCGCTCACGGACGGCTGACGACCGGCCCGGGACCGGGTGAGTTCGCCGTCGTCGCGGCGTTTCCTCTAGCGCGCCGAGACGATCCCCGCCAGGGTGGAGCAGGACCGCCTGAGATGGGCGACCGACACACGACGTCCACATCCGGCGCGTCGCGCGCGGCGCCGGTCCTGCGGTCCGTCCGGCCCGAACGAGGAGACACATGAGCGACAGCACCGCCGGCGGTCCGCCGCGCGACGAGAACGAGCCGCACCGCCCCGCCGAGCCCGCACCGACCGCAGAGCCTGCGCCCGAGGACCCGTACGCGGCCACGCCCTTCACGCCGGAGCAACCGGCACTGCCCGAGCAACCGGCACTGCCCGAGCAACCGGCACTGCAGACGCCACCGGCGCCCGATCAACCGGTCGCGCCGCCGCAGGCGTCGCCGTACGGCGCACCGCCCGCCGCAGCCTCCCCTCCGCCCTCGCAGCCCTACGGCGCGCCCGCCGGCGCCGGCTACCCCCCGCCCGGCCAGCCGCCGTACGGCCAGCAGCCGCCGCCCGGGCAGCCCGGCTACCCGCCTCCGGCCGCGCCGTACGGACAGCCGGGCTACCCGGGCCAGCCCGTGGAGGTCGGCGAGGCGTTCAGCTACGGCTGGAACAGGTTCACCCAGAACGCCGGCGCCATCATCGGTGGCGTCCTCACGTGGGCCGCGGTGCTGCTCGCCCTGAGCCTGGTGTTCTTCTTCGTCATCATCGGCACCGCGTCGACGTCGGTCGACCCGGTGACGAACGAGCTCACGACCACCGGCGGCATCGCGTTCGGGTTCAGCACCTTCCTGTTCGTGGCGGTCGTCGCGGTGCTGGGCTTCATCGTGCAGGGCGTCGTGGTCAACGTCTCGTTGCTCGTCACCCGCGGCAAGAAGATCGAGTACGCCGACTTCTTCCGGATCCCGCACCTCGGAAACGTCATCCTCACCGCTCTCGTCGTCGGCCTGGCCGTCGGCATCCTCAGCGTGACGTTCGTCCTGGGCATCGTGTTCGCCTTCTTCGCGCAGTTCGCGCTGTTCTACGTCATCGACAAGAACCAGGGCGTCTTCGACGCGATCAGGTCGAGCTTCACGGTCGTGAGCAAGAACCTCGGCACGGTCGTGCTGCTGTTCCTCGGGGTCTACGTCGCGCAGCTCGTCGGATCGCTGCTGTGCTACGTCGGCCTGCTCGTGGCGCTGCCCGTGGCGCAGATCGCGACCGCCTACGTCTACCGCCGGCTCAACGACGAGCAGCCGGTGTGACCTGACCTGGCGCCGCGAGCGGCGCCACCCGGCGCCCGGCGCCGTCGTCTCGCCGCGCGCCGAGCCCCGCGGACCGTCATCGTAGGACCGAGCACCAACGGTGCAGACGAGAACCGAGGTGGACCATGACGCACGACCCCGCCAACCCGACCGGCGAGCCCCCGCGCGACGACGAGCACGGCGCCGACGGCGCCGACGGCGCCACACCGCCGGAGCCGTCACCGTACGGCCCCACGCCCCCTGACCCGACGCCGTCCGACCCGACGCCTCCCGCGGCGCCGTCCTCCGGTGAGCCGTCCACCGCCCCCGGTGCCGCGCCGTCGGGACCGCCGGCGTACGGCGAGCCGGGAGCGTACGGCTCTCCCTCGGGTGCGCCCGGGTACCCGCCGCCCGGGGCTGGCTACCCGCCCGCCGGGCCCGGCTATCCGCCGCCCGGTGCGGCGTACCCGCCCTCGGCGACTCCGGTGGGGCCCGTGCCGACCGGGCCGGGTTTCGCGGTCGGCGACGCGATCTCCTACGGGTGGCGCAAGGTCACGTCGAACCTGGGCCCCTGGATCCTCGTGGCGCTGATCTTCCTCGCGGTGAACATCGCGTGGAGCTGGATCACGGGCGGGTTCGACCAGCTCCAGGACCAGTACGACTTCACGGACACCAACGTCTTCGCGGTCACGGGCATCACGTTCACGAGCATCCTGCTCGGGATCGTGGGCACCGTGATCGGCTACCTGATCACCGCCTTCTTCACCCGGGGCGCGCTCGACGAGGTCGACGGCCGCCGTCCCGACGTCGCGGCGTTCTTCCGGATCGGCAACGTCGTCAACGTGATCCTCGCCGCGTTGATCGTGGGCATCCTCACCGGCGTCGGGCTCGTCCTGTGCATCCTGCCCGGGTTGGCCGTCCTGCTCTTCTCCGCATTCGTCTACTACGTCGCCCTCGACCAGCGCCAGGACGCGATCACCGCGATCCGCACGAGCTTCTCGCTGGTCGCGAAGAACTTCGGCCAGATGTTCCTGCTCCTGCTCGCGCTCTTCGGCATCAACATCCTCGGCGCGATCCCGTGCGGCCTCGGTCTCTTCGTGACGATCCCCCTCAGCTACGTCGCGGTCGGCTACGCCTATCGCCGGCTGACGGGCGGGATGCCCGCCTGACCGCCCTGGCCGGGCGACGCCCGGCCCCAGGGAGTTCCCACGAGCACGGAGGTGCCGGTGCCGGTTCGGCTGCTCGACCCGTCCGCACTGCCGCAGCCCGAGGTCTACGCGCAGGTGTCGGTCGCCGAGGGGTCGAGGCCCGGGCGACCTGGCCGCGCAGACCGAGCAGGCCTACGCCGACGTGCACGAGGCGCAGCGCCTGGGCTTCGACCTCGTCCGCCCGATCACGCTGCTGAGGTCACCGCGCTCGGCGAGCCGGACCTCCTCGTGGAGGTCGAGGCCGTCGCAGTCCTCCCCTGAGGTGCCGAGGCCACGGGCAGACGGTGGCGCCGTCGCTCAGGGTGCGGTCACGAAGTCGATGAGCTCCTCCACGCGCCCGAGCAAGGACGGCTCCAGGTCGGCGTAGGTCCGGACGGTGCCGAGGATGCGCTGCCACGCACGACCGACGTCCTCCGCCGACGCGGCGGGCCAGCCGAGCTCGCGCAGGATCCCGCGCTTCCACTCGGTGCCGCGCTCGATCACGGGCCAGCGCTCCAGCCCGACGCGCGCCGGCTTCACGGCCTGCCACACGTCGACGTACGGGTGGCCGAGCACCATGACCGTGCCGGCGGGCACGCTCCGCAGGGCCTCGTCGGCGATCCGCCGCTCCTTGCTGCCGGCGACGAGGTGGTCCACGAGCACGCCGACCCGGCGCTGCGGCGTCGGGCCGAAGTCCGCGAGCGCCGCGGCGAGGTCGTCCACGCCGTGGAGGGGCTCGACGACGACGCCCTCGACACGCAGGTCGTCGCCCCAGACCTTCTCCACCAGCTCGGCGTCGTGCTTGCCCTCGACCCAGATGCGGCTGCCGCGCGCGACGCGTGCCCGCTGCCCGACGACGGCGCGCGAGCCGGACGCGGTGCGCGACGGGGGAGCGGGGGGGCGGGAGGTGACGGGGGCGGTGAGCTCGACCGGGGCGCCGTCGACCCAGAAGCCGGGGCCGAGGGGGAACGTGCGTGTGCGGCCCGCGCGGTCCTCGAGCACGACGACGTGCATGCCGCCGGACTTCTCGACCCGCACGACGGCGCCGACCCACCCGGTCTGCACGTCCTCCACGACGAGCCCGCGCTCGGCGGGCTGCGGACGGGAGACCGGTCGCTGCCGGTGGTGGGCGGGGGCGGGCGTGCCGCCGAGGACGTCGGAGCCGTAGCGGTCGAAGGACACCCCGACACCCTAGGTTCGTCGCGCGGCGCGGACCGGCGCGCGACACGCGGGTACGCGTTCGCGACGAGCGGAGGGCCGAGGACGAGTCGTCGCGGACGCGTAGGATTGGCACTCGAAGGTCGAGAGTGCCGAGACCAGCCCGCCTGCCCGGCGGTGCGGAGCGGTGCACGGGAGGTGGACGTGAGCGAGGAGCGCCGTCTGGAGGTGCTGCGGGCCATCGTCGAGGACTACGTCCTCACGCGGGAGCCCGTGGGTTCGCGCATCCTCACCGAGCGCCACGAGCTCGGGGTCTCGCCCGCGACGATCCGCAACGACATGGCGGCGCTCGAGGACGCGGGGTACATCGCCCAGCCGCACACGTCCGCCGGCCGCGTGCCGACGGACAAGGGCTACCGGCTGTTCGTCGACCGGCTGTCGGGCGTCAAGCCGCTGTCGGCGCCGGAGAAGCGCGCGATCGAGACGTTCCTGTCCGAGGGCGTGGACCTCGACGACGTCATCGCCCGCGCCGGCCGCCTCCTCGCCCAGATCACCGGCCAGGTCGCGGTCGTGCAGTACCCGTCGCTGCGGCGCTCGGGCCTGCGTCACCTCGAGCTCGTGCCCGTGGGCGACGCGCGCCTGCTCGTCGTGATCATCACCGACACCGGGCGGGTCGAGCAGCGCACCTTGGAGGTCGCCGCGGTGCCCGACGAGGGCACGCTCGCCGAGGTGCGCGCGCGCCTCAACGCGGCGGCGGCGGGCAAGCGGCTCGCCGACCTGACGTCGGGGTTCGCGGCGGTGCGCGACGGCTTCCACCCCGACGACGCCCCGCTCGTCGAGGCCGTCGGCGACCTCGTCGCGCAGACGCTCGCGGAGGAGAGCGAGGAGCGGATCGTCCTCGCCGGGACGGCCAACCTCGCGCGCGCGGGCATGCGGTTCGAGCACGCCCTGCGCCCCGTCCTCGAGGCGCTCGAGGAGCAGGTCGTCCTCCTGGGCCTCCTCACGGAGATGGCGGCGGAGTCCGGCGTCAGCGTGCGGATCGGCCACGAGACCCAGCTCGAGGGCCTCTCGGAGACCTCCGTCGTGACGACCGGATACGGTAGCGACGGGGACACGGTCGCGCTGGTCGGCTCGATCGGCCCCACGCGCATGGACTATCCGGGCACGATCGCGGCCGTACGGGCGGTCGCGCGCTACATGTCGCGGGTGCTCGGCACGTGAGCCGCCCCGGCTGCGGACCGGTGCGGCCCGCCGCCCGCGACCCTGCTCCCGAGCTTCGCCCGAGCATCCCCGACCCCGGCCGGCCCGCCGGCCCACGACCGGCACCAGCAGAGAGTGACGTGTGAGCGACTACTACGAGATCCTCGGCCTGACGCGTGACGCCAGCCAGGACCAGATCAAGAAGGCGTACCGCAAGCTCGCGCGCGAGCTGCACCCGGACGTCGCGGGCGAGGAGGCGGGCGACCGCTTCAAGGACGTCGCGCGCGCCTACGAGGTGCTGTCGAACCCGGAGAAGCGCCAGCAGTACGACCTCGGCTTCGACCCGAGCGCGCCCGGAGGCGGGGCCGGCGGCCCGATGGGCGGCGGGTTCGGCTTCCAGGACATCTTCGAGACGTTCTTCGGCGGTGGCCAGGCGCAGCAGGGTCCGATCCCGCGCGCCCGCCGTGGCCAGGACGCGCTCGTGCGCCTCGACATCGACCTCGCGGAGGCGACGTTCGGCGCCCAGCGCGAGCTCCAGGTCGACACGGCCGTGGTGTGCGGGACGTGCGGCGGCACGTGCTGTCGCCCCGGCACGTCGCCGCGCACGTGCGACGTGTGCCACGGCCGCGGCACGGTCCAGCGCGTGGCGCGCTCGTTCCTCGGCCAGGTCATGACGAGCGCCCCGTGCGCCGCGTGCCAGGGGTTCGGCACCGTCATCCCCGAGCCGTGCGCGGAGTGCTCCGGCGAGGGCCGGGTGCGCAGCCGGCGCTCGATCACCGTCAACGTCCCGGCCGGCGTCGACACGGGCACGCGCATCAAGCTCACGTCGCAGGGCGAGGTCGGGCCTGCAGGTGGCCCGGCGGGCGACCTGTACGTCGAGATCCGCGAGCGCAACCACGACACGTTCGTCCGCCGCGGCGACGACCTGCACTGCACCCTCCAGGTGCCGATGACGGCTGCCGCGCTCGGCACCGTGCTCGAGCTCGAGACGCTCGACGGCGCCCAGGAGATCGACCTGCGTCCGGGCACGCAGCCGGGGCAGATCGTCACGCTGAAGAACCTCGGTGTCGGGCACCTGCACGGCAACGGCCGCGGCGACCTCAACGTGCACATCGAGGTCCTGGTGCCGAGAGAGCTGGACGAGGAGCAGGAGCAGCTCCTGCGCTCGCTCGCGGCGCTGCGCGGCGAGGAGCGGCCGGAGCCGCGCCTGTCCGCCGCGCACCCGGGCGTGTTCTCCCGCCTGCGCGACAAGCTCTCCGGGCGCTGAGCGGGGCCCGGGCGTGAGCGCACCCGTCTTTCTCGCCGAGAGCGGCGTGGACACGGTCGTCCCCGGCGACCGCTACGTGCTCGACGGCGCCGAGGGCCGCCACGCGGGCGTCGTGCAGCGCAAGGCACGCGGTGAGCGCGTCGACGTGGTCGACGGCGACGGGCTGCGCCTGCGCTGCGTGGTCGAGGACACCGAGGCGGGCCGGGTGACGCTGCTCGTCCAGGAGGTCGACCGCGAGCCCGCGCCCGGCGTCGTCGTCACGCTCGTCCAGGCGCTCGCCAAGGGCGACCGCGACGAGATGGCGATCGAGGCGGCGACGGAGATCGGGGTCGACGTCGTCGTCCCGTGGCAGGCCGAGCGGTCGGTCGTGGTCTGGCGGGGGGAGCGCGCGGCGAAGTCTCGCGCGCGCTGGCTCGCGACCGTACGCACCGCGACGAAGCAGGCGCGCCGCGCGCGGCTCCCGCTCGTCGAGGTCTCCCTGGACTCGCGCGGTCTCGCGGCGCGTGTCGCCGCCGTCGTCGCGGCGGGCGGCCGCGCCATCGTCCTCCACGAGGAGGCGACGACGGCGCTCGCCGACGTCGACCTGCCCGCGCCCTCCGGGGCCGGTGTGCCGGAGGAGACGTCCGCGCCCGAGGTGCTGGTCGTCGTCGGGCCCGAGGGCGGGATCTCCGACGGCGAGCTCGGGTCCCTGACCGGCGCGGGCGCCGTCGCGGCCCGCCTCGGACCGCACGTCCTGCGCACCTCGACCGCCGGGCCCGTCGCGATCGCGCTGCTCGCGCAGCGGCTCGGCCGCTGGGGCGTCGAGGCCTGACCCGCGCCGGCCACGCGCGGGTGCGCGAGCGGTGGACTACCCTCGGCGCATGACGAGCTCGGACACGCCCCCGCGGACGGACACGGACTGCCTCTTCTGCCGCATCGTCGCGGGCGAGCTGCCCGCGGACGTCGTCGCGACGAGCGAGCGGGCGATCGCGTTCCGCGACATCGACCCGCAGGCGCCGGTGCACGTGCTCGTCGTGCCGCGCGACCACCACGGCGACATCGCGCAGCTCGCGGCGGCCGACCCGGAGCTGCTCGGCGACGTCGTGGCGCTCGCGGACGAGGTCGCGGGACAGCTCGCGGACGGCCAGTTCCGGCTCATCTTCAACTCCGGCCCGCGCGCCGGACAGAGCGTGTTCCACGTGCACGGCCACGTCATCGCGGGCGCGGAGCTGGGCTGGACCCCGGCCTGACGGGACCGGTGACCGCGGGACAGCGTGCTGAGCCGTGCGCGAAAGGGAGTGTGGGGCCGGGTCCCGCTCGGTAGGATGGTCGGGTTCCGGGGCCCTGCCGCCCTGGTCGCCATTACCTGCCCGACGAAGGAGCGCAGCGGCGCAAGCCGGCTCATGACATCCCTCTCCCGAGAACCCGACCCCAGGCCCGCCGAGCACCGGGTCGAGCACCGCATCGTCATCCCCGCGCACGTGCCGATGGTCGCGCTCCTCGGCAGCGGCGACTCCGTCCTGAGGGCGGTCGAGTCCGGTTTCCCCAGCGTGGACGTGCACGTGCGCGGCAACGAGATCGCGGTGACCGGACCTCCCGGTGACGTCGCGCTCGCGTCCCGGCTGCTCGACGAGCTCGTCGAGGTCGTCGAGGCGGGGACACAGCTCAGCGCGGACGTCGTCGCCCGGTCGATCGCGATGCTGACCGCCGCGACCGCGTCGCGCCCCGCCGAGGTCCTGACGCTCAACATCCTCTCGAGCCGCGGGCGGACGATCCGGCCCAAGACCGTCGGCCAGAAGCGCTACGTCGAGGCGATCGACGCGAACACCATCACGTTCGGCATCGGCCCGGCGGGTACCGGCAAGACGTACCTCGCGATGGCCAAGGCCGTGCAGGCGCTGCAGTCCAAGCAGGTCAACCGGATCATCCTCACGCGCCCGGCGGTCGAGGCGGGGGAGCGGCTCGGGTTCCTGCCCGGCTCGCTCACGGAGAAGATCGACCCGTACCTGCGACCGCTGTACGACGCGCTGCACGACATGATCGACCCGGACACGATCCCCAAGCTCATCGACGCAGGCACGATCGAGGTCGCACCGCTGGCCTTCATGCGCGGGCGTTCGCTCAACGACTCGTTCATCATCCTCGACGAGGCGCAGAACACGACGTCCGAGCAGATGAAGATGTTCCTCACGCGCCTGGGCTTCGGCTCCCGCATGGTCATCACGGGCGACGCGACGCAGGTCGACCTGCCGGGCGGCACCCCCTCCGGCCTGCGCGTCATCGAGGACGTGCTCACCGGCGTGGACGACGTCGAGTTCTGCCGGCTCACGTCGTCGGACGTGGTGCGGCACCGGCTCGTGAGCGACATCATCGACGCGTACGCACGGTGGGACGTCGCGGCCGGCGCGCCGTCGAGGCGCCGTGACGACGACCACCGCGGACGGACCGCGGACCGGAACCGACGGGCGAGGACCGACACGTGAGCATCGAGGTCAACAACGAGACCGAGGCAGAGGTCGACGAGGCCGAGTTCGCGGCGCTCGCGCGCTTCGTGCTCGACGCGATGCGCGTGCACCCGCAGAGCGAGCTCTCCGTCCTCTTCGTCGACACCGACGTGATGAGCGAGCTGCACGTGCGCTGGATGGACGAGCCGGGACCGACCGACGTGCTCTCCTTCCCCATGGACGAGCTGCGGCCCGGCCGCGACGGCGAGGTCTCCGGGCCGGGCCAGCTCGGTGACGTCGTGCTGTGCCCGGAGGTCGCGGCGCAGCAGGCGCTCGCCGCGGGGCACTCGACCGCGGAGGAGATGCTGCTGCTCACGACGCACGGCATCCTCCACCTCCTCGGCTACGACCACGCCGAGCCGGAGGAGGAGAAGGAGATGTTCGCGCTGCAGCGCAAGCTGCTCCTGACCTTCCTCGCGGGCCGGTGAGCGGCGAACCGGTCGCACTGCTCGCGGCGCTGACCGTGCTCACGGTCGCGCTCGCGGCCGCGCTGAGCGCGGGCGAGGCGGCGGTGCTGCGCGTGACGCGCGCCGCCGTCGTCGAGGCGACCGGCGGGCTCGACGCGTCGGGCTCGACGCGTCCGGGCGGGCGTCGGGCGCTCGCGCTGCTCGCCGACCCGGTCGTGACGGCGCGCTCGGTGGGCTTCGCGCGGGTCGTCGCGGAGGTCGCGTCGATCACGTGCCTCACGCTGCTGGTCGCGGCCTGGCTCGAGCCCTGGTGGCAGGTCTTGCTCGTCGCGCTCGCGGTGAGCGTCGTCGTCGGGCTGCTCGTCGTGCGGGTCAGCCCTCGTTCGCTCGGCCGTCGCCACGCGGTGCGGGTGCTGCTCGCGCTGTCGGGTCTGCTCACGGGGGTCGTCGCGGCGACCCGGTGGCTGACGCGCGTCGCGCCGGCGCCGGACTCCGCCGCCCACCAGCGCGAGCTGCAGGACATGGTCGACCGCGTCAACGAGTCCGAGGTCATCGAGGAGGAGGACCGCGAGCTCATCCGGTCGGTGTTCGAGCTCGGCAGCACCCTGACGCGCGAGGTCATGGTCCCGCGCACGGACATGATCACGACCCCGAGCGACACGCCGCTGCGCAAGACGCTGTCGCTCTTCCTGCGCTCCGGCTTCTCCCGCGTCCCCGTCACGGGCACGTCGGCCGACGATCTCGTGGGCGTCGCCTACTTCAAGGACGTCGTGCGCGTGCTCCAGGAGGGTCCGGACGCGGACGCGCGGCCCGTGGGCGACGTAGCGCGCCCCGCCATCTTCGTCCCCGAGTCCAAGCCGGTGGACGACCTGCTGCGCGAGATGCAGGCGTCCTCGTCGCACATCGCGATGGTCGTCGACGAGTACGGCGGGGTCGCCGGCCTCGTGACGATCGAGGACGCGCTCGAGGAGATCGTCGGCGAGCTCACGGACGAGCACGACCGCCCCGAGCCCGAGGTCGAGGACCTCGGCGAGGGCGTCCTGCGCGTGCCCGCCCGGCTGGGCGTGGACGAGCTGGGCGAGCTCTTCGGCCTCGACCTGGACGACGACGACGTGGACACGGTGGGCGGCCTGCTCGCGAAGGCGCTCGGCAAGGTCCCGCTGCCCGGGTCCGCGGCCGTGGTGCACGGTCTGCGGCTCGAGGCCGACCGCGTGCAGGGGCGGCGCAAGCAGCTCGCGACGGTGCTCGTGGCCCGTACAGCCCCGACCGAGACCCCTGCGGACGCTCCCGTCGACGTCCAGCCCGCCCCGGTCCCCGACGACACCCGACCCTCCGGCGCCACGCGCCACCGTTCCGCTCTCCCGACCTCGAAGGACGCCCCGTGAGCACCACACCTCCCGAGCACCGCTCCGGGTTCGCCTGCTTCGTCGGGCGTCCCAACGCGGGCAAGTCGACGCTGACCAACGCCCTCGTGGGCCAGAAGGTCGCCATCACGTCGGGCCGCCCGCAGACCACGCGGCACACGATCCGCGGGATCGTCCACCGGCCCGACGCGCAGCTCGTGCTCGTCGACACCCCCGGACTGCACCGCCCGCGCACCCTGCTGGGCGAGCGCCTGAACGACCTCGTGCGCGGCACGCTCACCGAGGTC
Source organism: Cellulosimicrobium sp. G4 BAM 1002 (assembly GCF_057126935.1). Lineage (NCBI taxonomy): Bacteria > Bacillati > Actinomycetota > Actinomycetes > Micrococcales > Promicromonosporaceae > Cellulosimicrobium > Cellulosimicrobium sp. G4 BAM 1002. The sequence goes on along the minus strand of NZ_CP182109.1, from coordinate 2,914,413 downwards.
GACGTCATCGCGTTCTGCCTGCCCGCGGACCAGAAGGTGGGCCCGGGCGACCGGTTCATCGCGAACGAGCTCGCCGACCTCATGCGGGGGCGGCGGGGGACACCCGTGGTCGCCGTGGTCACCAAGGCCGACCTCGTGGACCGCGGGACGCTCGCCGCCCACCTGCTCTCGGTCGACCGGCTCGGGGAGCAGGCCGGGGGCTGGGCGGACATCGTGCCGGTCTCGGCGCAGGACGGCTACCAGGTGGACGTGCTCGCGGACGTGCTCGTCTCCCACCTGCCCGAGGGTCCCGAGCTCTACCCCGGCGGGGAGCTCACCGACGAGCCCGAGGCCGTCATGGTCGCCGAGCTCGTGCGGGAGGCCGCGCTCGAGGGCGTGCGCGACGAGCTGCCGCACTCGCTCGCCGTGCAGGTCGAGGAGATCCTCCCGCGCGAGGGCAGCGGGGACGAGTCGACGGGCCGGCCGCCCCTGCTCGACGTCCGCGTCAACCTCTTCGTCGAGCGCGACTCGCAGAAGGCGATCGTCATCGGCCGCGGGGGGTCGCGCCTGCGCGACGTCGGCACGCGGGCCCGCCAGGGCATCGAGGCGCTGCTGGGCGCGCGCGTCTACCTCGACCTGCACGTCAAGGTCGCCAAGGACTGGCAGCGCGACCCCAAGCAGCTCCACCGGCTCGGGTTCTGACGACGCCCCGCACGGCCCGCCCGGGGGTCAGCCCCCGACGGGCTCTGGGGACCGCACCAGGGACCGGCGGACGACGCGCGACGTACGATTCCCCGGTGATCTTCCGGACCGCAGCGACGACGGCCGCCCTCGCGGTCGTGCTCGCGATCGTCGGTGCGGTCACCGGCCCCCAGTGGGACCCGGTGCCCGTCACCGAGCACCTCGAACCCGCGACGCCCGACACGACGATCGGCGGGCAGCCCCCCGGCGGGGCCGACCCCGTCGGGACCTACGAGGTGCGTGAGACCGACGTGACGGTCAGGCTCGACGGCGCGACCGTCGGGGGCGTCCTGCGCGAGCCCGTCGGCGCGGGCGACGACCTGGCGGGCGTCGTCTTCGTGCACGGCGCCGGGACCGGGCTCGCGACCGAGGCGTTCGTCGACGTCGCGGCCGACCTCGCGAGCGCAGGCGTCGTGACGCTCGTCCCCGACAAGCGCCTCGACACGTACACGACGCGGCATCGCGACTACGGCGCCATGGCGCGCGACTACGCCCGGTCGGTCGAGCTCCTGCGCGCCCGCCCGGGCGTCGACCCCGAGCGCGTCGGTCTCTACGGCGAGTCCGAGGGCACGTGGATCGTGCCCGTCATGGCGGCCGACGACCCGACGATCGCGTTCACGGTCCTGGTCTCCGCGCCCGTCGTCCCGCCGCGCCAGCAGGCCGCCTTCGCGGTCGACAGCTACCTGCGCAACACCGAGGTCCCGCACGGCGTGTTCCGCGCCATCCCCCGTGCCGTGGGGATGGCCATCCCGGGCGGAGGCTTCGAGTACGCGGACTTCGACGTCGAGCCGTACCTCGAGGAGCTCACGCAGCCGGTCCTCGTCGTCTACGGCACCGCCGACCCGTCGATGCCCGTCGAGCAGGGCGCGCGCCAGATCCTCGACGCGACCGCGTCGACCCCGGGGGCGGACGTGACGGTCCGCTACTACGAGGGTGCCAACCACGGCATCAAGATCGACGACGTCCTCGTGCCCGACTTCCCGCGCGACGCCGCCGCGTGGGTCACCTCGCTGCCCGACAGCGCCACCGCGCTGCCGCAGATCGCCGGCGCGCAGCCGAGCCAGCAGTTCCTCGCGGGCCCCGTCCCGACGCCGCGGTGGCTGGGCAACGGCGACCTGCTCGTCGCGCTCGTCGTCGTGGCGGGAGCGCTCCTGGTCGTCGGACCGCTCGTGCGGCTCGCCGTAGGGCTGGTGCGACGGCTCCGCCGCGTCGCCGGCAGGCCCACGGCACCGTCCGGGCTCGCCCCTGGGTTCCGCGGTCCGCTGGTCGGGCTCGGCGCCGGCGCCGCCGCCTCGACCGTCGGCCTCGTCGTGTACCTCGTGGCGGTCGCGCGGCTCGCGCTGGACTACGAGAAGGACGCGTGGGTCGTGCAGGGCGGCTGGGTCGCGGTGCGCCTCCTCGGGCTGGCGACGCTCGTCGCGGCGGCGCTGCTCCTCAACCGGTCCGCGGACGTCCGGGCCTCCCGCAGGGCCCTGGCCGACGACCCGCGGCACGTCGTCGACGGCGAGCGCGCGGCCGTCGTCCGCGTCGCGCCGGACGTCGCGACGCGGATCATGCTGTGGTGCGTCGTCGTCGGCTCGGCCGTCCTCCTCGTGATCCTCGCGTACTGGGGCGTGTACCAGCTCGGCATCTGACCTCTCGCGGGGCGCGGTGCGTCCGGCCTGCCTACAGTGGAACGGTGAGGCGCCGGTGGCTCGCGCACGGCCGGGCGGCTCGGGAGGGGCGCAGCGCCCACGAGCCGACGTCCGACGGCGCGGCCGCACGGGCGGGGTCCCTGAGCTTCGAGCTGCTCCCGCCCGACGCGCGCAGCGACGCGCGGTTCGACGCCCAGTTCGACGACCCCGGCGCACCGCGGCACGCGTCGACGGCGTCCGGACCGTCGAGCGACCACGGCCCGGCGGGCGCCCGGCCGTGGTTCGCCCACCCGCTGCCCTGGGTGGTCGCGGCCGTGTCGGTCGCGTTCGCCGGGTCCTTCGCCGTCACGGCGTCCCTGGAGCAGGCCCGCCCGCTCGACGTCACGACGCTGCCGGGTGGTCTGCGGCCCCTCGAGCAACCCCCGGTCCCGCAGTGGTCGGTCCCCGTCACGCCCGGCGCAGGCGTCGTCCCCGCCCCCGGCGCTGTCGTCGTGCTCGACGACGGTCTCACCGCGTACGGCGTCGACGACGGCGCCGTGCTGTGGCGGACCGAGCCGCTCGGCGACCGGACGAGCTGCCTGCCCGGCCCCGACCAGCGCCCGAGCGACGTCGTCGTCTGCGTCACCCCTGCCGGGTGGCGCGAGCAGGTGGCGCGCGTGACCACGGTCAGCTCGACGACCGGGGACGTGCTCGGTGAGCGCGTCGTCGAGACGGCGGGACGGTCGGTCGTGCCGATCGGCTCGACGGACCTCGTGCGCGCATGGTGGCGTGGGGGGAAGGTCGTCGTCGCGCGGGAGGACGCGGCGTCGGGCGAGCCGCGTTGGGAGCGCGCGTTCGAGCAGGACGGACCCGCACAGGGCGGTGACGTCGTCGTCGACGTGTCGCGCGGGGTCGTCGACGTCCTCGCACCCGGGGTCACCGCGGTGCTCACCGAGGACGGCGTCCCGCTCGTCGACAACGACGTCTGGACGATCGTGCGGCTGCAGGACGGGCGCTACGTCGGCAACGAGTACGGCCGCGGCACCGCGACCGTCTTCACCTCGGCGGGTGACCCGGCCTTCCGCATCAGGGGCCGCGTGCTGGAGACCCCGTTGTCCGACGGGTCCGTCCCCGGCGTCATCCTGACCAACACGTTCGGCAGCGTCGTCGGCGTCGACGCCGCCACGGGGTCGCAGCTCTGGGTGCTCCCCGGAGCGGGTCTCCGGGCCGTGGCGCGCGTCGACGGGCGCGTCGTCGTGCAGACGGACTCGTCGTTCCGGAGCGTCGACGCGCGCACCGGCGAGCAGGCGTGGTCCCTCGACCTGGAGGAGGGGAGCACGTGGCCCGTGCTGACGGACGGCGAGTCGTTGTTCGTCACGGAGCGTGACCGCGCCGGGAACCCGGGGATCGTGTCGGTCGCGCTCGACGACGGGACCGTGGAGTGGCGGTGGAACCCGCCCGAGGACACCTTCCAGGTGCTCGCCGTCGAGGGCCGTCTCTTCCTCCTCGACGGCGACCGGTTGACGGCCGTGTCGTGACGTGCGCCGCGTGGCCGCTTGAGCCGGACGTGATGAACCGGTAGAAACGGTCGGGGCCTCGTGGCCCGGCGTGCGTGCGTGCGTGCGTGACGCGACAGCGTAGGGAGTGCAGGATGACCAACCAGACCGGAGCGGCCGAGGAGCCGCACGCGGGTTCGGGGCCGGGGACGACGCCCGACCGCAGGGTGACGGGTGGCGACGACTCCACGACCGGAGAGACCCCGGGCACCGACGAGCAGGCGGCCGCGGGCGACGCGGCGGGCGCCGACCCTCGGCCCGCGCCGCAGACGGCGGCCGGCGAGCCCGGCACCGAGCCCGGCGCGGTGTCGCCCTTCGTGGGCATCCCCGTGAGCGACTACGTGCGCGACGGGGTCGCGGCACTCCTGCTCCTCGTCTCGCTCGCGCTGCCGTGGGACGTCGCCCACCGGGCGTCCGACAAGGTCGAGGTCGTGCTCCTGACGATCCTCTCGCTCCTCACCCTCGCGCTCCCGTACCTCGCGCGGACCGGGGTGCTCCCGACCTCGTGGACCGTGCACACCACGCGTCGTGTGCGGCTCCTCGCGAACGCGCCGTACGCGCTGCTCGTCGCGATCTACCTCGTCGTGGACGTCGTCGGCGGCGGGGACCTGGGCGACGGCTGGGGCGGGCTCGGAGCCGCTGCCGCGCTGGGTCTTGCCGGTGCGGTGCTCGCCGCGCAGCCGCGCCAGAGCGAGCTCGGGCCGCAGGACGTCGACCGCGCCGTCACGTCACGGTGGATGCAGGCGCTGCTGGTGCTGTCCGGCGTCCTCGTCGTCTCCGTCCTGCTGACGATCATCCTCACGGTCACGGGGGTGCGCCCCGAGGGGGCGCTGTTCGTCCTCGCCGTCCTGGTCTCCGCGCTGTTCCTGCTCGCGCTCGTCGGCCTGCCGACGTACGGGACGTGGCGGCGCTCGGAGGCGGCGCGGCTCACGCTCGTCGCGCTCGGCGTCATGCTGGCCGTGGCCTTCGTCCTGGGCTCCGGCAATAACGGCCTGGCGGCCATCGAGAGCACGCACACGGGCCGGTTCGGGCTCGTCCTCGTGCCGGCGCTCGCGGCCGTCGCGGCGTCGCCGGCGGTGCGCCGCGCGATGTCCCCGGCCGAGGCCGTCACGACCTGGGTGCGCGTCGCGGTGAACGCTCTCGACCTCGTCATGGTGGTCGCCGGCTATGTCGCCGTGAGCGCGGTGCTCACGCTCGCCAACGGGTTCCGGGACGTGCCCGTCGTCCTCGCCGTCGTCGTGGGCGTGCTGGCCGCGGTCGTCGCGCTCGTCGCGCGCCGCTCCCTCGTGCGCGACTCGGCGACCGGTCGTCCGCTCGCGCTCGGTGCCGCGGGCGTCGTGGCGCTGCTCGGGATCGTCCTGCTCGTCGTCACGTCGAACCGGGTCGTCCTCGGGGGCGGTGTCGAGCACGTGCTCCTGGCCTTCGGCCTGCCGCTGCTCGTGGTGGGTGCGCTCACCGTGCCGCGCGAGATCCGCGCCTACTTCGCGGAACACCGGCCGGTCCCCGTCGCGACGGCGGGCGAGGCCGCGCGTGCCTACGTCTGGCAGCCGCCGGCCCCCAAGCCGGCCCGCCCGGCCCCGAGCACCACTGCGCCCGCCGGGTACGGCCCGGCGCCCGCCGGCTACGGCCCGGCGCCCGCCGGCTACGGCCCGGCGCCCGTCGCTCACGGCCAGACGCCCGCCGGGGCCTCCGGAGGACCGGAGCATGCCCAGCCGAGCGCAGGTACCGCGCGCTGGGCTCCCGGCGGCGACTCGACCGAGGTCCTGCCGGTCCAGACGGTCGAGCCGGAGCGCAGCGGCTACGCCGCGCGTCCCGGGCTCACGCCCCCGGACAGCTCGACGACCGCCGTCATGCCCGCGTACGACGAGAGCAACCCCGGGACCGGCCCTCAGCCGACGACGGCCTCGCCGGCCCAGCCGGGGTACGCCCAGCCGGGCTACGCGCAGCCCGGGTACGCGCAGCCGGGCTACGCCCAGCCCGGCCACGGCCCGCAGGCCGGGCAGGGGTACGCGCCGCAGACCGGCCCGGTGCAGCAGCAGCCGACGGCTCCCGCCCAGCCGGCCGGCTTCACGGCGGCCCAGGCACTCGACCCGTCGACCCCGCTCGAGGTTCTCGCGCAGATCGTCCAGGACGCCCCGCACCTGCGCCCGCAGGTCGCGGCGAACCCGTCGACCTACCCGGCGCTGCTCGAGTGGCTCGGCAACCTCGGCGACCCCGCCGTGGACGCCGCGCTGCGGTCGCGGCGCGGCTGACGGACCCGACCTCCGTCGTGCCCGGGTGCTGGACGTCCCGCACCCGGGCACGACGGCGGGGTACAGTGGCGACGTGCACCTGAAGCGGCAGCTCCTCCTTCGTTGCCGCGGCGAGGCTCTCTAGCCGGTTCCTCGTCGCGGTGGTTGGTGTGCCGGCTGACACCGATCAGGACGACGACGAAGGACCCACGATGAACTCGACCCCCGCACCCGTCACCGACGCCACCAGCGCGAACCCGCAGCAGCCGTCGGGCATGCCGATCCACAAGTACCAGCCGTTCCACCGCCAGATCGAGGTCTCCGTCCCGGACCGCACGTGGCCGGACAAGCGCATCGAGAAGGCCCCGCGCTGGTGCGCCGTCGACCTGCGCGACGGCAACCAGGCCCTCATCGAGCCGATGAACCCCGAGCGCAAGCTGCGCATGTTCGAGCTGCTCGTGGAGATGGGCTACAAGGAGATCGAGGTCGGCTTCCCGTCGGCCTCGCAGACCGACTTCGACTTCGTCCGGATGCTCATCGAGGAGGACCGCATCCCCGACGACGTCGTGATCCAGGTCCTGACACAGTCCCGCGAGCACCTCATCGCCCGCACCTACGAGGCGATCAAGGGTGCGAAGCAGGCGATCGTGCACCTGTACAACTCGACGTCGGTCCTGCAGCGCGAGGTCGTGTTCCGCTCCGACGAGGACGGCATCATCGCGATCGCGGTCGACGGCGCGCGACTGTGCAAGAAGTTCGAGGAGACGGTTCCCGAGACCACCGTCTACTACGAGTACTCGCCGGAGTCCTACACCGGCACCGAGCTCGAGTTCGCCGCCCGCATCTGCAACGAGGTGCTGGAGGTCTTCGAGCCGACGCCCGACCGCAAGGTCATCATCAACCTGCCCGCGACGGTCGAGATGGCGACGCCCAACGTCTACGCCGACTCGATCGAGTGGATGAACCGGCACCTGAACCACCGCGAGAACGTCGTGCTGTCGCTGCACCCGCACAACGACCGCGGCACCGCCGTCGCCGCCGCCGAGCTCGGCTACCAGGCCGGCGCGGACCGCATCGAGGGCTGCCTGTTCGGCAACGGCGAGCGCACCGGCAACGTGTGCCTGGTGACGCTGGGCATGAACCTGTTCAGCCAGGGCGTCGACCCGCAGATCGACTTCTCCGACATCGACCACGTGCGCCGCACCGTGGAGTACTGCAACCAGCTCGGCGTGCCCGAGCGCCACCCGTACGCCGGCGACCTCGTCTTCACCGCGTTCTCCGGCTCGCACCAGGACGCCATCAAGAAGGGCTTCGACGCGATGGCCGTCCGCGCCGAGGCCGAGGGGAAGACTGTCGACGAGCTCGTGTGGGCCGTCCCGTACCTGCCGATCGACCCCAAGGACGTCGGCCGCTCGTACGAGGCCGTCATCCGCGTCAACTCCCAGTCCGGCAAGGGCGGCATCTCCTACCTGCTCAAGAACGAACGCCACCTGGACCTGCCCCGCCGGCTGCAGATCGAGTTCTCCCAGGCGGTCCAGCAGCACACCGACCAGCAGGGCACCGAGGTCACGGGCGAGGACATCTGGCGGATCTTCTCCGACGAGTACCTGCCCGTCGAGCCGGGCTCCGGCCTGGAGCCGTGGGGTCGGCTCAAGCTGCGCGCGACCCGCGCGTCGTCCAGCGAGGTGGGACCCGACACGCTGAGCGTCGACGTCGTCGACCGCGGCGAGGAGCTGACGCTCGAGGGCACCGGCAACGGCCCGGTCGCCGCGTTCGTCGACGCGATCGCCCAGGTCGGCGTCGACGTCCGGGTCCTCGACTACGCGGAGCACGCCCTCTCCGAGGGCGGCGACGCCACGGCCGCGGCCTACGTCGAGTGCCAGGTGGGCGACGACGTCCTCTGGGGCGTGGGCATCGACCCGTCGATCACGACGGCGTCCCTCAAGGCGATCGTCTCGGCGGTCAACCGAGCGGAGCGCACCACCGCCTGACCGTCCCGTGCTCGCTCGGCTGTCCGAGAGCCGCGCGTGGTCGGGTCGGGTGGTCGAGGCGGGTGGTGTGCTCGGGCTGCCGCGCCGTCGCCCCGGTCGTTCGTCCTCGCTGTGTGGAGCGCGGCTCTGACGCCCTTCGCACACCACCCGCCCCGACCCGGCTTCGTCTCGCCGTTCGCGGCGCTCCTGCCCGACGTCGTTCCCGCACCGACCGTCGTCGGCTCGCCCGGCTCGCCCGGCTCGCCCGTCTCGCCGAGCGGCTCGGCTCTGCCCGGCCTGCGGCTGGGCAGGCGCGGGCGAACTCGGCCTGCGTCGTCGGGAAGGTGACGGGCAGGACGAGCGGTGGGGGCGGGCCGTGTGCGAAGGACGTCAAGGCGCGCTCGTGGAGCGAGGACGAACGAACCAGGGTGACGGCGCGCCAGTCCGAGCACATGGTCCGCCCCCACCGCGGACCCGACCACGTGTCGCGAAAGACGACTCGAGCGCATGGACCGCCCCCCGGCGCGGACCCGACCATGCGGGGCCGTCCCGACCACCGCGCGCGGGGACGTGGGTGGGATGACGGACAATGGGGGCGTGGTCCTGTACCGAGACGACGCGATCGTGCTGCGCGCCCAGAAGCTGGGCGAGGCGGACCGCATCATCACCCTCCTCACGCGCGAGCACGGGAAGGTGCGTGCGGTGGGAAAGGGCGTGCGGCGCACGTCGTCGCGGTTCGGGGCGCGGCTCGAGCCGTTCATGGCGGTGGACGTGCAGCTCTACGTGGGGCGCTCGCTCGACACGGTGACGCAGGTGGAGACCATCGGGCCGTACGCGCGGCGCATCTGCGAGGACTACTCGCTCTACACGGCGGGCACGGTGATGCTCGAGACGGCGGAGCGGCTGGTTGCGGACGAGCGGGAGCCGGCCGTCCAGCAGTACTGGCTCCTCGCCGGCGCGCTCCGCGCGCTCTCCGAGAACGCCCACGCTCCGGGGCTCGTGCTCGACTCGTACCTCCTGCGAGCGCTCGCCGTCGCAGGCTGGGCGCCGTCGTTCGTCGACTGCGCGCGGTGCGGGGAGCCGGGCCCGCACCGGTCGTTCGCCGTCGCGCAGGGCGGGGCGGTCTGCTCGCGCTGTCGCCCGCCCGGGTCGACGGCGCCCGCCCCCGAGACCTTCGTCCTCCTCGCCGCGCTCCTCGCGGGGGAGTGGGACACCGCCGACGCCTCCGACGCGCGGCACCGCAAGGAAGCGAGCGGCCTCGTGGCCGCCTACAGCCAATACCACCTGGAGAGAACGTTGCGATCACTGCGCATGGTGGAGCGGGACGTGCCCGCCGCACCGGCCGTCGTCCCGCACCCCGCCCTCGACGGCGGGCCCGTCACCGGCGCCGGGCAGGAAGCCTGATGGTCCGCACCCGGCGGACGTACGCCGCGCCGTTCCCGCACCCGAGCGGTGCCCGCCCCCCGGCGATCCCCGCCCAGTTCGTCCCGCAGCACGTCGCGGTCGTCATGGACGGCAACGGTCGCTGGGCGAACGCGCGCGGGCTGCCGCGGACGGCGGGTCACGAGGCGGGCGAGGCGGCGCTGCTCGACGTCGTCGCGGGCGCCGTCGAGATCGGCGTGAAGCACGTGTCGGCGTACGCGTTCTCGACGGAGAACTGGAAGCGCTCGCCGGAGGAGGTGCGCTTCCTCATGGGGTTCAACCGCGACGTGATCCGGCGCCGCCGCGACGAGATGGACTCGTGGGGCGTGCGCGTGCGCTGGGCCGGGCGCCGACCGCGACTGTGGACGTCGGTGATCAAGGAGCTCGAGATCGCCGAGGAGCAGACGAAGGACAACGACGTGTGCACGTTGACGATGTGCGTCAACTACGGCGGCCGGGCGGAGATCGCCGACGCCGCGGCCGCGATCGCGCGGGAGGTCGCCGCAGGGCGCCTCGACCCGGGCAAGGTCACGGAGCGCACGATCCAGAAGTACCTCGACGAGCCGGACCTGCCGGACGTCGACCTCTTCCTGCGCAGCTCGGGCGAGCAGCGCACGTCGAACTTCATGCTCTGGCAGGCGGCGTACGCGGAGCTGGTGTTCCTCCCGGAACCGTGGCCGGACGTCGACCGTCGCCACCTGTGGCGTGCCGTCGAGGAGTACGCACGCCGCGACCGCCGCTACGGCGGCGCTGTCGACGCGGTCGGGACCGCGTCAGGAGCCTGACGGCCGCCCGGGACGGTGCGCCGGACGGGTCCACCGCGGAGACGGGCTGGTCCTGCGGGTCCGGGTGGCCGTCAGCGCGCGAGCGCGTCGAGCCGTGCGGCGAGCTCGGCGGGGCGGCTGAGAGCGACGAGGTGCCCGCCGGGTAGCTCCTCGACGTCGAGGCCCAGACGCTCGCGGGCTACCGCGCGCTGGAACGCGAGCGGGAAGAGCCGGTCGTCGCGCCCCTGGAGCACGACCGTGGGTACGTCGGGCCACTTCGTCGCGGGCCACGGGTCGGCGAACGAGCGCTCCGACGGCGACCGGTCCTCCACGGCGAGCACGTGCTGCGCGACGTCGGGCGGCACGTCGTGGAAGAAGTCGTCCACCGGGTCGAACGGGCCGAGCCCTGCCGACGAACGCCTCGCGGCGTGGTCCGTCGCGCGCCACCAGTCGGCGCCCGTCTCGCCGGGCCCGGGGATCATGGGGTTGAGCAGGACGAGCAGGCGCACGGGCTCCCGGCCGCACAGGAGCGGCCCGACGTACGCGCCCATCGACTGCGCGACGACCACGAGGTCGGGTCCTACGTCGTGCCCGACGGCATCGTGCAGCGTGGCGACGGCGACGTCGGTGAGCTCCGCCCACGCGTAGGCCTCGTCGTCCTGGGGCAGGTCGACGGGGACCGCGACGTGTCCGAGCCGCTCGAGCTCGGGGACGAGCCGGTACCAGTAGCCGGGGTCGCCGCCCGCGCCCGGCAGGAGCAGGAAGGTCGTCATGGGGTGTCGACGCGTACGGCACCCCGAACTCATCGCTCGACGGAGCGTGGGCCTCGACCGTGGGCGGCTAGGGTCGTCGACGTGCCCGACCCGATGCACTTCGACGCCCACGCCGACGCCTACGACCGCGCCAGGCCGCCCTACCCGGACGGGCTCTGGGCCCGCCTGACTGCGCTCGGGCTGCTGGACCGGGGAACGCGGGTGATCGAGCTCGGCGCAGGTACGGGCCAGGCGACCGGCCCGATGCTGCTGACCGGCGCTTCGGTCACGGCGGTCGAGCCCGGTGCGGCGCTCGCCGATCGGCTCCGGCTGCGGCACCCTGGTGCGACGGTGCACGTCGGGACAGCGGAGTCCGTCCCGCTGCCGAGCGGGGCCTTCGACCTCGCCGTCGCTGCCACGGCGGTGCACTGGCTCGACCTCGGCGTCGTGCTGCCGAAGCTCCACCGCGCGCTGGTGCCCGGTGGTCACCTCGCCGTGTGGCGGAACGCGTACGGCGACCCGTCCGCCGCCGTCACCCCGTTCCGGGAACGGATCTCAGGGATCGTGACCCGCCGGGACGCCGGGTCAGGACGACCGGGACCCGGCGAGCTCGACGACGACGCCTGGGTGGAGCGCCTGACCGACGGCGGGTTCTTCGTCGTGACGCACGTCGAGCGGTTCCGATGGTCGGTCGAGCTCGACGCCGAGCAGGTGCGCGACCTGTTCACCACCTTCAGCGACTGGAGCGCCGACGAGGCGAACGAGGCGTCCCGCGCCGTGCGCGACCTGGGTGGCCGGGTGGTCGAGCACTACGTCACCCCGCTTCTCGTGCTGGAGCGCGTCGACGCGCTCTGACGATCACCAGGACGGCGATGCCCACGACGAGGACGACCAGTGTCGCGATCCCCCACGTCGACCCGGTCGCGGCGGCGATCGCAGCGGACCACACGGCCCACCCGACGCTCGCGTAGATCGTCGCGTGGATCGCGCAGCCGACGAGCATCGCGACGAGGTACCGCCCGAAGGGCATGCGCACGACGCCGGCCGCGGCGTTGACGACGGTCTTCGTCCCGGTGGCGAGGAACGACGCGGGGACCGCGAGCAGCCCCCAGCGCCGGATGACGGCGACCCCCCGTGCGGTCGAGTCGCCGGACAGCCACGCGTGGACGCGCGCGACCCACGGCCTGACGGGACGGGTGCGGTCGAGCGTCCACACGGTGACGAGCCGGGCGATCCAGTACGTCGCCTGAGTCCGGACGAGGACGACCGCGAAGAAGAACGCGAACAGCGCGGCGAACGGGGCGCCGTCGAGCGCGTCGGGCACGGCTCAGTCCCGTGCCGAGGTGCGGGCGCAGCCCGCGCACGTGCCGAACAGCTCGATCGTGTGCTGGATCTCCGTGAACCCGTGCGACGTGCCGACCTGGTTCGCCCAGGCCTCGACCGTCGGCCCGTCGATCTCGACGGTCCGGCCGCACGAGCGGCAGACGAGGTGGTGGTGGTGCTCGCGACGCTCGCACCGGCGGTACAGGTTCTCGCCGTCCTCGGTGCGCAGGACGTCGACGTCGCCGCCGTCGGCGAGGCTCTGCAGCGTGCGGTACACGGTCGCGAGGCCCACGTTGTCGCCGCGCGTGCGCAGGACCTCGTGGAGCTGCTGGGCGCTGCGGAAGTCGTCGAGGTCCTCCAGCGCGTCCGAGACGGCGGCGCGCTGCCGGGTCATGCGCTGCACGTGTCACCTCCGGTGGAGCGGTTCGAGGCCCCCGAGGGTACGAGATCGAGCTCGACGTCGTCGGGGATGTCCGGGTGGGGGTCGCGCGCGACGCGCGGCCGACGGCGCACCCAGAGCGGGCGCAGGGCGGCCACGACGAGGTAGGTCCCTATCGCGAGGACGACGATCGTCGCGCCCGGCGACACGTTGTTCCAGTAGGTGAACGACAGGCCGACGACGCACACGACCACCCCGACCACGCAGGCGACGAGCATCGTGCGGCGGAACGAGCGCGTGACGAGCTGCGCGACGGCCACGGGAACGATCATGAGCGCGCTCACGAGCAGGAGACCGACGACGCGCATCGACACCGTCACGGTGAGCGCCGCGACGACGGCGACGGCGATGTTCAGCGAGCGGACCGGCAGGCCGGAGGCGCGCGCAAACTCCTCGTCGTGGCTGACGGAGAACAGCGCCGCGCGCAGGCCGATGCCCACGAGGAGGATGACGGCGCTCAGGACGACCGTGAGCACGAGGTCCGACGACGTCACGGTCGAGATCGAGCCGAACAGGTACTGCATGAGGCTGCCTGCGGAACCCCCCGCCAGCCCGATGAGCAGGACGCCGCCTGCGATGCCGCCGTAGAAGAGCAGGGCGAGCGCGAGGTCGCCGCTCGTCCGGCCGCGCTCGCGCACGAGCTCGATGGCGACGGCGCCGAGGACGGCCGCGACGACCGCACCGGGGATCGCGAGCGCGTCGTTCGGCACGACGCCCATCGCCGCCCCGACGAGCCACCCGAGCGCGACGCCGGTGAGCGCGACGTGGCCGATCCCGTCGCCGAGGAGCGAGAGCTTGCGCTGCACGAGGTACGTGCCCACGACCGGAGCGCTGACGCCCACGAGCAGCGCGGCGACGAGCGCGCGCTGCATGAGCGGGTCGGTGAGCATCGTGGAGAGCTCGGAGAACAGGGTCATGAGGCGTTCCTGGGGGTGCGACCCGCGGCGACGCCGGGGTACAGGGTGTCGGAGAGGCCGGTCGACGGGCCGCTGAGGGCGCCGTCGTCGTCCGCGGGCTCGTGCGGGTGCAGGTGCTGGTGCGTGGCACCCGCGTGCGTCGAGGACGCGCGGGGCGGGGCGCCGTCGTGCACGACGCGCCCGTGCCGCAGGACGACCGCACGCCCGATGAGCGGTGCAAGGACGCCGAGCTCGTGGAGCACGACGAGGACCGTGAGTCCGTCGTCGACGAGCCGCGTCATGGTCGCGGCGAACGCCTCCTGGCTCTCCTTGTCGACGCCCGCGACGGGCTCGTCGAGCACGAGGAGGTCCGGCCGGCGGACGAGGGCGCGGGCGATGAGCACGCGCTGCTGCTGGCCGCCGGACAGCTCGGCGGTCGAGTCGTCGGTGCGGTCGGCGAGCCCGACGAGGTCGAGCGCCTCGACGGTCCGGTCGCGCCAGCCGCGCGGGAGGCGCAGCCTGCCGCCCCCGAGCAGACCGGACGCGACGACCTCGGACGCGGTCGAGGGCATGCCGGACGGCGCGGCCACGCGCTGCGGCACGTACCCGAGGCGCTGCCACGGGAGGCGTGGGCCGAGCGGCGTGCCGAACAGCTCGACGGAGCCGCGGGAGGGCGGGACGATGCCCACCAGCGCGCGCACGAGGGTGGACTTGCCCGACCCGTTGGCGCCGAGCAGGGCGACGACCTCGCCCGCACGGACGGACAGGTCGATCCCGCGCAGGATCTCGCTCCCGCCGAGCGTCACGTGCAGGTCGCGCGCGGCGACGAGCTCCGGTGCGTCCGTCATGAGCAGACGAGGCCGGACGCGAGCGCGTCGAGGTTGGACTCCATGACCTCACGGTAGTCCGTCGCCCCCTCGGCGAGGCTCTCCAGCGGGTCGAGCAGCGCGGTCCCGACCCCGAGGTCGTCGGCCAGGGTCTGCGTCACCTTCGGGCTGACGAGCGTCTCGAAGAACAGCGTGGTGACGCCGTTCTCCTCGACGACCTCGCCGACCTCCCGCAGGCGCGCCGGCGACGGCTCGGCCTCTGGGTCGATGCCGGAGATGCCCACCTGGTGCAGGTCGTAGCGCTCCGCGAGGTAGCCGAACGCCTCGTGGGAGGTGACGAGGGTCGCCCCGGTGCACGGTGCGAGCGTCTCGGCGAACTCGGCGTCGAGCGCGTCGAGGTCCGCGGTGAGGGCCTGGGCGCCGGCCGTGTAGTCGTCCGCGTGGTCGGGGTCGATGGCCGAGAGCTCCTCGGCCACGGCGTCACCGACGGCCGCGAGCCGGGTCGGGTCGAGCCAGAAGTGCGGGTCGGTCGGTCCGTGGTCATGACCGTCGTCCGCTGCGCCCTCCTCGTCCGCGTGCTCGGCGTGCTCCTCGGCGCTCTCGCCGGCGTGCTCGTCCGACCCGCCGTCGGGGTGCTCCTCGAGGCCCGCGGACTCCGCGGCGTCCACCACGTGCTCGGGCGCGCGCTGCTCGATGCCCTCGTCGACGGCCGGCTGGAAGCCCGAGAGGTAGACGACGAGGTCCGCGTCGCCGATCGAGCGGACCTGGGCGGGTGCGAGCTCGAGGTCGTGCGGCTCGGCCGCGGGCGGCGTGAGGTTGGCGACGTCGACGTGCTCCCCGCCGACCTGCTCGACGACGTACTGCAGCGGGTAGAACGACGCGAGCACCTGGAGCCGCCCGTCGTCACCGCCGCCCGTCCCGCCGTCGCCGGGGGAGTCGCCGGGGGAGCATGCCGCGACGAGCGCGGCCGTGGCGAGGACGGCTGACGTGGTGAGCGCGCGACGGCGCCGGGCGGGAGAGCGGTGCATGTCCCCAGTCTCCGCCTTCTTGAGAATGGATGTCAAAACCGTTCCCGGTGAGGCCGGTCACGGCCGGGTACGCTGGTCGGTCGGCGCCCGTGCGGGCGCCGACCACCCGTCCAGCCCCCACGAGCCACGTGCGGGCCGTAGCAAGGAGTGATGACCGTGGCCGCAGCGCCCTCACCCACCGCCCGTCTCGACGCCGTCGTGTCCCTCGCCAAGCGGCGCGGGTTCGTCTTCCCCTCGGGCGAGATCTACGGCGGTACCCGATCCGCCTGGGACTACGGGCCGCTCGGCACCGAGCTCAAGGAGAACATCAAGAAGCAGTGGTGGCGCGCGACGGTCACGAGCCGCGACGACGTCGTCGGGCTCGACTCGTCCGTCATCCTGCCGCGCCAGGTCTGGGTCGCCTCCGGTCACGTCGGCGTCTTCACCGACCCGCTCACCGAGTGCCTCCACTGCCACAAGCGGTTCCGCGAGGACCAGATGATCGAGGAGTTCGAGGAGAAGAAGGGCCGCGCGCCCGAGGGCGGCCTCGCCGAGATCGCGTGCCCCAACTGCGGCACGCGTGGGCAGTGGACCGAGCCGCGCGACTTCAACATGATGCTCAAGACGTACCTCGGCCCCGTCGAGGACGAGTCCGGGCTGCACTACCTGCGCCCCGAGACGGCACAGGGCATCTTCGTGAACTTCGCCAACGTCATGGGCGCGAGCCGCAAGAAGCCGCCGTTCGGCATCGGGCAGATCGGCAAGTCGTTCCGCAACGAGATCACGCCCGGAAACTTCATCTTCCGCACGCGCGAGTTCGAGCAGATGGAGATGGAGTTCTTCGTCGAGCCCGGCACCGACGCCGAGTGGCACCAGTACTGGATCGACACGCGCACCGACTGGTACGTCGACCTCGGCATCTCGCGCGACAACCTGCGCCTCTTCGAGCACCCGCAGGAGAAGCTCTCGCACTACTCGACCCGAACGGTCGACATCGAGTACCGCTTCGGCTTCCAGGGCTCGGAGTGGGGCGAGCTCGAGGGCATCGCGAACCGCACCGACTTCGACCTCAAGACCCACGCGGAGCACTCCGGCAAGGACCTGTCGTACTTCGACCAGACGAAGAACGAGCGGTGGGTCCCGTACGTCATCGAGCCGGCCGCCGGTCTGACGCGCTCGCTCATGGCGTTCCTCGTCGAGGCCTACACCGAGGACGAGGCGCCCAACGCGAAGGGTGGCGTCGACAAGCGCACCGTCCTGCGCCTCGACCACCGCCTCGCTCCGGTCAAGGCCGCCGTCCTCCCGCTCAGCCGCAACGAGCAGCTCTCGCCCAAGGCGAAGGACCTCGCGACGGAGCTGCGCAAGTACTGGAACGTCGACTTCGACGACGCCGGGGCGATCGGCCGCCGTTACCGCCGTCAGGACGAGATCGGCACGCCGTTCTGCATCACGGTGGACTTCGACACGCTCGACGACCAGGCCGTGACGATCCGGCACCGCGACTCGATGGCCCAGGAGCGCGTCTCGCTCGACAAGGTCACCGAGTACCTGGCCGGGCACCTGCTGGGCGCCTGACCCACCGCGCGCCGGCCGGCCCCCTTCGCGGGGAGTGGCACACGGCACAGGAGAGGGGCGGGACCGTGTGGTCCCGCCCCTCTGTCGCGTCGTGTCGGGACGCGCTCGCCCCCTGCGGCTCCGCTAGCGGGCCGCGCCCTTCGCCCGGTTGAGCAGGCCGATCACGAGGCTCACGACCAGCACGATGATGCCGATCCAGATGAGAACCTTCGCGGCCTCGATGGCGACGCCGAGGATGAGGAGCACGGCGCCGACGATGACCAGGATGAGCCAGAGAGGCATGTCGTCCCTTTCGTCCGTGTCCGGCCTGGATTGCCGGACCTCTCCACCTTGGCACGGGTAGCCGTCTCTCGCTCGCCGAACCGGCTCTCACGCCCGGTCGCCGACCGGATGGGACAATGGAGCGCGTGACCGCTCCAGCCACCGCTCTCAGCACGGACGCCTCCACCGGCACCGCCCCCGAGCCGATCCTCGCCCCGCTGCGCATCGGCCCCCTCGTCGTCGACACCCCCGTGGTGCTCGCCCCCATGGCAGGCGTGACGAACCGGGCGTTCCGCACGCTGTGCCGCGAGGCCGGTGCCAGCGGCGGGCAGCACCCGGGCCTCTACGTCGCCGAGATGGTCACGAGCCGCGCGCTCGTCGAGCGCAACACCGAGGCGCTGCGCATCGTGACCTTCGGCGCGGACGAGGTCCCGAGGTCGGCGCAGGTGTACGGCGTCGACCCGGCGACCGTGCGCGAGGCCGTGCGGATCATCGTCGCCGAGGACCGGGCGGACCACGTCGACCTCAACTTCGGCTGCCCGGTGCCCAAGGTGACGCGCCGGGGCGGGGGAGCGGCGCTGCCCTGGAAGCGAGACCTCTTCACGTCCATCGTGCGCGAGGCCGTCGAGGCCGCGCGCCCCTACGGCGTGCCCGTCACGGTCAAGATGCGCAAGGGCATCGACGACGACCACCTCACCTACCTCGAGGCCGGCCGGATCGCCGAGGGCCTCGGCGTCGCCGCCGTCGCACTGCATGCACGCACGGCCGCCGAGCACTACTCCGGGACGGCGGACTGGACGGCGATCGCCCGCCTCAAGGAGGCGGTCACGAGCGTCCCGGTGCTCGGCAACGGCGACATCTGGTCCGCCGAGGACGCCGTGCGCATGGTCCGCGAGACGGGGTGCGACGGCGTCGTCGTCGGCCGGGGGTGCCAGGGGCGCCCGTGGCTGTTCGCGGACCTCGCGGCGGCGTTCGCAGGCCGACCCGAGCGCGTGCGCCCGGGGCTGCGCGAGGTGGCCGACACGATCTACCGCCACGGCGAGCTGATGATCGACTACTTCGACGGCGACGAGGGCAAGGGCATGCGCGACCTGCGCAAGCACATGGCGTGGTACCTCAAGGGCTACGCGGTGGGCGGGGACGCGCGGCGCTCGCTCGCCATGGTCTCGACCCTCGCGGAACTGCGCGAGCTGCTCGACGACCTCGACCTCGACGCGCCCTACCCGGGCGAGGCCGCCGAGGGTCAGCGCGGGCGAGCAGGGTCGCCCAAGACGCCGCACCTGCCCTACGGCTGGCTCGACTCGCGCGAGCTCGACGCCGAGCACTCCGCGCGTCTGCGCGAGGCGGAGCTGAGCGTCTCGGGCGGCTGAGCAGTCCACGAAGCCGGAGCCGACGGCGAGCCGAGACCGTCGGACGACGACGGCCGGGGCCCCTTCCGGGACCCCGGCCGTTCTCGTCGGGACGGCGCAGCGCGTCAGACCGCGCGGAGCCAGACGGTCGTGTCCGAGGGGACCCGCACCTGCGGGTCGGCGGAACGGTCGGTGAGGACCGGACCGGACGCGACGAGCACCTCGGCCCCGTGCGGCAGCACGACCGGCTCGGCGCCGAGGTTGGCGAGCACGACGACGTCGCGGTTGCGGAACGCGATCACGTCGGCCGACCCGGCATACTCCTCGACCCACGCGAGCGTGCCGGAGCCGAGGCGCTCGGCACGGCGGGTCGCGAGGGCGGTGCGGTAGGTCTCGTACGTCGACCCCTCGACACCGCGCTGCACGTCGGCGGCGTAGCGCGCGTAGGCCTCGGGCTGCGGGAGCCACGTCTTGCCCGTCGGGCCGAACCCGTTGCCGGGCGCGCCCGCCTGCCAGGGGAGCGGGATGCGGCACCCGTCGCGACCGGCCTCGGCGCCGCCGGTCCGGAAGAACGCGGGGTCCTCGCGGACGTCGTCGGGCAGGGCGGTGTGCTCGGGCAGGCCCAGCTCTTCGCCCTGGTAGAGGTAGGAGGACCCGGGCAGGCCCAGCATGAGCACCGACGCGGCGCGGGCGCGGCGCAGGCCGAGCTCCTCGTCGGGCTGCGGGTCGTGCGCGAAGATCCCGTTCGGGCGCAGGCCCGGCTCGGCCAGCCCGAGCCGCGACGCGTGGCGCACGACGTCGTGGTTGGACAGGACCCAGGTCGTGGGCGCGCCGACCTCGTCG
This sequence comes from Cellulosimicrobium sp. G4 BAM 1002, assembly GCF_057126935.1. Classification (NCBI taxonomy): domain Bacteria; kingdom Bacillati; phylum Actinomycetota; class Actinomycetes; order Micrococcales; family Promicromonosporaceae; genus Cellulosimicrobium; species Cellulosimicrobium sp. G4 BAM 1002. The sequence continues at coordinate 2,894,865 of NZ_CP182109.1, read as the reverse complement.
TTCGCGTGCAGCGACGCGGCGATCACGGTGCGCAGCGGTGCCGCGGACCACGCGGTGGTGAGGAAGGAGAAGTTGAACGCCTGGTGCATCTCGTCCGGGCGCACGTAGCGCGCGAGGCGCGACAGCGGCTCGACCCACGCCTCGGCGACGAGGGCGCGGTCGCCGTCGTACTCGGCGAGCACGCGGTGCCACGCGCGGTAGATCTCGTGCACGCCGTCCTGGTCGAACATGGGGCCCGAGTTCCCGGCACCGGTCGAGCCGTCCTCCGGAGCGCCGGGGTCGACGCCCTCCTCCGGCTCGCCCCCCTCGGTGCCCTCGACCATCGACACGGTCCCGTCCCAGTCGGGCAGGCCGTCGGCCTTGACCATGCCGTGCGCGACGTCGACGCGGAACCCGTCCACGCCCTTGTCGAGCCAGAAGCGCAGCACCTGCTCGAACTCCTCGCGCACCTCGGGGTTGGTCCAGTCGAGGTCGGGCTGGGTGGAGTCGAAGAGGTGGAGGTACCACTGGCCCGGGGTCTCGCCGTCGGCGCCGGTGACGGGCCGTGCGCCCGGCCCGGCCGTGACGCGCGTCCACGCCGGGCCACCGAAGATCGACTGCCAGTTGTTCGGCGGGAGCTCGCCGTGCTCGCCCTCACCCTCGCGGAACATGAAGCGCGCGCGCTCCGCCGAGCCCTCCGGCGCCGCGAGCGCCGCCTGGAACCACGCGTGCTGGTCGGACGTGTGGTTCGGCACGAGGTCGACGATCACGCGGATGCCGCGCGCGTGGGCCTGCGCCAGCAGCTCGTCGAAGTCGGCCAGCGTGCCGAACAGCGGGTCGACGTCGCGGTAGTCGGCGACGTCGTAGCCCGCGTCCTTCTGCGGCGAGCGGTAGAACGGGCTCAGCCACACCGCGTCGATCCCGAGCTCGGCGAGGTGGTCGAGCTTCGAGGTGACGCCGGGGAGGTCGCCGATCCCGTCGCCGTCGCCGTCCGCGAAGGAGCGCGGGTAGACCTGGTAGATGACCGCGTCGCGCCACCACTCGGGCGCCTCGCCAGGTCCGGCGTGGACGAGCGCGCCGGCAGCCAGGGGTGCCGGCGCCGTGACGGTGGTGGTCGGCGTCGAATCGATACGAGTCATCGAGCTGTCGGTCCTCACGTGAGTGTGTTCGTCGGGTTTCAGGGTGGTCTGTCGAGAGTGGCGCGTCGACCCCGCGATCGAGTGTAAGCGCTTGCGGTGGGGGCTCCAGAAGCCCGGCGCACGGCCGCGCGGGCTGTGGGGATCGCCCCGGGGGTGGGCCCGGGCGACCGGGTCAGTCGGTCGAGGCGCCCGGAGCCGAGGTCGCGAGGTTCGCGGCAGACCGTGCGGGAGCGGCTCCCGTGGAGTCCCGCACGATGAGCTCGGGCTGGAAGAGCAGCTCGGTGCGGGGCGCGCGCTCGCCGGCGATCTCGGTGAGCAGCGCGCTGACCGCTGCGTGCGCCATCGCGCTGACGGGCTGGCGCACCGTGGTCAGCGGCGGGTCGGTGAACGCGATGAGGGGCGAGTCGTCGTACCCGACCACCGAGACGTCGTCGGGCACCCGCAGGCCTCGCGAGCGCGCGGCCCGGATCGCGCCGAGGGCCATGAGGTCGGAGCCGCACACGATCGCGGTGTGCCCGGAGTCGATGAGCTCGCCGCCCGCGGCCTGGCCGCCCTCGACGGAGTACAGCGTGACGACGACGTGCTCGCCAGCCTCGGCCGCGTCGGCCGCGAGGCCGTGCCGCACGAGCGACTCGGCAAAGCTCGCGTGCTTGCGCTGCGCGGGGACGAAGCGGTCCGGGCCGATCGCGAGACCGACGGTTCGGTGGCCGAGCGAGACGAGGTGGCGCACGGAGAGCTCGATGCTCGCGACGTCGTCGGTCGACACGAACGGTGCGTCGATGCCGTCGGCGAAGCCGTTGACCAGGACGATCGGGATACCGCGGCTGCGCAGGCGCTCGTAGCGCTCGTGGCTCGCCTGGGTGTCGGCATGGAGCCCGGACACGAAGACGATCCCGTCGACCGTGTGGTCCATGAGCATGTCGACGTAGTCGTCCTCGGTGGTGCCGCCGGGGGACTGCGTGCAGAGCAGCGGGGTGTACCCGTGCTCGGAGAGCAGCGACTCGATCGTCTGGGCGAACGCCGGGAAGACGGGGTTGGTCAGCTCGGGCACGACGAGGCCGACGAGGCCGGCCGAACGGGTGCGCAGCGTCGACGGGCGCTCGTAGCCGAGCACGTCGAGCGCGGCGAGCACCGCCTGGCGGGTCTCGCTCGCGACGCCGGGCTTCCCGTTGAGGACGCGCGAGACCGTCGCGGTGGAGACGCCGGCCTGGGCGGCGAGATCGCTGAGACGGGTGCGCACATGGGGAAGCGTAGGGGACACCGGACCTCCTCGTCCTGGTCGTCCGGTCGGTGGGCCGTCGGCTCCGGGTGCGGAGCCCGACGGGTCGTCGACCGGTGGAGGCGGGCGGGCGCCGGACGGCGCCCTGCAAAGCGTTGCATGAAAGTTACCGCAACGACTTGCACCGGTGCCACCCCGCGTTCTACGGTCCTCGCATCAGGGCCACGGTCGGTGCGAGCCGGCAGGGGCCGCCATCGCACTGCAACATGCTGGGAGTGACCACTGATGCGACGGAGCATCCTTCTCGCCGCCGCGCTGACCACGACGCTGGCGCTGGCCGCCTGCTCGTCCGGCGGCTCGGGCGACGAGACCACCGACGAGCCGAGCGCCGAGGACACCTCCGCGAGCGGCTCGCTCACCGTCTGGGTCGACGAGACCCGTCAGGACGCCGTGACCGCGGCAGCCGAGTCCTTCGAGACCGAGACCGGCACCGCCGTCGAGGTCGTCCTCAAGAACTTCGAGGACATCCGGGCCGACTTCCTGGCCCAGGTCCCGACCGGCGAGGGCCCCGACATCACCGTCGGCGCGCACGACTGGCTCGGCGAGCTGACGACGAACGGCGTCGTCGCCCCGCTCGAGCTCGGCGACAAGGCTGCCGAGTTCGAGGAGGTCTCGATCCAGGCGTTCACGCAGGACGGCCAGGTCTACGGCCTGCCCTACGCGATCGAGAACATCGCGCTCATCCGCAACACGGCGCTCGCGCCGACCGCCCCCGCGACGTGGGACGAGGCGGTCGCCGCCGGCCAGGCCGCCGGGACGCAGTTCCCGATCCTCGTGCAGTCGGACAACGACAAGGGTGACCCGTACACCCACTACCCGTTCCAGACGTCGTTCGGCGCCCCCGTCTTCACGCAGAACGAGGACGGCAGCTACACGTCCGAGCTCGCGATGGGCGGCCCCGAGGGCCAGGCGTACGCGCAGTGGCTCGGCGCGCAGGGCGCGGCGGGCGTGCTCCGCCAGGACACGACGTACGACATCGCCGTCGAGGCGTTCAAGAACGGCCAGTCGCCGTTCATCGTCGGCGGCCCGTGGATGATCGAGTCCTTCGAGGGGCTCGACCTCTCCATCGACCCGATCCCCTCGGCGGGTGGCCAGGCGGCGCAGCCGTTCGTCGGCGTCCAGGGCTTCTACCTCAGCGCCGAGAGCGAGAACGCGATCGTCGCGAACGACTTCCTCGTGAACTTCCTCTCGACCGAGGACGCGCAGCTCGCGCTGTACGAGGCGGGCAACCGGCCCCCGGCGCTCACCGCCGCGGCCGACACGGCCGCCGAGGGTGACCCGATCGTCGCGGGCTTCCGCGCCGTCGGCGCCGAGGCCGTGCCGATGCCCTCGATCCCCGAGATGGCGTCCGTGTGGAGCTTCTGGGGCGTCACCGAGGCCGCGATCGTCAGCGGTGCGGACCCCGTCGCCACCTGGGACAAGATGATCGCCGACATCCAGGGTGCGATCGACGGCTGACCCAGCCGACCCGGCCGTCCAGGCCGGTCCCGGCGGCCGACCGCTGTCGCGGTGCGCAGGGTCTCCTGCGCACCGCGACGGCGCGTCGCCACCCCACGGCCCGTAGCGGGCCACGACGTAGTACCGAGACGCGGGACGAGCCGCGTCCGACGACCCCGGAGGCACCACGATGTCCGGCCCTCAGACCACAGCCGACGCAGGCGTCGGCACCACCGGAGCCGGCGGCCCCGCACCGCGGCGCGAGGGGCGGCTGCGCGCAGCGGACTCCTCGCACGCGCGCGACTACGGGCCAGGCTTCTTCGTCAAGCTCGTGCTCATGGCCGTCGTCGACGCGCTCGGCGTCTACGTGGTCTGGTCCGCGTGGACCGAGGGGTCCTACGGCATCCTGGCCGCCTCGGTCGCGATGCTCGCCGCGGCGAACTGGGTCTACTTCTCGAAGCGCGCGCTGCCCCTGAAGTACATCCTCCCCGGCCTGGTCTTCCTGCTCGTCTACCAGATCTTCGTCGTCGGCTACACCGGCTACGTCGCCTTCACGAACTACGGCACCGGGCACAACGGCACCAAGGAGCAGGCGGTGGACGCGCTGCTCATCCAGAACGAGCGACGTGTCGAGGGCTCGCCGTCGTCCGCGCTGACCGTCGTCACCGACGGTGACGCGCTCGGGTTCGCGGTCGTCACCGAGGACGGCGACGTCGAGGTCGGGACGGCCGACCGCCCGCTCGAGGTCGCTGCCGACGCGACCGTCGAGGAGGGGCGCGCGACGGCGGTCCCGGGCTTCGAGGTCCTGCCCCGCGACCAGGTGCTCCAGCGGCAGGGCGAGGTGACCGACCTCCGCGTGCCCGTCTCCGACGACCCGGAGGACGGGTCGATCCGCACGACGGACGCCCGCACCGGCTACGTCTACACGTCCGCGCTCGAGTGGGACGCAGCGACGGACACGATGACGGACACGACGACCGGGCAGACGTACACCCCGAACGACGAGGGGCAGCTCGAGGCCCCCACGGGCGAGACCCTCGCCGTCGGCTGGCGGGTACCGGTCGGCTTCGACAACTTCGTCACGGCCTTCACCGACTCCCGCTACGCCGAGCCGTTCGTGAAGATCCTGCTGTGGACGGTCGTCTTCGCCGTGGTCTCGGTCGCCTCGACGTTCCTGCTCGGCCTGTTCCTCGCGATCGTCTTCAACGACACGCGCATGCGCGGGCGCAAGGTCTACCGGACGCTGATGATCCTGCCGTACGCGATCCCGGGGTTCCTCGCGGCGCTGCTGTGGTCCGGTCTGCTCAACACGCGCTTCGGCTTCGTCAACGACGTCCTGCTGGGTGGCGCGGAGATCCCGTGGCTCACCGACCCGTGGCTCGCGAAGCTCGCGGTCCTGGGCGTGAACCTCTGGCTCGGCTTCCCCTACATGTTCCTCATCTGCACCGGCGCCCTGCAGTCGCTGCCGGGCGACGTCATGGAGGCGGCGAAGATCGACGGCGCGGGGCGCTGGCGCACGTGGCGCGCGATCACGCTGCCGCTGCTGCTCATCGCGACGGCGCCGCTGCTCATCTCGTCGTTCGCCTTCAACTTCAACAACTTCACGCTCATCTACATGCTCACCGGGGGCGGGCCACGGTTCGCCGACGCGTCGGTGCCGCTGGGGCACACGGACATCCTCATCTCGATGGTGTACTCGATCTCCGGCGTCGACGGCTCGGCCGCGAAGGACTTCGGCCTCGCCAGCGCGCTCTCGATCGTCATCTTCCTGATCGTGGGGACGATCTCCGCGATCGCGTTCCGCAGCACCCGCAAGTTCGAGGAGATCAGCTGATGGCGACCACGCACACCTCCCTGGTCGTCGACGCCCCGGCGACGGGCCCCGCCGCGTCGCGGCACCGCATGAAGCCGGGCCGCTGGTTCTCCGAGCTGGGCTGGCGCCACGTCGTCGGTGTCATCGCGGTCGTCTACGCGGCGTTCCCCCTCGTGTACGTCCTGTCGGCCTCGCTGTCCGAGAACGGCACGCTCACCGGCTCGAACGAGCTGTTCGCCGAGGTGAGCACCACGAACTACGCCGAGCTCGGCACGACGATGTTCTGGACGTGGATGGCCAACACGCTCGTCATCGCGGTCGCGACGTCGGTCGGGACGGTCCTCATGGGCGCCGCGGCGGCGTACGCGTTCTCCCGGTTCCGCTTCGCGGGGCGCCGCGCGGGCCTCACGTCGCTGCTCATCGTGCAGATGTTCCCGCAGATGCTCGCGTTCGTCGCGATCTTCCTCCTGCTCCTCGGGCTGGGGAACGTCGTTCCCGTGCTCGGGCTGAACAGCAAGATCGCGCTCATCGCGGTGTACCTGGGCGGTGCCCTCGGCGTGAACACGTTCCTCATGTACGGGTTCTTCAACACCGTCCCGCGCGAGCTCGACGAGGCCGCCAAGATCGACGGCGCCACGCACAGCCAGATCTACTGGACGATCATCCTGCGCCTCGTCGCGCCGATCCTCGCGGTGGTCGCGCTGCTCTCGTTCATCAGCACGTTCGGCGAGTTCATCATCGCGCGCATCGTGCTCACGTCGGAGAGCAACTGGACGCTCGCGGTGGGCCTCTACGGGTGGGTGTCCTCGCTCAAGGAGGCGAACTGGGGCCTGTTCACGGCAGGCGCGGTCATCACCGCGCTGCCCGTCCTCGCGCTGTTCCTCTACCTGCAGAAGTACATCGTCGGCGGCCTGACCGCCGGCTCGGTGAAGGGCTGACCTCCTTGCACGACCTCGCCACGCCCGGCGCCCACCACGACGGCTCGGCGCTGTACGTCCCCGAGGGTGTGCCCTCCCTCGGGGACACGGTCCCGGTCCGCGTGCGGGTCCCGCACGCCGCCGGGGTGCGCGACGTGTGGCTGCGCACGGTGCGCGACGGCGAGCCCCGCCTCTCGCCCGCGCGGCTCGACCGCTCGGGCGAGCACGAGGACTGGTACGTCGCCGACGTGCTCGTGCACAACCCGGTGACGAGCTACCGCTTCTTCCTCGACGCGGGGCCGCGCGGCTACCGCTGGCTCAACGGGCAGGGCACCCGGGACCGCGACGTCCCCGACGCCGCGGACTTCCGCCTCACCGTCCACGAGGGTGCGCCCGCGTGGATGCGCGACGGCGTCGTCTACCAGGTCTTCCCGGACCGGTTCGCGCGGTCCGCCTCTGCCGACGGGCGTCCCCTGCCCGAGTGGGCCGTCCCCGCCGCGTGGGAGGACGAGCCGCACGGCTCGGGACCCGACGTCGGGACGCAGTACTACGGCGGCGACCTCGCCGGGATCGAGGAGCGGCTCGACCACCTCGTCGAGCTCGGCGTCACGACGCTCTACACGACGCCCGTGTTCCCCGGCCGCTCCAACCACCGCTACGACGCGAGCACGTTCGACCACGTCGACCCGCTGCTCGGGGGCGACGAGGCCTACGCGTCGCTGGTCCGGGCCGCGCACGCGCGCGGGCTGCGCGTCATGGGCGACCTCACGACCAACCACACGGGCGCCGGGCACGAGTGGTTCGCCCGGGCGCTCGCGGACCCGGGCGCGCCGGAACGTGACTTCTACTACTGGACCGACTCCGAGCCCGGCTACGTGGGCTGGCTCGAGCACGCGTCGCTGCCCAAGCTGTCCTACGGCTCGGCCGAGCTCGGTGCGCGCATGATCGACGGACCGGGATCCGTCGTCGGGCGCTACCTGGGCGAGCCGTTCGGGCTCGACGGCTGGCGCATCGACGTCGCGAACATGACCGGCCGCTTCGGTGCGGAGGACCGCACGCACGAGGTCGCGCGCCGCCTGCGCTCCACGATGCAGGGCATCAACCCGGAGGCGGCGCTCGTCGCGGAGCACTTCCACGACGCCTCGGGCGACCTCGCCGGCGACGGCTGGCACGCGAACATGAACTACTCCGCCTTCACGCGCCCGGCCTGGACGTGGCTGTCGCCGGCGGACTCGGCGGTCCCGTACCTCGGGCTGCCGGTGCGCACGCCGCGGCGCGGCGGCCGCGACGTCGTCGCGACGATGCGCGAGTTCGACGCCGTGCTGCCGTGGCGCGTCACGGCGTCGCAGTGGAACATGCTCGGCTCGCACGACACCCCGCGCCTGCGGTCGATCGTCGGCTCGCGGGAGATGGTCGAGGTCGCGGCGACGCTGCTGCTCACCTACCCGGGCACGCCGGTCGTGTTCGCGGGCGACGAGGTGGGGCTCACGGGCCTCAACGGCGAGCACGGGCGCGCGACGATGCCGTGGGACGACGCCGCGGGCGGGGGCCGCTGGGACGGCGCCACGTTCGACCTGTACCGCGCGCTGATCGCCGTGCGCCGCGGCTCGGACGCCCTCCGGCACGGCGGCCTGCGCTGGGTCCACGTCGACGACGACGCCCTGGTGTACCTGCGTGAGACGCCGACCGAGCGCGTGCTCGTAGCACTCGCGCGAGCGCCCTGGGACGGCGTCACGCTGCACCCCGCGCTCGTCGGGGGGCCCGAGGTCGAGCGGCTGCACGGCACCCTGGACCTCGCCCGGCGCGACGGCGCATGGCGGCTCGCAGGCGACGGACCGGCCGTCGGGGTCTGGCGTCTGGGCTGAGCGTGCTCAGGCGAAGAGGTGCGCGACCGTGCGCACCGCCTCGTCGTACTGGGCGCGGTCGAACGTGAAGGGCCCGAGCCCCGCGTAGTCCCACTCCGGCCGGAACGGCTGGGTCGGGTCGCGCCAGGTGACGGTCGACGCGCCGGCGTCGACGGTCACCTCGAACGGCCAGCACCCCGCCTCGTGACAGTCGCACGCGAGCACCCACGCCCGACCGCCGGACGGTACCCGTCCGCGTCCGTACCACTGGTGCGCAGCGTCGCCGTAGCGGAAGAACTCGGGCACGAGGCCGCCGTAGGCGCCTGCGGGGGAGTAGCCGCACGCCGACTCGAACCGCCCGACGAGCTCGACGAGGGATCGTCCGTCGACGTACGGCACGACCTCGACCAGGCCGTCGGTGGTGACGACCCGCAGCTCGAGCGCGTGCGCTGCACCCATGGCCGCGAGGCTACGCCCGCGTCGCGTCGTTCGCCGTCCGCCGCGGCGCGTTCCGTGGGCCGTGTGGCAGGATCGCGCCGTGACCGTCGAGCGACTCGCGATCCTCTCGGACGTCCACGGCAACCTGTCCGCGTTCGAGGCCGTCGTCGCCGACGCCCGTGCCCGGGGCGTGACGACGTTCGTCAACCTCGGCGACATGGTCGGCAAGGGTCCGCGCGGGCGGGCGGTCGTCGACCGTTGTCGCGACGTGTGCGCGGTGAACGTCCGGGGAAACTGGGAGGACTTCCTGCCCGGCATATCCGACGACGGGCTGCCCGAGCACGTGTGGTGGCGTGGTGAGCTGCGCGAGGACCAGCGTGCGTGGTTCGCGACCCTCCCGCTGAGCCACGACCTGCTGCTCAGCGGGCGACGTGTGCGCCTCTTCCACGCCTCGGCCCGGTCCGTGCACACCAAGGTGCACTTCCACCACACGCCCGAGGAGTTCGCGGGCATGTTCGTGACGACCGACCTCACCGGCCCGGGGCCGGAGCCGACCGTCGTCGGGTACGGCGACGTCCACGACGCCTACGTCGAGACCTACCGGGGCCGGACCCTGTTCAACGTCGGCAGCGTCGGCAACCCGCTCGACGAGCCCACGCCGGTCTACGCGATCCTCGAGGGCGTGCCGGGCTCGCCCGAGCCGGCGCCGTTCTCGCTCCAGCACGTGCGCGTCCCGTACGACGTCGACGCGGAGATCGCCGTCGCGTACGACCTCGCCATGCCGCAGGCCGACGCGTGGGCGGGCGAGCTGCGCACCGGCGTCTACCGGGGCCTCGCCGACATCGCCTGACCCGCGACCGGGATCAGGCGCCGGTGAGACGGGCGGTGAGCGCCGCGCGCTGCCGCGCGAGCGCCGCCTCCCGGGCCTCGAGCTCGGCGGCGCGCTCGAGGAGACGCGACCGCAGCGCGGGACACATCTCGAGCCAGGGCTCCGTGCCCCGCGCGCAGGGCAGGTTTCGGCGGGCGTCCGCGTAGCAGCGCAGCGCGCGACGGCTGACCCCCGTCCGCTGCGAGAGCTCCCCGATCAGCACGGCTCTCCTCGTGTCGCCTCGTCTTGACCCTCACGCCGACGTGACCCTCTACGGTCGTGGCATGACACAGACAACGCCGACCGGGCCGGTCCATTCCCGTTTCGATCCCGAGCGCGTCCTCGTCGTGCCCGGCTTCGGTGCCACGCCTGACGACCACTGGTTCCGCTGGCTCGCCGACGAGCTCGGCGCCGAGGGCGTCGCGACCGAGGTCGTGCGCCTGCCGGAACCGGACGCTCCCGTCGCCGCAGCATGGGAGGCGACGGTGGGGGACGCGCTCGGGGCTCCCGACGAGCGGACGTGGGTCGTGGCCCACTCCCTGGGGAGCATCACGGCGCTGCGCGTCCTCGCGGGGCTCGCGCGGCCGTGGTCCCTCGGCGGTCTCGTGCTCGTCTCGGGCTTCGCCGGCCAGCTCGCGTCGCTGCCGTCGCTCGTCGAGTACCTCGCCGACGACGTGGACGCCGAACGGATCGCCTCGCAGATCGCGACCCGGGTCGTCGTGCGGTCCGACGACGACCAGATCGTCCCTCCTGCGGCGTCGGACGACCTCGCACGGCGCCTCCGGGCCGACGTGGTCACCGTTCCGGGCGCAGGGCACTTCATCGCGTCCGACGGTGCGACGAGCCTGCCGGTGGTCCGCGACGTGGTGCTGGGCGGTGTGCCGAGCAGGAGGAGCGCGCGTCCCGTCGCGTGAGACGGCGGTCGCTACGCTGACCGGGTGCAGACGTTCGAGCAGGAGGCGTTCGACCCCGCGGTCGTGGGGTCCGGGCCGCGCCCCGCGCGCGGCGAGGAGGGCACGGCGTCGTACTCGGACGCCGACACGGAGCGGTGGTTCGTCGAGTCCCCCAAGTCGAAGGCGCGCACGCCGTTCGAGCGCGACCGCGCGCGCATCGTGCACTCCTCCGCGCTGCGGCGCCTCGGCGCCAAGACGCAGGTGCTCGGGCCGGGCAGCGACGACTTCGTGCGCACGCGCCTGACGCACACGCTCGAGGTCGCCCAGGTGGGGCGCGAGATCGGCAAGGCGCTCGGGTGCGATCCGGACATCGTCGACACCGCGTGCCTCGCGCACGACCTCGGCCACCCGCCGTTCGGCCACAACGGCGAGCGGGCGCTCGCCGACCTCGCGGTGGACATCGGCGGGTTCGAGGGCAACGCCCAGACCTTGCGCCTGCTCACGCGCCTCGACCCGAAGGTGGTCGACTCCGAGGGGCGCTCGTACGGGCTCAACCTCACGCGCGCGAGCCTCGACGCGAGCGTGAAGTACCCGTGGGGCGCGGGGGAGGCCCCGCTGCGCGCGGACGGGCGACCGACGCACAAGTTCGGCGTGTACGAGGACGACCGCCCGGTGTTCGACTGGCTGCGCGCGGGCGCGCCGTCCCAGGTCAAGTGTCTCGAGGCGCAGGTCATGGACCTCGCCGACGACGTCTCCTACTCCGTGCACGACGTCGAGGACGCGATCGTCGGCGGCCGGATCGAGCTCGCCGTGCTCGACGACGCCGACGAGCGCGCCCGCGTCGTGCGCGCCGTCCGCTCGTGGTACGGCACCGCCTACGACGAGGCCGCTCTCGACGCGGCGATCACCCGGCTCCAGTCGACCGGCCACCTCGTCGCCGGGTTCGACGGGTCGCGCCGCGCGCTGGCGGCGCTCAAGGACGCGACGAGCCAGCTCATCGGCCGGTTCACCGGCGCGGCGCAGGACGCGACGCGTTCCCTCTACGGCGACGGGCCGCTCACGCGGTACGCCGCGCGGCTCGTCGTGCCGGACGAGACGGTCGCCGAGATCCTCGTGCTCAAGGGCGTCGCCGTCGCGTACGTCATGGCGCCGCGCGAGCAGGAGCCGCTCTACCAGCGGCAGCGCGAGGTGATCGCCGACCTCGTGCACGTCCTGTCCGAGCGGGCGCCGATCGCGCTCGAGCCGTCGTTCGCGGCCGACTGGGAGGCCGCGGCCGACGACGCCGCGCGGCTGCGCGTCGTCGTCGACCAGGTCGCCTCGCTCACGGACGTCTCCGCGATGCAGGTCCACGCGCGCCTGGTACGCCCGCCGGCCTGAGCCTCTGAGCGCTCGCGTGCGCCACCGCGCTCAGGCGTCCGTGCGCTCGCTCATCCACGCGTCGCTCGCACGCTGGACGTCCTCGGCGGTCACCGAGGGGTCGACCGTCGTGAAGAACCAGCGGTGCCCGAACGGGTCGCGCACGGCGGCCTGGCGGAACCCGTCGAACCAGTCGGACGGTTCCGTGATGCTCGACGCGCCCGCGGCGGTCGCGCGGGCGTACGCCGCGTCGGTGTCGTCGACCGGGACGGTGAACGACGCGTGCGTCGGCGCTCCTGGCACGGGGGCGACCGAGTCCGGCGGGAACGCCTCGGCGACGGTGAAGGTCGACACCCCCGCGGCCGAGCGGAGCCGCAGGTCCGAGTGGATCACGACGTCGCCCGCCGTGATGGTGTCGACGACCTCCGCGCCGAGCGCGGCCTCGTAGAACGCGATCGCCTCGCGCGCGCCGCTCACCGTGACGTTGGGGTGCAGTGCCGACATCTCCATGGTTCCTCCTCGATCTCGCGTGGCGGGCCCGTGCCCGCGACACCATGCTCGTGTCGGTCGGCCGTGCCAGTCTTGGAGGAATGCGACACGTGTTCGAACCGAGCCGGCCTGCGGACGACGTCGTGCGTCGTCGCCCGACGACGTCCGTGCGCGGTCTCGTCGACCCCGCCGCCGCGCGGCGAGGGTTCGAGCTTGTCCGCATCGAGCCTGCGCCCGACCTCGCCGACCTCGTCGAGCGGCACTGGGTCGTGCGCTGGGGCCTGGCGCCCGGGGAGTCGTTCACCCAGGTGCTCGTGCCGCACCCCGTGGCGAACGTCGTGGCCGAGGAGTCGGGGTACGTCGCGCACGGCGTCCCGCCCGGGCTCTTCGAGCGCACGCTGACCGGCTCGGGCGCCGTCGTCGGGACCAAGCTGCGCCCGGGCGCGTTCCGCGTGCTCCTCGGACGCCCGGACGCCGTGCGGCGGGGCGTCCGTGTCCCGGCCGGGGACTTCCTCGGCCCGACGGCGGAGCGCACCGGCGCGACCGCCGTCGCCCTCGCGGCGGGGGGAGACGACGAGGAGGCCGCCGCGCTCGTCGAGCCGCTGCTGCGTGCCCGCGCGGCGCGGGCGCGCACGGAGCGCACGGCCCGCGACCTCGACCGGATCGCGACGGTCTTCGCCACGCTCGTGAGCGGCGACGTCGGGCCCGGGGCGGGCGTGGGCACGCTGGCCGACGCCGCGGCCACGTCGACGCGTTCGCTCCAGCGGCTCTTCGCGGCCTACGTCGGCGTGAGCCCCAAGTGGGTGCTGCAACGCCACCGGGTCCATCTCGCGGCCGACCTGATCGCGGCGGACCCGGAGCAGGACCTCGCGGCCCTCGCGACCGCCGTCGGGTACTACGACCAGGCGCACCTCGGGACCGACTTCGCGCGTGCCACCGGGACGACCCCGGCCGCCTACGCACGCCGGTGCGCCGCGTCGGGCGTCGTCCACGGGGCGCCCGCCGGACCCTCCGTGGGCGCATAGACTCGCTGTCGTGGCTGGCCTGATCCGACGCGAGGACGTGGACGCCGTCCGCGACCGCGCGCGGATCGACGAGATCGTCTCGGCGCACGTCACCCTCAAGTCGGCGGGCGTCGGATCGCTCAAGGGCCTGTGCCCCTTCCACGACGAGCGCTCCCCGTCGTTCCACGTGCGCCCGGGCGTCGGGCGCTGGCACTGCTTCGGGTGCGGCGAGGGCGGCGACGTCATCTCGTTCGTGCAGAAGATCGATGGCCTCACGTTCACCGAGGCCGTCGAGTACCTCGCCGACCGCGTGGGCATCCAGCTCCGCTACGAGGAGTCGGGCTCGGGCGGAGGAGGCCCGCGGCAGCGCGAGGAGCCCGGGAAGCGCCAGCGGCTGCTCGAGGCGCACCGCGTCGCGGCGCAGTACTTCTCCGAGCAGCTCGTCGGCCCCGGTGCGGCCGCCGCGCGGACGTTCCTCGCCGAGCGCAGCTTCGAGCGCGCCGACGCGGAGCACTTCGGCGTCGGCTACGCGCCCACCGGCTGGGACAACCTCCAGCGGCACCTCCAGGGGCGGGGCTTCACGCAGGCCGAGCTGATCGCCTCGGGGCTCATGAGCCAGGGCCAGCGCGGCATCTACGACCGGTTCCGCGGCCGCCTCGTGTGGCCCATCCGCGACGTGACGGGCGAGATCGTCGGGTTCGGCGCACGCCGCCTCTACGACGAGGACCAAGGCCCGAAGTACCTCAACACCCCGGAGACGGTGCTCTACAAGAAGTCGCACGTGCTCTACGGCATCGACCTCGCCAAGCGCGAGATCGCGAAGCAGAAGCGCGTCGTCGTGGTCGAGGGGTACACGGACGTCATGGCGGCCCACCTGTCGGGGGTGACGACCGCCGTCGCGACGTGCGGGACGGCGTTCGGCTCCGACCACGCCCGCATCGTGCGCAGGCTCCTCGGCGACACGACCGCGGGCGGCGGAATGCAGCTCGCGTCGGGCGCGTCCGTCGGGGGCGAGGTCGTCTTCACGTTCGACGGCGACGCGGCGGGCCAGAAGGCCGCGGTGCGCGCGTTCGGCGAGGACCAGCGCTTCTACGCGCAGACGTTCGTCGCCGTCGAACCGAGCGGCATGGACCCGTGCGAGCTGCGCATGGCACGCGGGCCGGAGGGCGTCCGCGCGCTCGTCGACGGTCGGCAGCCCTTGTTCGAGTTCGTCATCCGCACGACGCTCGCGACGTTCGACCTCGACACCGCGGAGGGCCGCGTCGGGGCGCTCCGAGCCGCCGCGCCGGTCGTCGCAGGCATCCGCGACGCCGCCCTGCGTCCCGAGTACGCCCGGATGCTCGCCGGCTGGATCGGCATGGACGCCGAGCGCGTCCGTCGAGAGGTCGCGGCCGCGGCGAAGCGGGGTGCGCCCGGTCCGGTGCGCACGTCGCGGCCCGGCGACGTCCGTCAGGGGAGCGTCGACGCGTCGCCCGGGTCGGTCCCCACCGAGCCCGCGCTCCCCGCGCCCGACCCCCGCGACCCGGTCGCGCGGCGCGAGCGTCTCGCCCTCGTCGCGGTGCTCCAGTACCCGCGCTTCGTGCCTGCGGTGTTCGACGAGCTCGGCGAGGACGCGTTCGCAGTCCCCGCGTGGCGAGCCGTGCACGCCGCGGTCCGGGCCGCCGGGGGAGTGAGCGAGGGCAAGGTCCTCGGTGACGGGCACTGGGTCGAGGCAGTCGTCGAACAGGCGGCCGAGCCCGTGCGCGGGCTGGTGACCGAGCTCGCGGTCGCGCCGCTGCCCGAGGACCGGGAGAACGTCGTCGCCGGATATGTCGCGGGCGTCGTGCGCGGCCTCGTCGACCTGGGCCTCACCCGGCGGATCGCCGACGCGAAGAGCCGCCTGCAGCGCCTCGATCCCGCGGGCGACCTGCCCGCCTACCAGGCGGCGTTCGCCGCCCTGCTCGCCCTCGAGGCCGAGCGCCGCACCCTGCGCGAGGGCGAGATCGCCTGATCCTCAGTCCGTGCTCACGGGCTGTGCCGCCGCGTCTGCCACTGCCACCCGTCGCTCTCGGGCGGCCTGCCGGTCGGCCGGCATGAGCGCCGCCAGCACGACGAGCGCGGCGGCGCTCACGGTCAGCACGAGGAACACGACGTGGATCGCCGTCATGAGACCGGGCCCGGACGGCGTGCCGTCGGGCCCGAGGGTGGTGCTCGCGTTGACGATCGCGCCGCACACCGCGACGCCCACCGCGGAGCCGAGGGACCGCGCGAACATGTTCGTCCCCGTGACCGCACCGCGCTCGGTGAAGGCCGCCGACGACTGCGCGGCGATGAGCGTGGGGACGGCCGTCAGCCCCATACCGACCCCGACGACGAAGCACGTCGCCGCCACGGCGACGACGGACGACGTCGCGCCCAGCAGGAGCATGAGAGCCGTGCCCACGAGGACGAGCACGGACCCCAGCACCGCGGTGAGGCGGAAGCCGATGCGCAGGTACAGCCGCCCGGCGTTGGACGCCGAGATGGGCCACCCGACCGTCATGGCCGCGAGCGCGAACCCGGCCACGAGCGGTCCGACGCCGAGGACGCCCTGGGCGTAGATCGGGACGTAGCTGGACAGCGCGAGCACGATCACCCCGACGAGGAGCGAGACCGCCGTCGAGACGCCGACGACGCGCCGCCGCAGGATCGTCAGGTCGACGACGGGGTACGTCGTCCGGCGGCCATGGAGCGCGAAGACGCCGAGGAGAACGACGGCGGAGGAGAGGATCGCGATCGACGCAGGCGAGTCCCATGCCCAGGTGGAGCCGCCCTCGAGCAGCCCGAGCAGGAGCAGCGTGCTGCCGGCCGTGAGCAGGGCGGCGCCCCGGTAGTCGATCGGCTCGCGGGCACCCTCGCGCGGCGTCTCGTGGTAGCGGCGCACCAGCATCCAGACGGCGACCGCGCACAGCGGCACGTTGACGAAGAAGATCCAGCGCCAGCTCACGAACTCCGAGAACACGCCCCCGAGCGTCGGTCCCACGACCGACGAGATCGCCCACACCGACGCGAGGTAGCCCTGCGCCTTCGCGCGCTCCTCGAGCGTGTAGATGTCCGCGGCGATCGTCTGCGAGACCGGCATCACGGCGCCGGCGCCGAGCCCCTGCAGCACCCGCCCGGCGACGAGCGCCGGCATCGACCACGCCGCCCCGCACAGCACCGACCCCAGGAAGAACAGCCCGACACCTGCCAGCATGAGGCGCTTGCGCCCGAGCACGTCCGCGAGCCGGCCGAACACCGGCGTCCCGACGGCCTGCGCGAGCAGATAGCTGGAGAAGAGCCAGGGGAGCTGCTCGAACCCGCCGAGCTGGCGGGCGATCGTCGCGGACGCCGTCGCGATGATCGTCGCGTCGAGCGCGACGAGCGCGGTCGACAGCATGAGCGCGAGGAGCACCGGGCCGCGCTCGGAGCGCAGACCGATCCCGGCCGTGGACGTCGTGGTCACGCACGGTGAAAGCCCCGGGCAACGGTCCGGTATTCCCGATCGTCGCGCCCGTCGCGCGAAGCGGGAGACGACGAAGCCCCTGACCTGCTGTCGCAGGACCAGGGGCTCGGTCTGAGGGCTCCCGCGGTAGGACTTGAACCTACGACCGTCCGATTAACAGTCGGATGCTCTGCCAGCTGAGCTACGCGGGATCGATCATGGCTGTCACGGCGTTCACCGTGGCGACCGGGGAAAACTCTAGCAGGCTCAGAGGGGTAGTCCGGACGCCGATCGCACCCGCTCCTCGGCGGCGTCGACCCGGGCCGTCACCTCGGGATCCGTCAGGTCCACCCCGGGGTCCGCGACGACCTGCGAGAAGAGGCCGCCCGTGGCGTCACGACGGACCGCGACCCGCGCCGTGCGCCCTGCGGTGAACGTCACGGTCTCGGCCAGGACCACGGACGACTGCACGCGCTCGCGCAGGGTCTGGGCGAGCGACGTGCGCCGGGCGTCGGCGAGGGGCAGGGTCAGCGCCGGGGCACCGTCGACCCACCGGACTGTGATCGTGCCTGTCTCGGGCGCGTACGACGCGCGGTCGACGTCGGACCACGGGCGGCGAGAGACCGCGCCGCCCGTGGCGTCGCTCGTCACGAGCGCCGCGCGCGTCGCGACCGCCCACGAGCCGTCGACGAGCTCGGCGGACGCGAGGATGCGGTCGTCGGCCGGCACGTCGAGCGCACGTCGGACCGCGTCGGGGAGGGCTGGGCGACGGAACCAGGGCACGTCCCCACCGTAGCGGCTCGGCACGTGCACGCCGGGCGTGGAACATGGTGGCGATATGCTCACCGCGCGCCCCGTTAGCTCAGCTGGTCAGAGCAGGAGACTCATAATCTCTCGGTCGCGGGTTCAAGTCCTGCACGGGGCACCAGGCCGCGCACCGGATGCGCAAGGTGCGCTCACGGCGTGTCATGGGCTCATGGTGGTCCGCATCAAGCGTGTCTACGACCCGGCCGACGACGGCGACGGGTTCCGGGTGCTCGTCGACCGGTTGTGGCCGCGCGGCGTGAGCAAGGAACGGGCGCGCGTCGACCTGTGGCTCAAGGAGGTGGCGCCGTCCACGGAGCTCCGGCAGTGGTTCCACCACGAGGAACGGCTGTTCGAGGAGTTCGCCGCGAGGTACCGGGCCGAGCTCGACGCGAACGGCGAGGCGGTCGCGGAGCTGCGCGACGTCGTCGGGCAGCACGAGGTCGTGACGCTCGTGTACGGCGCCACGGACGAGGAGCACAACCAGGCGGTCGTGCTGCGCGACCACCTCGCGGCGCCCTCCTGAGGTTCCCCCGGTGAGTCCGGTGCTGCGCCCGCGCGCCGTCAGGCGCCCGAGGACTCGAACCCGGTCGCGCGGATCGGCCGCGCCGGGACGCCCGCGACGATCGTGTCGGCCGGGACGTCCTTGGTGACGACCGCCCCCGCGCCGACGATCGCGCCGTCGCCGATCGTCACACCGGGCACGATCGTCGCAGCGGCGCCGATCCAGACCTTGCGGCCGATCACGACGGGCGCCGGGATCATGTCCGCGCGACGGGCGGGGTCGACCGCGTGGTTCAGCGTGACCACGGTGGTCCCGTGGCCGACGAGCGTCCCGTCCCCGATCGTGATGCCGCCCGCGTCCTGGAAGCGGCACCCCATGTTGATGAAGACGTCGCGGCCGAGGACGAGGTTCTTCCCGAACTCGCACGAGAACGGCGGGAAGAGCGTCACCGACTCGTCGACGGCACGTCCTGTGAGCCGCGACAGCAGAGCACGCACCTCGTCCGGGGTGCGATACCCGGCGTTGAGCTCCGCGGTGGTCCGCAGCGCCTCCTGGGCCGTGCCGTGCAGGAAGGCGTGCTGCTCCGAGCCGCCTTCGATGACGGCGCCGCGGCGGACGTGGTCGAGGAACTGCTGCAGCTCCATCACCGCTCCTGTCGTCGGGGTGTCGTGCGGGAGGTGTCGGCGTCCCGTGCTGCGGCATCGGGGGGTACGTCGGCGGGGGCGGGGTCGGCCGACCACGAGGCGAGCAGGCGCAGGCGCTCGGCCGAGGGCGAGCCCGGTTCGGCCGTGTAGACCAGGAGTACCTGACCCGGCTCCGCGGTGATGGCCAGCTCCTCGTACGCCAGGGTGAGGTCGCCGACCACGGGGTGGTGGAACCGCTTGGTCCCGGCGCCGTGCGTCCGGACGTCGTGCGCGCCCCACAGGCGGCGGAACGTCTCGCTGCGCGTGGACAGCTCGCCCACGAGGTCCTGCAGGCCCTTGTCGTGCGGGTCGCGACCGGCCTCGGCGCGCATGATCGCCACGCACATCTCGGCGAACAGGTCCCAGTCGGGGTAGAAGTCCCGCGCCGCGGGGTCGAGGAACTGGAACCGGGCGAGGTTCGGCGTGCGGCCGCCGTCGCCGAAGACGGGGGAGTAGAAGGCGCGGCCGAGCGCGTTGGTCGCGAGCAGGTCCTGCCGCGGGTCGCGCACGAACGCGATTCCGTCGGTGATCGCGGACAGCGCCCACTGCAGGCTCGGTCGCGGGGCCGACGAGCGGGTCGCGCGGCGGCGCGTCCGGCCTGACGACGGGATGCCGTCCGCGGCTCGTGCCAGGTCGAGCAGGTGCGCGCGCTCGGTGTCGTCGAGCTGCAGCGCCCGCGCCACGGCGTCCAGGACGGACGCCGACGCGCCGGCGATCGCCCCGCGCTCGAGCTTGGCGTAGTACTCCACGCTCACGCCGGCGAGCATCGCGACCTCGCTGCGCCGCAGGCCCGGGACGCGCCGGTTGGCCCCGCCGACGACGCCGGCCGCCTCGGGGCTCACCTTCGCGCGCCGCGACATGAGGAACTCGCGCACGTCCGCTCGGTTGTCCATGGTCACGACGGTAGGCCAGGCGGTGGCGGCGTGGGAGTCCGTGCGGAGGGGTGCACTGCCGGTACACCCCTCACCAGGCACTCCCCGCCGGGCGAGATCCCGCGCACGATGGGAGCACCGACCCGAGAAGGAGAACCTCATGCGTGGTGTGATCATGCACGGACCCGGCGACGTGCGCGTCGAGGAGCGCGACGACCCGACGATCGTCGACCCCACTGACGCGGTCATCCGGCTGGCCGCGACCTGCATCTGCGGGTCCGACCTGTGGCCGTACCGCGGAGCCGACCAGGTGGACCACGCGAAGATGGGCCACGAGTACGTCGGCGTGGTCGAGGAGGTCGGGGCGGAGGTGACCACCGTCAAGCCCGGTGACTTCGTCGTCGGATCGTTCGTCATCTCGGACGGCACCTGCGAGATCTGCCGCTCCGGTTTTCCGTCCAGCTGCGTGCACCGTGTCTTCGTCGACGGCGCCATCGGCACCCAGGCCGAGAAGGCGCGCATCCCCTTCGCCGACGGCACCCTCGTGGCCACCCCGGGTCAGCCCGACGCCGACCTCGTCCCGCACCTGCTCGCCGCGTCGGACGTCCTCGGCACCGGCTGGTTCGCCGCCGTGGCCGCGCAGGCCGGCCCCGGCAGGACGGTCGCGGTCGTCGGCGACGGCGCCGTGGGCCTCATGGGGGTCCTCGCCGCCAAGCAGCTCGGTGCCGAGCGCATCATCGCGATGTCCCGGCACGAGGACCGCCAGGACCTCGCCCGGCACTTCGGCGCGACCGACGTCGTGACCGAGCGCGGCGACGCGGGCGTCGCACGGATCAAGGAGCTCACCGACGGGCTCGGGGCCCACTCGGTGATCGAGGCCGTCGGCACGCAGGAGTCGATGGTCCAGGCCATCGGCGCGACACGGCCCGGCGGGAACGTCGGCTTCGTCGGCGTCACCCACGACGTCGAGCTGCCCGGGGAGCTGCTCTTCTTCTCCCAGGTGCAGATCCTCGGCGGTCCTGCCCCGGTCCGCCGCTTCCTGCCCGAGCTGATCCAGCTCATCTGGGACCGGAAGATCGACCCCGGCAAGGTCTTCGACCTCACCCTGCCCCTCGAGCAGGCCGCCGAGGGCTACCGGGCGATGGACGAGCGCCGCGCCACCAAGGTGCTGCTCACGCTCTGACCGTCCAGCCGGACCACCCGCGACGTCTCGTACCGATCGGGTGGTCCGGCCCGGCCCGTAGGAGACGACCGATGCGACACCTGACAGCCAGCGTGGCAGTGCCAGTGGCAATGGCGGTGGCCGTGGTCCTCACGGTAGGGGAGACCACGCTGCAGGGACGGCTGTGGGACAACGCGGCCGCGCGCGACCTGACCGCTCGGCTGCCGCTGACCCTCTCGTTCAGCGAGTACGGAGGTGTGGAGAAGACGGCCCCCCTCGACCCGCCGCTGACCATGGACGGCATGGCCGACGGTGACGACCCGAGCCCGAGCGAGATCGGCTGGTACGAACCGACCTCCCAGCTGGTCCTCTACCACGGCGACGTGGGCTACTGGAACGGAATCGCCAGGGTCGGCACCTTCGACGGCCGCGGGATCGAGCTGCTCGCCCGCGGACCCGACGAGGTCACCGTGACGATCGCGCGGGCCGACGGCTGACGGCGCCGCGACATGTCCGCCGCCGCGCGAGCGGCGCATCCCGTACGACGAAGGAGGAAGCTCATGAAGATCACCCAGAGCGGCGGCCGGACCGGTGCCGGCCCCGAGGACTGGTTCACCGGCACCGTGTACATCGACGGTATCCGCGACCCCGACGCACAGTCCGCGGTGGGTTGCGCCCACGTCCGGTTCGCGCCCGGCGCCCGGACCGCCTGGCACAGCCACCCGCGGGGGCAGACGCTCTACGTCACGGACGGCATCGGCTACGTCGCCCGTCGCGGCGGCGAGGTGCACGAGGTCAGGCCCGGCGACGTCGTCTACGTCGAGCCCGGCGAGGAGCACTGGCACGGAGCGAGCGCGCACCGGTTCATGGCGCACGTCGCGATCCAGGAGGCGGACGAAGCGGGCCAGGTGGTGACGTGGCTGGACCACGTGACCGACGAGGAGTACGGCGGCCGCTGACGGGGCAGCTCGTCCATGGCGGGTCGGCGGGCCGGGCGGACGTCGCCTCGACGCCGCACCGGTTCTGCGCGCGTGGACGGCCGCCGTCTGGCAGGGTGTGCGAGCCGGAGAACCCGGCGGCGCGAGGGGCGGCGTCCTGATCACGAGGAGGACACGTGGCATCGAACGTGAGCTCGGCCGGCAAGGCAGCGGCGCGAGGCGTGCGGCAGAGCAAGACACTGGAGCTCCTTGCGCGAGGCGGCTACGTGGTGAGCGGCATCCTGCACCTCGTCGTCGGGGTTCTGGCCGTGCAGGTGGCGCTCGGCGCGGCGTCCAGCCAGGACGCCGACCAGACGGGCGCCCTCGAGGCGATCGCGCAGACCCCGGGCGGGACGGTGCTCCTGTGGTTCGCCGTGGTCGCGTTCGCCGCGCTGGGCCTGTGGCAGGTCACGGTCGCCGTGACCGGTGGTCTGGAGACCTCGGACCGGCTCAAGGCCGCCGGCAAGGCGATCGTCTACGTCGCACTCGGGGTGCTCGCGGTCCAGGTCGTCTCCGGGGCGTCGAGCGGCTCCGGGCAGGAGGAGAGCCTCACCGCCACGATCATGCAGAAGCCGGGCGGGACGCTGCTCGTCGGGGCGGTCGGGGTAGGGATCGTCGTCGCGGGCGTCTACCACGTCGTGAAGGGGTGGCGGAAGAAGTTCCTCGAGGACCTGCGCGGGGGGACGAGCGGCCACGTGGGCCGCGCCGTCGTGCACCTCGGTCGGGTGGGGTACATCGCCAAGGGCGTCGCGCTGGGCGTGCTCGGCGGACTCTTCGTCGCCGCTGCGGTGCAGCACGACCCGCAGCAGGCCGGTGGGCTCGACGCAGCTTTCGCCACGGTCGCCGAGCAGCCCTTCGGCGTCGCTCTCCTCGTCGCCGTCGGCCTGGGCTTCGCTGCCTACGGCCTGTACTCGTTCGCCCGGGCACGGTACGCGCGCATGTGACGTGCGCCCCGACGCCGCCCCGGGGGACCTGCCCGGGGCGGCGCGGCTCACCCGCATGGAAGAATGGCGAGCATGGCGATGAGAGAGATCCGGACCATCCCGGACCCCGTGCTCCGCACCCCCTGCGACGAGATCACCACCATCGACGACCGCGTGCGCTCGCTCGTCGCGGACCTCGTCGAGACCGTCGACCACGAGGGTCGTGCGGGTCTCGCCGCCAACCAGATCGGCGTGAACCTGCGCGCGTTCTCCTGGAACATCGA
The DNA here is from genome assembly GCF_057126935.1 of Cellulosimicrobium sp. G4 BAM 1002. NCBI lineage: Bacteria > Bacillati > Actinomycetota > Actinomycetes > Micrococcales > Promicromonosporaceae > Cellulosimicrobium > Cellulosimicrobium sp. G4 BAM 1002. The sequence goes on along the minus strand of NZ_CP182109.1, from coordinate 2,871,757 downwards.
CGACGAGATCGGTTACGTCCTCAACCCCCGCATCGTCGAGCTGTCCGACGACTACCAGGACGGCGACGAGGGCTGCCTCTCCGTGCCGGACCTCTGGTACCCGACGCGCCGTGCCTGGTACGCGCGCGTCGTGGGGACGGACCTGGACGGGAACGAGGTCGTCGTCGAGGGCACCGAGCTCATGGCGCGCTGCCTGCAGCACGAGTGCGACCACCTCGACGGGATGCTGTACCTGGACCGGCTCGACCGTTCGGTGCGCAAGAAGGCGATGCGGGAGCTGCGCGCCCAGCTCTGACGCTGCGCCCGCCCTGACCGCGAGCGGGCTCGCCCGGCGAATCCCTCGCGCGAACGCGCCCTATCGTGCAAGATGGGCACGAGACACGCCGCGACAGAACGTGTGACGTGCCGTGGAAACCGCCCTGGTGAGGACGTTGGGGAAGACGAAACCTCGACCTAGGGAGGCAGACATGGCCGGTGCCATCACCCGCGGTGTTCTTTACGTGCACTCAGCACCGCGTGCTCTGTGCCCGCACATGGAGTGGGCCGCGGGCAACGTCCTGGGCGTGCGCGTGTCCCTCGACTGGACCGAGCAGCCCGCCGCGCGAGGGCTCTACCGTGCCGAGTACTCGTGGCAGGGTCCGCAGGGCACGGGCGCGAAGCTCGCGTCCGCACTCCGCGGCTGGTCCCACATGCGGTACGAGGTCACGGAGGAGCCGAGCCACGGCGTCGACGGCGGCCGGTGGTCCCACACGCCCGACCTCGGCATCTTCTACGCCGTGACGGACGTGCACGGGAACATCGTCGTGCCGGAGGACCGCATCCGCGCCGCGCTCGACCATGTGAGCGAGCCCCGGGCGATGCGCGACGCGCTGCACCTCGCGCTCGGCAAGGCGTGGGACGACGAGCTCGAGCCCTTCCGCTACGCCGGCGCCGGGGCGCCCGTGCGCTGGCTGCACCGCGTCGGCTGACGTCGCGCGCCGACTCTTCGCGCTGCACGACGAGGGCGCCTGCCGGGACCATCCCCCCGGCAGGCGCCCTCGGTCGTGGTGGGCCTAGCCGTTGGGGTCACTGTCCTGTCCTTCCGCTCGTCTGCCTCGGGCGTGTGGCGTGACCGAGGTCACGGCACGCCGCAAGGGTCGGCGATGGGACGAACGTGCGCTCAGTGAGTGACGGCCGCAGCGGGGTGAATCTTCCGGCGTGCAGCGAGACGCTGACAGGAGGTCCGCATTCACCTGGTCTTGTGACGACAAAACGGATGGGTGAATCCCGCACGATCTGGACAACTGTCCACCTCAGCCCACCGAGATGCTCTTGTCCGAGCCAAGGGCATACGGCACGACGGAGCCCCGCGGCGGCCGCTGAGCGGCCACTACGGGGCTCCGTCTGGTGACTCAGACGCTCGTCACGGCGAGGGCGACGTTGTGCCCGCCGAAGCCGAAGGAGTTGTTGATCGCGACGACGTCGCCCGGCGGGAGCTCAGCAGGGGTGTCGCGCACGAGGGGCACCTGCAGCTCGGGGTCCGGGTTCGTGACGTTGATCGTCGGGGGAGCGAGGCGCTCGGACACGGCCTTGATGGTGAAGATCGACTCGAGCGCACCGGCACCGCCGAGGAGGTGACCGGTCATCGACTTGGTCGCCGACAGCAGGACGTGGTCGGCGTCGTCGCCCAGGAGCGTGCGGATCGAACGCGTCTCGGTGAGGTCGCCGACCTTCGTCGAGGTCGCGTGGGCGTTGACGTGCACGACGTCGCGGCCCGTCACGCCGGCCTCCTCGAGCGCTCGGCGCATCGCGGCGACCTGGCCGCGGCCGTCGGGGTCCGGAGAGGTGATGTGGTACGCGTCGGACGAGAGCCCGACGCCCGCGAGCCGTGCGTAGACGCGCGCACCGCGGGCGGCGGCGTGCTCGGCGCTCTCCAGCACGACGACGCCCGAGCCCTCGCCGATGACGAAGCCGTCGCGGTCGACGTCGTACGGGCGCGACGCGCCCTGCGGGTCGTCGTTGCGGAGCGAGAGCGTGCGCGACGCGGCGAAGGCCGCGATCGGCATCGGGTGGATGGTCGCCTCCGTTCCGCCCGCGACGACGACGTCCGCGCGGCCGGCGCGGATCATGTCGACGCCGTAGCCGATCGCCTCGGCACCGGACGCGCACGCGGACACGAGGGCGTGGGCCCCGGCGCGTGCACCGAGCTCGAGCGAGACGTACGCGGTGGGGGAGTTCGGCATGAGCATGGGGACGGTCATGGGCAGCATGCGGCGGGCACCGCGCTCGCGCAGCGTGTCCCAGCCGTCGAGCGTCGTCCAGATGCCGCCGATGCCGGACGACACCACGGTGCCGAGCCGGTCGCCGTCGACCTCGGGGCTGCCCGCGTCGGCCCAGGCCTCGCGCGCCGCGATGATCGCGTACTGCGTGGACGGGTCCATGCGCTTGATCTCGGGGCGAGCGAGCACCTCGGCAGGGTCGACCTTGATGGTCGCAGCGAACGTCACCGGGATCTCGTAGCGCTCGGCCCAGTCGTTCTCGAGGGTGCGCGCCCCGGACTCGCCGGCGAGGGCGGCGGCCCAGGTCGTGGGCACGTCCCCGCCCAGCGGCGTGGTGGCCCCGAGACCGGTGACGACGACTTCAGTGACGGCGGGCATGGATGCTCCTCGGTGGGTTGCGGCGGGGGCGGAGGGCGGACGGGCCGGCGGGTGACGCCGGCCCGTCCGCGGGCCTGCGGGGCAGGCCGGGCCTGCTCAGGCCTGGGCGCCCGTGATGTAGGACACGGCGTCGCCGACCGTCGTGAGGTTCTTGACCTCGTCGTCCGGGATGCGGACGCCGAACTTGTCCTCGGCGTGCGTGACGATCGTCATCATCGACAGCGAGTCGATGTCGAGGTCGTCGGTGAAGGACTTCTCGAGCGCGACGGCGTCGGTGGGCAGACCCGTCTCCTCGGCGACGATCTCGGCGAGGCCGGCGAGGACTTCCTGCTCGGTGTAGGCCATGGTTTCTCCTTGTCGTGGGGCCGGCGGCGACCGGTCCCGGTGGCGGTTCCCAGGACTTGCGTCCCGGGGTGGTGCGGTACGTGGTGCGTGCGACGGACAGGTCCGCCGACGGCTTCGGTCGTCCCGTCCGTGAGGCGGTGCGGCCGTCCGTCCAGGGGTGATTCTCCCCTACGGCAGGACGACCACCTGCGCGGCGTAGACGAGGCCCGCGCCGAAGCCGATCTGGAGCGCGAGGTCGCCCGAGCGGGCCTGCCCCTCGTCGAGCAGCCGTCGGGTCGCGAGCGGGATGGACGCCGCCGAGGTGTTGCCCGTCTCGGCGATGTCGCGGGCGACCGCGACGGTCTCGGGGAGCTGGAGCTGCTTGACGAGCTGGTCGATGATGCGCATGTTCGCCTGGTGCGGCACGAACGCGCCGATGTCACCCGGCGTGACGCCGGCCTCGGCCATGGCCTTGGCCGCGACGGGCGCCATCTGGAACGCCGCCCACTTGAACACGCTCTGCCCGTCCTGGCGCAGCGTGGGCCAGCCGAGCGAGGGGTCGGCGCGCAGGTCGGACCACGCGTGCGTCTGCCGGATCGCCTGCGCCTTGCCGCCGTCGGAGCCCCACACCGTCGGGCCGATCCCCGGGGTGTCGGACGGCCCGACGATCGCGGCACCGGCTCCGTCGCCTAGGAGGAACGAGATGGACCGATCGGTCGGGTCGACGAAGTCGCTCATCTTCTCGGCACCGACGACGAGCACGTGCGTCGCCGCGCCGGCACGCACGAGCGCGTCGGCCTGGGCGATCGCGTAGGCGTACCCCGCGCACGCGGCCGACACGTCGAACGCCGCGGCCGGCGTCGCGCCGAGCCGTTCCGCGAGGACCGCTGCCGCGGCCGGCGTCTGGTGGAAGTACGTCACGGTGGAGACGATGACGGCGTCGATCTCCGAGCCCTGCAGGCCCGCGCGCGCGAGCGCGTCGCGCGCCGCGGCCTCGGACAGGTCGAGCACGTCGACGTCGGCTCCCGCGCGGCGGCGCGTGACGATGCCTGTGCGCTGGCGGATCCACTCGTCGGAGGAGTCGATCGGCCCGGCGATGTCGTCGTTCGTGACGACGTTCTCGCCACGGACCCCGCCGATCGCGAGGAGGCGCGAGTAGGCCGGGCCCGTGGCCTGGCGCAGCGTCGCGCTCACGCGTCGACCGCCCCGGTGGCCTCGGCGGAGACGCCGGTCGCGCCGCCAACCACCGAGTGACGGGCGACGAGATCGCGCGCCGCCGCGACATCGTCGGGCGACTTCACGGCGACGGACTCCACACCCTTGAGCGAGCGGCGGGCGAGCCCGGTGAGCACGCCCCCCGGGGCGAGCTCGAGGACCGCGGTGACCCCGAGCTCGGCGAGCGTCTCCTGGCACAGGTCCCAGCGCACGGGCGCCGCGATCTGCGCGGTGAGGCGCCGGACGACGTCGCGAGCCTTGCCGTACGCGCTGCCCTCGATGTCGATCGTCCCGTACGGCTCGCCGTCGGCGTTCGACAGGAACGGCAGGCGGGGGTCGGAGACGTCCCACGACGCCGCGACCGGCTCGAACTGCTCGAGCGCCGGCTGCATGAACGGCGTGTGGAACGCGCCGGCGACCTGGAGCGGGATGACGCGCGCCTTCGCGGGCGGGTTCTCGGCGAGGGCGGCGAGGTGGTCGAGCGCGCCGGCCGCGACGACCTGGCCGCCGCCGTTGACGTTCGCGGGCCACAGGTGGGCGGCCTCGATCGCGGCGAGCACCTCCTCGGGGTCGCCGCCGACGACGGCGCTCATCCCGGTCGGGGTGGCCGCGGCCGCCTCGGCCATGGCCCGCGCCCGGTGGGCCACGAGCCCGACGGCGCCCGTGTCGGTGAGCGCGCCCGCGACCGCGGCGGCGGCGAGCTCGCCGACCGAGTGGCCCGCCGTGACGTCCACGACCTCGGTCGTGTCGCGGCCGTCGAGGATCGCCCGCAGCGCGACGAGCGACGAGGCCACGATGAGCGGCTGCGCGACCGCGGTGTCGCGGATCGTGTCGGCGTCGGAGGCGGTGCCGTGTGCGCGCAGGTCGAGGCCGGCGGCCTCGCCGAACGCGGCGACCTGGTCGGCGACGCCGGGCAGCTCGAGCCAGGGAGCGAGCATTCCGGGGGACTGGGAGCCCTGTCCAGGGCACAAGACGGCGAGCACCCGTCAACTGTGCCAACCGCACGGCCGTGCACCACGTCACGACCCGCACCAACCTTGTCGAGGGGGTTTGTGTCGAACCTACAAGCAGCTGCCGTCGCTCAGCGTGTCGTGGCGAGCTGGCCGAGGGCGAGCGCGACCTGCAGGACGAACGACTCGCGCGCGTCGAGCGGGTCCCAGCCCGTGATCTCGGAGACCTTGCGCAGGCGGTACCGCACCGTGTTGGGGTGCACGTAGAGCGAGCGCGCCGCGGCCTCGAGCGAGCGACCCGTGCCGAGGTAGGCGGAGAGCGTCTCGAGCACCGATCCTGTCGCCTCGGCGAGCGGCCGGTACGCCTGCGCGACGAGCGTGCGGCGCGCCGTCGTGTCCCCGGTGAGCACTCGCTCGGGCAGCAGGTCGTCGGCGAGGACGGGGCGCGGCGCCTGGGGCCAGGCCGGCGCCGCGCGCAGGCCGGCGAGCGCCGCCTGCGCGGAGCGTGCCGCCTCGTCCAGGCCCGGCACCGTGGGCCCGATGACGACCGGACCGGGACCGAACCGGGGCAGGAGCGACGCGGCGGCGGCCTGGAGGTCGCCCTCGCCGCCGAGCACCAGCACGAGCCGGTCGCCGTGGATGCCCACGAGCGCGTCGCCCGCGGCGCGGCGCGTCGCGCGCCGCAGCTCGGCGGTGCGGACCTCGTCGAGGGTCGCGGCGATGGTCCCCGCGACGACCAGCGTCGACCCGTGCCCGCCCCACCCGAGAGCCGAGACCCGCGAGCGCAGCGAGTCGTCGCCGTCGCCGCGGATGAGGGCGTCCACCACGAGGGCCTCGAGGCGCGCGTCCCACGCCCCGCGCACCTCGGCCGCCCGCGCGTAGACCTCCGCCGCCGAGAACGCGACCTCGCGCGAGTAGCGCAGGACGGCCTCGCGCAGGTCTCGCTCGCCGCCCGGTGCTGCGAGCTGGGCCGAGTGCGTCTCGACCACCTCGACGACGATCCGGACGAGCTGGAGCGTGTTCTGCAACGAGATCGACCGCGTCAGCTCGGGCGGCGCGGCCGCGAAGATGTCGCTCACGCCGTGCGGTGGCGCGAAGGGGTCGGCGTACCAGGTGACGAACGCCGTGATGCCGGACTGCGCGACGAGACCTACGTACGAACGGTCCTCCGCGGGGAGGTCGCGGTACCACGGGAGCTCCTCGTCCAGGCGGCGCAGGGCCGCGGACATGAGGAGCCCGCTGCCGTCGCGCAGGCGCTGGAGATTGTCCGCGTTGCCCGGACCCCCGGTCGGGGCGGGCGCGCTCGCGGGGGTCCTCGGGGTCGCCGTCACGCGCCGAGCATACGGGTCGCGGTTGTGGACAGTCCACAAACCGCCGGTTCCTCGCGGGCTGTGAAGGTGCCGGGGCCGGGTGAGCGTCCGGGCGACCCGCTAGGGTCGAGTCATGGCCCTCATGCCCCGACTTCGACAGCTCATGCGCCGGCCGACGTCCGCGTCGACAGTGGGCACGCGCCGCCCGAGGTCGGGGGAGAAGCGCGGCGACACGGTGCACGAGGACGCGCTGCGCGCGATGCTCGTGGACGACCCGAACGACGAACGGGCGTTCCGGGCGCTCGCCGAGCTCGTGCGGCGACGAGCCGCCGAGGGCCCGACGAACGACGACCCGCTCGCCGCCCCGGTGGACGAGAGCGAGAAGCAGCGGGCCGCCGACCTCGCGGTCTGGGCGCTCGCCGAGGAGCTCGCGGGCCATCCCCGGGGCTGGTACGCGCTCGTCGAGCTGGGCCGCCTGTCGCTCGACGACGACCAGGAGTCCGCGCTGCGCCGCTTCGCGACGGCCGCGGAGCGCGACCCGACCGGACGCGCGCTCGCGCAGTCCATGGAGGTGCTGCGTGCCGCGGGGCTCCCCGCCGAGGCGCTGGGGCTCGGGGTCGGGCACTGGCGTGCACGCGAGCACGACCCGGAGGTCGGCCGTCAGCTCGTGCTCGCGGCGATCGAGGCCGACCGACCCCTGGAGGCGCGTCAGCACCTCGAGTCGCTGGCCGCGTACGCCGACCCGGAGGCGTTCGCACCGCTGCGCGCGGACCTCGAGCGCGCCGTCGCGCAGGCGGACCAGCACCGCGCCGGGACCTGACACCCCGCCCTCTCACGACGGCGGCCGGTCACCTCCGCGAGGAGGTGACCGGCCGCCGTCGTACCGGGTGGGCGAGGGTCAGGACTCGCCGCCCGCGTTGCCGGACGTACCGGCGGTGATGTCCATGAGGCGGTACTTCTCGATCGCCTTGGCCGACGCGTCGGCGGGCACCTTGCCCTGCTTGGCGAGGGCTTGCAGCGTCCGCACCACGACGGACGGGCCGTCGATCTTGAAGTGCCGGCGCGCGGCGGCGCGCGTGTCGGAGAAGCCGAACCCGTCGGCGCCGAGCACCGCGTAGTCGCCCGGGACCCACTGGCGGATCTGGTCGGGCACGAGGTGGTCGTAGTCGCTCGTCGCGACGAACGGCCCCTCGGCGCCCTGGAGCTTCGCGGTGACGTACGGGACGCGCGCCTCCTGGTCAGGGTTGAGGAACGCCTCCTGCTCGGCGGCCAGGCCGTCGCGGCGCAGCTCGTTCCAGCTCGTCACGCTCCACACGTCGGCCGACACGCCCCAGTCCTCCTTGAGGAGCTGCTGCGCCTCGAGCGCCCACGGCACGCCCACGCCGGAGGCGAGGAGCTGGGCCTTCGGACCCTCGGCGTCGGAGACCGAGACGCGGTGGATGCCGCGCAGGATGCCCTCGACGTCGACGTCCTCCGGCTCGGTCGGCTGGACCATCGGCTCGTTGTACACCGTGAGGTAGTACATGACGTTCTGGTCGCGGCCGTCCGACCCGTCGCCGTACATGCGCTCGATGCCGTCGCGCACGATGTGGCGGATCTCGTAGCCGTACACCGGGTCGTACTGGACGATCGCGGTGTTCGTGCCGGCGAGGAGCGGCGAGTGGCCGTCCGCGTGCTGCAGGCCCTCGCCCGTGAGCGTCGTGCGGCCCGCGGTCGCGCCGACGATGAACCCGCGCGTGAGCTGGTCGCCCGCCGCCCAGAACTGGTCGCCCGTGCGCTGGAAGCCGAACATCGAGTAGAAGATGTAGAACGGCACCATGACCTCGCCCTGCGTGGCGTAGGACGTGCCGACCGACTGGAACGCGGCGGCGGAGCCGGCCTCGTTGATGCCGGTGTGCATGATCTGCCCGGCCTCGGACTCCTTGTAGCTCAGCATGAGCTCGCGGTCCACGGCGAGGTAGTGCTGGCCCTGGGTGTTGAAGATCTTCGCCGAGGGGAAGATCGAGTCCAGGCCGAAGGTGCGCGCCTCGTCGGGGATGATCGGCACGATGCGCTTGCCGAACTCCTTGTCCTTGATGAGGTCCTTGAGGAGCCGGACGAACGCCATCGTGGAGGCGATCTCCTGCTGGCCCGAGCCCTTCTTGAGGACCTCGTAGGTCTTCTCGCCCGGGAGCGTGACCGGCGCGGGCTTGGAGCGGCGTTCCGGCACGAACCCACCGAGACGGCTGCGGCGGTCCAGCAGGTACTGGATCTCCGGCGCGTCCGGCCCGGGGTGGTAGTACGGGGGCTCGTACGGGCTCGCCTCGAGCTCGGCGTCCGTGATGGGGATGCGCAGCGAGTCGCGCAGGAGCTTGAGGTCGGCCAGGCCGACCTTCTTCATCTGGTGCGTCGCGTTGCGGCCGGCGAAGGTCGAGCCGAGGCCGTAGCCCTTCACGGTGTGCGCGAGGATGACCGTCGGCTGGCCCGTGTGCGCGCGGGCGGCGGAGTAGGCCGCGTACAGCTTGCGGTAGTCGTGCCCGCCGCGCTTGAGGTTCCAGATGTCGTCGTCCGTCATGTTCTCGACGAGCTGCTTCGTCCGCGGGTCGCGGCCGAAGAAGTGCTCACGGATGAACGCGCCGGACTCCGCGCGGTACGTCTGGTAGTCGCCGTCGGGCGTGACGTTCATGAGGTTGACGAGCGCCCGGTCCTTGTCGGCGTTGAGCAGCACGTCCCACTCGCGGCCCCAGATGACCTTGATGACGTTCCAGCCCGCGCCGCGGAACTGCGCCTCGAGCTCCTGGATGATCTTGCCGTTGCCGCGCACGGGGCCGTCGAGGCGCTGCAGGTTGCAGTTGACGACGAACGTCAGGTTGTCGAGCTGCTGCTGCGCCGCGTGCTGGAGCATGCCGCGGCTCTCGGGCTCGTCCATCTCGCCGTCGCCGAGGAACGCCCAGACGTCCTGCTGGCTCGTGTCCTTGATGCCGCGGTTGTGGAGGTACTTGTCCGTCCACGCCTGGTAGATGGCGCTCGCCGGACCGAGGCCCATGGAGACCGTCGGGTACTCCCAGAAGTCGGGCATGAGGCGGGGGTGCGGGTACGACGGCAGGCCGCCGCCCGCGTGCGACTTCTCCTGGCGGAACCCGTCGAGCTGGTCCGCCGAGAGGCGGCCCTCGAGGAAGGCGCGCGCGTACACGCCCGGGGACGCGTGGCCCTGGAAGTAGACCTGGTCGCCGCCGCCCGGGTGGTCCTTGCCGCGGAAGAAGTGGTTGAGCCCCACCTCGTACAGCGTCGCCACCGACGCGTAGGAGGAGATGTGCCCGCCGACGCCGATGCCGGGGCGCTGGGCGCGCGTCACCATGACGGCGGCGTTCCAGCGGATCCAGGAGCGGTAGCGGCGCTCGAGCGCCTCGTCCCCGGGGAAGTAGGGCTCCTCGTGGACACCGATCGTGTTCACGTAGGGAGTCGTCAGCGAGGTCGGGACGGCGACGCTGCGCTCCCGGGCCCTCTTGAGCAGGTTCAGCAGGACGTAGCGGGCACGGGGGCCCCCACGGTCGTCGATCAGGCCGTCGAGGGCCTCGACCCACTCGCCGGTCTCGGCGGGGTCGATGTCCGGTACCTGGCTGAGCAGACCGTTGATCAGCGGTCCGGTCTCGTCGTACGAAGCCACCAGCAACCTCATATCTCGTCGGATGCCGGGCGCCCTGCCGCGCGGTACACGGCAGACACCCGTCTCGGAGCCACTCCGGGCGTGCGGCCGCGGCCGCTGGTGGCGACCGCGCCTCTTCACGAGACCAGGGTGGTCTACCCATTGTGTTCACATCACGCCGGGAAGTCACACCATCGGGTGGTCAAGAGGGCGTGATTTCGGCGACACGAGTACGTCGGGGCCCGGCCGTGAGAGTCTCTGCGAGGCGTCGCGCGGTCGCGTGACGTCGGAGGCGTCCATGGTGGCCGCCTTGCCAAGCACCGCAGGGTCCGGTGGGCTACCTTTGCCAGACACGGCAGGTGGCAGGCACGGACGACGGTCGTCCGGCCGGCCGGACGACCTGGTGGGCTGACGGACGAGGGAAAGGAACGGCACGACTGTGACGGACAGCGCAGGACCCCGCGGGGTGGACCGCCTGGGGTTCGCACCCGGCAACGTGGTGCAGGAGTTCGGGTGGGGGCAGGACGTCGACGACGACCTGCGCGCCGAGCTCGAGGAGCACGTCGGCGGCGAGCTGGTCGACGAGGACTACGACGACGTCACGGACGGCGTGCTCGTGTGGTTCCGCGAGGAGGACGGCGACCTCACGGACCTCCTCGTGGACGTCCAGACGGTCCTCGACGACGGCGGCCTCATCTGGGTGCTCACGCCCAAGCCCGGACGCCCGGGCCACGTGGGGCACAACGACATCCAGGAGGCCGCGACCACGGCGGGGCTGCACGCGACGAGCACGCTCTCGATCGCACCCGACTGGTCGGCCACCAAGCTCGGGACGCGTGGTCGTGGTCGCTGACGACGCACCCGCGTCGTCCGCCAGCCTCACGCCTCGCCCGGGGGACCCGGCTCCCGACTTCACACTGCCGGACACGCACGGCACCCCGGTCCACCTGGCCGACCTCCGTGGTGGACCGGTGCTGCTCGTCTTCTACCCGTTCGCGTTCTCCGGGATCTGCACGGGCGAGCTCTGCGAGCTGCGCGACAACGTCGAGGACTTCGAGGCCGCGGGCGTCACGCTCCTCGGGATCTCGTGCGACTCGGTCTTCGCGCAGAAGGCCTGGGCCGCCCAGGAGGGCTTCGAGTTCGACCTCCTCTCCGACTTCTGGCCCCACGGCGACGTCGCCCGGGCCTACGGCGTGCTCGACGAGGAGAACGGGCTCGCGCTGCGCGGGTCGTTCCTGCTCGACGCCGACGGGATCGTGCGCTGGTCCGTCGTCAACCCGCGGGGGCAGCGCCGCGACCTCGACGGTTACCGGCGCGCTCTGGAGCAGCTCTGAGCCGGTAGGCTGTGCACCGCTGTTCCGGGGCCTGTAGCTCAGCTGGTCAGAGCGCCACGCTTACACCGTGGATGTCGGGGGTTCGAGTCCCTCCGGGCCCACCACCCTTACCCTCACCCTCGTGCCCGGCCGGTCGATCGACGGCGGTTGTCGGGTCGGTCGCCACGAGCGGCGCCCCCGTCGAGGGCGCGAGTCCCGCGACGAGCAGCGAGTGGAAGTAGGGCCAGCGTCCGGGGTCGCCGGTCGCGCAGGCGCCCTGGTACGCGGCGGTCATGAGGCCGACCACGTCCCGGCCCGTGAGCCCCGCGCGGGCCTGACCGGAGTCCACCGCACGGCGGGCGAGGAGCTCGGCGATCTGCTCGAGCCGTTCCCGTCGGTCGACGAGGCCCGGGACGGTGAGCTCGGCGGACGCCGCGACCTGGCAGAAGGCGCGGTCGCGCGCCTGCAGTGCGGTCCCGGCGGCGACGAACTCGCTCAGCGCGGCCATCGGGTCGGGCGCCTCGAGCAGCTCCTCGGCCCGCTCGGCGAGACCGTCCACGAGCCGGGCGACGACGACCGCCACGAGCTCCTCCTTGGACGCGAAGTGCCGGAAGACGGTGCCCTTGGCGACCCCCGCGCTCTCGGCGATCTCCGCCACCGACGCGTCGAGGCCCGAGTCCGCCAGCACCGTCGCCGCGGCCTCCACGAGTGCCTCGCGGTTGCGCTGGGCGTCTGCCCGCACCTCGACCACCTCCTTCGCGGACGCTACCACGAACATGACCGGCGAGTCATTTTCCGTGGTAGCGTGCATGAAGGTGACCGCATGGTCATCTTCTACCGGGAGGAGCACGACATGGACATGACAGGTCGCCGGGCGCTGGTGGTGGGGGCGTCGTCGGGAATCGGCGCAGCGATCAGCCTGGCTCTCGCCGGCGCCGGAGCGCGGGTCGTCGCGGCGGGGCGGCGCGTCGACCGCCTCGAGGAGGTCGCGTCCCAGGCCCAGGAGCTGCCGGGGGTCGTGATGCCGCTCGCCCTCGACGTCGCCGACGCGGAGTCCGCACGTGCCGGCGTCGCGGCCGCGGCCAGGATCCTCGGAGGGCTCGACGTCGTCGTCAACAACGCCGGGATCATGCTCTCGTCCACCGTGCAGGCGGCCGACCCCGCCGAGTGGGAACGGATGACGCGCACGAACCTGCTCGGCACCCTGCACGTGTCGCACGCCGCGCTGCCGCACCTCGTGGCGAGCCGCGGGACCCTCGTGCAGACCTCCTCGACGTCGGGCCGCTCCGCGTCGGCCGGCTCGGGCGTCTACGCGGCGACCAAGCACGGTGTCAACGCGTTCTCCGAGGCGCTGCGCCAGGAGGTCGCCCCTCAGGGCGTGCGCGTGGTCGTCGTCGAGCCCGGCATGGTCGACACGGAGCTCGCCAGCCATCTGTCGGACCCCGCGATGCGCACCCTCGCCGCGCAGATGGCCGGGGAGATCCGCGTCCTGGACCCCCAGGACGTCGCCGACGCCGTGCTCTTCGCGGTGACCCGCCCACCGCACGTGTCCGTCAACGAGATCCTGATCCGACCGACAGAGCAGGTCCGATGACGGCGGGCGTGCTCCGGCGGGCCAGGAGCGTCTCCAGCGCGCCGACCTCCCCCTCCCTCGCCGCGGTGAGGAAGGCGGTCAGGAGGTGTCGGTGCTCCGTGGGTTCGACGACGGCCCGCACCGGGCCGCACGCGATCCGGGGTGCCGCCCGGCGGACGAGCTGTCGCGCGTTGACGACGCTGGTGCGCAGGAGGCGTGCGATCTCGTCGTAGGGATAGTCGAAGACCCGTCGGAGCAGGTAGGCAGCCAGCTCGCCGCCCGACAGACGTCCCAGGAGCAGGCCGAGCGCGTCGGTGACGGCGGCGGTCTCGTCGGCCCGGACGGCGGGGTCCGTGCGGGTGTCGGCAGGCCTCGCGGCCTGCACGTCCCCCGGGCACTCGTGGCGGCGGCTGGCGGACCGGACGACGTTGATCGCCAGCCGGGTCGTCGTGGTGGTCAGGAACGCCTCGGGGTTCCTCACCTCGGCCCGGTCCGTGCGCTGCCACCGCAGCCAGGCCTCCTGGACCACGTCCTCCGCGGCGGAGGCGTCGCCGCCCGTCACCCGGCAGGCGATGCGGAACAGCCGCGCCCGCTGCGTCGAGAAGAACGCCCCGGCGCCCTCCAGGCCACCGTCGGGAGGGCCGAGGGCGCCGGGCTCGGGCGTCGTGCGGGTGGTCTCGATCGTCGGCGCGTCCATGGCGACTCCTTCGGTGGCCGCCGCCCCGGGAGGGCGACGTACCCACCGTCCGCCGCTGCGCCGCCCGTCGCGCCACGCAGGTCCGTGGTCCGGTGCGTGGTGAGTCCGTGGGACGACGCCGAGAGACGCGCGACACCGTGCTCAGCCGACCGCGGTCGCGCCACCTGCCCCGACGACGGCGCCCTGGGTCCCCAGCGCGTGGACGAGCTCCCTGCGGGAGCCGATCCCGAGCTTCGTGTAGACCTTGCGCAGGTGCCACTCGACCGTGTGCGGACTGAGGAAGAGCTGAGCAGCGATGCTCGGGTTCGTCATCCCGTCGGCCGCCAGCGCGGCGATCTGAGCCTCCTGCGGGGTGAGCCGGGACGTCGTCGTCGCGTCCCGTGCACGGACCTTGGCCCCGGTGGCGAGCAGCTCCCGCCGCGCCCGCTCCGCGAAGGCCACGGCGGGCATCGACACGAACCGGTCGTGGGCCGTGCGCAGCTGCTCCCTCGCGGCGCCCCGCCGACCTTCCCGGCGCAGCCACTCGCCGTAGAGCAGATGGGTGCGCGCGACCTCCGCGGCCACGCCGTCCTGGCCCAGGTGCTCGATGGCGGTGCGGTAGAGGCGGTCGGCCTCGTCGCCCTCGCTCAGGAGCGCCCGGCACCGTGCCCTGATCCCGCGTGCCCACCCGGTGTCGGCGGCACGGGTGAGCGCGTCGAGACGGGCGGAGGAGGCCGCCGCCTGGTCGAGCTCGCCGCAGCGCACGGCCGCCTCGACGTTCTCGATCAGCGCCAGGCCGACGAAGTTGAACCCGTCCTCGTCGATCACGGCGCGAGAGGCGGCGAGGGCCTCGTCGTACCGGGCCAGCCCGTTGTAGAGGACGCCCTGGACGTAGCCCGTGACGGCGAGCAGCGACGCCTCACCGCCCTTCGTCGCCCGGCTCCGCGCCTCGTCGAAGAGAGCGGTGGCCGGCCCCTCCTCGCCCCGCCACGCCGTCAGGACGAGGGACGCGTAGGCGAACGGAGCGTTGCCGGCCGCCGCCGCGATCGCGTCGGCCTCGTCGATCTTACGGGCCGCTCCGGCGAAGTCGCCGTGGAAGACGTCGACGCCGGCCGTGTAGACGAGCGAGGGCGGCAGCACGCCCAGCGCGCCGATGTCACGGGCGAGACGCACCGCGCGCGCGGAGATCCGGTCCCAGGCGGTGAAGTCCCATGCGTGGTGGAAGAACGCCTCCAGCGCGACCGGAGCCAGCAGGAGCCACCGCATCGTGGCCTCCGGACCGACCAGCTCCTCGTGCGCGAAAGGCTCGAGCGCGGCCCGGATCGCCTCGACCCCCCGCTCTGGACCGTCCGCCAGGAGCGTCGCGATCGCGTCGAGCACGGCGTCCGAGGGGCCGGAGCCCGGCAGCGTCGCGCCGAGACCGCGCGCCGCTGTCGCCACCGCCGCGACCCCCGCGGGGCCGCCGACCCGGCCGGAGAACACCGCCGCGCTGATCGCCTCGAGGAAGGTCTCCCGGGCCAGGGGTGAGCCTGCCGCAGCCAGGCCGGCAGCGGCGTCCAGCAGGAGCGGCGCCGCCTCCTCGCTCCGGCTGCGCGCGAAGAGCACGCGGGCACGAAGACGGTTCACACGGGCGCGGTCCGGCGGGTCGAGCGGGCAGAGGTCGGCCACGGTCGCCATCGCCGTCGCGCGGTCGGGAGCCGCCGCCGAGAAGTGCGCCTCGGCCGCGGCCAGGGCACGGCGCCCGCGCCGTCGCGCATCCGGCGTGAGATCGGCGGCGCGCTCGAGCAGCACCGCCTCGGCGGCCATGCCGCCGCGCCGCCTCGCGCGGTCCGCCGCCCGCACGAGGCCTTCCGCGACCTCCTCGTCGTGGCCCTCGCACGCCTCCGCGGCGTGCCAGGCACGCCGGTCGGGCTCGTGGACCGGGTCGGTCGCCGAGGCGAGGGCACGGTGGACCTCACGGCGCTCCGCCGGGCTCGCGGCGCGGTAGACCGCCGACCGGGCGAGCGGGTGGCGGAACCTCACGGACTCGCCGAACTCGATGAGGCCGGCCGCCTTGGCGGGTGCGGCGTCGGGGACGACGCCCAGGTGCTCGGTCGCCCGCAGCAGGAGCCGCGTGTCTCCGACGGGTTCCGCAGCGGCCACCAGCAGGAGGGTGCGGGTAGCGGGGGGAAGCACTCCCAGGCGGCGGGCGAAGTCCTCCTCGACGCGGTCCGGGACCGATCCAGCCGCGGACGCGTCCAGGCCGTACGCGAGCTCGGCGGCCTTGCGTCCCCGGTAGAGCTCCAGGAGGGCGAGCGGGTTCCCGCCGGTCTCCGCGACGAGCCGGTCCCGCACGCGCGCCTCCAGCCGCCCGTCGACGGCCGAGTCGAGCAGCTCGCCGGCCGACGTCCGGTCGAGACCGTCGACCCGCAGCTCGTCGAGCCCGGTCAGCGCCGTCGCCCCCTCGGGGTCGCGCACCGCGGCCACCATCGCGACGGACTCGGCCAGGAGGCGCCTGGCGACGAACTCGAGCGTGCGCAGGGACGCCTGGTCCAGCCACTGCGCGTCGTCGACGAGGACGAGCACGGGCCGCGCCTCCGACGCGTGGGTGAGCAGGGTCAGCACCGCCAGGCCGACCAGGAACCGGGCGGGCGGCTCTCCCGTGGCCGTCCCGCAGGCCACCTCCAGGGCGTCGCGCTGCGGGTCGGGGAGCCGGCCGACCTCGCCGAGGAAAGGGGCGCAGAGCTGCTGCAGGCCGGCGTACGCCAGCTCCATGTCCGCCTCGAACCCCGTCGCGCGCGTCACGGTGACGCCCGACGCCTGAGCCGCGACGTAGTCGAGCAGCACGGACTTGCCGACCCCTGCTCCGCCGCGCAGCACGCGCACCGCCGAGGACCCTCGGCTCAGGCTCCCGAGCACCTCGTCGAGCGCCGCACGCTCGCTGCCGCGTCCGACCAGGTGGGGCAGAGGGTTCGTGCTCATCGGACTCCTGGGCTCCCGGGGTCCGCATCGGCGGCGGCGCCCTCGGGTGCAGGCTACCGGCCGGTGTCACACCTGGCGCCGGCGCGCGGTCGACACGTGGTCAGCAGGAGTCTGCCGCGGAGGAACCGTGCCCCCACGTACCCATCAGCTCGCCACGTCGGTGCTCGTGATCGGCACGGGCGGCTCGGGCCTGCGTGCCGCGATCGCGCTCGCCGAGACCGGCGTGGGCGTGCTCGCGGTCGGCAAGCGGCCCGCGCCCGACGCGCACACCTCACGGGACGCCGACGGCATCAACGCCGCCCTGGCCACGACCGACCCCGCGGACACGTGGGAGCAGCACGCCGCCGACACGCTCCGGGAGAGCCGCCTCCTGGCCGATCCCCGGACCGTGCAGGCGGTGGCGCAGGCGGCACCGCGGGCGATCGACGACCTGGAGCGCTACGGCGTGCGCTTCGACCGCCAGACGGACGGGCGGATCTCCCAGCGGCGTCTCGGGGCCCACACCTGGCGGCGCACTGCGTCCGCGGGCGACCGCACGGGCCTGGAGGTCCAGCGAGCGCTGGTCCGGCGCGCGGCCGTGCTGGAGATCCCGGTGCTGTCCACGGTCTACGTCACCCAGCTGCTGGTGAACGACGGGACCGTGTTCGGTGCGTACGGGTTCGACCTCGTCGACGGGTCGCGCTACCTCGTGCACGCCGACGCCGTCGTCCTGGCGACCGGGGGGCACACCCGGATCTGGCGGCGGGCGACGTCACGGCGCGGGCAGAGCACGGGCGACTCGCTCCGTCTCGCGGCCGACGCCGGCGCCCGGCTGCGGGACGTCGAGCTCGTGCAGTTCCACCCGTGGGGGCTGGTCGAGCCAGAGCACGTGGCGGGGAGTCTCGTGAGCGAGACCGTGCGGACCGAGGGCGGCGTGCTCCTCAACAACCGGGGGGAGCGCTTCATGTCGCGCTACGACCCCGAGAGGATGGAGCGGTCCACCCGCGACCGCGTCGTGCTGGCCTCCGCCACGGAGATCCGAGAGGGCCGCGGGACGCGCTCCGGCGGCGTGTGGCTCGACCTGTCGCACCTGCCGCGTGCGGCGATCCTCGCCGGGCTGCCGAACGCCCACCGGTCGCTCCTGGAGCTCCAGGCGCCGGACGTCACGCGCGACCCGATCGAGGTCGTCCCGACCGCTCACTGCTCGATGGGCGGGGTGTGGGTCCGCCCGGAGGACCACAGCACGGACGTCCACGGCCTCTTCGCCGTCGGCGAGGCCTCGAGCGGACTGCACGGTGCGAACCGGCTCGCGGGGAACTCCCTCCTCGAGCTCCTCGTGGGCGGCCGGATCGTGGGCCGCGCCGCGGCCGCCTACTCCGCGGCGCTCACGACACAGCGCCGGTCGCTCGGCGCGGTCCGGGACGCGGAGTCCTCGGTCGACCGGCTCCTGGCCGCCGACGGTGACGTGGACGTGCGCGGCTTGCAGCGCAGCGTCCGCGACGTCATGACCGAGCACGCCGGCGTCGTGCGGGACGAGGCGGGGCTGCGCTCGGGTCTCGACGCCCTCGACGAGATCGACGACCGGATCACGCGAGGGGGCGTCCACGTCGACATCGAGGGCTACCCGGACCTCGCGCAGGCGTTCGACCTGCGGTCCGCGGCGCTCGCGGCCCGAGCGACCCTGGAGTGCGCGCTGGAACGACGGGAGTCGCGGGGGTCCCACAACAGGTCCGACCACCCCGACCTGGACCCGCAGCTCCAGGTCAACCTCGTGTGGTCCCCGGGCGCCGGCGTGCACCGAGAGCCCCTCCCACCGATCCCGACCGACATCGCCGGGCTCATGCACGACGTCCCCGCGGACGATGAGCCCGCCGGGTAGACGATCGTGCCGGGACGCGGCGAGCGCGAGCCGAGGCGCCGACGGCGACGACCGGTGCGGTGTGGGTGGCTTCGACGAGGATGCGGGGGTGCACCAGGTCGTGACGCGTCGCGTTCCCGGGACCCGTGACGTCGAGCTGCATCGCGTCGACGACGCGGGTCGCGTGATCGGTGACGCCGTACGGGTCGACACGGCCGGGCTCGCCGCGGGGATGGCTCCCGCGGACAGGGTGACGTGGGACGACACCAACCGCTGGTACCCGGCGGTGCTGGAGGCGGGGTCGAGGGTGGACCGCGCGCACGACCTCCGGTTGGCGCGGGCGATCCTGCGACGCTCGTCCCTCACGTCGGTGACCGCGTACGCGCGGGCCCTGCCCGGCGCGTGGGACGCCCTCACGCCGGTGCCCGCGGGTCCGGACCCGACGGTCGTCGCACGTCCTGTCTCCCTGTTCGACCTCGGTGGCGACGACCTCGGCGGCCACGACCTCGCGGGCCGGGAACCCAGCCGGCGTCGCGGTGGTGGGGACGACCGCGGTGCCGCTGCCGCGACGGCCGACCTCGACCCCGTGGTGGAGCTGGTGGCACAGCTCGCCGCGGTCGCCGCGGCGGACGGGCCCGACGGGCCGGGACGGCTGCGGCTCCTGCTGGCCGCCGAGTCCGCGGGTGCGCTCGTGGCTGCGGAGATGCACCACGCGGGACTGCCGTGGCGCGCCGACGTCCACGACGGCATCCTCGCCGACGTCCTCGGCCCCCGCCCGCGCCCGGGGGAGCGCCCCGCCCGCATGCAGGAGCTCGTGGCGCGCATCCGCGAGACCCTCGACGCCCCGCCCACGCTGAACCCCGACTCGCACCCGGACCTGCTCAAGGCGTTGCAGTACGCGGGGGTCGGGGTGCGGTCGCTGCGCAAGTGGGACCTCGAGCGGGCCGACCATCCCGTGGTGGAGCCGCTGCTGGAGTACAAGAAGCTGTCGCGCCTGCTGACCGCCAACGGCTGGTCGTGGCTCGACACGTGGGTGCGGGACGGCCGGTTCCGCACCGAGTACGTCGTGGGCGGCGTCGTCACGGGGCGGTGGGCGTCGAGCGGCGGGGGAGCGCTGCAGCTCCCCAAGCAGGTGCGGCGCGCCGTCGTCGCCGACCCGGGCTGGAGGCTCGTCGTCGCCGACGCTGCGCAGCTCGAACCGCGGGTGCTCGCGGGCCTGGCGCACGACGAGCGCATGGCGGACGCGGGGCGCGGCGTCGACCTGTACGCGGGGATCGTCGCGTCGGGCGCCGTCGCCACGCGCGAGCACGCGAAGGTCGGCATGCTCGGCGCGATGTACGGCGGGACGACGGGGGACAGCGCGCTCGTGCTGCCCCGGCTGGCCAAGGCCTTCCCCGACGCGATCGAGCTCGTCGAGCGCGCGGCGCGCGCCGGCGAGCGCGGCGAGGCCGTCTCCACGCGCCTCGGGCGCAGCTCACCACTGCCCGGCGCGTCGTGGCACGCCGCGCAGGACGGGGCGTACGCGGCGCAGGACGAGGTCGGGGACGGCGGCGACGGCGCGGGGGACGCCCCGCACGGGAGCGGAGCCGACGCCCAGGCGCGGGCGCGCTCGTACACGCGCTCGTGGGGTCGGTTCACCCGCAACTTCGTCGTGCAGGGCACCGCGGCGGAGTGGGCGCTGTGCTGGCTCGCGTCGATCCGGCGCAGGCTGTGGGACCTGCCCGTTGCAGTGACCCCGGGCGCCGCGCCCGAGCCGTTCGCCCGGCGCGCACACCTGGTCTTCTTCCTCCACGACGAGGTCGTCGTGCACGCGCCGGCGGAGCTCGCCGAGGCCGTCGCCGAGGAGGTCCGGGCGGCCGCGGCAGAGGCGGGGCGCCTGCTCTTCGGCGACTTCCCGGTGGACTTCCCGCTCACCGTGGCGGTCGTCGACCACTACGCCGAGGCGAAGTAGCGTCGAGTTCCACGGCCCACCCCACGCGCGTGCCGGGCGCGGGGGCGGGATAGCCTGCCGCCATGAACGTCGCGCCCGACCCGAGCCCGGCCCCCACGAGCGCGGTGCCCCCGACGCTGGGTCACGTCGTGCGGACCCTCGACGGGCTATACCCGCCGTCGACGGCCGAGGAATGGGACGCCGTCGGGCTCGTCGCCGGGGAGCCCGGTGCGCCCGTGCGCAAGGTGCTGCTCGCCGTCGACCCCGTCGAGGAGGTCGCGGACGAGGCGCTCGCGTGGGGCGCGGACCTGCTGGTCACGCACCACCCGCTGTTCCTTCGGCCCGTGCACTCGGTCGCGGCGACGACGTTCAAGGGCTCGCTCGTGCACCGGCTCATCCGGGGCGGGTGCGCGCTGTACGTCGCGCACACGAACGCCGACGCCGCAGAGCGTGGCGTCGCGGACGCGCTCGCCGACGCACTCGACCTGCTGCACCGCGTCCCGCTCGTCGCGCACCGCCCGGACGACGCGGCGGCGGTCGGGCACGCGGCCGTCACCACCGGCACCGGGCGCGTCGGCCGCCTCGCACGTCCGACGACGCTGCGCGACTTCGCGCAGCGCGTCGCCGAGGTGCTGCCTCCCACCGCCCAGGGGGTGCGCGTCGCGGGCGACCTCGACGCACGGGTCGAGTCGGTGGCAGTCGTCGGAGGGTCGGGCGACTCGCTCTTCGACGCCGTGCGCGCGAGCGGCGCGGACGTCTACGTCACGTCCGACCTTCGCCACCACCCGGTGTCCGAGCTGCGGGAGCGCGCACGGCGCGACGGCGGCGCCGCGGGCACGCCCTTCCTCGTGGACGTCCCGCACTTCGCGTCCGAGTGGCCCTGGCTCCGTTACGCTGCCGAGGACCTCGCGCGCGCGCTGCCGGCGGGGAGCGTCGAGACGCGCGTGAGCACGATCGTCACCGATCCCTGGACCGCGCGGCTCGCGTCGGCCCCGTCGTCCGGCGCGTGGGGCGCCGAGCCCTCGCACCCCTGACCCCAGTACGCCCGGACCCGTGACGGGTCCCACGAAAGGAACACCGTGGCCACTGCACCGCCCGCCGACCAGCTCCGCCTCCTCGACGTCCAGGAGCTCGACACGAGGGCCCAGCAGCTCGCGCACCAGCGCAAGAACCTGCCCGAGCACGCCCGCATCGCCGAGCTCGACGCGCAGCTCGAGGACCTGCGGGGCAAGCTCGTCGAGTCGCGCACGGCCGTGAGCGACCTCAAGCGCGAGCTGAAGAAGGCCGAGGGCGACGTCGAGCAGGTGCGCACGCGTGCCGCGCGGGACCAGGCCCGGCTCGACGGCGGACAGGTCGGGGCGAAGGACGCGCAGGCGCTCGTCGCCGAGCTCGAGTCGCTCGCGCGGCGCCAGGGCGTGCTCGAGGAGGCCGAGCTCGACGTCATGGAGCGCCTGGAGGCGCACGAGGAGGCGCTCGCGAAGCTCGACGCCGCGCACGCCGAGCTCGAGTCCGCCAAGGCGGAGGTCGTCGCGGCCCGCGACGCGCGCTACGCCGAGCTCGACGCGGCGGCCGCCGAGGTGGCGTCGAAGCGGGGCGACGCGGTCGCCGGCCTCGACGCCGGCCTCGTCGCGCTCTACGAGCGTGTACGCGACCAGAACGGCGGACGGGGCGTCGTCGCGCTGCGTGGCCAGCGCCTCGAGGGGCTCAACGTGGACCTGAGCCGCGCCGAGCTCGCGACGATCACGTCCTCCGCGCCCGACCAGGTCGTGCGCCTGGAGGACTACGGGCACATCGTCGTGCGGCCGGAGAGCGCCGGGGCGTGAGCGCGGTCGGTGGGCGGCACCTCGTCGTCGAGGCCGACGGCGGGTCGCGGGGCAACCCCGGACCGGCCGGGTTCGGCGCGCTCGTGCGGGACGGCGAGACCGGGCAGGTGCTCGCCGAGCGCGCGGCGTTCCTGGGGACGACGACGAACAACGTCGCCGAGTACTCGGGGCTCGTCGCCGGGCTGAGGGCGGCCGCGGAGATCGACCCGGCCGCGCGCGTGACGGTCCGGATGGACTCTCGCCTCGTCGTCGAGCAGATGTCCGGTCGCTGGCAGATCAAGCACGAGGACATGCGCCGCCTCGCCGCCGAGGCGGCCGACGTGCTGCCGCGCGCCCAGGTCGTCTACGAGTGGGTGCCGCGCGCGCAGAACGCGGCCGCGGACGCGCTCGCGAACGAGGCGATGGACACCGCGGGGACGGTCGCGCGCGACTACAGGTCCGGCGTCGGGTCGGCGCCCGAGGCCGCCGACGCCGAGGAAGGTACCGCGCCGGGGGTTCCGGACGGACCGGCCGACGGGGCCGGGGAGTCGGCCGCGTTCGACACACCCGCGCGTCCGTCCGGCGCTGCCGTGCGCTTCGACGACGCCCCGGCGCTCACGGTCGTGCTCGTGCGCCACGGCCAGACGCCGCTCACCGTCGCGGGCGCGTTCAGCGGGTCGTCCGTCCCCGGGCCGTCGCTCACTGCGCGAGGCCGCACGCAGGCGGCGCACGCCGCCGACCTGGTCTTCCGCATCGGCCGCCGGGCGTGGCCCGACCTCCCGCGCCCGACGGCGGTCCTCGCGTCGCCCATGGTGCGTGCGCAGGAGACGGCGCGCGCGATCGGTCGCCGGCTGGGGCTCCCGGTCACGACCGACGACCGGTTCGCCGAGGTGCACTTCGGCGAGTGGGAGGGGCTCACCGCGGCCGAGGTCGACGCCGCCTGGCCCGGCCGGCTGCACGCCTGGCACACGACCGGGACCACCGCGGCCCCCGGCGGCGAGTCCTACGCCGACGTCGGGGCGCGGGTCTGGCACGGGTTGCAGGACCTCGTCGAGAGCCATCTGTCCGCCGCGCCCGAGGGGTCGGCGGGGAGGACCGTCGTCGTCGTGGGCCACGCGGTGCAGGTGCGCGCCGCGATCGGCACGGCGACTGGGGCGCCCCCGTCGCAGTGGTCGCGCATCCGCGTGCCCCCGGCCTCGGTGAGCATCCTGCGCCTGTGGGCCGACGGCACGAGCGAGCTCACCGCCCAGGGCGTCCCGAGCGACCTCTAACCCGCCGGTCGCGGGAATCCTGTCGCAGTGCCCCGGCCCGTCCGCGCGGACCGCATGCTCGCGACGCCTGAGGACCGGTCACTCCTTCTGCCTCGGCACCCTCGGCGCCTTCGGCGGCTCCGAGCGCGCACGTTCCACGCCCGTCGTGAGCCACGCGTCGAGCCCGTCGGGATCGGCGACCCGGTCTCCCTCGACGAGGACCCAGCCCCCCATCGTGCGGCCGCCCATCTCCATCGGCCCGGCCCCGCGCTCGAGCGCTGCGGCACGACCCTCCTTGCCGACCCGCACCATGAGGTCGTCACCGGCGACGGCGACGGCCATGTGCCCGACCACCAGGAACGCGAGCCCGCCGAACATCTTCCGCTCGTCGAACGCGACGCGTGGCCGGAGGGAGGTGCGGACCCGGTCGGCGAGAGCCTCGCTGTAGACCATGGGTCCACTGTGGACCGTGCCCCTCCGTGGCGCAGCGGATGCGCCCCGGACGCTCAGGAGATGACG
Organism: Cellulosimicrobium sp. G4 BAM 1002; assembly: GCF_057126935.1. Classification (NCBI taxonomy): domain Bacteria; kingdom Bacillati; phylum Actinomycetota; class Actinomycetes; order Micrococcales; family Promicromonosporaceae; genus Cellulosimicrobium; species Cellulosimicrobium sp. G4 BAM 1002. The sequence continues at coordinate 2,847,836 of NZ_CP182109.1, read as the reverse complement.
AGCTCGAGCGTGCGCGGGCCGCTCCGGGTCGTGGCGTCGTGCAGGGTCGCCTCCAGGAGCCGGTAGCTCAGGCCGGACCCGACCTCGGTGCCGATCACCGTCCCGACGAGCTCGCCGGCGGCGTCGAGCAGCCCGGCGGCCGACGACGGCGGCGTCCCGGGCCGGCGCAACAGGTGCCCGGCGAGCACGCCACGGGTGTGCTTGGCGTTGTGCGAGACGACGGCGCGCTTGCCGGCGTGCTCGCGCACCACGCGCACGGCCACCCAGTCGGCCGCGCGGGGGCCGGTCGTCGCCGGCTTCCACGCGCTCACGTACGTCGCTGACCGGCCGTCGACGACGACGTCCCCCGCCGCGCGCTCGTCGAGGACGGCGGCGAGGTGCGGGCGCCACGCGGTGGCGAGCTTCCCCACGCCCGGCAGATCGACGGCCATGGAGAGCCGGTACGCCGGGACGCGGTCGACGGGGGAGAGCGCGCCCCACAGCGCGGACACGACGCGGACGTCGTCGCGCGCGCGACGTGCGGTCTCGCCACCCGCCGCGAGCGCGCCGGCGAGGTCGGCGGCGCCGTAGAGCACACCGGTGTAGACGACGGCCGCCGCGCCCGCGGGGGACGTGCGGAGCGCCGTGTTGCGCCGGACCTCCGCCGCGAGCCCCGGCGTCGTGCCGAGGACCTCGTGGGCGTCCGGACGGGCGCTCGCCGCGGCGAGCGCGTCGAGGACGTGCGCACGGTGCGCGGTGAGGACGGGAGAGGTGAGGGCGTCGAGGTCGACCGGTGCGGCGCCGTCGGGCGCGGGGGTCTTGCCCTCGGACGGGGGGAGCAGCACGAGCACCCGGTCACTCTACGAGCGTGGCTGCCGCGGGCGACGCGGACCGGAGGGGCCTGCCGCGTGGCCTGCGTCACGGCTAGGCTCGCGCGGTGGCCCAGGTGAAGATCTACGGACGGCGCAGCGTGTGGGGCGAGCGGCGGGCGGAGGTGTCCGACGCGCTGCACGACGCGCTTGTCCGCACGTGGCAGCTCCCGCAGGACAAGCGGTTCCACCGGTTCCTGCTCCTGGACGACGACGACCTCGTCGCCCCGCGGTCCGACGCCTACCTCGTCGTCGAGGTCGTCTGCTTCACCGGCCGCACGCGCGAGGCCAAGCGGGCGCTGGTCGCGGCGCTGTTCGACGACGTCGTCCCGGCCCTCGGCCTGACCACGGACGACGTGGAGCTGGTGATCCTCGAGTCGCCGCGCGAGAACTGGGGCATCCGCGGCGTCAGCGGCGACGAGCTCGCGCTGACGTACCGCGTCGAGGTGTGACGCGCGGGAGGTATTCTTGCCGGTGCGGACGAGTCGGTCGGACGGTCGCGTCGGGGCAGGTCGCAAGACCTCCCCGCCGAGGAACGTCCGGGCTCCGAAGGGCAAGGTGGTGGGTAACGCCCACCCGGGGTGACCCGCGGGACAGTGCCACAGAGAACAGACCGCCGTGCCAGGAAGGCTCCGGCCTCGCCTGGTGCGGTAAGGGTGAAACGGTGGTGTAAGAGACCACCAGCGGGCCGGGTGACCGGTCCGGCTCGGTAAACCCCACCTGGAGCAAGGTCAGACAGACTGTGTTCGAGGGCGGCCCGCCCGATTCTCTGGTGAGAAGCACAGTCGGGTAGACCGCTGGAGGCGTGCGGCAACGTACGTCGTAGATGGATGACCGTCACCCGCGCGGGGGCGACCGCGCGCGGGGACAGAACCCGGCGTACAGATCGGCTCGTCCGCACACCCTCCCCTGGGAGGGTCCGAGCAGAACGTCACGCCTGTGCCGAAGGAGCACCCCATGTCGCAGACCGTCCCCGTCGCCTATGTCATCGCCGGGTCCGAGGCGACCGGCGGTGCCGGTATCCAGGCCGACCTCAAGACGTTCCAGGAGCTCGGCGCGTACGGCGTCGGCACGCTCACGTGCATCGTCTCGTTCGACCCCAAGAACGACTGGGGGCACCGGTTCGTCCCCGTCGACCCGCAGGTGATCGCCGACCAGTTCGAGGCGGCGACGGTCACGCACGAGCCGTCGGTCGTGAAGATCGGCATGCTCGGGACCCCCGCGACGATCGACGTCGTCGCGGACTCGCTGCGCTCGCGGACGTGGGAGCACGTGGTGCTCGACCCGGTCCTCATCTGCAAGGGCCAGGAGCCCGGCGCGGCACTCGACACGGACACGGCGCTGCGCGCGCAGGTGCTGCCGCTCGCGACGGTCGTGACGCCCAACCTCTTCGAGACGCGCACCCTCGCGGGCGTCGACTCGATCGAGTCCGTCGACGAGCTGATCGAGGCGGCGCGCAAGGTCCAGGCGCTCGGCCCGCGCGCCGTCCTCGCCAAGGGCGGCGTCGAGCTGCCCGGCCCGGACGCCGTCGACGTGCTCGTCGACGGGGAGGACGTGCACGTGCTGCGTGCCCCGAAGATCGGCGAGGAGCGCGTGAGCGGCGCCGGCTGCACGTTCGCCGCCGCGATCACGGCCGAGCTCGCGAAGGGCGCGTCGGTGCTCGACGCCGCACGTGCCGCCAAGGACGTCGTGACGCGCTCGATCGAGGACCGCGTCGCGTCCAACGCGCCGTTCGACGCGGTCCGCGTCGGCGCCCGCCGCTGACGATCACCCTGCGGACGCGTTCTCGTCCGTCGACGGTCAAGGAATACTCTCGTGCCCGTGAACGACCTCCCCACCACGGAACTGTCCTCACCGCCGGGCGCCCCCGCGGCCCCCGGCGGGACCGACGTCGGCCCTGAGCCCGGCGCCGGGCGCGGTCTGGCGCGTCACGACGTCCCCGCACCGCTGCGCGACGACGTCCGCCTCCTCGGCGGGCTGCTCGGCACCGTGCTGCGCGAGACGGGCGGCCAAGAGCTGCTCGACGACGTCGAGCGCCTGCGCGAGCTCGCGATCCGCGCGTACTCCGACCCGACGGGCACGGTGCTCGCCGAGGCGGAGGGCCTCGTCGAGAGCCTGACGATGGAGCGTGCGGAGCAGGTCGCGCGAGCCTTCACGTGCTACTTCCACCTCGCGAACCTCGCGGAGGAGTACCACCGCGTGCGCGTGCTGCGCGAGCGCGAGGCCGAGTTCGCGACGCGCGCCACGACGCCCGACGACTCGCTCCCCGAGGCGTTCGAGCAGCTCGTCGGCGAGGTCGGTCGCGAGGAGGCCCTGCGCCGGCTGCGTCGTCTCGAGTTCCGTCCGGTCCTCACCGCGCACCCGACCGAGGCGCGCCGTCGTGCGGTCTCGGGCGCCGTGCGACGTATCGCGACGCTCCTCGACGAGCGCGACGCGCAGCACCTCGGTGGCACGTCGCTCGCCGAGAACGAACGCCGCCTGCTCGCAGAGATCGACACGATGTGGCGCACCGCGCCCATCCGCGAGCACAAGCCGTCGGTGCTGGACGAGGTCAAGACGGCCCTCGGTGTCTTCGACGCGACGATGTTCGACACCTTCCCGACCGTGTACCGCCGCCTCGACGACTGGCTGCTCGGCGACGAGGCGGGCCGCGAGGAACCGCTCGTGCGCCCGTTCGTGAGCCTCGGCACCTGGATCGGCGGTGACCGGGACGGCAACCCCAACGTCACGTCCGACGTGACGCGCCAGGCTGCGGCCATCGCCGCCGACCACGCGCTCGCGGCGCTGGAGCAGCGCACGCGTCTCGTGGGGCGCAAGCTCACGCTCGACCAGGACGGCACGCCGCCGTCCGACGGGCTGCGCGCGCTCTGGGAGCGCCAGCGCCGGCTCTCCGAGCAGGTCACCGTCGCGGCGTCCGAGGCTTCGCCGCGCGAGCCGCACCGCGCGGTGCTGCTCGTCGTGGCGGAGCGGATCGCGGCGACGCGCGCGCGCAACGCAGACCTCGCGTACGCGTCCGCGGAGCAGCTCGAGTCCGACCTGCGGGTCGTGCAGGAGTCGCTGGTCGCCGCGGGCGCACCGCGCGCGGCGTACGGGGACCTGCAGCAGCTCGTGTGGCAGGTCGAGACGTTCGGCTTCCACCTCGCCGAGCTCGAGGTGCGCCAGCACTCGCAGGTCCATGAGGCGGCGCTCGCCGAGATCGCCGAGAAGGGCCTGCAGGGCGACCTGTCCGACCGCACGCGCGAGGTGCTCGACACGTACCGCGCGCTCGGTGCGGTGCAGGAGCGCTACGGCCTGCGGGCCGCCCGCCGCTACATCGTGTCGTTCACGCAGAAGCCGGAGCACCTCGCGGCGGTGTACCAGCTCGCGGAGCTCGCCTTCGAGGGCGCCGACGAGGTTCCCGTCGTCGACGCGATCCCGCTGTTCGAGACGTTCGCCGACCTCCAGGCGAGCGTGGACATCCTCGAGTCGATGCTGACCCTGCCGCAGGTGCAGCGCCGCCTCGCGGAGAACGGTCGCCGGGTCGAGGTCATGCTCGGCTACTCGGACTCGTCCAAGGACGTCGGTCCGGTCTCCGCGACGCTCGCCCTGCACGACGCGCAGCGCCGGATCGCGGAGTGGGCCGAGCGCCACGACATCACGCTCACGCTCTTCCACGGCCGCGGCGGCGCGCTCGGCCGCGGCGGCGGCCCCGCGAACCGCGCGGTGCTCGCGCAGCCGCCGGGCTCGGTGGACGGCCGGTTCAAGCTCACCGAGCAGGGCGAGGTCATCCTCGCGCGCTACGGCGACCCGACCATCGCGTCGCGGCACATCGAGCAGGTCGCGGCCGCCACGCTGCTGGCCTCGGCGCCGTCGACCGAGCAGCGCAACGCCGAGGCGACCGACCGCTACCGCGATCTCGCCGTCGCGCTCGACGCGTCGTCGCGCCGCCGGTTCCACGAGCTCGTGCGCGCCGACGGCTTCCCGCAGTGGTTCGCCCAGGTGACGCCGCTCGAGGAGGTCGGCCTGCTGCCGATCGGCTCCCGTCCCGCGCGGCGCGGGCTCTCGGTCTCCTCGCTCGACGACCTGCGCGCCATCCCGTGGGTCTTCTCGTGGTCCCAGGCGCGCATCAACCTCGCGGGCTGGTACGGCCTCGGGACGGCGCTGAAGGAGTTCGGCGACCTCGAGCTGCTGCGCGAGGCGCACCGCGAGTGGCCGCTCTTCGCGACGCTCCTCGACAACGTCGAGATGTCGCTCGCGAAGACGGACGAGCGGATCGCGGAGCGCTACCTCGCGCTGGGCGACCGCGACGACCTCGCCCAGGCGATCCTCGACGAGCTGCGGCTCACGCGCGAGCAGGTCCTCGCCGTCACGGAGCACGCATGGCCGCTCGCCGGACGTCGCGTGCTCGGGCGCGCGGTCCAGCTGCGCAGCCCGTACGTCGACGCGCTGTCCCTGCTGCAGGTGCGGGCACTGCGCGGTCTGCGCTCCGGGGCCGAGGGGCCGGTGAAGGACGAGCTGCAGCACCTCCTGCTGCTGACCGTCAACGGCGTGGCTGCCGGCCTGCAGAACACGGGCTGACCGGACCGCGCCGGAGCGTCACGGCCGCCACGGGGAGCTGATCTCGGCTCCCCGTGGCGGCCGTCGCCGTCTGGACGCCCGTCCAACTGTTGAATGAATCCTCAACGATCTCCCCGAGACGCCGTCGTCTGGGGCTCCTGGGTAAAGTCTTCGCCAGAGTGCTACCAGAGGGCGGCATCAATGAGGTACGCTGGCGACGACCGACCGTGCGGAGGTCGACGCTCGTGCCCGGTGCAGTGCAGGAGCGGACTCGTCCGGTCGGCGGCGTCAGGCAGGTGGCGCGGTGCTCGTCGGGGTGGGCGAGGCAGGACGAAGGGCGGGGCAGTGTTGGTGCAGGAGCTGGAGCGCAGTGGCGCGGAGCCCGGGACGGGCGGCATCAGGTTGCTCGAGGAGCGCGATGCGAGCGTCGTGGACATGTGGGGCGAGATCGACGTCGCCCTGCGCAGCGAGGCGAGCGCCGCCCTGGCGAACGCCCTCGAACGTGACGTGCCGGTCGTGATCGACACGTCCAAGGTGACCTTCATGGACTCGACGGGCATCGCGTTCCTCGTGCAGTTCTACACGATCGGGTCCGAGGAGGGCCTGTCCGTGACGCTGCGCAACCCGCCGAGCGTCGTGACCGACGTGCTCGAGATGCTCGGCGTCATCGAGATCTTCGGCACCGAGCGCACCGAGGTCACGACGAGCTGACGTCCCCGGGCACGGACGAGCCGACGGCGTCCGCCGCGAGCGACGCGGCCCCGACGATGCCGGCTGCGTTGCGCAGCTGCGCCGGGACGATCGGTGCGCGCAGGTGCAGCAGCGGCAGGAAGTGCTCGTGCTTCTTGCTCACCCCACCGCCGACGACGATGAGGTCCGGCGAGAGCAGGTCCTCCACCACCCCGAAGTAGCGCTGCAGCCGCTCAGCCCACTGGTTCCAGTCCAGGTCCTCGCGGTCGCGTGCCGCGTCGGACGCCCGCGTCTCGGCGTCGTACCCGTCGATCTCGAGGTGCCCGAGCTCCGTGTTCGGCAGCAGGTGCCCCTCGACGACGATCGCGCTCCCGATCCCGGTCCCGAGCGTGGCGACGAGCACGACCCCGTCGGCGTTGCGGGCGGCCCCGTAACGGACCTCCCCGACCCCGGCGGCGTCGGCGTCGTTGACGGCGACGACGTGACGCCCGGTCTCGCGCGCGACCAGCGCGGGCAGGTCCACCCCCGTCCAGGACTGGTCGAGGTTCGCGATGAACCGCACGACCCCGTGCTGCAGCGGTGCCGGGAAGGCGACGCCGATCGGCACGTCCTGCGGCAGGTCGTACTGGCCCACGAGCTCGGCGATGACCTCGGCCACGGCCTGCGGCGTCGAGGGCTGCGGCGTCGGGATGCGATGACGGTCCTGGGCGAACTCGCCCGTGGCGAGGTCGACCGGCGCGCCCTTGATGCCGCTGCCGCCGATGTCGATGCCGAACGCGAGGCGGGTCGTGGCCGACGACGGGTGTGACGAGTGGTGTTCGTGGTGGGCGTTCATGGCAGTGTGAGGATCTCCGCTCCGTCGTCTGTCACCAGCAGCGTGTGCTCGAACTGAGCGGTCCGCGAGGCGTCCGCGGTGACTACGGTCCACCCGTCGTCCCACATCCGCCACTCGGACGTGCCGAGCGTGAGCATCGGCTCGATGGTGAAGACCATGCCGGGCTCGATGGTCGTCGCGTGGTCGGGTGCGGCGTCGTAGTGCGGCACGACGAGCCCCGAGTGGAACGCGCGCCCCACCCCGTGCCCGGTGTACTCGCGCACCACGCCGTACCCGAAGCGGGCGGCGTAGCGCTCGATCACGCGCCCGACGACGTTGACCTGGCGCCCGGGGGCGACGGCCTTGATGCCGCGCGCGAGCGCCTCGCGCGTGCGCTCGAGGAGGAGAGCGGAGTCCTCGTCGACCGCGCCCACCGGGAAGGTCGCGTTCGTGTCGCCGTGCACCCCGCCCACGTACGCGGTGATGTCGACGTTGACGATGTCGCCGTCGACGAGCTCGGTCGAGTCGGGGATGCCGTGGCACACGACCTCGTTCACCGACGTGCAGAGCGACTTCGGGAAGCCGCGGTAGCCCAGCGTGGAGGGGTACGCGCCGTGGTCGAGGAGGAACTCGTGCCCCACGCGGTCGAGCTCGTCGGTCGTGACGCCGGGCGCCACGTGCCGGCCCACCTCGACGAGCGCCTGCGCGGCGACCCGCGATGCCACGCGGATGCGCTCGACCGTCTCCGGGTCGTTGACCTCGCTGCCGGTGAACGGCCGCGGTCCGGGCCGCCCGACGTACTCGGGCCGCTCGATCGCGGCGGGGACGGGGCGCTGCGGGCCGACGGTGCCCGGCACGAGCGGGCGCGAGACGGGAGGCATGGCCGCCAGTCTACGAACCCTTCTGCGTGACGGCGGACAGGTGACCGGGCGTGCGTCACGAGATGCGAGAGGATCGGGTCATGAGCACCGGATCACGCTTCGCCGACGACGGCGAGCCGGCCACCGAGGACCAGTACTACTACGACACGCGCACCGGAGAGGTGCACCGCGGGCCGAGCGGCTCCTGGACGCACCGCATGGGCCCATACCCGACGCGGGAGGCGGCCGAGAAGGCCCTCGAGACGGCGCGCCGGCGCTCCGACGCCTGGGACGAGGAAGACCGCCGCGAGCGCGGCGAGTGAGCCACGCCCCGGCGCCCGGTCCCGGACGCGTCTGGTCCGGACGCCTGGGGATCCTGCTCGCGGGGCTCGCCGTCGGCGCGCTGACACTCCTCCTCGCGCTGCAGGTGCGGGCCGGGTCCGGGGGAGGTCCGACGACGGTCGCGCCGTCGGGCGACGCCGTCGCCTCGTCCCCGAGCCCCGAGGCGACGACCGCCTCGCCGGACCCGACGGTCACCGAGAGCGGGCCGCCGCCCCCGCTCGCGGGGCTGACCGTCGTCGTCGACCCCGGGCACAACGGCGCGAACGGCGCGCACCCGCTGACGATCAACGCCCCCGTCGACGACGGCCGCGGTGGATCCAAGGCTTGCAACACGGTCGGCGCGTCGACCGACGCCGGGTACCCCGAGCACGCGTTCACCTGGGACGTGGGCGGACGTCTCGCGGCGCGGCTCACCGAGCTCGGCGCGGTCGTGGTGCTCACCCGGCCCGACGACGACGGCGTGGGCCCGTGCGTCGACGTCCGCGGGCGCTCCCCGCAGGAGAACGACGCCGACGTACTGGTCTCGATCCACGCCAACGGCACGGAGGACCGCAGCGCGCACGGGTTCTTCGCGATCGTGCCCGACCCGCCGGTGAACGACGTGCAGGGGGTCCCGAGCGTCGCCCTCGCGCACGAGCTCGTCGCCGCGCTGGGCGCGGCCGGGTTCGCGCCGTCGTCGTCGGTCGCGGAGGACGACGGCCCGATCCAGCGGCGCGACGACCTCGCGACGCTCAACCACGCCGAGCGTCCCGCCGTCATGCTCGAGCTCGCCGAGATGCGCAACCCCGAGGAGGCGGCGGTCGTCGAGTCCGAGGACGGCCGGCAGCGCTACGCGGACGCGATCGCCGCCGGTCTCACGGCCTGGGCGGGCACCGGCGCTGCGGGCCCGACGGGCTGAGCGGCGCGCACGCGTCAGCGCAGCGCCATCCTGGTCTGGGTCTGCATCGCTCCGCCGTCCCGCTTGAGAGAGCGCAGCAGCCGGTCCAGCGCGCGCATGTCCGGCACCCGGACCCGCAGCAGGTAGTCGTACGGGCCGGTCACGTGGACGGCGTCGGCCACGCTGGAGAGCCCCTTCACCCACGTCAGGAACTCCTCCGAGTCCCGGTCCGGCTGCAGCCGGACGTCCAGGAACGCCTCGATCCCCGAGGCGCGACCGGTCTCCTCGTCGGCGAGCAGGACCGTGAATCCCGTGATCACCCCGACGGTCTGGAGCCTGCGCACCCGCGCGGCGACGGCGTTCGTGCTCAGCCCCACCTCACGGCCGATCGCGGTGAACGATGCGCGGCCGTCGGCCCGCAGGACACCGAGGATCTGCTCGTCGATCGCGTCCATGCCGCGAATCTACCCGTGGTGCCGCGCAGATCGCGGTCGGTCCCGCCGCGAGGGTGGATCGTCCCGACATGGAGACCACCACCGCGGCGTTCGTCGGCGGCCTCGTCGCCGGTCTCGCCGTCGCCGTCCCGCTCGGCGCGATCGGCGTCCTGCTGCTCACCGAGGGGCTGCGGCACGGCTTCGGACGGGCCTGGGGCGCCGCGACCGGGGTCGCCGCCGCGGACGCCGGCTACGCCGCCGTCGCCGTCCTCTTCGGCGCCGCGGCCGCGCCGCTGCTCACGGGGCTTGCGCCGTGGCCCGCCGTCGCCGGCGGGTTCGTCCTCCTCGCTGTCGCAGCGCGAGGCTTCGTCCGAGGACTTCGCACGCCGGCCTCCGGCGTCTCCGCCGCGACGGCGTCCTCCACGGGGCACGGGCGCTCACCGGGCGGGCTGCGGCGACCGGCGACGTTCTTCGCCCTGACGATGGTCAACCCGGCGACGCTCGTGTACTTCGCGGCGGTCACGACCAGTCTCGACGGGGTCGCAAGGACGCCCGCGTCGGGCGCGGCCTTCGTCGCCGGCGTCGGGCTGGCGTCCCTCGCCTGGCAGACCCTGCTCGTCGCGGCGGGGAGCGTCCTCGACGGGCGCGTCGGGCCGGGCGTCCAGAGACTCACCACGCTGACCGGGAACCTCGTCGTGGCCGTGCTCGGTGTGCTCGTCGTGGTCGGCGCGCTCCGGTGAGCCGGGACCGGCGGGTCAGCGCGCGAAGCTGTGCGCGTCGTCCGGGAACGTGCCGCCGCGGACGTCGGCGGCGTAGTCGGCGGCCGCCTGCCCGAGCGCCGCGCCGATCTCGGCGTAGCGCTTGGCGAAGCGCGGCGACCAGTCGGTCATCCCCGCCATGTCGGTCCACACGAGCACCTGGCCGTCGCACGCGGCACCCGCGCCGATGCCGATCGTCGGGATGCGCAGGATCTCGGTGATGCGCTCCGCGACCTCGACCGGCACCATCTCGAGCACGACCGCCACCGCGCCGGCCTCGGCCACGGCGAGCGCGTCCTCGCTCAGGCGCTCGGCCGCGTCGTCGCCCCGGCCCTGGACGCGGGGCCCACCGAGCAGGTTCTCGGACTGCGGGGTGAAGCCGAGGTGCCCGACGACGGGGATCCCCGCGTCGGTCAGGGCCCGGATCTGCGCCGCGATGCGGCGCCCACCCTCGAGCTTGACGGCGCTGACGCCGGTCTCCTTGAGGAACCGCACGCCCGTCGCGAGGGCCTGCTCGGCGCCCGCCTCGTACGACCCGAACGGCAGGTCGACGACGGTGAACGCGCGGCGCGCGGCGCGCGCGACGGCCCGCGCGGGCGGGATCAGGTCGTCGACCGTGACGGGGAGCGTCGAGGTGTGGCCGTGCATCGTGTTGCCGATCGAGTCGCCGACGAGCAGCACGTCGATCCCGGCCTCGTCGAAGATCCGCGCGGTCACGGCGTCGTACGCGGTGAGCATCGTGATCTTCTCCCCGCGCGCCTTGGCCTCGGCGAGGTGGTGCACGCGGACGCGGCGCGGTCCCGTGCCGCCGGTCGCGGCGGGCTCGGGGGCGGTGTGAGCGGACATGGACGACCTTCCTGGGTACGGGTTTCGGGCGGACGGGCCGCGGGGTGCCGCGGGCCGTCAGTCGAGCGGCTCGCGCCAGCGGTTGGTGATGGGCAGACGACGGTCGCGGCCGAACGCGAGAGCGGTCACCTTGGGGCCCGGCGGGTACTGACGGCGCTTCCACTCGGCCCTGTCGACGAGCGTCACGACCTTGTCGACGACCTCCGGGTCGAAACCTCGCGCGAGGAGCTCGGCCCGGCCCTCCGCGTGCTCGATGTACGCGTCGAGCACCTCGTCGAGCAGGTCGTACGGGGGCAGGGAGTCCTGGTCGGTCTGGCCGGGGCGCAGCTCGGCCGACGGTGGCTTCGTGATCGACGACTCGGGGATCGGGGGGATCTCGCCGCGGTCCAGGGCGTGGTTGTTGCGCCAGCGCGCGAGCTGCCACACACGGGACTTGTCGACGTCCTTGAGAGGAGCGAACCCGCCGATGCTGCCCGCGTCGTAGATCGTCGCGTACCCCGTCGCGAGCTCGGACTTGTTTCCCGGCGCGATCACGAGGTGACCCTCGCGGTTGGAGATCGCCATGAGGACGACGCCGCGCACGCGCGCCTGGAGGTTCTCCTCGGCGACGCCCTCGAGCTCGAGCTCGCCCTGGAACGCCTCGACCATGGGGGCGATGGGCTGGACGCGGTAGTCCGCGCCGAGGCGCTTGGCGAGGTCGGCGGCGTCGTCCTTGCTGTGCTCGGACGAGTAGCGCGACGGCAGGGACACCCCGACGACGTTCGCCCCGCCGATCGCGTCGGCCGCGATCGTCGCGGTGAGCGCCGAGTCGATGCCGCCCGAGACGCCGAGGACCACCGACCGGAAGCCGTTCTTGCGCACGTACCCCGCGAGGCCCGTGACGCACGCCCGGTACACCTCCTCGTCGGGGTGCAGCTCGGGGGCGAGGGACCCGCGCGGGGCGCTGCCGTCGTCGGGCAGCTCCCACACGAGCAGGTCCTCGACGAACTGGGGCGAGCGCGCCACGACGGAACCGGACGAGTCCGTGACGAACGAGCCGCCGTCGAACACGAGGTCGTCCTGACCACCGACGAGGTTGACGTACGCGACGGGCGCCGTCACCTCGCGCGCGCGGCGCGCGGCGAGGTCGGTGCGCACGTGGCCCTTGCCCTCCTCGTACGGCGAGCCGTTGAGCACGAGCAGCAGGTCGAGCCCGTTCCCCGCCTCGTCGAGCGTCGCCATCTCGGCGACCGGGCCGCCGTCCTGCCAGATGTCCTCGCAGATCGCGATGCCGACGCGGCGGCCCTCGACCTCGACGACCGTCGTCGTGGTGCCCGGGGCGAAGATGCGGAACTCGTCGAACACGCCGTAGTTCGGCAGGTGGTGCTTGTCGTACGCCGCCTGCACGACGCCGTCGCGGAGGACGACGGCGCGGTTCGTCGGCAGGTCGGCGGGTGAGCCGGACGCCTCCCGCTCGGCGGCGCCGGCACCTTGCGGGTCGCCGGCCGTCCCGACGGTGCCGAGCACGACGGTGACGTCGCTGAGGCCCTCGGCTGCGAGCCGGGCCGCGATGTCCGCGGCGGCCTCCCAGGCCGCGCGGCGGAACGACGCGCGCAGCGCGAGGTCCTCGATCGGGTAGCCCGTGAGGGTCATCTCGGGGAACGCGACGAGCGCGGCGCCGGCGGCGGCCGCCTCGCGGGTGCGCTCGAGGACGAGCGCGGCGTTGCCGTCGAGGTCCCCCACGCACGTGTCGACCTGTGCCAGCGCGACGCGCAGATCAGCCATGCGGCCAGCCTAGACGAGCCCGGCGGGCCCGGAGTGCGCGGCCCCGGCGGGCGCGCGACGTCCGCCACACGACCGTGTCACCCGTTCGTCACACGGATCAGGCAGGATGTACCGCATGGACAGGCAGCAGGAGTTCGTGCTCCGCACGGTCGAGGAGCGCGACATCCGCTTCATCCGGCTCTGGTTCACCGACGTGCTCGGGATGCTCAAGTCGGTGGCGGTCGCCCCGGCCGAGCTCGAGTCGGCGTTCGCGGAGGGCATCGGGTTCGACGGCAGCTCGATCGAGGGCCTCACGCGCGTGTACGAGGCCGACATGATCGCCAAGCCGGACCCGACGACGTTCCAGGTGCTCCCGTGGCGCGGCGAGCGGCACGGCACCGCGCGCATGTTCTGCGACATCCTCACGCCCGACGGCGAGCCGTCCCTCGCGGACAGCCGCAACGTGCTCAAGCGCGCGCTGGCGAAGGCGAGCGACAAGGGCTTCACGTTCTACACGCACCCCGAGGTCGAGTTCTACCTGTTCAACCAGCCCGCCGACGCCGAGTCGCCGCTCGTGCCGGTCGACCAGGGCGGGTACTTCGACCACCTCGCGCGGGGGTCGACGCACGACTTCCGCCGCGCCGCGATCACGATGCTCGAGTCCATGGGCATCTCGGTCGAGTTCTCCCACCACGAGGCGGGGCCGGGCCAGAACGAGATCGACCTGCGCTACGCCGACGCCCTGACGACGGCGGACAACCTCATGACGTTCCGCACGGTCGTCAAGGAGGTCGCTCTCGAGCAGGGCGTGTTCGCGTCGTTCATGCCCAAGCCGATGGCCGAGCACCCCGGGTCGGGCATGCACACGCACCTCTCGCTCTTCGAGGGCGACCGCAACGCGTTCCACGAGCCCGGCGCGCAGTTCGAGCTGTCCAAGACGGCGCGCCAGTTCATCGCCGGCCTGCTCGTGCACGCCGCCGAGATCACTGCGATCACCAACCAGTACGTGAACTCGTACAAGCGCCTGTGGGGCGGCGCCGAGGCGCCGAGCTACGTGTGCTGGGGCCACAACAACCGCTCCGCGCTCGTGCGCGTGCCGATGTACAAGCCGGGCAAGGGCAACTCGAGCCGCGTGGAGTACCGCGCGCTCGACTCGGCGACGAACCCGTACCTCGCGTTCGCCGTCATGCTCGCCGCCGGGCTCAAGGGCATCGAGGAGGGCTACGAGCTCCCCGAGGCCACCGAGGACGACGTGTGGGAGCTCACCGACGCCGAGCGCCGCGCGCTCGGCATCAAGCCGCTGCCGCAGTCGCTCGACGCCGCGATCCAGATCATGGAGAGCTCGGAGCTCGTGGCCGAGACGCTGGGCGAGCACGTGTTCGACTTCGTGCTGCGCAACAAGCGCCAGGAGTGGGACGCCTACCGCGCGCAGGTCACGCCGTTCGAGCTGAAGCGGTTCCTCCAGGTCCTGTGAGCAGCTCCACGACGGCGTCCGGCCGGGCCGGCGGGTCGCGTCGGCCGACGCTCACCGGTCGGCTCGCGCGCGTCGGCTTCGCCGACATCACGCGTTCGGCGAGCCTGCTGACCGACCCGGACCTGGCGCGGCTGCTCGACGGCGGCGCGGCCCCGGACGAGGAGACCGGCACGGCCGCAGCCGGGCCGGAGCACCTGAGCGACGACCTGCTGGCAGCCTTCGGCGCCGCGGCCGACCCCGACCTCGCGCTCCTGCAGGTCGTGCGCGTCGCGGGCGCGCTGGGCCCGGAGGTCGAGCAGGACGGACCGCTCGCCCGCCTCGCGCGCCGGTGCCTCGCCGCGGGCGAGCCACGGGACCGGCTGCTCGCCGTGCTCGGGGCGTCGGTCGCGCTCGGGGACGACGTCGTGCGCCGCCCCGCGCTGCTCGAGGTCGTCGCCGACCCGACACCGGGCACTGGTGTCGACGCGCGCGACGTGCGCGCGGAGCTGCTGCGCGCCGTCGGCGCGGACCCGGACGCCGCCGTGCCCGTCGCCGACGAGCCGGGCCCCGCCCGCGTCGACGCGCTGCGCCGGGCGTACCGCGAGCGGCTCCTGCGCATCGCCGCCACCGACCTCACAGCGACCGAACCCCTCACGCGCATGCCCGCCGTCGGCGCGGCGCTCGCGGACCTCGCGGCGGCGGCGCTCGAGGGCGCGCTCGCGGTCGCGCGCGCCGAGCTCGACGACCACGGCGCCGGCGTGCGGCTCGCCGTGATCGGCATGGGCAAGTGCGGCGCGCGCGAGCTCAACTACGTCTCCGACGTCGACGTGGTCTACGTCGTCGAGCCGGTCGACGGCTACGACGAGGCCCACGCCACGTCCGTCGGCGCCCGGCTCGCGACGGGCCTGGCCCGGGTGTGCTGGGGCACGTCGGGCGAGCCGCCCCTGTGGCAGGTCGACGCCGCGCTGCGTCCCGAGGGCAAGCAGGGACCGCTCGTGCGCACGCTCGCGAGCCACGTCGCGTACTACGAGCGCTGGGCCAAGACGTGGGAGTTCCAGGCGCTGCTCAAGGCGCGCACCGTCGCGGGGGACAGGGACCTGGGCCGCGCGTACGAGGAGGCGATCTCCCCGTTCGTGTGGTCGGCAGCGGGGCGCGAGAACTTCGTCGAGGACTCGCAGGCGATGCGGCGGCGCGTGGAGGACCACGTGCCCGCGGCCGAGGCCGACCGCCAGCTCAAGCTCGGCAAGGGGGGCCTGCGCGACGTCGAGTTCACCGTCCAGCTCCTGCAGCTCGTCCACGGGCGCGGCGACGACTCGATCCGCAGCCGGTCGACGCTCACCGCGCTGACCGAGCTCGCCGCCGCCGGGTACGTCGGTCGCGACCACGCGGCGCGGCTCGGCGTCTGCTACCGGTTCCTGCGCTCGCTCGAGCACCGCATCCAGCTCTTCCGGCTCAAGCGGACGCACCTCGTCCCGACGTCCGACGACGAGCTGCGCCGCCTCGCGCGGTCGCTCGGTCTGCGCGCCGAGGGCGCCGAGGGCCTCACCGAGCGCTGGCGCGCCACGCGCCGCGAGGTGCGGACGCTGCACGAGGAGCTCTTCTACCGCCCGCTGCTGCCCGCGACGGCGCAGCTCTCGCCCGACGAGGTGAGCCTCGCGCCGGAGGCGGCGAAGGCCCGGTTCGCGGCGATCGGCTACCGCGACCCGGCGGGCGCGATGCGTCACGTCCTCGCGCTGACCGAGGGCGTGAGCCGGCGTGCCGCGATCCAGCGCCAGCTCCTGCCCGTCATGCTCGGCTGGTTCGCCGAGGGCGCCGACCCCGACGCCGGGCTCCTCGCGTTCCGCACGCTCTCCGAGCAGCTGGGCGCCACGCACTGGTACCTCAAGCTGCTGCGCGACTCCGGCTCCGCCGCCCAGCGGCTCGCGCACCTGCTCGCGAGCTCGCGCTACCTGGCCGACGCCCTCGCCCGCTCGCCCGAGTCGGTGCGCTGGCTCGCCGACGACGCCGACCTCACGCCGCGTGGCGCCGCACGCCTCGCGGCCGAGACCGACGCGATCCTCACGCGCGCCGACCAGGTCGAGCCGGCGACGGTGAGCCTGCGTGCCGTGCGCCGTCGCGAGCTCGCCCGCACGGGCGCGGCCGAGCTGCTCGGCGTCGTCGACCCCGTGCACGCCGCACGCGCGATCTCCGACGCGGCGGACGTCGTGCTCGTCGGCGCGTTGCGGGTCGCGGAGTTCGTCGCGCGCGACGAGCTCGGGTACGACGCCCAGGAGCCGGCGACCGCGCCCGCACGCGTGCTCGTCGTCGCGATGGGGCGTCTGGGCGGACGCGAGATGGGCTACGGCTCGGACGCGGACGTCATGTTCGTGCACGACCCCGCGCCCGGTGCGCAGGAGCGCGACGCCCAGGCGTACGCGCTCGCCGTGGCGACGCGGCTGCGCCAGCTGCTGTCCGCCGTCGGGCCGGAGCCGGCGCTGCCGGTCGACGCCGACCTGCGGCCCGAGGGCCGCAACGGGCCCCTCGTGCGCTCGCTCGCCTCGTACGCCGAGTACTACGAGCGCTGGTCGAGCGTGTGGGAGGCGCAGGCGCTGCTCCGCGCGCGTCCCGTCGCGGGCGACCTCGCCGGCCTCGGTGAGGCCTTCCGCGCCGTCGCGGACCGCCGTCGGTACCCGGCCGGCGGCCTCGACTCCGCGGAGGTGCGGGAGGTCCGGCGCATCAAGGCACGCGTCGAGTCCGAGCGCCTGCCGCGCGGCGTCGAGGCGTCGAGGCACCTCAAGCTCGGGCGCGGTGGAGTGTCCGACGTCGAGTGGACCGTCCAGCTCCTGCAGCTCCAGCACGCGCACCAGGTCCCCGGGCTGCGGACGACGTCGACCGTCGACGCGCTCGACGCCGCGGTCGTCGCCGGTCTCGTCGAGGCGGACGACGCGGCCGTGCTGGGCGAGGCGTGGCACCTCGCGTCGAGGCTCCGCAGCGCGCTCGTGCTGTGGTCCGGGCGCACCGGCGGGACCACCGCGGACGTGCTCCCGCACGACCGGCAGGCACTCCACGGCCTCGCGCGCGTGCTCGACCTCCCGGACGTCGACACCGGCGCCGAGCTCGAGGAGCACTACCTGCGCACCGCGCGTCGCGCCCGGACTGTCATGGAGCGCGTCTTCTACGGCGAGGACTGACCGTGGTCCGGCGCGACGAGCCACCCGTCCCGGGACTGCTCGACCGACGTGAGCCCCGAGTGCTGGGCGGTGCGGGCGACCGCCGCGCGGCGCCGGAGCGCGGCGGTCGGGAGGCCGGGTCGTTCTACGGCTCGCGCCTGCGCTGGGCGGGGTGGATCACCTGGGCGCTCGCGGCGTTCGCGGTCGTGCTGACCGTCGTGTGGCAGCGCCCCGAGCCCTTCGCCGCCGCGGCCCTGTGGGGCCTGGCCGGCGTCGGCTGCCGACGGTCCGCGCGCCTCGTGGAGGGTCCGCTCGGACCGGCCCGCGCGTTCACGCTCCTCGGCCTCGTGGTCGCCCTCCTCGTGCTGCTGATCGTGGGCGCGGGCCTCGTCGCGCGGGGCGAGCGCGCCTGACGCGCCCGCTACCTAGGTGACCTCTCGGACGGGGCGACCTGTGGCATCCTGACGTCCCAGGGGGTGCCCATGATCGATCCGCTGGTCGCGACCTTCGTCATCCTGGCGCTGGCGGTCGTGGGTTTCATGTCCAACCGGCTGCCGCTCGTGGTCGTCGCGCTCTTCGTGCCCGTCTCCCTGTGGGCGACCGGGGTGCTCACGCTCGACGAGGCGCTGGGCGGGTTCAGCGACCCGATCGTGCTGTTCATCGCGACCCTTTTCGTGCTCAGCGACGCGCTGGACTCCACGGGGATCACCGCGTGGATCGGGCAGTGGCTCGAGCGGCGCGCGTCGCTCGGCCGTGCGGGGCTGCTCGCGCTGATGGTCGGCGTCGCCGCCCTGCTCGCGGCCGTCATCAGCATCAACGGCGCCGTGGCGGCGCTCCTCCCGGTCGCCGTCGTGGCTGCCGCGCGCGCCGGCATCGTGCCCTCGCGCATGCTCATCCCGCTCGCGTTCGCCGCGGGCGCCGGCTCGCTCCTCACGCTGACCGGCACGCCCGTGAACATCATCGTCTCCGAGGCGGCTGCTGAGGCGGGCGGTCAGGAGTTCGGCTACTTCGAGTTCGCGTTGGTGGGGATCCCGCTCGTCCTCGCCACGGCCGTCCTCGTCGTGACGCTCGGCGACCGGCTGCTCCCGGAGCGAGTCCCCGAGCACCTCGCCGACACGGCCACCGACCCGCGTGAGCGCGTGCGCTCGTGGCGCGAGAGCTACCCCGCCGAGCTCGACACGGGCCGTCTCTTCACCGGCGGCACGGGGGTCGTCGAGGTGCTCATCGCGCCACGCTCGACGCTCGTGGGGCGCCGGGTGAGCCCCGGCATGACGACCCGGGACGAGGGCCTCGTCGTGCTCGCCATCCGCCGCGGCGACGGCAGCTCGACCGGACCGGACACCGAGGCGCCGTCCGGCCCGATGATCCTCCAGCCCGGCGACGCCGTGCTCGTGCGCGGGCCGTGGGACGCGCTCCACCGGTACACCCAGTCGCCCGACGTCATCGCCGTCGACTCCTCGAAGAGCCTGCAGCGCGGCGTCCCGCTGGGGCGCGGCTGGCGGCGCTGCCTGGCCGTGCTGGTCGTGACGATCGTGCTGCTGGCGACCGGGGTCGTGCCGCCGGTCATCGCGGGTCTGCTCGCGGCGGGAGCCCTCGTGCTCCTGCGGGTCGTCACCGTGCCGCAGTCGTTCCGTGCGATCTCGTGGGACACCGTCGTCCTCATCGCCGCGCTCATCCCGCTGTCGGGGGCCTTCGTGTCCTCAGGGGCGGCGGACGCGATCGCCGAGCTCGTGCTCGGGCTCATCGGCGGCGGCTCGCCGCAGCTCGCCCTCCTCGTGGTGTGCGTGCTCACGATCGTGCTCGGGCAGTTCATCTCGAACGTCGCGACCGTGCTCGTGATGGCTCCGGTCGCCGTCTCGTTCGCCCAGACGCTCGGCGTGAGCGTGCAGCCGTTCATGATGGCGCTCACGGTCGCCGGAGCCGCGGCCTTCCTCACCCCGATCGCCACGCCGGTCAACCTCATGGTCCTGCAGCCGGGCGGCTACCGGTTCGGCGACTACTGGCGACTCGGCCTGCCGCTCGCCGTGGTCTTCCTCGCCGCCGCGGTCCTGTACGTCCCGCTCGTCTGGCCGTTCTGACCGCGGCCGCGGGGAAGCGGCGGACCGGCTCTGGCACAACGCCCCGGCGCATGGGACGGTGTACCGCGTCGCACGGGCTCGTCGCCCGTGACGTCCTGGCGGACCAACTCGGGGGAGCGGCACATGGAGGATTCGGGGAGCGGCGGCGAGACCTACGACGCGGTCGTCATCGGGGCGGGGTACTCGGGGCTGGCGATGCTCCACCACCTGCGCGAGATCGGGCTCTCGGTCCTCGTGGTCGACGCCGCGGGAGGGATCGGCGGCACATGGTGGGCCAACCGGTACCCGGGCGTGCGCACCGACTCGGAGTACGACTCCTACGCGTTCTCGTTCTCGACCGAGGTGCGCGACGAGTGGGAGTGGACGCAGCGGTATCCGTCGGGCGCGGAGATCCGCGCCTACCTCGAGTTCGTCGCCGACCGGCTCGACCTGCGCCGGGACATCCGGCTGAGCACCCGGGTCGTGCGTGCCGAGCACTCCGAGAGCACCAACGCCTGGACGCTCACGCTCGCGGACGGCTCCTGCCTGCGCGGGACGTATCTCGTGTCGGCAACGGGGATCCTCTCGCGACCTGTGTACCCGGAGATCCCCGGCCTGGACGCGTTCGCCGGGCCGGTGCACCACTCGGCGCGGTGGCCCCACGAGGGTGTCGACCTGAGCGGCAAGCGCGTGGGGATGATCGGCGTGGGGGCGTCGGGGATCCAGATGCTGCCCGAGCTGGCCATCGAGGCCGCGCACGTCACGGTCTTCCAGCGCACCCCGAACTACGTCGTCGAGACCACGAACCCGGCGGTCACAGCGGAAGAGCTCGCGTGGTTGCGCGCGAACTACGACGGGGTCTTCGACCGCGCGGCCAGGCACCCGTTCGGGGTGCCGATGGAGCTCCCCACGCACTCGGCGCTCGAGGTCGACGCCGACGAGCGGCGGCGGGTGTTCGAGTCGAAGTGGGAGGCCGGAGGCTTCCACTTCGCGATGGAGTGCTTCACGGACCTCCTGACGAGCCCGCGCGCCAGCGAGCACGCGTCCGAGTTCATCCGGGCGAAGATCCGCGAGACCGTGGCCGACCCCCGGACCGCGGACGCCCTGAGCCCGACGACGTACACCTTCATGGGCAAGCGACCTCCGACGGGCCACGGCTACTACGAGGCGTTCAACCGGGAGAACGTCGAGCTCGTCGACGTGCTCGCGTCACCGATCACCCGGGTCACGCGCCGCGGGGTCGTCGTCGAGGACGTCGAGCACGAGCTCGACGTGCTCGTCCTCGCGACCGGGTTCGACGCCATGACGGGCGCGCTCACGGCGTTCGACGTCGTCGGTCGCGAGGGGATCACGCTGCGCGAACGGTGGGAGCGCGACGGGCTCCTGACCTACCTGGGGATCGCCGTCCACGGGTTCCCGAACTTCTTCATGTCACTCGGACCGCAGACGCCGCTGTCCAACCTGCCGGTCCCGGTCCAGCTCGGTGCGCAGTGGCTCCAGCGCGCGCTGACCTTCGCACGGGACCACGGGATCGACAGGCTCGAGCCGACGCGCGAGGCGGAGGACTGGTGGCGCGCGGAGACCGACCGGGCCGCGAACGCGACGGTCATGTACGAGGAGGGGCGCAAGGCGGGTGCGTGGTTCGTCGGTGGCAACGTCCCGGGCAAGCGCGTGGAGATGGCGGTGTACCTCGGCGGCGGGCAGGTCTACCAGGACCTGTGCGCGGAGGCCGAGGCCGAGGGCTACGCCGGGCTCCGGCCGGGCTCCGACCTGCCGTCGGCCCACCGCCGGGCAGGAGAGGCCCCGCAGGTCGCCTGAGTCGTGCCTGCCTACACGACCGCGTCGCTGGGCCACGCAGGTGGGCCGGCAGGGGGAGCGGCGCGTCCGCGTCTGCGGAGGCCACCGATCAGGAGCGACGACCCGACCACGGCGAAGAGCACGCCGATCCCACCGAGGATCAGCTCGAGCACGTGGTTGAGCAGTCCGCCGGCCAGGCGTGCGTCGGCGGGGTCAGCAGGGTTGTAGAGGACCGAGACGTCGTCGCCGATCTCCGGGTGCGACGTGCTGGTCACCGTGCTCCGGAAGGTGTGCAGCTCTCCGTCGGCCTCGAACTCGACGACCGGGTACTCGGCGCGGCTCGTCGAGCGACTCTTGTGCGACCCCCACCGAACATCTAGGTCCACGACCGTTCCGGTCGTCCGCTCGGCCGTCTGCTGGAACGAGTACGTCGAGTACCCGTTCACGCCGCCGACACCGGCGAGCACGAGCCCCACCACGGCGAAGACCGCCCCCACGATCATCCTGACTCGCACGTGCACAACCCTTCTGCTCGGCCGCCCCCTCGGACGGTGCCGGCCACACGGTACCTGTACGGCCGATCCGCCGGAGCCGGTGTTCGGGACCGTCCTGTGCGGGTCCCTCGCAGTCCGGTGCTCTGGTGCCCGCCCGCCACCCGCAAAGTTCTCGATCAGGTGCGTGGCGACGGCTAGGTTGGGCGCCGTGTCCTCCCAGTTCGCTTGCCGCGCGGCCGCCGACGAGCTCCTCGTCGCGGCCGACTCCGCGCTGGACGCGTTCGACGGTGATCGACGACGGCTCGGTGGTCGCCGAGGAGCGTGCTCGCCCGGACGCTGCGGTGCGTGAGGCGGCCCGGCGGGTCCTGAGCCCTGCCGACGGCCCCTGCGGACTCCTCGGGCGCCAGGAGAACCAGGCGTGACGCGGTTGACGCCGCGGGGCCGAGAGGTGCTCCGCCTGCTCGCCGACCGGGTGGGCGAGACCGAGGTCGACCACGACGTCGAGCACAGCCGGTGGGCGGTCTACGCAGACGCCGTCCCGCGCGAGGACCTCCGTCCGCTGCTCCAGGAGGCCGTGGCCGAGGGCGACGAGATGGCGCGGGTCGTCGTCGTGGACGTCCTCCAGCACGTCGCCACCGCCGACGGGCGCGCGTGGGTCGACATCCTCGGGGCGTCGCCCGGACGGGTGTTCGCGGAACGGCGTCTTCGTGAGTGGGCACTGATCCGTGACCTCCTGGACCGGCCCAGGTCGATCGTCGACGATCTACCCGACCTCACCCCGTGGTGCCAGCGTCTCCTGGTCGAGCTGGTCGCAGCCGACGTCGTGCTTGACGACATCGCCGAGCACGGGGTCGCGCGGAACGTCAGGCACGCAGCGCGGGAGCGGCGTGCGGGTCGGTGGAGGGGACGGACTTGAGGCGCGGCATCTCCGGGCTCTCCCACTTGCCTGGCGATCTTCCGCTACCTGCTCGGGCGGTGCGAGAAGATGTTCGCCGGCGTGCGCGGGTTCCGGATGCCTGAACCGGATCCCTCGTGGGACGGGCTCGGGACAGCCTGGGAGTGCCGAGCAGTCAGGGCGATCCCGGCGTCGTGGTCCGTCCGGGAGCACCTCGCCGATCGCTGGGTGCGGTTCCACAGCCTTCCGGACTCGAAGCGTGATGCCGACACCGAGGAGGAGGAAGAGACGTTGCTCGACCGTCATCATCAGGTGCTTGCGGCGCTCCGAAAATCGAGCGCCGACGAGGTCGTCGTCGTCCTGATGAGGTGGGACGGGCAGGGCCGGTTCCGTGCGGCACAGGAGTTTCGCGAGATCTCGAGGAGCTGGTCGTTCTGGCGGACCTTCGTCGACGAGACGACGGCCGACGTGGAGGACGAGGCGATCGAGGCGTCGGCGTTCGTGCGCCGACTCCCGCCCACTCGCGCCGCGCTCGACCCGTGGCTCTTGCGAGCCGCGAACGACGTCGACTGCATCGTCCTGACCGACGACGCCGTCGACTGGATCTACGCGCCGTACGACGGCGGTGCGGACGTCATCGCGTCGACCGCCGAGGCGCGCGACGCCTTGAGCGTCCGGTACGCCGCTTGGCTCTCACCCCGCGAGGACGGGCTCTGAGCGTCGCTGCCGTCGCCCGAGCTGTCTCGCTCGTCGCCGGGAACGACAGAACGGCGCCCGACCCGCACGGTGAACGCGCAGGTCGGACGCCGTCCTCGGTCATCTGACGTGGGGCCGGCAGGCCCGCCGATCAGATGTCGTAGTAGAGCTCGAACTCGTGGGGGTGCGGGCGCAGGCGGATCGGGTCGATCTCGTTGGTGCGCTTGTAGTCGATCCACGTCTGGATGAGGTCCGGCGTGAACACGTCGCCCTGCGTGAGGAACTCGTGGTCGGCCTCGAGGTTGTCCAGCGCCTCGGCGAGCGAGCCGGGGACCTGCTGGATCTGCGCGTGCTCCTCGGGCGGCAGCTCGTAGAGGTCCTTGTCGATCGGCTCCGGCGGCTCGATGCGGTTCTTGATGCCGTCGATGCCGGCGAGCAACTGGGCGGCGAACGCGAGGTACGGGTTGGCCGACGGGTCCGGCACGCGGAACTCGACGCGCTTGGCGCCGGCGGACGAGCCGGTCACCGGGATGCGGATGCACGCGGAGCGGTTGCGGGCCGAGTAGACCAGGTTGACCGGGGCCTCGTAGCCCGGGACCAGGCGGTGGTAGGAGTTCACCGACGGGTTCGTGAACGCGAGGAGCGACGGCGCGTGCTTGAGCAGGCCGCCGATGTACCAGCGCGCGAGGTCGGAGAGACCGCCGTAGCCCTTCTCGTCGAAGAACAGCGGCTTGCCGTCCTTCCACAGGGACTGGTGCGAGTGCATGCCCGAGCCGTTGTCGCCGAAGATCGGCTTCGGCATGAACGTGACCGACTTGCCGGCCTCGAAGGCCTGGTTGCGGATGACGTACTTGAACTTCATCAGGTCGTCGGCCGCGTGGAGCAGCGTGTTGAAGCGGTAGTTGATCTCCTGCTGACCGGCGGTGCCCACCTCGTGGTGTGCGCGCTCGACCTCGAGGCCGACCTCCTCCAGCGTCGCGCACATGTCGTCGCGCAGGTCCGCGAAGCGGTCGGACGGCGAGACGGGGAAGTAGCCACCCTTGTAGCGCGTCTTGTACGCGAGGTTGCCACCCTCCTCCTCGCGGCCCGTGTTCCACGCCGCCTCGATCGAGTCGAGGTAGTAGAAGCTCGAGTGCTGGTTCGTCGCGAAGCGCGCCTCGTCGAACAGGTAGAACTCGGCCTCGGGCGCGAAGAACGCGGTGTCCGCGATGCCGGTGGAGCGCAGGTACGCCTCCGCCTTGGCCGCGATGTTGCGGGGGTCGCGCGAGTACGGCTCACCCGTGAACGGGTCCACGATGGAGAAGTTGACGACGAGCGTCTTGCGCTTGCGGAAGGGGTCCACGAAGGCGGTCTTGACGTCGGGCACGAGCTTCATGTCGGACTCGTGGATCGCCTGGAAGCCGCGGATCGACGAACCGTCGAACATCAGGCCGTCCTCGAATGCAGCTTCGTCGAACTGCGAGACGGGGATGTTGAAGTGCTGCATGATGCCGGGCAGGTCGCAGAACCGGACGTCGACGAACTCGACGCCTTCGTTCCGCGTGAAGGCGATTGCCTCCTCCGCGTTGTTGAACATCCGTTGCTCCTTGATCGGGTGGTGCCGTCGGGCTGCGCGGCGGACACGCCGCTGACGTGGCGCCCACGAACCTAGGTGCAGGCCGTTTCCTCGCCGTGTACCCGTTGTTTCGGTCGTGTTACGTCCCGCCTCCCCGTGTGACGTTGGTGCTACACGGGGGCACGCAGCAGCCGGCGGCGGGCCGGTGTGCCGTTCGGCACCCTACCGCCGCACGGCTGCCCGGCGTCCAGGGCGTCCACGGCGCGGCACGTACTCTGGTGCCGTGGTTTCACGCGAGGATATGGGGTCGTGGCTCGAGGGCACGCCCGGCGGTCAGCAGGACGGACGCGGCGCGCGGCTCGGGCTCCCGCCCGACGGGCCTGGCTCCCTCGCGACGCTCGGGCGCCGCGTCGTCGCGCTGATCATCGACTGGACGCTCGCGACGCTCGTCGCGTTCCTCTTCTTCCGCCCCGACGTGCCCGGCTTCTTCGAGGGCATCTCCGCGCTGCCCGTCTGGTCCCAGCCGCTCGTCTTCGCGATCGAGAACGTCCTGCTCGTGAGCACGCTCGGCTTCACCGTCGGCCACCGGGTCATGGGGATGCGCGTGCGCCGGGTCGCCGAGCCCGCGCGCATGGTCGGCGTCGCCCGCGGCGCGCTCCGCACGGTCCTGCTGTGCCTCGTCATCCCGGCGGTCGTCTGGGACGCCGACGGCCGCGGCCTCCACGACCGCGCGGCCGGCACGGTCCTCGTCCGCACCTGACGGACGCACCCTCACCGGCACGACGACGCCCGGCCTGACGAGGCGGCCTCCCCGCCCGACCGGGCGTCGTCGTCGTTCAGCGTGGGTGGACCGCGTCAGCGGCCCTTCATGCCCTTGCGGTCCGGGCGGGCGCGCGTCGGGTCGATGCCCTTGGGGATCGGCAGGCGTGAGACGCCGAGAGCGCGCAGACGCTTGGAGACCTCGGCCGTCTCCGGCTTGGTGAGCGTCGGCTTGAGCTTCTGCACCGCGCGCGGCAGCTTGGGCAGCGCGACCTGGCCCTCGTCGTCGCCGACCTGGATGGCCGTGATAGGCACGTTGGGCAGGACGCGCGCGACGCGCTTGCGCTCGGAGTCCAGGAGGCGCTTCGCGCGGTGCGGCGGGCCCTCGCTGACCAGCACGACGCCCGCCCGCCCGACGCCGCGGAACACCAGGTCCTGCGTGCGCGGGTCGATCGCGACCGGCTCCTCGTCGAACGTCCAGCCGCGCCGGATCGTCCCGAGCGCGGCACGCGCGGCACCGGGCTGGCCCTCGATCTGCTGGTAGGCCGCACGCTCCGCGCGACGCGTGAGCACGAACATCGCGCCCAGCGCCGCGAACGGGATGCCGACGATGAGGGTGTAGACCCACTGGCCCCACCACAGGCCGATCCCCAGCGCGACGGCGATGATGCCGACGAACACGCCGAGCATGATCCACGTGACCGCGGGGTCCTGCTTGCGCGTCATCTGGTACGCGGCCCACACCTGGTGGTACCAGCGCTGCTTCTTGGGCTTCTTCTGCTTCGCGACCTGCTCGCCGGCGGCGGGCGCGCCGGTGCTGTCCGAGTTCTTGCGGGCCATGCCGGTAAGTCTAGAGCCCTGCCGAGCTACTACCTGCGGTCGACTCAGCGGAGGGCGACTCGATCGGGGCAGGATGACGAAGCTCGTGGGCGATGGGTGGCTCCGTACTGGCGGACGTGCCTCAATTTCCGGCTCGTGTCGGTGCTAATCGATAGCGTGCTCGTCGTGTCCCGGCATACGACATTCCAACTGGTGGCGGACCCCACCGTGGAACAAGCACGTGCACTGGCCCGGCACGAGGGCGCTGCCCGGTTTGCGTTCAACCAGGGCCTGCGGCTGCACCTGGATGCCCGCAACGCGGCCAAGAACTCCGCGACGGCCGCTGATGGCGCCGTCGATGCCGATGACGCGGCCGGCGTCCAGGTCAAGGTGCCATGGACCGGGTTCGACCTGATCAACGCCTTCAACGCGTGGAAGAAGTCCGAGGAGGCGGGTCGCCGGTTCGTCGCCGACGCCGCAGGGGAAACTGAGGTTGAGGTCACGGGGTTGGCCTGGCGCTCGGAGGTCAGCGCTCAGGTGTTCGAGGAGGCCGTCGTGGACCTCGGCAAAGCCCTCAAGGCGTGGACGGACTCCCGGCGCGGGAAGCGCAAGGGCCGGGCAGCGGGGCACCCGAGGTTCAAGAAGAGGAACCACGAGCGCGGCTCGTTCCGCATGCGCAACAAGGTCTCCAAGACCAGCGCTGGTGAGCGCGCAATGATCCGCATCGGGGAGAACGGCCAACGCTCGGTGACCCTGCCCGGTATCGGCGCCGTCCGCGTGCACGACGACACCCGGCGGCTGCGACGCATGCTGGCCAGCGGCCGAGCACGGATCTTGTTCGTGACCGTCACCCGCCGTGGCGGTCGCTGGCGCATCTCGGTGACTGTCGAGGCCGCTGTCCTGCACCCAGCCGCACAGCACCGGGTTCGCGACGTCACCGACCACACTGGCTGGGTCGGTGTGGACCGTGGCCTGCATGCACCGGTCGTTGGCGCCACCACCGACGGAACACAGACGCTGCGCATCACCGATTCCCCCAGGGCGCTCCGGGCGGCGCAACCTGTCACCCGCCGGTTGCAGAAAGCCGTATCCCGCAAGGTCAAGGGCTCCGCCAACCGGCGCGCTGCCGTCAAACGGTTGTCGCGCCACTATGAGCGGGTCCGCGCCCGCCGCCAGCACTTTTTGCACCAGGTCTCGAATGCGCTGGTCAAGACCCACGACCGGCTCGTCCTCGAGAACCTCAACATCGCCGGCATGCTCGCCAACCACCGGCTCGCCGCCGCCATCTCCGACGCGGCCTGGGGCGAGCTCGCCCGCCAGATCACCTACAAGCAGACCTGGCGTGGCGGGACCGTCCTGATCGCGGACCGGTGGTTTGCGTCGTCGAAGACCTGCTCCGCCTGCGGCGAGGTGAAGTCCATGCTCGCCCTCGCCGACCGTGTCTTTGTCTGCGGGCAGTGTGGGCTGACGATCGACCGTGATTTGAACGCTGCAGTCAACCTCGCCGCCTGGGGCGAGAAGCACTACTCTTCCCAGGTCCTGGACCCCGAAGCACGAGGCCAGGTCACCAATGCCCACCGACGGGAAGGCTCTGGCCGGCGCTCACGCGTCGACGAAACCAGCCCGGGTGACGTGGGAACCCACACCGTCACAGCGGCGTAGGGACGTCCGAGAAGGACGCTGCCGACTACCCCGCCAGGGATGTTCGACAGGCTTTAGTGGGGCGCGCGGGCCAGCAGGCTCGCCGCCTCCTGGCGCGACGTCGTCGGCTCGGCGAGGTGTGCGAGCGCGGCGGGGATCTCCATGCCGCGGCGCGTCATGGCCTGGCCCCACAGGCGCCCGGCGCGGTACGACGACCGCACGAGCGGCCCCGACATGACGCCGAGGAACCCCATGGCCTCGGCGGCGTCGGACAGCTCGACGAACTCCTCCGGCCTGACCCAGCGGTCCACGGGGTGGTGGCGCAGCGACGGGCGCAGGTACTGGGTGATCGTCACGAGGTCGCAGCCGGCGTCGTGCAGGTCCTGCAGCGCCTCCTTCGCCTCGTCGATGGTCTCGCCCATGCCGAGGATGATGTTCGACTTCGTCACCAGGCCGGCCTCGCGCGCCCGCGTGAGCACCGACAGCGAGCGCTCGTACCGGAACGCGGGGCGGATCTGCTTGAAGATGCGCGGCACGGTCTCGAGGTTGTGCGCGAGCACCTCGGGGCGCGACTCGTTCACCTCGTCGAGCAGCTCGGGGATCGCGTTGAAGTCGGGGATGAGCAGCTCGACGCCGGTGCCCGGGTTGAGGGCGTGGATCTGACGGACGGTCTCGGCGTAGAGCCACGCACCGCCGTCGGGCAGGTCGTCGCGCGCGACGCCCGTGATCGTCGAGTAACGCAGGCCCATCGCCTGGACGGACTCGGCGACGCGCCGCGGCTCGTCGGCGTCGAAGTCCGCGGGCTTGCCCGTGTCGATCTGGCAGAAGTCGCACCGGCGCGTGCACTGGTCGCCACCGATGAGGAACGTCGCCTCGCGGTCCTCCCAGCACTCGAAGATGTTGGGACAGCCCGCCTCCTCGCAGACCGTGTGCAGGCCCTCGCGCTTGACCAGACCCTTGAGCTCGGAGTACTCCGGGCCCATCGTCGCGCGGGTCTTGATCCACTCGGGCTTCTTCTCGATCGGCGTCGCGGCGTTGCGGGCCTCGACCCGCAGCATGCGCCGTCCTTCAGGTGCGATCGTCACGGGTGTCTCCCGGTCGTCGTGGCGAGTGAGAGCCGACGTCGCCGCGCAGGCGGGTGGGCGGCGCACCGTTCGGGTGCGGTCGCCCGGAGTACGACGCCGGACTTCGGTCAGACTACGCGCTCGCCCGAGCCCGTTCCCTGGTGGGGACCACTCTGTGGACGTGACGTCAGCGACACCCCGGTGACGACCAGCAAGGCCGCCGCGACCACGGGCAGGGCGAAGGCCGCCGTCGTGGAGAGCGCGTCCGCGACCGCACCGGCGCCGGCCGCGCCGAGCGCGACGCCCACGACGTTGGCGCTCGCCACGAGCGTCATCGCCGACGCCGTCCGCCCGGCCGGCGCGCGCTCGCCCGCGACCGTGAACACGGTGACCATGACCGGCCCGACGAACAGACCGGTCACCGCGACCGCGACGACGACCGCCGGGAGCGACCCGCCCGCCGCCGCCAGCACGAGCGCGACTGCGCCCCCGAGGAGCCCGCCCGCGAACGTGACCCAGCGGCCGCGCTGGCCCCAGCGGCGGGGGAGCGCCACGACCGCGAGCGCGGTCACCGCCGAGCCGACGCCCATGACGGCGTAGACGAGTCCGGCGCTGCCCGGGGTGCCCGCGTCGCGCGCGAGCGCGGTGAGCGCCGCCTGGGTCCCGCCGAACAGCAGGCCCATCGACAGCATGCCGACCAGGACGACCCCCTCGCGGCGCGCGAGGGCCAGGATCCCGCGCGCGACCTCGGGCTCGTCGCCGCCGTCGTGGACGCGCTCCGCGCCGGCGTGCGCGACGGCGGCGCGCGACGTCGGGTGCAGCGCGAACGCGGTGCCGAACACGGCGATGCCGCCGGCCGCGACGAGGACCGCGACCTGGGGGGAGCCGGCCGACGCGAGGATCCCGACGAGCGCGGGGCCGAGGACGAAGCTCACCTCGTCGGCGGTGCTCTCGTAGCCCATCGCGGCCGCGAGCGTGCGCGGCTCGCGCGCCGCCAGGCGGAGCCATCGCACGCGGGCGAGCGGCCCGACCTGCGGCACGCTCGCGCCGGTCGCCGCGGCGACAGCGAGCACAAGTGCGGTGGGGGCGGGACCGTCCGAGCCGGTCGTCACCAGGACGAGCGCGAGGACCGCGAGGGTCGCGACGGGGACGGCGACGAGCAGGACGACGCGTTGCCCGACGCGGTCGGCCAAGGCGCCCTGCGCGGGGCCGCCGACCGCCGTGCCGAGCGCGGTCGCCGCCGACGCGAGCCCGCCGACCGCCACGGACGACGTCGCAGAGGTCACGAGCAGCAGGGTCCCGATGGTCAGCATCGAGAACGGGAGCCGGGCGAGGAACGCGACGGGGAGGAAGGTGCGCCCCGCGAGCTGGGGGAGCCGTGCGTACCCGGCGCGTACCGGAAGGGGCCGGGGTGCGTCGGTCGCGGCGCCCGGTTCGGGTTCGGGTTCGGGACGAGGGTCGTGCGGGCGCGGCGTGCTGCGCGCGGAGGTGGTGGTCATGCGGTCCAGGTCCTCGAGGGTGCGTCGTGCCGCACGCCGACCCACCCGTACTCCGGCGCGCGAGGTTTCCCTGGTACCGCCAGATTACCCGCTGCTAGCCCGCGAGCGCCTCCGCCGCCGTGCGCACAGGTGCCGTCGCCGTCCCGTCGGCTGCCCGCAGCGGCGCGAGCGCGTCCTCCAGCGCGGCCACGAGCAGCGGTGCGACCTCGGCGAGCGTCACGTCGCGGCCGAGCTCGGCGGTGAGGGACGTCACGTCGGCGTCCTCGATGCCGCACGGGACGATCCGGTCGAACCGCGAGAGGTCGGGGACGCAGTTCAGCGCGAGGCCGTGCATCGTCACGCCCTTCGCGACGCGCACGCCGATCGCGCACACCTTGCGCTCGCGGCGCGTGGCGTCCGCCGCGACCCACACCCCGCTGCGCCCCTCGACGCGCATCGTCGCCAGGCCGAGGCCCGCGCACACGACCATGACGGCCTCCTCGAGCGCGCGCACGTACGCGACGACGTCGACAGGCTCGGCCAGCCGCACGATCGGGTAGACGACCTGTTGGCCCGGGCCGTGCCACGTGATCTTCCCGCCGCGGTCGACGTCGACGACGGGGGTGCCGTCGTCGGGCCGCTCCGCCCGGTGCGTGCGGCGCCCGGCCGTGTACACGTCGGGATGCTCGACGAGGATCAGGGTGTCGGGACGGGCGTGGTCGACGACGTCGTCGTGCACAGCGCGCTGCAGGTCCCAGGCCTCGTGGTAGTCGGTGAGACCGGGCAGGGGAAGCAGGTCCATCGGGCCAGGTTAGCCCTCGTCGCCGGGCATGCCGCTCCGTGTGGGCAACGTCTCGAGCATCGTGAGCAGCACCTCGCGCAGCGCGGCGACCTGGGCGTCGTCGAGCCCCCGGGTCGCGAGGTCCTCGGCGGAGCGGCGGCGGGCGGCCGCGAGGCCGGCGGCACGCCCGGCGTCGGTGATCGCCACGGCGCGACGACGACGGTCGGCCGGGTCGTCCGTGCGGGTCACGTAGCCCGAGCGCTCCAGGCGCGCGACGATCCGGCTCATGGTCTGCTCCGTGACCCCGGACTCGGTCGCGAGCACGCGCTGCGAGCGCGGCCCGCCGAGCAGGTGCATGAGGACGGGGAAGCCTGCGTGGTTGAGGTCCCACTGCCCGAGGTGGGCGTTCCACTCGCGCTCGATCCGACGGGCGACGGCGAACAGCAGGCGTCCGGTAGCCCACTGCTCGGGGTCGGTGGGCGCAGGGTCGCCGACCTCCGGGTCGTCGTACGGCCCGGTGGCAGCTTCCCTCGACGCGTGCGCCACGTGCATTCCTCCCTCAACCATGGCACCATTACTCAGCATGCTGAGCAATAGGAAGAGCGGATTCCTCCGCGGGCTGATCATTGTCGCAGTCATCGGTCTGTGGATGGCGATCGGCGCGCTCGGCGGGCAGGCGCAGGGCCGCCTGAGCAGCGTGCAGACCAACGACGCCGCGGCCTTCCTGCCCGAGAGCGCCGAGTCGACGCGCGCCGCCGAGGTCGCGCGCGAGTTCACCGACTCCGAGACGCTCCCCGCGCTGGTCGTGGCCACCACGGGCGACGGCAGCGCGCTCACGCCGGACGACCTCGCGGCGCTCGACGCGTACGCCGCAGCGATTCCCGGTGCCCCGCTCGAGGGCACGTCGGGCGACGAGCCCGCCACCGTCGGGGACGTCTCCGTCGCCGACCCCGTCGTGGTCCCGTCCGAGGACGGCGAGGCCGCGCTCGTCGTCGTCTCCCTGGACGCCTCGGTGGCGTCCGACCGGGTCGGCGCCGAGGAGAGCAGCGTGAGCGAGCTCGCCGTCGGGGCGCTGCGCGATCTGGCTGCCGCGGACGCCGCAGACGGCGGCCTCGCCGGCACCTCGCTCGAGGCGTGGGTGACCGGACCTGCCGGGTTCGTCGCGGACCTCGTGACCGCGTTCGGCGGGATCGACACGGTGCTGCTGCTCGTCGCGCTCGGTGCCGTGCTCGTCATCCTCGCCGTGGTCTACCGTTCGCCGATCCTGCCCTTCATCGTCATCCTCACCGCGGTCCTCGCCCTGACGCTCGCGGGGCTCGTGGTCTACCACCTCGCCGCGGCGGACGTGCTCACGCTCAACGGGCAGTCGCAGGGGATCCTGTCGATCCTCGTCGTCGGAGCCGCGGTCGACTACTCGTTGCTCGTCGTCGCGCGCTACCGCGAGGAGCTGCGACAGGTCCGCTCGACGGTCACCGCGCTGCGGCGCGCGGTGCGCGCCTCGGTGGAACCGATCGCCGCGAGCGCCGGCACCGTGATCGCGGGGCTCCTGTGCCTCCTGCTGTCCGACCTCTCCTCGAACCGGAGCCTCGGTCCCGTCGCCGCGATCGGCATCGCCTCGGCGTTCGTCGCGGCGCTCACCCTCCTGCCCGCGCTCCTGCTCGTCGCGGGGCAGCGCTCGCGCGCGCTCTTCTGGCCGCGGATGCCGCGCTTCGCGGGCGACCACGCGTCATCCGCGGCGGCGGCGGACGACGCCGCGGCCGGGGACGACGCCGTGAGCATCGAGGGCCACGGCGTCTGGTCGCGCGTCGCGAGCTTCGTCGGCCGGCACGACCGCCGGGTGTGGGTCGTCACCGCGCTCGTGCTCGCCGCGTGCGCCGCCTTCGTCCCGACGCTCGACGCCGAGGGGACGGGGGACTCCGAGGTGTTCCTCACGCAGGTCGACTCGGTCGACGGCGAGCAGGTGCTCACCGAGCACTTCGAGGGCGTGTCCGCCCAGCCGGCGACCGTCGTCGCGCCCGAGGGCGACCTCGACGCCGTCGTCGAGGCGGCCGAGGGCACCGACGGCGTCGCCGCGGCGACGCCCGTCACCGACCAGCCCGCCGTCGCACCCGGCGCGCCGGCGCAGGGCGACCCGCTCGTCGTCGACGGTCAGGTGCGCGTCGATGTCACCACGGAGGCGCCGTCGGACAGCCAGGAGGCCGTGGAGACGGTCTCCGCGCTGCGTGACGCAGTCCACGAGGTCTCGCCCGACGCCCTCGTCGGGGGAGCGGCCGCCGAGCGGCTCGACACGCAGCTCGCCGGACAGCGCGACCTGCGCGTCATCGTGCCCGTGGTGCTCGTCGTCATCCTGCTCATCCTGATCGCGCTGCTGCGCTCCGTCGTCGCGCCGGTGCTGCTCATGCTCGCGAACGTCCTGTCGTTCGGCGCCGCGCTCGGCGTGGCCGCGCTCGTGTTCGACCACGTGCTCGACTTCCCGGGCGCCGACCCCGCCGTGCCGCTCTACGCGTTCTGCTTCCTCGTCGCGCTCGGGGTCGACTACTCGATCTTCCTCATGACGCGGGTGCGCGAGGAGAGCCTGCGCGTGGGGACGCGCCGCGGCGTGCTGCGGGGCCTCGCCGTCACGGGCTCGGTCATCACGTCGGCGGGCGTGGTGCTCGCGGCGACCTTCGCGGCGCTCGGCATCATCCCGCTGCTGTTCCTGGCCCAGCTCGCGTTCATCGTCGCGTTCGGGGTGCTGGTCGACACGCTCGTCGTCCGCAGCCTGCTCGTGCCGGCGCTCGTCCACGACGTCGGTCGCCGCGCCTGGTGGCCGAGCGCCCTCGGCCGCGAGGACCGGGGCCCGGACGGGCCCGGTGGTCCGGGTCAGCCCGCCGGGAGCGGCTCGGCCGGGCAGTCCTCGAGCACCCGGGCCATCGCCTCGGACTCCGACGGGGTGACCGCGAGCTCGTAGGCGGACTTCACGGCGATCTGGCGCGCGACGTACGGGCAGCGGAAGGCGTGGTTCGGGGGGAGCCACGCCGACGCGTCGCGTGCACCCTTCGACTGGTTCGACGGGCCGTCGGACGCGAGGAGGTTGAGCGGGTCGTTCGCGAAGCGCTCGCGGGTCTCGTCGTCCCAGGACTGAGCGCCCTTGCGCCAGGCGTCCAGGAGCGGGACGACATGGTCGATCTGCACGGCCATGCTCGTCTCGTTCCCGCGACGGAAGTCGATCCTCTCGCCGGTGTAGGGGTCCTGGAACGTGCCGGTGCGGATCTCGCACGGCTCGCCGCGCGTCGAGTAGGTCAGGTCGGTGAGGTCGCGCGCGAGGATGTCGTTCCGCGTGTCGCAGCCGTTGCCGTCCACGTCCGCCCACGCCGCGCCGAAGAGCGAGCGCTCGTACCCGGTGTCGGCGGCAGGCCCCTTCACCTCGAGCCGCGCGAGCGCAGCGAGCGCCGTGCCGGGCGCGGGTGGGGGGTCGTCGTCGTCCGCCGCGACCGACTGCTGGCTGACGACGTTCGCGACGACGATGACGATCGCGAGCGCGATGAGGACGTAGCGCAGGACGCTGCGTCGAGGGATCGCGCGGCGAGGGGCCCGGCGGCTCGTGGTGCTCAAGGGACGACCTTCCCGAAACCGGTGCTCGGCCCGTCCTGCGCGAGCGGTACGCAGCGTTCCATACCGGACCAACGCGCACATTCTGCCAGTTCCGCCGGCGTGCTCGGACCACCGGTCGAGCCCGGGACGACCCCGGTAGGGCGGCCGTCTAGATTGGTCGCCATGGACAGCGCCGCACGCACGCTCAGGGTCGGGATCGTCGGGTACGGGGGCGCGGGCCGCGGGATCCACGCGCGGCTCGTGCGCGAGGCGGGGCACACCGTCACGGCCGTCGTCGTCCGGTCCCCGGAGCGTCGCGCGTCCGCGCTGGAGGACTGGCCGGGCGTCCACCTCCACGACGACCTGGACTCGCTCCTGGCCGACCGGGACGCGTACGACGTCGTGGTCGTCGCGAGCCCCTCGGCCCTGCACGCCGACCACGCGACGGCTCTCGCTCGGGCAGGAGTGCCGGTCGTGGTCGACAAGCCGCTGGCCCTCGGCGCGACGGCCGCCGACGCGGTGGTCACTGCCGCGGAGGAGGCCGGCACGCCGCTCACCGTGTTCCAGAACCGCCGCTGGGATCCGGAGCAGCTCACGCTGCGCGACGTCCTCGCGCGGGGGGAGATCGGGCGCGTGCACACCTTCGAGCGCCGCTGGGAGCGCTGGCGCCCCGTCCCGCAGCAGCGCTGGAAGGAGAACGACCCGGTCGGGGGCGGTCTGCTCCTCGACCTCGGCCCGCACCTCGTCGACTCCGCGACGCAGCTCTTCGGTCCGGTCACGGGCGTCTGGGCCGAGCTGCGGTCCCACACCACCCCCACGGAGGACGACGTGTTCCTCGTGCTCCACCACGCCCCGGACTCCGGCGGGAACGTCGTCGTGAGCCGGCTGTGGGCCGGGTCGGTCGTCGGCGCGCCGGGCCCGCGCACCCGCGTGCTCGGGACGGCCGGGGCGTACGTCGTGACGACGTTCGAGAACGACGCGTCGCCCTTCGAGGTGTTCGACGACGCCGCCCCGGCCGGGACGCTGGGCTGGGTCACGCGGGGGCGCGAGCGCGAGCCCGTGCCGCAGGCGTCGGGAGGCCACGCGGACTTCTACCGCGCCGTCGCCGCGTGGGTCCTGGAGGGCGGCCCGGTCCCGGTGGACCCGCGCGACGCCGTCCGCACGGCCGAGGTCCTCGACGCCGCCCGTCGCAGCGCGCGCGAGGGTCGTCTGCTCGCGGTCTGAGTCGACCCGCCGCCGTCCGCCCTGTGGATAACGGCGTCGAGGGCGCCCCGGCACGGTGAGATGGGCGCATGCCGCGACCGCTCGCCCCACGCCCGCTCGCCGACGCCGGCCTCGTGGCAGCGCTCGCCGCCGCCGGCTGGACCCTGCAGGAGCGCCCTGGCGCCCCTGACGGCGTGGTGGCGTGCGACGACGCCGGGACGTTTTGCGAGATCCACCGGGTCGGTGTCCCCGCGGCGCCCGACGCGCGGGCCGCGCTCACCGAGCACCTGCGCCTCCTCGCCCAGGAGCACGAGCACCTCGTCCCGGTCCGGGGCGTGGTCGAGGCGGGAGACGCCACGCTCGTCGTCCTGACGGACCACGTCGACGGCCTCCCGCTCGACGAGCTCGCCGCGGCCCGCGAGCCGTTCACCGCGGCCGAGGCCGTGACGGTCATCGTCCCCGTCGCGCAGGCGCTCGCGGCGCTGCACCGGACGGGCCGCTCCCACGGCCGGCTCGACGCACGGTCCGTCGTCGTCTCGCCCGGCGGCCGCGCCGTCGTGCGGCCGCCGCT
This sequence comes from Cellulosimicrobium sp. G4 BAM 1002, assembly GCF_057126935.1. NCBI lineage: Bacteria > Bacillati > Actinomycetota > Actinomycetes > Micrococcales > Promicromonosporaceae > Cellulosimicrobium > Cellulosimicrobium sp. G4 BAM 1002. The sequence continues at coordinate 2,811,103 of NZ_CP182109.1, read as the reverse complement.
CGTCCCTGCGGCGGGGTCGCCCGCGGACGACGTCCGGGACCTCGCGCGCGTCGTGCTCGGGATCGTCCCGCCGGCCGCGTCGAGCCACCCCGCCCAGAGCGCACCGGCCGACCCGGGGGAGGCGAAGGACCTCGCGGCGTTGCACGCCGAGCTCGTCGCCGCGCTGCGCGACGACCCGCGCGGCCGGCCCGCGGCGGGGACGTTCGCCGCGCGCTGCTACGACGCCGTCGAGCCGCGGCCGGTCGCGATGCCGGACGCCGCCCGCCTCGTCGCGGGGGCGCTCGGCGCACGCCGGCGGGTCACGCCCGTGCCGTCGGTCACGGCACCGGACTCCGCGGCGTCGTCCGTCGCGCCGACGGCAGGTCGCACCCACGGTCCCCGCCCAGCGGCGGGACGCGCCGGCCGCCACGGTTCAGGGACGCCCCGGCGCCGAGCCCCGCTGCGCGCGGTGCTCACGAGCCTCGGCATCGTGGCGGCGTGCGCCGTCCTCGTCGTGGTGCTCCTCGCGCTCGACGGGCCGTCCTCACCGGGCGGCGGCGGGTCGGGCGTGCCGGCGGCGGACGGGGCTGACGGTACCGGCGCCACGAGCGCGCCGGACGCGACCACGGACCCGGACGACCCCACGGCCGCGGCGCGCGCGCTCACCGAACGACGGCTCGCGCTCGTCACCGACGGCACCGGCGACCTGTCGGGCATCGCCGTCCCGGGCTCCCCGGCGGAGGCGACCGACGCCGCGCTCCTCGCGGAGCTCGAGGGGGTGGACGTGCTCGACGCGCGGGCCGAGGTCTTCGACGCGCGTCTCGTCGAACCGGGCCCGGGCGACGCGGAGGAGCCGCCGGATGGCGGCGCGCCCCCCGACGTGGCGGTCGAGGTCGACTACGCGGTCGGCGCGCACCGGCAGCGCACCGCCGACGGCGAGCTGCAGGTCGGGGCGACGCCGCGCACCACCGTGTTCCTCGTGCTGCGCTGGACCGACGCGGGATGGCGCGTTGTCGAGGTGCGCTGATCAGCTCCCGACGACCCAGCGGGCCGCGGCCGTCAGCTCGGGGTCGGCGAAGTCGAACCCGCTCGTCTCGAGCACGGTGGGCAGCGCGCGCTGGGAGCCGAGGATGTCGGAGGCCAGCTCGCCGAGCGCGATGCGCAGGGCGAAGGCCGGGACGGCGAGCACCGCCGGCCGGTGGAGAGCGGCGGCGAGCGCACGCGTGATCTCGGCGTTCGTCGCCGGCTGCGGCGCGCAGACGTTGACCGGTCCGTGCACGGGCGCGGTGAGCAGGTGGCACAGCGCGGCGACCTCGTCGCGCAGCGTGATCCAGCTCCAGTACTGGGTGCCGGGACCGAGCCTGCCGCCGACCCCGAGCCTCAGGAGGGGCAGGAGCCGGCCCAGGGCCCCGCCGTCGGGCGACAGGACGATGCCGCTGCGAGCGTGCACGACCCGCACGCCCGCGTCCTGCGCCGGCGATGTCGCCGCCTCCCACTCGCGCACGAGGCGCGCCAGGAAGCCGTCTCCCGAGGTCGACGTCTCGGTGAGCACCTGCGCACCGCGGTCGCCGTAGTAGCCGATCGCCGAGCCCTGCACCCACACGGGCGCCGGGTCGCCGAGCTGGGCGAGCGTGCGTGCGATCAGCCCGGTGGTCCTCGTGCGCGAGGTCACGAGCGTGCGCTTGTAGGCGGTCGTCCACCGGTGGTCGCCGATGCCGGCCCCGGCAAGGTTGACCACCGCGTCCGCACCGTCGAGGACGGCCGGGTCGAGGACGCCGGCGTCCGGGTCCCACTCGTGCTCGTCGGCGGTCTGCGGCGGGCGTCGCACGAGGCGGCGCACGTGATGGCCCTGCTCGCGCAGCACCGCCAGGAACTCCGAACCGATGAGCCCGTGAGAGCCCGCCACGACGATGTCCATGGAGCAACCGTACGGCCCCGGACGGCCGAGGGCCCCGACCATCGCGGTCGGGGCCCTCGGCCGTCAGCGGAAGAGCGTCAGAGACCGACCTCGGACTCGAACGCGCCCTCCTCGATGCGGTTCTTGATCGACGTGAGGAAGCGCGCGGCGTCCGCCCCGTCGACGAGCCGGTGGTCGTACGACAGGAAGATGAAGCACGTCGAGCGGATGCCGATCGTGTCGTTCCCGTCGGCGTCCGTCACGACGACCGGGCGCTTGGTGATCGTGCCCGTGCCGAGGATGGCGACCTGGCCGACGGGGACGATCGGCGTGTCGAAGACCGCGCCGCCCGAGCCCGTGTTTGTGATGGTGAACGTGCCGCCCGCGAGCTCGTCCGGCCCGACCTTGTTGGCGCGCGTGCGCGCACCCAGGTCGGCGATCTTGCGCGCGATGCCGGCGAGGTTGAGGTCGCCCGCGTCCTTGATGACCGGCACGACGAGGCCACGCTCGGTGTCGACCGCGATGCCGACGTTCTCCTGGCCGTGGTACGTGATCTCGTCCTCGGCGAAGGTCGCGTTGATCTTCGGGTACGCCTTGAGCGCCTCGACCGCGGCGAGCGTGAAGAACGGCAGGAACGTGAGGTTCGCGCCCTCGCGTGCCTTGAAGTCGGCCTTGGCACGGTTGCGCAGCGCGGCGACGCGCGTGACGTCCACCTCGACCGCGGTCGTGAGCTGGGCCTGCGTGCTCAGCGCCTCCACCATGCGGCTCGCCACGAGCTTGCGCAGGCGGCTCGTCTTCTCCGTGGTGCCGCGCAGCGGCGACACCGCGGGGACGCTCGGCTTCTTCGGCGCGGCGGCAGCGGCCGGTGCAGCCGGGGCCGGTGCGGCCTTCGCCTCCTCGGCCTTGCGCGCCGCCTCGAGGACGTCCTCCTTGCGGATGCGGCCGCCGACGCCCGTTCCCGTGAGCGTCGACAGGTCGACACCCTTGTCCGCCGCGAGCTTGCGCACGAGCGGCGTCAGGTAGGTGCCGCCGGCCTTCGCAGCCGGCGCCGGGGTCGCTCCCGGTGCCGACTCGGCCTTCGCCGGTGCCGGCTGGGCCGGTGCCGGCTGCTCGGTCGCGGCGGGAGTCTCCTCCTGCGCGGCCTGGGCCGGGACGTCCGCCTCGCTGGCCGGGGTACGAGCCTCGGTCGGCGCCTCCGCGGGCGCGGGAGCCTCCTGCTGCGGTGCCGCCGGGGCGGGCTCCGCAGCCGGGGCCGGAGCCGCCGGGGCGGCAGCGCCGGAACCGACGATCGCGAGCACGGCACCGACCTCGACCGTCTCGTCCTCCTGGACCAGGATCTGCTGGACGGTGCCGGCCACGGGGGACGGGACCTCGGTGTCGACCTTGTCGGTGGAGACCTCGAGGAGCGGCTCGTCGACCTCGACCGTGTCGCCCACGGCCTTGAGCCAGCGGGTCACGGTGCCCTCGGTCACGGACTCGCCGAGCGCGGGCAGCTTGATCTCCTCGCCGCCCGACGCCTGCTCGGCCGGAGCAGCCTGCTCGGCCGGAGCCGCCTGCTCGGCGGGCTGGGCCGGAGCCTCCTGCGCGGCGGGCTCGGGCTCGGACTGCTGAGGCGCGGCAGCCTCCTGGGCCGGCTCCTCGGCGGCGGGCGCCGGAGCGGCGTCGCCGCCGCCGGAGCCGTCGCCGATGACGGCGAGGTTCGCGCCGACCTCGACGGTCTCGTCCTCCTGGACGAGGATCTGCTCGAGCGTGCCCGCGACGGGCGAGGGGATCTCGGTGTCGACCTTGTCGGTCGAGACCTCGAGCAACGGCTCGTCGACGGCGACGGTGTCGCCGACCGCCTTGAGCCAACGGGTGACAGTGCCTTCGGTGACGGACTCGCCGAGGGCCGGCATCTGCACGTTCTCAGACATGACCTGCCTGGTCTCCTTCGATCGTTGGGGTCAGTTGTGGGCGTGCAGAGGCTTGCCGGCGAGTGCCAGGTGCGCCTCTCCGAGTGCCTCGTTCTGGGTGGGGTGGGCATGGACCAGGGCGGCGACGTCCTCGGGGTACGCCTCCCAGCCCACGATGAGCTGGCCCTCGCCGACGAGCTCGCCGACGCGGGCCCCGATCATGTGGACGCCGACGACGGGACCGTCCTTGCGGCGCACGAGCTTGACGAAGCCGCTGGTCCCGAGGATCTTGCTCTTGCCGTTGCCGGCGAGGTTGTACTCGAGGGACTCGACGGCGTCGGCCCCCCACGAGGCGACCGCGTCGGCCTCGGTGACACCGACCGACGCGATCTCCGGCTCGCAGTACGTGACGCGCGGGATGGAGGACTCGACGATGGGCGTCGGCTCGAGGCCCGCGATCTGCTCGGCGAGGAAGATGCCCTGCGCGAAGCCCCGGTGCGCGAGCTGCAGGCCGGGGACGATGTCGCCCGCGGCCCAGACGTTCCCGACGCCGGTGTGCAGGCGCTCGTCGACGGTCACGAACCCGCGGTCGAGCGTGATGCCCTGGGCCTCGTAGCCGAGGTCGGCGGTGCGCGGCCCGCGTCCGACCGCGACGAGCAGCAGGTCGGCCTCGAACGTCTTGCCGGACTCGAGCGTCACGGTGACACCGGAGTCGGTCTCCTTGACGCCGGCGAAGCGGTCCCCGAGCGAGAACTTGATGCCCCGCTTGCGGAACGCGCGCTCGAGCGACTTCGACAGCGCCTCGTCCTCGTTCGGGACGAGGTGGGGCAGCGCCTCGACGATCTGCACGTCGGCGCCGAACGACTTCCACACGCTCGCGAACTCGACGCCGATCACGCCGCCGCCGAGCACGACGACCGACGACGGCACGCGGTCGAGCCCGAGCGCCTGGTCGGACGTGATGACCCGGCCGCCGATCTCGAGGCCAGGGAGGGAGCGTGAGTACGAGCCGGTGGCGAGCACGACGTGGCGGCCGGTGTACCGGCTGCCGTCGACCTCGACGGTGTCCGGGGCGACGAGTCGGCCGTGTCCCTCGACGTACGTGATCCCGCGCGAGGAGACGAGGCCCTGCAGGCCCTTGTACAGCCCGGCGACGACGCCGTCCTTGTACGCGTTGACGCCGTCCATGTCGACGCCCTCGAACGTGCTGCGCACGCCGAACCTGGCACCTTCCCGGGCGCCGTCGGCCAGCTCGGCCGCGTGGAGCAGCGCCTTGGTCGGGATGCACCCGTTGTGCAGGCAGGTCCCGCCGAGCTTGCCCGACTCGACGAGCGCGACGTCGAGACCGAGCTGGGCGGCGCGCAGCGCCGTGGCGTAGCCGGCGCTGCCTCCGCCCAGGACGACGACGTCGAATGGTGTGCCGGGTTCGGCCACGTGCGACTCCTTCAGCGAGGGGAGAGCGAGGTCGGACGTCCACGGCACGTCGACGGGCCGGACGGGAACCGCTGACCCACGATGCGTGAACGTTCTCCGGGTGCCATCTTGGCACCTCGGGCACGGGCTCCCCAATCGAAACCCGCGCCTCGCGGCTGTGACGCTGGAGACAGCCGCACCCACCGTATGACCAGGGTCACGCTGTACCCTGCCGCTGTGCCTCGGCTGCCTCGGCTCTCCAGCCTGTTCTCCCGTCGACCCGCACCCGACTCGTCCGCGTCGGGTCCCGTCGGCACGTCGTCGGACGCCCGTCGGGCGACGCTCGAGCACCTGCAGGAGTTCGTGCGCACGCGCGTCGGCGTCGAGGCGTACGTCGAGCCGCCCACCCCGGACACGGGCGCGACGCTGCTGCTCATCGCGACGACGGGCGAGTGGACGCGGCGGCGCGTCCCCGACGAGAAGACGGCGTTCGACGTCGCCCGGTCCCTCGGCGTCCCCGTCTACAACGTGCGGTTCACCGGCTACCCGCAGCGCATGCGGGACTGGAACTCGCGCCAGCGTCGGCGCTGACGCCGGCGCGAGCCCCGATCGACCCCGTCAGCGCGTCGCGCGGCCCTCGATCAGACCGAGCAGCGTGCGCACCGCGACGCCCGTCCCGCCCACCGGCGTGTACCCGTGGGCCGAGCCCTCGTTGAACGCCGGGCCGGCGATGTCGAGGTGCGCCCACGGCGTCGACCCGACGAACTCCTGGAGGAACAGGCCCGCGACGAGCATGCCGCCGAACCGGTCGCCGATGTTCGCGAGGTCCGCGACCTTCGACTTGAGCGAGGCGCCCAGCTCCTCGGGGAGCGGCATGGGCCAGAACTGCTCGCCCGCCGCGGCGGCGGCCGCGACGACCTCGGCGCGGACGTCGTCGGCGCCCATGACGGCCGAGACCCGGTTGCCGAGCGCGACCATCTGGGCGCCGGTGAGCGTCGCGACGTCGAGCACGACGTCCGGCTTCTCCTCGACCGCGGCCACCAGGCCGTCGGCCATGACGAGGCGACCCTCGGCGTCGGTGTTGAGCACCTCGACGGTCTTGCCGCCGCGGATCGTGATGACGTCCGACGGGCGCTGCGCCGTGCCCGACGGCATGTTCTCGGCCAGGCACAGCCAGCCGGTGACCGCGACCGGCAGGCCCAGTCGCGCCGCCGCGACGACCGCGTGCAGCACCGCGGCCGCGCCCGCCATGTCGGACTTCATGGCTTCCATGCCCTTGGCGGGCTTGATCGAGATGCCGCCCGAGTCGAACGTGATGCCCTTGCCCACGAGCGCGACCTTCGCCGTCGGGCGCGCCGGGGCGTAGGCGACCTTGACGAGGCGCGGCCCGCGTGCCGAGCCCTGGCCGACGCCCACCAGGCCGCCGTAGCCGCCCGCGACGAGCGCCTTGTCGTCGAGGACCGTGACCTTGAGGCCCTTGGCCCCCGAGTCCTTGACGGCCTGCTTCGCCAGGTCCGCGAACGCGGCCGGGTACAGGTCGTTGGGCGCGGCGTTGACGAGGTCGCGTGTGGAGTTGACGGCCGCGGCGACGACCTTCGCGCGCTCGACGGCGGCCCTGGCAGAGGCGCTCCGGGCGCTCGCGGCGAGCACCTCGACGGTCGCGGGAGCGCGGGTCGTCCCCGACGTCGCGTCGTCGCCCGTGCGGTAGCGCGCGAACGCGTACGTGCCGAGCAGCGCGCCCTCGGCGACCGCGGCGAGCTCCGCGTCGTCCTCCACGGGGAGCGCGACGGCGACGGTGGACGTGCCCGCGAGCGCGCGCAGCGCGGCACCGGCGGCGCGGCGCAGCGTCTCGGCGCTGAACGTGCCGTCGGGGCGGCGCGCGCCGAGGCCGACGAGCACGAGCACGTCGGCCTTGAGGTCGGCGCCCGCGGGCACCTTGCGCACCTCGTCGGCGGCGCCGGTGATGCCGAGCGCGGGGGCGAGGTCCTCGAGGCTCGCGACGACCGCGCGGGGCAGGTCGCCCCCGACGATCGCGACGCCGTCGGACGTGGTGTGGGTGCCGACGACGAGCGCGTCGACCTTGGCACCGGCGGGATTCTTGCTGGAGACGGTCAGTTCAGCCACCCCGCGATGCTATCTCCGACGCGACGCGAGCGAACCACGTCGGCCCGGTACCGATTCCGCCCGGGCCCGCCGCCCCCGGTACGCTCGGCGGCGTGGTCCTTCCCCTCCTGCTCGTCGTCGTCGCGGCGTGCGTCGCGCTCGCCGGCTGGGCGGTGGCGTTCGTCGTCCGTGACCGGGCGGTGATCCTTCGCCAGCTCTGGGGGGCGGCGCTGATCGAGGGGCTGATCCTCGTGCAGGCGGTCGTGCTGGCCGTCCTCGGCCTGACCGGGACCGCGCCGAGCGACCCCGTGCTGCTGTGGGGCTACCTCGTGACCACCCTCTTCATCCTGCCCGTCGCCGCGTTGTGGGCGTTCGCCGAGCGATCGCGCTGGAGCTCGGTCGTGCTCGCGGTCGCGGCCCTGACGGTCGCGTTCCTCGAGTGGCGGCTGTGGCAGATCTGGAACGCCTGACCTGGAGGTCCACCCGATGAGCGCACCCGGCACCCCGCGCGGCGAGGATCCGGCGACGACGTCGCGCACGGCGACCGGGTCGGGCACCCGTCCGACGACGAACGCCGGGTTCGGCCGCGTGCTCGTGGCCGTGTACGGCATCTTCGCGATCGCGGCGAGCGCGCGCGCCGGCGTCCAGCTCCTGCGCGACTGGCACGAGGCGCCTCTCGCCTACGCCCTCTCCGGCCTCGCGGCGGCCGTGTACGTCGTCGCGACCGTCGCCCTGGCGCGCGGCGGTCGGACCGCGCGGCGCGTCGCCTGGGCCGCCGTCACCGTCGAGCTCGTCGGGGTGCTCGCGGTCGGGGCCTTCTCGCTCGCCGACCCCGAGGCCTTCCCACGCGCGACCGTCTGGTCCGGCTTCGGCCAGGGCTACGGGTACGTGCCGCTCGTCCTGCCGTTCGTCGGGCTGTGGTGGTTGTGGCGTACCCGGCCGACCGACCCGTCCCGCACCCCGTCCCAGACCGACTCCCCGGAGGCCGCCGCATGAGCCGTCGCCCGTTCCTCTACGGCCTCGTCTTCGACGCCGTCTTCCGGCGCATGGACCCCGAGAAGGCCCACGAGGTCGCGTTCGGTCTCATCGAGACCGCCGGACGGGTGCCCGTCCTGCGGGACGTCGTGCAGGGCGCGCTCGCGCCGTACCTCGGCCGTCGCGCCGGGGGGCGCGGCAGCGTCGAGGTCCTCGGCAAGGTCTTCCCCGCGCCGTTCGGCCTCGCGGGTGGTTTCGACAAGAACGCGCGGGCCGTACGCGGGCTGACGATGCTCGGGTTCGCGTTCGTCGAGATCGGCACCGTCACCGCGCACGCACAGCCGGGCAACGAGAAGCCGCGCATGTGGCGCGAGCTCGACGTCCAGGGCATCCGCAACCGCATGGGCTTCAACAACGAGGGCGCCGCCGCGGCCGCGCGCCGGCTCGAGGCGCTGCGCGCCACGCCCGCGGGCCGCGCGGTCCTCGTCGGCGCCAACATCGGCAAGACGAAGGTCACGCCGGCGGCCGAGGCGGCGGGGGACTACGCGACGAGCGCGAGCCTCCTCGCGCCGTACGCCGACTACCTCGTCGTCAACGTCTCGTCGCCCAACACCCCGGGGCTGCGCGACCTGCAGGAGGTCGAGTCCCTGCGCCCGATCCTCGTCGCCGTGCGCGAGGCCGCGGACGCCTCGACCGCGTCCGCCGGCGTCGGCCGTGTGCCGCTCCTCGTGAAGATCGCGCCCGACCTCGCGGACGAGGACGTCGACGCCGTCGCGGACCTGGTCGACGAGCTCGACCTCGACGGGGTCGTCGCCGTCAACACGACGATCGGCCACGACCGCGGCCCGGGCGGCCTCTCCGGGCCGCCCGTGCGTGCCCGCGGGCTCGCCGTCGTCGCGCGCCTGCGCGAGCGGCTCGGCGCCGGACGCGCCATCATCGGGGTCGGTGGCATCACGACGGCGCACGACGCGCGCGACTACCTGCACGCCGGCGCCGACCTGGTGCAGGGCTACACGGCCTTCGCGTACCACGGGCCGTTCTGGGCGGCGCGGATCAACCGCTCGCTCGCGCGCCACCCCGAGCCGGGCGACCACGTGCGCGGCGTCCGCGAGCCGAGGGAGGGACGATGATCCGTCCGCAGTGGGTCTGGGAGCTCGACGACGCCGACGGCCGTGCCCTCGCGGCGCCGGTCAGCCCCGTGTTCACGACGCAGTTCGACGCCGAGCAGTGGCTCGGCGAGACCTGGCGCACGCTCGCCGCACAGGGCGCGGTGGTCGCCCGTCTGCTGCACGACGGCGCGCAGGCCACCGCGCCCGTCGAGCTGCGCGCGGGCTGACGACGCCGCGACCGCGGGCCCTCACCGGGGCGCGACCTCGGCCCAGGCCTCGCGGAGCCGTGCCGCGGCGACGCGCAGGGCCGACTCGTCCGCCGTGTAGGCGAGCCCGACGTGTCCGGCGCCCGTGCTGTCGGGCGTGAGCGCGGTCCCCGGGGTCACGAGCACGCCGCGCCGCGCCGCTGCCGCGACGAGCGCGTGCGCGCGCGGGGCGCCGAGCGCAGCCCACAGGGAGAGGCCACCGCGCGGGCGCGCGACGTGCCATGCGGGCACCTCGCGGCGCAGTGCCCCGCGCAGCACGTCGCGGCCGTGCCGCAACGCGGCGAGCCGTCGCACGACGGCGTCGCCGGGCCGCTCCCAGAGGTCGACCGCGACGAGCTGGTCGAGGACCGAGGGGGCGACGCCATCCAGCATCAGCACCTCCGCCAGCCGGTCGAGCACGCGGCGCGGTGCGCGTACCCAGCCCACGCGTAACCCGGGGCACGCGGTCGTCGCGAGCGATCCCACCGCGACGAGCGGCCCCGGTCGGTCCCCGAGCACCGGATCCGGGGCCGCGCCGTCGAGCACGACCGCCGAGAGCGTCTCGTCGACGACGACGGGCACGTCCCACGACCGCGCGCGCTCGCGCAGCTCCCCGCGCTGCCCGGACGAGAGCGTCGACCCCGTCGGCGCGTGGAAGTCGGGCACGAGGTAGACGAGTCGTGGGTTCGCGCGCGCGACGACCGAACCGAGGACGCCCAGGTCCATCCCGTGGCCGTCGGGGTCCGCGGAGTCACGGTGGCGGCTCGCGAGGAAGCACCCGGAGCGCGCGAGGTATCGCGGCGGCAGGCGCGGGACGGCGTCGTCGTCGGCGACCGTCGGCACCCCGACGACCCGTGCTCGGGCGGCGCGGGCCGCCGCGAGAGCGCCGGGTTCCGTGGGGGACTGGACCACGACGCGATCGCCCGCTCGCACGAACGCGCGGACGAGGAGGGAGATCGCGTGCTGCGCGCCCGCGGTGACGAGCACCTCGTCGGGGCGCGTCGGGGTCCCGCGTGCGCAGTACCGGGCGGCGACGAGCTCGCGCAGCTCGTCGATCCCGCGCGGTGGCGACCCGGACGGGAGGAGCGGGCCCGCGCGGTCGACCGCCCTCCGGAAGGCGTCGGGGAGCCTGGCGAGGTCCGTCGGCGACGGGTCCCACGTCGCCGACGCGGACAGGTCGAGAAGTCCTCGTCCCGGCGTCGCGCCCCGGGCGGGCTCCCTGCCCACCGCCTGCTGCGCGTGCGGGTAGGCGAGCGTGACCGTCCCCGCGCCCACACGGCTCGAGACGACTCCTGCGTCGCGCAGCCGCTGGTAGGCCGCGGCCGTCGTCGAGCGCGAGACGCGCAGGACGCGCGCGAGCTCGCGCTCGCCGGGCAGGAGCGTCCCGGGGGCCAGGACGCCCGACTCGACGGCCGCCGCGAGGCCGTCCGCGATCGCCACGTACGTCGGCAGGCCGGTCCGCCACGTGCCCAGCGCGCGCACCGCGGCGCGCGACGACAGCCGGCCGACGACGGCCGGACCCCCGCTGTCGAGTGCCCCCACCAGGCCACTGTGCGGCGAGTGGCCCTGTCGGCGCAACGCCGTGGCACCCAGGGTCGGGTGGATGGGGACGATCGCAGGGGGCGGCGGGTGGCCACGGCCCGCACGGGAGTGGGGTCGGTCCGCGGCGTGCGCGCGGGGGAGTGGCGACGGCCCACGCCGGTCGGCGCGGGCACCGAGGCGGCTCGTCCAGCTCGTCGTGGGGCTGCTGGTCTACGCGTTCTCGACCGCGATGCTCGTCCATGCCGGGACGGGCTCGCGGCCGTGGGACGTGCTCCACGAAGGGCTCGCCCGCGCGGCGGGCGTGAGCATCGGCACGTCCGCGGCCGCCACGTCCGTGCTCGTCATGGTCCTGTGGTGGCCGTTGCGGGAGCGGCCCGGGTCGGGGACGGTGGTCAACGTCGTCGTCACGGGAGTCAGTGTCGATCCGAGCCTCGCGCTGCTCGAGGCGCTCGTCCCGGCACCGGACACCGCCCAGCGGATCGCGCTCGCCCTGGGCGGGATCGTCCTCAACGGCGTCACGACCGCGGCCTACCTCGGGGTCCGCCTCGGCGCCGGTCCGCGCGACGGTCTCATGACCGGCATCGTGCGGCGCACAGGTCTCGCGGTGGGCGTCGTCAAGACCGTCCTCGAGGTCGGGGTCGTCCTGGTGGGCTGGGTGCTGGGCGGCACGCTCGGCTGGTCCACGCTCGCCTACGCGCTCGGGGTGGGCGCCGTGGTGCACGTGAGCACGCGGCCGCTCGACCTGGGCCCACCGGCGCGCCGACGACGGTCCGGACGCCGGGCCGTCAGCCGGTCACCCGCCGCCACGCCGCGCTCAGCCGGGCCACGGCCCGCTCGAGCTCCTCGGGCGGGCGCGAGAAGGTGAGGCGCAGCCTGTCGGTCGAGCTGCCGTCCGGCGTGAACGTCGGGCCGGCGTTGACGAGGACGCCCTCTGCGGCGGCCGCCGCGGCGAACGCGTGCGCGACCGGAGCGCCGACGTCGACCCAGAGCGAGAGTCCCCCCTCGGGCACGTGGACCTGCCACGTGGGCAGAGCGTCCGCGAGCAGCCCGCACAGCAGGTCGCGCTGCGCGCGCAGCATCCGGCGCCGCTCCGCGAGCACGGCGGCGCTGTCGCCGAGCAGCTCGACCACGGTCAGCTGCTCGAGCACCGCGGTGGCGATGTCCGCGGACTGCCGCGTCCGCATGAGGCGCGCGACGAGGTCCGGGTGGGCGCGCACCCAGCCGACCCGCAGCCCGCCCCAGAACGACTTCGACGCCGACCCCACGGTGACGACGTACGGCGACGTCCCGTCCCCGGCCAGCGGCGGCGCGACCGGCCCGGTGGTGTCCGGGTCGCCGTCGAGGTCGAGGTCGGTGAGGGTCTCGTCCCCGACGACGCTCACCCGGTGGCGCGCGGCGGCGTCGCGCACGCGGGCACGTTCGGCCGGTGTGAGCGTGTACGCCGTGGGGTTGTGGAAGTCGGGGACGAGGTAGACGAGCCGCGGAGAGACCTGACGGAGCGTCGAGTCGAACAGCTCGGCGTCGAACCCAGGCGCGTCGTCGTGCCCTCCGCGGCCCACCGGGACCGGGACCAGGCGGGCACCCGCCCGGCGCATCGCCTCCATCGCGTGGTAGTACGTGGGCGACTGCACGACGGCACGGTCGCCCGGCCCGAGGAGGGTCGCCGCGAGCGTCGCGATCGCGTGCTGCCCGCCGGTCGTCACGAGGATCTCGTCCGGGGTCGTCGGCGTGCCGCGGGCCGTGTGCCGTGCGGCGATCGCCTCGCGCAGGGCGTCGAGGCCGTACGGCTCGTACCCACCCTCGGCCAGGTACGCGGGCAGCCGCTCGAGCGCGCGGGAGTAGGCGGCGTGCAGCCCGCTCGGCGCCGCGGACGTGGCCTGCGACAGGTCGGCCAGGTCGACCGGGGTCGTCCCGGAGGAGGGTGCCGGCGGGGCGTCGCCGCCGTGCGCCCGGGGCGCGCGGAGCGCCGAGCGGCGGGTGCTCCCGCGCGGCAGCACGACGACGGTCCCCGAGCCCGTGCGGGACCGGGCGAAGCCGAGCTCGCGCAGCCGCCGGTAGGCGGCGGCCGTCGTCGTGCGGGACACGCCGAGCGCGGCCGCGAGATCGCGTTCGGAGGGCAGGCGCGTGTGCGGGGCGAGAGTCCCGGCGAGCACCGCGGCACGTAGCGCGTCGGCGAGCGCGGTGTACGCCGGCCCGCCCGCGTGCCAGTGGCCGAGGAGTCGCGCCGCGGCGCCGGGGGAGAGGTGGCGGTGCACATCGACCGTGACCGCGGGAGCCGAGCTCATGGGGCCACTCTCTCGCAATTGGCTATGGATGTCGATGCCATTCCTCGCGCACGATGGCACGCATGAGCCCCACGCGTCGTGCCGTCCAGCTCCTCCTCGGCCTGCTCGCCTACTCGCTGTCCATGGCGATGCTCCTGCACGCGGGCCAGGGCGGCATGCCGTGGGACGTCCTGCACCAGGGCATCGTGCGACGCACCGGCCTGCCCTTCGGCGTGGTCGTCGGGTCGCTCAGCGTGCTCGCGCTGCTCGCGTGGATCCCGCTGCGCCAGCGGCCCGGGATCGGGACGGTCGCGAACGTCGTCGTCATCACGGTGACGATCGACCCCGCGATCGCGCTCGTCACCCGGCTCGTCCCCGACCCCGGTGCCGCGGCGAGCGTGGCGCTCGCGGTCGGCGGCATCCTGCTCAACGGCCTCGCGACCTCCGCCTACCTCGGCACGCGGCTCGGCCCGGGTCCCCGGGACGGGCTCATGACGGGCCTCGTCGCCCGTACTGGCCGGTCCGTGCGGGTCGTGCGGACGTTCATCGAGGTGGTCCTGGTCGCCCTGGGCTGGACCCTCGGGGGGACGCTCGGCTGGGCGACGCTCGCGTACGCCGTCGGCGTCGGCCCGATCGTCCAGCTGACCGCGCGCTGGTTCGCGCCGCGCGGGCTCGTGACGGCGTCGTCGGCGCCGACGCGAGGCGCGACACCCGCACCGGCGCCTGCACCGGCGCCGTAGGGCTCCCGACCGGGCGAGGGAGGCATGCCCGGAACCCGGTCGGTGAGGTACCCGGTCCTGCCCGGCGCCGCACGCGGCGTCGGGCAGGACCGCGAGGTCAGGCGACCCGCGCCTTCGGCGCGCCCTCGGCCGTCTTGCCCGGGTCGCGCTCCACGACGTCGCCCAGGACGTCGTCGATCCGCGTCATGAGCTCGGCCGGGATGACGACGCCCGACGCCTTGACGTTCTCGGCGACCTGCTCGGGCCGGGACGCCCCGATGAGCGCCGCCGCCACGTTGTCGTTCTGCAGGACCCACGCGACGGCGAGCTGCGCGAGGCTCAGCCCCAGCTCGTCGGCGACCGGCGTGAGGTTCTGCACCCGGGTGAGCACGTCGTCGGACAGGAAGCGCTGGATGAAGCGGGACCCGCCCTTCTCGTCCGTCGCACGCGAGCCGGCGGGAGCCGCCTGGCCGGGACGGTACTTGCCGGTGAGCACGCCCTGCGCGACCGGCGACCACACGATCTGCGAGACGCCGAGCTCGCGGGACGTCGGCACGACCTCGTCCTCGATGACCCGCCACAGCATCGAGTACTGCGGCTGGGACGAGATGAGCTGGAATCCGAGGTCCTTCGCGAGCGCGTGACCCGCGCGGATCTGGTCCGCGGTCCACTCCGAGACGCCGATGTACAGGGCCTTGCCCTGGCGGACGATGTCGGCGAACGCCTGCATCGTCTCCTCGAGCGGCGTCTCGGTGTCGTACCGGTGCGCCTGGTAGAGGTCGACGTAGTCGGTGCCCAGACGCTGCAGGGAGCCGTTGATCGACTCCATGACGTGCTTGCGCGACAGGCCGGTGTCGTTGGGGCCGCCCGGTCCGGTCGGCCAGTAGACCTTGGTGAAGATCTCGAGCGACTCGCGACGCTGGCCCTTGAGCGCGTCGCCGAGGACCTGCTCGGCCTTCGTGTTCGCGTAGACGTCGGCGGTGTCGAACGTCGAGATGCCCGCGTCGAGTGCGGCGTGCACGCACGCGGTCGCGACGTCGTTCTCGACCTGCGAGCCGTGGGTGAGCCAGTTGCCGTAGGTGATCTCGGAGATCTTCAGACCGGAGTTGCCGAGGTAGCGGTAGTGAGGCATGCGCTCAACCTACCGGCGTGACGGTTGCCCCGGCACGGGGTCCGGTCCCGCCCGGGAGACAGGGTCAGTCCGGGTAGACGCCGTGCTTCTTGTGCAGCGGCTTGGGCAGGCGCGCGCGGCGCAGCTGGAAGGCGCGCATCACGGCGTACATGACGGTCCCCTTGGGGACCTCGCCGAACTTCGCGATGATCCGCTTGCGCAGGCGCCGCCACATGATGAACCCGTCGATCACCGTGAGCAGCACGATGACGTAGAGGGTCATGACCGTGAGGAACGCGAGCTCCTGGTTCTGCGCGGTGAGGAACGAGAAGACGATGAACACGAGCGCGACGGGGAGGAAGAACTCGCCGAGGTTCCAGCGCGCGTCGACGTAGTCGCGCACGTAGCGCTTGACCGGGCCCTTGTCGCGCACGGGCATGTAGCGCTCGTCGCCGGTCTGCATCGCCTGGTACTGGCGGTCGCGCATCTCGCGCTGCTTCTCCCGCGCGGTCTTCGCGGCGGCGCGGCGGTCGTTCGGCACGAGGGGTCGCTTGTTCGCGGCCTCGGAGACCTTGCGCTTCGGTGTCGGGCGGCCCTTGCCGGCCTGCTCGATCTCGGCCGCCTGCTCGACGGGGTCGGGGGCGGCGGGCGTCGCTGCGGACTTGTTGCGGGAGAACACCCCTCCAGGGTAGTCGAGGCGGAGGAGTGCCCGGGCGCCGGGTCCGCGGAATCCTCCCGTGCTCGTCCCCGGCACCGTGTCGTACGGTGCTCGTCGTGACGAACTCACCCGAAACCCCCGACAGCGCCCTCGCGACCACGCTGCGCGAGAGCGTCGCCCGCCTGTTCCCCGCGCTGCGTGCGGACCTCGAGTCGCTCGTGCGCGTCCCGAGCGTCTCGAACGCCGCGTTCGACCAGGCCCACGTCGCCGCGAGCGCCGACGCCGTGGCCGCGCTCCTGCGCGACGCCGGCCTGCCCGAGGTGCAGGTGCTGCGCGCCCGGGCCGACGACGGCTCCGAGGGCGCGCCGGCCGTCGTCGCGCGGCGCCCCGCGCCCGACGGCGCCCCGACGGTCCTGCTGTACGCGCACCACGACGTCCAGCCCCCGGGCGACGCGGCCACGTGGGAGACGGAGCCGTTCGTGCCGACCGAGCGCGACGGCCGCCTCTACGGCCGCGGCGCGGCCGACGACAAGGCGGGCGTCGTGGCGCACCTGGGGGCGCTGCGCGCCCTCACCGAGCTCGGTGACCTCCCGGTCGGGGTGACGGTGTTCGTCGAGGGCGAGGAGGAGATCGGCTCGCCGACGTTCCTGCCGTTCCTCACGCAGTACCGCGACCTGCTCGCGGCCGACGTCATCGTCGTCGCGGACTCCTCGAACTGGAAGATCGGCGTGCCGGCGCTCACGACGTCGCTGCGCGGCCTCGTGGACTGCGAGGTCGAGGTCGCGGTGCTCGACCACGCCGTCCACTCGGGCATGTTCGGCGGGCCGGTGCTCGACGCCGTCACCCTGCTCGCGCGCCTGGTCGCGACGCTCCACGACGACGCGGGCAACGTGGCCGTGCCTGGTCTGGTCACGGGCGCCGAGCCGACGGTCGACTACGCGGAGGCCGACTTCCGCGCGGACTCCTCGCTCCTCGACGGGACCGTCCTCGCGGGCGAGGGCAGCATCGCGGGGCGGTTGTGGACCAAGCCCGCGATCGCCGTCATCGGCCTCGACGCTCCGAGCGTCGCGCACGCGTCCAACACGCTCACGCCGCGTGCCATCGCGAAGCTGTCCGTGCGTCTTGCGCCGGGTCAGGACCCGGCCGCGGCCATGGCCGCGCTGCGCACGCACCTGGAGACGAACGCGCCGTTCGGTGCGCGCGTCACGGTGCGCGACGGTGAGCAGGGCAAGCCGTTCCTCGCGCCCGCGGACTCCGACGCGATGCGCGCCGCGCGCTGGGCGTTCGCGACGTCGTGGGGGACCGAGCCCGTCGACATCGGCATCGGCGGGTCGATCCCGTTCATCGCCGACCTGCTGGAGGTCTTCCCCGAGGCCGCGATCCTCGTCACGGGCGTCGAGGACCCCGACTCGCGTGCGCACGGTGCGAACGAGTCGGTGCACCTCGGCGAGCTGGAGAAGGTCGTGCTCGCCGAGGCGCTCCTGCTCGCGCGCCTCGGCGGCGCCGTCGTCTGACGCACGGCCGGGCGCTCCCGGTCGGTGTCAGCCGGCCGGGAGCGTCGACCGCAGCTCGGCGGCCTCGCCGAGGACCGGTCCGAGGGCAGCGCGTGCGGGCGCGTCGAGCGTCGCCTCGAGCGCGGCGAGGCGGTCGAGGTGCTCGCGCGCCGCCGCCGGGTCGTCGGTGCGGACGGCGAGCTCGGCGAGGTAGGCGAGCGCGCGCACCCGGTCCGCGACGTCGGCGTCGTCACCCGCGCGGCGCAGCGCCCCGGCGAGGATCTTGTGCCCCTGGACGGCGTCGCCGTGCGAGTCGGCCTGCACGACGGCGTCGTCGAGGGCGCGTGCGAGCCGGCTCGCCGGTCGGGGCGCGTAGGCCGCGAGCCCGGAGTCGCCCGTGCTCGGCGTGCCGTCCTCGGCACGCCCGACGTCGGTCGGTGCCACCTGGTGTGCCGTGTCCGGGGACGTGTCGTGCGCTGCCGGGCGACGCATGAACCGGATCCAGTTCCCCGCCGGGTCGACGACGCTGAACCCCGTCGCGCCGCCCGCGTTCGCCCGCCGCCGCGGGCGGGTGATCCGGGGGAACCCGGTGAGGGGGAGCCTGCCGTAGCGGGCACGCAGGCCCGCCGCGAGAGCCTCGAAGACCGGTTCCGTGTCGTCGACGACGGCGATGCACGTGCTGTAGCTGTCCTGCGGCTCGAGCCCGTCGAGCCCGAAGTAGTGCAGGTCGACCCCGCCGCGACGCACGGCGACGTAGGGGTTGGGCCGGAGCTGGCGGTAGGTCACGTTGAAGCCGAGCGCGACCCAGAAGTCGCGCAGCTCGTCGACGTCCCGGCAGGGGAGCGCCGGGACCATCGTCGCGTCGAAAGGGTCGGGTGCGGGCTGCGTGGGTTCCGGCATCCGACCATCGAACCACCGGTCAGGCGCGATGGGCGACGTCGAGCGCCCGGGCCCAGCGCGCGACGTCGTCCGGAAGCTCCGGGGAGGCGAGTTCGCCGCCCAGCAGGCCGACGACGTCGGGCGCGGGCACGCGGTCGCCGGAGCCCCGGGCGAGGAACCGGCCGGCGACGAGGCCGCGGGCGCACAGGTCGCCGCCGCGCGTGAAGACCTGCTCGAGGTAGATGACGCGCTCGTCCCAGCCCACGACGCGCGTCGTGATCTCGAACCGGTCCCAGAGCTGCAGGGAGCGGCGGTACTTCATGGTCGACGCCGCGACGACGGGGTACCAGCCCTTGTCGCGCAGGAGCCCGAAGCCGCCGAGGTCGGCGATGAAGTTGCTGCGGGCGATGTCCATCATCTGCAGGTACACGCCGTTGTTCACGTGCAGGTAGAAGTCGAGGTCGCCCGGGTGCACGCGCATCCGGGTCGTGGACGGCTCGAGGACGCCCCGGCCGGGCACGACCTTGCGCGGCATGACGCTGGCGGCGAGGAGATGGATCTGGCGGGTCACCGTCGCAGGCTACTACCCGGAACGGGCGGTACCAGGTATTCGGCGACCACCGGATCACCAGGCACGTGTGCGAGGATGCGCGCCGTGACGACGACGAGCTCCGCCCCTCGCCCCACCGCCACCACCGAGCCGGGCCATCCCTGGGTCGTGCGTGCCTTCCGCGCCGTCGCGATCGCCGAGGCCTTCTCGTGGGCAGGGCTGCTCGTCGGGATGTACCTCAAGTGGGTCGCGGGCACCACGGAGCGCGGCGTCGAGATCTTCGGCCCGGTCCACGGTGGCCTCGTGCTCGTCTACGTCGCCCTCGCGGTCCTCGTCGCCGTGCGCGTGCGCTGGTCGCTCTGGACGACGTTCCTCGCGCTCGCCGCGACCGTCCCGCCCTTCTGCACGGTGCTCTTCGACGTCTGGGCCCACCGGTCCGGCCGCTACGCGCGCCCGACCGGCGCGGGTCGATGACCTTCGCCGCGGACGACGGGCAGAGCCCGCGCTGCGCCGGCTGCGGCTCGGCGCACCCGGAGCTGCCGACGTCGATGCACGTCCCTGCGCCCGCGGTCTGGAGGCCGGAGATGGCAACCGACGACTCGAGCGCGCTCACGTCCGACCTCTGCGTGATCCATGGGGAGCACTTTTTCGTGCGCGCCCTCATCGAGATCCCGGTCGTCGGGCACGACACGGTCTTCGCGTGGGGCGCCTGGGCGTCGCTCAGCGGTGAGAACTTCCGCCGCACGGTGGACGACTGGGAGCGGCCCGGCCGCGAGAACACCTCGCCGGCCTTCGGATGGCTGTCGGTCGAGCTCCCGGACTACGACGAGTCGACCCTGAACCTCAAGTCGATGGTGCACACGCGGCCCGTCGGACAACGGCCGTGGCTCGAGCTCGAACCGACCGACCACCCTCTGGCCGTCGAGCAACGGGAAGGGATCGACTGGGACACGTACGTCCGACGGGTCACGCCGGAGACGTAGAAGCGCGAGGACGACGTGACACCTCTCGGCTCAGACCGGGGGGTCGGGGTCGTACTGGATGCCCCGCCGCACGGCACGGGCGACGTCGTCGCTCTCGAGCCGCGCGACGAGGTGCAGGGCCATGTCGATCCCGGCGGAGACGCCGGCGGACGTCACGACGTCGCCGTCGTCGACGTACCGCGCCTCGGTGTCGAGCACGACGGTCGGGTCGATCTCGGCGAGGTCGTCGTAGTGCGCCCAGTGCGTGGTCGCGGGCCGGCCCGAGAGCAGGCCGGCCGCGGCGAGCACGAGCGAGCCGGTGCACACGCTCGCGATGATGGGCGTCTGCGCGCGCATCGCGCGCAGCCACTCGAGGTGCACGCGGTCCGCGAGCAGGGACCTTGTGCCCCAGCCGCCGGGGTAGACCAGCAGGTGCAGCGGCCCGACGTCGTCGGCCGAGCGGTCCGGGAGGAGGCGCAGACCCTTCGCGAGCCGCACGCCGCCGCCGTCCCACGAGAAGGTCGACACGTGCGGCTTGAGGGCGGAGTGCTCGGCCCACGCGGTGAGCACCTCGAACGGCCCCGCGACGTCGAGCTCCTCCGCCTCGTCGAAGACGAAGATGCCGACGTTCATCCCGTTCCCGGTCGTCATGCCTACCTCCGCGTCCCCCGTCTCCTCGAGGGTTCCTGGCTCCCGGCGGTCGCGCCGCCAGGTGGCGGCTAGATGCCCGGCAGGGCGAGCATCTGGTCGAGCGCGACGCGCGCCCAGTGCGCGTCGTCGGCGTCCACGACGATCCGGTTGACCACGCGCCCGGCGGCGAGCGACTCCATGGCCCACACGAGGTGCGGCAGGTCGATCCGGTTCATCGTCGAGCAGAAGCACACCGTCGAGTCGAGGTAGTGCACCTGCTTGTCCGGGTGGGCGCGCGCGACGCGGCGCACGAGGTTGAGCTCCGTGCCGATGGCCCACGAGGACCCGGGCTCCGCGGCGTCGAGCATCTTGATGATGTACTCCGTCGACCCCACGAAGTCGGCGGCGGTGACGACCTCGTTCTTGCACTCGGGGTGCACGAGTACGTTGACGTCGGGCACCGCCGTGCGGATGTCGCTCACGTTCTTCGCGGAGAACCGCCCGTGCACCGAGCAGTGCCCGCGCCACAGGATCATGCGCGCGTCGCGCAGCTGGGCGTCGGTGAGGCCGCCGTTCGGCTTGCGCGGGTCGAACACGACGCAGTCGTCGAGGGACATCGCGAGCTTGAGCACCGCGGTGTTGCGGCCCAGGTGCTGGTCCGGGAGGAACAGGACCTTGCCGGTCCCGTCCACGCCGCCGACCTGGTCGAACGCCCAGCGCAGCGCGACCTCCGCGTTCGAGGACGTGCACACCGTGCCGCCGTGGCGGCCCGTGAACGCCTTGATCGCCGCCGACGAGTTCATGTAGGTGACGGGGATCGTCGAGTCGGCGACGCCGACCGCCTCGAGCACGTCCCACGCGTCCTCGACCTGGTCGATCGCCGCCATGTCCGCCATCGAGCAGCCCGCGGCGAGGTCAGGCAGCACGACCTGCTGGGCGTCGGACGTGAGGATGTCCGCGCTCTCGGCCATGAAGTGCACGCCGCAGAAGAGGATGTACTCCGCCTCCGGGCGCGCGGCCGCCTCGCGCGCGAGCTTGAACGAGTCGCCCGTGACGTCGGCGAAGTCGATGACCTCGTCGCGCTGGTAGTGGTGGCCCAGGACGAACGCGCGCTCGCCGAGGGCGGCCCGCGCCGCGCGGGCGCGCTCCACGAGGTCGGGGTCGCTCGGCGCGGGCAGCTCGCCCACGCACTCCACACCGCGCTCGGACGCGAGGTCGCGCCCCTGCCCGAGCAGCAGGAGGGCGGACGGCGCCGGTTCCGCGAAGCCGGTGCTCGCGCGGCGCGACGCGTCGGGGCCGGTCAGACCGGAGTCCAGCAGGGTGCTTCCAGTGCTCACGAGAACATCGTCGCACAGCGCGTCCCGGCCCGGCCGGGTCGCTCGGCACGGCGGACGGAGCCTCGACGACTGGCACAATCCCCGCATGCGCGTCCTCGTCACCGGCTCGGCCGGCCCCCCGGTGCCCGACGGCGCGTGGCCGGGAGGAGGCGCCGACGCACCGGCCGACGACGCGCTACCCGCCGTGCGGGACGTCGCGCGGTGGTGGGCCGGGACGGGCGGCGCCCGTACCGAGGTCGCGGTCCTCGAGCTCGCGAGCGCGGGCCCGGCGTTCCTCGACGCGCTCGCGCCGGTCGCCCCGGAGCTGCTCGCAGCGGTCGTGCCCGGACCCGGCGGCAGCGACGTGCCGGTCGCGGTGCGACGCGACCGGCGGACCGGGACGGTCTACGCGGACGCGTCCCAGGTCCCGGCGCTCGACGGCCCGGTGGGTGACGGCGCGGTGGGCGACGGCGCGGCCCACCGTGCGGACGCCTGGCCGCCCCGGGCGTCCGACGCCGTCGGGCACCTGCTCGCGCTGTCCGCGGACGCCGCTCGCACCGCCGGGGGTCACCCCGGCCGGGTGGTGCTCGCGACCGGGGGAGCGCGCAGCCACGACGCCGGCGCCGGGCTGCTCCGCGCCCTCGCCGGGGGCAGGGATGACCTGGCCCACGTGCTGCGCGCGGCGCGGGCCGCGCTCGGAGGCGTGCACCTGGTCGCCGCCGTCGCCAGCGGTGCCCCGCTGCTCGGGCTGCACGGGGCGAGCGCGGCGCTCGCGGCACGCGGGGTCGACGACGCCGTCGCGCAGGAGATCGAGCGAGAGCTCGGCGCGGTGGCGCACGACGTCGCCGCGGCCGTCGAGATGCTCGACCGTGACGGTCGGAGGGCCGTCGCGGGTCGGGACCTCCTCCAGGCGTCGTCAGCCCGCCGGATCGCCGGCGCGCCGGGTGCGGGCAGCGGCGGCGGGACGGCCTTCGCGGTCGCAGCGCTCGGGGGTCGGCTCGTCCCCGCGCTGCAGGTCGTCGCGGACGACGTCGGTCTCGACGAGCGTCTCGCGGGCGCCGACCTCGTGGTGGTCGTCGCGGACGAGCTCGGCGCGCACGAGCTGGGGGAGGGCGTCGTCCAGGAGGTCGCTCGTCGCGCCGCGGCGCACGCGCTGCCCGTGGTCGTCGTCGCCCGGGCCGTCGTCGCCGGTCGGCGCGAACAGGCTGCCGCCGGGCTGAGCGGCGCCTACGCCTGGGGCGCCGGGTCGCCGCGCGACCTCGTCGAGCGCGTGGCGCGCACCTGGTCCCGGGCCTGACGAGGTGCAGACGCCGGCCCGGCGCGGGACCGACGGCGGTCGCGACGGCTCAGCCGAGGTCGACGCTCCCGTCCGCACGGACCGACCACGCCGGGTTGTGGGCGATCTCCCAGACGAGGCCGTTCGGGTCGGCGACGTGAGCGTGGAAGACGCCCCCGAACTCGCCCTCCTGCGGTGCCTTGCGGACGGTCCCGCCCGCGGCCGACATCGCGGCGACGAGCTCGACCACCTCGTCGCGGGAGGCGACGTTGTGCGAGAGCGTCAACCCCGTCGTGACGGGGGCCGCGCCGGTGAGACCGGCGTCCCGGACGAACGCGGACTCCTCGAAGAAGCCGAGCAGCTGGCCCGCGGCCGAGCGGTAGAAGACGATCTCCCCGGGGACGTCGAGCTGGGCGCTCCAGCCGAGGGCGCCGTAGAAGCGACGCGCGGCATCGAGGTCCCGCGCCGCGACCGTGATGAAGTGCAGTGTCTGGTCCATCGTTCGACCGTAGCCCGCTCGTGCGTCGTAGACTCGGGAACACGACCGGCACGTGTGGTGTTGAGGACCTGACGAGATCTCTCGAGAGATCCGGAGAAGCCGGCCACCACCGGGGCAGCACGTGCCCCCGACAGCGCGGAGACGAGATGAGCGAGACCACCGACATTGCCACGCACGGCGTGAACCTGACCGACGGGGCCGCGGACAAGGTCCGCACCCTCCTCGAGCAGGAGGGTCGCGACGACCTTCGCCTGCGTGTCGCGGTGCAGCCTGGCGGCTGCTCCGGCCTGATCTACCAGCTCTACTTCGACGAGCGCGTGCTCGAGGGCGACGCGCTGCGCGACTACGACGGCGTCGAGGTCGTCGTCGACAAGATGAGCGTCCCCTACCTCGAGGGCGCGACGATCGACTTCGCCGACACGATCGAGAAGCAGGGCTTCACGATCGACAACCCCAACGCGGGCAGCGCCTGCGCGTGCGGCGGCTCCTTCAGCTGATCCGCGCCGTCGCGGCGGACGCCCACCGCGTCCGTCGAGCTCTCCGGACGAGCCCGGTCGCCCTCAGGGGCGGCCGGGCTCTGTCACGTCCGGGCACGCCGCGGCGCCCGAGCCTCCTCGAGGACGAGCCGTCAGGAGCCGAGCTCGACCGTGATCGCCCACGCCGTCGTGTCGGCATCGGTCGGGGGAAGAAGGTCCTCGCCCACGACGGCGTGCCCGCGCATGCGCGCCCACGCCGGGACGTCGAGGCGGGCGGCCGGATCGGTGGACCACACGGTCAGCCGGGTGCCCGCCGGGAGGTCCCGGGCCGCGGCAGCGAGCCGGATCACCGGGAGCGGGCAGCGCAGCCCGCGCGCGTCGACGACGTCCGGCTTCTCTCGCGCGGTCGCGCGACCGTCGCCCGGCTCGCCGGTCACAGCCCCTCCACGCCGAGCGTCGCACGCACGCGCGCGACCGCTCCGGGCAGGACGTCGAGGAGCCGGTCCACGTCCTGCTCGGTCGTCGAGCGGTCCAGCGCGATCCGCACGTTGCCGTGCGTGAGCACACCCATCGCCGCCAGGACGTGCGACGGCTCGAGCGTGCTCGACGTGCAGGCGGACCCCGAACCGACGGCGATCCCCTCGCGGTCGAGCTCGGTGAGCAGCGCCTCCCCGTCGACGTAGAGGAACGAGAACGTCGCGACGTGCGGGAGCCGGTCGACCGGCTCCCCGACCACCTCGACGTCGGGGATGGTCGCCACGCGCTCCCGGACGCGCTCGACGAGCGCACGGCGACGAACGTCCTGGGCCTCGCGGTCCGCGAGCACGGCCTGCAGCCCGACGGCGGCCGCGAACGCCGCGGGGACGAAGGGGCCACCGGGGGAGAGCGGGTCGGGGTCCTCGGGGAACGGGCTGCGGCGCCGGACCCGGGACCGGATCGCGAGCACGCCCGCACCCGGGCCGGCGCCCCAGTCGCCGGGGTCGGCGGCGAGCGCGTCCCACGAGTCCGGGACGGCGACGTGCCCGACGCCCGCCCCGGCGTCGACGAGCAGCGGCACCCTGGCCGCGCGCGCCGCGTCGTGGACGGCGTCGACCGGCTGGAGCGTGCCGACCTCGCCGTTGGCGAGCTGCAGGGCGGCGAGCGCGACGCCCGGGCGGGCGACGGCGTCGGACATCTCCGCGGCGTCCACGCGACCGGTCCGGCTCACGCCGACGACGTCGCGCTCGAGCCCGCCGTGCTCGGCGGCGTGCAGGACCGCGGCACGCTCCACGGCTCCCACGACGACGCGCCGCCCGACGCGCCCCCGCGCCCCCGCGAGGGCCGCCACGGCCGTGTGCAGGGACGAGGTGTGGTTCGCCGTGAAGTGGACCTCCTCCGTGCGCGCACCGAGCGCCGCCGCGACGGCCTCGCGCGCGCCGTCGAGCAGGGCGGCGGCGCGGCGGCCCTCCGCGTGCAGTCGCCGGGGGTCGGCCCACCCGTCGTCGAGCGCGCGCTCGAACGCCTCGCGCGCGAGCGGGTGCCAGGGAGCTCGGCCCCCGTTGTCGAGCCGGACGCGGGTCGTCCGGGTGGTGTGCGTCACATGCTCTCCTGGTCGTGCTCGAGATCGTGGGGCGGCGCGGACCGCGAGGGGACGATCGGACGAGCGCCGCGCCGCCGGGTCGTGGCGTACGTCCGCGGGGGTGTCGGAACGTTGCGCTCGCGCGGGCAGCGCGGAGAGCGTCGGCGGCCCCGGAAGCCTCCACGTGCACGGTACCGTCCCGGTGGTCGGCGACGGCGTGCGGCCGGGATCTGACAGACCCGGCGCGCGTGTGCCGAACCTACGCTGACCGGCCGTGACGTGTGCCGCATCTCGCTCGCGCGCAGCGCGCCCCGGGCCACGAAGCGCGGAATCCCGCGCTAGGCTTCGTGTGTCGAGGACGAAGGTCTTGTGCTGGGCTCGTAAAGGCGGGTGACGGTGCAGGACGTGACGTGAAAGGCCCCCCTTGCACTCGCAACCCCCCAGCCGCACCAGGCGCACCATCCTGCGGGCGACGGCCCTCGCCGTCGCCGTCGCTGCGGTGGCGTCCGGCTGCGCCACCGACACGGTCCAGCGCGGGTTCCTGCCCGGTTACGAGGACGGGGAGGTGACCAACCAGACCGCCCGGATCACCTCGTTGTGGACCGGCTCGTGGATCGCCGCACTCATCGTCGGCGTCATCACGTGGGGCCTCATGCTGTGGTGCGTCGCCGCCTACCGCAAGCGCAAGGACGACCACCGGCTCCCGGTCCAGACGCGGTACCACCTGCCGCTCGAGATCATGTACACGGCCGTGCCGATCCTCATGGTCCTCGTGCTCTTCTACTACACGGACCGCGACATGTCGGCGATCCAGGACACGAGCGCCGAGCCCGACGTGACGATCCAGGTCATCGGCAAGCAGTGGAGCTGGGACTTCAACTACGTCGACGAGGACGTGTACGAGAGCGGCGTGCACATGGCCGACGTCGGCACGTCCATGACGGACGACGCGGCCATCGACGGGGCGCCCGGTACGTCGGAGAAGCTGCCGACGCTCTACCTGCCCGTCGGGGAGACCGTGAAGTTCGAGCTTCAGTCGCGCGACGTCATCCACTCCTTCTGGATCCCGGCGTTCCTCTACAAGCAGGACATGATCCCGCACCGCACGAACACGTTCGTCGTGACCCCGGAGCGCGAGGGCGTCTACGCCGGCAAGTGCGCCGAGCTCTGCGGCGAGCACCACTCCGGCATGCTCTTCAACGTCGAGGTCGTCGACCGCGCCGAGTACGACGCGCAGATGGAAGAGCTCCGCGAGAAGGGCCAGGAGGGGCAGATCCCGGTCGAGGGCTTCAGCCGCCTCCAGGACCCCAACCCCGTCACCGCTACCACGGAGGGTGAGCACTGATGGTCGCGCAGGCCGAAGTCATCCCCGGTCTCGCCCCCCGGCGTCAGACCCTCGGGCGGACAGTGATCAAGTGGGTCACGTCCACCGACCACAAGACGATCGGGTACCTGTACCTGATCTCGTCCTTCATCTTCTTCTGCATCGGCGGCCTCATGGCCCTCGTGATCCGCGCGGAGCTCTTCGAGCCCGGGATCCAGCTCGTGCAGAGCAAGGAGCAGTACAACCAGCTCTTCACGATGCACGGCACGATCATGCTGCTGCTGTTCGCGACCCCGCTGTTCGCGGGCTTCGCCAACTTCGTGATGCCGCTGCAGATCGGCGCGCCCGACGTCGCGTTCCCGCGGTTGAACATGTTCGCGTACTGGCTCTACCTCTTCGGTGGGCTCATCGCGTCGGCGGGCTTCTTCACGCCGCAGGGCGCCGCGTCGTTCGGGTGGTTCGCGTACGCGCCGTTGTCGAACACGACGTTCAGTCCAGGCCTCGGGGGAGACCTCTGGGTGTTCGGGCTCGCGCTCGCCGGCTTCGGCACCATCCTCGGTGCGGTCAACTTCATCACGACGATCATCACCATGCGCGCTCCGGGCATGACCATGTTCCGGATGCCGATCTTCACGTGGAACACGCTCGTCACGAGCCTGCTCGTGCTCATGGCGTTCCCGCCGCTGGCCGCCGCGCTCTTCGCGCTCGGTGCCGACCGCAGGTTCGGCGCACAGATCTTCAACCCCGAGAACGGGGGAGCGATCCTCTGGCAGCACCTGTTCTGGTTCTTCGGGCACCCCGAGGTGTACATCATCGCGCTGCCGTTCTTCGGCATCGTGACCGAGATCCTGCCGGTGTTCAGCCGCAAGCCGATCTTCGGCTACAAGGGCCTCGTCTACGCGACGATCGCCATCGCGGCGCTGTCCGTGACGGTGTGGGCCCACCACATGTACGTCACCGGCGCGGTGCTCCTGCCGTTCTTCGCGTTCATGACGATGCTCATCGCCGTCCCGACCGGTGTGAAGTTCTTCAACTGGATCGGCACGATGTGGCGCGGCAAGCTCACGTTCGAGACGCCGATGCTGTGGTCGATCGGGTTCCTCGTCACGTTCCTCTTCGGCGGACTGACGGGCATCATCCTGTCGAGCCCGGCCCTCGACTTCCATCTCTCGGACTCGTACTTCGTCGTGGCGCACTTCCACTACGTCGTGTTCGGCACGGTGGTGTTCGCGATGTTCGCGGGCTTCTACTTCTGGTGGCCCAAGTTCACGGGTCGCATGCTCAACGAGCGGCTCGGCAAGATCCACTTCTGGCTGCTGTTCATCGGCTTCCACACGACGTTCCTCATCCAGCACTGGCTGGGTGTCGAGGGCATGCCGCGCCGCTACGCCGACTACGCGCCGTCGGACGGCTTCACGTGGGAGAACCAGGTGTCCACGGTCGGGGCGTTCATCCTCGCCGCGTCGACCCTGCCGTTCCTCTGGAACGTCTACACGACGTGGCGCAACGCGCCCAAGGTCGAGGTCGACGACCCGTGGGGCTACGGGCGCTCGCTCGAGTGGGCGACGTCCAGCCCGCCGCCGCGGCACAACTTCACCTCGCTGCCCCGCATCCGCTCCGAGTCGCCGGCGTTCGACCTGCACCACCCCGAGGTCGCGGCCATGGACCATGCCGAGCCGAACCCCAACGTCCTCGAGCAGGTGTACGGCGAGGCCGACCGGCGCGGTGAGAAGAGCGTCGCGCTCGACCGCCTGAGCGGTGCGGAGAGCGGGAGCGACTCCACGACGACGACCATCATCGACGAACCCCGCACGGGCACCACGGACGAGGAGGCCGGGAAGTGAAGGTCGAGTACAAGCTGTTCCTCTTCGGAGCACCGTTCTTCATCGCTGCCGGGCTCGTCTACGGTTTCTGGAGCCACTGGGAGCCCGTCGGCTCCGTCGCGATCCTCCTGACCGCGGGCCTCGTGGGCATGATCGGCGCCTACCTGATGCTCACGGCCAAGCGGATCGACGCGCGTCCCGAGGACGACCCGGACGGTCTCATCGAGCAGGGCGCCGGCGACCAGGGCGTGTACGCGCCCTGGAGCTGGTGGCCGCTCGCGATCGCCGGCTCGGCCGCGATCGTCTTCCTCGGCCTGGCTGTCGGCTGGTGGCTCGTCTACGTCGGCATCGCGCTCGGTGCCGTCGCGCTCGTCGGCTGGGTCTTCGAGTTCTCCCGCGGGCAGCACGCCCACTGACACCGATGGCCTGACGCCCTCGAAAGCGCCGGAACGGCCCGTCCCTCTCACGAGGGGCGGGCCGTTCTGTCGTCCCCACGCTGCCCTCGACCTGCCGGTGTCTCGGGAGGCGGGGTGTCAGGCGACGATGAGGCCTGCGGTCTGGGTCTTGGCGCGCTGGAGGCGGGCCTCGGCGTCGGACCAGTTGACCAGGTTCCACCAGGCGGTGACGTAGTCGGCGCGCACGTTCTGGTAGTCGAGGTAGTAGGCGTGCTCCCAGACGTCGAGCAGGACGATGGGGGTCAGGCCGAGGGCGATGTTGCCCTGCTGGTCGTAGAGCTGGACGGTGATGAGCTTCTGCCCGATGGAGTCCCAGGCGAGGATGGCCCAGCCGGAGCCCTGGACGCCGGCGGCGACGGCGGCGAACTGCTTCTTGAACGCGTCGAAGGAGCCGAAGTTCTCGTCGATCGCGGCGCCGATCTCGCCGGTGGGCTCGCCGCCGCCCTCGGGGGAGAGGTTGGTCCAGAAGGCGGAGTGGTTGACGTGGCCGCCGAGGTTGAACGCGAGGTTCTTCTCGTGGAGGTTGATCGCGGCGAAGTCGCCGGTCTCGCGGGCCTCGGCGAGCTTCTCGAGGGCGGTGTTGGCGCCGGTGACGTAGGCCTGGTGGTGCTTGGAGTGGTGCAGCTCCATGATCCGCCCGGAGATGTGCGGCTCGAGCGCACCGTAGTCGTACGACAGCTCGGGCAGGGTGTAGACGGGCATGCGGAGTACCTCCTGGTCGGGGCCGGCGGAGATCCCCGACGGCCCTCGGGCAGTGGACTGACGGCGTCGGACGTCACAGCCCACGGCACAGGATCAGGCGTGCCTGTTCGCGCGCGACAACGTGCTCAGACGCCGATGACCCGCGCCGGTCCACCTCGGTGAGGGGACTGGTCGCGGGTCATCGTCCTACTGTGCAGGAACCTCAGGGTCGGCGCTCGTCGGCGCCCTTCTCCGGCTCGACGAGGTCGCGTCCACCGCCGACGGCTGCGCCGGCCTCGATCTGAGCGTGGCTCTCGCTCTCGAGAGCGTCGTGCTCTCCGTGCGAGTGCGCGGCCGAGAGCTCGGCGGGCGAGACGGGCTCGACGCGGTCCTCGTAGAAGAAGCGGGAGAGACGCTGCAACCGCTTGTCCTGCTTGTAGCCCTTGCGGCGCACGCCGCGCGAGTCCGTGGCGGGCTCGATCTCGAGCGGCGCGTGGGCCTGGTAGTTGACCCGCAGCCAGCGCTCCTGCTCTTCGAGCGGGCGGTGGACCTCGATGTACTCGCCGTGCGCGAAGCGCACGATGCGTCCCGTCTCGTGCCCGTGGAGCACGAGCTCGCGGTCCTTGCGCTGCAGCCCGAGGCAGATGCGCTTGGTGATCCAGAACGCGAACCACGGACCGACGAAGAACAGCACGCGGAACACCCACGTGATCGTGTTGATCGACATGTGGAAGTGCGTCGCGATGAGGTCGTTCGACCCGGCCAGCGCGAGGATGATGAACGCCGTGAGGAACGCGACGCCCAGACCGGTGCGGACCGGGACGTTGCGCGGACGGTCGAGCACGTGGTGCTCGCGCTTGTCCTTCGTGACGGCCGCCTCGAGGAACGGGTAGACGAACAGGAACGTGAAGAGCAGGCCCGGAACCACCACGGCGGGGATGAGCACGTTGAGCGGCACCGTGAAGTCGCCCCAGGTGACGAACTCGGCCCCTCCGGGCATGAGTCGTAGCGAGCCCTCGAGGAACAGCATGTACCAGTCCGGTTGGGCGCCTGCCGAGACCGGCGACGGGTCGAACGGCCCGTAGTTCCAGACGTTGTTGATGGCCATCGTGCCGCCCATGAGGGCGAGGATGCCGAAGACGACGAAGAAGAAGCCGCCGGCCTTGGCCACGTACACGGGGAAGAGCGGGAACCCGACGACGTTCTTGTCGGTGCGGCCGCCGCCCGGGTACTGGGTGTGCTTGTGCAGCACGACGAAGAAGAGGTGCAGGGCGACGAGCGCGAGGATCAGCCCGGGCACGAGGAGGATGTGCACCGTGAAGAGCCTCGGGATGATGTGCTCGCCCGGGAACTCGCCACCGAAGATGAAGTACGACATGTAGGAGCCGATGAGCGGGATCGACTTCACGACGCCGTCGGTGATGCGCAGGCCGTTGCCGGACAGCACGTCGTCGGGCAGGGAGTAGCCCGAGAACCCGGCCGCGAGGCCCATGATCATGAGCAGCATGCCGACGAGCCAGTTGACCTCGCGCGGCTTGCGGAACGCCCCGGTGAAGAACACGCGCATCATGTGCGTGACGATCGCGGCGAGGAAGATCAGCGCCGCCCAGTGGTGGATCTGCCGCATGAGCAGACCGCCACGCACCTCGAACGACATGTGCAGCGTCGACGCGAAGGCGTCGGACATGAGCACGCCGTCCATCGATGCCGGCTCACCGTGGTACGTGACGAGCGACATGCTCGGCACGAAGAACATCGTCAGGAAGATTCCCGTGATGATGAGCACGATGAACGAGTAGAGGGCGATCTCGCCCAGGAGGAACGACCAGTGGTCGGGGAAGACCTTGCGCGCGAACTCCTTGACGGCGGAGCCGATGCTCGTGCGCTGGTCCAGGTAGTCGGCGGCCTTGCCGGCGGGTGTCGTCGGCGCAGCAGCCTTCGGTGCGGCTGACTTCGGTGCGGCGGTGCCGCTGCTGGTGGTCACTTCAGACGCTCCCAGAAGCTCGGGCCGATGGGCTCGTGGAAGTCGCTCTGCGCGACCAGGTAGCCCTCGTCATCAACGGAGATCGGCAGCTGCGGCAGGGGCCGCTTCGCGGGGCCGAAGACCACCTTGGCGCTGTCGGCCACGTCGAACGTCGACTGGTGGCACGGGCAGAGCAGGTGGTGCGTCTGCTGCTCGTACAGTGCAACCGGGCAGCCCACGTGCGTGCAGATCTTGGAGAACGCGACGATCCCGTCGTACGACCACGTCTCGCCCTCGGGGGACTGGTCGGACTTGATGTCGCGCGGGTCGAGCCGGACCAGGAGGACGACCGCCTTGGCCTTCTCCGTGATCCACTCGTGCGACTGCATCTCCTCCTGAGAGGCCTCCGGGATGATGTGCACCACGGAGCCGATGGTCACGTCGGCCGCCTTGATGGGCCGCCCGGACGGGTCGATCGCCAGGCGCGTACCCGGCTTCCACATCGTGTGCTTGAACTTGGAGACGTTCCAGTCGCCGCCGACGCTCGAGACGAGCGGGACCGCGATGGTGAGCGGGAACAGCGCGAGCGCCGAGATGACGGCGCCCTTGAGCACGCCGCGGCGGGCGATGCCGGAATCCTTGACGCCCGCCTCGAGCTCGGCGACCGCACCGGCGCGCGTCTCGGCGTCGCTCGCGATCGGGTGGCGCTCGTCGACCTTCTCGTGGTCCGACATGAGGACCTTGGCCCAGTGCACGGCACCGAGGCCGATGCCCAGGAGCGCGAAGGCTGTGGCGACGCCGAGCGACAGCGTCGACAGGCGCACTCCCGCGGTCGTCCCGTCCGGCGGGATGACGAAGTACACGACGAGCGCGGCGATGGTGCCGATGACCGAGATGCCGAAGAGCGTCGCGACCTGGCGCTCGGCGCGCTTCGCAGCCTTCGGGTCGCGGTCGGCCATGCGGGACTTGTGCTCCGGCAGGCCGGGGTCCGGGAACGTGTCGAGCGTCCCGTGCTCCTCGCGGTGCCCGACCTCGCGGTGCGAGGACTCGGGCGAACGGGGGTTCTGGTAGTCGCTCACGAGGACTTCGCTCCGATCCACACTGCGGCCCCGACGAGGAGGCCCATACCGACGATCCAGGCCCACAGGCCCTCGCTGACCGGGCCCAGCGAGCCGAGCGTCAGGCCACCGGCCGAGCCCTCGCGCTGGTCGACGAGGAACGCGATGACGTCCCGCTTCTCCTCGGGGGTGACGGTCGCGTCGTTGAAGACGGGCATCGACTGCGGGCCGGTGAGCATCGCCTGGTAGATGTTGCGCTCCGAGGTGTCCCACAGCGGCGGGGCGAACTTGCCCTCGGAGAGGGCGCCTCCGGCGCCGACCGCGTTGTGGCACATCGCGCAGTTGGTCCGGAAGATCGCGGCACCGTTGGCGATGTCGCCGAGCGACGCGTCCACCTGCTCGTCGGTCGGGATCGCGGGGCCGGTGCCGAGCGAGGCCACGTAGGCGGCGAGCTGCGCCGTCTGCTCCTCGTCGAACTGGCGCGGCTTCTGGAGGGCCTGCGGACCGTCCATCTGCATCGGCATGCGGCCGGTGGACACCTGGAAGTCGACCGACGCGGCGCCGACGCCGACGAGCGACGGCGCGGAGTCCGTGCCCTCGGCGTTGGGGCCGTGGCACGTGGCGCAGTTGGCCTGGAACAGCTTCTGGCCGGTCTCGATGTCCTCGGTGCTGGCGGTCTCGGCGTTGGCCGGAGTCGGTGCAAAGGCGGCGTAGACGCCACCGGTGACCAGCAGCGCCAGCAGCAGCAGCACGACCGGCGCGAGGCGGTGGTGTCTGCGGGCGGCGAGTGCCTTCACGAAATGATCCTCGTCTCGCGGATGGGGGAGCAGGGGGGCGGGATGGGCGGACGGGGCGGGCCCCGTCGAGGACGTCAGCGCAAGATGTAGATCACGAAGAACAGCGCGATCCACACGACGTCGACGAAGTGCCAGTAGTAGGACGTCACGATGGCCGTCGTGGCCTCGTGGTGCCCGAAGTTCTTGGCCGAGAACGAGCGGCCGAGAAGGAACAGGAAGGCGATCAGGCCGCCGACCACGTGCAGGCCGTGGAAGCCGGTCGTGATGTAGAAGACCGAGCCGTAGGGCGTCGACGAGATCGAGACGCCGTGCTCGACGAGCTCGGCGTACTCGAAGATCTGTCCACCGATGAAGAAGGCGCCCATGAGGAACGTCAGCGTCATCCACTCGTTCATCCCCCAGCGGTTCACCTGGAAGATCGAGCCGGTGCGCACGGGCTGGAAGCGCTCGGCGGCCCACACGCCCATCTGGCACGTCACCGACGACAGCACCAGGACGGTCGTGTTGATCGCCGCGAAGGTCAGGTTGAGCTTGTCCGCCTGCAACGCCCACTCGTCGGCGGGCATCACGGCGCGGACCGTGAAGTACATGGCGAACAGGCCGGCGAAGAACATGAGCTCGCTGGCCAGCCACACGATCGTCCCGACCGAGACGGGGTTCGGTCGGTTGACGCTCACGTGCTGATGGGCGTGGGGGGCAGCCGTTGCGGTCGACACAACAGCCATTATGGCCGACGTCGGGCGCGTCCGCGGCACGCAACCGGCCGGCCGTGGGCGGTGAATCTCACAATGTCTCCAGATCTTCCCACGCAGACCTGCACTTGGTGACGGATGCCGGTCAAGTGCCATGAAACCGGCGCTCGGATCGGCCCCTGCCGGGCCCTTCGTCATCGATCGGTCGCCCGGGCGCCCGAGGGGTGATGGAACGAGCGCGGACGTGCCAAGATGCCAGCGGGAGACGCGCGTGCGCGCTCCACCGACCGGCAGAACGACGAAGGCGACGGTGACGACGATGACGACGACCGTGACGACGACGCACGAGGGCCACGAGCACGACGACGTGGCGACCGGGCGCGCGCCGCGCATCCTGCTGTACAGCGACGACGTGACCGTGCGCGAGCAGGTGCGGCTCGCCGTCGGGCGTCGCCTGGGGGCGGGCCGTCCGGACATCGAGTGGCTGGAGGTCGCGACCCCCGCCGCGGTCGTGTCCGCGGCCGACGCCGGCTCGTGGGACCTGCTCGTGCTCGACGGCGAGGCGGACAAGGCCGGCGGGATGGGCCTGTGCCGTCAGCTGAAGAACGAGATCTACCGCTGCCCGCCGGTCCTGGTCCTCACCGGCAGGCCGCAGGACGGTTGGCTAGCATCGTGGTCGCTCGCCGACGACGCGGTGCCCCGACCGTTCGACGCGGTCGTGCTCCAGCGCACCGTCGCCGACCTGCTGGGTGCCGCCGGCACGCAGTGAGCCGAGCACGACCAGACCAGCCGAAGGGCAGCGTTCCGTGACCACGACGTCCCACCATCCCGACTCTCCCAGCACGCCGACCCCGGTCGGCTCGACGGGTGCGGGACTCTCGTGGCCCGGTCTGCTCACCGAGCTGGTCGCGGGCAACGACCTCGACGCCGAGAGCACCGCCTGGGCCATGGACCAGGTCATGTCGGGCGAGGTCTCGCCCGTGCGGCTCGCGGGCTTCCTCGTCGCTCTGCGGGCGAAGGGGGAGACGGTCGCCGAGCTCACGGGGCTCGCCGACGCGATGCTCGCGCACGCGAGCCGGTTCACCGTCGACGGCCCCGCGGTCGACATCGTCGGGACGGGCGGCGACCGCGCGCACACGGTGAACATCTCGACCATGGCGTCCCTCGTCATCGCCGGCGCCGGCGTCCGGGTGGTCAAGCACGGGAACCGGGCGGCGACGTCGTCGTCGGGCGCGGCCGACGTGCTCGAGGAGCTCGGCATCCGGCTCGACCATGGGCCGCAGCGCGTCGCCCGCATCGCGCTCGAGGCCGGGATCACCTTCTGCTTCGCCCAGGTCTTCCACCCGTCCATGCGGCACGCCGGCGTCGCACGCAAGGAGCTCGGCATCCCGACGGCGTTCAACGTCCTCGGGCCGTTGACCAACCCGGCGCAGCCGCGCGCCGCGGCGATCGGCGTGGCGGACGCCCGCATCGCGCCGCTCATCGCCGGCGTGCTCGCGGGGCGCGGGACGTCGGCCCTCGTCTTCCGCGGCGACGACGGGCTCGACGAGCTCGCGGCGACCGGGGGAGCGACCGTCTGGGAGGTGCGCGACGGCTCCGTGACCGAGCACCGCCTCGACCCGGTCGCGGACCTCGGGCTCTCGCCCGTCACGGTCGCCGAACTGCGCGGTGGCGACGCCGCGTTCAACGCGGAGGTCGCCCGCAGGTTCCTCGCCGGCGAGACGGGCCCGGTGCGCGAGACGGTCCTGCTCAACGCCGCCGCGGGGCTCGTCGCCGACGGCACCCTTGCGGGGACCCGCGAGGGCACCCTCGTCGAGCGCCTGCGCGCGGGCTACGCGCTGGCCGCGGAGAGCGTCGACTCCGGTGCCGCGCGCGACGCTCTCGCGCGCTGGGCGTCGGCGGCTGCCGACGACTGACGCGGGGACCGGACCGGGTCACGGCCGGTCGCCGGTCCTCAGTCGTCGAGACCGAGCGCGAACGCCTGCTCGAGGTCGACGTTCGAGTAGGCGCGGAACGCGATGAACGTCTCGGTGCGCACCACGCCGGCGACCTTGCTGATGCGGTCGGCGATGACGTCGGCGAGCTGGTCGTGCTCCTGCACCCGGACCATCGCGACGAGGTCCGCCTTGCCCGTGACCGAGTAGACCTCGCTGACGCCCTTGAGGTCCGCGACCTCGGACGCGACCTCGGGGATGCGGGCGGGGTCGGTGTCGATCAGGACGATGGCGGTGAGCATGGTTCCTCCGGGACGGGTCGTCGTCAGGCGACCACTCTACGCACGGCAGCGGCGAGGTCGACGTGCGACCGCGCCGAGCGGACCGGGCACGTCCACGCGCCGGTGACGTCGACGATCCGCACGCCCGGCTGCTCGAGCCACGCGAGCACGATCTCGGCCTCGTGCGGGTGACAGGCGGGCGCGGGCGGGACGGGAGCGGCGACGGTCTCCGCCGTCGCGACGAGCGCGTGCACGAGCGGCCACGGGTCCTCCCCGGCCGGGCTCACCCCGGTCGCCGCGAGACGAGCGTGGCGGACGACGACGACCTCCCACCCTCCGTCGTCCGTCGCCCGCGCAGCGACGAGCTCGGGGCACGCGGTGAGGGGTGCGAGACGCTGGGCCCTCGCTGCGCCCGCGAGGAACGCGCGCAGCCGGTGCGTGAGCTCGCCCGCCTGCTCGAACCGCTCCTCGCGCGCGAGCGCGGCGATCCGCCGCCCGAGCTCGGCGACGACCGGTGACGGGTCGCCCTCGAACGCGCCGCGCACCGCGTCGGCGACCGCGGCGTAGCCGGTGTCGCGAGCAGGCGCCGTGCAGGGCGCCGAGCACCGGCCCATCTCCGCGAGGACGCAGGCCACCGAACCCGGTGACGCCACGACGGGGAGCCTGCGCGTGCACTGCCGCAGCAGGAACGCGTCGTGCAGCGCGTCGACGGCCGCCTGCGCCTGCTGCTTGGACGAGAACGGGCCGATGTGCGCCGCCCGCTCCCGGACGTCCCGGACGATGGACAGCCGCGGGTACGCCTCGTCCGTGAGCCGGATCCACGTCATGCGCTCGGGGTGGCGAGAGCGCCGGTTGTACCGCGGGGAGTGCTCGGCGATGAGCCGCAGCTCGCGCACCTGCGCCTCGAGCGGCGTCGCGCACACGACGGGGGTGACCGCGTGCGCGATGCGGACCATCTCCGTGATCCGCCCGCGCTTCTCCGAGCGGGTGAAGTACGACTTCACCCGCCGGCGGATCGAGGTCGACGTGCCGACGTACAGGACCTCGTCGCCCGGCCCCCGGAACAGGTAGACGCCCGGCGCGTCCGGCAGGCCGTCCGCGAGGTGCCGCTTGCGCCGCACGTCCTGCGGCACGGGGTCGGTCGCCCCGGCGAGGTCCTCGAGGTGCGTCACACCGAGCGGTCCGAGCCGGGCGAGCAACGCGTGGAGCACGTCCACCGTGGCGCGTGCGTCGGCGAGCGCGCGGTGCTCGGGCGTGACCGTCGCGCGGAAGAGCGCCGCGAGGGTCGCAAGCTTGTGGTTCGGCGCCTCGTCGCGCGTGACGACGCGGCGCGCGAGCGTCACCGTGTCGAGCACCTGGTTGCCCGGCCACTCGTACCCGGCCGCCCGGCACGCCGCCTTGAGGAACGACACGTCGAACGGCGCGTTGTGCGCGACGAGCACGGCGCCGCGCGCGAACTCGAGGAAGCTGGGCAGGACCGCCTCGATGGGCGGCGCCGTCGCGACCATCGCGGACGTGATGCCCGTGAGGCGGGCGACGAAGGCGGGGACGGGGACACCCGGGTCGACGAGGGTCTGGAGCTCGCCGAGGACCTCGCCGCCACGCACCTTGACCGCGCCGATCTCCGTGATGCCGGCCCCGGCGGGCGACCCGCCCGTGGTCTCGAGGTCGACGACGACGAACGTCACCTCGCTCAGGGGCGTGCCCACGTCGTCGAGCGTGGGCTGGACCGGCGTCCCCGCGGGCGTCGCGTCGCGTCCCGAGGGATACGGGGCGAGGACGGGACCGTTCGGCATGGCGGGGACGCTATCCGCGCCCACCCACACGCAGCGGCCCGGTCCGGGACGCCCGACGGCCCGCCCGGTGGTCGTCCATCGGGCGGGCCGTCGTGACGGGGATGCGCCGGTGTCGGCGAGACCTCCCCGCGCGGGCGTCAGCGCACCGGGGCCGCGCCGTCCGCGTAGAGCGCGTCGACGTCCCCGGCGAAGTCCTTGAGCACCTCAGAGCGCTTCACCTTGAGCGAGGGGGTGAGATACCCGTTCTCGACGGTGAAGTCGGTGGTCAGCACGCTGAACTTGCGGATCGACTCCGCGCGCGAGACGGCCTGGTTGGCGCGCGTCACCGCGGCGTCTAGCGCCGCGAGGACGTCGGGGTCCGTCGCCGCCTCCTCGATCGTCAGCTCGCCCTTGCCGTGCATGCTCGCCCAGCCGGGCAGACCCTCCGCGTCGAGCGTGACGAGCGCGCCGATGAACGGCTTCTGGTCGCCGACCACGACGCACTGGCTCACGAGCGCGTGCGCGCGGATGCGGTCCTCGAGCACGGCGGGCGCGACGTTCTTGCCGCCCGCGGTGACGATGATCTCCTTCTTGCGGCCGGTGATCCGCAGGAAGCCGTCGTCGTCGAGCGACCCGAGGTCGCCCGTGCGGAACCAGCCGTCGACGAACGCGTCGGCCGTCGCCTGCTCGTTGCCGTGGTAGCCGCGGAACACGTGGTGACCCTTGAGCAGGATCTCGCCGTCCTCGGCGATGCGGGCCGCACAGCCGGGCAGCTGCGTGCCGACCGTGCCGATGCGGGTGTTCGTCGGTCGGTTGACCGAGGTGGGCGCCGTCGTCTCCGTGAGCCCGTAGCCCTCGAGGATGCGGACGCCGATGCCACGGTAGAAGTGGCCCAGGCGCTCGCCCAGCGGGGCGCCCCCGGACACGGCGTACTTGGCGCGGCCACCGAGCGCGTGGCGCAGCTTCTTGAAGACGAGCGCGTCGGCGACCTTGTGCTGCAGGCGCAGCCCGATGCCGGGACCGGACGCGTCGTCGAGCGCTCGCGAGTAGGCGATCGCCGTGGCGGCCGCCCAGTGGAAGATCTTCAGCTTGCCGCCCGCGGCCGCCTTCTGCTCGGACGAGTTGTAGACCTTCTCGAACACGCGCGGGACGGACAGGATGTAGGTGGGCTTGAACGTGCCCAGATCCTCGAGGAGCGTCTTGGTGTCGGGCGTGTGGCCGAGGACGGTCCCGCCCGCGACGACGAGGACGCCGATGAAGCGCGCGAACACGTGCGCGAGCGGCATGAAGAGCAGCGTTCGCCCGCCCGGCTCGCCGAAGACCTCGGGCACGGCCTTCACGGCGTTGACCGTGAGGGAGTAGAAGTTCTCGTGCGTCAGCTCGGCGCCCTTCGGGCGGCCCGTCGTGCCGGACGTGTAGATGATCGTCGCGACGTCCTCGAGGTTCGCCAGCCCGCGACGGCGCACGATCTCCGCGTCGTCGACGTCCGCGCCGTCGGCCGTGAGCGTCGCGATCGCACCGGAGTCGATCACGAGCACGTCGCGGAGCGAGGGCGCCTGGTCGCGCACCTCGGCGACGGTCGCCGCGTGGGACTCGGCCTCGACGACGAGCAGCCGCACGTCGGAGTCGGAGAGGATCCACTGCACCTGCTCGGCGCTCGAGGTCTCGTAGAGCGGGACGGGCACCGCCCCCGCGGCCCACGTGGCCCAGTCGAGGAGCGTCCACTCGTAGCGGGTGCGCGACATGATGCCCACGTGGTCCCCGGGCTGGACGCCGCGCGCGACGAGACCCTTCGCGACCGCGACCACCTCGGCCTCGAACGCCTGCGCGCTGAGCCCCTCCCATGCCCCTCCCGGCCCGGTCCGGCGCTCGACCATCGGTGCCGACGGGTCGGCGGCGACACGGCTCGCGAGGAGGTCGTTGAGGTTCTTCGACGGATCGACTTCGACGATCCGTGGGGCGCTGATCTCGTCCATGCTGGCTCCAGTGGCAGTAGTCGACGGTGGGAGAACCCTACCCAGTGACGGCGCGTGCCGCGGACGTCCCGGAGTCGGTAGGCTTCAGCTGCTGTGCGCTGCTTGCGCAACGTTTCGCGCGGGCGCGGAGTTCCGGTGGTCGAGCGGCGTCCGCGAGGTCGGCAGCACCCGCAGCCGACCTTCAGCCAGCGCTACCGAACGAGTGAGGACGGGACATGCACGCCATCGGTGTGGACATCGGCGGGACGAAGATCGCGGCCGGGGTCGTCGACGAGAAGGGCGAGATCCTCGCCCAGACGCGCCGCGACACCGAGCCCGACGACGTCGCGAGCATCGACCGCGCCATCGCCGACGTGTACGCCGAGCTCACCGCCCAGCACCAGGTGGGTGCCATGGGCCTCGCCGCCGCCGGGTTCGTGAGCCCCGACCGCACCTCGGTCCTCTTCGCACCCAACATCGCGTGGCGCGAGTACCCGCTGGAGCGGAACGTGCGCGAGCTCATCGGCGACGCGGACGTCCCCATCGTCGTCGAGAACGACGCGAACGCGGCCGGCTGGGCGGAGTTCCAGTTCGGCGTCGGCCGCGACGCGACGGACATGCTCATGCTCACGGTGGGCACGGGGCTCGGCGGGGCGATCGTCGTCGACCGCGGCCTCGTGCGTGGCAAGTGGGGCGTCGCGGCGGAGGTCGGCCACATGCGGGTCGTGCCCGGCGGGCACTACTGCGGGTGCGGCCACGAGGGGTGCTGGGAGCAGTACGCCTCGGGGACGGCTCTCGTGCGGGACGGTCAGAACGCGCTCATCGCCCAGCCCGACCGGGCGACGCGCCTGCTGGAGATCTGCGGCGGCGACGCCGACAAGCTCACCGGCCCCCACATCACCCAGGCGGCGCAGGAGGGCGACGACCTCGCGGTCGAGCTCCTCGCGAACCTCGGCCGCTGGATCGGCGAGGGCGCGGCGTCCGTGACGGCGCTGCTCGACCCCGAGCTCATCGTCATCGGCGGCGGCGTCGGCGCGGCCGGCGGCCTCCTGCTGCAGCCCGTGCGCCGTGCGTTCGCCGACCAGCTCTCGGCGCGCGGCCACCGGCCTGAGGCGAAGATCGAGCTCGCCGAGCACGGCAACGAGGCGGGCATCGTCGGCGCGGCGGACCTCGCCCGCCGCTGACGCCGGCCCGCCTCGCACCACCGCGTCCCGCGACGTGCGCCGGGCGCTGTCAGACGACGGCGCCCGGCCCCGAGTCGTCGTCGTCCCTGCGGTGCGGCATGCGCCACAGGAGGACCGCGAGCCCCGCGAGGAACGCCCCGGCACCGACCTGGGCGACGACCACCGGGTACGGGCGCGCGACGACGAGCACCACCAGCAGCAGGACGGGGACGGCCACGACGACCGCCCACGCCATGGTGAGCAGCGGGTCTCGGCCGAGCACGAGCGGCGGGTCCGGCGGGACGAAGTGGCTCTCCGCCTCCTCGAGGTCCTCGACCTCGGGCGTGGTCGGCCAGTCGCGCGGTCCCGGGCCGCGCACCCACGGCGCGACCGGCACGGAGCCGAGCACGTCGCGCGGATCTCGCCGTGCGTCCCCGGCCGCGCCCGACGTCGGCAGCTCGTCCTCGTCGTCGAGGTCCGTCAGGTCGGCGAGCTCGGCCACGATGCCCGCCCACTGCGCGTCGACGTCGAGCGCGGGCTCGCGAGGCTCGTCGGCCGGCTGCTCGCCGGGCCCGGCGGGGTGCTCCGGCCCTGCGGCGCCCTCTGCGGGCGTGGGGTCGGGGACGTCGTCGGGCTGGGGAGAGTCCGGCTGGGCATTCGGTGCGGCCATGGCATTCACTCTAGAGTCGGTTGCACGTCCCGCGCCGGGACCCCGCGAGGAGGAACGTTGTTCTACTGGTTCATGAAGCAGGTGATGGTCGGCCCGCTGCTGCGGCTGCTCTACCGTCCCTGGACACGGGGCGTGGAGAACGTGCCGGAGAGCGGCGGCGCGATCCTCGCGGGGAACCACCTGGCCGTGATCGACTCGTTCATCCTGCCTCTCGTCCTCGGGCGCAAGGTCCAGTTCCTCGGCAAGTCCGACTACTTCACGGGCACGGGCGTCAAGGGGCGGCTCACCGCGGGCTTCATGCGCGGCGTCGGCACGATCCCCGTCGACCGCACGGGCGGGAAGGCGAGCGAGGCCGCGCTGGACACCGGGCTGCGCGTGCTGCGCGAGGGCGACCTCTTCGGGATCTACCCGGAGGGGACCCGCAGCCCCGACGGTCGCCTGTACCGGGGGAAGACCGGCGTCGCACGGCTCGCGCTCGAGTCCGGCGCGCCCGTGGTCCCCGTGGCGATGGTGGGGACGAACATCGCCCAGCCGATCGGCAAGGTCATCCCGA
Organism: Cellulosimicrobium sp. G4 BAM 1002; assembly: GCF_057126935.1. Taxonomy (NCBI): domain Bacteria; kingdom Bacillati; phylum Actinomycetota; class Actinomycetes; order Micrococcales; family Promicromonosporaceae; genus Cellulosimicrobium; species Cellulosimicrobium sp. G4 BAM 1002. Next base: position 2,768,433 of record NZ_CP182109.1, on the reverse strand, counting down.
CGCCCATGCGCATCGGGATCGTCATCGGCGAGCCCCTCGACTTCTCGCGCTACCGCGGCATGGAGAACGATCGCTTCATCCTGCGCGCCGTCACCGACGAGATCATGTACGCGATCATGCGGCTGTCGGGCCAGGAGTACGTCGACATCTACGCCGCGACGGCCAAGGCCCGCCTCGCCGCCGGGCACACCGAGGGCGTCGTGCCCGCCGGCGGCGCGCCCGGCGGGCGGCCCGCTCCCGACGTCCAGGTGCCGGAACCGCCTCCGGAGCCGGGCGTCGCGTCAGTAGACTGAGCGACGGCCGGTCGCACGGCTCGCTGACGCCCCTCGCGGGCCCGAGCCCGTTCCCGTCGCCACACCCCGCCGGACCACAGGCCGTCCGGCCCACGGATCCGTCCTACGAGAGGTTCTGAGTTCACATGTCGGTTCGTCGCGTCGCCCTCCTCACCGCGGGCGGCTTCGCCCCGTGCCTGTCCTCCGCCGTCGGAGGCCTCATCGAGCGGTACACGGAGCTCGACCCCGAAATCGAGATCATCGCGTACCAGTACGGCTACCACGGCCTGCTGACGGGCACGAAGATCGTCGTGGACGAGGAGGGCCGCAAGCAGGCCGGCATCCTGCACCGCTTCGGCGGCTCGCCCATCGGCAACTCGCGCGTCAAGCTCACCAACGCGGCGGACTGCGTCAAGCGCGGCCTCGTCCAGGAGGGCCAGGACCCGCTGCAGGTCGCGGCCGAGCAGCTCAAGACCGACGGCGTCGACGTCCTGCACACCATCGGCGGGGACGACACCAACACGACGGCGGCCGACCTCGCCGCCTACCTGCACGAGAACGGCTACGAGCTCACCGTCGTGGGCCTGCCCAAGACGATCGACAACGACGTGATCCCGATCCGTCAGTCGCTCGGCGCGTGGACCGCCGCCGAGGAGGCGGCCGGCTTCGCCGCCAACGTCATCGGCGAGCACCGCTCCGGCCCGCGCATGCTCATCGTGCACGAGGTCATGGGCCGGCACTGCGGCTGGCTCACGGCGGCGTCGGCGGCCGAGTACCGCAAGTGGCTCGACGCGCAGGAGTGGGCACCGGCCCTCGGCCTGACGCGCGAGCGCTGGGACGTGCACGCGGTGTTCCTGCCCGAGCTCGCGCTCGACATCGACGCCGAGGCCGAGCGTCTCAAGGCGATCATGGACACCCAGGGCAACGTCAACATCTTCCTGTCCGAGGGCGCGGGCATGCACGAGATCGTCGCGCAGCTCGAGGCCGCGGGCGAGACCGTCCAGCGCGACCCGTTCGGCCACGTCAAGCTCGACACGGTCAACCCGGGCCAGTGGTTCGCCAAGCAGTTCGCCGAGAAGCTGGGCGCCGAGAAGGTCATGGTCCAGAAGTCCGGCTACTTCTCGCGCGCCGCTGCCGCGAACGCCGAGGACCTGCGCCTCATCAAGTCCATGACCGACCTCGCGGTCGAGTGCGCGCTGCGGGGCGAGTCCGGCGTCATCGGCCACGACGAGGAGCAGGGCGACCGCCTGCGCGCGATCGAGTTCCCGCGCATCGCGGGAGGCAAGGCGTTCGACGTGACGCAGCAGTGGTTCGGCGAGCTCCTCGAGGGCATCGGCCAGCCGCTCCTCGCCGCCGCGCCCTCGGCGCACTGACCCGGAGCGCGGGATGACCACCACGAGCGAGCCGGAGACCGACGCCGGGCTCGACCACTTCCGCTCCCTCGTCGCGCTCCAGCAGCCGACGTGGCCGGACGCCGCGGCGCTCGCCGACGTCCGGGAGCGGCTCGCGGCCTCCGCGCCGCTCGTGGTGCCCGCCGCGGCCGACACGCTGCGCTCCCGCCTGGCCGCGGCCGGGCGGGGCGAGGCGTTCCTCCTGCAGGGCGGCGACTGCGCCGAGACGTTCGCCGAGGCGAACGCCGACCGGATCCGCAACAAGATCCGCACCATCCTGCAGATGGCCGTCATCCTCACGCACGGCGCGAGCATGCCCGTCGTGAAGATGGGCCGCATGGCCGGCCAGTACGCCAAGCCGCGCAGCTCCGACGCCGAGACCCGCGACGGCGTGACGCTGCCCGCCTACCGCGGCGACATGATCAACGGCCACGCGTTCACGCCCGAGGCCCGCATCCCCGACCCGGAGCGGCTCGTCCAGGCGTACCAGATCTCGTCGGCCACGTGGAACGTCGTGCGGGCCTTCACGACGGGCGGGTTCGCCGACCTGCGCCAGGTGCACGAGTGGAACCGCGGCTTCATGCGCAACCCCGCGTACGCGCGGTACGAGCAGACCGCGTCGGAGATCGACCGGTCGATCCGGTTCATGGACGCGTGCGGTGCCGACTTCGACGCCCTGCGCACGGTCGAGTTCTTCGTGAGCCACGAGGCGCTCGTGCTCGACTACGAGCGCGCGCTCACCCGTCTCGACTCGCGCACGGGCGACGCCTACGACACCTCGGCCCACTTCCTGTGGATCGGGGAGCGCACGCGCCAGCTCGACGGCGCCCACGTCGACTACCTGTCGCGCGTCGCCAACCCCATCGGCGTCAAGCTCGGCCCCACGACGTCCCCCGACGACGCGCTCGCCCTCGCGCGCCGGCTCAACCCCGACGACGTCCCCGGGCGCCTGACGTTCATCACGCGCATGGGCGCCGCGAACGTCCGTGCGGCCCTGCCGCCGATCGTCGAGGGCGTCGCGCGCGCCGGCGTGCCCGTCACGTGGGTCACGGACCCCATGCACGGGAACACCATCACGTCGGACAGCGGCTACAAGACGCGTCGGTTCGACGACGTGCTCGACGAGGTGCGCGGGTTCTTCGAGGTGCACCGCGCCGCGGGGACCATCCCGGGCGGCCTGCACGTCGAGCTCACCGGCGACGACGTCACCGAGGTGCTCGGCGGCAGCGAGGAGATCGACGACGCGGGGCTCGCGCTGCGGTACGAGACGCTCGTCGACCCGCGGCTCAACCACCAGCAGTCGCTGGAGATGGCGTTCCAGGTCGCGGAGATGCTGCGCCGCTGATCCCGGCCCCGCCGAGGAAGAGCCCCGGTCGTGCGGTGCTTCGACGTCAGAAGACGTTGATGACGATCGTCGAGCCCTTGGGGGCCGTGCGGCCGTCGCCACCCGGGGGGTCCTGGGCGTAGACGATGTTGAGCGGGCTGATGCCCTGGGGGTGCCGGACCTCGACCGTGAAGCCCGCGTCGGTGAGGGCCTTCTCGGCCGCCTTGGCGTTCGTGCCGTAGGTGTCCGGCACCTCGACGAGCGGCGGGCCGAGGGAGGCGACGACGTTCACCGTGTCGGTGCGGACCGCGTCGGTGCCCTGCTCCGGGTCCTGGCGGATCACGACGCCCGCCGCGACGGTCTCGGAGTACTCCTCGGTGACGGCCGGGACGAGGCCCTGCTCCTCGAGGGCCGCGACGGCGGCGTCCTTGTCGGAGCCCGTGACCTGGGGTACGACGACGGGCGCCGGTCCCGCGGACACGGTGAGCACCAGCGGGACGTCGTGGCGGACGGACGCGCCCTCCTCGACCGGGTTGCCGTCCGCGTCGGTGACGGCCATGACCTGACCGGTCGGCACCTCGTCGTCGTTCTGCGTGACCGGCTCGCCGAGCGTGAGGTCGGCGCCCTCGATCGCGGCGCTGGCGTCCGCCTGCGTCGCCCCGACGAGGCCGGTCGGCACGGTGAGCATCCGCACGCCCTTCGACACGACGAGCCGTACGCTCCCGTCCTTGCGCACCGGTTCGCCCGACGGCGGGTCGGTCTCCACGACGGCGCCCGCCTCCACGCTGTCGTCGTAGCGCTCCTCGATCGTGTGACCGAGCTCGGCGCCGTCGAGGACCGAGACGGCCTCGGTGCTCGACGCGCCGACGAGACCGTCGGGGACGGACGTGTAGGCGCCCGGTCCGGAGGAGAACCACCACGCGGCACCGGCGCCCAGGCCGCCGAGGACCAGCAGCACGACGAGGGTCCACACGACGGCGCGGCCGCGGCGGCCACGCCCCGCCCGCTCGGACCCCGAGGGCGGCGGCGGGGGGCCGGTCAGCGTCGTCGGGGTGACCACGTGGCCGACGGCGAGCGGTTCCGTGAGGCCCGCCGCCTCGCGGTCCTGCAGGCTCAGTGCGGCGAGAGCGGCCGTCGGCGCCGACCCTGGGTCGGACGTCGGGCCGACGGCCTCGGCACGGGCCGACGCGGCTGCGGCGACGGCGCCGGTGACCGGCCGGTCGACGCGGCGGTCGAGGTCCGCCGGGTCGAGCGCCGCACGCACGGACCGGACGAGCGCGAGCGCGGCGCCGGCGTCGGCCGGTCGGTCCGCGGGGTCGCGCGCGGCGAGCGCGCACAGCAGGTCGTCGACCTCGGGCGGGATCCACGGTGCGACGTCGGACGGCGGCGGGACGTCGGTGTTGACGTGCTGGAACGCGACCTGGATCGGCGTCGTGCCCGTGTGCGGAACGCTGCCGAGCAGCATCTCGTACGCCAGGATCCCGACGGCGTACACGTCCGTGCGGGCGTCGCACGCGCCGGTCGCGATGAGCTCGGGGGACAGGTAGGCGACGGTCCCGAGGATGGTGCCGGTCGTCGTCGCGGTGACCTCGTTGACGGCGCGTGCGAGCCCGAAGTCGGTGACCTTGAGCCTGCCCTCGGTGTCGAGCAGGACGTTCTCCGGCTTGATGTCGCGGTGGACGAGCCCGGCACGGTGCGCGGCGGCGAGGGCGTCGAGGACCTCGGCGAGCACGTCGAGCGTGCGGCCGAGCGTCAGGGGGGCGTCGTCGAGCAGCGTGCGGCGCAGGTTCGTCCCCGGGACGTACTCCATCGTCAGGTAGCTCGTGTCGCCGTCGAGACCCTGGTCGTACACCGCGACGAGCCCGGGGTGGGTGAGGCGGGCCGCCGCACGGGCCTCACGGCGGAACCGCGACACGAAGTCCGCGCCCGACGCGCCCTCGGCGAGGTGGGCGTGCATGATCTTCAGCGCGACGTCGCGCTCGAGCCGACGGTCGACGGCCAGGTACACCGTCGCCATGCCGCCCCGGGCGATGCGCGACACGACCTCGTACCGCCCGTCGACCAGGCGGCCTACGAGGGGATCGGTCGTCACGGTGGCCACGGGGAAAGTCTAGGCGGCGACGTGTCGCGAACCTGTGAGCGCGGCGGCTACGGCGTGGGTGTCGTGTGCAGGCACACCGTAGGCTTGTCCGGTGACCGACCCTGACGTGACCCCGGCAGCCCCCGTCCGCACCGAGCTCGACGCCCTCGTGGGCGAGTGGCTGACCCTCCCGGACGTCGCGGAGGCGCTCGGCACCGACGTCGGCAAGGTACGCCGGATCGTCCAGGAGCGCCGCCTCGTCGGCGTGAAGCGCGGCGAGCGCACGACGTTCCAGGTGCCGGCCCGCTTCCTCGTCCCCTTCCACCTCATCGAGCCGGCCAACGCGGGCACGCCCGACGCGAACGGGCGCCTCGGGGTGCTCGCGAGCCTGCAGGGCACCATCGTCGTGCTCACCGACGCGGGCTTCGACGACGCGGAGATCATCGAGTGGCTCTTCCGTCCGGAGGACGAGCTCGGCGAGGCACCGATCGACGCGCTCCTCGCGGGGCACAAGGCGCGCGTGCGGCGCGTCGCCCAGTCGCTCTTCTGAGAGTCCCTCAGGCGGTGCGCTCGACAGCGGCCCGGGCGAGCAGGGCGAGCATCGACGACCCGGGCTCCACGAGGCCGGCCGCGTCGAGCGCCGCCGACGCGCGCGTGGTGAGCTCGTCGATGAGTGCCTCCACGGCATCGCGCGCCCCGGTAGCCACCAGCACCTCGCGCAGCTCCTCGACCGTGGCCGCGTCGAGGCGCGGGTCGCCGAGGTGCGTGAGCAGCAGCTCGCGCTGCGTGGGTGTGGCGGCGGCCAGGGCGCGGACCACGAGGACCGTGCGCTTGCCCTCGCGCAGGTCGTCGCCCGCGGGCTTTCCGGTGACCGACGTGTCGCCGAAGACGCCGAGCACGTCGTCGCGCAGCTGGAACGCCTCGCCGACCGGAAGACCGAACGCGCTCGTGGCCGCGACCGCCGCGTCGTCGGCGCCGGCGAGGGCCGCGCCGAGCGCGATCGGGTGCTCCACGCTGTAGCGCGCCGACTTCGACCGGATCACGGCGCGGGCCCTCTCCTCGTCCGCGACGGGGTCGGTGCCCCACGGAAGCACCTGGGCGTGCACGTCGAGGTACTGGCCGACGGTCACCTCGGTCTGCATGCGGCCGAAGACGCGACGTGCTCGCGTCGCCACGTCCGCGGGGACGCCGTCGAGCGCCTCGCCGAGCTCGCGGTGGCTCCCGATGAGGGTGAGGTCGCCGAGCAGGATCGCCGCGTTCTCGCCGTACCGGTCGCCGTCACCGGACCAGCCCAGCTCGCGATGCCGACCGGCGAACGCGCGGTGCGCCGTCGGCCGACCGCGCCGCGTGTCCGAGGAGTCCATGACGTCGTCGTGGAAGAGCGCGGCGGCCTGGAACAGCTCGAGCGCCGCGCCCGCCCGCAGCACGACGTCACGGTGCAGGCCCGCAGGGTCGCCGCCGTGCGCGCGCCACGACCAGTAGCAGAACGCCGCTCGCAGGCGCTTGCCGCCCGCGAGCAGCTGCTCCGTGGCGACGGCAAGGGGTTCGCCGTCGGGGTGGATGGCGGCGAGCTCGTCGCGCAGCGCGTCCGTCGCCGCGCCGAGCGCGTCGTCGACACCGGCGCGCACGTCCTCGCGGTCGACGAGCGCGCGCGGCCCGTCGGCGGCACCCGTCGTCGGGTGGGACTGGCGAGGCGAGAGCGGGGACCGGGTCGGCACAGAGGCAGCCTATGCGCTCAGGCGCCGACGACCTGCCCGCTGATCGTCACGAGCCGCTCGGTCTCGTCGTCGAAGACGCCGACGGCCACGGACTCGGTCGGAGCACCCGGCGCCGTCGTGCGGACGAACGTGGTGAGGGACGTGAGCGCGCTCGGGACGCTCGTCGGGGAGACCCCGAAGCCCGCCGCCCCCAGCGACTCCGTGTAGTAGGCGGTCAGGGCGTCCACCGGCTCGTCCGAGCGCAGGTTGAGCGTGAGGAGGACGAGGGTGCCGTCCTCCGACGGGCGGGCCGAGCTCGCGAGGACCTGCGCACCGGGCGGAACCGTGACGAGCCCGGACGGGAACCCCTCGGCGAGGTCCCCGACGGCGGACGCCGCGTCGTAGTCCGGCAGCGGTGTACCGGGCGCGGGCCGGTCACGGCCGGTCGAGGCGTCCTGCGTCGCGCCGTCGTCGGCCGCCGGTGTGACAGGCACCCCGTCCGGGGTGCACGCCGTCGACGACCCGACCAGCAGCGCGACGACGGCGAGGGCGACGCCCGCGCGGCACGCGCGTGCTCGACGGGTTCGTGGGGGCACGCGCACACGGTAGTCATCCCGGCGCGCCGTGGCCACCAGCCCACGGGAACCCCTGTGGCCGCGACGCTCCACGGCCGACCACATCCGCGGCGGCCGGACCCTGCGATCCTGGCTCGTCCACAGGCTCCCGCCCCCGACCGCACGCGCGGGCCCGAGTCCGGCTGGGATGAGGGCATGACGACACTGATCCGGGCCCAGGGCCCGCGCGAGCTTCTCGCCTACGTCCCCTACCGACTCGGCTACCGTCCGCAGGACAGCATCGTCCTCGTCGGGCTCCGGCCCCCGCGCGGTCGCATCGGGCTCGTGGTGCGCGTCGACGTCGACGACCTGGCAGACCTGGAGCACGGGCCGCAGGTCGCGCGGTCCGTCGTCGGGCACCTCGCCGCCGACGGCGCGCGCCGCGTCGTCCTCGTGGCGTACACCGACGCACCGCTGCGCTCCGCGGCCGCCGGTACGGACGCCGCTCGCGAGCGCGCCGCCGTCGAGCACTGCCGCGAGGCCGTCGAGGCGGTGCACGGGCCCGTCGACACGTGGGTCGTGTCGTCGTCGGGCTGGGGCGCGCTCGACTGCGCCGAGGAGGACTGCTGCCCGTCCGACGGGCGACCTCTCAGCGAGCTCGAGTCGAGCGAGGTGGGCGCGCACATGGTTCTCGCGGGCACCGCGCTCGCCGACTCGCGTGAGGCTGCGCTCAGGATCCCGCGCGCGAGTCCCGAAGCGCGCCGTCGTGCGGCTCGCGCGGCGCGGCGTGCGCGGGAGCGGGCGGGCGCGGCCGGCGCGGGTCGCGGCGGTACGCAGCCCGACGACGTCGCGTGGCGTCTGGAGAGCCTCGCCGCCTGGCGCGAGGCGGTCACCCTGGTGGCCCGGCGAGAGTCCGGGAGGCAGGTCGCGCACGTCCCCGAGCTGCCCGCGAGCACGATCGGGCGCATCGAGGCGGGCCTGGACAGCATCCCGGTGCGCGACGCGGTGCTCGTCTCGTTCGTCCCCGGGACCGCAGACCTCGCCGACCGGACCGTGCTGGGCGGAGACGTCGACGCCGGGACGGGTGCCGCGATCGCGGCGATCGTGGACCCCGCCGTGGGCGTGGTGCCCGACCCGCGGCTGACGGATCCGGCGCGCGTGGTCCTCGAGGCCGTGGTGGCCCACGCCGCGCGGGGGCGGGCCGCGCCGGCGCTCACCCTGCTGGCGCTCCTGGCCTGGTGGCAGGGCGACGGCGGACGAGCCGGCGAGCGGCTCGCCGACGCACTCGCCCTGGACCCCGGCTACCGCCTCGCGCTGCTGCTCTCGAGCGCGCTCGACGCTGGCGTCCCACCCGGTTGGGTCCGCGCGGACGCGTGAGCCGGGCGGCCGGGGTTCGGGTAGGTTCGACGGCAACACGACGTGCGGCCACGGTGGCCCGCTGCAGCCGACCGCACCTACGAGCCGTACCCGGAGGACACATGACCGTCGTCGTCGCGCACCTGAGCACCCCCGAGGGCCGCGAGGCGCTGGACAGCGCCGCTGCCGTGGCGGCCCGGCGTGGCACCGAGCTCGTGGTCGTCGTGGGCGATACCCCGGGTGCGACCCCGGAGCACGTCACGAGCCGCGAGGACGACCTCCGCCGCGTCGAGGCGCTGCTCGAGGGCACCGGTGCGACGCTGCGTCGCGAGACCGGCACCTCCGACCTCGCCGAGGACCTCGTCACCGCGGCCGAGCGCGCGTCCGCCGACCTCATCGTCATCGGTCTGCGACGCCGCAGCCCGGTCGGCAAGCTGATCCTCGGTTCGAACGCCCAGCGGATCCTGCTCGACGCGCCGTGCCCGGTGCTCGCCGTCAAGCCCGAGCGGCCGGCCGGTACCTGAGCGACGTCGCGACCGCGGCCCGGACGAGGGGCGGACCGTCCGGGGGGAATCTTCCTGGGCGGCCGTCCGTTGTACGACGCAGGACCCGGTGCCGAGCGCCGAGAGACGCGGTGAGACGTCATCCCACGGTGGGACGACGGGGGATCACCGGGTGTCGCGACGTCCGGTGCACGGATCGCCGGTACAATATAGGTGTCCGCCAGAGCCGCACGACTCGCCGTGAGAGTCCACGAGAAGCCCGCACTTCACGGTTCGTGTCCCCGCTCCGGCGGCCCTACCGCCCCCCATGATTGCCGAAAGGTCGGTTTGTGGCGCCCTCATCCCAGATTCCCGCACTCCCGCGAGAGTTCGAGCACCCCGCTCTGCAGGACCTCCTGCGGCGTGGCAGCGCGAACGGTCGCGTCGACGCCGAGAGCTTCCGCACCGCGTGCGAGCAGGCGGCGGTCAACGACGCCAAGCGGCTGAAGGCGGTGTTCCGCGCGCTCGCGGGGGCTGGCGTCGAGGTCGACATCCCGACCGCGACGACGGTCGCGGCCGCGGCCTCCGGGCGCAGCACGACCACCGCTCGCGCGAGCCAGCCGAAGCCCGCCACGAAGGCTCCCGTGAAGCGCACCACGGCGGCGAAGCCCGCTGCCGACGACAGCACGGAGACGTCCGAGGCGGCCGCGCCGGCGCGTACCCCTGCGAAGCGCGCAACGACGACCACGAAGGCCGCGCCCAAGGGCAAGGCGACCGCCGCCCGCGCGAAGAAGGCCGCGGATGACGACGAGGCCGAGGTCGACGTCGAGGACCTCGAGATCGAGATCACCGACGACGAGGAGACCGCACCCGTCGCCGTCGCGAAGGGCGGTGCCCCCGCCGCAGCGGCCGAGGAGGCCGAGGAGACCGGCTTCGTCGTGTCGGACGCGGACGAGGACGACGCCCCGGTGCAGCAGGTCGTCACCGCGGGCGCGACCGCGGATCCGGTGAAGGACTACCTCAAGCAGATCGGCAAGGTCGCGCTGCTGAACGCGGAGCAGGAGGTCGAGCTCGCGAAGCGGATCGAGGCCGGTCTGTTCGCGGAGGAGAAGCTCGCGGCCGAGGGCGAGGACATCGACCGCAAGCTCAAGCGTGAGCTGCAGTGGATCGCGCACGACGGCAAGCGCGCGAAGAACCACCTGCTCGAGGCGAACCTGCGTCTGGTGGTGTCGCTGGCCAAGCGGTACACGGGCCGCGGCATGCTGTTCCTGGACCTCATCCAGGAGGGCAACCTCGGTCTGATCCGTGCGGTCGAGAAGTTCGACTACACCAAGGGCTACAAGTTCTCGACGTACGCGACGTGGTGGATCCGGCAGGCGATCACCCGTGCGATGGCGGACCAGGCGCGCACGATCCGTATCCCGGTGCACATGGTCGAGGTCATCAACAAGCTCGCCCGCGTGCAGCGCCAGATGCTCCAGGACCTGGGCCGCGAGCCCACCCCGGAGGAGCTCGCCAAGGAGCTCGACATGACCCCCGAGAAGGTCGTCGAGGTCCAGAAGTACGGCCGCGAGCCCATCTCCCTGCACACGCCTCTCGGCGAGGACGGCGACTCCGAGTTCGGTGACCTCATCGAGGACTCCGAGGCCATCGTCCCGGCCGACGCCGTGAGCTTCACGCTCCTGCAGGAGCAGCTCCACCAGGTGCTCGACACCCTCAGCGAGCGCGAGGCAGGCGTCGTGTCCATGCGATTCGGCCTGTCCGACGGACAGCCGAAGACGCTCGACGAGATCGGCAAGGTCTACGGCGTGACGCGCGAGCGCATCCGCCAGATCGAGTCGAAGACCATGTCGAAGCTGCGCCACCCGTCGCGCTCCCAGGTGCTGCGCGACTACCTGGACTGACAGGACGCGGGCCCGCGGCCCACGCACGACGAAGGCCCGGAGGATCTCCTCCGGGCCTTCGTGCGTGTGCGCGTGCGTTCGGGGACGGCAGGTCAGCGCACCGCGGATCCTGCACCGTGCTCGGCGAGCAGACGGTCCGTCTCGTCCTGGATGGAGGTGGCGACGCCGGTGAAGGCCTCGGCGTGCGCACGGGCGTGGTGGCCGCAGAACAGCAGCTCGCCGCTCGGCAGGACCACGCGGACGTACGCCTGGGCCCCGCAGCGGTCGCAGCGGTCGGCCGCGGTCAGCGGTTGGGTGGTGGTCGTCGTAGCTGTCACCCGTCCATGTAATCATCCCCGGGCCGGTACAGGGTGCTCGGAGGGCCCCGGTTCGCTACCCGCGTAGCGGTCGCACCCGCACGGCGAGCCGCCGTCCGCCGCTGCTGCGGCATGGGAGCCGGGAGGTGTGGGCGGGCTCGTCTAGGCTGTGCGCCGTGACGACCACCTCCGCCGGCTCCAGCTACACCGCTCGCCACCTCTCGGTGCTCGAGGGCCTCGAGGCCGTGCGCAAGCGCCCGGGCATGTACATCGGCTCGACCGACTCGCGCGGACTCATGCACTGCATGTGGGAGATCATCGACAACTCCGTCGACGAGGCGCTCGCGGGCAACTGCACGCACATCCGGGTCGTGCTGCACGCCGACTCGTCGGTCACGGTCGAGGACGACGGCCGCGGGATCCCCGTGGACATCGAGCCGAAGACGGGCCTGACGGGCGTCGAGGTCGTCTTCACGAAGCTGCACGCGGGCGGCAAGTTCGGCGGCGGCTCGTACACGGCCTCGGGCGGCCTGCACGGCGTCGGCGCGTCCGTGGTCAACGCCCTCTCCGCGCGCCTCGACGTCGAGGTGGACCGCGGCGGCAAGACGTACCGCATGACCTTCCACCGCGGCGAGCCCGGCGTCTTCTCCGACCCGCGGACCGGCCCGACGCCCGACGCCCCCTTCGAGCCGTTCGTCTCCGGGTCGGAGCTCGCGATCGTGGGCCGCGCGAAGCGCGGGGTCACCGGGACGCGCGTGCGGTACTGGGCGGACCGCCAGATCTTCCCCAAGAACGCCGTCTTCTCCTACGACGAGCTCGTCACGCGCGTGCGCCAGACGACGTTCCTCGTCCCCGGGCTCGAGATCACCGTGCGCGACGAGCGCGGGCTGCCCGGCACGCCGGGGGAGGAGGGCCCGCACGAGGAGACGTTCGTCCACACCGGCGGGTCCGTCGACTTCGTCGACTTCCTCGCGCCCGACGCACCTGTCACCGCGACGTGGCACCTCACCGGGACCGGCTCGTTCACCGAGACCGTCCCCGTGCTCGACGACCGCGGTCACATGACGCCGCAGGCGGTCCAGCGCGACTGCGAGGTCGACGTCGCGCTGCGCTGGGGCGGCGGCTACGAGACCGAGGTCCGCAGCTTCGTCAACATCATCGCGACGCCCAAGGGCGGCTCCCACCTCGGCGGGTTCGAGCAGGGGCTGCTCAAGGTCGTGCGCAAGGCGGTCGAGACGAACGCCCGCCGCCTCAAGGTCTCGACCAAGGACGCCTCGGAGCGCATCGAGAAGGACGACGTCCTGGCCGGCCTCACCGCGGTCGTGACCGTCCGCCTCGCCGAGCCGCAGTTCGAGGGCCAGACCAAGGAGGTCCTCGGGACGGCGCCGGTGCGCGCGATCGTCTCGCGCGTCGTCGAGAAGGAGCTCAACGCGATCCTCACGTCGACCAAGCGCGACGAGAAGACGCAGGCCGCCATCCTGCTCGACAAGGTCGTCGCCGAGATGCGCGCGCGCATCACGGCACGCAAGCAGAAGGAGATCTCGCGGCGCAAGAACGCGCTCGAGACGTCGTCCCTGCCCGCCAAGCTGGTGGACTGCCGCAGCGACGACGTCGAGCGCAGCGAGCTGTTCATCGTCGAGGGCGACAGCGCGCTCGGCACCGCGCGCCTCGCGCGCAGCTCGGACTTCCAGGCGCTCCTGCCGATCCGCGGCAAGATCCTCAACGTCCAGAAGGCGTCCGTGAGCGACATGCTCCGCAACGCGGAGTGCACGGCGATCATCCAGGTGCTCGGTGCGGGGTCCGGTCGCTCGTTCGACCTCGAGGCCGCGCGCTACGGCAAGATCGTGCTCATGACGGACGCCGACGTCGACGGCGCCCACATCCGCACCCTGCTGCTCACGCTCTTCTACCGGTACATGAAGCCGCTCGTCGAGGCGGGTCGCGTGTTCGCCGCCGTGCCGCCGCTGCACCGCATCGAGGTGATCGGCTCGGGCCGGCGCAAGAACGAGTACATCTACACGTACTCCGAGGCCGAGCTCGCCGCGACCCTCAAGAAGCTCGACAAGGCCGGACGCCGCTACAAGGACGACATCCAGCGGTACAAGGGCCTCGGGGAGATGGACGCCGACCAGCTCGCCGAGACGACGATGGACCCGCGCCACCGGACGTTGCGCCGCGTCACCGCCGAGCACGCCGAGGCCGCCGAGCGTGTCTTCGAGCTCCTCATGGGCAGCGACGTCGCACCGCGCAAGGACTTCATCGTCGCCGGAGCCTCGGAGCTCGACCACGCCCGCATCGACGTCTGACGGTGCCTGCCGCGCAGGGTGAGCCCGCGGCGCGCGTCCCGGACGTCGCCCGCAGCCTCCGGCGGACGGTCCTGGTCGTCGCGGCGCTGAACCTCGCGTACTTCGCCGTCGAGGTCTCCGTCGCGCTCGCGGCGGGCTCGGTGTCCCTGCTCGCCGACAGCGTGGACTTCCTCGAGGACACGGCGATCAACCTGCTCGTCGCCGTCGCGCTGGGCTTCCCCCTTGCGCGCCGCGCCCTCCTGGGCAAGGCGATGGCCGTGGTGATCCTCGTCCCCGCGCTCTTCGCCGCCGGGCAGGCCGTGCAGCGCTTCGACGATCCGACGGCGCCCGAGGTCGTCCCCGTCGTCCTCGCCTCCCTCGGCGCGATCGTCGTGAACGGCGTCAGCGCATGGCTCCTCGTGCGGGTGCGGCACCACGGCGGCTCGCTCGGGAGCGCCGCCTTCCTCTCGGCCCGGAACGACGTCCTCGTGAACGTCGCGGTCGTCGCGATGGCGGTGCTCACCGCCTGGACCGGGTCGGGCTGGCCGGACCTCGTCCTCGGCTGCGGGATCATCCTGCTCGCCGTCCACTCCGCCTACGAGGTGTGGGAGGTCAGCGAGGACGAGCGGCTGGCCGCCAAGGCCGTCGCGGGGGAGAAGGTCGGCTGACTGTGCGTCGTCCGACTGGCGGTCGGCCCGGCGTGCCCGGCCGCGCGTTCCGTAGGCTGATCTCGTGACCCTCCGAACGCTCCGCGGGACCTCCGCGCGCCCGCTCACCGCACTGACCGCCGTCCTGCTCGCCGCAGGCCTCCTGGCCGGGTGCTCGTCCACCGACGAGCCTGCGGCCGACGCGGCGCCCTCCACCTCGGAGTCGAGCGCCGGCGAGGAGACGAGCGCTCCGGCCGACGACGCGACCGACGAGCCCTCGGACGGCGAGTCCGGCGACGCCGAGGAGGCGCCCGAGCTCTCCTACGAGGGGAAGGACGGGAGCACCGCGCTCGCCCTCCTGCTCGAGGCCGACCCGTCTGCCGCCGTCACCGGAGAGGGCGAGAACGCGTTCGTCACGAGCATCGACGGCGTCGCCGCCAACCCGGACAACCAGTTCTGGGCGCTCTACGTCAACGGCGAGGCCGCTAGCGTAGGTGCAGGTTCGCTCGAGACGAAGAACGGGGACGAGATCACGTGGAAGCTCGAGACCTACTGACCCGCTGGTGGCGCCCGGCGCTCGTCGTGGCGCTCGCGGCGTTCGCCGTCGTGTGGCGCCTGGTCCGGGAGGACCTGGGTGCACCGGCGAACCTCGAGCTCGTCACCGCGGCCACGTTCGCGGCGACCATACTGCTGCGCTCGCGGTGGGCCTTCGTCGTGCCGCTCGCCGTGACGGTCGTGTCCGACGTCGTGCTGGGCAACACCGCGATCGCGCTGTTCACCTGGAGCGCCTGGCTCGTGGTCGGGCTCGGCTCACTCCTCGCGAGGAACACGACGGGTTGGCGCCGCGTCGGTGCGGGCGCTGTGTTCGGCGTGGCCGGGTCGCTGTGGTTCTTCGCGTGGACGAACTTCGGCGTCTGGCTCCAGGGCCGCGGCACCTGGTACCAGGCGGGTGTCGACGGGCTCGTCGCGAGCTATGTCGCGGGTCTGCCCTTCCTGCGCACCATGCTGCTCGGCAACCTCGTCCTCGTGCCGCTCGTCGCCGCGGGCACGCTGCTCGTCGACCGGCTCGAGGCCTCGCACGGCCTGGTCGCGGTGTCGGCCCGTCCCGCCTGACCGTCTCCGCGGCCGACACCCGGCCGGCCGCGATCGGCTGCTCGACGGGCCCGCGTAGGGTCGAGAGCGTGCAGACCGGCATCCAGATCACCGCGGAGCGCGGCGACATCACGCGCGTCGCGACGGACGTCGTCGTCAACGCGGCGAACTCGACGCTGCTCGGCGGCGGCGGTGTCGACGGCGCGATCCACGCGGCCGCCGGACCGCGTCTCCTCGAGGCGTGCCGGCGGCTGCGGCGCACCACGCACCCCGACGGTCTGGCCGTCGGCGACGCCGTGGCCACGGACGCGTTCGACCTGCCGGCGCGGTGGGTCGTCCACACGGTAGGGCCGAACTGGCACCGTGGGCAGCGGGACCCGGCGCTGCTCGCGTCGTGCTTCACGCGCTCGCTCGACGTCGCCGCGGGCCTGGGCGCGCGGTCCGTCGCCTTCCCCGCGGTGAGTGCCGGGGTCTACGGGTGGGAGCCCGCCACGGTCGCGCGGGTCGCCGTCGACGCCGTCCACGGATGGAGCCCGGCGTCGCCGAGCGACGTGGACGAGGTGCGTTTCGTGCTGTTCAGCGAGGCCCTCACCGAGGAGTTCCGGGCGGCGCTCTTGAGCGCGGGCTCCTGACCCGAGGCGACGCGCGGTAGCGTGGCGGGGTGCCACCGGGCCGCCAGGCGGGTGGTGCGACGTCGGCCCCGTCGCGGGCCCAGCTACAGGCACGAGGAGTCACACCCATGGCGCGACACCGGATCTTCGGGACGAGCTTCGCGAGCATCTACCCGCTCTACGTGACCAAGGTCGAGCGCAAGGAGCGCACGAAGGACGAGCTGGACCAGGTCATCGGCTGGCTCACCGGCTACGACGAGGCCGGTCTGGCGAAGGCCGTCGCGGACGGGATCGATCTCGAGACGTTCTTCGAGCAGGCTCCCGCGATGAACCCGAACGCCTCGCTCATCACCGGCGTGATCTGCGGCTACCGGGTCGAGGACATCGAGGACCCGCTCATGCAGAAGATCCGCTACCTCGACAAGCTCGTCGACGAGCTCGCGCGCGGCAAGAAGCTGACGTCGATCCTGCGCGGGGAGACGGCCCCGGCGTCGTAGCGGCGATCGCCCGTCACCCGAGCTGCTGGGCGATCCCGACGATGACGCCGCTCGGACCGCGCAGGTAGCAGAGCCGGTAGGCGTCCTCGTACCGGACGATCTCGCCGAGCAGCTCGCCGCCGTGCGGTCGCAGGCGCTCGACCGTGTCGTCGACGTCGTCGACCGCGAACATGACGCGGTGCATGCCGAGCACGTTCGGCGGTGCGGTGCCCAGGCCGAGGTCGAGCGGCGTCGGCGCGTCGTACCGGGTGAGCTCGAGCCGGCCGGCGCCGTCGGGCACGCGCATCATCGCGATCTCCGACCGCAGGCCGTCGAGCCCGACGACGCGTTCCGCCCAGCGTCCCTCGATCGTCGCCCGGCCCTCGAGCTCCATCCCGAGCTCGGTGAAGAACGCGATCGCCGCGTCGAGGTCGTCGACGACGACGGCGACGTTGTCGAGCCGTCGGACGGTCATGCGGTGCCTCCTCGGCGTCACGGTGCGGAGTCGTTCCAGGGTCACGCGTCGTGGTCGACGCCGCGCCCCGGCTCGCTCATGTCGCCCGTCCGGGGCGTGCCGTCGGCGAGGCCGTAGCGCAGGAGCACGGTGCCCGCCGGGCTGGTCGCGGGCGGCTCCAGGAGGGTGAGGTTCGTGGGGACCGCGCCGCCGTCGAACACGGTCTTGCCGGTGCCGAGCACGATGGGGTGCACCCACAGGTCGAGGCGGTCGAAGAGCTTCTCGTGCAGCAGCGTCTGCACCAGGTCGAGGCTGCCGACGACCTTGACGTGCTCGTGCCGGTCGCGGATCTCGCGCACCGCGGCCGGGAGGTCGGGACCGAGCAGCGTCGACCCGGCCCACGGCAGGTCGGGCGTGCCGCGCGACGCGACGTACTTGGGGATGCGGTTGAACAGGGCGGCGAAGTCGTCGTCCTGCCCGCCTTCCTGGTACGGCCAGTACGACGCGAAGATGTCGTACGTGCGCCGCCCGAGCAGGAGCGCGTCCGCGCCGTCGTACGCCGCGCCGATCTGTTGCCCGGCGACCTCGTCGATCAGCGGCGCCTGCCAGCCGCCGAACGCGAACCCGTTCTCCGGGTCCTCCTCCGGCCCGCCGGGCGCCTGCCCGACGAGGTCGAGGGTCGTGAACAGCTCGATCTCGATGAGTCCCATTGTCGTCTCCAGGTCGGCTCGCCGTCTCGGTGCAGGGGTAGACCGCGGGGCGCCACGGAAGTCATCGAGCAGGGCGGAGCGAGCAACCGCGCGGCCGGACGGTGGCGACGTGGCGCACCCCACAACTCCCGGTTGGAACGGCGGGCATCCGCCGAGCGTCCTACGCTCGAGGACGCGGGAGTGGGCGGCAACAGCCGTCGCCCCTGCCCGGCGCGGTCGCGCGGCCGCACCGGCGGTGACGCGCCCCCGGTCCTCTCGTCGCTGTGCCGGGCGCTCGTGCGTCCGGCCGTCTGGAGCTCGTGTGTCAGGAAACGCCACCGCCAGGTTCACCAACGTCGCGCTGCTGTCCGTCACCAGTCGGCTTCCCGTCGGCGTGCGGACGTCTGCCGAGGTGCAGGAGCGTCTCGCTCCCGCGCTGCGGCGCCTACGCCTGCCGTCCACGCTGCTGCAACGTGTGGCGGGCGTGCGCGAGCGGCGCGCCTGGACAGCCCAGGAGGACGTCGACGCCGCGACGGTTGCCGCGGGGCAGGAGGCGCTGGACGCCGCCGGGGTGGACCCGAGCGACGTCGGGCTCCTGATCAACACGTCGGTCACGCGTAGGCACCTCGAGCCGTCGGTCGCGGTGCGGCTGCACCACGGGCTCGATCTGCCGTCGTCCGCCACCAACTTCGACATCGCCAACGCATGCCTCGGCTTCATCAACGGCATGAGCCTCGCCGCGGGCATGATCGAGTCCGGCCAGATCCGCTACGCGGTCGTCGTGGACGGCGAGGACGCCGACGTCATCCACGACCGCACGATCGAGCGGCTTCTGCGCGAGGACCGCGACCGCGACGACTTCATGCAGGAGTTCGCCTCGCTCACGCTCGGCTCCGGCTCGGCCGCCGCAGTGCTGGGCCGCGCGGACGAGCACCCGAGCGCCCACCGCGTGCTGGGCGGCGTCACCCGCGCCGCCACCCGGTTCCACGACCTCTGCGTGGGCAGCACCGAGGGCATGTTCACCGATGCGAGGGCGCTGCTCGAGGGCGGTCTCGAGCTCGTCGTGGACGCCTGGAAGGACGCCGTCGCCGACTGGGACTGGTCGTCCATGGACCGGTACATCACGCACCAGGTCTCGCGCGTGCACACCGACGCGATCGTCGAGGCGGTGGGCCTGGACCGCTCCCGCGTGCCCACCACCTACGAGCGGCTCGGCAACGTGGGGCCGGCCTCCGTGCCGATCACGCTCGTCGAGGCGCAGGACACGCTCAGCGCGGGCGATCGCGTGCTGCTCATGGGAGTGGGCTCAGGCATCAACACGGCGATGCTGGAGCTGGCCTGGTGACCGGGCCCGCCCTCACGCCAGCGACCGACTCCCTCCTGCGCCCCGCCGGCACCGTCCCGCACGGGCTGCCCGGTCTGGACCTGCGGTTCAGCCACGTGCTGCGCGACGCCCGGGGCGCGACCTGGCACTACCTGGACACGGGCCCCGAGCTCGTGCGGCAAGGCGTCGCGCCTGTCGGCACCGTGCTCGCCGTGCACGGAAACCCCACGTGGTCCTACCTGTGGCGGCGGCTCGTGACCGACTCCGGCGCCGCCGTCCGGGGTGGCGGTGCAGCGTGGCGCGTCGTCGCCGTCGACCAGCTCGAGATGGGGTTCTCCGCCCGCACCGGCGAGCACCGCCCGCTCGCCCGCCGCGTCGCCGACCTGGGCGCCTTCACCGACGCCCTCGGCCTCGCGGGGCCCGTCGTCACCCTCGGCCACGACTGGGGCGGCGTCGTCTCCCTCGGCTGGGCCGTCGACCACCCCGACCTCCTTGCCGGCGTCGCGCTGCTCAACACGGCTGTGCACCAGCCCGACGGCGCCCCGGTGCCCGCGCCGCTGCGCCTGGCGCTCGCCGGGCCCGTGCACCGGCTCGGCACCCGCACGACGCCCGCCTTCCTCGACACGACGCTCGCCCTGGCGCGCCCGCGCCTGCCCGCCGACGTCGCGGACGCCTACCGGCTGCCCTACCGCACCGCGCACGACCGCCGCGGGATCGAGGGCTTCGTGGCCGACATCCCCGTGGACGCCGCGCACCCCAGCGCGCCCGAGCTCGACCGCATCGCCGCCGGCGTCACGCGGCTCCGCGTGCCCGCCGTGCTGCTGTGGGGACCGCACGACCCGGTGTTCTCCGACCGCTACCTCGACGACCTCGTGCGCCGGCTGCCGCACGCGCACGTGCACCGGTTCGCGGACGCCGGCCACCTCGTCGCCGAGGATGCGGAGTGGACGCCCGCCGTTCTCGGGTGGCTCGGGGGCGAGGTGCTGTCCCGGGTCGGTGCTGCAGGTCGCCCCGGCCCCTCCGCCTCGCACGTAGATCGTCCGTCGTTCGTGCCGCTGTGGGCAGGGCTGGACGCGCGGGCGGGGGACGACGCGCCTGCGGTGCTCGACATGGGGGTGACCGACGCCGACGGTTCTGCCCGGGCCGTGAGCTGGCGGGCGCTGCACCGGCAGGTGCATCGGGTGGCCGCGGGGCTGCACGCGATCGGCGTGCGCCGGGGCGACCGGGTGTCGCTGCTGGTGGAGCCGGGGCCCACGCTGACCGCGCTGGTGTACGCGTGCCTGCGGATCGGGGCCGTCGTGGTGGTCGCCGACGCCGGGCTGGGCGTCCGCGGGCTCACGCGCGCCCAGCGCGGGGCGTGGCCGCGGTTCGTCGTCGCGCAGACCAAGGGCCTGGCCGCGGCGCGCGCGCTCGGCTGGCCCGGCGTGCGGATCTCGGCCGACCCGCTCGCGCCCGCGGTCCGGCGGGCGCTGGGCGTGGCGCACGAGCTCGTCGACATCGCGCGCGCCGGGGAGGGCGCCGCGCTGCCCTCCGAGCCCGGCCCCGACGACGAGGCCGCCGTGCTGTTCACGTCCGGGTCCACGGGCCCGGCCAAGGGCGTCGTGTACTCGCACGCCCGCCTCTCCGCGCTGCGGGACACGCTTGCCGAGCACTTCGACGTCGGCCCCGACACCGGGCTCGTCACGGGCTTCGCCCCGTTCGCGCTGCTCGGGCCCGCGCTCGGCACCCGGTCGGTGACCCCGCGCATGGACGTCTCCTCGCCGCGCACGCTCACCGCCCGAGCCGTCGCCGAGGCCGTTCGTGCGTCGGACGCGCGCATCGTGTTCCTCTCGCCCGCCGCGATCCTCAACGTGGTCGCGACCGCCGACGCGCTCGACGCCGCCGAGCACGCCGCACTCGCGCGCGTGCGCACGTTCCTCTCCACGGGCGCGCCGATCTCTGCCGAGCTGCTGGGCTCGGCCGCCGAGCTCATGCCCGCGGCCACGGCGCACACCCCGTACGGGATGACGGAGTGCCTGCTGGTCACGGACGTCACGCTCGACGGCATCCGCGACGCCGCCGCGGCCCCCGACGACGGCGTGTGCGTGGGCCGCCCCGTGCCCGGGGCGGAGGTGCTCGTCAGCGCCCTCGACGACGACGGCGCCGCGACCGGCGCGCCGTCGACCGCGCCCGGCGTGCTCGGCGAGGTCCTCGTGCGGGCCGGGCACCTCAAGGAGCGCTACGACCGGCTGTGGCTCACCGACCTGGCCTCCGAGCGCGGCACCCCGCCAGGGCGCTGGCACCGCACCGGCGACGTCGGGCACCTCGACGCGCAGGGCCGTCTGTGGATCGAGGGGCGGCTCGGGCACGTGCTCCGCACCGCCGACGGCCCGCTGGCCCCCGTGGGGCCGGAGCAGCACGTGGAGCGGGTGGCGCAGGTGCGTCGGGCCGCCCTCGTCGGCGTCGGGCCC
This sequence comes from Cellulosimicrobium sp. G4 BAM 1002, assembly GCF_057126935.1. NCBI lineage: Bacteria > Bacillati > Actinomycetota > Actinomycetes > Micrococcales > Promicromonosporaceae > Cellulosimicrobium > Cellulosimicrobium sp. G4 BAM 1002. The sequence continues at coordinate 2,747,049 of NZ_CP182109.1, read as the reverse complement.
GCCGGCCTGCAGCAGGCGGTCGCGGTGGTCGAGACCGTGCCCGGCGCCCGGCGCCCCGGGCTGGCGCCCGAGGCCCTGACCGCCGCCGTGCGCGCCGCGTCGCCCGTGGCGCTCGCGGCCGTGCTCGTGGTGCCGCGCATGCCCACCGACGTGCGGCACAACTCCAAGATCGACCGGGCGCGCCTCGCCGCCTGGGCGGACGGCGTCCTCGCCGGCGGGCGGGTGGGACGGCCGTGACCGTGCTCGTGACCGGGGCGTCGGGGCTGCTCGGGGGCGCCGTCGCCCGCGCGCTCGTGGCACGCGGTGACGAGGTCCGCACCCTGCAGCGCCGCTCCTCCGGCGTGCCGGGCGTGGAGGACGTCCAGGGGTCCGTGACCGACCCGGCGGCCGTCGCGCGCGCCGTCGAGGGCGTCGACGCGGTCGTGCACCTCGCGGCCAAGGTGTCGCTCGCGGGCGACCCCGCGGAGTTCCGCGCCGTGAACGTCGAGGGCACCGGTGCGCTCCTCGACGCGGCCGAGCGCGCCGGGGTCGAGCGGTTCGTCCAGGTGTCCTCGCCGTCGGTGGCACACCTGGGCTCGTCCCTGGTCGGGGCGGGCACGACGCCGGCCGACCCCCGGCACGCGCGCGGACAGTACGCGCGCACCAAGGCGGCGGGCGAGCTGCTCGCCCTCGGCCGCGACCGCCGTCGGCGGGGGTCGGGGGAGACCGGACCGAGCGTCGTCGCCGTGCGCCCGCACGTCGTGTGGGGGCCGGGCGACACGCAGCTCGTCGAGCGGGTGCTCGAGCGGGCGGCGGGCGGGCGCCTGCCCCTGCTGGGGCATGGCGCGGCACTCATCGACACGCTCTACGTGGACAACGCCGCGGACGGCATCCTCGCCGCGCTCGACCGCGCCCACGACGTGCACGGTCGTGCGTACGTGCTGACCAACGGCGAGCCGCGCACCGTCGCCGACCTGCTCGCGGGCATCTCCCGGGCGGGCGGCGTCGAGCCACCGCGGTGGCGCGTGCCGGCCGGGGTCGCCCGGGCCGCGGGCAGCCTGGTCGAGGCCGTCTGGCGTGTGCGCCCGGGCGCCGACGAGCCGCCGATGACGCGCTTCCTCGCCGAGCAGCTGTCGACCGCGCACTGGTTCGACCAGCGGGCCACGCGTCGCGACCTGGGCTGGCGCCCTGCCGTGAGCGTCGACGAGGGGCTGCGGCTCCTGGCCGCGCACTACGGCGGCACGGCCGTCTGACGACGGTCCGTGGTGCCAGCCGTACCCACGACGACGCTCGAGGCCGCGCTCAGGAAGAAGTCATCGCAGACGCGGTCACAGACGAAGGCGTTCACCACTGCGTTCGCGCCGGACCCGTACACACTGGCGCGGATGCGGTCCAGTTCTTCGTGATCGCAGTCATCACGCCTTACGACAACGGCGACGAGCTCATCGATCAGGTCCGGGACGCGGCCAGAGCGCCGCCGACCCGGGCCGCCCACGCGTGCAGGTCATGGGCCTGTGCGGCAGCGTCGTGCGTGTCGGACGCCCACGGCTCCTTGAAGAAGAAGCCGAGCTCGGGCACCGGCCCGGCGATCCCGGCGGCGTGCGCGAGGGCGAGGAGGCGGGCGAGGTCGAGCACGTAGGGCGCCGCGAGCATCGAGTCGTAGGCGCTCCACGTCGTCTGCAGGGTCAGTCGGGAGCCGAGGAAGCCCTCGACGTGCACGTGGTCCCAGGCGACCTTGACGTCGCCGAGGTCGGGGACGTTGTCGATGTGCAGCGGGGTGACGTCGGAGCCGGTGAGGTCCCGGAGGCCGCGCGACTTCGTCGCGAGCTTGCTGCGCACGTTCTGTGGGTCGGCGAGAGTGGCGCCGTCGCCGCCGCCGAGGAGGTTGGTCCCCGCCCACGACAGCACCCGCAGGCCGCGGGCGGCGAACGCGGGCGCAAGGACGGTGCGCAGCCATGTCTGGCCGGTCTTGCCGTCCTGCCCGGCGACCGGCAGGCCGGCCTGCGTAGCGAGCCGGGTCAGCGCGGGAACCGCCATGCCCGCCGACGGCGTGAAGGCGGCGTACGGCGCGCCCGCGAGCACCGCGGCGTATGCGGTCACGGACGACGGGGGCAGTACGGCCTGGTCGAGGTCGGCGAGCGCCGCGAGCAGCGCGTCGGCGTCGTCGTGCTCCGGCCGCGGCTCGATCGGCGGCTCCGTCGAGGCCAGGTCGACGACCACGACCCGGGCCAGGGCGTGCCGGTCGCGGAACGCGACGATGTCCGCCGCGAGCCGTTCGGCTGCCCCGAGCTGGGAGCCGCGGTGCTCATGCGGGTCGTAGCCGGGCCGGACCTCGGCGTCGGCGGCCTCCAGGGCGTTCAGCGCCGCGGACAGCAGGCGCGGGGCGATCATCCCGGCCTCGACCAAGGCTTCGGCCCGCTTGCCCATCGGGCAGGGAGCGACGTCGTGCCCGCCCACGACGAGGTCGCCGAACCCGGGCAGCGGCACGGTGTCGAACTCCGGGCGCGCGGTCACGCACCCGGTCGGGGCGGCGTGGCCCTGAGCCAACACGGCCAGCCCGAGCGTCGCCGTCGTCGCCACCGAACCGCGCGCTCCCACGAGCCACAGGCCCGTCCGCTCCTTCGGCGCGGCGTGCTCCGGGACGTCGCGGGCCGGTGTGAGGTCGTCAGCAGCGTTGTTGCGCATCGTCGCTCCGTGTGGGGTGAACGCCTGGATCGGTGGTCACCTCGACATTCGATCCGCCGCTCCGCCCGCGGACAAGGAGTTGCCGTCACTTGCCGAGTTGCCGTCAGTTGCCGCGCGGGTCGCGGCCACGGTCGGTTCCCTGGGTCAGGTGCAACAAGTGGCAACTCGTTGTTGCCGTCGCGGGGGCGATCCTAGCGTCGGGACCACGCGCACTGCGCAGCCATGGGACGCACGTCCTGAGCAGGCATTCCTCAACGGAGAGGCAGACTGATGGCACTCGCAACATCCCCGTCACGCACCGACGGCCGCTGGAGCAGGAAGGCGCGGCTCGTCGCCGCCGCGACCGGCGCGCTCCTGCTCCCGCTGATCCCCTCGGGCGCGCTCGCGGCGACGGCGACGGACGCTTGCACGTACGGCTACTCCGCGGAGTCGTCCGTGTTCTTCGGGGCCGGCGCCGCGGCGTCCGGGGTCACGAACCACGACGTCGGCAGCGGGTGCACCCTGATGGACGTCATCATGGCGGACGCGCCGTTCGCCAACCACGGCCAGTTCGTCGGCAAGGTCGCGCGAGTCACCGCAGACCAGGCACGCACCGGGGTCATCACCGACGCAGAGCGCGCCGCGATCGTCACGGCAGCGGCCGCGTCCGAGGTAGGGAGTCCGCACCCCGTGACCGGGACGCGCTCCGTCGACCTGAGCAGGGTCGGCCTCGTCGGCTACACCGTCCGTGCCACGATGCCGTCGGACGCCGAGGGAACCCTGGCTGCCCTGGCCGGGTGCGGCTTCCAGAACATGGAGCCGTCCGGCGCCGTCGGCAGCTTCTACGGCTACACGGCCGCCGAGCTCGCGCCGCTCACCGAGTCCGCAGGCATCGCGGTGCCGTCGCTCGGTGTCAGTCAGTCGAACCTCGAGAACGACCTCGACGGCGTGATCGCGGAGGCGCAGGCCATCGGTGCCGAGTACGTGCGCATCTCGGGATCCAGCCGGTGGACCCTTGCCGACTACTCCCGGACCGCCGCCGTGCTGAACGAGGTCGGCGCGAAGCTCAAGGAGGCCGGCATCACGGTCGCCTACCACAACCATGGCTACGAGTTCGAGACGCAGGAGAACGGAGTGACCGGGTACGACGTCCTGGTCCGCGAGACCGACCCCGAGCTCGTCACCATGGAGCTCGACGTGTACTGGGCCGCCAGCATCGGGGTCGACACCGTCGACCTCTTCGAGACCTACCCCGGCCGGTTCGAGCTGCTCCACCTCAAGGACATCGCTCCCGACGGATCGTTCGCCGACGTCGGCGCGGGCACCATCGACTTCGCCGAGATCTTCGCGAACGCCTCCCTGGCGGGCGTCGAGTACGCGTTCACCGAGAACGACCAGCCGCGTCCCGACGGCGTGACGTCGGCGTGCACGAGTCTTGCTTACCTGACGGACCTGCAGTACTGACCGACGGCTGCCGGCCCGCTCCGCCGGGCCGGCAGCTCAGGCCACGGTCGCCACGCTGCGCCGAGTCTCCACCCCACCACCACCAGACCCCACGAGGGAACGAAGGAGCGGCCCGTCCGGACCGCCCCTGTGACGAACGTGTGCCGTGCGCGGCCACCGCCGGTCGCGCCGAGGCACTCGACCACACAAGGGAGTGTTTGATGATGTCTGCGAAACACAGCAGAGCGCTGAGGGCGACGATCGGGATGGCCGTCGCGATCGGCACCGTCGCTTCCGTCCCGGTCGCCCACGCCCACGAGCACGAGGACGGACACCCCTCTGCCGAGGTCGCGGAGGACGTCTTCGACAAGGTGCCACTGGTCACGGAGGGCCTCGCCGACCCGTTCGAGCTCGACGTCGCCGAGGACGGCCGCGTGATCTACATCCAGCGGACGGGACAGGTGAAGGTGCTCGAGCAGGACACGCTCCGCCAGTTCACCGCGCTCGACCTCGACTACAGCCTCGACCTGCTCACGCAGTCCGACGGCCTGCTCGGCCTGACGCTCGACAACGACTTCGCCGAGAACGGCTGGCTCTACCTCCTCTGGAGCGACCCGGACGTGGCCAGGATGAACCTGTCGAGGTTCACCATGGGGCCCGACAACACGATCGACCGGAACTCCGAGAAGCGCCTGTTCGACTTCACGATCTGGCGCGGAGAGGGCCGCGCCAACTCGCACATGGCCGGGTCGCTCGCCATGGGGCCCGACGGGAACCTCTACGTCGCCACCGGTGATAACGCCGACCCGTTCAACCAGCAGGGCTACACCCCGATCGACGAACGGCCGGGCCGCCGCGCGTACGACGCCCAGGCGACGTCGGGGAACACCAACGACCTGCGCGGCAAGATCCTCCGGATCACGCCGCAGGACGACGGCACGTACACCATCCCCGAGGGAAACCTCTTCCCGCCCGGGACGGAGAACACGAGGCCCGAGATCTACGGCATGGGCTTCCGCAACCCGTTCCGCGTCACCGTCGATCCTGCGACCAATGCCGTCCTGGTGGGCGACTACGGGCCCGACGCCCGGGTGGCGAACCCGCTGCGGGGTCCGGAGGGGCTGGTCGAGCTCGTCCGGATGACCGGACCGGGGAACCACGGATGGCCGTACTGCCACGGGAACAGCCAGCCGTACGTCGACTACGACTACGCGACCGGGGTCTCCGGCGAGCCGTTCGACTGCGCCAACCCGGTCAACGACTCACCCAACAACACCGGCCTCCGCGAGCTGCCGCCGACCCAGGAGCCCCTGGTCTGGTACGGCTACGGGGTCTCGCAGGAGTTCCCCGAGCTCGGATCGGGTGGCGCCGCGCCGATGGGCGGCCCGGTCTACCGCTATGACGCCGAGCTCGACGTGAAGACGAAGTTCCCGGAGTCGTACGACGGCCGATGGTTCGTCTCGGAGTACGCGCGCCACTTCTACAAGGTGCTCTCGCTGGACGAGACGACCGGTGGGCTGCTCTCGATCGACCCGTTCCTGCCCGACGAGACGTTCGTCGCGCCGTTCGAGGCGGAGTTCGGGCCCGACGGTTCGCTGTACGTCATCGACTTCGGGCGGGGCAGCGGAGCCGGGCGTGGCAGCACCAACACGGACGCCGGCATCTACCGCATCGACTACGCCGCCGACGGCCGGCGCCCGGTGTCCCAGTTCACGCCCGACGTCGACTCCGGCCCGGCGCCGCTGACCGTTGCGTTCGACGGCGGTGCGAGCCACAGCCCTGACGGGCTCGACATCACGTACGAGTGGGACTTCGAGAACGACGGGACCGTCGACTCGACGGACCGCGACCCCGTCCACACCTACGCGGAGAACGGGCAGCACACCGCGCGCCTGACGGTCACCGACAGCGACGGGCTCAGCGGCGTCTCCGTGCAGAAGATCACGGTCGGCAACACCCGTCCCGAGGTGTCCTTCGCCCAGCCGCTCACCGGTGGTTTCGCGGAGCTCGGCGACACCGTGCCGTACTCGGTCGACGTCGTGGACGCCGAGGACGGCTCGACCGCCGACGGGACGATCGACTGCAGCCTCGTCACGGTCGCCACCCAGCTGGGACACGACGACCACGCCCATCCTCTCGACAACTACGAGGGTTGCTCCGGCGACGTCTTCCTCGACCCGGCCGACCATGGCGTGGGTCAGAACGTGTACGCGGTGCTGGGTGCGGGATACCAGGACCTCGGTGCCCCTGGTGTCCCGGCGCTCGCTGCGCAGGAGATCATCCGCCTGCAGGTGCGCGACAAGGAGGCCGAGTTCTACAGCGAGAGCTCCGGGGTGCAGATCGTCGACGGCGACTCCGCCCGCGGTGGGCGGCTGGTCGGTGACATCCACGACGGCGACTGGATCGCCTTCGAGCCGGTGGACCTGACGGGCATCACGGCCCTGACGGTCGGGGCGGTGCGCGGTGCCGCCGAGACCACCCTCGAGGTGCGCACGGGCAGCCCGACCGGGCCCAAGCTCGGGCAGGTCAAGGTCGCCCCGGCGACCGCTCCGGGTCAGGTGGTGTCGCCCACCCTCGAGATCGACGCCGGCGGGGGGACGACGACCCTCTACGTGGTCGCCTCCAGCAAGGGTCAGGCCGACACCGGGGCGAGCGTCGTGGCGCTCGACTGGCTGGTCTTCCACGGACGGGGCGTCGCCGACGCGACGGCCCCGGTCGTCGAGGCGCAGGCGAGCCGCGGAGGCGGGCCCGCCGGCGTCGCGGTCACGCTCACCGGGTCCGCGGTCGCACCGGAGGGACGCACCATCGCGTCCTACGTCTGGGACTTCGGCGACGGGACGACCGCGGAGGGCGCGGAGGCGACCCACGTCTACGCCCAGCCGGGCAGGTACACCGCCCGTCTGATCGCGACCGACAGCAGCGGTACCCGCGACTGGACGACGGTGGGGGTCACCGTCGCGGCCACGCCGCGGTGACGCGGTAGCACCTCCGGCCGGCCCGCAGGCACACCGCCGGCGGGCCGGCCGGCACGGCGACGTGGCGACGGCGCACGCCCTGCCGCACCCGGGTCACACGGAGAAGTGCTTCGCCTCACGGTCCGCGCTTCGCCTGCCCGCCGGGCGCCACGGACTGACCGGTGCTTCGAGCAGCCGCCCGTCGAGCACGACGTCGACGTGCTCGTTGAAGAACGCGACGAGCCCGCCGACGCGCTCTCCCTCCGGCAGAGGTTCGGGGAGCGTCCAGGCGAGGTCGCGCACGAGCCGCCCGCCGACCCGGGCGGAGAAGTACGCCGCCCGGCCCTTGTAGGCGCAGGCGGTGTGCGTGTCGCTCGGCTCGAGCCGGACGACGACGTCCTCACGCGGCACGTAGAAGCGCGTGGGCAGCAGCGTCTCGAAGAGCATCATCACCCGCGACGACTCCGCGAGGACGTGGCCGTCCAGCTCGATTCGGACGTGGCGCGAGCTGGCGCGCACGTCGATCCGGTGGAAGGGGTCGTGCGGGTGGGCCGAGATCGGCTCGTCCTCCTCCCACCAGGCGTCGAACGACGTGAAGTCGAGGAGGACGTAGCCGGCGAGGTCCGGGTCGTCGAGCCGCAGCCCCGACCCGTTGCGGCCCTCGCCGATCACGAGGACCGGCTCGCCGTCGGCGGTGTGGGCCGCCCGCCGGTCGCCGTCCCGGACAGGTGCGGGGGAGAGGGCGGTGCGGATGTCCGCTTCGGGCACGGCGTAGGCGGGGACGACCTGGCCGGGCTCCCACACCAGCACGGCCTGCACGCTGTCGACGACGGTCGCCCCGGCGAGCGCGGCGCGGACCCGCACGGCGGTCGGCTCGTGCCGCAGCTCGCCCACGGCGGCGGTCAACAGGCCGCGGACGAGGATGCTCATCGTCCCTCCCTTGCTGCGCGGCGGTCCTGGCGACGGGCCAGCTCGGCCTCGTCGACCAGGGCGAACATCGGCTCGCCCGGGGGACACAGGCAGGTGACCGTGAACCGCAGCGGGACGTCGTCACGGTTGTTGCCGTCCTGGTAGTGGATCAGGTCGCCGCCCGGCTCCCAGAACGCCTCGCCCGCCCGGACGACCCGCTCGGGCTCGCCCTCCAGCTCCATCAGCATCTCGCCCTCGAGCACGACGCCGAAGGCCGGCCCGGGGTGGCGGTGCGGTGGGGCGCCCCCGTCCCCGGGCGGGTACTCGACGACCAGCGTCATCGCGTGCGCGCCCTCGGGGACGAACGGGGGAGCGGCGTCCTGAAGCATCGTCAGCGCGGTCTTCCACGCTTCCGACCGAGGCTTTCCCATGGTGGTTCTCCCTTTCGTCACGGACCGGCCGAACCGGTCGTCGTTGCTGTCGTCCTGCGGCACCCGATCGACCGGGCGCGCGCCCGGCCTGTGACACGACGTGCGCCGACGGCGAGTCCTGCGTCCGTTCTTCGTGGTGCCCGGAGCCGCGGTTTCGCAGGCTGGAGGCGCAGGGATCCATCGCACCGAGGAGAGAAGACCATGAGCGAACCCGTCCTGGAACCGGAGGCGCAGGCGTTCGCCGACGCCGTCGCGGCACCGCCGTTCGTCGACGAGCTCGGCGCGGCGCGCGCCCGCAAGGTGCTCGACGACCTGCAGGCGCAGCTCATCGAGATGGCCCAGGTGGAGGAGACCTGGGTCACCGTCCCCGCGGGCGACGGACCGGTCCGCGCCCGCGTGGTCACGCCGCGGGGGACGACGGGGACGCTGCCCGTCGTCCTGTACATGCACGGGGGTGGCTGGGTGCTCGGCGACGCCGGCACCCACGACCGGCTCGTGCGCGAGCTCGCGGTCGGCGCCCGCGCCGCGGTCGTGTTCGTCGAGTACGACCGCTCGCCCGAGGTCCGCTACCCCGTCGCGCTCGAGCAGGGCTACGCCGTGGCGCGCTGGGTCACGACCGAGGGCGCCACGCTCCGGCTCGACGCGTCCCGCATGGCCGTCGCGGGCGACTCCGTGGGCGGCAACCTCACCGCCGCCCTCGCGCTGCTCGCCAAGCAGCGCGGCGACGTGACGTTCGTGCACCAGTCGATGTACTACCCGGTCACCGACGCCGCGCAGGACACCGCGAGCTACCGCGAGTTCAAGGACGGCCCGCACCTCACCGCGGCAGCGATGGCCTGGTTCTGGGACAGCTACCTGCCCGACGTCGACAAGCGCGAGGAGATCACCGCCTCACCCCTGCGCGCCTCGCTCGACGACCTGGCCGGGCTGCCGCCCGCGTTCGTCGTCGTCGACGAGAACGACGTGCTGCGCGACGAGGGCGAGGCGTACGCGCGCCGCCTCCTCCAGGCCGGCGTGCCCACCACGAGCCTGCGCTACAACGGCACCATCCACGACTTCATGATGCTCAACCCGCTGCGCCCGACACAGGCCACCACAGCCGCCGTCGAGCAGGCCGTCCACGTGCTGCGCACCGCGCTCGGCACCCTCTGACCGGCTGTGCGCCGGGCCCGGCCGGTACACGCGCCCGCGGAGGTCGCGGCGTCGATCATCGACGCCGTCGCCGCCGTCTCCGGACGGTCCGACCCGTGCGGCCCCCGTCGTCCCGGCGACGGGGGCCGCCGTCGTCCCCGCGCACCAGCGCGCCCGCGGCACGCGCCGCGGCTAGGCCCTCGGCGTCGCCCGAGCCCTCGAAGAGCTCGACAGCCCGCGCCAGGTCGGCCCGCGCGCCCGCGTGGTCGTCCTGCGCGCGCCGGGCGTGGGCGCGGAAGACGTGCATGTGCGCGGCCGACGGGCGGGCGCCCTGGGCCAGGAAGCCCGTGATCGCCTCGTCCGCGACACGGCGCGTGGTCGCCCAGTCCTGCCGGTCGAGGCTGATGCGCGCGATCGTGCCCAGCGCGTGCAGGGCGGTGAACTCGGCGACCTGCCCGCGCGGCGCGGTGCGAGGATCGCGCACGAGCGCGACGACGTCCCGCAGGTGGGCGATCGCCTCGTCCGCGCGCCCCAGCGCCGCGAGGCCCTGCGCCCGCTGGAACAGCGCCTGCGGCAGGCCCTCGCGGTCGTCCGCGAGCCGGAAGAGCGCGATCGCCTCCTCCGACGCGGCGACGCTCCGCGCGTGGTCGCCCGCGGAGCTCGCGCACCAGCCGACGTAGTAGGCGGCCCAGGCGCGCAGGTCCGGGTCGCCGACCCGCTCGGCCACCTCGCGCGCACGCTCAGCGGCCGCAGTGCCTGCGGCGTCGTCGCCCCGGCAGTGGACCTGCGCCCACGCGACGTAGCCGAGGTGGGTCGCGAGGAGCGCGTCGTCCCCGAGCGCCTCGGCGGCCTCGGCAGATGCCGCGTAGACCTCGTGCCAGTGTCCCCAGTAGGGCCACAGGTCCGAGAACCAGTGCAGGGCCTCGGCAACCTCGACCACGACCTGGTGGTCGCCGCTCCGGCTCGCGCGCACCAGGGCGGCGAACCATGCCGCCGCCTCGTCGGTGAGCCAGGCACGGGCCTCCTCGCCCGACGTCAGCCCGACGACGTCCGCGTCGTCCGCGGACCCGTCGCCCAGGACGTCGGGCTCGAACCACCTGCCCGCCCGGACAGCGGTGCGCAGGAGCCAGGCGTCCGCCGCGGCGCGGACGGTGGCGCGTACCTCGACGGGCTCGGCGTCGTCGAGCGCTCGCTGCGCGTAGAGGCGCAGCAGGTCGTGCAGCGCGTACCGGTCGCGCTCGGCCGGGCGGACGAGGCTCAGGGACACGAGCTCGTCGAGCAGCTCCTCGGTCGTCCAGACCGGTTCCTGCGCGAGGGTCGCGGCCAGGCCCGTGCCGACGTCGCGCCCGTCGGCGAGCGCGAGGCGGCGGAACAGCCGCTGCGCGGCCGGGCCGAGCTGGTCGAACGAGAGGTCGATCGCCGCGCGCACCGAGAGGTCGCCGGCGGCCAGCGCGTCGAGGCGACGGTCCGCGACCGCGAGGCGGGCGGCCAGGGCGTCCACGGTCCAGGTCGCCCGGCTCGCGAGCCGGTTGGCCGCGATGCGCAGCGCGAGCGGGACGTCGTCGCACAGCTCGGCGAGGCGCGCGAGGTCGAGCTGGGAGGCCTGCCTCTCGGGGACGATGCGCGCGAGGAGGGCACGGGAGTCCCTGGAGCGCAGGCGGTCGAGATCGACCCGCACGACGTCCTCGAGTCCTTCGAGGCGACGTCGGCTCGTGACGAGCACCGCCGCGGGTCCCGTCGACGGGAGCGCGGCGCGAACCTGCGCCTCGTCGCGCGCGTCGTCGAGCACGACGAGGACGCGTCGACCCGCGAGGAGGGCCCGCAGCCGGGCCGGGTCGTCGCTGCCCCGGGTGCCCGTCCCGACGAGCGCCTGGACGAGCCGTGCGACCACGCTGCCCGAGGGCACGGCGTCGGGCGCGGTCCCGGCCAGCTCGAGGAAGAGCTGGTCGTCGAACTCGGCCTGCAGCCGCTGCGCCACACGGACGGCGAGGCTCGTCTTGCCATAGCCCGGCGGCCCCGTGACGACCACGACGGGCGGCTGCTCGCCGGGGGCCGCGCGCAGCGCCCGCGTCACCCGGTCGAGCTCCGCGTCGCGCCCGATGAAGTCGGCCGTCCCGCGCGGCAGCGGCAGACGCCACCCGGGCTCAGGACGGGCCCGGCGGCGTCCCTCGCGCGCAGCCCGCAGCACGAGCGCCCGGTCCTGCTCGCCGAGGCCGAGCGCGTCGACGACGGCCAGCATCGTCCGGTGCTGGGGTCCCCGGGCCGCGCCGCGCTCGATGTCGCTGAGGGCCCGGTCGCTGACGCCGGAGAGCTCGGAGAGCCGTTCCAGGGTCAGGTCGGCGGCGAGCCGGAGCCGTCGCACCGTGGGGCCGAGTGCCTCTGTGTCCATGAGCGCCTCGCCGTCGTGTCGCAGGGTGTCCCGTCGTGGCACCGAGCCGAGGTGACTCGGCAGAGCCCTCCGCTAGCGCGTCGCCATGGACTGCTGACGGCGCCAGTCCACGAGCCGGGTGCTTCCGAGCACCGCGCCGTCGCCCGGGACCAGCGAGTCCTCGACGAGCGGCGCGCCGAAGTACCGTGCCTCCGGATCGGCGACGACCTCGCGCGGGTCGTCGAGCGACGCGAGCGTCGTCCGGACGAGCTCGTCCAGCCGGAAGACCTCGGGTCCTGCCACCTCGACGATGCCGCGCACCGGCGCGCCCGTGGCTACGTCCGCGACCGCGACGGCCACGTCGGAGGCGGCGGTCGGCTGGAACAGGACCGGCGCGAGGTGCACGACACCGTCCTGCGTCGCGCCGTCCGTGATCGACTTCAGGAACTCGAAGAACTGCGTCGCGTGGACGATCGAGTACGGGACGGGCGAACCTGCGATGAGCTCCTCCTGCGCGATCTTCGCGCGGAAGTACCCGCTCTCGGTCAGCGCCTGCGTACCCACGACGGAGAGCGCCACGTGGTGGTGGACGCCGGCCTTCTCCTCGGCCGCCAGGAGGTTGCCCGTCGAGGTGCGGAAGAAGTCGAGGACCGCCTGGTCCTCGAACGAGGGCGAGTTCGAGACGTCGACCACGACGTCCGCGCCCTGGAGCACCTCCGCGACGCCCTCCCCGGTGAGGGTGTTGACGCCGGAGTTGGGCGAGGCGGGGACGGCCTCGTGGCCGCGGTCCCGCAGCACGGTGACGAGCTTCGAGCCGATGAGCCCCGTGCCGCCGATCACGACGATCTTCATGGTGTCCTCCTGTGTGTGCGTGCGGCCGGTGCCGCGCTGCCACCCTGTCGACCGGAGGTGGGCACGCTGTGTGACATCTCCGGGAGCAGCCCTTCCCGAGACGGCTGGTCACAGTCTCGAGGGCTTCCCGGTCGTACGTCGGGACGCCGGCGCCGTCGGCGACCGCTGCAGGACGTGGACACTCGGAGGAGCCATGAAGATTGCCATCGCCGGAGCGACGGGGACTGTCGGCCAGTACGTGGTGAGCACGGCGCGGGCGCGCGGGCACCTGGTGGTCCCGCTGAGTCGCACGACCGGTGTGGATCTCCTCACGGGACGTGAGGTCCGAGGCGCTCTGGACGGCGTGGACACGGTGGTCGACGTGACCAACCGGACGACGCTGTCCGCCGCCAGGTCTCGCCGCTTCTTCGAGACCGTGACTCGAAACCTGCTCGCCGCCGAGGCCGACGCGGGCGTGGGCCATCATGTCGCGCTGTCCATCGTCGGCATCGACGCCATCGACGCCTCGTACTACGCCGGCAAGCTCGCGCAGGAACGGGTCGTCGCTACCGGATCGGTCCCCTGGACGATCGCGCGGGCCGGGCAGTTCCACGAGTTCGCCGGACAGCTCCTCGCCGGGATGAGCGGGCCGCTCGCCATCATGCCTCGAGCTCTCACCCGCCCGGTCGCCGCCCGCGACGTCGCCCGGCACCTGGTCGACCTCGCCGAAGGTCCGCCGAGGGGGCGGGCCACGGATCTCGTCGGTCCACGCGACGAGATCCTGGCAGATCTCGCCCGTCGTCAGCTCGCGCACGACGGCATCCGACGCCGCGTGGTCGAAGTTCGGCTTCCTGGCGCCTACGGTCGTGGGCTGGCCTCGGGCTCGCTGCGAGGCGGACGGGACCGTGCAGAGACCACGACCACGTTCGAGGAATGGCTGCACGGTCCGGATCACCGCGTGAGCGTGCGGCGATGATCCTTCGCCGGGGAAGACGTCAGACGGAGAAGTACTTCGCCTCGGGGTGGTGGAACACGAACGCGTCGGTCGACTGCTCCGGGTGGAGCTGGAGCTCCGCGGAGAGCTCGACGCCCACGCGCTCCGGCCGCAGGAGCTCGACGACCTTGGTGCGGTCCTCCATGTCGGGGCAGGCCGGGTAGCCGAGCGAGAAGCGTGCCCCGCGGTACTCGAGCTTGAACATGCCCTCGACCTCGGCCGGGTCCTCGTCGGCGAACCCGAGCTCGGCGCGCACGCGGGAGTGCCACATCTCCGCCAGCGCCTCGGTGAGCTGCACCGACAGGCCGTGGAGCTCCATATACTCGCGGTAGTGGTTCCCGGCGAAGAGCTTGGCGGTGTGCTGGTCGACGCTCGCGCCCATGGTCACGAGCTGGACGGGGAGGACGTCGTACCGGCCGGTCTCCTCGACCCGCGACCGCGGCTTGACGAAGTCCGCGAGGCACAGGTGCCGGTCGCGGCGCTGGCGCGGGAACGCGAAGCGCAGCCGCTCGGTCCCCGGCTCGCCGCCCGAGCCGCCGTCGGGCGCCCCGATCCCCGTGAGCCCGGCGCCGTGGTGCGCGACGACCACGTCGTCGCCCTCCGACCACACCGGGAAGTACCCGTAGACGACCGACGGGTCGACCATGCCCTCGGTCCGGATCCGGTCGAGCCACTCGTTGAGCCGCGGGCGACCCTCGGTCTCGACCAGCTCCTCGTACGACGCGCCGTCGTCGCCACGCCCCGGCTTGAGCCCCCACTGCCCCATGAACGTCGCGCGCTCGTCGAGGAACGCCGCGTAGTCGGCGAGACGCACGCCCTTCACGAGGCGCGTGCCCCAGAACGGGGGGTCGGGCACGGGGTTGTCCGCCGCGACGTCGGACCGCGCGGGCAGGTCCTCGACCGGCGTCTCGGTCACGGTGACGACCGCATGGCGTCGCTTCTTCAGCGCGGGCAGCCCGACGGCGTCGGGCGACTCGCCGCGTGCCACGCGCACGAGCGGCTCCATGAGCCGCAGGCCCTCGAACGCGTCGCGTGCGTACCGCACGACGCCCGGGAACTGGCCGGCGAGGTCGTCCTCGACGTACGTGCGCGTGAGCGCAGCGCCCCCGAGCAGCACCGGCCAGCGCTCCGCGAGCCCGCGCGAGGCGAGCTCCGCGAGGTTCTCCTTCATGACGACCGTCGACTTCACGAGCAGCCCCGACATCCCGATGACGTCGGCGTCGTGCTGCTCGGCAGCCTCGATCATGGCGGAGATCGGCTGCTTGATGCCGATGTTGACGACCGTGTAGCCGTTGTTCGTGAGGATGATGTCGACGAGGTTCTTGCCGATGTCGTGCACGTCGCCGCGCACGGTCGCGAGGACGATCGTGCCCTTCGACCCCGACCCGCCCTCGACCTTCTCCATGTGCGGCTCGAGGTACGCGACCGCCGTCTTCATGGCCTCCGCGGACTGCAGCACGAACGGGAGCTGCATCTCGCCGCGCCCGAACAGGTCGCCGACGACCTTCATGCCCTCGAGCAGGTGGTCGTTGACGATCTCGAGCGGCTTCAGCCCGGACGCCATCGCCGCGTCGAGGTCGTCCTCGAGGCCCTTGCGTGCGCCGTCGACGATGCGCCGCTCGAGGCGCTCGCCGACGGGCAGCGCGGCCATCTCGGCGGCACGGGCGTCCTTCAGCGCCGCGGAGTCCACGCCCTCGAACAGGTCGAGCAGGCGGGCGAGCGGGTCGTGCACGAGGTTCCCCTCGTCGTCGTACACGCGCCGGTCCCACACGAGGTCGAGCGCGGCCTCGCGCTGCTCGTCGGGGATCTGCGCGAGCGGCAGGATCTTCGCCGCGTGCACGATCGCGGAGTCCAGCCCGGCCTCGACGGCCTCGTGGAGGAACACCGAGTTGAGCACCGTGCGCGCCGCGGGGTTGAGCCCGAACGACACGTTCGACACCCCGAGCGTCGTGTGGATGCCGGGGTAGCGGCGCGTGATCTCGCGGATCGCCTCGATCGTCTCGATCGCGTCGCGGCGCGTCTCCTCCTGGCCCGTGGCGATGGGGAAGGTCAGCGCGTCGACGATGATGTCGTCGACCCGCAGGCCCCAGTCGCGCGTCAGCGTCTCGACGAGCCGCGTCGCGATCGCAACCTTCGTCTCGGCGGTGCGCGCCTGCCCCTCCTCGTCGATCGTCAGCGCGACGACGGCCGCCCCGTGCTCGACGACGTGCGGCATGACGCGGGCGAACCGCGACGTCGGCCCGTCGCCGTCCTCGAAGTTCACCGAGTTCACGACGGCGCGCCCGCCCACGAGCTCGAGCCCCGCCGCGATGACCTCGGGCTCCGTCGAGTCGATGACGAGCGGCAGGGTCGACGCGCTCGCGAGGCGCGAGACGACCTCGCGGACGTCCGCGACGCCGTCGCGCCCGACGTAGTCGATGCAGACGTCGAGCAGGTGCGCGCCGTCGCGGGTCTGGGCGCGCGCGATCTCGACGCACTCGTCCCAGTTCTCCGCGAGCATCGCCTCGCGGAACGCCTTGGACCCGTTCGCGTTGGTGCGCTCGCCGATCGCGAGGAACGACGCGTCCTGGTGCAGGTCGGTGTGCGAGTACAGGCTCGCGACGCCGTTCTCCCGCACGGGGTGACGCTCGACGACCGGCCGCGCGCGGACCGCCTCGACGACGCGGCGCAGGTGCTCGGGCGTCGTGCCGCAGCAGCCTCCGACGAGCCCGAGCCCGAACTCGCCGACGAACTGCGTGTGCGCGGCCGCGAGCTCGTCGGGCGTCAGCGGGTACGTCGCGCCGTTCGGCCCGAGCACGGGCAGCCCCGCGTTGGGCATGCACGTGACGGGGATCTCCGCGTGCCGCGAGAGGTGGCGCAGGTGCTCGCTCATCTCGGCCGGGCCGGTCGCGCAGTTGAGGCCGATCGCGTCGACGTCGAGCGCCTGCAGCGTCGTGAGCGCGGCCCCGATCTCGGAGCCCATGAGCATCGTGCCCGTGGTCTCGACGGTCACCTGGACGATCACGGGGACCTCGCGCCCGACGGCGCGCATGGCGTTGCGTGACCCCGTCACCGCGGCCTTCGCCTGGAGCAGGTCCTGGCTCGTCTCGACGAGGATCGCGTCGACCCCGCCCTCCAGCAGGCCGGCCGCCTGCTCCGCGAACGTGTCGCGCAGGTGCGCGTACGTCGTGTGCCCGAGGCTCGGCAGCTTCGTGCCCGGACCCATGGAGCCGAGCACCCAGCGGGGCTGCTCGGGTGTCGCGAACGCGTCGGCCCGCTCGCGCGCGATCCGGGCGCCAGCGGCGGCGAGCTCGCGGATGCGGTCGTCGATGTCGTAGTCCGACAGGTTCGACCAGTTGGCGCCGAACGTGTTCGTCTCGATCGCGTCGACCCCGACCTCGAGGTAGGCATCGTGCACCGCGGCGATGATGTCGGGCCGCGACACGTTGAGGATCTCGTTGCAGCCCTCGAGCCCCTGGTAGTCGTCCAGGCTCGGGTCCTGCTCCTGGATCATCGTCCCCATCGCGCCGTCCGCGACGACGACGCGCGTGCGCAGCGCGTCGGCGAGGGCCTGGGAACGGGCGTCGGCGAGGTCCTGAGGAACGACGGTCGGCATGGTACGCAGCGTAGATCGCCCGCGGTAGGTCGTGGGGCGCCGTCTCAACGGAACGCCGCGCGACCGAGTGATGCACTCTCGGCCGAGGGATGCACGCCGGAGTGCATCACTCGGCCCGATGTGCATCAGTCGACGGGCGCCGGCCCGGGCGACGAAAAGCGCGTGCCCGACGGCGCGCGCGCACCTACCGTGGTCGGCATGTCCTCTCCCTCGACGACCGACCAGGTCGAGAACCCGGCCGCCGCGACGCTCGCACCGATCGCCGAGCGGGCCGCCGCGCCGTCGACCCTCCCGGCGGTCACGGCGGGAGACCTCGCCTGGCGGCCCGCCGAGCCGTCCGACGCACCCGCCCTGCTCACGCTCAAGAACGCGATCGCGGAGGCCGACGCCGAGCCGTACCGCGAGTCGCTCGGCGAGGTCGAGGAGCTGTTCACCGCCTCGTGGCGCGACGCGGCCATGGACTCGCTCGTCGGCGCCGACGCCGACGGCACCTTGCGGGCGTACGCGCTCGTCGACACCGCGCCCGGCGACGTCACGACCGTGCGCACCTTCCTGTGGGGCGGCGTGCACCCGACGCACCGCGGACGCGGCATCGGTCGCGAGCTCCTCGCATGGGAGGTCGCACGCGCCCGTCAGCTCCTGGCCGCGAGCGGCAAGGAGATCCCGGCGCGCATCTCGCTGTACGGCGAGGACACCGACCCGCCGTCGAAGCAGCGCCTCTACGAGCGCCTCGGGTTCACCCCGCGCCGCTTCTACTCCGACCTGCGCCGCGACCTCGCCGCTCCCGTGCCCGACGTGCCGCCCGGCGGGTCGCTGCGCGTCGTGCCGTGGTCCGCGGAGCTCGACGAGGCGGCGCGACTCGCGCACAACGACGCGTTCCGGGACCACTGGGGGAGCCAGCCCCAGACCGCGGAGACGTGGACGCACGGGCGCAGCGAGTTCGCCCCCCAGTGGTCGTTCCTCGTGGTCGACGACGCGCCCGACGTCGACGCGCTCCTCGCCGACGGCTCGACCGACCCGGACACCGCCGCCGCGCTGCGCGCGGGCCAGCCGCTCGTCGTCGGCTACGAGATGGCCGGCCGCTACGACGCGGACTTCGCCGTCCGCGGCTACACGTTCGGCTACACCGAGACCCTCGGGGTGCGGCGCGCGTACCGCGGTCGCAAGGTCGCCGTCGCGGCGCTCGCGGCGGGCATGCGTGCGATGGCGGCGGACGGCATGCAGTACGCGTCGCTCGACGTCGACACCGAGAATCCCTCCGGCGCGCACGGCCTGTACGCAAGCCTCGGCTACGAGAAGGTCAGCGGCTCGCGGATGTACTCGATCGAGCTCTGATCCCGACGCACCACGGTTCTACCTCGCGCGACCGCGTTTCTCCCTCGACGGACCAGCGCTCTCCCTCGGCCGGGCCGAGCGTCCCTCCGAAGTCCGGTCAGAGCGTCGCGGCGGAGAGGGCGTTGCAGTCCTGGATCGTGCCGCCGTCGTAGCCGGTGGTGAACCAGCGCTGGCGCTGCTCGCTCGAGCCGTGGGTCCAGGCCTCGGGGTTGACCTGGCCGGTCGCGGACTCCTGGATGCGGTCGTCGCCGACGGCAGAGGCGGCGGAGAGCGCGTCGCGGAGCTGCTGCTCCGTGATCGGCTCGAGGAAGGTCACCCCCGTGTCGGGGTCCACGGTCGATGCTGCGTGACCCACCCACATGCCGGCGAGGCAGTCGGCCATGAGCTCGATGCGCACGGAGTCGGACTCGGGTCCGGTTCCGCTGCGGTCGGCGGAGTCCATGGCCCCGACGAGCTGTTCGATGTGGTGGCCGAACTCGTGCGCCACGACGTACATCTCCGCAAGGCCGCCGTCGTTCGCCCCGAAGCGCGACGTGAGGTCGTCATAGAAGCCGAGGTCGATGTAGACCGTCTGGTCGGGCGGGCAGTAGAACGGCCCGACGGCGCTCGTCGCCGCGCCGCAACCCGTCGAGACCTGGCCGGTGAAGCTCACGACCTCGGGCAGCGCGTACTCGACGCCGGCCTGCTGGGGGAGCGACTCGGTCCAGTAGGCGTCCAGCGACTGGACGGTGCCGTTGAGCCGGCACTCGCGCGTCGAGTTCGCCTCCTGCGCGGTGCACGTGTCGACGTACTCGGCCTGGCCCTCGCCATACGCGCCGGAGTCCGACGCGCTGCCGCCGGTGAGCCCGCTGAGGTCGATGCCGGTCTGGCCGCTGAGGAACGCCACGGCGAGCGCGACGAGCACTGCGCCGATGCCGCCACCTGCGATCAACGGACCTCGGCCGCGGCCGCCGCCCTTGCGGACGCGTCCGCCCTCGAACGAGCCACCCTCCTGGAAAGTCACGGGTCAACGCTACCGCCGCGTGGCGGGCGCGCACCCGCCACGCGGCGTCGGGCACTCAGAACCGCATGAGCGACTTGAGCACGCGTGCGAGCAGGTCGTGCTCACCCCGCACCGCGGTGCGGTCTCCCGGGCTGACGGCGGCGTGCGACGTCGGCTCGCGCCGGGGCAGCGCAGCCCCGCCACCGCCCTCGGTCGCCGTGACCGTCTGTGCCAGGTAGGTGTCGACGAAGTCGACGAGGTACCGCTCCACGCGCCGGCCCGTCAGTGCGATGTTCCAGTCGGTCGGGCCGACGAGGATGACCGACAGGTCCTTCCCGAGGAGGTAGACGAACACGCACGCCTGGGCGGTGCTGAGGATGCAGCGCGCGGAGTCGCCCGGGATCGTCGGACCGTGGCTCAGGGCGCCCACGATGCCCCGCGCGACGTCGACGACGGGTCCGGGCGTCCTGCCCGCCTGGCCGATGACCCGGCCCTGGGGGCCCAGTGCCAGGACGTGCGCCTCGTGCTCCAGCGCGTCGTCGATCCCGCGCAGCACGTCGACCACGCTGCGCGGCACGTCACGGAGGGTCGGAGGTGCGCTCACGGAGGTCAGAGGGACAGCGACTCGTCGAGCTGCGCCAGGCCACGGCGCGCGAGCGCGAGGTTCGCCCGCCCGCGCTCGAGCACGAGGTAGGAGAACGTCCCGCGCAGGTTGTCGCGCTGGGAGAGGCGGATCAGGTGGTACTGGCGGCCCAGCGTGATGAGGATGTCCTCGACCCCGTCGTCGAGGCCGAGCTGGTCGATCGCGCGGAGCTTGGCGCGGACGACCTCGGTGTTGGCTGCCGCGGCGAGCTCGAGGTCGAACGGCGCGACCTGCTTCTGGACGAGGGCGAGGCCGCTGCTGTAGTCGACGACGGCGACCGCCATCGCCCCGTCCAGCTCGAGGACCTTGCTCAGTGTTGCTTCGGCGTTGCTCACGTTCGTTCTCTCCTCACGATCCGCCGTCTGCCTCGGCGAAGGGTCCGGGATGTCCGGCGCGACCACGATAGGCATTTTGCCCCGAAGGTGCGTGCCCGGTGCCATATGGTGGAGCGCCGGCGGGCGGCGGGCCCGTAGAATCGTCGGGCCCCGTCGTTCGGATCGCCTGCCTGGCTGGATCCACCGGGACGATTCCCCTGTGGAGAGGACCAGCACGTGATCACCGCCCACGGCGTCGAGCTGCGCGTCGGCGCCCGCGTCCTGCTGCACGAGGCCACGTTCCAGATCGCGTCCGGCGACCGGATCGGCCTCGTCGGGCGCAACGGCGCCGGCAAGACGACCCTGACCAAGACGCTCGCGGGGGAGACCCAGCCGACGGCGGGGAAGATCACGCGCGGCAACGAGATCGGCTACCTGCCGCAGGACCCGCGCACGGGCGACCTCGACGTCATCGCGATGGACCGCGTGCTCTCGGCGCGCAGCCTCGACAAGATCGTGCGGCAGATGCGCGAGACCGAGGGCGCCATGGCGAGCGCCGACGTCGAGACGCACGAGGCCGCGATGGAGCGCTACCCGAAGCTCGAGGCGCGCTTCCTCGCCGCGGGCGGCTACGCCGCGGAGAGCGAGGCACACCGCATCACGAGCAACCTCGGCCTCGACGACCGTGTGCTGGGCCAGCCGCTGAGCACGCTGTCCGGCGGCCAGCGCCGCCGCATCGAGCTCGCGCGCATCCTCTTCTCCGGGGTGGAGACGCTGCTGCTGGACGAGCCGACGAACCACCTCGACGCCGACTCGATCATCTGGCTCCGCGACTACCTCAAGTCGTACAACGGGGGGTTCGTCGTGATCTCCCACGACGTCGACCTCCTGCGCGCGACGGTGAACAAGGTCTTCCACCTCGACGCGAACCGTGGCGAGCTCGACCAGTACAACCTCGGCTGGGACGCGTACCTCGCCCAGCGCGAGTCGGACGAGCGCCGCCGCCGGCGCGAGCGCCAGAACGCCGAGAAGAAGGCCGGCGCGCTCCTGGCCCAGGGCGAGAAGATGCGCGCCAAGGCGACCAAGGCCGTGGCCGCGCAGAACATGATGCGCCGCGCCGAGAAGATGCTCGCGGGCATCGAGGGCGAGCGGCAGAGCGACAAGGTCGCCAAGCTGCGGTTCCCCAAGCCGGCCCCGTGCGGTCGCACGCCCCTCACCGCGAGCGGGCTGTCCAAGGCGTACGGGTCCCAGGAGGTGTTCGCGGGCGTCGATCTCGCGATCGACCGCGGCAGCCGCGTCGTCGTGCTCGGTCTCAACGGGGCGGGCAAGACGACGCTCCTGCGCATCCTCGGCGGCGTCGAGAAGCCCGACACGGGCGAGGTGCACCCCGGGCACGGGCTGAAGATCGGCTACTACGCACAGGAGCACGACACGCTCGACATGGACGCCACCGTCGTCGAGAACCTGCGGCACGCCGCTCCCGACCTCACGGACACCGAGGTGCGCTCGACGCTCGGGTCGTTCCTCTTCTCGGGCGACGACGCGGACAAGCCGACGAACGTCCTGTCCGGCGGGGAGAAGACGCGCCTCGCGCTCGCGACGCTCGTCGTCTCGGCCGCGAACGTCCTGCTCCTCGACGAGCCGACGAACAACCTCGACCCCGCGTCGCGCGCCGAGATCCTCGGGGCGCTCAAGACGTACGAGGGCGCGGTCGTCATGGTCACCCACGACGACGGGGCCGTCGAGGCTCTGGAGCCCGAGCGCGTCCTGCTGCTGCCGGACGGCGACGAGGACCTGTGGAACGACGACTACGCGGAGCTGGTCTCGCTCGCCTGACGTCCCTCGGCCGGGCCGTGGGCGCCCGGCCGGGCGTCGAGCTGGGCGTCGATGAGCGCGTCCTCCTCGTCCTCCGCGGTCGGACGGCGGGTGCGCGGCTCGCGTCGCGGGTGCGCGGACGGGTCGTGCGCGGCGAGCAGGTCCCCGGCCGTGAGGGTCGTCTCCTCACCGCGCGCGTCGCGTCGGTCGCGGCGCACGAGCAGCCAAAAGCCCGCGACGGCGCCGATCGCGAACACGCACCACTGGAACGCGTACGACAGGTGTGACCCGGGGTCGGTGTCGGGCTTCGGAAGCGTCTCGAGCGCCGCGGCCGTGGCCGGGTCCTCGGTCCGGAGCTGGCCGTACGCGCCGACCGTCCGTCCGTCGGCCCACGCGGAGCCGTTGGGACCGGCTGCGAGCACCTGGTCGGTGGAGATCGCCTGGACCTGTCCGTCCGGGGCGTCCCGGCCTGACGGCGGCTCGTCGCCCCGCAGCGTCACGGTCGCCTCGACCGTGCCGTCCGGCGGTGCCGGGAGGTCGCCCGGCGTGACGGCGTCGGTGCCGAGCGGGACGAAGCCGCGGTCGACCACCACGACGAGCCCGTCGGGCGCGCTCCGCGTCGGCTCCGTGACGAACGGCACGAGCACGTGGAAGCCAGGGCTGCCGCCGACGGGCCGGTTGCGCAGCAGCACGGTCGCGTCGGGCTCGTACCGACCCTCGAGGGTCACCGGCCGCCAGACGTCGCCGGGGTCGAGGACGGCGCCGGGGCCGTCGAGCAGCTCGCCGACCGGGACGGGGGCGGACGTGTAGTTCGCCTCGATCTGTTGGATCTCGGCCTCGCGAGAGACGTAGCGGTTCCACTGCCAGCGGCCCGCGACGAGGCACAGCGCGACGAGCACGACGACTCCGACGGCGAGCGTCACCCACTGCCGCGGGGTGCGCGGCTGGTGCGCGTCCGCGGTGACGCGCTGCGTCGTCGGGCCCGGGGGAGGGTCGGGCGTCACGGCTCGGCCCGGCGCTCGAGGTCGTCCACGGGCACGGTCGTGCGCCAGAACGACCTCGCGCCGAGGAACGTCTCGAGGTGCTCGCGGTGCGCGTCGCACGCGAGCCACACCTTGCGCCGCTCGGGCGTGTGGAGCTTGGGGTTGTTCCACAGCAGGCCCCAGGCGGCCGGCTCGCGGCAGCCCTTCGCGCTGCACACGAGCTCTTCCTCGCCGACCGGGTCGGCGATGCCCAGGACGTCGATCATCGGGCGTCCTCCCGGCCGTCGCGAGGTGCTTCGCTCCCGGCGATCCCGTGGCTGCCCGGCGCCCCTGCCGAGGGCAGCGCGCGGTGCTCCATGGGTGACGTGTCGTAGTGGGCCTGGTCGCGGCCCGCGTTCGCGATCAGCACCGCGCTGTAGGGCAGGACGATCGCGGCGGCCGCGAAGACCCACGTCAACCAGCTCGGTGCCACGAGGATCGCGGCCACGAAGCACACGATGCGGATGCCCATCTGGATCAGGTACTTGCGTTCACGGCGCGCCTGGTCCGTGGCCAACGGTTCCGGTGCCGACGTGATGCTCGGGACCGCCTCGGCCGACCTCCGGGCCGTGCGTCGTGTGCTCACTACGCCAGTCTACGTTTGTGGGGACCCCACAAACACGCCGGGTGCTGTGTGACGCTGAACGCGCGCACGGCGGGTCGCACGCACGGTACGGTCGGTGCGGCGCGTGTGCGCGGACCTTCCAGGAGCCCGCTCACGGCCCCATCCGGCGCCGACCGTGCGGGACCCTCGTCCCCGGTCGTCCCGCCGCCAGCCCGACCGTCCCGAGGAGCCGCACCGTGTCCGAGTCCACCGCACCCGCCGCCCGCACCGTCGTCGTCACCGGCGCCAACCGGGGGATCGGGCGGGCCATCGCCGAGCGGTTCGTGGCGAACGGCGACCGTGTCGCGACGGTGTACCGCGGCGGCGACCTGCCCGACGGCGTCTTCGGCGCCGTGGCGGACATCACCGACACCGCGGCCGTCGACGCCGCGTTCACCGAGATCGAGAACGAGCTCGGCCCCGTCGAGGTGCTCGTCGCGAACGCCGGCGTGACGCGCGACGGGCTCCTGCTGCGCATGAGCGACGAGGACTTCGAGTCGGTGATCGACGTCAACCTCACGGGCACGTTCCGCTGCGTGCGCCGTGTGACCAAGGGCATGGTCCGCCTGCGCCGCGGGCGCATCGTGCTCGTCTCGTCCGTGATCGGCCTCTACGGCGGCGCCGGGCAGGTCAACTACGCGTCGTCCAAGGCGGCGCTCGTCGGCATGGCCCGCTCGATCACGCGCGAGCTCGGGTCGCGGAACATCACCGCGAACGTCGTGGCCCCGGGCTTCATCGACACCGCGATGACGGCGGAGCTTCCGGAGGAGCGCCAGGCCGCGTACAAGGCCGCGATCCCCGCGGGCCGCTTCGCGCAGCCCGACGAGGTCGCCGGGGTCGTCCAGTTCCTCGCGTCCGACGCCGCCGCGTACGTCTCGGGGGCCGTGATCCCCGTCGACGGCGGCCTCGGCATGGGGCACTGACGGTTCCGGACACGCACCGACCCGCGACCGGCCGACGGCCGGCAGGAGTCACCCGGCGCGACCGCGCGCCCTCTCTTTCAGTACGCTCTCAGCGTGCCCGCACGGTGGGCGCGACGACGGAAGGAAACCGATGGGTCTGCTCGACGGCAAGAAGCTCCTGGTGACGGGGGTCCTCACCGACTCCTCGATCGCGTTCCACGCGGCGCGGCTCGCCCAGGAGGAGGGAGCGCAGGTCGTGCTCTCGTCGTTCGGCCGCCAGATGAAGCTCACGCAGGCGTTCGCCAAGCGCCTGCCGGCCGAGGCGCCCGTCGTGCAGCTCGACGTCACGGACGACGACGACCTCGCGGGTCTCGCCGACGCGGTGCGCGAGCACGTGGACACGCTCGACGGCGTCGTGCACTCGATCGGGTTCGCGCCGCAGAGCGTCATGGGCGGCAACTTCCTCACCGGCACGTGGGAGGACGTCGCGACCGCGCTCCAGGTGTCGACGTTCTCGTACAAGTCCCTCGCGGTGGCGGCCAAGCCGCTCATGACCAACGGGGGCGCCGTCGTCGGCCTGACCTTCGACGCGCAGTTCGCCTGGCCCGTCTACGACTGGATGGGCGTCGCGAAGGCGGGCCTCGAGTCCGCGAACCGCTACCTCGCGCGCGACCTCGGACCCGACGGCATCCGGGCGAACCTCGTCTCGGCCGGCCCGATCCGCACGACGGCGGCCAAGTCGATCCCCGGCTTCGAGCAGATGGAGGACGGCTGGCCCAAGCGGGCGCCCCTCGGGTGGGACCAGACGACGGCGGAGCCCGCGGCGCGTGCCGTGGTCGCGCTCCTGTCGGACTGGTTCCCCGCGACGACCGGTGAGATCGTGCACGTCGACGGTGGCGTGCACGCCATGGGGCAGTGAGCCGGGTGGTGCCCGCGGGCGACGAGGTCGCGGACGGCGGAGCGCGCCGGCTCGTCCTCCTGCGCCACGCCAAGGCGGAGCCGGGCGGGAACGTCGACGACGTCCTGCGCCCGCTCGCCCTCAACGGCCGTCGGCAGGCAGGACGGGTCGGCGCGGCCCTGGTCGACTCCGGTCTCGTCCCGGAACGCGTCCTGTGCTCGTCGGCGCTGCGCACGCGCCAGACGTGGGAGCTGCTGTCCGCGCACCTGGGCGACGTCGGGCCCGACGTCGTGGTGAGCGACGACCTCTACGCCGCGGACGTCTCCGACGTGCTGGACCTGGTCCGCGCGACGGACTCGCGCGTCCGCACGCTCCTCGTCATCGGGCACGAGCCCACGATGGCCGCGACGGCGTCCCACCTCGCCGACCCGGCGTCCGACGGCGGCGCGCTCGCCCAGGTGCGCGTCGGCGTGCCCACCGCGACGTACAGCGTCCTGGAGTCGTCGACCCCGTGGGACGCGTGGGACGCACGGGGCGCCCTGCTGACGTACGTGGGCCGCCCTTCCTGACCGGAAGGGCGCCGACGGGCGCGGGTCAGCGCGTGGCGTCGGCGCGCGTCGCGTCGGCGCGGTCGACGACGTCGAGCACCTCGTCGATGCGCGGGCCGTCGACGCCGTAGGGCGCCTGGGCCCGCACGACCGGCTTCGCGGCGAACGCGACCCCGATGCCCGCGGCGCCGATCATGTCGAGGTCGTTCGCGCCGTCGCCCACCGCGATCGTCGCGCTCATCGGCAGGCCGAGCTCCGCGGCGAACTCGCGCAGGGCGACCTCCTTCGCCGCGCGGTCCACGACCGGCCCCGTCGTGCGACCGGTGAGGCGGCCGTCGGCGACCTCGAGGCGGTTCGCGCGGTACCGGGTGATGCCGAGCTCCGCGGCGAGCGGCGCGACGATCTCCTCGAACCCGCCCGAGACCAGCCCGACCTCCCAGCCGCGCCGGCGCGCCTCGGAGACGAGCTCGCGCACGCCCGGCGTGAAGGTGGCACGGGCGCGGACGTCGTCGAACGCCGTGACGGGGACGCCCTCGAGCGTCGCGACGCGCTCGCGCAGCGAGGCGCCGAAGTCGATCTCGCCGCGCATCGCGCGTTCCGTCACCTCGGTCACCTGCTCGCGGGTGCCGGCGTGGTCGGCGAGGAGCTCGATGACCTCCTGCTCGATGAGCGTCGAGTCGACGTCCATGACGAGGAGCCGGACCGGGTGGTCCGGGAGCGTGGGTACCGCGGTCACTCGACGACCGTGCCCTTCGGCACGACCGTGATGCCCGACTCGGTGACGGTGAAGCCGCGCGCGCGGTCCTGCTCCGGGTCGAGCCCGATGCGGGCCTGCTCGCCCACGACGACGTTCTTGTCGATGATCGCGCGGTGGATCTGCGCGTGCCGGTTCACCTGGACGCCGTCCATGAGCACCGAGTCCGACACCGACGCCCAGGAGTGCAGGTAGGTGCCCGGGGAGAGGACGGAACCGACCGCCGTCGCGCCCGAGATGATGACGCCGGGCGAGACGATCGAGTCCGCCGCGTGGCCGAGGCGGCCGCGGCCGGCGTGCACGAACTTCGCGGGCGGCAGCCCGACGTAGCCGGTGTGCAGCGGCCACTCCTCGTTGTAGAGGTTGAACACCGGCGTGACGGAGATGAGGTCCTTGTTCGCGTCGTAGTACGAGTCGATCGTCCCGACGTCGCGCCAGTAGTCGCGGTCCCGGTCGGTCGAGCCGGGGACGTCGTTGCGGATGAAGTCGTAGACGGCCGCCGTGCCCTTCTCGACGAACGCGGGCACGATGTCGCCGCCCATGTCGTGGCGCGAGTCGGCGTTCGCGGCGTCGGACGTCACGGCGTCGATCAGGGCGTCGGTGTCGATGACGTAGTTCCCCATGGAGGCGAGGATCTCGTCCGGCGAGTCGGCGAGGCCGACCGGGTCCTTCGGCTTCTCGCGGAAGGCAGCGATCTTCGTCGGGTCCTTCGGGTCCGTCTCGATGACGCCGAACTGGTCGGCCATGGAGATCGGCTGCCGGATGCCCGCGACGGTGAGCTGCGCGCCGGACTCGACGTGCGCGTCGACCATCTGGGAGAAGTCCATGCGGTAGACGTGGTCGGCGCCCACGACGACGACGATGTCGGGCCGCTCGTCGTCGATGATGTTGAGGCACTGGTAGATCGCGTCGGCGCTGCCGAGGTACCAGTGCTTGCCGACGCGCTGCTGCGCCGGGACCGGGGCCACGTAGTTGCCCAGCAGGGCCGACATGCGCCACGTCTTGGTGATGTGGCGGTCGAGGCTGTGGGACTTGTACTGCGTGAGCACGATGATGTGCAGGTAGTGCGAGTTCACCAGGTTGGACAGCGCGAAGTCCACGAGGCGGTAGATGCCCCCGAACGGCACCGCGGGCTTGGCCCGGGAGGCGGTGAGCGGCATGAGGCGCTTGCCCTCGCCCCCGGCGAGGACGATGGCGAGGACTCGTGGTGCGGCGGCCATGCCCAGACCGTAGTCCCTGCGGGCACGACCACGCAGCACGACCCGCATCCTGGGCGGTTCGGCTAGCGTGTGGCGCGTGAGAGTCGACCTGCTGACCCGTGAGTACCCGCCGCACGTGTACGGCGGCGCCGGCGTGCACGTGGCCGAGCTGTCCGCCGTCCTGCGCCGCCACGTCGACGTGCGCGTGCGCTGCTTCGACGGCCCGCGCGGCGAGGACGGGGTGACCGGGTACTCCGTGCCGAGCATGCTCGGCAGCGCGAACGCCGCGCTGGGGACGTTCGGCGTCGACCTCCAGATGGCCGACGACGTGGCCGGGGCGGACATCGTCCACTCCCACACCTGGTACGCGAACCTCGGCGGGCACCTCGCCGGCCTCCTCCACGGTGTGCCGCACGTGCTCTCCGCGCACTCGCTCGAGCCGCTGCGCCCGTGGAAGGCCGAGCAGCTCGGCGGCGGGTACGCGCTGTCGTCCTGGGCCGAGCGGACCGCGTACGAGGGCGCGGCGGGGATCGTCGCCGTCTCGGGCGGCATGCGCGACGACATCCTGCGCGTCTACCCGCAGGTCGACCCGGCGAAGGTCCACGTCGTGCACAACGGCATCGACCTCGACGGCTGGCGCCGCCCCGAGTCGGAGACCCAGCGCGGCGGCGCGGAGGCCGTCGTGCGCGACCTCGGGATCGACCCCGACCGCCCCGCGGTCGTCTTCGTCGGACGCATCACGCGTCAGAAGGGCCTGCCCTACCTGCTGCGCGCCGCGCGTGCACTGCCCGAGGACGTCCAGCTCGTCCTGTGCGCCGGCGCCCCGGACACGCCCGAGATCGCCGCGGAGGTGAGCGGCGCGGTCGCCGAGCTGCAGGCCGAGCGCGGCGGCGTCGTCTGGATCGAGCAGATGCTCCCGCGCGCCGAGCTCGTCGCGGTGCTCGCCGCGTCGACCGTGTTCGTGTGCCCGTCCGTCTACGAGCCGCTGGGCATCGTCAACCTCGAGGCCATGGCGGTCGGGCTGCCCGTGGTGGGCACGGCGACCGGCGGCATCCCCGAGGTCGTCGACGACGGCGTCACGGGCCTGCTCGTGCCCATCGACCAGGCCGACGACGGCACGGGCACCCCGCTCGACCCCGACCGGTTCGTCGCCGACCTCGCGGACGCGCTGACCCGCGTCGTGAGCGACCCGGCGCGGGCCGCCGAGATGGGGCGCGCGGCGCGGCAGCGCGTCGAGGACCACTTCGCGTGGGACGAGATCGGCGAGCGCACGCTCGACGTCTACCGGGCGGTGCTGGGGGAGTCGTGACGGCCGGGCGCCCCGAGGCGGGTCGGGTCGACGAGGCGACGCGCGTCGTCGCGGCCGAGCGGCGCGTCGTGTACCGGGCGCTCGTCGAGGCCGAGGCGCTCGCGACCTGGCTCCCGCCCGAGGGCATGACCGGTCGGTTCGAGCGGTTCGACCTGCGGCCCGGCGGTGGCTACCGGATGGTGCTCGCCTACGACGACCCGTCGTCGGACCCTGGGAAGTCGGGGGAGGGGACCGACGTCGTCGACGTCGCGATCGTCGACCTCGTGCCGGACGAGCGCGTCGTGCAGCAGGTGGTGTTCGAGGCGGACGACCCCGCCTTCGCGGGCACCATGACCATGACGTGGGTCGTCGAGGACGACGACGCCGGCACGCGCGTCACGGTGCGCGCGACCGACGTGCCCCCCGGCATCTCGCCGCAGGACCACGCCACCGGCATGGGGTCGTCGCTCGCCGAGCTCGACGCGTACGTGACGCGTCCGGCGACGGCTTAGGACGACGTCCAGAACGTCGCGGCGCCGATCGCGCGGCGCGAGGCGCGCTCGACCTCGCGCAGGGCGGTGGAGCGCTGGTCGGCCTGCCAGAGGTTCACGGCGCCGCCGTCGTCGTCGGAGGCGAGGTCGACGATCGCGCGCAGGCGCACCGCCTGGGTCAGGACGCGCACGGCGCGTCCGTCGACGCCGTCGGGCAGCTGCCAGCCGGGGGCCCCGCCGGAGCGGAGCCCCGCGATGGCGTCGGCCGCGTCCTCGCGCCACCTCGCGACGTCGAGCTCGTCGAGCGCTCGCGTGGCGACGAGGAGCGCCGTGCGCAGCTCGCCCTCGGCGTCGGCGAGGGAGCCGACGGCGCCGAGGACGCGCAGCGTCCAGGGACCGACCGCACGCACGTGCCACGTCACGAGGTGGCCGGGCTCGAGGTGGCTGCCGAACTCCGTGACCTCGGGGACGAGCGCCCACGACCCGGACGACGTGGTGACGACGACGCACTCGCCGACGTCCGTCGCGTGCGGGCCGACCTCGGGCGGGGTGCCGGTCACGTCGCCGGGTGCGGGGGACAGCGCGACGACCTCGCGCACGTCGCCCGCCCACGCCCCGGCGAGGTCCGCGAGCCGGACGTCCCCGAGCGCGCCGGCGACGACGTGCGGCTCGTCGTCGCGCTGCACCGCGCGCACGAGGCGCGCGAGCCCGTCGTCGGAGAGCCGTGGTGCGGAACGGAGCCAGAGTGCGAGGAGGGCGCTGCGCGGCAGGGCTCCCGCGCTGGACGCGGAGCCCCTCCCGGTCCCGTCGTGCGGGCCCTCGGACGAATGGGAAACCACGACGGCCAACCTATAGGGTCGGGGACCATGAGCGCCGTTCTCGACCTGAAGGGTGTCACCGTCCGGCGGGGCACCACGACCATCCTCGACGCGGTGGACTGGCAGGTGAACGAGGGCGAGCGCTGGGTGGTGCTCGGCCGCAACGGCGCCGGCAAGACGACGCTGCTGCAGATCGCGTCCGCGCGGATGCACCCGACCGTCGGGACGGCGGAGCTGCTCGGCGAGCGCCTGGGCCGCACGGACGTCTTCGAGCTGCGTCCCCGCATCGGCCTGGCCTCGGCCGCGCTGGCCGAGCGGATCCCCGGCGACGAGACCGTGCGCGACGTCGTGCTCACGGCCGCGTACGGGGTCACCGGTCGCTGGCGGGAGACCTACGAGGAGTTCGACGCCGAGCGCGCCGACGACCTGCTCGCCGCGTTCGGCATGGCCCACCTGGCGGAGCGCACCTTCGGGACGCTCTCGGAGGGTGAGCGCAAGCGGACGCAGATCGCCCGCTCCCTCATGACGGACCCCGAGCTCCTCCTCCTCGACGAGCCGGCGGCCGGCCTCGACCTCGGTGGCCGCGAGGAGCTCGTCGCGGCGCTCGCGGAGCTGGCCGGCGACCCTCGGTCGCCGGTGCTCGTCCTCGTGACGCACCACGTCGAGGAGATCCCGCCGGGCTTCACGCACCTCATGCTGCTGCGCGACGGGAAGGTGCACCGGGCTGGTCCGATCGGCGAGGTGCTCACCGCCGAGAACCTCAGCGAGGCCTTCGGGCTCCCGCTGCTCGTCGCCCACGGCGGGGGCCGGTGGATGGCGCGCGCCGCGCGCCCCTGAGCCGCGCTGGGGCCTCCGAGAAGGCGTGCATTCCGGGCGGAACTTCGGTAAAGTCCGTGTAAAGTCTCCACGTGGGAACGGGGGTCGAGATGGACTGGCTGTGGTGGGTCGGGGCGGGACTGGTCTTCGCCCTCATCGAGATCATCTCGCTGGACCTGGTCCTCATCATGTTCGCCGGCGGCGCGCTCGCCGCAGCCGGCGTCAACGCCGCCGGCGGGCCGTTGTGGTTGCAGATCCTGACGTTCGCCGTCGTTAGCGTGATCCTGCTCGTCACGCTGCGACCGTGGCTCCTGCGGCACCTGCGCTCACGCGTCCCGTTGACGGAGACGAACGTCGCGGCGCACGTCGGGCGCACGGCGCTCGTGGTCGACCGCGTCAGCGAGTTCGGAGGTCGGGTCAAGCTCGTCGGGGAGGTCTGGACCGCCCGCACCGAGCCCGACGCTCCCGAGATCCCCGGGGGGACCGAGGTCCGTGTCGTGCGGATCGACGGCGCGACCGCCGTCGTCGCCCCGCTGCCCGCCGACCACCCGACCGGGACGTGACCGGTCGTCCCGCCGCACCGTCATGCTCCGCCGGCACGGCGGAGCGACCGACCACCAGGAGGTAGTCGATGAACGACCCCAGTCCCGGAACGATCCTCGCGTACGTGGTTCTCGCGCTCGTCCTGATCTTCGTGATCGTGGCGCTCGTCAAGGCGGTGCGCATCGTGCCGCAGGCGGTCGCGATCATCGTCGAGCGGCTGGGTCGCTACTCCCGCACGCTCGAGCCCGGGCTGCACCTCCTCGTGCCGTTCATCGACCGTGTGCGGGCGTCGGTCGACCTGCGCGAGCAGGTCGTGTCCTTCCCGCCGCAGCCGGTCATCACCTCCGACAACCTCGTCGTGAGCATCGACACGGTCATCTACTTCCAGGTGACGGAGCCGAAGTCGGCCGTCTACGAGATCGCGAACTACATCACGGCGATCGAGCAGCTCACGGTCACGACGCTGCGCAACGTCATCGGCTCCATGGACCTCGAGCAGACGCTCACGAGCCGCGACCAGATCAACGGCCAGCTCCGCGGCGTGCTCGACGAGGCCACCGGCCGCTGGGGCATCCGCGTCAACCGCGTCGAGCTCAAGTCGATCGACCCGCCGCCGAGCGTGCAGGGCTCGATGGAGCAGCAGATGCGCGCCGAGCGTGACCGTCGCGCCACGATCCTCACCGCCGAGGGCGTCAAGCAGTCGCAGATCCTCACGGCCGAGGGTGAGAAGCAGGCCGCGATCCTCCGTGCCGAGGGTGACGCGCAGTCCCAGATCCTGCGTGCGGAGGGAGAGTCGCGCGCCATCCTCCAGGTCTTCGACGCCATCCACGAGGGTGACGCCGACCCCAAGCTGCTCGCGTACCAGTACCTGCAGATGCTCCCGCAGATCGCCAACGGCACCGCGAGCAAGCTGTGGGTCGTGCCGACGGAGTTCACCGCAGCGCTCGGCTCCATCGCCAAGGGCTTCGGCGGTGTGCCGGGCATCAGCGGCGGGGGAGTGCCGGGGGTGGCGGAGACGTCCGACGCCGACGCCGAGGCGAGCGCGGAGGCGCGCCGGGAGCGCGACCGCGACCGCGTGAAGTTCGGGACGCCGTCGCTCACGGACCCGGCCGAGGCCCTCGCCGAGGCACGACGCCAGGCCGAGGCGGCGACCGCCGACGCGACGAGCGCGGGGACGCGCTCCGGTCTGCCGTTCGACCCGCAGACCGAGCGCGGTCAGCACCCCGGCGGCTCCGGCGAGCACCGCGTGCCGCCGGTCGAGCCCGGTACCGCTGCTCCGCGCCCGCTCGGCGGGCCGGCGCGGTACGCGCCGCCCCCGCCGCCTTCCGTGGAGGACGCGCCGCAGCAGGGAGAGCCGTCCGCGGACGAGCCCCCGCCGTCGTACCCGCCGAGCCGCTGAGGAAGGCCCCGCACCGTGAGGTGCGGGGCCTTTGCGCTTTCGCCCTGGGCGTACGTGGGTGCGAGTGAGTGCTCACTCAGTTACGATCGCAGGCGTGATCCCGATCTCCGTCCCGCCGGACGTGTCGCCCGCCCCGGAGCGCTCCCGTGCGCGCCCCCTGTCGCGCGAGGACCGCCGGGACGCCATCGCGGCGGCGACCATCCCGCTCCTCGTCCAGCACGGTGCCGCGGTGACGACACGCCAGATCGCCGACGCCGCGGGCGTCGCGGAAGGGACGCTGTTCCGAGC
The DNA here is from genome assembly GCF_057126935.1 of Cellulosimicrobium sp. G4 BAM 1002. Lineage (NCBI taxonomy): Bacteria > Bacillati > Actinomycetota > Actinomycetes > Micrococcales > Promicromonosporaceae > Cellulosimicrobium > Cellulosimicrobium sp. G4 BAM 1002. The sequence continues at coordinate 2,713,091 of NZ_CP182109.1, read as the reverse complement.
GTTCGCCGACAAGGACGAGATCCTGCACGCGGCCGTGGTGCGCTCGCTCGACCCGGCGCCGGCCGTCGAGGCGATCGGCCTGCTCCCCGACGACGACGGCCTGCGACCCCTCGTCACGAGCCTCGTCGAGTTCCTCCTCGAGGCGCAGCGCGTGGGCATGCGGATCTTCGCCGCCGCGCACCAGGTGCTCGACCCGCACCGGCACGGCGACGTGATGCGGGGCCGCGACGGGGCCGCCGCCCCGCAGGAGCCGGTCGCCGACGAACGGCGCGCCGAGGCCGTGCGCCGGTGGCACGGCGCGCCCGGCGCAGGTGTCGACGTGCGCGAACGGTCAGCCCGCGCGATCGTCGGGGCGATCGAACGCGCGCTCGAGGCGCACCGCGACGAGCTGCGCGTGGACCCGGCGCTCGCCGCTCGCGCCGTCTTCTCGCTCGTCTTCGGAAATGCCTTGCCGCACCTCTCCGGCGGTGACACGCTCGACGCCGTGCAGCTCGCCGACGTGGTCCTCGGCGGCATCGGTGCCGACGTCACCACCGACCCGTCGCCCTGACGGATCGACCGGCCCTCTCGTCGGCCGAGGTGCGCCGCTCGCCCCGGCGATCACCCGCCCCGAACCGCGCCCTGAGCGGTGCCCTCCCGCCGTCGGCGGTCCCCGCGCGGCCTCGCCGCGCGTCGTCCTGAAGCCCCCACCCGGACAGGAACCCCATGCTCGTCAGACTGCTGCGGACGCAGCTGCGTCCGTACCGGACGCCGATCGTCGTCCTCCTCGTGCTCCAGCTCCTCGCGACCCTGGCGTCGCTCTACCTCCCGAGCCTCAACGCCGACATCATCGACCAGGGCGTGACGCGGGGCGACACCGCCTACATCATGCGCACCGGCGGCTGGATGCTGCTCGTGAGCCTCGGCCAGGTCGTGTGCGCCGTGGCCGCCGTGTATTTCGGCGCACGGGTCGCGATGTCGTTCGGCCGGGACGTCCGGGCCAGGCTCTTCACGAACGTCCAGCGGTTCTCGGCGCAGGAGATGGGCCAGTTCGGTGCGCCGTCGCTCATCACGCGCACGACCAACGACGTGCAGCAGGTGCAGATGCTCGTGCTGCTCTCGCTGACGATCATGGTCATGGCGCCGATCATGCTCGTCGGCGGCGTGGTCATGGCGCTCCAGGAGAACGTCGAGCTCTCGGCACTGCTCCTCGTCATCGTCCCCGTGCTCGGCGTGGCCGTGGGGCTGATCATCTGGCGGATGGTCCCGTACTTCCGGCAGATGCAGAAGAAGATCGACGCGATCAACGCCGTCCTGCGCGAGCAGATCACGGGTATCCGCGTGGTCCGCGCGTTCGTGCGCGAGCGTCGTGAGGAGGAGCGGTTCGCGGTCGCGAACGACGCGCTGTTCGACGTCTCGCTCAAGGCGGGCAAGCTCATGGCGCTCATGTTCCCGACCGTCATGCTCGTCATGAACGCCTCCAGCGTCGCCGTGCTGTGGTTCGGTGGCCGGCAGATCGACGCGGGGAACATGGAGGTGGGGGCGCTCACGGCGTTCCTGTCCTACCTCATGTACATCCTCATGGCCGTGATGATGTCGACGATGATGTTCATGATGGTGCCGCGCGCCGCGGTGTCCGCGGAGCGCATCACCGACGTCGTGAGCACGCCTGCGACGGTCGTCGAGCCGGAGCGTCCCGTCGCCCTGACGAGCCGCACGGGTCGCGTCGAGCTGGAGGGCGTGGAGTTCGGCTACCCCGGTGCCGAGGAGCCGGTCCTGCACGACGTGAGCTTCACGGCCGAGCCCGGGCAGACCACCGCGATCATCGGCTCCACCGGGTCGGGCAAGACGACGCTCCTCAACCTCGTGCCGCGGCTCTTCGACGTCACCGCCGGGACGGTGCGGATCGACGGCACCGACGTGCGCGACCTCACCGGCGCCGACCTCGGCTCGCTGCTCGGCCTCGTCCCGCAGAAGGCGTACCTGTTCTCCGGGACGATCGCCGACAACGTGCGCTACGGCAAGCCCGACGCCACGGACGACGAGGTGTGGGCGGCGCTCGAGGTCGCGCAGGCACGCGAGTTCGTGGAGGCGCTCGACGCCGGTCTCGACACACCCGTCGCGCAGGGCGGCACGAACTTCTCGGGCGGGCAGCGTCAGCGGCTCGCCATCGCGCGGGCGGTCGTGCGCGACCCTGCGGTCTACCTCTTCGACGACTCCTTCTCGGCGCTCGACTACGCGACCGACGCCCGGCTGCGTGCCGCGCTCGCGCCCCGCACCCGGCACTCCACCGTGATCGTCGTCGCGCAGCGCGTCGCGACCATCCGCGGCGCCGACCAGATCCTCGTGCTGGACCACGGCCGCATCGTCGGCCGGGGCACGCACACCGAGCTCCTGGAGTCGAACGAGACCTACCAGGAGATCGTCTACTCCCAGCTCTCCATGGAGGAGGCAGCATGAGCGGCGAGCAGGACGCCCCGGCCACCGACGCCCCCGCGACGGACGCTCCCGGCAAGGACGTCGCGCGGACCCGCCTCGCGGGCCGCCCTCGCGGCGGTGGTGGCCCGGGCCCGATGGGTGGCATGGGAATGCCCACCGAGAAGGCCCTGGACTTCAAGGGCTCGCTCCGCCGGTTCGCCGGGTCCCTGCGGCCCGAGCGCGTGCCGATCGTCGCCGTGGTGATCCTCGGCGTCGTGTCCGTCGCGCTCGCCGTCGCCGGCCCGAAGCTCCTGGGCAACGCGACGAACATCATCTTCGCGGGCGTCGTCGGCTCCCAGCTCCCCGCGGGCGTGACGCAGGCGCAGGCCGTGGAGGCGCTGCGCGCCCAGGGTCAGGACCAGGTCGCGGAACTCGTCTCCGGCGTCCCGGGACTCGTGCCCGGCGCGGGCATCGACTTCTCGGCGCTCGCGACGGTGCTCGCCTGGGTCCTGGCCGTGTACGTGGGGTCGTTCCTCTTCGGCTGGCTCCAGGGACGCATCACGGCGATCGTCGTCCAGCGCACGGTCTACCGGCTGCGCGCCGAGGTGCAGACGAAGCTCGGGCGGCTCCCGCTGTCGTACTTCGACCGCAACCAGCGCGGCGAGATCCTCTCGCGCGTGACGAACGACATCGACAACATCTCCCAGACGCTGACCCAGACGCTGTCCCAGCTCGTCACGTCGGTGCTCACGGTCTTCGGCGTCCTCGGCGTGATGTTCTGGATCTCGCCGCTCCTCGCGGTGGTCGCGCTCGTCACGGTCCCGCTGTCGGTGATCATCACGGCGCAGATCGCGAAGCGCTCGCAGCCGCAGTTCATCCAGCAGTGGGCCGCGACCGGGCGTCTCAACGCCCACATCGAGGAGATGTACACCGGTCACACTCTCGTGAAGGTCTACGGCCACCAGCAGGCGGCGATCGACGACTTCGAGCGCGAGAACGGCGACCTGTACGACGCGAGCTTCAAGGCGCAGTTCATCTCCGGGACGATCCAGCCGGCGATGGGGTTCGTCGCGAACCTCAACTACGTCATCGTCGCGGTCGTCGGCGGCCTGCGCGTCGCGTCGGGCACCCTGACTCTCGGCGACGTGCAGGCGTTCATCCAGTACTCGCGCCAGTTCACGCAGCCCATCACGCAGATCGCGTCGATGATGAACCTGCTCCAGTCGGGCGTGGCGTCTGCCGAGCGCGTGTACGACCTGCTCGACGCCGAGGAGCAGACGCCCGACCCGTCGCCCGCCGCGACGGTCGACCCGGTCCGGGGCCGCGTCGCGTTCGAGGACGTCTCGTTCTCGTACGACCCCGAGGTCCCGCTCATCGAGCACCTCGACCTCGTCGTGGAGCCGGGCCAGACGATCGCGATCGTCGGGCCGACGGGCGCCGGCAAGACGACGCTCGTCAACCTGCTCATGCGCTTCTACGACGTCGACTCCGGGCGGATCACGCTCGACGGCGTCGACACGCGCGACATGACGCGCGACGGTCTGCGCTCCGACATCGGGATGGTGCTCCAGGACACCTGGCTGTTCAAGGGCACGATCGAGGAGAACCTGCGCTACGGCGTGCGCGACGGCCGGACCGTCGACGAGGAGGCCTTCCTCGCCGCCACCCGGGCGACGCACGTCGACCCGTTCGTGCGGACGCTGCCCGACGGGTACGCGACCGTGATCGACGACGAGGGCTCGAGCGTGAGCGCGGGGGAGAAGCAGCTCCTCACGATCGCGCGCGCGTTCCTCGCCGACCCGGCGATCCTCGTCCTGGACGAGGCGACGAGCTCCGTCGACACGCGCACCGAGGTGCTCGTGCAGCAGGCGATGAACGCGCTGCGCGCCGGGCGCACGTCGTTCGTCATCGCGCACCGGCTCTCGACGATCCGCGACGCGGACACGATCCTCGTCATGGAGCACGGCTCGATCGTCGAGCAGGGCACGCACGACGCCCTGCTGGCGGCGGGCGGCGCGTACGCACGCCTGTACGAGAGCCAGTTCGCGGCGCCCGTCGGCGCCGAGGCGGAGGATGCCGAGGACGCCGCCGCGGTGCCCGCAGGGCGGCCGGCCGGCGGCTGACACGGCTCGGCCCGCGCGCGGTGCACCCGAGGGTGAGCCGAGCGCGGGCCCTCGCCGTCCTCGGCAGGCTCGGTCAGGCGCAGGTGCAGCGCTGCTCGGGCGGCACCTCGGCCATGACCTCGTCGGCGTGCATGCCGCAGCCGGTCCAGGTGGTCTTGCCGCACGTGCGGCACAGGGCGGGACTGCACACGGTGTCTCTCCTCGGGACTTCTGGGGTCTGCGGTTCGGGGCTCGGAGCTCCGGGTCGAGCAGGATCAGCGTCGCACGTCGCCGCCCGCGGACGCACCGTGGTGGCGGTCGACGAGCGTGGGGACGTGGTCGCGCGCCGTCCAGCGCCGGCCGACCCACTTGACCACCTCGACGAGCAGGAAGACGACCAGCGCGAGCCCCAGCGTCTTGCCCCACTCGAGCGCGTCGATCGGCGCGGAGTCGAACCACGTGTGCATGAAGGGCGCGTAGACGAACACGGCCTGCAGCGCCAGCAGCGTCACCGCCGAGATCCACACGACGCGGTTGCCGCGCAGCACGTCGAGCGTGAGGCTCGACCGGTCGAGGAAGCGGCAGTTGAACAGGTACGCGAGCTGGCCGAGCGCGAGCATCGTGACCGCCGTCGTCTGCGCCTCGGCGAGCGGCACGCCCTGGGCGCGCTCGACGTAGAACAGCAGGATCGTCGCGCCGCCGATGAGGAGCGAGACGAGCAGGATGCGCCGCACGTAGGCGCCGTCGAGGATCGACGCCTTCGGGTCGCGCGGGGCACGACGCATGACGTCGGGCTCCGCCTTCTCGTACGCGAGCGCGAGGGACAGCGTGACGGCGGTGATCATGTTGATCCACAGCACCTGCACGGGCTGCAGCGGCAGCGTGAGCCCGAAGAGGACCGCGACGAGGATGACGAGCGACTGCGCGCCGTTCGTCGGCAGGAGGAAGAGCACGGACTTGCGGATGTTGTCGTAGATCCGCCGCCCCTCCTCGACGGCCCGCTCGATGGTCGCGAAGTTGTCGTCGGCGAGCACCACCTCGGCGGCCTCCTTGGTCGCCTCGGTCCCCTTGATGCCCATCGCGACGCCGACGTCGGCCTGCGTCAGCGCGGGCGCGTCGTTCACGCCGTCGCCCGTCATCGCGACGACCTCGCCGTGCGACTGCAGAGCCGAGACGATCCGGATCTTGTGCTCGGGGCTCGTGCGCGCGTACACGTCGACGTCGCGCACCACCTGGCGCAGCCGCTCGGTGCTCATCTCCTCGAGCTCCGGCCCGGTCAGCACGGCGGGCGCCCCGGACGCGCCGGTCCCGTCGTCGGGGTCGACGATGCCCATCTCGCGGCCGATCGCGAGCGCGGTGCCCGCGTGGTCGCCGGTGATCATCTTCACGCGGATGCCCGCGTCGCGGCACTCGGCGATGGCCTCGACAGCCTCGGGCCGCGGCGGGTCGACGATCCCGACGAGCCCGCACAGCTCCAGCCCGTCGTCGACGTCGCCCGCGTCGAGGTCGTCCGTGCCCTCGGCGGCGGCCCGCCGCGCGGCGGCGAGGACCCGGAGCCCGCGCGCGCCGAGCGCGTCGATCTGCTCGTCCCAGAAGGCGCGGTCCAGCGGCTCGGACGTCCCGTCGGGTCCGACCTGGGTCGCGCAGCGGTCGAGCACGCGGTCGGGCGCGCCCTTGACGTGCACGTGCAGGATGCCGTCGGGGTCGGCGTCGAGCGTCGCCATGAACTTGTTCTCGGACTCGAACGGGACGACGGCGACGCGCCGCCACCCCGTGGGGTCGACCCCCGCCTTCATGCCGAGCGTGCGCAGCGCGCCCTCGGTGGGCTCGCCCACGAGCCGCCAGCCGTCGGCGTCCGACGCGTCCGGGACGACCCGCGCGTCGTTGCACAGCATCATGACCGTCGCGAGGGCCGCGAGGTCGCGGTCGCGGGCCAGGTCGGCGGTCCTCGTGCCCGACGCCGGCGCGGTGCCCTGGTCGGCCGCCTCGCCCGGTGCGTCGATCCCCGCGGGGCGAGGGCCGCCGTCGGGCACGGTCACGTCCCCGACGGGCGCGTACCCCGCGCCCGCGACGGCGAACGCGCGACCGCGCGTGCGGGCCGTGCGCGCGGTCATCTCGTTCTTCGTGAGCGTGCCGGTCTTGTCGGAGCAGATCGTCGTGACCGAGCCGAGCGTCTCGACGGCGGGCAGCTTGCGTGTGATCGCCCGGCGGCGGGCCATCTGCTGCACACCGAGCGCGAGCGTGATGGTGACGAGCGCGGGCAGGCCCTCGGGCACCGCGGCGACGGCGAAGCCGATCGACGCCGAGATCAGCTCGGGCACGGAGAAGTCGTGGACGACCCGGCCGATGATCACCATGACGACGGCCATCGCGAGGATGAGCACCGCGAGCAGCTTGCCGAACCGGTCGAGCTGGCGCGTGAGCGGCGTCGCGAGGCTGCGGACCTCGGAGATCATCGTCTGGATGCGGCCGATCTCCGTGGCCGAGCCCGTCGCCGTCACGACGCCGACGCCCTGACCCGCGGCGACGATCGTGCTCGAGAAGAGCATGCTCGACCGGTCGCCGACCCCCGCGTCCGCGCCCACCGCGTCGGCCGACTTCGACGCCGCCACCGACTCGCCCGTGAGCGCGGACTCCTCGACGCGCAGGTTCGTCGCCTGCAGCAGCCGCACGTCCGCGGGCACGCGGTCGCCCGACCGCACGCGCACCACGTCGCCCGGCACGACGTCGTCGGCGTCCACGCGCGCCCACGCGCCGTCGCGCCGGACCTCGGCGTTGACCGACAGCATGTTGCGGATGCCCTCGAGCGCGCTCTCCGCGCGGCCCTCCTGGATGAAGCCGATCGCCGCGTTGATGACCGCGACCGCGAGGATGACCGTGAAGTCGACCCAGTCGCCGAGGATCGCCTTGAGCACGGCCGAGACGAGCAGGATGTAGATGAGGACGTCGTCGAAATGCACGAGGATCCGCTTCCACAGCGGGTCGCGCTGCGGCGGGGGGAGCCGGTTGGGCCCCACCTCCGCGAGCCGCGTCGCTGCGTCGGCGTTCGACAGTCCCCCCGCGTCCGTGCCCAGCTCGGCGAGGACGTCGTCGGGCGGGCGCGACCACGGCGCGTCGAGGAGGCGCTCGGCTGTGCTCGCGGAGGTCGAAGAGGCCGCCGAGGCGGGGGTCGGTGCAGCGTCCGGCGCGGGTCCCATGCCCCTATTCGACCCCCGATGCCCGGATCGCGCGAGAGACGAAAGACCGTGAGCAGGGTCACCCTGCTGCGGCGGCACGCGTCGTGAGGCTGGGAGAATCGACGCCGTGAGCGAGACCAGCACCCGGGCAGGCCTGCGGGTCGTGCACGTCACCGACCCCGCCGACGAACGCCTCGCGGACTACAACCGCCTGACCGACGTCGCGCTGCGGTCCAAGCACGAACCCGAGAAGGGGCTGTACATCGCGGAGAGCTCGACGGTCATCCGGCGCGCGCTCGCCGCCGGGCACCGGCCGCGGTCGTTCCTCATGGCGGAGCGCTGGCTCGACGACCTCGCCGACGACATCGCCGCGCTCCCGGTCGACGACGCCCCGGGCGGCACGGGCGAGCCCGTCCCGGTGTACCTCGGCGCACCCGACGTGCTCGAGGCGATCACCGGGTTCCACCTGCACCGCGGGGCGCTCGCGGCCATGCACCGCCCGCCGGTCCCCACCGTCCACGACCTGCTCGCCGCCGCGCGCGGCGGGACCGGTGCGCGGCGCGTCGCGGTGCTCGAGGACATCGTGGACCACACGAACGTCGGTGCGATCTTCCGGTCGGCGGCGGCCCTCGGCGTCGACGCGGTGCTCGTCTCGCCGCGCTGCTCCGACCCGCTGTACCGCCGCTCGGTGCGCGTGAGCATGGGCACGGTGTTCCAGGTGCCGTGGACGCGGTTCGAGTCGTGGCCCGGCGGGCTCGACGTGCTGCGCGACGAGGGGTTCGTGGTCGCGGCGCTCGCGCTCGCCGACGACGCGGTGAGCCTCGACGACGTCGTCGCCGACCCGCCCGAGCGGCTCGCCCTCGTGCTCGGCACCGAGGGCGACGGGCTCTCTCGCGGCGCGATCGAGGCGGCGGACAGCGTCGTGACGATCCCCATGGCCGGGGGAGTGGACTCGCTGAACGTCGCCGCGGCGTCGGCCGTCGCGTTCTGGGCGACGCGGGTGGACTGACCGCGGGGCGTCGGCGGTCACCGGGAACAACCGGGCGCACCCGCGCGTTGGGCTCGTGTCCGTACGTCGTACGAGAAGAGGTTCCGTGCCGGTCCAGCCGTCCCCGTCCCTGCCCGCCGCCGTCCCCGACGTCGACCCCGCCATCCCGCCTGACCCCGCCATCCCGCCTGACCCCGCTCCGACGCCGGACGCCGCTCCCGCGCCCGTCGACCCACCGTCCGCGGTCGCGCGCGCCGTCGCCGAGGAGCAGCAGCACCTCGACGCCGCCCTCGCTCGGCGCGTGCAGCTCCTCGCCGAGCTGGACGCACTGCTGGACGGCTCCGCGGACACCCGGGCCGGGAACGTCGACCCGGGCGACACCACGGACCGCGCGGCCGCCGACGACCCCGTCGAGCGCTCGCGCCGGGCCGGCCTGCGCCGTCGCCGCGAGGAGCTCGACCTGGCGCGGAACGGGCTCGTGTTCGGCCGCACCGACGCGCGCGACGGCTCCACACGTCACATCGGACGGGTCGGGCTGAGCGCGTCCGACGACGGCGCGGAACCGCTCGTCCTGGACTGGCGCGCACCCGGAGCCCGCCCGTTCTACACCGCGACGGCGCGCGAGCCGCAGGGTCTCGCGCGCCGTCGGCACGTGCGCACGTCGGGCGAGCGCGTGACCGGGGTGGACGACGAGCCGCTCGACGGCGTCGACGGCGAGGGCGGAGCCGACGGCCTCGTCGGCGAGGGCGCGCTGCTCGCCGCCCTGTCCGAGCGCCGCACCGGGCGCATGGGGACCGCCGTGGCGACGCTCCAGGCCGAGCAGGACGCGATCGTGCGGGCCCCTGCCGACCAGACGCTCGTCGTGCAGGGCGGCCCGGGCACGGGCAAGACCGTGGTCGCGCTGCACCGCGTCGCCTACCTGCTGTTCACGCACCCGCACCTCTCCGAGCGGGGCGTCCTGCTGCTCGGCCCGTCGTCCCGGTTCCTCGAGTACGTCGCCCAGGTGCTGCCCGCGCTCGGCGAGACGGCGGTCGTCTCGGCGACGTGCGACACGCTCGTGCCCGGCGTCGCGCCCGAGCGCGAGGAGGCGCGGGACGTCGCCGAGATCAAGGGCCGAGCGCTCTGGCAGGACGTCGTCGCTCGCTACGCCGACGCGCTCGTCCCCGGCCCGCGGGCGCTCGCGGTGCGCGTCGACGGCGAGCCCCACGTGCTCGACGCCGACCGCGTCGGCCGCGTCCTGCACGCCGCGCGGGCCGGCGGCCGCAGCGTGCTCGCCGCGCGCCGTCGGGCGTTCGACCTGCTGCTCGACGCCGTCGTGGACGAGGTCGCGGCCCGCCACGCCGAGCTGCTCGAGCGCGTGGAAGAGGGGTTCGAGGACGTCCTCGGCCGCCTCGACGCCGGGCTCGCGGCGAGGGACGACCGCGCGCCGACCACCGGCGCGAAGGGCGGGGACGTGGACGGCGAGCTCACCGAGGACGACCTGGAACGGCTGCGCGTCGACCTCGCGCGCGACGTCGCGGTCACGGGCGTGCTCGACGCCTGGTGGCCGGTCGCGGACCCGCGCACCGCGCTGGGCGACCTGCTGGGCGACGCCGCGCTGCTGTCCCGACTGGCACCGGAGCTCTCGGCGGGGGAGGTGGAACGGGTCGTGGGCGAGCCCGCCACCCTCGCGCCGAGCGACGTCCCGATCCTCGACGCGCTCGCCGACGCGCTCGGCACCGAGGACGAGCCGGGTGACCAGGGCGACTTCCTCGCCGGCCGCGCGGCGGCGCGGCGCGACTGGGTGTACGGGCACGTCGTGGTCGACGAGGCGCAGGAGCTGTCGCCCATGCAGTGGCACATGGTGCTGCGCCGCTGCCCGACCCGGTCCGTCACCGCTGTGGGCGACGTCGACCAGACCAGGGCGCCGCACCCTCACACCGACTGGGACGACGCCGTCGGCCCGGTGCTCGGGACCCGCTGGCGTCGTGCCGACCTGACCATCTGCTACCGCACGCCGCGCGAGGTGATGGAGCTCGTGGGCCCCGTGCTGCGTCGGGCGGGCAGCCGCAGCACGCCGCCGCGCGCGGTGCGCTCGTCGGGGTTCCCGCCACGTGACGTGACCTCGGGAGCTGCCGGGCTCGGGGCGGCGGTCGCAGCCGAGGTCGCGGTGCTCGCCGCGCGGTACGACGGCGGCACGGTGGGCGTCGTGGCGCCGCACGCGCGGCTCGGTGTGCTGCGCGAGGACGTCCGAGCCGTCCTGCGCGAGGAGGTCGCCGACGTCCCCGTGCTCGGCGCGTCCGAGGCCAAGGGGCTCGAGTGGGACGCGGTGGTCGTGGTAGACCCCGACGGCATCGCCGCCGAGCCGCGCGGCTGGAACGGCCTGTACGTGGCGATGACCCGGTGCACGCAGGAGCTCGTGCGCGTGGCGGTGGAGCCGGACGGGTCGGTCGCCTCGGCCTGACGCCGCCGGCTCAGCGCGCGGCCGTGGACCGCGACAGGCGGTCGACCTCGTGCACCACCGTCGCGACGAGCGTGGGGTCGCCCAGGAGGCGGAAGTGGCCGGCGAGCGGCAGCTCGACGTTCCGCGCGCCCTCGAGCCTGCCCGTCTCGGGGATGTGCGGGTCGAACCGGGGGTAGACGGCCGTGATCCGGGCATCGACGCCGCGCTCCGCCGCGAGCGCGAGGAGCGCGGCGTCGTGCGGTGAGAAGGCGCGCAGCGTGCGGCCGACGAGGTACCGGGCGTAGCGGGAGCCGGCGAACGGCGTCGCCACCGCCACCATGCCCGCGACGCGGCCCCCGGCGGCCGACAGCATGACGCGCTTGCCGATCAGCCCGCCCTTGCTGTGCGCGACGAGCACGACGTCGCGCAGGTCCGCCGTCGCGAGGAAGCCCGCGGTCAGCTCGGCCGCGTCACCGAACGGCCGCCGGTTGTACCCGAGCCCGGGTACGGCATGCACGGGATGCCCCGCAGCGGCGAGCGCGTCGGCGACGGGGGAGAGCAGCTGCCACGTCTCGTACACCCCGGGCAGCAGGACCACGGGAGCACCGTCGCCCGGGCCGGTGGGGACGGCTCGCCCGTGCCGGAGCGCGTGCTCGACCTGGCGCAGCGCGACGTACGCGTAGTCCGCGGCGCGGTCCCGCAGGCGCAGCCCGTCCCCCCACCGTCCACGCCGGCTCACGCCGAGAGACCTCCGGCGGCGAGCACGGCCGCGACGACCCCCTCCGGGTCGGCATCCATCGTGTGATGGCGACCGGGGACCTCGCGGTACTCGCCGTGCGGCGCCGCGGCGGCGAGCTCACGCGCCCACGGGCTCGGCGCGATCGGGTCGTCCACGCCGCGCAGCACGACGACGCGGCCCGGTACGCGGGGCAGGACCTCCTCGATCCGGTGCCCGAGCATCGAGCGGACCTGGCGCGCGTAGTGGGGCAGCGAGCAGCGCAGCACGTAGTCCACCGCGAGCGTGGCGAGCGCGCGCGGCCGCTCCCCGAACGCGTCGCGAGCGAGCCGCAGGCCCTGGCGCACGGCGGTGCGCGCGTGGCGGTCCGCCGTGGGGCCGATCAGGACGCCGGCGGGCGCCTCGCGCGGGTGGTCCGCCATCGCCTGCGCCACGACCTGGGCGCCCATCGAGTGGCCGACGAGGACGACGGCGGGAGCAGGGCCGACGGGCGCGGGGTCGTGCGGGTCGGGGAGCACGTGCTCGCGAACGTACCCGGCGACGACGGCGGCGTGCTCCTCGATCGACACGTCGTGCCGGGCGCGGGGCGCCGAGCCGAACCCCGGCAGGTCGATCGCGTGCACCGCGGTCGGCGGACGCGCCTCGCGGCGCACGAGCTCGCGGCGCACCGGATCGAAGGCGCGGGACGACGACCCGACACCGTGCACGAGGACGACCACGAGGCCCGGTGCGGTGGCGCCCGAGACGTGAGCGACGGCCCGCAGGCCGCCCACCGTGAGACGCACCTCCGCCCCGTCCCCGGACGTGCGGGACGAGGCGGAGGTGTGCGTGGTCATCGCACCAGGATGAGGCAAGGTCGAGGACCTCGCCCGGCGCGTCAGCCGACGTCTCCGCGCCAGGCGCCCGTCTCGGTCCCGCGGGACTCGATGAACTCCTTGAACCGTGCGAGGTCGCCCTTCACGCGACGCTCGTCGAGCTGCAGCAGGTCGCCGGCCTTCTCCACGACGCCCTCGGGCGTCCAGTCGAGCTGCACGGTGACGCGCGTCTCGGTGTCGTTCAGCCGGTGGAAGGTCACGACGCCGGCGTGGTCGGGACCGGACGTGCTGTTCCACGCGACGCGCTCGTCGGGGTGCTGCTCCGTGATCTCGGCGTCGAACTCGCGCTCGACGCCGCCGATCTTCGTCCTCCAGTGCGTGTGCGTCGCGTCGAGCTGGCGGATCTCCTCCACGCCCTCCATGAAGCGCGGGAACTCCTCGAACTGCGTCCACTGGTCGTAGGCCGTGCGGACGGGGACGCTGACGTCGATCGACTGGGTGACCGTGCTCATCGGATACCTCCTGGGGTTGGCGGGCGGTACCCCTCCACCCTTGCCACGGTCGCGCCCGCTCGCGCGCGGAGGGACGAACCCGGGCAGAAGGGTCATCGAGCGACGTCGTCACTCCAGGTGGCTCGAGGGGTCTCCCGACGCGGGGTCGGAGGTGTGGCCCGGGTTCGACGACCCGTCGTCGTGCATCTGCGTCGCGTCCACGACACCGAGCTCGTCGAGGAGGAAGAGGAACGAGCGCGCGTACGGGTTGTCGTCGACGCGCTCGCGGACCTCCGCCCAGTCGATCTGCTCGCGCATCGCCCGGGCGACGGGCAGCAGGCGGGAGAAGTCGCAGAAGTGCTCGCCGATGACGCGCAGCTTCGAGGCCATGATCTCCGTCGCGGCGAGCACGGGCATGCGGACGGCGAGCACCTCCAGCTCGTCGGTCCGGGAGAGGAGGTCGTCGTCGATCGGCTCGCCGACCATGCGGTACAGCACGTCGATGAGCTCGCCGCCGTGGTACGCCTTGAACAGCCAGTTCTCCGTGGGCTCCGTGATCTTCAGCCCGGCAGCGCGCAGCACCTCACGAGCCCGGTCCACGTCGACCTCCCGGATCGCGAAGTCCGCGTCGTGGCTCGGCTCCGGCGCACCGCGCGCCCACGCGGCGTAGCCCCCCACGAGCGCGTGCGGGATCTCGGCGTCGGCGAGCGCGGCCGCCGTCATGCGCAGGCCGTCGTGCAGCGCCTCTCTGTCGTCCACCATGCCCCAGGGTCTACACCACGCGGGCCCTGCTGGCACGTCGCGGGTGCACCGAGGGGACTGGAGGTGCGACCGCGGGTCGCGGTGCCCAGAATCGAGTCGATGCGCCTCGCGACGTTCAACATCCTCCACGGGCGGTCGACCGTCGACGACACCGTCGACCTCGACCGCTTCGCGGACGCGGTCCGCTCGCTCGACGCGGACGTCCTCGCGCTGCAGGAGGTGGACCGTGACCAGCCGCGCTCGCACCGCGCGGACCTCACGGCCGTCGCCGCCGAGGCGGCGGGAGCGGCCGACCACCGCTTCGTCGCGACGCTCGTCGGGGAGCCCGGTGTCTGGACGGCGCCCACGGGGGAGCACCAGCCCGGCCAGGCGGCCTACGGGATCGCCGTCGTCAGCCGCTACCCCGTCACGGCGTGGCGCACCGTCGTCATGCCGCCGCCGCGCACGCAGATCCCTGTCCGGTTCCCGGGGAGCCGCCTGCCGACGCTGGTGCGCGACGAGCCGCGGGCGGCGCTCGTCGCGCGCGTCGACGCCCCCGGCGGGCGCATCACGGTGGCGTGCACCCACCTCACGTTCGTGCCGGGACGCAACCTCACGCAGCTCGTGCGCCTCACGCGCTCGCTCGTGGAGGAGGCTCTCGACGGGGAGCCGGTCGTGCTCCTCGGCGACCTCAACGTCGACGCGCCGCAGGCGGCACGCACGAGCGGCTGGCACCCGCTCGCGTCCGCCGCGACGTTCCCCGTCGCGGAGCCGACCCGCCAGCTCGACCACATCCTCGCCCACGGGGCGGTCCGCGCGACCACCCAGGCGTCCGCGGTCGACACCGGGCTGTCGGACCACCGCGCGCTCGTCGTCCCGGTGGCGCTCGGCGGGGAGCACCAGCCGTCCCCGACGCGGCCGCACGCCGCCGACGAGGACCGGCCGCCCTCGCGAGCGCCCGCGGAGCCGGTACGTCGGCACCACCGGCACGTCGAGGGCTGAGCCACCGAGTGGCCCGAACCGGTGAGGCCGATCACACGGCCCGGGGCTGGTTCCCGGGCTCCTGCATAGATTAGCCTCACCTATGTGAGTGAAACCTTGGTTCCCGTCGCGAGCCCCGTCCCGGCGCTCGCGGGCCACGACCTGCGCCTGTCCTACGACGCGCGCACCGTCGTGCACGGCGCCGCGCTCGACCTCGCGCCGGCCGCCGTCACGGCGCTCATCGGACCCAACGGCTCCGGCAAGTCGACCCTCCTGCGCTCGCTCGCGCGCCTGCACCGGCCCGACGCCGGGACGGTCGCGCTCGACGACGCCACCGACGCCCTCGCGCTGCACCCCAAGGACTTCGCGCGCCGCGTGACGCTGCTCTCCCAGAGCCGCCCGACGCCGTCGGGCGTGACGGTGCGCGACGTCGTCGCGTACGGCCGCCACCCGTACCGCGGCCGGTTCCGCTCGAACGACGCCGACGGTCCGCGCGCCATCGCGCACGCCATGGACGTCACGGGCATCACGGCGATGGCCGAGCGCGGCGTCGACGAGCTGTCCGGTGGCGAGCTCCAGCGCGTGTGGCTCGCGACGTGCCTCGCGCAGGACACGCGCGTGCTGCTGCTCGACGAGCCGACGACCTACCTCGACCTGCGCTACCAGGTCGAGCTGCTCGACCTCGTGCGCGACCTCGCGGCGGAGCACGGCGTCGCCGTCGGCGTCGTGCTGCACGACCTCAACCAGGCGGCTGCCGTCGCGGACCACGTCGTCCTGCTGCACCACGGCGTCGTGCGCGCGACAGGCCCGGCCGACGAGGTGCTCACGTCCGACCTCCTCACCGAGGTGTACGGCATCCACGTCGACGTCTACACCCACCCCCTCACGGGACGCACGTGCTGCGAGCCGCTCGGGCGGCACGCCGCCCGCGTCGGGGTCGCCGTCCCCGCCTGACCTCCTGCCTCACCCCTCGCCCGGACCGCCGCGCGGCCCGTCCCGGGCCACCGGACCGACCACCGTCCGGTGCCGACCGAACCGAAGGACACCCATGCGCTCGACCACCCGTTCCCTCGCCGTGGGCGCGCTCGCGCTCGCCACGACGCTCGCGCTCACCGCGTGCGGCACGACCGAGGACCCGGACGCGGGCTCCGCGACCGACGCGACGACCGACGCCGCGGCGTCGGGCCCTGTGACCTACACCGACGAGCGCGGCGAGCACGAGCTCGACGCGGTCGCCACGGACGTCGTCTCGCTCGAGTGGGGCCTCACGGAGAACCTCGTCGCGCTGGGCGTCGAGCCCGTCGGCCAGGCCGACGTCGAGGGCTACAACACGTGGAACACCGTCGCGCCGATCGACGAGGGCACGCCCGACGTCGGCACGCGCGGCGAGCCGAGCCTCGACGCCATCTCCGCGCTCGAGCCGGACCTCGTCGTCACGACGACCGACCTCCCCGAGAACGTCATCGCCCAGATCGAGGAGGTCGCGCCGGTGCTCACGCTGCGCGGCTCCGACGGCGAGGACCCCATCGGCTACATGCGCTCCACCGTCGAGACGCTCGCCGAGGTCACGGGGACGCAGGACGCGGCCACGGCCGCGCTCGAGGAGTACGACGCGAAGGTCGCCGACGGCGTCGCCGCGCTCGAGGAGGCCGGTCTCGCGGGCTCCGAGTTCACGATGGCCGACGGGTACGTCGTCAACGGCGCGGTGTCGATCCGCATGTTCACCCCCGGGTCGTTCTTCGGCGGGATCGGCGAGGAGCTCGGCCTCGTCAACGCGTGGACCGAGGGCGGCGACCCCGACTACGGGCTCGCGACCACCGACGTCGAGGGCCTGACGCAGCTCGGCGACGTGCAGTTCCTCTACGTCGCGAACGACGCCGAGGCCGACCCGTTCACCGAGGGCCTCGCGGGCAACGCCGTGTGGGAGCAGCTCCCGTTCGTCACCGCCGGTGACGTGCACCGCCTGCCCGACGGCATCTGGATGTTCGGCGGCCCGCTGTCCGCCGGCGCGTACGTCGACGCGGTCGTCGAGGCGCTGACGGCCTGATCCTCCGCCCCCACCGGCGGTCCGCACACGAAAGACCGAAGAGACGACTGTGACGACGCGAGAGCGCACGCCGGCGGAGCCGGACACCCTCCTCCTGGAGGACCCGGCTCCGGCCGTCTCCCCGCGCGTGCGGTCGTCACGCCTGGGGATCGCGGCGGCGTTCGTCGCCGCGGCCCTGGTCGCGGTCGTCCTCGCGGCGGTGCACGTCACCCAGGGCACGGCCGCCGTCGGCCCGCTCGACCTGCTGCGGCTCGCCACCGGCGGCGAGGGGGTCGACGAGACGGTCGCCGTCCTCGTCGCGTCGCGCGTGCCCCGGCTGCTCGCAGGCCTCCTCGTGGGTGTCGCGCTCGGCGTCGCCGGTGCCGTGCTCCAGTCCGTCGCCCGCAACCCGCTCGCGTCGCCCGACACGCTCGCGGTCAACGCCGGGTCGTACGTGACGGTCGTCGCCGTCGCGGCGTTCGGACTCTCCGTCCCGTTCTACCTCCAGGGCGGGCTCGCGTTCCTCGGCGGCCTGGCGGCCGCGGGGCTCGTGCTCGTGCTGTCGCGCGGCGGCGCCGACGGGCCGACCCGCCTCGTGCTCGCAGGGTCGGCGATCATGCTCGCGCTGCACTCCCTGACGATGGTCCTGCTCGTGCTGTTCGAGCAGGAGACCACGGGGCTGTTCGCGTGGGGGAGCGGGTCGATCGTCCAGTCCGGCACGCGCACCGTCGCGATGGCGACCCCGGTCGTCGTCGTGGGCGTGCTCGCCGCGCTGGTGCTCTCCCGCCGGCTCGACCTGCTCGGCCTCGGGGACGACGCCGCGACGGTGCTCGGCGTGGACGTGCGCCGCACGCGTGCGGTCGCCGTGCTCGTGGCCGTGCTGCTCGCCGCGATCGCGGTGACGGTCGCCGGCCCGATCGGCTTCGTGGGCCTGGCGGCACCGGTCGTCGCGCGCCTCGTCGGACGCCGCGTCCCCGGCCTCGGCCGGCACGTGCTGCTCCTGCCGTTCGCGGCGCTCACCGGCGTGATCGTCGTGCTCGGCGCGGACGTCCTGCTCCGACTCGTCCTGCCGGGCACGATGTCGCTCGCCGTGCCGACCGGCATCGTCACCACCGTCGTCGGCGCGGGGCTGCTCATCTGGCTCGCGCGCCGGCTGCGCGACGCGGGCCCCGGAGCCCGGGCGGCGAACGGCGCGCTCGGTCGGCCCCGGTCGACGCGGACCGTGCTCGTGGTCGTCGTCGTGCTGGCCGCAGCCGTCGTCGCCGCGATCGTCGCGGGTCTCCTGCTCGGCGACCGGGTCGTGCTCCTCGGCGACGTCGCGAACTGGTGGAACGGCGTCGCGGGCCGCCAGGTCTCGTTCGTGCTCGACCAGCGGTTCCCGCGCGTGCTCGCCGCGCTGCTCGCGGGCGCGGCACTCGCCCTCGCCGGCACGATCGTGCAGGCCGTGTGCCGCAACCCGCTCGCCGAGCCCAGCCTGCTCGGCGTGACCTCCGGCGCGGGCCTCGGGGCCGTGACCATGATCCTGCTCGTTCCCGGGGTCGGGATCTGGCCGATGTCCGCTGCTGCGACCGTCGGAGCGTTCCTGGTCTTCGGCCTCGTCTACGGGCTGTCGTACCGGGGCGGGCTCAGCTCGGACCGGCTCGTGCTCATCGGCATCGGGGCGCAGGCCGGCGTCATGGCGCTCATCACGCTGGTGGTCGTCGTCGTCGCGCCGTGGGACGTCAACCTCGCGCTCACGTGGCTGTCCGGGTCGACGTACGGGCGCACGCTCGAGCAGCTGGTCCCCGTCGCGGCGGCGCTGGTGCTCGTCACGCCGTTCGTCGCCCTCCACCGCCGGGACCTCGACGTGCTCGCGATCGACGACGACACGCCCCGCGTGCTCGGCGTCGCCCTCGACCGCACGCGCCTGCTGCTCCTCGGCGCCGCCGCCCTGCTCACCGCGGCGGCCGTCTGCGCGATCGGCGCGCTCGCGTTCGTCGGCCTTGTCGCCCCGCACGCGGCGCGCGCGCTCGTCGGGGCGCGGCACGCGCGCGTCGTGCCCGTCGCGATGCTCCTCGGCGCCCTCCTCGTGTCCGTCGCGGACACGCTCGGGCGCGTCGTCATCGCACCGGGGCAGATCCCCGCGGGGCTCGGCACGGCGCTGCTCGGCGCGCCGTACTTCGTGTACCTGCTGTGGCGCAGCCGCGGCCGCGCGGCGTGACGCGTCTCACGCGCCCGATGGCGAGGTCGTCCGCCGGACGGGTTGACCCCGTGCGGGGCGCGTAGGTTAGCCTCACCTGTGTGAGTCAGACCGTCGCCGCACCGCGTGCCGCCCACCGCGCCGCCACCACCCGCCCCGCCCCGCGGGCGACGGCGCCGTGGCGCTTCTTCGACGTCGAGGTGGCGCGCGTCGAGCAGCTCTCGCCGAGCTTCCGCCGGTTCACCTTCACGGGCCCGGAGCTCGACCTCTTCGGCGACCCCGGTCTGGACGTGCGCATCAAGTTCGTCCTCCCCGCACCCGACGGCGGCTACGAGCACCTCGTGCGCGACCCCGAGGGGTGGTACGCCGCGTGGCGTGCGCAGCCCGAGGCGCGCCGCAACCCGCTGCGCACGTACACGACCGTCGCGGTGCGTCCCGAGGCGCGCGAGGTCGACGTGGACGTCGTGCTGCACGGCGACGCCGGGCCGGCGTCGCGCTGGGCGCTCGACGCGCAGGTCGGCACACCGCTCGTCCTGCTCGGCCCGGACGCGACGTTCGACGGACCCGTGGGCGGCATCGAGTTCCGGCCCCCGGCCCGCGCCCACGCGCTCCTGCTCGCGGGCGACGAGACGGCCCTGCCCGCCATCGCGGCGATCTGCGAGGACCTGCCCGCCGACGCGTGGGGCGAGGTGTACGTCGAGGTGCCGCACGTGGGCGACGCCCGTGACCTCGTCACGCCGCCCGGGGTCCGCGTGACGTTCCTCGCGCGCGACGACGTCCCGGGGGGAGCCCACGACGCGCACGGCGCACGCCTCGTGCCGGCCGTCAAGGAGGCGGCAGCGCGCATCCTCGGTGCCGGGGTCCTCGGGACGGACCCGCCCGCGCAGTGCCGCACCGCCGAGGACCTCGAGGACGTCGACGTCGACGCGTCGATCCTCTGGGAGGTCCCGGGCCTGCTCGAGGACGACACCGTCCTGTACGCGTGGCTCGCGGGCGAGGCGAGCGCGATCAAGACGCTGCGGCGCCATCTCGTCGCCGAGCTCGGCGTCGACCGTCGCGCCGTCGCGTTCATGGGCTACTGGCGCGAGGGCCGCGCGGAGAGCTGACACGCTCACGAGAGACGCGAGAAGCGCGAAGCGAGAAGTGGCCCCTCACCGACCTCGGCGAGGGGCCACTTCTCACGTCTCGGCACGGACGACGGGACGGAGCCGGTCCTGCGGACGGCGGGCACGAGAAAGGGAGGCCGACCGGCCTCCCTTTCCAAGGTATAGCGCACGGGGGGTCTTGCGGCAAGGCCCCCTCCCGGGCGCAGAATCTCCGATCGTGCGCGGACCGACGTCCGCGCGCCCGTGAGAGCCCGGACCGGAGCTGATGACCTTGACCGCTGCGCCCACCCGTACCTTCGACCTTCCCGACCGGCTCGCCGCCAAGGGCGAGCTCGCGCTCGTCGACGCGGACGAGCGGCACTTCGCCGCGATCGCGGCGAGCCTCGAGCACTCCGTCGCCGACCTCTCGCAGCGCCTGGACGCGGCGCGCCGCGCGCCGGGCGGGTCGAGCACGGAGTCGCTCGAGCGCGACCAGGAGGTCCACCGGCTCAGCGCACGCCTGCGGCTCCTGCAGCGCTACGGCGTCGACCTGTGCCTGGGCCGCATGACGTTCGCCGACGGCTCCGACCCCGTCTACGTCGGCCGTGTCGGCCTCACCGACCCGGCGGGGGAGCGGCTCCTCGTCGACTGGCGCTCGCCGGCGGCCGAGCCGTACTTCGCGGCGACGCCCGCGCACCCGGCGGGCCTCGCGGCGCGGCGCCGGTACCGCTGGACGCGCGGGCGCGTCACGGACTACTGGGACGAGGAGCTCGTGCCCGACGGCGCGGGGTCGAGCGCGGCGCTCGACGACCAGTCGGCGTTCGTCGCGAGCCTCGGCGCGAGCCGGTCTCCGCGCATGCGCGACGTGCTGGGCACGATCCAGGCCGACCAGGACGCGATCGTGCGCGCGGGGTCGCGCGGCGCGCTCGTCGTCGACGGCGGCCCCGGCACGGGCAAGACGGTCGTCGCGCTGCACCGCGCCGCGTACCTGCTGTACGCCGACCCGCACGTGGGCGAGGGGCGCGGTGGCGTGCTCGTGATCGGGCCGAGCCGCCCCTACCTCGGGTACGTCGCCGACGTGCTCCCGAGCCTCGGCGAGGAGGGCGTGCAGACGTGCACGCTGCGCGACCTGGTCCCGGAGGGTGCGACCGCGCGCGAGGAGGCGGACCCCGAGGTCGCGCGCCTCAAGGCGTCGGCCGAGCTCGTCGCCGCGATCGAGCCGGCCGTGCGGTTCTCGGAGCGCCCGCCCGCCGAGGGCATGGAGGTCGAGACGCCGTGGGCCGACGTCTGGCTCTCCACGGCCGACTGGGCCGAGGCGTTCGAGTCGATCGACCCCGGCACCCCGCACAACGAGGCGCGCGACGAGGTCTGGGCCGCGCTCGTGGAGATCCTCGTGGACAAGGCCGTGGGCGAGGTCACCGACCTGCCGGCGGACGACGTACGCCGCGCCCTGCGCGGCCACCGTGCGCTCGGCGCCGCGTTCGACCGCGCGTGGCCGCTCGTCGAGGCGACCGACCTCGTGGCCGACCTCTGGTCCGTGCCCGCCTACCTCCGCCTGTGCGCGCCGTCGCTCACGGCCGACCAGGTGCGCGCGCTGCAGCGCGCGGACGCCCACGCGTGGACGACCGCGGACCTGCCGCTGCTCGACGCCGCGCGCCGACGCCTCGGCGACCCCGAGGCGTCGCGCCGCCGTCGCCGCAACGAGGCCGCGGCGGCGGCCGAGCGCGCCCGCATGGACGACGTCGTCGACCACCTCCTCGCGACCGACGACAGCGAGCTCCGCGTCATGCAGATGCTCCGCGGCCAGGACCTGCGCGACGCGCTCGTCGACGACGGCGCGCTGGTCACGGCGACGCCCGACCGGCTCGCCGGGCCCTTCGCGCACGTGGTCGTCGACGAGGCGCAGGAGCTCACCGACGCCGAGTGGCAGATGGTCCTCAGCCGCTGCCCGTCGCGCAGCGTCACGGTCGTGGGGGACCGGGCGCAGGCGCGGCACGGGTTCCCCGAGACGTGGCGCGAGCGCCTCGAGCGCGTCGGCCTCGACCGCGTGGCCGAGGCGTCGCTGCGCGTCAACTACCGCACGCCGCAGGAGGTCATGGCCGCGGCGGAGCCCGTGATCCGCGCCGCGCTCCCCGACGCCAACGTCCCGACGTCGGTGCGCAGCACGGGCGTGCCGGTCGTGTACGGGTCGGCGGGCGACCTCGACGCGGTGCTCGAGGCGTGGCTCGCCGAGCATGCCGAGGGCACGGCGTGCGTCATCGGCGACGCGGCGCTCACCGAGACGTTCACCGGGACGGCGCGCGTGCGGTCGCTCACCCCGGAGACGGCCAAGGGCCTGGAGTTCGACCTCGTCGTCCTCGTGGACCCGCAGGCGTTCGGCGACGGCGTCGAGGGCGCCGTCGACCGCTACGTCGCGATGACGCGCGCGACGCAGCGGCTGGTCGTGCTCGAGCGCTGACGCCGGGCGGCTCCCCGTCGCCGGGTCAGGCGACGGGGACCGCCAGGTCCTCGACGACCTCGACGCCCGGGAGCCGCCCCAGCAGCGTGCCCGGCAGGAGGAGCTTGGACCGCCGGACTCCGCTGCCGATCAGGGCGAGCTCGCCGTCGGTCACGACACGGGAGTCGACGAGCACGCGCCAGCCGGCCGGGAGCCCGACGGGCGTGATGCCGCCGTACTCCATGCCGGACTCGGCCGTCGCGCGCTCGGTCTGCAGGAACGACGCCTTGCGCACGTCGAGGAGCTTGCGGATGCGCGTGTTGACGTCGGCGCGCGTGTGCGCGCGCACGACTGCGGCCGCGACCCGCTCCTCGCCCGCCCGCGCGCCACCCACGACGACGCAGTTCGCCGATGCCTCGACGGGCAGGTCGAACGCGGCGTTGAGCGTCGCGGTGTCCGCGAGGTCCGGGTCGATCTCGGTCACGGCGACCAGCGTCGCGACGTCGGGGTCGGCGTCGGCCCAGCGGCGCAGCGCGTCGGCCGTCACGGGCGCGACGAGGTCGAGGTGGTCGAGGGCCGGCTCCCACGTGAGCGAGCCGAGCGTGGGCAGGGTGGTGGAGGCGTCCATGGGTTCTTCCGTCGTGCGGTCGTCAGGTCGTGCGGTACGTCGCCGTGAGCGTCGCACGCGCGAGCGTGTGGAACAAGGCGTTGAACGCGACCGCGGTCGGCGTCGCGTCCGGCCCGAGGCCGGCCGCCTCGGCGAGCGAGCCGACGTCGAGGGCGTGGACGGCGAAGACGTACCGGTGCGGGCGGTCCCCGGGCGGCGGTGCGGCGCCCGTGTAGCCCGGCGTGCCGCCGTCGTTGCGGACCTGGAACGCACCGTCGGGCAGCCCGGCGCCGTCGGCCGCGCCGGCGCCCCGGGGCAGCGAGGTCACGGTCGCCGGGACGTCCGCGACGGTCCAGTGCCAGAAGCCCGCGGGGGTCGGGGCGTCGGGGTCGAAGCAGGTGACGACGAACGAGCGCGTGCCCTCCGGGAAGCCGGACCAGCCCAGCGCGGGGGAGAGGTTCTCGCCGTCGGCGGCGTACCGGTCCGCGAGCGGCTCGCCGTCGGCGAGGTCGGCGCTCGTGAGGGTGAACGAGGGTGCGGCGGGGAGGAGCGAGTAGGGGTCGGGAGCCTGGGGTCGGGAGTCGAGGTTCACGTCGGCCATGGGACCCATCGTGCGCGACCGGGCGCGTGCAGGCACGTGGTCGGCGCGAGGGCGAAGGTTCGGGTGGAGGTCGAGGGTTGAAGGAGACCTTCGAGTGGTGGTCGAGGGTTATGACGGGCATCTCGGACGAAGCCGACGGCTCCGACCTGCGGAGTTGACACCCCCTCGGGCGCGGCCGTTCACTGGAAGTGTTCGAACACCTGTTCGATGCGTGGCGGAGGCGTCGACTCCGCTGCGCAAACCTCGGCGCCGGTCCCCGTGCGCCGGTCCGAGCACCACCCGGGAGGCGAGATGACCGTTCTCGCCGACCCGGCCGGTCGGAGGGCCGCCGGGCAGCAGGGGCAGGTCCGGGTGGACAGGGCCGAGCTGGCTCGCGCCGCCCTGCGGCGTGCGGAGGAGCGGACCGGGGTCCAGCGGCACCGCTCGGTGCCCGCCCCGGCAGCGGGTCCCGTCGCCCCCGGTGCCGCCGCCACGCCGCCCGCGCGCCCGCACCGTGCGCCCGTCCACCCCCGTCGTGCCGTCCCGACCGTGCCCGACGAGCGGGTGTGGCCGGTCCACGACGCGCTCGCCCCGCTCCTGCCGCTCGGCGCGCTGCAGCGCGGGACCGTCCTCGCCGTGCGCGGCTCGACGAGCCTGCTGCTCGCGCTCGTCGCCGCGCCCTCCCGGGCGGGTGCCTGGACCGCCGCGGTCGGGTTCCCCGCCGTCGGGCTGCTCGCTGCCGCGGACGTCGGCACGGACCTCGACCGCCTCGCGCTCGTGCCCCGTCCGGGGCCGGACGCCGCGCTCGCGATCGCGGCGCTCGTCGACGGCATGGACGTCGTCGTCGTCGGGCCCGACGCTGCCCTGACCGACGCCGACCGGCGCCGCCTCGCGGCGCGCGCCCGGGAGCGCGGGGCGCTGCTCGTCGCCGCGGCGGCGTGGCCCGGCGCGCACGTCGCGCTCACGGTCACGGGCGGCCGGTGGTCCGGGACGCACCACGGGGCGGGCTGGCTGCGGCACCGCACGCTCGTCGTCGAGCGCGCGGGCCGCGGGGGCGCCGCACGTCCCGTCCGCGTCGAGGTCGACCTGCCGCTCGGCCACGCGGACTGGCCGGCGTTCCTCGCCGAGCGCAGCACCACCGTGCGCACGGGAGGACGGGCCGTCGGCCTCCCCGAGGAGACCGAGGACCGCGCCGACCGTCCCGGGCTGAGGCTCGTCGGATGACCATGACCATGACCATGACCATGACCCCGACCCGCACGGCCGCCCTGTGGGTGCCGGACTGGCCGGTGCTCGCCGCGATGGCGGTCCGCGACGTCCCTGCGCACGTCCCGGCCGCGACGCACGACGGGCGCCGCGTCGTCGCCGTCTCGGCCACCGCGCGAGCGCACGGCGTCCGCCGGGGGATGCGCCGCCGCCGGGCCCGTGAGTGCTGCCCCGAGCTCGAGCTGCTCGACGTCGACGACGCGCGCGACGCCCGCGAGTTCGAGCCCGTCGCGCTCGCGGCCGAGACCGTCGTCGCGGGCCTGGAGATCACGCGTCCCGGGCTGCTGCTCCTCCCGGCGTCCGGAGCCAGCCGCTACCACGGGTCGGACGCGGCGCTCGCGGAGGCGCTCGTCGCACGCGTCGCCGAGCACACCGGGCACGAGTGCCAGGTGGGCGTCGCCGACGGGATCCTCGCCGCGGTGCTCGCCGCGCGCGCGTCCGCCGTCGTCGCCCCTGGCGGTTCGCCCGCTTTCCTCGCCCCGCGCCCCGCGCGCGACCTCGTGCACGTCGCCGCCCGGCCCGACGCCGCCGTCGCGATCGACGAGCTCGTCGACCTCCTGGGCCGGCTCGGCGTGCGCACGCTCGGGGCGCTCGCGGCGCTGCCGCCCGCGACCGTCGAGGGACGGTTCGGCGACCTCGGCGCGTGGGCGCACCGCCTCGCGCGCGGCGAGGACCTGCGCCCGCCCGCGCGCCGCCGCATCGAGCCCGACGTCGCGGTGAGCGCCGAGCTCGACCCGCCCGCCGAGCGCGTCGACGTCGCGACCTTCGCCGCGCGCCGCCTCGCCGAGGACCTGCACGACCAGCTCGTCGCCCGCTCGCTCGTCGCCGGCCGGCTGCGCATCACCGCCCGGACCACCGAGGGGGACGACCTCGAGCGCACCTGGCGCCTCGACGGACCGGGCGCGATGAGCCCCGCGCGCCTCACCGACAAGGTGCGGTGGCAGCTCGAGGGCTGGCTCACCACGACGAGCGTGCGCGCTGCCCGGTCCGCACGGCGCGGCAGGGAAGGGGGCTCGCCCGGCGGGGCGCGCGTCGTGCCCGACGCCGCGCCGCTGGCCCGCCTGTCCCTCACCGCCGAGGAGGTCGTCCCCGCCGGGGCCGAGCAGCCGCGCCTGTGGGGCGCGTCGAGCGGGGAGGACGCGCGCGCCCACCGCGCGCTCGGGCGCGTGCAGGGCATCCTCGGCGGTGACGCCGTGCTGCGCGTGCAGGTCCAGGGCGGTCGCGACGCGACCGACCGCGTGCACCTCGTGCCGTTCGGGGAGGACGTCGCCCGCCCGCGCGACCCCGCCCTGCCGTGGCCCGGGGCGCTGCCGAGCCCCGCCCCGGCGGTCGTCCCCGTGGAGCCCCAGGACGTCGTCGTGCTCGACGACGCCGGGCGGCCCGTCGTCGTCGACGCGCGTCTCGCCATGAGCGGCACGCCCGCGAGCGTGCGGTGGCCCGGCCCGGACGACCCCGACAGCACGGTCGTGGACTGGGCCGGGCCGTGGCCGCTCGCCGAGCGCTGGTGGACCCCCGCGCCGCGACGACGCGTGCACGTCCAGGTGCTGCTCGGCGACGGCCGCGGCCTGCTCCTCGCGAGCGCGCGCGGGCGCTGGACGGTGGAGGGGCTGTATGACTGACCGGACGACCGCCCCCCGGTACGCCGAGCTGCACGCCCACTCCGCGTTCAGCTTCCTCGACGGCGCGTCCCACCCCGAGGAGCTCGCCGCCGAGGGCGCACGGCTCGGGCTGTCGGCGCTCGCGATCACCGACCACGACGGCCTGTACGGCGTCGTCCGGTTCGCGGAGGCGGCGCGCAAGGTCGGGCTCCCCTCGGTCTTCGGTGCCGAGCTGCACCTGCCTGTCCCCGTGCCGGCCGGGGCCCCGGTCCTCGACCCGCCCACCGGCGTGCCCGACCCCCGCTCGACCCACCTGCTCGCCCTCGCGCGCGGCCCGCAGGGCTACCGCAACCTGTCGCGCGCCATCGCCACCGCGCACCTCGCGACCGGGACCAAGGGCGCCGCCCGCTACGACCTCGACACCCTCGGCGAGGAGGCCGACGGGCAGTGGCTCGTGCTCACCGGGTGCCGCAAGGGCGCCGTCCGCCGCGCGCTCGTCACCTCCGGGCGGGCCGAGGCCCGCCGCGAGCTCGACCGGCTCGTCGCCGTCTTCGGCGCGGACAACGTCGCCGTCGAGATCACCACGACCGACGACCCGCGCGACGCCGACCTGCACGCCGCGCTCGCCGACCTCGCCGCCGACGCCCGGCTCCCGCTCGTCGCGACCACCGCCGCCCACTTCGCCCGCCCGCACGACGCCGACCTCGCGGGGGCGCTCGCGGCCGTGCGCGCCCGGTCCTCGCTCGACGACATGGACGGGTGGCTGCCCGGCGCCCCGACGGCCCACCTGCGCTCGGCGGCGGAGATGCTCGCGCGCCACCACCGGTACCCGCAGGCCGTGGCGACGGCCGCCGCGCTCGGGGACGAGTGCGCGTTCGACCTGCACCTCGTCGCGCCCGACCTCCCGCCCTACCCCGTGCCCGACGGGCACACCGAGGCGACCTGGCTGCGCGAGCTCGTGCGCCGCGGCGCCGAGAACCGCTACGGGCCGCGCGAGGCCGAGCGGATCCCGGGCGCGTGGGCGCAGATCGACCACGAGCTGCGCGTCATCGAGGACCTGCACTTCCCCGGCTACTTCCTCGTCGTCTACGACCTCGTGGAGTTCTGCCGCGTCCACGGCATCCTCGCCCAGGGCAGGGGGTCGGCCGCGAACTCCGCCGTCTGCTACGCGCTCGGCATCACCGCCGTCGACGCCGTCAAGCACGGGCTGCTGTTCGAGCGCTTCCTCGCGCCCGAGCGCGACGGCCCGCCCGACATCGACGTCGACATCGAGTCCGCACGGCGCGAGGAGGTCATCCAGCACGTCTACGCGACGTTCGGCCGCACGCACGCCGCCCAGGTCGCGAACGTCATCTCCTACCGCCCCAAGTCCGCCGTGCGCGACGCCGCCCGCGCGCTCGGGTACGACGTCGGGCAGGCCGACGCGTGGAGCAAGTCCATCGAGCGCTGGGGCTCCCTGCGCGGCCCCGACCCGTCGTCGCCCGCGGCCGACCGCGCGGCCAAGGAGCGCGCGATCGCTTCGAAGACCGCCGAGAAGGACGCGCGGGTCACGGCGCTGTGGGGGTCTCGTGACGTGGGGTCGGGTCCGATGGGTTCGGCTGGGAGGGAGGACACCGGGCATCGTGGCGACTGGTCGCCCGACCTGGGCGGCCGGAGCGCACGGCGACCGCGCGTCGTCGACCCGCTCGCCGAGGACCAGGGCGACGGGGCCGGAGGCGACCCAAGACCGCCCGCGGCGCCGCACGAGGCGCTGCGCGCGGACGACACGCACGACGTCGTCCCTGCGCACCGGCCGCCGTCGGCCGCGGAGGAGGGGGAGATCCCCGACGCGGTGCTGGACCTCGCGGACCGGATGCTGCGGCTCCCGCGGCACCT
The DNA here is from genome assembly GCF_057126935.1 of Cellulosimicrobium sp. G4 BAM 1002. Lineage (NCBI taxonomy): Bacteria > Bacillati > Actinomycetota > Actinomycetes > Micrococcales > Promicromonosporaceae > Cellulosimicrobium > Cellulosimicrobium sp. G4 BAM 1002. Next base: position 2,684,589 of record NZ_CP182109.1, on the reverse strand, counting down.
GGGGATCCACTCGGGCGGCATGGTCATGTGCGACCGGCCCGTCATCGAGGTGTGCCCGGTCGAGTGGGCGCGCATGGAGGGGCGCACGGTCCTGCAGTGGGACAAGGAGGACTGCGCGGACGCGGGACTGGTGAAGTTCGACCTGCTCGGCCTCGGGATGCTCACGGCGCTGCGGATCGCGTTCGGCCTCGTGGAGCAGCACGAGGGGTCCCGCCTCGAGCTGCACACGCTGCCGGAGGACGACCCGGCGGTGTACGACCTGCTGTGCGCGGCCGACACGGTGGGGGTGTTCCAGGTCGAGTCGCGTGCGCAGATGGCGACGCTGCCGCGGCTGCGCCCGCGAAAGTTCTACGACATCGTCATCGAGGTCGCGCTCATCCGGCCGGGGCCGATCCAGGGCGGGTCCGTGCACCCCTACATCAACCGGGCGCGGGGCCGCGAGAAGGTGACGTTCCTGCACCCGCTGCTGAAGAAGTCGCTCGGCAAGACGCTCGGCGTGCCGTTGTTCCAGGAGCAGCTCATGCAGATGGCGATCGACGTCGCGGGCTTCTCGCCCAAGGACTCCGACCAGCTGCGCCGGGCGATGGGTTCGAAGCGGTCGGTCGAGCGCATGGAGGAGCTGCGGGGTCGGCTCATGGAGGGGATGAAGAAGAAGGGGGTGGAGGACCCGGCGGTGCGGGAGGAGATCTACGACAAGCTCAAGGCGTTCGCCGACTTCGGGTTCCCCGAGTCGCACGCGTACTCGTTCGCGTTCCTCGTGTACGCGAGCTCGTGGCTCAAGGTGCACCACCCCGCCGCGTTCTACGCGGGGCTCCTCGCGGCGCAGCCCATGGGGTTCTACTCGCCGCAGTCGCTCGTCGCCGACGCGCGCCGGCACGGCGTGACCGTGCTGCGCCCGGACGTCAACGCGTCCGACGTGCAGGCGACGGTCGAGCGGCTTGCGGGAGAGGGAGAGGGCGGGGACCGCGCTCGGGCCTACCATCCGGACCCTCGTTCCTCGGGTCCTCCCGCCAGGCCCGACCACGGCCCTCGGCGGTCCCCGCCCTCTCCCTCTCCCCATGGTGACGTCGGCGTGCGGATCGACCCGGCGTTCGGGCCGGAGCCGGACCTGACGCTCGCGGTGCGGCTCGGGCTCGCGAGCGTGCGCGGGCTCGGCAAGGAGGCCGCGGAGCGGGTCGTCGCGGCCCGCGAGACGGCGGACGACGGCGCTGCGGGGGAGCAGCCGTTCCGCGACCTGCGCGACCTCGTGCGGCGCGTCGACCTCACGACGGCCCAGCTCGAGGGCCTCGCGACCGCGGGGGCGACGGACTGCCTCGGCGTGACGCGGCGCGAGGCGCTGTGGGCCGCCGGCGCGCTCGCGCAGGAGGGCCCGGGCACGCTGCCGGGCGTGAGCGTCGGCGTGGAGGCCCCCCGGCTACCGGGCATGACCGACGTCGAGACCGCCGTCGCCGACGTGTGGGCCACGGGGGTGTCCGCCGACTCCTACCCGACCCAGTACGTGCGCGACGGCCTGACCGCCGCGGGCGTGCTGACCGTCGTCGGCGCCGTGGAGGTGTCGCGGGAGATCGAGCGCGTCGACGACGCCGAGCGCGCGGCAGGCGAGGTGCCGGGGACGCGGCCGCACCCGCCGTCGCGCGTCGCCGTGGGCGGCGTCGTCACGCACCGCCAGCGCCCCGGGACCGCCGGGGGCGTGACGTTCCTGTCCCTCGAGGACGAGACGGGGATCCTCAACGTCGTGTGCTCGCCCGGGCTGTGGCAGCGGTTCCGGAAGGTCGCGCGCGGGTCGGCGGCGCTCGTCGTGCGGGGCCGGCTGGAGCGGGCCGACGGCGCGACGAACCTCGTCGCGGAGCACCTCGCCCCGCTCTCGTTGCAGGTCGCGACGTCGTCGCGCGACTTCCACTGATCGCGGCGGCACCCGCTCCGTATCAGCCTCCTCGTGCGCAGTCTCCCTCGTCGTAGGAGGACCAGGAGGGCCGAGCGATGGTGCGGGCGACGCAGGGCACAGCACGGGCCGGGCGACGGCTCCGGGTGGGTCGCGCGAGCGTCGGGGCACTGCTGGGCGCGGCGGTCGCGTGCGGGCTCGCGGCCTGCAGCTGGGACGAGGAGTCCCCGGCACCTGCCGCCGTGACGGACGCCGGGCCGACGACGCCGGGAGACACCGCCGCGCCGACCGCCTCTCCCGCCGCGGAGCCGACGCCCACGCGCGAACGGAGTCGCGGAGGTGGTGGGAGCGGCGGGTCGCCCGTCCTCCTGGCGACGGCGGCCCAAGAGCTCGACAACCCCTTCCTCGAGGTCCACGGCCGGTTCGTCGAGCAGATGACGGTCAGCTGCGGGGGGACGCTGTGCGTGACGGTCCTCTCCGAACCGCCCGACGCGGACGACACGTGCACGTACCAGGGATCGGACCCGCCGTGGCAGGAGGGCGGCTTCTCCGTCCCGCGCGGGTCGACCGTGGTCCTCCACGCAGACTGCAGCCCGTCCACGAGCGACCCCGGTGAGGGGAGCGGTGACGACGGCGGTCAGGAGGGCGACGGGGCAGGGACGGGGACGAGCACGCCATGAACGACCGTGGCCCCGCGCCGGGCGGCGACGGGCCGAGCGACGGGCCGAGCACCGACGTCCCGCGCCTCGCCCGGATCGCGACCGAGATCGTGGCTCCCGCCGGCCTGGTCGCCGCGCTGCTCTACTTCTTCGGCCGGCAGCGCGTCATCTTCTTCTACAACTACTTCGGCGTCGACGTGACCTCCCTACAGCTCACCTCGACGGACTACATGGTGAACGCCCAGGACGGGTTCCTCCTGCCGCTCGCCGTCGTCGCGGTCGTCGTGCTGGTGTCCCTGTGGGCGCGCGGCGGCTCCGTGCGCGCTCCGGACGCGCGACGCCATCGTCCTCGGGTGCTCCTGGCGGTCGGTGCGGTCGGGGCCGCGCTCGTCGGGTTCGGCCTGTTCCAGGCCGTGTGGCCCGGGACCGGTCTCGCCGACGGCGTCCCGTCCTGGGCCGCGCCGGTCTGCCTCGCGCTCGGCGTCCTGGCGATCGTCGCCGTCGTGCAGACGTGGCGCGGCGAGCTGCGGCGGTCCAGGCCCGGGTGGCGGGCGCCGTCCGTCGGCGCTCGTCTGACGGAGTGGGCGGCGGTGTTCACCCTGGTCGCGGTGGCGCTCTTCTGGGCGGTCGCGAACTTCTCGGCGGAGATCGGGCAGAGTCGTGGGCGTCAGTTCGAGGCGGAGCTCGCGGAGTATCCCGGCGTCGTCGTCCGCAGCACGACAGACCTCCAGCTCGTGGCGCCGGGAGTGGAGCCCCGCGTCTGCGGTCCGGACGGGACCGCCTTCCGCCACCGCTACGACGGTCTGGTCCTCATGCAGCAGGCCGGAGGCACGTACTTCCTCCTCCCGCGAGACTGGAGCCGGGCCGGGGAGGACTCCGCCGTGCTCGCCGTCCCCGTCGGCGACGGGGTGCGCCTCGACTACCTGCCGCCGGACCCCGGCGGCGAGGCACCGCGCACCGGGCCGGTCGCCGACGACGGAGCCGGTTGCTGAGCCTCGTTGCGAAGTCAGGGGCTCAGCGGAGCGACGACGCACACCTCGAAGGTGTCCCGGGCACGGCGCAGCAGGTACCGGACCTCCTGCGCCTCCTGCTCGTTCGCGTACTCGTCGCGGTAGCTCCAGCGCACCTGCGCCCACACGAGTGCGTCGCCCACCTCCTCGACCTGCTCGAGGTGGGCGACGACCCCGACCAGCCCGCGCTCGCGGAATCCACGGGCGGTCTCGAGCGTCGACTCGCGCACGGACTCGGGGTCGGGGAGCGGCACCGAGGTCGTCGCCCCCACGACGAGCGCGGGGAACGCGTAGCTCTCCATGATGACGTCCAGGTCCCCGGTCGAGAGCGCGATCCCGTAGGAGTTGAGGAACGTCTGGACGTCGTCGGCGTCGAAGGACTCGGTGGAGGGCTCCATGGTCCCGTTCTACCTCGTCCGCCGCGCATCGGCGCGGTCGGGGCGTGGCGGTCGAGACTTGGCGTCAGCCCCGCACGGCTGCGGCGACCTGCTCGAGGAGCGCGAGGTCGGCGAGGATCGTGGCGCGCTCGTCCGCGAGGCCGCCTGGCAGCGCGAGGACGGCGAGCCCGTGCTCGACGACCGGGGCGAGGTAGTCGTCGTCGAGCACCACCGGGGACCGCGTGACGCCGTCGGGCGTCCGCAGCACGACGTCGAACCCCGCGGTCGCGTGCGTCACCGGGGAGAGGAAGCGGAGCCGGACGCCGATGCCTCCGAGCCGCGTCGTCGCGACGATCCCGTCCGTGGAAGTCGTCGTCTCGGGCGGCTCCCACGCCACGTCCGGCGTCGCGCCGACGACGGCGCGCGCCGCCTCCACGACGTGGATGCCGAGGAAGAACAGCCCGTCCCGTTCGTCGTCCGGGTCGGCGGGGCCCGACACCTCCACGGCGATCGCGCCCGGCGCGACCCCACCCGCCGTGAGCCCGGCGAGCGAGTCCCGGGCAGCGGCGACCTCGGGCGCGAAGCGGAGCGCGGACGCCGTCGTCACGGCGGTGCCGTGCGCGCGGGCCACGTCGAGCGTGGTCCGCGCGTCGGCGACCGACGCCGCGAACGGCTTGTCGACGAGCACCGGGACGCCGGCGCTCAGCAGCTCGCGCGCCGCGGCACCGTGGAGCCGGCCCGCACGATGGGCGACGATCGCCGCGTCGACCCGCCGGACGGCGTCAGGCACGGTGAGGCAGCCCGCCGGCAGGGAGAGCCCGCCCGCCGCCGCGAGCTCCGCGCGCCGGCCCGGCTCGGCGTCGACGAGCGCAGCGATCTGCACGCCGGGCCAGCGGCGCTCGGCCGCGACCAGGCGGACGTACTGGTCGGCGTGGGACGAGTCGAGCCCGACCAGAGCGATGCGCAGCACGCGCCGATCGTCCCACGGCGCGTCCAGCCGTCCGTCGTCAGCCGGGTGTCACCACGCCTGGGCGAGGAGCATGGCGAACAGCTCCTCGGCGTCCGCGTCCAGCCCGCGCGCGGTGAACCAGGCGGACATCGTGCGGCAGTCGCGCAGGAGCAGCTCGGTGCCGAACGGGTTGGCGACGAGGTCCACGACCTGCGGGAGGTCGATGATGACGATCCGGTCGCCGTCCGCCAGCACGTTGTACGGCGACAGGTCACCGTGCGCGTACCCCAGGCGCGCGAGCACGGCCATCCCGTCGCGCAGCTGGTCCCACCACGCCGCGAGGAGGTCAGGGTCCGGGTGCGCGCGGGCGAGCCTGGGCGCGGCCTCGTGCGCGACGCCGTCGGACGTGCCGACGAACTCCATGAGGATCTCGTTGTCGTCGATCTGCACCGGGTACGGGACCGGCGCTCCCGCCGACCAGAGCTCGCACAGAGCGGCGAACTCGGCGGCGGCCCACCGGCCCGCCGCGACCTGGCGGCCGTAGCGGGACTTGCGGTCGAGCGCGCGCTGGTCGCGCGTGCGCCGGACGCGACGGTCCTCGGTGTACACGGTGTCCCGCCGGAACGAGCGGTGGTCGAGGTCGCGGTAGCGCTTGGCCGCGAGGAGCGAGCGCCGCGCAGGGTCGTCGGGGACGGCACGCTCGACGAGGAAGACGTCCGCCTCCTTGCCGGTCTTGAGCACGCCGAGCTCGGTGTCGACCGCCGCGTCGGCGGTCACGACCCACTCGGGCAGGGGGTCGGGTCCGCGCTGGCCCTTCTCGACGGACGACCACGTGGACCAGCGCTGGTCGGCCCCGAGCGTGGCGTCGAGGACGCCCGTCTCCGACGTCTCGTCGGGCAGCTTCCCGACGGGCGAGCCCGCGGTGCGCTCGAAGATGGTCAGGTCGAAGGCGAGGTCGGACGTCGCGTCGTACCGCTCGTCGTGCCGCTGGTCGCGGCGACGTAGACGCCGGGGCGGGGGCGTGCGCGGGTCGCGCGCGGAGGTCGGGGGAAGGTACGGATCGGACAGGTCGTGCTCGTGCACGGCGGCTCCTCAGGGAGGGGAGCGCGCAGGCGCCCGTCGTCGAGGACGGGCGGCGGCGAAGGTGCCGGACCGCTCAGCGGCGGTCGGCGCTCCCGGGGGTGGTGGACACGCGGGCGTGGATGCTCCAGCTCACGGCGTTCCTCCTCTCCTCCGGTGCCCGACGGCGCGGGCGGCTTCGGGTCAGACCCTGCCAGTGGCCGCGCCGGCCGGGCAAGGGAATTACCAGGCGGGCGTGGCGGGGCAGTGGGGGCCGGGTCTCGGGTCGGTCGCAGCGGGTGCGCTCAGGCGCCGGCGAGGAGCCCGCCGACGGCCGTCGTGACGCGCTCGTACGTGCCGTACGTGTCGAATCCCATCTGGTCGAGCGCCGCCCACACGAACCCGACCGTCGCGTAGAGACCGACGGCCGTCGCGAGGATCCACTCCCGCACCGACCCGGTGTCACCGAGCAGCGGGAGGGCGAAGCTGCCACCCGGTCGCCACACGTCGTCGACGAGGAACGACCGACGCACCCAGCGCGGCGAGCGGAGCTTGACGGGCCAGAGCAGGGGCGCTCCGTTCGTCGTGAGGACGTCACCGAGGATGTGCACGCTCACCCCGATGCCGACGGCGACGGGGAGCCAGTTCCACTCCTCGGGCGAGAAGAGCGCCACGAGCGCGGCGATCGTGAGCGACGTGAGCCACGGTGCGAGCTTGCCGCCACGCGTCAGCTTGAGCGCCTTGAGAGCGAGCGCGACGAGGAGGACCGCCAGCACGCCGGCGCCGACGTACACCGTGCCGAACGACTCGGTCTCCACCGTGACGAGCCCCGCCGCCCAGGCGAGCGCGGTGAACACCGCGATCCCGAGGAACGAGTGCGTGCCCTGGCGATGGCCTCCGGAGATCGCCTCGACGGCGTCGGACACCCACTCGCTCACGGGCGGCAGCGAGTGCGCGAACGTGCCGTTGTGGTGGTCCGCGTCGGGGAGCAGCGCGGCGCCGGCGCACACGACGGCTCCCGTCATCACGCCGACAGACGTGAGGGGGTGCCAGCCCAGGGCGAAGGGTGCGGTCGACGTCACCGCGATCCAGGCTGCCGCACCGGTCGCGGCGTGGTTGGCACCCATCATGGCGGCGGGGTCTCCTGTCGTCGGCCCGCCGCACGGTGAGTCGACGTCGGGAGGTGTGTCCGGAACGTCCGGAACCTTACCGGGTGCCGCCGACAGCATGCTCTCGCCGCGCTCGGCCGGGCAGCTCGGGACGTCCGTGGGCGAATAGTGTGCCAAGCAGTGGCCTTGACGACGCCGGGCGGCCGGCCGCCCACCGCTTGTGCCGGTACGAACGGTGGCGTGCTGCGAGGCGCGGACGTGCGTCGTCCGGGTGAGCGTGGCGGTGAAGTTGCGAGCCTGTTTCCGGCGAATTCACAAAAGGGGTTGTGCGCGTCCAGGAATGCGCGTACGGTCTTCCTCGGTCCACGACATTCCGGTGCGTGGCCGTGACGCGATCGAGAGGAGCAGTGCTGTGCGCGAGACCTTCACGCAGGACCGGCGACGTCCCGTGCTGCCCCGCGGGCAGCGGCATGACGTGCTGTTCGTGGTGAATCTCAGCGTGTTCCTCTACCTTGCCGGCGACCCCGGCGGTCTTGTCGTCTGACCTCAGCGTCGATCGACAGGCCGTCCCGGGATTGCGCCGGGGCGGCTTTTTTTGTGCGCCGAGCCGTAGGCGCATTCTCGGCCGCATTCCTGCCGTCCGCCCGACCGCGTGCATTGTTCGCGTGCGGTCCGGAAATGTGCTGCCTTCGTGGTCCAACGGACACGACGCCGCTCTACGGAAGCGGAGACGGGGGTTCGACTCCCTCCGAAGGCACCTGGGCGTTCGCGTCCCGTCTGCTCGACGTTAAGGAGCACCAGCGCGCGTAGCTCAGCGGACAGAGCGCCGGCTTCCGGAGCCGGGCGGCGGGGGTTCGAGTCCTCCCGCGCGCACCGTCGCCGTCCCGCCCGGGGCGGCGTCATGATCAGAAGAACGACCCGAGGAGGTCACCACCGTGAGCGCCGAGGCCCACGCGTTCCCCGTCCCGCTGTCCGGCGCCAAGGCGCCGACCCTCATGTGGGCGCACGAGCACGCCGTCGAGCCGGCGGCCCTGCAGCAGCTGCGCAACATCGCCGCGCTGCCGTGGGTCGAGGGCGTGCGCGTCATGCCCGACGTCCACCTCGGCAAGGGCGCGACGGTCGGATCGGTCATCGCCATGCGCGACGCCGTGTCGCCGAACGCGGTCGGGGTCGACATCGGCTGCGGCATGATCGGCGTCCGGACGTCGCTCACGGCGGAGGACCTGCCCGACGACCTCGGACCGGTCCGTGCGCGCATCGAGGCCGCCATCCCCGTCGGGTTCCACGCGCACGACGACGCGGTCGACCCGCACCGCCTGCGCTCGATCTCCGGGAACGGCCCTGCCGAGGTGGCGCGAGGCGCCGACGCGTTCTGGTCGCGCTTCGGCGCCCTGCACGGCCGCGTGTCGGACATCGAGGGGCGTGCCCGCCGCCAGCTCGGAACGCTCGGCGGAGGAAACCACTTCGTCGAGCTGTGCGTGGACGGGTCCGGTTCTGTGTGGCTCCAGCTGCACTCGGGGTCGCGCAACATCGGCAAGACCCTCGCCGAGCAGCACGTCGCCGTCGCGAAGCGCCTCGAGCACAACCAGGGGCTCGTCGACCGCGAGCTCGCGGTGTTCCTCGGCGGCACGCCGGAGATGGACGCGTACCTCGCCGACCTGTGGTGGGCGCAGGAGTACGCGGCGCGCTCGCGCGCGGTCATGATGACGCTCGTGGTCGACGCCGTGCGCGCCTCGTTCCCCGGGCGCGAGATCGTGTTCGACGAGGCCGTGAACGTGCACCACAACTACGTCGCGGTCGAGTACGTCGACGGGCAGGAGCTCGTCGTCACGCGCAAGGGCGCGATCCGGGCCGGCAAGGGCGACCTCGGCCTCATCCCGGGGTCGATGGGCACGGGCTCCTACATCGTGCGCGGCCTGGGGAACCCCGAGTCGTACTGGTCCGCGTCGCACGGCGCGGGGCGTCGCATGTCGCGCACGAAGGCGAAGAAGACCTTCACGCTCGACGACCTCGCCGCCCAGACGGCGGGTGTCGAGTGCCGCAAGGATGCCGGGGTGCTCGACGAGATCCCGGGCGCGTACAAGGACCTCGACGAGGTCATCCGTGCGCAGTCCGACCTCGTCGAGGTCGTCGCCCGGCTCACGACGCTCCTCTGCGTCAAGGGCTGACCTGGGGCCGACCGCCGAAGCGGAACCCGGTCCTCGGAGAGAGAACCGTGGTCCGCCGAGGTAGAACCCTGGTCAGGCCACCGATGACCAGGGCGAGGTGATGCCGGGAGGGGTGGGTGGGGGCGCCGCGTCGTGGTCGGGCCTGGCGGGAGCCGCGAGGAACGAGCGGCGGATGGTAGACGCGGCGCCCCCACCCACCCCGACACCTAACCCGACCACGCGCCGTCGGACACGACCACGGTTCTACCTCGCGCGACCAGGGTTCTACCTCGGCAGACCAGGGTTCTACCTCGCGCGACCACGGTTCTACCTCGGCCGCACGTGGCCCTGCCGGGCGGGGCAGGGAGGTAGGTTCTGGGAAATGTCGTTGAATACTTGACTTTTGGTAGGTGACCGCCAAAACTCGCAGCATCGGCAGCCGCCGACGTCACGCACGCAGGAGTGCGCACCGCTCCGGTCGGAGCCGAAGCAGGACGACCGGTCCCGTGCTCTCGACGACGAGGGAGAACCAGGCATGGATTTGTTCAACGGCAAGACGATCAGGCGAGCGACTGCCGCCGCCATCACGCTGCCCGTCGCGGCCGTCGCCGCGCTCGGAGCGGCCGCCCCGGCAGCGGTCGCCGACGACCTGGCTGCCGACGACTACAAGATCCTCGTGGTGGGCGAGACGCTCGGGTTCCGTCACTCGCACATCGACGACACGACGCGGGCGCTCATCGGTCTCGGTGAGCAGAACGGCTTCACCGTCGACGTGTGGGACCCGCCGAACACGTCGGGCGGCTGGTGGGGGAGCGGCTCGCCGGGCCAGCCCGACCTGACGATGGACTCGACGCCGTTCACGAGCACCGAGAACCTGTCGCAGTACGCGACGATCGTCTTCGCCTCGCCCGTCGACAACACGAACTCGCTGAACCCGGCGACACCGCGCCTCCTCGACGACGCCGAGCTGGCGGCGTTCCAGGGCTACATCCGCGGTGGCGGAGGGTTCGTCGGCCTGCACGCCGCGACCGACACGATGCACACCGTCCCCTGGTACAGCGAGCTCACGGGCGGCGGTGCGCGGTTCGTCAGCCACCCGGCGCAGCAGACCGCCACGATGCGCGTCGAGAGCCCGGCCCACCCGTCGACGGCGCACCTGCCGGCCGTCTGGGAGCGGTTCGACGAGTGGTACAACTACTCGACCAACCCGCGCGAGGACGTGCACGTGCTCATCACGCTCGACGAGTCGACCTACTCGCCCGGGAACAACGCCATGGGTGAGGACCACCCCATCTCGTGGTGCCACAACTTCGAGGGTGGACGCTCCTGGTACGAGGGCGCCGGGCACACCGACGCGTCCTGGACCGACCCCCTGTTCCTGCAGCACGTCCTCGCGGGCGTCGAGTGGACCGCGGGCCTCGTCGAGGGTGGCGGCAACTGCGTGACCTTCCCCGAGGTCGACGGGATCGTCGCCGGTCTGGACACGTCCGCCGCGGGTGACCTCGCCACCGTCGAGGCGATCTCCGGCCTGCTGGACGAGGCGCAGGGCTTCGCCGACGCCGGTGACCACGCCGCCGCCGTCGCCTCCCTGGGCGACGCGCGCGACCTGGTCGGCGACCTGACCGAGGGTGCGGGCGACCAGGAGTTCCTCGGGACGAAGATCGACGACCTCGTCGACTGGCAGTCCGCGCTCGCCGGGTCCGCTCCCGAGCTCGACGTCAGCGTGGACGCGCAGCTGCGTGCCCTCGCGGGCAAGCAGTACCTCGCGGTCCGCGTCACCAACGCCGAGGACACCGCGGTCGACGTGACGATCGCCACGCCGTTCGGAGAGCGGTCCTACGCGGCGGTGGCGAGCGGCGCGAACGCGTACCAGTCGTTCGCGACGCGCCTCGTCGAGGTGCCGGCGGGCGAGGTCACCGTCACGGTGTCGGCCGAGCGCGACGGCGGGACGGTCACCGAGGAGGTCGTGGTCGCCTATCCCGGGACCGACTGACCGGACGTGCGCAGGCAGGGCCTCGCCCTGCGGGCGATACCCTGCCTGCGCACCGAAGGAGTCTTCCCGTGACCTCGACCCCCGAACCCGAGCCGCCGCGCCGCACCCCGCCCAAGGTGCGGCGACCCACCCGGGCGCCGCGCGTCGTCGGACCGGTGATCGAGCGGCTCGGGTCCGAGCTCGCCGCGACGACGTCGCACGGCCGGGCCGGGGTGCTCGAGCGGTTCTGGGCGGACGTCGCGAGCGCCTCGCCGGTGGTCGAGAGGGTGGCCCCCGGCGAGGTGGTCGCGACGTTCGTCTGGCGTGACGCGGACGCCCGCGAGGTCCTGCTGTTCGCGAACCGGCTCACGGACGAGCGGAACCTCGCCGACAGCCTCATGGAGCGCGTGCCCGGCACGGACGTCTGGCACCTGTCGTACCGGATGCCGACGACGTGGCGCGCCTCGTACGCGGTCCTCGCCCACCGGGCGATCGGCGCACCGCCGTGGGAGGCGCCCGACCAGGCGGCGCTGCGGCGGGCGCTCGACGTCCTCGGGCGGCCCGACCCGCTCAACCCGCGCACGTGCCGCAACCACGACGGCAGGACGCAGTCCGTCGTGGAACTGCCCGACGCCCCGCCGCAGCCGTACCTGGCCCCGCGCGCGGGCGTCGCCTGCGGCACCGTGACCGAGCGGACGGCGCCCGGTGGCCGGCGTGCGTGGGTGTACGAGCCCGCGGGTTTCGCCGGGACGAGGGGCGGGACGGCCACGGACGTGCTGCTCGTGCTCGACGGCGACGTGTGGTCCGGGCCGCAGGACCTCGCGACGACGCTCGACAACCTCCATCACGAGGAGGCCGTGCGGCCGCTGCGTGCGGTCCTGCTGGACGCCGGCTCGCGCGAGCAGCGCTGGGCCGAGCTCGACGGCGCCGGCACGGTCGACGCCTACCTCGCGCACGACCTCCTGGACTGGGTGCGCGCCGAGTACGCGGTGCAGCCTGGCCGCGACGCGGTCGGCGTCGCCGGCCAGTCGTTGGGCGCCCTCACGGCGCTGCGCACGCTCGTCGCGCACCCCGACCGGGTCGGTGCGGCCGTCAGTCAGTCGGCGTCGCTGTGGCAGGCGGACCCGAGCGCCGGCATCGCGCCGGGAGCGCTCGCCGGGACGCGGGCATGGGTCGAGGTCGGCCGGCACGAGTGGGTGCTGCAGCCGGCGCACCCGGACGCCGTCGACCGTCTGCGGGCGGCCGGGTGCGACGTGCGGTACCGCGAGTTCGACGGGGGGCACGACTACGCGTGCTGGCGCGGCGGGATCGCCGACGCGCTGCGGCACCTGCACCCACCCCGGACGTAGCACGGCCCGGCCCCGACGACGAGCGTCGGGACCGGGCCGGGGCAGGCGCGGGCGGCTGCCCGTCACGCGGTGAGCATGGCCACCGGGTTGTCGTGGGTCAGGCGGGCGAGGACGTCGCGCGGGACGCCGCGTGCGGCGAGCATCTCCGTGAAGACCGTCGGGACGTACGCGAAGCCGTTGCCGCCGTGCTGGACCCACATCTGCTTGAGGAACACGTCGTGGCTGAGCAGCACCTGGCTCGCGTGGCCCTCCTCCACGAGCCGGTGCACCGCGGCGGCGGTCGTGTGCGGGTCGGGGGAGACGCCCTCCTTCGGGAAGGTGATGTCCATGCCGACCATGTCGAACTCGAGCCAGACGCCGCGCTCGGCCACCGAGCGCTGGTAGTCCGCGTCGTCCGCCGACGGGTCCATGTGGCACAGCACGACCTTCTCGGGTCGTACGCCCACCTCGTCGAGCACGACGTCGAGCACCTCGTGCGCGCGGCGCTGCCACCCGGGCAGGTGCACCTGGAGGGCGACCTGCGGGTGCTCGCGCTGCGCGAGGGCCGCCGCGCGCAGCGACGCGGCCTCGCCGGGCGTGAACGACGGCGAGACGCCGATCTCCCCGATGATGCCGGGCCGCACACCGGTCCCGCCGATGCCGTCGACGAGCTCGGCGACGATCGCGGACGCCTGGGCGTCCACGGCTGCGGCGGCGATGCGGTCGCCCTCGAACTTCTCGAGGTACGCGCCACAGCCCGCGACCACGTGCAGGCCCGTGCGGCGCGCGACCTCGGCGAGCCGCTCGGGGTTGCGCCCGATCGCCGCGCTCGACGTCGCGTCGACGATCGTGCGACCGCCGAGCGCGGCGAAGCTCTCGAGCTCCGCCGCCACCGCGGCGACCGGCTTGTCGGCGATGTTGTCCGCGCAGCAGTACGGGTCCTGGCGCAGCGCCCAGGCGACCGACGCCGACACCGGCGCCGCCACGACCGCCTCCGAGAAGCGGTAGCTCGGCGGGTCGAGCACGCCCGACAGGTCGTTGAACAGGTGCTCGTGCGGGAGCGTCAGCCCGAGGTCCCCGGCCGCGGCGCGGCCGGTGACGGTCTGGACGTACCCGGCGGGCGTCACGCTCATCGCCCGCTCGCCTCGCCCGCCTCGCCGCCCGCGACCGCCGCGGCGACGGCGTCCTCGGACTCCCCGGCGTCCGGCTCGTCGGGATGGGCCGCCTTGCCCGAGGGGATCATGCCGATCCCGGCGGCCACGAGCGCGATGACGGTGCCGATCACCGTCGCGACGTGGACGGTGTGCCCGAGCGCAGGGATCGCGGCGTCGAGGAGGAGCGAGCCGACGAGCTGGCCCGCGACGGAGGCGAGGCCGAGGAGCAGCAGGCCCAGGCCACGCACGAGCAGGGCCATGAGCGCGATGGACAGCAGCCCGAGGGGACCGCCGAGGTACATCCACCACTCGCTCGGGAGCTGGAAGTCGACGCCGCCCACGGCCGCGCGCACGAGGTAGGCGATCAGCAGGGCGGTGAAGCCCACGAGGAAGTTCCAGCCGATCGAGACGAGCATCGACCCGGTGACGTCGGCGACGGCCGCGTTCCCGGCGGGCTGCCAGCCCGCGAGCAGGCCGCCCACGAACGGCATGATCGCGAGGACGATCGTGTGCGGCACGGAGAAGCTCGGCGAGATGACGACGACGGTCGCGGCGATGGCGAGCGCGGCGCCGAGGAGGCGCGTCGTGGTGAGCGGCTGCTTGACCGACGCCGTGACGCCGAGGCGGTCGCAGATGACGCCCGAGATCACGAGACCGGAGATGAGCGAGATCTGGAACGTCGCGACGCCGAGCACGCCGACCGTCACGCCCTCCGAGAGGACGATGACGGCGCCGCACAGGCCCGCGAGGTAGTTCCACCACGGGATGGTGCGCGAGCGGATCAGGCCGGGGATCGCGAGCGCCTCGCGCCGCGTGGCGGGACGGGCGAACACGACGACGAACATGAGGACCAGGCCGGTCCCGAACGAGATGAGCGCGGCGGCGTGCCCGTCGCCGATCGTCTTGCCGAGCTGGCCGTTGACGGCCGCCTGCATGGGGCCGAGGGCCCCCGCGAGGACGGTCGCGACGACGAGCAGGGCGGTCGCCGTGTCCTTGACCCTGCTGCGGCGGGCTGACGAGTTCAGAGCACCTCCCTGAGTGCCGGACGGGGAACCGGTGTGTGCCGGCGTGGTGTGCTTCATTGCGTGACCGTGCCTTCCTCCGACGGTACGTCGGACTTAGCTGTGGAGCGGAATCCTGGTGCCCTCGGGGGCCAGGTCGGTGGCGCGCGGCAGGGAGTCGACGGCGCCGTGGCGGGTGGTGGTGGAGGCGGCGACGCGCGCCGCCCAGCGGGCGGACTCGACGAGGTCGCCGCCGTGGAGCAGGCCGTCGGTGAGGGCCGCGCAGAACGAGTCGCCGGCGGCGGTCGTGTCGACGGCGTCGACGCGCAGGGCCGGGACGGTGACGGGTGCGCGGCCCGCGGGGACGACGAGCGCGCCGTCCGCCCCGAGGGTGACGACGACGTCGCCGGGGTGCTCGAGCGCTCGCACCATGGCGCGCACCTCGTCCTCGCCGGCTGGCTCCGCTGCCGCGCCGACGAGGGTCGCGAGCTCGAACCGGTTGGGGACGAGCACGCGGAACCGGGCTCGCAGGTCGGCGGGCAGCGGGACGGCGGGCGCGGGGTTGAGGACGGTCGTGCCCGTCGCGGTAGCCGCGACGGCGCGCAGGGCGCCGAGCGGCGTCTCGTACTGGCACAGGACCGCCGCCGCGTCGGTGACGAGGTCGGCGCGCTCGGCGACGAACGACTCGTCCACGACGGCGTTCGCGCCGGGCTCGATGACGATCGTCGACTCGGGCTGCTCCCAGAGCACGACGGCGACGCCGGTGGGCCGGTCCACGGTCGCGAGACCGTCGAGGACGAGGCCCTCGACGGCGAGGCGGCGGCGGATCGCGCGGCCGTCGTCGTCGTCACCGACGGCGCCGACCATGGCGACGCGCCGCCCGAGCCGGGCGGCCGCGACGGCCTGGTTGGCGCCCTTGCCGCCGGGGGAGCGGACGAGACCGGTCGCGCTGACGGTCTCGCCCGAGCGGGGCAGGCGGTCGACGGTCAGCCGGAGATCCATGTTCAGGCTGCCGACGACCACCACCTCGGGCGTCATCAGCCCGCGAGCCACGTGACGGCCTGGCCGAACAGCGGGCCGTACCCGGCCCAGTCCATGAACTCGCGCGGGGCCCAGTGGGGGGAGATGTCGGAGGCGAACGCGAGCGTGCGGCCCTTGCCCTCGGTGCGGACGGCGACGAGCGGGCGGCCCTCGATGGTCGCGAGCACGGTCGCGTCGGGCTTGGCGGTGAGGCGCTGGTAGCCGAGCAGGATCGGCCACTCGTGGTCGAGACCCGCGGTGACGGGGTGCTCGACGTCGGTGCGTGTCCCGCCGATGCCCTCGGGCGTCTCCTCGCGGTCGTCGTACGGGAGGATCTCGACGGGCAGGACGGCCTCGACAGCGGTGCCGTGGTAGTTCGCCTTGGCCTGGAATCCCTGGAAGCTGAGGTAGCCGCCGGCCATCATGAGGCCGCCGCCGCGGCGCACCCACTCGGCGAGGAGCTTGAGCCGGTTCGGGAACGGGCGGCCCTGGGAGAAGACGACGGGCGGCAGCAGGAGCGAGTTCGCGCCGATGTCGGACAGGATCACGACGTCGTAGGCGTCGAGCTCGTCGAGCGTGGAGGGGAACTCCTCGGCGACGAGGTGCGAGGGCAGGTGCGTGACCTCGTGGCCCTCGGCGGCCAGCGCCTCGAGCAGGCGCGCGCACCCGATCTCGAGCTGGGCGTGGGGGAACGCGTCGTACCCCTTGTAGTCGGTGGTCGCGTTGATCCACGACTCCCCGGCGAGCAGAACCCGGCTCATCCCGGCCTCCTTGCGAATCAGGTCGCGCGACGACTTTGCGCAACGTTGTGTGTTGTTGCGCAAGACCGTAGGGTGGAGATGTTCGGCCTGTCAACACCGCCTGCCCAGCGAACAGCCGGTAGGGTGCAGGGGATCTGGGACGCGAACCGCTGGAGGAGAGCCATGACGCTCACGCGTGTTGCGCAACGTGCCGGCGTGTCGGCCTCGACCGCCTCGCGCTACCTGCGCGGGCAGCTCAACGTGCAGCCGGAGACGGCGGCGCGCATCGATGCCGCCGTGCGTGAGGTGGGGTACGTCGTCCCCGCGCCGGCCGCGCGCGAGGGCGAGCGCCGCGCCGGGGTCGTCGCTCTCGTCGTCCCGGACTTCGTCAACCCGTTCTTCACCGCCCTCGCCGAGGAGATGGCGCGCCTCGCGGGCGACCGGAGGATCCCGCTCGTCGTCGCCCTGTCGACGCGGCACGGCGACGCGGAGTCAGGCCTCGGGCAGCTCCTCGCGAGCGACGGGTCGCTCGGGGGCGTCGTCTACGTGGGGATGTCCCGGACCGACGACCGGCTCGCACGCGCCGTCGCGGACGGGCTGCCCGTCGTCGTCATCGACGAGGAGATCGACCTCGACCTGCCGGTCGAGACGATCACCGTGGACAACTACGGCGGCGCCTACCAGGCGACGAGCTACCTCGTGCAGCAGGGGCACCGCCGCATCGCGCACGTCGCTGGTCCCGCCGAGCTCTCCACGACGCAGGACCGGCTGCGCGGGTACGTCGACGCGATGCACGACGCCGGGCTCGACGTGGACCCCGACCTCGTGCGCCACGGCCCCTACACCGAGCAGTTCGGCGCCTCGACGTTCCCCTACCTCACGCGGCCCGGCAGCGCCCCGACGGCCGTGTTCGTCGGCAGCGACATCGTCGCCGTCGGCATGCTCGGGGCAGCGGAGCTGCACGGGATCTCCATCCCTGACGACCTCTCGGTCGTGGGGTGCGACGGCATCCGCGTCGGCCAGTGGCTCCGGCCCAAGCTCACGACCCTCGAGCAGCCCGTCGCGGCGCTCGCGCTCGCCGCGACCGATGCGATCGAGCGCTCGATGTCGGGCCTCGGTCCCCGCACGGGTGCGCCCGCGCGCACCGTGCTCCCGCTCCATCTCGTCGTCCGGGGGTCGGTGTCGCGGGTCGCGGCCCCCTGACGCCCTGCGGACCTGACCCGGTCGGCGACGCCGGACCGGCCGTCATGCCCCGGCAGAGGCCCGATCCCGCCGGGTGCCACCGGTCCAGCGCATCACGACGTAGAGCACGACGCCGACCGCGAGGAGCGCCCCGGCCCGCAGCCACGTGGCGCCGTCCTGCTGGGTCAGCAGGAGCACGCACGACGCGACGCCGAGCACCGGCACCACGGTCGCCACGCGGAAGTGCGGCTGGTCCACCTGGTCGCGCCGCAGGACGAGCACCGCGACGTTCGTCGAGGCGAAGACCAGCAGGAGGAGCAGGACGACGGTCTCGGCGAGGCCCGCGACGTCACCGGTGAAGACGAGGCCCATCGCGACCGCCGTCGTCACGACGATGGCGACCCACGGGGTCCGGCGGCGTGGCAGCACCCGACCGAGAGTCGACGGCAGGAGCCCCTGCTCCGCCATGCCGTACGCGAGCCGGCTCGCCATGATCATCGTCAGCAGGGCACCGTTGGCCACCGCGACGAGAGCGACGAGGGAGAACACCCAGGCAGGGACGGAACCCTCCGCGTCGACGACCTCGAGGAGCGGGCCCGACGAGCCGGCGAGCGTCTCCGGGTCCACGACGACGACCGCGGCCACCCCGACCGCCACGTACACGACCCCGGCCGTGACGAGCGCGCCGAACAGCGCGCGCGGGTACGTCCGCCGGACGTCGCGCACCTCCTCGGCGAGGTTCGCCGAGGTCTCGAACCCGACGAACGAGTAGTACGCGAGGATCGCGGCGGCCAGGACGGCGAGCGCCGGCGTCGTGCCCTCGGTGAACTGCGTGACCCGCTCCGGGGACCCGTCACCCCGGCCGAGGACGACCGCGGCCAGCACGACCACGAGGACCAGACCGGAGAGCTCGACGGCGGTCATGGCGACGTTCGCGCGGAGCGACTCCTTGATGCCCCGCGCGTTGAGTGCGGCGACGGCCGCGAGGAAGATCACCGCGACGAGCCGGTCGGGGGCGTCGACGAACGTCGCGAAGTAGTCGCCCGCGAACGCGAGCGAGAGCCCTGCCGCGCTCGTGACGCCCGCGGCGAGCATGGAGAAGCCCACGAGGAACGACACGAGCGGCGAGCGGAACGCGCGGTCGGCGAACACCGCGGCGCCCCCGGCGCGCGGGTACTTGGTGACCAGCTCGGCGTAGGAGCCGGCGGTGAGGAGCGCCAGCCCGAGCGCGACGAGCAGCGGCAGCCAGACCGCGCCGCCGACCTCGCCGGCCATCTCGCCGACCAGGGCGTAGACGCCTGCGCCCAGGACGTCGCCGAGGATGAACAGGTAGAGGAGCCGGCCGCCGACCGACCGGGACAGCTTCGTGTCGGGCTCGGTGGACCGCTGGTCAGACGTGGTGCTCGCGCTCATCGGCATACGGTGACATCGACCCGGTTCGCTCGCCCGGTGTCCGGTCGCGGCCGGTCGCCCGCCGGAGCATCTCGCAGGAGCACCGCATGCGTGCGTCCGGGACCCGTGCGAGCGTGAAGATCCCGGGTCCAGCAGCGAGCCCGTCGCACGAGCGCGACCGACCGGCCGGGGCTGCGCGCCCCGGGTCGACGTCGCGTGGTCTTCCGGAGGCGACCATGGCTGACACGTCGGAGACGAGGACGACGACCGACCACGACGAGATCCGTTCCTGGGTCGAGGAGAACGGCGGTACGCCGGCGAGCGTGCGCGGCACCGAGAGCGGCGCCGACGAGGCCGGTGTGCTGCGGCTCGACTTCCCGGGCGGCGCCGGGGAGGACGAGCTCGAGCACGTCTCGTGGGAGACGTGGTTCGACAAGTTCGACGCCGAGGGCCTGGCCTTCCTGTACCAGGCCCAGCGCTCGGGAGGGGGCGGCAGCACCTTCTTCAAGCTGGTGCGCCGGTGAGCGCGCCGGAGAGCGGCGTGGTGACCAAGGGCTGGGTGCGCCGCGCCGTCGTGCTG
Source organism: Cellulosimicrobium sp. G4 BAM 1002 (assembly GCF_057126935.1). Taxonomy (NCBI): domain Bacteria; kingdom Bacillati; phylum Actinomycetota; class Actinomycetes; order Micrococcales; family Promicromonosporaceae; genus Cellulosimicrobium; species Cellulosimicrobium sp. G4 BAM 1002. Next base: position 2,665,028 of record NZ_CP182109.1, on the reverse strand, counting down.
GGCGGAGCGGGCTTCGTCGGCAGCCACGTGTGCGAGGCACTCGTCGCCTCGGGCGCCGAGGTGGTGTGCGTCGACGACCTCTCGACCGGTGACGCGCGCAACCTCGCGGCCCTGGACGACGAACCGCTGTTCCGGTTCCTCGAGGCTGACGTCTCGGCGGGTCTCGACGTGCCCGACGCCGACCGCGTGGACCTCGTCCTCCACCTCGCCTCGCCCGCCTCGCCCGCCGACTACCTGCGGCTCCCGCTCGAGACGCTGCTGGCCGGCTCCGCGGGCACCCGGCACGGCCTCGAGCTCGCCGCGGGGGCCGGGGCGCGGTTCGTCCTCGCCTCGACGTCCGAGGTGTACGGCGACCCCGAGGTGCACCCGCAGCGCGAGGACTACTGGGGCCACGTCAACCCGGTCGGGCCCCGCAGCGTCTACGACGAGGCCAAGCGGTTCGCGGAGGCCACCACGGCGGCGTACCGGCGCAGCCGCGGCGTCGACGCCGGGATCGTCCGCATCTTCAACACCTACGGACCGCGCATGCGGGGTCACGACGGGCGCATGGTCCCCACGTTCGTGCGGCAGGCGCTCGCGGGCGAGCCGCTCACCATCGCGGGCGACGGGTCGCAGACACGCTCCGTGTGCTACGTCGACGACCTCGTGGACGGGATCCTGGCCTTCGCGCGGTCGGCCGAGCCCGGCCCGGTGAACCTGGGCAACGCGACCGAGCTCACCGTCGCCCGGATCGCGGAGGACGTCCTGGCCGCCACGGGGAGCGACGCCGGCGTCGTGCACGTCGACCTCCCCGAGGACGACCCGCGGCGCCGCAGGCCGGACACCGGCCTCGCCGAGCGGACCCTGGGATGGCGCGCGCGCACGCCGTGGCCGGAGGGGCTCGCGCGCACCGTCGCGTGGTTCCGCGAGGAGGCCGGGCGCGCCGGGACCGTCCCCGTCGGCGCCGGAGCAGCCGAGGCGGCGGCGGGCGCGTCCGGGACAGGGGTGCGGCCATGAGGATCTCCGTGCACGGCTGCGGCTACCTGGGCGCGGTCCACGCCGCGGCGATGGCGCACCTCGGCCACGACGTCGTGGGCATCGACGTCGACCGCGCCAGGGTGGATGCGCTCGCGGAGGGGCGCGCGCCGTTCTTCGAGCCCGGCCTCACGGCCCTCCTGGGCGACCGGGACGCCGCCGGCTCGCTGCGCTTCTCGACCGACCCCGCGGCCGCCGCCGAGGCGGAGGTCCACTTCCTGTGCGTCGGGACCCCGCAGTCGGCGGGCAGCGGCGGGGCCGACCTGCAGCAGCTCGACGCCTCTCTCGCCGCGCTGCGCCCGCACCTGCGGCCCGGCACGGCGGTGGTGGGCAAGTCGACCGTCCCGGTGGGGACGGCCGCACGCCTCGCGGCCGACCTGCCCGACGGCGTCGGGCTCGCGTGGAACCCCGAGTTCCTGCGGGAGGGGCACGCCGTCGCCGACACCCTGCACCCTGACCGGCTCGTCTACGGCGTGCCCGGCGACGGCGACGCCCTCGTCGCCCGCCTCGACGCCGTCTACGCGAGCCTCCTCGCCGACGGCGTGCCGCGCGTCGTGACGGACCTCGCGACGGCGGAGCTCGCCAAGGTGGCGGCCAACGCGTTCCTCGCGACGAAGATCTCGTTCGCCAACGCCATGGCGGAGGTGTGCGAGGCGGCCGGGGGAGACGCGGTCGCGCTCGTCGGCACGATGGCGCTCGACCGCCGGATCGGCGGGGAGTACCTCGGGGTCGGGCTGGGGTTCGGCGGTGGGTGCCTGCCCAAGGACATCCGCGCCTTCTCGGCCCGGGCGCGCGAGCTCGGGGTCGGCCGGGCCGTGTCGTTCCTCGACGAGGTCGACGCGATCAACGAGCGCTGCCGGGAGCGGACCGTGGAGCTCGTGCGGGCTGCCTGCGGCGGCGCTCTCGTCGGTCACCGGGTCGCGGTCCTCGGCGCCGCGTTCAAGCCCGACAGCGACGACGTCCGCAGCTCCCCGGCGCTCGCGCTCGCCCGGGCGCTCGCGGCCGACGGGGCCGCCGTCGTGGTCACGGACCCCCAGGCTCTCGCGCTGGCGCAGGCCGTGGCGCCCGAGCTCGGCTACGCGGCGGACGTACGGGAGGCGGCGACCGGCGCCGACGTCGTCGTGCTCGCGACCGAGTGGGACGAGTACCGCGATCTCGACCCGGACGCTCTCGCGGGCGTCGTCGGCGCGCGCCGGCTGGTGGACGCGCGCAACGGCGTCGACCCGGAGCGGTGGCGCTCGGCCGGGTGGGACGTGCGCTCGCTCGGCGTCGCCGCCGTCCGCGACGCCCGTCCTCAGTCGAGCAGCCCGACCGCGTAGCCGACGAAGAGCAGCGCGGTGAGCACGGCCACCGCACCGATGACGCCGATCCACACCCACGGCACCGCGCGGTGCGGACCGTGCTCGTCGTGCCCCTGGGGGGCGCTCACCTGGTCCTCGGCCGGTGGCGTCTCCCCGGGCTGGACGTTCCCGCTTGCCGAGAAGTCGGCAGCGGGGGAACGTCCCGAGCTGGCCTGCGGGTCGGGGTCGGGCGAGCTCGGGTCCGTCACGGTGCTGTTCCTCTCGTCGGTCGTGCGAGGTCGTACGGGATCGTGGGTTCCTAGGGACGACGCCAGTCGTCCGAGGTCAGGTGCGAGCCCGCCATCGGGCCCATGCGGAGCATCCCGCCGTCGACGGCCCACGACGCCCCGGTGACGTACGTCGCGCTCGGGCCGCAGAGGAACGCGACCACGGCGGCGACCTCGCGTGCGTCGCCGGGCCGTCCGAGCGGGACGCCGGGGCGGTGCTCGGAGTGCGGGTCCTCGTCCTCCTGGCCCGTCATCGCCGTCGCGATCTCGCCGGGTGCGACCGCGTTGACGGTGATGCCGTGCTCTGCGAGCTCGAGCGCGGCGACCTGCGTCAGCAGACCGAGGCCACCCTTGGCCGCGCAGTACGGCGCGGCGCCCACGCGCGGCGCGTGCTCGTGCACGCTCGTCACGTTGACCACGCGCCCGCCGCGGCCCCCCGCGACCATGTGCCGGGCCGCGGCCTGGGTCAGCACGAACGGGCCGTCGAGGTCCGTCGTCAGGACCTCGCGCCACGTCGCGAGGTCGAGGTCGAGGAAGGGCGTCGCCGTGCCCGTCCCCGCGACGTTGACGAGCGCGTCCACGCGGCCGAGCTCGGCGGCGAGGGCGTCGACGGCCGGCGCGAGGGCGTCGAGCTCGGTGACGTCGACCCGGCGCGTCACGGCGGTCGCGCCCTCGTCGCGGACCTGCCGCGCCGTCTCCTCGGCGTCGTCCTCGTCGGCGTACCAGCACAGGCCGAGGTCGAAGCCGCCCGCCGCGAGCGCGACGGCGGTCGCGCGCCCGATGCCGGACTCCGACCCGGTCACGAGGGCGACCGGACGCGCCGGAGCATCCGCAGGATGCGCATCGGCGGGTTCCGCCGAGCGCGGGTCGAGGTCGGTTGCGGACATGCTCCCACCCTCGGAGCGGTCGCCCTCCCACGCATCCCGGGCGGCTCCCGTGCCGTCGGTCCTAGCGCCCGACCATGCGCATGCCGGCGCCGTCGTACCGGTCGCCGTGGACGGGCACGGTGGTGGTGAGCGCGTTCAGCCCTGCTACCTCGTCGGCGGACAGCGGCACCGTGGCGGCGCCGGCGTTCTCGGCGACGCGCTCGATCCGGCGGGTGCCGGGGATCGGGACGATCCAGGGCTGCTGGGCGAGCAGCCAGGCGAGCGCGACCTGCCCGGACGTGACGCCCTTGGCCTGCGCCAGCGCCCGGACCTCGTCGACCAGACGCTGGTTCACGGCACGGTTCTCCTCGCTGAAGCGGGGGATCGTGGTGCGGATGTCGCCCTCGGCGAACGTCGTGGCCGGCGAGACCGTCCCGGTGAGGAAGCCCTTGCCGAGCGGGCTGAACGGGACGAACCCGATGCCGAGCTCGGCGAGCGTGGGCAGCACCTCGGGCTCGGGGTCGCGCGTCCACAGCGAGTACTCGCTCTGCACCGCGGTCACGGGGAAGACGGCGTGCGCGCGCCGGATGGTCGCGGCGCCCGCCTCGGAGAGGCCGAAGTGTGCGACCTTGCCCGCCTGGACGAGCTCGCCGACGGCGCCGGCCACCTCCTCGATCGGGACGTCCGGGTCGACGCGGTGCTGGTAGAACAGGTCGATCCTGTCGGTGCGCAGACGCTGCAAGGAGGCGTCGGCGACCCGGCGGATCTGCTCGGGGCGGCTGTCGAGGCCCGCCATCCGCCCGTCCTGGATGTCCCAGCCGAACTTGGTGGCGACGACGACCCGGTCGCGCAGCGGGGCGAGCGCCTCGCCGACGAGCTCCTCGTTGACGTAGGGGCCGTAGACCTCGGCGGTGTCGACGAACGTGACGCCGTGCTCGACGGCGCCGCGCAGGACGGCGATCATGTCGTCGCGCGTGCCGGGGTTGGGTCCGTAGGACATGGACATGCCCATGGCGCCGAGTCCGATCGCCGAGACCTGCAGTCCCTGTCCGAGCGTGCGGTTGTGCATGGTGTCTCTCCGGGGGGTTGGGGGCGGGGCGGCGTCAGCGGGGGTCGACGCGCAGGGTCGTGGCGCGCGCGGTGGGCGCGGTGATGTGGTCGACGGCCGAACCGTTGCCGTACTTGGCGCGGTAGGCGGCGTCGATCGCGCCGTCGCGGGAGTCGTCGGGCGTGAAGGTGACCTCGGCCAGCACGCCACCGGAGTCGACGGCCCCGGTGGAGGTCTTCTGCACACCGCGGTACCAGGCGCCGTCCTGCCCGCGGACCGAGCGGATGTACAGGGCGTCGTCGACGACGACGTGCCACACGATGCGGGGCGTGCGGAGCGTGCCGTCGGGGCGGTGGGCGGCGACGCGCAGCTCGCCGTCGCGGTCGATCGCGGCCAGGTCGGCCGGGGTCCAGGCAGCCATGAGATGTCTCCTCGAAAGGGGTCGACGCGGTGTGGGGTGCGGTGTGGGGTGCTCAGGCTTCGGGGATGTCCAGGCCGAAGCTCTCGAGGGTGATGTCGGCCGGGTCCGGCCCTCCGCGCACGCCGGTGTCCAGGGCGTCGATCGTGGCGAGCTCGGCGGCGGTGAGCTCGAAGTCGGTGACGGCGAAGTTCTCGGCGATGCGCGACGGGGTCACGGACTTCGGGATCGCGGAGCGGCCCTGCTGCAGGTGCCAGCGGAGCATCACCTGCGCCGGCGTCCTGCCGTGCGAGGTCGCGATCTGGCCGATCGTCGGGTCGTCGAGCGTGCTGCGGCGGTCCTCCTCCCCGTAGCCCGGGTAGAACGTGATGCCCCCGATCGGCGACCACGCCTGCGACACGATGCCGTGCTGCGCGCCCGCGGCCAGGAGCTCGGGCTGGCGGAAGTAGGGGTGCACCTCGATCTGGTTCACGGCGGGCACCACGCTGGTCGCGTCGAGCAGCGCGGTCAGGTGCTCGGGCATGAAGTTGCTCACGCCGATCGCGCGGACCTTGCCGTCGGCGAGCAGCGTCTCCAGGGCCTGGTAGGCCTCGACGGTGAGGTCGAAGCGGGACGGCAGCGCCTGGTGCAGGATCAGGAGGTCGATCGTCTCGACGCCGAGCTTGCCGGCGGACTTTTCGAACGCGTGCAGGGTGGAGTCGTCGCCGTAGTCGCTGATCCAGACCTTCGTCTCGACGAAGATCTCGTCGCGGTCGAGACCGGACTCGGCGATCGCGCGGCCGACCTCGCGCTCGTTGCCGTAGGCGGCGGCGGTGTCGATGTGGCGGTAGCCGGTGCGCAGCGCCTCGGCGACCGCGTCGACGGTCTCCTGCGGCGGGGTCTGGAAGACGCCGTACCCGAGGGCGGGCATCGTCACGCCGTTGTTCAGCGTCAGGGTGGGGACCGGGTTGATCGTCATGCCGTCCACGCTAGGAGGGGCCGCCCGGATGAGGCAGGTCCTGCTGGTACCCCGTTCGCCGGTACCTCCCACGGCGCGTGCCGCCGTCGTACCGTCGAGGGCATGGACCTGAAGGTGGAGACCCGCGAGTTCCTCGCGTCGCGCCGCGCCCGCATCACCCCGGACAAGGCCGGGCTGCCTGCGTACGGGGGCAACCGGCGCGTGCCCGGGCTGCGGCGCGAGGAGGTCGCGATGCTCGCCGGCGTGAGCGTCGACTACTACACGCGCCTCGAGCGGGGGAACCTCGGGGGCGTCTCGGAGGAGATCCTCGAGGCGCTGTCCGACGCGCTGCAGCTCGACGAGGCCGAGCGGGGGCACCTGTTCGACCTCGCGCGAGCGGCGAACCAGTCCGGGGCGGCGCGCTCCCGCGCCCGGCGCACCCCGGCTCCGGTCCTGCGCCCGGTGATCCAACGGGTCCTCGACTCCCTGGAGGGTGCGCCCGCGTTCGTGCGCAACGGCCGTCTCGACGTGCTCGGCGCGAACGTGCTCGGCCGGGCCCTGTACTCCCCGCTCTACGACTCGCCCGAGCGGGTCGCGAACAAGCCGGTCAACTCCGCCCGGTTCCAGTTCCTCGACCCCGACGCCGCGCGGGCGTTCTGGGGGGACAAGGCGCCCCGCATGGCGCACGACGCCGTCGCGATCCTGCGGGCCGAGGCCGGCAGGAACCCGTACGACAAGGCGCTCACGGCCCTCGTCGGCGAGCTGTCGACCCGCAGCGAGGACTTCCGCCGCATGTGGGCCTCCCACGACGTGCGCTACCACCGCACCGGCACCAAGGTCTTCCACCACCCGGTCGTCGGCACGCTCGAGCTCGACTACGAGGCGCTCGCGCTGCCCGCGGACCCGGGGCTGCAGCTCAACGTCTACACCGCCGTCCCCGGGTCGCCGTCGGACGACGGCCTCAAGCTGCTCGCCTCCTGGGCGGCGACCGCGCACGACGAGGCGGACGCGTTCGGGGCGTCGCCGGACGCGTACGACGGGCCGGCTCACGGAGAAGGACTGGCGTGAGCCGCCTCCCGGGCGAGGAGTGCGGTCGCGGCCTCGACGACCTCGTCGACCGTGAGCCGGGCCAGCGCCGGGTCCACCTCCGTGGCGTGGGGGTCGCCCTGGTGACGGCCGCCCAGGTGGGCGCCGCGCCAGAGCGCGACGTGCAGCTCCGGGTCGAGCGCGGGGCCCCACAGCGCGGGCGGCGTCGGGCCGAACAGCACGACGGACGGCGTCGTGAACGCGGTGGCGAGGTGTGCGACGCCCGTGTCCCCGCACACGAGGAGCCGAGCGGTGGCGACGACGTCGGCGAGCGCCGGCAGGTCGAGCGTGCCCGAGGCGTCGGTCACGGACCCCGCTGTCGGCGGGTCGGCGAGCTTTCCGTGGTCGGCTGCGGCAGGCGTCGCGGCGGCGTCCGCGGCCACCCGCGCGCACAGGTCCGTCTCGTCCGGCCCGCCGGTGAGGACGACGTCGTGCCCGGCGCCGACGAGCGAGCGCACGACGGCCGCGAAGCGCTCGCGAGGCCAGCGGCGGGACCCGGAGGCCGCGCCGGGGTGGACGACGACGTGCCGGCCGCGTGACGACGGCGGGTCCATCCGGAGGTCTTCCCGTGAGCACGGACCGCCCGCAGCCGTCACGAGCCGGCACCACCGGTCGACCTCGTGCTCGTCGGCGTCCCACGCCGGCCCGTCGACGCCTGCGGCGGGCGACGCGAACGCGACGATCCGCTCGGGCGCGGTGTCGAGGAGCAGCCGGTGGCTCTCGGGTCCGCTGCCGTGCAGGTTCACGGCGACGTGCCCGGCGGGCGGGCCGCCCGTGACGACCCGCGCCTCCTCGGCCCACGACAGCGGCGCCAGCCCGTTCGTCGGCAGGACGCCGTCCACGAGGCCGAGGTCCCGGAGCCAGCCGCCCACCTCCTCGGGCGCCGCGAGCACGACCCGTCGACCCGGCCACGCCCGGCGCACGCCGCGCAGCGCCGGGACGGCCGTCAGCGCGTCGCCGAGGCCGAGGGCCCGCAGGACGAGGACGGTGCCCTCGTCCTGACCGGCGACACCGGGGAGGTCGGCAGCGGGGTCCGTCGCGCCACCCGTCACGGCCACGACGTCTCGCCGGAGGACATGACGAGCATCTCGCGGATCTCGCAGCCCACGGGCTGACGCAGCGCGGTGACCACCGCGGCCGCGGTCGCACGCGGGTCGTTGAGGTCGGCGTCCGGACCGGGACGGTACTGCTCGGTCCGGCCGTCGAAGAACGCCGTGCGCATGCCGCCGGGGACGAGGCACGTCACGCCCACGCGCCCGGCGAGCTCGGCGGCCAGCGCCTGGGAGAACCCGCGCACCGCGAACTTCGACGCGCAGTAGGCGGTGGCGTCGGACACGCCCTTGAGGCCGAGGGTCGACGCGACGGTCACGACCGTCCCGCGGCGCTCCTCGAGGTGCGGCAGCGCGGCGCGCACGACCGCGACCGTGCCGAAGAGGTTGACCCGCACGACGCGCTCCCACGTCTCGACGTCGATCTCGTCGAGACGCCCGCACGCGTCCGTGCCCGCGGCCGTGACGACCGCGTCGGGCGGGCCGACCTCCAGCGCGAGGCGCTCGACGGCCGCCGCGGCCGCCGCCGAGTCGGACAGGTCGACGACGGCGTGCGGGACGCCGTCCGCCGGGGCGACCCGGTCGAGGACGACGGGCTTGCCGCCCGCCGCGGTCACGGCGTCGACGAGCGCGGCGCCCAGCCCGCTCGCGCCGCCGGTGACGTAGACGGTGCCCAGCTCCCGCGGGCGGAGCTCCGACGAGGCGTCGGGGGCGATGGACGGGACGGCCGGGGTCGTCGAGGTCATGGGGTGGTCTCCTCCGTCAGTGTGGGAGCGCCGGGCGCGAACCGTCCGGAGCGTTCGAGGATCGAGGTGGTGGAGCGTCCGTCGACGTAGGGCAGCACGACGACGCGGCCACCGTGGCGGCGCACGAGCTCCGCCTCGGGCAGCGACTCCTCCGTGTAGTCGCCGCCCTTCGCCCAGACGTCCGGCCGGAGCCGGTCCAGGGCCTCTCGCGGGTCGTCCTCGTCGAAGACGACGACGGCGGACACGCAGTCGAGCGCCGCCAGGACGCGGGCGCGGTCGGCCTGCCCGACGACGGGCCGCTCGGGGCCCTTGAGGCGGCGCACGGACGCGTCGCCGTTCAGCAGGACGACCAGGTGGTCGCCAAGCCGTGCTGCCGCCTCGAGCGTCGACACGTGGCCCGCGTGCAGGATGTCGAAGCAGCCGCCCGTCGCGACGACCGTGCCGCCGACCGCGCGCAGCCGCGCACCCACCTCCTCGGGCGTGGCCGAGCGGGGCGCGTCGACGGACCGCGAGGCATCCCTCGACGAGCCCGCCGTCGCCGTGCCGGCCCGCCGGCGGTAGCCCTCGGCGCCGCCGGTCGCGACCCACTCCGACGCCGCCCGCACGGCGCGCACGACCGCATCGAGCAGGTCCGCACCGCGCGCGAGCCCGGCCGCGACGGACGACGCGAACCGGTCGCCCGCGCCGCACGGGTCGCCGGGCACGGCGGTGGCCGGCACGTACGCCGGCTCGCCGGTGGCGCGCGCCACGAACGCCCCGCGGTCGCCCGCCGTGACGCACACGGCCTCGACGTCCCACGCGCGCGCGAGCGCCTGGGCGAGGCCGCCCGGGTCGTCCGGCGGAACGTCCAGCCCGAGGGCCTCGGCGGCGTCGAGCGCCTCGGCGAGGTTGGGCGTGACGAGCGTCGTGCCGGGTACCGGAGCCCCGCCGCGCGGGTGCGGGTCCCACACCACGACGCCGGCCCGCGCCGCGCGCGCGAGGGCGTCGCGCACCGGTCCGGCGTGGGTCGTGCCGGCCCCGTAGTCGGACACGAGCACGACGTCCGCGCCGGCGAGCGCCGCGTCGACGGCACGCCCCGGGACCTCGCCGGGCCGGGCCGGACCGCCGTCGTCCACGCGCACCACGGTCTGGCCGCCCGAGCGGACGCGCGTCTTGCGACGCGTCGTGCCGACCTGGGGCAGGGCGACGACGTCGACGTGGGCCCGCAGCAGCGTCCGCAGCTCGGCGCCCGCGTCGTCGTCCCCGAAGGGCGCGACGAGGCGGACGCGCGCCGCGTCCGCCGCGAGGAGCGCCGTGAGCCCCGCCCCGCCGGGACTGCGCCGCACGCCGAGGGTGTCGACGACCGGCACGGGACCGTCGGGGGAGAAGCGTGTCACCTGGCCGTCGACGTCGCGGTCGAGCAGGACGTCGCCGACGACGACGACGCTCGGCCGGCCGTCCGCCGCGGCGACAGTCGGTTCGGTGCCCGGCTCGGTGCCCGGCGCGGCCGCGCGGTCCGCGGCCTCCCGGTGGCGGACGTGCGCGTCGAGCACGGCGCACAGGGCGTGCACGACCACGAGGTGCAGCTCCTGGACGGACGAGGTCGACGCGCCGCGCAGGGCGAGCACGTCGTCGCACGCCGCGGCGAGCGAGCTGTCCCGCGGGCCGGTGAGCGCCCACGTCGTGATCCCGAGCTCTCGCGCCCGCCGCGCCGCGGCGACGACGTTCTCGCTCTCGCCCGACGTCGACAGCAGCACGAGCACGTCGCCGGGCCGCCCGTGCGCGCTCACCTGCCGCGCGTACATCTCGCCGATCCCGTAGTCGTTGACGATCGCGGTGAGGCTCGACGTCTCCGCGTGGAGGCTGATCGCGGACAACGGCGTGCGCTCGCCGTCGAACCGGCCCACGAGCTCGGCGGTGAGGTGCTGCGCCTCGGCGGCGCTGCCCCCGTTCCCCGCCACCAGCAGGCGCCCGCCGGCGAGGACCGTGTCGGCGAGGCGCTCGCCCCAGGTGTCGAGGCGAGCGGCCTCCGCGACCAGGAGGTCCAGCCCCTGGTGGAGGTCGTCGGCGTGCGCGGTGAGCCAGCGCCGGGCCGCGTCCCGCGGTGCAGCGCTCACGGGGCGCTCACCGCCCGCAGCGAGGCGTGCGCCGCCGCCGGGACGGGCACGCGACGAGCGGCCCGGTCCCCGCGCCGGTGCGCGGCGACGACGCGCTCGTACGACTCGACCGTCCGCGCCGCGACCGTCGACCAGCCGTAGAGGTGCTCGGCCCGGACGCGGGCCGCGGACCCGAGGCGCTCGCCGAGCGCGGGGTCGTCGGCCAGGCGGCGCAGCGCCGCCGCGAGCGCCGCCGGGTCGCGCGGCGGCACGAGCAGCCCGGTCCGCCCGTCGACGACCGAGTCCAGCAGCCCGCCGACGGCGGCTCCGACGACCGGGCGCCCGCACGCCGCGGCCTCGAGCGGCACGATCCCGAACGGCTCGTACCACGGGTCGCACACGACCGCGTCGGCGGCGTGCATGAGGTCGCGCACCTCGTCCTGGGTGACGCTGCCGACGAACCGCACTCGGTCGGACACGCCGGCGGCGTCGGCGACGTCGCGCAGGCGTCGCACCTCCGGGTCGTCGTCGAGCCGGGCGACGGCCGGGCCCCCGGCGACCACGAGCTCGGCGCCCGGCAGCTCCGCCAGCGCCTCGATGACCGTGTCCACGCCCTTGCGCTCCACGAGGCGACCGACCGAGAGCAGGCGCAGCGCGCCCGGCTCGCGGTGGAGGTGCGCGGAGCGGTCCTGGTCGGGCAGGAACCTGCCGATGTCCACGCCGCACGGCACGACGTCGATCCGGTCGCGGTCCGCGCCGAGCGCGACGAGCTCGTCGACCTCGTCCGCGCACGTCGCGACGATCCGGTCGACGGCGCGGCACAGCAGGCGCTCGCGGGCCACGCGCTCGGCGGGGCTCGTGTCGTGCGCGCCCTGGTGGCGCCGCTTGACCGAACCCAGCGCGTGGAACGTCTGCACGAGCGGGACGCCGACCAGCGGCGCCGAGAGGAGACCGGCGATGCCGGACATCCAGAAGTGCGCGTGCACGACGTCGGGGCGCGGGCCGGGCTCGACCCACCGGCGCAGCAGGTCCGCACCGAACGCGTCCATGTGCGGGAGCAGGTCGTCCTTCGGCACCGGGACCGGCGGTCCCGCGTCGACGTGCACGACGGTGACCCCGCGCGCGAGCGGGACCCGTTCGGGCAGGGAGGCGTCGTCGCGCCGCGTGAACACCTCCACCCGGTGGCCCTGGGCGCCGAGCCGGGTCGCGAGCGACGCGACGTGCACGTTCTGCCCGCCGGCGTCGACGCCGCCGAGCGCGGCGAGAGGGCTGGCGTGCTCGGAGATCATCGCGATCTTCATGAGGTCACCTCCGTCAGGACCGAGTCCCAGCGCCGCAGGAACGCGGCGTGGGAGTAGTGCTCGAGGACGTGGGCGCGCGCGGCGCGGCCGCGCTCGCGCGCCTCGTCGGGTTCGGCGAGCCAGCGTCGCGCGGTGGCGACGAGCTCGTCGGGGCGGGAGCTGAGCGTCCCCGCGGCCGGGGGCACGGCGACGGGTGCCTCCGTGGTGGGGAGCGCGAGGACCGGCATGCCGAGGGCCATCGCCTCCAGCAGGGACAGCCCGAGGCTCGTCCATCGGTAGGGGTGCAGGTAGGCGCGCGACGCCGCGAGGCGCGCGTGCATCGCGGCCTGCGGGACGTCGTCGTGCAGGCCGTGCGGCAGGCGGTGCGCGAGGGCGTCCGGCCCGGAGGGCCCCGCCAGGTGCTCGACCAGCTTGCCGACGCCCATGCCGTAGACGTCGAGCGGGACGTGCCGGCCCACCGCGACGAGCACGTCCGTCCCCGCGACGCGCCAGCGTCGCACCGGCTCGTTGACCACGACGCCCACGCTCGCGCGCTCGCCGGTGTACAGGTGCCCGGGGTCGGGGACGCCGTGGTCGACGACGACCGTCCGCGCGTCGCCCGCGTCCCACATGAGCGCGTTGAACGCGGTGACGTGGACGATCGGCACGAGCCCCTCCTCGACGACGTCGAGGTCGGCGAGCGGGTGCCGGGTCGAGGCCGCGTGCCCGGTGGGGGCGTTGTGCTCGACGTACACGGCGGGGACGTCGCGACCGGCGACCAGCCCCGTCCAGCGGCGCAGCAGCTCGACCTCCTCGGGGCGCTGCAGCACCACGACGTCGATCTCGTCGCCCGTCGCCAGGTCGGCCAGCTCCGCCGGGGCGACCTCGCGGGCCGACGGCGGCCAGTCCCACGTCCGGGCGCGACCGCGGCCGTCGGGCCCGCGGTCGGGGACGACCGGGACGAGGTACTCGTGGTCGCCGGCGACGAACGTCGTCGCCCACGAACCGTGCACGTGCCAGACGAGGATCCTCACGGTGTCACCTCCAGGGTGCTGGCCATGGCGCGCGCCGCGTGCGCAGCGCCGGCGGGCGGCGGACCGGCGAGCCGGGCGACGGCGTCGGCGACGTCGTCGGGGGCCACACCGCCGAGGCAGGGGTGGCCCGGGACCGGACAGGTCCGCGCGCGGGTGCCCCGGCACGCCGCGCCCTGGTCACCGAGCACGACGTTCGGCACGCCCCACGGCGCCCAGCGCTCCGCCGGCACGACGGGCGCGAACAGCGAGACGACGGGCGTGCCGACGGCCGCGGCGAGGTGCGCCGGGCCGGTGTTGCCCACGACGACGCAGCGCGCGCCGTCGAGCACGGCGGCGAGCCCGGCGAGGTCCGTGCGCCCGGACACGTCCCGCGCGCGACCGTCCGCGACGTGCGCCGCGAGAGCGGTCTCGCCCGGTCCGCCCGTGACGACGACCTCCCACCCGCGGTCCGCGAGCGCCGCGACGAGGGCGCGTGCGTGGTCGGGCGCGGGGGCCCGCGCGGGCACCGACGCGCCGGGGTGCACGACGACGTACGGCCCGGCGGGCACGATCGCCGAGACGTCGGGGAGCGGCCCGCGCACGCGCAGGCGCTCGCCGTCGGGCGGCGCGCCGCACCCGGCGGCCCGGACGAGGTCGAGCGCGGCCTCCACCTCGTGGAGCCCGTCGGGCCGGGTGTGGCGCACGTCGAGCAGGGAGCCCGGGTAGTCCTCGCTGACGGCGGCGACGCGCTCGACGCCGGCCATCCGCAGCAGCAGCGCCGCGGGCAGCGGGCTCTGGTGGAACGAGGTGAAGACGACGGCGGCGGCGTAGCGGCGCTCCGTGAGCGTCTCGACGAGGCCGAGCACGTCGGTGCGGTCGACCGCGGGCGGGCGGTAGCCCGACCAGGGCGCGTCGAAGGTGAGCACGTCGCGCACCCCGGGCAGCAGCGCGGCGGCGGCGCGCCCCGCGGGGGAGGCGAGCACGTCGACCCCGCCGCCCCGAGCCGCGGCACCGTGAGCCAGCGCGCGGATCGCCGGCCCGGTGAGCAGCACGTCGCCGTCGCTGTCGAGGCGCACGGCGAGGAGGTCGGCGCTCATGCCGCACGCTCCTCGGCACCGGTGGGCGCGGGCTCCGCAGGGCGCGTGCGTCCGGGCCGGGCGCCGCGGGACGGCAGCCGGTCGTCGAGGGCGCGCACGGCCGCGGCGAGATCGCTCGCGACGCATGGCGCGGCGGCGACCTCCTCGGCGCGCGTGACGGAGGTCGGGACGAGGACGGGGGTCGCGCCCGCCGCGAGCGCCGCGCCCACGTCGGCCCCGATGTCGCCGACGACCGCGCACCGCCACGGTTCCACGCCGAGCGCGTCGGCCGCGGCGAGCACGAGGCCCGGGCCGGGCTTGCGGCACGCGCACGCGTCGTCGGGGGAGTGCGGGCACACCTGCCACGTGTCGAACGGGCCGAGGAGCTCCTCGACGCGCGCGTTCACCGCGTCGACCTGGACGGAGGTGAGCAGGCCGCGCCCGACGCCCGACTGGTTGGACACGACGCCGACGCGCACGCCGCGGGCCCGCAGGCCGTCGAGCACGTCACGCGCGCCGTCGACCGGCCGCACCGCGTCCGGGTCGCCGTTGTACGGCACGTCGTGGACGAGCGTCCCGTCGCGGTCGAACAGCACCGCGGCGAGCGTGGGCGGCCACGGCTCGAGGCCCTCGCGCACGGCGAGGGTGCCCGCGACGCGGTGGCGCACGGCCGCGAAGGGGATCGCGGCGCTCGTCCACGCCATGCGGCGCAGCTCGGGCCCGAACTCGTCGTCGCCCGGCCGCGGGCCCGGGGTCAGGCGCCGCCGGAGGAAGTCCGTGGTGAGCGCGGCCCACGCGGCGGCGCCGAGCGCGGCGACGCGCGGCCGGCGCGCGAGCAGCCCGGCGGCGCCGACCGCCGCGGCCCCCACCGTCGCGACGTGCCACGCCAGGCGCCCTCGGCCGGTCTCGGCGCGCTCGCGCCAGCGCGGCCCGTGCAGGGCCCGCATCGTGGCGTCGTCCCGGGTGCCGGCCTGCACGCGCAGGCTCACCGCGTCGTCGGCCGGACGGACCGGGTGCGTCGTGGTGCGCGTGCCGCGCACCAGGTCCCACCCGGCGTCCCGCACGCGCAGCGCGAGGTCGGCGTCCTCCCGGTACGCGCGCGGGAACCGCTCGTCGAACCCGCCGACCTGCTCGAGCGCGGCGCGCCGGTACGCCATGTCGGCGGTCGCCCATGCGGCGTCCTCGAGACCGGCCGTCCCACGCTCCCAGTCGGTCGGCCGACGGTGCGCCGGCAGCGGCACGTGGAGCCGGCCCTGCACGCCCCCGGTCCGCGGGGCTGCCGACGTCAGGTCGTCGGCGAGCAGGTCCGCCCAGCCGTCGGGGAGCTCGACGTCGTCGTCGAGGAAGACCACCCAGGGCGCGGACGTCGAGTGCCACCCCGCGTTGCGGGCCGCCGCGGGCCCTCGACCGCCGGTCCGGACGACGCGGGCGGCGAGGCGCGCCCCGAGAGGGCCGAGGTCGAGCGCGGGGGGCGTCAGCTCGCTCTCGCCGGGGGTCGTGCGACCGCGGCCCGCCTCCCGGTCCGGGAGGCGACGGTCGTCGGCGACGACGACCTCCACGGGACCGGGTGCCCGGGGCGAGCGCGCCGCCTGCGCCGCGAGCGTCTCGAGCAGGCGGTGCAGCGACGGACGGCCGATCGACGGCACGACGACGGCGAACGCGGTGGCGCCGGGCGGTCCGGCGGTGCGGGCGGGGCTCATGCGCTCTCCTCCTGCAGGCGGGCGAACGCGTCCGGCCGCTGGACGAGGTGCGGCCCGAGGACGAGGGCGTCGACGGGCGCCGAGCCGAACAGCTCGAGCGCGTCGCGGGGGTCGTCGACCATCGGGCGCCCCGCCGTGTTGAGGCTCGTGTTCACCACGACGGGCAGCCCGGTGAGGTCCTTGAACGCGCGGATCGTGGCCTGGAGCCGTGGCGTCGAGTAGTCGACGGTCTGGATCCGCGCCGTGCCGTCGACGTGCACGACGGCGGCGATGCGCTCGCGCCACGCGGGGGCGACGTCGTGGACGAAGAGCATGTACGGGCTGGGGATCGGCCCGCTGGAGAAGATCTCGGCGGCGTCCTCCAGGAGCACCATCGGGGCGACCGGCCGGAACTGCTCGCGCCCCTTGACGTCGTTGAGCCGCTCGAGGTTCTCGACCGGCCCGGGATGTGCCAGGAGCGAGCGGTGGCCGAGCGCGCGCGGGCCGAACTCGGAGCGGCCGTCGAACCACGCCACGACGCCGTCGTCGGCGAGGATCCGGCCGACCTCGCCGGGCAGGTCCGCGGGCGTCGTGAACGGGACCTTGGCCGCCGTGAGCCAGCGCGCGAGCGCGTCGTCGCCCCACTCTCGACCGAGCGCGGCCGAGCCCATCGGCTCGACGGTGTCGCCCGCCTCGGCGGCGAGCTGCAGCGCCGCCCCGAGCGCCGTCCCGGCGTCGCCCGCCGCGGGCTGGACCCACACCTCCTCGAACGGCGACTCGCGCCAGATGCGCGAGTTCGCGACGCAGTTGAGCGCCGTCCCGCCGGCCATCGCGAGCACGCGGTCCCCGGTCTGCCCGTGCAGCCACGTGGCGAGGTCCACGAGCACCTCCTCGAGGCGCGCCTGGACCGACGCCGCGAGGTCGGCGTGCTCGGCGAGGCCGCCGTGCTCGGTGCCCCACGTGCCGTCGTCGGTGCGGGGCGGCGCCCAGCGGGTCCAGTCGGGGACCTCGGCGACGAACCCGCCGTCGTCGGTCGCGTGCAGGACCTCCCGCAGGTCGTCGAGGAACCGCGGCTCGCCGTAGGACGCGAGGGCCATGACCTTGTACTCGTCGCTCGAACGCAGGAACCCGAGGTGCTCGGTGAGCGACTCGTAGACGAGACCCAGCGAGTGCGGCAGCTCCTGGCTCGCGAGCACCTCGAGCCGGCCGTGGTCGTAGCGCCCGGCCAGGTGCGACGAGCGCTCGCCGCGGCCGTCCAGCGAGAGCACGCTCGCGACGGGGAACGGCGAGGCGAGCGCGGCCGAGGCCGCGTGCGCGACCTCGTGGGGGACGAACCGGACCGTCGCGGGGGACAGGCCCGGGAGCGACGCGGCGAGGAACTGCGGGGCGCGCTCCGCGTACTGCACGCGCAGCCAGTCCCACGGGTCCGGCAGGCCCATCTCCTCGGCGGGCTTGGCGAGCGCGGGGTCGAACGAGTAGGCCACCGCGTCGAGGTCCTGCGGGCGCAGGCCGCCCTCCTCGAGGCACCAGGCCATCGCCTTCTCGGGCAGCTCCCACGCGGCGAACGGCACGGGACGCTTGCCGTGCTTGCGCCGGGAGAAGCGTTCCTCCTCCGCGGCGGCGACCACGCGGCCGTCGACGACGAGCGCAGCGGAGGGGTCGTGGAACAGGGCGTTGACGCCGAGGACGCGCATGGGCTGCGAGCCTTCCTCGTTCGGGTCAGGCTCGTGGTGCGGCCCCGAGAAGCGTGGGCCGGTGCCTGACGCGTGCGGGTCGGCTCTGCTGCAACCCGACTTCACCCTCACCCGGAGAAGCGCTTCTCGCACGCCGACGCCGCACCTATGGGTAGTTCTCTTCATGTGATTCCCGGGAGGTCCGCATGACCACGTCCACCGCACCCACGACCCGCCGCCCCGACCCGTCAGCGAGCGTCCCGTCCACGGGAGACCAGACCCGGCGCCTCGAACGGTCCGACCCCACGACGGGCGGCCCCGGGACGGCGGTGGAGTGCGCGAGTGCCTCCGAGGTCGACGTCGCGGTGCGTGCCGCCGCGGCGGCCTGGCCGGCGTGGCGCGCCACCTCGCCGTCGGAGCGTGCGGGGGCCCTGCGCGACGCCGCGCGCGCCGTGCGCGAGGCCGCGGACGAGCTCGGCACGCTGCTGTGCTCGACCACCGGACGCCTCGAGCGCGAGGCGCGTGCCTCCGCGGAGGTGGCCGCCGAGCTGCTCGAGGAGGCGGCGGTCGCGGGCCTCGGCCGGGCGGGCCGGGTGCTCGCCGGAGCTCCCTCCGCGCTCGACGTCGTGCGCCGCGAGCCGCGCGGGGTCGTCGCGGTGATCACGCCCTGGAACGACCCCTACCCGGCCGCGGCGGGGCTCCTCGCCGCGGCGCTCGTGACGGGCAACGTCGTGGTGCACAAGCCGTCCGAGCGCAGCGACGCGCCCGGCGTGCGCCTCGCCGAGCTCGTCGCGAGCGCCCTGCCGCCGGACGTGCTGAGGGTCGTGAGCGGCGACGGGGCCACGGGCGAGGCGGTCGTCGCGCACGAGGACGTCGCGCTCGTCGCGCACGTCGGCTCGACGACCGCCGGGCGCCGGATCGCCGCGGTCGCCGGGGCGCGCGGCGCGAAGGTGCTGCTCGAGAACGGCGGCAAGGACCCGCTCGTCGTGGACGCAGGCGTGGACCCGGCCCTGGCCGCGCGCCAGATCGCGACCGGCGCGTTCACCAACGGCGGGCAGCTGTGCACCGCGGTCGAGCGTGCCTACGTGGTCGAGGAGGTCGCGGACGCCGTCGTCGCGGAGCTCGCGCGCCTCGCGGACGAGCTCGTCGTCGGCGACCCGGCCGACGACGCGACCACGATGGGGCCGCTCGTCGACGAGGACCAGCTCGCCGTCGTCGACGAGCACGTGCGCGCTGCCGTGGCGGCAGGCGCTCGCGTGGCGACCGGCGCGCAGCGGCTCGACCGGCCTGGCTCGTTCTACGCGCCGACGGTGCTCGACCACTGCCCGGACGACGTCCCGCTCCTCACCGAGGAGACGTTCGGGCCTGTCGTGCCCGTGGTGCGCGTGCCAGACTTCGAGGACGGGCTCCGGCGTGCCTCGGCGTCGGCCTACGGGCTCGCGGCGACCGTGCTGACGCCGTCGCTGGACCGCGCGCTGCGCGCGGCGGACGTGCTCGACGTCGGGACGGTCAAGGTCAACGCGGTGTTCGGCGGTGCCCCCGGCGGCTCGGCGGACCCGCGGCGCGGCAGCGGCGGGGGCGCGGGCTACGGGCCCGACCTGCTCGACGAGATGACCGTGCGCAAGGCGATCCACCTCGAAGGGCTGGGGACGTCGTGAACGGCGGCGCGAGCGCGACGCTCACGTTCGGTGGGACGGCCACGACCCTCCTGCGGTTCGGGCGGTTCACCGTGCTCACGGACCCGAACTTCCTGCACAAGGGACAGTGGGCGTACCTCGGCAAGGGCCTCGCCTCCCGGCGGCGCACCGAGCCCGCGCTGAGTGCGACCGACCTGCCGCCGCTCGACGCCGTCGTCCTCTCGCACCTGCACGGCGACCACTTCGACCGCGTGGCGCGGCGCGACCTCACGCGCCAGGTGCCGCTGCTCACGACCCCGTCGGCGGCGCGGCGCCTCGCGCGGCACCACTTCGCCACCCGGGGGATGCCGACCGGGACCGTGGAGACGTTCCGGTCCGGCAGGGAGACGCTCGAGGTCGAGTCGGTGCCCGCGATCCACGCGCGCGGCCTGATGCGCACGCTCCTGCCCGAGGTCATGGGGACCGTCTACACGCACAGGGTCGGAGGCGTGCGGCAGACCCAGGTCTACGTCACGGGCGACACGCTCACCGGCGACCACGTCGACGTCGTCGCGCGGGCGTTCCCGCACCTGGACTCGGTGGTCGCGCACCTCGGCGGGACGCGGATCCTCGGGCGGACCGTGACGATGGACGACGTCCAGGGCGCGGACCTCGTGCGTCGCGTCGGGGTGCCGCTCGTCGTGCCGATCCACCACGACGACTACGGGGTGTTCCGCAGCCCGCTGCGCGACTTCCTGGCGCGCTCGCCCGAGCTGCCCGGGGTCGAGCTGCGTCCCGTCGCGCGGGGGGCGACGGTCGACCTGCGCGTCGACTGAGCCGGCCTGCGGGCGAGGTCCAGGTCTGCCGCCACTTCGGGCTCGACGTCGTAGCAATGATCGCGAACTCGGATCAACTTATGACTTGGCATCGCCGAAAGGCGACCGTATGGTCGGAACAGTGCGGCGCCGGCGACGGTGCCGACCGCCGCACGAGGGCCTCGTCACCGAGGCCCGCAGCCCATCCGGGGTCGACCGATCGGTGGTGATCGTCGAGTGAGCGGTATCGCGTACCGGTGCCGCGCTGCCGAACGGGGGCTCCTGGTTCCTCGATACGCGTCAAGGAGGACGTTGTGCACAGACCATCCACGGGCCGCCGCCGGCTGACCCGAGGTGCTGCCGCGGCACTGTCCGCTGCGGTACTGGTACCACTGATGATCAGCGGGGCGAACGCTCACCCCGGTCACGGAGACGACACCGTCGACCCACCGGCCGCCGCGGAGGAGGCCACCGACTGGAACAGCTACGAGAAGGTCCTGCTCAGCAAGAACACGGGCGAGCCGATCGACCTGGCCGTGCTGCCCGACTCGCGGGTCCTGCACACCGCGCGCAACGGCGTCGTGCGCCTCACGGACTCCGCCACCGGGCGGACCACCCAGGTCGCGCAGCTCGACGTCTACGCCAACTCCGAGGACGGTCTGCAGGGCATCTCCCTCGACCCGAACTTCGAGGAGAACAACTGGGTCTACCTGGTCTACGCGCCCCGGGTGATGGAGGGCACGTCGCCGACCGGGGTCGAGTACCCGGAGACGACGCCGCAGGGGAGCGCGCCGAACTCGCTGCCCGCCGGCGAGGACGAGAGCTACTGGGACCAGTGGCTGGGCTACAACCAGCTCTCCCGCTTCACGTTCGACCCGGAGGCCGGCACGCTCGACCTCGCGAGCGAGCGCGAGATCATCAAGGTCGACGCCCAGCGCGGCCAGTGCTGCCACGTCGGCGCGGACATGGCGTGGGACGCCGAGGGCAACCTGTTCCTGTCCACGGGTGACAACACCCCCGCGAGCACCCCGGGCGCGAACGGCTACACGCCGATCAACAACGCGCCAGGCATGAACCCGGGCTTCGACTCGCGTCGCGGCGCCGGGAGCACGAACGACCTGCGCGGCAAGATCCTGCGGATCAACCCGATCGAGGACCTCGCGGCCGACACCGAGGTCGGACCGGGGAGCACCTACACGATCCCCGCGGGCAACCTCTTCGACGGTGCGGCGCAGCCGGACCTGGTGCGCGAGGAGATCTACGTGATGGGTCTGCGCAACCCGTTCCGCATCGACTACGACCTCGAGTCCGCGTCGCTGTCGTGGGGCGACTACGGCCCCGACGCGGGAGCCGCCCAGGCCGACCGTGGCCCGATGGGGTACGTCGAGTGGCAGCTCACGACCGAGCCGATGAACGGCGGCTGGCCCTACTGCCACGGCCCCAACGCCGCGTACAACGAGTGGGACTACGCGACCGGGACGCCGGGGGGCCAGTTCTTCGACTGCGACGCCGGACCCGAGAACAACTCGACGTGGAACACGGGCCTCGACCAGGTCCCGCCGGTCACCGCGCCGCAGGTCTACTACGGCGACAACCCGGGCGACCAGCCCGAGCTGCTCGACCCGCTGGTCGAGCTCGGCGGCGGCGGCCAGGCCCCGATGGGCGGGCCGATCTACCGCTACGACGAGGCCCTCGAGTCGGACGTCAAGTTCCCCGAGTACTGGGACGGGCACCCCTTCATGGCGGAGTTCTCTCAGGACTACGTGGTCGCGTTCACCCTGGACGAGCTCTCGTCCGACGGTGTCGTCACCCAGGTCGAGGACTTCCTGCCGAACGACCACCTCGAGACGGTCAACCAGCCGATCTGGGACAACGTCATGGACATGGAGTTCGGTCCCGACGGCGCCCTGTACGTGCTGGAGTACGGCGACGGCTTCTTCCGCCAGAACCCTGACGCAGGCCTGTACAAGATCACCTACGGGTCGGACAACAAGACCCCGCGCGCGGCGATCTCCGCCGACCCGGTCTCGAGCAGCACCGCGCCGCTCGAGGTGACGTTCGACGCGTCGGCGACCACCGACGCCGAGACGCCGAACGAGGGGCTCACGTTCGAGTGGGACTTCGACGCCGACGGCGAGTACGACGCCGAGGGCATGACGGTGACGCACACGTTCACCGATCTGGGGCGCTACAACGTCCAGCTGCGCGTCACCGACCCCGAGGGCAACTTCGGCCTCGCGATCGAGCCGATCACCGTCGGCAACACCGCCCCGGTGATCACGCTCGACCAGCCGGACGGTGCCGTCTTCGACTGGGGCGACGCCGTCCCGTACACCGTCACGGTGCAGGACGCCGAGGACGGGAACACCCCGACGTGCCGCAACATCCAGTACACGTTCGGGCTCGGGCACAACACCCACGCCCACCCCGAGGTCAGCGGCCGTGCCGCGGCCACCGAGGCCGGGTGCGGGTTCACCATCCAGACGAGCCCGGACGCGGTCGAGCACGGGGAGGGCGAGAAGATCTACGGCACCCTCGTCGTGACGTACACCGACCAGGCCCAGGGCGAGGTGCCCGCCATCACCGGCGAGGCCACGCACATCCTCAAGCCCTCGGTGCAGCAGGCCGAGTGGTACGACGCGGCCGAGGGCGTCGAGGTCGTGGACGACGCGTCCGCCGGAGCGGGGGCCTACGTGACCTCGCTCGACGCGGGCGACTCGTTCACCTACGCGCCGATCGCCCTGCACCACGCCCCGACCGGTGACGCCATCACCGAGGTCACCGTCCGCGGCAGCGGCGAGGGCACGATCTCCCTGGGCTGGGCGGGCGAGGAGGCCGAGGGCACCGAGCCTCTCGCCGACCTCGCCTTCACCGGTGCGGGCTGGCAGGACGTCACCCAGACGTTCAGCAGCGTGCCGGAGGGCTCGGGCTCGATCGTCGTGACGAGCACGGGCGGGGTCGACGTCGACCAGGTGACCTTCGCCGTCGGCGACGGCACGGGCGAGCCCGTCACCGTCCCGGTGGACCAGGTATCCATCCAGATGTTCTCCCTCATCCCGTGGGTGAACGAGGTCGGCCTCCCGGCCGTGCTCGAGCGCCTGTCCGAGATCGGGTTCAAGAACATCGAGCCGTTCGGCGGGAACTTCGCGGGCTACACGGCCGAGGAGTTCCGTGCGCTGGTCGACTCGTACGGCCTGAGCGTGAAGTCGTCCCACTACAACGTGGACGAGGGCACGTTCGACGACACGCTGGACTTCGTCACGACGGTGGGCCAGGAGTACGTGGGCTCGGGCGGCTTCCCCGCACCGGGGATCGGCACCTACGAGAACACGCTGGCCACGGCAGAGGCGATGAACCGGCTCGGTCAGCGCACCGTGGAGGCCGGGCTGGAGAAGTTCTTCGGTCACAACCACGACCAGGAGTTCCGCACGACGTACGAGCACGAGGGCGAGACGCTCTCGGCCTGGGAGATCCTGGTCCGCGAGACGAACCCCGAGTACGTGACGTTCCAGCTCGACGTGGCGTGGGCCGCGCACGCGGGCGTCGACGTCCCGGCGCTCATCGAGGAGTACGGCGACCGGATCGAGCTGCTGCACGTCAAGGACGCCACCGGCCTCAACGCCGGCGGTCGCCCGACGTTCACCAACCTCGGCGACGGCGACGTGCCGCTGCAGGAGATCCTGAGCGCCGCGCAGGAGGCCGGCGTCGTGTACTACGTCATGGAGTACGACGTGGCACCCGACGGCGAGGACTTCGCGACGACCGGGTTCGAGTACCTCACCGGCCTCCCGGCCGGCGACAACGAGCGGACGGTCGCGGTGACCGCGCAGGCGAGGTGCCTCGCGGGCAACGCCTACGTCGCGGTCCGGGCGCTCAACGACGAGGACGTCCCGCTCACGATCACGATCGAGACGCCCTACGGCAGCAGGACGTTCGAGAACGTCGCACCGGGCAAGAACGCCTACCAGTCGTTCAACGCGCGGGCCGACGCGGTCGAGGCCGGCACGACGAGCGTCTCCGCGACGGACGCCGAAGGGGGGACGGGCACGGTCACGACCGAGTTCGACGCACTGTCGTGCGACTGACCGGCCGTGCTGACACCGCGCTGACACCGCGCTGACGCACCGGGTGAGGCGGACGTCCGACGCCGCCTCACCCGGTGCCGGCACAGTCGAGGGCCCGGGTGACGTACCACGTCACCCGGGCCCTCGTGCGGTCGGGCCTCAGCCCTCCTTGACCTGGCCGCGGACGTCGGCCGCAGCCTCCTTGCCGTGCTGCCCGACGGACTGCGCGGCGTCCTTCGCGGAGTCCGCGACGGCCTGGGCGCTCTCCTTCGCCGGCTCCTTGAGGTCCTCGACCATCTCGGTGGCCGTCGACCGGACGTCGTCGACGAGCGGTGCCGCCTTCTCCTTGACGGTCGAGGCGGCGCGCTGCTCGGTGCGGCTCGCCGGGATGAGCGACGCGGCGACGAGGCCGAGGCCGAAGGCCACGAGGCCCACGGCGAGCGGGTTGCCCTGCGTCTGCTCCCGGACCGCGCGGGGCGCGGAGCGTGCGGTGTCGGCGACCGACGACGCGGCCCCGCGGGCCGAGTCCGCGACCGACGACGCGGCGTCGCGGCTCCGGTCGGCCAGGTCGTGCGTGGTGTCGCGCGCCGATCCCGCCGTGTCGTGGGCGGTGCCCATCACCCGGTCCTTGACGGTGGTGACGCCCGACTTCACGCGGTCCACCTGACGCCGCGCGACGTTGCCAGGGCTCACCTTGTCGCCGAGCGCGTCGACGTCGCGGCTGAGCTCGGTCCGCGTGCGCTCGATGTCGGCGCGGATCTCCTCGGGGTCGCTCGTGCTCATGAGTTCTTCTCCTCGTGTCCTCGGACGGCGTTGGGGATCTTCTTGATCGTGTCGGTCGTCTCGGGCATCCCCTCGACGGTCTTCAGCTGCTTGCGACCGACCGCGGCCAGCACCGCCGCCACGACGGCCCACAGGACCGCGACGACGAGTGCCGACCAGCCACGTCCCATGACGGCGCCGAGCGCCCACCACAGGGCCACGGACAGGAACAGCAGCACCATGTGCCCGGCGACGCCCGCACCGGCGAGCATGCCGGCGCCCTTCCCGGCGCGCTGCGCCGACTGCTTGGCCTCGGCCTTGGCGAGCTCCACCTCCTGGCGCATCAGCGTCGAGAGGTCGCGGCTCACCTCCGCCACGAGCTCGCCGACGCTCTGCTGCTCGGCGGGGCGGACGGGCTCCGTGCCCGGCACCGGCCCGGTGCCGAGGTCCGGCCCGCTCGCGGCGGCGTGCCGCGAGGTGTTCGCCGCGGCGAACGGGTCAGGTGCGCTCGACATCGGCCTCACCCCCGGTGGTGCTCGAACCCGTGCCGCCGGACGGGGTGGGGGGCGGGAAGGTCGGCGGGGTCGTGCCCCCGGTGGAGTACGTGCTCGCGTCGTCCGCGAGCGGGTCGTCCCCGGTGTACGCGCCCGTGCGCCCGGCGAGCGGGTCCCCGCTCGCCACACCGCCCGTCGTCCCCGTGACGCCGGCCCCCGCGCCCGAGGAGTAGCCGGTCCCGGTGGTCCCGGCCGTGGAGTAGCCCGTGGTGCCGGAGCCGGTCGTGCCGTACCCGGTGGTGCCGTACCCCGTGGTGCCGTACCCCGTGGTGCCGTACTGCGTGGACGTGCCCGTGCTGCCGTAGCCGGCGGCCGCGCCGCCGGTCGAGGACGTGGCACCGGAGTCGTCGTCGGACCCTGCGTCCTTCATGCCCCGCAGGAGGCGGCCGACGAGCAGCCCCGCACCCGCGGCGATCAGGACGAACGTGCCGGGCCGGCGCCGGGCGAAGTTCTCGACCTCACGCAGGACCGCTGCGGGCTCGCGGTCCTCGAACCACTGCGCCACCTGCCCGGTGGCGTCGCCGGCCCGCTGCACGAGGTCGCTCGCGTAACCGGGGTCCTGAGTGCCGCTCGCCATCTGCTTCATCTCGTCGCCGAGCGTCCGCAGGCCCTCCGCGAGGCGCTGCTGCTGCGTGCCCGCCTGCGAGCTCAACCCGGTGCGCGCCTGGTCGACGAGACCGCGCGCCTGGTCCTTCGCCTCGTGCGCGACGTCGCGCGCCTTCTCCTTCGCGTCGCCCGCGACCTCGCGTCCCGCGTCGCCTGCGTGCGACGCCGCGTCGCTCACCCGGTCCTTGACCCCGGTCGCGTGCTTGCCCCCGGTGCTCTTGTCGTCGTCCGGCGTCGTGGATCCCGGAGAACCGGGCCCGCTGCCGTAGGGAACCTGCGTCTCGCTCATGGTCGGACTCCTGTCGTCGTCCTCGCCCGTGGTCGGGCGCTGGCGCTGACGGCGGAGCACGAGACCGCTGCGGTGCTCGTGCGCCACCGGTGACGGCCTCTTGCTGGACCTGTCCTCACACGGTAGAGCCGTCGCACGCGCTCACAACTGGGCGGGCAGGCGCGGCTCGTCATGGGTCTCCGCGGTGATCCGGGTTGCGAGCGACGCGGGGCTTGCGACGGTGGTGGTGGTCCAGCAGGAGGCCGTCGCACGCGCCGGGCGCGGCCCGGCACCACGACCGCGTACCGACCTCGGTGCGCCGGAGGAGCAGATCATGGCCACAGGAGAGACCGGGTTCGACGACGTCACGTTCGACCTCATCTCGGTGCAGTACCACTCGCTCAAGGCCGGGCACGACTACGGCCAGTACGTCCGCGACGCCCGCAACGCGGGCAAGGAGGAGATCGCCACCTTCTTCGAGAAGGTCATGGCGGAGGACTCCGAGCGGGCGCAGCAGTGCCACCGCTTCCTCGCGGACCTCACGCAGCACGGCACGTCGGCGACGTCACCGCAGGGTTCCCAGCAGGGCTGAGCACCACGAGCCGTCCGGCTCACGAGCCGGTTCGGCTCGCGAGTCGGGCGGTCCGTGGCCAGCATGGCGGTGGTGTCGAGCAGGGGCGCCGTGCAGCGCGAGTCCCAGGAGTGCCGATGACGTCCACCGCCGTGCCCGCCGAGCGACGCCTTCCCGGCGACGGAGCCCCACCGGCCGCGAGTCGCCTCCCGCGGCCCGCGCCACGTGGTCCGGTGAGCGAGGCCCTGCTCGCCGCGCTCACGTCCGGACCGCCGGCAGGCGACGCCGGCGAGCGCGTGCGGCCCGTCCGCGAGGCCACGGCGGCCGCGTCCGGCACGGCGGGTGCGGCCGTCCTGCGGGACGAGGACCTCCAGCTCGCGCTCACGCTGCTCTACGAGCTGCACTACCGCGGCGTCGAGGGTGTCGACGACGACTGGGAGTGGGAGCCCTCGCTGCTCGTCGTCCGCGCCCTGCTCGAGCGCCCGTTCGAGGCCGCGGTGCGCGAGCGGGCGGGGCAGCCCGGCGGCGACGAGACCGACGCGGCCGGCGTGGCCCGGCGGCTGTTCGACCTCGCCGCGGCAGACGACGGCCCGAGCCTGTCCCGCTACGTCGCCAAGCGGGCCGACGCGGAGCAGGCGCGCGAGCTGCTCGTGCTCAAGTCCCTGTACCAGCTCAAGGAGGCCGACCCGCACACGTGGGCCGTCCCGCGCCTCGCGGGCGCCCCCAAGGCGGCGCTCGTCGAGATCCAGGCGGACGAGTACGGCGGCGGGCGCCCCGGACGGATGCACGCCGAGCTGTTCGCCCGGTCGATGCGCGGCGTCGGGCTCGACGACACCTACGGGCACTACGTCGACGCCGTGCCCGCGGTCGTGCTCGCCGCGCTCAACACCATGTCGCTGTTCGGGCTCCACCGACGCCTGCGCGGCGCGATCGTCGGCCACCTCGCGGCCTTCGAGATGACGTCGTCCGTCCCCAGCCGGCTCTACGGGAACGGCTTCCGCCGGCTCGGGCACGACGAGAGCACCACGTGGTACTTCGACGAGCACGTCGAGGCCGACGCCGTCCACGAGCAGATCGCCGCGCGCGACCTCGCCGGTCGCCTCGTCGAGCAGGAGCCCGGGCTGCGCGACGACGTCCTCCTGGGCGCTGCGGCGTGCCTCGCGGTGGAGGGGGACGTGGCCGCGTACGCGCTCGAGCGCTGGCAGCGGGGGGAGTCCGCGCTGCGGGTCCCGCTCGTGCCCGCCGACGACGGCGCGTCCGACGCGGCGCGCCACGGCGAGGGGGTCGAGCGGCCGCGTGGATGACGTCGTGTACGTGCTGCCCCTGCGGCGCGAGCAGGTCGACGAACGCGGGACGCCCGAGCTCGCCGCCTACCTGCGCGGGCTCTCCGCACACGTCGCGGTCGTCGTCGCCGACGGTTCCCCGGCACCGGTCGCGGCCCGGCACGCCGTGGCGTGGGGAGACGCCGCACGGACGGTTCGGGTCCCCCCGCCGCCGCCGGGGCACAACGGCAAGGTCGTCGGTGTGCTCGCGGCGCTCGCCGCGACCGCCGAGCGCCGTGTCGTGGTCGCCGACGACGACGTCCGGTGGGACGTCCCGACCCTCGGCCGGGCGCTCGCGGCGCTCGACGGCGCGGACGCAGTCGTCCCGCAGAACGTGCTCGCCCCGGCGCCGTGGCACGCCCGCTGGGACACGGCCCGCACGCTCGTGAACCGCGCGCTCGGCCACGACTACGCGGGGACCGTCGTGCTGCGGCGCGACGCCCTGGGACCCGAGGGCTACGACGCCCGGGTGCTCTTCGAGAACCTCGAGCTCGAGCGGACGGTCCGGGCGCGCGGCGGGACCGTGGTCCATCGCGCCGACCTCGTCGTCCCACGGCGGCCGCCCGACGTGCGACGGTTCGTCGAGCAGCGCGTGCGCCAGGCGTACGACTCCTTCGCGCAGCCGGCGCGGCTCGCCGTCGAGCTCGCGCTCGCGCCCGCGCTGCTCTCGTGCGTGGCGGGGGTCGCCCGGGCGCGAGGCCCGGCCCGGGCCGCGTGGAGCGGGGCGACCGCCGCGCTGCTGCTCGCCGCGGTCGGGCTCGCGGAGGCCGGGCGCCGTCGGGCCGGGGGAGCGGCGGTGTTCCCGTCGACCGCCGCGCTCTGGGCGCCGGCGTGGGTCGTGGAGCGCGCGCTGTGCGTGTGGGTCGCGCTGGGGTGGCGGCTGCGGGGCGGGGTGCCGTACGGCGGCACGCGCCTGCGGCGGGCCGCGCACCCCCCGCGAGAGCTGCGTCGCGCGTGCGAGGGAGGTGCCCGATGACCGACCCGGGGAGCGTGCCGCGGGAGGCACCCGGCGACGAGGTCACCGTGACGGCGTGCCCGGACGGACCGCTGCTCGTGCGCGGTCCGGCCCGCCTGGTCGACGACGCGGGCCGCGAGATCGAGCGCCACCGGGCCACGGTCGCCCTGTGCCGGTGCGGCGGCACGGCGATCCCGCCGTGGTGCGACGGCACGCACAAGGTCAACGGCTACCGCAGCGGCGAGGGGGGCGGCGTGCGGGGCACGGCGAGCGACTCCGGGACCGGGGCGTAGAACCACCCGTGGAACGCGGCGCGCGCCGGCTGGGGCAGCACGCGCGCGATCGCGAGCATGGCCTTGCCCTCGATGCCCGTCACGGCCTCGGGACGTCCCGCCTCGAGGGCGTCGACGGCGTGCCGCGCCACGGTCCGTGCGGACGGCTTGGGCAGTCGGCCCACGTGGGTCCGCTCCATCCCGGCCTCCCGGAAGAACGGCGTCCGGGTCGGGCCGGGCAGCAGCGCGGTCACCGTCACTCCCGTGCCGGCGAGCTCGCCGCGCAACGACCACGCGAACGAGCGCAGGAACGCCTTCGAGGCGGCGTACGTCGCGAAGTGGGGGGCGGGCATCTCTCCGGCGACCGAGGAGGTCACGAGCACGCGGCCCCGCCCCTCGGCCAGCAGGTCGGGCAGGAGGAGGTGGAGCAGGTGCACCACCGAGCGCACGTCGAGGTCCACGAGCCGCAGCTGGTCCTCCAGAGGGGTGCGGACCAGGGCGCCGTGGACGCCCACGCCCGCGTTGAGGACCACGGTCGAGACACCGAGCTCGCGCGCCCGCCGGGCGGTCGCCTCGACGCCGCCCGGCCTCGCGAGGTCGACCGTCAGCCCGTCGTGCGCCCCGCCGTCGACGGCGAGCTCGCGGACCGTGTCGTCCACGCCCCGGTCCGCGACCACGAGGACGTCGTGACCCCGGCGGGCGAGCTCGCTGGCGAGCGCGCGTCCGATGCCGCTCGTGGCACCCGTCACGAGAGCCGCCGACCGGTCGGCCGGGGGCCGGCCGGGCCGGTGCGCGGTCACAGGACGTCCGGAGCGTCGTCGTCGCCGAGCGCGACCTCTGCCGGCGGCTCGCGCAGCGCCTGCGCGAGGTGGCCCCCGAGGTAGGCGCTCGCCCCCGCGACGGCGTAGCCCAGCATCGACACCGCGATGCCGGACCGCCGCCGGCCCCTGCGACGCAGGAGCCAGGAGACCCCGTAGAGCGCCGTGACGCCCGAGTTGAGCGCTGCGTGGACCGCCCCGACGCGCCGGGCACGGCGGTCGACGTCGAGATAGTCCGCGAGCCCGGTCAGGGCCGTGGGCGGGACCGCGAGGACGCCGAGCCCCACGAGGCGCTGCGCCGCGGGTGCGCTGCGCTCGCCGCCGACGAGGTCGAGCACGGCCGCGCTCGTCCAGAGCCCGACGGGGACGTCCGTGAGCGTCGCGTGGAGGGCGTGGCCGAGCGAGCGGCCGTGCAGCTCCTCGCGGAGCCGGCCGTGCGCGGGGACGACGGCGAGCGCGACGCCCCGGACGGCGCTCGAGAGGTCGTCGAGGGACGACGAGCCCTCGAGCCGCCGGGCGAGCCGGAGGAGGACGGGGGTCTCGGTGTCGTCGGTGACGGGACGGGGGCCGGTGTCGGTCATGGACGCTCCTCGGTCGTGGCTGCTCCCACTGCTCGAAGCCGCAGGACGACCGTAGGCACGATCGGGGCGGCTCGCCACGAGATGCCGGTGTGCCTCCCCAGATGCGACCAGGAGCGCACCGCCCGAGGCTGAGGGAAAGCTCGACGCGTCGAGAACGAGGCGCGTGCCGTGGTCCTCCGCGCACGCCGCCGGAGGGCGTACTCCCCGAGGGAGAGAACATGTTCTTCCACCGTCAAGAGCTCCAGCACCAGGCCAAGCCCGACCGCCCGGACGCCGTCTACGCGCGCAAGCTCCAGGAGGTGCTGGGCGGCCAGTACGGCGAGATCACCGTGGCGATGCAGTACGGCTTCCAGTCGTGGAACGCCCACATCCCCGGCAAGTACCGCGACCTGCTGTACGGCATCGGTGCCGAGGAGTTCGGACACGTCGAGATGCTCGCGACGATGATCGCGCAGCTCCTCGAGAAGGCGCCGGTCGGCCTCGTCGAGGGCGCGGTGCAGGACGACCCGACCGTGGCCGCGATCGTCGGTGGCACCGACCCGCAGCAGGCGATCGTCGCCGGGGCCGGCGCGCGCCCGGTCGACTCGAACGGCAACCCGTGGTCGGCCGGCTACATCACGGCGAGCGGCAACCTGCTCGCCGACTTCACGGCCAACGCCAACGCGGAGATGCAGGGCCGGCTCCAGGTCGCCCGGCTCTACCACATGACGGACGACGCGGGCGTGCGCGACCTGCTCTCCTTCCTGCTCGCCCGCGACACGATGCACCAGAACCAGTGGCTCGCCGCGGCGCAGGAGCTGCGGGACGAGGGCGTCGAGGAGCTGCCCGTGCCGAGCACGTTCCCGATCTCGAAGGAGGACCGCAGCGTGTCGTACCAGTACATCAACTTCTCCGACGGCGAGCACGCGTCGGAGGGTCGCTGGGCCAGTGGCCCGACGCCGGACGGCAAGGGCGAGTTCACGTACGTCGCCGAGCCGCCGGCCGGCGTCCCCATGCCCCCGCCCACGCAGCCGGACGAGCGCTTCCACGGCACCACGGGCAAGCCCTCGACGCTCGACAAGGCGAAGGGCGCCGTCAAGGACGCCCTGCACAAGGACTGAGGAGGACCGACATGACCGCCGCATCCGTCCCGCGCGACTCCGCGCACCCGGCCGCCCGCACCCGCGGCGTGCACCAGTACCTCGCGCTCGTCATCGGCGTCGTCTACCTGCTCGTGGGAGCCGTCGGCTTCGCGATCACGGGGTTCGACGACTGGACGGTGCACGACCACTCGCAGACCCTGCTCGGGTTCGCGATCAACCCGCTGCACAACGTCGTCCACCTCGTCATCGGCCTGCTCGGCGTGCTGATGTGGAACCGTTCCGCGAGCGCCCGCACGTACGGCTGGATCCTCGCGATCGGCTACGGCGCCGCGTTCGTGTACGGGCTGATCGTCGTGAACGACCCCGAGGCCAACTTCCTCAACATCAACGGCGCGGACAACGTGCTCCACGTCGTGAGCGCGGCCGCCGGCCTGGCGATCGCGCTGTGGCCCGCACGCCGCGACGCGACGTCGACCACGACGCCCACCACCCGGCCGGCCGCATGACGGGGAGCACCCCGGTCGACCTCACGGCGAGCGAGACCGGGCGCGTCCTGCGGGACGTGCTCGGTCCGCTCGTCGCGCAGGGCGCGATAGTCCGGCGGCCACGCGCGACCGCGTGGGCAGAACGGCGCCAGGTCGACCGCACGGCCCGGCGGCTCCTGGACGGGCTGCGCGACCGCTACGACGGCGCCCCGCTCGTGGTGCGGGTCGGCGGCCGGCAGCTCGTCCTCGCCGTCCGGCCGGAGCACGTCGAGCGGGTCCTCGCGGGCTCGCCCGAGCCCTACACCCCGGCGTCCTGGGAGAAGCGCGGCGCGCTCGCCCACTTCCAGCCCGACGGCGTGCTCGTCTCCTCGTCCGACGAGCGCGTCGTGCGCCGACCGTTCAACGAGGCCGTCCTCGACATGAGGGAGCCCGTGCACGCGGACGGCGAGGTGCTCGTCGCGGCCGTCGAGCGCGAGGTGGGGAAGCTCGTCGCGACGGTGGACGCGTCCGGTCGCCTCGACTGGGACACGTTCGCCGCCGCGTGGTGGCGCCTCGTGCGGACCGTCGTCCTCGGCCGCGCGGCGCGGGACGACGAGCGGCTCGTCGCGATGCTGGACGCTCTGCGGCGTGACGGCAACTGGTCGTGGTTCCGCCCCCGCCGCCCCTGGCTGCGGGTGGCGCTCGAGCGGCGCATCGCCGAGCACGTGGCCGTCGCGGAGGCGGGCACCCTCGCGGCGCGGGGGAGGGACGCCGGCGGTGCCGACGCCGTCCGCCGACAGATACCGCACTGGCTCTTCGCGTTCGACGCCGCGGGTGCCGCGACGTTCCGGGCGCTCGCGGTGGCCTCCGCACGGCCCGCCGTGCGCGAGCGTCTGCTCACCGAGCTGGCGACGTCGGGGCGCGGCCCGAGCGTGCTGCCCTACGCCCGCGGATGCGTGCTCGAGGCGGTCCGGCTGTGGCCCACGACCCTCGCGATCCTGCGGGACGCGACCGAGCCCGTGCGGTGGGGTGCACGGGTGTTCCCCGCCGGCACCGGCTTCGTTGTGCTGAGCGCCTACTTCCACCGCGACGCGGACCGGGTCGAGTTCGCCGACGCGTTCGCACCGGAGGCGTGGCTCGACGGGCGTGCCGACGCCGACTGGGGCCTCGTCCCGTTCAGCGGCGGCCCCGTGTCGTGCCCGGGCCGCAACCTCGTGCTCCTTCTCGCGTCGCACACGCTCGCCCGGCTCGCGGACCTCGACCTGGCCGTCGGCAGGGGGCGCTACCTCGCCGACGACCCGCTCCCGCCCACCATGGACCACCTCGGTCTGCGCTTCGGGCTGCGGACCGACGTGCGGCGCGGGGAGGTCGCGACCGCGGCGGCGTGAGGGCGCGGACACGGCGAGGCCCGGGTGGTGCTCCCACCCGGGCCTCGCTGCTCGTCGGGGTCAGGCGTCGCCGTCCCCGGACGCCTGCTCGCCGGTGCGCGGGTTGACGTTCGCCGGTTCGGCGTCGGAGTCCCCGGCACCCGACGAAGACCCCTGGGCCTCCGCCCCCTCCCGGGGGTTCATCGACCGCGGGTCGGCGTCGGGGTCCTCGGCGGGGTCGTAACCGCGCTCGTCGTTCTCGGTCATGTCGGCCTCCTCGGTCGTGCGCTCGGTGCTGGGCCGCGCTGCGCCGGCGCGGCCCAGCCACCGTGACACGGCCATGCGACGCTCGCAGGCCCGGGATGCCTGTGCCCGGGAGCCCTCGTAGCCTGGCGTGGACCGACGCCGTCACGGAGAGTCGAGAAGGGGCCCGACCGGCGCGCAGCGACGCTGACCAGGAGGTCCCCATGCCCGACGACACGAGCGCCCTCGACGGCCTGCCCCGCCTGCGGAACCTCGCCGAGGTGACCGAGCTCGTCGCCGTCGTGCGGCCTCTCTACGTCCGGTTCAGCGGGGGACCGGACCAGGACCGCACCCAGGTGAGCCGGGACCACGAGAGCGGATGCCTCCTGCCCGGTCTGAGCGTCAACCCGATGAACCCCGAGCCGTGGTGGGACCGGCCCGTGGAGCACTGGGTCGCGCGCCAGCTCTGCCAGTACGCCCACCTGATGACGCCGGAGCGGTTCCCGTGGCTGCTCACCGGTGAGGTCGCGGGGCGGGGCCCGGACTGCGAGCCGCTCCTCGTCGACGTCTCGCCCGCCGCGTCGATCGACCCGGCGGTCGTCGACGAGGCGGGCCGCCTCTACCGCGAGGTCTTCGACGCGGGCGACGACGGGACGTGACTCCGCGCGCTCACCCGGCAGGGGCGTCGCCGGGCACGAACACCGCGCGCACGCAGCCGTCGGCCTTGCGCTTGAAGAGGTCGTAGCCCAGCGGCCCGTCCTCGAGCGGCATCACGTGCGTGCCCAGATGCTCGGTGACGAGCTCGTCGCGCGCCATGAGGTCGAGCAGACCCGGGATGTAGCGCTGGCCGTGCATCTGGGCCGAGCGCAGCGTGAGCCCCTTGTTCATGAGCGCCCCGAGCGGGAAGCCGTCGGCCAGGGCCGCGAACACCCCGAGCACGACGACGGTCCCGCCCTTGCGGCAGTGGTAGATCGCGCGACGCACGGCCGACGGCCGGTCCGTCTGGAGCCGCAGCTGCTGCTTGACGCGGTCGACGGCGTCCTCGACCGGGCCGCCGCTCGCCTCCATCCCGACCGCCTCGATGCACACGTCCGGCCCGCGTCCGGCCGTCATCTCCAGCAGGGCTGGGCCGACGTCGTCGCGCTGGTCGTGCAGGGTCTCGCACCCGACGTGGGTGCGGACCATCTCCAGGCGGTCGTCGAGCCGGTCGACGACGACGACGCGCTCGGCGCCGCGCAGCACCGCCGCGGCGGCGGCCATCTGGCCGACGGCGCCCGCGCCCCAGACGGCGACCGTCATGCCGGGCCCGACCTCGCCGAGGTCCGCGCCCATCCACCCCGTCGCCGCGGAGTCGGACGCGAAGAGCGCGCGGGCGTCGTCCACGACGTCGGGCACGGGGAAGGCTCCGACGTCGGCGAACGGCACCCGGACGTACTCGGCGTGCGAGCCGGCGTACCCGCCCATCGCGTGGGAGTACCCGAAGCACCCGCCCGGCGCGGAGCCCCACAGGCGCTCGGTGATCGCTGGGTTGCGGTTGCCGTTGTCGCACAGCGAGTAGAGCTCGCGCGAGCAGTACCAGCAGCGGCCGCACGCGATGAACGACGAGACGACGACGCGGTCACCCACGGCGTGACGCCGCACCTCCGGTCCGACCTCGACCACCTCGCCGACGAACTCGTGCCCGAGCACGTCCCCCGAGCGCATGAACGGGACGTACCCGCCGAGCAGGTGGAGGTCGGACCCGCACGTCACCGTCCGGCGCACGCGCACGACGACGTCCTCCGGGTGCTCGATCGTCGGGTCCGGCACCGTGCCCACCTCGAGACGGTTCACACCGACCCACTGCAGCGCCCTCACAGCCGGCCTCCTGAGCCCGCGCGGCGGATCGCGACCTCGAGGGGGATCGAGGTGAGCGTCGGCCGCCGTGTCACGGCGTGGTCCGGCGGCATGGTCGCGCCGGTCTCGAGGAGCTGCTTCGCCTCGCGCAGCGCCTGCCGTGCCTCCGCCCGGGAGGCGTGCCCGCGCGTCCCGGGCCGCAGCCGCACCTCCGTGCCGAACGACCCCGGTGCCGGCGTGAGCTCGAGCTGGGCGTCGTCGCCGACCGCGAGCAACGCGGCGGCGTCGGGTCGAGCGAGCTCCTCGACCACCTCGTCGTAGGGCCGGTGCACCGTCAGCGCGAGAGGGCGGTCGGTGCCGCCCTGCGCGCGTCCCCGACGCCGCACCCACCAGGCGGCACCCACCGCCGCTCCTGCCACACCTGCCGTCGTGAGGACTCTCATCGCGTTCTCCCGTCACCCGTGCCGGGACCCGCGCTCTCGAGCCTCACCCTCACGCTAGGCCCGGACGCCCTCGCACGCGCGCAGTCGAGAGGTCCCGCGGGCGGGAGGCTGCGTACCACCCGGCGGCGACCAGGACCATGAGCGCGACGTCGACGACGTCCCCCGCGTAGTACATGAGCTGTGCCCCGGTACGCGCGTCGGCGGGGGCGACACCGGCGGGCGGGTGCGCGGAGAGCCACTTGGCCAGGACGGAGTGCGCGGCGACGAACACGACGAGCACCGTCGCGCGCACGCGGACCGACGACCGGTGCGGGTGCGGGTCCGGCCCGACGAGCGACGCGGTGAACAGCCAGCCCGCCAGGAGCACGTGGGCGTGCACGGCGAGCCCCACGGGTGCCGAGGCGTGGGCGAGGTGGAACAGCCCCGTGGTGTACAGGAGCCAGAGCCCGCCGGCGTCGAGGATCCCCGCGACCATCGGGTGCGCGACCCACCGCGCCGCCGATGAGCGCAGCGCCGTCGTGACGCGCCGTGCACGCACGGGCGGCAGCGCCCGCAGGAGGAGCGACACCGGGGCGGCGAGCACGAGCAGGAGCGGTGCCAGCATGCCCAGGAGGACGTGCCCCGCCATGTGCGCCGTGAAGCTCGAGCGGGACGCCTCGGCGAGCGGCCCGACGGTCGCCGCGCCCGCGCACGCGAGACCCGCGTACCAGCACAGGGTCCGCCGGACGGGCCACGGGCTCCGCGAGCGTGCCGCTCGCAGCCCGACCACGTAGGCGGCTCCGCCGAGCGCGAGAGCGACGAGGGCGACGACGGTGAGCAGCGGAGGGCCGACGTCCGGCACGTGCCCGTGCGGGTGCATCACGCCGTCCCGGCCGCACCCGCGCGACCGGGCCGCGCCCGGCGCAGGACGACGAGCCCGACGAGGAGCACGACCACCGCGGAACCGATCCAGACGACGTCGTAGACCAGGAGGTCGACGCCGTAGCGGATCTGGTGGATGCCGAGGATCTTGTGGTTGACGACACCGTCGAGGAGCTGGAACCCGCCGAGCCCCACGGCCACGGCCCCCGTCCAGCGGGACCACGACACCTCCGCGCGACGGCGCACGTCCGCCAGGAGGAACAGCCCCCACACGGTGACGAACCAGCCGACCGCGTGGAAGACGCCGTCCGCGGCGAGCGCGACCTGCGTCGTCGACAGGTCGTAGAAGTGGTGCCACTGCAGCCCGAGGTGGAAGACGAAGAGGTCGACGACGGAGGCGGCGACGCCGCACCCGAACAGGACGCCGGACAGGACGGTCCGCCGGTCCTGGGCCGCCGGGGACGGCGCTCGGGTCGCCCCGCTCATCGGTCCGTGGCGTCCTCGTCGGACGGCTCCGACACGACGAGCGCCCGCAGGAGGGTCTCGGCGACCTCGCGGGGGCTCACGTTGCGGTGCCGGGAGGCGGACTCGATGATGCGGTGCGCCTCGTCCGCCGTGCACTGGTTCGTCTGCATGATCGCCCCGACGGCGCGCTCGGTGGCCACGCCGTCCGACATCGTGCGGTAGAACCCCGCCGTGGAGTCCTCGAGCGCGGCGAGCTGCAGGCGCAGGCGCACGGCCGAGGCCACGAGCTGGGCGTAGGAGTCCGCGGCGGTGAGCAGCTCCGGCGTCCACGGGTCGGGGGAGCGCGCGTACAGGTTCAGGGCGACGGCGACGTCGTCCGTGACGATCGCCGGGACGGCCGCCGCCGACACAAAGCCTTCCTGGACGCTCTGCCGACGCCACCGGTCCCACCGCGTCTCCTCGGCCACCTCGGGCACGAGCAGCGCGGACCCCTGGTGCATCGCGTCGATGCATGGCCCGGCCCCGTCGAGCGCCTCCGCCTGGTCACAGCGTGCTGAGGCGTCCGAGCTGCTGCCCGCACGGACGCTCACGCCAGCCTGGCGCATGGTGACGCTGACCTCGAGACCGTGTCCGAGGATCGTCGCGGCGCGGACCGCGAACTCCTGCGGAAAGCTGGCGATGACCATGGCGCCCCGTCCCCTCTCAGAGGTGTCGTCCCCGCGTCGTCGCGGGCTCTTCACGCTACGTCCGGAGGCCCGTGCACGCGCGTACTCGCCGACTCCTCGCGAGCGGTTGCCAGTACCGGGCGCGCGACTACCTTCGGGTCATGGTCACCGTCACACGCGCTGTGCGATGCTCTCCGGACGCGGTGCTCGGCGTGCTCGCGGACGGCTGGTCCTACTCGACCTGGGTCGTGGGGACGGCACGCATCCGCGCCGTCGACCCGGAGTGGCCCGACCCGGGGTCGAGGATCCTGCACTCGGTCGGCCTCTGGCCCGCGCTCCTCGACGACGAGACGGTCGTGCGGGGCTGGGACCCGGCCCGCGGGATCGAGCTGCAGGCGAGGGGCTGGCCCGCCGGGGAGGCACGGGCACGGATCGAGGTGACGCCGACGCCGTCGGGCTGCACCGTGCGGATCACCGAGGACGCCGAGAAGGGACCCGGGACGCTCGTGCCCCGGCCCGTGCGGAGCGCCGTCATCGGTCCGCGGAACGTCGAGACGCTCCGTCGGCTCGCGTTCCTCGCGGAGCGCCAGGCCCCCTAGGGCGTGTCTCCTTTGTGACTAGCCGCGCCGCGAACCCGCGCATGCTCGCGCAACTGCGCGATTCGTACAGCATGATCGTGGCGCTTAGATGCGAGGACTGTGCGCTGCCAGCGAAGCTCGTCCTGAACGGCCTCGTGCGCCGTGTCGTGAGCAGGCGGTGGGAAGAAGGAGTCGCTGACGGCTTTGGGATGCGTTCACAGTATCCGTGAGCAGACGGATGCGTACACCAGGAGCCACGCAATCAAAGTAATCGGCACCGCCGCCAGAGGCGTCAAGGTGATAGCAATAGTCGTTGCGAGCGCTAATGCGACCGCAAGGCAAAGCAGCCAGGCCACAAGCGTGAGGCGGCGCGCGCTGTTGAGCTGGCGACGTCGCGCGATGGCCGAGGCCGTCACGAAAGCCCCCGGCAGTCCTGACCATAAGCCGACGACGAAGGGAAACCAGTCTCCCATTGCCAGCCCGACTCCCAGCATGGCTATAGAGAGGCAGAACGCGGCGATCCAGGCCAATCTTCGCGTGTTTCGGGTGCGCGCGTATGCTTCGCGGGCGAAGTCGTGATTCAACAATGCAATGTTCCTTCCCTGGGCGGGTTAGGGCGCATCTTTATAGTGACTGGCCGCGCCGCGAACTCGTGCTTGCTCGCGCAGGTGCGCGATTCGCACAGGATGGTCGTGGGCGGTTAGTGATGCGAGAACTGTGCGCTGCCAGCGAAATTCGTCCTGAACGGCCTCGTGCGCCGTGTCATGAGCAAGCGGTGGGAAGACGGCGTCGCTGCCGTCTCTGGGGATGCGTTCATGGGCGTCGTCGAGAAGGCGGCGGGCGCCCCATGCCGCGGCGTCGTGGGATCCGCGAAGGGTCTCGACCGCATGGAGAAGGGCGGCAAGGTCATCGTGGTTGTCGATGTCTGGGCGCTGGGCGAGGGCTTCGGCGATCGTTGACAGCTTCGAACGGTCTGCGCCGATCGCGTCCCAGATAGCGTGGAGGTACTCCTGGCCAGCGGCATCTCGTGCCGGGCGCATCGACAGGATGCTCTCGACGCAGATGAGGATGAAGATTGCCTGGTCCTCGAGCGATAGGGCTCCGCGCTGCGCCTCCAGCGCTCTCCAGGCCGCGAGCGGATCATCGACCGAGTCCATGAGGGAAAGGTACTCGTGTCAGTTCTCAACCCAGAGGAGGAGAGCGGCGAGTACCACCGCGCCACGGTAGATCACGGCGTGCTTGTCGTAGCGGGTCGCGAGTGCTCTCCATTGCTTGACCCGGTTGAAGAACCGCTCGACCGTGTTGCGACCTCGGTAGGTGACGGAGTCGTAGGTCACGGGGCGTCCGCCTCGTGATCCGCGTCGGCGACGGTGGGCCTGCTGGTCGCGAGGTTCGGGGATGACCGCGACGATGCCGCGCCGGCGCAGTT
This sequence comes from Cellulosimicrobium sp. G4 BAM 1002, assembly GCF_057126935.1. Classification (NCBI taxonomy): domain Bacteria; kingdom Bacillati; phylum Actinomycetota; class Actinomycetes; order Micrococcales; family Promicromonosporaceae; genus Cellulosimicrobium; species Cellulosimicrobium sp. G4 BAM 1002. The sequence goes on along the minus strand of NZ_CP182109.1, from coordinate 2,624,864 downwards.
CGGTGCGGATCGCGCGCGAGGAGTACGCCTTGTCGCCCAGCACGGCATCGGGGGTGGTGCGCGGCCGTCCGGCACCTGCTCGAGGCACTCGGATCGTGTCGAGCAGCGGCAGGCACATCGGAGCGTCACCACCCTGGCCTGGCCCCACGAGCACCGCGAGCGGTCGCCCGTTGCCGTCGACCGCGGCGTGGATCTTCGTCGACAACCCGCCCCGGGAGCGACCCAATGCGTGGTCAGCCGGTTCGCGCCGTTCCGGATTCTTGTGATTCGTCGGTGCCCCCTGTGGTGCGGGGCAATGTCGCGGCGTGCTGGTGCGCCCGGTTGATCGTGGAGTCCACGCTCACCTGCCAGTCGATACCGCCGTTCGCGTCCGCACGAGCCTGCAACGCCGTCAAGATCTTGTCCCAAGTCCCGTCCCGGGAGAACCGCGCGTGGCGCTTCCACACCGTCTGCCACGGGCCGAACCGCTCGGGAAGATCACGCCACGCGGCCCCGGTCCGATACCGGTGAACGATTCCCTCCACGACCTGACGGTGATCACGCCACGGACGTAACCGCCCAGAAGCCTGCGGCATCAACGGGCCGATCACCGCCCACTGCTCGTCCGACAACTCCCGACCACGATCCACGACCGCACTCTGCAATATCACGGCCGTGCGACCAAGGAGACACGCCCTAGGTCCGACCACTGCGCCGTCAGACCCCGGCGTCCTCCCGCGACGCCCGGGCGAGCCGTTCGACGAGGTCGTCCGGGATCGGTCGGCGTGGCGAGAAGGTGATGCCGGTCTTGGTGGCCTTGAGGCCGGCGGACGCGATCTCCTCGGCGTGCTCGGCGACGGCGCCCGGACGGAGGTACAGCCCGCACTGCCTGCTGAACGCCGCATAGCTCGCGACGACCGAGCCGCCGATGCTGAACCCCGGCATGTCGTAGGCCACGATCTCGTCAGCCTCCGGGAGCGTGTGGGCCAGCAGCGTGCGCAGCCGTCGCAGCGCGGGCTGGAAGGCCTCGGGCGCCGCGGCGATGTAGGCGTCGTGGTCGGCGATCGTCATGGCGGTCCCTCACTCCTGTCGGCGCGGTCGCCACGATCCTCGCTCACTCGTCGGCGTCGCGCAGCAACCGTGCCCACGCGGTGCGCACGAGCGCGCGCCGGACCGCCCCCCTCGGGCCCGCGGCGCCGAGCGCCGCACGCGCCGCGTTCCACCCGCACGCACCGTGCACCCCGCCGCCCGGGTGCGCCGACGCGCTCGCGAGGTAGAGGGCGGTGATCGGGGTCTCCGGCCGCCCGAGGCCGGGTGTCGGGCGCAGGAACAGCTCCTGGTGGACGGCCGAGGTCCCGCCGTTGATCGCCCCGCCGGCGAGGTTGGCGTCCGCCGCCTCGAGGTCGGCGGGAGTCTGGACGAACCGACCGACGACGGCGTCGCCGAACCCGGGTGCCACACGCTCCACGGTCTCCTCGACGCGCCGCACCTCGTCGGCCACGGCGTCGGCCGTCCACCGCGCGCCGTGCGGCACGTGCGTGTAGGCCCACGCGGACTCGGTGCCCGCCGGGGAGCGGGACGCGTCGGACGTCGTCATCTGGCCCAGCACGAGGAACGGCCGGTCGGGCACCCGGCCGTTCGAGAGCGCCGCCGCGACGTCGACGAAGCCCGCGCGGTCGACGCCGAGGTGCACGGTGCCCGCACCGTGCGCGCCGCGAGCCGTCCAGGGGATCGGCCGGTCGAGCGCCCAGCTCACCTTGACCGTCGGGTGGTCCCACTGGAACCGGTCGAGGTCGCGGACCATCCGCGGCGGCAGGTGGCCGGTCCCGACGAGGTCGCGGTAGAGCGCGGGCGCGCTGACGTCGGCGAGCACGGCCCGTCGCGCCCGCACGTGGCGGCCCTCCGCGGTGCTCACGCCGACGGCGCGACCGCGCACGACGTGCACCCGGTCCACCCGCGCGCCGGTCACGAGATCGCCTCCCCGCGAGCGCAGCCGGGCGACGAGCGCGTCCGGCAGCCGCCCGGCACCGCCCGTCGGCACCGGGAAGCCCACGTCCTGGCCCAGCATCGCGAGCAGCCAGCCGAACACCCCGCTGCCGGCCGCGTCGGGCGGGACGTCGGCGTGCATCGCGTTGCCGGTGAGCAGCAGCCCGCCGCCCTCCCCGCGGAACGACTCGTCGGCGAGGCGGCGCACGGGCAGCACGGCGAGCCGGGCGAGGTCGAGCGTGCCGGCGGCTCCCAGGCGTCGCAGCACGCGCAGGACCGGTCCGGCGGCGGGCAGCGGGCTGAAGAGCGCGTCGAGGAGCGGGTCGCGGACGCGGTCCCAGCCCGCGACCAGCTCGAGCCACGCGTCGCCGTCCCCGGCACCGAAGTCCTCGAGCCCGGCCGCGGTGTCCTCGGGGCGCTCGTGCAGGACGGCCGCGCGCCCGTCGTCGAGCGCGTGCGCGAGCACGGACGGCGCGCGCGACCACGACAGCCCGTGCTCCTCGAGGTGCAGGCCCCGGATCACGGGGGAACCGGCCGCGAGAGGGTAGAAGGCGCTGAACAGGTCCGTGGAGAAGCCGGGCGCCGCGACCTCGGCCGACCGGACGGCCCCGCCGTACGTGTCCTGCGCCTCCAGGACGAGCACCTCCCACCCCGCGTCGACGAGCGCGTTCGCCGCGACGAGACCGTTGGGCCCGGCCCCGACGACGACGGCGTCGACCGTCGTCAGGCCCACGGGTCGAGCACGACCTTGATGCAGCCGTCCTCCTTGCGCTGGAACGTGCGGTACGCCTCGGGCGCCTGCTCGAGGGGCAGCCGGTGGGTGCGCAGGTCGAGCACGCCGAGCGGGTCGGAGACGTCGGCGACGAGGGGGAGGAGCGCGTCGGTCCACCGCCGCACGTTGGCCTGGCCCATGCGCAGGGTCACCTGCTTGTCGAAGAGCTGCATCATCGGCAGCGGGTCCTTCGCACCGCCGTAGACGCCGGAGATCGACACGGTGCCGCCCCGCCGGACGAGGTCGAACGCCGTGTAGAGGGCCGCGAGGCGGTCGGTCCCCGCGCGCTCCGTGAGCGGCGCGGAGACCGCGTCGGGCAGCAGCCCGACCACCTTCTGGGTGGCCTCGGCGACGGGGGACCCGTGCGCCTCCATCCCGACGGCGTCGATCACCGAGTCCGCTCCACGCCCTGCCGTGAGCTCGCGGACCGCGGCGGCGACGTCGTCGACCGCCGACGGGTCCAGGGTCTCGACCCCGTGGCGCTCGGCCATGGCCCGCCGCTCGGGCACCAGGTCGATGCCGACGACGCGCGACGCACCGCGGTGGAGGGCGATGCGCGCGCTCATCTGGCCGATGGGCCCGAGACCGAGCACGACGACCGTCCCGCCGGGCGGGACGTCGGCGTACTCGACCGCCTGCCACGCCGTGGGCACGACGTCCGACAGGTACAGGTACCGCTCGTCCGGCGACCCGTCGTCGGGGACGACGACGGGGCCGTACTGCGCCTGCGGCACGCGCAGGTACTGCGCCTGGCCGCCGGGCACCTGCCCGTAGAGCTTCGTGTACCCGAAGAGCGCGGCGCCCTTGTCCTGGGTGCGCACCTGCGTCGTCTCGCACTGGGTCTGCAGCCCGCGGCTGCACATCCAGCAGTGCCCGCAGGCGATGTTGAACGGCACGACCACCCGGTCGCCGACCTTGAGGTCGCCCGCCTCCGGACCGACCTCCTCGACCACGCCCATCGCCTCGTGCCCGAGGACGTCGCCCGCGTCGAGGTACATCCCGAGCACGCCGTACAGGTGCAGGTCCGAGCCGCAGATCGCGGTGGAGGTGACCCGCACGACGGCGTCCGTCGGGTGCTCGATCCTCGGGTCCGCGACGTCCTCGACGCTCACCTTCTCGCGTCCCTGCCAGGTCAGTGCTCGCATGGTGCTGCCGTCCTTCCGTCTGGTGGTCGTGCCGTGCTGCCGTGCCGGTCGCCGCGTCTCCGATCGGGCTCAGCCCTTGCTGCCCGTCGTGGCCACCCCCTCGACGAAGTGCCGCTGGCCGAGGAAGAAGAGCAGGATCATCGGGACGGTCGTGATCACCGAGGCGGTCACGACGATCTCCCACTGCGACTCGCCCCCCGGCCCGAACTGGTCGATGAGCGCCTTGAGCCCCCGGGGGATGGTGAAGGTCGAGGAGTCCTGCAGGTAGATCAGCGGCCGCATGAGGTCGGTCCACGAGGCCTGGGCCTCGAAGAGGAACGTCAGGACGAGCGCGGGCCGGCACAGCGGCACGGCGATGCGCCAGAACATCTGCCAGTTGTTCGCGCCGTCGAGCCGGGCCGCCTCGAACGGCTCGCGCGGCAGCCCGAGGAAGAACTGCCGCAGGAGGAAGATGTAGAACGCGCTGCCGAAGAGGTTCCCGGCCCACAGGGGCACGTTGGTCCCGACGAACCCGAGCTGGTTCCAGATGAGGAACGTCGGGATCATCGTCACCGCGCCGGGGAGCATCATCGTGGCGAGCACGAGCCCGAACAGCGGGCCACGGCCGCGGAAGCGGAAGTAGGCGAACCCCCACGCGACGAGCGCGCTCGAGAGCGTGACGAGGCCCGCGGCGAGCACCGTGACGACGACGGTGTTGCCGAGCCAGAGGGCGAGCGGCGCCTCCTGCCAGACGGTCACGTAGTTGTCGAGCGTGAACGTCTGCGGGACGAGCCGGTTGTCGAACACCTCGGCTCGCGGCTTGAACGACGCGGACAGGAGCCACAGCAGCGGGTAGACGAACGCGACCGTCGCGAGGACGAGCGCGACGAGCACCACGAGGCGCGCGACCCTGCGCCGCGGGCTGCGGCCGGTCGAGGACCGGCCCGACGGCGGGGGAGGGCCGAGCGCGTCGGGCACCCCGACCGCGGGATCGGGGGCCGTGCCCGGACCGCTCACGGCTGGGCGGGGGAAGGACGGTGCCGTGGTCATCGCTGCTCCCCCTCGTAGTAGACGAGGCGCCGGGACACGACGAGCTGGACGAGCGTCACGAGCATGATGACGACGAACAGGAGCCACGCGAGCGCGGACGCGTAGCCCATGTGCAGCTCCTGGAAGCCCTCCTGGAACAGGTAGATGACGTAGAAGAGCGCGGCGTCGTTGCTGTACGTGGAGTTGCCCGCCCCGAAGTAGGCCGAGTACGCCTCGGTGAACATCTGGAACCCGGCGATCGTGTTGACGACGACGACGAAGAAGATCGCGCCGCTGATCATGGGGACGGTCACGGCGCGGGTACGGCGCCAGAAGCCGGCGCCGTCGACGCGCGCGGCGTCGTACAGGTCGTTCGGCACGTTGCGCAGTGCCGCGAGAAGGATGATCACCGCCGCCCCCACGGTCCACAGGCTGATGAGCACGAGCCCGGGCTTGATCCACGCCTGGTCGGTCGTCCACGACGGACCCTGGATGCCGAACCACGACAGCACCTCGTTGACGATCCCGTACTGCCCGTTGAACAGGAGCAGCAGCAGCACGCCTACGGCCACCGGCGGGGTCATCTTGGGGATGAAGAACGCGGTACGGAAGAACCCGGCCGAGCGCCCGGCCTGGTTGAGCAGGAGCGCGAGGGCGAGCGCGACGACCGTGTAGAGCGGTACCTGCACGACCGTGTACACGAGCGTGTTCCACAACGAGAGCGCGACCTTGGGGTCCTGGGTCATCTCCCGGTAGTTCTCGAGGCCGACGAACGTCGGGTCGTTGATCACGTCGTAGTCGGTGAACGACAGGTAGGCGCTGTAGACGATCGGCCACGCGGTGAACACGACGAACCCGATGATCCACGGGCTGATGAACCGCAGGGCGGCGTTGCGCTCACGGCGCGCGCTCGGCGTGAGCCGTGACCGCCGGAGCCCGTCCGGGCCCGGACGTCCGTGGCCTCTCGCGGCGGGTGGACCGGTCGGCGCGGGAGCGACGTCGGCGGCCGCCACCGTCAGTCCTCCTCGTCCCACTGGGCCCACGCGTCGTCGAGCGCTTTCTGTGCCTCCTCCTGCGCCTGTGCCATCGCCTCGGCCGGTTCCTGCTGACCGTTGAGGACGCGGTTCACCGCGTCCTGCCACGCGGTCTCGAACTCGTTGTCCGCAGGGTTCGCCGGGAGCGCGAACGTCGCGTCGTTCGCCTCGTACATCGCGTCGATCGCGTCCTGCCACGGCTGCGGGGCGTCGTCGGGCACGAGCTCGTCGCGGATCTGCTCGTCGGCCTCCTCGTTGCCGGTGAGCACGCCCGTGAACACGAGGCCGTCCTGCTCGCGCGCATCGGCGCGGGCCTGGGCCGCCGCCACCCACGCGTCCGTCTCCGTCATGAGGCGCGCGAACCGGCAGGCGGCCGCGGGGTTCTCGCTGCCACGCGGCACGGCCCACGCGGAGCCGGAGGCGAAGGCGATCGGGTCGCCGTCCGGGGTGCGCACGGCGTCGAACGCCATGGGCGCGTCCGGCGACGACTCGTTGAGCACGTTGATGTACCACTGCTCCATGGGCATCGCGCCGAGCACCCCCGTCGCGAACTGGTTGCCGGCACCGAAGAAGTCGGCGGAGTCGCGGTAGGTCTTGACGGCCGGGAAACCGCCCTGCGCGTCGTAGATGCCGACGGCCCACTCGAGGGACTCGACGACCTCCGGGCTGCCGAGCTGCGCGGTGCGCCCGTCCTCGGACAGCAGGTCCGCCCCCACCGACTTGGCCCACAGCGGCAGGAACTCGGGCAGCTTCGCGTCGAACCCGATGACGGTCAGGGTGCCGCCGTCGGCGCGCATCAGCGCCTCGTTCGCCGCGGTGATCGCGTCGCGGTCGGAGCCGTTCACGTCCTCGATGCTCAGGCCCGCCGCGGAGAGCAGGTCGGCGTTCGCCATCGTCACCTGGACCTGGTTGAACTCGGGGATGCCGTAGACGCTCCCGTCGAACGTCACCTGCTCGACCGCCGGGTCGACGAACGCGTCCATGTCCACGCCCTCGGCCTCGATGCACTCGTCGAGGGGGAGGATCGCGTCGCGCGACGCGAAGGTGCCGATCTGGTCGCGGTTGGCGTACACCAGGTCGGGCGGGTTGCCCGACGCGACCGCCGACAGGAAGGCCTGGATGTCGAGCTCGCCCTCGGAGAGCCGCACGTCGACGTCGCCGAGCTCCTCCACGGCCCGGTCGTACCGGACCTCGCCGATCTCGTCGCCCGTGCCGAAGCCCATCACCGCGAGCTCGCCCGACGGCGACTCGTCCGCCGAGAAGTCGACGTCCCCCGCGTCGTCCCCCGTGCCCTGCGCGCACGCGGCGAGTCCGAGGGCGAGCGCGACCGCGCCACCGATCCGTGCGGCACCGGTACCGCGTCGTCGTTCCATCTCTCGGCCTCCTCGTGGGAATCGTGGAGGCGGTCGCCGGGGTCGGCGACGCCACCGCGTGCTCGACGGCGTCGGCGGGGTTCTGCACCGACGCCGTCAGTGAAGCACCGGCTCCGCGAGCTCACACGTCGAAGCGGTTCCCGAGGTGGGCAGCGGCGGGTGGGGGTGCGCGAGAGTGCCGGGCGGGTGACGCTCGTGACCGTGACACGGCACGACGGAGCGAGCGGGACCACGCCCTTGGGCGACGACGGGGGCCGGACCGGGCGAGCGGCGCTGCGTGCGCGCCGGGCCGTCGCCGCCGCGCACCGGCAGTGGGTGCGCCACCCGCGGTGGTCGCTCGCGGTCAAGGGCGCGGTCGCGGCGGCGCTCGCCTGGTACGTGGGCGTGCTCGCGCCGGCACCGTTCTCGGAGTACCCGTACTACGCCCCGCTGGGCGCGGTGGTCGCCACGACGAGCACGCTCGCTCGCTCGGTCCGCGAGTCCGCGCAGGCCGTCGTGGCGCTCCTGCTGGGTGCCGCGATCGCGCGCGGCGTCGACCTCGTGCTGGCGCCGAGCGCCGTGTCGGTCGCGCTCGTCGTGGGGCTGGCTCTCGCGTGCGCGGGGTGGCACCGGCTCGGCGACATGGGGACGTGGGCGGTGACGTCCGCGCTGTTCGTGCTGGTCATCGGCAACGCGGAGAAGGTCGAGTTCGTCGGGGCCTACGCCGGGCTCCTGGTCGTCGGTGCGCTCATCGGCATCGGCGTCAACCTCGTCGCACCGCCGCTGCCGCTCACGCCCACGGAGGAGGCGCTCGACGGGCTGCGCGACACGCTCGTCGAGCAGCTCGACGCGCTCGCCGACGGCCTCGAGGGCGACCGGCCACCCCTGCCGGAGGAGTGGGACGAGCGGCGCCACGAGGTGGACCCGACGCTGACCCGGGCACGAGACGCCGTGGCCCGCACGCGTGAGGCCGCGCGTGCCAACGTCCGGCTGCGGCGGCACCGCGACTGGGCGGTCTCCCAGGTGCAGCGCGCCGGCGCGCTGGAGACGTCGGCGGAGGTCGTGGGCGAGCTCGTCCGCCTCCTCGTGGAGTGGGAGCAGGCGGGGCGGGACGACGTCGCCCTCGGCTCGCGGCTGCGACCCGTCGCGGCGCGCGCGCTGCACGCGTACTCCGCGGCGGTGCGGTCCGTCGGTACCGAGGGCGCCGACCCGGGGGCGCTGCACGATCTGTCCGGGAGGGCGGAGGACCTGCGCCGGGCCGTGCGCGAGGCCCGGCGCGAGGTGGACGAGGACTACTTCGTGGCCGGGGCGATCGTGCTCGCGCTGCGGCGCGGCGTGACGGCTCTCGCTCAGCGCGCGTGACGGTCGGCGGCGCCGCGGTGCTCGACCAGCGGACCCAGGAGCGTCGCGACGGCGCTGCCGCCGTCCGCACGGTCACCGATGCCCTCGGCCACGACCTGGCGTGCCAGCTCGCGCAGCGGCACGTTGCGGTCGTTGGACGCGCGCCGCAGCAGCGCGAAGGCGTCGTCCGGGTCGACGCCGTAGATCATGGCGACCATGCCCTTGGCCTGCTCGATCGCCCCACGGTTCTGTGCCGCCGCCTCGATGTCGCGCTGCGCGCGGTTCTGGGCCTGGGCGGCGACCGCCTGCGTCACGTCGACGAAGTAGCCGAGGAGCTCGACGAGCTCGCCGGAGTCGCGGTCGCGCCGGCCCTGGCCGATGACGACGAGGCACCGCTCCTTGCCGTGCGCGTCCATGATCCGGTGGACGCTCGAGAACGGCTCGCCGGACTGCCGCGCCAGGTCGAGGACGGCCCGGAACCCGTCGCGGTCGTCAGGGTGCTTGTGCGCGAGCACGAGCGCCGTGGTCGGGACCACCTCGCCCGGCTCGAAGCCGTGCATGCGGAAGGTCTGGGGCGACCACCACCACGCCCCTGTGCCGATCTCGAACCGGTACTGCCCGATCGACTGCTTCGTGCCGCGAGCGAGTGCCGACTCGGTCGAGTGGTCATCTACGGACATGGTCATCTCCATCGACACTTGGAGGTCGTGAGCCAGGTCCAGACTCGGGTGCTTCGACCATAGCGCGAGACGGTTCACCCGCAACAGGGTTTCGTGCGCTCAGCCCTCGACGCCCGTCGTCTCGTGGGCCGAACCCACCGGCTTGGACTCCGGGGACCCGCGCTCGCGCAGGTAGATCGCCAGGACCACCATGCTGAGCACGGCGAGCATCTCGGACTGCCAGTTCTGCAGCGTGCGGCTCCAGAAGTCGGGCATCGTGAGGTACTCGGTCCACGGGGCGGGGTCCTGCAGATCGCGCATCCGCTCCTCGCTGAACGCCACCGCGCCGGCCGCGGACTGCGCCGCCCACGACGCGAGGAAGATCGCGCCCATCACGAGGGACAGGGACCGGGAGTAGAGGGTCAGGCGCCAGCCCCGCGCCTTGGCCCAGGCGGGCGATCGCTCGTCGGCGTGCTCGCCCACCTTCTGCTGCTCGTCGCTCTCGCGGCCGGCGTCCTCGAGCTTCTTCGACTCCGGCGACCCCCGCTGCACGAACCACACGGTCGCGGTGATGAAGAGGAGGAACTGCAGGTACTCCGACTGCCAGTTCTCGGTCACGTCGACCCAGAACGCCGAGGACGTGACGTACTGGCCGATCGTCACCGGGTCGAGCCCGGCCGCGCGCTGGTCGGAGTTGAACACGGCGACGCCGCTGACGGCCTGTCCGACGAGCGACGCCAGGAAGGCGAGCCCGAAGAAGATGCTCAGCGAGCTGGCGCGCATCCCGCGGGTCACGGCGCTCACCGGTGCACCGCCGCGAGGACGAAGGTCGTGACGAGGCCGGCAGCGACGAGCAGGAGCGTGAGCCAGAACATCAGTCGTGGTGTCCTCATGCCTCCACCTCGCAGTCGTACGGACGGTCCGCCCGCGCCTCGCACACCGCGGCCGTGAGCACCCAGCCGTCGCCGGAGAGCGCGAGGAAGTAGGTGTCGGCGCCGGTCACGACCTGGGCCTGGCGGCCGGCGACGTGCACGTCCGCGACGTCGGCGGCGCCCGGTGCGCCGATCGTCTCCCCGAACGGTCCGTCCGGGTCGACCACCGCCTGGGCGCACGGCTCGCCCGTGTCCTGCTCGAGCGAGTCCGCGGCGTCCGGGAGCAGGAGCGCGCACGCGGCGCTGCCGTCACCCTCGTCGAGAGCCTGCGTGAAGGCCGTGACGGCATCGGTCGCGTCCGTGGCGTCGGGGCCGGCGCACCCGGCGACGGCGACCGTCGCGGCGACGAGCCACGGCATCGCGGGGAGGCGGCGTCTCCACGGCGCCCTGGCCATCCTGCCCTGCAGATCCATCGACCGCTCCCTCGCGAAATTCCACGGGTGCAACTCGGACGTGCGTCTCATCCTCGTCGCTCGACGGTCCGTCGCAACGGGAACGGGCCCGGCCCCAAGGAGGCCGGGCCCGTCCGGGCGTCACCGCACCGGGTGCACGGGCAGCTAGCCGCAGGCGTGCGCCGCGTGGTCCACGACCACTTCCGAGGTCACCTCCCCGCCGTCGACCGTGGCCGTCGCGGAGACGGTGACGGACCCCGCCTCGAACGACTGCGCCCGCGCCGCGAACGACTGGTACGCGGCGGCGCCGGGCGCGACGTCGGTGACCGTCCGGGTCCCGTACGCGGTCGTGAGCGTCACGTCGGCGGTGACGTCGGACGCGTTCGTCGCCGCGACGGCGAGGTACGCCTTGCCGGCGAGGCAGCGCGGGGAGACCGCGACGTCGAGTTCGATCGCGGCCGCCTCCTGCGCCGGCGTGACGACGAGGTTTCGCAGGCTGCCGGTGTTGTCGAACGAGCCGAAGCCCACCCGGCCCTCGCCGAACGTCGTGTCGTTCGCCGTGAGCAGCGGGGTGTCGAGCCCGTCGACGTAGACCGCGACGTCGCCGCTGTCCGCGCACCGCACGACGCGCACGTCGTGCCACTCCTCGTCGGTGACCGCGGGAGGTGCGCCGACCGCGCCGTCCCACTGGTCGTCGATCCGCTCCCGGTCCTTGCCGTCGACCTTGAAGATGCCGTTGTGGGCGTAGATCGTGTTGTCCTGCGAGAGGTGGGCGTAGTAGTACTGCGTGTCCGACTGCCAGCCGAACACGACGATGACGTCGCGGTTGTTCACCGACGCCGGGGCGTCGAGCCTCACCTCGGCATCGAGCGCGAACGAGCCGAGCTCGGGCCCCTCGGTGAGGACGGCGTACTCGAACGGTCGACGGATGCCGTCGTTCGGGTTGTCGCCGGCCTCGGCGAGGACGACGGCGTCGCCCGGGAACTGCCACTTCGCCGGCGTCCGCGGCGCCCAGTGCTCGGCCGCCATGACGTCGGTGATCGGCTCGCCCGCGGGAGCGCACGACGGCGGAGCGGGCGGCTCCACGGGCTCGGCGCCGAACAGCGCGTACTGGGCCGCGATCTGCTCGGGCGTCGGGACGACGTCGAGGAACATGAGGTCGTCCATGCGTCCGTGGAACGGGTTCGCCTCGCGCGTGTCCTGCGGGAAGCTGCCGCCGATCTTGATCCCGGCCGGGTCGGACGGGGACGTGGCGCCGGCGCCCCACGGGTTGGACGCCGTGTACTGCCCCGCGAGCTCCTCGCCGTTCATGTAGAGCTTCATCTCGCCGCCCGCGAAGTCGAACGTCGCCGCGAGGTGGACCCAGCGGTTCCGCTCGAGGATCTGGTCCCACGGCAGGTCGGCCGCGAACGTCCAGGACCCCGCGCCGTCGACCCGGCGGCCGAGCGCGACGAGCTTGAGCTCGCCGTTCACGGTGATGACCTCGAGGAGCGCGCGCACCGCGTGGCCGTCCGACGTGCCCGTGAGGACGCCGGCGAGCCCGATCGCGTTGTAGCGGTCGTCGGGGTTCGCGGTACCGGAGTTGAGGGCCGGGTGCTCGCCGGTCGGCTTGAACCAGCCCATGACGGAGATCTCCTCGGCGCCCGCGAAGGCGCCGAGCGAGTCGACGCCCTCGGGATCGTAGACGCCGGCCTTCCAGTCGTCGTTCGACGACGTGGCCGGGCTCATCTGCTGGGTCTGCAGCGCCTCGCGCGCGCCCGGGTAGGCCCGGTCCGCCACGCGCATCTCGACGCCGCCGTTGACGAGCTCGATGTTCGTCCCCGACCAGCCCTGGTCCGCCTCGAAGGTCGGAGCTCCCGGGACGGCGTGGTCGAAGTCGTAGTGCGCCACAAGGTTCGGCGCGAGCTCCGGGAGGGCGAACGGCGACGACGCGGTGACGCGCCGGGCGCCGGTGACCTTCCAGATCTTCCCGTTCGCCTTGGCGACCAGGTAGAGCTCTCCGTCGGCGTCGGAGCCGAAGCGCAGGTCGACGCGCTGGTCGCCGACCAGCTCCTGGAACGTCGTCTCCTCGCCGTCGGCGAAGACGCGCAGGTGCTCGATCTCCGCGAGGTCGGCGAGGTCGCCGTCGCTGCGGACCATCTCGTCCTGCTCGGTGGCGAGGACCCAGCCGCGCACCAGGTCGGTGAAGAGGTAGCGGCCCTGCAGCTCGGGGATGTCGCCGCGGTAGACGAAGCCGCCGTTGAGCGCGACGCCCGCGTCACCGGTCTGGCCGGGGTCGCGGTTGTGGTCGTACGCCGCCACGGGGTAGGTGAAGCCGTTGTCGGCGTCGTCCGCCGGCAGGGGGAAGATCTGCCGGTTGTCCGCCAGGAACGGGCCCTCGCGCACGGACCAGCCGAAGTTGTCACCCGGCTCGACGGCGTAGACCGACTCGACCTGCCACTCGCCGATGTGGCCGAGGTACATCGTGTGGTCGCCCTCGGGGTCCCAGCTGATCCGGTGCGGGTCGCGCAGGCCGACGGCGTAGATCTCGGGGAGCGCGCCCGCGGTGCCGAGGAACGGGTTGTCCGCGGGGATCCCGTACCGCCCGTTGGCGCTGTCGTCGCCGAGCGGGTCGATGCGGAGGACCTTGCCCTGCGGGGTCGCGAGGTTCTGCGGGTTGCCGTTGCCGACGCCGTTGCCGCCGTCGCCCACCAGCACGTAGAGGTTGCCGTAGTCGGCGTCGCCCTCGGAGACGGTGGGGTTGAACGCGATCTGCTGCACGGTGTGGACGCGGCCGGCGAACGGCACGCGCAGGACCTCGCGGCTCGTGCCCTCGAAGACCTCGGCCGACGGGTCGGTCGCCTTCCACTCGGTGACGACGCTGTGGAACTGCGTGTTGCCATAGGCGGGGAAGTCGGGGGTGTCCCCGGTCAGCGCCGTGCCGCCCTCGGTGTGCACCGTGTAGAACAGGCCGTTCTCGGCGAAGTCGGGGTGGAACTCGGCGGAGCCGAGACCTGTGCCGAGGCCGGCGCTGTTGTGGAAGTTGTCGAGGAACTGGTCCCGGACGTTGAGGTAGGGCACGTACGCGCCCGTGTCCTTGTCGACGGTGTAGAGCACCTCGTTGTTGTCGGGGACCATGAGGCGGCCCGAGCCGTCGGGGATCTCGTCCAGGTGCGTGATGCGGTTGTGGCGGACGAGGCGCTGGTCCTGCGTCGCCGGCGTCGTGTGGGACTCCGGCAGCTGGGCGAGCTCGGTCACCTCGATGCCCAGCGTCGAGGGCGTGGGGTCGGGCAGCGGGTTGAGCAGCGGTTCGCTCGGCGTCGTCCCGCCTGCGGCGCAGTCGGCCGGGTTGCCGGTCGGGACGGCGAGGTTCTGCCCCGAGGCGTCGACCGCGACGTCGTCGAGCATGAGCCGCCCGGCGCTGCTCGCGCCGTTGATCCAGAAGAACCGGTCGAGCGCGGTCGTGACGCCCTGGCGGAACCCGAACTGCTGCTCCGTGCCCTCGGGCAGGCGCGTGATCGCCTCGTACGGGCCGCCCTGGCTGTAGACGCTGACCTTGTCGGCCGCGTTGTCGGCGACGATCCAGACGCACTGCCACGTGTCGCGGGACCAGACGCCGGCGGGCTTGAAACCGCCGCCGTCGCGCACGAGCATGACGTCGTTGTTCTGGTTGTTCACGTAGGCGCGGCTGTTCACGTAGTCGGACGGCGCGTCCACGTCGGTGATGCCGAACGACGTGTCGACGCTCCCGGTCCGCATGAAGCGGAAGAACACGGTCCCTGTGGCGCCGTCGGCGATCCCCGGGACCGCACGGTGGGCGCGCTGCCCGCCGCCGACCATCTCGAGGACCTGGTTGTTCGCGTTGAGGGGGTCGGCGACGACGGTGGCCGCCGCGGACGTCGACCAGCCGTCCTGGCCGTTGAGAGCGGTCCGCTCGTAGGTCTCGAAGCTGAGGATCTCGGTGAACTCCTCGGCCGCCACCTCGGCGGCGGCCGGTGGGACGAGGAGGGTCCCTCCCAGGACGGTCGCGAGGGAGAGGGCGAGAACCGCTCTCCCTCGGCGACCCGACTGCGTAGACGTCATTGTCTGCTCCACTGTTCGTCGGACGGTGCGTGGGGGTGTGCGAGGGCGTCGCGGCCGTCGGCCGCTGGTGCGGTTCTCCCGTCCTGTCGAGAGCACGTCCTCGTGCACGACTCCTGCAGGCTAGGAAAGGGCTTTCCAACTGTCAAGGGATGGGGGCGCGACGCGCCGCGGGCCGCACCGGTGCGGGTGGTCGGCCCGGCGGCAACGCGGGGGTGCAGGAACGACGAAGCGGGCCCAGGTTTCCCTGGACCCGCTTCGTCGTCGCTGTCTCAACGAGTGTCCGGAGGGGGACTTGAACCCCCACGCCCGATAAAGGGCACTAGCACCTCAAGCTAGCGCGTCTGCCATTCCGCCACCCGGACGAGTGGACCATCCCGGCGTTTCCGCCGTTCCGGTGCGGGGAAAAACATAGCACGCTTCGGGCGGTGTCCAGGAATCGCGACCGCCGGACGAACGGAGCGTGACGGGCGGCCGCTCCCGGCCAGGGGTGCCCGGCGAACAGGGACGTCCTGGGGCACACTGGGCGGATGATGGCCACGAACGGACGGAGACGCGCGTGACGGACGAGCAGCGCCCCGCCGGAAGCACGACTCCCACGCCCCGACCGGGCTCCGGGTCGGACCGCTCGGCGGCGTCGGTCAAGCACCTCGCAGGCGCCTCGAGCGCGGCGCGCAAGGTCGCCGGGGCGAGGCGCAACCCGTCGGTGGTCGGTTACGACGACACGGTCCCGTCCTGGCTGCGGACCACCGCCGGGTGGTCCTGGCGGCTGCTCCTCATCGTCGCGGCGGTCGCGCTCATCGTCTACGCGACCGCGCAGATCCAGCTCGTGTTCGTCGCGGTGTTCCTCGCGCTCGTCATCTCGTCCGTGCTGCGTCCCGTCACGGACTTCTACGCGCGGATCATGCCGCGCGGCCTCGCGACCGCTCTCGCGATCCTCTCGGCGTTGCTCTTCATCGCCGGCCTGCTCACCTACGTCATCTCCTCCGTCGCCGGGCAGTGGGAGAAGCTCGCGGGGGAGTTCAGCGACGGGATCGAGGAGATCCTCGACTTCCTCGAGAACGGGCCGCTGCCCGTGACCATCACCGCGGACGACGTCAACGGCTGGATCGACAACGGGCGGCAGTGGCTCAGCGAGCACGGGGGAGACATCGCCAGCCAGGCCGCCGCGAGCGCCGGCTCCGTGTTCGAGGCCTTCGCCGCGATCGCGCTCGCGATCTTCTGCACGGTGTTCTTCCTGGCGCGTGGCAAGGACCTGTGGACGTGGTTCCTCAACCAGCTCCCCGCGCGGTCGCGCGACAGCTGGAAGATCGCCGGTGGGGCCGGGTGGTACACGTTCTCGGGCTACGCGCGCGGCACGGTGATCATCGCGCTCGTCGACGGCATCCTCGCGGGCATCCTGCTCGCGATCCTCGGGGTGCCGCTCGCCGCACCGCTGGCCGTCCTCGTGTTCATCGGTGCGTTCATCCCGATCATCGGCGCGCCGCTCGCCATGATCATCGCGGCGGTGGTCGCGCTCGCCGCCGACGGCATCGTCACCGCGCTCATCGTGACCATCGGGATCGCGCTCATCGGGCAGTTCGAGGGGCACATCCTGCAGCCGCTGATCATGGGCGCGCAGGTGTCGTTGCACCCGCTCGTCGTCGCCCTCGCCGTGACCGCGGGCACGCTCGTCGCCGGCATCCTCGGCGCCGTCGTCTCCGTGCCGCTCGTCGCGGTCGCCTGGGCCGTCTTCTCCAAGCTGCGCCACAAGGACCCGCCCATGGAGGAGGACATCCCGACGGCGAAGGAGATCGCGCTCGGAGACGTCGGCGTCGGCTCGCCGCGAGGCGGGGCCACGGAGGACGCCGCGGGCTGACCCGCGCGAGCCGCCCCGTCGAGGCGGCGGCTCAGCGGGGGACGGCCGACACGTCGGCGGCGAGGCGCAGCGACACGTGCACCGCGTCGCCGACGCCCTTGCCCGTGGCGTCGCGGACGGAGCGCAGGACCGCGAGGAGGTGCGGTCCGTCGTACGCGACGAGCGACGCGTGGTACGCCACTCCGTCGACGTCGGCCACGACAGGCACCCGGCCCCGCGTCCCGAACAGCTCTGCCACGTCGTACGGCAGGGCGACGAACGCCCCGGACCTCGTGCCTGCCGCGGTCACGACGGCGTCGAACTCCAGCGGTCCGGGATCGGTCCACGTGGGCATGCCGTCGACCGTAGCGGAGGGCCGCGGCCCAGGGAACGCTCCGCGACGAGGATTCTCGCGCTGCCGTCCTGCGCGGGTCGGTGTGCTGCGCCCACACTGGACCATGAGGATCGGCATACCCACCGAGGTCAAGAACCACGAGGACCGCGTCGCGCTCACCCCTGCCGGCGCCCACCACCTCGTGCGGGCCGGGCACGACGTGCTCGTCCAGTCGGGGGCCGGCGACGGCTCCCACCTCCCCGACGCCGAGTACGAGGACGCCGGCGCCCGGGTCGTCGCGACCGCCGAGGACGTGTGGGGCGAGGCGGAGCTCGTGTGCAAGGTCAAGGAGCCTGTCGCGAGCGAGTACTCGTTCCTGCGCAAGGACCTGCTGCTGTTCGCCTACCTCCACCTCGCGGCGGACCGTGCGGGGACCCAGGCGCTCCTGGACGCGGGCACGACGTCGGTCGCGTACGAGACCATGCAGGCCCCCGACGGGTCGCTCCCGCTGCTCGCACCCATGAGCGAGGTCGCCGGCCGCATGGCGACCCAGGTCGGCGCGTGGCTCCTGCAGCGGCCCGCGGGCGGTCGCGGCGTCCTGCTCGGCGGGGTGCCCGGCACGCGCCCGGGGCGCGTCGTCGTGCTGGGTGGCGGGACGGTGGGGCGCCACGCGGCCGAGATCGCCGTCGGCATGCGCGCGGAGGTGACGATCGTCGACCTCTCGCTCCCGGTGCTGCGCGCGGTCGACCAGGAGTTCGCGGGCCACGTGCGGACCGTCGCGTCGAGCGCCTACGCGATCGAGCGCGAGCTGCTGGAGGCGGACCTCGTCGTCGGGGCGGTGCTGGTCGCCGGGGCGCGCGCACCGCGCCTCGTGACCGACGACCTCGTCTCACGCATGCGCCCCGGAGCGGTGCTGGTCGACGTCGCCGTCGACCAGGGCGGGTGCTTCGAGGGGTCGCGGCCGACGACGCACGACGACCCGACGTTCGCCGTGCACGGCACGACCTTCTACTGCGTCGCGAACATGCCGGGCGCCGTGCCGGTGACGAGCACGCTCGCCCTGACGAGCGCGACGCTGCCCCACCTTGCCGCGCTCGCGGACGGCGGCGTCGACGCCGTGCGCGACGTCCCGCTCCTCCGCTCAGGTGCCTCGACGCACGACGGCGCGCTGCTCAACGAGGCCGTGGCCGCGGCGCTCGACCTGCCGTGGACGCACGCGGACGACGCCTTGCGCACCTGACGTGGCAGGATCGGCGGGTGCACCCCTTCGCGCTCGACGACGGCCGTGTCCACCTGTCCACCCCGACCGCCGACGACGTCGACGCGATCACGGCCGCGTGCCAGGACCCCGCGGTCGCGGAGTGGACGGTCGTGCCCGCGCCCTACGCGCGCGACGACGCGGAGCAGTTCGTCTCCGAGTTCGTCGGACCCGGCTGGGATCGGGGTGACGTGCTCACGTGGGGCGTGCGCGAGAGCGTCGGTCCGGCGGGGATCCCCGGAGCCGACGGCGTCGGCCGACTCGTCGGCATGGTCGGCCTGAGCCTCGACAACGCACCCGAGGGGCAGCGGTCGGCGGAGATCGGGTACTGGATCGCGCCGGAGGCACGCGGCCGGGGCCTCATGACGGCGGCCGGCCGGCTTGCCGTCGACTGGGCGTTCGATCCCGAGGGCGGTGGGCTCGCGCGCCTGTTCTGGCAGGCGTACGTCGGCAACTGGCCCTCGCGTCGCGTCGCCTGGCGGCTCGGGTTCCGCGTCGAGGGCATGGTGCGCGGTTTCGCGCTCCAGCGCGGCGAGCGCCGCGACGCGTGGCTCGGCACCCTCCTTCCCGGAGATCCGCGCGAGCCGAACGAGCCCTGGGCGGGTGACGCGCCGCAGTCGGGCACCGCCGCCTGACGTGCGGCGCCGCCCGGGTCGCCGGCCCCGGTATCCGGCACGGGCGAATGCGTTTCCGTCGCACCCGCTCGCGGGGTCAAGATGGGCACCATGACCTCCGAGCCCACGACGCGCACCGACGCGCCCGCGCCCACCACCGTGCCGGCCTTCCTCGACCTCGACGCCGCCAACCCGTTCGCGGCGCCGTCGGCGCTCCCGTACGAGCTGCCCGACTACGACGCGATCCGTGAGGAGCACTACCTCCCGGCCCTGCGCGCCGCGACGGCGGCGCAGCGCGCATCGGTCGAGGCGATCGCGGCCGATCCCGCGCCCGTGACGGCCGCGAACCTGCTCGACGCGCTCGAGCGCTCGGGTCGCGACCTCGCGCGCGTCCTCAACGCGTTCTACAACCAGCTCTCCGCCGACGCGACGCCGGGGCTCGAGCAGATCGAGGAGGAGTTCGCGCCCGAGCTCGCGGCGCACCACGACGCCATCTACATGGACGCGCGCCTGTACGCGCGCGCCCGCGCGCTGCAGGACGCCGTGGACGCGGGGGAGCAGGCTCTCGAGCCCGACGCCGCGTGGCTGCTGCACACGCTGCTCGTCCGGTTCCGCCGCTCGGGCGTCGAGCTCGACGGCGACCAGCAGGAGCGCCTGCGCGAGCTCAACGGCCGGCTCACGACCCTCGAGGCCGCGTTCGGTCGCAAGCTGCTCGCCGGGGCCAACGCGGCGAGCGTGCTCGTCACGGACCGCGCCGAGCTCGATGGCCTGCCCGAGGACGCCGTCGCGGGTGCCGCAGCGGCAGCGGCCTCGCGCGGGCACGACGGCGCGTGGCTGCTCGAGATGCAGCTCCCGACCCAGCAGGGCGTCCTCGCGTCGCTCGCGCGTCGTGACGTGCGCGAGCGCGTGCAGCAGGCCTCGGAGTCGCGCGGCGCGTCCGGCGACGACCACGACACGCGCGAGATCGTCCTCGAGACGGTCCGCTTGCGCGCCGAGCGCGCGCGACTGCTCGGCTACGAGCACCACGCCGCGTACGTCGCGGAGGACGCGACCGCGAAGACGACCGAGGCCGTGAACGCGATGCTCGCGCGCCTCGCCCCCGCGGCGGTCGCGAACGCGCGACGCGAGGCGGCCGACCTCGAGGCCGCGCTCCAGGCGGACGAGCCGGGCGCGACGCTGCGCGCGTCGGACTGGTCGTACTACGCCGAGCGCGTCCGCAAGGACCGCTACGCGCTCGACGACGCGCTGCTGCGCCCCTACCTCGAGCTCGAGCGCGTCGTCCACGACGGCGTGTTCCTGGCCGCGAACCGGCTGTTCGGCGTCTCGTTCGCCGAGCGCCACGACCTCGTCGGCTACCACCCGGACGTGCGCGTCTTCGAGGTCTTCGACGCCGAGACCCCCGGCGAGCCGGGCAAGGGCCTGGGCCTGTTCCTCTCCGACTGGTACACGCGCGAGTCCAAGCGCGGCGGGGCATGGATGAACAACCTCGTCGACCAGAACGACCTCCTCGGCCAGAAGCCGGTCGTCGTGAACAACCTCAACATCGTCAAGCCCCCGGCGGGCCAGCCCACGCTGCTCGTCTGGGACGAGGTCATCACGCTGTTCCACGAGTTCGGCCACGCGCTGCACGGACTGTTCTCCGACGTGCGCTACCCGTCGCAGTCGGGCACCGAGGTGCCGCGCGACTTCGTCGAGTACCCGTCGCAGGTCAACGAGATGTGGGCCTGGGAGCCGTCGGTCCTGCGGTCGTACGCCGTGCACCACGAGACGGGCGAGCCGATGCCCGCCGAGTGGGTCGACACGATGCTCGCGTCGCGCCAGTTCAACGAGGGCTTCGGGACCACCGAGTACCTCGCTGCGGCGCTGCTCGACCAGGCGTGGCACCAGGTCGGCCCCGACGGCGTGCCGTCGTCCGAGGCGGACGTCGTGCCGTTCGAGGCCGCCGCGCTCGACGCCGCTGGCGTCGCGTTCGCCCCCGTCCCGCCGCGCTACCGCACGACGTACTACAACCACGTGTTCGGCGGCGGCTACTCGGCCGGCTACTACTCGTACATCTGGTCCGAGGTGCTCGACGCCGACACCGTCGAGTGGTACCGCGAGAACGGCGGCCTCACGCGCGAGAACGGCGAGCGCTTCCGTCGCGTCCTGCTCGCGCGCGGCGGATCGCAGGACCCGCTGCAGTCGTTCCGAGAGCTGCGCGGGCGTGACGCCGACATCGCCCCGCTCCTCGCGCGCCGCGGCCTCGACGCCTGACCCGAGGCCGCCGAGGGACAACCTGGGTACCGGGCTCTACCTCGGCGGCTCACCCGGGCGGACCAGGCCGGTCTCGTACGCGACGACGACGAGGCCGGCCCGGTCCCGCACCCCGAGCTTGGCGAGGATCCGGCCCACGTGCGTTCGCGCCGTGGCGGGGCTCATGAACAGCGTGGCCCCGATCTCGTCGTTCGTCAGGCCGCGGCCGACGTGCGCGAGCACCTCGCGCTCGCGGTCCGTGAGCCGCCCGGCCACCTCCGCCGTGAGTGCGTCGTCGCGCCGGCCCGCGCTCACCGCCTGCGCCACGACGCGCGAGGTCACCGAGGGGGAGAGCAGCGCATCTCCGGCGGCGGCGGTCCGCACGGCCGAGCGCAGCTCCTCGGGGCTCGCGTCCTTGAGCAGGAACCCGCTGGCCCCGGCGCGCAGCGCGGCGAACAGGTTGGCGTCGTCGTCGAACGTCGTGAGGACGACGACGCGCGGACCGGACGGGCGGTCGTCCTCGCTCGTCGCAGCGTCCGGGACCGCAGGGCCGGGGATCGCAGCACCGTCGACGACCTGACGCGTGGCCGCGATCCCGTCGAGCACGGGCATCTGCAGGTCCATGAGGACGACGTCGGGCCGCGCCCGGCGCACGAGCGCGACGCCGTCGCGACCGTCCGCCGCCTCGCCGACCACCTCGATGTCGTCCGCGCGCTCCAGCAGCGCGCGGATCCCCGTCCGGACGAGGGGCTGGTCGTCGACCAGCACGACGCGGATCACGAGCCGCCCCGACGGTCGCCCGACGCCGGCGGCGCGGGTGGGGCGGCGACCGCGGTCGGGCCGTCGGGCGCTGGTGCCGCACCGACCGGCACCACGGCGCGCAGGAGGAAGCCGCCGTCGTCGGGCACGTGGGACGTGACCACGCCCCCGAGCACCGCGACGCGCTCCCGCAGCCCGCGCAGCCCGAACCCGTCGTCGCCCGACGGACCCGACGCACCGCGACCGTCGTCGCGCACCTCCACCTCGATCGCCCCGAGGCTCGGATCCAGCGCGACGTTCACGACGGCGCGACGCGCCTCGGCGTGCCGCAGCACGTTCGTCAGACCCTCCTGGACCACGCGGTACACCGCGGCGCTCGCAGCGCTCCCGGCGTCGACCGTGGCCGGGAGGTCGACGTCGAGCCTGACGTCGAGCCCGGCCGCCCGGGCTGTGCCGGCGAGGTCGTCGAGGCGGTCGAGGCGGGCCTGGTCCGCGATCCCGACCGCCCCGGACGACCCCCGCAGCGCGCGCACCGTGGCGCGCAGGTCGGCGAGGGCAGCCGTCGTCGCCGTCCGGACGAGGTCGAGCTCCGCCCGCGCCGTCGCGAGCGCGGCGCCGGGCTCGTCGGGACGCGCGGCACCCAGGTCGTCGAGCGCCTCGCGCGCGACGTTCGCGTGCAGGGACACGACGGCCAGATGGTGCCCGACGACGTCGTGCAGGTCGCGCGCGACGGCCTCCCGGTCGCGCGCGACACGGTCGGCGGCCTCGAGCTCCCGGGTCTGCTCGCGCAGCGCGTCGGCGTGCCCGCGCTGCTCGTCGCGCTGGCGCCGCACGAAGGACCCGTGGCCGAGCGCGACGGCCGCGGCCATGAGGGCGACCGTGGTCGCGAGCTCGTACCCGAAGACGTACCGGACGTCGTCGCCCTCGGCGAGGCGGAAGTAGGTCGAGACGACGACGAGCGCCGCGGCGACGCCCACGGCCCAGGCGAGCCGTCCGGCGACCGCGGCGGAGTAGAGGGCGACCGAGACGGGCAGGGCGAGGCCGATCGCCGGCAGGTCCAGCGTGTAGTACCCGCAGATGACGAGCGCCGTCGCCACGAGGACCCCGACCGGGAACCGCCGACGGCCGAGCACGAGCAGACCGAGCACGAGCGCGATCGGGTAGGCGACCCACGGGTCGGCGGACGAGCCGCCGACGTCGGCCGCGATGGCGAACGCGAGGACGTCGAACACCGCAAAGCCGAGGAGCGCGTCGACGAGCCACGCCGGCGGCGCCGCGCGGGATGTGCGGACGGTCGGCGGCCGGGTCGGCACGTGGTCGGGAGGCGTCACACCTCCGGAGTCTAGGAACCCGCCGCCGCTCACGCGTCCGCCGAGGGACGGTGCCCGGTCAGGGTCGTGTACGTCGAGACGCGTACGCGCGGGCCGAGGACCGACGCACCAGGTGACGCGTCGGGGCGGACGCGTCGGCCCCGCGTCGCTCCCTAGCGTCGACGCCATGCACTCGACACCCGAGCCCGAGCACCTGCACCCGACGCCGCCGACACCCGCACCGCAGCCGGGCCCCACACCGTCGGTCCCGCCCGAGCGGCGCACGTTCTCGGGGACCGTCCGCTCGCTGAGCTGGCCCCTCGTCCTCGGGCTCGGGGCGCTCGCGCTCGTGCGTCCGCTCCTGAGCGTCACCGGGATCGACGAGGCGATCGGGCGGCCCGCCGCCCCGCTCCTGACCACGCTCGTCCTCACGGTCGTGTGGGTCGTCGCGATCGTCGTCGCGCGGCCGGCCGCCCCGCTCGCGACCGGGACCGCCGTCGGGCTCGCCTACGGCGTCCTGGCGCTCGTCATCAGCGCCGTCCTGTCACCGATCCTCACCGGGGAGCTCCAGGGACCCGTCGCCCGTCCCTGGGCCGTCGTCCCGATGCTGCTCACCAACGCGGCGTGGGGTGCGCTCGCCGGGCTGGTCGCCCACGGCCTCCTCGCCGCCCGCCGCTGACCTCTGCCGCCCGCTCTCGGCGCCACCCCGAGCGGTGCCCGGGCGCGCTCAGGGTCGGTTCCGGGGACGCGTACGCTTCCGTGCGGACGCTCCCGGCACCGACCGGTCCCTAGCGTCGACGGCATCGCCTCGTTCCGTTCGAGGACCGCCGTCGACCCGCACCACGCCGGCCGCCGGCGTCCACCCTGGAGAACCCCGATGACCTACCAGCCACCCACCGTGCCCCCGGCCCCCGTCCCGACCATGCCGCCCGGCGCCCCCCCGGTCCCGCCTCGCCGCCGCCGCAGCCCGCTCGCTCGCGTCCTGCTCGTCCTCGGGCTCGTCGCCGTCCTGTTCGTCGGCGCGATCGTCGCCGTGGTGGGCGTCGCGTGGGCGCGCGCCGCGACGAGCACCGCCGGCGCCGTCGAGTTCACCCGGCCTCTCGTGGTCCCGCCGCTCGCCGAGTCCCGGGTGGAGGACGGCGTCCGGGTCTTCGAGCTCGAGGCACGGGACGGCGTCGCCGACCTCGGCGCGGCCGAGCCGACGCCGACGCTCGGGCTCAACGGTGACTACCTCGGCCCGACGCTGCGCGCGACGCGCGGCGAGCGGGTCCGCGTCGACGTGACGAACGCGCTCGACGAGACCACGACGATCCACTGGCACGGCATGCACCTGCCGCCCGCGATGGACGGCGGCCCCCACCAGATGGTGGAGCCCGGCGAGACGTGGTCGCCCACGTGGACGATCGACCAGCCGGCGGCGACGCTCTGGTACCACCCGCACCTGCACGGCCGGACGGCGGGCCAGGTGTACCGCGGGCTCGCGGGGATGTTCCTGCTCGACGACCCGGCCAGCGCCGACGGCCCGGCCGCTGACCTGCCGCACGAGTACGGCGTCGACGACGTCCCGCTGATCATCCAGGACAAGAGCTTCCACGCCGACGGTCGGCTCAAGGACACGGTGAGCTTCCTCTCGCCCGTGGGGCCCCTCGGAGACCGAGTCCTCGTCAACGGCACGCCCGGCCCGTACCTCGACGTGACGACCGAGCGCGTGCGCCTGCGCCTGCTCAACGGCTCCGACTCGCGGGTCTACGACGTCGGCCTCGCCGACGGCGGGACGGTCCAGCTCGTCGGGACCGACGGCGGGCTGCTCGCCGAGCCGCAGACCGTCGACCGGGTCCGGCTCTCCCCGGGCGACCGCGCCGAGGTCGTCGTGACCATGACGCCCGGACAGCGCGCGGTCCTGCGCAGCTTCCCGCCCGACCTCGGCGTGAACCCCCTGTTCGAGCGGTTCTCCGGCGGCGACGACACCCTCGACCTGCTCGAGCTGCGCGCCGCCCACGACCTCGCGCCGAGCCCGGCCGTGCCCGCCGAGCTCGTCGACGCCGGGGCCGACGAGCCGGACGCGTCCGACGCCGTGCGCACACGCCGCTTCCAGCTCGCCGGGACGTCGATCAACGGGAAGTCGATGGACATGTCCCGGATCGACGAGGTCGTCACCGTCGGCGAGACGGAGGTCTGGGAGGTGACCGGGCTCGACGACACCCCGCACAACTTCCACGTGCACGACGTCCAGTTCCGCGTCCTCGACGTCGCCGGGTCGCCCCCCGGCCCGGACCTGCAGGGCTGGCAGGACACCGTGTACGTCGAGCCCGGGCACGTCACGCGCCTGCTCGTGCGGTTCGACGCCGCCGAGGGCACGACCGACCCGAGCACGCCCTACATGTTCCACTGCCACCTGCTCACGCACGAGGACCGCGGCATGATGGGGCAGCTCGTCGTGGTCGCCCCGGGTGAGCAGGCGCCGTCGCGCATCGACGTGCCCGACGGCGGTGCGCATCTCGACCACGACTCGGACCACGACGCCGACCGCGGCGACGCGTCCGACGCCCCGGGCGACGGCACCGGCCCCCGCCGCCCTCACCCCGAAGCCGGAGCCCACCGGACCGACCACTGACCACCGCCGAGGTAGAACCGTGGTTGCACGAGGTAGAACCGTGGTTCGCCGAAGTAGAACTCTGGTCGCGCGAGGTAGAACTGTGGTCGTGTCGGACGGCGGTGGGTCGGCTTGGGTGTCGGGGTGGGTGGGGGCGCCGCGTCTACCATCCGCGCCGCTCGTTCCTCGCGGCGCTCCCGCCAGGCCCGACCACGACGCGGCGCCCCCACCCACCCCTCCCGGCTTCGTCCCACCCCTGGTCCTCGCTCACGCGGGCCGACGGCCCGCAGGGCCAGCATTCCGCCGTCTCGCCGTCTCGCCGTCTCGCCGTCTCGCCGTCGCGCCGTGCGGCTGACGCCCGAGCCCCGCGTCGTCGAGCACGACGTTGCTCGCGGTCGAGCACGGCCTGAGTGTCGCCACGGCCCGGATAACGACACTGATGTCGTGTTCGGCGCGTGACCACCCCCTGACCGGCCGACCACGGCTCTACCGAGGTGGACCACGCCGCTACCTCGCGCGACCAGGGCTCTACCTCGCGTAACCACGGCTCTACCTCGCGGGACCTCGGCTCTACCTCGGCAGACCCGGGGCACCGCCCAGGGTGACGTGACGGCTGAGCGGGTGGGGCGGCGTCGGATGCGAAGAGCGTCAAGGCCGCGCTCCTGAAGCCCCCGCCCGACGGACCAGGGCGACGGCGCGGACAGCCCGAGCACCGACGCCGCCCCGCACGCGGACCCGACCACGACCCGCCCGACCGAGCCCGAGCACCGACGCCGCCCCGACCACGACCCGCCCGACCGAGCCCGGGCACCGACGCCGCCCCGACCACGAGAACGCCCGGCCCGGGTGGCGGCGGCGGGTAGCGTGTCGCCATGACCGCTCCGCACCCTGACTCCCGCGCCCGCACCACGACCCCGGCAACCGACGCGACGGCTGGCGGCGTCCTCCTGCCGACGGCGGAGGACGAGGTCGTGCGGATCTGCCAGGAGCTGTTGCGGATCGACACGTCGAACTTCGGCGACGGGTCGGGGCCGGGGGAGCGGGCCGCGGCGGAGTACGTGATGGGGCTGCTGCACGAGGTCGGGCTGGAGCCGGAGCTGTTCGAGTCGGAGCCGGGCCGCGCGAGCGTGGTCGTGCGACTCGAGGGCGCGGACCCGAGCCGGCCCGCGCTCGTGCTGCACGGGCACCTCGACGTGGTGCCCGCGCAGGCGTCGGACTGGTCCGTCGACCCGTTCGCGGGCGAGGAGATCGACGGCCTGCTGTGGGGACGCGGGGCGGTCGACATGAAGGACATGGACGCGATGATTCTCGCGGTCGTGCGGCAGATGGTGCGTGAGGGGCGCAAGCCCGCGCGCGACGTCGTCGTCGCGTTCTTCGCCGACGAGGAGGCGGGCGGCACGTACGGGGCGCGCTACGCCGTCGACCACCGGCCCGAGCTGTTCGAGGGCGCGACGGAGGCGATCAGCGAGGTCGGCGGGTTCTCCGTCGAGGTCGGTGGCCGCCGCGCGTACCTGCTGCAGACCGCGGAGAAGGGCATCGCGTGGCTGCGGCTCGTCGCCGACGGCCGTGCCGGCCACGGCTCGCAGGTCAACCCCGACAACGCCGTGACGCACCTCGCCGAGGCCGTCGCGCGGATCGGCGCCCACCACTGGCCGTACACGCTCACGCCGACGGTCGACAAGCTCCTGCGCGGTGTCGCCGACCTCACGGGGCTGTCGTACGACCCGGGCGACTCCCGGAGCGTCGACGCCCTCGTCGCGGCGCTGGGGCCGGCGTCGCGGTTCGTCGGCGCGACCGTGCGGCACACGTCGAACCCCACCCAGCTCTCCGCGGGCTACAAGGCGAACGTCATCCCTGGCCGCGCCGAGGCGACGATCGACGCGCGCCTGCTGCCCGGCCACGAGGACGACGGCTTCGCCCGGTTGCGCGACCTCGCGGGCGAGCACGTGCGCGTCGAGGAGATCCACCGCGACATCGCGCTCGAGGTCCCGTTCGAGGGCGAGCTGGTCGACGCGATGGTCGACTCGTTGCTCGCCGAGGACCCGGAGGCGACGGTCCTGCCGTACACGCTCTCGGGCGGCACGGACAACAAGTCGCTCGCCCGGCTCGGCATCACCGGCTACGGCTTCGCACCGCTGCGCCTGCCCGGGGACCTCGACTTCTCGGGCATGTTCCACGGCGTCGACGAGCGCGTGCCCGCCGACGCCTTGCGGTTCGGTGTCCGTGTCCTCGACCGCCTCCTGCGCACCTGCTGACGCATGCCCGGCGGGGGGACGTCGGCTCAGGCCACCGGGTCGTCGAGGAGCCCCGTGAGCATCGCGCGCAGCCGCGGGCGGTAGCCGCCGCCGAACAGCACCGCGTGCACCGCGACGGGGTACACCTGGTGCAGCGCGACGCGATGCCGCCAGCCGCGCGCGAGGGGGCGCGCGTCGTCGTACCCGGCGAGGATCTCGTCGAGGTGGGGGGCGCCGAACAGCTCGAGCATGGCGAGGTCGGTCTCGCGGTGGCCGCCGTGCGCCGCAGGGTCGACGAGCACGGCCTCCACCGTGCCGTCGCCCGTGTCGCCCCAGGCACCGCCCTCGCGGACGTCCGTCCACAGCACGTTGCCCGACCACAGGTCGCCGTGCAGCCGGGCGGGCGGCTCGTCGAGCGAGGAGCCGGCCAGGTGCGCGAGGCGGTCGCCGAGGCGCTCGAGCAGCCGGACGTCGTCGCGATCGAGGGCTCCACGGTCCCGGCCCTGCCGCGCGACCGGCGCGAGCCGCGCCTCGGCGTAGAACGTGGGCCAGTCCGGCCACGAGCCCGTCGGCAGGGGGAGCGGGTCGTCGAGCGGGCCGAAGAACGCGTCGCCCTCCCATCCGGGGGCGGGCGCGCCCCACGCGGGCGCCCCGGCGTCGTGCAGGACGGCGAGCGCGCGTCCGAACGCCGACGCCGCCGCGGCGGTGGGCCGCGCGGGCTGCACCCGCGCGAGGTCGAGGTGCGTGCGTGCGACACCCAGCACCTCGACGACGCGCGGCCCGCCGGCCACCCGCAGCCACTCCAGCCCGGCGGCCTCGCACGCGAAGAACCCCGGCGGCGCCTCCGCGCGGGACTTCGTGAAGACGTCCGGCCCCGTCTCCGGAACGGCGTCCGGGGGTCCGCTCACGCGGGGCTCACAGCGTCGATCTGACCCGGATGATCTTGCGCCGCAGCCAGACGCGTCGCTCGCCCCCCACGTACAGGCGGGTGCGTGCCAGCTCCCAGCGCCCGTACTCGGCCTCGTCGGTGAGCAACCGGCTCGCGTCGGACCGGCTCGTGGAGCGGTCGATCGTCAGGACGCGGTACTCGTACTGCCCACCGTGCGTGGCCCACCCGGACCCCTGGCGTGACGTCGGCCTCTCCTCCACGCGCCACCGTCCTCTCTCGTACGTCCTGTGCTCCGGGCCGGTCGGACCGGTCCGGTTTACGAGTGCCATTGTGCCCCTCGCGGGGCTACCGTCAGGGTATGACCGCTGACCCGCGTGCCGCACTCGACCGGTTCATCGCCGCGCTCGAGGCCCACTACAACGCTGTCGCCGCACGCCGCGGGGAGGAAGACCCCTCCGTCGACGACGCCTACTACGTGCTCGCGGACGCCTTCGAGGTCTACGACGAGGCCCTCGGACAGGTCCACGGGGAGGCGACGCCGTTCTACCTCGCGGAGGAGGACGACGACGAGGACGACGAGGACGACGAGGACGAGGACGAGTCGCTCGACGACGCCCTGGACGACGCGCTCGACGACGACGAGGTCCTGTCGGGCGAGCTGGAGACCGACGGCGCCCGCTGAGCCCGCTCTCTCGTCACCAGCGCTCGGGGTAGCCCTCGTCGATCGCGCTCACGTCGTCGAGCGCGGCACGCACCGCGTCGGGCAGCTCGAGGTCGGTCGCCGCGAGCGACGCCCGCAGCTGCGCGGGCGTGCGTGCCCCGACGATCGCGCTCGCGACGGTGGGACGGCCGAGCAGCCACGAGAGCGCGACGTCGAGGGGTGCCCGGCCCAAGCCCTCGGCGGCGGTGACGACCGCCTCGACGACCCCGGACGACGCCTGGTCGAGGTAGGGCTCGACGAACGCGGCCAGGTGCGGGGACGCGCCCCGCGAGTCCGCCGGCAGCGACCGGCGGTACTTGCCCGTGAGCACACCGCGGCCGAGCGGCGACCACGCGAGCAGCCCGAGCCCGAGCTCCTCGGCCGCGGGCACGACCTCGCGCTCCGCGCCGCGCTGCAGGAGCGAGTACTCGAGCTCGACGGCGGCGAGGCCGACGTCGTCGGTGCCGCCGAGCAGCGCCGCCGCCCGCGCGGTCGCCCAGGCGGGGTGGTTGGACAGGCCCACGTAGCGGGCGCGGCCCGAGACGACCGCGTGGCGCAGCGCGGACAGCGTCTCCGTGAACGGGGTGCGCGGGTCGGGAGCGTGCACGAGGAACAGGTCGACGTGGTCCGTGCGCAGGCGCGCGAGCGAGTCGTCGAGCGAGTCGAGGAGCGCACCGCGCGACGCGTCGACGACCGGTCCTGCCGACGTGTGCCGCACGCCCGCCTTGGTGCACAGGAGCACGTCGCGCCGGTCGACCTTCGTCCCGAGGAGCGAGCCCACGAGCGACTCGGCGTCGCCGTCGGCGTACGACGCCGCGGTGTCGACGAGCGTCCCGCCCGCGTCGACGAAGTCGCGCAGCTGCTCGGCGGCGTCGAGCTCGTCGGTGTCCCGGGCCCACGTCATGGTCCCGAGTCCGAGCGCGGACACGCGCAGGCCGGTGCGACCGAGGTGGCGGTGTTCCATGGGAGCCGAGGGTACCGGCGCACGGCCGATCGCGACCGTCGGGGCACGCTCGCACGGGCGCGGCCGACGCAGGTTCACCCGGTCGGTCGGGCTCGAGCGCCGGGCCTGATGGAAGGCGTCGGGGAGGGCGACGGCCAGCGGGTATCGTGACCGCTCGTGAACGCGTGGGAAGCAGTCCTCCTCGGCCTCGTCCAGGGCCTGACCGAGTTCCTCCCGATCTCCTCGAGCGCCCATCTGCGCATCGTGGGCGAGCTCATCGGCTCGCAGGACCCGGGGGCCGCGTTCACGGCGATCACGCAGATCGGCACGGAGACGGCGGTCCTCCTCTACTTCCGGCGTGACATCGCGCGGATCTGCGCGGCCTGGTGGCGGTCCGTGCGCGGCGACCACGGCACGGACTGGCGCGCGCGCCTCGGCAAGCACGACCACGACGCCGCGATGGCGTGGTTCATCGCGCTCGGCTCGGTCCCGATCGTCGTGCTCGGCCTGCTGTTCCAGGACGCGATCGAGAACACGTTCCGCAACCTGTACCTCACGGCGCTCATGCTCGCGGTGTTCGCGCTCCTGCTGGGCTGGGCGGACCGCATCGGCGCCAAGCGCCGGGCGCTGCGCGAGCTGAGCCCGCGGCAGGCGGTCCTGTTCGGGTTCGCCCAGGCGCTCGCGCTCGTGCCGGGGGTCTCGCGCTCGGGCGGGACGATCACGGCCGGCCTGCTCATGGGCTTCACGCGCGAGGCCGCGGCGCGGTACTCGTTCCTCCTCGCGATCCCCGCGGTGATGGGCTCCGGGTTCTACCAGCTGTTCAAGTCGTCGGGCGATCCCGTCCCGGGCGCGCCCGGTGCCGGTGCGACCCTCATCGCGACGGTCGTCGCGTTCGTCGTGGGGTACTTCGTCATCATCGCGTTCCTCAAGATCGTCTCGACCTTCAGCTACGCGCCGTTCGTGATCTACCGGCTCGCGCTCGCGGCCGTCGTCGTCCTGCTCCTGCTGTTCGGCGTGCTCGAGCCGGGCGGGACGGCGGCCTCGACCCCCTGACGGGACGGGCGGGACGGGTCAGAGCCAGCCGGCGCGCTTGAACACGCGGTAGAGGGCGACGCATCCCACCCCCATGAGCGCGAGCGCGAACGGGTAGCCGAGCGCCCAGTGCAGCTCGGGCATCTGGTCGAAGTTCATGCCGTAGACGCCCGCGACGATCGTCGGGTACACGAGGATCGCCGCCCAGGCGGAGATCTTGCGCATGTCCTCGTTCTGGCGGACCGACACCTGTGACATGTGCACCTGGAGCATGTCGGAGAGCAGGTCGTCGTGCGCGTCGAGGTGGCGGTCGATGCGCTCGACGGTCGCCGAGACGCGCTCGACCAGGCGCCGGTTCACGCCGAGGTGGTCGGAGACGTCGGGGTCGAGGAGCTCGGGCAGCTCGGCCGTCACCGGCATGAGCGCGCGCCGGGCCTCGGTGATCTCGCGCTTGAGCTCGTAGATGCGCTCGACGGGGTCGTCGCGCTGCCGGTCGAACACGAGCCGCTCGGTCTCGGCCACCGCGTCCCCGAGCCCGAGCTCGACCTCCGAGGCGCCACCCACGATGGCCAGGACGGCCGCGGACACGACGCGGCGGACGACGTGGCCGTCCGGAGCGCCCGGCGTCTCGAGCTTGTCGAGCATGATCTCGTGGACCCCCGCGTCGCCGTCCTCGGCCGTGAGGACGGTGCCCGGGCCGAGCAGGCAGGCGAACTGTCCGGTGTGAACCTGACGGTCCGCCTCGGTGAACCACGCCGTCGGCGTGACGAGCAGGAGCCAGTCCGGGGCGACGCGACGCACGTTCGCCAGGGGGTGCCGTCCGTGCTGGAGGGTCGCCCGGGGCGCGCGGTACAGACCCGTCGTGACGCGCGCGGCCGCGTCGAGCACCGCGTCGAGGTCGGCCAGGCGCGCCCAGGTGACCCTGGCGTTGTCCGCCCGCCCGCCGTCCGCCCCGGCCGGCGTACCCGAGGTCGACGCGGCGGCGCCGGTGCCTGGCACCGGCGAGACGGAGGCCGGGTCGAGCGGACGGACGTCGGCGGAGCCGGGGTGGATCGTCCACGCCGCGACGGCGCGCAGGTCGGACGAGGCGCGGTCCACGTCCGGGCCGTGCTCGGTGGGCTTCGTCACGTCCGCATTCTCCCGCGTGGCCTGCTGCCGCGCGCGTCCGGCCCCGGGGCGTGTCGCTCCCGAGAGCAGGCCCGGACGGCGGCGGCCCGGCCGTGGCCCGGCCGTTAAGGTGGTCGCGTGCACAGCTGGCCCGCCCCGCAGATCCCCGAGCTCCCCGGACGAGGCCTCCCGGTCCGGGTGCACGACTCGTCCACGCGCGAGCTCGTCGTCGCCGCCCCGGGCGAGTCCGCGACCCTCTACGTCTGCGGGATCACCCCCTACGACGCGACCCACATCGGGCACGCGGCCACGTACGTGACGTTCGACCTCCTCGTGCGCGCCTGGCTCGACGCCGGGCACCGTGTGACCTACGCCTCCAACGTGACCGACGTGGACGACCCGCTGCTCGAGCGTGCCGCCGCCACCGGGGTGGACTGGCGCACGCTCGCCGTCGAGCAGACCGCGCTGTTCGCCGAGGACATGACCGCCCTCGGCGTCGTGCCTCCCGACGTGTACCAGGGCGCCGTCGAGACCATCCCGGCGGTCGTCGCGGCCGTGACCGAGCTCCTCGCCGCAGGCGTCGCCTACCGCGTCCCCGTCGAGCCCGGCGCGGGCGGCACGGACCCCGGCCTCGGCGACGTCTACGCCGACCTGTCCGCCGACGCGGGCTTCGGGTCCGTCTCACGCCTGGCCCGCGATGTCATGGAGCACCTGTTCGCCGAGCGCGGGGGCGACCCGGAGCGCGAGGGCAAGAAGGACGTCCTCGACCCGCTCCTGTGGCGCCGCGAGCGGCCGGGCGAGCCCGCGTGGGACGGCGGAGAGCTCGGCACGGGCCGTCCCGGGTGGCACGTCGAGTGCGCCGTCATCTCGCGCGACGGTCTCGGGCTCCCGTTCGACGTCCAGGGCGGGGGAGCGGACCTGCTGTTCCCCCACCACGAGATGTCCTCGTCCCACGACCGGATGCTCTCCGGCGGCGCCGCACCGGGTGCGCACGTGCACGCCGGGCTGGTGGCGTACGAGGGCGAGAAGATGAGCAAGTCGCGCGGCAACCTCGTGCTCGTCTCGAAGCTGCGCGAGACGGGGGTCGACCCGATGGCGATCCGCCTCGCGCTGCTCGCGCACCACTACCGCGGCGAGTGGGAGTGGACGGACGACGACCTGCCCACGGGCTCGCGACGCCTCGAGACCTGGCGCGACGCCGTCTCGGGCAACGGCGGTCCCGACGCGACCGGGACGCTCGCGGCCGTCCGCGCGGCGCTCGCGGACGACCTCGACGCGCCCGCGGCGCTCGCGGCCGTCGACGCGTGGGCCGCGGAGTCCCTGCGTCCCGGCCGCGACACGTCCGACGACGTCGAGGGTGCACCGGGCGTGCTCGCGCGAGCGGTCAACGCCCTGCTGGGCGTCCGGCTCTGACCAGCGCCTGAGGCGGCCCGACGCGGATCGAGGTCAGACCGCCGGGCCCTTGCCCCGGTCTCCGGGGTTGCCGCGGTCGCGGCGGCGCAGGTACCGCTCGAACTCGCGCGCGATGGCCTCGCCGCTGGCCTCGGGGAGCTCGGCCGTGTCCTTCGCCTCCTCGAGCTGCTGCACGTACTCCGCGATCTCCGCGTCCTCCGCCGCGAGCTCGTCGACGCCGTGCTGCCACGCCTCGGCATCCTCGGGGAGGTCGCCCAGCGGGATGGGCTCGGAGAGCAGCTCCTCGATGCGCGCGAGGATCGCGAGCGTCGCCTTGGGCGACGGCGGGTGGGCGACGTAGTGGGGGACCGCGGCCCACAGGGAGACGGACTGCAGCCCCCGTTCGGCGGCCGCGTGCTGCAGCACCCCGACGATGCCGGTCGGGCCCTCGTAGGTGCTCGGCTCGACGTCGAGCACGGCCTGCAGCCCGACGCTCTCCGACGTCGCCGTCATGGGGATGGGCCGCGTGTGCGGCACGTCCGCGAGCAGGGCCCCGAGCGTGACGACGGTCCGCACGCCGTGCTCCTCCGCGAGGTCCAGCAGCTCGCGGCAGTACCCGCGCCACCGCATCGACGGCTCGATCCCGTGCACGAGCAGGACCCGGCGACCGCCCGGCGCGACCGTCGCGGTCGCGATCGTCGTGGTCGGCCACGTGATCTCACGACGCCCGTCGTCGTCGGTCGTGACGATCGGGCGGTTCACCTGGAAGTCGTGGTACTCCTCGGGGTCGAGCTCGTCGACGTCCTGCGCATCCCAGACCTCGTGCAGGTGCTGGAGGGCGGCCGTGGCGGCGCTCCCCGCGTCGTTCCAGCCCTCGAACGCCGCGATCATCACGGTCTGGCGGGTGCCCTCGGGTCCGTTCTCGCTCATCGCCCCACCCTATGCGGCCGGGCCCGACGACGGCGGAGCGGGTTCGCGCGTGGCGTACCCCCACGTACGCTGGAGGGCAGGGCGTGCTCCGGCGCGCCACCCCCGACCCCCTCCCTGGAGCCATCGCCGTGACGTCCCCGCGCCCCGCCACCGAACCCGCCCTGCCGCAGGCCGTCCTGTGGGACATGGACGGGACCCTGGTCGACACCGAGCCGTACTGGATCGCCGCAGAGCACGAGCTCGTCGGCGCGCACGGCGGCACGTGGACGCACGAGGACGCGATGTCCCTCGTCGGGAACCCCTTGCGTGAGTCCGCCCGGATCATCCGGGAACGCGGCGGCGTCGACCTTCCGGTCGACGAGATCGTCACGTTTCTCATGGGCCGCGTCATCGACCAGGTGCGCGTCGAGGTCCCGTGGCAGCCCGGCGCGCGCGAGCTGCTCGTCGCGCTGCGCGAGGCCGGCGTGCCGTGCGCGCTCGTCACGATGTCCTACCGCGAGCTCGCGGAGCCCGTCGCGGAGCTCGCACCCGAGGGGGCGTTCGAGACGCTCGTGTGCGGGGACGAGGTCGAGCGTGGCAAGCCCGACCCCCAGCCGTACCTGCTCGCGGCCGAGCGACTCGGCGTCGACATCACGCGCTGCGTCGCGATCGAGGACTCCCCGGCCGGCATCGCGTCGGCTCGTGCGTCCGGTGCCGCGACGCTCGGCGTGGAGGCCGTGGTCCCGGTCGTGCCGGCGCCCGGGCTGAGCCGGACGCCCTCGCTCAGGCTCGTCGACGTCCCGCTCCTGTCGCGGCTGGTCGCGGGCGAGGTCGTCGACCTCATGGCCGAGGCCGCCTGAGACATCGAGCCGGCGTCCGCCGGTACGTCCGCGTGCGCGCCGCCTCAGAGCAGCTCGGCGAGCATCGCGGCGGCCCGCGCGGCGCCGTCGGTCTCGACCGGCAGGGGGCGTCGGTGGGCGTCCGACCCGACGCGGCTGGTCCCGCCGTCGGCGCCTCGTACGAGCTCGGCGACCATCGCCGCGGCGAGGGCGTCCGGGTCGCACGCGTCGCCGTACTCCACGCACGTACCGGCACCGTAACGCTCGAGCCGGTGACGGACGTGCACGTTCTGCTCGAAGTGGTGGCGCAGCGGCACGTAGAGGAACGGTCGCCGCGCGGCGGCGAGCTCCATGCACGTCGTGAGGCCGCCCTGGACGACGGCGAGGTCGCACGCGCCGAGGTGCCGGTAGAGGTCGGGCACGTACCCGCGATAGGTGACCCCCCGCCGTCGCGGCAGGCTCGCCGGGTCGATCCGGGGGCCGGTGACGACGAGGAAGCGCAGGTCGTCGACCTGCCGGCGCGCGACCGGGACGGCGTCGAGCACCCGTCGCAGGAGTGACGTGCCGACCGCGGACCCGCCGACCGTGACGACGCAGAGCACGTCGTCGGGTCCGTAGCCGAGGCCCCGCCGCAAGGCCTCGCGCTCGGCCTCGGTCGGTGGCACGAAGCCCGTGACGTAGCCGGCGAAGTCGAAGTTCTCCTCGGTCCACTCCCGGATCCCCGGCAGGCCGGGACCGAACCCGAGGTCGACGACGTCGGCCGGGTTCCCGACGAAGATCGAGCGGTCGCGGACCCGCCGGAAGCGCGACCGCTGCTCGAGCATCTCGGCGTTGTAGTCCGCGGTGAGGGCGGCCTCCGCGGCGCCGCCGTCGGGCATCGGGACCCAGCCGACGAAGTCGGTCATCCACGCGAACGAGAAGCGCTTGAGCTCGGGGTTCTCGTGCAGGAAGTGGTCGACGTCCCAGGCCTCGTCGCCGACCACGAGGTCGTAGCGGCCGTCGTCCACGACGTCCGAGAAGACCATGAAGTTGCCGACCAGGATCTCGTCCATCCGGCGGATCGCCTGGAAGGCGTGCAGGTCGTGGTCGGCGGACTCGGCTTCGACGTGCGCGGACTCGCTGGCCAGCCAGGCCGAGGCTGGGTGCACGCGCTCGCCCGCGTCGGCCAGCACGCGGGTCACGGGGTGCTGGGTGAGCCAGTCGATCTGGAGGTCCGGGTGGTGCTCGCGCAGACCGCGCGCGACGGCGAGGTCACGCCGGGCGTGGCCGAGGCCGATCGGGGAGGACAGGTAGAGCGCGCGACGAACTCGGCTCGGTGCGCGGGTCCACGTCCGACGCCGCGGCCGCGGGGCGGTCTCGGCCGGAGCGACCCGCTCGACGAAGTCTCTGAGGAGGAGGTTCGTCCGCACCGGGTCCCGCGCCGGCAGGCCGTGCCCGCCGCCGTCGACCAGGACGAGCTCACCCCCGGTGAGCGCGGCGAGGCGCTCGCCGATCGCGGCCGGACGCACGGCGTCCTGCTTCCCGTGCACGACGAGCACCGGGCACCTCACCCGTTCGCACACGGGCTCGAGCGGCGTCCGGGTGGCGCCCTCCAGTCCCAGCCGACCGGCGGTGGTGTCCGCGAGCGTCTGCGGGCTCACCTCGTGCGCCCACCGGACGACGTCCTCGACCTGCTTCGTCGAGTGGGGCTCGGCGAACATCTTCCGGGCGAAGAAGTCGACGTAGTCGTCGTAGCCGCCGTCCAGCCAGTACGCCCTGTTGTACTTGGCCCAGCCCCCGGTCGTGTCGTGCGGGACGTCCCACGCGTACTGCTCGCGCTCGGGCGCCGCGACGGCCAGACCGCAGGACGGGGCGATCGCGACCAGCCCCTGCACGCGGTCCGGGTGCGTCGCGGCCAGGTGGACCGCCCACGCCGCCCCGCAGGAGTAGCCGACGACGACGGCCCGGTCCGTCCCCGTGCCGTCCAGCACCGCGGCCGCGTCCGCCGCGTACTGCTCGTCGGTGTAGGCCGGCGCGCCCTGCGGCCGACCTGCGGCCCCGCTGCCCCGGCCGTCGAAGGTGAGGACGCGGGAGGAGCGCGAGAGGAACGGGACCTGGGCCTTCCAGAAGCGCGAGGGCACGAGTGACCAGGTGGGCAGGAGCAGGACCGTCGGACCGTCGGTCCCGTGCACGGCCCAGGGGAGCGGCACGCCGTCGCGCACGACGACGCCGGTCCGGTCGGGCGGACGTGCGGGCGCCGGTCCGGCGCTCGCTGCCGTGGGACGTCCCGTCATCTCCGCAGTCTCCTCCCGGTCGCGGCTCGTGCCCACCCGCCGTCAGGGCCGGATCTCCAGGACGCGGTTGAACGGCGTCTCGGCGACCGACGCGAACCGGCCGAAACCGGCCGCCGTGGCGACGTCGCGGATCCGGGCCGGGCCCGCCTGCGTGCCGAGCGCGAGCCCGACGTCCTGCGACAGCGACGCCGGCGTGCACAGCAGCGTGGAGAAGCCGTAGTACGCCCGGCCGACCGGGTTGAGGTTGTCCTCGACGTGGTCGCCGGCCATCGGCTCGACGACCATCCAGGTGCCGTCCGGGGCCAGCGCGGCGCGTACCTGCTCGGCGGCCCCGACGGGGTCCCCCATGTCGTGCAGGCAGTCGAACATGGTGACGAGGTCGAAGCCCGTCCCGGGAAGCGACTGCGCGGGTGCCACCTCGAAGCGCACCCGGTCGGCGACCCCCGCGTCCGCCGCCCGCTGCCGGGCCGTGGCGATCGACTCCGGGTGGTAGTCGGAGCCGACGAACCGCGACCGCGGGAACGCCTGCGCCATGAGCACCGTCGAGGCGCCGTGCCCGCACCCGACGTCCGCGACGAGCGCGCCGCGCTCGAGCTTGTCGACCACGCCGTCGAGCGCGGGCAGCCACTCGGCGACCAGGTGCGCGTGGTAGCTCGGACGGAAGAACCGCTCGCAGCCCACGTGGACGTCCGTGACGTGCTCGTGCCACCCGAACCCGCCGCCGCTGCGCGCCGCGTCGAGGACGTGGTCGAGGTCGTGCACCGTGCCGAGCGCGAGCTGGAAGAAGCCGGGCAGGAACGCCGGGCTGTCCTCCACGGTGAGTGAGACCGCCTGCTCGGGCGGCAGCGTGTACCGGCCCGACGGCGGGTCGTACGTGAGGTAGTCGCCCGCGGCCTGGGCGTTGAGCCACTCGCGGGCGTACGGCTCCGCCGTCCCGGTGCGCTCGGCCAGCTCGGCCGGCGTCGTCGGGCCGTGCGCCGCGAGGTCGCGGTAGTACCCGAGCTTGTCGCCGAGGACGACGAGCGCCGCGTTGAGCGTCGCCCCGACCTCGTCGACGGCGCGGAACACGAACGCCATGAGGGCGTCCATGTCGAGGGCGGGAGCCTCTCCCGTCGAGGGGGTGGGGGACGAAGCGTCGGTGCCCGGGCCGCTGGTCGTCCCCGGGCTCGTCTGGGTGCTCATCGGATGCTCCTGTGCTGTCGGTGCCCGGCAGGCTTTGCCGGTACGGGCGAACGTAGGTGGCGGCGCCCGCCGCTCGCGTCAGGTGGCCCCCCTGGTCGTCCGGCGCCCTGCGGATCGTCCCGCCAGGGCGGTGCGGTCCCTCCCTAGACTCATGGTCGTGGCACTCGTCGGCAGGGCCGCCGAGCAGGAGGTGGTCGCCCGCCTCCTGGCCTCGGCGCGTCTCGGCCGCGGTGGCGCGCTGACGATCTCGGGCGAGCCGGGGGTCGGCAAGACGGCGCTCCTGACCGACGCCGTCGAGGCCTCCGGGGGGTCGGGCGCCGCGCGGGTGCTCGACGTGACTCCCGCGGAGGTCGAGCAGGACCTGCCGTTCGCCGCCCTGCACGCCCTGCTGCTGCCGGCACTGCCCCTGCTCGACGACATCCCCGCCCCGCAGGCGGCGGAGCTCGGTGCCGCGCTCAGCCTCCGGCACGGGGGCGGGAGGGACCGGTTCGCGATGGGGGCCGCGACCCTGAGCCTGCTGAGCCGGTACGCCGAGGACGGTCCGGTCGTCGTCGTCGTGGACGACGTGCAGTGGGCGGACCGGCCGTCGGTCGACGCGCTCGCGTTCGCCGCGCGTCGCGTGCGCGACGACCCCGTCGCGGTGCTGGTCGCGGGCCGCAGCGGCGAGCTCCCGGAGCCGGTGCGCGAGCTGCCGGGGCTCGAGCTCGGGGGCCTCGCTCCGGCTGCCGCGGCGCAGCTGCTCGACGCGACCTACCCGTCCGGCGCGGCGCGGCCGCTCGACGAGCTGTACCGCGAGACGCGCGGGAACCCGCTCGCCCTGCTCGAGCTCGCGGCCGAGCCGGAGGACGGCACGGGCGCCGGAGACGTCGCCGCAGGGCTCCCGCACGCTCTGCCCGCCCGCCTCCAGCGCGCCTTTGCACGCCGTCTGGACGCTCTCACGGCGTCCGAGCGGGCCGTCGCTCTCGCCGCCGCCCTGGCCGGCGGCGACCTCCGCCTGACCCGCGCCGCCTGCCGACGGCTCGATCTCGACCCGGCCGGTCTGGACGGCGCCGCGCGGGCCGGGCTGCTCACGGTCGACGCCGGACGGGTCGTGTTCCGGCACCCGCTCCTGCGCTCGGTCGTCTACGGCGCGGCCGACCAGGCGCTCCGCCGGCGCGTGCACAGGGCCCTCGCGGACGAGCTCGCGGCCGTGGACGCGGACCGGCACGCGTGGCACCGCGCCGCCGCGACGACGGGACTCGACGAGGACGTGGCCGTGCTCCTCGAGGAGCTCGCCGCGCGGGCGGCCGACCGGACGGCGTTCACCGTCGCCTCGACGGCGCTGGAGCGCGCGGCCCGGCTCAGCGGGGCGCCGGCCCTCGCGCGCTCACGGCTCGTCGCGTCGGCACGTGCCGCCTGGTCCGGGGGCCAGCCCGAGCGGGCCCTCGCGCTGCTCGACGAGGCCGAACCCCCGACCGCGGACCTCACCGCGTCCGGCGCGGAGCTGCGGGCGACGATCGCCCTGCGGTCGGGCTCCGTCCGCGACGGGCTCGACCTGCTCGAGCGGGCGGCCGACCTCGCCACCGTGCACGAGCGGGTGCTCCTCCTCGCCGAGGCCTGCCGGGCGTGCATGTACCTGGTCGACACGGACGCCCTGCGCCGGGTCGAGCTGCGTCTGACCGCCGTCCTGCCCCACGTGTCAGACCCCGCGGTGCGCGCGGTCGGCCTGGCCGCCACCGGGGCGTCGGGAGTCCTGCTCGGCCGGGACAGCACCTCCCGGC
Organism: Cellulosimicrobium sp. G4 BAM 1002; assembly: GCF_057126935.1. Classification (NCBI taxonomy): domain Bacteria; kingdom Bacillati; phylum Actinomycetota; class Actinomycetes; order Micrococcales; family Promicromonosporaceae; genus Cellulosimicrobium; species Cellulosimicrobium sp. G4 BAM 1002. Next base: position 2,584,008 of record NZ_CP182109.1, on the reverse strand, counting down.
TGCGCGACGCCGTCGCGCAGCTCGCCGAGCACGTCGACCCGCTCGCGCAGCCCGCCGCGCTGCCGTGGCTCATGCTCGCCCCGCTTTTCCTGCGCGACGCCGACGGCGGTTCGCCGCTGCGTGCCCTGGTCGACCAGGTCCGGACGCGCGTCGGCGTCGGCGCGCTCCCGGACGTGCTGTTCCACGTCGCCCGCGACCAGGCGACCTCGAACGCGTGGGAGCGGGCCGCCGCCAACTACGACGAGGCCGCCCGGCTGGCTCGTGAGACCGGTCAGGGAGGAGAGCTCGCCATGGCGCTCGCCGGCCTGGCCCACCTCGAGTCCCGGGCCGGGCGGGGCGAGGCGTGCCGCGAGCACGTGGCGGCCGCGTCGGTGCTGTGCCGTGAGCGGTCGATGCACTTCGGCGAGATCTGGTGCGAGCTAGCGCTCGGCGACCTCGCGCTGTCCGAGGGGAAGTCGGGCGAGGCGGAGGAACGGTTCACGGCGCTCGTCGCGCGGCTCGACGAGCTGGGGGTCGGCGACCCCGACCTGCATCCCGGGCCGGAGCTGGTCGACGCCCTGCTGCGGACCGGCCGAGGTGCCGCGGCACGGGACGTCGCGGCCCGGTTCGCGGCGTCGGCGGCCACCACCGGCCGCCCCTGGACCCGGGGCCGCGCCGAGCGCGCTCTCGGGCTCGTCGCGCCCGAGGACGAGCTCGAGGCCCACTTCGAGTCCGCCCTGGTGCACCACGCGCAGACCCGCGACCTCTTCGAGCGTGCCAGGACGCAGCTCGCGTACGGCATGCGGCTGCGCCGCTCCGGGCGGCGCGTCGACGCGCGGGCGCTCCTCCGGGACGCGCTGGGCACCTTCGACGACCTGGGCGCCGCTCTCTGGGCGGCCCACGCCAGGACCGAGCTCGAGGCGACCGGCGAGAAGGTCGCGCCGCGCGAGGGCGTCGGCCCGGGCGCCCTCACGCCCCAGGAGCTCCAGGTCTGCCTGCTCCTCGTCGAGGGACGGACGACGCGCGGGGCCGCCGCCGCGCTGTTCCTCAGCCCCAAGACGGTCGAGTACCACCTGCGCAAGGTCTACACGAGGCTCGGGATCCACTCGCGCGAGGAGCTCGCCGCCGCCCTTCGGGGCTCGGAGCCCGCGACCGCATAGTCTTTCCCGGTGGATGGACCTGAGCCCCGAGCCCCCCGCACGCCCGCGCCGTCGGGCCCGCGCACGAAGGGGTGGGTCATCGGCCGGGTCGCCGGCGCGCCGGTGATCCTCACGCCGTCCTGGTTCGTCGCCGCGGTCGTCCTCACGGTGCTGTTCGTCCCGACCGTGCAGCGGCTCGCGCCGCGCCTCGGCAGCGAGGTGTACCTCGTCTCGTTGGCGTTCGTGCTGCTCCTGTTCGTCTCCGTGTTCCTCCACGAGGTCGCGCACGCGCTCGTCGCACGGGCACGCGGACAGCACGTCACCGAGCTCGCGGTCACGCTGTGGGGCGGGCACACGGCGTACTCGGGCACGTCGGCGCGCCCGCTCGACGGGTTCCTCATCTCCGTCGTCGGCCCCCTGACCAACCTCGCGCTCGCGGTCGTGTCCTGGCTCGCCTTCCAGGCGATGGACACCTTCTCCGTCCCGGCGCTCCTGCTGTACGCGGGCGCGTTCTCCAACGCGTTCGTCGGCTTCTTCAACCTGCTGCCCGGCCTGCCGCTCGACGGCGGGCAGATCCTCGAGTCGGTCGTGTGGGCCGCGACCGGCTCGCGCACGACGGGCACGGTCGCGGCCGGCTGGGTCGGGCGCGTCGTCGCCGTCGGTGTCGTCGCGTGGGCGCTGCTGTGGCCGCTGGCGGTCGGCCGGGATCCCGACCTCTGGACGGTCGCGTGGTCGGCGCTCATCGGCGCCTTCCTGTGGAGCGGGGCCGGGCAGGCGATCACGGCCGGCCGCACCCGCGAGGCCGTCTCCGGGCTCTCGGTGCGCGGGCTCGCGCAGCCCGCGGTCCCGGTGCCGTCGTCCGCCTCCGTGGGCGCGGTCGGCCGTGCCGTCGCCCTCTCGGGCGGCCCGCACGTGCTCGCCGTGCTGGTCGACGCCTCGGGCGCGCCGGTCGGCTACGTCGACCCGACGGCCGCCGCGGCCGTCCCGCCCCAGGCCGCCGAGACCACCCCGGTCGGCGCGGTCGCCGTCCCGCTGCCCGCCGGAGCGACTGTCGACGCGCACCTCGCGGGCGCCGACATGCTCGCCGCGCTGTCCGACGTCGGTCGGGCGGCGTCCGTGGTCGTCGTGACCGACGGCGGCCGGGTCGTCGGGGTCCTCGAGGTCGCCCGCGTCGTGGGGGCGCTGCGCGACGCACGAGGACGTCGCTGACTGGGCCCGTAGGATGGTCGCCCGTGACCTCCGAGCCCTCCGCCTCCACGCCCGAGCCGCAGCCGCCCGTCCCCGGACCCGCGGCCGCGTCCGCCCTCCAGAGCGGGGCGGGTGACGACGTCGGGCGGTCCACGGACCTCCCGGAGGCGACGGGCGCCGACCAGCGGCGTGGCCCGCTGCGCGTGGGGGACAAGGTCCAGCTCACGGACCCGCGCGGCCGTCTGCACACCATCACGCTCGCGCCGGGCGCGACGTTCCACACGCACAAGGGCTACCTGCGCCACGACGACCTCATCGGGCAGCCCGAGGGGAGCGTGGTCCGCAACACCGCCGAGATCGAGTACCTCGCGCTGCGCCCCCTCCTGTCGGACTACGTGCTGTCGATGCCGCGCGGTGCCGCGGTCGTCTACCCGAAGGACGCCGCCCAGATCGTCGCGATGGCCGACGTCTTCCCGGGCGCCCGCGTCATCGAGGCGGGCGTGGGGTCGGGTGCGCTCACCATGTCCCTGCTGCGCGCCGTCGGCGACACGGGCGACCTGCACTCCATCGAGCGTCGCGAGGACTTCGCCGCGATCGCACGCGGCAACGTCGAGACGTTCTTCGGCGCCCCCCACCCCGCGTGGTCCCTCTCGATCGGCGACCTCGCCGACGTGCTCCCGACCGTCGCCGAGGACGGCACGGTCGACCGCGTCGTGCTCGACATGCTCGCTCCCTGGGAGAACCTCGACGTCGTGGCGCGCGCACTCGTCCCGGGCGGTGTCCTCGTCTGCTACGTCGCGACGACGACCCAGCTCTCGCGCCTCGCGGAGGACCTGCGGGCCGACGGCCGCTACGCCGAGCCCGTCGCGTGGGAGTCCATGGTCCGCGGCTGGCACCTCGAGGGCCTCGCGGTGCGTCCCCAGCACCGCATGATCGGCCACACCGGCTTCCTCCTCACGGCGCGTCGTCTGGCCGACGGCGTCGCCCCGCCCGAGCGGAAGCGTCGCCCGGCCAAGGGCGCCTACCCGACCGACGCCGAGCAGTGGTCGCCCGAGGAGCTCGGCGAGCGCCCGGTCTCCGAGAAGAAGATCCGCCGCGTGCGGCGCGACGTCGGCCAGGGACCGGAGCAGGCGACGGACCCGGGTCCCAGCGCCCTCGACGTGTCGGAGGCGTGACGCCTCGGTAACGATCGGGACCCGGTCGTCTCACGCTGGGTGTCGTCACTGTGCGCGCGCGAGAATTGTGCCTAAGGTCGACACCCGGCCGCCGGACGGCGGTCGACACGGGCGGTCCCTGCGGGTCTGCTCGTCGCCGTCCACCGTGCGGCCGGGCGACCCGCCGGCGAGAGGGGACACCCGATGAGCGAGACATTCGGCCGAAGCGACGAGGGCGTGCCGAGCGGCGCGCGCGAGGTCGCGCTGCTCTCCGCGAAGAACGAGAGGCTCGCCGAGGCGCTGCGCGCCGCACGCGACCAGATCCTGGACCTCAAGCGGCAGATCGACGACCTCGCGAAGCCTCCGGGGACCTACGCGGTCTTCCTCGCTGCGCACCCCGACGGCTCGGTCGACGTCTCTGCCGCAGGACGCAAGATGCACGTGGGTGCCAGCCCGACGCTCGACGTCCAGCGGCTGCGCCCCGGCCAGGAGGTCAAGCTGAACGAGGCGATGACCGTCGTGGCTGCGGGCGGCTACGAGCGCACGGGCGAGATCGTCACCGTCAAGGAGATCCTCGACGCCGACCGCGCGCTCGTCGTCGGGCGCGCGGACGAGGAGCGCGTCGTCCGCCTCGCCGGCTCCGTCGCGCACACGGCGCTGCGCGTCGGAGACTCGCTGACGATCGACACGCGAAGCGGCTTCGTGTTCGAGGTCATCCCGAAGTCCGAGGTCGAGGAGCTCGTCCTCGAAGAGGTCCCGGACATCGACTACGCCGACATCGGCGGGCTCGGGCCGCAGATCGAGCAGATCCGCGACGCCGTCGAGCTGCCCTTCACGCACCCCGACCTGTTCCGCGAGCACGGCCTGCGCCCGCCCAAGGGCGTGCTGCTGTACGGCCCGCCCGGGTGCGGCAAGACGCTCATCGCCAAGGCCGTCGCGAACTCCCTCGCGCACACGGTCGCGAAGGCCCGCGGGGAGGACCTGGAGGTCACGCCCGGCGCCGCGAAGAGCTACTTCCTCAACGTGAAGGGCCCCGAGCTGCTCAACAAGTACGTGGGGGAGACCGAGCGCCACATCCGCCTGATCTTCGCCCGCGCCCGTGAGAAGGCGTCGCAGGGCACCCCCGTCGTCGTGTTCTTCGACGAGATGGAGTCGCTGTTCCGCACACGCGGCACCGGCCTCTCCTCCGACGTCGAGACGACGATCGTCCCGCAGCTCCTGTCCGAGATCGACGGCGTCGAGCGCCTCGACAACGTCATCGTCATCGGCGCCTCGAACCGTGAGGACATGATCGACCCCGCGATCCTGCGGCCCGGCCGCCTCGACGTGAAGATCAAGATCGAGCGGCCCGACGCCGAGGGCGCCAAGGAGATCTTCGCGAAGTACCTCACCGACGACCTGCCGATCCACGCGGCCGACCTCGCCGAGCACGGCGGCAGCCACCGCGAGGCGGTCGACGAGATGATCCGCTCCGTCGTCGAGCGCATGTACTCCGAGGACGAGGAGAACCAGTTCCTCGAGGTCACGTACGCGAGCGGCGACAAGGAGATCCTGTACTTCAAGGACTTCAACTCCGGCGCCATGATCCAGAACGTCGTCGACCGCGCGAAGAAGTCCGCGATCAAGGACTTCCTCGCCACCGGCCAGCGCGGCATCCGCGTCGACCACCTGCTCTCGGCGTGCGTCGACGAGTTCAAGGAGAACGAGGACCTGCCCAACACCACCAACCCCGACGACTGGGCGCGCATCAGCGGCAAGAAGGGCGAGCGCATCGTCTTCATCCGCACGATCGTCCAGAAGAAGGGCGAGGGCGGCTCCCCGCGCACGATCGACACCGTCACGAACACCGGCCAGTACCTGTAGCTCGCCGCCGCGTCGTGCTCGTGGGTGGCCGGGTCGTGGGTCGCCGGGTCGTGGTCGGAGGGGCGGCCGTGCCGGATCTACCATCCGCGCCGCTCGTTCCTCGCGTCGCTCCCGCCAGACCCGCCACGACCCGGCACGGCCGCCCCTCCGCCCACGCCCCGGCTCAGCCGCGCAGGCCCGTCACCTCGGGCGTCCCGCCCGCGCGGACCGACCGGGGCGAGCCGAGGGGCCGCTGGTGCGGCCGACGCACCGTGGAGGGACCGAACCAGGGTGACGGCGCGGCCAGCCCGAGCACCGACGGCGCAGCGCCCGCGGACCCGACCCGGACCGCAGACCGTGGACGCGCCGGTCGCGGCGTCGGGGCCCCGGCATAGGGTGTCGGCGTGAGCGTGCGACGGGTCATGGGGATCGAGACCGAGTACGGCGTGCTGCAGCCGGGGAAGCCGTTGGCGAACCCGATGCTCATGTCGAGCCAGGTCGTCACGACGTACCGGGCGGTCGCGGCGCGCAGCGACGGGGCGCGGGGCCGGGCGCGCTGGGACTACGACGACGAGGACCCGCTGCAGGACGCGCGCGGGTTCCACGTGCCGCGCGCCTCGGCGCACCCGTCGTTGCTCACGGACGACCCCGAGAACCCGGCTCCGTCGGGTCCGACGGCGTCCGCGGACGGCGCGGCCGCGGGTTCGACGCAGGAGGTGGCGCGTCCGACGACGGAGGACTACGACGACCCGAGCGCGGCGAACGTCATCCTCACGAACGGCGCGCGCCTGTACGTGGACCACGCGCACCCGGAGTACTCCTCGCCGGAGGTCACGGTCCCGCACGACGTGGTCTGCTGGGACGTCGCGGGCGAGCGCGTGATGCTGGCGGCGTCGCGCGAGCTGGCCCAGGTCCCGGGCGGGTCGGTCGTGCTCTACAAGAACAACGTCGACGGCAAGGGCGCGAGCTACGGCACGCACGAGAACTACCTGGTCGACCGTGCGGTGCCCTTCGGGGTCGTCGTGGAGATGCTCACGCCGTTCCTCGTGACGCGTCAGGTGTTCACGGGGTCGGGCAGGGTAGGGCTCGGGCAGACGGGGGAGGAGCACGGCTTCCAGGTCTCGCAGCGCGCGGACTACGTGGAGGCGGAGGTGGGGCTCGAGACGACGCTGCGTCGCCCGATCGTCAACACGCGCGACGAGCCGCACGCGGACCGCCAGAGGTGGCGGCGCCTGCACCTCATCATCGGCGACGCGAACATGTTCGAGACCGCGACGTACCTGAAGACGGGCTCCACGTCGCTCGTGCTGTTCGTCGTGGAGCACCTGGAGGAGCTGGGGCCGCAGGTGCGTGCCCGCCTCGCGGCGCTGCGGCTCGCGGACCCGGTGGCGGACGTGCAGCGCGTGAGCCGGGACCTCGACCTCACGCGGAGGCTGACGCTCGCCGACGGGCGTGAGCTCACCGCGCTGGAGGTCCAGCGCGCATACCTCGAGGTGGCGGCGGAAGCGACCGAGCGGCTCGCGGGCCCCGATGGCGTCGACGCGCCGACCCTGGACGTGCTGGAGCGCTGGGCCTCGGTCCTGGACCGCCTCGCCACCGACCGGGACGCGTGCGCGCGCGACGTGGAGTGGGTCGCCAAGCTGCGCCTGCTCGACCGGCTGCGCGAGCGTGACGGACTCGACTGGGGCCACTCGCGGCTCGCGGCGATGGACCTGCAGTGGTCGGACGTGCGCCCGGAGCGCGGGATCTACCACCGGCTGCTCGCGGCGGGGGCCGTCGACCGCCTGGTCGACGAGCGAGAGGTAGGTGCCGCCGTGCACCACGCGCCCGAGGACACGCGGGCGTACTTCCGCGGCGAGGTCATGGCGCGCTACGGCGACCAGGTCTCGGCCGCGAGCTGGGACTCGGTGATCTTCGACGTGCCGGGCTCCCCGTCGTTGCAGCGCGTGCCGATGATGGACCCGCTGCGGGGCACGCGCGCGCACATCGGCGCGCTGCTCGACGCGAGCCCGGACGCGGCAGCGCTCCTGGCGGGTCTCGCGGGCACGGGGTGACGCGCGGCGACTAGGCTGGACGTACGACGGCGCCCCGACCCTCCACGGACCGGGCGCCGCGTGCGAGCAGGGCCGGGAAGCGCGCGAGCGCCGCCCGGGTTGGACTGGAGAGAACGCCGGCCCGCACGGGCCGACGGACGAGGAGGCAACGATGGCCGAACGTACGCACGCCTCGCACGAGGACCGGCGCCCCGACGACGAGCCCGACGGCCCGCAGGCCCCGGTCGCGCCCCAGGCGCAGTCGCGGGACGCCGAGGTCGACGCCCTCCTCGAAGAGATCGACGAGGTGCTCGAGACGAACGCGGAGTCCTTCGTCCGGGGCTTCGTCCAGAAGGGCGGCGAGTAGGAAGCGTGGCGGACCGCTGATGAGCACCCACCGGCCTGAGCGCCTCCCGGGGCGACTGCCCGACGCCTTCACGACGCCGGGTTCGTCCTCGTTCCTCGACTTCCTCACGGGCCACGCGCCCGACCTGCTGCCCGCCCACCGGGCCCGGCACGCGCCGTCGGGCGGCGTGCTCCCGGACGCACCGCACGCCACGACGATCGTCGCGTGCACGTTCGGCGCGGACGACGCGGGCGGCGTCGTCGTGGCGGGCGACCGCCGCGCCACGATGGGCTCGATGATCGCTCACCGTGAGATCGAGAAGGTGTTCCCGGCAGACGAGTACTCGGCCGTCGGGATCGCCGGGACCGCGGGCATCGCGGTCGAGCTCGTGCGCCTCTTCCAGCTCGAGCTGGAGCACTACGAGAAGATCGAGGGCACGCTGCTGTCTCTCGACGGCAAGGCGAACCGCCTGTCGACGATGATCCGGCAGAACCTCGGCCTGGCGATGCAGGGGCTCGCCGTGGTCCCGCTCTTCGCGGGCTACGACCTCGACCGCGGCGAGGGCCGCATCTTCTCCTACGACGTGACGGGCGGTCGCTACGAGGAGCGCTCCTACCACTCGGTGGGGTCGGGATCGGTGTTCGCGCGCGGCGCGCTGAAGAAGCTGTGGCACGCGGACCTCGACCGGGAGTCGGCGGTGCGCGTGGCCGTCGAGTCCCTGTACGACGCCGCGGACGACGACTCCGCGACGGGCGGGCCGGACCAGGTGCGGCGCATCTGGCCGGTGGTGGCCGTCGTCACGCCCGAGGGGTACGTGCGGGTTCCGGACGACGAGCTCGCGGCGGTCGTCGACGCGATCGTCGGCGAGCGCTCCGCCCACCCGGTGGCACGCCGTCGCTCCGCCGCGACCAACGCGGAGTCCGTGCCTCACGACGTGCCGAACGACATCTCGCGCGACGGCGACGCGACCCGGACGTCCGGAGGTGACGACGCATGACGATGCCCTTCTACGTCTCGCCCGAGCAGCTCATGAAGGACCGCGCGGACTTCGCGCGCAAGGGCATCGCGCGCGGCCGGTCCGTCGTCGTGCTCGCCTACGAGGACGGGATCGCGTTCGCGACGGAGAACCCGTCGCGCGCGCTGCACAAGATCTCGGAGATCTACGACCGCATCGCGTTCGCCGCCGTCGGCAAGTACAACGAGTTCGAGAACCTGCGGGTGGCGGGCGTTCGCTACGCGGACCTGCGCGGGTACTCCTACGACCGCACCGACGTCAACGCGCGCGGCCTCGCGAACGCGTACGCGCAGACGCTGGGCACCGTCTTCACCACGGAGTCCAAGCCGCTCGAGGTCGAGCTCGTCGTCGCCGAGGTCGGGACGACGTCCGCGGAGGACCAGATCTACCGCATCTCGTACGACGGGTCGGTCGCCGACGAGCAGGGCTTCGTCGTCATGGGCGGTCAGGCCGACCAGCTCGGCCGGGTGCTCGACGGCGCGTGGGAGTCCGGGATGGCGCTCGGCGAGGTCCTGCGGCTCGCCGTCCGCGCGCTCGGCTCGGGCGACGACGCCGACGAGCCCCGGGCGATCCCGGCGAGCCAGCTCGAGGTGGCCGTGCTCGACCGCACGCGCCCGCGCCGGGCGTTCCGCCGCCTGACGGGGACGGCGCTCGAGGCACTGCTGGTCGGCGGCGGCGAGGCGCCGCCGACGACCGTCGCGGCGGACGAGGGGTAGGGCCATGGACCGCAGGATCTTCGGGCTCGAGACCGAGTACGGCGTCACGTGCGCGTCCGACGACGGGCGTGGGTTGTCCGCGGACGAGGTGGCGCGCTACCTGTTCCGCAAGGTCGTCGCGTGGGGCCGCTCGTCGAACGTGTTCCTGCGCAACGGCTCGCGCCTGTACCTCGACGTGGGCTCCCACCCGGAGTACGCGACCGCCGAGTGCGACGACGTGCGCCAGCTCGTCGCCTACGACCGCGGGGGAGAGCGGATCCTCGAGGGCCTCGTGGCGGACGCGCAGCAGCGCCTCGAGCACGAGGGTCTGCCCGGGCGCATCCACCTGTTCAAGAACAACACCGACTCGGCCGGCAACTCGTACGGGTGCCACGAGAACTACCTCGTGCGGCGCCAGGGCGACTTCTCGCGGCTGTCGGACGTGCTCGTGCCCTTCCTCATCACCCGGCAGGTCCTCACGGGGGCGGGCAAGGTGCTGTCCACGCCGCGCGGCGCGGTGTACTGCCTGTCGCAGCGTGCCGACCACATCTGGGAGGCGGTCTCGAGCGCGACGACCCGCTCGCGGCCCATCATCAACACGCGCGACGAGCCGCACGCGGACGCCGAGAGCTACCGGCGCCTGCACGTCATCGTCGGCGACTCGTCGATGGCGGAGACGACGACGATGCTCAAGGTCGGCACGACCGACCTCATCCTGCGCATGATCGAGGCCGGGCTGCCGATGCGCGACCTCGCGCTCGAGAACCCGATCCGCTCGATCCGCGAGATCAGCCACGACATGACGGGCAAGCAGCCGGTGCAGCTCGCGAGCGGGCGCACGGTCACCGCGATCGACCTGCAGGGCGAGTACCTGCAGCGCGTCAAGGAGTTCGTCGAGTCGGGCGTCTCGCCGACGCCGGTCGTCAAGCAGGTCCTCGACCTGTGGGAGCGCGGGCTGCGTGCGCTCGAGTCGGGCGACCTGTCGCTCGTCGACCGCGAGCTCGACTGGGTCATCAAGTACCGCCTCATCCAGCGGTACCAGGCGAAGCACGGGCTCGAGCTCGACGACCCGCGCATCGCGCGCCTCGACCTCGCCTACCACGACATCTCGCGCACCGAGGGCCTGTACAACCTGCTGGCCGCGCGCGGCATGGTGGAGCGCGTCACGACGGAGCTCGAGGTGTTCGAGTCGACCGCCGTGCCGCCCCAGACGACGCGCGCGAAGCTCCGCGGCGACTTCGTGCGCGCCGCCCAGGAGGCGCGCCGGGACTACACGGTGGACTGGGTGCACCTCAAGCTCAACGACCAGGCCCAGCGCACCGTGCTGTGCAAGGACCCGTTCCGCAGCGTCGACGAGCGCGTGGAACGACTCATCGAGTCGATGTGACCGTGCAGGACGTGATGTGAGGACTCCGCTCTCCGCGGCCGTGCCGCCCCTCGTGGGCACGCGGTCCGACCGTCGTCGTGCGCGCCGCCAGGCGCCCGCGCTCGCCGCGCTCGGTGCGCTGGTCTGCGCGCTGGTCCTGGGCGCGTGCCAGGAGCCCGAGGACGCGACGCCGACCCCGCTCAACACCGAGCTGACCGTCGTCGGGTCCTCCGGCGCGCCGCCGACGCTCGAGTACACACCGCCGCTCGACGTGCCCGAGCCCCGGTCGGAGGTCGTGTGGCCGGGTGCCGAGGCCGAGCTCGTCGACGGCGGTCCGCTGCTGCTCAACCTCTACGCGCAGGACGTGCGCGACGGCACGGTCCTGCAGAACACGTACACCGACGCCCCGCGCTGGAGCACGCTGACCGACGAGTCGATCGGGCGCGACCTGAGGGACCTGCTCCGCGGGCAGCGCGCGGGCGCGCGCCTCCTGCGCGTGGAGGAGGACGACGGCGTCCCCGTCGCGCTCGTCGTCGACGTCCTGCCGACGCGCGCGACCGGCGAACCCGTCGCGCCCGTCGAGGGCCTGCCGACCGTGGCCCTCGCCGACGACGGCGCACCGACCGTGACGGTCCCGCCCGACGCCGCGCCCCCCGCCGGGCTGGTCGTCCAGCCCCTCGTCCGCGGGGACGGGGTGCAGGTCGAGCTCGGCCAGGTCGTCACCGTCAGGTACACGGGGGTGCGGTGGTCGGACGGCGAGGTCTTCGACTCGACGTGGACCGAGGGCACCGCGCCGCTGTCCGTCATGATCGGGATCGGCGAGGTCATCGAGGGCTGGGAGCAGGGACTCCTCGAGCAGGCCGTGGGCAGCCAGGTCCTGCTCGTCGTCCCGCCGGACCTCGCCTACGGGTCGACCGCCAACCCGCTCGCGGGCGAGACGCTCGTCTACGTCGTGGACATCCTCGACGCGCACTTCCCGGTCACCGAGGAGGCCGTCCCCGACGGCTCGGAGACCGGTGCAGCACCCGACACGACCGGCGGGGAGCCGGCCGACCAAGGAGAGTCATGACCGTCGCGATCCGCGTCATCCCCTGCCTCGACGTCGACGCCGGGCGCGTCGTCAAGGGCGTGAACTTCGAGAACCTGCGCGACGCCGGAGACCCCGTCGAGCTGGCGTCGCGCTACGACGGCGAGGGCGCCGACGAGGTCACCTTCCTCGACGTGTCGGCGTCGTCCGGCAACCGCGAGACGACGTACGACGTCGTGCGCCGCACGGCCGAGCAGGTGTTCGTCCCGCTCACGGTCGGCGGCGGGGTGCGGTCGGCGGACGACGTGGACCGGCTCCTTCGTGCGGGCGCAGACAAGGTCGGGGTCAACACGGCGGCGATCGCGCGCCCGGAGCTCATCGCCGAGATCGCGGACCGCTTCGGGAGCCAGGTGCTCGTCCTGTCCGTCGACGCGCGACGGACGACCGGGGACGTGAGCACGGCGTCCGGCTACGAGGTCACGACCCACGGCGGCCGTCGCGGCACCGGCATCGACGCGGTCGAGTGGGCCGCGCGCGCCGCGAGCCTGGGGGCGGGGGAGATCCTGCTCAACTCCATGGACGCGGACGGGACGACGGCGGGGTTCGACCTCGAGATGCTCGCGGCGGTCCGGTCCGAGGTGCGGGTGCCCCTCATCGCGAGCGGGGGCGCCGGCACGCCCGAGCACTTCGTCGCGGCGGCGCGCGCCGGTGCCGACGCGGTGCTCGCCGCGAGCGTCTTTCACTTCGGCGCTCTCACGGTCGGCCAGGTGAAGGACGCGATGCGCGCGGCGGGTGTCGACGTGCGCTGAGCCGGCGGTTCGTGCTCTGCCGGCTCCGGTCGGATCTCCGTCGGCCGTGTCGGGGGCGCGTGAGAGGATCGGGCAACCCCCTGAACGAAAGACGAGGACCGTCCCGTGCCCGGCAGCAGGACGCGCCACACAGGCGCTGACGCCCCGCCCGCCCCGACCCCCGGCCCGCCGGCCGACCCCGACCCGACGACGGCCGCGTCCCGACCCGACGACGGCCTCCCCGACGAGCCGCGCGTCCGACGCCCGCACGGGCTCGGCGGTTCCCGCACGCGACGCTCGCTCGCCCTCATGGGCCGCGGGCTGCGTGACGAGCCGCGCACCTACGTCCTCGCCATCGGCTCCTCGGCGCTCTTCGGTGCGCTCACCGTCGCGGTGAGCAGCGCGATCGGCACCGTGACGGACGAGGTCGTCGTCCCGGCGATCGCGGGCGACGAGACGGCGCGAGGCCGCATCTGGCTCGCAGGCCTCGTCCTCGCGGGCATCGCGGTCTCGCTCGCCGCGAGCGTCGCCGCTCGCCGGATCTTCGCGGGCAACGGGTACGCGGCCCTCCAGGCGCGGCACCGCACCGCGGTGACGCGCCAGTACCTGCGCCTGCCCATGTCGTGGCACCGCTCGCACCCCGCGGGCCAGCTCCTGTCCAACGCGAGCTCCGACGTCGAGGCGGCGACGGGCGTCTTCAACCCGCTGCCGTTCGCGCTCGGCGTCGTCGTCATGATCGGCGTCGCCGCCGTCATGCTCTTCCGGGTCGACGTGTGGCTCGCGTGCGCGGCGCTCGTCGTCATCCCGGTGGCCGTCGCCGTGAACGTCGTCTTCCAGCGCTACATGTCGCCCGCGATCACGCGCGCGCAGCAGCTGCGCGCCGAGGTGGCCGACGTCGCGCACGAGAGCTTCGAGGCGGCGCTCCTCGTGACCTCGCTCGGCACGGCGGACCGCGAGGAGCGCCGCTTCGCCGCGCGCACCGACGAGCTGCGGGCCGCGAACGTGCGGGTCGGGGTCGTGCGGGCCTTCTTTGACCCGGTGATCGAGCTCCTGCCCTCCCTGGGTACGCTCCTCGTCCTCGGCGTGGGGACGCTGCGGCTGGTCGACGGCGACGTGGCCGCCGGGGACATCGTCACCGCCGCGTACCTCCTCACCATCATGGCGGTACCTGTGCGCGCGTTCGGGTGGGTGCTCGGCGAGCTCCCCCGCGCGCTCGTCGGCTACGAGCGCATCAGCCGCGTCATCGACAGCGGGGGCGTCCTGCGTCCCGGCACGAGGGCGCTCCCGTCCACGGGCTCCGGCCTCGGGGTCCGGCTCGAGGACGTCGGTGTCGACGTGCGCGCCGGTGGCCGCGACGCGACGCTCCTCGACGGCGTGCACCTCGACGTCGCGCCCGGGACCACGGTCGCCGTCGTCGGCCCGACCGGTGCCGGCAAGACGACCCTCGTCTCGCTCCTCGCGCGGCTCTCCGACCCGACCCGCGGCCGGGTGCTGCTCGACGGCGTCGACGTGCGCGACGTGCGCGAGGCCGACCTCACCGGACAGGTTGCGCTCGTCGCCCAACAGGCGTTCGTGTTCGAGGACACCGTGCGCTCCAACGTCACGCTCGCCGACGCCGGTGCAGCGGGCCCCGACGACTCCCAGGTCTGGGAGGCGCTGCGCCTCGCGCGCGTGGACGACGTCGTCGCGCGCCTCCCCGAAGGGCTCGACGCGCCGCTCGGCGAGCGTGGCGCGAACCTGTCCGGCGGCCAGCGTCAGCGGCTCGCGATCGCTCGCGCCCTGGTCCGTCGCCCGCGCCTGCTCGTCCTCGACGACGCGACGTCCGCCGTCGACCCGCGCGTCGAGCAGCAGATCCTCACAGGCCTCGCGCGCGGCGGCGCCGACCGGCCCACCGTCGTCATGGTCGCGTACCGCATGTCGAGCGTCGCGCTCGCGGACGTCGTCGTGCACGTCGAGTCGGGGCGGGTGGTCGACGTCGGGACGCACGACGAGCTGCTCGCGCGCGACGACGGCTACCGCGACCTCGCGACGGCCTACGCGCGCGAGGCCGAGCGCCGCGAGCACGAGCGCGAGGACGCGGCGGACGACCTGGTGCGCCGCGAGGACGAGGAGACGGCCGACGTCGTCCGCAACGCCGAGAAGGGGGCGCTGGAGGAATGACGAAGACGACGACGGACCGTCGTGAGGGCGAGACGGCGCAGAAGGCCCCGATCTCCACGACGCCCGACGCGGCCGAGCGTGGTGCCGCGGGGGAACGCATCGCGTCCGCGAGCTCGCTCGGCGTGCTCGCCACCCTGCGCCGGGGCGTGCAGGTCTCGCCGCAGATCCTCGACGGCATCTGGATCACGCTCGCCCTCGCGGTCGCCGCCGCGCTGGGCCGCGTCGTCGTGCCGGTCACCGTCCAGCAGACCGTGGACACGGGCCTGCTCGCGGACGGCGGCCCGGACACCGGTCGCGTGGCGCTGCTCGCCTCCGTGGCCGCCGGCGTGCTCGTGCTCGCCGGGCTGTGCTCCGCGCTCGTCAACGTCCGGCTCTTCCGCTCGACCGAGGCCGGCCTGGCGAACCTGCGCGTGCGCGCGTTCCGGCACGTGCACGACCTCTCGGTACTCACCCAGAACACCGAGCGGCGCGGCTCGCTCGTCTCGCGCGTGACGAGCGACGTCGACACGATCTCCCTGTTCGTCCAGTGGGGCGGCATCATGCTGCTCGTCTCGGTGCTGCAGATCGGCGTCGCGACGGTGCTCATGGCCGTCTACTCATGGCAGCTCACCCTCGTGGTGTGGGCGTGCTTCGTGCCGCTCTTCCTCGTGCTGCGGCCCGCGCAGGCCAAGGTCAACGACGCGTACACCCAGGTCCGCGCCCGGGTGGGCGCGATGCTCGGCGCGATCTCGGAGTCCGTCGTGGGCGCCGAGACGATCCGCGCCTACGGCGTCGGTGCCCGCACCGCGCGGCGCACCGACGTCGCGATCGACGCGACGCGACGCGCGATGATCCGCGCGCAGAAGCTCGTCGCCGTCGTGTTCTCCAGCGGTGTGCTCGTCGCGAACCTCGTGCTCTCCGTCGTCGTGGTCGTGGGGTCGCTGCTGGGCGTCGCCGGCGAGATCACGGTCGGCCAGCTCCTCGCCTTCCTCTTCCTCGTCCAGCTCTTCACCGGCCCGGTGCAGATGGCGACGGAGATCCTCAACGAGCTGCAGAACGCCGTCGCCGGCTGGCGCCGCGTGCTCGCGGTGCTCGAGACGCCCGTCGAGGTCGTCGACGCCGGCGAGGACGGGGCGCGCAGCCCGCGCGGACCCGCGCACGTGCGCCTCGAGGGAGTGCGCTTCGCGTACCCCGACGGCCCCGAGGTGCTCCACGGCGTCGACCTCGACCTGCCCGCTCGCGCGTCCGTCGCCGTCGTCGGAGCGACCGGCTCGGGCAAGACGACGATCGCCAAGCTCGTCACGCGCCTCATGGACCCGACGGCGGGACGCGTCCTGCTCGACGGCGTCGACCTGCGCGACCTCGCCGTCGAGTCCCTGCGCGAGCGCGTGGTGCTCGTCCCGCAGGAGGGCTTCCTGTTCGACGGCACGCTCGCCGACAACGTCGCCTACGGCCTGCGCGGCGCGGCCGAGACGGAGCCCGAGGACGCGCGACGCGCGCGGATCGAGGCAGCCGTCGACCGGCTCGGGCTGACCGACTGGGTGGCCGATCTGCCGGACGGGCTCGACACGTCGGTGGGACAGCGCGGCGAGTCCCTGTCCGCGGGCGAACGCCAGCTCGTCGCGCTCGTGCGGGCGTACCTCGCCGAGGCCGACCTGCTCGTCCTCGACGAGGCGACGTCAGCCGTCGACCCGGCGACCGAGGTGCGCATCGCACGCGCCCTCGCGTCGCTCACCGCCGGCCGCTCGACGCTGACCATCGCGCACCGCCTGTCGACCGCCGAGGCCGCGGACCTCGTCGTCGTCGTCGACTCGGGCCACGTCGTCGAGGTCGGCCACCACGCCGAGCTCGTGGCCGCCGACGGGGTCTACGCGCACATGCACGACGCCTGGGTCTCCCAGACGCGCTGAGCGCCGTGCGGTTCGTTGGTGGGTCGCCGGGGCGTGCTCGGAGGGGCGGCCGTGCCGGGTCTACCATCCGCGCCGCTCGTTCCTCGCGTCGCTCCCGCCAGACCCGCCACGACCCGGCACGGCCGCCCCTCCGCCCACGCCCGGGCTCACCCGCGTAGGCACGTCGCCCCGCCGGCACCGGTCCGGACGCAGAGCGGGCGGCGCCCGCGGACCCGACCACGAGCGCCCGGCCAGCCCGAGCACCGACGACGCGGCGCCCGCGGACCCGCCCACGAGTACCCGGCCCAGCCGATGAGGCGAGACGGCGGACCGGAGGTGGTCCGGCGTCTGGCAGGATTCTCGGGTGCCCGACTCCACGACCGGCCAGCAGAACTCGACCGACTCCGCGCTCGCTCCTGAGATCGCGGCGCGCCTCAAGCGCGACGACGCGGGGCTCGTCGCGGCGATCGTGCAGCAGCACGACACGGGTGACGTGCTCATGCTCGGGTGGATGGACGACGAGGCGCTGCACCGCACGCTGACGACCGGGCGCGTGACGTTCTGGAGCCGGTCGCGGCAGGAGTACTGGCGCAAGGGCGACACGTCCGGGCACGTGCAGGTCGTGCGGTCGGTCGCGCTCGACTGCGACGGCGACGCGCTGCTCGTGCGGGTGCACCAGGTCGGTGCCGCGTGCCACACCGGGACGCGCACGTGCTTCGAGGCCGGGGGAGACCTGGGCGCGGTCGTCGGCGCCCTGGCCGGTGAGCCTGCCGCACCCGTCCACGCCACGGCGTCGGCGCCCACGACGGAAGACCTTGCGCAGACCGATCCCGAGGAGGAGAACCAGTGAACGCGACCGCCGCCCAGGCCGAGCCCACCACCGTCCCGCCGGGCGGGCCCGCGTGGGGCGAGACGTGGCCGGGCGCGGACGGGTTCCGGGCGCTCGCGACGTCGCGCCGCGTCGTGCCGGTCGTGCGTCGGCTCCTCGCCGACGACGTCACGCCCGTCGGCCTGTACCGCGCGCTCGCGCAGGGCCGACCGGGCACGTTCGTGCTCGAGTCCGCGGAGTCGGACGGGCGCTGGGCGCGGTACTCGTTCGTCGGCGTCGCGTCGCGTGCGACGCTCACGTCGCGCGGCGGGCAGGCGGTCTGGTCGGGGGACGTTCCCGCGGGCGTGCCGACTCAGGGCGACGTCGTGGACGTGCTGGAGGCGACGCTCGAAGCGCTGCGCACGCCCGCTGTCAGCGGCCTGCCGCCGTTCACGGGCGGGCTCGCGGGCGCGATCGGGTGGGACGTCATCCGGCACTGGGAGCCGACGCTGCCGTCGGACGCGCCGGACGAGCTCGGGGTGCCGGAGCTCACGCTCTGCCTCGCGACGGACCTCGCGGTGGTCGACCACGCCGAGGGCAGCGTCTGGCTGGTCGCGAACGCGATCAACTTCGACGACACGGACGCACGGGTCGACGAGGCGTACGCGGACGCGGTCTCGCGCCTGGACGCGATGCAGGCGCGGCTCGTCGCGGGCGGCGCGCACGTCGCGTCGGTCGTCGTCGACGGGGCCGAGCCGGAGCTGGAGTTCCGCTCGACGCGCGAGGAGTTCGAGGCCTCGGTCGTCGCGGGCAAGGACGCGATCCGTGAGGGCGAGGTGTTCCAGGTCGTGCTGTCCCAGCGTCTCGATCTCGACTGCCCGGCCGAGCCGCTCGACGTCTACCGGGCGCTGCGCACGATCAACCCGAGCCCCTACATGTATTACTTCCAGCTCACCGACGCGGACGGTCGCGACTTCGCGGTCGTCGGGTCGAGCCCGGAGACGCTCGTCAAGGTCGAGGACGGCCGCGTGACGACCTTCCCGATCGCGGGCTCGCGCCCGCGCGGCGCGACGCCGGAGGAGGACGTGGCGCTCGGCGAGGAGCTGCTCCAGGACCCCAAGGAGCTCGCCGAGCACATCATGCTCGTCGACCTCTCGCGCAACGACCTCGTCAAGGTGTGCGAGCCGACGTCGGTCGAGGTCGTGGAGTTCATGGCGACCAAGCGTTTCAGCCACATCATGCACCTGTGCTCGACCGTCGTCGGGACGCTGCGCGAGGGGGCGACGGCGCTCGACGCCTTCCGGGCGACCTTCCCGGCCGGCACGCTCTCGGGGGCGCCCAAGCCGCGGGCCATCGCCCTCATCGACGAGCTGGAGCCGGCGTCGCGGGGCATCTACGGGGGCACCGCGGGGTACTTCGACTTCGACGGCAACATGGACATGGCCATCGCGATCCGCACGGCGCTCCTGCGGGACGGCCGCGCGAGCGTGCAGGCGGGCGGCGGGATCGTCGCCGACTCGGTCCCCGCGCTCGAGTACGCCGAGTCGCGCAACAAGGCCGCGGCCGCCGTGCGCGCCGTCCAGGTCGCGTCGCGGCTGCGAGGGCTCGCGTGAGCGCCCCGACCCGCCGGACGTCGATCTGGCTCCTGCTGCTCCTGGGTGCGGCCACCCTCGCCGCGGCGGCCCCGACCTGGTCGCGCACCACGGGCGCGACGGCGCTCGACCCGCAGGTCGAGGTCGTGGTCTCCGGCACCGACGCGGCGCCGGGAGTGAGCGCCGCGGCGCTCGTCCTCGTCGCGGCCGCGCTCGCGCTCGGTCTCGTCGGTCGCGTGGGGCGCTGGGTCGTGCTCGTCGTCGCGGCAGCCAGCGGCGTCGTGACGACGGTCGCGGCGCTCGGCGTCGCGCTAGACCCGGAGCCGAGCGCGCGCTCGGCGGTGGCGGACGCGACGGGTGTCACCGAGCTCACCGCACCGGTCGAGCTGACGGCGGCGCCGTGGGTCGCGGCCGTGCTGGGGGTGCTCACCGTGCTCGCCGTCGTGTGGGTCGCCGTCGGCTCGCGATCGTGGTCGCGTGCCGGCACGCGGCACGAGCGCGCCGTCGCGCCGGGCGCCGCCGGGACGGGCGAGGACGGGGGCGCCGTCGAGCCGGGCCCGACGACGGATACCCCGGACCCGACGTCCCCGGACGAACTCACGGACCACGACGCGTGGGACGCCCTGTCCCGCGGCGAGGACCCCACCGACCGCTGAGCCACCGCACCGGGCGGTCGAGGGGACGACCTCCCGAGCGGTCCGATAGGCTTCGAACACATCATGACGAAAGGCACGACCCTCATGGCCGAGAACCAGCAGACCACCGAGATCGCCTACCTGCCCCCCGCGGCGCCGCCCACGAACCACGGCCACACGGTCGCGGCCTGGTTCACGATGATCGGCATCATCGTCGGTGCCCTGGTGGCCGCCATCGGCGTCGTGATCCCCGCGGTGTGGCTGTTCTGGGTGGGCATGGGTGTCGTCCTGGCGGCCCTCGTCGGCGGTCTCGTGCTCCGCAACATGGGCTACGGCCAGAAGCAGGTCTCGCGGTGACCGTGCCGCCGGGCCCCGGGCCGCACGACCCCTCGACCCCGCAGGACGGGTCGCAGGGGCAGTACGGCTCACCGGCGCCCGGCGGCCCTCCGCCCTTCCCGACCGGGCAGCCCTTCCCGACCGGGCAGCCCTACCCGACCGGGCAGCCCTACCCGGGCGGCCAGCCCGCTCCCGGCGCCGCCTACGGTGCACCGGCGTACTACCCGAAGAACAACCTCGCCGTGTGGTCGCTGGTGCTCGGCATCGCGGCCTTCGTCCTGAGCTGTGGGTTCTTCACCGGTATCCCCGCGGTCATCGTGGGCAACGCCGCCAAGCGCGCCGTGGCGGAGGGCCAGGCGAACAACGACGGCATGGCGACAGCGGGCATCATCCTCGGCTGGGTAGCGATCGGCCTGTCGGTGCTGGGTCTCGTCCTCCTCATCGCCTTCCTCCCGGCGTTCCTCGCCTGGGTCGAGACGATCCCCGACCAGACCGCGTACTGACCGGGTGCGGCCGTGACGTCCGAGGCGCTGCGCCGTCGCCGCGTTCCCCGCGCCGCCCACGCGCCGATCGCGATCGGAGCCCTCGTCGCCGCCGCGACCACGTACGTGGGCGTCGTCGACCCGAACCGGCCCGGCCACTACGTCACGTGCCCGCTGCTCGCGCTCACGGGCCTCGCGTGCCCGGGATGCGGTGGGCTCCGGGCCACGCACGACCTCGCCCACCTCGACCTTGCCGCAGCCTGGGCCATGAACCCGCTGTGGGTGCTCGTGGCGCCCGTGCTCGTCGTGCTGTGGGCGGTGTGGCTCGTGCGCGCGCTGCGCGGCCGAGCGGCGCCGCGGGTCCCGGCGGTCGTGGCATGGGGCTTCCTCGTGGTGCTCGTCGCCTTCGGCGTGCTGCGCAACGTTCCCGCCTTCGTCCCGTGGCTCGGCCCGGCGGGCGCCTGACCAGCGCCTGACCAGTGCAGACCCCTGGGGGTTCGCGTCTCGTGGGCTGAACCGTGGTCATCGTCACGCGGGGGCGGCCCTACGATGGCTGGTATCTCCCTGTCAATGGGTCGGCCTGAACCTGTGGGTGCGCGGCGGCCGACCGGCCCGGCAGGGACGAGGACGAGCACGGGGAGTGGTGGGACGATGACTGTTCTGGACGACATCGTCGCCGGTGTGCGCGAGGATCTCGCGGTGCGCCAGGCGTCGACCTCGCTGGACGAGCTGAAGGAACGTGCCCACCGTGTGCCCGGGGCACTCGAGTGCGTGAGCCGGCTCAAGGCGGACGACGCCGTCGCGATCATCGCGGAGGTCAAGCGGTCGAGCCCCAGCAAGGGCGCTCTCGCGACGATCTCCGACCCCGCCGAGCTCGCCGGCGAGTACGAGAAGGGCGGCGCGTCCGCGATCTCCGTGCTCACCGAGCAGCGACGGTTCAACGGCAGCCTCGCCGACCTCGACGCGGTCCGCGCGAGGGTCGACGTCCCCGTGCTGCGCAAGGACTTCGTCGTGACGCCGTACCAGGTGTGGGAGGCACGGGCGCACGGCGCCGACATCGTGCTCCTCATCGTCGCCGCGCTCGAGCAGACGGTGCTCACGTCGCTCGTGGAACGCGTGCACTCGCTCGGCATGACCGCGCTCGTGGAGGTCCACACGGTCGACGAGGTGTCGCGCGCGCTCGACGCCGGTGCGCGCGTCATCGGCGTGAACTCCCGCGACCTCAAGACGCTCGACGTCGACCGGACCACCTTCGCGCGCCTCGCGCCCGCGATCCCGGACGAGGTCGTCCGCGTCGCCGAGTCCGGCGTGCGCGGCCCTCACGACGTCATGGACTACGCCCGATCGGGTGCGCACGCGGTGCTCGTCGGCGAGGCGCTCGTGACGGACGACGCCCCGCGGTCGTCCGTCGCGGACCTCGTCGCCGCCGGGGCGCACCCGTCTCTGTGGTCCGTGCGGCCCTGAGGCACGACGGCTCCGTCCGTCACGTCACAGGCGCCGCGCCCCGGCCCAGCAGACCCCACCACGCAGGAGGACCGGCCCCGTGCCCGACTCGACACCCACGACCGACCCCCGGAGCGCCGACTCCGTGCGCGCCGACCTGACGCGCTCCCTCGCCACCCAGGAGGGCCCGTACTTCGGCGAGTTCGGCGGACGCTTCGTCCCCGAGGCCCTGATCGCCGCGCTCGACGAGCTCGAGACCGACTACCGCAAGGCGCTCGACGACCCGGCCTTCGTCAACGAGCTCGCGCGGTTGCACCGCGAGTACACCGGCCGCCCGAGCCCGCTCACCGAGGTGCCGCGGTTCGCGCAGCACACGGGTGGCTCGCGCGTGTTCCTCAAGCGGGAGGACCTCAACCACACGGGCTCGCACAAGATCAACAACGTGCTCGGCCAGGCGCTGCTGGTCAAGCGCATGGGCAAGACGCGCGTGATCGCCGAGACCGGTGCCGGTCAGCACGGTGTCGCGACGGCGACCGCCGCTGCGCTCCTCGACCTCGAGTGCGTCGTGTACATGGGCGAGGAGGACACGAGGCGCCAGGCGCTCAACGTCGCCCGGATGCGCTTGCTGGGCGCCGAGGTCGTCCCCGTGACGATCGGGCAGCGCACGCTCAAGGACGCGATCAACGAGGCCCTGCGTGACTGGGTCGCCAACGTCGACACCACGCACTACCTGCTCGGCACCGTGACGGGGCCGCACCCGTTCCCCGAGATGGTGCGCGAGTTCCACCGCATCATCGGGGAGGAGGCGCGCACGCAGATCCTCGACCGCATCGGGCGGCTGCCGGACGCGCTCGCGGCGTGCGTCGGCGGCGGTTCCAACGCGCTCGGCCTCTTCAACGCGTTCCTCGACGACGAGGGCGTCGAGCTCTACGGCTTCGAGGCGGGCGGCGAGGGGATCGAGAGCGGCCGGCACGCGGCGCGGTTCAGCGGCGGCGCCCCGGGCGTCCTCCACGGGGCGCGCTCGTACCTGCTCCAGGACGACGACGGCCAGACTCTCCCCAGCCACTCGGTCTCGGCCGGGCTGGACTACCCGAGCGTCGGCCCGGCGCACTCGTGGCTCCACGACCTGGGACGCGCGACCTACCAGCCGGTGACGGACTCGGAGGCGATGGACGCGTTCCGGCTGCTGTGCCGCACCGAGGGCATCATCCCGGCCATCGAGTCGGCGCACGCGCTCGCCGGTGCGCTGCGCATCGGGCGCGAGGCGGCCGCGGCGGGCCGGACCGACCACGTCATCCTCGTCAACCTCTCGGGGCGCGGGGACAAGGACGTCGCGACCGCCGCCCGGTGGTTCGACCTCGTGGACGACGACGCGATCGCCGAGACGGCGACGGGCACGGAGGGACAGCTGTGAGCGGGGCCCAGACCAAGGACGCCCTCGAGGCGCCGACCGCAGGGACGTCGTCGGTCACCGCGCGCCGCCTGCTCGAGCTCCGCGCGGAGGGGCGTGCCGCGCTCGTCGGGTACCTCCCGGTCGGGTTCCCGAGCGTCGACCGCTCGATCGAGGCGGCGCTCGCGCTCGTCGAGTCCGGCGTGGACGTGCTCGAGCTCGGCATCCCGTACACGGACCCGGTGATGGACGGCCCGGTCGTCCAGGCGGCCGCACAGGCCGCGCTCGACGGAGGGGCGCGCGTCGCGGACGTGTTCCGCGTCGTCGCCGCGGTCACGGAGCGGACGGGCGGGCGCGTGCCCGTCCTCGTCATGACGTACTGGAACCCCGTGCTGCGCTACGGCGTGGACGCGTTCGCGCGCGACCTCGCCGCCGCCGGGGGAGCAGGGCTCATCACGCCCGACCTCATCCCGGACGAGGGGCGAGCCTGGATCGAGGCCGCGGACGCCCACGGGCTCGACCGCGTGTTCCTCGTCGCGCCGAGCTCGACCCCCGAGCGGCTGCAGCTCACCGCCCGCGCCTCGCGCGGCTTCGTCTACGCCGCCTCGACGATGGGCGTCACGGGCGTTCGCTCGGAGGTCGGGCCACAGGCCGAGCGGCTGGTCGCGGACACGCGGGCCGCGGGCGCCGACCTGGTGTGCGTCGGCCTGGGCGTCTCCACCGGGGAGCAGGGCGCGCAGATCGGGCGCTACGCCGACGGCGTCATCGTCGGCTCCGCGTTCGTCCGTCCGCTGCTCGGCGACGCGCCGTGGGACGAGCGCCTCGCGGCCCTGCGGTCCGTCGCCGGGTCGATCGCCGCGGGCGTCCGGTCCGGGAGGGCCGTGCCCGACGGCGCCGGTGCGGCCGGTGTGACGGCGCCCGGCGAGGTGGTCGCGTGAGCGCCGCGGTCGCCGTCGGGCAGCTCGCGGAGGCCGCGGGCGCACTGCCCGCGGCGATCCCGAGCCCGCCCCAGCACACGTGGTACCTCGGCCCGTTCCCGATCCGCGCCTACGCGCTCGCGATCCTCGCCGGCATCGGCGTCGCGCTGTGGCTCACGCGTCGACGCTGGGTCGAGCGCGGGGGAGAGGCCGACGACGTCCTGGAGATCGCCTTCTGGGCGGTGCCGTTCGGCATCGTCGGCGGTCGCATCTACCACGTCTTCTCGACGCCGGACCCGTACTGGGGCCCCGGCGGCGACCCCGTGCGCGCGCTCTACGTGTGGGAGGGCGGCCTGGGCATCTGGGGCGCCGTCGCGCTCGGCGCGGTCGGTGCCTACATCGGGTGCCGCCGGCAGCGCGTGCGGTTCGCCGCGTTCGCCGACGCGCTCGCCCCCGGGCTCCTGCTCGCGCAGGCGGTGGGGCGGCTGGGCAACTGGTTCAACCAGGAGCTGTTCGGCGCTCCGACGACCCTCCCGTGGGGCCTGCGGGTGGACGACTCGGTGGCCGCGGCAGCGGGCTACCCACCGGGCACGCTCTTCCATCCGACGTTCCTGTACGAGATGGTCTGGAACATCGGTGCTGCCCTGCTCCTGATCTATCTGGACCGCCGGTTCCGGCTCGGTCACGGTCGGGTATTCTGGCTCTACGTCTTCGTCTACACGCTCGGTCGGGTGTGGATCGAGATGCTGCGCATCGACGAGGCCGAGCTCGTCCTCGGTCTCAGGCTGAACGTCTGGACCTCGATCTTGGTCGGCATCGGTGCGTTGATAGCGTTTGTCGTGATCGGGCGCCGGCATCCCGGGCGTGAGGAGACGGTGTCCCTCGACGCACCGGACGACGCGCCCGCCACGGAGTCCGAGGAGCCGGTCGAGCAGTCGACCGACGACGAGGACGCCGAGCAGACCGAGGACTCCGACGACTCGGAGGAGTCCGAACCGGCAGATGCCGCGCGACCAGACCCCGGTCGTTGAGCGTCCGTCATTCATAGGCGAATCCGCCGGGCGACCGCCCGGTGGGTTCTGTCATGTCCGAAGGGCCGATGACGTCCCGAACCCCCCAGCTGGAACCAGCCCGGCCGTCTCGGTCGGGCGCCTGTGAGGACGGTGTTGATGACCACGCCGCAGTATCGGGACGCGCACCGGGCACCCGCCCTGTCCGCCCCTCCCACGGCTCACGGTCTGTACGACCCCGCCGCCGAGCACGACGCCTGCGGCGTCGCCTTCGTGGCGACGCTCCGTGGCACGCCCGGACGCGACATCGTTGACGCAGGGCTGACGGCCCTGCTCAACCTCGACCACCGCGGCGCCGTCGGCGCCGAGGAGAACAGCGGCGACGGCGCCGGGATCCTCACGCAGATCCCGGACGCGTTCGTGCGCGACGTGGTCGACGCCGAGCTCCCGCCCGCCGGCCACTACGCGATCGGCATGGCGTTCCTGCCGCAGGACGACGGCGAGGCTGCCGCGGCGGTCCGCGGCGTCGAGGCCATCGCCGCCGAGGAGAAGCTCGACGTCCTCGCGTGGCGCGACGTGCCCGTGACGGCCGACCTCGTCGGCCCGAGCGCGCGCGCCTCCATGCCGCTGTTCCGCCAGGTCGTCGTCGCGGACCCCGCGCGCGAGCTGTCGGGCGTCGAGCTCGACCGCCGCACGTACCGTCTGCGCAAGCGCGCGGAGAACGAGCTCGGCCTGTTCTTCGCGTCGCTCTCGGCGCGCACCCTCACGTACAAGGGCATGCTCACGACGGCGCAGCTCGAGCCGTTCTTCCCGGACCTGTCCGACCCGCGCTACGCGAGCGAGATCGCGCTCGTGCACTCGCGCTTCTCGACGAACACGTTCCCGTCGTGGCCGCTCGCGCAGCCGTTCCGCATGATCGCGCACAACGGCGAGATCAACACGGTGCGGGGCAACCGCAACTGGATGGCGGCGCGCGAGGGCACCCTCGCGAGCGACGCCGTCGGCGACCTCGCTCCGCTCCTGCCGGTGTGCTCGGAGGGGTCGAGCGACTCGGCCAGCTTCGACGAGGTGCTCGAGCTCCTGCACCTCGCCGGGCGCCCGCTGCCGCACGCGGTGCTCATGATGATCCCCGAGGCGTGGGAGAACCACGCCGAGATGGACCCGGACCTGCGCGCGTTCTACGAGTACCACTCCACGCTCATGGAGCCGTGGGACGGTCCGGCGTGCCTGAACTTCACCGACGGGACGCTCATCGGCGCCGTGCTCGACCGG
Source organism: Cellulosimicrobium sp. G4 BAM 1002 (assembly GCF_057126935.1). NCBI lineage: Bacteria > Bacillati > Actinomycetota > Actinomycetes > Micrococcales > Promicromonosporaceae > Cellulosimicrobium > Cellulosimicrobium sp. G4 BAM 1002. The sequence continues at coordinate 2,557,523 of NZ_CP182109.1, read as the reverse complement.
AACGGCCTGCGTCCGGGTCGCTACTGGGTGACCGAGGACGGTCTCGTCGTGCTCGCCAGCGAGGCCGGCGTGCTCGACCTCGACCCGGCGACGATCGTGCGCAAGGGCCGGCTCGAGCCCGGTCGCATGTTCCTCGTGGACACCGGGCAGGGCCGGATCATCGAGGACGAGGAGATCAAGTCCCAGCTCGCCGCGCAGCGCCCCTACGCGCGGTGGGTGGAGGAGAACTCCGTCTACCTCGACCAGCTTCCCGAGCGCGAGCACGTGGCGCACAGCCCGGCCTCAGTGCAGCGCCGCCAGCGCGCGTTCGGCTACACCGAGGAAGAGCTCAAGATCCTGCTCACCCCCATGGCGAACGCGGGAGCCGAGCCGCTCGGCGCGATGGGTACGGACACGCCGATCGCGGTGCTCTCGCAGCGCCCGCGGCTGCTGTTCGACTACTTCACGCAGATGTTCGCCCAGGTGACGAACCCGCCGCTCGACGCGATCCGCGAGGAGCTCGTCACGTCGATCGGCGGGGCGATCGGCCCCGAGCCGAACCTGCTCGTCGACACCCCGGAGCACGCGCGCAAGCTCATGCTCCCGTTCCCGGTGCTCGACAACGACCAGCTCGCCAAGATCATCCGGGTCGACAAGGACCCGAGCCTCGCGGGCATCTTCCGCGCGGTGACGATCAAGGGCCTGTACCGCGTCGCCGGCGGGGGAGAGGCACTCCTCGCGCGCCTCGAGGAGATCTTCGCCGAGGTGGACGAGCACGTGGCGGCCGGCGCGAGCTTCATCGTGCTGTCCGACCGCGACTCGGACTCCGACCTCGCGCCGATCCCCTCGCTCCTGCTGTCGAGCGCCGTGCACCACCACCTGCTGCGCCGGCACACACGCACCCAGGTCTCGCTCGTCGTCGAGGCGGGCGACGTGCGCGAGGTGCACCACGTCGCGCTCCTCATCGGCTACGGCGCCGCCGCGGTCAACCCGTACCTCGCCATGGAGACCGTCGAGGACCTCGCTCTGCGCGGCTACCTCGGCGTCGACCCGGAGAAGGCGGTCGCGAACCTCATCAAGGCGCTCGGCAAGGGCGTGCTCAAGGTCATGAGCAAGATGGGCATCTCGACCATCTCGTCCTACCGGGGCGCGCAGGTCTTCGAGGCCGTCGGGCTCTCGCACGACCTCGTGCGCGACTACTTCGCCGGCACCACGTCCCGGCTCGGCGGCATCGGCCTCGACGTCATCGCGGCCGAGGTCGCGGCGCGCCACGCCGAGGCCTACCCGGCGTCGGGCAACCACCAGGCGCACGTGCGGCTGACGACGGGCGGCGAGTACCAGTGGCGCCGCGACGGCGAGGAGCACCTCTTCGACCCGGAGACGGTGTTCCGCCTGCAGCACTCGACCCGGGAGCGCCGGTTCGACATCTTCCGCCAGTACACGCACCGCGTCGACGAGCAGTCGTCGCGGCTCATGACGCTGCGCGGCCTGCTGGAGCTCCGCGAGGGCGAGCGCCCCGCCGTCCCGCTCGACGAGGTCGAGCCGGTGAGCGAGATCGTCAAGCGGTTCAACACCGGCGCGATGTCGTACGGCTCCATCTCCGCCGAGGCGCACGAGACGCTCGCGATCGCGATGAACCGCCTCGGCGGTCGTTCGAACACGGGCGAGGGCGGCGAGGACCCGGAGCGCCTGTACGACCCGGAGCGGCGCTCGAAGGTCAAGCAGATCGCGTCCGGACGGTTCGGCGTGACGAGCGAGTACCTGACCAACGCGGACGACATCCAGATCAAGCTCGCCCAGGGCGCCAAGCCCGGCGAGGGCGGTCAGCTCCCCGGCCACAAGGTGTACCCGTGGGTCGCGAAGACCCGGCACTCGACGCCGGGCGTCGGGCTCATCTCGCCGCCGCCGCACCACGACATCTACTCGATCGAGGACCTGGCGCAGCTCATCCACGACGCCAAGAACGCGAACCCGGCCGCGCGGATCCACGTCAAGCTCGTCTCCGAGTTCGGCGTCGGTACCGTCGCGACGGGCGTCTCCAAGGCGCACGCCGACGTCGTGCTGATCTCGGGCCACGACGGCGGCACGGGCGCGAGCCCGCTGACGTCGCTCAAGCACGCGGGCACGCCGTGGGAGATCGGCCTCGCCGAGACCCAGCAGACGCTCGTGCTCAACAACCTGCGCGACCGCATCGTCGTCCAGGTCGACGGGCAGATGAAGACCGGGCGCGACGTCGTCGTGGCGGCGCTGCTCGGTGCCGAGGAGTTCGGCTTCGCGACCGCCCCGATGGTCGTCTCGGGCTGCGTCATGATGCGCGTGTGCCACCTGGACACCTGTCCCGTCGGTGTGGCCACCCAGAACCCCGAGCTGCGCTCGCGCTTCACGGGCAAGCCGGAGTTCGTCGTGAACTTCTTCGAGTTCATCGCCCAGGAGGTGCGCGAGTACCTCGCGCGCCTGGGCTTCCGCAGCATCGAGGAGGCGATCGGCCACGTCGAGTACCTCGACACGCGCAAGGCCGTCGACCACTGGAAGGCCCAGGGGCTCGACCTCGGCCCGGTGCTCGAGAAGCCCGTGCCCGTCGAGGGGTCGTCGCTGCGCAACACCACGACCCAGGACCACGGCCTCGACAAGGCGCTCGACAACCAGCTCGTCGCCCTCGCGGCGGACGCGCTCGAGCGTCGGGAGCCGGTACGGATCTCGCTCTCGGTGCGCAACGTCAACCGGACCGTCGGGACCATGCTGGGGCACGAGGTCACCAAGCGGTACCGCGGCGAGGGGCTGCCCGACGACACGATCGACGTGACCCTCACGGGGTCCGCCGGCCAGTCGCTCGGTGCGTTCCTGCCCCGCGGCGTCACCCTGCGCCTGTTCGGCGACGCGAACGACTACGTGGGCAAGGGCCTGTCGGGCGGGCGGATCGTCGTGCGCCCCGACCGCAACGCGGTCCTCACGGGGTCGAGCAACGTCGTCGCGGGCAACGTCATCGGCTACGGCGCGACGTCCGGGGAGATCTTCCTGCGCGGGCGCGTGGGCGAGCGGTTCGGCGTCCGCAACTCCGGTGCGACGCTCGTCGTCGAGGGTGTGGGCGACCACGGCTGCGAGTACATGACGGGCGGGACCGTCCTGGTCCTCGGCCCGACCGGCCGCAACTTCGGCGCAGGCATGTCCGGCGGCACGGCGTACGTCCTCGACCTGCGCGAGAGCGCCGTCAACACGAGCGCCCTGGCGACCGGCGAGCTGGGCCTGAGCCCGCTCGAGGACGACGAGGTGACGCTCGTGGAGGCGCTCGTGCGTCGCCACCACGACGAGACGGGCTCGCTGCTGGCGGCCGAGCTGCTCGACGACTTCCCCGCGGCCGCGCAGCGCTTCACGCGCGTGCTGCCGACCGACTTCGCGCGCATGCGCTCCGCGCTCGACAAGGCCGAGTCCGCAGGGCTCGACCCGGCCGCGCCAGGCGTGTGGGACCAGATCTTGGAGGTGGCCCGTGGCTGACCCTCGCGGATTCCTGAAGGTGCGGGAGCGTGAGCTCCCGCCGAACCGGCCGGTCGCCGTCCGCCTGCGAGACTGGAAGGACGTGCACGCCCACCTCGAGGACGGGCAGGTCTTCCTCAAGGAGCAGGCCGGGCGCTGCATGGACTGCGGCATCCCGTTCTGCCACCAGGGCTGCCCCCTCGGGAACCTCATCCCCGAGTGGAACGACCTCGTCTACCGCGAGCAGTGGGCCGACGCGATCGACCGCCTGCACGAGACGAACAACTTCCCCGAGTTCACCGGCCGGGTGTGCCCGGCGCCGTGCGAGTCGAGCTGCGTGCTGGGCATCAACCAGCCCGCGGTGACGATCAAGAACGTCGAGGTCTCGATCATCGACGAGGCGTTCGCGCGCGGGTACGTCACGCCCCGGGTGCCGCAGCGGCTCACGGGCTCGACCGTCGCCGTCGTGGGCTCCGGCCCCGCCGGGCTCGCCGCGGCGCAGCAGCTCACGCGCGCCGGCCACACGGTCGCCGTGTACGAGCGGGACGACGCGATCGGCGGGCTCCTGCGGTACGGCATCCCGGACTTCAAGCTCGAGAAGCTCCACATCGACCGGCGCATCGCCCAGATGGAGGCCGAGGGCACGCGCTTCCGGCCCGGCGTCGAGATCGGCGTCGACATCACGTGGGACGACCTGCGCGCGCGGTACGACGCCGTCGTCGTCGCCACCGGCGCGACCGTCCCGCGCGACCTGTCGATCCCGGGCCGCGAGCTCGGCGGGATCCACTACGCGATGGAGTTCCTGCACCAGGCGAACGCCGTCGTGGCGGGACGCGTCGTGCCCGACCAGATCACGGCCGAGGGCAAGCACGTCATCGTCATCGGCGGTGGCGACACCGGCTCCGACTGCCTCGGGACGTCGCTGCGCCAGGGCGCGGCGAGCGTCACGACGCTGGCAATCGGCAAGCAGCCGCCGCTCGAACGTGCGGCGAGCCAGCCTTGGCCGACCGACCCGATCGTGTTCGAGGTGTCCTCGTCCCACGAGGAGGGCGGCGAGCGCGAGTACCTCGCGTCGACTGTCGAGTTCCTCGGGGACGAGAACGGCACGGTCCGCGCGCTGCGCGTGGCCGAGACCGAGTACCTGCCCGAAGGCCGGCGCGTCCCGAAGGCCGGCACCGAGCGCGAGATCCCCGCGGACCTCGTGCTCGTGGCGATGGGCTTCACGGGCCCGGAGACCGAGACCCTCACGTCTCAGTCCGCCGTGGACCTCACGGCCCGCGGCCTGGTCGGGCGTGACGACGACTTCGCGACGTCGCTGCCGGGCGTGTTCGTGGCCGGCGACGCCGGACGCGGGCAGTCGCTGATCGTGTGGGCGATCGCCGAGGGTCGGGCTGCGGCGGCTTCCGTCGACGCCTACCTTCAGGGAGGGACCGAGCTGCCCGCGCCCGTGCGCGCGAGCACCGTGTCACTGCGCGCTTGACGTGCACCCCGACGCCGGGTGTCCGGCGTCGGGACGATGAGCGGGGCATCCTTGGGAGGGGCACCCCGCGACGTCCGGCTCGCAGCCGGACGGAGGACTAGAGGCTGGAGATATGCGCAGAGCAAAGATCGTCTGCACCATCGGACCTGCGACCGAGTCGAAGGAGCAGCTCCGGGCGCTCGTCGACGCGGGGATGGACGTCGCGCGGATCAACCGCAGCCACGGCAGCGCGCAGGAGCATGAGGCCGTCTACCACGGCGTGCGCGAGGCCGCGAAGGCCTCGGGCCGGTCCGTCGCCGTGCTCGTCGACCTCCAGGGGCCGAAGATCCGCCTCGGGCGCTTCGCGGAGGACCAGAAGCACTGGCTGGAGGAGGGTGACACCTTCACCATCACGACGGACGACGTCGTCGGCACCAAGGAGCTCGTCTCCACGACGCACAAGGGCCTGCCGGGCGACGCCCGCGTCGGTGACCCGATCCTCATCGACGACGGCAAGGTGCTCGTCCGCGTCACCGCCGTCGAGGGCCCGCGCGTCGTGACGCGCGTCGAGGTCGCCGGCCCCGTGTCGAACAACAAGGGCCTGAACCTCCCGGGCGTCGCGGTCTCCGTGCCCGCGCTGTCCGAGAAGGACCGCGACGACCTGCGCTGGGCGCTGCGACTCGGCGCCGACATCATCGCGCTGTCGTTCGTGCGCTCCGCCAAGGACTTCGACGACGTCAAGCAGATCATGGACGAGGAGGGCCGCACGGTCCCCGTCGTCGCCAAGATCGAGAAGCCGCAGGCTGTCGAGAACCTCGCCGAGATCATCGACGCCTTCGACGGCGTCATGGTCGCGCGTGGCGACCTCGCCGTCGAGCTGCCGCTCGAGCAGGTGCCGCTCGTCCAGAAGCGCATCGTCGAGCTCGCACGCCGCAACGCCAAGCCCGTCATCGTGGCGACGCAGGTGCTCGAGTCCATGACGAACTCGCCGCGCCCGACGCGCGCCGAGGCGTCCGACTGCGCCAACGCCGTCCTCGACGGCGCCGACGCGGTCATGCTCTCGGGCGAGACGAGCGTCGGCGAGTACCCGATCCTCACGGTCGAGACCATGGCGCGCATCATCGAGGCGACCGAGGAGGCGGGCCGCGAGCGGATCGCCCCCCTCGGCTCGACCCCGCACACCCGCGGTGGCGCGATCACGCGTGCGGCCGCCGAGATCGGCGAGATCCTCGGCGTGAAGTACCTCGTGACGTTCACGCAGTCGGGCGACTCCGCGAAGCGCATGTCCCGCCTGCGCTCGCACATCCCGCTGCTCGCCTTCACGCCGCGCGAGCACGTGCGCAACGTCCTGTCGCTCACGTGGGGCACGCAGACCTACCAGGTGCCCGAGGTGGAGAACACCGACGCGATGGTGGGCCAGGTCGACACGACCCTGCAGGCGAACGGCCTCGCCGAGGTCGGCGACCTCGTCGTCGTCGTCTCCGGTGCGCCCGTCGGCCAGCCCGGCACGACGAACTCGATCCTCGTGCACAAGATCGGCGACCACTCCGACACGCGCAAGTGACCCGGCCGCGCCCCTGAGGGCGCGGTCTCGTCGCGCGGTCTGACGGCGACGCCCCCTCGCTGGGGGCGTCGCTGTTCGTCGTTCCTGAGTGCGTCGCTCTTGGTCACCTTCCGCGGGGCCCTCCTCCTCTCCGGCCCCGCTCCCGGTCCCGTCACCTCGTGCAGCGGTCGGCTGGGCCGACGACGCCCCGGCCTCCCAGCCCGACCACGCGTCGTCAGGCCGCTCGAACCGCACCAGTGCCGAAATGCCGGGACACCGCACCGGCACCGCCCCTACCCTCGCGGGATGCGTGCCGTGCCGGACTCCCTGGACCCTGCGGTCGTGCGTCGGATCGACGCGCGGCTGGACGGCGTCGTGCGCGACGAGCGGGTGGCGATCCCGCTGGCCGTCGAGAGCGGGAGCCGTGCGTGGGGGTTCCCGTCGCCGGACTCGGACTACGACTGCCGGTTCGTGTACGTGCGGTCGGCCACGGACTACCTCGATCCCTGGCCGCGTCGCGACGTCGTCGAGACGCCGCTCGACGCGGTGCTCGACGTGAACGGGTGGGACCTGCTCAAGGCCGTCCGGCTGCTCGTGAAGGGGAACGCGACCTTGCTCGAGTGGCTGCGCTCGCCGATCGTGTACCGCGCGGACGACGTATTCCGGTCGGAGCTGCTGCAGCTGGCGGAGCGCGTGGTCGACCGGGACGCGCTGCGCCGGCACTACCTGCACGTCGGGCGGGGACAGCGCGACCGGTGGTCGGGTGCCCAAGCGCCGTTGAAGAAGGTCTTCTACGCGGTGCGACCGGCGGCGACGCTGCGCTGGCTACGCGTCCGGCCGGACGCCGTCGTCCCGCCGATGGACCTCGCGCGCCTGCTCGACGAGGGCGAGGCACCGGACGCCGTCGTACGGGCGGCACGCGACCTGGTCGAGCTCAAGGCGGTGTCGCGCGAGATGGGCTCGGGGACGGTGCCGGAGCCGCTCGGGCGTTTCGTCGCGGATGAGCTCCGCCGCGCGGCGGACGCACGGTCGCGCGCCGACGCGCGACCGACGGTACGGACCGAGACCGCCGCGTACTTCCGGTCCGCGGTCGCCCGGTTCGGGCCGGCGGACCGGTCCGACGACGCCCGGGCGGGCCGCGTCATACCCGCACCGGTCGCAGCAGGTCGCTGACCCAGCGCGGGGCGGTGGGGGAGGTCGCGAGGCCGGCGAGCATCGCGTCGAGCACGGCCGCGCGGTCGAACTGCAGCGCGTGCTCCCGCGCGGCGTCGGAGCGTGTGCGGCGGGTGCCCTCGTCGAGAGCGAGGACGTCGTCGAGCGCCGCGGCGATCGCGTCCGGGGCATGGGTCGGCACGATCGTCGCGTGCCGGCCGACCGCCTCCCCGATGCCGCCGGTGTCGGTCGTGACGACCGGTCCACCGCCGGCGAGCATCGACTCGACGAGCGCGATGCCGAACGTCTCGACGAACTCGGGTCGCGGCTTGCTCGGCAGGACGAAGGCGGAGCTGCCCGCCATGAGGTGGGGCTTCGTGGCGTCGTCGACGTCGTCGAGGAACAGGATCCGGTCGGCGACCGCGCTTGCGGCGGCACGGGCTCGCAGGTCCGCCTCCGCCGGGCCGCGGCCCGCGACGACGAGCCGCGTGGTCGCGGCGGTCTGCGAGCGCGCGTAGCCGTCGATGAGGTCGTCCACGCCCTTGGCGGCCGCGAGGCGGGAGAGGTACAGCACGTACCCGCCACGCTCGAGGCCGCGTGCGGCGAGGACGTCCGCGGTGGTCGCCGGGTCGAGCTCGGTGTAGGCGCAGGTGTCGATCGCCGGGTAGGAGACCTGGATGCGGGACCGGCACTGGTCGGCGAAGAACGTGCCGTGCCGGTCGTCGATCTCCTGCGCGCACGCGACCACGAGGTCGCGCGTGTAGCGCGAGACGGCGACGCAGAGGTCGCTCGCGAGGTAGTCGGTCAGCACGTGTGCGGCGGCGCCGAAGCGGCCCTCCTCGACGCACGTGCGCACGACGTTGGTGACGTCGGAGCCGACGGCCTCCGCGATCGTCGCGACCTCGACCGGGAGCCCGGTGCTGCGCGCGACCCGCACGGCGTCGGTCACGGCGGTCGTGTGCGGGCTGAGGTAGAGCGAGAGGCACACGGTGGGTACACCGTCGGTGAAGAGCTCGACGAGGCGTCCCGTGAGCCCGGCGAGGTAGCGCCCGTCGGGCACCTTGTAGTCGCCGACGGGAGCGGGGCGCTCGACCGTGATCCCGGGGCTGTAGGGCAGGACCGAGTCGAGCGGCTTGAGGGGCAGCCCGGCCGCCTCGAGCCGCTCGACCGGCCACGTGACGATGCGGACGTCGGTGAAGCCACGGTGGAGCGCGGCCTCGGCGAGGTTGCGCGCCTCGCCGGAGTGGCCGCAGATCACAGGATCGGCGCGCACCACGATCACGAGGCGACGGGCTGGCGTCCGGGGCGGGGTGGTGGTCATGGCGTCTCCGGGGTCGTGTCGTCGGGGCGGGTTCGGGTCGCGGTGCCGGGGTACGACGGCGGACGGTCACCGGGCGCGGTGCCCCAGCCGGACGGCTCGGGGCCGAGCTCCAGGAGGAGACGCCCACCCCTGCGCGCGTGGGCAGCGGGGAGCCAGGTGCGCCTCAGCGGGCGGCCGTCGAGCCACGCGGCGCGCACGTGCTGCGGTGGCGTGCGCGGGCCGGGCTCGACGAAGCCGGTGGTCTCGATCGTCAGCACCCCGCCAGGCAGCCGGAGCCGGGACTCCGCGAAGGCGGGGGCGTTGACCAGGAACAGCGCGTGGCCCGCGACGGGGAAGAGGCCGAGCGACGCCCACACGTACCACGAGCTCAGGCCGCCGGAGTCGTCGTTGCCGGGCAGCCCGCCGGGCCCGGTCCCGAACCGCTGGTGGACGGCGGCGTGCACGATCTCGGCCGTGCGGTCCGGTCTGCCCGCGTAGTGGTAGGCCCACGGGGCCTCCATGTCGGGCTCGTTGTTGAGGCCCTCGAAGCGGTCGAGCGCGTAACCGGCGGCCATCTCCGCGGCGGGCGGTCGTTCGCCGGGCTGCGTCACGGGCCGCGCGCCGAACCCGAAGAAGCGGTCGAGGAGCGCGACGAACGCGTCGTCGCCGCCGGCGAGCGCGATCCGGGCGGCCATGTCGTGCACGAGGCGGAACGAGTAGTTCCAGCGCCCGCCCTCGTAGAAGGTCGAGTCGCGCAGGAGCCCGGTGGAGGGGTCGAACGCGTTCATCCAGCCCCGCGCGTGCAGGGCGAGCTCGTCCGCGAGCGCCTCGTCACCGACGCGGCGAGCCACGCGGGCGGTGCACCAGTAGCCCGCCGCGAGGTCGAGGGTGTGGCTGATCGGGTGGGCGACGCCCTGGAGGAGGTAGTCCTCGCCGTAGGTGCGGCGCAGGTCGTTGTGCATGTGCACGAGCGCCCAGTCCCAGTCGACGCCGGGCACGTCGAGCGCGCACAGGTCGGCGAGGAAGGTCTGCGCGAGCGCGCTCGCCTGGCGCGAGAACCGGTCCGCGCCGCGGGCCATGCGGTACCCGATGGGGAAGTTCCCCTCCTCCTCGCAGATGTGCAGCAGGGCAGTGGCGAGCTCGACCGCGCGGTCCGGCCAGAACGTCGCGAGCAGCGGGAGCTGCGTGCGGTAGATGTCCCACATCGTCGAGAGGTCGAAGGCGAACGGCGTGTCACCGGGCCAGAACGGGCTCTCGCCGGGCGCGAGGCACGGCTTGAGGAGCGAGTGGTACAGCGCCGTCGCGAACACCGTGCGACGCTCCGGGTCGGGGCAGTCGACCTCGATCCGGTCGAGGTGTGCGCTCCACGTCGCGGCGGTGCGCTCGTGCCGGGCGTCGAAGCCCGACGGCCCCGGGCCGCGGTCCCGGGCGAGGTTCTCCCGGGCACGCTCGGGCCCGCGCAGCGAGAAGCCGACGTGGAGCTCGACGACCTGGCCGGCCGTCGTCGGGCCTGCCCACAGGAGGCCGAACGGGCGCAGCGTCGTCGGCCGGATGTCCCCGAAGTCGAGCCGCGTGCTGCCCGGCATGAGGCGGCGGTCGTACCAGAGCATCTGCCGCCAGCGGCGTGCGTCGCACTCGAGGTGCACCGCGAGGGGCGCCCCCTCGACGACGATCTCGCCGGCCGCGGCCCCGGGGCCGAGCGTCCCGAGGTGGGCGCGCAGCGGCACGGTCGCGCCGTAGGGGATCGCGAGGCCGCCGAGCGAAAGGTCGACGACGAGCCGGGCGTCGTGGTGCTCGGGGAACGTGTACCGGTGCACGGCGCTCTTCGGCCCGACCGTCACCTCGCACCGGATCCCGCTGCCGAGGGTCGCGGCGTAGTGGCCGGGCGACGCCTCCTCGTCGAGGAGGTCCCAGCGCCGGCCGAGCGCGTCGAGCGGCTCGAGCATGGGGGTGACCCGGACGTAGTTGTAGTACTTGCGGATCGCACCGGTGCCGGACTGCTGGAAGTGGGTGAACCCGGACGCCGCCTGGCGGTCGAGCAGCGGCGTCGGGACCCCTTCGGTGCTGAGGTCGTACCGGCCGTACCCGGTGGGGTAGGCGCCCGAGTACGCGCACACCGAGACCATCCCCAGCGGGTGGCACGCGCCCGGGTGCGTGTTGCCGACCTGCGGCTTGGGCGACCACCACGTCGCCGCGAGGCCCGACGGCTCGGGCAGGGCCACCGCGGCCGTACCGACGAACGGGTCCACGTGGTCGATCACGAGAGCCTCCCTCCTGCACAGGTCGGTCCGTGGCTGAACCTGTACGCGCCGGTCCGCAGGACGCTACGAGCGCACTGTGTCCGGAGGGTTTCGGTGACGTGACGACGAGGCGCCGGCCGTCCGGTCATCGGGCGTTCGCCCCGCGTCCACCACCGGTCTGTAGCCTCCGCCAGGACCCCTTTCCCGACCAGGAGCAGCATGTCCCCCATGACGACGTCGACCGACCCGCTCCTCGCCGGGAGCCGCGCTCCAGCCCCGAGGACGCTCCTCGACGTCCTCGAGGCGACGGCGGTGGCCCACCCCGACGCCGCGGCCCTCGACGACGGCACGGTCCTCACGTACGCCGAGACGGTGCGCGAGGTCGAGGCGCGGGCGGCACGGCTGACGGCGATCGGCGTGGGGCCGGGGGACCGCGTCGGGGTCCGGGCGACGTCGGGCCGCGCGGACCTGTACCTCTCGGTGCTCGCGGTCCTGCGCGCGGGCGCGGCGTACGTCCCGGTGGACCGCGACGACCCCGAGGAGCGGGCCGAGCTGGTCTTCACGGAGGCCGGGGTCCGCGCGGTCGTCGGCGACGACGCCCACCTCGCCGTGCGCCCGGACACCGAGCCGAACCCGCGCGCGGGCGAGCTGCCCGGGCCCGGGGACGACGCGTGGGTGATCTTCACCTCGGGGTCGACGGGCACGCCCAAGGGTGTCGCGGTGACGCACCGCAACGCCTCGGCGTTCGTCGACGCGGAGGCGCGGCTGTTCCTCCCGGGTGATCCGCTCGGCCCGAAGGACCGTGTCCTCGCGGGACTGTCCGTGGCGTTCGACGCGTCGTGCGAGGAGATGTGGCTCGCGTGGCGGCACGGGGCGTGCCTCGTGCCCGCACCCCGGGCCCTGGTGCGCACGGGGGCCGAGCTCGGACCGTGGATCGCCGAACGGGGCATCACGGTTGTCTCGACCGTCCCGACCCTCGCGGGCCTCCTGCCCCCGGACTCGCTCGCGGGGGTCCGGCTGCTGATCTTCGGCGGCGAGGCGTGCCCGCAGGACCTCGTCGACCGGCTCGCGGTGCCCGGACGGGAGGTCTGGAACACGTACGGTCCCACCGAGGCGACGGTCGTGGCCTGCGCGGCGCTGCTCCGCGGTGCGGGCCCCGTCCGCATCGGGCTCCCGCTCGACGGGTGGGACCTCGCCGTCGTCGGTGGGGACGGGCTCCCGGTGGTCCCCGGCGCGACCGGCGAGCTGGTGATCGGCGGTGTCGGTCTCGCGCGGTACCTCGACGCCGCGAAGGACGCGGAGAAGTACGCGCCGCACGCCGGGCTCGGATGGGAGCGCGCGTACCGCAGCGGGGACCTCGTGGTGCGCGACGACGCCGGCCTGCTGTTCGTGGGCCGCGCCGACGACCAGGTCAAGGTCGGCGGACGGCGGATCGAGCTCGGCGAGATCGACGCCGCGCTGCTCGCGCTCGAGGGCGTGTCCGCGGCGGCGAGCGCGGTCCGCCGCTCGGAGGCGGGCAACCAGGTGCTCGTGGGGTACCTCGTCCGCGACCCCGCTCGCACCGAGCCGCTCGACGCGCGCACGTGCGTCGACGCGTTGCGTCACACGCTGCCTGCGGCGCTCGTCCCCCTGCTGGCCGTGGTCGACGCCGTGCCGACCCGGACGTCAGGGAAGGTCGACCGCGACGCGCTGCCCTGGCCCCTGCCGGACGGCGTGCGGCTCGTGGCCGAGTCGCGACCGACGGACGACGCGCCACCGCTGACCGCCACCCAGGAGTGGCTCGCCGCCGTGTGGGGACGCGTCCTCGGTGCGGCGCCCCAGGGCGCGGACGACGACTTCTTCGAGCTCGGCGGGGGCAGCCTCACGGCCGCGCAGGTCATCTCGGCGCTGCGCGAGCGCGTGCCGACGATCACCGTGGCCGACCTCTACGACAACCCGTCCGTGGGCGAGCTCGCGGCGTTCGTCGACCAGGCGCACGACGGCGACCGGGCCGGGTCGTCGTCCGGGCCGGGCACGAAGTCGGGTGCGGAGGCCGCGGCGCCCGCGGCCCCCGTGCCGCTGCGGTCCCAGGTCGTCCAGCTCCTCGCGCTCGTCCCGTTGCGCACGTTCGCGGGGCTGCGCTGGATCGTCGCCGTCGCGGCGCTGAACAACGTGCTCGCGGCGACGACGTCCCTGCCGTTCGCCCGTCCGGTCTCGTGGTGGTGGGTGGTCGCGGGATGGCTGCTCCTGGTGAGCCCGCCCGGGCGGCTCCTGGTGGCCGCAGCCGGGGCGCGGCTCCTGCTCCGGGGCGTGCGCCCGGGACGGTACCCGCGGGGCGGGAGCGTGCACCTGCGCCTGTGGGCCGCCGAGTCCCTCGTCGGCGCGACCGGGGGAGTGACCGTCGCAGGCGCGCCCCTCGTCGGCGTCTACGCACGGCTCCTCGGCGCGAAGGTCGGCGCGGGAGTCGAGCTCCACTCGCTGCCCCCCGTCACGGGGATGCTAACGCTCGGCAAGGGGTGCGCCGTCGAGCCCGAGGTCGACCTGTCGGGACACTGGATCGACGGCGGCACCCTCGTCGTCGGCCGAGTGCGGGTCGGCGCGGGCGCGACCGTGGGCGCCCGGTCCACCCTGCTGCCCGGCGCACGGGTGGGCAAGGAGGCGGACGTCGCAGCGGGATCGTGCGTGGCCGGCAAGGTGGGGGCGCGCGAGTACTGGGCGGGGTCGCCCGCGGTCCGCGTGCGCAGCGAGGTCAAGCACCCGTGGCCGGACGCTCGACCGCCGCAGCGCCGCGCGTGGGCCGCGGTGTACGGCGTGAGCGGGGCGGCGTTGAGCCTCGTGCCGGTCGTGGCGGCGGGCGTCGGCGTGCTCGTGCTCGCCGCGGGCTGGGGCCCGACGGTGCCCGCGACGTCGGCTCTCCTCGGGGCGCTCGCGCTCCGGGTGCCGCTCGCGACCCTCGCGGCCGCGGCGACGTACGCGCTGCTCGTGCTCGCGAGCGTGCGCCTGCTCGCCCTCGGCCTGCGCGAGGGGTTCCATGCCACGCACAGCCGCCAGGGCTGGCAGGCATGGGTCACGCAGCGCCTCATGGACTCCGCGCGCACGGTCCTCTTCCCGCTCTACTCGAGCGTCTTCACGCCCACGTGGCTGCGCCTGCTCGGCGCGCGTGTCGGACGCGACGTCGAGGCGTCGACCGTCCTCGGTATCCCGTCGATGATGGACGTCTCGCGCGGTGCCTTCCTCGCCGACGACACGATGGTCGCGCCGTACGAGCTGGGCGGCGGATGGGTCCGGGTGGCGCGCGCCCGCGTGGGCAAGCGCGCGTTCCTCGGGAACTCGGGGATCACCGCGCCGGGCCGCTCGGTCCCCAAGAACGGCCTCGTCGCGGTCCTCTCGGCAGCGCCCGCGAAGGCCAAGGCCGGCTCGTCGTGGCTCGGCAACCCCCCGACCCGGCTGCGGCGCGTCGCCCAGGCCGACACCGACGAGTCGCGGACGTTCGAGCCCCCGCGCCGCCTGCTCGTCGCGCGCGGGGCGTTCGAGCTGCTCCGCTGGGCCGGGCCCGTGTGCTCGGCCTACGTGGCGGTGGCCGTCGTCGTCGCCCTGCAGGTCCTCGTGTCGGTCTCGGGGTACGGCACCGCCTCGCTCCTCGCGGGCGTGGTGCTGCTCGGCGCGGGCCTCTTCGGGGCGCTCCTGACGACGGCGGTCAAGTGGGCGCTCGTCGGACGCTTCCACGCCGGGGACCACCCGCTGTGGAGCTCGTTCGTGTGGCGCAACGAGCTCCAGGACACGTTCGTGGAGACGGTCGCCGCACCGTGGTTCTCCGACCACGTCGCCGGGACAGCGCTGCTGTCGGCGTGGCTGCGCACCCTGGGCGCCCGCGTCGGCCGGGGCGTCTGGTGCGAGACCTACTGGCTCCCCGAGCCGGACCTCGTACGCCTCGGGGACGGCACCGTCGTGGGTCGCGGCTGCGTGCTCCAGACCCACCTGTTCCACGACCGCGTCATGAGCCTGGACACGGTCGAGATCGGCGCCGGGGCCTCGATCGGCCCGCACGGCGTGATCCTGCCGGCCGCCGTGATCGCCGCGGGTGCGCGCGTGGGACCGGCCTCGCTCGTCATGCGCGGCGAGGTCGTGCCGCCCGGGTCGCGCTGGCACGGCAACCCGATCGTGCCGTGGACCGGCCCCGGGCCCGTGCGCGGCCGGGCGTCGGCCGCGTCGTCGTCGCGTACGATGCGGCGAACCTGACACTGGAGGACGCCCGACCGTGGCCCGCCGTCATCGCGCCCTCGGCGCACCCGATCCCTACGCCCCCCACCGCGGCTCGACCGATCACCACGTGAACCGGTACGGCCTCGAGCTCACCTACCGGGTCCGCACCAACCGGCTCGACGGCGTCGCGACGCTCGACGTCGTGCTGGACGCGGACGTCGACGTCGTCGAGCTGGACCTCGTCCACCTCAAGGCGACGCGCGTCACGGCCGACGGTCGTCCGGTGCGGTTCACGCACACCGGGGGGAGGCTCCACGTCCGCCTGGGCCGCGAGGCGTCGCGTGGCACGGCGACGCGCCTGGTGATCGTCTACGGCGGTCGACCGCGGCCGTGGATCGGCCCGTGGGGCGACGTGGGCTGGGAGGAGCTCACGGAGGGGTCGCTCGTCGCCGGACAGCCGGACGGCGCACCCACCTGGTTCCCGTGCAACGACAGCCCCGCGCACAAGGCGACCTTCGAGATCTCGGTCACCACCGACTCGGGGTACGCGGTGGCGGCCAACGGCCCGCTGCTCGACGTCGCCCGCAGGGCGTCGACGCGGACGTGGCGCTTCGGCCCGACCGCGCCGATGTGCACGTACCTCGCCACCGTCGTCGTCGGCCGGTTCGACGAGCTCGACGTCGGTCGCCGGCCCGGGCTGCCCGGCCTCCTCGACGCGGCGCGGCACCCGGTGGCACAGACCGTGCTGGTGCACGCCGCGCAGCGGGACGCCGCGCAGCGCGACCTCGCCCGGCACAGCGAGACGATGAGCGTCTTCGAGTCCCTCTTCGGTCCCTACCCGTTCCCCGAGGGATACCGGCTCGTCGTCACCGAGGACGAGCTCGAGATCCCCCTCGAGGCCCAGGGGCTCGCGATCTTCGGGGCGAACCACCTCGACGGCGCGGGCACCTGGGACCGGCTGATCGCCCACGAGCTCGCCCACCAGTGGTTCGGCAACAGCGTGTCCGTCGCCCGCTGGCAGGACATCTGGCTCAACGAGGGCTTCGCCTGCTACGCCGAGTGGCTGTGGTCCGAGGCGGCGGGCGGGGAGCGCGCCGAGGGGCTCGCGCGAGCGACCCACGCCCGCCTGTCCGCGCTGCCCCAGGACCTCGTCCTCGCGGATCCCGGACCGGGGCGGATGTTCGACGACCGGCTGTACAAGCGGGGTGCGCTGACGTTGCACGCCCTGCGCTCGACGCTGGGGGACGACGTGTTCTTCACGCTCCTGCGGGCCTGGACGTCGACGCACCGGTACGGGTCCGTGACGACGGACGACTTCCGTGCGGCGGTGCGGGCCGTGCGCGCGGACCTCGACGGCGCCGACGGGTTGCTGGACAGGTGGCTGCTGGACCCGCGACTGCCCGCGCTCCCCGCGCCCGCAGCCGGCTGACCGACCGCGGTCGTCCCTACCGGCGCACGAGCACGGCGACGGCTCCGACGTGGTCCTCGACCTCCGCGAGCTCGACGTCGGTGAGGTCCGCGAGGCGCACGTCGAGCGGCCCGACGCCGAGCTCGGCGGGCGCGGCCAGGAGTGCCGGGACCGCGTGCGCGGCCGTGAGCTCGAGGGACGACGGCGGGATGCGGAGCCCGTGGCCCGTCGCCTTGAGCAGAGCCTCCTTGCGTACCCAGGTCATGGCCAGCGCACGAGGACCCGTGCCGCCCCGTGCCGCCTCGCGCGGATGGAGGAGCACGGCCGCGACGGGAGCGGCGGCGACGGCACGCACGGACTCGACGTCGAGGCCCACGGGGCCCTCGTCGGACACCGCGGCCGCCAGCACCCCGTCGGTCGCGCTCACCGAGACGTGGAGGCCGACCGCCAGCGCTGCGGGAAGCTCGGGCTTGCCGTGCCCGGTCGCGCCGCAGCTCCTGCAGCGCCGCCGGGGAGAGGCGAGGATCGGGACGCCGGCCACGTCGCCGGCCAGGGCGGCGGCCAGCCGCCACACGGCCGCGCTGCGCGCGCGTGCGTCGGCGCGCGGGGCAGCGGTCGACGGGAGGAGCGGCCGGGCGACGACGCGGATCACGCCGTCATTGTCGCGTGCTCGCTCGTCGGCAGGGGCGGACTGCGTCTCGCGTGCGCACGGATCCCTGCGCAGGCGGTGAGGGTGCCCCGGGTGGGATTCGAACCCACACTGGATCGGGTTTGAGCCGAACGCCTCTGCCGGTTGGGCTACCGGGGCCGCGCGCGGTGCCGCTCAACGGGGGAGGGCACGTCGCGCGTGCACCATCGAACCACACGCGCGACCACGTTCGAGAATCACACTCCTCCGAGGGCGAAACCCGGGGGCGGCACGGGGTGCGGCGCACTACGATGAACCCCGTGAGTGACCAGACAGCGCAGCCCGAGGACAAGCAGCCGCTCGACCTGCCCCCCATGATCGAGCCCGAGCCCGCGGCGACGCCCGCACCGACAGGTCGCGCCGCGCGCCGCGCCGTCGTCGCCGAGGACGAGGCGCTCATCCGCCTCGACGTCGTCGAGACGCTGCGCGACGCAGGGTTCGAGGTGGTCGGTGAGGCCGGTGACGGCGCGACGGCGGTGAAGCTGGCGCTCGAGCTCAAGCCCGACGTCGTCGTCATGGACGTGAAGATGCCCGAGCTCGACGGCATCTCCGCGGCGGAGCAGATCGGCAAGGCGCACGCCGCGCCGGTCGTCCTGCTCACGGCGTTCTCGCAGGCCGAGCTCGTCGAGCGCGCGCGTGACGCCGGCGCGATGGCGTACGTCGTCAAGCCGTTCACCCCGGCGGACCTCCTCCCGGCGGTCGAGATCGCGATCTCGCGCTACTCGCAGATCACGGCGCTCGAGTCCGAGGTCGCGGACCTGGCGGAGCGGTTCGAGACGCGCAAGCGCGTCGACCGCGCGAAGGGCCTGCTCATGACCAAGATGGGTCTGAGCGAGCCCGAGTCCTTCCGGTGGATCCAGAAGACGTCGATGGACCGCCGTCTGACGATGCGCGAGGTGGCCGACGCCGTCATCGAGCAGGTCGGCAACGCCTGAGCCGTCGGCGGCCGCTCCGGCCGTGCGAGGTCCTGAACTGGTCCTTTGTCACGGCGCCCCGGGCGGGCTATCGTCTTGGACTGGCGTCCAGTAGTTCCCGGGGCGGTGGACACGCGGTCGCCACGTAGTGCTCAGTCGACGGCCGACGGCGCCGTCCGAGCGACGTGGACCTTCACCCGCCCCACGTCCCTCGGTGCCGCCGGCCACACGGTGCGAACGAGGAGGAGTCCGGTGCGCCCAGCAGTCGAGGTCAGGCCCGCGGTCGGTGACGACCTGCGCGGCGTCGCCGAGCTGTGCTCGGAGGCTCGCACGGAGTCCGCGTCCGGAGCCCAGATCTGCGCCCCCGACGCGGAACGTCTGGTCCGGCACCTCTCGGTGCTGCTGACCCTGCCCGGGGGCAACGTGCTCGTCGCCCTGCAGGACGGCCGTCCCGTGGGCTTCGTGCTGGCGCGGGTGCTCGAGCCCCACCTGTTCGCGGACGAGCCGAGCCTGTACGTCGAGGCCGTGTACGTCGGCGAGGACTCGCGCCGCCGGGGCGTCGGGCACGCGCTGCTCAGCGCGACGGCCGACCTCGCCGCCGCCGCGGGCGCGTCCCACGTCTACTCGGTGCCCATCCCCGGCTCGCGCGGGGTGCAGCGCTTTCTGGCGCGGCTCGGCTTCGGGCCGGTGGCCGGCCACCGCGTCGTCTCGACCGCGGTGCTCCAGCGCCGGCTCGCCGCCGACCTCGCGCCGGCCCGCCGCGGGACACGGTCCCTCGAGGACCTCATCGCCCGCCGACGCCGGGCCCGCACCGAGACCATGTCCGGTCCGGTCGACCTGCGCGAGTTCCAGGCGGAGTACCACCGTCGTTCCGGCGTCGTGACGACGACCGAGACGCGCGAGACGCTCCCCGGCTGAGCCGCGGTCACGCCCCGGCGCTCAGCCCTGGGCGAGGATCATGCACGTGAGGCGGGCCGTGCACACGCGCCGACCGGCGTCGTCGGACACGACGATCTCGTAGCTCGCGGTCGTGCGCCCCAGGTGCACGGCGACGGCCTCGCCGCGTACCCAGCCCTCGCGCACGCCGCGGTGGTGGGTGGCGTTGACCTCGATGCCCACGGCCGCCCTGCCCGGCCCGCCGTGGAGCTGCGCGGCGATCGAGCCGAGGGTCTCGGCGAGCACGACCGACGCACCCCCGTGGAGCAGCCCGGCGGGCTGCGTGTTGCCCTCGACGGGCATCCGGGCCGTGACGCGGGCCGCGCTCACGTCCTCCAGCTCGATGCCCATGCGTTCGATGAGGGTCCCCTCGGTGCGCAGCCCCATCGCCTCGTAGGCGTGGCTCGGCGCCTTCGCGGCGGGGGAGCCGGCAGGGACGGGGACGGCGGTGTCGGCAGGGCCGTGGGTGTCGGTCATGGACTGTAGGTTGGCACCCGTGACGACCTCTGCGCGACCTCGCCTGCTGCTCATCGACGGACACTCCATGGCCTACCGGGCGTTCTTCGCGCTCCCGGCGGAGAACTTCTCGACGACGACCGGTCAGCACACCAACGCGGTGTACGGGTTCACGTCGATGCTCATCAACCTGCTGCGCGACGAGGAGCCGACGCACGTCGCGGTCGCCTTCGACGCCGGCCGCCAGTCGTTCCGCACCGAGATCCTGCCCAGCTACAAGGGCACGCGCGAGTCCACGCCCGAACCCTTCCGCGGCCAGGTGCCGCTCATCAAGGAGATCCTCGAGACCCTCAACATCCCCACCCTCGAGCGGGAGGGCTACGAGGCGGACGACATCTTCGCGACGCTCGCCACGCAGGGCGCGGCGGCCGGGATGGAGGTCCTCGTGTGCTCTGGCGACCGGGACTCGTTCCAGCTCGTCGGGCCGGACGTCACCGTGCTCTACCCGAAGAAGGGCGTCTCCGAGCTCGCGCGCATGGACGGCGCCGCGGTCGTCGAGAAGTACGGCGTGCCGCCCGAGCGCTACCCCGACCTGGCCGCGCTCGTCGGCGAGACCTCCGACAACCTGCCGGGCATCCCCGGCGTCGGGCCGAAGACGGCCGCGAAGTGGATCACGGCGTACGACGGCCTCGACGGCCTGCTCGACCACGCGGACGAGGTGAAGGGCAAGGCGGGCGAGAACCTGCGCGCGCACCTCGACCAGGTCCGCCTCAACCGGCAGCTCAACGCGCTCCTGCGCGACCTCGAGCTGCCGATCGGCCCCGACGACCTGATCGCACGCCCGTGGGACCGCGAGGCCGTCCACCGCGTCCTCGACGTGCTCGAGTTCCGCGTGCTGCGCGACCGGCTCTTCGCCATCGCGCCCGAGGGCGAGGTCGAGACCGAGGCAGGGTTCGACGTCGAGCTCGCCGACGTGCTGCCCGGCGGCCTCGGTGCGTGGCTGGCCGAGCACGGCGAGCGCCGTCTGGGTCTCGAGGTGGCGGGCAAGGCGGTCCCCGGCGGCGGGGACGCGTGGGGTCTCGCGGTGTCCGACGACGCGGGCGCGGCCGTCGTGCTCGAGCTCGCCGACGTCGCGGGCGCCGACGAGGAGGCGCTCGCGGCCTGGCTCGCGGACCCGGCGCGCCCGAAGGTCGTGCACGGCGCGAAGGCCGCGTGGCACCAGCTCGCGGCGCGCGGTTACGAGCTCGCCGGCGTGACGTTCGACACCGAGCTCGCCGCGTACCTCTGCCACCCCGACCAGCGCGGCTACGACCTCGGCGACCTCGTCGTGCGGCACCTGCACCGCGAGCTGCGTCCCGACACCGAGGCGGGCAACGACGCCCAGGGGGCGCTCGACCTGTCGCTCGACGGGAGCGGCGAGCAGGAGCGGGACGCCGTGCGGGCGCTCGCCGTCGCCCAGCTCGCCGACGTGCTCACGGGCGAGCTCGAGGACCGCGGCGCGACGGCCCTGCTCACCGACCTCGAGCTCCCGCTCTCGGGGATCCTCGCGCGCATGGAGCGGCAGGGGATCGCGGCGGACCTCGAGTACCTCCGCGAGCTCGAGCAGCACTTCGGCGACCTCGTCGCGACGGCGGCGGCGGAGGCGTACGCCGTGATCGGGCGCGAGGTGAACCTCGGCTCGCCCAAGCAGCTCCAGGAGGTCCTCTTCGACCAGCTCGGGATGCCGAAGACGAAGAAGATCAAGACGGGCTACACGACCGACGCGTCGGCGCTCGCGGACCTGTTCGTCAAGACGCAGCACCCGTTCCTCGAGCACCTGCTCGCGCACCGGGACGCGTCGCGCCTGCGCCAGACGGTCGAGGGACTGCTCAAGTCGGTCGCCGACGACGGCCGCATCCACACGACGTTCCAGCAGACGATCGCCGCCACGGGCCGGCTGAGCTCGACCGACCCGAACCTCCAGAACATCCCGATCCGCACGGAGGCGGGGCGCCGGATCCGGCGCGCGTTCGTCGTCGGCGAGGGCTACGAGACGCTCATGACCGCCGACTACAGCCAGATCGAGATGCGCATCATGGCGCACCTGTCGGGCGACGAGGGGCTCATCGACGCGTTCCGGTCGGGCGAGGACCTGCACTCCTACGTGGGGTCGCGCGTGTTCGAGGTGCCCGCGGCCGAGGTCACGCCCGCCATGCGGTCGAAGATCAAGGCGATGTCCTACGGCCTGGCGTACGGGCTGTCCGCGTTCGGGCTCTCGCAGCAGCTGACGATCGAGGTCGGCGAGGCGCAGAAGCTCATGGACGACTACTTCGAGCGCTTCGGCGGCGTGCGCGACTACCTCACGGGCGTCGTCGACGAGGCGCGTGCGACCGGGTACACGGCGACGATCCTCGGACGCCGTCGCTACCTGCCCGACCTCACGAGCGACAACAGGCAGCGCCGGCAGATGGCCGAGCGCATGGCGCTCAACGCCCCGATCCAGGGCAGTGCTGCCGACCTCATCAAGGTCGCGATGCTCGGTGTGCAGCGCGCGCTCGACGAGCGCGCCCTGCGCTCGCGCCTTCTCCTGCAGGTGCACGACGAGCTCGTCGTGGAGGTCGCGCCGGGGGAGCGCGACGTGGTCGAGGAGGTGCTGCGATCCGAGATGGGGGCCGCGGCGGCTCTCGACGTCCCGCTCGACGTCTCCGTGGGCGTGGGCGCGACGTGGCACGAGGCGGGTCACTGACCCGCAGGCGTCAGCCGGCCAGCCGGGTGCGGAAGATCGCCGTGCCCGGCAGGTAGGCCCCGCGCTCGGGGCCCCACCCGCCCCACACGTCCGGGTTGTCCGCCGGCCACTCGGGCTCGACGACGTCGCGCAGCTCGAACCCGGCGGCGACCACCTCACGCACGTGGTCGCCCAGCGTGCGGTGGTACTCCGCGTACACGACGCGACCGGCGTCGTCGGTCTCGACGTACGGTCGACGGTCGAAGTAGGAGCGGTGCGCCGTCAGGCCGCGCTCGCTCGGGTCGTCGGGGAACGCCCAGCGCAGCGGGTGCGTCACCGAGAACGTCCAGGTGCCGCCGGGACGCAGGACGCGCGCGACCTCGCGGTGGACCGCGTCGGCGTCGGGCACGAAGGGGATCGCGCCGAACGACGTGAAGGCGACGTCGAAGCTCGCGTCGGCGAACGGCAGCCGACGAGCGTCGGCCTGGACCATCGGGACGCGCACGCCCGTCTCCCGGTCGAGGCGAGCGCCGGCCGCGAGCATCCCGCCCGAGACGTCCGTCGCCACGACCGACGCCCCGCGGGACGCGAGCCACCGGGAGCACTGCGCAGCCCCCGCCCCGACCTCGAGCACGCGCCGCGCGACGACGTCGCCGAGCAGCCGGGCGTCCTTCTCCCGCATCCCCTCGGGGCACCAGCAGAAGTCGACGGCGCCGAGGAAGTCCCCGTGCTCGTCCAGGTACTCCTCCGCGTTCGCGTCCCACCAGCCGCGCCCGGCGCGCCCGCCGTCGCGGGGAGGTACGTCGCGGTAGCCCGCGTGCGCCGTCGGGCCGACCGGATCGGGGGCGGACGGCGCGGGCGAGGACGGGCTGCTCATGGCGCCATTGTGGCGGACGGCTCCGGGGCGGCTCGCGGACGACGGTCGGAGGGTCCCGGATCACCGGGACCAAGATCCTCCACGTGCCCGCGGACCGGGACGGGCGAAGACCCACGGGCCGGGGATGACTAGGCTGGACGCGACGCGGTGCCGCGGAGGTCGGCACCTCCGTCGACGCCGCCGGCGCGCGCGAGGACGCGCGACACGACGACGAGACGGAGGACCAGGTGCGCATCGGACTTCTCACCGGCGGAGGCGACTGCCCCGGCCTGAACGCGGCGATCCGAGCCGTGGTCAAGCAGGGGACGGGGGAGTACGGGCACACCATCATCGGCTTCCGGAACGGGTGGCGTGGCGTCGTCGACGGGGACGTGTTCCCCCTCGGTCGCCAGGACATCCGCAACGTGCTGCCGGTGGGCGGGACCCTGCTGGGCACCGCGCGCTTCCATCCGAGCACCGAGGACGGCAGCATGGACGCCGTCCTGGCGACCGTGGAGGCGGAGCGGCTCGACGCGGTCATCTG
The DNA here is from genome assembly GCF_057126935.1 of Cellulosimicrobium sp. G4 BAM 1002. NCBI lineage: Bacteria > Bacillati > Actinomycetota > Actinomycetes > Micrococcales > Promicromonosporaceae > Cellulosimicrobium > Cellulosimicrobium sp. G4 BAM 1002. Next base: position 2,533,691 of record NZ_CP182109.1, on the reverse strand, counting down.
CATCGGCGGCGACGGCACGCTGCACGCCGCGAGCAAGGTCGCCGAGGCCGGCGTCCCGATCGTCGCGATCCCCAAGACGATCGACAACGACGTCGAGGGCACGGACCTGTCGATCGGGTTCCACACCGCGGTGAACATCGCGACGGAAGCGCTCGACCGTGTGCACACGACGGCGGAGAGCCACAACCGCGTCATGGTCGTCGAGGTCATGGGGCGCCATGCCGGCTGGATCGCCGTGAACGCCGGCATCGCCGGCGGCGCCGAGGTCGTGCTCGCGCCCGAGCAGCCGTTCGACATCGAGCAGGTCGTGAAGTTCCTGCGCCACCGGCACCGCGCGCACGCGAACTTCTCGATCGTCGTCGTCGCGGAGGGTGCCGTCCCGCGCGAGGGCTCGGCGATGGAGTTCACGCAGCAGCTCGGCCGTTTCGGCGAGATCGTCGCAGGGTCGATCGGCGAGCGCGTGAGCGCCGAGATCGCGCAGCGCACCGGGTTCGACACGCGCCTGACCGTGCTCGGGCACGTGCAGCGCGGCGGGGAGCCGACGCCGACCGACCGCATCCTGGGGAGCCGCTTCGGGGTGGCGGCGGTCGACGCGGTCAGCGCCGGGACGTCCGGGGTGATGACCGCGCTGCGCGGGGAGCGGGTCGAGCTCGTGCCGCTCGCCGAGGTCGCGGGCCGGCCGAAGCGCGTCCCGGACGAGCTGCTGCGGGTCGCGCGCGTCCTCGCGTGAGGCCCGATCCCGCGTTGACCACGAGGGCTGGACCCGGATAAGGTGGACGGCGGTGCATTGCGCCTGCCGTCACGCCGAGCTCGACGCCATCTGGACTGCCACAGCGTCCTCCGGCCCGGCGGGGGGTCGCGCACCGCGAAACCCTACCCGCTCAACTTCACCTGTCCGCATCGGAGCATCGAACTCAATGACCATCTCTACCCCCGCGAAGTCCGCACCCCAGGTTGCCGTCAACGACATCGGCACCGAGGAGGACTTCCTCGCCGCCGTTGACGCGACCATCAAGTACTTCAACGACGGCGACATCGTCGAAGGCACGATCGTCAAGGTGGACCGCGACGAGGTCCTTCTCGACATCGGCTACAAGACCGAGGGCGTCATCCCCTCCCGCGAGCTGTCCATCAAGCACGACGTGGACCCCGGTGAGGTCGTCAACGTCGGCGACGCGGTCGAGGCCCTCGTCCTCCAGAAGGAGGACAAGGAAGGCCGTCTGATCCTGTCCAAGAAGCGCGCGCAGTACGAGCGCGCCTGGGGCACGATCGAGAAGATCAAGGAGGAGGACGGCGTCGTCACCGGCACCGTCATCGAGGTCGTCAAGGGTGGCCTCATCCTCGACATCGGTCTGCGCGGCTTCCTCCCGGCGTCCCTCGTGGAGATGCGTCGTGTCCGCGACCTCCAGCCGTACGTCGGCAAGGAGATCGAGGCGAAGATCATCGAGCTCGACAAGAACCGCAACAACGTCGTCCTCTCGCGCCGTGCGTGGCTCGAGCAGACGCAGTCCGAGGTCCGCTCCACCTTCCTGCAGACGCTGCAGAAGGGCCAGGTGCGCCCGGGTGTCGTCTCCTCGATCGTCAACTTCGGTGCGTTCGTGGACCTCGGCGGCGTCGACGGTCTCGTGCACGTCTCCGAGCTCTCCTGGAAGCACATCGACCACCCCTCCGAGGTCGTCGAGGTCGGCCAGGAGGTCACGGTCGAGGTTCTCGACGTCGACTTCGACCGCGAGCGCGTCTCGCTGTCGCTCAAGGCGACGCAGGAGGACCCGTGGCAGACGTTCGCCCGGACCCACGCGATCGGCCAGGTCGTGCCGGGCAAGGTCACCAAGCTCGTCCCGTTCGGTGCGTTCGTGCGCGTCGAGGACGGCATCGAGGGCCTCGTGCACATCTCCGAGCTCGCGGTGCGTCACGTCGAGCTGCCGGAGCAGGTCGTCAACGTCGGTGACGAGGTGTTCGTCAAGGTCATCGACATCGACCTCGAGCGTCGCCGCATCTCGCTGTCGCTCAAGCAGGCCAACGAGGGCGTGGACCCGGAGTCGGACGACTTCGACCCCGCGCTGTACGGCATGGCCGCCGAGTACGACGAGCAGGGGAACTACAAGTACCCCGAGGGCTTCGACCCGGAGACCAACGAGTGGCTCGAGGGCTTCGAGACGCAGCGTGAGGCCTGGGAGGCGGAGTACGCCAAGGCGCACGAGCGCTGGGAGGCGCACCGCAAGCAGGTCGCCGAGGCCGTCAAGGCCGACATCGACGCCGCGTCGGGCGACTCGGGTGCCTCGTCGTCCTCGTCCTCGTCGTCGTCCTCGTCGAGCAGCACGTCCTACTCGTCGGCCCCGGCCGCCGAGGCCACGGGCACGCTCGCCTCGGACGAGGCGCTCGCCGCGCTCCGCGAGAAGCTCACCGGCAACTGATCCCGTGACGACCCGCCCTCGGGCGGGACGTCGACGAGTCGACGAAGGCCCGCCACCCCTCGGGGTGGCGGGCCTTCGCCGTGCCGCTCCCGCGATCCGCTCCGCGAGGGACGGACGGCGAGCGGTCGGGGGTCAGACGGCGGCGGCCTCCCGTTCGCTCGGGAGGACGGCCCCCGGCTGCGCGGGCGAGTCCGCGAACTGCGTGCGGTAGAGCTCGGCGTACCGGCCGCCACGCGCGAGCAGCTCGTCGTGCGTCCCCGTCTCCACGACCTGGCCTGCGTCGAGCACCACGATGAGGTCGGCCTCGCGCACCGTCGAGAGACGGTGCGCGATGACGAGGGACGTGCGCCCGCGCAGCGCCTCCGCGAGCGCGGCCTGGACCGCGGCCTCCGAGCCCGAGTCGAGGTGCGCCGTCGCCTCGTCGAGCACGACGAGGTGCGGTGCCTTGAGGAAGACCCGTGCGATGGCGAGCCGCTGGCGCTCGCCGCCGGACATCCGGTAGCCGCGGTCGCCGACGACGGTCCTCGTCCCGGACGGCAGGGCGGCCACGACGTCCCAGACGTGCGCGCGCCGCAGCGCCGCCTCGAGCTCGGCGTCGGTCGCGTCGGGCTTGGCGTACCGCAGGTTCTCGGCGATCGTGTCGTGGAAGAGGTGCGCCTCCTGCGTGACGACGCCGACGGCGTCGTGCAGGCTCGCCTGCGTCACGTCGCGGAGGTCGCGGCCCGCGATGCGGACATGGCCGGCGGTGGGGTCGTACATGCGCGTCACGAGCTGCGAGACGGTCGTCTTGCCGGCGCCGGACGAGCCGACGAGCGCGACCATCGCCCCTGCGGGGACGGAGAAGGAGACGCCGCGCAGCGTGTCGGAGGTCGCGTCGGCCCCCTCGATCGCGACCGACTCGAGGGACGCGAGCGAGACCTCGGACGCGCTCGGGTAGCGGAAGGTGACCTCGTCGAGCTCGAGGCTCGCGCCCTGCCGGGCGATGTCCTCGCCCAGGTCGTCGGCGTCGTCCGCGTCGGTCACGGTCGGCTCGAGGTCGAGGACCTCGAGGACGCGCTCGAAGCTCACGAGCGCCGTCATGACGTCGACCTGGACGTTCGACATCGCCGTCAGGGGGCCGTAGAGGCGCCCGAGGTAGGCGGTGAGCGCGACGACGGTGCCGACCGTGAGGGAGCCCGAGATCGCCATGACGCCGCCGAGGCCGTAGACGATCGCGACGGCGACCGACGCGACGACGGTGAGGCCGACGCGGAACACGGTGCCGTACATGGCCTGCTTGACCCCGATGTCGCGGACGCGGCCTGCCTGCGCCGCGAAGCGGGAGGACTCCCGGGCCGGGTCGCCGAAGACCTTGACGAGGTGCGCTCCGGCGACGTTGAACCGCTCGTTCATCGTCTGCGCGGCCTCGGCGTTGAGCTCGTAGCTCTCGCGCGTGATCGCCGCGAGACGCTTGCCGACCCAGCGCGCGGGCAGGACGAACACGGGCAGGAGGGTCAGCGCGAGGAGCGTGAGCTGCCACGACATGGAGAGCATCGCCGCGAGCACGAAGACCACGGTGAGGAGGTTCGAGAAGACGTTCGAGAGCGTGGACGTGAACGCCTGCTGCGCGCCCAGCACGTCGCCGTTGAGGCGCTGGACGAGCGCTCCGGTGCGGGTGCGGCTGAAGAACGCGAGGGGCATCCGCTGGACGTGGTCGAAGACGGCGGTGCGGAGGTCGACGATCAGGCCCTCGCCGATGCGCGAGGAGAACCAGCGCTGCACGACGCCGAGGCCGCCCGAGAGGATCGCGATCCCGGCGGCGACGAGGGCGAGCGAGACGACGACGCCGACGTCGCCGGCCACGATGCCGTCGTCGATGATCCGCCGGAACAGCAGCGGCGTGACGGCACCGGCGGCCGCGTCGATCGAGATGACGACGAGGAACGCGGCGAGCTGGCGTCGGTAGGGTCGCGCGAACGCGAGGACACGGCGGAGCGTGCCGCGGTGCAACCGCCGGGAGGTGACGGAGGAGTCCTGGCGGAACGAGCGCATACCGCGCCCGCCGCCGGAGCCGGGAAGGGATGAGGTGAACGACATAGGGCCTCCTGGATGGGGGAGGGGCGCGGTCGTCCGCGGCGGAGTGTCGGGCCGGCCGGCGGGCGCGGGTCTCGTGGACCGCTCGCGCGAAGCATTGGTGAGTCTAACTCACAATGAGCCGGGTGCACAAGTGCGGCGATCGCGGGTACGCTCGGCGGCGTGACCAGCGATGCGAGCGCGCGCCCCACGGGCGGCGCGACGACGACGGGGCCGACCCCCTCGGTCGACGAGGCGGGCGAGTTCCTGTCGCTCCTGCACGCCGCGCTGCGTTCCGTGCGGCGCGAGGCGAGCGAGCGCCTGGAGCCCGCCGGGACGACGCCCGGCCAGTTCCGCATGCTGCGGTTCCTCGCTCGGTGCGAGGGCCCGTGCCGTCTCGGTGCGGTGGCGTCGGCGCTCGACGTCGCGCCCCGCTCGGTGACGTCCAAGGTGGACGACGCCGAGGAGGCGGGGCTCGTGCGCCGCACCCCCGACCCGCACGACCGCCGGGCGACCCTGGTCGAGCTCACGGCACGCGGGCGGGAGCTCGTCGAGCAGGTCGGGGCCGAACGCTCGTCGAGCGCCGGCACGCTGCTCGCACGCCTCGACGACGCGGAGCGCCACGAGCTGCTGCGCCTCCTGCGTGCGGTGGCCGGTGGGGGTGCCGCGCCCTGAACCTGTGCCGGCCGCGTCCGCCGCGGGCACGCCGTGCGCCGGCCCGTGCGACGGCGCGCGGAAGCCGTCACTGGCAGGATGGGGCCCATGTTCCGCATCGGCTTGACCGGAGGTATCGCGGCGGGGAAGTCCGTCGCGCTCGAGCGCTTCGCCGAGCTGGGCGCCGTCGTGATCGACTACGACGGCCTCTCGCGGGAGGCGGTCGCCCCCGGCACGGTCGGCCTCGACGAGGTCGTCGACGCGTTCGGCCCGGGCGTGCTCGCCGCGGACGGCTCTCTCGACCGGGCGGCGCTCGGCCGGCTCGTGTTCGCGGACGACGCGGCGCGCGAGCGCCTCAACGCCGTCGTGCACCCCGAGGTCCGGCGGCTCGCCGCAGAGCGCGAGGCCGCGGCGGGGGCGGGCGACCCGAGGGCGGTCATCGTGCACGACATCCCGCTCCTCGTCGAGACCGGCGACCCGTCGCACTTCCACTGCGTGGTCGTCGTCGACGCGCCGCTCGAGGTCCGGCTGCGCCGGCTCGTGGACGGGCGAGGGCTGGGCGAGGACGAGGCCCGCGACCGGGTCGCCGCCCAGGCCGACGACGCGACCCGCCTCGCGGCCGCGGACGTCACCCTCGACGGCAGCGGCTCGCGAGACGCCCTGCGAGCCCAGGTCGACGAGTTCTGGGAGCGGGTGCGCGCCGAGGTCGACGCCGAGGCGACGGCGGAGATCGAGGAGCACCAGGCGTGACGGTGCTCGTCAGCGGGTTCGAGCCGTTCGACGGAGCGGCGACCAACCCGTCGTGGGAGGTCGCCGCACGCCTCGCCTCGTCGGGTGCCGACCTTGTCGGCGCGCACGTCGTCGCCGCCCGGCTGCCCGTGACCTTCGCCGGCGCGTGGCCGGCGCTCGAGGCGGCGATCCGCGCGCACGACCCGAGCGTCGTGGTCGCGCTGGGCCTGGCCGGGGGCAGCGACCGCGTCCGCCTGGAGCGCGTCGCGATCAACGTCGTCGACGCCCGCATCCCCGACAACGCCGGCGCTGCGCCGGTCGACGACCCGGTGGTCGACGGCGGACCCGCCGCATATTGGAGCGGGCTCCCCCTCAAGGCGTCGCTCGCCGCCCTGCGCGACCTCGTGCTGCCCGCCGAGGTGTCGAGCACGGCCGGGACGTACGTGTGCAACGCGACGTTCTACGCCCTCATGCACCACGCGAGCGGGACGCCGGGACTCCGCGCCGGGTTCGTGCACGTCCCCGGGGCGGACCGGTTGTCCCTCGACGACCAGGTGCGCGCCGTGGCCGAGGTGCTGCGCACCGCGCTCGCCGACGTGCCCGAGCCCGTGCTCGCGGCCGGGACGGAGAGCTGACGCCGCTCGTCGCGGGCTCGCGCTCCGTCCCCGCCGCAGGGACGGGGGTCAGCGCGTCGCGCGCCGGCGCGCGACGAGCACGAGGAGCGTCGCCCCGGCGCCCAGCAGGAGGGCGGCGAGGGTCGCGAGCAGCCCGACCGACGCACCGGTCGTGGCGAGGCCGGGTGCTGCGGTCGTCGCGGTAGGGGAGGGCCCGGCCGCGTCAGGCGTCGCCACGGGATCGGCCACCGCCTCGTCGACGACGGGCGACGCGGGGGCCGGCGTCGTCGGCGTCCCGACGGGCTCCGCGGGACCGGCCGGTCCGACCGGCGTCTCCGGCGCGGCCGGGCCACCCGGGGTCGGCATCTCCTCGGTCCCGTCCGGGGGCACCGGGACCGTCCCGGGCTCGCACCCGGTGAGCTCGGAGCCGATCCACGGGTAGGAGTGGTGCTCGAGACCGTGGGTGCCCGCCCCACCCACGGTGAGGTCGCCCCCGACGTACAGGCGGCCGTTGGTGCTGGTGCGCACGACGACGTCGCTGTCCGCCGACGGGACGAGCACGCTGCCGACGAGCTGGTCGTTCGTGCCGAGCGTCACGGTGGTGGCGTCGACGAGGTTCCACAGGACGCGCCCGGAGGCGTTGCCGATGAGGCCTCCCGCCGGGTCGTCGACCCGGGTGCCGTCGACCGCCTGGTAGTGCGGGGCGAGCGTGACGTCCGTGCCCTCGACCGTGACGACGACCGGCGCCGTGGCGCTGACACCCGAGTAGTGGAGCTCCCTCGCGGCGGCCAGGTCGCCGGCGTCGACGCGGAACGCCTGGGTGCTCGCCGTGCCGTCGCCCACGAGCCGCAGGGCGGAGCCCTCGAGGGTGGTGGAGCCCGTGACGGGCAGCGCGCCGAGGTCTCCGGAGAGGGCGGCGAGCGCGTCGCCGAAGGGCACGAGCCCGGCGGCGACGTCCGGGCCCTGGTCGGCGAGGACGCGCCCGCCGTTGGTCTCGATGCCGGTCCGCGGGGCGACGGTCGAGCCCGCGACGACGTTGCCGCCCGACGTGCCGTCCGGGCCGTAGATCTTGTGCCCGACGTCGAGACGCCCACCCGTCACGTCGACGCCGCCTCCCGCGAGGAGCATGTCGCTCCCCGCCGGCGGGACGATCTGCGACCCGCCGCCGGCACGCCCGATGTTCAGCAGCCCTCCGGTCTGCACGCGGACGTCGCCGACGGCGGCCAGGACGCCCTCCGACTCGGCGGCACCGCCGAGCGCGGTGTAGTCCCCGCCCACGAAGACCGCGATGCCGTCGTCGGTGAAGAGCGGGTCGCTCGTCGAGATCCCGGGGAGGTCGCCGATCGCGGGGCACGAGCTCGCGGCGGGGGCGGCCGGCATCGGCGCCGCCGTCCGGGCCGCCGTCGCCGTGGTGCCGACGGCAGGGACGAGGACGAGGGCCGCCGAGGCGGTGAGCGCGAGTCGGCGACGGTGCGCCGGGGCGAGGGGCATGATCTCTCCAGGTCAGGGGGATGGGTGCAATGCCGACGGGACGGAGCGGGCTCGACCTCGAGGCCCCTCCGCGACGCCGCTGGACAGGCCGGAGGCGTCGTCGCTACCCGGACCCTAGGGGTTGGGAACCACGCCTACCAAATTACCGTCGAGGCGTCTCACGAGCCGGGCGAGGGCGGCGTGTGGGCGGGCCGACGTACGGTGGGTCCATGCGTCCTGTGACCGATCTCCAGCGAGCCGCGGCACCCTTCGAGGTGATCTCCGAGTACCAGCCGTCCGGCGACCAGCCCACGGCGATCGCGGACCTGTCCCGGCGCGTCCGCGCGGGGGAGAAGGACGTCGTGCTCCTCGGCGCGACGGGCACGGGCAAGTCGGCGACGACGGCGTGGCTCGTCGAGGAGCTCCAGCGGCCCACCCTCGTCATGGCACCCAACAAGACCCTCGCCGCCCAGCTCGCCACGGAGTTCCGGGAGCTGCTGCCGAACAACGCCGTCGAGTACTTCGTCTCCTACTACGACTACTACCAGCCCGAGGCGTACATCGCGCAGACGGACACCTACATCGAGAAGGACTCGTCGATCAACGACGAGGTCGAACGCCTGCGCCACTCGGCGACGAGCTCGCTGCTCACACGTCGCGACGTCATCGTCGTCGCGTCGGTCTCGTGCATCTACGGCCTCGGCACGCCGCAGGAGTACGTCGACCGCATGGTCCGCCTCGACGTCGGCATGCAGGTCGAGCGCGACGACCTGCTGCGCCAGTTCGTGACGATGCAGTACACGCGCAACGACATGGCGTTCACGCGCGGGACGTTCCGCGTGCGGGGGGACACGGTCGAGATCATCCCGGTGTACGAGGAGCTCGCGATCCGCATCGAGTTCTTCGGCGACGAGATCGAGAGCATCCAGACCCTGCACCCGCTCACGGGCGACGTCGTCCGCTCGGAGCCGAGCATCCACGTCTTCCCGGCCACGCACTACGTCGCCGGCCCGGAGCGCATGGAGCGGGCGATCTCCTCGATCGAGGCGGAGCTCACGGAGCGGCTCGACGAGCTCGAGACGCAGAACAAGCTGCTCGAGGCCCAGCGCCTGCGCATGCGCACGACGTACGACATCGAGATGATGCGCCAGATCGGGACCTGCTCCGGCATCGAGAACTACTCGCGGCACATCGACGGCCGCGAGGCCGGGACGGCGCCGAACACGCTCCTCGACTACTTCCCCGAGGACTTCCTGCTCGTCATCGACGAGTCGCACGTCACCGTGCCGCAGATCGGCGCGATGTTCGAGGGCGACATGTCGCGCAAGCGGAGCCTCGTCGACCACGGCTTCCGGCTCCCGAGCGCGATGGACAACCGCCCGCTGCGCTGGGAGGAGTTCGTCGAGCGCATCGGCCAGACCGTCTACCTGTCTGCGACCCCCGGCTCCTACGAGCTCTCGATGTCCGACGGCGTGGTCGAGCAGATCATCCGTCCGACCGGGCTCGTGGACCCGGAGGTCGTCGTCAAGCCGACGACCGGGCAGATCGACGACCTGCTGCACGAGATCCGTGAGCGCGCCGAGCGCAACGAGAGGGTGCTCGTCACGACCCTCACCAAGAAGATGGCCGAGGACCTCACCGACTACCTGCTCGAGAAGGACGTGCGCGTCCGCTACCTCCACTCGGAGGTCGACACCCTGCGTCGCGTGGAGCTCCTGCGCGAGCTGCGGCTCGGGCAGTACGACGTGCTCGTCGGCATCAACCTCCTGCGCGAGGGCCTCGACCTCCCGGAGGTCTCGCTGGTCGCGATCCTCGACGCCGACAAGGAGGGCTTCCTCCGGTCGCCGACGTCGCTCATCCAGACCATCGGCCGCGCGGCCCGCAACGTCTCGGGCGAGGTCCACATGTACGCGGACCGGATCACCGCCGCGATGGCGGCAGCGATCGAGGAGACGGAGCGACGCCGGGAGAAGCAGGTCGCGTACAACCTCGAGCACGGGATCGACCCGACGCCGCTGCGCAAGCGCATCTCCGACGTGACCGACATGCTCGCGCGCGAGGACGTCGACACGGCCGAGCTCCTCGCCGGCGGCTACCGGCAGCCGGGCAAGGGGCAGAAGGGCAGGGCGCCGGTCCCCGGCGGGCCCAAGGAGGGCGTGACGGCGGGCAACCGGCTCGCGGGAGCCGCCGCGAGCGACCTCGCGGACCTCATCCAGGAGCTCAGCGACCAGATGCACGCGGCCGCCGGCGAGCTGCAGTTTGAGCTCGCCGCGCGCCTGCGCGACGAGATCTCGGGCCTGAAGAAGGAGCTGCGGCAGATGCAGGCCGCGACGGCGTAGGCCGAGCCCGGTGGCCCACGCGGCCGGTCGGGACGGAATGCGCGGCGCCCCCTGGACGTTGTGACGGTCGGTTCCGGCGTGGCCTATGCTGGCACCTCAGCGAGGGGGAGTATTCCCAAGCGGTGATGTCGTCATCACGGCCGGCGCAGTCGTCGGCCCGGTGTCACCGGTCCCGCAACCACCAGCCCGCGTCCCGTGCGGGTGCGCGTGGCGGTGCGTGGCGGAAGAGACCTTCGGTACTCAGTGCTACGTACCGGAGGTTTGTGCATGGACGTCCCCGTCTGGGTCTGGATCGTCACCGTCGGCGTGATCCTCGCGATGCTCGCCGTCGACTACGTCGGGCACGTGCGCACGCCGCACGCCCCGAGCCTGCGCGAGGCCACCCGCTGGTCCATCGCCTACGTCGCGATCGCCCTCGTCTTCGGCGTCATCGTGTGGATCGTGTGGGGCGGCACGTACGGCGGGGAGTACTTCGCCGGGTACATCACCGAGAAGAGCCTGTCCGTCGACAACCTCTTCGTGTTCGTCCTCATCATGACGAGCTTCCGGGTGCCGCGGCTCTACCAGCAGAAGGTGCTGCTCATCGGCATCACCATCGCGCTCGTGCTGCGCACGATCTTCATCCTCCTGGGCGCGGCGGTCATCGAGAACTGGGCCTGGGTCTTCTACATCTTCGGTGCCTTCCTCATCTGGACCGCGATCGCACAGGCTCGCTCCGGCACCGACCACGACGAGGAGTACAACGAGAACGCCGTGCTGCGCCTCACGCGCCGGCTGTTCCCGACGACCGACTCGTACGTCGAGGACCACATGACGACGAAGATCGACGGCAAGCGCTACATCACGCCGATGCTCATCGTCATGATCGCGATCGGCAGTGCCGACCTGCTCTTCGCCGTCGACTCGATCCCGGCGATCTTCGGCCTCACGCAGGAGACGTACCTGGTCTTCGCCGCCAACGCGTTCTCGCTGCTCGGCCTGCGTCAGCTCTACTTCCTCATCGACGGGCTGCTCGACCGGCTCGTCTACCTCAACTACGGCCTCGCCGCGATCCTCGGGTTCATCGGCATCAAGCTCGTCATCCACGCGATGCACACCAACGAGGTGCCGTTCATCAACGGTGGCGAGCACATCACGGCGATCCCCGAGATCTCCACGCCCGTCTCCCTGGGCTTCATCCTCGTCGTCCTCACCGTCACCACGGTCGCGAGCCTCGCGCGCTCGCGGGCGGACCAGCGGCGTGAGGACGCCCGCATCGAAGAAGGTTCTTGATGGTCCACGAGCTCCCGCTCTGGTTCGAGTGGGCGTCGCTCTCGGCGCTCGCGGTCCTGCTGATCGTCGACCTGTTCGTCGTCGGCCGCCGCCCGCACGTGCCCTCCATGCGCGAGAGCGCGCTGTGGGTGGGTTTCTACGTCGCCCTCGCCCTGGTCTTCGGGGCGATCGTCGGGGCGATCGGTGGCGCGGCGCCCGCGGGGGAGTTCTACGCCGGGTGGCTCACCGAGTACAGCCTGAGTGTCGACAACCTCTTCGTGTTCGTCATCATCATGGCGAGGTTCGCGGTCCCGCGGGAGCAGCAGCAGCGCGTGCTCATGGTGGGCATCATCGTCGCGCTCGTCCTGCGCGGCGCCTTCATCCTCGCGGGCGCCGCGATCATCTCGCAGTTCGTCTGGGTGTTCTACCTGTTCGGCGCCTTCCTCGTCTACACCGCGATCAAGCTGGTCGCGGGCGGTGACGAGCCCGAGGAGTACAAGGAGAACCGGGCCGTTCGCGCCCTGCGTCGCGTCCTGCCGCTCGGCACGCAGTACGACGGCGGCCGCCTGCGCACGGTCGAGGACGGCAAGCGGGTGTTCACGCCCCTGCTGATCGTGTTCCTCGCGATCGGCAGCACCGACCTGCTGTTCGCGTTCGACTCGATCCCGGCGATCTTCGGGCTCACGCAGGACCCGTTCATCGTCTTCACGACGAACGTCTTCGCGCTGATGGGTCTGCGCCAGCTCTACTTCCTGCTGGGCGGCCTGCTCGAGCGTCTGGTCTACCTGCCCATCGGCCTCGCGGTGATCCTCGGGTTCATCGGCGTGAAGCTGATCCTCGAGGCGCTGCACGAGAACACGCTGCCGTTCATCAACGGCGGCGAGCACATCGAGGCCGTGCCGACCGTGCCGATCTGGCTCTCGCTCGTCGTCATCGTGGGCGCACTCGCGATCACCACGGTGGCCAGCCTCCTGCGGACGCGCGCGTCGCGGTCCGCGGACGGGTCGCGCGTCGCGCCGTCGGAGTCTGCCGGCTCGACGGCGGACGTCGAGCCGACGCCGGTCGACACGGTCACGGACGAGCTCGCGGACGGTGCGCTCGTCGGCCGTGAGGAGCCCTCCTGGGGCACGTCCGGCCAGGACGGCACCCCGCCTCGCTAGCACGGCGCCGCACCGTGCCTCCTGGACGACGAGCGAGGCACGGTCCGCGGTGCCGGCGGGTCAGGTCGCCGTGACACGCGTGCGGCGGCCCGCGTGTGGCAGGGTGGCCACGTGGCTGGACTCTCCGACCTGCGAGGTCGACGCGCCGTGGTCACGGGCGCCGCGTCCGGGATCGGTCGAGACCTCGTCCTCGAGCTCGTCCGCCGGGGAGCCCACGTCGCCGCCTGCGACGTGGACGCCGCCGCGCTCCGTACCGCGGTCCGGCGAGCCCAGGCGATCGACACCGGCGTCACGGTGACGGCGCACGTGCTCGACGTCGCCGACGGGGACGCCGTACGCCGGCTCCCGCAGGACGTGGCCGAGACGCACGACTGCGACGCCGTCCATCTGCTGTTCAACAACGCCGCCGTCGTCGGGGGGACCTCCTTCGTCACGTCGCCGCCCGACGAGTGGGAACGCACCTTCTCCGTCGCGTGGGACGGCACCTATCGCTGCACGCGCGAGCTCCTTCCGATGCTCATGGCCGCAGACCGGGGCGCCGTCGTCAACATCGCCTCGGTGAACGCCCTCTGGGCGAGCCTCGGCACGCGCGTGCCGCACAGCGCCTACTCCTCGGCGAAGTTCGCCGTGCGCGGATTCACCGAGTCGCTGATCGCCGACTTCCGCGCGAACGCCCCGCACCTCTCCGCGGTCCTGGTCCTGCCCGGGCACGTCCGGACGGGCATGCCTGCCCCGCCTCGCACGTGGCGACGCGCCCTCGGTTCGCTCTTCGCCGACTACCAGCCAGTGTCGAGCGCCTCGGCCGCGGTGACCATCCTGGACGCCGTCGCCCGCGGCGAGTGGCGTGTGGTCATCGGCGACGACGCTGAGGCGGTCGACGAGCGTGTCCGGTCGGACCCCTGGACGGCGTACGACTGAGCCGTACCGCACCCGGCAGGAGCCACCGGCTCTCGTGCCGCTAGACCCTGTCGGCCCAGTCCCCGATGATCGGCGACCAGGGGCGGACCGTGCGCTGGTCGATCAAGCCGGCCGTGGCGAAGGGGTCCGCGTCGAGCGTGCGCGCGACGGCCTCCGGCGACGCGCCGTCGAGCACGAGCAGCGCGCCGGCGGGTGCGCCGTCGTGCGCGGGCAGCGGGCCCGAGGCGAGGAGCACGCCGTCGGCGCGCAGCCCGTGCAGGAAGGCCCGGTGCTCGGGACGCAGCGCGTCGAGGTCGGTCGGTCGGTCGGCGTAGACGTAGGTCACGGCGTGGATCGGCATGGCCACAGTGAACCAGCCGTGCCCGACGTCGCGTGCCGCGTTCCGTGAGCCGGTCACCCGAGCAGCCGACCAAGGTCGCAGCGCTGTCGCCTCACCAGCCGCGTCGTCGCCACTCGTCGAGCTGCGGTCGCTCCGCCCCGAGGGTCGTGTCGGCGCCATGACCCGGGTAGACCCAGGTCGCGTCGTCGTACCGCGCGAAGACGCGTTTGACGACGTCGTCGAGGAGCCGCGCGAACCGGTCCGGGTCGTGGTCGGTGCTCCCCACACCGCCCGGGAAGAGCGAGTCGCCGGTGAAGAGATGGACCCGGCGCGCGACGGCGTCGGGCTCGGTGGCGTGGTCCGGCTCGCGGTACGCGAGCCCGACCGAACCCGGTGTGTGGCCACGCAGCGCGACGACCTCGAGCCGCAGGTGGCCGACCGCGAGGACGTCGCCGTGGTGCAGGCGCCGCGTGACGTGCGTGTCCGTGGCGTGCGAGATCGCGTCGGCGTCGTCGGCGCCCGCAGCCGTGGCGGCACCGGTGACGGCGACGACGGACGCGAGGGCGCGCAGGTGGTCGAGGTGCCGGTGCGTCGTGACGACCAGGTCCAGCCGCGCGGACGGCGACCCCTCGCGGACGAGCCCGAGGACCTCGTCGGGCGAGTCGGCGGCGTCGACGAGCACCTGCGCCCCGCTGCGACGGCACGTGAGCAGGTAGGCGTTGTTCGCGAGCGGGCCGACGGCGAGCTTGCGGATCTCGACCTCGTCGAGCCGCCGCACGTCGCTCGGCCCGCCCACGATCACCTCGCCCGAGTACGCCATGGTCCTAGTCTGCGCCGATACGTCGGGCAGGAGTCGCGTGCCGGTCGTCGGGCTCCGGTGAGGGAACGGCGAAGGTGCGTCGAACACCTGTGCGAGTGTCGGTGGGCGGACGTACGATGCTGCGGTGAGCAATCGCCTCGTCATCTCCGGTGCCCGCGAGCACAACCTGCGCAACGTCGACCTCGACCTTCCGCGCGACCAGCTCATCGTCTTCACGGGGCTCTCGGGCTCGGGCAAGTCCTCGCTCGCGTTCGACACGATCTTCGCCGAGGGGCAGCGACGGTACGTCGAGTCCCTGTCGGCGTACGCCCGCCAGTTCCTCGGGCAGATGGACAAGCCCGACGTCGACTTCATCGAGGGCCTGTCGCCCGCGGTCTCGATCGACCAGAAGTCCACGAACCGCAACCCGCGCTCGACCGTGGGGACCATCACCGAGGTCTACGACTACCTGCGCCTGCTGTTCTCGCGCGCGGGGACGCAGCACTGCCCGGTGTGCGGCGAGCGCGTCACCGCGCAGACGCCGCAGCAGATCGTCGACCGCCTGCTCGAGCTGCCGGAGGGGACGCGCTACCAGGTGCTCGCCCCCGTCGTCCGCGGTCGCAAGGGCGAGTACTCCGAGCTGTTCAAGGAGCTCCAGGCGAAGGGCTTCGCGCGCGCCCGCGTCGACGGCGAGGTACGCACGCTGACCGACCCGCCCGTGCTCGAGAAGAAGCTCAAGCACGACATCGAGGTCGTCATCGACCGCCTCGTCGCCCGCGAGGGCGTGCAGCGTCGGCTCACGGACTCGGTCGAGACCGCGCTGGGCCTCGCGGGCGGCCTGGTCGTCGTCGAGCTCGTCGACGCCGACGCGGACGACCCGGCGCGCGAGCGGCGGTTCTCCGAGAAGCGCGCGTGCCCCAACGACCACGAGCTCGCGCTCGACGAGATCGAGCCGCGCACGTTCTCCTTCAACGCGCCGTACGGCGCGTGCCCCGAGTGCACCGGCATCGGCTTCCGGCTCGAGGTCGACCCGGACCTCGTGATCCCCGACGAGGAGAAGTCCCTCGCGCAGGGAGCGATCGCGCCGTGGGCGCAGATCTCCTCGGAGTACTTCGAGCGGGTCCTCACGGCGCTCGCGGACGACCTGGGCTTCTCGATGGACACGCCGTGGCGGGCGCTGCCCGAGCGCGCGAAGAAGGCGGTGCTGCACGGGCAGAACCACCAGGTGCACGTCCGGTACAAGAACCGGTGGGGGCGAGAGCGCCAGTACTCGACGGGGTTCGAGGGCGTCATCACGTTCCTCGAGCGCCGGCACACCGAGACCGAGTCCGACTGGTCGAAGGAGAAGTACGAGGCCTTCATGCGCGAGGTCCCGTGCCCGGTCTGCAAGGGTGCCCGGCTCAAGCCCGAGGTCCTCGCCGTCAAGGTGGGCGGCCGGTCGATCTGGGACGTGTGCCGTCTGCCGCTGCGCGAGGCGGCCGCGTTCCTCGGGTCGCTCGAGCTGGGCGTCCGCGAGCGCGCCATCGCGACCGAGGTGCTCAAGGAGATCGACGCGCGACTCGGCTTCCTGCTCGACGTGGGCCTCGACTACCTGTCGCTCGAGCGGCCCGCCGCGACGCTCTCGGGCGGCGAGGCGCAGCGCATCCGCCTCGCGACCCAGATCGGCTCCGGGCTCGTGGGAGTCCTCTACGTGCTCGACGAGCCGAGCATCGGCCTGCACCAGCGCGACAACCGCCGCCTCATCGAGACGCTCACCCGGCTGCGCGACCTGGGGAACACGCTCATCGTCGTCGAGCACGACGAGGACACCATCCGCACGGCGGACTGGGTCGTCGACATCGGCCCGGGCGCGGGGGAGCACGGTGGCCGCGTCGTGCACTCGGGGGACTACGCCGGGCTGCTCGAGGCACCGGAGTCGGTCACGGGCGCCTACCTGTCCGGTCGGCGCAGCATCCCGCTGCCCGCCGAGCGTCGTCCCACGGACCCCGACCGTCAGGTGACGGTCGTCGGCGCGCGCGAGCACAACCTCACGGGCATCGACGTGAGCTTCCCGCTCGGCACGCTCACCGCGGTGACCGGTGTCTCGGGCTCGGGCAAGTCGACGCTCGTCAACTCCATCCTCTACACCGTGCTCGCGAACGAGCTCAACGGCGCGCGTCAGGTCGCCGGTCGCCACACGCGCGTCACGGGACTCGACCACCTCGACAAGGTCGTGCACGTCGACCAGGGGCCCATCGGCCGCACGCCACGCTCGAACCCGGCGACGTACACGGGTGTCTGGGACCACGTGCGCAAGCTCTTCGCGGAGACCACCGAGGCGAAGGTTCGCGGGTACACGCCGGGGCGCTTCTCCTTCAACGTCAAGGGCGGTCGCTGCGAGGCCTGCTCGGGCGACGGCACGCTGAAGATCGAGATGAACTTCCTGCCCGACGTCTACGTGCCGTGCGAGGTCTGCCACGGGGCGCGGTACAACCGCGAGACGCTCGAGGTGCACTTCAAGGGCAAGACCGTCGCGGACGTGCTCGACATGCCGATCGAGGAGGCGGCGGAGTTCTTCGCCGCCGTCCCCGCGATCTCGCGCCACCTCAAGACGCTCGTCGAGGTCGGCCTCGGGTACGTCCGCCTCGGGCAGCCTGCCCCGACGCTCTCGGGCGGTGAGGCGCAGCGCGTCAAGCTCGCGAGCGAGCTGCAGAAGCGCTCGACCGGGCGCACGATCTACGTGCTCGACGAGCCGACGACGGGCCTGCACTTCGAGGACATCCGCAAGCTGCTCGGGGTGCTGCAGTCGCTCGTCGACAAGGGCAACTCGGTGCTCGTCATCGAGCACAACCTCGACGTCATCAAGAGCGCGGACTGGGTCGTCGACATGGGTCCCGAGGGCGGCTCGGGCGGCGGCAAGGTCGTCGCGCAGGGGACGCCGGAGCAGGTCGCGCGCGTGGGGGCGAGCCACACCGGTCGCTTCCTCGCCGAGATCCTGGACCAGCACGACCCGGTCCCGGTCGGGGCCGCGGCCGAGAAGTCCTCGGGTGCCGCGGCGCCGGCGGCGAAGGGCGCCAAGGGCCGGTCCGCCAAGGCTCGCCGGGCGACCGACGAGTCCCCGCGGACGGGCGCGCGCCGCAAGGCGTCGGCGGCCTAGCAGGACGCGGGCGCGGGGCCGCCGACGGCGCGCCGTCAGGCGGCCGCGCGGCGCGCCGGTGCCGGGTCGACGAGCACGCGGAAGTTCACCGAGCGCGCGATGAAGCAGTGGTCGTGCGCCCGGTGGTGCAGCGTGGCGAGCGACGCGTCGTCGCTGCCCGCTCCGTCGTCGACCACGACCCGCGGGTGCAGCGTCACGTCCGTGAACTGCCCCTCGCCACCCGACTCGACACGCATCGTGCCCGTCGCCTCGTCGACGTACTCGCGCACGACGACGCCGGACGCCGCCGCGAGGTGGAGGAACCACAGCATGTGGCACTGCGACAGGCTCACCACGAACAGCTCCTCGGGGCTGTAGCGCGACGGGTCGCCGCGGAACGCGGGGTCGGACGACCCGGGCAGCGGGGGTCGCCCGGCGAGGAGGACGTCGTGGTCGCGGCTGTACGACGTGTAGGAGGCCGTTCCTGCGTCGCCCGCGCCCGTCCAGCGGACGGTCGTGGTGTACCCGTGCTGTGCGCTCATGGCCGTCACCCTAGCGGCCCGTGATGAGGGCCACACCACGACTGCACGGCCCGGGCAGACCTCGCCCGGCGCACCCACGACGCCACCGGACCGTCGGTGGCCTGACCTAGGCTGGAGCACATGGCTGACCCCGCGACGTACCGCCCTGCGCCGGGGGAGATCCCCACGTCGCCGGGCGTCTACCGGTTCCGCGACGAGCACGGCCGCGTCATCTACGTCGGCAAGGCGAAGAACCTGCGCGCGCGGCTGTCGAGCTACTTCCAGGACGTCGCCAACCTGCACCACCGCACCCAGACGATGGTGACCACCGCCGCGTCCGTGGAGTGGACCGTCGTCGGCACCGAGGTCGAGGCGCTCGCGCTCGAGTACACGTGGATCAAGGAGTTCGACCCGCGGTTCAACGTCAAGTACCGCGACGACAAGTCCTACCCGTACCTCGCGGTGACGATGGGGGAGGATTTCCCCCGCGCGCAGGTCATGCGCGGCGCCAAGCGACCCGGCACGCGCTACTTCGGCCCGTACGGCCACGCCTGGGCGATCCGCGAGACGCTCGACCTCCTCCTGCGGGTCTTCCCGGTGCGCACGTGCTCCGCGGGGGTCTTCAAGCGCGCGCACCAGACGGGCCGTCCGTGCCTGCTCGGCTACATCGACAAGTGCTCGGCGCCCTGCGTCGGGCGCATCACGCCCGAGGACCACCGTGCTCTCGCGGAGGACTTCTGCGACTTCATGGCGGGGGACACGCAGCGCTTCGTGCGCCGCCTCGAGCGCAAGATGGGCGAGGCCGCGGCGGCGATGGAGTACGAGGCCGCGGCCCGGCTGCGCGACGACATCGCCGCGCTGCAGCGCGCGACGGAGAAGAACGCGGTCGTCCTCGGCGACGGCACCGATGCGGACGTGTTCGCGCTCGTGGGCGACGAGCTCGAGGCCGCCGTCCAGGTGTTCCACGTGCGCGGCGGGCGCATCCGCGGTCAGCGCGGCTGGATCGTGGAGAAGGTCGAGGACGTGACGGACGCCGAGCTCGTCGAGCACCTCCTGCAGCAGGTGTACGGGGCGGCGGAGGAGGCCGCTGCGGCGGACGCCGGCAAGGCCGGTGGCGCCGGCGCGCGCGACGTCGTGCCGCGCGAGGTCCTCGTCCCCGTCCTGCCGCCCGACCAGGACCAGGTGACCACCTGGCTGTCGGGGCTGCGGGGCGCTCGCGTGGACGTGCGCGTGCCGCAGCGCGGCGACAAGAAGGAGCTCGCGGCGACGGTCCGCGCGAACGCCGAGCACGCGCTCGCGCTCCACCGCACGCGCCGCGCGGGCGACCTCACGACCCGCAGCCAGGCGCTGCGCGAGATCCAGGAGGCGCTCGAGCTCGACACCGCGCCGCTGCGCATCGAGTGCTACGACGTGTCCCACAACCAGGGCACCTACCAGGTCGCGTCGATGGTCGTCTTCGAGGACGGGCTGGCGCGCAAGAGCGAGTACCGCCACTTCACGGTGCGCGGCCCGGACGGCGACGGCGCGGCGGACGACACCGCGGCGATGTACGAGGTGATCTCGCGCCGGTTCAAGCGCTACCTCGCCGACCGCTCGGTCTCCGGCGAGGTGGAGATGGACCTCGAGGCGGACGACGTGACGGACGCGACCGACGCCGCGGGGCAGCGGGCCGAGCGCGCCGCCGAGGCCGCGGGCTACGTCCCGCGCAGCGGCGAGGTCGACGCCGAGGCCCCCGTGGACCGGCGCGCCCGGTTCGCCTACCCGCCCAACCTCGTCGTGGTCGACGGCGGCCCGCCGCAGGTCGCCGCTGCGGCACGCGCCCTCGCGGACCTGGGCGTCGACGACGTCGCGCTGTGCGGTCTCGCCAAGCGGCTCGAGGAGGTCTGGCTCCCGGGCGAGGACTACCCGGTGATCCTCCAGCGATCGTCGGAGGGCATGTACCTGCTGCAGCGCGTGCGCGACGAGGCCCACCGCTTCGCGATCACGCAGCACCGCAAGAAGCGCAGCAAGGGGATGACGGCGTCGGTTCTGGACGACGTGCCCGGGCTCGGGCCGGCGCGCAAGTCCGCGCTGCTCCGGCACTTCGGCTCGCTCAAGCGGCTGCGTGCCGCGAGCGTCGAGGAGATCGCGACCGTGCGGGGCATGGGGGAGCGGACGGCGCAGGCGGTCGTCGCGGCTCTCGGTACCGGGGAGGTGTCCGCGGACACTCCGGCGGACGACGGCGCCACCGCCCGCGCCTGACCGGCTGGCATGCTGGTCCCATGAGACCGGAACCCTCCCCGATCACGGTCCCGAGCGGCATCCCGGCGATCGAGGCCGCCACGCACCCGCCCGAGCGCCGCGAGGCCGAGGTGCTGATCATCACCGGCATGTCCGGCGCGGGTCGCTCGCGCGCCGCGGCCGTGCTCGAGGACCTCGACTGGTACGTCGTCGACAACCTGCCGCCGCGCATGATCGTCCCGCTCGTCGACCTCATGACCCGGTCCGGATCCACGCTCGAGCGCATCGCCGCCGTCGTGGACGTGCGCGGACGCGAGTTCTTCACCGACCTGGTCGAGGTGCTCGACCACCTGCGCCAGAACGGCGTCTTCTACCGCATCCTCTTCCTCGACGCCTCGGACGAGGTGCTCGTGCGCCGCTACGAGCAGGTGCGCCGCCCGCACCCGCTGCAGGGCGGCGGGCGCATCCTCGAAGGGCTCGCGGAGGAGCGGCGACTGCTCGCGAGCCTCGAGGAACGGGCCGACGTCGTCATCGACACCTCCGAGCTCAACGTGCACGACCTCGCCCGCGAGGTGCGTGCCGCCGTCGCGGACGGCACGCCGGACACGCTGCGGATCAACATCGTCTCGTTCGGCTTCAAGTACGGGCTGCCGCTCGACGCGGACCACGTCGTGGACGTGCGATTCCTCGCCAACCCGTACTGGATCACCGAGCTGCGCCACCTCACGGGCCGCGACGCGCCCGTGCGCGACTACGTGCTCGAGCGGCCCGGCGCCCTCGAGTTCATCGACCGGTACGTGAACGCGCTCGAGCCCGTGCTCGCCGGCTACCTCGGCGAGGAGAAGCGCTACGTGACGATCGCCGTCGGCTGCACCGGTGGCAAGCACCGTTCGGTCGCGATCAGCGAGGCCATCGCCACGCGCCTGCGGGCGCAGGGCCAGCGCGTCACCGTGACCGCGCGCGACCTGGGCAAGGAGTAGCGTCCCGTGGTCGCCCTGCGCAACCCCGCCGTCGTCGCCCTGGGCGGCGGGCACGGCCTGTCCGCGAGCCTCTCCGCGCTGCGCCTCATGTCCGACCGGCTCACCGCCGTCGTCACCGTCGCCGACGACGGCGGTTCGTCCGGGCGCCTGCGCACCGAGCTCGGCGTCCTGCCCCCGGGCGACCTGCGCATGGCGCTCGCGGCGCTGTGCGACGACTCGGAGTGGGGGCGCACGTGGAGCGCGCTCCTGCAGCACCGGTTCACGTCCGAGGGCGACCTCGACAACCACGCCGTCGGCAACCTGCTCATCGTCGCGCTGTGGGAGCTGCTCGACGACCCGGTCGCGGGTCTCGACTGGGTCGGCAAGCTCCTCGGGGCGCGGGGGCGCGTGCTCCCCATGGCCGCCGTGCCGCTCGGGATCGAGGCCGACGTCCGGACGGGCGACCAGCTCGAGACCGTCGTCGGGCAGAGCCGTGTCGCGGTCACGCACGGCCGCATCGAGCAGCTGCGGCTCGTCCCGGCGGACCCGCCGGCGTGCCCCGAGGCGGTGCAGGCGGTGCGAGACGCCGACTGGGTCGTGCTGGGACCCGGGTCGTGGTTCTCGTCGGTGATGCCCCACCTGCTCGTGCCCGAGCTCGCCCGGGCGCTGCACGAGACCCAGGCGCGCCGGTGCATCACCCTCAACCTCTCGAGCGAGGCGGGCGAGACGTACGGGCTGTCGGCGACCGAGCACCTCGAGGCGCTCCACAAGCACGACCCCGGGCTGCGGGTCGACGCCGTCGTGGCCGACCCGTCGGCCGTCGAGGACACGGAGCAGCTCGCCGACGCGGCGGCGCGCATGGGTGCCCGGCTCCTGCTGCGCCAGGTGCGGCGGGGCGACGGTACGCCGACGCACGACCCGCTGCGGCTCGCCGCGGCGTACCGCGACGTGTTCGACGACTTCCTGGGGGACGTCGGCACGCCCGCCCCCTGACACCGTCCCGGCTCGTCGTGCGGCCCGCCCGGTCCCGGCATCGATGGCAGGATGTCCCGCATGGCGCTCACGGCACAGGTGAAGGACGAGCTGGCTCGGCTGCGGGTGGACAAGACGTCGTGCCGCAAGGCGGAGGTCTCGGCGATGCTCCGCTTCTCGGGCGGCCTGCACCTCATCTCGGGCCGCGTCGTCATCGAGGCGGAGCTCGACACCGCGATCGCGGCACGTCGCCTACGGGAGACGATCGCGGACGTCTACGGGCACACGAGCGAGCTGATCGTCGTCTCTGCCGGGGGGCTGCGCAAGAGCAGCCGCTACGTCGTGCGGGTCGTGCGCGACGGCGAGTCGCTCGCCCGGCAGACGGGTCTGCTCGACGGGCGCGGCCGCCCGGTGCGCGGGCTGCCCCCGCAGGTGGTGTCCGGCGGGATCGAGGAGGCGGAGGCCGCGTGGCGCGGCGCGTTCCTCGCGCACGGGTCGCTGACCGAGCCGGGGCGCTCGTCGGCGCTCGAGGTCACCTGCCCCGGGCCGGAGGCGGCGCTCGCGCTCGTCGGCGCGGCGCGCCGGCTGGGCGTCTCCGCCAAGTCGCGCGAGGTGCGCGGCGTCGACCGCGTGGTTATCCGCGACGGCGACGCGATCAGCGCGCTCCTGACGCGACTGGGCGCGCACGAGGCCGTCCTGGTGTGGGAGGAGCGGCGTGCCCGGCGCGAGGTGCGGGGGACTGCCAACCGCCTCGCGAACTTCGACGACGCGAACCTGCGCCGGTCCGCGCGTGCGGCGGTCGCCGCGGGCGCCCGCGTGGAGCGCGCGTTCGAGATCCTCGGCCCGGACCTGCCCGACCACCTGCGCGAGGCCGGCGAGCTGCGGCTCGCGCACAAGCAGGCGTCGCTGGAGGAGCTCGGGCAGCTCGCGGACCCGCCCCTGACCAAGGACGCCGTCGCCGGGCGGATCCGACGCCTGCTGTCGACGGCCGACAAGCGCGCGGCCGAGCTCGGCATCCCCGACACCGAGGCGGGCCTGAGCCCGGAGCTCCTGGACCTCTGACGCGCGGCCGGCGCGACGGGCGCGGTCGTCACGCAGGGGTGGGACGATGGTCCCGAAGCGTGGGATCCAGGTCACATGTCGGCGTGGTGTTGGTATAGGCTCGGACGCGTCAGGTGACAACGACGTGCTCCTTCGCTGACACCCCTCGTGGGCGTGGGTGGTCCCGGCTGTCGCCGTGGCGGCCCGCGGGCACGGAGGGTGCTGTGCCGAGATCGGGCAGCGGGGCGCGGGCGCCATCACCACCTGCGTACGACGGTGTACGTGATCGTTCGGCATCAACCGTGTGCGTCGGGACCAAACCGGCGCGCCCTGAGGAGGGCATTGTGACCATCCGCGTCGGTATCAACGGCTTCGGTCGTATCGGACGGAACTTCTACCGCGCCATCGTGGCGTCGGGCGCCGACATCGAGATCGTGGGCGTCAACGACCTCACGGACAACAAGACGCTTGCGCACCTGCTCAAGTACGACACGGTCCTGGGCCGTTTCCCCCTGAGCGTGGACTTCGACGACGAGAACATCATCGTCGACGGCAAGAAGATCCGTGCCCTCGCCGAGCGTGAGCCCGCGAACCTCCCCTGGGGCGAGCTGGGTGCCGACATCGTCATCGAGTCGACCGGCTTCTTCACGGACGCCACGAAGGCGAAGGCGCACATCGACGGCGGCGCCAAGAAGGTCATCATCTCCGCCCCGGCGAAGAACGAGGACGCGACGTTCGTCGTCGGCGTGAACTCGGACCAGTACGACCCGGCCGCGCACCACATCATCTCGAACGCGTCGTGCACCACGAACTGCCTCGCCCCGCTCGCGAAGGCGCTCAACGACTCGATCGGCATCGAGCGTGGTCTCATGACCACGATCCACGCGTACACCGGTGACCAGAACCTGCAGGACGGCCCGCACCGCGACCTGCGTCGTGCCCGCGCCGCCGCGCAGAACATCGTCCCGACCTCCACGGGTGCGGCCAAGGCCGTCTCGCTGGTGCTCCCGGAGCTCAAGGGCAAGCTCGACGGCTACGCCCTGCGCGTGCCGGTCATCACGGGCTCGGCCACGGACCTCACGTTCACGGCCTCGCGCGAGGTCACCGTGGACGAGGTCAACGCGGCGCTCAAGGCTGCGGCCGAGGGCCCCCTCAAGGGCGTGCTCGAGTACGTCGAGGACGAGATCGTGTCGAGCGACATCGTCACGAACCCGCACCAGAGCATCTTCGACTCGAAGCTCACCAAGGTGATCGGCGACCAGGTCAAGGTCGTCTCCTGGTACGACAACGAGTGGGGCTACTCCAACAGCCTCGTCGCGCTGACGCAGCTGGTCGGCGACAAGCTCTGACCCTGCCGCTGCTGCAGCGTCAGCCCTGAGCATCACCATGCGTCCGCGTGCGCGTCCCGGCCACGGCCGGTGACGCGCACGCGGACGTCCTCATGTGCGGGCCGGTCCGGTCGACGACCGGACCGACGCACGACGGCGACCGAACCGTAGGAGACCGCATGAAGACCATCGACTCCCTGGGCGACCTGCGCGGCAAGCGCGTCCTCGTCCGCTCCGACTTCAACGTCCCGCTCGACGGGACGACCATCACGGACGACGGCCGCATCCGCGCCGCCCTGCCGACGCTCAAGAGGCTCACCGACGCCGGCGCCAAGGTCATCGTCACCGCGCACCTCGGCCGCCCCAAGGGCGAGCCCGACGCGAAGTACTCCCTGGCGCCCGTCGCCGCCCGCCTGGGCGAGCTGCTCGGGGTTCCCGTGCACCTGGCGAAGGACGTCGTCGGCCCGTCGGCGCGCGAGACCGTCGAGGCGCTCGGCGAGGGCGAGGTCGCCCTGCTCGAGAACATCCGCTTCGACGCGCGCGAGACGTCGAAGGACGAGGCCGAGCGGCAGTCGCTCGCGAACGACCTCGCGGGCCTGGCCGACGCGTTCGTGTCCGACGGGTTCGGCGTCGTGCACCGCAAGCAGGCGTCGGTGTACGACGTGGCGAAGGTGCTCCCGTCCGCGGTCGGCGAGCTCGTGCTCAAGGAGGTCGACTCGCTGCGCAAGGCGACGGAGGACCCGGCGCGCCCCTACGTCGTCGTCCTCGGCGGCTCGAAGGTCTCCGACAAGCTCGGCGTCATCGCGAACCTGCTCACCAAGGCGGACCGCCTGCTCATCGGCGGCGGCATGGTCTTCACGTTCCTCGCGGCCAAGGGCTACGGCGTCGGCAAGTCCCTCCTCGAGGAGGACCAGATCGACACGGTGAAGGGCTACCTCGCGGACGCCGAGAAGAACGGCGTGGAGATCGTCCTGCCGACCGACATCGTCGCGGCCGACTCGTTCGCCGCCGACGCCCCGCACGCGGTCGTCGCCGCGGACGCGATCCCCGCGGACAAGATCGGCCTCGACATCGGCCCCGACTCCGCGCGGCTCTTCGCGAGCAAGATCGCGGACGCGAAGACCGTCGTGTGGAACGGCCCCGCGGGCGTCTTCGAGTTCGACGCGTTCTCGGGCGGGACGCGCGCGGTCGCGCAGGCGCTCGTCGACGCGACCGCGAACGGCGCGTTCACGATCGTGGGAGGCGGCGACTCCGCCGCCGCCGTCCGCATCCTCGGCTTCGACGAGGCGGGCTTCAGCCACATCTCGACGGGCGGCGGCGCGAGCCTCGAGTTCCTCGAGGGCAAGGACCTGCCGGGCATCTCCGTCCTCGAGGGCTGAGCGCCCTCCCCGTACCACCCTCACGCGCCGCTCCGCCGCACGGGGCGGCGCGTACCCCCACAGAGAGAAGAACGACCGTGGCGAACACCCGCACCCCGCTCATGGCGGGCAACTGGAAGATGAACCTGGACCACCACCAGGCGACCCACACCGTGCAGAAGCTCGCGTGGACCCTCAAGGACGCGAAGCACGACTACGCGGCCGTCGAGGTGGCCGTGCTCCCGCCGTTCACCGACCTGCGCTCGGTGCAGACGCTCGTGGACGCCGACAAGCTCGAGCTCAAGTACGGCGCGCAGGACGTCTCCGCGCACGCCGAGGGTGCGTACACCGGAGAGATCTCGGCGTCGATGCTGGCGAAGCTCGGCACGAGCTACGTGGCGATCGGCCACTCGGAGCGCCGCCAGTACCACGCCGAGTCCGACGCCTTGGTGAACGCGAAGATCGTCGCCGCCGTCGGGCAGGGCATCGCCCCGATCCTGTGCGTCGGCGAGGGCCTGGACGTGCGCAAGGCCGGCGAGCAGATCTCCTACACGCTCGCCCAGGTCGAGGGTGCGCTCGCGGGCATCCCCGCCGCGCAGCTCGCTACTCTCGTCATCGCCTACGAGCCCGTCTGGGCCATCGGCACGGGCGAGGTCGCGACGCCGGAGGACGCCCAGGAGGTCTGCGGCGCGATCCGTGGCGCGCTCGGCGACCTGTACGACGCCGAGCTCGCGGACGCGACGCGCGTCCTGTACGGCGGCTCGGTGAAGTCGTCCAACGTCGCGGCGATCATGGCGCAGCCCGACGTCGACGGCGCGCTCGTCGGCGGCGCGAGCCTGGACCCGGAGGAGTTCGCCAAGATCGCGCGCTACCAGTCGCACGCGACCGGCGCCTGACCTCCGGACGACTCCCGCTCCCGCGGTCCGGACGCACCGGACCGCGGGAGCACCCGTGAGACCGGCCGTGAGACGACGCGGGCCGGGGTTGGCCCCGACGGCCCCGCGTCACCTACTCTTGTCCCCTGTGCGGCAGGTCACGCCTGCTCACGACAACCGTGCGGTCGTCCCGACGATGGTCGGTCCGGCCCTGAACCTCAAGGACGTACTCGTGGACGTGCTGCGCATCATCCTCCTGATCCTCCTGGTGCTCACCAGCGCCTTCCTCACCCTGCTCGTGCTCCTGCACAAGGGCAAGGGCGGCGGCCTCTCCGACATGTTCGGCGGCGGGATCTCGAGCTCGGTGGGCAGCTCCGGCGTCGCCGAGCGCAACCTCAACCGGATCACCGTGTCGTTCGCGCTCGTCTGGGCGGTCGTCATCGTGCTCCTGGGCCTGATCCAGAAGGTGAGCTGACCCGGGCGCCCACGGGGGCGCCGGCTCGTCACAGGGGCGAGCCGTGGCCGCGACGGCGCGGCCGGGCAGGATCGAGTGCCGGCGACGGCACGGACGGGGGAGAGCACGTGGCAGGTGGTAGCGCGATCCGTGGGTCGCGGGTAGGAGCGGGCCCGCTCGGGGAGTCCGAGCGCGGCGAGATCGCGCCGCGCTTCTGGGTCTCGTACTGGTGCGCGAACGGGCACGAGACGCGACCGAGCTTCTCCTCGGAGGCCGACATCCAGGCGCCAGAGACGTGGGACTGCCCGCGGTGCGGCTTCCCCGCCGGCCAGGACCGGGAGAACCCCCCGTCGCCGTCACGCAACGAGCCGTACAAGACGCACCTCGCCTACGTGAAGGAGCGTCGTTCCGACGCCGACGGCGTGGCGATCCTCGACGAGGCGCTCGCGGCGCTGCGAGCCCGTCGCGGGGTCTGAAACCCGGCAGCACGAGAAACGACGAGCGCCCCACCGGATCTCCGGTGGGGCGCTCGTCGTCGTGGTGCGTGGCGGGCGGTCGCGGGTCAGGCGGACGTGCCCGCTGCGGCGGCGTCCAGGAGCCAGAGCGTGCGCTCGGTCCCGGCGACGCCGGCGGCGGGCGTCTCCCGTACCGGAGCCCCGGCGAGCGCGGCAGCCACGGGAGAGGCCTTCTCGGCACCGGCTGCCACGACCCACACCTGGTGAGCTGCGGCGATCGCCTCGAAGGTCAGGGTGACGCGCTCGGGCGGCGGCTTGGGCGACCCGTGGACCCCGGCCGTCGGGACGCCGGTGACGTCCAGGCCCGGGTGCCCCGGGAAGAGGGACGCCACGTGCCCGTCGGGGCCCATGCCGAGCAGGAGCACGTCGAAGGCCGGGACGGCCTCGCCCTCGGCAGCGTGCGCGGCGAGCGTGACCGCGTAGGCCGTCGCCGCGTCCTCCGGGCTCGCGGCGGCGTCCGCCGCGGGCATCGGGTGCACGTTCTCGGCGGGGAGCTGGGGGAGGTGGTCGAGCAGCGCCTCCCGGGCCTGCGTCTCGTTGCGCTCCGGGTCCCCGGCAGGCAGGAACCGCTCGTCGCCCCACCACACGTGCACCCCGGTCCAGTCGACGGCGTCCCGGACGGGGTGGCGGGCGAGGGCAGCGAGGCTCGCGATGCCGACGGTCCCTCCGGTGAGCACGACGTGGCCCGGCCGGCGCACCGACTGCACGTCGAGGATGCGGGTGACGAGCCGGGACGCGACCGCCTCGGCGAGCACGACGGCATCGGGGTGGACGACGACGAGACGCGAGTGCGACGCGTGGCCCGCCGGCTGCGTGCTCATGCGCCGACCTTCTGCAGGCCCTTGGTGAGCACCTCGCCGTAGACCTCGTCCGGGTCGAGGCGCCGCAGCTCCTCGATGAGTGCCTCGCTGAGCGTCCGGATCGGCAGTGCGACCCGGCGGTCCGGCTTGCCGGGCTGGCTGATCGTCACGGTGCGCCCGTCGGGCCGGTCGAGGACGATGGGGCCGCTCTTGCGCTCGAGCGTGACCTTGGTGATCGCCTCGGCCCCGCGGCGCCGCACGACCTGCGCCGGGCAGCGGAGGCGGGACCCGAGCCAGGCCGCGAGCAGGTCGAGCGACGTGTGCTTGGCCTGGCCCTCGACGACGACGTTCGTCACCGGCTCGAACGGCGGCTGGTCGAGGGCCGCGGCGATGAGCCCGCGCCAGAGCGTGACGCGCGCCCAGGCGAGGTCGGAGTCGCCGGGGCCGTACGTCGTCGCGAGCTGGCCGAGCACCGCCTCCGGGTCCTTGGACGTGATGGAGTCGGTGATGCGCCGCTGGGCCATCGCGCCCACGGGGTCGTCGTCGGGCGACTCCGGCGGCTGGCCGGGCCACCACACGACGATCGGCGCGTCCGGAAGCAGGAGCGGCATGACGAGCGTGTCGGTGTGCTCGAGCATCGGGCCGGCGGTCCGCAGGACCACGACCTCGGACGCGCCCGCGTCTCCGCCGACGCGGATCTGGGCGTCGAGGTGCGGATCGTCGCGCCGGCCGGACGGCGCGACGACGATGACGCGGCACGGGTGCTCGCGGCTCGCGTCGTTGGCCGCCTCGATCGACGTCTCGACGTCGGACTCGCGCGCGACGACCACGAGCGTCAGCACGCGCCCCAGGGCGATCGCACCACCCTCGTCGCGCAGGCGCACCAGGCGCTTGTTGACCGCGTTCGTCGTCGTGTCGGGCAGGTCGATGATCATCGCGGGGTCCTCCCCGGTCGCGGGGTCACGGCGCTCTGGGCCGAGCGCGCAGGGCGGGAACGGCGGGCGGCGACGACGGCCGTCGGCGCCGTGGGGGCGCTCACGGGCGCCGCCAGGCGCGGCCGTCGCGCTCGAGCATCGCGTCGGCCGTCGCCGGTCCCCACGTGCCGGACCGGTACGGCTCCGGCTTGCCCCGTGCCGCCCAGTGCGCGGTGATCGGGTCGAGGATCTTCCACGAGAGCTCGACCTCCTCGCGCGTGGGGAACAGCGGCGGGTCGCCCAGCAGGACGTCGAGGATGAGCCGCTCGTACGCCTCGGGGGAGGACTCGGTGAACGCGTGGCCGTAGCCGAAGTCCATCGTCACGTCGCGCACCTCCATCGCGGTGCCCGGGACCTTGGCGCCGAAGCGCATGGTCACGCCCTCGTCGGGCTGCACGCGGATGACGAGCGCGTTGTTGCCGAGATCGGACGCCTGCGACGTCTCGAACGGCAGGTGCGGCGCCTTCTTGAACACGACGGCGACCTCGGTCACGCGGCGGCCGAGACGCTTGCCCGTGCGCAGGTAGAACGGCACGCCCGCCCAGCGACGGTTGTCGATGTCGACGCGGACCGCTGCGTAGGTCTCCGTCGTGGAGGTGTCCGGGATGCCGTCCTCCTCGAGGAAGCCGATGACCTGCTCGCCGCCCTGCCAGCCGGTGGCGTACTGCCCGCGGGCGGTGTGCTTGGACAGCTCGCGCGGCAGCCGCACGGCGGAGAGCGCCTTGATCTTCTCGGCGCGCAGCGACGGGGCGTCGAACGAGACGGGCTCCTCCATCGCGACGAGCGCGAGGAGCTGGAGGAGGTGGTTCTGGATGACGTCGCGTGCGGCGCCGATGCCGTCGTAGTACCCGGCGCGCCCGCCGATGCCGATGTCCTCGGCCATCGTGATCTGCACGTGGTCCACGTAGTTGGCGTTCCAGATGGGCTCGAACATCTGGTTCGCGAACCGCAGCGCGAGGAGGTTCTGGACCGTCTCCTTGCCCAGGTAGTGGTCGATGCGGAACACCGAGTCGGGCGGGAAGACCTCCGACACGACGGCGTCGAGCTCGCGCGCGCTGGCCAGGTCGTGGCCGAACGGCTTCTCGATGACCACGCGCCGCCACGCGTCCTCCTGGGACTTGGAGAGCCCGGACTCGGCGAGCTGGCGGCACACGAGCGGGAAGGCGCTCGGCGGGACCGAGAGGTAGAACGCGTGGTTGCCGCCCGTGCCGCGCTCGGCGTCGAGCGTCTCGACGGTCTGGCGCAGGCGCTCGAACGCGTCGTCGTCGTCGAACGACCCCTGCACGAACCGGATGCCCTCGGCGAGCTGTCGCCACGTCGCCTCGCGGAACGGCGTCCGCGCGTGCTCCTTGACGGCGTCGTGCACGACCTGGGCGAAGTCCTGGTCCTCCCAGTCGCGCCGGGCGAACCCCGTGAGCGCGAAGCCGGGCGGCAGGAGGCCGCGGTTGGCGAGGTCGTAGACCGCGGGCATGAGCTTCTTGCGGGCGAGGTCGCCCGTCACGCCGAAGATGACGAGCCCGCAGGGGCCCGCGATCCGCGGCAGGCGCAGGTCGAGGGGGTCGCGCAGAGGGTTGTTCTCTGCCGTGATCTTGGCCGGTCTCACCTGGTGGCACCGTTCCGTTCGAGGGTGGTCGGAGGACTAGTCGCGTTCAGAGGGAGTGCGGGGGAGTGCTGGGCGTAGCGGATGATACGGGTGGTCGCGACGCGGCCGGAGGCGTTCCCGCAGGTCGGACGCCCGCCCGCCGCGAGCGGCGAGCGGGCGCAGGCGGTCAGGAGGCCGCGTCGGCGGCGCGCCGCAGGTTGTCGCGGGTCGTCTCGAGGAGCTCGGTCCAGCTGTCCTCGAACTTGCGCACGCCCTCCTCCTCGAGCTTCGCGGTCACCTCGACGAGGGAGACGCCGAAGGACTCGACGGTCTCGAGGGTGCGGCGTGCGGCGGCGGCCGTCCCCGTCACGGTGTCGCCGGAGACGACGCCGTGGTCGGCGAACGCCTGGAGCGTGGCCTCGGGCATCGTGTTGACGACGCCGTCGGTGACGAGCTCCTCGACGTACAGGGTGTCCTTGTACTCGGGGTTCTTCACCCCCGTGGAGGCCCACAGCGGGCGCTGGGCGTGGGCACCGGACGCGGCGAGCGAGCGCCACCGGTCGGTCTGGCGGAACTCCTCGAAGGCCTCGAACGCGGCGCGTGCGTTGGCGACCGCGGCCTGCCCGCGCAGGTCGAGCGCCTCGGGCGTGCCGACCTTCTCCAGCGCCGCGTCGACGGCCGTGTCGACGCGCGAGACGAAGAAGGAGGCGACCGACCCGATGGGGGCGAGGTCGATCCCCGCGTCGCGCGCCCGCTCGAGCCCCGTCGCGAACGCGTCCATGACGGCGCGGTAGCGCTCGAGCGAGAAGATGAGCGTGACGTTGACGCTGATGCCCAATGCGAGGGTGCGCGTGATCGCCTCGAGACCCGGCAGGGTGGCGGGGATCTTGATGAAGACGTTGGGGCGGTCGATCGTGTGCCACAGCCGCTCGGCGACCTCGACGGTGGCCCCGGCGTCCTGGTTCGCCAGGCGCGGGTCCACCTCGATCGACACGCGGCCGTCGACCCCGTCGGTCGCGTCGTACACGGGGCGCAGGAGGTCTGCGGCGTCGCGTACGTCGTCCGTGGTGATGCGCTCGACGGCGGCCTCGACCGCTGCGTCGTCGGTGCCGCCCGCCGCGAGCTCTGCGAGCTGGGCGTCGTAGGCGTCGCCCTTCGAGAGCGCGGCGGCGAAGATCGTGGGGTTCGTGGTCACGCCGACGACGCCGCGCGACGCGACGAGCTCGGCGAGGTTGCCTGACCGCAGCCGTTCGCGGGACAGGTCGTCGAGCCAGATCGACACCCCCGCCCGGGTGAGCTGTTCGATCGGTCCGGGGACGGTGCTCTGCGTCATCAGGAGTCCTCTCTGGTACCTCGCCGGCGCCCTCGACGGGCACGCCGGTGATCCGTCCCGGCCGGGGTACCGCGGGTGCACGACCCGCGGCGCGGATCCGAGGTGGGGCGCCGGGACCGGGCCCCACCTCGGAATCTACGGTCGGTCAGGCGAGGTCGCCAGTGCCGCCCTCGACGGGCTTGGCGGGTCCGCCGGGAGCGGCGTCGGCCTGCGCCGCGGCGAGCGACTCGCGAGCGGCGGCGGCCACGGCCTCGGCCGTGATGCCGAACTCGCGGTACAGCACCTGGTAGTCGGCCGACGCGCCGTAGTGCTCGATGCTCACGATGCGCCCGGCGTCGCCGACCAGCTCGCGCCAGCCCTGGGCGACGCCCGCCTCGACGGAGACGCGCGCGCGCACCGCGGCCGGCAGCACCGACTCGCGGTAGGCGTCGTCCTGGGCGTCGAACCACTCACGGCTCGGCAGGGACACGACGCGCGCCTGGACGCCCTCGGCGGCGAGGAGCTCGCGTGCCTCGACCGCGAGCTGGACCTCGGACCCGGTGCCGAGGAGGATCACGTCGGGCGTGCCCTCGGCGTCGACGAGCACGTAGCCGCCGCGCGCCGTGCCCGACGCGTCGGCGAAGCCGTCGGTGCCGCGCGGGAACGTCGGGACGTTCTGGCGCGTGAGGATCAGGCCCGCGGGGCGCTCCGTCGTCTCGAGGACCGTGCGCCACGCCCACGCGACCTCGTTGGCGTCGGCGGGCCGCACGACGTCGAGGCCCGGGATGGCGCGCAGCGCCGCCAGGTGCTCGATCGGCTGGTGCGTGGGGCCGTCCTCGCCGAGGCCGATGGAGTCGTGCGTCCAGACGAACGTCGTCGGGATCTGCATGAGCGCGGCGAGGCGCACGGCCGGGCGCATGTAGTCGCTGAACGTGAGGAACGTGCCGCCGTAGGCGCGCGTGCCGCCGTGGAGCACGATCCCGTTGAGGATCGAGCCCATGGCGTGCTCACGGATGCCGAAGTGCAGCGTGCGGCCGTACTCGTGGCCGGGGAACTTCTTCGTGGCGTGCTCGACGGGGACGAACGACGGCTCGCCGTCCATCGTCGTGTTGTTCGAGCCCGCGAGGTCGGCCGAGCCGCCCCAGAGCTCGGGGAGCACGTCCTTGAGCGCGGTGAGGACCTTGCCCGACGCGGCGCGCGTCGCGACGGCCTTGCCCGGCTCGAACGTCGGCAGGGAGTCCTCCCAGCCGGCGGGCAGCTCTCGGCGAGAGAGGCGCTCGAGCAGCGCGGCGCCGGAGGGGTTGGCCGTCTTCCACGCCTCGAACGCGGTGTCCCAGGCGGCCCGGCGCTCGCCCTGGCGCTCGCCGACGGCGCGCGTGTACGCGAGCACCTCGTCGTCGATGGCGAACGTCGCCTCGGGGTCGAGGCCGAGCTCGATCTTCAGGCCGCGCACCTCGTCGGCGCCCATCGCCGAGCCGTGGATGCCACCGGTGTTCTGCTTCGTGGGCGACGGCCAGCCGATGATCGTGCGCAGCGCGATGATCGAGGGCTTGCCCGTCTCGGCCTTGGCGGCCTCGACCGCGGCGGCGAGGACGTCGACGTCCTCCGCGTACCCCGTGCCGCCGTTGGTCCAGTCGACGCGCTGGGTGTGCCAGCCGTACGCCTCGTAGCGCGCGAGGACGTCCTCCGTGAAGGCGATGTCCGTGTCGTCCTCGATGGAGATCTTGTTGTCGTCCCAGATGACCACGAGGTTGCCGAGCTGCTGGTGGCCGGCGAGCGACGACGCCTCGCTGGTCACGCCCTCCTGCAGGTCACCGTCGGACGCGATGACGTAGATGTGGTGGTCGAAGGGCGACTCGCCCGGCGCCGTCGACGGGTCGAGCAGACCCCGCTCGCGACGCGCGGCGAACGCCATGCCGATCGCGGACGCGAGGCCCTGGCCGAGCGGGCCGGTCGTGATCTCGACGCCGTTCGTGTGCTTGTACTCGGGGTGGCCCGGGGTCTTGGAGCCCCACGTGCGCAGGGCTGCGATGTCGTCCATCTCGAGGCCGTAGCCCGCGAGGAAGAGCTGCAGGTACAGCGTGAGCGACGAGTGGCCCGCCGAGAGCACGAACCGGTCGCGACCCACCCAGTGGGAGTCGGCCGGGTCGTGGTGCATGGCCTTCTGGAACAGGAGGTAGGCGGCGGGCGCGAGCGAGATCGCGGTGCCCGGGTGGCCGTTCCCGACCTTCTCCACGGCGTCGGCGGCCAGCGCCTTGATCGCCTTGACGGCCCGGTCGTCCAGGTCCGTCCAGTCCAGGGGCGTGTGAGCAGGGGACAACGCGTTCACCGAACCTCATTCCCGTCCGGAGCGCGCGCCCCGGATCCTCGCGACATCTCGAAGCAACCGTTGAACATTTCCCGGCCTCGCGCCTCGGACGGCGGGGCTGCCCGGGTGCCTGCCGCGCCGACCGGAGTCACTGGTCGTGACGGTCGGTACGTCGTGGGAACGCCGTGGGACGGTTGCGACACCCAGCCTATACGCGCGGCGGGAACTCGCCCTGTGGTGCCCACGTGCTGGATTTCGGTCGGAAGTCACACAATCGCCCGGCCGGTCCGGTCGGTCCCGACGCAGGCGGCGACGTACGATGAGCGAGGACGACCGGCGGTCCGTCCCAGCTCGCCCCCCACCTCAGAACGGAACACCGAAGCGCGTGCACACCACGAGCCAGGCACCGATCGACGGGACCGGAAGCCCGTCGAGCGCCGCGTCGACCCCGCGGCCCACGCGCGGCAGCTCCGTCGCCCCGACGGAACAGGCCGCACGCGCGACCCGCTCCGCGCGCGAGCGTCTCGGCGCGTACGTCGCCCTGACGAAGCCGCGCATCATCGAGCTCCTGCTCGTGACCACGGTCCCCACGATGTTCCTGGCGCAGGGCGGTCTGCCGAGCCTCGGCCTCATCGTCGCGACGCTCGTCGGCGGCACGCTCGCCGCGGCGTCCGCGAACGTCTACAACTGCTACCTCGACCGCGACATCGACGAGGTCATGAACCGCACGAAGCGGCGTCCGCTCGTCACGGGCGAGGTGACGCCGCGCGCCGCGCTGGTCTTCGCGACGGTCCTCGGCGTCGTGTCGCTCGTGTGGTTCGCGCTGCTCGTCAACGTGGTCTCGGCGTGGTTGACGTTCGCGGCGATCCTCATCTACGTCGTCGGCTACACGATGATCCTCAAGCGCCGGACGCCGCAGAACATCGTGTGGGGCGGGATCGCCGGCTGCATGCCGGTCTTCATCGGCTGGTCCGCGGTCACCGGCTCGCTGAGCTGGGCCGCGCTCGCGCTCTTCCTCGTGATCTTCTTCTGGACGCCGCCGCACTACTGGCCGCTGTCGATGAAGTTCAAGCGCGACTACGCGAACGCCGGCGTGCCGATGCTCCCGGTCGTCGCGGACGACCGCAGGGTCGCGCGCGAGATGATCCTCTACGGCGTCGCGATGGTCGCGTCGTCGCTCGCCCTGTGGCCCCTCGCGGGGATGACCTGGGTCTATGGGGTCGTCGCGACGGCGCTCGGCGCGTGGTTCCTCTCGTCGTGCCTGACGATGCTGCGTCGCGCCCGGGACAAGGCGGACGGCAAGGGCGGCAAGGTCGGGGAGATGAAGGTCTTCCACGCCTCGATCACCTATCTCACGCTGCTCTTCGTCGCCGTGGCGGTCGACGTCTTCCTGCCCCTGTGAGCCCCGCGTGAGCACCGCGGTGTCGAGGTCGGCGTGAGCGGACCGGGTCCCGCGCCGCGCGTGCCCGACGCCCTCGACCGGGCCGCGCGCGAGTACCTCGCGCACCTCGCCGTCGAGCGAGGCCTGTCGGCGAACACCGTCGCCGCCTACCGGCGTGACCTGGCGCGCTACGTCGCCTTCCTCGCGGCGCGCGGCAACCACGCCGTCCGGGACGTGGAGCCCGGCGACGTCACCGCGTACGTCACCGCCCTGCGCACCGGGTCCGACGGCGGCGCGTGCCTCTCGCCCTCCTCGACGGCCCGGTCCGTGGCCGCCGTGCGCGGGTGGCACCGCTTCTGCACGGCGGAGGGGCTCGCGGACGCCGACGCGTCGGCGGACGTCCGGCCCCCGGCGCAGGGCAAGCGGCTGCCGAAGGCGATCTCGACCGACGAGGTCGAGCGCATCCTCGAGGCCGCCGGACTGGGCGAGGGCGCCGGTCCGCTGCGCGACCGCGCGCTGCTGGAGCTCGTGTACTCGACCGGGGCGCGGATCACCGAGGCGGTGAGCCTCGACGTCGACGACCTGGACCTCGGCTCGGGAGCGGTGCGGCTGCTGGGCAAGGGCGGCAAGGAGCGCGTCGTGCCCGTGGGGTCGTTCGCGCGGCGCGCGCTCGACGCCTACCTCGTCCGTGGCCGCGCGGCCCTCGCGGCGAACGGCCGCGGCACGCCCGCGGTCTTCCTCAACACGCGCGGCGCGCGCCTCTCGCGCCAGAGCGCGTGGGCCGTGCTGCGCACGGCGGCCGAGCGCGCGGGCATCGCGCACCCCGAGCGCATCTCACCGCACACCCTGCGGCACTCCTTCGCGACCCACCTGCTCGCGGGGGGAGCGGACGTGCGCGTGGTCCAGGAGCTCCTGGGCCACGCGTCGGTGACGACGACCCAGATCTACACGCTCGTCACGCCGGACACGCTGCGCGAGGTCTACGCCTCCGCGCACCCGCGCGCGCTCGGCTGACCGGAACGCGGCGCGCGGGCGCGTGCGCACGAGCGTCGGCAGGGTCCTGCGATACCGTGGCGGACGTGAGCAGCCAGGCCGAGACCCAGCCCGAGACGCACGGCGCGCGCAGCTCTCACGACGACGCCGCCCGTCCCGCCGCCGACGTGCGACCGAACGGCGCCGGTGATCCCGCCGGTGCCGACGCCGGCGCGGCCCTCGTCGCCGAGCCGCCCCGCACGGACGTCGTCGGGCGCCCGATGCCCCACTTCCCGGACCCCGCGCCGCTCGCGTCGCACGGCCCCGGCCGCATCATCGCGATGTGCAACCAGAAGGGTGGCGTCGGCAAGACGACGACCACGATCAACCTCGGCGCGACGCTCGCCGAGTACGGGCGCAAGGTCCTGCTCGTCGACTTCGACCCGCAGGGTGCGGCGTCGGTGGGCCTCGGGGTCAACCCGCACGAGCTCGACCGCACGGTCTACAACCTGCTCATGGAGCGCGGCGCGGACATCCACGACGTCCTCGTCGGCACGGACGTGGAGAACCTCGACCTGCTGCCCGCGAACATCGACCTGTCGGCCGCGGAGGTCCAGCTCGTCGGCGAGGTCGCACGCGAGTCCGTCCTCTCCCGCGTCCTGCGCCCGGTGGTCGACGACTACGACGTGATCCTCGTCGACTGCCAGCCGTCCCTCGGCCTGCTCACCGTCAACGCGCTCACCGCGGCGCACGGCGTGCTCATCCCGCTCGAGTGCGAGTTCTTCGCGCTCCGCGGCGTCGCGCTGCTCGTGGAGACGATCGAGAAGGTGCGCGACCGCCTCAACCCGCGCCTCGACGTCGACGGCATCCTCGCGACGATGTTCGACTCACGCACGCTCCACTCGCGGGAGGTCGTGGCGCGCGTGCACGAGGCGTTCGGGGACAAGCTGCTCCACACCGTCATCGGCCGGACGGTGAAGTTCCCGGACGCGTCCGTCGCGGCCGAGCCCATCACCGTCTACGCGCCGACCCACCCCGGCGCACTCGCGTACCGGCAGCTCGCCCGGGAGCTGGTCGCCCGTGGCGACGCCGCCTGACACGCTCACCGCGGAGCCCGTCGCGCCGGGCGCCCGGGCCACCGGGGGAGCGTTCGAGGTCCGTCTCGACAACTTCAGCGGGCCGTTCGACCTGCTCCTGTCCCTCATCACGAAGCACAAGCTCGACATCACCGAGGTCGCGCTCGCGCGCGTGACGGACGACTTCATCGCGTACATCCGTGACGCCGAGCGGGCGGCCACCGCCGCGCGCGCGGCGGGCGAGGAGCACCCCGGCTGGGACCTGGGCACCGCGAGCGAGTTCCTCGTCGTCGCCGCGACGCTCCTCGACCTCAAGGCCGCGCGCCTGCTGCCCACGGGCAGCGTCGAGGACGACGAGGACCTCGCGCTGCTCGAGGCCCGGGACCTGCTGTTCGCGCGGCTCCTGCAGTACCGGGCGTACAAGCAGGTCGGTGGCGTCCTCGCGGAGCGGCTCGCGTCCGAGGGCCGCCGCTTCCCGCGCGTCGTCCAGCTCGAGCCGCACCTCGCCGCCCTGCTGCCCGAGCTCGTGTGGACGATGGGGCCCGACCAGCTCGCCGCGCTCGCGGCGCGCGCGCTCGCCCCCAAGGCGCCGCCGCCGGGCGTCTCCCTCGACCACCTCCACGCGCCCGCCGTGAGCGTGCGCGAGCAGGCGGGTGTCGTCGTCGACCGGGTGCGCCGCCACGGCACGACGACGTTCCGCGCCCTCGTCGCGGGAGAGGACGAGGCAGCCGTGGTCGTGGCGCGCTTCCTCGCGCTGCTCGAGCTGTTCCGCGAGGGCCTCGTCGGGTTCGACCAGGTCACCCCGCTCGGCGAGCTCACCGTGCGCTGGACCGGGGACGACGACGCCCCGGAGCCCGCGCTGTCCGGCGTCGGGAGCGAGTTCGACGAGGCCGACCTGACCGCCGACCGGTCCGACGTCGAGGAGGTGCCCGCGTGAGCGAGCCCGACGTGCTGCTCCTGCCCGAGGTCCACGAGCTCCCCGGTGGCCTGCCCGCCGCGCTCGAGGCCGTGCTCATGGTCGCCGACGAGCCGATCCCCGTCGTCGAGCTCGCGACGGCGCTCGGGGTGCCGGTCGACGAGGTCGTCGCCGCCCTGCACGAGCTCGCGGCCGAGTACCGCGGCGAGCACGGCGGCCGGCCGCGCGGGTTCGAGCTGCGCGAGGCGGGCGGCGGGTGGCGTGTGTACTCCGCTCCCGCGCACGCGGAGGCCGTGGGACGGTTCGTCCAGGGCGGGCAGACGGCCCGGCTGACGCAGGCCGCGTTGGAGACTCTGGCCGTCATCGCGTACCGTCAACCGGTCAGCCGCGGCCAGGTGTCGGCGGTTCGAGGGGTCAACGTCGACGGCGTGGTGCGCACGCTCGTCGCGCGCGGTCTCGTGGCGGAGGTCGCTCAGGACCCCCACACCGGCGCCGGCCTGTTCGGCACGACGGGGTACTTCCTCGAGCGCATGGGCTACACGTCGCTCGACGAGCTGCCGCCGCTCGCGCCGCACCTGCCGGAGATGGACGACCTCGAGGGACTCGACGGGCTCGCCGACCTGCGCGCCGCGCCGTCGGCCCTGGCCGCCGAGGTTCCCGACGGGACCCGCGGCGACGTGGCTGACACGAAGGGTCTCGCCGAGCCGGCGACGCCCGTGGAGACGGACGAAGGACGGGAATGAGCCAAGGAGATCGCCGGCAGAGCGGGGACGGGTCGCCCGGTGCGCCCAGGCGCGCGCCGCGAGGTGCTGCAGGCGGGACGGGCGGTGCCCGCCGCGGCGCGCCCGGTCGCGGTGGCGCGCAGGGCGGCAAGACTGCAAGGGGCGGCCAGCAGCAGCCGCCGCGCCGCCCGCGCCGCACGGCGCCCGAGGAGCCGCAGCGCGACGTCCACGTCGAGGACGGCGTGCGCCTGCAGAAGGTGCTGGCCTCGGCCGGCCTCGGCTCGCGCCGGGCGTGCGAGGAGCTCATCTCGACCGGACGCGTGGAGGTCGACGGCGTGCGCGTGCGCGAGCTCGGCGTGCGGATCGACCCCACGACGGCCGTCGTGCACGTCGACGGCATGCGCCTGCAGCTCGACACGTCGCGCGTGACGCTCGCGCTCAACAAGCCGCGCGGCGTCGTCTCGACGATGCACGACCCGGAGGGACGCCCGTCGCTCACCGAGCTCGTCGCGAACCGGTCCGAGCGCCTGTTCCACGTCGGGCGCCTCGACGCGGACAGCGAGGGCCTGCTGCTGCTCACGAACGACGGCGAGCTCGCGAACCGGCTCGCGCACCCCGCGCACGAGGTCGCCAAGACCTACCTCGTCACGGTGCAGGGCAAGGTGTCGGGCGGCGTCGCCAACAAGTTCCTGCACGGCATCGAGCTCGAGGACGGCCTCGCGCGCGCCGACGCGTACCGCGTCGTCGACCAGGTCCCCGACGCCACGATGATCGAGATCGTCCTGCACTCGGGCCGCAACCGCGTCGTGCGTCGCATGTTCGAGGAGGTCGGCCACCCCGTCACGCGCCTCGTGCGCACGCGCATCGGCCCGATCGCGCTCGGCAACCTGCGACCGGGCACCACGCGCGTCCTCGGCCGCACCGAGCTCGGGACCCTCATGTCCGCCGTCGGGCTGTGAGCCGACCCGGGCCCGCCGTCACCACCGACCGGGGCGCCGCCGGGCGCACCGGACCGCACGAAGGAGCACGACCCATGCCCGTCCGGGCCATCCGGGGCGCGACCCAGCTCGACGCCGACGACCGCGAGCACCTGTTCGCCCGCACGCGCGAGCTGGTCCAGGCCGTCCTCGACGCGAACGCCGCGGACACCTCGTCCCTGATCTCGATCTTCTTCACGTGCACGCCGGACCTGGTCTCCGACTTCCCGGCGGCGGCGGCGCGCGAGATGGGGCTCGGCGACGTGCCGCTCATGTGCGCGACGGAGATCGCCGTCCCCGGCGCTCTCCCGCGCGTGGTGCGGCTCATGGCCCACGCGGAGCTCGACGTCGAGCGGTCGGCCGTGCAGCACGTGTACCTGCACGGGGCGACCTCGCTGCGCAAGGACCTCGCGCAGTGAGCGCGGCCGACGGCGGCTCGTCTCTGCACACGGGTCCGCTGACCGTCGCGATCGACGGGCCCTCGGGCTCGGGCAAGTCGAGCGTGTCCCGGGGCGTCGCCCGCCGGCTCGGCCTCGCCTACCTCGACACGGGCGCGATGTACCGCGCCGCGACGTGGTGGTGCCTGCACCGCGGCGAGGACCTCACGGACCAGGACGCGGTCGCGCACGCCGTGCGCGTCATGCCCCTCGCCATGGGGCTCGACCCCTCGGCACCGACCGTCCACGTCGAGGGGACCGACGTCGGCGAGGCGATCCGCACGACCGAGATATCGACCGCCGTGAGCGCCGTCGCGACCAACCTCGGCGTGCGCGCCGAGCTGCGGCGCCTGCAGCGCGCCGTGATCGAGGCCGAGCGCACGCCCGACGGGTTCGCGGGCGGGCGCGGCGTCGTCGCCGAGGGTCGTGACATCACGACCGTGGTCGCGCCGGACGCCGACGCGCGCGTGCTCCTCACCGCGAGCGAGGAGGCGCGTCTCGCGCGGCGCTCGCTCGACGTGCACGGCACCGCCGACGCCGCCGCCGTCGAGGCGACCAAGGACCAGGTCCTGCGGCGGGACCGCGACGACGCGACCGTGTCGCAGTTCCACGTCGCGGCGGACGGCGTCGTCACGGTCGACTCGTCCGAGCTGGACCTCGAGCAGACGATCGACGCCGTGCTGCAGGTCGTCGAGCGGGTCACCGGGCGGGTGGTCGGCCCCCGCGCGACGCCGTGAGCCGCCCCGAGGTCGTCGCGCGCGAGCGGGGGCGTGAGCGCGTGCCGTCCCCGGCCGGGCCGGCGTGGTCGCGCTGGGTGGGCCGGTTCCTCGCGCGCGTCGTGTGGGCCACGCAGGTCGAGGGGGCGCACCTCGTGCCGACCGACGGGCCCGTCGTGCTCGCGGCCAACCACACCGGCTTCGTCGACGGGCCGATCGTGCTCGGGGTCGCGCCGCGTCCCCTGCACGTCCTCGTCAAGGAGGAGATGTTCGTCGGCCCGATCGGCTGGGTGCTGCACGCGGCCGGCCAGATCCCGGTCGACCGGCACGGCGGGCGTCGCGCGCTGGCGGCCGGTCTCGCGGTGCTGCGGCGCGGCGGCGCCGTCGGGGTGTTCCCCGAGGGCAACCGCGGGCGGGGCGACGCCACCTCCGCGCGTGCGGGGGTCGCGTGGCTCGCGCTCAACGGGCACGCGCGCGTCGTGCCCGTCGCCGTCCTCGGGACGCGCCGCACCGGGGAGGGCGTCAACCACCTCCCGGGCCTGCGGCGCCGGCTCGTCGTGCGCTTCGGCGAGCCGTTCGACGTCGAGCGCGCGCCCGGCGTGAGCGGCCGGCAGGCGCTCGTCGACGCCAACGAGCGCATCCGCACGACGCTCGCCGAGCTCGTCGCCGACACCGTCGCCCGAACCGGCGTGGTCCTGCCCACCGACGACCCGAACCGAGAGCGCGCGTCACTATCGACGCCGCCGACGCCGCCGCCGGCACCGCCACGGCCCCCGGCCTCCCCGGAACCACCGCGGTGACCGCCACGCCCGGCACGCTCGACGCACCGCGTGCCGTCGGCGACCGCCCGGGGACGGGAGTGCTCTTCGGGCTCGCGTCGGCGCTCGCGTTCGGAGCGAGCGGCCCGTTCGTCAAGCCGCTGCTGGAGGCGGGGTGGACGCCGGGTGC
This sequence comes from Cellulosimicrobium sp. G4 BAM 1002, assembly GCF_057126935.1. Lineage (NCBI taxonomy): Bacteria > Bacillati > Actinomycetota > Actinomycetes > Micrococcales > Promicromonosporaceae > Cellulosimicrobium > Cellulosimicrobium sp. G4 BAM 1002. Next base: position 2,490,493 of record NZ_CP182109.1, on the reverse strand, counting down.
CGCCGTCTTCGCCCGCGCGCTGTGCTCGGCCCTGGTGCTCGTCCCGATCGCCGTGCTCGCGCTGCGTGGGAGCCACCGCCTGCTGCGCGAGGAGTGGCGGCTCGTGCTCGGCTTCGGCCTCGTCGCCGTGGCCGGGACCCAGCTGTGCTACTTCGCGGCCGTGGCACGCATGCCCGTCGGCATCGCGCTGCTCGTGGAGTACCTCGCGCCGGTCCTGCTCGTCGGGCTCGCCTGGGCCCGCACCCGGCACGTGCCGCCGCGGCTCACGCTCGCCGGGTGCGTCGTCGCGATCGCGGGCCTCGTGCTCGTCGTGGACCCCGCAGGCGCGCGCCCTGACCTCGTCGGGGTGCTGTTCGCGCTCGGGGCGGCCGTCGGGCTCGGCGCGTACTTCGTGCTGTCCGCCCGGCCCACGCGGCTGCCGGCCGTCGCGCTCGCGGCGTCCGGCCTCGGGGTGGGTGCGCTCGCGCTCGGGCTGGCCGGTCTCGTGGGCGTCCTGCCGTTCGCCGCGCCGTTCGTCGACGTCGCCGTGCTCGGGACGACGACGCCCTGGTACGTGCCGCTCGCCGTCGTCGTGCTCGTCGCGACGGCGTTCGCGTACGTGTCGGGCGTCGCCGCGACCGTGCGCATGGGGGAGCGGCTCGCCTCGTTCGTCGGGCTGTCCGAGGTGCTGTTCGCCGTCCTCATCGCGTGGCTCCTGCTGGCCGAGGTGCCGAGCGTCGTGCAGGGCGTCGGCGGCGTGCTGGTCGTGGCGGGCGTCGTGCTCGTGCGCCTCGCGGGCTCGCCCACCGCGCGGTAGGTTCGCGCCAGGCGGAGGGGGAGGACGCATGACCGACAGCCCGGCCAAGCCCACGACCGTGGACGAGTACCTGGTGACGCTCGCCCCGGACACGCGTGACGTCGTCGCGCACCTGCGTGACGTGGTGCACGACACGGTCCCCGGCCTCGGTGAGCGGATCAGCTACGGGATCCCGACGTTCACGCTCGACGACCGCTACGTCGTCTACCTCGCGGGATGGGCCCACCACGTCTCGCTCTACCCGGTCCCGGACGTCGCGGACGACGACCTGGCCCGCAGCCTCGCGCGCTACCAGGACGGCAAGGGCACGCTGCGGTTCCCGCTCGCCGAGCCCGTGCCGGACGACGTCGTGCGGGCTGTGGTGGCGCTGCTCGCGGAGCGTCACGCGGGCGCCGCGGGCTGATCCGCCGGCCGTGACAGGGGTCTCGCGACGTCGCGTTCTCCGTCCTGCCCGCGGCCTGGGAGAATGGATGCCATGACCACACCCGACCACGCCCAGCCCGTCACGCCGTCCGCGGAGGTCGCAGACGACGCGGCGCGCGAGCGCGCGCTGCGCGCCGGCCTGGAGGACTACGAGCTCGAGGAGACCGACCTCGTCCTGCTCGACGCCGACGGCGAGGAGATCGAGGGCTACGAGCCCGAGGCCCCGCTGCCCGTCCTCGCCGTCGTCGGACGGCCCAACGTCGGCAAGTCGACCCTCGTCAACCGCATCATCGGGCGCCGCGAGGCCGTCGTCGAGGACAAGCCGGGCGTCACGCGCGACCGCGTGAGCTACCCCGCCGAGTGGGCCGGGCGCCGCTTCACGCTCGTCGACACGGGCGGCTGGGAGGTCGACGTCGCCGGGCTCGAGCACAAGGTCGCCGAGCAGGCCGAGGTCGCGATCTCGCTCGCGGACGCGGTGCTGTTCGTCGTGGACGCGACGGTCGGCGCCACCGCGACCGACGAGCGCGTCGTGCGCCTCCTGCGCGAGTCGGGCAAGCCCGTCGTGCTGTGCGCCAACAAGGTCGACGGGCAGTCGGGCGAGGCGGACGCCGCGTACCTGTGGGCCCTCGGCCTCGGCGAGCCGCACCCCGTCTCGGCCCTGCACGGCCGCGGCACGGGCGACCTGCTCGACGCCGCGATGAAGGCCCTGCCGACCGAGTCGGAGCACGGCGAGGTGCGGCCGACCGGGCCGCGTCGCGTCGCGCTCATCGGTCGCCCGAACGTCGGCAAGTCGTCGCTGCTCAACAAGATCGCGGGTGCGGACCGCGTCGTCGTCGACGAGACCGCGGGCACCACGCGCGACCCGGTCGACGAGCTCGTGTCGATCAAGGGCGTCCCGTACGTCCTCGTCGACACGGCGGGCATCCGCCGCCGTGTGCACCAGACCAAGGGCGCCGACTTCTACGCGTCGCTGCGCACGCAGGCCGCGATCGAGAAGGCGGAGATCGCCGTCGTCCTGGTCGACGCCTCGGTTCCGCTCACCGAGCAGGACACGCGTGTCATCTCGCAGGTCGTGGACGCCGGGCGCGCGCTCGTCATCGCGTACAACAAGTGGGACCTCATGGACGAGGACCGTCGCCCGTTCCTCGAGCGCGAGATCGAGAAGGACCTCGTGCAGGTCACCTGGGCGCCGCGCGTCAACGTCTCGGCGCGCACCGGCTGGCACACGGACCGCCTCGTGCCGGCGATCCAGCGCTCGCTCGAGTCGTGGGACATGCGCATCCCCACGGGTCGCCTCAACGCGTTCCTCGGTGAGCTCGTCGCCGCGCACCCGCACCCCCTGCGCGGCGGCAAGCAGCCCCGCATCCTCTTCGCGACGCAGGCGTCCACGCGCCCGCCGCGGTTCGTCGTCTTCGCCACGGGCTTCCTCGAGGCGGGCTACCGCCGCTTCATCGAGCGCCGTCTGCGCGAGACGTTCGGGTTCGAGGGCACGCCCATCGAGATCAGCGTGCGAGTGCGGGAGAAGCGCAAGCGGTGAGCCTGCGCGCGGGGAGCGTCCCGCCCTCGGGCGGTCCGGACCGGTCCGGGCGCCCGACGGCGGACCGTGCCCCGCGCGGGACGCGCGCCCCCCGCAGCGGCATGGACCGGCGCGGGCGCGCGCTGCGGCTCGGCGTGGCCCGTGACACCGCCGCGGTGCGCCACCTCGTGACGTTCCTCGTCGTGACGGTCGCCACCGTGCTCGTCACGCGGTTCCTCCTCGCCGCCTCCGGCTACCCGCAGGTCGGCGGGGGAGACTTGCACGTCGCGCACGTGCTGTGGGGCGGGCTCGGGATGGCGCTCGGGATCGTGGTGCTGCTGTCCTTCGTCGGCCCGGTGCTGCGCTCCCTCGGAGCGGTGCTCGGTGGCGTCGGGTTCGGGCTGTTCGTCGACGAGATCGGCAAGTTCGTCACCGCGGACAACGACTACTTCTACCAACCGACGGCGGCGCTCATCTACGCGACCGTCGTGGCCCTCGTGCTCGTGGTCGAGGCGCTGCACGGGCGCCGTCGGCACCACGCGGCGGAGTACCTCGCAGTGGCCACCGACCGGGCGGTCGCCGGGGTCGCGGGCGGGTTCACCGACGCGGCGCGCGACGAGGCCAGGGCGCTCGCGGAGCTCGGCCGCGGTGAGCCGGGGGCCGACGAGGTGGCGGCGCTCGTCGAGGCCGTGCCGCGCGACGACGTCGACCTCCCCGACCCGGTCCGCGCGCTCGTGCGTCGGTCGTCGGACTGGTTCTCCGCCGCGCTCGAGCGGCGGTGGGCCCGGGTGCTCGTCGTGGTGCTCGTGCTCGGGACGGCGGCGGGGTCGCTGATCGCGGGCGTCCGCGTGCTCGTGCGCGACATCGACGTGCCGTCGTGGGTCGGCGCCGGGATCGCCGTCGGGGTCGCGGCGACCGTCGCGTGCGTCGTCACTGGGGTGCTGCGGCCGCGCGGCGGGCAGAGCGCGGACCGTCGCGCGGGCGCCGTCTGGGTGCGCCGCGGCGTGCTCGTGTCGCTGCTGCTCACGCAGCTGCTCGTGTTCCGGGCGCTGCAGTGGGTCGGCGTCGCGGGGCTGGTCGTGGACCTGCTCGTGCTCGCGGCGCTCGGCGTCGCGCTGGGCGGTGACGACGAGCGCCGTCGGACGCCGCGGCGTGCCGCCCGCACCGACTGAGCGGAGCCCGTTGCTGCGGTCAGGCGACGGCACCCACCGGGCGGAGGAGGGCCGTGAGGCGTCGGACCTCGCCGAGCATGCGTCGCGCGGCGGCGGCGAGGGTGCCGTCGTCGTGGAGGCGGCCGTCGTCGCCGAGGCGCTGGCGCAGGTGCACCGTGACCGCGCTCGCGACCGGCACCATCCCGAGCGCGACGACGACGGGCGTGATCGCCTCGACCGCGCGCATCCCGCCCGACGACATCCCGTAGGACACGAACCCGACGGGCTTGTCCCGCCACTCGTCGGCGAGGTAGTCGAGCGCGTTCTTCAGCGGGGCGGTGTACCCGCGGTTGTACTCGGGCATGACGAGCACGACGGCGTCCGCGGCGTCGACGCGCGCGCTCCAGGCGAGCGTGTGGGCGTGCACGTAGCTGCCGGAGTGTGCGTCGACGGGCTCGTCGAGGAACGGCAGCGCGATCTCGGCGAGGTCGGCGACGTCGACCTCGAGCTCCGGGTCGGCCGGCACCTGGGCGAGGAACCAGTCCGCGACGGCGGGGCCGGTCCGGGTGGGGCGGGTGCTGGCGACGACGACGAGCAGCTTCACGAGGGGTCTCCTGAGGTGGTGGGGACGGCGCTCGCGGACGGGTGGTGCGCGGGCGGGGTGAGCGGGACGGTGAACAGGGTGAGGAAGGGCTGGACGAGCGGCCCGACGGCCAGCGCGTAGACGACGGTGCCGACGCCGACGGTGCCGCCGAGCGCGAACCCCGCCGCGAGGACGACGAGCTCGATCGCGAGCCGGGACCAGCGCAGGGACGAGCCGCGGGCCGCGAGACCGGTCATGAGGCCGTCGCGCGGTCCGGGTCCGTAGCCGGCCCCGATGTAGAGCCCTGTTGCGGCGGCGTTGAGCACGACGCCCGCGACGAGGAGCGTCACGCGCCAGGGCAGGCCCTCGACGGTCGGCAGGACGGCGAGCGTGAGGTCGACGAACAGGCCGACGAGCACGACGTTGGCGACCGTCCCGAGCCCGGGGCGCTGGCGCAGCGGGACCCACAGCAGGAGCACGACGACGCTCGCGAGGATGACGACGACGCCCAGCGGCAGGCCGACGGCGCGCGCGACGCCCTGGTGCAGGACGTCCCACGGGAACAGGCCGAGCTCGGCCCGGACGAGCAGCGCGATGCTCGCTCCGAAGAGAGCGAGACCGACCACGAGCTGGGTCAGGCGACGTGTCGTTGACATGTCATCGATACAATCACGGGTCTCGATGACATGTCAACGAGTGTGCGATGCTGGTCCCGTGACCACCCCAGACGAGACCGAGACCCGCTGGCTGACGTCCGACGAGGAGCGCGCGTGGCGCGCCTACCGCCGCATGCAGACCGTCCTGCCCGTCGCGCTCGCACGCGACCTCGCCCGCGACTCGGGCCTGTCGGACCCCGACTACGACGTCCTGTCGACGCTCTCCGAGCAGCCGGGGCACCGATGGCAGCTGCGCGACCTCGCGGCCCGCATGCTCTGGTCGCGCAGCAGGCTCTCCCATCACCTCGCGCGCATGGAGAAGCGCGGTCTCGTCACGCGCGAGCCGGACGCCGACGACGGCCGCAACGCCGTCGTCGTGCTCACCGACCGCGGGTTCGCGACGCTCCGGGACGCGGCGCCCGCGCACGTCGAGTCCGTGCGCCGGCACCTCGTCGACCTCGCGACGCCCGAGGAGCTCACCGCCCTCAGGGCGCTGGCCGAGCGCGTCGTCGCCGAGGTGGGCGACCTCTCGTAGGCAGTGGCACCAGGGCGGGACACGTCGTGTCAGCGAGTCCTAGCTCAGTGCCAGCTTGGCCCGCAGATCGGCGCCGTCCGCCACGACCACCGCGTCGTCGCGTAGCTCCTCCGGGAGGTGCGGCAGGAGGCGCGCGTCGTGTACGGCCGTTGGGCAACCGACCGCGAGGACGGCCAGAGATCCGACCTTCGCGAGTTCGACGATCACGTCCCAACCGTGCAGGCCCCCGACGTGAGTGAGCATCAGGCCGCGCGAGAGGTCGTCGGCGCCGTAGATCTCCGCGCTCCCGTCGTCGAACGAGAGACTCCGGACCTTCCCCGAGCGGTCGTCGCGCACGGCGTACGAGTCGATCACCGCCCGCAGAGCACGAGCGTCGAGATCCGCCGTCTCGCCGTCCACGAAGCGCTGGAGAAAGACGTCGAAGCTCATCTCGCATGATCCTTCTCGCTCGCAAGAAGCTCGGAGAGTCGCGACCTGAGGTGCGCGATCGAGCCGGTGTCATCGTCGACGTGCGTCCCTGCATCGGTCTGTACCCTCGCGTCGTCGAGGACCAGCTCCGACCACGCGAGGGGGCTCTGTGGCTGGTGGCAACGTCCGGCGAGCCAGGTGCGGAACCGCTCCAGCGTGCCGTCGTCGAGCGCGGTGCCGAAGCCCTCCACGAAGGCTGCCACGGGTGCGAATGCCGGCGTGCCGACGAACATGCCGGGCTTCGCGAGTACCTCGTCGAGAAGGTGATTCCAGTCGCGCACGGCCCGAAGATACCGTCTCGTCGCGGACGTCCTGGAGCCCAGTTCTCGAGCCGGGCTTACGCGTGGTGGTCCCTCGACCTCACGCGTCGCTCCGGAGGAAGCGCGCGCACGCCGCCGCACCCAGGAGACCGAGCCAGGCGATCGCCACGACGGTCCCCGTGGGCGCGTCGAGGAGCCCGGGGGCCGGGTCGTACCAGGTCGTCGCGGCGCGGTCGGGCAGCCACCGGGCGAGGTCCGTGGCCTGCGCCGCGACGGGAGGCACGACGACCACGAGCACGAGCACCGCCACGAGCGCGGGCACGAGCTGGCGGACCAGCAGCGCCAGGGTGTGCGCGAGCAGGCCGACGAGCACGAGGTACGCCGTGGCGCCGAGCAGCCGCGTCGCGTCGGGCGTGTCGGCAGCATCCGGCGCCTCGACGACGCGCTGGACGACCAGCGCCGTCGTGAAGCCCGCCGCGAGGGTGAGGGCCGACGTGGCGGTGAGCACGACGGCCGTCGCGAGGGTCTTGGCTGCGACCAGCCGGCCCCGGTGCGGCACGGCGGCCAGCGACGTCAGGACCTGACGCCCCGCGTACTCGTGCCCGACCGGGACGACGCCGAGCAGGGCGAGGACCGCGACGACGAACGGCACGACGCGCAGCGCCAGGTCCACGGGCGCGACCGCGACGTCCGCCTCCGCCGCCGACGCCGCGAGCGCCGCCGCCACGAGCGACCCGAGGACGGGCGCGGCGACCGCCGCGAGGACCGCCAGGGGCAGGGTGCGGAGCTTGTCGAGCTCGGCCCTCATGCGTCCCTCCGGCGCAGCACGACCCCTGCGACGGCGAGCAGCGCGAGCGCCCACGCGGTCATGACGAGCGCGCCCGGGCCCGCGGCGAGCCCGCCGTCGACGGTCGCGACGCCGCCGAACAGCCGCCGGCCCGCCATGTCCGGGAGCCAGTGCGCGAGCGGCGTGAGGAACGTCAGCAGGAGCGAGAACGACACGAGCGAGCTGTTGACGACGAGGACGATCAGCGGGACGACGCCGCTGCGCGTCAGGACGGTCACGGCGAGCGCGATGAGGGCGGTGAGCGTCCAGTACAGCGCGCCGCCGAGGCATCGCACGACCGCGTCGGCGACCGGGACGGTGCTCGTCGCGGCGTCACCGATCACGGCCTCCGCCACGACGAGGGACGACGGGATCGCGAGGGCAGCCGTCGTGAGCACGAGGAGCACGACGGTGGCGGTCTTCGCCAAGAGGAGCGTCGTGCGGCCGGGGACCGCGACGAGGGCCGTGGTGATCTGGCGGCCGCCGCCGGCGTCCGTGCTGTTCGCGGTGTACTCGCTGCCCATGACGACGACGCCGAGGACCACGGCCCCGACCGTGCCGAGCGGCATGGCCGCGAACGCGGTGTCGAACGCCGAGCCGAACGCGGTGTCCTGCGGACGACCCGCGAGGAGCGCGTCGCGCACCCCGGTCGCGTTGAGCCACGTCAGGGCCACCGACCCGACGACGGCCACCCCGACCCCGGCCCACACCGCCGGGAGCGTGAGCGCCTTGCGCAGCTCGGCGACGAGGGCGCGCCAGACCCTCATCGGGCGCTCTCCGGCGTCGCGGTGAGCGCGAAGAACGCCTGCTCGAGATCGTCGTACCCGGCCGTCACGGCGTCGAGCGTCCCGCTCGCCACGACCCGACCCGCGGAGATCACGACGAGATCGTCGGCCGTGCCCGCGACCTCGCCCATGAGGTGGCTGGACAGCAGGACGGTCCCGCCGGCGTCCGCGTGGGCGCGCAGGAGGCCGCGGATCCAGCGGATCCCCTCGGGGTCCAGCCCGTTGACGGGCTCGTCGAGCACGAGCGTCGTCGGCTCCCCGAGGAGCGCGCACGCGAGGCCGAGCCGCTGGCCCATGCCGAGGGAGAACCGCCCGACCCGCACGCGCGCCGCCTCGGCCAGGCCGACCTGGTCGAGGACGGCGTCGACCCGGCCGCGCGGCAGGCCGTTGCTCCGCGCGACCCACGCCAGGTGGTCGCGCGCCCGCCGCGAACGGTGGGCGCCGGACCCGTCGAGCATCGACCCGACCACCCGGAGCGGGTCCCGCAGGGACCGGTACGGGCGGCCGTCGACGAGCGCGCGGCCCTCGTCCGCGCGGTCGAGGCCCAGCAGGACGCGGAGCGTGGAGGACTTGCCGGCGCCGTTCGGCCCGAGGAAGGCGGTGATCCTCCCGGGGGCCGCCTGGAAGGAGACGTGGTCGAGCACGGTGCGTGGCCCGTGACGCTTGACGAGCGAGTCGATCGTGAGCATGCCCCCATCCCAGCGGCGCCCCGGGCACGGGTCATCGGACCGCGGTCGGGACCTGTTGGCGGACGCTCGGTCCCTGGGCCGTCGGACCGTGGTCCGATGTGCCGCGGGCGGTGCGTCCCTAGACTCGCGGGTGTGCAGACCCGTACCCGGCCCGTGCTGCGCTCGCGGGCGTGGCCGGTCGCCGGTGGAGCGCTCGTCGCGCTCGCGCTCGTCGCGGCGAGCGTCGGCATCGACTCCCCGGTCGCGGCCCTCGTGGCCCTCCTCGCGCTGGCGGCGACGGCTGTGGCGGTGCTCGCATGGGCGCTCGTGCGCTCGCGGCGCGAGCGGCGCCGCTACGAGGACGAGCTCACGGCGTGGGCCGCCGAGCGCGCGACCCAGGCGGAGCGGCTGCGCATCGCGCGCGACCTGCACGACCTCGCGTCGCATGGGCTCGGCCTCATCACCGTCCGCGCGGCTTCCGCCCGGTCCGTCAGCGGGCCGGACGCGGACGCCGAGCGCGTTCGTGCGCTGGCCGACGTCGAGCGCGCCGGCCGCGCCGCGACGAGCGAGCTGCGCCGGATGCTCGCGCTCCTGCGCTCCCCGGGCGAGCGTCCCGACCACGAGTCCGCGCTGCGACCCGCCGAGACCCTGGACGACCTGCCGCGCGTGGTCGCGGAGGCGCGCTCCGCGGGGCTCCACGTGGAGCTCGAGGGCGCCAACCTGCCGGCGGTGTCCGGGAGCACCGCCCAGGCCGTGTGCACCGTGGCCCGCGAGGCGCTCGCGAACGTGCTGCGGCACGCCGGGCCGACGCACGCGCGCGTCGTCCTCTCGCAGGACCGTGCCACCCTGCGGCTGGTCGTGGACGACGACGGCCCCGCGCCCGGCTGGCGCGCGCACCCGGGCGCGGGCACGGGACTGCTGGGCCTGCGCGAGCGCGTGACGGCGCTGGGCGGCTCGATCACCGCCGGGCCCGGCGTCCGCGGGTACCGGCTCGTGGCGACCTGGCCGGGGGAGCACGGATGAGCGGCCGATGAACGAGCCGGTGCGGGTCCTCGTCGCGGACGACCAGCCGCTCATCCGGCACTCGCTGCGCCTCGTGCTCGACGGCGCGGCGGGCGTCCAGGTCGTCGGCGAGGCCGGGTCGGGAGACGAGGCGGTGGCACTCGCGCGCGCCACGCGCCCCGACGTCGTGCTCATGGACGTCCGCATGCCCCGCGGCGACGGGATCGCCGCGACCCGCCGGATCGTCGCGGACCCCCACCTCGCCACCACGCGGGTGCTCGTGCTCAGCATGTTCGAGCTCGACGAGCTCGTGCACGGCTCCCTGCGCGCGGGGGCGAGCGGGTTCCTCCTCAAGGACGCCGAGCCGCAGACGCTCGTCGACGCCGTCCGGCGCACGCACGCCGGGGAGTCGCTCTTCGCGCCCTCGATCCTCACGCGCATCGTCGCCCACTACGTCGACCGGCCCTCGTCACGGCCGCCGACGGCACCTGCCGCGCTCACGCCGCGCGAGGCGCAGGTCCTCGCCCTGGTCGGGCAAGGGCTGTCCAACCAGGAGATCACCGCGCACCTGACGATCTCGATGGGCACCGTGAAGACCCACGTAGGCAACCTCCTCGCCAAGCTCGGCGCACGCGACCGGGCACAGCTCGTCATCGCCGCATACGAGCACGGGCTCGTCGCCCCCGACGCGTCGGGACGGGCCGCCTCCGGACCTCGCGGCGAGGCTAGGCTCCGGCCATGACCGACGTCCCCCTCGCCTCCAGCCGCGACGCGTTCCCGAACCACGTCTTCGACGCGTTCGGCACCGCCCCGGCCCTCCTCGACGAGCGGATAGGCGGCTCGGTCATGGTCGTCGCCAAGCGACCGGAGGGTGGTCCGCTCACGCTCGTCACGGCGGGCGTCTCGCGGCTCCCCGTCGACGGCGGCCCACCCGTCGAGCTCGCGGTCGAGGTGGCCGACGGCCAAGAGGGCGCCGCGATGGTCGCGCTGCGGATCGTGTGCGACGACGTCGCCCTCAACCGCCGGACGCCACCCCTGGAGACGCCGTGGCGCAACGGCGAGCCGTTCCTGTCGGGGACGGGGATCGCCGCGATCATGGCGACGGGCTCGCGGTGGGGAACCGACTTCGACGACGTGCGCGACCCCGACGGCGCCGTGGTCGGGCACGTCCGCACGCTGCGGCTGCTCACGGACGCCGAGGCGCAGACCGCGTCGGAGCGTGGCTGGTCCGGCCTCGTCGAGGCGGCGGGCTCGATCGACGCGCTGCTCGACGTCACCCGGCCGGGCTGACCACTCACCGGTCGTCGCCGCCAGGGCGCGGCAGCACGGGTTCTGCCAGGATCGACCCATGTCCGACGAAGGATGGAGCACACGACGCGTCAAGGTCGAGGGGCGCGACGTCTTCGTCCGCCTCAGCCCGGAAGTCCCGGGGAGCGTGCCGTTCGTGCACGTGCACGGGTTCGCGGTCTCGGGGAGGAGCCTCGTGCCGACGGCGGAACGGCTCGCGCAGCGGGCGACCAACGTCGTCCCGGACCTCCCCGGCTACGGGCGCAGCGAGGCGCCGGCGCACGCGCTCGGCATCCCGGCCCTCGCGTGGTCCCTGCTCGACCTGCTGGACGCGCTCGAGCTCGAGCGCGTCGTCCTCGTCGGTAACTCGATGGGTTGTCCGGTCGGCCTCGAGGTCGCGCACGCCGCGCCGGAGCGGGTGGCCGGCATCGTGCTCGCGTCGCCTGCCGGTGGTGTGCACAACCAGCCGTTCGTGCGCGCCCTGTCCCAGCTCGCGCGCGACGCCGGACGGGAGAGCCCGCGGATGGCGCGTATCGCCGTGCCGGACTACGCACGGTTCGGCCCGCTGAACGCGCTGCAGGTCTTCGCCGAGCTGACCCGCTTCCCGTCGCTCGAGCGCATGGTCCGGGTACCCGTGCCGACGCTCGCCGTCATCGGCACGCGCGACCCCTTGATGCCGCCGCCGTGGCGCGTGCGGGAGGTCGCGGCGCTCGCGCCGCCGCACGTGACGGTCGTCGCCATCGAAGGCGCCGCTCACGCCATGAACTTCAGCCACCCCGGCGAGCTCGCCCACGTCATCGGGCGGTGGATCGACGGGCGGGACATCACCGACGACCCCGACGAGCCGGGCGTGGCGCGCGTGCTCCAGGTCGCGCGCGGCGCGGGGCCGGTGGTCTGACGCCGACGGCGCGTGTGGGAGCCCGGCGCTAGCCTGCGAGGCGTGGCGATCACCTGGGCCCAGGCACTCGCATGGCGGGCGCGGCGGCACCTGCTCGACCCGGTCGGCGACGACCCGGCCGAGGGGATCGTCGCGCGGCTCGGCGCCGTGCCCGCCGCGTCCGACGACGCGGCCGAGCTCGCCGTGCGGGTGCGGCAGCGCGTGTCAGAGCCGGGCGAGGTCGCACGGGCGCTCGCGGACGGGCGGCTCGTGCGGACGTACGCGTTCCGAGGCGCGACGCACTTCCTGACGCCCGAGGACGGCGGCGCCTACCTCGCGCTGCGCCGGGCCGGCCGCATGTGGGAGCGCTCGAGCTGGCAGGAGTACTACCGGCTGACGCCTGCGGACTGGCCGGACCTCCGCGCCGTCGTGCGTGACGCGCTCGCGGGCGGCCCGCTCACGCGCTCTGAGCTCGGTGACGCAGTGGCGTCGCACGGCCGGTTCGCCCACCTGCGCCCGTCGTTCGGCGACGGTACGGACACGCTGCTCAAGCCGCTCGCGTGGTTCGGCGACATGAGCTTCGCCCCGTCCGGCGACGGGCGCACGGCCTTCCAGCGCCTCGACACGAACCCGCGCTGGGTGGACTGGCCCGACCTCGACGCGGCGGGCCGGCACGCGGTCGTCGCGTACGTGCGCACGTACGGGCCCGCGACGCAGGGCCGGGTCCACTACTGGCTGGGACAGGGGCTGGGCGCCGGGCGCGGGCGCCTGAACCGCTGGCTGGCGGACCTGCGGGGCGACGTGCTCACCGAGGTCGACGTCGAGGGCGAGACCGCGCTCGTGCTCCGGGAGGACGCGGACGAGCTGGACGCGACGCCCGCGTCGACGGCGGTGCTCCTGCTGCCCCCGTTCGACCAGTGGCTGCTCGGCCCGGGGACGTCCGACGAGCACGTCGTGCCGCCCGCGCGCCGCGCCAGCGTGAGCCGCGGGGCGGCCGTCGTCACCGTGGGCGGCGTCGTCGCGGGGACGTGGACGGCCACGCCCGACGAGCTCCGGGTGTCGTGGTTCGGCGGCACTTCGGCACCTCATGACGCTCTCGCTGCGGCGGCCACGTGGCTGGGCGGTCTGCTGGACCGGGACCTGCGTCTCGTGCTGACCGGGTGATCCGGACGCGCGACCCTGTGCGAGCATGCGACCGTGGCGGACCATCACCTCGACCATCTCCGGACGTTCCTGACGGCCTACCGGACGGGCTCGGTCAGCGACGCCGCGAGGCTGCTGGGCATCTCGCAGCCCACCGCGTCGGGCCACGTGCGCGCGCTCGAGCACCGGCTCGGCTATGCGCTGTTCGAGCGGACGCCCACCGGTCTGGTCGCCACGGGGCGAGCAACGCTGCTCGCCCAGCAGGCCGCCCGGCATCTCGACGCGCTGGAGGACCTCGTCGAGCTCTCGGGTGCGGACGGCAGCGTCGTGCACGTGGGAGGCGCGGCCGAGGTCGTCGGGGAGGTGCTGGCGCGGCACGTGCCCGAGCTCGTCGCGGCAGCCGGTGCGCCGGTGCGCCTGCACCTCGGCGTGGCCGACGGGCTGCTCGAGGACCTGCGGCACGGCGACCTCGACGTCGTCCTGAGCTCGGTGCGACCGCGCGACCACGGCCTGAGCGGCTCGCCCGTCGCCGACGAGGAGTTCGTCCTCGTCGGCGCGCCGAGGTGGGCTCAGGAGCTGCAGGGCGATCAGGTGACCGTCGAGGAGCTGGAGCGCATCCCGGTCGTGGCGTACGCCGAGAACCTGCCGATCGTCCGCCGGTACTGGCGGTCGGTGTTCGGCCGCCGGCCCGACATCGCGACGACGACCGCCGTCGTGCCGGACCTGCGTGCCGTGCGCGCGGCGGTCGTCGGGGGCGCCGGGATGTCCGTGCTCCCGTGCTACCTGGTGAGGGAGCAGCTCGCAGCAGGTTCGCTCGTCGAGCTGCACCGGCCGGAGGTCGCGCCGCTCAACACCCTGTACCTGGTCACGCGGTCGGGGCGGCTCGAGGCGAGCCGGAGCCTGCGCGACCTGGCCGCCGTGATCGCTCGGATCACGGCGGCCGGGGTATGAGGCTCAGTCGGCGAGGAGCGCGAGGACGGCGGCTGCGACCTCGTCGCTCGACTGCGGGTTCTGCCCGCTGACGAGGTTGCCGTCGACGACGACGTGGCCGCTCCAGGGGGCGGCGGACTCCACGACGGCACCGCGCTCGGCCAGCGCGTCCGCGACGAACCAGGGGGTGTTGGCGCCCAGGCCGCCCGTGGTCTCCTCCTCGTTGGTGAACACCGTCAGCCGGCGGCCCGCGAACGCGAACGACCCGTCCGGGCGGACGGCGCTCAGGAGCGCTGCCGGGCCGTGGCAGAACGGCGCGACGACGCGTCCGGCCGCGTCGGCCGCGACGAGCGCGGCACCGACCGCCGGGTCGTGGGCGAGGTCGGCCATAGGCCCGTGCCCGCCCGGCAGCACCACGGCGTCGAACTGCGTCGCGTCGAGCGCGGAAAGGTCTGCGGGATCCTCCAGCACCGCCGCGACGGTGTCGAGGTAGGCGGCGAGCTCCCCGACCTTGTCGTCGTCGCCGACGACGGCCGCGTCGAGAGAACCGGGATCGACGGGCGCCGGGCGACCGCCCGGCGTCGCGACGACGACCTCGTGCCCGGCGGAAGCCAGCGCCCGGTGCGCGACGACCAGCTCTTCCGCCCAGAAGCCGGTGGGGTGGGCCGAGCCGTCGGCCAGTGTCAAGGAGTCTGCTGCGGTGACGATCATGAGGATGCGTGCCATGCGCCCATGGTGCGTGTCGGCGGTCGGCCAGGGTCATCGGCAAACTTGCGTGCCGTCATGAAGGCCGCGTGCAGGCATGGATGAACGCACCCGCGCCGTCGGCGGAGAGGGTCAGGTGGCCTCCGGGTCGGGGCCGAGGGCCGACCGCCCGCCGTCGACCGGGAGGACCGCACCCGTGACGAAGCCCGCCGCCGGCGAGAGCAGGAACGCGACGACGTGCGCGACCTCCTCCGGCGTCCCCACCCGCCCGAGGGGGTGCAGCGCGGCCATCTGGGCGTCGACCTCCGGGTGCGCGTCCCGATAGGCCGTGTAGCGGTGCGTCGCGATCGACCCGAGCGCCACCGCGTTCGCGCGGATGCCCTGCGGCCCGTGGTCGACGGCGACCGCGCGCGTCAGTCCCTCGACCGCCGCCTTGGCGGTGGCGTAGGGGAGGGCGCCGCGCACGGGGCGCTGCGCCTGGTGCGACGAGACGTTGACGATCGCCCCCGAGCGGCGGTGCGCGAGCAGGTGCGCGACCGCCGTCCGGCAGCCCGTGACCGCGAGGGCGAGGTTCGCGGTGACGAGCGCGGTGACGTCCGCGGCGCTCGCGGACGACAGCGAGGCGTCGCGGAAGACGGCGGCGTTGTTGACCCACCCGGTGAGGGGCGCGAGCGACTCGGCGCGTCGGGCCGCCTCCTCGGCGACCGATGCGTCGGCCGCGTCGCCAGTGACGACCTCGATGCCCGCGGCGCGGAGCTCGTCGGCGTGCTCGGCCCCGCCCGGGTCGAGGACGACGACCGGTCCGTGCCGCGCCAGGTGCTCCGCGACGGCACGGCCGACGCCCTGCGCGCCGCCGGTGACGACGGTCGAGACGCGGGACGGTTCCTCCCAGGTGCTCATCCGTCCAGGCTGCCCCGGCGTGGGCCGCGGCGCGCCCTGGGCGACGGTGCTGTGGCGTGTCGCGACGGCGTCGCGACGGCCCGCAGGTCCGTGGCGGGGGTGCGGGAGGACAATGACGGGATGACGACGGCCGTGCCCGCGTCGTCGGGCGACGAGGCCGCGCGTCTGACCGACGCGCAGCGGGCGCTGCGCGCCCAGATCCTCGCGACCGAGCACTGGAGCCTGCTCGCGTCGCGCTCGACCACGCAGAGCGAGGTCCTCACGCGCATCGCGATCTTCCTCACCCTCGTGTCCGCCGGGGTCTTCAGCCTGGGGGTGCTCGGGAACGCGACGGGCTTTCGTGGCGGGTTCGGCGCCGTCGCCGTGGGGGTGCTGCTGCTCCTCGCGCTGATCGGCGCGGTCACGATGATGCGCGTCCTCAACACCGCGGAGGAGGACCTCGCGTACGTGCTCGCGATGAACCGGCTGCGCGGCGCGTACGTGGACCTGGACCCGGGTGTCGAGCGGTACCTCGTCATGTCGGCGGCCGACGACCAGGCCGGTTCCGGGCGCACGTACTACCCGTTCGCGGCGCGCGACCGGACGCAGGTGCTCGCGAGCTCGATGCTCGTCATCCTCGTCGTGGAGTCCTCGCTCGTCGGGATGCTCTGCGGGGCCACGGTCCAGCTGCTCACGGGATCGGTCGCGTGGGGGATCGCCGTCGGGGTGGTCGGGGCGATCGCGTCGTTCGTGGTGTGGATGCTCGTCGGGTACCGCGGCTACCGGAGCGTGTGGCGCGTGCACGAGCCGCTGCGCCGCAGCGGCCCGGGCGGTGCGGGGCCGAGCCGCCGTTCGTCATGACGCACGTTCAAGGATCACTTGAGGTCGACAGCTCTGTGTGGCGAGGGCCACGTGCGCACGGTGCGACTCCGGTCGAAGTCGTGCACCAGATAGATGCATCATGTATCTATGCCTCGCACAACCAGCGGTTCTGCCACGGAGCAGGCCTACCGACACGTGAAGTCCCTCGTCCTCGACGGAAGCCTGCCCGGCGGGTCGATGACGAGCGAGGGCGAGATCGCCGAGCAGCTCGGCGTGAGCCGCACGCCGGTGCGCGAGGCGTTCCTCCGCCTGGAGACCGAGGGGCTGCTGCGCCTGTACCCGAAGCGTGGCGCGCTCGTCGTGCCCGTCGCGCCGGGGGAGGCGGACGCCGTCCTCGACGCGCGCCTGCTCGTCGAGACCCATGCCGCGCAGACGGTCGTGCGCCTGCCCGACGCCGAGCTCGGGACGCTCGTCGCGCTCCTGCGTGACCTCGTCACGGCGCAGGAGGCGGCGGTCGCCGACGGTGACGTCGCGGAGTACGCGACCCTCGACGCGCGCTTCCACCAGGAGATCGTCGCCGCAGGCGGCAACGCCCTGCTCACGACGTTCTCCGTGAGCCTGCGCGAGCGTCAGCAACGCATGGTCGCGCACAGCGTCCGGTGGGACCCGAGCCGCGCGGCGACGTTCGTCGCCGGGCACCGCGCGCTGATCGACGCGCTCGAGGTACGGGACACCCGCACCTACAAGCGCCGCATCCAGCGCCACCTCGAGGACGCGAGGTCGGGCCTGTGAGCGCGGTGTCGACGTCGGCGACCGAGGGCGAGACCGCGGCGTCCGCGCACGGGGCGAGTGCCGCCGTCGGGCCGCGGGCGTGGGTCGCCGTCGCGGCGGTGATGTTCGCGGTCGCGTGGGGTGGCAACGAGTTCACGCCCCTGCTCGTCAT
The DNA here is from genome assembly GCF_057126935.1 of Cellulosimicrobium sp. G4 BAM 1002. Lineage (NCBI taxonomy): Bacteria > Bacillati > Actinomycetota > Actinomycetes > Micrococcales > Promicromonosporaceae > Cellulosimicrobium > Cellulosimicrobium sp. G4 BAM 1002. The sequence continues at coordinate 2,473,238 of NZ_CP182109.1, read as the reverse complement.
GTACCGGGAGGTGGGGCACTTCTCGGCGGTGACCGTCGACGCGCTGCTCGCCGCGTACGTGCTCGGGATCGTGCCCGCGCTGCTGCTCGGTGGACCGCTGTCCGACCGGTACGGGCGGCGTCCGCTGCTGCTGCCCGCGGCGCCGATCGGGCTCGCCGGGTCGCTCGTGCTCGCGGCGGGGGAGTCGTCGGCCGCGCTGCTCGCGACCGGGCGGGTGCTGTGCGGGATCGCGCTCGGCCTCGTCATGGCCGTCGGCACCACGTGGGTCAAGGAGCTCAGCGACGAGGCGGCCCGCGCGTCCGGGGTGCCTGACGGCGGCTCCGGCGCCCGGCGCGCCGGCCTCGCCCTCACGCTGGGGTTCCTCGTCGGGGCGGGCGTCGCGGCGGTGCTCGCGCAGTGGGCGCCGTGGCCGACGCACACCGCGTACCTGCTGCACGCGGCGCTCGCCGTCGCGGCGGGCGTGTGGGTGCTCGGCGTGCCGGAGACGCGCGTCGCGGCCGACGGCGCCGCCCGCGGTCGGCTGCGCGACGACCTGCGCGTGCCGGCTGTCGCGCACCGGCGGTTCCTGCGCGTCGTCGTGCCCGTGGCGCCCTGGGTGTTCGGGTGCGCGGGCAGCGCGTACGCCGTGCTGCCCGGGCTCGTGTCCACGAGCGCGGGGAGTGCGCCCATCGCGTTCTCCGGGCTCATGACCGTGCTAGGCCTCGGCTGCGGCGTCGGGATCCAGGTGCTCGGCCGCCTCATCGACACCCGGCACAGCGCGCGAGCGTCCGTCGTCGCGATGTCGATCGTCGTCGTCGGCATGGGGCTCGGCGCGCTCGCGTCGGCGCGGCTCGACCTCCCGACGGCGCTCGTCGCCGCGATGGTGCTCGGCGCCGGCTACGGGCTCGCGCTCGTCGCCGGGCTCAGCGAGGTCCAGCGCATCGCGACGCCCGACGACCTCGCCGGGCTGACGGCCGTGTACTACTCGCTCACGTACGTCGGGTTCTGCGTGCCCGTGGCGCTCGCGGCGCTGTCCGTGCGGTGGACGTACGCGCAGATGTTCCTCGGCGGGCTCGTCATCGCGGCCGTGTGCCTGGTGATCGTCGCGAGCGCGTGGCGCGCACACCTGCCGACGGGGGAGGGCGACGCTGCTGCTCAGGACGCGGACGAGACCCGCAGCACAGCCGCGACCGGGGCAAACGGTGCGCTGGAGGCGTCGCGGATGGGGTAGAGTATCCGAGGCTTCACGGGGCCAGAACACGCGGTGTTGCGTCGAGTGTTAGGCCATGTGATCCAGCCACGGGCTGTGGCGCAGCTTGGTAGCGCACCTGACTGGGGGTCAGGGGGTCGCAGGTTCAAATCCTGTCAGCCCGACCGTGTGATGTCTCACGACATCGAGGAGAGCCGGACCTACGTTTTCGTAGGTCCGGCTTTTCGTTGTTCGGGGTCTGGGCGGTGTTGGTGGCCGGTGGGCTGGTAGTCGCGTGTGGGGTCGAGGGTGAGCTCGCGCAGGATCTCGCCGGTCGCGCGGTCGATGGGCGGTTCACGGCAAGCCCGCAGCTACCCTGCGCGTCTTCCACAGTGCACCCCACAGTTCACCCACCTCGACGAGCCCTGATCCGCCCCTTCGATGGCATCCTCACGGCATGGCGGGTGCGCGCGGACCTTCCTGTCAAACGGGCCCCACCATTCGGACCCTTGATCGACTCCATGGGAGGCCAAGTGGCGAACTACGTACGACTGACTGTTGGTGGCCTCAGAGGATTTGCGCAGGAGCAGAGCCTCGAGTTCGCTCAGCCCAACGGCTCCCCGGGAAGCGGGCTGACCCTGCTGGTCGGTGCCAACAACTCCGGCAAGTCGACGATCATCGAGAGCCTGCGTGGGTTCAGCCAGTCTCCACCCCCGTCGTTCTCCCAAGGTCGACGCAACCGCACCTTCGGAGATCGGGTGACGATACGGCTGGACTGCGCAGACGGGGAGCCCGCCTTGAGGCTGGAGTCCGTCCGGCCGGGTGGCAGTGAAGTCACGGCTGAAGGGACGATCGAGCGCGGCAGTCTCTTCGTGGTGCAGTCACGCCGGAGCTTCGCGCACCTGTTCAGCGGCTACACGGGCACCCCCGGAGATCGCGGCTCCTACCTCTACGGGTACCAGGCTGCAGACCCTCGCTTGCCGACCCTCGACACTTTCGCGCTGCGGTTGTTCACTATCGACCGTGACAACGATCGCAGATCGACGTTCCAAGAGATGATGTCCAGAGTCATCGACCCGCCCCCGGAGTGGACGATCGACCGGTCAGACAACGGGCAATATTTCCTCAAGTACCGGTGGCCCAGCCCTGGCGGGCTCGACAGCGACCATTCGAGCGAGGGGCTCGGGGACGGACTGACGAGCCTCCTGTCGATCATCGACGCCCTGTACGACTCGGAGCCCTCGACCATGGTCGTGATCGACGAGCCCGAGCTGTCTTTGCACCCGGAGTACCAGCGTCGACTTGCCGCCCTCCTTGTCGACCTGGCACGCGACAGGCAGATCGTCTGTGCAACGCACTCCCCGTACTTCATCTCGTGGCAGGCGATCAGCAACGGTGCCTGCGTCGTTCGGATGCGCCGCTCACAAGACTGCTGCCAGGTGCACGCCGCTTCGCGCGACTCGCTCGAGTCGGTTGCGAGATCGGTGCGCGACCGCAACAACCCGCACACCCTCGGTCTCCAGGCGAACGAGGTGTTCTTCCTGCACGACAGGGTGATCCTCGTCGAGGGACAGGAGGACGTGGTCTTCTTCGACATCGTGATGAAGGAACTGGGTATCGAACTGCCTGGTTCGTTCTTCGGCTGGGGTGTTGGCGGGGCGGGGAAGATGGGCGCGTTCGCGCAACTGCTGCACGACCTTGGCTACGAGTACGTCGTCGGCATCTTGGACGACGACAAGGAGGATGAGCGTGACACGCTTGAGGCCCGCTTCCCCGAGTACCGCTTCGAGTGCATCCCAGCAGCAGACATTCGGACCAAAGCGGCCCAGCCGCCTCGTGAGGAAAAGCTCGGGCTGCTAGACCGCAAGTGTCGCATCCGCGAGGAGCACAAGGAACTCACGGCAGAACTGCTCCACCGGAGCAAGGCGTATCTCGAGGGGGTGCCAAACTAACTCTCCCTACCGTGCCGCCCTACCGGGGGCCGACCGTGCCCAGATCCGCGTCGACGCTCACCCGCGCATCATCATCGGCGCTGGGGACGAGCCTCTCGGTGTGTAGGTCGTGGAAGCCGCTAATGTCGGGCGGCGCCCAACCGCGCTTCAGACAATCAATCTGGTCTCCTGGCGACCAACCCGTCGCTGGGTGACGAGGCTGGTGCCTCGGAAGTAGCGGCGCGACGTGTCATCGTCGTCACCGAAACGCCGGACCTCCAGCCGATCAGCACACGACTGCCATTCCCGCGCGATGTCGGAAGATTCGCGATTATTTCTGGCGCCGCGCTTTCATCGAAGAGCAGGCCGGTCTGTCGGGCACGGAATGGGTCCCAGTTACGTCAACGCGTCCGTGGTCAAGGGTTGCTTGTCCAAGAAGTTGCGGGTCGGTGCGTGAGATAAAACCCTAGCGTCTCAGTATCGGACGCCGCCAAAGGGATCCTGCAGCAGTCCCCTTGATTTCGACTACGGGGGCCGCCGCCGCGTGCGCATCGCCGGCCGCGGCACCAACATAACTGAAGGGCAGGACGGAAGGGAGGGAGGGGCGCTCGGAGTCTACGGGCGCGTTGGGCGCAAGCGGGCGGGCCATCAAAGGTGTACGCGTCGCCCGAGGGTTCACTTGCGGCTCCGTCTCGTTCCGCGAAGCCGCCGTGTCGCCCGTTTCGCGGACGGAGGAACGGACGCTGGTGTCCTGTCCACCACGACGAGCTTGCCTTGTCGCTCAGCCTCGTGGACTTCGGCCTCGACCGCCGGGTCTGCCTTCCACGCCCCTTCGAGGTGTGCATACCGAGAGGGCTCACCGTTGGCGTCAACGACCCACGCGGTAACACGAGCCGCGCGGTGCTGGTACTTCTTCAGCCGCAGATAAGGGCCGATGTCGATGCGGTGCCCTGGGCTGTCCCCACCCAAGAGGAACAGCCATCTGCCCTCGCCGTCGTCACCGCCGATGGTCATGCTCGCCTGGCTGCCATAACGCGCCCGGTCAACGACGCGGGCGTGTTCGGTGATGAACCGGCTCCGTGTCGACGATCCCAGGCCGACAAGGTCTGCTCCTACGCGCAGCCAGCCCGGCACTTGCCGCTCTCTGCTCCACTCAAGGAACCTGAGGACGAAGGGACCCTCGTCACGTGACGGCTTCGATGACTTGGTGCGAGGTTCGTACCAAGCGTCGAGCGGGTCGGTCAGCGTCCCGACGAAGACGGGCCCTTGCTGTCTGTGCCGTCGTCTCTTGGCGACGTCAACATGCCTAGGGCGTTCACCGTTCTCGCCTTGGTCGGGGTCCGACTCGAAGTAGAGGCCGCCATTGAGGAAGAACATCATCACGTCAAGCTCGTCGACGGCATCAAGCCAGCGCGCCGCCTCGGCTTGAGTGCGGCGCCGAAGGAATGTGAGGAACTGTGCAGGGTGCTCGATCACGTCGCGGAAGACGGTCAAGTCGTGCATCGAGACGATCCATGGGACGCGCTCGCTCACGATCAGTTTGGCGTCTACGAGTGCCCCGGTGGACAAGATGACTGGTCCAAGGTCGTCGAGCACGACCACGATGTTGTGGACCTCCTGCACGCCGGGCAGGTCCACCCACTCTCGTCGGGCAGTCCAAATCCCCTGGTTGGCGAGAATGAGCGACCTGAGACGCTCCGCCTGCTCGTCGGCCTTGGTGATGATTCCGGTCAGGCCCCTCATGACCGCGCGCGTGTCCCCAGCCCTCGCTCGCTCATTCAGCGCCCCAGCCTTGACCTCGACACAGAAGGCCACGTTGTCAACGACGAAGAGGATGTCACCCTCGACCTGATGCACGCCCTTGGCCGCAGGTGCCGCGTCTGCCGCCAAGAGGTGCACGTCGGCACCGGTGTCAGGAATCAGATAGTTGAAGTTCTCCAGCCGGGGGCGCGCGCCGCCAAGCAAGGCTGCTAGGAGCCCTTTGGCCCGGCTCTCTGACCACTTCTTGCGCTGCTCGTCGAACGTAGCCCAGTGCCGGCCCTGCTTGAACGCGTCCTCGACCCGGCTACGGACGTGCTCCGACAGCAGCGCCGTCGTGAGCGGGAAGTAGACGTCCTCGTCGACCTTGAGAAGGCCGGATGACGCGAACGGGTTGTCACCGCGCGTGAACGCCTGTACAAGATCAACCGGTGTCGCCTGCAATGGTGCCACGACGAACGTGTCCAGTGCGGCGCGCACCCGGATTTCGTCGAGCCCCGCTTCCGCAGCCAGAGATGTCGGCGTGATAGCGAACAAGTCGGCCGGTGTCGTGAACAACCGCTCGAGCGCTGCCCGGGCCTGGTCGGGAGGCGGGTTCACTCGCCCCATGAGTTCACGAACCTTCTCGAACGCTTCCCAGATCCGCTTCTGCTGGACCTCTCCAAGCGTCTTCGTGACTGCATCGACGTCGTCCCCGGTGAAGCCCACACGAGCTTCCATGATCTCGCGGACTTTCGGGCGGCTGAAGAACGACGTGTTCAGCTGACGGCCGATGTTTGTGTAGTGGGAGTTACGCACGGAGATTCGGTCCATGCGTGAACGCAGCGCGACCTTGGTCATCGAGTCGTCGGTGGTCTCCGCCTCTACCGTCGCAGACATCTGGGACGCTTCTACGATCCACTGAGCGTCGGCCCGAAGTGCCTCAACGACTTCAGCTGCGTTTCTGGCTCCCTCTCCTTTGACGCGAGGCAGGCCGAGACCCAGAAGGACGAGCGCCACCACCTCGGTGACGGCGTGGGACTCGCCAACATCTCTCCAGCTCTCCCCGGGCGACGCCATGATGTTGGCGAGATCCACCTGCTTCATGTTGCCGAGAAGGTCCAGGGAGTCGACCCTGTCAAGGAGCGAGACCATGTTGGCGACACGTTCAGCGACCAGGCCCGGAAGCCGCCCTGGCAGAGACGGCAGGCTCGCGCCGGGGCCGAGCGTCTCCAGGAACTCAAGCCCCCTCGCAATCTGGAACTCCATCGACTCAAACGAGGCCCCCTGTATCCGGAGGTTTGGGGCCTTCTTCTTGATCACAGCGTCACCTATCCGTTCTGGCCGTGAGCGGCATGCGGTCGATCGCCCAGGTCCCGGTCCGCCGCCAGCGTGCCAGTGGGTACCCACACAGCCGATCCGTCGCCCCAGGTTCTGGATCGGGTCTCGCGCAGCCAGTTAGGGCGTGCTTCCCAGTTCGAGTGCGGGGATGAGGCATCGTTCGCTTTCGTGAGCATGCGGGACGATTTCGACCGGAAGACGACGGAGCTGGTCGGGATCCGTGTCGATGACGTCGCGTCCTGGGACCTTCACTACTTCGGTGATGAGCCGCGAGGGTGGCATTACGGCGACAGGCACCACGCCGTGATGGGCGTGGAGTTGGAGACCAGCGCGGGTCCTAGGGCGTGTCTCCTAAGACGCCAGTTGCGTAGCATCTCGTGGGTGAGCACGTCCTCGTCAGGAGCGGTCCCTTCGGCAGGTCATGCTCGTGAACCCTTGACGGGTCTCTCGGTGACGGTATTCTCTCGACGCTCGGAACTCGATGGGGCCGTGGAGGAGCTCGCTGCCCGAGGGTTTCAGGTCGTGGTTCTTGATGCTGGTTCCTGGTCGACGGGCGCGGAAGTGCATCGCGATCTCGCCGTGGCGTTGGACTTTCCCGCCTACTACGGCCGGAATCTCGATGCGCTTAACGACTGCATGTCAGACGTTGTCGCACGGGAGTACGGCTGGCAGCCGACGGCCGCGGGCCTGGCGCTGGCGTTCCTCGGGTTCGACCGCTTCGCCACGGCGCTGCCTGACCTCGCTCCCGCCTTGGTGGACATCCTTGTCACCCAGGCGCGCGGCGCGGCGGAGGCTGGCGCCACGATGGCGTTGCTCCTACAGAGCGACGACCGTGAACTCGGCGGCGACTCGATGGGCGTTTCCGGTGCCGTTGGACTGTGACGAACGTCGAGACTGGGCCCAGGTACGAGTTGGTCAGGGGAGCCAGAGCAGGATCGCTGCGAGAACGGCGCCACCGCGGTAGACGAGCGCGTGCTTGTCGTAGCGGGTCGCGAGTGCTCTCCATTGCTTGATGCGGTTGAAGAACCGCTCGACCGTGTTGCGACCCCGGTAGGTGACGGCGTCGTAGGTCACGGGCCGTCCGCCTCGTGATCCGCGTCGGCGACGGTGGGCCTGCTGGTCGCGGGGTTCGGGGATGACCGCGACGATGCCGCGCCGGCGCAGCTCGGACCGGATCGCGCGCGAGGAGTACGCCTTGTCGCCCAGCACGGCGTCAGGTGTGGTGCGCGGGCGTCCCGCCCCTGCTCGAGGGACTCGGATCGTGCCGAGCAGCGGCAGGCACATCGGGGCGTCACCGCCCTGGCCCGGTCCCACGAGCACCGCGAGCGGTCGCCCGTTGCCGTCGACCGCGGCGTGGATCTTCGTCGACAACCCGCCCCGAGAGCGACCCAACGCGTGGTCAGCCGGTTCGCGCCGTTCCGGATTCTTGTGATTCGCCAGTGCCCCCTGTGGTTCGGGGCAAGGTCGCGGCGTGCTGGTGCGCCCGGTTGATCGTGGAGTCCACGCTCACCCGCCAGTCGATACCGCCGTTCGCGTCCGCGCGAGCCTGCAAGGCCGTCAGGATCTCGTCCCAGGTCCCGTCCCGGGAGAACCGCGCATGCCTCTTCCACGCGGTCTGCCAAGGCCCGAACCCCTCGGGAAGATCACGCCACGCGACCCCGGTCCGATACCGGTGAACGATCCCCTCCACGACCTGACGATGATCACGCCACGGACGCGACCGCCCAGATACCTGCGGCATCAACGGGCCGATCGCCGCCCACTGCTCGTCCGACAACTCGCGACCACGATCCACGAGCGCACTCTGCAACATCGTGGCCGCGGTACTAAGGAGACACTCCCTAGGTATCGGCTCCGTGGAGCGTCGAAATGGCTGGATCGCGTCTCGGCGTGGAACTGCCGAATGAGTTCGATGCGTGCTGCGCTAGCTGGCATGCTGGCGCTCGTGTCGAACGACCTCCGCTCGGTTGAGCAGCTCATGCACGCCGTCCAGCGGCGCTCTCGTGAAGTACCTGCATTGCTGGGGTCACACACGCCCGAGTCAGGTGGCCGCCTCGGGCGGAGCTGCCTGAGCCAGTGGTGGCCGTCCCCCTTTACCGTTGACGGGCGGACATATGCGATCGCCGAGCACTGGATGATGGCGGCGAAGGCGAGGCAGTTCGCGGATCCAGAGGCAGAGCAGGCCGCGCTCGATGCGCCCAGTCCTGCCCTGGCGAAGGCTGCAGGGACGCATCGTGTCCAGGTTCGACGAGGACGTCTGGATGCGTGAGCGCTTCGGGAACGTCGTTGAGGGCACCATGCACACGCTCGGATCCGACGATGCTCTGCGTGGCTTTCTGCTCCGCACTGTCGACCGTGTGCTGGTCAAGGCGAGCCCCACATGACCGGGTGTTGGCCATCGGATTGAGCGCTCAGGATCCCGATGCCGAGAACCCCAGTGCGGTGGCGCGGTCAGAACCTCCTCGGATTCGCGCTGATGGAAGCGCGAGATCGCCTACGGGCCAACGTGTGGTAGAGGTCGCTCTTGCCGATCTGCGCCCTTCCAGCGCGGGAACTGTCCCTTAATGCTGCGCACGACGTCGTCGTTGGCCCGTGGCACGACCTTGGTGTCTCCGTCGGAGAGATTGATCCCGGGAACGTCGGGGCGTGGACGGTGACCGTGGTCCGGTGTTGATCAGGCCGAGGTGTGGCGGAGCGGGTCGCCGTTGCGTTCGGAGAAGAACGCCAAACCGTGACCGACCGCTACGGTGACAGGTACAAAGAGTCGACAGGAGCGACCTGTGGCCGCAGACAAACCTCCGCACTGGCTCCCGGACTTGCCATGCAACTCGATCGCTCGCGCGATAGAAGTGACTTGGGCGAAATGCCAGGGTGTCGGTGCCTCGTCCTAGGTTCGAGGATCATGGGGACGAAGCGGACGTACACGGACGCCGAACTGGTGGCTGCCGTCGCGGCGTCGACGTCCTGGCGCGGGGTGCTCCGTGCGCTCGGTCTCCTCGGAACGTCCTCCGCAGCGCTGCGGTCAGTTCGGTCGCACGCCGAGCGGTTGGAGGTCGACTACGGCCATTTCACCGGACAGCGGCGGTGGAGCGAGGCCGAGTTGCGCGCCGCGGTGGCAGGGGCGGCGTCCTGGCCTGACGTGACTGGCGCGTTGGGGCTCAAGGGTGGTTCCGCGACAACCACGGTGAAGGGTCACGCTGCCCGGCTCGGGTTGGAGGTCGACCACCTGGACAAGACGCCAGCGCCCGCGCAGGCTCCCGGGCTTGTCCCGGATACCGCCCATCTAGGCCGGGCGGGAGCCCTGCTCGCGGCCGGCTGGTACGCCCTGTGCGGGGTGAACGTCTCCTGGCCCCTTGAGCCCGCCCGATACGACCTGCTCGTCGGCGCAGGAGCGGACATCCGTCGGGTCCAGGTCAAGACGACGACGACGCGGGAGGGCGGCTCCTGGAAGGTGTACCTCTCGACGTCGCGTCAGGGGCGGACGCTCTACGGCACGGACGACATAGACGAGTTCTTCGTCGTCGACGGTGACTTCTCGTACTACGTGATCCCGCTCGGTGCCGTCCGGGGTGTGCACGCCGTTCACCTGAGTGCGTACGAACGCTTCCGCGTCCCGGGGTATCCCACGGCGCGGAAGTGAGTCCCGCTGCGCGCATCGCACGCGGAGCGTCTTTGCCGATGACCCCGACGTGAGTTCGTGGGCGCGTCGCGTCGATCCCCTGCGTCGAAGGACCCGCCTAGGCTCAGGCCATGCCGATCCTCCTCCTCGTCCGCCATGGCCGCACGACCGCTAATTCTGGGGGCATCCTCGCCGGTCGCGCGGGCGGCGTCCGGTTGGACGCTGTCGGGCGCGATCAGGCGGTCCGGGCGGCCGAGCGTATTATGGGCGTGCCGCTGGCGCGCATCGTGACGAGCCCGTTGGAGCGGTGTCGACAGACCGCGCGGGCGCTGCTCGACCATCAGGCGGGCGCGCCGGAGTCTGTCACCGAGCACGGCCTCACCGAGTGCGACTACGGGCAGTGGCAGGGGCGTGCGTTGAAGGACCTCGCCCAGGAGCCGTTGTGGTCCGTCGTGCAGACGCAGCCCTCGGCGGCAGCGTTCCCTGGCGGTGAGTCGCTCGCGGCGATGCAGGCCCGGAGCGTCGAAGCGATCCGGCGGCATGACGCGGAGGTCGCCGCGCGCCACGGGGACGACGCGGTGTGGGCGGCCGTCTCGCACGGGGACGTGATCAAGTCCGTGCTGGCAGATGCGCTGGGGATGCACCTGGACCTGTTCCAGCGCATCGTCGTCGGCCCGGCGTCGATCTCGATCGTCAGGTACGGCACGCACCGCCCGGAGGTGGTGGCCGTCAACACCGACGCCGGCGACCTCTCGTGGCTGCGCACGGCGCCGCCCGTCGGCGATGCGCCGGTCGGGGGCGGTGCCGGGCCGGTCGCGCCCGACGACCCGAGCGATCTCCAGCCCTCCTGACGTCCGGCCCATGGCTGCCCGGCGCGGAGGGTGCGAGCGCTCGTAGAGTGAGGGCATGCCCACCCTCGTCCATGAGTACGACTGGCCCGACCGCGTCGTCGTCGGGACCGTCGGGATGCCCGGTTCCCGCACGTTCTACCTGCAGGCTCGCTCCGGCAACCGGACGACGAGCGTCGCCCTCGAGAAGGAGCAGTCCGCCGTCCTCGCCGAGACCGTCCAGCGCCTGCTCGACGAGCTGATGGAGGCGCCTGACAACCGGTACAGCGTCCCCGCCGAGGTGCCCGCCGAGCTGATCGACGACGACCCGCTGGACCTCCCGGTCGAGGAGGAGTTCCGCACGGGGTCGATGCGGCTGGCCTGGGACCCCCGCACGGCGCAGGTGATCGTCGAGGCGTTCCCGTTCGTGGACGACGACGAGCTGGACCCCGACGCGGACGAGCCGGAGCCCCAGGAGGCGCTGCGCGTCAAGATGCCCGTCGGGACGGCTCGCGCCTTCGCGCAGCGCACGCGCGCCGTCGTGCTCGCGGGCCGCCCGGCCTGCCCGCGCTGCGGTGCACCGATGGACCCCGACGGGCACGAGTGCGTGCTGCCCGACGAGGCGTGACGTCGCCGGACGGCGACCTCGACGCGGCGCCGCTCGACGTCGTCGGACGCATCCGCGTCGCGTCCAACGCGACGTTCCTCGCGCGGATCGGGGACGTCGAGGTCGTGTACAAGCCGGTGGCCGGCGAGAAGCCGTTGTGGGACTTCCCGGACGGCACCCTGGCGGCGCGGGAGGTCGCCGCGTACCTCGTCTCGGAGTCGCTCGGCTGGGGGATCGTGCCGCGCACGTGGCTGCGCGACGGACCACTGGGTCCCGGCATGGTGCAGCTCTGGCAGGAGGTGGACGACGCGCAGTCGCCGGTCGACGTCGTGCCGACGGACGAGGTGCCGCCCGACGGCGTGCGGACGGTGCTGGAGGGCGTCGACGAGGAGGACCGTCCGGTGAGCGTGATCCACGAGGACTCGCCGGCGCTGCGGCGCATGGCGGTGTTCGACGCGGTGGTGAACAACGCCGACCGCAAGGGCGGGCACGTGCTGCCCCTGTCCGACGGGCGGCGCCTCGGCGTCGACCACGGCGTCACCTTTCACGTCGAGCCCAAGCTGCGGACGGTGCTCTGGGGCTGGCTCGGAACGAGCCTGAGCGACGACGAGCTGGCGGGCGTCGCACAGGTTCGGGCTGACCTCGGACCTCAGCTCGACGGCGACCTGGGGCGACGCCTGGCCGAGCTGCTGACGCCCGACGAGGTCACCCAGCTCGCACAGCGGTGCGACCGGCTGCTCTTCGCGGCGCGCTTCCCGCACCCGGCAGGGGACATGCAGGCCGTGCCCTGGCCGCTCTTCTGAACCTGCGCGGAGCCGCACGGGCCCTCGCGTCGCCTCGGCCCGCTCGATGGTGTGCGATGGGCTCATGCGTGGAGCAATCATCTATGGACCGGGCGACGTGCGGGTCGAGGAGCGACCGGACCCCGTCATCGAGGAACCGACCGACGCGGTGATCCGCACGGTCGCGGCGTGCGTGTGCGGCTCGGACCTGTGGCGCTACCGCGGCCTTGCGCCGGTACCGCGGCCGGTCCCGATCGGGCACGAGTACGTCGGCGTCGTCGAGGAGACCGGTTCGGCGGTCACGACGGTGCGGGCGGGCGACTTCGTCGTCGGCGGGTTCAAGCACAGCGACAACACGTGCGCCGTGTGCCGCAAGGGCATGCAGGCCAACTGCCTGCACGGCGGCGGCTACGACGGCTGCCAGGCGGAGAGGATCCGCATCCCCAACGCCGACGGCACGCTCGTCGCCACGCCCGGACAGCCCGACGCCGACCTCGTCCCGAGCCTGCTCGCGCTGTCGGACGTGATGTCCACCGGCTGGCACGCCGCCGTCAGCGCCGGCGTGCGGCCCGGGATGAGCGTCGCCGTGGTGGGGGACGGCGCCGTCGGGCTCAGCGCGGTGCTCGCGGCGGCCCAGCTTGGTGCGACCACCGTCATCGCGATGAGCCGGCACGATGCGCGGCAGAGGGTCGCGACGACGTTCGGGGCCACGCACGTCGTCGAGGAGCGCGGCGACGAGGGAGCGGCCCGGGTCAAGGAGCTCACCGAGGGCATCGGCGCGGACGCGGTGCTCGAGTGCGTCGGCACCGACGACGCGCGGCAGCAGGCCGTCGCAGTGGCACGTCCCGGCGCCATGATCGGCATCGTCGGCCTGCCGCACGGAGGCCTGCCCGTCGAGCAGATGTTCTGGGAGAACAAGGGCGTGCACGGCGGGGTGGCGCCCGTGCGCGCGTACCTGCCGCACCTCATGGACCTCGTGCTGACCCGCCAGATCGACCCGGGCCTCGTCTTCGACCTCACCCTGCCGCTCGACGAGGCGGCGGAGGCGTACCGCGCGATGGACGAGCGGCGCGCGATCAAGGTTCTGCTGCAGCCATAGCGGGAGGCAACGGGGCTCTTGTCGAACACGCCCGTCCGAGTTAGCGTGCTGGGACGAGCGTGTTCGCCAGAGCGACCCGGGGCCTCCAGAGCCGGCGCCCACCGAGACGGAGCATCGACATGTCACTCGTCCGCGTCCACAACTTCTCCGTCTCGCTGGACGGGTTCGGCACCGGCGAGGGCCAGGACGCGGAGCACCACTTCGGTCACGCCGGAGACCGGCTGCACCAGTGGATGTTCGCCACGCAGTGGTGGGAGCCGGGCGGGAGCGGCGGGGTCGACGACGCGTTCGTCCAGCGGCACGACGACGGGATCGGGGCCGAGATCATGGGCGCCGGAAAGTTCGGGCACCCGGGCTGGCACGAGGACCCCGACTGGAAGGGTGCGTGGGGCGCGAACCCGCCGTTCCACACGCCCGTCTTCGTCCTGACCCACCACGTCCGCCCGCCGATCGAGATGGAGGGCGGCACGACGTTCCACTTCCTCGACGCGTCGCCCGCCGAGGCGGTCGAGACGGCCCGGGCGGCCGCGGGCGGCAAGGACGTGCGCCTGGGCGGTGGGCCGACCATGCTCCGCGAGTTCCTCGCCGCCGGGCTCGTGGACTACCTGCACGTCGCGGTGGTGCCGATCCTCCTGGGCCGGGGCGTCAGCCTCTGGGACGGGCTCGAGGGCCTCGAGCAGGGGTACGCCGTCGAGGCGACCTCAGCCCCGAGCGGCGTCACCCACGTGACCTTCACGCGCCGCGCGTGAGCGTCGTCGGGCCTGGGGACCGGGAAGGCGCCGCCGGCCGGCCGTCGGTGCGGCGCGCGTCGTCGGACGACGCGGGCGCGATCGCGCGCATCTGGCACCGCGGCTGGGCGGACGGGCACGCGGGGCACGTCCCCGACGCGCTCTACCAGCACCGGGCCGAGGAGACCTACCCGCCGCGCGTGCGCGAGCGCCTGGGCGCCACGTGGGTGGCGGAGGTCGACGGCGTCGTGCGGGGCTTCGTGGTCGTCGTCGGCGACGAGGTCGAGCAGGTCTACGTGGACGCCACGGCGCGGGGGAGCGGCGTCGCGGCGACGCTCCTGGCCTGCGCCGAGGACGTCGTCGCGACCGCCGGCCACGACCGCGCCTGGCTCGCCGTCGTGGCGGGCAACGCCCGGGCACGTCGGTTCTACGAGCGGTCGGGGTGGGTCGACGTCGGTCCGCTCGACTACGCGGCAGAGACCGCGGAGGGAACCGTGGTGGTTCCCTGCCGCCGCTACGAGAAGGCGCTCACCGGCGCGGGAGCATGACCAGGGCGACGGCACCACCCACGAGCGCGGTGAGGGCCGCGAACCCGAAGCCGGCCTGGATCCCGCTCGCCGCGCCGTCGGCGATCCCCGCCGCCGCGACGCTCGAGACGACGGCCGCGCCCAGCGCCGCACCGAACTCGTGGAACGTGCTCACGATGCCGGACGCGATGCCGGCCTCGTGCGGCGCGACCCGGCCGAGCGCGGTGGCCGACGCGACGACGAACAGCGCACCGATCCCCGCGGCGGCGACCGCCATGCCCGCGACGGCGGCGGGCGTGCCGTCCACGGTCGCCGGGAGCGCGAGGCCGCCGGCGACGACGACCGCGCCGACGAGCGTCATCGGCCGCCCGCCCGTCCGGCCGAGGAGGGTGCCGGCGAGCTGGGACCCCGCCATGGTCGCGAGGGCGACCGGCAGGAAGAGCAGGCCGGTGGCGATCGGGCCGAGGCCGTGGACGCGCTGCAGCAGGAACGAGCCGAGGAAGAACACGGCGATCATGAGCGCGGTCGCGACGAGGATGAGGAACGTGCCCGCGCGGACGGGACGACGAGCGAGGAGCCGCAGGTCCATGAGCGGCTCCGCGACCGTGCGCTGCCGCAGCACGAACGCGACGTAGAGCAGCACGCCGACCCCGAGCCAGACGGCGGTCGTGACGTCCGCCCAGCCGCGGTCGCCCGCGCCGATGAGCGCGTAGATCACCGCGCCGGTCGCGGCCGTGACGAGGGCCGCGCCGAGCAGGTCGAGCCGGCGCGGGTCGCCCGCCACCCCGGCGGGGAGGAGGCGGAGCAGCGCGACCAGGAGCGCGAGCCCGATCGGCACGTTGATGACGAAGATCCACGGCCACCCCGGGCCGCCGGTCAGCAGCCCACCGAGCAGCACGCCCAGGGCCGCGCCGCCCCCGCTGAGAGCGGACCAGACGCCCAGGGCGCGGTTGCGCTCGTCGCCGTCGAACGTCGTGACGACCGCGGAGAGCGCTGCGGGTGAGAGCAGCGCGGCGCCGACGCCCTGTGCCACCCGGCCGGCCAGCAGCATCTCCGGGGTGCCTGCGAGCCCGGCGACGAGCGAGGCGAGGGTGAAGACCGTGAGCCCGGTGAGCACGAGGCGCCGGGAGCCGAAGCGGTCCGCCAGCCGCCCGCCGAGCAGCATGAGCCCGCCGAAGACGAGCGTGTAGGCGCTGACGACCCACGTGAGGGTCCCGCGCTCCATCCCCAGGTCCGTGCCGATCACCGGGAGGGCGACCGTCACGACCGTGACGTCGAGGATCAGCATGAGCTGGGCGGTGCCGAGCAGCGCGAGGATCCGCCACCGCCTCGGGTCGGGCGCCGTGCGCGGGACGGCGGCGTCCAGGTCGTGGTCGGTCATGGCGGCCTCCAAGTCGAACATGGGTGTTCGGGTTGATCCCGCTCACGCTAACTCGTACAGTGGTGTTCGACAAGGGAGGTCGGCATGCCGAGTAACGCCACCCAGCACCAGGCCAAGCGGGCGGACGCCCGACGGAACGTCCAGGCGATCCTGGACGCCGCCGCCCTCTGCCTGAGCAGGGACCCCGACGCGAGCGTCGCCGAGATCGCGAGGACCGCGGGCGTGGGCAGGGTCACGCTCTACGGGCACTTCGCGAGCCGGGCGGAGCTCGTCGACGCCGTGGTGGCCCGGGCGATCGAGGAGGGCGACGAGGCGCTCGACGCGCTCGACCTCTCGGGCGACCCGCGCGACGCGCTCGTTCGTCTCGTCGCGCAGAGCTGGCTGACGATCGTGCAGATCGGCTCGCTCATGACCGCCGCGCTCCAGGACCTCTCGCCGGAGCGGATGCTCGAGCTGCACGAGCGGCCGGTGACGCGCGTCGAACGCCTCGTCGAGCGGGGGCGCCGGGACGGGGTCTTCCGCACCGACCTGCCCGCCTCGTGGCTGGTCGGCACCCTCCACCGGGTGATGAACGGCGCCGCGGCGGAGATCGAGGCGGGGCGGCTCGCGCCGGACGACGCGGCCCGGACCATCGCCGCGACCGCGTTGGCCGCTTTCACCCCACCGGGGCAACCGGTGCCGGCCGTCCCGCCGGTGGCACCGGTGCGGCCGGTCGCGCCGGAGGAGGCGTCGTGACCACCGCCGGCCACGCGGACCACCCGGCGCCAGGCCGCACCCCGGCCGGCGACACCGGCCGCGGCACCCCCGCCGACGCTGGTCCCGCGAGCGACCACGTGCAGCGCTGGCCGCTCGTCGCCGGGGTCCTGTTCGCCGCAGCGCTGGCCGTCGCGACCTGGGTCGGCTTCGCCGACACGGCCCAGTCCGCGCAGGTGCTCGTGGCGGCGGCGTTCGTCTACCTCGGTTCCGCCGCGCTCGGCCGACGCTCGGCGGCCTGGCCCCTGTTCGCCCTGACGTTCGTGCTCATCGGGGTCGGGTTCGCCCTCCCCGGCTTCGACCCGCTCTGGGTGATGCTCGCGGTCGTGGTGGTCCTCGCGGTGTACGGGCTGGCCCGCGGCGAGATCCGCCCCGCCTGGGGGCTGCCGCTGCAGGCGGCGGCCCTGGTCGTCGTGGTCGCCCTGGCCCTCGCGGTCGCCGCACTCGGCCAGCCCTGGGCCGGGCTGCTCGTCGGCGTCGGCCTCCTGGGCCACGCCGCCTGGGACGTCCACCACCTGCGCACCCGGCGCGTCGTCGCCTCGACCCTCGCGCAGTTCTGCGCCGCGCTCGACGCGGTCCTCGGCGTGGCCCTGATCGTCATCTCCCTGGTCCGATGACGCGGCTCCTGGGCGCCGAGGATCGCGGAGGTCACCGCGCCTCAGCCCTCCGTGCTGAGCGCGCTGTCGGCACCGGACGCGAGTCTTCGCAGGTACCAGGTCGCGAGCGACCGGTAGGGCCGCCACCGTTCCGCCGCCGTGCGCAGCGCGTCAGGGTCGGAGAGTGGCGTCCCGGAGGCGAGCTCGAAGCCTCGCCGGACCTCGGCGTCGTCGGCCAGGAGCACGTCCGGGCGCCCGAGCCGGGAGACGAGCACCCGCTCCACGGCGCCGCGCCCGACGCCGGGCACCGCCGTCAGCAGGTCGACCACCGCGTCGTCCGGCAGCGCGGCCAGCTCGTCGTCGTCGGGAACCCCGCCGAAGAGCGCGTGCGCGGACAGCTCGCGCAGGGCGCGCGTGGCGGCACGCGGGACGCCGGCCCGCGCGTACTGCGCGTCGGCGAGCCCGAGCAGCGAGTCGGGGGTCGGCCCGTCGAGCGGGCGGGGGAGCGCGACGCACAGGCGCGCGAAGACGTTCCCCGACGACGCGCCGGTGTGCTCGTGCACCACGGCCTCCGCGAGCGCGGCGAACGTGCTGGCGTGCGGCTCACGCCGCAGCGCGGGCGGCCCGACCCGGTCGACGACGCTCGCCAGCACGGGGTCGGCGGAGCGCAGGTGCGCGACCGCGGCGTCGCCGCCAGGTCGGCGCCGTGCCCCTCGAGGGCGAGGAGGCGGAGCTTGAGCACCGGACCGGTCGCGGCGGAGAAGCCGCCGAGCGTCCCGCCGGCGCCGACGACCCGGTGGCACGGCACGACGAGCGGCAGCGGGTTGTTCCCCAGCGCCCGGCCGACCGCGCGCGCCAGGCCCAGGCCGCCCGCGAGCCGGGCGATGTCGCCGTAGGTGGTGGTGCTGCCGGGCGGGATGTCGCGCGCGGCGCGGTACACCGTGCGCTCCAGCTCCGACGCGGCGTCGAGGTCGACCGCGACCGAGCGCAGGTCGTCGTCCGCGCCGTCGAGGACCGCGACGATCCGTCGGGCGGCGTCGGTCACCGCGGGCGGCGCGTCCGCCGCGGCGACCTCGGGGACGCCCACCCGCACCCGCATCCGGGCGCGGGTGGAGGCCGCCGTGCCCTCGGGCAGCTGCGTCGCGACGAGGGCGTCGCCGCGCCACGCGACGGCGCACGTCCCGACCGGGCTCGCGAACGTCACGAACCCGTCCGCCGCGGGACGCGCGCTGCCGGCCTCGGTGCTCGTCATGCCCCGATCGTCCACGCTCCAGCGGGGGGATCGTCAAGTCCGCGGGGTGCGGCGGGCGGCGAGCTTCCGTCGTCAGCGCCCGTGCGGGTCGGAGGCGTTGAGTACGCGCACGACCTCGTCGTAGTCGCCGCGCGCCTCGCCGTACCGGAGGAACTTCACGCGCTCGACGAGGATCTCGTGCGCGTCGGGCCGGGTGCGCAGCAGGTCGACGACCTCGGTGACGAACTCGTCGAGCGGCATGGCGAACGAGCTCTCGCGCTGCCCGGGCATGAGGTCGGTCGCGACGGACGGCGGGACGAGCTCGACGACGTCGACGGTCGTGTCGGCGAGCTGGAGCCGCAGCGCCTCGCTGAGCATGTGGATCGCGGCCTTGGACGCGTCGTAGGTCGGGGTGACCTTCAGCGGCGCGAACGCGAGGCCGGACGACACGGTGACGATGGTCGCGTGCGGGCGGGTCTGCAGGTGCTCGACGAACGCGCCGACCAGGCGGATCGGGCCGAGCACGTTGGTCGTGACGGTCTCCTCGGCGGTGTCGAGGAACCCCTCGGGGTGGTGCCAGTCCTCGGCGCGCATGATGCCGGCCATGGTGACGAGGGTGTCGAGGGCGGGGTGGCGGTCGAGCACCTCCTTGGCGGCCGTGGCGATGCTCTCGGGGTCGGTGGTGTCGATGCGCACGGTGTCGAGGCCGGGGTGCTCGGCGGCGATCTGCTCCAGCAGCTCGGTGCGGCGCCCGCCGACGACGACGGTGCTGCCCTGCTCGTGGAGCGCGACCGCGAGCGCCAGCCCGATGCCGCTCGTCGCGCCGGGGATGAAGACGGTGCTGTTCGTGATGTCCATGCCTCGATCCTGAGCGTCCGGCGAGCGCCGTGGCAGAGTCCGTCGAACGGGGGACCGGCGATCCCTGGCACGCGCCGCGACGACCCCGGACGATGGGCGCATGGACCGTGCCGCGCTCGCCGAATTCCTCCGCCGTCATCGGGAGGCGCTGCAGCCGGACGACGTCGGGCTGCCGGCCGGGCTGCGCCGTCGGGCACCGGGCCTGCGGCGCGAGGAGGTGGCGCAGCTCGCCCTCATGTCCACGGACTACTACACGCGCCTGGAGCAGCAGCGCGGGCCGCAGCCGAGCACGCAGATCCTCGCGTCGATCGCCCGGGCGCTGCGCCTGTCCGACGACGAGCGCGACTACCTCTACCGCGTCGCGGGGCACGGCGTCCCCGACCGGGCGACGGACCCCGGCCACGTCGCGCCGGCGCTCCAGCGCGTCCTCGACCGCCTCGCCGACACCCCGGCGCTGATCATCGACCCGCTCGGCGAGACGCTCGCGCAGAACGAGCTCGCCCGCGCCCTCTACGGCGACGCCACCGCGTACACCGGCTGGGACCGCAGCGAGATCTACCGGTGGTTCGCCCACCCGGAGACGGCGCGCGCGATCTACCCGGCGGACGACCGCGACCGGCAGGGCCGAGCGCTCGTCGCGAGCCTGCGCTCCGCCGTCGCCGTCCTCGGTCGGGGCTCGCGCGCCGGGGAGCTCGTGCGGGTGCTGCAGCGCACGAGCCCCGAGTTCGCGGTGCTGTGGGACCGGCAGGAGGTCGCGCGGCGGTTCGTCGACCACAAGACGCTCGTCCACCCGGTCGTGGGCGAGATCGAGGTCGACTGCCAGGCGCTGGCGACCGAGGACCAGCTCCAGGCGCTGCTCGTGCTGACGGCCGCGCCCGGAAGCGAGGCGGAGGAGAAGATCCGCCTCCTCGGCGTCGTCGGGACGCAGGACCTCGCAAGCCTCAGGTGACAGCACGCCCATCAAAGGAGATCACTGGCATGAGACCGCTTCGCTACTCGATCAACGTCACGCTCGACGGCTGCTGCCACCACGAGGCCGGGCTCCCCCCGGACGAGGACTCGATGCGCTACTGGACCGCCGAGATGGAGCGGGCCGACGCCCT
This sequence comes from Cellulosimicrobium sp. G4 BAM 1002, assembly GCF_057126935.1. Lineage (NCBI taxonomy): Bacteria > Bacillati > Actinomycetota > Actinomycetes > Micrococcales > Promicromonosporaceae > Cellulosimicrobium > Cellulosimicrobium sp. G4 BAM 1002. The sequence continues at coordinate 2,452,950 of NZ_CP182109.1, read as the reverse complement.
GATCTTCGGCCGTGTCACCTACGAGATGATGGAGGCGGCGTGGCGCAAGCCCGCCACGGGCACGTGGCCGGACTGGATGGAGGCGTGGCAGATCCCCTTCGCGGAGGCCATCGACGGGGCGAAGAAGTACGTCGCGTCGAGCACGCTGAGCTCGGTCGACTGGAACGCCGAGCTGATACGAGGCGACCTGGGCTCAGCGGTTCAGAAGCTCAAGCAGGAGTCGGGCGCGGGCCTGTGGGTGGGCGGCGTGAAGCTCCCGGTGGCCTTGGCAGACCTGGGTCTGATCGACGAGTACGAGTTCGTCGTGCAGCCGGTCCTCGCCGGGCACGGGCCGACGTTGCTCTCCGGTCTGCGCGAGCCCGTCCCGCTCGAGCAGGTAGGCCGCGACGAGTTCCGGTCGGGGGCGGTCGCCGCGCGCTACCGGCCCGCGCGAGCGACGGCCTGACGCTGGCCCGAATCCCGCTCGAGGCCGACGACTACCCGGACCGCGGCGGCGCGTCGGCCAGGTCGTCGTCCGACCACAGGGCCGCCGAGGCGTGCCCGAGCAACAGCTTGGGGTAGTACGTCCAGGCGAACCACGGCGCGAGACGCGACGGGCCGAGCGCGCCGTCGAGCGCGAGCCCCCCGACGGTGAGCGCCACGCCCAGGGCTCGCCGTCGGGCGGGGTAGCGGCGGACGACCACGGTCGCGGCCATCAGGTAGGCGTAGTGGGCCGCGGCCCAGCCGGCGGGGTGGACGCGGCGCCCTGCCGATCCCGCGTCCAGCCACGCGACCGCCGCCGGATGCACGTGCAGCGCGGCGAACGCGACGTGCGCGCCGAACCCCTGCCCCGGGCGCTCGTACCAGCGGGCGCACGCCCGCGTGTTGTTGACGTAGGCGCCGCCGGCGAGGTCGACGGCCAGCAGGCACGCCACGCCCGCGCGCGCGGCGCTCCCGCCGCGTGCCCGCGCCACCAGCGTCGCCGCCACCCCTCCGACCGCCGTGGCCGCCGCCGTCTCCACGTGGTTCACGGGAGTGGCCTCCGGGCCGACGAACTCTCCCCATGCGCGGCGCAGCGCCGCGCCCGTCCCTCTTGCCGTCTTCTCGGGAGGTTGCTGTCCGGGTCGTGCCAGGTGATCGCCCGCCATGCGCCTCACCCTCTCCCCGGGCTGCGGCGTCGGCAAGCCGAGGGGACGAACGGCACATCTTGCCGCGGCTTGATAGCGTGCCGAGGATGGCGTCGAACTGGAAGCGGAAGCGCGCTGCACGGCGCCTCAAGCCCGGCGACGGGCGTTCCCTGCAGCGCTTCCGGTGGTGGCAGCCCCTCTCGCGCTCCCTGTTCCACCTCCGACTGGCCGGCGCGGACGGCTACCCCGAGACGTGGTCCGTCGACGTCCGGCTCTGGGGCGACTCGAACGGCGACGAGTGGGCGGACCTCTACCGGGACGGGCGGCACCACGCGAGGTCCAAGTTCCCGGCGGCGTTCCCGGTCACGGGCGGCACGATCGAGGTGGCCAAGAGCGGCTACGGGCTCAAGCGGTGCCACTACGTGCCGGACGACGGCGGACCCGAACGCCAGCTCGTGCCCGACCCGGCGTCCGCGGAGGGCAGGCGCGCACGCCTCGACCGCGAGCACCCGGGCGCGAGCCGGGCGATCGGGTTCGTGTCCTGGGCGGTGCTCGTCGTCGCCCTGGTCCTCGGGGTCCCGCAGATCGTGGAGCAGGTCTCGCAGATCCCGCCCGTCGCGGAGAACGTCGGCACCTTCACGTCGCCGTTCCACCTCTCGACGACGCTCAACGTCGCGCTCGTCGTCGCGACCCTGGTGGCCAGCACCGAGCGCGCCCTGCGCCTGCGCTACCACTGGCTGCTCGACGGCGGGCTCTTCGACGGGGACGACTAGGCAGGCTCAGCAGCTGGTGCCAGCGTGGCAGCCAGAACCTGCCAACCTTCTTCACCCTGCACCCAGAGGCGGGTGTAGGTCAGCCGCGCGGACACTGCGGTACCGCCCTGGACCGCCTCCACGGCGGCGACCAGCCTGGTCACGCCGCTCGCTCCGTCCTCCTGGACGTCGAGCGACTCCTCCTCCAGGCCGGTGATCCGCAGGAAGCCCGAGCGGTAGCTCTGCAGGTCGTCCTCCTTGGAGAAGACGGACCCGTCGGGCCCGGCGCCGACGCACCGAGGATGCAGCAGTGCCTCCAGAGCGTCGACGTCACCGGCGCGCTGGGCGGCTTGGAGCGCGTGCTCTGCAGCAAGAAGGCTCATCGCACGAGTCTAGGCGCCGGACCCTGCCCGGTCGGGCGCCGGCGGGGGGCGACGTGAACCGACCTGTCGAGATGAAGCCTCGTTCGACCGATCCGTCATCTCGTTGACCTGCACGATGCTGACGGCTTGCAGTCTGCTCGTGCGAGACGTCCTGTCTGGTGCCCGCTCGATGGGTGACAGTGGACGGTGACCGGCGAGCCCGCGGGTCGAATCGGTCCCGCACGGAGCTGGCTTGCGGCACCACAGGGGTCGACGCCGAACTCCCTCCTTGGCGGACCGCCTGAACGGCAGCCCTGGGGAGCGTGAGGCGAGTGCGGCGCCGATCTCGGGCCGGGCCGCGTGCATCTCACGGTCCGGCAGGGCTGCGACCTCGCAGCCCTAGCGCACCGTTGATCTCCGAACGCTTCGAGATGCCGAGTTTCGAGTAGACCTTCCGTAGATGCCATTCGACGGTACGAGGGCTGATGAACAGCCGTTCGGCGATCTGTGGGTTGGTGCTCCCGTCGGCGGCAAGGCGTGCGATCTGTTCTTCCTGCTCGGTCAGCTCGGCCACGGTCTCGACCGAGCGCCGGCGCGGGTTCGCGCCGGTCGCCGCCAGCTCACGTCGAGCGCGTTCCGCGAAGGCATCGGCACCCATGGCACCGAGCAGGTCGTACGCGAGGTCGAGCTCGGCGCGGGCGTCGACGCGCCGACCTTGACGGCGCAGCCAGAGTCTACGCCTCGGGATGGCTGGGCGGGGGCGTGCCGCGCGGGGAGCCGACGTCCCGGCGACGCGAGAGGATCTGCTCGCCCGCCGAGACGTAACCGTCGAAGAGCGCCACGACGTCCTGGAGCCGGTCCCGTGCCGTGGAGTCGGCCGGGACGAGCTCCTCGCCGCCCCGCAGTGCCGCGATGAAGAGGCGTGCTCGGCGGTGCGACGCGTCCAGCAGGGTGTCGAGCCCGGCCTCGGCCTCGACGTAGAGCCGCCGTCCGCCCTGGCGCGTCGTGGTCCGGGCCAGCCCCCAGCTCGCGAGCTCGCGGACGGACGTGCTCGTCTGGCCCTTGCTGAGGCCCGTCTCGTCCTGCAGCGCGTCGAGCGTGACGGGGGCGTCGCTGAGGAGGAGGGCCGCGTAGACCCGGCCGGTCGCGCGCGGCAGGTTCCACGAGGCGAGGAGGTCCGCGAGCCCGTCCGCGAAGCGCTCGCGCCGGTCATCCACGGCGTCCCACCACCGTCGCGAGGAACGCGAGCAGCGCGGTGTCGACCGCGTCCGGCGCGTCGAGCATGACGACATGGCCGGCGTCGGGTACCACGACCTCTTGGACGCCCTCCGCGGCGGCCCATCGGGGCATCGCCGTCGCGATGTTCCCGGTGCGGTCCGCCGCCCCGCGCAGCAGCAGGAGCGGGACGGGCGTGCGGTAGCCCGGATCAGGCGCGACGAGCTGCGTCGTCGCCCGCCACGCCGCGAGGAACTCGGCGTGGGACTGGACCGCGAAGAGCGCGCGCAGCGCCGCGCGGGCGGCGGGGGTGACGGCCGACGCGTCCGCCATGAGGCGGGGGAGCGAGCGGGCCGGCACGAGTCGCAGGAGCGGCGCCGCCGAGCGCAGCGCGAGGCGCTCGCCGCGCGTGAGCGGCCCCGTGCTCCACGTGGCGTCCAGGACGGCGAGCGCCGAGTACCGCTCCGGTGAGCGGCGCACCAGGCGCTGGGCGAGGTTGCCGCCGAGCGAGTGACCCACGACCACGGGCAGCACGAGGCCGAGGTGGTCGACGAGAGCCTCGACGTCCGCGACGAGCCGGTCCGCGGTGAGCGGCGCACCGCTCGGCCGCGAGGCCCCGTGGCCGCGCAGGTCGAGGAGCACCGGCCGGTACCCGGCGGATGCGAGCGTGGCGGCCTGCGCAGCGAAGGTCGTGCGGTCGGTCCCGGCGCCGTGGAGCAGGACGACGGGGGCACCGCTTCCCCCGCCGTCCTCGAAGTGCAGCGTGCACCCGTCGATCCGCAGGTCTCCATCTAGATTCGGCATCTACTGAACATAGCCGGAGGCGCGGCCGGCTGACAGCCGCACACGGTCGTCGTTCGCGTGGGTCAGGGGTCGAGGCGCCTGCGCAGGAGGCAGAACTCGTTCCCCTCGGGGTCGGCGAGGACGTGCCAGGGCTCCTCGCCGGTCTGCCCCACGTCGGCCGGACGGGCGCCGAGGGCGAGGAGCCGTTCGAGCTCGGCGTCCTGGTCGCGGTCGGTCGGGTTGACGTCGATGTGCAGGGGGAGCTTCCCCCGCCGCGGGTCGCTGCTCGGGCTCAGGATCAGCGTGGGCTGCAGGCCGCCGAACCCGGCGTCGGGCGGGCCGATCTCGATGGCGCCGTCCTCCCGTCCGAGCTCGACGTAGCCGAGCACGTCGCTCCAGAACCGCGCGAGCAGCTCCGGGTCGGCGCAGTCGAGGACCAGCTCGCTGATGCGGGATGCCATGAGACGCACTCTACGAAGTGTCCGGTGCGACGGCACGCGGCGGGTGAGTCGCGATCGTGTCACCCTGGCCGTCACACGTGCGGCGAGAGGGAGTGGCGATGGGTCTGGGCAGGAGCCGGTCGAGGGGACGCGCGCCGCAGCGCGCCGAGGAGTCGGAGCCCGAAGGCACGCAGGCGGTCGCCACGACCCCGGCCGGGCCGGTGCCCGACGACGCGACGCCGCACAAGGACGTCTCCGCGCTCTGGTCCGACGGCGTCGGTCGCGCCGGTACGCGCTCGGTGCAGGTCCTCGCGATCGTCGCCCTCGTCGCGGTCGCCGTCTTCGCGGTGACGCGGCTGACGCTCATCGTGATCCCCGTGCTCATCGCGCTCGTGCTCGCGGCGGCGATCTCGCCGCTCGTGAGCCTCCTGCGGCGCAAGGGGGTGCCGTCCTTCCTGGCGACGCTGATCGCGCTGCTCACGCTCGTCGCCCTGCTGGCGGGGGTCGTCTGGCTGGTCGCCGCGGCGGTCGTCAACCAGTGGCCCGAGCTGCGCGACCAGGCGATCGAGGGGTTCGACGAGCTCCAGGCGTACGTGCAGAACCTGCCGTTCCAGATCACCGACGAGCAGCTCCAGTCGTTCCGCGACTCGGTCGTCGGGCTCCTCCAGTCCGACGCGGTCGGCTCCGGGGCGCTGGCCGGCGTCTCGCAGACCGTCGACTTCGTCGCCGGGTTCTTCGTCATGATCGTCGTGCTGTTCTTCTTCCTCAAGGACGGCCCGGCGATCTGGGAGTTCCTGCTGCGTCCGTTCGAGGGCAAGCGGTACGAGCGCGGTCAGCGGATCGGCGAGACGACGGTCCGCACGCTCGGTGGCTACGTGCGCGGCACGGCGATCGTCGCGGCGGTCGACGCGATCGCCATCGGCATCGGCCTCGTGATCGTCGGGGTCCCGCTCGCGCTCCCGCTGTCGGTGCTCGTGTTCCTGCTGGCCTTCATCCCGCTGGTCGGGGCGACGCTCGCCGGCGTCCTGTGCGCACTGGTCGCCCTCGTCGCCGTCGGGCCGGTCGAGGCGCTCATCGTGGTGGCGATCGTCATCGCGGTGAACCAGCTCGAGGGCGACCTGCTGCAGCCGGTCGTCATGGGCCGCACGCTGCGCCTGCACCCGCTCGTGATCCTCGTCGCCCTGACCGCCGGGACCGTGCTCGCGGGCCTCACCGGCGCCGTCCTGGCCGTCCCGATCGCGGCGTCGATCTGGCGGGCGATCCAGGTGTGGGACGGCCCGGACCTGCCTGCACGGTTCGCGCGGCAGAAGCGGCACGAGGCCGTGGAGCCCCCGGAGAGTGCGGTCCCGAACCGGTAGGCGCCGGGCTCAGGCGGTCTTGGCGGCCGCCGTCGACGCCGCACGGTCGACGACCGCCGCCGCGACGTCGCCCGGCGTGTTCTCCGGGAGCCAGTGCCCGGCGTCGAGCTCGACGAAGCGGTAGGGCGCCTCCACGTGGCGCTCGGTGTCCTCGGCCGCCCACCTGCCCAGGGCGGGGTCGCCCGCGCCCCACACGTACGTCGTCGGGACGGTCACGGCGCCCACGGCCCGCCGGGAGAGGGGCAGGGCGCGGTACCAGTTGAGCGCGGCGCGCAGGGCGTTCGGCTCGCGCATGCGGGCCGTGTAGCGCTCGGCGTCCTCGGGCGGTACCCCGGACCGCTCGAGCAGCGCCGGCATCGATCGGGCCAGCAGCCTCTCCGGGAGCTTGGGCACCTGGAAGGCCCCGACGTACAGCGACCGCAGCGCCTGGTCCGACCGCACGAGCGAGCGCGCCAGGGCGCGCGGGTGCGGGGTCGAGAGCACCGTGAGGCTGCGCACGTGCTCCGGCGCCCACGCGGCGAGCGCCCAGGCCACGTTCCCGCCCCAGTCGTGCCCGACGACGTGCGCCGGGCCGGTCTCGCGCAGCAGCGCCAGCACGTCCCCGACGAGGAAGTCGAGCCGGTACGCCGCGCGCCCCAGCGGGCGCGCGGTGGGGGAGTAGCCCCGCTGGTCGAGCGCGACGGTGCGCAGCCCGGCCTCGTGCAGGAGCGGCGTGACCCGCGACCAGCTCGACGAGTCCTCGGGGAAGCCGTGCAGCAGGACGACGGTCTCACCGCCGGCCGGGCCGTCGTCGTGCAGGTCGAAGGTGAGCTGGTTCCGTCGCAGGCTTGTCATGCGGGGCGCGGTCATCGTCCCAGGGTGCGGCGGGGGCGTGGCACCGGCAATCGGCGGCGCTGCCGACAGGACCGACAGCCGATGGCGCCCGCCTGCAGGCGGGCTCGGCGGCTCCGGGCGAGGATCGGGAGAGCACGCCGCGACGCAGGGAGGACGCATGGCCGCACCGCAGGACACCGCCCGACAGCCCCGCCCCACCCTCGACGAGCTGCAGCGCGGCACGACGACGGCCGCGGCGCTCGCGTTCTTCGACGCGCTCGCGGCGGTGCCGGTCGACGCGGTCGCCGGAGCGTGGCACGGGTCGGGACTGCCCACCGGCCACCCGCTCGACGGCGTGCTGGAGGCGCTGGGCTGGTCCGGCAAGCGGTTCGGCCCCGGCCACGACGCGCACCCGCTGCTGTTCGTCGACGGCCGCGGCGGCACGATCGACGTCAACCCGGCGTTCGTCCCCCTCCCGCTCGTCCTGCGGTGCGCGCGCCTCCTGCGCAGCCCGCGAGTCGCCTGGGCCGTCCGGGCCCTGCTGCCGCTCGCGCGGACCCGACGCCCGCGGGCGCGGCTGCGCGCCGTCGTCCACCGCGGCGTCACGACGGCCACCATGACCTACGACGCGCTGCCCGTCGACGACGTCTTCCGGGCCGTCGACGACGACACCCTGGTCGGGCTCATGGAGGCCCGGGGGATGGGCCGCCCCTTCTTCTTCGTGCTGCGACGAACCGTCCGGGACGACGGTCAGGACACCTTGCCCTGGAGCAGCCGGCGCCAGTAGATCGGCGGCTGCAGGTACCGGTCGAACAGCAGCAGGCTCCGCCGCGGCCGGGCGAGGTCGACGAAGCGGAACCCCGGGTCGGGCCGGCGGTCCCGGTCGAACTCCGCGAGCAGCAGGCGCCGGCGCGACGTCGTGACGGGCGCGACGGAGTAGCCGTCGTAGTGCCGCATCGCCGCACCGGTGCGGCGGGCCCGGATGTTGCGGGCCACGACGGGCACCTGGCGGCGCAGCGCGCCGCCCGACGGCATGGCGTCGACGGCGGCAGCATCGCCCAGGCCCCAGACGCGTGGGTGGGCGACGTGCTGCAGCGTCCGCGGGTCGACGGCGACGAACCCGTCGCTCTCCGGCGTCGCGAGGCCGCTCTCGGCGATCCACGCGGGCGCTCGGTGCGGCGGCGCGAGGTACAGGGCGTCGTAGGCGACCTCGTCGATACCGTGCGGGCCGCGCAGTCTCAGCGTGCGGTGGGTGGCGTCGACCGAGACGAGCGTGGTGCTCGTGCGCACGTGCACGCCGTAGCGCTCGGCGGCGGCCCGCAGCGCGGGCTCGGCGCGCGGGTCGTCCACGAGGCGCGGCGACTCGACGGCGAGCTCGATGCGGACCGCGTCGAGGACGCCGGTGCGTCGCCAGTGGTCGGCGGCCACGAACAACGGCTTGAGCCCCACGGGGAAGCACGGCACGTGCCGTGCGGAGACGGCGAACACGACCGTGCCCGAGGTGACCGACGACAGCAGCTCCCAGGTCTTCGGAGCGAGCTCGGGCAGGTAGCTCGTGGACGCGTACGGCGTGCGCACGGACTGCTCGGCGCCCGGCACCGCGTCCCAGTCGACCTGCGACCCCGGGCACACCGCGAGGTCTGCGTAGCCGAGCGCACGCCCGTCGCCCAGGTGCACGAGCGACCGCTCGGGCTCGACCGCGACGACGTGCTCCGGGTAGCGGTGGACGCCGTCGGGCACGACGTCGTCCTGCGGCCGCGTGAGGTCGTCGAGCGTCGCCATGCCCGAGGCCACGTACGAGAGCAGCGGGCGGTACTCGTGCACCGGCTTGGGCTCGACGACGGCGACGTCGCGGCAGCCGTCACGACGCAGGCGCCCCGCGAGGGAGAGACCGGCGTTGCCGCCGCCGAGGACGAGCACGTCGTGGTGCACGGGTGGCCTCATGAGCGAACCGTTCTGCCGGGGACCAGGGTCGCTCCACGCTACGGCGCCTCACCGGGCCACGCCCTCCGTGCGGCACCACCGGTCGAACGGTCGGCATGACGCCCGGACGGCGCACCCGTCGCGGTGCTGGACGGCCTCGGAGCGACCCGTCATCATGCGAACGTGAGGCTGCGCAACGACGAGAGCGGCTACGGGCTGGTGACGAAGGTGCTGCACTGGGCCACGGTCGTCGCGCTCGTCGCCCAGCTCGTCGTCGGCTACCTCCTCGACGACGACGGCGGTGGCGGTGGCCAGGGGCGTGGCCGAGGGCGTGGTCGGGGCGAGGGCCCGGGACGAGGGCGCGGTCGCGGTGGCGACGACGAGGACGACGCGGACGACGGCGGCATCGTCGCCCTGCTCGACGGCGAGCCGGACACGCTGCTGGGCGTGCACGTCGCGCTCGGCCTGACGATCCTCCTGCTCACCCTCGCGCGCCTGGCCTGGCGCAGGCTCACCCCGCTGCCGCCCTGGGCCCCGGGCCTGTCCGCCGGTGAGCGCAGGCTCGCCCACGACACGGAGGTCGCGCTGTACGCGTCGCTGCTCGTCATGCCCGCGACCGGCCTCACCCTCCTGCTTGTCGACGACGACCTGCTGTGGCTGCACGTGACGAGCCACGTCGTCTTCTTCGGCGCCCTCGCGCTGCACGTCGGGCTCGTGCTCAAGCACCAGCTCGTCGACCGGGACCGGCTCCTCCGGCGGATGCTCTAGCGGTCCCGCCAGGCGGTCCCCGCTCGCGCCTGGACATATCTGCAACCAAGGGGTTGCTCCTTTCGGGTCTGTGGTGCAACTATGGAGTTGCACATCACCGGAAGGAGTCGCGATGACCACGCGCACCGTTCCCCCGAACGTCGTGCTCGCCACGCTCTTCGCCGGCGCGTTCACGATGGGATGCGCCGAGATGCTCGTCGTCGGCCTGCTCGACCTGATCGCCGTCGACCTGACCGTCACGGTCCCCGACGCGGGCGCCCTGGTGACCGCCAACGCGCTTGGCCTGGCGGTCGGCGGCCCGCTGCTGACGTTCGCGACGACGCGGCTCGACCGCCGCCTCGTGCTGCTCGGCTCGCTCGTCGCGTTCGTGCTCGCCAACGTGCTGCCCGCGCTCGGCGCCGGCTACTCGCTCTTCCTCGTCGCGCGCGTCGGCATCGGCGCGGTGCAGGGCCTGTTCATCGCCGCGGCGATGACGACGGCGACGTCGATCGTCGCTCCGGAGCGGGCCGGGCGCGCGATGGCGCTGGTGATCTCCGGCTTCGCGACGGCGAGCGCCGTCGGCCTGCCGCTGGGGACGCTGCTCGGCCAGGCGGTGGGCTGGCGCGGGTCGTTCACCGCCGTCGTGGTGGTCGCCGCCGCGGTGCTGGCCGTCGCCGTCGTCGTCCTGCCGTCGGTGCCGAGCGCGGGGGAGTCCCGCGCGCTCCGCCAGGCGCGTGCGGCGTTCGCACCACGCGTCCTCGCCCTGCTGGCCCTGTGCGCGTTGGTCTTCGTGGCCATGCTGTCGGCCGTGACGTACCTGGTGCCCTTCCTCGACGAGGTCACCGGCGTCACCGGGCCGGTGGTGAGCGCGTACCTGCTCGCCTACGGCGCGGCGACCGCCGTCGGGTCGGCGGCAGGAGGGCGCTTCGCCGACAGCAACGCGTCGCGCACGCTCGTCGTCGGGAGCATCGGGGTCGCGGTCTCGCTCGCGGCGATGTTCCTGCTCGGGGGAAGCCCGGTCGCCGTGGCGCTCGCCGTGGTCGGGACCGGCCTGTTCGGCATGGGCATGGCGCCCTCCCTGCAGCACCGCGTGGTGGCCCTCGCCGGCCCCGGCGCGCCGCTCGCCGCATCGTTGCCCGCGTCCGCGGTCAACGCCGGGATCGCGGGCGGGTCGTTCGCGGGCGGGCTCGTCGTCGCCGGCGCAGGCGTCTCGGTCGTCGCGCTCGCGGGCGCAGCGGTGGCCGCGGTCGCCGTCGCCGTCGCGGCGGCCACGAGCGTGCTCAGGCCCGCACCCGTCGCCCCGACGGTCGTCGACGAGGACGCCCCGGCGCGCGCGTGAGGGGGCACGGACACCCACCGACACACCCACCGACGCACCCACCATCGACGAACCAGGACCGAGGAGGAGAGCGATGGACCAGCTGCTGAAGGACAAGAGCGCCGTGATCTACGGCGGCGGGGGCGCGATCGGCGGGGCCGTCGCCCGGGTGTTCGCCCGCGAGGGAGCGCAGGTCTTCCTCGCCGGGCGGACGCAGGCGCGGCTCGACGTCGTAGCGCGCGACATCGTCGCCGCGGGCGGCGCCGTCGAGACCGCGCAGGTCGACGTCTTCGACGAGCGGGCCGTCGACGCCCACGCCGCCGCGGTCGCAGCGGCCGCCGGGGGGATCGACGTCGCGCTCGACGCCGTGAGCGTCCCGCACGACCAGGGCACCGTGCTGGCGGACCTGTCGCTGGAGGAGTTCCTGCGGCCGGTCGACGGGTTCCTGCGGTCGCTGTTCCTCACGAGCAGGGCCGTGGCGCGGCACATGGGAGGCGAGCGTCCCGGCGTCGTGCTCGTCCTGTCCGAGCCCGGAGCGAGGCTGGCCGTCCCGGGGATCCTGGGGCACGGCGTGAGCGCGGCGGGCAAGGAGGCGTTCGCGCGCCTGCTGGCCGCGGAGCTGGCCCCGCGTGACGTCCGCGTCGTCGACCTCCGTCCGCACGCCGTCGTCGACGCGCCCGCCGCGGGCTCCTACACCCGCGAGCTCTTCGAGCCCGCCGCCGCCGCGGCCGGTCAGACCGTGCAGGAGCTCCTCGACGCGGGAGCCATGGCCGAGATGACGCTCCTCAAGCGGCTGCCCACGCTCGACGAGGTCGCCGAGACGGCCGCCTTCCTCGCCTCGGACCGGGCTCGTGCCATGACCGGGACGGTCGTCAACCTCACGGCCGGCGCGCTCGTGGACTGAGCGGCCCTGCGACGGCGGCGAGCCGGCCGGCGACGACGTCGCACGCCTCGACGAGCTCGCGCGGACCGGCGGTGACCACGTCCGCGTCGAACGCCGCGACGCGTGCCGCGAGCGCCACCCACGACCACGAGCCGAGCTCGAGCCGGCATCGACCCTCGCCCAGGTCCTCGACCACGCCGTCCTCGACGAACGGCGCGACGGCGGCGGCCGGAGCCGCGAGCTCCACCCACCCGCGGCACGGCCACGCCGCGGACCCGTCGGACGGCAAGGCGTCGGGTCCGGTGCTGCCGGCCGCAGGGTCGCCGGATCCTGGGTGGGCGGACCCGGCGAAGCGCGCTGCGACGAACGCCCGCACGTCGCCCCCGGGGAGGTCTCGCGGCGCGAAGCGGGGACCGGTGGGGACGCGCGGGGACATCCGGTCGAGGCGGAACGTGCGCCAGTCCGCGCGGTCGAGGTCCCACGCGACGAGGTACCACCGGCGGTCGCTCGCGACGACGTGGTGCGGCTCGACCCGCCGTGGAGGCGCGAGGGACGTGCCCTGGCCGGCTACGGCCGGTTCGGCAGGGCCGGACGCGGAGGACGTCGCGACCGCGGCATAGTCGAACAGGAGCACCTCGCGCCGCCGGACCGCGGCGCTCACGTCGAGCAGGACGTCGAGGTCGAGCTGCGGGGCCCGGCGCTCCGGGTCGCGCGGGACCGGGGTGACGTCGACGGCGTCGACCCGGTGCCGCAGCCGTGCCGGCAGCACCTGGCGCACGGTGGTCAGCGCGCGGGCCGCGGCCTCCTCGATCTCCTGTCCGGCGCCGCTCACGGCGGTCTGCAGCGCCACGGTGAGCGCGACGACCTGCTCGTCGTCGAACAGCAGGGGAGGGAGCTCGGCGCCCGCGTCCAGGCGGTACCCGCCGTCCCGGCCGCGGGTGGCGGCCACACGGTAGCCGAGCTCGCGCAGGCGCTCGACGTCGCGCCGCACCGTCCGCGGGTCCACGCCGAGGCGGCGCGAGAGCTCGGGGCCGGTCCAGTCCTGGCGCGCCTGGAGCAGCGAGAGCAGGAGGAGCGTGCGCTGCGACGTCTCGGTCATGGGTCCATGGTGCCGCGCAAAGCGGGCGCTATCCGTCCTGATGGTGGACGAGAGTCGTGGTGTGCCGCGCGGGGCCTCCCCGCGGCACGGTCCACCGCCCGCGCGTGAGAGAGCGCAGCCAGAAGGAGCACGACATGACCGTCCAGACCACCCCGCACCTCAACTTCCGCGGCGACGCCCGCGCCGCGCTCGAGCTCTACCGCTCCGTGTTCGGCGGCGAGCTCGTCGTGACGACGTACGGCGACCTGGGCCAGGCGCCCGACCCCGCCGAGGCCGACCTCGTCGTCTGGGGCCAGGTCAGCGCCCCGAACGGGTTCCGCGTCATGGCCTACGACGTCCCGGCCGCGCGGCCGTGGAGCCGAGGCGACGACCCGTTCTTCGTGTCCGTGCGCGGCGACGACGTCGAGGAGGTCCGCGGGTACTGGGACGCGCTCGTCGACGGCGCGACCGTCGTCGCACCGCTCGCGTCGTCCGCGTGGGCGCCGGTCTACGGGATGCTGACCGACCGGTTCGGCGTCACGTGGGTCCTGGACGTCACCGCGGCCTGACGGCCGCTCGCACGCCCGTACGCGTCAGACCCACCGGTCTCGCCACCGTTCCCACGGTGGCGAGACCGCCCAGTTGAGGTGCAGGGTGCGCCACGCCCGGTCCATGCGTCGTCGGCGCTGCCGCCGACCGCGCAGCGAGCGCGCGGAGACGCCCACGCGCCACGACCGTACGAGCACGGTGCGACGACGGGGACCGAGCCGGAACGCGAGGTCGAGGTCGTCGTGCACCTCGGCGTCGTCGCGCACGGCGTCGCCCCGGACCTCGGCCCACACGGAACCGCGCAGCGCCATGCACGAACCCCACAGCGGGGTGTGGCCGAGCGCGAGGTGCCCGAGCACGTAGTACGCGCCCAGGTAGAGGACCGAGGCCACGGTCCGCGTCCCGCGGGGAAGGTCGTGGAACACGCCGGTCCCGGTCATGGCGTCCAGGGCCGGGTCGGACCCCATCCGCTCGACGACCGTCCGCACCCAGTCGGGCCCCGGCCGAGAGTCGGCGTCGAGCCGCGCGACGACGTCGCCCCGGGCCGCGTCGTACCCCGCGGCGGCCGCTGCGGGGATGCCGACACGGTCCTCGTGCACGACGACGGCGCCCCACCGGCGCGCGACCTGGGCCGACGCGTCGGTCGAGGCGTTGTCGACGACCACGACCTCCAGCGGGGCGACGCTCTGGCACGCCAGCAGCGCGAGACAGCGGTCGAGCGCCTCGGCGTCGTCGCGCACCGGGACGACCACGGAGACGCGCAGGGGCTCGGCGCCCGTCACGGACGACCTCCCGGACGAGCGGCCGCGCGGGCCAGGGCGAGTCCGGCGACGGCCGACCCGGCCACGCCCGCGGCAAGGTCGACCACCGTGTCGGTGTACCCGACGCCGATGCGGTCGTCGAGGTAGGTGTGGCCCGCCCACTCGCCCACCTCCCAGAGGACCGCGACGAGCGCCCCGAGCCCCGTCGTCGTGACGACGACGCCGAGCGGAGAACCACCGGAGCCTGCCGGGCCCGGCTCCGGCACCGCGTGCACCCGGGCGAGGGCCACGAAGGCCACGGCGGCGATCAGCCCCGTGCAGGCGGCGTGCACGGGCAGGTCCAGCCAGGGCACCGCGCGGTACCACTCGAGCTGGGCCGCCCACGCGGCGACCAGGAGAGCGCCGCAGTACGCCACGTCGAGCGGGGCCGCGACCCCGAGCGCCCGCGGCACCATGACCCCGCCCAGGACGAGCAGGAACAGCGCGACGGCGACGACCTCCAGCCGGACGGCCGCGACCACGACGCTCACGGCCGCCGCGGCGCGCACCACGTCACCGGGCACGAGCGCGGCGACGACGGACCGCGGGCTCACGACAGCTGACCGCCCGCACACGCGGGCGGGGCCGGGGCAGGGCGGCGGGGCATAGGACGCCTCCTCGGGACGGTGACCGACGACGGGCTCACAGGGTGACACCGGGCGCCGGGTCTCGCACCCGCCGGACGGCGCGTCCCGCCCGTCGAGCGGGCACGCGATCGCGGACACTTCACCCGAGCCCGCGTGCCACGGGAGCGCGCCGCGTGGCCTCCCTCCCGGTGCAGGGGACCGAACCTGAGGGGGACCCATGGCCGCAACGAAGAAGTCGACGCCGAGGAAGACGACATCGAGAACGGTGCGCCGCCCGGTGCCCGAGACGCCCGACACGGTCGACGCGCTCTTCCCGCCGCTCCCGGAGCGCATCCCGCTGACGCTCGAGTCCATCGCGGGCGACGAGCCCACGTACGGGGAGATGCTCGAGTCCATCTGCGGGGCGACCGACGACTCCCAGCCCGTCGAGCAGTACGACGGCACGCTGGGCGTCACCCAGGCGTTCGTGAACACCCACCAGAAGCAGGCCGTGCAGGTCCAGTGGAACAGCGGGCTGGGCGGCGTCTTCACGAACCCCGGCACCGTCGACGGCGTGCGGTGGGGCACCGGCACGCTCATCGCCCCCGACCTCGTGCTCACGTGCGGGCACCTGTTCGACCAGAGCGCCGACGGCTGGGTCCTGCCCCGGCAGAACGGCTCGATGCAGGTCGTCACGCCGCAGCAGATCGCGACGAGCATGCACATCAACGTGCTCTACCAGGTCGACCCGGGCGGCATGCTGCGCACCGAGGTGAGCTTCCCGATCGTGGCGCTCGTGGAGTACCGGCTCGGCGGCCTCGACATGGCGGTCGTGCGCGTCGGCGGGAGCCCGGGCAACACCTACGGGTTCACCGCCGTCTCGAGCACCAACCCCGCGGTGGGGGACATGCTCGCGATCATCGGCCACCCGGCCGGGATGCCGAAGCGCGTCGAGGCCGGTCCCGCGACCACCGTGACCACCGACCAGGTCCGCTACAACGACATCGACACGCTCGGCGGCAACTCCGGGTCGGGGATCCTCGGCCCGACGGGCGAGCTCGTCGGCGTGCACACCAACGGCGGCTGCACCACGTCCGGGACAGGCTCGAACTTCGGCGTGGCGATCGCGGGGATCCGCGCGGTCTCGCCGACGCTCCAGGCCCTGCCGCACGGGTCGCGCACCGCCGTCGGCGACGACATCTTCACGAACCTCGCGGCCGACGTCGTGCAGACCTTCAACGCGTCCGACCAGGTCGGCACGCTCCGCGCGGCGGACACCGCCCGTGCGGTCGACGCGCTCACCGTCCGGCAGGCCGACTCCCACACGGTCGCCGACCAGGTCGCCACGTCGTTCCTGCGGGACCAGGGCGGGACGCCGCGGGCGCTGGACTCGATCTTCCAGGCCGACACCCGGTTCGCCGCCGACAACCCCGTCGGGACCGGCTTCGCGAACGACGTCGGTACTGGACCCGGGGACACCTTGCAGGAAGGGATCTTCGACCCGGGCGACCTCTTCGACCCCGTCGTCAACCCGGCGATCGGTCGCCTCGCCCAGGCCCGGGCGCTCGCCGGAGCACGCCCGTTCGTGCAGGGCGCGGAGTCGCTCGTGGAGGACATGGACGCGGCGGACGCAGGCGGGGTCGACGTCGTCGGCGCGCTCGTCGAGGCCGTCGCCGAGGCGCGGGCGACGCTCGAGGCCGTCGAGGCGACCCTCGCCGAGCTCCAGGCCGCGCCGGGACCCGGGCAGTGACCCGGAGATGACGCGCGCACGGATCGCACCGGGAGCCCGGCGATGATCGGCATCGTGTCGCACGCGGACGACCTCCACACCACGGAGGTCGTCCGCCACCTGGACGAGCTCGACGCACCCCACGTCCTCCTCGACACCGGGCACGCCCCGCGCTCGGTGTCCCTCACGTCCACGCAGGACGACGCCGGCTGGCGCGCGGACTGGGTCGACACCGACGGCGACGGCGTGAGCGCCGTGGACGCCACCGAGCTGCGCGCGATGTGGTGGCGCCGCCCGCAGCCCTTCGCCCTGCACGACGACGTCCGCTCGCCCCAGGACCGCGGGTTCGCCCACGGGGAGATCGCCGCGGCCGTGTCGGGACTGTGGTCGTGCCTCGGCGCCACCTGGGTCAACGACCCCGACCGCGACGAGGCCGGCTCGCGCAAGATGTGGCAGCTCCAGGTCGCCGCGCGGCTCGGCCTGCGCGTGCCGCGCACGTGCATGACCAACGACCCGGACCGGGTCCGGGACTTCCTCCGGCGCGAGCCGGGGCGCGTGGTCTTCAAGCCGTTCAGCGGCACGCCCGCGACGTGGCGCGAGACACGCCCGGTGCGCGAGGCGGACCTCGAGCTCGTCGAGAGCGTGCGGTACGCACCCGTCATCTTCCAGGAGGCCATCGCAGGGTCGGACGTGCGGGCGACGGTCGTCGGGGCCGAGGTCTTCGCCGCCGAGCTGCGCACCGAGGAGTCGGGGTACGCCTACGACTTCCGGATCGACACGCAGCACTGCCCGACGGCGGCCCACGACCTGCCGGAGCAGGTCACCGCGGGGCTGCTGCGCCTGATGGAGGTGCTCGGCCTCTGGTACGGGGCGGTGGACCTGCGCCGCACGCCTGAGGGCGACTACGTGTTCCTCGAGATCAACCCCGCCGGGCAGTGGCTGTTCGTCGAGTACGCGACCGGCCAGCCGATCGCGGCGGCGCTCGCGGCCCTCCTCGCCCGGCTCGACCGCGAGGAGGGCAACCCGGCGTCCGCCCCTGGAGCGCGGCGGACCGGCGCGGGCTGAGCGCCGGCCCGGCCTCGCCGCGGCGTCAGCCGCGGAACCCCGCGAGCGCGGCGTCGAGTGCGGTGCGCATCCCCCTGCGGAGGGCGACGGGGTCGTCGGTCTCGTGCGCCAGGACGAGGCCCGCCGCCCCGACCGCGCCGACCGCCGCACCCACCATCGGCGCGACCTCGGAAGTCGGCGTCCGGGTCTTTCCGCTGACGCGGTCCACGATCCCGGCGGCGAGAGCGGCCAGGCGCGTCGCGAGAGACGTGGGCAGCGCGCCCCTGCTTCCGAGGGCCGCGCGGGCTCGCGCCTGGGCGACGAGCGCGGCGTCCGACGTCGCGGCGTCGACGAGCGCGCCCACCGCGGCGGCGACCCCGTCGGCGGCGACGGCGGACGGCGAGTCCTCCGCGGCCCGCCAGGCCAGCTCGGCGAACGCCTGCACGTGGTCGAAGAGGAGGTCCTCCTTGGTGGGGAAGTGCAGGTAGAACGTGCGGTCCGAGACGTCGGCGGCGCGTGCGACCTGCGCGACCGTCGTCCGCGCATAGCCCCGCTCCTCGAACAGCCGGGTCGCGCTCGCAAGGATCGCCGCGTGCGTGCGACGGCGTCGTGCGTCCTGCCCGTTCTCCGTCGCCATACGAGGAGCCTAGTGCGCCAGCAGGGATTATGCAGATCTGCATTTTGTGAGAGGGTGAGGCGATGGAGCACTCGACGGAACGCCGCCGCTACGTCGTCACGGGAGCGGACTCCGGCCTGGGTCGTGAGGTCGCCCGCCTGCTCGCCCGGCGGGGACAGGTGATCACGTGCGGCGTCGGGGACGACGTCGACGTGCGCGCGGACCTCGCGGCAGCGGAGGGCCGGAGCGCGCTGGTGGAGCGGGTGCGGACCTGGAGCCAGGGACGGCTCGACGCCGTGGTGGCCGTCGCGGGCACGGGCGCCCCGCGGCCCGAGACGGTCGCGCTCAACTACTTCGGCACCGTCGACGTGCTCGACGGCCTGCGTGAAGAGCTGGCCGCGTCCCCCGCCGGGGCCGTGGTCGTCGTCTCGTCGTCCTCGACGCTGAACCGCGGGAGCGGCGCGCTCGTGCGTGCGTGCCGGCGCGGGGACGAGGCCCGGGCGCTCGCGACGGCCCGGCACCTGACCCGCACGTGGCGAGGCAGCCAGATCTACCGGTCGAGCAAGATCGCCCTGAACCACTGGGTGCGCACGGTCGCCGTGCGGCCCGAGTGGGCGGGCCGAGGCGTCGTCCTCAACGCCGTCGCTCCCGGCATCATCGCCACCGAGACCGTCCTGCGGACCTGGGAGCGTGACCGGGCGCTCCTCGAGACGGCGCTCCCGCAGCCGCTCGGGGCGCCCGGCCCCGTCGCGCCGGTGGCCCACCTGATCGCTCACCTCGTCTCGGCGGAGAACCGCTCGACGACCGGCCAGGTCGTGTACTGCGACGGCGGGACGGATGCGCTCGTGCGCGGCACCCGGCCCCAGCGGTCGTACCTGCGCTACCCGCCCCGCGATCTCGTCGCCCTGTGGCGCGCCGCGCGGTCGAGCGCGACGTAGCGACGGGGCCGTTCACTGCCAGACGGCGGTCGCCGGGTCGACGCCGTGCGCGCGCGCGTTCTCCTCGATCGCCGCCAGGAGCCAGTGCGCGAGACCGGGCGCCAGCCCGTCGTAGTGCGCGCGGAAGCCGTCGTCCTCGACCAACAGCCGGCCGAGGCACACCTGTCGCTCGTGGCCGCAGTCGAAGTAGGCCCCGACCGAGGCACGGTGCCGCTCGGCCAGCGCCGCGGCCCGCGGCGAGGCCGGGTCGACCCGGTCGCGGCACGCGGCCGCGAGGTCGGCCTCGAACGCCCGCACGTCCTCGGCCACCCGCTGCCAGTCTTCAGGCGTGCGCTCGGCGGAGCGCTCCGCGAACTGGGCCCACTGCGCCGTGTCTCCCCACCGCGCGCGGGCCTCCGCGGGCCACGAGGGGTCCCACCCGTCGCCGAGGAGGGCGACCTGCTCCGTCTCCGTCAGCAGCACACCACGCTCGCGCGCCTCGACCAGCCGGTCGAGCGCCGCCGCGGTGCGCTCCAGGCGGGCGATCTTCTCGCCGAGGAGCTCGCGCTGGCGGCGCAGCGCGCCGAGCGCGTCCTCCCCGCGCGCGTCGAGCAGCTCCGGGATGTCCTCGAGCGCGACCCCGAGGTCGCGGTAGGCGATCACGCGCCGCAGCCGCGCGACGTCGGACGCCGAGTAGAGCCGGTAGCCCGCGGCGGTGCGCTCCGAGGGGTGCACGAGCCCGACGGCGTCCCAGTGGTGCAGCGCGCGGACCGTCGCGCCGACGGCGGCGGCCGCGTCGCCGACGGTGAGCGCGTCGGCGACGCGAGGGGGCGCGGGACGTGGGGTCACGCGCTCCAGTCTCGCCCAGGTCGGGCCGGCGGTCACGTGGCGGGCGCCCCGATCCCCATGCCCTCGATGAAGCGCGCGGCGTCGCTGCCGGGGTCGTACGGCCGCGCGGCGGTCATGACGACGCGCGTGTTCTCGGGCGTCCGGACCTCGACCTCGACCGAGCCCCACGGCATGTCCCGGGGGCCGGTCGTGCACCCGGGCGAGACCTCTTCGCACGCGGTGACGATCGCGTCGACCTGCGAGAGCACGCACGAGAAGCTCACGGTCAGCGCCGTCAGCGCCGTCAGCTCCGGCGCGGGCGTGCCCGGGACGAGCAGCACGTCCTGGAACGCCCAGCGCCGCAGGTGGACGACGCCGCCCGGCAGGGAGAACAGGTCGATGAACCCGAGGCCCCGGGTCCAGAGGTCGGTGGAGGCGGCGAGGTCCGCCGTCGGGATCGTGACGAACTGCGGCATGCCGTAGATGCCGCGGAACGGCTCGGGGGCGACGGCGTCGGGGCCGGGCGGGGGGACGGGGGAGTGGTCGAAGGCGGAGTACGTGTCGGTCATGCGGCCAGCGTGGGCCCTCACGTCGCGTGAGGGTCAAGCGCCCGTGCGCCACTCCTCGGCCAGCAGCGCGTAGACCACGCCGTCGACCCACCCGAGGTCGCGGTGCAGCGAGTCGCGCACACCGACTCCCTCGCGCCGCATGCCGAGGCGCTCCATGAGGCGCCACGACGGCTCGTTCGCCGCGAACGCGTTGGCGACGACGCGCCGCAGACCCAGGTCCTCGAAGCACACGCGCAGCAGGGCGCGCACCGCCTCGGTGGCGTACCCGTGGCCCTGGTGCTGCGGCGCGAGCGCCCACCCGATCTCCGCCTCGTCGTCGTGCGGGTGGTCGGGGATGTCGCGCTGGACCCACCCGTCGCGCACCGCGAGGTACAGGTCGCCGACGACCTCGCCGTCCGCCTCGACGACGAGCGTCCTCGCCAGCCGCTCGGGCTCCGCGTGGTGCGCGCGCCACACCTCGACGTCGTCGAAGCGCTGCGTGAGCCAGCGGTCCACCTCGGGCAGGGACCGGTAGGCATAGAGCGCGTCGGCGTCCTCGACCCGAGCGCGGCGCACCGTCAGGCGCGGGGTCACCACGGGCCAGCCGACCCTCTCGAGGGTGTCGGGGCGCACGTCGGTCGTCTCGGTCATGGGAGCACCCTGGCACGGAGCAGGCCCCGGTCTCGAACGCTTTCCGGGAACGGTGCCCGGGCCCGCCACGTCGCGAGGGTTCCCGGGCGTCAGGAGAGGCGACGGTCGAGGTGCACCTCGACCGTGTCCCCGACGTCCTTGCCGAGCTGCTTGCGGACCTTGGCGCTGAGCGACAGCATGTGCCCGCCGCGTCCCGTGACCATGAGGCCGACGTTGCTCAGCGCGACGCCGTCGACGTGGGCGTCGACGCGGACGGCGCGGCCGGTGCCGAAGAGCTCGGCCGAGCCGGGCACCTCGACGCAGGACCAGGTCTCGCCCTTGACGTCCACGCCGATCGGCGCCGTGAACGTGTGGTCGAGCGGTACGTCGAGCGGTACGGGGTCGAACGGCACGTGGACTCCTCGGGGTGGGAACGGTGCGGGCGCGGGGTCGACCGTGGGCGCGGCCGGAACTCATCGGTCGCGGCCGCACAGGCGCGGGGACGAGCGTGTCACACCACGCGCCGTCGGGCGGTCGAACGGGTGACGGAGACCGGGCGGGCGAGACGACTGCGAGGTGAGCATGGACACCGAGCCGCTCGGACCGACGGTGCGCCGGCTCCGGCTCGCCGCCGATCTCACGCTCGAGCGGCTGTCCGAGCTGTCCGGGGTCAGCGACCGCGCGCTGAGCGACATCGAGCGCGGCGCCGCGCGCGGTCCCCAGCACCGGACGATGCTGTCGGTGGTGGACGCGCTGGGTCTCTCGGACGACGACCGCGCGCTCGTGCTGCGTGCCGCGCGCGAGGGGCGCCGCCGTTCCCGGCCCGAGCCCGGCTGGCGGCTCCCGCTGCCCCGCGGAGCGACCGACTTCACGGGGCGGGCCGAGGAGCTGGACCGCGTCTCGCGGGCGCTGCGGGTGACGACGCGTGGCGCCCCGCCCGTGGTGCTCGTGACGGGTCCTCCCGGGTACGGCAAGACGAGCCTCGCCGTCCGCGCGGCGCAGCGGCTCCAGGCCGAGTTCGACGACGTGCTCTTCGTCGAGCTCGACGGGACGGCGTCGGACACCGTGGTGTCCGACTCCGCAGCACCCGGCGCCGTCGTGTCCCGGCTCGTGCGGGCGCTCGCCGGCACGAGCGCGTCGCGCGGCGACGACCCGGCGTACCTGCGCGAGCTCCTGGCGGGGCGCCACGTCCTGGTCGTGCTCGACGACGCGCGCGACGAGGCGCAGGTGCGCGCAGCCCTGCCGTCGGAGGGCCCGGCGGCCGTGCTCGTCACGAGCCGCCGGCACCTCGCGGGGCTCGAGGGCGTGGTCCGCGTCGACCTCGACCGGTTGCGGCCCGAGGACTCGCGTGCGCTCCTCGCACGCATCATCCCGCAGGCCCAGGCGTCGGACGGCGACCTCGCGCGCCTCGCCCGGCTGTGCGACGACGTCCCCCTGGCCCTGCGCATCGCCGCCAACCGGCTCGCGAGCCGGCCGACCTGGACCGTCGACGCGCTCGCCGCCCGCCTCGCCGTCGCGGACCGCCGCCTGGACGCGCTGGAGGCGGGCGACCTGTCGGTGCGCGCGGCGATCGACCTCTCCATCGACCAGCTCAGGCCGGCGGCGCGACGGCTCTTCCGCCGCCTCGCGCTGGTCGACGGGCGCGACGCCGGCACGGGCCTCGTCGCGGCGCTCGCCCAGGAGTCCCTCTGGACGACGGAGGAGCTGCTCGACGAGCTCGTGTCGCTGAGCCTCGTCCGGCCCACGGAGCACGACCGGTACGCGCTGCACGACCTGCTCCGCCTCTACGCGTGCAGGGCTCTGGAGTCCGCGGAGCCCGTCGAGGCCCGCGGTGCCGTGCGCCGTCGCGCGGACGCGTGGCTCCTGGACGCCGCGGTGCGGGCAGGTCTCCGGCTGGCGACCGGCGACCCGGGTGGGGCGGTGCACGTCTGGCTCGCCGACGAGGCGCCCAACTGGATCGCCGCTTTCCGCCGCGCGGCCGAGCGGGGCGATCACGCGACCGTCCTCCGTGTCTCCGAGGCGCTGCGCCCGCTCGACCTGCTCCCCGGGCATCCCGGCCTTCACGCGCCGTACCGGCGGCAGCGTCGCGCGACCAGCCGTGCCCCCGGCGTACGGACGACGTCGGCCCCCGTCGCCGCGGCGACGGGGACCGACGGGTGACGACGGTCAGGCGACGGAGTCGAACGCCTCGAGGATCGTCGCGGCGACCTCCGCCGGCTGCGAGACGGACAGCGCGTGCGACGCGCCCGCGATCTCCCGCGCGCCGCGCGCCGACGCCCGCTCTGCCATGAAGCGCTGGAGCTCGGCCGGGATGTTCTTGTCCTTCTCGCCGTAGACGAACCACGACGGGACGCTGCGCCACGCCGGCTCCGCCCCGGGCAGGCCCTCGGTCAGGGCGAGCTCGGTGACCGGGCGCTGCTCGGCGGCCATGAGGACCGCGCGGTCGGCGGGGACGTCGTGCGCGAACTGGGAGGGGAACGCGTCGGTGCGGATGCGCAGCTCGTTGCCGCCGCTCGCGAGCGGGTAGCCGATGAGGGTCTCGCCGAGCGTGCTGCCGGGGAACTTGTCGGACAGCTGCAGCGCCGACTCGCCGGCGTCGGGCGCGAACCCTCCGACGTACACGAGCGCCTTGACCGCGTCGTTGCCCGCGGCGGCGTCCGTCACGACGATGCCGCCGTACGAGTGCCCGACGAGGACCACGGGACGGCCGATCGCGGCGATCACGTCGCGGACGTACTGGGCGTCGCCCGTGACGGAGCGCAGGGGGTTGGCGAGGGCGACGACGTCGACCGAGCGCGCGAGGAGGCGCTCGACGACGCCGTCCCAGCTGTCGGAGCCGGCGAACGCGCCGTGGACCAGGAGGACGATGGGCTGGGTGCTGGACATGGTGCTTCCTCATCTCTCTTCGTGAGTCCCGGGTCCTCCCGGGACGGGTGCTGCGGTGGGGACGGGCCGGCGGCCGGTCAGAGGGTGCCGAGCGCGGTGCGCAGCACGTGGACGGCCTGCTCGACGGCGGCTGTGGTGGCCTGTGTCGGGCGCAGCGGGTTGAGCATCATGAAGTCGTGGATGGTGCCGTTGTAGCGCAGGCTCGTGGTGGGCACGCCGGCCTGGAGGAGGCGGCGCGCGTACGCCTCGCCCTCGTCGCGCAGCACGTCGTTCTCGTCGACGACGACGAACGCGGGCGGCAGCCCGGCCAGGTCGTCGAGCGAGGCGCGCAGGGGTGAGGCGGTGATCTCCTCGCGCTTGTCGACGTCGGGCAGGTAGCTGTCCCAGAACCAGGCCATCGCTGCCGCGGTGAGGTGCGGGCCGTCCTTGAACTCGCGGTAGCTCGCGGTGTCCTGCGCGGCGTCGGTGACCGGGTAGTACATCGACTGGTGCACGAACGTCACGTCGCCGCGCTGCTTGGCGAGCAGCGCGAGGGCGGCGGTGAGGTTGCCGCCCACGGAGTCGCCCGCGACGGCCATGCGGGACGCGTCGAGCCGGAGCGTGGCGCCCTCGGTCGTGACCCAGCGCGCCACGGCGTAGCCCTGCTCGAGCGCGACGGGGTAGCGGACCTCGGGCGAGCGGTCGTACTCGACGAACACGACCGCGGCGCGGGCGCCGACCGCGAGCTCGCGCACGAGCCGGTCGTGGGTGCCGGCGTCGCCGAGCACCCAGCCACCCCCGTGCATGTACAGGACGACGGGGAACGGTCCGGTGGTGCCGCGCGGTGTGAGGACGCGCACCCGGACGGTGCCGTCGTCCGCGGGCACGGTCACCCATGTCTCGTCGACGGCCTCCTTGTCGACGGGCTGGGCCTGGACGTCGGCCAGGACCTGGCGGGCGCGCTCGGGGCCCAGCTCGTAGACGAACGGGGGGTTGGCGACGGCGTCGGCGAAGGCCTGCGCCTCCGGTTCCAGGACAGGTTCGTTCATGGTGTCTTCTCCTTCGTGCGTTGCTTCTGCGGTCTGGTTGCCCCGTGCTCCTCCAGCGTGCGGAGCGGCACCGGCGAGCACCACGAAGAAGTCACGCAGGACTCGGGCGTCCGCGGCTTCTGCGTACGGCGGACCCGGCAGCCGTCGGGCGGCCCGCGTCACACGCCGCGGGTCTCCCCGGTCGTAGGGGACGAAGCACGACGGCACGAGCCGGACGGGTCCGGTCGAGTCGCGAGGCAAGAGCGGGAGCACCGGGTTTCAGGCGGCCCTGAGGGGTAGGCGCCAAGCAGATCGCGGCTGGTCCCACCCGCCACCGGACCCGTCGCTCGGGCCCTGCTGCCGTGCCCTGTCACAGATCGGGTGCGTGCCCGGTCGGTGGGGTGGAGCGCGCTGCCGTCCGGCAGGGTGGACGTGGGGACGGGAGCGGACGACCATGGCGGACGTGAGCGACGCGGCGACGGGTGCGACGAGCGAGACCGGTGCGACAGCCGGGGCGGTGGACCTGGGTGCGGCTGAGCAGCAGTTCAGCGCCGCGCGTCGCCGGCTGTTCGGCATCGCCTACCGGATCCTGGGCAGCGCCGCCGAGGCGGACGACGTGCTGCAGGACGCGTGGGTGCGGTGGCAGACCTACGACCGGTCGACCGTGCGCAACCCCGACGCGTTCCTCACGACGACGACGACGCGCCTCGCGATCAACGTCGCGCAGTCGGCGCGCGTGCGGCGCGAGACCTACATCGGGCCGTGGCTCCCCGAGCCCGTCGACACGAGCGCCGACCCCACGCTCGGCGCCGAGCGCGGGGAGGCGCTCGAGGTCGCGCTCCTCATGCTCCTCGAGAAGCTCACCCCGACGGAGCGCGCTGCCTACGTGCTGCGCGAGGCCTTCGACTACCCCTACGAGCAGATCGCCGAGATCATCGGGCACTCGCAGGCGAGCGTGCGCCAGCTCGTGAGCCGCGCACGCCGTCACCTCGGCGAGGGCGAGCGGCGTGCTCCCGTCGCGCCGGAGGCGCAGCGCCGCCTGCTCACCGCGTTCGTGGCCGCGGCGAAGTCGGGCGACGTCGCCGTGCTGGAGAGCCTGTTCGCCCAGGACGTCATCTCGTACTCCGACGGCGGCGGAGCGGTCCGCGCCTCGAAGTTCCCGGTGGTGGGCCGCCCGCGCGTCGCGAAGTACCACCACGCGTTCGCCGGCCACTTCTGGGTCGGCGTGGAGGTCGAGCCCGTCGAGGTCAACGGGTACCCGGCGATGAAGCTGCGGCGGGACGGGGAGTTCTTCGCGGTGCTCACGGTCCGCGCCACGCACGACGGCATCGACCGGGTGCTGTGGATGATGAATCCGCAGAAGCTCGCGGCCCTGTCCGCGTAGGCGCGGCGTGAGATCGCGACCGGGCGGAGGGACGGGACGGCGCGACTCCGATCGGGAAGGGCACGACCGTCTCGTCGGTGCGCTGCACCGCGCGTGCCTCGAGCCCGGCCAGGACGGTGTGCGTGCGCTGCTGGACCCGGACGTCACCCTGTGGGTCGACGCCGCGGGGAGCGCCGAGGCGACGCCCGGCGTCGTCGAGGGCGTCGACGACACCGCCCGCGCGCTGTGCCGCGTCCTGCGGGCCGGACCGGGCGTGGACGTCGCGGTGGGCTCGGTCAACGGGAGGGCCGGTCTCGTCCTCCGCCACGACGGCGTGGTGACCGGCGTGCTCAGCGTCGCCGTGCGGTCGGACCGGATCACCGCGGTGTGGATGGTCCTCAGCCCCGCGAAGCTCCAGGGGTGGAACCGCGCCTGAGCCCGCCGCGCGGGAGGCGCTAGCAGCGTGCTCAGACCCTGCTAGCGTGTCAGCGCCTCCACCGGTGCGGGCGACCTGCGGCCGGGCATCGGCCGCGCCGCACGACCCGAGGAGACGTATGAGCACGGCACCCGTACGAGGCAGCGACGTCGCCCGGCGCGCGGTACGCGCCGTCGTGGCCCTGGCGCTCGTGGCCGCCCCCGTCTGGGTCGTGGCGACGACCGGGGACACCGTCCGGCACCAGCACTGGGCGCTCGCGGCGGTGCTGGCCGCGAGCCTGCTCGCCGGCCTCGCCGTCGCGCTGACGGCCGTCCTCGACGAGCGCCGGCGCGCGAGCGCCCCGCGGCCGGCGCGCGGGCTCGCGCGCCGGCTCCTGGCGGGCGCCGGACTGGTCGCGCTCCTCGCGCTGGCCGCGGCCGTCGTCTGGCTGCGACCGTTCCCGGCGACGAGCCCTGCGCTGTCGGCGCTGGGGAGCGACGAGGTCGTGGAGGTCCGGGAGGAGTCCGGGTGGATCGCCTTCGTCCCGCGCGAGGCGGAGGTCACCACAGGTCTCGTGTACTCGCCCGGCGCGCGCGTGGACGTGCGGGCCACGGCCGCGGTGCTGCGCCCCGTCGCCGAGGCGGGGCACGTGGTCGTGGCCCTCAAGGAGCCGCTCGGGATCGCGTTCACGGCTCCGGACCAGTCCGCGGCCGCGATGACCGCCTTCGACGCTGTGGACCGGTGGGTCGTCGGCGGGCACTCGTTGGGCGGGGTCGTCGCGGCGTCCTTCGCCGCGAGCCACGACGCCAGCGTGGACGGGCTGCTCCTGCACGCGTCCTACCCGAGCGAGGACATGAGCGCCGCGGACGTCGCGGCGACGTCGGTGTGGGCCACGAACGACGGGCTCACCACCCCCTCCGACGTCGAGGCGTCGCGAGCGAACCTGCCCGCCGGGACCCGGTTCGTCGAGATCCCGGGCGGCGTGCACGCCTTCTTCGCGGACTACGGCGAGCAGCCGGGCGACGGGCGGCCGACGACGACCCGCGCCGCCGCGCAGGCGCAGATCGTCGACGCCAGCATCGAGGCTCTGGACCGGGTGGCGTCGGGGGGCTAGGTCCGGGCGCAGGCCTCCCACCACGGTCGTCTGGTTGGAGGAGGGCCGATCAGGAGCGCTGGGCTCGCCGCACCGACGGCTAGCGCTTTCCGCCTGCATCGTGGCACACTCGCCCCAGGCGGCGAGAAACCGGTTTCCCGCCCCACCACGACGAAGGAGTTGGGTGATGGCACGACGGCGATGGGCGGTCCCGCTCGCAGCGGCGACCGCGACCGTGATGGCGGCGACGGGGGTGGGTCTCGGCGCCGCGTCGGCGGCAGACGCGTCGCACGGCGGCCCGGGGGCGGCCGACCTGGGCAGGCAGGTGCTCGGGGAGAACGACGGCTGGGGCGCCGCGAACGACGGGACCACCGGCGGCAGCACGGCCGACGAGGACCACGTCTTCGTCGTCGACACCTGGGAGGAGCTGCGCGCCGCGCTCGGCGGGACGAGCGCCCGCACGGACACGACCCCGCGGATCGTCTACGTCGACGGCGTGATCGACGCGTTCGCAGGGACGAGCTGCGAGGCGATCGCGGCCACCGTCCCTGTCGCGGGCAGCGGCGAGGCCTTCTCGATGCAGGACTACGTCGAGGCCTACGACCCGGCGACGTACGGGTGGGGCGACCTGGCGGGTCCGCTCGAGGACGCGCGCGTGGCGGCCGCGGCCGAGCAGGCGAAGGTCACGCTCCAGCACGTCGGGTCGAACGTCACGGTCGTCGGGCTGGGCGACGACGCCCGGATCGTCGGCGCGAGCCTGCGCATCCGCGACGCGCGCAACGTCATCCTGCGCAACCTCACGTTCTCCGACGCGCGCGACTGCTTCCCGGAGTGGGACCCGGGCGACGGGGACGCGGGGAACTGGAACTCGGCCTACGACAACGTCTCGGTGTGGACGTCGGAGAACGTCTGGGTCGACCACAGCACGTTCGACGACGGCGAGCACCCGCCGTCGTCCCTGCCGGTCGTCTTCGGGCGCCCGTTCGAGATCCACGACGGGCTGCTCGACGTCACGCACGGCTCCGACCACGTGACCGTGTCGTACAACCACTTCTCGGACCACGACAAGACGGCGATCCTCGGCTCGTCCGACAGCAGGACCCAGGACGCGGGCAAGCACAAGGTGACCTACCACCACAACCGGTGGACCGACGTCGGGCAGCGCGCTCCGCGCGTGCGGTTCGGGGACGTGCACGTCTACAACGAGCTGTACGAGCAGACGCGCGCCGGGATCTTCCAGTACTACTGGGGAGCCGGCATCGACTCGAGCATCTACGCGGAGAACAACGCGTTCGAGCTCGCCGCGGGCGTGGACCCGGCGCGCATCGTCGGCCGGTACAAGGGCGAGCGGCTGTTCGAGACGGGCTCGACGGTGAACGGCGAGCCGGTCGACCTCGTCGCCACGTACAACGCCTCGGTCGCCGAGTCCGAGCGCCTCGAGGACGCGGCCCGCTGGACCCCGACCCTGCACGGGACGATCGACCCGACGTGGGCCGTGCCGGCGATCGTGCGCTCGTCCGCCGGTGCGGGCCGGCTCGGACCGGTCGACGCGCCTGCGTACGACGCGGGAACGACGTACGGTGCCGGCGATCTGGTCGTGCACGACGGCGCGCTCGTCCGCGCGCAGTGGTACGCCCGCGGCACGGCCCCGGGCTCGACCTGGGGCCCCTGGGAGGAGCTCGCCGTCGACGAGCGCGGCCTGCCCGTGTGGACGTCCTCGCGGGTCTTCCGCGGCGGGGACGCGGTCGTGCACGACGGCGCGGTGTGGGTTGCGCAGTGGTGGACCCGGGGCCAGGAGCCCGGTGCCGACGCCTGGGGTCCGTTCCGCCGCGTGGGCTAGCGACCCTGCCCGGACGGCCGGGTCCCCTGGGACGGCAGAGGCCGGTCGTCGCGACGCGCTGGGGGCGTCACGACGACCGGCCACTGGCGTCGGGGACCAGGACGTCTCGACGTCAGCCCGGCCCCGGTGCCTCGTCGCGTCGCGCGAGCTCGACGTACTCGACGCCCCACCCGAGCGCCTCGTGGCGCTCGACGTGCCACCCGGCGCGCGCGGCGAGCCGGGCGACGTCGTCGGGTGTGCGGGGTGCGGACCCGGTCGTGGCGAGTGCGAGCAGGGCGTGCTCGTGGGCGTGCGGGCTCAGCCCGTCGGGCGTGAAGTCCTCGACGAGGACGGCCCGCGGCGCGGCCGCGCGCATCGCGACGAGCAGGTCGACGACCTCGTCGTCGGTGCGGTGACCCGCACCGAGCGCGCTCACCGCGACGTCGGCCACCGGCCAGTGCCCGGCCGGCTCGGCCAGGGTGTGCGCGGTGCCGGCGCCGGCCTGCTCGCGCAGGACGGCGAGCGGCACCTCTGCCTCGACGAGGGTCGTGGTGCGCTCGCCGGGTGCCACGGCGAGCAGGTCCGCGACGACGAGCGCCCCGGGTCCGCCGAGCGCGACGGACCGGGCGCCGGACCACACGGGCCAGGTGCCGATCCCCGTGAGCACGAAGGGCAGGACGTCGGCGCCCTCCACGACCTCGGCGGCGCGCGCCGGGTCGGTCTCGACCTCGGTCCGCACCGACGGGCCCCGCGCGCGGGACCAGGCGGGCACGCCGTCGCGCAGCGCGTCGGCGAGCGCGCCGAGCGCCAGCACCGTGTCGGCCTCGAGGCCCTCGTACTCCTCACGCTCGTGGTCGTCGTCGAGGAGGTCCTCGCCGGCGTCGTCGAGGGCGACCTTCTCGCCGTCGACCGTGACGACCCCGACGCTCGCGAGGACGTCCACGAGCGTGCGCACCGCCCCCGGGGCGATGCCGGCGACCTCGGCGAGGGTCGCGACGTCGCGCGGCCCCGACCCCAGCTCGTCGAGCAGCCCGAGCTGCAGCGCCGCGCGCGTGGCGAACCACGGCACCGGCGACGCGACACCCTGCGGCGCGGGGGTCGTGGCGTGCGCCGCTCCCGCCGTGGTGCCGGCCGTCGCGTCGGCCGTGGCGGCGTGACCGGTGCCTGACGGCTCGAGGTGCCAGTAGCCCGTGACGTCGACGTGCGTGCGTGGCACGGCCCGATCGCGCGTGAGGTAGCGGCGCACGGGCAGGAGCGCGCGGCTCTCGCTCGCGGCCCACGCGTACACCTGGCCCGGCCACCACTCGAGCGAGCGCACGGCGTCGTCGAGCGCGCCGCGGTCGCCCTCGGGCGCCACGACCCACGCGATCGTGTCGTGCTCACCCAGCGCGAGGTCCTGGACGGCGGACTCGTGCGCGACCGTCACGACGACCTGGACGGGGACGTCGACGGGTCGCTCGTCGAGGAAGCGCCCGATCGCGGGCAGCGCCGTCTCGTCCCCGGCGAGCAGCGCCCAGTCGACGTCGTCGGGCCAGAGCGTGGACGCCTTGGGTCCGACGAACCACAGCGCGTCGCCCGGCCGCGCGCCCTGCGCCCAGGCCGCGGCGGGCCCGTCGCCGTGGAGCACGAGGTCCAGGTCCAGCTCGCCCGTCGCCGGGTCGAACCGGCGGGGCGTGTAGTCGCGCCCCTGCCGGTTCGGCGCGGGCGCCCAGTCGATGCCGTGCGCGCGCTGCACGGGCAGCGCGGACGCGACGTCGCCGTCGGACGCGAGGACGAGCTTGACGTGGTCGTCGAACCCGGGCGCCGCGAACGCGGGCATGGGCATGCCGTCGCGCTGGAACGCCGCGAGCTCGGGCCCGACGAGGGTCACGCGCCGCATGCGCGGCGTGACGTCGACGACGCGCCCGACCTCGACGCGGCGCAGGACCAGCGGGTGGGTGCGCAGCCGGTGCTGAGCCATCAGGCGAACTGCTCCTCGACGACGTCCAGCAGCGCCATCGCCTCGTGGTAGTCGCCGCGGATCGTCCACGTCGGCAGCTCGACCGCGGTGCCGGCGGCGAACGACGGCAGGCCCGCGTACACGGGGTCGGCGGCGAGGCCGTCGAAGTCGATCTCGGCGCCGTTGAACCCGATGACGAACAGGTTCGGCGCGGTGAGCACCGAGGTCACCTGCTCGGCCGACACCTCGAACATGTCCCCACCCGCGGTGTACGGCTCGGCGCCCGTCTGCTCCTGGACCGGCTGGATCGCGAAGCCGAGCTCCTCGAACGTCGCGGGCAGGGCCTCGCCCTCGATGAGCGCGAAGTTCTTGCCCTCGGACGTCAGCGCGAGGAACGCCGTCTCGCCCTCGGGGACGGTGATCGCCTCACGGACCTCGGCGACGCGCGCGTCGTACCCGGCGACGAGCTCGTCGAACGTGTCGCCCTCGCCGAACACGTCGTGCGCCAGGAACGCGAACTGCTCCTGCCACGTGGTGTACGTCCCGCTCACCAGGACGGTGGGCGCGATCTGGCTCAGGCCGTCGTACACGTCCGTGGCCTGCTTGAGCGGGAAGCCCCAGCCGCCGCCGACGATGAGGTCGGGCTCGAGCGCGAGGATGGCCTCGAGGTTGTACCCGTCGGCGCTCCACTCGATGAGCTCGGTGCCGTCGGCCTCGGCGTCCTCGGCCCAGAACTCGGAGAACGCCGGGTCCGGGTCGTCGGTCACCTCGGGCACGGTCGCGAGCACGGGTACGTCCAGCGCGTACAGGTACCCGGCCAGGGCGTGGTTGAGCACGACGACGCGCTGCGGGTCCGCGGGGACCGTGACGTCGCCCTGGTCGGTGGTGACGACGTGCTCGGTGGCGGCCTGCGTCGCGGGCGCCCCGGCCTGGGGCTCGTCACCGCCCGCGGTCGTGCCGGTGTCGGCCGAGCAGGCGGAGAGGGCGAGCAGCGCGGCCGCCGCGAGCGCGGCGACGGGGGCGAGGGGACGGCGGGTGGGACGGCGTGACGACAGCATGGAACCTCACACTCGGGAGTCGGGACGCGGGGGCCTCACGGCGCACCGGGCACGCCCCGCGAGGTTAGGCTAACCACACCTTGCGGCGCGAACCGCGCCGGACGCGACACGACCCGTCCCGGACCGGACACGATCTCCCGGCGCCCGGGGGAGAGGAACCCCACGCATGACACCGGCAGCGCTCGGCGCCGTCGTCCCCGAGAACTCGATCCGGTTCCTCGGCCACGACACCCACGTGCACGACGAGCCGCACCTCGTCCACGTCGTCACGGGCACCGGGGAGCTCGTCGCGGACGGGCACGCGATGACGCTGCGCACGCACGAGAGCGTGTGGCTCGCGCCCCGCGTCCCGCACGCGCTGCGCCTGCCCGGGGACTCGATGGCCCTCGGCCCCCTGCTCTCGCCCGGTGTCGAGCCGCCGAGCCGTGTCCACCGGCTCGGGGTCGTCCCCGCCGTCACGTCCCTGCTGACGGCGACGATGTGCGCGGCCCCCACGACGCCCGAGCAGGTCGCACCCTTCCGGGCCGCGCTCGAGGCCGTCCTGCGCGGCGTCGCACGCGACTACTTCCCCCTGACGATGCCGGCCCACCCGGTCGCCCGCGCCGTCGCGGCCGACGCCCGACGCGGGAGCGGGACGCTCGACGAGCTCGCCGACCGCCGCCGCGCCAGCGCGCGCCACGTCCAGCGGCTCTTCGTCGAGGAGACCGGCCTCGCGTTCGGGCGCTGGCGCACGCGCGCGCACCTCAACGTCGCGATCGCCCGCCTGCGCGGCGGGTCGCACCTCGATGCGGCGGCCCACGCCGCCGGTTATGCGTCCCGGGCCGGGCTCCTGCGCGCCCTGAGCCGGGAGACCGGCCTGCCGGTCGCGGACCTCGCGCACGACCCCGTCGCGGCGCTCGCTGCCCGCGACGCGGAGCCCTGCCCGGCCTGAGGCCCCACCGACCGTCCCGGTCAGCGGGCGTCGGCCTCGTCGCGCACCTGCGGCAGCGCCAGGAACCCCCACGGCAGGGCGATCACCGAGAACGGCCCGAACGCGCTCGCCGCGAGGGCGGCGAGCGTCGCGCCGTCGGTGGGCTGTCGGCGAGACCCGCGCCGCCGTCTGTCGCGACGCCCGGGGCGGCGGGAAGGGCCCTCCGCGGCCGTCGTCGCGGGCGTGCCCGGCGCGTCGACGGGTGCGGCCTCGTCGAGGATGCTCGCGACGAGGTGCTCGAGGAGCAGGTCGCGCTGAGACTCGCTGAGGCGCGACCACTCGCGCTCGTGCACGCGCGCCAGGGTGCGGGCGGTGGCGCTGCGCGTCGTCGTCTCGTAGAGGGCGACGGCGGCGCGGTCGAGCTCGCGGCGCCGCCGCGCGAAGGACTGCGGTCCGAGGAGAAGTCCGAGGTGCATGCGCGCTCCCGGGGGCGAGGTCGGCGAGGCCGGGGTCCCGGCGTCTCCTCCACCGTGCGCTCGCGCCCGGCTCCGTCGCGCCCGTAGGTCACCCGGGGGGCACCCCCGGGGTCGACCGGCCGCACGCCGGCGAGCCCCGTGGGGCGGCGCCCGGGTCAGGCCAGGTCGAGGTCGGCGTAGAGCGCGGCGTGGTCCGACGCCGCGTGCGCGGGCGACGTCATCGTGTCGTAGTGGGGGAAGAGCGTGCCGTTCGCCCCGCCCCACACACCCTTGCGGAACACCGAGCCGCCGACGGTGCGCGCGAAGAGCGCAGGGGAGAGCAGCACGTAGTCGATCTTCTGGCTCGCCGTCCCGTTGCCGTACGTGCCCGGCCGTCCGTCGCCCGCGAACGCCGGGTGCTCGGTGACGTCGCGCAGGTCGGTGCGCTCGAGCAGCGGCCGCAGCGGGACGGAGTCGGGCGTGTCGTTGAGGTCGCCCGCCACGACGACGTTCTCCCGGCCCTGGGCCCGCAGCCCGGCGTAGATCGCGGCGACCCGGGTGGCCTGGCGCCGGCGTGTCGCGTCGCTCTCGGCCTGCGTCCCGTAGCCC
The DNA here is from genome assembly GCF_057126935.1 of Cellulosimicrobium sp. G4 BAM 1002. Taxonomy (NCBI): domain Bacteria; kingdom Bacillati; phylum Actinomycetota; class Actinomycetes; order Micrococcales; family Promicromonosporaceae; genus Cellulosimicrobium; species Cellulosimicrobium sp. G4 BAM 1002. Next base: position 2,418,391 of record NZ_CP182109.1, on the reverse strand, counting down.
TTCGACTTGAAGTGGTTGACGAGGACGGTGACGCTCTGCCCGGACGCGAGCTCGACGACGTACTCGGGGCAGTCCCGCCCGAAGACGACGCGACCGCGCGAGTCGCGGTCGTCGACGTGCGAGCGGATCCCGCCGATCCGGTGCCCGCGCGTGGTGAGCAGGCCCACGTCGATGCCGCGGTCGTCGTTGCCGTCGACGACCATGACGTGCGGGTAGAGGGGCCCGCCCGTGCGCGTCACGACGCCCGCGTCGGTGAAGTGCTTGAGCGCGACCCGGCTCTCCGCCTCGACGACGGCGAGCACGTCGGCGTCGACGTCGGCGACGACGCGCGCGGTGTGGGTCGTCGCGACCTCGTCGACGCGGTCCTTGACCAGGTCGACCCACCCGATCCAGTCGCCGCGCCCCGTGGCGACCACCTCGGTGCGGGCGGTGCCCGCGGCGAGCGACCCGGTGCGCCGCAGCAGCCGGCCCCGCACCTGGCGCAGCACGGCGAGTTCCGCGGCGTCCGAGCGCAGGAGCTCCAGGGTCGTCAGGTGGCGCAGGATCTCGGCGCGCACGTCCGGGGTGTAGGTCTCCTCGTCCAGCAGGGCGTTGACGCGCGCGTGGGCGTCGAGCGCCGCGTTGCCGTTAGTGAGGGGCCCGGCCATCGCGCGTGGCCGCTCGAACAGGTTCTCGACGTTGAACGTCCCGATCCGCACCGTCGCCATCGCAGGCTCCCTCGCGCGGCCCGGGACCCGAAGGGGTACGTGACGCGGACCGGCTCTACGGGGAGGGAGGGCAGTGCGCGCCCCGCCGGACGTCCGGTGTCCGGGCACGGCACCGACACGGGCCCGGCCGGCGTCACCGCCGCCGACCGGGCCGCTCAGCACCCCTCGATGCGCCGTGGCGCGCCCGTCAGCGCCGGCGCGCAACCGGCGCCGAGGGGTAGATGTCGCGGAACACGGGCTCGAACGGGCGACTGCGCAGCCGCATGCCCGCCTCGTCCGGCGTCCGCCCGCCCTTCGTCGCGTTGCACGGCTCGCACGCCGCGACGGCGTTGAGCCACGTCGTCGTGCCGCCCTGGCAGCGCGGTACCACGTGGTCCATCGTCGTGGCCGCCCCTCCGCAGTACGCGCAGCGGTAGCGGTCGCGCCGCAGGAGAGCCGCCCGGGAGTAGGGCACCCGGCCCTGGCGCTCGTACACCCACTTCGTGTGGACGTAGCGCACCAGCTCGACGGACAGCGGCCGCTGGTACGGCCCGAACGTCTCGCCCTCGACGGCCTCGCGCACCTCCGCGACGCGCCGGTGCAGCATGCGGATGGCGTGGCGCAACGTGACGCGGCCCAGCACCTGGCTGCCGCCGAGGTTGTAGATGACCACCTCGCTCATCGTCGCGCCTCCTGTCGTCGTGCCGGGGTGGGACGACGAGAGCCGCCCCAGAACGGTGTCCCAGGACGGCTCGGCAGGTCGACGACGTGCGTCGTCTACCTGGAGAGCGCCCTTCGGGACAGGTCGGTGGACCGCAGCTGCGTCACGTGCGTCCACCTTCCCTTCACCGGTCGTCATGGTCGAGCGTCCGGGCGGGTTCGACCGGACGCCACGAGGCTATGCCCGCGACGGCGCCACGTCCACGGTTTACGGGCGGCAGGTCGGGTCAGGGCCGGTCAGGCGGTGCCGCTCGCGGGCCCGGCGGGCGTGAGCGGGAGCCGCACGACGAACCGCGTGTCCCCGGGCACGGAGGTCACCGCGAGGTCGCCGTGGTGCTTGTTCACGACGATGCGCCACGAGATGTCGAGGCCGAGCCCGGTGCCCTGGCCCACGGGTTTCGTCGTGAAGAAGGGCTCGAAGATGCGGGGGCGCACGTCGTCCGGGATCCCGGGCCCCGTGTCGGCGATCTCGACCTCGGCGTGGTCGTCGGCGCGGCGGGTGGTCACGGTGAGGGTGCCGGAGCCGGCCATCGCCTGCGCAGCGTTCTCGACGAGGTTCGTCCAGACCTGGTTGAGCTCGGCGGCGTACACGGGGACGAGCGGCAGGGTCGTGTCGTAGCGGCGCACCACGTCGACCCCGTCGAGCGAGTGGTCGAGCATCGTGAGCGTCGAGTCGAGGAGCTCGTGCAGGTCGACGGGACGGTAGGGCGCTCGGTCGAGCTGGGAGTACTGGCGGGCCGCCCCGACGAGCGTCGAGATGCGCACGGTGGCGTCCTCGATCTCCGCCATGAGCTGCTCGGTCTCGATCGTGTACGCGAGCCAGCTCACGGCCCCGGGGAGCGCGCCGTCGTCGACGCGCTCGGCGACGCGGTCGAGCCACGGCTCGTCGATGCCGGCCTGGACGAAGGCGGGGGAGACCCGCCACCCCTCGCGCACTCCGTGGTCGTCGAGCCAGTCGGTGAGCCGGTCCTCCAGGTCGGACGTCTCCAGGGCACCGACCGCGTCCGCGGTGCGGGTGTCCGCGTAGCGTTCGAGCGCCTCCTCCTGGAGCCGGATGAGGACGGCGAGCGTCGCGCGGTCGTAGGGACCGTCGGCGATGAGCGCGAGCTTGTGCCGCATGGCGGCGACGCGCTCGCGCAGGGTCCCCGTGGCGCGCACGGCGGCAGCGGCGGGGTTGTTCAGCTCGTGCGTCAGGCCCGCCGAGAGCGATCCCAGGGCGAGCAGCCGCTCGCGCTGCCCGACGAGCTGCTGCGCGTCGCGCGTGCCCCAGAACACGCCCTCCAGCAGGTGCACCGCCATGGGGAACCACTCGGTCATGAGCTTGGCGAAGTCCTGCGCGGCGAGCACGAAGAAGCGCGACGGCTCGAGCGCGCGGGCCGAGTGCAGGTACGTCTGGGGCAGCCGGTCGCCGAGGTAGGCGTTCCACGCGCCCATGTACACCCCGACCTGGTGCGTGCGCGACACCTCGACCTCGTCCTCGCCGACCCGCCGGTACAGCGCGACGCCGCCGTCGAGCATGACGTAGAAGAACTCGGCCGGTCCGCCCTCGCGGAACAGCCACCCGGGCTCGCGGTGCTCGACGTGCCCGGTCGCGCACAGCCACGCGAGCTGGTCGTCGGTGAGGTGCTCGAAGAGGAACGTCCTGCGCAGCTCCTCGACGTCGCACGGCAGCCAGCCGCTCGGCGCCTGGGTCGGGTCGTCGGTGCCGGTCATGGTGTCACCTCCGGTGACGGGAGCGATGGTGCGGGCGGCGGACCGGTCGGTCCGGCGGGTGCGTCAGAGCTGTTCGAGGTAGCGGTGCACGAGCATGACCGCCATGGCGCCCTCGCCCACGGCGGATGCGACGCGCTTGGCGGACTCGGAGCGCACGTCACCCGCGGCGAACACGCCGGGAACGGACGTCTCGAGGTGGTAGGGCGGGCGGTCAAGTGTCCAGCCGGCCGGGGGTGCGCCGTCGTGCAGGAGGTCGGGGCCGGCGAGGACGAACCCGCGCGGGTCGCGCGCGACGACGCCGTCGAGCCAGTCGGTGCGCGGCGCGGCGCCGATGAAGACGAACGCCCACCCGCACTCGACGCGCGTCGTCGTCCCCGTGTCGAGGTCGCGGAGCTCGAGGTGCTCCAGGTGGTCCTCGCCGGACGCGGCGGCCACCTCGGTGCGCGTGAGCACACGCACCCGGGGGTGGGCCTCGACCTGCTCGACGAGGTAGGAGGACATCGACCGCGCGAGCGCGTCGCCCCGCACGACGAGCGTGACCTGCTTCGCCTCGCGCGCCAGGTGGAGCGCCGCCTGGCCCGCCGAGTTCGCGCCGCCGACGACGTACACCTCCTGGTCGTGGCACGCGGCGGCCTCCGTGAGCGCGGACCCGTAGAAGACCCCGCGCCCGACGAGGTCGCCCAGCCCGGGACCGTCGAGCAGCCGGTAGGACACGCCGGAGGCGAGGATCACGGTGTGCGCGTCGATCGACGTGCCGTCGGGGAAGCGCACGCTGCGCGCGGGGCCCGCGACGTCGAGCTCGACCGCGTCGCGGGTCGTGACGATCTCCGCGCCGAACCGCACGGCCTGGCGCCGGGCCCGGTCGGCGAGCTGGGCACCGGAGATCCCGTCGGGGAACCCGAGGTAGTTGTCGATGCGCGAGCTCTGCCCCGCCTGCCCGCCGGTCGCCGTGCGCTCGACGAGCACGGTCCGCAGGCCCTCCGACGCCCCGTACAGGGCCGCGCTCAGCCCGGCCGGCCCGCCGCCCACGACGACGACGTCGTAGAAGTCGGCCGCGGGGCGCGTCGCCAGCCCGACGCGCTCGGCGAGGGTCGCGTCGTCGGGCGCGACGAGCGCCTCGCCCTCGGGGGTGACGACGAGCGGGAGGGTCTGCGCGTCGGTCTCGGCGGCGCTGAGCAGGCGCGCGCCCTCCGCCGACTCCGAGGGGTACCAGCGGTAGGGCACGCGGTTGCGCGCGAGGAACTCGCGCACCTGCGAGGAGCGCGCGGACCACCGGTGCCCGACGACGACCGTCTCCGCGGGTCGGCGCCGGTCCGTCGCGGTCCACGCCTCGAGCTGGGCGTCGACGACGGGGTAGAGCTTCTCCTCGGGCGGGTCCCACGGCTTGAGCAGGTAGTAGTCGAGGTCGACGACGTTGATCGCCTCGATCGCCGCCTCGGTGTCCGCATAGGCGGTGAGCAGGACGCGGCGTGCCGCCGGGAACAGGTCCATGGCCTGCTCGAGGAGCTCGACGCCCGTCATGCCGGGCATCCGGTGGTCGGCCAGGACGACGGCGACCTCCTCGCCGCGCAGGGCGAGCTCGCGGAGCGCGGCGAGCGTCTCCTCGCCCGACTCGGCCCGCACGATCCGGTACCGGTCGCCGTAGCGCCGGCGCAGGTCGCGCGCGACGGCGCGCGAGACCCCGGGGTCGTCGTCCACGGTGACGATGGCGGGGCGGGTCGTCGCGACGGTCGGTTCCACACGGCCTCCTCGGCAGCGTCCCGGACGGGCGCTTGCCATCCTCTCCCCGTCCTGCCCCCCGCGTCCACGGGAGCGCGACGACGGGCCGTGGCGTGGCGCAGGACACACTTGACGGCCACGGCCGCTGCGCTAGGTTAGGCAAGGCAAACCTCAGGTTGCCCGGGCGCGGTCAGTGCCCGGTCCTCTCCCCGTACCCGGAGACTCGTCATGCTCCCAGCACGACCCGTCGCGCCCGCGACCCGCCCGTCCGACGCACCGGCGCTGCTCACGAACTCGAGCGCCGGCGCGTACGCGACCACGTTGCACGCCGTGGTGGACGACGTCGCGGCTCGTGTCGCCGGCGTCACCCAGCCGTGGTCGGGCGCGAGCCGCGCCCAGCTCGCGACGCTCGTCGACGCCGTCGACCTCGACGCGCCCGGCGTCGGGACCGACGCTGCCCTGCGCGAGACCGCCGACCTGTACGCAACGCACGCGGTCTGGTTCCACGACCCCGCGTACGCGGCCCACCTCAACTGCCCGGTCGCGCTGCCCGCGGTGGGCGCCGAGGCGATGCTCGCGGCGGTCAACACGTCCGTGGACACGTACGACCAGTCGACCGTCGCGACTCTCATGGAGCGGCGGCTCGTCGAGTGGACCGCGCAGCGCGTCGGGTACGCCGGCGGGGACGGCGTCTTCACGTCGGGCGGCACGCAGTCCAACCTCCAGGCGATGTTCCTCGCCCGCGAGCACGCCCTCGAGCGGGAGTCCCGGCGCGACGGCGGCGCGCCCGGCGGGCGCGCCGCAGTGCTGCCACGGCTGCGCGTCCTGGCGACGGCGTCGAGCCACTTCAGCGTCGCGCGGTCCGCGTTCCTGCTGGGCCTCGCGGACGACGCCGTGGTGACCGTGGGCGCCGACGCGGAGGGGCGCATGGCTCCCGCGGCGCTCGCGGACGCGGTCGCGGCGGTCCGTGCCGCGGGCGACGTCGTCATGGCGGTCGTCGCGACGGCGGGGACCACCGACCGGGGCTGCATCGACCCGCTCGCGGCGGTCGCCGACGCGTGCGACGCGGCGGACGCGTGGCTGCACGTCGACGCCGCGTACGGCTGCGGGCTGCTCGTCTCCCCGACGCGCCGCCACCTCCTGGACGGGATCGAGCGGTCGCGCTCGGTGACGGTCGACTACCACAAGGCGTTCTTCCAGCCGGTGTCCGCGAGCGCGCTGCTCGTGCGCGACCCGGCCGACCTGGCGCGGGTCGCGCACCACGCGGACTACCTCAACCCGCTGGAGAACGCCGAGCCGAACCAGGTCGACAAGTCGCTGCAGACGACGCGCCGCTTCGACGCGCTCAAGCTGTGGGCGACGCTGCGCGCGCTCGGGGCCGACGGCGTCGGGGCGATGGTCGACGCCGTGTGCGACCTCGCGGCCGCCGTGCACGCCGACCTCGCGGACGACCCCGACCTGCGCGTCGTCGCCCGCACCGACCTGTCCACCGTGCTGTTCCGCTATGAGCCGGCGGGGCTGGAGCCGGAGCACGCGGACCGCCTCGTGCCGCTCGTGCGGCGCGTGCTGTTCGAGTCCGGCCGCGCGGCGGTCGCCAAGACGGTGCTCGACGGCGTGCCCTGCCTCAAGCTGACGCTGCTCAACCCCGACGTCACGCTCGCGGACGTGCGCCGGGTCCTGGAGCTCGTGCGCACCACGGCCCAGGCGCTCGTCGAGCGCGACGAGATGCTGGAGGACGACGTGCACGCCGCCTCGCTCCCGGCCACGCTCGCGACGGCCGGGGCGGTGGCCCGATGAGCGCCGCGCTGACCCCGGTGCGCGACGTCGTCGGCGTCGGGATCGGGCCGTTCAACCTCGGGCTCGCCGCGCTGTCCGCGCCGCTGGGCGACGTCGACGCGGTGTTCCTCGACGCCGCGCCCGAGTTCCGCTGGCACCCGGGCATGATGATCGAGGGAGCGACGATCCAGGTCCCGTTCCTCGCCGACCTCGTGACGATGGCCGACCCGACGTCGCCCTACTCCTTCCTCGCGTTCCTCAAGGCGACGGGCCGGCTCTACCCGTTCTACATCCGCGAGTCGTTCTACCCGCTGCGCGCCGAGTACGACGCGTACTGCCGGTGGGTCGCAGGCCGGCTCGCGTCCCTGCGCTGGTCGCGGCGCGTCGTCGCGGTGGAGCACGACGCCGCGGCGGACGCGTTCGTGGTCCGGGCCGAGGTGCTCGGCGCGGACGGCGCAGTGGTGGGGACCGAGGAGCACCGCGGCCGTCACCTCGTGCTCGGCGTCGGGACCTCACCGGTCCTGCCGCCCGCGCTGCGGGCGCTCGCCGACGACGTCGCGGCGGGCGCGCACCCGGGCGCGGGCCCGATCGTGCACAGCGCTCAGTACGTTCCCCACCGCGACGCGCTCGCCGCGAGCGGGTCCGTGACGGTGGTGGGCAGCGGCCAGTCCGCCGCGGAGATCTACCGCGACCTGCTCGACGGCGTGCACGGCGTCGCCCGAGGCGGTGAGGCGGGGTCGGCCGGGTACCGGCTCGACTGGGTGACGCGCTCGCCGCGCTTCTTCCCCATGGAGTACACGAAGCTCACGCTCGAGATGACGTCGCCCGAGTACACCGACCACTTCCACGCCCTGCCGCTCGAGCTGCGCCAGCTCCTCGGGCGCGAGCAGCGCGGCCTGTACAAGGGGATCAGCGGGGAGCTCGTCGACGACATCTACGACACGCTCTACCGACTGAGCCTGGACCGCCCCGTCCCGACGACGCTGCTCACCGACACCGAGGTGGTCGCCGCGCGCTACGAGCCGGCGCCTGACGGGTCGCCCGACGGCGAGTACGTGCTGCGGCTGCGCCACGCGCAGCTCGGCCGGGAGGTCGAGCGCCGCACGCGCGCGCTGGTCGTCGCGACCGGGTACGCCGCGTCCGTGCCGTCGTTCCTCGACCCCGTGCGCCACCTGCTGCGGTTCGACGAGCTGGGCCGCCTCGACGTCGCGCGCGACTACACGGTCGACGGCGCGCGCCGCGTGCACGTGCTCAACGGCGAGGAGCACACGCACGGCCTCACCGCGCCGGACCTCGGGTTCGCCGCGTGGCGGAACTCGGTCGTGCTGCGCACGATCACGGGGCGCGAGGTGTACCCGGTCGAGGAGCGCATCGCGTTCCAGGACTTCGGCCTGCCCGACGACGAGCACACCCGCCCGGTCGACGCCCCGCGGGCGTCGGTGCGCGCGGGGGAGGAGACCCGGTGACCGCCCCCACCACGACCACGGCACCGCCGTCGGACGCGACGACGCGCCGCGCGGCCGACGGCGCGTTCGCGGTGCGCGTGCGGCTCGGCGCGACGCCCGCCGACGTCACGATCGAGCGCGTCGACCCCGCGCGTGACGCCGCGCTCGTCCAGGGCTGGTTCGCGCACCCGCGCTCGGCGTTCTGGCAGCTCGGGCACCTCGACGTGGCGGGCACGCGCTCCTACCTCCAGGGCGTCGCCGCAGGCCCGCGCCAGGACGCCTGGCTCGGACGCGTCGACGGTGAGCCGACGTTCCTCGTCGAGACCTACGACCCGGCGCACGTGACCCTCGCCGGCGTCCCCGAGGCCGTGGCGCTGCTCGAGCCCGGCGACGTCGGGATGCACCTGCTCGTCGCCCCGCCCGTGGGCGCACCGCGGCACGGCCTGACGTCCGCGGTGATGGGCGCCGTCGTGCGCTTCTGCCTGGACCCGGCCGGCCGCGGCGGGCGCCGCGTCGTCGTGGAGCCGGACGTGCGCAACACGGCGGTCGCCGCGAAGAACGCCGCGGCCGGGTTCCGCGTGCTGCGCGAGCTCGAGCTGCCCGGCAAGACGGCGCACCTCGCGGTCGCCGCGCGCGCCGACCTCGACGCGAGCCCGCTCGGCGACGGCGTCGACCTCGCCCCGCACCTGCGTCCCGACCTCGCGGAGCGCGCCCACGGGCACCTCGTCGCGAAGACGATCGCCGAGCTCACGCACGAGCGCCTGCTCGCGCCCCGCACGCTCGTCGAGGCGGACGAGGTGAACGGTCCCGGCGAGTACGTGCTGCCGGTCGCGGACGGCGCCGTCGAGTACCGGTTCGCCGCGCGGCGGTACGCGCTCGAGCACTGGGTGCTCGACGAGGCGTCGATCCGCCGGACCGCCACCGCCGGGGCGTCGGGCACGGCGCGCGCGCTGCCGGTGGACGTGCTCGACCTCGTCGTCGAGCTCCAGCCTGACCTGCGTATCCCCGACGACCTGCTCGCGACGTACCTCGAGGAGGTGTCGTCCACGCTCGCGAGCGCGACAGCCAAGCTCGAGCGCTACGAGCGCACGGGCGGGCCGAGCTCCGCCGACCTGCTGGGTGCGTCGTTCCAGCAGGTCGAGGCGGCGATGACGGAGGGCCACCCGGGCTTCGTCGCGAACAACGGGCGCATCGGGTTCGGCCTCGCGGAGTACCGCGCGTACGCGCCCGAGAACGGCGGCCGCGTGCGCCTGCTGTGGCTCGCGGCGCGCCGCGAGCACACCCACCTCGCGCTCGGCGCGGGCCTCGACGAGTCGTCGCACTACGCGGGCGAGCTGTCCGACGACGAGCGCGCCGCCTTCGCGGACCGCCTCGCCGCCCGCGGCCTCGACCCGGCCGACTACCTCTACCTGCCGGTGCACCCGTGGCAGTGGGAGCACCGCGTGCCCATCACGTTCGCGGCGGACGTCGCGAGGGGCGACCTCGTGCCGCTCGGCCCGGGTGCCGACGAGTACCAGCCGCAGCAGTCGATCCGCACCCTGTTCAACCTCACGCGCCCCGCGCGGCACTACGTCAAGGTGGCGCTCGCGATCCAGAACATGGGGTTCCTGCGCGGCCTGTCGCCCGCGTACATGCGCGACACTCCCGCGATCAACGACTGGGTCGCCGACCTCGTCGCCGCTGACCCCGAGCTCGGCGGGACCGGGTTCACCGTGCTGCGCGAGCTCGCCTCGATCGGCTACACCGGCGACGTCTACCACCGCACGGCGACCCCGTCGGCGCACCGCAAGATGATCGCCGCGCTGTGGCGCGAGAGCCCCGTGCCGCGCACCGCGCCGGGGGAGCGGCTCGCGACCATGGCCTCGCTCCTGCACCGCGACCCGGACGGGTCCGCGCACGCCACGGCGCTCGTGCGCGCCTCCGGCCTCCACCCCGCGGACTGGGTGCGGTCCTACCTGCGCGCGTACCTGCGCCCGCTCGCGCACGCCCTGCTCGCGCACGACCTCGCGTTCATGCCGCACGGCGAGAACCTCATCCTCGTCCTGCGCGACCACGTCGTGGTCCGCGCGGTCATGAAGGACGTGGGCGAGGAGATCGCCGTCCTCGGCGAGCGCGCGCTGCCGCCCGGCGTCGAGCGCGTGCGTGCCGTCGTCGACGACGAGGAGAAGGCGCTCGCCGTCTTCACCGACGTGTTCGACGGCGTCCTGCGCCACCTCGCAGCCATCCTCGCGGGCGACGGCGTGCTGGCCGAGGACCGCTTCTGGGCACTCGTCGCGGAGTGCCTCGACGCCCACCGCGCCGACCACCCCGACCTGCGGACCGGCGTCGACCTGCGCGCGGCGCGGTTCGCGCACTCGTGCCTCAACCGGCTCCAGCTGCGCAACACGCTCCAGATGGTCGACCTCGCCGACCAGTCCGCGTCGCTGCTCTACGCGGGCACGCTCGCCAACCCCGCGGCGCGGGGCGCGTGACGTGAGCGGGTTCGAGGTCCACCGCGACGCGTGGGGCGTGCCGCACGTGCGCGCCGCAGACGAGCTCGACCTCGCGCGCGGGCAGGGCTACGTCACGGCCCTCGACCGGGGGTGGCAGATCGAGGTCGACCGGTGGCGCGCCGAGGGGCGCCTCGCGGAGCGGATCGGCGAGCCCGGGCTCGTCTGGGACCGGTTCGCGCACCGCGTCCGCCTCGCCGACACCGCCCGGCGCGCCTACGCGGCGCTCGCGGACGACGACCTCGCGTGGGTCGACGCGTACACGGCGGGCGTGAACGAGGGCCTCGTCCGCGGCCGGGGCGTGCCCGAGCTGCACGCGCTCGTCGCCGCCGCGTGGCCCGGCGGCGGAGACCTGCCGCCGCACGAGCCGTGGCCCGCCTGGGCGCCCCTCGGCGTCTTCCTCGTCGCGCACGTGCTGTTCTCCGGCTTCCCGCACGTGCTGTGGCGGGACCACGTGACCCGTACCCTGGGTGCCGCCGTCGCGCGGTCCGGGCCCGACGTACCGCTCGAGCACGTCCTGGACCTGCTCGCCGTGGACGGCGGCCCGTCGTCCGGGTCCAACTCGTGGGTGCTCGCGGGCGGGCGCACCCGGAGCGGGGCGCCGCTGCTCGCGGGCGACCCGCACCGGCTGCTGGAGCTGCCCGGCGTGTACCAGCAGGTCCGCCTGGCGTGCGACGCCTACGACGTGGTGGGCCTCGCGTTCCCCGGCGTACCCGGCGTACCGCACTTCGGGCACGCCGGCGACGCGGCGTGGGGCATCACGAACGCGATGGCGCACCACGTCGAGGTCTTCGCCGAGCGGCTGCGGCGCACCGACGTGGGGGCGGTCGAGGCGCTCGGCCCCGACGGGCCCGAGCCGGTCGACACCGTCGAGGCGACCGTGCTCGTCCGCGCCGCAGGCGGCCCGGTGGAGCACCGGGTGGAGACCTGGGAGACCGCGCGCGGCGTCGTGGTCAGCGGCGAGCCGGCCGCCGGACACGGTCAGGGGGACGACGCCGGGCAGGGCGGGGCGTACTCCGTGCGCCTGCCTGCCCGGGTCGACGCCGACCTGGGCGTCGCGAGCTGGCGGCGGCTGCTGCGGTCGCGCACGGCGTCGGACGTTGCGGAGTCGTTCGCGGGCTGGGTCGACCCGGTGAACCGGGTGCTCGCCGCGGACCGCCGCACGGTGCTCAGCCTGACCGCCGGGCGCGTGCCTCGGCGCGAGGCGTCCGAGCGGGCGCTGCCGGTCCCCGCGTGGTCGGACGCCGCCCGGTCGCGCCCGTGGGTCGAGCTGCCCGCGCCGGTCGTCGTCGACGACGTCGCGGTCGACGCCAACGAGCGTCCCCACCGGGCTGGCGTCGACCTCGGGCACACCTACGCCCCGCCGCACCGGGCGCGCCGCATCCGCGCGCTGCTCGACTCAGCGGGCGACGACGTCGGACCGAGCGATCAGCACCGCATCCACGGCGACACGGTCCTCGGCAGCGCCGACGCGCTCCTTGCGCTCCTCGACATCCCGGGCGAGGCGGGCCGCTCGCCGGACGCCGTCGTGCACGCAGCCCGCCGGCTGCGGCGCTGGGACCGCCGGATGGACGCCGACAGCACGGACGCCGCACTGTTCGCGGCCTGGCGCACGGCGCTGACCCGGCGCGTCGCCGGTCACCCGGCCCTCGCGGCCCTGCACACGCCGCACGGCCTCGACCCGGTCTTCGCCCCGTGGCTGTCCGTCACGGCACGCGTGGCCGACGCGCTGCCCGCGCTGCTCGGGTCGCCACGGCTCGGGATCGACGGCCGGATCGAGGCCTGGGCCGCGCTCGCGGAGGTCGTGACCGGTGGCGACGCCGGAGGCGCCGCACGCGACGGGACGCCCGACGACCACGCCGCGCCGGAGTGGGGGGACACGCACCGGGTGCTCGGCCTGCACGTGCTGCTCGACGTCCCCGGGGCGGACGCCCCGCGCGTCGAACCGGTGGCGCTCGCGGGCGACACCGACACGGTCCGCTGCACGGCGAGCGCACCGGGTCTCACCGACGTGTGCGCGCGGGGGTCGGTCGCGCGCTGGGTGTGGGACCTCGCCGACCGGGACGCGAGCCGGTGGGGCGTGCCGTTCGGCGCGAGCGGGGACCCGCGCTCACCCCACTTCGCCGACCAGCTCGCCACGTGGGCGGACGCCGGGACCGTGCGCGTCGTGACCGACTGGACCCAGCTGCACCACGAGGAGACCCGATGACCACCCCCCTGACGGAACGGAGCACCGAGGGACACCGGCTCGCGACGGGGGCTCCCGGCGAGGTGCTGCTCGAGCACGACGTCCCCGGAGCGGGTCGCCTCACCGTCCGCGTGCTCGACCCGGACGCCGACCTCGACGTCGTGCACGACTGGGTGACGCGACGCGGGACGGGCTTCTGGGGGCTCGGCGGCCTCACGCGCACCGAGCTGCGCGACCTGTACGCGTACGTCGGCTCGCTGCCCACGCACCACGCGTTCCTCGTGCGGTGGGACGACGCCCCGGTCGCGCTGCTCCAGACCTACGAGCCGGAGCACGACCCCGTCGGCGAGACCTATCCCGTGCAGCCCGGCGACGTCGGCGTGCACTTCCTGCTCGGGGGCCGCGGGCCCCGCGGGACGGACCTGTGGGCGGTGGTCGCGCCCGTCCTCGTCGCGTTCTGCTTCTCAGACCCGGGCGCGCGACGGATCGTCGTGGAGCCGGACGTCGCGAACGAGCGCGCGCACGCGCGCATGCGGGCGCTCGGGTTCGAGACGGGCGAGCGCGTGCGCGTGGGAGACAAGGACGCGCTCCTGGCCTTCCTCACGCGGCAGCGCGCGCTCACGCTGCTGGGACCGGGCGACGCCCCGGCCTGAGCACCGGCGCGCGCGCCGTCAGCGCCGGACGGCGACCGCGTGGCCCGCGTCACGCAGCGCCGCGCTCGCGGCCTCGAGCCGGTCCTCGGGCACGAGCACGAGGTCGGCGTGGAAGGTCGAGGCCACGAACACGGGGATCTGCGCGGAGGCGAGCGGGCCGACGACGGACGCCAGCACGCCGGTCTGCTCCAGGCCGTGCGCCGAACCGTAGAACCCGGCCCAGCGCTCGGCGTCGTCGAACGGCGACGCGTGCCGCACGACCGACAGGCCCTCCGGCGCGCGCACGAGCGCGACCCACTCGTCGTCCTCCGGGAACGTCGCGCCGGGCAGGTGCGCGAGGAGGAACCGGTCGGGGACGACGTGCAGGTCGAGGCTCATGCGGGGCAGGTTAGCCGCCCGCGCCCACACGTCCCGCCGGGGTCCGGGCGCCCGGGCGGACGTCAGCGGGCGAGACGCTCCACGACCGCGCCGTACAGCCACGGCGCGGCGCTCGCGGCGGGGACGATGGCCCCGCGCGCTGGGCTCGCCGCCCAGGAGAGCAGGCCGGTCGTCAGGACGCGGTAATCGCGCGTGACGCGCGTCCACGCCCGCTCGTACGCGTCCGCGTCGTCGAGGTGGAGCACCGCCGCCTCGGCCTGGGCGAGCCCGACGCGCACCCCCTCGCCGGTGAGCGCGTCGACGTACCCCGAGGCGTCCCCGACGAGGCGCACCCGGCCCGCGGTCCGCCGTCGGGCACGCTGGCGCAGCGGCCCCGCACCGCGGACCTTGCCGAGGACGGGGGCGTCGCCCAAGTGCTCGGCGAGCTCCCCGAACCCGGCGAGCGGCGCGGCGCCGCTCGTCCGACCGGGCGTCTGCCGCGCCGTGCCGCGTGCCGCGAGGAGGGCGACGCCGACGACGTCCGGCGCGACGGGGGTGACGTACGCCTCGGCGTGGGGTGCCCAGTGGACCTCGACGAGGTCGGACCACGGGGCGACGCGGTAGTGGGTGCGCAGCCCGAACCGGGCCTGCCCGCGCGAGGGAGCCTCGAGGCCCGCGAGGCGGCGCACGGTGGAGTGCAGCCCGTCGCACCCGAGCACCCAGCGCGCGCGCAGGGTGCTCGGGTCCGCTGCACCCGGGCGTTCGAGCACGACGTCGACGGATCGCGCGTCCTGGTGCAGCGCGCGCAGGGTCGCGTGCTCGATCGCGACGCCCTCCGCGAGGGCGCGCTCGCGCAGGGCGGCGTGCAGGGCCGTGCGCCGCACCCCGCGTCCCGGACCGCCGGTGAATGCGTGGTCCGCGTGCCGTGCCGCGTCCCGGTAGCTGATCCCCGCGAGGGCGTGCCCGGGCGGGTCGACGCCGAGGGCGAGCACCGCGGCGAGCGCACCCGGCAGCAGCCCCTCGCCGCACGCCTTGTCGATGACGCCCGCGCGGCGGTCGACGACGACGACGTCGTGCCCGGCCCGCCGGGCGTGCAGGGCCGCGGCGAGGCCGACGGGGCCGCCGCCCACGACGACGACGTCCGCGCCCCGCACGCTCACGGGAGCCGCCTCACGCGACCGTCATGAAGCGACGGGTCGCGGCCGGTCGCCGGGTGAGGCCCCGGACGTGGCGAGGGCGAGGGCGCGTTCCTCGGCGGGGATGCGGAAGCGCGCGAGCAGCACGGCGTTGACGAGCGTGAACGCGATCGCGGTGACCCAGCACGAGTGCACGAGCGGCAGCGCGAAGCCCTCGACGACGACCGCGACGTAGTTGGGGTGGCGCAGCCACCGGTAGGGCCCGCGGGCGACGAGCGGCAGTCCGGGCACGACGATGACGCGCGTGTTCCACCGCGGCCCGAGCGTCGCGATGCACCACCACCGCAGCCCCTGGCTCGCGAGGACGAGCGCGAGCATGGGCCAGCCCAGCCATGGCAGGAACGGCCGGTCCGCGAGCCACGCCTCGGCGACGCACGCGATCAGCAGACCCGTGTGCAGCGCGACCATCGCGGGGAAGTGACCGCGGCCCGACTCGACGCCGCCGCGCGCGAACGACCATCGCGCGTTGCGCGCCGAGACGACGAGCTCCGCGAGCCGCTCGATCGCCGTCGCGCCCACGAGCGCGACGTACCACACGAGGCTCACGAGGCCGCTCCTCTCGCCAGACCGGGCACGGGACCGCGAGCGAACCCGGGGGAGGAGCGGGTGCCGCCGTCGAGCCGCAGCAGCACGAGCTCGGTGCTCACCCCGGGGCCGAAGGCCATGAGGACTGCCGGGGCGCCCGGTGGTGCGTCGGCGTGGGCGAGGGTGTCCGCGAGCACGTGCAGAACGGACGCGGACGACAGGTTGCCCACGCCGCGCAGCGACGCCCGGCTCGCCGCGAGGTCGTCCTCGGCGAGCCCGAGCGCGTCGCGCACGGCGTCGAGGACCCGCGGACCGCCCGCGTGCACGACCCATGCGCCGACGCCGTCCGGCGTGAGGTCGTGCTCGACGAGGAGGGTCTTGACGTCGCCGAGCAGGTGCGCGCCGATGAGCTCGGGCAGGCGCGCGGACAGCACGATCTCGAACCCGGTGTCGCCGACGTGCCACCCGAGGTCACCGGTGGTGCCGGGGTGCAGGTGCGAGCGGGAGTCGACGACGCGTGCCGTGCGCGGTGCCTCGCCGTGGCGTCCGCGCCGCCGGGCGAGCGGGTGCTCGTCGCCCACCACCACGACGGCCGCGGCGCCGTCGCCGAAGAGCCCGGACGCGACGAGGTTCGCGGTCGAGGGGTCGCCGCGCTGCAGCGTCAGGGAGCACAGCTCGACCGCGACGAGCAGCGCCACGTCGCGCGGCCGCCCGCGCAGCAGGTCGTCGGTCCGCGCGAGCCCGGCGGCGCCCCCGGCACAGCCCCACCCGAACGACGGCGTCCGCCGCACGTCGGGCCGCAGCCCCAGCCGCGCGGCGACCAGCACGTCGAGGGTCGGCGCACCGACCCCGGTGACCGTCGTGAGGACCACGTGGTCGACCTCCTCGGGACGCAGTCCGGCGTCCGCCAGGGCACTGCGGCACACGCGCTCGGCGAGGTCCGTGCCGATCGCGAGGAACGCGTCGTTGGCCGCGCCGAACGTCAGCCCCGCGTAGGCGTCGAGGTCGAGCGCGAGGTGCCGGTGCTCGACGCCCGCGTTCGCGTGCAGGCGCCGGGTGAGCGCACGCCGCACCGGGTCACCGGTGAGGAGCTCGCTGGTGACCCGGGAGATCTCTTCCTGCGGATACGCGTGGTCGGGCAGAGCGGTCCCGACGGCGACGACGCGTGACATGCCCGCATCGTCCCACCGGCTCGGTCCGTCCGCGCGGGGGCGGGCCTCCCGGGCGGACGCGCGCGCGGGGGGCTAGGTTGCCGCCATGGTGACCGGTCGCGCGCGCAGGCTCGTGCGCGGCCTCGTGGTCGCCAGCCACTTCCCGCCCACCGTCATGGTCACCGCGTTTGCCGGCGCGCTGTCCGCCGGGATCGGCGCCGGTCCCCGCACGACGACGCTCGTCACCCTCGCGGTGCTCGTCGGCCAGCTCTCCGTCGGGTGGTGCAACGACTGGCTCGACGCGCGCCGCGACCTCGCCGTGGGCCGCGCCGACAAGCCCGTCGTCACGGGTCTGGTCACGCCCGCGACCCTGCGCGGCGCGGCGCTCGCGGCCCTCGTCGTGTGCGCGGTGCTGTCGTTCGCGACGGGGCTCGTGCCCGGTCTCGTGCACGTCGTCGCCGTCGCGAGCGCATGGTCGTACAACGTCGTGCTCAAGGCGACGTGGTGGTCCTGGGCCCCGTACGCGGTGTCGTTCGGCCTGCTCGCGGTGTTCGTCGTGCTCGCCGCCCCCGGGGGCGGCCGGCCCGCGCCCTGGGCGGTGGGGGCTGCGGCGCTGCTCGGGGTCGGCGCGCACGTCGCGAACACGCTGCCGGACCTCGAGGACGACGCGGCGACCGGGGTGCGCGGGCTGCCGCACCGGCTCGGACGGCGCACGAGCTCCGTGGTCGCGCCCGTGCTGCTCGGCAGTGCCTCGGTCCTCGTCGTGCTGGCTCCGCCGGGGTCCCCGGGCGCGGCCCACTGGGTGCTGGGTGCCGTCGCCGTCGTGCTCGCCGTCACAGCCGGGGCGGTCGGGCTCTCTCGTCCTCGCAGCCGCGCGCCGTTCGCGCTCTCGATGGCCGTTGCCGGCCTGTGCGTCGTCCTGCTCGTGCTCGCGGCGCCCGCCGTCGTCCTCCCCGGCTGAGCGACCCGCGCGCGATCAACGGGCCGCGCGCACGAGCCCGTCGACGACGGCGACCGCTCCCGGCGCGGGGCGGTCCCCGTAGGTCACGGCGAGCACGCGGCGTGCCGCACCCGGCAGAGCGTGCGTCACCACGCGGGGGTCACGGTGGGCGCGCAGAGCCAGGGCGGGCAGCAACGAGACACCGGCGCCCGCCGCGACGAGCGCCTGCACGGCGACGTAGTCGTCGGTCTCGAACGCGATCCGCGGCGTGAACCCGGCCCGCTCGCAACGCCCCACGAGGTCCGCGCGACACCGCTCGCAGCCGGCGATCCACGCCGCGTCCGCGAGCCCGCCCAGGTCCTCAGGCGAGCGGACGTCGTCCGTCCGCTGCCCGTCGTCCGTCCGCTGCCCGTCGTGCGTCCCTGCTCCGTCCCGCACGACGTCGTGGGCGACGTCCGGTCCTTCGGGCGAGCCCGGTGCCCGGCGCACGAGGAACAGCTCCTCCGCGAGCACGGGCACCGCGCGCAGGCCGTCGACGTCCACGGGCGAGCGATCGTGCTCGAACACGAGCGCCACGTCGACCGTCCCACGCCGCAGCGCCTCCAGCGCCTCGGGCGGTTCCGCCTCCACCAGGCCCACGCCCAGGCCCGGGTGGTCGGCCGCGAGCCGCGCCACGACGTCGGGCACCAACGTCGCCAGGGCGGAGGGGAACGCCGCGAGGCGCACCCGCCCCGCGGAGAGCGAGACCAACGCGTCGAGCTCGTCGCGCGCCGCACCCACGCGGCCGAGGATCTCCTCCGCGCGCGCCGCGAGCAGGCGCCCCGCGTCCGTGAGCCGCACCCCGCGCCCCTGCCGCTCCAGGAGCGGCACCCCCACCTCCGCCTCCAGGCGTGCCAGGTGATGGCTCACCGACGGCTGCGCGTAGTGCAGCGACCGGGCCGCCGCCGTCACCGATCCCTCGCGCGCGACCGCGGCCAGCACGCGCAGCCGTGTCAGATCCATGACGACCGATCATAGACAGCCTCGATGCGTCCACTGAAGACAGGCATTGGACCTATGAGTCGGAGCGGGGCACCGTGGACGCATGGCTCCCGCACCCGCCGTCCCCCCTCCCGCCGCCGGGCTCGAACCGCCCACGATGCGTGACGTCCTCGACGCCCGCCGCCTCCTCGCCGCACACCTCGACCCGACGCCCGCGCGCACCTACGCCGCGCTCGACCGCGCCACCGGGGCGCGCGTCGTCGTCAAGCACGAGAACCTCGCGCCGACCGGTGCGTTCAAGGTCCGGGGTGCGCTCAACCTGCTGCTTCGCCAGACACCCGCGGAGCGTGAGCGCGGCGTCGCCGCGTTCTCCACCGGCAACCACGCCCAGGCGATCGCCTACGCCGCACGCACCACCGGCACGCCGTGCACGATCGTCATGCCCACCGACCCCAACCCCACCAAGGCCGCCGCCGTCCGCGACCTCGGCGCCCGCCTCGTCCTCGCCGGCGCGACCTTCGACGACGCCCGCACCCACGCCGCGACGCTCGCTGCCGACGGCGGGGCACGCCTCGTCAGCGCCGCCAACGAGCCCCTGCTCGTCGCGGGCGTCGCCACGGCCTACCTCGAGCTCCTCGCCGACGCCCCGGACCTCGAAGCGCTCGTCGTACCCGTCGGCGGCGGCAGCGGCGCCGCCGCCGCGTGCCTCGTCGCCCACGCCCTCGCGCCCGACCTCGACGTGATCGCCGTCCAGGCCACAGACTCGCCCGCCGCGCACGACTCCTGGCGGGCCGGGGAGCTGCTGGCACGCCCGAACACCTCGCGCGCCGAGGGCCTCGCCACCGGGACCGGCTTCGCCCTCACCCAGGCGATCCTGCGCGAGCACCTCACCGACTTCGTCCTCGTCGACGACGACGCCATCGACCACGCCGCCGCCCTCTACCTCACCGCCGCGCACACCGTCGCCGAGGGCGCGGGAGCCGCGGCGCTCGCGGCCGTGCTCGCCGACCCCGAGCGGTTCGCCGGCCGCCGAGTCGGCGTCGTGTGCTCGGGCGGCAACGCGAGCCCGACCGAGCTGCGGCGCGTCATGGGGCGCGTGGCGTCCTAGGCTCGGGCCATGGCCCGCTACCTCGACGTGCACCCCGACAACCCGCAGCCGCGCGCGATCTCCCAGGTCGTCGCGCTCCTCGAGGACGGCGGTCTCGTCGCCTACCCGACCGACTCCGGGTACGCGCTCGGGTGCCGCATGGACGACCGGGAGGGCGCCGACCGCATCCGCCGCATCCGCCACCTCGACGACCGGCACCACTTCACGCTCGTGTGCGCCGACTTCGCGCAGCTCGGCCACTTCGTCATGGTCGACAACTCGGCGTTCCGGGCGATCAAGTTCGCCACGCCCGGCCCGTACACGTTCATCCTGCGGGCCACGTCCGAGGTGCCGCGCCGCCTCGCGCACCCGAAGAAGAAGACCGTCGGCGTCCGCATCCCCGACGACACCGTCGCCCAGGCGATCGTCGCCGCCCTCGGCGAGCCGATCCTGTCGAGCTCGCTCATCCTGCCCGGCTCGAGCGAGGCGCTCACCGACGGGTGGGCGATCAAGGAGGAGCTCGACCACGTGATCGACGCCGTCGTGGACGGCGGCGAACGAGGCAGCGAGCCGACGACTGTCGTCGACTGGTCCGACAGCGTCCCCGAGGTCGTGCGCGTGGGGGCCGGCGACCCGTCCCGCTTCGAGTAGGCCCCGACCCGCGGTGGGTCAGACGCCGCGTCCGAGCAGGGATCGGAGCCGCGCGAGGTCGACCGGCTCGACGAGGACGGCCAGCTCGCGGCGCACCCACCAGTCGCCCGTGCGCCGCCGCTCGTCGCGCGTCGTGTACCGGTAGCGGAACAACCTCGCCCGCACCCAGCGCGGTGCCGGGCCGGCGGGGTCGTCCGCGAACGGGTCGGCACGCAGGAGCCGCAGGGTCGCGGGATCGGCCTCCAGGAGGCGCAGGAGCAGCACCTCGAACCAGCGCACCCCCGGCGACCCGAGCGCGAGGAACCACATCTGCCAGTCCAGGCGCAGGTGGTACGGCGCAACCTGCGGGGGCCGGCGCGACACGTCACCCGGCTTCCCGGGGAACGCGTACTCCACCCAGTCGTCCGGGCCGGGCGAACGCGCCGTCGAGCCCTCCAGCACGACCTCGTCGCGCCGCCGCGACACCGACCCGAACGCGCCGTACGCGTTGACCAGCCGGAACGGCTCGAAGCTCGCGTTCATCAGCTGGCGCCGCGCGACCAGGTTGAGCGCGGGGCGCACGCTCAGCACGAGCAGCAACGCCGTCACCGCCAGGACGACCACCGCCAGGGCCGGAGGACCTCCCGCCCCGCCCGCGCCGTCGGGCACCGAACCGCTGCCGAGCGCCGGGAGCAGCCACGACCCCAGCGCCGCCCACGACCCGTCGCTCACCACGGCGAGCCCCAGCACGATCGTCAGCCAGTTCAGCCACGCGAAGTTCCCCGTGACCACGAGCCACGCCTGCGTCAGCACGACGACGCCGCCCGCGACGCTCGCGAACGGCTGCGGGAGAAACACCGCGAACGGCAGCACGAGCTGCGTCACGTGGTTCCCCGCAACCTCGACCCGGTGCCACCACCGCGGCAGGTGGTGCGCGTGCCACGAGAACGGCCCCGGCAGAGGCTGCGTCTCGTGGTGGTAGTACAGCGCCGTGAGGTCGCGCCACACGCGGTCACCACGGATCTTGATGAGCCCCGCGCCGAGCTCCACGCGGAACAGGCACCACCGCGCGAGCAGCAGCACGAGCAGCGGGGGAGCGGCGCCGTCTCCCGACGAACCCAGGAACGCCACGAGGAACGTCACCTCGCACAGCAACGACTCCCACCCGAACCCGTAGAACCGCTGCCCCACGTTCACCACCGACAGGTACACCGCCCACAGGGCGAGGAACGCGAGCATCACCACCCACCACGGCCCGCGCTGCGGCAGCCCCACCACGAGCAGCGCCGACAGCACGACCCCGCACCACCCGAGGCCCACGACGAACCGGTCCGAGCACCGCCACCGCAGCACGCTCGGGCCCTCGCGCCACGACGTCCGCGCCACGTACGGCGCCACCGGCAGCAGCCCCCGCTCGCCCAGCAACGGCCGCCACTGACGCACCACCACGAGGAACGCCACCACGAGCACCGCCGCGACGCCCCGCTGCAGCACCTCGCGCGCGACGTCGTAGTCGCCCGCCCAGAACCAGGACCCCGGCCAGCCCACCCCACCACCGTAGGCGTGTGACCGGCGTTACACCCCACGCACGAGGGCGCCCACGCGGCCACCCACCTAGCATCGGTCGCATGAGCAGCCAGGGCCTCACCGAGTCACAGGACCGCATGCGCGACGCCGGCGTGGCAACCGCCGCGATCGACGTCTTCACCCGCTTCTACCGGCTCCTCGAGTCCGGCGAGACCGGGATGATCCCCGAGGCCGACGTCGAACCCCTCACCGACGTCACCCGCCACGCCGACCTCTCCGTCCCCGACGACGACGCCCGCGCCGCCCTCGAACGCACCGCCGTCATCAAGCTCAACGGCGGCCTCGGCACCTCCATGGGCATGGACCGCGCCAAGTCCCTCCTCACCGTCCGCGACACCGACCCCCAGCGCTCCGCCGAGGGCGACCACCCCCTCACCTTCCTCGACGTCATCGTCGGCCAGGTCCGCGCCGCCCGCCGCCGCACCGGCGCCCGCCTCCCGCTGCTCCTCATGAACAGCTTCCGCACCCAGGCCGACACCCTCGCCGCCCTCGCCCCCTACGACGACCTGCCCGTCGCCGACCTTCCCCTCGACTTCCTCCAGAACCGCGAGCCCAAGCTCCTCGCGACCGACCTCACGCCCGTCGACTGGCCCGCCGACCCCGAGCTCGAGTGGTGCCCCCCGGGCCACGGCGACCTCTACACCGCCCTCTACGCATCCGGCGCCCTCCGCGCCCTCCTCGATTCCGGCTACCGCTACGCCAGCGTCTCCAACTCCGACAACCTCGGGGCCGCCCCCGACGCCCAGATGGCCGGCTGGTTCGCCTCCACAGGCGCCCCCTTCGCCGCCGAGGTCGCCCGCCGCACCCCCGCCGACCGCAAGGGCGGGCACCTCGTCGTCCGCCGCAGCGACGGCCGCATCGTCCTGCGCGAGACCGCCCAGACCCCGAAGGCTGACGAGGACGCCGCGAGCGACATCACCCGTCACCGGTACTTCAACACCAACAACCTCTGGTTCGACCTCGAGGCGCTCGCGGCCGAGCTGGAGCGGACCGGGGGCGTGCTCGAGCTCCCGCTGATCCGCAACACGAAGACCGTCGACCCGACCGACGCGGGATCGCCGGAGGTCGTCCAGATCGAGTCCGCGATGGGCGCCGCGGTCGAGGTGTTCGACGACGCCGTCGCGATCGAGGTCGACCGCTCCCGCTTCCTGCCGGTCAAGACGACGAACGACCTCCTCGTGCTCCGCTCCGACGTCTACGACCTCGACGACGCCTACCGGTTCGTCGCGCGCACCGACGCGCCGCTCGTGGACCTGGACCCCGCGTTCTACAAGACGATCGCCGGCTTCGACGTGCGCTTCGACGACGGCACCCCGTCCCTGCGCTCTGCGCGTTCCCTGACGGTGCGTGGCGACTGGACGTTCGGGTCGGGCGTCACCGTGACCGGCGACGCCGAGCTCGCCGACCCGGGCGGCGCGTCCCGTGTGCCCGACGGCGCCGTCGTCGGCCCCGACGGAGTGAGCGACTGACGCCGACGGAGTCTGCAGTTCGTCAGGTTGCGCCCGCGTTCCCATCGATGCTCGGGTCGGGTCGGGCTGCTTGTGGTCGGGTCCGCGGGTGGGGCGGCGTCGGTGCTCGGGCTGGGTTGGGCGGTCCGTGGTCGGGCCGCGTGCGGGGCGGCGTCGGTGCTCGGGCTGGGTTGGGCGGTCCGTGGTCGGGCCGCGTGCGGGGCGGCGTCGGTGCTCGGGCTGTCCGCGCCGTCACCGTGGTCTGTCGGGCGTGGGGCTGGGGAGCGCGGCCTTGACGCCCTTCGCATCCGACGCCGCCCCGCCCGCTCAGCCACCACCTCACCCCGGCGGGTGCCCGGGCCGGGCCCGCCGAAGTAGAACCGTGGTCGCGCGAAGTAGAACCGTGGTCTGCCGAAGGTGAACTGTGGTCTGCCGAGGTAGAACCGTGGTCCAGCGATGGCGATGGCGATGGCGGGAGCGGGCAGTGCCGAGCCGGGCGAGGCGGTGCTAGCTGCGCTCGGCCGACCATGCGGCCCCGGCCGGTCGAGCATGCGGTTGTCGCCCGTCAGGCGCCAAGGACGAGCCACTACGACATGCTCGGCGCAGCACCCGGTGGCGGTCGCCCGGGTGCGCGATGGCCAGGGCGCGACGATGCCGGGAGGGGTGGGTGGGGGCGCCACGTCGTGGTCGGGCCTGGCGGGAGCCGCGAGGAACGAGCGGCGGATGGTAGACGCGGCGCCCCCACCCACCCCGACACCCCAGGCGACCGACCGCCATCGGCCCCAGGAACCACGGTTCTACCTCGGCCGACCAGAGTTCTACCTCGCGCGACCACGGTTCTACCTCGGCCGGCCACGGTTCTACCTCGGGGCGAGAGACCAGTCAGGATGGGAGGTCGACGATGCGGCTGTCGCCGCGGTGTGCGATCAGGGTGCCCGAGGTCGCGGCGGCGAGGTCGGCGTCGAGCCGGTCGAGCTCGTCCGGCGGCACGAGGACGGTGAACGTCGCCTCGAGGCCATACGCGACGCCCTCGAGCGCGGCATCGTGCCGGGCGCACCAGTCGGCGAGGACGCCGTGCAGGCGGCCGGCGTCGGCGTGCGGGACGGTGACCGTGACGACCGTGCGCGCGTCGCGGCGTACGAGGCGCGCGACGTCGAGCGCCTCGCTGACGGCCGACGAGTAGGCGCGCACGAGGCCTCCGGCACCGAGGAGCACGCCGCCGAAGTAGCGCGTCACGACGGCGACGACGTCCGTGACGTGCCGGTGCCGGAGCACCTCGAGCATGGGGATGCCCGCGGTGCCGGAGGGCTCGCCGTCGTCGGTGGAGCGCTGCTGCTCGGCATACGTGCCGACGACGAGCGCGACGCAGTGGTGCCTCGCGTCCCAGTGTGCCTTGCGCACTCGCGCGACGACGGCGTCCGCCTCGGCCACGGACGCGACAGGTGCGAGGTGGGCGAGGAACCGGGACTTCTTGACGACGAGCTCGTGGTCGACGGGCGCGGCGATCGTGCCGTGCAGCTCGCCGGTGCCTGCGCTCGTGCTCATCCCGTCGAGCCTAGCCGCGAGACGGCAGCCTCCCGCCCTCGCGAGAGAGCGACGTACCGCGTCGCGGAACCGGGGTTCCGTGCGGTACGTCGCTCTCTGGGTGTCCCCGGTCAGTCCGTGCCGGACTCCATCGCCGCACGGTCGAGCAGCTCTTCGTCGTCGCCCTCCGCCTTGCCGCGCGAGGCGATGACCTCAGCGCCGCCGGCGGGCATCGCACCGATGAGGGCCGCGTGGTCCGTCCCGACGATCCCGATGCCGGCGTACTGCTCGAGCTTCGCGCGCGAGTCGGCGATGTCGAGGTTGCGCATCGTGAGCTGACCGATCCGGTCCATGGGGCCGAAGGCGGAGTCCTCGGTGCGCTCCATCGAGAGCTTGTCGGGGTGGTAGCTGAACGCGGGGCCGGTCGTGTCGAGGATCGAGTAGTCCTCGCCGCGGCGCAGGCGCAGCGTCACCTCGCCGGTGACCGCGGTGCTGACCCAGCGCTGGAGCGACTCGCGGATCATGAGCGCCTGCGGGTCGAGCCAGCGGCCCTCGTACATGAGGCGGCCGAGGCGTCGGCCCTCGACGTGGTACTGGGCGAGGGTGTCCTCGTTGTGGATCGCGTTGACGAGGCGCTCGTACGCGGCGTGCAGCAGTGCCATGCCGGGCGCCTCGTAGATGCCGCGGCTCTTGGCCTCGATGATGCGGTTCTCGATCTGGTCCGACATGCCCAGGCCGTGGCGGCCGCCGATCGCGTTCGCCTCCTGGACCAGCGCGACGGCCGACTCGAACTCGCGCCCGTTGATCGTCGCCGGACGACCCTGGACGAAGCCGATGGTGACGTCCTCGGTCGCGATCTCGATCTCGGGGTCCCAGAACCGCACGCCCATGATCGGCTCGACGGTCTCGACGCCGGTGTCGAGGTGCTCGAGCGTCTTCGCCTCGTGGGTCGCGCCCCAGATGTTGGCGTCGGTCGAGTACGCCTTCTCGGTGCTGTCGCGGTAGGGGAGGTCGTGGGCGAGCAGCCACTCCGACATCTCCTTGCGGCCGCCGAGCTCGGCGACGAAGTCGGCGTCGAGCCACGGCTTGTAGATGCGCAGGTGCGGGTTGGCGAGCAGGCCGTAGCGGTAGAACCGCTCGATGTCGTTGCCCTTGAACGTCGAGCCGTCGCCCCAGATCTGCACGTCGTCCTCGTGCATCGCCCGGACGAGCAGCGTCCCGGTGACGGCCCGGCCCAGGGGAGTGGTGTTGAAGTAGGCGCGCCCGCCGGAGCGGATGTGGAACGCGCCGCACGCGAGGGCGGCGAGACCCTCCTCGACGAGGGCGGCACGGCAGTCCACGAGCCGTGCGATCTCGGCGCCGTAGGCCGTCGCGCGGCCGGGGACCGAGGCGATGTCGGGCTCGTCGTACTGGCCGATGTCGGCGGTGTAGGTGCACGGCACGGCGCCCTTGTCGCGCATCCAGGCGACGGCGACGGAGGTGTCGAGGCCGCCGGAGAACGCGATACCGACGCGCTCGCCGGCGGGGAGGGAGGTGAGGACCTTGGACATAGATGAAGTATGCGTCATCGCGCATAGGTATTCAATTTCGCTGGTGGATCCTCGGCCGGCGCTCGGTCCCGACCGTCCACACTCGGCGCGTCGTCGCACTAAAAGTGTGCCAAGCGCGTACCTTCTCCCCATGGTCACCGCGGAGACAGCCTCGACGCCGAACCAGGACACACCGGGCCACGAGCAGGCACCTGCACCCCGGTACCCGCGCCCTACGGTGTCGCTCGACGAGGCGGAGTGGGTGTGGCGGCTGCTGGCGACGGAGGCGATGGCTGCGGCGGCGAAACCGGAGACGGTTCGCCTTGCCGTGATCGCGGGTCTCACGCGCGCGACCGGGGCGCGCTACGGCGACCTGCTGCGGTGCACGGTCGACGCGATCGACCTCGGGCCGGCGACGGCGCGAGCGGGGGAGGGGAGCGTCGTGCTCACGCACGGCAAGCACCGCACGGTCCGGGAGCACGTGCTCAGCGCGAGCGTCGTCGTCGTGCTGCGGCGCTGGATGGCGGAGCGCGAGGAGCTCGCTGCCGGCCTCGAGGGTTCGGTGCCGCGTGCGCTCCTGCTCACGGTGCACCACACGCACGACAACGGGGTCACGGTCTCCAGCGGGCTGCCGATCACGCGGCAGGGCCTGGTCCTGTCCTGGAGGCGGTTCGTGCACCGCACCAACGCACGCTACGGGGGAGTTCGGTCGCCGTTGCCCACGAGGTTCGAGCAGGTGCGACGCGCGTGGGTCGAGGCGTCGGCGCCGGAGGGGCTCCCTGCCGGTGGGGGAGCGGTCGGTCCAGGGCTCGGGGCCGACGCCGCGCGGGACGCCGTCCTCGCCGCCGAGCTCATCGATCAGGGAACGGCGAGAGCGGTCGAAGGCGCCGAGGGGTGACCCGACCGGCCGAGCCGCGCCGCGGACGGTGCAGGACGTCGTCGGACACCCGAAATTAATAGTGTGCCAAGCGCATGCTACCAATATCACCACCGCGAAGAGCTCACCACCAGCCCAGACACACAGGAGGCCCGGCGCGGCGATCGCGTCGGGCCTCCCGGTGCGGGGGGAGCGGCCGTGCTACGGCTGCCCGGCGGCCGCGTCCTCGGCCTTCTTCGCCGCGCCCGTCTCGGTGCTGGCGCCGGCGGTGGAGAGGTCCCCGCCGGTCGACTCGAGGTGGGCGCGCACGAACCAGTGGAAGAGCTCGAGGTCGTGCAGGTGCCCGATGAGGAGGTCGTTCGTGACGTCGTCGAGCTCCTCGGTCGCGGTCGCCGCCTCGCGGTGGGCGGTGATGACCCCGACGTACACCTCGTCGAGCGCTCCCAGGTGCGCGATCGTCGACGCGCGGCCGAGCGAGTAGTCCTCCCAGGTGCGCCCGGCGACGAGCGCGCCCGGCGTGCCTTGAGGCGAGACACCGAGGGTCGCGATGCGCTCCGCGACCGCGTCGACCATGTCCCGCACGGCGTCGACCTGGGGGTCGATCATCTCGTGCACGGCGATGAAGTGCGGTCCGACGACGTTCCAGTGGATGTGCTTGAGCGTGAGCTGGAGGTCGTTCAGCGCGTGGAGACGCTCCTGGAGGATCCCGGCGAGCTTCGCCCCCTCCTCGGGCGTGAGCGACGGGACGGTGTACTTCGGCAGTTTCGGGCGAGCAGCCATGTGGGGCCTCCTCGGGTCGGTGCGCACGCCGCGACGGCGGCGGACGGGGCCGTCGGCCCCGTCCCCGCCATCGTCGTCCGCTCGTCACGTGTTCGCAGGACGAGCAGCCGGTCGTCAGATCGTCCGGGGCGCCCGCGCGAGGTTGGCACGCAGCTCGTCGGCATCCTGCACGGCGACGTACGCGGGTCGGTCGCGCTCCACGCGCCACGACTCGTCGAGGGGGCTGGTGTCGACCGTGTCGAAGCCGAGCTCGTCGTAGAACGCGGTCACCCAGGCCACGGCGTGGGCGTGGTCGCTCGCCGTGGCGAGGGCGCGGCGTCGCGGGGTGCCCGACGGCGTCCCGGTCGTGGTGATGTCCGCGGCGGTGATGTGGTTGAACGCCTTGACGACCTTCGAGGTCGCCAGGTGATCCTGCAGAAGCCCGGACGACGTGGCCTCGCCACGGTCGATCGCCTCGACGTGCCCGTCCCGCTCCCAGTAGTAGTTGTTCGTGTCGAGCACGATCTTGTCGGCCAGGGGCTCGACCGGGATCTCGCGGTAGGCGTGGAACGGTACCGTCACGACGGCGACGTCGGCCGCGAGCGCGGCGTCGTGGGCGGTCGCGGCGCGGGCGCGGGGGCCGAGCTCCTCGACGAGAGCGGTGAGGGTCTCGGGTCCTCGCGAGTTCGCGATGACCACGTCGTAGCCGCGCGCGACCGCAGCGCGCGCGATCTGGGAGCCGATGTTGCCTGCGCCGATGATTCCGAGTGTCGTCATGGTCGCGTCAACGCAGGTGCGAGCGTCGTATTCCGGCTGCGGGGGCCGAGCGGACCACGTCGGCGGGCGTCAGACCGTGCGCAGGCTCTCGGCGTGGACCCCGGCGACCGCGGCCGCGACGAACGCGGCCGGGTCCTGGTCGAGGCCGCGGCCCATCGTGGACAGACGCACCGGCGCCTGGCGCAGCGCGGCGAGAAGATCGAGGCCGGCGGGCACGTCGACGAGGCGGTGGCGGCCGACCGGACCGGCGAGCGTCGCGGCCTGCTCGGCGACGCGGCGCGTGAGGTCGGCTCCCCACCCGTCCAGGTCCTCGACCTCGGGCGTCGGTACCGGGACGGGGACGTCGCTCGCCGCGAGCGCCACACGGCCGTACGCGGTGAGGGAGTGGTGGGAGACGCCGAGGTGGCGGTCGCGGGCGTCGGCGCCGGAGACGCGGAGCGACGCGACGGGGGTTCCGCCTAGCGTGGCGACGGCGTTGAGCGCCTCGCCTGCGGCGACGCCGGAGAACCCCCATCGGGTGCCGGTGCCGAGGTTGCCGGGTCCTTGGGCGACGACGACGAGGTCGGCGCCGGCGACGTGGCGGGCGGCGAGGAGGCCGGTGTGGACGGTGACGGCCTCGAGGTCGCCGCCGAAGGCCTGTCCGACGGTGAGGCAGGTGTCGATCCACCCGGTGTCGCGCAGGGTCGCGACGGTGCGCGAGAAGGTGGCGGGCAGTGCGCCGCCGTCGGTCATGACGTACGCGATGCGGGGGGCGGGGCGGTCCGCGAGCGCCGCGGCGTGCCGGGCGCCGGCGACGACGGCGGGGAGCGCGGAGTGCAGGTCGGCGACGACGACGGGGGTGCCGGCGAGGTCGTCGGCGTCGCGCAGGGTGTCGTGGTGGGGGGACTCCTGCTCGTCGACGCCGAGGACGAGGGCTTGCAGGGGGGTGTAGCGGGCCTTGACGAGATGTCCGGGGCCGGGCGCGGGGTCGGGGGGCAGCGGGGTTCCGGGGAGGGCGGGCCCGACGACGAGGGCGTACCCGCCGGTGCCGAGCCCGCGCGCGAGGGCGGAGACGTTGAGCAGAACGGAGTCGCCGGGGGCGGGGGTGCCGACGAGGTCGGTGTACGCGAGGGCGCGCACGGTGTCGGCAGTCTCGGCGCCGGTGGCGCGCGGTCCGGGGAGCGGGTCGTGGAGGCGGACGCGCAGCTCCTGCGCTCCGGGCCAGGCCGCTGCGTGCGACACCACGGTCGCCGTTCGCCAGGTGATCACGCGGCACACCCTATCGACCGTCTAGCGTGGTGCCCGATGTCCGAGTCCTCGCTCCCGTCCGCGTCGTCCTCCGCGACCAATCCTGCGACCCGTCTGCTCAACCTCGTGATCGCGCTCGTGAACACGAACGCGTCGATGACGAAGCAGCAGATCCGCACGAGTGTCGCGGGATATGCCGACGCGCCCTCTCCCGACGCCTTCGAACGGATGTTCGAGCGCGACAAGGACACGTTGCGCGAGCTGGGCATCCCGATCGTGACGGTCGACGCGGGCGGGCACGCGGACGAGGTGGGGTACCGGATCGACCAGGACGCGTACGCGCTGCCCACGGTGGACCTGACACCGGCGGAGCTGGGGGTGCTGGCCCTGGCGGCACAGTTCTGGCAGGACAAGACGTTGCGGACGGACATCTCGCGCGCGCTGACGAAGCTGCGTGCGGCGGGCGCGGGGGAGACGGCGATGGACGCGGTGGCGGGTCTCGCGCCGCGGGTTCGTCCGGTGGGGGACGCCTACGCGACCCTCATCGACGCGATCTCGGCTCGGCGTGCGGTGTCGTTCACGTACCGGGCGGCGAGCACGGGCGAGGTGCGGGCGCGGCGCGTGCAGCCGTGGCGCATCGCGGCGCGTCGCGGCGGCTGGTACCTGGTGGGCCTGGACCTGGACCGAGAGGCGCCGCGGTCGTACCGGCTGAGCCGGGTGGAGGGCAAGGTGCGGGCGTCCGGGCCGCGCGACGCGTTCGAGGTTCCCGACGACGTGGACGTCGACGCGCTGCTCGGCGCGCGGGATGCCGGTGGTGTCGCGCGGCTCGCGGTCGTGCCGGAGCGTGCGGGGGCGCTGCGTGCGCGCGGCTCGGTCGTGGGCTCCCTCCCGGACCGGCGAGCGGGTGACGGCGCAGGCCGGGACGTGCTGGAGGTTCCGTACGACGTGCGGTACGCCCTCGCGGACGAGGTGGTGGGGTACGGCGACGCTGTCCTGGTGCTGGGTCCGCCCGACCTGCGGGACGCCGTCGTGCGGCGGCTGCGGGCCGCGGCGGGGCTGGGCCTGCAGGGGCCGGGTTCGACAGAGGCCGCGAGCGCCGACGGGGCGACGGAGGTGGGGGAGCGTGGCTGAGCGTGCGGACGACCGGCTGGTGCGCCTGCTGGGGATCGTCGCGTACCTGGACGGTGCGGGCCCGGTCCCGGTGGGTGAGCTGGCCCGGCACTTCGGGGTGAGCGAGCGGCAGGTGCTCGACGACGTCGACGCGCTGTGGGTGTCGGGCACGCCGGGGTACTGGCCGGACGACCTCATCGACTTCGACGCGGACTCGATCGAGCGGGGCGTGGTGCGGCTGACGGAGGCGCGGGGGATGACGCGTCCGCTGCGGCTGGGCACGCGCGAGGCGGTCGCGCTCGTCGCGGCGCTGCGGGCCATGCGGGAGACGGCGGCGGTGCAGGCGGACCCGGAGCGTGCGGGCGTCGTGGAGTCGGTCCTGCGCAAGCTCACCGACGCGACGGGGGAGGCGGCGGCCGCGCTCGACGTGCGGCTCGCGCCCGAGGGCGACCCGCGGGTCGTCGCGGCGATCACGAGCTCGCTCGTCGCCGGCCACCGCCTGCGCATCCGGTACGTGACCGCGGCCGACGAGGAGTCGGAGCGCGAGATCGACCCCGTCACGCTGCACACGCAGGACGAGCACGCGTACCTCCTCGCGTGGTGCCACCGGTCACGGGGGCGCCGCACGTTCCGCGTGGACCGCATCCTCGCGGCCACGGAGCTCGACGTGCCCGTCGAGGAGCACGACGTCGACCCCGACGTCGACTTCACGCCCACGGGCGACGCGCCGCTCGCGACCATCACGTTCGCGAGCCCGGCGCGCGCCGTCGCCGAGCAGGTGCCGGTCGAGTCGGTGCGCAACCTGCCCGACGGCGCGTTCGAGGTGCGCCTGCGGGTCACCAACCCGGTGTGGCTGCGCCAGCTCCTCACCGAGCGGGCCCGGCACGTGCTGGCCGTCGAGCCGGCTTCGGTCGCGCAGGACGTGCGCGAGGCGGCGGCCGCCGCGCTCGCCGCGTACGACTCCCTGCCGCCGTCCTGACCCCGCTGCCGGTCGCCGGGTGGTTAGGGTGAGCGGCATGTGGTTCTGGATCTGGACGGCGCTCGTCGTGGGCACGCTCGTGGGCGCGCTCTTCCTGGCGCGTCACCTGTGGCGGTCGGCGAAGGCGCTGGGACGCGAGCTCTCGCGTGCCTCGCGTGCGGCGGCCGAGATGAGCGCGCGTGCCGACGAGCTGTCGCGGCAGCTCGCGCAGGCGCAGCCGTCCACCGCCCCGACGCTGTTCGACGACCCGGTCGTGCTGCAGGAGCGGGTCGACGTGCTCCGTGCGGAGAGGGTCGAGCGCCGGGAGGAACGGCGCCGCCGGGACGAGCAGGTGTGGTCCCGCTGGCGCCGGTTCAACGCGTAGACTCGGCCGCGTAGCGCTGTCCCCTCGAGGAGGAGTTAGCCCATGGGCATGCTCAAGCCCTGGCACATCATCGTGCTGGTCGTCGTCATCCTGCTCCTGTTCGGGGCGCGCCGGCTGCCGGACCTCGCCAAGAGCGTCGGGCAGTCCCTGAAGATCTTCAAGAGCGAGGTCAAGGACCTGCGCGACGACGACGAGCCGAGGTCCACGACGACCGGCGACACCGCCACCGGGTCCGCCGCGCCGACCGTGACCGGAACGTCCGCGACCGGAGGGACGACGTCGCCCGTCCAGGACGACACCTCGAAGGGATAGTCGGTGTCACGTTCTTCCCGTGACGCCGAGGGGCGGATGCCGCTCCGCGAGCACCTCCTGGAGCTGCGCAAGCGTCTCTTCCTCGCTGCGTGCGGTCTCGTCGTCGGTGCGGCCGTCGGGTGGTTCCTGTACGAGCCGCTCCTGGCGGCGCTGCAGGAGCCGCTGAAGACCGCGGCCGAGGAGCAGGGCAAGGTCATCAGCCTGAACTTCTCCGGCCTGGCCTCTGCGCTCGACATGAAGGTCAAGGTCTCCCTCTTCCTCGGCGTGATCGTCACGTGTCCGTGGTGGCTCTACCAGCTGTGGGCGTTCATCACGCCCGGGCTCACGCGGCGCGAGCGCCGGTACGCGTTCGCGTTCCTCGGCGCGTCGGTCCCGCTGTTCGTGGGCGGTGCGCTGCTCGCGTGGTGGGTCCTGCCGCACGCGGTCGACATCCTCGCGGGCTTCGTCCCGGACGACGCCACCAACCTCGCCGACGCGCAGGGGTACCTGAGCTTCGTCATGCGGCTCGTCCTCGCGTTCGGCATCGCGTTCGTGCTGCCGGTCGTGCTCGTCGCCCTGAACTTCACCGGGATGCTGCGTGCGTCCGCCATGGGCAAGGGATGGCGGTGGGCGGTGCTCATCGCGTTCGTGTTCGCCGCCGTGATGACGCCTACGCCGGACGCCCTGACGATGATCTTCGTCGCGCTGCCCATCTGCGGCCTGTACTTCGCCGCGCTCGGCATCAGCTACCTCCACGACCGTCGCGTCGACAAGCGCGACGCCGCGCGGCTCGCCCTGTGACCGTCGTGCCCCGCACGCGCCCGTCCGGGCGCGTGAGCCGCACGTGAGCACGATCGCGCTCGTGGTGAACCCGACGGCAGGTCGGGGGCGGGGGCGCACGGCGGGGGTCCGCACGGCGGACGCGCTGCGCGCCGCCGGGTACGACGTGCTCGACCTCAGCGCACCCAGCCTGCCGCTCGCGCAGGAGTCCGCCGACGCGGCGGTCCGAGCGACGGCAGGCGTGGACGCGCTCGTCGTCGTCGGCGGGGACGGCATGGTCCACCTCGGCGTCAACGCCGTCGCGGGGACCGGCGTGCCGCTGGGGATCGTCGCCGTCGGCACGGGCAACGACTTCGCGCACGCGCTCGACCTCCCCACGGGCCGCACCGACCGGTGCGTCGCCGCGCTGCTCGCCGCGCTCGACCCGCCCGACCCCGCCACGGGGTCCGGCTGGGCGACGCGCGCGGTGGACGCCGCGCACGTCACGGGTGACCACCTGCCGACGCCACGCTGGTACGCCGGTGTGCTGTCTGCGGGCGTCGACGCGGCGGTCAACGCGCACGCCAACGCCGCGACCTGGCCGCGCGGCCGGTCCCGGTACGCGCGCTCCGCGCTCACCGAGATCACGCGGTACCGCCCCTACGGGTTCCGCGTCACCCTGCGCGGCGTCCCCGACCGCGACGCCCTGCCCGACGTGCTCGCCGGGGCGCCGCTGGTCCACGAGACCACCGCCGACGACGGCGCCGTCGTCTGGGAGTCGCCCGGTGCGCTCGTCTCCGTCGCGAACGGCCCCCGCATCGGCGGCGGCATCCGCATCGCCCCCGACGCCGCGCTCGACGACGGACTGCTCGACGTCGTCCTCGCCGGCCCCTTCGGGCGCTGGGGAGCGGCCCGGATCTTCCCCGGCATGTACGCGGGCCGGCACCTCGCGAACCCCGGCGTCGGCACCCTGCGCGCCCGGTCGGTGACGGTCGCCCCCACCGAGGCGGGCGCGGCGCCGCCGCACGCGTTCGCCGACGGCGAGCACCTCGGGCCCCTCCCGGTCCGCGTCGACGTCGTCCCGGGCGCGCTGCGGCTCCTCACCGCGCCGCCCGCGAGCGCCTGAGCCCGGGACGGGGCCCCGGCGCCGGTCGCGCCGCACGCGGCGAGGCGGCCCACGGACCGTAGGCTGACGGCATGACGGCCGCCGAATCTCCCGCCGCCCGCTACGCCGCCGCTCAAGCCCGCCAGGCCGCGTCCCGGACCCGCCTCGCGGAGTTCCGGCAGATCCTCGACTTCCCGCTCGACGACTTCCAGGTGCGCTCGTGCGAGGCGCTCGAGGAGGGGCGCGGCGCCCTCGTGGCGGCGCCCACGGGGGCAGGAAAGACCGTCGTGGGCGAGTTCGCCGTGCACCTCGCGCTCACGGGCGGGCGCAAGGCGTTCTACACGACGCCCATCAAGGCGCTGTCGAACCAGAAGTACGCGGACCTGGTGCGCCGGTACGGCCCGGACCAGGTGGGGCTCCTCACGGGCGACACGACGATCAACGGCGAGGCGCCCGTCGTCGTCATGACGACCGAGGTGCTGCGCAACATGCTCTACGCGGGCTCGCGCACCCTCGAGGGGCTCGCGTTCGTCGTCATGGACGAGGTGCACTACCTCGCGGACCGGTTCCGCGGCCCGGTGTGGGAGGAGGTCATCATCCACCTGCCCGACGACGTGCAGCTCGTCTCCCTGTCCGCGACCGTGTCGAACGCCGAGGAGTTCGGCGACTGGCTCGAGATGGTGCGTGGCGACACCACGGTGGTCGTCAGCGAGCGCCGCCCGGTGCCGTTGTGGCAGCACGTGCTGGTGGCGTCGGCCAACCCTGCGGGGAACCCGGCCGCGGGCGTGGCGCACGCGGGGGGTCGCGCGTTCGGCGCGGACCTGCTCGACCTGTACGCGGGGCACGTGGACCCGACCGACCCGGGCGTGAACCCGCCCATCAACCCGGACCTGCTCGCCGCGTTCCGGGCGGCGCCCCGCACGGGGGCGGGCGGTCCGGGCGGGCGACGCAACGGGGACCGCGGGTACCGCGGGCGGGGCGGGCGGCGCCCGGGCGGTGACCGGACGGACCGCGCGTTCGGGGTGCGGCGCACCCCGGCACGGTTCGCGGTGGTCGACGCGCTCGACGCGGACGGCCTGCTGCCCGCGATCTACTTCGTCTTCTCGCGCGCCGGCTGCGAGGGCGCGGTGCAGCAGTGCCTGACCGCCGGGCTGCGGCTCACGTCGCCCGCGGAGGAGGCGGAGATCCGGCGGGTCGCGGAGGAGCGCACCGCGACCATCCCCGCCGAGGACCTCGAGGTCCTCGGGTACTGGACGTGGACCGAGTCCCTCGCGCGGGGGATCGCGGCGCACCACGCGGGCATGCTGCCGGTCTTCAAGGAGACGGTGGAGGAGCTGTTCAGCCGCGGGCTCATCAAGGTCGTGTTCGCCACCGAGACGCTCGCCCTCGGCATCAACATGCCCGCCCGGTCCGTCGCCCTGGAGAAGCTCGTCAAGTGGGACGGGACGGCGCACGTCGACGTCACGCCCGGCGAGTACACCCAGCTCACCGGGCGGGCGGGGCGGCGCGGCATCGACGTGGAGGGGCACGCCGTCGTCGTCGACCACGCCGGCCTGGACCCGGTGCACCTCGCAGGGCTGGCGTCCAAGCGCCTGTACCCCCTGCGGTCGAGCTTCCGACCGACGTACAACATGGCGGTGAACCTCGTCTCGCAGGTCGGGCGCGACCGCGCCCGGGAGGTGCTCGAGACGTCGTTCGCGCAGTTCCAGGCCGACCGCGGCGTCGTCGGTCTGGCGAAGCAGGCGCAGGCGCACGCGGAGGCGCTCGAGGGGTACGCGCAGGCCATGACGTGCGACCGCGGCGACTTCCCGCAGTACGCCGCCCTGCGGCGTCGCATCGCCGCACGCGAGACGGACCTGTCGCGGGCGGCGAGCCGGTCCCGGCGCGCCGAGGTCGTCGCGGCGTTCGAGCGGCTGCGCCCCGGGGACGTGGTCGAGGTGCCATCCGGGCGCCGCGCGGGGTACGTCGTCGTGCTGGACCCGGGGGAGGGGGCCGGCTTCGACGGACCGCGCCCCACGGTCCTCACGCAGGACCGGCAGGTGAAGAAGCTCACGGTAGCGGACGCCCCCGGCGGGATCACCACCGTGGCGAGGGTCCGGATCCCCAAGGCGTTCAACTCCCGCGTGCCCGCGCAGCGTCGCGACCTCGCCGCCAGCCTGCGCAACGCGCTCGGCGCGCTCGACGAGCCGGGATCGCGCCCCGGGCGCCGCGAACGTGCGCGCTCCGCCGCGGCCGACGACGCCGAGCTGTCGCGCCTGCGCGCCCAGCTGCGCGCCCACCCGTGCCACGACTGCCCCGACCGCGAGGACCACGCGCGCTGGGCGGAGCGCTGGGCACGGCTGAAGAAGGAGCACGACCAGCTCGTGCGCCGCGTCGAGGGCCGCACGGGCTCCATCGCGCGCGTGTTCGACCGGATCTGCGACGTGCTCGTGACCCTGGGTTACCTCGCGCCGGGTACGCCCGAGGACGACCCCACCGCCCCTCTCGACGACGTCCTCGACGCGGAGGACCCCCGCGCCGAGCGTGCACCCGGGGCCGCCGGAGCGCGATCGGCGCGCGCGGGCCTGCAGGTCACGCCCGACGGGCAGTGGCTGCGCCGGCTGTACGCGGAGAACGACCTGCTCCTCGCCGAGTGCCTGCGCCGCGGCGTGTGGGACGACCTCGACGCACCAGGGCTGGCCGCCGTCGTCTCGACGTGCGTGTACGCGGGGCGCCGCGAGGAGCACGGCGAGCCCGACGTGCCCGGCGGCCCCCACGGCAGGCTCGCGAAGGCGATCGAGGCCACGGTGCGCGTGTGGTCCGAGGTCGACGACCTCGAGGACGCCCACGACATCCACGCGACCGCTCAGCTCGACGAGGGCCTCGTCGGCGCCGTGCACCGGTGGGCCGTCGGCCGCAACCTCGACGCGGTCCTGCGTGGCTCCGAGATCGCCGCGGGCGACTTCGTGCGCTGGTGCAAGCAGGTCATCGACGTCCTCGACCAGATCGCCGGCGCCGCCCCCACCCCGGAGCTCCGGCGCACCGCGATCCAGGCGATCGACCGGCTGCGCCGCGGCGTCGTCGCCTACTCGAGCGTGTGACGGCGGTCGCCGCACCCTGGGCGTGACGCGCGCGACACCGCGAGGCGACCACCACCTGCGCGGACGCCTCCAAGGACCCCGGTTGTGGCGGTATGGTGAAGGATTGTGGCCTCAACCCTGTATCGCGGTGGCGTGATCCACTCCCAGACCGACCCGTTCGCCGAAGCGCTCCTCGTCGACGACGGCGTCATCGCCTGGATCGGAGCCGACGACACGGCCGACGGGCTCGCCGCCCGCGCCGACCGTGTGGTCGATCTCGACGGCGCCCTCGTCGCACCCGGGTTCGTCGACGCGCACGTCCACCTGTTCGAGGTCGGGCTCGCCCTCGCCGGCGTCGACCTGTCCGCGAGCGCCGGTGTGACGAGCCTCGTCGCCGCGCTCGAGGCGATCGCGAAGGCGTCCGCGGGCGTCGGGGACGACGATGTCGTGCTGGCGTTCGGGTGGGACGAACGGTCCTGGCCCGAGGGGCGTCCCCCGACGCGCGACGAGCTGGACGCCGCGGCCGGCGGGCGGGCGGTGTACGCGGCGCGCGTGGACGTGCACTCGGCGGTCGTGTCGACGACGCTCGCGCGGCGCTGCGCGCTGGAGGACCGTCCGGGCTGGGACGAGTCCGGGTGGGTGACGAGGGAGGCGCACCACGTCGCGCGCGACGTCGCCCGCGACGTGACGCCGGGGCGGCGCACACAGCTGTACCGGACGGCGCTGCGCGCGGCGGCGGAGCAGGGCATCGTGTCGGTCCACGAAATGAGCGCCCCGCACATCGACACGCGTGCCGGCCTGCGCGAGCTGCTCGAGCTCACGCGGGACGCGTCGTCGGGCCTGGCGCACGTCGCCGGGTACCGGGGCGAGCTGTGCGCGACGGTCGACGAGGCGCGCGAGCTGCTCGCGGACGTGCCGGGGCTCGTCGGGATCGCGGGGGACCTCAACGTCGACGGGTCGATCGGGTCGCGGACCGCGGCGATGCGCCTGCCGTACCAGGACGGTCCCGACCGCACCGACCGCGGCACCCTCTACCTCACCGCGGAGCAGATCGCGAACCACCTGTCGGCCGTCGCCGCGGCGGGCACGCAGGGCGGCTTCCACGTCATCGGGGACCGGGCGATGGACGAGCTCGTCCTGGGGCTCGAGGTCGCCGCGCAGGTGCACGGCACCAGCTCCGTGCGGGCCGCGCGGCACCGCGTCGAGCACGCGCTGTTCGTCGATGCGAACGCGCTCGCGACGCTCCTGCTGTTCGGGGTCAGCCTGAGCATCCAGCCCGGCTTCGACGCCGCGTGGGGCGGGCCGGGCGGCATGTACGCGGCCCGTGTCGGCGCGACGCGCGCGGAGGGGCTGAGCCCGTTCGCGGACCTCGCGGGGGCGGGCGTGCCGCTCGCGTTCGGGTCGGACGCCCCGGTGACGCGTCTCGACCCGTGGGCTGCCGTGCTCGCTGCGATGTCGCACGTGGACCCCGACCAGCAGATCTCCGCCCGGGCGGCGTTCCGGGCGCACACGCGCGGCGGGTGGCGCATCGCCGGGCTCGACCACACGGGCGCCGGCCAGCTGCGCGTCGGGGCGCCCGCGCACCTCGCGGTGTGGCAGGGCGAGCACCTCGTGGTGCAGGGCGCGCTGGGCCGCACGACGTCGTCGTGGAGCACCGACGCCCGTGCGGGTCAGCCGCTGCTGCCCGAGCTGGGCCCCGACGTGCCGCGGCCCCGCTGCCTGCAGACCGTGCGCGACGGCGTCGTGCTGTTCGACACGTTCGTGTGAGCGCTACCGCTTGACACCGCGAGGAGCCGGAGTAGGTTCGACAGGGTGTTCCGGCCCCCGCGGCCGCCGGGGGGATCAGCCACCGACGACGATCCCCCGGCATGCTGTGACGGGTACCTGGCCGGGCTCGCGCGCTCAGTAGAAAACGTGCCTCGCTGGTGGCAGCGCGGTACGGGCCGAAGGGCGCGCGAGCCCGCACACGCACCGCTCCTGCGCAGGTCGGTGGCGTAGTCTGCACCCCGTGCACGACCCGAAGCCCCTGTCCGGACCAGCACCGCAGCCGGACCTCGGACCGACCGTCACCGGCGGCCCCCGCCCTCAGCGCGGACCGTCGCGCGTGCTGACGCTCCTGCTCGCCGTGGCCGGCGGCCTGCTCACCGACGCCGCCTTCCCCGACCGCGGGTGGTGGCCCGCGGCGTTCGTCGGCGTCGCAGCCCTGTTCTGGGCGCTGCGCCGCGACGGCGCCCGGTGGGCCTTCCTGGTCGGGCTCGTCTGGGGCCTCGCGTTCTTCCTCCCGCACCTGTGGTGGGCGAACTACGCCACCGAGACCGTGCCGTGGGTCGCGCTGTCCGTCATGGAGGCGTGCTTCGTCGCCGTCCTGGGCGCGGCGTGGGTGTGGGCGCGACGCTGGTCGTGGCTGCGGGAGCGCCCGGCGCGCCAGGCGGTCGCGTTCGCGGTGCTGTTCGTCGGGGTCGAGCAGACGCGCACCGAGGTGCCGTTCGGCGGCTTCCCCTGGGGGCGGCTCGCGTTCTCCCAGGTCGACTCCGCGCTGGGCCGCGCGGCCTGGCTCGGGGGCGAGGTCCTCGTGTCCATGCTCGTCGCGCTGGCCGGGTCGCTGCTCGCCGTCGCGGTGCTCGCGCTCTGGCGTCGGCGTGCCCTCGTGCGGGGCGTCGTCGTGCCGCTCGTCGTCGCGGCGGGGCTCGTCGCGGTCCCGCTCCTCGTGCCGCTCGACGCGTCCGCCCAGTCCGGCACGCTCGCCGTCGGCGCGGTGCAGGGCAACGTCGGCGAGCCCGGCCTCGGGTCGTTCGCGAACCGGGCCGAGGTGCTGGGCAACCACCTGGAGGGGACCGTGGCGCTCCTCGACCAGGTCGACCCGGGCGAGCTCGACGTCGTCCTGTGGCCCGAGAACGGCTCCGACCTCGACCCGCAGACCGCGCCCGACGTCGCCCGCGCGATCGACCGCGCGGCGCGCGAGGTGGACGCCCCGATCCTCGTCGGAGCCCAGGAGTACCCGGACACCGGCGGCCGCTACAACGTGTCGCTGCTGTGGGAGCCGGGGGAGGGCGTCGTCGACCGGTACGCCAAGCAGCACCCGGCGCCCTTCGGGGAGTACATCCCGCTGCGCTCCCTCCTGCGCGTGTTCTCCGACCAGGTCGACCGTGTGAGCATCGACATGATCGCCGGGACCGAGACCGGCGTGATGGAGCTCGACTCGCCCCGGCTGGGACGCACCGTGCCGCTCGGAGTCGTCATCTGCTTCGAGATCGCCTACGACTCGCTCGTGCGCGACGCCGTCACCGCAGGAGCCGAGGTGCTCGTCGTGCAGACGAACAACGCCTCGTTCGGGTACACCGCCGAGTCGACCCAGCAGCTCGCGATGTCGCGGCTGCGCGCGATCTCCGCGGGTCGTGCGACGGTCCAGGTCTCCACGGTCGGCGTGAGCGGCGTGATCGCCCCCGACGGCACGCTCCTGCAGAGCACGGAGCTCTTCACGGCCGACCAGATGGTCGCCGACCTGCCGCTGCGCACGAGCCTCACCCCGGCCGTGCGGGCCGGCGTGGTGCCCGGGATCGTCCTCGAGGCCCTCGCCCTCGGGCTGCTCGCCGCCGGGGTCGTGACGGTGGTCCGCGAGCGCCGCGGGTCACGGACGGCGCGGACCGAGGACGGCGTGCAGGTCGCCGCCGGGCCGTCGAGGACCGACGCGCGATGACAGCGGTCGCCGGGCGGGTGCTGGTCGTCGTGCCCACCTACGACGAGGCGAAGACCCTGGGGGGCACGCTCGCGCGCTTGCGCTCCGCGGTCCCGGACGCCGACGTGCTCGTGGTCGACGACGCGAGCCCCGACGGGACGGGCGATCTCGCGGATGCCGCGGCCGCGACGGACCCGGCCGTGCACGTCCTGCACCGGGCGGGCAAGCAGGGGCTGGGTGCCGCGTACGTCGCGGGGTTCGGCTGGGCGCTCGACGCCGGGTACGACGTCGTCGTGGAGATGGACGCCGACGGGTCCCACCAGCCGGAGCAGCTCCCGCTCCTCCTGGGCGCACTGAGCGGCAACGCCGGGGTCGGCGGCCCCCACGGCGCGCCGGACCTCGTCATCGGGTCGCGGTGGGTCCCCGGTGGCGAGGTGGAGAACTGGCCGTGGCACCGGGAGGTGCTCTCGCGCGCCGGGAACGCGTACGTGCGCCTCGCCCTCGGGCTGCGGCTCGGGGACGCGACGGCGGGCTTCCGCGCCTACCGCGCCGGCGCGCTGCGGCGCATCGACCTGGCGAGCGTCGAGTCGCACGGGTACTGCTTCCAGGTCGACATGGCGTGGCGCGTGCAGCGCACGGGCGGGCGCGTCGTCGAGGTGCCGATCACGTTCGTCGAGCGCACCGCGGGCCGGTCGAAGATGAGCCGCGCGATCGTGGCCGAGGCGTTGTGGAAGGTCACGCTCTGGGGCGCCCGACGGCGCGCGGACCAGTTCGCGGGGGCGTTCCGGTCGGTGCTGGGCGGGCGGCGCGCCCGCTGACCACGCGAGAAGGCCCGGACCCCTGAGGGGTCCGGGCCTTGTCGACGGGTCGTGGCGTGGCGTCAGGCCACCGCGGGAGCCGTGGGCTCAGGCGCTGCGGCGCAGCTTGCCGGCGCGCAGCAGGCCGAGGCGCTCGTCGAGGAGCTCCTCGAGCTCGGAGATCGTGCGACGCTCGAGCAGCATGTCCCAGTGGGTGCGGGCGGGCTTGCCCGCCTTCGGCTCGGGGCGCTCCGCGTCACGCAGCAGCGCCTCGGCGCCGCAGCGGCACTCCCACACCGGGGGGACCTCGGCGTCGGTCGAGAAGGGCAGGATGATCGTGTGCCCGTTGGGGCAGTCGTAGTGCGCCTGGAAGCGGGGGGCGAAGTCGACGCCCTCGTCCGACTCCATGCTCTTCGCACCGATGCTCATCCCGCGCAGCGAACGGTCGGCCATGGTGTCCTCCTGAGGGGTTCTTCGGGGGTGTGGGCGCGCCCGGTGGGGTGCGGGCGGCGGCCCGGTCTACGAGAGGCAACGCCTCGTCGTCGGTCGGTGTTCCGAGGCAGCGTGAAGGTCCGGTGAACGTCGCGGGGCGTGCGGCCTGTCGGCCCCCCACGGCGTCGAGCCGGTCCGCCACGGCGCGTCGCGGTCCCAGGCTCCCCGGTTTCGGTGCCCCGCGCAACTCGTCCCCCACCCCGGGAGGCGTGCGTGCGCACCCTCACACCGTCGTCGCAGGACGGCGGGAACAATAGGGGAGGGTCACGGGTTGAGCCGCATGTACATGCAAACGCATCGACCGAGGACTCACGGGAGCACACCATGCAGTTCGGCATCTTCACCGTCGGCGACGTCACGACCGACCCCACGACGGGCCGGACCCCCGACGACACCGAGCGCGTGCGCGCGATGCTCACCATCGCGAAGCACGCCGACGAGGCGGGCCTGGACGTCTTCGCGACGGGCGAGCACCACAACCCGCCGTTCGTCCCGTCGTCGCCGACGACCATGCTCGGCTATCTCAGCGGTGTGACGAAGAACATCCTGCTGTCCACGTCCACGACGCTCATCACGACCAACGACCCCGTGCGTCTCGCCGAGGAGTACGCGATGCTCCAGGTCATCTCGGACGGGCGCATGGACCTCATGATGGGCCGCGGCAACACCGGCCCGGTGTACCCGTGGTTCGGGCAGGACATCCGCAACGGCATCCCCCTCGCCATCGAGAACTACGCGCTCCTGCGCCGCCTGTGGACCGAGGACGTCGTGGACTGGGAGGGCAAGTTCCGCACCCCGCTGCAGGGCTTCACGTCCACCCCGCGCCCGCTCGACGGTGTGCCCCCGTTCGTGTGGCACGGGTCGATCCGCAGCCCCGAGATCGCCGAGCAGGCCGCCTACTACGGCGACGGCTTCTTCCACAACAACATCTTCTGGCCCATCAGCCACACGAAGCAGATGGTGCAGTTCTACCGCCAGCGCTGGGAGCACCACGGCCACGGCCCCGCGGACACCGCGATCGTCGGCCTCGGCGGTCAGGTGTTCATGCGCAAGGACTCCCAGAAGGCGTGGGACGAGTTCCGGCCCTACTTCGACAACGCGCCCGTGTACGGGCACGGCCCGTCGATGGAGGACTTCACGCGCGAGACGCCGCTGACCGTGGGCTCGCCGCAGCAGGTCATCGACCGGTACGCCGCGATGCGCGAGCACGTGGGCGACTACCAGCGCCAGCTGTT
The DNA here is from genome assembly GCF_057126935.1 of Cellulosimicrobium sp. G4 BAM 1002. Taxonomy (NCBI): domain Bacteria; kingdom Bacillati; phylum Actinomycetota; class Actinomycetes; order Micrococcales; family Promicromonosporaceae; genus Cellulosimicrobium; species Cellulosimicrobium sp. G4 BAM 1002. The sequence goes on along the minus strand of NZ_CP182109.1, from coordinate 2,374,540 downwards.
CCTCATGGACCACGCGGGTCTGCCGCTCAAGACGGTGCTCGAGCAGATCGACCTCCTCGCGGGCGAGGTCGTGCCCGTGCTGCGCCGCGAGATGGAGGCCGCGCGCCCCGCGCACGTGCCGGCGAACCCGCCGAGCCACGCCGAGCGCGTCGCCGCCGCCCGGGCTGCCGGGACCGAGGGCGCCGCACACGTCGGCGGAACCGAGGACCGCTGGACCGGCCGCACCGCCGAGGACGACGAGGAGCCGGCGAAGGCCGGCGCCGCCTTCGGCCTCTGACACCCTGTCCACTCACCGCGAGCAGACCCGAGCACGCCAGGAGCACCGCATGACCCAGAACACCACCGCCCCGGACCGCCGCCTCGTCGTCGTGTCCGCCGGGCTGTCCAAGCCGTCGTCGACCCGGCTGCTCGCCGACCGCCTCGCCGAGGCGAGCGTGCGCGAGCTCCAGGGCCTCGGCGTGACGGCGGACGTCGAGACCGTCGAGCTGCGCGACCACGCGCACGCGGTCGTGGACGCGATGCTCACCGGGTTCGCCACCGGCGAGCTCGCGGGCCTCCTTGAGCGGCTCGCCGCCGCCGACGGGATCGTCGTCGCGACCCCGCTGTTCACCACCACGTACTCCGGGCTGCTCAAGTCGTTCGTCGACGTCCTCGACAAGGACTCGCTGACGGGCACGCCGGTGCTGCTCGGCGCGACGGGCGGCACGGCGCGGCACTCGCTCGCGCTCGAGTACTCGGTGCGCCCCCTGTTCACGTACCTGCGGGCCGACGTCGCCACGACGTCCGTGTTCGCCGCCACCGACGACTGGGCGGCCGGCGAGGCGGACTCCGGCGGCGGCCTGCCCGCCCGCATCGCCCGGGCCGGCCGCGAGCTCGCGGAGAAGGTCGCCCTGCGCAAGAACGCCGGGCCCGCCGACCCGTTCGCCGGCACGCCCGACTTCACGGCGCTCCTCGGCGGGCTCTGACAGGGCGGCACGACCGTCCGACCCTGCGCGCCCCGGCCCTGGTGCTCCCGGCCGGGGCGCGCTTCCGCGACCTGACCTGCGTCGTCGCAGGCCATCGGTCTTGCCCACGAGCGCCGTACCCGGCACGATCGGGGGGACCGGCGACGACGAGGGAGCAGCATGAGCAGCAGCGCGACCGAAGACCTCACCGCACCGCCTGCCGGTACCGCCCCCGACACCGTCGCGGTACCCGTCGTGGAGGCCCTTGCCGAGCACGCGCCCGGCCCGGGTACCGACGGCGCGGCCCCGCCCGAGCGGCGGCCAGTCGGCGTGGTGCGGGCACCGCAGCCCGCGCCCGACGCCGCACGCTTCGCCGCCGCACCCCGCTACCCGGCCATGTTCCACGTCGCCGGCGGCCGGCTCGTCTGGGACGGCGCACGGCTGCGCCTCGTGCGGGGCGACGGGACGGTCCACGAACCCGTCGGGCGACCCGTGGTGACCGTCACCGGGGACGGGTCCACCGTCGTCGTGACCTGGCGCGACGACCGCCACCCGACCGCCCGCGCCACGCGCGCCGTCCTCCTCGACGGCTCCTCCGCACGCTTCGCGCGCTTCGCCCGCTCGCTCGCAGCCACACGCCCGGGCAGCATCGAGGTCGACGACCGGACCGAACCCTCCCCGCGCGTGCCCCGGCTGCGCCCCGACCGCGCGGGCACCGCCCGGCGCCCGGGAGTGTTCGCCCGGGCCGTGTGGCGCGTCGTCGTCGCCCGCGGTGCCGCCGCAGCGAGCGCCGCGAGCGAGGACGGGGGAGCGGCCCTCGTGGCCCGGCTCGAACGGCTCGCCGCGCTGCACCGTGCCGGCGACCTCACCGACGCCGAGTTCGCGCGTGCGAAGCAGGCGCTCCTCGGCTGAGGGGGCACGATCGGGCGGGCGTCAGGCCCCGCCGTCGCCCGCGACGTCGCCGACGAACTCGCGCACCCTGGGAGGGTCCGTGCGGAAGTCCCCGAACCGGGCCCAGGCGACCACGACCCGGACGAGCACGATCTGCTCGCTCGCGAGCGAGGCGGCGAACTCGGGGAACGACGCAAGGTAGGCGGCGGCGCAGCGTTCGCGGTCCTCGCCCACGGGCAGGTCGGCCACGCCCTCGCACTGCAGGGTCGTCCCGTCGGTCCCGCCGACCACCACCGCGACGCGGGCGTCGCGGCGCACGTTCGCGACCTTGCGCGAGGTCGCGCGCGCGTCGAAGACCAGCTCGCCCGCGTCCGTCGCGGTGATCGGGAGGTAGGCGGCCTGCGGGCCCCCGGCGGGGCCCAGGGTCGCGACGACCCCCCACCGCTGCGAACGGACATGGCTGACGAGAGCTTCGCGGTCCACGCGCCGCACCCTAGTCCGGTCGCGCGTCCGGCGCGGTGCCGCGACCACCTGGCGGCGCGCTCCAGCAGTCCCTGCGCGGGCCGTCGTCGTCCCGTACGGTGCAAGGACGACTGCAGCCGACGACGCCCGCAGGAGGACACCATGTCGGACCGGGGATTCCAGCTCGCCGCCATCGCCGTCTACCTCCTCGCGATGCTCGCCATCGGGTACTACGCCTACCGCCGCACGCAGAACCTCGACGGTTACATGCTCGCGAACCGCGGGCTGCGCCCGAGCGTGGCCGCCCTGTCCGCGAACGCGTCCGACATGTCCGGCTGGCTGCTGCTCGGCCTGCCCGGCGCGATCTACGCCGCAGGGCTCGTCGAGGCGTGGATCGCGATCGGGCTCATCGTCGGCGCATGGCTCAACTGGCGGTTCGTCGCGCCCCGGCTGCGCGCCTACTCAGAGATCTCCGAGAACGCCATCACCATCCCCAGCTTCTTCGCCAAGCGGCTCAAGGGCAACGCCCGACCGCTGCGCATCGCCGCCGCCGTCGTCATCCTCGGGTTCTTCACCTTCTACGTCTCCAGCGGCATGGTCGCCGCCGGCAAGTTCTTCGAGTCCTCCTTCGGCTGGCCCTACCTCAGCGGGCTGCTCCTCGTCGCGGTCATCACCCTCGGGTACACGCTCTTCGGCGGGTTCCTCGGCGCCACGCTCACCGACGTCGCGCAGGGCCTGCTCATGCTCGCCGCGCTCGTCGCCGTCCCGGTCGTGGCCGTGACCTCGATGGGCGGCCTCGGCACCGTCGCCGAGGAGGCCCGCGCGGTGAACCCCGACGCGTTCGACCTGTTCTCCGGTATCTCCGACCAGGGCGTCCTCCTCGGCGTCGTCGCCCTCGTCTCCACCGCCGCGTGGGGCCTCGGGTACTTCGGCCAGCCGCACATCATCGTGCGGTTCATGGCCCTGCGCTCACCGCGCGAGGCCACCGTCGCACGCCGCATCAGCCTCGGCTGGATGATCCTCACCGCCGGCGGCGCGGTCGCCACCGCACTCATCGGGATCGCCTACTTCGCCGGCGACCCCGAACGCCCGCTCGACGACCCCGAGACCGTCTTCCTGCTCCTGAGCCAGATCTTCTTCCACCCCTTCGTCGCAGGCCTCGTCCTCGCCGCCGTGCTCGCGGCGATCATGTCGACGATGTCCAGCCAGCTCGTCGTCTGCTCGTCCGCGCTCGTCGAGGACCTGTACAACATCGCCGGACGCCGCTCCACGGAGAAGGTCGAGCTCGTCCTCGGCAGGGTCGGCGTCCTCGTCGTCGCCGTGGTCGCGGTGCTCCTCGCGCTCGACGACGACTCCGCCATCCTCGACCTCGTCGCCTTCGCCTGGGCCGGGTTCGGCGCCGCCTTCGGACCCATCGTGCTGCTGTCCCTGTACTGGCGCCGGCTCACCGCCACCGGCGCGCTCGCCGGCCTCGCCACCGGGGCGCTCACCGTCGCCGTGTGGGGCAACATCGACGCGCTCAGCGGCGCCATGTACGAGATCGTGCCCGGGTTCCTGCTCAACCTTCTCGTCGCCGTGCTCGTCAGCCGCGCCACCGCCCGCCCCGACCCCGAGATCGACGCCGAGTTCGACGAGATGGAGCGCGAGCTCGCCCGACCCTGACGCCGCGCACCGACGACGGCGGCGTCCGGCGCGCACACGGCGGGGGAGCGGAACGAACCGCTACTGCGCCCCGGCGGTTCCCTCCTCGCCGACCGGGCCCGCCCCCGACTCGATCGCGTCGAGGTCCCGCACGGCGAAACGATGGTGCTCCCACTCCTCCTCGAGGATGACGTGCAGGCACGACAACGTCGTCTCCGGACGCCCAGGGGACCACGGGTTCCGGCGCACCGTCGCCAGCTCGGCCGGCGTCACACCAGCGAGGAGCTCTCGCACCATCGCGACCCGGCCCGCGCGAACCTCGAGCACCTCGGCGAAGTCCGGCACCCGCGTCGTGAAGACCGACAGGTCCAGACCGGCCTCCTCGGCGCCGGGACCCGCCAGACCCAGAGGATGGAAAGGCTGCTCGACCCCCAGGACCGCACGGCGCAGCCACATGTCCGTGGCGAGGACCAGGTGCCGCAACGTCTGCGCGAACGACCACTCGCCGTCGACGCAGACGTCGACCGTGCCCGGTGGCATCGACGCGACCCGCTCGAGAGTGCCCGCCCACGTGCGCTCCAACGCGGCCCAGGCGTCTCGCAGACCCTCCGGATCCACCGCACGCCGCTGCGAACGCCCCGGGAAACGACGGTCGAGCTCCGACTCCACGAAGGCCGTCACGTCCACACCGTTCACCCGGAAGAACGTGTCGCCGTCGGACAGCCACGGCGCATCGACGTCCATCGCCCGCACCTCGACCCCCCGCATCACGACACCCGAGAGGTCCGACTCGACGAACCGCGCAGAGCGCAGGTCCGCCCCCACGAACGTCGCCCCCCGCAGGTCGTCGGACCCGGTGAAACTGGCCATGAGCTCCTCCTCGAGAAAGGTCGCGGTGTCCGGACCGCCGAGCGCGCGAGCACGGAGAACGGGACGACGAGCGCACCGTACGCCGCCCCGCCCACACCCCACCAGAGGTCGCCACCGATCCGCACCGTGGCGCAGCCCCGAGGATGGTGGACCGCCCTCGAACCGGGGGAGTATCGGACCATGCCGATCCTGCCCGCCGACCGCGACCCCCGACTCGTCACCGTCCGCCGCGGCGGCACCCTCACCGACGCGCACCACCGCCAGCTCGCCCGCTGGGCCGTCGACTGCGCCGAGCACGTCCTACCCCTCTTCGAAGACGCCCACCCCGACGACGACCGACCCCGCCACGCCCTCGACGTCGCGCACGCCTGGATCCGCGGCGAGGTTCCCATGAAGACCGCCCACACCACCGCCTTCACCGCGAACGCCGCCGGTCGCGACCAGCCCGCACCCGTGAAGTACGCGGCGCTCGCGGCCGGGCAGGCCGTGGCGGTGGCCCACGTCGCGGCGCACGACCTGGGCGCCGCCGCGTACGCGATCCGGGCGGTGGTCGCCGACGCCGTCGAGCGCGGTGACGACCCGGAGGCGGCACGCGTCGCGGAGCGCGACCGGCAGCGCGAGCGCATCCCCGCCGAGCTGCGCGAGCTCGTGCTGGACGACCAGCGGCGGCGCAGCGCGATCTGCTGGGACGTCTTCGACGACTGACGCCACCCGGTCGGTCAGCGCAGGAGGTCGTCGTACGCGGCGAGGGGGACCAGCCCCTGTGCGGCCGCCGCGATCCGCTCGTCACCGGCGACGAGGACGTCCGCCTGGAGCGTGGCGACGGCCAGGTACTCCGCGACCGGGGTGTCGTCCTGGTCCAGGTCGCGCGCGATCCGCCACGCCACGGACCGCGAGACCCGGTCCGCGAGGAGCCGGACCTTCAGCGTCGCAAGGCCCTCGAGGTGCTCTCGCGCCGACTTCTCGTCCAACACCCCACGGCGCACGTCGCGGTAGAGGATCGACAGCGCGTGGCTGCGCAGCACCGAGGGGCCGACGAGCGGCCGTCGGGCGCCGAGGCGGACGTCGTCGGTCACGAGGCGCAGCGCCGTGACGGCGTCGATCGCGCACCGGGTCGTGGGCTCGAGGGCGACTGTTGCCATGGAGACAGTAGACACCCGTGCGCCGCGGTGGGAGACCGACGGACCGGGAGAGTAGCGCACCCGCGCCTCGGTAGACGGCCGGCGAGTCAGCGGGTCCGGTAGCGCGCGTAGATCAGCCCGCTGTCGAACGCGCGCTGATCGACCAGGTCGAGGTCGAGGCGCACGCCGTCGGGGAAGAACCTCGTGCCGCCGCCGACGACGCTCGTGGTGACGAACAGGTGGTACTCGTCCACCAGGCCCGCGGCGATCGCCTGGGCCGCGAGCGTCGGCCCGTCGACGGAGAGGTCGTGGTCCGACTCGTCCTTGAGCCGGCGCACCGCGTCCGGGTCGAAGGACCGCTCGATCCTGGTCCGCTCGCTGGACACCGACTCGAGCGTCGTGGAGTACACGACCTTCTCCGCCGCCTGCCAGTCGCGGGCGTACTCGACGATGTGCGGCGGCGCGTCCGGATCCGTGTGCGCGGTCTCCCAGAAGACCATCGTCTCGTACATCCGCCGGCCGTAGAGGAACGTGCGGACGTCACGGAAGACGTCGCCGATGAAGGTGTGCACCTCCGGCACCTCGGCGCCGGTGCCGAGGTCGCCCTCCGCCGCCTTCGCGTAGCCGTCGAGCGAGGTGATCATCGAGTAGATCAGCTTTCCCATGGGTTCCCTTCCGTGCGAGCACGTCCCCTGCCGCAGGTAGAGACGCCGGCGCCGCCACGAACTCATCGCACCTGACGGCCGCCGGCGCCCCGACCAGGTCAGCCGAGGGCGCCCGCGAGGAAACCGCGGCACTACCGCCGCAACCGGCCGTCCCCGGGACTGATCGAGCGAGGGTGCGCCGGGACGGCCAGACGAGGCCTGGGTGCCGAGCGGCGACGACGACGTCGCCCTGCGGTTCGCACTGCCATGTGGTAGGTCTGGTCAGACGGCACGGCGACATGCGTCGGTCCTGGCGGAATGCACCGACTGTGTGGGACGCGAATCCTGGGGGCCCCAGTGACATCCACCGCGGAAGAAGCTCGAGTCACCAAGCTCACTCTTCCCGCGCTCGTCCTCGCCTACGACCAGAACACCCACACCGACGCGCTGCCTCGCCGGCCGGCGTCGAGGTCGTCACGATCGTGGGCGCAGCGCTCGGTCGGGGTCGAGGCGGCGGGGAATGCATGACGTGCCCGATCTCCGCGACCCGGTAGAGCTCTGAGCGGGCACCCATGACACGCGTGAGCATCGTCGAGGACGAGGCCCTGATACGCGGCATGCTCGAGGAGGTGCTGGCCGCGCAGGAGGGCATCCGCGTCGTGCACTCGGTCCCCGGGGTCCAGGAGGCCCGGCTCGTCATCACGCCCGGCTCGAGCGACGTGGCCGTGCTGGACGTGAACCTGCCCGACGGCAACGGCGTCTCGCTCGGGCTGCAGCTCCAGCGCGCGGACCCGGACCTGGCGATCATGCTCCTGTCGAGCGAGGACGTCATGGGACTGTTCACCACGGTGCAGGACCAGGCGGCCACGCCGTGGAGCTACCTGTCGAAGCGGTCGAGCTTCGCGCGCGACGTGCTCGTGCGCGCCGTCACGGCGACCGCGCAGGGCCAGGTGGTCCTCGACCCGTACCTCGTCCAACGCTCCACCCCACGCGCACGGACGGCGGTCGCCGAGCTGACGCCCGCCCAGTTCCAGGTGCTGCGGCTCGTCGCCGAGGGCTGGTCCAACCAGGGTGTCGCCGAGCGCCTCGGTGTCAGCGAACGCTCGGTGGAGAGCCACCTCCAGGCGATCTACCAGCGTCTGGGCATCGGCGGGGAGGAGCACAACCGCCGTGTCGCAGCCGTTCTCGCGTTCCTCGAGCAGACGGGGCGGTCGTGGCGGGCATGACGAGACCGCACCTGCTGGAGGACCGCACCCGGGCCGCGCTCCTGTTCGCGCTCCTGAACGTGGCGCTGTTCGCGATCCTCGACCTCGCGCAGTGGGTGGGGTGGGGTGGCCTCGCAGCGGCGAAGACCAAGGGCTTCGTGGGAGTCGTGTCCGAGGGCCTGGTGCTCACCTCGGTGAACATCGTCTTCGGCCTGCTCGTCACCGCCGGAGCCCTCGCGCTGCGGTCGCCGCAACGCACCTGGCGGGCCCGCATCCTCGTCACCACGGCCCTCTCCGCCGTCTTCGCGGTGCCGCGCGTCGTGGCGCTGCTCGCGATCACGACGACGCCGTCCGGGCCGACCTTCGCCGTCGTCGAGTGGCTGGTCGGCGTCGCCGCCGGTGCGGTCGCCGTGTGCGCCGCACTGTTCGCCGCCGACCTGATCGAACGCGCCCGGAGCGAGGCGCAACGGCGGGAGCAGGAACAGGTGCGTGCCGCCCGCGCGGTGGACGAGCTGCAGCAGGAGGAGATGCGGATCCGCCGCATGGTGTCCGACCAGCTGCACGGCACCCTGCAGTACCGTCTCGTGACCGTCACCGCCGCGCTCGACCAGCTCGCCGCCGATCTCGCCGGAGGCAAGGAGTCGGCCGTGGCGGACATACGCCGCTGGGCCGAGACGCTCGAGGAGATCCGCGAGACCGAGGTCCGCTCGCTCAGCCACGCCGTCTTCCCCGCCGGGCTCGAGATCGGGGCCGTGGAAGCGATCGAGCTCATGCTCCGGCGGCTGCCGACGGCGATCGCGACGTCGGTGGAGCTCGGCCCGCAGTACCGTCGCCACCTGGCCGACGAGCAGGGATCGACGCTCCTGCCGGTGACCGAGCGCCTGATCGCCGTCTACACGGTCGAGGAGGCCGTCACGAACGCGCTCAAGCACGGTGCCGCGCGGTCCGTGCGCGTGCGGGCGGAGGCCTACCCCGGGCCGGAGCCGGCCCGCTGGGTCTTCGAGGTCACCGTCGACGACGACGGGTCCGGCCCGCCCGACCCGGTCCCGCCCTTCCACGGCCTGGAGCGACACCGCTCCCGCATCGAGTCCCGCGGCGGCGTCCTGGAGCTCGCGACCAACCCCGAGGGTGGCGGCCGGCTGCACTTCACCCTGCCGTTCCGGCGGGACGACGACGTGCGGCAGTCGGAGCGTCCCGGGCACTGAGCCCCGTCCCTCGCCCGGACGTGCGTGTTAGCACGCACGTCCCTCCGCGGTTCCCTCACCCTGCGGGGTCGACGTCCTCGCCGACCCCGCAGTCTCGTGTCACGCCTCCGCCAGAGGCGCCGGGCGGGTCCGACGCCGTCCGCGGGCAGGCCACGCCTGCGACCACATCGACACGGAGGAAGACCACGATGAACAAGAAGACCAAGGGCCTCGTCGCCGGCGTCGCCGGCGGCGCACTGCTCCTCGGCACGGCCGGCACGTTCGCGCTGTGGTCCGACAGCGAGACCGTCGGCGGCGCCGACGTCACCGGCGGTACGTTCGAGCTCACCGCGGAGGATGTCCGGTGGGAACTGCGTCCGCTCGACGGTGAGGGCACGGCACCCGTGCCGACCGGGGGAGTGACGCTCGTTCCGGGCGTGGAGCTGCGCGGGTCGGTGCCGATCGACGTGGCACTGGAGGGCGACCTCCTCCAGGCCGCGCTCCAGGTCGCGGCGATCGGCGGCGCGGCTGACCCCGAGGACGTCAAGAGCTGGCTGGACATCCAGTGGGCGTTCGGTGAGAACACGGCCGAAGGGCCGACCGCGACGTTCGACGACACGCTCGACAGCGACGCGGAGGACGAGCTCACGGTGACCGTGCGCCTGAAGAACCAGGACGGTTACGAGGCGGTGGACCAGGGCTCCGACGTCGCCGGCAACACCTGGGCGCCCGGCGACATGACGATCACCCTCCAGCAGATCACGCCGACCTTCCGCTGACGTGCCGCTGCAGACCCCTTCCCTTCGCCGATCCCCCGCTCGCTCCAGCGGGCCGGGGATCGGCGCAACCCGAGGAGACGACATGACACGCAGGCGAACCCATGCACTGACGGCGGCGGCCGTCGCCGCAGTCCTCGCGGGAGCCCCGTTGATGGGCGGAGTGGGATCGACGTCCGCCCTGTGGCGCGACACCCTCACCCTGCCTTTCCCGGCCGTCACGGCCGGAGACCCGCGCGAGGTGCCCGGTGAGGTCGTGATGGTCGAGGGCTGGGCACCCTCGGAGAACCACCCCGGGGGCAAGCCGGACGGCTGGCCGTCCAACGCCAACGCGTACTCGACGGTGAACTTCCGACTCTTCGATCCCCGCGCGGTCGGCGGCTATCTCGCGTTCCACCTCCACGCGTCGTCGGGTCAGGTCTGGGTGTGGCTCAACGGCACCGAGGCGAACCTCGACGACACACGCATCCCCATCACACCGGAGCTGCTCGAGTCCGGCATCGACCTGCTCCTGCACAAGAACTCGATGAACGAGGCATCCGTGTTCCTCGATGTGGCGTTGTTCGACGGCAACGACGTACTTCTGGCCTCGTCGACGCTCCAGATTCCGTGGATCGTTCGTCCTACCGCTCTCGCACCCGCAACCGGCCCGGTCGTCGCACCGGAGCCAGACCGCACCGGCGTCGCGGGTGCCGGACCGGAGCCGGACGACGACGACGAGACCGTGCCGGGCTCGAGCGAGCCCCCGGCTGGCGGCTCGGACCCGGCGCCCGGGGCGCAGTCGCAGGACTCCGAGACCGAGGTCGAGTCAGACCCGGGTCAGCCAGCCACCGAGCCGGGCCCAGACCCGGACCACGAGCAGGCCGAGCAGGAGGCTGCTCGGGAAGCCGCTGAGCAGGCCGCTGGACGGGCCGCGGAGGCCGAGGTCGACCTGAAGGTGGCGGAGGTCGAGGCGGCGCAGGGAGCCGACGAGGCCGCCGAAGCTCGTACCGCAGCCGACGAGGCTGCGCGTCTCCTCGCCGAGGCCGAGGCTGCCGGTACGGACGCGGACCTCGAGGCTGCGCGGAACGCGGCCGAGGAGGCCGCTCGGGAGGTGGGTCGATGACCACGCTGGAGTCGCACACGGCTGAGGCCGCGGTGCCGAACATGGCAGGCGAGCCGCCTCTGTCCAGGCGCGGGTTCTGGTCGACTGTCGCCTCCGGAGCGCTCACCGCTCTGGTGATCGGCCTGGTCGCCCTGGCGGCCGTCGTCACCGTGATCCCCCGGGCGATGGGTGCCGTCCCGCTCACGGTCCTCACCGGCTCGATGGAGCCGGAGCTGGCGCCCGGCGACCTGGTTGTCGTCAGGCCCGCGCCGGCCGACGACATCCGTGTCGGTGACGTCATCACGTTCCAACCGGTCTCGGACGACCCGGCTCTCGTCACCCATCGGGTGATCGGGCTGACGGTCGAATCGGGCGGCGGCGTCACCGGGTTCACCACCCAGGGCGACGCGAACGGTGCGCCGGACGACCAGATCGCCGCCGACCAGGTCATGGGCCGGGTCGTGTACTCGGTGCCGCGGATCGGCCATGTCACCGGTGCGGGCCTGGGCCCGCAGGTGTCCGCCGTCGCCGGCACCGGACTGTTGGGATACGGCGTGGCGACCGTCCTGCTCGCCTTCCGCAAGGACAACACGAAAGACAAGGAGGAGCGGACATGACCGCTCGACGACTCACGATCGCCACAGCGCTCGGCCTCGCACTCGCCGCCGTGGGCGCCCCCACAGCCGCTGCCGCACCGAACGTCGACGGAGCTGCTGACCAACCGGTCCTGATCTGGGAGGCCGAGGTCGGCGACACGACGACGGTGGACGGCTCCCTGTTCGGCAAGGTGGTCGTGGTGCCGGGCCACGAGCAGTCGCACACGCTCGTAGTGACCAACGACGGCGAGATGCCAGGGACGCTGACAGCCTCGATCGTGAACGCACAGCGGCACCAGTCCTCGGCTGACGCGTTCTACGACGAGCTGATGATCAACGAGCGCTCCGCGAACCGGCTCGCGGACGACCGAGAGACACCGTTCAAGACCGTTCCGCTCGCCTCCGGCGAGTCCGTCGAGGTACCCGTCAGCATCGCGTTCGACACCACACGCACCAGCGGCAACCGCGGGGTGGTGGGCGAGCAGTCGTTCAGCTTCGACATCCGGCTGGTCCTGTCGGGCGACACGCCCGACGGGCCCGTGCCGCCTGCCCCGGACGCCCTCGACGCCGAGGCACCCCGGGCCGGCGGCTCAGGGACCGGCGGCGCAGGGGAGTGGGACGGCAACCTCTCCACGACGGGTGGGACGGGGCTGGGCAACGACCCCTGGATCATCCTCGCAGCCGGGTTGGGCGTCCTCGCCGCTCTTGCTGCGGCGGTCCGCCGACGCCTGCGGGACGAGGAGTCGTGAGAGCGTGGGTCCGTCGCGCCCTGAGCGCCGTCATCGTGGCGGCGCTCGGGGGAGCGGCGGGACTCATGTCGCTCGCGTGGCAGGACGGCTCCACTGACGCCGTCCTGACGGACCTCGACGGCCGCCCGGTCGTCCTCGACCAGGCACCGGACCTTGCGGGCGCGGACCCGCGCGCCACCGGCGGACGGTTCCAGGTGCCGAGCCTGGAGCTCGACGTCCCCTTGATGGAGATGTCGGCGTCCGGCGGAGTACTGAACCCGCCGTCCCTCACCGACGCGTTCGTGGTCCGCGACCCCGACCGCACGACGGGCGACGGCACGCGCCCTCTGGTCGTAGCCCTGCACGCGGTGCGTGACGGCCGGGCGCCGGGAAACGCCTTCGTCGACTCCGGGGTCTCCGACGCAGCCGTGACCGTGAGCCCCGGGCACGAGCTCCGGGTCGACGGCACCGTGTACTCGGTCGTCCGGACCGATGTTCTCGCCAAGGCAGACGCCGCACGGTCACCGGACATCTGGGGTCTGCATCCAGACGGGGACCAGCGCCTGGTGGTCATCACGTGCCTGCAGCGCCCCGGCCACACCGGCCCGGCGGAGGAGAACCTGGTCGTGCATGCGGTCGTCGCGGACTAGGACGGTCGTCCGAGTCGGCTGCTGTGCGAGCCCGACCAAGGCGCCACGACGGCGGCGTCGACATCGTCGCGGGGGAGTCGCCCTCGCGTTCCGCGGGCTTTCCGGAACGTCGATCCGTCTTCCTGCTCGACGACGCCAGCGGGGGAGCGGTCGACGAGGGCACACAACACCACGACGACGTCCAGGTTCATCCGTTCCGGTTGCCTCCGCGGTCACAGCTGCCGAGGGCAGTGCCTCCACAGCCACGGGCACGGACACGGACACGATCGGAGCATCGACGGTGGCGGCGATAGCAACGGCTCGCTCGCCTTCGGCTCACGAGTCGTGGCCGTCGCCATTGGCCGGCATACCCGCGCGTCACGTCTCGACAGGACATCGCGACGGGCCTGCCGTCCGGTGACTTGTGCTCGCCAAAGGCGATGGAGCGATTCCTCCGGTGAGCATGGTTCACCTCGAGCGTGCGCTGTCTCGTACTCGGCCACGGAGCCGCGGGCGCGCAGAGACCTGCGAGGTAGTTCTCGTACCTCGCGTTGGCCGCGATGGCGTGCGTTTGGGTGCGTCGCCTTTCAGATTGACCGTCCAGTGACGCCACTGGAACGGTTCCTCATGTGACAGCGTTGCGGGTGGAGCCGGTGGTGGAGGTCTTCGGTGACGCCGAATTTCACCTCTGGCCCGTCGTGGGTCGCGAAGGTTTCTGGTACCAGGCCCTGAACGGTGACCTGACCGAGCGCCAGGTGGGGACCGCGGTGCACCAGATCCTGCGGTGGTTTCACTCCGATGACGATGGCAACCCGGCGCCAACTGTCGAGGACTACCTCGCCCGCGCGCTGGCCTCGCACGGCCCCGACGACGCTCAGCCGATGGCGATGGGCGGGTTGCGGTTCACCGATTCCCTCACCGGCGCGATGGTCCTGCCCGGCTGTTGCTACTCGATCGACGAGCGGTCCGAGATCCTCGAAGTCTTGGACGGCCGGCTGCGTGGCTGCTGGCTTGGGCACGATCCGGCCGCTGGTCTCACGGTTCGAGATGGGCTCGTCGAGATCACACAGGACTCCGCGGACTCGACCAAGCCAGTCCTTCGGTTCTCCACTGGCCAGGTCCGCACAGCGCTCGCCCGCGCCGAGGCCGGACTTGATCAGTTCTGTGACCGGGTAGCCACCTGGGCAGCCGTGCACACTCCGAGGCATGCCCACAAGCTGCCCGACGAGATCGCCCTGGCGTTGGGGGCCGGATCGCACCGCAGAATCGGCGAGTAGGCCTGATGCACTTCTAGGCTGCGGTCATGGATCCGGTCAGCACCATCGCGCTCGGGATCGAGCTTCACTTCCTGCCCACGGCTGAAGGCGGCCGCCGTTCGAGCGCTCCGGCCTGGTCGTCGTGGGCAGTCGGGCGACGGTCCCGCGACGATGCCGCGGGACGGTCAGTGCGGGGTCGGTGACCTGCGCTGTGCGCGTCCAGGTGAGGAACCACGCGACCTGAAGTCGCGTCGCGTCGCACCGGGCACAGACGCGGACTTCGCCGCGAGGTGCGAGCTTTTGCTCAGATGCAACTCGCACAGTTCGGCGCCGATAATGTACATTATGTCATTTCGTGCCTGCCGAAGACCGTTCGCGTGCATCACGACGCGACGCCGGCGCTCCCCTTCGTCATGAGCACGACGACGTACGCACCGGGTCCCGGCATCGCTCACGCGCCGCTCACGCTCGACCGCCGGAGCGCTCGTCGGGTCGTCGCATCCACACGGACGTCTCTGCACGGCACGTTCGCCACGGACTCGCCGTTCGAGAACTCTGCACCGGACGGTCGTCGACAGCCGCGACGCCTCGTCCTGAGGACGCTGGCGACGCTCGGCTGGATCCCGGTGCTCGTGCTCACGGTCGTCGCGTTCGTCATGGTCGGCACCGTGGCGGCTGTCGCGACGACCTCCGTGTGGATCTCGCGCTCGCTGTCCCCCACGCAGCGACGCTCGGCCGGGCCGTGCGACGAGGCCGACGGGACGACGTCCGACACCGGCCCTGTGGCGCAGGTCCCGGCGCAACCCCGGCGGGTGGTGCGCGACCGCACGCTCGGCTACGATTCCTAGAATCGGACATACAGAACAAACCATTGTGTTTAGGTCAACAGCGTGATGAGCAGCGCGGAGCGGATCTCGTGCGACCCTTGCTTGTGCCTCAGGACGCCTCCGACCTCCCGCCGCCTCTCCCCGACCGCGTGGGCGCCGCCGAGCGCACCGTGCACGTCGTCACCCATCCCGAGGCGACCCACCACGTGGACCACCTCGTCGGGGGTGACTTCGACTCCGACCTGACGCCGCTCGGCTTCCGGCAGGCGGATCTCGTCGCGGCTGCGCTCCGCGCCCGCCTCCCCCAGGACGCCCTGGTCGATGTCGTCACGTCCGACCTGCTGCGCACACGCCGCACGGCCGACGCGATCGGCCGCGCGCTGGACGTACTCCCCCGGCTCGAGCCCCAGTTGCGGGAGGCGTCCTACGGCGAGGCGGGCGGGCGACCGCAGGCGTGGCTCGACGCACGGTTCGTCCCGCCGCCCGCGGTCGGTGACCGCCTGCGCCACGACGTGGGCGTCGCCGGCGCCGAGACGCGGCTCGACGTCGCGCGGCGCGTGTACGCCGCGATGACCGACGTGCTCGCCCGTCCGGCCGACCACCAGGTGGTCGTCACGCACGGGTTCGCCGCGACGTTCGTCGTCGCCGCCTGGATCGGGATGCCGCTCGAGGCGGCGGGGCACGTGGCGTTCCCCGTACCGTCCGGGAGCATCACGACCCTGCGCGAGGACGGGTACTTCCACAACCGGGCCGTGCTGCGGGTCGGCGACGTCGACCACCTGACCGACGCACACGCCCCCCGGCCGTGACACCGGCGTCCGCGTCCGTGCAGGTCACGCGATCGCACGAGGTTCGTCCGTGTCGGTGGCGGCCCCTACGCTGGCGGCACCCGGGCACCACGAGCCCACGCCGTCGAGAGGAGCCCTGCGCATGGTCGCCCCGCCCCGACTCGATCGCATCACCGTCGCGGAGGCTGCCGACCGCTACCTCGCGTCCGTCGCGGCGCAGACCCTGCGCGGTGTGCTGTCGACGACGACGCGCCGCAGCTACGAGCGCGACGTCCGCGAGTTCGCGCTCCTGGCCGGGACCGCGCGCGTCCTCGACGACGTGACGGGCGAGGACGTCGACGACGTCCTCCTGCGGTACCAGACGACGCCGGACGGGCGGTACGCGGACGCGACCCGCAAGGTGGGCGGCAAGGGGCGGTCGACGGCGACCGTGAACCGCTTCCGCCAGTCCGTCACACGGTTCTTCTCGCACGCGGCGCGCGAGGGGTGGGTGCAGGCAGACCCGATGCAGTGGGCCGCTCCCCCGGCCCGCCTGCGCGACGGCCTGCGCGTGGCGCGTACGGCGCTGTCGGCGGGCTCCGCGGCGTCGCTGCTCGAGGTCTCCGCCACGACGGCGCCCGACGCGGGGCCCCGCCGGGACCAGGACCTGAGGGTGCGTGACCGGCTCGTCGTCGCGCTCCTGCTGGTCCTCGGACCGCGGGTGTCCGAGCTCGAGCGGGCCGACCTCGACGACTTCTCCCGCGAGCCCGGTCAGACCCGCTGGCGGATCCAGGGCAAGGGCGGGCACATGCGCACGGTCGCGCTGTCGCCACCGCTCGCCGACGCGCTCGACGACTACCTGACCGTGCTGCGCCCCGCGCTGCTCGCGCGCCGGTCCGACGACCCGGACTCCCAGCGCGCGCTGCTGCTCTCGTGGCGCGGGCGACGCATCGACGCGCAGGCGATCCGGGGCCTGCTGCGGCGTTGCGTGGACCGCATGCCGGCCCAGTACCGCCGTGAGGCCACCCCGCACGCTCTGCGGCACACGACCGCGACCCTGCTGGCCGCCGACGGGTGGGACGTGAAGGTCGTCGCCGAGCTCCTCGGGCACGCCTCCATCGCCACGACGGGCGTGTACCTCGACCGCATCGAGGGCGAGCTCGCCGCGGCGATCCGGGCGCACCCGCTCTCCGCCGCGCTCGCGCCCGTCGACTCCTGACGCCGCTCCCGTCGGCCGGGCGCGCCGGCGTCGTCCCGACCAGGCACGTGACCGGCACCAGGTGCGAGCCCTCGTCCGCGGGGCGAGTCTGGAACCAGCACGCAGGCCGTGCAGGACGAGACGAGCCAGGACGAGGAGGAGCCGTGCCGAAGCGTGATCCGGGACCGAGCGTCAAGGACCCCGACCTGTACGAGAAGCTGCGCGACGAGGGAAGCTCCAAGGAGAAGGCGGCGCGCATCGCGAACGCGGCCGCGGGGTCGTCGCGCAAGTCCGTCGGGCGCAAGGGTGGCAAGGCCGGGGACTACGACGACTGGACGGTCGAGCGGCTGCGCAAACGGGCCGCCGAGATCGGCATCGAGGGCCGTTCGTCGATGCGCAAGGCCGAGCTGATCGACGCCCTGAGATCGCACTGAGGTCCTACCGAGGTCTCGGTGCGGGCTCGGTGGGGTCTGAGTGCGGGTGAAATGCGATCCGGTGAGATCGCGTCGCTTCCGGCGCAGGTGAGTGCCGCCACCGGGGATCGGCGGCAATTCCGGTAGCGCGGCGCGCCCCGACGGCTACGGTGAGGGCGTGCACCTGCTCTCCCCTGACTCCCTGCGCACGGCGCGGCGTGTGCTCGCACGCGCCCTCGTGGTCGCCGTCGCGGCCCCCGTGACGGTCGCCGGCGTGCTCGTCACCGCCGACGCGATCCGCAAGCGTCGCAACACCGTCGAGGCGTCGTTCCCCCGCTCCGCCCCCGCCCAGGTGGAGGTCGCAGGCACCACGACCACCGTCTTCACGTACGGCGAGGACGTCTACCGCGAGATGCTCGGAGCGATCCGTGGCGCCCGGCGCCGGGTCTTGCTCGAGACGTACATCTGGAAGGGCGACGCGCTGGGCGAGGAGTTCAAGGCGGCGCTCATCGAGGCGAGCGAGCGCGGGGTGGAGGTGCTGGTCGTCTACGACGGTTTCGCGAACCTCGTGGTGCCGCGGGCGTTCTTCGACCTGCCCGCGCCCGTCCAGGTGATCCGGTACCCCGTGTTCCGCCCGGGCGTCCTCATGCTCAACATCCGCAAGTCGGGGCGCGACCACCGCAAGATCCTCGTCGTCGACGACGAGACCGCGTTCGTCGGTGGGTACAACATCGGCAGCCTGTACGCGACGCAGTGGCGCGACACGCACGTCCGGCTCGAGGGCCCGAGCGCCTGGGAGCTGCGCAACGCGTTCGTCGACTTCTGGAACGCGAACCGCGCACCCGACCAGACGCTGCTCGCCGACCCCGGCTCCCAGCACTGGGAGCCCCGGCTGCGCGCGGCGCGCAACGCGCCCGCGCATCTCGTCTTTCCCATCCGCGGCATCTATCTCGACGCGATCGACCGCGCGAGCTCGCACATCTACATCACGCAGGCGTACTTCATCCCCGACCGGGAGATCCTCGCCGCGCTCCTCGCGGCAGCCGCTCGCGGCGTCGACGTGCGTGTCCTCGTGCCCGAGCGCTCCAACCACGTGCTCGCCGACTGGCTCGCGCGCGGGCTGTACACCGCGCTCCTCAAGGGCGGGGTGCGCATCCACCTCTACCGGAACGCGATGGTCCACGCCAAGACGGCGACCATCGACGGCGCCTGGACGACGATCGGCACCGCGAACATCGACCGGCTCTCGCTCACCGGCAACTACGAGGTGAACCTCGAGATCACGGACCGGGGCGTCGCCGAGCAGATGGAGAAGGTGTTCGAGGTCGACCTGTCGAACACCCGCGAGCTCACGCTCGCCGAGTGGGAGACGCGTTCCCTCGCGGCCAAGCTCAGCGAGATCGTCCTCACCCCGCTCCGCCCGCTGCTCTGACGCCGCTGCACCGACCGCGGTCGTCGAGCACGAGCAGCACGGAGACCACGACCGCCGCCACGACGAGCGGGTCTGCCCGGGGCCGCGACGCCGGCACCACGGCGCGTGCCCGCGCGTGCCCGGTCCACCCCCGGCCGTCGTACCAGCGCACCGCGCGCGCGTCCCACGGGTCGGGGTACCACCCCGGCGCGGCGCCCGTCATCGTCGGCCCGCGGCCTCCGGACGGTCGCCCCGCTCGCGCGCTGCAGCAGCGACCTCCTCCTCGGGGCGTGGCGGCACCGTCTCGTCGTCCTCGAGCAGGTGCACCTCCGCGAACTCGGGGTGCTCGTGCAGGAGCTGCGCCGCGACCGTGCGCGCGGTGTCGTCACGGCCCGGCACGTCCACGGACTCGCCCACCGCGAGCGGCCGGTACTCGTACGTCCCACCCGTGCGGTGCTCGCCGAGCAGCCGGTCGACCGCGCCGCGCCCCACCGCGGACAGCAGCGCGTCGTGGACGGGCACGACCATCGTCGGGTCGACGGCGCGCACGAAGTCGATCGTCTCCGCGAGCTTGAGCCACGGCGCCGACACGGGCGCGAGGAGCACGTCGAGACGGTGCTGCCCGCCCGGCTCGGCGTCTCGGGTGCCGGCGTCGGTGCCGGGCGGCAGGTCGAACGAGTCCCCCGGGTGGAAGACGCTCCCCGCACCGGACCGCAGCAGGTAGGTGACGTTCGAGATGCGCGGCACGTCCGGGTGGATCACGGCGTGCAGGCCGCCGCCGACCACGACCTCCAGGCCGCCCAGGTCGAGCCCGTCCCCCGGTGCGACGACGTGCACGCGCCCACCACCGTCGGGCAGCGACGAGCGCAACGACTCGGCGACCGCCTCGGGCGCCCACACGGCGAGCTCCGGCCGCGCGGCCAGCGCGGCACCGAGCACCTCCGAGTCGACGTGGTCGGGGTGCTCGTGCGTGAGGAGCACCGCGTCGGCGTCCGCCAGCGCGCCGGCCGCGTCGCTGAACGACCCGGGGTCCAGCACGACGACGGCGCCAGCGTGGTCCACCGCGACGCACGCGTGACCGTGGAACGTGACCCGCATGGTTCCTCCTTCCGGGGACCCGCGCCGTCGCGCCGACGTCAGCCGACGACCAGGACGAGGTCCCCGCCCTCGAGCTGCTGCACCGCGCCGATCGCGACGCGCTGGACCGTGCCGGCGACCGCCGTCGTGATCGCGGCCTCCATCTTCATCGCCTCGACCGTCGCGACGGTCTGCCCCGCCTCGACGACGTCACCCGCGACGACCACCGGTGTCACGGCGCCGGCGAAGGGCGCCGCGACCTGGCCCGGCTGCGTCGGGTCCGCCTTCTCCGCGGCACGCACGTCCACGTCCACCGCCCGGTCGCGCACCTGGATCGGGCGCAGCTGACCGTTGAGGGAGAACATGACCGTCCGCATCCCGCGCTCGTCCGGCGTACCGATCGCCTCCAGCCCCACGAGCAACCGCACGCCCTTGCCCAGGCCGACCGCGATCTCCTCGCCCGGCTCGAGCCCGTACAGGTAGGTCGGGGTGTCGAGCACGGACACGTCGCCGAACGTCGAACGGACGTGCTCGAAGTCCTTGGTGGGACCCGCGAACAGCAACCGGTTGAGCCGCGCACGACGCACGGGGCCCGGCTGGGCGAGCTCCGCCTCGTCGTCCCCCGTCAGGGGGGTGACCCCGGCCCGCGCCGCACGGCCCGCGAGGGCGCGCGAGCGGAACGGCTCCGGCCAGCCCCCGGGCGGGTCGCCCAGCTCGCCGCCGAGGAACCCGACCACCGAGTCCGGGATGTCGAACGACTCCGGGTTCGCCGCGAACTCCCCCGGGTCCGCGCCCGCGGCCACGAGGTGCAGCGCCAGGTCGCCCACCACCTTCGACGAGGGCGTGACCTTCACCAGGCGCCCGAGGATCCGGTCCGCCGCGGCGTACATCGCCTCGATCTGCTCGAACTTCTCCCCCAGGCCCAGCGCGATTGCCTGCTGACGCAGGTTCGACAGCTGACCGCCCGGGATCTCGTGCTCGTACACGCGGCCCGTCGGTCCGGGCAGGCCCGACTCGAACGGCGCGTACGTGCGGCGCACCGCCTCCCAGTACGGCTCGAGGTCGGCGACCGCGGCGAGCGAGAGCCCGGTGTCGCGCTCCGTGTGCTCGAGGCCTGCGACGAGCGCGGACAGGGACGGCTGGCTCGTCGTGCCCGCCATCGCGGCGCTCGCGGCGTCCACGGCGTCGACGCCTGCGGCGGCTGCGGCGAGCAGGGTGGCCATCTGCCCGCCCGAGGTGTCGTGCGTGTGCAGGTGCACGGGCAGGTCGAAGCGGTCGCGCAGCGCGGTGACCAGGCGCGACGCGGCCGCCGGTCGCAGGAGCCCCGCCATGTCCTTGATCGCGAGCACGTGCGCCCCCGCGTCGACGATGCGGTCCGCGAGGTGCAGGTAGTAGTCGAGCGTGTAGAGGTCCTCGGCGGGGTCGAGCAGGTTGCCCGTGTAGCACAGGGCGACCTCGGCGACGGTCGTGCCGGTGGCGCGCACGGCCTCGATCGCCGGGCGCATCTGGCCGACGTCGTTGAGCGCGTCGAAGATCCGGAAGACGTCGATCCCGGTCTGCGCCGCCTCCTCGACGAACGCGCTCGTGACGCGCGTCGGGTACGGCGTGTACCCGACCGTGTTGCGTCCGCGCAGCAGCATCTGGATCGCGAGGTTGGGCATGGCGTCGCGCAGCGTCGCGAGCCGCTCCCAGGGGTCCTCGCCGAGGAACCGCAGCGCGACGTCGTACGTCGCCCCGCCCCACGCCTCGACCGACCACAGCTGCGGCGTGGCGCGCGCGACGTACGGCGCGACGGCGGCCAGGTCGTGCGTGCGCACGCGCGTCGCGAGCAGCGACTGGTGCGCGTCGCGGAACGTCGTGTCGGTGACCCGCAGGCGCCGCTCGCCGCGCAGGGCGCGCGCGAAGCCCTCGGGGCCGAGCTCGAGGAGCTGCTGCCGGGTCCCGGGCGGCGGCGCGACGGACAGGTCGAGCGCGGGCAGCTTGGTCGCCGGGTCGGTGGTGCGCACCGGATCGCCGTGCGGCCGGTTCACGGTGACGTCACCGACGTACGCGAGCAGGCGCGTGCCGCGGTCCGCGCTCTCGCGCGCGGAGAGCAGCTCGGGTCGCTCGTCGATGAACGACGTGGCGACGTTGCCCGCGACGAACTCCGGGTCGGCGAGCACGGCCTGCAGGAACGGGATGTTCGTCCGGACGCCGCGGATGCGGAACTCGGCGAGCGCGCGCCGGGCGCGGCGCACCGCCGTCGGGAAGTCGCGGCCGCGGCACGTGAGCTTGACGAGCATGGAGTCGAAGTGGCCGGACACCACCGAACCGGCGGTCGCCGTCGCGCCGTCGAGCCGCACGCCCGCGCCCCCCGGTGAGCGGTAGGCGATGATCCGGCCTGTGTCGGGGCGGAACCCGTTCGCCGGGTCCTCGGTCGTGATGCGGGTCTGCAGGGCGGCGCCGTTGACGCGCACGTCCTCCTGGCGGATCCCGAGGTCCTCCAGCGTCTCGCCCGAGGCGATGCGCATCTGCGCGGACACCAGGTCGACGTCGGTCACCTCCTCGGTGACGGTGTGCTCGACCTGGATGCGCGGGTTCATCTCGATGAACACGTGCTGCCCGGCGCGCTCCCCCACGGTGTCGACGAGGAACTCGACCGTGCCGGCGTTCTGGTAGCCGATGTGCCGGGCGAACCGCACGGCGTCCGCGCACAGCGCGTCGCGGACCGCGGGGTCGAGGTTCGGTGCGGGCGCGATCTCGACGACCTTCTGGTGCCGGCGCTGCAGCGAGCAGTCGCGCTCGTAGAGGTGCACGACGTTCCCTGCGCCGTCGGCGAGGATCTGCACCTCGATGTGGCGCGGGCGCAGGACGGCTCGCTCGAGGAACACGGTGGGGTCGCCGAACGCGCCGTCGGCCTCGCGCATCGCGGCCGCGAGGGCCTCGGGCAGCTCGTCGCGCGTGTCCACCCGGCGCATGCCACGGCCGCCGCCGCCGGCGACGGCCTTGACGAACACGGGAAAGCCGACGACGTCGGCCGCCGCGACGAGCTCGTCGACGTCGGACGAGGGCTCGCTCGACGCGAGCACCGGCAGCCCGGCCTCGCGTGCGGCCTTGAGGGCGCGCACCTTGTTCCCCGCGAGCTCGAGGACCTCGGGCGGCGGCCCGACGAACGTCAGGCCGGCGTCCGCGCAGGCTCGAGCGAGGTCGGGGTTCTCGGAGAGGAAGCCGTAGCCGGGGTAGACGGCGTCGGCGCCGGCGTCGCGGGCGACGCGCACGATCTCGTCGATGTCGAGGTAGGCGCGGACCGGGTGGCCGGGCGCACCGATGAGGTAGGCCTCGTCGGCCTTGAGCCGGTGCTCGGAGCCGCGGTCCTCGTGCGGGAACACCGCGACGGTGCGGGCCCCGAGCTCGTAGGCGGCACGGAACGCCCTGACGGCGATCTCCGCGCGGTTGGCGACCAGGACCTTCGAGAACACCGGCACTCCATCCGTCGACCGTGCGGCGACGTCGGACCGGCGGAGGGCGCGGCGTGCCACGTACCGGGCGATCCTCCCACGCCCTCGCAGGGCGGGCCGTCGCGGGCGCTGTGACGTGCTCCACAGCGCCGCGCGGCGGTGCGTCAGCCGGCGGAGCGTGCCCGACGGCGTCGCGCGAGCTCGTCCTGCGGGTCGCCCGCACCGTCCGCCTCGTCGTCCAGGGACTCGGTCGGCAGCTCCGAGAGCGTGCCCTCGACCTCACGCCAGACGCGGCCGACCGCGATGCCGAACACTCCTTGGCCACCCTGGACGAGGTCGACGACCTCGTCGGGCGACGTGCACTCGTAGACGCTCGCGCCGTCGCTCATGAGGGTGATCTGGGCGAGGTCCTCGACGCCGCGCTCGCGCAGGTGCTCGACGGCGCTGCGGATCTGCTGGAGCGACACCCCGGTGTCGAGGAGGCGCTTGACGACCTTGAGCACGAGGATGTCGCGGAAGCTGTACAGACGGTGGGAGCCGGATCCGGACGCCGGGCGGACGGTCGGTTCCACGAGCCCGGTCCGCGCCCAGTAGTCGAGCTGGCGGTACGTGATGCCCGCCGCGCGGCAGGCCGTCGGGCCCCGGTATCCCGTCGTCGTGTCCTGCTCGGTGATGTCCTCCCCGAAGAGGAGGCCCTGCGCGCCGTGCGGAACCGTCGCGCCGGAACCGACGCTCGCCTCACCGCTGCTGTTCACTGTTGCCTCCTGGGGTGATGTCCTCGTCCACGCTAGGGGCGCGGTCGGGGGTCGTCAACGACCGACGACCTGAGCGTGCTGGCGTGTCGCGCGCGCTCGTCACGCGCTCCGCCCGCACCGACCCTCGACCTGAGGTTGAAGGTCTGGTATATCCGTTATGTCGCTCTGTCTCGACCGCCGCTCGAGGGTTGGCACGGCGCTCTCCCTACTCGTCCACGGAGAAGTCCTCCGGCTGGACGTGGTCGAGGAAGTCGCGGAACTTCTCGACCTCCTCCTGCTGCGCGACGTCGACCACCTCGACCCCCGCCGTCGCGACGACCTCCGCCGAGCACAGGACCGGGCTGCCGGTGCGGACCGCGACGGCGATCGCGTCCGACGCGCGGGAGTCGAGCCGGACCCCGTTGCTGAGGACGAGCTCGGCGAAGAAAATCCCGCCGTCGAGCGCCACGATCTCCGCTCGTTCCAGCCGCACGTCGACCGCGTCGAGCAGGTCGCGCAGCAGGTCGTGCGTCATGGGTCGCGGGGTGGGCAGGCCCGCCTGGGCCATGGCGATCGCGCTCGCCTCGCGCGGGCCGATGACGATCGGGACGACAAGCTCGGACGCGTCGTCGAGCAGCAGCACCACGATCTCCTGGTCACGCTGCTGCTGCCGCACGCCGAGGACCTCGACGGGGACCATCGGCACGTCGTCGCTCACCTGTCCACGGTACGTCGCGCTCCCGCATCCGGCAGTCGGTGGCGGGGGTGGATCCACGACGCCCGGGCTGCGCCTGAGGGCGTCAGCGCGTGAGGTCGTCGACCCCCTGGCGGACGAACACCGTGTGCAGCTGCGCGCACATCTCCCCCACCTCGGACGCGACCGTGCCGGCGTGCGCGCGCGCCGAGGCGTTCTGCTGGCCACGCCACGGGGAGACGACCTGGTGGACGAGGCTCACGTGCCGGTCCGCCGCGGTGCGCAGCGTCCGCAGGTGCCGCGGCTCGATGCCGTACTCGGCGAGCCCCGCGGCCAGCACGACGACGTCGAGCGAGCGGGCGTCGAGCTGACCGCCCGGCGCCTGGCGCAGGACACCGGCCTCGATGAGCCCCTCGACGAGCTCGCGGTCGACGCCGGCCGCCGAGACGAGGGCGTCGACGGTGTACCGCTGGCGCACCGACGCTGAACCGGGATCGCCGTCCGCCGTCGCGAGGCGAGGGGCGAGCGCCTCGACGGCGGTGCCCGCGTCGAGGGCGGCGAGGTTCTCCTTGATGACCTTGAGCGGCAGGTACCGGTCACGCTGCTCGACGAGCACGAAGCGCAGCCGCTCCACGTCGGCCGGGCTGTACTGCCGGTAGCCGGAAGCGGTGCGCACGGGTTCGATGAGTCCCTGCTCCTCCAGGAAGCGCAGCTTCGAGTGGCTGACGTTCGGGAACTCCGCCCGCAGCGCGCGCAGCACGTCGGAGATGCGCATGGTCGCGCGCCGCGAGATGCCCTGCGGCCAGGGCTCGTGGCCCTCGTCGGGGCCCGGATCGGAGGCGGTGGCGCGAGCAGCGCCCGTGGACCCGCTCACGGGCGCGGGGCCGGGCCGTCCGACGGTGCGCCGGCGTGACGGCTGGCGTGGAAGGTGAGCCGGTACTTGCCGATCTGCACCTCGTCACCCGTCGCGAGCGCGACGGCGTCGATCCGGCTGCGGTTCACGTACGTCCCGTTGAGGGAGCCCACGTCGCGCACGACGAACCGGTCGCCCTCGCGGACGAACTCCGCGTGCTTGCGGGAGACGGTGACGTCGTCGAGGAAGATGTCGGCGTGCTCCGAGCGGCCGGCGACGGTGCGCTCGGCGTCGAGCAGGAACCGCGACCCCTGGCCGGGGCCGCGCTGCATGATGAGCAGCGCGGAGTGGCGGGGCAGGGCCGCGACGGCGGCGTGCTCCTCCGGGCTCAGTCCACCCGGCTGGACGCCCTCCTCGACGGGGGCCTCGATCCGGCCGAAGCTGATCGTCGTGTCGCTACCCGCCCGGTTCGGCACCTGGGGACCGCCTGGGACACTCATCTCGCCTCCTCGGGGCTCACGGCACGTCGTGCTCGACCTCGGATCCCACCCGGCGGGACGTGTGCCCCGCCGTGCTGGAAAACTACTACATCCGCAGGTCACGCGTTGCACGCCGGGTCGCGCGTCACCTCGTCCGACCAACCTACCCCGGCCCGGCGGCCCTGGGGAAGCCGCCTCAGTCGTCGGCGGGGACGGGGGTGGCGTACTGCGGAGAGCCCGGCTCGACCGTGGCGGTCACCTCGACGAGATCCTCCTGCCGGATCGTCGTGCGCGCTCCCTCGGCGCGCAACGACGCCATCGCTCCGCCCGGGATCTCGAGCGCCGTCTCGAGCGTCGAGGGGTCGCCGATGACGACCCAGCGATACGGCGACGCGATGACCTGACCGTCCACGACGACACCGTCCGACGTGTCCTCGAAGTAGCTGTTCGCCACGAGCCGGACCCCGTTGACCTCCATCGCCTCGGCGCCGGCGTTGCGCAGCTCCTCCAGGACGTTGAAGAGGGAGAACGCCTTCAGCGGCTCGGTGCCCTCGACCACCTCGATCTCGACGCCCGGCCCCTGCGCCGGGAGCCGGCCGGACAGGATGCCGAGCGTCTCGGCCTGCTGCTCGGCGACCTCGAGGGCCGCGCGCTCGCGTCCCGTGCCCGACTGGAGCTCGTCGCGCGTCGCCTCGAGGGAGGAGACCTGGTCCTCGAGCTCGCCCGACCTCTGCGTGACGTCGTCGAGCAGGCGCACGAGGTCGCTCTGGCGCAAGGAGGAGAGCTGGTCCTCCTGGGTCTGGCTGACCTGGGCGACGAGCGCGAACCCGAGCAGCGCGCACAGGACGCCCACGACCACCTGGGACCGGTTGGCGCGAGGGCGGAGCGCCCTGCCGAGCGCGCGCAGGCCTCCGGGCGGCGGGGTGGCGGGGGCACCGTGGCGCCCGCCCGCGGGCGGCACACGACGGATCGCCGTCGTGATCACGTCGGGCTCCGGCGCCGGCCCCGACGTCGGTGCGGGCTCGTCGTCGGGCGCGCCCGGGCCCGGGTCCGTCGCGGTCACGGCATCGTCGCTGTCGGTCTCGTGCTCCGCGCCGCTCTCTGTACCACTCTCCGTACCGGTGGTGACTTCGGCGGTGTCGTCAGGAGCCTGGTCGGACGTGTCCGCGCCGGCGGCGTCGTCCTCGGGGGCGCTCTCGTCCGGCGTGCCGGAGGAGACGTCGCCGACCTGGTCGGGCTCGTGCGCGTCGGCGGTGCCCGGCGCTTCGTCCGCGGCGTCGTCGGGGGTGGTCTCGGGCCGGGGCTCCTGGCCGGGGGTGCTCGCCACGGTCACGCCTTGAAGATGTGGCGCCGGATGGCGGCGGCGTTGGAGAAGATGCGGATGCCGAGGACGACGACGACCGCGGTCGACAGCTGGCTCCCGACACCGAGCTGGTCCCCGAGGAACACGATCAGCGCGGCCACGACGACGTTGGACAGGAACGAGACGAGGAAGACCTTGTCGTCGAACAGCCCGTCGAGCATGGCACGCAGCCCTCCGAAGAGGGCGTCCAGCGCCGCGACGACCGCGATGGGCAGGTAGGGCTGCAGCGACACGGGCACGGTGGGCTGCAGGACCAGGCCTGCGACGATGCCCACCACCAGTCCGACGACTGCGATCATTCGACGCTCTCCTGCCCTGTGTCCTGCGTGGTCTCGTCACCGGTCTCGTCACCGGTCTCGTCACCGGTCCCGACGGTCGGTCCCGGGGTGCCCTGCTCGTCCCCGTCGGTGCCGCTCGTCCCGGGTGCGTCGGAGTCTACGGCGGGGCCGGCGGCCTGGGCGAAGAACAACGTCGGGGTCGAGCGGCCGGGGAGGTCGAGCCGGCTCTGCGCGGTCACGCTCGACCGGATCCCGTACTGCGTGCTGAGCAGCTGCAGGAAGTCGGAGGTGCCCGACCGCAGGAGCGACGTGCGCAGCTCGTCCGCGTCGCCGATGGCCTCCACCTGGTACGGGCCGACGAGGGGCTGCAGGTCGACGAGGACCGCGTCCCCGGCGCTGCGGATCGCGGACAGGCCGGTGAGCCGCTGGTCGTTGATCGCGACGGCCTCGGCGCCCCCGGCCCACAGGGCGTTGACGACACGCTGCAGGTCGGAGTCGTGCACGAGCGAGCTTCCGTCGGCGTCGTCGGTCGAGAGTCCCCCGTTCGTGTCGTCGAGCGTGACGATCACGCCGGGACCCTCGACGGCCTGCGCCCCGGTCCAGGCACCCTCCTCCTGCAGGCGGTCCAGGACGTCGGCGCTCGCGGTCCCGAGCGCGGCGCCCTGGAGCTCCTCGATCTCCTTGGAGAGCTCACCGCTGCGCGCGGTGAGGTCCTCGGCGTCGCCCTGGCGGTCGAGGATCTCCTGCTCGAGGGTCTCGCGTGCGGCGATGACGGCCGGCTGCGGTGCGCGCAGGTCGACGGCGGCGGCCGTCGTGACGGCGCCGAGCCCGACCGCCAGGGCGACGAGCGCGACGGTGCCGGCCCGACCTCGCCGGGGCGCCTGCCCTGCCGCGCGGCGTTCCGCCGCGGCGGCGTACCCGGGGTCCAGGGGCCGGTGCATGACCTCGTTGAGCAAGGTCATGGACGCGTCGACGGGGCCCCGTCGCGGCGCCGGTCCGCTTCCGGTCACAGCGGGTCTCCCGTCGTGGTCGTGCCGTCGTCCCCTGCCCGGTCGGCGGTGACGAGCGCCCGCGTCTGGGCGACGTACTGCGCCCCGGCGAGCCAGTAGAGCCCGACGCCCCACCAGGTGAACGCCCAGCCGGTGACGGCCGCGACGTCGCCGAACCACCCCGGCATCTCGGCGAGCAGGAGCAGCGGGAACGCGTACAGCAGCGCGAACGTGCCCGCCTTGCCGGCGAAGCTCACGGGCAGCGTCCCGTAGCCGTGCCGCGCGAGCACGGGCAGCAGGCAGGCGAGGAGCGCGTCGCGCCCGACGATGACGACGACGAGCCACAGCGGGACGACGTCGCGCCACGCGAGCCCGAGCAGGGTCACGAAGATGAAGAGGCGGTCGGCCGCGGGGTCGAGCATCTGCCCGACGCGGCTCACCTGGTCCAGGCGGCGCGCGAGCACGCCGTCGAGCCAGTCCGACGCCCCGGACACGGCGAGCACGACGAGGGCCCACACGTCGTGGCCCTGGACGATGAGGACGGCGAAGACCGGCACCAGGAGCAGCCGGAGGAGGCTGATGACGTTCGGGACGGTCAGGACGCGCGAGCTGACCTGCTGCCCTGCTCCCACACCCACCGCCCCGTGCTCACGTCGCGCCGACTCCCGCGGCAGGACGCCGCGCCCGATCATCCTACGTACGCGACCCTGCCCAGGTCGCTGCCTCGCGGGGCGTGGCGCACGGACTCGCCGGAAATCACCCGCTTCGTCCACCGCGGGTCCTCCGCTCGCCCACCGTGCCGGCGGCGTGGGTGAGGGACGTCACCGGTGCCGCGAGCCCGTCCTTCACCGGGCTCCGGTAGGATGGGAGGACCTTTGGAGTTCGTCGCTCGTCCCGCGTGTGTCCGTGAGAGCGGCCGGCCCCCCGGTGAGTCCCCCGTGATTCTCGGTGGTCGGCCAGGTGTGTTCGGGAGTGCGACCTGCGAGAGCCCACCTGGCGACCGCACGCCACTCCACACCCCGAACGAAACGGTCCTCACCCCTTCATGACTGCTGACGTCGTCGCGCCCGCGCACGCCCTCGACCACTCCACCGACTCCCTCCCCGAGCCCGCCGCCCCCACGGGCCCCGTGTTCGCCGACCTCGGCCTGCCCGCTCCGCTCGAGCGCGCCGTCGCCGACCTGGGGTTCGTCACCCCGTCCGCGATCCAGGCCGAGGCCATCCCGGCGCTCCTCGCCGGCCGCGACATCACCGGCGTCGCGCAGACCGGCACCGGCAAGACCGCCGCGTTCGGCCTCCCGCTGCTCGCTGCGATCGACCCCACCCACCGGCACGTGCAGGCCGTCGTGCTGACCCCGACGCGAGAGCTCGCGATGCAGGTCGCCGACGCGATCGAGTCGTTCGCGTCGCACCTGCCCCGGGTCGACGTCGTCGCCGTGTACGGCGGCTCGCCCTACCAGCCCCAGCAGCGGGCGCTCGCGGCCGGCGCGCAGGTCGTCGTCGGCACGCCCGGGCGCGTCATCGACCACATCGAGCGCGGCACCCTGGTGCTCGACGACGTGCGCTTCCTCGTGCTGGACGAGGCGGACGAGATGCTGCGCATGGGCTTCGCGGAGGACGTCGACACGATCTTCTCCCGCGCCCCGCGCGAGCGTCAGGTCGCGCTGTTCTCCGCGACGATGCCCGCCCCGATCCGCCGGGTCGCGAACGAGCACCTCACCGACCCGGTCGAGATCGCGGTCGCGCGCCAGTCGTCCACGGTGACGAGCGTGCGCCAGACGTACGCCGTCGTGCCGTTCCGCCACAAGACCGGCGCGCTCGCCCGCGTGCTCGCCGTGTCGGACGCGGACGCCGCGATCGTGTTCACCCGCACGCGCGGTGCGGCCGAGGAGGTCGGGTCGGCACTGGTCGAGCGCGGCATCTCCGCCGCGACCATCTCGGGCGACGTCGCGCAGAAGGACCGCGAGAAGATCGTCGAGCGCCTGCGCTCCGGCGCCCTGGACGTGCTCGTCGCGACGGACGTCGCGGCCCGCGGTCTCGACGTCGACCGCATCGGCCTCGTCGTGAACTTCGACCTCCCGGGCGAGCCCGAGGCGTACGTGCACCGCATCGGCCGCACCGGCCGTGCCGGGCGGACGGGCGAGGCGCTGAGCTTCGTCACCCCGCACGAGCGGGGCCGCCTGCGGGCGATCGAGCGCACGACCCGCACGCCGCTGCAGGAGATCGAGATCCCCTCCCCCGCGGACGTCTCCGCGCACCGGGCGCGCAAGCTCCTCGGTCAGGTCCCCGCGCGTCGCGAGGCCGGGCGCCTGTCCCTGTACACGGACCTGGTCCGTGCGTTCGTCGCCGAGCACGACGTCGACCCGGTCGAGCTCGCCGCCGCGATGGTGGCGCTCGCCGTCGGGGACGACGGCCCGCAGGCCCGCGAGGAGCAGGAGCGGTTCGAGGCCGAGCGCGCCCAGGCGCGCGAGCAGGCCCGTCGCCCCGAGCGCACGGGCGACCGTGGCCCGCGCGGTGACCGGCCCGGCCGCGAGACCGGTGGGCGCGGCATCCGCCGCGACGCCGTCGGTACCCGCTACCGTCTCGCCGTCGGGCACAAGGACGGCGTGATGCCCGGCGGGATCGTCGGCGCCCTGACGAACGAGGCCGGTCTCACCGGCTCGGACGTCGGCAAGATCGACATCTTCCCGTCGTTCTCGCTGGTCGACATCAGCGCGCCGCTCGACGACGCGACCATGGACCGCATCTCCCGGGCACGAGTCGCCGGGAAGGCCCTGCGGATCCGTCTCGACGAGGGCGCGCCCGCGGCCCGCGGCCCGCGTGCCGCGCACGGCCCGTCCGGCCGCCGCGACGAGCGTCGCGAGCGTCCTGACCGCTCGGACGACCGGGGCGAGCGCAAGCCGCGCCACCGCACGGCGTACTGACCGCCCTCTGACGGACCGTTCGTCCGCCGAGACGTGAGAAGCGGCCCCTGGATCGGATGATCCGGGGGCCGCTTCTCACGTCTCGGCGTCCATGTCGACGTCGGGCGGACTCACCGCGGCGGCTCCTCCCGGGCCTCGCCGTGCGCCTGGACGAGCGCCGCGAGCCGCCGCGCCTCGGTGTCCCCACGGGCGCCGTCGGCCCGCTGGATGCCCATCACGGCGATCGTGGACCCGTCCGCAAGGTCGAGCCGCACCCACGCGTCCCCGCTGCCGAACCGCACGGACACGATCTGCGCCCACTCGAGCTCGCGCGTGTAGATGACGTTGCGCACCCGCAGGCCGGTGCGCGACGGCACGGCGTGGACGCCGCCGAGGCGCCACAGCAACCAGGTCGCGAACAGGGCGAACGCCGCCAGGGAGAGCCGGTTCACCCACGCCGTGCCCAGAGGCCCCGTCGCGAGCACGCCCACGACGACGCACCCGCCGACGACCACGACGCCCGTCGCCCACGCGGACACCAGGCCGAAACGCGGCCGGAACGGGCGGTACGGGTCGTCGACGCGCTCGCCGGGCAGGCCGGGGTCGGGGAACGTCTCACCGCTCATGGCGCCACCGTCTCACAACGGCTCGACCCTCACAGGCGCTCGACCGCGAGACGGGCCGAAGGGACGGACCGGGCGTCAGAGCCGCGACGCGTGGATCCTCGTGACGAGGATGGCGCGCGCCCCCACGTCGTACAGCGCGTCCATGACCTGGTTCGTCTGGTCGCGGCGCACCATCGCGCGCACGGCCGCCCAGTCCCGGTCGTGCAGCGGCGACACCGTGGGCGACTCGAGCCCCGGCGTGATCGCGACCGCCTGCTCGACGAGAGACACCGGGACGTCGTAGTCCATGAGGACGTACTGGCGTGCGGTGAGCACGCCCT
Organism: Cellulosimicrobium sp. G4 BAM 1002; assembly: GCF_057126935.1. Taxonomy (NCBI): domain Bacteria; kingdom Bacillati; phylum Actinomycetota; class Actinomycetes; order Micrococcales; family Promicromonosporaceae; genus Cellulosimicrobium; species Cellulosimicrobium sp. G4 BAM 1002. The sequence continues at coordinate 2,342,141 of NZ_CP182109.1, read as the reverse complement.
GCAGGCGCCGGCTCAGCACCTCCACGCCCGCCGGGACGTCCGCCTCCGCGACCGCGCGCGGACGGATGAGCACCGCCTCCGACACGAGGATCGGGTCGCCGAACACCTCCAGGCCCGCACCGCGCAGCGTCGTGCCCGTCGACACGACGTCCGCGACGACGTCCGCCACCCCGAGCTGCACGGCCGACTCGACCGCGCCGTCGAGGTGCACGACCGTCGCCTCCACGCCGTGCGAGCGCAGGTGGCCCTCGACGAGCACCTCGTACGACGTCGCGACCCGCAGCCCCTGCACCTGCTCGAGGGACGTGACCGCACCGGCCGGGGCCGCGTACCGGAACGTCGACCCGCCGAAGCCGAGCTGCATGTGCTCCACGGCGTCCGCCCCCGAGTCCAGGAGCAGGTCACGGCCGGTGATCCCGACGTCGACCGTGCCCGAGCCGACGTACACCGCGATGTCACGCGGACGCAGGAAGAAGAACTCGACGTCGTTGTCCGGGTCCGCGAGCACGAGCTCGCGCGAGTCACGGCGCTGGCGGTACCCCGCCTCGCGCAGCATCTCGACGGCGGGCTCGGACAGGGACCCCTTGTTGGGGACGGCGATACGCAGCATGGCAGGACCTTCGTTTCAGGGAGACGGCAGCAGGAGGACGGGCAGGGACGAGCACGGGGCGAGCGGCGCTCGCGGACGGGAGCGAGGGCTCACCGGCGCGGCCGCTCACAGATGCTCGTACACGTCCTGCAGGCTCAGACCCTTCGCCAGCATGAGGACCTGCAGGTGGTAGAGGAGCTGGGAGATCTCCTCCGCCGTCTTCACGTCGCCCTCGTACTCGGCGGCCATCCAGACCTCGGCGGCCTCCTCGACCACCTTCTTCCCGATCGCGTGCACCCCGGCGTCCAGCTCCGCGACCGTGCCGGAACCGGCAGGTCGCGTCGTGGCCTTCTCGGAGAGCTCCGCGAACAGGGACTCGAACGTCTTCACGCGCCCCAGGGTATCCGGCCGTCGCCGGCGACCGGGGACGGGTCCGCCCAGCGGGCACCCGTCCGCCGGCGCCGACCGCCGTCGAGCACCGCTACAGGTTCCGCAGCGCCACCACGGTCGCCACCGCTGCCTCGGCCGCCTCCGCACCCTTGTCCTCGCGCGACCCCTCCAGGCCCGCACGGTCCAGCGCCTGCTGCTCGTCGTCGCACGTGAGCAGCCCGAACCCCACCGGCACGCCCGTCCGCACGCTCACCTCCGTCAGTCCCGACGTCGCCGCCTGGCACACGTACTCGAAGTGCGGCGTCCCACCACGGATCACGACACCCAGCGCCACCACCGCGTCCGCGCCGTGCTCCACCGCACGCGCCGCCGCCACCGGCAGCTCGAACGACCCCGGCACGCGGACCTCCGTCACGTGCGACACGTTCGCCGCGGCCAACGCCCGCCGCGCCCCCGCCAGCAACCCGTCCATGACCTGCGTGTGCCAGCTCGCCGCGACCACGACCACCCGCAGCCCCGAACCGTCCACGCTGATCGTCGGCGCTCCTGCCCCGCTCATCCCTGGTCCTCCTTCGCCTCGATGCCCGCGTCGACCCCGTCCGGGGCCTCCACCGTGTCCAGCAGGTGACCCATCGCCACCTTCTTCGTCACCAGGTACGCCCGGTTGTGCTCACCGTGGCCCACCTCGATCCGCTCCGTCCCCACCACGTCGATGCCCGACGCCACCAGACCCGTCACCTTCGCCGGGTTGTTCGTCAGCAGCCGCACCCGCGACAGCCCCAGGTCCTCCAGGATCGCCGCAGCAGCCCCGTACTCCCGCCGGTCCACCGGCCACCCCAGCTCCAGGTTCGCCTGCACCGTGTCCAGACCCGCGTCCTGCAGCTCGTACGCCCCGATCTTCGCCAGCAGCCCGATGCCCCGACCCTCGTGCCCCCGCAGGTACACCACCGCACCGCCCTCCGCCGCGACCCGCTCCATCGCCGCCTGCAGCTGCGGACCGCAGTCGCACCGCAACGACCCGAACGCGTCACCCGTCAAGCACTCCGAGTGCACCCGCACCACGGGGACACGACCCGCCCCGACGGCGCTCGCGGCCGGAGGTACCAGAGCCACGTGCTCCGCACCCGTCCGCAGGTCCCGGTACCCGATCACGCGGAACCGGCCGTGCGCCGTCGGGAGGTCCGCCTCCGCCGTGCGGTGCACCCGCCGCGCCAGCTGCTCACGGTCCGGCACGCCGTCCCCCGTAGCGGTCGGCGCCGGGTCGTGCTCCAGCCGCCACGCCACCAGGTCCGCGATCGTCAGGAGCACGAGCCCGTCCCGCTCCGCGAGAGCCGCCGCGTCCTCCAGCCGCATCATCGTCCCGTCGTCGTGCACGAGCTCCGCGATCCCCCCGACCTCCCCCATGCCCGCCAGACGCACCAGGTCCACCGCAGCCTCCGTGTGCCCCGCACGGTGCAGCACGCCTCCCGGCACCGCCCGCAACGGCAGCACGTGCCCCGGCCGGATCAGGTCCACCGGACCCGACGCCGGGTCGGCCAGCACCCGCAACGTCCTCGCCCGGTCCTCCGCCGAGATCCCCGTCGTCACCCCCGTCGCCGCGTCCACCGTCACCGTGTACGCCGTGCGCCGCGGGTCCTGGCTGTGCGGCACCATCAACGGCAGCTCCAGAGCGTCCGCCCGAGCCGACGGCATCGGCGCGCACAGGTACCCCGACGAGTGCCGGATCGTCCACGCCACCCACTCCGCCGACACCCCCTGCGCCGCGAACACCACGTCCGCCTCGTTCTCCCGGTCCGGGGAGTCCGCCACCAGCACCGGACGCCCCGCCCGGATCTCCACCAGCGCATCCTCGACCGACCCCAGCCGCACCCCCGCCGACCCGCCCCCGGTCAGCGCGGCGCTCGCAGCCGGCACGTCCTCCCGCGTCACGACGCGCTCCCGACCGTGCCGCCGGCCCGGAGCAGCCGCTCGACGTACTTCGCCAGCACGTCGACCTCCAGGTTCACGCGGTCCCCGGGGACGAGGCCGCCGAGGATCGTCGCCTCGAGCGTCGTCGGGATGAGCGAGACGCCGAACGACCCGGCGTCCACGTGCGTCACCGTGAGTGAGACCCCGCTCACCGCGATCGAACCCTTCTCCGCGACGTAGCGCGTGAGCCCGGCCGGTGCCGAGAACACGAGGTCGTCCCAGCGCTCACCAGGAGCCCGGCTCACGAGCGTCCCGACGCCGTCGACGTGACCCTGCACGACGTGCCCGCCCAGCCGCGCGTCCGCCCGCACCGCCCGCTCGAGATTCACCGGAGAACCGGCGACCAGGTCCCCCAGCGACGTACGACGCAACGACTCCGGCATGACGTCCGCCGTGAAGGACCCGTCCCCGCCCAGGCTCGTCACCGTGAGGCACACGCCGTTCACCGCGATCGAGTCCCCGAGCCCCGCGTCCGACGTGACCAGCAGGCCCTCGATCGTGAGGACGGCGTCCCCACCGGCACCGGCCGCCGCCCCGACGTCCGTCGTACCTCCCGGGTACGCGATCTCCCGAACCTTCCCGATCTCCTCGACGATCCCCGTGAACATCAGCTTCCCTTCCTCGACACCATCAGCACGTCGTCACCGACACGCCTCACCTCGACCGTGCGGAACCGGTGGGCCTCCGCGATCGACGACACCCCCAGCCCACCGACCATGCGACGCCCGTCGCCCAGCAGCACCGGCGCGACGTACGAGTGCAGCTCGTCGACCGCCCCGGCCGCGAGGAACGCCGTCGCGAGCGTCGGGCCGCCCTCCACGAGCACGTGGCGCACCTCGCGCTCCGCGAGCCGCGCGAGCACCTCCCCGACGTCTCGCGTCACGAGATGGACCAGCTCGCCGCCCTCGCCGCGCACCCGCGCCGCCGGCGGTATCCCCCGCCGCCCGACGACGACCCGCAGCGGCTGGTGCGCGGCCAGAACCTCGAAAGAGCCGCCCTCGGCGCTCGCGGCGCCGGCGTGCACGCGCGCGGTGAGCGCGGGGTCGTCGGTGAGGAGGGTCCCCGTGCCCACGAGGATGGCGTCCACGTCAGCACGCACCCGGTGGGCGTGCTCCCGGGCCGCCCGTCCGGTGATCCACCGGCTCGTCCCGTCCTGGGCCGCGACGTACCCGTCGAGCGTCGTCGCGGTCTTGAGCGTGACGTACGGGGTCCCGCGGCGCACCGACGTGAGCCACACTCGCAGCAGCTCCTCGCCCTCCGCCGTACGCAGGCCCCTCACCACCCGCACGCCGGCGCCCTGGAGGCGCCGCGCACCGCCGATCGCGAGCGGATTCGGGTCCGCGACGGCGTAGACCACCTCCGCGACGCCCGCCGCGACGAGCGCGTCGGCGCACGGACCGGTACGCCCGGTGTGCGCGCACGGCTCGAGCGTGACGACGGCGGTCGCGCCCCGCACGTCGACCTCACGCTCCCGGGCGTCGGTCAGGGCGGCTGCTTCCGCGTGCGGCGTCCCCGCGCCGCGGTGGTAGCCCTCGGCGAGGACCCGTCGCGGGTGCGCGTCCACGGAGTCCTGCGCTGCGCCGTCGGGCGCCGGGCCTCCACCGGGCGACGGGGCGAGGAGGACGCAGCCGACGCGCGGGTTGGGGCCGTACGCCGGCCCCCGCGCCGCGAGCTCGAGCGCGCGCGCCATGGCCGCGTCGATCGTCAAGGTTCGTGGGTGCTCGTCCATCGTCCTCCTCCCGGGCACTTGCGCTCCGGGGTGAGGGCGGGCGGCGGGTCGGGTGGCCTGGGCGGCCCGACGTCGTCGCTCACCACGGCGAGGCCGTCACCGTCGCGGACGGGTGCCCCGGCGGGTCGCCGACGCACCACGCGCTCTGGCGTGGCCTTGCCGCACGTGCTTCCTCCCATCCGGACTTTCACCGTCGGTCCTGGAGTTCCACCAGGTCAACCGCGCGTAGGGCGCGGGTCGCGGACTGTCACCGCCGGCTCGGAATTGCACCGACCCCGGAGCACGTTCGTGCGTACTGCTTCACCGAGCATGCTACTCGTGCGACCTCGTGCTCGAGCTCGTCCAGCACTTGGGCGAACGTGAACCGGCTCCCCTGCCCCCTGTGGTCTGGGCGGATGGGGTGAGCGGCCCTTGTGGCCGGTGGGGAATCGAGTGTGCGCTTGGCACACTATTTTACGAGGGACATGTCATGGCACGGTGCGCGATCACGTCGGGACGGTCCTCGCCCGGCCGTGGACAGCCGGTGCGGCGGGTCAGTGTGCGTGCGCGGCGTCCGCGAGCTCTCTCAGAGCCTGGATCTCCCCCGGGACGTTCTCCGCCCCGTACACCGCCGAGCCCGCCACGAAGACGTTCGCCCCGGCGTCCGCCGCGCGCTCGATCGTCGAGCGCGACACTCCCCCATCGACCTGGATCCACACGTCGAGCCCCGACTCGCTGACCGCCTCGCGGGCCCTGCGGATCTTGGGCAGCGTCCCCTCGATGAACGACTGGCCCCCGAACCCGGGCTCCACGGTCATGACGAGGATCATGTCGACCTCCGTCAGGAGGTCCAGGAAGGGCTCCACAGGCGTCGCAGGACGCAGCGCGACCCCCGCGCGCGCCCCGAGCCGCCGCAGCTCGCGTGCGAGCCGTACAGGAGCACCAGCGGCCTCGGCGTGGAAGGTGACGGACGCCGCGCCGGCCTCCGCGTACGCGGGCGCCCAGCGGTCGGGGTCGTCGATCATGAGGTGCGCGTCGATCGGGACGGGCGACACCTGGGCGAGCCGCTCGAAGACCGGCAGCCCGAGCGTGAGGTTCGGCACGAAGTGGTTGTCCATGACGTCGACGTGCGCGTAGTCCGCCGTCGAGATCGCGTTCAGGTCGCGCTCGAGGTTCGCGAAGTCGGCGGACAGGATGCTCGGGGCGATGAGGGCTGCCATGGGCCCAGCCTAGGGCGCACACACCGCTGACCTGCCCTCGTATGCTCCTCCCGTGAGCACTCCCCCCTCCCCCGACGCACGCGTGCCGACGTCCACCAGCCCCGGCCGCACGAGCACCTGGGTACGCCCCGCGACGTACGCCGATCTCGGCCGCGTCGCCGAGATCGCCGCGCACTTCGTCCGCGAGACGTGCGTGACGTTCGAGGAGGACGTCTGGGACCTTCCCACCTGGCAGCGCAAGCTCGACGACGTGACGGCGCGCGGGCTGCCGTTCCTCGTCGCGGAGGTCACGGACGACGGGAACGCCGCCCAGCCGCCGGGGACCTCACGCCCGACGGTCGCCGGATACGCGTACGCGTCCCCGTGGCGCCCCAAGCCGGCCTACCGGCACACCGCCGAGGACACGATCTACCTCGACCCCGCGTACGCCGGCCGCGGGCTCGGCACGGCGCTCCTCTCAGCGCTCCTGGACGACTGCATGAGCGCCGGCGTGCGGCAGGTGGTGTCGGTCGTCGCCGACGTGCCCGAGTCCGCCGGGTCGGCCCCGCTCCACCGTCGCTTCGGTTTCCTCGAGACCGGCCGCCTCACCGCCGTCGGGTTCAAGCACGGCCGCTGGGTCGACACGATCCTGCTCCAACGCTCCCTCTGACCGATCCGGCGCGCCTCGGCGCCGGTCTCGTGGTCGGGTCCGCGTGCTGTGGTCGGGTTCGCGTGCGGGGCGGCGCCGGTGCTCGGGCTGTCCGCGCCGTCACGGGTGTGGGTCTTGGGAGCGCGGCCTTGACGCCCTTCGCATCCGACGCCGCCCCACCCGCTCCGCCATCGCCTCACCCCAGGCGACGTCCCGTCGCAGGCCCGCCGAGGTAGAACCCTGGTCGGCCGAGGTAGAACCGTGGTCCGGCGACCACGGGGGCTGGCGCGGGTCGTGCCCGGGCTAGGCGGTCCGGCTCGTGCTCGTGCTCGTGCTCGTGGCAGCCATACGGTCCCGGCCGGTCGAGCAGACCCTTGTGGCCCGAAAGGCGCTCAGGACGAGCCACAACGACATGCTCGGCGCAGCACCCGGGGGGCGGTCGCCCGGGTGACCCGAGACCAGGGCGGGACGACACCGGGAGGGGTGGGTGGGGGCGCCGCGTCGTGGAGGGCCTGGCGGGAGCCGCGAGGAACGAGCGGCGGATGGAAGACGCGGCGCCCCCACCCACCCCGACACCCAACCCGACCACGCGACGTCCGACACGACCACGGTTCTACCTCGCGTGACCACGGTTCTACCTCGTGCCAGCGGGGTCCGGCCTCAGGCGAGGAGACCTCGGCGCAGGTCCGTCGTGCGCTGTTCGACCGTCCGCCAGGCGTGGCGGCTCACGCCCGGGTGGGCGTCGCGGTCGACGTCCGCGAGCGCCGTGAGGAGGGCGTCGAGGGTCTGGGCGACGGCGCGCTGGGCGCGGCGTCGCGGGAGGCCCCAGGTGGTGCCCTCGGTGACGAGGTGGTCGGCGGTGAGGCGGTCCATGTCGCGTTCACCGGCGACGTCCATGGCGAAGACGCGGGAGGCATGGTCGTGGTGGAGGTGCATGGAGACGTCGTAGGCGGGGGCGAGGCGGACGGTGCCGTCGGCGTGGCGCAGGACGGAGATGTTCTTGGCGTGGGCGTCGGTGTTGCCGAGGGCGAGGTTGAGGGTGGTGAGGGCGAGGAGGGGGTCGGGGCGGGTGCCGTCGTCGCGGAGGGTGCGGGCGACGGCGGCGAGGGAGGGGAAGCGGCGGCCGTGCTGGAACTTGCGTTCGGGGTCGCGGGTGTTGATGCCGAGGGCCTGGGCGGCGTCCTCCTGGTGGAGGCGTGCGGTGCCGGTGGGTTCGGCGGGGTCGGGGACGCGGTCGTAGCGGGTCACGACGATGGCGCGTTCGCCGTCGAACTCGGTGACGTGGGCGTCGACGGTGGTGAGGCCGACGCGGCGGGCGAGGTCGAGGGCGGCTGCTTCGGTGTTGACGAGGTCGGCGGTGGGTGAGTCGGAGGGGCGGGCGACCTTGAGGATGTGGGTGGTGGGCGCGGATCCGTGGGGGCGGGCCCAGCCGTGCTCGTCGTGGAGGAGGGTGATCTTGGGTTCCATGCCGGGCAGGGAGCTGGTGAGGTGCTTGCTGCGTCCGACTCCGCCGAAGCGTGCGACGCCTTCGCGAAGAAGCTTGGCGACACCGGCGTCGTCGAGACGTTCGGCTGGGACGGAGCGCGGTGCGGGTTGCCCTGGGGGGCGCAGCTCGACGGCACCGATGGTGTCGCCGGCGTAGGCCGTGAAGAAGGAGAGATGATCCTCCGGGTCGACGGCGGCTTCCATGGCCATCTGGTCGCGGGCGCGCCCCTCTGGCATGAGTCCGTCGAGCCACGCTGTCGCTCGCGCTGGGTGCGGCGGCTCGTCGGGTTCCATCGGGAGGAGATGGGACAACGTTCGCGCTCCGACTCCCCATCGTTCGAAGGCGTCGTCGGTCCACGTGAGGTCGACGCGGTCGTCTCGACGGCGGGCGAATCGCCCGGTGCGCGTCCCGTAGAGCCAGAGGTCGAGCTCGTCGGCCCTCGTCACCGTCGCTCCTCGAGCCTGAGGTTCACGTCGAGGTGATCGAGGACCTCGAAGAGTCTGGTGATGTAGAGGTTCTCGACGCCGTTCTCGAGCTCTGAGAGGTACTGCCGCGTGATGCCGAGCTCGTCTGCGAGCTCGGTCTGCGTGATGCCTCGTGCACGTCGGACCCTTCGCACGTAGGCGCCGAGATCACGTGCGCTACGCGCCCCCATCCACTGCCCGGCCACGGCGTCTCCCCCGATCTGATGTCAGCAGATGCCCGACTATCATGACACAGATCGTTGCCGGATATTCTGACAAACTCCGGTTTGCCTGGTCAGACGCGCCGGAGGAGCGTGAGGTGCATCGCGTCGGTGCCGTGGACGTGAGGCCACAGCTGCACGTCGTGGCGGTCACCGAGCTCGATCGAGTCGCGCGCATCCGGTCGCACGACGTCGCGCACGACGGCCGGCGCGTCGAGCACCTCGACGTCGTCTCGCCGGCGCAGGACGTCGGAGACGACGACCTGGGTCTCGGCGAGGTGTGGCGAGCACGTGACGTAGCCGACCACTCCCCCGGGCCGGACGGCGTCGAGCGCCGAGTCCAGGAGCTCGCGCTGGAGCCCGGTGAGGGTCGCGAGGTCCGCGGGCGTGCGCCGCCAGCGCGACTCGGGCCGGCGGCGGAGCGCACCGAGCCCGGTGCACGGCGCGTCGAGGAGCACGCGGTCGTACGCGCCAGGCTCGTCCTGCCCGACGGCGCGCCCGTCGCCCGTGCGGACCGCCTCCACAGCGCCGGCCGGGACGGCGGCGAGCGCCTTCTCGACGAGGCGCGCGCGGTGGGGCTGCACCTCGTTCGCGACCAGCCGCGCGCCGCGCTCGGCCGCGAGCGCCCCGAGGAGCGCGGCCTTCCCGCCGGGGCCGGCGCACAGGTCGAGCCAGCGCGCGTCCGAGACGTCCGGTGCGTCGTCGGACGAGGGCGCGAGGGGCGCGGCGGCGAGGGCGAGGGCGACGAGCTGGCTGCCCTCGTCCTGGACTCCGGCCCGGCCGTCGCGCACGGCTCCGAAGGAGGCGGGGTCGCCGCCCTCGAGGCGCAGCGCGGTGGGCGCCCAGCGGGTGGGCTCGAGGCGGTCGTCACCGCCCGACAGCTCGGCCGGGTCGGCCAGGCCGGGACGGGCGACGAGCGTGACGCGCGGGGCGTCGTTGTCGGCGGCGAGGAGCGCGTCGAGCTCGGTGACGGGGCGTCCGTTGCCGGCGAGGGCGTCACGGAGCGCTCGCGCGATCCACACGGGGTGGCTCTGGGTGGCCGCGAGCGCCGCGAGGGGGTCCGGGGCGTCGTGGGTGAGGGTGGTGAGCCACTCGTCGAGGGGGGTGCGGCCGACGCGGCGCAGGACCGCGTTGACGAGCTGGGCGCTGCCGGCGCCGGTGCGTTCGCGGGCGAGGCCGACGGTCTCGGAGACGGCGGCGTGCTGCGGGACGCGCATGCCGAGGAGCTGGTGGGCCCCGAGGCGCAGGAGGTCGAGCACGGGGGCGTCGAGGCGGTCGAGGGGTCGGTCGAGGCAGCGCGCGAGGATCGCGTCGTAGCGTCCGCGCAGGCGCAGGGTGCCGTAGGCGAGCTCGGTCGCGAACCCGGCGTCGCGGCCGCGGATGCCGCGTTCGCGCAGGAGGGGTGGCAGGACGAGGTTCGCGTAGGCGTCGGAGCCGTCGACCTGGCGCAGGACGTCGAACGCGACGGTGCGGGCGGGGTCGGTGCCCTTGCGACGCTGGGAGGGGGCGACGGAGCTGCGGGTGGCCTCCCCGCGCGACCGGGCGGCGCCGCGCTGGCGCCCGCGGGCGTCGCGCCGGTCGGGGTTCGAACGTCCGTTCGAACCCCGGTCCGAGCGGCCTCCCGTGGGGCGGTCGTCGCTCATGCTGCCGCTCCCGTCCCGAGCACGAGGTCCTCGGCGAGCCGGGCGCCGCGCGCCCAGTCGGCCGCGGGCATGTGCTTCTTGCCGACGGGCGCGACGTCCCCGAGCTGCACGGCGTGCGTCGCGGTGCCGACGAGGACCTCCTTCTTTCCGGCACGGACCTGGCCGGGGGCGAGGTCGACGACGTCGGGGCGCGGGACGACGGGTCCGAGCCCGAGGCGAGCAGGGCCGCCGTCGGGTCCGGTCACGACGGTCCAGGCCCCGGGGGCTGGCGTGCAGCCCCGCACCAGCCGGTCGACCGCGAGCGCCGGGTGGTCCCAGCGCACCTCGGCGTCGGCAGGAGTGAGCTTCGCGGCGTGCGAGACGCCGTCCGCGGGCTGGGGCTGCGGGCGCAGCGTGCCGTCCTCGAGCGCGTCGAGCGTCGCGACGAGGAGGTCCGCCCCGGAGACGGCGAGCCGGCCGAGGAGGTCACCGGCGGTGTCGCGCGGGCGGATGGTCTCGGTCGTGGTTCCCAGGGTCGGGCCCGAGTCCAGGCCCTGCTCGATGAGGAACGTCGTGGCACCGGTGACCTCGTCCCCGGCGATGATCGCGCGCTGCACGGGTGCGGCCCCGCGCCAGGCGGGCAGGACGGAGAAGTGCAGGTTGACCCAGCCGTGCCGCGGCACCGCGAGCACGTCGGGGCGCAGGATCTCCCCGTACGCGACGACGGGCGCGGCGTCGACGTCCAGCGCGGCGAGGCGCGCGAGGAACTCCTCGCCGCGGGGCCGGTCGGTCACGACGGGTATGCCCGCCTCCTCGGCGCGCACGCGCACCGGGCTGGGGGTCAGGCGCCGTCCCCGGCCCGCCGGGGCGTCCGCGCGTGTGAGGACGGCGACGACGTCGTGACGGGAGGCGATGAGGGCGTCGAGGGACGGGACCGCGGTATCCGGGGTCCCGGCGAACAGCAGGCGCATGGGCCCGAGTCTAGGCGGCGACGTCGGTCCGCCCCGCGCCCGGTCCCGGTCGACCGGGTCGTGGTGCTACCCCTGGGCAGGGGTCCCCGCGTGCCCCGGTCCGCCCACGGCTCGGCCACCGAGCGGGTCGTCGAGCCGGACGTCGATCGTGCGCATCACCCGGGACTCCGGGCAGGCCGACCCGTCGTCGATCTCGTGGACCACCAGCCGCACCGTGATCTCCACCGACTCGTCGCTCTCCGTCACGTCGACGCCGGCGTACTCCTCGCAGGAGGGTCCGTACTCCACCACGATCGGCAGCACGTGGCTCGAGGGGTCGGCGCCCGACGCGACGTACCAGGTGCCGGTCCGCGACGAGGAGCCGTCACCACACCCGGCGAGTGCCACGACGCAGACCGCGGCCGCCACGAGGCGGACGGTACCGACGAGCCACGCCCGCTTCATCCCGCCAGTCAACCAAGACCACCCGCCACGGCCGCACGACGGGAGTGCGGGTGCGTCCGCGGACCCGGGGCGGCGAAGTGCTCGGAGGCGTCAGGACGACGGGACGGGCACGCCCAGGTCCCGCAGCGCCGCGCGCAGACCGGGTGTTCCGTCGAACAGGTGCGTGCGCAGGCCGAGCCTCGCGGCGGCATCGACGTTCGCCGGGCTGTCGTCGGTGAACAGCGTGCGGGCAGGGTCGAGGCCGAACCGGTCGATCGCGAGCGCGAAGATCGCGGGGTCCGGCTTGGCGAGGCCCTCCCGTCCGGAGACGAGGACGTCGTCCATGAGGGTCGTCGCCGGCGCGGCGTGGGCCGCGTGCGGGTACAGCTCGGCGGACCAGTTCGTGAGCCCGTACAGGCGCAGGCCGAGGTCGCGCAGCTCCTGCACGAGCTCTGCGGAACCCTCCACCGGCCCGGTCAGGGTCGACGCGAAGTGCTCGACGTACCGCTCGAGGAGCTCGACGTGGTGCGGGTGCGACGCGCTGACGAGCTCGCGCGCCTGCGCCCACGTGCCGCCGGCGTCGCGCTCGTGGTTGAGGGCGCGGAAGTCCACGTCGGCGAAGAACGCGTCGACGACGCCGCGGTCGAGCCCCGCGTACGCGCCGTAGGGGTCCCACCCGACCAGCACGTTCCCGAAGTCGTACAGCACGGCGTCGATCAGGCGTTCGGCCTCACCGCCGGTGGAAGGGTCGCCGGTGAGGTTCGCGGGCGGGTGGTACGTCACAGGATCTCCTTGGGGTCGAGCTCGACACGGACGGCTCCCGGCTCGCGGCGTGCCGAGCGGACGGCCACGGACGCGGCGAGCTCACGGGCGAGGCGGCGGCCGTCGCGCACCGGGACGCGCACCACGGCGCGCACCGGTGGCGTGTCGCCCGGCGACGGCGGCGCCCCCGACGATCCACGCCCCGCCCGCGACGACGGCGCGGCCGGGACCTCGACGGGACCCAGCACGGTGTCGGGACCTGCGAGCGCGACACGGTCGAGCACCGCGGCGACCGCGGCCCGCTCCCCCGTCACCGCCGCCACGCGGACCGCCGGCGGGAGCGCGAGCTCGGCGCGCTCGTCGAGCTCCCGGCTCGCGAGCCCCGCGGGGTCCCAGCGCACGAGCGCATTCGTCGGCGCCGGTGCCGCGTCGCCGACGAGAAGGACCTGTCCACCGGCGGTCGCGGACCGCACGAGCGCGGCCGCGGCGAGCCAGCGCGCGAGGGCGTCCTGCGCGACGTCGAGCCCCACGTGCGCGGTGCTGACCGCCGCGTCGAGCAGCAGCGCCGCGACGTACCCGCCGCCAGCGACCGGCTCGGCGCCCGGCGTCGCCACCACGAGCGCGGGCCGCGACGACACCGCCGCGAGCACGCCCCCGGCGGCGGCCGCCCCGGAGACGAGCACCGGGACACCGGGGAACGCACGCCCCAGCTCCTCCGCCGTGCGCTGCGACCCGACCCGCACCGAGCGCAGGCCGGTCCAGTGGCACTCCGGGCACGACCAGCCGCCCGCGAGCGCCCCGCACCACGCGCACTGCGGGGTCGCCCCGGGACCGGTCAGGGACAGCGGGCCGTGGCACGCGGTGCAGCGCGCCGGCGTGCGGCAGCGTCCGCACGCCACGACGGGCACGTAACCCGAGCGCGGGACCTGGACCAGGACGGGGCCGTGCTCGAGCGCGGCGCGCGCCGCTCGCCACGCCGCCGTCGGGATGCGCGCCGCTGCGCCGGGACCCTCGGCCGCCAGCTCGACCGAGGTCAGGGCGCGCACGCGCGGAGCACGTGCGCGCACCACGTCGCGGGGAGCGGCGAGCTCGTGCGCCCAGCCGCGCGCGACGAGGGCCTGCGCCGCGACCGTGCGTCCGTGCGACCCCACCAGGAACGCCGCCTCCTCGTGCTCGCTGCGCAGCGCCAGGACCTCCCGCGCGTGCGGGTAGGGCGCGCGCGGCTCGGCGAGCGTGCCCTCACCGTCGTTCCAGCACACGACGAGGCCCAGGTCGACGACCGGGGCGAAGGCCGCGGCCCGCGTCCCGACGACGACGCGCGCGCTCCCGTGCAGCACCGCGAGGAACGCGCGGTACCGGGGGGTGGGACCCTCGTCCGCGGTCAGGCGCACGACGTCGCCGCCGGTCACCTGGTCCCACGCCTCCAGGCCCGCGTCCGCGAGCGCCGCGCAGACCTGCTCCACGTCCCGGGCGTCGGGCACGACGACGAGCGCGCCCCGCCCGCCCGAGCGCGCCGCCCGCACCGCCTCCGCGACCGCCGCCGCCCAGTGCGTGACCGGTGGCGGTTCCGCGCCACGCCGGGGTCTGCGGGCGGACGAGCGCCCGTCCGTCCCCGAGCGGGTCGACGCCTCTGCTCCGGTATCGCGGGAGTCCGTGCGGTGGCCCGGGCCGGGGCCCGCGGGGTCGTCCACGAGACCGGGCAGCGCGGTCCACACGGCGCGCGGCGCACCGCCGCCCGCGACGTGCGACAGGAACGCGGCACCCGCCCGGTACGGCGCCCAGGCCGAGGGACGACGGGCCACCGGGGGTGCTCCGACGGCCGCCGGCTCCCCGACGTCGTCGGTGGCAGCCTCGGCGCCCCCGTCGGGCACCACGTCGGGCACCGCGTCGCCCGGCACGCCCCGGTCGGCGACCGCCGCGGCGAGGGACTGCTCGACGCGCGCGTGCCGCGGCGGGACGGCGAGGCGCAGCACGTCCGACAGGGTGCCGGCGTAGTGGTCGGCGACGGCGCGCGCGAGGCGCGCCACCGCGGGCGACAGCACCGGCTCTGGCGAGACAACGCGGCGCAGCGGCAGGAGGCGCCCGTCGTGGTCGGAGCGGTCGAGCCGCTCCAGCACGTACCCGTCGACGTCGCGCCCGGCGAACCGCACCTTGACGCGCGCGCCGGGGCGCGCGTCGTCGGACATCGGTGCGGGCACGAGGTAGTCGAACGCCCGGTCCAGGTGCGGCGGCGAGAGGTCGAGGACGAGCCGGGCCACCGGCTGGTCGGTCGCGACCTGGAGCGACGCGGGCGGTGCGGGGCGCCGCTCACGCCGTGCGGGCACGACGCCGGGCAGGGTGTCCTGCACCGCCACCGTCGTGTCGTCCTGCTCGCTCACGGCGCTATCGAACCACGCGCCGCCCTCACGACGACCCTCGCGCCATGGTCCGGGTGGGGCGCTCTCGACGGTCTCGGCAGCGCCCGGGTCACACCTGCGACTGCAGGTCGGCGACGCGGTCGGTGCGCTCCCACGTGAAGCCCTCGTGCTCGCGGCCGAAGTGCCCGTAGGCGGCGGTCGGTGCGTAGATGGGACGCAGCAGGTCGAGGTCCCGGATGATCGCCGCAGGGCGCAGGTCGAACACCTCGCGGATCGCGACGGTGATGCGCTCCACCGGGACCGTCTCGGTGCCGAACGTCTCGACGTACAGGCCCACGGGGTGCGCCTTGCCGATCGCGTACGCGACCTGGACCTCGCACCGGCGCGCGAGCCCCGCCGCGACGACGTTCTTCGCGACCCAGCGCGTCGCGTACGCCGCGGAGCGGTCCACCTTCGACGGGTCCTTGCCCGAGAAGGCGCCACCGCCGTGACGGGCCATGCCGCCGTACGTGTCGACGATGATCTTGCGGCCCGTCAGGCCGGCGTCGCCGCGCGGGCCGCCGATGACGAACGTTCCCGTCGGGTTGACGAACAGACGTGTCGCGCTCGTGTCGAGATCCAGACCCGCGGCCTCGAGCACCGGGGACACCACGTCGTCCGCGACCAGCCGCTGCAGCTTCTCCTGCAGCACGTCCGGGTCGTGCTGCGTCGAGAGCACCACCGTGTCCAGGCTCACGGCGCGATCGCCGTCGTACCCGATGGTCACCTGCGTCTTGCCGTCCGGGCGCAGGCCCGGGACGCTCCCGTCCTTCCGGACCAGTGCGAGTCGCTCCGCGAGCCGGTGCGCGAGCCACACCGGCAGCGGCATGAGGCTGGGCGTGTCGTCGCTCGCGTAGCCGAACATCAGGCCCTGGTCGCCCGCGCCCTGGGCGTCGAGCGGGTCGTGCGCCGCGCCGGGGGCGTCGGCGTCGTCGCGCTCCTCGAGGCTCTTGTCGACGCCCTGGGCGATGTCCGGCGACTGCTGGCCGATGGAGACCGACACGCCGCACGAGTCGGCGTCGAAGCCGATCGCCGAGGACGTGTAGCCGATGCGCCGCACGACGTCGCGCACGATCTGCGGGATCTCGACGTACGCGTCGGTCGTCACCTCGCCCGCGACGTGCACGAGGCCCGTGGTGACCATGGTCTCCACGGCGACGCGCGACGTCGGGTCCTGGGCCAGGAGCGCGTCGAGGATGGAGTCGGAGATCTGGTCGCAGACCTTGTCCGGGTGCCCCTCGGTGACGGACTCGGACGTGAACAGTCGCAGCTCGGCCATGGCCGACAGCCTACTGTCCCGAAGCGTGGTCGCGACCATCCGTCCAGCGAGACGAGGCCGACGTCACGAGGTGGCGCCGCCGGCAGGGGCGCCCAGCTTCACCACGACGTCCCACACCGCGTCGGCGACCTCACGCTTGGTCCCGCTCGCGCTCGCGACGACGTCGCCCGCGCCGTCGACGACGGTCACCTCGTTGACCTCGGCCCCGAAGCCCCGGCCCTCGCCCACCGCGTTGACCACGAGCAGGTCGGCGCCCTTGCGACGCGCCTTCGCGCGCCCGTGCTCGAGCACGCCGCCCGTCGCGTCTCCCGTCTCGGCGGCGAACCCGACGACGACCTGGCCCGGGCGCAGCCTGTCGTGCGCGAGCTCGGCGAGCACGTCCGGGTTCTCCACGAGCGCGATCGGCTCGGGCGCGCGACCGGGCACCTTCTTGATCTTCGCGTCGGGCGCGTGCACGGGGCGGAAGTCCGCGACCGCGGCCGCCATCACGACGACGTCGGCCGTCGCCGCGGCCGCGCGCACCGCGTCGCGCAGCTGGGCGGTCGACTCGACGGCGACCACCTCGTCGACGTCACCCGGGACGACGTCCGCCGCGAGGTTCGCCGCCACGAGGGTGACGTGCGCGCCGCGCGCCCGCGCCGCCTGGGCGAGGGCCACGCCCTGGCGCCCGCTCGACCGGTTCCCGATGAACCGCACGGGGTCGATCGGCTCGCGCGTCCCGCCCGCCGACACGACGACCCGGCGTCCCGCGAGATCCTGGCCGACCTCCGCCGTCGCGCCGGACACGACCTCGAGCGCGACGCGCGCGATCTCGTCCGGCTCCGGCAGACGGCCGGGCCCGGTGTCCGCCCCCGTGAGCCGACCCGAGGCCGGCTCGATGACGTGCACGCCACGCGCGCGCAGCGTCGCGACGTTCGCGACCGTCGCCGGGTGCTCCCACATCTCCGTGTGCATCGCAGGCGCCATGACGACCGGGCACCGCGCCGTGAGCAGCGTGGAGGTGAGCAGGTCGTCCGCGCGGCCGGTCGCCGCGCGCGACAGCAGGTCCGCCGTCGCCGGTGCGACGACCACGAGGTCCGCGCCCTGGCCGAGCGCCACGTGCGGGACGTGCTCGACGTCCTCGAACACCTGGTCGGTCGCAGGCTCGCCTGACAGCGCCTCCCAGGTCGGCGCGCCGACGAACCGCAGCGCAGAGGCCGTGGGCACGACGCGCACCCGGTGCCCCTGCTCGCGCAGCAGACGCAGCAGCAGCACCGCCTTGTACGCCGCGACGCCGCCGCTCACCCCGAGCACGATCCTCATGCGCTCACCCTGTCCTCTCGTCGAACGACCCGCGAACGCTCCGGACGCACGAACGCCGCGCCCTCCGTGGCGGAGGCGCGCGGCGTACGGGCTCAGGCCTCGGTGCCCTCGGGCGGCTCCACCGACTCGATCGTGAGGAGGCCCGCGCTGATCTCGCGCATCGCGATCGACAGCGGCTTCTCCTGGTTGCGCGTCTCCAGCAGCGGGCCGACGTTCTCGAGCAGGCCCTCGCTGAGCTGCGAGTAGTACGCGTTGATCTGCCGCGCACGCTTCGCCGAGTAGATGACGAGCGCGTACTTCGAGTCGACGTGGCCGAGCAGCTCGTCGATCGGCGGGTCGGTGATGCCCTCGGGGGCGGCGACGGTTCCGGACACAGTTCGCTCCGTGGGTTCAAGGGTCTGCAGCGGGCCGCTGCAGCTGGTCGGTGGCGGTGGCGGTGCGGGCCGAGCTCCGGGCGGTACGAGGACCGCGGGCCGGGCGAGTGGACCCGGCGCGAGCGCGCCCGCGCGCGGGCACCGCAGGACAGTCTACTCGCTGCGGCCGGCAGCCGCGGGGTCCGGGGTGAGACCCGTCGGGACCGGTCGCGGCTCGAGCCCCATGACGCGCACGAGCTCGTCCGTCGCGCGGTGCACCTCGTCGTTGACGATGACGTGGTCGAACTCCGCCTCGGCCGCGAGCTCGACGCGCGCCGTCGTGAGCCGACGCTCGCGCTCCTCCTCGTCCTCCGTGCCACGCCCCACCAGACGACGCACGAGCTCGTCCCAGCTCGGCGGCGCGAGGAACACGAACCGCGCCTCGGGCATCGACGCGCGCACCTGGCGCGCGCCCTGCAGGTCGATCTCCAGGAGCGCCGGCACGCCCGCCGCGAGCTTCTCCTCCACCGCCCGGCGGGGCGTGCCGTAGCTGTTGCGCCCGTGCACCACGGCCCACTCGAGCAGCTCGCGGTCCGCGACCATGCGGGCGAACTCGTCCGTCCCGACGAACAGGTAGTGGACGCCGTCCTCCTCCCCCGGTCGCGGGTCCCGCGTCGTCGCGGAGACGGACAGCCAGACCTCCGGGTACCGGGCCCGGATGTCGGCGGACACGGTGCCCTTCCCGACGGCGGTCGGACCCGCCAGGACGGTCAGGCGGGCGGGGCTGGGGACGACGGACGGGTGCGTGGAAATGTCAGCCAAACCTCTCGATGAGCGCCGCGGACTGGTGGGGACCGAGGCCGCGGACACGACGTGTCTCGGCGATCCCGATCTCCTCCATGATCGCCCGAGCCTTCACCTTACCCACGCCGGGGAGGGACTCGAGCAACGCGACGACCTTGAGCTTGCCGATCATGTCGTCCGTCTGCCCGCGCTCGATGACCTCCTTCAACGAGCCCTGGGAGTACTTGAGGCGGTTCTTCACCTCGGCGCGCACCCGGCGCGCCTCCGCGGCCTTCTCGAGCGCCGCCGCGCGCTGTTCTGGGGTCAGGGGTGGAAGTGCCACGCAAGTCACCTACTCCTCGTCAGGCGGATGGGCCCATGCAGCCGGCCCGAGCACCCGCACAGGTGACCCGAACGGGACGAAACCCCCGGGCGACCTGCGCCGACGCGCGCAGCCGACCCCTCGAACGTAGCGAGCCTCACCCGTTCCGGCAACGACAAGGCAGGGCGCGTCGCACGCGCCCGCCCGCGACGGCGCCCGCACGGAGGACGGTGGGTGGGCCCGGCAAGGGTCCAGGTCACCGGCCGACGAGGCGCGCGACGAGCGCGTCGCGCACCTCGGCCGTGACCCCGCACGCCGCGAGGTACCCGTCCACGCTCCCGTGCTCGCGCGCCGCCAGCTCCCACGCGCTCGCAAGGTAGTCGGGCTCGACCGTGAGGAGCGGTGCCAGCGCCTCCGGGGACAGACCCGGGACGGGCGGGATCACCGCCGCCAGCCCGTCCGCGGCCGCCGCGCTCGCGAGGTACTCGGCCGTGCGGTCGTCGTCGGAGACGCCCGCCACGTGCTGGACGAGGGCTACCACCCAGCCCGTGCGGTCCTTGCCGGCCGAGCAGTGCACGACGGCGGCACCGTCCGACGACGCGACGTCGGCCAGGACCCGCCCGACCGTCGCACGGATGCCCGGGTCGGTGACGAACGTCGAGTACACCCCGAGCATCATGCGGCGCGCGACCGCGGCCGGGTCGTCCGCGGTGAGGAGCCCGGCCACCAGGGCGGCGGGGTCCGCCGAGCCACCGCCGTCGCTCAGGCCCCGCGCCGGGTCCATACCGCGCCGCAGGACGCGTGCGGTGCCCGGGACGACGTCCGCGCCGTCGCGCTCGAGCTCGTCCTGCCCGCGCAGGTCCAGCACTGTCGTCACGCCCAGGTCGGCGAGCGCCGACTGCCCCTGCGGCGTCAGCCGCGACAGGCTCGCCGTGCGCAGCAGGACGCCCGTGCGCAGGGGGTCGGAGTGCCCGACGGGCACGGCGCGGCCACCGACGTCCCGCGCGTTCCACGTGCCGGGCACGTCGAGCGCGCCGGGGACCGCCGTCGCCGCGTCGATCCGAGCGGGTGCGGACGGGGCCGGCGAGGTCGCATCGGGGGAGCTCATGGAGGCAGTCTCGCAGGTCAGCGCGGGTCGGCGCAGGTCAGCGCACGGATGCCGGACCGAGCGCGCACGACGGGCCGGTGCGCAGAGGCGCACCGGCCCGTCGGTAGCGGGTCAGCCCCGCAGGGCGTGGGCCGCGTCGTCGGTCGCCGCACGTGCGGCGTCCCGGAGCGCGGCGACGTCCGGTCCGGCGCGCAGCACCCCGCGCGAGGAGGACGCGAGCACCTGGCGACGCGCGGCACCGAACACGGCGGCGAGCTCGGCCGCACCCGCGCCCTGGGCGCCCACGCCGGGCGCGAGGAGCGGGCCCCGCACCGCGGTGAGGTCCGTCCCGGTGCGGGCCGCCGCGTCGCCGATCGTCGCGCCGACGACGAGCCCGACGGACCCGAGCGCGTCACCGGCCTCGACGGCGGGCGCGTTGAGCAGCGCCGCCTCGCGCGCGACCTGCGCGGCCACCGTCTCGGTGCCCGCCCCCGCGCCGCGCCGCGCGTGCTGCACCTCCTGACCCTCCTTGTTCGAGGTCAGGCACAGCACGAACAGCCCGCGCCCCGTGCCCAGGGCGAGGTCGACGGCCGGACGCAGCGAGCCGAACCCGAGGTACGGAGACACGGTGAGCGCGTCCGCCGCGAGCGGCGAGCCGTCGCGCAGGTACGCCTCCGCGTACGCGGACATCGTCGAGCCGATGTCGCCGCGCTTGGCGTCCATGACGACGAGCGTGCCCGCGGCGCGCGCGGCGGCCAGGACGTCCTCGAGCGCCGCGACCCCGCGCGACCCGTGGCGCTCGAAGAACGCGGACTGCGGCTTGACGGCCGCGACGCGCCCGCCGACCGCCTCCACGACGCGCAGGCCGAAGTCGCGCAGCCCGCTCGCGTCGTCGGGCAGGCCCCAGTCGGCGAGCAGCTCGGGGTGCGGGTCGATGCCGACGCACAGCGGCCCGTGGTCGTCCATCGCCGCCGCGAGGCGCGCGCCGAACGCGCTCACGCGCCGACCCGCTCGGTCGTGGCACCGGTCGACGCGGCGCCGGCGGCCGTCAGGCCCCGCGCGGTGGCGGCACCGAGGCCGTCGCCGCTCATGTGCTCCTGCAGGCTCGCGACCTCGAACGGGCCCGCGAGGACCGCCTCGATGCCCTGCACGGCGGCGGCGAGCTGGTCGACCGTCGTCGCGATGGGCTTGTCCGCCGCGGTCGTCGCGGCGCGGATCTCGTAGCCGTCGGCGCGCGCGCCCTGCCCGGACGGGGTGTTGATGACCATGTCCACCTCGCCCGCGGTGATGAGGTCGACGATCGTCGGCTCGCCGTCCGCGCCGCGCCCCGAGGAGAACTTGCGCACCACACGCGACGCGATGCCGTTGCGACGCAGCACGCTCGAGGTGCCCGCGGTCGCCAGGATCTCGAACCCGAGCTCGGCGAGCCGCTTGACCGGGAACACGATCGAGCGCTTGTCGCGGTCCGCGACCGAGACGAACACGCGGCCCGACGTCGGCAGCCCGCCGAACGCCGCCGCCTGCGACTTCGCGAACGCGTGCGGGAAGTCACGGTCGAAGCCCATGACCTCGCCCGTCGAGCGCATCTCCGGGCCGAGGACCGTGTCGACGACCGTGCCGTCGGCCGTGCGGAACCGCTTGAACGGCAGGACGGCCTCCTTGACGGCGATCGGGGCGTCCAGGGGCAGCGTGCCGCCGTCGCCCGTGGCGGGCAGGATCCCCGCGGCCCGCAGGTCGGCGATCGAGTCGCCCACCATGACGCGCGCTGCGGCCTTGGCGAGCGACGTGCCCGTCGCCTTGGAGACGAACGGCACCGTGCGCGACGCGCGCGGGTTGGCCTCGAGCACGTAGAGCACGTCGGACACGAGCGCGTACTGCACGTTGAGCAGCCCGCGGACGCCGACGCCCTTCGCGATCGCCTCGGTCGAGCGGCGGATGCGCTCGATCTCGGTGTCCGAAAGCGACACCGGGGGCAGGACGCACGCCGAGTCGCCCGAGTGGATGCCCGCCTCCTCGATGTGCTCCATCACGCCGCCGAGGAACATCTCGATGCCGTCGTACAGCGCGTCGACGTCGATCTCCATCGCGTCGTCGAGGAACCGGTCGATGAGCAGCGGCGCGGGCAGCGTGCCGGCCGTCCGGTCCTCCGCCGCGGCGGCCTCCAGCGCGCGCTCCACGTAGCCCGTGAGCTGCTCCTGGGAGTAGACGATCTCCATGCCGCGCCCACCGAGCACGTACGACGGCCGCACGAGCACCGGGTAGCCGATCCCCGCCGCGACGCCCGTCGCCTCCTCGAGCGAGCGCGCCGTGCCGAACGCCGGCGCCGGCAGCCCCGCCTCGACGAGGACCCGGCCGAACTCGCCGCGGTCCTCCGCGGCGTCGATCGCCTCGGGGCTCGTGCCGAGGATCGGCAGGCCCGCGTCCGCGAGGCGCTGGGCGAGCGCGAGGGGCGTCTGGCCGCCGAGCTGGACGATGATGCCCTTGACCGGCCCGGCGGCGAGCTCGGCGTGGTAGACCTCGAGGACGTCCTCGAACGTCAGCGGCTCGAAGTACAGGCGGTCCGACGTGTCGTAGTCGGTCGAGACCGTCTCCGGGTTGCAGTTCACCATGACCGTCTCGTACCGCTCGCGCAGCGTGAGCGCGGCGTGCACGCACGAGTAGTCGAACTCGATGCCCTGGCCGATGCGGTTCGGGCCCGAGCCGAGGATGATCACGGCCTCGCGCTCGCGCGGCGCGACCTCCGTCTCGAGGTCGTACGACGAGTAGTGGTACGGCGTGCGCGCCGCGAACTCGGCGGCGCACGTGTCGACCGTCTTGTACACGGGGCGCACGCCGAGGGCGTACCGCACCTCACGCACCGTGGCCTCGCCCGCCGGGCCCATGCCCCGCAGGCGCGCCACCTGCGCGTCGGACAGGCCGTGCTTCTTCGCCTCGCGCAGCACGTCCTCGGTGAGCGCGGGCGCGTCCGTGACGGCGGCCGCGACCTCGTTGACGAGCTGGATCTGGTCGAGGTACCAAGGGTCGATCTTGGTCGCCTCGAACACCTGCTCGACGCTCGCCCCGGCGCGCAGCGCCTGCTGGACGCCGATGATCCGGTTCTCCGTCGGGCGGGCGATCTTCACGAGGAGGTCGTCGAGCGCGGCGCCGGAGACCGGCTCGCCGTCCCAGTGGAACACCGAGCCGCCCTTGTCGATCGAGCGCAGCGCCTTGCCGAGCGCCTCGGTGAAGTTGCGCCCGAGCGCCATCGCCTCGCCGACCGACTTCATGGTCGTCGACAGCGTCGGGTCCGCGGCCGGGAACTTCTCGAACGCGAACCGTGGGACCTTGACCACGACGTAGTCGAGCGTCGGCTCGAAGGACGCCGGGGTGACCTGCGTGATGTCGTTGGGGATCTCGTCGAGCGTGTAGCCCACGGCGAGCTTCGCGGCGATCTTCGCGATCGGGAACCCGGTGGCCTTCGACGCGAGCGCCGACGAGCGCGACACGCGCGGGTTCATCTCGATGACGATGACGCGGCCCGTGTCGGGGTGCACGGCGTACTGGATGTTGCAGCCGCCCGTGTCGACGCCGACCTCGCGGATGACGGCGATGCCGATGTCGCGCAGCTTCTGGTACTCGCGGTCGGTGAGGGTGAGCGCCGGAGCGACCGTGATCGAGTCGCCCGTGTGCACGCCGACCGGGTCGACGTTCTCGATCGAGCACACGACGACGACGTTGTCGTGCTTGTCGCGCATGAGCTCGAGCTCGTACTCCTTCCAGCCGAGGATGGACTCCTCCAGGAGCACCTCGGTGGTCGGCGAGTAGTGCAGGCCCTGGCCGACGATGCGGCGCAGGTCCGTCTCGTCGTAGGCGATGCCCGAGCCGAGGCCGCCCATCGTGAAGGACGGGCGCACGACCATCGGGTACCCGAGGTCGTCCGCCGCGGCGAGCGCCTCCTCGACGGTGTGGATGATCGCGGAGCGCGCGGACTCGCCGCCGCACTTCTCGACGACGTCCTTGAACTGCTGGCGGTCCTCACCCTTCTCGATCGCGGCGATGTTCGCCCCGATGAGCTCGACGCCGTACTCCTCCAGCACGCCGGCCGCGTCGAGCGCGATCGCCGCGTTGAGCGCGGTCTGCCCACCGAGGGTGGGCAGGAGCGCGTCGGGCCGCTCCTTGGCGATGATCGACGTGAGGACCTCGGTCGTGATGGGCTCGACGTACGTGGCGTCGGCGAACTCCGGGTCGGTCATGATCGTGGCCGGGTTGGAGTTCACGAGGACGACCCGCAGGCCCTCCTCCTTGAGCACGCGGCACGCCTGGGTGCCCGAGTAGTCGAACTCGCAGGCCTGGCCGATGACGATGGGGCCGGACCCGATGACCAGGACGCTGGAGATGTCGGTTCTGCGAGGCACGGTCAGTTCTCCTTGCTGGTCTGCGGGGCTGCCTCGGAGCCGGCCACGGCCGCGGTGCGGCTCGCCGTCATGAGCTCGACGAAGCGGTCGAAGAGGTAGGCCGCGTCGTGCGGGCCGGCCGCGGCCTCGGGGTGGTACTGGACGGAGAAGGCGGGCAGGTCGAGGCACTCGAGGCCCTCGACGACCTGGTCGTTGAGCCCGACGTGGGACACGACGACGCGCCCGTACCGGCCGCCGTCGTGCGGGGCGACGGACTCACCGTCGAGCGGCGCATCGACCGCGAACCCGTGGTTGTGCGCGGTGACCTCGACCTTGCGCGTGCGGCGGTCCATGACGGGCTGGTTGATGCCGCGGTGCCCGTAGGCGAGCTTGTAGGTGCCGTACCCGAGCGCGCGCCCGAGGATCTGGTTGCCGAAGCAGATGCCGAAGAACGGCGTGCGGCGGTCGAGCACGCCGCGCAGGAGCTCGACCTCGTGCGTCGCCGCCCCGGGGTCGCCCGGGCCGTTGGAGAAGAACACGCCGTCGGGCGTGAGCGCCTCGATGTCCTCGATCGTCGAGGCGGCGGGGACCACGTGCACGCGCACGCCGCGCTGCGCGAGGCGCTCGGGCGTCATGGACTTGATGCCGAGGTCGACGGCCACCACGGTGGCGACCGGTTCGCCGTCCCGGGTCGTGCCCTCGAAGGGCTCGACGACGTACGCCTCGTCCGTGCTCACCTCGCGCGCCAGGTCGGCACCGGCCATCGCGGGGGCGGCCTTCACCTCGGCGACGAGGTCCTCCGTCGTGCGGGGGTAGCCGTCGCGCACGAGCGCGTCGCCCGAGAAGATGCCCGCGCGCATGACGCCGAGCTCGCGCAGGTGGCGCGTGAGGGCGCGCGTGTCGACGTCGCTGATGCCGACGATCCCCTGCTCGGCCAGCTCGTCGTCGAGGGAGCGCACCGAGCGCCAGTTCGACGGACGCCGGGCCGCGTCGCGCACGACGTAGCCGGCGACCCAGATCTTGCCGGACTCGGGGTCCTCGTCGTTGACGCCGGTGTTCCCGATGTGGGGGGCCGTCATGACGACGATCTGGCGGTGGTAGGAGGGGTCGGTGAGCGTCTCCTGGTAGCCGGTCATGCCGGTGTTGAAGACGATCTCGCCGACGGTCGTGCCGCGCGCGCCGTAGGCACGCCCGGTCTGCACGGTGCCGTCCTCGAGGACGAGCAGGGCCCGGTCGGGAGTGTGGGTGGTGGTGGTCACTGAGGCGATCACTGCGCTTCCTTGTCGTTCGGGTCGGTGCCGGGGGCCGCGCCGTCGCGCGTGCTCCCCGTGCCGTCCTGGTCTGCGGGGGCGTCGGTGGCGCTGGTCGGCGCCCCGGTTCGTCGCTCGGGGTCCTCGGCGACGAGCGCGCGCACCGCGTCCAGGAGACGCGCGACGTCGTGGTCGTGGCGGGGCAGGAGGCCGGTGTCGAGCTCGACCCGCGGGAGCACCGGTGCGGGCGGCTCGACGACCTCTCCCGCAGCGGCCGCGTCGGCGGGCGGCACCGGCGCCGCGGGCACGGCCCACGTCACCACGACGATGGCCTCCTTGCCCACGAACTTGCCCGCCATCCCGGGCGAGAGGGCGACCCCCTGCACGGCTGCGGCGGGGACCCACAGGTCGGGTGCCCCGCGGCGCGCGACGTGCACGCCGCCGTCGTGCACGGTGACCTGGCCCTGCGAGCGGTCCCCCAGGCCGTGGGCCCCGACGCGCGCGAGCCAGTCGCCCGCCAGCGTGCTGGAGACGTAGAGCGCGTCGAGCGGCCCGAGCGTCACGGGACCGCGCGCGGGCTCGGCGGGCACGGCAGGCGGCGTCGGCACGACACCGACGGAGCGGCCGGCGAGGCGGCGGCGCCCGACGAGCACGAGCGTCAGCAGGACGACGCCGAGGACGACCCAGATGCCGACTGCGACGGGCTGGGGCAGGTTCACGCGGAGATCCCCTCCCGGCCGTCCCGCACCGCGTCGACGGGCGCGCCGTCGAGCACGGTGGCGCGTCCCCGCAGGAACGTCGCGACGACGCGCCCGGGCAGCTCGCGGCCCTGGAAGGGCGTGTTGGTGCTGCTCGTCGCCTGGTCGGCACCGTCGACGACGCGGCGGGCGGCCGGGTCGACGAGGGTGACGTTCGCCGGCTCGCCGACCGCCAGGGGCCGGCCCTGCGCGCGGTCGCCGGTGTCGATGCGCCCGATGCGCGCGGGGTTCGCGGACAGCACGCGCGCCACGTCCGCCCACGTGAGCCGGCCGGTGTCGACCATGGTCTCCTGCACGACGCTGAGCGCGGTCTCGAGGCCGGTCATGCCGAACGCGGCCGCGGCCCACTCGCAGTCCTTGTCCTCGCGCGTGTGGGGCGCGTGGTCGGTCGCGACGATGTCGATCGTGCCGTCCGCGAGGCCCTCGCGCACCGCCTCGACGTCGGCCGCGGTGCGCAGGGGCGGGTTGACCTTGAACGTCGGGTCGTACCCGCGCGCGAGGTCGTCGGTGAGGACGAGGTGGTGGGGCGTGACCTCGGCGGTGACGTCGATGCCGCGGCCCTTCGCCCAGCGCACGATCTCCACCGAGCCGGCCGTGGACAGGTGGCACACGTGCAGGCGCGAGCCCACGTGCTCGGCGAGCAGGACGTCGCGCGCGATGATCGCCTCCTCGGCCACCGCGGGCCAGCCCGCGAGGCCGAGCTCGGCGGAGACGACGCCCTCGTTCATCTGGGCGCCCTCCGTGAGGCGCGGCTCCTGCGCGTGCTGGGCCACGACGCCGTCGAACGCCTTGACGTACTCCAGCGCTCGGCGCATGAGGATCGGGTCGTCGACGCACTTGCCGTCGTCGGAGAAGACCCGTACGCGTGCGGCCGAGTCGGCCATCGCGCCGAGCTCGGCGAGCTGCTTCCCCGCGAGCCCGACGGAGACCGCACCGACGGGGTGCACGTCGACCCAGCCGGCGTCGCGCCCGATGCGCCACACCTGCTCGACGACGCCCGCCGTGTCGGCGACCGGCGTCGTGTTCGCCATGGCGTGCACGGCGGTGAAGCCGCCCGCCGCGGCGGCGCGCGTGCCGGAGGTGATGGTCTCGGCGTCCTCGCGGCCCGGCTCGCGCAGGTGCGTGTGGAGGTCGACGAGGCCGGGCAGGGCGACGAGGCCGGTCGCGTCCAGCACGACTACGTCGTCGGCTCCGTCGGTGGATGACCCGGCGCGCGCCGCACCGGGCGCCGCGATCTCGGCGATCACGCCGTCCGCGAGGACGAGGTCGACCGGGTCGCCGCCGAGCGGGCGGGCGCCGCGCAGGACGTACGTGGTGGTTGCGGCGCTGCTCACGAGGTGGCGACCCTTTCGGCGGTGGGGACGGGCTGCGGTGCGACGGCCTCGGGCGCGTCCGCGCCGTCGGGTCCGTCGCTGCCCGCGAGGAGGAGGTAGAGCACGGCCATGCGCACGGCGACGCCGTTCGCGACCTGCTCGACGATGACGGCGCGCGGGGAGTCCGCGGCCTGCGCGGAGATCTCCAGGCCCCGGTTCATCGGGCCCGGGTGCATGACGACCGCGTGGTCGGCCAGCAGGCCCAGGCGGCGGCCGTCGAGGCCGTACTTGCGCGTGTACTCGAGGGGGTTGGGGAAGAACGCCCCGCCGCCCGTGCCCGATCCGCTCATGCGCTCACGCTGCACGCGCAGCATCATGACGGCGTCAGGGCCTTCGTGCGGGCCGTGGCCCGCGAGCGTCGCGTCCAGGTCGTAGGACACGGCGCACGGCCACGTCTCGACCCCGACCGGCAGCAGCGTGGGCGGCGCGACGAGCGTCACCCGCGCCCCGAGCGTGTGCAGCAGGTGCACGTTGGAGCGCGCGACGCGGGAGTGCAGCACGTCGCCGACGATCGTCACGTGCCGCCCGTCGAGACCCGCGCCGCGCGCCGCGGCGTCGTCCGGCCCGCTCGCGCCGGGCGCGGTCAGGCCGGAGCCCGACAGGTGCCGGCGCAGCGTGTACGCGTCGAGCAGCGCCTGCGTCGGGTGCTGGTGCGTGCCGTCCCCCGCGTTGACGACCGCGGCGTCGAGCCAGCCCGCGTGGGCGAGCAGGTGCGGCGCGCCTGACGCCTGGTGCCGCACGACGACCGCGTCGGCGCCCATCGCCTGGAGCGTGAGCGCGGTGTCCTTGAGGGACTCGCCCTTGGACACGCTCGATCCCTTGGCGGAGAAGTTGATGACGTCGGCCGAGAGGCGCTTGGCCGCCGTCTCGAAGGAGATGCGCGTGCGCGTCGAGTCCTCGTAGAAGAGGTTGACGACCGTGCGACCCCGCAGCGTCGGGAGCTTCTTGATCTCGCGCGACTGCGTCGCGGCCATCTGCGCTGCGGTGTCGAGGATGCGCACCGTCTCGGCGCGCGTCAGCTCCTGGGTGGACAGCAGGTGCCTCATGCGCCCGCCTCGCCCTCGCCCGGGGTGTCCTGCGCGCGGGTCGCGGACCGGATGACGACGGCGTCGGACACGGGCTCGCCCGTCGAGCCGTCCCGCTCGCCGTCGACCTCGACGAGTCGCACGCTCACGCGCTCCGACGTGGAGGTCGGCAGGTTCTTGCCGACGAAGTCGGGGCGGATCGGCAGCTCGCGGTGGCCGCGGTCGACGAGCGCGGCGAGCTGCACGGCGCGCGGGCGCCCCAGGTCGCTGATCGCGTCGAGGGCCGCGCGGATCGTGCGCCCCGAGTACAGGACGTCGTCCACGAGGACGACGACCTTGCCGTCGATGCCTGACGCGGGCAGGCGCGTCGCACCGATCGTGCGCGTCGGGTGCCGGTGCAGGTCGTCCCGGTACATCGTCACGTCGAGCTCGCCGACGATCTCGTGCGGGTCGAGCGGGGCCTCGCCGTCGGTGGGCGGTCCCTCGATGGCGACCAACCGCTCGGCGAGCCGCGTCGCGAGCGGGACGCCGCGCGTCGGGATCCCGAGCAGGACCAGGTCGTGAGCACCCTTGTTGCGCTCCACGATCTCGTGGGCGATGCGCGTCAGTGCGCGCGCGATGTCTGCGGCCGTCAGGACGACGGTCCCTGCGGACGACGGTGCGGTCGGTGGTGGTGTGGGCACAGCGGCGCCAGAGCTCATGCTCGGCGACCTCCTTCCCCGCCTCACAGGACGGGCCTTAAAGGATGTCTGACGGTCACCCACCCTACCGCCGCCCGGCGCGGGGCAGGCGTCGCGTCCCGCCGGGTGGGACGCGGCGTCGGTCACACGCCGGTGACCGGCGCCGCGCGGAGCTGCCGGCACGCGCGGGCGGCGACCGGCTCAGGCCGTGATCGTCGGCTTCATCTCGACGATGCGGGCGAGCAGCCCGTTGACGAACGACGGCGAGTCGTCGGTCGACAGCGAGCGCGCGAGGTCGACGGCCTCGTCGATCGCGACGACGTCGGGCACGTCGTCGTTGAAGAGGATCTCCCAGCCACCGATGCGCAACAGCGCCCGGTCCACGGCCGGCATCCGCTCGAGCGTCCAGCCGTGCGAGTAGGTCTCGAGCAGCTCGTCGATGCGGTCCCGGTGCGCGAGGACGCCCTCGACGATGTCGACCGCGTACTGCGGCAGGGCGGTCTGCGCGGTGCCCGGGTCGGCGACGCGCTCCGCCAGGAGGGTCGTCGGGTCCACGTGACGCTGCTCCGCCTCGAAGAGGACGTCGAGCGCGCGCTTGCGCGCCTTGGTGCGTGCGGCCATGTCGTCAGTCCGTCGGCTGCCGGCGGGTCAGTCGTTCACGCGGCCGAGGTACGACCCGTCGCGCGTGTCGACCTTGACCCGGGTGCCCTGCTCGAGGAAGAGCGGGACCTGGATCTGGGCACCCGTCTCGAGCGTCGCCGGCTTGGTGCCACCCGTCGAGCGGTCGCCCTGCAGGCCCGGCTCGGTGTAGGTGATCTCGAGGACGACCGACGGCGGCAGCTCGATGTAGAGCGGCTGGCCGTCGTTCGTCGCGACGAGCACGTTCTGGCTCTCGAGCAGGTAGTCCTTCGCGCCGCCGACGACCTCGGGCGCGATGGTGATCTGGTCGTACGTCGACGTGTCCATGAACACGTAGTCGGCGCCGTCCATGTACAGGTACTGGTAGTCCCGACGGTCGACGTTGGCGGTCTCGATCTTGAGCCCCGCGTTGAAGGTCTTGTCGATCGTCTTGCCGGACAGCACGTTCTTGATCTTCGTGCGGACGAACGCGCCACCCTTGCCGGGCTTGACGTGCTGGAACTCGATCACGGTCCACAGCTGGCCGTCGAGTCGAAGCACGGTGCCGTTCTTGATGTCGTTGGTGGTCGCCACGTTCGTCTTCCTGTCGGAGGGTCTACGAGCCCCGCGGCACCCGACGACCCGCGCCGGTAGAGGCACGACGGGACGCCCGGAGGGCGGAGCGGGAAATGGGCCTTGCCGATCTTACCGGAGCGCGACGAGCACCGCGTTCGCCGCGACCCCGACGGTGGCTGCCCAGCACATCGACGCGAGCGTCCCGATGACGAAGCGCTCGGAGGCGACGGGGTGCTCGCGCAGCTCCGGGTAGCGCCCCAGGCCCTTGACCGCCACGACGAACGCGATACCGCCCGGCTGTCCGGCGAGCAGGCAGCCCGTGATCGCGAAGCGCTCCAGGATGCCGATCCATGTCCCCCCGCGCAGCGCCTTGACGGCCTCCGTCCCGATGGGTCCGGTCGTTGGCGGCGGTGGCGGCGGGACGGGCACCGCGGACGGGTCTGCCGCCCCGCCCCCACGCCCGG
Source organism: Cellulosimicrobium sp. G4 BAM 1002 (assembly GCF_057126935.1). Classification (NCBI taxonomy): domain Bacteria; kingdom Bacillati; phylum Actinomycetota; class Actinomycetes; order Micrococcales; family Promicromonosporaceae; genus Cellulosimicrobium; species Cellulosimicrobium sp. G4 BAM 1002. The sequence goes on along the minus strand of NZ_CP182109.1, from coordinate 2,311,050 downwards.
GGCGACGTCCACGCCCGGGGACGGGCCGCGCCGTCGGGCCTCCCGAGCGCGCGGCCGCGCGCAGCACCCACTGCGTCACCACGCCGCCCCCCAGCACGCTCGCGACGAGCGCGACGAGCCACACGAGCACGACCAGGACGACCGTCACCGGGTCCGTCATCCGTCCACCTCTTCCTCGAGCTCTCCGAGCAGCCGCACGACGAGCGGCCGCACCGCGGCCTCCTCCGGCCACAGCGCCGACCGCAGCCGCTGGCTCACCGCCTGCTCGGTCACCCCGAGCGCACGGGCCACATCCTTCTGCGTGCCACCCACACGCGCGAGCTCGTCCACGGCCTCCCACCCGCGGGCGGTCCGGCGGTCGGCGACCCGGGCGAGCAGCCGTAGCAGCGCCTCGACCTCCTCGGCGCGCCCCGGTGCCCCTCCCCGGACGGCGACCGGCGCGGTGGCAGCGCGCGACTTGGCCTGCTCGACGGCGTCGCGGGCACGGACGAACGCCTCCCCCGACGCCTCGCGCGAGACCGCGGGCAGCGGCGCGTCGACCGCCCCGACGCCCAGCCCCACGCTCCATCCCCCGTCCCGCAGCAGGTCGAGCACGACGTCGACGACCGTGCCCGGGTCGTCGAGGACGCCCTGGACCTCGTCGCCCACCGTGCGGTCGAAGGGCACCACGACACCGGGCCGGCCCGTGAGCACGTCGCGCAGGTGCCGCAGCAGATCCGGCACGAGGTCGGGACGCCCCGTGCTCGAGCGCTGGTCCACGGTCAGCACGAACATGCCTCAAGCCTAGAGCATTGATTCAGCAGTATCAATACCAAAGACTTGATCCTCCGCGATCAAGGCCCTAGCGATCGCCGAGCCTCATGCGGCGAGGCGCGCGGCGACGGCCTCCAGAGCCAGGCGGTAGGAGTCGAAGCCGAACCCTGCGACGGTGCCCGTCGCCACCGCGCCGACGACCGAGTGGGCGCGGAACGCCTCGCGCGCCGCCGGGTTGCTCAGGTGCACCTCGACGAGCAGGAGCCCCGACGTCGTCACCTGCGCCGCGGCGTCGCGCACCGCGTACGAGTAGTGGGTGAACGCCGCCGGGTTGAGCACCACGTGCGCCCGCGCGTCGACCGCCTCGTGGAGCCAGCCGACCAGCTCGGACTCGTCGTCGGTCTGGCGGACGTCGACCTCGAGCTCGAGCGCGCTCCCCCACGCGAGCGCCGACTCCTGCAGGTCGGCCATCGACGCCGAGCCGTAGATCTCCGGCTCACGCACGCCGAGCCGGCCGAGGTTGGGTCCGTTGAGGACGAGCACGCGTTCCATGGGCGGAGCCTAGCGACCGCGGCCGGGCGCGAGGGCGGGACGACCGGAAGCCGGGACCGGCCAGGTGCCGAACCTGACCTCAGAGCGCGATCGGGCCGCGGCCCGTGGGGGCGTCGGCGCTGATCTCGGCGTACGCGGCAGCGAGCAGGGTCGGGTCCGGTCCCTCGAGCCGCGTGGGGCGCGCGACGCCGTCGAGCACGACGAAGCGCAGCAGGTCGCCGCGCGTCTTCTTGTCGCGGCGCATCGCGGACAGGAGCTGCTCCCAGCGGTCGCCCCGGTACGTGAGCGGCAGGCCGAGCGATCCGAGGATGGCGCGGTGGCGCTCGACCACGTCGTCGTCGAGCCTGCCCGCGAGGCGCGCGAGCTCGGCGGCGAACACCATGCCGACGGACACCGCCGCGCCGTGGCGCCACTGGTAGCGCTCCGTGAGCTCGACCGCGTGGCCGAGCGTGTGGCCGTAGTTGAGGATCTCGCGCAGGCCGGCCTCCCTGAGGTCCTCCCCCACGACCCGAGCCTTGACCGCGACGGACCGCTCGACGAGCTCGGCGACGACCGACCACGTCTCGTCCGTCGTCGGGCGGGTGCCCCACGCGCTCAGGGCCTCGGCGTGCTCCTCGACGAGCTCGAGGATGCGCTCGTCGGCGATGAACCCGGTCTTGACGACCTCGGCCATGCCGGCGACGAAGTCCCAGCGCCCGAGCGACTCGAGCGCCGCGAGGTCGCACAGCACGCCCGCCGGCGGGTGGAACGACCCGACGAGGTTCTTGCCCTCCGCGGTGTTGATGCCCGTCTTGCCGCCGACGGCCGCGTCGACCATCGCGAGCAGCGTCGTCGGGACGTGCACCACGCGGATCCCGCGCAGCCACGTCGCGGCGACGAACCCGCCGAGGTCGGTGGTCGCGCCGCCGCCGACCGTGACGATCGCGTCGGTGCGCGTGAAGTCGGCCTGCCCGAGCACGCCCCACAGGAAGGCGGCAACCTGCGCGGTCTTGGCCTCCTCCGCGTCAGGGACCTCCGCGACGTAGGCCTCGTAGCCCGACGCCTTGAGGTCCTCGTGGACGACCTCCGCGGTCGCGGCGAGCGCGGCCGGGTGCACGACGAGCACGCGGCGCACGCGCTCGCCCAGCAGTGCCGGCAGCTCACCGAGCAGGTGCCGGCCGACGACGACGTCGTACGGCTGCTCCCCGGCGACCCGCACCCGGGTCGGAGCCGTGGGGGCGCCGGCGTCGGGCGTCCGGGTCGACCGAGGGGCCGGCCCGGAGGTCGTGTCGGGGGCGGGGGTCGTGTCGCTCACGCGTGCTCCTGCTCGGCGGTGTCGTTCGGGTGCGGGGCGGACGGGGCGGCGTCGGGCTGCCCGAGGTGGTCGCGGACCTCGCGCGCCACCTGCGCGGGCGTGCAGGCGTCGGTCAGGACGTGCAGGGTCGCGACCCGCTCGTACACCGGTCGGCGCGCCTCCATGAGGGCGGCCCACCGGGCGCGCGGGTTGCCCAGGAGCAACGGGCGCGACTGGTTGAACCCGACGCGGGGGGCGGCGTGCGCGAGGCTGACGTCGAGGAAGACGACGGTCCCGCCGGCCGCCACGTACGCGGCGAGCGCGGCCTGCGTGTGCTCGTCGAGGACGGCGCCCCCTCCCAGGGCGAGCACGCCGTCGTGCGTGGCGAGCGCCGTCGTGACGGCCTCGCGCTCGAGCTCGCGGAAGTGCGGCTCGCCGTCCTCGACGAAGATGTCGGCCACGGGCTTGCCCGCGGCGGTCTCGACGTCGGTGTCGGTGTCGCGCTGGGCGAGGTTCAGGAGCTCGGCGAGGTGGCGCGAGACGGTCGACTTGCCGCTGCCGGGAGGCCCGACGAGGACGACGACCGGTCGCGTGCCAGGAGGGACGGGCGTCATCAGCGCTGCAGCTCCGGGATCGCCGCGAGGTAGGCCTCGGCGTTGCGGCGGACCTCGGCCACGGAGTCGCCGCCGAACTTCTCGATCGCCTGCTCGGCGAGGACGAGCGCGACCATCGCCTCGGCGACGACGGCCGCGGGCGGGACGGCGCACACGTCGGAGCGCTGGTGCTGGGCCTTCGCGACGTCGCCCGTCACGACGTCGACCGTCGCGAGCGCGCGCGGCACGGTCGAGATGGGCTTCATCGCCGCACGCACGCGCACGACCTCGCCGTTCGACATGCCGCCCTCGACACCGCCCGCACGGTTGCTCAGGCGGTGGATGCGGCCGTCGTCACCGCGCTCGATCTCGTCGTGCGCGGCGGACCCGCGACGCCGCGCGGTGCGGAAGCCGTCGCCGACCTCGACGCCCTTGATCGCCTGGATCCCCATGAGGACCGCGGCGAGGCGCGCGTCGAGACGGCGGTCGCTCTGCGCGTACGTGCCGAGGCCCGACGGCACCCCGTAGGCGAGGACCTCGACGACGCCTCCGAGCGTGTCGCCCGCCTTCTGGCAGTCGTCGATCTCGGCCACCATCGCCGCGGACGTCGCGGCGTCGAAGCAGCGCACCGGGTCGGCGTCGAGCGCCGCGACGTCGTCGGGACCGGGCACGGGCGCGTCCTCGGGCGCCTCGACGGGACCGATCGCCACGACGTGCGACACGAGCCGGACGCCGAGCGCCTGCTCGAGGAACTTCGCCGCCGCGGTGCCGAGCGCGACTCGCGCCGCGGTCTCGCGCGCCGAGGCGCGCTCGAGCACGGGGCGCGCGTCCTCGAAGCCGTACTTGCGCATGCCGACGAGGTCGGCGTGGCCCGGGCGCGGGCGCGTGAGCGGGCGGTTGCGGGCGATCTCGCGCTGGTCCCCCGTGCCGGCGTCGACGAGCAGCGCCTCGGGCGGGACGGGGTCGGACGACATGACGTCGACCCACTTGGGCCACTCGGAGTTGGCGATCTCCATCGCGAGGGGTCCGCCCTGGGTGCGTCCGTGGCGGAGCCCGCCGAGGATGCGCAGCGCGTCCTGCTCGAACTTCTGGCGCGAGCCGCGCCCGTAGCCGAGGCGTCGACGCGCGAGCGCCGCCTGCACGTCGGCCGTCGTGAGCTCCACCCCCGCCGGCAGCCCGTCGAGGATCCCGACCAGCGCCTCACCGTGCGACTCACCCGATGTCAACCAACGCAGCATGGGCGCCATCCTCCCACGCACGCACGACGCCCCGGTCGCGCGCCCGCACTGCGGACCGGCACGCGCCGAACCCGGGTTTGTGCGTCGTTCACGGCCGCGAACGACGCACGACCCAGGGTTGGGCACCTGACCGGACGTGGCTGTGGACGACGACGGCGGCCCGGGCAGCGATCGCGCTACCGTGCCGCGCGTGGCACAGCAGGGGGAAGACGTCGTCGCCGAACAGGGCCCGTTCGACGTGTCCGGGGACGGCACGACGACGACGCGGCGACGGACGAGGCAGCGACCGTGGACGCGTCGCCTGCACACCGAGGCACGCGTCGGCGGAAGGCTCGGCGCGACGCTCGCGCTGGTCGCCGCGGGATGCACCGCGTGGTGGTCGGGTCCGTCGTGGGCGACGCCGGCACTCGTGCTGGTCGCGGCAGCCGGTGCGCTGCTGGCGGTGATCGACGCCCGAACGCACCGCCTGCCCGACGCGATCGTCCTGCCCTCCTGGCTCGGTGCCGTCGGCCTGCTCTCGGTGGCCACGCTGAGCACGGGCGACGGCGCGGCACTCGTGCGCGCGCTCGCCGGTGGCGCGGTCGGGTTCGGCGCGTACGCCGCTCTGCGCCTCGCGTATCCGCCGGGCCTCGGCTTCGGGGACGTCAAGCTCGCCGGACTGCTCGCGACGACGCTCGGCTGGCTCGGGTGGGGCGAGGTCGCCGCCGGGCTCGTGCTGCCGTTCCTACTCGGCGGTGTCTGGGCCGTGGCCTTGGTGGTGCTGCGCCGCGCGTCGCGCTCGACGGCGGTGCCCTTCGGCCCGTTCATGGTGCTCGGAGCAGCGCTCGCCGCCGTCGGCGGTGGCGCCCTGGGAACCGCGCTCCTCCTCGGCTGACGAAGAGTTGCGTCCGCGGGGCCACCGAGCCACCCCGCGGCTCGCAGTCCCTGACCTAGACCGTGACGGCGAGCGCCGTCCCGAGGGCCGTGTCCATCGCCTCGAGCGGCGCCGGGCGACCGGTCATGAGGCGCACCTGCTCGGCCGCCTGGTGCAGGAGCATCCGCTCACCGCCGACGACGGTTCCGCCCGAACGCGCCCACGCCGCGGACAGCGCGGTGGGCCGAGGGTCGTAGACGACGTCGAGGAGGACGCCCGCCGGCACGGACCTCGCGCTCGCCAGGGCCGCGGCGATCAGGTCGGCGGCGCGCGACGGGAGGGTGGCCACCACGACGTCCGCCGTGGCGAGGCTCCCCACGACCGCCGGCTGTTCGAGGTCCAGCACCGCGAACCGGGGCTCGACGCCCATCCGGTGTGCCGCGCGCTGGAGCTCGCCGGTGCGGCCGAGCGAGCGCACGAGGACCGTGGGCGTCGAGCAGCCCAGCTGGGCGAGCGCGGCGAGCGTCGAGGCCGCGGTCGCGCCCGCGCCGAGCACGACGGCGGTCGAGACCCGACGATCGCCCAGACCCTCACGCAGCGCCGCGACGAGGCCGTGCACGTCGGTGTTCGTGCCGACGAACGTCGGCCGCTTGCCGCCCATGGGCTGCACGATGAGGGTGTTCACCGCGCCGACGACGTTCGCGAGCGGGTCGACGTGGTCGAGCAGCGGGATGACGGCGTGCTTGAGCGGCATCGTCAGGCTCAGCCCGGCCCACGACGCGTCGAGCCCGTTGACGAGCGCCGGGAGCTGCTCCTCGGTCGTGTCGATCGCCTTGTACGTCCAGCCGTCGAGCCCGAGCGCCGCGTACGCGGCACGGTGCAGCGCCGGGGACAGCGAGTGCGCGACGGGGTGCCCGAGCACCGCGGCGCGGCGCGGAGAGGCCGCGCTCACCCGCCGTTCTCCGCGAGCCACCGCTTGAGCTCCTCGACGTTCTGGTTGTGCTCGGCGAGCGTGACGGCGAACCGCGTCTCCTTGGTGTCGTAGTTCACCGTCGTCCAGAAGACCCAGTCCCCGGGTTCGGGGCTCAGCACCGCCTGCATCGCCGGGACGCCCGGGGACGCGATGGGCCCCGGCGGGAGACCGTTGTGCGCGTACGTGTTGTACGGGTTCTCGGAGTTCCGCGTGTCCTCAGGCGTCACCTGGTACCCCGGCGGGTTGCCCGTGCCGTACGCGACGGCTGCGTCGATCTGCAACGGCATCCCCGTCTCGAGCCGGTTCTCGATCGCGCGCGCCATCTTGGGCCGGTCCTCGTCACGTCCGGCCTCGCGCTCGATGAGCGAGGCCTTGATGAGCACCGTCTGCCGGTCGGCGGGAGCCACACCGAGCTCGTCGAGCTTCATCACGGTCTGGCCGACCATCCGTTGGATGATCGCCGTCGCGTTCTTGTCCGCGGGCTCGAGGACGTACGTCGTGGGGAACAGCCAACCCTCGTAGTTGCCGTTCGCCTCTGCCGGCAAGCCGGTCGCGGCCGTGTCCGCCATCGCCGCCTGGAAGTCCGCGACGGGGATGTCGGTCACGGATGCCGCCTTCTCGAGGATCTGCGCAACCGTGTTGCCCTCGGGGATCGTGATCTTCGTCTCGACGCGCGAGTCGTTCGCCACGAGGCGCGCGACGGCGTCCTTCGCCGGCATGCCGAGTAGCAGCGAGTGCGTGCCCGCCTGGATGGTGCCCGAGCTGGGGTTCTCCTCGAATGCCCTGACGAAGGCGGCCGAGCTCGCGACGACGCCCGCCTCGGTGAGCACCGCGCCCATCTCGCGTCCGGATGAGCCGGGCTCGATCGTCACGTCCACCGGTTCCGTGCCAGGGCCCTCGAAGTCCTTCGCCTCGAGCGGGTTCTCGAACCCGAGGAGGTCCGGGGCGTTCGTGTAGATCAGGTACCCGGCACCTCCCACCACGAGCAGCGAGACGAGCACCACCGCGAGGGCGCGGCGGCGCCGGCGCTGGCGTCGCTTCTTCGCCGCACGGCGCGCTCGCTGGTCCGCGCGCGAGCTGCGTGCGGGCTCGGCAGCCCCCTGGACGGTGGGCCGATCGAAGAGGTCGGTCACGGTCGGTGGTCTCCTGTCGGGTCTACAGGTTCTCCGGCGCGCGCCCCCGCGCCCCGCTCGGCGTCGAGAGCAGATTGCAGAATGATAACGGCCGCGGCCTGGTCGACGACGCTGCGGTGCTTGCGCCCGGCGCGTCCCGATGCGTGCAGCGCCTGGTGGGCGCTCACGGTCGTCATCCGCTCGTCGACGAGATGCACGGGCACGGGTGCGACGACGCGTGCCATCAGTCCAGCGTACGCCCGCACCCCCTGCGCGGCGGCGCCCTCGCTGCCCGAGAGGTGTCGGGGCAGGCCGACGTAGACGACCTGCGCTCCGCGCTCGGAGACCTCGGCGGCGATCCGGGCCACGTCGGCGGGCACCCCCGCGCCCGTCCGCGTGTCACGCGCCAGGGTCTCCACGGGCGTGGCGACGAGGCCGTCGGGGTCGCTCGCCGCGAGGCCCACGCGCACGCTGCCGACGTCGACGCCGAGGCGCGCCCCCCGAGGGAGGGGGACGTGCCCGGCGTCACCGGGCAGCGAGGGGGCGCCCGTCACGCGGCCGCGGCGCCGTCGCGCACGCCCTGGAGCGCCGTCGGCAGCGCCGAGACGTCCGTGCCGCCGCCCTGCGCCATGTCGTCCTTGCCGCCGCCACCGCCGCCGAGGGTCTGCGCCGCGGCCTTGGCGAGCACGCCCGCACGCAGGCCCGTGGCGCGCGCCGAGGCGTTGGTCACGACGACGACCTGCGGGCGGTCCTTCGCGACGCCGCCCACGGCGACGACCGTCGGCTCCGCCTCGCCGAGGCGACCGCGGACGTCGAGCGCGAGGGCGCGCAGGTCGTCCGCGGAGGCGACCTCGCCGGCGTCGTGCACGACGACGCGCGTGCCGCCCACGAGCTCGGCGCCCGCCGCGAGCGTGCCCGCGGCCGCGAGGAGCTGCGCCTGGCGGAGCTGAGCGAGCTCCTTCTCGGCGTCGCGCAGCCGCGACACGAGCGAGCCCACACGGTCCGGGAGCTCCTCGGTGCGCACGTTGAGCAGGCCGGTGAGCTGGCCGACGAGCGCGTGCTCCTTCGCCTGGAAGCCGTACGCGCCGTCGCCGACGAGCGCGTCCACGCGGCGCACGCCCGAGCCGATCGACGACTCGCCGAGCAGCGTCACGAGCCCGAGCTGGCCCGTCTGGCTCACGTGGGTCCCCGCGCACAGCTCGCGCGACCAGTCGCCGCCGATCGAGACCACGCGCACGACGTCGCCGTACTTCTCGCCGAACAGTGCCATCGCGCCCAATGCGCGGGCCTCGGTGATCGGCATGAGCTGGTCCGTGACCTCGAGGTTCTCCTGGAGCTGGGTGTTGACCCGCTCCTCGATCTCCGCGAGCGCGCCGCCCGGCACCGCCGAGGACCGGCGGAAGTCGAAGCGGATGCGGCTCGGCGCGTTCTCCGACCCGGCCTGGGTCGCGTCCTTGCCGAGCGACTCCTGCAGGGCCTTGTGGATCATGTGCGTGGCCGAGTGGGCGCGGCTGATCGCCTTGCGGCGGTCGCGGTCGATCGTCGCGGTCCCGGGGTCGCCCAGCGCCGCGGTCCCCTCGACGAGGCGGCCGCGGTGCACGGACAGGCCCTTGATCGGGCGCTGCACGTCGTCGACCTCGATGGTCGCGCCGCCGTCGAGCACGATCGTGCCGTGGTCGGCGAGCTGGCCGCCGGCCTCGGCGTAGAACGGCGTGCGGTCGAGCACGACCTCGACGTCGGCGGGGGCCGTCGCGGCGGGCGCCGGCACGCCGTCGACGAGCAGGCCCGCGACGCGCACAGCCGCGGACGACTCCGTGTACCCGAGGAACTCGACGGGCGCGGCGAGCTCTCCCGCGAGCGACTCGTAGGCGGCGGTGTCCACGCCGCCCGACCGCTTGGCGAGCGCGTCGGCGCGCGCCCGCTGCCGCTGCTCGGTCATGAGGGCGCGGAACGCCTTCTCGTCGACCTGGACGCCCTGCTCTGCGGCCATCTCGAGCGTGAGGTCGATCGGGAAGCCGTAGGTGTCGTGCAGGGCGAATGCCTGCTCGCCACCGAGCAGCGGCGTGCCGGACGCACCCGCCGCCGCCTTGGCCTTCGACACGGCCGTGTCGAGGATCGTCGTCCCCGAGGTCAGCGTGCGGCGGAAAGCCTCCTCCTCGGCGTACGCGACGGACGAGATGCGCGCGAAGTCCGTCGCGACCTCCGGGTACGACGCGGACATGGCGTCACGGCTCACGGGCAGCAGCGCGGGCATCGCCTGGTCCTCGACCCCGAGCAGGCGCATCGCGCGCACGGAGCGGCGCAGCAGGCGGCGCAGGACGTACCCACGACCCTCGTTGGAAGGTCGCACGCCGTCGCTGATGATCATGAGGGCCGAGCGCACGTGGTCGGCCACGACGCGCATGCGGACGTCGTCCTCGTGGTTCGCGCCGTAGCGCTTGCCCGAGAGCTCCTCCGCCGCGGTGATGACGGGGAACACCTCGTCGATCTCGTAGAGGTTGTCCTTGCCCTGGAGGAGGTACGCCACGCGCTCGAGGCCCATGCCGGTGTCGATGTTCTTGCGCGCGAGCTCGGAGACGATGCGGAACTCCTCCTTGGAGCGCACGTCGTCGATCGCGTACTGCATGAACACGAGGTTCCAGATCTCGAGGTAGCGGTCCTCGTCGACGACGGGCCCGCCCTCCTTGCCGTACGCGGGGCCGCGGTCGATGTAGATCTCCGAGCACGGACCGGCCGGTCCTGGCTGCCCGGTCGACCAGTAGTTGTCCTTCTTGCCGCGCGCCTGGATGCGCTCGTCCGGCAGGCCGGCGATGCGCTTCCACAGCTGCCGCGCCTCGTCGTCGTCGTGGTAGACGGTCACCCAGACGGTCTCGGGGTCGAAGCCGTACTTCCCCTCGTCGCGCGACCCCGTGATGAGGTCCCACGCGTAGGTGATCGCGCCTTCCTTGAAGTAGTCCCCGAACGAGAAGTTGCCGTTCATCTGGAAGAACGTGCCGTGGCGCGTCGTCTTGCCGACCTCGTCGATGTCGAGCGTGCGCACGCACTTCTGGACGCTCGTCGCACGGTCCCACGGCGGCGTCTGCTCGCCCGTCATGTACGGGATGAAGGGGACCATGCCCGCGATGGTGAACAGCGTGGAGGGGTCCGGGGAGACGAGCGACGCCGAGGGCACGACGGAGTGGTCGCGGTCGGCGAAGTAGTCGAGCCAGCGCTTGCGGATCTCGGCGGTGCGCATGATGTCCTTCGGAGGCAGTCGGTGTGTCGTGCGGGGTGTCGTGCTGGGGTGTCGTGCGGCGGCCGCTGCGGCCGCCCCGCGTCCTAGAAGGAGTACCCGAGGAGGTCCTCGACGTCGTCCGTGTCGTCGAACGGGTCGGTGCCGGCCGCGTGGCGTCCCGACGCACGGCGTGCGCGGACGGCGTCGGGGTCCTCCTGGCCCTCGGCGAGCAGCGCGGCCATGAGCTCGCGCTCACGCGCGTCGCGCGCGGCGGTGAACTCGGTGCGGAAGTCGCGCGCGAGGTGCACGACCCTCTCGCCGAGGTCGTTGACCTGCGCGGTCGCCTGGTCGACGAGCGACGCCGGCGCGTAGCGCGCGAGGATCTTCCTGCCACGGACCACGACCACGACCGTGATCGCGACCCCGACGCCGACCCAGAACACCCGGCGCATCAGCGCGGCCCCTCGTCACGACCGGCAGTGCTCGTCGACCGGCCCGTCGACCGGCCCCGACCGAACGACCGTGCGGCCGCCTGGCGCACGCCGTACGTGAACGCGGCGACCTTGACGAGCGGGGCGCCGAAGGTCGCGGCGTACAGGCCCGTGAGCGCGGAGACGTTCTCGCTCACCTGGGCGGCCGACGTCGTGATCGTGTCGACCTTGACGAGCTGGCTGTTGGTCGTCGCCACGGTGGTGGCGGCCTCGTCGAGGATCGGCACGGAGTGGTCCGTGACCTCCTTGATGCTCGCGCGCGCCTCGTCGAGCACCCGGCCGAGCTTGAGGAGCGGCACCGCGAGCAGTCCGACGAGCAGCACGAACGCGATGGCTGCGATGAGCCCGGCCACGTCTCCCAAGGACATTCTTCCTCCTGTGCTTTCAGGTGCCTGTCACGCTGCCGCGACTCCGCGAAACACTACCCGCACCAGGCCGAGGCCCGTGGTCGGGCACGACACGACCGGTCTGGCCGCTGCGTCGCGGACCCGACCCGGGGCGGACCTGCCCGGACGCACGAACGCCCCGCTCGCCGACGAAGCGGTGAGCGAGGCGTCCGGAGCGGGACTCAGCGAGCGTAGTACTCGACGACGAGCTGGACCTCGCACTGCACGGGGACCTCGGCGCGCTTCGGGCGACGCGTGAGGATCGCGCTCAGCTTCTCGAGCTGGACGTCCAGGTAACCCGGGACTGCGGGGAGCACGTCGCGGTGCGCACCGGCGGCGGCGACCTGGAACGGCGTGGTCGCCTGGCTCTTCGGCTTGACCTGGAGGGTCTGGCCCGGCTTCACGCGGAACGACGGACGGTCCACGATCTTGCCGTCGACGAGGATGTGGCGGTGCGTGACTGCCTGGCGCGCCTGCAGGATGGTGCGGGCGAAGCCGGCGCGCAGCACGAGCGCGTCGAGACGGGTCTCGAGGTTCTCGACGAGCGCCTCACCGGTCAGGCCCTTGTCCTTGCGGGCGTCCTCGTACGCGCGGGCGAGCTGCTTCTCGCGGAGCATGTACTGGGCGCGCAGACGCTGCTTCTCACGCAGACGCACCGCGTAGTCCGACTCGGTGCGGCGACGGGCACGGCCGTGCTCACCCGGGGGGTACGGGCGCTTCTCGAAGTGCTTGACGGCCTTCGGGGTGAGGGCGATGCCCAGGGCGCGGCTCAGGCGGACCTGGCGGCGCGAACGCTTGACAGACGTCACAGCGGTATCTCATTCCTGTCGTGTGTGTACTGACGTCACACCTGGTTCCCGAGCGATCGGGTCCGGGTGCGGGACCAGCCGATGGACCGCGTGCCTCTCCGGTGGAGAGACGACGGGTCGGGGCCGAGGTCCCAGGTGGTCGCCGTGAAGGCAACCTGAGAAGTCTACCGCACCGGGAGGGGCGTCATCGCGCCGGTGTCGCGTCCTCGCGACCGAGGATGTCCCGGATCCGTTGGAGCCGCTCGGACACCTGGCGCTCGAACCCACGGTCGCTCGGCGTGTAGTAGCGCGCGCCCACGAGCGTGTCCGGGAGGTACTGCTGCGCGGCGACGGCGTGCGGGGCGTCGTGCGCGTAGCGGTACCCCGTGCCGTGCCCGAGCTGCTTCGCGCCCGGGTAGTGGGCGTCCCGCAGGTGCGGCGGGACCGACCCGGCCCGTCCTGCGCGCACGTCCGCGAGCGCCGCGTCGATCCCAAGGTAGGCGGCGTTCGACTTGGGCGCGGTCGCGAGGTGCACGACGGCCTCGGCGAGCACGATCCGCCCTTCGGGCATGCCGATGAGCTGGACGGCCTGCGCCGCGGCGACGGCGGTCTGCAGCGCCGAGGGGTCGGCGAGGCCCACGTCCTCCGCGGCGGCGATGACGATGCGCCGGGCGATGAACCGCGGGTCCTCCCCCGCGGCGATCATGCGCGCGAGGTAGTGCAGGGCGGCGTCGACGTCGGAGCCGCGCATGGACTTGATGAACGCGGAGACGACGTCGTAGTGCTGGTCGCCGTCGCGGTCGTAGCGCACCGCGGCGACGTCGACGGCGCGCTCGACGGTGTCGAGGTCGACGGGGACGGGCCTCGGGTCGGTCGGCGCGGCGTCGGACAGCGCGGCGCCTGCCGCGGCCTCGAGGACGGTGAGCGCCTTGCGCGCGTCGCCGCCGGCGAGGCGCACGAGGTGACCCTCGGCCTCGTCGGTGAGCGCGACGACGCCTCCCAGGCCGCGGTCGTCGAGGACGGCGCGGCGCACGAGCGCGCGGACGTCGTCGTCCCCGAGGGGTTGCAGGGTGAGGAGGAGCGAGCGGGAGAGCAGCGGGGAGTTGACGGAGAAGCTGGGGTTCTCCGTGGTCGCCGCGACGAGCGTGACCCAGCGGTTCTCGACGCTGGGCAGGAGCGCGTCCTGCTGGGACTTGGAGAAGCGGTGCACCTCGTCGATGAACAGGACGGTCTCCTCGCCACCGGTCGCGAGGCGCCGGCGCGCGTCCTCGACGACGGTGCGCACGTCCTTGACGCCCGCGGTGACGGCGGACAGCTCGACGAAGCGGCGTCCCGAGGCGGTGGCGATGAGGTAGGCGAGCGTCGTCTTGCCCGTGCCGGGTGGGCCCCAGAGGATCACGGACCCGGGCGCGGCGCGTCCGCCGGACGCGTCGGGCTCGATGAGGCGCCGCAGGGGCGAGCCCGGGACGAGCAGGTGGGCCTGGCCCGCGACCTCGTCGAGGGAGGCGGGGCGCATGCGGACGGCGAGCGGAGCCCCCGGCCCGGGACGCGGCGTGCCCTGCGCGCCGGACGTGGCGGCGCCGAAGAGGTCGCCGCCGAAGAGATCACCGGTGGACATGGGCCCGAGCCTACGCACCGCCGCCCACGCGACGGTGCCGCACCGTTCGAGGGGTGCGCCGTCCACAGCCGCGTGGACGATCTGACACGCGGCGAGGCCGGATGGGATGCTGTCGCTCGTGTTCTCGAGCCTCGGTCGTCGCGTCGCCCGTCATCCGCGCCTCACGGTCGTCGCGTGGGTCGTCATCACCGGGCTGGGCTTCGCGCTCGCCCTGTTCGGGCTGCACGGCGAGAGCGTGTTCGACCGGGTGACGACGGGCGCGCCCGCGATCCCCGGCTCCGACAGCGAGCGCGCGAACGAGATCCTCGCCGAGAACGACGAGGGCGGGCCCGAGATCACGCTGCTGGTGAGCTCCGTCGACCCCGCCGACCCGCAGGTCGTCGAGGCGATGGCCGGGGTCAACGCGGACCTGGTCGCGATCGAGGGCGTCGACACGGTGATCGACCCGTACGTGGTCCCGGGCGGTGTCGAGGACCCGGCGGCGCAGTCGCTCGTCGCTGCCGACGGCGACGGGTTCCTCACGGTCGTCACGCTGCGCACGGACCTCACCGCGGAGCGCTCGGAGGCGGTGGCCGCACGCGTCGTCGAGCAGCTCGACGCCGTACCGGGGGTGCTCGCGGACGCCGCCCCCGAGGCCGCTTCGGACGCGACGGGCCTCGTCGGGTCGAACGAGCTCATCGTCGAGGCGATCACCGGCCAGGTCGAGGAGGACCTGACGACGGGCGAGAAGTTCGCCCTGCCGGTCGCGCTGCTCATCATGGTGCTCGTGTTCGGCGGGTTCCTCGCCGCGGCGATGCCGATGGCCGGAGCGATCGCCTCCGTCGGGACGGGGCTCGGGGTCCTGCTGGGCCTGACGTACCTGCTCGACGTCGACGCGTCCGTGGTCAACGTCGTCACCCTGCTCGGGCTGGGCCTGTCCATCGACTACGGGCTGCTGATCGTGTCGCGGTTCCGGGAGGAGCTGCACCGTCTCATCGACGCGGGCGACGACCCGGCGCTGCGACGGCGGCGCGGCGACGGGGTGGTGCACGCCGCGCTCGTGCGCACGATGGAGACGGCGGGCCGCACGGTCGCGTTCTCGGCGCTCGTCGTCGCGATCTCGATCGCCGGGCTCATGGTGTTCCGGCCGGACATCCTGCGCTCGGTCGGCGCGGGTGGCCTCGGGGTCGTGCTCGTCGCGGTCGCGACGGCGCTCACCCTCGTCCCCGCGCTGCTCGCCTTCTCGGGGCGGCGGCTCGCGAAGCCCGGCCTGCTCGGCCGGGTCCCCGGCCTGCGCCGCGTCCTCGCCCGCACGGCGGACGTGCAGTCCGACGAGGGCGTGTTCTCGCGTCTCGCGGCGCGCGTGCAGCGTCATCCCGTGTGGGTCCTGCTCACGACCGTGGTGGTGCTCGTCGTCCTCGCGCTGCCGGTCCTGGGCCTGCAGATGCGCAACTCCGGGATCGAGCTCCTCCCGGTCAGCTCCCCGCAGCGCGAGTTCGTCGACGAGCTGGCGGCGCAGTACCCGTCGAGCCGCAGCGCGCAGGTCGTCGCGGTCGTCGACGCGAGCGTCGACGACGCACAGGCCTGGGCGGACGAGCTCGCGGGGCTCGACGGCGTGGACAGCGTCGACCCCGCCGCGCTGCTCGGCACCTCGTACGCGCTCGTGGGCGTCCACGTCGACACCGACGACGCGGGCGGCCCCGAGGCGGTCTCCGTCGTGCGCGAGGTGCGCGCGACCGACCCGGGATTCGACGTGTGGGTCACCGGCCAGGCGGCCGGGCAGGTCGACTTCCTCGAGGCGCTCGGGGAGCGCGTGTGGTGGGCCGTCGGGATCGTCGCGGGCGCGACGCTCGTCCTGCTCTTCCTCATGACGGGCTCCGTCGTCGTGCCGGTCAAGGCGCTCCTCACCAACGCCCTGTCCCTCGCGGCGTCCCTCGGCGTCCTCGTGTGGGTCTTCCAGGAGGGCCACCTCGAGGGTCTGCTCGACTTCACGTCGGTGGGCGGGATCGAGACGTACGTCGTCGCGCTCGTCATGGCCTTCGCGTTCGGGCTCGCGATGGACTACGAGGTGTTCCTGCTCGCGCGCGTCAAGGAGCTCTACGACGCAGGGCACTCCAACGACGAGGCCGTGCGGCTGGGGCTGCAGCGCTCCGGGCGCATCATCACCTCGGCCGCGGCGATCATCATCGTCGTGTTCGCCGGGTTCGTCTTCGGCGACCTCCTCGTCATCAAGGAGGTCGGGTTCGCCCTCGCCGTCGCGGTGCTCATCGACGCGACGATCGTGCGCCTGCTGCTCGTCCCCGCGACGATGACGCTGCTCGGACGCTTCAACTGGTGGGCGCCGAAGCCGCTGCGGTGGGTGCACCGCAGGCTCGCGATCGCCCACTGAGTCGCCGGCCCCTCGCTCCGGCCCGTCCGCGTCGTGACACGCGACAGGACGCGCCACCCGTGACGGGTGGCGCGCCCTGGCGTCCGTTCCGGCCGCGCTCTGCCGCGGTCAGGCTTCGGCCGGAGCCTCCGGCTCGGCCGGGTCGCCCTTCGGCGCGGCGGGCTTCGCGTCGACCCCCGCCTCCTTGCGCTGCTCGGCGGTGATCGGCGCGGGGGCCTGCGTCAGCGGGTCGTAGCCGCCACCGGACTTCGGGAAGGCGATGACGTCGCGGATCGACTCCGACTTCGTCAGCAGCGCCACGATGCGGTCCCAGCCGAACGCGATGCCGCCGTGCGGCGGCGCGCCGAACGCGAACGCGTCGAGGAGGAACCCGAACTTCTCCTGCGCCTCCTCGGGCCCGATGCCCATGACGTCGAACACGCGCTCCTGGACGTCGCGGCGGTGGATACGGATCGAGCCACCGCCGATCTCGTTGCCGTTGCACACGATGTCGTACGCGTACGCGAGCGCCTCGCCCGGGTTCT
The DNA here is from genome assembly GCF_057126935.1 of Cellulosimicrobium sp. G4 BAM 1002. NCBI lineage: Bacteria > Bacillati > Actinomycetota > Actinomycetes > Micrococcales > Promicromonosporaceae > Cellulosimicrobium > Cellulosimicrobium sp. G4 BAM 1002. The sequence continues at coordinate 2,294,314 of NZ_CP182109.1, read as the reverse complement.
GCTCGAACGTGTCGATCCAGTCCGGCGTCGGCGACGTGAACGCGTGGTGCACGGCGGTCCAGGCCGAGTGACCCAGGTCGACGTCCCCGTCCTCGCCGGTCGGCTTGAACAGGGGCGCGTCGACGATCCAGACGAACGCCCAGGCGTCCTCGTCGATCTGTCCGGTGCGCTTCGCGATCTCCTGGCGCGCGGCGCCGAGCAGAGCACGTGAGTCCGACGTCTTGCCCGCGGCGAAGAACACCGCGTCGCCCGGCTGCGCGCCGGTCGCCTCGCGCAGACCCTCGCGCTCGGCGTCGGACAGGTTCTTCGCGACCGGACCGGCGAGCGTCCCGTCCTCCTGGAACGTGACGTAGGCGAGCCCGCGAGCGCCGCGCTGCTTGGCCCACTCCTGCCACGCGTCGAACTGGCGGCGCGGCTGGGAGGCCCCGCCGGCCATGACGACCGCGCCCACGTACTCCGCCTGGAACACGCGGAACGGCGTGTCCTTGAAGTAGTCCGTGAGCTCGACGAGCGGGTTGCCGAAGCGCAGGTCGGGCTTGTCCGAGCCGTACAGGCGCATGGCGTCGTGGAACGTCATGCGCGGGATCGGCGTCGGGACGGTGTACCCGATCAGCTCCCAGAGCGAGACGAGGATCTTCTCCGCGAGCGCGATGACGTCGTCCTGCTCGACGAAGCTCATCTCGACGTCGAGCTGCGTGAACTCGGGCTGGCGGTCGGCGCGGAAGTCCTCGTCGCGGTAGCAGCGCGCGATCTGGTAGTAGCGCTCCATGCCCGCGACCATGAGCAGCTGCTTGAACAGCTGCGGCGACTGCGGCAGCGCGTACCAGGAGCCGGGCGCGAGGCGTGCGGGCACGACGAAGTCGCGCGCACCCTCGGGGGTGGAGCGCGTGAGGGTCGGGGTCTCGATCTCGACGAAGTCCTCGGCGTCGAGCACGCGGCGCGCGGCCTGGTTGACCTTGGCGCGCAGGCGCAGCGCGTGCGCCGGCGCGGGGCGACGCAGGTCGAGGTAGCGGTGCTTGAGGCGCGCCTCCTCGCCGATCGTCTCGGTGTCGGCGAGCGCCGTCGAGACCTGGAACGGCAGCGGGTCCGACGTGTTGAGCACGACGACGTCGCTCGCCACGACCTCGATCTCGCCGGTCGGCAGGGACAGGTTCTCGTTGCCCTCGGGGCGACGCGAGACCTCGCCCGTGACCTGGAGGACGAACTCGTTGCGGAGCGGGTGCGCGACGGCCTCGTCGCGGATGACGACCTGGGCGATGCCCGACGCGTCGCGCAGGTCGATGAAGGCGACACCGCCGTGATCGCGCCGACGGTCGACCCAGCCCGTGAGGGTGACGGTCTGACCGGAGTGCTCGGCCCGCAGTGAGCCGGCCGTTCGGGTGCGCAGCACGGAGGGTTCCTTCCAGGAGGGGGCGGTGGGGGTTGCGCTCCCGGGGGCGGGAGCACGTCCGGACGAGTCTAGTGCGGACGGGCGTCGCGGCTCGACCGGATACCGTGGCGATGCCGCCGACCAGTCGCGGACCATCGCGTCGCGTGCCTGCCGTCGGCAGCGGCTCGCCGACCGGCCCGCCGCCCGGACGAGGAAGGATGACCCGTGGCACGCACCATCGCGACGAACCGGCGCGTCGAGCGCGACGAGCTCGAGGCGTTCCTGCGTTACCGGCACGACGGCGTGCTCGTCACGACCCGCGCGGACGGCCGGCCCCAGCTCAGCCCGGTGACCTACGGCGTCGACGGCACGGGCCGGGTCGTCGTGTCGACGTACCCGGAGCGCGCGAAGGCGGCCAACCTGCGTCGGGACCCGCGGGCTTCGCTGTTGTCCCTGGGCGAGCGGTTCTCCGACCCGTGGGTGCAGGTAGACGGCGAGGCGGAGGTGATCGACCTGCCCGACGCCGTCGAGCCGCTGGTCGACTACTACCGTTCCATCAGCGGCGAGCACCCGGACTGGGACGAGTACCGCGCGGCCATGGTGGCGCAGGGCAAGTCGCTCGTGCGCCTGACGATCACGCGCTGGGGTCCGGTGGCGACGGGCGGTTTCCCCGCGCGCCTCGCCGACGTCTGAGCAGGCTTCGGCCAGTTCGCCCGGCCAGGGGACGAACGGCGTAGCGTGCGCCCATGCCGATCACGCTGTGCGTCCTGCTGTGGCCCACCGAGGGCAACGTCGACCTGCTGCACCGGTACGAGGACGACGTCCTCGCCCTGGTGCCCGCTCACGGCGGCCGCGTGCTGTCGAGGGTGCGCGCGCTGCCCGGTCAGGACGTGACCCTGCCGACCGAGGTGCAGATCATCGAGATGCCCGACGACGACGCGCTCGGTGCGTACATGGACGACCCGGCGCGGGTGACGCTCGCCGACGTCCGTGACCAGGCCGTGGCACGGACGGACGTCGTCCGCGTCGGCCCGGTGCCAGACCCCGCCGGGCACGCCTGACGACGCCCGTGCGGCGTGCCGTGAGGGCGGTCGCCGGGTGCACGGGTCAGAACAGGACCTGCTCGACTCCCCCGCCGACGACGTCCAGACCGCCGCCGTCGACCGGCATGCCCGCGAGCGCCCCGTCGTGCCCCCGGTGCGCCTCCGGCTCGTGAGCGCCCCGCGCCAGACTCCCGGCCGGGTACGCGCCGTCGACCGGCGGGCCGGGGTCACGGGTCCCGTCGCCGAGGCCCCCGACCTCGCCCCGACGGTACCGACCCTCGACGCCGGCGGGCCCGCGGTGGCCGGAGACGGCGAACCCGCGTACCTCGAGCATGGGCCGCACTCGGTCCCACAGCCACGCTCGGTACTGCTTCGACGCGTACGTGCCCCGTGCGTAGACGCGCTCATAGCCCGGGACGAGGTTCGGGTGCTCGCGTGCGAGCCACCCCATGTACCACTCGCGCGTGCCGGGCTTGAGGTGCAGGGGCAGCACCGTGACGCCCGTCGCGCCGGCGTCCTTGACGGCGTCGAGCAGGTCGGTCAGCGCGCGCGTGGAGTCGGTGAGCCAGGGCAGCACCGGGGCGACCATGACGCCGCACGGCAGCCCGGCGTCGCGGATCGCTCGGATGAGGTCGAGGCGTGCCCGCGGCGAGGGCGTGCCCGGCTCGACGCTCGCCTGCAGCGCCGGGTCGAGCAGCGCGAGCGAGACCCCGATCCCGACCTCGACCCGTGACGCGGCGTCCGCGAGGAGCGGGAGGTCCCGGCGCAGGAGCGTGCCCTTGGTGAGGACCGACAGCGGCGTGCCGGAGCCGGCGAGCGCGTCGATGATGCCGGGCATGAGGCGGTAACGGCCCTCGGCGCGCTGGTACGGGTCCGTGTTCGTGCCCAGCGCGACGGCCTCGCGCGCCCACGACGCGCGGGCGAGCTCGGCACGCAGCACCTCGTCGACGTTGACCTTGACGACCACCTCGCGGTCGAAGTCGTCGCCCGCGTCGAGGTCGAGGTACTGGTGCGTGGGCCGCGCGAAGCAGTTGTGGCTGACGACGCCCGCGGCGACGAAGTCCCGCGTCCCGGTGGTGATGTCGACGAGCTCGGCCTCCTCCCCCGGGCTGCCGAGCGCCTCCAGCGACTCCACGCGGAGCGCGTCGTCCCCGGTCACGTCGCGCCCGTCGAGCGCGACGCCGCTGTCCGCGAGCGCCGCGGCGCCGGGGCCGACGAGGACGTCCCCGAGGGCCAGGTGCGCCCGGTGGCCCGCGCCGCCGACGACGTGCCGCCAGCCGCGCTGGGTGAGGAACCGGTGGTCGCCGCTCGCCACGAGCCGGGTCCCGTCGGCGAGCGTCACGCGGTACGCGCGCTTGCGCGTGGTCCAGCGGTCGAGGACGCGCGTGCGCACGTACCGGCGGTACGCCCCGTGCGGCGCGGTCCCGACGATCTCGTCGCCGACGCGCAGCTCCCCGATCGGGCGCTGCGTGCCGTCCGCGAGCAGCACCGGCGTCGCGGGGTCCAGGCAGTAGGAGCACGCGTGGCTGCAGCCGCGGTACGGGTTGATCGTCCACCGGAACGGCATGCGGGACATCGCGGGCACCTTCGACAGCGCGCTCTTCGCCGTCACCTCGTGGAACGTGATCCCCGCGAACTCGGGCGTGCGGACGCTGCGCACGAGGCCCGCGCGCTCCAGCCCCGGGAGCGCGCCGTCGTCCGCGCCGAGCGCCTGTCCGTCCCATCGCACGGCGCCATTCGAACAGGTGTTCGAAGGTGTGTCAAGGTCGCTCAGGCGGTCGGCGAGCCCCCGGACGTCGGGGCGGCCGGGACGGCGCTCCGGGGATCCGCGGTCGTCCGTGGCGCCGGCCGCGGGTCCCGACCGCCGAGCTCGACCACCCGGTCCCAGACCCAGTCGGCCATCGACGCGGCGACGGGCTCGTCGGGCCGCCCGAGGCGTCGCCTGACGAGCGCCCCGAACGCGACGACGACCAGGAAGGCGCCGGCGTCGTCGGTCATGACCGGCTCCGCCGCCTCGCCGTCGGGCCAGTCGGGGTGCGCCGCCGGGTCCGCCTCGATCTCGGCACCCATGGCGCGGACCTCGGCCGCCGACATCAGGCGGAACGGCTCGTCCTGACCCCACAGCGACCCGGTGCCGGGCTCCTGGCCGTCGTGCCAGGTCAGCAGGTCCTCCCCCACCATGGCCCCGATGTGCTCGAGCTCCGCCTCGTCGGCGAACGACGCCCCGGGCCGCAGCGTGGCGCGCAGGGCCTGCGGCAGCACGCCCTCGAGCGCGGCGAGCGCGGAACGCAGGTCGATGCCGAGCTCCTGGTCGCGCAGCTGCTGCCACGACAGCTCGAGGACGCCGGTGCGACGGATGTCCTCGAGGGTGTAGCCCAGGGACTCGGCGTTCTCGACGACCCCCTGCAGCGTCCGGGCCGTTGACACCAGGTTCTGGAACACGCCCTCCGTCGGGTCCTCGCGCAGGAGGCGGAGCGCGAGCCGCTCGGCGTCGTCCAGGCGGTACTGCAGCAGGTAGGCCCACCCGAGCATCGACGCGACCCAGGGGCTCGCCGCGTCGGCCCGCATGGCCTCCTCGGCCGCCGGGACGAACCGGTCGAGCGGCGCGAAGGTCCCCAGCAGGTACGCCGCGCGCTTCCCGAACGCCTGCGGGAGCTCGTCCGGTGCGGTCCGGGCGCAGCGCGCGACCGCGTCGTCGAGCTGGGCCCAGCCCGTCTCGTGGTCCCCGCCGAGCGCCTGGGCGGACCCCAGCTCCATCCAGTCGTCCCACCCCTCGTGTTCCTCGCGCAGGACGGTGCGCGCCCACTGCAGCGCCTCGGCGTGGTCGTGGTCGGCGAACGCCAGGTGCCGGAGCGCACGGGCCGCGTTGACGAACTGGCCGTCGCGGCGAGCGGCCACCTGGAGGTACAGGCGCCGCGCCTCGGCGTGCTCGCCGCAGATCTCCCGGTGGTTGCCGAGGAGCAGCGACGCGCTGCTCCGCTCCGGCTGGGCCGCGAGCACCTGCAGCGCCAGCTCGGCGACCCGGGGATGCGTGGGCCGCGCCGCGAAGAGCTCCCACGCCAGGTCCAGGCTCTGCTCCACCGGGTCCGCGCCGGTCACTGCGCCGCCCCGTCGACCCATCCCTTGAGCAGACCGAGGTTCGCCAGGGGGATGTGGTGACCGATCCGCGGGTGGTCCAGCGTCACACCGACGACGCCGGCCCGGGCGAACGAGGCGACGTAGTCGATCGCCGTCGGCATGGGCACGCCGAACAGCGGCACCGCGTCGTCCGCCGCGGCGACGAGCCCCAGCGCACGCGCAGCCTCGGCCGCCCGGCCCGCGCTGCTGTAGAGGCAGATCATCGGACCCTGCGCGGCACCCACGGCGTACGGGCGGGGCTGGTCGGGCTCGCCGCGTGCGATGAAGAACCAGGTCCGCAGCCGGGTCGCCTGCCGCCACAGCGCGACCTGCGCCGTCGTGTCTCCCGCCGGGGCTGCTCTGACCACCTCGTCGAGGCGGTCCAGCTCCGCGACCACCGCGGCGTCGTCGTCCGTCGTCATGGCGTCACACTCTCACGCGCGTGACCGCACTTCTCGGATGGTGAGACGCCGTGATTGTCCGCAGACCGACGAAGGCCTAGGGTCGGGCCGAACGCCCCCGGGGAGCGCACGAGCGCTGAGAGTGCAGGCCGGGCACCCGTCCCCCCTGCAGACCCGTGGAACCTGATCTGGTTCGTACCAGCGAAGGGAGCAGGGCCGACGTCACGGTCCCCTGCGCGCTCGCGCCCGTGCGCCCCGTGCGCCTGGCCGGCCGCGCGGGAGACCGGCGGCTCGCCGTCGTGCACCCCTCGCCCGGGGCCCGACGGAGGGAACAGCATGACCGAGCACACCACCGCGCAGCAGGCCGCCGAGGCGCGGGCCGGCCACGAGACGGCGTCCCCCAGTGCACCCGCGACCCGGCCACGGCGACGGGGCCTCAGCCTGCACGAGACGGTCCTCGTCGCGGTCCTGGGCGTCGTCTTCGGGTTCGTCTACTGGGCGTTCGTGCAGCTCTGGGCGCCGCTGCAGCTCGCGATGGGTCCCCTCGCAGACCTTGCGGCGAACGTGCTCGCGGGAGCGTGGATCGTCGTCGGGCCGCTCGCGACGTACATCGTGCGCAAGCCGGGCGTCGGGATCCTCGCCGAGACGCTCGCCGCGCTCGTCGAGGTCGTCTTCCTTGCCTCCCCGGCCGGGCCGCTGCTGCTCCTCGTCGGGCTCGTCCAGGGCGTCGGCGCCGAGCTGCCGTTCGCGCTCACGCGCTACCGGCGCTTCGGCTGGTGGGTGTTCGTCGCCTCGGGCGTGAGCGCCGCGCTCGTGACCTTCGCGTTCAACGCCGTGCGCTTCGGCTGGCTCGGGCAGGACTACGCGACGCTCCGCCTCGGGATCCAGGTCGTCTCGTGCGTCGTGCTGTGCGGGATCGCGGCCCGCCTCCTCGGCGACGCCCTCACCCGCACCGGCGCTCTGGACGCCTTCGCGATCGGGTCGGCGCGGCATGGCTGAGCCCCGAGCGTCCACGACGCCCGACGTCGTCCGAGCGCAGGGCCTGTCCGTCGCCCTGGGGCACGACGCCGTCCCCGTGCTCGACGACGTGCACCTCGCCCTCCCCGCGGGGGCCGCGCTGCTCGTCCTCGGCCCGTCGGGCTGCGGCAAGTCGACTCTCCTGCGCGCGCTGGTCGGCATCGTCCCGCACACGCTGCCCGGCACCGTGACCGGGGTCCTGCACGTCGCGGGGCACGACCCGCGCGACGTGACGCCCGCCGTGCTCGCGGCACGCGTCGGGCTCGTCCAGCAACGCCCCGGCGACCAGCTCTGCCTCGCGCGCGTCGACGAGGAGCTGCGGTTCGCGCTCGAGAACCGCGGCGCCGACCCTGGGACCATGGACGCCCGGGGCGCCTCGGCGCTCGCGGCCGTCGGCGCGGCCCACCTGCACGACCGGGCGACCCACACGCTCTCCGGCGGCGAGGCGCAGCGTGTCGCGCTCGCCGCGACTCTCGTCGCCGACCCCGGTCTCGTCGTGCTCGACGAGCCCACCGCGCTCCTCGACCCCGCCGCGGCGCACGACGTCGGGGCCCTCGTCTCCGGGCTCACCCGCTCGCGCCCGGTGCCCGACGGCGCGGGGCCGGCCGACCGCACGGGGGCGGGCCACGACGCACTCGCCCGGGCACGCGCCGTCGTGCTCGTCGAGCACCGACTCGACGAGCTCGGGACGCTCCCCGAGACGACGCTCGTGCTCGGGCCGGACGGCCGTGCCGTCGCGCACGGCCCGACAAACCGCGTCCTGCACGAGCACGCGGCCGAGCTCGCGGCGCTCGGCTGCTGGCTCCCGCTCGCCGTCCGGCTCGCGGCGGCCGGAGCCCCCGTCCCGCTGGGTACCCCCGAGACCGACGCCTGGCTGGCGGACCTCGCGCGCTCCCGTCGCGCCGACGCCGCGAGCGGGCGCCCCGCCGCGGACGGCCGGGTCAGACCGGTCGCGCTCCGGGCCCGTGGCCTCGAGGTCCACCGCGGCGGCGCCCTCCGGCGCGGGCGTCGCCGCGGGACCCCGGTGGTGCGCGGCGTCGACCTCGACGTCCGCGCCGGCGAGGTGCTCGCCGTCGTCGGCCCCAACGGCGGCGGCAAGTCGACGCTGCTGCGCGGGCTCGCCGGGCTCGAAGCGACGGGCGGCGACCTCACGACGGCCCCCGGAGCCCCGACCGCGATGGTGTTCCAGGACCCGGAGCACCAGTTCCTCGCGCGCACCGTGCGCGAGGAGGTCGCGTGGTCGGCACGGCTCGCGCGCCTCGACGACCTCGACGGGCGCGTCGCGCGCGTGCTCGACACGCTCGGCCTGACCGCGCTCGCCGACGCGAACCCCTACCGGCTCTCCGGCGGCGAGCAGCGTCGGCTCTCCCTCGCGACGGCCGTCGTCCTCGACCCGGCCGTGCTCCTCGCGGACGAGCCCACGTTCGGCCTCGACCGCGCCCAGGCCGACGCGACGGCGCGCGTGCTGCGCGTGCGGGCCGACGCGGGCGGCGCGGTCGTCCTCGTCACGCACGACCTGTCCCTGGTCGCCGAGATCGCCGACCGCGTGGCCGTCGTCGTCGACGGGACGATCGCCGCGACCGGTACGCCGACCGCCGTGCTCGGTGACGACGCGCTGTGCGCACGCGCCCGGCTCCGCCGTCCGCCCCTGCTCGAGTGGTGGGCGACGACGGGGCGGCACCTCGACGTGGACCCGGGCGACCTCGTGCGGGCGCTCGGCGCCGCGGAGACCCGCGCTGTCGTCGAAGCGGCGTCGTGAGCGCGCCGCCGACGGTCCTCGAGCGGTGGAACCCGACCGTGAAGCTCGCGACCGTCCTCCTCCTGTCCACGGCGGCGCTGCTCGTGACCGACCCGGTCACGCCTGCGGTCGGCTGGGTGCTCACGCTCGTCGCGCTGCGCGCGCTCGGCCGGGTGCCGGTCCGCACCCTCGCGCTCGCGCACGTCCCGTTCGTCATGTTCGGCGTGAGCCTGCTCGTCGTGAACGTGGTGACGCGCCCCGGCGGCGACCCCGTGAGCCTCGGTCCCCTCGTCGTGGGCTCCGACGGCCTGATGATCGGCGCGGCGCTCGCGCTGCGCACGCTGTTCGTCGGAGCCCTGTCCCTGACGCTCGTCCTGGCGACCGACCCGGTGCGGCTCATGACGAGCCTCCACCAGCACGCACGGCTGCCGGCGACGTGGACGTTCGCCGTCCTCGCGGCGCACCGGCTCCTCGTCGAGCTGCCGGGCGTATGGCACACGGTCCGGTGCGCGCAGGCGGTGCGCGACCCGCGACGCACGCCCGGTCGCCTGCCCCGCTCGCCGCGAGCGCTCGGCGCGGCGGCGTTCGCGCTCCTCGTCGGAGCGGTGCGGCGGTCGGAGCGCATCACGGTCGCGCTCGAGTCCCGCGGGCTCGGCTCGGGGCCGCGCACGACGTCGCGACCGGTGCCGCTCGGGCCGGTCGACGTGGTCGCCGCCGGGGCGGTTCTCGCCGTCGCAGCGGCGGTGGTCGCGGCCGGCGTGCTCGGCGGGTGGGTGACCGGCCTCGGGACCCTCACCGCGTGAGCGTCACCGGACGGGCTCGACCACCGCGCCCTCCGCGGGGACGCCGAGCGCGACGTCGGCCGCGCGCTCGCCGCGCGCATGCTCCCGGTACCCCCGGAAGAGCAGGGGCACACCGCGCGCCGCCGTACCGTCGGGCCCGTCCATGACCTGGACGTGCACGTGCGGCTGCGTCGAGTTGCCCGAGTTCCCGCACCGGCCCAGCTCGGATCCCGTCACGACGCGCTGTCCGGGACGCACCACGACCGAACGGGCCCGCAGGTGCGCGAGGACGACGAACGCGCCGGGGACGTCGAGCGCGAGCACCACGTGGTTGCCCGCAAGCGCCGCCGCGCCGCCTCGCGCCCGCGACGCCTGCGTGAGCGCGTACCCGAGGAGCGTCAGCGGCGAGCGCCGGGCCTCGTGGTCGGGCTCGCCGTCGTGCACCGCGACGACGGTGCCGGACGCGGGCGCGAGGACCGGCAGCCCGAACGCGTGGAACCGTTCGGGCGGCTCCGTGCCGAACGCCGTCCGCCAGTCCCGGACACGCGCGGTGCGGCGCCCGCCGACCGCGACGAAGTCGATGGCGTACGTCGTGGCGAACAGGTGCGTGCCGTGGCTCGGCACGCGGCGGGCCGGGCTGTTCTCGACCCGCCACGTGCCCGTGAAGGGCAGTGCCAGCTCGACGGCGTCGACCATGCCCCTCCTCGATCGTGCGCCGCCGACGGCAGCGCCTGTCAGGTGCGTGTCAGATGGGTGTCAGGTGCGTGTCAGGTGCGCGTCACTCGGACGCCGGGACCACCCGGGGCCACAGGTCCTCGGCGGGCGGAGCCCACGACGCGGCGTCGGCGTCCACCTGCTCCCCCGAGCGGATGTCCTTGACCTGGTCCGGTCGCGCCTCCCCGTCCACGACCGCCCCGGGGAACCACACGAAGGGGATGCCGCGACGGTCGGCGTAGCGGATCTGCTTGCCGAACTTCGCCGCCGCGGGCGCGACCTCGACGGGGATGCCCCGGGCGCGCAGCGCGGTGGCGACCGCGTCGGACGCCGGACGCGACTCCTCGCTCGTCACCGCGACGACGACGGCGCTCGGCACCGACCGCGTGGCGCGCACGAGCCCGGCGGAGAGCAGGCGCGACACCAGCCGCGACACGCCGATCGACAGGCCGACGCCCGGGTAGGTGTTCGCGCCGTCGGACGCGAGCGTGTCGTAGCGGCCACCCGAGCAGATGGAGCCGAGCTGCTCGTGCCCGACGAGCACGGTCTCGTAGACCGAGCCGGTGTAGTAGTCGAGGCCCCGCGCGATCTTCAGGTCGGCCACGACGACTCCGGGCGCACGCGTGCCCGCGGCCTCGATCAGGGCGCCGAGCTCGCCGAGCCCCGTCTCGAGCAGGTCGTGCACCACACCGTGCTCGGCCGCGAGCGCCCGCACGCGGTCGATCACCGCGTTGTCGCTCCCGCTGATCGCGGCGAGGGCGAGGCACGCCTGCGCCTGCTCGGGCGTCACGCCGGCCTCGGCGACGAGCAGCGCGGCGACCTTCTCGGGCCCGATCTTGTCGAGCTTGTCGATCTGGCGCAGGACCTCGTCCACGGCGTCGATCCCGAGCCCGCGGTAGAAGCCCTCGGCGACGCGGCGGTTGTTGACGAGCACGCGCACCTCGGGCACACCGATGTCGCGCAGCGCGCCGAGCGCCTCGGCCATGACGAGCGGGAGCTCGACCTCGTAGTGGTACGGCAGCTCGCCGGCACCGACGACGTCGATGTCCGCCTGGGCGAACTCGCGGAACCGGCCGTCCTGGGGGCGCTCGCCGCGCCACACCTTCTGGATCTGGTAGCGCTTGAACGGGAACGCGAGGTGCCCCGCGTTCTCGAGGACGTACCGCGCGAACGGGACCGTGAGGTCGAAGTGCAGGCCGAGCTGCTTGTCGCCCCGGCCCGCGCGCGGCTCCGCCTCCTCGGCGTCCTCCTGCAGACGGCGAAGGACGTACACCTCCTTGGAGGTCTCCCCCTTGCGCAGGAGCTGGTCGAGCGGCTCGACCGCGCGCGTCTCGATCCCGCCGAACCCGTGCAGCTCGAACACCCGGCGCAGGGTGTCGAGGACGTGCTGCTCGACGATCCGGCCGTCGGGGAGCCATTCGGGGAAACCTGAGAGGGGTGTGGGCCTGGCCATGGCTCACGATCCTTCCAGACGGGCGGCGCGGGTCCGAATCGTCAGGTGCGGGCGAGGAACGGGTTGGTCGCGAGCTCGCGGGCCACGGTCGTCGCGGGCCCGTGCCCGGGCAGCACGTCCCAGTCCGGGTCCAGGTGCCCGACGACGTCGCGCAGGGTCCGGGCCATCGTCGCCCCGTCGCCCCCGGGCAGGTCGGTGCGGCCGATCGATCCCGCGAACAGCACGTCACCGCTGAGCACCAGCCCGGACCCCGGCGCACCGACGAGGTAGAGGGTCGACCCCTCCGTGTGCCCGGGCGCCGGCAGCGCGCGCAGCCGGAGCGCGCCGAACGCGAGCGTCGTCGTCTGCCCGGCGTCGCCATGGAACGTGCGCACGGACGCGGGCTCGCGGTAGTGCTCGGGGTGGGCACCGGCGTCGCGCAGCGCAGCGCCGAGCGGTCCCGAGACGAGGGCCCGGTGTGCGTCGTCGCCCGCGGGGCGGGACCCGTGCTCGATCGTGCCGAACGGGTCGGCGAGGCGGTAGGCGTCCGCGGCGTGCAGCACGACCTCGACGCCGAACCGCTCCGCGAGCTCCGCGGCGTCCCACGTGTGATCGACGTGCCCGTGCGTGGCGAGCACCGCGCGCGGCAGGAGCCCGTTCCGCTCGACGTGGGTGACGACGTCGGCCGCCACGCCGGCGCCCGCGTCGACGACGACGCAGTCGCCGCCCGGGGCGCTCACGACCGTGCAGTTGGTCCCGAAGACCGGGGCGACGACCACGTGCACCGCCACGTCGGGTCGGGCTGCGTCGCGCTCGTCGGGTGCTGCCGGTCCCGCGCCGGTGAGTCCGTCCACGGGCCCGAGCCTAGCTCCGCGGGCCCGGCCGACGGGCCGGTGCCCCGCCCCGCGACCCACGGCACCGATACCGGACCGTGACCTGCCCGGCGAGAAACCACCCGTCGCCTGGGCTCTCGATGCCTAGACTGTGCCGTACCGACCGCGGCCGCACCGGGGTCGACCGTGCGCGCCGTCGCGGCGCTCGACGAAGGAGCTGGGGTGTCGACGAAGAGTCAGGAGCGGGCGAAGGCGCGCCGCCGCGAGGAGAAGTGGGAGCGTCACGTGGCCCAGCTCCGCGCGAAGCGCCAGCGCAGGTGGTCGATCGTCGGCGTCGTCCTGGCCCTCGTCGTCATCGGCGTCGCCGTGTGGTGGGCACTGTCCGCCGCGCAGGACCCGGGCACCGACCCGGGTGGCGACCCCGGCTCGAGCGCGGAGCCGGGCGAGCACACGCTTCCGCCCGCGTCCGCCGCGGAGGGCCGGGACTGGACCACGACGCTCAGCACGAGCGCCGGCGACGTCACGCTCACCCTCGACGGGGCCGCCGCACCGCAGGCGGTCGCCAGCTTCCTCTCCCTCGCCGAGTCCGGGTACTTCGACGACACCGACTGCCACCGCCTCACGACCGAGGGCATCCACGTGCTCCAGTGCGGCGACCCGACGGGGACCGGGACCGGCGGCCCCGGGTACAGCTTCGGCCCGATCGAGAACGCCCCGGCCGACGACGTCTACCCGGCGGGAACCGTCGCCATGGCGCGCCAGGGCGGGAACGCCGAGTCGATGGGCTCCCAGTTCTTCCTCGTGTACGAGGACTCGACCATCCCGTCCGACGTGGCGGGTGGTTACACGGTGTTCGGCACCATCACGTCCGGCCTGGACGTCGTCCAGGCAGTCGCTGACGCGGGAACCGCGGACGGGTCCGGCGACGGATCCCCCGCCACCCCGGTCACCATCGAAGGAGTTGAGACCCAGTGAGCGAATCCGCCGAGAACCAGGCGAGCACGCCGGCAGCGGAGCCCGTGGGAGCGGGCGAGACCGAACGGGTCGAGGCGACCGAGGTGGAGCCGGCGACGACCGACGCTCCGTCCTCCGACGAGAGCGCACCCGAGCCGGCCACCGCCGCGCCCGACGACGCACCTGCCGCGACGAAGGACGAGGGCGACACCGCCCGCGAGGTCGAGGCCGTCACCGAGACGCCACCGGCGGCAGACGCGGCGGCGGAGCTCAAGCCGACCAGCGAGGCCGCTCCGGAGGCAGAGGCAGACGCGACCGCCGAGGCAGAGCCCGAGCCGACCGCACCGGAGGCCGAGCCCGAGGCCGAGCCGACCGCACCGGAGGCCCCGCCGACCGCACCGGAGGCCGAGGCGGCTCCCTCACCGGGCCCGGCACCGCGACCCGGCCCGCGCCCGAAGCCGTCGGCGATCCCGCACCCGCCCCGCAAGCCCGCAGCGGTCACGCCGACCGCTGCGCCGGCTGCCGCCGAGGCACCGGTCGTCCCGGCCGTCCCCGCGCTCGCCGACGACTCCGCGGCGGCCAAGGCCGCGGCCGAGTTCGGGCGCGTCGACGAGGACGGCACGGTCTACGTCCGCGAGAGCGCCGGAGAGCGCGCGGTGGGGCAGTTCCCCGGCGTCGAGACCGACGAGGCGCTCACGCTCTACGTCCGCCGCTACCTCGACCTCCAGGCGAAGGTCGCGCTCTTCGAGGCGCGGCTCTCCGGGACGGACCTGTCCGTCAAGGAGATCGACCAGACGCTGGCGCGCCTCGCCGAGGAGACGGCCGAGCCGTCCGCCGTCGGCGACCTCGACACCCTGCGTGCCCAGGTCGAGGCGCTGCGGACGGTCGCCGCGGAGCGACGGTCCCAGCTCGAGGCGGAGCGCGCCGCAGCCAAGGCGAGCGCGCTCGCCGCGCGGACCGAGATCATCGAGGCGGCCGAGCGGATCGCGGCGACCGACCCGAGCCGCATGCAGTGGCGCCCCGCCGGCGAGGAGCTGCGCAGCCTCCTCGACCGCTGGAAGGAGGCGCAGCGCTCGGGTCCGCGCATCGACCGCACGAGCGAGGAGGCGCTGTGGAAGCGCTTCAGCCACGCGCGCACCGCGTTCGACCGTGAGCGCCGGCACTACTTCGCGGAGCTCGAGCAGCGCAACAGCGCCGCGAAGGAAGCGAAGCAGAAGCTCGTCGCCGAGGCCGAGGCGCTCTCCTCCAGCACCGACTGGGGCCCGACCGCGGGGGCCTACCGCGATCTCATGGCCCGGTGGAAGGCGGCCGGCCGTGCGAGCCGCAAGGACGACGATGCGCTGTGGGCTCGGTTCCGCGCCGCGCAGGACACGTTCTTCCAGGCGCGCGACGCGGCGAGCTCGGCGACCGACGCGGAGTACGCGGCGAACCTCGAGGTCAAGGAGGCGCTGCTCACCGAGGCCGAGGCGCTGCTTCCGGTCAAGGACCTCGGGGCGGCCAAGGCCGCGCTGCGTGACCTCCAGGAACGCTGGGAGGAGGCCGGGCGCGTGCCGCGCGGCGACCTGCAGCGGGTCGAGGGGCGTCTGCGGGCCGTCGAGAACGCGATCCGCGACGCGGACCAGGCGCAGTGGACGCGCACCAACCCCGAGACGCGGGCACGCGCCGAGGGTGCCGCGGCCCAGCTCGAGTCGGCGATCGAGGCGCTCGAGGCGGAGCTCGCCGCGGCCCAGGCGAAGGGCGACAAGCGAGCCGTCGCGGACCTCGAGAGCTCCCTCGCGGCCCGCCGGGCGTGGCTCGAGCAGGTCGTGCGCGCCGCGGAGGACTCGCGCGGCTGACAGCCACCGGAGCAGCGAAGGGGCCGACGCTCGTCCACAGACGGGCGTCGGCCCCTTTCGCGTGGGCGCGTCGTACGGCACGGTGTCGGGATGTGCCCCGCCCTCCGCTCCCTGCCCGCTCCTGCGCACCACCTCGACGCGCGGTCGACGCCGGGGTACCTGGTGCCGCCTCTCGACCCGGAACCTGGTCTCCTCGTCCGACCCGCCGAGGTCGGCGGGCCGGCGGCGTTCCAGGACCTCGTGCGTCGTGGCGCGCTGGTCCGGCTCTGGGACGACGTCGGGGCGCCCGCCCGCGTGCCGGTCACCCCGACGCTCCGTGCGCTGGCGGTACGCGACCTGGTGCCGGTGCAGACCGTCGTCGCCGGGGCGGCGGCCGCCTGGATCCTGTGCGGCTCGGCTCGCCCTCGCCTCCTCGACATCGTCTTCGCGCCAGGGCGGCACCGTCCGGCCCCGCTCGTCGGCCGCGCACCGCGCCAGGCGCACGTGCTGCGGGACGAGACCCAGCTCGTCGCCGGGGTGCTCGTCACGAGCGTGACGCGGACCGCGCTCGACGTCGCGACCCGCCGCCCACGCGCGGAGGCGCTCGAGACCCTGCGCCGGCTCCGGGACGTGGGCGCGCTCGACGTGGCGGCCGCCGCCCGGTCCCTGGAGCTGCGGTACCGCTGGCCGGGTCGCGACGCCGCCCGGCAGACCTTCGGGCTCCTGCTCGCCGCGGACCGCGAGCCGGTCTAGGTTGGACCGCATGGCCGCAGCGACGACACCGCCGGTGGAGCTCGAGGTGGAGGGCCGCACCGTCCGGGTCACCAGCCCGGACCGTGTCGTCTTTCCCGCACGAGGGCTGACGAAGCTCGACGTCGTGCAGTACTTCCTGAGCGTCGGGGACGGGATCCTCGGTGCGCTCGTCGACCGGCCGACCACGCTCGAGCGGTGGCCCAAGGGCGTCTTCGAGGGTGCGCGCATGAGCACGCGCACCGACAACAGCGGCGACGCCTTCTACCAGAAGCGCATCCCCAAGGGCGCGCCCGACTACGTGCGCACCGCGCGCATCGCGTTCCCCAGCGGCCGCACCGCCGACGAGGTGTGCCCCAGCGAGCTGGCCGTCGTCGCGTGGGCCGCGAACCTCGGGACGCTGACGTTCCACCCGTGGCCGGTGCGCGGGGAGGACGTCGAGGCAGTGGACCAGCTGCGCATCGACCTCGACCCCCAGCCGGGCACCGACTTCGACGACGCCGTCCGGGTCGCACCACAGCTGCGCGAGGTGCTCGACGAGCTCGGGCTGCCGGGGTACCCGAAGACGTCGGGCGGGCGCGGGATCCACGTCTTCGTGCCGATCTCCCCCGAGTGGGACTTCGTGGCCGCCCGCCGTGCCACGATCGCGATCGGCCGCGAGCTCGAGCGCCGCCTGCCCGAGCAGGTCACGACGAAGTGGTGGAAGGAGGAGCGCGGCGCGAAGATCTTCGTGGACTACAACCAGATGGCGCGCGACCGCACCATCGCGTCCGCGTACTCGATCCGCTCCAACCAGCGGGCCACCGTCTCCGCTCCGCTGCGCTGGGACGAGCTCGGCGACGTCCACCCCGACGACTTCGACGTCCTGTCCATGCCGGGACGGTTCGCCGAGGTCGGCGACCTCTTCGCGCCGCTGCGCGCGGACCGTGCCGACCCCGGGGCCTCGCTGGAACCCGCCCTCGAGCTGTCGAGGCGGGACGAGGCCGAGCACGGCCTGGGCGACCTGCCCTACCCGCCGGAGTACCCGAAGATGCCGGGCGAACCGAAACGCGTGCAGCCCAGCAAGGACAAGGACCGCTCGCGCGACTAGCCCGCGAGGAGCCGCGCTCGCCAGGAGTGCCCGCCTGGACTCAGCCCACCCCGGGCGCACCGGGGAGGATGCCCGTGAGGTCGTACCGCACCGGCTCTTCCAGCTGCTCGTACGTGCACGACCCCGGGTCGCGGTCCTCGCGCCAGCGCCGGAACTGCGCGGTGTGCCGGAAACGCGTGCCCTCCATGTGGTCGTACGCGACCTCGAGCACCCGCTCGGGCCGCAGCGGCGTGAACGACAGGTCCTTCCCGGTGCTCCAGCGGGAGACCGCGCCGGGCATCCGTTCGCCGGCCGGGTTCTCCCACCCCGACCACGGGTGCTCGTCCGCGGCGGGTGTGCCGGGCTCCACGACGAGGGGGGCGAGCTCGGTCACGAGAGCGGCACGCCGTGCGGCGGGGAACGACGCGGCGACGCCCACGAACTGGAGCTGCGCCGCGTCGTCGTACAGTCCGAGGAGGAGCGAGCCGAGGAGCGGCTTCGCGGGCGTCGACGTCTTGTGCAGCCGGTAGCCCGCGAGCACGACGTCGGCCTCGCGCCCGTGCTTGATCTTCAGCATCGCGCGCTTGTTCGGCTGGTAGGTCCCGTCGAGCGGCTTCGCGACGACCCCGTCGAGACCGGCCCCCTCGAACGTCTCGAACCAGTCCCGCGCGACGGCGACGTCACGGGTACGGGGGGTCGCGTGCACGCTCGGCCCGTCGAGCCCGAGCGAGTCGAGGGCCTCCTGACGGCGCTCGAGGGGCTGTCCCGTGAGGTCCTCGTCGCCGAGCGCCAGGACGTCGAACACGACGAGGCTCGCGGGAGTCTGCTCCGCGAGGAGCCGCACGCGCGACGCGGCCGGGTGGATGCGCTGCTGCAGCACCTCGAACTCGAGCCGGCCGCCCTGCGCGACGACGATCTCGCCGTCGACCACGCAGCGCGGCGGGAGCGCCGCCCGCACGGCCTCGACGACCTCGGGGAAGTAGCGCTCCATCGGTCGCGCGTTGCGCGAGTCGAGACGCACCTCGTCGCCGTCGCGGTAGACGATGGTGCGGAAGCCGTCCCACTTCGGCTCGTACACGTACCCGCCGGGCGTCGCGTCGGGCTCCGGGACGTCGGGGACCGACTTCGCGAGCATGGGCAGGACGGGCGGCGAGACGGGCAGGTCCATGTGCCGATGCTGCCACCGGCGCAGCCCCGCTGCGCGCCGACCTGCCGTCAGACCGGGAGCTGCGGCGCCTCGGCGGCCTTCGACCCGGTGATGCGGTAGACGTCGAACACGCCGTCGACCTTGCGCACGGCGCTGAGCACCTGCGCGAGGTGGCCCGGCTCGGCCATCTCGAACACGAACCGCGACATCGCGACGCGGTCGTTCGACGTCGAGACGGTCGCCGAGAGGATGTTCACGTGGTTGTCCGACAGGACACGGGTGACGTCGGAGAGCAGCCGCGAACGGTCGAGCGCCTCGACCTGGATCTGCACGAGGAACATCGCGTTGCTGCCCGTCGTCCACGACACGTCGACGATCCGCTCGGGCTGGTTGCGCAGCCCGACGACGTTGCCGCAGTCGGCCCGGTGCACGCTCACGCCCTGGCCACGCGTGATGAAGCCGATGATCTCGTCGCCGGGTACGGGCGTGCAGCACTTGGCGAGCTTGACCCAGATGTCGTCGACACCCTTGACCATGACGCCCGGGTCGCCCGTGCGCACGCGGCGCGCGGTGTGACCCGGCCGTGCCGTCTCCGCGACGTCCTCGACCGTGCCCTCCTCGCCCCCCATCGCCTGCACGAGCTTCGAGACGACGTTCGCCGCCGAGACCTGGCCCTCGCCGATCGCGGCGTACAGCGCGGTGACGTCCGCGAAGCGCAGCTCGTTCGCGAGCGCGACGAGCGACTCGTGGGACAGCAGGCGCTGGATGGGCAGGTTCTGCTTGCGCATCGCCTTGGCGATCGCGTCCTTGCCGTGCTCGACGGCCTCCTCGCGGCGCTCCTTGGAGAACCACTGGCGGATCTTGTTCCGCGCACGCGGGCTCTTGACGAACGCGAGCCAGTCGCGGCTCGGCCCCGCGTTCTCGGACTTCGAGGTGAGGACGTCGACGGCGTCGCCGTTCTCGAGCGTCGAGTCCAGCGGCACGAGGCGGCCGTTCACGCGCGCGCCCATCGTGCGGTGCCCGACCTCGGTGTGCACCGCGTAGGCGAAGTCGACCGGCGTCGACCCGGCGGGCAGCGCCATGACGTCACCCTTGGGCGTGAAGACGTAGACCTCGGCGCCGCCGATCTCGAAGCGGAGCGAGTCGAGGAACTCCGCCGGGTCTGCCGTCTCGCGCTGCCAGTCGACGAGCTGGCGCAGCCACGTCATGTCGTTGCTCGTGGTGTCGCTCTTGTCCGACTTCGCGGCGGACTTCGCGGTCTCCTTGTACTTCCAGTGCGCCGCGACGCCGTACTCCGCGCGCCGGTGCATCTCGTGCGTGCGGATCTGGATCTCGACGGGCTTGCCGCCCGGGCCGATGACCGTCGTGTGCAGCGACTGGTACATGTTGAACTTCGGCATCGCGATGTAGTCCTTGAACCGCCCCGGGACGGGGTTCCACCGCGCGTGCAGCGCGCCGAGCGCCGCGTAGCAGTCCCGGACGGTGTCCACGAGGACACGCGTGCCGACCAGGTCGTAGATCTCCGCGAAGTCGTGGCCGCGGACGATCATCTTCTGGTAGATCGAGTAGTAGTGCTTGGGGCGGCCCGTCACCGTCGCCTTGATCTTCGCGCTGCGCAGGTCCGCCGTCACCTGCTCGCGCACGACGGCGAGGTACTCCTCGCGCGCGGGCGCCCGCTCGGCCACCAGGTGCACGATCTCGTCGTACACCTTGGGGTACAGGGCCTGGAACGACAGGTCCTCGAGCTCCCACTTGATGGTGTTCATGCCCAGCCGGTGCGCGAGCGGGGCGTAGATCTCGAGCGTCTCGCGCGCCTTGCGCCCGGCCGACGACGACGACACGTACTTCCAGGTGCGGGCGTTGTGCAGCCGGTCGGCGAGCTTGATGACGAGCACGCGGATGTCCCGCGCCATGGCCACGACCATCTTGCGCACGGTCTCGGCCTGCGCCGCGTCGCCGTAGGTCACCTTGTCGAGCTTCGTCACGCCGTCGACGAGCATCGCGATCTCGTCGCCGTACTCCTCGCGCAGCTGGTCGAGCGAGTACTCCGTGTCCTCGACCGTGTCGTGCAGGAGTGCCGCCGCGAGGGTCGCCCCGTCGAACCCGAGCTCCGCGAGGATCGTCGCGACCGCGACGGGGTGCGTGATGTAGGGGTCGCCGCTCTTGCGGAGCTGGCCGCGATGGGCACGCTCGGCCGTCTCGTACGCCCGCTCGAGGGCGGAGAGGTCGGTCCGCGGGTGGTTCGTCCGCACCGCCTGGAGCACGGGCTCGAGCGCCGGGCTCCCGGCGTTGGGCCGCGCGCCGAACCTGACCAGGCGTGACCGCACTCCCCGGCTCCCGGAGCCACCCTGCCCTGAGGCGGGCTGCCCGCCCGGCACCTGGTTCCCCGGCGCGCGCGACGTCCGCGTGTTCTCGCTCATGCGCGCCTCCTTCCACGTGCCGCCGACCGTCGTCGACCACCGGACGACGAGCGACCGGAGAGGCAATCCTACGACCCGACGTGCACCAGGGTGGTCACGTCGCGACCCGCGAGCCGTCCGCGGCCGCCGAGGCCGTCGAGCTCCATGAGGAACGCGAGCCCCACCACGACACCGCCGCCGCGCTCCACGAGCTCGGCTCCGGCCGCCGCCGTTCCGCCGGTGGCGAGCACGTCGTCCACCACGAGAACACGCGCACCCGGGGGAAGTGTTCCCGTGCGCAGCTCGATGGTCGCCGTGCCGTACTCCAGGTCGTAGGTGACCGCGTCGGTCGGGGGCGGGAGCTTGCCCGCCTTGCGCAGGGGCACGAACCCGACGCCGAGGTGCGTCGCGAGCGGGGCACCGAGGAGGAACCCCCGCGCCTCCATGCCCGCGACGAGGTCGACGCCGCCCGCGGCATGCGCGACCGCCCCGAGCGCCTCGACGACGTGGCCGAAGGCGTCGCCGTCGGCAAGGAGGCCCGTGATGTCGCGGAACGTGATGCCGGGACCGGGATAGTCGGGCACTGCGCGCACGAGCTCGAGCACCCGGGCCGCGCGCTGCGGGCCGAGAGCGGCGAGGCCGACCGCCCGCAGGCCGTCGACCTCGCCGCCCGAGCCGTGGTGAGAGTCGCTCACGGACGACGACGGCGCGGCTGCGCCTTGTTGCCCTGGTGCGCGCCGGGCTGCAGCTGACGGTGGCCCGCTGCGACACCCGCCGCGGCGAGCTGGGCGTCGTCCGCCGCGTCGTCACCGTCGCCGGTCGAGGCCGCGGCGAGACGCTCGGCACGCAGCGCCTCGACCTTGCGCGTGTGCTCGGCGATCGCCGGCTCCTTCTCGCGCAGCCACACCTCGAGCGGCGTGGCGAGGTAGATCGAGGACGCCGTGCCGACCGCGATACCCACGAACAGCGACAGGGAGATGTCCCGCAGCGTCCCCGCACCGAGCGCGAACGCGCCGATGAAGAGGATGCCGGCCACCGGGAGGAGCGCGACGACGCCGGTGTTGATCGAGCGGACGAACGTCTGGTTGACACCGAGGTTCGCGCGCTCCGCGTACGTGCTGCGGGTCTGGTCGAGCACCCCCGCGGTGTTCTCACGCACCTTGTCGAACACCACGACCTTGTCGTACAGCGAGTACCCGAGGATCGTGAGGAAGCCGATGATCGTCGACGGCGTGACCTCCCAGCCGACCGCGGCGTAGACCCCCGCCGAGATGAGCAGGTCGGCCAGCAGCGCGATGATCGCGGCGAGCGACATGCGCCACGCGCGGAAGTAGATCGCCATGAACACGGCGACGAGGCCGATGAACACGACGACACCCCACAGGGCGCGCGACGAGACGTCGCTGCCCCACGTGGGCCCGACGAAGTTGCTGGTGACGTCGGCGACGTCGACGCCGTACGCGTCGGCGAGCGCGGCCGCCACCTGGTCGACCTGGTTCTCGTCCTCGAGCTCGGCGGTCTGCACCCGCAAGGCGCTCTCGCCGACGCTCGAGACGCGCGGCTCGCTCTCGGGCGCGATCGAGTGGACCGCGTCGACCGCGAGGTCCTGCTGCTTCGTCGTCACACCGGAGACGGTGAACT
This sequence comes from Cellulosimicrobium sp. G4 BAM 1002, assembly GCF_057126935.1. Classification (NCBI taxonomy): domain Bacteria; kingdom Bacillati; phylum Actinomycetota; class Actinomycetes; order Micrococcales; family Promicromonosporaceae; genus Cellulosimicrobium; species Cellulosimicrobium sp. G4 BAM 1002. Next base: position 2,272,094 of record NZ_CP182109.1, on the reverse strand, counting down.
CCGAGCCGCCGCGGAAGTCGATGCCGAGATTGAGGCCCTGGATCACGAGCACGAGGACGGACAGCAGGCTGAGGATCCCCGCCACTGTGAACCAGCGCTTGCGCCGCTGGACGATCGGGTACGACCTGCGTCCCGTGTAGAGGTCGTTGCCCCACTGGGCAAAGCTCGGGCCGGCCATCAGCGGTTCTCCTCGTTCTCACCGGGGGTCGCGGAGCGTCCCTCGGCCGGCTCGGGCTCCTGCGACGCGTCGGAGCCGGTCGGCTGGTCGGCGGCACGCCGCTCGGCGGCGCGTCGCTCGGCGATCGTCAGTCGACGGCCGTCGTCCGTCGTCGCCGGCGGTCTCGAGCGGGATCCGGCGAGGACGAGCTCGTCCTCGGACTCCGGGGACGTCGCCGGGACCGGCTCGTCCACGGGCGCGTCCTGTGCGTCGCGCGACGCACCGGACGTCCCCGTGACCACGCGTCCGGCACCGACGTAGCGCGGTCCGCGGGTCTGGAGCCGGTCGGGCGACAGGCCGGACCACTTGTGGCCGTCGCGGAAGAACGGCACGCGCGCGAGGAGCTCCATCACCGGGTGCGTGAACCAGAAGACGACGGCGACGTCGATGATCGTCGTCAGACCGAGCGTCACGGCGAAGCCCTGCACGCCGCCGACCGCCAGGAAGTACAGGACGATCGCGGAGAGCAGGTTCACGGCCTTGGCCGCGAGGATCGTGCGCCGCGCGCGCAGCCAGCCCTTGGCGACCGCCTGCTGGAGCGTGCGGCCGTCGCGGAGCTCGTCCCTGATGCGTTCGAAGTACACGATGAACGAGTCGGCGGTGAAACCGATGGCCACGATCAGACCGGCGACGCCCGCGAGGGACAGCCGGTAGCCGATGCCCCACGAGAGCAGCACGATCGCGACGTACGTGATGACGCCGGCGACCAGGAGCGAGGCGATCGTGAGGAAGCCGAGCGTCCGGTACTGGAAGAGCGAGTAGACGAACACGAGCAGCAGGCCGATGACGCCGGCGATGAGCCCCTTCTGGAGCTGCTCGCTGCCGAGGGTCGCGGAGATCTGCTCCTGGCTCTGCACCTCGAACGTCAGGGGCAGCGCACCGAAGTTGAGCTGGTTGGCGAGCGTCGCCGCGCTCTCGCGGTCGAAGCTGCCCGAGATCTCGGCCTTGCCGTCGGGGATGACGACCTGCGACACGGGCGCCGAGATGACGAGCCCGTCGAGCACCATCGCGAACTGGTTCTGCGGTGCCGGCAGCGACGTGAGACGCGTCGTGACCTCGCGGAACTCGGTCGTGCCCTCGGAGTCGAACTCGATGTTGACGACCCAGACGTTCGTGACCGCACCGCTCGGGCCGACACGCAGGCCCGAGTTCGCGTTCGCGATGTCGGTCCCCTCGATCTCGACCGGGCCGAGGATGTACTTGGCCGAGCCGTCGTCGGCGCACGAGACGAAGGCCGAGTCCGTGGGCCCGCTGTCGCCGCCGACCTGGTTCTCCGGCAGCGTGCAGTCGAGCGCGTCGAACTGCGCCTGCAGCTCAGGCGTGATCTGCGTCAGGTCGCTCGGGTTCTCCGGGCGGGTGGCCGCCTCGTCCTCGGTGCCCGTCGTCGCGTCGTCGGCCGGGGCCTCGGTCGCGGTGTCCGCGCCCTCGCCGGCCGGCTCCGTCGCCGTGTCCGTGGGGGCCTCCGCCGACTCCGTCGCCTCGGGAGCGTCCTCGGCCGACGGCTCCTGAGCAGCGCCGTCCTCGGTCGCCGCCTCGTCCTCGGTGACGGTGGCCGTCGGGGCTCCCACGGAGAGCACCGGCCGGAACCGCATCTGCGCGGACGTGCTGACGAGGTCGATCGTCTCCTGCGAGGGCTGGCCCGGGATGCCGACGACGATGTTGCTGCGTCCCTGGCTCGTGATCTCGGCCTCGGAGACGCCGGAGGAGTCGATGCGCTGGCGGATGACGTTGATCGCCTGGCTGATCGTCTCGGGCGTGACCTCGGAGTCGTCCTCCGTCACGGGCTTGAGGACGATCTGCGTCCCGCCCTCGAGGTCGAGCGCGAGCGCGGGGGCGAACGAGGCGCCGCCGGGGTTGTCCGTGGACTTGCCGTCGAGCTGGGTTCCTGCCACGAGCGCACCGAACGGGACGACGATGAACAGGATCAGGAACAGGACGATCGTCCGGACGGGCCTGGAACGGCGCGTGCTGGAGTTGGCCAACTGTCTGTCTTTCTCGTGCGGTCGGCCGAGCGGCCGACCAGGTCAGGCGCCGGTCGCTCGACGCGACCGGCGCACGGTCACTTGCTCTCGGAGCCGTCGTCGCGGCGGTCGCGCTCCGGTCGCTCGTCGGTGAGGCCGGACAGGTCGTCGGGGACGACGAGGTCGTCGCCGTCCTTCGCCGGACCCGTGGTGTCGCTCGCGGCGCTGCCGTAGACGGAGTCCGACGTCTCGACGTCGGCCAGCTCCTCCTCGGCCTCGACCGGCGGCTCGACGAGCTTGGCGATCGCGGCGCGCAGCCAGCGCGACTGGTTGCCCGGCGTGGACTCGATGACGATCACGTCCGCCTCCTCGTCGACCTCGACGATGGTGCCGAACATGCCGGAGCCCGTCATCACCTCCTGCCCGGGGGCCAGGTTCGCCCGGAAGTTCTGGGCCTCGCGCTGCTGCTTGCGGGTGCGGCTGGTCATGAGGAACATCGCACCCGCCGCGAGGGCGAGGATGAGGATGAAGCTGATATCCATGACGGGGTCTCACGTGTCCTGTTCTGTGCGGGATCTGCGCGCAGTCTAGGTGTGCGCGCACTGATCACCAACGAGCCGTCTCGTCGCGGAGTTCCGCCCGGTCGGATCCCGACCATCCTAGTGCCTCGGGCCGGACCCCTGTGACCGGCGTCACGAGGACCGGGGCCTCCGGGGCCGTCGAGGGCCCGGGGCCGCGCGGACCGCGGTCAGGTGTCGAACAGGGTCCCGCCGTCGCGCGGCGGGGTGAGACCGAGGTGCGCCCAGGCCGCAGGGGTGGCGACCCGCCCCCGGGGCGTCCGGCCGATGAGCCCCTCGCGCACCAGGTACGGCTCCGCGACGGTCTCCACCGTCTCGGCCTCCTCGCCGACCGTGACGGCGAGCGTGGCGAGCCCGACGGGTCCGCCGTTGAACCGGGTGCACAGCGCCGTGAGGACGGCGCGGTCCAACCGGTCGAGGCCGATCGGGTCCACCTCGTAGACCTCGAGGGCGGCGCGGGCGGCGCGCAGGTCCATCGCCCCGTCCCCGCGGACCTGCGCCCAGTCGCGCACCCGGCGCAGGAGCCGGTTCGCGATGCGCGGTGTGCCGCGCGACCGCCCGGCGATCTCCTGCGCGGCGTCGGCGTCGAGCGAGACGCCGAGGAGCCCGGCGGACCGTGCGAGGACCCGCTCGAGCTCCTCGCTGGAGTAGAAGTCGAGGTGGCCGGTGAACCCGAAGCGGTCGCGCAGCGGCGCGGGCAGCAGCCCGGCGCGCGTGGTCGCACCGACCGCCGTGAAGGGCGGCAGGCTCAGCGGGATCGCGCTCGCGCCCGCACCCTTGCCGACGACGACGTCGACGCGGAAGTCCTCCATCGCCATGTAGAGGAGCTCCTCGGCCGGCCGTGCCAGCCGGTGGATCTCGTCGATGAAGAGCACCTCGCCCTCCTCGAGCGAGGAGAGCACGGCCGCGAGGTCACCGGCGTGCTGGATCGCCGGACCGGACGTGACGCGCAGCGACGCACCGAGCTCCGCGGCGATGATCATCGCGAGCGTGGTCTTGCCCAGTCCGGGCGGGCCCGAGAGCAGGACGTGGTCGGGCGAGCTGCCCCGGGCGAGCGCCGCCTGCAGGACGAGCGAGAGCTGGTCGCGTACGACGGCCTGCCCCACGAACTCCTCGAGCCGTCGCGGGCGCAGCGCGGCCTCGGCGGCGCGCTCGAGGTCGTCGGCGCCCGCGGCGACGATGCGCTCGGAGGAGAACGACCCGCCGTCCCCGTCGAAGTCGGCGGCGCCGACTCCTACCCTGTCGAAGTTCGCCATGGTCAGCCCCGCGGTCCGCCGAGGACGCGCAGGGCCGCGCGCAGCGCCCCCGCCACGTCGGTGGCCTCGACGACGTCGACTCCCGCCTCGGCGAGCACGGTCGACACCGCGTCGTCCGCGGCCTTGAGGTTCCAGCCCAGCCCGACGAGCGCCTCGACCACCTGGTCGCGGCGGTCGTCGACCGCGCGCGCGGCGACCGTTCCGGACGTGGCGCCCGGCGCGTCGCCGTCCGTGGGGGGTCCGAGCTTGTCGCCGAGCTCGAGGGCGATGCGGTGCGCCCCCTTGGTGCCGATGCCCGGGACCCGGACGAGGGCCGCGATGTCCCCGCCGGCCACGGCGCGCCGCAGCGCGTCGGGAGTGTGCACCGCGAGCATCGCGAGCGCGAGCCGCGGACCCACGCCGCTGACGGTCTGGACGGTCTCGAAGACCGACCGTTCGTCGTCGTCGGCGAACCCGAAGAGCGTGAAGGAGTCCTCCCGGACGACGAGGCTCGTCGCGAGGCGCGCGGCCTCGCCGACCCGCAGCGCGGAGAGCGTGGCCGGTGTCGCGTGGACGAGGTATCCCACTCCCCCGACCTCGAGCACGGCGCGGTCGAGCCGGACGCTCGCCACGACTCCCGCGAGGGACGCGATCACCGGGGCTCCTCTCGGTCCGGCTCGACGAGCCGGGTTCAGGTCAGGATTCTGGCGCGGGACGGGGCGTCGAACACCCGTACGACCGGCGCCACTCTAGCAAGCGCGACCGACGCCGCGACGACCCGACACGGCCGACCTCTCACGTCGCCTCACCGCGCGGCGCGAGGCTTCGTCCGGGACGCCCGCTCGGCTGCGGCCCACGCCCGCTGGGCAGGGGTGAGCTCGTGACGCTCCCCGCCCTGCAGCGCCCCGGCGGGCCGCCAGAGGTGGCAGATCGCGAGCGCGAGGGCGTCCGCGGCGTCGGCCGGCCTGGGCAGCTCGGCGAGCCCGAGGATCCCGGCCACCATGCGCTGCACCTGCTCCTTGCCCGCGCGACCGCTGCCGGTCACCGCGGCCTTCACCTCGGACGGCGTGTGCAGCGCCACGGGGACACCGCGTCGCGCGGCGGCGAGCATCGCGAGCCCCGCCACCTGCGCGGTGCCCATGACCGTCCCGACGTTGTGCTGCGCGAACACGCGCTCCACGGCCACGACGTCGGGCACGTGCTCGTCGAGCCACGCGTCCAGCCGGTCCGCGATCCGCAGCAGCCGCAGGTCGACGCTGAGCTCGGGGTCCGAGCGCAGCACGCCGACGGCGACCATCTCGGCCCGGCGCCCGGGCCGGGAGTCCACCACCCCGACCCCGCACCGGGTCAGCCCAGGATCCACTCCGAGAACGCGCACGCCCCGACCCTTTCACGTGAACGACAGCGACCCGTCGCGCCACGCGGACCGGCGACGGACTCGCCAGCGGGACGGCCGGGAGGTCGGTGCGCGGTCGTGGACGGGCCCGGCGGGAGCGCCGCGAGGAACGAGCGGCGCGGATGGTGGACCGCGCACCGACCTCCCGGCCGACCCGCGTCCGCACCCCTGCAGGTCAGCCCGGACCAACGAGGATCAGTCGTCGTTCTCGAGCTCCGCCATGACCTCGTCCGACGCGGAGAAGTTCGCGTAGACGTTCTGCACGTCGTCGCTGTCCTCGAGCGCGTCGATGAGGCGCAGGATCTTGCGCGCGCCGTCGGCGTCGACCTCGACCTCCATCGACGGGTGCCAGATCGAGTCGGCGGAGTCGTACTCGATGCCCGCCTCCTGGATCGCGGTGCGCACGGCGACGAGGTCGGTGGCCTCGCACAGCACCTCGATGACATCGCCCTCGTCGCTGACCTCCTCGGCGCCGGCGTCCAGCGCGGCGAGCATGACGTCGTCCTCGGTCACGCCACCGGCCTTGGGCACGACGACGAGTCCCTTGCGGGAGAACAGGTACGAGACGGAGCCGGGGTCGGCGAGGTTGCCGCCGTTGCGGCTGAACGCGAGTCGTACCTCGGAGGCCGCACGGTTCTTGTTGTCCGTGAGGCACTCGACGAGGACGGCGATCCCGTTGGTTCCGTAGCCCTCGTACATGATCGTCTGGTAGTCGACGGCGTCGGCGCCCTCGCCCGACCCGCGCTTGACGGCACGGTCGATGTTGTCGTTGGGGACCGATGACTTCTTGGCCTTCTGGACGGCGTCGAACAGCGTCGGGTTGCCCGCGAGGTCACCTCCGCCGGTGCGCGCGGCGACCTCGATGTTCTTGATGAGCTTCGCGAAGAGCTTGCCGCGCTTGGCGTCGATGGCCGCCTTCTTGTGCTTGGTCGTGGCCCACTTGGAGTGCCCTGACATGCGTTCCTACCCCTTCGCGATTCTGACGAACAGCTCGTGCACGCGCGCGTCCCCGGAGATCTCCGGGTGGAACGAGGTGGCGAGCAGCGATCCCTGCTGGACTGCGACGATCCTACCGGCGGCGGCTGCGGGGATGCCGGGCGCCTCGCGCTGCGGGATGCGGGCGAGCACGTCGACGCCTGGTCCGACCTCCTCGACCCACGGGGCACGGATGAAGACGGCGTGCACCGGTGCCGCCGGGACGCCGTCGAACGCGAGGTCGGTCTCGAACGAGTCGACCTGTCGCCCGAACGCGTTGCGTCGCACGGTGACGTCGAGCCCGCCGATCGTGCGCTGGTCGGCGGTGCCGCCGAGGATCCGGTCGGCGAGCAGGATCATGCCCGCGCACGACCCGTAGATGGGCAGGCCCTCGGCGATGCGCGCGCGCAGCGGCTCGTCGAGCTCGAAGATGCGCAGGAGCTTGTCGATGGTGGTCGACTCACCGCCCGGGAGCACGAGCCCGTCGACCGCGGCGAGCTCCTCGGGTCGCCGTACCCCGACGGTGCGGGCGCCCGCGTGCTCGAGCGCGGCGCGGTGCTCGCGAACGTCGCCCTGGAGGGCGAGGACACCGATCGTGATCGTCACGAGGGGTGATGATACGTCGGCGCGCCTTGCTACCCTCGCCGCCGTGACCTACGCGCCTGCCCCCGGACCGTCCGTGCCGTACCCGGGACCGGCCGCGTACCCCGGACCACGGCCGCCGCGGCCACCGCGCAGCACGCGCGGGGCGACCGTCCTGATCGTGGTCGGCGCGGTCCTGCTCGCGCTGGCCCTCACCGCGGGGGTCTTCGGCGTGACGACCTTCCTGCGCGCCCTCCCCACCGGCGTGGTCGACGGCTCAGGTGGGCCCGGCTCGGCGGCCCTCGCCTCGGGCGACGTCCCCGGCACGGCCGAGCTCGAGCTCGTCGGGGGCGAGCCGTACAGCGTGTGGGCGGTCGTGCCGGCCGGTGGCGAGGGGTTCGACGTCGACGAGGTCACGGTCGCGTGCGCGGACGGCGAGGCGACCGTGCGGTTCCCGTCGGTCTCGGGCAGCTCCGGCACGGGGTCCCACGTGGCGACCACGGTGGCGGAGGCGACCGTCCCGTCGACGCAGGCCTGCACGGTCACCGTCGCGCAGGGCTCGGCGACCACCGGCACGACGTTCGTCGTCACCGACGGCTGGCGGTTCGGCGAGTTCTTCGCGACCGTCGGCGGCACGATCCTGCTGTGGTTCGTCGCGATCGGGGGCGGGCTGGTCGGCGCCGGTCTGCTGATCGGCGGCATCGTCTGGCGCGCGCTGGCACGGCGTCCGTAGCCGGCACGGCTCTCACGTCTCGCGGGCGATGCCCAGGTGCCGCGTCACGCCGTCCCAGCCACGCAGCAGCGGCGCGACGAGGTCGGGCAGCCCCTCGGGGAAGACCTCGATCTCGACGTCGCGCAGGTCGTCGAGCGCCCACCAGCGCATCTCGTCCACGACGTCGAGCTCGACGTCGGTCCAGCCGTCACGGCTGAGACCGTCCACGAGCCCGTCGGTCCCTGTGACGCGGGCGAGGAACAGGACCTCGTCCTGACGGCAGTGCTGCCGGTAGAAGTCGAAGATCGCGCTGCGCGTGTACACGGGCCCGACGAGTGTCGCCGGGTCGAGCGCGATGCCCGTCTCCTCGCGCACCTCGCGCAGCGCCGCGTCGCGGTCGCTCTCGCCGAGGTCGACTCCCCCGCCGATCGTGAACCACCACGAGCGCTCGGGCTGGTCGACGTCGTGGCCGCGCGCCAGCAGGATGCGGTCGGCGGCGTCGAGCAGCAGGACGCGTGCCCCGCGCCGGAAGTACAGCCCGTCGTCCCCGAGCACCCAGTCGGTGCCCAGGGACGACGGCGCGTCGGCGGCCTCGGTCATCCCCGTGCTCGCCGGCGCACGACGCGGAGAGTCACCAGCCGCGCTCGGCGAGGCGGTGCGGGACCGGGATGTCGTCGACGTTGATGCCGACCATGGCCTCGCCGAGCCCGCGCGAGACCTTGGCGATCACGTCGGGGTCGTCGTAGAACGTCGTCGCCTTCACGATCGCGGCGGCGCGCTGGGCCGGGTTGCCGGACTTGAAGATGCCGGAACCGACGAACACGCCCTCGGCGCCGAGCTGCATCATCATCGCCGCATCGGCGGGCGTCGCGATGCCGCCCGCAGTGAACGTCACGACGGGCAGCTTGCCGGTCGCGGCGACCTCCTTGACGAGCTCGTACGGCGCCTGCAGCTCCTTGGCCGCGACGAACAGCTCGTCCTCGGGCAGCGAGGTGAGCCGGCGGATCTCGCCGCGGATCGTGCGCATGTGCGTCGTCGCGTTCGACACGTCGCCCGTGCCGGCCTCGCCCTTGGAGCGGATCATGGCCGCGCCCTCGGTGATGCGGCGCAGCGCCTCGCCGAGGTTGGTCGCCCCGCAGACGAACGGCACGGTGAACTGCCACTTGTCGATGTGGTTGGCGTAGTCCGCTGGCGTGAGCACCTCGGACTCGTCGACGTAGTCGACGCCGAGCGACTGGAGCACCTGCGCCTCGACGAAGTGGCCGATGCGCGCCTTGGCCATGACGGGGATCGAGACGGCCGCGATGATGCCGTCGATCATGTCGGGGTCGGACATGCGCGAGACGCCGCCCTGCGCGCGGATGTCCGCGGGCACGCGCTCGAGCGCCATGACGGCGACGGCGCCCGCGTCCTCGGCGATCTTCGCCTGGTCGGGCGTGACGACGTCCATGATGACGCCGCCCTTGAGCATCTCGGCCATGCCGCGCTTGACCTTCGCGGTGCCGACGGAGGCCACGGCAGCGGCCCCCTCCGCGGCGCCCGGGGCGCTCTCGACAGGGACGTTCTGGTCGGACACGTTGGTCACCGGTACCTCACACCTTCAGGGTCAGGGGTGCGCCGCGCTCACCGCGCGGGCGCCGTCGAACAGGCTCGACGGCACATGCTCGCACGCCGCTCTCATCCTATCGCCGCGCCGTCCACCGCCCCGCGGCCTCGTCAGGCTCGTCCGGCCTGCTCGGCGGGGCGCGAGAGCGTCGCGGGCCACGCGTCGTCGAGCTCGACCGTGGCGGGCATGGGCGCGTGGCCGGCGAGGTGGAAGAGCCGGACCCACCACTTGCTCCGGACGCGTTGCGCCTGGGCGACGGCCTCGTTGTGGAACCGGCGCGCGAGCTGCGCCCGGTACCAGGCGGCGGAGAGCGACCCGAGCAGCTCGTCGCCGGACGGCTCGGCCCGCCCCTGCGCGGCACCCTCGGCAGCGCCGGGCTCGTCGGGGTCCTCGAGCGCGGAGCGCAGCGTGGCGGACAGGTCGCTCTCGGCCAGCGCGCGCGACTCGGCCATCCCGCCGAGCAGGCGACGCGGCCGGGACCCGCCCTCGCTGACCAGGCCGGGCACGGTCGCGGCGAGCCGGCGCGCGTCGGCGTCGTCGTCGAGCACCGCGTGCGCCGCCTCCACCACGAGGAGCGCCGAGGCGGGGTCGAGCTCGCCCGAGGCGGCGAGGTCGACCGCGGCCGACGCACGGCGCACGAGCTGCGCATCGAGCGCGAGGCGCGACGCCATGACCTTGCGGTGCAGGCGGTCGAGCCGTGACGCGGCGACCCAGAGGAGCCAGCCGACGAGCACGGCGAGGACGAGGACGAGGACGGTGACCTCGGACCAGCTCATGGTCGGCCCGCCTCCTCCGGCTCGACGCGCGAGCGCCCGATCAGGCGACCTCCACGGCGCGACCGCGGATCCTCGTGGACCGGGATCACGGCCTCCGACGCCGCCAGCACCATGTCGTACACCGCGTGCACCTGGTCGGTCACGGCGGACCAGTCGAACCGGCGGACGAACTCGCGCGCGCGAGCGCGGTAGACGTCGCGGCGGGCGGGATCCCCGAGCACGTCGATCACGGTCGTCGCGAGCGCCTCGCCGTCCCCGACCGCGAACAGCGCGCCCGCCGCACCGTCGTCGAGCACGCGGCGGAACGCCCCGATGTTGCTCGCGACGACGCACGCTCCTGCGCTCATGGCCTCGACGAGCACGATGCCGAAGCTCTCGCCGCCCGTCTGGGGCGCGATGTACAGGTCCACGGACGCGAGCAGGCTCGCCTTGTCCTCGTCGCTCACGCCCCCGAGGAACTCGACCGACGCCGCGTGCGGCCCGAGGGCCTCGGTCGCGGCGTCGCGACCGTCGTCGCCGCGCCCGGCGACGAGGAAGCGGGCCCCGGGCACCTCCGCGAGGATCCGCGGGATCGCCGCGGTGAGGACCGGGAGACCCTTGCGCGGCTCGTCGAGGCGGCCGAGGAACGCGATCGTCGGGGCGTCGGCCGTCCCCTGCCAGCGGCTGGTCGGCGCGGCGGACGCGAACGTGTCCACGTAGACGCCGTTGGGGATCACGACGGCGTCGCCTCCCAGGTGGTCCACGAGCGTGCGCCGGGCGTCCTCGGAGACCGCGATGCGCGCGTCGATCTTCTCGAGGCCCTGGCGCACGAGGGGGTAGGCGATCTGGAGCGCACGGGACCGCACGAGCGACGTGTGGAACGTCGCGACGATCGGTCCCTGCGCGATCCAGAGCGCAACCATGCTCAGCGAGGGGTTCACGGGCTCGTGGATGTGCAGCACGTCGAACCGCCCTGCCTCGAGCCACCGGCGCACGCGGCCGGCCGTCCGGGGCCCGAAGGTCACGCGCGCGACCGAGCCGTTGTAGCGGACGGGGATCGCTCCGCCGACCCGGGTGAGGTAGTCCGGGACGGGGGTGTCGTCGTCCGCGGGCGCGAGGACCGAGACCTCGTGCCCCTGGGCGATGAGCGCCTCGGCGAGGTCGCGCACGTGGAACTGGACGCCCCCGGGCGCGTCGAACGAGTACGGGCAGACGATCCCGACACGCAGGCTCATGCGGCACGCCCCGCCGGGTCGACGCCGTCGGGCTCGGCCCCGGCGGGCGGGCGCGCGTCGCCCCCGCCCGCGGACCGGGTCCGCGCGTAGCGCTCCGGGTCGAGGTCGTCGACGAACACCTTCTGGAGCATGTGCCAGTCCTCGGGGTGCTCGCGGAGAGCGCCGCTCAGCGCGTCGACCCAGCCCTGCGTCGCAGCGGCCACGCGCTGAGCGCGCGGGACGTCCTGCGGGATCTCGACGCGCGGGAAGAAGTGGATGACGATCCCCCAGGGGGAACCGGCTGCACGTCGTCGCGCGCCGCGCAGGCGCTCGTAGTAGATGCTGGTGGGGATCAGGGGCGTCCCGGTGCTCACGGCGAGCGCCGCCGGCCCGGCGGCGACGCGCGCGCGGTGGCCGAAGAGGTCGACCTCGATCCCGCGCGCGGTGAGGTCGCGGTCGGCGAGGAGGGGGATGATCTTGCCCGGGCGGCCGGCGCCGCGCACCAGCTCGCGGAAGACGTCTCCGTCGCCGAGCGCGAGGATCTCGAGCCCGATCGAGTTGCGGAAGGCGAGGAACTCCTGGAACAGCTCGTCCGGCTCGAGGCGCTCCGCGACCGTGAGGACCGGCGCGATGTGCTGGGTCGCGTACGCGCCCGCCAGGTCCCAGTTGCCCTGGTGCGACAGTGCCATGACGGGGCTGCGGTCGCCGTCGAGGTGCACGGTGAGGTTCTCGTACCCGACGAGGCGGACACGGGCCTTCACCTGCTCCGGCGTCCACGCGGGCACGGTGAACGCCTCGCGGTAGTAGCGCATGTACGAGCGCATCCCCGCGCGTGACAGGCGGCGCAGCGCGCGCGGCGCGAGCCCTGGCCGCACGCGCGCGAGGTTGCGTTCGAGCTGGCGCACGCCCTCGCCCCGCAGGAGCCACGTCACGTCCGCGACGGCGGTGAACAGGCCGCGCAGGACCGGCTCGGGGACCTTGCGCGCGTTGCGCCAGGCGAACGTGAACGCCCTTCCGGCGTCGAGTGCCATCAGCGACCGTCCTCCGTCTCGTCCGTAGGGGGCGTGGTAGTGGTTGCCGCGCCCGCGAGCGCGAGCGACTGCTGCCGGACCGTCGCGACGCGCTGCACGATCGTCACCGCGCTCGCGAGGGCGAGCAGCCCCAGCACGACGACGAGGACGACCGGGGGGACCCCGAGGCCGACGATCCCCGCGGCGACGAGCGCGGCGACCAGCCGGTCGGCCCGCTCGGCGATGCCGACCTGCGCCGTCATGCCGACGCTCTCGGCCCGGGCCCGCGCGTACGGCACGACGGCGCCCAGCGCGAGGCACGCGAGCCCGACGACGGTCCCCCAGGCCGCGAGGTCGGGCGTGAGCCGCGGGTCGTCGGCGCGCACGAACCACAGGACCAGGCCGACGAACACCGCGGCGTCCGCGAGCCGGTCGAGCGTCGAGTCGAGGAACGCGCCCCAGGGCCCGGACCGGCCCGCTCGGCGGGCCATGACGCCGTCGAGCACGTCGGAGAACGCGAAGACCATCACGACCATGACGCCGGCGAACAGGTGGCCGGTCGGGAAGAGCCACAGAGCGCCCGCGACGACGCCGAGTGTCCCGACGACCGTCACCGCGTCGGGGCTCACGCCGAGGCGCAGCAGGAGGGCGGCGAGGGGCGTGAAGAGGCGCGTGGTGAGCGCGCGCAGGCGACCGAACATCAGGCGTCCCCTCCCGTGCGCGTGCCGGCGGACGGGCTCCGACCGGCCCCGGGCCAGGCCGCGGCGAGCTTCGCGCGCGTGTCGGCGAGCAGCTCGGGCACGGCCTTGGTGTGCGCGACGACCGGCAGGAAGTTCGCGTCACCCGTCCACCGTGGCACGACGTGCTGGTGCAGGTGCGCGGCGATGCCCGCACCCGCGACCGCACCCTGGTTCATGCCGAGGTTGAACCCGTCCGGGCCGGACACGTCGCGGACGACGCGCATCGCGGTCTGCGTCAGGTGGGCGACCTCGACCGTCTCCGCCTCCGTGAGCTCCGTGTAGTCGGAGACGTGGCGGTACGGCACGACCATGAGGTGGCCCGGGTTGTACGGGTAGAGGTTGAGCACGACGTACGCCTCCTCGCCGCGGGCGACGACCAGACCGTCCTCGTCGGAGCGCTCCGGGACGCGGCAGAACGGGCACTCGCCCCGCGAGTCGTCGGCGGGCTTGTCCTTCCCCCCGATGTACACCATGCGGTGCGGGGTCCACAGGCGCTCGAGCCCGTCGTCGAACCGCGGGTGTCCGTCCGGGGGCTCGACCGTGTCGTTCGTGCGCTCGTCGCTCACCGCGGCGTCACACCTGCACGCGGTCGCGGACGGCGGTGACGATGCGCTCGACCGCCTCGGCGACGGGCACGCCGTTGTCCTGACGGCCGTCGCGGTAGCGGAAGGACACGGCACCGGCCTCTGCGTCCTCCCCGCCCGCGATGAGGACGAACGGCACCTTCCGGGTGCTCGCGTTGCGGATCTTCTTGCCGAAGCGGTCGTCGGAGTAGTCGACCTCCGCGCGGATCCCCTGCGCCTTGAGCTGCGCGACGACCTCGGCCACGTAGTCGTTGAACGGCTCGGCGACCGGCACGGCGACCACCTGGACGGGCGCGAGCCACGCGGGGAACGCGCCCGCGTAGTGCTCGACGAGGATGCCGAAGAAGCGCTCGATCGAGCCGAACAGCGCGCGGTGGATCATGACCGGGCGCTGGCGCGTGCCGTCCGAGGCGGTGTACTCGAGCTCGAAGAGCTCAGGCTCGAAGAAGTCGAGCTGGATGGTGGAGAGCTGCCACGTGCGCCCGATCGCGTCCTTCGCCTGGACCGAGATCTTCGGGCCGTAGAACGCGGCGCCACCCGGGTCGGCCACGAGCTCCAGGCCCGACTCCGTCGCGACCTGCCGCAGGATCTCGGTCGCCTCCTCCCACGTCGCGTCGTCGCCGACCGACTTCTCGGGGTCGCGCGTGGACAGCTCGAGGTAGAAGTCCTCGAGGCCGTAGTCGCGCAGGAGGTCGAGCACGAAGGTCAGCGTCGAGGACAGCTCGTCCTTCATCTGCTCGCGCGTGCAGTAGATGTGCGCGTCGTCCTGCGTGAACCCGCGGGCGCGCGTCAGGCCGTGCACGACGCCCGACTTCTCGTACCGGTACACCGTCCCGAACTCGAAGAGCCGCAGCGGCAGCTCGCGGTACGAGCGGCCCCTCGAGTTGAACACGAGGTTGTGCATGGGGCAGTTCATCGGCTTGAGGTAGTAGTCCTGCCCCGCGCGCCGGACGTTGCCGTCGTCGTCGAGCTCCTCGTCGAGGTGCATGGGCGGGTACATCCCGTCCGCGTACCAGTCGAGGTGGCGCGACGTGTGGAACAGGTTCGCCTTGGTGATGTGGGGCGTGCTGACGAACGAGTAGCCGGCCTCCACGTGCCGCTTGCGCGAGTACTCCTCCATCTCCATGCGGACCGTCGCGCCGTTCGGGTGGAACACGGGCAGGCCGGAGCCGATCTCCTCCGGGAAGGAGAACAGGTCGAGCTCGTTACCGAGGCGGCGGTGGTCGCGGCGCTCGGCCTCGGCGAGACGGTCGAGGTACGCCTTGAGCTCGTCCTTCGTCGGCCATGCGGTGCCGTAGATCCGCTGGAGCTGCGGGTTCTTCTCGCTGCCGCGCCAGTAGGCCGCGGCCGAGCGCATGAGCTGGAACCCGTTGCCGACGAGCTTCGTCGAGGGCAGGTGCGGGCCGCGGCACAGGTCCTTCCAGACCACGGTCTCGCTCTCGCGCCCGGCGCCGCGCACGTTGTCGTAGATCGTCAGCTCGCCGCCGCCGACCTCGACGCTCGCGCCCTCGGTGTCGTCCGCCGCGCCGCCCTTGAGCCCGATGAGCTCGAGCTTGTACGGCTCGGCCGCGAGCTCGGCCCGTGCCTCGTCCTCGGTCACGACCCGGCGGCGGAACGTCTGGCCCTCGCGCACGATGCGTGCCATGGCCTTGTCGAGCGCCTTGAGGTCCTCGGGCGTGAACGGGGTCTCGACGTCGAAGTCGTAGTAGAAGCCGTCCGTGATGGGCGGGCCGATGCCGAGCTTCGCGTCCGGGTTGACCTGCTGGACCGCCTGGGCGAGCACGTGGGCCGCGGAGTGGCGCAGCACGGACAGCCCCTCGGGGGAGTCGATCGTCACGCCCTCGACCTCGTCGCCGGGGGCGAGCGCGGTGTCGAGGTCCTTGAGCACGCCGTTCACGCGGACGACGACGACGTCGCGGCGGGCGGCGAAGAGCTCCGTGCCCGTCGTCGCCGTCTCCACCGTGACGGTCCCGTGCTCGGGGGCGGTGGTGACTGGTGGCTGGACGACGTCCGACACGTGCTGCTCCTTGCAGGTGGGAGGACGCCGGCGGCGTCCTCGATGAGCGGTCGTCGAACGTCCGGGCGGTCCCGGGCGCTCGAAGGGGCGCCGTCGACGACGGCGCCCCTCGATCGTACCGACCCGAGCACGCGGGACGGACCGGACACCTCCGACCGCCCGCCGCGTGTCCCGGACTACTGGTCGTTGGCCTGCTTGGCCTTCTCCGCGAGCGTGTCGACGTGCTTGTCCACGGAGTCCGGCGCCACGCCCTTGATCGCACCCGCGACCTGGTCGATGTTCTCGTCCGTGAGGAACTCCTTCGCCTTGCCCACGAGGTCTCCGAGACCACCCTCGTTCTTCGGTGCCTGCTCGCTCATGACGACTCCTCGTTCGACGTTCGGCACGTGCCCGTGCCGGGGGACGGACGGCTGCGTCCCCGCCGAGAACGCTAGTCGCGCGGGTCGCGCACCGCCACGGCGCCGCGGCGGCTCAACCGAGGAACACCTCGGCGCAGACGAGGACGCCCTCGCCCTGCGACGGGTCGGCGACGCATCCGGCACCGACGGCGGTCAGAGCCGGGTCCAGGAGGTTGGCCCGGTGCCCGTGCGAGTCCATCCAGGCGCCGACGACCTCGGTGGGCTGCGCGGCGGCGCGACTCAGGTTCTCCGCAGCCGTGCCCCCTGCGGGCGCGCACGCCTCGATCACCGCATCCAGCGGGGCGTGCTCGAGGGAGGCGCCGACGAGCGCCTCGGCCCGGCGCAGCGCCTCGTCCGTCGCGCACGGACTCGCCTCGAGCGCCGGTTGACCGTGCTCGTCACGGACGGCGTTCGTCGCGGTGACCAACGCGTCGGCGTAGCCACGTGGATCGAGACCCGGTGGCGAGCCGGCGGAGCGGTGGGCGTCGTGGGCCACCGCGCCGTCGGGGGCCGGCTCTCCTGGCGAGCAGGCACCGACGACGAGCACCGCCAGCGCAGCAGTCGAGGCGAGCGCCCTCGTCGACACGCGAGACACCGTCACGGACGCCCGAGGGCCCGGTACGTCCACCCCGCGCCCCGCCACGTGTCGGCGTCGAGCGCGTTGCGCCCGTCGACGATCCGCGGGGCCGCGACCAGGCCCGACAGCTTGCCCGGATCGAGCTCGCGGTACTCGGGCCACTCGGTGAGGACGAGGACCGCGTCGGCCCCGTCGACCGCCTCCTCGACCGTCGCCGCGTACCGCAGCTGCGGCGCCTTCGCCCGCGCGTTGCGCAGTGCCTGGGGATCCGTCACGACGACGCGGGCACTGCGAGCGTGCAGGCGTGCCGCGACGTCGAGCGCGGGCGAGTCGCGCACGTCGTCGCTGTCCGGCTTGAACGCGGCACCGAGCACCGCGACACGCGCCCCGGCGAGCGGTCTCCCCTCGAGCACCCCGACGGTGAGGTCGACCATGCGTTCGCGACGTCGGGTGTTGATCGAGTCGACCTCGCGCAGGAAGCTCACGGCCGGGTCGGCGTGCAGCTCCTCCGCCCGCGCCATGAACGCACGGATGTCCTTGGGCAGGCACCCGCCGCCGAACCCCAGCCCGGCGTCGAGGAACCTCCGTCCGATGCGCTCGTCCATCCCGATCGCATCGGCCAACCGCGTCACGTCGCCGCCGGCGACCTCGCACAGCTCGGCCATCGCGTTGATGAACGAGATCTTCGTCGCGAGGAACGAGTTCGCGGCCACCTTGACGAGCTCCGCCGTGGGGAGGTCGGTGACCAGCCGCGGCGTCCCCTCCGCGATCAACCGGGAGTACACGTCGTCGAGGACGTTCACGGCTCGGTCGCCCGCAGCCCCGTCGACGACACCGTAGACGAGCCGGTCGGGGTGCAAGGTGTCCCGCACCGCGTGACCCTCGCGCAGGAACTCCGGGTTCCACACGAGCGTGGCGGCCGGCTCCGCGGCGTCGAGCTCGCCCGCCAGCCGGGCCGCCGTCCCCACCGGGACCGTCGACTTCCCCACCACGACGGCGCCGCTCCGCAGGTGCGGCAGGAGCGAGCGAAAGGCGGCGTCGACGAACGTGAGGTCGGCCGCGTAGGAGTCGGCGCGCTGGGGCGTGCCGACGCAGAGGAAGTGCACGTCCGCTCGCGCGACGGCTTCCGGCTCCGTCGTGAACGTGAGGCGACCGTCGACGACCGCCGCGGCGAGCAGCCCGGGGAGCCCCGGTTCGTGGAACGGCGCCCTCCCGGAGGCGAGCTCGGACACCTTCCTGGCGTCGGTGTCCACGCCGACGACCTCGTGGCCGAGCGTCGCCAGGCACGCGGCGTGGACCGCCCCCAGATATCCGCACCCGATGACCGAGATCCTCATGCTCTCCCCCTGCCGTCCGGTCGCGAGCCCACGACCCGCGCGCCTCGTGCCGGTCGTCCCATGTCGCTGGCGAGCGCGGCGGTCACGGCGGGTCGCGACGGGCCACGACGTCGTCGAACGCCTCGACCCGCGAGAACGGCGACGTCCCGGCTGCGACGCCGTCGGGCACCTCGTGGCGGCGACCGCGCCGCCCGCCCGGCGGGCTGGCCGCCGACTCGGCCGTCCGCCGCCGGACGCTCGCCGGGCCCTCCCGAGGCGTTCCGACGTCGCCGCTGCGTTCGTGCCTCCGCGGCCGGAGCGAGACCGTGCGACCCTCGCCGCGCCCGGAGCCGGACGACGCCGGCTCCTCGCTCGTGTACTCGTAGTAGCCGTACCCGTAGATCCCTGCCCCCGGCCCCTTGACCGGGACTCTGTTGAGGACGAGGCCGAGCAGTCGGGCGCCGACCGTGCCGAGCGACGAGAGCGCGCCCTCGAGCTGGTGCCTGTGGACCTCACCGGCACCGACGACGACGATCGCTCCGCCCACGACCTTGGCCAGGATCGCCGCGTCCGTGACCGGGAGCAGGGGCGGCGTGTCGATCACGACGACGTCGTACTGCGCGCCGAGCTGCTCGACGAGCGCCGCCATCGCGTCGGTGCCGAGGAGCTCGCTGGGGTTCGGCGGCACCTGGCCGGCAGCGACGACGTCGAGGTTGCCGTTGCCCCACGGCTGCAGGGCGTCCTCCACCGTCACCCTGCCGATGAGCACGGTCGTGAGTCCCACGGACCCCTCGAGACCCATGTAGGTCGCGACGGACGGCCTTCGGAGGTCGGCGTCGACGAGGACGACCTTCTGCCCGGCGTCGGCGAGGGTGATGGCAAGGTTGATGCACGTCGTCGTCTTGCCCTCACCGGACAGTGCCGACGTCATGACGAAGGTGCGCGAGCCTCCGTCGAGCTCGAGGAACTGCAGGTTGGTCCGGAGTCGCCGGAAGGCCTCGGCCCGCAACGCCTGCGGCGACTCCTGGACGATGAGCGGGTGCTCCGGGGCGTCCTCCTCGTACCCGATGACACCCAGCACGGCCGCGTCGCTGACCGCCTCCACGTCCGACGCCGTCCGGACCCGGGTGTCGAGCAGCTCGCGTGCCACGGCGAGCGCGACACCCGCTGCCAGCCCGACGACGAGGCCGAGCACGAGATTGAGCCTGACGTTCGGTGACGAGGGGCTGGTGGGGACCGTCGCGGTTCGGACCGTGCTGATCTGCACAGGCGACTCCCCGCCTGCCGCCGGGGTCTCGAGCTCGGAGACGACGTCGGCCAGCGATCCGGCGACCGCGTTCGCGATCTCCGCGGCGACCTGCGGAGACTCGTCCGTCGCGGTGACCTCGATGAGCGAGGTGTCGAGCGGCGACTCGGCGCTGACCTTTCCCGCCAGAGACCCGGGCCCGTCGGCGAGCCCGAGCTTCTCGATGACCGGTTCGAGCACTCGCGGGGTCGAGACGAGCTCGATGTAGGACTTCACCTGGCGCACGGTGAAGTTCGACCCCTGCAGCAGGTCGGTCGTCGTGTCGGACCCCTGCACGGACACGTACACCTGCGACCGGGCCGAGTAGGTGGGCGTCGCCGCGAGCGAGAGAGCGCCCGCGACCGCCAGGCCCGCGACCGCGAGCACGGCCACGGTCACCCACCGCTTGCGCAGCAGCGTGATGTACTCCCTCAGCTCCATCGTCGCCCCCTGACGTGTGCCGCTCCCCCTGAGCGCCGCCCCACGATCGCCTCAATGTCGCACACCCCGCTGGAGCACGCGAGCCCCGCTCCGGTCACCGTCGGACGTCCTCGGCGTGGCGGCGATACCACTCGACGACCTGCTCCAGGCCGTCCCGGAGACCGATCCTGGGGCGCCATCCCGTGGCGGCGAGCCGGGACACGTCCAGCAGCTTCTGCGGCGTCCCGTCGGGCTTGCTCCGGTCCCACTCCGTCCTGCCGTCGTACCCGACGACGTCAGCGACCAGCCGGGCGACCTCCTCGATCGTCGCATCAGTCCCGGTCCCCACGTTGACGTGCGTCGGCCCGTCGTAGTGCTCGAGGAGGTGGAGGCAGGCGTCCGCCATGTCGTCGCTGTGCAAGAACTCCCGTCGGGGCGATCCCGTGCCCCAGTTCGTGACGCTCTGGGCACCTGACCGCGTCGCCTCGTCATAGCGGCGGACCAGGGCCGGGAGGACGTGCGAACCCGAGGTCGAGAAGTTGTCCCCCGGCCCGTAGAGGTTGGTCGGCATGGCCGAGATCCACGGGAGTCCGTCCTGCCTGCGCACCGCCTGCACCTGCAGGATGCCCGCGATCTTCGCGATCGCGTACGCGTCGTTGGTCGGCTCGAGATGTCCCGTGAGCAGGGCCTCCTCGGCGATCGGCTGCGCCGCGAGCCGTGGGTAGATGCACGAGGATCCGAGGAACAGCAGACGCTCGACCTCGTACGCACGGGCCGCGTCGAGCACGTTCACCTGGATGCGCAGGTTCACGCTGAGGAAGTCCACCGGCGTCGTGTCGTTCGCGAGGATCCCGCCCACCTTGGCTGCCGCGAGCGCCACGTACCGCGGTCGGTGGACCCGGAAGTGCTCGAAGACGGCCTCGCGGTCGGTCAGGTCCAGCTCCGTCGACGATCGGCCGACGAGCCGGCGGAAGCCCGCCGACCGTAGCCGTCGCCAGATGGCCGAGCCGACGAGCCCGCGGTGGCCGGCGACGTAGAACGTGGCATCGCGGTCGAGCGGCGCCGGCGAGTAGCCGACCCGGTCGCGCGCGTCCTCCGTGCTCACTCAGCCGCCCATGTCGCCAGCGCGACCCTGTCGATCCACGGCGATCCCGCGTGCCGCAGAGCCTCGACGTCGGCCTCGACCATGATCCTTGCCAGCTCCCGCCCGTCGACGCTCGGCTTCCAGCCGAGCTCGGCGTGCGCCTTGCTCGGGTCGCCGACGAGGGCGTCGACCTCGGTGGGGCGCAGGTAGCGCTCGTCGAAGCGCACATGGTCCTCCCAGTCGAGCCCGACGTGGGAGAAGGCCTCCGCGAGAAAGTCCCGCACCGTCATGCCGGTGCCGGTCGCGAGGACGTAGTCGTCCGGCGTGTCGGCCTGCAGCATGCGCCACATGCCCTCGACGTACTCGGCGGCGTAGCCCCAGTCGCGGACCGCGTCGAGGTTCCCCAGGTAGAGGTGCTCCTGCCTGCCGGCCTGGATCGCGGCTGCGGCGCGCGTGATCTTGCGGGTCACGAACGTCTCGCCCCGACGCGGTGACTCGTGGTTGAAGAGGATCCCGTTGACGGCGAACAGGTCGTACGCCTCCCGGTAGTTCTTCGTGATCCAGTAGGCGTAGAGCTTCGCCGCCGCATACGGCGAACGTGGGTGGAACGGCGTCGTCTCGTCCTGTGGCGGCGGTGTTGACCCGTAGAGCTCGGACGACGACGCCTGGTAGTACCGCGTCTCGATGCCGGCGAGGCGCACGGCCTCGAGGAGCCGGATCGCGCCCGTACCGGTCGTGTCCGCCGTGTGCTCGGGCTCGTCGAACGACACGCGGACGTGCGACTGAGCCGCGAGGTTGTATACCTCGTCCGGGCCGATCTGCGACAGCAGCGTGACGAGGCGGGCCCCGTCGGAGAGGTCCGCGTAGTGCAGGAAGAGGCGGGTGTCCGCCTCGTGCGGGTCCTGGTAGAGGTGCTCGATGCGCGCCGTGTTGAACGTCGACGCACGGCGGATCAGCCCGTGCACCTCGTAGCCCTTGCGGAGCAGGAGCTCGGCGAGGTACGAGCCGTCCTGTCCGGTGATGCCAGAGATCAGTGCCTTCTTCATGTGTGCCCCCTGTGGTCGGCAGCCGTGCTGCGCGATCGTGATCAGAACTCCGTGCGCGCCCCCTCCATCGCTGCGCGGGCGGCGCCGTACCGGCCGCGGTCCGGACGCCGTCGGACGGCGCATCGGGTCAACCACTCCTCGAATCTGTCGACCGCCGCCGGCTCGGAGAGGACGTCACGCCGGTACCGTCGTCCGGCCTCGCCCAGCGCGTGCCGGCGCGACGGGTCGGACGCGAGGTCGAGGGCAGCCTCGAGGAGTGCCCTCGGGTCCTCGGCGTCCACTCGTGCGCCCGCTCCGGAGACCCGGATCTCGTGGGCGGTCGTGGACCTCTCCGACGTCGCCGCGAGGATCGGGCGCCCGGCGTCGAAGTAGGACGTGAGCTTGCTCGGCACCGACATCTCCGTGAGACCGGCGACCTCGTTGACGAGCAGGACGTCTGCCGCGGCCAGAGCGGCGGAGAAGCGGTCGTCGGGCAGAGGGTCGACGAACTGGATCGATCCGATCCCGGCGGCCGAGGCCTCCAGGCGCCGGCGCTGGCTCCCGTCGCCGAGCAGCACGAACCGGACACCCGCGTCCCGGTTGTCGGCGAGCCGCGCCGCTTCGACGACGTTCTGCAGACCTTGCTTCGCCCCCTGATTCCCCGCGTGCAGCACGACGAGCTCGTCGCCCCAGCCCAGCTGCGACCGGACGGTCGACGGGTCGACCGCACCCCTCGGTCGGAGGTGGGTCCAGTTGCGCACCGTCCGCAAGGCGTCGGGGTCGGCGCCCAGGACCTCGCAGAGGTGACGCGCGAACCGGTCGTGGATCACCACGACGCCGTCCGCGCCGCGGACCACCCAGCTCTCCACCCGCTCGACCGCGCGCGCCCGGCAGCCCTTCGCGGTACCGGTCTCCGCGACGCCCAGGGAGTAGAGGTCCTGCGTCCACAGCACGACGGCAGGCGACGACGCCCCGCGGAGGCGGCGACGTGCCGCGAGTCGCGCCGACGCGACGGCGGCCGAGAACAAGGACGGTGAGACGAGCAGCACGACGTCGACCTCGGGCCAGCGCACACCGACTGAGCGCAGACCGAAGCTCAGCTCGGCGACCAGCCGGCGGACGGGTGACGGCGTGGCGGGCACGTAGTGGCGCAGCCGCAGGACGTCGACCCCGTCGACCGTCTCGCGTCGTCTCCAGCCGCGGTACCCGTCGTGCACGCGCCAGCCCGGATAGTGCGGAAAGGTCGTGATGACACGGACCTCGGCACCGCGATCGACGAGCGCACGGCTCAGCGCCGACGTATAGGGCGCATTTCCGGTAGGTTCCGGAGAGTAGTTCGCGCCGAGCACGAGCACCCGAAGACCTCGACCATTCACCTGAGTACCATAGCCGCGCGAGGACGACCATGCTGGGGGGCACATGAATTCCGATCCGACGCACGCGAGAATTCCTGTCGTCCCGCTCGCGCAGGCGCCTGGCGAACGCGCGACGTGGGACCGGCCGGCGGTCGTCGTCTACCTCTGGGGAATCGCCGAGCTCCTCCTGGTCTCGAACCCGTGGCAGATCAGCTCCAAAATGCGGGTGGCGGTACTCCGGGCGTTCGGGGCGGAGATCGGCGAGGGCGTCGTCTTCCGGCCTCGGACGCGAGTGCGATTTCCATGGAAACTCCATGTCGGTGCCAACTGCTGGATCGGCGAGGGTGTCTGGATCCACAACCAGGATCACGTCTGGATCGCCCATGACGTCGTGATATCCCAAGAGACCCTCGTCACGACCGGGAGCCACCGGCACCGCTCCGACATGGGGCTCGTCACCTCGCCGGTCCACGTCGGTCCCGGCGCATGGATCACCAGCCGGTGCGTGGTGCTCGGCGGCACCCGTCTCGGGCGGTCGTCTCTCGTCACCCCCGGCTCCGTCGTGCGCGGGACGGTCCCGGACGGGGCAGTCTGGGACGGCCGTGCGATCTCCGCCAGGACGAGGTTCTGAGATGACGAGCCGACGCCTGAGAGTCCTGCACGTCGTCACGCTCATCACTCCCGAGGGTTCCTACGGAGGTCCCGTGCGCGTGGCGACGAACCAGGTCCGCGCGTTGCGCGAACGTGGCCACGACGCGGTGCTGGTCGCCGCCGCCTCGGGTTTCGAGCGCCTCCCGACGGAGTACGACGGAGTGCCGGTCAGGACCTTCCCCGCAGTGCGCGTGGTGCCCGGGACCGGGTTTGCCGGGATCGCCTCCCCGGCGATGCTCCGGTGGGTCCGTGCGAGCGCGGGCCGCTTCGACCTCGCGCACGTGCACCTGGCGCGCGACCTCGTGACCCTCCTTGCTGCGCGTGCGTGGTGCTCTGCGCGCAAGCCGTTCGTGACGCAGACCCACGGCATGCTCATGCCGAGCAGGAACCCCCTCGCCCCGCTCGTGGACCGCCTGCTCACGCGCCGGTTGGTCGCCGACGCGTCCGCGAGCTTCGCCCTGACGGCCGCCGAGGAGGCGGGACTCCGCGCGCAGTTCCCCGGGACCGTGTCGCTCGAGCGCCTCGTCAACGGGGTCCCGTCGACGCCAGCCGTCCGGACGGACGAGCAGGGCGACAGCCTCCCGGAGGTCCTCTTCCTTGCCCGACTCCACGCACGCAAGCGGCCCCTCGCGTTCGTCCGCGCGGCCGCCGTCCTCGCGCCGCGCTTCCCCGGGGTGAGGTTCACCCTCGTCGGCCCTGACGAGGGCGAGGGGCGCGGGGTCGCCGACGCCGTGTCGCGGCTCCCGCCGGAGATCCGGTGCCGCGTCGCGTGGGAGGGGGCGCTGCCCCCCGAGGAGACGCTGGCGCGTCTCGGTGCGGCCGACGTCTACGTGCTCCCCTCGGTGGACGAACCGTTCCCCATGAGCGTCCTCGAGGCGATGTCGGCCGGTACTCCGGTGGTCGTGACGCGCACCTGCGGGCTCGCGCCGGCCGTGGCCGCTGCTCGCGCGGGCGTGGTCGTGGAGGAGGACGGGAACGACCTCCCGGTGGCTCTGGGACGACTCCTGGAGGACGCACCGCTGCGCGCCGCACTCGGGCAGAACGGACGAGCGCTCGTCGAGCAGACCTTCTCGGTCGGCTCGGTCGCCGCGCTCCTCGAGGAGCACTATGCCCGCATCGTCACGGCGGGGCGCGAGGTCGACCTCGAGCGACGGTCCGGGGTGACCACCACCGAAGGCAGCGGCACCGGCTCGTCGCATCGGGACAGGACGGACACCGCCAGGAGCAGGACCGCCGGGAACCAGACGAACCTGTCGTAAAGCGACGGCCCTGTCTGCGCAAAGAAAAGTGCAGCCACGGTCGCGGCGAAGAATGCGGTGCCGAGCGCGTCCCTCGCGCGACGCCCTGCGAGGAGGGCGGTCGCCGACATGACGAGAACCGCAAGGAGCAGAAGAATCCCGCCCTGGTACCAGGAGAGCACCACCATGTTGTGCGCCTGCGTCACGCCGTTGTATGTCCCTCCGCCGTCCGCAAAGCCTATTCCGAGGAGCGGTTCCTCACGAATCCGCTCCCCCGCGAAGTGAATCGTCGCCAGCCGCTGCCCGACGGTGCTGATCCCGCCCACGCCGGTCGCCGACTCGAAACGGTCGAAAGGCGTGACGACCGCCGGGAATGCGCGCCGGAGAATGCCGAGAGCGAGGGCCGCCGCCACGACCCCGACAATTCCCAGGAGTGCCACCCGCACGCTTCGTGCCCGCCACAGCAGAACGACCAGCCCGACGACCACGGTGAGCAGCCCGGTGATGCTCGCGGTGAGCAGCAGCCCGACTGCGAGCAACGAGCTCGCGGCCAGCGCCCGTCCACGCCGGTGGCCCGCGAGCGCCGCCGCGAGAGACAGGACCAACGCGACCGCCAGGCAACCGCCCTGTCCGTTGGCGTGGCCGCCCAGGCCGATGAACCGCGCCGTGACACCTTCGTCCGGTGCGGCGAAGAAGGCGGGTCGCAGGTCGACCCCTGCGAGCTGTCCGACGGCGACCGCGGACGACAGGCAGGCCCCGAGCACGAAGGCCGTCGCCGCGGCAATGACGTGCTCCCGTCGTCGGAGCACGACCGAGGCGACCCAGACCCAGACGAGCCAGACGACGCACAGCCGTGCGCCCACCGCGAGCTCGGCGACGGGGGCGGACGACGGGATCGCGAGCGCGAGGGCCGCCAGCACGGCGAGACCCGAGGCGGTGGCGACCCCGGCGGGGACCCGGCCGGGGGGTCTCGCGAGGCTGAGCAGGCACAGTGCCGTGGCCGCGACCAGCGCCCCGTCGCCGACGGTGAAGCCGGCCACGGAACGGACCGCTGTCAGGGGGACGAAGAACGCGGCGACGAGGAAGAGCGACCGGGCGCCACGGACCATGGCATCGCGCTCGGGGTCCCTCCGGACCGGCGTGATCATGTCGACGACCTCGACAGCCGGTCGAGCCACGCGGCGGGAACGTCCTCGCCGATGCTCTCCCAGACGTACCGGTGGGGCCGGTACGCGTTCGCACCCGGAGCCACGAGGAGTGGCACCGAGCCGAGGAACGCACCCCACGAGGTGAACGTCGAGCGACTGCCCAGGATCCCCGCCGAGCGCGACAGCAGGACGATCTCGTCGAGGGCGTTGCGGGCGTCCGACCGTGCGACGCCCGGCAGCCGGAGCAGGTCGGCGAGCTCACGGTCCTCGCCGTCCGACGAGACGACGACCGGGTGGTCGATCCCACCTGCGCGCAGAGCCCGGACCGCGTCCACGTACCACCGCACGGGCGTGCTCGTGTTGTTCGCGTCCACGGAGGGAGCGCCCTCCTCGGGGCGACGGAAGTCTCCCAGCCGGACGTGGACGCTGACGTACGCCTCATGGCGAGGAGGACCCACCACCCCGTCGCGTGCCCAGCCGAGGAGGGTCGCGCGGTGCCACTCGCCCGGTCTCGTCAGCGGCTCGTAGTAGTCCTGCATCCCGGCCACGACCACGACCTCCGACCCGTCAGGGTCGTGCGGCGGGCGAACGGCCCTCTCCGCCGCACGGCGCAGCAGCCGCTGCTCGAGCGTCGGAGGGCGGAACAGGCGCCAGTACTGCCGCTTGTCGCGCTCACCGCGCAGGGTCGGTCCGACACGAAGCTGGAACCATCGGGGCGAGAGGAGCGTCGCGGACATGTCGGCGGCCAACTCGGCGGCGCGCAGCGCGGGAAAGAGCTCGTTCCCGAGGCCCGCCCGTCCGAGCCGTGGAAGGACGAGAGTCGTCATGCGGCCTCCCTCCTGCGCGACCTGGCACCGGGCGACACGAGGAGCGACCAGGAGAGCAGGAAGAAGACCACGTCCCGGGCCAGCGCACCCCACGCAGCACCGACCGCGCCCGCCGTCGCGGCACCGAGAGCGAGCCCGAGGACGCCGACGACGAGGGTCGACAGCCACACGGCGACGAGGGCGTGCTGCCGTCCGAGCCCGGTGATCTGCTGGGTCGCTACGCCGCCGAGGCACGAGAAGATGCCGGCGACGACGCAGATGCGCAGGGCGTCGGCGTCCTGGAGCGTCACCGAGAAGACGAGCTCGACGATCGCCTCAGGAGCCAGGAGCACCGGCACCGCCAGCACGACGTAGGCCGCGGCGACCACTCCGGCGACCACCCTGCGCTGGCTCGCCACGTCGGCGTGCGACCGGGATCGCGCGGCGTAGGCCACCGCCGCTCCGGCGGGGACGAGCGCCACGGTGGTGAGCGCCCCCTCCACCTGGCTCGCCAGCCCGTACACCCCGACCGCGGCGGTCGCGGCGAAGAACGAGACCAGGACGGCGTCGCTCCGGTTCATCACCGTGTTGACGAGGGGTGCCAGACCGAACCGCCAGGTGTGCCGGACGCGGAGCACGCCCGTCTCCCGGTCCTCCCCCAGGGCGACGGGCACGAGCCCGTACTGGACTGCGGCGATGACGAGCTCCCCGAGAGCAAGGACGACGAGCGCGGTCCACAGCGGGGCACCGACGTGCTGTGCGAGCAGGAGGGCGGGGACCGTGGCCGCACGCACCGCGCCGTTGAGCGTCGCACCGCCGCGGAACCGGCCGACGCCGTACGCGAGCCTCGTGACGACGCTCGACGCCAGGTAGCCGAGCGCGTAGACGGCGACCGAGACGCTCCATGCCCGCCCCTCGACGACGGCGGGAGCGACGACGACGGCGGCCGCGACGAGCGCGAACGGCACGAGGACGCCGGCACGCCACGCGAGCGGCGCGAGCACCGTCCGCCGGGACACGAGCCCGCCCGCCGCGTAGACCCGCATGATCTGGGTGGAGAACCCGAGGTCGACGACGGCGGTCGCGAGGACCGCCGTCGAGGTCGCGAGCACGACGCGCCCCACGCCGTCGACGCCCTGCGCCGCGCCGGCGACCGCAAGCACGGTGAGCGTCTGCGCCTTGGAGCCTGCGGATGCCGCGGCGGTCCAGATCCCGTCCACGACACCGGTGCGCCGCAGGGTCGCCACGGCGCGGCGGTAGGCCGTCTGCTCAACGGACACGAGCCCGCCTCACCCGGGCGCCGGCGAGGAGGGCGCCGAGGACCGGCGCGAGAGGTGCGCCAGGTTCGCGGTGCACCTCTCGGATACCCGTGTTGAGGATCGTGCGCCGCCACCGCCACGGCATGACGACGGGCCCGAGCCGCGCCGCCGCCTCGGACCGCGCGTCGGTCACGCTGAAGCGCAGGTGCGCAGTCACCGGGTCGAGGCCCGCACCCGCGACGGCGCACCAGTCGGCCTCGCGCGTGACGAGGACATAGTCGGCCCGGGAGAGTCGGACCACGTCGCTCGTGACGGTCGCCGGAAGCACGGCCGTCGCCCCGTCCCTTTCGGCCCTCATCCGTGGATTCCCCAGCCGGCACGCCACCGGTCGACGGCGGTCCTCGGCACCGCGATGCCGATCGTCTCCCCCGACCCCAGGTCGTCGCGGTAGACCCTCGTCGCGTACCGCGACGGGGCGCGCAGCCCCACCGACCTGGCGATCTCCCGGGCGCGGTTGTCGATCGAGAGGACCAGCGACGGCACACCCCGCTGCATCGCCCGGATCCCGCCGTGCAGCCGCAGCCCGACGTAGGCCGTCGAGGGTTCCGCCAGGACGGCGTCGAAGTCCTCCAGGGTCGGACCCAGGAGGGAGCCCACGCCCCGACGGACGTGCTCGACGTAGTCCGGGTCCCCCGGGCCCTGGGGCCAGAAGAGCACCTCGTCGAAACGCTCGGCCAGCTCTCGTACGAGGCGTCCGTCGGCGAGCGGGTCCTGGCTGTAGTCCGTGAAGGTCACCACGACGCGCCGCTGACCCGACGGGAGCACCTGCTTCTCGATGCCCCAGAGCGTCGGACAGCTGGTGTGGACGGCTGCGACCCGTGCCCTGCGCAGCTTGGCGAGCGTGTACTCGTCCCGCACCGCCCACGGCGCGTCTCCTGCGAGAGCCCGGAGCCAGCGCGCCGAAACCACGTCGATCCCGGCGCGCTGGTACTGCCACCACCCCACGCCAAGGAACGTCAGGCGGCCGCGGCAGAGGTCGATGTCCTCCACCGGCCAGTGCCACGCGCGTCGGAAGCGCATGTGGTCGGAGAGCAGGTTGGTGCCGCACACGACCACCTGCTCGGCGCGACGGAGCGCCTCCCGGTGCGCCTCGGACAGCGACCCGTGCATGGGCACGAGCTCGACCGTCCGGCCCGCTGCGCGCAGGGGTTCCACGAACTCCGAGGCGACCGACTCGGAGATGATGCGGTCGCCGACGTTCGTCGAGGCGGCGCCGGGGTCTGCGACCACGATCATCGTGCGTTCCTTTCGTCGAGCCGTGCGAGCCAGTCGCCGTAGGCGTCCCCGACGCGGTCCCAGGTCGCCGTCTCGGCGACCCACCTGCGAGCGGTCTCGCCCAGCTCACGGTCCTCGTCGACAGCGCCCAGGGCGGCGGCGAAGCCTCCCGGGACGCCGAAGTCGTGTGCGCGGGCGACGCCGTGGGCGGCGAAGGGCTCCGCCGCGTGCACCGTCGAGGAGAGGAGCGTCGGGACGCCCGCGGCGAGCATCTCGAGCAGGAGGATGCTGCAGGACTCCCACCGTGAGGGATGCAGGTACGCGCGGCACCCGCGGACCAGCCGTTCCTTGTCGATGCCGCGCGCACTGCTCCGGACGTCGACGTCGCTCCCGAGACCGAGATCGGCGACGAGGTCGAGGGTCCGTCCACGCCCGCCGCGGAAGTCGGGACCGGCGAGGACGAGCCGCGGCCGGGGGCCCGGGAGCTCGGCCCACCGGTGCAGCAGGTTGTCGATCCCCTTGTGCTCGGGGTCGTAACGACCCATCCACAGGAAGTAGCCGCCCCCGCCGACCCACCGCGGTGCCGCTCCCGCGGCGGGTGCTCCGTTCGGCAGGGCCAGGGTCCGTGCGGCCCGGCCACTCCGTCCGGTGCGCCGGGATACGGCGTCGACGAGTCCTGCCTCCGACGGGTAGAAGACGTGGACCCAGTCTGCCCGCCGCAGCACGAAGCCCTCAGCGGTGCGCCGGATCCCGGCCACGTCGCGCAGGCGTGAGGTGACGCCCGTCTCGTAGACGCCGTGGGGCATGAGGACGACGACCGCCCCGGCGCGCCGGCCGCGTCGCGCGGCGACGACGTTGCTCACCACCCAGCCCTCGTGCAGGTAGAGGACGTCATCCCGGGAGACGTACCGCGTGAGGCCCCTCGGGACCCACGACGTGCGTCCGTGACCGGCGTGCGGGACGGTTCGCACGACGTCGCTCAGGTCCGACGCGACCTCACGAGGGGCGGGAACCGGGGCGCAGAGCACCGCAGCGTCGTGACCCGCGCGCCGCGCCTGCCGCACCCAGTTCTCGATCGAATCCGTCACCCCCGACGGATGCTCCAGGTAGCGCGCGTAGTAGTGGACCACCCTCATACGGCGTCCTTGACGACGCGGTGCAGGGTCCGCACGATGCGGTCGGCCGCGGACTCGACCGAGGGCACCTCGGGGATCGTGGCCCGGCTCCCTCGCCTTCTCGAGGCCAGGGCGAGCCACGCACCGGCTAGCTGCTCGGCGGTGCCGGGCACCGTGAGGAGGTCGGTCCCCTCGCTCAGGTACTCGATCTCCGGGGCGTGCCGGCCCGCGTCGGTCGTGAGGACCGGAAGTCCGAGCGCCAGCGCGTCGACCGCGACCAGCCCGACCCGTCCCGGGTTCAGCAGGAGCCGGGACACCGCCCCGGCACGCGCGACGTCCGGGCCGTCGAGCTGCCCGAGGAGGATCACCCGGCCGGTCCGGTCGGCGAGCTCCCGGAAGACCGGGGCGGCTGGGCCGTCGCCCGCGACGAGCAGCCAGGCATCCGGGTCCCGGTCGAGGGCCAGGAGCGCGGCGTCCCGGACGAGCAGGGGCAGCTTGTGCTCGTCGAGCGCACCGAGCACGAGCGCCGCTGTCGCGTCGTCCGGTAGGCCGATCGACGTGCGATACCGGTCCAGCGTCGCGGTGTCCAGGGAGTCCAGCTCCTTCCGCAGCGCCGTGGTGTCCGTGGAGTTGTGGAACGACGTCACCCGGTCGGCCGGCAGCCCCGTCGCCCCCAGCACGGACCGCCGTCCGGCCTCCGTGTACGTCAGCACGTGCGACGCATGCCGGTTGACCCATGTCTCCAGACGAGCCGCCACCCGCACCTCGTCGGCGGTGTACGACGCGCCGTGGCCCCAGGTGACGTAGGGCCGGCGCCGAAGGCCCGCGAGGACGGCGTCGAGGTTGCCCGCCTGCATCTCCGTGACCAGCAGAGCGTCCCGCCATCCGTCGGGGAGCTCGCGACGGAGCAGGTGCCGACCGGCGCGCCCGAGGGGCACGACGCGTGCGACGACCTCGCTCGCCCACGGCACGTCGACCATGTCGCCCCGACGACGTCGACGACGCATCTGCTCGGCGCCGCCTCCGAAGAAGACGTGCGCGTCGATCCCGAGGTCACCGAGCGACTCGACCACCAGCCCGAGCAACCGCGCTCGGTACGCCGGCACGTAGGGCTGGGTAATGGCCACCCGAGGTCTAGTAGGCACCGGCACGCCCCACCACCGCTCGCAGCGTGCGCAGGAGGATGAGCAGGTCACCCGCCATCGTCCAGTTCTCGACGTAGAAGAGGTCGAGCCGTACGCTCTCCTCGAGCGTGAGGTCGTTCCGGCCCGACACCTGCCAGAGCCCGGTGAGACCCGGCTTCACGAGCAGCCGCCTGCCGATCTCGGCGTCGTACTGGTCCACCTCGAGAGCGACCTGCGGCCGCGGCCCCACCAGGCTCATCGATCCTCCGAGAACGTTGAAGAGCTGCGGGAGCTCGTCGATCGAGTACCGGCGGAGGAACGCCCCGACCTTCGTGACGCGCGGATCGGACCTAGCCTTGTAGAAGACCCCGACGTTGCCCTCGCCGAGCACCTCCTCGAGCCGCGACTCTGCACCCACGACCATCGACCGGAACTTCAGGACGGTGAACGGCTCGCCGCACAGCCCGACACGTTCCTGCCTGAACAGCACCGGGCCCCGGCTCGTCGTCCGGATCGCGATCGCGGTGGCGACCAGTGGCACGGTGAGCACGGCGATCAGGACGAGCGCGCCGACGACGTCGAACGTCCGCTTGAGGACGTGCTCCGGCCCCGAGTATCCCGGGGCTTCGACGTGCAGCAGCGGCAGTCCCGCGACGGGCCGGGTCCTGATGCGGGGGCCGGCGACGTCGGTGAGCGCCGGGGCGAGGACGAGGTCCGCCCCCCAGGGCTCGAGGTCCCACGCGAGGCGCTTGACCGTTCGAGGTGTGACGAGGTCGGAGCCCGTGACCATGACGGTGTCGGCGCCCAGCGGCTCGACGAGCGCCGCCGCGTCACCGACCTCGCCGACGACCGGGATCCCCGCGACCTGCTCGTCGGGTTCGACGCAGCCTCCGGGCACGCACACCCCGACTACCTCATAACCCGTGTGGCTCGCCTGGCGCAGCTCGTGGACGAGGTGCGCCGCGCCGTCCCGACCGCCGACGACCACGGTCCGCGAACGGCACCGGCCGCGAGAGCGGAGGTCGACCAGCCGTCGGCGTACGGCGTACCGCCCGAGAACGAGCAGAACGAGGCCCACCGGGAGCGCGATCGCGACGTATCCCCGCGCGAGGTCGAACCTCACGAGGTAGGCGACGATCGCGATCACCCCGAACAGGGCGAACGTCGCGTTGACGACGCGTGCGTACTCGGGCGCGCCCGTCCCGATCATGCGGCCCTCGCGCGAGAAGGCGACCCTGACCGCGGTCGTCCAGGCGACGAGCAGCCCGACGGAGATGGCGAGGTAGTCCAGGTCAAGGGTGGCCCCGCCGATCCCGTCGAAGCGTACGAGGTACGCGGTGCCGACGGCGATCGCCACCGCGATCGCGTCGACGAACGCGGTCCGCCGCACCAGCCGAGCCTTCCAGCCCGGGCGCCGGTCGGCGCCCAGCGTGATCCGGGCGAGCTGCCCGGCGTCGAACGACGGCGCAGACCGCCGACGCCCCTCGTCGTCCGAGAGCGCAGCGGCGTCCAGCCGGTCGATCTCGTGGTCCTTCTCCAACGTCATGGTGCCCCCTGCGACGTCGTGCGGTCGGCAGTGCGGTGGCCGCCGCCCACCGGCGGACCCGCACCGGTTCAGGCCTGCGGCTTCGTCCTCCGCCGATTCCGCGCGACGGCGACCGCCGTCGCACCGCCGGCCACGAGGAGGAGGGCGCCACCGACGAGAAACACCTGGTCCGCACCGGTCTCCGCAAGACCGGGACCCGAGGCTCCGGTCGCCTCTTGCCCGTCCCCGTCCGCTCCGTCGGTCCCCTCCCCGGACGAGGCGGAGACCACGACGATCTCCTGGCTCGAGAGCACGGTCCCGTCCGCGTCGGTCGCGACGAGGGAGTACGTGCCCGGTTGTGACAGCGTCACCGCGAACGAGGCGAACCCGTCGGTCGTACCCTTCGTCAACGCCTTCGTCCCGGCGATCGAGATAGCGCCGTCCGGGACGTCCGGAGAGGAGATGGTCAGGGTGACGGTCGGGTTCGCGGCCGGCCCGGCCACGGTGACCGTGAACGACTCGCCCGCGACCGGCGTGGTGGTGGAGATGCCGACCTCGTAGTCGTCCGCCTCGTAGGCGTGCGCGACGGCCGGTCCCGCGGCGAGCGCCGCGGCCAGGAGCAGCGTGGTCGCTGCACGTCGAAGGTTCATGTCGAAGGCCCCCTGCCTCGTGTTCGACGGAGCGGGAGCCTCGAGGGTGCGTCCAAACGACGCGTGCACGTGCCCCCGCCGTGCTCCTCTAGAAGAACACACCTTGCTCGCACACGGAAGCGGGGACGGTGTCCCGGGGGGATCTGGCCCCGGGAGTCTTCCGGACGACGACGTCGCCGGTCTGGTCCTTGCCGCTCACGACGTCGTACGTGTAGGTGGCCGTCCCGCCCGGAGGGACGACGACCGAGCGCGCTCCCACGACGAGGCCGTCGTGCACCTGGGAGTACAGACCGAGATCGTCGTCCGGACCGGACGTGCCCATGATCCCGCCGTACGACGGCGCGTAGACGAGCAGGTTCGTCCGGACGGTCCCGTCGTCACCCACGCCGGTCACGTACGACGGGAGAGACGCCGCCTCGTCGGGCGAGAGCGTCGACACGAGGGAGACCGTCATCGTGAAGGACTGGGACCCGTCCGGACGGCACCGGACGTCGTCGACCGTCACGGTCGTGTCCAGGTAGTACCCGACCTTCGCGGCCGACGTCGCGTTGAGGTACACACCGACGACCGGGGACGTCGTCGCGCCCGTGGCCGACCGACGCTGCCCCCGCAGCTCGCCCGAGAGCACCGTGCCCGAGATCCGGTCCTGCTCCTCGCCGTCCGCGGACCAGACGAGGAGCCGACCCTCACGAGCGGACTCCGCGAGGGCTCCGACGACGGCCGCCGGGTCGCCGCCCCCGCGCACGAGCCCGGCGAACACACCCTCTGCGACGGACGCGAGCACGGCGTCCTGGACCGAAGGATCCTGGTAGCGCCGGTAGACGCCGTTGAGCAGGAACTCGGGAGCGACGTCGCCGGTCAGCCGCACCTCACCGCCGACAGGGGGTGTGACGGTCACGGGCCCTGTCGCCGCGAGCACGCGGCCGAGTGCAACGGGGTCGACGGCCAGGACACCGTCGACGTCCTGCCCCGTCCGGTCCTTCCACGTGGCGCGCGCCACCTCCGCCGTCCGCGGGAAGTCGGGCGTGGACGTCGCGTTCAGCATGAAGCGCCCGAGGTCGTCGCCGAACAGGGCGTCCTCCGCGCGGTCGAGGCCGATCACGCTCGTCCCTGACGCTCCCAGCTCGCTGCCCGGCCGGACCTCGAGGAGCGTGACCGCACCCTCCTCGGCGCGGACGTGGAGCACCGAACCGGCGATGCCCCCAACGGCGCGCGGCTCGGCGTTGTTCTGCACCAGGACCAGGTAGTCGCGCGGGCCGGCGGCACCGAGCATCGACGGGAGGAGGTCGACGGCACGCGCGGCCGTCGCGGTCTCCGCGGAGACCTGCTCGAGCTGCGTGCGCAGCTCGGTGACCGCGGTCGCGAGGGGCGGGACGAGGGCTGACGTGTCGATGGCGGAGACCGTCGCGAGGGCATGGCCGACCGACCGGTCGGCACCCGTCACGTCGTCCCGGGCGTCCTGGACCGGGCCGAGGTCGACGGCACCCTCGCGCGGGGCCAGGAGGGCCGGCGAGGCGACCGCGGCGGCGTCGGCGAGCCGTGGCAGAGCGTCGTCCGCGAGCTCCTGGACCGCGGTGGAGACCTCCCCCAGCGCCCTCGCGTCGTCACCGATCACCGGGAGGGCGCGTGCCAGCGCCCAGTGCGGCCCGTGCGTCGACGACGCGGCGACGTCCGCCGAGCGCCTGATGTCGCCGAGGGCGGCGGCGGCGTCCTGGCCGTCGCGGACCTGCTCCTGGAGACCTGGGAGCCTCGCGGCGGCGTCGGCCAGCGCCTCGCGCGCGCGCAGCACGTCCACGGTGATCCAGACGGTCCACACGACGAGCACCAGCCCGAGCGAGATCGCGAGCAACGCTCCGCGGCGACGACGAGGTGTGGGGGCCCGACGTCGCCGAGGGTCGGAGACGGGTAGACCCCGAGCCTGCGTCCGCCTCGGAGCGCTGATGGTCGTCGCCGACCACTGGGTACCCCAACCGTCGTGCACCATGTCGCCCCCTGCGACCGTTTCCCCCGGCCGGCGACGCGCCCTCCCGGACGCCCGCCGCTCGCGCTAGATTACCCAGATCACCCGCCACCACGAAGGATGAGCGTGCTCTCCGTCCTCGTCGTCTGCACCGGCAACATCTGTCGCTCGCCGGCTGCCCAGCTCGTGCTCTCCTCGGTTCTCGACCACTCCGTCGAGGTGACGAGCGCCGGCACCGCGGCGGTCGTCGGTGCCCCGGTCGCCGCCCCGATGTCCCGCCTGCTCGCCCGCCACCGCGTCGATGCATCCGGCTTCGCGGCGCGCGCGCTCACGGCTCAGATGGTCTCCTCGGCGGACCTCGTCCTGGCGATGACGCGCGCCCACCGCGCCGACGTGCTCGCGCTCGTCCCGGCCGCGCTCCGCCGGACGTTGCTCTTCTCCGAGGTCGCCCCGATCGCCGAGCAGGTCGCTCAGGCACCGGCTGCCGAGGACGACGGGGCGCGACTCCGGGCGGTCCTGGCAGGCACCGGGCGCGCGCGGGCGAACCTCGACGGCCCGCAGGCCGACCTGGACGTCGTGGACCCCTACGGCCGCGACGAGGAGGTCTACGAGCGGGTGCTCAGGCGCATCCGGACCGAGTCGGGCCGGCTCGTCGCCGCACTACGGCGCTGAGGCCGGCCTTCCTCCCGGCCCCCTGCTCGGGGAGGAAGGCCGACGCGCTCGGCGCGAGACCGCGCGAGGCCCCACCGGGCGGCCGCCGACCGTCCGGTCGCCCCCTGGTGCCTCCAGGCAGCGTGCACGCCTCCTCCCGCGCCTGCAGGCTGGACGCATGTCCAGGACGAGGTGGATCGCCACGGATGTCCTTTATGCGCGGGGTTGCACCCGGGGATGGCCCGATTTTCACCCGCTCGGCCCGGTGGGAGACCGTTCACATGCTGAGACATGCGCGACCCGGGCGTCAGACCCGCGAGCGCAGCGTCGCCGCGACCGACAGCCACCCCCCGCGCGGGCGGACCAGCACGAGGTCCGCCCGCGCGCCGGGGACGAGAGCGCCGCGGTCGGTGGACCCGGCGGCTCGGGCCGGGCCTGACGTCACGAGCGCGACGGCGCGCGGCAACGACGCCAGCCCCTCGCGCACGAGCACGTCCACCGCGGCGAGCATCGTCGCCGGCACGTAGTCGGACGCGAGCGCGTCGACGAGCCCGTGCGCGACGAGCTCGCGCGCCGAGACGTTCGCCGCGTGCGAGCCGCCGCGCACCACGTTGGGCGCGCCGGCCACGACGAGCACGCCGCGGTCCCGCGCGGCACGCGCCGCCACGAGCGTCGTCGGGAACTCCGCGACCGCGCCCCCGCGGGCCACGAGCGCCTCGACGTCGGCGACCGTCTCCGGGTCGTGCCCGGCGAGGCGCACGCGCCCGGCCCGGGCCAGGCCACCCAGCCACTCGAGCGTCGACGACGCCACGTCGGCACGCTCCTCGCGCTCGGACCGCCAGCGCGCCACGTGCCCGCGCGCGCCGTCGGCGGACATCCCCGCCCGCTCGACGAGCCAGCGCTCCATCGTCTCCGGGCGGGCGTACTGCCCGATGCCCGGCGTGTGGTCCTCGTGGGACACCAGCGCCGGCGCCTGGTCGGCGGGCAGCGCGTCGAGCACCGCACGCAGCGTCTCGACCGCCGCGGGGCACCGGATGTCCAGGCGGTGCAGCACGCGCGCGCCGTCGTCGTGCGCGGCCGGGTCCCCGAGCGCCTCGAGCAGCTCGCCGGGCTCGGGCTCCCCCGCGGGCAGGCCCACGGGCGTGCGCTCCCCGTAGGCCACCCCGTGGAACGCCGTGAGGACGCCGACCGTCGCGAGCCGGTCGGTCGCGGTGCGCACGGCGAGACCGAGCGGGAGCGTGGCACCGGGGCGCGGGCGTGCCTCGTGGCCCAGCACGTCGGTGTGCACGTCGACGAGGCCGGGCAGGCACAGCGCTCCCCCGCCGTCGAGGTCGGCACGGCTGCCCGGCGGACGCTCGCCGACCTCGACCACGTGTCCGTCGCGGACCACGACCCGCGCGTCCTCGACGACGCTGCCGGGCAGCACCGCGACGACGCCGCCCAGCGTGTAGTCCCGGGGCGCGCGGGTCACGTCCCGAGGGTCGCGCGCCACCGGGGCCCGGGTCCGTCCGGACGCGCCCGCAGGCACAGCAGCGGTGGAAGAAGTGGTCGTCACGCGCATGACCGCATGTTGTCCGGACGACCTGGCGAGACGGTGAACGACAGTTCATCGCCCGTTCACCGTTCTCGGACCGTCGGTTCTCCCGACCCTCCCAGACTCCTCGACGGCGCCCGCCCCTGGGCGCCTCCCACGACGTCACACCGGAGACGACGACATGAAGACCACCACCACCACCTTCGCCGCCGTGGCGCTCGCCGGCGTCGCGGCCCTCACGCTGTCCGCGTGCGGCGGGACGAGCGAGGCTGCCGACGGCGCGGGCGACACCGCCGCCGCGGCAGCGTCCGGCTTTCCGGAGGTCATCCGCCTGGGCGCGATCCCCGCGGAGAACTCGACCGACCTCGCCGCGGGCTACGAGCCGATCATCGCGATGCTCGAGGAGGAGACGGGCGCGACCGTCGAGGTGAGCCAGGCCTCCGACTATGCCGGTGTGATCGAGGGCCTCATCGCCGACAAGGTCGACATCGCGTTCCTCGGCTCCTTCGCGTACGTCATCGCGACGCACAACGACGCGGCGATCACGCCGCTGGGCGCCGTGATCGAGGAGGAGGGCGCCGAGCCGGGCTACTACTCCCTCGGCATCACCCGGGGCGACAACGCCGAGATCGACGGGCTCGAGGACTTCGAGGGTCGCAGCGTGTGCTTCGTCGACCCCGGCTCGACGTCGGGCTTCCTCTACCCGAGCTCGGGGCTCATCGACGCCGGCGTCATCGAGTCCGGCACGGAGAAGGACCTCGCGGCCGGCGTGCAGCCCATCTTCGCGGGCGGCCACGACGCGTCGGCGCTCGCCGTCGCGGCCGGCGACTGCGAGGCGGGCTTCGCCATGCAGTCGATGGTCGAGGAGACGCTGCCCGCCGCGGGCGACCTCGCCGAGGGCGACCTCAAGGAGGTCTGGAAGTCCCCGAAGATCTCCGGCTCGCTGTTCGTCGGCAACGACGCGCTCGGCGAGGAGAACATCGCCACGCTGACCGCGCTCATCACGGAGAAGGCAAACTCGGACTACCTCCTCGAGCAGGGCTTCTGCGACGGCGAGTGCCTGCTCACGGACGAGGACGCGTGGGGCTTCGCGCCTGCGCAGGACTCGGACTACGACGGCACGCGCGAGGTCTGCACCCTCACCAAGTCGGACAAGTGCGAGGGCTGACCGTGCCCGAGCTCACCGGTTCTCCCGCACGTCCGACGGCGGGCGAGCCTCTCGTGCGGGTCCGTGGTCTCGTCAAGGAGTTCGACGGGACCACGGCCCTCGCGGGGGTCGACCTCGACGTCGCGCGCGGCGAGCTGCTCGTCCTGCTCGGCCTGTCCGGCTCGGGCAAGTCCACCCTGCTGCGCTGCCTCAACGGGCTGCACCGGCCGAGCGAGGGCGAGGTGACCGTCGCCGGCACACGCGTGGACCGCGCGTCGTCGCGCGAGCTGCGCCGGCTGCGCACCGAGGTGGGCTTCGTGTTCCAGCAGTTCAACCTCGTCGGCCGGCTCACGTGCCTCGAGAACGTCCTCGTCGGCGGGCTGGGCCGGGTCCGCGGGCCGCGGTACGGCATCTCCACGTACTCGCGCCGCATGCGTGAGGAGGCGCTCGCCCACATCGAGCGCGTCGGGCTCGCCGGCCAGGCGTACCAGCGCGCCGACACCCTGTCGGGCGGCCAGCAGCAGCGTGTCGCCATCGCACGCACGCTCATGCAGCGTCCGCAGCTCGTCCTCGCGGACGAGCCCGTCGCCTCGCTCGACCCCGAGAACGCGGGCGCGGTGATGGACCTGTTCGTCCGGGTGTGCGCCGAAGAGGGCCTGACCGTGGTGTGCACGCTGCACCAGGTCGACCTGGCTCTCGGCTGGGCGGACCGCCTCGTCGGGCTGCGGAACGGCGAGAAGGTCCTCGACCGCCCCGCGGCCGGCCTGACCAAGGACGAGGCCATGGCGATCTACCGGCGCGTCGCACCGGGGACGGCGAGCGAGCCCGTGACCGCCGGGGCGCTCGCGTGAGCGCCCCGAGCCAGGCGCCGGAGCGGACGCGGCCCGGATCACGACCGCCGCAGGACACGGTCGGCGATGGTGGCGGCCGGTACCCCCTCCGGCCGCGCCTGACGCGCCGCCAGCGGACGCTGCGCTGGCTCGCGGGCGGCTTCGTGGTGCTCAGCCTCGTCGCCGCGTCGTCCATCGGCCTCGACCTGCCGACGCTCGTCATGGGCGGCGAGGACGTCGTGAACCTCGTCGAGCGGATGCTGCCGCCCCGCCTCGACGACCCCGCGCGCGTCGCCACGCTCGCGCTCGACACCGTGCTCATGGCGTTCCTCGGGACCGTGCTCGCCACGATCCTCTCGGTGCCGCTCGCGTTCCTGGCCGCCCGTACGACGACGCCGCACCCGCTCGTCGCGACCGTCGCCCGGGGTGTCATCACGTTCTGCCGCGCCGTGCCGGACCTCGTGTTCGCCGTGCTCTTCGTGCGAGCGCTC
Source organism: Cellulosimicrobium sp. G4 BAM 1002 (assembly GCF_057126935.1). Taxonomy (NCBI): domain Bacteria; kingdom Bacillati; phylum Actinomycetota; class Actinomycetes; order Micrococcales; family Promicromonosporaceae; genus Cellulosimicrobium; species Cellulosimicrobium sp. G4 BAM 1002. The sequence goes on along the minus strand of NZ_CP182109.1, from coordinate 2,231,648 downwards.
GGGCTCGGCATCCTGCCGGGCGTCCTCGCGCTCGCGCTGCACTCGGTCGGCATGCTCGGCAAGCTCTTCGCCGACGCGATCGAGGACGCCGACCCGGGCCCGCGCGAGGCGGTGCGCAGCGTCGGCGTCGGTCGGCTGCGCGAGCTGCTCAACGGCGTCGTGCCCCAGGTGGTGCCGTCGTGGATCTCCGCGTTCGTCTACCGCGTCGACATCAACCTGCGTACGTCGGTCGTGCTGGGCTTCGTCGGGGCGGGCGGCATCGGGTTCGCGCTCCAGGACGCGCTGCGCGGCCTCGTCTACCCCAAGGCGCTCGGGATCGTCGCCGTGATCCTCGTGCTCGTGGCCGCGATGGAGCTGGTGTCCATGGGGATCCGGCGCTCGCTGCTCGCCCCGCGCCGGCCGCGCTTCCGGCGCGACCGTGCCGTGCGGTTCCTCTCGGGCGCCGCGGCGATCGGCATCACGGTGCTCGCGTTCGTGCGGCTCGACATCGACCCGCGCGAGCTCGTGACGTCCGTGCCCGACCTCCTCGAGGTCGCCGGACGGATGTTCCCTCCCGACCTCACCACGCTCGGACCGGCACTCTGGGAGGCGATGCTCCAGACGCTCGCCATCGGCCTCGTCGCCACGGCGATCGGCATCGCGCTCTCGCTGCCCCTCGGGCTGCTCGCGGCCCGGACCGTGGCACCGCACCCCGTGGTCCACGCCGCCGCCCGCACGACGATCCTCGTCGTCCGGTCGATCCCCGAGCTCATCCTCGCGGTCGTGTTCGTCGCCGCGGTCGGCCTGGGGCCGGTCGCGGGCGCGATGGCGCTCGGCATCGGCTCGATCGGGTTCCTCGGCAAGCTCGTCGCCGACGCCGTGGAGGAGATCCCGACCGACGCCGCCGAGGCCGTGCGCTCCGTGGGCGGCGGGTGGTGGAAGGTCCTGTTCTCCGCGGTCCTCCCCCAGGGCATGCCGTCCATCGTCGGGTCGTCGCTCTACCTCCTGGACGTCAACATCCGCACGTCGACGATCCTCGGGATCGTCGGCGCGGGCGGGGTCGGCTTCCTGCTCTTCGAGGCGATCCGCACCCTGCACTTCGAGGTGGCCGGCGGCATCGTCCTCCTCGTGTTCGTCGTCGTCCTGCTCATCGAGAGGCTCTCCGGGTGGATCCGCGCACAGCTGACCTGACCACCGTCGCACTGTGGGAGGGCGGCGACGTGGTCCGCCTGACCGACGTCCCGCTGCCCGACCTCAAGCCCCGCCAGGTGCTCGTCCGCGTCCGCCTCGCCACCGTGTGCGGCAGCGACCGGCACACCGTGTCGGGCAGGCGCTCAGCGCCCGCGCCCTCGGTGCTCGGCCACGAGGCCGTGGGCGAGGTCGTCCGCCTCGGTCCGGACGCCCCGCTCGCCGACGACGGCGCGCCCGTCGCCGTGGGCGACCGGGTCGTCTGGGGCGTGACCGTCGCGTGCGGCGTGTGCGACCGCTGCCTCGCCGGCCGCAGCGCCAAGTGCCGGTCGGTCCGCAAGGTCGGGCACGAGGCGTTCGACTCCGACTGGCCACTCAGCGGCACGTACGCGCGCCACGTCGTGCTGCCCGACGGCGCGACCCTCGTACGGGTGCCCGCGGGGCTGCCCGACGTCGTCGCCGCACCCGCCGGGTGCGCGACCGCGACCGTGATGGCCACGATCGAGGCCGCCGGACCGCTCGCCGGCCGCCGCGTCCTCGTGAGCGGCGCCGGGATGCTCGGCATCACGGCGGTCGCGGCGGCGCGCGACGCGGGCGCGGCCGAGGTCGTCGTCACGGACCCCGACGCCGGACGGCGCGGGCTCGCGCTGCGCTTCGGCGCGACCTCCGCGCGCGGGACCGACGAGCCGGTCGGCCTCGTGGACGTCGCGATCGAGCTCTCCGGTGCCGGTGCGGCGGTGTCCCGGTGCCTCGACAGGCTCGACGTCGGCGGTCGCCTCGTCCTCGCGGGCTCCGTCGCCCCGGCACCTCCGGTCCCGCTCGACGCCGAGCGCGTCGTGCGCGGCTGGCTCACGGTCACAGGCGTGCACAACTACGAGCCGCGGCACCTGCGCGCCGCGCTCGACCTGCTCGCCCGCACGCACGACGTCGCGCCCTGGCACGAGCTCGTCACCCCGCCGGTCACGCTCGACGACCTCCCCGGGGTGCTCGTCGGCCCGGCGGGCCCGGCGCCCCGAGCGGCGGTCGTCCCGTGATGCGACGGCCCGTGTCGACCCGCGCCGCGCGCCGCTCAGGCCGTGCCGAGCTCCACGACGACCCGCACCGCGTCGGCGCGGATCCATCGCTCCGTGAAGAGCAGCGGCCGCCCGTCCTGCTCGGCGCGCGCGAGGCTGACGACGAGCCAGGCCGGGTCCCCGGTCCGGCACCCGAGGCCGGAGCTCGCGTCGTCGGGGGCGGACTCCATGCTGGCGCGCGTCCACGCCCGCTCCGGGACGACGCCGGCCGTCGCGCGCAGGATCGCGTCGAGGGACTCCTCGTGCCGCAGCGCCGTCACCAGCTCCGGCACGAGCGCCGTCGTCAGCCACTCGACGCCCCATGCCGCGGGCATGTCGTCGATGAACGACCGGCGCACGAGGCGGAAGCCAGGCTCACCGACGTCCACCTCGAGCGGACCGGCGACCTCGGGCGGCAGGGGGACCTCGTCGCACGCGAGCACGACGGCACGCGTCGTCGCGCCCGCCGCGCGAAGGGTGCGGCTCCACGAGGGTGGCTTGCCGGGCGCCACGAGGTAGTCGACGCGGCGTCGCGTGAACGTGCCGAGGCCCTGGATGCGGCTCACGAGCATGCGGCGCTCGAGTTCCTCGAGCGCCGCGCGTGCCGCGGCGCGCCCCACGCCGAACCGGCGCCCGACGTCCGCCTCCGACGCGACCCTCGTCCCGGGCGCGAGCTGCGACAGCTCCTCGGCGAGCACCTCCACGATCTCGGTCGACCTGTTCACCCGCGGACCGTACAGCCCGCACATGACCCCCGGGTGAACGACGCCCGGGACACGGAAGGAACGTCATGAGCACCTCCTCACGCCCACACGTCGTCGTCGTCGGCGCGGGCGTCGTCGGCCTCGGTACCGCCGCCGAGGCGCACCGCCGCGGCTACCGCGTGACCGTCGTCGAGCAGGCCGCGTCGGTCGTGGGGTCGTCGGTCCAGAACTTCGGGCACGTCTGCGCCACGGCCCAGGCCGGGACCGCCCGCGCCTACGCACTCGCGGCCCGGGAGCGCTGGCTCGCCCTCGGTGCCGCCGCGGGGTTCCGGGTCGCGACGACGGGAGCCCACGTCGTCGCCCGGACCGCCGCCGAGCTGCAGCTGCTCGCCGAGCTCGCCGCCGAGCGCGGCGCGGGCGAGGTCCGGCTGCTCTCCGCGGACGAGACGCGGGAGGCGACCGGAGTCCGGCCCGGGCCGGTCGTCGGCGGCGCGCACCTGCCGCTCGACCTCCAGGTCGACCCCCGCGCCGCCGCGCCCGCGCTCGCGGGCTGGCTCGAGGCGCAGGGCGTCACGTTCGCCTGGCGGACCGCGGCCCGCGCCGTGCGCAGCGGGCGGGTCGAGACGACGCGCGGCCTGCTCGGCGCCGACGCGGTCGTCGTCGCCGCGCACCACGACCTCGACCGGCTCCTGCCCGACGTCGCCGCCGACGCCGGCCTGCGCCGGTGCCGCCTGCACATGCTTCGCGTCCGCCCGGACCGTCCGCTGCGCCTCGCGACGCCGCTGCTCACCGGGTGGTCGATGGTCCGGTACGCGGCGCTCGCGGCCTGCCCCTCCGCGCCGGACGTCGCGGCCGAGCTCGCCGCGACCGACCCGGAGGGCGCGCGGTGGGACCTCAACCTCATGACGACACCCCAGGACGACGGCACCCTGATCCTCGGCGACACCCACGTGCGCGACGTCGATGCCCCCGTCTTCCAGGACGAGGCCGGCTACGAGGTGCTCCTGCGCCTCGGGCGCGACCTGCTCGGTACGGACCTGCAGGTCGTCGAGCGTTGGCAGGGCGCGTACGCGACCGCCCCCGACCGCGAGTTCCTCGTCGCCGAGCCCGAGCCGGGGGTCCACGTCGCGACCGTCACGACCGGTATCGGCATGACGACCGGTCTCGGCCTCGCCGTCGACGTCCTGGACCGCGCCGCGCTCACGGGCTGACCTCACCCGTCGCTTCGATCCCACCACGAACCTGCACCACCACCGGAAGGACACGACCATGATCGCTCTCGCCGCCCTGGACATCGCCGGGACCACCGTCGAGGAGGGCAGCGCCGTCTACCGTGCGCTGCACGAGGCGGTGCGCCGGCACGGCAGCACCGCCGACGTGACCGACGTGGCGCAGTGGATGGGCGCGGACAAGCGCACCGCCATCCGCGCCCTGCTCGCGCTCGGCGGCGACCCGACCGCCGTCGAGGACACCTTCGTCGACTTCGAGCGGCTCCTGCGCGAGGCGTACGACGAGACGCCCCCGGTCCCGATGCCGGGCGTGCTCGACGCGTTCGCCGCGCTGCGTGAGCACGGTGCCCGCGTCGCCCTGACGACCGGGTTCTCCGCCGACGTCACGAACCTCCTGCTCGAGCGCCTCGGCTGGCAGGACGGTCTGCTCGACGCCGTCGTCACGACCGATGACGTCCCCGCCGGCCGGCCCGCGCCGTACATGATCTTCCGGGCGATGGAGCGCACAGGCGTGACACGCGCCGCGGACGTGCTCACGGCAGGCGACACCGTGCTCGACCTGGAGGCGGGCACGAACGCGGGGGCGGGCACCGTCGTCGGCGTGCTCAGCGGCGGCGTGCCGCGCGAGGTCCTCGCCGCCGCCCCGCACACGCACCTCCTCGCGAGCGTCGCCGGGCTGCCCGCGCTGCTGCGCAGCCTCGCCGACGGCGCCGAGCGTGCGGAAGGGCTCGTCGCGTCGGCGTCCTGAGCGCGCGCCGGACCACGCCCGGAGTTCGAGGGGCCGCCGCCTGCCGGGGCGGCGGCCCCTCGGTCGTGACGGCGGCCCTCTGCGACCTTGGTCACGATCGGGGTCACGAGGTGGAGCGCTGCCGGGAGCGGTTGTTTGAATGATCAACCGTTCGCGGGTGTCTGCCCTCGCGAGCCGCCCCTCCGCTCCTGGACGGGCCTCTCTCCTCACCCGTGATTGCGTGCCGTGCCTCTCCCTGCCCTGCCCCTGTCCCGCCCTGCCCGGACGACCCCCGACCGCTCCCCGTGGCGCGCACTGCGCCACCGCTCGATGCGCTGGTGGTCCGGCGCGAACCTCGTCTCCAACGCCGGCGCCTGGATGCAGCTGACCGTCCAGAACCTCCTCGTCCTGCAGATCACCGGCTCCGCGGCCGTGACCGGCCTCTCGCTCGCCGTCCAGGCCGCCCCCGGCCTGCTCCTCGGCGTCGCGGGCGGTGCCGTCGTCGACCGGTGGCCCCGCAAGCTCACAGCCGCGGTCAGCCAGGCGGTGCTCGGCCTCGTCGCCCTCACGACGGCAGGCCTCGTCACGCTGGACCTCCTCAGCCTTCCTGTGCTGCTCGCGCTCTCCGCCGTCACGGGCCTCGTCGCGACCGTCGACGGCCCGGCGACCGCGCTCCTCGGCAACGACCTCGTGCCCGTCGAGGACATCCCGTCCGCCATCGGGATCGGGTCCGTCGTGCACAGCGCCGGACGGCTCGTCGGAGTCGCGATGGCGGGAGGCGCCGTCGCGCTCGCCGGGCCCGCCGTCGCGTACGTGGCCAACGGGGTGTCGCTGCTCGGCGTCGCCGCGGTCGTCCCTTTCCTCGTGCTGCATCCCGACGCCGCACGGTCCGCGCCCCGCGCGGAGGTCGACGAGCCGACCGCCCTCGACCCGGACTCGGTGCCGGTCGTCGAGCCCGATGCCTCCATGCCGGTCGTGGGCCGCGGGACGGCGACGCGCGACCCCGGCGCGCTGCGCTTCTTCCTCGGCCGTCCCCGGCTCGTGGCGCTCCTCGTCGTCACGGCGGTCAGCGCCGTCCTCGGCCGCAACTACACCCTCACGCTCGCCGTCCTCGTCACCGGGGCGCTCGCCGGGAGCGCGCAGGAGTTCGGCACGGTGTCCACCGTGCTCGCCGTCGGCGGGATCCTCGGGGCCGTCCTGGCCGGGCGGCTGCGGCGCCCGACGGTCCGACTCGTCGCCGTCCTCGCCGCCGCGGGCGCGCTGCTCCAGGTCGTCGCCGGGCTCGCGCCGTCCCTGGCCGTCCTGCTCCTCGTCGTCGGCCCGATGGCGCTCGTCGAGTCGGTCTCGGACACGGCCGGGACCACCGTGCTCCAGACGGACCCGCCGCCGCAGATGCGCGGCCGCGTGCTGGGCGTGTGGCGCAGCGCGAGCACCGCGTGGGGCCTCGCGGGCCCGCCGCTCCTCGGCCTGCTCATGGAGCTCCTGGGCGCGCGCGGCGCGCTCGTGGCCGGCGGGCTCGCCGTCGCGGGGGTCGTCGGCGCAGGCGCGCTGCTCCGCCGACTGCGCGTCCCGACCACCGAACGACCGGTCACCGTCGATGCGCCGGCGACGCCTGCCGCCACGACCGGGCGTCCGCCGCACTCGGACGTCGGACCGGCGACGCTGCCCGTGTCGGCGACGGCCCCGGCGCCGGAGCGGCCGGTCGAACCGGCCCTGGTCCCCGCCTGACACCGGACGGCCGCTCACGAGCCGAGCGTGCCGCGCAGGTACCGGCCGGTCACGCTGCCCGGGCTGGCGGCGACCTGCTCCGGGGTGCCCGTGGCAGTGATGCGCCCGCCGTGCACGCCGCCGCCGGGGCCGAGGTCGATCACGTGGTCGGCGTTGGCGATCATGTCGAGGTCGTGCTCGATGAAGACGACGGTGGCTCCGCGGTCGACCAGCCGCTGCAGCACCTCGAGCAGGACCCGGACGTCGAGCGGGTGCAGGCCGACGCTGGGCTCGTCCAGGACGAAGAGGGCGTCACGCTGGTCGCGGTCGAGCTCGGTGGCGAGCTTGAGCCGCTGCGCCTCGCCCCCGGACAGGGCCGGCGTCGCCTCGCCGAGGGTGAGGTAGCCCAGTCCCAGGTCCACCAGGGTCGTCAGCCGGGACCGGACCTTCGCGAGGTCGCCGGCGTGCTCGAGCGCCTCCGTGACGGTGCAGGCGAGCAGCTGCGGCAGCGTCAGCCCACCGTCCTCGGCGTCGCCCGCTCCCCTGCGTGGCACGCGGCGGATCGCGTCCGCCTCCGGTGCGTAGCGCGATCCGTCGCAGTCGGGGCAGAGGATGTCCACGTCGGGCAGGAACTGGACGTCGAGCTCGATCTGCCCGGTGCCGTCGCAGGTGGGGCACCGCAGGCTGCCGGTGTTGTACGAGAAGTCGCCCGCCTTGAGCCCGCGTTCCTTCGCCGCCGGGGTCGCGGCGTACGCGCGCCGCAGGTCGTCGAGCGCGCCGCTGTAGGTGGCCACCGTGGACCGCACGTTGACACCGATGGGTGAGGCGTCCACGACGTTGACGCGGGTGACGCCGTCCGGGGTGACGCTCCGGACGTGCTGCGGGAGCGGCTGCCCGGCGGCGTCCGCCCTCAGCGCGGGGACCAGGCTCTCCAGGACCAGGGTGGTCTTGCCGGAGCCGGAGGCGCCGGTGACGGCGGTGAGCCGGCCACGCGGGACGTCGAGGTCGAGGGCGTGCACGGTGTGCAGCGGTGCGGTCCGCAGCCGGAGGCGGCCGACCGTGAACACGTCGTCGACGGCGCACCGGTCGCGGACGACGACCTTCTCCCGGCCGGAGATGAACCCCGCGATGAGCGAGTCCGTGCTGCGCTCCACCGTCTCGAGGTCGCCGTCGACGACGATCGTGCCGCCCGCGCGCCCCGAGCCGGGGCCGATCTCGATGAGGTGGTCCGCCTGCCGCAGCACCTGGACGTCGTGGTCGACGACGACGACGGAGTTGCCGTCCGAGAGCAGACTGCGGACGACGTCGAGGAGACCGTCGACGTTGGCGGGGTGCAGCCCGATCGAGGGCTCGTCCAGGACGTAGAGCACGCCGGTGGTGCGGTTGCGCACCGCGCGGGACAGGGCGACGCGCTGGCGTTCCCCGGTGGACAGGGTCGACGAGGCACGGTCGAGGGTCAGGTACCCCAGGCCGAGCTCGACGAGCCGCTGGGCGGTCGCGACCATCTGGGTCACGATGCTCTCGGCCATGGGGACCATGGCCGTCGGGACCATGGCGGGGACCGTCCGGACCCATGCGGTGACGTCGTCGAGGGTCTTCGCGGTGGCCTCGGCGAGGTCGATGCCGTCGACCAGGCTCGAGCGGGCCTGCTCGCTCAGCCGGGTGCCGTGGCAGTCCGGGCAGGTCTGCACGGTCAGGAACCGGTCGACCCGGTCGAGGCCCTTCGTCGTGCTGGTCTTCCGCAGCGCCTCCTCGACGGCCTGGCGGGCGTTGCGGTAGCTCGCGTTCAGCTCGAAGAGCTTGCCGTTCTTGGCCGGGTACAGGATGACGCGCTTGACCGGCTCCCCGTCGAAGACGATCGCGCGCTCCTGCGCCGTCAGGTCCGCGAACGGGACGTCGGTGCGCACCCCGAGCTCGGCGGCCACCTTGGGCACGGCGGCGAGCCCGAACATCTGCCACGGTACGACCGCGCCGTCGTCGATGCTGCGCGACGGGTCGGGGACGAGTGCGCTCTCGTCGACCTCTCGCACAGTGCCGGTGCCCGCGCAGCGCGGGCACGCACCGTCGCTGTTGAAGGCGAACGACTCCGCTCCCGGCGGCCCGAACACCACCCGGCACACCGGGCAGGTCAGCGGCAGGTCGAGGGCGACGTCCATCGTCGGCTCGAGGCGGTGCCCGTTCGGGCACTGGTGGTGCCCGAGGCGCGAGAAGAGCAGCCGCAGGCTGTTGAGCAGCTCGGTGGAGGTGCCGAACGTGCTGCGCACGCCAGGGACGCCGGGGCGCTGGCGCAGCGCGAGGGCGGCCGGCACGTGCTCCACGCTGTCCACGGCCGCATGGGCGGCCTGGGTCAGGCGCCGCCGCGTGTAGGTCGACAGCGCCTCCAGGTAGCGCCGCGAGCCCTCGGCGTACAGGACGCCGAGCGCGAGCGAGGACTTGCCCGAGCCAGAGACGCCCGCGATCGCCACCAGCCTGTTCAGCGGCACCGTGACATCGACGTCCTTGAGGTTGTGCACCCGCGCCCCGTGCACCCTGATCGCGTCCGGCAGAGCAGTCGAACCGGAGCCCTTCGCCGACGTCGTTCGCGTCACCACCTTGCTCACCGATTCGCCCTTTCGCCGAGCCGTAGGACAGTCAGCGCAACCGCCCGTCCCGTCATCCTCGGTGAGAACGCGTCGATGTGCCGCCGGTCAGCAAGTCGTGTGGCGATCCCTGCAGTGTCAGGTCGGTTCTCGGGCTCCGGGGCAGATGTCGATCGGCGTTCACCGCGGCTTCGAACGGGTCCACGCCGCTGCGAGAAGCACGGGCGCGCCCACGCCGCGACGGCGAGCTCGCCGCCGGGTGAGCCGAGGCGACGACGAAGATCCAGTGCTGCGTGTCGAGAGAGCGCCCCGGCGTGATCGAGTCATGGTCGCGACGAAGGCCCCCTGGGCAGCGATCTCGCTGCTCAGGAGGCCTTCTGCGTCGGGTGGGCGATACTGGGTTCGAACCAGTGACCTCTTCGGTGTGAACGAAGCGCGCTACCACTGCGCCAATCGCCCGAGTGCGTGGTCGATACTAGCCTGAACCGGACCGGATCGAAAAACCGGCCGGGCGCGCCACGGCGCTCACGGGTCGAGGCGCTCCCGACGGCACCGCTCGAAGAGCTCGCGCGCGGCGAGCGAGACGGTCCCCGCCACCACCTCGACGCCGTCCAGCCAGGTCACGGGCTGGACGTTGCGCACCGAGCCGGTGAGCAGGAGCCCGGCCTCACCGGCGCTCACCTCGTCGAGCACGTCGAACGGCAGCTCTCCCGGGCGCGCCTCGCGCACGGGGAGGCCGGCCTCGTCCGCCCACTCGAGGAGCAGCTCGCGCGTGATCCCCGCGAGGCAGCCCGACGCGAGCAGCGGCGTGACGAGCTCTCCCCCGCGCTCGACGAAGACGTTGGCGCCGGTGCCCTCGCACAGGTCGCCCGCGGTGTTGGCGAGCAGCGCCTCGTCGCCACCCTTCGCGATCGCGTCGGCGAGCGCGACGACGTTCTCGGCGTACGACGTCGTCTTGAGACCCGCGACGGCCGAGCCCTCGTTGCGCGTCCACGGCGAGCGGATCGCGCGCCCGGTCGGGGAGATGGTCGCGGGCCCGGCAGCGACGACGACGGTCTGCGCCCCCGGCGTCCGCCCCGACCCGAGGGGTCCGACGCCGGCGGTGACGGTGATACGCAGCCTCCCGACCGCACCCGCCCCGGCAAGCGTCCGCGCGTCGGCCTCGGCGAGGACTGCCGTGACGCCGTCGCGCACGCGCTGCTCGTCCGGCGCGTCGAGACCGAGGCCCGCCGCGGAACGGGCGAGCCGGCGCAGGTGGCGGGTGAGGGCGAACACCTGCCCGTCGAATACGGCGCACGTCTCGAAGACCCCGTCCCCGACCGTGATCCCGTGGTCGACGGCGCTCAGCGCGTGCTCGGCGGGCCCGACGATGCGGCCGTCGGCCCAGATCACGAGGTTCTCGGACGGGGTCCCGGACGCCGGTGTCGTGGCCGCAGGAGTGCTCATGGCTCCAGTGTGCCGGAGGCGAGGCCGACGAGGCGCCGTGCCTTGAGCTCGGTCTCCTCCCACTCGCGCGTCGGGTCGCTCCCCCACGTGATGCCGGCGCCCGTGCCGAACCGGAGCACGCCGTCGGACCACCAGAACGTGCGGATCCCGACGGCGAGCTCGGCCTCGTCGCCGTCGACCCACCCGATCGCCCCGCAGTACGGGCCCCGTGGCACGGTCTCGAGCTCGCCGATGACGCGCAGCGCCGACGACTTCGGCGCGCCCGAGACGGAGGCGGGCGGGAACGTCGCGTCCAGGAGCGCGGGCCACAGGCCCGCCGAGCCCACGAGCTCCGGGAGCACACGCCCGGCGACGCGGCTCACGAGGTGCACGAGCCCCGGATGGGACTCCACCGCGAGGAGGTCCGTCACCTCGACCGTGCCGGGCACGCACACGCGCTGCAGGTCGTTGCGCACGAGGTCCGTGATCATGACGTTCTCGGCACGGTCCTTGGCGGTGAGCCCGACGGCGGTCGTCGCGGTGCCCTTGATCGGCCCGGACGACACGGTCCCGCCCACGACCCTCAGGTACAGCTCGGGTGACGCGCTGACCACCCACACGGGATCGACGCCGGCCCCGGTCGGCACGTGCAGGACGCCCGCGTAGGGCGCCGGGTTGCCCCGGCCGAGCCGCCGGGCGAGCGCCGCGGCGTCCGGCTCCCCTCCTCCCGGCCCGTCGAGCGGGGCCGAGAGCACGCGGCACACGTTCGCCTGGTACACCTCGCCCTCGCGCACCTGCTCGCGCACGTGCGCGACCGCGGCCTCGTACGCCGAGCGGTCCATGGAGCTCGTCCAGGACGTCGGTGCGGGCCCGCGCCAGGGGCGCGCGCCGCCGTCGGGCTCGGTGCCGCCCTCCGGGCCTTCGGCCAGCGACGGCTCGGCAGGGTCGACGCGCTCCGCGAAGCGCCACGCGCGGGCACGGCCGCCGCGCCCGCGTGCCTCGAAGTCGGCGACGACGAACCAGGGCCCGTCCTGCGCGAGCCGCTCCGGCTCGCGCAGCAGGTCGACGCACTCGACGACGCCGCGCGCGGCCCGGCCGGCGAAGCGCGCGAATCCGGGTCCCGTCGGCGTCGTCCCTGGTGCGGGCGCGGGTGCAGGCACGGGGCCACGCTACCCACCGGCCACGGGGGCGGTCCGCGACGGCCCCGCGCGCCGACGCCGAGCCGGTTGGACGTCGGGCGCGAACGTGGACTAATGTCTGGGACGCGCCGGAACGCCGGGGGCTCGCAAGAACCCCGTCGGAGCATCGGCCGCGCGGATGTGGCTCAGTGGTAGAGCATCACCTTGCCAAGGTGAGGGTCGCGGGTTCGAATCCCGTCATCCGCTCGGAGGCCCACCCTCTGTTCTCCTCGGGGAGCAGGCGGGCAGGTCGCGGTGGAGTGGCCGAGAGGCGAGGCAGCGGCCTGCAAAGCCGTGCACGTGGGTTCGAATCCCATCTCCACCTCGTAGTACGAGCAGCACCCTCGGGCGATTGGCGCAGCGGTAGCGCGCTTCCCTGACACGGAAGAGGTCACTGGTTCGATCCCAGTATCGCCCACCGGAGGTACCGACGGCCGTTCCCTGCAGCAGCAGGGGCGGCCGTCGTCGTCTCCGCCGACGTCGCGACCCCGGATGCGGGCTTCGCGCGGGAAGTCGGCTAGTATGTGCATCGCGCCGGAACGCCGGAGCGTCCTTCGGGGGGCTCGGAACCGGTCGCGCGGATGTGGCTCAGTGGTAGAGCATCACCTTGCCAAGGTGAGGGTCGCGGGTTCGAATCCCGTCATCCGCTCGGAGGCCCACTCCCTCCCCGGCTCCCGGGAGCGGGAGGACGCGTCTCAAGGTGGAGTGGCCGAGAGGCGAGGCAGCGGCCTGCAAAGCCGTATACGTGGGTTCGAATCCCATCTCCACCTCCTTGCAGCACCCCAGCAGTTCCCCTGAGGGCGATTGGCGCAGCGGTAGCGCGCTTCCCTGACACGGAAGAGGTCACTGGTTCGATCCCAGTATCGCCCACCAGAACGAGGCCGTCCCGGAGCACCGGGGCGGCCTTCGTCGTCCCGTCCACTACCCTCGGGCCCATGCCCGACCTGCGACCCGCCGTCGACACCCTGCCGCTCGGATCGGCTCCACGACCCACGACGGCCCCGGACCTTCTCGCGCGGCTGCGTCCGGCCGTGGTCGAGGCGCTCGGCCCCGACGTCGACGGCCTCGAGCGCGTGCGGCTCGATGCCGCGCTCGACGGACCCGACGTGACGCGGCTCGAGGTGGACCTGACCGGCGTCCGCGTCCGCGTCGCCGGCTCGCGGGGGGCGGGCGCGGTCGAGCGGGACCCCTCCGGGCAACGGAGCCACACGGTCGACGCCGTGCGCTCACGGGAGGACGCGACGCTGCACCGGCTCCGCGTCGACGCGCACCCGCTGACGGTCGAGGACGTGCCCGTCGACGTCGTCGCCGAGGTCGACGGGCTGCGCTTCCGGTGGGTCGAGGGCACCGACGGCTCCCTGGCCGTCGAGGCCGTGGAGCCGAGCGACGACGCGCCGCTGGGCGGTCACGTCCGCGTCGCGGCGCCCCGCGACGCGGTCCTGGCCACCGCCCGCCGCCTCGTGGCGACGGAGCTGGAAGGCGTCGGGCTCAGTCTCGTCTCGCTCGACGTCGACCTCGTGTCGGACGGGCCCCGAAGCGTGTCCGTACGCGGGTTCGCCCGGGTGCGCAAGGGCATCCTCTCGGCGAGCGTGCGGGCGACCGCGACCGCCGAGGTGGACTCCCGGATGGTGCTCACCGTGCGCGACGTCGGCCTCTCGAGCCGCAACCCGGTCGTGGCGGCACTCCTCCTCGCCGCACGCGGCGAGGTCGCGAAGGCGGACGGGCAGAGCATCGACCTCGCGGCAGAGCTGCCCGACGGCATCCGTCTCGCCGACGTCCGCGTCGAGGTCGGCGCGACGCTCGCCGTCGCGGCCCGCTTCGCCTGACCGTCGAGGCTCGGCGACCTTGTGACTCTCCTCACGCCGACGTAGCGTCGGCAGCATGTGCCGGAACATCACCACCCTCCGCGGTCTCGAGCCTCCTGCCACCGACGAGGAGGTGGAGGCGGCCGCCCGCCAGTTCGTCCGCAAGGTCACGGGGATCCAGCGCACGAGCGCCGCGACCGAGGAGCCGTTCGAGCGCGCCGTCGACGAGGTCGCGGCGATCGTCGCCCGACTTCTCGACGAGCTCCCCGAGCGGCGCAACCCGCCGACGACCGTCCCTCCCCTGCGGCGCGAGGAGGTCCGGGCGCGCATCGCGGCGCGCGAGGCCGCCGAGCGCGAGCACGAGCGCGCCCACGCGCTCGGCCTCGCCCACACGCACGACGACGAGACCGTCGTGGAGCGCACCCCCGCCTGAGCGCCGCGGGAGCCGTCTAGGCTCGAGCCGTGGATCTCGACCTCCGGCCCCTCGACGACGCTGCCCCGACCGAGCCCGTGAGCGCCGGAATGCGGCGCGCCAAGGCCGACGCCCGATCGGCGCACGTGACCATCGGACAGGTCCGGGAGGACGCCTCGGGTCGCGTCTCGATCGACTGCTCGTGCGGCATGGCCCTGACCAACGGTCCGGACTGGACCGTCGACGAGCACATCAGGCTCCACCGTGCCGAGGCGCGCTATCTCGCCCTGAGCGCGGTCGCACCCGCCGGCATGCCCCGGCTCATCCCCGTCGACGCAGCGCGGCTCCCCCGCGTCGACTGAGCGTCACAGCTCGTCCGGGTCGTCCCACGACGTGCCGGACGACGCGCCCTCGATGGGCCGCCGCTCCGTCTCCGACAGCGAGTGCGGCGCTTTGCTCGCGTCGCCGCCCGTGAGCACGTCGCCGTGCTCGTCCTCGTCGCCGCGGCGCGGTGACAGACGGGCCGAGGCGACGTCGGACTCGTTGAGGTCGTCCCTGCGGTGCGCTTCGGTGCTCATGGCACGGGTCTACCAGGTCGGGAGGCGGCACGCACGCCGCCCCCGCCGTCGAGGCCGATGGTAGGCGAGCTCGTGAGCGGCGGTACGGATCGTTCGCGCTTGGCACACTATTTGATCCGACGTCGGAGCGGCCCGTGCCTCGACGGCACGTCGAGAGTGCTCTGCGACGACAGCGAGCGCGCACGCATGAAATCCTCGGGGGCATGCAGACCTGGCCGGGCCACCCCTACCCTCTGGGGGCGACGTATGACGGGACGGGCACCAACTTCGCCCTCTTCTCGGAAGTGGCGGAGCGTGTCGAGCTCTGCCTGCTCAAGGACGACGGCACCGAGCAGCGTGTCGACCTCGAGGAGGTCGACGCGCACGTGTGGCACGTCTACCTGCCGGGGAAGGGTCCCGGGACCCGGTACGGCTACCGGGTCCACGGCCCGTACGACCCCGCGAACGGGCACCGGTGCAACCCGTCGAAGCTCCTGCTCGACCCGTACGCCAAGGCGATCGAGGGACAGATCGACGGCGACGAGTCGCTCTTCTCCTACCGGTTCGACCAGCCCGAGCCGGACGGTCCCGCGACCGCGGAGACCGCCGACGACGACGGCGCCGGCCATGAGCCCGGTGACGACTCCCCCGCGTCGGCTCCCCCGCTCAACGACGACGACTCCGCCGCGCACACGATGGTCTCTGTCGTCGTCAACCCCTTCTTCGACTGGGGTCACGACCGCCCGCCGAACCGGGACTACCACGACAGCGTGATCTACGAGGCGCACGTCAAGGGCATGACGATGCGCCACCCGGACGTCCCGGAGGAGCTGCGGGGCACGTACGCGGGCATGGCGCACCCGGCGGTGATCGAGCACCTCGTGACGCTCGGCGTGACGGCCGTCGAGCTCATGCCGGTGCACCAGTTTGTCAACGACCCCACGCTCGTCGAGCGCGGTCTGAGCAACTACTGGGGCTACAACACGATCGGGTTCTTCGCGCCGCACAACGGCTACGCGGCGTACGGGACGCGCGGGCAGCAGGTCATGGAGTTCAAGACCATGGTCAAGGCGCTGCACGAGGCGGGCATCGAGGTCATCCTCGACGTGGTCTACAACCACACGGCCGAGGGCAACCACATGGGCCCGACGCTGTCTTTCCGCGGCATCGACAACAAGGCGTACTACCGCCTCGTCGACGGCGACGAGGCGCACTACTTCGACACGACCGGCACGGGGAACTCGCTGCTCATGCGCTCGCCGCACGTGCTGCAGCTCATCATGGACTCGCTGCGGTACTGGGTGACGGAGATGCACGTCGACGGCTTCCGCTTCGACCTGGCGGCCACGCTCGCGCGCCAGTTCCACGAGGTCGACCGGCTGTCGGCGTTCTTCGACATCGTCCAGCAGGACCCGGTGATCTCCCAGGTCAAGCTCATCGCCGAGCCGTGGGACCTCGGCGACGGCGGCTACCAGGTGGGCGGGTTCCCCCCGCTGTGGACCGAGTGGAACGGCGACTACCGCGACACGGTCCGCGACTTCTGGCGCGGCGAGGCCTCGACCCTGCCCGAGTTCGCGAGCCGGCTCACCGGGTCCTCCGACCTGTACGAGCACAGCGGCCGCAAGCCCATCGCGTCCATCAACTTCGTCACGGCCCACGACGGCTTCACGCTCAACGACCTCGTGTCGTACGACGAGAAGCACAACGAGGCGAACGGCGAGGACAACAGGGACGGGGAGAACCACAACCGCTCGTGGAACTGCGGCGTCGAGGGCCCGACCGACGACCCGGAGGTCCGCGCGCTGCGTGCGCGCCAGCGCCGCAACTTCCTCACGACGCTCCTGCTCTCCCAGGGCGTGCCGATGCTCGCGCACGGCGACGAGATCGGCCGCACCCAGGGCGGCAACAACAACGGGTACTGCCAGGACAACGAGATCACCTGGATGGACTGGGGCGACGGCGAGGGCCTCGACGACGAGCGTGCTGCCCTGCTCGACTTCGCACGCCGCGTCGTGTGGCTGCGGCGCGACCACCCCGTCCTGCACCGGCGGAGATTCTTCGCCGGACGGGGCGAGGACGACCGGACGACGGACCCCGCACGGCTGCCCGACATCGAGTGGCTCGACATCACGGGGTCGCGGATGGACCAGCAGGACTGGGACCACTCGTACGCGCGCTCGGTCATGGTGTTCCTCAACGGCGACGCGATCCCCGAGGGCGACCGGCGCGGGGAGCCCATCGTGGACGACTCGTTCCTCCTGCTCCTCAACGCCCACCACGACGTGCTGGACTTCACCGTCCCGCCGGCGGAGTACGGCGAGAGCTGGGACGTCGTGCTCGACACCGACGGGACCGTCGACGTCGGCGACGCGCTGGCCCCCGGGGACACGATCCCCGTCACGGGTCGCAGCGTCATCGTGCTGACCCGGCCGTCGACGCGATGACGGCTGCCTCCCCCGGGCCCGCCCGCCCGCGCGTGCCCGTCTCGACCTACCGCCTCCAGCTCGGACCCGACCTCACGTTCGACGACGCAGCGCGCCAGGTCCCGTACCTCGCGTCCCTCGGGGTCACGCACCTGTACCTCTCCCCCGTCCTGCAGGCGGCGCCGGGCTCGACCCACGGCTACGACGTCGTCGACCACTCCCGCGTCAGCGACGAGCTGGGCGGGCGGGACGGACTCGAGCGCCTCGCCGCGAGCGCCCACGCCACGGGGCTCGGCATGGTGCTCGACGTCGTCCCGAACCACATGGCGGTCCCCACGCCCGCGTGGCACAACCGCGCGCTGTGGTCGGTCCTCGAGGAGGGGCCGGACTCGCCGTTCGCGCACTGGTTCGACGTGGACTGGTCGGCGGGCGAGGGCGCGGTGCTCATGCCCGTGCTGGGCTCGCGGCTCGGCGACGTGCTCGCGGCGGGCGAGCTCGTGCTCGACGCGGTCGAGATCCCCGGCGAACCTGGCGCGCGCGCCGTCCTGCGGTACTTCGACCACGTCTTCCCCGTGCGGGCCGGGACCGAGGACCTGCCGCTGGTCGAGCTCGTGGAGCGCCAGCACTACCGTCTCGCGTTCTGGCGCGTGGGCGACGAGGAGCTCAACTACCGCCGGTTCTTCGACGTGGGCACGCTCGTCGCGGTGCGCGTGGAGGACGAGAGCGTCTTCGACGCGACCCACGCGCTCGTGCTCGACCTCGTGGCGGACGGCACGGTCGACGGGCTGCGGATCGACCACCCGGACGGTCTCGCCGACCCGGCGGAGTACCTCGAGCGCCTCGCGCGCCGCACGGGTGACGCCTGGGTCGTGGTGGAGAAGATCCTCGCGGGCGAGGAGCAGGTGCCCTCCGACTGGGCGACGGCCGGGACCACCGGGTACGACGTCGCGTGGCGGCTCCAGCAGCTCTTCGTCGACCCGGGCGGACGGGCGGGCCTGGACGCGGTGATGAGCCGCCTGACGGGTGCGGTGCCCGGCGGCCTGGAGGGCGTCGTCGAGAAGGCGAAGCGCGAGGTCGTCGCCGGCCCGCTCTACGCCGAGCTGCACCGCCTGACCGACCTCGCGGCCGCCGTCTGCCACGACGACCCACGGCTGCGCGACCACACCTGGCGCGGGCTGCACCAGTGCCTGCGCGAGCTGCTCGTGGCGTTCGACCGCTACCGCGCCTACGTCGTTCCGGGCACGCCGCCGCGCCACGAGGCCGTGCGGGCCGTCGAGGAGGCGGCCGCGGTCGCGCGGGCCCGGCTCGACCCGGAGCGCGGCGAGACGCTCGACGTCGTGGTGGACCTCGTGCTCGGCCGCGAGGTCGGGAGCGCGGGCCGGCGCCGTGAGGCGCGGCGCGACGAGCTCGTCGTGCGGTTCCAGCAGGTGTGCGGCGCGGTGATGGCGAAGGGCGTGGAGGACACGGCGTTCTACCGGTGGACCGAGCTCGTGAGCCTGTGCGAGGTCGGGGGCGAGCCCGACCGGTTCAGCCTCGGCACGCACGACTGGCACGCGTTCGCCCAGCGCTTCGTGGCGCTCACGCCGTACGGCCTCACGGCCGGCTCGACCCACGACACCAAGCGTGGCGAGGACACCCGCGCGGCGCTGGGCGTGCTCTCGGAGGACACGCGCGGCTGGGCCCGTCTCGTCGACGAGGTCCGGGCCGCGACGTCGGCCTACCGCGGCGCGCTCGTCGACGGCCTCGCCGAGAACCTCCTGTGGCAGACGGTCGCGGGGACGTGGCTCCCGGACACGGCGGACGGCGCAGACGTCGCGGCCTCGGCCGAGGGCGCGATCGCGGCCGACCGCCTCGTCGACTACCTCCGCAAGGCGCTGCGCGAGGCGAAGGTCGGGACGTCGTGGACGAGCCCCGACGAGGCGTACGAACGGGCGGTGGAGGACCTCGCCCGCCGGGCGCTGGCCGACGACCGCGTGCTCGCGGCCTTCGCGCGCTGGGCGAGGGACCACCGCGACGAGCTGCGGGCGGCGAGCCTCGGGCTCAAGCTCGCGCAGCTCACCGCGCCCGGCGTCGCGGACGTCTACCAGGGCAGCGAGACCTACGCACCGACGCTCGTCGACCCCGACAACCGGCAACCCGTGGGCTCCGAGGCGCTCGCCCGGCGGCTCGGACGACTCGACGACGGCGGTCCAGCCCGCACGCTCGCCGACGAGAAGCTCCTGGTCACCTCGCGCGCGCTGCGCGTGCGACGCGCTCTGCCGTCGGCGTTCACCGGACCGGGCGCGGGCTACGCCCCGCTCGCGACGTCGTCGTCGTGCGCGCTCGCGTTCGCCCGCACGACGGACGGCGGTCCGACCGACGGCGCCGCGGCGGGCGACGGTCCGGCGGGCGTCGGCACCGCTCGCGTCGTCACGGTCGTGACGCGGCTCGCCGGGACGGTCCGCCGGCTCGGCGGCTGGCGGGACCACGTCGTGACGCTCCCCGCTGCCGATCACCCGTGGCACGACGTGCTCACCGGGCGTGAGCACGCGCCGGGGACCGTACGCCTCGACGACCTGCTCGCGGACCGCCCGGTCGCGCTCCTGGTCCCCCGCGACGCGTCTGCCGCCTCCGGTACCGCCGCGACCTCCGACGCACCGGGGGGTGCGCCGTGACCCCCGTCCCGCCGCCCCGCGCGACGCCCATGCTGTCGGTGCCCGGGCCGCGCCCGATCGTCTGGGCGCCTGCCGCCCGCAGCGTCGACCTGCTCCTCCCCGAGCCCGGGTCGGGCACGTTCGACGGCGCCCGCCGCCTCCCGCTGCGCCTCGTCGGCGCGCACGTGCCCGGGTGGTGGGGGTACGACCACGAGCTGCCCTGGGAGACGGACTACGGCTACTCGGTGGACGGGGGCCCCGGCCGTCCCGACCCGCGCAGCCCGTGGCAGCCGTACGGCGTGCACGGGCCGAGCCGGACGTTCGACGCGTCGTTCGCCTGGACCGACGGCGCGTGGGCGGGCAAGGACGTGCGCGGCGAGGTCGTCTACGAGCTGCACGTCGGCACCTTCACCCCGCAGGGCACGCTCGACGCCGCGATCGACCGCCTCGACCACCTCGTCGGCCTGGGCGTCGGCGCGGTCGAGCTGATGCCGGTCGCCGCCTTCGGCGGGCGGTGGGGCTGGGGCTACGACGGCGTCCACCCGTACGCCGTCCACGCACCGTACGGAGGTCCGCGGGCGCTGCAGCGCTTCGTCGACGCGGCGCACGCGCGCGGGCTCGCCGTCGTGCTCGACGTCGTCTACAACCACCTCGGGCCGTCCGGGAACTACCTGCCCGAGTTCGGGCCCTACTTCACGGACGCGCACACCACGCCGTGGGGCTCGGCGATGAACCTGGACCGGTCGAGCAGCCGCGAGGTGCGCGAGTGGATCCTCGACAACGCCGAGCGCTGGTTCGTCGAGTTCCACCTCGACGCCCTGCGCCTCGACGCGGTGCACGCCCTCGTCGACGACTCGCCGACGCACGTGCTCGCCGAGCTCTCGCGCCGCGTGGAACGCGTCGGGCAGGAGCTCGGCCGCCCGCTCACCCTGATCGCCGAGTCGGACGAGAACGACCCTGCCACGGTCACGGGCGTCGAGCAGGGCGGGCGCGGGATGGGCGCCCAGTGGGCCGACGACGTCCACCACGCCCTGCACGCGCTGCTGACCGGCGAGCGCCAGGGCTACTACGTGGACTTCGGCTCGGTGGCCGTGCTGCGCAAGGCGCTCACCGGCGTCTTCGTGCACGACGGCACCTACTCGACGTTCCGCGGGCGGCCGTGGGGGCACCGGCTGCCTCCCGGGACGGACGGCCACGCGTTCGTCGTGTCCGCGCAGAACCACGACCAGGTCGGCAACCGCGCCCACGGAGACCGGACGTCGTCGACCCTCGACGGCGGCGGCCTCGCGACGGCCGCGGCGCTCGTCCTCGTCTCCCCGTTCACGCCGATGCTCTTCATGGGCGAGGAGTGGGGAGCCTCGACGCCCTGGCAGTTCTTCACCGACCACGCCGAACCCGAGCTCGCGGAGGCGGTCCGCGCCGGGCGCGCCGCCGAGTTCGCCGGGCACGGCTGGGGGGACGGGATCGCGGTCCCCGATCCCCAGGACCCTGCGACGCGGGCCGCGAGCGTGCTCGACTGGGGTGAGCGGCACCGGGGCGAGCACGCCCGGCTCCTCGCCTGGTACCGGGACCTGGTCGCCCTGCGCGCCCGTCCGGACGTCCGCTCGGGCGACCTGTCCGCGGTACGCGTGCACGGCCCCGCCGGCGCCGACGACGACGCGTCCGGCGAGGAGGCACGCGTCGCCGCCGCACCGCACGACGGCCCGGCGTTCGTCGTCGACCGTCGCACCGTCGCCGTCGCCGTGAACCTCGGGCGAGAGCCTCGGCAGCTCCGCCTCGCCCTGGGAGGCGCCCCGCGCCTCCTCGCGGCGTGGGACCCCGCCACGCGCGCGCGCGGCCGCGACGTCGAGCTGCCCGCGCGTGCGGTCGCCGTGCTGTCGTGGGTGTGACTACGCTCACGGGCATGTCGAAGAAGAAGCACGGCAAGGGCGGCGGCAAGGGCACCGGCAAGGCGACGGCGAAGCGCCCGGCTCCGGCGGCGGCAGCCCACCCCGAGTGGGACGTCCCGCCGAGCGAGGCGCTGCGCGTACCCGCCGGCTTCGACCTCGCGGCGTACGACCGGGCCTCGACCCCCGGCTTCGACGGCGACAAGGCGGCCGGCCAGGCGCTCGTGGCGCACCACGCCGACGAGCTCTCGGACCTCCAGGAGCGGCTCTTCGCGGAGGGCCGGTCCGGGGGGTCACGGTCGGTGCTCCTCGTGCTGCAGGGCATGGACACCTCGGGCAAGGGCGGCATCGTCCGCCACGTCGTCGGACTCGTCGACCCGCAGGGCGTCGCGCACCGGTCGTTCGGCGTGCCGACCCCGGAGGAGCGCAAGCACCACTACCTGTGGCGGGTCCGCCGCGCGCTCCCCGAGCCCGGGTACATCGGCGTGTTCGACCGCTCGCACTACGAGGACGTGCTCGTGGCCCGGGTCGACGAGCTCGTGGCGCCCGAGGTGTGGGAGCGGCGCTACGACGAGATCAACCGGTTCGAGGAGAAGGTCCTCGCGTCGGGCACGACGATCGTCAAGGTCGCGCTGTTCGTGTCCTACGAGGAGCAGCGCGCCCGCCTCATGGAGCGACTCGAGCGCCCGGACAAGTTCTGGAAGTACAACCCGAACGACGTCGACTCCCGGAAGAGGTGGCCCGCGTACCAGGAGGCCTACCAGTCCGTGCTCGAGCGGACGAGCACCGAGACCGCCCCGTGGCACGTCGTCCCCGCCGACCGCAAGTGGTTCGCCCGCCTCGCGGTGAGCGAGCTGCTGCTCGACGCGCTGCGCCGCCTCGACCTCGGCTGGCCGGCGGCGGACTTCGACGTCAAGGTCGAGAAGAAGCGCCTCGCCGCGACGTGACCATCGCGTTCCGACCCCTGGAGCAGCGCGACCTCGCGATGCTCGCGGGGTGGCTCGCGCAGCCGCACGTCGCACGCTGGTGGCACCACGAGACGACGCCGGAGGCCGTCGAGCGCGACTTCGGTCGCTCGGTGCGCGGCGACGAGCCCGGCGAGGACCTGGTCGTCCTCGTCGACGGCGCACCCGTCGGGCTGCTGCAGCGCTCGTTCATGCGCGACTACCGGGAATACCGGGACGAGCTCGTGGGAGCGGGCGTCGAGGTCCCGGACGGCGCGGTGACCCTCGACTACCTCATCGGTGACCCGGGCCGCACGGGGCACGGGCTCGGCGCGCGGGTCATCGCGGCGGCGACGCGCGACACCTGGTCACGCCACCCCGGCGCCACGACGGTCGTCGTGCCGGTCTCGACGGCGAACGTCGCGTCCTGGCGCGCCCTCGAGAAGGCGGGTTTCGCGCGCGTCGGCACGGCGGACCTCGAGCCGGACAACCCGGTCGACTCGAGAGAGCACGTGGTGTACCGGCTCGACCGGCCGGTCGGGTGACGGGCGGTCAGGCGGCGCGCACGAGCCGGCGGCCGTCCTCCGCGAGCGCCCCGAGGCGCGAGAGCGCGCGGAAGTACTTCTTGCGGTACCCGCCGCGCAGCATCTCCTCGGTGAACAGGCTCCGCTCGCCGAGGTACTCCCCCGTCCCCGAGAGCAGCACCGGGACGTCGCGGTCGTAGAGCCGGTCGACGAGCACGACGAGCCGCAGTGCGGCCGACTGCTCCGTGACAGGGTGCACGTCCGTGAGCGCGACGACCTCGACACCGTCCAGGAGGGCGCGGTACCGGCTCGGGTGCACCTGCGCGAGGTGCGCGAGCAGGTCGTCGAAGGCGTCGAGCGTCGACCCCGCGCTCGCCGCGGCGACACGGCGCACGGCGTCCTCGGGCAGTGGCTTCGAGTCCGTGACGACGGCGCGGTGGCGGTAGTCCTCGCCGTCGACGCGCAGCACCTCGAAGCGTGCGGCGAGCGCCTGGATCTCCCGCAGGAAGTCCTCGGCCGCGAAGCGGCCCTCGCCGAGCGCCTCGGGCAGCGTGTTCGACGTCGCCGCGAGCGCCACGCCGCGGTCGGCGAGCTCGCGCAGCAGCCGGGACATGAGGACGGTGTCGCCCGGGTCGTCGAGCTCGAACTCGTCGATGCACACGAGCTTCTTGGTCGCGAGAGCGTCGACGGTCGCCTGGAACCCGAGCGCACCGACGAGGTTCGTGTACTCGACGAACGTCCCGTAGGCGCTGACCTCGAGGCCGACGGCGTGCGCGAGCGACGTCAGCAGGTGCGTCTTGCCGACGCCGAACCCGCCGTCCATGTACACCGCGGGCGCCGGCTGCTTCCGGGTGCCGAACAGCCCCTTGCGCGCGGGCTTCACGACGGCGGTCGCGACCTCCTCGAGGCGCGCGACCGTACGCGCCTGGCTCGGGTAGGCGGGGTTCGCGCGGTACGTCGAGAAGCGCGCGTCGGCGAAGTGGCGGGGAGGCAGCAGGTCGGCGAGGAGCCGCGCGGGCGCCACGGCGGGCCGGACGTCGGACAGCGCGCGGACGGTGCTCCGGGCGGTGCTCGAGGGCTGGCCGACGCGGTCGGCGGTCGTGCCGACGGACGGGTTGCCGTCGGTCGCTGGTGCTGCAGTCACGAGGATCCAGCCTACGCCGGTGACTAGCCTGGTTGCTGTGACCTCTGCCACGACCCCCTCCGCTCTCCCGTCCGACGCCGCCGCGGCGACTGCCGGCGGGCGCGCGGACCTGCCAGCTCTCGACCTCCTGCTGCCGGTCGCCGAGCACGTGCCGCCCGACCCGACGGAGGAGCGTCTCGCCGCGCTCTACGCCTACGGACCGCCGTCACGTGGCGCGTCGGTCGTGCGCGCGAACATGGTCGCGAGCGTCGACGGCGCGGCCTGGGGCCCGGACCACCGGTCCGGCTCGATCAACGACGACGCCGACTGGCGGGTCTTCCGCGTGCTGCGCGCGCTCGCCGACGTCGTTCTCGTGGGTGCCGGCACGGCGCGTGCCGAGGGGTACACCGCGCTGGACCGCCCCCGCGGGCTCGGGCACCTGCGTCCCGCGCCGCTCGAGCTCGCCGTCGTGACGCGCACGGGCCGGGTCCCCGAGGTGCTCGCCCGGGCCGAGCGGCCGCCTTACGTGCTCACGGGTCCGCAGGGTGCGGACCCCGCGCGGGGCGACGTGCCGGCGGACCGCGTGCTCGTCGTCGGGCACGACGTCGAGGTGGCGAGCGCCGAGCCTCGTGAGGTGGACCTCGCAGCCGGGCTCGCGGCCCTGGCCGAGCGCGGCCTGACGCGCGTCCTGACCGAGGGCGGCCCCACGCTTCTCGGGGACCTCCTCGCCGCCGACCTCGTCGACGAGCTGTGCGTCACGACGACGCCGGTCGTCGTCGGCCGCGGCCCGGGCCGGATCGTGGCGGGCGCGGCGCCGTCGGGTGTCCCCGCCGACCCTTCGGGCGCCGCCGCCCGGCCGCCACGGCTCGCCCACCTGCTGCACAGCCCCGTCGACCGGCCGGGATCACCCGCCGGTACGACCGCCGCGCGCTGGCTGCTGCCGATAGGCTGACCGGCGTGACCGACACGATCCTCGTCCTGACCGAAGACACGCTGAACCCGGCCGACGTCCAGCACATCCTGTCGCTGCACGCGGACGAGACGCTGGCCTACCGCGTGCTCGTGCCGGCCGACACCGAGCGCAACCTGGTCTCCGCGATCGTCGACCACCTCAGCGTGGGCGAGCTCAAGGAGGCCTGGGACGAGGTCCTGGGGCGCGAGCCGTCGCCGGTCCAGGCGAAGGCGACGGCGGCCGAGCAGCTCGAGCGCAGCCTCGCCGAGCTGCAGGACGCCGGCCGCGAGGCCGACGGGTCCGTCACCGACGACGACCCGCTGCCCGCCCTGCGCAAGGCCGTCGCCGCCGGGGACGTGCGGGAGATCGTCGTCGTCACCTACCCGCACGCGGTCGAGGACACGTTCCACACCGACTGGGCGTCGCGCGCCCGCGAGGAGCTCCACGTCCCCGTGCTGCACCTCTACTCCGGGACCAGCGAGCTCGGCTGACCCAGCCCGCGGCGCCCCGCGCCCGTGGGATGACCGGGTCCGCGGAGGTCGAGGTGGTCACACCTCGCGGACGCGGTGCCCGGCGCGTCGAATGGTCGCGCGCGCGAGCTGGTCGGTGGAGTCGAGGTAGAGCGGGTCGGCGAGCAGGTCGTGGTCGACGGCGACGACCGAGAGCTCGGTGCACCCGAGCACGATCACCTGGGCCCCCCGGTCGACGAGGCGTCCGGCGACCGCGCGGAACGTGTCGAGGTCCACGGGTCGGCCCGCCTTGACCTGCTCGTAGATGATGCGCGAGACGAGCGCCTGGTCCGCCTCGTCCGGCACGAGGGTCTGGACGCCGTGCTGCGCGAACGCGTCCTGGTACACGCCCGACGCGGCCGTCCCGGCCGTCGCGAGCAGGCCGACGGCCCCTAGGCCGGGGACCCGCTCACGCGCCGCGTCGACCGTCGTGGTGATGATCGACACGAACGGGACGGTGATCGCGTCGAGCACCTGCTGCGTGAAGTAGTGCGCCGTGTTGCACGGCATGACGAGGAAGTCCGCGCCGAACGCCTCCAGGCGCTGCGCGTCGCGCGCGAGCACCGGCCCGGGGTCGGCGTCCGACCGGCCGAGGATGAAGTCCGTCCGGTCCGGGATCGTCGCGTGGTTGAGCACGACGGCGTCCACGTGGTCCTGGTCGCGCTCCGCCTCGGTGAGCGCCACGAGGAGCTGCAGGAAGTACGCCGTGGCGAGCGGTCCGACACCTCCGAGCACTCCGACGAGGGGCTGCGTGCTGTCCTGGTCCGGTCGCGACGTCACCCGTGGATCCTACGGCGCGCGAACCGACGAACACGGCGCGGCCGGGACCGGGACGATGGTCCGGCCGGTCGCTAGGGTGGCGGCCATGAGCGTCCGCCACGTCCTGTTCGACGCCGACGGCGTGCTCCAGCACGTGCCCGCCGGCTGGTGGGCGGCCGTCGAGACCTACCTCGGCGACCGGACCCGCGACTTCGTCCGCGAGACCTGGAGCGAGGAGCTGCCGATGCTCGTCGGGGACGGCGACTTCCTGCCGGTCCTCGCCGCCGGGCTCCGGCGCTACGGCGTCGCCGAGCCCGCCGAGGTCGTGTACCGCGCCGTGTGGTGCGACGCGCTCGTGGTCGTCGAGGAGTCGTTCGCGCTCGTCCGCGCGCTCCGGTCGCGCGGCTACGGCGTGCACCTGGGCACCAACCAGGAGCGCCGGCGCGTAGAGTTCATGCGCTCCACGCTGGGCTACGACGACGAGTTCGACTCGAGCTGGTACTCGTGCGAGCTCGGGCTCGCGAAGCCCGACCCGCGGTTCTTCGCCGAGGCGGCGCGCGGGATGGGCGCGGACCCGTCGTCCGTGCTGTTCGTCGACGACACGGAGCGCAACGTCGACGGCGCGCGCGCCGCGGGCATGGTGGGCGTGCACTGGGACGTCTCGCGCGGCCACGACGAGCTCGTCCGGCTCCTCGGCGAGCACGGAGTCGACGCCGCAGGACTGCGCGCTGTCTGAGCCCGGCCGGGCAGCGTCCTCGTAGGATGGCGGACGGCCTGGTGCACCCGACGAGTGCCCGACACGCACGGAACCAGAAGAACGGACGACCCCCCGCGATGACGTACGGCAACGCCGAGTTCCTCCCCATCGTCCTGGGGACCAACCTCAACACCTACAACATCGCGAGGTCGTTGCACGAGGCGTACGGCATCCGCACCCTGGCGCTCGGCCGCTTCCCCCTGCGGGAGACGGCGGACTCCCGCATCGTCGACGTGCGCACCTACCGCGACTTCGACGACCCCGAGCGCATCGTCGCGGTCCTGCGCGAGCTGGCCGCCGAGTTCCCGGGCCGCAAGCGCCTGCTCATCGCGAACATCGAGTTCTACACGAACGTCGTGATCGCGCACCGGGCCGAGCTCGAGGACCTCTACGTCATCCCGCTCGTCGGCCAGGAGCTGGCCGCGCGCCTCATGAACAAGACCGACTTCTACCGCACGTGCGCCGAGCTCGGGGTTCCGCACCCGGAGACCGTGATCGCGACGGCGGCGGACGTCGACGCGCCCGGCTTCGGCGAGGACCTGCCCTTCCCCTACCCCCTGATCCTCAAGCCGTCCGACACGGACACCTACCCGCGCCTGCGGTTCGAGGGGAAGAAGAAGGTATACCTCGTCTCCGACGCCGCCGAGCTGCGCGACGTCGCGCGCCGCGTCTACGCGGCCGGCTACGCCGACGACCTCATCGTCCAGGAGTACCTCGCGGGCGACGAGTCGGTCATGCGCGTGGTCAACACGTACTCCGACCGGCACGGTCGCCTGCGGTTCCTGTCGGCCGCCCAGATCGTGCTCGGCGAGTACGACCCGAAGCTCGTCGGGAACTACAACGCCGTCGTGACGATGAAGGACGACAAGCTCACGGAGTCGGTCCGGCACCTGCTCGACAGCCTGGGCTACGTCGGCGCGGCGAACCTCGACGTCATGTACGACCGCCGCACCGGCACGAGCAAGATCCTCGAGGTCAACCTGCGCCAGGGCGCGGCGAGCTTCTACACGATGGCCGCGGGCGGCAACCTCGCGCGCTGCTACGTCGAGGACCTGGTCCACGGGCGCGAGCTTCTCGAACAGGTCACGTCCGACGCACGGCTGTGGGTCAACGTGCCCTACCCGGTCGTCCGGGCGCTCGTCCCGGTCTCGCTGCGCCACCGTGTCAAGAAGGCGCGCAAGCACGGGGTGTGGCACACGCTGCGCTACGCGCCGGACAGGAGCCTGCGACGCCGGGTCGACGTGTGGCGCGTCGACCTGCGCCACACGCTCGACTACGTGAAGTTCGCGCGCTCACGCCCGGCGGCCTGACGCCGCCGGGCTCGGGCGCGTGAGGATCACAGGCTCTTCAGCGCCGCGAACCGGGCGAGGAACAGTGTCTGTGCGACGACCATGCGCTCGATCTCGTCAGGGTCGACGCTCTCGTCGGAGGCGTGGATCCGCGCTCCGGCCACGTCCTCCGGGCCCCACAGGATGAACTCGGCGCCCGGGGCGACCTGGGCGAGGGTGCGCAGGAGAGGGATGGACCCTCCGCTGCCCACGTCTCCCGCGGCCTTGCCGAAGGCGTCCGTGAGCGCCTCGCGTGCGGCACGGACCGCCGGTCCGTCGGTCGGGCACTGGAACGGCGGGGCGGTCTTGGTGCGTTCGACCTCGACCTGAGCCCCCCAGGGCGCGGAGCGTTCGAGATGGGCGACGAGCGCGTCGAGCTCTCGGACCGGGTCGGCGCCTGGGACGATCCGCATCGAGATCTTGGCGCGGGCTCGCGGGATGAGCACGTTGGAAGATCCCGCGACGCTCGTCGTGTCCACGCCGATGGCGTTGATGGACGGCTTCGTCCACAGCCTGTCCCCGACGCTTCCCGTCCCGACGAGCTCGACACCGTCGAGCAGGTCCGCGCTGGCCAGGAACTCCTCGGACGAAGGCCCTTCGCCCTCCCACGTCCCCGACGTGACGCCCGGGACGGCGACGTCACCGGCGTCGTCCTGCAGCGTGGAGAGCAGCCGGGCCATCGCCATCATCGCGTCCGGCGTCGGCCCGCCGAAGATGCCGGAGTGCAGCGGGTGCTGGAGCGTGCTGACCGTCACGACGCACGCCACGTCACCTCGCAGCGCCGTCGTCAGGACGGGTTCGCCGGTGCGGAGGTTGCCCATGTCACAGACCACGAAGGCGTCGCACACGAACAGCTCGGGGTGCGCCTCGACGAACGCCTCGAGGTTGCTCTCGGTCTCCTCCATGCCCTCGAGCACGATCCTCAGGGTGCAGGGCGGGCGCCCCTCGAACAGCTGCAGCGTGCCGAGGTGGCAGGCGATGCCACCCTTGTCGTCCGCGGCGCCCCGTCCGCTCAGACGACCATCGGACCTCAGCGCCGGCGACCACGGGTCGGTCGTCCAGCCCTGCTCCGGCGGCGCGGGCTGGACGTCGTAGTGGGCGTAGAGCACGACCACCGGCGACCCCGGAGGTCCGGGAAGCTCGCCGTAGACGGGCGGGTATCCGGACGGCACCTCCATGAGTCGCGCGTCGCGCACCCCCGCCTCGTGGAGCATCCTCGACGCGGCGCGGGCCATCTCCTCGACCGGACCGGGCGGGTATCCCGGGAAGGCGACGGAGGGGATCGCGACGAGCTCGGCGAGAGAGTCGAGCAGCGCCGGCATGAGCGCCGAGGCACGTGCGGCGACGTCGTCCGTCTCCATGAGGTGCTCCTGTCGTGCGGTGCGGCCCGCCGTGGACGGGCGCGGGGGGACCAGAGGCTCGGTCGTGCGGTTCAGAAGAAGATGGCGCCGATCAGTGCGCCGACGACGATCGTCGTGGCCGACAGGACGAGCATCGGCACGAAGAAGCTGTGGTCCAGGAGCTTGGTGCCGAGCTTCGTGGTCCCGGACAGGTCGAAGTTCGCGGCGGCGATCTGGGTGCCGTTGGCGGGCAGCGTGTAGACGCCGCCGAGAGCCCCGGCCCACATCCCGGTGACGAGTCCCGGCGAGAGGCCCGCGGCCAGCCCGATCGGCACGATGGTCCGGGTGGCGGTCGACTGGCTCGTCGTCAGGGCGGCCACCAGGAAGACGGCGAGGGCGAAGATGAACCGCCAGTCGGTGACCCAGGCGCCGATCGTGCTGACGATCAGCTCCTCGTGCGCCGTGATGAACGTCGCGGTGAGCCACGCGATCCCGAACAGGGCGATCGCCGAGATCATGCCGGCCTTGAACACGGACTGGTCGGGGACGTCGCCGACCTGCGGCCGGCCCAGGAAGAGGATCGCGACGCCGACCACGAACATGACCAGGACGATGGTCGTCGTCATGTCGATGGGTACGAGGCCCTCGCCGGGCACCTCGAAGGACGGGCGCAGTCCCGGGAACAGCCCGAGGACGACGATCGCCAGGACTCCGGCGAGGAAGGCGAGGGCCGAGTTCCGCCCGCGGCTCGTGTACGTGAGCGTCGACGCGACGGACACGGGAGCGTCGCCCGAGCCCCCGGTCGCCGTGCTGGGAGCAGACGGTTCCGCACCGCGACCCGCACCCACGACGCTCGGGCTGCGGGGCGCCTCCGCACCGGCGGCCACCGCGGCCGGTGCCTCCAGCTCGCCCGCCGCGATCCTCGCCAGCACCTCGGGGTCTTCCCCGAGCTCCTTGCCCGTGCGGTTGACGACGAGTGCGGTGACGACGATGCCGACCACGCAGGCGGGCAGCGTGATCGCCAGGATCTGCGTGAGGCCGAGGTCGTAGGGCGCGACGTCGGTGAGGGTGAGCATGGCTGCCATCGCCGCGGAGACGGGAGACGCGGCGAGGGCGATGCCGGACTGGACGACGGTGAGGGTGAGCGGTCGCGACGGCCGGATCCCGTTGCGGTACGAGACGTCGTAGATGACCGGCAGCAGGGGGTAGATGATGTTCCCGGTCCCGGCTCCGACGCAGAAGGCGAACGCGGTGAGCGGAGCGATGAGCGTGATCTGCCGCGGGTGCCGCTCGATGATGCGGGCGGCGACGGCCACCATCCAGTCGATCCCCCCGGCGGCCTGCATGAGCGCCGCGGCGGTGACGACCGCGAGGATGATGGCGAGAGCCGCGGCGGGCGGAGCGCCTGGAGCCTCCCCGAACACGAAGACGAGCACCGCGGTGCCGAGCCCACCCCACAGGCCGACACCGACCCCGCCGGAGCGGGTACCCATGACGATCGCCCCGAGGACGACCAACGCCTCGAGGACGAAGACGACGTCCATGTCGTGCCTCTCTCGTCGACCACGCCGGTGTGGTCGGCCCCGAGCCTCAGGAACCGAGGACGCGCGCCTTCTGCGCGGCGAGCTCGGCGTCCGTGAGGACTCCCTGCTCGTGCAGTGCCGCGAGCTCGCGCAGCTGCGCGATGGTCGCGTCCATGTCGGAACCGCCCGCAGCCGCTGGCGGCGGGGCCGCCGGCGCGGGGGGTGCCGCGTACTGCGCTGGTGCGGCCGGGGCTGGCGGGCCGTAGCCGGCCGCCTCCTGGGCCTGACGTGCGTCCTGCTCGGCCCAGCGGCCCTGCTGGCGGCGCTGCACGCGGCCGGAGACGGCGCTCGCCGTCCCGGCGACGACGGCAGTCCGCGCGACGCCTCGGAGCAGTCCCATGGTGGTGTGTCCTCTCGGTCGGGGTCGACGTCTGCTCAGCCGGCCTCGGCGGCGTCGAGCGCCGCGAGGATCGACTGCACCGGGAGGCGCCCGCCGGCGACGAGCGCGCCGCCGCCGCGGCGCAGGGCGGAGGCGAAAGGCCCCGCCCACGCGTTCTCGTACACGAGCACGCCGGCAGCGCTGCCCGGCTGGAGCGCCTCGCCGGCCTCCCGGAGGTCGTCCTCGCCGAGGATCCCCGAGGAGGCTCCCTCGAACACCGTCACGTCGAAGTCTCCCGTGACGTCGAGGTTCTCCAGCTCGATGCCGTACACCTCGCCGCTCGCGCTCTTCTCGACGAAGGCCAGGTCGAGGACCCGGATGATGCCGCGCTCCACGAGGTCGAGCAGTAGTGGCAGCGCCTCGCCGTCGAGCCGGTTCTCGGGAAACTCCACGACGATGTAGTCGATCGGTCCCATCTCGTCGATCTCTCGGTCCATCGGTCGCTCTCCGGTCGTGCTGGCAGGGAACGGGCCGCCCACGATGACGTCCCACGCTTCACGGTGCCTCCCGTCGACGGCCGTGTCCTCACCCTGCGCGGGTGATCGACGTCCTGCGACGGCGGCGAGGAGGCCGGCGAGGTCCACCTCCCGCATCCGGTAGGAGGTGAGGACCGTCGGGACCGTCCGGTCGACGTCGTCGAGCATCTCCTGCACGAGCGCCCCGACGGGGCCGCGGACGACGACCTCCACGTCCGCCCGCGTCCCAGGTGCGGTCGTGCGCAGCTCGAGCAGCTCGAGCCCCAGCGCGGCGAGGCGCTGGAGCAGCCCGTAGAGCGCGGCCTGGTCGCGCACCGTCGCCTCGAGCACCGTGCACTCGACCGAGCGGCGTACGCCCAGCTCGGCGACGTCGGCCGCGGGAAGCACGACCGGACCACGGAGCGTGACCTCGACCATCGTCGTCCGGGCCATGCGCCTCTCCTTGCCTCGCGACGTCGAACGGCCTCGCGCCGTCGCACCAGGATGCAGAGATCACGCCTCCGGGCGGATCACCCCGAGCGGGTGGCACGGGCTCCCGCGGACCGACTACCCCCGGCGGGTGAGGAGGAGTCGCGTGCCACCGGTCGACAGTGGGACCGTCACGGACGTCCGTGACCGGACGTGAGGAGTGCGGCGATGGACGGCTTCTGGGACTGGTTCTGGCTCATGGTGTGGTGGTTCTTCTTCATCGCCTACCTCGTCGTGCTGTTCCAGATCATCGGCGACCTCTTCCGCGACAAGGCCCTGAGCGGATGGTGGAAGGCGCTGTGGATGATCGCCCTGATCGTCGTGCCGTACCTCTCGGCGCTGGTCTACGTCATCGCGCGCGGACGCGGCATGGCCGAGCGGCACGCGGAGGAGGACCGCTTCCGTCGCCAGATGACGGACGACTACGTCCGGGCCACGGCCGGCACCGGGCGGTCGCCCGCGGGTGAGATCGCCGACGCCAAGGCGCTCTACGACGCCGGCACGATCGACGCCGACGAGTTCGCCGCGCTCAAGGCGAGGGCTCTCGCCTGAAGCCTCGTGCGCGCCGTCGTGGATGACCTGGCCGGGCCGGTCGGTGCGGGTCAGGCCGAAGAGCGACACCGTCTCGCCCGGCCTCCTGGTGAACGCAGGCGTACGGTGGCCCCATGGCCTCGGTCGAGCCGCGTGCCGAGCGGGGGGACGCGCGCGTCGCGGCTGCCCCGGAGTCGCTGCGCGCCCGCACAGCCGTCCCCGACCTTCCCCGGGCCACCGTGCCGCGTCCGGCCGTCGAGGCGGTGCTCGACGACGCGGTGACGCATCGCCTGACCCTCGTGTCGGCCGGGCCCGGCTGGGGCAAGACCACCGCCGTCGCGCACTGGGCACGCGGTGGTACCGGCCGACGGGTCGCCTGGCTGACGCTCGAGCCGTTCGACGACAAGCCGGCCGCGTTCTGGGCTGACGTGCTCGCGGCACTGCGTGACGCGGGCGTCGTCCCCGCCGGGCATCCGCTGGAGACGCTGGTCGTTCCTCCACGGATGTCTCCCGGGCTCCTGCGCCAGGTGCTCGCCGCGGTCGAGCGCCTGCCGGAGCCCGTCGTCCTCGTCCTCGACGACTTCCACTTCGCGGCGTGCTCCGAGGTCGCGGCGACCGTCGACGACCTGCTGCGCTACCCGCTGCCCCTCCACGTCGTGGCGCTCACCCGCGTCGACCCGCTGGTCCGGCTGCAACGGCTCCGGGTGCTGGGCGAGGTGGCGGAGGTCGGAGCCGCCGACCTCGCGTTCGACGCCGAAGCGGTCGCGACGCTCGCCCCCGAGCACGGGCGAGACCTGGAGCCCGGCGACGTCGAGCGGGTGCTGGAGGAGACGGGTGGCTGGGCGGTCGGGGTCGCGTTGCACCTGGAGTCGTCCGACGCCGTGAGCCGGGCCCGCGCGAGCCGCTCGGCGGCGGAGTTCCTCCTCGCCGAGGTGCTCGACCGCCGGGACCCGGCGACGCGCCGCTTCCTGCTCCGCACGAGCGTCGCCTCGGCCGTCTGCCCCGACCTTGCCGCCGAGCTCGACCCTGACCTCCGCGTCCGCAACCTGCTGCCCGACCTCGCCGCAGCGGACGGGTTCGTCACGACCGTCGGCGAGGGCCGCACCTGGTTCCGGTACCACCCGCTCCTGCGGGAGATGCTCCTGCACCAGCTCGGCGTCGAGGACCCTGCCGGTCTGCGCGAGGCGCACCGGACCGCGGCCCGGTGGTTCGCGCGGGACGGCGACCCGCTGCGTGCGCTCGAGCACGCGGCGGCCGCGGTGGACTGGCCGCTCGTGAGCGGGATCTTCGTCGAGGGCGCCGCTGCGCAGCTCGCCGGGCCGCACCGCGAGACGGTCGCCGACATCGTGCGGACGATCCCCTTTGCGACGCTGGGACCGGACGCGCTGCTGTCCCTGTGCGCGGGGGCGCTCGCCGGCGTGGACGAGCGGTTCGACGCCGCGGCCCGCCATGTCGTCCGGGCGCGTGCGCTCCTCGACCCGGACGAACAGCCCGCGGCTGCCGTGCTCCTGGAGCTGGTCGACGCGTCGACCGCACGCGCGCAGGGCGACGTGCACCGGCTCACGACGACGGCCGGGGCCGCGCAGGCCGCAGCGGACGACGCGCCGTACCCGTTCCCGGCGCTCGAGACGTACCGGCGGCTGGCCGCCTCGCACCGTGCCGCGGGACTGGCGTGGTGCGCCACGCCGGCCGAGGCCTGGGTCCCCACGACGCGCGACGACACGAGCGGCGCCCGGCTGGTCCACCTCGGCGCGCGAGCCGCGACGGCGCTCCGCCTCGTCGCAGACGGACGGCTGGAGGAGGGCCAGGCGTCCGCTCGGGCGACCACGACGGATGCCGTGGCACGGGGCTGGGAGATGTTCACCCACGCGCGAGCCGCGCACGCGGCGCTCGCCTGGGTGCGCTACCTGCGCGCCTCGGACGAGGGCCTGGAACGCCAGCTCGCGCACGCGCTGGCTGCTGACGGCGGGGGCCGCGAGCCCGCCTCGGAGGTCGCCGTCCGGCTGCTCCAGGCGCTGGTCGCCGCGGCTCGGGGGCACGCCCAGGCAGCACGCCACGCGCTCGCATCCGCCGACCGGACGCTCGGTCCGGTCCCGGTGCCTCCGGTCCTGGCGGACCTGTGGGTACGGACGTCCACGGAGGTGCACCTCAGGGGGCCGCGCCTCGGCCCGGCGGGAGGGCGGGTCGAGCGTGAAGGGCTCGGCTCCTCGGCCGTCCTCGCCGTGTGCGACGCGCGCCGGCTGCTGGCCGACGGCCGGAGCGGGGCAGCGCTGCGTGAGGTCGAGGGCGTCGCGGACGACACGGACGGCGAGGTCGGAACGCTCTCTCGCGTCGAGGCCGCCCTCGTCGAGGCCTCCGCGCTCGCGCACGCCGGCACCCGCCGCGCTCACGTGCTCCTCGCCCAGGCGCTGGACCTCGCTTCCGAGGAGCAGCTCGCCCGCCCGTTCCTCACGATCCCCGGTGCGGAGCTGCGGCCGCTGCTCGCCCGAGCAGCGGCAGGCCGGGACGACGGCCTCGGCAGACGGCTCCGTGCCCACTTCTCCCGCGGCGCGGTCGCTCCCGAGCCCACGCCGCTCGTCGAGCCCCTCACCGAGCGGGAGCTCGCGGTCCTCGCGGCCCTGCCCACGATGGAGAGCAACGTGGAGATCGCCGAGGACTTCTTCGTGTCCGTCAACACCGTCAAGGCGCACCTCAAGGCGCTGTACCGCAAGCTCGGCGTCGGGTCTCGGCGCGACGCGGTCCGCCGCGGCCGCGAGCTCGGCATCCTGCCCTGACGCCTCAGCCCAGCGCGGCCGGTGCCGCGCCCGGCACCGGGTCGGGCAGACGCCGCATGCGCAGCGCCTGCGCCACGCCGAGGAGCCCTGCGCCCAGCGGGACGAGGAGGGCGACCTGGAGGGCCCGCGCGCGCACGTCGTCGTTGATCCGCAGGATCTCCTCGCGCACGGGGGCGGGTTCGTCCGCGAGCAGCTCGACGAGCTGGGCGTCGCTCATGACCTCGGCGTCCTCCTCGAGGACCTGGCTCACCTGTGCCTTGTCCTCGGGCGGCAGCACGCGGCTGGCCTGCGCCTGGGCGGTGAACCCCGTCGCGAGCGACGCGAGCATGACGGCACCCGCGAGGGCGAGCCCGAGCGACAGCCCGAACGAACCCGCGGCGGAGTTCACGCCCGCAGCCTCCCCCACACGTTCCTCGGCGATCGGGGAGAGCGTGAAGGCGTTGAGCTGCGAGACGAGGAGCCCGAGGCCGCAGCCGGCGACCACGAGCGGGATCGCGAGGTACCACCCCGACGTCGCACGGGGCACGACGGGCAGGAGCGCCGCGATCCCCACCACGAGGAGCGCGAAGCCCGCCAGGACGAGCGTGGCGGGTCGACGCCGACCCGCCCGGCGGCCCGCGACGATCGCCGCGGCGAACATGCTGAGCGACAGGGGTGCCAGCGAGAGGCCGGCGAGCATCGCGTCGTAGCCGAGAGCCATCTGGAGGAACACGGGCAGCGCGATCATGGCGCCGCCGAGCGCGACCTGCTGCAGGGTCTGCTGCGAGACGCCGACGCGGAACGCCGGGGAACGGAACAGCACCGGGTCGACGAGGGGCGCGGCGCCCCGTCGCTCGCGCCGGAGCACCCACCGCGCGAGACCGACCAGACCGACGACGCCGACCGCCACGAGCAGGCCCACCGCCTCGCCGCCCTCCTGCCACACGAGGACCCCGAGCACGACACCCCCCATGCCGAGGACGGAGAGCACCGCCCCGACGACGTCGACCGACCGGTCGCCCGTGAAGGGGACCTCGCGCACGAGCCGGATGCCCGAGAGCACGACGACGATGACGACCGCCTCGAGCGCGAACGCGACGCGCCACGACAGGTACGTCGTGATGAAGCCGCCGAGGAGCGGTCCGACCGCCGCCGCCACCGACGCCGACGCCCCGACGAGGGCATACACCTTCGTCCGCGCCGCACCCTCGAAGCTCCCGTGCACGAGGGCCTGCATGGACGGCAGGAGGAGTGCCGCGCCCAGGCCGCCGACCAGCGACCAGAAGACGACGACCGCGGTGAGGCTCTGGGCGAGCGTCATCGCGACCGCACCCACGCCGTAGCCGAGGAGCCCGAGCACGTAGCCACGACGTCGGCCGACGAGGTCGCTCACCTTGCTGCCGATGAGGATGAACGCGGCGGAGACGAGAGCCTCGAGGGCGATGGCGGTCTGGACTCCGCTGACGGTCGTCCCCAGGTCGTGGACGACCGCCGAGATCGAGACGTTCATGAACGAGGTGTCGACGACGAGGACGAACATCGCCATCGCCAGCAGCACCGCGAGGCGCCGGTCGACCGTCCCCGTCA
This sequence comes from Cellulosimicrobium sp. G4 BAM 1002, assembly GCF_057126935.1. Lineage (NCBI taxonomy): Bacteria > Bacillati > Actinomycetota > Actinomycetes > Micrococcales > Promicromonosporaceae > Cellulosimicrobium > Cellulosimicrobium sp. G4 BAM 1002. The sequence goes on along the minus strand of NZ_CP182109.1, from coordinate 2,194,151 downwards.
CCCCTCCCCCGGTCACGACGCGCCTCAGGCCCGAGGCAGCCCGCGCACGGGCTCCGCTCGGCCCGGACCGACGTGGCGCAGGACGAGCTTGCCGAGCTCGACGAGGACGAGGAACGCGACGGCCACGAGCGCGCACACGCCCCACTGCTCGCCGTCGAGGCTCACCGTGCCGAAGATCCGCTCGAGGCCGTCGAGGGTCGTGACGAGGAACGTCAGCCCGAGCGAGGAGAGCAGGAGGACGACGAACCGGCCGTTGGCGAGCGTGTCGAACGAGAGGATGCTCGCGCGCGGGTCGCGCCACTCGAGCGCCGCGACGACGTGCAGGAGCGACATGGCCGTGAGGCCCATCGTCGTCGCGACCGGCAGGTCGTAGCGGTCCTCGCCCCACGCGACGGCCACGAGCGTCCCGACGGCGATGAGGACGCCGCCCAGAGCGAGGCGCGCGCCGAGCGCGCGCCCGATGACCGGCTCGGAGGGCGAGCGCGGCCTGCGTCGCATGAGACCCGGCGAGGCCGCGTCGAAGCCGAGCCCGATCGCGAGCAGCACGTCGATCGCGAAGTTGACCCACAGGATCTGGAGCGGCGTCAGCGGCGTGCCGCCCGCGATCGTGAAGATCCCGGCGCCCACGAACGTGAGGATGAAGCCGATGAGCACGACCATCTGGAAGCGGATGTACTTCATGAGGTTGTCGTAGAGCCCGCGGCCGCCCTCGACGGCCTTGACGATCGTCGCGAAGTTGTCGTCGGTGAGGATCATCTCGGCGGCGTCCTTCGTGACCTCCGTCCCCGTGATCCCCATCGCGACGCCGATGTCCGCCCGGGCGAGCGCGGGGGCGTCGTTCACGCCGTCACCGGTCATCGCGACGACGTCGCCCTGGCGCTTGAGCACGTCGACGAGCCGCACCTTGTCCTCGGGGGCCACACGCGCCACGACACCGATGCCGGCGACCTCGGCCTCGAGCTGCGCGTCGCTCATCGCCGCGAACTCGGCGCCGGTCAGCGCTCGTCCCTCGATGCCGAGCTGCCCGGCGATCGCGGCGGCGGTCGTCACGTGGTCGCCGGTGATCATCCGCACCCGGATCCCCGCGTCCTTGCACTCCGCGATCGCGTCCCGCGCCTCGCGCCGCGGCGGGTCGACGATCCCGACGAGCGCGAGCAGCTCGAGGTCCTGGGCGAGACCGAGCAGGTCACCCTCCAGGTCGGCCGGGGTGACGTCGCGACGCGCGACCGCGAGGACCCGCATCCCCTCGGCCGCGAGCCCGTCGTTCTCCCGGGAGACCAGCGCGCGTGCGTCGTCGTCGAGCGTCGCCGTGCCCCCGTCGGCGGTGAGGTACCGGCTCGACCGCGCGAGGAGCACGTCCGGTGCGCCCTTGACGTAGCAACGGACCGCGCCGTCGATCTCGTGGAACGTCGCCATGAGCTTGTACTCGGTGTCGAACGGCACCTCCGCGACGCGCGGGTGGTCGCGACGCGTCTCCTCCACGTCCAGGCCGGCCTTGGCGGCAAGCACGACGAGCGCGCCCTCCGTCGGGTCCCCGAGGCACTCGCCGTCCCGCACGACGGCGTCGCTCGCGAGCGCCATCGGCAGCGCGACGGGCTCGAGCGGGACGTCGGTCGAGCCCGCCGCCGCGAGGATGCGGCCCGTCGTCGAGTAGCCCTCGCCGTCGACGGAGAACCGTCGCCCGGCGAGCACGAGGCGCCGGGCGGTCATCTGGTTGAGCGTGAGGGTCCCGGTCTTGTCGGAGCAGATCGCCGACGTCGAGCCGAGGGTCTCCACGGACTTGAGCCGCTTGACGATCGCACCCTCGTCCGCGAGCCGACGCGTACCGAGCGAGAGGAGCATCGTCACGACGGCGGGCAAGCCGGTCGGGATGGCCGCGATCGCGAGGCTGATGCCGACCACGAAGAGGCTGTCGAAGTCCTCCCCGCGTGCCAGCCCGAGCACGACCACGACGACGAGCGCGACCGCCGCCATCACGGTGATGATCACGGTGATGCGGTCGAGCTGGCGCGTCAGCGGGGTCTTGTCCTGCTCGACGCCGCTGAGCATCCCGGAGATGCGGCCGACCTCGGTCGTCATGCCCGTCGCCGTGACGACCATCTCACCGCGGCCACGGGTGACCTGCGAGTTCATGTACGCCATGTCGGTCCGGTCGCCGAGCGGCGCGTCCTCGGCGCCGACCGGCGCGACTCCCTTGGCGACGGGCGTGCTCTCGCCCGTGAGCCCCGCCTCCTCGATCTCGAGCGAGGCCGCGACGACGAGCCGGCCGTCGGCGGGGATCTTGCTCCCCGCCTCGAAGCCCACGACGTCACCCGGCACGAGCTCCTCCGCCGGCACCTGCTCCTGGCGTCCGTCGCGGCGGACGGTCGCCGTCATGACGAGCATCTCGCGCAGCGCGGCCACGCTCTGCGCCGCCTTGCCCTCCTGGTGCAGCCCCATGAGGGCGTTGAGGACCGTGAGGAGCAGGACGACCACACCCGTGGTGACGTCGCCGAGGGCAAGGATGCTGACGACCGCGGCACCGACGAGCACGAGCTGCATGAGATCGCGGTACTGCCGCAGGAACGCCTGCCAGGCCGGCTCCTTGCGCTCCTCGGCCAGCGCGTTCGGGCCGTACCGCGCGCGACGCTCCGCGACCTCGGCCGACGTGAGGCCGACGGCCGGGTCGACACCCAGCTCGGCGCACACCTCCGAGACGGAGGCGGTGTGCCAGGGACCCGGGCTCGGCGGGACCTGTTGTCGAGAGATCTGCGCAGCCGTCATCCTGGGCTCCTTCCGGCGCTCCCTCCCACGGTCACAGCCGACCGCGTCGAGAGCCTCACCCGCCAGGGGTGAGCCCTCGGCGCCCCGCGGAGTCGCCGGTCGGAGGGAGCCGCGTCGCTCAGACCACGGCGGGCCTGGCTCCCAGTGCCGAGCGCACGGCCTCGACGACGCGGCGCGCCGTGGCGACGCCGACCGTCGTCGGCAGGTTCACGACACGCGCCACGAGGTCCTCGGTCGTGGCGAGCGCCGGGTCCCCGGGCGTGTACCCGTACACCGCGGGGTCGTCCGGGCCGGGGAACAGCGCGGGCCGGTACCACTTCCCGACGTAGAAGCCGGCTGCGGTGAGCTCGGCGACGAGCCGGTCGGCGGTGGCGGCGTCGGGCGCGAAGAACGGGAACCGGACCAGCGGCGCCCGCTCTCCGATGCCCGCCGGGACCTCGACGACGTCGGACAGCCCGCGCACGTACTCCGCGACGGTGTCCGCACGGCGGGCCTCGACGTCGCCGCTCGACCGCAGCGCGTCGACCATCTGCCCGACGACCCACGCCGACGGCCGCTGCGGCGCGTGCGCGAGCCCGCCACGGTTCTCCACCGGGGCGATCGCGGGCTCGTAGGCGCCGACCGCGGTCAGCGCCCCGCGCACCTTCCCGGCGGCAGCGCCGGGGAGCCGGTTGAGCACGCGCACCTGCGTGCGGAAGCTGCGCGCGGCGAGGTCGAGCCGGGCACCCACGACGGGCAGCGCGTCGAGCGCGGAGACGATCGCGGCGCGCAGCGCCGGGTCGAGCGACGGGCTGACCCACACCGCACCCCCGAAGCGTGTCGGCAGCATCTTCTCGACGCCGAACGAGTGGAACGAGACGTCCGCGACGGGCTTGCCGTCGGCGTCCCGCGCGAGGCGCGTCACGCAGTGCGCGCTGTCCTCGAGGAGAAGGGCGCCGACCGAGCGCGCCGCGTCGCGCAGGCGCAGGGCGGTGGCGTCGTCGACGATGCCGAACGTGTTCTGGAGCACGACGGCGCGCGTCGCGGGGCCGGCCGCGAGCCGGTCGGGGTCGATCGCGACGGTCGCCGGGGAGACCTCGGCGTAGACGGGCCGGAGCCCGGCGACGAGGACGGGGTCGACCGCCGTCGAGCACGTGAACACCTGGGTGACGACGTCGCCCGCCCCACGAGACTCGGCGAGCGCACGGAGCACGACCTCCATGCCGTACCGGGCCTTGAACACGAGGAACCAGTCGGCGGGGTCGGTGCCCGTCCGGTCGGCGAGCATCCTCGTCGCGGTCGCGTCCTGCGGATGGCGGCTCATCGGTCTCCGTGTCGTCGTGGATCGGCGTCGTTCGGCGAATGCCGACGGCGGCCGTCACGCCGGAGCGTCACGGCCGCCGTCGGGCGGTGGGTGTCAGGCGTCGGACTCGGTCCGGTCGCCCGACCACTCGGTGTGGAACACGCCCGGCTTGTCGACGCGGCGGTACGTGTGCGCGCCGAAGAAGTCGCGCTGCGCCTGGATGAGCGCGGCGGGCAGGCGCTCGGCCCGGACGCCGTCGTAGTACGCGAGCGACGACGAGAACGCCGGCGTCGGGACGCCGTTCTGCGCCGCCCCCGCGACGACCCGGCGCCACGCGGCGAGGCCGTTGCCGACCGCGCCCGTGAAGTACTCGTCGGCGAGGAGCAGCGGGAGCTGCTCGTCGCGCTCGTACGCCTCGGTGATGCGGTTGAGGAACCGTGCGCGGATGATGCAGCCGCCGCGCCAGATGCGCGCCATCGCCCCGCGGTCGATGTCCCAGCCGAACTCGGCCGACGCCGCGGCGATCTGGTCGAAGCCCTGCGAGTACGCGACGACCTTCGACGCGTAGAGCGCGAGGCGAACGTCCTCGACGAACGCGTCCCGGTCCTTGACGTCCCAGTCCTGCGTGTCGGCGGGCAGGGCCGCACGGCCCGCCTCGCGCTGCGGCACGGAGCCGGACAGCGCCCGGGCGAACGTCGCCTCGGCGATGCCGGTGATCGGGACGCCGAGGTCGAGGCCGTTCTGCACGGTCCAGCGACCGGTGCCCTTCTGCTCCGCCTGGTCGAGCACGACGTCGACGAACGCCGAGCCGGTCTCCGCGTCGACGTGCTGGAGCACGTCCGCCGTGATCTCGATGAGGAACGACTCGAGGTCGCCCGTGTTCCAGTCCTCGAAGATCTTGCCGATCTCCGCCGCCGACGCGCCGAGGCCCTGCTTGAGCAGGTCGTATGCCTCGGCGATGAGCTGCATGTCGGCGTACTCGATGCCGTTGTGGACCATCTTGACGAAGTGGCCGGCGCCGTCCGGGCCGACGTAGGTGCAGCACGGCGTGCCGTCGACCTTCGCCGAGATGTCCTCGAGGATCGGGCCGAGGCTCGCGTACGACTCGCGCGTGCCGCCGGGCATGATCGACGGGCCGTTGAGCGCGCCCTCCTCGCCGCCGGAGACGCCGGTGCCGACGAAGTGCAGCCCCTTCGCCGCGAGCGCCTTCTCGCGGCGGATCGTGTCGGGGAAGTGCGCGTTGCCCGCGTCGACGACGATGTCGCCCTCCTCGAGGAGCGGCACGAGCTCGTCGATCACGGCGTCCGTCGCGGCGCCCGCCTTGACCATGATCACGACCTTGCGCGGCCGCTCGAGCGACGCCACGAAGTCGGCCATCGACTCGGACGGGACGAAGTCGCCCTCGCTGCCCGCCTCGGCGATCAGCGACTCGGTCTTGGCGTACGAGCGGTTGTGCACCGCGACCGTGTAGCCGTGACGGGCGAAGTTGCGGGCCAGGTTGCGACCCATGACCGCGAGTCCGGTCACACCGATCTGTGCACGTGCTGACATCTGCTTCCCTGCTCCTCGGGGTTCGGTAACGGTGCGTGACCGGTACGGGGCGGATACGCGGTCAGCCTAGTCCTCCGGTACCGACCGGCCCGGGGGCTGCCACCATCCGGTCACCCGCAGCGGTGGTGACGATCCGGTCACGGCCGGCGGCGGCCGACCACGCACCACGGAGACAGCCGATCACGATTCGGTGACGCCCGCGCGCGGCGCCACGGCCGCACGACGTCGGGCTCGTAGTGTGCGCGGTGTGATGACCGCTCGCGGGACGGACGCCCCGCCGGAGTTCCGTGCCGCGCTCGACGCCCTCGCGGCGCGTCGGCTGCGACCGGAGGTGACGCTGCGCGAGGTGCCCGCGCCGCGCCGGATCGCCCCCTGGTCCGTCGCGCTCACCGGCGAGGTCGCAGGCGCGCAGGACGACGACCCGGACCTGGCGTCCGGGCGGTTCATCCTGCTGTTCGACCCCGAGGGGCAAGAGGCGTGGCAAGGGCGCTTCCGCGTGGTCACGCTCGTGCGCGCGACGCTCGAGCCCGAGATGGGTGCCGAGGAGATGCTCGCCCAGGTGGCCTGGTCCTGGTTCGAGGACGCGCTGCGCGACCAGGGCGCGACGGCGCGCGCCGAGAGCGGCACCGTGACCCGGGTCCTGTCGCAGAGCTTCGGCGCGCTCGCCGGCAAGGACGACGACGTCGAGCTCGAGATGCGCGCCTCCTGGACCCCCCTCTCGGACGAGCTCGGGAGCCACCTCGCGGCCTGGTCCCAGCTCCTGTGCACGGCGGCCGGGCTGCCCCCCGTGCCCCAGGGCGTCACGCCCCTCGCGCACCGGGCACCCGCTCGACGCAATACCGTGGGTCCATGAGCTCGGCCGCAGCACCCGCACCGCCCCCCGTCGGCGACCTTCCCGACGACGCACCACCGCAGGACGCGCCCACCGTCCCGGTGGTCACACCGCTCACCGAGCCGTCCGACGGCCTGGGGCGTGTCGTCGACACCCCCGACGCGTTCGCGCGCGTCGTCGAGGCGTTCGCCGCCGGGTCCGGTCCCGTCGCCGCGGACGCCGAGCGCGCGTCGGGATACCGCTACGGGCAGCGCACCTACCTGTTCCAGGTCCGGCGTGAGGGTGCGGGCACGGCTCTCGTGGACCCCGTCGGCGTGCCCGACCTCTCGCCGCTGCTCGACGCGGTCGGCGACGCGGAGTGGGTCCTGCACGCCGCGTCGCAGGACCTGCCGGGCTTCGCCGAGCACGGCGTGGTCCCCGCGCGCGTCTTCGACACCGAGCTCGCGGCCCGCCTGCTCGGCATGGAGCGCGTGGGTCTCGCCGCCGTCGTCGCCGAGGTCCTCGGCCTCGGGCTCGCCAAGGAGCACTCCGCGGTCGACTGGTCGACGCGGCCCCTGCCCGAGGAGTGGCTGCGGTACGCGGCGCTCGACGTGGAGGTGCTCGTCCCGCTGCGCCAGGCGCTCGGCGAGCGGCTCGACGCAGCCGGGAAGAGCGAGTGGGCCGCCCAGGAGTTCGAGGCGGTGCGCACCGCCGGTCCGCCGGCGCCGCGCGTCGACCCCTGGCGACGCACCTCCGGGACGCACACCTTGCGCGACCCGCGCCGGCTCGCCGTCGTGCGCAGCCTGTGGCAGGCGCGCGACGTCAACGCCCGGCGTCGCGACATCGCCCCCGGGCGCGTCCTGCCCGACCGCGCGATCCTCGCCGCCGCGGAGTCGCTGCCGCGGTCCGTCGCCCAGCTCGTCGAGATCCCGGCCTTCGCCGGGAAGGGCACCCGGCGGCGCGCCGCCTACTGGCAGCAGGCGATCGACGAGGCGCTCGCGCTCCCCGCGGGGGCCCTGCCCTCGACTCGCGGGCCCCGCACGGACGCCCCGCCACCCCCGCGCGCCTGGGCCGACCGCGACCCGGGCGCCGCGGCCCGCCTGGAGGCGGCCCGCGGCGTCGTGCAGGCGCTGTCTGACGAGCTCTCGGTCCCGCTGGAGAACCTGCTGCAGCCGGACGCCCTGCGCCGACTGTGCTGGACGCCGCCGCAGCCCGCGGACGCCGAGCACGTCGCGCAGTTCTTGCGTGGGCGAGGGGCACGCGAGTGGCAGGTCGAGCTGCTCGCCGACCGGCTCGCGACCGCCTTCGCGACCGTCCCGGGACGGTAGGGTCGTCCGGTGCACGACGCGAACCTGACGATCCGGACAGTCACCGACCGCGCCTCCTGGGACGCCCGGGTGAACGAGCTGGGCGGCCACCCGCTGCAGCTCTGGGGCTGGGGCGAGGTGAAGGCGACCGGCGCGTGGACCCCGCACCGCGTGGAGGCGGTCGACGCAGAGGGCCGGGTGCAGGGGCTCGCCCAGGTGCTGGTCCGGTCGCTGCCCGCGCAGTTCAAGGCGCTGTGCCACGTCCCGCGCGGCCCGGTGGTCGCGCCCGCCGTGGCGGCGGGAGCGGACGGTTGGGGCGCCGGGCCGGGCGTCGGCGACGACGCGACGCGCGACGCCGTGACGCGTGCCGTCGTCGCGTGGTGCAAGGAGCACGTCGGCGGCGTCGGCGTGACGATCGAGCCGGACTGGCCCGTGGGCACGCACCTCGACCTGCCCGACGCCCGCCCCGCCGCGAACCCGATCCTCTACCCGGTCACGCTGATCCTCGACCTGACGAAGAGCCAGGACGAGCTGACGAAGGCCATGGGCAAGACCACGCGGTACGACATCCGCAAGGCCGCCCGCACCGGGCTCGAGGTGCGTCGCGTCACGGACGAGGCGGAGGTCCGCCAGGTGCTCGCGGTCTACCACGAGACTGCCGAGCGTGCGGGCTTCGCGCTGCACGACGACGAGTACTACCTCGCGATCCACCGCGAGCTCGGCGAGCACTCCGTGCTGGTCGCGGCGTTCTCCGAGGGCGCGCCGGTGTCCTTCGTCTGGTGCGTGTCGTCCGCGACGACCTCCTTCGAGCTCTACGGCGGGATCAACGACGCCGGGCGCAAGCTCCGCGCCAACGCCCCCGTGAAGTGGCACGCGATCACGCTCGCCCAGGACGCCGGGCTCGTGCGGTACGACATGAACGGGCTGCTCAACGACGGGATCAGCGAGTTCAAGCGCAGCTTCGCGCAGCACGACGACGAGCTCCTCGGGAGCGTCGACGTCCCGTTCTCGATGTGGTACTCCGCCTGGAACAAGGGCCTGCCCACCGCGAAGAAGGTCGTCCGAAAGCTGCGCGGGAGCCGCTGAGCGCTCCGCGCCCCGCCCCACGAGAGACCCGGTATCGCCGATGCGATACCGGGTCTCTTTCGTCGCGTACGATCTACTCGTACTTTCCCGATACTCGCGGTAGCGTGTATCAGCACACGTGAACGAACCGAGCGGTGCCGCTCCGGACACCGCCGTCCCGACCATCTGCATCGGATGGAGATGCCATGACCGTGGCCAACGAGGCCCCTCGCACCCAGGCCGCCACCCAGCGCTCGCGCCACCGCGCCGTGCGCGACGTCGTCTTCGTGGAAGGTGTGCGCAGCCCGTTCGGCAAGGCGCGCCCCGACGGGATCTTCGCCGAGACCCGTGCCGACGACCTCGCGGTGAAGACGATCCGCGAGCTCCTGCGCCGTCGTCCCGAGCTCCCGGCCGAGCGGATCGACGAGCTCGCGCTCGCCGCGACGACCCAGACCGGCGACCAGGGCCTCACCCTCGGGCGCAGCGTCGCCGTCCTCGCCGGGCTGCCCAAGTCCGTCCCCGGCTTCGCGATCGACCGCATGTGCGCGGGAGCGATGACCGCGGTGACCACGACCGCGGCGAACATCGCCGTCGGCGCGCAGGACGTGACGATCGCCGGTGGCGTCGAGCACATGGGCCACCACCCGATGGGCGAGGGCGCCGACCCGAACCCCCGCTTCGTCGCCGAGAAGCTCGTCGACTCCTCGGCGCTCGTCATGGGCGCGACGGCCGAGAACCTGCACGACCGGTTCCCGCACCTCACCAAGGAGCGCGCGGACGCGTACGGCGTCGAGAGCCAGGCCAAGTACGCCAAGGCCCTGGCGAACGGCGACATCTCCGACGCCCTCGTGCCGATCGCGACCCGGTCGGCCGAGCTCGGCTGGGGACTGGCCACGGCCGACGAGCTGCCCCGTCCCGGCACGACCGTGGACGCGATCCGCGACCTGAAGACCCCGTTCCGCCCGGGCGGCCGCGTCACGGCGGGCAACGCCTCGCCGCTCACCGACGGCGCGACGGCGTGCCTCCTCGCGGCGGGCGACGTCGCCGACGAGCTGGGCCTCCCGGCCCGGATGCGCCTGGTCTCCTACGCCTACGCGGGCGTCGACCCCGAGGTCATGGGCATCGGCCCGGTCCCGGCGACCGAGCGTGCGCTCGCCTCCGCGGGCCTGACGATCGAGGACATCGGCCTGTTCGAGATCAACGAGGCGTTCGCGGTCCAGGTGCTCGCGTTCCTCGACCACTTCGGCCTGCCCGACGACGACCCGCGCGTCAACCTCTACGGCGGCGCCATCGCCATGGGGCACCCCCTCGCGTCGTCGGGCGTGCGCCTCATGACCCAGCTCGCGCGCCAGTTCGAGCAGCACCCCGAGGTGCGCTACGGCCTGACCACCATGTGCGTCGGTCTCGGCATGGGCGGCACGGTGATCTGGGAGAACCCGCACCACGCCGACTACTCCGGCCACGGCGCCGCCGACACGACCACCGCGACCGACGGGGAGAACTGACCGTGAGCGAGACCACCTCCGAGACCACGACGCGACCCGGCACGACGTCGGCCGACCAGACCATCGCCCCGGACGCGTCGTCACCGCGCGACGGCGGACCCGCCCCGGCACGCGGTGAGCGCGTCACCCACTCGCTCGTGCGCGACGTCGAACTGCCCGGCGGCCGCGGCACGCTCGCGCTCGTCACGCTCGACAACGGGCTCGACCACACGAAGCCGTCGACGCTCGGCCCCGAGGGCATCGCGGAGCTCACGGCGGCCCTGCGCGCGCTGCAGCAGCGTGCCGCCGACGGCGAGATCGTCGCCGTCGCGGTGACCGGCAAGCCGTACTTCCTCGCCGCGGGCGCGGACCTCCGGCAGGTCGCGACCGTGACGTCGCACGACATGGCGCTCGAGCTCGGGCGCAGCGGCCACGCGGCCTACCGGCTGCTCGGCGAGATGGGCGTGCCCACGTTCGCGTACATCAACGGCCTGGCGCTCGGCGGCGGGCTCGAGGTCGCGCTCAACTGCGACTACCGGACGGTCGCGACCGACGCCCCCGCTCTCGCCCTGCCCGAGGTCGGCCTGGGCCTCGTACCCGGCTGGGGCGGCGCGTACCTCGTGCCTCGGCTCGTCGGCGTCGAGAAGGCGATGGACGTCATCCTCGCCCGCCCCGCCGCGAACAAGCCGTTCAAGGCCAAGGAGGCCTACGAGATCGGCCTCGCCGACGCGATCTTCGAGGCGCCCGACTTCCTCGAGTCCTCGCTGCGCTGGACCGCCGCGGTCCTCGCGGGCGAGATCGTCGTCGAGCGGCGCGAGCTCGACCCCGCCCCGGTCTGGGACGCGGTCGTCGGCGCGACCCGCAAGCAGCTCGACGCCGTCGTCGCCGGGTCCCGGCCCGCCCCGTACCGCGCCCTCGACCTCGTCGCCGCGGCGCGGACCGCGACGAAGGACGAGGCGTTCGCCGCCGAGGACGAGGCCCTCGCGGACCTCATCATGAGCGACGAGATGCGCGCGAGCGTCTACGCGTTCCAGCTCGTCTCGCAGGGCAAGCGTCCGCAGGGCGCGCCCGACGCGAAGCTCGCGCGGCCCGTGACGCGGGTCGGCATCGTGGGGGCGGGCCTCATGGCGGCGCAGATCGCGCTCCTGTTCGCCCAGCGCCTCCAGGTGCCCGTCGTCATGCGCGACCTCGACCAGGAGCGCGTGGACAAGGGCCTCGGCTACGTGCGCTCGACCGTCGAGAAGCTCGTGCGCACCGGCCGGATGTCGCAGGACGCCGCCGCGCGCATCGTCGGCTCCGTGCACGGCACGACCGAGATCGGGGACTTCGCCGCGTGCGACGTCGTGATCGAGGCCGTCACCGAGATCCTCCCGCTCAAGAAGAAGGTCTTCGCCGAGCTCGAGGGGATCGTCTCCCCCGAGACGGTGCTGCTCACGAACACCTCGGCGCTCTCCATCACCGAGATGGCCGCGGACCTGCAGCACCCCGAGCGCGTCGTCGGGATGCACTTCTTCAACCCCGTCGCGCAGATGCCTCTCGTCGAGATCATCCAGGCCGCGAAGACGGACGACGCCGCGCTCGCCACGGCGTTCGCCATGACGAAGAAGCTGCGCAAGACCGCGGTGCTCGTCGCGGACCGGCCCGGCTTCGTCGTCAACCGCCTCCTCATCCTGCTCATGGGCAAGATCGTCGAGGCGGTCGAGAACGGGACGTCGGTCGAGGTCGCGGACCGCGCCGTCGCGCCGCTCGGGCTGCCCATGCCGCCGTTCGCGCTGTTCGACCTCGTCGGCCCGGCGGTCGGGCTGCACGTCCTCACGTCGCTGCGCGAGGACCTCGGCGACCGGTTCCCGGTCTCCCCCGGCCTCCAGCGCATCGTGGACGAGCAGATCCCCGTCGTGCTCGACGCGCCGAAGGGCCTGCCGAAGCCCGTCGACCCGGCGATCCAGCGGGTGTTCGGCACGGGCGAGGCCGGTGGCCCGGGTGCGCTCGACGAGGCGGGCGTGCTCGACTCCGTGCTCACCGCCCTCACGCAGGAGATCGGGCTCATGCTCGACGAGGGCGTCGTGGCGAGCCCGTCGCAGATCGACCTGTGCATGATCCTCGGCGCCGGGTGGGGCTTCCACCTCGGCGGCATCACGCCGTACCTCGACCGCACGGGTTACAGCGAGAAGGTGCTGGGCCGCCGGCTCCTGCCCGACGGCGTCGCGAACGTCCCGGCAGCGGCGCGCGCCTGAACCCTCCCGCCGAGCATGCGGTTGTGGCCTGTCCCTGCCCGGGGACGGGCCACAGCCGCATGCTCGACCGGCCGCAGGCGCATCGCGTGGCGATCCGAGCACGACCCGCCGGAGACTCAGTCCTCCCAGCCCATGCGCAGCACCTCGAACGCGACCGCGTGCGTGACACCCATCCGCTCGCCCGTCGGGGCGCTCATGGAGGCGAGGAACGCGGCGGGGTCGAAGTCGGCCCAACCCAGCCCGTCGAGGTACGCCGCGTGCGCGCGCAGCGACGCGACGCCCGCCTCGAAGGTCGCGCTCACGTCGACGCCGTGCGCGGCGTCGGGCGAGGCGGCGACCCAGACCTGCCGCACCCTGCCCCACGGTTCCAGCTCGTCGGTCTCGACCTGCTCGCGGAACACCCACCGGTTCCCGGCGTCGCGCACCGCGTCGACCACGGCGCGCCCGGTCGCGATGTGGTCGGCCTGGTTGAGCATGCCTCCGGGAAACGTCTCGCGGTAGTTCCCCGTGACGACCACGTCGGGCCGGTGCCGACGGATCGCGCCGGCGATCGCGCGGCGCAGCGGGATCCCGTACTCGAGCACGCCGTCGGGCTGGCCGAGGAACTCGACCTCCTCGACGCCGACGAGGCGCGCGGACTCGACCTGCTCCGCCTCGCGCACGCGCCGCGCCTCGTCGGGGTCCATCCCGTCGATGCCGGCCTCGCCGCTCGTCACCATGCAGTACACGACCCGCTTGCCCTGGCCGGTCCAGCGCGCGACGGCGGCGGCCGCGCCGAACTCCATGTCGTCCGGGTGGGCCACGACGGCGAGGGCCGTGGACCAGTCCTCGGGCAGCGGGACGAGCGGGGGCAGGATGTCCGGTGTGGTCATGCCGCCACGCTATGCCCGTGGCTCGACCGGCGCGTCCTCGGTCGACGTCACGGTGGGGTCGACGAAGAGCCGGGCGCGCTCGGCGTCGACGACGGCGCGCGCGAGCGTCGCCTCCGACACGTCGACGGCGCCCGCGACCTCCTCGGCGAGCGCGCTGCGCCGTGCGTAGGCGTCGAACAGTCGGGTCTTGGTGCCGACGAGGCGCACGAGGTGCTCGTCGACGCTGTCGACCGTGAGCAGCCGGTGGACCTGCACCGTCTCGACCTGGCCCATGCGGTGCGCGCGCGCGATCGCCTGCGCCTCGGTCGTGGGCTTGGTCTGCGGCTCGCACAGGATCACGACCGACGCGGCCTGGAGGTTGAGCCCCACTCCCCCGACGTCGATCTGGCTCACGAGAACGCGTGGCGTCTCGGACAGGGTGAAGTCGTCGACGATCGACTGCCGGGTGCTCGCAGCGACGGACCCCGTGAGCGGGTCGAGCGCGAGGTCCCCGAGGGCCCGGACGACGACGTCCACGACGTCCCGGAAGTACGAGAACACGACGACCTTGCGCCCGTTCTCGACGGCCTCGCGCGCGATCTCCACGAGGCGCCGCAGCTTCGCCGAGTCCTCCGGGTGCTCGACGGCGAACGCCGCCCGCCGCATCGCCATGAACGCACCCGCCGCGACCGCCTCGCGGTATGCGGCGCCGTCGACCGGGCCGAGCCGCTCCCACTCGTCGACCTGGACGAGCTCGGGCAGCTCCTCGAGCACGTCGTCGGCGTTGCGCCGCAGGTAAGCGGGCGCCACGGCACGGCGGAAGACGTCCGGGCCGGCGGCACCCTGCGCCGGGTCGAGGCTCGCCGCGAGCTCGGGCTGCACGTAGGAGAGCAGGGTGCGCAGCTCGTCGACCCGGTTCTCCAGGGGCGTGCCGGACAGGAGCAGCACGTGCGGCACGGCTGCCGCGAGCGTCGCGGTCGCGACGGAGCGCTTCGCACGGGGGTTCTTCACGTAGTGCGCCTCGTCGACGACGAGCGCCGCGGGACCGGCCGCAACGAGGGCATCCGTGCCCGCGCGCCGCAGGCCGGCGAACGTCACGACGGCGACGCCGCCGGAGTCCCGCCAGGCCGCGAGGGCCGCGTCGCGGTCCTCGCCGTGGACGGCGTGCACGACGAGCGTCGAGTGCGCGCGCACCTCGCGCACCCAGTTCTCGAGCACGCTCGCCGGGCACACCACGACCGCGTGCGTCGCGCCACGCGCGACGAGGTGCGCGACCACGGCGATCGCCTGGACCGTCTTGCCGAGACCCATCTCGTCGCCGAGCACGACGCGCCGCTGCGCGAGCGCGAACCGCGCCCCGAAGGCCTGGTAGCCGCGCAACGAGACGCGCAGGCGCGTCTCGTCGAGCGCCTGCGACTGGACCCGGTCGACGAGCTCCGTCGGGAGGTGGCCCTCGGCGGCGGCGAGATCCCGTCCGGTGGGGGCGACGCCGTCGAGCAGCGCGTAGTACGCCGCGGAGCGACGCCGGAAGTCCTGCCAGGCGTCGTACGGGCGCGCCGGCTCGTCGAGCAGAGCGGTGATCCGCCCGGCCTCCTCGACGAGGCCGGACGCGCGCGCCTCCTGCAGCAGTCCCGCGAGCGCGGCCAGGGCGGCGAACGCACGACGTCGGCGCTCGCCCCACGCGAAGAACCGGCGGGCTCCGCTCGTCACGGCCCGGGCGTCGTCGCGGACGCGCGCGTGCGCGGCGAGAGCGTGCCGCACCTGGTCCCCGTACCGGGCGACGACGGCGTCGGCCTGGTCGAGCGTGTGCAGCGCCTGCACGAGCGCGGTCGCGACGGGGTCGGTCGGGGTGAGGTCGATGCGGAAGCGCAGGCTCTCCCGGACGGCGCGCGCGACCTGCTCCGCCGCCGCGATCAGGTGCGTCGCGGTCTGCGGCCCGATGCCGGGCACCTTCTCGAGGCCGACGCGCCCGAGGCGGGCGACCTCACCCACCGTGCCGACCCCGGCGTCCGCGAGCGCCCCGAGCCGCAGCCGTTCGCGCGTGACGTCGCGCAGAGCGCCGACGCCGACGGTGTCGAGCCGCGCGAGGACCTTCTCCTCGCGGCTCTCGCCGAACGCGGCGCGGACCTGCTCGCGTGCTGCGGTCGGCGCCGCCGCGAGCGCCGCGAGCAGGCCGGTGAGCTCGTCGGCCTGGGCGACGACGTCGCGCGCACCTCGCACGTCGGGCACGGGCGGCCCGTCGTCGTTCACGTCGCGGCGTCGCGCGACGCGAGCCATCGCTCCATCCGCGGCTGCGCCCCGTCGAGGAACGCCGTCTTGTCGCGCGTGTAGTCGTCATAGTCGTCGGCGTCGGCGTGACGTGCGGCGAGACCGCGCTTCGTCGCCTCGTAGGCGGCCGCCTCGGCGGGCTGGGCGCGCAGCCAGTCGCGGAAGGCGACCACGTACTCGGCGAACGGCGACCCGAGAAGGCGGACGTGCAGGATGACGGGCGGCTCGCCGTCGTTCCCGGGGTGCGTGAGGAGCCTCTTGCGGTACCGGGACGGGTCCGGGTCGGCGCCCGGTCGCGGGATGTCGCGGTACACGCCCGGGGAGTCCGGACGCGAGCCCCGTGCGATCGAGAACCCGAGGGGGCCGAGCACCTCCAGCAGCGCGGCCTCCGCGGGCAGCGGCGACACGCGCACCTGCAGGTCGATGATCCGCTTCGCCGCGAGCCCGGGCACCGCGGTGGACCCGATGTGCTCCACCACCGGGTCCGTGCCGTCGCGGTCGTCGAGATCGCTCAGCGCCTCGGCGACGCGCTCGGTCCACCGCACGCCGATCGCGCGCCATCGAGGGTCATGGGCGTCAAGGGTCGCGGCCGGCACCCAAGGAACTTTACGGCCCCCGAACCGACCGTCGCCCGTCCCTCTCCTCGGGGGAGGGCGGATGCTCCTTAGTACGTGAGGAGGCCGTGCGCGCGGAACTGGTCGCGCACGCGCTCGGTGAGCTCGGGCGAGGGTGCGGGGGTGTCCTCGAGCTCGTAGGTGCGCCCGAGCGCGTCCCACTTGTCGCGGCCCATCTGGTGGAACGGCAGCACCTCGACGCGGGCCCACCGTGCCCGGGCGGATCTCGTTCAGGGACGCGGCGTACGCGGCGACCTTCTCGACGTTCTCCACGTCGTCGGTGAGGCCCGGCACGAGCACGAACCGGACCCACACGACCGGCGCCGGCCCGACGAGCCCTCGCTCGGCGATCCGCCGGCCGAACCGCAGGGTCGGCTCGAGGTCGCGGCTCGTGACCTTCCTGTACGTGTCCGGGTCGCCGGACTTCACGTCGAGCAGCACGAGGTCGGTGTCGTCGAGCATGGCGTCGGTCGCGTTCGCGCCGAGGAAGCCCGAGGTGTCGAGCGTGGTGTGCACGCCCATCGCCTTCGCGCCGCGCAGCACGCGCGCGGCGAACGCGGGCTGCATGAGCACCTCGCCCCCCGAGAGCGTGAGCCCTCCGTGGGTGGCACGGAACACCGGCAGGTAACGCTTGACGCGCCCGAGGAGCTCGTCCGCCGTGACGGGCCTGCCGTCCTTCATGGCGAACGTGTCGGGGTTGTGGCAGTACAGGCACCGCAGCGGGCACCCGTTGAGGAACACCGTGAGGCGGGTCCCCGGCCCGTCCACGGCCGTGACGAGCTCCCAGGAGTGGACCGAGCCGAGCTCGCCCGCGCGCATCGCCGCGAGCTTGTCGGCCCGGTCCACGTCCGCGACCGCCAGCCCGTCCAGGCCCGCGCCCGCGCGGCGCGCATGACCCGCCGCGGCACCTGACGGCGCGGGGTCCCCCGGCACGTCGAGGTGCGTCGCGTCGTCGGGCAGGACGCCGGGGCCGGGAAGGGTGACGGTCATCAGGGATCTCCTCAGAGCGCGCCGTGGAAGGTGCGCGAGAGCACGTCGAGCTGCTGCTCGCGCGTGAGGCGGACGAAGTTCACCGCGTACCCGGACACGCGGATCGTCAGCTGCGGGTAGTTCTCGGGGTGGTCCATGGCGTCCAGGAGCGTCTCGCGGTTCAGCACGTTGACGTTCATGTGGTAGCCGTTCGACCCCACGTAGGCGTCGAGGAGGCCGGCGAGGTTCGTGACCTGCTCGTCCTTCGTGCGTCCGAGGCCGCTCGGCACCACGGTGTTGGTGAGCGAGATGCCGTCCTGCGCCTCGTCGTACGGGAGCTTGGCCACGGAGAGCGCCGAGGCGAGCATGCCGTGCGTGTCGCGGCCGTTCATCGGGTTCGCGCCCGGCGCGAACGGCTCGCCCGCCCGACGGCCGTCGGGCGTGTTGCCCGTCGCCTTGCCGTACACGACGTTCGACGTGATGGTCAGGACCGACTGGGTAGGCACCGCGTCGCGGTAGGTCGGGTGCGTGCGCACCTTCGCCATGAACCGCTCGACGAGGTCGACGGCGATCGCGTCGGCCCGGTCGTCGTCGTTGCCGTACGTCGGGTACTCGCCCTCGGTGACGTAGTCGACGACGAGACCGCGCTCGTCGCGCACCACGGAGACCTTCGCGTGCTTGATCGCGGACAGCGAGTCGGCCGCGACGGACAGGCCCGCGATGCCGCACGCCATGGTCCGCAGCACGTCCTTGTCGTGCAGCGCCATCTCGAGGCGCTCGTACGCGTACTTGTCGTGCGACCAGTGGATGCAGTTGAGCGCCTCGACGTAGGTCGCGGCGAGCCAGTCCATCGTCGCGTCGAACTTGGCCATGACGTCGTCGAAGTCGAGGACGTCGCCCTCGACGGGCGCCGCCACCGGGGAGACCTGCTTGCCCGAGATCTCGTCGCGCCCGCCGTTGATCGCGTAGAGCAGGGTCTTGGCGAGGTTCACACGGGCGCCGAAGAACTGCATCTGCTTGCCGACCCGCATCGGGGACACGCAGCACGCGATCGCCGCGTCGTCGCCCCAGGCGGAGCGGATGAGCTCGTCGGACTCGTACTGCACGGCCGACGTGTCGATCGACACCTGCGCGCAGAAGTCCTTGAAGCCCTGCGGCAGCTCCGGGCTCCAGAACACCGTCATGTTCGGCTCGGGGGCCGGGCCGAGGTTGTACAGCGTCTGGAGGAAGCGGAACGAGTTCTTCGTGACGAGGGGCCGCCCGTCCTCGCCCATGCCGCCGATCGTCTCGGTGACCCACGTCGGGTCGCCGGAGAACAGCGCGTCGTACTCGGGCGTGCGCAGGAACCGGACGATGCGCAGCTTGATGACGAAGTCGTCGACGATCTCCTGCGCCTGCGACTCCGTGATCCGGCCGGCCTCGAGGTCGCGGTCGATGAAGACGTCGAGGAACGTCGACGTGCGCCCGAGCGACATCGCGGCGCCGTTCTGCTCCTTCACCGCGGCGAGGTAGGCGAAGTAGAGCCACTGCACGGCCTCGCGGGCCGTCGTCGCCGGACCGGAGATGTCGTAGCCGTACTCGGCCGCCATGTCCTTGAGCTCGCCGAGCGCGCGGATCTGCTCCGCGTGCTCCTCGCGCTCGCGCACGACCTTCTCGCTGAACGGCTGCGTGTCCAGCTCGAGCTTGTCGAGCTTCTTAGCGGCGACCAGCGCGTCGACGCCGTAGAGCGCGACGCGGCGGTAGTCGCCGATGATCCGGCCGCGGCCGTAGGCGTCGGGCAGGCCGGTGATGATGTGCGAGCTGCGGGCAGCGCGCACGTTGGGCGGGTAGACGTCGAACACGCCCTGGTTGTGCGTCTTGCGGTACTCGGTGAAGACCTTCTTGAGGGTCTCGTCGACCTCGTAGCCGTAGGTCTGCAGAGCACCCTCGACCATGCGCCAGCCGCCGTTCGGCATGATCGCGCGCTTGAGCGGGGCGTCGGTCTGCAGGCCGACGATGACCTCGTGCGCCTTGTCGATGTACCCGGGGGCGTGGGCGGTGATCCCGGCCGGCGTGTGCGGGTCGACGTCGTAGATCCCCATCTCCCGCTCCTCGGGGAACATCGCCGACAGCGTCGACCAGATCCCGGTCGTGCGCTCCGTGGGCCCGGCGAGGAACGAGGCGTCGCCCGTGTACGGGCGGTAGTTGCGCTGGATGAAGTCGCGGACGTCCACGTGGTCGCGCCACGGGCCGTCGACGAAGCCCTCCCACGCGGGCACGCGTGCGGTGTCGGCCGTGTCGCCCTCCGCGGCGCGGGTGCCGCCGCTCGTCGTGCCGGGTGCCTCGGAAACGCTGGTCATCTGGACCTCCCTCGAACCTGGCGCGCGGGTCCGCGCGTCGGCCGGCTCCCGTCTCCCGACGGGTTCCTTCGCCACCTCCAGGCTAGGGACCCGACGCCCCTCGCGGAGGGGTTCCGGGCCCTCCGGGGACCTAGGTCCCGAGCCGGGCGGGACCCTCCAGGAACGGCGGGATCCTGCGGTTTCCCGGCCCCTTGCCCGCGATCGTGCCCCGGTCTTGTGATGACCTTCACAAGGCTGTCCGACCCTCGATCGCGCAGGCTGCGCGCGGCCGTGACGCAGGACACGGACGCTCGTCACACGCTCACCGGACGTGCCGACGGCATCCGTGTGAGACTGCCCGGGTGAAGCGCACCGTAGGGGTCGAGGAAGAGTTCCTGCTCGTCGGGGAGGACGGCCACCCGGTCGCCCGGGCGGCCGAGGCGCTCGAGGCGTCGGGCACGGACGACAAGGGCGGCGGGACCGGCTCGCTCGAGTCGGAGTTCATGGAGGAGCAGCTCGAGACCGCGACCCATCCGCGGCGCGAGCTCGACGACCTCGCGACGGAGATCCGCGACGGCCGCCGGCGCGCCCAGGAGGCCGCCGACCGGGTCGGAGCGCGCGTCGCCGCGCTGTCGACCTCTCCCCTGCCGTTCGAGGGCACCACCGTCTCGCGCCTGCGCTACCTCGAGGCGCGCGCGGCCTTCGGCCTCACGGCACGCGAGCAGCTCACGAGCGGGTGCCACGTGCACGTCGCCGTCGCGGACGACGCGGAGGGCGTCGCGGTCCTCGACCGCATCGGGCCCTGGCTGTCGACGCTGCTCGCGCTGAGCACGAACTCCCCGTTCTGGCAGGGCCAGGACAGCGGGTACGCGAGCTTCCGGTCCCAGGTCTGGTCGCGCTGGCCGACGTCGGGCCCGACCCGGGCCTTCGGGTCGCCCGAGGCGTACCACGAGGCGGTCGACGGCCTCGTGGCGACCGGCACGATCCTCGACGAGAACATGGTCTACTTCGACGCCCGCCTGTCGTCGCGCTACCCGACGGTCGAGATCCGCGTCGCCGACGTGTGCCTCGACCCGGACACGGCGACCCTCGTCGCGGCGCTCAGCCGGGGGCTCGTCGAGACGGCCGCCCGCCAGGCCGCGGACGGCACGCCGGGACCTGAGCTGCGCCCCGAGATCCTGCGCACGGCGTCGTGGCGCGCCGGCCGCTCGGGCCTCGCCGAGGACCTCGTCTCCCCGCTCACCTGGCGCCCGGCGCCCGCGCACGACGTCGTCGGCCAGCTCGTCGCGCACGTGCGCGACGCACTCGTCGACGCGGGCGACCTCGACGCGGTCACCGAGCTGCTCGGCCGGCTCTGGGCGGGCGGCACAGGTGCCGCACGTCAGCGTGCCTGGCACGCCGACGGCGGGGGCGACCTGCGGGCCGTCGTCGAGCGCGCCGTCGAGGTCACGCACTCCTGAAAGACGGCTCCCCCGCTCGTCCGCCCCGGACGGACCGGGCGCGGGTCCGCCACGGTCCGTCCGGTCAGACCGTAGCGGGTGCCGACGACGCGAGCACGAGCGCGTGCACCGTCGTGGCAGCCGTGACCTCGAGCCCGTCACCGTCCGTCCAGGCGCGCCCGTGCGAGACCCAGGCCGTGCGCACGCCCGCCGCCCGTCCCGCGGCGACGTCGAGATGGGCGGCGTCGCCGACCATCCACACCTGCTGCCGATCGACGTCGGTCGCGCCGACCCGCTCCAGGGCGATCTCGAGGAGCCGCGGGTCCGGCTTGGCGACGCCCTCCTCGTCGGACACGACGACGGCGTCCACGTGCGGCTCGACGCCGCAGCGCGCGATCTTGCCGCGCTGCTGGGCGGACGTGCCGTTCGTCACGACGACGACGCGGTCACCGGCGGCACGGAGCCCGTCGAGCGCGGCGAGCACGCCCGGATAGGCCTGGACGTGCTGGAGGATGCCGAGGCGGAACCGCGCGACGACGGCGTCCAGGTCGGCGGCCCACCCGAGCCGGTCGACGATCACGCGCGCCACGTCCCGCTTCGGGGCGTGGCCGCCCTCGTCGGCGGAGACGATCGCGGCGACGTCGGCAGCGTCGCCGCCCGCGTCGGCGACGGCGCTGCGCGCCCAGGCGGCGAACGCGTCGTCCCGGCCGACGAGCGTGTTGTCGAGGTCGAGGAGCCAGATCACGCGCCGGACCCTACCCCGCGCGTCGGCCTGGTGCGCCGGCGTACCAGGCCGGCCTCGCCGTGCCGGCGTCGGTCGCGCGGCCGTCAGTCGCGCGCGAGGGCCGCGAGCGCGTCGAGGACGTCGCGCGCGACGTCGGCCGCCGTGAGGCGGTAGGCCGAGGCGACCTGGTCGCGCGTCGCGTGGTCGAGGAACTGCGCGGGCAGGCCGAGCGCGTGCACGGGCGTCCGCACGCCCGACTCGAGCGAGCGCTGCGCGAGGAGCGATCCCGTCCCGCCGTCCGCGACTCCGTCCTCGACGCTCACGACGAGGTCGTGCTCCCCCGCGAGCTTGACGAGCGCGCTGGGCACGGGCAGGACCCACGTGGGCGACGCGACGGTCACGTCCACGCCGTGCGCCGTCAGGGACTCGGCCGCACCCAGGGCCACGCGCGCCATCGACCCGGCGCCGACGAGGAGCACCCGGCGACGGGTCGGGGCCGCGGCGCCCGACGCCGCTCCGGCCTGCGTCGACCCGGCCGGGACGGCGAGCAGGTCCACGCCGTCGACGGTGTCGACGGCGGGCAGCGCGTCCGAGAGCGCGCCCTTGGGGTAGCGCACGACGGTCGGGGCGTCGTCGACGTCCACGGCCTCACGCAGCGCGGCGCGCAGCGTGGCCTCGTCACGCGGCGCGGCGAGGCGCAGGCCGGGCACGATGCGCAGCATCGCCATGTCCCACATGCCGTTGTGGCTCGCGCCGTCGTCACCGGTGATGCCGGCGCGGTCGAGCACGAACGTCACGCCCGCCTTGTGGAGCGCGACGTCCATGAGGACCTGGTCGAACGCGCGGTTGAGGAACGTCGCGTACACGGCGACGACGGGGTGCAGGCCGGCGAACGCCATGCCGGCGGCCGACGTCGCGGCGTGCTGCTCCGCGATGCCGACGTCGAACGTCCGCTCGGGGAACGCCTGCGCGAACGGCTTGAGCCCCACGGGTTCGAGCATGGCCGCGGTGATCGCGACGACGTCGGACCGGCGACGGCCGATCTGCACGATCTCGTCGGCGAAGACGCTCGTCCAGCCGAAGCGCGACGGCGCGACGGGCAGCCCGGTCTCGGGGTGGATCTTGCCGACGGCGTGGAAGCGGTCCGCGACGTCCTGCTCGGCGGGCGTGTACCCGCGGCCCTTCTCCGTGATGGCGTGCACGATGACGGGCGCGCCGTACGCCTTGGCCCGGCGCAGCGCGTGCTCCATCGCCTCGATGTCGTGGCCGTCGACCGGGCCGACGTACTTGATGCCGAGGTCCTCGAACATTCCCTGCGGCGCGACGACGTCCTTGAGGCCCTTCTTCAGGCCGTGCAGCCACTCGTACGCGAACCGCCCGGGAGCGCCCGACCGGGAGAGCGTGCGCTTGCCCCACTGCAGGAAGCTCTCGTAGCCGTGCGTCGTGCGCAGCGTCGACAGGTGGTGCGCGAGGCCGCCGATGGTCGGCGAGTACGAGCGCCCGTTGTCGTTGACGATGATGACGAGGCGTCGGTCCTGGGACTCGGCGATGTTGTTGAGCGCCTCCCAGGCCATGCCGCCCGTCAGGGCGCCGTCACCGATGACCGCGACGACGTGCCGGTCGGTGAGCCCGCGCACGACGTTCGCCTTCGCGATCCCGTCGCCCCAGGACAGCGCGGTCGACGCGTGGGAGTTCTCGACGACGTCGTGCTCGGACTCGGCGCGCGACGGGTAGCCCGACAGGCCGTCCTTCTTGCGCAGCGCCGAGAAGTCCTGGCGGCCCGTGAGCAGCTTGTGCACGTAGGACTGGTGGCCCGTGTCGAACACGAACGTGTCCGTGGGCGAGGAGAACACCCGGTGCATCGCGAGCGTGAGCTCGACGACTCCGAGGTTCGGCCCGAGGTGCCCGCCGGTGCGCGAGACGGAGTCGACGAGGAACGTGCGGATCTCGGCGGCGAGCTGTCGTGCCTGCCCCGGTGTCAGCCGTTGCACGTCCTCCGGCGAGGTGATCGTGCTCAGCAGGCTCATGCAGTGCTCCCGTTCCGTTCCCGTGCGACCAGCCCGAGCAACTCTAGGCGCTCCGGGCGGGTGACCCGCGCAACGGTGCGCGGGGCGACGGGACCTTCACGCCATTGACGCACACTCCGGCGGCAGCCGCACGCATCGCCCGACGATGGAATCGTCATTCCGCTCTGCGGACAATGGATCGGCACGACCTCGTAGGATGGAGCCATGCGCTTCCTGCCCGGACAGTCCCCCGCGACCGACCTCACCTACGGCGACGTGTTCCTCGTCCCGTCGCGCTCCGAGGTCGCGTCGCGCTTCGACGTCGACCTCTCGACCGACGACGGCACGGGCACGACGATCCCGCTCGTCGTGGCCAACATGACCGCCGTCGCCGGCCGGCGCATGGCCGAGACGATCTCGCGCCGGGGCGGCATCGCGATCATCCCGCAGGACGTGCCCACCGACGTCGTCGCCGACGTCGTCGCGGACGTGAAGTCCAAGGACCCGGTCATCGAGACACCCGTCGTCGTGGGCCCCCACGACACCGTGCACACTGCCCTGACGCTCATCGGCAAGCGCGCGCACGGCGCCGCGGTGGTCGTCGACGCCGGCCGCCCGGTCGGCGTCGTCACGGAGGCCGACTGCGCCGACGTCGACCGTTTCACCCAGGTGCACCAGGTCATGACGACCGACCCGCTCGTCCTCGACGCGTCCGTTCTCGACGGCGGCCGGTCCGGGCTCGAGGCCGCGTTCGACCAGCTCCACGGCGCCCGCCTCAAGGTCGCGCCGGTCACGCGCGACGGCTCGCTGCTCGGCGTCCTCACGCGCAAGGGCGCGCTCCGCTCCTCGGTGTACTCCCCCGCGCTCGACGGCCAGGGCCGCCTGCGGGTCGGGGCCGCCGTCGGGATCAACGGCGACGTCGCGGCCAAGGCGAAGGAGCTGCTCGCGGCGGGCGTCGACGTGCTCGTCGTGGACACCGCGCACGGGCACCAGACCAAGATGCTCCAGGCGCTCGACGCGGTGCGGTCCGTCGGCCCGGACGTCCCCGTGGTCGCGGGCAACGTCGTGACGGCCGACGGCGTGCGCGACCTCGTCGCCGCCGGCGCGGACATCGTCAAGGTCGGCGTGGGCCCGGGCGCGATGTGCACGACGCGCATGATGACCGCCGTCGGGCGCCCGCAGTTCTCCGCGGTCCTCGAGTGCGCCGCGGCGGCGCGCGAGCTCGGCAAGCACGTGTGGGCCGACGGCGGGGTGCGCCACCCCCGCGACGTCGCCCTCGCGCTCGCCGCGGGCGCGTCCCAGGTCATGATCGGCTCCTGGTTCGCCGGCACCTACGAGTCCCCGGGCGACCTGCACGACGACGGCACCGGGCGCCTCTACAAGGAGAGCTTCGGGATGGCCTCGGCGCGCGCCGTCGCGGCGAGGAACGCCGGCGGGTCGCCGTTCGACCGCGCCCGCAAGGCGCTCTACGAGGAGGGCATCAGCTCCGGGCGAATGTTCCTCGACCCGCACCGGCCGGGCGTCGAGGACCTGCTCGACGAGATCACGTCCGGGCTGCGCAGCTCGGCCACGTACGCCGGCGCGACGAGCCTCGCGGAGTTCGCCGAGCGCGCCGTCGTGGGCATCCAGTCCGCCGCGGGGTACGAGGAGGGCCGCCCGCTCCCGGTGAGCTGGTGACCGGCGTGCCCGCGCGGGACCAGCTCGCCGCGCTCGCCGTCGACGGTGGCGCGTGGCCGGTGCCCTGGCGGCTCGCCGTCGGCTCGCTCGACGACCGCGCCCGGCCCGCGGCGGTGCTCCTGCTGTTCGGCGTGCTCGACGGCGCGCCCGCCGCGCACCCGGCCGGAGCGGTCCCGCGTGACCTCGACGTGCTCCTCCTCGCCCGGGCGGCCACGCTCGGTCACCACCCCGGGCAGGTCGCCTTCCCGGGCGGGCGCATCGACCCCGGCGACGACGGCCCCGTCGATGCGGCGCTGCGCGAGGCCGTGGAGGAGACGGGCCTCGATCGTTCCGGCGTCGACGTCCTCGGCACCCTGGGCGAGCTGCCCGTGCCCGTGAGCAACCACCTCGTCACCCCGGTGCTCGGGTGGTGGTCCCGGCCGACGCCCGTCCGCGCCGTGGACGTCGCCGAGTCGGCGCACGTGTTCCGCGTGCCGGTCGCCGACCTCCTCGACCCGGTCCGGCGCCGGACCGTCACGGTTCGCAACGGCCGGCGCGTGCACAAGAGCCCCGGCTTCCTCGTCGAGGCGGACGGCCGGGAGCACCTGGTGTGGGGCTTCACGGGCGGCATCCTCGACGCGCTGTTCGACCGGCTCGGCTGGACCGAGCCGTGGGACCGGTCGCGGACGCTCGACGCACCGCTCTGACCTGCGCAGAGGCCGTCCGGCGGTACGGTCACGGGGTGCCCGCGACGCCCTCCGCCGAGGTCGACGTGGCCGGCGGTCCGGAGAGCCGCTTGCCGAACGCGGGCGTCCCGGTGAGCGTCGCGTACGACCGCCGGACCATCTCGGCGAGCACGTCGAGGTCCACGTCGTCGAGGTCCTTGACGTACACGCAGGCCTTGCCGACCGTGTGCGGCCCGAGCCGCGCGAGCAGCTCGGCGTGCTCGTCGACGCCGTCGGTGAGGTACAGCGTCGTCGCGGCCTTGCGCGGCGAGAACCCGACCGCCGCCATGTCGCCCTCGCGGCCGCTCGCGTAGCGGTAGTGGTAGGAGCCGAAGCCGACGATCGACGGACCCCACATGCGCGCCGGCTCGCTCGTCACCTCGGACATCAGCCGGACGAGCCGGAGCGCGTCACGGCGCCGCACGGGGTGCTCCACCGCCCCGACGAACGCCGAGACGTCCGCGCCGGTCGGCCGGGTCGTGCTCTCGTTCGATCCCATGGGACCAGTGTGCTCCGCGGTGGTCCCGGCGTCACCGCCGACCACGGCAGGGCGGCCACCCATTCGCTCGACGACATGCGACTTCTGATTGACGTACGGCAGAAGTCGTGCCTAGGGTCGGCGGACCGGTCGCGACGGAGGCGTCGTGGACCGGCACACCGTCGGTGTCGGCGGTGCGACGAGGATGTCGAGAGGAACACGATGACGAAGTCCAGCTTCACGACCCGTACCCTGCGCGCCACCGCGGGCTCCGCGGCCACCCTGGCCCTCCTGCTGGGCGCGGCGTCCGGCGCTGCTGCTGCCGGCCAGGGCGAGGGTCGTCCCGCAGACGCCGGCCGCACCGTGCCGGCGAGCAAGGTCTCGATCCAGATGTTCAGCCTCATCCCCTGGGTGAACGAGGTCGGCCTCGACGCCGTCCTCGGCGAGCTGGCCGCCATGGGGTACAAGAACGTCGAGCCGTTCAGCGGCAACTTCTCGGGCTACACGGCGGAGGAGTTCGCCGCGCTGCTCAAGAAGCACGGCCTCAAGGCCTCGGCGTCGCACAACAGCACCGACGAGGCCACGTTCGACCAGACCCTGGCGTACGCCAAGACCATCGGGCAGCACTACGTCGGCTCGGGCGGCTTCGCGAGCCCGGGGATCGGCAGCTACGAGGACGTGCTCGCGACCGCCGAGACGCTCGACCGGCTCGGCGAGCGGGCCAAGAAGCAGGGCCTGCACAAGATCTTCGGCCACAACCACCAGCAGGAGTTCACGACGCAGTACGTCGTACCCGAGACCGGCGAGCTGAAGTCGGCGTGGGAGATCATCGCCGACAACACCGACCCCCGGTACGTGACGTTCGAGGTCGACGTGCTGTGGGCGTACGACGCCGGTGTGGACGTCGTGGCCCTCCTCGAGGAGTACGGCGACCGCATCGAGCTCCTGCACGTCAAGGACGGCTTCCTCAACGGGGACGCCCGGGCGACGTTCGCCGACGTCGGCGAGGGCGAGATCGAGTGGGAGCCCATCCTGCAGGCCGCCCAGGGCAAGGTGAAGTACTACACCGTCGAGTACGACTTCGCCCCCGACGGGCGGAACTTCGCCGCTGACTCGTTCGACTACCTGACGAGCCTGACCTACTGACGAGCCCGGCACGTCGCCACGACCTGCTCGGGCCGCACGACGGACGCCCCGCCGCTCCACGAAGGAGCGACGGGGCGTCCGTCGTCGTGCGGTGCCGCGTCAGGCGACGAGACCTGTCGGTCGTCCGATTCCTACGCTCCGCTGCGGGCGAGCGCCTCGTCCCTCACCTGCGCTGCACTCCTGACTCAGGCGACGAGCGAGCGCAGCACGTACTGCAGGATGCCGCCGTTGCGGTAGTAGTCCGCCTCGCCGGGCGTGTCGATGCGCACGACGGCGTCGAACTCGACTGCGGTGCCGTCGGCCTTCGTCGCGGTGACCTTCACGGTCGAGGGAGTCGTGCCCTCGTTGAGCGCCGTGACGCCGGAGATGTCGAACGTCTCGGTGCCGTCGAGGCCGAGCGACGCGGCGTTCTCGCCCGCCGGGAACTGCAGCGGCAGGACGCCCATCCCGATGAGGTTGGAGCGGTGGATGCGCTCGAAGCTCTCGGTGATGACCGCCTTGACGCCGAGGAGCGCCGTGCCCTTGGCCGCCCAGTCGCGCGACGAGCCCGACCCGTACTCCTTGCCGCCGAGGATGACCAGCGGCGTGCCCTGCGCGGCGTAGTCCTGCGCGGCGTCGTAGATCGTGTCCTGCGCGTTCTTCACGAAGTTGAACGTGTAGCCACCCTCGACGTTGTCGAGGAGCTGGTTGCGCAGACGGATGTTCGCGAACGTGCCGCGGATCATGACCTCGTGGTTCCCGCGGCGCGAGCCGTAGGAGTTGAAGTCGCGACGCCCCACGCCGTGCTCGGCGAGGTACTTGCCGGCCGGCGAGTCCGCCTTGATCGCACCCGCGGGGCTGATGTGGTCCGTCGTGACCGAGTCGCCGAGCTTCGCCAGCACGCGGGCGCCGGAGAAGTCCGTGACGGGCGCCGGCTCGGCCTGCATGCCCTCGAAGTACGGGGGCTTGCGGACGTAGGTGGACTCCTGGTCCCACTCGAACGTGTCGCCCTCGGGCGTCTCGAGCGCGCGCCACCGGTCGTCGCCCGTGAAGACGTCGGCGTAGTCCTTGGTGAACATGTCGCGGTCGATCGACGAGTCGATCGTCGCCTGGACGTCCTCGGGCGAGGGCCAGATGTCCTTGAGGAAGACGGGCTCGCCGTGCGGGTCGGTGCCCAGCGGCTCGGCGTCGAAGTCGAAGTCCATCGTGCCGGCGAGCGCGTACGCGATGACCAGCGGCGGCGACGCGAGGTAGTTCATCTTCACGTCGGGGTTGATGCGGCCCTCGAAGTTGCGGTTGCCCGACAGGACCGAGACGACCGAGAGGTCGTGCTCGTTGACCGTCGCCGAGATCTCCTCGGCGAGGGGGCCCGAGTTGCCGATGCACGTCGCGCAGCCGTAGCCGACGAGGTGGAAGCCGAGCTTCTCGAGGTACGGCCACATGCCGGACTTCTCGTAGTAGTTCGTGACGACCTGCGAGCCCGGCGCCATCGACGTCTTGACCCACGGCTTGGACGCGAGGCCGCGGTCGACCGCGTTCTTCGCGAGGAGCGCCGCGGCGAGCATGACCGACGGGTTCGACGTGTTGGTGCACGACGTGATCGACGCGATGACGACGTGCCCGTGGTCGAGCTCGGTCGCCGTGCCGTCCGCGAGCGTGACGGGCACGACCTTGTGCGGGCGCTTCGCGCTGTCCGCGTGACCGGGCGCGACCGGGTGGTCGGACTCGTTGTCGTGCGCGGCGGCGGCGATCGGGTCGGACGCGGGGAACGTCTCGTCGACCGACTCGTCGAGGCCCGTGAACGGCGCCGCCTCCTGCGCGTCGACGTAGTCGAGGATCGCCGAGGCGAACGACTCCTTCGCCTCGCCCAGCTCGATGCGGTCCTGCGGGCGCTTCGGGCCCGCGATCGACGGGACGACCGTCGACAGGTCGAGCTCGAGGTACTCCGAGAACACGGGCTCGACGTAGCTCGGGTCGGTCGGGTCGAGCCACAGGCCCTGCTCCTTGGCGTACGCCTCGACGAGCGCGAGCTGCTCGTCGCTGCGGCCGGTGAGGCGCAGGTAGTCGATCGTCACGCCGTCGATCGGGAAGATCGCGGCGGTCGAGCCGAACTCGGGGCTCATGTTGCCGATGGTCGCGCGGTTCGCGAGCGGCACCTGGGCCACGCCCGCGCCGTAGAACTCGACGAACTTCCCGACCACGCCGTGCTGGCGCAGCATCTGGGTGATGGTGAGCACGACGTCCGTCGCGGTGACGCCCGCGGGGATCGAGCCGTTGAGCTTGAAGCCGACGACGCGCGGGATGAGCATCGAGACGGGCTGGCCGAGCATGGCCGCCTCGGCCTCGATGCCGCCGACGCCCCAACCGAGCACGCCGAGGCCGTTGACCATCGTCGTGTGCGAGTCGGTACCGACGCACGTGTCCGGGTAGGCGCGCAGCACGCCGCCCACCTCACGGGTCATGACGGTGCGCGCGAGGTACTCGATATTGACCTGGTGCACGATGCCGGTGCCCGGGGGGACGACCTTGAAGTCGTCGAACGCCGTCTGGCCCCAGCGCAGGAACTGGTAGCGCTCGTGGTTGCGCTGGTACTCGAACTCGACGTTGCGCTCGAACGCGTCCGCGCGGCCCGCCACGTCGATCTGGACGGAGTGGTCGATGACCATCTCGGCCGGGGCGAGCGGGTTGATGCGCGACGGGTCGCCGCCGAGCTCGGCGACGGCCTCGCGCATGGTCGCGAGGTCGACGACGCACGGCACACCGGTGAAGTCCTGCATGATCACGCGCGCCGGCGTGAACTGGATCTCGGTGTCGGGCTGGGCGGCGGGGTCCCAGGACGCGAGCGCGCGGACGTGGTCCGCCGTGATGTTGGCGCCGTCCTCCGTGCGCAGGAGGTTCTCGGCGAGGATCTTCAGGCTGTACGGGAGGCGCTCGACACCCTCGACGGCGGACAGGCGGAAGATCTCGTACGAGTTCTCACCGACCTCCAGCGTTCCCTTCGACCCGAACGTGTCGACGCTGCTCACTCGTAGCTCCTTCGTGGCGAGACGGTGGCACGGATGCCATGGTTCAGGGGGCTTCGCCCAGACTACGCCGGGCCGGTGCGCCGCTCCGGCCGGATCCCTCGGGACGGCCGGTGCGGTGGTCGGCGGCTCGTCCACGACCCGCTGCGACCTGCACCGCGACCAGCATACCCCATATATCTTGACGTCAAGATATATGGGTCGCCGCATCCTGGGCGGACGCGGTGCGGCCCCTGACGCCGCGGCTCAGAGGTCGCAGTCGCACAGCAGGTTGAGCTCGACGACCTGCTCGCCCTCCTCGGGCCGCGCCCACGCCTCGGCCTCCGCGCGCGTCGCGAAGCTCCGCCCGGCCAGGCGTCCGTTCGCCAGCAGCACGCCGACCCCGACGATGTCGCGCACGTCGCCGGGGTCCGCCGCCATCGAGGCAGTCTCGGCCGGTCGTGTCGTCGTCACCCTCGCCACGCTCCCTCCGCGCTCGCCCTGCCTCTCCCATCCTCCTCCCCGCCGCCCCGCCGGGCGACGGCGGCGGTCGCGGGCCTCAGCGGGTCAGGACCGCCACGGCCTCGAGGTGGTGCGTGTGCGGGAAGAGGTCGAAGGCCCGCAGGCCCTCGAGCGCGTAGCCGTGGCCCGCGAGGTAGGAGACGTCGCGCGCGAGCGCCGCGGGGTCGCACGCGACGTACACGATGCGCGACGGACGCCGTGCCGCGATCGCGTCGACCACCTTGCGCCCCGCGCCCACGCGCGGCGGGTCGAGCACGACGACGTCGGCGCCCGCCTCGTCCGCCCGGAGCACGTGCTCGACCGGCCCGTGCCGCAGGTCGACCTGGTCGAGACCGTGCGCGTTGCGCCGCGCGTCGCGCACCGCCCGCTCGTCGCCCTCGATCGCCACGACGGTCCCCGACGGCCCGACCGCGGCCGCGAGCGGCGACGTGAACAGGCCGGCGCCCGAGTACAGGTCGAGCACGCGCGCACCCGTGACGTCGCCGACGCCGTCGAGCACCGCCTGCGCGAGCGTCGCCGGCGCGTGCCGGTGGACCTGCCAGAAGCCGTCGGCCGCCACTCGGAACTCGTACGTGCGGTCGCCCACCGCGACCTGCTCGGTGACGCTGCGACGCGCGTTGTCGCGCTGGTCGAGCGACCCGCCGCGCCACGGCTCGCCGTCGACCAGGAGGACGGGCG
This sequence comes from Cellulosimicrobium sp. G4 BAM 1002, assembly GCF_057126935.1. Classification (NCBI taxonomy): domain Bacteria; kingdom Bacillati; phylum Actinomycetota; class Actinomycetes; order Micrococcales; family Promicromonosporaceae; genus Cellulosimicrobium; species Cellulosimicrobium sp. G4 BAM 1002. The sequence goes on along the minus strand of NZ_CP182109.1, from coordinate 2,162,279 downwards.
CCGTCCCCGGCGGGGCGACGAGCTCGAGCCGCGTCCCGGGTCGCCACCGGCGCGACCAGACCTTCTCGTGGGTGGCGAGCTCGGCGACCTCGTCGGTGGCGAGCGGCATCGCCTCCAGCGCGAGGACCTCGTGCGAGCGGAACCGGTGCATGCCGGCCCGGCCCGCGTCGTCGGCCACGAGGTCGATGCGCGTGCGGTACCCGAGCCCGCCGCGCACGTCGTCGCCCGGCAGACCCTCGACCTCCACCTGAGGGTGAGAGACGTCGAGGTCGATGCCGGCCAGGCGGCGCAGCTGCTCGGCGAGCACGTCGCGCTTCCACCGGCGCTGGGCCGGGAGGGCGACGTGCGCGAGCTCGCCACCACCGACGCCGCCCGGCCCGGCCTCCGGCCACACCGACGGCACGCGGTCGGGTGACGCCTCGAGGACCTCCACGGCGTCGGCACGCCAGAACTTCGCGTCGTCGCCGGCCTCCGTGACCCGCGCCCGGACCCGCTCGCCCGGGAGCGTGTGCCGGACGAACACCACACGGCCGTCGTGCCGCGCGACGCAGTGCCCGCCGTGGGCGACCGGACCGATCTCGAGCTCGACCTCGATGTCGACCTCAGGTCGAGGGTTCACGCGCGGCGACTGGCGCGTCTGCCGCTCGCCGCGCCCCCGTGACGTGCGCTGGCGCGGGCGCGCGTCGGCGCCACCGGCCGGGCCGCGGGACGGACGGTCGGACGGTCGGTCGGAGGGCACGGCGGGACCACTCGAGGGGGACGGCATGGCTCCAGTATCCCGGACGGCCCGCCGAACGCCGTCAGTAGCCCGGGAACCGCTGGCGGTAGCCCTCACCCTCGAGGCCCGTCTGCCCCTGCGTGGACGAGAGCTGCCACGGCACGGAGGCGACGACGACGCCCGGCGTGAACAGGAGCCGCCCCTTGAGGCGCAGCGCGCTCTGGTTGTGCAGGAGCTGCTCCCACCAGTGCCCGACGACGTACTCGGGGATGTACACGACGACGAGCTCTCGCGGGGACTCGCGCCGCACCGAGCGCACGTAGGACAGGACCGGGCGGGTGATCTCCCGGAACGGGGAGTCGAGCACGCGCAGCGGCACCGGGAGGTCGAGCGCCTCCCACTGCCGCATGAGGTCGTCGACGTCCTCGGCGTCGACGCCCACCGTCACCGCCTCGAGCACCGAGGGGCGCGAGGCGCGCGCGTACGCGAGCGCCCGCAGGGTCGGCTTGTGGATCTTCGACACGAGCACGATCGCGTGCACGCGGCTCGGCAGCGCTCGGGCCGACATGAGGTCGTCGCCGAGCGCCAGCTCGTCGCGCACGGAGTCGTAGTGCTTGCGGATCGACTTCATGAGGACGAACACGAGCGCCATCGCGAGGATCGCGATCCAGGCGCCGTGCGTGAACTTCGTGACGAGGACGATGACGAGCACCGTGCCGGTCATCGCGAGCCCCACGGTGTTGACGACCCGGGAGCGCCGCATGCGGGCCCGTTCGCGCGGCTGGTGCTCGGTCCGCAGCGCCCGGGTCCAGTGCCGGACCATGCCGAGCTGCGACAGGGTGAAGGACACGAAGACGCCCACGATGTAGAGCTGGATGAGCCGCGTCACCTGGGCGTCGAACGCCCAGATGAGCACGATCGCCGCGACGGCGAGAGTGACGATGCCGTTCGAGAACGCGAGCCGGTCGCCGCGCGTGTGGAGCTGGCGCGGCAGGTACCCGTCCTTCGCGAGGATCGAGCCGAGCACCGGGAAGCCGTTGAACGCCGTGTTGGCCGCGAGGACGAGGATGAGCCCGGTCACGGCCGAGACGATGAAGAAGAGCCACGGGGCACCGCTGAACACGGTCTCGGCGAGCTGACCGATGACGGGGTGCTGCACGTAGTCGACGGGCAGGGGCTCCCCGTCGAGCGACATCTGGGAGTGCGGGTCCTCCGCGTAGTGGACGCCGGTCGCGCGCGCGAGGAAGAGGATCGCGAGGATCATCACGGCGGAGATGCCGCCGAGCAGGGCGAGCGTCGTCGCGGCGTTCCGCGACTTGGGCTTGCGGAAGGCGGGCACGCCGTTGCTGATGGCCTCCACACCCGTGAGCGCGGCGCACCCGGACGCGAAGGCCCGGGCGACGAGGAACGCCCCGGCGATGCCGACGAGACCCTGGTCGAAGCCGCTCTCGGCGGTCAGCTCGAACTGCGCGCTCTCCGCCTGCCCCAGTGACCCGGTGAGGTAGCGGAAGAACCCGACGACCGCCGTCGTGCCGATCGCGAGCATGAAGAGGTAGACCGGGATCGCGAAGAAGGTCCCGGACTCCTTGACCCCACGCAGGTTGACGAGCGTCAGGAGCACCACGAGCCCGATGGCGAACGCCGCCTCGTGGTCGCGCAGCGCGGGGATCGCGCTCGCCGCGTACTGCGCGCCGGAGGAGATCGACACGGCCACGGTCAGCACGTAGTCGACCATGAGCGCCGACGCGACACCGACGCCCGCCGTGGGGCCGAGGTTGACGGTCGCGACCTCGTAGTCTCCGCCGCCCGACGGGTACGCGCGCACGTTCTGGCGGTACGACGCGACGACGGTGAGCAGCACGACCACGACCGCGAGCCCCACCCAGGGCGAGATCATCGTGGCGGTCAGGCCCGCGAGGGCCAGGGTCAGGAGGATCTCGTCCGGGGCGTACGCGACGGACGACAGCGCGTCGGACGCGAACACGGGCAGCGCCACGCGTTTGGGGAGCAGCGTGTGGCCCAGCCGGTCGCTCCGCACAGGGCGTCCGACGAGCAGCCGCTTCGCGGCATCAGCGATCTCCGACACGAGGCATCATGCTATGCCCGCCCGGGCCCGGTCGCGCCCCGTCACGCGGGGGGACTTCCCCGGCGGGCGCTCCTCGGTCGCGGGACGCGCGCGAGCGGCCCCCGGCGGTATAGCGTTCGTGGCGTGCACTTCGTCATCATGGGCTGCGGCCGTGTGGGCGCGACGCTCGCCCAGTCGTTGGAGGCGAGCGGCCACTCCGTCGCGATCGTCGACCAGAACCCCGACGCGTTCCGGCGGCTGCCGGGCGAGTTCACCGGCAAGAAGGTGACGGGGGTCGGCTTCGACCGCGACACCCTGGTCCAGGCGGGCATCGAGGACGCGTACGCGTTCGCGGCCGTGTCCGACGGCGACAACTCGAACATCCTGTCGGCACGCGTGGTGCGCGAGACCTTCGGCGTGGAGAAGGTCGTCGCCCGCATCTACGACCCGCAGCGGGCAGAGATCTACCAGCGGCTCGGCATCCCGACCGTCGCGACGGTGCGCTGGACCGCCGACCAGGTGCTGCGCCGCATGCTGCCGCTCGGCGCGACCGACGAGTACCGGGACCCGTCGGGCCAGGTGCGGCTCGCGCAGCTCGACTTCCACCCGGACTGGGTCGGACGCACGGTCCGTGCGATCGAGGAGGCGACGGGCGCGCGGGTCGCGTTCGTCGGGCGGTTCGGCGACGGTGTGCTCGTCACGGAGCGCACCGTCCTGCAGGAGAACGACGAGCTCCACGTCCTCATGACCGCCGACGGCACCGCCGCCGTCGAGCGCGTCCTCACCCACGCACCGAAGGTCGAGGTCGAGTGATGCGCGTCGTCATCGCGGGAGCGGGCTCCGTCGGCCGCTCGATCGCCCGGGAGCTCCTCAGCCACGACCACGAGGTCATGCTGATCGACAAGCAGCCCGCCGCGATGCGCGTCGCCCAGGTCGCCGAGGCGGACTGGTTGCTCGCGGACGCGTGCGAGCTCTCCTCGCTCGCTGAGGCGAAGGTCGACGAGTGCGACGTCATCGTCGCCGCGACGGGCGACGACAAGGTCAACCTCGTCGTCTCGCTCCTCGCGAAGACGGAGTTCGGCGTCCCGCGCACCGTCGCACGCGTCAACAACCCGAAGAACGAGTGGATGTTCGACGAGTCGTGGGGCGTCGACGTCGCCGTGTCGACGCCGCGCATCATGACCGCGATGGTCGAGGAGGCCGTCGCCGTCGGCGACCTCGTGCGCATCTTCACGTTCCACCAGTCGGGGGCGGACATCCTCGAGGTCACGCTCCCGCCCGCGTCCCCGCTCGTCGGACACCGCGTCGGCGAGGTGCGCTGGCCGGTCGACACCGTGCTAGCGGCGATCGTGCGCGGCACCCGGCCGATCGCACCGAGCGCCGACGACACCCTCGAGGCCGGTGACGAGCTCCTCCTCGTCACGGGCAACGAGTCCGACGAGTCCGCGCTGAGCCGCCTCCTCGCAGGCGAGCAGGACGCCGTCGACCCGGACACCGACGCCGCGGAACTGCGCGCGCACGTTCCGGACGACGTCACGCAGACGCCCCCCGAGCTCGCCTGACGACACCCGGATGCTCGCTGCCCTACCCTGGGCACGTGGGTAGCGAATCGGCCAAGGGGCCGTGGGTTGCGGCGCTCCCAAGAGGCGAATCCAGCAAGGTCTCCTTGGGCCGCTTGGTCGAAGCGGACGGCGGGCGCGACGACGCAGAATGCGAGTACTACGAGCGGGCAGCAGACCCGTCGGCAGACCGCATGGAAACCGCTCAACGGCGACTCAGGGCACAGTTCCGTCGCCGCCAACGCCACCGAGAGGCACGAGCGCGGCGAGACGAGATCCAGAAGTGCGTCTGAGGCATGTCTCTTCTCCTCGCGGAGCCGCCGCGATGTTGCAGAGTGTGCGGTCGTGCATCACGGTCGGGATTTGTCTGACGAGCAGGGTGTGTCGATCGTCCCGTTGATGCCGCGGGTCTCGGGGTGTCCGCGTCCGTGGCGTGACCATCGTCAGGTCGTGGAGAAGATCGTGCATCAGTACCGGACGGGCCATCGCGTGGCGCGATCATCATCCCGAGCGGTTCGGGCCGTGGCAGACCGCGTGGAAGCGCCACGCGCGGTCCTCCCGGCTCTGGGCGTCAGCACGCCAGATCATCAGGTCGGCGCCACGATCCGGGGCAGGTGCAGATCGACAACCCCGCGTGCTGCATCGTCCAAGATGAGCTCGACCAGATTGGGCAGCTCGAGCACTTCTGCTGCGTCAGAGTCCAACTCGAGCGCGAGGACATCGCCCTGCACGTCGAACCGGACAAGTCCGCCGTAGTGCACGGCGGCACCACCACGCACGATCGCATAGGTGTCCTGGTCCAGGGCCACGTCCTGCGGGTCGTGAGCCAGCGAGCGTTGAAACTCGATCGTGTCGCCTGACTCCACGTCCAGCAGCACGATCGCCTCGTAGTCGTCCTCGATGCTGCGCGTGAAGCCGACCCTGATCACAGCCTTGATTCTGCCCCTTGAGTGAGCATGGTTGCGCGGGCACCCGACGTGAGAGACACGCCCTACCTAGGAGCGACCCGTCGTCGTGTCTCCGTTCGTCGCGGCGACGTGCGGGCGGCGGACGAGGATCCAGGTGAGCCAGAGGACGAGCGCCCACAGCGGGATGCCCATGACGAGGCGCGCGGTACCGAGCCAGCCGACGTCGCCCTGGAGGTAGAGCGGCACCTGGACCGCGAGACGCGCGGCGAACAGCCCGACCCAGAGCCAGGTCGCCGCCGTGTACCGGCGCATGAGCGTCCGGTCCGACCGCCACGTGCGCGCCCAGCGCGCGAAGGCACCGGGCTCGCCGTTGGTCTCCGGCTCCACGGCAGCCTCGGGCGTCGCGGCACCTCGCGTCGCCGAGGCCGTGTCCGACGTCGCCGAGGCGGTCGCACCGCCGACCCCGAACCCGCTGCGGAAGCCCTCCACCACGAGGCCGACGAGGGGCCACCGCACCAGCACGGACACGACGAGGGCGACGAGGTAGGCCGCGTTGGTCCAGAGCCCCCACGCGAAGTAGTCCTGCGCCTCGCCGGAGCGCCACGCCCACAGCACGCCGATGGCCACGCCGAGCAGACCGCCGAACGCCTGCGTCACGGGTGTGCGCTGGACCAGCCGTGCGGCGACGGCGACCAACGCCGCCGCGACCGACGTGACCAGTGCCCACTGCAGGTCGGTCGTCGCCACGTAGACGACGACGAAGACGAGCCCTGGTGCGACGGACTCGACCAGCCCGCGCACGCCACCGACGGCGTCGGCGACGGAGAACTGGTCGCCCGCGAGCGCCCGCACGCCGCGGGCGGGGCCGTCCTCGGGTGCCGCGACGTCGTCGACGACGGTCTCGGCGACCTCGGCGTCGTGGGCGGCCGCGGTGGCCGCACCACCGTCGCGGTCGGGTGCGGCCGGGTCGCTGCTGCTCGTCATCTGTGGGCGTCCTCGGTAGCGGTCGGTGCGCGGGGATCGTACGTGGCGTCGGGTGCGCCGGCCAGACCTGTGGGCCGGCGCCGGGCCGTCACTCCCCCGGCTTGGGCAGGAGCTCGTACCGCGGGTTGAACATGGTCCGTCGTCCGTCGACCTCGCACACGAGGCCCTCGACGAGCGCGCGGCGCCCGGGCTCGACTCCGACGATGCGGCGTCGGCCGAGCCACACGAGGTCGATGACGCCCGAGCCGTCGAAGAGCTCGACCTCGACGGTCGGGACGCCTTCGCGGGGCCGCAGCACCACCGAGCGCAGGATGCCCGAGACCTTGGCCCGACGCCGGTTCGGAAGGTCGGCGACGGCGTGGCAGCCCGTCTGCCGGGCAGCCTCGACGCGCTCCTCGTCGGCCGCGATCTCCTCCTGGGAGGCGAGAGCGGTACGCCACGCGTCACGCAGGGTCGGGGACATGTCAGCGGATCTCCGTGATCTCCGGCCCGCGAGTGAGCGGGTCGAACGACGGGGTCTCGGGCGCACCGGCCGGTGCGGGGGTGACCGGCGCCGGCGCCTTGCCGGGCAGGTGGAGGGTGAGCAGGTCGCGCGGCGGGCGCGGGCTCTGGTCGCGCACCACGACGATGTTGGCGAAGACGGACTCGAGCAGCCGCGCCTCGGCCGGGTCGACCGCGGCCTTGCCCGTGACGACCCCGCGCAGGAACCAGCGCGGCCCGTCGACCCCGACGAAGCGCGCAGGACGCACACCGGGGCGGCCGTCGGGAGTCTGGGCGGGGATGCGCGCGAGCAGCTCGCGCCCGAACGGGCCGGGGACGTCGTCGACCGTCCCGCCCTGCTTCGTGACGGACGCGGCGATCTCGCCGCGGATCTCGTCCCAGATCCCCTCGGTGCGCGGCGCGGCGAACGCCTGGACCTGCAGGCCCGATCCGGCGACGGCGCACGAGACGCCCGTGATGCGCTGCGTCTTCTTGTCGACCTCCATGCGCAGCTCCATGCCCGGCACGCCGGGGAGCCACACCGCGCCGAGGTCGACGCGGGCGCCACGCTCCGAGACCTGCGACGAGTCGAACGGTCCTCGCGCGGCGGTGCCGTCGGCGCTTCCTCCGGGCGTCGCGTTGACGGGCTTCTCGGCCGTCGACACGTCGACGTCCGGCTCGGACGACGTGCTCGACGGCGCCGAGGACTCGGCCGGCTCGGACGACCTGGAGCGGCGGAACAGACCCACGGGACGAACTCCTTCACCTGCCCGGCGTGGCCGGGACTCCTCGCGGGACGCTCGTCCCGCACTTCCACACTAGCCCGCAGGACGGGGGTAGCGGTGCCGCGGGTCAGGGTGCGGCGTTCCAGCCCCCGCTCGACCCGAAGCCGCCCTCCCCGCGGTGCGATCCGGGCAGCCGCTCGGCCCGGACGAACCGGGCGCGCTCGACCTTCTGCACGACGAGCTGGGCGACCCGGTCGCCGCGGCGCAGGGTGACGGGCTCGCGCGCGTCCGTGTTGAGCAGCGTCACCTTGATCTCCCCCCGGTAGCCGGCGTCGACCGTGCCCGGCGCGTTGACGACCGTGAGCCCGTGCCGCGCGGCGAGGCCCGAGCGGGGGTGGACGAAGGCCGCGTAACCGTCGGGCAGCGCGATCGCGACGCCCGTGGGCACCACGGCCCGTTCCCCGGGCCCGAGCTCGACGTCGACCGTCGTCACGAGGTCGGCGCCCGCGTCCCCCGGGTGGGAGTACGCCGGCAGGGGCACGTCGTCGAGGAGGGTGATGAGGACGTCGACGTCCCCGGTCGTGGGCTGCTGGTCGGTCGGCACCCGGCAGAGCCTAGTGGGCCTGCGCGCACGCAGCGAGCACGCAGGGGGGAGACGGTGCGCGGACGGCGTGGACCCGGCGAGCACGGCAGCGGCCGCGCGGCTGGGATGATGGATCCATGACCGACGCCGCCGACCGCAGCACACGACCGTCGAACGCCGTGCCCCAGGACGCGTCCCAGGGCGCTGCGCCGCGGCCCGTCCCCAGCGCGCCGTCGTACACGGAACGCGTGCTGCCCGGCGTGGGCGGCTGGGCCGCCGCGCTGGGCTTCGCGCTCGTGCTCGGGATCGCGCTGTGGCCGGCGAGCCGTGCGATCGCGGTGGGGACCGGAGCGCTGGCAGCCGTGGCGGGGCTCGTCGCGCTGTGGTGGACCTCCCCGGTCGTCGCCGTGCACGACGGCGAGCTCCGGGCCGGACGCGCGCGCATCCCCGTGTCGGTGCTCGGCCAGGTGACGACGCTCGACGCCGAGGCCATGCGCACCCAGCTCGGTCCCCGGCTCGACGCGCGCGCGTACGTCTGCCTGCGGGCATGGGCCCGGACGGGCGTGCGCGTGGAGCTCGAGGACCCGCAGGACCCGACCCCGTACTGGCTCGTGTCGACCCGCAGCCCGCAGCGTCTCGCCGACGCGCTGCGCGCGTCCAGCGCCGTGGTCTGACCCGCCCGACCCGACGCCGCACGACCCGACGCGACCGCGCCGCGAGCCCCACGGCGTACGGGTGGCACGACGACGGCCGCCGCCCCTCAGGGCGACGGCCGGACGTCAGGAGCGGGTGCAGCAGGTCAGGCGGCGCACTCCGAGCAGATCTGCTGCCCGTTCTTCTCGTACGCGAGCTGGCTGCGGTGGTGCACGAGGAAGCAGCTCGCGCACGTGAACTCGTCGGCCTGCCGAGGCAGGACCCGGACGGAGAGCTCCTCGCCGGACAGGTCGGCACCGGGCAGCTCGAAACCTTCCGCCGCCTCGGTCTCGTCCTCGTCAACGACGCCCGAGCTCTTGTCGGAGCGACGAGCCTGGAGCTCCTGCAGCGAGTCCTCGCTGAGGTCCTCTTCCGTCTTGCGGGGGGCGTCGTAGTCTGTTGCCATCTGTGGGGTCACTCTCCGGAGTATTCGTCGATCGCGACAGTGCCCGTCCGGGACGATCGGCGATGGCCGGTCGTGCCGGGCGGCACGGGTGCGGGGCGCGAGCCCCGTGACGTGTCGTGCCCCGAGGTCGTCGTGGCACGTGCACGCTGATCAATGCACGGCGCACCGGAATTGTTCCCGGCGGGCCACCGGATTCTGCACCATTTCCTGGCCGGATGCACCCTGTGGCGCCGTGGGCGCCCGTGTCGTTCGTCACGGGCGGAATCCGGAGGACGCAGGGAACGCTCCCACCCGCCTCACGGTGGGTCGCACGCAGCCCGGAGAGAGGCGTGCGGGTCGTCGTCGAGGTCCCTCGACCGCCGTCAGTCGTCGGCGTCCGCGCCGACGTCCTCGAGGATCCGCACGAGCCGCTCGGCCACCTCGGGCGGTCCCGCGACCGTCATCTCGTGGTCCGCGGCACGCCCGCGCAGACCCGTCACCCGTGCGCCGGCCTCGTGCGCGACGAGCGCGCCGGCCGCCAGGTCCCACGGGTTGAGGCCACGCTCGTAGTAGAGGTCGAGCTCGCCGCTGGCGACGAGGCACAGGTCGATCGCCGCGGAACCCAGGCGGCGGATGTCGCGCACCTGCGGGAGCACGTCGACCAGCACCCGCGCCTGCGCGCGACGACGGTCGGCGTCGTAGCCGAACCCGGTCCCCACCAGGCACTGCCCGAGGTCGGTCGGAGCGGCCACGCGGAGCGGGCGCCCGTCGAGCGTCGCGCCGGTACCCAGGCCCGCCGTCCAGGTACGGCCGTCGACGACCGAGTGCACCGCGCCCGCGAGCGCCGTCCACTCCTGGGGGTCGGGCGGGCCCACGACCGCGGCGACGGACACCGCGTACGACGCGATCCCGTACAGGTAGTTGACCGTGCCGTCGATCGGGTCGATCACCCAGGTGATGCCCGACGTGCCCGCGGACGACCCCTCCTCCTCGCCGAGGATCGCGTCGTCCGGGCGGGCCGCGGCGATCTCCCGGCGCAGCAGGGCCTCGGAGTCGGCGTCCATGCGCGTGACGACATCGGTCAGCGTCGACTTGGTCGAGGCGACCTCGACACGCTCGGGACGGCCGGCACGCACCAGCTCACCGGCCGAGCGTGCGAGACGCTCGGCGAGCTCTCGCAGGTCGGCCACGGTGACGTCGTCGGGCTGGCGGGGATCGTCGATGAAGAGGCGCACGGCTCACATCCTGCCCGACCCGGAGCGTGCCCGGCGACCCTCCCACGGACCGGGAGCCGACCACCCGAGTCGCAGGGACACGAGGCGGAAGCCGAAGACGAGCGCGAGCACCCCCGCCTGCGACAGGGGTCCGAGGGCGCCCGCCTCCCACAGCACGGCGGTGAGCCCCGCGCCCGCGAGCGCGGGGATCGCGTAGAGCTGCTTGTCCTGGAAGAGCAGGGGCACCTCGTTCGTGAGCAGGTCGCGCAGGATCCCCCCGCCCACCCCGGTGAGCACGCCCGCGAAGACGGCGGCGAGGGGCCCGACCCCGTACTCGAGCCCCTTCATCGTGCCGGAGAGGACGAACAGGGCGAGCGCACCGGCGTCGAGCACGATGATGCTGCGCCGCAGGCGCTCGAGCCGCGGGTGCCAGAAGAACGTCACGACCCCGGCGAGCCCCGCGACGGCGACCAGGCGCCAGTCCGAGATGCCGACCGGCGGGATCGCGCCGATGAGCACGTCGCGCAGCAGTCCGCCGCCGAGGCCCGCCACCCACGCGAGGACGAGCACCCCGACGAGGTCGAACCTCTTGCGCACGGCCGCCAGCCCACCGGAGAGTGCGGCGAAGAAGACGCCGCCGAGCTCGAGGGCGTCGCCGGGCACGAGGTCGAGGATCACACGCGGCATCATCCCAGCCCTCCGCGCCCTGTGCGCGAGTCGGCGGCACACCGGGCGGGTTGCGCCCGGACCGGGTGCGACGATGGCACCCTCGAGGGAGCGGTGGCGCGGTGCCGGGGCCCGGGCGCACCGCGGAGCGTCACAGGGCGCAGCGACACGGGAGGACCGATGGACGAGCTGGAGCTGGTGAGACTGCACGAGGACGGGGAGCACCTCGTCCTCGGCGGAGGTGGCGGCGTGCAGTTCACGCTTCCCATCACCGAGGCGCTGCGCGCCGCCGTCCGACGCGACAGGCCCCACCTGGAGCACCTGCGCGCCGAGGGGGAGCGCAACCTGTCCCCGCGCGAGATCCAGGCACGGCTGCGGGCCGGCGACTCCGTGGAGCACGTCGCCGACGCGGCGGGCCTCGCGGTGGAGCACGTCCGGCGCTTCGCCGGTCCCGTGGTCGCCGAGCAGGAGTACGTCGTGGACCGGCTGCGCAAGTCGCGCCCGGACCACGAGGACGACTCCCCCACCGTCGACGACCTGGTCACGAAGCGGCTCCAGGCGCGCGACGTCGACCCGTCCGAGGTCGAGTGGTCGGCGGCACGGGAGCGTGGCGCGCAGTGGGTCGTCACGGCGTCCTTCGCCGTCGGCTCCGGACGACGCGCGGCGCGCTGGACCTACGACCCCGCCTCGCGCGCCCTGCACCCCCTCGACGACGAGGCCCGCTGGCTCTCGGGGACGGACGCTCCCCCGGACCCGACGCCGGGAAGCCTCGCCGTGTTCGACGTCGACGCGGCGACGCGCTCGTCCCGGGGTGCGCGTCCCGAGCCGGAGGACGGGACGGCCGAGCTCCTGGACGACCTGAGCCAGCGGCGCGGCGTGCGTCCGCGCACGGACCCCTCCGGTCCGACGGCGGTCCCCGAGCAGGAACCGTTCGAGGGCTTCGGGCCGCAGGGTGGTCCGGGTCGCGACGTACCGACCGAGGACGCAGGCGCGTCGTCCGGTGCCACCGTCGTCCATCTCCCCACGATCCGCGCGCAGGGACCGGCCCCGGCACGCGAGGACCCCACCGGGCCGGACGGCCTCCCGCAGGACGCGGTCCGGACGTCGGACGCCGGCATCGACGGATCCCAGGACCAGGACGCGGAGGGCGAGCGGTCCGACGGCGGCGCGACGGCCCGGGCGGAGGCGGCGCGGCCGGAGGGCGCCGCCGACCAGGAGAGCGGCCGTCCCGGTCGTCCTCAGGCGGCACGGGAGGCCCGCAAGGGCAAGAACCGCTCGCGCGCGAAGGTGCCGAGCTGGGACGAGATCGTCTTCGGGGCGCGGCCGGAGGGCTGAGCCGCCCGTCCGCGTCAGCGGGGAAGGTCGAGCGACAGCTCGTCGGTGCGCGCGAGCGTCCGGGCCACGGACGTCGTCATCCGGCGCATGTGGTGACGGCGGCACAGCACCTCGTAGCCGATCTCGCCGGACCCGGCGTCGACGTCCCCGACGACGACCTGGTCGCCCTCGACGACCATGCGGCCGTCGACCGTGCGCGCGTTGTGCGTCGCGCGGCGCCCGCACCAGCACAGCGACTGCACCTGGAGCACCTCGACCCTGTCCGCGAGCTCGATGAGGCGCGCCGACCCGGGGAAGAGCCGGGTCCGGAAGTCCGCGGTGATCCCGAACGCGAAGACGTCGATCTCCGTCTCGTCGACGAGGCGCGCGAGCTGCTCGACCTGCGCCTGCGAGTAGAACTGCGCCTCGTCGCACACGAGGTACTCGACCGGCACCGGCTCGGCCGTGACGAGCGCCCAGAAGTCGGTGGCGTCCGTGACCTCGCGCGCGGCGACCTCCAGACCCAGACGGGACGAGAGCCGGTCGGTGCCGGCGCGGTCGTCGCGCGAGAAGATCAGCCCCCGCCGCCCGCGCGCGGCGTGGTTGTGGTCGAGCTGGAGGGCGAGCGTGGACTTGCCGCTGTCCATGGTCCCGGAGAAGAAGACGAGCTCTGCCACGAGGGTCCTCCATCGCTGGTGCGGTCCGCCGGTCGGACGGCCGGGTGGTCGGTCGGGTGGTCGAGAACGGGTCCGGGGCTACCAGGACCGTGCGTCAGGCGGTCGCGACGAGCAGCGGCACGCGCATTTCGCGCTCCGTGAGCGAGCCGTGCACGCCCACGAGCGTGAGCGACGCCGGTGTCTGGGTGCGGGAGTCCACGACCGTGGCCCGCCCGCGCATCGCCACCACGACGTCGCCGGCCGCCGCGACGGCATCGGACCGCGGGTCCGGACCGAGGTAGCCGCGTGCGAGGACCTCGTCACGCTCGAGGACGAGCGCGTCGTCGCCCAGGACGTCGCGCCAGCGGGCGGCGACGGCCGCCGTCTCGCCCGGCTCGGCGTAGACGTGCACCGCCCGCGGCTCGCCCCCGACGAGCTGCACGCCCCGCCCGAGGACGGGGTCGGTCGCGACGTCGCGGCGCAGCGCCGGGTCGACGTCGACCATGCCGTGGTCGGCCGTGACGAGCACGAGCGTGCCGCGCGGCACCGAGCGGACGAGACGCGCGAGCTCCCGGTCGAGGGCCTCGAGCTCGTCGCCCCACTGCCACGACGTGGACCCGTGGTGGTGACCCGCCTTGTCGACCTCGCCCCAGTAGAGGTAGACGAGCCCGGGCCGGGCGAGCGCCCGGACGGCCGCGTCGACGCGGCCAGCGAGCGCCTCGGCCGCGGCGTAGGTGCCGCCCCGCAGGGCGGCGAGGGTCATGCCGGACCCGGCGAAGCGCCCTGGACCGGTCGACGTGACCGCCGTCCCCGCGTCGGCGAGACGCTGGAGGAGGGACGGTTCACGCTGCAGCTCCGCCGGGGGCGGCGCGCCCTCCCAGGAGACCATGTTCGCCAGCCCGCCGGTCGCGGGGTTGCGCTGCGTGTACCCGAGCATCCCCGTGCGTCCCGGAGCGGTGCCCGTCCCGAACGCCCCGACCGCTGCGGCGGTCGTGCTCGGGAACGTGGACGTCAGGGGGCGCGCGTCGGGCAGGAGCGAACGCAGGAACGGCGCGTGGCCCGCGCGCTCCGCGAGGTTGACGTGCCCCAGGCCGTCGACGAGGACGACGCACACGCGCTCGGCGCGCGGCAGGGCGAGCGCGGCGCGCGCGGTGTCGCTCTCGATGCCCGTCGCCGTGGTGAGGGGGACCTCGAGGGCCCCGGCCGCTCCCGGGAGGACGGCTGCGAGACCGCCGGTTCCCGTCACCGGTGCCAGGAGGCCGGGCGGCAGCCCGGGGGCCGCCCCCGGTGCCGTGGCAGGCGCCGGCGGCACCGCGAGGGCCGGTTCCGTCCGTGCGTCGCTCACCGGGCGCTGTGCCCCGCGGTGGCGCGCGACAGGGCGCGCGCGAAGTCGACCGCGGCGCGCACGGCGTCACGACCCTCCGCCTCGGCGCTCACGCGCACCACGACGTCGTCCGGGGTGATCTGGCCGGTGAGGCCGTGGTCCGCGTCGCACGCCGGGTCGGGGCACTGCGCGGGCTCCAGGTCCACGCGCGAGACCGCGCCCCAGCCGAGCGCGAGCGTGACCTCGAGCGGCGCGGCGCCCGACCGGTGCTCGTGCGGCTCGGCGACGACGTGCGTGAGCGAAACCGAGCGGACCTCCGTGAGCGGGACCGACTCGGTCGTGGCCGCGGCTGACGCGGACGGGTTCTCGCTGTCGGCCGGGTGGTCGTCGACGTGCGACGTCACGAGGCGGGACGGGGTGAGGACGAGCACCGTCAGGTGCCGGCGCACCTCGGAGGCGTCGAACGTCGTCTCCGGGAGCACGAGGTGGGAGACGATCTCCTCGCCCGCGATCGCGACGTCGAGGACGTCGGCGACGAGCTCCGGGTAGTACCCGGCGCGGTGGAGCTGGGTCGTCAGGTCGGTCCAGGCGTTCGAGGTTGCTGAGGGCACCCGCGCATTCTCCCACCCGGCGCACGGCGGCGGCCAGCCCGTGGGTCGAGGTGTGGACGAACCGCGCCGGTCAGTGGGGAAGCGCGCGCCGCAGCGCGTCCGCGCGCTGGGCGTCGGCGAGGCTCACGCGCGCGCTGAGGACCGCAGCACCGTGCTCGGACACGACCACGGGGTAGAGCTCGAGGCTGCGCACCTCGGGCAGGTCGTCGGCGAGCACGGACACGCGCGCGAGCACGTCCTCCAGCGCGGCGGTCGCCACGACGCGCGTCCCCATGTACCCGAACAGGCGCGGCGCGGCGCGCACCGAGCGCACCATCGTCGCCACGTCCACGTCGGTCAGCGGGGGCACCCCGTAGGCGACGTCGCCGAGGAGGTCGACCGCGTCCCCCGCGAGGCCGAAGGACACGACCGGGCCGAAGAGCGGGTCCTCGGTCGAGCGGACCACGCACGCGACGCCCGCGTCGGCCATCGCCTGCACCTCGAGCGGCTGGTCGGCGGCATCCGGCAGCACCCCGGCGAGGGCCGCGCGCATCTGCTCGACGTCCGTGCGCAGCTCGTCGGGGTCCGCGATGTCGAGCCGCACGCCGCCGAGGTCGGCACGGTGCCGGAGCCCGGCGGCCGTGCTCTTGAGCGCGACGGGCCAGCCGACCTCGCGCGCGGCCTCGACGGCCTCGTCCGCCGTCCGCACCCGCCGGGCCGGCCACACGCGCACGCCGTAGCAGGCCAGCAGCTCGGCGGCCGCCGTCGGGTCGAGGTCGACGGCGGCCGTGCCCGTCAGCGCGGACTCGACGAGCGCCCGTGCGCGCCCTGCGTCGACGCCCGCGGGCCGTACCGGCGTGCCGTGGTCCGCCTCGCGCCACCGGGCGTACCGCACCACGGCACCGAGGGCGGCGACGGCGTCCTCCGGCGTCGAGTACGCGGGGACGCGGCGAGCCTCGCCCGTACCCGCGCCCTCCGGGGCGACGGGGTCCGGGGCCGACAGCTCGTCGGTGAGGCCGTGCAGGCCGAGCATGCTCGCGACGGTCGTGCGGCCCGTGCGTGCCGCGGCGCGCGCGACCGCCCGCGAGAGGTCGGCGCGCCGGGGGCGCACGACCGGCACCTGGACCACGACGACGACGTCGCACGCGTCCGGCGCGTAGAGCTCGTCCACCGTCGCCTCCACGTCGGAGGTCGTGGCGTCCTCGGGCAGGAAGTCGGAACTCGCGACGACGAGGCCCGCCGACGCCGCCGCCTCGGCGACGAGCGCGGCGAGCGACGCGGAGCTCGCGAGGATGCCCACGCGCCGACCGCTCGGGAGCGGCTGGTGCGCGAGGAGCTGCGCGATGTCGATCATGTGGTGCGTGTTCTCGGCCCGGATGACGCCCGACTGGCGCAGCATCTCCTCGAGCGTCCGGCGCGGGGCGCGCGTCGAGCGCACCGCGTGCCCGGGCGGCACGACGTGGCCCGAGCGCCCCGCCGTCACGACGACGACGGGCTTGACCGACGCGAGCCGGCGCGCGATGCGCGAGAACTTGCGCGGGTTGCCGATCGACTCGAGGTAGAGGCACACCACCCGCGTGGCCGGGTCGTCCTGCCAGAACTGCATGAGGTCGTTGCCCGAGACGTCCGCGCGGTGGCCGGCTGAGAGGAACGACGAGACGCCGAGCCCGCGCCGTGCCGTCGTCGCCAGGAGCGTGACCGCCATGGGCGCCGACTGGCTGAACAGGCCCACGGCGCCGGGCAGCGGCAGGTCCGTCGCGAGCGTCGCCGCGAGCGCCGGGCGGTCGCGCGTACCGCCCGTGGCGAGGAGCCCGTAGCTCGCGGGCCCCACGACGCGCAGCCCCGCCGTGTGCGCGACGCGCAGGAGCTCGCGCTGCAGCGCGAGGCCCTCGGGACCGGTCTCGGCGAACCCGGCGGAGAGCACGACGACGCCGCGCACGCCCAGGCGCGCGAGGTGCCCGACGACGTCGATCGCCTCGGGCGGGCGCAGCGCCACGACGGCGAGGTCGACGGGACCGGGGACGTCGGAGAGCGACACATGCTCGTGCGGCACGGTCGCAGCCCCGGGGGCCGCACCGTCGGTCGTGGCCCCCGGGCCCTCCGCCCGGACGCCCGTGACGTGGACGGTGACGCCGTCGCTGCGGACCAGCGCGGCGAGCGCGCGCCGGGCGAGGAGGGCTTCGACGGGGGCTCCCGCGTCGCCGTCGGCCACGGGACCCGGCTCGAGCAGGGTTCCGTCGGCCGGCGCCGACCCGGGCCCCACGAGGACGACGCTCGCCGCGCGGAGCAGACCCTGCATGCTGCGCGCCTCGGCGCGGTGCTCGCGGTCGGCCATCACCGCACGCGAGCGCTCGGTCGGGTCGAGGTCGACGCTCACGAGGACGAAGCCGTCGTCCATCTGCTGGTGGACGTCGTACCCCGCCTCGCGGAACACGGCGAGCATCTTGCCGTTCTGCGGCAGCACCTCGGCCGTGAAGCGCTGGACGCCGCGCTCGCGCGCGGCCGCGGCGATGTGCTCGAGCAGGACGGAGCCGAGCCCGCGCCCCTGCGCGGAGTCCGCGATGTTGAACGCGACCTCCGCCTCGTGCGGGCCCGTACGGTCGAACCGGGCGACGCCGATGATGTCGTGACCGGCGGAGCCGGGGCCCGGGTCGGCCGGGCCGTCGTCGGTGCCGCTGCGGGGCCGGACCGCGACGAGCGCGACGCGGTCGGTGTGGTCCACGCGCGTGAACCGGTCGAGGTCGCGCGCGGAGAGCCGTTCCATCGGGGCGAAGAAGCGCAGGTACGTGGACCGCTCGGACTGGGCGACGTGGAAGCGCTGGAGCGCGTCGGCGTCGTCCGGCCTGATGGGGCGCACGTGCGTCGTCGTCCCGTCGCGCAGGACGACGTCCGCCTCCCACTCGACCGGGTACCGGGCCGGGTGCAGTGCCGGGTCGGGCCCGGCGGCGTCGCCGTCGCTCACGTGCCCAGGCTATGCGGTGGACCCGGCGACGGCGGGACGCCGCGCGCCTGCGCCGTCGCGGCCGGGGACGGGAGGACAATGGGGGCGTCCTGGTCCGGCCGGGCGCTCGCCACCGGGTGTCGGACGCGTGGCGTACCCTCACGTGCGGCACCGGGCGGCGAGCGCCCCGGCCGACCGCACGACCCCGCACGTCCGCGAAGAACCGCGTCCGCACGGACGCACCGAACGGCAGGAGCCCGCAGGCCCATGGCGCGCAAGCCCTCGACCCCCTCGATCGACCCGGCCGAGGTGAACGAGAAGATCGTCGACATCGACGTCCAGGCGGAGATGGAGACGTCGTTCCTCGAGTACGCGTACTCCGTCATCTACTCGCGCGCGCTTCCAGACGCGCGCGACGGGCTCAAGCCCGTGCAGCGCCGGATCCTCTACATGATGGCCGACATGGGTCTGCGCCCGGACCGCGCGCACGTGAAGTCGGCGCGCGTCGTCGGGGAGGTCATGGGCAAGCTCCACCCGCACGGCGACACGGCGATCTACGACGCGCTCGTCCGCCTCTCGCAGGACTTCTCGCTGCGCCTGCCGCTCGTCGACGGTCACGGCAACTTCGGCACGCTCGACGACGGCCCGGCCGCCTCCCGGTACACCGAGGCGCGTCTCGCCCCCTCGTCGCTCGCGATGACGGCGGGGCTCGACGAGGACGTCGTCGACTTCGTGCCGAACTACGACAACAAGCTGCAGCAGCCCGACGTGCTGCCCGCGGCGATCCCGAACCTGCTGGTCAACGGTGCGTCGGGGATCGCGGTGGGCATGGCGACGAACATGGCGCCGCACAACCTCGTCGAGGTCGTCGCAGCGGCTCGCCACCTCGTGGCGCACCCCGACGCCGACCTCGACGCCCTCATGCGCTTCGTCCCCGGCCCCGACCTGCCGACGGGCGGCAAGATCGTCGGCCTCGACGGCGTGCGCGACGCCTACCGCACCGGCCGCGGGACGTTCCGCACCCGCGCGACGGCACGCGTCGAGAACCTCACGCCGCGCCGCAAGGGCATCGTCATCACGGAGCTGCCCTACCTCGTCGGCCCCGAGAAGGTGATCGAGAAGATCGCCGACGGCGTCAAGACGAAGAAGATCCAGGGCATCACCGCCGCGACCGACCTCACGGACCGCGCGCACGGCCTGCGGATCGTCATCGAGGTGAAGACGGGGTTCAACCCCGAGGCCGTCCTGGAGCAGCTCTACAAGTTCACGCCGCTCGAGGACTCGTTCGGCATGAACAACGTCGCGCTCGTCGACGGCCAGCCCCGCACGCTGGGTCTGCGCGAGATGCTCACGGTGTGGGTCGACCACCGCATCGACGTCGTGCGCCGCCGGTCCGAGCACCGCCTGCGCAAGCGCTCCGAGCGCCTGCACCTCGTGGACGGGCTGCTCATCGCGATCGTCGACATCGACGAGGTCATCCAGGTGATCCGTACCTCCGACGACGCCCGGACCGCGCGCGATCGCCTGCAGACCGTGTTCGACCTGTCGGAGCCGCAGTCGGAGTACATCCTCGAGCTGCAGCTGCGGCGCCTGACGAAGTTCTCGCGCATCGAGCTCGAGAAGGAGCAGGAGTCGCTGCGCCGCGAGATCGAGGAGCTGCAGGAGATCCTCGGCAGCGACGCCCGGCTGCGGGGCGTCGTCTCCGCCGAGATGGCGGACGTCGCCAAGACGTACGGGACGCCGCGCCGCACGATCCTCCTCGAGTCGGCGGGCGCCGCGCCGACGACGACCGCAGCTGTCCCCCTCGAGGTCGCCGACACCGCCTGCTGGGCGCTGTTCTCCGCCACGGGTCTGCTCGCGCGCACGAGCGACGAGACGGAGCCCGCGCGGTCGGGCCCCCGGGCCGCCCACGACGTGCTGCGCGCCCGCGTGCGCACGACGGCGCGCGGCGAGGTCGGTCTCGTCACGAGCCGCGGGCGCATCGTCCGCGTGTCCGTGCTCGACCTCCCGGCGATCCCCCCGACCGACAACGCCCCGAGCCTGTCGGGCGGTGTCCCGCTCAGCGAGGTCGTCGCGCTCGACCCGGGCGAGGACGCCGTGACGATCACGTCGCTCGACGCCGACGCTCCCCCGCTCGCGCTCGGCACCGCGCAGGGCGTCGTCAAGCGCGTCGCACCGGGCGACGTGCCCGGCAACCGCGACGCGTGGGAGGTCATCGGCCTCAAGGACGGTGACACCGTGGTGGGCGCTGCGCCCGCGACCGACGCGGACGAGCTCGTGTTCGTCAGCAGCGACGCGTCCCTCCTGCACTTCGAGGCGACGTCCGTGCGACCGCAGGGCCGCGCGGCCGGCGGCATGGCGGGCATCCGCCTCGCCGAGGGACAGCGCGTGGCGTTCTTCGGGGTCGTTCCGGCGGACGTGCGGGACCTCTCGACGGTCGTCACGGTCGCCGGGTCCTCGAGCGCGCTGCCGGGAACGCAGACCGGGGCGGGCAAGGTCACGCCGTACGAGCTCTACCCCGGCAAGGGACGCGGCACCGGCGGTGTCCGGGCCCACCGGTTCCTCAAGGGCGAGGACGCGCTCATCCTCGCCTGGGTCGGCCAGGGGCCGGCGCGCGCCGTCGGGTCCGGCGGCCAGGCGCTCGACCTGCCCGAGGTCGACCAGCGCCGCGACGGCTCCGGCGCGCCGCTCGCGTCGCCGATCACCGCGGTGGGCTGACCGGCGCCTCCCGTCGTGGACGCGGACGCGGGCTTGCGGCGCCTCGTTCGTCGAGATGCGGGCAGGCCGGACGCCGTCCAGGCTCGTAGCTGGAGGCAACCAGGGCGTGCGAGGGAGGCGGCCGTGCGGTACCCGGCGGGTGACGTGGACTACCACGCCGTCTTCGCCGCGCTCACCGCACCCAAGCTCGTCCTGTCGTCGGAGCTCATGATCCTCGACGCCAACGAGGCCTTCCTCCGCACGATCGGCGAGCCGGCCTCGGCCGTCGTGGGGAGGCACTACCTCGACGTGTTCCCCGTGCACACGGAGGACGAGGCCGACGCGACGGAGGTCGTCGAGTCGCTGGAGCGCGTCGCGGCGACGGGTCGTCTCGAGATGATCGGCCCCCACAGGTACGACCTGCGCGACGCCGAGGGCCGCTGGACGAAGCGGTGGTGGATCACGACGAACGTGCCGGTGGTCGACCCCTCGGGGCGGACGTCCGTCGTCGTGCACCGCGCCGAGGACGTGACAGGGATCGTGGGCGCGCCGCAGGTCGACGCGGAGCCGACGTCCTCGGACGGCGAACCCGTGGACCGCGCCGTCCTCGACCACGTGCTCACCGTCGGGTCGACCGTGCGCCGCTACACCGCGACGCTCGTGCGAGAGCGCCGCGCCGCGCTGGAGCTCCAGGACTCGATCCTCACGCCGCCACCTCAGCCGCCCGGGCTGCGCATCGACGTCCGCTACCGCCCCGCGGTGCCCGAGGTCCACGTGGGCGGCGACTGGTACGACGCATTCGTGCAGCGCGACGAGCACACCGTCGTCGTGGTGGGCGACGTCACCGGCCACGATGTCTCCGCAGCGGCACGCATGGGCCACCTGCGCGGCGTCGTGCGCGCGGTCGGGTACAGCACGGGCGCCGGTCCCTCCGCGATGCTCGACGCCGCCGAGGACACCGCGACGGGCCTCGGGCTCGACGCGCTCGCGACGGCCGCCGTCGCGCGGATAGGCCCGGCCGCACCCGGAGAACCGCGCCCGCTCGCGTGGTGCAGTGCGGGGCACCTCCCGCCGGTCGTGCGCTCGGCGGACTGCTCGGCACGGCTGCTGACCGCTCGACCGGACGCCCTGCTCGGCCTCGGGCTCGGGGGCGACCGCCACGACCACGAGACGACCCTCCAGCCCGGTGACACCCTGCTCCTCTACACCGACGGCCTCGTCGAGCGCCGGCACCGGTCCCTGCGCGACACCCTGGACGAGCTGCCCGGACGGGTCACCGCGCTCGGAGACGTCGAGCCCGACCACCTGCTCGACCTCCTGCTCACCGACCTCGTCCCGGCCGGCGCCGACGACGACGTCGCGCTCGTCGCCGTCCACGTCGAGGCGCGACCCGACTCCGGGCGTCCGCAGCCCCGCGACCTTCTTGCCTAGATGGCCGGCCGCCCGGCGGCGAGGGCTCCCGCGCTGCTCGGGTCCCGCCCGTCGGCCCTCGTGGTGCGGCGCAGGACGCCGAGGACCAGCAGCACCTGCCCGACGACGTAGGTGAGCATGACCCAGAAACCGTGGGCGGGCAGGGCGTACCAGGGCGCGAACGCGTCCAGCGCGATGAGCGCGTCGGACACGAGGAAGACCGCGCCGCCGACGGCTGCGAGGCGATGGACGCCCGTCGCCGTCAAGGCCATCAGCACGAGGCACGCGCCGTAGACGACGACCGGGACGAGCAGAGGCCCGGCACCGGGCGCGCACGCCACGACGAGCAGGATGAAGGCGAGCAGGTACGGCGCGAGAGCGAGCGGGCGCCGGAGGACGGAGCCCGCTCGGTAGGGCCAGAACGCGAGCGTGTAGGTCACCTGCGCGCAGAGGAAGCAGCCCACCATCACGAGGAACGCGGCGTCGCCGTCGGCGAGGTCCGGCGCCGTGTCGCCGAGCCACGAGAAGCCCAGCGCGAGGAGCGTGAGGCGGACGAGGCGAGGGCGGCGTCGGCTCAGACCGCCAGCGGGCCGCGTGGCGAGCCACAGGCAGCCCGCGAGCGCGGGCATGAGGAACCACTGCGACGCGCCGGCGAGCGTCGAGGCACCTGCGAGCTGAGCGGCGAGGTGGACGAGGGTGAGCAGGGCGAGCGCGCCCCACGCGGCGAGCATGGGCGTCGTGACTCCTTCGGTCGTGCGGTCGGCACCGTTGCCGACAGGGGAATCGTAGGCCCGTGAGTCCTCAGCACCGGACGTCGTCGGGAGACCCGAGGACGACCGCCTCCATCGCCGCCCGGCAGCGGGCCATGAGCTCGGCGATGTCAGCGGGTCCGGAGCCTCGAGGTCGCTCGGCCGGCAGGATCGTCAGCAGGATCGGCGGCCGGGGGCGCCACCAGGACCGACGGCCGTAGGTGAAGACCATCGGCACGACCGGCACGCCCAGTCGGCAGGCGTACACGAACGCGCCGCGCCGGAACGGGCGCAGGGTCGTGTCGTACATCGCCAGCTCGCCCTCGGGGAAGAAGTGGACTCCCTGGCCCGCCTCGACGGTCCGGCGCAGCCGCGCCTCGAACGCGAGGAGCTCTCCGGGCCCGCGCGGCAGCGGGACGGCGAGCAGGTGGCCGACCAGGACGCCGGCCACGGGCAGGTGGAAGTTCGAGGGCTGGGAGACGACGGCGGCGCGCCGGCCGCGATACTGCCCGGCGACCCACGGGCCGTCCAGGTAGTGCACGTGGTTGGCGATCGTGACGACGCCGCCGCGCTCGGCCGCGAGGTGCTCGCGACCGGTGACCCGCAGCCCGTGGACGACGTACCCGTACCCGCGCACGACCGCCATGGCGACGTCGAAGAAGACCTCGTCGAAGCGGCTCCAGAGCTCCGGCGTCGCGGACCCACGCGCACGGTCAGTGCCCCGGCGAGTGCCCACGCGCCCTGCCCTCGGTGTCGTCCCGGTCGAGCGCCACGGGACCCGCCGCGACCCGTGACTCGACGACCGCCTGGCGCAGCATGTCCTCGATCTGCGGGACGCACACGTCGAGCGCGTGCTCCTTGCCGACCTCGGCGTAGGCGGCACCCATCCGGGCGCGCTCGTCGTCGTGCTCGATCCAGTAGTCGATCTTTCGCGCGAGGTCCCCGGCGTCCCCGGCGCGGAACAGGCTGCGCCCGTCGAGCGCGAACTGCCCGGTCGCCGACGCGCGGGAGTCGGAGATCACCGGCACCAGGCCGGTGGCGACGGCCTCGAGGCAGCCGACGGCCTCGATCTCGGCGTCGGCAGCGTGCACGTACAGGTCGCTCATCGCGAGCACGTCCCGGAGCTCGTCCTGGGCGAGGAAGCCGATCCTCGGCGGGTGCGGGAGCGTCGCGCCCCGCTGCGCGTACCGCTCTGCGAGCGGCCCGCGACCGGCGAGCACGAGCTGGATGCGGTCGGCGTGCCGGGAGCGGCGGACCGCGTCGACGAGCACGTCCTGCCGCTTCTCGCGGGACAGCCGCCCGGTCATCGTGATGACGAACCTGCCGGCAAGGTCGGCGCTCTTGGGCGCCCTGCACGGGACGAAGCGCGGGTCGACGCCGTTCGACACCACGTGCAGGGACGACCGGTACCCGTGGTCACGGAGCTCCCCGGCGATGAACCGGCTGGGGCAGTGGACGTGCCCGAACCGGTCGTAGAACGGCCGGAACACCGCGTACACGAGGTCGTTCAGCGGCCCGACGCGCCCGACCCCGAGGCTGTACGTGACGTTCTCCGGCTGCACGTGGAACGCGGCCGTGGACGGGACACCGAGGGCGTCGGCGAGCCGCTTGGCCCGAGAGCCGAGCCAGAACGGCGTCATGACATGGGCGACGTCGGCCCAGCCCAGCGCGTCGCGCAGCACGTCGTCGTCGGGCTTGGCGAGCACCCAGCCCTGACCCGCGATGACGCGGTTGAAGCCCGGCACGCCGAGCTGTTCGAGCCGGTACCCGGCGACGTCGTCCCCGGACGTCCCGGGGCCGGCGCCGCGCGTGCGGGCCGCGACACCGCGGCAGCACACCACGCGCACCTCGTGGCCACGCCCGCGGAGGGCGTCCGCGAAACGGCGGGCCGAGACCGTGGTCCCGTTGGTGGGATCCTCGAACTGGTCGATGACGAGCAGGACGCGCACGCGCGACTCCCTCGAGAACGCTCGGCGGACGGTCCGCGCCGGGTGACGGGATGCCGCCAGGCTAGGGGATCACCGTCGACCAGGCCCGGACCTGTCGGCTGCGTGTCGTGCGGCCGCGTGGCGCTCCCGGGGCGACGACGCGCGCAGCGTCGCCGGTCAGCGCGCGCGAGGGGACGTGCCGGGGGCATCGGCGACGAGGACGCGTCCGTCGACCACCCGGGCCGTGAAGACGGTCAGCGGCCTGCGGTCCTTGCCGCCGGCGTCGAGCACCTCGCCGGTGTCGACGTCCCAGACCTGCTTGAGCATGGGCGTGGTGACCGTGTCGACGTCGCGTTCCGTGCCGTCGTCGCCGGTGACCCGGTGCGTACCCACGAGGCCGCGCGACATGACGTTGGCGCCGGAGTACGGGTCACGCTGCTGGACGGCGCGCACGGAGCCGTCGGCGAGCCGGAAGACGGCGATCTGGGTGTCTCCCAGGAGGGCGCCGACCCCGCGCTCGGGGTCGAGGTCGTCGAGCGCGCAGAGGTCGACGAACGTGGTCATCGGGCGTCCTCCAGCTCGGCACGGGCCGCGACGAGCGCGACGTCGCGGGCGGCGCGCGGGTCGGGGTAGGCGACGGCGTCGCCCTCGTCCGCGGGACGCACCTGACCACGCTCGGGGACGAACACGAGGTCGCCGTCGATCGCCTCGGGCGCGTTGACGAACGGCGTGAACTTGCGCAGCTTGGCCGGGTCGGCGAGCGTGACGCTCCACTCGTCCTCGTAGTCGCGCACGTGCTCGGCCATCGCGGCCTCGAGATCGTCGGCGATGCCGAGCGAGTCCTCGACGACGACGCGCCGCAGCTCCTCGAGCCCACCCGCACGCTCCGCGACCCACGGCGCCGTGCGCTGCAGGCGGTCGGCCTCCTGGACGTAGAGCATGAGGAACCGGTCGACGTAGCGGACCAGCGTCTCGTCGTCGAGGTCCTCGGCGAGGAGCTGCGCGTGCGCGGGCTGCGACCCGCCGTTGCCGCCGACGTAGAGGTTCCAGCCCTTGTGGGTCGCGATGATGCCGACGTCCTTGCCGCGCGCCTCCGCGCACTCGCGCGCGCAGCCCGAGACGCCGAACTTGATCTTGTGGGGCGAGCGCAGACCGCGGTAGCGCAGCTCGAGCCGCACGGCCATCGCCGAGGAGTCCTGCACGCCGAACCGGCACCACGTGCGCCCGACGCACGTCTTGACCGTGCGCAGCGACTTCCCGTACGCGTGCCCGGACTCGAAGCCCACGGCGGTCAGGCGTCGCCAGATCTCCGGGAGCTGGTCGAGGCGAGCCCCGAACATGGCCAGGCGCTGCCCGCCGGTGACGCGGACGTAGAGCCCGAGGTCGTCGGCGACCTTCGCGAACTCCAGGAGCTGGTCCGCGCGCACCTCTCCCCCGGGCATCCGCGGGATCACCGAGTACGTCCCGTTCTTCTGGAGGTTCGCCATGACGTGGTCGTTGGTGTCCTGCAGCGCGGCGTGCTCGCCCTCGAGCACGTGGCCGCGGCGCAGCGTCGAGAGGATCGACGCGACCGTCGGGCGGCAGACGGCGCAGCCGCGCCCCGTCCCGTGCGCCGCGACGACCTCGGAGAACGTGCGCAGCCCCTCCTCGCGGACGAGCCGGTACAGCGTGGCCCGGGACATCGAGAAGTGCTCACACAGGGCGTCAGAGACGGCGACGCCCGCCCGGGACAGCTCGGCGTTCAGCAGCTTGGTGAGCGCCGGGACGCACGACCCGCACACGGTGCCCGCGGTCGTGCAGTCCTTGACCTGCCCGATCGTCCGGCACCCGTGCTCGGACACCGCCGAGCGGACGGTCCCGGCGTCCACGTTGTTGCACGAGCAGACCACGGCCTCGTCGGGCAGCTCCGTGTCGGCCAGGCCGTCGCCGTCGGGCGCGATGACGGCCGCGGGGTCGGCGCCGAGGGGGCGGCCCAGCAGCGGGCGCAGCGCCGAGTAGAGCTCGATGTCGCCGACGAACACGCCACCCAGCAGCGTCGTCGCGTCGTCGGAGAGCACGAGCTTGCGGTACCGGCGGTGGATCGGGTCGACGAACGACACCTCCAGCGCTCCCGCGCTCACCGCGTTGACGTCGCCGAACGACGCGGCCTCGACGCCCACACCCTTGAGCTTGGTCGCGTCGTCGGCGCGGCGGTGCGCGCGCTCGCCGCCGAGGAAGCGGTCGACGACGACATCCGCCATGTCGTTGCCCGGAGCGACCAGACCCGCGCACACGCCGTCGACCGACGCGCACTCGCCGATCGCCCAGACGTCGGGGTCGGAGGTCTGGCACGCCTCGCCGACGACGACGCCGCCGCGCTCGCCGATCGCCAGACCCGCCTCGCGCGCCACGCGGTCGCGCGGCCGGATGCCCACGGAGAAGACGACGACGTCCGTCGGCAACGCGGAGCCGTCGGTGAGCTCGACCGAGCCCACGGACCCGTCGCCCGCGGGCAGGAACCGGTGCGCGCCCGCGCCCGTGCGGACCGTGACGCCGAGGTCCTCGACGAGCAGGCGCAGCATCTCGCCGCCGCCCTGGTCGAGCTGGACGCTCATGAGCCGGTCGGCGAACTCGACGACCGTCGCCTCCGCGCCGAGGCGCTGGAGCGCGGCCGCCGCCTCGAGGCCCAGCACGCCGCCGCCCACGACGACGCCGCGCACCGCCCGCCCGAGCGCCCGCTCGCGCAGGCGCACCCACTCGGCCAGCCGCTCGACGTCGTCCAGCGTGCGGTACGTGAACAGGCCCGGCAGGTCCGTACCCTCCGCGCGCGGCGTCCACGCCCACGAGCCCGTCGCGAGCACGGCGCGGTCGTAGTGCACCTGACGGCCCGAGCGCGTCGTCACGACGCTCGTGGTGCGGTCGAGCGACGCGACCGCGTCCCCGGTGACGAGCGTGACGCGCGGGTCGTCCCACACGCCACGGTCCAGGGTGAGCGCCTTCGCGTCGCGCGCGTCGAACCACTCGGACAGGTGGACGCGGTCGTACGGCTCGTGCGGCTCGTCGCCGATCACCGTGAGAGACCAGCCGCCCTCGGGGTCGCGCGAGCGCAGGCCCGCGACCAGGCGGTGGGCCGTCATGCCGGCACCGACGACGACGATCCGGTCGCCGTCCAGAGGGCCGCCGGCTGTAGGGGTGCTCGCGTCCGACGGGGAGTGAGAGAGGGAGGGCACGGTACGCACTTTCGAGAGGCGGGGCTGCGTCGAGGTCCCGGTTCGGTTGCGACCGGTGCCTGCTCCCGACTCTAGGAGAGGTGGTCTGACCACATCTGCCGTCTGGGACCAAGGTCCTCAGTACTTCCTCCGAAGGGCATCCCCCGCGCGCGCACGGGCGCGGAGGAGACAGCACGACGCCGCGCCCCCGCTGTGGGGCGCGGCGTCGGCTGGAGGCGCTCAGACGTCGACCGGTGGACGACCGGTGGCGTCGGACACGACCGCTCGCGTCAGGCGTTCGCGAGCTCGCGGTCGTCGTCCGCCACGGGCTTCTGGTCCTCGTAGCGGCGCACGACGCGGCTGACGGTCGACCGCGCCACCGAGACCTGCTGGGCGATCTCGCGCTGGCTCACGCCCTGGCGGGCGAGCTCGACGATGCGGCGGTCGCGCTCGGTCGGGTCCTCGCCGAGGAAGGCCTCGTCCGCCTCGGTCGCCGCGGACTCCGCGCCGGCTCCGGGGCGGGCGAGGTCGAAGACCTCGACGCGCCGCGTGTGGCCCGTCACGGCCGGGGGCTCCACGACCGGCGTCGCGCCGGTGTCCTCCGGGACGGGCTGGTCCCAGGGGAGCGGCTGGGCGCGCCCGAAAAGCTCCTTCACCCGCGCCTCGAGATCAGGAAGCGCCTCGAACGCCGTCTCGGGCACGTAGGGCTTCTCGTCCGGCTCGACGGCCGGGGCCTCGACCGGCGCCGAGGCGGCCGGGGACTCCTTGACCGGTGCGGCGGCCTGGGGCTCGACGGTGCGACGGGCCTCGACCGGCTGAGGCGCCTCGACCGCGCGGACCTCGTCGTCGCGCGCCGACTCCAGCGCGAGGGTCTCCAGGTTGCGTGCCTCAGCGGGCGCAGCGGTCCGCGCGACGACGACCGCAGGCGCCTCGGCCGACCCGCGGGCGGTGCCGCGCTTCACGGAGCTCGCCCCGATGAGGTCGAGCCGGTTGCCGTGGCGCTCCGCCGCCTCCAGGCGGTCGACCCAGACCTGCATGCGGCGCTCGAAGTCCTCGACCGTCAGCAGCTTGAGGGCGGCGTCGCGGGCGGCGCGCTGGCGCTGGTGAGCGGCCCGGACCTTGCGCAGGTCCGACGACGAGCCCGAGCTGTCGACGCGTGCGTCGCGCCACTGCTCCAGGGCGGAGACGTATCCGTGCACCCGCGTCTCGCGGCGACGCTCGTCGAGGGTGTGGCCCGTGACCATGTGCCGCTCCCCCACGAGCGCGAGGTGCCACATGAGTGCGGCGACCAGCGGCGGCACGAACCGGAACACCACCATGTACGGGGTGCTCGCGGTCGGGACGGCGATCTCGTGCAGGGCCGCGAACACGCCCGAGGTGCCCGAGAGCACCCAGGTGAGCGTGAGGAGGACGCCGTACGGGCGACCCTCGAGCGCAGCGTTGCGCGCCATGAGCGCCACGGCGACGAGGCTGACCTCGAGGAAGCCCGCCAGGCCGTACGCCTCGAGCGGCGTCATGTGCGCGACCTCGAGACCGAACAGGACCATCCCGCTGTACGCCAGGGCGGTCGCGATCGTCGCCGCGACGACCACCGCGACCATCGGGAGGTACCTGCCGCGGTAACGCACCTGTCGCGGGGAACCGCCCGAGCCGGTCTGGTCCTGCTGTGTCACGTCATCCTCCGAAAAGTGGTGTGGGCGCCCATATCCCAACACTCAGGACACTCCACGTCAACGCACCAGAAGGATTCGCAAGCCGATCGTGACCAGCGACGACACCGCGGTGGCAGCAGAACGCCGCGCCCCCGGTACGGGGACGCGGCGTCGGGTCGACGGGCAGTGATCCGTCAGACGTTGAAGCCCAGCGCGCGGAGCTGGTCCTTGCCGTCGTCGGTGATCTTCTCCGGGCCCCACGGCGGCATCCAGACCCAGTTGACGCGGAAGCCGTCGACGAGGCCGTCGAGCGCCTGGGCGGACTGGTCCTCGATGACGTCGGTCAGCGGGCAGGCCGCGGACGTGAGCGTCATGTCGATGACCGCGTGGTTGTTCTGGTCGACCTGCACGCCGTACACGAGGCCGAGGTCGACGACGTTGATGCCGAGCTCGGGGTCGATGACGTCGCGCAGCGCCTCCTCGACGTCCGCCGCGGTGGGCGGGCTCGGTGCGGCGCCGCCCGCGGGCGCGCCGGTCGTGTCGGTGCTCATCGGTTCTCCTCCGTCGTCGCCGCGGCGTCCGCCGCGGTCGTCTGGTCCAGTGCGCCCGAGGTCACGAGCGAGTCCCGCAGCGCCGCCCAGCCGAGCAGGGCGCACTTGATGCGGGCAGGGTAGCGCGAGACGCCGGTGAACGCCGTGGCGTCGCCGAGCTCGTCCTCCGCGTCGTCGTCGAGGCCCTTGCCGCGCGAGCCCATGAGCTCGCGGAACACCTCGCCGAGGTGCTCGGCCTCGCTCGCGGGCCGGCCCGAGACCAGATCCGTGAGCACGGACAGCGAGGCCTGCGAGATGCTGCAGCCCTGGCCCTCCCAGCTCACCCGAGCGATCTCGTGCGCTCCGGGCGCGCCGGCGAGCTCGACGCGCAGCGTCACCTCGTCGCCGCACGTGGGGTTCACCTGGTGCGACTGGCCGCTTGCCGCGCCGTCGGCCACCTCGACGAGGCCCCGCCCGTGCGGGGTCTTCGCGTGGTCGAGGATGACCTGCTGGTACATCTGCTCGATCGAGCTCATGAAGTCCTCTCAGTCCACCGAGAAGAACGCGCGGACCCCGGTCAATGCTTCCCGGAACGCGTCGACGTCCTCGCGCGTCGTGTACACGGACGCGGACGCGCGGGCCGTGGCCGCGACGCCGAACCGGCGGTGCAGGGGCTGCGCGCAGTGGTGACCGACGCGCACGGCGATGCCGGCGTCGTCGAGCACCTGCCCGACGTCGTGCGCGTGCACGCCGTCCACGACGAACGACACGACGGCGAGCCGGTCGACCGGCTCGCGCGGGCCGACGATCCGCACGCCCGGGATCTCCCCGATGCGCAGCAGCTCGGCGGCGAGCTCGTGCTCGTGCGCCGCGACGCCCTCCATGCCGAGCTCCTGGAGGTACCGCGCGGCCGCCCCGAACCCGACGACCTGCGCGACGGCCTGCGTGCCCGCCTCGAAGCGCTGCGGCGGCGCCATGTAGGTCGACTCGGTCATCGTGACGACCTCGATCATCGACCCGCCGGTCGTCACGGGCGGAAGGGCCTCGAGCAGCTCGCGCCGCCCGTACAGCGCGCCGACGCCGGTCGGCCCGAGCATCTTGTGGGACGAGAACACCGCGAAGTCGACGCCGAGCGCGGGCAGGTCGATCGGCAGGTGCGGCACGGACTGGCACGCGTCGAGCACGGTGAGCGCGCCGACCTCGCGCGCCCGGGCCACGATCGGCGCGATCGGGGTCACGGCGCCCGTCACGTTCGACACGTGCGTGAACGCGACGACGCGCGTCCGGTCCGTGATGACACTCGCCGCGTCCTCGACCCGCACGCGGCCGTCGTCGTCCACGCCGAACCAGCGCAGGACGGCGCCCGTGCGGGCCGCGAGCTCCTGCCACGGGACGATGTTGGCGTGGTGCTCCGCCTCGGTGACCACGATCTCGTCGCCCGGGACGAGCACGAAGCGGCGCGCCGCCTCTCCCCCGCGACCGAGCGTCGCGTTCGAGATCCCGTACGCGACGAGGTTGATCGCGGCCGTCGCGCCCGACGTCCAGACGATCTCGCCCGGCCGCGCACCGACGAACGCCGCGACGTCCGCCCGCGCGTCCTCGAACGCCTCGGTCGCCTCCTCGGCGAGCTGGTGCGCACCGCGGTGCACAGCGGCGTTGCGCTCCTCGTAGAAGTCGACCTCGGTGTCGAGGACGACCTGCGGCTTCTGCGACGTCGCCGCGGAGTCGAGGTAGACGAGCGGACGACCACCGCGCACGGTGCGCTCGAGCAGCGGGAAGTCCGCCCGCACGGCGGCGAGCTCGCCGGCGGTCAGGCGGGCCGGCGTGCCGGCGTGCTGGTCGGCGGGGTGCGCGGTGGTCGTCATGGTCGTCTCCTCTGGTCGGTCGACCGGTCCGTCAGGCGGACGCGGCCGACGCGGACTCGACCGAGCCGGTGAGGTAGCGGTCGTAGCCCTCCTCCTCCAGGCGGTCGGCGAGCTCCGAGCCACCCTCCTCGGCGACCTTGCCGTCGACGAAGACGTGGACGAAGTCCGGCTTGATGTAGCGCAGGATGCGCGTGTAGTGCGTGATGAGCAGGATGCCGGCGTCGGTCTCGCCGTGGACGCGGTTGACGCCCTCGGAGACGATGCGCAGCGCGTCGACGTCGAGGCCGGAGTCGGTCTCGTCGAGCACGGCGAACTTGGGCTTGAGCAGCTCCATCTGGAGGATCTCGTGGCGCTTCTTCTCGCCGCCCGAGAAGCCCTCGTTGACCGAGCGCTCGGCGAACGAGTCGTCCATGCGCAGGCGCTCCATGGCGCCCTTGACGTCCTTGACCCAGTGGCGCAGCGCGGGCGCCTCGCCGTCGATCGCGGTCTTCGCGGTGCGCAGGAAGTTCGACACGCTCACGCCGGGGACCTCGACGGGGTACTGCATCGCGAGGAACAGGCCCGCGCGGGCGCGCTCGTCGACGCTCATCGCGAGGACGTCCTCGCCGTCGAGCGTCACGGTGCCGCTCGTCACCTGGTACTTCGGGTGGCCGGCGATGGAGTAGGCGAGCGTGGACTTGCCGGAGCCGTTCGGGCCCATGATGGCGTGGACCTCGCCGCTGGCGATCGTCAGGTCGACGCCGCGCAGGATCGGCTTCGGCCCTTCCTTGGTCTCGACGCTGACGTGCAGGTCGCGGATCTCGAGAGTGGACATCTGGTTCTTCTCCAAGAGGTTCTGGTGAGCTGTGGGGCGCGCGCGGCGCCGGGTCACGAGGGGCGGATCAGGTCGGGGCGACGACGCGGTCGACGTCGACGAGCACCTGCTCGCCGTCGACCGTCACCGGGTAGACGGGAACCGGACGCATCGCGGGCAGCGCCGTCGGCATGCCGGTCCGCACGTCGAACTGCGAGCCGTGCAGCCAGCACTCGACGAAGCATCCTTCGACCTCGCCGTCCGACAGGGACACCGCCCCGTGGGAGCAGATGTCCGAGATCGCGTGCCAGTCGCCGTCCCCGTCACGGATGACGGCGACCTCGACGACCCGCCCGTCGGCGGCCGGGAGCTCGACACGCAGCGCCTCCTCCGGGCCGAGGTCCGCCGTCGTGCAGGCGGGCTGTGCGGTCACGCCGAGGCCTCGGCGGGCTCGGCGCTCCCGTCGATGATCGACATGGACTTGCTGAGCTCGCGCTCGATCGCCTCGAGCAGGCGCTCCTCGACCGATGCGACGCCGATCTCCTGGATCAGCTCGGCGAAGAACCCGCGGACGACGAGGCGGCGCGCCTCGGTCTCCGGGATGCCGCGAGCCTGCAGGTAGAACAGCTGCTCGTCGTCGAAGCGACCGGTCGCGGACGCGTGCCCCGCGCCCTCGATCTCGCCCGTCTCGATCTCGAGGTTCGGCACCGAGTCGGCCCGCGCGCCGTCCGTGAGGACGAGGTTGCGGTTGAGCTCGTACGTGTCCGTGCCCTCGGCCTCGGCCTGGATGAGCACGTCGCCCACCCACACCGTGTGCGCGCCCTCGCCCTGCAGCGCGCCCTTGTACGTGACGCGCGACTTGCAGCGCGGGACGGCGTGGTCGACGAAGAGGCGGTGCTCCTGGTGCTGGTCGGCGTCGGCGAAGTACAGGCCGACCATCTCGACGTCGCCGCCCTCGGCGGTGAACTCCGCGTCCGGGGTGAGGCGCACGACGTCGCCGCCGAGCGTCACGACGACGTGCTTGAGGCGCGCGTCGCGACCGATGCGGGCCCGGTGCGACGACGCGTGCACGGCGCCGTCCGCCCAGTCCTGCACGGAGACGACGGTGAGGTGCGCACCGTCCTCGACGACGATCTCGACCGTCTCGTTGAGCGTGGCGGTCCCGACGTGGTCGAGCAGGACGACGGCCTCCGAGTGCCGCTCGGCGCGCACGAGGACGTGGCTCGCCGTCGGCGTGGAGCCGTGGCCCTCGATCCGCACGGACGTGACGTCGGACGCGACGGCCTCCTTCGGCACGGTGATGACCGTGGCCTGCTCGAACGCGTTCCAGGCCGTCACGGCGGTGCGGTCGCCGGGCTTGCCGGCGGTGCCGAGCCGCTCGTCGTCGCGACCGACGATCGAGACCTCGACCTCGGGCGCCTCGACGACCGTGACGCGCACGTCGCCGCCGCCGCTCTGGCCGACGAGCTTCTCCTCGAACAGCGGCGCGAGCCGCGCGACGGGCGAGAAGCGCCACTCCTCCTCGCGCCCGGAGGGCACGGGGATGTCGGCGAGGTCGAACGACGTGAGGCGCTCGGCGCGCGAGCCCTGGGGGACGACTCCGTGGGAGTGCGCCCCGTCGGCCTGCGCGCGCGAGTGGTCGGTGGTCAGTCCGGCCTCTTCGGGAATGGTGGTGGTGGTCATATCAGCCGACGGACCCTTCCATCTGCAGCTCGATGAGGCGGTTGAGCTCGAGCGCGTACTCCATGGGCAGCTCGCGCGCGATGGGCTCGACGAACCCGCGCACGATCATGGCCATCGCCTCGGTCTCCTCCATGCCTCGGGACATGAGGTAGAACAGCTGGTCCTCGCTCACCCGCGAGACCGTCGCCTCGTGCCCCATGGACACGTCGTCCTCGCGGACGTCGACGTACGGGTAGGTGTCGGAGCGGGAGATCTGGTCGACGAGCAGCGCGTCGCACAGGACGGTCGAGGCCGAGTGCGCGGCGCCCTCGAGCACCTGGACCAGGCCGCGGTACGACGTGCGCCCGCCACCGCGCGCCACGGACTTCGACACGATCGACGACGACGTGTGCGGCGCCGCGTGCACCATCTTGGCGCCCGCGTCCTGGTGCTGGCCCTCGCCCGCGAACGCGATGGACAGCGTCTCGCCGCGCGCGTGCTCGCCGAGCAGGTAGATCGCCGGGTACTTCATGGTGACCTTGGAGCCGATGTTGCCGTCGACCCACTCCATCGTCGCGCCCTCGGCCGCGGTCGCCCGCTTGGTCACGAGGTTGTACACGTTGTTCGACCAGTTCTGGATGGTCGTGTAGCGCACGCGCGCGTTCTTCTTGACGATGATCTCGACGACCGCGGAGTGCAGCGAGTCGGACGAGTAGATCGGCGCGGTGCAGCCCTCGACGTAGTGCACGTACGAGCCCTCGTCCGCGATGATCAGCGTCCGCTCGAACTGGCCCATGTTCTCCGTGTTGATGCGGAAGTAGGCCTGCAGCGGGATCTCGACGTGCACGCCCGGCGGCACGTAGACGAACGACCCGCCCGACCACACGGCCGAGTTGAGCGCCGCGAACTTGTTGTCGCCCGACGGGATGACGGTGCCGAAGTACTCCTGGAAGAGCTCCGGGTGCTCGCGCAGCGCGGTGTCGGTGTCGAGGAAGATGACGCCCTGGCGCTCGAGCTCCTCGTTGATCTGGTGGTAGACCACCTCGGACTCGTACTGCGCCGCGACGCCCGCGACGAGGCGCTGCTTCTCCGCCTCGGGGATGCCGAGCTTGTCGTACGTCGCCTTGATGTCCTCGGGCAGGTCCTCCCACGAGGCCGCCTGCTTCTCCGTGGACCGCACGAAGTACTTGATGTTGTCGAAGTCGATGCCCGTGAGGTCGGAGCCCCAGCTCGGCATGGGCTTCTTGTCGAAGAGGCGCAGCGCCTTGAGCCGGGTCTTGAGCATCCACTCGGGCTCGTTCTTCAGCGCGGAGATGTTGCGCACGACGTCCTCGGAGAGGCCGCGCTGCGCCGTGGCGCCGGCGGCGTCGGCGTCGTGCCAGCCGTACTCGTAGGCGCCGATCGAGGCGATGATCTGGTCGTCGGTCTGCTTCTCACCGGTCGGCTGGGCCGTGCCGGCGGCGTCCTGGGTGGGAGCGCTCATGGTGTTCCTTCCACTGTCCGTCGATGCGGAGGGGGCAGTCGGTTCGGGGGCGGCCGGGATGACCCGGCAGGTCGGGCAGGTGCGTGGTACTCGCTCGGGGCGTCAGGTCGGGTCCGACGGCGGTCTCCCGCGCGTGCGGACGTCGCCCGCGCCCGGGAGCCGGGCGGCGGGGTGGAGCGGGACGTTCGTCGTGCACGCGTGCCCGCCCGAGGCGAGGGTCGCGAGCCGCTGCACGTGCGAGCCGAGCAGCTTGGCGAAGACCTGCGCCTCCGCCTCGCACAGCTGCGGGAACTCTTCCGCGACGTGCTGCACCGGGCAGTGGCCCTGGCACAGCTGCACGGCGAGGGTGCCCGGGACGGGCCGGACGCTCGCGGCGTAGCCGTCGTCCGCGAGCGCCGCGGCGAGCTGCACGGCCCGGCCCTCGACGTCGTCGGCGTCGAGGCGCGCGGCGTAGCGGTCGGCGAGCCCGGCGAGGCGCTCGTGCGCGAAGCGCTCGACCGCGTCGGGGCCGGCGACGTCGCGCAGGTACCGCAGCGCGTCGGTCGCGAGATCGGCATAGGTGCCCGTGAGCTCGCCCTGACCGGCAGCCGTCGTCACGTAGCGCCGCGCGGGCCGGCCGCGCATGCCGGTGGCGTGCCCGGCGTCGTGCACGGCGACGAGGTCGTCCTCCTCCAGGAGGGCGAGGTGGCGGCGGACCGCGGCGGGCGTGAGCCCGAGGGTCGCCGCGAGCTCGGCGGCGCTCACGGGGCCCTCGCTCGCCACGAGCTCGAGCACGCGCTCGCGCGTGCGGCGGTCGACGTCGCTCGCGACGTGCACGGCCGGCGCCTCGGGCGCGGCGGGACGCAGCGCGTCCGGTCGGGCGGATCCTGCGGCCATGCACACCTCCTGCGGCGTCGTCGCGGGCACGCGTGCGCACAGCACGCAGCTCGATATAGAGAACATGGTTGTTCCCTAATTGCCTGAGCGCAAGCAAGGGGAGCCTCAGACGGGCACGGGACGGGCGGGATGTGGCGTACGCGACACCCGCTGCGGCCTGGTCCCGAGCAGGACAACCACGCCCGGGCCTGCCCCTAGAATCGGCCGGGTGCCCGCCCCTGCCGTGCTCGTGCACGACCTCGTGAAGCGCTACGACGGTCGTGCTGTCGTCGACGGCGTGTCGCTCACCGCCGAGCGGGGCGCGATCACCGCGGTCCTCGGGCCCAACGGCGCCGGCAAGACGACGACGGTCGAGTGCTGCGAGGGCCTGCGCTCCCCCGACGCCGGTCGCGTCCAGGTGCTCGGGCTCGACCCGGTGACCGACGCGCGCGACCTGCGCCCGCGCGTCGGGGTCATGCTGCAGGACGGCGGCCTGCCCACCGGCGTCCGTGCGCTCGAGATGCTGCGGCACGTCGCCTCCATGTACGCGGACCCGCGCGACGTCGGCGAACTCACGGAGCGCCTGGGCCTCGAGAGCTTCGCGCGCACGACCGTGCGCCGCCTCTCGGGTGGCCAGCGGCAGCGGCTCGCCCTCGCCGCGGCGGTCGTCGGGAGGCCGGAGGTCGTGTTCCTCGACGAGCCGAGCGCGGGCATGGACCCGCAGAGCCGCCACGCCGTGTGGGAGCTGGTGCGCGAGCTGCGCGCCGACGGCGTCGGCATCGTGCTCACGACGCACCTCATGGACGAGGCCGAAGACCTGGCCGACCAGGTGTACGTCGTCGACCAGGGGAAGGTCATCGCCGCGGGCGCGACGCGCGACCTCCTCGAGACCGGCGCCGACGGCGAGACGGACCGCACGTTGCGCTTCGAGGCCGAGGCGGGGCTCGACCTGGACGGCCTGGTCGCTGCGCTCGCCGGGCCGTGGGCGGTCGCCGAGCCGCAGCCCGGCTCGTACACCCTCACCGGCCCGGCCGACCCCGCGACGCTCGTGGCGCTGACGACGTGGCTCGCCGCGCGCGGCGTCCTCGCGTCGCGCGTCACGGTGGGCCGCCGCACGCTCGAGGACGTGTTCCTCGACCTCACGGGACGGCACCTGCGATGACCTCGCCCGAGAACCTGCCGACGACGGCGCCCGCCACGACGAGCGAGGCGCCGTCCCCGAACGCGCTCGCTGCGCCCGCGTGGCGCCGCGTCGCGTCGCAGACCGCGTTCGAGACGCGCATGATCCTGCGCAACGGCGAGCAGCTGCTCGTGACGATCATCCTGCCCGTGATGCTCCTGCTCGGGCTCGTCCTCACCTCGTTCGTCGAGCTCGACACGGGCGGAGCCTCGCGCGTCGACTTCGTGACGCCCGGCGTGCTCGCGCTCGCCGTCATGTCGACGGCGTTCACGTCGCAGGCGATCGCGACGGCCTTCGACCGGCGCAACGGCGTCCTGCGCCTCATGTCGACCACCCCTCTGGGGCGCGGCGGGCTGCTCGCGGGCAAGGTGCTGGGCGTGCTCGCGGTCGAGGCGGTGCAGGTCGTCGTCATCAGCGCGGTCGCGCTCGCGCTCGGCTGGCAGCCGGACCCCGCCGGGATCCCGGCGGCCCTGCTCGCCGTGCTCCTGGGCACGGCGGCGTTCACGTCGCTCGCGATGCTGCTCGCGGGCACGCTGCGCGCCGAGGGCGTGCTCGCCGTCGCGAACCTCGTGCTCGTGCTGCTCACGGTCGGCGGCGGGGTCCTCGTCCCGGCCGACCAGCTCCCGGGCCCGCTCGCGCACGTCGCGCTCCTGCTCCCGTCGGGCGCGCTGGGCGAGGCGATGCGCGGCGCGCTCCTCGACGGCAGCGTGCCGCCGTTCTCCGTCGTCGTCCTGCTGGGCTGGACCGCCGCTCTCGGCTGGGGCGCGGGCAAGCTGTTCCGCTGGACCTGAGTGGTCACCGGCGGCAGGACGTCGCATCTCACACCCGCAGGATTCCGAGGCTCACGCACACCCCCGATACCGTGGGACGGTGAGCACCCCGCCCCCCGCGCTCGATCCCGCCGCCACCGACCGCGCCGCTGCCGGCACCACGCCCCGCGCCACCGGAGGCGCCGCAGACCGTCCCGACCGGCTCGCGCCGCTGCGGCGCTGGACCCGGCCGGTGCTCGTCGCGAACCTCGTCGGCCAGATCGGCATCATCGTCACCGGCGGCGCCGTGCGGCTCACCGAGTCCGGGCTCGGCTGCTCGACGTGGCCCGAGTGCCACCCCGGCCAGTTCACGGCCGAGCTCCACCCCGCGACGAGCTACCACGAGTTCGTCGAGTTCGGGAACCGCACGCTCACCGGGGTGCTGAGCGTCATCGCCGTCGCCGTGCTCCTGCTCGTCTGGACGGACCGCTCGCGCACGCTGTCGTACCGCTTGCTCGGCGCGGTTCCGCTGCTCGGTGTCGGAGCGCAGGCCGTGATCGGCGGCGTCATCGTGCTGCTCCACCTCCACCCGGGGTGGGTGTCGGTCCACTTCCTGGTGTCGGCGGCGCTCGTCGCCGTGTCGCTCCTCCTGCTGCACCGGTCCGGCGAGGGCGACGCCCCGCCCGTCCCCACGGTCGGTCACCACACCCGTACGCTCGCCTGGGTGCTCGCCGCGCTCACCGCCGTCGTCGTGGTCCTCGGCGTGATCGTCACCGGCGCAGGCCCGCACAGCGGCGACGCCGAGGTCGGCTACCGCTTCG
Organism: Cellulosimicrobium sp. G4 BAM 1002; assembly: GCF_057126935.1. Taxonomy (NCBI): domain Bacteria; kingdom Bacillati; phylum Actinomycetota; class Actinomycetes; order Micrococcales; family Promicromonosporaceae; genus Cellulosimicrobium; species Cellulosimicrobium sp. G4 BAM 1002. The sequence continues at coordinate 2,122,912 of NZ_CP182109.1, read as the reverse complement.
CCGTCGACCCCGCCCTCATGAGCAAGATCCACGCGTGGGCCGTGTGGGTCTTCGTCGCCGCGCTCGTCGCGTACCTCGTGAGCGTCCGCCGCGGCCCCCAGCAGGTCCGCCGCGCCGCGTGGCTGCTCCTCGCCATCACGCTCGCGCAGGGAGCGATCGGCTACGTCCAGTACTTCACCGGCCTGCCGGCCCTCCTCGTGGGGCTCCACATGCTCGGCTCCGCGCTCCTCGTCGCCGGCACGACGCGCGTCGTCCTCACCACCCGCACCCGCGCCTGACCCGGCGGCGAACCGGTTCGCTCCCGCCGAAGCAGGACTCGGGTCCGCCGACATAGAACTCTGGTCAGCCCGGGTAGAACCCCGGTGCACCGGGGTAGAACCGTGAACGGCGAGAGAGCGCCGTCGACGCCAGCAGAACCGTGCCACGGCGACGCCGACGGCTCGCGCATCCCGGGCGACGTGGTGCGGCCGCTCGTGGCGACCATGCGGTCCCGACTGGTCGAGCATGCGGTTCTCGCCCGTCGAGCGTCCAGGACGAGCCGCAACGACATGCTCGGCGCAGCACCGGGCTAGGCCCGGGTGCGCACAGACCAGGGTGGGACGACGCCGGAGGGGTGGGTGGGGGCGCCGCGTCGTGGTCGGGCCTGGCGGGAGCCGCGAGAAACGAGCGGCGGATGGAAGACGCGGCGCCCCCACCCACCCCGACACCCAGGGCAACCACGCGCCGTCGGACAAGGAACCACGGTTCGACTTCGCGCGACCAGGGTTCTACCTCGGCAGAGGATCAGCCGCCGCGCCGCTCCGGCCACGGCGCGTCCGACGGGCGCAGCGACGCCCAGCCGTCCGCGCGCGACGCCGCGGCGGCCAGGATGCCGACGACGGCGGACGGGTTGTGCAGCTCGCCCGCGAGGACGGCACGGACGGCGTCGTCGAGCGGTACCCAGCGCAGTTCCATGTCGAGCTCCTCGGCCTCGCGCTCGAACCGCTCGTCGTCGGGGACGGGCGACAGGTCGCGGGCGAGGAACACGCGCAGGGCCTCGTTCGAGCCGCCCGGCGTGGTGAAGTAGTCCGCGAGGACGTCCCAGCGGGCGGCGCGCAGGTCGGCCTCCTCCGCGAGCTCGCGGGCGCCGGCGAGCTGTGCGTCCTCCCCGTCGACGTCGAGGAGGCCCGCGGGCACCTCCCAGAGCTCGCGCCGCACCGGGTGGCGGTACTGGCGCAGGAGGAGCACGCGCTCGTCGTCGTCGAGGACGACGATCGCGACCGCCCCGGGGTGGTCGAGGTACTCGCGGGTGACGCGCCCGTCGTCGAGCTGGACGACGTCGGAGCGGAGGTCGAACACGCGACCGTGGTGCACGACCGACGTCTCGACGACCGGTCGCGGCGCGAGGGCGTCGACCGTGGCGGGCCCGGTTCCTCCCGCGGAGCTCGCCGGCGCGCTCGCGCCCGCCTCGGCGGCCATCAGTCCGCCTGGTTCTCGAGCGCCGCGGCGACGAGCCCCGCGAACAGCGGGTGCGCGCGCGTGGGGCGCGACTTGAACTCCGGGTGCGCCTGCGTGCTCACGTAGTACGGGTGCACGTCGGCGGGGAGCTCGACGAACTCGACGAGCGACGAGTCGGGCGAGGTGCCGCTGATCACGAGACCCGCCTCCTCGAGCTGCTTGCGGTAGGTGTTGTTCACCTCGTAGCGGTGGCGGTGGCGCTCCATGACGTGCTCCGCCCCGTACGTCTTCGCGACGACCGAGCCCGGGGTGAGCGCGGCCTCGTACGACCCGAGCCGCATGGTGCCGCCGAGGTCGCCGTCGCCGCCCACGATCGCGAGCTGCTCCTCCATGGTCGCGATGACGGGGTGCGACGTGCCCGGGTCGAACTCGGTCGAGGACGCGTCCTCGATGCCCAGCACGTTGCGCGCGTACTCGATGACCATCGACTGCAGACCGAGGCAGATGCCGAGCGTCGGCACCCTGTTCTCGCGCGCCCAGCGCAGCGCGCCGAGCTTGCCCTCGATGCCGCGCACGCCGAACCCGCCGGGGACCAGCACCGCGTCGACGCCGTGCAGGGCGTCGTCGGCGCCGGCAGGGGTCTGGCACTCGTCGGAAGCGACCCAGCGGATCGTGACCTTGGCGTCGTTCGCGAAGCCGCCCGCGCGCAGGGCCTCGGTCACGGAGAGGTAGGCGTCGGGAAGGTCGATGTACTTGCCGACCAGCGCGACCTCGACGCGGTGGGCCGGGGTGTGCACCCGCTCCAGGAGCTGGCTCCACCCGTCCCACTCGACGTCGTGGAACGGCAGGCCGAGGCGGCGCACGACGTAGGCGTCGAGGCCCTCCGAGTGCAGGACGCGCGGGATGTCGTAGATGCTCGGGGCGTCGACGGCGTTGACGACGGCCTCGTTGTCGACGTCGCACATGAGGGCGATCTTGCGCTTCACCGGCTCCGGGACCACGCGGTCGGCGCGCAGCACGATCGCGTCCGGCTGGATACCGATCGAGCGCAGTGCGGCCACGGAGTGCTGCGTCGGCTTCGTCTTGAGCTCGCCCGAGGGGCCGATGTACGGCACGAGCGAGACGTGGAGGAAGAAGACGTCGTCGCGCCCGAGCTCGTGACGCACCTGGCGCGCGGCCTCGAGGAACGGCTGCGACTCGATGTCGCCGACGGTGCCACCGACCTCGGTGATGATGACGTCGACGTCCTCGCCGGCCTGGGCGCGCATCCGCGACTTGATCTCGTCGGTGATGTGCGGGATGACCTGGACCGTGTCGCCGAGGTACTCGCCGCGGCGCTCGCGCGCGATGACCTGGGAGTAGACCTGACCGGTGGTGACGTTCGCCGAGGCCTCGAGGTCTACGTCGAGGAAGCGCTCGTAGTGGCCGATGTCGAGGTCCGTCTCGGCCCCGTCCTCGGTGACGAACACCTCGCCGTGCTGGAACGGGTTCATCGTCCCGGGATCGACGTTGAGGTACGGGTCGAGCTTCTGCATGGTGACCCGCAGGCCGCGCGAGCGGAGCAGACGACCGAGGCTGGAAGCCGTGAGGCCCTTGCCGAGCGAGGAGGCGACGCCGCCGGTGACGAAGACGTGCGCGGTGCGGTGCTCGGAGCGAGCGCCCGAGGCGTTGAGGCGGGAGGAGGGCCGGTTCAGGTGATCTGCCACGGAACTCCATCCTAACAGCGTGGCCGACGACGGCGAGCGGACCGGCACGTCGGTCGCCTCACAGTCGGGCCGCCTCAGGGCGCGGCGTCACCCGTGCCGGCGTCGCGGCCGGCCCCGTCGCGCGCGCCCTCGCTGCGCGATCCCCGACCACGACGTACGAGGTCGAGCAGCGCACCGCGGTCGCCGACGAGCGCGGTCCCCACCACGACGGCGCCCGCGACGGCCGCCGCGAGCGCGCCGACGCCGACGGCCGGGAGCCACCCTGCGTCGTCGGGCAGGAGCGCCCGCGACACCCCGGAGCCTGCCAGCGCCCCCAGCACGACGCCGAGCGCGACGACGACGAGCGTGCGCGGCACGCCACGCGTCGCCTCGCGGCCGGCATGGCGACGGGTCGCCACGAGCAGCCCGGCGCCGGCGACGGACATCCCGACCGCGGTCGCGAGGCCGAGCTGCAGGAGCACCCCGGCCTGGTCCCGGACGCCCGTCACGGCGGGAAGGACGTAGGCGGCCGCCGCGACGACGATCCATCCCGCAGCCGTCACGACGACCGCCACGCGCTGCCGGTCGATCGTGTACAGCGCGCGGGACAGGTGCAGGATCAGCGAGAAGCCGACGATCCCCACGGCCATCCCGGCGACCGCGCCCCCGAGCCCGACGACGGAGCCGGTCGCGATCTGCGTGAACACCGCCTCCACGGCGTCGGACGCCGCGATCAGGGCTGCTGCGCCGAGACCCGCGACGACCAGGAGCGTGCGCGTCGTCGTCGCGAGCAGCCGGCGGTAGGCGCCGTGCCGGTCGTGCGCGACGTGCTCGGCGAGGCGCGGGAAGGTGCTCGTCGCGAGCGGGAACGCGAGCACGGCGTACGGGAGCAGGTACACCTGCTGCGCGAACCAGTAGGTCGGGAACGTCTGCTCCGGCCCGTACCGGTACGAGGCGCCGAGGATCGCAAGGACCGAGAGCTGCTGGGCGACGAGCGCACCGATCCCGGCGAACGCGAGGTTGCGCGCCCGGACGGCCTCGCCACCGCCGAAGCGCAGCGTCGGGCGGAGCCGGACGCCCGCCCGGTGCACGGGCAGCACGAGCGGCAGCGCGAGCACCGCGACGCCCGCCGTGGTCCCCCACCCGAGCCACGCGATCGCCGCGCCCGAGAGGGCCGCGACGTCGCCCTGGTCGCCGTCGGCGAGGCGCGCGAAGACGAGGAAGACCACGATGACGGCGACGCTCGACAGGAGCGGCGAGAACGCCTGCCAGAAGAACCGCTTGTGCGCCTGCAGGATGCTGCCGAGCACGACGGCGAGCCCGTAGAGCGGGACCTGGAGCGCGAACACGCGCACGAACGTCGCCGTGACCTCCACGAGCTCGGGGTGCTCCCGCATGAGCAGCGCGGCGATCGGCTGCGCGAGGAGCGCGAGGACCGCCCCGAGCGGGACGAGCACGAGGAGCGTCCACCCGAGCATCGCGGACGCGATCCGCGAGACGTCGGTGCCCGCGCGTCGTGCGATCGGCCCCGCGAGGAGCGGCACCACGGACCCGGCGAGCGCTCCCCCGGCGGCGACCTCGAACAGCACGTTCGGCAGGAGGTTCGCCGCCTGGTACGCGGACCCGACGCCCTCGGTCCCGACGGCCGCCGACTGCACGAGCGAGCGCGCGAACCCCACGAGCCGGCTCGCGATCGTCACGACGGTGATCATCGCGGCGGCGCCCGCCAGCGTGCCCGTGGCGGCGCGCAGCCGCCCCGACCGCGCGCTCACGCCGGGCGCCGGCCCCACGTGTCCACGCGCCGGAGCACGTCGTTGCCCTCGATGACACGCGAGAAGCTGACCTTCTCGCTCGCGAGCGTCAGCCCGACGACGCCCGCGAGCGCGAGCCAGCGCACCGCGCGCGGCGCGGTGAACGCGACCTGCGACCCGAGGACGGCGCCGAGCGCGTTCGCGCCGCAGTCGCCGAGCATGTCGCGCTCGGCCAGGTCCCCGGGCGCGGCGGCGACGGCCGCACCCAGGACGGCGCCCGTCGTCGGCGCGGCCGAGGTCGCCAGGAACGGCGCGGACACGGCTGTCGCCGCCTTGAGCGCACGCCCGGGGCGCAGGTCGAGGAGGTTCAGCAGGTTCGCCGTCCCGGCCACGAGCGCGCCGTTGACCCCGACGTCGACGAGGTGTGCGAACGCCCCACCGGTGCGGCGGGTCCCGATCGCCGCCGCGACGAGCGCCGTCCCGCCGATGCCCAGGACCTTCAGGCCCCCGGTCGTCACCTGGCCGTGCGCGAGCGCGCCCAGGTGCCCCCGCAGTCCCTTGGTCCGCGTGGAGGTGTCCTCGGCGAGGTCGTCCACGAGGCCGAAGCTTCCCGCGCTCGCCGTCGCGAGCGCCACGGCGCCGCGCGTGCGTGCGTCACCGCCGCCCGCGAGGCTCCCTGCGACGAGACCCGCTGCGACGGCCGGACCCTCGAGCAGGCTGATGGGCTCGCCCCGGTGGTTCGTCCGGGTCCACCGGTCGGTCCCTCCCGGGGGGCGCTGGTCCGCGGCACGCCGCACGACCGTGGTCACCGCCGCGGCGACGCCCGCAGCGGCGAGCGTCGACAGGAGGCGCCCCACGTCAGCCCTCCCCCGTGCCGTCGGCGGTGGGTGCGGTGTCCGCGGTCTGCTCGGTGCCCGGGTCCTCCCCCGCCGCGGTGCCCTGCGCGCCCTGCGCCGTCCGGGTCACGGGCGGCAGCTCGACCGCCGGCGGGAGGACCGCCGTCGCGTTCTCCTCGAACCCGTACTGCCCCACCTGGTCCGCGAGCCGCGCCGCGAGCGCGAGAGGCACGCTGATCCTGCCCGGTTCGGCCTCGATCCCGCTGACCGTGGAGAGCACGCCAGCGAGCTCCTCGTCGCCGCGGATCGTGGAGATGACGCCACCACCCGTCGCCGTGGGCCCGGCGACGAGCGCCGCCTCGGCGACGTCCTGTGCCGCGACCGCGACCTGGACCTCGATGTCGACGACGTACGTGTCGGGAGCGGGAGCCTCCTCGCCCTCCGCGGCAGGCGCTGCCTGCTCGGGCGCCGGGCCCGCGAGCAGCAGGATCATGTCCGCGGGCAGCGTCTGCTCGGAGACGACGTCCACGAGGGCGAAGCGCTCGAGGAGCGCCTCGAGCTCGATCGCCTCAGGGCTGCGCACCTCGGTGCTGGCGGTGGTCGCGCCGGTGAGCGACAGCGCGAGCGCCCGGGAGAGCCGCTGCTCGGCCGTCGCGTCCTGCGGGACCTCCCCCAGCTTGTCACCCAGGCCGTCCGCGACGGTCGCCCGTGCGCTCTCCTCGTCCTGGCTCGTCCACGAGTCCGTCAGACGGACGTGCCCGACGACGGACGCCCCGGCGCTCTCGAGCTGCTCCGTGATCGCAGTGTCGCGCTCGCCGTCAGCCCCGTCGAGGTCGACGACCGCGACCCGACGGTCCTGGAGCGACCCCGCGACGAGCTGCGGTCCGGCCGCCTCGATGAAGCGGGCGTCGTTGTCGACGGTCACGTTCGCCGCGTCGAGCTGGTCGCGCAGCTCGTTGCGCTCGGTGCGCAGCTGCTCGACCTGCCCCGTGAGCTGGTCGCCGATCGCGCCCTGGAGCGGGCCCGCGCCGAGGATAATCCCCACGGCCAGGGCGAGGAAGACCGAGATCAACGAGACGATGTGGTACCTGAAGTCGATCACTGTGCGGTGGTGTCCTTCGGTGAGTGCTGCTGCCTGCTGGCGATGGTCAGGGGTGCGCCGGCGCGCGCCGGTGCTGGGTTCGGGCACGACCGACGACGACGTCGGTCACGCGCCTGCGCGTCAGCCGCCGCCCGAGAAGAGCGAACCGACCCACGACCACAGGTCGTCGAAGCGGGCGCCGACGATGCCGAAGAACGTCTGCCCCGCCGCGGTGGACCAGAGCGCCGCGACGACGGCGAGGAGTCCGGCGACGGACAGCAGCCAGAGCTGCAGGTTCGAGATGCGGTGCCGGTACAGGCGCGAGACGCCCTTGGCGTCGACGAGCTTGCCGCCGACGCGCAGGCGCGTGAGGAACGTGCTGGCCATGCCGGCTCGGCCCTTGTCGAGGAACTCGACGAGCGTCGCGTGCGTGCCGACGGCGACGATGACCTCGGCGCCCTTGTCGTCGGCGAGGAGCATCGCGATGTCCTCGCTCGTGCCCGTCGCCGGGAACACGACGGGCTCGACCCCGAGTGCCTGGACACGTTCCAGCCCGGGCGCCTTCCCGTCGCGGTACGCGTGGACCACGATCTCCGCGCCGCTGCTCAGCGCGCGGTCCGAGACCGAGTCCATGTCCCCGACGATCAGGTCGGGCTTCCACCCCGCGTCGAGGATCGCGTCCGCGCCGCCGTCGACCCCGATGAGCACCGGGCGGTACTCGGTGATGTAGGGGCGCAGCGTCGCGAGGTCCTCGCGGTAGTGGTAGCCACGCACGACGATGAGGACCTGGCGTCCGTCGATGGCCGTGCGGATGTCGGGCACACCGACGCCGTCGAGCAGGAGGTCGCGCTCGCGGCGCAGGTACTCCATCGTGTTCTCGGCGAACGACTCGATCTCGACCGACAGGTTCGCACGGGCCTCCTCAAGGCTGCGTGCGACCGTCTCCGGCGTCTGCCGGACACCCTCGGCCACGAGGTCGTCGCCGAGGAACACCTTGCCGCCGTCGAGGCGCAGGTCGCGTCCGTCGGGGATCGCCATGACCGCCGGCCCGAGGTCGTCGACGAGGACGATTCCGGCCTCGACGAGGATGTCGGGGCCGAGGTTGGGGTACCGCCCCGACACCGAGCGGGCGGCGTTGAGCACCGCCACCGGCTTCGCGGCGACCAGGGCGTCGGCCGCGACCCGGTCGATGTCGACGTGGTCGATCACCGCGACGTCGCCGGGCTGCAGCCGCTTGGTCAGCGCCTTCGTGCGCGCGTCGACCTTGGCCGGGCCGAGCATGCCCGAGCCGGCCTCCTGCGGAGAGGTTTTGCGCAGAGTGAGTCTCATCGTCGCCTATCGTCCCACGACCGACGACTCGAGAAGCTCCAGCGCGTGCCGGCGGGCGGCGTCGGAGTCCTCCTGCCCCGACAGCATCCGCGCGAGCTCGCGCACCCGGTCCTCGCCGGTGACCTCGCGCACACCGGTGACGGTGACGGGTCCGGACGGGTCTCCGTCGTCCGGACCGCCCGCCTCGCCGGAGCCCGACGACTTCGTCACCACGAGCTGCACGTCCGCGAACGCCGCGACCTGGGCGAGGTGCGTCACGACGACGACCTGCGCCCGGCGCGCGAGGGCCGCGAGCCGCCGGCCGACCTCGACCGCCGCCTTCCCGCCGACCCCGGCGTCCACCTCGTCGAAGACGAACGTGGGCAGCACCTGGTCGCCTCCGTCGGCGCCGCCGACGGCCGCCGTCGCGAGCGCCACCTCGATCGCGAGCATCACGCGCGAGAGCTCGCCGCCCGACGCGCCCTTGCCGAGCGGGCGCGCCGGTGCCCCGGGGTGCGCGACGAGCGAGAACGTGACGGAGTCGGCGCCCCACGGGCCCGGCTCGTCGGCGCGCTCGACGTCGACGCCGAGACTCGCTCCCCCCATCGCCAGCCCGCGCAGCTCGTCGGTCACGGCCGCCGCGAGCTCGGCCCCGGCCCGCTCGCGCGAGGCCGTGATCGCGGTCCCGACCCGCTCGAGCTCCGCGTCGAGCTCGCTGCGCCGCTCGGTCGCCGCGCGCAGCCGCTCCCCGCCGTCGTCGAGGTCGAGGAGCCGCAGCCCGGCGTCGCTCGCCCACGCGAGCACGTCGTCGACCGTCTCCCCGTAGCTGCGCGTCAACGTGCCGAGCTCCGCGAGGCGCGCGTGCGCCGTCTCGAGCCCCGCCGGGTCCGCGGCGAGGTCCTCCACGTACCCGGAGATCTCCGTCGCGACGTCCGCCAGGGTGTAGCCCACCTCGGCCAGCCGCTCGGCGAACCGGGCGAGAGCGGGGTCGGTGTGCGCCGCGGACTCGAGCGCGCGTCGCGCGCGGTCCACGGCGACGACGGCGTTCTCCTGCGGCTCCGTGGCGTCGTCGCCGGCGACGGCGTCGTGGGCGGACTGCGCGGCGACGCGCAGCTCCTCGACGTTCCCGAGGCGGGCGACGAGGGCGGTGAGCTCGGCGTCCTCCCCCGGCCGCGGCGCGACCCGCTCGACCTCGGCCAGACCCAGGCGCAGCAGCTCCGCCTCACGCGCCCGCTCGCCCGCACGCGTCTCGATGTCGTCGATCTCCGCCTGGAGCGCGACGCGCTCGGTCCACGCCCCCCGGTACTGGCGGAGCAACGCGGCGTGCTCCGGGCCCGCGAAGGCGTCCAGGGCGGCACGCTGGTGGCCCGGGGTCCGCAACCGCAGCTGGTCGGACTGGCCGTGGACCGTGACGAGGTCGTCCGCGATCTCGGCGAGCACGGCCTGCGGGACGCTCCGACCACCCAGGTGCGCGCGCGAGCGACCCTCCGCGGCGACCGTGCGCAGGATCACGACGGTGCCGTCGTCGTCCACGTGTCCGCCCGCGTCGTCGACGCGCCGCGCGACGCCAGGGCGGTCGGCGACGCGCACACGACCCTCCACGACGGCGCTCGCCGCGCCGGGACGCACCGTGGCCGGGTCGGCCTTGCCGCCCATCAGCAGGCCGAGCCCGGTGAGGACCATCGTCTTGCCCGCACCGGTCTCACCGGTGATGACCGTCAGCCCGTCCCCGATCGGCACGCGTGCCGCCCGGATCACTCCGAGGTTCTCGATCGCGATCTCCTCGAGCACGCTCACCCCTCCTCGTCGGCGGCACCGGCCGCGTCGTCCTCGACCGTGCGCGCGTCGGCACCCCGGCCGTTCGTCGCCGCCACGCTCGCCGCGCGCTCGCGCCACCCCACGACCGGCAGGGAGAACTTCGACACGAGCCGGTCGGTGAACGGCGCCGTGCTCAGCCGTGCGAGCCGCAGCGGGGTCGCACCACGCCGCACCTCGACGCGCGAGCCGTTAGGCAGGTCGATCCGGCGCCGGCCGTCGCACGTCAGCACGCCCGACGACGCCGAGTGCGGCAGCACGTCCACCGTGATCGTCGAGCTCGGGCCGACGACGAGCGGGCGCGCGAACAGGGCGTGCGCCGCGAGCGGCACCACGAGCACGGCGTCGACGTCGGGCCACATGACGGGGCCCCCGGCGGAGAACGCGTGGGCCGTCGAGCCGGTCGCCGTCGCCGTGACGACGCCGTCGCAGCCGAACGACGACAGGGGACGCCCGTCGACGCCGAGCACGACCTCGATCATGCGCTCGCGCTGGGCCTTCTCGACCGTCGCCTCGTTGAGCGCCCACCCGACCAGCGGCTCGGCGCGACCGGGCAGGTGCGCGCGCACGTCCACGACGGTGCGCTCCTCGACCGTGTAGTCGTGGTCGGCCAGCCGCTCGACGGCGGCGCGCAGGTCCTCGCGCTCGCTCTCCGCGAGGAAGCCCACGTGGCCGAGGTTGACCCCGAGGAGCGGGACGTCCGTCCCGTGCGTGAGCTCCGCGGCGCGCAGGATCGTCCCGTCACCACCGAGCACCATGACGACCTCGGACTCCGTCACGCCCTCGCGCGCCCGGGTCCGCGCCATGTGGTCCCCGAAGGTCTCGGCGAGGTCGTCGTCGTGGAGCGCGACGCTGAAGCCCGCGCGCTCGAGCTCGGTGACCGCCTCACGCAGCGCGACGACCGCCTCGGGGCGGCCGCCGTGGGTGACGATCAGCACGCGACGCGTCACGGTGCTCCTCCAGCCAGGTGTCGGTCCCGGTCGACGTGCCCGTCGCCGGTCGGGGTCTTCGCGGGGCGCGCGCCCGCCGCGGGCACGAGGACGACCGGTGGCGGCCCCGTCTCGGGTCCTGGCTGCCAGGCCACGGCGCGACGCGCGGCCGGCTCGAGCTCGGCGTCGTTCGCCGAGCGCGGGTCGCCCGAGCGCAGCCACCAGAAGTACTCGCGGTTGCCGCTCGGACCGGGCAGCGGGCTCGGGACGACGGCGAGAGCCCGCAGCCCGACGAGCTGCGCGTGGCGCGCGACGGCCACGACGACCTCGACGTGCAGCGCCGGGTCGCGCACGACGCCCCCGCTGCCGATGCGCTCGCGCCCGACCTCGAACTGCGGCTTGACGAGGAGGAGCAGGTCGGCGCCCGGCCCGACCACCCCCGCGACCGCGGGAAGCACCATCGCCAGCGAGATGAAGGACAGGTCCCCGACGACGAGGTCAGGAGACGCCCCGACGTGCTCGGGCGCGAGGTCGCGCACGTTGAGCCCCTCGTGCACGACGACGCGCGGGTCCGCTCGCAGCGCAGGGACGAGCTGGTCGTGCCCGACGTCGACCGCGACCACCTCGCGCGCCCCGCGCCGGAGCAGGACGTCCGTGAAGCCCCCGGTCGAGGCACCCAGATCGAGGCAGAGCGCGCCGTCGACGACGGGAGTGGACGGGACGCTCCCCAGTCCGGACGCCGGACCGCCGTCGGGATCGAGAGCATCCAGGGCGTCGAGCACACCCGCGAGCTTGAAGGCGGCCCGAGAGGCGTACCCGGGGTCGGCCGGGTCGGCCGTCACCGCGAGGATGGTCGTCGGCCCGACGGGAAGCGCAGGCTTGGACACCACGACGCCGTCGCGCGTGACCCGGCCCGCGGTGACGAGCTCCGCCGCGTGCCGCCGCGACCGGGCGAGCCCACGCCGCACGAGCTCGCTGTCGAGGCGCGCACCCTCGCGCTCCGCCACGCTCAGTCCTCCGCGCGGGCGAGCTCGGCGACCAGGGCCTCGTGCACCGACTCCAGCACGCGCGCGTGGTCGGCGGTCGCCAGGTCGTCCAGGCCGTCGAGGAGGGCGAGGGCGTCGTCGAGCGACGTCGCGCCGGCGGCGTGGGCGCCCGGCCCCGGGTGCGGCACTGGCACAGGCCGTTCCTGCTCGTGGGCCATGTGCTGCCTCCCGCCTGCTCGTCGTCCCCGGCCGTCCCGGGCGTCCGGCCTCACGCTACCCGCACCGTCCCACGCGCCGGTGCCGCCCCGCGCCCCGGCACGCCGTGCCGCACCGACCTCGGGCACCGACCTCGGGTGATCGCGCGCAGCGGGCGACAGCAGTCAGTGCGTCCCGACGGGGAGCTCGGGCACGCTCGCCGGGTCGACCGGCTCGCCCGCGTCGGCCGCCGCCCAAGCGGCCGCGGCCGCGACGCGGACGGTGTCGATCGTCGCGGTGCCACGCACGTCGAGGCGGAGCGTCCCGTCGTCGACGCGGGCCGTGCTGTCGCCGCACGTCCACCATCCGTCGTCCGTGCGCTCGGGAGCGGGGTGCGGCTCGAGCAGGCTGCGCAGGTCCGCGCCGACGTAGTGCGGCCGCAGGCCCGGTTCGGCGAGCACCGCGTCGCGGGCCGTGCTCACGCCCGTGAGGACGTGGAGCCCTGGGTACCCGCCGGCACGTGCGCCCGCGAGGTCGGTGTCGAGGCGGTCGCCGATCACGAGCGGTGCCTGCGCGCCGGCACGGTCGACGGCGAGCGCGTACATCGTCGGCGACGGCTTCCCGGCGCTGTCCGGCTCGACACCGGTCGCAGCGCGGACCGCGCCGACCAGCGACCCGTTGCCCGGCGCGAACCCGCGCGCCGTCGGCAGCGAGAGGTCGAGGTTGCTCGCGACGTGCCACGCCCCGCGCTGCACCGCGTACGCCGCTTCGGCGAGCTGCGCCCAGCCGAGCTCGGGCGCGAACCCCTGCGCCACGGCGACCGGATCGTCGTCGGCGCTCTCGACGATGACGAACCCGGCGTCGTGCACCGCGGTGACGAGACCGGCGCCGCCGACCACGAGCACCTTCGCGCCGGGCTCCAGACGCGTCCGCAGCAGGGCAGCCGCCGCCTGCGCGGCCGTCATGACCTCGTCGGCCGTCGTCGGGATGTCGAGCCCGCTGAGCTGTTCCGCGACCGAACCGGGCTCGCGCGACGCGTTGTTCGTCACGAAGACGAGACGCATCCCGCGCTCGCGCGCGGCGGCCAGCCCGGCCGCCGCGTGATCGATCGGCTCGTGCCCGCGGTACGCGACCCCGTCGAGGTCCACGAGCGCGAGGTCGTACCGCTCCGCGAGCGGTCGGTCGCTCGCGAGGAGACCCGCGCTCACCGAGTACCCTCTGCGCCGTCCTCGACCGACGCGCCGGAGCCGTTCGGGTCGGCATCTCCGGCACTGTCAGGGCCGGCCGCGTCCGCGTCCTCCGGGCTCGCCGGCTCCTCGGTGAGGTCGTACACGACGACGTCCTCCGCCGGCTCGCCGAGAGCAGCCGCGAGGACGTCCGCGTCGATGCCCGCCAACAGCTCCGCCGCCTCGTCCGTGCGCCCGGCGACCTCGAGGACGGAGGCGCGAGCCTGGAGGACACGGACACCCAGCTCTCCGCGCTTCCCCACCGCGGGCACCTGGTCGAGAGCGGCCAGGGCCGCGTCGAGCTCACCCAGGTCGACGCGCGCGCCGCTCGTGACGATCGCCAGCTCGGTGCGACCGACGTCGTCGAGCGTCCCGGCCTCCTCCGACGCGGCGAGCGCGAGCGCGCGCTCGGGGCGGCCGAGACCACGCTCGCAGTCCGCCATGATCGGCAGGTGCTCCGACGACCCGTTGAGGCGGCGCACGGTCCGGAGCTCGCGCAGCGCCTCGGCGTAACGCCCGGTCTGGTACGCCGTCAGCCCGGCGGCCTCCCGGACGACGTCCACGCGACCCGCGCGGCGGACCGCCGCCTGAGCGTGCTCGTACGCCAGCTCCGGGTCGGAGTCGATGAGCCGACCCGCCATGACGAGGTGCCGGCCGACGACATCGGCCGTGTCCTTGCTCAGGGTGCGCAGCCGACCGCGCGCGGCGCGGTCCAGCTGCGAGATCTGCGCGTCCTCCGGCAGGTCCGGGCCGGCGGGGTGACGCGGCTCCGGGCGCTGGTCGGGACGCTCACGCTCACGACCGGTCCCGCCGCGCGGCGCGTGCCCGCGACGATCCTGGCCCGCGCCGACGGGGCCGCGGCGGCGGTCACCGTCACGGTCCGGACGGCCACCCCGCGCGTCGGAGCCGGGCTTGCCCCGGTCGTCGCGGCGGGGGCCACGCCGCCGATCGGCGTCACCGGACCGTCCTGCGTCGCCCGCAGGACGGGGACGACCCTGGGCGTCGCCGTAGCGCGCGCGCCCCGCACCATCACCGGAACGAGGGCGGCCCGTGGCGTCACCCGAGCGACGGGGCCCACCGTCGGCGGGTCGACCGGTCCTCTTCGAACGATCAGGACGTGCGTTATTGTCCCGACGGCCCGCACGGTCCTCGCCCGTGGCCGGACGGTCTTGCTCGGGCTCGTGAGCCGTGTCGTTCACCAGGATGTCCCTCTCGTGTCTTTCGATGCGCAGAACATCTTCCCACGCCGCGGCCGCACGGGCAGAGGCCGTAGCGACGCCGGCGCCCGGGTGCGCAGGATCTGCGGGCCGCTCCCGGCATCCGGCAGAAATGCCGAAGGCCCACCCCTTGAGGGGTGGGCCTTCGGTGAAGGGTTGTCCGGCGGCGTCCTACTCTCCCACCCCGTCTCCAGGGCAGTACCATCGGCGCTGAAGGGCTTAGCTTCCGGGTTCGGTATGGGACCGGGCGTTTCCCCTTCGCTGTGACCGCCGTAACGCTGTGAACCTGTCAACACTCACGGGTGACCCCCTGTGTGTGGGGGTGTGGTGTTGGTGGTTCGGGAACCGCACAGTGGACGCGTAGCACAAAAAGTGTTGGGTGTTGAAGTTGTCGGCTGATTAGTACCGGTCAGCTGCACGGGTCGTTGGTCCCCGCTTCCACGTCCGGCCTATCTACCCAGTGTTCTGCTGGGTGCCTCTCACCCGCAAGGGGTGTGGAAACCTCATCTTGAAGCAGGCTTCCCGCTTAGATGCTTTCAGCGGTTATCCCTTCCGAACGTAGCCAACCAGCGGTGCTCCTGGCGGAACAACTGGCACACCAGAGGTTCGTCCGTCCCGGTCCTCTCGTACTAGGGACAGCCCTTCTCAAGTTTCCTGCGCGCGCAGCGGATAGGGACCGAACTGTCTCACGACGTTCTAAACCCAGCTCGCGTACCGCTTTAATGGGCGAACAGCCCAACCCTTGGGACCTACTCCAGCCCCAGGATGCGACGAGCCGACATCGAGGTGCCAAACCATGCCGTCGATATGGACTCTTGGGCAAGATCAGCCTGTTATCCCCGGGGTACCTTTTATCCGTTGAGCGACGGCGCTTCCACAAGCCACCGCCGGATCACTAGTTCCGACTTTCGTCCCTGCTCGACCTGTCAGTCTCACAGTCAAGCTCCCTTGTGCACTTGCACTCGACACCTGATTGCCAACCAGGCTGAGGGAACCTTTGAGCGCCTCCGTTACATTTTAGGAGGCAACCGCCCCAGTTAAACTACCCACCAGGCACTGTCCCTGGTCCGGATCACGGACCGAGGTTAGACATCCGAAGCGGTCAGAGTGGTATTTCAACGTTGACTCCACCCGCACTGGCGTGCGGACTTCACAGTCTCCCACCTATCCTACACAAACCGCACCGAACACCAATACCAAGCTATAGTAAAGGTCCCGGGGTCTTTCCGTCCTGCTGCGCGTAACGAGCATCTTTACTCGTAGTGCAATTTCGCCGAGTTCGCGGTTGAGACAGCGGAGAAGTCGTTACGCCATTCGTGCAGGTCGGAACTTACCCGACAAGGAATTTCGCTACCTTAGGATGGTTATAGTTACCACCGCCGTTTACTGGGGCTTAAATTCTGAGCTTCACCCCGAAGGGTTGACCCGTCCTCTTAACCTTCCAGCACCGGGCAGGCGTCAGTCCGTATACATCGTCTTGCGACTTCGCACGGACCTGTGTTTTTAGTAAACAGTCGCTTCTCCCTGGTCTCTGCGGCCGTCCACGCTCCCCGAGCAAGTCGGTTCACGTTTCGGGCCCCCCTTCTCCCGAAGTTACGGGGGCATTTTGCCGAGTTCCTTAACCACGATTCGCTCGATCGCCTTGGTATTCTCTACCTGACCACCTGAGTCGGTTTGGGGTACGGGCGGCTAGAACCTCGCGCCGAGGCTTTTCTTGGCAGCATAGGATCACCCAGTTCGCGCATGCGCGCTCACCGTCAGCTCTCAGCCTGTATGCCTGGCGGATTTGCCTACCAGACGGCCTACAGCCTTGGACGTGGTCAACCATCGCCACGCCGGGCTACCTTCCTGCGTCACCCCTGTTAATACGCTTACCTACTACCGGTTCGGGTCCCGTGCTCCGGTGCCCGTTGACCCCGAAGGGTCGGTGGGCACGTTCGGACGGTTAGCATCACCGGGCTCGGTATGGGCGGTTCTTCGCCGGTAGGAGAATATCAACTCCTTGTCCATCGACTACGCCTGTCGGCCTCGCCTTAGGTCCCGACTTACCCAGGGCGGATTAACCTGGCCCTGGAACCCTTGGTCATTCGGCGGACGGGTTTCTCACCCGTCTTTCGCTACTCATGCCTGCATTCTCACTCGTGTGGGCTCCACCGCTGGGTTCCCCCGCGGCTTCACTGCCCACACGACGCTCCCCTACCCACCTGCGCCTCTGGACCACGAAGGCCTGAGTTGAGCGCAGATGCCACGGCTTCGGCGGTGTACTTGAGCCCCGCTACATTGTCGGCGCGGAATCACTTGACCAGTGAGCTATTACGCACTCTTTCAAGGGTGGCTGCTTCTAAGCCAACCTCCTGGTTGTCTGTGCAACTCCACATCCTTTCCCACTTAGCACACGCTTAGGGGCCTTAGCCGGTGGTCTGGGCTGTTTCCCTCTCGACTACGGAGCTTATCCCCCGCAGTCTCACTGCCACGCTTCCACTTACCGGCATTCGGAGTTTGGCTGACGTCAGTAACCTTGTAGGGCCCATCGGCCATCCAGTAGCTCTACCTCCGGCAAGAAACACGTGACGCTGCACCTAAATGCATTTCGGGGAGAACCAGCTATCACGAAGTTTGATTGGCCTTTCACCCCTAACCACAGGTCATCCCCCAGGTTTTCAACCCTGGTGGGTTCGGTCCTCCACGCGGTCTTACCCGCGCTTCAACCTGCCCATGGCTAGATCACTTCGCTTCGGGTCTAGACCCAGCGACTGTATCGCCCTGTTCGGACTCGCTTTCGCTACGGCTTCCCCACACGGGTTAACCTCGCCACTGAGCACTAACTCGCAGGCTCATTCTTCAAAAGGCACGCTGTCACCCCAACCAAGGAGGCTCCAACGGATTGTAGGCACACGGTTTCAGGTACTATTTCACTCCCCTCCCGGGGTACTTTTCACCTTTCCCTCACGGTACTGGTCCGCTATCGGTCACTAGGTAGTATTTAGGCTTAGCAAGTGGTCTTGCCAGATTCACACGAGATTTCTCGGGCCCCGTGCTACTTGGGATCCCCTTCGGGAGGCCACGCCATTTCGTCTACCGGACTGGCACCGTCTGTGGTCCGCCTTTCAATGCGGTTCGACTATGACGCGACTTTCTGACTCCCCGGCAGACTGTCAGATCCACCAGAAGGGTCCCACAACCCCGAACACGCAACGCCTGACAGCTTGAACACGCGCCCGGTTTGGCCTCATCCGCTTTCGCTCGCCACTACTCACGGAATATCTCTTCCTGTCGGTACTGAGATGTTTCACTTCCCGACGTTCCCTCCACACACCCTATATATTCAGGTGCGGGTCACACGACATGACTCGTGCGGGGTTCCCCCATTCGGACACCCTCGGATCACAGCTCGTTTGCCAGCTCCCCGAGGCTTATCGCAGGCTACAACGTCCTTCTTCGGCTCCTAGTGCCAAGGCATCCACCCTGTGCCCTTAAAAACTTCAACAAACAACAAAACTGCAGAAACCAAGAACCACACCCACCAGAACGACCCCGAAGGACCGACCAGCAAGCAGGTCTTGATCTTACAAAGATGCTCGCGTCCACTGTGCAGTTCTCAAACAACCAACGACCCCGACCCCACCCGACCCGCCTACCACCCCAGCACACCCGCCCCCACACCCCCCGAAGGAAGCACAGCGACGAACAACCAGGACAGCGGTTCGTGGTCGAAGGACCGGCCCGTACCAGGCACCCCACCAACCGGTGGCCGGTGACCTGAGGACCCAACAGTGTGCTCGACAAGCGCCCGACCCCACCACCACCGTTCCACCACACCCACCAGCCCCGAAGGACCAGCAGACGCAGGTACTAGGCACCAGCGACGACCCGACGCTCTTTCGTCAATGTTCCACCCATGAGCAACCACCCAAACGCGCGTTCGGCGATGGCGTGGCACCTGAACACCCACCCACCAGCACAGGGCCGGCGACGATGAGTGTTGGTAGCTCCTTAGAAAGGAGGTGATCCAGCCGCACCTTCCGGTACGGCTACCTTGTTACGACTTAGTCCCAATCGCCAGTCCCACCTTCGACCACTCCCCCCGGTAAACCGGTTGGGCCATGAGCTTCGGGTGTTACCGACTTTCGTGACTTGACGGGCGGTGTGTACAAGGCCCGGGAACGTATTCACCGCAGCGTTGCTGATCTGCGATTACTAGCGACTCCGACTTCATGGGGTCGAGTTGCAGACCCCAATCCGAACTGAGACCGGCTTTTTGGGATTCGCTCCACCTTACGGTATCGCAGCCCTTTGTACCGGCCATTGTAGCATGCGTGAAGCCCAAGACATAAGGGGCATGATGATTTGACGTCATCCCCACCTTCCTCCGAGTTGACCCCGGCAGTCTCCCATGAGTCCCCGGCATAACCCGCTGGCAACATGGGACGAGGGTTGCGCTCGTTGCGGGACTTAACCCAACATCTCACGACACGAGCTGACGACAACCATGCACCACCTGTGCACGAGTGTCCAAAGAGACCACCATCTCTGGTGGCTTCCCGTGCATGTCAAGCCTTGGTAAGGTTCTTCGCGTTGCATCGAATTAATCCGCATGCTCCGCCGCTTGTGCGGGCCCCCGTCAATTCCTTTGAGTTTTAGCCTTGCGGCCGTACTCCCCAGGCGGGGCACTTAATGCGTTTGCTGCGGCACAGAACTCGTGGAATGAGCCCCACACCTAGTGCCCAACGTTTACGGCATGGACTACCAGGGTATCTAATCCTGTTCGCTCCCCATGCTTTCGCTCCTCAGCGTCAGTTGCGGCCCAGAGACCTGCCTTCGCCATCGGTGTTCCTCCTGATATCTGCGCATTCCACCGCTACACCAGGAATTCCAGTCTCCCCTACCGCACTCTAGTCTGCCCGTACCCGATGCAAGCTCGAGGTTGAGCCTCGAGTTTTCACACCAGACGCGACAAACCGCCTACGAGCTCTTTACGCCCAATAATTCCGGACAACGCTTGCGCCCTACGTATTACCGCGGCTGCTGGCACGTAGTTAGCCGGCGCTTCTTCTGCAGGTACCGTCACTTGCGCTTCTTCCCTGCTGAAAGAGGTTTACAACCCGAAGGCCTTCATCCCTCACGCGGCGTCGCTGCATCAGGCTTGCGCCCATTGTGCAATATTCCCCACTGCTGCCTCCCGTAGGAGTCTGGGCCGTGTCTCAGTCCCAGTGTGGCCGGTCGCCCTCTCAGGCCGGCTACCCGTCGTCGCCTTGGTAGGCCATCACCCCACCAACAAGCTGATAGGCCGCGAGCCCATCCCTGACCGAAAAACTTTCCAACCACCCCCATGCGAGGACGGCTCATATCCGGTATTAGCCCCGGTTTCCCGGAGTTATCCCAAAGTCAGGGGCAGGTTACTCACGTGTTACTCACCCGTTCGCCACTAATCAACCCAGCAAGCTGGGCATCATCGTTCGACTTGCATGTGTTAAGCACGCCGCCAGCGTTCGTCCTGAGCCAGGATCAAACTCTCCGTAAATGAACAACGCCAACCACCAGGCAAACCCGGCAGCAGACAATCCATACGAAGCAAACCCCCGAAGAGGTTCACAAAACTGGCATCAACACGAAAGATGACATCATCTTCCGAAATTCAACCAAAGGAATCCCAGACACAACCAACCACCCCACCCACAACGGGCAAGACGACCAGCCATGCCACGGGACAAAAAATGGCATTGACTAACAAGCACACTGTTGAGTTCTCAAACAACCGACACACACCAACTCAGCACCACCCGACCGGGCAGAACCTCGCTTGGGGCAACTTCTCTAATCTACCAGACCCGCGACGCCCGCTCCAACTCGGTGTTCCGAGCGCTGGAGGATGGCCATGGGCCGCCTCGAGGTTCGTCCAGGCGCGCAGAGCGTCCGACGTTCTTCGAGGGAGACCGCCCGGGGGACCAGCCACCACCAGATCGTGCGATCTGGGACTCGGTGTCCGTTCCTCCCTGCCGGGCGAACATCGAGAACAGTACACGCGCTCCGGCAGGCTGCCAAATCGCCTCCCGAGGACCCGGGACGCAGGAGGGCCGGGCCGCCTTGCGGGCGGCCCGGCCCTTCCGGGTACGTGTCGTCCTCAGTCCCCCGCCGCCGCGACGCCCAGGGTCTTCTTGCCGCGACGCAGGAGCGCGAAGCGGCCGTGGAGGAGGTCCGCCGGCGCGAGGACCGCGTCGGCGTCCGTGACCTTGACGTTGTTGACGTACGCCCCGCCCTCGGCGACGGCACGGCGCGCAGCAGCCTTCGACGCGACCAGGCCGGAGCCCACGAAGAGGTCGAGGACCGGGTCGCCGGTCTGCGCCGTCGTCCGCGGGAGCTCGGCCACCGCCGCGCCGAGCGTGGCCGCGTCGAGCCCGGAGAGCTCGCCGCGCCCGAACAGCGCCTGGCTCGCCCGGATCACCGACTCCGTGGCGTCCGACCCGTGCACCAGCGTGGTGACGTCCGCGGCGAGCGTCCGCTGGGCCTCCCGGGCACCCGGCCGTTCGCGCACCGCCGCCTCGAGCTCGGCGATCTCGTCGCGGGTCCGGAAGGTGAAGATCTTCAGGAACCGCACGACGTCGTCGTCGGCCGCGTTGAGCCAGAACTGGTAGAAGGCGTACGGGCTCATCATCTCGGGGTCGAGCCACACGGCGCCGCCCTCGGTCTTGCCGAACTTCGTCCCGTCCGCCTTGGTGATGAGCGGCGTCGTCATGACGTGCACCGCGGCGCCCTCGGACTTGCGGATGAGCTCGACGCCCGAGAGCAGGTTGCCCCACTGGTCGTTCCCGCCGGTCTGCAGCGTGACGCCGTGCCGCAGGAACAGCTCGCGGAAGTCGATGCCCTGCAGGATCTGGTAGCTGAACTCCGTGAAGCTGATGCCCTCGTCGGAGCGCAGCCGCCTGGCCACGGTGTCCTTCGCGAGCATCGTGCCCAGCCGGTAGTGCTTGCCGACGTCGCGCAGGAGGTCGATCGCCGACAGGCCCGAGATCCAGTCGAGGTTGTTCACGACGCGCGCCGCGTTCTCGCCCTCGAAGTCGAGGAACCGCGAGACCTGGCCCTTGAGGCGCTCGGTCCACTCCGCGACGGTCTCCTTGGAGTTGAGCACGCGCTCGCCGGACTGGCGCGGGTCCCCGATCATCCCCGTCGCGCCGCCGACGAGCGCGACCGGCCGGTGGCCGGCGAGCTGCAGGTGGCGCAGGAGGATGAGCTGGACCAGGTGCCCGTGGTGCAGGCTCGGGGCCGTCGGGTCGAAGCCGCAGTAGTACGAGATCGGGCCCTCGGCCAGCGCGGTGCGCAGCGCGGCCTCGTCGGTGGACTGCGCCACCAGGCCCCGCCATTGCAGCTCGTCGAGAACGTCGCTCACTTCTGCTCCTTCGTCGAGTGCCCGCCGCGGGCACGTATGAACGGCCCAGGTCGGGCCGCGGGTCCTAGTCTGCCGTGCCGACCGACCGGAGCCGGCCACCGCCCGGAGCGCGGTCAGCGGGACCGCGCGCTCACCCTGCGGTAGGCCGAGACCGTGGGGTCGCCGGCGAGCCAGTAGCGCCACGGGTACAGGTCCCCGTCGCCTCCCGACCCGGAGACGCCGACACGCGGGCCGCTCGCGACGGCCGGGCGCCGCGTGCCGCCCGCCGGGCGGTGCAGCACGAGCTCGCCGTCCGGGTCCGTGAGCTCCGCGCCGTAGTGGCGCAGGTCCAGGTCGAGCGCCACGGCGAGGCGCGCCGGTCCGCGCGCGATCTGACGGTCGGAGTCGCAGCGGCCGGCAGCGAGCCGGCGGGACCGGGCCAGCTCGACGCCGTCGATCACCTCGCCCGCCCGCAGCAGCACGGCCGACGCGCGCCCCACCCGGCCGCACACGACGTTCACGCAGTGGTGCAGGCCGAGATGCCGGTAGACGTACAGCCGGCCCGGCTCGCCGAACATCGCGCGGTTGCGCTCGGTGCGTCCTCGGTAGGCGTGCGACCCGGGGTCGCGCTCGCCGTCGTACGCCTCGACCTCGGTGATGCGCAGGGTGACGCTGCCCTCGTCGCTGCGTCGGGTCAGCAGGGTGCCGAGGAGGTCGCGCGCGACGTCGTGCACGTCCCGCGCGTACCACCCGCGCCCGGGCGCCTCCCACGACCCGACGGCGCGCGAGCTCCCGACCGTCCCGGTCGCCGCGTCCGCGTTCATCGCACCACCTCCGTCCGGGGCAATCTACGCCTCGTCACGCCCGGGTGCGGTGGGGCCCGACGGCGAACCGTCCACCCCGGGTGCGCGGACGACGTTCCCCCAGCCGTCGAGCACGACGTCGGCGCGCTCGCGCGTCGCGTTGCGCGCGTAGTGCTCGCGCTCGGCCGCCATCCACGCGACCCAGCTCTCGCGCATGGTCTCGCCGTCGCGGTCGAGGCCGCGCCGCAGCCGCACGTCGTCGGGCGCCTCGACCCAGATCCGGAGGGCGGCCACGGTGTCCGACTCGCGACGCGCCGAGCCGCACCCCTCGACGACGAGGAACGGCGCGAGCGGCACGTCGTGCCACTCGGCGAACCGGTCCAGCCCCCAGTCGAAGCGCCGGTAGCGCCCGGGGCGCCCGCCGCCGAGCGGCGTGAGCACCCACGCGTCGAGCCGGTCCCATGCGGGCTCGAGGCCGCGCCACCCCTCGTAGAGGTCGTCCATGTGGAGCACCTGCGCGGGCAGGGCGTCCCCGAGCTGCGCCGCGAGCGTCGTCTTCCCGGAGCCCGCCGGGCCGTCGACCACCACGAGCCGGATGCCCGACGGCGCGGGTCGGCCAGTGCCGACCTCCTCACCCGGACCGACCCGGACCGCCAGGCGCGGGGCGGCGTCGCCCACGAGTCGCACGAGCTCCGCCAGGACGTCGGGACCGACGCTCACCGACCGCCTCCCCGCCCGGCGGGCGACACGGGCACGGGCACCGTCAGTCCTGCGCCCAGAAGCGGTACTCGGCCGCGCGCTCCTTCACGGCCTCGAGCTGCTCGGCCACCCGTACCGGCGCCGTACCGCCGACCGCGTCGCGCGACGCGAGCGAGCCCTCGACGCTCAGCACGTCGCGCACGCCCGGGGTGAGGTGCTCGGAGATGTCGGCGAGGTCGTCGTCGGACAGGTCCCAGAGCTCGATGCCGCGCTCCTCGCAGACCTGCACGCACGCGCCCGCGACCTCGTGCGCGACGCGGAACGGCACGCCCTCGCGCACGAGCCACTCCGCGACGTCCGTCGCGAGCGAGAAGCCCTGCGGCGCGAGCGACGCCATGCGGTCGGTGTCGAACGTGAGGGTCGCGACCATGCCGGTGAACGCGGGAAGCAGGACCGTGAGGGTCGACACCTGGTCGAAGACCGGCTCCTTGTCCTCCTGCAGGTCGCGGTTGTACGCGAGCGGCAGACCCTTGAGCGTCGTGAGCAGGCCCGTGAGGTCGCCGATCACGCGACCGGCCTTGCCACGGGCGAGCTCCGCGATGTCGGGGTTCTTCTTCTGCGGCATGATGCTCGACCCGGTGGAGTACGCGTCGTCGAGGCGGACGAAGCCGAACTCCTTGGTGTTCCACAGGATGATCTCCTCGGAGATCCGCGAGAGGTCCACCGCGAGCATCGCCGCGACGAACGCGAACTCCGCGACGACGTCACGCGACGCCGTCCCGTCGATCGAGTTCTCCACCGGGCCGTCGAACCCGAGGTCCGTCGCGACCGCGGCCGGGTCCAGGCCCAGCGACGAGCCCGCGAGCGCGCCCGAGCCGTAGGGCGAGCGCGCGGCGCGCACGTCCCAGTCGATGAACCGGTCCACGTCGCGCAGCAGGGGCCACGCGTGCGCGAGCAGGTGATGGGCGAGCAGCACCGGCTGGGCGTGCTGCAGGTGCGTGCGGCCCGGCATCGGGGCGTCGCCCGCCGCCTGCGCCTGGGCGACGAGCGCGTCGACGAGGTCGAGCACGAGCCGCCCGACGTGGCGCGCCTCGTGGCGCAGGTACATCCGCACGAGCGTCGCGATCTGGTCGTTGCGGGACCGGCCCGCGCGCAGCTTGCCGCCGACGGCGGGGCCAGCCCGCTCGATCAGGCCGCGCTCGAGCGCGGTGTGCACGTCCTCGTCCTCGAGCACCGGGACGAACGCGCCGGACTCGACGTCCGCCGCGAGCCGGTCGAGGGCGTCGTGCATGGCGACGAGCTCGTCGTCGTCGAGGAGGCCGGCGGAGCGCAGCACCTTCGCGTGCGCCTTCGAGCCCGCGATGTCGTACGAGGCGAGCTGCCAGTCGAAGTGCGTCGACTGCGACAGGGCCTGCAGCTCACGGGACGGGCCACCGGCGAAGCGGCCGCCCCAGAGGCTGACGCGATCCTCGGCGGGAGCGTCCACGCCGGCGTCGGTGTCGGTCTCGGTGACGCCGGCGACGTCCTGCGCGGTCGTGTCGTCCGGAGAGGTCCCGGGGGTGGTGTCGGGCATGGTCGAAGCTCCTTGGTGCCGAGCAGGGGTGGTTCCGCGGACCAGTCTGGCAGCGGTTCAGGCGGCGGGCCCGGACAGGTCCAGGAACCGTTGCGCGAGGTCCGCGCCCCCGAGCGGGTCGCGGGCGATGACGAGGATGGTGTCGTCGCCGGCGATGCACCCGAGCACCCCCGGCAGGACGGAGTGGTCGATCGCGGAGGCGAGGTAGTTCGCCGCGCCGGGCGGCGTGCGCAGGACGACGAGGTTCGCCGACGCCTCCGCGGACACGAGCATCTCCGAGCACAACCGCGCGAGGCGCGCCGCGAGGTACTCGGGCGACTCGACGCTCTGCACGCTGCGGTCCCCTCCCTCCCCCGGCACGGCGTAGACGAGCGCACCGGACGCGCCGCGGACCTTCTCGGCACGCAGCTCGATGAGGTCGCGCGAGAGGGTCGCCTGCGTGACCGTGAGCCCATCGGCCGCGAGCGCCTTGGCGAGCTCGGCCTGCGAGTGGATCTCGGTGCGGCGCACGATCTCGGCGATGCGCGCGTGCCGCGCCGTCTTGGTCGTCGCCGTGCGGCTCTCGCTCACGACTGCTCCAGGAGGTAGGTCAGCAGGGCCTTCTGCGCGTGCAGCCGGTTCTCCGCCTCGTCCCACACGGCCGAGCGCGGGCCGTCGATCACCTCGGCGGTGATCTCCTTGCCGCGGTACGCGGGCAGGCAGTGCAGGACGATCGCGTCGGGCTTCGCGTGCGCGAGGAGCGCGTCGTCCAGCTGGTACGGCACGAACGGGGTGGACCGCGCGTCGGCTTCGTCCTCGTCGCCCATGGACACCCACGTGTCGGTCGCGACGACGTCCGCGCCGGCGACCGCCTCGACCGGGTCCGCCGTGACGAGCACCGATCCGCCGGTCTCGGCCGCGATGCGCTCCGCGTCGGCGACGAACGTCGGGTTGGGCGCGAACCCGTCGGGCGTGCCGACGCGCACGTGCAGCCCGGCGGTGGCGCCGCCCAGCAGGTAGGAGTGCGCCATGTTGTTGGCGCCGTCGCCCACGTAGGCGAGCGTCTGCCCGGGCAGCGCACCGGTGCCGCCGCGGAGCTGGGCGACGGTCAGGAGGTCCGCGAGGATCTGGCACGGGTGGAAGTCGTCCGTGAGCGCGTTGACGACCGGGACGCGGCTGATCGAGGCCATCTCCTCGATGCGGTCCTGCCCGAACGTGCGCCACACGATCGCCGACGCCTGGCGGTCGAGCACGCGGGTCGTGTCCGCGATCGACTCGCGCACGCCGATCTGCGCGAGGCGCCCGTCGACGACGACGGGGAACCCGCCCAGCTCGGCGATGCCCGTGGCGAACGAGAGCTGCGTGCGCAGCGTCGGCTTGTCGAACAGCACGGCGACGCCCTGGGGGCCGCTCAGCGGCTGGCGGAACGTGCGGTCGTCGCGGAACGCGAGCCCGATCTCGAGGACCCGGCGCTGCTCGGCGGGCGTGAGGTCGTCGTCGCGCAGGAAGTGCCGGGGGGCCATCAGGAGCTCCTCGTTGTCAGGTCGGTCTCGGGAACGGTCACCGACGCGAAGAACGCGACGACGTCGCGGGCCTGGTCGGTCGTGAGGATCAGGGGCGGGGCGAGACGGATCGCGTCCGGCGCGACCGCGTTGACGACGAAGCCCGCCTCGAGCGCGGTGCGCGCGACGTCGGCGGCGACGGGACGCGTGAGCTGCACCGCGAGCAGCAGTCCGCGGCCCCGCACGCCCGTGACGAGCGGGTTCCCGGTGGCGGCGATCCCCTCGCGCAGCGACGCCCCGACGGTCCGCACGTTCTCGAGGAGCCCGTCGCGCTCGATCACGCCGAGCGTCGCGAGCGCCGCCGCAGCGGCTACGGGGTTTCCCCCGAACGTGGTGCCGTGCTGCCCGCGGGCGAGCAGCGTCGCAGCGCGCTCGCCGTACGCGACCACCGCGCCCACGGGGAAGCCGCCGCCGAGGCCCTTGGCGAGCGTGACGACGTCGGGCACGATGCCGCCGCCCACCTCCTGCTGCTGGTAGGCGAACCACGACCCCGTGCGCCCCACACCCGTCTGGACCTCGTCGAGGACGAGCAGCGCGCCGTGCCGGGCGGTGAGCTCGCGTGCGGCGACGAGGTACCCGGGCGAGAGCGAGCGGACGCCCGCCTCACCCTGCACGGGCTCGACGACGAGCGCCGCGACCTCCCCGCGCTCGGCCACGACCGCGGGCGAGAACGCCTCCTCGAGCGCGGCGACGTCGTCGAACGCGACGAACTCCACCCCGCCGGGGAGGGGCTCGAACGGCTCGCGGTACGCGGCCTTGGACGTGAGGGCGAGCGCGCCCATCGAGCGGCCGTGGAACCCGCCCTGGAGCGCGAGGACCCGTGTGCGCCCGGTGCGGCGCGTCATCTTGAACGCCGCCTCGTTGGCCTCGGTCCCGGAGTTGGTGAGGAACACGCGCGAGCCGGCAGGAGCCTCGGCGAGCGCGAGGAGGCGCTCGGCGAGCGCGATCTGCGTGGGCGTGCCGAAGAAGTTCGACACGTGGCCGAGCGTGCCGAGCTGCGCGCTGACCGCCGCGGTGAGCGTCGGGTGCGCGTGCCCGAGGGCGTTGACCGCGATCCCGGCGAGCAGGTCGAGGTAGCGCTTGCCGTCGGCGTCCCACACGTACGCGCCCTCGCCGCGCACGAGCACGCGCTGCGGCGGGCCGAACGTGTCCATGACGGCGTGCGTGTACCGGTCGGTCCACTGCGCGACGGACCCTGCGCCCTGGTCCGTGGTCACCGAGGTCGTCGCGCCCAGGTCGGTCTGGCGGTCGAGCTGGTTCACGCGGCACCTCCGGCGGTCGTGGTGGCGGCTGCCCTCGTGGGCGCGCCGACGGGGTCCGGGACGACCATGGTCCCGTTGCCCTGCGTCGTGAAGACCTCGAGCAACGTCGAGTGGGGCACACGACCGTCGATCACGGTCGCGGCCGGCACGCCGCCCTCGACGGCGCGCAGGCACGCCTCCATCTTCGGGACCATGCCGGACTCGAGGGACGGCAGCAGCGCGGCCAGCTCCGAGCGCGTGATCTGCGCGACGAGCGAGCCCCTGTCCGGCCACGACGTGTAGAGGCCCTCGACGTCGGTGAGCACGACGAGCTTCTTCGCGCCGAGCGCCACCGCGAGCGCCGCGGCGGCGGTGTCGGCGTTGACGTTGAGCACCTGGGTCGGGTCCTCGAGGTCGGGCGCGATCGTCGACACGACGGGGATGCGCCCGGCGTCGAGCAGGTCCTGGACCGCGGACGGGTGCACCTCGACCACGTCGCCGACCAGCCCGACGTCGACGGGCTCGCCGTCGACCGTCGCGTGGCGTCGCTGGGCCTGGAGCAGGCCGCCGTCCTCGCCCGAGAGCCCGACGGCGTACGGCCCGTGGGCGTTGATCAGCCCGACGAGCTCGCGCGAGACCTGGCCCGTGAGCACCATGCGCACGACGTCCATCGCCTCGGGCGTCGTGACGCGCAGGCCGCCGCGGAACTCGGACTCGATGCCGAGCCGGTCCAGCATCGCGGAGATCTGGGGGCCGCCGCCGTGCACGACGACGGGCCGCAGACCGACGCGGCGCAGGAACACCATGTCCTGGGCGAACGCGGCCTTGAGCGTGTCGTCGACCATGGCGTTGCCGCCGTACTTCACGACGACGAGCGCGCCCGCGAACTCCTGGAGCCACGGCAGGGCCTCGACGAGCACCTCGGCCTTCTGCTCCGGGCGCAGGTCGGTGCGCGTGTCGAAGGCGGCGTCGTCGGGGGAAGGCACCTGGTCGCTCATGAGGAGTACGCGCTGTTCTCGTGGACGTAGTCGTGCGTGAGGTCGTTGGTCCAGACGGTCGCGGAGGCGGTGCCGGCGTGGAGGTCGATCTCGACCCGCACCTCGCGCTCGGCGGCGAGGTCGACGAGCTCGCGCGGCTCGCCCACTCCCCCGGCCCGGCACACCTGGACCCCGTTGACGGTCACGTCGAGCAGGAGCGCGTCGAACGGCGCGACGTCCTCGGGGACCGTGCCGACGGCGGAGACGATGCGGCCCCAGTTGGGGTCGTTGCCGAAGATGGCGGTCTTGAAGAGGTTGGAGCGGGTCACCGCACGGGCGACGGCCACGGCGGCGTGCTCGCTCGACGCGTTCACCACGGTGACGGCGATCTCGTGGCTCGCGCCCTCGGCGTCGGCCACGAGCTGGCGCGCGAGCGACGCGCACGCGTCGGTCACGGCGTCGGTGAGCTCGTCGAGCTGCACCTCGACCCCGGACGCGCCCGACGCGAGCAGGATGACGGTGTCGTTGGTCGACATGCAGCCGTCGGAGTCCACCCGGTCGAACGTCGTGCGGGTCGCCGCGCGCAGCGCGGCGTCGGCCGTCGCGGCGTCGACGACGGCGTCCGTCGTGAGCACGCAGAGCATCGTCGCGAGCCCCGGCGCGAGCATGCCCGCGCCCTTCGCCATGCCGCCGACGGACCACGTCGCGGCGCCGTCCGTCGCGGTGGCGTCCGAGACCTCCCGGACCACGGAGACCGTCTTGGGCACGGTGTCCGTCGTCATGATCGCGAGCGCGGCGTCACCACCGCCATCGACCGCGGCGACCGGGTCGGCGAGGGCGCCCGCCGCGGCGTCGACCCCCGCGAGCAGGCTCTCCATGGGCAGGCGCACGCCGATGAGGCCCGTCGAGCACACGAGCACGTCGCCGGCGGACGTCGCGAGCACGTCCGCGACGTGCTCGGCGGTGCGGTGCGTGTCGGCGAAGCCCTCGGGGCCGGTGCACGCGTTGGCGCCGCCCGAGTTGAGCACGACGGCGGTCGCGCGCCCGTCGCTCACGGCCTGGCGCGTCCAGGCGACGGGGGCGGCGAAGACGCGGTTGGTGGTCAGCACGGCGGCCGCGACGTCGAGCGGCCCGTCGTTGACGACCAGCGCGACGTCCTTCGCGCCCGTCGACTTGAGCCCGGCGGCGACGCCGGCGGCCCGGAAGCCGAGTGGCGAGGTGACGGTCACGGGGCGACCCCTTCGGTCGTGAGGCCCAGCGCCTGCGGCAGGCCGAGCGCGATGTTCATGGACTGCACCGCGGCGCCCGCGGTGCCCTTGACGAGGTTGTCGATCGCCGTGACGGTGACGACGCGACCCGCGGCGTGGTCGACCGCGACCTGGACGAGGGCCGTGTTCGCGCCGAGGGTCATGGCCGTCGTCGGCCACTGCCCCTCGGGCAGGACACGGACGAAGGGCTCGCCGACGTACGCGTCCTCCCAGGCCTGCCTCACGCGCGCGGCGACCTCGCCCGGCGCGAGGCGCGCCGCGACGTCGGACAGGCGGGCCGTGACGGTGGCGAGGATGCCGCGCGACATCGGCACGAGCGTCGGCGTGAACGAGATGCTCACGGCGGGCGCGCCCGCGGAGCGCAGGTTCTGCGCGATCTCGGGGATGTGCCGGTGCGAGCCGCCGACGGCGTACGGCTGGGCCGACCCGAGCGCCTCGGACGCGAGGAGGTGCCCCTTGAGCGACTTCCCCGCGCCGGAGTAGCCGTTCGCGAGCACCGCGACGAGGTCCTGGCCCTCGACGAGCCCTGCAGCGATGCCGGGCTGGATCCCGAGCGTCACGGCCGTGACGTTGCAGCCGGGTACCGCGACGCGGCGCGCGCCCGCGAGGACCTCGCGCTGCTTCGTCTCGCTCGCGCCTGCGGTCGTGCCGCGCGTGAGCAGCAGCTCCGGCAGGCCGTACGGCCAGGTGCCCGCGTGCTCCGAGCCGTAGAACGCCTGCCAGTCCGTCGCCGACTCGAGCCGGTGGTCCGCACCCAGGTCGAGGACGAGCACGTCGTCCGGGAGCTGGGCCGCGATCTCGCCCGACGCGCCGTGCGGCAGTGCCAGCACGACGACGTCGTGGCCCACGAGGTTCTCGACGGTCGTGGGGAGCAGCACGCGGTCGGCGAGGGAGCGCAGGTGCGGCTGGTGCTCACCGAGCAGCGAGCCCGCGTTGCTGTGCGCCGTGACGGCGCCGACCTCCACCTCGGGGTGCCCGGCGAGCAGGCGGAGCGTCTCCCCGCCCGCGTAACCGGACGCACCCGCGACCGCGACTCTGATAGTCATATGCATCACTATACATACTTATGCACTCAGCCATGCCGCGGGTCCGCTGGTGGTCGGGTCCGCGGAGAGGGCGGACCGTGTGCTCGGACTGGCGCGCCGTCGCCCTGCTCCCTCGTCCTCGCTCCACGAGCGCGCCCTGACGTCCTTCGCACACGGTCCGCCCCCACCGCTCGTCTGCCGGTCCGGTTTGCCGTCGGTCCGGTCGCCGCGGTCGGCCCTGTCGATCCGGGTCAGGCGGTCGCCCAGACGCCCAGCTCGTTGCCGCTCGGGTCGAGGAAGTGGAACCTGCGACCGCCCGGGAAGTCGTAGGGTCCGCTCACGACCTCTCCCCCGGCGGCGGTCACCGCGGCGACGGTCGCGTCGAGGTCCTCGGAGAACATCAGGACGAACGGGCCGCCTCGCGTGACGTCGCTCCTCTCGGCGAGGCGCAGTCCTCCCGCCTCGTCCTGCCCGGCCTCCGCCGACGTGCGGATGCCGGCGTACTCCGGGCCGTAGGGGACGAACTCCCAGCCGAACGCCGCACCGTAGAACGCCTGCGCGGCGGCGAGGTCCGTGACAGGAAGCTCGACGTAGTCGATGGAGTGGTGGATGCCGTGCTCGTGGGTGCTCATGACCCGAAGCTCCCACCCGCCACCGACATCGCCCGCGCGAGCGGGCGCACGAAACCCCCGACCGAGGTTGAGCCGTGAAGGTCGGGGCAGGAGATGGCGAGCCGACGAGGGTCGGGGCGGGTCGTGTGCGAAGGGCGTCAGAGCCGCGCTCCACGAAGCGAGGACGACGGACCAGGGCGACGGCGCGGCAGCCCGAGCACACGACCCGCCCCGACCACCCGCCCGACCACGCGGGCCGTCTAGCCGCCCCGACCACGCGGGCCGTAGACCCGACCCCGCGGCCCTAGGGTGGAGCCATGCACGCGATCGTGGCCCGCGAGGCGGGTGGCCCCGAGGTCCTGGAGTACACCGAGCTGCCCGACCCGTCGCCGGGACCGGGCGAGCTGCTCGTCCGCGCGGCGGTGGCGGGCGTGAACTTCATCGACACGTACAAGCGGTCCGGCACGTACGCGATGGACTACCCGCACGTCGTCGGCAGCGAGGGCGCCGGGACGGTCGTCGAGGTCGGCGAGGGGGTCGAGGAGTTCGCGGCCGGCGACCGGGTCGTGTGGACCGAGGCATCGGGGTCGTACGCGGAGCTCGTCGTCGTCGCGGCCCGCGAGGCGCTGCACGTGCCGGAAGCGGTGTCGTTCGAGGACGCGACGGCCGTCGCGCTCCAGGGCCTGACGGCGCACTACCTGTGCACGTCGTCCTACCCCGTGCAGCCGGGCGACCGCGTCCTCGTGCACGCGGGGGCCGGCGGCGTCGGCCTGCTGCTGACCCAGATGCTCGTCGCGCGCGGCGCGCACGTCATCTCGACGGTATCCACGCCCGAGAAGGCCGAGCTCTCGCGGGGCGCGGGCGCCGAGCACGTGATCCAGTACACGGCGTTCGCGGACCTCGCCACGGAGCTGCCCGAGGTCGTGCGCGGGCTCACGGGCGGCGAGGGCGTGGCCGCGGCGTACGACTCGGTCGGCAAGGACACGTTCGACGCGTCGCTCGCGTCCCTGCACCGGCGGGGCACGCTGGTCCTGTTCGGCGGGTCGTCGGGCCAGGTGCCGCCGTTCGACCCGCAGCGCCTCAACGCGGGCGGGTCGCTGTTCCTCACGCGCCCCAAGCTCGCCGACCACACGGCGACGCGCACCGAGCTCGTCGAGCGCGCGACCGAGGTGCTCGGCGCCGTGGCGGGCGGCACGCTCCACGTCCGCGTCGGCGCGACGTTCCCGCTCGCCGAGGCGGCCGACGCGCACCGCGCGCTCGAGGGGCGCGCCACGACGGGCAAGGTGCTGCTCGTCCCGACCGCGACGCCGTCGGCAGCCGACGCGAGCACGGAAACCGCATGAGCTGGGACTGGGTGCCACCGCGCCCCGGGGAAGGGTCCGACGGCGGCCCCTCCCCCGCGCTCCGACGCGCGGTGACGGTGCTCGCCGTCCTGGTCACGGGGACGTTCGTCGCCTACTACCTGACGATCGGCGTGCGCCAGGGCGAGGAGCGGTGCGTCGCCGAGCGGCCGGAGGGCGTCAGCGAGGCCCAGGTCGAGTCCCGTTGGCGGTGGTGGCCGCCGGGCACGGAGTGCGTCTACCCGGCCGGGACGACCTCGGACGTCGCGCGCGCCTGAAGCGCGTGCAGGTGGTCCACCGGGCCGCGCCCGGTCCCGACCCGGAGCGCAGCCCCCGCCCGGAGCGCGCCCGTGAGCCACTCCTTGGCCTCCCCGACCGCCTCGTCCCAGCTCTCTCGCTGCGGGCGCAGGGCCGCGAGCGCCGCCGACAGCGAGCACCCCGTGCCGTGGGTGTGCAGCGTGTCCACGCGCTCCGCGTCGAACGTCGTCACCGCCGGCGCGGTGCCCGATCCCGTGCCCGAGCGCCCGCCCGGCACGACGAGCGCGTCCGGCGAGGTCGCGCCGGTGAGGTGCCCGCCCTTGAGCAGCACGACGGCGCCGCTCGTCGTGGCGTACCCGCTCGCCTGGCGCAGCGCGTCGTCCCACGTCGTGGCGACGGCCTGCTCCGCGAGGACGGCGAGCTCGGGGAGGTTGGGCGTCACGACGTCGGACCGTGTCGCGAGGTCTCGCACGGCCTGCTCGGCGCCGGCGTCGAGCAGCCGGTGGCCCGACGTCGCGACCATGACGGGGTCGAGGACGACCCACGGGCGACGGGCCCCGACGGCGGCCCGAGCGACCCCCAGGTCGTCGAGCCACGCCCCGATCGCGTGCGCGTTCTCGGCGTCGGCCACCATCCCGATCTTCACGGCGTCGATCTCGACGTCGTCCGACACGGCGTCGAGCTGCGCGCGGAGGAAGTCCGGGCCGGGCACGTGCACCGACCGCACACCGTGCGTGTTCTGCGCGACGAGCGCTGTCGTCACGGCCATCCCGTACGCCCCGTGGGCGCAGAACGTCTTGAGGTCGGCCTGGATCCCCGCCCCGCCGGTCGGGTCGGTGCCCGCGACGGACAGGACGCGCGGGCGCGACGGCCCGGGGGCGGAGGAGGAGGACGGTGCGGGCAGGGCGAGCGTCATCGCCGGACATCCCTTCGCTAGTACGAGCTAGATCAGGTTCGACGGGTGTGATCTCAGCCCCGGCCCTCCCGGGGCACCCCGTGTCGTGCGCTCATGCTAGCGGGCGGCTCACGCCTGGTGGATCGCCTCCCCCGCGATCTCGAGCGTGACCTTCTTGCCGACGAGGAACCCGCCGGTCTCGAGCAGCACGTTCCAGACGAGCCCGTAGTCCTCGCGGTCGAACTCGCCGGTCGCGTGGAAGCCGAAGATGTCGCGCCCGTAGGGGTCGCGCCGCGCCCCGCCGTACTGCATCGTCAGGTCGATCCGGTGGGTGACGTCCCGGATCGTGAGGAGTCCGCTCACGAGGAAGCGCGCCGGAGCGGCGGCCGCCTGCACACGGTCCGCGGAGAGCTCGGCGCGCTCCGGCGAGCGGTTGCGCAGGCGCGCCCACGAGAGGATCTGGTCGTCCTGGCTGCCCTGCCACGTGACCGACGTGCTGCGGAACTCGAGCGTCGGGTAGGTCTCGACGTCGAGGAAGTCGGCGCTGCGCAGGTGGACGTCGCGCTCCTCGTGGTGCGTCGTGAGGCTCGCGGCGTCGATGGTCGCGCTGACGGCCGAGGCGAGCGGGTCGTCGCCGACGAGGACCGTCGCGCTCGCCCGGGTGAACTCCCCGCGCACGGGCGAGACCATCATGTGCTGGCCCTGGAAGCCGACGCGCTTGTGCGCCTCGTCGAGGACGTAGGTCCCCGCGTCGGGCACGGTCATGCCGTTCCACTGTCGGACCGGCCGTGTCGTCGTCATCTGTCGCTCCAGGCGTCGCTGTCGAGCCGCGACGTCTGCGTCCGCCCGGTTCTGGTCAGGTGTCCAGATCAGCATCGCGGATCAGAAGGTGAATGCTCAACTAACCACGGC
The DNA here is from genome assembly GCF_057126935.1 of Cellulosimicrobium sp. G4 BAM 1002. Lineage (NCBI taxonomy): Bacteria > Bacillati > Actinomycetota > Actinomycetes > Micrococcales > Promicromonosporaceae > Cellulosimicrobium > Cellulosimicrobium sp. G4 BAM 1002. The sequence continues at coordinate 2,087,940 of NZ_CP182109.1, read as the reverse complement.
GTGACATGTACCGCCCTCCCCGCGGCACGGCGTCCGGACGGCGCACGCGCGGACGCCGCCCGACCCGAGGGTCGGACGGCGTCGGCGAGGCTTCTGCGGCGCAGGGCGTGGCGGTGGAAGGGTCAGCGGCTCGGGAGCTCTCCGGGCATCGGGTCCTCCTCGCCCCACCGCGTGACGCGCAGACGACGGCCGTCCGCTCCCGGGACGACGCCCTCTCCGGCGGCCGCCGCGTCGACCGCCGCGCGGAGCGACGCCGGCGAGTCGTGCGTCACGCGGACGAACGCGCCGGAGAACGCGTCGAGCTCACCGCGCGCGATCGCGACGACCATCTCGACCGTCCGCTCGACGGGGGTCCACTCGGTGCGGCCCTCGTGCATGACCATCGATGCGGTCATGTCCGTCCGCACGACGCCCGGCGCCACCTCGAACGTCCGCAGCCCGTGTGCGGACCCCGACCGGTGCAGGTTGGCACCGAGGCGCAGGAGCGCGGTCTTGCTGGCGTTGTACGCGCTCGCCCCGTCCATGTCGTGCGAGCCCGCGCCGCTGTTGAGGTCGACGACGCGGCCGCCGCCGCGCGCGAGCATCCCCGGCACCACCGCACGGGCGAGCAGGAACGGCCCGCGCACGTTCGTCTCGAGGACCGCCCACCACTCGTCGGGGTCGGCCTCCCACAGCGGGACCTCGGCGTCGACTCGGCCCGCGTTGTTCACGAGCAGGTCGAGGCTCCCGAGCGCGTCCTCGGCCGCGGCGACCGCGGTCGCCACCGACCCCGGGTCCGTCACGTCCGCCGTCACGACGACGGCGCGCCCGGCGCCGTGGTCGAGCCCGGCGATCTCGTCGGCGACGGCCGCGAGCCGGTCCGCGTCGCGCGCGAGCAGCGCCACGTCGAGGCCCGCGGCGGCCAGGCCCACGGCGACCGCCCGGCCGATGCCGCGCGACGCCCCCGTGACGAGCGCCGTGCGCGCGGGCGCGACGGTCTGCACCGGCGTGCCCGGGCGGTCCTCGACGGCGCTCACGCGCGGAGCTCCGCGCCCACGCGCTCTCGTGCCGCGGCGACCGCGCCCTCGCGCACGCGCGCGACGTCGTCGGCGGTCAGCGTCCTGTCCGCGGCGCGCAGGCGCAGGGAGAACGCGAGCGACTTGCGGCCCTCGCCCACCTGCTCGCCGGTGAACACGTCGAACAGCGCGAGGTCCTCGAGCAGGTCGCCCGCACCCTCGGCCACGGCCGCCCGCAGCGCCTCGGCGGTGACCGCCGCGTCCACGACGAACGCGAGGTCCTCCTTGGCGGCGGGGAATGCGGACACCGGCGTCGCCTGTACCGGCGTGTCCTGCGACCCGGCGACGAGCGCCGACAGGTCGAGCTCGAACGCCACCGAGCGGGCCGGCAGCCCGAGGTTCTCGAGCACCTTCGGGTGCAGCTCGCCCGCGTGCCCGACGACGGTCCCGTCCGCGAGCTCGAGGCGGGCACAGCGCCCGGGGTGGAACGGGGCACGCGTGGTGTCGGCGACGACCGTCACCTCCGCACCCACGCGGTCGGCGACCAGGCGGGCCGCGGCCAGCGCGTCCGTCCAGTCCGCCGCACGGCCCGGTCCCCACCAACCGGCGCGCTCGCGCCGCCCGACGAGGACGCCTGCGACGTGGCGCGGCTGGTCCGGCACGGCGGCAGCGATCGCCGCGAGGTCCTCGTCGCTCGGCCGCACGCCCCCTGGCAGTGCAGGAGCGCCCGGGGCGCCCGGGCGCGGGTGCGTCACGAGCCCGACCTCGAACAGCGCGACGTCCGTCAGGCCGCGGCCGACGTTGCGGCGCACCGTCTCCAGCAGCGTGCTGAGCACGTCCGTGCGCATCAGGGGCCGGTCGTCGGCGATCGGGTTGAGCAGGCGCAGCGCCCGACGGCGGTCGTCGTCCGCGGGCAGGCGCAGGGCGTCGTGCTCGGCGTCCCCGACGAACGGGTAACTCAGCGTCTCGACGAACCCGTCCTCCGCGAGCGCCCGCGCGACCGAACGACGCACGCGCTGCTCGCGGGTCAGCCCGCGGCCGCCCGGTGCGGCCGGGAGGACCGACGGGATCTCGTCGTACCCGACGAGCCGCGCGATCTCCTCGACGAGCTCCGCGGGCTCGGTGAGGTCGGGACGCCACGACGGCGGGGTCACGACGACCGCGTCCGCCGCGTCCGGGCCGTCGACGGCCCGCTCGACGGTGCAGCCGATCGCCCCGAGCGCCCCCACGACCTGCTCGAGCGTGTAGGGCACGCCGACGAGTCGCTCGGCCTCCCCGACCGCGAGCCGGATCGACGACGGCGCCGGGACGCGGTCGAGGTCGCTCACCGCCGGGTCGGCGGTCCCCCCGCCGAGCTCGACGAGCAGGTCGACCACGCGCTGCGCCGCGACCGCGGGCAGCCGGGGGTCGACGCCGCGCTCGAACCGCTTCGCGGCCTCGCTCGACAGCTTGTGGCGCCGAGACGTGCGCGCGACGGACACCGGGTCGAAGTGCGCGGCCTCGACGAGCACGGCGGTCGTCGTCGGACCGACCTCCGAGGACGCGCCACCCATCACGCCCGCGAGCCCGAGCACGCGCGAGGCCCGCGCGCCGTCGGGGCTGTCGGTGATGAGGAGGTCCTCGGGGTCGAGCGCGCGGTCGGCGTCGTCGAGGGTCACGAGGCGCTCGCCCGGGGTCGCGCGCCGCACGACGACCGGCGCCGCGACCTGGTCGAGGTCGTACGCGTGCAGGGGCTGACCCAGGTCGAGCATGACGTAGTTCGTCACGTCCACCGCGAGCGAGATCGGCCGCATGCCCGACGCCGTGAGCCGGCGCTGCATCCACGCCGGCGTCGTCGCCGCCGGGTCGATCCCCCGCACGACGCGTGTGACGAACCGGTCGCACCCGAGCGTGCCGTGGATCGGCGCGTCGTCGTCGACCTCGACGGGGAAGCCGTCGGGCGTCGCCGCGGGCGGCGGGGTCGGCAGCGACGCGGGCAGACCCGGGTCGGTGAAGCGCGCGCCCGTCGAGTGCGAGAACTCGCGCGCGACACCGCGGTAGGAGAACGCGTAGCCACGGTCGGGCGTCACGTTGATCTCGAGCACCTCGTCGCCGAGGCCCAGCAGCGCGATCGCGTCCTGGCCCGGCGTGAGGTCCTGGGCCGCGTACCCGAGCCGCGGCAGCACGATGATGCCGTCGTGGTCCTCGCCGAGGCCGAGCTCGCGCTGCGAGCAGATCATGCCGTCCGACACGTGCCCGTACGTCTTGCGGCTCGCGATGGCGAACGGGCCGGGCAGGACGGCGCCCGGCAGCGCGACGACGACGAGGTCGTCCGGCGCGAAGTTGTGCGCGCCGCACACGATGCCGCGCGCACCGCCCGCCGGCATGTCGGCGGGGTCCACGCCCTTGATCTCGGCGACGTTGTGCTCCGGACCGACGTCGACCAGGCACCAGTTGATCGTCTTGCCGTTCTTCTGCGGCTCGGGCGTCATCTGCAGGACGCGCCCGACGACGAGCGGACCCGTCACGGCCGCGCCGTGGACGGCCTCCTCCTCGAGGCCCACGCGCACGAGGTCGGCGGCGAGCCGCTCGGCGGTGAGGCCCTCGGGCAGCTCGACGTGGTCGCCCAGCCAGTCGATGGCGACGTAGGGCATCAGATCTCCGTTCCGAACTGGGCGGAGAAGCGGGCGTCGCCCTCCACCATGTCGTGCATGTCCGCGATCCCGTGGCGCAGCATGAGCGTGCGCTCGATGCCCATGCCGAAGGCGAAGCCCGAGTACACGTCGGGGTCGACCCCGACGGCGCGGAGCACGTTCGGGTTGACCATCCCGCACCCACCCCACTCGATCCAGCCCGGCCCGCCCTTCTTCTGCGGGAACCACAGGTCCATCTCGGCGCTCGGCTCGGTGAACGGGAAGTAGCTCGGTCGCAGGCGCGTGCGCGCCTCGGGACCGAACATGGCGCGCGCGAACGCATCGAGCGTCCCGAGCAGGTTCGCCATCGTCAGGCCCTTGTCGACCGCGAGGCCCTCGACCTGGTGGAAGACGGGCGTGTGCGTCGCGTCGAGCGCGTCGGTGCGGAACGTCTTGCCCGGGCACGCGACGTACAGCGGGACGCCGCGCTCGAGGAGCGAGCGCGCCTGGACCGGGGACGTGTGCGTGCGCAGCACGAGGTTCGACGGCGTCTCTCCCGTGCCGTCGACGTAGAACGTGTCCTGCATCTGGCGCGCGGGGTGGTCGACACCGAAGTTCAGCGCGTCGAAGTTGAACCACTCCGACTCGACCTCGGGGCCCTCGGCGATCTCCCAGCCGAGTCCGACGAAGAAGTCGGCGACGCGCTCCTGCAGCGTCTCCAGCGGGTGGCGCGCCCCGGCCGGCGTGCGTCGCACCGGCAGGGTGACGTCCACGGCCTCCTCGACGAGGACGCGATCGTCGCGCTCGGCCTCGAGCTCGGCCTGGCGCGCGGCGAGCGCCTGGTTCACACGTCCGCGCAGCGGGCCGAGGAGCTTGCCGGCGGTCTTCTTGTCCTCGGGAGCGAGCGAGCCGATCTGCCGGTTCGCGAGCGCGAGCGGGCTGCGGTCTCCCGTGTGCTCCGTGCGCACGAGCTTGAGCGCGTCGAGGTCACCGGCCGCCGCGATCGCGGCGAGTGCGGCGTCGAGCGTGCGCTGCAGCGCGTCGGCGTCGAGCGGGGAGGGTGCGGTGAGGGTGTCCGGGCCGTCGGACCCGCGCGGGGCGGGGACGACCTCGGCGTCAGGGCTGGACATGCGTGCCTTCCTGGCGGTGGCTGGACTGCGGGGGCCTGCGGCGGTGTGGCCTCGCGGGATGCGTCACGCGAGGCGGACGCGCGAGGCGCGCACGGGTGCGCGCGTCGGCGTCATTCTAGGGCGCCCGTCCGGGGCCGGTCCGTCCCGCCGCCGGCGGGAGGGGTGCACGCGTCAGTCGCGCGGGCCCGTGACGGGCCCGGGAAATCGACGATCGTCTCGCGTGCGCACCCGGCCATCCTCGCACACGGGCACCTGACGGGCCATGGACACTCGTCGGCCCGCCGTCAGCCGGGAGGAGCCGCCACGTCGAACGGCACCGACGCCACGGTGCGGTGGACGGGGCGGCCCGAGGCGTCCGAGAGGTCGGACTCGACCAGGTGCAGCTCGCGTGCCGTCCAGGCCGGACCCGAGTAGACCGCGAGGGCGGCGGCCGGCGACGCGAGCGGGTCGCCCGCCGCCGTGGCGGGCGCAGCGCGGCCGTGGCTGCGCGCCCGGGCGGAGGCTCGGCGCTGCGCCTGCCGGGCTCCGGCCGCAGCACGGGCGACCGTGAGATGAGCGCGCTGGCGCGGACGGCGATCGACGCATACTCCCGCCTCCCCGGCGGCCACGGCCACGGCGGCGCTGAGGTCGCGCAGCGCGTCGGCGCCCGCTCCCCCGACGCCGACCCACAGCACGCGTCGGTCGAAGACCCCCGCGCCCTGCAGGCGCAGCGACAGGGGCGGGACCACCGCGGTCACCGGCTCGAGCGCGGCGGCGAGGTCGGGGACGGCACCCTCGGGGACGTCGCCGAAGAACGAGACGGTCAGGTGCCACAGCTCGGGCGGAGTCCAGCGCACGAGCGGTCCACCGTCGGACCGGCGCGCCTCGAGCGCGTGCGCGCTCGCGAGGGCGAGGGCGAGGGCGAGGTGGTCGAGCGCCGCACTGTCGGGGTACAGCGCGGCGAACAGCCTCATCCGACCGTTCCCCGCGTGCGGGCCGGCCGGTGCGCGCGACTCGACGCGTAGAGGCAGACGGTCGCGGCCGTCGCGAGGTTGAGCGACTCCGCCCGGCCCCGGATCGGGACCCGCACGACGGCGTCCGCGAGCGCGCGGTCCGCCTCCGGCAGCCCCCAGGCCTCGTTCCCGAAGACCCACGCGGTGGGGCGAGCGAGGTCGACCCGCGCCGCGGCGACGCCGCCTTCCGGCGCCGCGCCCGTCGTCCCGGCGACGTCGAGGAGGTCGTCGAGGTCGAGGTCCCCTGCACCGTCGGCCGCGAGCACGGTCAGACCGGTCGCGCGCAGCGCGTCGACGGCCTCGGCGAGCCCCACCCCGGTCACGACGGGGACGTGGAAGAGCGACCCGGCGGTCGAGCGCACGACCTTGGGGTTGTGCACGTCGACGCTCTCGCCCGCGAGCACGACGGCGTCCGCACCCGCCGCGTCGGCTGCCCGGATCACGGTGCCCGCGTTGCCCGGGTCCCGCACCGTGGCGAGCACCGCGACGAGCGCGGGACGCTCGCGACCGGGCGTGGCGAGCGAGCGCAGGACGTCGTCCAGGCGAGGTGACTCGGTCCGGACCACGGCGAGCACGCCTTGCGCGTCGTCGCTCATCGCGCCGAGCACCTCCGCCGTCGCGACGTGCACGTGCAGTCCGGCCGCGCGCGCGTCGGCGACGATCTCCGGGTGGCGTGCGCCCGCGGCCGGTGTCACGTAGACGTCGCGGACACGGGCGGGCGCATGGCGCACCGCCTCGCGCACGCCCTGCGGTCCCTCGACGAGGAGCTGGCCGTGGCGCGAACGCGCCGGACGCCCGGACAGTGCCCGGACCGCCTTCACCCGGTCGCTGCGAGCGTTCGTCAGCGTGGGTTCGAGCGGGCCGGGCGCCGTCCGGGCGTCCGTGGCCGACTGGTGGCCTGGCGAGGCGCTGGTCAGGCTGCGGCCTTCGGCGCGTTGACGTCCTCGGGGAGGGCGTCCTTCGCGACCTGGACGAGGGCGTTGAACGCCGCCACGTCGTTGACCGCGAGCTCCGCGAGCAGGCGACGGTCGACCTCGACACCCGCGGCCTTGAGGCCCTGGATGAGGCGATTGTACGTCAGGCCCTGCGCGCGCGACGCAGCGTTGATGCGCTGGATCCACAGCTTGCGGAAGTCTCCCTTGCGCGCCTTGCGGTCACGGTAGGAGTAGACGAGGGAGTGGGTGACCTGCTCCTTCGCCTTGCGGTAGAGGCGCGAGCGCTGGCCGCGGTAGCCGCTGGCGCGCTCGAGGGTCGTACGGCGCTTCTTCTGGGCGTTGACCGCCCGCTTCACGCGTGCCACGTGATGCTCCTTGCAGTTCGGGGCTCAGGGGTGAGCCGGTCGGCGACGGATCCCGTCGCCGCGCCGGGTCACTTGCCGAGCAGCTTCTTGATGGTCTTGACGTCGGCGGGCGAGACCACCTGGTCCTGGGCGAGGCGGCGCTTGCGCTTGGTCGCCTTGTGCTCGAGCAGGTGTCGAGCGTTGGCCTGCTCACGCATGACCTTGCCGGTACCCGTGATGCGGAAGCGCTTCTTGGCACCCGAGTGCGTCTTGTTCTTCGGCATGGCTGCCGTCTCTCCTTGTGTCCGGTCAGCCACCTCGCGGTGGCCGACGTGCTCGGGTCCGGGCCGGTGGGCCCGGACCCCGATCAAGTTCGTGCTGCCGTCAGCCGGCCTTGCCACGCGGTGCGGGCTTCGGCGTGGGGCGCGGAGCCCCCGGCTTGGGAACAGCGGGCTTGGGTGCCGCCGGCTTCACGGCGCCCGACGACGCCGGCGTGGCGGTGCCCGACGACGCCGGCCTGGGCGCGGGCGGACGCGGTGCGGCGGGCTTGGAGTCCGCCGCCGGCCGCGGCCGGGAGGCCGAGGCCGGAGCAGCCTTCGGCGCCGGTGCGGCCTTGGGAGCGGGAGCAGCCTTGGGAGCGGGAGCAGCCTTCGGCGCCGGGGCCTCCTCGGGAGCCGGAGCAGTCTTCGGCGCCGGTGCGGGGGCCTCCGGGGCGGGTGCCTCCTCCGCCGCGGCGGCCGCCGGCGCGTCCTGCACCGCCTCGGCCACCGTGGCCTCGGGCGCCGGAGCCTCGACGGTCTGGTCGTCATGCTCCTGGAGCTCGACCGAGTCCTCGGCACCGTGCTCGTCGGGGTTCTTCGACGCGGCGCGCTGCGCCGACTTGGTGAGGCGCGGCTCGGCCTCCTGAGCGCGCTTGCGCTGCTCGCTCTTGGCGTCGGCCTTCTTCTTCACCGGGCCGAGCACCATGGTCATGTTGCGGCCGTCCTGCTTCGGCATCGACTCGACGAAGCCGAGCTCCGCGACGTCCTCCGCGAGACGCTGCAGCAGGCGCACGCCCATCTCGGGGCGCGACTGCTCGCGACCGCGGAACATGATCATGACCTTGACCTTGTCGCCCGCCGCGAGGAAGCGCTCGACGTGGCCCTTCTTGGTGCCGTAGTCGTGCGGGTCGATCTTCAGGCGGAAGCGGATCTCCTTGAGGACCGTGTTCGCCTGGTTCCGCCGCGCCTCGCGCGCCTTCATGTCGGACTCGTACTTGAACTTGCCGAAGTCCATGAGCTTGGCGACGGGGGGCCGGGCGTCCGGGGCGACCTCGACCAGGTCGAGGTCGGCGTCCTGGGCAAGGCTCAGGGCAACCTCGGTGCGGACGACGCCGACCTGCTCCCCGCCGGGACCGATGAGTCGGACCTCGGGGACGCGGATCCGATCGTTGATGCGAGGCTCGCTGATGTGATGCTCCTAGGAAGTCGTCGGTAGACCACCCGGAACGAGGAAGGCCCCCGTCCCTGAGCGCAGGGCGGAGGCCATCAGGTCAGGCAGGCGTGACAGGTCACGCCGACCACGGCGGACGGAACCCCACAGGGTGCCCGACCGGACCAGACCCGGCCTCTGTCGCGACGTACGTCGACAGTCGAGACCCGGGTGGGATGGAATCCACTTGCGCACCTGCACGGCACCCCACGCCGCCCCGAAACTCGGGAGCGCACGGACGCACAGGTCGGTCAGCCACCAAGACTACCAGAGCCGACGGATCACCCTGCACTCGAACACCGCCCGCTCGCCGTGATGGCCTCGGCAGTGCGGACTCGCTCCATCATTGGAAGAATTCCAGACTACGTGGTTAGGATCGGTGCATGACGACAGCAGCGACGCCGCGCCCCGCGGCGACCGAGCCGGCGACGGCCCGTCGCGCGCGGCACGAGGAAGAGCTGCGCGACCGCGGCCTGCGGGTCACCGCGGCGCGCCTCGCGGTGCTGGACGCCGTCGAGGCGCAGCAGCACGCCGACGCCGACGACGTCCTGCGGGCGGCTCGCTCGGCGCTCGGCTCGGTGTCCGTCCAGGCCGTCTACGACGTGCTGCACACGCTCACGGACAAGGGTCTCGTCCGGAGGATCGAGCCGGCAGGCCACCCGGCCCGCTACGAGCGCCGCCTCGGCGACAACCACCACCACGTCGTCTGTCGCCGCTGCGGATCGGTCGCCGACGTCGACTGCACGGTCGGCCACGCGCCGTGCCTCACCCCGAGCAGCACCGCCGGGTTCCGGATCGACACGGCCGAGGTGACCTTCTGGGGCCTGTGCCCCGACTGCGCGGACTGACCGCCCGGACCGGCGTCCGGCGCGGGTCTCGTCGCCGAGGCCCCCGACCACGACCACCGCCCCCTCACGCACGACCTCTGTGGCACCCGCTACCCGCTTCCTGACTGTTTCATCACGAATATCCCGTTCATGGGCCCGTCTCGACGGGTCCCGGAAGGAGCACCATGACCGTCCCCTTCACCACCACGAACGCCGGCGCACCGGTCGCCTCGGACGCCCACTCGCAGTCCGTCGGCGCCGACGGCCCGATCGTGCTGCACGACCACTACCTCGTCGAGAAGCTGGCCCAGTTCAACCGCGAGCGCGTCCCGGAGCGCGTCGTGCACGCGAAGGGTGGCGGCGCGTTCGGCACCTTCACGGTCACCCAGGACGTGAGCGCGTACACACGCGCCGCGCTCTTCCAGCCCGGCACCACGACCGAGATGCTCGCGCGCTTCTCCTCCGTGGCCGGCGAGCAGGGCTCGCCCGACACGTGGCGCGACCCCCGCGGCTTCGCGCTGAAGTTCTACACGACCGAGGGCAACTACGACCTCGTCGGCAACAACACGCCGGTGTTCTTCCTGCGCGACGGCATCAAGTTCCCGGACTTCATCCGCTCGCAGAAGCGCCTCCCGGGCTCCAACCTGCGCGACAACGACATGCAGTGGGACTTCTGGACCCTGTCCCCCGAGTCCGCGCACCAGGTCACGTGGCTCATGGGCGACCGCGGTCTGCCGTCGAGCTGGCGCCACATGGACGGGTTCGGCTCCCACACCTACCAGTGGATCAACGCCGCGGGCGAGCGCTTCTGGGTCAAGTACCACTTCACGACCCAGCAGGGCATCGACAACCTCACGCCCGACGAGGCCTCGCAGCTCGCGGGCTCGGACTCCGACCACCACATCCGTGACCTCTACGAGCACATCGAGGCCGGCGACTTCCCGCGCTGGACGCTCTCCGTGCAGGTCATGCCCTACGAGGACGCGAAGACCTACCGCTTCAACCCGTTCGACCTCACCAAGGTCTGGCCGCACGCGGACTACCCGCTGATCGAGGTCGGCGTCATGGAGCTGAACCGCAACCCGGAGAACTACTTCGCGCAGATCGAGCAGGCGACGTTCGCGCCGAGCAGCTTCGTGCCCGGGATCGCCGCGAGCCCGGACAAGATGCTCCTCGCGCGGATCTTCTCCTACGCGGACGCGCACCGGTACCGCGTCGGCACCAACCACGCCGAGCTCCCGGTCAACGCGCCGCACGCGGCGGCCGAGGGCGGCCACTCGTACGCCAAGGACGGCGCCATGCGCTACTCCTTCTCGTCCGCGACGACGCCGGTCTACGCACCGAACAGCCGGGGCGGCGCGCATGCCGACCCGGCCCGCGCCGCCGAGTCGCTCGGCTGGGAGGCGGACGGCGAGCTGACGCGCTCCGCCGCCACGCTGCACCCGGAGGACGACGACTTCGGGCAGGCCGGCACGCTGTACCGCGAGGTCTTCGACGACGCCGCGCGCGAGCGCTTCCTCGAGACCATCACCGGTCACGTCGGTGCCGTCCGCAGCGAGGACATCCGCGAGCGGGCGATCCAGTACTGGACCTACGTCGACGCCGGTCTCGGCCGCGCGCTGCGCGCCGCGCTCGAGGCGCAGGGCGCACCCGTCGAGGGCGGGCAGCCGGGCACCGCCGCGGAGCCCGTCCGCGTCTGACGCTCCTCCGCTACGGGCCTGCGCCACCCGGGCAGAGCCGCCGCGCGAGACAGCGATCACCCGCCGAGGTAGCGACGTACGAGTCCGGTACGTCGCTCTCTCGGCGGGGGTCGCTCTCTCGGTGGGGGTCGCCCTCTCGGCGAAGCGCGGGTCGGCGCCCGTCGAGGTGCGCACCACGACGCCGCCGGATGGAAAGATGGTCGGCATGAGTACCGAGAACGCCGCCGTGCCCGACCCGACCACCGACGCGGTGCGGGACATCGCCGACGTGGCGGCCGTCGAGGTCATCACGTCCGCCGCCGTCCACCTGATGAGCGCCGCCGCGGTCAAGTGCGGGCTCGCCGAGGACGCCGAGGCCCAGGGACACCTGGACCTCGACGAGGCCCGCAAGCTCATCAACGCGCTCGCTGCGCTCGTCACCGCGAGCGCACCCGACATCGGCAACCAGCACGCCCGCTCCCTCCGCGACGGCCTGCGCTCGCTCCAGCTCGCGTTCCGCGAGGCCTCGGTGTACCCGGACCCCCTCGGCGAGGGCCCGGGCGAGAAGTACACGGGCGCCGTGAGTTGAGCACGCCCCCGGTCCCGCCGCAGCACGGCGCCGTCCCGCCGAGCCCGGACAGCCCGTTCGCCGGTCCGCCGGCGCCGCCGTCCTTCGCCCCCGCCCCGTCGCCCACCTCACCCGGTCCTGCGCCCGGCTCCCCCGTCCCGGGCCCCGAGCCCGACCGGACGACACCGACCGGGGCCGGAGCGCCCGAGGGCACGGACGCCGTCCCGCGGCGTCGGCGGCGCGGCGTGACCGTCGCGATCGTCGTCCTGTCGCTCGCCCTGGCCGCCGCGCTCGGCGTCGGCGCGTACCTGTGGGTCACGACGACGCGGTGGCAGGAGTCCAGCGCGGACTGGGAGGCCGAGGCCCGCGCGCTGGGCGAGGACGTCGCGCGGCTGCAGGGCGAGCTCGACGGGGCCAACGCCGAGCTCGAGTCCGCGCGGACCCAGCTCACGACCGCGCAGGACCGCATCGGCGAGCTCGCGAACGAGAAGGCGCAGCTGGGCGACGAGAACGAGGCGTCCCAGCAGTACCTCGACTACCAGAGCCGCGTGTCCGAGGCCGCCGGCAAGGTCGCCGCCGCGCTCGGCCAGTGCACGACGGCGCAGACGCAGCTCATCGGCTACCTCAACAACCGCGACGCCTACGACCCGGCCGACCTGGAGCGCTTCTCAGGGCAGGTCGACGAGCTGTGCCAGGCCGCGGCCGACGCCAACACCCAGCTCCAGCAGGAGCTCGCCGGATGACGCGGCGACGCTCCGCCCCGCAGGTCGCCGCCCTGGTCCTGGTCGGTGCCCTCGCCACCGGCTCGCTCGCGGGCTGCGGCGTGCTGCCCGAGCTCCCCGAGCCCGTCCCGGGATCGGTCGTCCCGTCCTTCGCGCCGCAGGACGACCCGGCCGGGTCGGAGAACCTCTCGCCGGACGGGTTCGACGCGGTCACACGCATGGCCGTGCGCATCCGCAACGTGCGCTGCGACGGGCTGTCGACAGGATCGGGCTTCGCCGTGGACTCGCGCACGCTCATCACCAACAAGCACGTCGTCGACTCGTCCCGGTCGCTGCAGCTCCTCACGTACGACGGCCGCGACATCGCCGCGCAGACGGCGAGCGTCGCCGGCCTCGCGGACCTCGCCGTCGTGCGGACCGCGGAGGACCTCCCGACGGCCCCGACCCTCGCCGCCGCGGACCCGGAACCCGGGGACCTCGTGACCGTCGTCGGCTACCCCGAGGGCGGGAGGCTCACGGTCACGCAGGGCTCGGTCATCGGCACGACGACCGACCCGCTCCACGAGAACCTCGGCGAGGTGCTCGTCACCGACGCGCCCGTCGAGCCGGGGAGCTCGGGCTCCGCGGCGCTCAACGAGGCCGGCGAGGTCATCGGCGTCGTCTACGCCAAGACGTCGACCGACAAGTCCCTGCTCGTCCCCGTGAGCACGCTGCAGACGATGCTCGCGGACGAGACCGCGTTCACCGCGCTCCCGGAGTGCGACGCCTGACCGCCTGGGGCTTCCCGCGCGATCCTGACGACCCGGCGCGGCGGGGCCGAACGGAACCAGTGCGCTCCGGGACCGCCGGGTCTACTCTCGGGTGCCATGAGCACACACGCGAGCTCGGACACGCCCAACGTCGACCCGGCCCACATCACGCACGCCGCCCGTGACACGCTCACCGTCCGCCGCGTCTTCGGGGAGTCCTACGAGCGCGACGGGACGCTCGTGATCCCCGTGGCGACGGTCTGGGGCGGCACCGGCTCGGGCTGGGGCTCCGGCGCGGGCGAGCTGTCCGGCAAGGGCGCGGCCGACTGGCGCCGGAAGTTCGGCGCCGCCGCAGCGAACCCGGAGCCCGAGAGCGGGTCGGACACGGCCCCGAAACCCGACCCCGGTTCGGGGAACGCCGACGCCGAGGCGGGCGGCGAGGGCTCGGGCGGAGGCGGCGGGTTCGGCGTGCGCGTGGTCGCGAAGGGCGTCTACGTCGTCGACGACAGCGGCGTGCGGTGGCAGCCTGCGCTCGACCTCAACCGCGTGATCCTCGGCGGTCAGGCGCTCGGGGCCGTCGTCGCGTTCTCCGCCGCGCTCGCGTGGGGGATCAGCCGCCTGCGTCGCCACTGACGGCGCGCGCTCGGCGGGCCGAGGCTCCCGTGCTGCAGCACGTCAGGACGCCTGGTCCGCCCGGCCGATCCGGAGCTCGAGGCCGTCGACGCGCTCGGAGACGACGGCGCTCGTCGCGAGCGCGGCGTTGACCTGGGCGAGCACCGCGTCGAGGCCCGCCCGGTCGAGGCCCGCGTCGATGCGCAGCACGACCGCGACCTCGGCACGCCGCCCGGGCTCGGCCCACACGCGCGCGACGTGCGCGATGCCCGAGACCGCGTCCTGGACGGCCGCGAGCACGTCGGGGGCCACGGCGTCGCCCACGACCGCAGGCTCCCACCCCTTGCCCTGCGCGAGCGCCCACACCGCGGGGCGGGGAACGAGCGCGGTCACCGGGCCCGCGGGGTCGACGACGAGGAGCGACCAGTCCTCGCTCACGGCCGACAACGCCGCACGGCGGGCGTCGACGGGGACGGGCCGCGCGCTCGCGCGCCACGCCGCCATCGACGCGACGGACGTGAACACCGGCAGCGCCCGACGACCGTCGGGAGCCTCGATCGCGACGACCCCCGCGGAGGCCTCCTTGTCGACGACGTGCCCGTGCTCGCCCTGCTCGGCGCTCTCGAGCTCGGCGAGGATCGGGACGAGCACGCGCGTCTCGCCGAGGCGCGCGACGACGTCGGCCAGGCTCGCCGTGCCCGCCGCGTACGCGCCGAGAAGGGCCGCGAGCGCGGGGTCCGCCGAGCCGTCGTCCCCCGCGAAGCCCGAGGACGGTGGCAGCGCCTTGCCGGCGCCCTCGTCGCTCGTCACGGCCGGCCCGCGACGTCGAGCGCCTGGGGCAGCGTGAACGCGCCGGCGTAGAGGGCCTTGCCGACGATCGCGCCCTCGACGCCGGCGGGGACGAGCGCGCGCAGCGCCTCGAGGTCCTCGAGGCTCGAGATGCCGCCGGACGCGACGACGGGGGCGTCGGTGCGCGCCGCGACGTCGCGCAGGAGGTCGATGTTCGGCCCGCGCAGCGTGCCGTCCTTCGTCACGTCGGTGACGACGTAGCGCGCGCAGCCCGCGGCCTCGAGGCGGTCGAGGACCTCCCACAGGTCGCCGCCCTCCTGCGTCCAGCCGCGCGCGGCGAGGGTCGTGCCGCGCACGTCGAGCCCGACGGCGATCGCGTCGCCGTGCTCGGCGATGACCTTCGCGGTCCAGTCCGGGTTCTCGAGCGCCGCCGTGCCGAGGTTCACGCGGCGCGCGCCGGTCGCGAGCGCACGCTCGAGCGACGCGTCGTCGCGGATGCCGCCCGAGAGCTCGACCTGCACGTCGAGGCGCGCGACGACGTCGGCCAGCAGCTCCGCGTTGGACCCGCGCCCGAACGCGGCGTCGAGGTCCACGAGGTGGATCCACTCCGCCCCGCCGGACTGCCAGTCGAGCGCGGCGGCGAGCGGGTCGCCGTAGGAGGTCTCGGAGCCCGCCTCGCCCTGGACGAGGCGGACGGCCTGGCCGTCGGCGACGTCGACGGCGGGGAGCAGCACGAGGCGGTCGGTCACGGGGATCTCCATCGGTGTAGGCGGTGGCGCGTCGCGTGCGCCGTGCGGTGCGCACCGGACGTGGTGGTCTCGGCGCGCGGGTCGGTCAGAGCGAGCGGACCCAGTTCTCGAGCAGGGTCGCGCCCGCGTCCCCGGACTTCTCGGGGTGGAACTGCGTCGCGGAGAGCGGGCCGTTCTCGACGGCGGCGACGAACCGCCCGCCGTGGTCGGACCACGTGACGAGCGGTCGGCGGATCGGCGAGTCCGCGGGCAGGTCGTCGCCCGTCGTGAACGAGCGCGCCGCGTACGAGTGGACGAAGTAGAAGCGCTCGTCCTCGACGCCGCGGAAAAGCACGCTGCCCTCGGGCGCGTCGACGGTGTCCCAGCCCATGTGCGGGACGATCGGTGCCTCGAGGCGGTCCACGAGACCGCGCCACTCCCCCAGGCCGTCGGTCAGCGTGCCGTGCTCGTCCCCCTGCTCGAACATCACCTGCATGCCCACGCAGATCCCGAGGACCGGTCGACCGCCGGCGAGCCGCCGGTCGACGATCTCGTCCCCGCGCACCGCGCGCAGGCCGGCCATGACCGCCGCGAACGCGCCCACGCCGGGGACGACGAGCCCGTCGGCGTCCTGGGCGCGTGACCTGTCCGCGGTGAGCTCGACGTCCGCGCCGACCCGCTCCAGCGCACGCACGGCGGAGCGCACGTTGCCGAAGCCGTAGTCGAGCACGACGACGGACGGTCGCCGGGCGGTCTGCTCGCTCATGCCCCGCCCTTCTTCGCCCGGCGGGCGGCTGCCGTGAGCAGGCGCATCGCCTTCCACCGGGAGATCGACGAGCTCGCGACGACCCCGGGGAGGTCGGCGACCGTCGTCGCGCCCGTGAGCAGGTCCTCGAGCTCCTCGGGTGCGCCACCCAGCACGAGGCCCGGGGCGAGCTGGTCCCCCGCTGCGCCGTCGGCCCAGCGCGTCATGGCGAGCTGTTCGCCGCGACGCTCGACGAGCACGAGCGGCACCCCCTTGACGAGCGTGGTCAGCGCGGCCGCGGCGTGCGCGGGAGCGTCGCCCGTCCGGTCGCGGAGGACTGCCAGGGCACCCACGTCCGTCGCGACGACGTCGGCCTCGACCTGGGCCAGCGAGCACGCCGCGGCGAGCGGCTCGGCCCCCGCGACCTGCGTGATGAGCACCACGAGGTCGGGGTCGGACGAGCCGGTCAGGCCCGAGAGGTCGTCGGGGATCTCCACGCCGTCCAGCGTGCCGTCGGCGTCGTCGTGCGTGCTCACAGCGCTCCCTTGGTGGACGGGATGCCCTCGACCCGCGGGTCGGGGGCCACGGCCGCGCGCAGCGCACGGGCGAGCGCCTTGAACTGCGCCTCGACGATGTGGTGCGGGTCGCGGCCGGCCAGCACGCGCACGTGCAGGCAGATGCCGGCGTGGTGCGCGATCGACTCGAGCACGTGGCGCGTCAGCGACCCGGTGAAGTGGCCGCCGATGAGGTGGTACTCCTGCCCCTCCGGCTCGCCGGAGTGTACGAGGTACGGCCGGCCGGACACGTCCACGACCGCGAGCGCGAGGGCCTCGTCGAGCGGGACGGTCGCGTCGCCGAAGCGCGAGATGCCGGACTTGTCGCCGAGCGCGACGCGCAGGGCCTCGCCGATCGCGATCGCGACGTCCTCGACCGTGTGGTGCGCGTCGATGTGGGTGTCGCCCGTCGCCTCGACCGTGAGGTCGATGAGCGAGTGCTTGCCCAGTGCGGTGAGCATGTGGTCGTAGAACGGGACGGTCGTCGAGATCTCCGTCCGTCCGGTCCCGTCGAGGTCGAGCTCGACGAGCACGCTCGACTCGGACGTCGCGCGCTCGATGCGCGCGGTGCGCTTCACAGTCCTGCCACCTCCACGAGGGCGTCCTTGAACGCCCGCATCTCCTCGCCGGTGCCGATCGACACCCGCAGCCAGCCGTCGGGACCAGTCTCCCGGATGAGGACGCCCCGCTCCAACAAGCCCGCCCAGACTGCGTGCCGATCCGGGAACGTGCCGAACAGCACGAAGTTGGCGTCGGACTCCGCCACCGCGAACGCCGAGCCGTCGGGGTGCCGCTGCGCACGCAGCCACGCGACCGTCGCGTCGCGCTCGGCGCGCAGCGCGTCGACCTGGGCGAGCAGCTCGCCGGAGTGGGCGAGCGCGGCGCGCGCCACCGCCTGGGTCACGGCCGACAGGTGGTAGGGCAGGCGCACGACGCGCAGCGCGTCGACGAGGTCGACCGACGCCGCGAGGTAGCCGACGCGGGCGCCCGCGAGCGCGAAGGCCTTGGACATGGTGCGCGTCACGGCGAGGTTCGGGTACCGCTCGAGGAGCTCGAGGGCCGACGGCGTGCCCTCCCGACGGAACTCGCCGTACGCCTCGTCGACCACGACGACGGCGGGCGCGTCGGCGCCGTCGGCCGCGGGGACGCGGACGGCGAGCGCCGCCTCGCACACGGCCTCCACGGTCGCCGCCGGCAGCGCGGTGCCCGTGGGGTTGTTCGGGCTCGCGAGCAGGACCACCGACGGCTGCTCGCGCGCGATCACGTCACGCACGTGGTCCGGGTCGAGCGTGAAGTCCTCCGCGCGCCGGCCCACGACCCAGCGCGTGTGGGTGTCGCGCGCGTACTCGGGGTACATCGAGTACGTCGGCGCGAAGGAGACCGCCGTGCGCCCGGGGCCGCCGAACGCCTGCAGGACGTGGAGCATGATCTCGTTCGACCCGTTCGCCGCCCAGAGCTGGTCGGCGCCCAGCGCGACGCCCGCCTCCGTGCCGAGGTACGCGGCGAGGTCCGAGCGCAGCGCGAGGAAGTCGCGGTCGGGGTAGCGGTTGAGGCCCGTCGCGGCGTCGTGCACCGCGGCGGTGATCGACGCGACGACCCGCTCGCCCGGCGCGTACGGGTTCTCGTTGACGTTGAGCAGCACGGGCACGTCGAGCTGGGGCGCACCGTACGGCGCGATGCCAGCGAGCTCGGGGCGCAGCGGGAGAGGACGCCTCCCGGCGACGGAGGGTGAGGTCACCGGGACAGTCTACGAACCGTGGCGCAGCCACCGCCGTGACGTCCGGCACGCGGGCAGCCCGGCGCGACCCTCACGCCGACGTGACGTCGCCGCCCTCGACCGTGACGGGCACCTCCGGCAGCGGCGACGGCGCAGGCCCGCCGAGCACCGCGCCGGTCGCGAGGTCGTACCGCGACGCGTGGCACGGGCAGAGCAGCTCGCCCTCGCCCGGGCCCACGGTGCAGCGCTCGTGCGTGCAGATCGCGGAGAAGGCCGCGAACGTCCCCTCCTCGGGCTGGGTGACGAGCAGCTGCGCGCCCCCGACGGTGACGGCGAGCGCACCACCCACGGGGACGTCGTCGGCGCTCGCGAGGACCTGCCCCGGCTCGACGGCCTGGCCGCTCTCGGCACCGTCGTCGCCGGTACCGTCCTGCGTGCCCGACGGCGGGTCCCCACCGCACGCGACGAGCAGCAGGGCCGCGGCACCCGCGCCGGAGCCCGCGAGCACGGCGCGTCGCGAGAGGCACGGACCGGTGCCAGGCGCGGTGACGTCGAGAGCGGGACGTGCGTCCATGGCCGGCCTCCTTGCTCGGTGCGGCGGCGGGCTCGGTGCCGTCGCCGCCGTCCGACGCGCGCCGCGTCGTCGACGGCGGTTCAATTGAAGCACCGGCGCACGGAGCCTGCACGGAGCCCGCACGGAGCGCGCTCGCCGCACGCCGCAGCCGAGCACGACTCGCACCCGACCGCACGGAGCGACGATGACCGTGACCGGAGGCCCGCCGACCCCGCCGCCGCGCGAGGGCCGCGCACTGGGCGCCTGGGTCCTGCGCGGCCTGACCGCGGCCGGGCTGCTGCTCTCGGCCGACATCCACCTCGTGCTGTTCGTCGAGGGCTACCGGGACATCGAGGTGGTCGGTGCGTTGTTCGCGCTCAACGCCGTGGCGGGCCTCGTCCTGGGGCTCCTCGTGCTCGTCTGGCGGCACTGGCTCCCGCTGCTCGGCGCGATCGGGTTCGGCGCCCTCACGCTCGTGGCCTTCTACCTGTCGACGACCGTGGGCTTCTTCGGGGTGAACGAGACCGTGGGCGGCACGCAGCAGGTGCTCGCGGCGGTGAGCGAGTGGGTCGCGGTGGTCGGCGGGACGCTGGCCCTGGTGGTGGAGAGGCGAAGGTCCCGCACCGCGGCGTCGACCGTCACCAGTTCCCGCGCGGGCCCCCGGCCTGCCGGCCGCGAGGCGTAACGTCGAGGACGAGGCGTGGTCGGGAACCGCCCGCCCGCCCACCACCGTCCTTCGAGACCCGAGGTGATCGTCGTGTCCACCATGCGTGCCGCAGTCGTCCGTTCGTTCGGCGAGCCGCTGAGCGTCGAGGAGATCGAGGTGCCGACGCCCGGCCCCTACGAGGCGCTCGTCGAGGTCGACTACACGGGTGTCTGCCACACCGACCTCCACGCCGCGCACGGCGACTGGCCCGTCAAGCCGTCACCGCCGTTCGTGCCGGGGCACGAGGGGGTCGGGCGCGTGGTCGCCGTCGGGGACCGCGTGACGCGGGTCGCGGTGGGCGACCTCGTCGGCAACGCGTGGCTGTGGAGCGCGTGCGGCGAGTGCGAGTACTGCGAGACGGGCTGGGAGACGCTGTGCCCGAACCAGAAGAACGGCGGGTACTCGGTCGACGGGTCCTTCGGTCGCTACATGCTGGTCGACTCGCGCTACGCGCCGATCGTCCCCGAGGGCGTGGACCTGTCCGCCGTCGGGCCGATCCTGTGCGCGGGCGTGACCGTCTACAAGGGCCTCAAGGTCACCGACACCCAGCCGGGCGAGTGGGTGCTCGTCTCCGGCATCGGCGGGCTCGGCCACATCGCCGTGCAGTACGCGGTGGCGATGGGCCGCCGGGTCGCCGCGGTCGACGTCGACGACGACAAGCTCGCGCTCGCGCGCAAGCACGGCGCGGAGGTCACCGTGAACGCGGCGACGTCTCCCGACGCCGCCGCCGAAATCCAGGAGCAGACCGGCGGCGGGGTGCACGGCGCGCTCGTCACCGCCGTCAACGCCCACGCGTTCCCGCAGGCCGTCGGGGCGCTGCGCCGCGGCGGGACCGTCTCACTCGTCGGGCTGCCGCCCGAGAAGTTCCCGCTCGACATCTTCACCACGGTCCTGTTCGGGCTGACGGTCCGCGGCTCGATCGTCGGGACACGCAAGGACATGGCGGAGGCGCTCGACTTCTTCGCGCGGGGCAAGATCAGCCCCACGTACACCGTGCGCCCGCTCGACGAGATCAACGACATCTTCGCCGAGATGGTGGCCGGGAAGATCGACGGTCGCGTCGTCATGGACATGCGCTCCTGACCCTCCCTGTGCACGACGCGCACGGTCGTGGGCGCCTGCGCCTACGATCGGGCGGGTGAGCTCCACCGACCCGTACGCCGACCTGCCCTTCGACCCGGCCGACGAGCCGCCGCTCGACGAGCCGGGCGACCCCTGGGGCGAGCCCGCGCCGGAGCCGTCGTCGCCCGCGCCGGCACCCACCTCGTCCGCGCCAGCCGTACAGGCGCCGGATCCGCAGCCGCCGGCGCCGGGCGACGACGGCGAGGCGGTGCGGCGCGCGAAGCTCGCCATGCTCCGCGGGCTGCTCGACGGAGAGTCGCTGCGCGAGGACGCCGAGACCGCGCTGCGGGCCCTCGTGGGCCGCGACGACGCGCGGCTGCGCGACGACCAGTGGCGCGCGATCGAGGCGCTCGTCGCGTTCCGGCGCCGCGCTCTCGTCGTGCAGCGCACGGGGTGGGGCAAGTCGGCCGTCTACTTCGTCGCGACGCGCCTTCTGCGCGACCGGGGCGCGGGACCGACGGTCATCGTCTCGCCGCTGCTCGCCCTCATGCGCGACCAGATCGCGGCGGCGGCGCGTGCCGGCATCCGGGCCGTGACGATCAACTCCGCCAACGTCACCGAGTGGGACGACGTGCACCGGGCGGTCGCCGCGGGCGAGGTGGACGTGCTCCTGTGCTCGCCCGAGCGGCTCAACAACCCGGGGTTCCGCGACGAGGTGCTGCCCCGCCTGGCCGCCGACGCGGGGCTCGTCGTCATCGACGAGGCGCACTGCATCTCCGACTGGGGGCACGACTTCCGCCCCGACTACCGGCGCATCCGGACGCTCCTCACCGACCTGCCGACGGGCATCCCCGTGCTCGCGACCACGGCGACGGCGAACGCCCGCGTGACGGCCGACGTCGCCGAGCAGCTCGGGGTGTCCCGCGCGGACGCGGCACCCGGTGCGTCCGAGGAGGTCCTCGTGCTGCGCGGCGGCCTCGACCGCGAGTCGCTGCACCTGGCGGTCCTCCCCCGGTTCGACCAGCCGACGCGCGTCGCGTGGCTCGTCGAGACGCTGCAGGACGTCGACGGGTCGGGCATCGTCTACTGCCTCACGGTGTCCGCCGCCGAGCAGGTCGCGAGCCAGCTCCGCGCCGCGGGCCTCGCGGTCGCGGCCTACACGGGTCAGACCGACCCCGCTGAGCGGGAGCGCCTCGAGCAGGACCTCAAGGAGAACCGCGTCAAGGCCCTCGTCGCGACATCGGCGCTCGGCATGGGCTTCGACAAGCCGGACCTCGCGTTCGTCGTGCACCTCGGTGCCCCGAGCTCGCCCATCGCGTACTACCAGCAGGTCGGGCGCGCGGGCCGTGGCGTCGACAGCGCGGTCGTCGTGCTCCTGCCCGGCGACGAGGACCAGCGCATCTGGGAGTGGTTCGCCTCGACCGCGTTCCCGCCGCAGGCGCAGGTGCGCACGACGCTCGACGCGCTCGACGCGGGCGGCACCCAGTCGGTCGCGCAGCTCGAGACGCAGGTCGACCTCAAGCGGTCGCGGCTCGAGGGCATGCTCAAGGTGCTCGACGTCGACGGCGCGGTCCGGCGCGTCAAGGGTGGCTGGGAGGCGACTGGCCGCCCGTGGGCGTACGACGCCGAGCGGTACGAGCGCGTCGACGCGACCCGCCGTGCCGAGCAGCAGGCGATGCTCGACTACGAGACCACCGACGGCTGCCGCATGGCGTTCCTGCGTGCCGCACTCGACGACCCGGAGCTCGAGGACGGCTGGGAGTGCGGGCGCTGCGACCGGTGCGGCGGGGTCGAGCTGCCCGGCGCGCCCGACCCGGAGGCCGTCTCCGCAGCGCGTGCCGACATGGACCGTCCGGGCGTCGAGATCACGGCACGCCGCCAGTGGCCGAGCGGCATGGACCGCCTCGGGCTCGACCTCAAGGGCCGCATCCCGGCCGAGGAGCAGGCCGAGGCGGGGCGCGCGGTGGCCCGCCTCGACGGGCTGGGCTGGTCCGCACCGCTCCGTGAGCTCTTCGCCTCCACCACGCCCGACGGCGAGACGCCGGTCGCGCTGCGTCGAGCGGCAGCGCGGGTGCTCGACGAGTGGGCCGCGCTGTACGAGGTCGCGCCCGACCACGATCCGACCGCGGCAGACGGCGGCGCGACCACGGGCGAGGACGCGCCGGCCGACGGAGCGGCGGCGCCCGAGCGGCGGCTCCTCGTCGACGGCGTCGTCGCGGTGCGGTCCGTGACCCGGCCACAGCTCACGTTCCACCTCGCGAACGGGCTCGCGTCCTACCTCGGCAAGCCCCTCATCGGGGCGATCGGCCCGGTGCCGGGACGCGAGGAGCCGGGGCGCCACGACGTGAACTCGGCGACGCGGCTCGCCGGCGTCGCCGGGCGGCTCCGCCTCGAGCTCGGCGAGGCGGCGCTGGCCGGTCTCGCCGGCCGTCGCGTCCTGCTCGTGGACGACTCGACCGACTCGGGCTGGACGATCACCGTCGCGGCCCGGACGCTCCGCCGAGCAGGTGCCTCCGCCGTCTACCCGTTCGTCCTCGGCGTCCGCTGAGCGCCGGTCACCACCGCAGCCGCAGCTCGGTGTACCGGGTGTCGTCGAAGCCCAGGGACCGGTAGAGCCGCTCCCCGTCCGGCGTCGCGTGCAACGAGACGGAGTCGGCACCGGCCGCCCGGGCCCAGTCGAGGGCGGCGTCCACGCACGCGCGCGCGTACCCACGGCCCCGTGCGCTCTCGACGGTGCAGACGTTCGTCAGGTGCGCCGTCGTGCCGTGGGGATTGCGGGCCGACGGCGCGTCGTGGTGCAGCGTCACGAGGGCGCACGCCACGACGCTCGACGTGACCCCGCCCGGCGTGCCCGGGGCGTCCACGACGAACGCCACGGCCTCGTCGCCCGCGAGCTCGCGCGCGAACCACGAGCGAGCGGAGTCCTGCCAGCCCGGTTCGTCGGCGTCGGGCTCACCCATCGCCCGCATGAGCAGGACGCGCAGCGCGACGAGCGCCTCCGCGTCCGCGGGCACCGCGCGGCGTGTCGCTCCGTGGGCGCTCACGCGAGCGGTCACAGGAACCGGGCGCGGACCGCCTCGCCGTGCGCGGGCAGGTCCTCGTCGTTCGCGACCGCGACGATCCTGTCGGCGAGCTCCTCGAGCGCGTCGCGGTCGTACTCGATCACCTGGACCGCCTTGACGTAGCTGTGCACGCCGAGGCCGCTCGAGAAGTGCGCGCAGCCGCCCGTGGGGAGCACGTGGTTCGACCCGGCCATGTAGTCGCCGAGCGAGACCGGCGACCAGGGGCCGACGAAGATCGCCCCCGCGCTCTGGACACGCTCTGCGAGACCGGCCGCGTCCGCCGCCTGGATCTCGAGGTGCTCGGCGCCGTAGGCGTCGACGACCTGGAGCCCGTGCTCGAGGTCGTCGACCAGGACGACGGCGGACTGCGGCCCGGCGAGGGCCTGTGCGACGCGCTCGGTGTGCTTGGTCGCGGTCACCAGGTCGGCCAGCCGCGCCTCGACGGCAGCGGCCAGCTCCACCGACGGCGTGACGAGCACGGCTGCGGCGAGCGGGTCGTGCTCGGCCTGGCTGATGAGGTCGGACGCGACGTGGCCGGGGTCCGCCGACCCGTCGGCGAGGATCGCGATCTCCGTCGGGCCGGCCTCGGCGTCGATGCCGACGACTCCCCGGACGAGCCGCTTGGCCGCGGCGACGTAGACGTTGCCCGGCCCGGTCACGACGTCGACGGGCTCGCACAGCACCTCGCCGTCCTGCGGCTCGCTCCCCGCCGCGCCGTAGGCGAACATGGCGACCGCCTGCGCACCCCCGACGGCGTACACCTCCTCGACGCCCAGCAGCGCGCACGCCGCGAGGATCGTCGGGTGCGGCAGCCCGCCGCTGTCCTTCTGCGGCGGCGAGGCGACCGCGAGGCTCGGCACCCCGGCCTCCTGTGCCGCGACGACGTTCATGACGACCGACGACGGGTAGACGGCCAGGCCGCCCGGGGCGTACAGCCCGACCCGCCGCACGGGCACCCAGCGCTGCCGGACCTGCGCCCCGGGGGCGACCTGGACCGTGAAGTCCTGCGGGCGCTGCGCCGCGTGCACGACGCGGACCCGTCGGATCGCCTCCTCGAGGCCCGCGCGCACCGTCGGGTCGAGCTCCGCGAGCGCCGACTCGAGAGCGGTGGCCGGCACCCGCAGGTGCTCGGGGCGCACGCCGTCGAACCGCTCGGCGTACTCCCGCAGGGCGTCGGCGCCGCGCGTGCGGACCGCGTCGATGATCGGGGCGACCCGATGCGCCGCGTCCTCGACGCCGAGCTCTGCGCGCGGCAGGGTCTCGACGAGCTCGCGTGCGGACAGGGAACGCCCTCGAAGATCGATGCGGGAGATCATGGGACGAGTCTAGGAGCCCGCGCACCGTCGAGACGAGACGTTTCGCCCACCGGTCCCCCGCTCCGGCGGCCGTGCGCCTGCCGGGTTCGTACCGGCTCCCCGCGCCGGGGAGAATGGGTCCATGAACTCCAGCGACGCCCGCCCGGTCGAGATCTCCGACGACGTCATCCGCCTCGGGCAGTTCCTCAAGCTCGCCGGGCTCGTCGACTCCGGTGCCGAGGCACGCGAGCTCATCACCGAGGGCGAGGTCCGGGTCAACGGTGAGGTCGACACGCGGCGAGGCCGCCAGCTGCACCGTGGCGACGTCGTCGCCGTCGACCATCCGCAGGGGGCGCAGAGCGCGACCGTCGCCTGACCCGCGGGCGGGCTCTGCCGATCACGCCATGTACGTCGAGGCCATCACCTTGTCCGGGGTGAGCCGCAGCACGACGCGTTCCGGGTTGTGCTCGAGCGGGCGGTACCTGCGCGCGTAACGGGCCACGGCGTCGGCGACCTCGTCCGCGTCCTCGACGACCTCGATCGTGCCCTCGAGCGTGATCCACCGGCCGCCCTCGACCTGGCACACGGCAGCCCGGGGTACCCCGCCGCCTTCGCCCTCCCGGCGCGCGTTGCGCGCCTTGACCGACGCGCGGTTCGTCGTGATGCGGAGCACGCCGGCCTCCTGGTCCCACGTGAAGGCGACAGGGACCACGTGCGGGGAACCGTCGGCGCGCAGCGTCGTGAGCGTCGCCAGGTGGCGTTCGGTGACGAAGACGAGCTGCTCAGGGTTGAGGCGGATCACGGGCCCGAGCCTACGGCTTCGCCGCGGACTGCTCCCCGCCGGCGCCGGTCAGAGGTCGAAGCCGAACGTCATGATCGGCGGCACCTCGGGTCGGCGCAGGGCGCACAGCACGTGGTGCTCGTGCGGCACGACGGGCTCCGGGAGCGCGTCGAGCGCGAACCACCGCAGGTCGGCCGCCTTGTCCGCTTCCTGGAGGACCGGGTCCCCGGTCCAGCGCGTCGCCTCGAAGAAGAAGTCGACGCGCTGCTCCAGGGCCGGCCCGCCGGGCTCGCCCCGGTGCAGCGTCGTGACGGGGTGCAGGTCCTCGGCGGCGACGCCGATACCGAGCTCCTCGCGGGCCTCGCGGAGCGCGGCGGCGACGACCGACTCCCCCGGCTCGACGTGGCCCGCGGCCGCGGCAGCCCAGTGACCGTCGCGGTAGCCGGTGCCTCGCCGGAGCTGGAGCAGCACCCGGTCCTCGCGCCGGAGCAGCACGTACGCCGCGGGGACTACCCGGAACCGGTGCGACGCGGAGCCGTCGTCCCACGACGACGACGCCGCGGCCGCAGGATCCGTCGCGGCGGTCACCCGACGAGGCACGACGGGCCGAGCAGGGCCTTGAGGTCGCCGAACAGCGCGGGCGACTTCTCGACGCGCAGCGCGTCCCCGACGCGCACGACCGTCGTCTTGCCCGGCTCGAGCACCTGCACGTGGACCTCCGCCGATCCCGGGTGGGTGGCCAGGACGTCGCGCAGGCGCGTGATGACCGGCTCGACGCACCGCGTGTGCGGGACCTTCACCGCGACGGGGGACTCGGCACCGACGGTGATGTCCGGCAGCGACACCTCCATCGCCTGGAGCTGCATCGTGTCGTCGCGGCGCCGCACGCGGCCGCGCAGCACGACGACCTGGTCCTCCGCGAGGATCGTCGAGTACGCGAGGTACGTCTCGCCGAAGAACATGACCTCGACCGCGCCCTCGAGGTCCTCGATCGTCACCGCGGCCCAGGGGTTCCCGTTCTTGCTCATCTTGCGCTGGAGCGACGTGATGAGGCCCGCGATCACCACGGTCGACCCGTCCGGGCGACCCTCGTCGGCGAGCAGGTTCGCGATGCCGGTGTCCGCCGCGCGGGTCAGCACGTGCTCGAGACCCGAGAGCGGGTGGTCCGAGACGTAGAGGCCGAGCATCTCGCGCTCGAACGCGAGGCGCTGCTTCTTGTCCCAGTCCGGCAGCTCCGGCACCTCGACGGAGAACGACATCCCCGCCTCGTCGTCGGCGCCCCCGAAGTCGGCGAAGAGGTCGAACTGGCCCTCCGCCTCCTTTCGCTTGACGCTGATCACCGAGTCCACCGCCTGCTCGTGCACCACGAGCAGGGCGCGACGCGGGTGACCGAGCGAGTCGAAGGCCCCCGCCTTGATGAGCGACTCGATCGTCCGCTTGTTGCAGACGACGGCCGGCACCTTGTCGAGGAAGTCCGTGAACGACGTGAAGGCGCCCTTCTCCTCCCGCGTACGGATGATCGCGTCCACCACGTTCGCACCGACGTTGCGCACACCCGTGAGACCGAACCGGATGTCGCCACCGACGGCCGTGAACTTCGCCGCAGAGTCGTTCACGTCGGGCGGCAGCACCGTGATGTGCATGCGCCGGCACTCGTTGAGGTACAGGGCGAGCTTGTCCTTGTCGTCCCGCACGCTCTGCAGGAGCGCCGCCATGTACTCGGTGGGGTAGTTCGCCTTGAGGAACGCCGTCCAGTAGGCGACCAGCCCGTACCCGGCCGAGTGCGCCTTGTTGAAGGCGTACCCGGCGAACGGGACCAGCGTGTCCCACACCGCCTGGATCGCCGGGTCGGAGTAGCCCCGCTCGCGACAGCCGGCCTGGAACGGCACGAACTCCTTGTCGAGGATCTCCTTCTTCTTCTTGCCCATCGCACGGCGCAACAGGTCGGCCTGGCCGAGCGAGTACCCCGCGAGGATCTGCGCGGCCCTCTGCACCTGCTCCTGGTAGACGATGAGCCCGTAGGTCTCGTCCAGGATCTCCGCGAGCGGCTGCTCGAGCTCCGGGTGGATCGGCTCGATCTTCTGCAGCCCGTTCTTGCGCAGCGCGTAGTTCGTGTGCGAGTTCATGCCCATCGGGCCCGGACGGTACAGCGCGATGACGGCCGAGAGGTCGTCGAACTTGTCGGGCTTCATCTGGCGCAGGAGCGCGCGCATGGGCCCGCCGTCGAGCTGGAAGACGCCGAGCGTGTCACCCCGGGCCAGCAGGTCGTACGACGCCTTGTCGTCCAGCGTCAGGGACTCGATCTCGATCGGGTCCTTGCCGTTCATCTCGATGTTCTCGAGCGCGTCGTCGAGGATCGTGAGGTTGCGCAGCCCGAGGAAGTCCATCTTGATGAGGCCGAGGCCCTCGGACGTCGGGTAGTCGAACTGCGTGATGACCGCGCCGTCCTGCGGTCGGCGCATGATCGGGATGATGTCGATGAGCGGGTCGCTCGACATGATGACGCCCGCCGCGTGCACGCCCCATTGCCGCTTCAGACCCTCGATGCCGCGCGCGAGCTCGACGACGCGCTGCGCCTCCGGGTCCGTGTCGTGCAGCTGGCGGAACTCGCCGGCCTCCGCGTACCGCTCGTGCTTCGGGTCGAAGATGCCCGACAGCGGGATGTCCTTGCCCATGACCGCCGGAGGCATCGCCTTGGTGAGCTTCTCCCCCATCGCGAAGGGGAAGCCGAGCAGGCGTGCCGAGTCCTTGAGCGCCTGCTTCGCCTTGATGGTGCCGTAGGTGACGATCTGCGCGACGCGGTCGTCGCCGTACTTCTCCGTGACGTACCGGATGACCTCCCCGCGCCGACGCTCGTCGAAGTCGACGTCGACGTCGGGCATCGAGACGCGCTCGGGGTTGAGGAACCGCTCGAAGATCAGTCCGTGCTCGAGCGGGTCGAGCTCCGTGATGCCCATGAGGTACGACGCCATCGACCCCGCGGCCGAGCCACGACCCGGGCCCACGCGGATGCCCTGCTCCTTGGCCCAGTTGATGAAGTCGGCGACCACGAGGAAGTACCCCGGGAAGCCCATCTGGATGATGACCTCGGTCTCGTACTGCGCCTGCTTCCGCGACGCCTCCGGGATCCCATTCGGGTACCGGCGGTGCAGGCCCCGCTCGATCTCCTTGACGAACCAGCTCGTCTCGTCCTCGCCCTCGGGCACCGGGAACCGCGGCATGTAGTTCGCGCTCGTGTTGAACGACACCTCGCACTGCTCGGCGATGAGCAGCGTGTTGTCGCACGCCTCGGGCAGCTCCGCGAACACGCGCCGCATCTCTGCCGCGGACTTCACGTAGTAGCCCGTGCCGTCGAACTTGAACCGGTCTGGGTCGTCCAGCGTCGAGCCCGAGTTGATCGCGAGCAGCGCTTCCTGGCTCGACGCGTCCTCCTCGCGCACGTAGTGCAGGTCGTTCGTCCCGACGATCCGCGCGCCGATGGTCTCGGCGAGGCGCAGCAGGTCCTTCGTGACCCGCGTCTCGATGTCCAGCCCGTGGTCCATGAGCTCGACGAAGAAGTTCTCGCGCCCGAAGATGTCCTGCAGCTCGCCCGCCGTGCGCACGGCCTCGTCCCACTGCCCCAGCCGCAACCGCGTCTGGATCTCTCCCGACGGGCAGCCGCTCGTCGCGATCAGCCCCTTGCCGTACCGCTGCAGCAGGTCGCGGTCCATGCGCGGCCACTTGCCCATCTGGCCCTCGAGCGACGCGAGCGACGACGCCCGGAACAGGTTGTGCAGCCCTTCGTCGTCCTTCGCGAGCAGCGTCATGTGCGTGTACGCACCGCGCGCCGAGACGTCGTCCGACTCCTGCCCCTTCTCGCCGAACCGCACGCGCGTCTGGTCGAACCGGCTCGTGCCCGGCGTGATGTACGCCTCGACACCGATGATCGGCTTGATGCCCTTGGCCTTCGCCCGCGACCAGAACTCGAACGCCCCGAACACGTACCCGTGGTCCGTCGTCGCGATCGCCTTCTGCCCGAGCCGCTCGACCTCGTCGAACAGGTCCCCGATCCGCGCCGCGCCGTCCAGCATCGAGTACTCGGTGTGGACGTGAAGGTGGACGAAGTCCTCGGTCGCGGTCGGCATGCATCGATCCTAAGACGGGGTACCCACCCTCCGTCGCACCCTCGAGCGCCGTGCGGTGTGCGGAGTCGCACAGGCCGCAGACGCGGTCCGGGTCGCCCGAGCGGTGGCCTGGTTCCGTAGCTGCGGGTCGCCAGAGCGGGGTGGCGGGGTGTGCCGCGGGACGAGCCCGCGGGCAGTCCCGACCACGCGGGCTCGTAGACCCGAGCGGACGAGAGCGTTCAGGCGATGAGGGTCCTCGAGGCGTCGCGGTGGTCGATGCCGGCGTCGAGGTAGACCGGGCCGGAGACGGCGTAGCCGAGGCGTTCGTAGAAGCCGATCGCCTGCACCTGGGCGGAGAGGAGGACCGTCACGGTGGGGCGCCCGTCGGGGCTGGGGACGGCGTGGTCGGCGAGGGCGATCTGCTCGAGCGCCCGCATGACGACGGCGCCCGCGCCGGTGCCGCGCGCGGAGGCGGCGACCGCGACCCGGCCGATGTGGACCTCGCCGGGGTGGGCCGCGTCGGTCAGGAGTCGACCGGTGCCGACGACGGCGCCGTCCTGGGCGCGGTCACGGACGAGGACGTGCGTCGTCGTGGGGTCAGTGTCGAGGTCGTCGATCTCCTCCTCGACGGGCACGCCCTGCTCGTCGACGAACACGGCGAGACGCACGGCGTGCGCCGCGGCGAGACCGGCGTCGTCGGTCACGACCTCGGCCAGGAGGCGCGAGGCCGCGCCCGGACGCGACGGGTCGACGTCGGACCGTGCGCTCATGCGTACGCCCCGCGCAGGACGTCGAGGGCGTGGGCGAGGTCGTCGGGGTACTCGCTCGTCAGCTCGAGCCACTGCCCGGTGGTCGGGTGCTCGAACCCGAGACGCATGGCGTGCAGCCACTGCCGGGTGAGCTCGACGCGAGACGCGAGCACGGGGTCTGCCCCGTACGTGAGGTCGCCGACGCACGGGTGGCGCAACGCGGAGAAGTGCACGCGGATCTGGTGCGTGCGTCCGGTCTCGAGGTGCACCTC
The DNA here is from genome assembly GCF_057126935.1 of Cellulosimicrobium sp. G4 BAM 1002. Classification (NCBI taxonomy): domain Bacteria; kingdom Bacillati; phylum Actinomycetota; class Actinomycetes; order Micrococcales; family Promicromonosporaceae; genus Cellulosimicrobium; species Cellulosimicrobium sp. G4 BAM 1002. The sequence goes on along the minus strand of NZ_CP182109.1, from coordinate 2,057,189 downwards.
GACGAGGGACGCCGCGGGCAGCATCTCGAGGACCTCGTAGTGGGTGACGCTCGGCTTTCCCTCGGCGGTGACGGCGAACTTCCAGTCGGCGCTCGGGTGCCGGCCGATGGGGGCGTCGATCGTGCCCGTCGTGGGTTCCGGGTGGCCCTGGACGAGCGCGTGGTACACCTTGTCGACCGTGCGCTCCTTGAAGGCGCGCTTGAGCGCGGTGTACGCGACCTCGCTCTTCGCGACCACCATGAGCCCCGAGGTCCCGACGTCGAGCCGGTGCACGATGCCCTGTCGTTCGGCGGCGCCGGACGTCGAGATCCGGTAGCCCGCGGCGGCGAGCGCGCCGACGACGGTGGGTCCGGTCCAGCCCGGCGAGGGGTGCGCGGCGACGCCCACGGGCTTGTCGACGACCACGACGTCGTCGTCGTCGTAGACGATGCCCATGCCGGGCACGGGCTCGGCGACGACCTCGACGGCGGCGGGAGCGGCGTCGGGCACGTCGACCTCGAGCCACGCGCCGGGGACGAGCCGGTCGGACTTGCCGACCTCCCGGCCGTCCAGGCGGACGGCGCCGTCCGCGGCGAGCTCGGCCGCTCGCGTCCGGGACAGGCCGAGGAGCCGTGAGAGGCCGGCGTCGACGCGCTCGCCCGCGAGCCCGTCCGGGACGGGAAGGGAGCGCAGGCTCACCGCTCCACCTCGCGCTCGGTGCGGCCCGTCGCGCTCCCGGGGTCCGGCTCGGCGACCTCCGGCAGATCGTCACCGGCGGTGGCGCCCGGTCCGTCCGCGGGCCGCGCCGCTGTGCCGGGAGCGACGGCCTCCGCGGCCTCGGTCTTCGACTCGTCCGTGGGCTCGTCGCGGCCGTGACGCGTGCCGTCCAGGCCGATCCCGACGACGGAGAGCACCGCGATCATGACCGCCGCGCCGACGATGGCGATGTCCGCGACGTTCCCCACGAACCAGTTGCCGTACGCGATGAAGTCGACGACGTGACCGCGCGCGAAACCGGGCTCGCGGAAGAACCGGTCGACCAGGTTCCCGAGTGCGCCGCCGAGCAGGAGACCCAGCGCCACGGCCCAGGCGCGGGAGCCGATCCGGCTCACCATGCGGATGATCACCACGACGACCACAACCACGACGATGGTGAGGAGCCACGTCATCCCGGTCGCGATCGAGAGCGCGGCGCCCGGGTTGTAGATGAGCCGCAGCGAGAGGAGGTCACCGATCAGCGGGACGGGATCGGCGCCGACCTCGAGGGTGGACTCGGCCCACCTCTTGGTGAGCTGGTCGATCGCGAGGACGAGCACGGCGAGGACGACGGTCCAGGCCACGAGGACCTTGCGGGGTCCGCGGCTCGGCGTGGTGGTGGCGGTGGCCGCGTCGACGTGCTCGGACGGCTCGGGCTGGGCGGAGGTGGACATCGGCGGCAAGTCTGCCACGTCGCCGCTCCCGCCGGGTGCCGGCCCGGTGCCGCCGGCCACCGCCGAACGCCTCAGCGGCGCTCTTCGCGCTGCTTGGCCTCGACCGAGAGGTTCGCCCGCGGGAAGGCTTGCAGGCGCGCCTTGCCGATGGGCAGCCCCGTGGCCTCGCACGTCGCGTACGTCCCGGCCGCGATGCGGTCGAGCGCGTGCGACGTCTGTGCGAGCAGGTCGCGCACGTTGTTGACCAGGGTGAGCTCCTGCTCGCGCTCGAGCGCGCTGGAACCGGAGTCCGCCTGGTCGTCGCCGGCGCCGTCGCCCGAGTGGCGCAGCAGGTTCGAGAGCTCCTCGTCGGCCGAGGCGAGCTCGCCCTCCAGGCGCTCCCGCTCAGAGAGCAGCTCGGCTGCCAGCTCCTCGACCTCGCGCAGGGTCCAGGGCTCCTCGCCGTCGCGCACGGGGAAGGACTTCACGTCCTTCGCGAGGTTCGGGAACTGTTCGCGCACGGCCGACCTGGCCGCGGTGGTGAGCTTGGTCATGGCGCCCCTCCTGGATCGAGTGCCGTGAGAGTAGACGCAGCGACCGGTACGCACAACACACCACGCCGGTCCGCCGGGGCGGGGAGGCGCAGGTGCGTGGCGTACCGGCCGCTGCCGGACGGTCGACGCAGGTGCTAGATGCCGGGTGCGAGGTCGCTCGTGCGGCTCGCCCCGCCGACGTTGCTGCGCGGCGGGAGCGCGCTGCCCCGGTTGTCCAGGTCACCCAGCAGGTTCTGCAGGTAGCTCTTGAGGCGCGTGCGGTAGTCGCGCTCGAAGATGCGCAGCTCGTCGATCTTGCGCTCCAGGAGCGAGCGCTCCTGCTCGAGCTGCGAGAGCGTGCGGTGCGACGTCTCCTCGGCCTCGCGCACGATGCGCGTGCCCTCCTCCTTCGCCTCCGCGATGAGCCGGTCGCCCTCCTCCTGGCCCGAGCGCACGTAGTCGTCGTGCAGCTTCTGGGCCAGCTGGAGCATGCCGGTCGCGGACTCGGGCTCGGCGCCGTTCTTCGCGACGACGGCCTGCGAGATCGGCGCGGCGGGTGCCGGCTCCGGCGCAGGCGCCTGGGGCGCGTCGACGACGGCGGGCTGCACCGCAGCGTTGGACGCGTCGGCCCGGCTGAGCTCGGCGATGCGACGCTCCGCGGCAGCGAGCTTCGACTTGAGGTCCTCGTTCTCCTCCTGCACGGAGTTGAGGGTCCTCACCACCTCGTCCAAGAAGTCGTCGACCTCTTCGACGTCGTAGCCCTCGCGGAACTTCGTCGCCGAGAACTTCTTGTTCAGGATGTCCTCTGCAGTGAGCAGTGCCATCGGTTCACCTCATAGCGTTTGCGTGTCGGTCCGGGCGACCTCGCGATCACCAGAGTCCAAAGTAGCGGAGATTGCCCTCGAGGGGCGGGAGCGGCCGTGCGCTCGCGCGCCGCGGTCGCGGTCGCCCCGTCGTCCGCGCCGCGTCCGGGCACCGATCAGGTCGGGGCGAACCGGACGTAGCGCCCGATGCCGGGCCGGGCCGCGCGTGACGTGAGTCTCAGAGACCGGCCACGACCTGCGCCGCGATCGTCACCGCGAAGAACAGGATGATGAAGGCGAGGTCGAGCCGCACCTGGCCGAGCGTGAGCGGCGGGATGAGGCGGCGCAGCGCGCGCAGCGGCGGGTCGGTCGCGGAGTAGATCACCTCGGCGAGCACGAGCACCGCACCCCGCGGCCGCCACTCGCGCGCGAAGAACTGCACCCAGTCGAAGACGAGCCGACCGATGAGCAGCAGCAGGTAGAGCCAGAGCAGGAATCCGACGATCCCTGTGATGAGGTCCCAGATCACGGGTCAACTGTGCCAGACGACGGCGGCGCTCCCGGCCACGGGACACACCCCGCTGTCGCCGGTTGGCCCGACGGGCAGACCGCAGGGGCAGGCGCCTGGTCGGCACCTGCCCCTGCGGTCGACGGCGCGCGAGGACGCGCGGCGGCTCAGCCTCGGCTGCGGCTCAGCTCTGGTTGTAGAACCCGGCGCGTCCGGGCGGCGGCGTGGCGGCGGCCTGCTCCTCGCCCGTGATCTCCACGTGCTCGGGCGACAGGAGGAAGACCTTGTTCGTCACGCGCTCGATCGCGCCGTGCAGGCCGAAGATCAGGCCCGCCGAGAAGTCGACGAGGCGCTTCGCGTCCGCGTCGTCCATGTCCGAGAGGTTCATGATCACGGGCGTCCCGCCCCGGAACGCCTCGCCGATCACGCGCGCGTCGTTGTAGGACCGCGGGTGGACCGTCGTGATCCGTCGCAGCTCGGCGGCAGACATGCTGGTCTGCGGAACCTCTCGGGGCCCGAGGCCGCGGTGCAGCGGCGTCACCTGGGCCTGGTAGTCGTGCGACACGTCCGCCCCCGTCTCGTCGAGCTCGTCGACGTACTCGTCCTGCTCGTCCTCGCCGCGATCATCAGCGAGGCCCAGATACAGCATGGTCTTGCGCAGTGCTCCTGCCATGGGCCTTGCTCCGTCCTCGATCGAACCGTCGGTCCCGGCCGTCGGACCGGTGATTCACGCTAACCGAGCACGTCGCGGGAGCACGGCACGACACGCCCGGGACGGGTGAACCTCGTCCGGTGCACCCTGCGTGGCGACCTCAGCGGTCGACGAGCGCGACGAGGCCGGCGAAACGCCCCGTCGTCGTGCCCTGGCGCACGGCCCGGCGGTGCGAGAAGAAGCGCTCGTCCTCGATCGTGCACGCCTCGACACGCTGCACGGCAGAGACGCCGGCGGACTCGAGGTCGGCGACGACTCCCGCCGGCAGGTCGAGCGCCGCCGTCCCCCACGAGGTCGTCGACCGGGTCGCAGGGCGGCCGAGCGCCAGGTCGTCGCGCATCGTCGCGGGGACCTCGTAGCAGCGACCGCACGCGCACGGGCCGACGGCGGCGCGCACCCGGTCGGGCCGCGCACCGGCGGCCACCATCGCCGCCAGCGCGGCGACGACGACGCCCTCTGCCAGACCCCGACGGCCCGCGTGCGCGACGCCGACCACACCCGCCTCGGCATCCGCGAGGAGCACGGGCACGCAGTCGGCGACCAGCACGCCCAGGCCGTTCCCGGGACCGGTTCCGACGATCGCGTCCGCCTCACCGACGGTGTCCGGTGCGTGCGCACCCGAGCCGACCGGCCCGTCGAGGCGCACGACGTGGGTGCCGTGCACCTGGGTCGCGAACGCGACGGGCGCGCCGAGCCACCCGGCCGCCAGGGCGCGGTTGGTGCGGACGCGCCCGGCGTCGTCCTGCACCCCGAGCCCGAGGTCGAGCGAGTCCCACGGTGCGGGCGAGACGCCGCCCGCGCGTGTCGTGAACCCTGCGCGCACGCCGGGCCCCAGGTCCACCTCGAGCACGGCGAGCGGGCCGGTGCGCACGGCACCGGCCCGCCCGCCGGGAGAGACACGACCCGTCACGGCGTCACTTGAGGAAGTCGGGGACGTCGAGCTCCTCGACCTTGCGGCGCGCGGGCTCCTCGTCGAAGATGCGCGGCGGCACCTCGACCGTGGGGTTCTGCCCGCCGGGGGCGGGCTCCGCGTTGTGGTTCACGGGCTGCTCCGACCCGACGACCGTGAACGCCGGGGCCGCCGTCGCGGGACCGACCGGTACGGGACGTGAGCCGCCGTCGAGCGTGACGGGCACGTCGTCGCCCTCGCTCTGGATCGGCACCACCGGGCGCGGGAGCGTGTGCGCCCCGGTGGTCGGGGCGGGGGCCGGCGGCACCTGGCGGGCGGCGCCCGGCACCGCGGGGATCGCGCTCGTCGCCGGGCGCTGGGCGCCGGCGACCTGGCCGAGCGCGCGCGAGTCGCCGCGGACCTGCGGTGCTCCGCCGTCGAAGCCGGCCGCGATCACGGTGACGCGCACCTCGTCGCCCAGCGCGTCGTCGATCACCGCACCGAAGATGATGTTCGCCTCGGTGTGCGCCGCCTCGTGCACGAGCCGCGCCGCCTCGTTGATCTCGAACAGGCCGAGGTCGGAGCCACCCTGGATGGACAGCAGCACGCCGTGCGCACCGTCGATGCTCGCCTCGAGCAGGGGCGAGGAGATCGCCATCTCGGCGGCCTGGACGGCGCGGTCGTCGCCGCGCGCGTTGCCGATGCCCATCAGCGCGCTGCCGGCACCCTGCATGACGGACTTGACGTCCGCGAAGTCGAGGTTGATGAGGCCCGGCGTCGTGATGAGGTCGGTGATGCCCTGCACGCCGGAGAGCAGCACCTGGTCGGCCTGGTGGAAGGCCTGGAGCGCGCTGACGTTGCGGTCGGACATCGACAGGAGGCGGTCGTTGGGGATGACGATGAGGGTGTCGACCTCGTTGCGGAGGTTCTCGATGCCCTGGTCCGCCTGGACGGAGCGGCGGCGGCCCTCGAAGGTGAAGGGCCGGGTCACGACACCGACCGTCAGGGCACCGAGCGAGCGAGCGATGCGCGCGACGACTGGTGCGCCACCCGTGCCCGTGCCGCCGCCCTCACCGGCGGTGACGAAGACCATGTCCGCGCCGCGCAGGACGTCCTCGATCTCCTCGGCGTGGTCCTCGGCGGCCTTCTTGCCGACCTCGGGGTCGGCCCCGGCACCCAGGCCACGGGTCAGCTCACGACCGACGTCGAGCTTGACGTCGGCGTCGGACATGAGGAGCGCCTGGGCGTCCGTGTTGATGGCGATGAACTCGACGCCCTTGAGGCCGACCTCGATCATCCGGTTGACGGCGTTCACGCCCCCACCGCCGATGCCGACCACCTTGATCACTGCTAGGTAGTTCTGCGGAGTTGCCACGTCAATGCCTCTCGATCGGTCAGCCCTGAACCTTCACCCTCAACTAGAGGGTTATAGTTATGTCAGGTCGTTCATGGGTCGACCGTAGGTGTCGACCTGCCCATCATCAACGACCGCCTCGCGCGTGTCGGGGATCCCTCATCGCGTCACCGGCATCGTGGGCGCCGAGACGTCGTAGTGCGTCACCCCGGCGTTCTCCGGCACGGCCCGAAGCGTCTGCAGCACGCGCACCTTGAGCGCCGCGTCCTCGGCGCTCCCCCACTCGACGACCACGCCGTCACGGAGCGTCATCTGGACCGCGTCGCGCGTCGGGGCCGAGACCTCCGCGACCTGCGCGTGCAGGTCGGCGGGCAGCGCGTTGAGCAGGACGAGAGCGGCGTCGAGCGCGCGCGCTCCGCGCTCGTCGAGCGGCGCGTCGATCTCGGGCAGGCCCTCCGGCACGACGGGGTCCGTGCGGACCTGGACGCCGTCCGCGTCGAGCAGGGCGAAGCCCTGGTCCACCGGGACCGCGACGACCGGTTCGCGCGACTCGAGCCGCACGTCCAGCCCCGACGGCCACACCCGGCGGATCTCGACGTCCCGGACGCCGTTGAGCCCGAGCACGCGCTCGCGCAGCGCGACGGTGTCGAGGCGGGGCAGCGGGACGCCCGCCGCCTCGGCGACGACGGCCTCGACCTGCGCCGGGTCGATCACCGTCCCCTCGCCCGAGATCGTCACGTCTCGCGTCTCCAGGCCGAGCACCGACGAGAAGAACGCGACCCAGACGAGTGCGGCCGCCACGACCACGCCACCCGTCCACCACAGGATCCGGGACCGCACGCGGTGACGGCGCATCGCCTCGCGCTCGGCGAGCCGCTCGGCCATCCCGTGCGAGACGACGCCGACCGGCGCCGTCGGAGGACGGGACGCGGTCCTGGCGTCACGGGCCCTGCCCGCGCCGGCGCCTCCCGTCCGCGGAGCGCTGGTCGGCACGAGCTCCCCGCGCGGCGCGGCGGACGCCTTCCGCACGGGTCGCGTCGGCGTCTCCTCGCGGGGTGCGGGCGGCCGTCCCGTCGTGCTCGCTCCCGTACTCGGCCCTCTGAGCGGCTTCGTGCCCGACGCCGCGCCGGCGCTCGTCCCCCCGGCGCGGCCCCGGTCGGGCCGGGGCTGGGCAGGGCGAGGGCGGGGTGGCGGGCGCATCAGCGCGCGCCCCCTCCGCGGGCGGCGAGCCGGTCGAGGACGACCGCACCGAGCTCGGTGACGTCACCCGCCCCGACCGTGAGGAGCAGGTCCCCGGGCCGTGCGGCGTCGGCGATCCGGTGCGCCGCCTCGACCCGGTCCTCGACCGCGGCCGCCGGGGTCGCCATGAGGTCGACGATCGAGTGCGCGCCGACGCTCGGGTCCGGGTCCTCACGCGCGGCATACACGCCCGTGACGACGACCTCGTCCGCCGCCGACAGCGCGTCGGCGAACTCGCGCGCGAACGTCGCGGTACGCGAGTACAGGTGCGGCTGGAACAGCACGAGGAGCCGCCCGTCCCCCGCGACCGGTCGCGAGGCCGCGAGCAGCGCCGCGACCTCCGTCGGGTGGTGCGCGTAGTCGTCGACGACGCGCACGCCCCCGGCCTCGCCACGCGCCTCGAAGCGGCGGCCGGTCCCGAGGAAGCCGTGCGCGGCGGTGACGGCCGTCGCCGGGTCCACGCCGAGCAGCACGGCCGTCACGACCGCGGCCGTCGCGTTGAGCGCGTTGTGGTGGCCGGGCACGCGCAGCCGCAGCACGACCGGACCCACCGCCGCGTCGCCCACCGCCCCGGTGAGCGTCGCCCGGACGCCCACCCGGCCGTCGTCGTCCGTCTCGGGCCGCACGTCCGACACCCGCACGTCGGCGTCCGCGGACGTGCCGTACGTGACGACGGTGCCGCCGTGGCCCGCGTGCGTCGCGGCCAGGGCGCTCGCACCGGGGTCGTCGGCGCACGCGACGAGCGTCCCGCCCTCGACGACGCGGCCGGCGAACTCGACGAAGGCCTGCTCGAACGCGGCGCGCGACCCGTAGTGGTCCAGGTGGTCGGGCTCGACGTTCGTCACGACGGCGACGTCGGGCGCGTAGTTGAGGAACGACCCGTCCGACTCGTCGGCCTCCGCGACGAGCACGTCGGACCCCAGGTGCCCGCCCGCGACCGGACCGTCCTCCGTGAGGACGGTGCCGCCGATCGCGAACGACGGGTCGAGCCCCGCACCCCGCAGGACGGTCGCGATCATCGCGGAGGTGGTGGTCTTCCCGTGCGCCCCCGCGACCGCGACGGACCTGCCCTGGGCCATGAGCGTCGCGAGCGCCTGCGACCGGTGCAGCACGCGCAGGCCCGCGGCGCGCGCGGCGGCGAGCTCGGGGTTGGACTCGCGCACCGCGCTCGACACGACGACGGTGTCCGCGCCCTCGACGTGCCGGGCGTCGTGCTCGGCCCACACCTGCACGCCGTCGGCGCGCAGCGCGGCGAGCGTCTCGCTCTCCTTGGCGTCGGAGCCCTGCACGCGCACGCCGTGCGCCGCCAGCAGCCGCGCCACCACGGACATGCCGGCGCCGCCGACCCCGACGAGATGGACGGTGCCCAGCTCGCCGAGCGGGACGGGGAGGCCGTCTCGACGGTCCGTCACGACCTCGCCCCCTGCGCGGCGCCCTCGGCGACCGCCTGGGCGACGAGGTCCGCGACGCGTGCGGCGCCGTCGCGCACGCCGGCACCGGCCGCGGCGTCGGCCATGGCTCCGAGCCGGTCCTTGTCTGCGAGGAGCGCGGAGACCTGCTGCGCGACCCAGGCCGCGGTGAGCTGCGCGTCGTCGACGAGGACGCCGCCGCCGGCGCCGACGACGGGCCCGGCGTTGAGCCGCTGCTCGCCGTTGCCGACGGGCAGCGGGACGTACACGGCCGGGATGCCGAGCGCGGCGAGCTCGCTCACCGTGCCCGCGCCCGCGCGGCACACCACGAGGTCCGCGACGGCGAGCGCGAGCTGCATCTCGGGGAGGTACTCGCGCACGTCGTAGCGAGCGCCCGGGCGCGACGCCACAGCATCCGCCGCGGCGTCCCGCACGGCCGCGGCCTTGCCCTTGCCCGTGAGGTGCAGCACCTGGACCCCTCCGTCCAGGAGCGCGCCGGCGGCACCCGACACCGCCTCGTTGAGGCTCTGCGCGCCGAGCGACCCGCCCGTCACCACGAGCGTGCGCGCGTACGGGTCGAGCCCGAGGCGCGCTGCGGCGTCGGCACGGGCGGCGACGGCGTCGGCCTCGCGCGCGGCCACGAGGTCGGCGATCTCGCGGCGCAGCGGCAGGCCGGTCACGATGCCGTCCTTGAGCGCCGTGCCCGCGAACGTCACACCGACGCGCGTGGCCCACCGTGCCCCGAGCCGGTTCGCCAGCCCGGGGCGGGCGTTCTGCTCGTGGATCACCACGGGCACGTCCCGGCGTCGGGCCGCGAGGTACGCGGGCGTCGAGACGTACCCGCCGAAGCCGACGACGACGCGCGCACCCGTCTCGTCGATCACCGCGCCCGCGGCGTCGACGGCCGACCGGAGCCGCCCCGGGAGGTTGATCCACTCCGCGCTCGGCCGCCGCGGCAGCGGGACGCGCGGCACGTGCCGCAGGGGGTAGCCGCGCGCCGGCACGAGGTCGTCCTCCAGCCCGCCCGCGACGCCGAGCGCCGTCACCACCACGGAGGGCTCACGCTCCCGGAGCTCGTCCGCCACCGCGAGCAGCGGGTTCACGTGCCCCGCCGTCCCGCCACCCGCGAGCACCACCGAACCGATCGTCGTCACGTACCTCGTCGTCCTCTCCTGCGCGGCCGGGCCGCGTCGTGGTCGTCCTGATGTCTTTCCCGTGCTGCATCGTCACGCCCGAGCGCGTCGCGCCGTGCCCGGGCGTCCGCTCACGAGGTCCGTCGTCGTGGCCGCGCCGCCCGGCCGACGACCGCGAGCGAGCGTCGCACGACGCTCCCCCTGGCCGCGAGCGCCTCGGCCGCGCCGGGCTCGGAGCGCGCGAACGAGATGACCACCCCGAGGGCGGCCATGGTCGTGATGAGCGCGGTGCCGCCCGCCGACACGAGCGGCAGCGGCACGCCGATCACGGGCAGGAGCCCGATCACGACCCCGATGTTGATGAACGCCTGCCCGACGATCCAGCACGCGATCGCGGCCGTGGCGATCTTGACGAAGGGATCGGGGTGCCGGCGCACGATGCGGCTCATCGCGAGACCGAGGACCACGAAGAGCCCGAGGACGAGGAGCGTGCCGAGGAGGCCCAGCTCCTCGCCGATCACGGCGAAGATGTAGTCGTTGTGCGCCTCGGGCAGGTAGCTCCACTTCTCGCGGCTCGCCCCGAGCCCGACGCCGGTCAGGCCCCCCGTCCCGAGCGCCCACAGGCCGTGCAGCGACTGGTAGCACTCTCCGAGGGTGTCGGTGCACTCTCCGTAGGTCGCGGCGATGCGGTCGAGCCGGTCGCTGCCGTCCTGCAGGTAGATGAACCCGTAGCCGACGACGAACGCGGCGACCGCCGCCCCGAGCGCGAGCAGCCGCGTGCTCGCCCCGGACACGAAGAACGCGCCCGCGACGAGCAGCATGACCACGAGCGCGGTGCCGAGGTCGTGGCCGGCGAGCACGAGCCCGACGACGGCGATCGCACCGGGCACGGCCGGGACGACGACGTGGCTCCACTGCCCGAGCAGGTGCTGCTTGCGTCCGAGCACGAGCCCGAGCCACAGCGCGAGCGCGAGCTTCGCGAGCTCGGACGGCTGGAAGGAGAACGTGCCGAGCGGGATCCAGTTGGTGTTGCCTCCTCGCGTGGTGCCGACGAACAGCACCGCGACGAGGAGTGCGAGCGCGACCACGAGTCCCGGCCAGGCCAGCGCCTTGTACCAGCGGACGGGGAGCCGGGCGGCCACGAGCAGCAGCGGCAGCCCGATGAGGACGTACCTGCCCTGGGTGAACAGCGCCGTGAACGGCGAGTTCCCCGCAGCGATCTCGGTCACCGCCGAGCTCGAGAACACCATGACGAGGCCGATGATGGTCAGGAGCGCGGTCGCCCCGACGAGCAGGTAGTAGCTCGTCACGGTGCTGTTCCACTGGCCGAGCCACTGGCGCTCGGTCGGTGCGGGCGCGGGGCGCGGGGCGCGTGCGGTCCCCGTCGTCCGCGGCGTGCGACGTGCCGGACGGGCGCTGCCGGTGCGGGTCGTGCGCGTCGCCGTCGTGCCCCGGCCGCTCGTGGTCTGTGTCATGTCCGGCCCGGACTACCCGTGCTCGGGCGCCAGCGCGCGCGCCGCGTCGGCGAACGCGTCACCGCGCGCGGCGTACGAGCGGAACTGGTCCATCGAGGCTCCGGCGGGCGCGAGCAGCACCGTGTCGCCGGCCTGGGCGAGGCGGCGCGCGGAGTCGACGGCGCGGGTCATCACGGACCCAGTGTCACCAGGTTCCACGCGCACGACGGGGATATCCGGCGCGTGTCGGGCGAGCGCGCCCGCGAACGGCTCGGCGTCCACCCCGATGAGCACGACGGCACGCAGCCGGTCCGCTCGTGCGGCGACGAGGTCGTCGAACGACGCGCCCTTCGCGAGCCCGCCCGCGACCCACACGACCGTGCCCGGCGCGAAGGCGGCGAGCGACGCGGACGCGGCGTGGGCGTTCGTGGCCTTGGAGTCGTCGACGTAGGCGACGCCGTCGACGGCCGCGACCTGCTGGATGCGGTGCGCGCCCGTGCGGAACGCGCGCAGCCCGTCCCGCACGGCGACGGCCGTCACGCCGTGCGCGCGGGCCAGGGCGGCCGCGGCGAGCGCGTTCGCGACGACGTGCGCCGGCACGACGCCGTCGGCCCCGGCGAGGTGCGCGAGGTCGTCGAGCGTCGCGAGCTCCGCGGCGTAGGTGTGCCGGTCGCGCGCGTCGGCGGGGGCGTGGAAGGCCCGGTCCACGAGCACGTCCTCGATCAGACCGAGCTGGCCGCGCGTGGGCGCGCCGAGCGTGAACCCGACGGCGCGAGCTCCCTCGACGACGTCGGCCTCGCGCACCAGCGCCTCGGTGCGCGCGTCCGCGACGTTGTACACGCAAGCGACCCGGGCGTCCTCGAAGACCCGGCCCTTGTCCGCCGCGTACGCGTCGAGGCCCCCGTGCCAGTCGAGGTGGTCCGGCGCGACGTTGAGCACCGCTCCCGCCTCGGGCGAGGTGGTGTGCGTGAAGTGGAGCTGGAAGCTCGACAGCTCGACGGCGAGGACCTCGAGCGTCGGGTCGAGCACGGCCTCGACGACCGGGGTCCCGACGTTGCCGACGGCTGCCGCGCGCAGACCCGCGGTCCGCAGGATCGTCTCGAGCATCTCGACGGTGGTCGTCTTGCCGTTCGTGCCCGTGACGGCGAGCCACGGCGCGGGCTCCCCCGACGGCCCGGCGACGCGCAGGCGCCACGCCAGCTCGACCTCGCTCCACACGGGCACGCCCCGCTCGGCGGCCCCGACGAGCAGCGGGTGGCTGGGCGGCCAGCCCGGGCTGACGACCACGAGGTCCGTCGCGCCGAGGTCGACGTCTGCGGCGTCGCGCAGGTCGGCGTCGTCGGCGCGGTCGTCGAGCGTGACGACGGCGGCCGCGCGGGACACGAGAGCGGCCGCCGCGGCTCGGCCGGAGACGCCCAGGCCCGCGACGACGACGCGCGCCTCGTCGAGCGGGACGGCGAGGTCGTGACGGTCGCGCACTAGCCGACCACCCACTCGGCGTAGAAGATCCCGATGCCGAGCGCCGCGAAGAGCCCGGCGATGAGCCAGAACCGGATGACGATCGTGACCTCGCCCCACCCGGAGAGCTCGAAGTGGTGGTGCAGCGGCGCCATCTTGAACACGCGCCGGCCCGTCATCTTGAAGAAGCCGATCTGGATGACGTCGGACAGCACGATGATGACGAACAGGCCGCCGATGATGAGCGCGAGGAACTCGGTGCGCGTGAGGATCGACAGGCCGGCGAGCGCGCCGCCGAGCGCGAGCGAGCCGGTGTCGCCCATGAAGATCTTGGCCGGGCTCGCGTTCCACCACAGGAAGCCGAAGCACGCGCCGACGATGGCAGAGGCGACGATCGCCATGTCCTGCGGGTCGCGCGTCTCGTAGCAGCTCGGACCGGCCGAGGCGAGGCGTTGGCAGGTCTGGTTGAACTGCCAGATGCCGACGAGCACGTACGAGCCGAACACGATGAGCGAGACTCCCGTGGCGAGGCCGTCGAGCCCGTCGGTGAGGTTCACCGCGTTCGACCAGGCGGTGATGAGGAAGTTCGCCCAGATGACGAAGAGGATCAGCCCGACGGTCGCGCCCGCGAACGCGAGGTCGAGGTTCGTGTCGCGCAGGAACGAGATGCGGGTCGACGCGGGCGTGCGCCCGTGCTCGTTGGGGAACATCAGGGCGAGCACCGCGAACGTGATGCCGACGGCGCCCTGCCCGACGATCTTCGCCCGTGCGGTGAGCCCGAGGCTGCGCTGCTTGCGGATCTTCGTGAAGTCGTCGAGGAACCCGACGATCCCGAGGCCCGTCATGAGGAACAGCACGAGCAGGCCGGAGACGCTCGGCAGCCGCCCGGAGACGACGTACGACATCGCCCAGCCCAGCAGCGTCGCGCCGATGATGACGACCCCGCCCATCGTGGGCGTGCCGCGCTTGGTGAAGTGCGCCGTCGGTCCGTCCTGCCGGACGAACTGCCCGTAGTTGCGGTGCACGAGGAACCGGATGAACAGCGGCGTGCCGAAGAGGGCGACGAGCAGGGAGACGCCCGCCGCGACGATGATCGCGATCATGCCCCGTCCCCTCCGGCGAGCTCGTCGCCGAGACGCCACAGCCCGGAGCCGTTGGAAGCCTTCACGAGCACCACGTCCCCTTCTCGCAGCTCGTCGCGCAGGAGGGCCGAGGCCTCCTCCACGTCCGCCACGAAGCGCGTCTCGTCGCCCCACGACCCTTCCTGGGTCGCGCCGTCGTGGATCCCGCCGGCACCCTCGCCGACGACGACGAGCAGCTTGATGTTCAATCGCACCACGAGCCGGCCGATGTCGTCGTGCGCGACGCGCGAGTCGTCGCCGAGCTCGAGCATCTCGCCGAGCACGGCGACCGAGCGCCGGTCGCGCCCCGCCATGACGGCGAGCGCCTTGAGCGCGGCGCGCATGGAGTCGGGGTTCGCGTTGTAGGAGTCGTCGATCACGGTGACGCCGTCGGGGCGCTCGGTGACCTGCATGCGGTGGGGGCTGAGCGCGCGCGCGTCGGAGAGGCGTGCCGCGACGTCGTGGAGCGGGACCCCGAGCCGCAGGGCCGCCGCCGCCGCCGCGAGCGCGTTCGTCACGTGGTGCTCGCCCACGAGCCCGAGGGTCACGTCGGCCTGGACGTCGGCCGACTCGGCGCCCTCCGCGGGCCGCGCCCCCAGCGCCGCACGCCGCACGCGCAGCGTGAACGCGGCGCGGCCGCTGCGGTCGATGCGCAGGTCCTGCGCCCGCACGTCGGCGGAGGGGATCGTCCCGAACGTCATGACGGCCCCCGGGGCCAGGTCGGCCATCGCGGCCACCCGCAGGTCGTCCGCGTTGAGGACGGCGACCCCGCCCGGTGCCAGGCCCGTCACGATCTCCGACTTCGCGCGCGCGACGGCGTCGATGCCGCCGAACTCGCCCAGGTGCGCGCTGCCCACCACGAGGACCACGGAGACGTCCGGCGGGGCGATGCGCGTGAGGTAGGTGAGGTGCCCGACCCCGCTCGCGCCCATCTCGAGCACGAGGTACCGCGTGGACTCGTCCGCCTCGAGCACGGTCAGCGGCAGGCCGATCTCGTTGTTGAACGAGCCGCGCGGGACGACGGTGGGGCCCTGCGGTGCCAGGAGCTGGCCGAGCAGGTCCTTCGTCGTCGTCTTGCCCACGGAGCCCGTGACGCCGACGACGCGGAGGTGGCCCTGCTCGCGCAGCGTCGCGAGGACGTGCCGGGCGAGCTCGCCGAGCGCCACCTGGACGTCGTCGACGACCACGCACGGGACGTCGAGCTCACGGGCTGCGAGGACGAGCGTCGCTCCGGCGGCGACAGCGGTCGCCGCGTAGTCGTGACCGTCGACGTGCTCGCCGGGCAGCGCGACGAAGAGCGATCCCGGTGCGACCCGACGGGAGTCGACGACGACGGGCCCCCCGACCCGTGCCTCGGGGTCGGCGGACAGCCGTCCACCGGTCGCTGCGGCCACCTGGGCCGCAGTGAGCTCGATCATGCGTGGTGCTCCTTCGGGTCGTGCGGGGCGGGGGGTGCGGCGCGGCGCTCGAGCGCGGCGCGCGCCTCGACGCGGTCGTCCAGCGGGTGGTCCACGCCCGCGATCTCCTGCCAGACCTCGTGCCCGCGGCCCGCGACGAGCACGGTGTCGTCCGGGCCTGCGGCGGCGATCGCCTCGTGGATCGCCCGCGCGCGCGGCGCGACCTCCCGCACGACGACGTCGCGCGGCTCCGGCGCCGCCGCGGCGGCCTCGCGGGCAGCCAGCGCGCCCGGCAGGACCTCGGCCCGGAT
Organism: Cellulosimicrobium sp. G4 BAM 1002; assembly: GCF_057126935.1. Classification (NCBI taxonomy): domain Bacteria; kingdom Bacillati; phylum Actinomycetota; class Actinomycetes; order Micrococcales; family Promicromonosporaceae; genus Cellulosimicrobium; species Cellulosimicrobium sp. G4 BAM 1002. The sequence goes on along the minus strand of NZ_CP182109.1, from coordinate 2,041,480 downwards.
CGAGGCGGGATCCTCGCCGTGGGGGTCGTCGTCCGTGACCACGACGACGTCGGCGCCCTCGACAGCGACACCGCCCATGGTCGGGCGCTTGCCGCGGTCCCGGTCGCCCGTGGCGCCGAAGACCACGACGAGGCGACCGGGCGTCGTCGGCCGCAGGGCGTCCAGCGCGAGCGCGAGGGCGTCCGGGTTGTGCGCGAAGTCGACGACGACGCGTGGGAGGTGCGGGGGCTGGGAGACGACCTCCATGCGACCGGGGACCGCCGGCGCGAGGCCGCCGGCGGCATCCAGCGCCGACTCGAGGTCGCGCGCGTCGGTCCCGGCCTCGAGCACGAGCGCCAGGGCGAGCGCCGCGTTGGCGACGTTGAACGACCCGGGCAGTGACGTCGTCGTGCGCAGGGAGCGACCGTCGCGGTGCCGGAGCGTGAACGCCGTGCCGCCCGCGTCCTGCGGCACGACCTCGGTCACGGTCCAGTCCACGTCGGCCGAGGTCCCGCCGTCGTCGCCTCCCGCGACGCGCAGCGTCGCGACGGGGACGCGGGCCGCCGCGACCATGCGCTCGCCCCACGCGTCGTCGACCACCACGACGCCCCGCCGCGCGTGCTCGGGCGTGAAGAGCAGCGCCTTCGCCTCGAAGTACTCCTGCAGGTCGCCGTGGAAGTCCAGGTGGTCCTGGCTGAGGTTCGTGAAGCCGACGACGTCGAACACGAGCCCGTCCACGCGGTGCAGCGCGAGCGCGTGCGACGAGACCTCCATCGCGAGCGTGCGCACCTCGTCCTCGCGCATCGCGGCGAGCAGCGCCTGGAGGTCGGCAGCCTCGGGCGTCGTCAGGCGGCTGGGGAGCACGCGGTCGCCCGAGCGCATCTCGACCGTGCCGATCAGGCCACCCTTCCAGCCGAGCGCGCGCAGCGCGTGGTCGACGAGGTAGGTCGTGGTGGTCTTGCCGTTCGTGCCCGTGACGCCGAACGTGGTCAGGTCCTGCGCAGGGCTGCCGTAGACCCAGGCCGCGACCGGCCCGAGCAGCGCGCGCGGGTCCTGCGCGACGAGCACGGGCACCGCGATGCCCGCCGTCTCCAGCAGCCCGGCGCCCTGCTCGTCGGTGAGGACGGCGTGCGCGCCACGGCCGACGGCGGCGGCGGCGAACCGGGCACCGTGCGCCCGCGCACCGGGGAGCGCGACGAACAGGTCGCCCTCGTCCGCCGTGCGGTCGTCGGAGGCGACGGACCACACGTGCACGGCGGCGGGCGCCGACGGCGCGCCGGGCTCCCCACCTGCGCGGACGTCGAGACCGAACCGTGCGGCCAGGTCCTCGACCGTGCGACGGGTGGTCGCGGCAGGACGAAGACGGTCGATCGGGGATGTCACGTGTAGAACCTACCGTGCCGGCCACCACTGCCCCGCAAGCAGCGTGCCCGGCAGCGCAGGAGGAGGCCGCGATCCCGCCGGTCGGCACCGCCGGGGGCGCGCGCCGTGGTGAGCATCACCACGTCGTCGGGAGAGGCACGTAAGGCTCCGTGCTCGGCGGCACGCCCTGGTGCTCGAGGGTGAAGCCCATGATCTCGCTGAAGACCGGCGCCGCCACCACTCCGCCGAAGATCGACGAGTGCGGGTTCTTGAGGAAGACCGACACCGTGTACTGGGGGTCGTCCGCCGGGGCCACGCCGATGAACGACGCCATGATCCCGGAGAGCTGCCCATCGGCGCCGGCGGCCTCGGCCGTGCCCGTCTTTCCGGCGATCCGGTAGCCGGGCACGGCGGCGCTCGACCCGGTGCCGTCCTCGACGACCGACTCCATCATGTGCAGCACCGTGTCGGCGGTCTCCTGCGAGACGACGCGCTCCGGCGCGGGCGTGGCGGCCGGCACGAGCTCGCCGTGCTCGTCCGTCGTCCCGGCGACGATGCGGGGTGTCGCCCGGAGGCCGCCGTTCGCGATCGTCGAGAACACGTTCGTCGCCTGGATCGCGTTCACCGAGACGCTCTGGCCGAACAGCACCGCGTACTCCGTGCGCCCGTCCCACTCGTCGGCCGGGTGGAGGATGCCCGCCGACTCGCCCGGGAGCCCGAGACCGGTCTTCTCCCCGAACCCGAACTTGCGCAGGTAGTCGTAACGGACCTGCTTGGGGATCTGCTCGCCCACCTGGACCGTGCCGGTGTTCGAGGACTCCGCGAGCACTCCCGCGAGCGTCAACCGCTGCACCGGGTGGTCGTGCGAGTCCTTGAAAGTCTGGCCGTTGGGCGTCGTGTACCGGTCGGCCACCTCGAACTGGGTCGCCGCGTCGGCGTACCCCCCCTCGATGGCCGCGGCCATCGTGACCACCTTGCCGGTCGACCCGGGGTCGAACACGTTCGACACCGCCCGGCTCGGCCGGGACACCGCGTCCGTCGTGCGGTCGTTCGGGTTCACCGTGCCGGAGTCGGCGAGCGCGAGCACCTCGCCCGTGCGCACGTTCTGCACGACCGCGATCGCGAACTCCGCGCCGGTCTCGCTCACGGCGCGGTCCACCGCGTCCTGCGCCTTCCACTGCACGTCGCGCGACACCGTGAGCTGCACGTTCCGCCCGGGCACGGCGTCGACGACCTCGCAGTGGCCGGTCGGGATGAGCTGGCCTCCCAGTCCCGCCTCGCACTGACGGGAGCCGGGCGTGCCGGCGAGGACGTCGTCGTACGCGGCCTCGATGCCGCCCTGACCGACCTGGTCGCTGTCCACGAAACCCACGAGGTTGCCCGCCACCGTGCTCGCCGGGTAGGTGCGCTTGCTCGTGAGGTCGGACCGGATGTAGGCCGACAGGCGCAGCTCCGCGATCGCGCGCTGCACCTCCGGGACCTGCTCCTTCGCGAGCACGACGTAGCCCGTCCCGTTGAGCTTCGCGGCCAGCTCGGGCGCGGGCTCACCGAGGACGGGCGCCAGGAGCTTCGCGATGCCGACCGCACCACCCTCCTTCAGCGGCTGGCCGTCGGCGAGCACGCTGTTGCCCGGCGTGAAGCTCTGGATCGCCGTGCGGTCGGCACCGATCGTGTACCGGTCGACGGACCGTGCGAGCACGACGCCGTCGGCGTCCGTGACGTCGCCGCGGTGCGCGATCGTGGTGGTGCTGCGCAGCCGGTCCTCCCGCGCGTCCGCTGCCAGCGCGGGACCGCGGAGCACCTGGACGTTGACGAGCTGCGCCACGAAGAGCGCCACGACGAGCCCCGCGATACCCATGAGCCAGCGCTGGCGCCGCTCTGGGCGCCCGGGCTCGCGTGGGGGGCGGGTGGGCCGGGCCGGGCGGCTCGGCGGTCGCGCCCCCCCGCGAGCGACCTGCGCCGAGGCGGACCTGGTCCTCGTGGACCGACCCTGCGTCGACCGGCCCTTCCCGGTCCCGCTCTGCGTCGACCGCGCCGGCGCCGGACGTGCTGCGGTCGAGGTCGTGCGCGCGGGACGAGCCGACGACGCCGCGGGCCGCTGCCCGGTCGCGCGCCGCGCTCCCGTCCCCTGCGTCACTGGCCGGCCCCCTCCTGCGGGAAGCCGAGGACCGTGCCGTCGGCCAGCCGGACCATCGCGGGGTCCTTCGCCTCGACCATGCCGAGACCGCGCGCCTGCTCGTGCAGCGTCGACCTGTTCTCGTCCACCTGCGCCTGCAGGCTCTGCGTGTCCTGCGCCACGCGCCCCACCTCCCGGCGCAGCTCCGACATCTCGTAGGAGTTGCGCGCCATCGTCGTGTTCACCAGGAGAGCACACAGGAGCGCCGCGCCGAGGAGCGACATGCACAGGACCAGGAACGGGACGCGCGAGCGCGCCTGGAGCGGCGCACGCACGAGCTCGAGCCGTGAGCGCGCGCCGCGCTCGGCAGCGCCACCGGGCAGGGCGGTCAGGTCGGGTCGGCGCGACGGCGCCGGCCGCGCCGTGCGCGGGAGCGGGCGGGCGGTCGCCGCGGACCTCTGTGCGCTCATCGTGTCCTCTCCCCCGGGTCGTTCGGTCTGCGGGTCGGTCGGTGGGTCGGGCCGCCCGACGTCGGGCGGCGGGCGGACGGGCGGCGGTGGTCGGGGGTCGGGCGCGTGCGCTCGGCGGCACGCAGGCGGACCGAGGCGGACCGCGGGTTCGTCTCGCGCTCCGCCGTCGGCGCCTCCTCGGCGCCACGGGTGAGCAGGCGCAGGTATGGCTCGTCCGACTCCGGCACCACGGGCAGTCCCGGCGGGGAGCTGACCGTCGCCCCGGCAGCCAGCTCGCGCTTGACGATGCGGTCCTCGAGCGAGTGGTACGACTCCACGACGATCCGGCCACCGACCGCGAGCGCCTCCACCGCGGCCGGGACGGCCCGCTCGAGCACCTCGAGCTCGCCGTTCACCTCGATGCGCAGCGCCTGGAAGGTCCGCTTGGCCGGGTTGCCGCCCGTCGTGCGCGTGGCCGCCGGGATCGACGCGCGCACGAGGTCGACCAGGTCGGCGCTGCGCGTCCAGGGACGCTCCTCGCGACGACGCACGACGGCCCGCGCGATGCGCTGCGCGAACCGCTCCTCGCCGTACTCGCGCAGGATGCGCGTGAGCTCGCGCTCGTCGTACGTGTTGAGGACGTCGGCCGCCGTGCTGCCCGTGGTCGCGTCCATGCGCATGTCGAGCGGGGCGTCGTGCGCGTAGGAGAAGCCGCGCTCGCTCTCGTCGATCTGCAGCGACGACACCCCGAGGTCCATGAGCACGCCCTGGACCGGTGCGCCCATGACGTCCGCCACGACGTCGCCGATCTCGTCGTAGACGGCATGCACCGCGCGGAACCGGTCGCCGAACCGTGCGAGACGTCGTGACGCGCGGTCGATCGCCTCGGGATCGCGGTCGATGCCCACGACACGCGCCGTCGGTACCTGGTCGAGGACCGCCTCGGTGTGACCCCCCATGCCGAGCGTGCAGTCGACCAGCACCGCGCCGGGCTCCGCGAGCGCCGGCGCGAGGAGGTCGACGCAGCGCTGGAGCAGCACGGGGACGTGCCGCTCTGCCGCGTCGTCGGGTGTCGTCATGGTCCGTGCCCTCCTTCCTCGTCGTCGTGCCTGCCTGCGCCGTGGGTGCGGACCGGCCGTCCTCGTACGGTCAGGTCTCCCTCCGCGTCCTTTCTGGCGCCGGGGAAGTGCGCCAGACCGGGCGGGAGGAGGCCTCACCGTGCGAGGGCAGAAGGCCCTCCGTGCTCATCACGTGCTCGTCGTGCTCAGAACCGCAGGTCGGGGAACACCTCCTCGGCGGTGTCGGAGTACGCCGACTCCTGCTCCGCGAGGTACGTCTCCCAGGCCTGTGCGTCCCAGATCTCGACGCGCGTGCCGGCGCCGATCACGGCGACGTCACGGTCGAGACCCGCGTAGGCCCGCAGCGGCGCCGGGATCGAGACGCGTCCCTGCCGGTCGGGGATCTCGTCGCTCGCCCCCGAGAGGAAGACGCGCAGGTAGTCCCGAGCCTGCTTGCTCGTCACCGGTGCCTGACGGACCTGGTCGTACATGCGCCGGAACTCGTCCATCGGCAGCAGGAACAGACAACGCTCCTGCCCCCGCGTCATGACGAGCCCCGGTGCGAGCCGCGGCCTGAACTTCGCCGGGAGGATGAGCCTCCCCTTGTCGTCCAGGCGTGGCGTGAAGGTGCCCAGGAGCAGGCCGGAAGAGCCGCCGAGCACGTCGTCCTCGAAGCCGGACATGCACCTGGCACCTCCCCTCCTGCTCCCTGTTCCTCCACGGTACTCCACTTCCCTCCACCGCTCTCGGCGAAGCCCGGCACTTTCACCCGGCTTCGCAGGATCTCCGCAGGTGAGAGCGGGTGGAGCGCGGTGGAGGGGAGGACTCCCCATGGCGCGTCGCGGTGCCCCGGACGCCGCAACGGCGGACACCGCACGGACGACGCGGGCCCTCGGGTGCGCCGGCACGCCCTCTGCGGTCGGACGAGGGCTCCGGTTCAACTAGGCTCGTTCCCACCTGCGGTTCCCGTACCACGCCCTGCGCCACCGACGACGGAGGTCTTCGTGCTCCCCGACATCGCCCCCCTCGCGTCGTCCGACCAGAGCGGCCTCGACGGCCTCGACGAGCTCGTCGAGACGACCGGACGCATCCGGTCGGGCATCGAGTCCGTGGTCACGGGCCGCCCGGACCTCGTCACCATCACCGTCGCGGTGCTCCTCGCACAGGGACACCTGCTCATCGAGGACGTCCCGGGAGTCGGGAAGACGACGCTCGCGAAGGCGCTCGCGCGGACGATCGACTGCAAGGTCGGCCGCATCCAGTTCACGCCCGACCTGCTGCCCAGCGACCTCACCGGGGTCAACATCTACCGGGCGGCGAACCACGAGTTCGAGTTCCGGCCCGGACCGGTCTTCTCCAACATCGTCATCGGGGACGAGATCAACCGGGCGTCCCCCAAGACGCAGTCGGCCCTCCTCGAGTGCATGGAGGAAGGCCAGACGACGGTCGACGGGACGACGCACCTGCTCCCCAGCCCGTTCCTCGTCGTCGCCACCCAGAACCCGGTCGAGATGGAGGGCACGTACCCGCTCCCCGAGGCGCAGCGCGACCGGTTCATGGCGCGCCTGACCGTCGGGTACCCCGACCTCGAGGCAGAGCTGCGGATGCTCGACCGCCAGGAGGCGGACACGCCGCTCGCCCACCTGCGACCGGTGACGACCGGTGCCGACGTCCTGCGGTTCGCCGACGTCGTCCGGTCGGTCTACGCCTCGACGGCCGTCAAGCGCTACGTCCTCGACCTCGTCACCGCGACCCGCGAGCACCCGGGCCTGCGCCTCGGCGCCTCGCCCCGCACCTCGCTGCAGCTCCTGCGAGCCGCCAAGTCCGTGGCCGCGATGTCCGGTCGAGACCACGTGCTGCCCGACGACGTGCAGTACCTCGCCGTCCCGGTGCTCGCCCACCGCCTCGTCATCACGACCGAGGCGCGCCTCTCCGGCCAGGACTCCGAGGCCGTCGTCGCCTCGATCGTGGCGCAGACACCGATCCCCGCCCTGGACGCGACCGAGCGACGCTGACGTGCGCGACTCCCCGCTCCTCGCGAGGCTCCGCCGTACCCGCCGGGGCCTCGCCCGGGCGCGCCCGACGCGGCGCGGCACGACCGTGCTCGTGGCCGGTGGCGCGCTCGTCGTCCTCGGCGTCACGCTGGGGCTCCAGGACCTCGTCGGTCTGGGCGCCGCAGCGTTGCTGGCGGTCGGCGCGGCGTGGTGCTGGATGACGGTCCGGCGCATCGACCGTGGCCGCGGCGCGCTCCACGTCGCCCGCCGCGTCCAGCCCAACCCCGCCGTGCGGGGCCAGTTCACGACCGCACGCCTCACGGTCGCGGCCGCGCGCACGACGGCGACCACCGCGACGACGCTCTCCCGGCTGCGGATCAGCGAGCAGGCGGCGCACGAGCTGTGCGACCAGGGCTCGCTGCGCGCCCAGGTCGCGACCGTGGGCGACCACATCGCCGTGCGGTACCGTCTGCGCCCGCTGCGGCGAGGGCGGTGGGCGCTCGGACCGCTGCTCACGACGCGCGTCGACCTGTTCGGCCTCGTCAGCGCGACCCAGGAGCTCGGCGAGCCGACGTCGGTGGCCGTGTGGCCCCGCACCGTCGAGCTCCCCGTGCGCGGGACGCGCGCGTTCGGCGAGCACGAGCGCTCCGCGTCGGGTGCCCGGCTCTCCTCGAGCGACGACTCCGTGCTGCGCGACTACGTCGCCGGCGACGACCCCCGGCGCGTGCACTGGGCCAGCGCCGCCCGGCGCGGGCAGCTGATGGTCCGCGCCGACGAGAGCGCCGGCCTGCCGCCCGTCACCGTGCTCCTCGACCGAGGCCTCCTGCCGCACCCGGAGCTCGCCGCCACGAGCTCCCGTGCCCTCGCCGACGGCGAGTGGGCGGTCGAGTGCGCGGCGTCGATCGCCGTCTCGCTCCTGCAGGCCGGCCACCCCGTGCGGCTCGTCCCGACGTCGCTCGCCCCGGTCGTCTCGGGCGTCGGCTTCCGCGTCAACAGGTCGGGCGAGGGGCCCGCCGACCTCCTCGACGCGACCGTCGACCTCCATGGCCACCAGGCGGTGGCCGACGCGGACCGGTCCGTCGTCGCGACCGCCGACGCCCTGCGTCGCGACCGGCGACCCGGAGAGATCACCGTCGCGGTGCTCGGGCCGCTCGGCTCCGTCGCCCGGCACACCGTCGCCGCGATGGCCGCCGACGGGCTCCACCGGGCGCTCGTCGTGAGCCCCCGGCCCTGGGCCCCGGAGCACGCCGACGCCCTCGAGACCGTCTCCGCCCTGCGGTCGACCGGGGGCCACGCCGTCCTCGTCGACCCGTCCGCGCCCCTCGAGCGCGCCTGGACCCTGCTCGTGGAGGGCTCTCGATGACCACCCCCGGCAACAACCCCCTCTCGAGCGATCTCGCGCTGCGCGTCCTCGCGACCAGCGTGTGCGTCGCCGTGGCGACCCTCGCGTCGACGTACGCGCTGGGGAGCGTGATCGGTCCGGGCGGCTGGACCGGGACCGCGACGCGGACGATCGCGGTGCTGGCTCTGGTGACCGGGCTGTCCCGCTACGCCCTCGAGCGCTCGCACGCAGCGCGCGGCGAGACGCTCGCGCCGCCCGCCGCACTGCTGCCGTCGCTCGCCGGACTCGTCGTCGGGCTCTGGGCGCTCCTCGGACTGTACGGCGGGCCGACGGACCGGTTCTCCCTGCTCATCGGTCTGACCAACGTCGATCGTCTCGTCTCGCGGCTGACCACGGCCCGCGAGCTCACCCTCGCCGAGGTCGCGCCGATCGACCCGAGCCTGCCCATCGCGCTGATGGCGGTAGGCGGTGCCGTCGTCGTCTTCCTCGTCGCCGACCTCATGGCCGGAGGTCTCCGGCTCGGCGCCGGTGTGGCCATCCCACTGCTCGCGCTGTGGGTCCCCGGCCTCGTCATCGTCGGCGAGGTCCCGCCCGCGGCGTTCGTCGTGACGGTGACCGCGCTCGTCCTGCTCCTCGCGGCCGACAACCCCCATCGCACCGTGCGCCGCGGCAAGGCCGGAGCACGTGGCGTGGACGACCGCGCCGCGGGTGGCCTGCGTGCGGTCGGCGCCGTCGTCACCGCGCTCGCGGTCGCACTCGTCGGGCTCGGCATCGGGACGGCCAGCGCCTCGCTGCCCGAGGTGGCCTCCGCGTCCTGGTCCCGGCTCTTCTCCTCGGCCGGGCAGACCGTCCGGCTCTCGGACGACCTCGACATGCGCCGCGACCTCGCGGAGCGCTCCGACGAGGTGGTCCTGCGGTACCGCACGGACGGCGACGACGTCGGCCCCCTGCGGGTCTTCACGCTCACGGGCTTCGACGGGACGAACTGGCGGCGCGGCGCGGACCGCGACGGCGAGCCGGTCGACGACCCGGACCGGATCCTCTGGCCCGACGACACCGCGGGCGAGGGGCCGACGACGGTGGACGTCACGCTCGAGTCGCTGCGCGACACCAAGCTTCCCGTCCCGACGGAGCCCCGCACGCTCGACATCGGCGGGGAGTGGGCGTACGACCCCGTGCGCGACGAGGTCGTCGGTGCGCAGGCCACCGACGACGGGACGTCGTACGAGCTCGAGGTCTTCCCGCGCGCTCTCGACGCGGAGGTCCTGCGTGCCGCCTCGGGTGACGACCCGGACGACCCCAACTACCTCGACGTGCCGGCCTCCGACCACGAGCAGGACATCCGCGACCTCGCGAACGCGATCGTCGAGGGCGCCACGACCCGGTACGACCAGGCGCTCGCCCTCCAGACCTACTTCCGCGACACCTCGCAGTTCACCTACTCGACCGAGATCGCACCCGGTGACTCCGGCGACGCGGTGTGGGACTTCCTCCAGGACCGGACGGGCTACTGCGTCCAGTTCGCGACGTCGATGACGATGATGGCGAGGACCCTGGGCATCCCCGCGCGTCTCGGCGTGGGGTTCCTCCCGGGCGAACAGGTGGGCGACACCGCCTATCAGGTCACCGGCCGGGACTCGCACGCGTGGCCGGAGCTCTACTTCCCGGGGCAGGGCTGGGTGCGGTTCGAGCCCACGCCGGCGCAGCAGACCGGACCGACGCCGCGCTGGGCGACCCCCGTGAGCATCACGCCGGGAGGAGTAGCCGACCCGGGCAACGTCCCGACCCCGGGCGCCTCGGCACCCGCGCCCTCAGCACCCGCGAGCCAGGCACCGGACGTGCCCGGGACCGGCGGGACGCTGGACGGTGTGCAGGACCAGGGCGCGCCCTGGCCGGTCGTCGTCGGAGCCGCTCTGCTCGTCGTCGCCATCGTGGTCGGGGCGGTCTGGATGCTGGTCCGACGGCGGACGCAGGACGACGGCCTGCACGACGCCGAGGACGCGTGGAGCGAGCTCGTCGAACGGCTCGGCGACCTCGGGGTGCGGTGGCCGTCGTCGACCACCCCGAGACAGGTTCCCGAGAGAGTCCTCGCCACGCTGTCAGCCCGGCGCGGCCCGCACCCGCTCGACGAGGACCTCGCCGAGACGCTCGCGGAGCTCGCGACCGCGCTCGAGGAGGAGCGCTACGCGCGCCGACCGAGGGGTCTCGCGACCGAGCACCTCCGCGCGCTCGTGGACGCCGCCGTCGGCGCGGTGGAACAGTCGCTCAGCGACCGTCCTGATCGCGTCGCCGGTCCCAGCGCTCTTCCAGTCGGCTGAGGAACGGCTTGCGCGCCGGCTTGCTGGTCGCGGCAGGACGCACCGTGCCGTCGGGCTCGACCGTGCCGACCGGGCCGCTCTTCGACGCCCGTGGGCCCTGGAACACCAGCACGACCCCGGCGAACATGAGGATGAACCCCACCACTCCGATCCAGGTCTGGGACATCGCTGCGCCGAGCACCAGGAGCAGCAGGCCGCCGACGACGCCTACTCCTGCCAGGACGTAGCGCAGCGCAGATCGTCGTCGTGGCGCCTGCAGAGTGTTCGCCAACCGCGGATCGTCCGAGGTGAGCGCGCGCTCCATCTGCTCCAATACCCGCTGCTCGTACTCAGACAGAGGCATGAGCACCCCGTTTCTCCACGGTGGTCGTATGTCCCCCTCAGGATAGATCGACATCCGCGGGCGTGGTAGTCGAGGGGCCCCTGGAGGGCCCCATGGCGATGGATCTCACCCCGAACCGCCCCCGGACCGCGTCGACAGCCTCCTCGACACGCCGCCGCGACGCCGACGTCTCCTCGACCGCCTCCTCGAGAGTCGGCTGGACGACCGCCTCCGCGCGCGGCTCGAGCCCCTCGGCGCGCACACCCACGAGACGGACCGCCAGGCCTCGCAGGTCGACCCCGGCGACGAGCTCGCGTGCCACCAGGTAGATCTCGCGCGCCACGTCGGTCGGTGCCCCCAGCGTCCGCGCCCGGGTGACCGTGCGGAAGTCGCTCGTGCGGACCTTGACGCTCACCGTCCGGGTCACCAGGCCCTGGCCGCGCAGCCGGGCGGCGCACCGGTCGGCGAGCTCGAGGACCCGCGCCTGGACCGCGGAGAGGTCACGCAGGTCGTGGGAGAAGGTGGTCTCGGCCCCGATGCTGCGCTCCGACCGCTCCGGCCGGACCGGCCGGGGGTCGCGGCCCCACGCGAGGTCGTGCAGGTGGGCGCCGGCGACCTTGCCGACGGCCGACTGCAACGACGCGACGTCCGTGTCCGCGAGCTCCGCGACGGTCCGGATCCCCCACTGGGCGAGGGCCTGCTCGGTCCGCTCCCCCACGCCCCACAGCGCGCCGACGGGCAGCGTGCGCAGGAACGGGACGGTCGCGGCGGCCGGCACGAGCAGCATGCCGTCCGGCTTCGCGTGCGTGGAGGCGAGCTTGGCGACGAACTTGGTCGTCGCGATGCCCACCGAGCACGTGATCCCGTGCTCGGAGCGCACCCGGCGGCGCAGCTCGGCACCGATCCGCGTCGGCGCGCCGAGCCGGCGTCGCGCGCCGCTCACGTCGAGGAACGCCTCGTCGACGCTCACCTGCTCGACCAGCGCGGTGACCTCACCCAAGATCCCCATGACCGAGGCCGAGACCTCGTAGTAGCGCGCGTGGTCGGGCGGGACGACGATCGCCTGGGGGCACAGCCTGCGAGCGGTGACCATCGGCATCGCGGAGTGGACCCCGAAAGCCCGCGCCTCGTACGTGGCGGCCAGGACGACCCCGCGCTCCGCCCCGCCGACGATGACCGGCCGTCCCACGAGCTGCGGCCGACGCGCCAGCTCCACGGACGCGAAGAACGCGTCCATGTCGACGTGGAGGATGGAGCAGCCCTCCTCGTCGTCACCCCAGTCGCGCCGGACGACGGCGCGCGGCCCGCGGCTCACGTCCGGCTCGAGGCGCTGGTCACGAGGCCACGGTCCGGAGCCCCGGCAGGCGGACGAAGCCAGCCGCCGGGTCGACGAGCATCGCGACCTCGTCACGGAAGTCCTCGGCGCACGCGAGGAGCTCGTCCGCGCGGCGTGCGTCGACGGCGTCGAACCGTCCTGCGTCCACGGCCGCACGCACCCGAGCGCCGCTCGCGAAGTAGACCGACCAGGCGGCGAGCGCCGGCTCCGCGTCGGCCAGCTGGTCCCACACCGGCCGGGCGCGCCCACGGCGGACCGGCCGACCCCGCAGCGCGACGACCGCGGAGGCCGCCCGGAGCGCGCCGAGGTGCGCGTGCAGGAACCGCTCCGCGGGGTTCGTCGCGAGCGACGCCGCGACGAGCTCGGCCTCCGCGCGTGCCAGCAGCCGGTGCACGTCCGCCGGTACCGCGGCCGGACCCCTTGCGCCTGCGTCGTTCGTCATCGCGCACCTCCCGCTCCCACTATCGAACACCTGTTCGACTCTGTCAACGTCGCGACCGGAACCCGACCCGCGGCCCGTACGGTGGGCCCATGGCTCGCCGCACCGCCCGTCGCCCACCAGGATCCTCGGGGCCACCCACATCGTCCCGTCGACGGGGTACGCGAACGCTTCCCGCGGACCTGCCCGGGGAACCCGTCCCGACGTCCACGGGGACGGCGCACGTCGAGCGCGACCCCGACCACCCCTCGGCCGTCACCCTGTTCGTCAACGGGGTACCCAGCTCCCACCTCGACCTCGACGACCCGGGGATGCTCGCGTTCGAGTACATGCAGCAGATGGCGGCCGTCGTCGACGAGCTTCCCCCTGGCCCGCTGCGCGTCCTGCACCTCGGCGCGGCGGGCTGCAGCCTCGCGCGCTGGGTCGAGCACACCCGCCCCGGCTCGAGCCAGCTCGGCGTCGACGTCGACGCGCGGCTGCTGGAGCTCGTGCGCGAGTGGTTCGACCTGCCGCGATCCCCTCGCCTGCGACTGCGTCCGGACGACGCCCGCCGCGCCGTGGCGAGCCTTCCCGACGCGTCGTTCGACGTCGTCGTGCGCGACGTCTTCCACGGCGACAGCACCCCCGAGCACCTCGTCACGCTCGACGCCGTGGCGGACGTGCGCCGCGTGCTGCGCCCGGGAGGCGTCTACCTCGTCAACTGCGCCGACCGGCCCCCGCTCACCGCGACCCGGCGCGAGCTCGCGACGCTCGCCACGGCGCTGACCGGTCCGTCGACGTCGGAGCCCGTCGAGGGGGCCGACGGCGCGCGGCTCGCCGCGATCGCCGAGCCCGGACAGCTCAAGGGGCGGCGCTACGGCAACGTCGTGCTCGTCGCCGTGCGCGAGGGCGGTCCTCTCGACCTCGACGGCCCCGGCCTGGCACGTGCCGTCCGCTCGCTTCCGGCCCCGGCACGCGTGCTCGTCGGGGCCGAGCTCACCACGTTCGTGGGCTCGGCCACGCCGTTCACGGACCCGGCGGCGCCGACGGACGGCTCGACGGCAGACCCCTGAGACGGCAGGAGCCGCACCCCGTGCCGGGTGCGGCTCCTGCGGACTGCTCCGACCGGCTCGACGGCCGGGACGTCGGAGACGTCAGAGCGGACGGACCTGCTCCGCCTGCGGGCCCTTCGGACCCTGGGTGATCTCGAACTCGACCCGCTGCGCCTCTTCGAGCGTGCGGTACCCGTTCGTCTCGATCGCCGAGTAGTGCACGAAGACGTCGGCACCGCCGCCGTCCTGCGCGATGAACCCGTAGCCCTTCTCGGCGTTGAACCACTTCACAGAACCCTGCGCCATGCTCTTCCTCTGACCTTCTGTCCATCCGGGACATCAGCGAGCGGACCCTTCGTCCACCCCCGGTGCGCCGCAATGCCATGTCCCACGTCCTTCGCCGGCGGCCCGGCCGAGGACGGCCGGCAGGCCCCGGCGCGGCCCGCCCCGTCGGGAAGAACCACGCGTGACCTGCACCGGGTCGTGCGCAAGTACGTCACTGCAACGGGTGACAGTGTGGCACGCGCCGTGTGAGGTCCGCCACGCAGGACGCGCCGATCCGTGATGATTTTTCGGCACATAGCGGCGGACAGCTGTCGCGCGCCGGTGGTGTCAGTCCCCGGACTGCTGGGCGAGGAAGCGCTCGAACTCCGCGCCGAGCTCCTCTGCCGTGGGGATCGGCGCCGACTCGGCGAGCAGGCTCGTGCGCCCGACGGAGCGCGCGAACGCGTCGTACTGCTCCTCGAGCGCCCGCACGACCGCCGCGACCTCCTCGGAGTCGCGGACCTGGCGCTCGACCTCGGTCGTCGCGTCCTGCGCGGCCTCCGCGAGACCAGCGGTCGCGAGGTCGAGGCCCGTGACCCGCTGGACCTGCTCGAGCGCGACGACCGCCGCGGGCGGGTACGCCGACTGCGCGAGGTAGTGGGGCACGTGCACGGTGTAGCCGACGGCGTCGTGGCCCGCGCGCCCGAGCCGGAGCTCGAGGAGGGCCGCAAGGCTCGCCGGGACCTTCACGGTGCCGAACCACGACGAGTGCTCGCCGATCAGCTCGGGCCGTGTCGCGTGCGCCGTCACCGACAGCGGTCGCGTGTGCGGGATGCCCATGGGGATCCCGTGGAAGCCGACGGTGAGCGACACGCCGAGGCGCTCGACGACGTCGCGCAGCGCGGCGACGACGCGCTCCCACTGCACGTCCGGCTCCGCGCCGTGCAGGAGCAGGAAGCCGCTGCCCTCGGCGTCGCGCACGTGGTCGATCACCAGGTGAGGCTCGTCGTAGTCGCTCCAGCGGTCGGTGCTGAAGGTCATGGTCGCGCGCTTCGAGCGGTAGTCGAGGAGCTGGTCGACGTCGAAGGTCGCGACGCGTGTCACCTCACCGATCTCAAGCAGGTGCTCGACGGCGATCTCGCCCGCGTTCCCGGCGTCCACGAACCCCGCCACGGCGTGGAGCAGCACGGGCCCCGCACCGGGTTCGGGAGCCGTCGGCCACAGGCGCGCGACGGCCTGCTCGTCGAGCTCGTAGATCCCTCGAGGGTCCAGCATGCATCCTCCTCGTCACGTCCCTGCCACTTCTGCGCCCCGGCGCCGCGAGCAGCGCGAAGGGCCTGAGGACCGTAACAAGAGGGGCGGCCCGATCCTTCCCGCGTCGGCGGGTGGTCGGCACCGGTCCGGCCGACGCCTGGTCGGCCGGTGCGCGCTCAGCGACCCGGCAGGCGCACGACCGAGACGAAGAAGTCGTCGATCTGCCGCACGACGTCGATGAACCGGTCGAAGTCCACGGGCTTGGTCACGTAGGCGTTCGCGTGCAGGGAGTAGCTGCGCACCACGTCCTCCTCGGCCTCGGACGTCGTGAGGACGACGACCGGGATCTTGCGCAGCGCCTCGTCCTCCTTGAGCTCGGCGAGGACCTCGCGGCCGTCCATCCGGGGCAGGTTGAGGTCGAGGAGGATGAGGTCGGGTGTCGGCGCGTCGGCGTGCTCGCCCTGCTTGCGCAGGAACTCGAGCGCGCTCACGCCGTCGGAGACCACCGAGAGGCGGTTCGTGACCTTGTGGTCCTCGAAGGCCTCGCGCGTCATGAGCACGTCGCCGGGGTCGTCCTCGACCAGCAGGACGTCGATCGGCTTGCTGCCGTTGCTCATGCGGTGCTCTCCTCGTCGTCGTGGCCCGCGCGGGGTGCCGTCTCCAGCGTCGCGTCGCCGCGGTCGGAGCGAGCGTAGCCGACCTGGGCGTGCACGTACGCGTGGGCGAGCGTGAAGCGGATCGTCGTGCCGCCCTCGCGCGGCTCGATCCAGATGCGGCCGCCGTGGTACTCGACGATGCGCTTGCACAGCGCGAGCCCGATCCCCGTGCCCTCGTACACGTCCTTGGCGTGCAGGCGCTGGAAGATCACGAACACGCGCTCCGCGTACTGCGGGTCGATCCCGATCCCGTTGTCCGCGACGGAGAACTCCCAGTGCGTGTCCCGCGCGAGGACGCCGACGTGCACGACGGGGGCGCGGTCGGGGTCACGGAACTTCAGGGCGTTGCCCAGGAGGTTGGCGAGCAGCTGGTGGAGCAGGGCGCTCTCGCCGACGACGACGGGCAGCGGGTCGTGCGTGATCGTCGCGCCGGTCGCGGCGATGGTCTCGGAGGCGTCCTCGACCACTGTCTCGAGCGCGCGCTCGAGGTCCACGTCGACCCGCTCGGTCCCGGTGCGCCCGACGCGGGAGAACCCGAGCAGGTCCTGGATGAGCCGTTGCATGCGCTTGGCGCCGTCGACCGCGAAGTCGATGTACTGGTCGGCGCGCTCGTCGAGCTCGCCCCCGTACCGCTTCTTCAGGAGCTGGGTGAAGCTCGCGACCTTGCGCAGCGGCTCCTGCAGGTCGTGCGACGCGACGTACGCGAACTGCTCGAGGTCGCGGTTCGAGCGCTCGAGTTCGCTCGCCTGCTCGGCCAGGAGCTGGTGCGAGCGCGCCGCGTCCTCGTGCGACGCCTTGATCTCGGCGACCTGGTTCACGAGCTCGACCCGCATGTGCTCGACGTCCTGCGCGAGGTCGGCGATCTCGGCCGGGCCCGACGTCACGACGGGCTCGTCGAGCCGTCCCGAGCTCACGAGCCGCACGCGGTGCGCGAGCGCCGCCATCGGCTCCGTCACCCACCGCTTGAGGCAGACCCAGAGGATGATGCCCACCGCGAGCGCCGAGCCGACGAGGACGAGGACGCTCCCGAAGAGCGCACGGCTCCACCGGTCGAGCGCCTCGACGTGCTCGACCCGGTCCGCGCGCAGCGCAGCGACGTAGTCGGACGTGTCCGACCGCGCCTGCCCGAACAGCTCGGCCCCGCGCGTCTGCTCGCGTGCGGTGACCCGGGCCGGCCACTGCTCCTCGGTCGTCTCGATCGCCGGCTCGGCGTACTCCGTCACCCAGGCACGGACGGACTCGTCGGCCTGCGCCATCGCCGCGGCGAGGTCGTCGTCGATCTCCAGGCCCTCGAGGAGCGTCGGGTCGGGGACCACGCCGCGCGCGTCGGGGCCGACGGCCCGCGTGTACGCCTCGAGCGCGGTGGCGTCCGCGGTGGCGACGAAGGCCCGCACGGCGACCTCGGCGTCGAGCAGTCCGACGTAGGCTGCGTCCGCCTGCGTGACGGCCTCGAAGTACGGCCCGGTGACCTCGCCCTGCAGCGTGACCACGCGCGACAGCGCGATCGCCGACGTCGCGAGGACCCCGAGGAGGATCACCCCGGCGACGACGAGCGCCCAGCCGAGCCTGCGACGCAGCGTCGGGGCGCGGGTGGCGGTACGGGGCGCTGCGCCGCGCCGGCCGTCGGGTGCCACGCTCACCGGGCCCACTCGTCGGAGTCCGCGAGCGTCGCCGTGCGCTCGCCGGGCGACGTGGCGTCGCCGCCCCAGCCGATGACGAGGAGCGCGGCGTCGTCCGCCAGCGGCCCGCCGTGCAGGTCCCGCACGCGGTGGAAGACGCGCTCCACGACTCCTTCCGTACCGTGCTCGAGCGCCGCGTCGACGGCGCTGCGCAGGCCCTCGACCCCGACGCGCTCCGGTCGCGCGCGGACGTCGGCACCCTCCCGCCGCCCCGCGACGGTGGCCTCGACGAGTCCGTCGGTGTAGAGCATGAGTGCCCAGCGCTCCCCCAGGTCGACCTCCTGCGGCGTCCAGCCACCGGAGACCGGGATCCCGAGCGCGCGGCCCCGGGCCGTCGGGCGGATCTCCGTCGACGTCTCCCGCAGGAGCAGCGGCGCGAGGTGACCCGCGAGGTAGATCTGGGCGCGGCGCCGGTCCGCGGAGACGACGACCTGGCACAGGGTCACGAAGACCTCGGAGCGCGCGCGCTCCGGCACGAGGACGCGCTCGAGCAGCGGCAGGATCGCGCCCGGCTCGGTGTCGCTGAGGACGATGGTGCGCCATGCGGTGCGCAGCGTCGCCCCCAGCGCGGCCTCGTCCGGTCCGTGGCCCGCGACGTCGCCGATGACGCACAGGACGGACCCGTCCGGGCGCTCGACGGCGTCGTAGAAGTCCCCGCCCAGGAGGCCGTTGCCTCCCGGGACGTACCCGACCATCACGTCGAGGCGGTCGTCCTGCACGAGCGGGGTGGGCAGGAGCGCACGCTCCAGGCGGGCCGTCTCCGCGGCCCGGACCTCGCTGCGGTACAGCGCGCGCTGCTGCTCGACGGACATGCGGCGCTGGACCGCGTAGCGCACCGAGCGCCCGAGCAGGTCGCCGTCGACCTCGCCCTTGACGAGGTAGTCGTCGGCTCCGGCCGCGACCGCCTGCACGCCGAGGTCGATGCCGGCGTGGCCCGTGAGCACGACGAGGGCGGGCGGGTGGGTGCCCGCCCGGACCCGCTCGACGGCGGACAGGCCCACGGAGTCCGGGAGGCCGAGGTCCAGCAGGACGCAGTCGACGTGGTGGGTGCGGAGCATGTCGAGCGCGGCGTCGAGCGTCGTCGCCCGGTGGAGCTCGACCTTGAGGTTCGCGTCGGAGAGCAGCTCCCCGACGAGGACCGCGTCGCCGTCGTCGTCCTCGACGAGGAGGATGCGCAGCTCGTCGGTGGGCGCGAGCACGGCGCGCTGCGGGCGCGGCACCTCGCCCCGTGCCGAGGGCCCCTCGGGGGGGACCTGCCGGTCGTTCCCGGTCACGACGCCCGCTCCCCTCTGGTCGCCATGGCCCCCGATCCTAGCGGGCGGCTCCCGTGCGGCCCTCCCGCTCGCGCGCGTGTCTGCGACGGGCTCCCGGTGCGCCATAATGGACGGCCGCACCGGCGGGGACGACGGGGAGCGGGTCGACGAAGGGACAGCGTGGGACGCATCGACGAGCTCCGGCTCGAGCAGGACGTCGTGGACACCCTCTACGCGCGCCTCGACGAGCTGCGCGCGGCGGCACGGGCACGGCTCGACGCCGTGCGTCGCTCGGGCCCTTCGGGGTCGCCGCAGAACCGCAGCGAGCGCGACGCGTTCGCGACCCTCTACGAGGACCGCGTCGCCCAGCTCGACGCCGTCGAGGACCGCCTGGCGTTCGGCCGCCTCGACCTGGAGGACGGCGCCGCCCGGTACGTCGGCCGCATCGGGCTCGCCGACGCCGAGCACACGTCCCTGCTCACCGACTGGCGTGCTCCCGCCGCCCAGGCCTTCTACCGCGCGACGGCGGCACACCCCGACGGAGTCGTGCGCCGTCGCCACCTCGTGACGCGCGGGCGCGAGGTGACCGGGCTCGAGGACGAGCTCCTCGACCTCGACGCGCCCGCCGACGTCACCGGGACCACGCTGTCCGGCGAGGGCGCGCTGCTCGCCGCGATGGCGGCGGGCCGCACGGGGCGCATGGGCGACATCGTCGCGACGATCCAGGCCGAGCAGGACACGATCATCCGCTCGGCGCTGGCCGGCGCGCTCGTCGTGCAGGGCGGGCCGGGCACGGGCAAGACCGCGGTCGCGCTGCACCGCGCGGCGTACCTGCTCTACGCGCACCGGCGCGTGCTCGAGCGCTCCGGCGTGCTGCTGGTGGGCCCGAGCCTGTCGTTCCTGCGCTACATCGACCAGGTGCTGCCGTCCCTGGGCGAGACCGGTGTCGTCAGCACGACGATCGCAGACCTCCTGCCCGGGATCGTCGCGGACGGCCACGAGGACCCGCAGGTCGCGCGCGTCAAGGGGCGGGCGGTCATGGCGCGCGCGGTGCGCCGCGCCGTGCGGGCCCGCGAGCGCGTCCCCGCGCAGGACGTCCCGGTGCGTCTCGACGGCCGCGACCTCGTGATCCGCCGGCGGGACGTGCGGGACGCGATCGCGAAGGCGCGGCGCGCGCACAAGCCGCACAACCTCGCTCGCGTGACGTTCGTGCGCGAGATGCTCTCGCGGCTCGTGGACCAGTACGGCACGCAGCTCGGCGAGCCGCTCGTCGGCGAGGACCGGGCCGTCGTCCTCGAGGACCTGCGCTCGCACCGCGACGTGCGTGTGGCGCTGAACCTCGCGTGGCTCCCCCTCACGCCCGAGCGGCTCGTGGAGGACCTGTTCACCAAGCCGCACCGCCTCGCCGAGGCGGCGCCCGAGCTCTCGCCGGAGGACCGGCGGCTGCTCGCGCGGCCGAAGGGCTCTCCCTGGACCCCGGCGGACGTCCCGCTCCTCGACGAGGCGGCCGAGCTGCTCGGCGAGGACGACCAGGCCGAGCGCGCGGAGGCCGCGGCCCAGGCGGCGCAGCGCGCGCAGGACCTCGAGTACGCGCGCCAGGTGCTCGAGTCGTCGGGCGCGGGCGCCGGGATCGTCGGCGCCGACGTTCTCGCCGAACGGTTCGCCGCGAGCGGTCCCCGGCTCACGACGGCGGAGCGCGCCGTGCAGGACCGGTCGTGGACGTACGGGCACGTCGTGGTCGACGAGGCGCAGGAGCTGTCGGCGATGGCGTGGCGCATGCTCGTGCGTCGCTGCCCGACGCGCTCGTTCACGATCGTCGGCGACGTGGCGCAGACGTCGTCGCCCGCGGGCGCCCGCTCGTGGCGGGGGATGCTCGACCCGGTGTTCCGCGACGCGTGGCGGCTCGAGGAGCTCACCGTCAACTACCGCACCCCGGCCGCGGTCGCGGACGCGGCCCGGCGCGCGGCCGTCGCCGCGGGCCTGCCGGTCTCGCCCCTGACGTCCGCGCGCGAGGTCCCCGACGCGCTGCGCGTCGTCACCGTCCCGAGCGAGGGCCTGGCCGAGCCGGCCGGTCCCGACGGGACGACGGACCTCGTCGCGGCGGTCCGCGCGCAGGTCGAGGCCGCGCGGGCGGAGTTCGTGGCGGACGACGCCGGTCGCGTCGCCGTCGTGGCGGCGCGCGGGAGCACCGCCGGCCTGCGCAGAGGGCTCGGCGTCGAGGACGGCAGCACCGACGCGTCCGTCGTCGTGCTCGACCCCGTGGAGGTCAAGGGCCTCGAGTTCGACGCCGTCGTGCTCGTCGAGCCGGCCGACGTCGCGGAGGGACCGTCGGGTCCGTCGGACCTGTACGTCGCCATGACGCGCCCGACGCAGCGGCTCGTCGTCGTGCACGCGCGCGACCTGCCGGTCGGGATCGCTGAGCCGCCCGTGGCGTGACCGGGACGCCGTTCACCTCGTCCCGAGGGTCAAGACCCGTTTGGTCGGCGCGCACTCCACGGCGCACCATGGGTGGGTGCTACGCGCCCTCCTCCTCGAAAACCTGCACCCCCTCGCCGCCTCGAACCTCGAGGCCGCCGGGATCGACGTCACCGTCCGCACCGGCGCCCTCGACGAGTCCGAGCTCATCGAGGCTCTGGACGGCGTCCACCTGCTCGGCATCCGGTCCAAGACGAACGTCACCGCGAACGTGCTCGAGCACGCCCCCGACCTCGTGGCGCTCGGCGCGTTCTGCATCGGCACCAACCAGATCGACCTGCGGTCCGCCGCGACCCAGGGCGTGGCCGTCTTCAACGCCCCGTTCCAGAACACGCGCTCGGTGGTCGAGATCGCGCTCGCCGAGATCATCGCGCTGACGCGCCGCCTCACCGAGCGCGACAAGGCCCTGCACGAGGGCCGCTGGGACAAGTCGGCGGAGGGCGCGCACGAGGTGCGCGGCCGCACGCTCGGCATCGTCGGCTACGGCAACATCGGCACCCAGCTCTCCGTCGTCGCCGAGAACCTCGGCATGTCGGTGGTGTTCTACGACACGGCCGAGAAGCTCGCGCTCGGCAACGCGCGCCGCATGGACACGCTCGACGAGCTGCTCGAGCAGGCCGACGTCGTGACGCTGCACGTCGACGGCCGCCAGGGGAACGCCGGCCTGTTCGGCGCGAAGCAGTTCGCCCGCATGCGCCCGGGCGCGATCTTCCTCAACCTGTCGCGTGGCTTCGTCGTCGACTACGGCGCCCTGCGCGAGGCGATCGTCGCGGGCCACGTCTCCGGGGCGGCCGTCGACGTCTTCCCGCACGAGCCGAAGCGCAAGGGCGACGCGTTCGACTCCGAGCTGCGCGGCCTGCCGAACGTCATCCTCACGCCGCACATCGGCGGGTCGACCGAGGAGGCCCAGGAGGCCATCGGTCAGTTCGTCTCCGCGAAGCTGCGCGACTACCTGACCACCGGTTCGACGACGCTGAGCGTCAACCTGCCGAACCTCGCGCTCGAGCAGACCACGGGCATCACGCGCATCACGCACCTGCACCGCAACACCCCGGGCGTGCTCGCCGCCGTCAACGCGACCCTCGCCGAGCACGGCACCAACATCGAGGGCCAGCTCCTCGCGACCCGCGGCGAGCTCGGCTACGTCGTCACCGACGTCGGCTCGCGCGTCGAGCCGGCGGTCATCGAGGCCCTCGCGGGCATGGACCAGACGATCGCGCTGCGCGTCCTCGACTGACCGCCGCACCTGGCGACCGCGGGTCGCGACGGCACCGAGCGAGCGCATCCGGCGAAGGTCCACGGCGACGGGGACCTTCGCCGCTGCGCGCCCGCTGCGGCCCGGTGCCACGATGGGGCATGACCGGATACTCGAACGAGGGACCGCAGGTCCTCGACGTCGACGCGTCGTGGGAGCTCGTGGAGGGCACCCGCGTCGCGCGTCTCGCCGTGAGCGTGCGGGGCGAGCCCGACATCTTCCCCGTGACGGTCGGCGCGCACGACCGGACGATCGCCTTCCGGACCGTGCCCGGGACCAAGCTCGCGACGCTCGTGACCAACGAGCGCGTCGCGCTGGAGTGGGACGACGTCAGCGACGACGGCGCGTGGAGCGTCGTCGTGCACGGCGTGGCACGCCGACTCGTCACGGAGCACGAGATCGCCGAGGTCGCGCGTGCCGTCGACGGGCTCGCGCCGACGGTCGACGTGCCGACCGAGGAGTGGGTCGTCGTCGAGCCGCACGAGATGACCGGACGACGGTTCGTGCGTCCTGCGAGCTGACGCCCCCGGACGCACGTCGTCCGGCCCCCGAACGGGGAGCCGGACGACGGAGCGGTGCCTGCGGCGGGTCAGCCGGACTTGCGGCGGAACGTGCGCTGGACGGGGCCGACGGTCTCCGAGCCGTGCACCGAGCCGGTGTTCGTCTCGCCGTCCGCCGTCCGGTGCTGCGCCGCGTTCTTGCGGTCGAGCGCCTCGCGGAACTTCGCCTTGGCCTCGTCGGTCGGTGCGGTGTCTGCAGCAGGTCGCTGCGCGTCGGACGCCATGGGCGGGCTCCTCGTCGGTGGGGGATGCGGACGGGCCCGACTGGCGGACCCACGGCCAGGGTCTCGCACCGCCTCCGGCAGCGCCACCTGATTTCGCCGCCGGCGCAGCCGCCCGCTCGTGCCGGGTCCGGTAGCGTCGAGCACGTGTCGCCCACACCGCTCCCGACCGCCCCTGGCTCGCTCCCGCACCGACGGCTCGGCCGCAGCGGTCTTACGCTCCCCGCGCTCTCCCTGGGGCTGTGGCAGAACTACGGCGACGCCGACCCTGCGGGCACGCAGCGCGAGATCGTGCTGCACGCGGTGGACCGCGGCGTGACCCACCTCGACCTCGCGAACAACTACGGCCCGCCCGGCGGCGCGGCCGAGGAGTCGCTCGGCAGGCTGCTCGCCCGCGACCTGCGGCCCGTGCGCGACGAGCTCGTCGTGACGACCAAGGCGGGCTACCGCATGGGACCTGGCCCGTACGGCGAGGGCGGCTCGCGCAAGTACCTGCTCTCCTCCCTCGACGCGTCGCTGCGCCGGCTCGGCCTCGACCACGTCGACATCTTCTACAGCCACCGCTTCGACCCCACGACACCGCTCACCGAGACCGTCGGCGCCCTCGCGACGGCGGTTCGCTCCGGCCGGGCCCGGTACGCCGGGATCTCGTCGTACTCGGCACGCCGTACGCGAGAGGCGCTCGACGTCGCGGCCGGCCTCGGCCTGCACCTCGTCGTGACGCAGGTGTCGTACTCGATGCTCAACCGCTGGATCGAGGAACCGGACCCGACGGACGCGGCCGGGCAGAGCCTGCTCGACGTGGCCGGACGGTCCGGCACGGGGGTCGTCGCGTTCTCACCGCTCGCGCAGGGAATGCTCACCGACCGCTACCTCGACGGCGTCCCCGAGTCGTCGCGCGCGGCGCGCGGCGGGCCGCTGCGCCGGGAGTTCCTCCGCGAGGAGAACCTCGCCCACGTCCGCCGGCTCGACCGGCTCGCGCGCTCGAACGGGAGGTCGCTCGCGCAGACCGCCGTCGCGTGGGCCCTGCGCGACGAGCGCGTGACGTCAGTGCTCCTCGGTGCGAGCTCGACCCGGCAGCTCGACGAGAACCTCGCAGCGCTCGACGGCCCGCCGCTCACGGCCGAGGAGCTCGACGCCGTCCGGGCGATCCCCGCGGACAGCGGCATCAACATCTGGGCGGCCCGGTCGAGCGACCTGTAGGCGGGCCGCGGTTCGATCCCGGGATCTCCCGCGGGTGCCGTCAGCGCGTCGACGCCGCCTCCTGGACCGGGTCGTCGGGGCCGGATCCTTCACCGCCCGGTCCCTCGCCGTCGCGGTCCACGGTGTCGCCCGACCCGGGCGCCGAGCGCCGACGTTCGGCGCGCTCGACCCGCAACGAGGTGATCGCGCTCTCGAAGTCCTCGAGGGAGTCGAACGCCTGGTAGACGCTCGCGAACCGCAGGTAGGCGACCTCGTCGAGCTCCCGCAGGGGGCCGAGGATCGCGAGACCGATCTCGTAGGCGTCGAGCTCCGCGCTGCCGCTCGCGCGGATCGTCTCCTCGACGCGCTGCGCCAGGACGGCCAGGTCGTCCTCGTTGACCGGGCGGCCCTGGCACGCCTTGCGGACGCCGTTGACGATCTTCTCCCTCGAGAACGGCTCGGTGACGCCCGACCTCTTGACGACGGACAGGCTCGCGGTCTCGATCGTCGTGAACCGGCGGTTGCACTCCGGGCACTGGCGCCGACGGCGGATCGACGCGCCGTCGTCGGAGGTACGCGAGTCGACGACTCGGGAGTCCGCGTGGCGGCAGAAAGGGCAGTGCATGGGCGGGCTCCTCCGCGGGGTCGCGCCGGCGCCGTCGGCGTCGGCGCGTCGAACGTAAGCCGTCGCGGCGTGCGCGTGCAACACGCGCCCTGGGTGGGACCTTCCCGGGCGCGGACAGCAGAACGGGGGCGGTCGATTCCGACCGCCCCCGTCGGGACGCCCCCGTCCCCATCTCGCGCATGACTCGCCTCACGCGCGCCGACGTGCGCAGGAGCCGCGGTGGACCGCGTGCTCCTCGCCTCTTCGCCCAGCCCCCCAGCCCGGCGTGTGAGGTGAGACTAACTTAGGTAGTCCTCATCACTCCGCGCAACCCCTGAGGGCGATCGAGGTCCGGCCGCACGACGTGTCCTCGATCACACCCCGAGCGAGCGCGCGAAGGGCATCGAGCTCCGCGTCACGCGCTCTCGACCGGCAGGAGCACGCGCTGCCCCACCTGGAGCCCGGCCGACGGGAGCTCGTTGAGCTCGACGAGACCACCCACGACGTCCCGGAGGTCATCGCCCGGATCGGCGACTGCCGCGGCGAGGTCCCACAGGGTCTCGCCCGCCGACACCACGTGGACCCGCACCTCGACGGGCTCACCGGGGCCACCTGCCACCGCGGAACCCACCCGGGCGGCGAGCAGGGCGACGAGAGCGACGAGCAGGACGAGCACCACCCGACCTCGGCGCGTGAGGCGCAGACGACCCTCGGGCGCCTGCTGACGCACCCGCGAGATGCCCGGCCCGGACGCCGACAGCGTGATCGTGCTCATGTCTTCCCCGTCCCGGCCCCTGGGGCGGATCGCCTTCCCCGGTCGATCCGCCCCACGAGCCCCGTCGTCCGTCCGCCGACATGTCGCCGGTCGAACACCTGTACGTAGAACATCTGTACGAAGGTCTATCACGAACCACCGACGGAGTCGAGACATGCTCGAACAAATGTTTGATTCGTGTCGCGCTCTCCCCTAACCTGGGGGCAGGTCGGTTCGCCGGACATGTCCATCCCTGGACGCTCCGGCACGGCCGGAGCCCGGGGCGCTCGTCCCGGGTGAGGGAGGCCGGGAGCGGGCAGTCGAGCTCCGCGGCCCGCGACGGACGAGGGCGGAGCGGACCATGGCGGGACGAGGCACGGACAGCGCACGGGGGCTCGCCGAGGTGCGCGAGCTCCCGGACGGCTCGGCGGGGGGCGACGGGCTGACCCCGCGCCAGCGTCTCGTGCTCGAGACCATCAGGGCGTGCGTCGAGCAGCGCGGGTACCCGCCCAGCATGCGCGAGATCGGCGAGGCCGTCGGCCTGACGAGCCCGTCGTCGGTGAAGCACCAGCTCACGACGCTCGAGCGCAAGGGGTACCTGCGCCGGGACCCGAACCGGCCCCGGGCCATCGAGGTCGTCCAGCCCGACGACGCGCGGCGCGCCACGTCCCTCACCGCGTCCGCGCCCCAGCCCGAGTACGACGAGGCGCACCCCGCGCCGTCCTACGTGCCCGTCGTCGGACGGATCGCCGCAGGCGGTCCGATCCTCGCCGAGCAGGTGGTCGAGGACGTCTTCCCGCTGCCTCGCCAGCTGGTCGGCGAGGGCGAGCTGTTCCTCCTCCGCGTGCAGGGCGACTCGATGATCGAGGCCGCGATCTGCGACGGCGACTGGGTGGTCGTGCGCCGGCAGCCCGTCGCGGAGAACGGCGAGATCGTCGCAGCGATGATCGACGGCGAGGCGACGGTCAAGAGTCTGCGCCGCGCCGACGGGCACGTCTGGCTCATGCCGCGCAACGCCGCGTACGACCCGATCCCCGGCGACGACGCCCAGGTCCTCGGTCGCGTCGTCTCGGTGCTGCGCAGCCTCTGAGCACGCCGGGAGCCGGGTGGTCGAGGACGATCACCCGGCTCCGTGCGTGCTCACGCTCGGGCGCTCAGAGCCCGAAGCGGCGTGCGACGGCCCTCAGCGAGTCGGCCGAGGCGTGCAGTCCCGCGAGCTCCTCGCCCGACAGGGGAACCTCCACGCGCTCTACGGCCCCACGCCGGTCGACGAGCGTCGGCAACGACAGGCACACGTCCTCGATGCCGTAGTCGCCCGCGAGCAGCGTCGACACGGGCAGGATGCGGTGCTCGTCGTCGAGCACGGCCTCGATGATCCGTGTGCCGGCGAGGCCGACGGCGTAGTTCGTCGCCCCCTTGCCCTCGATGATCCGGTAGGCCGAGTGCACCACCTCGTGCGCGATCTCTGCCCGAACCTCCGCCGTGAGCGGCCCCGCACCGCCGATCCCGCGCCATTCCAGCAGGGGTGTCCCACCGATCGTGGCGGAGCTCCACAGGGGGATCTCGGTGTCGCCGTGCTCGCCGGCGACGTAGGCGTGCACGTTCTGCACCGCGACCCCGCAGTGCTGGGCGACGAGGAAGCGCAGCCGTGACGAGTCGAGGACCGTCCCGCTGCCGAACAGCTGCTGCGGGGGCAGGCCGGAGATCTTGAGCGCGGCGTACGTGACGATGTCGACCGGGTTCGTGACCATGACGTAGGTCGCGTCGGGTGCGACCTCCACCAGCCCGGGCAAGATCTTGCGGACGAGGCCGATGGTGGCCTCGGCGAGGTCGAGCCGCGTCTGGCCGGGCTTCTGCTTGGCGCCCGCCGTCACCACGACGACGTCGGCGTCCGCGCACACCGCGACGTCGTCGGAGCCCTCGACGCGGGCCATCGGCATGAACTGGATGCCGTGCTGGAGGTCGAGGACCTCGGCCTCGACCTTGGCGCGGTTGACGTCGAGCAGCGCGACCGTCCGCGCCGCGCCACGCATGAGCGCCGCGTAGGCGAGCGTCGACCCGACGGCGCCAGCGCCCACGATCGCGAGCTTCGTGGTCCGCGCGCCTCCCCCTCCGGAACCTCCCGTCGTCGCGCCCTCGCTGTCCTGCCCGGACGTGCTCGTGGTCATCTCGCCTCCGTGAAGTCGGTCGGAGACCTCAGCCTAGGGTGACCAGGCGCCGCAGCGCAGCGGTGGCGACGTCGCGGTCGGTCGTCTGCCAGAAGCCCGGCATCGAGCGCGTGAGGAACGTGCCGTAGCGCGCGGTGGCCAGGCGCGGGTCGAGCACCGCGACCACGCCGCGGTCCTGGGTGGACCGCACGAGCCGCCCGGCGCCCTGCGCGAGCAGCAGCGCCGCGTGCGTGGCGGAGACCTGCATGAACCCGTTCCCGCCCGAGGCCTCCACGGCTCGGGCGCGCGCGGACTTCACCGGGTCGTCCGGGCGGGGGAACGGGATCCGGTCGATGAGGACGAGCTGGCAGGACGGTCCCGGCACGTCGACCCCCTGCCACAGCGACAGCGTGCCGAAGAGGCACGTCGCCGGGTCGGCGGCGAACTCCTTGACGAGCGTCGGGAGCTGGTCGTCGCCCTGGCACAGGATCGGCACGTCGAGCCGCTCGCGCATCGCCTCGGCCGCCGCGACCGCCGCGCGCCGGGACGAGAACAGCCCGAGCGTCCGACCGCCGGCGGCCTCGACGAGCGCGGCGATCTCGTCGAGCTGGTGCTCCGTCGCCGCGTCGCGACCCGGGGTCGGCAGGTGCTTCGCGACGTAGAGGATCCCCTGGCGCGCGTAGTCGAACGGGCTGCCGACGTCGAGGCCGCGCCAACGCGGCGCGTCCTCCTTCTCGCCGTCTGCGCCACCCAGCCCGAACGTCCGGGCGACGGGGTCGAACGTCCCGCCGAGCGCGAGCGTGGCCGAGGTGAAGACGCCCGTGCGTTCCGCGAGCAGATGGGTCCGGATGAGCCCGGAGACGCCGAGGGGCGCGGCGTGCAGGCGGCTCGCGCCCTCCCCGAACCGGTCGGCCGACCACCCGCCCTCCCCGGGGCGCGAGCACCACAGCACGTCGTGTCCGGTGGGGTCGGCCGCCATGCGCTCGGCGATCTCGAAGAGCTGGAGCATGGTCGACTGCGCCATCTTGAGACCGGTGTCGGGCTGTGCCGGCTTCGTGACGCCCGTCTCGGGCTTGAGCGACGAGAGCACCTCGCGCGCGGCGTCGCGCACGGCCGCCACGGCCGTGCGCGCGTCCTCCGGCAGCCCGTCCGGGAAGCGCTCGGCCGGCAGCGCGCCGACGACCGTCCCGAACGCCGCCGACGCCGCGTCGAGGGCGTCGGTCTGCACCCCGGCGTGCCGCCGTGCGAGCCGGGCGGCGCTCTCGATGGCGGGCACGGAGAGGTCCACCGTCGCCGCGGCGGTCACGCGGTCGGCGAGCTCGTGCGCCTCGTCGACCACGAGCACGTCGTGCTCGGGAAGGACTCCGGGTGAGCCCATCGCCGCGATGCCCAGCATCGCGTGGTTCGTCACGACGACGTCGGCCTCGCGCGCGGCGGCCCGTGCGCGCTCCGGGAAGCACTCCGCGAGCAGCGGGCACCGCTGGCCGAGGCACTCGAGCGCGGTCACCGACACCTGGCGCCAGGCCTTGTCGCTCACGCCCGGCACGAGGTCGTCGCGGTCTCCGGTCGCCGTCTCGTCGGCCCACTCCCGCAGGCGCACGACCTGCTCGCCGAGCGCCGCCGCGCTCGTCCCGCCCCGCGCGGCCGGGTGGTCCGCCGCGCCGGCGGACTCGCCGGGCAGGTCGAACAGCGTGGGCTCGTCGACCGGGTAGCCGCCGGCGATCTTGTGCACGCACAGGTAGTTGTGCCACCCCTTGAGCAGGGCGATCGAGGCGGGGCGCGGGAGGCGGTCGGCGATGGCGTCCGCGACGAGCGGGAGGTCGCGTGTGATCACCTGGCGCTGGAGCGCGAGGGTCGCCGTCGAGACGACGACGCGTTCGTCCGTCGCCACCGCGTGCCGTACCGCGGGGACCAGGTAGCCGAGCGACTTGCCGGTGCCGGTGCCGGCCTGGACGACGAGGTGCTCGGTGCCCTCGATCGCCGCGGTGACCGCCGCGGCCATCGCGTGCTGCCCATCGCGTCGCGCTCCCCCGAGCCGCCCGACCGCGAGGTCGAGGAGCGCGTCGACCTCCGGCACGGACGCCGTCGCCGCCGGGCCGTCGTCCGGCCCGGCGTCGTCCGCTCGGTCGGTGTGGTCCACGACGGGTCGGGCGGAGGCACGGGAGGGGGGCACCCGCCGAGTCTACGGTCGCGCACCGACGCTGGGTCGGGCCCTGTGGACACCCCCGGGGAGCGAGCACGGCACGACCCCGGGTCGGCGTCAACGGCCCGGGGTCGTCCTGCGTGCGTCAGACGCCGGCCGCGGCTCCGGTGAGCTCGGCCGCGAGCGCCTCGGCGACCCGGCCGCGCAGGAGCGTGCCCTCGGGCGTGTGCTCCTCGTGGTCGATCTCGCCCTCGGTGTGCACGCGGTGCACCAGGTCGCCGCGGCTGTAGGGCACGACGAGGTCGATCGCGACGTCGGGGCGCGGCAGCTCGAGCGCGATGAGCTCGCGCAGCGCCGCGATGCCCTCGCCCGTGTGCGCCGAGACGACGACGGTCCGCCGCTCACGACGACGGATGCGCGCGATCGTCTCCGGGTCCGCGACGTCGGCCTTGTTGAGGACGATGACCTCCGGCACGTCCTCGACGCCCGGGATGTCGGCGAGCACGTGGCGGACGGCCGCGATCTGGCCCTCCGGGTCGGGGTGGGACGCGTCGACGACGTGCAGGAGCAGGTCGGACTGCCCGACCTCCTCGAGCGTGGAGCGGAACGCCTCGACGAGCTGGTGCGGCAGCGCGCGCACGAAGCCGACGGTGTCGGCGAGCGTGTAGACGCGCCCGTCCTCGGTGCGCGTGCGGCGCACCGTCGGGTCGAGCGTCGCGAACAGGGCGTTCTCGACGAGCACGCCCGCGCCCGTGATCGCGTTGAGCAGGCTGGACTTGCCGGCGTTGGTGTACCCGGCGATGGCGACGGCGGGGACGGCGTGCCGCTTGCGCGACGCGCGCTTCGTCTCGCGACCCGGCGCCATGGCCTGGATCTCGCGGCGCAGCTTGGCCATGCGGTTGCGGATGCGCCGCCGGTCGAGCTCGATCTTCGTCTCACCGGGTCCGCGCGAGCCCATGCCCGCCCCGGCGCCGCCCACCTGGCCACCGGCCTGGCGGGACATCGACTCGCCCCAGCCGCGCAGGCGCGGCAGGAGGTACTCGAGCTGGGCGAGCTCGACCTGGGCCTTGCCCTCCCGTGACTTGGCGTGCTGGGCGAAGATGTCGAGGATCAGCGCGGTCCGGTCGATGACCTTGACCTTGACGATGTCCTCCAGGGCACGCCGCTGCGAGGGTGCGAGCTCGCCGTCGATGACGACCGTGTCCGCGCCCGTCGCCGCGACGACGTCGGCCAGCTCCACGGCCTTGCCGGACCCGAGATAGGTCCCCGGGTCGGGCTTGGCGCGCCGCTGGATGACGCCGTCGAGAACCTGGGAGCCCGCGGTCTCGGCGAGCGCCGCGAGCTCGCGCAGGGAGATCTCCGCCTCCTCCGCGGACGACGGCGCGCCGTCCTCGCGCGGGTCGGAGCCGGGGCTCCACAGCCCGACGAGCACGACCTTCTCGAGGCGCAGCTGCCGGTACTCGACCTCGGTGACGTCCTGGAGCTCGGTCGACAGGCCCGCGACACGCCGCAGCGCGCTGCGCTCCGCGAGCTCGAGCTGCTCGCCGTCGTGCTCTGCGTGGACCGTGCCGCCCTCGGCGCGCGCCGTCCCGGCCCGAGCGAGCACCCGTGCCACGACGTCGCTCGCGATGTCCCGCGTCACGCCGGTCGGCTCGTCCTGAGCCGCGGTGGGGTTCGCTGGGGTCTGGGTCATGTGCCGCCTTCCGTCGGTGCTGGACGCTCGTGCGCCCGGTGCTAGAACAAGCGTGGCACGGGAAATCGTCCCGGAGCCACCGGATTCCACGGGTGCCGCGTAGGATCACCCGTCGTGACCGACGAGCACGACCACTACTTCACGGCGCAGCCGGCGTCCGCCGCCGAGCGGCGCACGATCTCCGTGCGCCTCGCGGGCCGCGACGTCGAGGTCGAGGTCGCCTCCGGCGTCTTCTCCCCCGGGCGGCTCGACCTGGGCACGCAGGTGCTGCTCCGCACGGTCCCGGCGCTCGACGACGTGCTCTCCGCTCGCGGCGGCAGCGCCCCCGCGCAGGTGCTCGACCTCGGGTGCGGCTGGGGACCGGTGGCCCTGACGATGGCGATCGAGGCACCCGCCGCGACCGTGTGGGCCGTCGACGTCAACGAGCGCGCGCTCGACCTCGTGCGCCGCAACGCCGAGCGCCTCGGGCTGACCAACGTCCGTGCGGTCACGCCGGACGACGTGCCCGACGACGTCGCCTTCGCCGCGCTGTGGTCGAACCCACCGATCCGCGTCGGCAAGGAGGCGCTGCACGCGATGCTCCTGCACTGGCTCCCGCGCCTCGCGCCGGGCGCGGTCGCGCACCTCGTGGTGCAGCGCAACCTCGGCTCGGACTCGCTCCAGCGCTGGCTCGCCGAGCACCTGCAGCCGCTCCTTCCCGGCGCGAGCGTCGAGCGGGCCGCGAGCGCCAAGGGATTCCGCGTCCTCGAGGTCCGCGCCCCGGCCTGAGCCGCGCACGGCCGCCTACGACCGTCGTCAGACGGAGGCCTGCGCGTCCTGGTCGCTCGTCGTCCCGGGACCGCTCGACGACGGTGCGGTCGCTGCCGCTGTCTCCGTCGCCGTCGACCGGTCGTGCGCCGGTGCCACGGGCACGTCCTCGGAGGTGGCGGTCGCGGCGACCTGCTCCCCGGCCTCGCCGGCCGTCAGGACGACCGGCTCGACCGGCGCGACGAGCGCGCCGAGGTCCACCTCGCCCGAGTACACGAGCTCCGCGGGCCCGGCGAGCTCGACCCGGTCGCCCTCGAGCGCCCGGACCCGGACGGAACCTCCGGGGACGTCCACGAGCCAGGTGTCGGGCGCGTCCGGGCCGCCCCAGACCCGCACGGCGAGCGCCGCCGCGCACGCACCGGTGCCGCACGACGGCGTCTCACCGACCCCGCGCTCGTGCACGCGCATGCGCACGCGGCCGACGACCGTGCCGTCGTCGGCGGTGGTCTCCCCCAGCGGCACGACGAGCTCGACGTTGGTCCCGTGCGCCGGGTGCGGCTCGACGACCGGCGCCGCCGTGAGGTCGGCACGTTCGAGCACGTCCTCGCGTGCGACGGCGAGGACGGTGTGCGGGTTGCCGAGGTCGACGCTCAGCGCCGGCCGCGGGACGTCCCAGCCCCGGACCACGACGGTCGCGTCGTACCCGTCGTGCAGCGCCGGGCGGCCGCCCGGAAGGAACCACGGGCCCATGTCGACGGCGAACCAGCCGTCCGCCTCCTTGCGCACGCGCTTCACGCCCGCGCGCGTTCCGACCTGGACCTCGGTGCCGCCCGCGAAGCTCACGAGGCCCAGGCGCTCGGCGAACGCGGCGAACACCCGCACCCCGTTGCCGCACATCTCGGCGACCGAGCCGTCGGCGTTGCGGTAGTCCATGAACCAGATGGCGTGCGGGTCCTCGGCGAGCACGTCGCGCGACTCGGGTACGAGCGCGGTCGGGACGAGCCGGATGACGCCGTCGCCGCCGATCCCGCCACGACGGTCCGCCAGGGCGCGCACGAGCTCGGGCGTGAGGTCGAGCTCGCCCGTGGTGTCCGCGAGCAGGACGAAGTCGTTGCGGGTGCCGTGGCCCTTGGTGAACCGGGTGCGCGTCATGAGCCCAGACTACGGCGGACGCGCGCTGGCCTGTCCGCTTCGTCCGGCTCGGTTCCGTGCGGCGGACCGGCCGCCGCAGCGGCGTCGGCGGCGCGCACGACGGCGAGCGCGTCGGTCTCGAGCGTCGGTGACTGCGCGTCGAGCCAGTGGACGCGCGGGTCGCGCCCGAACCAGCCCATCTGCTTGCGCGCGAGGCGCCGCGTGTTCGCGGTCACGGCCTCGCGGGCCGTCGCCTCGTCGCTCTCGCCGTGCAGGTACGCGAGCACCTCGGCGTACCCGACGGCGCGGCGCGCGGTGCGCCCCATGCCCGCCGCCTCCAGCCGGCGCACCTCGTCGACGAGCCCGTGCGACCACATCCGCTCGACGCGCCCGGCGACCCGCGCGTCGAGGACCGCACGGTCGCAGTCGAGGCCGATCTGGACCGTGGGTCGCACGTAGACCTCGCGCGGCAGGTTCGCGCTGAACGGCTCGCCGGTCAGCTCCATGACCTCGAGCGCCCGCACGATCCGGCGCGTGTTCGAGGGTCCGATGCTCGCAGCCGCCGCGGGGTCGCGCCGCGCGAGCTCGTCGTGCAGCGCCCGCGCGCCCCCGGTCTCGGCGCGCGCCTCGAGCGCCGCCCGCACGTCGGGGTCGGTGCCCGGGAAGCGCAGGTCGTCGAGCAGGGCTCGTACGTACAGCCCCGAGCCGCCGACCACGACCGCGCGGGCGCCGCGGGCGTCGATCTCGTCGAGCGCGCTCCGGGCCTGCTCCTGGTAGCGCGCGACCGAGGCGTCCTCGTCCGGGTCCAGAACGTCGAGCAGGTGGTGGCGCACCCCCCGCCGCTCGTCCGGGGGCACCTTCGCGGTGCCGACGTCCATGCCGCGGTAGAGCTGGAACGCGTCGGCGTTGACGATCTCGGCCGGCGCGCCCGGCAGCGACAGGCGCTCGGCGAGGTCGAGCGCGAGGTCGGACTTGCCCGTCGCCGTCGGCCCCACGACGGCGACGACGACGCGACGTCCGTCCGTGGGCCGGTCGCCCGTCGCGGTTCCTGGTGAGGACAGGCGCGCGGGAGCGCGGACGGTCGGGTCGTGCTCGGGTTTCACCCGCGCAACGGTACCGTCCGGCCCTGCCGACGCCGCGGGGTGTCGGTGGCGTTGCATAGGGTGTCCGTGCACGTCGGGGCACGGGCCCGGGCGCGCGCCGCCCGACCGACACGCAGACGACAAGGACTCGAGCCATGGGTTTCTTCACCAAGCCGGACGACGCCCCGACGACGCAGAACGCGCCCCTGTCGCGCGAGCGGATCCAGGCGTTCCTCACGAGCCGCGACTGGCGGTTCTTCGTCGACTCCGACGGCGACCTCGGGGGCAACTGGGACGGCAAGGTGTTCTTCTTCTTCCTCATGGGCGAGAAGGAGGAGATCCTGCAGGTCCGCGGCCGCTGGCACCGCACGCTGCCCGCCGCGGCCGGGGCGCAGGTCGCGCTCGTCGCCAACGAGTTCAACCGCGACAAGATCTGGCCCAAGGTCTACGGCCGCGTGGAGGGCGACGAGCTCGCGGTGTACACCGAGGTCGCCACCGACCTGGAGTTCGGCGTCGCCGACGACCAGCTCGGTCAGCTGGTCGAGTGCGGCCTGTTCACGGGTCTGCAGTTCTTCGACCTGCTCGACGAGCGGTTCCCGGACACGGCCGCCCAGGCCGTCGCCGACGGCGCCGGTGTCGACACCGGCGCCGGCACCGACGTCGACCCGCGGTGAGCGCGGCGCACGAGCCGAGCGAGGACGCCGGTCGTAGCGCGGCGGGAACCGACGTCGCCGGTGCGAGTGCCGCGTTCCAGGTCGACCTGCGGGGCGTCGTCGACCTCCTCGCGCGGCACCTGTACTCGAGCCCCCGCGTCTACCTCCGCGAGCTGCTGCAGAACGGCGTCGACGCGATCACGGCTCGCGCCGCGCTCGGGGCCGCGCAGGTGCCTGCCCGGATCCTCCTGCGTCCGCTCACGGGCGGTGGCCTCGAGGTCCGCGACACGGGCGTCGGCCTGACGAGGGACGAGGCGCGCGAGCTCCTCGCCACGATCGGCAGGAGCTCCAAGCGGGACGTCGAGCTCGGCACCGGGCGCGAGGAGTTCCTCGGCCAGTTCGGCATCGGCCTGCTCTCGGCGTTCATGGTCGCCGACGAGATCGAGCTCGTCTCGCGCTCGGCCCGTGTCGACGCCGAGGGGCGGCCCGCCGCACCGGTGCGCTGGCGCGGACGCGCCGACGGCCGGTACGAGCTCGTCGAGCTCGCGCCCGACGACCCTGCGGCACCCGTGGAGGCGGGCAGCGTCGTGCGGCTGCTCCCCCGGCGCGACACCGAGCACTGGCTCGCCCCGGAGACGGTCGTCGCGCTCGCGCAGGACTTCGGGTCGCTCCTGCCGGTGGAGGTGCTGGTCGAGACACGTCTCGACGACACGTCGGGCGTCGGCGAGCCCGATGTCGCGCTGCGCCGCCTCAGCGGCGAGGAGCTGCCGTGGCAGGCGCCCCACGCGACCACCGCAGCGCGCGACGCCGCGCTCCTGGCCTACGGCGAGCGCACGCTCGGGTTCACGCCGCTCGCGCGCATCGACCTCGACCTGCCCCTGGCGGGGCTGTCCGGGGTCGCCTACGTGCTGCCGGCCGCGGTCCCGCCGACGACGACGGCCCGGCACCGCGTGTACCTCAAGCGCATGCTCCTCGGCAGCGCCGTCGACGACCTGCTGCCGCCGTGGGCCTTCTTCGTGCGGTGCGTGCTCGACGCGTCGGTGCTGCGGCCGACCGCGTCGCGCGAGGGCCTGTACGAGGACGAGGTCCTGCTCGCGACGCGGGACGCGCTGGGCGCCCAGGTCCGCCGGTGGCTGCTGGAGACCCTCGAGACCGACTCGGTCCTGTCGCGACGCTTCCTCGAGACCCATCACCTCGCGGTCCGCGCGCTCGCCCTCACCGACGACGAGATGCTCGACGTCGCGGCACGCGTGCTGCCGTTCGAGACCACGGCCGGGACGGGGACGCTCGCCGACCTGGCGCGCGCCCACCCGGACGGGCGGCTGCTGTTCACGACCAGCGTCGAGGAGTTCCGGCGCATCGCCCCGGTCGCGGCCGCGCAGGGCCTGCCCGTCGTCAACGGCGGATACGTCTACGACGCCGACCTGCTGGCCCGGGTCGCGGCACGGTTCCCCGGGTGGCGGCTCGTCCCCGCGACGTCCGACGACGTCGCGCACGTCCTCGACGAGGTCGAGCCCCTGCGCGAGCTCGAGGTCGCGGACGCGCTCGCCTCGCTCGGGGACGCGCTCGCCGACCAGGACTGCGACGTCGCGCTGCGGCGGTTCGAGCCCGGTGCGCTGCCGGCGATGCTCCTCCACGACCGCGACGGCGACCACGCACGCGAGGCGGCTCGCGTCGCCGAGACCGACGACCTGTGGGGCGGGATCGTGGCCGGGCTCAGCGCACCGGCCCGCGCGCGGCAGCTCGTGCTCAACGACGCGAACGACACCGTCCGGGCGCTCCTCGCGTCGCCCGAGGAGGACGTGCGCGGCGCCGGCGTGCGTTCGCTGTACGTGACCGCGCTGCTCGCGTCGGGCAAGGCGCTGCAGGCCGCCGAGGCGGACGTCATGAACGACTCGCTCACGCTGCTGCTCGCGCGAGCCCTCGGTCCGCGCGCCGTCGGCCCCGACGGGGGCCGGGAGCGCGGTGCGGCCTCCGAGCACCCTGATCAGGACACCGACGAGGAGATCTCATGACCCGGTCCGTGGACCAGGCGAACGCCGCGCTCTACGACGTCCGGCGGATGCCCTACGGCCTCGCCCGCTCCACGGCCGCGGCCGCCGAGGTGGAGCGCATCGAGGCCGAGGGCCCGCACGGCGCGCGCGCGTACGCGCTGTTCGTCCTCGTCGAGTCGTACGTCTGGGGTGGCGAGGTCGCCAAGGCGTACCTGCCGTTCACCAAGATGCTGCGCTGGTGGGACGAGCACCCGGAGCACTTCGACGCCGACGACGCGCACTCCCTGTTCTGGTCGTTCAAGTGGATGGTCGGGCACCTCATGGAGTTCCCGGACGTCCCGGCGAGCCAGATCGAGCGCACCCTCGACGACATGGCGCACCGCTACGCCCTCGCGGGGAACGGGACGAACGCCGTCGCCCTCGAACGGTTCGAGTGGGCCCGCGAGCGCGGCACGGCCGACGTCGAGGACGCCTACCTCGCGTGGGTCGCGACCCCCCGTGACGAGTACTCGCAGTGCGAGGCGTGCCAGCCCGGCGACCGTGCGGCGTACCTCTTCGAGACGGGCCGCCACGACGAGGGCATCCGGCTGCTGGAGCGGGTGCTCGAGGGCTCGCCGTCGTGCGCGACCGAGCCGGGCGACATGCTGTCGCACCTCCAGCTCGCCTATCTCGAGGTCCGTGACCTCGAGGCGGCGGCGCGTACGCACCGCCGTGGGCAGCGCCACCTCGACAACGGGGTGGCCATGACCGGACCGAAGGGCCGGCACCTCGAGTTCCTCGCCCGCACCGGCAACGCGGACCGCGTCCTGCGCCTCCTCGTCGAGCACCAGTCGTTCCTCCTCGAGGCGGACTCGCCCGGCGAGCGGCTGGGCTTCCTCACGAGCGTCGGCGTCGCGACACGGACCCTGCGGCCCGACCACGGTGAGGCGCCGCTACGCCTCCGTGAGGTGCCCGCGTCCACGCTCGCCGAGCTCGACGACTGGGTGCGGCGCGAGGCGCTCGCCCTCGCCCGCGCGTTCGACGTGCGCAACGGGACCGACGCGGCGTCCGCGCGGCTCGCAGCGGCGTGGGAGCGCTCCGGCGCGGTCGTGCCCCTCGACCTGTCGGTGCTGGGCCCCGAGCCGACCGCGGTGGGCACCGCGCCGACGGCCACGGCGGAGGCGGACGGCTCCACGGGAGCGGCGGTCCCGGCTCAGGAGACGGCCGGTCCGGCGAGCACGGAGCCGGACGACGCCGAGGGTCTGCTCGCCCTCGCGGACGACGTCGCGGCGGCCGACCCGGTCCGAGCGGCGCGGCTCCTGCGCCGAGCGTCCGCGCTCCTCGAGACGGACGGGCACCTCGACCGGGCGGGCTTCGCGCTCGCCGAGGCCGCGCAGCTCGCCGCGGCGGAAGGCGACGACGCCGGGGCGGCGCCCGCGTTCGCGCGGGCGATCGCGCTCGCACGAGCCGGCGGCGTCCCGGCCCGCTACGTCGGCCCCGTGGTCCGGGCGCTCGCCCGGGTGGCGGCCGGTCGCGGCGACGTCGGCGTGGCTCTCGCCCAGGTCGACCGCACGCTCACCGACCTGGACGCAGCCGACGGGTCCGACGAGGTCGAGCGCGCCGCCGACCTCGTCGAGCGCGACGCGGCCGCGCAGGCCCGTGAACGGCGCGAGCTGCGCGACACCCGGGCCCGGCTGCTCGCGACGGCCGGCGACCTCGACGAGGCGGCCACGCTCGCCGAGGCGGTGGCCGAGGAGTTCGCGCGAGCGGGAGAGGTCGGCGACGCGGCGCACGCGTTCTGGCTCGCGGGACGCTCACGCCGGGAGCAGGGCGACGAAGTGGCTGCGGTCGACCTGCTCGAGTCGGCGATGGAGGGGTTCGCGATCGTGCACGACCAGCCCCTGCGCGCGACGGTCGCGAACGACCTGGTCGCGGCGTTGCGCACGCTCGGGCGGGACCAGGAGGCGGGGACCGTCGCGGCGGCCCTCAGCGACTGACGTTCGCGGCCTGCGTGGACGACGAGGTGCGGTGCGTGAAGCGCCGCACCTCGTACGCCCGCTCCTCGTGCTCCCCGGTCAATACGTCCGCGTGGACCTCCCACGCCGGGTCGACCACCCCCTCGAGCACCGCGGTCACCGCGCTCGAGCGCGGGTCCTCGACGACGACGACGCGCGCACCCCGACGACGCAGCTCCTCGCCCAGCGCACGGCAGCGCTCGCGGGGGGACCCGGTGCGGCTCGCGTCGTCCGTGTCGTCGTCGGCTGCGCGGGCGCCGACCTCGACGACGTCGACGGGTCCCGCCCACCCCGCAGCGGACAGTGCAAGCAGGGCGACCGACGCCGCCAGGCCGGCGACGCGCGGCGCGTCGGTCCGGGTCGGCCGGAGCCAGGAGTCGTCGATGCGCGTGTCGGGCACGCCTGCCGCAGCGAGGGAGGCGCGCGCGGGTCCCCGCACGACGTCCCGGACGGCGTCGTGCCCCATCGCCACGACGACCACCTGCTGGGCGTCGGCGACGAGCTCGCGCAGCGCCGCGAGCACCGCGTCCCGGACGTCGCGCAGCACGACGGCCCGCCCCGCTGCTCCGGGGACGAGGAGCGGGCTGCCGGGCAGGACGACGGCGCAGACGGTCACGGCCCCACCGTAGCCGCCGAACGCCGTCGCGCCGTCCCGCACCGTCCCCGTCGCCGTCCCCGGGCGGTCACCGCCGGGTTGCCGCAGCGGGCCGGCGATGCGACGTCCGCTGCGGTGCACGAGTACGGTGGGACGGTGAGGTTCTTCGGAGCGCGGGACGACGACGACCGGCGGGAGGGCGAGTCGGGCGGGTCCCGGGACGCCGCTGCGTCCGGACAGGGTGCAGGACTCGGGGACGACGCCCTGCGCTCGCAGGTCGAGGACCTCCTCGCCCGCGAGCTCGGCCAGGTCGTGACCGACGAGCGTCGAGCCCCCACGCGCCTCACGCTCGACCGGGTCGTCGAGTGGATCACCGACAGCGGCTACAGCTACTTCGTCGACTCCGACGGCGACGTCGGCGGCCTGTGGCACGGCCGCCTCTTCTACTTCCTGCTCTTCGGCAACAACGACGAGATCCTCCAGGTGCGCGGCCAGTGGAACCGCGACCTCGCGATCGAGCGGCTGGAGGAGATCCTCGAGTTCTGCAACGAGTGGAACGCCGACCGCATCTGGCCCAAGACGTACACCCGTGTGCGGGACAACGGGATGATCCAGGTCTTCACCGAGGTGACCGTCGACCTCGAGCACGGCGTGACCGACGACCAGCTCGACCAGCTCCTCCAGTGCGGTCTGAGCACGGGGTCGATGTTCTTCGACTCGCTCGACGAGTACTACCCCGACCCGGCGAGGCTGGCGCCATGACCCCGGCACGCACCGGCTGGTTCTCCCGCCTGTTCGGCAACCGTCGCCCGAAGCCACCGGAGTCGCTCCCGCGCGACGAGGAGCTGCCGCGCCCGCTCTCGATGGCCCGCATCGGCGACCACCTCACGCGGCGCGGCTACCACTTCCGCGTCGACGACGACGGCGACATCACCGGCACGTGGGACGGGCACCGGTTCTGGTTCCTGCTCCTCGGCGACCGCTCCGAGATCCTGCAGGTGCGGGGTCGCTGGACGACGTCGTTGCCGCTCGAGGTGCGACTCGTCGTGCTCCAGGCCGTCAACGACTGGAACCGGGAACGGATCTGGCCGAAGGTCTACGTGCGCGAGGAGGGCGGTCGTCTCGCGGTGTACGCGGAGGTGTCCGTCGACTTCGAGCACGGCGCCACGGACGCCCAGCTCGCGCAGACCGTCTCGTGCGGACTGGGCACCGCCGTCCAGCTCTTCCACGCCGTCGGCGCCCAGCTCCCGCCGGGGATCCTCGAGGACTGATCGCTCGACGCGCTCTTCGCCGGGGCCGCGGTCGGGTCGTTGCCGGTGTTCGGATCCACGGGCGCTGCGCCGCCAACCCTCCGCCGCCCCCCGGCCACGCCCCGGCGACCCACGCCCCAGCGACCCACGAACCGGCACGGCCCAACGGGCCGGTCCTACGGGCGGACGGTCGGCAGGCCGAGGACGACGGGGCCGGACGGGGTGGCGCCGCCGTGACCGTGCCCGTGGGCGTCGTCACCACCGCCGAGCCGGGCGCGCTCACGCGATGCCCACGCGTCGCCGGAGCGGGTGCGGCGGACGGAGAACGTCCCGCCCGCGAGCGCCGAGTCGGCGATGAGGTGGTACGGCGCCGAGCGTGTCACGTCGACGGTGACGACGTCGCCCGGGCGGGGCAGGCGTGCGTCCGGCGTGGCCGCCAGGCGCGGGTCGACGGACTCCGGCGACGCCACGACGCCCGGCGCGCCGGCGTCGTCGTGCGCCGGGAGCGCGACCCCGTCGGGGAGCGCGAGGTGGACGAGGCGGTTGTCGGGGGCGCGGCCCGTCACGCGGTGGGTCGCGCCGTCCTTGCGGCCGGTGCCCTCGCCGACCAGCACGTCGACGGTGCGACCGACCTGGCGGGCCGACTCCTCGCCGGCGATGCGGTCCTGGAGGGCCTGGAGGCGCTCGTAGCGCTCCTGGACGACCTCTTTTGGAAGCTGGCCGTCCATCGTCGCGGCCTGCGTGCCGGGACGCGGCGAGTACTGGAACGTGAACGCCGACGCGAAGCGCGACGCCTCGACGACCCGCAGCGTCTGGGCGAAGTCCTCCTCGGTCTCCCCGGGGAAGCCGACGATGATGTCGGTGGTGATCGCGGCGTCGGGCATGACGGCCCGGACGCGGTCGAGGATCCCGAGGTACCGCTCGGAGCGGTAGGAGCGTCGCATGGCGCGTAGGACGCGGTCCGAGCCGGACTGGAGCGGCATGTGCAGCTGCGGCATGACGTTCGGGGTCTGCGCCATCGCCTCGATCACGTCGTCGGTGAACGCGGCAGGGTGGGGGGAGGTGAAGCGGACGCGCTCGAGGCCGTCGATGGTCCCGCACGCGCGCAGCAGCTTGGCGAACGCGCCACGGTCGCCGAACTCCACGCCGTAGCTGTTGACGTTCTGCCCGAGCAGCGTCACCTCGATCGCGCCCGCGTCGACGAGCGCGCCGACCTCGGCGAGCACGTCACCCGGGCGGCGGTCGCGCTCCTTGCCGCGCAGGTGGGGCACGATGCAGAAGGTGCAGGTGTTGTTGCAGCCGACGCTGATCGAGACCCAGCCGGCGTAGACCGACTCGCGCTTGGTCGGCAGCGTGGAGGGGAAGACCTGCAGCGACTCCGCGATCTCGACCTGTGCGGCCTCGTTGTGCCGCGCGCGCTCGAGCAGCACGGGCAGCGCGTCGAGGTTGTGCGTGCCGAAGACGACGTCGACCCAGGGCGCCTTGTCGACGATCGTCCCGCGGTCCTTCTGCGCGAGGCAGCCGCCGACCGCGATCTGCATGCCGGGGCGCTGCGCCTTGACCGACGCGAGCTGGCCCAGGTTCCCGTACAGGCGCGTCGCCGCGTTCTCGCGCACCGCGCACGTGTTGATGACGACCACGTCCGCGCGGTTCGCGGCCTCGTCCTGCGCGGTCGCGCGCGTGTAGCCGGCCTGCTCGAGCATGCCGGCCATGTGCTCGGAGTCGTGGACGTTCATCTGGCAGCCGAGCGTGCGCACGAGATAGGTGCGCGGCGTCTCGTCGGCGACGACGGGCTGCGGGTGGGGTGCGGGGGCGATCGTGGACATCACCGTCCAGGGTACGGCGCCACCACCGGTGTTACTGAACTGTTGCCTGACTGTTGCGCGATTCGGTGGCGCCCGCAACAGATGCCCCCTATGTTCGAA
Source organism: Cellulosimicrobium sp. G4 BAM 1002 (assembly GCF_057126935.1). Lineage (NCBI taxonomy): Bacteria > Bacillati > Actinomycetota > Actinomycetes > Micrococcales > Promicromonosporaceae > Cellulosimicrobium > Cellulosimicrobium sp. G4 BAM 1002. The sequence continues at coordinate 1,998,223 of NZ_CP182109.1, read as the reverse complement.
AAATGGTCGACGACTCCCCCACGTCGTCCGACGGTGTCGTGCCGTCGGAGACGGACGCGCCCACCGGCGCCAGCGTGCCAGCAGCCGACTCCGGGCCCCAAGACGTGACGCCGCAGTCCGACGACGCGCTCGGTGACCCCCTGGTCGAGCTCGTCGACGTCAACAAGCACTTCGGCGCCCTGCACGTCCTGCAGGACATCAACCTCACGGTCCGCCGCGGCGAGGTGCTCGTCGTCATCGGCCCGTCCGGGTCGGGCAAGTCCACGCTCTGCCGCGCGATCAACCGCCTCGAGACCATCGACTCGGGCGAGATCCGCATCGACGGCGTCCCTCTGCCCGAGGAGGGGAAGGCGCTCGCACAGCTGCGGTCCGACGTCGGCATGGTCTTCCAGTCGTTCAACCTCTTCGCGCACAAGACGATCCTCGACAACGTCACCCTCGGTCCGGTCAAGGTCCGGCGCGAGCGGTCCGCGGACGCCAAGAACCGCGCGCTCGAGCTCCTCGACCGTGTCGGCGTGAAGAACCAGTCGCAGAAGATGCCGGCCCAGCTCTCCGGCGGCCAGCAGCAGCGCGTCGCGATCGCCCGGGCGCTCGCCATGCGACCCAAGGTCATGCTCTTCGACGAGCCGACGTCGGCGCTCGACCCGGAGATGATCAACGAGGTCCTCGACGTCATGGTCGCCCTCGCCAGGGAGGGGATGACGATGATCGTCGTCACGCACGAGATGGGGTTCGCCCGCAAGGCCGCGAACCGCGTCGTGTTCATGTCCGACGGGCAGATCGTCGAGGAGGCGCCGCCCGAGGAGTTCTTCACCGCGCCCCGGAGCGACCGCGCGAAGGACTTCCTCTCGAAGATCCTCACCCACTGACCGATCCGAGCAGCCCCACCGGTCGTCCGCCAGGCACACCTCGACGGACGGCCACCACTCACGAAGGGTATTGAACGATGCGCACACGACACGCAGGTGCCGCCGTCCTCGCCGCACTCACGGCGGTCACGCTCGCCGCGTGCGGCGGCGGGGAGGTCGGTAGCGACAGCACCACCACGGACCCCGAGCAGTCCGCCGGCGCCACGGACGGCGCCGAAGGCACGATCAGGATCGGCATCAAGTTCGACCAGCCGGGCCTCGGCTACCAGGACGGCTCCGAGTACACCGGGTTCGACGTCGACGTCGCGACCTACGTGGCGGGCGAGCTCGGATACACCCCCGACCAGATCGAGTGGGTCGAGGCGCCGTCGGCCCAGCGCGAGACGATGCTGCAGACCAACCAGGTCGACATGATCTTCGCGACGTACTCGATCACCGACGAGCGCAAGGAGACCGTCGCGTTCGCCGGGCCGTACTTCGTCGCAGGCCAGGACCTGCTCGTCGCCGAGGACAACACGGACATCACCGGTCCCGAGGCGCTCGAGGGCAAGAACCTCTGCTCGGTGACCGGGTCGACGTCGGCCCAGCGGATCAAGGACGAGTACGCCGCAGGCGTCCAGCTCCTCGAGCGCCCGGGGTACGCCGAGTGCGTCACCGCGCTCACGGCGGGCCAGGTCGACGCGGTGACGACAGACGACATCATCCTCGCCGGGCTCGCCGCCCAGCCCGCGAACCAGGGCAAGGTCAAGGTCGTCGGGGCGCCGTTCTCCACGGAGCGCTACGGCGTGGGCCTGCCCCAGGACAATGAGGTCTGCGAGGACGTCAACGCCGCGATCGAGAAGATGATCGAGGACGGCGCCTGGGAGGAGGCCGTCACGGCCAACACCGAGGGCACCGGGTACACGCCGAACTCGAGCGAGAACCCGCCGGCAGTCGACGCCTGCGCCTGACCGTGTCCCCGGGGGGAGCGGCGCGCGGCGCCGCTCCCCCCGGTCGTCCGTCGCGGTCACCGACCGCAGCACACCACCCGGAGGATGACTGAACCGTGGGTGACTACCTGTCCCAGATGGCCGAGCTCTTCGCGCAGTACGACGTGGTCGGCGCGTTCTGGGTCAACATCCAGCTGACCTTCTGGGCCGCGATCCTCTCGCTCGTGCTCGGCACCGTCCTCGCCCTCATGCGGATCTCGCCGATCGCGAGCCTGCGGTGGGCCGGGGCCGCGTACGTCAACGTGCTGCGCAACACGCCGCTGACGATCATCATGACGTTCATGGTCCTCGGCATCTGGACCCAGCTCCAGATCAGCCTCGCCGACGACTTCGCGGCCAACTTCTTCCGGTTCGCCGTCATCGGGCTCACCGTCTACCACGCGGCCTTCGTGTGCGAGGCCATCCGCAGCGGCGTCAACACCGTCCCGCTCGGTCAGGCGGAGGCAGCGCGGGCGATCGGGCTCTCCTTCCTCCCCGCGGCGCGGCTCATCGTCCTCCCGCAAGCGTTCCGGGGCGCCGTCGCGCCGCTGGGCAACACGCTCATCGCCCTGCTGAAGAACTCGACCGTCGCCGTCGCGGCGAGCGTCTCGACCGAGACCTCGACGCTGATGCGGGAGATGATCGAGAACAACTCGAGCGAGATCTTCGCGATCTTCTTCATGTTCGCGATCGGATTCGTGATCCTCGTCATCCCGATCGGGCTCCTGACCACGTCCCTCTCGACCCGACTGGCGGTGCGTCGATGAGCTCCCAGCAGTCCGTACTGTTCGACGCCCCCGGGCCCCGGTCCCGGCGCAACATCGCGATCGGCAACGTCGTCGGCGCCCTCGTCGTCCTCGGGCTCGCGGCGCTCGTGCTCGCGGAGCTCGGGCGCAAGGGCCAGCTCTCCTGGGACCTGTGGGGGCCGGTCTTCTCGGCCAACGCCTGGCAGAACTACTACCTGCCGGGTCTGCAGAACACGCTGCGCGCCGCCGGCTTCGCGATCGTCGGCGCTGTGCTGTTCGGGCTGCTCTTCGGCTCCGGGCGCCTGTCGCACGTGCGGCCGCTGCGGTGGTTCAGCGGGATCGTCGTCGAGTTCTTCCGCGCAGTCCCTGTGCTGCTCATGATGATCTTCTTCTGGCTGCTGTTCGGCTTCAACGACGTCCCTAACCCGTCGTTCCTCGCCGTCGTCCTGGCCCTGATCCTCTACAACGGGTCGGTCATCGCCGAGCTCGTCCGTTCGGGGGTCGGGAACCTGCCGCGCGGCCAGGGCGAGGCCGGGTTCGCGATCGGGCTCACCCGTGGGCAGACCCTGCGCTCGATCCAGCTCCCGCAGGCGCTCATCGCCATGCTCCCGGCGCTGGTCTCGCAGCTCGTCGTCGTGCTCAAGGACACCGCGCTCGGCCAGATCATCGTCTACCCCGAGCTCCTGCGGGCCGCCCAGATCTTCGGCAACGGCAACAGCAACAACCTGCAGTCGCTCGCCGTGGCCGCCGTCGTCTTCATCATCATCAACTTCCTGCTGACGAGCCTCGCCCAGTGGCTCTCTCGCTTCCTGCAGGGGCGGACGGCCGGGGCGACCGAGGCCGGGCCGGGCATCGGCAACCCGACCGTGACGGCCGGTGGCCCGAAGCCCGACGCCGTCCTGTAGCGCGCTACTCGACGAACGGCTCGGCGCCCTCGTCGTCGAGGACGCGCCGGACCACCTCGAACGCCAGGCCGGGCGAGTAGCCCTTGCGTGCGAGGGCGCCGACGGCGCGACGCACCCGCACGTCCCGGTCGAGCCCCCGCGTCCGAGCGAGGCGAGCGCGCGCGAGGTCGTGCGCCGCGTCGGCCTCGGACTCGTCGTCGACCTGCTCGAGCGCGGACTCGCTGACCTCAGGGTCGAGGCCGCGACGGCGCAGCTCGGCGGAGATCGCGCGGCGCGAGAGCCCACGCTCGGAGTGCCGCGTGCGCACGAGCATCTCCGCGTAGGCCGCGTCGTCGACGAGACCGACGTGCTCGAACCGGTCGAGGAGCGGCAGCACGACGTGCTCCGGGTAGCCCTTGCGAGCGAGCGACTGCGCGAGCTCGGCCCGGCTCTTCGGGGCAGCAGTGAGGATCCGCAGGGCTGTCTCCCGTGCACGCTCGGCGAGCTCGGCGTCGGAGATCTCGCCCCGCTCGATCAGCTCGGGCAGGGACGGGCGCGGGCGCCGCGCGGTGGCCTTGCGGCCCGCGCGGCGCCCGGTCTCGTGCTCGTCCCTGGACGTGACGTCCTCGGGCTCGGCGTGCTCGGGGCCGGTCAGAACGGCGACTTCTTCCCCTTGGCGGCCGCGGGAGCCTTGCCCGCGGCCGGAGCCGGGACGGCCGCGTCCGCACCCCCGGCGACCGTCGTCCCGGCGGTCGGGTCGGCCGGCGCGTCGACCTTGGCGCCCACGCCCAGCTTCTCCTTGATCTTCTTCTCGAGCTCGTTCGCAAGGTCCGGGTTGTCGCGCAGGAACGAGCGCGCGTTCTCCTTGCCCTGGCCGAGCTGGTCGCTGCCGTAGGTGAACCACGAGCCGGACTTGCGCACGAACCCGTGCTCGACACCCATGTCGATGAGGCCGCCCTCGCGGGAGATGCCGACGCCGTACAGGATGTCGAACTCGGCCTGCTTGAACGGCGGGGCCATCTTATTCTTGACGACCTTCACGCGCGTCCGGTTGCCGACCGCGTCGGTGCCCTCCTTGAGGGTCTCGATGCGCCGGATGTCGAGACGGACGGAGGCGTAGAACTTCAGCGCCTTGCCACCGGTCGTCGTCTCGGGCGAGCCGAACATGACGCCGATCTTCTCGCGGAGCTGGTTGATGAAGATCGCGGTGGTGCCCGACGAGCTCAGCGCACCGGTGATCTTGCGCAGCGCCTGCGACATGAGGCGTGCCTGGAGGCCGACGTGGCTGTCACCCATCTCGCCCTCGATCTCGGCCTTGGGCACGAGCGCCGCGACCGAGTCGATGACGATGATGTCGAGCGCGCCGGAGCGGATGAGCATGTCCGCGATCTCGAGCGCCTGCTCCCCCGTGTCGGGCTGGGAGACGAGCAGCGCATCGGTGTCCACGCCGAGCTTCTTCGCGTAGTCGGGGTCGAGCGCGTGCTCGGCGTCGATGAACGCGGCGATGCCCCCGGCCCGCTGAGCGCTCGCGACGGCGTGCAGCGCGACGGTCGTCTTGCCGGAGGACTCCGGCCCGTACACCTCGATGACGCGCCCGCGCGGCAGGCCGCCGATGCCGAGCGCGATGTCGAGCGCGATGGATCCGGTGGGGATGACGTCGACGGGCGCGCGGCCCTCTTCGCCGAGTCGCATGACGGAGCCCTTGCCGAAGCTCCGGTCGATCTGGGCGAGTGCGGCCTCGAGCGCCTTGTCGCGGTCTGCGGGTGCGGGCATGTCGGTCACCTTCGTGGACGGGGCGCCCGGTGCGTGCCGGATCGCCGTGCTCTTGTGCGTCGGGGTCCGCGACCCCGGCCGATTCAGGTCTGTCGTTCTCGTCGGGCCCGACAGTACGGGCAGCCACCGACACGCACCGCGACCCCTGTGGATCGTCGCTCCGGACCCCGTGCGGGCCCGCCGCGACGAGCGGCTGTGCACAACTCTAGCCGAACACGTGTTCGACTCGCGTCAGGATGCGTCCGGCGTGTCCCGCGACTCGGGCACGCCGCGGTCGTGCGTCGGACGCGACGACCACGACTCCCCCGGCCGGAGCACCACGGCGCGCGTGGCCGGTGCCTCGCGGCGCACCGCCGCCTCGAACGCGGCGCCGGCGTGGTCCATCCACCCCCGGGGCAGGTCGCGTCCGCCCGGGGCGTGCAGCGTCCCCCAGTGCACGGGGATCGCGACCCGGACCCCCACCTCGGCGCAGACCCGCGCCGCCTGCACCGGGCCGAGGTGCCCGCCCGACAACCGCGGCCCCCACCCCGACACGGGGACGAGCGCGACGTCGACCGGACCGCCCGCCAGGCCGGGCAGGTGGACCATGCCGGGGTAGTGCTCGGTGTCGCCGACCGCCCACACCCGCAGTCCGGACGCCAGGTCCGTGCCGACCCGCACGAGGTGCCCGTTCGCCGCGTTGGGCCGGTGCGGCATCGGTCGGTGCCCGTGCACCGCGGGGACGAGCCGGACGGCGACGCCAGCGGTCGCGTCGCCCACCGGGTGCCACGCGTCGTCGAGCCCGACGCCGCGGAGCCCCCGGCCGCGCAGCCACCGCGCGTTCGCGGGCGCGGTGAGCACGGGGACGTCTCCGAGGAGGCGCAGCGAGCGCAGCTCGGCGTGGTCGTGGTGCAGGTGCGACAGCAGCACGGCGTCGCTCCCCCGCCAGGTCTCGGCGGGACGGTCGCCGCGGCGGCGCAGGAGGCCCGCGTGGCGGTGCAGGAGCGGGTCCGTGACGAGGCGGGCGCCGCCGCCCGGGGCGACGACGTCCACGACCACCGTCGAGTGCCCGAGCCACGTCACGGTCACCCCGGGCGTTCCACCCGCCGTCGCGCTCACGCCTCGCCACCCCGTCGCGCGCCGTCCGCGGCACCCGTGCGCGGGCGGACACCGAGGTCCTCCAGCCAGGCCACGAGCCGCCGGTGCACGGCCTCCGCGCCCACGAGCACCGGCTCGCCGTCGACGTCCTCGAGCTCGCCGTCGGGCAGGACGAGGTGCGCGGGGTGGACGAGGACGGCCTCGTTCTGCGCGCCGCCGAGGCCGCCGTGCGACCCGACGAGGCCCTCGAACGCGTGCACCATCCCGACGTCGTCGACGCGCGAGACGAGCACGAGGTCGCCCGCGTCCTCGAGTCGCGCGACCCGCAGCAGGTCGGCCGCCGCGCGGGACCCGTACGGCGCGAGCGGGTCGTCGCCGTCCACCCGGCCCGTGGCGAGGTCGTGGCGCCCGGCCCGACCGTGCGCGACGAGGGACCCGTCCGCACCGCGCGTCACCACGACGCCGACGGCCGGGCACGCGAGCAGCCCCGGGACGAGCGCCGGCCACCGCTCGCGCACCTCGCTCCCCGTGAGCCGGCGCGGCGAACGGGGGAACCAGACCATCCCGAGGTTGCCCGAGCCGACGACCGCGACCTCGGGCAGCTCGGGCACGACGGCGTGCGGCTCCTCTGCGTGCGGCGTGCGCTCGGTCCGGTCCGGCCCGACGAGCATCCGTCCGCTCCCCGCGCGGTCCTCGCCGGGGCGCAGGGCGTTGAGCGCGGTGTTCGCGGGCCCCCACTCCTCGCTGTCCGGCGCCGTGGCCCGACGCCGTCCCTCGGCCCGCGCGGACCGCTCACCACGTGCGGGCGCGGGGTCGTCGAGCGCCATGAGTCGGCGGACCTCGTCCAGGAAGGGGCGGCCCACGACCTGCTCGAAGGTCGACCCCAGCGACTGGCCGTGGTCGGACAGCACGACGACGTCGTAGCGTCGGGGCGCGGCCGCGGCGACCTGCTCCCACAGCCCGACGACGCGGTCGAGCCCCTCGAGGGCGCGCAGCGACTCGGGGCGCAGCGGGCCGGCGTGGTGCGCGATCTCGTCGTAGTCCACGAGGTCGACGCACACGACCGGCGCGCCGCGCACGAGCTGCTCGGCGACGAGCGTCGTGTTGAGGTCGCGCAGCACGACGTTCGTCGCGGCGCGCAGGACGGGGTACCAGCCGAGGCGCGAGACCCGCGGCTCGACCCCGCGCACGGCCTGCTGCCACCCCTGGTAGAGCTCCTTGAACAGCTCACCCAGCGCGACGACGACCGCGCGCACGAGCACGAACGGGCTCGCGAAGAAGCGCACGAACATCTGGCCCGGCCCGAGCCCCGACGTCGCGCGGCTCATGACGAGCAGGCTCGTGGCGGCGTCGCCGGAGAACATCGTCGAGACCGCGACGCCGCCGCCCGCGAGCAGCCCGCCGCCGTCGCTCGCGCGCGCCTCGACGGCCGCCGCGTCGGCGGGCCGGTTCGTCACGACGAGCCGGCCGAGCTCGCGCGACCACCAGCGGAACGCCGGGACGTGCTCGGTCGAGCCGTGCAGGAGCCCGATCGTCGAGGCAGGGGTCGTCGCGGGCACGCGCGCCCACCACGTCGTGAGGTGGTGGCTGCCGCTGCCGAGCCAGCGCGCGAGCGTCGGGGCGAGCCCTGCCTGGAGGGCGTAGTCGAGCGTGGGCCGCGCGACGCCGTCGAGCAGGACGACGAGCAGGCCCGCGGGGCGCTCCGCGTCCGTCCCGGCCGCACTCGCGGACCTGCCCCGCACCCCCGCCTGGCGCCGCGCACGCCGCAGCAGGTCTCCGAGGACGTACTCGTTGTCGCTCGCGCCCACGAGCCACCGGCCGAGGGCCATGAGCACGGCCGCGAGCACGAGCACGGCGAGCACGTCGACCCAGGAGCCGCTCCGGAACCCGGGCAGGTACGTCAGCGCCGCCCACGCGACCGCGAGCTGCGCGAGGACGCCGGACACGAGCGCACCCACCACGCCGAACCGGTGCGCGAGACGTCGCAGCGCGGGACGCACGAGCACGTCCCCGACCGCCACCGCGAGCGCCGCGAGGACGAGCGCCCACAGGCTCGCGACCTCGACGCCGGGGACCACCGCGATCGCCAGGCCCAGCCCGGCGGCGGTCGACACGAGGGACCACGCGGCTCCGCGCACGTCCGCCGCGCTGACACGGGGCGCACGCGACGGGGAGGCCATGCGGCCATCATGGTGGATCGCCGTCGGGTCAGCGCGCGGGCGGCGCCTGGCGGTGCTCGTCGCGGCCCCACCGCCGCGCGTCGGGGACGTCGAGCGCGTCGCACAGCGCGTGCCACACGACGCGCGGCTCGACGCCGTCCTCGATCGCCTGGGCCGCGGTACGGTCCCCGAGCGCCGTGATCACCTGGTCGCGCGCGAGGGTGCGCCCGTAGGCGTCGCCGAAGACCTCGTCGACCAGCTGCCAGAACTCGCGGTAGCGCACCGCCCCAGCCTGCCACGCCCGCGCCCGTGCGACGCACGCACGGTCACCCGTCGCCCCCGTCGTCCCGCCCTGTGGAGCGTGCGCCGCCCGTTCCCGGGCGCGTGTGGGTGGCGGTCGCGACAATGGGCGGGTGACCACCGGCCCCCTCGAGCGCTTCGCGGCGCCCACGCGCGCGTGGTTCTCCGGCGCGTTCGACGCGCCGACGCCGGCGCAGGCGGGCGCGTGGGACGCGGTGTCGGGCGACCGGCACGCGCTCGTCGTCGCGCCGACGGGGTCCGGCAAGACGCTCGCGGCGTTCCTCTGGTCGCTCGACCGGATCATGGCCGAGCCCGTGCCCGAGCGCGAGCAGCGCTGCCGGGTGCTGTACGTGTCGCCGCTCAAGGCGCTCGCGGCAGACGTCGAGCGCAACCTGCGCTCGCCCCTCGCGGGCATCCGGCAGGCTGCCGTGCGCCTCGGTCTCGACGTACCGGACGTCGTCGTGGGCACGCGCACCGGGGACACGCCGACGAGCGAGCGTCGTCGTCTTGCGACGCACCCCCCGGACATCCTCATCACGACGCCGGAGTCGCTGTTCCTCGTCCTCACGTCGCAGGCGCGCGCGGGCCTCGCGGGCGTGGAGACCGTGATCGTCGACGAGATCCACGCCGTCGCCGGGACCAAGCGCGGCGCGCACCTCGCGGTGTCGCTCGAGCGGCTCGACGCGCTCCTCGAGTCCCAGGAACGGCCGCCCGCCCAGCGCGTCGGGCTGTCCGCGACGGTCCGCCCGGTCGACGCGGTCGCGGCGTTCCTCGGCGGGCACCGCCCGGAGGCCGACGGCGGGCGTGAGGTCGTCGTCGTGCAGCCGCCCGCGAGCAAGCGGATCGAGGTGGACGTCGTCGTCCCGGTCCCGGACCTCGCGGACCTGGCGGCGTCCGCCGTCCTGCCCGACGGCGGCACGCGCCCGGGCGCCGACGCCGGGCTCCCACCGCTCCCGCCGGGCGAGCCGGACCTCTCGGGACCGGCGACGTCGCGTCCGTCCACCGGCTCCGGGCCGCGCCCGCCCCGACCGTCGGTGTGGCCGCACGTGGAGGAACGCGTGGTCGACCTCGTCGCCGACCACCGCTCGACGCTCGTGTTCACGAACTCGCGCCGCGGCGCCGAGCGCCTCACCGCCCGCATGAACGAGCTCTGGGCGGAGCGCCAGGGCGAGGAGGTCCTCGACCCGGGCACGGTCACCGCGGCACAGGTGCAGGCGCAGTCCGGCGCGAGCTCGGGGGTCGAACCCGTCATCGCGCGCGCCCACCACGGGTCGATGAGCCGCGCGGAGCGTACGCGCACGGAGACCGAGCTCAAGGACGGGCGGCTGCCCGCCGTCGTCGCGACGTCGAGCCTCGAGCTCGGCATCGACATGGGCGCGGTCGACCTGGTCGTGCAGGTGGGCGCTCCGCCGTCGGTCGCCTCGGGTCTGCAGCGCATCGGCCGCGCGGGCCACCAGGTGGGCGCGGTGTCGCACGGGGTCGTGTTCCCGACGCACCGCGGCGACCTCATCCCCTCGGCGGTCGTCGCCGAGCGCATGCGCACGGGCGGCATCGAGGAGCTGCATGTGCTCGCGAACCCGCTCGACGTGCTCGCACAGCAGGTCGTGGCGATGGTCGCGGTCGACGAGTGGACGGTGGCCGAGCTCGCGACGGTCGTGCGGCGCAGCGCGCCGTACGCGCACCTCGGCGACGCGTCGCTGCACGCGGTGCTCGACATGCTCGCGGGGCGCTACCCGAGCGAGGACTTCGGCGAGCTGCGCGCGCGCATCGTGTGGGACCGCGCGTCGGGCCGGCTCACCGGCCGCCCGGGCGCGCTCCGGCTGGCCGCCACGAGCGGTGGGACGATCCCCGACCGCGGCCTGTACGGCGTCTTCCTCGCGACCGACCCCGGCACGGGCGCGGTCGCGGGCGACCCCGACACCGCGGGCGGGCGCGCCCCGCGGGGCGGCAAGCGCGTGGGCGAGCTCGACGAGGAGATGGTCTACGAGTCGCGCGTGGGTGACACCTTCACCCTCGGGTCGAGCACGTGGCGCATCGAGGACATCACGCCCGACCGCGTGCTCGTGACGCCCGCGCCCGGGATCCCCGGCCGGCTGCCCTTCTGGAAGGGCGACTCCCCCGGCCGACCGGCCGAGCTCGGCCGCGCGCTCGGCGCGTGGGTGCGCGAGACGGACACGCTCGCGGCCCGCGACCCGGCGGCGGCCGCCGAGCGTCTCGGGGACGCCGGCCTCGACGCGTGGGCCACCGACAACCTGCTCGCGTACCTCACGGAGCAGCGCACGGCGACCGGCCGCGTCCCCGACGACCGCACGGTCGTCGTCGAGAGGTTCCGCGACGAGCTCGGCGACTGGCGCGTCGTCGTGCACTCGCCCTACGGCGCGAAGGTGCACGCGCCGTGGGCGCTCGTGCTCGCCGCGCGCCTGCGCGAGCGGTACGGCGTGGACGCCGCGGCGATGCACGCCGACGACGGCATCGTGCTGCGCCTGCCCGACACCGGCGACTCGTGGCTCGACGGGTCCAACGACGGCGGAGCCGGCGGGCTCGGCACGGACGCCCCGGTCGTGCCGGTGGAGGACCTGCTGCTCGATCCCGACGACGTGCTCGAGGCGGTGCGCGACGAGCTCGGCGGGTCCGTCATGTTCGCCTCGCGCTTCCGCGAGGCCGCGGCGCGCGCGCTGCTCCTGCCGCGGCGCCGTCCGGACCGGCGGCAGCCGCTCTGGCAGCAGCGCCAGCGCTCGGCCCAGCTCCTGTCGGTCGCGTCGCAGTACCCGGAGTTCCCCGTCGTGCTCGAGGCCGCGCGCGAGTGCCTCCAGGACGACTTCGACGTCGCGGCGCTCACCGAGCTCATGCGCGACCTCGCCGCGGGCCGCGTGCGCCTCGTCGAGGTGACGACCCCGACGCCGTCGCCCTTCGCGCAGTCGCTGCTGTTCGGGTACACCGCCCAGTTCCTCTACGACGGCGACGCCCCGCTGGCCGAGCGCCGTGCGGCCGCGCTCTCGCTCGACCCCACGCTCCTCGCGGAGCTCCTCGGCGGCGACGGCGTCACGGCCCAGCTCGCGGACCTGCTCGACCCGGAGCAGATCGAGCGCACCGAGGCCGAGCTCGGCGCGCTCGCTCCCGACCGGCGGGCCCGGCACGCCGAGGACCTGTGGGACGTCCTGCGGCGGCAGGGGCCCCTCACCGAGGAAGAGGCCGCCGAGCGCACGCGGGAGGAGGTGCGCGCCGCCGCCCCGGAGTGGCTGCGCGAGCTCGAGGCCGCGCGCCGCGTGATCCGCGTGCGGCTCGCGGGCGTGCCGCCCGAGCGCGCGCAGCAGTGGGCCGTCGTCGAGGACGCCGGCCGGTTGCGCGACGCCCTCGGCGTGGCCCTGCCCGTGGGCATCCCCGAGGTGTTCACCGAACCGGTCCCCGACCCGCTCGGCGACCTCGTGCGGCGCCACGCGCGGACGCACGGCCCGTTCACGGCGCACGACGTCGCGACGCGCCTCGGTCTGGGCGTCGCCGTCGTGCTGGGCGTGCTCGAGCGGTTCGAGGCGTCGCGCCTCGTCGTCCGCGGTCGGCTGCGCCCGGAGTCGATCGGCGGGACGGGCGACGACTGGTGCGACGCCGAGGTGCTGCGCGTGCTGCGCCGTCGCTCGCTCGCCGCCCTGCGCGCCGAGGTGGAACCCGTGCCGGCCGAGACGCTCGGCGTCTTCCTGCCGCGCTGGCAGGGCCTCGGGACGCTGCGCGGCCTGGACGGCGTGCTGCGCGTCGTCGAACAGCTCTCCGGCGCGGCGGTGCCCGCGTCCGCGCTCGAGACCCTCGTGCTCCCCGCCCGCGTGACCGACTACGAGCCGACGATGCTCGACGAGCTCACGACGACCGGTGAGGTCGTCTGGTGCGGGCACAACGCCCTGCCCGGCTCCGGCGGCGGGGACGGCCTCGTGAGCCTGCACCTCGCCGAGTGGGCCCCGCTCACCCTGCCCGATCCCGGCGATCTGCCCGCAGACGGGCTCCACGCGGCTCTCCTGGACCTGCTCCGCGGGTCCGGAGGCTTCTTCCTGCCGGCGCTCGCCGAGCGCGCCGACGCCGAGGTCCCGGCGACGCTCGACGCTCTGTGGGACCTCGTGTGGTCGGGGTACGTGACGAACGACGGGCTGGGAGCGCTGCGCAGCCGGCTCGGCACGACCGGTGGGGTGCACCGGGCGCCCCGCGCACCCGCTCGCCCGCGCCCTCTGGGTCGGTCGCGGTTCGCCGGGATGCGCCCGCGCGTGTCCCCGGAGACGACGATGCGCGGGGGCGGGGGCCGGTGGTCGGCGCTCCCCGACCGGGAGCAGGACCCGACCCGCCGGGCGCACGCCCTCGCGCGCGTCCTGCTCGACCGCCACGGTGTCCTCACGCGCGCCGTCGCGCCGGCCGAGGGCGTCGCCGGGTCGTTCCGTCCGGTCTACCGCGTGCTCACCGAGCTCGAGGCGACGGGGGCGGCCCGCCGCGGCTACTTCGTCGAGCACCTCGGCGGGTCGCAGTTCGCGCTCCCGGGCGCCGTCGACCAGCTCCGCACCGACGCGCAGGACCGCGACCGCGCGCTCGAGGCCGCGCCCGACGGTCCGTCGGGCGGCGGAGAGCTCCTCCGCGCGACGTCCGGGACCTCCGGTGCCCTCGACGCGGGGGCGCGAGGGTCGCGCGGCGCTCCTCGGCCGGGGTCCCTCCTCCTCGCGGCGACCGACCCCGCGAACCCGTACGGCGCCGCGCTGCCGTGGCCGGCGCGCGTCCTCGCCGAGGGCGACACGGCTCGGGGCCACCGACCGGGTCGCAAGGCGGGCGCCGTCGTCGTGCTCTCCGACGGCGACCTCGCGCTCTACGTCGAGCGAGGCGGCCGCTCGGTGCTGTCGTTCGTCGACGGCCCGCGGCTCGCCGAGGCGAGCGCGGAGCTCGTGCGCGCCGTCCGCGCGGGCCGGCTCGGGAAGGTCGTGGTGCAGCGCGTGGACGGCGTCGAGGCGCTCGCCGGCGCGGGTGTGGCCACGACCTCTGCCGACGGTGCTGTGCGCGCCCTGCTGGACGCGGGGTTCCGGCCGACCCCGAGCGGCCTGCGGGCAGCGTGACGAGCCGCCCATGACGCGTCCTGTCGACGAGGAGCCCCACGGTGCCCGAGGGTGACGTCGTCCGGCTCACGGCGGCCCGCCTCGACGAGGCGCTGGCCGGCCGCGAGCTCGTACGCGCAGAGCTGCGCTGGCCGAGCGCCGCCGAGGCGGGCCTCGCCGGGCGCACCGTCGTCGCGAACGTCCCGTACGGCAAGCACCTGTTCACGCGGCTCGACGACGGGCGGTCGCTGCACACCCATCTGCGCATGGAGGGGTCGTGGCGGATCGCCCGCACGGGCGCGCGCGAGGCGCGCGGCGCCGAGCCGTTCGTCCGGGTCGTGCTCGCGAACGCGTGGTGGACCGCGATCGGGAACCGGATCGGCATGCTCCACGTGCTGCGCACGGGCGACGAGTCGACGATCACCGGACCGCTCGGACCGGACGTCCTGGCCGACGACTTCCCGGAGACGGGCCTCGCCGAGGCGGTCGCCCGGCTGCGCGCCGACGACGCCGTCGGCGGCTCGGGACCACGTCACCGCCCCGAGCGGGCAGGGAGCGGCGTGCCGATCGCGGAGGCCTTGCTCGACCAGCACCTCGTCGCGGGCATCGGCACCATCTACACGGCCGAGTCCTTGTTCGCGCTGCGGCTCTGGCCCTGGACGCCGGTCCGCGAGATCGACGACCTGGAGGCTGTGCTGCTCACCGCCCGCGGACTCATGCAGCGGACCGTGACGCACGGCTTCGACCCGCGGGCCGGCGTCGTACGGCACGTGCACGGGCGCACACGAAAGGCGTGCCACGAGTGCGGCACGCCTGTCGCCGAGGGCACGGCCAACGAGCTGCCGTACCAACGTCCGATCTTCTACTGTCCCTCGTGCCAGCGGCCGATCCACGACGGGTGACGGTGGCGACCCTGCCACGACCGTCCCGGCGCGGTCAGCCGACGGGCTGCAGGTCCTCGCGCCGCGTGGTCCCCTCGGAGCTCTGACGCCCGAGGACGGCCGTCGCGAAGTCCGCCGGGATGGTGTCCGGGATGAGGAGGCCCTCGGCCACGGCCACCCGGTCGCTGACCTCGCGCAGCACCAGCGACATCGGGATGTCGAGCGCCTCGCAGATCGAACCGAGGAGCTCGGACGACGCTTCCTTCTGACCGCGTTCGACCTCGCTGAGGTAGCCCAACGAGACCCGTGCGGCGGAGGACACCTCTCGCAGGGTGCGCCCCTGCCGCTGGCGAGCGTCTCGCAGCACGTCCCCGATCTCTCGTCGAAGAACAATCATCTGGCGACCCCCTTCCGTGTCCCGTGCGCCCCCGGGAGCCGGAGCGGCTCCCCCGTGGGTGCGCGTACTGGTCGTACCGGTCTTCCTGTTCACTGCTGCCCCGCGTGCGGGGGTCGTCCTACCGTACCCCGAGGGCGGTCCGCTCACGTCCCCGGTACGACTGCCGGGACGAGCCTGCGGGACGCCGACCGGTCTGCTGACGGTCCTGTTGGCGATCACGTGCTGTGCAACGCGCCGACGTGGGGCGTTGTTCCCGTCCGTGCCCGTCCAGGACGCGGTGCTCGGCATGTTCACGAGCCCTCCACGCGGTGCGCGCGGACGGCGGACGCGACGACCCGGAGATCACCCGCGAGTTCACCCGCTACCGGACGCCGCGATCACCCGCGGGTCGTGCCGACCAGCGTCAGCGCGAGCTCCAGGGCGACGCCCACCGTGCCTCCTCGTACCGCGGCGCGGTCGCCCACGATGTGCGACGCACGGACCTCGGTCGCGTCCGGGGTGCTCACGGCGACGAACACGGTCCCCGGCGCGTGCCCGTCCTGCGGGTCCGGGCCCGCGACGCCCGTGGTCGCGAGCCCCACGTCCGCGCCGAGCACGCGGCGCGCACCGAGAGCCATCTGCCGCGCGACCTCGCGGTGCACGGCACCCTGCTCGGCGAGCAGGGCGGCGTCGACGCCGAGGACGCTCCCCTTGACGTCCGTCGCGTACGCGACGACCGATCCACGCAGGGCACGGGAGGCGCCCGGCACGTCGACGATCGTCGCGCACAGCAGGCCGCCTGTCAGGGACTCCGCGGTCGCGAGCGTCCACCCTCGTGCGACGAGCCGGTCGAGCAGCGCGGCGGCCGGCGACGACTCCGGCACAGGCTCGGCGGTCACGCGACCGGCGCCTCGCCCGCCAGGTCGTCGGCCCGGGCGGACCGTGCCGCGCGGATCGCGTCCCGGCGCAGCCGCCAGCCCTGGTACCCGTACTCGACGCCGGTCACGACCGTGACGACGATCGCCGCACCCAGGACCACCCAGGCCACGACCTCGATCCACCCGGGCAGCTGCGACAGCGGGAGGAGGAAGAGGGTGATCGCGACCGACTGCAGCACCGTCTTGAGCTTGCCTCCCCGCGAGGCCGGCATGACCGCGTACCTGAGGACCGCGAAGCGCAGGAGCGTCACGCCGAGCTCGCGCGCCAGGATCACCACGGGCACCCACCAGGGCAGCTCCCCCAGCGGCCACGCCAGCAGGACGAGGGCCGTCCCGATGAGGAGCTTGTCGGCGATCGGGTCGAGGAGCTTGCCGAGGTCGGTCACGAGGTCGTACCGGCGCGCGAGGTAGCCGTCGAGCCGGTCGGACGACGCCGCGAGGACGAACACGCCCGTCGCGACGAGCCTCCACGTCGTGGAGTCCCCGCCGTCGACGAGGAGCGCCCACGCGAAGAAGGGGACGAGGAGGATCCGCACCATCGTGACGATGTTCGCGGAGTTCCACGGGGAGGGGACGGCGGTGACCACGGCTCCAGCGTAGGCGGTCCGCGCACGTGCCCGGCTACGGTACCCTCCCCCGCGTGCCGCACCACGGGCGCACCGCACCGAGCCGGCCGCCGGCGTCGCCGCGCCCGCCGCGCCCGTCGCTCCCGGGGTCGACGAGGCCCTCGTCGTCGAGCCCGAGGGCCGACCGGGTACCCGCTCTACGGCGCGCCGGTCGAGCTCGCGCGCGGTCTCGCCGAGCAGGGCTGGGACGGCTGCGCGACGGCGTCCAACCACACCTCTCGGCGACGTACGGCACGAACGGCCTACCGGTCCCGGCCGACGCACCGTGGTCGGTCACGCTGCTCGAGTACACGTCGGAGCCGGACGAGCTCCAGCTCGAGGTCGGGCGGCGGCTCCTTGCCTCAGGAACGGTGGACCTCGTCATCGGTCACCACCCACACGTCCCGCAGCCCGTGACGCGCCTGCCCGGAGGCCCGGACGGCCAGGGGGTGTGGATCGCGTACGGGCTGGGCAACTACGTCTCCCACCAGGACGGCGACTGCTGCGACCCCTGGACCGACTCGGGTCTGCTCCTCACGGCCACGGCGGTCAAGCCCGCCGACGGCCCCGCACGGGTGACCGGGGTCGAGTGGACGCCGGTCACGGTCGACCGCGTCGCCGACCACCGGGTCCGTGCGCTCGTGGACGCGGTCGCCGACCCGTCCACCGGCTCCCTCTCGGGCGCACAGCTGCAGGAACGCCTCGAACACGTCCGCGCCGCGGCAGGTACCGAAGCCCCCGAGCGGTCCGCCCCGCCCGTCCCCACGGGCCCGGTGCCGGCGGTCGTCCCCGCACCACGACCGCCGTCGTCCCGCTCGCCTGAGCCCGGAGGGC
Source organism: Cellulosimicrobium sp. G4 BAM 1002 (assembly GCF_057126935.1). NCBI lineage: Bacteria > Bacillati > Actinomycetota > Actinomycetes > Micrococcales > Promicromonosporaceae > Cellulosimicrobium > Cellulosimicrobium sp. G4 BAM 1002. Next base: position 1,980,756 of record NZ_CP182109.1, on the reverse strand, counting down.
TCAGCGCCAGCCCTGCTCGACGTCCGCGCCGTCGTGGTAGTCGGCGGCGACGGGCGGCATGTGCCCGTCGGTGCCGTCGGAGTAGTCGCGCGTCGCCGGCGCTGCCGCGGCGGTCGGCGTGGCGGGCTCCGACTGACCGTCGAACACCTCCTGCGCCGGTTCGCCACGGATGAGCGCGAGAGCCGAGGGCAGCTCTTCGGGGCTGACGAGCACCTCGCGCGCCTTGGAGCCCTCGGACGGGCCCACGATCTCCCGGGCCTCCAGGAGGTCCATGAGCCGACCGGCCTTGGCGAAGCCGACGCGCAGCTTGCGCTGCAGCATCGACGTCGAGCCGAACTGCGACGTGACGACGAGCTCCGCCGCCTGCAGGAGCAGGTCGAGGTCGTCGCCGATGTCCTCGTCGATCTGCTTCTTCGCCGCCACCTGGGTGACGTCCTCGCGGTAGACCGGCTTGAGCTGGGCCTTGACGTGCTCGACGACCGAGTGGACCTCGGACTCGGACACCCAGGCACCCTGCACGCGCATCGGCTTGGCGGCGCCCATCGGGAGGAACAGGGCGTCGCCCTGGCCGATGAGCTTCTCGGCGCCCGGCTGGTCCAGCACGACGCGCGAGTCCGCGAGCGACGACGTCGCGAACGCGAGCCGGGACGGCACGTTGGCCTTGATGAGCCCGGTGACGACGTCGACCGACGGTCGCTGGGTCGCGAGCACGAGGTGGATTCCCGCGGCGCGCGCGAGCTGCGTGATGCGCTGGATCGACGCCTCGACGTCGCGCGGGGCGACCATCATGAGGTCCGCGAGCTCGTCGACGACCACGAGCAGGTACGGGTACGGCGCGATCTTGCGCTCCGAGCCGGGCAGCGGCTTGACCTTGCCCGAGCGCACCGCGGCGTTGAAGTCGTCGATGTGCTTGTATCCGAAGGCGGCGAGGTCGTCGTAGCGGGCGTCCATCTCGCGCACGACCCAGTCGAGCGCCTCGGCGGCCTTCTTGGGGTTGGTGATGATCGGCGTGATGAGGTGCGGGATGCCCTCGTAGATCGTCAGCTCGACCCGCTTGGGGTCGACGAGCACGAGGCGGACCTGCTCGGGGGTCGAGCGCATGAGGATCGAGGTGATCATCGAGTTGATGAAGCTCGACTTGCCCGCGCCCGTGGCGCCGGCGACGAGGATGTGCGGCATCTTCGCGAGGTTCGCGACGACGTACCCGCCCTCGACGTCCTTGCCCACGCCCATGACCATGGGGTGCTCGGTGCGCCGGGCGGCGGACGAGCGGAGCACGTCGCCGAGGACGACGGTCTCGCGGTCGGTGTTGGGGATCTCGATGCCGATCGCGGACTTGCCGGGGATCGGCGCGAGGATCCGCACGTCGGCGCTGGCGACGGCGTACGCGATGTTGTTGGACAGCGACGTGATGCGCTCGACCTTGACCTTGGGGCCGACCTCGACCTCGTAGCGCGTGACTGTCGGCCCGCGCGTGAAGCCGGTGACCTTGGCGTCGACCTCGAACTGCTCGAACGTCTGCGTGAGCGCCTCGACGACGCGGTCGTTCGCGGCCGAGCGCACCTTGTGCGGCGCGCCCTTGACGAGCGAGTCCTCGTTCGGGAGCAGGTAGACCGTGTCGCCCTCGAGCATCGGCTGCACGCCCCGCGGCAGCGGGCTGCTCGGCGGCGGTGGCGGGACGCTGCCGCCCCCGTCGCCCGCAGCGGGCGCCACCGCGGCCATCGCGGCGGCCGCCGTGTCCTGGGCCCCGCCTGGCGCGACGGCGGGGACGGCCTCGGTGGGTGCCGTCCCGGCGGGCGGCTCGTCGCCGCCTCTCCTGCCCTTGCCACGGCCGCGTGGCGCCCCGTCCTCGTAGTCGAGGAACGCGGCGGTCTCGAACGCCTCGTCGCCGGCGAACCCGCCCTCGGGCTTCTCGATCTCAGCGGCCTCGGCGGCCCGCTGCGCCTTCGTCTTGCGGGGCTTGCGCGGTCGACGGCCGGGGACCGGCTCGTCGGTCCCGTCGTGACGCGAGACGCCCTCGGCGAGCGGGAGCCCGTCCGCGTCGGTCGCCTCGTCGGCGGCGTGGTGGTTGCCCGTGAGCGTGTCGTACAGGCCGCGGAGCCGGCTCGGGATGCGGTGCACCGGGGTCGCGGTGACGACGAGGAGGCCGAAGAACCCGAGCAGCAGGAAGATCGGGACCGCGAACCACTCCGTCAGCCCGGTCGTCACGGGCGTCGCAGCGAGGTAGCCGATGATCCCGCCGGCGTCCTGGACCGCCGCGAAGCCGTCGCGCGGGGCCGGCAGATCCTCGGCGACGTGCACCAGGGAGCACACGGACACCACGATGAGAGTGAGGCCGATCGCGACGCGCGAGTTCGCCTGCGCGCGCTCGGGGTGGCGCATGATCCGCACGGCGAGCCACAGGAGCAGGACGGGTACGGCCACGCCCGCGAGCCCGAAGGTGCCCGCCACGACGGCGTGCACCACGTCCCCGAAGTTGCCCTGGATGCCCCACCACTCGCGCGCGGCGACGACGACCGCCAGGGCGATCAGGAAGAACGCGACGCCGTCGCGCCGATGTGCCGGGTCCAGCTCTCTCGCTCCCTTTCCGATGGTGCGCACGACCGCTCCCACGCCGTGCGCCGCGCCCAGCCAGACACCCCGCACCGCGCGGACGGGCCACGGCGGAGCAGCAGGACGCCGGGACGGAGCCCGCTTGCTCGAGGACGACGACCGGCCGGTGCCGGCGCGCGACGCGCCGCGGGCCGAGGACGAACCGCCGCGCGCCGCCGTGCGTGGCGCGGGTTTGCGGTTGCTCGCGGTCCGACGTGCCTGCGGGGACGTGCGGGTCGCCATAGTGGTCCTAACCTACCCGTGGGGGACGACACGGACGCGCACCCCGGGCGCGTGTCCTGCGGGTTCCCCGTCCGTGGGCACCCACGACCGCACGCACTACGCCGAGCTCACGACACCGCACGCACGACACGGGAGGCACCGTTGAGCGCCGCCGAGCAGAGCCGGTCGCCGGCCGCACCGTCGACGAGCGGCACGACGCGCGGTGCGCCGCCCGACGTGGCCGGTCGGGGGCTCGTCGAGGTGGCGAACGGCATCTGGGTCGCGACTTCGACGATCTGGACCACGACGTCGACGGTGGTCGTCGACGCCGACGCAGACGCTCTCGTCGTCGACCCGGCCGTGACCGTCGCGGAGGTCGAGGCGCTCGCCACCACGATCCGGTCGCGTGGCTGGCGGGTGCGTGCCGGGTTCGCCACGCACCCTCACTGGGACCACGTGCTGTGGACGCGCTCGCTCGAGGACGTACCGCGCTGGGCGACGGCCCGCGCCGTGGCCGATCTCCGCCGTCGGGCCGCGGACGTGCTGGCCTCGGCGCACGCGGCGGCCCCGGGCCACGACCCCGCGCTCGTCGGCGCACTGACACCGCTCCCCCGCGGGGCGACCCGGCTGCCGTGGCCGGACGTGCCGCCGGGCGGGGACGCCGTCACGGTCGTCACGCACGACGCGCACGCCCCGGGGCACGCCGCGCTCGTCGTGCGGGGCGCGCTGCTCGCCGGCGACATGCTGTCCGACGTCGAGGTGCCGCTGGTGGACACAGAGTCCCGCAGCCCCGTCCGGACGTACCGCGGCGCGCTCGACGCGCTCGAGCTCGCCGCCCGAGGCGTGGACGTTCTCGTCCCGGGCCACGGGAGCCCGGCCGTGGGACGCAGCGCGCTCGCCGAGCGGTTCGCTGCCGACCGCGCCTACCTCGACGCCCTCGAGCGCGCCGTCACCTCGCCCGGGGCCGACGTCGACGACGCACGACTCCGTGGGTACGTCGCCACCTGGCACGACGAACAGCTCGCCGCCCTCCGAGGCGGCTGACGCGGCAGGCGGTGATCTCTGCGAGGGGCACCCGGTGATGTCGGCAACTGTTCCGCTCAGGCGAGGAACAGCCCGATCGCGAGCGTCACGACTCCCGCGGCGAGCATCACCCCGCCGGCCGGCAGGAGCACGACGGCGCGGTTCGGCGCCTCCCGACCGGACCCGATCGCGGATAGGAAGAACCCCGCGGGCAGCAGGACCGCCGCGACGAGGACTCCGGTCGCCGCCAGCCAGCGCCAGAACCCGCTGAGGTCCGTGGCCTCCGCGAGCAGCACGCAGACCAGACCCAGGATCACGAGCACCCCGGCGTGGGCGTGCCCGGCGCGGAAGAACGACGTCTGGAACCCGGTCGCGGGCACGCGTCGCGTCACGACCTTGACGAGGAACGCGCCGCCGGACTCGATGCCGACGACGGTGAGGAGGACGATGCCCGCGGTGATGCGGGCGGCGTCGGTGAGCTCGAGCACGGGGACCTCCGAGAACGGCGGGCACTTCGCTCGCCGGAGCGCGAACGAGTTTACGAACACTGTTATAGAACACCGTTCGCAAACCGAGGTCAAGGCCTTTAGACTCGGTCCGTGGCCCGCCCCCGACTGCACGACGACGCCCTGCGCGACCGGCTCCTCGACGTCGCGTCGCGCGCCATCTCCGACCGCGGGGAGGACGCCGTGACGGTCCGCTCGGTGGCCGCCGCGGCCGGCACGAGCCCGTCGGCCGTGTACGCGCTCTTCGGCAGCCGCGAGGACCTCGTCGCGGCGGTCTCCGCCGAGGGCTTCCGGCGTTTCGCCGAGCACCTCGGCGCGGCCGTGCGCACGGACGACCCGGCCGCCGACCTCGCCACCCTCGGAGGCGCGTACCGCGCCTTCGCGCTCGCGGACCCGCACTTCTACGCGGTGATGTTCACGCGTGGGGTCCGGCCCGGCGCGGACCGCACCCACGCGGCGGAGGAGCCGACGTTCCGCGTGCTGCGCGACGCGGTCGCGCGCGTCGCGCGGGGCGCCGACGGAGCGTGGGTCGAGGACACGGCGCTCGCCCTGTGGGGACTCGTCCACGGGCTCGTGTCGCTCGAGCTGGCCGAGCTGGTCCCCGGCGACGAGCCGACGCGCGCGGCACGCTACGACGGCGCGCTGCGCACCGTCGGGCCCGCGCTCCTCCGGGCATAGACGAACGCGAGGTGCCCCGCCGGACGGCGGGGCACCTCGCGCTACGAGCGACGCTGCTACGCCTCGACGACCACCGGGACGATCATCGGGCGGCGGCGCAGGCGGCCCGAGACCCACCGGCCGATGACCCGTCGCATGATCTGCTGGAGCTGGTGCGTGTCCGTGGCGCCGCCGGCGATCGCGTCCTCGAGCGCCTGGACGACCTCGGGACGGATGTCGTCGAACACCTTGTCGTCCTCGGCGAACCCGCGCGCGAGGATCTGCGGGCCGGCGAGGACCTTGCCCGTCGCGGAGTCCACGACGGCGAACACGGAGACGAAGCCCTCCTCGCCGAGGATGCGCCGGTCCTTGAGCTCGGCGTCGGTGATCTCCCCGACGCTCGACCCGTCGACGTACACGTACCCGCACGGCACGGCCCCCACGACGGACGCCCGGCCGTCGACGAGGTCGACGACGACGCCGTCCTCGGCGAGCACGACGCGGTCGGCCGGCACGCCCGTCCGGACCGCGAGCGCCGCGTTGGCGACGAGGTGCCGCACCTCGCCGTGCACGGGCATGACGTTCTTCGGCTTGAGCACGTTGTAGCAGTACAGGAGCTCGCCCGCGCTGGCGTGCCCGGACACGTGCACCTTGGCGTTGCCGCCGTGCACGACCCTCGCGCCGAGCCGCGTCAGGCCGTTGATGATGCGGAAGACGGCGTTCTCGTTGCCCGGGATGAGCGACGACGCGAGGATCACGGTGTCGCCGTGCCCGACCTGGACCTTGTGGTCGCCGTTGGCCATGCGCGACAGGGCCGCCATCGGCTCGCCCTGGGAGCCCGTGCACATGAGGACGATCTCGTCGTCGCGCAGCGAGTCGACCTTCTTGAGGTCGATGAGCACGCCCTCGGGCACGTGGAGGTACCCCAGCTCGGAGGCGATCGTCATGTTGCGGACCATGGACCGCCCGACGAGCGCGACGCGCCGGCCGTGGTGGTGCGCGGCGTTGAGGACCTGCTGCACGCGGTGCACGTGCGAGGAGAACGACGCGACGATGATGCGCTTCTCGGACGCGGCGAACACGTTGTCGAGCACCGGGCCGATCTCGACCTCGGGCGTGACGAAGCCGGGGACCTCGGCGTTGGTCGAGTCGACCATGAAGAGGTCCACGCCCCGCTCGCCGAGGCGGGAGAACGCGCGCAGGTCCGTGATGCGCCCGTCGAGCGGGAGCTGGTCCATCTTGAAGTCGCCGGTGTGCAGCACCGTGCCCGCGCCGGTGGTCACCGCGACCGCGAGCGCGTCGGGGATCGAGTGGTTCACCGCGACGAACTCGCACCCGAACACGCCGAGCTGCTCGACCTGCCCCTCCTTGACCGCGAGGGTCACGGGTGCGATGCGGTGCTCCTTGAGCTTCGCCTCGACGAACGCGAGCGTGAGCTGCGACCCCACGAGCGGGATGTCGCGGCGCAGGCGCAGGAGGTACGGCACGGCGCCGATGTGGTCCTCATGGCCGTGCGTGAGGACGATCGCCTCGATGTCGTCCAGCCGGTCCGCGATGTAGTCGAAGTCCGGGAGGATCAGGTCGACACCCGGCTGGTTGTCCTCCGGGAAGAGCACGCCGCAGTCGATGACGAGCAGGCGCCCGTCGTACTCGAGGACGGCCATGTTGCGGCCGACCTCGCCGAGCCCGCCGAGGGCGACGATGCGCAGCCCTCCGGCGGGGAGCTCGGGAGGCAGGGAAAGTTCGGGATGGGGATGGCTCACGGGGCCTCCTGTCGTGGCTGAGCCGGATGGTCGAGAGACCGTGCCTCTCGCTAGTTCGTGGTCGCGCCCGCGTCGGCCGCCTCGAGGACGCCCGCCGCGGCGAGCGCGTCGCGCAGGAGGGCGACGTCCTCCTCGCTCGCGGCGACGTTGGGCAGGCGAAGATGGCGGTTGTCGGTCACGCCGAGCAGCTCGACGGCGGCCTTGGCCATGACGGCCTGGAAGCCGGCGCCGTTGAGCGCGTCGATGACGGGGGTTGTGGTGAGGAACACCTCGAGCGCGCCGGCGTGGTCGCCCGCGTCGAAACGTCGCACAGCCTCGGCGAACTGAGGCCCGACGGCGTGCGCGGAGACGGACACGATGCCGGCCGCGCCGTGCGCGAGGAACGGCAGGAGCAGCGCGTCGTCGCCGCTGTAGAACGCGAGGCCGGTCGACGCCGCGAGCTTCGCGGCCGCGTACACGTCGCCCGTCGCGTCCTTCGTCGCGACGATCCGCTCGTGCGCGGCGACGCGCGCGTAGGTCTCGGGCGCGATGCGCACGCCCGTGCGTCCCGGCACGTCGTAGAGCATGACGGGCAGCTCGGTCGCGTCGGCGATCGTCGCGAAGTGCCGGTACAGGCCCTCCTGGCTCGGGCGCGAGTAGTACGGCGACACGACGAGGAGCCCGTCGGCCCCTGCCTCCGCCGCCTGCTCGGCCATCCGCAGCGCGTGGTCCGTGTCGTTGGAGCCCGCGCCGGCCAGGACCGCCGCACGGTGCCCCACGGCCTCGACGACGACGCGCACGAGGTCCTGCTTCTCGGGTGCGTGGGTCGTCGGGGACTCCCCCGTCGTCCCGCTCAGCACGAGACCGTCGTTCCCGTCGTCCACGAGCCGCTTCGCGAGCCGGGCCGCCGCCTCGAGGTCCACGGCGCCGTCGGGCGTCATCGGGGTGACCATGGCCGTGAGGACGGCACCGAACGGGCGCGCGGGGGTGGCGGGAAGGACCATGTGCACAAACTACCGTGCAGCGCGGCCCACCACCGTTCCCGTCCGGCCGCACCGCCCCGGGTGCGGCGCGCCGAACGGCAGGGCGATACTCGGAGCATGTCCCGCCCCGCCTCGACGTCGAGCCTCTCCCCCGCGCTGGTCGCGCACGTGCCCACGGGGCTGCTCGTCGACGGCCACTGGGGCCAGGCCGAGGGGGGACGCACCTTCGAGGTCGAGGACCCGGCGACCGAGGAGTCGCTCTTCGACGTCGCGGACGCGAGCCCCGCGGACGCGCTGCGGGCTCTCGACGCCGCGCACCGCGCGGCGCCCGCGTGGCGCGCGACGCCCCCGCGCGAGCGCGGCGAGGTGCTGCGCGCGGTGTACGAGCGCGTCGTCGCGCGCGCCGACGACGTCGCCGCGCTCATCACGGCCGAGTGCGGCAAGCCGCACGCGGAGGCGCGCGCCGAGGTCCTCTACGGCGCGGACTTCCTCCGCTGGTACGCCGAGCAGGCGGTGCGTGCCGAGGGGCTGGTGCGCACGGCCCCGGCGGGCGGCAACCGCCAGCTCGTCTTCCGCCGCCCTGTCGGGCCCGCGCTGCTCGTCACCCCCTGGAACTTCCCCATCGCGATGGCGACGCGCAAGATCGGCCCGGCGCTCGCGGCCGGCTGCACGGTGGTCATCAAGCCCGCCCGGCTCACGCCGCTCACGACCGCGCTCGTCGCCGAGGTGATCCGCTCCGAGCTCGCGGACCGCGGCCTGCCGACCGGCGTGGTCAACGTCGTCCCGTCGTCGCGCGCCGCCGACGTCACCGAGCCGCTGCTCGCGGACCCCCGCCTGCGCAAGCTCTCCTTCACGGGCTCGACCGCGGTGGGGCGCACTCTCCTCGAGAAGGCCGCGCCCCAGGTGCTGCGCACGTCGATGGAGCTCGGGGGCAACGCGCCGTTCCTCGTCTTCGCCGACGCCGACCTCGACGCGGCCGTCGAGGGCGCGCTCGTCGCGAAGCTGCGCAACGCCGGGCAGTCGTGCGTCGCGGCCAACCGCTTCCTCGTGCACGACGCCGTCGCGCGCGAGTTCGCGCAGCGGCTCGCCGCCGCGTTCGCGGACCAGCGCGTCGGCCCGGGTGCGGACGAGGGCGTTCAGGTCGGTCCCCTGATCGAGGCGAAGGCGGTCGACAAGGTCGCCGAGCTCGTCGACGCGGCGTCCGACGGCGGGGCGCAGGTCCTCACGGGTGCGACCCGGCCGCGCGACGTCGGGCACTTCTACGCGCCGACGGTGCTGTCGGGCGTGGACCCCGACGCCCGGGTCGTCACGGAGGAGATCTTCGGTCCGGTCGCGCCGGTCGTCGCGTTCGGTGACGACGACGAGGGGCTGGCGCTCGCGAACGCGACCGAGTACGGGCTCGCCGCCTACGCGTACACGACGTCGCTCGACCGCGCGGTGCGCGTGTCCGAGGAGGTCGAGGCGGGGATGATTGGCATCAACCGCGGCCTGGTCTCCGACGCGAGCGCTCCCTTCGGCGGCGTGAAGCAGTCGGGCCTCGGTCGCGAGGGCGGCGAGGCGGGGCTCGAGGAGTACCTCGAGACGGTGTACGTCGCCCTGTGAGGCCCCGACGACGCCTGTTGGCGGTCGACCCCGGGCGTCACACGGCGTTGGTAGCCTGACGCTCCCCGCCACCGACTCCCGGAGAGCCCACGCCCGTGCCCTCGACGCCCGCGCCCGTCATCAGCCCGAACGTCCCCTCGCCCAACGCCCGCGTGACGACCGTCGGGTACATGATCTTCGCGTCCCGCTGGCTCCAGGCCCCGCTCTACTTCGGCCTCATCGTGGCGCAGGTCGTCTACGTCTGGCAGTTCCTCAAGGAGCTGTGGCACCTCATCGTCGGCGGGTTCACCGGCGAGCACGTGGTCGAGGACCCGGACACGCACGAGATGGTCGCCCACGTGTTCGGCGCCGAGGAGATCATGCTCGCGGTCCTCGGGCTCGTGGACGTCGTGATGATCTCGAACCTGCTCATCATGGTCATCGTCGGCGGCTACGAGACGTTCGTGTCCCGCATCCGGCTCGACGACCACCCCGACCAGCCCGAGTGGCTGAGCCACGTCAACGCGAACGTGCTCAAGACCAAGCTCGCGATGTCGATCATCGGCATCTCGTCGATCCACCTGCTGCGCACCTTCATCGACAGCCAGAACTACACGGCCACCCAGATGATGTGGCAGACGATCATCCACCTCGCGTTCGTCGTCTCGGCCCTCGCGCTCGCGGCCATCGACCGCATGTCGCTCACCGCGCACCAGCGCGCGGCCAACGCCGCCGCCGCGGGTGAGGGCCCGGCAGACCCGCACGCATGAGCCGGCCCGACGACGCCCCGCACCCCGACGCCGCCGTCGCTCCCGAGCGGGCGGACGTCGCGGGCGCCGTCGAGCACGCGGTCGAGGAGGAGGTCCGCGCCGCGGTCCGCCAGGCCGTGTCCGTGTCCGTCGCGACGGGCCTCTACGGGATCTCGTTCGGTGCCCTGTCCGTCGTCGCCGGTCTCGACCTCGCCCAGACCATGGCGCTGAGCCTCCTGATGTTCTCGGGCGGGTCGCAGTTCGCGCTCATCGGCGTGGTGGGTGCGGGCGGCGCGCCCGCTGCGGCGATCACCACGGCAGGGTTCCTCGGGGTCCGCAACGCGCTGTACGGGGCCCAGCTCGGCCCGCTCCTCGCGCTGCGCTCGTGGCACAAGGTCGTCGCCGCGCAGTTCACCATCGACGAGTCGACGGCGGTCGCGACGGCGCAGCGCTCGCGCCGCGCCGTACGCGCGGGGTTCTGGTGGACCGGCGTCGGCATCTTCGTGCTGTGGAACGCCATGACGCTCGTCGGGGCGCTCGCGGGCGACGCGCTCGGCGACCCGCGCGCGTGGGGGCTCGACGCCGCCGCGGCGGCCGCGTTCCTCGCCCTCCTCTGGCCGCGCCTCGCGTCGCGCGTCATGCAGCTCACCGCCGCGGCGGCCGTCGTGGTCGCCGTCGCCCTCATCCCGATCGCCCCCGGCGGGGTCCCGGTGCTCGCGGCGGCCGCCGTCGCGATCCTCGTCGGGGCCGTGGACGCGCGACGTCGGGCGCGCGGGACTGGCGGACCGGGCTCCAGCGAGGCGGACGGGCCCCGGCCCGGAGAGGAGTCGTCGTGATGACGTCCGCGACCATCTGGGTCGTCGTGCTCGTGGCGTCCGCCGTGTGCTTCGCGCTCAAGCTCGCCGGGCACCTCGTGCCCGAGCACTGGCTGGCCGACGAGCGCGTGGCACGTACGGCGGCGCTCGTCACCGCCGCGCTCCTGGCGGCGCTCGTCGCCGTGCAGACCGTCGGGGACGGCCAGGCGCTCGTCGTCGACGCGCGGCTGCCCGCGCTCGGCGTCGCGGCGGTCGCGCTCGCGCTGCGCGCCCCGTTCATCGTGGTCGTTGTCCTCGCCGCCGTCACGGCCGCCGGCCTGCGCGCCCTTGGCTGGGGCTGACGCCGGCGCCGACGGTCGGCGGCCGGCGCGGCCCGCGGGGTCTCGTAGGGTGGTCACGTGAGCCTCTTCCGCGAGACCGCCGACGTCTCCGTCCGCCCTGCCGTGCCCGGTGACGACGTCGCCATGACGGCGATCCAGGTCGGGGCGTGGCGGTCCTCGCACGGCGAGGTCCTCGGCGAGGAGGTGCTCGACGCGCTCGACACCGTCCGCATGCGCGAGCAGTGGGCCGCCGCGATCTCGTCCCCGCCGGGCCCGGGGTTCGCCGTGCTCGTCGCGTGCGCGGGCCCCGACGTCGTCGGGTTCGCCGCCGTCGCCCCGGGGCAGGTCCTCGCGCTCGAGGTCGAACCGCGCCACCAGCGCGGCGGTCACGGGTCGCGCCTGCTCGCCGCCGCGGTCGACCGCCTGCGCCGCGACGGCGCGGACGAGGTCGTCACGTGGGTCCTCGACGGCGACGACGCGCGCGAGACCTTCCTCGCGGGCTCGGGCCTCGGCCCCGACGGCCGCACGCGCACGCTCGCGACCGGGCTGCGCGACGTCGTCGAGCACCGGTGGTCCGCCGAGATCTGAACCGCACGGGTCGCTCCACCCGCGCGCCGTCGCCTCCGAGCACCGGCGGGCGGAACTCGTCACACGGTCGTGACACGCCCGTGACCCGTCGCAGGCGCTCCCCTGCCAGGATCGACCGGCATGGGGCTCCTGACGGACTACTTCGCCGCCGACGACGACGCGCGCGCGGCGAGCGTCGCCGTCGGCGGACCGGGGATGATCGACCCCGCGACGATGCGTGCGCGGATTCCCGCCGTCGACCTCCCGGGCATCGACCCGTTCGTGGTGCTCGGCACGCTCGTCAGCCTGCTCGAGGAGCGCCCGTACGCCGAGGTGACGAGGCATCCGCGGCACGGGTCGCTCGTCGCGACGGCGGGCGATGAAGGCCCGTGGGTCGTGTCGGTGTCGGACGAGCTGGTCGCGGCGCTCGCCATGACGAGCCGGACGAGGCTCGATGACGTCGCCGTACGGTGGGCGGCCACGGACGAGCTCGCGGGGTCGGATCCCGCGGCGCTCGCAGCAGCACTGCACCGGTTGGCCGCGCTGTGCGTGCGGGCCGACGACGCGGGTCACCGCCTGTACTGCTGGACGAGCCTCTGACGACCGGTGACGCTCCCGTCACGGCCCGTGAGCGCGGGGAGCAGTTGCGTCAGGCCGCGCGGTAGAGCGCCGCCGCCTTGCGCAGGGCCTCCCGCGCGCGCTTGCGGTCGCGCGCCGCGTCGTAGGCGAACGCGAGGTGGTACCACGCCTCCCAGCTCTGCGGGTCGGCGTCGACGGCGTCGCGGTAGGGACCGAAGGCGGCGTCCGCGGCCTCGCGGTCGATGCGCCCGCCCGGCGAGCGCGGCAGGTCGTCGACGGGGAGCCGGCCACGCGTGGCGAGGTCGTCCGCCATGCGCTGCACCGTCCCTGCCAGGAGGAACTCCCGGCCGACGAGCCCGACCACGAGCACCGGCAGGAGGAGCACTCCCGCGCCGATCGCGACCGCGACGGGCTCCCCCGTGCGGATGAGCGCCGCCGAACGGCCCGCGACCTGCCACACGTACAGCGCCAGCAGGAGCGTGACGAGGAGCGCGCCGACGATCGCCTTCCAGGGGCGCCCGCCGCGGGGACGGCGAGCGGCCGGGCCGTCGGCGCCTGCGCCGCCCGTGGTGCTCACGCGAGGTCCAGGACGTTCTCGAGCCCGACCGTCAGGCCCGGGCGCGCGACGACCTCGCGGACCGCCAGGAGGACGCCGGGCATGAACGAGACGCGGTCGAACGAGTCCTGGCGGATCACGAGCTGCTCCCCCTCGTTGCCGAACAGGATCTCCTCGTGCGCGACGAGGCCGCGCAGGCGGACCGCGTGCACGCGGACGCCGTCGATGTCGGCGCCTCGCGCCTCCCAGCCCGACTCGGTCGCATCGGGGCTCGGCGCGAGGCCCGCGTCGGCGCGCGCGGCAGCGATCGCCGCCGCCGTGTGCCGGGCGGTGCCCGACGGCGCATCCACCTTGGCCGGGTGGTGGAGCTCGATGACCTCGGCCGACTCGAAGTAGCGCGCGGCCTTCGCGGCGAACGTCATCGCGAGGACGGCCGACAGGCCGAAGTTCGGGGCGATGAGCACGCCGAGGGCGGGGCCGCCGTCCGCGGCGACGCGCGCGAGGTGCTCGGTGACGCGGCCACGGCTCTCGTCCGTCCAGCCCGTCGTCCCGACGACGGCGTGCACCCCCGCGTCGACCAGCGCGTGCACGTTGCCCTCGGTCGCCGACGGCACCGTGAAGTCGACCGCCACGTCGGCACCGCCGAGCGTCGCGGCGGACACCTCGTCACCGGCGTCCAGGCGGGCGACGAGCTCGAGGTCCGCGGCGCCGTCGACCGCCGCGCACACGGTCGAGCCCATGCGGCCCGCGGCGCCGAGCACGGCCACCTTCAACCGGTCGCGGGAGGCGGCGCCCGCCGAGGTCAGGGTCGTGCCGGGTGCGGTGGTGTTCTGCTCGTTCACGCCCGTCACCCTATCGTCGCGCGACGACGGCGGCCGCCCTCCCGGAGGAGGACGGCCGCCGCTGCCGGACGAAGCCGGTGTCAGTCGCCGAACGGTCCGACGCGCACGACCGACCGCGCGCGCGAGGCGAGCTCGCCGGCCAGCTTCTGCACGTCGTCGGCCGTGACCGAGCGGATCGCGTCGAGCGACTCCTCGACGCTCAGGAGCTCGCCGTAGACCAGCTCGGCCTTGCCGAGCCGGCTCATGCGCGAGCCGGAGTCCTCGAGGCCGAGGACCATGCCGCCCGAGAGCTGGCCGATGCTGCGGTCGAGCTCGGCGCCGGTGATGCCGTCGTCCGCGAGCCGGTCCAGCTCGGCGTGCAGGAGCGCGGTCACCTCGTCGACCTTCGACGGCGCGCACCCGGCGTAGAGGCCGAAGGTGCCGATGCCGCCGTGACCCGACGCGAAGGAGTACGTCGAGTACGCGAGGCCGCGCTTCTCGCGGATCTCCTGGAACAGGCGCGAGCTCATGCCGCCGCCCAGCACGGCGCTGAGCACCGACAGCGTGAAGCGCCGGTCGTCCGTGGCGGACAGCCCGGTGCCGCCGATGACGACGTTCGCCTGCTCCACGGCGCGGTGCACCGTGAGCTCGACGGCCGTCGTCCCGACGCCGGCCAGCGCCGGGTCGCCCGGGTCGCGGCGCGCGCGGGGAGCGGCGGACGCGTCGAGCGACCAGCCTCCGTCGTGCAGCGCCTGGGCCACCTGGGCCACGAGCGTGTCGTGGTCGACGCCCCCGGCGGCGGCGACGACGAGAGTCTCCGGCCGGTAGTGCCAGCGGTAGTGCTCCCAGACGGCCTCGCGCGGCACGGCGTTGATCGTGTCGGGGGTGCCGCCGATGGGGCGGCCGAGCGCGTGCCCGCCGAGGACGGCGGTCGCGAACTCCTCGTGGACGACGTCCGACGGGTCGTCGTCGTTCATCGCGAGCTCTTCGAGGATCACGCCGCGCTCGGTCTCGAGCTCGTCGGGATCGAGCCGCGCGGACGTCACCATGTCGGAGATGACGTCGACCGCCATGGGCAGGTCGGCGTCGAGCACGCGCGCGTAGTAGCACGTGTGCTCCTTGCCCGTCGCGGCGTTGGCCTCGCCGCCGACGGCGTCGAACGCCTCGGCGATGTCCATGGCCGAGCGCCGCGCCGTGCCCTTGAAGAGCAGGTGCTCGAGGAAGTGCGTCGAGCCGAAGTGGCCGTCGGTCTCGTCACGCGAGCCGACGCCGACCCACGCGCCCACCGTCGCCGAGCGCAGGCCCGGCATGGACTCGGTGAGCACGCGGACCCCGCCGGGCAGGACGGAGCGACGGATGGTCGCGCCGTCCTGCCCGGCGGTCAGCTCGGCCCCGGCGCTGCCGGCCGGGACGAGCGGGAGGTCCCAGGGCACGTCAGGCGTCCGCACCCTCGGTCGCGGGAGCCTCGGCGTCCGCCGCGGCGTCCTCCTCGACCACGGCGTGCAGCGAGAGCTTGCCGCGCGGGTCGATCTCGCCGATCTCGACCTGGACCTTCTGGCCGATCGACAGCACGTCCTCGACGTTCTCGACGCGCTTGCCGCCCACGAGCTTGCGGATCTGGCTGATGTGCAGCAGACCGTCCTTGCCCGGGGAGAGCGAGATGAACGCGCCGAACGACGTCGTCTTGACGACGGTGCCGACGAAGCGCTCGCCGATCTCGGGGACGTGCGGGTTGGCGATCGCGTTGATCGCCGCGCGGGCGGCCTCGGCCGACGGGCCGTCGGTGGCGCCGATGTACACGGTGCCGTCGTCCTCGATGGAGATGTCCGCGCCCGTCTCCTCCTGGATCTGGTTGATCATCTTGCCCTTGGGGCCGATGACCTCGCCGATCTTGTCGACCGGCACCTTCACGGAGATGACGCGCGGGGCGTTCGGGGACATCTCGTCCGGCACGTCGATGGCCTCGGCGAGGACGTCGAGGATCGTCAGGCGCGCGTCGCGCGCCTGGGTCAGCGCACCGGCGAGCACCGAGGCGGGGATGCCGTCGAGCTTGGTGTCGAGCTGGATGGCCGTGACGAACTCACGGGTACCGGCCACCTTGAAGTCCATGTCGCCGAACGCGTCCTCGGCCCCGAGGATGTCGGTGAGGGCCGCGTAGCGCGTCTCCCCGTCCACCGTGTCGGAGATGAGGCCCATCGCGATGCCCGCGACGGGAGCGCGCAGCGGCACGCCCGCGTTGAGGAGCGAGAGCGTCGAGGCGCACACGGAGCCCATGGACGTCGACCCGTTGGAGCCGAGGGCCTCGGACACCTGACGGATCGCGTACGGGAACTCCTCGCGGCTCGGGAGCACCGGCACGAGCGCGCGCTCGGCGAGCGCGCCGTGGCCGATCTCGCGGCGCTTCGGGCTGCCCACGCGGCCGGTCTCGCCCGTCGAGTAGGGCGGGAAGTTGTAGTTGTGCATGTAGCGCTTGCGCGTCTCCGGACCGAGCGAGTCGATCTGCTGCTCCATGCGGAGCATGTTGAGCGTCGTGACGCCCAGGATCTGCGTCTCGCCACGCTCGAACAGCGCGGAGCCGTGCACGCGCGGCAGGACCTCGACCTCGGCCGAGAGCGTGCGGATGTCCGCCAGCCCACGGCCGTCGATGCGCACGCCCTCGGTGAGCACGCGCTGGCGCACGAGCTTCTTCTGGAGCGAGCGGTACGCGGCGGAGAGCTCCTTCTCGCGGCCGTCGAACCCGGCCTGGAGCTTGCCGACCATCTCGTTCTTGATCTCGTCGAGACGGTTCTCGCGGTCCTGCTTGTCCGCGATGGCGAGCGCGTCGCGCAGGTCGGCCGAGACCTCGGCCTCGACCGCGGCGAACGCGTCGTCCTGGTAGTCCAGGAAGACCGGGAACTCCTTGACGGGCTTCGCGGCCTGGGCCGCGAGCGCCGACTGCGCGTCGCACAGGGCCTTGATGAACGGCTTGGCCGCCTCGATGCCCTCGGCCACGACCTCCTCGGTCGGCGCGGCGACGCCCTCGTCCTTGACGAGGCCCCAGGCACCGTCGGTGGCCTCGGCCTCGATCATCGCGATAGCTACGTCGGGCGAGCCGTCGGCACCGACCACGGCGCGGCCGGCCACGACCATGTCGAAGACCGCGCGCTCCTTGTCGGAGTACTTGGGGAACGCGACCCACTGGCCGTCGACGAGCGCGATGCGCACGGCGCCGATCGGGCCGGAGAACGGCAGGCCGGAGATCTGCGTGGACAGCGACGCGGCGTTGATCGCGAGCGTGTCGTACGCGTCGTCCGGGTGCAGCGCGAGGACGGTCACGACGACCTGGACCTCGTTGCGCAGGCCCTTGACGAACAGCGGACGCAGCGGGCGGTCGATGAGGCGGCACGCGAGGATCGCGTCCGTCGAGGGACGGCCCTCGCGGCGGAAGAACGAGCCGGGGATGCGGCCCGCGGCGTACATGCGCTCCTCGACGTCCACCGTGAGGGGGAAGAAGTCGAACTGCTCCTTGGGGTGCTTGCCGGCCGTGGTGGCCGACAGGAGCATGGTCTCGTCGTCGAGGTACGCGGCGACGGAGCCCGCGGCCTGACGGGCGAGGCGCCCGGTCTCGAACCGGACGGTGCGGGTGCCGAAGCGACCGTTGTCGATCGTGGCCTCGGCGAACTGGATCTCGGGACCCTCCACGGGTGCCCTCCCTTTCTCGAAGCGCCGCCCGGGTAGCCCTGTCGAGGGTTCCGGTCCGTGCCCCGGCACGCGTGGCGCAGGGGCTCCGGTCGCACTCGACGCTCGGCGGTCTTCGATCGAGGTCCACGGCGGTTCCCGCACCGGGCCGTCCGGGGACGGCGACCGTGGGGGTCCGTGAGCCACTACCGAGGACCGAACGAGAGGCCGGCGGCGCGGTGGTGAGTGGTATGCGGTTGTGACAGCTACATCACACCAGACCAGCCCGGCCCCTGCAGGGACCGGGCTGGCACGGGTGTGTCAACGACGCAGACCGAGGCGCTCGATGAGGCTGCGGTAGCGGTTGATGTCGACCTTCTGCAGGTAGCCGAGGAGACGGCGACGCTGGCCGACGAGGAGGAGCAGACCACGACGGCTGTGGTGGTCGTGCTTGTGCTCCTTGAGGTGCTCGGTGAGGTCCTTGATGCGCTGCGTCAGCATCGCGATCTGGACCTCGGGCGAACCGGTGTCGCCCTCGCTCGTCGCGTACTCGGACATGATGCGCTGCTTGGTGGCAGTGTCGAGGGGCACGGCTCTCCTTCGTAGGTTCGTTGCGCGGTGCGCCGGGACGTAGCTCCCGGGCTCTCTGGATCCGCGGCCGGTCAGACGGCGCACCCATCCTACCAGCGCGACGGCGCGGGCCGCCCCGGGGAGCGACCCGCGCCGTCGGAGGTGCGTTCCGGCCAGGTGCCGGTCAGGCCTGCCCGTCGTGCCCGGCCGTCCCTCCGCCGCGGAACTCGCCCGCGTCGTCGGGCAGGACGCCCGCGAACCGCAGGACGTCGGGGAGCGTGAGGACGAGCGACCCGTCCTCGAAGTGGACGCCCTGGGCAGGGGTCCAGTGGTTGCTCGTGCGGACGTACGACGTGTCGTCCTGGCGCAGCAGGTACACGAACGTCTCCGCGAGCACCCGGCTGCCGACCTCGCCGAGGAAGCTGCCGTTGCCCTGGAGCTCTGCCTCCTTGAGGACGTAGTACCACAACGGCGTGCCCCCGAGGTCACCCTCGCGGAGCGCACCGAGCGCCGCCTTCACGTCGTCGCTCGCGCGGGACTCGAGCTGGTCGCGGGTGAGCGGGGTGACGCCGAGAGCGCCCGCCACCGCCTCCCCGGTCGGCAGCGCGAGCATGTACCCCCGCAGGAGGTTGCGCTGCGCGAGCTGCTTCTGCAGCGCGCTGGCGACGAGCTGCTGCGGCGTGTGGACAGGCGGCTCCGGCGGGAGCACGCCCTCCTTGACGAGCGTGCCGAGGCTCGGCGCGAGGAACGTGTCGATCTTCTCGGCCGCCCGGAACGGCGACGGGTCGCCCTTGTCCACGAACCGCGCCCACTCGATGGGCCAGTTCGACGGGAGGGTCGGCCCTCCCGACGGCCCCGGGAACAGGCTCCCGCCGTTCCCGGTGAACTCGAACAGCTGGACCAGGCTCGCGTTGGCGGGCGGCGGGCCCGTGAAGTTGACGTTGTAGTCGTAGGTGTCCCGGATCATCGAGTGGCCGAACCGGAACGCCGCGACGGCGAACTCGAGCGGCATCGAGATCGGGTACCGGGGCCGGAAGAAGGACGTGTCGCGCAGCAGCACCGCGTCCAGGACGCCCGGCTTGGTGAGCGTGCGCAGGTAGTCGTTGACGACGAGCCACTGGTAGTGCCAGCGCACGAGCTGGCTGGCACGCTCGTAGACGCCGCGCTCGCCGTCGGCGTGCCGCGCCCATGGCTCGAACTCGGTCACCCAGTCGACGACCGCGTTGTGGAAGCGGATCATCGCGAGGTGGAACTGGGCCACGACGAGGTTCTCGTCGTTGCGCCCGTCCGGGATCAGCGGTGCCCCGTTCTCGTCGCGCGGCAGGTCGCGCTGCGCGTCGCCCCCCGGGGCCACGAGCTCGAACGTCGGCCCGCCCGGGATGGCGAGCGCCTCGGTCGAGATGCGGCCGAGCCGGAGCTTCGCCGACCCCGGCACGAACGACGCCTCGCTGCGGGTGGTGCCGTGCCCGGGCTCACCCTCGAAGACCGGGCCGCTGCCGTAGAGCGAGTCGAGGTTGAGCGCCGGGTGCCGTCCGTTGTGCAGCGAGCGGACGACGACCTTCGGGTCGAAGACCGTGAACGGGACCGCGTCCACGTCTCCCAGCGCCTGGTCGCTGCCCTCGCCGTCGTCGTCCTTGTCGGGCCCGTTGGTGTTGAGCGTGATGTCGTGGTCGATGAACTGGCCCCAGTACGTGTAGACGGCGGGGACGCGGGAGTTGAGGTCCCGCGGAGCCTGGCCCGGCACGGCCTGCGGTCGCGCGACCATCGACGCGCCGAGGTCGAGGAGCGCCCCGACGGTGCGGGTCGAGGCCCCGTCGCCCACCGGGAGGTGGAAGGACGGGAAGCGCCCGGCGAGCTCCGGGAACAGGTAGTCGAACGCCGTCGTGGAGTCGTAGCGGTGGAGCAGGTGGTCGCGCGCGACGGCGGCGTCCGCGGCGGGCAGGAGCGGTGCGTTCGACGACGCGGGGTCCACGTCCGTCCCCGCGTCCGCCGCGTCGGCGTCCGCAGCGACGGCCGACCCGTGCCCGACGCTCCGCACGGTGCGGCCGATCGGGGTGGACGCCTGGTCGACCGCGTCGGGAGCGACGTCGTCGACCACGCCCTCGGCGACGGATGCCGCCAGGTTCTGCTGAGCCTCCATGGCTCTGCCTCTCTGTGCGAGGTGCGGTGGGAGGCCCGCCGGAGCGGGCCGCGCCGACGACCGGCCGCGAGGATGGCCTGGTCGGCGACGCGTGCGACCGGTCCCGGGCGGAACGCTCGGGGACCGTCGTGGCCGCGACGGCGCGTCGTCGACGACGGCGCGCCACACGCCAGGAGGGAGTCGTCGGCGGGGCACCCGTGACATCGTGCCTAGGCGCGCAGCAGGCCCCGTCGTCGGGCCTCGGCCACCGCCGCGGTACGCGACGACGCGCCGAGCTTGTCGTAGACGTGCACGAGGTGCGTCTTCACCGTCGCGCGGGAGAGGAAGAGCGCGCCGGCGATCTCGTCGTTGGTGCGGCCGTCGGCGACGAGGGCGAGCACCTCGAGCTCGCGCGCGGTGAGCACCGTGGCGGGGCTGCGCAGCCGCCCGAGCAGGCGGCGCTGCACCGCGGGGCCGAGCGCCACCTCGCCCGCGGCCGCCGCCCGCACCGCGGCCGTGAGCTCCTCGGTCGGTGCGTCCTTGAGCAGGTATCCGCGCGCACCCGCCTCGACCGCGGCGAGGATGTCGGCGTCCGCGTCGTAGGTCGTCACCACGAGCACGGCCGGGCCTCCGGCGGCGACGATCTCGCGCACCGCCGCTCCGCCGCCGAGCCTCCCGGGACCGAACTGCAGGTCGAGGAGGACGACGTCGGCTCGCAGCCCGGCGCGGAGCGCGTCGAGCAGCTCCTCGGCAGACCCGACCTCGGCGACGACGCGTACGTCCGGCTCGGCCTCGAGGACCGCACGCAGCCCCGCGCGCACGACCGGGTGGTCGTCGGCGAGCACGACGTCCACCTCGCGCACGCTCATGCGTCCTCCTCCGGCCCGTCCAGCGGAAGCCAGGCGGCCACGGCCGTCCCGGCCCCGGGAACCGACTCCACGGCCAGCGTGCCCCCGAGCTCCGCGAGGCGCGAGCGCATCGCCGGCAGGCCGAAGCCTGCGCCGTCGACGGCACCGCGGCCCCCGACGAGGGCGCGGACGTCGCCGGGGCGCCCGGTGCCGTCCGGCTCGAAGCCCCGGCCGTCGTCGACGACGTCGAGCGCGACCGCCTCTCCCCCGTGCGGGCCGCCGCCGAGGAAGCTCACGGTGACGGTCGCGACGGCGGCGCGCGCGTGCTGCCGGACGTTGCCGAGCGCCGACTGCGCGACACGCAGCAGGGCGGCCTCGACGTCGGTGGGCAGCGGGACGGCCTCTCCGCTCACGCGGACGTCCACGGACAGCCCGTCGCCCGAGGTGCGCGCCGCGACCCTCCGCAGGGCCTCGACGAGGTTCGATGCCGCGAGGTCGGCCGGAGCGAGCGCGCGCACGACACGCCGTGCCTCGGCGAGGTTGTACCGGGCGACCTCCCTGGACTCGTCGACGTAGCGACGCGCGGCCTCGGTGTCGCCCTCGGCGACGGCGCGGTCCGCCGCGCGCAGGAGCAGCTCGATGGACGAGAACCCCTGCGCGAGCGTGTCGTGGATCTCCCGGGCCAGACGCTCGCGCTCCGCCGCCACGGCACGTTCCCGTTCCGCGACCGCGAGCTCGTCGCGCGTGCGCGCCAGCTCGTCGGACGCCCGCCTGCGTGCCTGGGACTCCCGGACCACGGCCTCGAG
Source organism: Cellulosimicrobium sp. G4 BAM 1002 (assembly GCF_057126935.1). Taxonomy (NCBI): domain Bacteria; kingdom Bacillati; phylum Actinomycetota; class Actinomycetes; order Micrococcales; family Promicromonosporaceae; genus Cellulosimicrobium; species Cellulosimicrobium sp. G4 BAM 1002. Next base: position 1,959,043 of record NZ_CP182109.1, on the reverse strand, counting down.
CGCGAGCACGACGACCACCGCGACGGCGCCGCCGATCGCGGGACCGAGCACGTACGGGAGCGCGACGGCCGCGGTGTGCGCCCCCATGACCGTGACGACGAGGAGGACGAGGACCCCGACGACGAGCGGCCCGCGGCGTGGGCCGAGCACGTGCATCGCGACGAACATCAGGGGGAAGGCCACCCACACCGCGGTCCACGTGACGAGGCACAGCGCCACCCAGAGGACCACCAACCCGGTCACCCACGCTCCCGCGGGCCACCAGGCACCGCGCGGCGCGTCGACGTCCGTCGGGACCCGCACGCGCCGCCTGCCGAGCGCGTACAGCGCGAGGAGGGCGACGGCGAGCAGGGCCGCGGCGACGAGGCGCCACAGCGGCCCGACGACGAGGGGCACCACCACGACCACGAGCAGCCCCGCCAGCAGGACGTCCAGGCCTCTCCGCAGCCACCGCGTGGCTGGCACGGGGATCGGCTCGGCGGGGGTCACGCCGTCACCCTAGCCAGCGCCCGTCGTCCGGGCATCGTCCGAACGGTCGATCCCCGGCTCCACCCCGTGGCGCCGCAGGACCGTCCGCGACGGCGATCCGCCGCGTCGCAGAGCGAGGGACCGTGGACGGGACGCCGCGGCAGACCTGCCGCCACCCCTCGATCCGGAGGTCTCATGTTCGTCGCGCTGCGCGACCTGCGCCACGCCCGCGGGCGGTTCGCCCTCGTGACCGTGGTGGTCGTCCTCATCACGTTCCTCGTCAGCTTCCTCGCCGGCCTCACCGCCGGGCTCGCCCGCGCGAGCACGTCCGCCGTCACGGACCTTCCCGTCGACCGGATCGCCTTCGCGCCGCCCGCCGCGGGCGCCGCGCCGTCGTTCACCGAGTCGGAGGTCTCCGCGGAGCAGTGGGACGGGTGGGTGGCCGTCCCGGGGGTGGCGTCGGCGGAGCCGCTCGGCGTCGCGACCGTGCGCGCGAGCGCGGAGGGCGCCGAGGGCCGGGCTGCCACAGCCGTCACGGCGTTCGGCGTGCAACCAGGATCGGGCCTCGTGCCCGGCGTCGAGGACGGCGGTGTGGCACCCGGCGCCGTCGTGCTCTCGCGCGGCGCCGCCGAGGCGCTGGGGGCCGGTGTCGGCGACCGGCTCGCGGTGGGCCCGCTCGACCTCGGCGTGACCTCGGTCGCCGACGTCGACGCCGAGTACGCGCACACCCCGGTCGTGTGGGTCGCCCTCGACGACTGGCAGTCCGTCGGCGCGCGCGGCGTGCCGGGCGAGGACGCCGGCGCGACCGTCGTCGCGCTGCGCCTCGACGCCGACGCCGCGCCCACGCAGGAGGCGCTCGCCACCGTCGACGACCGGCTCGGCACGGTCTCGGTGACCCCGAGCGACGCACGCTCCGCGATCTCGTCGTTCGCGGCCGAGAACCTCTCGCTGACGATCATGCAGGCGTTCCTGCTCGCCATCTCCGCGCTCGTCGTCGGCGCGTTCTTCACCGTCTGGACGATCCAGCGCGCGGGGGACGTCGCGGTCCTGCGCGCGCTCGGCGCCTCCCGGCGCTACCTGCTGCGCGACGCGATCGGCCAGGCCGCCGTCGTGCTGGTCCTCGGCGTCGGGACCGGGACGGCGCTCGCGGCGGCGTCGGGGTCGCTCGCCGCCCGCGTCATGCCGGTCGTCGTCGACGCCTCGACGACCGTCGTCCCGGCTCTCGTGCTCGTCGTCCTCGGCGGTCTCGGAGCCGTGCTCGCCGTGACGCGCGTCGCGCGCGTCGATCCCCACGCCGCGCTCGCCGCGCGCTGAGCCGGACCGCCCCGCGCGCCCGGCCGCACCGGCAACCACACGACACCCCGTACCCGCACCCGCACCCGCACCCGCACCCGCACCCGCACCGAGGAGCTTCGATGGACCTCACGCTCGACCGCATCCGCCTCACCTACCCCGACGGCGACGGGGTGCTCGTCGCCGTCGACGACGTCTCGATCGTCGTCCCGGCGGGGACCACGACGGCCCTCCTCGGCCCGTCGGGCGCCGGGAAGTCGAGCGTGCTCGCAGTCGCCGCGACGCTCACCCGGCCGACCTCGGGCGTCGTCCGGATCGGTGCGGAGGTCGTCAACGCGCCCCTGCCCGCGAGGGACGGCGCCATCCCCCGGGTACGTGCCGGCCGGCGTGCGGTGCGGCGCGCCGCGGAGCGGGCCGCCCGGCTGCGGCGGGACCGCATCGGCATCGTGTTCCAGCAGCCGCAGCTCGTCCCGTCGCTCACGGTCCTGGAGCAGCTCGAGCTCATGACCCACGTCCGTGGCGGGTCGCCCTCGGCGCGACGCGAGCACGCGCTCGCGCTGCTCGACGCCGTGGGCGTCGCGGACCGTGCGCACCGCCGACCCGAGCACCTGTCCGGCGGTCAGCGGCAGCGCGTCGCGATCGCCCGGGCTCTCATGAACGACCCGCAGGTCCTGCTCGTCGACGAGCCGACGTCCGCGCTCGACCACGACCGCGGCGTCCAGGTGGTCGCACTCGTGGCGCGCCTCGCGCGCGAGCTCGGCGCTGCTGCGCTGCTCGTCACGCACGACGAGGCGACGCTCGACCCGGTGGACGCCCGGGTGCACCTGGTCGACGGGCGGGTCCGGGCGCCGTCGTCCGCGCGCTGACCCGCGCCGGGGGCGTCAGCGCGGTCCGCGCACGTGCGTCGCGACGGCGACCGCGACGACCGCCGTGAGCGCCTGGGCGCCGACGGCGACCCACCCCGCCGTGCCGAGGAGGAGCGCGACGCCCAGCGGGACGGCGCCGAGGACGGCGACGTCCGGTCCCTTGCGGAACACCGCCGCGGCGCCGGTCGGCAGACCGCCGGCCGGCGTGGCGAGGAGCGGACCGGCCCAGTTCGGCGGCTCACGGTAGGCCGAGCGGACCGCCGCGGCGCCCTGGACCGTGCCGGTGAGCACCGCGAGGGCGAGCCATCGCAGGTCGCCCGTCGCGGCGACGAGCGGGGCGAGCCCCACGGCGAGGCACGCGGCGGCCGTGACGGCGGGCACCGCGGTCCGGGCGAGCCGGGTCCAGCGCGCACCGAGCGGCAGCAGACCGTCCACGACCGGCGCCATCTCCGCCGTCCGAGCACCCTCCGCACCCAGGACGGCCGCGCCGAACCCTGCGGCGACGAGGACGACGAGGAGGCCGAACCCGGCTCCGAGCACGGGCACCTGCTGCGCGACGACGGTCAGGGCCGCGAGCCCGACGAGCTGCGCGAGGGCGGACGTGCTGCGCCGCAGGAGGGTGACGTCCGCGGCGACGATCGCAGCCACCGGGCCGCGGACCCCCGCGAACCCGGTCGGCCGTCGGACCCGCAACCGGGCGGCGGACGCTGCGCGCAGCGCGCGCCCGAGCTCGCGGGTGTCGAACGAGAACACCGCGCCGCCCACCTGGTCGGCCACGGCGCTCTGCGACCGCAGGACCTGCGCTCCGAGCCTCTCGAGCCGACGCCACCACCAGGTCACGAGGACGGCCGCGGCGGCGAGGACGACGAGCGCGACCGCCGGCGCGACGCCGAGCGCGCCCGCCCCGGCCCTGCCTGCGACGACGAGCACGACGCCGACCACGGGGACGCCGGCCACGACGACGTCGCTCGCTCGGGCGAGCAGCGCCGCGGTCCGGCCCTGCGCCTGGACGAGGCCGGCGACCGCCACGAGCAGCAGGCCGATCGCCCCGCCGGAGAGCGCGGCACCGGCCGCGTCGCCCGCGTCGACCCCGGAGGCGAACGACACCGCTCCGACCCCGACCGCGCCGACGACGCCACCGAGCAGCAGCGCGCGCACGAACGACGGCGCGACGAGGCCCCGGCGGTCGGCGGGCGTCGGGACCCACCACCGCACCCCCGCGCTGCCCGCCCCCACCGGACCCAGACGGACCGCCGTGCCCACGAGGAACGCGAGGAAGGCCGTCGCGCCGAGCGCCTGGACGGCCCCCGGCCCGAGGACGGCGTCGGTGGCGGTCGAGGCGGGTGCGGCGAGCGTCTCGCGGAGCATCGAGGCGATCCCGACGACCCAGACGACGGCAAGGGCGACGGACACGACGGCGTACGCGACGTCCACCACGACCTCGCCCGGGCCCGCGTCGGCACGCGACGCCGCGACGCGTGCGGTCAGCCGGCGCAGCTCCCGGCCCGTGAGCTGCTCGTCGGGGTCCGTCCGCAGCCGCACTCAGCGCACCGCCGCCAGGGCGTCCCGCGCCGCGGCGGGCTCGAGGGCGACGCACGCGTCGTCCGCCACGAGGAGCCCACGCGCCCCGGTGCGCGCGACGAGCTCGGGGTCGTGCGTCGCGAGGACGACGGCGACGCCGCTCGCCGCGTCGTCGACCAGCAGGCCGGCGAGACGCTCGCGCATCCCCGGGTCGAGGCGCTGCTCGGGCTCGTCCAGGACGAGCAGGTCGCGCGGCCGCACGAACCCCGAGGCGAGCAGGAACCGGCGGCGCTGCCCCGACGACAGGGCCGACGGCAGCGAGGCCGCCTGGGCCGTGATCCCGAACCGCTCGAGGAGCTCGTCCGCGACCTTCCCGGCGCCGGGGACGCCGTGCCCGCGCGCGACGAGGACCAGGTGCTCGCGCACGGTCAGGCCAGGGAAGTACGCGTCGTCGTCGAGCACGCCCGCCACCCGGGCGCGGAGCTCGCGCTCGCGCTCGTCGACCTCACGTCCGAAGGCCCGCACGGACCCACCGAGCGGCGGCTGGAGCCCGAGCAGGGTCCGCAGGAGCGTGGACTTGCCGCTGCCGTTGGCGCCGATGACCACGACGAGCTCACCGGGGAGCACCGTGAGGTCGACGGGCGCGCACACCGGCACGTCCGCGTAGCCGACGAGCAGCGAGCGCGCCTCGAGGACCGGCTCAGCAGCCGCCACGGCTCAGGCCCCCGGTGCGACGACGTGCGCGTCATCCGGACCGCCGAGGATCTCGCGGGCGCGCGCCACGTCGTCGTGCATCTGCGCGACCAGGGGCTCGATCCCGTCGAAGCGCAGCGTCGGGCGCAGCCGCTCGACGAGCTCGAGGACGACCTCCTCGTCGTAGAGGTCGAGGTCGGCGCGGTCCAGGACGTACGCCTCCACGCGGCGCTCCACCCCGTCGAACGTCGGGTTGGTGCCGATGGAGATCGCAGCCGGCAGGCGCACGTCCGGGTGACCGGGATCCGCGTCCCGCAGGTCCGGGCGCACCAACCACCCCGCGTACACGCCGTCCGCGGGGACCATCCCGGTGATGCCGCCGAGGTTCGCCGTGGGGAACCCGAGGTCGCGCCCCCGCGCGTCGCCGTGCACGACCGTGCCGCGCACGCGGTGGGCACGGCCGAGGATGCGCGCCGCCTCCCGCACGTCGCCGCTCCCGAGCAGGGCGCGCACCCCGGTGGACGACCAGCGGGCCTGGTGGTCGCCGGCGCCGGTCTCCTCGGTGACGGGCACGCCCTGGTGCTGGCCGACGTCGTCGATCGCGACGACCTCGAAGCCGTACCGGTCGCCGAGCTCGACCATCGTCGCGAGCGTGCCCGCGTTGTCGCGCCCGAAGCGCACGTCATGCCCCACGACGACCGTGCCCGCGCGCAGGCCGTCGACGAGGTAGGTCCGCACGAACTCCTCGGGGGTCTGCCGCGCGAAGTCGAGCGTGTACTCCACCAGGAGGACGGCGTCGAGTCTGGTGCCGGCGAGGAGCTCGACACGGTCGGCGATCCCGGTGAGGAGCTCGGGCGCGCTCTCCGGCCGGTGCACGTGGGCCGGGTGCGGGTGGAACGTCACCGCGACCGCCTGCGCCCCACGAGCCCGCGCGAGCTCGACGATCCGGCCCAGCACCTGCGCATGACCGCGGTGCACGCCGTCGAAGTTGCCGATCGTCACGACCGACGGGCCGAACCCCGGCGGGACCTGGCTCAGGTCCGTCCACAGGTGCACGCGAGAACTCCTCCGTGAAGGGGGTGGTGGGCGCCGCCGGCTGGGCGGCGCGCTGGACAAGCCTGCCACGACGCGCTCCCGACGCCGAACCGGGGCGAACCGGGGCGAGCCGCGGTCGGACGCGCGGCCGGGCCGTCAGGCCGGCGCGAGGACGAGGACCGGGCGCGCGAGGTCCTTGCCGCCGCGCCGCGTGTCCTCGACGAGGGCGACGAGCTCGCCGGTCGGGGCGAGCGCGGCCGTCGTTCCCGGGGCGCCGCTCGCGTCGACCCACTGGCCGTACGAGAGCGCCGTGGCCTCGGCGGTCGTGAGCTCGCGCACCGGGAACGTCGCCCGGGCCGCCTGCGCGAGCGGCAGGGTCGCGAGAGTCCCGTCACGGTCCGCCTGGGCCTCGAGCTCGTCGAGGGTCGACGCGACGTCGAGCCCGTAGCCACCGACGCGCGTACGCCGCAGCGCCGTCAGGTGGCCGCCGACACCCAGCGCCGCACCGAGGTCGCGCGCGAGCGCGCGCACGTACGTCCCGGACGACACGGTCACCGCGACGTCGAGGTCGAGGGCGGGCAGGACGTCGTCGGGCAGGCCGGCCGTCCCGGGGGCGACGGCTCGCACGTCGAGCACCTCGAACCGCGAGACGACGGCGGGTCGCGCGGCCAGCGCGACGTCCTCGCCCGCGCGGGCGAGCGCGTAGGCCCGCTTCCCGTCGACCTTGATCGCGCTCACCGTGCTCGGCACCTGGAGGATCTCCCCCGTCAGCCGGGCGACCTCCGCGCGCAGCGCGTCGCGGCCGACGCCGGACGCGTCCGCCCGGCTGACCGCCTCGCCCTCGGCGTCGTCGGTCGTCGTCGCGACGCCGAGGCGGATCGTCGCGTCGTAGTCCTTGTCGGCCCCGACGACGTACGTGAGGAGCTTCGTCGCCCGCCCGACGCCGAGCACGAGCACACCCGTCGCCAGGGGGTCGAGCGTCCCGGCGTGGCCCACCTTGCGCGTCCCCGCCAGCCGGCGCGTCCGGCCAACGACGTCGTGGCTCGTCCATCCGCCCGGCTTGTCGACAACGACCAGTCCGTCGGGCGCCGTCGGGCGCCGAGGCGTGGCGGGCCTGTCGGCCGCGGCGGCACGAGGGCTCATCGCGCGTCCCCCTCGTCGGTCGCGGCGGACGGGGCCTGCACCACGTTGCCCATCGTGCACTCCACGAGGAGTGCCACGGCCGGGTCCTCGTCCGCGTGGGCCGGCGCCTGGACGGCGAAGAGCGTGTTCAGGAGCATGCCCTGGGCGACGAAGTCCCGCGCCTCCTCGTCCGTCGCGCCCGTGCGCTGCCGGTACACGTCGAACGCCCGCCCGAGCACCTCGCGGGCCCGTGCGCCGAGGACCGGGTCCGAGCCGAGCACGAACCCGTGCATGAGGACGCGGAGCTGGTCCGGGTCGGCGATGAGGCGCGTGTAGGCGGCCGCCATCTCGGCCTTCGCGTCCGGGCCCGGGGGGACGGACTCCAGGAGCGCGACGATCTCACCGGCGATGCGCTCGAACGCCTCCCGGAAGAGCTCCTCCTTCGTCCCGAACAGGCGCACGACGTAGGGCTGGGAGACGCCCGCGGCCCGGGCGACCTGGTCCGTGCTGGTCCCCGCGTACCCGCCCTCGGCGAAGACGGCGGTGGCCGCGTCGAGGATCTGCTCACGGCGTTCGTCGCGGCTCAGCCGTCTGGCGGGGAGGTCGGAGTTCACGCTTGACAGGTTATCAGCCGATTACTAGCGTCGTTCAGGTAGTAATCAATCCATGCTTACTAGAGCGGAGCTGCCATGACCCTCTCCACCGCGACCGATCCGCCCGCCCCGGCGCCGCACGTCGCCGCCGCGCCGGGCGCGCCACCCGACCCGGGTCCCCCGGCCGGCCATCGCCCGATCCGGCGCACCCCCGTCGCCCTCGCGCTCGTCGCCGCGTCGCTGCCGATGTTCATGGCGACGCTCGACAACCTCGTCATGACCGGCGCCCTGCCGGTGATCTCCGCCGAGCTGAGCCCGACGGTCGAGCAGCTCCAGTGGTTCGTCAACGCGTACACGCTCGCGTTCGCGACCCTGATGCTCCCCGCCGCCGCCCTCGGGGACCGCTTCGGAAGGCGGCGCGTGTTCGTCGGCGGGGTCGCCCTCTTCACGCTCGCGTCGGTCGCGGCGGCGCTCGCCGGCACCCCCGAGACGCTCGTCGCGGCCCGCGCCGTGCAGGGCGCCGGCGCCGCGGCGATCTTCCCCCTCTCGCTCACGCTGCTCGTCGCCGCCGTGCCCGCCTCGCGCCGAGCACTCGCGATCGGGGTGTGGGGAGGCGTCTCGGGCCTCGGCATCGCGCTCGGACCGCTCGTCGGCGGTGCCGTCGTGGAAGGGCTGAGCTGGCAGGCCATCTTCTGGCTCAACGTCCCCGTCGCGCTCGTCGCCGTCCCTCTCGTCCTGCGCGCGCTGCGCGAGTCCTACGGTCGGCGCCAGCCGTTCGACGTGCCCGGGCTGGTGCTCGCCGCCGGTGGCGTCCTGCTCGGCGTGTGGGGCGTCGTCGACGCCGAGCGCCGCGGCTGGGGCTCCGTGGGCACCGTCGCGATGCTGACCGGCGCCGCTCTGCTCCTCGTGGCGTTCGTGTGGCACGAGTCGCGCGCACGGCACCCCCTCGTGCCCCTGCGGCTCTTCCGCTCGCGCAGCTTCAGCGCGGCCAACGCCGCGAGCCTCGCGTTCGCCGTGGGCATGTTCGGCGCCGTGTTCCTGCTGACGCAGTTCCTGCAGGTCGGCCAGGGCTACTCCCCGCTCGAGGCCGGGGTGCGGACGCTCCCCTGGACGGCAGCGCCCATGGTCGTCGCTCCGCTCGCGGGCGTGCTCGCGTCCCGCACGGGCGTGCGGCCGCTCGTCGTCACCGGCCTCGCCCTCCAGACGGCCGCGCTCGCGTGGATGGCGGTGCTCGTCGACGCCGACCCCGACGGGTACGCAGCGCTCGTGCCCGCGTTCGTCCTCGCCGGCGTGGGGATGGGCCTCACGTTCGCTCCCGTCGCCACCGCAGTCTTGTCCGGCGCGCCCGAGGCCGACCATGCGACGGCCAGCGGCGTCAACGCGACGGTCCGCGAGATCGGCGTGGCGCTCGGCGTCGCGGTCCTCACCGCGGTCTTCCTCGCCGCGGGCGGCGCGCTGACCCCCGACGACTTCGCGACCGGGCTCGTGCCGGCCCTCGCGGTCGGCGCGTCCGTGCTCGGGCTCGCGACCTTCTCCGCCCTGTTCCTCCCACGCGGTTCCGGCCGCTGAGACCACGGCCTTGCACGACGACGGCCGGCGCCGGACGCGTGGAGCGTCCGGCGCCGGCCGTCGTGGTGAGCCGTCAGGCGCGCGCGGTCTCCGCGGCGCCGTCGTCGTCCCCGGCGTCCTCGCCGTCGTCCGCCGTGCGGTACGGGTCGGCGTCGCCGGCGTAGGCCTTGCCCTCGCGCAGCGCGGCGAGCTCGGCGTCCCGGCGCTGCGCCTCGAGGAGCGCGGCGTCGAGGTGCGCGGCGGTCTCGGGGACCGAGTCGAGGTGGAACTCGATGGTGGGCGTGAGCCGGATGCCCGTCTGCTTGCCCACCTCGGACCGGATGACGCCCTTGGCGCTCTCGAGCGCCGCAGCGGTCCCGGCCCGCTCCTCGTCCGTCCCGTACACCGTGTAGAACACGGACGCGTTCTGCAGGTCACCGGTCACGCGCACGTCCGTCACCGTGACGAACCCGAGACGAGGGTCCTTGATCCGCGTGTCGAGCATCTGCGCGACGATGACCTTGATCCGGTCGGCGAGCTTCCTCGCCCGAGGGTGATCGACCATGGCTTCTTCCTTTCGTGCCGGACGTACCGGCTTCGCTCCCCGACGACCGTACGCCGGACGGCGACCTCCGCCGAGCGGGGCGCCCGGAGAGGGCGACCCCAGGCAGGCCGCAGGCGAGATGGCAAGGGCGTGCCGCCGCGAGGGTGGCGGCGGGTCGTGGTGGGTCTGGCGGGAGCCGCGAGGAACGAGCGGCGGATGGTGACCCGCCGCCGCCCTCGCGGGGGTGCGCCCGTGGTGACTCCCCGAGACGACGACCGGGGGCGAGCCGACAGGCCCGCCCCCGGTCACGTCACGTCAGGAACGCGGCTTCTCCCGCATCTCGAACGTCTCGATCGTGTCGCCGATCTCGAGGTCGTTGAACGACCCCAGACCGATGCCGCACTCGAAGCCCTCGCGGACCTCGGTGGCGTCGTCCTTGAACCGCTTGAGCGACTCGACCGTGAGGTTGTCCCCCACGACCTTGCCGTTGCGCAGGACGCGTGCCTTGGCGTTGCGACGGATCTCGCCCGAGCGGACGATCGAACCGGCGATGTTGCCGAACTTCGAGGACCGGAAGATCTCGCGGATCTCCGCGGTGCCCAGCTGGGCCTCTTCGAACTCGGGCTTGAGCATGCCCTTGAGCGCGGCCTCCACGTCCTCGATCGCCTGGTAGATGATCGAGTAGAAGCGGACGTCCACACCCTCGCGCTCCGCGAGGTCCTCGACGCGCTCGCCGTACTTCACGTTGAAGCCGATGATGATCGCGTTGTCGACCGTCGCGAGGTTGACGTCGTTCTGCGTGATCGCACCCACACCGCGGTGGATGACGCGCAGCTCGACCTCGTCGCCCACGTCGATCTTGAGCAGCGCGTCCTCGAGGGCCTCGACGGCACCGGACACGTCGCCCTTGAGGACGAGGTTGAGCGTCTCGACCTTGCCCTGCTGGAGCGCCTGCGTGAAGTCCTCGAGGCTGATGCGCTTGCGGCGCTTGGCCAGGAGGGCTGCGCGCTCGGCGGCCTCGCGCTTCTCGGCGATCTGACGGGCGGTGCGCTCGTCGGGTGCCACGAGGAACGTGTCGCCTGCGCTCGGCACCGACGCGAGACCCAGGACGAGGACCGGGCGAGCCGGGCCCGCCTCGGTCACGGCGGCGCCGTGCTCGTCGAACATCGCGCGGACGCGGCCGTGGGCCGTGCCGGCGACGATCGCGTCACCGACGCGCAGCGTGCCGGACTGGACGAGGACGGTCGCGACGGCGCCGCGGCCCTTGTCCAGGTTGGCCTCGATGGCGACACCACGGGCGTCCTTGTCGGGGTTGGCCCGCAGGTCGAGCGAGGCGTCCGCCGTGAGGAGGACGGCCTCGAGCAGGTCGTCGATGCCCATGTTCTGCTTCGCGGACACGTCCACGAACATGGTGTCGCCGCCGTACTCCTCGGCCACGAGGTTGTACTCCGTGAGCTGCTGGCGGATCTTGGCGGGGTTGGCCCCCTCCTTGTCCACCTTGTTCACCGCGACCACGATCGGCACGTTGGCCGCCTGGGCGTGGTTGAGCGCCTCGATGGTCTGCGGCATGACGCCGTCGTCGGCGGCCACGACGAGGATCGCGATGTCCGTCACCTGGGCACCACGGGCACGCATGGCGGTGAACGCCTCGTGACCCGGGGTGTCGATGAAGGTGATGGCGCGGTCGTTGCCCTCGTGCTCGTGGCGCACCTGGTAGGCACCGATGTGCTGGGTGATGCCGCCGGCCTCGCCCGCGACGACGTCCGTCTGGCGGATGGCGTCGAGCAGCTTGGTCTTTCCGTGGTCGACGTGACCCATGACGGTGACGACCGGCGGACGGGCCTGCAGCTCGTCGTCGCCCTCGCCCTCGAGCTCGGCGTCCAGGTCGATGTCGAAGGACCCGAGCAGCTCGCGGTCCTCCTCCTCGGCCGAGACCATCTCGATGACGTAGCCGAGCTCCGACGCGAGCGTGCCGAACGTGTCCTCGTCGAGGGACTGCGTCGCGGTCGCCATCTCACCGAGGTGGAAGAGCACCGTGACGAGGCTCGCGGGGTTCGCGTCGATCTTGTCGGCGAAGTCGTTCAGGGACGAGCCGTGACGCAGCCGCACGACGGTCGAGCCGTTCCCGCGGGGAACCTGCACGCCGCCGAGCGACGGCGCCTGCATCTGCTCGAACTCCTGGCGCTTCGCGCGCTTCGACTTGCGCCCCCGGACGGGACGGCCGCCGGCGCGCCCGAAGGCGCCCTGCGTCGAACCACGACCGGCACCACCACGACCGCCGCCACCAGGGCGACCGGCGAAGCCGCCGCCACCACCGGGTGCACCGCCGCCGCCACCGGGGCGACCGGCGAACCCGCCGCCACCACCGCGACCACCGCCGCCACCGGGACGACCACCGCCCGGGGCGGGACGCTCACCGGGACGACCGATCGAGGTGCGGCCGGGCATCATGCCCGGGTTGGGACGAGGCCCGCCCGGACGCGGTGCCGGACGCGGCCCGCCGGGACGGGGGCCGCCCGGGCGCTCGCCCGACGCCGCCGCGGGGGCGCCGTCGGTGCGCTCGGGACGCGAGCCCGGCCGGGGCATGCCCTGGCTCGGGGCGAACGGGTTGTTGCCGGGGCGCGGGGCGCCGGGGCGAGGACCGCCCTGGCGCGGCATGCCCTGGCTCGGGGCGAACGGGTTGTTTCCCGGACGCGACGCGCCGGGACGAGCGCCCTGGCCACCGGGCCGGGGCGCGGGCGCGTTGGTGCCGCCGCTCGGCTTGGGCGAGGCGGTCGGCTTCTGCGCGGGTGCCGGCGAGGGCGCGGGGGCCTTCGGTGCCGGTGCCTTCGGCGCAGGTGCGGCCGCCTTCGGTGCGGGCGCGGCTGCCTTCGGCTCGGCCGCGGGAGCGGCCGGCTGCGGTGCGGACGGCGCAGCCTCGGCCGCCGGGGCGGCCGCGGCCTCCGGCGCGGTGGCCGGCTTGGGTGCCGGCTTCGGTGCTGCCGGACGCGCGGCGCTCGGCGCCGCGGCGGGCTTGCTCGCGCCGCCGCCCCCGGCGGGGAAGGCGTCGCGCAGCTTGCGGACCACCGGTGGCTCGATGGTCGAGGATGCCGAGCGGACGAACTCACCGAGCTCCGTCAGCTTGGTCATGATGGTCTTGCTCTCCACCCCGAGCTCCTTCGCGAGCTCGTAGACGCGGACCTTTGCCACAACTCTCCTGTCTCGGCCCGCCCCGGACAGGGAGGACCGTCGTTAGTGCTGGGTGCTCATCGCTGGGTACTCATCGGGTGCCCATCGGCTTCTAACCCGCTTCCTTGTCGACGTGTCGTGCTGGTGCGACTCCGTGCGGGCACGGGGTCGTCATGCGTGGCTCATGCGTGCGGTTCCTGCCGGGCCTCGATCGCGGCGCGGACCTCGGCGAGGTCGAACGGGCCTGCGACGTGCAGTGCCCGCGGTATCGACCGCCGACGTTCCGCCGCCTCGAGACACCGCGGTGCCGCGTGGAGCCAGGCGCCACGGCCCGGCAGCGACCGCCCGACGTCGAGCACGAGCCGGGGCTCGTCGGTGCTCGTGCCGGACCGGTCGACGACCAGACGGAGGAGGACGGACCTGAGGTCGCGCTCCCGGCACCCGACGCACGTGCGGACCGGACCCGCTTCCGAGGGATCGGGGCGGGTCGTCATGTCCGGGGGCATGGTCGAGACGCGGGCTCGCGGCCCAGTCGGGGACAGTCTACCGTGCTGGCCCGTCGTGCGTGACCGTCCCACGCGCCGACCTCAGCTCTCGGCAGGACGCCGACCTGCCGACGCGCCGTCGTCCTCGGGGCGAGGGGCGGGCTCCCCGCCCTCGTCCGAGCGGATGTCGATGCGCCAGCCCGTGAGCTTGGCGGCGAGGCGGGCGTTCTGCCCCTCCTTGCCGATGGCGAGCGACAGCTGGAAGTCGGGGACCACGACGCGCGCGGCGCGCGCGTCCGGGTCCACGATCGTGACGGACGACACCCGGGCCGGCGAGAGGGCGTTGGCCACGAGCCGGGCGGGGTCGTCGCTGTGGTCGACGATGTCGATCTTCTCCCCGTGCAGCTCGGCCATCACGGCGCGCACGCGCGATCCCATCGGGCCGATGCACGCACCCTTCGCGCCGAGCCCCGGGACGGTCGACCGGACCGCGACCTTCGTGCGGTGCCCCGCCTCGCGGGCGATGGCGGTGATCTCCACGGAACCGTCCGCGACCTCCGGGACCTCGAGCTCGAAGAGCTTGCGCACGAGGTTCGGGTGCGTCCGGCTCAACGTGATCTGGGCGCCCTTCATTCCCCGGGCGACCTCGAGCACGTAGGCGCGCAGCCGCTCGCCGTGGACGTACTCCTCGGTGGGAACCTGCTCGTGCGGCGGGAGCACGGCCTCGGTGCCGCCGACGTCCACGAGCACGACGCGTGGGTCGCGGCCCTGCTGGATGACCCCCGCGAGGACCTCGCCCTCCTTGCCGCGGAACGTGCCGAGGATCTGGTCGTCCTCGGCGTCGCGCAGGCGCTGGACGATGACCTGACGCGCGGTCGAGGTCGCGATGCGTCCGAAGTCCGCGGGCGTGTGGTCGAACTCCGGGCCGTGCTCGACGGGTCCGCGCGGGGCGTCCTCGTCGTCGGTCTCCGGTGCCGGCAGCTCCTCGCGCGCCCAGACGGTGACGTGCCCCGTCTTGCGGTCGAGCTCGACGCGCGCCTTCGTGTACGCGTCGGGGGTGCGGTGGTAGGCGGAGAGCAGCGCCTGCTCGATCGCGGCGACGAGGACGTCGAGGCTGATGTCCTTCTCGCGCTCCAGCAGCCGCAGCGCGCTCATGTCGACGTCCATCAGTCCTCCTCGTCGTGGGCGGCCGTGCCGCCGGTCTGGTCGTCGGTCGAACCCGCGTCGTCGAGCTCCGGCAGGTCGGCCTCGAGGGCGCGCTTCAGCTCGACCTGCACCTGACCGCGCACCACGTCGGCGAGGGGCACGCTGCGCTCCTGCGTCGCGCCACGCGGCCCCTGCACGTCCAGGTGGAGCGCGTCGTCGACGGCGCGCAGGCGCCCCTCGACGGTCCCGCCGTCGGCGAGCACGAGGCGCACGACACGGCCGCGGGCGCGCTTGAAGTGGCGCGGCTCGGTGAGCGGACGGTCGGTACCCGGCGTCGAGACCTCGAGGGTGTAGGCGCCGTGCAGGGCGTCCACCGCGTCCAGCGCCGTCGACACCGACCGCGAGGCCTCGGCCACCGTGTCGAGGTCGAGGCTGCCCTCCGCGTCCTCCGGGAGGTCGAGCACGACCCGCACGACCGAGCGCGCACCCGCGCGCGACACCGTGACGTCCTCGAGGTACAAGCCGGCGTCCCGGACGACGGGCTCGATGCCCTGCCGGACGCTCTCCTGGAGCGCCCCCGTGCCGCCGGACTGACCGCCTGTCTGCCCTGCCATGACTCAGCTCCTGTCCGCATCCCACGCCGGGTACGGAGACGACCGGTGTGTTGTTGTGCTGGTGGACCCGACGATCTGGCCGTCGGGACGTTCGACCGAGGACCAGCCTAACGACTCGGGCGCCCCGGACGTGACATCATCGCCCCCGATGACTCCCCACGCGACCGCGCCGGCCACCGCGGCCCCCGGCTCAGCGCGCGCACGCACGGTCCCGCACCGTGCGCGCGCGGTGGTCGCCGTGCTCGCTGCGTGCGCCGTCGCCGCGGGGTGCGGGGTGCGCCTCGAGACGCCGCCACCCACAGAACCGTCGCCCGACACGGTCGAGATCCTGCGGTCGCGCGCCGTGGACGACGCGCTCCAGGTCGCCGACCTCGTGGCGGAGGTCACTCCGACGGTCACCGACCTGGCTACGCTCGCGGTCCTCGACGAGGCGGGTGCGTTCGCCGTCCGCCACGTGGAGGAGCTCGGCGGCGTCTACGACTCCGGGCTCCCGGACCCGGCCACCCCGGCTCCCGACGTGACGGTCACCACGCAGCCGCCCGGTGAGGGAGCCGTCACGGAGGACGCCGCAGGTGACGCGGGCGAGACCGGCGACGGCGACCCGACGCCGACCACCGGCGCGGACGACCCGCTCGACGACCCGTCGGCACCTGCGACGACCGAGGACGTGGTCGCGGCGCTCGTCGCCGCCTCGCAGCGCACGAGCGCCTCGGCCGACGTCTCCCCCGACGCGCCCCTGGCCCGGCTCCTCGCCTCCGTCGCCGTCTCCGAGAACCTCTCGGCGCAGCGCCTCGCGGCAGCCACCGGCTCGGCCGCAGCCGCCGGTCTCACGACGACGGCGTCCCCGGTCGAGCAGGCACCGTCCGGCGTCGGCGCGGCCGACCTCGCGACGCTCGTGGAGGCCGAGGATGCGGCGGGCTACGCGTACGAGGTCGGTGCGGCGCGGTCCGAGGGCGACGTCCGCACGGCGGCCGTCGCGCGCGCCGCGCAGCACCGCGACCGCGCGCAGGCGTGGGCGCTCGCCGCCGGGACGGACGGCACGGACCAGGACCCGCGCCGCGCGGCGTACGTCCTGCCCGACGACGCGGACGTGCCGACGCTCGCGCGTCGCCTCGAGTCCGAGCTCGCCCGGTCGTACGCGAGCCTGGTCGCGACCGCCGCCCCGTCGTCGCGCGCGCCGGCGATCGCCCACCTCACGGACTCGTGGGCGAGCGCCGTCGCGTGGGGCGAGCCGCCCGTCGCCTTCCCCGGGCTGCCGGAGCAGGCCGCCGGCTGAGGCGGCCCGCTCCGCAGGTCCCGCGCCCTCAGCCCAGCAGGTCGGCGACCCGGGCTGCGACCTGCTCGACGGCGTCCGCCACGGCGACCTGGACCGCCTCGCCGGTGCGCGGGCGCACCTCGACGACGCCGTCGGCGAGACCGCGGCCAACGACGAGCAGCAGCGGCACCCCTAGCAGCTCGGCGTCCTTGAACTTCACGCCGGGCGACACCTTGGGACGGTCGTCGTAGATCACCTCGACGCCCCGGGCGGTCAGCTCGGTCGCGAGACGCTCCGCCTCCTCGAACACCGCCGCGTCCTTGCCCGTCGCGACGACGTGCACGTGCGCGGGCGCGACGTGCGCCGGCCATGCGAGGCCGGCGTCGTCGTGGTTCGCCTCCGCGAGCGCCGCGAGCACGCGCGTGACGCCGATGCCGTACGAGCCCATCGTCACGACGACCTGCTTGCCGTTCTCGTCGAGCACGGTGAGGCCCAGGGCCTGCGCGTACTTGCGGCCGAGGGCGAAGATGTGGCCGATCTCGATGCCGCGCGCGAGCTCGAGCGGGCCGGAGCCGTCGGGCGCGGGGTCGCCCGCGCGCACCTCGGCGGCCTCGACCGTCCCGTCCGCCGAGAAGTCGCGCTCGGCGACGAGGTCGAACACGTGCTTGCCCTGCTCGTTCGCGCCCGTGAT
Source organism: Cellulosimicrobium sp. G4 BAM 1002 (assembly GCF_057126935.1). Taxonomy (NCBI): domain Bacteria; kingdom Bacillati; phylum Actinomycetota; class Actinomycetes; order Micrococcales; family Promicromonosporaceae; genus Cellulosimicrobium; species Cellulosimicrobium sp. G4 BAM 1002. The sequence goes on along the minus strand of NZ_CP182109.1, from coordinate 1,942,001 downwards.
CCAGCGCGTGCCGGCGACGACGCGCGGGTCGAGCAGGTAGCGCACCGAGTGCCGCTCGGGCTCGGCCGCGTCCTCCGCGGCCGGGTCGACCGGTGCCTCCCGACGCGCGTTCGGTCCGAGGACCTGGGGGCCGATGTACCCCTTGACGAGCTCGGGGTGCGCCGCGATGTCGGCCTCGGTCGCGGGCTCGACCTCGGCAGGCTCGAAGGCAGCGCCGACGCGCTTGAGGTCGACCTCGCGGTCGCCCGGCAGCCCGACGACGACGACCTCGCGCCGCCCGTCCGGGTGCGTCAGGGCGAGCACGACGTTCTTCAGCGTGTCCGCCGCCGTCCACGACCGGTCGGGCCGCGGGAAGCGCGCGTTCGCGACGTCCACGAGGGTCGCGATCGTCGGGGTGTCGGGGGTGTCCTCGACGTGCGCGGCCGGGGCGTCGGCGTAGTCCAGCGCCTCCGGGACCGGCGTGACGACCGCCTCGACGTTCGCCGCGTACCCGCCGGGCGAGCGCACGAAGGTGTCCTCGCCGATAGCCGTCGGGGTGAGGAACTCCTCCGACCGCGACCCGCCCATCGCACCCGACGTCGCGGCGACGACGACGTACTCGAGCCCGAGCCGGTCGAAGATGCGCTGGTAGGCCGCGCGCTGCGCCTCGTACGAGCGCGCGAGACCCTCGTCCGTCGTGTCGAAGGAGTAGGCGTCCTTCATGACGAACTCGCGACCGCGGATGAGCCCGGCGCGCGGGCGCGCCTCGTCGCGGTACTTCGTCTGGATCTGGTAGATCGTCAGCGGCAGGTCCTTGTACGACGAGTACAGGTCCTTGACGAGGAGGGTGAACATCTCCTCGTGCGTCGGCGCGAGGAGGTAGTCGCCGTCCTTGCGGTCCTTGAGCCGGAAGATGTTGGGGCCGTACTCCGTCCAGCGGCCCGTCGCCTCGTACGGCTCCTTGGGCAGCAGCGCCGGGAAGTGCACCTCCTGCGCGCCCGCGGAGGCCATCTCCTCACGGACCACGGCCTCGACCTTGCGCAGCACGCGCAGGCCGAGCGGGAGCCACGTGTAGATGCCGGGCGCCGCGCGGCGGATGTACCCGGCCCGCACGAGGAGCCGGTGGCTCGCGACCTCGGCGTCGGCCGGGTCCTCGCGCAGCGTCCGGACGAACAGGGTGGACAGGCGCAGGAGGTCGGCGCCCCGGACGCGGGCAGAGCCCGCGGCGCGCGCGCCGGACGTGACGGAAGACATGCGGCACACCTTACCGGCGGGGAGGATGTCCCCATGCCCGAGCTCCCCGAGGTCGAGGCCCTCGTGCGGTTCCTCGACGACCGCACGACGGGCCGCACGGTCGTCGCCGCGGACGTGGCCCAGATCTCCGCGCTCAAGACGTTCGACCCGCCCGTCACGGCGCTCGTCGGCCGCGAGGTCGCGGGGGCACGACGCCACGGCAAGTGGCTCGACCTGGTGCTTGCCCGCCCGTCGGGCGCCGGCATGGACGCCGTGCCGGGCGGTCCCGACGACGCCGAGCTGCACCTCGTGTTCCACCTCGCCCGCGCGGGGTGGCTGCGGTGGTCGGAGAAGGCGCCGACGACGCCCGTCAAGCCGCGGCTCGGGGGCAGCGGGGGCGGGCGGATCGCCGTGCTCGCGCTGCGCGTGCGCTTCGACGACGGCTCCGGGTTCGACCTCACCGAGGCGGGGACGCGCAAGCGGCTCGCGGTGCACGTCGTGCGCGACCCCGCGGAGGTCCGGGCGATCGAGACGCTCGGCGTCGAGCCGCTCGACCCCGCCTTCACGCCCGCCGTGCTCGCCGACCTCATGGCCGCGCGCAACCAGCAGGTCAAGGGGCTCCTGCGCGACCAGTCGTCGATCGCGGGGATCGGCAACGCCTACTCGGACGAGATCCTGCACGCCGCGCGCACGAGCCCGTTCAAGCTCACGCGCTCGTTCACGCCGGACGAGGTCGCCCGGGTGCACGCCGCCGTCGGCGAGGTGCTCGCCGAGGCGGTCGCCGCGTCGTCGGGCAGGCCTGCCGCCGAGCTCAAGGACGCCAAGCGCTCGGGCATGCGCGTGCACGGCCGCACCGGCCTGCCGTGCCCCGTGTGCGGCGACACGGTGCGCGAGGTGAGCTTCGCCGACCGGAGCCTGCAGTACTGCGCGACGTGCCAGACGGGCGGGCAGGTGCTCGCCGACCGCCGGATGTCGCGCCTGCTCAAGTGACGCGCGTCGGGACGACCGTCAGAAGAGCACCGTGGCGTACGTCCCGACCTGCTCGAACCCGACGCGGCGGTACGTCGCGAGCGCCCGCGTGTTGTAGTCGTTGACGTAGAGCGAGACGACGGGCGGCGCGGGTCGCCGTCCCGCCTCGGTCGGCACCCCCGCGCGTGCGAGCTGCACGACGGCGGCCATGCCCGGTGCGGCGAGACCCCGACCGCGATAGCGCGGGTCCACCCACACACCCTGCACCTGCGCCACGAGCGGTGTGACCGCGCCGAGCTCGGCCTTGAAGACGACGTGCGGCGCGCCGTCACGCTCGCCCGCCAGACGGACGAACGAGCGGCCCGCCAGGACGAGGGACCGGACGCGCTCCTCGTACGCGCGCCCTCCGCCCTCCACCGGTGAGTAGCCGACCTCCTCGGTGAACATGCGCACGCACGCGGGCAGGACGACCGGCACCTCGGCCGGGACCGAGCGACGCACCGCCGGGTCCACCGGGACGTCCGGGTCGCGGTCGATCGCGAGCGACGGCTGGTTCGCCCGGATCTCCCGGGGCTCGGGCCAGTGCTCGGCGAGGCGCTCCCACAGGGCGAGGACGGCGTCGCGCTCCCCCACGACCGACGACGACCGTCGGCCCGCGTGCCGGGCGAGGACCGCGAAGGCGTCGACCGCGGCACGCCGGTCGGCCTCGTCGAGCGTCGACGGGATGACGGGCACCAGGTTCGCGCCCGCCCAGCAGACGGCCGCCAGCGGGCCCTGGGCGGGGAAGCCCCACGCCTGGCCGCCCGCGCCGTGCAGACCCGCCGCCTGGGCGACGACGAGGCGCGACGCCGCGAGCGCCGACCCGACAGGGTCTCCCGCGCACACCGCGAGGGCCTCGGGCACGTCGGCGTCCCGCAGGACGCGCGCGCGCTCCGGCGACTCGCCCCGCGCCCGCGGGCGCAGCGCGGGGACCGACGGGCGCCAGCGGGCCACGGGTGGCTCAGCCCACCGTGACGACCGGGGGCCCGGCCTGCGCGTCGTTCTCCGGGGTCATCGTCTCGGCGATGCGCAGCGCCTCCTCGATGAGGGTCTCGACGATGAGTGACTCCGGCACGGTCTTGACGACCTCACCCTTGACGAAGATCTGGCCCTTGCCGTTGCCCGACGCGACGCCGAGGTCCGCCTCGCGCGCCTCGCCCGGCCCGTTGACGACGCAGCCCATGACCGCGACGCGCAGCGGGACCTCCATGCCCTCCAGGCCGGCGGTCACCTTCTCGGCGAGCGTGTAGACGTCGACCTGCGCACGCCCGCACGACGGGCACGAGACGATCTCGAGCTTGCGCGGCCGGAGGTTGAGCGACTGGAGGATCTGGTTGCCGACCTTGACCTCCTCGACGGGGGGCGCGGACAGCGAGACGCGGATCGTGTCGCCGATGCCCTTGCTCAGCAGGGCGCCGAACGCCGTCGCGGACTTGATGGTGCCCTGGAACGCCGGGCCCGCCTCGGTCACACCGAGGTGCAGCGGCCAGTCCCCGGCCTCGGAGAGCAGCTCGTACGCGCGCACCATGACGACCGGGTCGTTGTGCTTGACCGAGATCTTGAAGTCGTGGAAGTCGTGCTCCTCGAACAGCGACGCCTCCCACACGGCCGACTCGACGAGCGCCTCGGGCGTCGCCTTGCCGTACTTCGCGAGCAGGCGCGGGTCCAGCGATCCGGCGTTCACGCCGATGCGCAGCGACACGCCCGCGTCGGACGCCGCCCTCGCGATCTCCTTGACCTGGTCGTCGAACTTGCGGATGTTGCCCGGGTTCACGCGGACGGCGGCGCAGCCGGCGTCGATCGCGGCGAACACGTACTTGGGCTGGAAGTGGATGTCGGCGATCACCGGGATCTGCGACTTCTTCGCGATCGCCGGCAGCGCCAGCGCGTCGTCGGCGCTGGGGACCGCGACGCGCACGATGTCGCAGCCCGACGCCGTGAGCTCCGCGATCTGCTGGAGCGTCGCGTTGATGTCGGTCGTCGGCGTCGTCGTCATGGACTGGACGCTGATCGGCGCGTCGCCGCCGACCTCGACCTTGCCGACCTTGATCTTGCGGGTCTTGCGCCGGGGCGCGAGGACCGGGGGCGGCGCGGCGGGCATTCCGAGGCTGATGGGTACGCTCACGCCCCTAGTATCCCCCGCGCCGTGCCCGACACCGCACGCCGGACATGTCTACGACGTCACCTTCCCGCCGGGTCCGGCACATCTTCGCGGACCCTCCACGGAGCGTGTCACCTGCAGCGCCCGCGCGGCCGGTCCGCCGTCGTGGTGGGGTCTACGGCCCGCGCGGTCGGGTCCGCGCTGGCGTCGGACCATGTGCTCAGACTGGCGCGCCGTCACCGTGGTCTGTCGTCCTCGCACCGTGGAGCGCGACTTTGACGTCCTTCGCACACGGCCCGACGCCACCGCTCGTCCTCCCCGTCACCGCCCGACGGCGAGGGCCGGGCAGACCCGCCGGTCGCCGTCTGACCGCGCGGGCGGGCAGAGCCTGCAGGTCGATCTGGGCCGGGTCGACCGGATCCCAGGCCCCCGGATCGCTGCCGAGAAGTGACTTTCCGCCTCGGATTCGGCCGATTCCGGGGCGGAAAGTCACTTCTCGACGAGGCGCGCGGCGGCGCTGGCTGCGGAAGAGGATCTCGCCGCAGGACAGTCGGGCCCGTGGACCGATGCGGTCCGCGGCGTCCGGTCGGCGACGGGGTCGTGACGCTCAGGTGCGGGACATCCAACCCGAACACGCCACCCGTCCCGATCACCGAACCCGGCAACCGCCCGTCACCCGACCCGACCACGCACCGCGCGGCAGGAGCTAGGTGAGGCGGATGGGGTCGACGAGGTCGGCGAGGATGAGCACGGCGCCGACGCCGATGAGCACGACGAACATCACGTACGCGATCGGCATCATGCGCGCGACGTCCGCGGGTCCCGGGCGTGGAAGCCCGCGCACGCGCGCGACCGTGCGCTTGGCTCCCTCGTAGAGCGCGTTGACGACGTGCCCGCCGTCGAGCGGGAGGAGCGGTATGAGGTTGAAGACGAACAGCGCGATGTTCAGCGCTGCGAGCAGCGAGAGGAAGCCCGCGATCTGAGCGACGACCTCGCTGTCGCTGTCGGCGATGGCGACGGCGATCTGCCCGACCCCGACGATGCTCACGACGCCGTTGGGGTCGCGCTCCTCGTCGGTGAACGTCGCCGTCGCGGCGTCGACGACCTTTGCGGGGAGCGTCACGACGATCCCCGCGGTCCCGCTGACCTGCTGCCAGGTCTGCTCGAACGCGGTCGCCACGCCGGCCGAACGGCGCTCCGCGGTCGGCGTGAACCCGACGAACCCCGCGGGCCTCGTCACGGGATCGCCCGCGTCGTCGACCACCGGCGAACCGTCCTCCGCCAGGACCTGCCGCTCGACCTCGACGGGCGTCATCGTGAGCTCGACACGTGCGCCGTCGCGCTCTACGACGACGGGGACCGTCGCCCCGGCAGCGCCCTGGATCGCGCCCGACAGCTCGTCCCACGACTCGACCGGTGCGCCGTCGAACGCGACGATGGTGTCTCCCACCTCGAGACCTGCGGCCGCGGCTGGTGACTCCGGGTCCGTCGCCGCGCACTCGCCCTGCTGCGTCGTCACCGCGGAGGGCACGCACTGGGCGACCGCGCCGACCGTCGTCGTCACCGTGGGGACGCCGATGCCGACGGTCACGATAAGTGTCAGGACGACCGCGATGAGCAGGTTCATGAACGGACCGCCGAGCATGACGACGACCTTCTTGGGCGCCGAGAGGTTGTAAAACGCGCGGCTCTCCTCGCCCCGGCGAATCTCCTCCGTGCTCGCGTCCCGGGCGTCGGCCACAACCTGGGCGAAAAACCCGCTCCCGCGAGGCCGCGCTCCGGACGGGGCCGGCGGGAACATGCCTACCATGCGGACGTACCCGCCGAGCGGGATCGCCTTGAGGCCGTACTCGGTCTCGCCCTTCTTGCGCGACCAGAGCGTCGGTCCGAACCCAACCATGTACTGGCTCACGCGGACGCCGAACTTCTTGGCGGGAACCATATGCCCGATCTCGTGCAGGCCGATCGAGACCATCAGGCCCACCACGAAGACGGCGATGCCGATCACCCAAGCCATGCGTTCCTCATCACGTCGATCTTCGTTCGTACTTGCTGCCGTGCCCCTCTCACCGGCGGTCCAGCAGCTCGTTGGCGCGGGCGCGCGCCCACGACTCGGCGTCCGCCACGTGGTCCAACGTCACGGCGTCGGCGGGGGTTCCCTCGTGCGCGGCGAGCATGCGCTCGACCGTCGTCACAATGTCACCGAAACCTGCGCGTCCGCTGAGGAACGCCGCGACGGCCTCCTCGTTGGCCGCGTTGTAGACCGCGGGGTGCGTCGCGCTGGCCGCGACGGCGGCGCGCGCGAGGCTCACGGCCGGGAACGCGGCGTCGTCGAGGGGTTCGAAGGTCCACGACGTCGCGGTCGTCCAGTCGCACGGCGGGGTGACGGGGTCGAGGCGCTCGGGCCACGACAGGCCGAGCGCGATGGGCAGGCGCATGTCGGGCGGCGACGCCTGGGCGATCGTCGACCCGTCGACGAACTCGACCATCGAGTGCACGACGGACTGGGGGTGCACGACGACCGTGATGTCGTCGGCCGGGACGTCGAACAGCAGGTGCGCCTCGATGAGCTCGAGGCCCTTGTTCATGAGGCTCGCCGAGTTGACGGTGACGACGGGCCCCATGGCCCAGGTCGGGTGCGCGAGCGCCTGGTCGACGGTGGCGGTCTTGACGTCGTCGGCGGCCCAGCCGCGGAACGGACCGCCCGATGCGGTGAGGACCAGCCGGCGCACCTCGGCGCGCGCGCCCGAGCGCAGGCACTGCGCGATGGCCGAGTGCTCGGAGTCGACCGGCACGATCTGGTCGGCGCGCTGCTGCGCGGCGCGCACGAGCGCGCCGCCCGCGACGAGCGACTCCTTGTTCGCGAGCGCGAGCGTCGATCCCGCGCGCAGGGCCGCGAGCGTCGGCCCGAGTCCGACCGAACCCGTGACCCCGTTGAGGACGACGTCGCTCCCCCGGCCCGCGAGGTCGGCCGCGGCGTCGGGTCCGGCGAGCACCTCGGGGACACCGTCACGACCGGCGAACGCCTCCCGGAGCGCGGTCTCGAGCGCGGTCGCACGACCGGTGTCCGCGACACCGACGGCGCGCACGCCGAGCTCGGCGGCCTGACGCGCGAGCAGCTCCACGTCGCCGCCTCCCGCCGAGAGCGCCTCCACGCGGAGGCGTCCCGGATGAGCCCGGACGACGTCGATCGCCTGCGTCCCGATCGACCCGGTCGATCCAAGGATCGTGACCGTCCGGGGTTCGACGGCGGCGGGCGACGCGGGCTCCGGGAGCACGGCGTCGTGGAGCGCGGGGTCGTGGAGCGCTGGGTCGGGCATGGTCACCATCCTCCCAGGCGGGCGGTCGTGCCGGGGCACCGCCCCGGCGTCGTGCACCTCAGCGCGGACGCGTCCACTCGAGGGTGTACCGGAAGAAGAGCCGACGGCGCACGCGCGCGCCCGGGAGCACCTCGCGCGCTGCGCGGGTGACCTCGGCGAAGCTGTGCCGCGGTTCGCGGACCGGCATCCCGGGCGCACCGACCCCCGGGTCGTCCGGACGCGCGCGCCGCGGGTGCTTCACCAGCCCCACGAGCGGGTTGAGCAGCGCGGAGACGACGTCGACGGCGACGTCCGCCGGCGACCCGACGCGTGCCAGGCCGACGACGAGCAGCCGCCCGCCCGGGGCGAGGAGCTCCTTCGCGTGCGCGAGCGCCGGGGACAGGTCGAGATGGTGCAGGACCGCGACCAGGGTGACGGCGTCGTACCGGCCGGTGTCCGGCGAGCCCGTGGCGGCGGCCGCTCGGAGGCCCTCCGACGAGCGGACGTCACCGGGCGAGCGGACGTCGTCGAACGCGAGGTGCCGGACGGTGACGCCCAGGTCGGCCGCGTACCGCGCCGCGGCCGTCCGTGCCATCGTCGTGTCGACGTCGATCCCGTGGATCTCGCCGGACGGGCCGAGGTGCGCTCGCAGCGCGGCGAGGAGCGCCCCTGCGCCGCACCCGACGTCGAGGACGAGGCGTGAACCGCGCGGGAGACGCCGCAGGACCCAGCCGTGGAAGTGCTCGTTGTGGTTCCACGGGTGGCGGGCGTTGAGCGCCTCGAGGCCGTCGGAGGCCTTCCGCACCCACGCGACCGTCGTCGTCCGAGGGTTCACCGGCCGGACCGTCCCGGGACGCGAGCTCGCGGCGTCACGGTCACTCGACCCCGAGCAGCACCTCGATGGCGCGGGCGAAGAACGCGTCGACCGGACCCTCGGCGTAGCCGTCACGCCCGCGAGCACGGCCGAACGTCGCCGAGCGGATCTCTGCCGCGCTGATCGGGACCTGACGGTCGAAGTAGGCGACGAGGCGGTCGCACAGGTCGTCGACGTCGTCGACGTCGTACGCCGGCTTGCCGCGCTCCGCGAGCGCGAACTTCTCCCCGTCAGGCCGTCCGAGCCGTCCGTACAGGGTGCGAGCGCGCTCCGCGAGCGCGTTCATCCAGGCCTGCTGGCCGTGCGCCGCGACGTACTCCGCGCGCTGGCGCGCGATGAAGGCGCCCTCCAGCCGGTCGAGCGCCGCGTCCACCTCGTGCGTGTCGTAGCCGCCGCGGACCAGGTCGAACACCGAGGTCTGGATCTCGGTGCTCGTGAGCCGCTCCGCCACCCGACCCTCGTACACGTCCCGAGCGTGCTCGAAGAAGTCGTCGACCTCCTCGGGGTCGTACCCGTTCCGGGTCTTGCCGACCGTGGTGAACAGCGAACTCACTCGTCCTCCTCTGCAGCGAGCTGCCCGCAGGCGCCGTCGATGTCGCTCCCACGGGTGTCACGGATCGTCGTCGGGATGCCGTGCCCGCGCAATCGTGCCACGAACTCCGCCTCGACGGCAGGGTCGCTCGCGGTCCAGATCGAGCCCGGGGTGGGGTTGAGCGGGATGGGGTTGACGTGCACCCAGCCGCGCCCGCGGGCGTTGAGCTTCTCGCCCAGCAGGTCGGCACGCCACGCGTGGTCGTTCATGTCCTTGATGAGCGCGTACTCGATGCTCACCCGGCGACCCGTCACCTCGAAGTAGTGCCGCGCGGCGTCGAGGGTCTCGTCGACGCTCCACCGCGTGTTGATCGGCACGAGCTCGCTGCGCAGGTCGTCGTCGGGGGCGTGCAGGGACAGCGCGAGCGTCACGGGGATGCCCTCGTCGGCGAGCTTGCGCATCGCCGGGACGAGGCCGACGGTCGAGACCGTGATGTTGCGCGCCGACATGCCGAGGCCGTCGGGCGCGGGCGCGACCAGGCGGCGGACGGTGCCCATGACGGCCTTGTAGTTCGCGAGCGGCTCCCCCATGCCCATGAACACGAGGTTGTTCAGGCGGGCGGGGCCGCCCGGGATCTCGCCGTCGGCGAGCGAGCGGGCGGCGGACCGCACCTGCTCGACGATCTCCGCGACGGAGAGGTTGCGGGTGAGGCCGAGCTGGCCGGTCGCGCAGAACGGGCACGCCATGCCGCAGCCCGCCTGGCTCGAGACGCACAGCGTCGAGCGCTGCGGGTAGCGCATGAGGACGGACTCGACCTTGGCCCCGTCGAAGAGGTGCCACAGGGTCTTGACCGTCGTGCCGCCGTCGGCCTCCATCCGCCGCGCCGCCGTGAGGAGCGGCGGGAAGAGCGCGTCGGTGAGCACGTCGCGCGTCGCCTTCGGCAGGTCCGTCATCGCCTCGGGGTCGCGCGTGAGGTGCGCGTAGTAGTGCGTCGCGAGCTGCTTGGCCCGGAACGGCTTCTCACCCAGCTCGACGACGGCATCCCGCACCTCCTCGGGCGCGAGGTCGGCGAAGTGGCGCGGCGGCTTGCCGCGCCGCGGCGCGGACATGACGAGCGGGAGCGGCTTCGACTCCGCGGAGGGGCGGACGGAACGGACGGTCATGGGGGGTCCAAGCGTGGGGGGCGGTCGAGCGGTGTGTCGTGCTGTGCGGTGCTACCGGTGGGCCGTCAGACGGCGAGCGCGAGCAGGACGTACACGAACGGGGCGGTGAGGAGCATGGAGTCGAGCCGGTCCAGGATGCCTCCGTGACCGGGCAGGAGCGACCCCATGTCCTTCAATTCTAGGTCCCGCTTGATCATCGACTCGGCGAGGTCCCCGATCGTCGCCGTGAGCGGGGCGAGGACGCCCAGCGCGACGCCGAGGAGCGGGCTCGCGCCGAGGCCGACCACCGCGCCCACGACGCCGACGGCCGTCGCGAGCACGAACGACCCCGCGAGGCCCTCCCAGGACTTCTTCGGGCTCACCGACGGCGCGAGGGGGTGCCGCCCGAAGAGGACGCCGGCGACGTACCCGCCCACGTCGTTGGAGACCGCGAGCAGGATGAACAGCAGGACTCGGATCCGGCCGTCGGGCTCGGCGAGCATGAGCATGACGAACCCCGCCATGAACGGCAGGTAGGCCGCCGCGAACGTGCCGGCCGCGGCGTCGCGCACCGCGGCCGTGCCCGACCCGTCGATGACGCGCCACACCACGACGCCCGCCACCGTGAGCATGAACGAGACGAGCAGCGCCTCGGGCCCTGAGTAGTACGAGGACACGAGGATGCCGACGGTGCCGACCAGCAGCGGGAGCACGGGGACGTGCAGGTCACGGCGCTTGAACGCCTGAGCCAGCTCCCACAGCGCCGCACCGACGGCGACGATCGCGAGCAGCACGAAGAACTCCGGCCGGAACGCGAGGCTCGCCGCCACGAGCACGAGCAGGCCGAGGCCCACCCCGATCGCTGCGGGAAGGTTGCGGCCCGCCTTCGGGGCACGCCGCGCGCCGGCGGACGAGCCGTCGTCGGCGGCCGTCGAGGACGAATCTGTCATAGGTGGTGGAGCTCGCCGAGCGAGGTGCTCAGACCTCGAGCAGCTCGCTCTCCTTGCCGGCGAGCAGCGCGTCGACCTGGTCGACGTGCGCCTTGGTCAACGCCTCGAGCTCCTTCTCCGCGCGGGTGACCTCGTCCTCGCCGGCCTCGCCGTCCTTGACGATGCGGTCCAGCTCCTCCTTGGCGCGACGGCGGACGTTGCGGATCGAGACGCGCGAGTCCTCCGCCTTCGACTTCGCGAGCTTGACGAAGTCGCGGCGACGCTCCTCCGTGAGGGCGGGCAGCACGACGCGGATCACGTTGCCGTCGTTGGACGGGTTGACGCCGAGGTCGGACTCGCGGAGCGACTTCTCGACCGCGGCCATCGAGCTCTTGTCGAACGGGGAGACGAGGATCGTGCGCGCCTCCGTCACCGTGAACGACGCGAGCTGCTGCAGCGGCGTGGGAGCACCGTAGTAGTCGACCGTGATCTTGTTGAACATCGCGGCGTTCGCACGCCCGGTGCGGATCGCGGCGAAGTCCTCCTTGGCGACCTCGACCGCCTTGTCCATCTTCTCCTCGGCCTCGAGGAGGGTCTCGTCGATCACCAGTGCTCCTTCGTCGTTCGTCGGTGGGTCGGTCGGGCGGTCGTGCTCCTGGTCGGTCCGGCCGCCGGTCCAGGCGGCGGCACCGCTTCAGGCACCGACGTCAGTCGGTCGTGACCAGTGTGCCAATATTCTCGCCGACCAGGGCACGCGTGACGTTCCCGGGCTCGCTCATGCCGAAGACGCGCATGCGCACGTCGTTGTCCCGGCACAGGCTCATCGCCGTCGCGTCCATGACCCCGAGGTCGTTGACGAGCGCGTCGGTGTACGTCAGGTGGTCGAGCCTGACGGCGTCCGGGTCCTTGCGGGGGTCGGCCGTGTAGACGCCGTCCACGCCGTTCTTGCCCATGAGCACCATCTGGCAGTGCGTCTCGAGAGCACGCTGCACGGAGACGGTGTCCGTGGAGAAGTACGGCATCCCGGCGCCGGCACCGAAGATCACGACGCGGCCCTTCTCGAGGTGTCGGATCGCCCGCAGCGGGATGTACGGCTCGGCGACCTGGCCCATCGTGATCGCGGTCTGCACGCGCGTCTTGACGCCCGCCTGCTCGAGGAAGTCCTGGAGGGCGAGGCAGTTCATCACGGTGCCGAGCATGCCCATGTAGTCGGCACGCGCGCGGTCGAGGCCGCGCTGCGAGAGCTCGGCACCGCGGAAGAAGTTCCCCCCGCCGACCACGATCGCCACCTGGACGCCCTGCGCCACGGCGTCGGCGATCTCCTGCGCCACGCGCTGCACCACGTCGGGCGCGAGCCCGATCTGACCGCCGCCGAACGTCTCGCCGGAGAGCTTGAGGAGGACCCGGCGGGGCGGGGCGCCCGCTCCGCTCTCGCGCGTCTGCTCGCTTGTCGTCACTGTGGCCACCTGTCCTCGGGTCGTCGCCCGCACGAGGCGGGTCGTGGGCGGTCGCGCTCCCGGGAAGACCCCGGGTGCGCCGTGGCCCGGCCCCGCCGTCGCGCGGACGGCTGGGCCGGGCCAGGGGTGGCGTCAGGCGCCGACGCGGTACCGCACGAACTCGGTGATCGAGCCGCCGGCCTCGGAGACGACCTGGCCGACCGTCTTCTTCGGGTCCTTCGCGAGCGGCTGGTCGACGAGGACGACGTCCTTGAAGAAGCCGTTCAGGCGACCCTCGATGATCTTCGGCAGCGCGGCCTCGGGCTTGCCCTCGTTGCGCGAGGTCTCCTCGGCGATGCGGCGCTCGTTCTCGACGGTGTCGGCCGGGACCTCGTCGCGCGAGAGGTACGTCGGCGACATCGCGGCGACGTGCTGCGCGACGTCCTTCGCGACGGCCTCGCCCGCGGCGTCGGTCGCGACGACCACGCCGATCGACGGCGGCAGGTCGCGCGCGGTGCGGTGCAGGTACGCGGTGACGCGCTCGCCCGCGACGCGGGTGACGCGGCGCAGGACGATCTTCTCGCCCAGCGTCGCCGCCTGGTTGTCGATGACGACCTGGACGGTCTCGCCGTCCGCGTCGGCCGCGAGCGCCGCGTCGGCGTCACGGGCGCCGGCGTCCGCCGCGGCCTTGAGCACGCGGTCCGCGAGGCTGATGAACGTCTCGTTCTTCGCGACGAAGTCCGTCTCGGAGTTGAGCTCGATGAGCGTCGCGACCTGGCCGCCCTCGGTGTCGCGGATGTCGACGGCGATGAGGCCCTCGGAGGTCGAGCGGCCCTCGCGCTTGGCGACGCCCTTCAGACCCTTGACGCGGATGATCTCCAGCGCCTTCTCCGCGTCGCCGTCCGCCTCGTCGAGCGCCTTCTTCACGTCGAGCATGCCGGCACCGGTGCGCTCGCGCAGGGCCTTGATGTCAGCGGCGGTGTAGTTCGCCATGATGGTTCCTCACTCGTGGTTCGTCACGGGTACGTGCTGGTGGCACCTCGCGCGGTGCCGGTGCGACCGTCGGGGGGACGGCGCGGGGCGCGCGACGGCCTCCCGTCGCGCGCCCCGGGTCGTCACTTGGTCTCGTCGGCCTCGGCGGCAGGCGTCTCGGCGACCTCGGCCTCGGCGACCTCGGTCGTCTCGGGCTCGGCGGCCTCCGTGACCTCGGCCTCGGCGGCCTCGGCAGCCACCTCGACGGCGGGAGCGGCGTCCGCACCCGGCGCGACAGACTCCTCGGCGCCCGAGGCACCCTCGGTCGCGGCAGCGTTCGCGGCCGTCTCGTCGGCCTCGAGCTGCTGCTCGGCGCCGGCGAGGAGCTCGCGCTCCCACTCGGCGAGCGGCTCGGCGTCCGTCCCGGCGCCGGCCTCGGCACCCGAGCGGCCGGAGTGGCGCTGGAGCAGACCCTCGGCGACCGCGTCCGCGATCACGCGCGTGAGCAGCGTGACGGAGCGGATCGCGTCGTCGTTGCCCGGGATCTTGTAGTCCACGACGTCCGGGTCGCAGTTGGTGTCGAGGATCGCGACGATCGGGATGTGGAGCTTGCGCGCCTCGTCGACCGCGAGGTGCTCCTTGTTCGTGTCGACGATCCACACGGCGGAGGGGACCTTCGCCATGTCGCGGATGCCGCCGAGCGTGCGGGCGAGCTTGTCCTTCTCGCGACGCAGGACGAGGAGCTCCTTCTTGGTGAGCGACGAGCCGGCGACGTCGTCGAAGTCGATCTCCTCGAGCTCCTTGAGGCGCTGGAGACGCTTGTGCACCGTGGTGAAGTTGGTGAGCATGCCACCGAGCCAGCGGTGGTTCACGTACGGCATGCCGACGCGCGCGGCCTGCTCGGCGACGGGCTCCTGGGCCTGCTTCTTGGTGCCGACGAAGAGGATCGAGCCGCCGTGCGCGACCGTCTCCTTGACAAACTCGTACGCGCGGTCGATGTAGGACAGCGACTGCTGCAGGTCGACGATGTAGATGCCGTTGCGCTCGGTGAAGATGAAGCGCTTCATCTTCGGGTTCCAACGGCGGGTCTGGTGCCCGAAGTGGACACCGCTCTCGAGGAGCTGGCGCATGGTCACGACGGCCATGACACGTCCTTTCGCCGTGCGGCCCGGGATCCACCCGGTGCGCGCACGCTTCTGGCGACCCTCCCCGTGGGGACGGGCCGCGGTGCGGTTGACGGTGCCGACCTGATGGTCCGCACCCCTAGCGCCACCCGTGCCGACGCCTGCGCACGCCGACGAACTGGTGCGGGCAGGACCGACGCCGGACGCGGCCTCGCCCGGAGACCCGGCGGAACCGGGAGGACGGGCGGGGACGTGACGCGCGAAGTCGACCGACTCGCACCGCCTTCGCCGAGGAAGACCCCGAACAAGGCAGACGAGCGTGCCGGTCGCGTCGTTCAGTCTACCCGACCGCCAGACCGTCCACAGCCCGCACCCGTCGGTCCCCCTTCCGGTGCGTCGTCCACAGCCGGACGACGGCGGAGCCCGGGGAACCACCGTACGCGGCACGCTGTCGCGATGAACCTCGACACCCACCGCGGCCCCGACCTCGTGCCGGACCACGGCCGGAGCTCCGGTCCCGCTCGCCGGTACGTGCTGGCGCTCGCCGCATGCGGGCTGCTCGGCGGCATCGGTCCCGCTGCGGTCGCGGACCCCGCGGTGCCGTTCGGCGCCGCTCCGCTCGTCAGCGCGTCGAACGCCACCGGTCCGGACGCCGCCGACGGGCCACCAACGCGGGCGGGACGGGTCCCGCCGCTCGAGCGCGGCCTGGACGACCTGGGCGTGCTCGCCCCGTTCGATCCCCCGGACCACGACTGGCTCCCCGGCCACCGTGGCGTCGACCTCGAGGCGTCGCCCGGGGAGACCGTCCGCTCCCCCGCGCCCGGCGTCGTGACCTTCGCCGGTCCCGTCGCGGGGCGGGACGTGCTCGTCGTCGCGCACGACGACGGGCTGCGGACGTCGCTCGAACCGGTCGCGGGCTCGGTGGAGCCGGGGACGCGCGTCGGGGCGGGGGCCGCCGTCGGGACGGTCCAGGACACCGCGGCCGACGGTGTCCACGGGGGCCATTGCGCCGCCGTCTGCGTGCACTGGGGCGTGCGCCGCGGAGAGCGCTACGTGGACCCGCTCGCGCTGCTCGGCGAGCGTCCCCCGATCGTGCTGCTGCCGCTCTGGTAAGGCTCAGGCGCGGGGGAACGCCTGCTCGAACGAGCTGCGGAGCCGCTCGGCCGTCACGTGCGTGTAGCGCTGCGTGGTCGCGAGCGACGAGTGGCCGAGGATCTCCTGCACGCTGCGCAGGTCGGACCCCCCGGCAAGCAGGTGCGTGGCCGCGCTGTGGCGCAGGTCGTGGGGCGCGACGTCGTCGACGCCCGCGGCCTGGGCGAGGCGGTGCACGGCGTCGCGGACCTGTCGTTGCCCCCACCGACCGCCGCGGTCCCCGAGGAGCAGCGCCGCCCCGGACCTCTCGGTCGCGAGCACGGGGCGCCCCACGTCGAGCCAGCGCCGCACCGCTCGCGCCGCCGGGAGGCCGAACGGGACGACGCGCTCCTTGTCGCCCTTGCCCAGCACCCGCACGGTGCGCAGGTCGAGGTCCACGTCGTCGACGTCGGCCCCGGCGAGCTCGCCGACGCGGACGCCCGCACCGTAGAGGAGCTCGGCGGCCGCCCACTCGCGCACGCGTGCGGGCTCGCCGTCGGCCGCGGCGTCGCGCGCCGCGTCGAGCAGGCGAGCGGCGGCGTCCACGGCCAGGACGGTCGGCAGCGTGCGGGGCACACGCGGGCTGGCGAGCCGCGCGGCGGGGTCGGTCCCGACCCGCCCGGACGTGCGCGCCCAGTCGAAGAACGCCCGGGCCGCGGCTCCGCGCCGCGCGAGCGTCGCTCGGGCGAGGCCGCGCTCCGACTGCTCCGTCAGCCAGGACCGCAGGACCGCGAGGTCGACGGCGTCGACCGTCGTCGCGCCGCCACGCGAGGCGTGCCGCAGCAGCGTCTCGACGTCCCCCGCGTAGGCCCGGACCGTGTGCGGGGACGTCCCCCGTTCCACCTCGAGGTGCTCGCAGTAGGCGGAGAGCGCCGCGCGCAGCTCCCGCGGGAGGGGGTCGCGCGAGGCGCGACCGCGCTCGTCCTGCTCGTCCACACGTCCCGTCCTGTCCACGCCCTCAGTCTCGCCGGAGCGAGCGCGCGGCCTCGGGAGGCGCTCCGCGCGGCGCTCGGACTCAGCCGCTCGCGAGCCGCCGCCAGCCGCCACGCGCGCGTTCGGCCAGCACGCGGACCTCGAGGCGGCCGAGGGCGGCGAGCGCCTCCGGGACGGAGAGTCCGGCAGTGCGCGCGACGGACGCCGTGGACACGTGCGCTCGGAGGGGCAGCGCGTCCCACGCCCGTCGTTCGACGTCGTCGAGACCGTCGTAGGCGGCGGCCGGCCGGTGGGCGGCGGTCCGCGGGACCGCCGGCGCCAGGTCGCGCGCGAGGGCCCCGGCGAGCTCGGCCACCTCGGCGGCGTCGGTCACGCAGACGGCGGTGCCGTCGCGCAGGAGGCGGTGGCAGCCCGACGACGCCATGGACGTCACCGGGCCCGGCACCGCACCGACGGGACGGGAGAGCTCCGCCGCCCGGGCCGCAGTGCTGAGCGAGCCGGACCGCCACGCCGCCTCCACGACCACGGTCGCGCACGCGAGCGCGGCGATGAGCCGGTTGCGCTGCAGGAACCGCACGCGGCTCGGTACCGACCCGGGCGGCACCTCCGAGACGACCGCACCACCCGACTCGAGGACCGCGTGCAGCAGGTCGGTGTTCCCCGCGGGATACAGGCGGTCGACCCCGCCCGCCAGGAAGGCCACGGTCGGACCGCCGGAGACCAGCGCCGCGCGGTGCGCAGCCGCGTCGATCCCGTAAGCACCACCGGACACGACGGTGAACCCGCGCGCCGTGAGACCCGACGCGATCTCGCCCGTCACGTGCCGACCGTAGTCGGTGCACGCCCGCGCCCCGACGAGCGCGACCGAGCGGATCGCGAGGGGTTCCAGGTCCGGTGTCCCTCGGACCCACAGCGCGTGCGGGCGGGTCGGCCCGAGGACGTCGAGCGCCGCGGGCCAGCCGGCGTCCTCAGGCACGACCAGCGTCCCGCCCAGACGTTCGAGCACGCGCAGCTCCCGACGCGGGTCGAGCCCGTCGAGCCGCGGTGCCCACCGCGCCAGACCGCGCAGCAGGCGCGGCACGGGTCCACCACGAGCGCCGGGACGGTCGACCGGGCCGTCGACGGGGACGAGCTCGACGAGCTCGGCGACGCGCAGAGGATCCGGCGGCACCGCCTCCCCGGTACCGGCACCCGCACCGGCCAGCTCGACGAGCGCACGACGTGCCTCGGCCGGGTCGTTCACCGCCTCGTGGACCCAGGCGAGGGCCGTCCCCGCGCCGAGGTGCTCGACGAGCGCCACCGCGACGTCGTCCCCGGGTTCGGCGATCCGCGACCAGGCAGCGCGCGCGAGCCGGTCGTCCGTCACGTCGAACAGCGGCCGCACCGCGGCCACGACCCCCTCGCCGCGCTCAGCCACGGTAGCCCCGCGTGCGCAGCGCGAGCCCGGCACCGACGTCGGACCGGGTGGGTGCGTCCCGCCCGGCGAGGTCGGCGACGGTCCACGCGAGCCGGAGCACCCGGTCCGCCCCGCGCAGGCTCAACGTGCCGCGGTCGAGCGCGGTGTCGACGTCCGTGAGCAGCCCTGGGTCGGCGCCGAGCCGGTCACGCAGCCAGGTCCCGGGGACCTCGGCGTTGGTCCGCCAGCCCGTCCCCGCGAGCCGGTGCTGCGCGGCCTCTCGCGCCGCGAGCACGCGCGCGGCGACGACCGCGCTCGACTCCAGGGCGCCGCCGCCCGCGCGCTCGACGCGCGAGACGGGACGCACCTCGACCTGGACGTCGACACGGTCGAGCAGCGGGCCGGACAGCCGGCCGAAGTAGCGCCGCTGGGCGACGGGCGAGCAGGTGCACTCCAGACCCTTGCCGACCCTTGCCGCACGGGCAGGGATTCGCGGCGAGCGCGAGCTGGAACCGCGCCGGGTAGCGCGCCGTGCCGCCCGCGCGGTGGATGACGAGCTCGCCGTGCTCGAGCGGCTGGCGCAGCGTCTGGAGCACGCGCGCGCCGAACTCCGGTGCTTCGTCCAGGAAGAGCACACCGCGGTGCGCGCGGGACGCCGCGCCGGGACGCGGCATCCCCGTCCCGCCACCGACGATGGCCGCGGGGGTCGCCGTGTGGTGCGGGTCCTCGTACGGCGGGCGGCGCACGAGCCCGCCGCCCGGGTCGAAGACCCCCGCGACGGAGTGCACGGCGGTCACCTCGACGGCCTCGCTCTCCGTGAGGTCCGGCAGGATCCCGGGCAGCCGTGACGCGAGCATCGTCTTGCCCGCACCCGGCGCCCCGACGAGCAGCAGATGGTGGCCGCCGGCGGCCGCGACCTCGAGGGCGTGCCGCGCCTCGTCCTGCCCGACGACGTCCGCCAGGTCGCCGGTCGGAGGGCGTTCGACGACCGGCCGTGCAGGAGCGACGGGAGCGACCGGGGTGTCGGGCTCGTCGAGCGTCGCGCCGTGGAAACGCGCGACGTCGGCGAGGGTCGCGGCCCCGACGACGCGCGCGCCGGGGACCAGGCGCGCCTCGGCGACGTCGGCCGCGGGAACGACGACGTCGCGGTAGCCCGCGGCGACGGCGGCGGCCACCGCGGGCAGGACGCCGCGGACGGGCTGGAGCCGCCCGTCGAGCCCCAGCTCGCCCAGGTGCACGATGCCCTCCACCGCGCTCGGCGGCAGCACTCCCGCCCCGCCGAGCGTCGCGACGGCGATCGCGAGGTCGAAGCAGGTACCCGACTTCGGGAGGGCCGCGGGCGAGAGGTTGACGGTGATCTTGCGCTGCGGCCAGGAGATGCCCGACGACGCCACCGCCGCGCGCACCCGGTCGCGCGACTCGCTGAGCGCGGTGTCCGGCAGCCCGACGAGCACGAACCCGGGCACCGAGGCGGCGAGGTGCGCCTGGACCTCGACGACGTACCCCGTGAGCCCGACGAGCGCGACGGCGCGCGTGGTCCCGAGGCCCATCAGGCGCTCACCCCGGTGAGGTGCTCGACCTGCGCGGCCCCGGCACGCGCCACGACGACCGCGACCACGTCGATGCGGACCGACCGGGCCCGGACGTCGTGCGTGGCGAGCCACTCCCCCGTCAGGCGCCGCAGGCGCGCGATCTTGTCGGCCGTGACGGCTTGGGCGGGGTGCCCGAACCCGGTGCCCCGCCGCGTCTTGACCTCTACCGCGACGAGCACGTCGCCGTCCAGCGCGACCACGTCGAGCTCTCCGCGCGTCCCGCGCCAGTTCCGGTCGAGCACGGTCCAGCCGGCCTCGACCAGGTAGGCCGCGGCCACCTTCTCCCCGTACCGCCCGACGGCGTCCTTCGCTCTCATGAGCTCACCTCCGCGGCCCACCGTGGGGCCACGGCACGGGGCGACGCCAGGCGCCCGCGAGCCTTGTGGAAGGAGCGTCAGAGAACGGGACTGTGCACGGCCAGGACCGGTGTCAGAGCTGAAGCTCGGCCTTGGCGAGCTCCTCGACGTTCACGTCCTTGAACGTCACGACGCGCACGGACTTCACGAAGCGCGCGGAGCGGTACACGTCCCAGACCCACGCGTCGGCGAGCCGCAGCTCGAAGTACACCTCGCCGGCGGCGGACCGCACCTGCAGGTCCACCTGGTTCGCCAGGTAGAAGCGGCGTTCGGTCTCCACCACGTACGAGAACAGGCCCACCACGTCGCGGTACTCGCGGTAGAGGGCGAGCTCCATCTCGGTCTCGTAGTTCTCGAGGTCTTCGGCGCTCACGTGTCCATCATGGACCATCACGGCCCACCGGCCCGCCTCAGCTCGTGGGCAGGACCGCCGTCGGGTCGAGCTCGAGCACGTCGGCGAGCTCCTCGTACACCATCGCGTCCACGCCCGTGTCGCCCCGCTGGGGCAGGCGCCACGAACGCCGGTGCTGCGGCGTCGGGCCGTGCTCGCGCAGCGCCTCGACGTGCGCCGTCGCGCCGTAGCCCTTGTTCTGTTCCCACCCGAACGCGGGGTACTGCCGCGCGAGGCTCGTCATGAGCGCGTCCCGCTCGGTCTTCGCCAGGACGCTCGCCGCGGCCACGGACGCGCACTGCAGGTCGGCCTTGACCAGCGTCCGCACGCGCGGGTCGACGATCCGTCCCTCGTCGACGGGGTCGAGCTCGAACGCCTCGAACAGGTCGACCGCGGACGGGCGGCTGAGCCAGTCGTGCTTGCCGTCGAGCAGGACGGCGTCGACGTCCCCGACGCTCCGCCGCACCTGGGCGAGCGCACGCCGCCCCGCCAGGCGCAGCGCCCCGACGATGCCGTGGGCGTCGATCTCGGCCGGCCCGGCGTGCCCGACGGCCCAGGCGACGCACCACGAGCGGGCGAGCGGCACGAGAGCCTCGCGCGCGGCCGCCGTGAGGAGCTTCGAGTCGGTCAGGCCGGGAGGGCACGGCTTGGTCGCGGGGTCGACGACCACGACGCCGACCGAGACCGGACCGGCGAGCGCGCCCCGCCCGACCTCGTCCATGCCGGCGACGAGCCGCGCGCCGTCGCGCAGCATCGCGCGCTCCTGCCGCAGGTCCGGTCGCCGTCGCGCGGTGGTCCGCGCGGCCGCCGCCCGGGTCGACGGCGCTCGGACGGGCCGGGCGACCTCGTCCAGGGTCACGGCTCCACCTCGGGCACGCCGGCGAACACGTCGCCGGGGTTGCGCAGCAGGCCGACGTGCGAGAGCGGCCAGACCTTGACGAACGCCGTCCCGACGACGTTGCCCATCGGCACGAACCCGCCCCCGGGCTTGCCCGTGTTGTAGCGCGAGTCGGCGGAGTTCTGCCGGTTGTCGCCCATGACGAAGAGCATGTCGTCCGGGACCGTCGTGTCGAACGCGTCCTGGCTCGGGACCGAGCCGGGCTTGATGTACGACGCCTCGTCGATCGGCTCGCCGTTGATGCTCACGCGCCCCTCGGCGTCGCAGCACACGACGTGGTCGCCGGGCGTCCCGATGACGCGCTTGATGAGGTGCTCCCCGGTGTCCTGGGGAAGCAGGCCGACGAAGGTCAGGGCCGCGCGCACAGCCTCGCTGAACGCGCTCTCGTCCTGCGGGTCCGGCGGCGGGAGCCAGCCGCCCGGGTCCTTGAAGACGACGATGTCACCGCGGTGCACGTCGAAGGCGCCGGGGACCAGGCGCGACACCATGACCCGGTCGCCCTCCGTGAGCGTGTCCTCCATGGACGCGCTCGGGATGAAGAAGGCCTGCACGAGGAACGTCTTGATGAGCAGCGAGAGCACGAGCGCGCTCACGACGATGATCGCCGTCTCGCGCAGCAGGGACGACTTGCGCGGCGCCGGGGCGTCGTGGCCCGTCGTCGTGGCCTCAGGCTCGACCGGTCCGTGACCTTCAGCGTCGTGGGCGGGCACGACGTCGTTCCGCGCCTCGTGGGGTCCGCGCGCCGCGCGCTCGGTGCTGGCGTCAGGTCGCGGGCCTCGGGGCGGGGCGCTGTCGGTCACGCGTTCACAATGCCACCTCGGGAGGCGATCCGGGAAACGGGGCCGCCCCACGGACCGCGTGTCGAGCCGCGGGAAGACGAACGGGCGGCCGCCCCCGGAGGGACGGCCGCCCGTCGTCGTGCTCGGGTCGATCAGCGAGCAGGCACGGTGTCGCGCTTCTCCTTGATCTTCGCCTTCTTGCCGCGCAGCGCGCGGAGGTAGTACAGCTTGGCGCGACGCACGTCACCGCGCGTCACGACCTCGGCCGACTCGATGGAGGGCGAGTGCACGGGGAACGTGCGCTCGACACCCACGCCGAAGCTGATCTTGCGGACCGTGAACGTCTCGCGGACGCCGCTGCCCTGGCGCGCGATGACGACGCCCTGGAACGCCTGGACGCGGGAGCGGTTGCCCTCCACGACCTTGACGTTGACCTTGAGGGTGTCACCGGGACGGAAGTCCGGGACGTCGCTGCGCAGCGATGCTGCGTCGACGCTGTCCAGCGTGTGCATGATGCTCTCCTCGCCCGCCACAGGTCGGACGCGCTCGTGGCCGGGCGGCAAGCCGGGCCGTTCTCGTCAGGAAGGTGGGCGGCGCCGTGCTGGTCGCGTCGCGAGTCGCACGTCCCGATGCGTCCCCTGTGGCAGAGACCGGGAGTGAGCGCACACCGGTCGACCATTCTGCCACATCGGCGGCCTCTAGCGTTCCCCGCTCCCGCCCGCGAGCGCGAGCCGCCCCTCGACGACGAGCCAGCCCGCCTCCGCGAGGACCTCGAGGTCGTGCCGGTCGAGCGCGTCCACGTCGAGCGCCCGCACCATGTCGGGCCGGCGGGCCGCCGTCCGGCGCAGCGCCTGGTCGCGTCGCCAGCGGTGGATGCGGGCGTGGTGCCCCGAGAGGAGCACCTCGGGCACCTCGAGCCCGTCCCACGCCGGCGGCTTCGTGTAGACGGGGTACTCCAGCAGTCCCGCGGCACCGTGGGACTCCTCGACGAGCGACTCGGGGTTCCCGACCACGCCCGGGAGGAGCCGCGCCACGGCCTCGACCATGACGAGCGCCGCGACCTCTCCCCCGTTGAGCACGTAGTCGCCGATCGACAGCTCGCTCACGCGCAGCCCGGCCGCACGGTAGTGCTCGGCGACGCGCGCGTCGATGCCCTCGTACCGGCCGCACGCGACGACGAGGTGCTCCTCCTCGGCCAGCGCCTCGGCCGTGCGCTGGGTGAACGTCGCTCCCGACGGCGTCGGCACGACGAGGTGCGCCGGCGAGCCCCGGCGCGGGCCGTCTGCGGGTGAGGACGACGCAGGGTCGGTGGACGCGACGCCGGTCACCTCGTCGATCGCACGCCCCCACACGTCGGGGCGCATGACCATCCCGGCGCCACCGCCGAACGGGGTGTCGTCGACGGTGCGGTGCCGGTCGGTGGTCCAGTCGCGCAGGTCGTGGACGCGCAGGTCGAGGATGCCCGCGGTGCGCGCCTTGCCCACGAGGGACAGGTCCAGCGCGGCGAGGTAGTCGGGGAAGATCGTGACGACGTCGATCCGCACGTCAGCCCTCGCCGTCGGTCTCGTCCGCAGCGCGGGACCCGGCCTCGGGCCCCGGCGTCGCGGCCTCGAGGTGCTCGGCGTCGGAGGCGAGCAGCCCGCCCGGCGGGTCGAGCACGACGCGCCCCCCGGCGACGTCCACGACGGGGACGATCTGGCGCACGAACGGGACGAGCGTGCGCGTCCCGTCGGGCTCGCGCAGCACGAGGGCGTCGTGCGCCGGCAGGTGCTCGAGGCCCTCGACGCGGCCGAGCTCGCGCCCGTCTGCGTCCTCGGCGCGCAGCCCTGCGAGCTCGTGCGGGTACCAGGCGTCCTCCTCGTCGGAGGCCTCGACCTGCACGACGAGCTCGACGCCGCGCAGCGCCTCGGCGTCGCTGCGGTCCCGCACCCCCTCGAACGCGACGAGCCAGCGGCCCTGGTGCACACGCACCCCGCCGACGGTCAGCGGCCCGGCCCCCACCGGGCGCGTCTCGAGGCGCGTCCCGACGGCGAGACGCGCCTCGGGGTCGTCGGTGCGCAGGTCGAGCGCGACCTCGCCGCGCAGCCCGTGCGCCTTGCCGACGCGGGCGACGGTCAGCTCCATCGTCGTGACTCCTCCGGTGGTCGTCTCGTCCCGCCCCGGCGGGGCGGGACGCAGGAAGGCCCGGCCCGCCGGTCGGCGGGGCCGGGCCTTGCCCGTCGCCCCACGAGGGGGCGGCGTCGGTGCGGGCGTCAGCGGCGGTCGACGTCCACGACGTCGACGCGCACGGGCCCGTCGGTCGCGAGGGCGCCGATCACCGTGCGCAGCGCGCGCGCCGTGCGCCCACCGCGGCCGATCACGCGGCCGAGGTCGTCCGGGTGGACCCGGACCTCGAGCAGATCACCGCGCCGCAGCGACTTCGCGTTCACCCGGACGTCGTCCGGGTTGTCCACGATGCCGCGCACGAGGTGCTCGAGGGCGTCGGCGATCATCAGGCCTGCTCGTCGCCGGCGGCTGCGTCGTCAGCAGCGTCCGCGGCGGCGGGGGCCTCGGACTTCTTCTGCGCGGCGTTCGCCTTGACCTTCTCGGCGTCCGCGGCGGCAGCCTCGATGGCGGCGGCCGGGTCGGCCTTCTCGCCCTTGACCTTGAGCGTGCCCTCGGTACCGGGCAGGCCCTTGAACTTCTGCCAGTCACCCGTGATCTTGAGGAGCGCGAGCACCTGCTCCGACGGCTGCGCGCCGACGCCGAGCCAGTACTGGGCGCGGTCCGAGGTGATCTCGATGAACGAGGGCTCCTCGGTCGGGTGGTACTTGCCGATCTCCTCGATGACGCGACCGTCACGCTTGGTGCGCGAGTCCGCGACGACGACACGGTAGTACGGCGCTCGGATCTTGCCGAGACGCTTCAGACGAATCTTGACGGCCACTGTGGTGGTCTCTCCTGGTTCTGGTGTGGGCGAACCCGGTCGCGTCCCGTGGGGACAGGACGAGGTGGGGTTCAGGACACGGCACGCGCCGGAGAGAGGGGCCGGGGCACACCGAGTACCGGGACATTGTGCCAGACCCGCGGGTCGCGGACCAACCCGGCCCTCGCCGGCCGAGACCCGCCCTGACCCGCTCAGGGCGTGGGCGCGACGATCTCGCCGCGCAGCACGACCGCCGTCGGCGCGCGCAGGACGCCCACGTCCTCGCGGGGGTCCTGCGGGTACACCACGAAGTCGGCGGACGCGCCCTCGACGAGCGACGTGTAGCCGAGGTACTCGCGCCCCTGCCAGCTCGCCGCCGCGACGACGGCCGCCGCCGGGATGCCTGCCGCGACGAGCTCGGCGCACTCGTCCGCGAGACGCCCGTGACCGATCGTCCCGCCCGCGTCGGTGCCGACGAGGATCTGGATCCCCGCCTCGTGGAGCGCACGCGCCTGCTCGTACCGGCGCGCGTGCAGGCGCCGCATGCGGCGCGCGAACACGGGGTACTTCCCGTCGGCCCGCTGCGCGATCGTCTCGAACTGGCCGACCTGCAGGAGCGTCGGGGTGACGGCGACCCCGCGCTCGGAGATCTCGTACATGAGGTCCGGATGGATGCCCGTGCCGTGCTCGATCCCGTCCACGCCTGCGGCCAGCAGCGAGGGGATCACCTCGTCCGAGAACGCGTGGACCGTCACCCGGGCGGCCTCCGCGTGGGCGGCGGCGACCGCCTCGGCGAGCACGTCGTCGGGCCACAGCGGCCGCAGGTCGGCGTCCGCGCCGAGGTCGCGGTCGATCCAGTCCCCCACGAGCTTGACCCAGCCGTCACCGTGGCGCGCCTCGCGACGCACCGCCTCGGGGAGCTGCGCGACGTCGTCGAGCTCGAGACCGTAGTGCTGCAGGTAACGCTTCGGGCGGGCGAGGTGGCGGCCGGCACGGACGAGGCGCGGCAGGTCGCGACGCCCGTGGACCCACCGCGTGTCGAGCGGGGACCCCGCGTCGCGCACGAGCAGCACGCCGCTGTCGCGGTCCGCGGTGGCCTGCGCCTGGGCCGTGGCCGCGTCGACCGCGCCCTGGGCACCGAGGCCGACGTGGCAGTGCACGTCGACCAGGCCCGGCAGCACCCAGCCCTCGAGCTCGACCATGTTCGTCCCCTGGGCCGAGGGGCGGGTGAGGCTGACCCTCCCGCCCTTGACCCAGAGGTCGCCGACCTCGCGGTCGTCGCCGACGACGACGTGGCCGCGGACGTGCAGCGAGGGGCCTTCCAGCGCGGACATGCGGCTCCTGGGTGAGGTCGGGCAGGACGAGCCCGCGCGCGGGCACGGGGCGGCACCGGTCGGTACCACGGACACAACCTAGCGTCCGGGCGGCTGCGGGTCGCCCCCGTGGCCGGGCACGAGCCCCGCCGCGGACGGCCCGGGATCAGCGCCCGAGCAGCTTCTCGAACCCGGGCGGGAGCTGCAGGTCGTCCGGCGTCGAGGGCGCGGGGCCGTCCGTGCGCCCGACGCCGAACGACGAGCCGGCCGGGGCGGACGGGCTCGCGACCTCCCCCGCCGCTCGAGCCGCGGCCGCGCGCTCCTGCGCCGCCCGCTTCGCCGGGTTGCCGGACTTGCCCTTGACCTTGCGCTGCGGTGCCTGGCGACCCCGGGCCTTCTTGCCGCCCATGCCCGGGAGGTTGCCCATGCCCGGCATCCCCGGCACGCCGCCGCCACGGCTCATCTGCCGCATCATCTTCTGCGCACCGGCGAAGCGCTCGAGGAGCTGGTTGACGTCGCTCGTCGTCACGCCCGACCCGCGCGCGATGCGCGCGCGGCGCGAGCCGTTGATGATCTTCGGGTTGTCACGCTCCGCGGGCGTCATCGAGCGGATGATCGCCTCGATGCGGTCGACCTCGCGCTCGTCGAAGTTGTCCAGCGCCTCGCGCATCTGGCCCATGCCCGGCAGCATGCCGAGCATCTTCTTCATCGAGCCCATGTTCTTCATCTGCTGCATCTGCACCAGGAAGTCCGCGAGCGTGAAGTCCTCGCCGGAGGCGACCTTCTCCGCCATCCTGGCGGCCTCTTCGGCGTCGAACGCCTTCTCGGCCTGCTCGATGAGGGTCAGGACGTCGCCCATGTCGAGGATGCGCGAGGCCATGCGGTCCGGGTGGAACGCCTCGAAGTCCGTGAGCTTCTCACCGGTCGACGCGAAGAGGATCGGCCGGCCCGTGACGCCGCGGACCGACAGCGCGGCGCCACCGCGCGCGTCACCGTCGAGCTTCGTGAGGACGACGCCCGTGAAGTCGACACCCTCCTCGAACGCCTTCGCGGTCGTGACGGCGTCCTGGCCGATCATCGCGTCGATGACGAACAGGACCTCGTCCGGCTGGACGGCGTCGCGGATGTCCGAGGCCTGCTGCATGAGGACGGCGTCGAGGCCGAGGCGGCCCGCGGTGTCCACGATGACGACGTCGTGCTGGCGCTGGCGGGCGGCGTCGACGCCGTCGCGCGCGACGGAGACCGGGTCGCCGATGACGTCGTCCACCTCGACGCCGCTCTGGTTGCCCGGGTGCGGTGCGAACACCGGCACGCCGGCACGCTCGGCGACCACGGTGAGCTGCGTGACGGCGTTCGGGCGCTGGAGGTCGGCTGCGACGAGGAGCGGCGTGTGCCCCTGCTCGCGCAGGTGCAGCGCGAGCTTGCCGGCGAGCGTCGTCTTTCCCGCGCCCTGGAGGCCCGCGAGCATGATGACCGTCGGCGGGTTCTTCGAGAAGCGCAGACCCCGGCTCTCGCCCCCGAGAATGCCGACGAGCTCCTCGTTGACGATCTTGACGACCTGCTGCGCCGGGTTGAGCGCGCCCGAGACCTCGGCCGAGAGCGCGCGCTCGCGCACGGTCGCGCTGAACTCTCGCACCACGGGCACCGCGACGTCGGCGTCGAGCAGCGCGCGCCGGATCTCCCGGATCGTCGCGTCGATGTCCGCCTCCGACAGCCGACCCTTCGCACGGAGGTTCTTGAAGGTCGAAGTCAGTCGGTCCGACAGCGTGTTGAACACCGCGTCATCCTCACCAGTCGCCGGAAGTCTCGTCCGCGGGGCCTGCGCGCCCGAGAGCGCCGCACGGACCGTCCGCGAGGGTCCAGCCTACCCGGCGGCGTGCGGGTCCTTCAGCACGCGCAGCGTCTCACCCACGAGGTCGTCGACGAGCCGTGCCCGCCACGCGGTCCACGTGCTCGGCCCGAGGGACGACGCGTCGGCCTCGGTGAGGGCACGCAGCACGGCGAGCAGGTCGGCGCGGTGGTCGACCGCCGCAGCGAGCTCGGCGACCGTCGCCGGGTCGTCGGGGTCCTCGCTCACGGCGAGCCGCGAGAGGGTGAGGTGGTGGCGCACGAGCCGCTCGACGTCGGACACGACGTCCGGGTCGAATCCCATGCGCCCGAGGATCGTGGGCACGAGGCGGGCGCCCTCCACGGAGTGGTCCGCCGCGCCCGCGCGCTTGCCGATGTCGTGGAGGACCGCCGAGAGCAGGAGCAGGTCGCCCCGGTCGACGTCCTTGCGGTCGCGCGCCGCGCGCGCCACGACCTCGACCAGGTGACGGTCGACGGTGTGGCGGTGCACCGCCGCCCGCTGCGGCCGGTTCCGGACGCCTGCCCACTCCGGGATCCACGTCGTGACGACCCCCGCGAGGTCGAGGGCCTCCCACACCGCGACCTGCGCCTGACCCGAGCCGAGCAGCGAGAGGAACGCGGTACGCGCGGCCTTGGGCCAGGGCTCGGGCAGCGGCGGGCACTGGGCGAGGCTCGCGACGGACACCGGGGAGAGCGTGAGGCCCGTGCGGGCGGCCGTCGCCGCCGCCCGCAGCGAGAGCAGCGGGTCGCTCTCCGGATGGGCGTCGACGGCGAGGACGAGCTCGCCGTCGTGCTCCACGAGACCGTCCCCGACGGACCGGAGCCGCGGCGCGGCGCGGCGCCCCCGGATGAGCACCGGCCGGCGCGAGACCGAGGGACGCTGGAGCGCCTGGCGCGCGCGGCGCACCGTGGTGTCGAGCGCGTACGAGATCTCGCGGCCAGCCGCGGCGAGGCTCGCGAGCAGCTCGTCCGGGTCGTCGTAGCCGGACAGGCCCGCGACCTCGTCGAGGTCGGCGAGCAGGAGCCGGCTCGTGTGCCGGCCGGTGACCACCTGGAGCGTGTCGCGCACGTCCAGGAGGTGCGCGTGCGCGCGGTCGACCGACCCGTGCGGGCGGTCGGTGAGCCAGGTCGCGGCCAGCGCGGACAGCACGACCGCGTCCCGGATGCCGCCGCGCGACTCCTTGAGGTCGGGCTCGATGAGGTAGGCGAGCTCGCCCGAGCGCTCGGCGCGCTCGCGCGTGGAGGAGAGCAGGTCGGGCAACCGGCGGCGCGACGCCGAGCGCCAGTCGGTCAGCACGGCCGACGACGCGCGGTGCACGACGAGCGCGTCCCCCGCGACCGCGCGGACGTCGAGCCAGCCGACGGCCGCCGGGACGTCCTTCGACGCGACCTGGCGGCACTGCGAGAGCGACCGTACGGAGTGGTCGAGGTCGACCCCCGCGTCCCACAGCGGGTACCAGAGCCGTTCGGCGACCCGGGCGACCTCGTCCGCGGAGTGGTTGCGGCCGTCGTGGACGAGGACGAGGTCGAGGTCGCTCGCCGGGCCCATGTCGCCCCGGCCGAGGCTGCCGACGGCGGCCAGCGCGATCCCGTCGGTGGCGACGTCGGCCGTCGCGTCCTCCCAGAGCTGCTGGAGCGCCGTCGTGACGAGGTCGACGACGGCCGCACGGCGGGCGACCCCGCTGCGGCCCGGTCCGCTCCTGGACCGGGCGAGGTCGAGCATGCGCGCGCGGAGGTCCCGCACCCCCTCGGGGTGCGGGACCTGCACGCTCTGCTCGACCGCGAGCCGGTCCGAGCCCTCCGCCGATCCCCCTGCGACCCCGCCCGTGGTCGGGGTGTCGGCGTGCTCGGTCATCCGGTGTACCGCCCCCTCAGAGCGCGCCCGGGCCGTGCTCGCCCGTGCGCACCCGCGCGACGTCGTCCACCGGGACGGTCCAGACCTTGCCGTCACCGATCTTGCCGGTCTGCGCGGCCTTGACGATGACCTCCGTGACGGCCGTCGAGTCGGCGTCGTCGACGAGGACCTCGATACGGACCTTGGGGACCAGGTCCACCGTGTACTCCGCGCCGCGGTAGACCTCGGTGTGGCCCTTCTGGCGGCCGTACCCGCTGGCCTCGCTGACCGTCATGCCCCGCACGCCCGCGGCCTCGAGGGCCGACTTCACGTCGTCGAGACGGTGCGGCTGGATGATTCCCGTGACGAGCTTCATGCTCGCACCTCCTTGATGACGCTGCCCTGGGGGATGTTCTCGTACCCGGTCTCGCCGTGCACCGCGAGGTCGATGCCGCCGACCTCGGCGTCCTCGCTGACCCGCCACCCGACCACGGCCTTGAGGGCGATCGCGATGACGAAGGTGACGACGAAGGAGAAGACGAGCGCCACGACCGCGACGATGACCTGCGTGACGAGCTGCGTCACACCGCCGCCGTAGAAGAGGCCGTTGAGCGCGCCGTCGGGGTACCAGGCCGAGTTCTGGTCGGTGGCGAAGAGGCCGATGAGGACGGTGCCCACGAGGCCGCCGACGAGGTGGACGCCGACGACGTCGAGCGAGTCGTCGTAGCCGAAGCGGTACTTCAGGCCGACGGCGAGGGCGCACAGCGCACCGGCGACCAGGCCGATCGCGATCGCCCCGAAGGTGTCGACCGCCGCGGCGGCCGGTGTGATCGCGACGAGGCCCGCGACGACACCCGACGCGGCGCCGAGCGAGGTCGCGTGACCGTCGCGGAGCTTCTCCGTGACGAGCCAGGCGAGCATGGCCACGCCGGTCGCGACGAGGGTGTTGAGCCAGGCCCGGCCGGAGACGCCGTCGGCGCCGAACTCGGAGCCCGCGTTGAAGCCGAACCAGCCGAACCACAGCAGCGCGGCGCCCAGCATGACAAACGGGAGGTTGTGCGGCCGCATGGGCTCACGACCGAAGCCCTTGCGCTTGCCGACGGCCAGGGCGAGGGCGAGGCCGGCGATACCGGCGTTGATGTGGACGACGGTGCCGCCCGCGAAGTCGATGGGGGTCGAGAGACCGCTCGTGATGCCGTCGGCGCCGAGGAGACCGCCGCCCCAGACCATGTGCGCGAGGGGGATGTAGACGAGGGTGACCCAGATCGCCGTGAAGGCGATCCACGTGCCGAACTTGACGCGGTCGGCGATCGCGCCGGAGATGAGGGCGACGGTGATGATCGCGAACGTCGCCTGGTACCCGACCGCGACGAGGGCGGGGACGCCGGTCGCCGCCATGAGGCTGTCCTCGTCCGTCATCCCGGCGAGACCGAAGTACTCGGTGGGGTTGCCGATGATGCCGCCGAGGTCGCTCCCGAACACTCCGGAGTAGCCGTAGAGGACCCACACGAGCCCCGCGACCCCGATGGCGCCGAAGCTCATCATCATCATGTTGAGGACGCTCTTGCCGCGCACCATGCCGCCGTAGAAGAACGCCAGCCCTGGCGTCATCAGCAGCACGAGCGACGCGGACGTGAGCATCCACGCCGTGTTCCCAGTATCCAGCTCGAACATCGAACCGCCCTCTCTCCTCGCACTCCGACCCGTCCGGCCGGCCGAGGTCAACGTTCGAGGGCGGGCGTTTCCGGCGGACGGTCGTCGTGTTACGTCCACGTGACACGACGCGGGCGCCGGTAAACGTTGCGTTACCGGCGCCCGCTGGGTGAGACAGGGGGCACTTCCGTGACCCGTCCGTGACCCGCCGCTCAGGCTCCCAGGAGCCCGTCCACGAACTGCTCCGCGTCGAACGGAGCGAGGTCGTCGGGGCCCTCGCCGAGCCCGACGAGCTTCACCGGGACGCCGAGCTCGCGCTGCACGGCGACGACGATCCCGCCGCGGGCCGTCCCGTCGAGCTTCGTCAGCACGATGCCCGTGACGCCCGCGACCTCGCCGAAGACGCGCGCCTGGTTGAGCCCGTTCTGGCCCGTCGTGGCGTCGAGCACGAGGAGCACCTCCGACAGCGGGGCCTCCTTGGTGATGACGCGCCGGATCTTGCCGAGCTCGTCCATGAGGCCCTGCTTGTTCTGCAGCCGCCCGGCGGTGTCGACCAGCACGACGTCCACGCCCTCGGTACGGCCGCGACGCACCGCGTCGAAGGCGACCGCCGCCGGGTCCGCCCCGTCGCGGTCGGAGCGCACCGTCGGTACGCCGACGCGCGAGCCCCAGGTCTCGAGCTGGTCCGCCGCGGCCGCGCGGAACGTGTCGGCCGCGCCGAGCACGACGCTGCGGTCCTCGGCGACGAGCACGCGCGCGAGCTTGCCGACCGTCGTCGTCTTGCCCGTGCCGTTCACGCCGACGACCAGGACGACAGCCGGGACCGGCCCGTCCTCCCCGACGACCGGCGTCGTCGCGAGGCTCCGGTCGAGGGACGGGTCGACGAGCGCGACGAGCTCCTCGCGCAGGAGCGCGCGCACGCTCGCCGCGTCGCGCACGCCCAGCACGCGCACCTTCGTGCGCAGCGACTCGATGAGCTCGCCCGCGGGCCCGGCACCGACGTCGGCGAGCAGGAGCGTCTCCTCGAGCTCGTCCCAGTCGTCCTCGGAGAGGTGGTCCCGCGAGAGGACGGACAGCAGGCGCGCCCCGAACGGCGAGCCGGACCGCGCGAGACGCTCGCGCAGGCGCACGAGGCGTCCGCCGACCGGCTCGGGGCGCTCGAGGGTGGGCGCGGCTGCGTCGGGCAGCACGTCGGGTGCGGCCTCGGGAGGGACGGGCGGTGCGGTCGTCTCGACCGACGTCACCGCCCCCTCCACGTCGGCCGGCGCGGTGCCGCGCGGGACGGTCGCACGCGGGGCGGGCGGGGTGGGCCCGCGCCGCCCGCGCCGTCGGACGGAGACGGTCCCCGCGACGACGAGGCCGAGGAGGAGGACGCCGAGGACGATCCAGAGCGGGAGGAGGTCGTTCACGCGGGCAGTCTCTCAGACCACGGCCCACGAGGCCGCCCGGCGCGGGTGGTCCCGGCGGACGCTCAGGAGTCGCGGGAGCGGTCGCCGCCGGAGTGGAACGGGCGCGCGGCCCGCTCGCGCGCGTGGTGCAGGACGTCGGTGAGCTCCTCGGCGTCGACGTACGCGCGCGAGGTCACCTCGGTCGCGGCGAAGAACTCCTCGATCCCCGTGTCCACGGGCTTCGGCATCCGGACCGTCCCGACGTGATGCCCCTCGACGCGTCCGCGCGGACGCCCGCGCCGCAGTCCCGAGCGGAAGTTGCGCCAGAACGCACGCAGCCCCTGGTCGGCGGCCGCACGGTCCGTGGCAGGCGCGTCCGACCGCGCGACGACGCTCGCGAAGAGGAACACGACGGCGGCGACGCCGAGCGTGATCATCAGCCACACGAACATCCAGACCATGCAGCCAAGTATCCGGGCCGACGTCGCGACGGCGAGCCCAGCCACGCCGGGCCGTCCGATCAGCACCACATCTTCACACGGCGCGGAATTGCAACGGTCCTCGGCCGTCGGCCCACGTCAGACCGGGTGCCGACGAGCCCGTGAGACGCCTCACACCGGGACGTCCTCGAGGACCTCGCGCATCCGCTGGCTGATCACCGTCGTCACCCCGTCACCGCGCATCGTCACGCCGTACAGCGCGTCCGCGATCTCCATGGTGCGCTTCTGGTGGGTCACGACGATGAGCTGCGAGTCCTCCTGCAGCTCGCGGAAGATCTCCAGGAGGCGGCCGAGGTTGACGTCGTCGAGCGCGGCCTCGACCTCGTCCATGACGTAGAACGGCGACGGCCGCGCCTTGAAGATCGCGACGAGCAGCGCGACGGCGGTCAGCGAGCGCTCGCCGCCGGACAGGAGCGAGAGCCGCTTGACCTTCTTGCCCGCGGGCCGCGCCTCGACCTCGATCCCCGTCGTGAGCATGTCGTCCGGGTCGGTGAGGACGAGCCGTCCCTCGCCCCCGGGGAACATGCGGGCGAACACCCGCTCGAACTGCTCGGCGGTGTCGCGGTACGCGTCGGCGAACACCCGCTCGACGCGCTCGTCGATCTCCTTGACGATCTCGAGCAGGTCGGACCGCGACTTCTTGAGGTCGGCGAGCTGGTCGGCGAGGAACTTGTGGCGCTCCTCGAGCGCGGCGAACTCCTCCAGGGCGAGCGGGTTCACCTTGCCGAGGCGCCCGAGGTCGCGCTCCGCGGCCTTGAGCCGCTTCTCCTGCTGGGACCGGTCGTAGGGCACCGCGCGGGGCTCGTCGTCGTCCGCTCCTGGGCCCACCGGGACGTCCCGGTGGGGCCCGAACTCGTCGACGAGCGCGTCGGGGTCGATCCCGAGCTCGTCGACGCTGCGCGCCTGGAGCTGCTCGATGCGCAGCTGCTGCTGGGTCCGCGCGACCTCGTCGCGGTGCGCGACGTCGGTCAGGTCGCGCAGGCGCCCCGCGAGCCCGTCCACCTCGGCCCGGGCGGAGGTGATCGCCGCGTCGCGCTCCGCGCGGGAGGCCTCGGCGGCGTCGCGCTCGGCACCGGCGCGCGCGAGCGAGCGCTCGAGCACCCCGAGGGCGCGCGCCGCGCCGTCGCGCACGGTCGAGGCGCGCTGCGCCTGACGGACCCGCGCCGCCTCGCGCCGGGCGGCCCGTTCGCGCGCCTCGCGCTCGGCGGCTGCCGCGCGGGCGAGGGACTGGGCGCGACCCGCGACGGCGCGCGAGCGCTCCTCGCTCGTACGGAGCGCGAGGCGCGCCTCGGTCTCGCGCGCGCGGGCGGCGGACGCGAGCGCGACGAGCCGGTCGCGTTCCGCGGACGCGTCGGTGACCGCGTCCTCGGTCTGCTCGGGAGCGTTCTCCGCGGCGTCCAGGCGCTCGACGAGCCCCGCGAGCGCGGTGCGCGCCTCGTCGAGCCCGTGCGACGCCCGGTCGAGCGTGGACCGTGCCCGCTCGGCCTCGGCAGCTGCGGACCGCGCGGACGCGCCGAGGTGACCGAGCTGCTCGGCGACCGCGGCGAGCCGTGCGTCGGACTCGTTGAGCCGGTCGAGCGTCTCGTCGTAGCGGGCCTGGGCCGCCTCCTGCGCCTCGCGTGCCCGGACCAGCCCGAAGCGTGCCCGCTCGGCGCGCGCGACGGCGTCGGCGTGCCCGGCCCGCGCCTCGTCGAGCGCCGACTGCAGGTGCAGGACGCTCGGGGCCGACGCCGAGCCGCCCCACGCGCGGGCGGACGCGAGCAGGTCTCCCCCGCGCGTGACGACGGCGATCTCCGGGTGCGCGGCGACGACGGCGCGCGCCTGGGCGAGGTCGTCGACCACGGCGACGTCGACCAGGAGGTGGCGCACCGTGGTCCCGACGGCGTCCGCGGCCGTGACGACGTCGACGGCCCACCGCGCGCCGTCGGGCAGGACGACCCCGGACCGGCCGGACGCCCCGGTCGCCGCGCCCGTGCCGCCCGCGACGAGCAGGCCCGCGCGTCCGGCGTCCTCGGTGCGCAGGTACCGCAGCGCGTCGACCGCCGCGTCGACCGACTCGACCGCCACTGCGTCGGCGGCGGGGCCGAGCGCGGCGGCGATCGCGTCCTCGTAGCCGGCCTCGATGCCGAGCAGCGCAGCGAGCGACCCGACGATGCCGATCCCGTCCGCGGCGAGAAGGGCGCCCGCGCCGTCCTTGCGGTCGAGGCTCAGCTCGAGCGCCTCGATCCGCGCCCCGCGGGCTGCACGCTCCTGCTCCGCCGCCGCGGCCTCCTCCTCCAGGCCCCTCACGACGGCGGTCGTCCGCTCCACGTCGTCCGCCGCGGCCTCGTGCTCCGCGTCGAGTCCTTCCTCGCCCTCCTCGACCCCGACCACCTGCGTCTCGAGGAGCGCGAACTCCGTGCTCGCCTGCGTCCCGCGCCGCTCGGCCTCGGCGAGCGACTCGCGCAGACGCCCGATCTCGGCCTCGGCCGCCTCGACGCGGCTCCGCTGCGCGGCGACCTGCCCGGCGAGCCGCGCGAGCCCCTCGCGCCGGTCCGCCGCGCCGCGCAGGAGCGTCGCCACGGCACGCTCGGCCTCGCCTGCGTCACGCTCGGCGTCCTCGCGCTCGCTCACGACCGCGGCGAGGACCGTGCGCGCCCGCTCGACCTCCGCCTCGAGCTCCGCCTCGGTCACACGCACGCGCTCGGCCTGGGCCTCGAGCTCGTCGGGGTCCTGACCGCGCTGTGCCGGCTCGGGGCTCCCGAGGAGCCGCACACGCTCGTCCGCGAGCGTCTGGGTGCCCCGCAGCCGCTCGCGCAGCGAGGACAGCCGGTACCAGACGTCGGTCGCCGCCCCGAGCGCGGGGGCCGCCTCCGCGGCCTCGCGCTCGAGCGCGCCGAGGCGGTCGCGTGCCGCGGCGAGGTCCCGCTCGGCCTCCGCCTGCTGCGCCCGCAGCGCGGCCTCGTCCGCGATCTCCTGCTCGAGGGTCGCGGTGAGCTGTGCCAGGTCGTCCGCGAGGAGGCGTGCCTTCGCGTCGCGCAGGTCGGACTGGATCGTCGCGGCCTTGCGCGCGATCTCCGCCTGCCGACCGAGAGGACCGAGCTGTCGCCGGATCTCCGTGGTGAGGTCCGCGAGGCGCGTGAGGTTGGCCTGCATCGCGTCGAGCTTGCGGAGCGCCTTCTCCTTGCGCTTGCGGTGCTTGAGCACCCCCGCGGCCTCCTCGACGAAGCCGCGCCGGTCTTCCGGCGTCGCCCGCAGGACGGCGTCGAGCTGCCCCTGCCCGACGATCACGTGCATCTCGCGGCCGAGGCCCGAGTCGGACAGCAGGTCCTGGATGTCGAGCAGCCGGCACGGCGACCCGTTGATCGCGTACTCCGACCCGCCGCTGCGGAACAGCGTCCGCGAGATCGTCACCTCGGTGTACTCGATCGGCAGCGCGCCGTCGGTGTTGTCGATCGTCAGCGCCACCTCGGCGCGGCCGAGCGGCGGCCGCCCGGACGTCCCGGCGAAGATGACGTCCTCCATCTTGCCGCCGCGCAGCGTCTTGGCGCCCTGCTCCCCCATGACCCACGCGAGCGCGTCGACGACGTTCGACTTGCCCGACCCGTTCGGCCCGACGACGCACGTCACCCCGGGCTCGAAGCTCAGCGTCGTCGCCGAGGCGAACGACTTGAAGCCCCGGAGCGTCAGCGTCTTGAGGTGCACGGGCCCGAGCCTAGTGCGCGCTCCCCACGAAGCCGCGGACCCACGCCCCGCGCGGCCGCCCACCGTCGAACGGCGCCCCACCGTGCCTGCCCCTCGGGACCCGAGCCCCCCCTTCGGCGAACCCGGGTCCGCGGGCACCCACGCTGCCGAACCCCGGGTTGCGTGTCATGACCGCCTCGAACCACCCCACAAGCCCGGGTTCGGCGGATGGTAGACCCGCCCCGCCCCGCCCCCGCGCAGGCGTCGGCGGAGGCGAGGCGAGGCGAGGCGAAGCGACGAAGAGCGTCAGGCCCCGAGCTCGGGGAACCAGAGCGCGATCTCGCGCGCGGCGGACTCGGGCGAGTCGGAGCCGTGCACGAGGTTCTGCTGGACCTTCAGGCCCCAGTCGCGGCCGAGGTCGCCGCGGATAGTGCCGGGCAGCGCCTCGGTCGGGTTGGTCGCGCCGGCGAGGGACCGGAAGCCGGGGACGACGCCCTGCCCCTCGGCGACGACGGCGAGGACCTTGCCCGAGAGCATGAAGTCGACGAGCGGCTGGTAGAACGGCTTGCCCTCGTGCTCGGCGTAGTGCGCGGCGAGGGTCTCCGGTGAGGCGTCGAGCAGGCGGACGGCGGCGAGCGTGTAGCCCTTGGCCTCCACGCGCCGCAGGATCTCGCCGGACAGGCCCCGGCGGACGCCGTCGGGCTTGACGAGGATGAGGGTGCGCTCGATGGTCTCGGTCAGTGCGGGTGCGACGTCGGTCATGGTCGCCGAGCCTACCGGCCGACGGTCCTGGTCCGAGCCGGTCTCAGCCCGCGTTGGGTGCGGTGTCGGGGTGCTCCGCGTCGTAGGCCGCGCGCTCCCGGTCTATGCGCCCGCCGAGCCGGATCGAGACGACCCACAGGATGACGAAGATCCCGCCGACGACGAACATCATGGGCACGACCAGCCCGAACGCGAGCACCGGCACCTGCACGACCGACCCGGCGACGTACCCGCCAGGTGTGCCGACCATGCGGGAGAGCACGAGGAGGACGAGCGCGAGCGCCCCGCCGACGACCCAGATCGACGTCGCGCTGGGCAGCTCGAGGGGACCCCGCGAGTACGGGACGTCGCGCAGCCCGTAGGCGGCGAGGGTGGCGAACACCACGACGAACGCCTCGAGCACGAGGGTCGTCGAGGCGAACTGGACCTTCGCGGGCTTCTTGGGCTTGATGCGGTCGCCGGGCGACGGGCGCACCGGGCCCGCCGCGCGGCCGTAGCGGGACGGCTGCGCGGCGGGCTGCGACGGTGGTGTGCTCACCCGGTCAGGATACCGGCGCCTCGTCGC
The DNA here is from genome assembly GCF_057126935.1 of Cellulosimicrobium sp. G4 BAM 1002. Classification (NCBI taxonomy): domain Bacteria; kingdom Bacillati; phylum Actinomycetota; class Actinomycetes; order Micrococcales; family Promicromonosporaceae; genus Cellulosimicrobium; species Cellulosimicrobium sp. G4 BAM 1002. The sequence goes on along the minus strand of NZ_CP182109.1, from coordinate 1,903,465 downwards.
GCGCCCGGTCGCGAGGCGCTCCGTCGCCCGGTGTCGAGTCCTGGCTCGCGGACCCGTCGGCCGGTGCGGTCGCGACTGCGGCGGACTCGCCCTCGACGAGGTCCCCGTGGTCGGCGACGGCCTCGCCGCGGGCGACCATCCCCGCGACGTCGGAGAGCTTGACCTCGCGCAGGAAGAGCGCGAGGACGAACCCGACGAGCACGAGCGGGACGAGGTACCAGAACGCGGGTGCGAGGGCGTCGGTGAACGCGTCGACGACGCCGGTGTGGATCGGCTCGGGGAGCTGCTGGACCATCTCCGGCGTGAGGGACGATCCCTCCGCCCCCGCGGGGACGCTGCCGGTCGGCAGCCCGGCGAAAACGCCTTCGAGGTTGTCGGCGAGGCGCGACGTGAAGATCGTGCTGAACAGCGCCGTGCCGACGGCTGCGCCGATCTCGCGGAAGAAGTTGTTCGCGCTCGTCGCGGTGCCGAGCTCGTGCGGGTCGACCGAGTTCTGCACGGCGAGGACGATCGTCTGCATGACGAGGCCCATGCCTGCGCCCATGACGAAGATCATGGCTCCGAAGAGCAGCATCGACATGTCGCCGGTGATGCGGGTGAGCCACATCATGCCGGCGGCGGTGATCGCGAGCCCCAGCACGGGGTAGATCTTGTAGCGGCCGGTCTTCGTGATCGCGATGCCGGAGCCGATCGCGGTGAGCATGACGCCCACCATCATCGGGAGCATGAGGAAGCCGGACTCCGTGACCCCTGCGCCGGTCGACATCTGCAGGAACGTCGGGAGGAACGCGAGCGCCGAGAACATGCCCATGCCGAGCACGAGGCCGATGAGGGTCGCGATCGTGAACGTGCGGTTCTTGAACAGGTGCAGCGGGAGCAGCGGCTCCTCGGCCCGGTTCTCCACGAGGATGAACGCGGCCACGGAGACGACCACCGCGGCGACGAGGCCGATCAGCCAGGGGTCGGACCAGTCGTAGCCTGCCGACGTCGTCAGGGACTCCCAGCTCGTGACGAGGACGATGCCGGACGTCGCGACCACGAGGAAGAAGATGCCGGCGACGTCGATCTTGCGACCGGACCGGTGCGACGGGAGCTTGAGCGCGACCCACGCGACGACGAACGCCGCGACGCCGATCGGGACGTTGATCCAGAACGCCCAGCGCCAGCCCGGGCCCTCGGTGAACCAGCCACCGAGGAGCGGGCCGATGACGGCGGCGATACCGAAGAGGGCACCCATGGGGCCCATGTACTTCCCGCGGTCCTTCGCGGGCACGATGTCGGCGATGATCGCCTGCGACAGGATCATGAGCCCGCCGCCGCCGAGGCCCTGCACGCCGCGCCAGGCGACGAGCTCGGGGAACGACTGGGCGAAGCCCGCGCCCGCCGACGCGATCGTGAAGAGCCCGATCGCGACGAGGAACGGCCAGCGCCGTCCCCACAGGTCGCCGAACTTGCCGTAGAGCGGCATGACGATCGCGATCGCGAGGATGTAGGCCGTGATGACCCAGCCCTGGTGCTCGACACCGTGGAGCTCGCCGACGATGGTGGGCATCGCGGTGCCGACGATCGACTGGTCGAGCGAGGACAGGAACATCGACGCCATGAGCGCGCCGAAGATCACCCACACGGTGCGCGGGGTGAGGACGATGAGCGGCTTGCCGCTCTCGGTCGGCGCCGGGGGCGACGCCGTGGTGGGGGAGGCCATGGGGGTTCCGCTTCGGTTCGGGACGGGCCGGTGCGCGCCGCGACGGGCGTGAGCCGGGCCCGTCGTCGGGTGGTTGGTGCTGGACGAGGCCGGACCGTGGGGCCGCCTCGACAGTTCGCGCCGACGCCAGGGCGTCGCGGGGATGCCGGCTCAGGTCCGGGCGGTGTCCTGCAGGAGCGCTCGGAGCTGGTCGACGACGGTCCGGAGGTGGTCGGCCATCCCGACGTCCTGGTCCTTGTGCCACTCGCGCGTGCTCGCGTGGAGCAGGCTCATGACGACCAGAGCGAGGAGCTCGGGGTCGGGGACGAACGGGTGCTCGCGACGACGTGCCTCGAACAGCTCGATGAGCTGGGCACGGTGGCCGTCCATCCAGGTCATGTGGTGCGTGAGGAGCCGAGGTTCGCGCTGGAGGAGCTCGAGCGTGCGGGCCATCCGCTCGGGCGTCAGCGGCTGGTGCACGAGCAGGTCGGCGACGACGACCTCGAGGTCGTCGAGCAGCGCGCCGGTCGGGCCGCCTGCCACGAACGCGGCCGCGGTCTCCGGGCGCACCGCGACGTCCTCCGCGCCCAGCACGGCATCGTCCTTCGACGCGAAGTAATTGAAGAACGTGCGTGGCGAGACCCCGACCTGCGCGCAGATGTCCTCGACGGTCACGGCGTCGAGCCCGCGTTCGAGGACGAGGGTCTGCGCGGCGTCGACGAGGGCCGCGTGACGCTGCTGCTTCTTGCGCGCACGCAGCCCGCCGGGCGAGGGCGCCAGGCAGTCCGCTGCGCGCTCCGTCAGCGCGGCCATCGGGCCACGCGCGGGCGCAGCGGAAGAGGTCGTGGACACGACGACCATTCTTGCACCCCATGCAAATTTGCATCAACTGCAATACCGAGTGACGACGGTCACACGCTCAGACCTCGCCGAAGCCCCCTTCGACCGCCTCGACGACCGCGCGTACCGCCTCGACCGCCTGCGCGCCCTCCCCCGACACGGTGAGCTCCTGCCCGCCGGTCGCGCCCAGCTTCATGAGCTCGAGGACGCTCGCACCGTTGACGCCGTCGATCGACACGGTCGCGTCGAACCCGGCGACGAGGCGCGCCAGCACGGCGGCCGGCCGCGCGTGCAGGCCGAGCGGGTTGCGCAGCATGACGGTGGCTCGCACCGCGCTCTCGTCCGGCGGCGACCCGCCACCGGAGGTGCCGTCGTCCGACGACGCTCCCGGCGATGCCTGCGACGCCACCTCCGACGGCACCGCGAACGTGCCACCGGCGTGCTCCGCGGACGCGTGCACGGTGGACACGTCGCCGCCACCGTGGGCCGTGACCGCCGCGGCGACCGCACCCTCGACGAACGGCGCGTCGGCGAGCCGGACGCGGCCGTCGTAGCCGTCCTCCAGGTCGAGGACGGACTCGACAGTCATGACCGCCGAGCCGAGGTCCGCCAGCACGACCACGCCGTCGGCGGCGGCGAGCGCCTCCCCTATCGCACCGGAGACCCGGTCGTAGCTCGTCCCGAGGCCGCCGTCGTCGGTGCCGCCCGCGGCGAGCAGCAGGACGCCCGGTGCCATCTGGGCCGACAGCTCCACCGCTCCCTGCGCGAGACGCTGCGAGTGGGAGACGAGGACGAGCGCCACCCGGGCGCGCGCCCCGACCGGGGCGCTCGCGGGACCCTCCGTCATGCCGCCCGTTCCGGCGCTCACGCCGCCGCCGCGTCGCGCGCGGCCTCGAGGAGGATGGCGGTCGACGTCGCGCCGGGGTCCTGGTGCCCTGCGCTCCGCTCCCCCAGGTAGCTCGCGCGGCCCTTCGTCGCGACGAGCGGGACGGTCGCCTCGGCGCCCGCTCGCGCGGCTGTCGCCGCGGCGGCGAGCACCTCGGCCGCCGTCGCACCCCCGTCGGCCGCCGACTCCGCGGCGTCTACCGCGGGCTGCCAGGCGTCGACCATCGTCTTCTCGCCGACCTGGGCCTTGCCGCGGGCGGTGATGCCCTCGAGCGCACCCTCGAGCAGCGCGACCGCGCCGTGGGCGTCAAGCTCGGCGAGCCCCGTCACCTTGGCCGCACGCAGGTAGGCCGTGCCGTAGAGCGGTCCCGACGCGCCGCCGACCGACGACATCAGCGTGGTGGCCACGAGCTTCAGCAGGTCGCCGATCTGGCCCGGGGGCTCGGAGCCGGACGTGCCGTCGAGCTTGGCGACCACCGCCCGGAAGCCCCGGTCGAGGTTCTCGCCGTGGTCTCCGTCCCCGATCTGCCGGTCGAGCTCCGTCAGCTCGTCCCGTGCCGCCGCGATGCGTTCCGCGCTCAGCCGAGTCCATCGGTCCGCCCAGGCCACGTCCAGCGTCATGCCCCACCTCTCTCGCCGTCGAGCCGGTTGTACCACCGGCCCAGGAGACCACTCGAACAGGTCCCCCGACCGGTCACCAGCGCAGCGCGGCCGTGTGGACGGGAGCGTCCCACAGAGCGGTGAGCTCGTCGTCCAGGCGCAGCACGGTGACCGAGGCACCCTGCATCTCCAGCGACGTGACGTAGTTGCCGACGAGCGAGCGCGTCACCCGTACGCCGCGCCTCTCGAGCAGCCTCCTCGCCTGACGATAGACGACGTACAGCTCGGACGACGGCGTACCGCCCATTCCGTTAACGAACAGCAACACGTCCTCTCCGTCGGCGAGCCCCAGGTCGTCCGCGACGGGGTCGACCAGCCGCTGGGTGATCTCGTCGGCGGACGCGAGCGGGATGCGGTGCCGTCCCGGCTCGCCGTGGATGCCGATGCCGATCTCGACCTCGTCCTCGCCGAGGTCGAAGCTCGGCTTGCCGACGTGCGGCACGGTGCACGCGGTGAGCGCGACCCCCATGGAGCGGACGTTCGCGACCACGCGTCCCGCGATCTCGGTGACCGCCCCGAGGTCGTCGCCGCGCTCGGCCGCTGCCCCGGCGATCTTCTCGACGGCGACCGTCCCGGCGACCCCGCGCCGGCCCGCCGTGTACAGCGAGTCCTCGACCGCGACGTCGTCGTTCACGAGGATGCTGGCTACCTGCGTCCCCTCCGCCTCGACGATCTCGACCGCCGTCTCGAAGTTGAGGACGTCGCCCGTGTAGTTCTTGACGATCACCAGCACGCCGGCGCCGGAGTCCGCGCCGAGGACCGCGGGGGCGATCTGGTCGGGCGTGGGCGACGTGAACACCGCCCCGGGGACGGCGGCGTCGAGCATGCCGAGGCCGACGAAGCCGGCGTGGAGCGGCTCGTGCCCCGAGCCCCCGCCGGAGACGAGCCCGACCTTGCCCGGCACCGCGCCCCCGGCGCGCGACACGTACGGGGGCGCGAGGTGCACCTCGACGAGGTCGGCGTGCGCCTGGCCGAAGCCCTCCAGGGACTCCGTCACCGCGTCCTGGGGGTCGTTGAGCAGCTTCTTCACCGGTCATCCCTCCGTCGGTCCGGTCCTCCGGCGCTCCGGAGCGCCGGTGTCCCCCCGCGCGACCCGGCCGCCCTGCGGCCTCGTCGAGACCATCAAACACCCCGGCGGCGCGCGCCGCGCGGCGCGGTGCCGGACACCGACGACGGGCGGCGCGGTGTCAGCGCCGCCCGAGGAGGATGCGCGCGTCCGCGACCGTGACGACGGACCCGGTGACGAGCACGCCCGAGCCGACGCCGACACCGACCGTGTCGCCGCGCTCCGCGAGGTCGACCGCCACCTGGAGGGCCTCGTCGAGGCGCTCGGTGCTGTGCACGCGGTCCTCGCCGAAGATGTCGGCGGCGAGCTCCGCGAGCTCGGCCGGGTCCGCAGAGCGGTCCGAGCTGTTCCGGGTCACGACGACCTCGGCGAGCACCGGCTCGAGCGCGGCGAGCAGCGCCTCCGCGTCCTTGTCGCCCATGATCGCGACCACACCCACGATGCGGCCGAGGTCGAACGCCTCGTCGAGCGCCGCCACGAGCGCCTCGGCGCCGGCGGCGTTGTGCGCGGCGTCGACGAGCACGGTCGGGCTGGACCGCACGACCTCGAGACGGCCCGGTGACGTCACGTCGGCGAACGCCGTCTCGACGATCTGGCCGTCGAGCGAGCGCCCACCGAGGAACGCCTCGACGGCCGCGAGCCCGAGCAGCGCGTTGTGCGCCTGGTGCGCGCCGTGCAGCGGGAGGAACACCTCGGTGTACAGCGCGGCGGGGGTGCGCAGGTCGAGCAGCTGCCCGCCCACGGCCACGTGCCGCTGCGCGACCTCGAGGTCGACGCCCTCGCGCAGGAGGCGCGCCCCGACCTGCTCTGCCTTGGCGCGCAGCACCTCCTCGACCTCGGGCCGCTGCTCCGCCGAGACGACGGTCGCGCCGTCCTTGACGATCCCCGCCTTGACGGTCGCGATCTCCTCGAGCGTGCTGCCCAGCCAGCGCTCGTGGTCGAGCGCGACGGGCGTCACGACCGCCACCTCGGCGTCGACCACGTTGGTCGAGTCCCACTCGCCGCCCATGCCGACCTCGACGATCGCGACGTCGACGGGCGTGTCGGCGAACGCCGCGAACGCCACGCCGGTGAGCACCTCGAAGAAGCTCAGCTGCGACTGCCCCGCCTCGGCGAGCTCGGCGTCGACGACCTGCACGTACGGGTAGACGTCCTCCCAGACCTCGACGAAGCGCCGCGGCGAGAGCGGCTCGCCGTCGACGACGATGCGCTCGGTGACGCTCGTCAGGTGCGGGCTTGTGAACAGCCCGGTGCGCAGGCCGTGCTCACGCACCAGCCGCTCGACGACGCGCGCGGTGCTCGTCTTGCCGTTGGTGCCCGTGAGGTGGATGGACCGGAACGCGTGCTGGGGGTCGCCGAGCAGCTCGAAGAGCCGGCGCACCCGGTCGATCGTCGGGTCGAAGTCGTGCTCGGGCGCGCGCGCCAGGATGTGCCCGTAGACGCGCTCGAGGTCGGCCTGCGCGGCGGCGTCCTCCGCCGCGGACCGGGCGTCCTGACGCGCGGTCCGCGCGTCCTTGCGGCCCGCGCCGCCGCGGGACGCGGCGCTCACAGGACCACCGCCGTGTCCGGAACGGTCCCGAGGATCTTCTCGACGCGCACGGCGCGAGCTTCCGTCGGCGACGTCTCGACCACGACCTCGACCGCGAGGGTCTCGCGCGCGACGAGGTCCCGGTGCTCCTCGACCGCGACCAGCCACCGACCCGGCACGTCGAGCGACAGCCGGATGCGGTCGGCGACGTCGAGACCGGCGGCCTTGCGCGCGTCCTGCACGTCACGGATGACGTCGCGGGCGTAGCCCTCGGCCAGCAGAGCGTCGTCGAGGACGAGGTCGAGCACGACGAACCCGCCGCCCGCGAGCACCGCGGCGGCGACGCGCGGCGCCTCGCTGCCGTCCTGGGCGCCGGCGGCGCCCGTGGCCGCGACCACCGTCGTCAGCTCGTACTCGGTAGGCAGCAGCTCGACGTCGCCGTCGCCCGTGGTCACCACGACCGTGCCCGCGTCGTCGACGCGCCACGCGCCGGACTTCGACGCCTTGATGACGGCCTGGACGCCACGCCCGAGCCGCGGACCCGCGGCGCGGGCGTTGACCGCGAGGCGCTGCGTGACGCCGAACCGCTCGGCGGCGTCGGAGTCGGTCGACTCGAGCTCGACCGCCTTGACGTTGAGCTCGCGCGCGAGCAGGTCGGTGTACGGCGCGAGCGCCTCGGGGTCCTCGACGACGACCGTGAGCCGCGCGAGCGGCTGGCGCACGCGGAGCTGGTTGGCCTTGCGCAGCCCGAGCGCCGCCGACGCGACGGCGCGCACCTCGTCCATCGCGGCGACGAGCGCGTCGTCGGGCACCAGAGATGCCTCCGGGACGGAACGGACGGCCGTCGCGTACGAGCCGTCCTCGCCGACGAACGCCTCCCCGACGTCCTCGGTGGCCGCGGGCCAGTCCGTGAGGTGGACCGACCGTCCGCCCGTGAGGCCGCGCCACACCTCCTCGGCGAGCAGCGGGGCGAGCGGCGCCATGACGCGCGTGAGCGTCTCGAGCGCGGTGTACAGCGTGTCGAACGCGTCGGCGTCCTCGGCCCAGAAGCGGTCGCGCTGGGTGCGCACGTACCAGTTGGTCAGCACGTCGAGGTGCTCGCGCACGCTCTCGCACGCGCCCGCGATGTCGTAGGCGTCGAGCTGCGCCGTCACGCGCACGACGAGGTCGTGCGTGCGCGCGAGCAGGTAGCGGTCGAGCGCGGGGAGCCCGGCCACTCGCTCGGGCGCCACCGTCTGCGCGACGTACCCGCCGCCGTCGGGCGCGGCGCCCTGTGTCCGGGCCTGCGCCTTCGAGGTGTTGGCGTACAGCGTGAAGAAGTAGTACGTGCTCCACAGGGGCAGCAGCACCTGGCGCACCGCGTCGCGGATCCCGTCCTCGGTGACGACGAGGTTGCCGCCGCGCAGGATGGGCGAGCTCATGAGGAACCAGCGCATCGCGTCGGAGCCGTCGCGGTCGAAGACCTCGTTGACGTCGGGGTAGTTGCGCAGCGACTTGCTCATCTTGCGCCCGTCGGAGCCGAGCACGATGCCGTGCGAGACGGCCGAGCGGAACGCGGGGCGGTCGAACAGGGCCGTCGCGAGCACGTGGAGCGTGTAGAACCAGCCGCGCGTCTGGCCGATGTACTCGACGATGAAGTCGCCGGGGTTGTGGTGCTCGAACCAGTCGGTGTTCTCGAACGGGTAGTGCACCTGCGCGTACGGCATGGACCCCGAGTCGAACCAGACGTCGAGGACGTCCTCGACGCGGCGCATCGTCGAGCGGCCCGTCGGGTCGTCGGGGTTGGGCCGCGTCAGGCGGTCGACGAAGGGGCGGTGCAGGTCCGGCCGGCCGTGCTCGTCGCGCGGGAGCGTGCCGAAGTCGCGCTCGATCTCCTCGAAGGATCCGTAGACGTCTGTGCGCGGGTACGCCGGGTCGTCCGACTTCCACACCGGGACGGGGCTCCCCCAGAACCGGTTGCGCGTGATCGACCAGTCGCGCGCGTTCTCGAGCCACTTGCCGAACTGGCCGTGCTGGATGTGCTCAGGCGTCCAGGAGATCTGCTCGTTGAGCTCGACCATGCGGTCCTTGAACGTCGACACCGCGACGAACCACGACGACACGCCCATGTAGATGAGCGGGTTCCGGCAGCGCCAGCAGTGCGGGTAGGAGTGCGCGTACGACTCGCGGCGCAGCAGCACGGTCCCCTCGCTCACCGCGCCGACGGCGAGGTCGGGCACCTCCTCGCTGTCGCGACCGAACCGGGCGGCCGCAGCGTCCCGGCGCGTGCGCCCCTTGAGGTGGTCGATGATGAGCGCGTTCGCGTCGAAGACCTGCAGGCTCTCGTAGTCGACGACGGGGAAGACGAACTTCCCGTCCGACGCGACCGGCAGGACCGGCTCCACGCCCTCGCGGTCGGAGACGACCTTGTCCTCCTCGCCGAACGCGCCGGCGTTGTGGACGAGGCCGGTGCCGTCCGTCGTGGTGACGAAGTCCGCCTCGACGACGCGGTGCGCGCCGGGGTGCCCGGCGAAGTAGGAGAACGGCGGGGTGTAGGAGCGCCCGAGCAGGTCGGCCCCCTTGAGCCGCTCGACGACCTGGGTCGTGACGTCCTCGACGCCCTCGTCGGCGAGCTCGCGCGCGTACGCCGCGAGGCGCTCGGCCGCGATGACGTACCGCTCCTTGACGCCCGTGAAGGACGACTCGACGACGACGTAGTCGATGTCCGGGCCGACCATGACGAACAGGTTCGAGGGCAGCGTCCAGGGCGTCGTGGTCCAGACGAGCGCGAGCTCGCCCGTCTCGAGGCGGAGGCCCACGGTCACGGCCGGGTCCTGGCGGACCTGGTAGACGTCGTCGTCCATGCGCAGCTCGTGGTTCGACAGCGGCGTCTGGTCGTTCCAGCAGTACGGCAGGACGCGGAAGCCCTCGTAGACGAGGCCCTTCTCGTGGAGCTGCTTGAACGCCCACATGACCGACTCCATGAAGCGCGGGTCGAGCGTCTTGTAGTCGTTCTCGAAGTCCACCCAGCGGGCTTGGCGCGTCACGTACTCGCGCCACTCGCCCGTGTACTTGAGCACGGACGCACGGCACGCGTCGTTGAACCGCTCGATCCCCAGCTCGAGGATCTCCTCCTTGGTCTTGATCCCCAGCTGGTCCATCGCCTCGAGCTCGGCGGGCAGGCCGTGCGTGTCCCAGCCGAAGCGGCGCTCGACGTGCTTGCCGCGCATCGTCTGGTAGCGCGGGACGACGTCCTTCGCGTACCCCGTGAGCAGGTGGCCGTAGTGGGGCAGGCCGTTGGCGAACGGCGGGCCGTCGTAGAAGACGAACTCGTTGCTGCCGTTCTCGCCGGCCGGGTTGCGCTCGACGGAGGCGCGGAACGTGTCGTCCGCGTCCCAGTACGCGAGCACCTCGCGCTCGAGCGCGGGCAGGTCCGGGGATGCGGGGACGCCGAAGGCGGCGCCAGGGCGCGAGGTGTCGGGTGTGGCGTCTGCCGAGTGGTCGCGGTGCAGCGGGTAGGCCATGGTCTCGAGGACTCCGGTGGTAGCGGTCGGCGGAGGTCCGCCGCGGTGGTACGGGTCGGTCGTGCTCTCCTGCGAGGACGACTCCCCCACCCAGGGGCGGGCTCGCCGCGGTACCACCTCGCTTGCCGACGTCCGCGCCCGGCTGCCCGACGTCGTCGGGCACCGCGGGCGGTCGCCGACCGCTCGTCGCAGGCTGTGACGGGCCCACCCGTCCGGCTCTAGTGAGGACCTGGCCGTGGGCCGTCAGGCCTGCCCGACGGCGCGGGTCCCGTTCTTCCGGAGGCTCACCGGTGATGGCCGGGTCGACGCCTGTGCGTCCATGGTAGCCGCAGCGCGCACGCGGCGACGCGCGGAATACGCGTCGATGTCGCGTGCGACGAGCCACTCCAGGGTGAGCGGCGGCTCGGAGGGTGCCGTGGTGCGCGACGGCGACGAGCCGGTCGTCGGTCGGTGGCGGGGGAAGTGCTCGGGAACGTACATCGTGGTCTCGCGTCCTGTGCTCGGCGGGCGTCCGTGGTGCAGACCCGGTCGTCGCGCGGGACTCATCGGTGAGACGAGCGGCACGAGTCCGGCGACCGTCGCGCCCCTGTGCTGAGAAGGGAGGGGCGGAGGGCTGCTCGCGGACACCAGGTCGAGGCTGCGCAGGGCGCCGCGAGCCCTCAACAACAGGTGGAGGAGACGGACCTCGGGCGCGCGAGGACGAGCGGGGTGCTCGTGGGAGGCGCGGCGGAGGTCACGCGGACATGGTGCCAGCGCGGGGACGCCCGGACAACCCTCGTCCGGCTGACGGACGGCCGCGGTGCCCTCAGGCGACCTGGACCTGGATCTCGTGCCACCCGCTCGCGCCGTCGGGTGCCGGCGGGGCGACGTCGGACGTCTGGACCTGACCGTCGGCATCGGTCGCGCGGACCGAGAGCCGGTGCTCGCCCTCCCCCGCCGCGGACGTGTCCCACGCGAAGGACCACTGGCGCCAGGTGTCCGGGCCGACCGTCTCGGCGAGCGTCGCCGCCTCCCACGGGCCGTCGTCGACCCGCACCTCGACCGCCTCGATGCCGGTGTGCTGCGCCCAGGCGACGCCCGCGACCACGGCCTCGCCCGCGTCGAGCGACGCGCCCGCGCGCGGGGTGTCGATGCGCGACGCCAGCTTGATCGGACCGCGCTCGGACCAGCCCCGCGGCGTCCAGTACGCGACGTCGTCGGCGAACGTGGTGACCTTGAGCTCGGTGACCCACTTGGTCGCCGACACGTACCCGTAGAGACCCGGCACGACCATCCGCACGGGGAACCCGTGCTCGGGCGGGAGCGGCTCGCCGTTCATCCCGACGGCGAGGAGGCAGGCACGGTCGGGGTCCAGCAGCACGTCGAGCGGCGTGCTCGCCGTCCAGCCGTCGGCGCTCGTCGACAGGACCATGTCGGCCCCCTCCTGGACCCCCGCTCGAGCGAGGAGCTCGCGCACGGGGTAGCCCAGCCACAGCGCGTTGCCGACCAGGTCTCCCCCGACGTCGTTCGACACGCACGTGAGCGTCAGGTGGTGCTCGACGAGCGGCAGCGCGAGCAGCTCGTCGAACGTGATCTCCACCTCGGAGTCCACGAGGCCGGTGACGCGCAGGGTCCACGTGTCCGGGTCGACCTGCGGGACGCGGAGCGCGGTGTCGATGCGGTAGAAGTCGCCGTTCGGCGTCACGTACGGCGCGAGACCGGGGACGCCGAGGTCGGCACCCGCCGGCACGGCGGGCGCCCGGGTCCCCGCGGCCGGGAGCCGCAGCGCTTCCCGTGCCGCCGTCACGACGCGCGTCCCCGTCGACACGGCCCGCGACGCCGCGAGGGCGACGACGCCTGCCGCGACGGCGAGACCCGTCACGAGGAGGAACCGGCGGCGGTCGATCCGGGACCTGCCCGGTCGCCCGGCGGCCGGCGCTCCGTCCGCGACCGCCCCGTCGACCGCCACGTCCGCCGGCGACGGCACCCGCAGCGTGCGGACCGCTGCGCGCAGCAGGAGGATCGCCACGGCGACGCCGACGAGCGACGGCAGCACCCACGCGACGCTCGCCTCTGGACGGGCCGCCGCGACGACGGCACCGACGACCCCCACGACGCCGAGCAGCAGCGAGCCCGCCGGCGCACGACGCAGCTCGAGCCAGCCCGCGAGCGCCGCACCGGCCGCGAGCACGACGGCCATCCCGCCGAGCAGCACCGCCTTGTCGGCGGTCCCGAAGGTCGTGATCGCCCAGTCCTTGACGGGTGCGGGCACCGAGTCGACGACGCCCGCGCCCGCGGCGAACAGAGGGCTGGAGCCGGGCGCGACGAACGCGGCGACGAGCTCCGCGACCGCGAAGCCGGAGGCTGCCGCGGCGATGCCGGCGAGCGCCGCCCACAGGCCGGCGCGTGGTCGGGCGGAAGGTCGCGGGTTCATCACACCCCAGGGTGCGCCCCCGAAGCGGCCCGGCGCCACCGTCGGCGCCGGGCGAAGACGGTCGGCGACCCGTCAGGCCGGTCGCGGCACGCGCGCGAGGTCGGACCGGCCGATCCACCCCGGCACGGCCCGCCGGACCGACGTCGCGCCGTCGAGCACCACGGTGCCCGACCGGAGGGCGTGCTCCCAGGTCGTGTCGCCGCGCCACAGCCGGGTGAGCGCGCGCAGGCCCGAACGCACCACGACGACCGACTCCAGCCCGGGGTCCACGTCGCACAGGTCCGCCTCGCCGTCGCGCACGACGAGCCACCAGCGCGCGACCGCGGGCTCGACGTCGTCGAGCCGGAACTCCACGGACGTCGGCTCGTGCGGCCACGCGGCGACCGGGACCGTCCGCCGCACGTCCCAGAACAGCAGGTGCGGGTCGAGGTCCTCCTCGCCCAGGTCGGCGATCCACCGCACGCCCCACGCGCCGAGCGACTCGACGACGGGCCGCAGCTCCTCCCCCGCCGGCGTCAGGCCGTAGGCGGGCCGACCGCCGTCGTCGTGGCGCCGGACGACGCCCGCACGCTCGAGCGAGCGCAGGCGCTTCGCGAGCAGGGCGGGCGACATGCGCGGGTTCCCGCGCCGCAGCTCGTTGAACCGGGTGCTCCCCGCGAGCAGCTCACGGACGACGAGGAGCGTCCAGCGCTCGTCGAGGATCTCCATCGCCTTGGCCACCGGGCAGAACTGGCCGTAGGTCGCCATCGTCGTCTCCCTCGCGCGCTACAGATCCGGTACTGGATCCCACGGGGAGGGAGGGCGAGCCTGGAGGGACGTGACCCACCACAGGGCCCGCGACCGCGGGTCGGACAGCAGGAGACGCACATGACGGACACCGTGGTCCTCTCGGACCTCAAGACCAGGCACCGCGCGATGTGGGCGTCCGGGGACTACCCGGCCGTCGCGGCGGACGTGGTGGCCGACCTCGGCGAGGCGCTCGTCGACGCCGCGGGGGTGCACGCCGGTCAGCGCGTGCTCGACGTCGCCGCCGGCACCGGGAACGCCGCGATCGCGGCGGCGCTGCGGGGCGCCGACGTCGTCGCGTCGGACCTCACGCCCGAGCTGCTCGACGTCGGGCGGAGCCTCGCGCGCGAGCGCGGCGCCGAGCTCGTGTGGGAGCAGGCGGACGCGGAGGACCTGCCGTACGCGGACGCGTCGTTCGACGTCGTGCTGTCGTGCATCGGGGCGATGTTCGCGCCGCAGCACCAGCGCACCGCCGACGAGCTCGTGCGCGTGCTGCGCCCGGGCGGCACGCTCGGGCTCGCGAGCTGGACGCCCGGCGGCTTCATCGGGCAGATGTTCGCGACCATGAAGCCGTACGCGCCCGCACCTCCGCCCGGCGCGCAGCCGCCGCCGCTGTGGGGCGACGAAGGGCACGTCCGGGCGCTCCTCGCCGAGCGCGTGACGGACGTCCGCACCGAGGTCCGGAGCCAGCCGGTGTCGCTCTTCGCGGACGGGGAGGCGTTCCGCGCGTACTTCGCGGACCGCTACGGGCCCACGATCGCGGTGCGCCGGAGCCTCGCGGACGACCCGGCCCGTCTGGCCGCGCTCGACGAGGCGCTGCGCGACCTCGGTGACCGCCACCTCGCCGACGGCGTCATGGGCTGGGAGTACCTGGTCCTCGTGGGGACGCGAGCCTGACGCCCTCCTCAGTCGTCCCGGTGCGTGTCCTCGCGCGCCGGGACGCCCTTCGGCTCCAGGGGTGCGCGCCACAGCGAGTACGTCGAGGCCTGGGCGACCGGGCGCAGGATCAGCGAGTCGATGTTGACGTGGTGCGGTCGGGTGACGGCGAACGTGACGACGTCGGCCACGTCGTCCGCGGTGAGCGGATCCTCGACGCCCGCGTACACGGCATCGGCCCCCGCCTGGTCGCCGTGGTAGCGGTTGAGCGAGAACTCGGGCGTGTGCACGAGGCCGGGTGCGATCTCGATGACGCGGATCGGCTCGCCGACGAGCTCGAGCCGCAGGGTCTTCGCGACACCGAGCAGCGCGTGCTTCGACGCGACGTAGCCGGAGCCGCCGACGTACGTGTCGTGCCCCGCTGTGGACGTCATGAGCACGATGTCACCACGGTGCGACGCCCGCAGGAGCGGCAGGAACGCCTTCGTCACCCGGACGGTGCCGAGCACGTTCGTCTCGTACATGTCGCGCCACTCGTCGACCTTCGCCTCGTCGACGTGGTCGACGCCGAGACCGTACCCCGCGATGTTGAGCACGGCGTTCACCGGACCCCGGGCGCCCGCCTCCGCGACGAGCCGTGCGACGTCGTCGTCGGACGTCACGTCGCCGACGACCGGGTGCGCGCCGGTGCGTTCCGCGAGGTCGGCAAGCCGGTCGGCCCGCCGCGCGAACGCGACGACGTCCCAGCCGCGGGCGCGCAGGAGCCGCACGCACGCCTCGCCGATGCCCGACGACGCGCCGGTCACCACCGCGCGCAGCGGCCCGTCCGCACCGGGTCGGCGGCGCCCACCGCCATGGTCGGGGCTGGGCCGGTCGTGGCTCGGGGTGGTGTCGAGATCGCTCACGAGCGCCACTGTGCCACCTCGCCGTGCATCCTCGTCGCGTCCGTCCCACCGGCTGGGACGTCGGTTCTCAGGTGCGTCTCGAGCGCCTCTCGACGCACACGGCCTTGCGGTCCGACCCGACCCGCGTACTAGGCTGGACGAGGATCGCGAGCCCTTCCTGGCTCGTCGGGCGGCACCGGATCTGTGCCGCGGGTCCGTGCGACGCGAGATGACGCGTCGGTCCCGGCTCGGAGACCTCCCGGCCGGCATCGAGAACGCACCGCAGCGGTGGCGCCCTCCCGGGCGCCTGCGCCGCGCCCGGCCCCCGGAGACCCACCCGTGCACCGCACCCGCACCGCCCCGTCCCCCGCGCGCCCGCTCGGGCGCGCTCGACCCGCCGCACGCCGGCTGCTCGTGCTCCCGACGGCGGTCCTCGCCCTCGCGCTCGGCGCGTGCTCCTCCGGCACGGCGCCGGGAGGCGACGCGGCCTCCACGGGCGACGCCCCGCCGTCGGGCACCGCGGCGAGCACGGCGTACCCCCTCACGCTCGACGACTGCGGTTTCGAGGTGACGTTCGACGCGGCGCCCGAGCGCGTCGTGACGATCAAGTCGAGCACGACGGAGATGCTGCTCGCGCTCGGGCTCGGTGACCGGATCGTCGCGACGGCGTTCGCCGACGGCCCGGTGCCGGAGTCCCTCGCGGACGCCGCCGCCGACGTCCCGGCCGTCGCGGAGCCGATGTCCGACAAGGTCCCCGGGGCCGAGGCCGTGCTCGAGACGGAGCCCGACCTCGTCTACGCGGGCTGGGAGTCGAACCTCACGGCCGAGGGCGCGGGCGACCGCGAGACCCTGGCTGCGCTCGGCGTCGCGACGTACGTCTCCCCCGCCGCCTGCAAGGCGCCCGGGTACATGCCCGACCCGCTGACGTTCGACGACGTGTTCGCCGAGATCACCGAGGTCGGCACGATCTTCGACGCGCAGGACGCCGCGGCGGACCTCGTCGCCGAGCAGCGCGCGACGCTCGGCTCCGTCACCCCGGACGACCGCGGGCTCACCGCGCTCTGGTACTCGTCGGGCGACGACATCCCGTACATCGGCGCGGGCATCGGCGCGCCGCAGATGATCATGGACGCCGTCGGCCTGGACAACGTCGCGGGCGAGGTGCACGACACGTGGACCGCGTTCGCGTGGGAGGAGGCGATCGCGGCCGACCCCGACGTCCTCGTGCTCGTCGACGCCGCGTGGAACACTGCCGAGTCGAAGATCGAGCGGCTGGAGTCGAACCCGGCGACCGCCGAGATGACGGCCGTGCGCGAGGGCCGGTACCTGTCGATCCCGTTCCCGGCGACCGAGGCGGGCGTCCGCAACGTCGACGCCGTCGTGGACCTCGCCGCGCAGCTGGAGGCGCTCGACCTGTGACCGTCGTCCACCGCGTGCCCGACGCCGGCCCCCGCCCTGGTGCTCCGTCACCCGGACCACAGCGGGCCGGGCAGGGCGTGCCGTCGCGCCCGCGCGCGCGACGCGGCGCGGCGTGGTGGGTGCCTGTCGGGGTGGGCGCTCTTGTCCTGACCGTCCTCGTCACCGTGACGATCGGTCCTGCCGACCTGGCGGTCGGTGACGTGTGGCGCTCGATCGCGACGCACCTCGGGCTGGGTGGGCTGCTCGGGATCGAGCCGCTCGGCACGCTGCAGGACGGGATGGTGTGGCAGCTGCGCCTGCCGCGCGTGCTCACCGCCGCAGCGGTGGGGGCGGGGCTCGCGCTGTGCGGCGTCGTCATGCAGTCCCTCACGCGCAACCCGCTCGCCGACCCCTACCTGCTCGGCCTGTCGTCGGGCGCGTCGCTCGGCGCCGTGCTCGTGCTCGTGGCCGGCCTGACCGTGCTGCTGCCCGTCGCGGCGTTCGGCGGCGCCGTCCTCGCGCTCGCCGCCGCGCTCGGGCTCGCGGGCGCGCTGGGCTCGATCACGCCGACGCGCACCGTGCTCGCCGGCCTTGCCGTGAGCCAGCTCGCGGCCGCCGCGACGAGCTTCGTCATCTTCTGGTCCGCGACCGGCGACTCGTACCGCGAGATCCTCTCGTGGCTCATGGGCTCCGTCGCGGGCGCGACGTGGACGTCGGTCGCCGTCGCGGGCATCGCGACCCTCGTGCTCGGGACGCTGCTCGCGTCGACGGGCTCGGTGCTCGACGCGTTCACGTTCGGCGACACCGCGGCGTCCGCGCTCGGGGTGAACGTCGCGCGGGTGCGGTGGACCCTGCTGATCGGCGTCGCGCTGCTCACCGGGGCGCTCGTGTCCCAGTCCGGGTCGATCGGGTTCGTCGGGCTGATCCTCCCGCACGCCGTCCGCCTGCTGACGGGCGCGCGGCACCGGCTGCTCCTGCCTCTGTCGGCGCTGTTCGGCGCGACGTTCCTCGTCTGGGCGGACACGCTCGCGCGCACGGTCTTCGCGCCGCGCGAGCTGCCCGTGGGGATCGTCACCGCGGCGATCGGCGCACCCGTGTTCGCGCTGCTCCTGTGGCGCGGGAGGAGGATCGCGTGACCGAGACGCTGCGCACGACGCCGGACGTCGACGAGGCCCGGCAGGACGGCGACGCCCGCACCGACGCTCAGACCGCCGTCGAGCTCGGCGGTGGGCTGGAGGCGTCGCGCGTGTCGTGGTCCGTCGACGGGCGGCTGGTCCTCGACGGCGTCGACTGCACCGCGCCTCCCGGCGCCGTGAGCGGGCTGCTCGGCCCGAACGGGTCGGGGAAGTCGACGCTCCTGCGCGTGCTCGCCGGTGTCACGGCCCCGAGCGCGGTGCGCGCGACCGTCAGGTTCGGCGACGTCGACCTGCTCGGTCTCCCCCGCCGCCGTCGCGCCCGGATCCTCGCGCTCGTGGAGCAGGACGCGACCACCGACCTGCCGCTCACGGTCCTCGACGCGGTGCTGCTCGGCCGCATCCCGCACCGCTCGTTGCTCGCGGGCGACTCCGACGCCGACCGCGCGGTCGCACGCAGCGCGCTCGCGCGCGTCGGGATGGCCGAGTTCGCGGAGCGCGAGGTCGCGACGCTCTCGGGCGGCGAGCGCCAGCGCGTGCACATGGCGCGCGCACTCGCCCAGGAGCCCGCGCTGATCCTGCTCGACGAGCCGACGAACCACCTCGACATCGCCGCCCAGCTCGACGCGATGCGCGTCTTGCGCGAGCTCGCCGACGAGGGCGTGACCGTCCTCGCCGCGCTGCACGACCTCAACCTCGCGGCCCAGACGTGCGACCACGTCGTCGTGCTGTCCGCCGGCCGCGTCGTCGCGGCGGGCCCCGTGCGCGACGTGCTCGTGCCCGAGGTGCTCGACCCGGTCTACGGCGTGCGGTGCGAGGTGCTCACGCACCCGCGCACGGGGCGACCGGTCCTCACGTTCGCCTCGACCGACTGAGCGGCGCAGGCGCCGGAAGGGTGCGCCGTCAGAAGCCGCGCAGGCGGTCGACGTGGATGCGGAGCGTGACGGCGTAGTCGGCGTGGAACCCGTCGGGGGTCATGCCGAGACCGCGGATGTCGGCGTCGTACTTGGCGTCGTACCCGGCGCGCTCCTCGGCGGCCGTGCCGTCGTCGTCGATCGTCGCGGTCCCGGTGAGGACGACGACGTCGCCGCCCGACCGCGTGCTGTTGAGGTGGACGGCGACGCGCGGGTTCGCGCGGACGTTGCGCAGCTTGGCGGTGCGGGGCTGGCTCTTGACGACGATGCCGTCCTGGCCGTCCCAGTGGAACCACACCGGCGTCGGCTGCGGTGTGCCGTGCGGGTCGACGGTGACGAGCCAGAGGACCTGCTCGTCGGTGAGCCGCGCGGCCGCTCGGGTGCCGAAGTCGGTCGTCGTGTCGATCACGGGCATGGTCAGGCCTCCTGGGTCGTGGCGGATCGGGTGGCGAGACGCGGGAGCTCGATCGCCGGGCAGCGGTCCATGACCATGTCGAGCCCGGCCTCGCGCACGCGGGCCGCGGCAGCCTCGTCGATCACGTCGAGCTGGAACCACACGGCCCGCGCACCGATCGCGACGGCCTGGTCGGCGACGTCGCCCGCGAGCTCGGAGCGCACGAAGACGTCGACGACGTCGACCGGGAAGGGCACGTCGGCGAGGCTCGCGTACCCCTGCTCGCCGTGCACGGTCTCGGCGGACGGGTGCACGGGCACGATGCGCTTGCCGTGCTGCTGCAGCACGCGCGCGACCCCGTAGGCGGCGCGCGCGGAGTTGTTCGACAGGCCGACCACGGCCCAGGTCTCGGTCTCCTGAAGGACCCGACGGATGGTGTCCTGCTCGCTGGTCCCTGCCTCGGCGGGTGCGACGTCGCTCATGACGGCGGCAACCCGGCCCCGGCCGCGGCTATTCCGCGACCGGGGCCGGGGCCGTCCCGCGCCGGGACGTGCGGGTGACGTGCGGGGTCGGCCGGTTCAGACGAGCGCGACAGCCAGGAGCGCTGTGGCGATCGCACCTGCGGCGGTCCGCACGTGGTTCCAGGCGAGCCAGCGCGGCACGAACGTCTGCCACTCGGCGGCCGGGTCGGCGGCCCGGTCGAGACGCTCGTTGAGCGGGACGTTGCCGACGCCCGTGACGCCGAGGACGCCGACGAGCGAGACGACCGCGCCCGCGAGCGCCCAGCCCGCCCCGTCGTCGCCGCCCACGAGACCGACGACGGCCGCGGCCGCGGGGACGAGCACCGACGCCAGGAGCAGCAGCATGAGCGGCGGGCGCAGCGCGTCGCGGTTGATCGCGATCATCGCGGCGGCGCCGTCGGCCGCCGGGAGGCGCCGAAGCCCCGCCATGACGAAGGCCGAGAAGGCGTACAGCACCCCGCCCGCGAGCCCGGTCGCGACCACCCCGGCGACGACGAGCACGCTGAACGCGTCGAGCCCGCTCACGCCGGCGCCCCGGCGGCACCCGCGTCCCCAGCGCGCCAGGCCGCGGCCTCGCGCGTCGCGTACGTGCCGAAGCTTCGGGGCTCGCGCCCGAGCGCTCGCTGCACGCCGTCGGTCACGGGCGTCCCGCGGCCGTCGAGCACCTCGCTGAACAGGTAGCGCATGAGGCCGACGACGTCCTCGGGCAGACCGGCGGCGAGCAGACCCTCGGTGAACTCGTCCATCGTGATCGGGACGAACCGCACGTCCCGGCCGCTCGCCGCGGTGACCTCGGCGACCGCCTCCGCGAACGTCAGCGCGCGGGGGCCGGTGAGCTCGTAGACCTGGCCGGCGTGGGCGTCGTCGGTGAGCGCGGCGACGGCTACGTCGGCGACGTCCTCGAGGTCGACGAACGGTTCGGCGACGTCGGTGACGAGCAGCGCGAGGACGCCGTCGAGCAGGGGCTCGTACAGGAAGCTCTCGCTGAAGTTCTGGGCGAAGAACGCGCACCGCACGACCGTGCGGGCGGGGAACGCCTCGGCGACCAGCGCCTCGGCCCGCTGCGCCTCCTCCTCGCCGCGGCCCGACAGCAGGACGAGCCGCCGCACGCCCGCCTCCCGCGCGACCGCCGCGAACCGCATGACGGTCTCCGGCGAGCCGGGGATCGCGAGGTCGGGGACGTACACCACGTACACCGCCTCGACGCCCTCGACCGCGGGGGCCCACGTCGCGTCGTCCTCCCAGTCGAAGCGGACGTCGCCCGAGCGCGACGCGCGGCGGACGGGAACCCCGAGCGCGTCGAGACGGTCCGCGACGCGTCGGCCCGTCTTCCCGGTCGCGCCGAGGACGAGGACCGCCCCCGGCACCGCGTCGGATGTGGTCTGCGCGTCGGGACCCGTGGTGGTGGTCGTCGGCGTCATGGTGAGCTCCTGTCGAAGTCGGTCGGTGGTGATGCTCAGAGTCAACCGGGGTCGCACGAGACGTTCCATGGTTCAGACGCTCGTCCGCATGCGCGATCGTCTCGTCCTGGCGGCTCGCGGGGTCTACCCTGGCGGGATGGACGTCGTCGCCGGCCTGCTCGACGGACCTCGCGCCCGCGGGGCCTTCCTCCTGCGCAGCCACCTCCGTGCGCCCTGGGGCATGCGGATCGAGGACGAGGCGCCGCTGACGATCGTGCCCGTCCTGCGCGGTTCGGGCTGGGTCGGGCCGGTCCTCCGGTCCGATGGAGGTGCGAGCCGTCCCGGCCGCTCCGACGCGGGCACGCACGTCGAGGCGGGGGACGTCGTCCTGCTTCGCGGCCCGGACCACTACGTCGTCGCCGACTCCCCGACCACCGCGCCGCAGGTGGTCATCGGCCCGGAGTCGGACATGTGCCGCGCCGTCGACGGAGGCCCCTCGCCCATGACCGTCCTCGGCGTGCGGTCGTGGGGCAACGACCCCGACGGCGAGACCGTGATCATCACCGGGACGTACCCGCTCGACGGCGAGGTCGGGCGTCGCGTCCTGCGCGTGCTGCCCCGTCGCGTCGTCCTGCGGCGCGAGGACGTCGACTCCACGCTCGTCGAGATGCTCGCGCGCGAGGTGGTGCAGGACCTGCCCGGCCAGGAGGCCGTCCTCGACCGCCTCCTCGACCTGCTTCTCATCTCGTGCCTGCGCACGTGGCTGTCCCGCGACGACGCGCCCGGCTGGTACCGCGCCGACGCCGACCCGGTTGTCGGCGCCGCGCTGCGGCTCATCCACCACGACCCGGCCCGCGCGTGGACTGTCGACTCGCTCGCGCGCGAGGTCGGCCTCTCGCGCGCCGCGTTCTCGCGCCGGTTCACGACCCTCGTCGGCGAGCCGCCCATGAGCTACCTCACGGGCTGGCGCCTCGACCTCGCGGCGGACCTCCTGCTCGAGCCGGACGCGACGCTCACGTCGGTCGCGCGCGCCGTGGGGTACGCGTCGCCGTTCGCCCTGAGCGCCGCGTTCAAGCGGGTGCGCGGCGTGAGCCCTGCCGCGCACCGGCAGCGCGCGGGCGCGGCCTGACGACGGCCGGTCCCTCGGCGGTCCGGCCCGTCAGCGCTCGACCGGGACGAGCACGACGTCGCGCAGCGCGCCGTCGTCGACCGTCGCCGTGAGGAACGTACCGACCGGCTGACGCCGCCGGTCGGTCGGCGACCCGGGGTTGAGCAGCCGCATCCCGCTCGGTGCCGTGGTGTCCCACGGGATGTGGCTGTGCCCGAACACGAGGAGGTCGGTGTCGGGGAACGCCGCGTCGGCGCGGCGCTCGCGACCCTCCTTGCCGCCCGTCTCGTGCACGACGGCGACGCGCAGCCCGTCGATCGTCGTCCGGGCCACCTCGGGGAGCCGGTCGTGCAGCTCCGGACCGTCGTTGTTGCCCGCGACGCCGACGAGTCGCGCCGACCGGGACTCGAGCGTGTCGAGCAGGTCGACGCTCACCCAGTCGCCGGCGTGCACGACGACGTCCGCCGCGTCGACCGCGCGCCACACCTGCTCCGGGAGCCCGCGCGCACGCACCGGGACGTGGGTGTCGCTGAGGAGGAGGAGTCGCGTCGGCACGGCCACACGATAGGTCGCGCGACCCGGTCGCGCGCGAGCACCCCTCGCGTGACGATGGACCATGCCGATGCCGCGCTGGGTCGCCCGCAACAACAAGCGCTTTCTCAACCCCGTGATGCTCCGCGTCGCGACGGGCGTCGGGCCGATGGCCGTCGTCCGCCACGTCGGGCGCCGCAGCGGACGCGAGTACCGCACCCCGGTCTTCGCGTTCGCGTACCGCGACGGGTCAGACGTGCGGGTCGTGCTCGCCCTGACCTACGGACCCGACGTCGACTGGCTGCACAACGTGGATGCCGCCGGCTGGTTCGTGCTCGAGCGTCGGGGCGAGGAGTACCACGTGGACGACCTCCGCCGCGTCACCGGCGAGGACGGCCTGCGCCTGCTGCCCGGCTGGACGAGCGCCGTCCTGCGCCGCACGGGGGTCGACGAGTTCCGCACCGGACGGCTGCTCGCGCTGCCCTGACCCGGAGAGAGCCTCAGCAGTCCCGGTGGCCCGCCGCGCACCACTCGTGCCCGACGTCGACGACCAGCCGGGAGCCCGAACCCGGGCCGGCAAGGACGAACGCGCGGAACGGCAGCCGAGCACGTACGCCGAGCCCGATCGTCGTCACGCCCTCGAAGCTGCCGGCCCACGCGACATGCCGGAAGGTGCGGTAGCCGGTCGTGTCGACGAGCGTGCCTCCCGGGCCGCCGAAGAACGCGTCGGTCGGGACGGCACCGACCCGTGCCACGACCTCCAGCCGCGCCCCACCCCGGACCGGCACGACGTTCCCCGAGCCGTCCATGACGACCTGGTTCACGTAGCGCACCGACCACCCGGTGAGCGGGGCGTCGACGTCGAGCACGAGCCGGTCGAAGCACGCATGGCGCCCGGCACGGACGTCGGTCAGCCGACCGGCGGACATGCCTGGCACGCCCTTCTCGAGCGAGCCCCAGACCTGCCCGCAGTACGGATGAGCCGCCGCCGCCGGGGCCGTGGCGACGGTCCCCGTGAGCATCACCCCCGTGAGGAGCAGCGACAGGACGGACAACCAGACGAGCACTCGACGACGCATGGCGTACTCCTTCGTACGCCTCCCACGATCCTCCGGCGGGTTCCGCCCGTCAACGCCCTGAGAGCACGAGCGCAGGGCGCTTCCCGAACGGTCCGCGGTCCTGAGGAAAGGCACTGAAACCAGCGCCACCTGACGGGGCTGTCATCATGGGACGCATGGCACGTGACCTGTGGATCACCGGTGACCGCGAGAGCGACACCCTGCTGAGCGACGACGCGTTCGCGCTCCTCGTCGGGATGCTCCTCGACCAGCAGTACCCGATGGAGCACGCGTTCGCGGGGCCGCGCAAGATCCGGGACCGGCTCGGCTCGATCGACCCGCGCGCGGTCGCCGACGCCGACCCGGACGCGTTCGTCACGCTCGCGACGACGCCGCCCGCTATCCACCGCTACGGACGCTCGATGGCCGGGCGCATCCAGGAGCTCGCGCGCGTGGTGGTGGACGAGTACGACGGCGACACGAGCGGCATCTGGACGACGCCGGGCGCCGGGGACGACGGCGGGGCGGCCCCCACCGGCGCCGAGGTCCTCGCCCGGCTGCGGGCACTCCCCGGCTTCGGGGAGCAGAAGGCGAAGATCTTCCTCGCCCTCCTCGGCAAGCAGCGCGGCGTGCAGCCCGCCGGGTGGCGCGAGGCCGCGGGCCACTACGGCGACGACGGCTCCCGGCGGTCCATCGCGGACGTCACGAACCCGGAGTCGCTCGCCGAGGTGCGCGCCTTCAAGAAGGAGCAAAAGGCCGCGGCGAAGGCCGCGAAGAGCTGATCCGGCGGACCCGAGGGTTCGCTAGGGTCGGCGCGTGACCACGACGACACCCGGCGCTCCCGCGCTGCCTCCCGCCACGCGGACCCTCCTCGCTCTCGCCGCGGGCGTGGTCGTCCTCGCCGGGGTGCACACCGCGCGCGAGGTGCTTGCGCCCATCTTCCTCGCCGCGGTGATCATCATCATCTGCCACCCGGTGCGCTTCCCGCTCGAGCGTCGCGGCTGGCCGCGCTGGGCCGCGACGACGGCGGTCGTCGTCCTCGCCTACCTCATCCTGGCGGCCCTCGTGGCGATGCTCGTCTTCGCGGGGTTCCGGTTCGCCGACCTGGTCCGCGAGTACCTCCCGGCGCTGGTGCGCTCGGTCGAGGACGTCGTCGACCAGCTCGCGGCGGCCGGTATCGACACGGACATCGCGGAGGCTGCGACGGCGTGGCTCGAGCCCGGCCGGGTCCTGAGCCTCGCCGGCGACGTCTCCGGGATCGTCCTGGGCATCGCGACGGCCTTCTTCTTCGTCCTCGCGTACGCGATCTTCATGGCTGCGGACGCCGCGCGGTACTCGACGGCGAGCACGGTGTTCGGCAGCGAGCGTGCCACCACGATCGACCGGGCGACCCGGTTCAGCGGGGGCGTGCGTCGGTACTTCGTGGTCAACGCCTCGTTCGGTGCCGTCGTGGCGATCGTCGACGGGTTCGCGCTGTGGATGCTCGGCGTGCCGGCCCCGATGGTGTGGGCGATCCTCGCGTTCGTCACCAACTTCATCCCGAACATCGGCTTCGTCCTCGGCCTCGTGCCGCCGGTCATCATGGCGTTCGTCGTCGGGGGCTGGCAGCTCGCGCTCGCCGTGATCGCGGTCTACTGCGTGGTCAACGTCGTGCTGCAGGTACTGGTGCAGCCCAAGTTCGTCGCGGACGCCGTCAACCTCAGCCTCACCCTGAGCTTCGTCTCCGTCGTGTTCTGGACCTTCGTCATCGGCCCGCTCGGCGCCATCCTCGCGATCCCGCTCACCCTGCTCGTGCGCGCGCTGGTCCTGGAGCCGGACCCCGGCTCGGGCTGGCTGCGCTGGCTCTCCGGGGATCGCACGGAGGTCACCGCCGCGGACGCGGAGTCCGCCACGGAGGCGGCAGACCCCGAGGCTCGCCCTGACCCTGAGGTGGAGGTCGAGACCTCACCGGTCGGTGACCTACCCACGGCGGATAAGGCGTAGCCGCGACCCTGTTGCGGCACCGACCCCGTTCCCTAGGCTGGCAGTCGGCGGGTGTCCGCCCGTCACCGGCACGGGGAGGAACCATGGCGCACGGAGACATCACGCACATCGACATCCCGGTGAGCGACACCGGCCGGGCCACGCAGTTCTACGGTGAGCTGTTCGGCTGGCAGATCGCGGAGATCCCGGGTTTCGAGGGATACCCGATGTGGCAGGCACCGAACAAGATCAGCGGCGGCGGGCTCGCGCCCCGGTCGGAGGGCTTCACGAGCCCGCGCAGCTATGTCGAGGTCGACTCCATCGACGAGACGCTCGCGAAGGTTCGCGAGCTCGGCGGGACGGTCGTCATGGAGCGTTCCGAGATCAGCCCGACGTCCTGGTGGGCGATCTTCGAGGACGACGACGGGAACCAGATCGGGCTGTACGAGGGCACGACGGACGCCGGCTGACACGCACCGACCACGAACGACCGGTCCTCCCGGGCTACGCCGCCTCAGACCCCGAGCCCGGGCAGGACTCTGCCGTCCGGGTCCTCCGGGCGCCTCGGGCGCAGCGCGGCCGGCGGCGGCCACGGGAGGGCGTACCGTTCGACCGGCACGTCGATCGCGCCGAAGTCGTCGGTCTGCACCACGACGCCGTCGGGCGTGACCTCGACGAGCCGGACGCGCAGCGGCTCGCCGTCCTCCCGCTCGAGCACCCAGACGTCGGCGAACCAGGCGAGCGAGACCGCGTCGAGGGCCTCCTCGGCCGCGAGCCAGTCGACCGGTTCCGTGAGCTCGCGTCCGAGCAGGTTCACCGCGACCCAGTCGTCGCCCGCGGGACGGATCCATCCGACGTGCTCGCGGTCGTCCGGGCGGCGGTGCGGGATCCAGTCGGCGGGCAGCATCACCGCAGGCTATCCGCCCCGGCACCCGGGAACCAGGCGATTCCCGGGTGGCACCGCCGACGCCGTCAGGCCCCGGCGACCGGCTCGTTCCCCGACCCCTCCCGGAAGCCCTCGCCGAACCCGGCCCGGTAGCCGTCCGCGTACGCGGCCTCGCGCACCGACTCGTCGGCCTCGCGCCCGCGGTGGGCGTCCGCGAGGCCTCGGGCGTACGCCTCGGCGCTGCCCTCACGGAACAGGTCGTCCGCCGAGGGTCGGACGAGCGTGCGCGCCCCCGGACCGTCGTCGGACCCGACGTACCGGCCGAGGCCCCGGACGACCGCCACTGGCCGGCCGGACGTCTTGCCGCGGACGAGCTCGCTCGCGGCGGCGACCTCGTCCGCCACGGCGGTGACCGTGACCGACAGCGGGCGCCCGTGCTCGTCCACGCCCCCGCGCAGGTCCTCGACGACGGCGATCCCCGCCGCCCCGATCGCGACGTCCACGAGCCCGTCGCGCCACGCGCGGCCCATGGTGTCGGTGACGACGACGCCCAGGCGGTCGATCCCGAACCGGTCGCGCAGCGCCGCCCGCAGCGCCCGGGCGCTCGCGTCCGGGTCGAGCGGGAGGAGCAGCACGGTGCCCTCGGGCGTGTTCGACGCGTCGACGCCGGCCGCGGCCATGACCAGGCCCAGGCGGTTCTCGACGATGCGCAGCGGGGGAAGCCCCGGCCGCTCGCGCGTCGCGACGACGCGGACCGTCTCGTCGGTGATCGCCTGCTCGCGGTCTGCGGCCGCGACGACCCGGCCCTCCGCCTTGGAGACGACCTTGCTCGTGACGACGACGACGTCCCCGTCGGCGAGCGCGTCGCCCGTGGCGCGTGCGTCGTCAGCCAGGAGGTCTCCGACGAGCACGGCCAGGTCGTCGCCCGGGCGCACCTCGCCCAGGCCCGACGGCGCCCAGACGCTCAGACGCGCGGCGTCGTCGCTCATCGGGAGAGCTTCGGCAGGACGTCGCGCCCGAAGGTCTCGATCCACTCGCGCTGGTTGCGGCCCACGTTGTGGAGGTAGATGCGGTCGAAACCGAGGTCGACGAACTTCTGGATGTACGCACGGTGCTCGTCCGGGTCGGCCGAGATGACCATGCGGCCCTCGAAGTCCTCGGGCCGCACGAGCTTGGCCATCTGCTCGAAGTCGTGCGGGGAGCGGATGTCCGCCTTGGGGAACTTCATGCCGCCGTTGGGCCACTCGGTCATGGCGTTCGTGAGCGCCTCCTCGTCCGTCGCCGCCCACGAGAGGTGCAGCTGGAGCACCTTGGGCATCGACTCGGGGTCGCGACCCGACTCGCGGACGCCGTCGTCGAACTTGCCGAACAGCATGGAGATCTTCTCCAGCGGCGCGCCGACCGTGATGAGGCCGTCGGCGTGCTTGCCCGCGCGCTTCGCCGTCACGGGCCCGGCGGTCGCGACGAGGATCTCCGGCGGCACCTCGGGCATGGTCCACAGACGCGTGGACTCCATCTTGTAGAACTGCCCGGCGTGCTTGACGTCCTTGCCCGCGAGCGAGGCGGTGAAGAGCTTCTTGATGACGTCGATGGCCTCGAACATGCGGTTGATCCGCTCGGGCGCCTCGGGCCAGTAGCCGGCGACGACGTGCTCGTTGAGCGCCTCGCCCGAGCCCAGCCCGAGCCAGTGCCTGCCGGGGTACATCGCCGCGAGCGTCGCGGACGCCTGCGCGACCATCGCGGGGTGCCAGCGGAAGGTCGGTGCCGTGACGCCCGGGCCCAGGTCGCCGCGCGTGCGCTCGCCGAGCGCGGTGAGCACGTTCCACACGAACGAGGACTGCCCCTGGGCGGGGACCCACGGCTGGAAGTGGTCGGCCGCCATGGTGCCCGAGAAGCCGTGCTCCTCGGCGAAGGCCGAGAGCTCGACGGCCTCGGTCGGGTGGAACTGCTCCAGCATGGCGGCGTAGCCGACGGTGAGGTCTGAGGACATGGCTACGAGCCTATGCCCGCTCCACCTGCGCGGTCATCGCGGACGCTAGCCTCGCGTCGTGACCGTGCCGACCTCGCCTGGGAACGTCCCCCTGCTGGACGGGCGTGCGCTCGTCGAGCCCGTCGACCGTGCGGCCGTGCGGGCCTACCACCGCTCGCGGACGGCGCACGACCCCCGGTCGCCCGCGGCCGTCGTGCTCGGCGCGCTCGTCGGGACGCTCCTCGGCGCGCTCGCGCTCGCCGTCGTGGCGGCCGCGTTCGCGCTCCTGCTGGTCCTCGTCGCCATGGGGCTGCACGCGCTCGGCCTAGACACCCCGCTCGGCGTCGTGCCGTGGCTCGCGGTCCCGGCCGCGGTCGTCACCCTGGGACTGGTCGTCGTCGCGGTGCGGCGGGGCTCGACGCAGGCCGGCGAGCAGACGTACCGGCTCAGCCGCTTCGCGGCCGCGAACGGCTTCGACTTCGAGCCGTCGATCGACGCGCCCGACCGTCCGGGCATGCTCTTCGGGGTGGGAACGCCGCGCACCGCGCGGGACGTCGTGCGCACCCGCGTCCCGCGGCCCGTGGAGGTCGCGTCGTACACCTACCAGGAGCAGCGCGGGAAGGTCGTCGAGATCCACCCGTGGTGGTACGTCATGGCCACGCTCGACCGGTCGCTGCCCCACCTGGTCGTCGAGACGCGACGCACCGACGGGTCGCGGGGCGCCCCGGCCCCGCACGCCCTCGACCGCTCTCAGGAGCTCGAGCTCGACGGCGAGCTCGGCGCGCGGCTGCGTGTCTCGTGCCTGGACGGCGCCCAGGACGTGGCGCGAGCCGCGCTCTCCCCCGACGTCCTCGGCAGCATCGTGGGGTCCCCGGTCCCGCTGTCGGCGGAGGTGGTCGACGACCGGCTCTTCCTCTACAGCCGGCAGCCGCTCGGCACGCTGGACCCGGCGCGGTGGGAGTGGGTCCTGCGAACTGCCGACGGTCTCTCCGCCCGCCTGGGAGGAGAGCTCGGGTCGGCCGTCCCCGCGCCGTCGGGGACGTCGCCCCACCGTGCGGAGACGGTGTCGTCGAGCAGGCGCCTGCGTCGCCGAGGGCCGTCGTGGACCGTCCTGCTCCCTCCGCTCGTCGCCGTCGTCGCTCTCGTCGTGGCAGCGTTGCTCGATCGCGCCTGATCTCCGCACACGGGGCCGCGGCCACGCGGCGAGACGCCGTCCGTCCACACCCCGGGATCTGGGAGAATGGGCGACCATGAGCGACTTCCCGACGAACGCGCCGACGGGCGCGACCGAAGCCACCGCAGCAACGACCGCCGCCCCCGGCACGTCTGCCGGCCGCGTAGCTGGTGACGTCGTCCGTGCGGTGGTCGCGGGAGTACCGGACCGCGTGAGCCTCGAAGGCCTCGAGGACACGCACGGCGCGCGCTGGGCCGAGCAGGGCACGTACGCGTTCGACCGGACGAAGACCCGCGAGCAGATCTACTCGATCGACACCCCGCCGCCCACGGCGTCCGGGTCGCTCCACGTCGGCCACGTCTTCTCGTACACGCACACCGACGTCGTCGCCCGCTACCAGCGCATGCGTGGTCTCGAGGTCTTCTACCCGATGGGCTGGGACGACAACGGCCTGCCCACCGAGCGCCGCGTGCAGAACTACTACGGCGTACGGTGCGACCCGACGCTGCCCTACGTCGAGGACTTCGTGCCTCCGCAGGAGGGCGGCGAGGGCAAGTCGTCGAAGACCCCGGACGTGCCCGTCAGCCGGCGCAACTTCATCGAGCTGTGCGAGCGCCTCACCGTCGAGGACGAGAAGCAGTTCGAGGCGGTCTGGCGCCGGCTCGGCCTCTCCGTCGACTGGGCGCAGACCTACCAGACGATCGACGCCCGGTCGCGCACCGCGGCCCAGCGCGCATTCCTGCGCAACCTCGCGCGCGGCGAGGCCTACCAGGCGCAGGCGCCCGGCCTGTGGGACGTGACGTTCCAGACGGCGGTCGCGCAGGCCGAGCTCGAGGCGCGCGAGTACCCGGGGCACTTCCACAAGATCGCGTTCCACCGCACGGCCGACGGCGCGACGACGGGCGAGGTCGTGCACATCGAGACGACGCGCCCCGAGCTGCTCGCGGCGTGCGTCGCGCTCATCGCGCACCCGGACGACGAGCGCTACCAGCACCTGTTCGGCACGACCGTGCGCTCGCCGCTCTTCGACGTCGAGCTCCCCGTCCTCGCGCACCCGGCGGCGGAGCCCGACAAGGGCGCGGGCATCGCGATGTGCTGCACCTTCGGCGACCTCACCGACGTGCAGTGGTGGCGCGAGCTGCAGCTGCCGACCCGCTCGATCATCCAGCGCGACGGGCGCGTCGTGCGCGAGACGCCGGAGTGGATCACGTCGCACGCGGGCCAGGGTCTCTTCGCCGAGATGGCCGGCAAGACGACGTTCTCCGCGCGCCAGGTCGTCGTCGACGCCCTGCGGGACTCCGGAGACCTCGTCGGCGAGCCCGTCCCGACCCAGCGCATGGCGAACTTCTACGAGCGGGGCGAGAAGCCGCTCGAGATCGTCACGTCCCGCCAGTGGTACATCCGCAACGGCGGCCGCGACTGGACCGCCGCGGACGGGACGCGCCGCGACCTGCGCGGCGAGCTGCTGCAGCGGGGCAAGGAGCTCGCCTTCCACCCCGACTTCATGCGCGTGCGCTACGAGAACTGGGTCGGCGGTCTCAACGGCGACTGGCTCGTCTCGCGCCAGCGCTTCTTCGGCGTCTCGATCCCGCTGTGGTACCCGGTGCTGGAGTCGGGCGAGGTCGACCACGACCACCCGATCGTCCCGTCGGAGGACGTGCTCCCGGTCGACCCGTCGTCCGACGTGCCCGCCGGGTACACCGAGGACCAGCGCGGGAAGCCGGGCGGCTTCGTCGGCGAGAACGACATCATGGACACGTGGGCGACGTCGTCCCTCACCCCGCAGATCGCGGGCGGCTGGGAGGCCGACCCCGACCTGTTCGAGCGCGTGTTCCCCATGGACCTGCGCCCCCAGGGCCAGGACATCATCCGCACGTGGCTCTTCTCGACGGTCGTGCGCTCGCACCTCGAGTTCGGGTCGCTGCCGTGGAAGAACGCCGCGATCTCGGGCTGGATCCTCGACCCCGACCGCAAGAAGATGTCGAAGTCCAAGGGCAACGTCGTGACGCCCATGGGTCTGCTCGAGGAGCACGGCTCGGACGCGGTGCGGTACTGGGCGGCGTCCGCCCGCCTCGGCACCGACGCGGCGTTCGAGGTCGGTCAGATGAAGATCGGCCGTCGCCTCGCGATCAAGATCCTCAACGCGTCGAAGTTCGCGCTGTCGTTCGGTGTCGACGCGGAGACCGGGACGGGCGCGATCGTCCTCGACCCCGCGCTCGTCACCGAGACGCTCGACCGCGCGATGCTCGCGGGCCTCGCGTCCGTCGTCGAGAAGGCGACCGAGGCGTTCGAGGCGTACGACCACACGCGCGCCCTCGAGGTCACGGAGACGTTCTTCTGGACGTTCTGCGACGACTACCTCGAGCTCGTCAAGGACCGCGCCTACGGTGCCGGGGCCGCGGCGTCCGACGTCTCGCCCGAGACCCGGTCGGCGCGCGTCGCGCTCGCGATCGCGCTCGACACGCTCCTGCGTCTCTTCGCGCCGTTCGTGCCGTTCGCGACCGAGGAGGTCTGGTCCTGGTGGCGCGCGTCGGAGGGCTCGATCCACCGCGCGCCGTGGCCCACGTCGGACGTCGCGCGCTCGGCCGCGCAGGGCGCCGACCCGGCCGTCCTCACGGCGGCGGGCCACGCGCTCGCTGCGCTGCGCAAGGTCAAGTCCGAGGCCAAGGTCTCGATGCGCACGCCCATCCTCGCGGCCCAGGTCGCCGTCCCGGCGGCGTCGCTCGTCGGCGTCGAGGCCGCGGTCGTCGACGTCCGCAACGGCGGCCGCGTCACCGGCACGCTCGACCTGGTCGAGGCGACCGAGGGCCAGGGCGACGCAGCCGTCCAGGGCGGCATCGTCGTCGTCTCCTCCGAGCTCGGCGAGCCCGAGGCCCGCAAGAAGGCCTGACGCAGCACCGCCTGGACGATGCACGACGGGCCCCGACCGCGAAGGTCGGGGCCCGTCGTCGTCCATCGCCGCACGAGCTGACGCCACGCACGAGGCGGGCCGGCTACGACGGGAGGCGCGAACCGCGTCAGATGATCTCCCCGCGCAACCGCGAGTCGTCCCCGGACATCGTCGCCGCGACCTCGCGCGGCGTGCCCTCATCGGTCCAACGCAGCGTCGCGCCGACGCCCTCGATGAGCTCGACGCTGCCCTCGGGCGCGAAGGTGAGCCCTGCGTCCTGGCCGATCGCTGCGCGGACGAGGGCGACGGTCGCGGGCAGCTTCTCGAACCCCTCCGTGACGCCGAGGTCCTCGATCTCCTCCTTGGAGGCTGCGATGTGCAGCGGGCTCGGCCCGATCCAGAGCGACCGGCCGTCGAGCGCCGTGTCCTGGCCGTACTCGTCCGCGAGGACGAGCTCCTTGACCTGCCCGCGTGAGAGGACTGCCACGACGTCCTCCACGGACGTCACCGCGCCGGACTCGCGTCCCTGCTCCTGCCGGAACTCGGCGAGGACCTTCTCCCGCCGCCGCTCCCGGAAGCTGTCGAGCGCGTCGGCGACGTTCGCCTCGAACGCGGCCTCGTTGATGCCCGGACCGCGGCCTCCACCCGGCACCTCGACGACGAGGTCCGCCGTCGCCCGTCCGAGCGCGCCGCGCACGAGCGGGACCGCCCGCACGTCGCCGGTCAGCAGCACGAGCTCCGGCCGGTAGTCCGCCGCCTGGCGCTCGATCTCCGCGGCGACGGCCTCCGCGTTGCGCTCCCAGGAGTCCTCCGCACGCGACTCGATGCGCTTCTGCGAGAGCCCGCCGGTGCTGACCTTGTTGATGACGTCGTGCCCGCCCTCGACCGACTCCGCGTCGCCGTAGGGCACGTGCCCGCCGGCGACGGACCACGTGAGGTCCGCGCCCTGGCGGTCGACGACGACCCGGACATAGTCCACGGACTCGTCCGCAGCGCGTGCCGCCTGCAGCAGGGCCGGCACGGGGCCCCAGGAGCCCTTGGTGAGCGCCGGGGGGTCCTTCACGACCCGGTCGACGAGCACTCCGGTGTCGTCCGCGATCAGCACGCGCCCGTGCGTGCCCCCCACCCGCGTCGGCCGGAGCACCACCTCCTCGAGGTCGTCGAGCACGGCGTCGGGGGCACCCTCCTGGCGCAGCTGGCGCCGTACCCCCTTCCAGCGGTTCTCGACCTCGCGGTCCCCGGCCTCGTTGGCCCTCGTCGCGTCGATGTACACCGTCGCGAAGGGACCCGGGTGGCCTAGGAGCGGCTTGAGCCAATCGATCTTCATGCGAACACCTCATGACGTCCGTCGGCAGTGGGGCGGGACGCCCGGTCCACGAGGCTGCGCCCGTGGGGGCCCGCCCTCGGTCCTCTCCAGGGTCCGTCAGATCGACCGTCGCCGCCACCGCGCGTCAGGCCCGGCGGACGCCGCTCAGGAGTACGTGTCGAGGACGGGCGTGCCCTCGCCGGACGCCGCGTGCTCGGCGGCGATGAGCTCGTGGTGGCGGATGACCTCGTGCACGATGAAGGCGCGGAACTGCTCGGCGAACTCCGGGTCGAGCCCCGCGCCCTCGGCGATGCCGGTGAGGCGCGCGATCTGCTGCTGGTCCCGGTCGGGGTCGGCGGGCGGCAGTCCGCCCTGTGCCTTGAGCTCGCCCACGCGGCGCGTGAACTTGAACCGCTCCGCGAGCAGGTGCATGAGCGCCGCGTCGATGTTGTCGATGCTCTCCCGCAGCGTGAGGATCTCGGGCGGGACGTCGTGCGCGGGGGAGGTGCCGCCCGACGGCGCGGGCGGCTCGGAGTGGTTCGTCACCCACCGATCTTAGGCGCCCGCCACGCCTTGCTCGTGGGCCGAGGAACGCGATACTCCGAGTACGGAGTAAAGTGGCTCGCCGTCCCTACCGAGCCGTCCACTCAGCGGAGAGTCACATGACGGAACACGCGTCGCCGAGCCTCGTCGAGGTCTCCCCCACGGCGACCATCAGCACCCTCCTGACCGACCGCGTCGCGCGCTCCCCCCGCGCCACGCTCGTCGAACGGCGCAGCTCCGCCGGCGACGGCTGGGTGCCGGTGACGGCGCAGGAGTTCGAGTCCGACGTCGTCGCCGTGGCGCGCGGACTGGTCGCGCGCGGCGTCCAGCCCGGTGATCACGTCGCCATCATGTCGCGCACGCGCTACGAGTGGACCCTGCTCGACTTCGCCGTGTGGGCAGCCGGTGCCGTGCCCGTCCCGGTGTACGAGACGTCGTCAGCCGAGCAGGTGCACTGGATCTGCTCCGACGCCGCAGTGCGGCTCGCGATCGTCGAGACGCCGGCGCACGCCGCCGAGGTCGCGACCGTACGCGACCGTCTTCCCGACCTCGAGGACGTCCTCGTCGTCGAGGACGGTGCGGTCGACGCGCTGCGCACCGCCGGACGCGACGTGCCGCAGGAGGAGATCGACCGCCGTCGGGCGGCACAGCGCGTCGACGACCTCGCGACCGTCATCTACACGTCGGGATCCACGGGTCGACCGAAGGGCGTCGAGCTCACGCACCGCAACTTCGTCCACCTCGCGCTCAACGGCCGCGCGGGACTCGCCGAGATCCTCGACGCACCCGGTGCGCGCACGCTGCTGTTCCTCCCGCTCGCCCACGTCTTCGCACGGTTCATCCAGGTCGTCGTCGTCGCGTCCGACGCCGTCCTCGCGCACAGCTGGGACACGAAGAACCTCGTCACCGACCTCGGGACGTTCCACCCGACGTTCCTCCTCGCCGTCCCCCGCGTGTTCGAGAAGGTCTACAACTCCGCCGAGCAGAAGACCGGCACGGGCGCGAAGAGCAAGGTGTTCCACTGGGCGGCCAAGGTCGCCATCGCGTGGTCCCGCGCTCTCGACACCGCGAGCGGCCCGTCACCCGTGCTCCGGGTCCAGCACGCCGCCGCCGACCGTCTCGTCTACTCGACGCTGCGGGCGGCGATGGGCGGCCGGCTCACGTACTCGATCTCAGGCGGTGCACCCCTCGGCGAGCGGCTGGGTCACTTCTACCGAGGCGTCGGGCTGCGCATCCTCGAGGGCTACGGCCTCACCGAGACGACGGCGCCCACCGCCGTGAACCTGCCCGGCCTGACGAAGATCGGGACCGTCGGCCCCGCCTTCCCCGGCACGTCGCTGCGCATCGACGACGACGGCGAGCTCCTCGTCAAGGGCGACCACGTCTTCCGCGGCTACCGCAACCGCCCCGACCTCACCGCGGATGCGCTGCAGGACGGCTGGTTCCGCACCGGCGACCTCGGCGCCTTCGACGCCGACGGCTACCTGCGCATCACGGGCCGCAAGAAGGAGATCATCGTCACCGCCGGCGGCAAGAACGTCGCCCCGGCCCTCCTGGAGGACCGCCTGCGCGCTCACCCGCTCGTGAGCCAGGTCGTCGTCGTGGGTGACCAGCGCCCCTTCATCGGCGCCCTGGTCACCCTCGACGCCGAGATGCTCCCGGGCTGGCTGACCACGCACGGACTGCCGGACATGGACGTCGAGACGGCGGCGACGAACCCCGACGTCCTCGCGGCCCTCGACCGCGCCGTCTCCCACGCGAACGAGGCCGTGTCCCGCGCCGAGTCGATCCGCAAGATCACCGTGCTGACGACGGACTTCACCGAGCAGAACGGCTACCTCACCCCCTCGCTCAAGGTGAAGCGCGCCCGCGTCATCGAGGACTTCTCCACCACCATCGACACCCTCTACGGCGCCCCCGTCGGGGCCGACGCCTGACCGAAGATCCGCCCAGGTAGAACCCTGGCAGCGCGAGATAGAACCGTGGTCGCGCGAGGTAGAACCGTGGTCGCGCGGGGTAGAACCGTGGTCGTGTCGGACGGCGCGTGGTCGGCTTGGGTGTCGGGGTGGGTGGGGGCGCCGCGTCTACCATCCGCCGCTCGTTCCTCGCGGCTCCCGCCAGGCCCGACCACGACGCGGCGCCCCCACCCACCCCTCCGGCGTCGTCTCGCCCTGGTCTTCGCTCTCGCGGGCGACTCCGGGCGCCCGACCGGGTCGGCCCGTGGACCCGTTCCCGGCGGTGGCCGACCGCGTGTTGGGCTGGGCCGGTCGATGGGCTCGCCCCCACGCGTCGCCGCAGGGGTCGGTGCTGGCGAGAGGTGAGAACGGCCCCAGAACCGCGCGGTCCAGGGGCCAGTTCTCACCTCTCGGTCACGCGCGAGCGGCGACGCCTGATCAGCGGCACACCCACCGCCGTCGTCGGTCGGCCACGAAGATCTACTTCGCGCGACCACGGTTCTACCTCGGCAGACCACGGTTCTACCTCAGCGAGTCCGGGAGCCGGGCGTCCGCCTGGGGTGAGGTGATGGCGGAGCGGGTGGGGCGGGCTCGGATGCGAAGGGCGTCAAGGCCGCGCTCCTCAAACCCGCGCCCGACAGACCACGGCGACGGCGCGGACAGCCCGAGCACCGAGCCCGCCCCGCACGCGGACCCGACCACGAACCAGAGTTCTACTTCGCGCGACCAGAGTTCTACTTCGGCCGACCACGGTTCTACCTCGCGCGACCAGGGTTCTACCCCCGACGTCAGGCCGACTTCTCCCGCGGGGTCCGCGCACGCGCCGGCGCCGTACGCGGCACGATCGTCGGATTCACGTTGTCCAGCACCACCTCACGCGTGATCACGACCCGCTCCACATCATCACGCGACGGCACGTCGAACATCACCTGCTGCAACACCTCCTCCATGATCGCCCGCAACCCCCGCGCCCCCGTCCCCCGCAACAACGCCTGCTCCGCGACCGCCTGCACCGCACCCTCGCTGAACTCCAGCTCCACCCCGTCGATCGCGAACATCCGCTGATACTGCTTCACCAACGCATTCCGCGGCTGCGTCAAGATCCGCACCAACGCCTCCACGTCCAACGCCGACACCGACGCGATCACCGGCAACCGACCGATGAACTCCGGGATCAACCCGAACCGGTGCAGATCCTCCGGCCGCACCTGCGCGAACAGATCCTCCCCCGCACCCGTCTCGATCGGCGCACCAAACCCCACCCCACGCTTACGCGCACGCGCCGCCACGATGTCGTCCAACCCCGCAAAAGCCCCCGCCACGATGAACAACACGTTCGACGTATCGACCTGGATGAACTCCTGATGCGGATGCTTACGACCACCCTGCGGCGGCACCGACGCACTCGTGCCCTCGATGATCTTCAACAACGCCTGCTGCACACCCTCACCCGACACATCACGCGTGATCGAGGGGTTCTCCGCCTTCCGCGCAACCTTGTCGATCTCATCGATATAGATGATCCCCGTCTCAGCCTTCTTCACATCGAAGTCCGCCGCCTGCACCAGCTTCAACAAGATGTTCTCCACGTCCTCACCGACATACCCCGCCTCGGTGAGCGCCGTCGCATCCGCGATCGCAAACGGCACGTTCAACATCCGCGCCAACGTCTGCGCCAGATACGTCTTCCCCGTCCCCGTCGGACCGATCAACAGAATGTTCGACTTCGCCAGCTCCACATAGTCCGGGTCGTCGGGGCTCGACGGCTTCGTCTGCTCCCCCGCCTGGACGCGCTTGTAGTGGTTGTAGACAGCGACGGCCAGGGCGCGCTTGGCGGCGTCCTGGCCGATGACGTACTGCTCGAGGAAGTCGAAGATCTCCCGGGGCTTGGGGAGCTCGGTGAGGCCGAGCTCGCTCGCCTCGGCGAGCTCTTCCTCGATGATCTCGTTGCACAGGTCGATGCACTCGTCGCAGATGTACACGCCGGGACCCGCGATGAGCTTCTTGACCTGCTTCTGCGACTTGCCGCAGAACGAGCACTTCAGCAGGTCGGCGCCGTCTGAGATACGAGCCACTACGCGTCTCCTTGTCCCGGTGCCGGGGCCTGCGGCCGTCGGGGTCGACGGCGCGCGGCCCGGTCACAGCCGAGCGAGTCCTGCTCCCCATTCCACACCACGGGGCCCCCGTTGTCAGGTGGGCTCCCCGTACGGGGCCCAACGTGTCGCGCCGCCGCCCCCCGGCGGGGAGCGACGGCGCGGCGCGTGGTCATGCTGGTCGGTCGGCGTCGGTCAGGGCTTGTTGACCGCGACGGCCTTGCGGCTCTCGAGGACCTGGTCCACGAGGCCGTAGTCCTTCGCCTGTGCGGCGGTGAGGATCTTGTCGCGCTCGATGTCCTGGCGGACCTGCTCGACCGGGTTGCCCGAGTGCAGCGCGAGCGTGTCCTCGAGCCACTCGCGCATGCGGATGAGCTCGTTCGCGTGGATCTCGATGTCGGACGCCTGCGCGTAGCCGCCGCCCTCCATCGCGGGCTGGTGGATGAGCACGCGCGCGTTCGGAAGCGCGAGGCGCTTGCCCGGCTGGCCCGCGGCGAGCAGCACCGCGGCGGCGGACGCGGCCTGGCCGAGGCACACCGTCTGGATCTGCGGCTTGATGTACTGCATCGTGTCGTAGAGCGCGGTCATCGCGGTGAACGACCCGCCCGGCGAGTTGATGTAGAGGATGACGTCACGGTCGGGGTCCTGGCTCTCGAGCACGAGGAGCTGGGCCATGACGTCGTCGGCGGACGCGTCGTCGACCTGGACGCCCAGGAAGATGATGCGGTCCTCGAACAGCTTGGTGTAGGGGTCCTGCCGCTTGAAGCCGTACGCGGTGCGCTCCTCGAACTGCGGGAGCACGTAGCGGGCCGACGGCGCGCCGTCGGGCAGCGCGATGCCGCCCGGGCGGGCGCCCGCGCCGGCGAGGCGCTGCGCGGTGGACAGGTACTGGGACTCGGCGCTGAAGCTCACGGGTTCTCCTCGGGTGAAGTCTGGGTCCGGTTGCGGGTCAGGAGGCCGTGGTGCCGCCGCCGCCGGTCACCGACGAGGCGTTCGTGACGACGTGGTCGATGAAGCCGTACTCCAGCGCTTCCTCGGCCGTGAACCAGTTGTCCCGGTCGTTGTCCTTGATGATCTGCTCGAGCGACTGGCCGGTCTGCTCGGCCGTCAGCTCGGAGAGCACCCGCTTCATGTGCATGATCAGCTGGGCGTTGATGCGCACGTCGGTCGCCGTGCCGCCGATGCCGCCGGACGGCTGGTGCATCATGACGCGCGCGTGGGGCGTCGCGTACCGCTTGCCCTTGGTGCCCGAGGAGAGCAGGAACTGCCCCATCGAGGCCGCCATGCCCATCGCGATGGTCGCGACGTCCGGCTGGATGTACTGCATCGTGTCGTAGATGGCCATGCCGGCCGTGATCGACCCGCCCGGCGAGTTGATGTACAGCCAGATGTCCTTCTCCGGGTCCTCCGCCGCGAGCAGCATCATCTGGGCGCAGATCGCGTTCGCGTTCTCGTCGCGCACCTCCGAGCCGAGCCAGATGATGCGCTCCTTGAGGAGCCGGTTGTAGATGGAGTCGTTGAGTCCGAGTCCCGGACCCTCGGCGCGGTT
Source organism: Cellulosimicrobium sp. G4 BAM 1002 (assembly GCF_057126935.1). Lineage (NCBI taxonomy): Bacteria > Bacillati > Actinomycetota > Actinomycetes > Micrococcales > Promicromonosporaceae > Cellulosimicrobium > Cellulosimicrobium sp. G4 BAM 1002. The sequence goes on along the minus strand of NZ_CP182109.1, from coordinate 1,863,556 downwards.
GACCGGGGCCGTCGTGTCGGACGGCAGGTACAGCTCGTTCACTTCCATCTCCTTCGTCGCTCCCGCGGGTCGACCCCGCCTGCGCTGCTCTGGTCGGCTCCCGAGGGTGCCCGAGGTCCGGCCGTGCTGCAGTGACCCTAACGCGGCCCACGCCCGCCGTTCGTCCCGATGGGGCGGGTTTTCGCTGTCGGCGCACGAGGCGCCGTCGCCATCCGGTACGACGACGGCCCGCACCCTCGGAATGAGGGTGCGGGCCGTCGTCGGTCCGACCGGCTGGTGCGTCAGGCCTTGGTGGTGTCCTGCGCGTCGTCCTCGACCGGGGCGTCGGCAGCGGCCTCCGTCGAGTCGTCGACGAGCGCCTCCTCGACAGGCTCCGCCACGGCGGCCTCGACGTCGGCTGCCTCGTCCGCAGCGTCCTCCTCGTCCGAACCGATGAACTCGGTCAGGTCGACGACGTTGCCCGCCGAGTCCTTGACCTCGATCTGGCGCAGCGCGACGGCGAGCGACTTGGAGCGCGCGACCTCGCCGACCATGGCGGGGATCTGACCGCCCTGGTCGAGGGACTGGATGAACTGGTTCGGGTCCATGCCGTACTGGCGCGACGCGCTCACGAGGTACTCGAGGAGCTCGTTCTGGGCGACCTTGATCTCGAGCTGCTCGGCGAGCGTGTCGAGGAGGATCTGGTTGCGGATCGCGTCGGTCGCCTCGACGGTGACCTCGGCGCGGTGCTCGTCGTCCTCGAGACGGCCCTCGGACTCGAGGTGACGGTGCACCTCGGCCTCGACGACGCCCGACGGCACGGGGATCTCCACCGCGTCGTTGAGCGCCTTGAGCAGCTCGTCGCGCGCGGCGACGGCCTGGTTCGACGTCTTGATGCTCGCGACCTGCTCGCGCAGGTCCGCCGTCAGCTCGTCCAGCGTGTCGAACTCGGACGCGAGCTGGGCGAAGTCGTCGTCGGCCTCGGGGAGGTCGCGCTGCTTGACCGACGTCGCCGTGACCGTGACCTCGGCGTCGGCGCCCTCGTGCTCGCCACCGGCGAGCGGTGCCGTGAACGTCGTGGTCTCGTCCGCGGACAGACCGGTGAGCGCCTCGTCGAGACCCTCGAGCATGTTGCCCGAGCCGATCTGGTAGCTCACGCCGGAGACCGAGTCGACCTCCTCGCCGTCGATGACGGCCTTGAGGTCGAGCACGACGAAGTCGCCCTCGGCGGCCGGGCGGTCCACGCCGACGAGCGTGCCGAAGCGCTCGCGCAGCGCGTCGAGGCGCTCGGCGACGTCCTCGTCCGCGACCTCGGCGGCCTCGACCGTGACCTCGAGCGAGTCGAGCGCGGGCAGGGTGATCTCGGGGCGGACCTCGACCTCGGCGGTGAAGGCCAGCTGGCCCTCGCCGGCCTTGGCCGGGATCTCCGTGACCTCGACCTCGGGCTGGCCCAGCGGGCGCAGGCTGGCCTCGCTCGCGGCCTGGCGGTAGAAGCCGGAGAGCGCGTCGTTGACGGCGTGCTCGATCACGGCGCCCCAGCCCACGCGCTGGTCGATGACGCGCGCAGGGACCTTGCCCTTGCGGAAGCCGGGGATGTTCACCTGCTCCGCGATGTGCTTGTAGGCGTGCTCGACGCTCGGCTTGAGCTCGTCGTACTCCACCTCGACGGTCAGCTTGACCTTGGTGGGGTCCAGGGTCTCGACGGCGCTCTTCACTTCGATGATCTCCAACTGATCGGGGCGGGCCGGCGGGCGGCCGGGGACGACACCGTGCGCGCAGCGGAACCGCTCGGGCACGGAGAGGCACGCACGCGGACGTACGGGCAACCGTCCCATCGTACGGGAACGGTCAAGACGACGACGTCGCCCGCACCTTCGGGCGCTGGACCACGAGCACGGCGGCGGCGGCGACCACCCCGGCAGCGACGAGCGTCGGCCACCGCAGACCCGCCGCACCGACCAGGTCCAGGGCGATGGCCATGACCATCTGGCCGGACACGACGGTCAGGGTCAGGACGAAGGTTCCGAGGTGCCGCACCGCGAACGCCGCGGCGACCGTGATGAAGGTCCCGAGCGGGCCGCCCAGGTAGAGCCACCACTGCGGCGGGAGGGCGACGCCGTCGAGCGCGCCGAACGGCGCGGCGAGCGCGCACACGACCGAGATGCCGGCGAGACCGCCGGTGACCGAGGTGAGCGTCGCCACGACGGGGTCCCCTGTGAGCTGGGTCACGCGGCCGTTACCGGCCTGCTGCCCGCACAGCACCGCGCCGCCGACGAAAAGGGACGCGCCGGCGACGACGACGGCCCAGCCACCGCCGCCCCCGGAAGCACCACCGAGCACCGCGATCCCGAGACCGCAGAGCGCCAGGAGGCCTGCGGCCACGCGTCGCGGGGTCAGGCGGATCGGGACGGGCACCCCCACTCCCCGGGCGTCGAGCGTCAGGCCGGCCACGGTCTGGCCCGCGACCGAGCACACGGTGGCGATCGCCACGCCGACGACCGGTATCCCCGCGGCCATCGCGACCACGACGGGCACGCTGCACAGCCCGACCGCGAACCACCACCAGGCGGCCGCCGCGCGCAGCACCCCCACGGTCGCGCGCACGCGGCGCCGGACGACGACCAGGAGCACGGCCGCCAGCAGGGTGCCGACGTAGGAGAGCCACGCGGCGACGAGCGGGCCGGCACCGGCCGAGGCGAGGTCTCCGTTGAGCAGGCCCTGCAGCGACAGGAGCGCCCCGCTCCCCGCGGCGACCAGCGCGGCGACGGTCGCACGCGAGGACGGGGTCGTGCTCGTCACGCGGGCCTCTCAGACTTCATGGTCGGGGTGACAGGATTTGAACCTGCGACCTTCCGCTCCCAAAGCGGACGCGCTACCAACCTGCGCCACACCCCGCACGCCCCTCGAGACGGGCGAGCATCGGCAAGTGTACTGGTGGGACCGGGCGCTGCGGACGACGGGGCGCGCGAGCGGTCGCGGGCGTTTGCTAAGGTTACGGCCGCAGGTCGGCGGCACCGGAGGATCGCGGCTCCCTCTCGACGGGAACCGGATCGCGTGCCCGACGACCCGCGCGGGCGTAGCTCAATGGTAGAGCCCCAGTCTTCCAAACTGGCTACGCGGGTTCGATTCCCGTCGCCCGCTCCCTCCGACGACACTCCCTCGTCCTCCGGGCGCCTCGCAGCACGCGAGGCGCCCGTCCGTCTTCCTGGGCGGACGGCGTTGCGGGTGCCCGACACGGACCGATAGCCTCGTGCCCAGTGCCGGTCGCGCGTCCCGATCCTCGGGACCCGGTGGCACGCCCGACCAGGAGGAGCGAGGAATGACCGCGACGAGCGCGCGTCCTGCATCGCTGCACCGCGCCGTCTCGCGCACCTCCTGTTGTCCCTGTCTCGGCTGTCGCTGACGACCGCCCCCGCGCGACGCCCCGCGCCCCGCCTGCACGTACCGCGCCGGTGAGCGTGAGGCGTCCTCGCGACACCGCACCCGTCGCGCCCCGCGCGCCCGCCGGAAGACTCGACCAGACTCGGTCGAGGGTCCGGGACCGCGAGCGCACCCCGACCCCTGGATCGGCACCCCCACCCCGGCTCACCAGCAGCCGTCGACAGAAGAGGAAACCATGGCCCGCATCTACGACGACGTCACGAAGCTCGTCGGCAACACCCCCCTCGTGCGTCTCAACAAGCTCACCGACGGCATCGACGCGACGGTGGTGGGCAAGCTGGAGTTCTACAACCCGGCGAACTCGGTGAAGGACCGCATCGGCGTGTCGATCATCGACGCCGCCGAAGCGGCGGGAGTCCTGAAGCCGGGCGGCACGATCGTCGAGGCGACGTCCGGCAACACGGGCATCGCGCTGGCGATGGTCGGCGCGGCTCGTGGCTACGACGTCGTCCTCACGATGCCCGAGACCATGTCGAAGGAGCGCCGCGCGCTGCTGCGCGCGTTCGGTGCCGAGCTCATCCTCACGCCGGGCTCGGAAGGCATGAAGGGTGCCGTCAACAAGGCCGACGAGGTCGTGGCCGAGCGCGAGGGAGCGATCCTCGCGCGCCAGTTCGCGAACGAGGCGAACCCGGAGATCCACCGCCGGACGACGGCCGAGGAGATCTGGGCCGACACGGACGGCGAGGTCGACATCGTGGTCGCCGGGATCGGCACGGGCGGCACCATCACGGGCGTCGGGCAGGTGCTCAAGGAGCGCAAGCCCGGCGTGCAGATCATCGCGGTCGAGCCCGAGGAGTCCGCGATCCTCAACGGCGGTCAGCCCGGGCCGCACAAGATCCAGGGCATCGGCGCCAACTTCGTGCCCGAGATCCTCGACACCTCCGTCTACGACGAGGTGATCGACGTCAACGCGGAGACCGCCGTGGAGTACGCGCGCCGGGCCGCCAAGGAGGAGGGTCTGCTCGTGGGCATCTCGTCGGGCGCCGCGATCGCGGCGGCGCTCCAGGTCGCGAAGCGGCCCGAGAACGCCGGCAAGCTCATCGTGACGATCATCCCGTCGTTCGGCGAGCGCTACCTGTCCTCGGTCCTCTACGCGGACCTGCTGGACTGACGTGTCCGTCCCGCAGACGCACCGCAGGACTGCCGGCTACCGGCTGCGCCGGTTCGTGCGCGTGCTCGGCGAGGACCTCGAGGCGGCCCGGCGACGCGACCCCGCGGCGCGCAGCCGCCTCGAGGTCGCGCTCGCCTACCCGGGGGTGCACGCCGTGTGGGCGTACCGGCTCGCGCACCGCATGTGGCGTGAGCCGCTGCTGCGCCTGCCCGCGCGGCTCGTGTCCCAGCTCGCACGCGCGGTCACCGGTGTCGAGATCCACCCCGGGGCCCGCATCGGGCGACGGCTGTTCATCGACCACGGCATGGGGGTCGTCGTCGGCGAGACGGCGGTCGTCGGGGACGACGTCGTGCTGTTCCACACGTCGACGCTCGGGGGGCGCTCGATGAAGCGGGGCAAGCGTCACCCGACGCTCGGCGACCGGGTCGTCGTGGGAGCCGGCGCGAAGATCCTCGGACCCGTGTGGGTCGGAGACGACGCGCAGGTCGGGGCGAACGCCGTCGTCGTCAAGGACGTCCCCGCGGGCGCGGTCGCGGTGGGAGTCCCGGCGACGGTCCGGATGCCGGCCGCGGCCCCCGCCCAGCGCGAGACCGTCGAGGACCCCTCGCTGCTCATCGAGTACGTGATCTGACCGCGTGACCGAGCGCTCCACCGGGCCGTCGTCCTTCGGGACGGCGGCCCGTCGTTCGTCGTGCCGCCGGGGTCCGTGGATCGGCTAGGGTGAGTGCGGGCGGTACCCGAGACTTCGCGTACCGGATACCCCCTGCCCGCTGCGCAGCCGGGTACCGCCCGCTCTCGACTCCCGTGCCGCTCCGGCGGCCGTCCACCACGACACCTCGACGAAGAGGAGCCCGCATGCGTCTCGGCATCCACACCGGCTACTGGTCAGCCGGCCCCCCGGAGGGCATCCAGGACGCGGTCGTCGCGGCCGACCGCCTCGGCGTCGACTCGGTGTGGACCGCGGAGGCCTACGGCTCCGACGCCTTCACGCCGCTCGCCTGGTGGGGTGCGCGCACGTCGCGCATCCGGCTCGGGACCGCGGTCGCGCAGATCTCGGCGCGAACTCCCACCGCCACGGCGATGGCCGCCCTGACGATGGACCACCTGTCGGGCGGCCGGTTCGTCCTGGGACTCGGCGTCTCCGGCCCGCAGGTGGTCGAGGGCTGGTACGGGCAGCCGTACGCGAAGCCGCTCGCCCGCACGCGGGAGTACGTCGACGTCGTCCGGCAGGTGCTCGCCCGCGAGGCACCCGTGACCTCGTCCGGCCCCCACTACCCGCTGCCGCTCCCCGAGGGCGCCGGCACCGGGCTGGGCAAGGCGCTGCGCTCGACCGTGCACCCGCTGCGCGCCGACCTGCCCATCCACCTCGCCGCGGAAGGGCCGAAGAACATCGCGCTCGCGGCCGAGATCGCCGACGGCTGGCTGCCCCTGTTCTACTCGCCCCGCATGGACGCCTCGTTCCGCGAGCTCCTCGCGGACGGGTTCGCGAAGCGGTCACCCGAGCGGTCTCCCGAGGCCGACTTCGAGGTGAGCGCCACCGTGCCCGTCGTCGTGCACGAGCACGTCGAGCGCGCCGCCGACCAGGTGCGACCGTTCCTCGCGCTGTACGTCGGCGGCATGGGCGCGAAGGGCGCGAACTTCCACCGCGACGCGCTCGACCGCCTCGGGTACGCCGAGGCGTGCGACGAGATCCAGGCGCACTACCTCGCGGGGCGCAAGGACCTCGCGGTCGCCGCGGTCCCGACCGCGATGGTCGAGGACGTCGCGCTCGTCGGGCCGGCCGAGAAGATCGCGCGCGACCTCGCCGCCTGGCGCGAGACCGCGGTGACGACCCTCCTGGTGCAGGGCGACGCGACCGCCGTCCAGACGATCGCGCCCCTCCTCGCGGGCTGACGCGGCGTCAGTCCGTCTCCGGGAACCACACCGCGCGGCGCAGGTCCACGCGTCGGCCGTCGCGCGACAGGGGGCAGCCCTCGGCGCGCAGCTCGGTGAGCGCCGCGTCGAGATGGTGCGCCGGCGGCGACCCTGCGGCGTTGACGACGCGCCACCACGGGACCGGTGCCCCGTCGTCGTCGACGCCGGACGACCCCGCGAGCACCTGACCCACCTGTCGTGGCCCGCCGCGGTGGAGGTCCTCGGCGACGATCTCCGCGACGAGCCCGTACGTCATGGCCCTCGCGGCCGGGATCCGGCGCACGAGGGCGAGCACGGCCCCCGCGTACTGGGCCGCGGCGGCGGTCGCGTCGGTCGGGTCGCTGCGTCGTTCGACGGGCCGTTCCATAGGGACAGACTGTAGAGCGCACGCGCGGTGCGCGGGCGGTGGCGGCCGGGCCCGGATTGTCCTGGCGCCCCGCGGTGGTGAGCGGCCAGGATCGGACCCATGAGCGACCACCGCCCGACCACGGCCCCCGCACCCTCCGACAGCACGGAGGCCGTCCGCCTGCCCGACGGCTACGAGATCGTCCCGCTCACGGCCGCCGACCTGCGCGACGTGCTCGACCTCGACACGACGGTCTTCCCGTCCGCTATCGAGGTCGACGAGCTCGTCGACCTGCCGTTCCCGCTCACGTGGGAGCGCACGCTCGGCGTCGTGCGCGAGCACGAGGACACGGGCTCCCTGCCCGTCGACGGGACGCTCCCGGTGAGCCGGGACCTCGTCGCGATGCACGCGTCGTACCCGTTCTCGCGCTTCCCCGTCCCGGGCGCGACGGCGCCCGTCGCGGGGCTCACGTGGGTCGGCGTGCACCCCGGGCACCGCCGTCGCGGGATCCTGTCGGCGATGATCGACACGCACCTCGCGCGGTGCCGCGAGCGCGGCGAGCCGCTGTCCGCGCTGTTCGCCGCGGAGGCCGCGATCTACGGGCGGTTCGGGTACGGCAAGGCCGCCGACGACGTGCGGCTCACCGTCCCGCGCGGCGTCGCCCTGCGCGACGTCCCGGGCGCGGAGCGGCACACCGTCCGCATCGAGCGCGCGGACCGCGCGCGGCACGGTGACCTGGTCGCGTCGCTGCACGAGCGCGCGGGCGCCGACCCCACGGGCCAGGGACCGGGCCTCAACCGGCCGGGCTGGGCGGCGCGCGAGACGCCCGAGCTGCAGGCGACGTTCTGGGACGACGCGAAGGTGTGGCGCAAGGACCGCGAGGCGACGCGCATCGTGATCGTCGAGCTCGACGGCGAGCCGCGCGGGTACGCACGGTTCCACCGCAAGCTCTCGTGGGAGGTCACCGGGCCGCGGGGACCGGTGAGCACCGGCGAGGTCGTCGCGCTCGACGCCGCGGCGGCCCGTGCCCTGTGGGGCGTGCTCACGGACCTGGACCTCACGCACGAGGTGACGCCGTTCACGCTCCCGGTCGACGACGTCGTCACGAGCCTCATGGTCGACCCGCGCTCCGCGGCGCCGCGCCTCGCCGACAACCTCTGGGTCCGGGTCGTGGACGTCCCCGCGGCGCTCGCCGCACGCCGTTACGCCGCGGACCTCGACGTCGTCCTGCACGTGACCGACGAACGCCTGGCGGACAACGCGGGGCACTGGCGCCTGCGTGCGTCCGCGTTCGGCGACGCGCACGCCGGCCGCACGGAGGACGCCGCCGACCTCTCGCTCGACGTGCGCGAGCTCGGCGCCGCCTACCTCGGCGGGACGTCGCTCGCGAGCCTCGCCGCGGCGGGCCTCGTCACCGAGCACTCGTCCGGTGCGCTCGCGCGCGCGAGCGCGGCGTTCGGCTGGCCGGTCGCGCCGGTGTGCAGCTGGGTGTTCTGAGCGGTCAGGCCTGGCAGACGCCGCACCGGTAGAGGGTGCGACCCGCGAGCTCGGAGAGCAGGACCGGGGTGCCGCACACGCGGCAGGGCAGGCCGTCCCGGTGGTAGACGTAGAACGCCTCGTCCGCCGGGACGGCGTCGGGTGCGCCGTCGGTGTTCTGGCGGACGCGTCGCCGGTCCGGGACGGCCTGCCCGCCGGCTTCGGTCGCCCCGGCGGACGTCGCGGCCCCGCCGTCCCGGTCCTCGGGACGTGTCGTGACGATCGCCCCCGTGCGCGTCCCGTCGCGCATGAGCACCACGAGGTCGTCCCACAGCGAGCGCAGGTCGTCGGTCGGCACGTCGCGACCGGGACGCAGCGGGTCGAGGCGCGCACGGAAGAGCGACTCGGCCCGGTAGATGTTCCCGACGCCCGCCACGACGTCCTGGCTCATGAGGAGCAGCCCGACCGGGCTGCGCGAGCGCCGGACGCCGGCGACGAAGTCCTCGCGCGGGTCTGGCTCGTCCGGGCCCGGGTCGCGGATCGGGTCGGGGCCGAGGCGGCTCTCGACCGCACGCTTCTCCTCGCCCGTGATCACCTCGCACGCCGTGGGCCCCGTGAGGTCTGCCACGGCGTGCTCCCCGACGAGCCGCACGCGCACGGCGCCGCGCGGGGCCGGGGGCGTCCAGGCGCCGTCGGACCCGACCGTGACGCCAGGTCCGACGGGGACCGACTCGCGCTCCCCGATCCGACGGCGCGGCGCGCCGATCGCGTGCACGACGGCGGTGCTCGCGTCTCCGGCGAACGTCCACGCGCCGTAGAGGCCGAGATGGACGCGCAGCCAGCGCACGTCGTCCCCGGTCGGCGAGGCCACGGCGGCGCCCTCCGGCGCGACGAAGCCGAGGAAGAGCTGCTTGCCCCACGCCTCGCTCGCGACGAGCACGTGGCCGTCGAGGAGCGCGGCACCCGCCGCGAACCGGCCCTGCGGGCTGCTCACCGCGAGCCGTTCGCCGACGAACAGCTCGCCGAACGCCCGTGCGAGGCGATGGACGGTGTGACCCTCGGGCACGTCAGGCCGAGGTGCCGCGCGCCGCCTCGTACGCCGCGAGCTGGTCGATGCGGCGCTGGTGCCGCTGGTCGCCGCTGAACGGCTCGGCGAGGAACGCGTCGACGAGCTCGACGGCCTCGTCGACGGAGTGCTGGCGCGCGCCGACAGCCACGACGTTCGCGTCGTTGTGCTGGCGCCCGAGCCGCGCCGTCTCGAGGTTCCACGCGAGCGCGGCGCGCACGCCGTCGACCTTGTTGGCCGCGATCTGCTCGCCGTTGCCCGATCCGCCGATGACCACGCCGAGGGAGCCGGGCTCCGCGACGACGGCCTCGCCCGCCGCGAAGCAGAACGACGGGTAGTCGTCCTGCGCGTCGTAGGTGTGTGCACCGTGGTCGACGACGTCGTGGCCCGCGGCCTCGAGGTGCTCGACGAGGTGGGTCTTGAGCTCGTAGCCGGCGTGGTCCGCGGCGAGGTGAACGCGCATGCGCCCATCATGCCGCAGGCAGGGGCCTCGACGTCGGGCCGAGGCCGTAGCCTGAGACGCATGACACAGACCTCCCCTCTGTCCACGTCCGTCGGCCCGGGCGAGCCGCGCTCGGGCATCGACCTCGAGGCCCTCGACCCCGCGACCCGCCCGCAGGACGACCTCTACCGCCACGTCAACGGCCGGTGGCTCGCGACGCACGAGATCCCCGCGGACCGCGCCATGGACGGCGCGTTCCGCGCGCTGCACGACCAGGCCGAGGTGCACGTGCGCGAGATCATCACCGACCTCGGCGAAGCGGTCGCGTCGGGCGGCGAGGACGTCGGTGCGGACGCCGCGAAGGTGGGCGCGCTCTACGCGAGCTTCATGGACACGGACACCATCGAGGCCCTCGGCACCACGCCGCTGCAGAGCGACCTGAGCCTGATCTCGCTCGCGACGACGCAGGCCGAGCTCACCGGTGCGCTCGGGGCGCTGCAGCGCACGGGCGGCGCGGGGGCGGTCGGGTTCTGGGTCGACAACGACGCGAAGGACCCGGAGCGCTACGTCGCGTACCTCTACCAGTCGGGGCTCGGCCTCCCGGACGAGGCGTACTACCGCGAGGACCAGTACGCGCCCGTGCGCGAGAAGTACGCGCCGCACGTCGCGCGCATGCTCACGCTCGCGGGCGTCACGGCGGAGACGTGGGGTGCGGCGCCCGAGGAGGCCGCCGAGCGGATCCTGGCGCTGGAGACGAAGCTCGCCGCGAAGCACTGGGACGTCGTGCGCGACCGCGACGCCGACCTCACCTACAACCCGCGCACGCTCGCGGCACTGACCGAGGAGGCGCCCGGCTTCGACTGGCGCGCCTGGGTCCTCGCGCTGGGCGCGCCGCAGGGGTCCCTGGACGACGTCGTCGTGCGCGAGCCCGACTTCGCGAAGGGCTTCGCCGAGCTCTGGGCGAGCGAGCCGCTCGAGGACTGGAAGCTCTGGATGGTCTACCACCTGGTGAGCGCCCGGGCCCCGTACCTCACCGACGAGCTCGTCGAGGCGAACTTCGACTTCTACGGCCGCACGCTCTCGGGTGCGCAGGAGGTGCGCGAGCGCTGGAAGCGCGGCGTCTCCGTCGTCGAGGGCGCGCTGGGCGAGGCCGTCGGCGCGCAGTACGTCGCACGGCACTTCCCGCCCGCGCACAAGGCGCGCATGGAGGAGCTCGTCGCCTACCTGGTCGCCGCCTACCGCGAGTCGATCTCCGCGCTCGACTGGATGACCGCCGAGACCAAGACCAAGGCGCTCGCGAAGCTCGAGGCCTTCACGCCCAAGATCGGCTACCCCGTGAAGTGGCGCGACTACTCCGCGCTCGTCGTCGAGGCCGACGACCTCGTGGGCAACGTCCGGCGCGCGCACGCCTTCGGGCAGGACCGTGAGCTGAGCAAGATCGGGAAGCCGCTCGACCGCGACGAGTGGTTCATGACGCCGCAGACCGTCAACGCCTACTACAACCCGGGCATGAACGAGATCGTCTTCCCCGCCGCGATCCTCCAGCCGCCGTTCTTCGACCCCGAGGCCGACGACGCCGTCAACTACGGCGGGATCGGAGCCGTGATCGGGCACGAGATCGGTCACGGCTTCGACGACCAGGGCTCCAAGTACGACGGCGCAGGCCGCCTCGAGGACTGGTGGACCGCCACGGACCGCGCCGAGTTCGAGAAGCGCACGAAGGCGCTCATCGCCCAGTACGACGCGTTCCGCCCCGCCCAGCTGGGAGCGGACGGGCCCCACGTGAACGGCGCGCTGACGATCGGCGAGAACATCGGCGACCTCGGCGGGCTGTCGATCGCGCTCAAGGCCTACCGCATCGCGCTCGGCCGCCCGCTCGCGGAGGCGCCCGTGATCGAGGGGCTCACGGGTATCGAGCGCGTGTTCCTCGGCTGGGCGCAGGTCTGGCAGTCGAAGGGCCGCGACGAGGAGGTCGTGCGCCGGATCGCCACCGACCCGCACTCCCCCAACGAGTTCCGCTGCAACGGCGTGGTCCGCAACGTCGACGAGTTCTACGAGGCGTACGGCGTCGGCCCCGACGACGCGCTCTACCTCGCCCCCGAGGACCGCGTGCGCATCTGGTAGGCATCCTGGTGGACGGCGAGACACGCGAGGGAGGGCCGTGGTCGTGGACCACGGCCCTCCCTCGCCGGTCGGCGGTCAGAGCGGGCGGATCCCCGCCCGCGCGATGGTGAAGCCCTCGCCGGTGGCGTCGTCCCGGCACGTCATTCCGGTCTCCGCGCTGTCGCACGTGTACCCGCCGACGGTCTTCGACGAGCCGTAGGCGAGGATCGCGACGTCCGCCGCGGCGGGCTGCGGCTGCTCCGCCGCGGGGACGCACGGCGTGGAGACCCCGGAGTCGTCGAGCACGACGCGGTACCCCTGCGTGCCCTCGCACCCGTCGACGGGTGCGGGCTGGGTCGCGAGCTGCGCGATCTCGCACGTCACGCCGACGTCCGTCACCTCGCACGTGATGTTGCGGGACTCGGACGCGAACGTCTCGGAGACCGTCGGCTCCGCGTCGGGCGTCTCGCCGGTGCCCTCGGTCGCCGTCGCCGCGGGCGGCGTCGTGCCCTGCGCGGCAGGGTCCTCGTCGCCCCCGCCGAGGAGCGAGATCGCGAAGACCACCGCACCGATGACGAGCAGCGCGTCGACCACGATGAACGCGATCCAGCCCGGGCTCAGCCGGTCGGACCCGCGGCCGCCCCGGCGTCCTCCCCCGTCGCCGGCACCACGACCGGCCGGCGGCCGGGACGTCCCCGAGCCGCCGCCCGAACCCGGGGTGGCGCCGGTCGGCGGGGTTGCCGCGACGGCGGCCGGCGGGTGGTAGGCGGGCTGCGCCGCCTGGGGCTGGCCGGGGTACGTGGCCGCGGGAGCCGCGTACCCGTTCGGCGCGTGCTCGGCGGCGTACGAGGGCCGGCTCGCCGACGACCCGACCGGGGCCGCCGTCGCGAACCCGTTCTGCTCCGTCGCGTACCGGACGCGCTGCGGCGGCGCCGGGTAGGACGTGGGCGCGGGCACGGCCGGCTGCGCGGCGGTCGGCAGCTGCGTGACGGGCGTGACGTGCTGGACCGTCGCCGGCTGGAAGGCGGACGCCGGTGCGACCATCGTCGGCTGCGCGTCCGCAGGAGCGGCGTGCGGTGCCGCGACACGGGACGTCGGGCCCGACGTCGGCGTGTACGACGGCGGCGGTCCCGCCTGGGCCGCCGGCGCCGGCGGGTACGTGACGGTGTGCTGGGCGCCGTCCCGGGTGCCCGCGGTCCCCGGCACGCCGCCGGGCGGCGGCGGCGGGGGTGGCACGGGTACGTTCGGGGACATGCTGGGCTCCTCGCGGGGTCCTCGTCGGTCTCGCCCGGCGCGACCGGGCGGCGGGACTCCTGACAGCACCCGCAACCTGACGAAGCATGGCACGACGCACCCGTGCGGGTCGAACCCCGCGAGGTCGGACGTCAGTCGAAGACCGGCCCCTGGGTGCGCGTGCGCTTCATCTCGAAGAAGCCCGGTGTGCTCGCGACGAGGACGCACCCGTCCCACAGCCGACCTGCGGCTTCGCCCTTCGGCGCCGGCGTCACGACGGGTCCGAAGAAGGCGGTGTCGCCGAACGCGACGACCGGCGTGCCGACGTCCTCGCCCACGCGCCCGATGCCCTCGGCGTGCGACGCCCGGAGCTGCTCGTCGTATGCGTCCGACCCAGCGGCGTCGGCCAGCGACGCGGGCAGCCCGACCTCGTCGAGCGCCTCGGACAGCACGGCGTCGTAGTCCTTCCGGCCACCCGGGTGCAGGCGCGTGCCGATGGCGTCGTAGAGGGGCTTGACGACGTCGTCCCCGTGCTCGACGCGTGCCGCCGTGACGACACGGACCGGCCCCCACGCCTTCTCCATGAGGTCGCGGTACTCCTCCGGCAGGTCCCGGCCCTCGTTGAGCACGGCGAGGCTCATGACGTGCCAGCGCACCGTCACGTCGCGCACCTGCTCGACCTCGCCCATCCAGCGGCTGGTCATCCACGCCCACGGGCACACGGGGTCGAACCAGAAGTCGGCGACGCGCACGTCGTTCTCGGTCGCGGTGGTCTCGGACGTCGCGGTGAGGGTCACTGGACGGTCTCCTTCGTGGTGGCGGCCGGTGAGCCGGTCCGCAGATCGGTGCGGCGCTGTGCGCCCGGGGCAACGTTCCCCCAGAATCTCGACGCTACGCAGCGGCAGCGTATTCCCGGGAGCGGGCGTGGGCGTGCGTGGGATGATCGTCCGTGGCCCACAGGCCGCCGTCGAGGCCGGTACCAGGCCCGACCCGAGACCGAGGAGATGCAGTGCCCGGAGAGAACCTCACCCGTGCCGAGGCGAGCGAGCGCGCGGGGATCGTCGACGTCCAGTCCTACGACGTCGCCCTCGACCTGACGACGGGCGCGACGACGTTCGCGTCGACCACCGTGGTGCGGTTCACCGCGACCGAGGGCGCGGGCACGTTCGTCGACCTCGTCGCGCCGGGCGTGCGCGAGGTCGTGCTCAACGGTCGGTCGCTGGAGCCGGCGGTCGTGTTCGCCGACTCGCGCATCGCGCTCGACGGGCTGGCCGCGGAGAACGAGCTGCGGGTCGTCGCAGACTGCGCGTACACGAACACCGGTGAGGGCCTGCACCGGTTCGTCGACCCCGTCGACGACGAGGTGTACCTCTACACGCAGTTCGAGGTGCCGGACTCGCGCCGCGTCTTCGCGGTGTTCGAGCAGCCCGACCTCAAGGCGACGTTCGCCTTCACGGTGACGGCGCCCGCCGCGTGGCAGGTCGTGAGCAACCAGCCGACCCCCGAGCCGGTCGCGCTGGGCACGAAGCCGGACCCGACGGGGACCGGTGCGGGCGACGTCGAGGTCGCACGCTGGGAGTTCGAGCCCACGCCGCGCATCTCCTCCTACATCACCGCGCTCGTCGCCGGCCCGTACGTCGTCGAGCGGAGCGAGCTCACGTCGTCGGACGGGCGCACGATCCCGCTCGGCGTCTTCTGCCGGGCCTCGCTCGCGGACCACATGGACGCCGACTACGTGTTCGACAAGACCCGCGAGGGCTTCGCGTTCTTCGAGGACGCGTTCGAGCACCCGTACCCGTTCGACAAGTACGACCAGCTCTTCGTGCCCGAGTACAACATGGGCGCGATGGAGAACGCCGGGTGCGTGACGTTCACCGAGACGTACGTGTTCCGCTCCAAGGTCACGGACGCCGTGAAGGAGCGGCGCGTCGTGACGATCCTCCACGAGCTCGCGCACATGTGGTTCGGCGACCTCGTCACCATGAAGTGGTGGAACGACCTCTGGCTCAACGAGTCGTTCGCGGAGTACGCCTCCACCCTGGCGACCGCCGAGGCCACCGAGTGGACCGAGGCCTGGACGACGTTCACCGCGATGGAGAAGTCGTGGGCCTACCGCCAGGACCAGCTCCCCTCGACCCACCCGATCGTCGCGACGATCAACGACCTCGAGGACGTCTTCGTCAACTTCGACGGCATCACCTACGCCAAGGGCGCGTCCGTGCTCAAGCAGCTCGTGGCGTGGGTGGGCAAGGACCAGTTCCTCGCGGGGGTCGCCGCGTACTTCCGCAAGCACGCCTGGCAGAACACGGAGCTGCGCGACCTCCTGGTCGAGCTCGAGGCCACGAGCGGCCGTGACCTCACGCAGTGGTCGGCGAAGTGGCTCGAGACGGCCGGCGTGAACACGCTGCGCCCCGAGATCGAGGTCGACGCGCACGGTCGCGTCGTGGCGTTCGCCGTGCTCCAGTCCGCCGCCGCAGACCACCCGACGCTGCGTCCACACCGCCTCGGCATCGGCTTCTACGACCTCGTCGACGGCGTCCTGACCCGGGTGCACCGCGTCGAGGTGGACGTCGACGGCGCACGGACCGAGGTGCCCGAGCTGCTCGGGCTCGACCGCCCCCAGCTCGTCCTGCTCAACGACGACGACCTGGCCTACGCGAAGATCCGGCTCGACGCCGCGTCGCTGCAGGTCGCGACGGAGCACCTCGCCGACCTCGCCGACCCGCTCGCACGCTCCCTCGTCTGGGGCTCGGCGTGGGACGCGACGCGCGACGGCGAGACGCCCGCGAGCGACTACGTCCGGCTCGTCCTCGCCAACATCGCACGCGAGACGGAGTCGACGACGATCCGCACGACGCTCAACCAGCTCGCGCTCGCGGTGAAGTCCTACGTGAGCCCCGAGCGGCGCGCCGAGACGCTCGAGCACGTCGGCGACGTGCTGTGGTCGCTCGCCCAGGAGGCGACGGCGGGCTCGGACCTCCAGTTCCAGCTCGTGAAGTTCTTCGCGCACCTCGCGTCGACGCCCGCGCACGGCACCGCGCTGCGCTCCCTTCTCGACGGCTCGGCGGCGCTCGACGGGCTCGAGATCGACACCGACCTCCGCTGGGAGATCCTCGAGGGCCTCGTGCTGCTCGACCTCGCGGCCGACGACGAGATCGAGGCCACCCTCGTCGACGACTCGACGGCGACCGGCCAGCAGTCGGCCGCCCGCGCCCGGGCCACGGTGCCGACCGCCGACGCCAAGCGCGCCGCGTTCGACCGGCTCGTCGGGTCGGACGACGCCCCCAACGCGATCGTGCGCGCCACGACGCTCGGGTTCCAGCACGTCAACGACCCCGCGTCGCTCGCCCCGCTCGTCGGCGCGTACTTCGACGCCCTGCTCCCCCTGTGGGACGAGCGGTCGTACCACATCGCCGAGGCGCTGGTCACCGGCCTCTACCCGGCACCGCTCGCCAACGCGGCCCTGCGCGACGCCACGCAGGACTGGCTCGACGCCAACGCCGACGCGGCCCCAGCGCTGCGCCGCCTGGTCGTCGAGAACCTCGCCGGCGTCGAGCGCGCACTGACCGCCCAGGCCGCCGACGCCTGACCCGACCGCACCGTCGGTGCGCCGGCGGTCCGCCGTCGGTGCGCCGACGGCGTGGGCCGAGCGTGCCGTGGTCAGGTCCGCGGGTGGGGCGGCGTCGGTGCTCGGGCTGTCCGCGCCGTCACCCTGGTCCGTCGGGCGTGGGTCTTGGTAGCGCGGCCTTGACGCCCTTCGCATCCGACGCCGCCCCACCCGCTCGGCCGTCACCTCACCCAGGGCACGTTGCCGGATCGCGCCGAGGCAGCGGCGTGGTCCGCCGAGGTAGAGGCGTGGTCGCGCGAGGTAGAGCCATGGTCGGCCGGTCAAGGCCTGGTCACGCGCCGAACACGACATCAGTGTCGTTATGCAGGCCGTAACGACACTCAGGTCGTGTTCGACCGCGAGCAACGTCGTGCTCGACAACCACGCGGGGCTCGGGCCTTGGCCGAACGGCGAGACCGCGAAACCGCGAGACGGCGAGACGGTGGGAGACCGGCCCCGCGGGCCGTCGGCCCGGGTGAGCACGGACCAGGGCGAGACGACGCCGGAGGGGTGGGTGGGGGCGCCGCGTCGTGGTCGGGCCTGGCGGGAGCCGCGAGGAACGAGCGGCGGATGGTAGACGCGGCGCCCCCGCCCACCCCGACACCCAGGGCAACCACGCGCCGTCGGCCGTAAAGAACCACGGTTCTACCTCGCGCGACCAGGGTTCTACCCCGGCACGGCGAGGTCAGAGCTCTGCGTTCATCACCTTCACGAGCGAGCGCAGGCGGGCGCTGTCGAAGAGGTCCTCGAGCAGGACGACGTTGCCCGACGAGTCGCCGAGGGGCACCTTCCAGTTGGGGTACTCCTGGTCGGTGCCCGGCTGGTTCTGGGATCGCCGCTCCCCCACGGCGTCGGCGAGCGAGACGCCGAGCAGGGCGGCGGGCGTGCGGCGGATGAGGGCGTGCAGCGCCTCGACGAGCTCGCGCTCGGACGGGTCGTCGCCGACGAGCTCGCGCTCGCGGAGGAACGCGACCATGGCGTCGCGCTCGGCGCGCGCCGCGCGCCGCACCTCGGCGACGTCCTGGTTGAGGACGCGGAGGCGGTCGCGCAGCTCGACGTGCTCCCCGGCGAGGTAGCCGGCCGTGGGCGGCAGGTCGTGCGTCGTGACGGTCGCGAGCGCGAGCGGGCGGTAGTCCTCGGGCGGCAGCGGCTCGCCGTCGCCGGTCTTCTCGAACCACAGGACCGAGGTGCCGAGGACGCCGCGGTCGGCGAGGTAGTCGCGCACCCACGGCTCGAACACCCCGAGGTCCTCGCCGATGACGGTCGCGCCCGCACGGTGCGCCTCGAGGCACAGGATGCCGACGAGTGCCTCGTGGTCGTAGCGGACGTACGCCCCGGCGTCGGCGCGCGCGCCGCCCGGGATCCACCAGAGGCGGAAGAGCCCGATGACGTGGTCGATGCGGATCGCGCCCGCGTGCCGCAGGACCGTGCGGAGCATGTCGCGGTACGGGGCGTACCCGGCGCGTGCGAGCGCCCGGGGGTGCCACGGCGGCTGGGACCAGTTCTGGCCCTGCTGGTTGTACATGTCGGGCGGGGCGCCGACGGACACGCCGGTCGCGAGCACGGAGCGGTGCGCCCAGACGTCCGCGCCGTGGGGGTGCACGCCGACAGCGAGGTCGTGCATGACCCCGATCGACATGCCCGCCTCGCGCGCGGTGCGCTGGGCGAACGCGAGCTGCTCGTCCGCGACCCACTGGAGCCAGCAGTAGAACTCGATGCGGTCGGAGAGCTGCTGCCGCAGCCCTGCCACGGTGGGGCTCGACGGGTCGGTCGCTCCCGGCGGCCAGTCGCGGTCGCCGTAGTGGTCGGCGAGCGCGCACCAGGTGGCGAAGTCCTCGAGGCCCTTGCCCTGCTCGGCGCGGAACGCGTCGAGCGACGCCTGCCGGGCAGTGGAGCGTGGCGCGGCGAACACGACCTCGAGGGCGGCCTTCTTGGCCTCCCACGCGGCGTCGCGGTCGATCGGGCCGGGGTCGGTGTCGAGGTCGCGCACGGGGTCGAAGGCCCACTCGACGAGCGAGCGGTCCGCTGCCGACAGGTAGGCGGTCTCGCGGATGTCCTCGACCCGGATGTAGAGCGGATTCACGAACCGCCGGCTCGTCGGCAGGTAGGGCGAGGGCGTCATGGGGGTTCGGGGCTCGGCCGCGTGCAGCGGGTTGACCAGCACGAAGTCGGCGCCCGCCTCGCGCGCGGAGAGCCACGCGAGGTCCGCGAGGTCGGCGAGGTCGCCCACGCCCCAGGAGGCGCGGGAGCGTACCGAGTAGAGCTGCGTCATGAACCCCCACGTGCGCCGCCCGTCGAGGGCGGGCGGCGGTTCGAGGCGGCGGGGCGTGACGACGAGCGTGGCCCGAGCCTGCGTGCCCTCGCTCGACGCGTGCAGGTCGTGCCAGCCGAGGGGAAGGTCGGCGGGGACCTCGAACGTCGCCCGCCCGATGCGACGCCCGTCGACCGTGCGCGGCTCGACGAAGAGGTCGGTCTGGCTGAGGTCGCGGCGCTCCCGCTGCGCCCGTGAGGCGTGGTGGCCTATGCGCCGCGCGTCCGCCTCGAGCTCGATCCACACCTCTACCGGTGCGCCGTCGACGACGTGCACCGGCACGGTCACGACGTCGCCCTGGCGGACGACCACGGTCGGCGGGAGCATCTGGCGCCACGCGTCGTCGCGCGAGTGCTCGAGGCTCACCGCGACCTTCTCCGGCGACGCCGCCGGGACGCCGAGCGCCTCGAGCACGGCGACGAGCGTCGAGGCCCGGACCTGGCGTCGGGTGCCGTCGAAGTCCCAGAAGTCGGACGCGACGCCGTGGGCGTCGGCCAGCTGCACCAACGGCTCGGGCAGGTCCGTCTGCGGGGGTTCGCTCACGCACCGCATCCTGCCAGAACGCGGGCCCACGAGCAGCGCGTTCGCCCGGCGTGCCCCTCGCCCGAGGGTCCTGGGCCCCCGGGCGCTCCCACCTCGCGCCGACGTCCCGCGGGTACCCTGCGGGCATGCTTCACCCCTTCCTCCCCCTCGTCAGTGCCCCCGTCCCCGGCTCGGTCGGGTCCGCCGTGACCGACGGCCTCGAGGTGACCGACCCGTCGTCGTGGTGGGACTGGTTCCTCGGGGTTCCGCTGCGCGTCATCCTCGTGATCGTCATCGGGACCGTCGCGCTCGCTCTCGTGCGCCGCGTCATCCGTCGCGTCACCGAGCACATCGCGGAGGGCACGCCGGCGCTGCGCAGCAAGCGGCTGGAGGGACTCGGCAGGACCGAGGTGGGCAGCGTCCTGCTGCGCGCCAACCCGCTCGCGACCGCGCGCCGCGCCCAGCGGGCGCGCACCGTCGGGTCGGTCCTGCGCTCGACGGTGAACATCGTCGTCATCACGATGATCGTCCTCATGGTGCTCTCCGAGCTGGGCGTCAACATCGCGCCGTTCCTCGCCTCGGCCGGCATCGCGGGCGTGGCGCTCGGCTTCGGCGCCCAGAGCCTCGTCAAGGACTTCCTGTCGGGCACCTTCATGCTGCTCGAGGACCAGTACGGCGTGGGGGACTCGGTCGACTTCGGCGAGGTGGTCGGCACCGTCGAGGAGGTGGCGCTGCGCGTGACGAAGGTGCGAGACGGCGACGGCACGCTCTGGTACATCCGCAACGGCGAGATCCTGCGCACGGGCAACAAGACCCAGGAGTGGGGTCGCGCCGTCGTCGATGTCCGCGTCGCCTACTGGGCGGACGTCGACAAGGTCCGGGAGACCCTCCTCGCGGCCGCGGAGGAGGTGCGCCGAGACCCGGTGCTCGGCACCTACTTCCTCGAGCCTCCCGAGGTCACGGGCATCGAGGCGATGACGGCCGAGGCGCTGCAGCTGAAGGTGCAGGTGAAGACCCAGGCGGCGATGCAGTGGGAGGTGGCGCGCGCCCTGCGCGCGCAGGTGCGCACCGGCCTGTCGGAGGCGGGCATCCCCCTCGCGGGGGCACAGCAGGTGGTCGTCCTCGACCACTCCCCCGCGAAGCCCGACGACGACACGGGAGAGACGTCGTCGAGCGCCGGCCGCCGCGCCGCCCGGGGCGCTGCGGCGGCCGCCGCGGCCGCCGCTACCCCGGCCATGAGCAAGGACGCTCCGGCCTGAGGCGTGGCGGTGGCGGTGCGGCTGAGCGGCGGCTCAGCGAATGCCTCAGCGCAGGCCGTCGAGCTCCGCGGCGAGGTTGTCGGCCTCGGGGCCGACGATGACCTGCACGACGCGGCCCGAGCGCACGACGCCGAACGCGCCGGTCGCCTTGAGACGCGCCTCGTCGACGAGCGCGGGGTCGGTGACCTCGACGCGCAGTCGCGTGATGCACGGCTCGAGGTCGACGACGTTGCCCTGCCCCCCGAGGGCGTCGAGGATTTGCTGTGCCTTCTGGTCCGAGGGGGTGCTCATCGAAAATGTCTCCTGAGGCGAGTCGCGGGTGGGATCCCGCTCGGGATCCGGGGTGTCGGGGTGCCGTGCACCTGCCCTACAGCCTAGTCTCCAGACACTGTTGTCACCGGATCGACGCGGCGCCGGGAGCGGCGCCGAGGCGGACAGGAGCGGGGTCGTGACGGGCGGAAGCCAGGACGAGGAACGGCAGGTCATCACCGGCATCGGCGTGTGCCCGGGGACGGTGGTCGGGCCGGTCGTGCTGATGCCCGAGCCGATCGCGGCGCCGCCGCCGGGTCTGCGCCTGCCGCCCCGTGCGGACCACGAGGCCCAGGCGCGGCGCGTCGACGAGGCGGCCGGGCAGGTTGCGGCCGACCTGCAGCGCGCGGCCGACGCCGCGGACGGCGAGACGCGCGACGTCCTCGAGGCGACGGCGGTCATGGCGGCGGACCCGACGCTCGCGGCAGACGCCCGGCGTCGCGTCGTCGAGGAGCACCTGGTGCCCGAGCGCGCGGTGTGGGAGGCGGCCGAGGAGGTCGTGCGCCAGTTCACCGAGCTCGGCGGGCACCTCGCCGAGCGGGCGCGGGACGTCGCGGACGTGCGCGACCGGCTCGTCGCCGCGCTGACCGGTCGTCCGGCGCCCGGTGTTCCGGAGCACCCCGAGCCGTTCGTGCTCGTCGCGCCCGACCTGGCGCCGTCGGCCACCGCCGCGCTCGACCCGGCGCGCGTGCTCGCGATCGTCACCGACGGCGCGGGGCCGACGTCGCACACCGCGATCGTCGCGAACGCGATGGGCATCCCCGCGGTCGTCGCGGCGACCGGCGCGAGCGCGGCGCTCGCGCTCGGGGACCTCGTGCTCGTCGACGGCTCGGCGGGCACCGTCGTCGTGCACCCCACGGGCGCACAGGTCTCCGCGGCGCGGGCCCGTGCGCACCAGGTCCGCACGTTCGACGGGACGGGTCGCACGCGTGACGGGCACCGGGTCCAGCTCCTCGCGAACGTGGGCGACCCGGCCGGTGCCGCGCCCGCCGCGGCCGCGAACGCGGAGGGCGTCGGGCTCTTCAGGTCCGAGTTCTGCTTCCTCGACCGCGACCAGCCGCCCACGGTGGACGAGCAGGTCGCCGCGTACCGCACGGTGCTCCGCGAGTTCCCGGGCCGCAAGGTCGTGGTCCGCACGCTCGACTCCGGCGCGGACAAGCCGCTGAACTTCCTCACGGTCGACGGCGAGGAGAACCCGGCGCTCGGCGTCCGGGGCCTGCGCACGGCCGCACGCTGGCCCGAGCTGCTCGAGGAGCAGCTCGACGCGATCTCGCGTGCCGCGGCGGCCGAGGAGGCCGAGGTGTGGGTCATGGCGCCGATGGTCTCCACCGTGGGCGAGACGGAGTGGTTCGTCGAGCGGTGCCGCGCGCACGGGCTCGACGTCGCGGGAGTCATGGTCGAGGTGCCGAGCGCGGCGCTCCTCGCGGGGCCGATCCTGGCCCGCGCGGCGTTCGCGTCCATCGGCACGAACGACCTCACCCAGTACACGATGGCGGCCGACCGGCTCCTCGGGTCGCTCGCCGAGCTGAGCGACCCGTGGCAGCCCGCCGTCCTGCAGCTCGTCGCGGCGACGTGCGCGGGCGGCGCGCAGCAGGGACGACCCGTCGGGGTGTGCGGCGAGGCGGCGTCCCAGCCCGTGCTCGCCGTCGTGCTCGTGGGGCTGGGCGTCTCCTCCCTGTCGATGACCGCGCGCGCGATCCCCGACGTCGCGGCCCTCCTGCGCGAGGTCGACCTCGACGAGTGCCGGCGGCTCGCGCGGCTCGCGGTCGAGGCCGAGAGCGCGGCCGGGGCGCGCGCCGTCGTGCGCGAGAACCTGCCCGTCCTCGCGGACCTCGGGCTGTGACGTGCGCCGCTCGGACGCGGGCCCGCCCGCGCAGGGCCCGGGCGCGCGGCCCCGCGGTGCGATGATGGGCCGGTGACAGAGCCCAGCCCCCGCCCGACGCTGCCCGTCACCGGGATGACCAACGAGTCCGCGCCGGTCCGCCCGAGCCGCACGTTCTACGACGAGGTCGGCGGCCACGACACGTTCGTCCGCCTCGTCGACGCCTTCTACGAGGGCGTGGCCACCGACCCGGTGATGCGGCCCATGTACCCCGAGCAGGACCTCGCGGGTGCGCGCTGGCGGCTCACCGCGTTCCTCGAGCAGTACTGGGGCGGCCCGACGACGTACAGCGAGCAGCGCGGGCACCCGCGCCTGCGCATGCGGCACGCCGGCTTCAAGGTCAACCCCGACGCGCGCGACCGGTGGCTCGCGCACATGCGTGCCGCGGTCGACACCCTGGACCTCGCTCCGATCCAGGAGGCGACGCTGTGGGACTACCTGGAGCGTGCGGCGCACTCGCTCCTCAACACGTTCGACGACTGACCCGACCGCCCGAGCGAAGGAGCCCACCCCCGTGACCCCCGAGCACACCTCCCCCGGCCCGACGTCGCCCGCGGCGCCCCGCGAGCAGGTCCCCAACCCGCTCGGTCACCTCCTCGAGGTGCTGCAGCTCGAGCGGATCGGCGACGGCGACGGGTCCGCCGCGGACCCCGAGCACTTCCGGGGCGTGAGCGTGCACCAGCCGACCGGGCGCGTGTACGGCGGCCAGGTGCTCGCGCAGGCGGTCCTCGCGGCCGGGCGCACCGTCCCGGACGGGCGGCTCCCCCACTCCCTGCACGGCTACTTCCTGCGCCCCGGCAGCCTCGACGTGCCGATCGACCTGGCGGTCGAGCGGCTGCGCGACGGCCGCTCGTTCAGCGCGCGCCGCACCCATGCGATCCAGCACGGCAAGCCCATCCTGTCGATGATCGCGTCGTTCCAGGAGGACCAGGGCGGGATCGAGCACTCGTCGCCCATGCCGGACGCGCCGCCCCCGGAGGACGTGCCCTCGGCGCTCGACGTGCTCGGCGGCATCGACCACCCGATCGCGCGGTTCTGGTCGCACCACTCGGCGTTCGAGCTGCGGCACGTCGGCGGGTCGCTCTACCTGGGCCCCGACCACGAGCCGAAGGACCACCAGATGGTCTGGATGCGCGCGCGCGGCGACGTCGGCGAGGACCAGCTGCTGCACCGCGCCCTCATGGCGTACGCGTGCGACCAGGTCATGCTCGAGCCGATCCTGCGCGAGGCGGGCGTGGGCTGGACCACGCCCGACCTGTCGATCGCGAGCCTCGACCACGCGATGTGGTGGCACCGCGACGCGCGCGTCGACGAGTGGCTGCTCTACGTGCAGTCCGCGTCGAGCGCGCAGGGCGGGCGCGGGCTGGGCGCGGCCCGGGTGTTCGCCCAGGACGGGACGCTCGTCGCGTCGATCGCGCAGGAGGGCATGGTCCGGCTCCCGGCACTGTGAGGCGCGCCGGGAGCCGGACCTGATCAGCGAGAGGTCAGCCGCACGTGACCGTCGTGTCCGACGGCGGTGCGCCCGAGCCGATGAACCCGAACGACGTGCTGGCCCCGGCACCGAGGGTGCCGTTCCAGCCGACGTTCGTGGCGGTGAGCACGCCGCCGCTGACGCTCGTCGTCGCGTTCCAGGCCTGCGACAGCCCACCCGGCGCGAGGTCGAGCTCGACGGTCCAGCCGGTGACGCCCGCGGAGCCGGCCGTCACGGTGACCTCGCCCTGGTAGCCGCCACCCCATGACCCGGCGGTCCGGTAGACCGCGGTGCACGCGCCGGGCTCGGGTCCGCCGTCGTCCGCGAGCGTCTCCGCGACCACGCCGAGCGACACGGGCGAGAGGTTGCCCGCCGCGTCGCGCGCCCGCACCGTGTACCGGTAGCTCGTCTCGGGGTCGAGGTCGTCGTCGGTGTACGTCGTGCTCGCCGTGGAGCCGACGACCGCGCCGTCCCGCAGGACGTCGTAGGCCGACACGCGCACGTTGTCGGTCGACGCCGTCCAGGACAGCGACGCCGTGGAGGACGTCGTGCCCGTCACCGCGAGGCCGGCCGGCGTGGTCGGCGACTCGGTGTCGGGCTCCGGCTGGCTGCCGTCCCCGAAGAGGCGGTCGTAGTCCGCGAGCGCCGTCGCGACCGCCGTCTGCGCCCAGAACCGGTGGTAGGTGAACTCCGGTGCGGGGCCGCCGTCGAGGTGCGCCTGGACCTTCGCCCAGTCCGGGTCGTCGAGGTAGAACGAGCGCAGGTCGAGGAACGAGACCCCGGGCTCGACGACGTCGCCGTTCGGCATCGTGCCCGACCAGCCCGCGGGCACGTACACGCCGTTGCCGGAGGCGGACTCCAGGACGTCGTCGAAGCGGCCGAAGTCGGCGCGGGTCTCGGTCGTCGCGACGCCGATGGCGTCGCTGTTCTGCGTCCAGATCGCGTCGAGCAGGTCGTGGGCGACCTGCTGCGCCCGCGTGTGGGTCTCGCCCTCACCGCCGGCGGCGTAGTACATGAGGGAGCGGGCGAGCGCGCCGGCGACGCCGACGTCCTGGCCGTAGCTCGTCACCTCGACGCTGAGCCCCGCGTTGTCGCCCGGGTTCTCCGGGTCCCAGTCGTCCGGCTGGCCGGACCACGCGAGGTTGGACGGGATCTGCCAGGAGTCGGCGGTGACGGTGATGTGGTCCATGACCCACGGCGCCCACTTGTCGAGGATCGCCTCGGCGCGCTCGTCGCCCGTCTGCTCGTACAGCTGCGCGATCCGCTCGACGCCCCAGCCCTGCATGCCCATCCACGAGTTGGACGGCGGGTCGTGGTAGACCGGCGCCTCGGTGTAGGCCATGTCGTAGAACGTCGCGACGCCGTCCGGACGGTCGGCGTACGCGCCGTCCCAGCTGTTCGTGGACCCGCCGGCGATGCCACCCTCGGGCGCCTGGAGCCACTGGAACAGCTCGATCTGCCGGTCGAGGCTCGCGGACCAGTCGTCGCTCGCCGTCGGCGAGTCGGGCGTGAGCGCCGGGTCGTTCGCGAGCGCCCAGGCCGCCATCGGGTTCTGGTAGCCGAAGTGCGCGTGGCTCGAGCCGATGCGCCAGGCCCACGGCGACGCGGTGTCGAGCGCGCCGCCCCACGCGTAGTACCAGGACAGCAGGTAGTGCGCGCTGTCGCGCCCGGTGCCCGCCGGGCACGACGTGGACTCGCAGCCCGGCGTCTTGAAGTACTTGTCGAACAGCGCGTAGCGCAGGTAGTCGCCCATCTTCGACGCCTTGCCGACGGTCTCGGCGACGGCCTGGGGCTGACCCTGCTCGGTCGCGAACTTGTTGGCCCAGTACGCGGCCTCGACGGCGCGCGCGTCGGCGTCGGGGGCGTTGGTGTACTTCCACTGCTTCGCGTACGACGCGTCGCCCGTGAACAGGTCCAGGTAGCCGTTGGGGCCGCCGTAGGAGAAGTCGTCGATCGACGGCTGCGGGATCGTCTCCCACACCGACTCCTGCGGTCCGCGCTGGAACGTGTTGATGTACGACGTCCCCTCGTGGTCAGGACCGAGGAGCTCCGAGGAGCCCGGCGCGGCGCCGAACCCGTAGACGTTGTCCACGTCGGCGAGCCAGTGCATGCCGTAGACCTCGGGCGTGCCGTAGGTCGACTCGAGCTCGGCGCCGATCGGGTCCCGCCCGACGGACACCGACGACTGGAGCTGAGACGGGTACTGGCTCGGGTGGTTGGCCTCGGGCGCGTACGTCGCCGGCTTGCCCGGGTCGTAGGCCCCGTTGGTCGGCTGGTTCTCCGTGGTGGGGATCATGTACTGCTCGAGCGTGTCCCACGCGTGGTTGAAGGGCTCCCAGTCGCCCGTGACCTGACCGTAGGAGGTCTCGAGCCACAGCCAGAAGGAGTAGGCCTCCGACGTCGTCTCGTGCCCGTAGTCGGGCGCCTCCACCATGAGCGTCTCGACCGCGTGGTACGGGATGCCCTGCGGCGAGAAGTAGCCGTTCGCCGGGTCGTGGATCTTGGCGTACAGCTCGAGGAAGCGGTCGGTGTACTCGCCGTCCGCGAGCGCGGCGGCGGTCGTCGTCCCCGCCGCCTCGGCCCCGGCGGTCGCGGTGGGGACGGCGCTCGCCGGCTGGACCGCGACGATCGCGCCGAGGGTTGCCGCGACGGCGAGCGCGGCGGCCGCGCGGCGGCGGCGGGCGGCACGCCCGGTGGGTGGTGGCGCCGGGCACCGGGTCCGTCGTGGTGGTCGTGGCAGGCCTGACAGGCGTCGCATCGTGCTCCCTCTCGTCGTCGAGCCCTTCCGCGGAGGTGACGGGCCGGCCGTCGTCGGCCGGCCCACCGCGGCAGGTCGGCTCGACTGTCGCCACGGCCGAGCGGACGTCACAACGTACGAAACGTTTCGGGTGCCCCGAGCCGCGCGACGGTGCCGTGCGCGTGCGCGCGGCGCCGGGTGAGGGCCGCACCGGCACGGCGCAGGACCTCGAGCGCGTCCGGCACCGCGGCGACGCTGCCCAGGTGCTCGACGACGCTCCCGCCGCACGCACCGGCGACGTGCACGGCGACGCGCCGCGCCTCGTCGTCGTCGACGCCGTCGAGGAGCACGACGAGGTCCCGCGGCGCGAGCACGCACACCGCGCCCGCCGGGCCGAGCGCGGCGCCGAGCCGGTGCAGCGTGGGGACCGTCGGCGGCGACCCGAACCCGACCGCCAGCACGTGCGCCGAGTACTCCGGGACCCGCCCGGACCGCTCGATCGCCTGCTCGAGGCGGTCGAGGAACAGCGCGCGGTGCAGGACCCCCGAGTCGGGGTCGACGAGCGCGCGCTCGCGCAGGACGCTGCGGTACCTCTCGACGTCGGACAGCACGGCGAGGGCGCCGACCATGCGGGCCGGCCGCCCGCCCGCGTCGTGGACCGTCACGGCCCGGCAGCGCACGCGCACGTGCTCGCCGTCCGCGCAGCGCAGCCGGTGCACGACGTCGAGCGGGTCCTTGGAGCCCGAGAGCTGCCCGGCGACGGCCGCGTGCACCGCCTGCAGGTCGTCCGGGTGGACCCGGCCGAGCCACTCCTCGGCGTCGTCGCGCAGGTCCTGCACGTCGCAGCCCACGATCTGCGCCCACGCGGGCGAGTACCGCACGGTGCCCGCCTCGACGTCCCAGTCCCAGGTGCCGTCGTTCGAGGCGATGGAGACGAGCGCGGCCCGCTCGGCCCCGGCCTCGACCTCGAGGGCCAGGTCGCGCACGCGGTCGGCCGCGTCGGCGAGCGCGTGCCGCTGCTCCTGGAGCGACGTGACGAGCGCCTCGCGGTCGAGCGCGACGGCGAGCATCGCCGCCCAGTGGTTGTACCGCTCGCGCGTGGTCGTCGCGCGCGTGTCGAGCAGACCGCCCACGACGAGGTAGCCCCAGTCGGACCGGCCGAACGCGACGGGCGCGACGATCGTCAGCGACCGCGGGTCGATGAGCTCGCGCGGCGGGAACTGCGCCGTCGCGAAGGTGGAGCCCGTCAGGCGCTCGATCGTCGCGCCGCCGCCCCGGGCTCCGGCGATACGCAGCACGCGCCGGCCGGACCCGTCCGGGTCGTCCTCCCACAGCGCGAGCGCGGCCGTCCCGCCGAGGCCGCGCGGGAGCCAGTCGAGGCGACGCAGCCCCTCGCCGTCGCCGCGCAGCAGGCCGAGGTCCACCTCGTACAGGTCGACGAGGTCCTGCTCGAGGCGACCCGTCCGGGCGATGGTGCCGTGCGCGCACCCGCGGGAGAACGCGACGACGATCTCGGCCGCGGTCGCGCGCACGGCGTCCGCCCGGGCCACCGAGGACGGGGCGGGACGGTCGCGCAGCGGGCTGCGCGACAGCACCGTCCGCCCGAGCTGCGTGGCCCGCGTGCCCGCCCGACGGCGCCGCACGTCGCGCACCAGGTCGGCGACCTCGGCCTCGAGCGCGGGTACGAGCTGCTCGAGCGCCTCCTGCGACGGCCGCAGGGCTGCGGTGCGGTCGGCGAGCGAGCGCGTTGCCGCGGGGGGCGGGACGGCACCCGTCTCCGCCGCACCCCGGAGCATGTGGCGCACCACGAGGAGCCACCCGTCGAGCGGCGTCGGGCGACGCGCGCCCTCGGGCGCCCGCCGACGACCGGGACCGCGCGGCTCGGCACGCAGCTCA
This sequence comes from Cellulosimicrobium sp. G4 BAM 1002, assembly GCF_057126935.1. Lineage (NCBI taxonomy): Bacteria > Bacillati > Actinomycetota > Actinomycetes > Micrococcales > Promicromonosporaceae > Cellulosimicrobium > Cellulosimicrobium sp. G4 BAM 1002. The sequence continues at coordinate 1,834,451 of NZ_CP182109.1, read as the reverse complement.
GGACGCTCGGCCGCCGCGGCGAAGACGACGCGCGCGACGTCGTCGAGCGGGCAGGTCCGGACGGCCGGCCCTGTGTCGTCCTGCGCGGCGCCGCGGGACGTCGAGGCGGGCGCGCGGTCGCTCGCGGCGTCCGCCGAGGCGTCGCCCGACGCGTGCGACGCCGTCCGGATGAGCTCGCCCTGCGTCCCCTCGAGACAGCCGCACGACTCGCGGCGGATGAGCGCGGCGCGCCCGAGACGGTTCTCGCGGTCGACCGCCGCGCCGCGCACCTGCGCGACGAGCAGCTCGGCGACGCGCTCGCCCACCTGGTCGTGCAGCGGGTCGACGGTCGACAGGCGCGGCCGGGCCCGGGCCCCCGAGTCGGCGTGGTCGAACCCGACGACCGCCTGCCCGGAGGGCAGGTCGACCCCGCCGGCCTGCAGCCCGCGCATGAAGCCGATCGCGTTGCGGTCGGTGGCGGCGAGCGTCGCCGTCGTGGGCAGGCCCCTCGCGGCGAGCCGGCGCGCGACGACCTCGGCGCTCGCCTCCTGGTTGTCACGCGTCCGGTAGACCCACGACGGCGAGGACGGCAGGCCGTGGGCCGCGAGCGCCGCGCGGTACGCGTCGTAGCGCTCGAGCGTGTCGCGCTGGTCGGTGTTGCCGAGGAACCCGATCCGGCGGTGGCCGTGGTCGACGAGGTGGTCGACGGCGGCACGCACCCCGCCCGCGTTGTCGGGCGACACCGCGGGCGCCCGCAGGCCCTCGGCGCGCACGCCGAGCAGCACGAGCGGGATCCCGGACGCGTCGAGCTCGCGCAGCTCGGCGTCGGCGAGCGCCGTCGTCACCACGACGAACCCGTCGAACGACGACCGCCCGAGCAGCGGTCGGCGTCCCGGCGGGCCGGGGAACTCGTCCCGGTCCAGGTCGGGTGGATAGGTCTGCAGCGCCACCACGCGGTGCCCGTGGGCCCGCAGCACCCGGGCGATCCCGGCCAGGGAGCGCCCGAAGTAGAAGCCCCCGACCACCGGGCAGAGCACTCCGAAGGTCAGGTGGTCCCCCGCCTGCCTCGGGCGCCTCGTCGCGTCCGTCGACATCCTCGTCACCGTCCCCGTCACGTCATCGTTACCGAGTCCTGACATGCATCATGCACCCAAACCGGGCACAGTGTGGGAGCGTGACCACAGATCCCGCCCCCGCAGCCGCCTCCGGGCGCGCTCCGGGGCCCGCCGAGCGGCGCATCACGATCACCGACGTCGCCCGTGCAGCGGGTGTCTCGATCGCCGTCGTCTCGTACGCCCTGAACGACCGGCCGGGCGTCTCCGAGCGCACGCGCCGGCACGTCCTGCGCACCGCGTCCGACCTGGGGTGGCGCCCCAGCGCCGCGGCCCGTTCCCTGCGGGCGCGCGCACGCAGCGTCGGCCTCCAGGTGGTCCACGGCGCGGAGGGCTACCCCGGGCCGACCCGTGGCCTGGCCCTCGCGGCGGGCATGCGACCGGTGCTCGCCGAGCACGACCTCGCCCTCAGCGTGGAGGTCGTCGCCGACCGTGACGAGGGGGCACGCGACCTCGAGACCGGCTGGTCGGAGCGGCGGCACGCGGCGTTCGTGCTCGTGGACACGCACGCGCGGGACCCGCGCGGTCGGGTCGCGCTCGACGCCGGGATCCCGCTCGTCGAGGTGTCGCCCGACACGTCGACCGACACCCCGTACGACAGCGGTCCCGACACGTCGCCCGGCGTCCGGACCTGGTTCGCCGGTGAGGCGGAGGCCCGCGCCGCGCGCTATCTCGTCGAGCTGGGTCACCGCCGGGTCGCCGTCGTGGTGTCCGACGCGGGCGACGACGTCGCGCGGGTCCTGTACGCGGCGATGCGGGACGCCGGCGGGCCCGAGGCCCGCGTCGAGCTCGTCGAGTGCCGGACCTGGGAGGAGACCCGGTCGCGCGCCGCACGCCTCGTGGCGCTCGACACACGACCGACGGCCGTGCTCACGGACGGGGACGTCGCGGCCGTGGCGGTTCTCGAGGCGGCCCGCCGGCAGGGCCTCGAGGTGCCGTGGGACCTGTCCGTCCTCTCCGGCGAGGACTCGGCGACGTGCCGTCTCGTCGACCCGGCGCTCACCGCGGTGCACCGTCCGTTCGCGGCGCTCGGCGCCCACGTCGCGGCGGACGTGGTCGCGCGGCTCGGCCTCGGACGGTCCGCCTCGCGGCTGGAGGCGGAGAGCGACGTGACCGTCGAGCCGCCGGCCCCGGCGAGCAGGCTGCTCCTGCGCGGGACGACCGCACCCCCGCGGAATGCCTAAACGTTTCACACGATGTGCAGGAGGCGGTCCGGTTGTCACGTTGTCCCCAGCCGGACGGATCCCGTCCGGTGCGCGGGCCCCGCCCGTGCCCCTCGAACATCAGGAGGACCCTGTGCCATCCCGATCGAGCCGACTGCGCAAGGGCGCGACGGTCGTCGCCTCGCTCGCGCTGCTCGCCGCCCCGCTGGTCGCCGTCACGGCGCCCGCGGGAGCCGCCGAGCCGCGGGTGGGCAACCCGTTCGCCGGTGCCACCCAGTACGTGAACGACTTCTGGTCCGACAACGTCGAGGCCGCGGCCGACCGCGCGGGCGGGGACCTCGGGTCGCGCATGCGCGCGATCGCCGACGAGCCCACCGCCGTCTGGATGGACCGCATCAGCGCGATCCAGGGCAACGCCGACGGCCCCGGCCTGCGGCACCACCTCGACGCGGCGGTCGCGCAGAAGCAGCCGGGCGTGCCGATGGTCTTCAACCTCGTGATCTACGATCTGCCGGGCCGCGACTGCTACGCCCTCGCGTCCAACGGCGAGCTCAAGCCCACCGCGGCGGACATGGCGCGGTACAAGACCGAGTACATCGACGTCATCGCCGACATCCTGGACGACCCCGCCTACGAGGACCTGCGCATCGTCGCGACGATCGAGCCCGACTCGCTGCCGAACCTCATCACGAACATCAGCACCCCCGACTGCCAGGCCTCCGCGCCGTACTACCGCGAGGGCGTGAAGTACGCCCTGGACGCGCTCCACGACGTGGGCAACGTCTACTCGTACATCGACGCGGCGCACGCCGGCTGGCTCGGCTGGCCCTCGAACGCCGGGCCCGCGGCCAAGCTCTTCAAGGAGGTCGTGCTCTCCACCGAGGCGGGCTACGCGTCGGTGACGGGCTTCGTGACGAACACCGCCAACTCGACCCCGCTGCACGAGCCGTTCCTCGAGGACATCCAGATCGGCAGCACGCCCGTGCGCTCGGCGACCTTCTACGAGTGGAACGCCGACTTCGACGAGACCGACTGGACCGCGCACCTCTACGACCTGCTGGTCGCCGAGGGCTTCCCGTCGTCGATCGGCATGCTCGTCGACACGTCCCGCAACGGCTGGGGCGGCCCCGACCGCCCGACCGCGGTGAGCACGTCGACGAACCACAACACCTACGTGAACGAGTCGCGCGTCGACAAGCGCGTCCACCGCGGCGCGTGGTGCAACCCGTCCGGCGCCGGCATCGGCGAGCGCCCGCAGGCGACACCTGCGGGCTACCCGGAGTCCCACCTGCACGCCTACGTGTGGGTCAAGCCTCCGGGCGAGTCGGACGGCGCGTCGTCGGACATCCCGAACGACCAGGGCAAGCGGTTCGACCGCATGTGCGACCCGACGTTCGTCTCCCCCAAGCTCGCGAACCAGCTCACGGGCGCCCTGCCCGACGCGCCGCTCGCGGGCCAGTGGTTCGAGTCGCAGTTCCAGATGCTCGTCGAGAACGCGTACCCCGTGATCGAGCCGGACGGCGAGGTGCCGCCGGACACGACGGCCCCGACCGTCCCGACCGGCCTCGTGGCCGGCGCGACCACCGCGACGTCCGCGACCGTGAGCTGGACGGCGTCGACCGACGACCGTCGCGTCACGGGGTACACCGTGCTCGTCGACGGCGAGCCCGCCGGGACCACGGCGTCGACGTCGTACACGATCACCGGGCTGGCACCGGCCACCTCGTACGCGGTGACCGTGCAGGCGCGCGACGCGGCGGGCAACGTCTCGGCCGCGTCGGCACCGCTGCCGGTCGTGACCGACGAGGACGGCGGCTCGGGCGGCGACGACCAGGCGCCGACCTCCCCGACCGGCCTGAACGTCTCGGCCACCACGACCTCGTCGATCTCGCTCGCGTGGAACGCGTCGAGCGACGACGTGGGCGTCGAGGGCTACCGGGTGTACCGGGACGGCGCGGTCGTCGCCGAGGTCGCGGCGACGTCGTACACGGACACCGGGCTCGCGGCGGGCGCGTCGCACGTCTACGCCGTGCGCGCGTTCGACGCGGCGGGCAACGTCTCGGCGACGTCCGGCACCGTGACCGGGGAGACGGAGGAGGACGGCGGCGAGCCCACCGGAGCGTGCACGGTCGCCTACACGGCGAGCTCCTGGAACACGGGCTTCACCGGGTCGATCCGTCTCACCAACGACTCGGCCCAGGCGTTGCAGAGCTGGACCCTGACGTTCGACTTCGCGAACGGTCAGAGCATCACGCAGGGCTGGTCGGCGCAGTACGCGCAGACGGGCTCGACGGTGACCGTGACCCCGGCGGCGTGGAACACCACGCTGGGCGCGGGCGCGAGCGTCGAGATCGGCTTCAACGGCTCCCACTCGGGGACCAACGCCGAGCCGACGGCCTTCACGCTGAACGGCGCGTCCTGCACCGTCAGCTGACCTGACGACCGGCGGTCGGGGCCCCGCGCCCCGGCCGCCGGTCCTCGCCACGTTCGATATCGATATCGACCCGGAGAGTGCACCCATGAGCAGGACCAGCTTCAGACGATCTCTCGCGACGACGCTCGCGACCACGGCGCTCGTCGCGGCAACCGTCGTCCCGGTCGCCACGACCGCGACCGCCGCCACCGAGCCGCTCGGCGACGCCGCCGCACGGCACGGCAAGACCATCGGCTTCGCGCTCGACCCCGGCCGGCTCTCCGAGAGCGGCTACCAGGCGGTCGCCGACCGCGAGTTCTCGCTCGTCGTCGCGGAGAACGCGATGAAGTGGGACGCGACCGAACCCTCCCGGGGCTCGTTCTCCTGGGGCGCTGCGGACCAGGTCGCGAGCTACGCGGCCGCGCAGGGCGCGGACCTCTACGGGCACACGCTCGTGTGGCACAACCAGCTCCCCGGATGGGTCCAGGGCCTGACGGGCGCGGACCTGCGCACCGCCATGACCGACCACGTCACCGCCGTCGCCGGTCGCTTCGCCGGAGACGTCGAGGCGTGGGACGTCGTCAACGAGGCCTTCGAGGACAACGGCTCCCGCCGGCAGAGCGTGTTCCAGCAGCGGCTCGGTGACGGCTACATCGAGGACGCGTTCCGCGCCGCCCGGGCTGCCGACCCGGACGCCGACCTGTGCATCAACGACTACAGCACGGACGGGATCAACGCGAAGAGCACGGCGATCTACGACCTCGTCGCCGACTTCAAGGCCCGCGGCGTGCCGATCGACTGCGTCGGGTTCCAGGCGCACCTGATCATCGGCCAGGTCCCGTCGACGCTGACCCAGAACCTCCAGCGGTTCGCCGACCTCGGCGTGGACGTGCGCATCACCGAGCTCGACATCCGCATGAACACCCCCGCCGACGCGTCGAAGCTCGCACAGCAGGCGTCCGACTACGCGAAGGTCTTCCAGGCCTGCCTCGACGTCGACCGCTGCACGGGCGTGACGCTGTGGGGCATCACCGACAAGTACTCGTGGATCCCGGGCGTCTTCCCGGGGCAGGGCGCCGCGCTCGTCTGGGACGACGCGTACACGGCCAAGCCCGCGTACGCCGCGATCGCCCAGGTCCTCGGAGCCCGGGACGACGGATCGGGCGGCGACGACCAGGCACCGTCGGCCCCGACCGGCCTGCGCGTCTCCGGCACCACGACGTCCTCGGTGTCGCTCGCGTGGAACCCGTCGACCGACGACACCGGGGTCACGGGATACCGGGTCTTCCGCGACGGGGCTCAGGTCGCCGAGGTCCCTGCGACGTCGTACACCGACACCGGTCTCGCGCCGGGCACGGACCACGTCTACGCGGTCCGCGCGGTCGACGCCGCGGGCAACGTCTCCGCCACGTCGGGCACCGTGACGGGCTCGACCCAGGACGACGGCGGCCAGCCCGCCGGGGCCTGCACCGTCGCCTGGACGGCGAGCTCGTGGAACACCGGGTTCACCGCGTCGGTACGGATCACCAACGACTCGCCGACCCCTCGCCAGGGCTGGACCCTGACGTTCACGTTCCCCGACGGCCAGGCCGTCACGCAGGGCTGGTCCGCGCAGTACGCGCAGACCGGATCGACGGTGACCGTCACGCCCGCCGCCTGGAACACCACGCTGCGCGCGGGCGCGAGCGTCGACATCGGGTTCAACGGCTCCCACGCGGGAACCAACCGTGAGCCGACCGCCTTCACGCTCGACGGCGCGGCCTGCACCGTCTCCTGACCCGACGAGCGACGTCCGGGGCGCGCAGGGGCCGCCCCGGGCGACGCGCGGCCCGCATCGCGGACCGCTCCCGGACCGTGGTGACCCGGGCCGCGCCCCCGGCCCGGGTCACCGCGTCGTGGTCCGCGGCCCCGCCGAAACGTTTCGTCCCTGCGGCCCCGGGGAGCTCCTCACCTAGCGTGGCGCCCGGCACGACGACGTGCCCGGGGCTGTTCCCCGCGCACACGAGGGAGTGAGAACGGATGAGCCTTCGACCAGCCATCGCCGCGCTCGTCGGCTGCGGGCTCGTCGCCGCCGGCCTGGGTGCCGCCGCGACGGCCGCGCCCAGGACGACCGCGGGTACGTCGCCGGGGACGACCGCGACCGACGCGAGCGGGTACGCGTGGGGGAACGTCGAGATCGTGGGCGGCGGGTTCGTCCCCGGGATCGTGTTCAGCCGCACCGAGCCAGGGCTCGTCTACGCCCGCACCGACATCGGCGGCGCCTACCGCCTCGACGACGCGACCGGGCGCTGGGTGCCGCTCCTCGACCACGTCGGCTGGGACGACTGGGGCCACACCGGCGTCCAGAGCATCGCGACCGACCCGGTGGAGCCGGACAACGTCTACGCCGCGGTGGGCACGTACACGAACTCCTGGGACCCGAACCCCGGCGCGGTCCTGCGCTCGTCCGACCGCGGCGAGACGTGGCAGCGGACGGACCTGCCGTTCAAGGTCGGCGGGAACATGCCGGGCCGCGGCATGGGCGAGCGCCTCGTCGTCGACCCGCTCGACAACGACGTGCTCTACCTCGGGACGGAGGAGGGCAACGGCCTGTGGTGCAGCACCGACGCGGGTGCCACGTGGTCCGAGGTCACCTCGTTCCCCAACCCCGGGACCTACGTCCAGGACCCGACCGACCCCAGCGGCTACCTGTCCGCGAACCAGGGCGTGGTCACCGTGGTGCCGGACCCGTCGTCGGGCACGCCGGGCGCCCCGACCCCGACGCTCTACGTGGGCGTCGCGGACACGCAGAACCCGCTCTACCGCTCGACCGACGCGGGCGCGACCTGGGAGGCCGTCCCCGGCGCTCCCACGGGGTACGTCCCCCACAAGGTCGTGCTCGACGAGGAGGGCGGGCAGCTCTACCTCGCGACGTCCGACACCGGCGGCCCCTACGACGGCGGCGCGGGCGACGTCTGGCGCCTCGACACCGCGACGGGGACGTGGTCGCAGATCAGCCCCGTGCCGTCGTCGAGCCCCGACGCCTTCTACGGCTACTCGGGCCTGACGATCGACCGGCAGGACCCGGACACCCTCATGGTCGTGAGCCAGATGTCGTGGTGGCCCGACATCCAGGTGTACCGCAGCACCGACCGGGGCGAGACGTGGACGTCGATCTGGGAGTGGGCCGGGTACCCGGACCGCGACCTGCGGTACACGCTCGACGTCTCGGGCGCCCCGTGGCTCACGTTCGACAAGCAGCCCGCGCCACCCGAGCCGAGCCCCAAGCTGGGCTGGATGACGGAGTCCTTCGAGATCGACCCGTTCGACTCCGACCGGTTCTTCTACGGCACGGGCGCGACCGTCTACGGCGGCACGGACCTCACAGACTGGGACACCGGCGGGACGGTCGACATCTCCGTCAAGGCCCAGGGGATCGAGGAGACCGCGGTGCTCGACCTCGTCGCCCCGCCGGGCGGCGCGGACGTGATCTCGGGGCTCGGCGACATCGGCGGGTTCGTGCACGACGACGTCACGCAGGTCCCCGACCTCATGTTCAGCCAGCCGTACCACGGCGCCGTGCACAGCCTCGACTTCGCCGGGCTCGCGCCGTCGACGGTCGTGCGCGCCGGTCAGGGCGTCGACGGCGCGGTCGCGTCCCACCTCGGCGTCTCGACGAGCGGCGGGGCCTCGTGGTGGGCCGGCCAGGAACCGCCCGGCGTGACGGGCGCGGGGACGGTGGCCGTGGGCGCCGACGGCGGACGCATCGTGTGGAGCCCGCAGGGCACGGGCGTGCACGTCTCGACGACGCTCGGCTCGTCGTGGACGGCGTCGACCGGCGTGCCCGCGGGTGCGCGGGTCGAGGCGGACCGGGTGGACCCGCAGGTGTTCTACGCGTACGCGGGCGGCACCTTCTACACGAGCACCGACGGCGGCGCGTCGTTCACCGCCTCCGCCGCGACCGGTCTCCCGGCCCAGGGCAACGTCCGGTTCGCCGCGGCTCCCGGGCACGAGGGCGACGTATGGCTCGCCGGCGGAGCCGCCGGCTCGACGTACGGCCTGTGGCGCTCGACCGACGCCGGCGCGACGTTCGCGCGCGTCGCTGACGTCGAGGAGGGCGACGCGATCGGGTTCGGCAAGGCCGCGCCGGGCGCCGACTACCCTGCGGTCTACACGTCGTCGAAGGTCGACGGCGTCCGCGGCGTCTTCCGCTCCGACGACGCCGGCGCGACGTGGGTGCGGATCAACGACGACGAGCACCAGTGGGCCTGGACGGGCTCCGTCGTCACGGGCGACCCCGACGTCTACGGCCGGGTGTACGTAGGGACGAACGGGCGCGGCGTCGTCCTCGGCGACCTCACGGGCGACCCGGGCGAGGAGCCGACGGAGGAGCCGACCGAGGAACCCACCGAGCAGCCGGGCGAGACGACGTGCTCGGTCGCGTACGACGTCGTCGGGTCGTGGCCGGGCGGGTTCCAGGCGACCGCACGCGTGACCAACGACGGCGACGCGCCGGTCGCCGACTGGTCGCTCGCGTGGGAGTTCACCGCGGGCGAGAAGGTGGCCCAGTCCTGGGGCGGGACGGCGACGCAGACGGGCAGCACGGTGCGTGTCGCGGCACCCGCGTGGGCCACGACGCTCGCGCCGGGCGCCGCGTCGGACGTCGGGCTCATCGGCACCGGCACCGCCGGGCCGCCCGAGGGCTTCACGCTGAACGGGGAGGAGTGCTCGGCCTCCTGACAGGGCGTCCGCTCCCCCGCTGCGAGCGGACGGCCGAGCCCTCACGATGACCGGGTGCGACTGCGCCGAGTCTCCGTGACCTCGCCCGGCTACTCGCGCCGCCCGAAGGGCGACGCGTGGGTCTTCCTCGACGTCGAGGGCGTGCCCCTGGCCGACGAGGAGGAGGTCGCGCGCTGCACGCGCCTCGCCGTCCCCCCGGCGTGGCAGGACGTCTGGATCTGCCGGTACCCGAACGGGCACATCCAGGCGTTCGGGCGCGACGCGGCGGGGCGCGGCCAGTACCTCTACCACGAGCAGTGGCAGCTGCGCCGGGCGCGGCGCAAGCACGACCACGTGCTCGACGTCGGCCGCCGGCTCCCCGGGGCGCGCCGCCGGGTCGTGCGCGAGCTCGAGCTGCCCGGCATGCCGCGCGAGAAGGTCCTCGCGCTCGCGTTCCGCCTCCTGGACCTCGCGTACTTCCGTGCAGGCGGCGAGATCTACGCGAAGCAGAACGGGAGCTACGGCCTCGCCACGATCCGCAAGGAGCACGCGACCGTCCGTCGCGACGGCAGCGTCCACTTCCACTACCCGGCGAAGTCGGGCCAGGTGCGCGACGTCGTCGTCGACGACCCCGTCGTCGCGGAGCTCGTCACGACGCTCAAGCGCCGGCGCGGCGGCGTCGAGCTGCTCGCGTGGCGCGAGGACGACGTCACCGGCCGGGCGGTGTGGCGCGACGTGACGAGCGCGGACGTGCAGGCCGGCATCAAGGAGCGGCTCGGCCAGGACGCGACCCCCAAGGACTTCCGCACGTGGCACGCGACGGTGCTCGCCGCGCGCGCCCTGGCCGACGCCGGCGCACCGCCCCGCTCGGAGCGTGCCCGGCGTCGGGTGGTGAAGGGGATCGTCAAGGACGTCGCGGAGGAGCTCGGCAACACGCCCGCGGTCGCGCGGTCGTCGTACATCGACCCGCGGCTGTTCGACCTGTGGGAGCGCGGCGAGACGATCGGCTCGACGCGCTCGCAGACGCGCGCCGAGCGCGAGGTCCTGGAGCTGCTCTCGTGAGGGCGGCCGTCACGGGCGTCACGGGGTACGTGGGCGGGCGGCTCGTCCCCGAGCTGCTGCGCGCCGGGATCGAGGTGCGCGCGCTCGCCCGGCACCCCGAGCGGCTCGGGGGCCGCGAGTGGGTGGACGACGTCGAGCCCGTGGCCGCGGACGCCGCCGACCTCGACCAGATCCGCGCGGCGCTCGACGGCGTCGACGTCGCGTACTACCTCATCCACTCGCTCGGCACCGGGCCGACGTTCGAGGCCCGCGACCGCCGCACGGCCCTGACCTTCGCGCAGGCGGCGCGCGAGGCGGGGGTCGGTCGCATCGTGTACCTCGGCGGCATGTTCCCGGACGTGCCCGAGGGCGAGCTGTCGCGCCACCTGGCCTCGCGCAAGGAGGTGGGCGACATCCTGCTCGCGTCGGGCGTCCCGACGACGGTCCTCCAGGCGGCGGTCATCCTCGGCTCGGGGTCGGCGAGCTTCGAGATGATGCGCTACCTCACCGAGCGCCTGCCCGCGATGACCACGCCGAAGTGGGTCGACAACCGGATCCAGCCCATCGCGGTCCGCGACGTCCTGCGCTACCTCGTGGGCTCCGCCTCGATGCCGCCCGACGTGTCGCGCGCGTTCGACATCGGCGGCCCGGAGGTGCTCACCTACCGCGACATGATGCAGCGCTACGCGCGGGTCGCGGGCCTCCCCCGGCGGCACATCGTGTCCGTGCCGGTGCTGACGCCGAAGCTCTCGAGCCTGTGGGTCGGCCTCGTCACCCCCGTGCCGTCCGGCATCGCCCGCCCGCTCGTCGAGTCGCTCCAGCACGAGGTCGTGTGCTCCGAGCACGACATCTCGCGGTACGTGCCCGACCCGCCCGAGGGGCTCATCGGCTTCGACCGCGCCGTGGAGCTCGCGCTCGAGCGCATCCACGACGGCGAGGTCACGACCCGGTGGTCGTCCGCATCGGTGCCGGGAGCGCCGTCGGACCCGCTGCCGAGCGACCCGGACTGGGCCGGCGGGTCGCTCTACGCCGACGAGCGGCGCACCGTGGTCGACGCCCCGCGAGACGTCCTGTGGCGTGTCATCGAGGAGATCGGCGGCCAGGGCGGCTGGTACTCGTGGTCGCTCGCCTGGCGCGTGCGCGGCCTGCTCGACCGGCTCGTGGGCGGTCCCGGGCTGCGGCGGGGGCGGCGGGACGAGCACCGGCTCCGGGTGGACGACGAGCTCGACTGGTGGCGCGTCGAGGCGATCGAGCCGGGCCGGCGCCTGCTGCTGCGCGCCGAGATGCGGCTGCCCGGCCTCGCGTGGCTCGAGCTGCGCGTCGACGAGTCGGCCGCAGAGGTCACGGCGCCCGACGACGTCGGGCCGTCGCCCGAGGACGCACGAGGCCCGGGCCGCACGTTCTTCGCGCAGCGCGCGCTGTTCCACCCGCACGGCCTCGCGGGTCAGCTCTACTGGTGGGCGGTCAAGCCGTTCCACGGCGTCGTGTTCGGCGGGATGCAGCGCAACGTCGCGCGCGCCGCGGAGCGTGCGGCGCGGTCCGGCGGGCCGCCCGACCAGCACGCCTCGTCGGGCTAAACGTTTCGCGGCGAGGGGCGACCTTGACCGTCGCCCGCCGGCTCCCGACAGTGGCGTCGACCCGCGTCGAGGAGGACACGGGCGGACCGAGAGGCAGCCATGCACCCACGACCCTCCCCGCTGCGCCGCGCGGCGGTCCGGACCACCGCGGCCGCGGCCGCGGGCGCCCTGCTCACCGGCGGCCTCGTGGCCGCCACCACCGCTCCGGCGTCGGCCGCCGTCGAGCCGAACTACGCCGAGGCGCTCCAGAAGTCGCTGTTCTTCTACGACGCCCAGCGCTCGGGCGACCTGCCGGACGACTTCCGCGTGAGCTGGCGGGGCGACTCCGCGCTCGACGACGGCGCCGACGTCGGGCTCGACCTCACGGGCGGCTGGTACGACGCGGGCGACCACGTGAAGTTCGGGCTGCCGATGGCCTTCACGACGACGATGCTCGCGTGGGGCGCGATCGCCAGCCCCGAGGGCTATGCGGCGTCGGGCCAGGAGGACGAGCTGCTCGACTCCCTGCGCTGGGTCAACGACTACTTCATCAAGGCCCACCCCGAGCCGGACGTGCTCTACGCGCAGGTCGGCGACGGCGACGCGGACCACAAGTGGTGGGGCCCGGCCGAGGCGATGCAGATGGAGCGCCCGGCGTACAAGGTCGACCCGTCGTGCCCGGGCAGCGACGTCGCGGGCGAGACCGCGGCGGCGATGGCCGCCTCCTCGATCGTGTTCGCCGGCTCCGACCCGGCATACGCGGCCGAGCTCGTGCGGCACGCCGAGGAGCTCTACGACTTCGCGGACACGTACCGCGGCAAGTACTCCGACTGCATCCCCGTGGGCAGCTTCTACAACTCGTGGTCCGGCTACCAGGACGAGCTCGTGTGGGGCGCGTACTGGCTCTACGAGGCGACCGGCGACGCGGCGTACCTCGCGAAGGCCGAGCAGGAGTACGGCGGTCTGTCGACCGAGCCGCAGTCGAGCACGCGCTCCTACCGGTGGACGGTCGCGTGGGACGACAAGTCGTACGGCGCCTACGCCCTGCTCGCCCAGGCGACGGGCAAGCAGCAGTACGTCGACGACGCCAACCGGTGGCTCGACTTCTGGACCACCGGCCACCAGGGCCAGCGCGTGCGCTACTCCCCCGGCGGCCAGGCGTTCCTCGACTCCTGGGGCTCGCTGCGCTACGCCGCGAACACCGCCTTCGTCGCGCTCACGTACGGCGACTGGCTGCGCGAGCGCGGCGACACGACCCGCGCCCAGACGTACCAGGCGTTCGGCGAGCGACAGATCGGCTACGCGCTCGGGGACAACCCGCGAGGCGCGTCGTACGTCGTCGGGTACGGCGAGGACTCGCCCCAGAACCCGCACCACCGCACCGCGCACGGCTCGTGGCTCGACTCGCTCGCCGAACCGGTCGCGACGCGGCACGTGCTGTACGGCGCGCTCGTCGGCGGCCCGGGGTCGCCCAACGACTCCTACACGGACAGCCGCACCGACTACGTCGCGAACGAGGTCGCGACGGACTACAACGCCGGGTTCACGTCGGCGCTCGCGTTCCTCGTGGGCACCCACGGCGGCACGCCGCTCGCCGACTTCCCGCGGCCCGAGACGCCCGACCGGCCCGAGTTCGTCGTCGAGTCGAGGCTCAACCAGCCGGGGTCGGCGTTCACGGAGGTCAAGGCGATCCTGCGCAACCGGTCCGCCTTCCCCGCGCGCGTGCTCGACGACGTGCGCCTGCGCTACTGGTTCACGCTCGACGAGGGCGCGGACCCGGCCACGATCCGGGCGACGACGAACTACTCGGAGTGCCCCGGCGCGACGGTGAGCGTCGGCCACGCCGGCGACGACCTGTACTACGTCGAGATCGACTGCGCGGACTCCGTCGTCTACCCGGGCGGGCAGTCGCAGCACCGCCGCGAGATCCAGTTCCGCGTCACGGCGGACGTGTGGGACGCCGCGGACGACTGGTCGTTCGCCGAGCTCGCGACCGGCGAGACCGTCACCGACAACGGACGCATCACCCTCTACGAGGGCGACGAGCTCCTGTGGGGCGCGGAGCCCCAGTCCGGTCCCGTGGAGCCCGACACCGCACCGCCGACGACGCCCGGCACGACCGTCGTCGACGCCGTCTCCACCACCGGCGCGCGCGTCACGTGGTCGCCGTCCGCGGACGCGGGCAGCGGCGTGGCGCGCTACGACGTGCTGCTCGACGGCGTCCGTGTCGCGACGACCACGACCCCGACGCACACGCTCACCGGCCTCGCGCCGGAGACGGCGTACGAGGTCGCGGTCGTCGCCACCGACCGCGCAGGCAACGTGTCACCCCCGAGCGGCGCGACGTCGTTCACGACGGCCGCAGCGGGCACCGAACCGGAGCCGGGCGCGTGCGCCGTGCGCTGGACCTCGAGCGACTGGGGCTCCGGCGGGACCGTCACGCTCCGGCTCACGAACACCGGGACGACGGCGCTCGACGGGTGGGCGCTCGCCTTCAGGTTCCCGTCGGGCCAGACCGTGACGAACGGCTGGAGCGCGACCTGGACCCAGTCCGGCGACGACGTCACCGTCCGCTCGGCCGCCTGGAACGGCACGCTCGCCCCGGGCGCCTCCGTCGAGGTGGGCGCGAACGTCACCCACGCCGGCGTGAACACTCCCCCGTCCACGTTCTCCCTCGACGGCGCGGAGTGCACCGTCTCCTGACGGGGAACGGAGAGAACCGTGGTCGGGCGGGGCACCTGCCCGACCACGGTTCCGACCCGGCCGACCCCGGGCGTCATTCGCGGGCGTGCGCGGCGGGTCGCGGGTGGGCCTCCGCGGGCGGGGTACTGCGGGAATCAAGGGCGTCGACGTCGCTCTCCTGCGGCGCGGGTCTGTGTCGAACGAGGCTCAGCTCCGACGACGGAACGTCAGCGGCTCCTCGACGTACGGCTCCCACGCGGTGCGCTCGGCGTCGCTGAGGCGCCGGGGCCGGCCGGTCGCGGCGTCGACGACGACGATCGTCGTCGCGGCCTTCGCGTAGGGCTCGCCTCCCGAGGTGGGGCCGGTGCGGTCGAACCGGGCCGCGCCGTCGTGCACCTCGTAGCAGACCTCGATGCTCGCACCGCCGAGGTGCCCGACCCACAGCTCGACCCGCACGGGCGTGCGCGTGAACGCGAGCGGGCGCAGGTACTGGATCTCCTGGCGCGCGACGAGCGTGTGGCTGGTCGCGTGGGGACCGGTCTCGAGGACCGCCGTCGGCCACGCGTCCTCGCCGGCCTCGGGGTGGGTCCAGAACGCCGTGATGCGCGCATCCTCGAGCAGCCGGAACATCTCGACGTTGTTGACGTGCGCGTACGCGTCGAGGTCGGACCACCGCAGGGAGACGGGGACGTGCAGGCGGGTCATGAGGGTCCTCTCGCTCGACAGGGGCGCGACCATTGTCTCCGACCGCCGAGCACGACGTTCCACGCCGTCGAGCACGACGTTGCTGTCGTTCTCGGCCCGAGATCGACAGCAACCTCGTGTTCGGCGGAGTGGCGGGTCGTCAGGACGCGGCGACCAGCGCCGCCGTCCGGCAGCCGGCGAGCGCCTCGAGCTCCTCGCCCACGGGGAGCCGCACGAGGCGGTCGGCGACGCGGCCCACGGCCTCTCGCAGCCGGCGCCGTGCCCGGGCGGCTCGCCGTCTGCCGCCGACCGCCGCCGCGGCGCGCGAGACGAGGGCGACGAGGACCCCGACGACGACCCCGCCGAGGACGAGCAGCGTGGGCCACGGGATCTCCGGGGCCCCGGCACCACCGAGCGTCAGGACGGGCGTCGGCGGCTCGGGCAGGCGCAGGTACACGAACCCCCACAGGGCGGCGAGCCACAGCAGCCCGGCGACGAGCGCCGCGAGCACGAGCCACTGGAACGTCCCGACGACGCGCCACCACGCGGGCCGGCTCGGTGCGTCGAGCCCGGCGCCCGCGACAGCCTGGTCGAGGGCGTCCGCGAGGCCGTTCGTGCCCTCCGTGACCCGGCGGCGCGCCGCGAGCGCCCACGCGTCGGGGAATCCCTCGGTCGCGGCGTCGACGTAGTCGCGCACGGCCGTCTGCGCCGTGGCGCGCAGGGCGGGCGACACGGTGGGCAGCGACGTGCGCGCGAGGTCGGGGCGGACCGTCTCCCCTGGCCCTTGCAGCTCGGAGGCGGCGCGAGCCCGGGCGGAGCCCGGCGCAGGCCCGACGCGCAGCCCGATCCGGCGCAACGGGTCGGGCCGGAACCGACCGACCCAGCGCGTCACCGGCCAGCCCGTCGCGGCGCGCGCGTCGCGCACCGCCGACCCGCGCACCGCCGCCACGACGGTCGGCACGCCCGCTGCGGCCTCGAGCGCGTCGACGAGGCCCTCCCGGGCGCGCTGCGCGGCGCGTTCGGGCGGCGGCTCCCCGCAGGCGGCGGCGAGGCGTCGTGCGACCGCCCGTTCGTCCGCGGCGAGCCGGTCGTTCGCGGCACGACGGCGCGCGGCGGCGTCCGCGAGCAGGCCGCGCAGCTCGTCCAGCCCCTGCCCGGTCCGTGCGGACACCCCCAGCACGCGCGCGTCGGCCAGCCCGTCCTGCGCCACGAGACGGCGCAGGTCCGCCAGGCAGGCGTCCGCGTCCGCCGGCGTCAGGCGGTCCACCTGGTTGAGCACGACCACGACTACGGCACCGTGCCCGGCGAGCGGCCGCAGGTAGCGCTCGTGGATCGCCGCGTCGGCGTACTTCTGGGGGTCGACGACCCACACGAGCAGGTCCGCGCGCTCCACGAGGCGCTCCGCGCGCACGCGGTGCTCGACGACGACGGAGTCGTGGTCGGGCAGGTCGAGCAGCACGAGCCCGCTCGTGACCTCGGCCGCGCGCCGCCCGCGGAGCAGTCCGCGCAGGCCTCCGGGTCCGTGCTCCGGGTCGGGGTCGCCCGAGGCGAGCGGCGCGCCCATGTCGTGCCGACGGCGCACCTCGAGCCAGTCGAGCAGCTCGCCTGCGCCGGTTCCGCCCGCCGGACCGCCGGTCCCCCAGACGGCCGCGAGCGCGTGGGACGTCGTCGGGCGCTGCACGCCGACCGCAGCGAGCTCGGCACCCGCGAGGGCGTTGAGGACGGACGACTTGCCCGACCCCGTCGCGCCCGCGAGCGCCACGACGGTGTGGTCGGCCGACAGCCCCGCGCGTTCTCTCGCCCGGGCGACGACGGCCCTCGCGTCGGCGAGGAGGTCGGCGTCGAGCCGCCCCTCGCCCGCGCGGACGGCCGAGTCGAGGGCGGCCGTGCGGGCCGCGAGGTCGATGCTCATGCGGGACCGCCGCCCCCGAACAGCCGGCGCCAGAACCCGGGACGGGCCGCGTCGTCGGCGTCCGCCGCCTGGGCGGGCTCCCCCTCCCGCACCGCGGACGGGCCCGAGGCCGCGCCGCGCAGCAGCCGTGCGGCGTGCCGACCGGGCCGAGCGTCCCGGGCGTCGTCCGGTGCGGGGCGCGAGGACCGCTCGAGCCGCGCGGCGCCCTCCACGGCGCGGCCCGCCTCGCGGACCGAGCGCGCCGTCTCGGCCGCGTCCGCCGTGCCGAGCGCGTCGAGCTGCGCGGTGTACCGTGCGGCCTCGTCGCCGAGCACGGCGGCGACCCGGGTGTCGAGCCGTTCGCGGGCCGTGCGCGTCAGTCGCCGGACCGCGTCGTCGCCGAACACGGCCTCGAGGAGCTTCTGCGCGAGGATGGCGGTGCCGCCCGCGATGCCCACCTCCGCGCCCGTGAGACCGCCCGTCGAGGCGAACACGACGACCATGAGGCTCAGGCCGAGCCCGTTGATGCCGAACGACAGCGCGCGGGCTGCCCCCCTCTTGCCGGCGCCCTGCTCGCGGACCAGCTCGAGCACGTCCGACTGCCACCCGCGGATCTCCTCGCCGACCCGGGCGCGCGCACCGACCGACGCGCGAGAGAGGTCGAGCCCCTCGAGCAGTGCCGCACCGGCCGGGTCGGCGCGCCACGTGCCGTACGCGCGCTCGGCCGCGGCGTCCGCCGCATCGAGCACGACCGCTTCGAGCCCGTGCGCTATCGCCTGCTCGACCTGCGGCGCCTGTGCCGGACGCCCGCGGAAGAACGCCCCGATCGCGTCGCGCACGCGGCCCACGCCCTGCTCGACCGACCGGAACAGCTCGCTCGTCCCCACGAAGTCCTGCCAGCGCGCGAGCACCTCGCCGCGCAGGAGGGCGCCGTCGCACGTCGCGGCGTCGACGGTGGTCGCCGCGTCGGCGTACGCCCGCCCGACGGCGTCGCGCAGCCGTGCGTCCGACGTCGCCTGGGCGTCCACCGCGCCGGCGACGAGCACGCTGCGCCGCACGAGGTCGTCGACGACGCCGTCCCGCGTCGCCGTCGCCACCCGGTCGCGCGCCTCCGCGTCCGCGCCGAGGTCCGAGAGCCACGCGGCGACCTCGGCGACGGCTGTCTCGGGCAGCAGCCCGTCGACCAGCTCGACCTCCCCGACGACGAACAGGGCCGCCCGCCCGAGCCCGTTCTCGTCCATCATCCGGCGCAGGTCGTCGCCGACCGCCTCCGCCCCGGGGTCGACCCGGTCCAGCACGATCGCGACCTGCGCCCGCCGCTCCGCCGCGCGGTGCAGCAGCTCCCACGGGACGGCGTCGGCGTAGCGCGCGGCCGTCGTCACGAAGAGCCACAGGTCGGCCGCGGCGAGGAGCTGGGCCGCGAGCTCGCGGTTCCCCGTCTCGACGGAGTCGACGTCAGGCGCGTCCACGAGCGCGAGCCCCTGGGGCAGCGCGTCGCTCGCCACGAGCCGCAGCGTGCGCGCCGGGTCGGCAGGCGGCCGATCCGTGGACGCACCGTCCCCTCGAGCACCCGGTGAGGGATCGGTCCGCGGCCCGTGCTCGCTCATGCGCGCGAGCGTCGGCAGCACGCGGTCGGTCGAGAACCACCGCTCGTCGAGCGGGTGGTGCACGAGCACGGGCGCGCGCGTCGTGGGGCGCAGCACTCCCGGCGCGGACACGTGCTCGCCGAGGAGCGAGTTCACGAGCGTGGACTTGCCCGCGCCCGTCGACCCGCCCACGACCACGAGCAACGGTGCCGCGTGCGAACGCAGCCGCGGGAGCAGGTAGTCGTCGAGCTGGTGGACCGCGTGGTCCAGGTCGTCGCGCGCGGCCGACGCGCCGGGCAGCTCGAGCGGCAGCCGCACGGCCGCGAGCCGACCCCGCAGGATCTCGAGCGCCTCGACGAGCCCACCCGTCCCCGCCGCCGCAGCCGTCACGACACCCCGGCCGGACGACGCCGGCACCGGCGACACCTCGTCGAGGGAGGCCGCGTCGTCACCGGGGACGACGTCGTCCTCTGGCCCGCCGGTCACCGTCATCCCGCCAGTCTGCCGCAGCCCCGCAGGTCAGGCCCGATGGACACTCACCAGCGAGGACGCCGGTCGCCCGCACCTCGAGAGCGAACCCGGCCGGCCGACCACCAGGGCGGGCCGTGACGAGCCCTGGGGACGACCGCGTCGGCGAGCCGACGGACGAGCCCGGCGGGAACGACGGCGCGCGCGGGTCGTGGAGGGCCTGGCGGGAGCCGCGAGGAACGAGCGGCGGATGGTAGACCCGCGCGCGCCGTCGTGGACGCCGGGCGGGAGTGCCACGAGACGCGACGAGGCCGGACGGAGGTGGTCTCCGTCCGGCCTCGTCGGCACCCACTCAGTCGCGCGTGAGCTTGCGGTACGTCACGCGGTGCGGACGTGCCGCGTCGGCCCCGAGGCGCTCGACCTTGTTCTCCTCGTACGACGCGAAGTTGCCCTCGAACCAGTACCAGTTGGCCGGGTCCTCCTCCGTGCCCTCGTACGCGAGGATGTGCGTCGCGACGCGGTCGAGGAACCACCGGTCGTGGGACACCACGACGGCGCAGCCGGGGAACTCGAGCAGCGCGTTCTCGAGCGAGCCGAGGGTCTCGACGTCGAGGTCGTTGGTGGGCTCGTCGAGCAGGAGGAGGTTGCCGCCCTGCTTGAGCGTGAGCGCGAGGTTGAGGCGGTTGCGCTCACCACCGGACAGCACGCCGGCAGGCTTCTGCTGGTCGGGGCCCTTGAACCCGAACGACGCGACGTACGCGCGCGACGGGATCTCGACGTTGCCGACCTTGATGAAGTCGAGCCCGTCGGACACGACCTCCCACAGGGTCTTCTTCGGGTCGATGCCGCCGCGCGACTGGTCGACGTACGAGATCGACACGGTCTCGCCGACCTTGAGGTCGCCGCCGTCGAGCGGCTCGAGGCCGACGATCGTCTTGAACAGCGTCGTCTTGCCGACGCCGTTGGGGCCGATGACTCCGACGATGCCGTTGCGCGGCAGCGTGAAGCTCAGGCCGTCGATGAGCTGGCGCCCGTCGAAGCCCTTCTGGAGGTTCTTCGCCTCGAGGACCAGGTTGCCCAGGCGCGGGCCCGGCGGGATCTGGATCTCCTCGAAGTCGAGCTTCCTCGTGCGCTCCGCCTCGGCGGCCATCTCCTCGTAGCGGGCGAGGCGCGCCTTGGACTTGGTCTGGCGGCCCTTGGCGTTGGACCGGACCCACTCGAGCTCCTCCTTGAGGCGCTTCGCGAGCTTCGCGTCCTTCTTGCCCTGGACCTGCAGGCGCTCGCCCTTCTTCTCGAGGTACGTCGAGTAGTTGCCCTCATAGGGGTACAGGCGCCCACGGTCGACCTCGCAGATCCACTCCGCGACGTGGTCGAGGAAGTACCGGTCGTGGGTGACGGCGAGGATCGCGCCGGGGTACGTCGCGAGGTGCTGCTCGAGCCACAGCACGGACTCGGCGTCCAGGTGGTTGGTGGGCTCGTCGAGCAGGAGCAGGTCGGGCTTCTCGAGCAGGAGCTTGCACAGCGCGACGCGGCGGCGCTCACCACCGGACAGCACGGACACGTCGGCGTCCGGCGGCGGGCAGCGCAGCGCGTCCATCGCCTGCTCGAGCTGGGAGTCGAGGTCCCACGCGTCGGCGGCGTCGATGGCCTCCTGCAGCGTGCCCATCTCGGCGAGGAGCGCGTCGAAGTCGGCGTCGGGTTCCGCCATGAGGGCGGAGATCTCGTCGAACCGCTGCTTCTTGGCGAGGATGTCCGCGACGGCCTCCTGCACGTTGCCGAGGACGGTCTTCTCCTCGTTGAGCGGCGGCTCCTGCAGCAGGATGCCGACGCTGTACCCCGGGGAGAGGCGCGCCTCGCCGTTCGACGGGGTGTCGAGGCCGGCCATGATCTTGAGGATCGTGGACTTCCCGGCGCCGTTGGGCCCGACGACGCCGATCTTGGCGCCGGGCAGGAAGTTCAGGGAGACGTCGTCGAGGATGACCTTGTCGCCGTGCGCCTTGCGCGCCTTGTACATGGAGTAGATGAACTCAGCCACAGCCTGTTGTTCCACCGTTTCGGTCGGTCGGGGTCGGTCGGTGATCGTCGACCACTCAGCCTACGCGGTCGGGCCGTCGCACGGCGCGTCGCGGTACGGCGACCGCCGCGCGACGGTCCGGCCTGCGCCTGGCCGGCCGGGCTCCGTCAGACGGGCGCGAGCTCGCTCTCGGCGAGGGCGTCCTCGGTGAGCGTGTCCGACGTCGCCGTGCCGGGCTGCGTCCCTGCCTCACCCTCCGTAGCCGCCGGGAACCCGTCGTTCGCGAAGCCGTCGGCGGTGCCGCTCTCGCCCTCGGGCTTCTCGCGCCGCTGGACCGTGCGGGTGAAGCGCGCCTCCCCGAGCGTCAGGTCCGGGCCGAGCGCCGTCGCCTCGACGACGAGGCTCGTGCGCGGCCCGTCGGGACCGTCCCACTCGTCGACCGCGAGCCGGCCCGTGACGACGACCGGGTCCCCCTTGTGCAGGGAGACGGCGACGTTGCGTGCGACGTTCTTCCACGCCTTGACCGTGAACCAGAGCGTCTTGCCGTCGACCCACTCGCCGCGCTCGCGGTCGAGGTAGCGCCGCGTCTGGGCGATGCGGAAGCTCGTGAAGTCGTTGCCGGTCGCGGACCGGAAGAGGGTGGGCGTCGTCGCGACGAAGCCGGAGAGCGTGACCGTGACGTCACCGTGCATGGTTCCTCCTGAGGTTCGGCGGCCGGGAGGGTCCCGGCCACCGCCTCAGGGTGCGGCCGGTGCGGTGGCGCCGTCCGGCGTCGATCCCTCACCTGTGGACGGACGCGCGAGATCCGGGCCTGTGGGTAGACGTAGAGCCCCGGTGAGCGGGGCGGCGGGCGCCTTGTCGCGCGCCGACTGCGCCAGCTCGCGCACCTGGCGGTGCGTGTCGAGCAGGGCCTGCGTCGGCTTGCCCATCGCGTCCTGGACGACCCGCTCGATCGCTCCGCGACCTGACGCGAGGACCTGCTGCTCGCGCCGTCGGGCGAGCGTGCGGCGGACCTGGAGCGCGACGAGGAAGGCGACGACGGCGCCGAGCACCGCGACGGCGGCGACCACCGCGCACACCGTGACCAGGGTCCCGTCGAGGTCGAGCACGCCCAGCGAGCCGAGCACGGCCAGGACTCCCGCGACCACCCCGAGGCCGAGCGCCGACCACGCCGCGCGGCGCGTCGGGCGGGCCGACGACGGACCGCGCGTGTCGAGCGGGATCTTGGCGAGCGCCGCTCGCGTGGCGTCCGCCACGCGGTCAGAGGGCGCGACGGCCTCGTCGAGGGCCTTCTGCCAGCCGGGGCGCAACGATCGGCCCGCGCGGGCGATCCACCTCGAGCGGGACAGCGCGACGGCGTCGGGCTGCGGCGGGGAGAATTCCGGCCGTCCGTAGCCGTTGCGGACCGCGGCGCCGACCTGGCCGGCCACGGCCGCGAGGCCCGTCGCGCCCGCGAGCGCCTCGACCTCCTCCTCGACCGCGGTGCTCATGGTCCACGGCACGTCGCCGGGCAGCTGCTCGAGGAGCAGCGCTCCGGCGCGGTCGAGCTCGCCCGCGACGCGGCTCGCCGCGACGCTCCGCCGTGCGACCGCCTGCTCGAGGAGCGAGCGCAGCTCGTCGAGCCCCTCGCCCGTGCGGGCCGAGACGGTGGTGACGTAGACGCCGTCGAGGCCGTCCTCCTCGAGGAGCCGGCCCATGTCCTCGACCAGCGAGTCGCGGCGGCCCGGCGGGACGGTGTCGATCTGGTTGAGCGCGACGACCATCGAGCCTTCGAGGCCGGTGGACTTGCGCAGATACCCGGAGTGCAGCGCGTCGTCGGCGTACTTCTGCGGGTCCACGACCCACACGAGCAGGTCGACGAGCGGCAGCACGCGGTCGACGACGGCCCGGTGCGCGGGCTCGATCGAGTCGTGGTCGGGCAGGTCGAGGAGGACGAGCCCGCCGAGCGCGTTCTCGTCGTCGCCGTCGAGCTCGCCGTCGCGCGTGATGCGCCGCTCGGGGTCGACGGCGAGCCAGTCGAGGAGCGCCGTCGCGGCGTCGCTCCACGAGCACGACGTCACGCGCGCCGTCGTGGGCCGCTTGACCCCGACGTCCGCGAAGTCGAGACGGGACACGCGGTTGAACAGGCTCGACTTGCCGGACCCGGTGCCGCCCGCGAGCGCGACGACCGTGTGGTCCACGCCGAGCTCGAGCCGCTCGCGCACTCCCCCGATCGCGTCGCGCACCTGGGCCGCGACGGCGGGGTCGAGGCGGTCGCCCGCGAGGTCCACGGCCCGCGCGAGGTCGTCCGTCCGGGCGCGGAGCTGGGCGTCGTGGGACGTCACATGAGCCTCCTCAGCTCGGCGAGTCGTAGGCGGAGCCCGACGGCGGCGTCCGCGGCCAGGGCAGGGACGGCGAGCGCGGTGAGGACCGGCTCGGCCTCCCGCTCGACCATGGTCGCCGCGCGGTCGGCGAGGTCGTCGCGCAGCGCGGTGACCGCGTCGTCCCCGGTGTCGCCGAGCACGGTCCGCACCAGCTGTGCGGCGTCCTCGTTCCCGGCGGCGCCCGCGAGCAGCAGCGCCTCCAGCCCCGACTCGCCGAAGGCCTTGACCGCGGCCCGAGCGGGCTCGGGGGCGGACGGCGACGCCAGCTCGGCGACGACCTGCTCCGCACGCGTGGCCCACTGCGCGACCTGGGTCGTCGCCGCGGCCTCCCGGCGCGCGGCCGCGTCCTCCTCGGCGGGCAGGACGTCCCGCCCACCGGGCAGGGGTGCGGACCCGACGAGCGCGCCGAGCAGCGCCTCGTACCCGAGGACGCCGTCGGCCGCGAGCGTGCGCTGCGCCGCGTCGCGCGTCTCGGCGAGCAGCGGGGCGAGCGCGAGGTCGCGCGCGCGGCCCCGGCGCTTGGACGAGCGCGCGACGCCGCCGCGCACCTTGACGCGGTCGACGCGTTCGGCGCCCACCACCTGGGCCCAGCGCGCGTCGAGCGACCCGCGCGCGACGATCCCGTCCGTCACGGCCTTGCGCGCCTCGTCGCGGACCGAGGGCACGGCCTTCTCGGTGGCCGCCCGGAGATCGGCGGCCGCCTCGACCTGCTGCTCGACCGCGTCCGAGACGCCCGTGACCCAGGCGGGGAGCGCGCCGAGCGCGCCCTTGAGGGTCCGCACGATCACGGCACGCGAGCGGTCCGGGCCTGCGAGCATCGTCAGCCACCGCGCGACGGGCGCCACGACCGACCGGTCGAGCAGACCCTCGTGCGGTCCGACGTCGGGCACGACGAAGAGCGGCACGCCGTCCATGCCGTGGTCCCGCAGGCGCTGGAGCAGGTCCCCGCGGATCGTCGTGAGCGTCTCGCGCGGCACGCGGTTGAGCACCATCGCGACGCTCGCGCCACGCTCCTTGGCCCGCGACAGCGCCTGCCACGGGAGCGCGTCGCCGTAGCGCGACGCGGTGGTGACGAACAGCCACAGGTCTGCCGCCTCGAGCAGCTGGCTCGCCGTGTCCCGGTTCTCCGCGAGCAGCGAGTCGAGGTCGGGTGCGTCGAGGAGCGCGGTGCCGCGCGGGACGCCGTCGTGCTCGATGACCCGCGCGACGCGCGTCACCGGGCCCTCGACGATCACGTCCGCGTCGAGCGGGTTGAACGCGAGGACCGGCTCGCGCGTCGTCGGGCGCAGCACGCCCGCCTGCGACACCTCCTCGCCGAGCAGCGAGTTGTACAGCGTGGACTTTCCCGCACCCGTCGAGCCGGCGACGACGACGACGGCCGGCGAGGACAGCTCGCGCAGGCGGGGCAGGAGGTGCTCGTCGAGCTGGGACAGGAGCCGGGCGCGCGACGCGTCCGCCTCGGGCGCGCCGTCGATGCGCAGCGGCAGGCGCACGTCGGCGATGTCGCGTCGCAGGTCACGGGCCACGTCGTGGACGGTGACGCCCAGCTCCTCGGTCGCCTGAGCGGGCCTCCACGAGCCCGGCGGACCGCCGGGCCTGGTCGTGCTCGCGTCGCTCGTGGCGGCGTCAGGGGTTCTCACTGGTTCATAGTGACTGCTGCTGGTGACGGCGCCAAACGTACGCGCCGCACGACGGGCCGGGACCGGCACGGCGAGCGTGCTCACGTCGAGACCGCTCGCCGCCACGACCTCCCGTGCGGGCGCCGCGCCCACTACGATGACTGCGCGCCTCGATAGCTCAATGGATAGAGCAACGGCCTTCTAATCCGTAGGTTGCAGGTTCGAGTCCTGCTCGGGGCACTCAGATCCGCCACGCCTCGTCGAAGTCGGGGTGGTCGGCGTAGGGCAGCGCGAGCGCCTTGAGGATCCGGTCCCCGACGAACGCGAGCGCGCTGTCCGCTCGCGCCGAGGACGACCGCTCGAGGTCGACGGTCATGTCGTACCCGGTCGCCTCGTACGCGAGGTCGATGATGCGCCGCTTCGCGTCGCACTCCGCGAGCACCCGTGCCGGGTCGAACCGCGCGGCGAACCCGGCGGACGGCTCGTCTGCGGGACGGACTCTCGTAGCGTTCGCCAGGGCACGGGCTGCGAGCTCGTCCTCGTCGATCCGTGCGTGCAAGAACTGCGGCAGCGTCATCGTGCGCTCCTCGTCACGGCCGCTCACCGGCCTCCTGCGTCAGGCGGTCGCGTCGGTGGGCGGCGCGTCGGCTCCACGATCTCATCGCACCGGGGCGTCGACGAACCGCGCGCCGGGGCCGACGGGCCGCACCCGCACCGTCGGTGCGCGCACGCTCGGAGCCCGGAGACACCCGGGTGTACTGTCAAAGTGTGGTTGATCGCCGGATCGGCCCGCGAGGCGCTGATCGAGCCGAGGCTCGCACGGAGCAGGAGGAATCCGCTCCGGACGAGGGCACGGCGGGCGCGCGGTGGGACGACGACGGCGGTTTCGAACCCGACCTGGAGGACGAGTCCCCGATCTCCTTGCCTGGGACGCCTGGCGCCTCACCGCCTGCCGAGACGGCGGCGGACGCGAGCCGCTGACCGGCTCCGACGATCGGACGACGCCATGACCACCACCGCACCGACCTCTGCCGGCCCCGTCGAGGAGACCGCGCTGCAGCTGCACGGCGTGCTGGACACCGCGCTGCCCCGCGAGCTCGGCACGAAGACCGCGCCCGACCGCTACACCGTCGCGGCGGTCTTCTCACGCCGCGTGTCCGGTCAGGAGCGGGCGCTCATCGAGCAGGAGTCGGTGCGGCGACTGCTTGCCGACAAGGGATACCCGGGCATCGAGCTGACGGTCGAGGACCGTCGCCTGCTGATCACGAACACGAACCTCGCGATGCTGGAGGCAGGGCTCGCCCACGAGATCGCCGCCGTCCTGCGCCACGTCGAGGAGTGGATCTCGGCCGAGCGCACCCGCACGGCGAACGAGCTGGACGAGTGGCGCGCTGTCGAGGTGAAGCGCGCGGCGAGCGTGAAGGCAGAGTCCGATCGTGTCCGCTTCGAGTGACGGGCCGTCGCCCCTGACCGTCGCAGGCCGCACCGTGCCCGCGGCACGTTCGACGACCAGGGACTACTCGGTGCTCGCGAAGATCGTCCGCGAGTCGGGCCTGCTGCGTCGTCGCCGCCCCTACTACTGGACGCGCCTCGTCCTCACGGGCATCGCCTTCGGCGCGGTCTGGACGGGGGTGGTGCTGGTCGGCGACTCGTGGTGGCAGCTCGCGCTCGCGGCCGCGCTGGCCGTCGTCCTCGCCCAGCTGGCGTTCCTGGGCCACGACAGCGCACACCGGCAGGTCTTCCGCTCCCGTGCCTGGAACGACTGGACCGCGCGCGTCCTGGCGAACGTGTTCGTCGGGCTGAGCCACGCGTGGTGGACCGCGAAGCACGACGCGCACCACACCGCCCCGAACCAGGAGGGTCGCGACCCCGACATCTCGCCCGGGATCATCGCGTTCACGCCCGCGGTGCTCGCGAGCCGCCACGGCTGGCGCGCGTGGCTGGCCCGCCGGCAGGGCTGGTTCTTCTTCCCGCTGCTCACGCTCGAGGGGCTCAACCTGCACGTCGCGAGCGTGCGCGCCGTGCTGGGGCGGCGCCCCGTCCCGCACCGCGCCGTGGAGGCGCCGCTCCTGCTGTCGCGACTCGTGCTCTACGCGCTCGCCCTCGGCCTGCTCCTGCCGCCCGCCATCGCCGCCGCGTTCCTCGCGGTGCAGCTCGCGGTCTTCGGGGTGCTCCTGGGCGGGGCGTTCGCGCCCAACCACAAGGGCATGCCCATCGTCCCCGCGACGGCGGACGTGGACTTCCTGCGCCGCCAGGTCCTGATGTCCCGCAACATCCGCGGGGGCGTCGTCGTCGACTTCCTCATGGGCGGGCTCAACCGGCAGGTCGAGCACCACCTGTTCCCGAGCATGCCGCGCCCGAACCTCAAGCGCGTCCAGCCGCTGGTCCGCGAGTACTGCTCGCAGCTCGGCGTCACGTACACCGAGGTCGGCTTCTTCACCTCCTACCGGATCGTGGTGAGCTACCTCAACGACGTCCCCGGGCGCGCGCGCGACCCGTTCTCCTGCCCGCTCGCGGCCAGCCTCGGCCGCTGACGCGGCCGCACGGACCAGGACGTGCGCCGGGCGGTCGCGGGGGGCGCGGAGCGTAGACTCGGGGCATCCGCGGCGAACGCTCCCCACTCGAGGTGTGCAGGCCCGGTATCGCAAGGAGGCCACCATGGCCACCGCCCCGCTCATCTCGGCGACCAACGGGCACTCGGCCCGCCGCCCGCGCGACACCGTCGGCGCATCTCGCGAGACCTGGACCGACTACGGGCGCTCCAGGGCCCCGCGCAGCCGCGCCGGCGCCACCGGGGTCGGCATCTGCATCGCTGCCGTCGTCCTCGTGGCACTGATCGTGTTCATGCTCCAGAACACCCAGCCCGTCGTCGTCTCGTTCCTCGGGATGCAGGGCTCCGTCCCGCTCGCCCTCGCGCTCCTCGTCGCCGGCGTCGGGGTCGGGATCGTGGCGCTGGTCGTCGGGACGATCCGCATCGGGCAGCTCCGCCGCCGACTCTCGCACTCCGGCTGACCGACGGTCAGCCCACCTCCTCCACCCGGTACCCGGCGCGGACGACCGCGGCGAGGAACGCGTCGAGGTCGCGCGCGTCGCGCAGCAGCGCGCCGAGCTCTCCCTCGTGCTCGGCGAGGTACGCCGTGCCGGTCGCGAAGGGGTGCGTCGCCGGAGGCGTGCCGGGAGGCGGCGGCGCGGCCGAGACGCTCACGAGCACGCCCGGCTCGCCGCGCACGTCGAGGGCGAGTCGTCCGCCCCGCCACACCCGGTAGCGCCGCGCCGTCCCTTGCCCGTCCACCGGCTCGTCCACGCGGCTCACCGTACGCTTCCCCCGCAGCCCGACCGGCCTCCGGCGCAGGCCGCTCGTGCCGGTCAGGGGTTGGCCACCTCACCCGAACGACGGCGCGCTCACGTGCTCGACCTCCACCAGATAGGCGTGCCGTTCCTCGCCACGGGGGTAGGGATGACCCGTGTAGAGCACGGAGATCCGGTCGACGACCGCCCAGCCCTCCTCGCCGTCGAGCACCCGGACCACGCGTCCGCGCAGCGTCGCCACGACGAACGGGTTCCCGCTCTCGGTGACGGACACCGCGACGCGCGGGTCGCGCGCGAGGTTGCGCGCCTTGCGGGAACTGGGGCCGGTGAGGAACGCGAGGTGCTCGCCCTCCCAGGCGACCCAGAGCGGCACGACGTGCGGGCCGCCGTCGGGCAGGACGGTCGCGAGGTGCGCGACGTGCGCCCCGGCGACGAGCCGCAGAGCCTGCTCGGGGACGCGGGCGGAGCCGGGAACGGTGCTGTCGGACGACGTGTGGGTGGTCATGTCGTTCGGACCGCGCCCGGGCCGACGACTCATCGGCTCAGCGGTCCTGTGCGAGGGGTGGCGTCGACGTACCGGCGACCGGTCATGGTGGGATGTCCGACATGCCGACGACCGGAACGCCCATGGTGGAGATGCTGTGGGAGACCGGCGACCCCGCGGAAGTCCTCGCCGATCGTTTCGGACTCACCGATGCCGATGCGGCCCAGGCGTGGCTGGCCGGCCTGCTGAGGCGCGACTGGGGAATCGACATCTCACGCTGTCAGCGGATCGTCATGAGCGACCAGAACGCTCTCGCGTGGCTCGCGACCCCTTCGGGCACGCTGGTAGCGAAGTGGTCCGTAGACCGAGAGCGCTTCGCTCGCCTCTCCGTGCTCGCCGACCTCACGCAGTGGCTCGCCGAGCGCGGTGCACCAGTGTCCGCGTTGGTCCACGCCCTCGACGGGTCGTCGTACGTCCGGCCCGACGGCGCTCTCCTGGTGCTCCAGCGCGCCATCGAGGGCGACCACCTCGACGTGGCGAACCTGGGTCAGGTCAGGGCGGCCGGCGCCGTCCTGGCGCGGCTGCACGGCCATCTTGGCCGATATCCGCGAGCCGACGAGCTCCGCCCGGCCTCGCCGGCGCCCGAAGGGTCGCTGGCTGAGCGGGTGACGGCGTGGCTCGAGTCCGGCCAGCAGCACATCCCCACGCCCCTGCTCGCGGCCATGCGCGAGCTCATCGACGCCGCGCCGACCGAACCGATGCCGACCCAGCTGCTTCACGGCGACTTTCGAGCCGCAAACGTTCTCTGTGCGGGCTCACAGGTCCTGGCGGTCATCGACTTCGACGAGGCGCGGTTCGACCCCGCCGTCGACGAGCTGGCCCGCTCGGCGGTGTTGCTCGGGACGCTCTTCCGCAGCTGGGGGCCGGTGACCTCGCAGGTACGCGCCGAGTTCCTGGCCGGATACGCGTCGGAACGGCGCCTCAGCGCGGACGAGGTCCGCTGGTGGGGCATCCTCGTCGGCTGGTACTCGCTCGGGATGATCCCGCCCGACTCCGCGCACGACACGGCCGGATGGCGTGCAGCGGCACAAGAGCACCTGGAACAGGCCCTTCACGCACGGGCCCTCTAACCTTCCGCGCCGTAGGCCGGGTGCGACCTGGACTACGGCTCGATGGGGGCAAGGTCGCAGGGCGGTGCGTGCACGGCGGGTCAGCCCACGGTCGCGCCGCACGACAGGTCGAGCACGACCCCCGTGGTGGCCCCCGCCGCGTCGGACGCGAGGAACACCGCGGACCCCGCGACCTCCGACAGACGCGGGAGCCGACCGAGCCGCGTGTCGCGGACCAGGTCGGGCAGGTCGTCGCTCGTGGCTCCCGCCGTCTCGGGCGTGAAGTTGGGCCGCAGGCCGACGACGCGCACGCCGCTGCGACCGACCTCGCCCGCGAGGCCCCGCACGAGCGCCTCGAGCGCGGCGCACGCAAGGTTGAACCCGCCCATCTCGTGCCGCGACTCCTGGGCGGCGGTCGTCGAGAGCACGACGACGACGCCCGACCCCTGCTCGACCATGTGGCGCGCCGCTGCCTGGGCCGTGTGCGTGTGCCGCCGCACGGCCTGCACGACGGGCGCGAGGACGTCGTCGGGCGCGAGGTCCACGAACGGCACGTTCTGCACCGCGTCCATGCCGACGGCGTTGAACGACACGTCGAGGCTCCCGGCCGTCGCGACGACGCGAGCGGCGTGGTCGCGCACGG
The DNA here is from genome assembly GCF_057126935.1 of Cellulosimicrobium sp. G4 BAM 1002. Lineage (NCBI taxonomy): Bacteria > Bacillati > Actinomycetota > Actinomycetes > Micrococcales > Promicromonosporaceae > Cellulosimicrobium > Cellulosimicrobium sp. G4 BAM 1002. Next base: position 1,803,637 of record NZ_CP182109.1, on the reverse strand, counting down.
CGGCGGGGTCGTCGACGTCGACGACGGCCACCTCGGCCAGGCCCCCGGCGGCGCGGATCTCGTCCGCGAGCGCGTCGAGCGTCGCCGCCGTCCGTCCCGCGAGGAACACGCGCGCGCCCGCGGCGGCGAAGCCCCGGCTCACGGCCGACCCCATCGAGCCGGCGGCCCCGTAGACCACGGCGTTCTTCCCGGCGAGCTGCACGGCGATCCCCTCTCTCGGGCGGTGCGGGCGGCCCGTCGTTCGACGGGTGCCGCCCGCGTTCGACAGTCAGGACGTCTCGTCGGTGCGGAACTCATCGGCCGCCCGCACGTTGTGCTCTCCATGGGGAGTTCTCACCCCCGCCGATGTCCGGAAAGGGTAAAGATCCGGCCACCGGTCGTAGATATACTCACCCAACCGGCGCAGGCCGGTTCCGCCCGGTTCGCCCGGGTCGAAGGGGGGCTCGCAAGGGGCCGCCCACCCGCCACCGACGGCGACCGACGGCACGCACGAGCGAAGGATCGAGATGACCGAGGCAGCACCGCTCCAGCCCCCCGCTCCGACGGAGACGCTCACGCTCAGCGCCCCGGAGCCCGTCAAGCCGGTCGCCACCACGCAGGCACCGTCGCTCGCGCCGCGCGTCGACGAGGCCGCGATCCCCGGTCTCGAGTCGAAGGTCTCCTCCTACCTCGACCAGCTCCTCGCGACCGACACGCGCTCGCCCGAGTTCGCCGCGAAGGCCGACGACATCCGCAAGATGGGCGACAAGGACATCCGCGCGGCGTCGGACGTGTCGAACCGGATGCTCGAGATGCCGGTGCGCGAGCTGCGCGAGGGCGGCGTCTCGGAGAGCTCGAAGGTGAGCAAGTCGCTGCTCGAGCTGCGCCGCACGGTCGAGGACCTCGACCCGAGCGAGGCGAGCATGGGCAAGAAGTTCCTCGGTCTCATCCCGTTCGGCGGCAAGCTGCAGGACTACTTCCGCCGCTACGAGAGCTCGCAGAAGCAGCTCAACGCGATCGTCCAGTCGCTCTACAACGGCCAGGACGAGCTGCGCAAGGACAACGCCGCGCTCAACCTCGAGAAGCAGAACCTCTGGGACTCGATGGCGCGTCTCAACCAGTACATCTTCATCGCCGAGCGCCTCGACACCGAGCTCTCGACGAAGATCGCCGAGCTCGAGGTGAGCGACCCGGAGCGTGCGCAGGCGTTGCGCGAGGACGTGCTCTTCTACGTCCGCCAGAAGCACCAGGACCTGCTCACGCAGCTCGCGGTGTCCATCCAGGGCTACCTCGCGATGGACATCATCATGAAGAACAACGTCGAGCTCATCAAGGGTGTCGACCGCGCGACGACCACGACGGTCTCGGCGCTGCGCACCGCGGTGATCGTGGCGCAGGCGCTCGCGAACCAGAAGCTCGTCCTGGACCAGATCACGGCGCTCAACACGACCACGTCGAACATGATCGCGTCGACCTCGAAGATGCTGGCCGACCAGTCGGCGAGCATCCAGCAGCAGGCCGCGAGCGCGACGGTCGGGCTGCCGCAGCTGCAGCAGGCGTTCCAGAACATCTACGCGACGCTCGACTCGATCTCCACGTTCAAGACGCAGGCGCTCGACTCGATGGCGCAGACGATCGGCGTGCTCGAGACCGAGACGACGAAGGCGAACGAGTACCTCGACCGCGCCCGGCGCTCGGACCAGTCGCAGGTGGGCAACGGCTCGCTCGACATCGGCCGGCTCTGAGGCCGGCCCCGACGCGACGCGCACCATGCCCCCCGCACACCGAACGACAGATCGGATCCCGAGCTAGATGGGCTGGTTCTCCGACGTGATCGGCCGCCTCGGCGGCCGGTCCTCCGCGCCCGAGCCCGCGTACGAGCTGCCCGCTCCCCCGACGAGCGCCGAGATCCTCGCGTCCGTCGAGCGCGTCGAGCAGCAGATCGAGGGACGGGTGGCGCCCGCCGTCACGGCGCGCGTGCACCGCATCACCGGGACGGTCGAGGAGATGGTCCCGCGGCTCGACCGGCTCGGCGGCGGCTCGCAGCAGGCGCACACCGTCGTCGCGACCGCGACGAGCTACCTGCCCGAGGCGGTCGGCGCGTACCTGCGCCTGCCGCGCGACTTCGCCGACCGGCGGGTCGTCGCGCAGGGCAAGACGTCCCTCATGCTGCTGTGCGACCAGCTCGACCTGCTGGGCGTCACGCTCGACAAGATCTCCGACGCGGTCTCGCGTGCCGACGCCGCGGCGCTCGTCGCGCACGGCGCGTTCCTCGCGGAGAAGTTCCGCGACTCGTCGATCGCGCTCGACGCCGGCGCGGGCCAGGGCACGCCGCAGCCGCCCGCCGGGGCCGCGAGCGAACCCGGACGCCTGGAGGCCCCGTGACGACCCCCGAGCTCGCCGCCGCGCTCGACGCTCTCGGTGCCGCCGCGCGCGCCGCCGGCGTGGACGAGGACGCCGCGCGCGACGAGGGCGCCCGCCTCGCGGCGGCCGTCGCCGAGTCCTCCCCCGGCGCGTCGGCCGCGTGGCTCGCCGCGCTGGGCCACGACGCCGCGGCGACGGGCGCGTTCTTCACCGCCGCGTCGAGCGCGCGCCGCTGGCGCACGTCGCCGACCGACGTCCTGGCCGGGCTCGTCGCGGCGCGCTCGACCCACGCGACCGCCTACGGGCAGGCGCTCGCCGACGTCGCGCTCGCGGGCGCGCGCCTCGGCGCGCCCGGTCCGCACGTCGCCGGGAGCGCCGCCGCGGCAGCGGCCGTGCAGCGCGCCGGGGGGACGGGCACCCCTGCGGCGGCGACCGGCGCGGCCGGGTCCGGGCACGCGCCGTCGGGCACGACGGCGCAGCGCCCCGTGGGCGGGCCCCTCACCGCTCGCACCGGCGCCGACGCGAACCCGTTCGACCTCGGCGACCTCGTCGCGGCCCAGGGAGCGCTCGGCGGGCTGCGCCCCCAGGCGCCCGACGTGCCCTCGGTCGAGTCGATCCTCGACGCGCTCGGCGCACGCCACCCCGCCGGGTCGGCGTCCGGCCCGGCGGGCGCCGCGCCGTCGGGCACGACGACCAGGCCCGCCGACGCCCCCGCCGCGCAGGCGGCGGACGCGACGGCCGCGGCCACGGCGACCGAGGAGGCGGCAGAGGAGCCGCCCCGCTCGATCGAGGAGCTGCTCGCCGAGCTCGACGCCCTCAAGGGCCTGGCGCGGGTGAAGGACGAGATCCACCGCCAGACCGAGCTGCTGCGCGTGGAGCAGCTGCGCACGAAGGCCGGTCTCACGCGCCCGACGCTCACGCGCCACCTCGTGTTCCTCGGCAACCCGGGCACCGGCAAGACGACGGTCGCGCGGCTCGTCGCGGGCATCTACCGCGCGCTCGGGCTGCTGGCCCAGGGCCACCTCGTCGAGGTCGACCGCTCGGAGCTCGTCGCGGGCTACCTCGGGCAGACGGCGGTCAAGACGTCCGAGGTCGTCGCGACGGCGCTCGAGGGCGTGCTCTTCGTGGACGAGGCGTACGGGCTCGCGGAGGACCAGTACGGCGCCGAGGCGATCAACACGCTCGTCAAGGACATGGAGGACCACCGCGACGAGCTCGTCGTCATCGTCGCCGGGTACCCCGGCCCGATGGGCGACTTCCTCGCGACGAACCCGGGGCTCGAGTCGCGGTTCTCCACCACCATCACGTTCGAGGACTACACCGACGCGGAGCTGCGCGACATCTTCGCGGGCATGGCCGCCAAGTCCGACTTCGAGCCGACGCCCGAGGCGCTCGACGTGTTCTCGCGGCTCGCGGCCACCCAGCCGCGCACCGAGGGGTTCGGCAACGCGCGCTGGGCGCGCAACGTCCTCGACGCCGCGATCAGCCGGCACGCGTGGCGGCTGAAGGACACCGCCGAGCCGACGATCGACGAGCTCCGCCTCCTGCTGCCCGCCGACCTCGTCGACGGCGAGTCCGCGCCCGCCCGGCTCGCCGCGCTCGAACCTCCGGCCGAGCGGGACGTGCCCGAGACCGTCACCGAGCCCGAGATCGAGATCGACTCCGCACCCTCCACCGCCGAGGAGAACGCATGACGACCACCCCGGTCCGCCCGGCGGGCCCACCGCCCGCGGGCGCCCCCGCGCCCGGCACCCCCGCGCCCGGACGCCCCGGAGCCGTCACCGGCCCGGCCCCCGCGACCGCTCCCGCCGCCGTCTCCCGGGCGAGGGGCGCGCTGCGCCGCACGCCCGGGAAGCTGCGGCTCGTCATGGGCCTGTGCGTCCTCGCGTCGGTCGTGCTCGGCGTGCTCGGCTTCCAGGCCGGCAGCGTCCAGTCGCGCGCGCTCGACGCCGCGAGCGCGGACGCCGCGCAGCTCGTCGGCGTCCAGGAGGTCCGCAACGCGCTCGTCGCCGCGGACGCGACGGCCACGGGGGCATTCCTCGTCGGCGGCCTCGAGCCGACCGAGCAGCGCGCGCGCTACGACGACCTGGTGGACCAGGCGGCGAACCGCCTCGCCACGCTGTCGGGGAGCAACGAGGCCGACGCGGAGCTGCTGGGGCAGGTCGCGGCCGACCTCACGGTCTACACGGGGCTCGTCGAGCAGGCGCGCGCGAACAACCGTCAGGGGTTCCCCGTCGGCTCGGCCTACCTCGACCAGGCCTCGACGATCCTGCGCGAGCAGATGCTGCCCGCGCTCGACGAGGTCGTGCTCGACGACGCCGACCGCGTCGCCGCCGACTTCTCGGGCGTGCGCAACGCGCTGTGGGTCCTCGCGGGCGGGCTGGTCGCGCTCGCGGTGCTCGTCCTGAGCCAGGTGTGGCTCGCGCGGCGCACGCACCGCGTGCTCAACGTGGGCCTCGCGGTCGGGACCGCGATCGTGCTCGTCGTGGGGGTCGTCGCGACGGTGCTGCTCGCGCAGGCGGGCTCGCGCGCGCAGGACGTGCGCACCGGGCCCTACGCCGCGACGCTCGCCGCGTCGCAGGCCTACTCCCTCGCCAACGACGCGAAGTCGATGGAGGCGTTCACGCTCATCAAGCGCGGCTCGGGTCAGGCGTACGAGGAGGCGTTCGTCGCCTCGACGACCGATGCCGCGCAGCGGCTCGACACGGCGGAGGCCGACGGCATCCTCGACGGGTCGACGGCGCAGGCGCTGGACGAGTGGGTCGCCCACCACGCGGACATCCGCGCGCTCGACGACGGCGGGCAGTGGGACGAGGCGGTCGCGCTCGCGACCGCGACCGACCCGGAGAGCGCCAACGCCGCGTTCGACGCGTTCTCCGCGGGCGCGCGCGACGACATCGAGACCAACGCCGCCGCCACGACCGACCGGCTGGCGAGCGCGGCAACGACCGCGACCGTCGCGGGCTGGCTCCTGCTGGCCGCGGGGCTCGTCGCCGCGCTGCTCGCGTGGCGCGGTGTGACGGCACGACTGGAGGAGTACCGGTGACGACGACGCTCTCCCCGCGCGGCGGGACCCGCGCGACCCGATCGCGCTCCGGGCGGCGCACGGGCGCCGTCGCGGCCGGGCTCGCGGTCCTGCTCGCGCTCGCGGCGTGCTCCGGTCCCACGGGGGCGGACGACCTGCAGCTCACCCCGGCGGCCGAGGAGGAGACGACGGACGCGGGCTCCTCGGGTGCGCCCGCGGCGCCGGCCGAGTGCACGGACCCGCTCGCGTCCTACGCGCCCGAGGGCACGCTGCCGGGACCGGACGCGCTGCCCGGCGGCAGCACGATGGCCGAGATCCGTGACCGCGGCGTCCTGCGCGTCGGCGTCTCGGCCGACACGCTGCTCATGGGCGCGCGCAACCCGCTGTCGGGGTCCATCGAGGGCTTCGACATCGGCGTGCTCCACGAGATCTCGCGCGCGATCTTCGGCGACCCGGACCGCCTGCAGTTCCGGGTCATCACGTCGGGCCAGCGGCTCGAGGTGCTGGAGAACGGCGACGTGGACCTCGTCGCGCGCGCCTTCACGATCAACTGCGAGCGCTGGGAGTCCATCGCGTTCTCCGCGGAGTACTACCACGCGGGCCAGAAGGTGCTCGTGACGCGCGACTCGACCGCGAACGGCATCGCCGACCTGGAGGGCCAGCGCGTGTGCGCGCCCGAGGGCACGACGACGCTCACGCGACTCGAGGAGTTCGCCGGCATCGAGCCCGTGCCGGCGACGACGCACACGCAGTGCCTCGTGCTGTTCCAGCAGGGCAAGGTCGACGCGATCACGGGCGACGACACGATCCTCGCGGGCTTCGCGGCCCAGGACCCTTACGCGAAGGTCGTCGGCGAGGCGATCAGCGACGAGCCCTACGGCATCGGGATCCCCGCGGCGGACGTGGACATGGTGCGGTTCGTCAACGGCGTGCTCGAGCAGATGAAGTCGGACGGGCGCTGGACCGCGCTCTACGACCAGTGGCTCGGCGTGCTCGGTCCCGCCCCGACCCCGCCGGCCGCGGTGTACGGTCGCACTCCGTGAGCCGCACCGCAGCACCCGAGGCACCCGGGAGGCTGGGCGAGGCGATCCCCGCGCCCGACCTCCTGCGGTACCTCAGCGCGCTCGAGACGTGGCTCGACGAGCGCCGCACCGAGCTCGACCGGCTCGACGCGGCCGCGCAGGCGGCGGCCACACCGGACGCGTACACCGCCGACCTCGTGCTCGCGCTGTCGATGTGGCAGGCGATCCGCACGCGCGCGGACGAGATCCGCCCGGTGTGGGACTCGGGCCGCGCGGACGAGGTCGCGCGCGAGAAGATCTCCCGGCTCGTCTGGGGCCGGCTCGACTCCGGGTCCGGCGCCGCGCTCGTCTCGCTCGTCGAGGCCGTCAAGCTGTGCGACGCGCTCGTCGTGCAGCTGCGGACGCGCCTGTCGTTCGACCCGCACACCGCGGACCAGGTCGCGCGCCTGCGCGGCGTGCGCGCCGAGCTCGTGCGCTGCGAGGACCTCGCCGGCTCCGACACCGACGCGCGCGGCCGCGTGCAGACCCTGCGCGGACGGCTCGACCACCTCGTCGCCCAGGCGGCCCGTGGTGGTGACGTGGCCGGTCCGCTCGCCGAGCTCGAGGCCCAGGTGGCCCGGGCCGAGCGCGACCTCATCGTCGCGTCCTCCCAGCGCCGCGAGCTCCGCCGCGACCGCACCCGCACGGACGAGCAGCGCGCGGCGCTCGAGGCGCGCGAGCCCGCGCTGCGCGAGCTCGTCGCCCGCTGCCGCCGCGAGATCGCGCACCCCCCGCGGCTCGCCGTGCCCGACGTCTCGCGCCTCGGCCCCGTGCCCGACTCACGCTTCGAGCTGGACGCCTACGCGGCGCGGCTCGCGACCGTGGCCCGGGCCGTCGAGACCGTCGAGGACGCCTACACCCGGCCGCTGCGCGAGCGCGCCGAGCTGCGCTACAGCCTCGAGAAGCTCGCGGCGAAGGCCCGCACGAACGGGCGCTCGGCGTCCCCCACCGTGCGCTCCGGCCTCGTCGAGGCGCGCGACGCCGTCGAGGCGACGCCGTGCGACGTGACGCTCGCGCGCTTCCTCGTCGAGCAGTACCAGTTCCTCACCCGCGACCTGCCCACCTCGGAAGGAGCGTCGTCGTGACGACCACCGCGACCGTCCCGTGCTCGGAGCCCGGCTGCCCGGGTGCCATCGAGGACGGCTACTGCAACGTGTGCGGCGCGCCCGCGGGAGGCTCGGGTGGCGCAGCCGGCACGCCGCCCGCAGCCACCGGCGCTCCCGCACCCGGCTCGGCGGCCGCCGCGTCGCCGTCGGCGATGCTCGGCACGGGCTTCGTCGAGGGCCGGCCGGGCACCGCCTCCCGTGCGGGCGCCGACCCCGACGCCGAGCGCTCGACCCGCACGGGTCGCACGAGCTCGAGCCGCCTCGCCACGGCAGCGCTCGGCTCCGCGCGCACCGCGGCGACCGGCACGAAGGCCACCCGTCGCGTCGGGACGTCGTCGACGCGCCTGCGCGGCCACCGCCTCGGCGCCGGCCTGACCACGGTCCCCTCCGCGCCGGTCACCGACCCGCTGCAGGCCGTCATGGCCGTGCCCGAGGTCGCCGAGCGCAAGCGGTACTGCCCGGCGTGCGGGGAGAAGGTCGGCCGCGGCCGCGACGGGCAGCCCGGCCGGACGTCGGGCTTCTGCCCGCACTGCGGCAATCGGTTCGACTTCACGCCGCAGCTCCGCCCCGGCGACCTCGTCGGCGGCCAGTACGAGGTCGTCGGCTGCCTCGCGCACGGCGGCCTCGGCTGGATCTACCTCGCGCGCGACCAGAACGTGTCCGGCCGGTGGGTCGTCCTCAAGGGCCTGCTCAACTCGGGCGACCCCGACGCCTACGCCGCGGCCATCTCCGAGCGTCAGTTCCTCGCCGAGGTCGAGCACCCGCTCATCGTGGAGATCTACAACTTCGCGATGCACGAGGGCGCGGGCTACACCGTCATGGAGTACGTCGGCGGCAAGTCGCTCAAGGAGATCCTCCAGGACCGGCGCGACGCGAAGGGCGGGGTGATCGACCCCCTGCCCGTCGACCAGGCCCTCGCCTACGTGCTCGAGATCCTGCCGGCGTTCGCGTACCTGCACGACCACGACCTGCTGTTCTGCGACTTCAAGCCCGAGAACGTCATCCAGCAGGGTGACGGGGTCAAGCTCATCGACCTCGGCGGCGTGCGCCGCGCGGACGACCTCCAGTCGGCGATCTTCGGCACGATCGGCTACCAGGCGCCCGAGGTGGCCGAGGTCGGCCCCTCGGTCGCGTCCGACGTCTACACGATCGGGCGCACGCTCGCGACGCTCGTCCTCGACTTCCGCGGGAACACGACGACGTACGTCGCGTCGCTGCCACCCGTCGCCGAGACGCCGGTGTTCCAGCAGTACGACTCCTTCTACCGGCTGCTCGCGAAGGCGTGCGCGCTCGACCCGTCCGACCGGTTCGGCACCGTCGACGAGATGCGCGCCCAGCTCGTGGGCGTGCTGCGCGAGGTCGTCGCGACCGACCGCGGTCCCGCCAGCCCGGCCCTGCACTCGGCGGCCTCCGTCCTCTTCGAGGCTCCGGTCGCGGACATCGCCGAGCGCCCCCTCGCGTGGGACGAGCTGCCGGCGCTGCGCCGCGACGAGCACGACCCGATGGCGAGCTGGCTCGCCGGCGTGAACATCGCGGACCCCGAGACGCGGATCCTCGCGCTCATGGACGCCCCCGAGAGCACCATCGAGGTGCGGCTCGAGACGGCCCAGGCCGCGATCGAGGCGGGCTGGTGGGGAGACGTCGACTCGACGATCTCTGCGATCCTCACCGACGACCCCTGGGAGTGGCGGGCCGCCTGGCTCGGCGGCCTCAAGCAGCTCGCGCAGGGCGACGTCGTCGCGGCGCGGGCGTCGTTCAACGCGGTGTACGGCCAGGTCCCGGGCGAGCTGGCGCCCAAGCTCGCGCTCGCGACCGCGTGCGAGCTGAGCGACGAGCCGGACATCGCCGAGTCGCTGTACGTGATCTGCGCGCGCTCCGACGCGAACTACACGGCCCCGTCGGCGTTCGGGCTCGCCCGGGTCCGCCACGGGCGCGGCGACCTCGACGGGGCGCTGCACGCGCTCGACCTCGTCACGCCCACGCGTTCGTCGTACGTGGAGTCGCGCGTGCTGCGCGCGCACCTGCTGGCGGACTCGGGGCGCGGCCTGCCCGCTCTGGCGGACGCGATGGCGAGCGTGCAGACGGTGACCATCGCCCCGCGCGAGCGCGCCGAGCTCGCCGTCGGGGTGCTGCGCTCGGCGCTCGAGACGGTGTCCGCCTCCGGCCCCCAGCCGACGACCCGCATCGCGGACGTCCCGGCGGACGAGCCCGCGCTGCGCGACGCGCTCGAGGGCGCGTACCGCGAGCTCGCGTCGCTCACGGACTCGCGCGACGAGCGGATCACGCTCGTCGACCGGGCGAACGAGGTGCGGCGGTGGACGGTCCGATGAGCGACACCACCCCGACCGCGCAGGGCGCCCTCGAGGGCTCCCCCGCGCCCCTCGCGTGCCCGGCGTGCGGCGAGCCGTCGCACGAGGGCGCGCGCTTCTGCGAGGCGTGCGGCACCCCGCTCGCGGTGCTCACCGACCCCGACCCCGACCCGCCGACGACAGGCGTCCCCGACGGCGACGAACCCGATGTTCCCGGCGGCGCGTCGCCGGAGGCCGACGCGCCCCCGGCGACCGGGGCTCGGCCGTGCGTGCGCTGCGGCGGGCGGGTGGCCGACGACGGGTACTGCACCGAGTGCGGCGAGCCCGCGGCGTCCGAGCGCGACCACTGGGCAGAACGGCCCGCGACCTGGGTCGGGGGCGTGTGCGACCGCGGGGTGCGCCACGTGCGCAACGAGGACGCGATGGCCCTCGCCGCGGGCCCGTCCGCGACCGACGAGCGCGCCTTCGCGGCGCTCGTCGTGTGCGACGGCGTCTCGTCGGCCCCGGACTCCGACGTCGCGAGCCTCGCGGCGGCCCGGGCGGCGCGCGACGTGCTCGTCGCGGGTGCCCCCGCCGGGGCGACGCCCGTGCAGGGCGAGACGACGGCCCGCATGGGCGTCTGGTCGGCGCGGATCGCCGACGCCTCGCGCGCGGCGCAGGAGGCGATCCTCGCCACGGTCGGGGCGATGGCGGACCGTGAGAACCCGCCGTCGTGCACGTTCGTCGCCGCCGTCGTGGACGGACCGCTCGTCGTGGTCGGCTGGGTGGGCGACTCGCGCGCGTACTGGATCCCCGACGACGGCGAGGCGCACCAGCTGAGCGTCGACGACTCGTGGGCGCAGGAGATGATGGCGCAGGGCATCCCGCGCGCGCAGGCCGAGACCTCGCCCCAGGCGCACGCCATCACGCGCTGGCTCGGCCCGGACGCCCCGGACCCCGTCGCCCGCACGGCGGCCACGCTGCCCGACCGCGCGGGCTGGGTGCTCGTCTGCTCGGACGGGCTCTGGAACTACTGCTCCCCCGCGGCCGACCTCGCCACCCTGCTCCACACGACGCAGGAGAACGTCGGGGACAACCCCCAGGAGATCTCCGGAGCGCTCGTCGACTGGGCGAACGCGCAGGGCGGACGGGACAACATCACCGCGACGCTCGCCCGGTTCCTCCCTGACCCGACCCCATCCGAGCAGACCCGATAACCTCACCGGATCACCGCATCACCGAAGGAGCCCCCATGGCCGAGTTCTCCGCCGAGGTCTACCAGAACGAGTTCCTGTCCGAGGGCGCCACGGACGTCCACGCGATCGTCACGGTGACGTGCACCGGGGCGGGCAGCGCGGGGAGCGGCGGTTCAGCGGGCGGGGTCGCCGAGATCATCATGGTCGACACCTCCGGCTCGATGTCGGGCCGCAACATGGAGGCGGCGAAGCACGCGGCGCAGGTCGCGGTCGACCAGATCAACGACGGCACGTGGTTCGCGGTCGTCGGCGGCTCGCACGTCGCGAACCGCGCGTTCCCGTACCCGAACGCACGCATGGCGATGGTGCAGATGGAGCCCGGCGCGCGGGCCGAGGCGAAGCGCGCGATCTCGATGATGGCGCCGGGCGGCGGCACGGCGATGAGCACGTGGCTGCGCCTCGCGGACCAGCTCTTCGAGACGGTGCCCCAGGCGACGCAGCGCCACGCGATCCTGCTCACGGACGGCAAGAACGAGTCCGAGCCCCGCTCGAACCTCTCCGCGGCGGTGCGCGACGTGACCGGCCACTTCCAGTGCGACGCGCGCGGCGTGGGGACGCGCTGGCAGGTCGACGAGCTGCGCGAGATCTCGACCGCGCTCCTCGGCACGGTCGACCTCATCGCCGACCCGGCCGAGATCGCGGCGGACTTCGAGAAGCTCATGCAGGCGTCGATGGCGCGCGGCGTCGCGTCCGCGGACCTGCGGGTGTGGGCACCCCAGGGCTCCCAGGTGCTCTTCGTCCGGCAGGTCGCGCCGACCGTCGAGGACCTCACGAACCGCCGGACCGAGGTCAACCCGCTCACCGGCGCCTACCCCACCGGCTCGTGGGGTGACGAGTCCCGCGACTACCACGTGTCCGTGCGTGTCGCGTCGAAGCCGGTCGGCTCGGAGCAGCTCGCGGCCCGCGTCCAGCTCGCGGTGAACGGGGAGGTCGTCTCGTCCGGGCTCGTCAAGGCCAAGTGGTCCGACGACGAGTCGCTCACGACGCGCATCAACCCCGAGGTCGCGCACTACACGGGCCAGACCGAGCTCGCGGCTGCGATCCAGGAGGGCCTCGCCGCCAAGGCCTCGGGTGACGAGGCGACGGCGACCGTCAAGCTCGGTCGCGCGGTCCAGCTCGCGCAGCAGACCGGCAACGACGAGGCGACGTCCCGGCTGCGCAAGGTCGTCGAGATCGACGACGAGGAGCACGGGACCGTGCGGCTCAAGCGCAACGCGTCGACCCTCGACGAGATGGCGCTCGACACCGCGTCGACGAAGACCACGCGGGTCCGTCGGTGAGCGCCGTCGTCTGCCCCAACGGGCACCCCTCGCAGTCCACGGACTACTGCGACGTGTGCGGCGAGCCGATGGGGGCCGCCTCACCGGCGGCCGCGTCGCCGGCGAGCGGCTCGACCCCGTCCCCGGGCGCGGCGGCCGCACAGGCCGCCCCCACGACGTGCCCGAACTGCGACTTCCCGGCGCCGGGCGGCGCTCTGTTCTGCGAGAACTGCGGGTACGACTTCACGACGGGCGCGCTGCCCGAGCCGGTCGAGCCGCCGTCCGCGCTCTCGCTCGACCCGCCCTCGCGCCCTGCCCCGGCACCCGCGGGTGCCCCGGCCTCGGACCCGGCGCCCGGCTCGGCGGCCATCCCGCCGCCCGCGCCCGCGACGTCGGCTCCCTCTGCCGCCACCCCACCGCCGCTTCCCGCGTCGGCGACCGCCTCCGCAGAGAGCGATCCCGGCGCGACGACCGGACCGGACGCGGCCGCGCCGTCGGGCACCGGGCTCCCGACGCCGCCCGTCCCGGGGCCGGACCAGTGGGTCGTGGAGATCTGGATCGACCCCGACTGGTACACCGCGCAGCAGCCGGAGGACCCGATGCCCTCGGCGGGCCTGCCCGGCCTGGTGGTCCTGCGTGAGCGCAGCGTGCTCGTGGGGCGTCCGTCGGTGTCGCGAGGCATCCACCCGCAGGTCGACTGCGGCGCCGACACCGGCGTGTCGCGCCGGCACTGCCAGCTCAGCACCGACGGTCAGCGCTGGTGGGTCGAGGATCTGCAGTCGTCGAACGGGACGTACGTGAGCCCGGCCGGCGAAGCCGTTCCCACGGACCCGATCCCCGCCGGCCAGCGGCGTGAGCTGGCTGACGGGGACCGGATCTACCTCGGGGCGTGGACACGCCTCGTCATCCGCAAGGCCCTGCCCGGCGAGGTCTGAGCGGGCTCAGCCCTCGACCGTGCGGCGCTCGGCGTCGGACGGGCTCCGCTCCTCGTCGTGGGCTGGCTCCGCCGTGATCTGGGTCGCGGCGCCGCCCGCGCGGTGCGCGACCTCGATCCGGCGGGGCCGGGCCTCCTCGGCCACCGGGACGGTCAGGGACAGGACCCCGTCCTCGTAGGACGCCGAGATGCTGTCGAGCGCCAGGCCGCGGCCCACCGTGAGCTGCCGCGCGTACGTGCCGGACGGACGCTCACGCGCGAGCCACTGGACGTCGGGGTCGGTCCGCGCGCTGCGCTCGGCGCGGATGGTCAGCGTGCGGTCCTCGACGGAGACGTCGATCGTGCCCGGGTCCACGCCGGGAAGGTCCATCGTGAGGACGTAGTGGTCCCCCGCGCGGAACAGATCGATCGGCATCCAGCTCGACGCCGCCGACGCGGCACTCGCCCGCGCGCCGGACGCGAGCTGCCCGACCAGACGGTCCATCGCGTCGAAGGTGCTCGTGAACGGGTCGATCATCGCAGCCACACCTCTCACCTCCTCGTCGGTCGGCCCCGGACCGTCCGGGGCCGGTCGGTGCTCCCGCGAAGCAGGCGCCTCGCGGGGCGGCTACACCACTGTTTTAGCACTCTCCACCGTCGAGTGCCAAGGCCAGTCGTCCGACGTGCCGACGCCCCCGTTGTGGGGTTCCACCCACGAATCGGCGCTACGCGCAGCCCCGGCTGGAGGAACCCTCCAACGGCTTGTGCGAACCGTGCACGGAGGGGCGCGCCCGTGGTCCTCGCCATGGTCGGCGGCTGCCTCACACCGCCGGGAGAGTGGAGGTACCTCCGCGTACGCCGGAGGCACCTGCCCGAGCACTGGAGCCGCCATGTCCGACGCCGCACCCTCGCCCGCCCACACGGTGCCCGCCTCCCCCGCCCACCCCGTGCCCGCCTCCCCCGCCCACCCCGTGCCCGCCTCCCCCGCCCACCCCGTGCCCGCTGCCCTCGACGGCGCCGCGGCCCCCCGGGCCCGGTTCGCGCTCGACGCCGCGGACGCCGCACGGATCGCGACGTTCGCCGCGCTCGTCGCCGCGCTGGGGATGCCCGGGTCGATCGCGTTGTTCGGCAACGCGGTCCCGATCACGCTCCAGACGCTCGGGGTCATGCTCGCCGGGGCGATCCTCGGCGCGTGGCGCGGCACGCTCGCCGTCGCGACGTTCCTCGCCCTGGCGGCGGCCGGGCTGCCGGTCCTCGCGGGCGGCCGGGGCGGGCTCGGCGCGTTCGTCGGCCCGTCGGCCGGCTACCTGTTCGGGTTCCTCGCGGGCGCGGCCGTCGTCGGGTGGCTCGTCGACCGGCTGCGCCGGGTGACGTTCCTCGGGGTGCTCGTCGCGTGCCTCCTGGGCGGCGTCGCGGTCGTGTACGCGTTCGGCGTCCCGGTGCAGTCCCTCGTCACGGGCGTGCCGCTCGTGACGACGGCCCAGCTCTCCCTGGCGTTCCTGCCGGGGGACGCCCTCAAGGCCGTCGCGGCGGCGGCGATCACCGTCGGCGTGGTCCGCGCGTATCCGGCCGCGCGCACGTCGGGTCGTTCCGCGGCCGACCAGCGCGCCCGCTCCTGACTCCTGGGAGAGTGTCCGCGTGCCCGTCGCCCACCTGGTCCTCACGCATGCCGCCGACCCGGCGGTGCGCGACCGCCACGCTCTGCGCACACCCGAGCGGTCGCGCACGTACGCGGCGCTCGCGGCCGACGTGCGCGCCGGAGCGACGCACCTGGCGGCGACGGGCACGCGGCCCGGCGACCTGGTGGCCGTGTCGCTGCCGGACCCGCTGGACCTGATCACGGCGGTGCTCGCCGCGGACCACCTCGGCGCGACCCCGCTCGTGTGCGACCCCGCGTGGCCCCGCGCGCACCGCGCCGAGGTGCTGCGCACGCTCGCTCCCCGCACGTTCGTCGAGGTGCCGCTGCCGCGCGGGACCGGGGGGTCAGCTCCGGTCCGGACGACGGACAGCACGCCCGCCGGCGCGGCGGGGCCCGCCCCGCAGGGGGGAGCGGGTCCCGAGGCGGACCAGGACGCTGCGCACGTGGCCGCGCACGTGGCGGGGCCCGACGATCTCGCGTGGGCGGGCTTCTCCTCGGGCAGCACGGGCAGGCCGCGCGCCGTCGTGCGCACGCGCGCGTCGTGGGCCGGGTCGTTCGACGACGTGACGCGGCTCGTCGGGCTGCGCGCGAGCGACACGGTGCTCGTCCCGGGCCCGCTCGCGTCGTCGCTGTACTGCTTCGCCGCGGTGCACACCCTCGCGGCCGGAGCCTGCGCCTACCTCACGCGCACGCCGGCTGCGACGACGACGGCGCTCTCGAGCTGCGACGTCGTGCACCTCGTGCCACAGGTCCTCGACGACGTGCTCGACGCCGTCGCGGCGGGCGCGCCGTCCCGGCTGCGGCACGCGGTCGTCGGCGGTGCGTCCCTCGCCCCGACGGCGCGCGCCCGCGCGGCGCAGCACGGGATCGACGTGCTCGCCTACTACGGCGCGGTCGAGCTGTCGTTCGTCGCGTACGACCCGGACGGCAACGGGCTGCGCGCGTTCCCGGGAGTCGACCTGGACGTCCGGCCCCTCGCCTCCGCGAGCGTCGGCGAGGTCTGGGTGCGCTCGCCGTGGGTCTCGCGCGGCTACCTCGCCCGCGCGACCGGACCGCTGCGGCGCGACGGCGCGTGGTGCACCGTCGGGGACCTCGCCGACCCGCTCCGGGCGTCGCCCGTTCCTCCCGCTGGGCCCTCGGAGGAGACCGCCGCGAGCGCCGCCGGAGCCGGGACCGCACGCCTGGTGCTGCGCGGGCGCGGCGACGGGGCGATCCTCACCGGCGGCGCGACCGTCGTGCCGGAGGACGTCGAGGTCGTGCTGCGGGCCGTGCCGGGCGTGCGGGACGTCGTCGTGCTCGGGACCGCGCACCGCCGGTTCGGGGCCGTCGTGACCGCGGTCGTGGAGGGGGACGGGCGGCCCGGGCTCCGCGCCCACCTCGAGCGCGTCGCGCGATCCGCGCTGGCCCCGGCCCAGCGTCCCCGCCGCTGGTACGGCACGCGCGCCCTACCCCGGACGCCGTCGGGCAAGCCCGCACGGGCGGCGCTGAGCGAGGCGCTCGGCGCGCCCGACCCGGCGGGCGCCGGCCTGGAGCCGCTGCGATGATCCCGGACCACCCCCGGTCGACCGCACCCGTCGTCGTCGCCGCGCGCCGCACCTGGATCGGCACGGCGGGCCACGGGCACCGGTCGCTCACCGAGGTCGACCTCGCGGCGGCGGTGCTCGGCGCGACGCTCGACGACGCGCGTGCCGTCGGAGCCGACGGCCCGGTCGAGGACGTGGTGCTCGGCTGCTGCACGGGGCCGGGCGGCAACGTCGCGCGCGTCGCGGCCCTCGCCGCCGCGGCGTCCGTCGACGTCCCCGGGCTCACCGTCGACCGGCAATGCGCGTCCGGTCTCGCGGCGGTGCTCCTGGCGGCGCAGCAGGTGCGGGCCGGCGAGGCGGGCCTCGTCCTGGCGGGCGGGACCGAGAGCGCGTCGCGCGCCCCCGCACGGGCCCACCGCACGCCTTGGGGCGACGTCGGCTACGCGCGCGCCGCCTTCGTCCCGACCCCGTGGGCGGACCCCGGGATGGGTGCAGCCGCCGACGAGCTCGCGCGGCGGCGCGGCGTGACGCGCGAGCGCCAGGAGGCGTACGCGCGGCGGAGCCACGCACGCGCTCTCGCCGCGCACGCGGCGGGCCGGTTCGAGGCCGAGGCGGTCCGCGTCGGCGCACCGGGTTCCGCGCTCGGCCGGGACGAGCGCGCACGCCGCCTCGACCCGACGGTGCTCGCCCGCCTCTCCCCCGCGTTCGGGCGCGACGGGACCGTCACGGCCGCCACCGCGAGCCCGGTCAGCGACGGCGCCGCCGTCGTCGCGGTCGTGCCCGAGTCGGTGCGACGGCGGCTCGGCGCTCCCGGGCTGCGAGTCGCCGCGTCAGCGACCGTCGGGTGCGACCCGGCGCTGCCGGGCTGGGGTCCTGTCCCTGCCGTCCGGGCCGTGCTCGACCGTGCCGGTGCCCGGCTCGACGACGTCGCGGCGGTCGAGGTCGTCGAGGCGTTCGCGGCGCAGGTGCTGGCGTTCACCGACGCCCTGGGGCTGGACCCGCTCGCGGCCGGGTCGGACGACGACGCCTCGGTGTGCGCCGACGGCGGCGCCCTCGCGCTCGGGCACCCGTGGGGAGCGAGCGGCGCGGTGAGCGTGGTGCGGCTGTTCTCCCGGCTCGTCCGCGCCGGGGCGCCGAGCGGGACGCTCGGGGTCGCGACGGCGGCCGTCGGTGGCGGGCAGGGCGTCGCGGCCCTGGTCGAGGTCGTGCGATGAGCCGCGGGGCGACCCGGGGCGGCTGGTGGCGGCGCGCGCCCGGCCCCGACCCCGCGGCCCCCGCCCCCCACGACACGGCCGGCGCTCCAGGCGTCCCACGGGCCGACGACGTCACGCGCGGCTGCGTCGTGCAGCTCGAGGACGTGCACGTACGCCTAGGTGATCGCGACGTGCTGCGCGGCGTCGACCTCGAGCTGCGCGAGCGGCGCATCGGGGTCGTCGGGGCGAACGGCTCGGGCAAGAGCACGCTCGCGCGACTGCTCAACGGCCTCGCCCTGCCCACGTCCGGACGAGTGCGGGTCGACGGCCTCGACACGCGCCGCGACGGCCCCGCGGTGCGACGACGCGTCGGGTTCGTGTTCACCGACCCCGACGCCCAGATCGTCATGCCGACCGTCGCCGAGGACGTCGCCTACTCCCTGCGGCACGTCCCCTCGGGGCACCGCGACGCCGTCGTGCGTGCCGCCCTCGCCGGGCGCGGCCTCGCGGACCATGCCGACCACCCGGCACACCTGCTCTCGGGCGGGCAGAAGCAGCTCCTCGCGCTCACGTCGGTCCTCGCGGCCGGCCCCCGGCTCGTCGTCGCCGACGAGCCGACGACCCTCCTCGACCTGCGCAACACGCGCCGCTTCGCCGCCGAGCTGGCGTCGCTCCCCCAGCAGGTCGTCCTCGTCTCGCACGACCTGTCGCTCATGGACGCGATGGACCGCGTCCTCGTGGTCGACGACGGGAGGGTCGTGGCGGACGACGAGCCCGCGACCGCCGTCGCGCACTACCGGCACCTCGTCGACCACGACACGGGCACCCCGTCGTGACCGCGGGCGCGTACCGCCCGGGCACCTCGGTGCTGCACCGCGCGCCCGCGGGCGTGAAGCTCGCGGGGCTCGCCGTCGCCTCCGGGGCGGCGCTGGCGCTGAGGACGCCGACGGCGGTCGGCGCGGTCGTGCTGCTCGTCGCGGCGCTCTACGCGCTGTCCGGGGTGGGGTGGCGGGCGGCGTGGGACCAGGTCCGCCCGCTGCGGGTCGTCGTGCCGGTGCTCCTCGCGGTGCAGTGGTTCACGGTCGGGCCGGTGCCTGCGCTCGTGCTCACGACGCGGCTCGTCGCGCTCGTGGCGCTCGCGGGCCTCGTGCTGCTCACGACGCGTACCGCCGCCGTTCTGGCGGCGATCGAGCGAGGGCTGCAGCCGCTGCGGCGCGTCGGGTTCGACGTCGCTCGTGCAGCACTCGTCCTGTCGCTCGCCGTTCGGTGCGTGCCCGTGGTCGCGGCCCTCGCGCAGCGCGTGCGCGACGCGTGCCGCGCTCGCGGCCGGGAGCACGACGTGCGCGCGTACGCCGTCCCGCTCGTCGTCGGCGCGCTGCGCCAGGCCGACGCCCTCGGCGACGCGCTGCGCGCCCGCGGCCTCGACGACTGACGCGGAATCTGCCGAGGTAGAACCCTGGTCCGCCGAGGTAGAACCGTGGTCATGACGAGGGTTCTGCCTCGGCGGACCACGGTTCTACCTCGCGGGCGGCGGTTCGGTGGCTGTCCGGGTGCCGCGGAGGGCGAGGACTGCGGCCACGGCGATCCCGACGACCGTCCCGACGAGGAGCAGGCGGTAGTCGACGACGCCGATCAGCGCCGCGCCGACCACGGTGAGGACGAGCTGCGGGACGTTGACGAGCAGGAGGCTCGCCGCGGACACGCGGCCCTGGAGGGTCGCTGGCGTCCGCAGCTGGCGCTCGGTGACGAACCCGACGATCGACCACGTCGCACCGAGCCCGACGGCGCCCAGCCCGAGGACGATCGCCACGATGCTGTGCCCGGTCGTGGGCACGACCCCGACCGCGAGGACGAGCAGACCCAGGGCGACGACGCGCTGCGCGCCCCACCGGGAGATGAGCCTGCTCGCCGTGAGCCCCGCGACGATCGCGGTGAGCGCCTGCACCGAGGAGATGGGCCCCAGGAGCGCGGGCGGCAGCCCGAGCCCGTTCTCGACGATCGCGAGGCTCACGGCGTTGAGCAGCCCCACCCCGGCGAACGCGACGAGCATCGCCAGGGTCAGCACCCCGAGCGGTGCGGTCCGCAGGAGGTGGCGGAACCCGGCCGTCACCTCGGCGAGGTACGGCTCGCGCTCGGCGGCCGGGGTCGGCGGCGTCTCGACGAGCCGGATGCGGCCGATCACCGTTCCCGCGACGGCGAACGCGAGGGACGCCGCGACCACGAGCGGCCACGGGCCGGCGAGCGCGTAGGCGCCCGCGCCGACGACGGGCATGAGGAGCCGGAACACCTGGTCGATCGTCGTGAGGCGCCCGTTCGCGGAGGCGATCGCACCGTCCGGCAGCATGTCGCGCACGAGGCCCGCCTGCGCCGCGGCCGTCGCGAACCCGACGGCAGAGTAGGCCACGGTCACGACGAACACGAGCCACACCTGCTCCGGCCCGCGCACCGCGAGGAGGGCGAGGAGGCTCAGCGCGCCGACCGCGTACGAGACCACGAGCATCCGCCGTCGGGACACGCGGTCGGCGAGCTGGCCGAGGAACGGCGACGCGAGCGCGGGCAGCCCGAGCGCCGCGAACACGAGACCTGCGGCCCCGTTCGACCCGGTGAGGTCCTTGACCCACACGGCGAGGATGATCGCGAGCACCGAGTCGGCGAAGTTGGTGAACGCCCACGCGACGGACAGCAGGCGGAACGGGCGGGAGCGGAGCGCGGCGCGGGCGTCGGCCGCACTCTCGACGGGAGGGCCGGGCGCCTCGTCGGTCGGGACGTCGCGCACGACCGTCGGCGTGGCGGTCGTCGCCTCGTCGGGGGCGCTCATGGGGACTCCTCCGGGAGGTCGGCGTTGACGACGGAGAACAGGCGGGCCGGACGTGCGCCCTCGGGGCGCTGCGACGGGTCCTCCCAGCGCCCCTCGAAGCGGTCGGTGAGCGCCGCGACCTCGCGGGACAGCTCGGCGAGCTCCTCGCGCGTCGCGTAGAACGAGGAGGCCGTCATCGTGGAGGCGAGGAGCCACTGCGGGTCGTCGACGGACGCGCCGCGGAGCCAGGAGCGCACGCGGGCGGTCTCCTGCTCGAGCATGAGCGTCGCGACGGCGCCCGCGGCGTGCAGGGACTCGGGGACGTCGGGGTCGAAGCGGGTCCGGCGGCCGCGACCGACGGAGCGCCAGGGCTTCTCCTTGCCGCGCCGCTCGGCGGGCTCGACATAGCCGTACTTGGCGAGCATCCGCAGGTGGAACGAGCAGCTCGCGACCGACTCGCCCGTGACCTCGGCGCACCGCGTCGCCGTGACCTCTCCCTCGTCGTCGAGGATCGCGAGGATGCGCAGGCGCAGGGGGTGCGCGAGGGCGCGGATGGTCGCGGGGTCGGTGGCGACGACCTGCTCCTGCCCGGCCTGCGGGCCGTGCGCGGCGGGGTTCCGGCCGGAGTGCGCGGGCTCGCTCGAGCGTTCGCGGGGCGTGCTCATGCCGGCACGCTACGTCACGAAAGAGTTCTTGCGCAAGACTTCTTTAGTGTTGACGCCAGGGTTCGCCTTCCCGAGCCGGGCCGGACGCGACCGCGCGGTCGTGGAGCCTGCTCACCACGACGACGACGCCCAGCACGGCCACCGCGAGCGAGAGCCCGGCCAGGACGTCGGTGAGGAAGTGGTAGCCCAGGTAGAGCCGGCTGAGCGCGACGGTCCCGACCACGAGGACCGAGGAGGCTCCCCAGACCGCGAGCACCCGCACGTCGTGGTGCCGGTGCCACACGAGGTACCCCCCGACGAGCACCAGCGTGGCGGCACCGATCGTGTGCCCCGACGGGAACGAGAACGACCTCTCGACGCCGGCGACGACCATCGACTCGGCGGGCGGTCGGGGCCGGGCGATCACGGCCTTGAGCACGGTCGAGACCAGCGTCGCGAGGACCATCGCGCCTGCGAGGAGACCGGGTTCCCACCACGTCCCCGTGCGCCGGGCCCACAGGACGCAGCCGGCCGCGACGAGCACGGGCAGGACGAACGGGCCGAACAGCGTCGTGACCACCGTGAGGACCGCCGTCGCGACCGGCGTGCGGTGCGCGACCAACCAGTCGAGCAACGGCTCGTCGAGCAGCCACAGCTCGTCCTGGTCACGGACGGCGTCGAGCAGGAGCAGGAACCCCAGGGCGCCGACGACGACGAGGACGACTCCGGGCCACACGCTCGCGAGGACCGAGCGAGGCGTCGCCACCTCTGGCGCACCCTCCCCCGCGCCCCTTGATGGCCCGCCCGTCGTCCGCCGGCGCGCACCCGGCCCCTCGCCCTCGCCTTCCATCCCCGGAGGCTACGCACGGTGGGCCGACGCCGCAGGGTGACCGCCCGACGTCGGCGTCCGCGGGGTGCACCCGTGCACCCCGCGGACGCTCGTGGCGAAATAACGGTGCGCCCCACGGGACTCACGTGGTTGTGTGAGCACACACCGCGGTGACGTCCGTCCGGTCCGTACCGGGCGGTGGAGGGTCCGGCCAGACCCAGCTACCCAGCGTCACGAGAGCAGAACCATGCATCCCTTGATCACGTACGACGTGGCGGCCCTCAGCCGTCGCGAGCAGCTGCAGGAGCAGACCCTGCGCCGCGAGCAGCTGCGACGCACCACGACCCGCGTCCCGGTGCACACCCGGCAGGCCCGCCTGCCGCGTCGCACCGCATGACGCGCACCGACCGCTCGCCCGGCCGGGGACCCTCCCCGACAGGCGGCGGCGCACCTCGCCGAAGGCCCCGACCGTCCGGACCCTCCGTGGACCGGACCGCCGGGGCCTTCGTCGTGCAGGTGCGCACCGGTCCCGTGGGCGGCCGCGACTAGGCTGTGCGCGTGAGCCCTGTGAACGCCAACGAACGCATCGTGTGGATCGACTGCGAGATGACCGGGCTCGACCTGGGCGCCGACGCCCTGGTCGAGGTCGCCGCCGTCGTGACCGACTCCGAGCTCAACGTGCTCGGCGAGGGAGTGGACGTCCTCGTCCGCCCGCCTGCCGCCGCGCTCGAGCAGATGGGCGACTTCGTCCGCGAGATGCACACGACGTCCGGGCTGCTCGACGAGCTCGACGGTGGCCTCACCCTCGCCGAGGCCGAGCAGCGCGTCCTCGACTACGTGCGGGCATGGGTCCCCGAGGTGGGCCGCGCGCCGCTGGCGGGCAACTCCGTCGGCACCGACAAGGGCTTCCTCGACCGTGACATGCCAGCCCTCATGGGCCACCTGCACTACCGCATCATCGACGTGTCGTCCGTGAAGGAGCTCTCGCGCCGGTGGTACCCGCGCGCCTACTTCGCGTCGCCCGAGAAGCACGGAGGGCACCGCGCGCTCGCCGACATCCTCGAGAGCATCGACGAGCTGCGCTACTACCGCGAGGCGGTGTTCGTGCCGCAGCCCGGACCCGACTCGGCGACGGCCCGGAAGATCGCGGAGAACGTCGTCGCCACGAGCGTCGCGCGCGGTCGCACCCGTCCTTCCGACGCGGCCACCGAGGCAGCGCCCGGCGCGCAGGCGTCGGCAGAGGGCGAGTCCGTGGCGACCGTCACAGGCGGCGCCGAGGGCTGAGGAGGCCGGCGGTCCTGGAGGGCCCGCCGGACCGGGTACACTTTTCGACGGCCGGTGCTCCACGTTCCGGTCGTGGTGGGTATAGCTCAGCTGGTAGAGCACCTGGTTGTGGTCCAGGGGGTCGCGGGTTCAAGTCCCGTTACTCACCCCACGAGCACGAGGGCCGGTCTCCGACACGGAGGCCGGCCCTCGTCGCGTCTCCGGCCGCACGTCCCGCGTCCCCGAGCACGAACCGTCGCGTTCCGGTGCGAGTGCGGCATGTCGGTGGTTCGTCGTACGGTCTGGAGGACGCGCGGCATTGCGCTTGCCAGGCCGGACGCGGTTCTGGTCGGGTGGAGGCCGGTTCACCGACTGTCGGGAGGCAGCGCCCCATGATCGAGTTCCGCTCCGTGACCAAGACGTACCCGGACGGGACGGCGGCGGTCGCGGACTTCGACCTCGTCATCCCTCCCCACAAGACGACGGTCCTGGTCGGGTCGTCGGGGAGCGGCAAGACGACGCTCCTGCGCATGATCAACCGCATGGTCGAGCCCACCTCGGGCACGATCGAGATCGACGGGCGCTCGATCCTCGACCGCGACCCGGTGAAGCTGCGGCGCGGCATCGGGTACGTGCTGCAGAACGGCGGGCTCCTGCCCCACCACAAGGTCGTCGACAACGTGACGACCGTGCTGCGCCTCGAGGGCACGCCGCGGCGGCAGGCGCGCGACCGCGCGCTCGAGCTGCTCGACACCGTCGGGCTCGACCGGGCGCTCGCGGACCGCTACCCGAGCCAGCTCTCCGGGGGGCAGCAGCAACGCGTCGGCGTCGCGCGGGCGCTCGCCGCCGACCCGAACATCCTCCTCATGGACGAGCCGTTCGGCGCGGTCGACCCCATCGTGCGGGCCGAGCTCCAGACGGAGACGATCCGCCTCCAGCAGGAGCTCGAGAAGACGGTCGTGTTCGTCACGCACGACGTCGACGAGGCGTTCCTCCTCGGCGACCAGGTCGTGATCCTCGAGAAGGGCGCGCAGGTCGCCCAGATCGGGTCGCCGAGCGAGATCATCGAGAACCCGGCGAACGACTTCGTCGCGAGCTTCATCGGGGCCGAGCGAGGCTCCCGCGCGCTGCATACGAAGGCGACGGACCACGGCACCGTGCTGGTCGACGCCGCGGGCCGCACGCAGGGGGTCCTGGTCGACGACCTCGTCGAGGGCGGCGCATGACCTGGGTCCTCGACAACCTCGACCTCATCGGCCGGCTCACGGTCGAGCACCTGCGCCAGTGCGTGCTGCCGATCGTGCTCGGGCTCGTCGTGTCGATCCCGGCGGGATGGCTCGCCTTCCGGTTCCGGATCACGCGCGGGCTCGTGCTCACGCTCGTGGGCCTGCTCTACACGATCCCGTCGCTCGCGCTGTTCGCCCTGCTCCCCCCGCTGCTGGGCATCAGCTTCCTGTCCGAGGTCAACCTGGTCGTCGCCCTGACGATCTACGCGGTCGCGATCATGACGCGGTTCGTCGCCGACGCGCTCGCCTCCGTCGACCCGACGGTCCGCCAGGCGGCCCTCGCCGTCGGGTACGGGCCGTGGCGCCGCTTCTGGCAGGTGGACCTCCCCCTGGCGGGGCCGGTGGTGCTCGCCGGGCTACGCGTGACGGCCGTGTCGACCATCTCGCTCGCCACCGTCGGCATCCTCATCGGCATCGACAACCTCGGCTACCTCTTCACGAACGGCTACCAGCGGCAGATCGTCGCCGAGATCCTCGCGGGCGTCGTCGCGGTCGTCGTCATCGCGCTGGTCGTCGACTGGCTGCTCGTGCTCGCCGGCCGCGTGCTGCTGCCCTGGACCCGGAAGGTGCGCGCATGAACCTCTTCTCCGACGCGATCGCGTGGATCTTCTCCCCGGACCGGCAGACGGGCGCGCTCCCCCTGTCCGAGGCGATCTGGACCCACCTCGCGTTCACGTTCGTCTCCGTGCTGATCGCCGCCGTGATCGCCGTCCCCGCCGGGTGGCTCATCGGCCACACCGGCCGTGGGCGGGAGGTGGCGGTCGCCCTGTCCGGTGCGGCACGCGCCGTCCCGTCGTTCGGGCTGGTCCTCCTCCTCGTCCTCGTCTTCGGCGTGACGCACAAGATCGCCGCGTCGACGACGGCGTTCGTCCTGCTCGCGATCCCGCCGATCCTCGCGGGTGCCTACGCCGGCGTCGAGGCCGTGGAGCGGCGCGTGGTCGACGGCGCGAGGTCGGTGGGCATGACCCCCCGCCAGGTGCTCTTCCAGGCCGAGGTCCCCCTCGGCCTGCCTCTCCTCATCGGCGGGCTGCGCTCGGCCACGCTCCAGGTGGTCGCGACCGTCACGCTCGCCGGGTACGTCGGCAACTGGGGGCTCGGCTTCTACATCGTCCAGGGCATCCAGCTCCGGGACTTCTCGCAGATCCTGGGCGCCTCGCTCGTCATCGTCGTCCTCGCCGTCGTCCTCGACGCGGTGTTCGCGATCCTCCAGCGGGTCGTGGTCCCGCGCGGCGTGGCGGCCGGCCGCGCCCGCGAGGAGGCGCCCTCCCGACGTCGGCGCCGGCCCGCACCCGAACCCACGACCGCCTGACACCACGACCGACCACCGACCCTCCCCTCCGGGACGGCCCTCAGAAAGGCAGACACATGCGCACCACCCGACGCACCGCCGTACTCCTCGCCGGAGCAGCGACAGCAGTCCTCGCGCTCAGCGCCTGCGGTGGCGGCTCCGACCCTCTCGACACGGAGCCCGCCGACGGTTCGGACAGCGCCTCGTCCGACACCATCGTCATCGGCTCGCAGGCCTACTACTCCAACGAGATCATCGCGGAGATCTACGCCCAGGCGCTCGAGGCGGAGGGCTTCACCGTGCAGCGCGACTTCACGATCGGTCAGCGCGACGCCTACATGCCGGCCCTCGAGAGCGGCGAGATCCACCTCTTCCCCGAGTACACGGGCAACCTCCTGCAGTTCTTCGACCCGGAGACCACCGCGACCTCGCCCGACGACGTGTACGCGGCGCTCCAGGAGTCGCTGCCCGAGGGCCTCACGGTCCTGGAGCAGTCCACCGCGACGGACCAGGACTCGTACAACGTGACCGAGGCGTTCGCCACGGAGAACGACCTCACGAGCCTCGCCGACCTCGCCGGCCTTGACGTGCCGCTCACGCTCGGCGGCCCGGCGGAACTCGAGCAGCGCCCCTACGGCCCGCAGGGGCTCAAGGACGTCTACGGCGTCGACGTGTCCTTCGTCGCCACCGGGGACACCACGGTCCAGGACCTCGTCGCGGGCACCGTGAACGTCGCCAACGTCTTCAGCGCCGACCCGCAGATCCAGACCGAGAACCTCGTCACGCTCGAGGACCCCGAGGGCCTGTTCCTCGCCTCGAACGTCGTGCCGCTCGTCAGCACGGAGATCGCCGAGGAGATCGCGGACGTCATCAACCCGGTCAGCGCGGCGCTCACGCCCGAAGGGCTGATCGCCCTCAACGTCGAGTCGACCGTCGACGAGCGCTCGCCGGAGGACATCGCGGCGGACTGGCTCGCGGAGAACGACCTCGCCTGACCCGGGCTCCGGCTCCGGTCGCGCGGGGGTCGTCCCGAGCGACCGGAGCCAGGAGAGCCGTGGCGCTCAGCCCTGCGCGGCGCGCTGTGCGCCGGCGACCGCGGACGTGCCGAGGTCGCTCTTGGGCAACGGCGTGCCCGCGACGACGGCGTCCGACCAGGTGGCCGTGTCGGCGACCGCGGCGAAGTTCGAGGCGAGCAGCGTCAGCAGCGTGGTGTGCACGGTCCTGGCGTCCACGAACCCGGCGTCGTTCGCGAGGTGGATCGCCCCGGTAGCGTCGGACAGCACCTCGGCACTCAGGCCGTGCGTCTCGGCCTCGGCGGCGGAGGCGAGGATGCAGTTGTTGGTCATGTAGCCGACGAACGTCACGGTGTCGACCTGGTGGTCGCGGAGCCAGTCGAGCAGGTCCGTCCCGGCGAAGACCGTGCCGTACTGCTTCACGACCGACTTCCACGCGTCGGTCCGGCGGTCCCCGACCTCGGGGTGCAGCTGATAGCCGGGAGCGCTGGGGTCGAACACCGGCGCGCCCTCGCCCGACGTGTGCTGCACGGCGGCGACCGGGATGCCGGCCGCAGCAGCGGCGTCGATCGCGGCGGCGATACGGGGCAGCGACTCGGCGTGGGGCGGGTACTGGATCTCGAGGGGGCCACCGAAGTAGTCCTGCTGGACGTCGACGAGGACGAGGGCGCGGCGCGGGGTGGTCATGACTGCGTGCTCCTGGGTTCGGGGGACGCCGCCTTCGAGGGCGACCCGTCGATCCTCTCGGTCGGGCACGTCTGCCGCCATTGGCACATGTGCATCGTTACGATGGATTCGTGCCACACCCCGGAGCGCCGCTGCGCATCGCCGTCTACGCCTTCGACGGCGTCACGATGTTCCACCTCTCCGTCCCGCAGATCGTCTTCGACGAGGTGGCGCGTCAGGGGCTCGCCGACTGGGAGACGGTGCTCTTCTCGGACCGCGCGGGGTCGGTCCGCACGACCGAGGGCTACCGCGTCGGCGGCGTACGGGGCCCGGCCGCCGTCGCGGACTGCGACGTCGTCGTCGTCCCGTCCTGGTTCGAGGACGGGCGGCCCGCCGGGGCCACGCTGCGACGCACCCTCACCACGGCGCACGCGCGTGGCGCGACAGTCGCCGGGCTGTGCCTCGGCGCGGTCGCGGTCGCCGACGCGGGCCTGCTGTCCGGCCGCGAGGCCGTGACGCACTGGCAGTCCGTCGACATGCTCGCGAGCCGCCACCCCGACGTCGTCCTCGACGCGTCCGTCCTCTACGTCGACCACGGGGACGTGCTCACCTCGGCCGGGACCGCGTCGGCGATCGACGCCTGCCTGCACCTCGTCCGTCGCCGGCTCGGCGCGGCTGCGGCGAACCAGGTGGCGCGTCAGCTCGTGGTGGCCCCGCACCGCGAGGGAGGGCAGGCGCAGTTCATCGAGCGGCCCCTGCCTGCACAGGGGGCCGACGACCCGGTCTCCCGGGTCGTCGCCTGGACGCTCCAGCACCTGGACGAGGACCTGACCGTCGAGCGGCTCGCCGCGAGGGCGCACCTGAGCACCCGCACGTTCATCCGCGCGTTCCGCGCCTCCACCGGCACGACACCCGCGGCCTGGGTCCGCTCCCGGCGGCTCGACGAGGCGCGTCGGCTGCTCGAGTCGACGGACCTGCCCGTCGACCAGGTCGCCGCGACGTGCGGGTTCGGCAGCGCCGTCACGCTGCGGCAGGGCTTCGCCGCGGCGTTCGGCACGTCGCCCTCGGAGTACCGGCGCCGCTTCGACGCCCGCACGGCGAGCTGACGTCGCGAGGGACCGCGGACCGACCCGGCCGCGCCAGGTCGGCCCGGACCCGACCCGTCAGCCGGTGACGCGGGCTGAGATCGCGTCCGCGAAGCGGTCGAGCGACCCCGGGGCGAGCGCGAGGAAGAGCGACGGCTCGGTGAGCTCGAGCTCGATGACGACGACCCCGCCGGCGTTGCCGGTGACGACGTCGACGCGCGCGTAGAGGAAGCTCGACACGTCCCCGCCGCCGACGGCGCCCGCGGCCACGTCGAGCGCACGACGTGCGACCTCGAGCTGCTCCTCTGACGCCGTGAAGGGGCTCATCTCCTCCTGCTGGTACAGCCCGCGGGTGGGCCGGTGCGGGCCGGTGAGCAGCGCGTTCTTGCGCACGGCGTGCGAGAACTCGCCGTCGACGAACACGAGGCCGGTCTCCCCCGCCGTGTCGACGCTCGTCACGTACGGCTGGACCATGACCTCGCGCCCGGAGGCCAGGAGGTTCTTCGCGTGCTGGATCGCGAGCCCGCGCGAGTGCGCCTCGCCCGCCTGGTAGCGGCCCGTGTCCTTGGCTCCCGCGCTGACGACGGGCTTGATGACGAAATCGCCCTGCGCGGGCAGGCGGGTGTGGATCGCGCGCGAGGAGAGGTTGCGCGCCGGGTCGAGCCACAGGGTCGGGATGACGGGGATCCCGGCGGTCTCGAGCTCGCGCAGGTACCCCTTGTCGGTGTTCCAGCGCAGGACCGGCTCGGGGTTGAGGATGCGCGGGACGCGGGCGGCCCAGGCGACGAACTCGTCGCGCCGTGCCGAGTAGTCCCACGTGGAGCGCACGACGACGGCGTCGAACGAGTCCCAGTCCACCTCCGGGTCGTCCCAGACGGCAGGCTCCGCCGCGACGCCGCGGGCATCGAGCGCCCGCACGAGCGGCGCGTCGTCGGGGTCGAGGTTCGGCAGCACGGAGCACGTCGCGAGGGCGACGCGCGGGGCGGTGTTCTCGGTCGTCACGCGACGAAGCCTAGGCGATGCGCAGTCTCAGAGCCCGTACTCCTCGAGGAACCGGAGCCAGACCTCGCTCACAGTCGGGTACGACGGCACGGCGTGCCACAGCCGCCGCAGCGGGACCTCGCCGACGACGGCGATCGTCGCGGCGTGCAGCATCTCCGCGGCGTCCGGACCGACGAACGTCGCCCCGACCACGAGCTCGCGTGCCGTGTCGACCACGAGCTGCGCGGTCCCGGTGTAGTCCTCGGCGCGCACGGAGGCGCCCGCGATGTTCGCGAGGTCGTACCGCACGACGCGCACGTCGATCCCCGCGTCGCGCGCGGACGCCTCGGTGTGCCCGACGGCAGCCACCTCGGGTCGCGTGAACACGACCTGCGGCGAGGCGACGGCGTCGGCGCTCGCCGCGAAGCGGGTCCACGGCTCGGGCGCGGCCCCGACGGCCGGAGGGCGCGCGCCCGCGGTCGGCGCGTCCGGCGTGCCCGCGTCGCCGAAGCGGGCGGCGACGACGTCCCCCGCGACGCGGCCCTGGTACTTGCCCTGGTGGGTCGTCGCGACGCGACCGGTGACATCACCGCAGGCGTAGAGCCAGCCGGCTCCCGCGTCCTCGGCGAGCCCCTGGACCAGCATCGTGTCGTCGACGTCGAGCGCGCGGCCGGGCGTGAGCCCGACGGTGTCGACGCCCAGGTCCTGCGTGCGCGGCGCGCGCCCGGTCGCGACGAGCACCCTGGCCGCGGTCACGGGCGAGAGGTCCGGCCCGCCCGAGGCGTCGGCGCCCGACGACGCACCGCCCGACCCGCGCGAGCCCGCAGTGCCGAGCAGGAGCCGCGCCCCGCCGTCGGGCAGCGCCTCGACGGACTCGGTGGCGACGCCGATCCGCACGTCCACGCCGAGCTCGCGCAGCGACGCGGCGACCGCCTCCCCGGCCCACGGCTCGGTCCGCCCGAGCAGCCCACCGCGCGAGAGCACGGTGACGCGCGACCCGAGGTCGGCGAAGGCGACGGCCATCTCGGTGGCGACGACGCCCCCGCCGACGATCGCGAGCGACTCGGGAACCTCCTCGACCGCCGTCGCCTCGCGGCTCGTCCACGGGTTCGCGTCCGCGAGGCCGGGCACGTCGGGCAGGACCGGTACGCTCCCGCTCGCGACGATCACCGCGTGGCGCGCCTCGAGCCGGCGCGCGCGGGGAAGGTCGTCCGGGTCGGCGTCGGACTCCTCGGCGACGACCTCGACGAGCCGGGGACCCACGATCCGCCCGAGGCCGCGGACGAGCGTGATCCCCGCGCCCTCGACCCACGACACCTGGCCCGAGTCGTCCCAGTCGGAGACCATCGCGTCGCGGCGCGCGAGGACCGCAGGCACGTCGAGGCCGTCGTCGATGCCCACACCCGCGACTCCCCTCGCCTCTGCACGGACCGCGCCCGGGCGGAGGAGCGTCTTGGAGGGGATGCATGCCCAGTACGAGCACTCGCCGCCGACGAGCTCGGCCTCGACGAGCGCGACGCTCAGTCCGGTGCGTCCGGCCCGGTCGGCGGCGTTCTCGCCGACCGGACCACCGCCGATCACGATCACGTCGAAGGTCTCGGTCCCGGTGTCGTCGGTGCTCGTCGTCATGTGCTCATCCTGCCGTGCCGACCCCCTCCGCGCGCCCGTGAGCCGGGCGGCACCCGTTCCGACGCCAGGCCAGAGGCGTCAGGCCACGCGCGCGTCGTCCAGGCGGTCGAGCACGTGGCGCACGGTCTCGGCGACGGTCCACCCGGTCGTGTCGAGGTGGAGGCCGCCGGGCGTCTCGCGCCCGGCGGTGGCGAACTCGTCCGGGGTCCAGTCCCCGTACCCCTGCTTGTGCCGGGCGGCGTCGCGCGCCGCGAGCGTCGCCGCGTCGGGCGTGAGCACGACGGCGTAGCACGGGCGGGTGCGCACGCGCGCCGTGAAGCGCTCGAGGTCCGACCCGAGCAGGATGTCCTGGACCACCGCGGTGATCCCGGCGGCGGCGTAGGTGTCGGCTGCCTGTGCCGCGAGGGCGTGCCGCAGGTCGAGCTGGGCACGGGCCTCGTGCGAGAGCGGCGGTTCCATCGAGGCCTGCCCGCTCACGACGAACCGCCGGAACATGTCGCCCCGCACGTGCGCCGCGAGCGGGAACGAGCGTGCGAGAGCGTCCGCGACGGTGGACTTGCCGGCCGCCATGGCCCCGGTGACGACCAGCACGGGGGCGGGCGACGGGTGCGGGACCATGGCGAGACCGTACGTCGCGGACCGCGCTGCCGCGACGAGATTTCGTCGCGGCAGCGCGGCTCGGCTAGTGCACGACCGCCTTCTCCGCCCCTGCGCCCGTGAGCGAGCGCACCTCCATCTCGGCGAACTTCTCCGGGTGCGGCTTCTCCTTGCTGAGCAACGTCCCGAGGATGCCCAGGAGGAAGGCCAGCGGGATGGAGACGATGCCGGGGTTGCTCAGCGGGAAGATCGCGAAGTCGATGTCGGTGTTCTTGATCATCGACAGGCTCGCGCCCGTCACCGGGTCGACCTTGCCCGAGACGACGGGCGAGAACGCGATGAGCACGACGCACGAGATCAGGCCGCCGTACATGCTCCACAGCGCGCCCGACGTGTTGAACCGCTTCCAGAACAGGGAGTAGATGATGGTCGGCAGGTTCGCGCTCGCGGCGACGGCGAACGCGAGCGCCACGAGGAACGCGACGTTCTGCCCCTGGGCGAAGATCCCGCCGAGGATCGCCAGGATGCCGATGACGACCACCGTGATGCGCGCGACCTTGACCTCGCCGTCGGGCTTGACCTCGCCCTTCTTGATGACGTTGGCGTAGATGTCGTGCGCGAAGCTCGCGGCTGCAGTGATCGTCAGTCCCGCGACGACGGCGAGGATGGTCGCGAACGCGACCGCGGAGATGAAGCCGAGCAGGATCTCCCCGCCGAGGGCGAACGCGAGCAGCGGCGCCGCCGAGTTCACGCCGCCAGGTGCGGCGCTGATGACCTCCGGTCCGACCAGCGCTCCGGCGCCGTAGCCGAGGACGAGCGTGAACAGGTAGAAGATGCCGATGAGCCAGATCGCCCACACGACCGAGCGGCGGGCCTCCTTGGCCGAGGGCACGGTGTAGAAGCGCATGAGCACGTGCGGCAGGCCCGCGGTGCCGAGCACGAGCGCGAGGGCGAGGGACAGGAAGTCGAGCTTCGTCGTCTCCGTGGCGCCGTACTGCTTGCCGGGCTCGATGAGCGCCTCCCCGCCCGGGCCGGCCTTGTCGATGGCGCCCTGGAGAAGGTCGGAGAGGTTGAACCCGAACTTCGCGAGGACCCAGACCGTCATGACGGCCGCGCCCGCGATGAGCAGCACCGCCTTGATGATCTGCACCCACGTGGTGCCCTTCATGCCGCCGACGAGGACGTAGAGGATCATCAGCGCGCCGACGACCGCGACGACGAGGCTCTGCCCGGCCGTGGTGTCGATGCCGAGCAGGAGCGCGACGAGCCCGCCCGCACCGGCCATCTGGGCGAGCAGGTAGAAGAACACGACGGCGAGGGTCGCGATCGCCGCGGCCATGCGCACCGGGCGCTGCTTGAGCCGGAACGACAGCACGTCGGCCATCGTGAACTTGCCCGTGTTGCGCAGGAGCTCGGCGACGAGCAGGAGCGCGACGAGCCACGCGACGAGGAAGCCGATCGAGTAGAGGAAGCCGTCGTACCCGTTGATCGCGATGGCGCCGCAGATCCCCAGGAAGCTCGCGGCGGACAGGTAGTCGCCCGCGATCGCGGTGCCGTTCTGCGGGCCGGTGAAGGACCGGCCGCCCGCGTAGTAGTCCGCGGCAGACTTGTTCTGCCGCGACGCGCGCAGCACGATGACGAGGGTCACGGCGACGAACACGCCGAAGATCGCGATGTTGACGACGGGGTTGCCGATGTCGGTGGCCTCCGCGGCCAGGATGTGCGCGCTCACAGCTCGTCCTCCTCGATCTCCCGGCGCAGCTCGTCGGCCGCGGCGTCGAAGCGCCTGTTCGCCCAGCGGGCGTAGATCATCGTGATGGCGAACGTGGACACGAACTGGCCGAGGCCGAACAGCAGGCCGACGGTGATGTTCCCCCAGACCCTGGTGCTCATGAAGTCGTGCGCGTAGTTCGCCAGCAGGACGTACACGAAGTACCAGACGAGGAACAGCGCGGTCATCGGGAACACGAAGTTGCGGAACCGCCTGCGCAGGTCCTGGAACTCCGGCGAACGCTGGACCCGCTGGTAGTCGGTCTCCTCGGCAGGTCCCGTTCCGGGTACGGCCGATACGTCGGTCATGACGCCTCCGTTGGCTCATGGAGGGCGGAACGTGCGTACGGCGCTGCCGCACGCGACGCTGCGTGCCCGGGGCGACGTTTCACCCCCGGCACAATGTGCCGTAGATCACTTCTGTCCGCAAGACCCGTCGACGGCGTGGCCGTGGGTGGTCGTGATGTCAGGCGCGGACGTACTCCAGGTCGGTGATGACGCGTCCTGCCGCCTCGCCCTTGCGCTCGAACCCGGTCAGCACCCGGCCCTCGAACCGGGGGGCGGAAGCTCCCGGCCCGTGCACGTTGCGCAGCCCGGGCGCCGCGTCGAGCACCTCGGCCATCTGGTCCGCGTACTCGGCCCAGTCCGTCGCGAGGCGCAGCGTCCCGCCGGTCCGTGCGCCGTCCGCTCCCCCGCCCGGCGCGCGCAGCACGCGCTCGACGAGCGCCGCGAACGACGGCGTCACGAGCCGCCGCTTGTGGTGGCGCGCCTTGTGCCACGGGTCCGGGAAGAAGACCCACAGCTCGTCGACGCTGCCCGCGGGCAGCGTCGTGGCGAGGAGCTCGGCGGCGTTCGCCTGGACGAGACGCACGTTCGTCAGGTCACGCTGGGCCGCCCGCAGGACCGTCTGGGCCAGGCCGGGCGTGTACACCTCGACCGCGAGGAAGTCGGTCTCGGGCTCGCGCTCCGCCGCGGCCACGACCGCCTCGCCCTGTCCGGAGCCGATCTCGACGACGAGGCGACGCTCACGCCCGAAGGTGACCGCGACGTCGAGCGCGTACGCCGGGTCGACCGACGTGCGCGCGACGTCGCGCGGCACGTCGACGACGTACCGGTCGCGGTGCGCGTCCCACGCCCGCTGCTGCCGGGCGCCGAGGCGACCGCTGCGGCGCACGAACGACACGGGCTGCGGGCGGTACCGCGGCGGGCCGTCGGTCGCTGCGCCGGTCGCTGCGCCGGTCATGGCGTCGTCGAGGGTCTGAGGGGTCGGCTCGGGCACCGCACCAGGGTACGTGGCGGCCGGCAGGAGTCCGCGGGACGTCCGCCACTGACGCGGGGACCAACGTCTCTCGCGCGCGCCCCCGCGCGCGAGGTGGGATGGGAGCACGACGCCGGACCACCCTCGCGCCGGCGCGGACAGGAGGAGCCGTCATGGTCAGCAACCACGTACCGGACCGGTTCGAGGGCCGCACCGTGATCGTCACCGGCGCGGGCGCCGGGATCGGTCGCGCCACGGTCGAGAGGCTGATCGCGGAGGGGGCGCGCGTCGTCGCGACCGACGTCCGCGAGGACCGCCTGGAGAAGCTCGCCGCCGAGGTCGGGACCGACGCGCTCGTCACGGTCGCGGGCGACGTGACCGCGCAGACCACGGTCGATGCGGTGGCCGCCGCCGCAGGCGGACGCGTCGACGGGCTCGCGAACGTCGCCGGCATCATGGACGGGTTCCTGCCGCCCGCGGAGCTCGACGACGCGACGTGGGACCTCGTGATGGCCGTGAACGTCACCGCCGTCATGCGCCTCACGCGCGCGGTGCTGCCCCTCATGCTCGAGGCGGGTGCCGGGTCGATCGTCAACGTCGGGTCGGAGGCGAGCACGCGCGCCTCGGCGTCCGGCACGGCCTACGCGACGTCGAAGCACGCGGTCGTGGGGTTCACGAAGAGCACGGCCCTCTTCTACACGCCGAAGGGCGTGCGCGCGAACGTCGTGGCGCCGGGCGCCGTCGCGACGAGCATCGAGGCGCCGTTCCGGTCCCAGCACGCCGGTGAGCGCCTCGGCCCGATCATGGGCACGACCGTGCCGCCCGCCGCGAGCGCCGACCAGCTCGCCGCGGCGATCACGTGGCTGCTGTCCGACGACTCGGCCAACGTCTCGGGCGCCGTCCTGCACAGCGACGGCGGGTGGGCCGCGGTCTGACCGCGACCAGAAGCGATAAGTGGCCCCCGGATCGCAGGATCCAGGGGCCACTTCTCACCTCTCGTGCCCGTGCGGCGTCACCGCCTCACCGAGAGGTCGCCGGTCTCAGCCGCACGAGATCGCGTCGTACGCGACGTCGGACCCGAAGGACCGCCCGTCGCCGCTCGCGGTCACGTGCGCGGTGCCGGCGGCGAGGTCCGCGGCGCGCACCGCGAACGCCTGGTACGCCGAGGCGCCGGGCTGCACGCCCGCGACCGTGCGGTCGCCGAACGGGGTGCTCAGCGTGACGTCGACCGGGACCGTGTCGTCGTTCGTCGCCCGGACTGCCACGAACGCCTTCCCCGGCATGCACTGCGCGCGGGCCGTCGTCGTCACGACGAGGCCGTCCGCCGCGGGCGCCGTCGTGAACGACTGCACGGGTGCGGTGGCGGTGCCGCCGCCCGCGCTCGTGGCCGTGACCGTCCAGGCGTGGAGCGTGCCCGGCGCGAGCTCGTCCCACGTGACCGTCGCGACCTCGCCCGACGGGACCGTCACGCTCCCGATCTCCTCGGCCGTCGCGTAGAGCGAGACGGCGTCGGTCGCGAGGCTCGTGGTGCGCGTCGTGAGGTCGACCGGGACCGTGAAGTCGTCCTCGAGGCCGTTGTAGCGCTGGCGGTCGTCGTACTCGGTGGCGCCGAAGTTCTCGAGCCACGGCGAGTAGGTGTCGACGATCATCTCGGAGCGCTCGACGTCGAACTGCAGCAGGCGCAGGTAGCTCGCGCCCAGCCGCAGCCCCTGGTCGGGCGCGTAGCCCCCGACCTCGGTGAGCCCTGCCTCCTCGGCCGTGACCTCGTAGAACTGGTAGTCGGCGAGCAGCTCGACGACGCCGTTGCCCGGCGTGCCGACGTCCTGCTTCACGTTGATCCCCACGCCGTGCTCGTGGCCGGAGAGCACGAGGAACACGTTCGGGTTGGGCTCGACGACCTTGGAGTACAGCAGGCGTCCGTCGGGCGTGGAGAACGGCGCACCGCGGCCGTCGGGGTTGGTGCTCGGCGCGAGGTAGTCGTGCGCGAGCACGATCGCGTTGCGGTCGGCGAACTGCTCCAGGACGCCGTCGGCCCACACGGCCTCCTCGTCCGTCACGCCGTACGACAGGTACACCGCGACGAAGTCCAGGCCGCCGGCCGTGAACAGGTCGTAGTGGTTCTGGTTGTCGCCCTCGCGCCAGGGGCCGCCGTACGACGCGTCCTCCCAGCCGGCCGAGAGCGTCTCGTAGCGGCCCGGGCCGTAGTACGCGTTGTACAGCGCACCCGGCCCGTTGTCGGAGCCCGTGAGGTTGTCGTGGTTGCCCGCGAGGACGCCGTTCGGGATGCCCGACTCGTCGAGGAGCCGCTGCGCCGACGACGAGAACTCGTACTCACCCCGCACCTGCGTCTCCATCGCCTCGTCCGCGGGAAGACGCGTGTAGTTCTCGATGATGTCGCCCGTGTGCGCGACGTACTCGATGCCACGCTCGTCGGCGTTGTCGACGACCCACTGCACGAGGTCGGTGTACGTCTTCGCCCAGACCGCGCGCTCCTCGGCGGTCTCCTGCTCGACGGCGCCCTCGGACAGGTACTGCGTGTCGGTGAAGTGGACCATCGAGAAGTCGTAGGCGTCGCGGTCGGCGAACGACGTCGGCTCCTCTGTGCCGACGCCGTCGTCGATGTCGTCGGCGAACGGGTCGGTGCCGGTGACCAGCACGTGCACCGTCCCCGCGGCCGCGTGCCGCGCCGCCAGCGTGGCGGTGAGGCTCGTCTCCCCCTCGACGGCGCCGCGCGCCGACGCGAGCGGCTCCCACGCGCCGCCGTCCCACACGTGCAGGGTGGCGAGGCGCTGGGGGTCGATCTCGCCGTCCCAGCGGACCGTCTGCCCCGTCACGTCGCCCTCGGCCGGGATCTCGAAGCGCTGGTAGGCGCCGTCGGCAGCCTGCGCGGAGTCGAGCGTCGCGTCGTCGCCGGGGACGAGCGCGTCGACGGCGGCAGGCTGCTCACCCTCGACGTGCAGGACGTCGGTCGGCACCTGGGCGGTCTCGCCCTGGGCCGCGACGACCGGCGAGCGCACCTCTGCGCGCGAGAACGTCGCGGTGACGTCGCCGCCGCCGGGTGCGCTCACGCGCGCGCCGAGCTCGACCGAGCCCTCGACGCCGGTCGTCCCGGTCGCGGGCGCGAGGCCCGTCGGCACGTCGGGGACGCCGAGGCTCGTGAAGGCGATCTCGTGCGTGCTCGCGTTGCCGAGCACGTCCGTGGCCGTGACGACGAGCACGTGCTCGCCCGGCTCGAGGCCGGGGCCGACCGGGGCGCCCAGCCCGAGGGCGGCACCGTCGAGCGTGACGTGCGGGCCGTCGAGCACGCCCGTCGCGTCGGCCAGCTCGACGGCGAGGCTCGTCGCCGTCGCGAGCTGGGTACCCGCGGCGGGTGCGCTCGACGCGACCGCCGGACCGGTGTTGTCGGTCGTGATGGTGCGGCGAGCGGCAGCGCCGGCGGCGGTCGCAGAGGTCAGGGTGTGCTCGCCGTCGGCGAGCGTCGTGGTGTCGACGTCGGCGCGCAGGCCCGGAGCGGGCGCGTCGGCAGCCAGGGCGACGTCGAAGGCGAGGTCGACCTCGCGCGGCTTCGTCGTGCTGGAGCCGCAGTCGCCGTCGCCGAGCGAGTACGACGGGGCAACACCCACGGCCGTCGCCGTGCCGTGGCTCGGCTCGAGGCCGAGACCGGAGATCGCGAAGTCGTCGCGGTTGTCGCCGCACGCCGTCGGATAGGTCCCCGCGACGAAGCGGATCACGTTGCGTCCCGGCGCGAGGTACGCGTTCGGGACGTCGACCCGCACGGTCTCACTCACGTAGTCGCGGTCGACGAGGTCGATGCGCTGGCCGTTGACGAGCAGGTGGTTGACGTACCGCGCCTCGATCGAGTTGGACCCGACCGTGAACACGAACGCCGACGATCCCGCGCCGAGCGTCGGCGTGGTCGCGAGGGGGGCGCCGTCGAGCTCGATGCCCGCAGGCGCCTCGCCCTCGGCGGGCGGGGTCGCGAGGACCGTCTGCGTCCCGTTGACGAGGGCGCCGTCGGCGGGCGTGATGGCCGGAGCGCCGGGCGCCGAGTTGTTCACCGTCACCGCGCTCGTGGCCGACAGGCCCGACGCCGTCGTGGCGGTGAGCGTGTGCGCGCCGTTCTCGACGGTCGTGGTGTCGAGCTCCGCGGTGAGTCCCGTCGTGGCGGCGGGGTCCTGGGCGACGGTGAACGAGAGGTCGGCGGCGAGGACCCGGGAGGTGTTCGTACCGCAGGAGCCGTCACCGAACTGGTAGCTGAACCTGTTCGCCGAGCCGTCGGCGACCTCGCCGAGCAGCTCGAGGGAGACCTCGGTGACGTCGAAGTCGTCGTAGTTCGAGCCGCAGGACGTCTCGACCGCGCCGACGACGAACCGCACGTCGTTCGCGCCCTGAACGAGCAGGTCGTTCGGCACGTCGAGCGCGACGCGCTCGGAGACCATGTCGCGGTCCAGCTCGACGCGCGTCCCGTTGACGAGGACGAAGCTGCCGTAGCGCTTCTCGATCGAGTTGCTGCCGACGTCGAAGAGCAGGCGCGCGGTCGCGGGGGTCGGCGTGGCGGTCAGCGGCTCGCCGTCCACGGCGAGCTCCGCGACGGGGTCACCGGCCTGGACCGGCTCCGCCGAGACGGTCACCGTGCCGTCGACGTACGTCCCGGTCGTCGGGTGCAGCACGGGCGTGCCGCTCGGCTCCTCGGCGCCCCACGACGCGGGGCCGGCGGTGCGCGTGACGGCAGGCGCCGCGGTGGGCAGCCCGAGAGGCGCCGCCGCGGCGGCGACCGGCACGACCGCCCCCACGGCGAGGCTCGCGCCGAGCGCGGCGGCGAGCGCGCGTCGTCTTCTCCGGGTCTGGGGCGTGTGCGCGATGGTGTCCATCGGCGTGTCCTTTCGTCGTCGACAGGGCGAGGCGGGCTGTGCCGTGGACGGCCGAGGACGGTCGTCCGGGGCACGCGCACCCGTACCGGACCATTCCGGGCACAGGTGAACTCTCGGACGAGGCGCCGCGAACGGGAGCCGAACGCCCGGCGACGTTCCGGTGCGCCGACGATCTGTGCGGCGGGACGACGAAGGCCGCCCACCGCGAGGGTGGACGGCCTGGTCAGAGGGGGTGCGCCATCAGGGACTCGAACCCCGAACCCGCTGATTAAGAGTCAGCTGCTCTGCCAATTGAGCTAATGGCGCGCGAGAGGGAACACTACCAGCGGGCGTCCGTCGCGAGGCCCGTAGGGCTCCGACATCCGTCCGCCGCCCCGGCTCTCGACCGGCACGGCTCAGGCCGCCCGCGATGACGGACGGCCCGATCGGTGGTGGTGCGCCATCAGGGACTCGAACCCCGAACCCGCTGATTAAGAGTCAGCTGCTCTGCCAATTGAGCTAATGGCGCGCGAGAGAAAACACTAGCAGCCGCCGGCGCGCCGGGAAAATCCGTTCCGCCGGTGCCGCTGTGACGTCGGCGACAGCGCCGGACGCTGCGCCGTCCAGGTGCCGTCCAGGTGCCGTCCAGGTGCCGTCGAGTGCCGTCGAGGGACGCCGACGACCCCGCCGTCACAGGTAGAGACCGGTCGACCCGCTCTCCTCGACCTCCTGCGACACGGCGTGCACGTCCCGCTCGCGCAGCAGCACGAGGTCCTTGCCGCCGAGCTCGACCTCGGCCCGCTCGTCCGGGTCGAAGAGCACGCGGTCCCCGACCGCGACCTGGCGCACGTGCTCACCTGCCGCGACGACCACCGCCCACGCGAGCCGCTTCGGCCCGACCGCCGTCGCCGGGATGACGAGCCCCGCCGCGCTCTGGCGCTCGCTCGCGTCGACCTCGGGGTCGACGAGCAGGCGGTCGTGGAGCATCCGGACGGGCAGGTCGCGCGCGGCGGCCCGAGACGACCGCACCGAGGAGGGGGCGGGGGACGGTGCGGTCGAGGGGGCGGACGTCGTCTTGCTCACAGCCCCCACGCTACCCGCGCCACGAACGCTCACCTACCCTCGAGGACGACACCCCGGCCGGACCGAAGGAGATCCATGTCCACGCGCCTCACCGTCGGCGACACCGCTCCCGACTTCACCCTGCCCGCCGCGGACGGCACCACCGTCACGCTCTCCGACCTGCGCGGCCAGCACGTCGTCGTCTACTTCTACCCGGCGGCCGGCACGCCGGGCTGCACGACCGAGGCGTGCGACTTCCGCGACAACCTCGCGTCGCTGCAGGGCGCCGGGTACGCCGTCGTCGGCGTCTCGCCCGACCCGGTCGACAAGCTGGTCGCGTTCGCCGAGGCCGAGCACCTGACGTTCCCGCTCGTCGCGGACGAGGACAAGAAGGTCCTGGAGGCCTACGGCGCCTGGGGCGAGAAGAAGCTGTACGGCAAGACCGTCGTCGGTGTCATCCGCTCGACGGTCGTCGTCGACCCCGACGGCAAGGTCGAGCTCGCGCAGTACAACGTCAAGGCGACCGGCCACGTCGCGAAGCTGCGCCGGGACCTGGGCATCGACCCGAAGTAAGCGCTGCGCCTCGAGGGATGCACCCGCGGCCGAGAGATGCACTCCGACGTGCAGCTCTCGGGCGCAGGTGCATCGTTCGTGCCGCCGTAGACTGACCCCCGCGCGCGAGTGGCGTAACTGGCAGCCGCGCCAGGTTTAGGTCCTGGTGTCCTCGGACGTGCGGGTTCGAGTCCCGCCTCGCGCACCACGTGCGCCCTGTCGCGCACCTCTCGCGCCCTCCCGCGCGGCCGCCCGCTCGGCCCCCGGTAGACCACCTCACCTCGACTCGCCGCTCGTGGCGGTTCCTCTTGGCACCGGCGAGAGAACGCTCTATCGTGGTCGTGGGAGCGCTTCCACGTTTCCGCGGTCGGCAGAGCCGCCGACCGGACGAGCGCGGGACGACGAGGTGCCGCGCGTGACCCACCGAGGTGAGACGTCGTGCCCGACGACACAGCACGCACGCCCCTGTCCGTACCGCCCGTCACGGGCGACGCCGCCGCGCGCGGGCCCGGCCGCCGTCGGCCCCGAAGACGTCGGCTGGCCGCGGGGGTCCTCGCGGCCGTGCTCGCGGCGAGCGGTCTCGTGGCCCTCCCGGCCACCGGGGCCGCGGCGGACACGATCGACGTCGGCTCGGGCAGCTACACCACGGTCCCCCCGGGGCCGACGCCGAGCGGCTGCGCGGCGATCAACGCCGACGCGCGCGCCTTCGTCACCGAGGACGCACCGAGCACCCCGCTCCCGACGAACGACTGGTGGTCCTCGCTCGCGTTCAAGCGCCTCGACTGCCAGTGGAGCGCGCCGTTGCACGCCCACCCGGCGTCGTACCAGCCGGACGCCGCGGGGATGGGCATCTCGTACACCACCACCCCGACGATCACCGGGAGCGGCGCCGGGGTCTCCGAGTACCACTTCCCGTACCACGAAGACCTGCACGCCGGCGTCACCGGGCTCCAGGCGCCCGACGTCGACGTCGACGACTGGACGGACTGGACCGTCACCCCCCGGTGGGACGACGGCGCGCAGTCCCTGCGCGCGACCATCGGCCACGGCCTGCCGTTCGCCTGGTTCGAGGCGACCGGCAGCGACGCCGTGCTCACCGCGGCCGACGGGGCGGACGTCTGGCTGGACGACGGCGCGCGCCTGGGCCTCGAGGTGAACGGGCACGACTACGTCGCGTTCGCACCCCCCGGCACCGACTGGTCCCGCTCCGGTGACACGTTCACCGCTCCGCTCGACGGCGACGGCTTCTTCTCGGTCGCCGTCCTGCCCGACGCCGACCCCGCAGCGCGCGCCGGCCTCGCCGACGCCTTCACGGGCGCCGCCTACTCCCCCGTCACCGGCACGACGGCCGACTACTCCTACGACGAGACGACGTCGCAGGTCACGACGACCTACGCGCTCGAGACGACGCCGTGGCCAGGCACCGGTGCTTCCACCGGCACGGTCGCCGCGCTGTACCCGCACCAGGCGGCGCACCTCGCGGGCTCCGCGCCCGGGACCGAGCCCCTGGACGCGACGTACACGTCGGCCCGCGGGGACCTCACGGTGCTCGCGGGCATCGACTCGTTCACCACGGTCGACACGTTCCGTGGCGTGCTGACCGAGGTCCCCGCCGTCGCGACGGGGGTCCCGGGCAGCCCCGACCGGGCGCAGCTCGAGGCCTACCTCGACCAGGTCGCGGCGGACCCGCTCGACCAGCGGGGCAACGACACGTACTGGACGGGCAAGGCGCTCGGCCGCGCGACGCGCATCGTCGAGATCGCCGACCAGCTCGGGCGCACGGCACAGCGCGACGCCGCCCTCGGCCAGGTCCGCGCGCTCCTGACGGACTGGTTCACCGCGACGCCCGGCAAGGCGGAGCGGGTGTTCGCGTACGACGAGGACTGGGGCACGCTCATCGGCTACCCGGCGTCGTACGGCTCGGACCAGGAGCTGAACGACCACCACTTCCACTACGGCTACTACGTGGCCGCGGCCGCGACGCTCGCGCGGTTCGACCCGCAGTGGGCGCAGGAGTACGGCCCGATGGTCGACCTGCTCGTCAGCGACGCCAACGGCTACGACCGCACCGAGACGCGCTTCCCCTACCTGCGCGACTTCGACGTCTACGCGGGTCACGACTGGGCGTCGGGGCACGGCGCGTTCGCCGCGGGCAACAATCAGGAGTCGTCATCGGAGGGGATGAACTTCGCGGGCGCACTCGTCCAGTGGGGCGAGGCGACCGGGAACACGGAGGCGCGCGACGCCGGCA
Source organism: Cellulosimicrobium sp. G4 BAM 1002 (assembly GCF_057126935.1). Classification (NCBI taxonomy): domain Bacteria; kingdom Bacillati; phylum Actinomycetota; class Actinomycetes; order Micrococcales; family Promicromonosporaceae; genus Cellulosimicrobium; species Cellulosimicrobium sp. G4 BAM 1002. The sequence goes on along the minus strand of NZ_CP182109.1, from coordinate 1,760,210 downwards.
TCTTCCTGTACACGACGCAGGCGGCCGCGATCCAGGCGTACTGGTTCGACGCCGACGGCACGACCTTCCCCGAGGGGTTCGACCACGAGACCGTCGGCATGGTGTGGGGCGACGGCGGCGCGTACGCCACGTGGTTCACGGCCGACCCGGCGAAGATCCAGGGCATCAACTACCTGCCGGTCACGGGGTCGCACCTGTACCTCGGGTACCGCCCGGAGCGGGTCCGCGAGCTGTACGGGCACCTCGAGACGGTCGCGGGCGGGTCGCCGGGATCGTGGCAGGACATCGTGTGGAGCTTCCTCGCCCTGGGCGACGGCGAGGCCGCGCTCGACAAGGTCCGCGGCGGCTACCCGACGCCCGAGGAGGGCGAGTCGCGCGCGCACACGTTCCACTGGGCGGCGAACCTCGCCGCACTGGGCACGGTCGACGCCGCGGTCTCGGCCGACCACCCGCTGGCCGCGACGTTCACGAAGGACGGCGCGCGCACGTACGTGGCGTCCAACGTGAGCGCCGAGGACGTGACCGTGACCTTCTCCGACGGCAGGACGCTCGACGTCGCGGGCGGCACCACCGCGACCGCGGGCGCCCACACGTGGAGCGGCGGGGGCGCCGTCGGGGGTCCCGGCCCCGACCCCGACCCTGATCCGGACCCGGACCCGGATCCGGACCCCGATCCGGGAGACTTCGCCTCGACGCTGCACCTTGCCGCCGACGGGGCCCTCTCGGCCACCGCCGGAGCAGCCGGGACCGTGCAGCTCGCGTCCGCGGGGGGCCAGAACCGCGACGGCACGCCGCACGAGCCCGCGACGTTCCTCGCGACGGACGTCACGGCGTCCTACGACGGTGGCGCGACCGCGTTCACGCTGCCCGTGGACGCGGGGACGACCGTCGGTCTCGCGGTCCAGGCCCGCGTGAGCTACGACCTCACCGGCGACGGGTCCTGGGACCGCACGGAGACGTACGCGTACTTCGCGACGGACCCCGTTCCGGGCCCGGAGTCGTACACGAGCGTCAACCGGCCGGTCACCGCGACCGGGAACCTCGGCGACCTCGACGGCGGGACCGTGCGGGTCGAGGTGTGGAGCGTCCTCGGCTCCGGGCGCCCGACGCTCACGACGGGTCCGGACACGACCCTCACGGTCCCGCTCGAGCCCGCGGACCAGGAGCCGGCGGCTCTCGCCGTGACGACCACGTCCTTCACGCGGTGCCTGGCCGGCAGGGCGTACGTCGCGGTCCGCGCGACGAACGACGACACCGTCCCGGTGGACTTCACGCTCGAGACACCGTTCGGCACGCGGACGGTGACGGGCGTCCAGCCGGGCACCGCGGCCTACCAGTCGTTCGCGGTGCGCGCACCCCAGGTCACGGCCGGCGTGGCGCGGACCGCCGCGACCGGCGGCGGGCGCGCTGCCGCGAGCGAGACAGGATTCACCGCGCTCGACTGCGCCTGACACGCAGAAGGCTCCGCCCGACCGGACCGGTCGGGCGGAGCCTCTCGCGAGAGTCCTCTGTCAGGCGTCCTGCGCCGGTGTCCCGTCGTTCGCGGCGGCGATCTGACGGCGCACGTCCTCCATGTCGAGGCCCTTGACGGCGTCGACGACCTGCTTGAGCGCGGGCGCCGGGAGGGCACCGGGCTGGGAGAAGACGAGGATGCCCTCGCGGAAGGCCATGAGCGTCGGGATCGACGTGATGTTCGCGGCGGCCGCGAGCGAGCGCTCGGCCTCGGTGTCGATCTTGGCGTGGACGACGTCGGGGTTCTCCTCCGACGACTTCTCGAACACGGGCGCGAACATCTTGCACGGTCCGCACCAGTCGGCCCAGAAGTCGACCAGGACGATGTCGTTGTCGGTGATCGTCTGCTCGAACGTGGACTCGGTGAGTGCCTGCGTGGCCATGGGGGATCCTCCAAGGACGGTTGGGGTTCTGCCAGGTGCAGCAACCGACCGGGGCCGGGTATTCCCCGGGCCACGCCGCCGGGTGCCCGTGCGCCTGCCCACCTGCCCCTACGCTGACCCTGTGACGAACGCCACCACGCCCAGGCTCTCGCGTCGGACGATCGCCGGCTACGCCGCCGGCTCGGTCGGCACCGGTGGCTTCGGCACCCTGCCTGGGCTCGTGCTCCTCGTGTACCTGACGGACTCACTCGCCGTCCCCGCGGCGGTCGCCGGCCTCATCGTCACGGGCGCGAAGGTGTGGGACGTGCTCGTCGACCCGTTCGTCGGGTACGGGTCCGACCGCGACCTCGCGCGCACGGGCTCACGCCGCCGCTTCATGACGATCGGCGCGCTGACGATCCCCGTGTTCTTCGCGCTGACGTTCGCGGCCCCCGGCTCGGCGGGCCCGACGGCGTCGGCGCTCTGGGTCCTCGTCGCGTTCCTGCTCGCCGCGACGTCGTTCTCGCTCTTCCAGGTCCCGTACATCGCCCTGCCCGCGGAGCTCGACACGACGTACGACGGCCGCACGCGGCTGCTCGCGTGGCGCGTCGCGGCCCTGGCGTTCGCCATCCTGCTGTTCGGGGCAGGCGGCCCGGCGCTGCGCGGGGGCGGTGACTCGGCGTCGGGCTACCTCCTCATGGGCATCGTCTCGGGTCTCGTCATCGGCGCCGGGATGCTCGTCGCCTCCCGCGTCGCCCCCCGCTCGGCACCGATCCCGCGTGGCTCGACGATGGAGCCCGACGCGACGGCGGCGCGCGCGTGGCTCGTCGCGGTGGGTGAGGCCGTCGGCGCACTGCGCAGGTCGCGACCGTTCCGCACGCTGCTCGCGGCGTTCGTCCTCCAGGCCGTCGCGACGGGCCTCATGCTCGCGGGTGCCGCCTACGTCGCGCGGTACGTCCTGCACGACGAGGCGGCGGTGAGCTACCTCTTCGCCGCGCTCATCGCGCCGGCGCTGCTCTGCATGCCGCTGTGGACGCGGCTCGCCCGGCGCCGGGGCAAGGAGCGCGGGTTCGTCGTCGCGACCGTCCTGTTCGCCGTCGCAGCGCTCGGCATGCTGCCGCTCCTGTGGGCTCCGGGCGCCTGGGTCTACGTCCCGACGGCGCTCGCGGGCGTCGCCTACGCCGGGATGCAGGCGCTGCCGCTCGCGATGCTGCCCGACGTCATCGCTCACGACGCGCGGTCGCACGGTGAGGGGCGCGGTGGTGCGTTCAGCGGCGTGTGGACGGCGGGCGAGACGACCGGCATGGCGCTCGGCGCCGCGGTGCTCTCGGCCGTGCTCGGGATCTCGGGCTACGTCTCGACGCGCGCGGGCGAGATCGCCGCCCAACCGGCCGCCGCGGTCGACGGGATCGCGCTCTCCTTCTCGGTCGTCCCGGCGGTCCTGGTGCTCGTGAGCCTCGTCCCGCTGGTGCGGTACGGTCTGCGCAGGGGGGACATCGACGACCCTGCACCGGAGCTGCCGCGTGACCACCGCACCCCGTCCGACCGAGCCCGCGACTGACCGCTCCGCGGTCCCCCTGCGCACCGACGGGATCCTCGACCGGCTCGCCGACCTCCGGGCCGCGGACGCGCCGACCCACGGCGGACGCGTGCTGTCGTACGTGTACGACCCGGGGCTGGCGGAGCTCGACGAGCTGGCCGCCGCCGCGGCGCGTGCCGTGCAGTCGGTCAACGGCCTGGACCCGACGACGTTCACCTCCGTCGCCGTCATGGAGAGCGAGCTCGTCGCGTTCGCGCGCGGCATGCTGAACGGCCCTGCGGACGGGCCCGACGCCGTCGTCGGCTCGGTGACCTCGGGCGGGACGGAGAGCTGCGTCCTCGCCGTGAAGGTGGCGCGCGACGTCTTCCGCGCGGCGAACCCCGGCGTCCGGCCGCGGGTCGTGGCACCCGTGAGCGTCCACGCGGCGTTCCGCAAGGCCGCGCAGTACCTCGACGTGGACCTCACGCTCGTCCCCGTCGAGCCCGCGACGGGCCTCCCCGCGCCCGGCGCCCTCGTCGCCGCGATCGGCGACGGCCGTGGTCCCGGCTCCTCCCCCGGCTCGGGGCGTACCGACGTCGCGCTCGTGGTCGTCTCCGCGCCGTCGTACCCGCACGGGGTCGTCGACCCGGTGGCCGAGGTCGCGGCGGCGGCGAACGAGCGCGGCGTACCGGTCCACGTCGACGCGTGCGTCGGCGGCTGGGTGCTGCCGTTCTGGGAGGCCGCGGGCGGCGACGACGTCCCGGCGTTCGACTTCTCGGTGCCGGGCGTGACGAGCATCTCGGCCGACGTCCACAAGTACGGGTACGCCCCCAAGGGCACGTCGGTCCTGCTCGTGCGCGGGCGCGACCGCCAGCGGCACCAGTTCTTCGCGACGACCGGCTGGCCCGGGTACCCGGTCGTCAACGCGACGGCGTCCGGGTCGCGCTCGGCCGCCCCGCTCGCCGCGGCCTGGGCGGTGAGCCAGGCGCTCGGCACCGCGGGGTACACCGCGCTCACCGCGCGCTGCGTCCGCGCGACGCGCACGCTGCACGAGGCGGTCGACGCGATCGAGGGGCTGCGCGTCGTCGGCCGGCCCGTGGGCCCGCTGATCGCGGTGGCGACGGACGAGTCGGTGCCGCCGGGGCGGCGCGTCGACCCGCACGTCTGGGCGGACGCGGTGCGCACGCGCGGCTGGGTCCTGCAGCCGCAGCCCGGCCTCGTGCAGGAGGACGGGACACGCCTGCCCCACACGACCCACCTCACCGTCACGCCGGTCACCGAGGCCGGGCTGACGGGCCTCGTCCCTGCGCTCGTCACGAGCGCCGACGACGTGCGGGGCACCCCGCGCCCCGACGTGTCCGACGTCCTCGGGGCGCTCACGGGCGCGCTCGGCCGCGCAGCGACCGACGGGTCGGCCGTCCCGACGTCCGACCAGGTCTGGGAGGCCCTGCGCACGACGCTCGCCACCGGCAGCGAGGACGACGGAGCGGGGGCCGCGGGCGCCGTCCTCCCCGACCGGCTCGCGCCGCTCATGGCCGTCATGGAGGTCCTGCCCGCCGCCGTCGCGGAGCGTGCGCTCGTCGAGATCGTCGCGCGGGTCTCCGAGCCTCTCGCGGCTGCGCTCGACGGGCCGCCCGCCGAGCCGCTCCGTGGCGTCGCCCACGGGTCGTGAACTCGCTCCCGCCCACGCCACGGGGTAGAACAGTCGCGTGACCGACACCGCCGACTTCCCGCCCGACGACTTCTCGCACGAGAACCCGCAGCCCGCCGGGTGGCTCAGCCCCGAGGAGATCGCGGTCGCGCGCGCCCAGCTCCCGCTCGTCTACGTCGACGCCGTCCCCGTGCGCGTCGACGACTCGGGCGACGTCGTCGCCGTCGGGCTGCTCCTGCGCGTCACGCCCGAGGGGATGATGACGCGGGCGCTCGTGTCCGGGCGCGTGATGTTCCACGAGCGGATCCGCGACGCGCTCCTGCGGCACATCGAGAAGGATCTCGGCCCGGTCGCGCTCCCCCAGGTTCCCGCGTCGCCGCAGCCGTTCACCGTCGCCGAGTACTTCCCGACGCCGGGCATCACGTCCTACCACGACCCCCGGCAGCACGCGGTCTCGCTCGCCTACGTCGTGCCGGTCAACGGTGACTGCCGGCCGCAGCAGAACGCGCTCGAGCTCGCCTGGCTCACGCCCGAGCAGGCGTGCAGCGACGAGGTCCAGCTCGAGATGCGCGGCGGGCAGGGCGTGCTGCTGCGCCAGGCGATGGCGCACGTGGGCCGGCTCCCGTGACCGGGTCGCCGGGGGCGACGGGCGAGCAGGTCGGGACGACGGACGACGGCCCGTCCGGCGCCGAGGTCCGCTCGCGCCTGGCGATAGCCCGGGTGCTGCACGCGCTCGTGGCGCTCGTCGCGCTCACCGGCGTCGTCATGGAGCTCGTGATCGCCGTCGTCGACGGCCCGGGTGCGGCGCCGAACCAGACCGAGCGCCTCGTGCGGCTGTTCAGCTACTTCACCATCCAGTCGAACCTGCTGATCGGCGTCGTCTCGGTGCTCCTCGTGCTGCGGCCGGACCGCGACGGCCGCGTGTTCCGCGTCGCGCGTCTCGACGCGCTGCTGTGCATCGCCGTCACCGGCATCGTCTACAACACCGTGCTGCGCGGTCTCGGCGAGCTCAGCGCCGCGGGCCAGGTGTCCAACACCCTGCTCCACCTGCTCGCCCCGCTGCTCGCCGTGGCGGCGTGGGGGCTCGTCGGGCCCCGGCCGCGCGTCGACGCCACGACGGTGTGGTGGTCCGTCGCCTACCCGCTCGCGTGGATCGCGTACACGTTCGTGCGCGGTGCCGTCGTCGGCTGGTACCCCTACCCGTTCCTCGACGTGGGCGACCTGGGCCTCGCGCGGGCGCTCGTCAACACCGCCGTCGTCGCGGTCGTCTTCCTCGCACTGGCGTGGCTCGTGCGACTCGTCGACGCGCGGCTGCGGCCGGCTCCCTGAGGCGCAGGACCAACGGCCCTCTCGGCCGTGCCCGACGGCCCTCGCCCTCGGGGCCCCGCCCGTCCGACCGTAGGAACGAGGGGTCCCGTCAGCGAGGGCGGGCGAGGCGACGAAGGAGCGGGTCATGGATGCCGCCGTGGTCTACGAGTCGATGTACGGCAACAGCGAGCAGGTCGCACGGGCGATCGCGGAAGGTCTGTGCGACCACGTCCGCGTCATGGTCGTCGACGTGGAGGACCCCGCCGCCTCGCACGACGCGCTCCGGCACGTCCACCTGATCGTCGCGGGCGGGCCGACGCACGCGTTCGGCATGACGCGCCCGACGACGCGTGCCGACGCCGTCCTGCGCGCCAGCGGCACCGTCTCCGGCCGCACGCGCGGGCTGCGCGAGTGGCTCGGGTCCGTGGGGCGGCAGCCGGAGCCGCGCCTCGCTGCGACGTTCGACACGCGCGTGAGCAAGGTCAAGCCACTCCCCGGTTCCGCGGCACGGGGCGCGGCCAAGGTGCTGCGCCGCGCCGGCTTCCGTCTCGTCACGGCACCCGCGTCGTTCTACGTCGGCGACGTCGAGGGACCGCTCGACGAGGGCGAGCTCGACCGCGCGCGCGAGTGGGGCCGGGCGCTGGGCGAGGCGATCGCGCCCGCTCCGCGGACGACCGGGGCTCGCTGAACCACCGGCCGGGTTACGGGTCGGCGTCGACTAGCCGTCAGACGGCGAGGTCGAGGCGGGGCCAGTCCTCGAGGTCCTCGCGCATCCGGCGGTCGTGCGTCGCGACGACGACCGCTGCGGGCGTCACGCGCAGCGCCTGCGTGAGCTCGTCGACGAGGTCGATCGACAGGTGGTTGGTCGGCTCGTCGAGGATCAGCACGTGCGGAGCGGCGAGCAACGCCCGCGCGAGGTCGAAGCGGCGTCGCTGCCCCGCCGAGAGCTCGCGCAGCGGGCGCTCCAGGTCCTCCTCCGTGAGCAGGCCGAGGAACGCGACGGGCACGAGGTGGTCGGGGTCGAGCCGGCCCGCGTCGAGGAGCTCGAGGGCCTCACGCGCGTACTCGTCGAACCCTGTGCGGTCCTCGGCACCCGGGGGCAGCGACGGGCCCTCCTGGTCGACGACGCCGAGCCGGAGCCCGTCGACCGCGGACCGGGCGCCCCGGTCGAGCGGGACCAGCCCGGACAGGGCGGCGAGGAACGTCGACTTGCCGCTCCCGTTCGGTCCGGTCACGAGGAGCCGGCCCGAGGGTGGGATCGCGATGCGGGTACCGGGCAGGTCGAGGCGCGCGCCGACGCGCGGGCTGCGCAGCTCGACGACCGGGTCGCCCGGGTCCCACCCCGGTGCCATCGCGGGCAGCTCGGGGAACACGAGCTCGAGCGGCGGGACCGGCACCTCGACCGCCTCGGCCTCGAGCTGCTGGAGCCGGCGGTCCGCGGCCTTGACGTGGATGCGCGCACGCGTCGCGCGCCGGTGCTTCTGGCTGCCCTTCGGCGGACGCCACTCGTCGGACAGCCCCTCGTACGACGCGTCGAGCACCGCGGCGAGCTTCTCCGCCCGCTTCTGCTCGGCACGGAAGCGCTGGCGCCAGCGGTGCAGCGCCTGGTTCTTCGCGAACCGGTACGCCAGGTAGCCGGGCTGCCCGTACAGCACGGGCCTGCCGTCCATCGCCGGGTCGAGGTCGAGGATCTCCGTCGCGACGTCGTCGAGGAGCTGGCGGTCGTGGGTGACCATCACCACACCACCGCGCCAGGCGACGAGCTCGCCCGTGAGGAAGTCGATACCGCCCGTGTCGAGGTGGTTGGTCGGCTCGTCCAGCAGAACCAGGTCCGCGCGCTCCGCGAGGCGGCACGCGAGGCGCACCCGGTAGCGCTCGCCGACGGACAGCGTCGCGAGCTCCCGGTCCCGGTCGCGGCACGCGCCGAGGCGGGACAGCGCGACGTCGACGCGGCGGTCCGCGTCCCACACCGCGAGGTGCTCGGCCCGCGCGAGGATCTCGGTGAGCTCCGCGAGGTCGCCGGCCTCGTGGTCGAAGTCCCGCGCCGCCGCCTCGAGCTCCGCGGCCACCGCGCGCAAGCCGCTCAGGGTCGCGGCAACCAGCGTCCCGACCGTCTGCCCGGGCTCGACCGCGAGCTCCTGCTCGACGAGCGCGAGCGACCCCGACCGCCGGACCTCGCCACGGCTCGGGACCAGACGGTCGGACAGCACGTGCAGGAGCGTCGACTTGCCCGTGCCGTTCTCCCCCACCACCCCGAGCCGTGTGCCCGGCGCGACCCGGACCCCCACACCGTCGAGGACGGGGCGCCCGGGATAGGCGAAGGCGAGGTCGTCGGCGGCAAGGTGCACGGGCACAACCCTAGGCGGCGGGCGCCCTCGTCCGGCACGTGCCGACGTTCCCCGCGGGCGAGGTACGGTCGGGACCATGAGCTCCACCCCGCCGGCCGGTCACGTACGCCCGGTGACCGTCGTCCTCGCCGCGCTCGCCGACCTCCTGTGCGTCCTCGCGCTCGCCACCGGCGGTCTGGCGACGCACGCCGCCGACGAGGGCCTGTCCCGGCTCGTCGTCGTCGCCTGGCCGTTCGCGGCCGGTGCCGCGGTCGGCTGGCTCGTCTCGCGGGCGTGGCGACGTCCCTGGCGCCTGTGGCCCGCGGGGGTCGTCGTGTGGGGCTGCGCGTGGGCGCTCGGCGTGCTGCTGCGCGTGCTCACGGGGCAGGGTGTCGCGCCCGCGTTCCAGCTCGTGTCGTTCGGGTTCCTCGCCCTCACGATGCTCGGCTGGCGCGGCGTGGTCGCGCTCGTCGGCGTGCTGCTCCCCGCCGACCGGCGTCGCCGGGCCGCGGTGCTCGCGGGCCGCTCACCGCGCGACGCCGACGGCCCGCCGCGCTAGCGGCGCCGCTACCGCCGACGCGGGCGCAGGGACCACCCGAGGTGTCCTGGCGACGGCACCGCACCCCCGGACCTGGGTGCTACCTCGGCGCCAGGGCCGCGACGACGTCGGGGGCGAGCGCGCGGAACGCCTTGCCGCGGTGGCTGATCGCGTTCTTCTCCTCCGGGGTCAGCTCGGCGGCCGAGCGCGGCGAGCCGCCAGCCGGCTGGTCGTCGGGGAGCAGGATCGGGTCGTAGCCGAACCCGTTCTCGCCCCGCGGCGCCGTGAGCAGCGTCCCACGCATCTCGCCCGTCCGGACGACCTCGTGGCCGTCCGGGGTGACGAGGGCGGCTGCGCACACGAACCCGGCGGCGCGGTGCTCGGCGTGCACGTCGCCGAGCTGGGCGAGCAGGAGCTCGAGGTTCGCGACGTCGTCGCCGTGGCGTCCGGCCCACCGCGCCGAGAAGATGCCGGGCGCGCCGCCGAGCACGTCGACGGCGAGACCCGAGTCGTCGGCCACCGCGGGCAGGCCCGTCGCCGCGACGAGCGCGCGTGCCTTGATGAGGGCGTTCTCGGCGAACGTCGCGCCGTCCTCGACGGGCTCGGGCGCACCGACGTCGCCGGCTCCGACGATCGCCCCGGGCGCGAGCGCGAGACCGGGGTGCGCGTCGAGCTCGGCGGCGAGGATCGCCCGCAGCTCCGCGATCTTGCCGCGGTTGTGCGTCGCCAGGACGAGGCGTGCGCCGTCGGGCACGGTCACGGTGCTTCCGTCGCGAGCGCGGCCCGCTGGATCGCGGTGAGGTCGGCGGTCCCCGCGACCGCGAGGTCGAGGAGTGCGTCGAGCTCGGCGCGGTCGAACGGCGCGTGCTCGGCGGTGCCCTGCACCTCGACGAAGGTGCCCGATCCGGTGACGACGACGTTCATGTCGGTCTCCGCACGGACGTCCTCGACGTACGGCAGGTCGAGCATCGGGACGCCGTCGATGATCCCGACGCTCACGGCCGCGACCGAGTCGGTGAGCACGGGCTTGCCGCCCTTGACGTGCCCGTGCCGCTGGCCCCACGCGACGGCGTCGGCGAGCGCGACGTAGGCGCCGGTGATCGCGGCGGTGCGCGTGCCGCCGTCGGCCTGGAGCACGTCGCAGTCGAGGACGATCGTGTTCTCCCCGAGCGCCGAGACGTCGATGATCGCGCGCAGGGACCGGCCGATGAGGCGGGAGATCTCGTGCGTGCGCCCGCCGATCTTCCCCTTCACGGACTCGCGCTGGCTGCGCTCGTTGGTCGCGCGGGGCAGCATCGCGTACTCGGCGGTGACCCAGCCCTCGCCCGACCCCTTCCGCCAGCGCGGCACGCCTTCCGTGAACGAGGCCGCGCACAGCACGCGCGTGCGCCCGAACTCGACGAGGACGCTCCCCTCGGCCTGGTCGAGCCAGTTGCGGGTGATCGTCACGGGGCGGAGCTGGTCGGGCGCGCGGCCGTCGGCCCGCACGACGGGCGCGGGCGTAGCCGTGGAAGGGGTGGGGATGGTCATGCCGCCACCCTACCGACCACCCGCCCGGCTGAGCGCACTCACGGTCAGAGGTCGAAGACCGCCCCGGTGGTGGCGACGTCGACCGGGCCGGTGTAGGTCTCACGGGCCTCGGCGCGCGAGCGCTCCGGGTCGTTCCAGGCAGGCAGGTGGGTGAGCACGAGGCGCCCGGCACGGGCCGCCGTCGCGATCTCGCCCGCGCGCCGGCCGGTGAGGTGGATGCCGCGCTCCACGTCGTCGTCGCGACCCTCGTGGAACGCCGCCTCCGAGAGCAGCAGGTCGGCGTCACGGGCGAGCTCGACGACGCCGTCGCACGCGTCCGTGTCGCCCGTGTACGCGAGGACGGCCGTCTCCCCCGGGCGCAGCGACGACGGCCCCGTGACGCGCACGCCGTACGCCTCGACGGGGTGGAAGACGCGGTACGGCTCGAGCGTGAGCGGCCCCACCTGCACGGGCGCTCCCGGCTCCCAGACCCGGACGTCGAGCTCCGCGCGCAGCCCGTCACCGGGCTCGGTGCCGTAGGCCGCCTCGATCCTGGCCGCCGTGTCGGTCGGCCCGAGGACCGCCAGCCTGCTCGGCACGCCCGTGCGCGCCGACCCGCGACCGGGGTGGTAACGGAGGTACACGTACAGCCCGCACACGTCGGCGAAGTGGTCGGGGTGCAGGTGCGAGAGCGCGACGGCGTCGAGGTCGAGGGGCTCGACGAACCGCTGGAGCGCGCCCAGCGCCCCGTTGCCGAGGTCGAGCACGACGTTCCAGTCGCGCGGCTCGAACCCCGCCGCCTCGGCCTCCGCGGCCGGCACCTGGACGAGGTACGACGACGCGGGTGACTCCGGGCCGGCGAACGACCCCGAGCAGCCGACCGTGACGAGGCGCATCAGGCGGCCTCCACGGTGAGGACCTCGGGGCCGAGGAACCGGCGGGCCAGGTGCTCGAACGGCTCGGTGCTGCCCGTCGCGAGGAAGCGGTGACGTGGCGGTCCGGCGTCGCGCGACCGCTCGAGGTCGTGCGCGACGAGCGTGCGGTAGACGTCCTTGGCGGTCTCCTCGGCGCTCGAGACCAACGTGACCTCCTCGCCCATGACGTACGAGATCGCGCCGGTGAGCAGCGGGTAGTGCGTGCATCCGAGCACGAGGGTGTCCACCCCGGCCGCCTTGACCGGGTCGAGGTAGCGGTGCGCGACGTCGAGCACCTCGGGCCCCGACGTCACGCCCTGCTCGACGAGCGGGACGAACTCGGGGCAGGCCTGCGTCGTGAGCGTCAGGCCCGGCGTGACGGCGAACGCGTCCTCGTACGACCGCGACGTGATCGTCGCGCGGGTCCCGATGACGCCGATCCTCCCGGACCGGGTCGCGGCGACCGCCCGGCGCGCGGCCGGGAGGATCACCTCGACGACCGGGAGCCCGTGGCGCTGCGTGTACCGCTCGCGCGCGTCGCGCAGCACGGCCGACGACGCCGAGTTGCACGCGATGACGAGCATCTTCACGCCGTCGTCGACGAGCTGGTCCATGATCGCCAGCGCCATCGCGCGCACGGCCGCGAGCGGCTTGGGCCCGTACGGGCCGTTGGCCGTGTCCCCGAGGTACAGGAGGGACTCGTTCGGAAGCTGGTCGAGGATCGAGCGGGCGACCGTGAGCCCGCCCACGCCCGAGTCGAAGATCCCGATGGGAGCGTCGTTCACCCGCCCGAGCCTACTGGCGCCCTCGTGCCGGGGCCGCACCGAACCGCGCTCCCCCGCTGTGGCAGCGCCCACAGGCCGGTGCGTCGGGCCCGACGGCGGACGGGGGGTCAGGAGCGCGGGTGTCCGCGGCCTGCCCGCAGGTCCGCGAGCATCCCGTCGACGAGCGACTCCTGCAGCAGGCCCGTGAGGAGGAACACGCTGACGAGGAACCGGCGCGCGGCCGAGCCGTCGTCGGGGTCCTCGGGACCGTCGTCGCCCTCGGCGTCGAGCTCGTCGTACAGGCCCTCGACCTGGGCGTCGGTCCGCAGGTCGAGCCGGTCCGCGAGCACGAGCCGCACGTCCGTCAGCGCGGCGGCGACGGCGTGCGCCTCCTCGCGCCCGACGACGAAGGGCGCCGCCACGGCCGGCTCGCCGTCGACGAGCATCCGGCCCAGCAGGACGAGGCGGTCGACCTTCTGGGTCGCGAGGTCGTCCTGCGTGAACCGGCGGAACTCGGCGGCGACGTCCGCGTCGTCGGACGCGTCCGGCAGCAGGCGCCGCACCGCCGGGTCGAACGGCGGGGTCACGTGCGTGGCGTCGTCCGGCTCGTCGGCCGCGGGGACCGGTGGCACGGGGCCCGTCCACCCCGGCGGCGACCACGCGCCGTCGGACGGGCCGCCCGGTCCCCCGCCCGGCCCGCCGAGCTCACCGGCCCTGTCGGGGACCTGGTCCTGCAGCATCTGCGCGACGTCGCCCGCGAGCTGGGCGAGCACGATACGTTCGGGCGGCTCGAGCTCGGCGACGTACCCGTCCGCCTCGCTCCGGAACGGCCTCACTGCTCGCCGTCCCGCTGCATCGTCGCCCACAGCCCGAACGAGTGCATCGCCTGCACGTCGACCTCCATGCGTTCACGGTCGCCCCTCGACACGACCGCCCGGCCGTCGTGGTGTACCTGCAGCATGAGCTCGTTCGCGCGGGCCGACGAGTACCCGAAGTACGACTCGAAGACGTACGCCACGTAGTTCATGAGGTTGACCGGGTCGTTCCACACGAGGGTGACCCACGGGCGGTCCGGCTCGACGACGCTCTCGGTCCGTGTCGCCTCCTCGGGGACGGTCACGGACGCCCGGACCGCCGGGGCGCGGGTGAAGATCGGCTGGGCACTCACGCCACCACTGTATTCGTGGGCCTGTCGCGTGCCGTCTTCGGGGTCCCTGGCCTAACGTTTTCCGCATGAGCCCCACCGACCCGGGCAGCGCTGCCCTCGCCGCGACCGACAGCGCTGCCGCGGCGCCCTCCGCGCAGCGCGAGCCGTACCTGCCTGCGGCGTCCACCGCGCTCCTCACCGACCGCTACGAGCTGACGATGCTGCAGGCCGCGCTCGCCGACGGCACCGCGCACCGCCACTGCCTCTTCGAGGTGTTCACCCGCCGCCTCCCGACCGGACGGCGGTACGGCGTGCTCGCCGGCACGGGCCGCGTGCTCGAGGCGCTGTCGTCGTTCCGGTTCTCCGCGTACGAGCTCGACTGGCTGCACGCGGAGTCCGTCGTCGACGACCGCACGCTCGAGTTCCTCGCGGACTACCGGTTCACCGGGTCGATCACCGGGTTCGCGGAGGGCGAGGTGTTCTTCCCCCAGTCCCCCGTGATGACGGTCGAGGGCACGTTCGCAGAGGCAGTGCTGCTCGAGACGCTCGTGCTGTCGATCCTCAACTACGACTCGGCCGTCGCGTCCGCGGCGTCTCGCATGACGAGTGCCGCCGTCGAGCGGCCGTGCCTCGAGATGGGCGCCCGGCGCGCGCACGAGCAGGCCGCGGTGGCCGCCGCGCGGGCCGCCGTCGTGGGCGGTTTCGCCGCGACCTCCAACCTCGAGGCCGGCCGGCGATACGGCCTGCCCACCATCGGCACGGCGGCCCACGCGTTCACGCTCCTGCACGACGACGAGGAGTCGGCCTTCGCGTCGCAGGTCGCCTCCCTGGGGCCTGGCACGACGCTGCTCGTCGACACGTACGACGTGCGCAAGGGCGTCCAGAACGCGGTCCGTGCCGCCGGAGGGGAGCTCGGCGCGGTGCGGCTCGACTCGGGCGACCTCGGCGTCCTCGCTGTCGAGGTACGGCGGCAGCTCGACTCCCTCGGCGCGCACGACACCCAGATCGTCGTGACGTCCGACCTCGACGAGTACGCGATCGCGTCGCTCGCCGCCGCGCCCGTCGACACCTACGGCGTCGGGACGTCGCTCGTCACCGGTTCCGGCGCCCCGACGTGCGGCATGGTCTACAAGCTCGTCGCCCGCGCCGACTCCTCGGGCGTGCTCCAGCCCGTCGCGAAGGCGTCGACCGCCAAGACGAGCACCGGGGGCCGCAAGCTCGCCGCCCGCCGCTACGGCGACGACGGCCGCGCGGTCGAGGAGGTCGTCGTCACCGGCCACGACGCGGCGCTCCGGACGTGGGAGCCCGACGGCGACACCCGCCCCCTGCAGGTCCCGCTCGTCGTCGACGGCGCCGTCGACTCCCGCTGGGTGGGGTCGTACGGCGTCCAGAACGCCGCGAACCGGCACCGCGAGGCGCGCGCAGAGCTGCCGCGCGGCGCACGCCGCCTCTCCGCGGGCGACGCGGCGATCCCGACCGTCGTCGAGCAGCTCGCCTGACACGGCGGGTCGCCGCCCGAGGCAGAACCCCGGTCCCGCGAGGTAGAACCCCGGTCGGTTGCGGTCACGCGAGGTAGAACCATGGTCTGCCGAAGTAGAACCGCTCCACCGGCCGGAACCGCATGGTCAACCACGAGAGCGGCACGACCCCGTGCCGCGCCGCCGCACAAGACTTGGGGACCGCCGTCTGCGAGCCACGGTTCTACCTCGCGCGGCCACGGTTCTACCTCGGCGGACCAGGGTTCTACATGGGCAGACTGCGGTTCTACCTCGGCATGGCCGCGGCCGGACGTCGCCCGAGCACCGACGCCGCCCCACCCGCGGACCCGACCACAGCACGCCCAACCCCGGCCCGAGCACTGCCGCGACCCGACCACAGCACGCCGGACCCGGGGTCGGGGGGCTATCGCTTCCCGACGAACCACCCGCGGACGAGGGCGACGCGGGCGTCGAGCTGTTCGACGGTGGCCAGCGGGACCTCGGGGCCGCCGCACCGGCGGCGCAGCTCGTTGTGCACGGTGCCGTGGGGCTGGCCGCTGCGTCGTGCCCACGCCGAGACGAGCTGCTGCAGCTCCTTGCGCAGCTCCGCCGCGCGCCGGTGCTCCAGCTCGGAGCGCTCGCGCTCGGCGGACTGCGTGTTCTTCGACCGTGCGCTCAGCTGGTCCGCCTGCCGTTGGCGCAGGAGCGTGGTGACCTGGTCGGCGTCGAGGAGGCCGGGGAGCCCGAGGAAGTCGAGCTCCTCGTCGGAGCCGACGTCCGCGCCCGTGCCGAACTCGCCGCCGTCGAACAGGACTCGGTCGAACGACGCCTGTGCCTCGAGCGCCTCGAACGAGCCCTGGACGAGCTCGCCCGACGCCTTGTCCTCGCGGTTCGCCTCGGCCATGAGCGCGTCCTCGGGGTTGAACCCCTCGCCCTGCTCCTCGGCAGTCAGCGGTCGGTCGAGCGCGTGGTCGCGCTCGAGCTCGAGCCCGTTGGCCAGCTCGAGCAGGTGCGGCACGCTGGGCAGGAAGACGGACGCGGTCTCGCCGCGCTTGCGCGCGCGGACGAACCGCCCGACGGCTTGCGCGAAGAACAGCGGCGTCGCCGTCGAGGTCGCGTAGACGCCGACCGCGAGCCGCGGCACGTCGACGCCCTCGGACACCATGCGGACCGCGACCATCCAGCGCGCGTCGCCGTCCGCGAACTCCTCGATGCGGCTGCTCGCGCCGTCGTCGTCCGAGAGCACGACGACGGGCGACTTCCCCGTCAGTCGCGCGAGATGGCCGGCGTAGGCCCGCGCGTCGGTCTGGTCGGTCGCGATGACGAGACCGCCCGCGTCGGGGATCGCGCGCCGCACCTCGGTGAGGCGCTTGTCGGCCGCCGCGAGGACGGACGGGATCCACTCGCCGTTCGGGTCGAGTGCGGTGCGCCACGCCTGACCCGTCATGTCCTTCGTGAGCGCCTCGCCGAGACGCGCGCTCACCTCGTCGCCGGCCTTCGTGCGCCAGCGCATGTTGCCCGAGTACGACAGGAAGATCACGGGACGCACGACGTGGTCGCGCAGCGCGTCGCCGTAGCCGTAGGTGTAGTCGGCGCGCGAGCGGCGGATGCCGTCGGGACCGCGCTCGTACTCGACGAACGGGATCGCCGCGGTGTCGGAGCGGAACGGCGTGCCGGTCAGCGCGAGACGCCGCTCGGCGTCCTCGAACGCCTCGCGCACCGCGTCGCCCCACGACAGCGCGTCCCCGCCGTGGTGCACCTCGTCGAGGATGACGAGCGTGCGGTCGGCCGTCGTGCGTGCCGCGTGCAGCGCCGGCTTGGCCGCGATCTGCGCATACGTCAGCGCGACGCCGTCGTAGTGGGCGCCGTGCCGTCCCTGGCTGTTGCGGAAGTTCGGGTCGATACGGATGCCGACGCGCGCCGCGGCGTCGGCCCACTGGTGCTTGAGGTGCTCGGTCGGCGCGACGACCGTCACGCGCCGCACGATCCCCTGCTCGAGCAGCTCCGTCGCAACACGCAGCGCGAACGTGGTCTTTCCGGCGCCCGGGGTGGCGACCGCGAGGAAGTCCCGCGGCGACCGCGTGCGGTACAGCTCGAGCGCCTCGGCCTGCCAGGCGCGCAGCTTCGACGCCGAGCCCCAGGGGGCGCGGCGCGGGAAGGCGGGCGAGAGGTGCGAGGCCGCGGCGGACGACGGGCTCAGGGGCGCGGGCGGGCCGGGCCTGCTACGGGATGCGGGGGTCTGTGATGAGGAGGCGGAGGGGCCGGTGGACGTCGTGTGGTGCTCGGCGCTCACTTGCCGGAGTCACCCTCGCCGTCCTGCGGGTCTCGCAGACCGTCGTAGATCTCCTTGCACGTGGGGCAGACGGGGAACTTGTTCGGGTCGCGGCCCGGCACCCACACCTTGCCGCACAGCGCGATCACCGGCTTGCCGGAGAGCGCGGACTCCATGATCTTCTCCTTGCGCACGTAGTGCGCGAAGCGCTCGTGGTCGCCCGGCTGCGCCTGCTCGCGCGTCTCCTCGCGCTCGAGGACACCGGTCGACGTGCCGGTGGACGGCTCGGTCGACGGGCTGCGGAACGGGTCCTCGGGCCCACCGGGGGGCGTGCTCGCGTGCGGTTCGATCATGGTCGGAAGTCTACGTCTCGCGGCTGACAGCCGGGTCGGGACCGGGATCGCCTGTCGAGCCGCCGTCGGTGCGGAGCCCCGCCCGCCGGACGGCTGCACGCACACGAAGGCCCGCCGTCGCACGACCCAGGGGCGTGGGTCGGCGACGGCGGGCGGCTGCGGTCGCGGCGCGGAGTCGGTCAGCGGCCGGCCCGGGTCCGGGAGGAGGCTGTCTACAGGCCCTGCCAGTCGGGCTTGGACGCGTAGGTCTGGCGGTAGTAGTCCGCGAGCTGCAGGCGCGAGGCCGCGGCGTCGTCGACCAGCACGGTCGCGTGCGGGTGCAGCTGCATGATGGTCGCGGGCCACAACGCGCTGATCGGGCCCTCCACGAGCTGGTGCACCGCCTCGGCCTTGCCCTTCCCGGACGCCAGCAGCACCAGGTGCCTCGCCGACATGATCGTCGCCAGCCCCTGCGTCAGACAGTGCCGCGGCACCTGCTCCACGTCACCGTCGAAGAACCGCGCGTTGTCCTCCCGCGTCTGCGCCGTCAGCGTCTTGATCCGCGTGCGCGACGCCAGGGACGACCCCGGCTCGTTGAACGCGATGTGCCCGTCCGTCCCGATCCCCAGCAGCTGCAGGTCCACACCCCCCGCCGCAGTGATCGACTCCTCGTACGCCGCGCACGCCGCCACCAGATCGTCCGCGTTGCCGTCAGGGCCCTGCACCGCACCCGGCGCGAAGTCCACCCGCGACGCGATCTCCGTCTCGATCACGTTCCGGTAGCGCTCCGGATGATCGACCGGCAGGCCCACGTACTCGTCCAGCATGAACGCCCGCACCTTCGCGAACGACAACCCGTCCTCGGCGTGCCGGCGCGCCAGCTCGTCGTACACCCGCAACGGGCTCGACCCCGTCGCCAGGCCCAGCACCGCCTCCGGACGCGACCGCACCAACGCCTCGACCGCGTCCGCAGCCAGCACCGCCAACCGCTCCGCAGGAGCGATCACCACTTCCATCAGGACACCTTTCGACGGCCGACGAGGGCAGCGCCCACGGCGGCGACGGGGACGTCGGCGGGCGCGAGGGAGACGCGGTCCGCGAGACGCAGCGAGGACAGGAACGGCGAGTTCCGGGACTGTGCCTCGAGGGCGGCCCGGACGGCCTCGAGCAGCGGCTCGCCGAGCGCCGAGACCCCACCCCCGAGGACGACGTGCCGGACGTCGACCGTCAGCTCGAGGATACGCACGGCGGACGCGACCGCCGACGCGAACTCCGCCTTGATCCGCACGGCCTCCGGGTCGCCCGCGGCCGCCGCCGCGAAGAGCTCTGCGGGGGCGGGGCGCCCGTGCTGCGACGGCCAGCGGGCGGAGAGCGCGGATCCCGAGGCGTACACCTCGACGCAGCCGCGCTGCCCGCACGCACACTCGGGCCCGTGCGGGTCGATCGGGATGTGCCCGATCTCGCCCGCCGCGCCGCTCACCCCGCGCCGCAGCTCTCCGCCCAGCACGATCCCGGCCGCGAGGCCGGTCCCGAGCGCGAGGAAGGCGAGGTCCGCGCCGTCGGCACCCCGCAGGTGCGAGGCGCCGAGGGCGGCGACGTTGAGGTCGTTGTCGACGTGCACGCGCACGCCGCGGAGCTCGGCCGACAGCACCGCGGCGAGCGGGAACCGCCCGCCCTCGATACCGAGGTTCACGGCATGTGTCACGGAGCCGTCGTCGGGGTCCACCAGCCCCGGGACCCCGACACCGACGCCGTCGAGCGACGCCAGGTCGACGCCCGCCCGGCGGGCGACCTCGCGCACGGCGCGCGCGGCGCTCGCCACGACACCCTCCGGACCACGGACGGTCGGCAGGCGCAGGGTCTCGCGCGCGACGCCGTCGGGCCCGAGGAGTGTCGCGAGCACCTTGGTGCCGCCGATGTCGAGGCCGACGGTCGAGCCGGGACCGGTCGGGGCCGGTTCGCGCGTCGCGGGTGCGGGGGCCGTGGGGCCAGGAAGCCCGGCCGGGGCTGCGGCCGCCTCGCCGGTGGGCGAGGCGGCCGTGCTCAGGTCGCTCACGTCAGCCCTTCACCGCACCCGAGACGAGGCCACCGGTCATCCGACCCTGGACGAGGAGGAAGAAGATGATCACCGGGACCGCGATGAGGGTCGACGCCGCCATCACCTCGCCCCAGTTCACGCCCTGGCTCACGCTCGAGTTCAGGAACCCGCGCAGCCACAGCGGGAGCGTCTGCGCCGAGTTCGACGGCAGCGCGACGAGCGCGATCGTGAACTCGTTCCACGCCTGGAGGAACGCGTAGACGCCGGCGGCCACGAGACCGGGGGCCAGCAGGGGGAACGTGATCCGGATGAAGGCTCCGGTACGGCTCAGCCCGTCGACCATGGCGGCCTCCTCCAGCTCGGCCGGGACGCCGGCGACGAACCCGCGCAGCATCCACACGGTGAAGGGGATGACCGCCGCCGTGTACAGGACCGTCACGCCGATCGCGGAGTTGAGCAGATCGGCGCCCGACAGCATCCGGTACTGGGCGATGAACAGGCCCTCGGCCGGGAGCATCTGGATGAACAGCATCGCGATGATGAACGACTTGCGGCCGCGGAACCGGAACCGGCTGATCGCGAGGGCCGCGAGGAACGCGAAGACCAGCACGAAGACCACGGTGCCCAGCGTGACCACGACGCTCATGCGCAGGGCGTTGAGGAACGAGTCGCCGTCGAGGACGCTCGCGAAGTTGAAGAACCCCGCGTCGAGGCTGAAGAACGTCGGCGTGCGCGACTGGACCTGCGTGCGCGGCAGGAGCGACGTGTTGACCATCCAGTACACCGGGAAGACCCACACGAGGGCGACGACGACCGCACCGACCGACGCGCCGACGACGCCAGGGCGGAACCGCCGGCGTGACGCCGGCTGCCGCGTGCTGGTCTCCGCCCCGGGACGGTGGCGCACCGGCCCACGGGTCGAGGTTGCGGCGGTCATGACTCGTCCTCCTTGAGCAGGCTGCGGACATAGGGCCAGCTCAGCGCGATCGTCAGGAGCAGCACGAAGATGGACACGGCCGCAGCGCTGGCGAAGTCGCTCTTGGCGACCCCGAGCTCGTAGATGTAGTTGCCGAGGAGGTTCGTCTCGGAGACGGGGGCGCCGCCGTCCTGCAGCAGCCGGATCTGCGCGAAGACGCGCAGGTCCCAGATGATCTGCAGCAGGAGGACGATCGCGAGGACCGGACGGATCGTCGGGAGGATGATGCTCCAGAACGTGCGCCAGGCGTTGGCGCCGTCGAGCGACGCCGCCTCCAGGACCTCGTCGGACACCTGGGTCAGGGCGGCGTAGACCGACAGCGCGACGAACGGGACCGACATCCAGACGATGACGAGCGTCGCGACGAAGAAGAAGGTGAGCGGCTGGGCGAGCCAGGCGTAGCCCTGGTACTGGTCCAGGCCGATCTGCACGAGCAGCCAGTTCACGACGCCGACGCGGTAGTCGAAGAGCCACTTGAAGACCGTCACGGCGGCGACCATGGGCATGGCCCAGGCGAGCAGCATCGACACCTGCAGGACGATGCGCGAGACGTTCGACGCGGCCTTCATGAGGAGCGCGAAGAGGATGCCGAGGACAACGGTCAGTCCGGCGTTCACCAGGCAGAAGACCACGGAGCGGATCACGACGGCCCACAACGCGCTGTCGGTGAAGAGCCGTGCGTAGTTGTCGAGACCGACGAAGGCCGGCGGCTGGCCGAACTGCTGTGCGAGACCGAACTCCTGCAGGGAGGTGATGATCTGCCAGTAGACCGGGTAGCCCATGCCGAGCAGGATCGCGAGGACCGCCGGGACGAGGAGGAAGTACGGCGCCCGGGACCTGGGCCGCCGACGGCGCGGAGCCGGCGGCGGGCCGACGACCGGGGGTACGGTCGCCGCGACGGGCGGCGAGGTGGTGGTGTTCATTCAGGGCTCCTCCCGAGCGCGTCCCGCCCGGGGCGGTCCTGACGGGGTGCCGTCAGGACCGCCCGGGCGCGAGCCGCTCGGACTCGGGTCGACGAGGGTGTCGTCAGCCGTTGTTCAGCATCGGGGTGATCTTCTCGTCGTACTCCGCGGCGAGCGCGGTGACGTCGCCACCCTCGGCGATGGCCTGGAAGAGCTGCTCGTACACGAGCGCGCCCTCGACCGCGGCCCAGCCCGGCGCCGGCGGCGTGAGCTTGGAGTCGGCGGCCGTGGAGATCATCGTCGTCGCGAACTTGTCGTCACCCAGGGTGTCGTTGAAGTCGCTGTTCGCCGGGCCGAGCCCGTTCTCGCCGAGCATCGACTGGTACGTGTCGGAGAAGATGATCCGGAGCAGGTTCTCCGCGAGCTCCGGGTGCTGCGACTTCGCCGAGATGCCGATGTTCGACCCGCCGGCGAAGACGGGGGCCAGGCCGCCGTCGACACCCGGGAGCGGGAAGATGTCGTACTTGGTGTCGTCGACCATGCCGTCGCGGACCTCTTCGCCCTCGTCGTTGGTCGTGAGCTCACCGATCGACCAGCGGGCCCAGCCCGGAGCCATGATCGTCGCCGCCTCGGCCGGGGCGCCGTCGGCACCGTCGTTGAGGAACTCCCAGTACGCGACGTCCATCGCGGTCGCGGGGACGTTCGAGGCGCCCTGGAAGATCTCCTGCCACTGCTCGAGGCCCGTGATCGTGTTGGGGTCGCTCAGCGTGGAGACCCACTCGCCGTCCTCCTCGACGGCGAGCTCGCCACCGTTCGCGAAGACCCACGAGATGCCGTTGCGCCAGTCCTGGCCGCCCATCGCGAAGCCCGACTGCGTGTCGGTGCGCAGCTTCTTGGCCGACTCGGTGAACTCGGCGAGGGTCTGGGGCACCTCGAGGCCGGCAGCCGTCCAGATGTCCTTGCGGAAGAACATGTAGCGCGAGCCGTAGTAGTACGGGAGCGCGAAGTTCTGGTCTCCGACCTTGCCCGCCTCGACGAAGGACGGGAGGAGCTTGTCGCCCCCGAGCTCCTCGTAGAGCGGCGTCAGGTCGCGGAACGCGCCGACCGTCGTGAACGTCGAGGACTGCGTGTTGCCGATCTCGACGACGTCGGGCGTGTTCTCGGCGTCAGGCAGGGCGGTGGTGAGGGTCGGGACGAGGTCCGGCCACTCCTTCTGCTCGATCTTCAGGGTCGAGCCCGGGTTCTCCGACTCGAACGTGTCCACGAGGTACTCGCGGAGCGCGTCCGGCGTGTCGGGGCCGGCGAGCCACAGCGTGATCTCCGCGGCCTCCGCGGTGCCCTCGCCGGAGTCGGTGTCGTCGTTGCCGGTGCCGCCGCTGCCGCAGGCGGTCAGCGCGAGCGCCAGGGTGATCGTCGACGCCACGGACGTGGCGACGAGACGGTTCCTCTTCACTGGGTGCTTCCTCTCGGTGATTCTGTGTGGCGGCGTCGGTGACGCCACCCGAGGTGTGCAGGACTCCTGCCGAACTCCGGCCGTGCAGGGCTGCTGTCGTGTGTGCAGGGGTCCTGCGTAACTCAGGTCGTGCGAGGGTCGTGCGTCTGATGCTGCCCGGGAGGGGCTTCGCTGGGGGTTCCCGGGGTGGTGCCGGCGCCGAGGACCCGTGATGTCCTGGCGCCGTTCGGGCTGCGGGGGTTCAGGTGCGCGAACGGCTCATGAGACTCCCAGCTGTCCGGACAGGACGAGGACTGCAGCCCCTGCGAGGACCACGTCTTCGTCGAGCGTCGCCATCCGCACCTGGAGCCCGCTGCCGATGACCGGCATGGTGCGGGAACGGATGGTCTCGAACGCCGCCTCGCGCAGAGCGCCGTCCAGCAGGTCCGCCGGACCGCTGACGAGCACCTCCGCGAGGTTGAGCGCGCTGACGACAGGGGCCAGGGCGATGCCCAGCGTCCTGCCCACCGACGCCAGGACGGCGTCGGAAGCCTCGGTGTCGAGTCCCTCGACCGCGCGGCGCAGCGCCGGCACGGACAGGACGGTCTCCAGGCAGCCGCGGCGCCCGCAGGCGCACGGCTCGCCGCCGTCGACCACGGTGACGTGGCCGAGCTCTCCGGCCGCGTCGGCGTGCCCGCGCACGCGCCCGCCGTCGACCATGATGCCGGCGCCCACGCCCTCGCCCACGGTGAGGACGAGCAGACCGTCGCCGGCCGCTCCCCCGAAGGTGAACTCGCCGAGCGCGGCGATGTTCGCGTCGTTCGCGACGTGCACGGCGAGGCCGAGCCGCTCGGTGAGCTGGGCGGCGAGGGGAACGTCGTACCAGCGCCGGTTCGGCGCCTCGATGACGCGGCCCTCGGCGTCGACGACACCGGGCGACCCGATGCCGACCCCGATGACGGGCTGGGTGGCGGAGGCGATGAGGCCCCGGCAGAAGCGCATGAGGAGGTCGACGAGCTCCGTGCCCGTGCGGCCGTCGACCGCGAGGCTCTGCCGCACGACGAAGTCACCGGTGAGCGTGAGGACGGCGCCGCGCAGCACCTCGTCGTCGGTGAGGTCGACCGAGACGATCTGGTACGCGCTCGTACGCATCCCGACGAGGATGGCGGGCTTGCCGACGCGCTGGCCGGGCCGCACGCCGAGCTCTTCGACGAGGCCCTCCGCGATGAGCACGGAGACGAGGTCGGAGATGGTCACACGGGTGAGCGACGTGGCGCGGGCGAGGTCGGCGCGCGAGGTCGGACCCTCGTGGAAGAGGTGCTGCAGCACGAGGGAGCGGTTGTGCGCCCGAGCGTGCTCGGGCAGCACCTTCGAGGTCGGCCTGAGCCCTGTGCTCAGTCGCCTCCTCGGTGCGCCGGTCCCGGTGACTGCCGTTGTCATGTTTGTTAGTAGACTGCCTTTACTAAGTGCCTGTCAACTTCCGTAGCGCTTCGTGACCGAAATGTAGCCGATCAGCCGCGCGCGGCGATCCATCCTCGCGCGCCTGCGTGCTCGACCGAGCGCGTCGCCACCGCGACCCCCTGCTCGAGCGCCGCGCGCCACGAGGCGCCGCCCGCCGCCGCCGCGGCGAACGCCCCGTGGACGACGTCGCCCGCCCCGAGCGTGTCGACGACGCGCACTGGCCGGGGCACGTCGACGAACGACCGCTCCCTCGCCTCGAGGACCTCGACGGGCTCGGCGCCCCTCGTCCGGGCGACGAACCGCGGACCACGCGCCGCGACGTCGTCGAGCACGTCGGCCACCTGCACCCCGGGCGGGCGGAAGTCGGCGGAGACCACGACCGCGTCGCACAACGCGATCATCTCCGGGGCGTCGGGCTTCCACGAGCCGCCGTCGAGCACGACGGCGCACCCGAGCTCGCGAGCCCGCCGCGCCGTCGCGAGCGCGAGCGCGGGCAGGTGCCCGTCGAGCAGCAGGACGTCGCCGGGACCGACGTCACCCAGGAGGAGATCGGCGTCGGCGCGCGCCGCGACGTCCGCGAAGCCCGCGGCGTTCGTGCTCACCACCGCGCGCTCCCCGGTGCCTTCGGTGACGAGGACGGTCGAGACGGCGAGCTGCCCGCCCTCCCCCGCCGCGGCGTCGACCAGGTCGACCCCGCACGCCGTGACCTCGGCGCGGACCGCCGCCGCGAGGGGCCCGTCGCCCACCGCCGTGACGAGCCGCGTGGGTACCCCGAGGGCGGCCGCCGTCGCCGCGGCGTTCGCGGCGGGACCGCCGAACGTCGCGGCGAGGGAGCGCGCGACGACCTTCTCGTCGGGACCGGGGATCCGGTCGACGACCTGGACGACGTCGAGCGTGACGAGACCGCAGCACACGAGCACGCACCCATCCTGCCGTGCAGGCTGCGGTGGGATCACGGCCAGTTCACAAGACGGTCACGATGTCGCACCGCCTGTCTGGTTCGCACGCTTGGCCCCCTACGCTCGCAGCATGCGGACCACTCGTCGACCCCTCGCGCTCGTCGCGACCCTCCTGCTCGGCGCGACGCTCCTGGCGGGCTGCTCCGGTCAAGCGGGGGACGCGGCGTCGGTCGACGACGGCGGAGCACGCTCGGAGGCGTCCGCCGGGGAGGCCGACGCGGCGCTCGAGGAGCAGGCCGCCCAGGGAGAGACCGGGGTCGCTGCCGGTGACACGAGCGCTCCCGCGGAGGCGGACCGCGAGATCATCACGACGGGATCGGTGACGGTCGTCGCCGACGACCCGGCCGCCGCCGCCGACCAGGTGGTCGGCCTCGCGGAGAGCGCGGGCGGTCGTGTCGAGACCCGCCGCCAGACCGAGGCGGACGGCGACGTGCGCCCCAGCGCCGAGCTCACGATCCGCGTGCCCGCCGCGCAGACGACCGCGACGGTCGACGCGCTCGACCAGGTCGGCGAGGTGCGCGACCTGTCGATCGAGGCGGTCGACGTCACCGGGACGGCGCGCGACCTCGACGCCCGCGTCGAGGCGCTCTCGACGTCGGTCGACCGACTGCAGGCCCTCATGGGTTCGGCCGCGACGACCGAGGACCTTCTCGCGGCGGAGCAGGAGCTCACGACCCGCCAGGCCGAGCTCGAGTCGCTCCAGTCGCAGCGCGCAGCGCTCACCGACCAGGTCTCGATGTCGACCCTGCACGTGTCGATCGTCCAGGTCGCGCCCGTCGAGCGGCTCGCGCCGGGCGGCTTCCTCGGCGGCTTGCAGAACGGCTGGAACGCTCTGCTCACCACGCTCAACGGCCTCGTTATCGTCCTCGGCGCGCTCCTGCCGTGGCTCGTCGTCGCGGGTGCCGTGGCGCTCGTGGTGCGGTGGGTGCTACGGCGTGCGCGCCGACGGGCCGAGGGCGGCGCACCGCCCTCCCCCGGGGAGGCACCGGGGCCGGACGACTCGCCGGACGACTCGCCCGCGGCCGGCAGGCCGCTCGTCGGGGCGACGCGTGAGTGACGCTGCTCCACCGCACCGCGGGACCGAGAAGGTCGGCCGCCTCTGGCGCGAGACCGACGGCACGGCGAGGGTCGTCGGGGTCGTCGTCACCCGGAGGTGCACCCACTGGGACACCGTCGGTCCGCAGGCCTTCCCCGCGCACGTGAACCCCGAGCCGCGCGTGCAGTGGCGCCTGCACCTCGACGCGGACGTCTCCGGCGCCAACCCGTTCGACGACGTGTACAGCGACGACGCCGCCGCACCCGCCCTGGATCTCGACGGGGCTCCGGGATCCGTCGTCGTGCACGGCGTCGAGCTCACCGTCGAGTGGCTCGACGGCGCGGACGCGGACGCCGTGTGGTCGGTCCACGGCTGGTGAACCACCGTCTTCTGGAACGACGACGGCCCGCACCCGGGTGGGGTGCGGGCCGCGGCCGCAGGGGTGGAGGTGCGGGGAATCGAACCCCGGTCCGGTGACGCCGATCAAGGACTTCTCCGGGCGCAGTCTGCTGTCGTTTTTCTCGGCCCCCGCACTCACGCAGACAAGATGCGGACGGGCTCAGTCACCTAAAAGTCCCCGTAGCCCCGGTGACGAGGACTACGAGCAGTGGCTCTCTAGATGACGCCAGGATCCGAGTCGAGAGCTAGCTCGGGCTGACGGACTTCGGGGCTCGCTCAGGCGGCGAGGGCGAAGTCGGTGCGCTTGTTATCGGCACCTGTGGTTTGCAGACATCGTTTACGAGATAAGCCTGCATCCTCGGCCCGCTTCTCCTCGAAGCACGACCACCGTCGAAACCGATCACCCCCTGTGGAGTTGTCACCCACTGCACCGGCGACCGACGCCCACGAGGAGCTCCGGGAACCGTGCCACCGGATCATCCCTCTCGGAACGGTCCGTGCGGCGCGTGCAGCAGGTCCAGACTACGGGATCAACAGCGCCGGTCGCACCGTTATTTCCGGGCGCTACCGCTTGCGGCTCAAGGAGTCTGCGAGCAGCCCCCCGGCGATGCCCAGCAGGAAGACGTCCTTCGCGAGGCCGGTGCCCTGCTCGGTGGGGCGTACGCCGTCGTCCTGCGTCATCCCCGGCGTCTTCAGGTACATGCCGACGAGCCCCGCCGAGAACGTCCCCAGCCCGAGGGCGACCAGCCCTGTCGGCACGAACGGCAGGAGGAGAGCCGTCCCGAGGGCGATCTCGGCCGTCGAGAGCGCCTTCGTGAACTGCTGCGGCTCGACGTCCTCGAGGAACGAGTACGTCCCGGCCGCCATGCCGTGGATGCCCTGCGCCGTCTGCTCGTCGGCGCCGCGCTTGTTCAGCCCGGAGTTGAGGATGTAGGCGCCTGCGGCGACACGCGGGATGTACTGGCGGAGCTTGACCATGGGACCTCCAGATCGACCGGCGGGGACGACCGCGCGCGGCGCGGCCACGTCTTCGACCGTACGTCCAGCGGGGCCCTCCCACCAGCCCGAGCCGCGACGCTCGGGGTGGCCGGCCTCAGCGCAGCTCGCGCTGGCGGATCGCCCGCTGGGCCTCGCGGTTGTCCTGCTTCTCACGCAGCGCCTGGCGCTTGTCGTACTCCTTCTTGCCGCGTGCGAGCGCGAGCTCGACCTTGGCCCGGCCGTCGAGGAAGTACAGCGACAGCGGCACGATCGTGTGCCCCTTCTCGCGGACCTTCGCCTCGAGCCGCAGGATCTCCTCCTTGTGCAGGAGCAGCTTGCGCTTGCGCCGCGGCGCGTGGTTGTTCCACGTGCCCTCGGTGTACTCCGGGATGTGCACGTTCTCGAGCCAGGCCTCGCCGCGGTCCACGGCGACGTACCCGTCGACGAGCGACGCGCGCCCCATGCGGAGCGCCTTGACCTCGGTCCCGGACAGGACGATGCCCGCCTCGTACACGTCCTCGATGACGTAGTCGTGACGTGCCTTGCGGTTGCTGGCGACGACCTTGCGGCCCGTGTCCTTCGCCATCGGTGTCCTACCGTCCTTCGGTCCGTGCTCGTGTCTGGCGGTCCGCCGGTGCGGCCGTCGTGCGGCGCACCCGCGGCGCCCCAGCGTACGGGGGCCCGACGACGCTCGGTACCGATTATCCCGCAGGTTGCGGTCGCGTTCGCTACAGGCGCGACATGGGGTTGACGGTCCCGCCGTTGACGTACACCTCGAAGTGGAGGTGGCACGCTCCCGACAGACCGGTGTTCCCGGAGTAGCCGACCACGGTCCCCTTGTCGACCCACTGCCCGGACGAGACGGCGAAGCTCGTCAGGTGGTTGTAGCTCGTCATGAGGCTCTCGCCACCCACGATGCCGTGGTTGACGAGGACCTGGTTGCCGAAACCGCCACGACGCTGCGCGTGGACGACCGTCCCGGACGCCGACGCCATGATCGGCGTGCCGCAGTACGCCCGGAAGTCGGTGCCGGCGTGCAGCCGCCAGATCCCGAGCACGGGGTGGAGGCGCATGCCGTAGCTGGACGTCACGTGCGGGACCGCCGTCGGGTACCCGAGCGTCGTGCCGCTCGACGGGGGCGGGGGCGGCGGAGGCGCCGCGTTGCCGCCGCCTCCCCCACCGCCCTGCTGCTGCTGGGCGGCCCGCGCCTGGCGCTGCCGCTCGGCCTCCTCGGCCGCCTTGCGGTCGCGCTCGGCCTGCTCCGCGATGATCGTCTTGAGCTCCGCCTCGAGCGCCGCCTGGTCCGCCGCGTTCTGCTCGATCTGCGCCTGCGCCGCGGCCTTGCGCTCCTCGATCGTCGCCTTCTTCGCCTGCTGCTCGACGATGAGGTTCTCGACCTCGGCCTTGCGGTCGGCCGCGGCCTTGCGTGCCGCCTCTGCGGCGACGACGTTCTCGTCGGCCTGCTTCTTGAGGTCGGCGACGGTCTCGCGGACCGCCGCGAGCCGCGCCTCGCGGTTGCGCGCCACGGACTCCGCCTCGAGCAGGTCCTCGAGCGAGCGGGACTGGCTGCGGGCGGCCGTCGACGAGACGGCGAACTCCTCGATGAACTCCTCGGTGCTCTGCGCCCCGGTCACGATCCCGAGGCTCGACACGTCACCCTGACCGCGGTAGGCCTGGCGCGCCATCTCCGCGATGCTCGACTTGGCGTCCGCGACCTCGGTCGCGCCCTGCTGGATCTCCGCGCTGATCGCCGCCTCCTGCCCCAGCGCGGCCTCGAGCCGCTGCGCGAGGAGCTCGGCCTCGCGCTGGGTGCGCTCGAGCTCCGCCTCGGCAGCCTCGAGCTCGGCCTGCGCGACGGGCAGGCGGGCCTCGATCTCCTGGAGGTCGAGGACCGCCTGGGCGAGCTCGGCGTCGGTGTCCTCGAGCTCGGACTGCAGCGTCTCGCGGCTGCCGAGGATCTCGGACTGGCGCCGCTCAGCCGCGGCGCGGCGGTCGTCGATGTCGTCGGCGGACGCCGAGGCGACGCACCCGACGACGAGCAGGGACGTGGCGACCAGGGCCGCCACGTGGCGGCGGAGCTTCGACGTCATGTCACACCCTCGTGTGCCGGTTGAGCGTGACGACCGAGGAGACGGCCGCCAGCAGGAACGCGATACCGACGAGGACGGGCGCGATGCGCAGCACGTCCGTCTCGTCGACGTAGGCCACCCACGTCACCGACTGCGAGAGCCAGTCCGTGACGAGGTACTTCACCCCGACCCACAGCCCGCCGACGGCGAGCAGCGCCCCGAGCACGGCGGCGATCGCCCCCTCGAGCAGGAACGGGAGCTGGATGAACAGGTTCGACGCGCCGACGAGCCGCATGATGCCGGTCTCCCGCCGTCGGCTGAGCGCGGACAGGCGGATCGTCGTCGTGATGAGCAGGACGGCCGCGAGCAGCATGACGGCGGCGAGCCCCGCGGCGAGCAGCGACGCCCGGTTGAGCGCGAGGAACAGGGAGTCGAAGATGCGGCGCTGGTCCTCGACCACCTCGACACCCGCCCGCCCGGTCACGACGTCGTTGACGACCTCGTAGTTCTCCGGGTTGGTGAGCTTGAGCCGGAACGACGCCTGCATGTCGTCGACCGTGAGCTGCGTGCCGAGGTACCCGTCGGGGTAGCGCTCGGTGAACGCCGCGAACGCGTCGTCCTTCGACTCGAAGTAGACCGTCTGGATCTCGTCGGCGAGCTCGGACTCGAAGACGTCCTCGAGCGCCGAGATCTGCTCGGGACTCGCCTCGCCGCCCGCGCACGTGGGCGACGGCGACCCGACCGGGCAGAGGAAGACGGAGACCTCGACCTTGTCGTACCAGTCGTCCTTGAGCTTGTCGATCTGCGCCTGCAGCAGCATCGAGGCGCCGACGAAGGTCAGGGACACGAAGGTCACCAGCACGACGGACACGGTCATGGACACGTTGCGGCGCAGGCCCTGCCCGAGCTCCGCGAGGATGAACTGGAGTCGCACGCCGATCACTCCCCCGCCGACGCCTCGGCGTGCCGGCGCACGGAGCGCCGCGCCGGGAGGGCCGCCGGCTCGTCGTCCGCGCCCGGGAGGGGGACGGGCACGTCGCCAGGGTGCGGGGCGTCGTCGTGTCCCGGGTCGGCCGCGGCGCGGTGCACGACGGCGGTCGGCACCGACGTGGGGGCGGTCCCCGCGGGGTCGGGGATGACCTGGCCGCGCGCGCCGTAGGCGCCGTGCGCCTGGTCGCGCACGAGCGTGCCGGTCTCGAGCTCGAGCACGCGCTTGCGCATCTGGTTGACGATCTCCTCGTCGTGCGTCGCCATGACGACGGTCGTGCCCGTGCGGTTGATGCGGTCGAGCAGGCGCATGATCCCCAGGGACGTCGTCGGGTCGAGGTTGCCGGTCGGCTCGTCGGCGAGCAGGATCGGCGGCCGGTTGACCATGGCGCGCGCGATCGCGACGCGCTGCTGCTCACCACCGGACAGCTCGTGGGGCCGGCGCTTCTCCTTGCCCGCGAGCCCGACCATCTCGAGCGTCTCGGGGACCGTGATCGCGATCGTGTGCCGCGGCTTGCCGATCACCTGGAGTGCGAACGCCACGTTCTCGAACACCGTCTTGTTGGGCAGGAGGCGGAAGTCCTGGAACACCACGCCGATCTGGCGGCGCAGCTTCGGCACGTTCCAGCTGGACAGCGACCCCAGGTCACGGCCCGCGACGAAGACCTTGCCCTTCGTCGGGCGCTCCTCGCGCAGGACGAGGTGCAGGCACGTCGACTTGCCGGAACCGGAGGCCCCGACGAGGAAGACGAACTCGCCGCGCCGGACCTCCAGCGACACGTCGTCGACGGCCGGTCTGGCGCCGCGCGCGTAGACCTTGGTCACGTTCTCGAAGCGGATCACAGCGGTACGTTCCTCGGGTCGGGGACCGATCCGTGGACGAACGAGGTTCGTCGCACGATCCCGAGGGTAGGCACGCGCATCCGGTCACGGCGGGCTGACACGCCGCCACCGGGCACTCCAATCCGTTGCCCAGAACAACAGCTCCGGGCCTTGCGGAGCGGGTCAGGCCTCGAGCTGCGCCCCGCGACGCCAGCGGATCCCGGCCTCGATGAAGTCGTCGATGTCGCCGTCGAACACCGCGGACGGGTTGCCGACCTCGTGCTCGGTGCGCAGGTCCTTGACCATCTGGTACGGCTGCAGCACGTACGAGCGCATCTGGTCGCCCCAGCTCGCCTTGATGTCGCCCGCGAGCTCCTTCTTCTTCGCGTTCTCCTCCTCCTGGCGCACGAGCAGCAGGCGGGACTGGAGGACGCGCAGCGCGGCGGCGCGGTTCTGGATCTGCGACTTCTCGTTCTGCATCGACACGACGATGCCGGTCGGGATGTGCGTCATGCGCACCGCGGAGTCCGTCGTGTTGACGGACTGCCCGCCCGGGCCCGACGAGCGGAACACGTCGACCTTGATCTCCGACTCCGGGATCTCGATCGAGTCGGTCTGCTCGATGAGCGGGATGACCTCCACCGCGGCGAACGACGTCTGGCGGCGGCCCTGGTTGTCGAACGGCGAGATGCGCACGAGACGGTGCGTGCCCGCCTCGACGGACAGGTGCCCGAACGCGTACGGCGCCTTGACCTCGAACGTCGCGGACTTCAGGCCCGCCTCCTCCGCGTAGGAGGTGTCGAGGACGGTCGTCGGGTAGCCGTGGCGCTCGGCCCAGCGCAGGTACATGCGCAGCAGCATCTCGGCGAAGTCCGCGGCGTCGACGCCTCCGGCGCCCGAGCGGATCGTCACGACGGCCTCGCGCGCGTCGTACTCGCCGGCCAGCAGCGTGCGGACCTCGAGCAGGTCGAGGTCCTTGCGGATTGCCGCGATCTCCTGCTCGGCCTCGTCGAGCGCGGCGGCGAGGTCCGGGTCGTCACCCATCTCCTGGCCCATCTCGACCAGCGTCTCGACGTCGTCGATGCGCTGCCCGAGCTTCTTCACCCGGTCCAGCTCCGACTGCGTCGCCGACAGCGCGGACGTCACCTTCTGCGCGGCGTCCGGGTCGTCCCACAGGTTGGGCGCCGACGCCTTCTCGGACAGGTCGGCGATCTTCGCGCGCAGGACCTCCGGGTCGCTCACGCTCTCGATGGACTCGAGCGTGCTGCGCAGCGCCTTGATCTCGGCGGGAAAGTCGATGGTGGCCACGAGGTTCAAGGTTACGCGACCTGCTGCGCGTTCCGCGCCGTCGGGCCGGGTCGTACCAGGCCCGACGGCGGACGCGCGCGTCAGCTCGTCGGGTCGCCCTTCGGAGCGCTCGACGCGGTGGACGATGCGGCACCCGACGTGGTGCCCGACGGCGTCGCGTCGGCCCCCGGGGTGCTCGCCTGCTGGCGGCCCTCGTCGCGCGCCTTGGCGAGCATCGCCTCGAGGCGCTTGCGGCGGCGGCGACGATCGTCACGCACGCCGAGGACCAGGACGAGGACGATCGCGATGAGCAGGAGCTGCGGCCACGGGATGGCCCAGGTCGTCACCGTGACGGTCACCGGTTCGAGCGGGGCGTCGATCTCGTCGTCGGCGACCGCGGTCGGTGTGACCGTGATGGTCGTCGTGACGGGCCCCAGGGGCCAGACGTCGTCGATCGCGACCGTGCTGCGCAACGACCCGCCGGGCAGCACCTCGGTGAGCGGCTCCGCCTCACGGTCCGCGCTCGCGAGACCGAAGAACGCCGACGTCGCCACGTCGCCCTGTGCGCCGAGGCGCACGTTGCCCTCGTTCGCGACGTCGTACGACACGCTCAGGTCGCCCGCGGCGAACGGGTTCCACGACGGCGCGTACGACGCCTTGACGTCGTTCACCGCGAGGACGGGCTCGACCTCGCCCGTGACGCGGGTGGTGACCCGGAACCCGACGCGGCTCTCGACGCCGACGCTCGTGCCTCCCTCGCCGGTACCCGTACTGGTGACCGACGCTGCGATGCCGGCAGGGTGGTCGCCGGGCGTCGCGTTCTCGGGGACCGTGATCGTGTACGGGACGACGACCGTCTCGCCCGGGCCGACGTCGACCGTTTCCTGGACGGTGAACCACGTCCCGGCGTCCACGGACTCCTGGTCCGACGGAAGCATGTTGAAGCGCCCGTTCGCCGTGAGGTAGCCGTCCGCTGCCTTGAGGGCGAACGTCGCCGCGACGTCACCGAAGTTCGAGACGGCGATGTGCTCCTCGATCGTCTCGCCCGGGTCGGCGACGAGGTCGACGCCGCGGCGTCCGTCGGGGCCGTCCGCGTTCGCGGGCTTGACGCCCCAGGTGATGCGGTCCTCGGTATCGAGGTGCAGCACTGCCGGCACCGGTACTGCAGAGGCCGGAGCCGCCAGCACCGTGACGGGCGCGAGAGCGACGGCGAGGGCGGCCGTCGACAGGAGGAGCCGGCGTGCACGGTGGCGACGAGCACGGGAACGGCGGTGGACGGGGTGCTTTGGTGCGGGGATCACGCTGCTTCTCTCCGTACGACGACGGGTCGCCCCTCCGGCGCGACCGTGGTCGTGCCGGACGGAGCGACCCGTCGTATGACTACTCGGTCGGTGCTCGGCCGCAGCCGATCACCGGGACGTCGGGACGGCTCAGTCCTCGAACAGGGACAGCGTGATCGTCGAGTTGTACGCGCCGGGCGCGACGTCCTCGGCCGTACGGAGCGTGAGGTTGGCCCCAGCCGTGAAGGTGCCCGGGTTCACCTCGGTCGAGTCGAACGTGGAGACCAGGAGCTCCTGGTCGACGAGACCCGGGCCGTCCTCGAGCACCGGCTCGACCGGCTCGCCCTCGGAGACGAGACCGGTCTCGCCGCCGTCGACGAGGGTCGGAGCCCAGCCGAGGTTCTCCGCGCCGATGGTGCCGGCGTCACCGGTGAAGTCCGAGGCGCTGCCCAGGACGTACCAGAAGGCACCCTCGGGCACCTCGGTACGCGTGTCGGCAACGGTGACCTCGGGGAGCGCGCCGTTGAACTCGCGGGTCCCCTCGACGGTCGACTCCTCCGCCTCCGTCAGGGTGGTCGAGCCCGCGGCGACGCTGAAGGCGAGGTTGCCGGGGTCGACGTCACCCTCGATCTCGACGGAGACGTCCACGTTCGTGTCGTCGCCCACCTGGTCTGCGGTGGCAGCGGACGCCAGGGCGACCGTGCCGATGAGCATCGCACCGAGGGCACCCCCGGCGACGAGCTTCTTCGTTGCTCGTGCGTTCATGTTGTAGCTCTCCATCGTTGGAGTTGTTGTCGGACCGGATCACCATAGCGGCGAACCTGGGGTTTTCACAGGGTCACGACAGAAGTGGCCATCCAAAGTTAAGAAAGTGAACAAAGACGCGGGAGCACGCTCGTGCGTCGTTGCGGCCATTCCTCCCCGGATGCTCGTCGTCGAACAGCAACAGGTGCTCACCACGCTCTGGCACGTGACTCTGCACGCACGATGATGCCATCACTCCAGAGCTGGGTCACCCAGCTGATCATCGCGGGTCGTGCGCGCGCCGCGAGAGCGACGCCCGCCGTCCGCCCGTCGCTCGTCGACGCCTCCGTCACCGCGACGTCGTGCAGGCCGCTGAGCGCCTGGGGATTGCGCGCGAGATAGTCCTGGACGTCCGCCCTGATCGACGCGTCCGTCAGGGTGAGCACGGCGCCTTCGACGGGCGTGTCGGCGGCCCCGTCGTAGAACGTCTCGTGCGTCATGGAGTCGGCGGCGGTGAGTGCGAGCGCGTCCGCGAGCTCGTACAGGCGCTTGCGCTCGAGGTGCACCTCGGTCGCGCTCACGACGACCGTCACGAGGAGCAGGGCGAACGCCACGAACGCCGTCGTGAGCAGCATGATCTGTCCGCCGTCCCGCGCATGCTCGGATCCGCGGAGGCGTCGCAGCGCGCGGCCGGTCACGGTCGCCTCGCTGCGTACTCGTCGACGGACGCGACGTGCCTCGCCTCGACCGGGACGGACAGCGGCACGGCCGAGCGCACGAAGCCCGGCACGAGCGGCAGCGAGACGTCGAGGCGCACGTGCGCGGTGACCTCGCTGCCAGGTTCGAGGCACCGCGACGCCGAGCAGCTGATCGTCAGGGACTCCGCCGGCGCGGCGTCGTCGAAGCCCTGGTCCTCGAAGGCGAGAGCGACGGCCACGGCCGCGAGGCGCGCGCCGTCGGCACCGGAGGGAG
The DNA here is from genome assembly GCF_057126935.1 of Cellulosimicrobium sp. G4 BAM 1002. Taxonomy (NCBI): domain Bacteria; kingdom Bacillati; phylum Actinomycetota; class Actinomycetes; order Micrococcales; family Promicromonosporaceae; genus Cellulosimicrobium; species Cellulosimicrobium sp. G4 BAM 1002. The sequence continues at coordinate 1,724,235 of NZ_CP182109.1, read as the reverse complement.
CCGTGACGTACGCCCGGGCCGCCTCGCGCGACGCCCCTTCGACGGCGAACGTCGCCGCCTGGATGCGGCCCACCGTCAGCACGAGGTACATCACGGGAAGGAGGAGGACGAGTGCGACACCGAGGAACTCGACGATCGCGTTGCCACGCTGATCGGCTAAGCCCTCCCCCCGGAGCCGAGCGCACGCACGGCGCACCGTCCCACGGAACCGGCGGGTCATGGCGCCTCCTCGAGCGCTCGGCCCTCCACCGTCACCATCCCCGTCGGACCGAGGAGCCCGACGACCGGGAGCGGCGCGGAGACCGTCACCTCGACGACGGGCAGGCCGTCCACGACCGTCTGTCGCGCCACGACGTCCTGCGCGTAGCGGGCCGAGAGCGAGGCGATGACGAGCTCCCGGGTCCGGGCGACGCCGTCGGCCGGGCCGCGGTCGGCACGCCCGGCGACGCGCGCGCCTTCTGCCGCACAGTCGACGAGCGTGGCTCGCACGTGCACCGCGAGCGCGACCTGGAGGACGCCGAGGAACAGCACGAGGACCAGGATCGACACGAGCGTGAAGTCCACGACGGCCGACCCCCGTTCACGGTCCTCGACCAGCACGCGACACCCCACGGTCAGGGCGCGCCGACGCTCTTGATCGCGTTGCTGAACGCCTGCGTCAGAGCAGGGCCCGCGACCGCCCACAGCGCGATGACGAGCCCGGCGGTCATGAGGGTGATGAGCACCCAGCCGGGCACGTCCCCGCGCTCGGGCGCGCCCTGGACCAGCCGTCGCACCCCGCCCCGCAGCACCCGCCGCGTGCTCCCTGCCCAACGAACCATCCCCCGCATCGGTCTCCCTCTTCGTCGTGTCGTCTCTGGACGTGCTGGTGTCGTCTCATGTCGTCGAGCTGCTCAGAAACCGATCCGCAGGGTCGCGATCGACGGGAAGACCGCGAACACGACCGTCACCGGCAGGATGAGGAAGACCACCGGAACCATCATCGCGACCTCCTTCTTGCCGCCGGCCTCCATGAGTGCACGGCGCCCGGTCTCGCGGACGTCCTGCGCCTGGGCGCGCAGCACGTCGGCGAGGGGAGTACCGCGTTCGACGGCCACGGCGACCCCCTCGGCGAACCGCGTCAGGCTCGGCAGGCCGGTACGATCGGCAAGCTGCTCGAGCGACCTCGTGAGCGGCGTGCCCGCCCGTACCGACGCGAGCGTCGCCGCCAGCTCGCCGGACAGCTCGCCGTGCGCGGTCGACGCCACACGCTCGAGCGCGGCAACGGGCCCCTCGCCCGCACCCACCGCGAGCGCGAGCAGCTCCGCGACCGTCGGGAACTCCGCGAGCATCCGTTCCTCACGCCGACGCACCGCGCGCGAGAGCATCTGGTCGCAGGCCAGGACCCCGCCCACCCCACACAGCAGGGCGAGCAGGACGAGCGAGACGACGGACGACCCGCGGGTCGCCGCGAGGACGACGGCCAGGAAGGTGCCCGCCGCGAGGCCCAGGACGCCCCACACGAGCTGGCGCGCGCGGAACTGGTCCACCGTGCGGTTCCACCCGGCGCGGTCCAGACGCCGCCGGACGTCGGACCCCGTGGAGCCGAGCCGTTCGAGCGCGCGCCCGGCGTCGGCGAGCCACGGGGTGACGAGCCGTTCCAAGGTGGGGAACGGCGTCCTGACGGGCTGGTCGCGCAGCAGCACGGACGTCGAGTCCTGCGTGCGCAGATAGGGCGCCAGGCGCTCGTCGAGGCGGATGGCCCGGCCGCGTACGCCCGCCAGGACGAGCAGCACGCCGAGCCCGCCGAGCGCTCCGGCCCCGGCACCCAGCCAGGAGACGTCGATCCCCGTCATCGCAGCACCCGCTCCTCCTCGGGCAGCCGCCCGATCCGGATCATGAGGCGGTACGCGACGAGGGAGCACACGGCACCGCCGGCGAGCACGAGCGCACCCGTGACGGAGTTGTACGCCGCCGCCGTCTCAGGGCGCGTCGCAAGGAAGCCGAGGACGACCCATGGGCCTGCGACGGCGAGCCTGGCACCGTTGACGGTCCAGGACTGGCGTGCCTCGAGCTCGCCGCGCGTCCTGGCGTCGTCGCGCAGGAAGGTCGACAGCGTGCGCAGGAGTCGGCCGAGGTCGGTGCCGCCGACGTCCCGCGTGAGCCGCAACGCCTCGACGATGCGGTCCGCGACCGGGTCGGCGAGGCGCTCCTTGAGGGCGTCGAGGCTGTCCCCGAACCGCCCGGAGGCCCGGTAGTCCTGCGCGAACCTGGCGAACGGCTCTCGCAGCTCGACGGGGCCGCGGTCGCCGAGCTGCCCGACCGCCTCGGGCAGCGCGAGACCCGCCCGTACGCCGGACGCGAGGTGGTCGAGGATCTCGGGCCAGACGTCGCGCAGGAGCGCGCGACGTCGTCGGGCCCGGGACTGCACGAGGACGGACGGCGCGGACGCGGCGATGGCGGCGAAGCACGCGGCGATCGTCACCGACCCGGTGAGAACGGTCGCGACGAGCAGCACGACGTGACCCACCCCGATGCTGGTCACTACGAGCGCTCCGGGCGTCACCGCCGGAGCGCCGGCCTGGACGAGCAGATCCTGCGTGCGCGCCGACCACCCGTCGGTCTTGCGCTCCCGCCGCGGTCCGGGCTCCCAGAAGGACCACCAGACGCAGAAGAGCCCGGCCCCGAGGAGGAACCCCACGACGACGCCCATGTCAGCGCACCCCCGACCACGCGCCGTCGGGCAGCGGCAGCTGCTCGTGGGGCCGCTCCGGCCGCAGGATGGTGGCGAGGTCGATCCCTGCGCGGGCGAACCGGTCGGTGCCGGGCGGGAAGCCGTCGGCACGCAGGAGGCGGTCGCCTCGCCTCACGAACAGCTCCGACGCCTCGACGACGCCCTCCTCGACCCGGCCCGAGACCCCGAGGATCTCGCGCACCCCGCGGCGGCCTTCGACGTCGACCCCGAGGTGCACGACGAGGTCGACCGCCGACGCTACGGTGGGGACCACGAAGCGGTCCGACACGTTCTCGCCAGCGAGCAGCGGCAACGTGCACATCTTCGAGATCGCCTCACGCGCGGAGTTCGCGTGGATCGTGCACATGCCGGGAACCCCTGCGTTCAGAGCGATGAGCAGGTCGAAGCTCTCCGCCTCGCGTACCTCGCCGATGACGATGCGGTCCGGGCGCATGCGCAGCGCCTCCTTGACGAGGCGTCGCAACGGGATCTCTCCCGTCCCCTCGAGGCTCGGCTGCCGGCACTGCATCGAGACGATGTCCCGGACCGCGAACCGCAGCTCGAACACCTCCTCGCACGTGATGACACGCTGCGTCGCCGGGATGGACCCGGCGAGCGCGTTGAGCATCGTCGTCTTGCCCGCCTGCGTCGCGCCCGCGACGAGCACGTTGAGCCCGGCCCGGACGGCCGCGTCGAGGAAGAGCGCGGCCTGCGGCGTCAGCGACCCGAGCCGCACCAGGTCGTCGAGGTGCGCGGCCCGCACCACGTGCTTGCGGATGTTCACGGCCATCTCGGCCCGGGTGACGTCCGGGATGACGACGTGCAGCCGCTCGCCGCCGGGCAGGGAGGCGTCGACGAACGGGCTCGAGAGGTCGAGACGACGGCCGGACGAGCGCAGCATCTGCTCGACCAGGTCACGCACCTGCTGGGCGGTGAGCATGGTCGTCGTCAGCTCCGACCGTCCCCCGCGCGCGACGAACACCTGGGAGGGAGAGTTGATCCAGATCTCCTCGATCTCCGGGTCGTCGAGGTAGGGCTGGAGCGGCCCGAGCCCGGCGACGGCGTCGATCACGGCGCGTCCTGCGGCGTCCGGGTCGGCCAGCGGCGTGACCACGCCGATCGCGCTGCGCGTCTCGTAGTCCGCGACGACGTCGGCGACGAGCTGGTCGACCGCCGCCCGGTCGCGTGCGGGGTCCACGCCCCGGCGGCGCACGAGCTCGCGCACCTCGCTCTCGAGCACGCCGACGGCGTGTGCGTCCACAGACATGTCGAGCAATCCCCCTGCTCCATCGGCCGGCCGTCGTCGCCGGGACCGAAGTTCCGTGCCAGAGAGTAGGGCATCCGACGCCTCACGGGAACCGTCCCTGTGGACGACGGCGCGGAATCCTCGTCGCAGCGCCGAAACCCTTCCCGGACGTCCCACATCGTGGGCGCGCGCACGGCTAGGGTCGGGCCATGACCGACCTCCCGCCCGGCCGCTGGCAGGACGCGGCGCGCGCCACGGGCCTGCTCGCCCCGGACGGCACGGCGGAGGCGACGATCTTCGCGCAGATGACCGACCTCGCGCGCCGCACCGGCGCGATCAACCTCGGGCAGGGCTTCCCCGACGTCGACGGCCCCGCGACCGTGAAGCACGCCGCGATCCGTGCGATCGAGGACGGGCACAACCAGTACCCGCCGGGGCCGGGGATCCTCGAGCTGCGCAACGCCGTCGCGAGCCACCAGTACCGCCACTACGGGCTCGACCCCGACCCCGACACCGAGGTCCTGGTGACCACCGGCGCCACGGAGGCGCTCGCCGCGACGATCCTCGCGCTCGCGGGCCCGGGCGACGACGTCGTGACGCTCGAGCCGTTCTACGACTCGTACGCCGCGTGCATCGCGCTCGCGGGCGCGCACCACGTCACCGTCCCGCTCGTCCCCGGTCGCGAGCGGTTCCGGCTCGACGTCGACGCCCTGCGCGCCGCGGTCACCGACCGCACGCGGATGATCGTCGTGAACTCCCCGCACAACCCGACGGGGACGGTGCTCGACCTCGACGAGCTCGACGCGATCGCCGCCGTCGCGCGCCGCCACGACACCCTCGTCGTCACCGACGAGGTCTACGAGCACCTGACGTTCGACGACGTCCGGCACGTCCCGATCGCGACCCTCCCGGGCATGCGCGACCGCACGATCACGATCTCGTCGGCGGGCAAGACGTTCTCGTTCACCGGCTGGAAGATCGGCTGGCTGCACGGTCCCGAGCGCCTCGTCACCGCGGTGCGGACCGTGAAGCAGTTCCTCACCTACACGTCGGGCGCGCCGTTCCAGCCGGCGATCGCCGACGCCCTCTCCGACGACGAGACGCCGCGCGCGCTCGCCGACTCCCTGGCGTCACGACGCGACCTGCTGTGCGAGGGCCTCGTCCGGGCCGGGTTCGAGGTCGTCGTCCCCCAGGGCACGTACTTCGTCGTCGCCGACGGCGCTCCCCTGGGCTTCGACGACGGCACGACCCTGTGCCGTGAGCTGCCCGAGCGCGCGGGGGTCGTCGCCGTGCCCGTGAGCGCGTTCTGCACGCCCGGCTCGACGACGGCGCACGCCCTGGCCTCGCGCGTGCGCTTCACGTTCGTCAAGCGCGAGGACGTCCTGCACGAGGCGGTCCGTCGGCTCTCGCGTCTGGAGGCGTCCCGCACGCGCTGAGGCTGCCGCGGGGACGCCCCGGGCACGTCCAGGGGACGCGATGCGAGGCGACGGAGGTCGCCCGCCTCCGTCCGCTCAGGAGGGGCAGACGCCGGGGAGCAGCTCCTCGACCGGGGGTGCGACCGGCGTCTCGGGCGTCCCCGTCCCCGGGTCCGTCGTGCCCGGGTCGGCCGTGCCCGGGTCGCCCGCACCGGCACCGGGGTCCGTCGCCTCGCCGCCGGTGTCGGCGGGCGGTGCGGTCCCGTCCGCGGGCGCGGTCGCGTCGTCGCGCGGGTCGGCGGGGGCCTCCTGGCCGGGCGCCGGGGTGTCGTCGATCATGCGCTGCCAGATCTCGTCCGCGGCCGACGTCCACTCGACGCGGTTCGGGTCGCTCTCGGCCTGGACGACCGGGAGCTCTGTGAACGCGATCCGGGACGTGTCGATGCCGCGCAGGCTGAAGGCGAGGCCGGCGAGGGCCGTCGGGTCGGCGATCGTGGGGTCGGCGCTGATGGAGCTCAGCACGGCCTCGATGACGCCGTAGAGCTGGGGCGAGTTCGTGATGATGTTCTTGGAGAGGACCTCGCGGATCGCGGAGTCGATGAAGGCCTGCTGGCGGGCGATACGCGTGAGGTCGGAGCCGATGTCCAGGCCCATTCCCGTGCCGTGGCGAGCCCGCAGGTAGTTGATCGACGTACGGCCGTTGAGCGTCACCTCACCGGCCGGCAGGTCGAGCTCACCGTAGTTCGGGTTCTCCTTGACGGGCTCGGGGAAGCACATCCGGACGCCGCCGATCGCGTCGACCACGCCGATGACGCCGGTCATCTTCACGACGACGTGATTGGTGATCGTGACGCCCGTGAGGTCCTGGACGGCGGTGATCGTGCACGCGGCGGCGTAGGTGAGGTCGTCGACGCCACCGGACCCGGTCTCGAACGCCGAGTTGAACATCTGGCTGCGTCGGGGGGACGACATCGACCCGTCGGGCAGGTTGCACGCCGGCAGGTCGACGAGCGAGTCGCGGGGGATGGAGACGACCTCCATGCGCGTGCGGTCCCCGGACACGTGCACGATGAAGGTGGTGTCGGAGCGCATGCCGGGCTCGTCGCCGGCGATCGCGGCGTTCTCGGCGTCGCGGTAGTCCGTGCCCATCACGAGGATGTTGAGCGCCCTGCCTGCGAACGGGTCGGACGGATCCTTGGGCGGCTCTTGCGTCGGGCCGCCGACGACGAGCCCGGACACGTCGCTCACGGTGATCTTCGACTTGAGGTCGAGGTACACGGCACCCGCACCCACCGCGACGAAGGCGAGGGCTCCGGTCAGAACGAGCCCGACGGTCCGCGCGACGCGGTGCGAGCGCAGCGCACGTGCATGGTGAGGGCCGACCGCGGGACGGTCCGCGGACGGCTTGCGGGACGATGGCACCCGAGAAGAGTAGAGCCCTCGTGCGGAGCACCGCGCGCGACGACCGGGCGGGAACGTGAAGGCACCGCGAAGATCGCACCGCCGGAAGCCCGCGAACGGCATCGTGGGACGCGCGCGGGGCGCCGTCGGGCACGCTGCCCGACGGCGCCCCGTACCCGAGACGGTCAGCCCACCGCGGCGACTCCGAGGTCCGGCTGGTCGGTGAAGAAGCCGTCCATGCCGGCGTCGAGGAAGACGCGGATCTCGCCCGCGAGGTCGCCGTACGCGGCGGGGTCGGCGCTTGAGCGGAACTCGGCGGGGAGGAACTGGTTCTCCGCCCGGAAGGTCCACCCGTGCACCTCGAGGCCCGCGCGGTGCGCGTCGCGGACGACCGACGTCGGCTCGCCGAGCGTGCCGTCGGCCTCGCGCGGGATCATGACGTTCTTCTCCAGCCCGACCCCGTCCGCGTACCGCGCGATCTCGCGCAGGCCCGTGCGCGTGACGAGGTCGGCGTAGGTGCGCGGGTCGCCCGCGGCGACGAGGTCGTACGGAGCGCCGGAGCTGCTGACGAGCTGGGCGAGGTCGACCTTCGTCATCCGGTCGAGCTCGCGCAGGTTGCCGGTCTCGAAGGACTGGACGATGACGGGCGCCCTGCGGGAGTCGAGCCCGGCGGCCTGGAGCGCGGCGACGAGCGGCTCCTCGAGCGAGAGCCCGACCGAGTCGAAGTACGTCGGGTGCTTGGTCTCCGGGTAGACGCCGACCTGCTTCCCGTCGCACGTCACGGAGTGGCGCGCGAGGTCGAGCACCTCGGCGAGCGTGGGGATCGGGTAGAGGCCGTCGAACGCGGTGTTCTGCGGGCGCAGAGCCGGGATGCGCTCCTTCGCGCGCAGCGTGCGCAGCTCGGCGAGCGTGAAGTCCTCCGTGAACCAGCCGGTGACGGCCGTCCCGTCGATCGTCTTCGTCGTGCGGCGGTCGGCGAACTCCGGGTGGTTCGCGACGTCCGTCGTGCCACCGATCTCGTTCTCGTGACGGGCCACGAGCACGCCGTCCTTCGTCGAGACGACGTCCGGCTCGATGTAGTCGGCGCACTGCAGGATCGCCTGCTCGTACGCGGCGAGCGTGTGCTCGGGGCGGTAGCCGCTCGCACCGCGGTGCCCGACGACCGTAACGTCGTCGGTCGCGACGCGCTCGCGACGCAGGTCGACGAGCACCATCTCCGTGTCGTCCGGCGTCCCGGGCACGCGCGCGTCGTTGCCGGGGTAGTTGTTGTCGTTGCCGATGAGCAGGCGCCCGTCGCGGAGCTGGACGACGGTCTCGAACGACTGCACGGGCAGCGAGAACGGGTCGCCGGTCCCGTAGCCGTCGCCGGCCCCGATGCCGTACGGGTTCGCGATCTTCAGGGTGTCGAGCACGAGCTCCTTCTCGAGGTGGCCCGACCGGTCGCTCTCGCTGAGGTCGACGCGGTAGACGCGCTTCGTCACGGACTGCGGCCCGTCGAAGTCGTCCCGCTCGACGAGGAGCAGCTCGTCCTGGCCGACCATGAACGCGTCGCCGACGACGTTCGCGTCGGTGTCGACGCGGTAGGTCCAGGTGCGGTCGGTGTAGCGGCCCGAGCGGGTGTCGAGCTGACGCACGACGCGGTCGCGCGGGTCGTCGCCCACGAGCGCGCCCTCGAGGACGGGGTACAGGTAGCGGCCGTCACGGGACCCGGCGAGCGCCTCGAAACCGCGGCTCGACCCGACGAGCGGCGTCTCCCCCGGCGCGAGGTACGGGTTGGCGGGCGACTTGCCGTCGGGGAACGGCACGGGCGGTGCGAGGAGCGCACCGGTCGCGTCGACGTGCAGGAGGAACGGCCCGAACTCCTCCCCGATCCAGAAGGTGCCGTCCTTCGCCCGGACGAGCGACTCGATGTCGAAGTCGGCGCCGGTCAGCAGCCGCTCCGGCGTGTCCTCGTGGACGATCGGGAAGTCGACGTGGTGGTTGGGGTCGCGCAGCGAGAGGTGCTCGCCGACCTCGATCTCGCCGGGGCCGCCGTCCGCCGTCTGCCACTGCGGCGTCACGCGGTACAGCCGCAGGAGGAAGTCGGCGGAGTTGCCCTTGGCGCCGAACCCGTTGTCGGGCTGGGCCCAGAACGTCCCGTCGCCGTTGTCGACCATGGCCGAGAATCCGGGGATCACCTGCCCGGGGAACGGCCCCTGGCGACCGTTGGCGGGCGTCACGAGGGCGCCCGACGGCGGTCCCTCCTCGAGGTGGTCGGCCGACAGCGTCGCGCGGGCGACGAGCGTCGGGACGACGGCGGTGCTCCGCCGCTCGTCGGACGGGCGGTGGGCGGGTGCGGACGAGGCGACGGCTGCGGTGACCGGCAGCGTCAGTGCTGCGGCGACCAGGGCGGCGGTGGCCCGGCGTGCTCCTGTGAGTCTCATACGACCCATCGAAGTCCCGGACCGGGACGCTCGCATGCACACGGGAGGACCGTCAGGTGTCGGTCGCGTGAACGCCCGTCGACCTCAGACCGGCGTGTGCCAGCCCCCGCGGCGGAAGGCCGGGGTGGCGAGCGCGAGCACGAGGAGCGACGCGACGACGGCACCGAGCATGACGGTCGCCATCGCGACCGCGTCGCCGCCGAGCACGCCGACGAGCGGGCTGACCAGGCCGGCGACGCCCGACTGGAACGCCCCGATGACGGCGGCGGCCGTCCCCGCGATCTCGCCGTGCCGCGTGAGCGCGAGCGCTGACGCGTTCGCGGGGATCAGTCCCTGCATCGACAGCACGAGGAACAGTGCGGCGACGATGCCGACGATGCCGCCAGCGCCGGTCACGGCGACGACCAGGAGGCCGACGGCGAACACGCACTGCACGACGAGCGCGACCCGGAGCAGGCGTACCGGCGCCACACGGCGCACGAGGGAGGCGTTCGCCTGCGCGGACAGCACGAGGCCGATGCCGTTGATCGCGAAGAGCAGCGCGAACTGGCTGTGGCTGAGCCCGTAGCCCTCCTGGAGCACGAACGGCGACCCGACGACGTAGCTCATGAGCACCGCCTGCCCGAGGCCGGGCAGGACCGCGAGGGCGACGAAGTGCTTGTCTCGCAGAAGGCTCGCGTAGCCCCGCAGGACGACTCGGGCTCCGGCGGGCCGGCGGCGCTCGACCGGCAGCGACTCCGGCATCCAGAGAAGGACGACGGCGCCGAGCGCGATGCCGGCGATCGCGAGCACCCAGAACACGGCGTGCCACGAGGCGTGCGCGCCGATGAACGACCCGAGCGACGGGGCGAGGAGCGGCGCGAGGCCGATGACGAGCATGAGCCGCGAGAGGACGCGTGCGGCGTCGGAGCCGGTGAAGCGGTCGCGGATGGCGGCGATCGCGACGACGGACGCGGACGCGTTGAAGAAGCCCTGGAGCACGCGCAGGCCGATGAGGATCCCGATGTTGGGTGCCATCGCGCACAGGATGGAGGTCACGACGTGCAGCGACAGGCCGACGAGGACCGGTAGGCGGCGCCCGTACCGGTCCGAGAGCGGGCCGATGACGAGCTGCCCGACGGCCCCGCCGATGAGCATGGCCGAGAGCGTGAGCTGCGCCAACGAGTCCGGGGCGCCGAGGTCCGCGCCGACCTCGGGGAGCAGCGGGAGGTACATGTCGACGGTGAGCGCAGGCAGCGTCGCGAGCGCCCCGAGGAGCAGCACCCAGCGCGCGGAGGTCCTCGGTCGGGGCATGACGGGGTCGACCGAGGAGGAGGGCATGGCTCCCATCGTATCGATTCGATCCGTGTGGTCGCCGCCGCGGAGGACGTGAGCCGCCTCTCCTTCGGCGAGGTAAGGACCACCGCGCCCGGTGTGGGTGGCGTGCGGCAGGCTGGTCCCATGTGCGGACGCTATGCCTCCTTCCGGGACGCCCAGGACCTCGCGGACGAGTTCGCCGTCGCAGATGTGGCGGACGACGCTCGCCTCCTGCCGCCGTCGTGGAACCTCGCGCCCACCGACCCGGTGCGCATCGTCGTCGAGCGCGCCGCGAAGGAGACGGGTGCGATCAGCCGCTCGCTGCGCGTCGCGCGGTGGGGGCTCGTGCCGTCATGGTCGAAGGACCCCAAGGGCGGTGCTCGCATGATCAACGCGCGCGCCGAGTCGGTCCTGGACAAGCCCGCGTTCGCCAAGCCGTTCGGCGTGCGCCGATGCCTCGTCCCGGCGGACGGCTACTACGAGTGGCGCGTGCTGCCCGACGGCGAGTCCCCGGTCGGCGCCGGGAGCGCGCCCGCGCGGAAGGGCAAGGTCGCCAAGCAGCCGTACTGGATCGCGCCCGGCGACGGCCGCAGCGCGGCGTTCGCCGGGCTCTACGAGTTCTGGCGCGACCGCACGAAGGCGGACGACGACCCCGACCGCTGGCTCGTGTCGACGACGATCCTCACCACCGACGCCGCGCCCTACCTCGCGGAGATCCACGACCGCATGCCGCTCGTCCTGCCGCCCGACGCGTGGGACGCGTGGCTCGACCCGGCGGTCGACGCGCGCGGCGCCGCGGACCTGCTCGGGCTCGGCGGCCCGCGCGACGACGTGCCGATGGTCGCGCGCAGGGTCTCGCCCCTGGTCAGCTCCGTGACGAACGACGGCCCCGGCCTGCTCGAGGCGGTCTGACCGCCCCGGCGCTCCGGGTGCTCGTCAGCCCCGGTACGCCCACTGCAGGCGCACGGGCTCGATCGTGCCGAGGCCCTGCACCTCCGTCTCGGGCTGCGCGGTGAGCGCGAACCGCGGGTCCCGCGCGAGCATGCCCGCCGTGTCGCGGTCGACGAGGACGGTCGTCGGGTCGGCGATGTCGACGAGGCGCGCCGCGAGGTTGACGCTGGGCCCGAACACGTCGCCGAACCGCGAGAGCACGCGACCCCACACGAGGCTCACGCGCACGGGCGGGACGTCGACGTCCTCCTCCCGTCCCCCGGCCGCGGCCAGGCCGAGCGCGACGCGCGCGCCGGTCGCGACGTCGTCGGCCACGTACAGCACCGCGTCGCCGATCGTCTTGACGACCCGGCCGCCCGCGGCGGTGATGACGTCGCGCGCGCTCGTCTCGAAGAGCTGCACGAACTCCGCGAGCTCGCTCGACCCGAGGCCGCGCGTGCGCTGCGTGAACGACACGATGTCCGCGAACCCGACGGCGCGCGGGAGCGGCAGCTCGTGCTCGTCGACCGCGGTGGTCCGCGCGGTGGAGAACTCGACCGCGAACCGCCCCGCGACCGCCGCGAGCTGACGTCGCCACGCGTGCAGGAGCTGCTCCTCGAGCACCGGAGCGAGCTCCGGCAGCCGGTCGAGGACGAGCAGCCGCGCGCTGGTGTCGTCGAGGTCGAAACGCCGCGTGAGATGTTCGACGAGCGCCTCGACCTGCCAGAGCACGAGCCGCTCGGTCGTGTGCCCCGTCGACCGGATGAGCGTCGTCAGCGCCCGCTCGTCGAGCCGTTCCGCCTCCGAGAACGCGAACACGTCCGCGAGCGCCTGCGCGTCCCTCTCGGTGAACGCGTGCTCCTCGCCCTCGGTGAGCGGCAGCCCGAGGGCCTGCCAGTAGGCGCGGACACGGTCCTCGTCGACGCCGGCGCGCTCCGCGAGCCGCTCGATGGTGAGGGTGCGAGGACCGCCGAGCAGGGCCTCGTCGAGCGCCGCCTCGGTCGGGACCGGTCCGTCGGTCGCCACGTCCTCCGCGGTGTCCTCGTCCGGCTGCGGCGCCTCGACGAGCTCGTTCTCCTCAGGGTCCACTGGCACGCGGCGATCCTAGTCCTCGGCCGCGGCGGGAGGTCGGCCTCGTCAGCACCGGCGCCGGGAGCGCTCAGTCCGTCGGGCGCAGGTGGTGCACGTCGCCGCTGCGGTGCACGCGGGTCGTACCGTCGTCGTGGCGGACGACGAGTCCGCCGTCGGGGGCGAGCCCGACTGCGAGCCCGACGGCGTCCGTTCCGTCCACGAGCTCGACGCGCACGCGGGTGCCGAGCGTGGCGCTGATCTCGGCGCAGTCGGCGTCGAGCCCGGAGGCGCCCGCGTCGCCGCCCGCGTCCTGCCAGCGCGCGAGGACCTCGCCGAAGGCCTCGTGGAGCGCCACGAGGAGCACCTCCCGGTCGGTCGTGGCGGCGCCCGCGAGCGCGAGCGACGTCGCGGTGGGCACGGGCAGCTCGTCGCGGGACTGGGAGACGTTCAGCCCCACGCCGACGACGACGCCGCCGTCGGGCAGGACCTCCGCGAGGATCCCGGCGACCTTGCGCAGCGGCGGCGCACCTCCGGGATCGGTGCCGTCTCCGCTCGCGAGCGCAGTGCCTCCGGAGACCGCAGGTGCGTCGGGGTCGGGGACGAGGACGTCGTTGGGCCACTTGACGACGGCGTCCACCCCGGCCGTCGCGCGCAGGGCGCGTGCGGTGGCGAGCCCGGCGAGCAGCGGCAGCCAGCTCAGCGCCTCGCGGGGGACGTCGGGTCGCAGCAGGAGCGACCCGAGCAGCGCAGCCCGCGGGGGCGTTCCCCACGACCGCCCGAGCCGCCCCTTCCCCGCAGGCTGGTGCTCGGCGACGAGCAGCGAGGGCGCGGGCCACGCCTGAGGATCAGCGGCGACGGCGCGCGCGAGCTCCGCGTTCGTCGACCCGGACTCGGCGACGACCTCGAGCCGCGCGAGCGGCCCGGCGGGCGCCACGAGCAGCTCCCGCAGGAACTCCGCCCGCAGCGCGGGACGCTCCTCGCCGTCGACCCGGGTCTCGTCGCTGCTCTGGCTCGTCATGCCCGCCATCCTTCCGCACGCACCCCGCCCACCCCACCCGGACCCGACCGACACCACGTACCGGACCGAGAGCCGCCTGACACACCGCGTTGTCGACTCCCACCAACGGCCGACCCCACCGCACTGGCGCCGACCGCATCGAGTTGGTCCCACCCGCCAACTAGGCTCGGGTCCGTGACGGAATCTGCGACGACCCCTGCGGCGACCTCGCCCACGACCGAGTCTCCCGACGCTCCCCACCTCGTCGGCACGGCGGCGAAGCTCGCCGACCTCGACCGGCGGCGCGCCGAGGCGACCGAGCTGCCGGAGGAGGCGGCGCGGACCAAGCAGCACGCGCGCGGCAAGAAGACGGCGCGCGAGCGCATCGAGGCGCTGCTCGACGAGGGCAGCTTCGTCGAGCTGGACGCGTTCGCGAAGCACCGCTCGTACAACTTCGGGCTGGAGAAGAAGCGCCTGGCGGGCGACGGCGTCGTCGTGGGGCACGGCACGATCGACGGCCGTCAGGTGTGCGTGTACAGCCAGGACTTCACGGTGTTCGGCGGGAGCCTCGGCGAGGTGCACGGGCAGAAGATCACGAAGGTGCAGGACCTGGCGCTGCGCACGGGGGTGCCGCTGATCGGCATCTCGGACGGCGGCGGGGCGCGCATCCAGGAGGGTGTGGCGGCGCTGACGCAGTTCGCGGAGATCTTCCGCCGCAACGTGGCGTCGTCGGGTGTGATCCCGCAGATCTCGCTCATCCTCGGTCCGAGCGCGGGCGGTGCGGTGTACTCCCCCGCGCTGACCGACTTCATCGTCATGGCCGACAAGACGTCGAACATGTTCATCACGGGCCCTGACGTGATCCGCGCGGTCACGGGCGAGGACGTGGGCTTCGAGGAGCTCGGCGGCGGCCTGACGCACAACGAGAAGTCGGGGGTCGCGCACTACCTGGGCAGCGACGAGGACGACGCGATCGACTACGTGCGCCACCTCGTGTCCTACCTGCCGCAGAACAACCTCTCGGACGCGCCGTCGTTCCCGCCGGACGACGTCGAGCTCGACGTCACGGAGGAGGACCTCGAGCTCGACGCGCTGATCCCCGACTCGGACTCGCAGCCGTACGACATGCGCTCGGTGATCGAGCACGTGCTCGACGAGGGCGCGTTCCTCGAGGTGCAGCCGCTGTTCGCGAAGAACGTGCTCGTCGGGTTCGGGCACGTCGAGGGGCAGTCGGTCGGCGTGGTCGCGAACCAGCCGCTCGCGATGGCGGGCACGCTCGACATCGACGCGGCGGAGAAGGCGGCACGGTTCGTGCGCACGTGCGACGCGTTCAACATCCCCGTGCTCACGCTCGTCGACGTCCCGGGCTTCCTGCCGGGCGTGGACCAGGAGCACCAGGGCATCATCCGCCGCGGCGCGAAGCTCATCTACGCCTACGCGGAGGCGACGGTCCCGCTCGTCACGGTGATCACGCGCAAGGCGTACGGCGGCGCGTACATCGTCATGGGGTCCAAGCAGCTCGGCGCGGACGTCAACCTCGCGTGGCCGACGGCGCAGGTCGCCGTCATGGGCGCGGGTGGCGCGGTGAACATCCTGCAGCGGGCCGCGCTCAAGCGTGCGGCGGACGCCGGGGACGACGTCGACGCGGAGCGCGCCCGGCTCGTCGCCGAGTACGAGGACGCGATCGTCAACCCGTGGGACGCGGCCGAGCGCGGCTACGTCGACGCGGTGATCCGCCCGTCCGAGACGCGCGTGCAGGTGGTGCGAGCGCTGCGCGCGCTGCGCACCAAGCGCGCGAGCCTGCCCCCCAAGAAGCACGGCAACATCCCGCTGTGACCGCCGCGACGAGCTCCGTGAAGGAGGACCAGGAATGAGCCACGACGACGCCGCGCACGGCCCCGTGCCGCTCGGGTCGGTGGACCCGGCGCCGCTGCACGCCGCGGTCGACGCGCTCACGGCGGCGCTGCACGAGTACGTCGAGACCGCGGTCGGGGTGCGGGCCGAGTTCGGGGCGTCCGAGGCGGACGAGGACCCGCGGGTGCTCGCGCTCGAGAGCCGCATCGGCGCGCTCAACGCCCGGCTGTTCGACGAGCTCCACGGCTCGCTCGGCATCCACGCCGACCTCACGACGTCGGTGTGGGACCCGGGCGCCGACGAGGCGCCCGACGACGAGGACGCGTCGCCGGCGGACATCGAGGACGACACCTTCACCCTCGACTACGTCGTGATGACCCGGCCCGGCGGGCCGGAGCTCGACGACGTCGTCGGGCTCCTCGACCGGTGGGGCCACGAGGCGCGCGAGCGTCTCGTCGAGGCGGGCTACGCCGTCCCCGAGTGGGGCGTCGGGCGCGGCGCGGACGACCACGACCACGACGAGGACGACGAGTGAGCACGCCCGGGTCCGACGCCCCGAACGTGCGCGTCGTGCGCGGCGCGCCGGACGAGCTCGAGGTCGCCGCCCTCGTCGCCGGCCTCGCGGCGGCGGCCGCGGCAGGAGACCTGCCCGACGACGTCGCGCCCGTCGACGAGTGGACCAACCACGCGCGCGGGCTGCGTGGCGCCGGCGACGGCGCCACGGCGAAGAGCTTCGGCGGGCGCGCGGGGCGCCACAACGCCGACGCCTGGCGCTGGAGCCTGCGCTCGTGAGCGCACAGCCGCGCCGACGCCGTCTGCCCGAGCGAGCCGTGCTCGTCGAGCTGCCGGGCTCCGCGGAGGCCGTCGAGGCGGACCCGGAGACGCTTCCCGCCGGTGCGCCGGTCGCGGCGTGGCGCCGGTGGGGGTGGGCCGTCGCGTTCGTGCCGACCCTGGCGGCGATCGTGTACCAGCGCGTCGCGGCCGGCCGGGACTGGCCGGTCCCGGACGCCGTCGTCGTGGCGGCGACGCTCGGCCTGCTCGCCACGGCGCTCCTCGCGCTCGTGCGCTACCAGGACGACCGGTCCGCCGCGGCTCTCGACCGTGGTCGCGAGGCCCTGCTCACCGCGCCCGTGCGCACGACCGGCACCCTCACGCTCGAGGTCGGGGCGGACGGCGCGCGCCCCCAGGCCGACGGCGCCCAGGCGCTGCGAGGGACGCTCGTGGTGACCCCGGCGTCGGGCGAGGCGCTCGCGCGCCCGGTACGCGTCGTCGTCCCCGCGGAGGTCGAGGACCCACGGTCCGGCGACCCGGTCGCCGTCTGGCACGCCGCGCAGGACGAGGACGCGACCGGTGTTCTCCTCGTGCGCTACCACCGGGCGTGGGCGGACGACCTCGTCGCGGCGCTGCGTCGCCCCGCCGACGAGGATGCACCGCCCTCCACGGACGACGAGGGAGGCCCTCGCGCCGAGTAGTCTCGTCCGGGTGAGCGACACGACCACCACAGCTGCCGGCGCGTCCGCCGGGATCCCCGACCGCACACCCACGCCGATCGACGCCGTCGCCGAGGCGTACGTCAAGCGCGTCGCCGAGCTCGACCCGATCTCCGCGACCGCGATGGGACTCTCGGGTTACGACCACCTCGTCACCGACCTCTCCCCCGCAGGCCACGAGGCGCGCGCCGAGGCCGACCGCGCGGTGCTGCGCGAGCTCGACGGCCTCGAGCCGGTCGACGAGGTCGACCGCGTCACGCTCGCGGCGATGCGCGAGCGCGTCGGCCTGCAGCTCGAGCTGCACGAGGCGGGCGAGCCGCTCGCGAGCCTCAACAACATCGCGTCCCCCGTGCAGGAGCTGCGCGACGTCTTCGACATCATGCCGACGGGGACCGTCGAGGCGTGGGAGAACATCGCGTCGCGCCTGAACGGACTGCCCACCGCGATCGACGGCTACATGGCGTCGCTGACCGAGGCCGCAGCGCGAGGCAACGTCGCCGCGATCCGCCAGGTGCGCATCGGGGTCCAGCAGTCGCGCGAGCTCGCGGACGCCACGACCTCGTTCTTCACGACGTTCGTCGCCGGGCCCGAGGCCGACGCCGTCCTCGACGACTCTGCCGCGTGCTCGCTCGTGCGCAAGGAGCTGGAGCACGGCGCGACGGCGGCCCGCGAGGCGTACGGCCGGCTCGCCGACTTCCTCGAGACCAGCCTCGCGCCGCAGGCGCGCCAGGAGGACGCCGTCGGGCGCGAGCGCTACCGGCTCTTCTCCCGCACCTTCCTCGGCGCCGAGGTCGACCTCGACGAGACGTACGCGTGGGGCCTCGAGGAGCTCGCGCGCGTCGTCGCCGAGCAGGAGGAGATCGCGCGCCGCATCGCCGGCCCGGGCGCGAGCGTCGAGGACGCGGTCGCGGCGCTGGACGCCGACCCGTCCCGCAAGCTGCTCGGCACCGACGCCCTGAGGTCGTGGATGCAGGAGACGTCCGACGCCGCGATCACCGCGCTGAACGGCGTCAACTTCGACATCCCGACGCCCGTGCTCGACCTCGAGTGCATGATCGCGCCGACGCAGACCGGCGGGATCTACTACACGCCCCCGAGCGACGACTTCTCGCGACCCGGCCGCATGTGGTGGTCCGTCCCCGCGGACGTCACCGAGTTCAACACGTGGCGCGAGAAGACGACCGTCTTCCACGAGGGCGTCCCCGGCCACCACCTGCAGTGCGGCCAGGCCGTGTACGCGCGCGCGACGCTCAACACGTGGCGCCGCCTCGCGTGCTGGGTCTCGGGCCACGGCGAGGGCTGGGCCCTGTACGCCGAGCGCCTCATGGCGGACCTCGGGTTCCTCGACGACGACGGCGACCGGCTCGGCATGCTCGACGCGCAGCGCATGCGCGCCGCGCGCGTCGTGCTCGACATCGGCGTGCACCTCGGGCTCCCCGCACCGGAGGAATGGGGCGGCGGCACCTGGGACGCCGACAAGGCGCTCGCCTTCCTGCGCGCCAACGTCAACATGCCCGACTCGTTCGTGCGCTTCGAGCTCGACCGCTACCTCGGCTGGCCCGGCCAGGCGCCGTCGTACAAGGTCGGGCAGCGCCTGTGGGAGGCGACGCGCGACGACGCACGCGCGGCCGCCGAGGCCCGCGGCGAGACGTTCGACGCGAAGGCGTTCCACGAGCGCGCGCTGAACCTCGGTTCGGTGGGCCTCGACGTGCTGCGCGACGCGCTCGCGTGAGCCGAGCGCAGCTACGGTCCGTCGCCCTGGCGGGGGCGACGACGCCGACCGGTCCCCTCAGGGGCTGACGCGTGGGCGCCGTCCTCACCGGTTTCGCGATCATCGGCGTGGTCGTCGCCGCCGGGTACGTCACCGCGCGCCTCGGCATCGGCGGGCCCGAGGCGAGGACGGCGCTCAACCGGATCGGCTTCTTCGTCGCCAGCCCTGCTCTGCTCTTCACGGTGCTCGCGCGCGCCGACGTCGGTGAGCTGTTCCAGGCACCCCTCGCGGTCGCGGCGGCCTCGGCCGTCGTGACCGCGGGCGTGTTCGTCCTCTTCGACCGGCTGTGGCTGCGTCTGCCCGCGCCGGAGGCGACCATCGGCGCGGTCGGCTCCGGCTATGTGAACGCGAACAACATCGGCCTGCCCGTCGCGGTCTACGTGCTGGGCGACGCGACCGCCGTCGTGCCGGTGATCCTGCTCCAGCTCCTCGTCCTGGCGCCCGTCGCGCTCCTCGTGCTCGACGCGACGACGAGCGGACGGCTCTCGTGGCGGTTCGTCCTCGCGCAGCCGGTGCGCAACCCGATCATCCTCGGGTCGCTCGCGGGCGCCGTCGTGTCGGTGACCGGCTGGACGCCACCCGTGGCGGTCATGGCGCCGCTCGACATCCTGGGCGGAGCGGCGATCCCCATGATCCTGCTCGCGTTCGGCATGTCCCTGCACGGCACGAAGCCGCTGCGGCGCGGCGAGCCGCGTGCCGCCGTCGGCGTGGCGAGCGCGGCCAAGCTGCTCGTCATGCCGGTCGTCGCGTTCGTCGTGGCGCGGTTCGCGTTCGGGCTCGACGACGCCGTCGTGGCCTCCGCGGTCACGCTCGCCGCACTGCCGACCGCCCAGAACATCTACAACTACGCCGCGCGGTTCGGCCGGGGCGAGATCCTCGCGCGCGACACGATCCTCGTCACGACCCTGGGCTCGCCGGTCGTCCTCCTCGTCGCCGCCCTGCTCGTCGCGTAACCGGCCGGGTAGTCTGCGCGGGTGCCTCGCCTCGTCCTCGCCTCCCGCTCCCCCGCCCGCCTCGCGACGCTGCGGGCAGCGGGCGTCGAACCGCTCGTCCGCGTCTCGGGCGTCGACGAGGACGCGATCCTGCGGGCGGCCGCCGAGGCTCGCGACGGACTCGAGCCGGTCGACGCCGTGCTGGTCCTCGCGCGCGCGAAGGCGGAGGAGGTAGTGCGCGGCCTGACGGAAGAGGCCGCCGCCGAGGGCCTCGAAAGGACTGCTCCGGACGGGGCGCTCCTCGTGGGCTGCGACTCGATGCTGGAGCTGGACGGCGCGGTGCTCGGCAAGCCGGCGGACGCCGACGACGCGCGGGCCCGCTGGCGCGCGATGCGCGGCCGGGCGGGCGTGCTGCACACGGGCCACTGGCTCGTCGACCTGCGCGCTCCCGGGCCGGGCGGCACGGGTTCGGCGAGCGGCGCGACCAGCTCGACGACCGTCCACTTCGCCGACCTCTCGGACGAGGAGATCGACGCGTACGTCGCGACCGGCGAACCGCTGCACGTCGCGGGCGCGTTCACGGTCGACGGTCTCGGCGGTCCGTACGTCGAGCGCATCGAGGGCGACCACCACGGCGTCGTCGGCATCAGCCTGCCGCTGCTGCGCTCTCTGCTGCGCGGGGTCGGCGTCGCCTGGCACGAGCTGCGCTCCTGACCAGGCCCCGGCGCTCCGTTGTCGAGGGCGGACAACGACCGGTGCCTTGAGAGCCGCTGGAGCGCGCCGCTATGGAGGTTTCCTCCAATCGACCCCGACGTGCCTTGGTTGCTTCTCCAATCTTGCCCGGCACCCGGCCCGGGAGCGTGATCGCCGCCGCGCGCACGCGTTACCGTGAGCCGTGCCCGCGAACCCCTCCCGCCCCCTGCGCAAGGTCCTCGTCGCCAACCGTGGCGAGATCGCCGTCCGGATCGTCCGCGCCTGCGCCGACGCCGGCATCGCGTCCGTTGCGGTCTACGCCGACCCCGACCGGCAGGCGCTGCACGTGCACCTCGCCGACGAGGCGTTCGCGCTCGGGGGTGCGCGCGCCGCGGAGACCTACCTCGACATCGCCAAGCTGCTCGACGTCGCGCGCCGCTCCGGCGCCGACGCCGTGCACCCGGGGTACGGGTTCCTCGCGGAGAACGCCGAGTTCGCGCAGGCCGTCCTCGACGCCGGTCTCGTCTGGATCGGGCCGCCCCCGGCGGCGATCGAGGCGCTCGGCGACAAGGTGAGCGCGCGGCACATCGCGCAGCGCGCCGGGGCCCCGCTCGTCCCCGGCACCCCCGACCCCGTCGCCGACGCGAGCGAGGTGCACGCCTTCGCCGCCGCGAACGGTCTGCCCGTCGCGATCAAGGCCGCGTTCGGCGGTGGGGGCCGCGGGCTCAAGGTCGCGCGCACCGCCGACGAGATCGACGAGCTCTTCGAGTCCGCGGTCCGCGAGGCGACGGCGGCGTTCGGGCGCGGCGAGTGCTTCGTCGAGCGCTACCTCGACACCCCTCGGCACGTCGAGACCCAGTGCCTCGCGGACGAGCACGGCACCGTCGTCGTCGTCTCGACGCGCGACTGCTCGTTGCAGCGCCGCCACCAGAAGCTCGTCGAGGAGGCGCCCGCGCCGTTCCTCACCGCCGAGCAGGAGGCCGAGCTGTACAAGGCGTCCGAGGCGATCCTGCGCGAGGCCGGGTACGTCGGCGCGGGGACGTGCGAGTTCCTCGTCGGAGCCGACGGCACGATCTCCTTCCTCGAGGTCAACACGCGCCTGCAGGTCGAGCACCCCGTCTCCGAAGAGGTCACCGGCATCGACCTCGTGCGCGAGCAGCTGCGCATCGCCGCGGGCGAGGCGCTCGGCTACACGTCGACGCAGGTGCGCGGCCACTCGATCGAGTTCCGCATCAACGGCGAGGACCCGGCCGCGAACTTCCTCCCGGCCCCCGGCCGCATCACGCGCCTGCGCTTCCCGTCCGGTCCCGGCGTGCGCGTCGACTCGGGCGTCGTCGAGGGCGACACGATCTCCGGTGCGTTCGACTCCATGATCGCCAAGGTCATCGTCACTGGCGCCACGCGCGAGCAGGCCGTCCAGCGCGCACGCCGCGCGCTGCGCGAGCTCGAGGTCGAGGGCATCCCGACGGTGGTCCCGTTCCACCGCGCGGTGCTCGACGCCGAGGCGTTCGTCCCCGCGGGTGACGAGCCCTTCCGCGTCCACACCCGGTGGATCGAGACCGAGTTCGCCGACGAGCTCGCGGCCCTCGCCCCCGCGCCCGCGACCCCCGCCGACGAGGACGACGAGCCGCTCGCGACCGAGCGCGTCGTCGTCGAGGTCGGCGGCAAGCGCCTCGAGGTCGTCCTCCCTGCGGGGCTGGGCATGGCCGCGGGTCGTGCGCGCACCGCGAACGCCGCGCGCCGCCCCGCGCGTCGAGCCGCCACGAAGTCCAACGGTGCAGCGTCCGGCACGACTCTCGCGTCGCCCATGCAGGGCACGATCGTCAAGGTCGCGGTCGCCGACGGCGCCCAGGTCGCCGAGGGCGACCTCGTCGTCGTCCTCGAGGCCATGAAGATGGAGCAGCCCCTCCTCGCCCACCGCGCCGGAACGGTCCGCTCCCTCACCGCGGCGGCCGGCGCAAGCGTGAGCTCGGGCACCGCCATCTGCGAGATCGTCGACTGACCCTCCTCGGGGGCCCAGCCAGGTTCACGGCCCGCGTGGTCGGCATGGGTGCCGCAGGCTGGGTCGGGTTCACGACCCGCGTGGTCAGGGGGGTGGCGCGCTCGGGCTGCCGCGCCGTCGCCCCCGGTCGTTCGTCCTCGCTTCACGAGCGCGGCTCTACGCCCTTCGCACCCCACCCACCTGACCCGGCCCCGTCCCACCCCTGTCGGGGCGCGGCCCCCGCGACGACGACCGACCGTCGGCCGGCGGAGAAAGCCGATGCTGCGCCGTCGGGCCCGGCGACGGGGGCGAGCGGTGGGGGCGGACCGTGTGCGAAGGACGTCAAGGCGCGCTCGAGAGCGTGGGACGACAGACCACGGTGACGGCGCGCCAGTCCGGGCACATGGTCCGCTCGCACCGCGGACCCGACCCTCGCGGCTAGCGGGCCTCTCCGGCGGCCCGCATGGCGCGACGGCCCGAGGGGAGCGCGACGGCGATCGCGATGACCAGGAACATGAGGATCCCGGAGACGATCAGCAGGGACTCCACGGAGTACCGGTCGGCGAGCGGGCCGAAGACCACCATGCCGAGAGGCATGGAGACCGCCATGACGATGCCGACGAAGCCGAAGACACGGCCCTGGCGCTCGGGTTCGACGGTCTCCTGGAGCACGGTCATCGAGGTCGTGGAGAACGGCGGGACGGACAGGCCGAGCAGGAACATGAAGGCGAAGAAGACCCACATGTTCGTGGACAGGCCCATCCCGACGGAGAGCAGCCCGAACACGAACGTGGCGCCGACGATCATGGCGATGCGGTTCTTGAGCCCGCCCCAGGTGGCGAGCAGCACGCCGCCGAGGAGCATGCCGACGGAGAACGCGATCTCGTTGACGGTGAGCTTCCAGACCTCCTCGCCGAACGTGCGCGCGACCATGAGAGGCGTCAGGTAGGACGGCGCCACGATGAGCAGGAACACCACGGCGTAGAGCCCGAGGACCCAGCGCACGAACGGGTGCGAGCCGAGGTACCGGAATCCCTCGACGAGGTCGTCGAAGTACCCGGCGCGCTCGCCGTCGGCCGCGGCGCGCGCCAACGTCGGGACGGGGACGAGCAGGAGGAGGCCGATGCCGACGACGGCGGTGACGACGTCGATGAAGAACACCGCGACGATGGTCGTGCTCGCGTAGACGGCCGCCGCGACGGCCGGCGCGAGCAGCATCATGGCCGACTGGATCGACTGGTTGATCCCGTTGACCCGCATCAGCCGGCTCGTCGGCACGATCTGCGGGAGCAGCGCGGCGACGGCCGGCGTCTGGATCCCCGCGCCGGTCGAGCGGATCGCGAGGGCGGCGTAGATGAGCCACAGGTCGTCGGCGCCACCGAGCATGAGGAGCGCGAGGGCGAGCGTGGTCACGGCGATGGTGCCGTCCGCTGCGATGACGAGCGCCTTGCGGTTCACGCGGTCGGCCCACACGCCGCCGAAGATCGAGACGACGGCCTGGGGCAGGAAGCCGAAGAGCGTGCTCAGCGCGAGCACCGACCCGGACTTCGTCTCGATGGTCAGGTGCCACATGACGGCGTACTGCACCAGCATGGAGCCGAACAACGAGACGGTCTGCCCCGAGAGGAAGACGGTCGCGTCCCGACGCCATCGGGGCATCGCGAGCGTGTCGTCGGCGGGCGCGTCGGTCACGTCCGTCGCGGCCGCCGACCCGGTGACGGGCTGTGCCTCGCCGGGCACGGAGGTCGGGTCATTGTCGTACGGCGTATGGCTCACGGACACATCCTGCCGCGAGGGTCCGACACGGTCCACGGGATTCTCCGGAGAGCGGACGGGCCAGCTCGCTCGCCGACCGTGCCTCGTCGCCCGACGCACCACGGTGTCGCACCTGCCCACGGCGTCAGGTCACCTCGGCTCCTCGGCGCGAGGGTTCAGCTCGGCGCGGCCTCGGGGTCGGGTTCGGGGTCGGGTTCGGGGTCCACCGAACCTACGTGGGCGATGTGCGCGAGCTGCCGCCACACGAGCGCGAGGGTCAGCCCGGCCCCGAAGAACGCGAACCAGAAGGGTGCCGTGATGCCCCACGTCTCGGCGAGGACCCCGCCGAGCGCCTGCCCGAGGGCGATGCCGCCGAACACGCAGACCATGTACACCGAGCCGACGCGGCCCTGGAACTCGGTCGGCACGGCACGCTGACGGATCGTGCTGGACACCGTCCCCCACACGAACGCCTACGCACCGAAGACGACCATGATCACGAGCGCGACCCAGCCCGTCGTCGTGAGCGCGAGCGCGAGGTGCATGACGACCTCGAGCGAGAGGCAGACGCGCATGAGCAGGGCGAGGCTCGCGTGCCGCTCGAGCCATCCGAACGACGCGATGCCGAGGACGCCCCCGATCGCCGACGCGGTCGTGAGCAGACCGAAGCCGACCTCACCCATCTGCAGGTGGTCGAGCGCGTACTTCACGAGCACGCCCCACGGCGCGGCCCACGTGACGTTGAAGGCGAGGATGACGAGCGCGAGCGTGCGCACGGGCGCGTTGGAGAGGATCCACCGCACGCCCTCCGCGATGTCCTGCCGCACGTGGGTGTGCACGTCGCGGACGCCGCCGGGCGGCGTCGCGATGCGGCTCACCAGCACGACGGCGAGCGCGACGCACACGACCTGCACGACGAACGGCCACACCATCCCGGCCGCGAAGAGGAACGCCCCGACGGGCGGCCCGAGCAGCTGGTTGGCGGCGAGGAACCCTGCCTGCAGGCGCGCGTTGCCGGTGCCCAGGTCGCGCGGCTCGACGAGCATCGGCAGCAGCGTCTGGGACGCGGAGTCGGCGAAGACCTCGGCCACGCCGTAGAGGAACATCACGGCGAGCACGACGCCGATGCTCACGTGCCCCGTCGCGATCACGACGCACAGAGCCACCACGACGACTGCGCGCAGCGCGTTCGCGACCATGACGACGACGCGCCGGTCGAGCCGGTCCGCGAGCGCCCCCGCCCACAGCCCGAACAGGAGCCACGGCAGGCGCTGCAGGAGTGCGGCGAGAGCGACGAGGAACGCGGAGTCCGTCTGGGACGCGACGAGCAGCGGTCCTGCCGCCAGCGCTATCCCGTCGCCGACGTTGCTCACCCACGACGACGACAGCAACCAGCGGAAGCTGGTGCCCATGCGCCGTGGCGCGACGATCTCCCCGACCTTGCTCACAAGCGGAAGATCGTACGCGGCGCGGACACGGCCTTCGGCTCCTCGCTCGCGCAGCAGGTCACCACCCGACCGTGTGCCGCCGCCGGTGCGAGCGGCGCGGCCTGTGCGCATGCTGGACGAGTCCCTGACGCCATGACACGCAGGAGCCGCAGATGTCCGACCAGACCACCCCGCAGGACCCGACCACTCAGCAGCCCCGCCCGCAGCAGCCGGCGGACGACCTGGAGCCGCCCGGCCGCACCGCCGAGATGTCGCAGGAGCCGGACCACGGAGAGTCGACGTACGAGGGTTCCGGCCGGCTCGAGGGCAAGCGCGCGCTCATCACGGGCGGCGACTCCGGCATCGGGCGCGCGGTCGCGATCGCCTTCGCCCGCGAGGGTGCCGACGTCGCGATCGTCTACCTGCCCGAGGAGGAGGAGGACGCCCGCACGACGGCGCGCTGGGTCGAGGAGGCGGGCCGCACGGCCGTCCTGCTGCCTGGCGACATCCGCGAGGAGTCCTTCTGCCGCCAGCTCGTCGAGGACGCGGTCGAGGGGTTGGGCGGCCTCGACGTGCTCGTCAACAACGCGGCGTACCAGATGTCGCAGGACGACGGCCTGCGGGGCATCTCGACCGAGCAGCTCGACCGGGTCCTCAAGACCAACGTCTACGCCCTGTTCTGGATCACGCAGGCCGCGCTGGAGCACCTGCCTCGTGGCGGCGCGATCATCAACACCACGTCGATCCAGGCGTCGGAGCCGAGCCCTCAGCTGCTGGACTACGCCACGACGAAGGCGGCGATCCTCAACTTCACGCGCGGGCTCGCCCAGCAGCTCGCCGAGGAGGGGATCCGCGTCAACGCGGTGGCCCCTGGCCCGATCTGGACGCCGCTGATCCCCGCGACGATGCCGCCGGAGAAGGTCGAGCAGTTCGGTGCCGACACGCCGCTCGGCCGAGCCGGGCAGCCGGCCGAGCTCGCGCCGGTGTACGTGTTCTTCGCGTCGCAGGAGTCGAGCTACGTCACGGGCGACCATCTCGCCGTCACCGGAGGTCGCCTGTTCTGACCCGGCCCCGGTCGTCGTCGGAGCCTGGCAGCATGGCCCCGTGACGATTCCCACCGCGCCGCGCGACCCGAGCGAGCCGCCGCCACGGCTCCCCCGCCACCTGCAGCCCGGCGACGGGTGGGTCGAGTGCGACTGCGGACGGCGGCACTGGGGGCTCTTCGGCGCGGCCGGCCTCCTGCTGGGGCGGCGCGACGGCGAGGGACGGCTGACCGACGTCGTCCTGCAGCACCGCGCGCCGTGGTCCGACCAGGGCGGGACGTGGGGCGTGCCGGGCGGCGCCGTCGGGCCGGACGAGACACCCGCGCAGGGGGCGCTGCGCGAGGCCGAGGAGGAGGCCGGGATCGGCCCTGCGAGCGTGCGGGTTGTGGGCGAGCGCGTGCTCGACCACGGCCCGTGGCGCTACACGACCGTCCTCGCGGAGGTCGCGGACGGCGCGACCGTGGAGGCGCACGCGACGGACGCGGAGAGCGTCGAGGTGCGGTGGGTCCCGGTCGACGACGTCGCCGCTCTCGACCTGCTCCCCGCCTTCGCGGACGCCTGGCCGGCGCTGCGCGAGCTGCTCGACGGCGGCGCGTCGGCCCGTTGAGCCGGCGTCACCCCCGCGCGGGCGCGAGGTCGCGCACGGCTGGGCCGATCGTCTCGCCGTACGCGCGCAGCGTCTCGTCCTTGGCGTCGTGCTGGAGATAGAGGGCGAACTGGTCGACGCCGAGCGCGGCGAGCTCGCGCAGTCGCTCGACGTGCCGCTCGGGCGGGCCGACGAGGCAGAACCGGTCGACGATCTCGTCGGTGACGAAGGCGGTGTGCGTGTTGCCCGCCCGTCCGTGCTCGTTGTAGTCGTATCCCTCGCGCTCGTCGACGAAGTCGGTGAGCGCGCGCGGGATCCTCACCTCCGCGGCCTCCTCCGTGCCGCCGGGCCCGTAGCGCGCGACGATCTCGGCCACGTGGTTGCCGACCATCCCGCCGAACCAGCGGCACTGGTCGTACGCGTGCGCGAGCGCCCGACGCCCCTCACCGTTCGACGGCGCCGTGCTCGTCACGTAGGCGGGCGCGGCCACGCAGATGCTCACCGCGTCGGGGTCACGGCCCGCGCGCTCGGCGGCGGCGCGCACGGCGGCGACGGACCACGCGACGACGTCGGGGTCGGCGAGCTGGAGGATGAACCCGTCGCCCACCTCGCCCGTGAGGGCGAGCGCCTTCGGCCCGTACGCCGCGACCCACACCGGCAGGCGGGAGTCCGGGTTCCACGGCAGGCGCAGCGTCGAGCCGCGGTACTCGACCGCCTGCCCGGACGCGAGGCCGCGGATCACACCGATCGCCTCGCGGAGCTCGGCCAGGGTGACGGGTCGCCCGTTGATGACCCGGACCGCCGAGTCTCCGCGACCGATGCCGCAGATCGTCCGGTTGCCGAACATCTCGTTGAGGGTCGCGAAGAGCGAGGCCGTGACGGTGACGTCGCGGGTCGCGGGGTTGGTGACCATCGGGCCGACCGTGACCCGGTGCGTGGCCGAGAGGATCTGGGAGTAGACGACGAACGGCTCCTCCCACAGCAGGTGCGAGTCGAAGGTCCACACGTGGCTGAACCCGTAGGTCTCCGCCTGCCGTGCGAGCTCCACGACCCGCCACGCGGGCGGGTCGTTCTGCAGCACCACGCCGAGGTCCATGCGCGTTCCCCTTCCGGTCCGAGCCCGCTCGCGCCGCTCAGCGCAGGTACGCCGAGAGCCCGCGGCGCACGAACTGCCCGTGCCCCGGGCTGCCGTGGTACTCGCCGTCCTCGACGATCACCCTGCCGCGGGACATGACGAGGTCCACGTGCCCGTCGATCTCGTACCCCTCCCACGCGGAGTGGTCCATGTTCATGTGGTGGGTCGTGTCGTACCCGATCGACGTGTGGCCCGCGGGGTCGTACACGACGACGTCGGCGTCGGCACCCGGGGCGAGCACGCCCTTGCGGCCGTCGAGCCCGAACATGCGCGCCGGCGTCGTGCAGCACAGCTCGACCCAGCGTTCGCGCGAGATCCGCCCGTCGACCACTCCCTGGTAGAGCAGGTTCAGCCGGTGCTCGACGCCGCCGATCCCGTTGGGGATCTTCGAGAAGTCGCCGCGGCCGAGCTCCTTCTGCTCCTTCATGCAGAACGGGCAGTGGTCGGTGCTCACGACGGACAGGTCGCCCGTGCGCAGGTACCGCCACAGCTCGTCCTGGTGCCCCTCGGCACGCGAACGCAGCGGGGTCGAGCACACCCACTTGGCGCCCTCGAAGTCACCCCACTCCTCGCTGCGCGCGGCCAGCTGCTCCTCGAGCGACAGGTAGAGGTACTGCGGGCACGTCTCGCCGAACACGTCGAGCCCCTCGTCGCGCGCCCGCGCGAGCGTCGCCACGGCTTGCTTGGCGGACATGTGCACGACGTACAGCGGCGCACCCGTGAGGCGCGCGAGCATGATCGCGCGGTGCGTCGCCTCCTCCTCGGTCTCCCACGGGCGGCTCGTGCCGTGGAAGTACGGAGCCGTGTCTCCGCGGTCCAGGGCCTGGCGCACGAGCACGTCGATCGCGATGCCGTTCTCGGCGTGCATCATGATCACGGACCCGTTGTCGCGCGCCTTCTGCATCGCGCGGAGGATCTGGCCGTCGTCGCTGTAGAACACGCCGGGGTAGGCCATGAAGAGCTTGAAGCTCGTGATGCCCTCGGCGACGAGCTCGTCCATCGCCTTGAGCGCGTCGTCGTCCACACCGCCGAGGATCTGGTGGAACCCGTAGTCGATCGCACAGCTGCCGGCTGCCTTCTCGTGCCACGCGGCGAGCCCGTCCTGGACCCGCTCGCCGGTGCGCTGGACCGCGAAGTCGACGATCGTCGTCGTGCCGCCCCAGGCCGCGGCGCGCGTACCGGTCTCGAACGTGTCGGACGCGGCCGTGCCGCCGAACGGCAGCTCCATGTGCGTGTGGCAGTCCACCGCGCCCGGGACGACGTACTTCCCGGTCGCGTCGACCACGCGCTCGGCGGTAGCGGCGAGGTCGGCACCGAGGCTCGTGTCGCCGGGCCGCAGCAGTGCGGCGACCTGCTCGCCGTCGACGAGCACGTCGGCGAGGGTCGAGCCCGTGGGCCCGACGACGGTCCCTCCCCGGATCAGCGTGTGCGGCATCGCGCGGTCTCCCCTCGGTACATGTCCGGGCCCGGCTCAGGGCCGGGTGAGGTCGTCGTAGGCGTCGGGCCGACGGTCCCGGTAGAACTGCCAGCGGTCGCGCACGACCCGCAGCAGGTCCATGTCGAGGTCGCGGACGATGAGCTCCTCCTCGTGGTCGTCCGCGGTGTCCCCGACGAACGCGCCCTCGGGGTCGACGAAGTACGACGTGCCGTAGAAGTCGTCGTCGCCGAGGTCCTCGACGCCGACGCGGTTGATGGCGCCGACGTAGTACTCGTTCGCGACCGCCGCTGCCGGCTGCTCGAGCCGCCACAGGTAGTTCGACAGCCCGCGGCTCGTCGCGCTCGGGTTGAGCACGATCTCGGCCCCGTTGAGCCCCAGGGCGCGCCAGCCCTCCGGGAAGTGCCGGTCGTAGCAGATGTAGACGCCCACCCGTCCGACGGCGGTGTCGAACACCGGGTAGCCCAGGTTGCCGGGGCGGAAGTAGAACTTCTCCCAGAACCCGCGCACGTGCGGGATGTGCGTCTTGCGGTACTTGCCGAGGTAGCGCCCGTCCGCGTCGATGACGGCCGCGGTGTTGTAGAGGACGCCCGGCTGCTCCTCCTCGTACACCGGCAGCACGACGACGGTCCCCAGCTCGGCCGCGAGCGCCGAGAACCGCTCGACCGTCGGTCCCGGGACGGACTCGGCGTACGCGTAGTACGCGGCGTCCTGGACCTGGCAGAAGTACGGCCCGTAGAAGAGCTCCTGGAAGCACACGAGCCTCGCCCCCTGGTCGGCGGCGTCGCGCAGGTGCTTCTCGTGGACGTCGATCATCGACTCCTTGTCGCCCGTCCAGCGGACCTGGGTGAGCGCGGCACGCACGGTGGTCATGAACCCTCCTCGGGTGTCCGGTCTGTCATTCCCGTACCGCCTCGGCCTGCTCGTCGGCGACGTCGAGCGCGGCGTCGATCGCAGCGAGGCCGTGCTCGAGGTCCTCCGCGGAGGTGACGAGCGGCGGCGCGACGTGCAGGCGGTTGAAGTGGACGAACGGCCACACGCCGCGCTCCTTGACCGCGGCGACGACGGCACCCATCGGGGCGGCGGCCGGTCCGCTGGCGTTGAACGGGACGAGGGGCTCGCGCGTCTCGCGGTCGCGCACGAGCTCGACCGCCCAGAAGAACCCGAGCCCGCGCACGTCGCCGACGCTGGGGTGCCGGGCAGCGATCTCGCGCAGCCGGGGGCCGATCAGGTCGGCGCCGAGCGACCGGACGCGTTCGAGGATGCGTTCGTCCTCGAAGACCCGGATCGACTCGACGCCGACGGCGCACGCCAGCGGGTGACCCGAGTAGGTGAGGCCGCCGGGGAACACGCGGTCGTCGAACGTGCGCGCGACGTGCTCGCCGATGACGACACCGCCGAGCGGCACGTACCCGGAGTTCACGCCCTTGGCGAAGGTCACCAGGTCCGGCACGACGCCCCACCGGTCGACGGCGAACCACTCCCCGACGCGCCCGAAGCCGACCATCACCTCGTCGGTCACCAGCAGGATGCCGTGCTCGTCGCACAGCGCGCGCACGCCCGCGAGGTAGCCGTCGGGCGGGACCAGCACGCCGTTGGTCCCGACGATCGTCTCGAGCAGGATCGCCGCGACGTTCCCGGGGCCCTCGAGCTGCACGACCTCGCGCAGGTGGGCGAGCGCGCGCAGGCCCTCCTCGGCGTCGTCCCGCGCACCGAACGACGAGCGGTAGGCGTACGGCCCGAGGAAGTGGCGCACGTGCGGGTCGGGCGCGACCTCGTTGGGCCAGCGCCGCGGGTCGCCCGTGAGGGAGATCGCCGTCGTGGTGTTGCCGTGGTACGAGCGGTACGCGGCGAGCACGGTCGCGCGGCCGGTGTGCAGGCGGGCCAGGCGCACGGCGTTCTCGACGGCGTCCGCGCCGCCGTTGGTGAAGAACACGCGCCAGCGCCGGTCGGCGTCGCTCGTCGCGCTCCTCGAGCCGCCGCCCGCACCGGGGGCACGCTCGGTGATGAGCCGGGCGAGCTCGCCCCGCACGTCGTTCGCGAACGTCGGCCCGACGGTCGCGAGCCGTCCCGCCTGCGCCTGGATGGCCGCGACGAGTCGCGGGTGCTGGTGGCCGAGGTTGAGGTTGACGAGCTGCGAGGCGAAGTCGAGGTAGCGGTTGCCGTCCTCGTCCCAGAACCACGCGCCGTCACCCCCGGCGACGGGCAGCGGGTCGATCGCGCCTTGCGCCGACCACGAGTGGAAGACGTACCGGTCGTCGGCGCGCGTGCGCGACGTGCGGCTCGCCAGCTCCTCCGTCGTCATCGGGCGCTCACCGCGTCCGGGGGAATCCGAGGTCGACGCCCGCGGTCGACGGGTCGGGCCAGCGCGTCGTGACGACCTTCGTCCGCGTGTAGAACTGCACGCTCTCCGGCCCGTAGACGTGCAGGTCGCCGAACAGGGAGCTCTTCCAGCCGCCGAACGAGTAGTACCCGACCGGCACCGGGATGGGGACGTTGACGCCGATCATCCCCGCCCGGGCGTCGACCTCGAACGCACGTGCCGCGCCGCCGTCGCGCGTGAAGATCGCCGCGCCGTTGCCGTACGGGTTGTCGTTGACGAGCCCGACCGCCTCGTCGTAGGTCTCGGTCCGGACGACGGACAGGACCGGACCGAAGATCTCCTCGCGGTACACCGTGTGCTCGGGCCGCACGTGGTCGACGAGCGTCGGGTGCAGGAAGAAGCCCTCGCCGAGCCCGGACGAACCGGCGGGTGCCTCGCGCCCGTCGACGACGAGCGTCGCGCCCTCCTCCGCCGCCGTGCCCACCCGCGCGGCCACGCGGTCGCGGTGCTCGGCCGTGATGAGCGGGCCCATCTGGGACGCGGGGTCGTCCCCCGGCCCGACGACGAGGCGCGCCACGCGCTCGCGGATCGCCTCGACGAGGGGGTCGGCCACGGTGCCGACCGCGACGAGCACCGACACGGCCATGCACCGCTCCCCCGCCGACCCGTACGCCGCGGAGACCGCAGCGTCGGCCGCGACGTCCACGTCCGCGTCGGGCAGGACGACCATGTGGTTCTTCGCGCCGCCGAGGGCCTGGACCCGCTTGCCGTGCCGGGTTCCCGTCTCGTAGACGTGGCGCGCGACCGGTGTCGAGCCGACGAAGCTCACGGCTTCGACGTCCGGGTGCTCGAGCAGGCGCTCGACCGCGACGCGGTCGCCCTGCACGACGTTCACGACGCCGTCGGGCAGCCCTGCCTCCTGGAGGAGGCGGGCGACGACGAGAGACGCGGACGGGTCCCGCTCGCTCGGCTTGAGCACGACCGTGTTCCCGCACGCGATCGCGTTCGGGATCATCCACAGCGGCACCATCGCCGGGAAGTTGAACGGCGTGATGCACGCGACCACGCCGAGGGGCTGCTTCACCTCGTGCACGTCCACGCCCGACGACGCCTGCTCGGTGTACCCGCCCTTGAGAAGCTGTCCGATCCCGCACGCGAACTCGACGCACTCCAGCGCGCGGGCAACCTCGCCCGCCGCGTCGGACAGCACCTTGCCGTGCTCGGCGCTCACGACCGCCGCGATCTCGTCGCGGTGGGTGACGAGGAGCTGGTGGAACGCGAAGAGGATCTCGACCCGCCGCGACACGCTCGTCGCGCGCCACGCGGGGAAGGCCTCGCGCGCGGCCGCGACCGCGGCGTCGACGTCGTCGGCGGACGCGAGCGCGACGCGTCCCGTGACCGCGCCCCTCGCCGGGTCGTGGACCGGGCCGAACCGCTCGGCCTCGGTGCGCAACGCACCGCCGACCCAGTGGCCGATCGTGCGCGGAGCCGCGTCATGGTCGTGCGTGACGCCCGCCGCGTACCGGGTGGTGTCTTCCACCGTGCTGTCCACGTCCTCGCCTCCTCGCGCGCCGAGGTGGTGGCGCGCCGTCGCAGCCGATCCCCCAGTCTGGCACGGAAGGCCCGATCGTGTGGTGCGGATCACAGGCCCTCCCCGGTAGCGTCGTGCCCCGTGAGCGCAGCGCAGCCCGGCACCGACCCGATCCCGCGGACCGGGCGGTCTGCCCTCGTCCCGCTCCTCCTCGTCGCGACCGTCACCGCGATGGTCGTCGAGCTCGTGCGGTCGAGCGGCCCGCTGCTCGACCACGCGTTCGCCGCGAGCGTCGTCACCGTCGCGCTCACCGCCCTCGCGACCTACGCCGCGCCCGGCGTGCTCGTCGTGATGATCGCCGCGCGTCTCGAGCTCACGGGAAGGGTCGTGCTCCTCGCCGTCTCCGCCCTCGTCGTGGCGCGGCTCCTGCTCCAGGGCCTGGGGACCGCCATCGCCTCCGGCGCCGACCTCGGGGTCGTGCGCTACGGGGTCGGGCTCGCGGCCGTGGCCCTGGGCATCGCGGTGCTCGTCGTGGTCGCGGCGTTCGCGAGCGGCGTCCGGGCGGACGGCGCGACGGCCGAGGGGCCGGCAGGGTCGCGGTCCCCCGGCGGCGAGGTGGCCGACGACGAGCGCAGCACGGCTGCCCCGCTCGCCTCCGCCCGGAGGGGCCCGACGTCCGACGTCCTGGCGCGCGGTGGCCTCGTCGCCCTCGGCGTGACGCTCGGTGCGCTGCTCGCGGCGGCGCTCAGCGCCGTGCTCGGGACCTGGGACGCCTACTGGCGCGCGGACGTCGCGGCGTGGGTCGTGACGGTCGTCCTCGCCGCCGCGGCGTTCGGGTGCGCGTGGGTCGTGCGGGGCCGGGACGCGCTGCCCGGTTCCCGGGGCCTGTGGGTCCTCGGACCGTTCGTCGCGCTCGCGGTGCTGGCGCTCGCCAACCCGGCGTTCGTCGCGTCGCAGGCCGGCGTGGCGCTGCCGACCGCTGTCGCCGCGCTCGCCGTCGCCGCCCTGCTCACGGCCTGGTTCGTGCCGTGGGCGGGTCGCCCCCGACGCCTCCCGGGCTCGCCCTGGCTCGCGCCCGCCGTCCTGGTGGTCGGCGTCGCGGTCGCCTTCCTCGCCGTCCCGCGCGTGCACGGGCCGGGCGCCGTCGGAGGGTGGGCGCTCGTCGTCCTGCTCACCCTGCTCGTGCCCCTCGCCGCGCGCACGCTCGCCCTGTGCCTCACGCGCCCGGCGCGACACCTGACGTGGCTGCGCCTCGCGGGCTCCGCGACGGCCGCCGGGCTCGGCCTCGCGCTCCCCCTGCTCGTCTACCAGCTCGAGTACGACATCCCTCTGCCCTTCCCCCACACGCTCGTGCCCGTCGCGGCGGCCGTCGCGCTCGCGGTCCCCGCGGTCCTCCGGGGGCTGCGGGTGCGTGCCTCCGAGCCCGCAGAGCCGGTCGCGCTCCCGCCCGAGGGCAGCCGGGCGGAGGCCCGGCGCGCCGAGGCGGACCGATCGTCCGGGCGGGGACCGGCGTCGGACGGCTCGCCTACCCGCGGCGCGCCACGGTACACACCCGCCCTCGCGCTCGGCGGGGCCGTCGCCGTGCTCGCGCTCGTCGGGCTGACGCAGGTCCACGTGCCGACGACGACGTCGGCCGTCGCGGACTACCCGGTGGGCGACCTGCGCGTGCTCGACTGGAACCTGCACTACGGCGTGAGCGCCGACCCGTCCGTGCGGCTCGACGAGATGGTCGAGACGATCGAGGACTCGGGCGCGGACGTCGTCGCCCTGCAGGAGGTGTCGCGCGGGTGGGTGCTCGGCGGCGGTGCCGACATGGCGACGTACCTCGCGCGCGAGACGGGCATGCGCGTCGTGTTCGCGCCCGCGGCCGACCGCCAGTTCGGCAACGCCATCCTGTGGGACCCGTTGCGCGGCGACCTCACCGACGTCGAGCGGCACGCGCTGCCCTACGGCGCCGGCCCGCAGGAACGCTCGGCGATCTCCGCGACCGTCGACGCCGCCGGGGTCCCCGTGCGCGTCACCTCCGTGCACCTGCAGCACCGCGAGGAGAACACCCCCACCCGCCTCGACCAGCTCGAGTCGCTGCTCATGGACGAGCCGGTCGAGGGCGCGTACGTCCTCGCGGGCGACCTCAACGCCGAACCCGGCTGGGACGAGATCGTGCTCCTCGAGGAGCAGGGCCTCGAGAGCGGACAGGACGTCGCAGGCGACCCCGACGCCCTCACGTCACCGTCCGTCACCCCGGCGCACCGCATCGACTGGATCTTCGGCTCCGACGCCGTGACGTTCCGGTCGTTCGACGTCCTCGACGTCACGGCCGCCGACCACCGCCCCCTCCTCGCCGACCTCCGCACGACCGACTGACCCGCGCTGGGCGGCCAGCGTCGGGCGGTCCGTGGTCGGGTCCGCGTGCGGCTCGGTGTCGGTGCTCGGATCGGGTTGGGCGGCTTGTGGTCGGGTCCGCGGGTGGGGCGGCGCCGTTGCTCGGGCCGGGTTGGGCGTGCTGTGGTCGGGTCCGCGGGTGGGGCGGCGCCGGTGCTCGGGCCGGGTTGGGCGTGCTGTGGTCGGGTCCGCGGGTGGGGCGGCGTCGGTGCTCGGGCTGTCCGCGCCGTCACCGTGGTCTGTCGGGCGTGGGTTCTAGGAGCGCGGCCTTGACGCCCTTCGCATCCGACGCCGCCCCACCCGCTCCACCATCACCTCACCCAAGCGGATGTCCGGCCGTGGGCCCCACCGAAGGAGAACCCCGGTCTGCCGAAGTAGAACCGTGGTCTGGCGACGGCGACCGCTGGCCCGGGGCAGCGCGAGGCGGCTCGTGGCCGTGGCCGTGGCCGTGGCCGTGGCCGTGGCCGTGGCCGTGGCCGTGGCCGTGGCGACCATGCGGTTCCGGCCGGTCGAGCATACCGTCATGGCCCGTCAGACGACCAGGATGAGCCGCAAAGACATGCTCGCCGAACGCCCGGGCGGTCGCCCGGGTGAGCACCGACCTGGGCGAGACGACGCCGGAGGGGTGGGTGGGGGCGCCGCGTCGTGGTCGGGCCTGGCGGGAGCCGCGAGGAACGAGCGGCGGATGGAAGACGCGGCGCCCCCACCCACCCCGACACCCAGGGCGACCACGCGCCGTCCGACACGACCACGGTTCTACCTCGCGCAACCACGGTTCTACCTCGCGCGACCGGGGTTCTACCTCGGCGGGTTAGGGTCGGCGGATGCGCATCGAGCTGACCGTGACCGAGGCCGTGGAGATCGCCCGCGCGACGGGCGGGCTGCCGCCGTACGTGCGCTCGGTGACCGGGGAGGGCGACGACGTGCGCGTCGTCGTCGACCTGCGCGAGGTGCCCGACCCGCCGTCGGCCCTGCGGCTCGCCGCGCGACTGGTGCCGGTCGTGCGCGCGACCTTGCGCGTGGAGTCTGTCGTCGCGGGCACGGCCGTCCTCGCCGTCGAGGCCAACGCCGCGGGCCTGCCCGCGCACAAGCTTCTCGGCTTCGTCGAGGCGCCCCTGCAGAGCGCGCTGCGTGGCAAGGGCCTCCCGCCGGAGGCTGTGCGCGTCCTGCCTGACGCCCGCGTCGCGATCGACCTCCAGGCCCTCCTCGGCGCGGTGCTCGCGCAGACCTTCCCGGGCCTGCAGATCACCGACCTGGCATACGCCGGCGGGGCACTGCGACTCGAGGGCGCGCTCTGACGTGCCCCGGTCGGACACGGCCGCTGGCGCGGCCCCGGCCCTGGTGCTGCTCGGCCCCGCGGCTGCCGGGAAGTCGACGCTGGGAGCGCTCGTCGCGGACCTGACCGCGCGGCCGTTCGTGGACCTCGACGAGGTCGCCGGGAGCTACTACGAGGAGGTCGGGTGGAGCGTCGACCGGCTCGTGGAACGGGTCGGCGTGGTGGGTCGTGTCCCGGCCGAGCGGGAGTGGGAACCGGCGCGCGCCCACGCGGTGGAGCGCGCGGCGCGTGAGCACCCGGGCGCGGTGCTCGCTCTCGGCGCCGGGCACGCGTCGTTCACCGACCCGGCCTGCCATGCCCAGGTCCGCTCGGCGCTCGCGCGGGTTCCGCACGTCGTCCTCGTCCTGCCCTCGGCGGACCGCGACGATGCGCTGGCCACGCTGCGCGCCCGGGCGCTCGCGTCGAAGGGGACGGACTGGATCTCGTCGGGCCACGACTTCCTGGCCGAGTGGTTCGACGACCCGGGGACGCGAGCCCTGGCGCACCGCACGTTCGTGACCGGCTCCGAGCCGCCGGACGCGTGCGCCCGGCGGCTCGCGGCGTCGCTCGGCTGAGGAACGGGCGCCGCGGCGAGCGCGCTCAGTCCTCGCGGTGGTGCAGCATGCGCGCGACCTCGGCGATGGACCCGGACAGCGACGGGTAGACCGTGAAGGCGGACGCGACGTCGTCGACCGTGAGGCGGTGCGAGACGGCGAGCGTGATGGGGAAGATCAGCTCGCTCGCGCGGGGCGCGACGACGACCCCGCCCAGGACGACGCTCGCCTCGGGGTGCGCGAAGAGCTTGACGAACCCGTCACGCATGCCGAGCATCTTGGCGCGCGGGTTGCGGGCGAGAGGGAGCGTCGTGGTGACGTACTTGCTGTTCTGCGCCTTGAGCTGTTCCTCGCTGTACCCGACGGTCGCGATCTCGGGCGCGGTGAAGATGTTCGCGGCGACGGTGCGGAGCTTGATGGGCGCGACGGCGTCGCCGAGGGCGTGCGACATGGCGACGCGTCCCTGCATCGCGGCGACGGACGCGAGGGGCAGGACGCCCGTGCAGTCGCCGGCGGCGTAGATGCCGCGCACCGACGTGCGCGACACCTTGTCGACCTCGACATGCCCGCTCGGCGTGAGCCGGACCCCGGCCTCCTCGAGCCCGATGCCCTGCGTCGAGGGGATCGCGCCCACCGCGATGAGGACGTGCGAGCCGTCGACGACGCGCCCGTCGGCGAGCGTCACGCGCACGCCGTCCTCCGTGCGCTCGGCCGACTCGGCGCGCGACCGGGACATGACCGTCATGCCGCGCGAGCGGAAGACGCCCTCCAGGAGCTCGGCGGCGTCGGCGTCCTCGCCGGGCAGGACGCGGTCGCGGCTCGACACGAGCACCACGTCCGACCCGAGCGCGTTGTAGGCGCCCGCGAACTCGGCCCCCGTGACGCCGGACCCGACGACGATGAGGCGCTCCGGCAGCTCGGTCAGGCTGTAGAGCTGCGTCCAGGTGAGGATGCGCTCGCCGTCGGGCTGCGCCGTCGGGAGCACGCGAGGCGTGGCGCCGAGCGCGAGGAGGATCACGTCGGCGTCGAACCCGAGCGGCTCGTCGCCGTCGTCGACGACCACGCGCCCCGGCCCGTCGAGCCGCCCCTCGCCGATGACGACGCGCACGCCCTCGCGCTCGAGGCGCGCGTGGATGTCGGCGGACTGCGCGGCCGCGAGCGCCATGACGCGGGTGTTGACGGCCTCGAGGTCGACGATGTGCCGTCGCATCGCGGGGTGCTGCGCCTTCGCGGTGTCGACGGGGAGGCGGATGCCGAGGTCGGCCGCGCGTTCGGCGATCGTCATCCAGTCGGCGGTCGCGATGAGGGTCTTGGAGGGGACGACGTCGGTGAGCACCGCGGCACCGCCGAGCCCCTGACGCTCCACCACGGTGACGTCGCCGCCGAGCCGGCGGGCCACGAGAGCGGCCTCGTACCCGCCGGGGCCACCTCCCACGATCACGATCCGGGGTGCGGTCCGGGTGGTCAGGGGGTCGGTGCTCTCGTTCGTCACGGGGGTCATTGTGTCAGGCCGGCGCGTGCCGCCCGGCGCCCTCACCGGGTCGCGTCCTGGACGACGGACTAGCCTTGCGACCATGACGACGACGCCCGTGAGCACACCCACGCTCGACGATCCCGCGACCGACCCGTTCCTCGTGGCCCGGGCGGCCGCCGACCACATCGCGCAGGCCACCGGCATCGACGGTCACGACATGGCCCTCGTCCTGGGCTCGGGGTGGGGCGGTGCGGCCGAGCTGCTGGGCGACGTCGTGGCCGAGGTCCCGACGCACGAGATCCCAGGCTTCTCGGCGCCGTCGGTCGCCGGCCACCTGTCGGTGACGCGCTCGATCCGCGTCGAGCGTGCGGACGGGTCGGTGCGCCACGCGCTCGTTCTCGGGTCCCGCACCCACCTCTACGAGGGCAAGGGGGTGCGCGCCGTCGTGCACGGCGTGCGCACCGCTGCCGCGACGGGCGCGGAGACCGTGATCCTCACCAACGGCTGCGGCGGGCTGAACCTCAGCTGGGCGGCGGGGACGCCCGTGCTGCTGTCCGACCACCTCAACCTCACCGGGCGCAGCCCGCTGGAGGGCCCGACGTTCGTCGACCTGACCGACGTCTACTCGCCGCGGCTGCGCGAGCTCGCGCGCCGCGTCGACCCGACGCTCGACGAGGGCGTCTACGCGCAGTTCCCCGGCCCGCACTACGAGACGCCGGCCGAGGTCCGCATGGCCGGGATCCTCGGGGCGAACCTCGTCGGCATGTCGACGACGCTCGAGGCCATCGCCGCGCGGCACTGCGGGCTCGAGGTGCTCGGGCTGTCGCTCGTGACGAACCTCGCGGCGGGGATCAGCCCGACGCCGCTCTCCCACGCCGAGGTCATCGAGGCCGGCCAGGCCGCGGGGCCCCGGATCAGCTCCCTCCTGGCCGAGATCGCGAAGCTGGTGTGACATGAGCGACCGCACCGCGGGGTACCGCACCGACGCCGCCGACGACCCGGCCTTCGACCCCGGCATCGACCGTTCGGCCTTCCTCGAGCGGGTCGCGGCGTGGATCGACGACGACGTCGACCCGTCCGACCAGGCGGAGCTGCGGCACCTGCTCGACCTGGCGGACTCTCCCGACCCGCGCAAGCACGACGTGCGCGTGGCCGCGTCCGCCGAGCTGCTGGACCGGTTCTCCGGGCCGCTCGAGTTCGGCACCGCGGGGCTTCGTGGGCGGATGGCCGCGGGGCCGCACCGCATGAACCGGGCCGTCGTCATCCGCGCGGCGGCGGGACTGGGCGCATACCTGCTCGACACCCTCGGCCCGGCAGGTGCGGGCGGCGGCGCACGCCCCCGCGTCGTCGTCGGGTTCGACGCGCGGCACCGCTCGCGGACGTTCGCGGTGGACAGCGCGGCGGTGCTCACGGCGGCCGGCGTCGAGGTCCTCGTGCTGCCGTCGGCGCTCCCGACGCCGGTGCTCGCGTTCGCGGTGCGTCGCCTCGGCGCCGACGCGGGTGTCATGGTCACCGCGAGCCACAACCCCCCGGCGGACAACGGCTACAAGGTCTACCTCGGCGGCCGCGTCGTGACCGACTCGGGTCAGGGCGCCCAGATCGTCCCGCCCTACGACGCACGCATCGCCGCGGCGATCGACGCCGTCGGGCCGGCACGGTCGGTGCCGCGCGCCCAGAACGGCTGGACCGTCCTGGGTCGCGACGTCGTCGACGCATACGTCCGGTCCGTCCTCGCGCTGTCCGACGGTGCACCGCGCCGCCTCAAGGTGGTCACCACCGCGCTGCACGGCGTGGGCGGGGAGACCGTCGCGCACGTCCTGCGGGACGCGGGCTTCACGACCGTGATCCCCGTCGAGGAGCAGCTCGACCCGAACCCGGACTTCCCGTCCGTCGCGTTCCCCAACCCCGAGGAGCCGGGCGCGATGGACCTCGCGCTCGCCGTCGCGCAGGACGCGAGCGCCGACGTGGTGCTCGCCAACGACCCCGACGCCGACCGGTGCGCCGTCGCGGTGTTCGACCCGCGCGTCGGGACGTACCAGGGCGCCGAGACGGCCCGGTCGAACGGCTGGCGCATGCTGCACGGCGACGAGGTGGGCGCGCTGCTGGGCGAGGACGTCGCCCGACGGGCCGCCTCGTCCGCGGCGCCCGGCGGGGTGCTGGCATGCTCGGTCGTGTCGTCGCGCCTGCTGAGCCGCATCGCCGCCGCGCACGGCCTGGGCTTCGCCACGACGCTCACGGGCTTCAAGTGGATCTCGCGCGTCGACGGGCTCGTGTTCGGGTACGAGGAGGCGCTCGGCTACTGCGTCGACCCGGAGCACGTGCGCGACAAGGACGGCATCAGCGCCGCGCTGCTCGTCGCGCAGCTCGCGAACCGGCTCAAGGCCCAGGGGCGCACGCTCGTCGACGCGCTCGACGACCTCGCGCGCGCCCATGGGCTGCACGTGAGCGACCAGCTCTCCGCGCGGTTCACCGACCTCGACCGCATCGGCGCGACGATGACGCACCTGCGCTCGGCTCCCCCGCGCACGCTCGCGGGGTCGGGCGTGTCCGACGTCGCGGACCTGTCCGCGGGACTCGACGGGCTGCCGCCCACCGACGGCGTCCGGATCCTCACCGCCGACGGGACGCGCGTGATCGTGCGCCCGAGCGGGACCGAGCCCAAGGTCAAGTGCTACCTCGAGGTCGTGCTGTCCGTCGCTCCCGACGCGTCCCACGACGACCTCACGGCCGCACGGGCCGCCGCCCGCGTCCGCCTCGACCGCGTCAAGGCAGACATGCAGCGCGCGCTGGGTCTGTAGCAGTCAGCGACGCCCCGCCGCGCACCGTACTGACGGGTAACCTGGTGCGATGAGCACAACGACACCGACGGCGGTCACCGAGACCGGCCCGGCGGGCTCGGCCACGGTCCCGGCGACCCCGGGATCGGTCGACCGTCACGCTGCCGAGATCGCCGACATCGCGCGGTCCGTGACGGGCTCCGCCCTCCTCGACGACACCGCCTGGCGGCGCTACCTGCACGGCCTGCCGGGCGTGGACAAGGTGGGTGCCGACGGCCGCGCTGCAGCACTCGGCACGCGCTCGATCAAGACGACGTCGAAGGCGTGGGCGCTCGACACGATCATCCGCATGGTCGACCTCACGACGCTCGAGGGCGCGGACACCCCGGGCAAGGTGCGGGCGCTCGCCGCGAAAGCGGTGCGACCCGAGCCGGCGGACCCGACCTGCCCGTCCGCCGCGGCGGTGTGCGTCTACAACGACCTCGTCCCCGTCGCCGTCGAGGCGCTCGCCGGGACCGGCGTGAAGGTCGCCGCGGTCTCGACGGCGTTCCCCTCGGGTCGCGCGAGCCGCGCCGTGCGCCTCGCGGACACGCGCGAGGCCGTCGAGGCGGGCGCGGACGAGATCGACATGGTCATCGACCGTGGGGCGTTCCTCTCGGGGCGCTACTCCCAGGTCTACGAGGACATCGTCGCCGTGCGCGAGGAGTGCCGCGCGAACGGGCACCACGCGCACCTCAAGGTCATCCTCGAGACGGGCGAGCTCGCGACGTACGACAACGTGCGCCGCGCGTCGTGGCTCGCGATGCTCGCCGGCGCCGACTTCATCAAGACGAGCACCGGCAAGGTCTCCCCCGCCGCGACGCTGCCGGTCACGATCGTCATGCTCGAGGCCGTGCGCGACTTCCGCGCCCTCACCGGCGTCCCGATCGGGGTCAAGCCCGCGGGCGGCATCCGCACGTCGAAGGACGCCATCAAGTACCTCGTCGCGGTCAACGAGACCGCGGGCGGCGACTGGCTCGACCCGGACTGGTTCCGGTTCGGCGCCTCGTCGCTGCTCAACGACGTGCTCATGCAGCGCAACAAGCTCGCCACGGGTGCCTACTGGGGCCCCGACTACGTGACCGTCGACTGAGCGGGACAGAGGACACCAGCATCATGACCACGTCAGCAATCACGGCCGGCTCGCCGTTCGAGTACGCACCCGCACCCGAGTCGCGTGCGGTCGTCGACATCGCGTCGTCGTACGGCCTGTTCATCGACGGCGAGTTCACGCCCGCGTCCGACGACGGCTCGTTCAAGACCGTCAACCCGGCCACGGAGGAGGTCCTCGCCGAGGTCGCCGAGGCGACCGAGGAGGACGTCGACCGTGCCGTGCGCGCCGCACGCCGCGCGCAGGAGAAGGTCTGGGGGCCCATGCCGGGCCGCGAGCGCGCCAAGTACTTGTTCCGCATCGCGCGCCTGCTCGCCGAGCGCTCGCGCGAGTTCGCGGTGCTCGAGACGCTCGACAACGGCAAGCCGATCCGCGAGTCGCGCGACGTCGACGTCCCGACGGCGGCCGCGCACTTCTTCTACTACGCCGGCTGGGCGGACAAGCTCGAGCACGCCGGCTACGGTCCCGATCCCCGCCCGCACGGCGTCGCGGCCCAGGTCATCCCCTGGAACTTCCCGCTGCTCATGCTCGCGTGGAAGATCGCGCCAGCCCTCGCGACGGGCAACACGGTCGTGCTCAAGCCCGCCGAGACGACGCCGCTCACCGCGCTGCTCTTCGCGGACCTGCTGCGCCAGGCCGAGCTGCCCCCCGGCGTCGTGAACATCGTGACCGGTGCCGGCGCCACGGGCGCGGCGCTCGTCGGGCACCCGGGCGTCGACAAGGTCGCGTTCACCGGCTCGACCGCGGTGGGCAAGCGCATCGCGCGGGAGATCGCGGGCACGCGCAAGCACGCGACGCTCGAGCTCGGCGGCAAGGCCGCGAACATCGTGTTCGACGACGCGCCGATCGACCAGGCGATCGAGGGCATCGTCAACGGCATCTTCTTCAACCAGGGCCAGGTGTGCTGCGCCGGCTCGCGCCTCCTCGTGCAGGAGACGATCGCCGAGGAGCTCGTCGACCGGCTCAAGTCCCGCCTCGGGACGCTGCGCGTCGGCGACCCGATGGACAAGAACACCGACGTGGGCGCGATCAACTCGCCCCAGCAGCTCGCACGCATCACCGAGCTGACCGAGGCCGGCTCCGCCGAGGGCGCGACCCGGTGGAGCCCGGACTGCGAGCTGCCGTCCTCGGGGTACTGGTTCGCCCCGACGCTGTTCACGGGCGTCTCCGCCGCGCACCGCATCGCGCGCGAGGAGATCTTCGGCCCGGTGCTGAGCGTCCTCACGTTCCGCACGCCCGCCGAGGCCGTCGCCAAGGCGAACAACATCCCCTACGGCCTGTCGGCGGGGATCTGGACGGAGAAGGGGTCGCGCATCCTCTGGATGGCCGACCAGCTGCGCGCAGGCGTGGTGTGGTCCAACACCTTCAACCGGTTCGACCCGACCAGCCCGTTCGGCGGGTACAAGGAGTCGGGCTACGGACGCGAGGGCGGCCGGCACGGCCTGGCGCCCTACCTGATCGAGGGGAGCACCTACTGATGGCCCGCAGCACG
The DNA here is from genome assembly GCF_057126935.1 of Cellulosimicrobium sp. G4 BAM 1002. NCBI lineage: Bacteria > Bacillati > Actinomycetota > Actinomycetes > Micrococcales > Promicromonosporaceae > Cellulosimicrobium > Cellulosimicrobium sp. G4 BAM 1002. The sequence goes on along the minus strand of NZ_CP182109.1, from coordinate 1,679,643 downwards.
AGCGCCGCACGCACGACGGCGGCCCGCACCGCGCCTGCCCCGGAGCGCCTGGGCGTCCGCAAGACGTACAAGCTCTACGTCGGCGGGAAGTTCCCGCGCAGCGAGTCGGGCCGCACCTACGAGGTGACGGACAGCAAGGGCCGCTTCCTCGCCAACGTCGCGCAGGGCTCGCGCAAGGACGCGCGCGAGGCCGTCGTCGCGGCGCGTGCCGCGCAGCCGAAGTGGGCCGGCGCGACCGCGTACAACCGCGGCCAGGTCCTCTACCGCGTCGCGGAGATGCTCGAGGGGCGTCGCGACCAGTTCGTCGCCGAGGTCATGGCGGGCGAGGGGCTCACGGCCCGCCAGGCCGAGCTCGCCGTCTCCGAGGCGATCGACCGCTGGGTCTGGTACGCCGGGTGGACCGACAAGGTCGCGCAGGTCGCCGGGTCCGCCAACCCCGTCGCCGGCCCGTACTTCAACATGTCGTCACCCGAGCCGACGGGCGTCGTCGTGGTCCTCGCCCCCCAGCGCTCGTCGCTCCTGGGCCTCGTGTCGACGATCGTCCCGCCCCTCGTCACGGGCAACGCCGTGATCGTCGTCGCGAGCGAGCGACGCCCGATCCCCGCGGTCACCCTCTCCGAGGTGCTCGCAACCTCGGACGTGCCGGGCGGCGTCGTCAACATCCTCACGGGCTTCACGAAGGAGCTCGCTCCCCCGCTCGCGTCGCACCTCGACGTCAACGCGATCGACCTCGCCGGCGCCGTGGGCGCCGACGGCGTCGCAGGTGTCAGCTGGGGAGAGCTCGAGGCCGCCGCCGCGGACTCGGTCAAGCGCGTCCTGCGCCCCGCCGTCGGACGCCGCGGCGACGACACCGAGCCGGACTGGACCGAGTCCCCGCGTCCCCAGCGCATCCTCGCGTTCACGGAGACCAAGACGGTCTGGCACCCCAAGGGCGTCTGACCCCCGCCGAGCACGACTGTGGTGCCGTTATCGACGCGATAACGGCACCACAGTCGTGCTCGGCAACCCGGGCGGGACGGCAGGTCTGCTCAGAGCAGCGCGCCCTGGACCTCCTGGTAGCCCGGCAGGATCACGTCGTCGACCAGCGCGCGACGCTCGTCGTGGTGCACGAACGCGCTCCACGCGGCAGTCATCGTCACGTCGGCGAGGTCGTCGATGGTCCAGCCGGCGTGCTCGACGAGCAGGGCCATCTCCTGCGTCATGGTCGTGCGCGACATGAGGCGGTTGTCGGTGTTGAGCGTGACGGCGAAGTCGAGCTCCTTGAGCCGCGTGATCGGGTGCGCGGCGATCGACGTCGCCGCCCCGGTCTGGACGTTGGACGACGGGCACAGCTCGAGCGTGATCTGGTGGTCGCGGACCCAGTGCGCGAGCTGCCCGAGCGCAGCGGTGCCGGCCTCGCCCTCGACGCTGTGGGGGTGCTCCGGGTCGAAGGCGATGTCCTCGACGAGCCGCACGCCGTGCCCGATCCGGCTCGCCTGGCCGAGGTGCACGGCTTCGGCGATCGACTCCGGTCCGGCGGCCTCGCCCGCGTGGATCGTCACGGGGAAGTTCTGCTCGGCGAGGTAGCGCCAGATCTCGGCGTGCCGCGAGGGCGGGAAGCCGTCCTCGGCGCCGGCGATGTCGAAGCCGACGACGCCGTTCGCCCGGTTCGCGACGGCGAGCTCGGCGATCTCCTGCCACCGGTCGGCGTGCCGCATGGCGGTGACGAGCTGACCGACGCGGATGGTCCGTCCTTCGGCGGCCGCCTCGGCGACGCCCTGCTCGATGCCGGACTGTACGGCGTCGACGGTCTCCTGGAGCGTCAGGCCGCGCTGCAGGTGCTGCTCGGGCGCCCAGCGCTGCTCGGCGTAGACGACGCCGTCGCGCGCGAGGTCGAGCACGGCCTCGCGCGCCACGCGGGTGAGCGCCTCGCGGGTCTGCATGACGGCGATCGTGTGGTCGAACGTCTCGAGGTAGCGCACGAGCGAACCCGAGTCCGCGGACTCGGCGAACCATGCGCCGAGCGCCTCGGCGTCCGTGGCGGGCAGCTGGTGCCCGACGTCGGCGGCGAGCTCGAGGATCGTCGCGGGCCGCAGCCCGCCGTCGAGGTGGTCGTGCAGGACGACCTTGGGCAGGGAGCGGATGACGTCGACCGTCAGCGGGGCGTTCTCGGTGGTCATGCGCTCACGGTACCGGCCGGTCCGCGCTCGCTCGCGCCGAGCGGGGCTCGCACCCCGGAGGGCTCAGGCGTAGTCGTCCTCGTCCCCCGGGACGGCGGACGCCTGCTCGACGACGTCGGCCTCGTTCGCCTCGCCGTCCAGGTCGGGACGCGGTGTCCGCGGCGTGTACTCGTCGGTCTCGTGCTCCGCGTCCTCGACGCCGTCGTCGTCGCTCTCGACCTCCTCGACGAGGCTCACCACGTCCTCACCCTGGTCGACCAGGCCTGCGTCCCGCCACGCGTCGTCCCCGGGCACGGTGCTCATCGCGACTCCTCTCAGCGTCCCTCGACGGATCCCCCTGCGTGCTCACCCCGCGTCCGCGGGTCCGTCCATCCTCCCGCCGGGCGGTGCACCTCGCCAGCCCGGCGGGCGGGCAGGAGCGCCCAGCACACGTGCGGCCAGCCACCGAGCGCACGGCGCACGGCGCCGTGCGCCGACCCGTCCAGGAGGTCGTTCGCGTCGAGGCGGTGCACCGTGCCCGACGACGGCTCGTAGACCCAGCACCGCCTCGCGCCGGGCGCGGGGTCGGCGCCGGCCGCCGCCCCTGTCTCGGGAGCCGGGTCGGCGGAGGTGAGGAGCACGACGTGGCGGGGCACGGCGGTCGCGACACCGAGGCCCAGGTCGCCCCCGGTGAAGAGCGGGACCGGCACGCCGCGCGCCGCGGCGTCGAGCGCCGCCCCGAGGACGCGCGCGCCGGGCGAGGTGTCCGCGTCGACCATCCGGTGCGCGAACCGCACGTCGGCGTACCGCGCGACGCGCGCCGCGCCCCAGGGCGGCGTCCCGAGCGCGGACGGCCAGGGCAGCGGTCCCAGCGCACCGCGGTTGGTCCACCGCTTGACCGTCTGCTGGAGCGACCGGAAGCGTGCCGACGCACCGGATGCGTCACCGGGCCCTGGCCCCGGTGGGCCTCGGCGTTCGAGCGCCCCGTCCCCGGGCCTGCGCCCCGTGGTCAGCCACAGCGCGAGCACCGGGTCGCCCGCCGCGGCGAGGAGCGCGAGCACGGCGGAGCCGCACGTCGTCCCGTCCGTCTGGCGCGCGACGGCGCCGCCGATCCGCAGCGGCCGCACGCCCGGTCCTGTCGCCCCGCCAGCACGCACCGCGACGCGCTCGAGCGGGTCGACGACGGCACTCCGGGCGCGGTCGTCGAGCACCTCGAGCGCGGCAGCGAGCCACGCCACGACCGCCGCGGGGTGCCCGGCGCGGCGGGCGAGGTCGAGCGCGTGCACGAGCGCGTCGTCGACCAGGTAGGGACCGGCGGGAGGCAGCGGTGGCAGCGGTGCGGGCGGGACGAGCCGGGCGAGGCTCGTGAGCCGCAGCCCGGCCGGCGCAGGGAGACGGCTCACCGCGCGCCCAGCGCGCGGCTCAGCGCCCACGCGGTCCCGACCGCCGCCAGGACGAGGACGAGACCGACGACCCGCACGAGGAACGACCACGAGTACAGCCGTCCGTGCCCGGGGAGCCCGCCCGTCGGCTGGCGCAGCACCGCCGGGACGAGCGCGAGGACGGCGATCGCGACGGCAGCCCAGACCACGAGTGCGTGCCCGCTGCGCAGCCCGGCCGCCCCCAGGAGCAACGCGCCGACGACGACGCCGAGCACCGTGCGCTGCCACGCGAGCGCGGTCCGTTCGGGTTGCAGGCCCTCGTCGCGCTCGGGGGCGCTCACGGCAGCACTGCCGCCTCGCCGAGGCCCGCCGCCGCCGCGTACGCGGCGATGAGGACCGCGAGCAGGACCACGCTCGAGACGATCACCGGCAGCCCGCCCGGGGCCGGGAGCGGTTGCCGCAGGCGCAGCGCACGCTCGTTGCGTCGCCACGACACGAGCGCGTACACGGCGGCCCCGCCGCCCACGAGGCACGCGACGGCCGCGACGAGGTCGACCAGGCCGGGAAGGTCCGCGAACGTCGAGAACGACGTCAGCGCCACCCCGCCGGCGACGAGCCCGACGCCCGTGCGGACCCAGGCGAGCGCGGTGCGCTCGTTCGCGAGGCTGAACCGTGCGTCCGGCTCCGTCCCCACGCCGTAGACGGAGCGGGGGCGCCGCTCGTCCGGCGTCTCGACCGCTTCCTGCTCCTCGGCTCCCACGGTCAGTCGACGCGGTCCAGGACGACGGGGTGCCGCTCGACCGCGGTGCCGGGCGCCGCGATCCCCCACGCGCCGTCGAGCGCCTCCACGGCGCGCTCGAAGCGCTCCGGGGTGTCGGTGTGCAGCGTCATGAGGTGCTGGCCCTTGCGGACGGGGTCCCCCGGCTTCGCGAACAGCTCGACGCCCGCACCCGCCTGCACCGGGTCCTCCTTGCGCGCCCGGCCCGCGCCGAGGCGCCACGCCGCGACACCGACCGCGTAGGCGTCGAGGTGCGTGAGGACCCCGTCACGGTCGGCGACGACGTGCTCGCGCTCGCGCGCCACCGGCAGGGGTGCGCGAGCGTCGCCGCCCTGCTCGGCGATCATGGCGCGCCACTTGTCCAAGGCCCGGCCGCCGACGAGCGCGTGCCGGACGTCGTCCTCGTCCTGCGGGCGTCCGGCGCCCGCGAGCATCTCGAGGGCGAGCGCCACGGTGAGGTCGACGACGTCCTGCGGGCCGGCGCCCTTCATGACCTCGACCGACTCCCGGACCTCGAGCGCGTTGCCGGCCGTCAGGCCGAGCGGCGTGGACATGTCGGTGAGGAGCGCGACCGTGCGCACCCCCGCGTCGGTGCCCAGGTCGACCATGGTCCGCGCGAGCTCGCGCGCCGAGTCGAGGTCCTTCATGAACGCGCCCGACCCGACCTTGACGTCGAGGACGAGCGCCCCCGTGCCCTCCGCGATCTTCTTGCTCATGATCGAGCTCGCGATGAGCGGGATCGACTCGACCGTGCCCGTGACGTCGCGCAGCGCGTACAGCAGGCGGTCCGCGGGAGCGAGCCCGGAACCCGCCTGGCAGATGACCGCACCCACGTGCTCGAGCGCGTTCATCATCTGCGCGTTCGTCAGTGCCGCACGCCAGCCGGGGATGGACTCGAGCTTGTCCAGCGTGCCGCCCGTGTGCCCGAGGCCACGGCCCGAGAGCTGCGGCACGGCCACGCCGAACGCCGCGACGAGCGGGGCCAGCGGGAGCGTGATCTTGTCCCCCACGCCGCCCGTCGAGTGCTTGTCGGCGGTGGGGCGGGTCAGGCCCGAGAAGTCCATGCGCTCGCCCGACGCGATCATCGCCTGCGTCCAGCGCCCGATCTCCGTGCGGTCCATGCCGTTGAGGTAGATCGCCATCGCGAGGGCGGCCATCTGCTCCTCCGCGACGACACCACGCGTGTACGCGTCGATGACCCAGTCGATCTGCGCGGCGTCGAACCGCTGCCCGTCACGCTTGGTGCGGATGACGTCGACGGCGTCGAACGGCTCGGGCGCCGGGCCCTCCTCGGCACCGGGCGCGGTGCCGTCCGGTCGCGCGGTCACGTCGGCCACGGCCGTCGCGCTCTCCTGCTCCTCGGTCCCGCCGTCCTGCGGGGCCACGTCGTCGCTGGTCACGAGCGCTCCTCCAGATCCTCGGGCCCGAAGGCGTCGGGCAGCACGTCCCTCATCGTCTTGATACCACGCACCGTGTCGACCAGCAGGTCGGGCCCCCCGTGCTCCCACAGGAGCTGTCGGCACCGGCCGCACGGCATGAGCGTCGCGCCGTGCTTGTCCACGCACGCGAACGCCACGAGGCGCCCGCCGCCCGTCCCGACGAGCGAGCTCACGAGCGAGCACTCGGCGCACAGCGTCACGCCGTACGCGGCGTTCTCGACGTTGCACCCGACGACGACGCGGCCGTCGTCGACGAGGGCCGCCGCGCCGACCGGGAAGCCCGAGTACGGCGCGTACGCGCGGGCCATGATCTCGCGCGCCGCGTCGCGCAGGGCCTCCCAGTCGATCGTGCCGGCAGGTGTCATGTCGTGGTCACCGTCGTCCTCACTTGATGTACGGGATGCCCTCGGCGGCCGGCGGGCGCACGCGCCCGACGAGGCCGGCGACGGCGAAGATCGTCACGACGTAGGGCGTCATGAGCATGATCTGGCTCGGGATGGGCGTCCCGACGATGCCGAGCACCGTCTGGAGGTTGTCGGAGAACCCGAACAGGAGCGCCGCGACGAGCGCCCCGACCGGGTTCCAGCGCCCGAGGATCATCGCCGCGAGGGCGATGAACCCCTTGCCGCCCGTCATCTCCTTGCCGAACGCGAGTCCCGCGGCGACCGTGAAGAACGCACCGCCCAGGCCGGCGACGGCACCGCCGAGGATCGTGTTGCGCACGCGCGTCGCGTTGACCTTGATGCCGACCGTGTCGGCCGCCTTGGGGTGCTCGCCCACGGCCCGCAGGCGCAGGCCCCACCGGCTCCGGAAGAGGAAGATCTGCAGGAGGATCACGACGACGTACATGAGGTACACGAGCAGGGTCTGACGGAACAGCACCGGCCCGATCACGGGGATCTGGGACAGCACCGGGATCTCCAGGACGGGCAGCGGCGTGCGCGTGTTCCACGTCCCCGGGTCCTCGGTGAGCACCGTCGAGTACAGGTAGCTCGTGACGCCGACGACGAGCACGTTGAGCACGACGCCGACGATGATCTGGTTCACCCAGTACTTGACCGAGAAGATCACGAGCAGCACGCCGACCAGCGCACCCGCGATCGGCGCGGCGATGAGCCCGGCGTACGCGCTCGACGTGAGCGACGCGACGACCGCCGCGAGGAACGCGCCCGCGAGGAGCTGCCCCTCGATCGCGATGTTGATGATGCCGACGCGCTCGCACAGGACGCCGGAGAGCGCACCGAAGACGAGCGGCACCGCGAGGAACAGGGAACCCTGCAGGAGCCCGGTGAGCGGGATCGCTGCCTTCCCGGCACCGGCCCAGGACAGGAACGCGAAGACCACGAGCACGCCGAACACGATCGGCAGCCAGATCCCGACCTTGCGCCGGTCGCGCGCCGCCCAGAAGGACAGCCCGGCGAGCAGGAGGGCGAGGATCGACAGGACGAGCGCCGCCCCGGTCGAGCTGACGGTCACCGGTGCGATCTGGAAGAAGTCGCTCTCGGTCGACAGGCGGAACGTCGTCTGCTTCCCGCCGTCGGGCAGCAGGGCGAAGAAGACCAGCGACAGCAGGCCGATGACGGTGTACGCGATCGGTGCTCGCCAGCTGATCGGGGGCAGCGGCTTGGCCGTGGCGGGCCGTGCTGCCGCCGGTGCGGCGGGGGCCGGGGTGGTCGCGGTGCTCATGCGCCGGCCTCCTGCGTCGTCGGGGTGGTCGAGGACGTCGCGCGCGTCCGACGGCGCGCGGCGTGCCGTTCGGCCCGGGTCGGGCCGCCTGGCGTCGGGAGCCGGAAGATCGCGCGGACGAGCGGCGGTGCGGCGATGAACAGCACGATGAGCGACTGCACCACGAGCACGATGTCGATCGGTGTGCCGGTACGGGCCTGCATGGCGAACCCGCCGGCGCGCAGCGCACCGAAGAGCAGGCCGGCGAGGACCGTGCCGAGCGGTCGCGACCGGCCGAGCAGGGCGACCGTGATCGCGTCGAAGCCGAAGCTCGCGGCGACGCCCGCGGTGAGCACCTTCTCGGTGCCGAGCACCTGTGCAGCGCCCCCGAGACCCGCGAGCGCACCGGCGATCGCCATGACCCACACCGTCACCCATGCGACGGAGATGCCCGCCGTGCGCGCGGCGTTCGGGTTCTCGCCGACCGCGCGGAAGCGGAAGCCCAGCGTCGAGCGCTCCATGAGCCACCAGACCCCGACCGCGACGAGCAGCGCGAGCACGAAGCCGAGGTGGAGCCGGAAGCCCTCTCCGAGCAGGAGCGGGAACGTCGCGGAGCCGGGGATCGGCGGGCTGATCGGGTTGCTGCTCCCCGGACGCTGGAACGCCGGGGTCGTGAGCAGGTACGCGACCAGGTAGATCGCGATGTTGTTGAGCATGATGGTGACGATCACCTCGTGCGCCCCGGTCCGCGCCTTGAGCACGCCGGCGATGCTCGCCCAGATCGCGCCACCGAGCGCGGCGCCGAGCACGGCGAGCACGAGGTGCAGGCCCGGCGGGAGCGCGAACGTGAAGCCGATGAAGCCGGCGAAGATGCCGCCCAGGATGATCTGGCCCTGCGCGCCGATGTTGAACAGGCCGGCGCGGAAGCCGATGCCGAGACCGAGGCCTGCGAGGATGAGCGGCGTCGAGACGGTCATCGTCTCGGTCAGCGGGCGCAGCGCCCGCTGGAGGTCGGGCGCGGAGAAGTTGATGACGGCGCCCTGGAAGAGCGCGCTGTATGCACCGAACACGGCGTCCCAGACGGCCTCGAAGAAGTCCGAGGGACGCGCGAAGAGGTAGGTAGCGGCCTCCTGGACCTCGGGGTCCGCCGCCGCGATGAGGACGCCCCCGAGGACCAGCGCGGCGACGATCGCGAGCAGCGACACGAGCCAGCTGCTCTCGAGCATCTCGCGCAGGACGCCCTGCCCGGCGGGTGCCTTGGGGGTCTCCGGGTCGCTCGGGGGTGCGGGCGTCGGCGGGAGCGCCGCCGCGTTGTCCGGCGTTGCCTGGGTCACTGGATCTCCTCCTCGCGGGCGTCCGCGTCGGCCGTGCCGTGCACAGCGGTGTCCGACGGCGCGTCCTCGGCCACGAGGTCGGCGCCGCCGAGCGTCGTGTGGTGCTCCGCGGCCTGGACGACCGCCTCCTCGAGCGGCACCCCGGCCATCATCAGACCGAGGACGTCGCGGTCGGTGTCGCCCGGGACGACACCGACGACGCGCCCTCGGTACATCACCGCGATGCGATCGGCGAGCGCGAGCACCTCGTCGAGCTCGGTCGACACGATGATCACGGGGGTCCCCTTGTCGCGCTCCGCGACGACGCGGCCGTGGACGAACTCGATCGAGCCGACGTCCAGCCCGCGCGTCGGCTGCGACGCGATGAGCAGCCGCAACGGGCGCGACATCTCGCGGGCCAGGACGACCTTCTGCTGGTTGCCACCTGAGAGCGTCCCGGCGGGGACCTCCACGGTCTGGGTGCGGACGTCGAACTCGACCACACGCTGCTCCGCGTTCTCGCGGATGGCCCGCTTGTCGAGCGACCCCGCACGCGAGTACGGCGCGCCGTCGAAGAGGTCGAGGACGAGGTTCTCCTCGACGGAGAACGTGCCGACGATCCCATCGGTGCTCCGGTCCTCGGGCACATACCCCACGCCCGCGGCGAGGACGTCGGACACGCCGCGCCCGACGAGCTCCTTGCCGTCGAGCGTGATCGAACCGGCGACCGGCTTGCGCAGCCCGACGATCGTCTCCGTGAGCTCCGTCTGGCCGTTGCCCTGCACACCCGCCACGACGAGGATCTCGCCCCGCGCGACCTCGAGGCTCACCCGGTCGACGACCGCCGTGCCGACGTCGTCCATGACCGTGAGGTCGTCCACGCGGAACGTGGCGTCCCCCGGCTCGGCGGGCGCCTTGTCGACCCCGAGGGTCACGGACCGACCCACCATGAGGGACGCGAGCTCCTTCTCGCTCGTGGTGGGGTCGGCCGTGCCGACGACCTTGCCACGGCGGATGACGGTGATGCGGTCCGCGACGGCACGCACCTCGCGCAGCTTGTGGGTGATGAAGACGATCGACGTCCCGGCAGCCTTCAGCTGGCGCATGATCGTGATGAGCTCGTCGGTCTCCTGCGGGGTGAGGACCGCGGTGGGCTCGTCGAGGATGAGCACGCGCGCGTCGCGCGAGAGCGCCTTGATGATCTCCACGCGCTGCTGCACGCCCACGGGGACGTCCTCGACCATGGCGTCCGGGTCGACCTCGAACCCGAACCGGTCCGAGATCTCCTGGACCAGCCGCCGCGCACGACGCGCGTCGATCAGCCCTGCGCCCTTGACGGGCTCGTGACCCAGGGCGACGTTCTCGGCGACGGTGAACACCGGCACGAGCATGAAGTGCTGGTGCACCATGCCGATGCCGGCCGCCATCGCGTCGCCCGGGCCCGTGAAGTGCACCGGGGCGCCGTCGACGAGGATCTCTCCGTCGTCCGGGTCGTACAGCCCGTAGAGCACGTTCATGAGCGTGCTCTTGCCGGCGCCGTTCTCGCCGAGCAGGGCGTGGATCTCACCTGGCTCGACGACCAGGTCGATGTGGTCGTTGGCGACCAGGGACCCGAACACCTTCGTGATCCCGCGCAGCTCCAGCTTCACCGGCCGGCCTCTCTGAGAACAGGGAACTCCATCGAACCGCACTTCCGTCGTGTCGTCGCATCATGACGACGGTGGCCCGGGCAGGCTCGCCCGGGCCACCGTCCCGTCGGCCGCGGGCGCTCCGGCACCGCGACCGACGGTCTCATCGGGTCGTCACGGGGTGTTCGTCGACTCCACGACCAGGTCCCCGGCGATGATCTGCTCCTGGTACTGGGCGAGCTGGTCCTGCAGCTCGGCCGGCACCGCGTCCTCGAAGTCGTGGAACGGGGCGAGGCCAACGCCCTCGTTCTCGAGCGTGCCCACGTAGGGCTCGTTCGTGAAGTTGCCGTCGACCGACTCGCTCACCGTGTCGAAGACGGCCGGGCCGATCTGCTTCATGACGGAGGTGATGATGATGTCGCCGTACTCGGTCGTGAGGAAGCCGTCCGAGTCGACCCAGATGATCTTCGCCCCGGCGCTCTGCGCGGCAGCCGCCGCACCGAGGCCGACCGGCCCGGCCACGGGCATGATGATGTCCGCGCCCTGGTCGATGAAGCCCTGGGCGAGGTTCTGGCCGTTCGCCTGGTTCTCGAAGTCACCGGTGAAGGAGCCCGTCTGGGCCTCCTTGTCCCAGCCGAGGGTCTTCACGGCGGTGCCGTTGTCCTCGTTGTACTTCGCGACGCCGTCGACGAACCCGTCCATGAAGATCGCGACGGACGGGATCTGGATGCCGCCGAACGTGGCGACCGTGCCCGTCTCGCTCATGCCCGCGGCGAGGTATCCCGCGAGGAACGCGGCCTCGGCCGTGTTGAAGAGGATCGGCTTGGCGTTGTCGAGCTCGACCGGCGCGAACTCCGCGTCCGAGAACGACGAGTCGATCAGCGCGAAGTTCGTGTCCGGGTTCGCCTCGGCCGCCGCCTGGATCGGGTCCTCGAGGAGGAAGCCGACACCGATGACGAGGTTGCAGCCCTGCTGGACGAGGTTGTCGATGTTCGGCGCGTAGTCCGTGTCGGCGGACGACTCGACCTCGACGGCCTCGATCCCGAGCTCGTCCTTCGCCTGCTCCAGGCCCTCGAACCCGGCCTGGTTGAAGGACTGGTCGTCGAACCCGCCCGCGTCGGAGACCATGCACGCGGAGAAGTCGGAGTTGCCCCCGGCCGTGTCCTCGCCGCCGCCGGTCGTCTCGTCGTCCTCCGGTGCGGCGCCGCACGCGGCCAGCGCCAGCGCGGCGACCGCCGCGAGCGCGGTGACCTGAGTCGCTCTCTTCACCTGATAGCTCCTGTCGTTCTCGTAGCAGGGCCGCGCAGGGAAGGACCCCTGGGCCCTCCCGAGCGCCGTTGCACGGGAGGACCGGTCCGTCGGCCTCTATACGACCGAACACTAATCAGCCTCAGGGGTCCCGCACGTTACTTGCCGGTAACGCGCCTGCTTCGTTATGCAAGCGTCACTTTGCGTCTGAGGCGTGACACACCCCTGTCCACGGGTCGGGACCGCTTCACCCGATGCCCGCGGCGACGCGCGCGAGCAGCCGCACCCCGGCGTCGATCGCGCGCTCGTCGACCTGCAGGTCGCCCTGGTGGATGTCGTAGCTGCGACCGCCCGGCGTGCGCGTCCCGAGCCGCGCCATCGCGCCCGGCACCTTCGTCAGGTACCACGCGAAGTCCTCGCCACCGAGAGACTGCTCGGTGAGCAGGACCGAGTCCGGGCCCAGCACGTCGCGCGCGGCGGCCTCGAGCACGCCGGTGCAGCGCTCGTCGTTCTCGACCGGGGGGACGCCGCGCTTGTGGTGCACGGTCACCTCGACCTCGTACGGCGCGACCACCTGCTCGACGGCGTCGTGCAGCACCTGGCCCGCGAACTCCCACGCGCGCACGTCGAGGCAGCGGAGCGTGCCTCGCACGGTGCCGGTGCTCGGGATGGCGTTGTGCGCCGAGCCCGCGTGCACCGCGCCCCACGTGAGGTTGACCCCTGAGCGCGGGTCGAGGCGCCGGCCGAGGACGGCGGGCACCTGCGTGATGACCTGGCCCAGCGCGTACACGACGTCCCCCGTCAGGTGCGGGCGCGACGTGTGGCCGCCCGGCGACGCGATCGTCACCGACACCTCGTCGGAGGCCGAGGTGATGGGTCCGATGCGCGTGCCGATCTGCCCGACGTCGACCTTCGGGTCGCAGTGCACCGCGTAGATCTCGTCCACGCCGTCGAGCCCGCCGGCCGCGAGCACGTCGAGGGACCCGCCCGGCTGGACCTCCTCGGCGGGCTGGAGGACCAGGCGGACGCCGCGGCGCAGGCCGCCCTGCGCGTGGAGGTCCGCCAGGACGAGCCCGGCACCCAGCACCACGGCCGTGTGCACGTCGTGCCCGCACGCGTGAGCGACGCCCGGCACGGTCGAGGCCCACGGCAGGGCGCACCGGTCCTGCAGCGGCAGGGCGTCGATGTCGGCCCGCAGGGCGACGCGGCCGGGAGCCACGACGACCTCGCCGTCGTCGCCACCGGGCAGGACGTCGCCCGGCTCCGGACCGACGTCGCACACGAGCCCCGTGCCGGGCAGGAGCCGGGGCTCGAGGCCCGCGGCGCGGAGCCGCTCGGCGAGGAGCGCCGTCGTGCGCGTCTCCGCGCGCGAGACCTCCGGGTGCGCGTGGATGTCACGACGGACGGCGACGAGCTCGTCCGCGTGCCGTGCGGCGGCCGCGGCGATCCGCGCGGCGAGGGTCACGTCGGCGCTCACAGCAGCTCGTCCAGCCCGAGCTCGCGCACCGTGTCCACCATCGCCTTGACCTGCTGTGCCCGGGCGCGCGTCGTCACGAGGAGCGCGTCGGGGGTGTCGACCACGACGACGTCGTCCAGGCCGAGGACGGTGACGACCCGGTCGCTCGCGGGCACCACGACCGACCCCGCGCTCTCCTTGCGCACGACCTTCCCCGTGTCGCCCAGCACCTTCGACCCGGCGCCGTCCACGGACGGCAGCAGCGCGGCGAGGGAGTTGAAGTCGCCGACGTCGTCCCAGCCGAACGTGCCGGGCACGACGGCGACCCCGCCGACCGCCGCGACCGGCTCGGCCACCGCGTGGTCGATCGCGATCTTCTCCAGGGCGGGCCAGGTCTCGCGCAGCACGCGCTCCCGGTCGGGACCGTCCCAGGCCGCGGCCACGGTCCGCAGGCCGTCGTGCAGCTCCGGACGCTGGTCGGCCAGGTGCCCGAGCAGCACCGACGACCGCACGATGAACATGCCCGCGTTCCACCGGTACTCCCCCGAGGCGAGGTAGCGCTGCGCGGTGGCCGCGTCCGGCTTCTCCGTGAAGCCGCGCACGTGCTGCGCGCTCGGCGCCCCCTCGACGCCCAGGGGATCGCCGCTGTGCACGTAGCCGAACGCGGTGGACGGCCGCGACGCCGCGATCCCGATCGTCACGACGTACCCGGCGCGCGCGGCCTCCACGGCCTCGCGCACCGACGCCTCGAACGCGTCCTGGCCCCGGATCACCTGGTCCGCGGCGAACGACCCCACGACCACGTCGCCGTGCCGCTCCTCGAGGACCGCGGCGGCGAGCCCGATCGCGGCCATCGAGTCACGGGGCGAGGGCTCCGCGAGGACGTTGTCCGCGGGCAGCCCGGGAAGCTGCGTGCGCGCCGACGCGACGTGCCGGTCCCCCGTGACGAGCACGATCCCGTCCGCTCCGGCGAGGGGCGTCAGCCGGTCGACCGTGGCCTGGAGGAGCGAGCGTCCCGAGCCGGTGAGGTCCAGCAGGAACTTGGGCGACCCGGCGCGCGAGAGCGGCCAGAGGCGTGTGCCGGCGCCCCCCGCGGGGACGACGGCGTGGAACCCGAGGATCGGCGTCGTCGCGCGGCCGGACGGACGATCGGTGGACGGAGGAGGCGAGGAGGCCATGGGGGCAGCATAGTGAGGCCACGAGTTCCCCAGCGGGCTGTGGGATCAGTCACAAACACGCCGCGCGGGGCCGCCGGACGCCGCCCGGCGGTCCTCATCATGACGCCGATGTCACTATGGTGGAAGCCCTGAGACCGATGCCGACGACGGCCGCTCGCCCCGGACTGAGGAAGTTCCGGGGCGTGACCGAGAGCCGACATCTCCCCCCTGATCTCGCCCAGGAGGCCCCCAAAGTGCCCAGTGCACCCGCCGGCACGCTCTACCGCGGCCGTGAAGGCATGTGGTCGTGGGTCGCGCACCGCGTGACCGGCGTCCTCATCTTCTTCTTCCTGCTCGTCCACGTGCTCGACACCGCGCTGGTCCGGGTCTCGCCCGAGGCGTACAACGCCGTCATCGGCACGTACCAGACGCCGATCATGGGCATCGGGGAGGCGGGACTGGTCGCCGCGATCGTCTTCCACGCCTTCAACGGCATCCGCATCATCCTCGTCGACTTCTGGGCCAAGGGCCCGCGGTACCAGCGGACGATGCTGTGGATCGTCGTCGGTCTCTTCGTCGTGACGATGGCCGGCTTCCTGCCGCGTCACCTCATGAACGTCTTCGGAGGGGGGCACTGATGGCCGCCGCACCCACGGTGGAGGTCGCCGCGCCGCGCGACCCGTACAAGCGCCGCAAGTCCACGCGCAGCAACTTCGAGCTGTACAGCTGGGTCTTCATGCGCGCGTCCGGCGTCGTGCTCATCGTCCTCATCTTCGGGCACCTGTTCGTCAACCTCATGGTCGGCGAGGGCGTGCACGCGATCGACTTCGGCTTCGTCGCCGGCAAGTGGGCCTCGCCGTTCTGGCAGATCTGGGACCTGCTCATGCTGTGGCTGGCCATGTTCCACGGCACCAACGGCGTGCGCACGATCATCAACGACTACGCCGAGCGGGACGGCACTCGCCTCGTCCTCAAGCTCGCGCTGTACCTCGCGTTCACGATCGTCACGGTCCTCGGCACGCTCGTGATCTTCACGTTCGACCCGTGCCCCGCGAACGCGCCGGCCGAGCTGCTCGCGTCGTTCTGCACGGCCTGATCCCCCTACGCCCCTCTCGCTCCACCCTCTCTCCCAGGAGGCATCGACCCCGATGCAAACCCATCAGTACGACGTCGTCATCGTCGGCGCAGGCGGCGCCGGGATGCGCGCGGCGCTGGAGTCGTCCGGCAAGGTCCGTACGGCCGTCATCTCCAAGCTGTACCCCACGCGCTCGCACACGGGCGCCGCGCAGGGCGGCATGTGCGCCGCGCTCGCGAACGTGGAGGAGGACAACTGGGAGTGGCACACGTTCGACACGGTCAAGGGCGGTGACTACCTGGTCGACCAGGACGCGGCCGAGATCATGGCCAAGGAGGCCATCGACGCCGTCCTCGACCTCGAGCGCATGGGCCTGCCGTTCAACCGCACGCCCGAGGGTCGCATCGACCAGCGCCGGTTCGGCGGGCACACCCGCAACCACGGCGAGGCTGCCGTGCGCCGCTCGTGCTACGCCGCGGACCGCACCGGGCACATGATCCTCCAGACGCTCTACCAGCAGTGCGTCAAGCAGGACGTCGAGTTCTTCAACGAGTTCTACGTCCTCGACCTCATCACGGACCACGACCTCTCGGCCGGCGAGATCGCCGACGACGAGACGGTCACAGCGACGGGCGTCGTCGCCTACGACCTGGCGACCGGCGAGATCCACGTCTTCCAGGCGAAGGCGATCATCTTCGCGACCGGCGGCGCGGGCAAGATCTTCAAGACGACGTCCAACGCGCACACGCTCACGGGCGACGGCATGGCGCTCGCCTACCGACGTGGCCTGCCGCTCGAGGACATGGAGTTCTTCCAGTTCCACCCAACAGGCCTCGCCGGTCTCGGGATCCTCCTCTCGGAGGCCGCTCGCGGCGAGGGCGGCATCCTGCGCAACTCCGACGGCGAGCGCTTCATGGAGCGCTACGCGCCCACCATCAAGGACCTCGCGCCACGCGACATCGTCGCCCGCTCGATGGCCAACGAGGTCCGCGAGGGCCGCGGCGCCGGACCGAACAAGGACTACGTCCTGCTCGACCTCACGCACCTCGAGCCCGCGCACATCGACGCGAAGCTCCCGGACATCACCGAGTTCGCGCGCACCTACCTCGGCATCGAGCCGTACACCGAGCCCGTGCCCGTCTACCCCACCGCGCACTACGCGATGGGCGGCATCCCGACCAACGTCGACGCCGAGGTGCTGCGCGACAGCAGCCACGTCGTCAAGGGCCTGTACGCCGCCGGCGAGGTCGCGTGCGTGAGCGTCCACGGCTCGAACCGCCTGGGCACGAACTCGCTCCTCGACATCAACGTCTTCGGCAAGCGCGCCGGCCGCACGGCCGCCGCCTACGCGGCCACCGCGCAGTACTCGGAGCTGCCCGAGAACCCCGCCGCGGCCGTGATCGCCCAGCTCGAGGAGATGCGCAACCGTCCCGACGGCGAGCGCGTCGCCGAGGTGCGCAAGGCCCTGCAGGAGACGATGGACGCCAACGCGCAGGTGTTCCGCACCGGCGAGTCGCTCGACCAGGCGCTGGCCGACATCCGCGACCTGCAGAAGCGGTACAAGAACGTCTCGGTCCAGGACAAGGGCCGGATGTTCAACACCGACCTGCTCGAGGCGATCGAGCTCGGGTTCCTCCTCGACATCGCCGAGGTCACCGTCGTCGCCGCCATCAACCGCAAGGAGTCGCGCGGCGGGCACTACCGCGAGGACTACCCCGACCGCGACGACGCCAACTACATGCTGCACACGATGGCGTACCGCCGTCCGACGTCGGCCAGCGATGTCGCCGACGGGCACGTCGCGGGCTACTTCGACCACGTCGAGTCGTTCGACGGCTACAAGGTGGCCCTCGGTTCGAAGCCCGTCACCCAGACCCGGTACGAGCCCATGGAGCGGAAGTACTGATGACTGCCACACTCGAGAGCCCGGTCGCCCCCGAGGCCAAGGCCGGCGAGATCCCCTCGTTCGAGGTCACCCTCCGCATCCGGCGGTACTCCCCCGAGTCGGAGCACGGCGAGGACGCGTACTGGGACGAGTTCACCGTCCTCGCGCACGGCACCGACCGCGTGCTCGACGCCCTGCACAAGATCAAGTGGGAGCACGACGGCTCGCTGACGTTCCGCCGCTCGTGCGCGCACGGCGTGTGCGGGTCTGACGCGATGCGCATCAACGGCCGCAACCGCCTCGCGTGCAAGACGCTGCTCAAGGACGTCAACCCCGACAAGCCCATCACGGTCGAGCCCATCAAGGGCCTTCCCGTGGTCAAGGACCTCGTCGTGGACATGGAGCCGTTCTTCGCGTCGTACCGCGAGATCATGCCGTTCCTCATCACGTCCGGGAACGAGCCGAGCAAGGAGCGCCTGCAGTCCGCCGAGCAGCGCGAGCGCTTCGACGACACCACCAAGTGCATCCTCTGCGCCGCGTGCACGTCGTCGTGCCCCGTGTTCTGGACCGACGGCCAGTACTTCGGCCCCGCCGCGATCGTCAACGCGCACCGCTTCATCTTCGACAGCCGCGACGAGGGCGCCACGCAGCGCCTGGAGATCCTCAACGACAAGGAGGGCGTGTGGCGCTGCCGCACGACCTTCAACTGCACCGAGGCCTGCCCCCGCGGCATCGAGGTCACCAAGGCGATCCAGGAGGTCAAGCGCGCGATGATCACGCGCGCCTTCTGAGCCACCGCTCGTTCCTGCACGAAGGGCGCCGACTCGACTCGAGTCGGCGCCCTTCGTCGTGCCGCCCGGCTGACGGCCAGTCGCCGAACGGTCGGGCTGGGCGACGGACTTGTGGTCGGGCTGGGTGGTCGGGGCGGGTGGCGCGCTCGGGCTGCCGCGCCGTGACCCCGGTCGTTCGTCCTCGCTCCTGGGAGCGCGGCTCTGACGCCCTTCGCGCACCACCCGCCCCGACCCTCCTCGACCCACCCCGACCGGCCCGCACCACAGCCGGACGACCACCGACCCGACTCCACCCGCACCCTTCGGCGCCTCGTGCACCGCTCGGCACCTCGCGCACCGCTCGGCTGCTCGAGGTATCGAGCAGGCACGCGACGTACCGCGCCGTCGACCTCGCCGACCGTGTCGGCGCCGGACAGGACGAGCGGTGGGGGCGGGCCGTGTGCGAAGGACGTCAAGGCGCGCTCGCGAACGCGAGACGAACGACCACGGCGACGGCGCGCCAGTCCGAGCACACGGGCCGCCCCCACCGCGGACACAACCACGAGAACGGACGCAACCACGAGAGCGGACGCAACCACGAGAGAGCGGACGCAACCACGAGAGCGGGCGTCCCTGACCTAGACGTCGCGCGGGACGTGGGCGCGGCGGTAGCCGCGGACGATCGGGCTCCACGGCTTGCCGGAGCCCTGGCCGGCGCGGACCCGCTCCTCGGCCGAAGGCACGGCACCGACGCGCGGAGCGGTGTCGTCCTCCGTGGCGTGCCTCGCCGCGCGGACGTGGCGGCCCTCGGCCGGGCGGACGCCGTCGAGGACGGGAAGCTCCGGGCGGCCGTCGCGCGCGTGGCGCGGCCCGCCCGGCTCGGGTTCCGGTGGTCGCGGCGGGTCGGCCATCCATGCGCTGACCGCGAGGAGGATCCGGGCCGTGAAGTTCACGAGCAGCAGGAGCGTGACGAGGACGGCGAACGAGGCGAGCAGCGCGTTGCGGCTCGCGGTGCTCGCGACGAACGACGACCCGAGGTAGCGCAGGACGCCGAACCCCACGGAGGCGGTGAGCGAGCCCACGAGGAGGTCGCGCCGTCGGACGGGCACCCCGGCGAGGAGCGTCACGACGACCACGACCAGCAGCGCGTCGAGCAGGACGCTCACGAGCAGCCCGGCTCCGGTCACGAGGACGGCCGGTCCGCCGGCGAGCCCGAGCGCCGAGAGGACGCGGTTCCCGAGGGTCGTGACGGTGATGCTCGCGACCGCGGAGACGAGCATCGTGAGCGCCAGGAGGAAGAATCCCAGGAGCGCGCGCAACCGCGCGAGCAGAGCGCTCTGCCCGACGTCGCTCACCCCGAACATCGTCCGCACGGCACCACGCAGGTGGTACATGAACGACACGACCGAGAAGAGCAGGACGACCCCGGCGACGATGCTCGTGATGCTGAGCCCCGGCTCGAGCAGGAGGTCCTCGGGCTGGATCACGCCCGGGGAGCCCTCGACCTCGATGAGGCCGGGGACGAGGTCGTTGAGCTCGGCGAACACGGCGTCCATGAGCTCCCGGCGTCCGCCGAGCACCTGCATGAAGATCGTGTAGCCGATGGTCAGGGCGGCGAAGAGCGAGAAGAGCGCCGAGTACGCGATGCCGCCGCAGAGCAGGGCACCGCGGGCGTAGAGGTACCGGTACGTCGCGCGCCCCGGGCGGCTGTCCTTCCACCACTCGACGACGTCGCGCGTGCGCTGCGTCGCACGGGAGACGGTGCTCGGGGCGGCGTCGCGCGGCGTCACGACCCGAACCCTACGAGGCGTCGGACGGCCCGGCATCCTCGGGACGGGCGTGCGCCGGCTCCGCGGCCCCCGTGAGCGGGAAGACCCGCTCGGGGCGCCAGACGCCGTCGTCACCGTGCTCGTAGAGAGACAGGCCCGTGACGTCGAAGCGCGCCTCGTACACCGCCATCTCGTCGAACGCCGCGTCGAGCGCGGCGTCAGGCACTTCGTGCGCGACCGTCACGTGCGGGTGGTAGTTGAAGCGCAGCTCCTGCGCGAGCGGCCCGGTGCGGATGGCGCTCTCGAGGTGCTCGCACTCCGCGATCCCCTCGACCACCTGGATGAACACCACCGGGGAGACGGGCCGGAACGTCGCACTGCCGCGGAGGTGGACCAGGAAGGGGGCGGCCTGCGCCGCGACGGCCTCGAGGTGGGCGCGCGCGGCGACGAGACCGTCGGGGTCGAGGACGGTGGGTCCGAGGAGCGTCACGTGCGGGGGGATCGACCGCGCGAGCGGGTCCCCGAACCGGGCGCGCGCATCCTGGAGCTGGGTCGCGTAGGGCTCGGGAACCTCGATCGCGATGCCGATCCGCACCTGGTCCGGCCCACGCTCGGGGAGGTTCACGCCGCCGACCCGCCCGCAGGAACGAGTCCGACGCGGTCGTAGATCCGGGCGAGCGTCCCGGCGGCGATCTCACGGGCCTTCTGCGCGCCACGGGCGAGCACGGCGTCGAGCTCCGCAGGGTCGGCCAGGTAGGCGTTCGCCCGCTCCTGGAAGGGCGTGAGGAACTCGACCACGACGTCCGCGAGGTCGACCTTGAGGTGCCCGTAGCCCCGCCCGTCGTACTCGGCGGCGATGGCCTCGACGTCGCGGCCCGTGAGCGCCGAGTAGATCGTCAGGAGGTTGGAGACGCCGGGCTTCGCGACCGGGTCGTAACGGACCTCGGTCCCGGAGTCCGTCGCGGCCGAGCGGATGCGCTTCGCGGCGACCTTCGGGTCGTCGAGCAGCCAGATCACGCCCTTGCCGTTCGACGACGACTTGCTCATCTTCGCCGTCGGCTCCTGGAGGTCGTAGATCTTCGCCACGGAGCGCACGATGTGCGCCTCCGGCACGACGGCGGTCCCGTCACCGAACCGCGCGTTGAGCCGCTCGGCGAGGTCGCGCGTGAGCTCGAGGTGCTGGCGCTGGTCCTCGCCGACGGGGACCAACGCCGCGTCGTAGAGCAGGATGTCGGCGGCCATGAGGACCGGGTAGGTGAAGAGGCCCACGGTCGTGCCCTCGGTACCCTGCTTGGCCGACTTGTCCTTGAACTGGGTCATGCGGCCCGCCTCGCCGAAACCCGTCTGGCACGACAGCACCCAGGAGAGCTCCGCGTGCTGGGGGACGTGCGACTGGACGAACAGCGCCGAGCGCTCCGGGTCGACGCCACCCGCGAGGTACTGCGCAGCCGTGCGCCGGGTGCGCTCGCGCAGCTTCTCGGGGTCGGGGTTCACCGTCAGCGCGTGGAGGTCGACCACGCAGTACAGCGCGTCGTACGAGTCCTGGAGGGCGACCCACTGGCGCAGGGCGCCGATGTAGTTGCCGAGCTGGAGCGAGTCCTCGGTGGGCTGCATCCCCGAGAGGATGCGGGGCCTGGTCGCTCCTGTGGTCCCGGTCTGCTGCGTGGTCACCGGAACCGGGGCCGAACCGGTGCTCGCCGACCCGATCTGTGTCGCCTCGATGGACATTGCCCCATTCTGACAGGTCGCCCGCCGCCGGAACGAATCGCCTGACGGCCTCGGCCAGGCGCCACGGCCGAGCGCGTCAGGTCGCCTCGTCGTCGAACGGCGCGGGGCCGCTCGGGACCGCGGGCGCCGGGGGCGGCGGCGGGGAGACGCGGCCGGGAGCCGGCTCGTCGTCGAGGAGCGCCTCGCGCACGATGCGCCGCGGGTCGTACTGCCGGGGGTCGAGCTTGGACCAGTCCACGTCCCCCAGCTCGTCCCCGAGCTCGGTGTCGACGCGGGCCTTCGCGTCGCGCAGGTACCCGCGCGCCGACCGGACGAACGAGCCGAGCTGCTCGGCGTACCGGGGCAGGCGTTCGGGACCGATGATGACCACCGCCACGACGAGGAGCACGACGAACTCGGCTCCGTTGATCCCGAACACGTCGACAGACTACTCGCTCGTGGCCTCGTCGAGGACGACCCGCACGTCGCGCTCCTGGTCGCCCGTGCGCACCCGGAGCGTCACCGCGTCCCCGGGTGCCTTGGCGCGGATCGCGACGATGAGCTCGTCGGACTCGGTGACCGGCCGGCCGTCGATCGAGAGGATGACGTCGCCGGGTCGGATGCCGGCCGCCTCCGCAGGCCCGTCGGGCGTCACGGCGGGCGTACCGCCCTGGGCGTCGGTGGACACCTGCACACCCTCGCCCTGGTAGCGCTGGTCGAGCAGCACGCCGATCACCGGGTACGTCGCGACGCCGTCCGCGATGAGCTGCTCGGCGGTCCGCCGCGCCTGGTTGGACGGGACCGCGAAGCCCAGGCCGATGCTGCCCGTCGCCGCGGTGCTCCCCGGCGGCTGGGCGATCGCGGAGTTGATGCCGACGACCTCGCCGCGGCCGTTGACGAGCGGCCCGCCCGAGTTGCCCGGGTTGATGGCCGCGTCGGTCTGGAGGGCGTTGATGAAGGCCGTCTCGGCGGCCGCGCCGGCCTGCACGGGACGGTTCAGCGCGCTGATGATCCCCGTGGTGACGGTCCCGTTGAGGCCGAGCGGGGCCCCGACGGCGACGACCGGGTCCCCGACGAGCACCGTGTCGGAGTCGCCGAGCGCGAGCGGCGTGAGGCCCGTGTCCTCGACCTTGACGACGGCGAGGTCGTAGTCGACCGTGCGCCCGACGAGCTCCGCCGGGCTCTCGTGGCCGTCCGCGAACAGCACGACGACGTCCCCACCCTCCGCGGCGCCCGCCACGACGTGGTTGTTCGTGAGGATGTACCCGTCCTCACGCAGGACGAACCCGGAGCCCGTGGCGACGCCCTCCGCACCCTGCACCTGGAGCGAGACCACGCTCGGCAGGACCGTCGCCGCGATGTCCGCGACCGAGCCGGGCGGGCGGTCCGCACCGGGCTCGACGCTCGCCGGCGGGAGCGTCGACGTGACCGCCCTCTCGCCACCCTGCGCGAGGAACCGGTCCGCGGCGACGCCGCCGACTCCCCCCGCGAGGAGGCTCAGGGCGACGACCCCGGCCACGGCGACCGGCCGCACACCGCGGCGCTGTCGCGGGGGCACCGGCGCCGCGACGAGCGTCGGGTCGACGGAACCGCCAGGCCGGGTCGGCGCGCCCTGCTCGGGCTCCCCGAACGACCGCAGCGTCTCCCACGGGTCCGACGGCCGGGCCGGGACGTGTCCGCCGTGGCCGGGCGCCGCGCCGGGAGGTGGCGGGACCGGCGTCGTCGCGGGGCCGGACGCCGGCGTCGGCGACGCACCCGGACCGGGGTGCGGGACAGGGCCGGGCGTCGACGACGGCACGGGCGGCACGCTGCGGTAGGCGGACGGCGGCGCGAACGGGTTGTGGGACCCGTCCGGGCGACCCTGGGGGCTGTCGGTGCCGCCCGAGCCGCTGCGGGGTCCGTCCTGAGGGCCGGTCTGGGGGTCCGTCATGAGGTGCCGAGCGCTCCTGTCATGGTCGTCCAGCCCCGGGAGATGCGCGCCGGGACCCCGGCATCGTAGTCACGCGCGGGGAACGCTGCCACGAGAGCGTCGAGCGTCTCCCGCTCCGTGTCGGCGACGACATCGATCACGGTGTCCCCGGACTGCCACACGACGTGCCACGGCTCGTCGGACAGCACGTGGACCGCCTGTCCGTCGACGTCCCACGTCGTCGCGCCCGCGAGCGCGGCCGTGTCCAGGCGGCCGGCCTGCTCGCGGACGACGACCTCGCCCCCCGGCGCGGCGAGGTCGATCTCGAGGGTCTGGCGGGCCGTGTCGTCGCGGACGTCGAGGACGTCGAACCCGGGGGGCAGCGCCGTCGGGCACGTCCACCCCTGGCGCGCCAGGGCGCCCAGGACGGACGCGTCGTCGTCGGGCGCCCCCGTCGTCGACGCGCTCGTGGTGAGGGGCGCGGCGTGGGCGAGCACGGTGAGGGGGTCGGTCCGGTGGAGGTTCGGCGTGACGGTCGGGCTCTCGCCGAGCACGAACAGACCTGCGGCCGCGACCCCCATGCCCCCGACGACGAGACCGACGACGCGGCGACGGAGCGCACCGCCGCGCAGCTCCCCGCTCCACGCGCCCCGCGGGAGCGCCACGGGGTCCGTCCACGGTTCGCTCGCGGCGGGCGGGCGGCGCAGCGGGTCGTCGACCGCGGGCGGGATCTGCGCGGACAGCGCGAGGAGTCGCGCGGCGAGATCGGGTGCCGGCTCGACCGGCCCCGCCGTGCTCAGCGCGCGCCGCGCGGCGCGCGCCGCGGCGAGCTCCTCCGCGCACCGCGGGCACGCGGTCACGTGCTCGAGCGCGCGCTCGCTCTCGGCGGGCGAGAGCTGCCCGTCGACGAGCGCGGAGAGGCGCGAGCCCAGATGCGTCACGCGGCCCCCCGGACCGTCCCTGCGGAGACCGGCGCGGAGGGACCGGCAGACGGTCCGGCGACGTCGTCGGACGCCGGACGCTCCGCGGGGTCGCGGTGCGGGAGCGCCGCGCGCAGCTGTGAGCGGGCGCGGTGGATCCGGGACCGGACGGTGCCGAGCTTGATGCCGAGAGTCACCGCGATCTCCTCGTACGACAGCCCCTCGATGTCGCACAGGACGACCGCCGCGCGGTACTCCGGGGAGAGCGCGTCGAGCGCACGCTGCACGTCGTGGTCGAGGTTGGCGTGCTCGTAGCCGCGCTCGGGCTGGGCGTCCGGGCGCGCCGGGTAGAGCCCGTCGTCGTCGCCCATCGCCTCCATGCGGATGCGCTGCTTGCGGCGCACCTGGTCGAGGAAGAGGTTCGTCGTGATCCGGTGGAGCCAGCCCTCGAACGTGCCGGGCGTGTAGCTCGACAGCGACCGGAACACCCGGACGAACGTCTCCTGGGTGAGGTCCTCGGCGTCGTGCCGGTTGCCCGTCAGGCGGTACGCGAGCCGGTAGACCCGCGCCGAGTGCTCGCGCACGATCGCGTCCCACGTCGGCGGAACCCACGCTCCCCCGTCGTCCGTCCCGCCCGTGGTGGTCACCGGTCGTCTGTCGCTCACGTCGTCCATCGTCCCAGAAGAACGCCCGGCACCCGGCGGGTGTTCCCCGCCCCGCGCCGGACGTGTGCGGCACGTCCACGCCCCGCACACACACGCGTGTCCCGCCCGACGGCGCGGCGTCGAGCCGGGGTGGGCGGGGGCGAGTACGATCCGAGGCAGCCGAAGGATCCGCACGCGCAGCCCCGTGGAGGCACCGATCACCAGCGACGTCGGCACCCACCGCAGCGCCAAGGCCGCGAGCTGGGTGTACAGCGAGGAGTTCGTCCCCGAGGACGAGGTCCTCCTGCGCGCGCGCGACCGCGCCGCCGAGCTCGGCTGCCCGACGATCCTGCCCGGCGTGGGCGCGGTGCTCCAGGTCCTGGCCGCGTCCCTGGCGGCGCGCTCGGTCGTCGAGATCGGCACCGGGACGGGCGTCGCGTCGCTCTGGCTCCTGCGCGGGATGCCCGCCGACGGTGTGCTCACCACGATCGACGTCGAGGTCGAGCACCAGCGGGCCGCCAAGGAGGCGTTCGCGGAGGAGGGCGTGCCGTCCACCCGGACGCGCACGATCCCGGGCCGCGCGAGCGAGGTCCTGCCCCGCCTCACCGACGGTGCGTACGACCTCGTCCTCGTCGGCGCGGACAAGCACAGCTACCCGGAGTACGTCGAGCAAGGGCTGCGCCTCCTGCGGCCGGGCGGCGTGCTCGCGGTCGACGGCGCGCTGTCGCACGACCGCGTCGCCGACCCGGCTCGCCGGGACGAGGTGACGACGATCGTCCGTGAGGTCGGTCGTTCCCTGCGGTCCGACGAGCGCGTCCTGCCCGCGCTCCTCCCGAGCGGCGACGGCCTGCTGCTCGCCGTGCGGCGCTGACCTCGCGTCAGAGCCGGTCGAGCGCCTCGAGCAGCAGCCGGGCGCCGTAGCCGGTCGCGCCCGCCGTGGTCTCGTGGCGGTCGGCCGTGGCGCGCGCAGGACCCGCGACGTCGAGGTGGGCCCACGGCACGTCGCCGACGAACTCGCGCAGGAAGAGCGCAGCCGTGATCGACCCGCCGCCGGGGTTCTCGAGGGGCACGTGCCGCAGGTCGGCGACGTCGGACCGCAGCGCGGCCGCGTAGTCCTCGACGAGCGGCATGCGCCACACGCGCTCGCCCGTCGCGTCGGCCGCGTCCTCGATCGCTCGGGCGAGCGACTCGTCCGTCGCGAACAGTGCCCCGTGCCCGCGTCCCAGGCCGAGCGACGCGGCGCCGGTGAGGGTCGCGACGTCGACGAGCACGTCCGGTGCGAGGTCGCGCACCGCGTAGGCGAGCGCGTCGGCGAGCAGGAGCCGCCCCTCGGCGTCGGTGTTGGCGACCTCGACCGTCCGCCCCGAGAACGTGCGCAGGACGTCCCCGGGACGGTAGGACGCGGCGCCCAGGTGGTTCTCCGCGAGCGGCAGGACCGCCGTGACCTGCCGGTCCGAGCGCGCGTGCGCGGCACCCAGCACCACGGCGAGCGCGACGGCGGCGCCCGCCATGTCCGTCTTCATGGGGACCATCGCCTCGCGCGGCTTGATCGACAGGCCGCCCGTGTCGAACGTGACGCCCTTGCCGACGACGACGACGTGGCGGGGCGCGCCGTCGCGTGCCGGGAGGACGCCGTGGTCCCGCGGGTCGTACGTGACCGTGACGAGCCGGGGTGGTCGTGCCGAACCGGCGCCGACCGCGAGGATCGCACCGAAGCCCTCGGCCTCGAGCTCGTGCGCGTCGCGCACGCGGGTGTCGAGGCCGGCGGCGTCGCCCAGCTCGCGTGCGCGGCCGGCGAGCCACGCGGGGTCCTTGACGTCCGAGGGGGTGTTGGCGAGGTCGCGGACGAGCCAGGTCGCACGGGCGGCCCGCGCCGCAGCCTCGATCGCTGCCGCGGGGTCCGGGCGCGCCGCGCCGGCGAGGAGCACGAGCTGCTCGGCGGGAGCGTCGGGCACGGGGCCCGCGCCCTCACCGATCACGGCCTCGGGCTCTGGAGCCGTGCTCGACCGACGTGCCCCCGTCGGGCCGGGGGCGGCGGTGCGACGGCGGGGCTGCCGGTACGCGGCCAGGAGGTATCCCTCGACGAACGCGCGCACCTCGTCGGCGCCCGCGTCGCCAGTCACCGCGCTGACGACGCGCTCGAGCCCGCGCGTCTCGCGAGCCAGCGCGGCACCCGCGCGTCGCAGCTCGGCAGGGGAGCCGGCGCCGACGCCGAGCAGCACGAGCCGCGGCGGCAGACCCGCCCACGGCAGCCGGGCCGTGGACCCGACGTGCGCGCGCGGGAGGTCGATGCGCACCACGTCGCCCGCGGCGCCACGGAAACCCTGACCGCCCGACCGCTCGGCCAGCTCGGCGAGGTCGATGCCGTACCGCACGGCGGCGTCGACCGTGCCCGCGCGCGGCTGCAGGCCGTCCCGCGCCTCGTTCGCCGGAGCGACTGCCACGACGACGGCCGCGACCTCGCCGTCGACCAGCAGCGGCGTGTCGCTCAGGCGGCCGTGGGCACCCACGACCTCCGGGAGCGGGCTCGGCAGCTCGGGACGGCCGGCGTCGTGCTCACGTGAGGCCAATCAGCCCACCACGGCCTGGAGCGCCTCACCCAGCTCGCTGGCCTCGGTCGCGTTGAGCTCCACCACGAGCCGTCCACCGCCCTCGAGCGGGACTCGCATGACGATGCCTCGCCCTTCCTTGGTGACCTCCAGCGGGCCGTCACCCGTCCGCGGCTTCATCGCAGCCATCGATGGCTCTCCATTCCGTTGTCCCGAGTCCACCCCGCGCACGCGGGGAGGGGCGTCCGACCTCGGACGACGCCCGCCGGACAGTCTAGTTCACCCGGACCGACATCCCGGGCGGCTCGGCGAGCGACCCCCACGGGCGCTTCGCCCGGCGGGCCGCACCTCACGGCGGCCAGCCCGAGGGGGGTACGAGCCGCCACAGGGACCACAGCCACCAGACCTGCCCCGCGACGAAGGCGACGACGACGGCGGCCAGCCAGGCGCGCGACCGCGTCCAGCCGACCGTGACCGCAGCGAGCGGGAACGCGAGGACCAGGAACCGGACGATCGACGTCCCGGGCTGGATCGCCGCGACGAGGTACGCGAGGTACGCCCCGGACCACGCGTGCATCTCCGGGCCGAGCCGGGCCGCGACCGGGTTGAGCACGAGCGCCGCCGTCGCGAGGAGGACGAGGGCGAGGACCCACAGGCCCGCGCCGTCGAAGAGCCAGCGCGAGACGTCCACCCAGGGCACGAACGGGACGACCTCCCCACCCCCGCGCCACGCCTCCTGCGTGCGGAAGTACCCCTGGTCGACCCCCGTGACGAGGCTGCACACCCACGGCCACGCGAGCCCGCTGCCCAGGGCGACGGCGAGGAGCCCCGCCAGGCGGGCGGCGTCCGGCCCGCGCAGGTCGCCGCGGCGCCACCGGGCGAGGGCGTGCCACAGCACCACCGCCGCCATCGGGAGCGCGACGGCGCGCGAGAACCCCAGGAGGACGATCGCGAGCGCCGCCCAGCCGTAGCGACGGCGCGCGAGGAGGAGCAGCGACGTGGCGACGAGCAGCAGCGCGAGCGACTCCGTGTACGCGACCTGGAGCACCGGGCTCGAGGGGAACACGCTCACGAGCAGGACCGTCGCGAGCGGCAGCCCGGGCCGGCGCTCGACCGCCGCGGCGCCCGCCGTCGCGACGAGGCGGTGGATCACCAGCACGGCACCGGCGCCGCACGCGAGCGCGACGCTCGGTGCGAGCACGTCCCAGCCCAGACCGGTCACCGCGTCGATCGCCCGCACGAGCGCGGGGTAGAGCGGGAAGAACGCCCAGACGTTCTGCTCGACCACGCCGTCCGCGTCGACGGGCAGGGTGTCGGGGTAGCCGGACGTGAAGATCTGCTCGTACCAGCTCGCGTCCCACATGCGCGCCGTGTACGCCACGTACGACGGCGCGGCGTCCGTCCAGAGGTTCGCCTCCTGCGCACGCGCCACGACGACGAGGATCGCGGCGCTCACCCCGCGGGCCAGCCCGTAGACGGCGAGGACCTGGACCCACCAGGGCCACGTCGACGGGTGCAGCACGCGCCCACGCGCCGGCGCGGGCGACGTCCTGCCCACGGTCACGCGAGCCCTCGGAGTGCCGCCGCAGGCGCGGTCTCGTCACGGACCGCGGCGACCAGGTCGAGCACGCGCCGGGTCGCGGCGACGTCGTGCGCGCGGAACACCCGCGCACCCAGCCAGGCGGAGAGCGCCGTCGCGGCGAGCGTCCCCTCGAGCCGCTCGTCGGGCGGCAGGTCGAGCGTCTCGCCCACGAAGTCCTTGCGGGACAGCGCGACGAGCAGCGGGAACCCGAGCGCGGCGAGGACCTCCGTGCGCCGCACGAGATGGAGCGAGTGCCACGTGTTCTTGCCGAAGTCGTGCGTCGGGTCGACGAGGACCGACGCCCGTGGCACGCCGCACGCGACCGCGCGCTCCGCGGCGGTACGCAGCGTGGCCACGACGTCCTGCACGACGCCGTCGCGCGGGTCCGCCGCTCCCGGCCGGGCCGGGTACGCGACCCGGAACGGGTCCGTCCGGGGCGTCGCCCCGCCCGTGTGCGAGCACACCACGCCGACGCCGTGCTCCCCCGCGACCTCGACGAGGCGCGGGTCGTGCCCGGCCCACGTGTCGTTGACGAGGTCCGCGCCCGCGAGCGCCGCCTCGTGCGCGACCTCGGCGCGCCACGTGTCGACGCTCACGAGCAGGTCGGGGAACTGCTCGCGGACTCGGCCCACGAACGGCACGACGCGGCGGATCTCCTCGGCGGGCGTCACCTCGGGCCCGACGCCCGCGCGGACGCCGCCCACGTCGACGATCTCGGCACCCTCCTCGACCGCGCGCGCGACCGCCGCGAGCGCCGCGCCGTCGTCGAGCTGGCGCGCGCCCGCGTAGAACGAGTCGTCGGTCCTGTTGACGATCGCCATGACGGCCGGCTGGTCGAGCTCACGCCCGCGCAGCACGAGCGACGTCCCGCGCGGCGGGACGCCGAGGGGCGGGAGCGCCCCCTGCGGTCCGCCCCCGGCGCGGCGCTCGGCGGGCGACCCGGTCGGTTCGGCCGGGACCTGTGCGGGCATCGGCGCCGCGACCCCGTCAGCTCGCGTCGCCGGCGCTCGCGCGGGCGAGCTCCTGGGTCGCCTCGAGCTCCTCCGCGCGCAGCTCGGCGCCGCGCTCGCGCACGTAGGCGACGGCCTCAGCAGGGTCGTCGCACAGGTGCACGAGGTCGATGTCCTGCGCGCTGATCATGCCGCGCCCGACGGCGGCCGAGCCGGCCCACTCGAGCAGGCCGCCCCAGTAGTCGGTGCCGATGAGAGCGAGCGGGAACTCGGTGATCTTGTGCGTCTGGACGAGGGTGAGCGCCTCGAACAGCTCGTCGAACGTGCCGAACCCGCCGGGGAGCACGACGAAGCCCTGCGCGTACTTGACGAACATCGTCTTGCGCGCGAAGAAGTACCGGAAGTTCACGCCGAGGTTGACGTAGCGGTTCATGCCCTGCTCGAACGGCAGCTCGATGCCGAGGCCGACCGAACGGCCCCCTGCCTCGTTGGCGCCCTTGTTCGCCGCCTCCATGATGCCGGGGCCCCCGCCGGTGATGACCGCGAAGCCGTCCTCGACGAGGAGCCGCCCGACCTCCTCGGCCATCGCGTAGTCCGGGTGGTCGGGCCGGGTGCGGGCCGAGCCGAAGACCGAGACCGCGGGCCCGATCTCCGCGAGCGCGCCGAAGCCTTCGACGAACTCGCTCTGGATCCGCATGACGCGCCACGGGTCGGAGTGCACCCAGTCCGCGCTCCCGCGCGAGTCGAGGAGGCGCTGGTCCGTCGTCTGCCGCGGGATCTGGTCGCCGCGCAGGAGCACCGGCCCCTTCCGGTAACCGGACCCCGCCTGCGGCACGCCGTCGTCGGAGCCCTGCTGCGAGCCCCGCGTCGCCACGTCGTCGCGCGCGTCCCCGTGCGCCGCGTCGCGCGCCTGCTCCCGCCCTGTGTCGCTCATGGTCACGAGCCTATGCCGCGGACGAGCCGGTGAGCCACGCACGCAGCGCGTCGCGGCACAGCGCGAGCTGCCCGGCCGGCACGCGTTCGTCGTCCTTGTGCGCCAGGAGCGGGTCTCCCGGGCCGAAGTTCACGGCCGGGACCCCGAGCTCGGCGAAGCGCGCGACGTCGGTCCAGCCGTACTTGGGCCCGGGCGCCCCGCCCGTGACGGCGAGCACCGCGGCCGCGAACTCCGCCGCGAGCGGGTCGTCGAGCCCGGGCCGCGCGCCGGGCGCCGCGTCGGTGAGGACCACGTCGAAGCCCGCGAACAGCTCGCGGACGTGCTGCTCGGCGTCGGCGACCGAGCGCGACGGCGCGAAGCGGAAGTTCACCGTGACCACGCACTCGTCCGGGACGACGTTCCCCGCGATGCCGCCACGGATCCCGACGGCGTTCATCCCCTCCCGGTACACGAGGCCGTCGACCTCGACCTCCTGCGGGACGTACGCCGCGAGACGGTCGAGCACCTCGTGCGCGGCGTGGATCGCGTTGAGCCCGGTCCAGGCCCGTGCCGAGTGCGCCGCGACGCCGGGCACGCGCACCTCGACCCGCAGGGTCCCGTTGCAGCCGCCCTCGAGCCCGGCCGCCGTCGGCTCGCCGAGGACCGCGAAGTCCGCCGCGAGCAGGTCGGGCCGGTTCCGGACGAGGCGCCCGAGCCCGTTGAGGTCCGAGTCGACCTCCTCGAGGTCGTAGAAGACCCACGTGACGTCCGGCACCGGCTCCACGAGCTCGGCCGCGAGGGCGAGCGCCACCGCGACCCCGCCCTTCATGTCGACCGTGCCGCGACCCCAGACCTCCGCGTGCGGGCCGTCGCCGACCACGCGCGTCGGCAGGTTCGGCGGGTCCGTCAGCGGCACCGTGTCGAGGTGACCCGCGACGACCACGCGGCGCGCGCGGCCCAGGTTCGTGCGCGCGACCACCGCGTTGCCGTCGCGCACCACCTCGAGATGGGAGAACGCGCCCAGGGCCACCTCGACGGCATCAGCCAAAGCGCGCTCGTCCCCGCTCACCGACGGCGTGTCGCACACCGCCCGGAACAGCGCGACGAGGTCGCCGGTGAGGTCGAGCACGGGCGGGATCGCGGGCGGGGCGACGGGCGTGGGAGAGGTCACGCCAGCACCCTACCGGCGGCGGATAGGGTGGTGCGCATGACTTCTGCGACCCCCGCGACCGCCCCCTCGGCGACCGCGTCCGAGCCGCGTACGGCGTGGGGCTTCGGCCTGGCGACCGTCACCGACGACGGCACGACCCTCGACGTCTGGTACCCCGCGCCGGCGCTCGGCGACGCCCCGAGGGACACGACCGTCCCCGCGTCCCTCGTCGCGCTCGCCGAGCGCGACGACCTGCGCGGCGTGGACGTCGTCGTCGTCCGCACCGAGATCGACCTCGACGCCCCGCCCGCCGACACCGCCGACGCGTACCTGCGCCTGCACCTGCTCTCGCACCGGCTCGCCGCCCCGCACACGCTCAACCTCGACGGCCTGTTCGGCGTGCTGGTCAACGTCGTGTGGACGAACCACGGCGCGTGCGCGACGGACGGCTTCGAGGAGACGCGCCTGCGGCTGCGCGCGACGGGGCAGCCCGTCACCGTGTACGGCGTCGACAAGTTCCCCCGCATGGTCGACTACGTCGTCCCCTCGGGCGTCCGCATCGCCGACGCCGACCGCGTGCGCCTCGGTGCCCATCTCGCCCCCGGCACGACCGTCATGCACGAGGGCTTCGTCAACTTCAACGCCGGCACGCTCGGCACGTCGATGGTCGAGGGCCGCATCTCCGCGGGCGTCGTCGTGGGCGACGGGTCCGACATCGGTGGCGGCGCCTCGATCATGGGCACGCTCTCCGGCGGAGGCCGCGAGGTCATCTCCGTCGGTCAGCGCTCCCTCCTCGGCGCCAACGCCGGGCTCGGCATCCCGCTCGGCGACGACTGCGTCGTCGAGTCCGGCCTCTACGTCACCGCCGGCACCAAGGTGAGCGTCGTGGGGCAGACCGACGGCGCCGGCGCGCCGCTCGTCGTCAAGGCCCGCGAGCTCGCCGGACGCTCAGGCATCCTCTTCCGCCGCAACTCGCTCACCGGTGGTGTCGAGGCCGTCTCGCGCACCGGCGCGGGCGTCGAACTCAACGCCGCGCTGCACGCGAACTGATCGACGCAGGCCGACCATGAGCGAGCCCCGGTCCCCGCGCCCACGCGGCGCGACGACCGGGCGTGCGCGCACCCGACGCCGCCCGCTGCGCGCCGCGGTCACCCTCCTCACGGTGACCGCGGTCGCGGTGGGCGGCGTCGTCGTCGCGCTCAACCGCCTCGACGAGGAGACCCCCGTCGCCGAGCGCTGCGCCGCGACCGCCGACGGGCGCACCTGGTATCTCTCCCTCACGCAGTCCGACAACGCCGCGCTCGTCGCGGCGACGGCGGTCCGGCGCGGGTACCCCGCCCGCGCCGCCACGATCGGGCTCGCGACCGCGCTCCAGGAGTCCCGCCTGGTCAACATCGACTACGGCGACCGCGACTCGGTCGGCCTCTTCCAGCAGCGCCCGTCCCAGGGCTGGGGCAGCGTCGAGCAGATCATGGACCCCGTCTACTCGACCAACGCGTTCTACGACGTGCTCGAGACGATCGACGGCTACGAGACCCTCGAGGTCACCGTCGCCGCGCAGGCCGTCCAGCGGTCGGGCTTCCCCGACGCCTACGCCCAGCACGAGCCGCGCTCGCGCGCCTGGGCGTCCGCGCTCACCGGGTTCTCCCCCGCGTCCCTCACGTGCGACCTCGCGCCCGTCGCCGCGACAGAGGTCCCCGCCGACGGCGAGCCGACCGCACTGCTCACCGCCCGCGTCGCGCGCGACCTGGGCGAGCTGCCCGCCGTCGTCGACGAGACCGACCCGACGCGCGGGACCGTCGTCGTGGACACCGCGTCCCTCCCACCGGCGGCGCGCGACGGCGACGCCGGGCGCGCGGCCTGGGCCGTCGCCCAGTGGGCCGTCGCCACCGCGAACGCGACGAACGTCGTCGCCGTCGAGGTAGCCGACCAGCGCTGGACCCGCGACGACCCGACCTGGACCGCGGTCGACCCGTCCGCCGACGGCGCCGCTCCCCCACCCGCCCCCGGCACGGTCCGCCTCACGGTCGCGACGCCCGACCCCTCCTGATCCGTTGCTGTCGCGCGTCGTGGTCGCCTCGGGTGTCGGGACCGGAGGCTGCTGCACCAGCCCACCTCGTGCGCTGATCGCCCACGCACGGCCCAGCCGCGCGCCGAGCAGCCCCTCCCGCCGCCGAGCTGACTCACGGACGTGGGCGCGCGCCGTGGCCGGGGCCGACGTCACGCCGATCGAGCCGCGCCGGGGCGGCGGCCGACCCGGGCCGGGCCGTGGTGCCGTGGGTGGGCGAGCCCGGACTGTGGTGACGGACCTCCGAGGGAGGGGGTGGGGTGTGCGGCGCCGCACACCCCACCCCCTCCCGAACGCAACCCGCACACGACGGACGCCGCGCCGCTCACCGTGAGGCGAGCGACGCGGCGTCCGGGGAGGCAGGCGTCAGCGGTCGGAGACCGGGACGTAGTCGCGCTCGGTCTCGCCGACGTAGACCTGGCGCGGGCGGCCGATCTTCGTCTGGGGGTCCTTCATCATCTCGCGCCACTGCGCGATCCAGCCGGGCATGCGGCCGAGCGCGAAGAGCGGCGTGAACATGGCGGGCGAGAAGCCCATGGCCTTGTAGATGAGGCCGGTGTAGAAGTCGACGTTCGGGTAGAGCTTGCGCTCGATGAAGTAGTCGTCGTTGAGCGCGATCTCCTCGAGGCCCATGGCGATGTCGAGGAGCTGGTCCTTCTTGCCGAGGGTCGAGAGCACGGCGTCGGCGGACTTCTTCACGATGGCGGCGCGCGGGTCGTAGTTCTTGTAGACCCGGTGGCCGAAGCCCATGAGGCGGACGCCGTCCTCCTTGTTCTTCACCTTCTTCATGAAGGTGTCGACGTCGTACTCGGCGCCGGCGATCTTGTCGAGCATCGTCAGCACGGACTCGTTGGCGCCCCCGTGCAGAGGGCCGGAGAGCGCGTTGACGCCGGCCGCGACGGACGCGTAGAGGTTGGCGTGCGAGGAGCCGACGACGCGCACGGTCGAGGTGGAGCAGTTCTGCTCGTGGTCGGCGTGCAGGATGAGCAGCTTGTCGAGCGCGTCGACGACGACGGGGTCGGCCTCGTACTGCTGGTACGGCGTCGCGAACGTCATGCGCAGGAAGTCGTCGACGTACCCGCGCGAGTAGTCCGGGTAGAGCAGCGGCTCGCCGACGCGGCGGCGGTGCAGGTACGACGTGATGGTGCGTGTCTTGGCGAGGAGCAGGACCGTCGCGAGCTCGACCGTCTCGTCGTCGAACGGGTCGAGCGACTCGGGGTAGAACGTCGACAGCGCGTTGATCGCCGAGGACAGGACGGCCATGGGGTGCGCGTTGCGCGGGAACGTCCCCATGAACGTGCGGAAGTCCTCGTGGACGAGGGTGTGGCGGTTGACGCGCTCGACGAACGCCTCGAGCGTCGCGGTGTCGGGGAGCTCGCCGTGGATGAGCAGGTACGCGACCTCGAGGAAGCTCGACTGCTCGGCGAGCTGCTCGATGGGGTACCCGCGGTACCGCAGGATGCCGGCGTCGCCGTCGATGTACGTGATGCTCGACTCGCACGACGCGGTGTTCATGAAGCCCGGGTCGACGGTCACGAGGCCGGTCGACTTGAGCAAGGAGGACACGACGATGCCGTCGTTGCCGTCGGTCGCCGCGACCACGGGCAGGTCCTGCGCCTGGTCGTCGACGAGGAGGCGGACCGTCCGCTGCTGTGTGGTGGTCATGGTTCCCTTCCTGCTGCTGCTCGCGCCGTTGCCGCGCGGTCGACCGTACCCCGCTTCACCCGCACGTGACCAATCCGGAACCGTCACGAGAACGCCACACGAACGTGAGGCAGGTCACGTCAGCGATCAGGCTCCGGACAGTCGAGCGGCGGCCTCGTGGACGCGTTCGTCCGTCGCGGTCAGGGCGACGCGCACGTGCCCGGCGCCCTCCGGTCCGTAGAACGCTCCTGGTCCGACCAGTATGCCGAGGTCGGCGAGGTCCGACACCGTCTGCCAGCAGTCCTGCTCGCCGCCTCCGGCGGGTCGCGACCACAGGTACAGGCCCGCCTCGGAGTGGTCGATCTCCAGTCCTGCGGCGCCGAGCGCCCCGACGAGCACCTCGCGGCGGCGCGCGTAGACGGCGCGCTGCGCGGCGACGTGCGCGTCGTCGGTGAGCGCCGCGACCATCGCCGCCTGGACCGGGGCGGGGACGATCATCCCCAGGTGCTTGCGGGTCGCGAGCAGGTCCGCGACGAGCGCCGGATCGCCCGCGACGAACGCGGCCCGGTAGCCCGCCATGCTCGACTGCTTGGAGAGCGAGTAGGTGACGAGGAGCCCGTCGTGCGAGCCGCCCGTCACGGCAGGGTCGAGCAGGCTCGGCACACCGCTCGTCGTGTACGGCTCGGCCCACGCGAGCTCGGCGTAGCACTCGTCGCTCGCCACGACCGCGCCGATCTCGCGGGCCGCGGCGACGACGCGCGCGAGGTGGGCGGCGTCGAGCACGCGCCCCGTGGGGTTGCTCGGGGAGTTGACCCACACGAGCCGGACGTCGGGACGGCCCGCCCACGCGTCGACGTCGTCCGTCGCGAGCGGGGTCGCGCCCGCGAGCCGGGCGCCGACGTCGTACGTCGGGTAGGCGGTGCGCGGGTGCACGACGACGTCGCCCGGCCCGAGGCGCAGGAGCGACGGCAGGAGGCCGACGAGCTCCTTGCTGCCCACGGTCGGGAGCACGGCGTCGGGGTCGAGACCGGGGACGCCACGGCGCCGGTCGAACCAGGCGGCCACGGCCTCGCGCAGCGCCGGGGTGCCGTGCGTCGTCGGGTAGCCGTGGGCGTCCGACGCTGCCGCGAGCGCCTCGCGCACGACGGCGGGTGTCGGGTCGACCGGCGTGCCGATCGACAGGTCCACGACGCCGCGCGGGTGTGCGCGGGCGCGCTCCGCGAGCGGGGTCAGCGTGTCCCAGGGATAGGCGAGACCGGAGAGGTCGGCGAGTCCCACGTGCGGGGTGCGGGTGCTCAGGCCTGCGGCGGGAGCGCGGCGATCATCGGGTCGTCCTTCTCGATGAGACCCATCTTCGCGGCACCGCCGGGCGAGCCGAGGTCGTCGAAGAACTCGACGTTGGCGCGGTAGTAGTCGCTCCACTCCGTCGGGACGTCGTCCTCGTAGTAGATGGCCTCGACGGGGCAGACCGGCTCGCACGCACCACAGTCGACGCACTCGTCGGGGTGGATGTACAGCGACCGCTTGCCCTCGTAGATGCAGTCGACAGGACACTCCTCGATGCACGCCTTGTCCTTGACGTCCACGCACGGCTGGGCGATCACGTAAGTCACGACCGGGTACCTTTCTGGATTCGTCCGGACCCTGCCCGGCGAGGGGCGAGGTCACGACAGGGGCATGCCCGACTAGTATCGCTCAGGTCGGGCCGGATCCGACCATCGCTGACCAGCCCGTGGACGAACGTCACACGATCCCCACCTGCCCGGACGACCACGACGAGGAGCCGACCACGTGCCTGACACCCCGTGGTCGACGTGGGCGCCGGGGACCCGGGTCGTCGTCCGGCGGCGCCTGCCCGACGACGAGGCCGCAGCCGCGGGCAAGCCGCTCACCGACGTCATCGGGGTCGTCGTGCGCACGACGCCCACCGACCTGGTCCTGCGCGAGGACGCGGGCGGGAGCGTCCCGCCGCACCGTGGCCATGGCGAGCACGACGCGCAGCCGTCGCTCGTCGTCGTCCCGCTCGACGCGATCGTCGCCGGCAAGCGCGTCCCCCCGCGGCCGCCGCGCCGACCCGCCTGACCCGCGCCGCTCAGGCGACCGCGACGGCGTCGTCCTCGACGCTCACCACGACCCGCCCACGTGCACCCGCCGCGGTGAGCGCGGTGCGCCAGGCGCCGTCGTCGTCGAGCACGACGCGCTCGGGTGCGTCGATCGACGCCGGCGCGGGACCGCGGACCGGTTCCGGGCGGTCGAAGAACTCCCCCACCGGCGCGTTGGACTCGAGCGCGCGCACGAGCTGTTCGAGGTCGCGCACGACGACGCGCAGCGCGGACGCCACCCACGCCGCGTTGTCCGTGACCATCGCCTCCGTCCGGCGCGGGTCCGTGCGCCCGACGCGCGTCGCGTCGCGAAAGCTCCCCGCGGCCAGCCCGAGCGCGACCTCCCGGACCGGCGCGTCGGCCACGACCCCGAGCAGCTCGGTCGCGAGGACGTGCGGGACGTGGCTGACGAGCGCGGTCGACTCGTCGTGCACGTCGTCGGTGAGGACGTGCACCGTCCCGCCGAGCGGACCGGTGACCAGCCGCAGGACGGTCGTGAACGCGGTGCGCGACGTCGTCGCGTCGACGGTCACCGCCCACCGTGCGCCCGACAGCATCCCGGCGTCCGACGCCTCGAACCCCGAGTGCTCCGTGCCCGCCATCGGGTGGGCGCCGACGTACCGCGCCGCGAGGCCGGCCGTGCGCACGGCGTCGCGCACCGCGCCCTTGACGCTCCCCACGTCCGTGACGACGGTCGCACCCCGCACGTGGCGCGCGAGCTCGGTCGCGACGGCACGCATGGCGCGCAGCGGCACGGCCAGCACGAGCACGTCCGGCTCGTCGGCGCACAGGTCGGCCAGGTCCGTGGCGACCCGCAGGCCCGCGGCGCACGCCGCCGCCCGCGTCGTGGCCGTCGCGTCGTACCCGGTGACGGCCACCCCGTTCTCGCGCAGGAGCCGGGCGACGGAGCCGCCGACGAGGCCGAGGCCGACGACCGCGACACTCCGTGGCCCGCGCTCGGGACGCACGACGCTCACCAGAGCAGCCCCGTCGCGAGCGCGTCCGCGTCCGACCCGGCGCCGACGCTCCCGACCGGCACGTGCGCGGCGTCGACGTCGACGTGCGCCTCGTCGGGCGTCTCGTCCAGCTCGCGGCCCGCCGGCACGACGCCGAGGGTCTTGAGCGAGTCGCCCGCGCGCACGAGGTCGTCCAGCACCGCACGCACCGGTGCGTCCCACGGGGCGCCGTCGACGGTGACGACGAACACGTAGGTTCCCGCGACGTTCTTGATCGGGCGCGTGATGAGGCTCGAGAGGTTCACCCCGCGCTCGCCGAACGAGCGCGTGATGCGCGCGAGGACGCCTGGCCCGGTGACGACGGGCGTCACCGCGAGCATCGTGCGCCACGGCGCGTCACCGCCGTCGCGGGCACGGGCGAGGATGCCCGCTGCCTCCGCCCGCGGCGCCAGGACGAGGAAGCGGGTGCGCGCGCCGGCGAAGTCCTCGACCGCCCGCTCGAAGGTGTCGAGCCCGTAGAGCTCTCCGCAGATGGTCGGCCCGAGCGCGACCTGGTGCGCCCCGGCGTCGCGGCATGCGGCGGCGTTGGACTCCGCGGGGAGCGGCCGCAGCCCCGTCCGGTCGACGAACCGCTGGCACTGCGCGAGACCGTGCGGGTGCGCGGTCACCTCGGCGAGGTCGCCGTGGTCCGGTCGCACGAACGCGTCGAACGAGATGTCGAGCACGACCTCGTCCACCGCGACGACGGACGGGCTCCCGACGATCGCGTCGAGCGACGGCACGACGTATCCCTCGACCGTGTTCTCGATCGCGACGACGCCGCGCTCGTGCCGGCCCGCAGCCACGTGGGTGAAGACCTCGGCGACGTTGGCGGACGCGACGAGGTCGAGCGCCCCCGGCTGCGTGCGCGCCCAGGTGGCCGCCGCCTGGTGCGTGAACGACCCCTGCGGCCCGAGGTACCCGACGCCGCTCACGCGCGCACGGGATCCGACGGGATGCTCGACGCCGCCACGTCTGACGACGCCACCGCCCAGCGCGGCTCGAGCGCGTCCGGGCCGGGCACGAACTCCTGGCCCGGCAGGACTGCGAGCACCCGGTACGCGACCCCGCGCTCGGCGAACCCGCCGACGAGCCCGTCCAGCGCGGAGGCGTCGGGGCACGAGAACGCCGCGAAGAAGATGTGCGGACCGGCCTGGGAGCGGTGGCTGCGCAGGTGCTGCAGGTCGATGCCGGCGTCAGCGAAGAGGCCCAGCGTCTGCTGGAGCGAGCCGCGGTGGTCGTCACGCGGACCGAACGCGAGCCACACCTGGGCGCTGCCGTCCACGTGCGGGGCGGACGGCCGCGACTCGAGCAGCCCGTACCAGACCGGGGCCCCCTCGGCGAGGCGCTCGCTGCCCGGCAGCTCGACGAAGCCGAGCGGCGCGAGCGAGGCCCGCGCAACACCGCGCTCGACGACGAGGCTCCCGTCGGAGCCCGCGAGCGCCACGCGCTCCTCGAGGGTCGTGCGGGTCGGGACGAGCCGCGGGCTGACACCCATCGTGCGCAGCACGTGCCGCCGGTCGCGCATCCCCGCCTCGTCGACCACGACGTGGCCAGCGACGTCGTGCGCACCGGCCGAGCGGCCGACCCACGCCCACTGCGCAGGCACCCCGACGGCGCCCGTGAGGACCAGCGACGGCGGGGCCGCGAGCAGGGCACGCTCGAGCTCGTGGGACGGCTGCGCGGGGTGCCCGAGGTGGACGACGGCCGACAGGCCGTCGATGCTCGCGACCGTCGACAGCGTGGCCGTCGTCGACCCGAGGTCGAGCAGCGCCTCGGCGTCGGCCGGGTCGACCCAGCCTGCGCTGCTCGCCGCGAGCAACGCCTGCGCGCCCGACTCCCGTTCGCTGCGTCCGAGCATGTGCACTCCTCGTCCCGGCCCGCGCTCAGGGAGCGCAGACCACCTCGTTGTCCGGCTTGTAGGTCCAGCGGTACGACTCGTCCTTGACGAGCTCGCCCGCGTGGTAGACCTTGCGGTAGTTCGTGATGGAGAAGCCGGGGCTGCCTGCGGGCGTGGGCTCGCAGTCCGGGCCCGTGTGGGTGACGGTCGACGGCTGCACGACGTTCGACTTGCCGCTCGCCGACGTCTCGACGTCGTAGTGCTTGGTGCTCCAGATCGCGACGTGGAGCTGGCCGCCGCCGACCCACGACTGCATGAGCACGCCGTAGGGGGTGTCGTTCTTGAACTTCATGTCGATCGAGCCCACGTAGATCGTCGCCTCGCGACCGGCCGGGTAGCGCTCGAACCAGTAGCTGTGCGGCCGGTGCTCGACGTCGTCGAGCCCCGCGAAGAACCCGGCGTTGTACGTCGTGGTCGCCATCTGCGAGAGGCCGCCGCCGACACCCTCGGTGTGCTTGCCGTTCTCCACCACTCCCGCGGCGAAGTAACCGCCCTCGAGCGTGATCGGGGACAGCGTGTCGACCAGGGAGAACGTCTCACCGGGCTTGACGAGCGTGCCGGTCACCTTGCTCGCCCCGACGCGGAGGTTCTCCGTGCGGATCGGCACGTTCGGGAGCGGTGTGGAGAACTCCGAGACCTTCTCCTTGATGCCGAGCGCCTCGAGCGCCGCGCGGGACTGCGAGGGGTCGGACTCGACGAGCTCGACGGTGGCCGTGCGCTCGTCCCCGACC
Source organism: Cellulosimicrobium sp. G4 BAM 1002 (assembly GCF_057126935.1). NCBI lineage: Bacteria > Bacillati > Actinomycetota > Actinomycetes > Micrococcales > Promicromonosporaceae > Cellulosimicrobium > Cellulosimicrobium sp. G4 BAM 1002. The sequence continues at coordinate 1,638,176 of NZ_CP182109.1, read as the reverse complement.
GCGGCCGTCGCGACCGCCGTCGAGATCGCGGCCGGGTCGATCGTCGTGCCGGGCTCGCCGCCCTCGATCACGGGAACCCCGCCCGCGAACACGAAGTGCGCGTCGTCTGCGGCCGTGAGCAGGTCGCTCGTGCGGTCGACGACGGCGTCCACGAGCTTCTCGCCGTCGAGGCTCAGGGTCAGCGCACCGTCGGTCGCCGCGTACGACGCGGCGCTCGCGAGCGCCTCCGGCGGGAGCTCGGGCTGCTGACCGCCCACGGAGACGACGACGGGCGCGGACACGACCTTCTGCGCCTCGACGAGCGCCGCGTCCGTCTCCTCCTGCGTGATGTCCGGAGAGACGGGCTCGGTCGGCAGCGCGACCGGCCCGTCGGTGACGAGCCAGCTCGACGTGATGGTGCCGGGCACCTCGTCCGCGACCAGCGCGGTCCCGTCAGCGGCCGGCGTGCTCGTGGGCGCGCCGTCGACGAACTGGACCGTCCCGTCGACGGGCGCCGCCTCGAGGCTGCCGCGCAACGTCTCGACCTGGGCGTCGAGCGCCGCGTCGTCGACCGTGACCACGGGGGCCTCGTCCTCGCCGCCGAACAGGTGCTCCCACAGGCGCGCCGGGTTCATCGAGAAGGCCGTGAGCTCCTCCGCGGTGGCGGCGGCGTCGAACGTCAGTCCCGCGGCCGCCGGGTCGAGCGTCGTGGACGCCTCGCCCGCCGTGAGCGTGACGGGCTCCGCGGCGCGCGGGCCGAGCCGGGCCTCCAGCTCCTCCTGCGCGGCCGTGCGGGTCAGGCCGCCGACGTCGACGCCCGCGACGGTGGTGCCGCTCGGGACCTTGTCCGAGAAGAACCACTGGGCGCCGGTGTAGAGCCCGCCCACGACGAGCACGCCGATGCCGGTCCACATCAGGCCGCGGGCCCACCCGCGGCGGGGCGGGTCCTCCTCGAACCCCTCGAACGGCGACGCCTCGCGCGACTCGTCGGGCGGGACGGGACCGAACGCCCCCACGAGGTTCGGCGCGCCGGACGCCGCGGCGGCGCCGGTCGCTGCGCCAGAGGCAGGGGTCGCGGTGGTGCCGCCCGGTGCCGTGGGGGAATCCGGCGTCGCGGCGCTCGGGCGGACCGAGGTGCGCACCACCGGAGCGGGGCGCGCCCACGGGTCGACCGGCGGGATCACCTGCGTCGCGGCGGCGGGCACCTCCTCGGACGACGGCGGGACCACCGGCACGACGGCCGTCTCGTCAGCGTCGCCGCCACCCGTCGCAGGAACCGGCGCGACCTCAGGCGCGGAGGGCGCCCCCTCGGCCGGCTGCTGCTCGGCCGACGTCGGCGCGTCGGGCTGCGCCCCGGCCGGGCTCGGCTCGGCCGGCTCCGCCTCGTCCGGCTGTTCGGCGGTCGGCTGCGGCGCGGTGGCCGGTTCGGGGTCCGCCCCGGCGACGGGGACAAGGACGGCGGGGACGTCCGGGTCGAACGCGAAGACCCGCGGGACGTACGGCTCGTCGTCGTCCTCGTCCTCGTCCACGTCGTCGTCCTGCTGGGACGCGGCGGCGGACGCCGTCTCCGCGACGTCCTGCTGGTCGCTCCGGGCCGTCGCCACGGGCCCGGGCGCCGCCTCGAGCGGCTCGGTCTCGTCAGGCTCCACGCTCCCGGCCGGCTCGGCGGCCTCGACGGGCTCCGTCTCGGCCGGCTCCGCGCTCTCGGCCTGCTCGGCGGCCTCGGCCGGCTCCGCGCTCTCAGCCTGCTCGGCGGGCTCCGTCCCGGCCGGCTCCGCGCTCTCAGCCTGCTCGGCGGCCTCCACGGGCTCCACGGTCCCGGTGGGCTCGTCCTCTGCCGACTCCACCACGGCCGCGTCCTCGGTGCCGGTGGGCTCCATCGACTGGACAGGCTCGGACTCCGCCGGCCCCGCGTCGGCCGGAGCCGCGGCCTCGGTTCCGGCGGCTTCTGCGGGGGACGCCTCGCTCGCCTCCTCGGCGGACGCGGGCTCCTCGGCCGGTGCCGGAGCGGCGCTCGTCTCGAGGGTCTCGGGAGCGCTCGCCGACGCGTCGGGCGCCACCGGCGTCGTCGTGGCGTCCTGGGAGGTGTCGAGATCGGCGTCTCGCTCGGTCGGCTGACCCATCCACTGTCTCCGTGACGAAAGGCGCGCGATGTCGCGCGGTGACGAGGGGTTCGTGCGGCCGAGGGCCGCACGGCGAATTCTAGCGGGTCGGACCTACGCTTCTGGTCCGATTTGCCCGGTGGTGCGCTCGTGGAGCGCTGGGCGGACGGCGCGCTCGCTGAACCACGAGCGGGGGAGGAACGCGACCGCTGCGACGACCACCAGACCGCCGTAGATCCAGGCGTACCCGACGGGCTGGCTCGGCACGAGCACGTCACCTCCGGGGCCCTGCAACGAGAGGAGCTGCACGACGACGACCCACCCGATCCCGTACCCGAGCAGCCCCGCCATCGCGCCCCAGGCGCGGGACAGGACCCCGGCCGCGAGGACCGCGAGGAGTGCGAGGACGAAGCCGAGACCGAACCCGCCCGGGAGCACGATCCCGAGGGGGGTCGCGCGGTGCGCCACGGTGCCGACGAGACCGACGATCGCACCGATCAGCGCGCACGCCATGCCGCGGGCGACGAGCCGCCCCATCCCAGTCTCCACCGGCCCAGGCTACCGGGAGCCCGCCGCACGACCGGGGTCGAGCGGAAGAGCCCCGCGGGAGGGTGCGTAGAACTCGTGTGAAGGGACCGGGGCGAGCACGTCGTTGCTCAACGCGTACCACCCGAGGAGCGGGTGGTCCGGCCCGGCGTCCGGTGCGGCGGTCACGTGCTGGACCTGGGTCGCGTGCGCGCGCATCGCAGCGAGGAGCGCGTCGAGCACGGGCGCCACGGGCACGGCGACGACGCCGCTCAGGGAGACGTCCGGGCGGGCGAACGGCGGGAGCTCCCCGGTGGCGTCCGGGAGGACGGTGGTCTCGTCCGCGGCGACCAGCTCCTGGACGCCCTCGTACTCCGCGAGGGCGCGACGCGCGGCGCGCACGCGACCCTCCGGCGCGACCACGCACCACAGCGGGGGCACCTCCTCGCCCGCCTCCGCGAGGAGCTCCAGGGCACGGACGGTCACCTCGTGGGTGCGCACGTGGTCGGGGTGCCCGTAGCCGCCACCGGCCTCGTACGTCGCGACGACGGCGGGCCGGCGGTCCCGGACCACTGCGGCCAGGTGCGCGGCGGCCTCGTCGAGCGGGACGGCGACGAACGCCCCCGGCGCGAGGTGCGCGGCGGCACCGGCGACTCCCGGCGCTGCCCACGCCATGCCGGAGTCCTCGTACCGGGCGGGCGCGACGTCGTCGGGTACGACCTCCGGCACCGCGACGGACCGGGCTCCCGCCGGCGGGACGGTGTCGAGGAAGACGTGGTCCGTCACCCCGAGCGCGGCGAGCGCGCTCGCGAGCTCACCCTCGCGGTGCGCGGCCAGCGCGGGCCCGTCCCCCTCGAGGTGCCCGACGCCGGTCGGGTGCGCCGGGGTGTCGATCACCTCGCCCTGCTCGCCGCGCGTGCAGGTCACGACGGTGACGCGCTCCCCCGCCCGCGACCACGTCGCGAGGAGCGCGCCCGTGGCGAGCGTCTCGTCGTCGGGATGGGCGTGGACGGCGAGCAGCCCGCCGTCGGGCACGACGACGGACGGCTCGCCCGGTCCCACGCTCACCTGGGGCGCGGCGTCAGGCGCGCTTGGCGCGCGACGTCGCGCGGGCGCGCTCGGTCTGGTCGAGGAGCACCTTGCGGATGCGCACGACCTCGGGCGTGACCTCGACGCACTCGTCCTCGCGCGCGAACTCGAGCGACTCCTCGAGCGTGAGGTGGCGCGGCGGGATGAGGTTCTCGAAGTTGTCGGCCGTCGAGGACCGCATGTTCGTGAGCTTCTTCTCCTTGGTGATGTTCACGTCCATGTCCTCGTTGCGCGAGTTCTCACCGACGATCATGCCCTCGTAGACCTCCTGCGTGGGGTCGACGAAGAACGAGCCGCGCTCCTGGAGGTTGATCATTGCGAACGGCGTCACCTTGCCGGCGCGGTCCGCCACGAGCGAGCCGGTCGTGCGGGTCTCGATCTGGCCCGCCCACGGCTCGTAGCCCTCGGAGATCGACGACGCGATGCCGGTGCCGCGCGTCTCGGTGAGGAAGCGCGTGCGGAACCCGATGAGGCCGCGCGCCGGGACCATGAACTCCATGCGGATCCAGCCGGTGCCGTGGTTCGACATGGTCTCCATGCGGCCCTTGCGCTGCGCGAGGAGCTGGGTGACGGCGCCGAGGTACTCCTCCGGCACGTCGATCGTCATGCGCTCCATCGGCTCGTGCGTCTTGCCGTCGATCGTGCGGGTGACGACCTGCGGCTTGCCGACCGTGAGCTCGAAGCCCTCGCGGCGCATCTGTTCGACGAGGATCGCGAGCGCGAGCTCGCCACGGCCCTGGACCTCCCAGGCGTCGGGACGGTCGGTCGGCAGGACGCGCAGCGACACGTTGCCGACCAGCTCGGCGTCGAGGCGGTCCTTGACCTGGCGCGCCGTGACCTTGTGGCCCTTGCCGCCCTTGCCCGCGAGCGGGGACGTGTTGATCCCGATCGTCATGGAGATCGCCGGGTCGTCGACCGTGATGAGAGGCAGAGGGCGCGGGTCGTCGGGGTCGGTGAGCGTCTCGCCGATGGTGATGTCGGCGATGCCGGCGACGGCGACGATGTCGCCCGGGGCCGCGGAGTCCGTCGGGACGCGGTCGAGCGCCTTCGTCTCCAGGAGCTCGGTGATCTTCACGTTCTGCATGGTGCCGTCGTGGCGCGCCCACGCGACGACCTGGCCCTTGCGCAGGGTCCCGTTGAAGACCCGGAGGAGGGCGAGGCGGCCGAGGAACGGCGACGCGTCGAGGTTGGTGACGTGCGCCTGCAGCGGGGCACCCTCCTCGAACGTCGGGGCGGGGATCTTCTCGAGGATGGTCGAGAAGAGCGGCTCGAGGTCCTCGTTCGCCGGGAGACCGCCGTCGAGCGGCTGGTCGAGCGAGGCGCGACCGGCCTTGGCCGACGCGTAGACGACGGGGACGTCGAGGATCGCGTCGAGGTCGAGGTCGGGGACCTCGTCCGCCAGGTCGCTCGCGAGGCCGAGCAGCAGGTCGGTCGCCTCGGCGACGACCTCCGTGATGCGCGAGTCCGGCCGGTCGACCTTGTTCACGACGATGATCACGGGAAGCTTCGCCGCGAGAGCCTTGCGCAGCACGAAGCGCGTCTGCGGGAGCGGGCCCTCGCTCGCGTCGACGAGCAGCACGACGCCGTCGACCATGGACAGGCCGCGCTCGACCTCGCCGCCGAAGTCGGCGTGGCCGGGGGTGTCGATGACGTTGATGGTGATGCCGTCGGGCTCGCCCACCGCGGCCGCCGCGGGACCGGCGTAGCGGACCGCGGTGTTCTTCGCGAGGATCGTGATGCCCTTCTCGCGCTCGAGGTCACCGGAGTCCATGACGCGGTCGTCCACGTGCTGGTGCGCGCTGAAGGCGCCGGACTGGCGCAGCATGGCGTCGACGAGCGTCGTCTTGCCGTGGTCGACGTGGGCGACGATCGCCACGTTGCGCAGGTCGGAGCGCACAGACATCTACGGTTCTCATTTCGTGGGGTTCGAGGGGGACGACGGCCCGCCTGAGGCCGGGCCTCGCCCGTGAGGGGAGGTCCGTCGGCGCTCGGGCCGTCTCCCGGGCAGGGCTATCCTACCGGGTCGACGCGAACGCCTCCATGACGCACGTCACCCACCACGTGCTCGACGCCGGGTCCGCACGTCCCGGACACCACCGTCACGACGGCGGCGGCTCCTTGCGGCCACGTCGCACGAGGGGCCTCCAGCGGTCGGGGCGGTCGGGGTACAGCTCCTCCCACTGCTCCGAGATCGACTCCGTGACCCGGCTGGTCACGTGCTCGGTCAGGACGGCGCGCGCCTGCCGCCGCTCCGCGCGCAGGAGTGCCGCGTGCTCGGCTCGCAGCGCCCGCACGGTGGAGACCGCCATACCGATCATCACCACGGAGAACGGCAGCGCGATGAGGATCGCCGCGGTCTGCAGGGCCTGCAGCCCGCCGGCGAGCAGCAGCGCGATGGCGAGGAGCCCCTGGAGGGACGCCCAGAAGATGCGGCTCCACGTCGGCGGGTTCGGGTTCCCCCCGCTCGCAAGCATGTCGACCACGAGGGAGCCGGAGTCCGCCGACGTCACGAAGAAGATGACGATCAGGAGGATCCCGACGACGGAGAGGACAGCGGGGAACGGCAGGCCGCCGAGCAGCTGGAAGAGCGCCGTGTCGGTGTCGACCTCACCGTCGACGAGCATGCTGCCCGGATCGGTGAGCTCGCGGTACAGGGCCGTGCCGCCCAGGACCGAGAACCAGAGGGTCGTGACGATCGTCGGCACGAGCAGCGTCCCCAGCACGAACTCGCGCACCGAGCGCCCGCGCGAGATGCGGGCGATGAAGACGCCGACGAACGGCGCCCAGGAGATCCACCAGCCCCAGTAGAAGATCGTCCACGACGACTGCCACTCGAGCCCCGCCTGGCCCTGGAAGGCCGTGGTGTCGAAAGTCAGGCGGACGATGTTCTGCAGGTAGTACCCGAGCGACTGCACCCACTCGCGCAGCACGAAGAGCGTCGGACCCAGGATCAGGACGACGACGAGCAGCACGCCCGCGAGGACCATGTTGCCGTTCGACAACCACTTGATGCCCTTGCCGAGCCCGGACACGACGGACATCGTCGCCAGCGCCGTGATCGCCGCGATGAGGCCGATCTCGAGCGCCGTGCTCGGCTCGACGACGTCGAGGTACCCGAGGCCGGCCGCGATCTGGAGGACGCCGAAGCCGAGCGACGTCGCGACGCCGAAGACCGTGCCGATGACCGCGACGACGTCGATGGCGTCGCCCAGGCGTCCGCGGACCCGGTCGCCGAGAAGGGGCTCGAGCGCCCAGCGGATGGACACCGGGCGACCCTTGCGGTGGATCGAGTAGGCGAGGGCGAGCCCCGCGACGACGTAGATCGCCCAGGCATGGATGCCCCAGTGCAGGTAGCTCTGGCCCATCGCTGCCTGCGCGAGCTGGGCGTCGCTGCCCTCCACACCCGGCTTGGGGTTCACGTAGTGCGACAGGGGTTCGGCGACGCCCCAGTAGACCAGCCCGATGCCCATGCCGGTCGCGAAGAGCATCGCGAACCAGACCGGGAGCCGGAAGAGCGGCTCGTCCTCGTCCTTGCCGAGGACGATGTCGCCGAACCGGCTGAGCCCCATCCAGAGGGAGAAGACGACGAACGCCGCGACGACGATCACGTAGTACCACCCGAACACGCCGATCACGTCGCGCTGCAGGGTGTTCATCACCGCCGTCACGGTGTCCGTGAAGAGCACCGCCAGCAGCACGAACACGAGGATGATCCCCGCCGCCGGGTAGAAGACCCGAGGGTCCGGCCGACCCGTGCGCGGCCCTTCGTGGTCCTCCGCGGCCCGTCGTGCCGGCGATACCGCGGTCTGCCCGGAGGGTGGCCCAGCGGTGTCCCCGACGCCGTGAGCGACGGGCGCGTCCGCGCCGGTCCCTGGGTCGTCGGCTCCGTCGTCCGCGCGGGTCATGACACCCAGGCTTGCCGTGCGGACGTCCTCCGGCAACCGGAACGCCGCGGGGCGACCACCGTCAGTGTGTGACGGTGGTCGCCCCGGGCGGCCTCTGCGGTGCGTCCGGTCGTCAGAACCCGGCGCCGGCGGTCGGCGGGGTCGCCCGCTCGTGGTCCATGTCGTCCCGCGCCGCAGCGAGCGCGCGCTCCTCGTCGGCCAGCGCCGTGGCGCCGTCGTTCGCGATGTCGCGGGCGGCTGCCTCGAGCAGGGCGTCGCGGGCGGCACGACGTTGACGCTGCGCCTCCGGGTCCGGCACGGGGACCGCGGCGAGCAGTCGCTGGGTGTAGGCGTGCTGCGGCGCGTGGACGACCTGCGACGTCTCCCCCACCTCGACGAGCTTGCCCTTGTGCATGACCGCGATCCGGTCCGAGAGCATCTCGACGACCGCGAGGTCGTGCGAGATGAAGAGGCACGCGAACCCGTGCTCGCGCTGCAGGTCCGTGAAGAGGTCGAGGACCGTCGCCTGGACCGACACGTCGAGCGCGGACGTCGGCTCGTCGGCGACGAGCAGCTTGGGCTCGAGCGAGAGCGCGCGGGCGATGCCGACGCGCTGGCGCTGGCCCCCCGACAGCTCGTGCGGGTAGCGGTTGCGCATGGCCCGAGGGAGCTGGACCTGGTCCAGCAGGCGCTCGACCTCGCGGCTGAGCTCCTTGCCCTTGGTGCCCTTGTGCAGCATGAGCGGCTCGCCGATCGACTCGCCGATCGGCAGTCGCGGGTTGAGCGAGGAGCCCGGGTCCTGGAAGACGATGCCCACCTCGGTGCGCAGCGGCTTGAGGTCCTTGGGCTTGGCCCCCACCATGTCGGTGCCCACGATGCGCAGCGCGCCGCCCGTGACCGGCAGCAGCCCGACCGCGGCGCGGCCGATCGTCGTCTTGCCCGAGCCCGACTCGCCCACCAGGCCGACGACCTCACCCTGGTGGATCCGCAGGGACACGTCGTCGACCGCGCGGAACGCAGCCTGACGGCGACGTCCGGGGTATTCGATGACGATGTTCTCCGCGTCGAGGACGACCTTGCGGTCGTCGGCCCTGGACTGCGGCGGGCGGTCCGTGACCGTGGTCGTGTGCCCCTTCGAGCCCAGGTGCGGGACGGCGTCGAGCAGGCGGATCGTGTACGGGTGCTGCGGGCGGGCGAAGATGTCCGCCGACGTCCCGCGCTCGACGACCTGGCCGTCCTTCATGACCATGATCGAGTCGGCCATGTCGGCCACCACGCCCATGTCGTGCGTGATGAGGATGATCGCGGCGTCGACGCGGTAGCGCAGGTCGCGCAGGAGCTTGAGGATCTCCGCCTGAACGGTGACGTCGAGCGCCGTCGTGGGCTCGTCCGCGACGAGCAGCTTCGGGTCGCACGCGAGGGCCTGCGCGATCATGGCGCGCTGGCGCTGACCGCCCGAGAGCTGGTGCGGGTAGGCGTCGAAGCGGCGCTCGGGCTCGGGGATCTCGACGAGGCGCAGGAGCTCGATCGCGCGCTTCTTCGCATCGGCCGGGCCGACGTTGAAGTGCGTCCGGATCGTCTCGACGATCTGGAACCCGACGGTGTAGACGGGGTTGAGCGCCGTCATCGGCTCCTGGAAGATCATGGAGATCTCCCGGCCGCGCACGTGGCGCAGCGCGCCGTGCGACGCCCCGATGAGCTCGCGGTCCCCCAGCTTCGCCGAGCCGCGCGCGCGACCGTTCGGCGGGAGGAGGCCCAGCAGGGCGAGGGACGACTGGGACTTGCCGGAACCCGACTCGCCGACGATCGCCAGGACCTCACCGGAGTGCAGGTCGTAGCTCATGTCCGAGGCAGCGGGGTACCAGGACCCGTCGACGTAGAAGTCCACGCCGAGGTCGCGCACGGTCAGCACAGGGCTGCCCTGGCGCGCGGCCGGGGCCGCGGGAGACGTCTCGTTGGCCACGCTGATCAGTGTCCTTCCTGCTGGAGCGAGCGCGGGCGCTCGTGGCGCCGCGACTCTGCGAGCATGGGCGCATGGGTCCCACGCTGGTGTTCCGTTCGACGTTCGGCCGAGTGCTCACGGTGGCGACGGGCGTCGTCGCCGTCGCGCTGGTGGTGACCACGGCACTGACGGGGGACCTCGGCGCCGTGGCGGGAGCGGCGGCCCCCGGAGCGCTCGTGGCGTACCTCGTCTGGATGTTGTTCTGGCGACCCGCCGTCGAGGTGTCCGACGGCGGGATCGAGGTGCGCAACGTCGCCCGCACGGTCCACGTGCCGTGGACCGCGTACGAGGGCGTCGAGACCCGCTACTCCCTCGAGGTGCGGTACGCGGGCGGTCACGTGACCGCGTGGGCCGCGCCCCGCTCGAGCGCGTCGGCCCGGTGGCTGCGCACGTCCCGACGTCGGCCCGCCGACCCGACCAGGGTCGTGGCCGGGGCGAACGCCGAGTCCGTGGCCGACGCCGTCGTGGACCGCCGCGCCGGGCTGGCCGCCGCGGGGCACCTCGACCGTGAGCTCCCCGGCGCGCCGGGAGCCCGCACGACGTGGCACGTCGTGGAGCTCGGCGTGCTCGCCGCGCTGGTCGCTGCGACCGTCGCCGCGCTCACGGCCTGACGACCGCGCCGGGGCGCCGCCCCGTCCGAGGGGTCCCGGACCCCCCGGACGGGCGACGTCGTGCGTGGTCATCAGCGTGTCCCGGGCCCGTCGGCCGAGCCAGGAGCGTCCGCCACGACCGTGGCGGTCGGGCGGGCGACGCGCTTCGCCCGAGCCATCTTGCGCTCCGAGGGGATGCGCTTCTGCCGCGGGTCGAACGCGTCACGCAGGCCGTCGCCGATGAAGTTGACGCACAGCGCGATCGCGACGATGAACAGGCCCGGCCACCAGAACAGCCACGGACGCGTCGCGAACGCCTCCTGGTAGTCGCTGATGAGCTTGCCGAGCGAGGTCGCCGGGGCCTGGATCCCCACGCCCAGGTAGCTCAGCGCCGTCTCGAGCAGGATCGCGGCGCTCATGAGCAGCGTCACGTTGACGATGATCACGCCGACGGCGTTCGGCAGCATGTGCTTGAAGATGATCCGCCCGCTGCTCGCCCCGGCCACCCGTGCGGCGTCGACGAACTCGCGCTCGCGCAGGCTGAGGAACTCACCGCGGACGAGGCGGGCGAGCGGCGGCCACAGGACGAGCCCGAGGAACCCGCCCAGGATCAGGGCGTTGCTCCCGCCCGACAGCAGCGCGAGCACCGCGCCGATGACGATGACGGGCATGGTGATCACCAGGTCGGTGAACCGCATGAGCCACGAGTCGGTCGCGCCGCGGAAGTAGCCCGAGAGCGAGCCGACGAGGACGCCCATGAGCGTCGAGATGACGCCCACGGCCAGCACGACCAGGAGCGACGTCTGCGTGCCCTGCATGACGCGCGCGAACACGTCACGACCCGCCTCGTCCTGCCCGAAGATGTGCTCCGACGAGGGACGCCCGCCGTTGACCAGCGGGTAGGTCGAGCCCTGGCCGGACGCCTTGTACTCGTACCACCCGTGCCATCCGCCGATGCCGATGGACGTGATCGCGAGCAGGATGATGCCGATGAGGACGATCAGCGCGACGACGGCGCCCTTGTGGTGGAAGAACCGTCGCCGGACGATCTGGCCCTGCGACAGGCCCTCGACCTCGAGCAGCTCGATCTGGTTCTCGAGCGCGCCGCCCTGCGGCGCGTCGTTCGTTGTGTTGCTCATGCGTTCACCCGGATCCGCGGGTCGAGGGCTGCGTAGATGAGGTCAGCCACGATGTTGGCGATGATGGCGAGGGCCGCGACGATGACGAGGTAGGCCATGACGGGGTCGATCTCGCCGCCCTTGAGCGATCGCAGGAAGAGCAGGCCCATGCCGGGTCGACCGAAGACCTGCTCGGTGATGATCGCGCCGCCCAGGAGCGTGATGACGTCGATGGGGACGATCGTCGCGAGCGGGATGAGAGTGTTGCGGAACCCGTGCCGCATGACGACGGTGCGCTCCGGCAGTCCCTTCGCCCGCGCGGTGCGGATGTAGTCCTGGCTCATCACCTCGAGCATGCTCGAGCGCGAGTAGCGCGTGTACCCGGCGAACTGGATGAGCACGAGCGCGAGCGTCGGCAGCAGGAGGTGGGTGTACTGGTCGAGCGTCTGCACCCAGAAGTTGCCGCCGAGGTTCGGCGTGCTGTTGCCGATCGTCGGGATAGGTCGCCCGTTGATGGCGGGCGCATCGAAGTACGCCGGCCACACCGACATCACCTTGTCCACGAAGATCATCGAGCCCACGAGGAACGCGGTGATCGCGGCTGCACGTGCGGAGACGCCCCTGTCGGGCCCGCCCCACGCGTACCCGATCCCGATGCCGACGGCGACGGTGACGACGGCGAGCCCGAGGACGAGCCACCAGTTGTCGACCTGCTTGAGGACCGACTGGATCGGGAAGTAGACGACGACACCGACGACCACCGTGGTCAGCGACGCGTAGAGCGCCCGGCGGTTCTTCAGACCGGACACGAGCGCGGTGATCGCGAACGCGAGCGCGCCACCGGTGACGACGATGATGACGGGGCCGAGGTTCGGCTCTTCCCACCAGCCGGAGAGCTGGAGGTACAGCAGCGCGAGGGCGCTCGCGGCGAACCCCATGCCGAAGACGGTGATGCGGCGACGGGCGGAGCCGCCGAACGCGAGGGACCACATGATTCCCATCACGACGCCGACCACCGCGATCGCGAGGATCGAGAGGTTCGGGTCCCGCAGGAAGTCGTTGAAGCCGATCGCGCCCCACTGCTTGAGCAGGACCGCGACCCAGAAGGCGGGGAGCGAGTAGAGCACGAACGAGACGAAGATCGTCAGGTAGTCGAAGGTGCTGTACTGGCGCAGAGCGCTGACGATGCCGACCATGACGCCGAAGATCACCGCGAGCACCGTTGCTGCGGCGACGAGCTGGATGGTCGAGATGATCGCGCCCTGGAGCAGGGTCGTCACCTGCTGGCCACTGCGCCAGGCGACACCCAGGTCGCCCTGCACGAAGTCGCCGAGCCACTTGAAGTAGCGGACCACGACGGGGGTGTTGAGGTCGAGATCGAGGGTGCGCTGGTCGATGAGCTGTTGCTTGTTGCTCGCCGTGCTGCCCTCGAGATCCATGAAGATGTACGGCCGGATCGCGGCGCTGACGAGCAGGTACATCGCGAACGTGGACACGAGGAGGGTCGCCAACCCTGCGAGCACACGTCGCGAGATGAAGGAGAACATCGGAGGTCTTACCTCGCTGGTCGTTAGGGACCCCGGTCTGGGGCCGATCGATTCTACGCGCGGGTCTCGCGTGCTCGTGAATCGACGGTCTCGGGACCTGTCGGTGGGGAGACGTCAGGGGCTGTCAGCATGCGAGGACCGGGGGCCCCGGGCGGACGAGCCGCCAGGGACCCCCGGTCTCACACGTCCGACGCGGTCCGACACCGTCCGAGGACGACGCGGGGCGCATCAGACCGTCAGGGCACTCAGCCCTCGAACGTCCAGTTCCAGAACCCGTGGAAGATCGTCGGGCTGATCGTGATCGACTCGACGCCCTTCAGGTTCTCGTTCCAGCCCTGGATGGCCGGGAACTGGAAGATCGTCACGCCGAAGCCGTCAGCCCACAGGTTCTTCTCGACCTCGAGCTGGTGCTGGAACTGCTCCTCCGGGTCGGTGGCGACCTGGAGCTTGTCGAGCGCGGCGTCCACGGCGGGGTTGTTGTAGATGCCGTAGTTGTTCACGCCACGGTTCGGCGCGTAGCGGAAGTTCGCGTCCGACTCGGTGACGGCCGTCGAGGTGGACTGCCAGCCGAAGAGCGACGCGTCGTACTCGGTCTGACCGGTCGCGAGGAGGGTGCCCCACTCGGCGGCCGGGCGGCCCGTGTCGACGATCGTGAAGCCCGCCTGGGAGGCCGTGTCGGTGATGAGCGCGAGCTCGTTCACGCGGCGCGTGTTCTCGTTGTTGTACGCGAAACGCACGTTGATCGGCGTCGCGACGCCCGCGTCGGCGAGGAGCTGCTGCGCCTTCGCGATGTCACCCTCGGCCGGGTAGAAGTCCGACCCGTTCTCCGCGACCATCTCGTCGTAGTTCGGCGAGCCCGGGATGAGGATGTTCGAGTTGCGCACCTCGGCGTCCGGGTTGAGCGGCTTGATGAGGTTGTCGACGATCGTCTGGCGCGGGATCGTCAGGAGGAACGCCTGGCGGACGGCCTTGGCCTTCTCCGCGTCGCCACCGTAGGTCGCGGGGTCGAACGGGCCGCCGTTCTCGAAGACGAGGTCGACGTGCTCGTACGTGCCCTCGATGCCCGAGTGGGTCTCGACACCGTCGAGCGCCTCGAGCGCGGTGCGGACGTCAGCGGAGGCCTGCGGGCCGATGAGGTCCACCTCGCCGTTCTGCAGCGCCTGGACCTGGGCCATCGGGTCCTCGATGTAGCGCACCGTGATGGTGTCCACCGAGCCCTTGTTGGTGCCCTTGTAGTCCGGGTTCGCCTTGAGGGTCAGGTACTGGTTCTCCTCGTACTCCTCGAGGGTGTAGGCACCGTTCGAGACGTAGAGGGCCGGGTCCTCGGGCAGCGTGGTGAACTCGAAGCCCGAGTTCCAGAACTGCGAGATCTTCGACAGCGCCGCGGAGTCGTTGTTGAGGATCGCGTCGCGGACGGCCGCCTTGGCCTCCTCCGGGTCCTCGATGCCGAGCGCGTTCTGGCCGACGACGTGCGCCGGGACGAACTCGTTCGTCCAGCTGAGCTCCCAGTCACCGAACGGCTTGTCGTAGACGACCGTGATGGACTTGTTGTCCTCGGAGATCTCGGGGTTCTGCGAGATGAGCGCGATGCCGGGGTCCGACCCGTCGAAGTAGACGCCCGCGTCCAGCTCCGCCTGGTTCGTGACCTCGCCGGTCTCCTCGTCGATGACAGCCTCGACGTTGTTGAACTTGCCGGACTGACCGGCCCAGTCCAGCAGGATCTCCGTCGCGTCGACGGGCGTGCCGTCGGACCACTTGGTGTCCTCGCCGAAGGTGTACTTGACCGTCAGAGGGTCGTCCGACAGCTTCTCGTACGTGCCGAACGACTCGTCCTTGACGATGTTCAGGTCGGCGTCGTAGTAGTTGAAGCCCGAGTTGAGCATGTAGTTGATGATCGCGTTCTGGGTCGCGTTGCCGTTCGACGAGCTCAGGTTGAGCTCGTTGAGCGGGGCCTCCCACGCGACGGTGACCGCGGACTCGGTGTTGATACCGGAGTCGTCCGTCTCGGTCTCGCCTTCACCCGACGTGCCGCTGCACGCGGAGAACAGCAGTGCCCCCGTGACCGTCACGGCGAGGGCGGCACTGGTGCGCCTGATCTTCAATGTTCCTCCTCCAAGGGATGGTGAGCACGTCCGAGAGGGCGTCGTTAGCCCCCCGGCCGCCCCGCCGCCCGCGCGCTCGGACAGTGTCGGCGCGCGTGGACGGGCAAGCCCACCACGGTTTGAGGCCACGCTACAGACCAAGTTGCGAAGGATCTCCCCCTTGCCCGGTTGCGACGGGCGATCGTTACCGAGTTGATACTGGCCGGTACGGCTCTGTTTCCGGGCCGCATCCCGCCGGAAACTGCCCTGAAACGTCCGCGCCCGGGACCGCCCGTGACGGTGCGCCGCCAGCCGCGTCTCACGATGCGACGCGCTTGCGATGCTGTGACCTGCGTCTCAGTGGTCGACGCCGGGCTGCGCGGCCGGCCACGACCAGACCACGTCGGCCTCGTGCAGCCGCCGCAGGGTCCGCCGATAGCGCGACCCGTCGCGCTTCTTCCCCGCGTTGATCGGTTCCCGGGCCCAGTCGAGCGGGATCGCGTGCAGGGCGAGGGTCTCCAGCTCTCGAAGCTCGTCGAACGAGCGCACGAAGACGACGGCGAAGTCCTTGACCCTCCACCATCGCGGCCCTCGACCGTGGGCTCCTGCCGCGGTGAGCCTGCGGCCGTACTCGTCGTCGGGGCCGAACGACCCGAGGCGGTAGTCGTGGCCGCCGTACCAGTACCCCCAGTGCTGCCAGAGCGCACCCTCGAGCTCCGACAGGAGCGTCTCTTCGTCGGAGTCGCGCCCGTCGGTGACGACAGCCATCGCGAGCGGGAAGATCGCGAAGGCGCCCCGGTCGACCACCGTCAGCCCGAGCCCGGCCCACTGCGGCGTCTTCCGGGAGAGCTGCCGCTCGAGGGCCTCCTCGAGCACGCTCATGATCGACAGGCACCGCGATCTCTCTCGCTGCAGAGTGTCCCAGTCGCTCATGCCTGCCCACCGTCCTCGGCCGCCGGCTCGGCGGGCCTCGCCATGTCTCGCACGCCGGCTCAGACGTCGAGCTGCGTCCGGACGGCCTGCCACTGCTCCCAGCAACGCTCCGGGTCGAGGTCGGCATACCCACGCTGCTCCGCCATCGCCTCGGCCGTTGACCTTCGCAGCCGGACGCACGTCGCGCCGTCACGCACCCCGACGACCTCCTCCTCGGTGAGAGGAACACCCTTCGACCGTTCGGCGGCCAGCAGGAGCGCGAGCAGCGGGGGCGTGAACTCCAGCGCCAGGTCGTCGTCGCCGGTCGTGACCATGGTGACGATCATAGGTACCGGCACTACAGGTGTGAGAGGACGCCGTCGTCGTCCGGCGCCACGAGCACCATGAAGTCGACGACGAGCTGGGCGACGTCGCCGTTCGCGTCCTCGCCCCAGTACACGGGGTAGCTGCCGTCGCCGTACCCGGAGTCCGCCGCCAGGCCCACCTCGGCGCCGCCGAGAGGGAAGCCGAGCGTCGCGGGTCGTTCGACCGCGGCGAGACGGTCGAACGCCGCGGCCTTCTCGCGCCGCGTCATCGACGCGTAGGCGACATAGTCAGCGATGACGACGCACCCCGCGTCGACGCCGACCACGTGACCGCTGCCGGGGATGGACGCCGGGTGCCAGGCGACCGGCGCCTGGTCGCTGAAGCGCACGCGCACGGCGGCGTTGCGCCCGAATGCGGTGACCCGGTCGACCGGGTAGGCGCCCGGCGCGACCGTGCGGGAGAGCGGCCGGGCATCGTCGTTGCCGTAGCCGAAGTCCAGGACCGTCAGCACCCCGGTGCCCGTGACGAGGGTTCCGATCCCGGAGACCTCCGCGTGCGCAGTCTCGCCGTCGCGCGCGCGAGTGACCTCGCGGTCCGTGAAGTTGCGGACCTCGTCCAGCCGCGCCTGCGCCTCGGGCATCTCGGTGAACGGTGCGTCGCCAGCGCACTGCCGCACACGCTCGTCGATGCTCGCGCGATCCACGAACGGCTGCGTGGGGTCGCCGGAATGGTCGGTGATCGCCGAGATCCGCCAGTCCGCACCGTGCTTGCGCACCGTGTACTCGTGGAACCTCGCGAGCGGGGACGTGCTCCGGGTCAGCACGTAGGCGACGTCGTCGTGCACCTCCGACCGGAGGAACCGCTCCGCGTCGGGCCCGTGCTCGGCCGGCCGGCCGAAGGACTGCCCGAGGTTGATGGAGGACGAGTCGGTGAAGTGGTTCCGCGCAGTCTGGGCCATGAGGCCGCCCCAGAGCTCGAACCGGCCCCGCGGATCGGCAGGATCACGATTCTCGAAGGCGGGAGCCGCGATCCGCCACTGCGCGTCGAACTCGGCCATGAACGCCTGCACGCGCTCCTCGGCGGGGTGGCGCGACTCGCTGCCGATCGTCATGGCGCGAGGCTACCCGCACGAGTCGTCCGGCGGCCCCGGGTTTCGCGATCCGTACGAGACCCGTGGCGTCGCCGACGTACTCCGCAAGTGCTGGCATGCCGTTCCCGACGACCACGTGACCACGGAGCTGCGCACTCTGCTGGCGGGCGTGTCGGCCGACACGCGCGCCCCCGAGCACACCGCGGCGCTCGCGCTGGCGCAGGCTCGGGTCGGTGGGGACCTCGAGGAGACCGACGATGCGGGGACGACGCGACTACTGGCACCGTCGCACGGTGTCGAGCTGCGCGTGGACCGTGGGCGGCTCTCGTCGGTCACGTTCGCACTGGCCGCCAACCCGGACTTCGACGCGTTCACCGATCCCGCCCGGCTGCTGACCGGGCTCGATACGTCGCTGAGCGCATCCGGAAGCTCCTGGCCACCGCCGACGACGGAGCGGTCCCCTTCGAGATCGTCGTGAGGACGCCGGCCAGCAGCTAGGTCGCTCTGCGATCACCCTGATGCGAGGCGGCGCCGGCGCGTGTCACGTTCGAGGAGGCGAAGAAGGGTCTCGCGCGACGCGTTCGGGTGCTGCGCCACCACGACCCTCACGCCCCAGAAGCTGTCCTGCGCGAAGCGGTCGTGAACCTCAGCGCCGGCGTGCCGGTTCATCGCCGCCCTGCTGCGGATCCCCTGGTTCCGGTCGACGAGCAGCGGCTCGAAGTCCTCGTCGGTGCGCGCCGCGCGAGCGAGCGCGTCCCGCCTCAGGTCGTCCGCCTTCTCCTCGGGCGTCTTTCGCTTGCCCACGTCCGCTCCTCCGTCTCGAGTCGACGACCGTCGGCGTGCTCGGCATCCAGCGACGTCGCCTTGTCCGACGGCAGCTTCTCATCGGCCCTCGCGCCAGACCGCCTACGCGTCGCCGTCGTACGTGTCGCGGTGCGCCTGCACCTCGTCCATGTGCTCCTGCGCCCAGGAACGGACCAGTCGCATGGTCCGATGGAGCGAGTGGCCAAGTTCCGTGAGCGCGTAGTGGACGGTGACGGGAACCGTGGGCGTGACCTTCCGGGTGACGAGGCCGTCGCGTTCCAGGCCACGCAGCGTCTGGGTGAGCATCTTCTGGCTCACACCAGCGATGATGCGCGCGAGCTCCGAGTATCGAAGCGGAGCGGGCGTCGGGTCGCTGCTGTCACCGCCGAGCGCACACAGGACCAGGACGACCCACTTGTCGGAGACCCGATCGAGCAGGCCCCGGCTGGGGCAGCCTTCGAGGAACGCGTTGTAGGCCGTCCTGGCCTCGTCGCGTCTCTCGGCGGCACTGGCTGTCGCCACGTTGATCTCCTGTCCCAGTGCGAAACGCACCTTCAGGTGCGTACTTCCCCAAAGTAGTGCTGCTCTCCGAGGCTGGTGCACGCGGCGGCGTCTTCGCCACCGCCTCCTCCACGAGAAAGGCGATCGATGACCACCACCACCACGCTCCCCGGCGGAACCTGGACGCTCGGCGACCGCACCGTGACCCGCTTCGGCTACGGAACGATGCAGCTGGCCGGACCGTGGGTCATGGGCCCGCCCGCCAACCACGACGGAGCCGTCGAGGTCCTTCGTGAAGCCGTCGAGCAGGGCATCACGCACATCGACACCAGCGACGCCTACGGACCCCGGGTCACCAACCGGCTCATCCGCGAAGCACTGCACCCCTACCCCGGGTCCGTCCTCATCGCGACGAAGGTCGGAGCGACCCGCGACGCCGAGGGCGGCTGGCCCACCGCCCGGGACCCGGAGTCGCTGCGCCGGCAGGTGGGCGAGAACCTCGAGTCCCTCCAGGTGGACTCCCTCGACCTGGTGAACATGCGGATGGGCGACGCGTCTGGGCCACAGCCAGGCTCGATCGCCGAGGCGTTCGAGACTCTCGCCGAGCTCCAGCAGCAGGGCCTGATCAGGCACCTCGGCGTCAGCAACGTGACCGCCGACCAGGTTGCCGATGCACGGAGGATCGCGCCGGTGGTCTGCGTGCAGAACATGTACAACCTTGCCCATCGCGACGACGACGACCTCGTCGACCAGCTCGCCGCGGACGGCATCGCCTACGTCCCGTTCTTCCCGCTCGGCGGCTTCACGCCGCTGCAGGCGAACGCTCTGTCGTCTGTGGCAGCACGACTGGAAGCGACGCCGATGTCCGTGGCGCTCGCATGGCTGCTGCAGCGGTCGGAGAACATCCTGCTGATCCCGGGAACGTCCCGGGTGACGCATCTCAGGGAGAACATCGCGGGAGCCGCGCTGCGCCTGTCAGCGGAGGACGTCGCAGAGCTGGACGGCATCACCGCGTGACGACGTCCGACCCGATCGATCTGGTGGCATGCTCCACGCCCGCCTCGTCCGAAGCTGGACACTGACGCGAGATTCCGGCGCATGCCCGCACGAGGGCAGTCCGATGCGCCCGATATCGCTCAGCCCGCCGAAGGTGGCGAGCGTCACACGTTGAAGCGGAACTCGACCACATCGCCGTCGACCATGACGTAGTCCTTGCCCTCGATCCGGGCCTTGCCGGCGGCGCGGGCCGCGGCGACGGACCCGGTCGCGACGAGGTCTTCGAACGACACGATCTCGGCCTTGATGAAGCCTCGCTCGAAGTCCGTGTGGATGACCCCGGCCGCCTGCGGCGCGGTCCAGCCCTGGTGGATGGTCCACGCGCGGGCCTCCTTCGGCCCGGCCGTGAGGTAGGTCTGCAGACCGAGCGTGTCGAAACCGACCCGGGCGAGCTGGTCGAGCCCCGCCTCCGTCTGGCCGGACTCCGCGAGCATCTCCTTCGCCTCGTCGGGCTCGAGCTCGACGAGCTCCGACTCGAACTTGGCGTCGAGGAAGATCGCCTGCGCGGGCGCGACGAGCGCACGCAGGCGCTCCTGCATCGCGTCGTCGGCGAGGCCGTCGTCGTCCGTGTTGAAGACGTAGATGAAGGGCTTGGCGGTGAGGAGCTGGAGGCTCGCGACGTCGGCGAGGTCGAGCCCGGCACCGGCCGCGCCCTGGAAGAGCGTCGTCCCCGACTCCAGCAGCGACTGCGCCGTCTTCGCGGCCTCGAGCAGCGCGGCGTCGCCCTTCTTGATCTTGACCTCCTTCTCGAGGCGCGGCAGCGTCTTCTCGAGCGTCTGGAGGTCGGCAAGGATCAGCTCGGTGCTGATGGTCTCGATGTCGCCCTCGGCGTCCGTCGAGCCCTCGACGCGGACGACGTCGGGGTCCGAGAACGCGCGCGTGACCTGGCAGATCGCGTCGGCCTCGCGGATGTTCGCGAGGAACTTGTTGCCGAGGCCCTCCCCCTCGCTCGCACCCTTCACGATGCCGGCGATGTCGACGAACGACACCGTCGCGGGCAGGACGCGCTGGCTGCCGAAGATCTCCGCCAGCTTGTCGAGCCGCGGGTCCGGGAGCGAGACGACGCCGACGTTCGGGTCGATCGTCGCGAACGGGTAGTTCGCCGCAAGGACCTGGTTGCGCGTCAGGGCGTTGAAGAGGGTGGACTTGCCGACGTTGGGCAGGCCGACGATGCCGATAGTGAGAGCCACGTCGGCCGAGTCTACGGCGTCACGCGTACGACAGGACCTGCTGCAGCAGCTCCGGGGTGCGGCGGTCGTAGATCCGCGCACCCCAGCGCACGCCGATCAGCAGCGCCACCGCGCCGACCACCGGGCCGACGACCAGCGTCACCCATCCCAGCACCCCGTTCGCCGCGGCGTCCGGCCAGACGATCGCCAGCACGCCCGGGACCAGGAACGGCAGCGACGCCGCCAGGACGACGGCCATCGCGACGGTCTGGGCGACCAGCGTCGCCATCGCCGCGCCCTGGGGCTGCTTGAAAGGGCTGTCCCCCGGCTTCGGCACGGGGTACAGGAGCCGCGCGGACGTCGCGCTCGACACCCCGGTCGAGACGAGGAGCGTGCCCGCCGTCAGCCCGAGGAGGGCCGGCAGGGCGTCCCAGCGCCCGACGACGGCCACCGAGACGGTCGCGAAGGCGAACGACACCACGCCACCGGCTACCAGCACGGGGATCGCCCGGCCCCAGCGGTCCGCACGGCCCGGCACGCCGGTCGACACGTGGAGCGCGAACGCGGTGTGGTCGTACGCCACGTCCGCGGAGATCGAGAACCCGAGGATCCACGCGGTGAGCGGGGCGAGGACCAGGAAGATGTCCGAGCCCGAGCCGCCGCCCGCGACGAGGAGCACGACGGGGATGAGCGGCACGACGGCGATCGACCCGGAGTACCGCGGGTCGCGCAACCAGTACGTCGCGGTCCGCGCCGCGACCGCCCCGGTCGGGGTCGCCGGGAACCGCGAGAACAGTCCGAGCCCCTTGGCGCGGCCCCCGGCACCCGACGTCGGCGGGTTCACCAGGGCGCGGGCGAGCGACCGGTCCCACACGACCCAGACGACGGCGAGGGAGACCAGCGCGACGACGAGACGCGCGAGCGCGAGGCCCCACGCGCCGTCGTGCACGGCCAGACCGAGACCCCACGGGGCGCCGAACGGCGTCCACGCGACGACGTCGGCCAGCCGGGCGAGCAGGCCCTGCACCGCCGCGCCGTCGACGGGGCCCCCGTCGAGCTGCGACGCGGCCCAGCCGAAGGCCGGCCCGACGAGCATGAGCGGGACGAACGCGGCGATCGTCACGACCTCGCGGTAGCGCCGGGACTCGAGGAGCGGCGCGAGCGCCGTGGTGGTGGCACGCGAGCCGACGACGCACAGCGCGACCGCGAGCACCGCGCCGACGAGCGCGGCGAGCACCGCGAGCGGGGTGCGCCACCAGGCGAAGGAGACGCCGAGCGCGGTGAGCGCCGTGGCGATGCCGGGGATCGATACCACGCCCGCGACGGCGAGCCCGGCGAGCAGCCGGCGCTGCGGGATGCCGAACAGCACGAAGCGCTGGGGGTCGAGCGTCGCGTCGACGCCGAACGCGAAGAGCGGGATCACCCACCACCCGAGGACCGCCAACGCGCCGCCGAGGACCATGAGCGAGCCCGCGAGACCCGGGTCGTCGGTGCCGAGCAGGACCATCCCCACGACGAGCATCCCGACCACGAACAGGCCGTACAGGGAGCCGAGGACGAAGCCGATCGTCTGCCACATGCTCCGCCGGAACGCGTTGCCCATGAGGGTCAGCTTGAGCCTTACGAACTGCGCAACCACGCGAGGCCCTCCGTGCTCTGACGGCCGCCGACGAGGTCGACGAAACGGTCCTCGAGGCTCTGGTCGCCGCGCACCTCGTCGACCGTCCCCGCGGCGAGGACGTGGCCGCCAGCGACGACGGCGACGTGGTCGCACATGCGCTGGACGAGGTCCATGACGTGCGAGGACACGACGACCGTGCCGCCGCTCGCGACGTACCCGGAGAGGATGTCGCGGATGTTGGCGGCGGAGACCGGGTCGACGGCCTCGAACGGCTCGTCGAGCACGAGCGTGCGCGGCGCGTGGATGAGGGCGGTCGCGAGCGCGATCTTCTTCGTCATGCCGGCGGAGTAGTCGACGACGAACGTGTTCGCGTCGTTCGCCAGGTCGAGGGCCGCGAGCAGCTCGGTCGTGCGCTCGGCGACGGTGTCCCGGTCCATGCCGCGCAGCAGGCCCGCGTAGGTGATGAGCTGGGCACCGGTGAGGCGGTCGAAGAGGCGCACGCCGTCGGGCAGGACGCCCAGCTGACGCTTGCCCGCGGCCGGGTCGGCCCACAGGTCCGTCCCGTGCACGTGCGCGGTGCCCGCGTCGGGCCGAAGCAGGCCCGTGCCCATGGACAGCGTGGTCGTCTTGCCGGCGCCGTTCGGACCGACGAGCCCGTAGAACGAGCCCGCAGGCACGTCGAGGTCGATGCCGGCGACGGCGATCTTCTCGCCGAAGCGCTTCCACAGACCGCGCAGCGAGAGCGCGGCCGTCGGGTCCGGAGCCGGATGGCGGGGTGTCGGGGGCGCCTGCGGCGCCGTCCCGGGCGCCACGGGCGGCTCGTACGTGGGTTCGACCATGGGAGCAAACGTAGTCGAGGTCTTCGCCGTCACGGGGTGCGTTTTGTCATGGGCTGTCAGGGGCTGTCCTCGGCGGACCCGCCGTGTCTGCGCGGTCCTGTCGGTACCCCGTGGGAAGGTGCGGGCATGGACGTTTCGGGAGGGTTGCTCTTCGCCGTCGGCCTCGTGCTGGGGCTCGTCGGGGGTGTCGTGCTCGTGCTCGCGGTGCGCCGCGCGTCGCCCGACGCCGCGACCGCCGAGGTGGACCGTCTCACCGCGCTCCTCGGTCAGACGCAGCAGGAGGCTGCGCGGGCAGCGGGCCTCGCGGAGCGGCTCGACGCCGAGCGCGCCGGGTTCGTCCGCGAGCTCGACGCGGCGCAGCGCAGCGCCGACGAGCGGCTCGACCTCGCGCGCGCGTCGTACGAGCAGCAGCTCGCCGAGCTCCGGGAGTCGTCCGCGCGCCGGGTCGCCGAGATCCAGGGCGACCACCGCCAGCTCGAGGCGCAGTTCGAAGCGCTCTCGAGCAAGGTGCTCGCCGCGGGCACGGAGCAGTTCCTCGTCCAGGCGGAGGAGCGGCTGCGGCGCAGCCAGGAGGTCGGTGCCGCCGAGCTCGCGAAGCGCGAGGAGGCGGTGCGCCACCTCGTGGAGCCGCTCGCCGGCGCGCTCGACAAGGTCCGCGCCGAGGTCGCGGAGGCCGAGCGGGCACGCCTCGCGGCGCACGGGAGCCTCGCCGAGCAGGTGCGCGGCGTGCGCGACGCGTCGAACCTGCTGCGCGCCGAGACGTCCCAGCTCGTCACGGCCCTGCGCTCGTCGCAGGTGCGGGGCGCGTGGGGCGAGCTCCAGCTGCGGCGCGTCGTCGAGGCGTCGGGCATGCTCCCCCACGTCGACTTCGTCGAGCAGGACCAGGTGGCCACCGACGACGGCGCGCTGCGGCCCGACATGGTCGTCAAGCTCGCCGGTGGCAAGCAGGTGGTCGTCGACGCCAAGGTCGCGTTCCTCGGGTACCTCGACGCGCAGGGCGCGACGGACCCGGCCGTGCGCGCCGACCGGCTCGCGGCACACGCCCGGCACATGCGCAAGCACGTGGACGACCTGGGCGCGAAGCGCTACTGGGACCAGTTCGCGCCGGCGCCCGAGTTCGTCGTGATGTTCGTCCCCGCCGAGTCGTTCCTGTCGGCCGCGGTCGAGCAGGACCCGTCGCTGCTCGAGCACGCGGTCGCGCGGAACGTCGTCATCGCGACGCCCATGACGATGGTTGCCATGCTCCGCACGATCGCGTACGCGTGGCGCCAGGACGCGCTCGCGACGAACGCGCAGCAGGTGCTCTCGCTCGGCAAGGAGCTCCACGGGCGCCTCGCCGTCATGGGCACGCACCTCGCGAAGCTCGGCCGTCAGCTCCAGAGCGCGTCGGACGCGTACAACCGCACGGTCGGCTCGCTCGAGACGCGCGTGCTCGTGAGCGCACGGCGGTTCGCGGACCTGCACGTCGTCGACGAGGACCTCGCGACGCCCGCGACGGTGAACCCGCAGCTCAGCGCGATCAGCGCCCCCGAGCTCCTCGCCTCGGTCAGCGAGGCGTTCGTCGCGATCGACGAGCGTCCCTCGGACCGCGACCGGGCCGCGGCCGAGCGCGGTGCGGACGAGGCGAGCGCCTGACCGGAGCCCCGGCGGCCCGTGCGACGGGCCGCGCGGTGCTCAGACGGGCTTGAGCCCGGCGCTCAGACGGGCTGGACCGAGAGCGACGTGCGGCCGCCGCGGGTGGGACGACCGCCGTCCGACCCGGACGTCTTGAGGTCCGAGCGGAGCTCGCGCGGCAGGGAGAACATGAGGTCCTCCGTCGCGGTGCGGACCTCGTCCACGTCCCCGAACCCGCGCTCCGCGAGATACGCGAGGACGTCGTCGACGAGGATCTCCGGGACGGACGCACCGGACGTCACGCCGACCGTCGTCGCGCCGTCGAGCCACGCGGGGTCGATCTCCTTGGCGTGGTCGACGCGGTACGACGCGCCGGCGCCCGCCTGGAGGGCGACCTCGACGAGGCGCACCGAGTTCGACGAGTTCGCCGAGCCGACGACGATGACGACGTCGCACTCCGGCGCGAGCTTCTTCACCGCGACCTGGCGGTTCTGCGTCGCGTAGCAGATGTCGTCGCTCGGCGGGTCCTGCAGCGTCGGGAACTTCTCGCGCAGCCGACGCACGGTCTCCATCGTCTCGTCGACCGACAGGGTGGTCTGCGAGATCCACACGACCTTGTCGGGGTCGCGGACCACGACGCCGTCCACGTGGTCCGGGGAGTCGACGACCTGGACGTGGTCGGGAGCCTCGCCCGCCGTGCCCTCGACCTCCTCGTGGCCCGTGTGGCCGATGAGCAGGATGTCGTAGTCGTCCTTCGCGAAGCGCACGGCCTCCTTGTGCACCTTGGTCACGAGCGGGCACGTCGCGTCGATCGTGTCGAGGTTGCGCGCGGCGGCGGCCGCCTTGACCGCGGGCGAGACGCCGTGCGCGGAGAACACGACGCGCGCGCCCTCGGGCACCTCGTCCGTCTCGTCCACGAACACCGCGCCGCGGTCGCTCAGCGTCTCGACGACGTACTTGTTGTGCACGATCTCCTTGCGCACGTAGACCGGGGCGCCGTAGTGCTCGAGCGCCTTCTCGACGGCGACCACGGCACGGTCCACGCCCGCGCAGTAGCCTCGCGGCGCCGCGAGGAGGACGCGCTTGCGGGGCGCGTCGGCCACGGTCGCGACGGAGCGGTCGGCGGACGGGCGCTCGGACGGGGCTGCGGGGAGGGCACTCACGCCTGCCAGTCTAGGTGAGCACCCGCCGTCGGACGGCGGCGAGGCCGGGTGACGAGGCACTCACGAGCCGCGCCCCGACATCTCCTCACCCGGTCCCCGCGCGGGCTCCACGGTCTGCCCACACGGGGGCTCCTCCGACGCGCCGGGCCTCGCAGCGCGGGGCGCGATCCCGTCGGCAGGGTCCGCCCGCGCCGTGCCCGTGGGTGGCATGGGGCAGGCTGGTCCCGTGACCGCCTCGCTCCCCCTGCCCGACGACGCACCGCCCTCCGGCGCGCCGCGAGTCGATGCAGGTGCCGGTCAGGTCTCGCGTGGGCCGCTGCCCGCCCGGGCCCTCGAGACGAGCGCCGAGCACCCGTGGCCCGTGCGGCTCCTGTCGCGCAAGATCGAGCAGTACGTGGACCGGATGGCCCCCGTCTGGGTCGAGGGGCAGGTCGTGCAGCTCAACCGCCGCCCCGGGACGTCGACGGCGTTCCTCACGCTGCGCGACACCGACCTGGACATGTCGCTGCCCGTGTCGGCCGCCGTGCGCGTGCTCGACGGCGCGCCCGTCGAGGAGGGCGCGCACGTCGTGGTGCACGCCAAGCCGGTGTTCTGGACGCGCCGCGGGACGCTCCAGCTCCAGGCGCGCGAGATCCGCCCCGTGGGCGTGGGCGAGCTGCTCGCGCGGATCGAGCACCTCAAGCGGGTGCTGGCCGCCGAGGGGCTGTTCGACGCGGACCGCAAGCGACCGCTGCCGTTCCTGCCCGAGGTCGTGGGGCTCGTGTGCGGGCGGGAGTCGAAGGCCGAGCACGACGTCGTCGTCAACGCCCGTGCGCGCTGGCCGCAGGTCCGGTTCGAGATCCGTGAGGTCGCGGTGCAGGGTGCGCACGCCGTCCAGCAGGTGGGCGACGCGATCCGCGAGCTCGACGCGCACCCCGACGTCGAGGTGATCGTCGTCGCGCGCGGTGGCGGCGCGGTCGAGGACCTGCTGCCGTTCTCGAACGAGACGCTCGTGCGCGCGGCCGCCGCCTGCCGCACGCCCCTCGTCAGCGCGATCGGCCACGAGACGGACTGCCCGCTGCTCGACCTCGTGGCTGACTACCGTGCCTCGACACCGACCGCCGCGGCTAAGCGCGTCGTGCCCGACGTGTCCGAGGAGCGCGCCCGGGTGGGCCAGTCACGCCAGCGCCTGCGCGCGGCGGTCGCCGCCCGCGTGGCCAGGGAGCAGGCGGGGCTCGACGGGATCCGCTCACGACCCGTGCTCGCGTCGCCCGGGGTCATGCTCACGGACCGCGAGGAGCGCGTCGCCGGGCTGCGCGACCGCGCGCGACGCGCCCTGGACACGCGGCTCGTGCGGGCGTCCGGCGAGGTCGGCCGGCTCGAGGCCCAGGTGCGTGCGCTGTCGCCGGCGTCGACGCTCGAGCGCGGCTACGCCGTCGTGCAGCGCGGGGACGGGCACGTGGTGCGTTCGCCCGACGAGGTCGCGGCGGGCGACCCGGTACGCCTGCGGCTCGCGCACGGGGAGCTCGACGCGACCGTGGACGCCGCACGTGGGCCCGACGCTGCCACCTCGCCGAGCACGACGGCGGACGCACCATGACCACGACGCCGCACCATCCGCCAGACGCCCGGCGTCCGCGTGCCGGACACAGGGCGTCATCACCACGACCAAATGGGGTTGAATACTGCCGTGACTTCTTCTGACAACGCTGTCACGCCTGACCTCGCGGCACTGTCCTACGAGCAGGCGCGCGACGAGCTCGTGCAGGTCGTCGCCCGGCTCGAGGCCGGCGGCGAGCCGCTCGAGGCGTCGCTCGCGCTCTGGGAACGCGGCGAGGCCCTCGCCGCGCGATGCCAGGAGTGGCTCGACGGCGCCCGCACACGGCTCGACGCCGCGCGCGCCCGCGAGGAGCAGGCCACCACCACGAACCTCGATCCCACCGGAGACGACCGATGAGCACCCCGCCCGCCCCCGGCACCACGCGCGACGGCGCGTCAGGCACGGCCCACCCGGCTCAGGACGGCGTCCGTCCCGACGGCTCGGAAGCGCGCGACCACGTGCTCGTCGTCGGGGAGGCGCTGATCGACGTCGTGCACCGCGCCGACGGGACCGTCGACGAGCACCCGGGGGGCAGCCTCGCGAACGTCGCCCTGACGCTCGGCCGGCTCGGCCGCGACGCACGCCTGGCGACCTGGATCGCCGACGACTCCCACGGCGACGCGATCCGCTCCTGGCTCGACGACTCGACCGTGACGCTCGCTCCGGGCAGCACGGGAGCCGCCGCGACGAGCGTCGCGACCGCCCACCTCGACGAGCACGGAGCAGCGACGTACGAGTTCGACCTGGAGTGGCGCGTCCCGGCAGGTACCGCGCCCGACGCCGGGACGCTCGCCGTCCACACCGGTTCGATCGCCGCGGTGCTCGAGCCCGGCGCGACCGACGTGCGCGCGCTCGTCGCGGCCGCCCGCACGAGCGCGACGATCACCTACGACCCCAACGCCCGTCCGGCCCTCATGGGCGAGCCGGCCGACGCGCGGGGCCGGATCGAGGAGCTCGTCGCGCTCGCCGACGTGGTCAAGGTGAGCGACGAGGACGTCGCGTGGCTCGTGCCGGGCGCGGACCCGGTCGCGGTCGCGCGCGAGTGGCTCGCGCTCGGCCCGGCGCTCGTCGTCGTGACGTTCGGCGGCGAGGGCGCCGTCGCGGTGACGAGCCGCGGGGAGCAGCGGGTCGCGGCGCCCCGCGTCACGGTCGTCGACACCGTCGGCGCGGGCGACTCCTTCATGGGTGCCCTCATCGACGGCCTCTGGGAGGTCGGCCTCCTCGGCGCCGACCGTCGCGACGAGCTGCGCGCCGTCGACCCGGACACGCTCGCGCACCTGCTCGAGCGCTGCGTCGCGGTCGCGGCCGTCACGGTCTCCCGCGCCGGCGCCAACCCCCCACGCCGCGCGGAGCTCACCTCGGCCTGACGCCCGCGCGACGGTCAGACCTGCGCCTCCTGCTTCTGCGCGCGCTCGAGCGACCGCTTGCGGTCCTCCGCGTTCTCCTGCTCGATCCGCTCCGCCTCGGCGTCGTCGCGGGTGAGGTTCTCGCTGGTCTCGGGGTCGAAGATCATCATCTTCGTCGGGTCGAACCACAGCTCGGTCGTGTCGCCGTCACGGACGCGCGACGTCGAGTCCAGGGCGACGACGAACTGCGAGCGCATGCCCTCGCCGTCGAGCTCGCGGTCGAGCTCCTCGAGCTGGCCCCTGACCGACTCGTGCATGTCGAACGGCACGTACGCGTAGAGCTCGGCGCCGAGCCACTCGGTGACGTCGATCTGGATCTCGAACGTGTGGCCGCGGTCCTTCTTCGACGGGTCGACGAGGCGCGCGTCCTCGAAGTGCTCGGGCCGCAGCCCGACGATGACGAGCCCGCGGTCGCCGACGGCGGACGCGAGGCTCTCCGGCAGGTCGAACTCCCCGAACGGCAGCGTGATCCTCCCGCCCGAGACCTCGCCAGGGAGGAAGTTCATGGGCGGGGTGCCGATGAAGCCCGCGACGAAGAGGTTGACGGGCTGCTCGTAGAGCCCGCGCGGGCTCGCGACCTGCTGCAGCACGCCGCGGCGCAGCACCGCGACCCGGTCGCCGAGCGTCATGGCCTCGGTCTGGTCGTGGGTCACGTACACCGTGGTCGTGCCGAGCCGGCGCTGGAGCCGCGCGATCTCGGTGCGCGTCTGCCCGCGCAGCTTGGCGTCGAGGTTCGACAGCGGCTCGTCGAAAAGGAACGCCTTGGCGTCCCGCACGATCGCCCGCCCCATCGCGACGCGCTGCCGCTGACCGCCGGACAGGTTCGCTGGCTTGCGGTCGAGGTGCTCGCGCAGGTCGAGCATGTCGGCCGCGCGCTCGACCTTCTCGCGGATCTCCTCCTCGTTGTGCTTGCCCTTGGCGAGGCGCAGGGGGAAGGCGATGTTCTCGGCGACCGTGAGGTGCGGGTACAGGGCGTAGTTCTGGAAGACCATCGCGAGGTCGCGCTCGCGCGGGGCTTTCTCGTTGACCCGCACGCCGTCGATCTCGAGCTCCCCCGCGGTGATGTCCTCGAGCCCGACGATCATGCGCAGGACCGTGGACTTCCCCGAGCCGGAGGGGCCGACGAGGATGACGAACTCGCCGTCGGCGATGTCGAGGCTCACGTCGTCCACGGCGAGGAAGCCGTCCCCGTAGCGCTTGACGATGTCCTTGAGGGTGATCGACGCCATCAGCTCTCTCCTCGGGTGCGGTGGTCGGCGCGGTACGGGGTGCTCATCCCTTGACCGCCCCCTGGGTCAGTCCGGAGACGATCTGGCGCTGGAACAGGACGACGAGCACCACGACGGGGATCGTCACGACGACGGCCGCCGCGGAGATCGCGCCCGTCGGCTCCTCGAAGTACGACGCCCCGGTGAAGAACGCGAGCGCGGCCGGGACGGGGCGCGCGGCGCTCGTCGACGTGAGCGAGATGCCGTAGACGAAGTCGTTCCACGCGATGAAGAACGCGATGAGCGCCGTCGTGAAGACGCCGGGTGCGGCGAGCGGGACGATCGCCTTGCGGAACGCCTGCCACGGGGTCGCGCCGTCGACCTGCGCGGCCTGCTCGAGCTCCCACGGGATCTGGCGGAAGAAGGCGGCGAGCGTCCAGATCGAGATCGGGAGCGTCAGGGACAGGTACGGGATGATCAGGCCGAGCCAGGTGTCGTACAGCCCGATGTTGCGCCAGAGGTTGAACAGCGGCGTGACGATCGAGACGACGGGGAAGATCGAGACGCCGAGCGCCGTGGTGAGGATGACGCGCTTGCCCGGGAAGTCGAGGCGCGCGATCGCGTAGGCGCACAGCGTGGCGAGGACGACGGCGATGACGGTCGCGATGAGCGAGATCCCGATCGAGTTGCGCAGCGCGGACAGGAACAGCTCCTGCGCGGAGCCGCCGGTGGCGAGGATCTGCTCGTAGTTCTCGGTGCTCCACCGCGGCGGGAGGAACGTCCCGGAGTTGATGTCGCTCGAGGCCTTGAAGCTCGTCATGAAGATCGACACGATCGGGAACAGCGCCCCGACGAGGACGACGACGGTGATGACGGCCCACCAGACCTTGGCCCGGGTGCTCAGGACGCTGCCCATCACTTCTCCCCTCTCGCGCCGGCGAGATCGACCTTGAAGAGCTTGATCGCGACGAAGCAGATGAGGACGACGCACAGGAACAGCAGCACGGAGATCGCCGAGCCCATGCCGATCTGGAGCTGCCCGATCGACGTGCGGTACGCGAGGAGGGAGAGCACCTCGGTGCCGTTCGCGCCGTTCGTCATGATGAAGACGTTGTCGAAGATGCGGAACGCGTCGAGCGCGCGGAACAGGACGGCGACCATGATCGCGGCCTTCATGTTCGGCACGATCACGCGCGTGAACCGCTGCCAGGCCGTCGCGCCGTCGACCTTGGCGGCCTCCTCGAGGTCACCGGGCACCTGCGCGAGCCCTGCCAGGAGCAGGAGCGAGATGAACGGCGTCGTCTTCCAGACCTCGGACGCGATGATGACGAACAGGCTCGTGCCCTGCTGGGCGAACCAGTTGAGGTCGGGGCCGATGCCCGGCACCCAGTCGAACCAGTGGTTGACGTACCCCGACGTGATGTCGAAGGCGTAGAACCAGGCGAACGCCGAGACGACGGTGATGATCCCGTACGGCACGAGGATCGCCGTGCGCAGGAGCCCGCGCAGCCGCTTGATCGCGCGGTGCATGACGAGCGCGAGAGCGAAGCCGAGGACGAGCTCGATGACGACCGTGATGACCGTGATGAGGAGGGTGACCCACAAGGCCTTCCACCAGACCGCGTCGGTGAGGATCACGAGATAGTTGTTCAGCCCGACGAACGATCGGTCGTCCGGCGCGGTGAGCTTGTAGTTGAAGAGCGAGTCGTAGACCGCCTGGAGGATCGGGTACAGCGTCACGGCGAGCATGACGACGAACGCCGGTCCGGCGAGGTACCACCCGAGGCGGGCCTCGGCCCGGGACCGGTCGCTGCGCGCGGCCTTCGCGGCGGCGTCGGGCGCCCCGTGGGAAGCTTCTCGGGACGCGGCGCCGCGGCGGGTCGTCGGCACGTCCTCGGTGGTGGTCGACGGCGTGGAGGCGTGCCGGCCGCGGGGTGCGGGCTCGGCGGGAGGTCCGGCGTTCACAGGAGTCGCTCCCCTCGCAGGACGGCGGTGATGAACTCGGTGGACTGCTGCGGCGTCGTCTCGGGGTCGACGTCCGCGGGCGGGTACCACGTCTGCTGCAGGCCCGTGGAGACCTCGTTGTAGAACGGCGTCTGCGGTCGTGGTGCCGCCTGGTCGAGCGAGTCGCGGATGACGTCGTACATCGGGAACGCCTCCTGCACGTCCGGGTCGTCGTAGGCCTCGATGCTCGCGGCCGGGTTCCCGTTGGTCACGAAGTACTCCGCCTGGTTCTCCGGGCTGACGATGCACTGCGCCGCCTCGTACGCGAAGTCGGTGTGCTTGCCGAACGCGCCGATGCCGAGCGAGATGCCGCCGTAGGGCGGGCGGGCGTCCTCGCCCTCGACCGTCTGCGGGTACATCGCCCAGCCGATGTCGTCGAGCAGCGACTGGTCGAGCGAGCCGGCGTCGACCGCGCCCTGCGTCGAGGACCAGACGAACGGCCAGTTGACCATGAACGATCCGCGGTCGCCCTGGAACTTCGTGAGCGACGCGGGCTCGTCCTCGCTCGGGAGCCCCGGGCCGCCGACGCCCGAGGTGCCGATGTCACCGATGATCTGCGCCGCAGCCGTGCCCGCATCGGTGTCGAGGCCGAGCTTCACCTCGTCCGCCGGGGCCTCCGGGTTCTCGAGGATGTGCCCGCCCGCGCCCTCGACGAGCGCGTTGATCCAGACCGTGAGCGACTCGGCCTTCGCGCCCTGGACGGCGAGCAGCTTGTCCTGGTCCCCCGCCGCCTGGATGAGCTGGTCCCACGCGACGGGTTGCGACATGTCGAGCCCCGCGGCCTCGGCGACCGACTTGCGGTACCAGAGGAGCTGCGTGTTCGCCCAGAACGGGACGGCGACGAGCTCGTCCTTCCACGTCGACGCGTCGATCGCGCCCTGGACGACGTCCTGGGTCGTCGCGTCGGCGACCTCGTCGGGCACCGGCGCGAGGAAGTCGGCCTCCGCGAACTCGGCGATGAACACCGGGTCGAGGCTCATGATGTCGATCGACGAGTCCTTCGCCGCGAGGCGGCGGGCGAGCTGCTCGCGCTGCGACGCGGCGTCGCGCGGGAGGAGCTCCGTCACGATGCGGTACGCGCCGTCCGCGGCCTCGGTGCACGAGGCCGCGATGTCCGCCTGGCCCCCGTTGTCCGGGTTGATGTACCACGTGAGCACCGGCGTCCCGTCGTCACCGGGGCCGCACGCCGCGAGCGGCGCGACCGTCCCCAAGGCGACGAGGACGGCGAGTGCTCGGGTGCGTCGGCGCACGTCGGCTCCCCTCGGTCGCGGCTTCCCCGTCTCCGGGGTGTCCCCTCCATGGCTACACCCCCGCGGCTCGGCCCGCCATGCGAACGGGCACGTCGGGGGCCTGCCGGAGTGCGCGATGATGAGCGTCATGACCGCTGCCGCACCGACGCCGACCCCTGCTCCTCTCACCCCGGCCGAAGCCTGGGCGACCTTGCGCGAGGGCAACGCCCGCTTCGTCGCCGACGCCCTGCTGCACCCCTCCCAGGGCGCGGACCGGCGCCGCGAGACGTCCGCGGCGCAGCACCCGCACACGGTGCTGTTCGGGTGCTCGGACTCGCGCGTCGCGGCCGAGATCGTCTTCGACCAGGGCCTCGGAGACATGTTCGTCGTGCGGACCGCGGGGCACGTCGTGGACACGACCGTGCTGGGCTCGATCGAGTACGGCGTGGACGTCCTGTCCGCCCCGCTCGTCGTGGTCCTCGGGCACGACTCGTGCGGCGCCGTCGCGGCAGCGGTCGAGACCCTCACCACGGGCGCCCAGGCCGACGGCTTCGTGCGCGCCGTCGTGGACCGGGTCATCCCGTCCATCGCCAAGATCACGAGCGTGGGGGGCGGCTCGCTCGAGAGCATCGACCCCGACGTCCTGCGCCGCGAGCACGTGCGCAACACGGTCGACATGCTGCACTCCTACTCGGCCGGGCTCGCGGCCGCGGTCGCCGAGGGCCGCTGCGCGATCGTCGGCGTGGAGTACGACTTCGCGGAGGGCCGGGCGCGCCTGGTCGACGTCGTGGGCGACGTCGGCGAGCGGCCCGTCGCCGACGCCTGAGCCGCCCGGGGCCCGGGTCTCGCACCCACCGTCGCCCGTCGTGACGTCGCTCACGCGGGTTGCAGGAGCCCTCGCGCGGTGCGGCAGGATGGCCTCATGACTGCATCTCCCGAGGCCCCCGGCGCCGCCGCCGGCGAGACCCGACTTACGGCCGCGTCCACGACCGAGTACCGCATCGAGCACGACACGATGGGCGAGGTGCGCGTCCCCGCGCACGCCCTGTACCGCGCGCAGACGCAGCGCGCTGTGGAGAACTTCCCGATCTCCGGCACCCCGCTCGAGCGCGGCCACATCGAGGCCCTCGCCCGCGTGAAGAAGGCCGCCGCGCGCGCCAACGCCGAGCTCGGCGTGCTCGACGAGGACGTCGCCGCCGCGATCGTCGCCGCCGCCGACGAGGTCGCGTCGGGCGCCCACGACGCGCACTTCCCCGTGGACGTCTACCAGACCGGTTCCGGGACGTCGTCGAACATGAACACCAACGAGGTGCTCGCGACGCTCGCGACGCGCTCGCTCGGGCGCGGCGTGCACCCCAACGACCACGTCAACGCGTCGCAGTCGTCGAACGACGTGTTCCCGACGTCGGTCCACGTCGCCGCGACCGCCGGCGTCGTGCGCGACCTCGTCCCCGCCCTCACGCACCTCGCGGAGGCGCTCGAGTCGAAGTCGGCCGAGTTCGCGACCGTCGTGAAGTCCGGCCGCACCCACCTCATGGACGCCACGCCCGTGACGCTCGGCCAGGAGTTCGGCGGGTACGCCGCCGCCGTGCGCTACGGGGTCGAGCGCCTCCAGGCCGCGCTCCCCCGCGCCGCCGAGGTCCCGCTGGGCGGCACCGCCGTCGGCACCGGCATCAACACGCCCGCGGGCTTCCCGCAGCGCGTCATCGCCCTCCTCGTCGAGGACACCGGCCTGCCGCTCACCGAGGCACGCGACCACTTCGAGTCGCAGTCCGCACGCGACGGGCTCGTCGAGCTCTCCGGTGCCCTGCGCACCATCGCCGTGTCGCTCACCAAGATCTGCAACGACCTGCGCTGGATGGGCTCCGGCCCCAACACGGGCCTCGGCGAGATCTTCATCCCCGACCTGCAGCCGGGCAGCTCGATCATGCCGGGCAAGGTCAACCCCGTCGTCCCCGAGGCCGTGCTCATGGTGGCCGCGCGCGTGATCGGCAACGACGCCACCGTCGCGTGGGCCGGCGCCTCGGGCTCGTTCGAGCTCAACGTGCAGATCCCCGTCATCGCGCAGGGCGTGCTCGAGTCGATCCGCCTCCTCGCCAACGCGTCGCGCGTGCTCGCCGACAAGACCGTCTCCGGCATCACCGCGAACGTCGAGAAGGCGCGTGCTCTCGCCGAGTCGTCGCCGTCGATCGTCACGCCGCTCAACCGCGTCATCGGCTACGAGGCAGCGGCGAAGGTCGCCAAGCACGCCGTCAAGGCGGGCGTCACCGTGCGCCAGGCAGTGATCGACCTCGGCTTCGTCGAGCGTGGCGAGGTCACCGAGGAGCAGCTCGACGCGGCGCTCGACGTGCTGTCGATGACGCGTCCGCCGCAGGGCTGACCTTTCGTTCGTTCTTCGCTCCACCTGGGAGGCCGGGTGGGGTGGGGGCGCCGGTCTCCCATCCGCGGGCTCGTTCCTCGCCCGCTCCCGCCAGACCCGCCACGACCGGCGCCCCCACCCCACCCGGCCACCGTCGTCTCACCCTCGTCGGCGCTCACCCACCCGGCGAGGTAGAACCGTGGTCCAGGCGGGCTGGACCGGGCCCGTCAGCCCAGGTGGACGGCGTGGTGGTCGCCCGACGGGAGGAGCTTCTCCTTCGGGCCGCGGACGAGGAGCGCGGCGAGGACGGCGCCGATCGCCATCGTGATCGCCGCAGCCACGAAGACGGCGGAGTAGCCGTCGACGAGGTCCGTCAGGTCCGGCGCGGACGCCGTGGGCAGCGCGCCGGCGTAGACGGCGGTGAAGACCGAGAGGCCGACGGAGCCGCCGATCTGCATGGCCGCGTTGACGGTGGCGCTCGCCGCGCCGGCATCGTGCGGGGCGACGCCCGCGAGGGCGACGTTCTGCAGGGGCACCAGGACGAGCGCGAGGCCGACACCGAGCACGAGCTGGGAGGGCAGGATCTCCGCGGCGTACGAGCCGCCGACCGTGACGCGGCTCAGCAGGAGCAGACCCGCTGCGGCGATCACCGGCCCGGCGATCATGAGCGGCCTGGGCCCGACCCTGGGGAGCAAGGTCGTGACGACGGGCGCGAGCACGAGGATGACGAGCGTCATCGGGACCGAGCCGAGCCCCGCGCGCAGAGGCGAGAGGCCCATGACGACCTGCAGGTGGAACGACAGGTAGAGCAGGGCGCCGATCATGAGCGCGCCCACGATCGCCTGGAGGAGGAACGCGCCCGCCCGGACGCGGTCGCGCACGATCCGCAGCGGGAGCAGCGGCTGGGCCACGCGCGACTCGACCAGGAGGAAGAGGGCGAGCAGCACGGCGCCGCCCGCGAGGCACGCGACGGTCCCCGGGGCGGTCCAGCTGTGCTCGGCGAGCGTGAGGCCGTAGACGAGCGCGCCGAGACCGAGCACGACGACGACCGTCCCGAGCACGTCGTAGCGGTTGTCGCCCTCCGCCCGGCTCTCCGTCACGAGGAGCTTGCCGGCCACGAACGCGACGACCACGACGGGGACGTTGACCCACAGGCACCAGCGCCAGTCCGCGAGCTCGGTGAGCGCGCCGCCGAGCACGAGCCCGACCGCGGCGCCGACTCCCGCGATGGCGCCGAAGACGGCGAACGCGGTGTTGCGCTCCTTGCCGCTCGGGAAGGAGACGGTGAGCAGCGCGAGCGCGGCCGGGGCGAGCAGCGCGGCGAACGCGCCCTGGAGCCCGCGCGCGGCGACCAGCTCGACGCCGTCGCGCGCGAAGCCGGCCAGCAGCGAGGCGACGCCGAACCCGACCATGCCGAGCAGGAAGGTGCGCTTGCGCCCCCAGTAGTCGGCGATCCGCCCGCCGAGCAGGAGGAGCGCGCCGAACGCGAGCGCGTACGCCGTGACGACCCACTGGCGCTGGGAGTCGGACAGCCCGAGCTCGGCCTGCGCCTGCGGGAGCGCGATGCTGACGATCGTGCCGTCGAGGACGACGAGGAGCTGCGTGGCGGCCAGGACGACGAGGATCCACCACCGACTCGCAGAACGGTCTGGCGGGCCGTCGGCCGGCGGTGTCGTGAGAGTCGTCGCGGGAGCGGACGCGAGCGCCCGTCCGGAGGTGGGCTCGTCGAGGCGTGCCGGGGCGGGGCTGGAGGACATGAGGCGACCTTTGCGCGGGTGGGGAGGATCATGGGGTTTCCAGCCCGGACCCGGTCGTCACGCGCACTGCGCGGAGACCCGGCCGCTCCAACCGCGGGGTCGGACAGACGGGCAACCCTAGCCCGCCGGGCGCCTCTCCCGCCCGTCCCAGCCGAGGTGACGTCGATCACGGCCGCCATCGCTCGCCGCACGGGCCGCGCCCCGATCGTCCTGCCGGGCCGCCGTGGGCGACGGCGGCCTTCGCGCGTCAGTACTCGACCGGGTCGAGG
This sequence comes from Cellulosimicrobium sp. G4 BAM 1002, assembly GCF_057126935.1. Lineage (NCBI taxonomy): Bacteria > Bacillati > Actinomycetota > Actinomycetes > Micrococcales > Promicromonosporaceae > Cellulosimicrobium > Cellulosimicrobium sp. G4 BAM 1002. The sequence continues at coordinate 1,600,352 of NZ_CP182109.1, read as the reverse complement.
CGACGCAGCACGACGGCGAGCAGCCGGGCGAGCTCCGCACGCTCGCCCTGGTCGAGGTCGACCAGCGCGGCCCGTTCCCGGTCGAGCTGGTGGGGGAAGACCTCGTCGACGAGCGCGGTCCCGGCGTCGGTGAGCGCGACGAGCACGCCTCGGCGGTCGCGCTCGGCCACGGTGCGCTCGACGAGGCCGGCACGCTCGAGCCGGTCCAGCCGCTTGGTGATGGACGCACCGGGCGCGCCGGTCATCGTGGTGACCTCCCCCGCGCGCAGCGGTCGCCCCGCGCGGCGCAGTGCGGCGAGCACGTCGAACTCCGTCCGCGAGACGTCGTGCTGCGCCGCCGACGCCTCGAGCGCGCCGTCGAGAAGGCCTGCGACGCGCCGCAGCCGCGCGCCGACCGCCGAGGTCGTCGTGTCGAGGTCAGGGCGCTGCTCGGCCCACTGGGCGCGCACGCGGTCGACGTAGTCCACGACGCCAGTTTAGGGCGAGCGTCACAGTAGTTCACTAGTGAAACACCTTTGAACCACCGATAGGCTGGACGACGATGCCCCACGCCCCCGCCAGCACCCTTCGTATCCTGACGCCGGTCCGCGCCGCCGCGCGCGACGTCGTCGACCCTGCCCACCTGCGCGCCGCGCTGCGCGTGACGCCCGCCGAGGCGACGCTCGCCCCGGCGCTGCGGTGCGGCGCGGCCTTCGCCCTCGCACTCGTCGTCCCCGCACTCCTCGGGCGCCCCGAGCTCTCGGCGTTCGCGTCGCTCGGCGCCCTCACGTCGCTCTACGGTCGGCACGACCCGTACCGGCGCCGCGCGTCGCTGCTCGCCGGCGTCGGGCTCCTCATGACGGCGACCGTCGCAGCGTTCTCGGTGCTCGCCGCGCTCGGGGTGCCGGACCTCGTGCTGCTCGCCGGCGTCGCCGCGCTCGCCGCCGGCACGACGGCGGCCTGCCTCCTGGTGCGCACGGGCCCGCCGGGCGCCACGATCGTCGTCTTCGCCGCGGGCGCCGCGCTCGCCGGCGCCCCAGGCCTCGGTGACGTCGGGCTCCGGTCCGGCGCGACGGCGCTCGGCGCCGCGATCGCGTGGGTCGTGTGCATGGCCGGGGTGCTGGCCCGCGCCTCCGGCCGGACGCGACCGAGCGAGCGATCACCCGAGCCGTCGACCGAGCGCACGACCCTGCGGGCGCAGGCCCGCGCGAACCTGCCCGGTCCGTGGCGGCTCCCGACGGGCCGGGTCGCGGTGGCCGGCGTCGTCGCCGGTGCCGCGGCGTCCGCCGCCGGGCTCGGTCACGCGGCCTGGGCAACGATGGGCTCGACCGCGGTGCTCCAGGGCACCTCGGCCCGACACGCCGTCGTCCGGGCGCTCCAGCGCGGCGCGGGCACGGTGGCCGGCGCCCTGCTGGCCTGGCCGCTGCTCGCCGCCCCCCTCGGGTTCTGGGGGACGGCCGCCGTCGTCGTGGTGCTGCAGACGGTCACTGAGGTGGTCGTGGGCCGCCACTACGGGCTCGCGATGCTCACCATCACCCCGATGGCCCTGCTCATGACGTCGCTCGCGCATCCCGCGAACCCCGGCGCGCTCGCCCTCGACCGTGCGCTCGACACCGTGCTGGGCGCCGTCGTCGGCGTCCTCGCCGTCGTCCTGGTCCACCCCGGCGCCCGACGCCGCACGCCGGCGCCGAGCCCGCCGTCCGCCACCGCGAGCTGAGCCGTGGTTCCGCGAGGTGGAGCCCGGGTCGCTGACCCGGGCTCCACCTCGCGAGGTCACACCTCGATCGACTCCAGCATCTCCGTGACGAGCGCAGCCACCGGTGAGCGCTCGGACCGCGTGAGCGTGACGTGGGCGAACAGCGGGTGGCCCTTGAGCGCCTCGATGACGGCCGCGACGCCGTCGTGCCGGCCCACGCGCAGGTTGTCGCGCTGCGCGACGTCGTGCGTGAGGACAACGCGCGACGACTGCCCGATGCGCGAGAGCACGGTGAGCAGCACGTTGCGCTCGAGCGACTGGGCCTCGTCGACGATGACGAACGCGTCGTGCAGCGAGCGCCCGCGGATGTGGGTGAGAGGCAGGACCTCGAGCATCTCGCGGTCGATCACCTCGTCGAGCACCTGCGGGGAGACGAGCGCGCCGAGCGTGTCGTACACCGCCTGCGCCCAGGGATTCATCTTCTCCGCCTCGGAGCCCGGCAGGTAGCCGAGCTCCTGGCCGCCCACCGCGTACAGGGGTCGGAACACCATGACCTTGCGGTGCTGGCGGCGCTCCATCACCGACTCGAGCCCCGCGCACAGCGCGAGGGCCGACTTGCCCGTGCCGGCGCGGCCGCCGAGAGACACGATGCCGATGCTCTCGTCGAGCAGGAGGTCGATCGCGACCCGCTGCTCGGCCGAGCGCCCGTGCAGGCCGAACAGCTCGCGGTCGCCGCGGACGAGCTGCACGTGCTTGTCCGCCGTGACGCGGCCCAGCGCGGACCCGCGCGGCGAGTGCACGACGAGCCCCGTGTGGCAGTGCAGCGGGCCTGCCGCCTCCACGACGGCGGGGTCCAGGCTCGCGACCTCGACGGACTCGTGCTCCCACAGTGCCGCGGTCTCCTCGTCCGTGAACGAGATCTCGCTCATCCCCGTCCAGCCCGAGTCGACGGCGAGCTCGTGCCGGTACTCCTCCGCGCGCAGCCCGACGGCCGACGCCTTGACCCGCATCGGCAGGTCCTTGGACACGACCGTCACGTCGTGGCCCTCCGCCGCGAGGTTGGCCGCGACGGACAGGATGCGCGTGTCGTTGTCGCCCAGCCGGAACCCGGCGGGCAGCACACCCGGGTCCGTGTGGTTGAGCTCGACACGCAGCGTCCCGCCGACGTCGCCGACCGGGATCGGCGCGTCGAGGCGACCGTGCTTCACGCGCAGCTCGTCGAGCATGCGCAGCGCGCTGCGCGCGAAGTACCCGAGCTCGGCGTGGTGGCGCTTTGCCTCGAGCTCGGTGATGACGACTACCGGCAGGACGACGTCGTGCTCGGCGAACCGTCCGATCGCCCGAGGGTCGCTCAGCAGGACGGACGTGTCGACGACGAACGTGCGGCGCGGGTCGGCGCCGTCCTGCCCGGCGGTACCGGGGGTGGGTGACGTACCGGGGCGGGGGGTGGGTGAGGAATGGACCACGAGGGCTCCCCTCCGGCGCGTGAGCGCCGTGCTCGTGCAGGGTGTGGCAGGCGACCGGCCGCTGGACCGTCAGAGCCACGGCTCAGCAGCGCCGGTGCCGGCCCTCCTGAGCGGAGCGTGAACCCCATCGGCTGGCCTCCCGGAGGACGACGGTGGTGCCGTCCGTCCCTGACGAAACTACGCCCGTGTGATTCCGATCACCAGCCCGGCGCGCGCGCGTCGTCGAGGTTTAACCCGACGTTCACGCGACGCCCTCCTGCACTCGCGAGAGGTCAGTGCTCGACGTGCCGAGGTGCCATCGCGAGCGCGCACACGAACCCGACGACGAGCACCGCCGCCGTGACCGCGAGCGTCTGGCCGGCGGCGGTGGCGAAGCCCTGGTGGAACGCGGTCGTGGCGGCGTCGGAGACCTGGCGCGCGACGTCGTCGGGCACCCCGGGCGGGAGCCGCGGCGCGCCACCCTCGAGCGAGCCGCCCGCGCCCGCGAAACCGTCGAGGAAGGGCTGGCGGAGCTGCTCGGGCAGCGAGGCCGCCGCCTCCTGCGCGGCCGCGGGCAGCGTGACGGACAGGCGCGCGGTGAGCGTCGCGACGATCGCTGCGGACCCGATGACGCCGCCCACCTGGCGCGTCGTGTTGAACGCGCCCGCGCCGGCGCCGGCCGTGCGGTGGTCGAGGCCCGACGTCGCGAGGTTGGCGAGCGGCGAGAACACGCACCCGGTGCCGATGCCGAAGAGCGTCATGGGCAGGACGATCGTCACGACCGGCACGTCCGGCCCGACGACCGCCGCGAGCCACGCGACGGCCACCGCGAGCACGCCGAAGCCGGTCGCGACGACCCACTTGGCGGGCACGCGGTCCGAGAGGCGCCCGGCGAGCGGGGCCACGATCCCCGACACGAGCGAGCCGGGCAGGTTGACGAGCGCCGCGTGCAACGGGGACAGGCCGAGGATCGACTGCAGGAAGAGCGTCAGCGGGAAGAAGATGCCGATCATCGCGAACGAGACCGACATGCCGGCGACGTTGGCGAGCGAGAAGTTGCGCGAGCGGAACAGCTTCAGCGGGAGCAGGGCGGCGTCGCCGAGGTGCCGCTGCCACAGGACGAACGCGACGAGCACCAGCAGCCCGGCACCGATCGTCCCCCAGACGGTGATCGGCCCGGTGATGGTGCCCCAGTCGTACGTCTCACCCTCCTGGAGGCCGAAGACCACGGCGAAGAGCCCGACCACCGACAGCATGACCCCGAGCACGTCGAACGAGCGCTTGTTCGTCGCGAGGCGCGGGAGCCGCCGGAACGCGAACCACAGCGCGACGACGCCGACCGGGACGTTGACGAAGAAGATCCACTCCCAGCCCCAGGTCTCGACGAAGACGCCGCCGAGCAGCGGGCCCGCGATCGTCGCGACGCCCGCGGTCGCGCCCCACAGCCCCATGGCCGCGCCGCGCTGACGGGGCGGGAAGACGCGCGTGATCATCGCCATCGTCTGCGGGGTCATGAGCGCGGCGCCGACGCCCTGCACCACACGCGCGGCGATGAGCATGCCGATGCTGCCCGACAGCCCGCACCACGCGGACGCGAGCGTGAAGACCACGAGCCCGACGACGAAGACCGGCTTGGGCCCGTACCGGTCGCCGAGGCGCCCGGCGAGCAGGAGCAGCACCGCGTAGGAGAGCAGGTAGGCGCTGTTCACCCAGCCGACCGCGACGAGCGACGCGTCGAGCTCCGTCTGGAGCGTGGGGACGGCGATGTTCACGATCGTGGTGTCGACCATGATCATGAAGAAGCCGAGGATCAGCGGCGGGAGGATGCTCCAGGCGCTGCGGCCGTGCAGGTCGACGAGCGGCACGACGGGGGTCTTCGTCGGCGCGGCCGGGGTTGCGGGGGTGGTCACGGGTTCTCCTGGTGCTCAGGGGTGTCGGTGGTGGCTCGGGGAGCCGTCGGGAAGCGGAACCTCGCGGACGGCTCGTCGGTCCAGCTCAGTGCGCCGGACTCGATCTCCCCGAGCGTCGCGTCGATCCAGGCGAGCTCGGCGTGCACCATGTCTAGCTCGTAGGAGACGTCGAGCAGGAACCGGCGCGGCAGCCCGTCGGCGACGAGCTGGTCGACGCTCTCGCCGTGGCCGGTGACCGTCGCGGCGAGAGCGTCGCGTCGTGCGCGCAGCGCGGCCACCGCGTCCTCGCGCCCGACGTCGCGAAGCAGCGCCAGCCCGACGGGGAACCCCGGGTACTCGGGCGACGTGTCGCGCACGAGCTCGACGCTGCGCGCGGCGTGGGCCGCCGCCCCGGCAGGGGTGATCGCGTACGTGGTGCGCTCGGGCCGGTTGCCGTCGCGCTCGACGCCGGCCCGCTCGACGAGACCGTCGCGCTCCAACCGGTCCACGGCGTGGTACACCGCGCCGGGGTTGAGGCGGACGAGGCGGTCGTCGCGACGCCTGCGGAGCCGCACGAGGATCTCGTACGGGTGCAGGGGCCCGTCGCGCAGGACGCTGAGGACGAGCGTGGCGGCGGGGCTGAGACGCGGTGCGGGCACGCGGTGGCTCCGGGAGACGAGTCGGGAGTCGGACGGGGCAACCGAGGGATTGCGTCCGAGAGGAATATTCCTGTCGGAATATACGCCTCGATCTCCTGCCTGTCGACCGCGCGGCGCGCGGGCGACACGTCCCCGACCGAGGCGCTCGACGCCACGCTCGAGGCCGCCGCAGTCGCAGGCGCGACGGTCGGCGCGTTCACGGTCGTCACCGCCGACCTCGCTCGGAAGCAGGCCGTCGCGGCCGAGGCTGCGCTCGTCGCCGCCCGGCGTGAGGGCGTCGCGCGGGTGTCCGCCGACGGGCCGTTCGACGCCGACGGGCTGCCGCCGTTCCTCGGCGTCCCGTGCCCGGTCAAGGACCTCACGATGGTCGAGGGCGTGCCGATCCGGGCCGGGTCCGGGGCGATCGACCCGTTCCCCGCGCCGTACGACGACGGCGTCGTGACGCTCCTGCGCGCAGCGGGCACGGTCATGGTCGGGAAGACCTCGACGCCCGAGCTCGGCCTGCCGTGCTACACCGAGCCCGACGTCGGCCCGACCGCCCGCACCCCGTGGGACCTCGCGCGGTCCGCGGGCGGGTCGAGCGGCGGTGCCGCCGCGGCGGTCGCCGCGCGCGTCGTGCCCGTGGCGCACGGCAGCGACGGCGGCGGGTCGCTGCGCATCCCCGCGAGCGCGTGCGGCCTGGTGGGGCTCAAGCCGTCCCGCGGGCTCGTGAGCCCCGGGCCGTACGGGGTCGACGGCGCCGGGCTGGCCACGCACGGCGTCCTCACCCGGTCGGTGCGCGACACCGCAGCGTTCCTCGACATCCTCGCCCGCCCGTGGCCGGGCGACACGTTCGTCGGCGCCTCCGCGGACGGACGGCACCTGCCTGCGGGCAGCTCGACCCTCCGCGCCCTCGGCGACGACGGGTCCTTGCCCGGGACGTTCCGCGCCGCGAGCGCCCGGACGCCCGGACGGCTGCGGGTCGGTCTCCTCCTCGACCCGGTGATCTCCGCGGGCGCGCCCGTCCACCCGGCGTGCACCGACGCGGCCCGCGCGACGGCGGCGCTCCTCGCGGGCCTCGGGCACGACGTCGTCGAGGTCGCGCCGCCGTTCGGCGCGGAGCGCTGGGACGCGTTCGCGGCGCTCTGGTCGGTCGGGGCTCTGCAGGCGCCCGTCCCGCCGGACCGCGAGCACCTGCTCGTGCCGCTCACGCGATGGCTCCGCGAGCAGGGACGCGCGGTGAGCGGGGTCGAGTTCGCGACCGCGCTGGCCGGGGTGCAGCAGCTCACGCGCGAGGTCGCCGCGGCGTGGGCGGGCGTGGACGTCGTCCTCTCCCCCACGCTCGCGCAGCCCCCCGCACTGGTCGGCAGCCAGCGCCTCGACGACGACCCCGCTGCCGACTTCGCGGCGCAGACCGCGTTCACGCCCTGGACGAGCGTGTGGAACCTCACCGGACGTCCCGCGATCTCCCTGCCGCTCGGCGAGGCGGAGGTCGCCGACCCGGGACACGCGCGACGGACGGTCCCCGTGGGTGTCATGCTGGGCGCCGACCACGGCGACGACGCCCTCCTGCTCGCGCTCGCCGCGCAGCTCGAGCAGGCTGACCCGTGGTCCGACCGTCGACCCGGGGAGGCCCTGTGACCGCGTACGTCGCGCTCCTGTTCGCCGTCAACGTGGGGGGCCGCAAGGTCCCGTCGACGGAGCTCCGCACGCTCGCCGGCGACCTCGGGTTCACCGACGCACGCACGGTCGTCAACAGCGGCAACCTCGTCGTCGCACCCGGGTCGTCCGGCGCGAAGGCGCCCGACGACGTCGCCCGGCTCCTCCACGACGGTGTCGCCGAGCGCTTCGGCGTCGACGCGGCCGTCGCCGTGCTCACCACCGAGCGGCTGCGCAAGATCGTGGTGGGCAACCCGCTGCCCGACGACGCCCGCGAGCGCCCGGCGGGCCTGCTCGTCCTCGTGGGCGAGGCGCCGGTCGACCCCGACGCCGCGACGACGCTGGAAGCGCGACCGGGGAGCGAACGCGCCGCGGTCGCGAACGGCGTCCTCTACGTCGCCTACCCGGACGGGATCGGGAGGTCGAAGCTCACCGCACCCGTCCTGTCCAAGGCCGCCGGAACCCCTGTCACCGGCCGCAACTGGAACACCGTCACGCGCCTCCTTGAGCTCGCCGAGCAGACCCCCGACCCAAGGTAGAACCGAGGTTCGCCGGGGTAGAACCGCGGTCTGCCGAGGTAGAACCGTGGTCCGCCGAAGTAGAACGCCGGTCCACCGAAGTGGAACCGTGGTCCGGCGACGGCGACGGCTGGCGCGGCCGTGCCCGGGCGAGGCGGTTTAGCCGTGCTGGTGGCGACCATGCGGTCCGGGCCGGTCGAGCATGCCGTTGTTGGCCCCTCAGGCGTCCAGGACGGGCCGCAACGACATGCTCGGCACGACACCGGGGTCGTGCCCCGGTGACCCGAGACCAGGGTGGGACGACAACCGGGAGGGGTGGGTGGGGGCGCCGCGTCGTGGTCGGGCCTGGCGGGAGCCGCGAGGAACGAGCGGCGGATGGAAGACGCGGCGCCCCCACCCACCCCGACACCCAGGGTGACCACCGCCGTCGACCCCAAGACCACGGTTCTACCTCGTGCGACCACGGTTCTACCTCGTGCGACCACGGTTCTACCTCGTGCGACCACGGTTCTACCTCGCGCGACCACGGTTCTACCTCGCGCGACCACGGTTCTACCTCGCGCGACCACGGTTCTACCTCGGCAGCCCAGGGTGCTCGCTCGGCGGGGTGGCGGGGCGCCAGTGCTGGGTCTGGTCGAGGTCGCGGACGACGACGTCGAGGCGGGACAGCTCCCTCCGCAGGTCGGCGGCGTCGGCTGCCTTGCCCGCCTGCAGCATCGCGGCGCGCGCGCGGAGCACGGCGTCGGCGCTCGGCGGCAGGGCCGGGTCTCCTGAGACCCAGCGGCGGAAGCGTGAGGCGTGCGGGTCGGCGTCACTCCATGGCCAGCCCGCGGCCCTGAAGGCGTCGGCGAGCCGGGCCGTCGCCAGCTCGGTGCGCACGTGCGCGAGCTCGACGACGAGTGCGTCGGGCGCTCCGTACGCAGGGACGCGACCGGCGGCCGGGCCGTCGTCAGCGGCGGTCCGGTCCGACGACTCCGTGCCGGGGCGCATGCCGAGCACGACGAGGTCCTTGCGGTCGACGAACACGTCGGTCACGTGCTGGCGCGCGAGCTCGGTGCGGGCGTCGCCCAGCACGATGTCCAGGCGGTCGCCGTCCACGGTCACGACGGCGATCTCGCCCACCGCGTGCGCCGCGAAGATCGCTCCGGCGACGACCCCGAGGCCGGCGCAGATCGCGACGCCCAGGGCTCCTCGTTCACCGAGCAGCTCGTCGACGAGGCGCGCCGGACCCTGGAAGGGCGCCCAGGGCAGCCCTGTCATCCAGCCTGCGAGCCGGAGCAACCCGTATGCGAGCAGCGCGCCGAGCGCGGGCGAACCGCACCACAGGAGCAGACGATCGAGGCTGGTCGGACCGACCACGACGGGCGGCGGGATGTCGGGTGAGTCGGGCGTGACGGCGTCGGGCACGCCCGGCATCGTCCCTCGGGGTGGCGTCCGGCCACGTCGCCCGCGAGGATGACCGCGAGCCGGACAGGTCACTCTTCGGGCGTACCGAGCCCGTAGGATCGAGTGCGGTGTGCCGGGAAGTCTGGTCGGCCACGGTCTCGCGACGTGCGGCGCCGTGCTGCCGTCTCACGACCCCAGGAGCACCATGAGCGACACCCCGTCGACACCCCACGCGACCTCTCCGCCCGGCGCCGGGAGCCGGCTTCGCCGGTGGGTGAGCCGCGAGACGACCGGGGGCGCCCTGCTGATCGGCGCCGCTCTCCTCGCGCTGCTGTGGGCGAACTCCCCGTGGCGCGACGCGTACCTCACCCTGTCGGACACCGTCGTGGGCCCGTCGTCGCCGCTGCACCTCGACCTCACCCTCGAGACCTGGGCGGCCGACGGCCTGCTCGCGATCTTCTTCTTCGTCGTGGGCGTCGAGCTCAAGCAGGAGTTCGTGGCCGGGAGCCTGCGCAACCCGAAGCAGGCCGGCGTCCCCATGCTCGCGGCTGTCGGCGGGATGATCGTGCCGGCGCTGATCTTCGTCGTCGTGCTTCTCGTGGCGGGCGACTCGAGCGCGCTCCACGGGTGGGCGATACCGACGGCGACCGACATCGCTTTCGCGCTCGGTGTGCTGGCCGTGTTCGGGCGCGGTCTGCCCGTCGCGATCCGGACCTTCCTCCTCACGCTGGCCGTCGTCGACGACCTGCTGGCGATCGTCGTGATCGCGATCTTCTACACCGAGGACCTGAAGTGGGGGTACCTCGCTCTCGCGCTGCTCGCCGTCGCGCTGTACGGGGTGCTCGTCCGGGTGCGGCGCCCGCGCTGGTGGTTCCTGCTGCCGGTCGCCGTCGTCGCGTGGGCGTTCATGCACGAGTCCGGCGTGCACGCGACGATCGCCGGGGTCCTGCTCGGCTTCACGGTCCCGGCGCTCCTCGTCCACGGCGAGAGGGAGTCGCGCACCCACCGGTTCGAGCACACCATGCGGCCGATCTCCCAAGGCATCGCGCTCCCGGTCTTCGCGTTCTTCGCCGCGGGCGTGTCGATCGTCGGCGGGGAGACTCCCGTCGGCGAGGTCCTGACCCAGCCCGTCGTTCCCGCCATCGTCCTCGGGCTCGTCCTGGGCAAGCTGATCGGCGTCCTCGGGGTCACCGCGCTCGTCACACGCTTCACGCCGCTGCGTCTCGCGGCCGGCATCGGTGTGCGCGACCTGCTGCCCGTGGGCTTCCTCGGGGGCATCGGGTTCACGGTCTCCCTCCTCATCGCCGAGCTGTCCTTCCCCGACGCCGAGCACACCGACGGCGCCAAGATTGCGATCCTCGCGGCATCCACGATCGCGGCGGTGCTCGCGGCGGTCGCACTGCGCTGGGACGCACGGCACCCCCGCACGGACGACATGAACCGCGACGACCTCCCGGACGAGGTCACGGAGTTCATCGGGGACGAGAAGGACCGCCTCGAGCACTGAGGCAGTCGGACCGGCAGTCGGCGTGGGCCGGCCTCGGCGCTGTCGAACCCGGGGTTGCGGGGCAGGACGCGGTCCGCATGACTCGCAACCCCGGGTTCGGCCGCCACAGGTGGCGGGCTCAGCAGCCCGTCGCGACCTCGTACCGCCCCGCGGAGACCTCGCGCAGCGTCGTCACCGTCGCGTCCCCCTGCCCGAGGTAGGCCAGGGACCCCACGGCGTAGTACGGGTTGTAGGGGTTCACGCCGTAGGAGATCGCGCGCCCGGCAGCCTGGTGCTGGGCGTTGGTCGCCGTCCCGCACCACGGTCCCGACGGCGACTCGACGGTCACGGCGACCTGCGCCGTCGTCGCGTTGCCCGCGCCGTCGACCGCCCGCGCGGTGAGCACGTGCCCGCCCGCGGCGAGCCCGCTCGTGTCCCAGTCGTGGGCGTAGGGCGCGGTGCGCAGCGTCGCGACGGCGGCGCCGTCGACAGCGAGCTCGACGCGGTCCACGCCCCGGTCGTCCCCTGCGGCGACCTCGACCCGCACGACCCCCGAGACCGTCGCGCCCGCCGACGGTGTCGAGATCGACACCGTGGGCGGAGTGAGGTCGGGGTCCGGGCCGGGCCCGGGGTCGCCGCGCTCGACGCGGCGGTTGTTCTCGAACAGGAAGTCCGTGAGGTACGCGGGGTAGTCGACGCTGTTCGTCGACACGTACGACCCGCCTGGCCCTCCGCCGGCCGGCCACGCGTGGGCCAGACCGGTGTTCCGGATCAGCGACACGCGCGGACCGTCGGCGTCCGACCAGAGCGACCCCGTCCCCGCGGTGTTCGTCCCCGCGAGCCCGGCGAGCGAGAACGACGACGCCGTGCCCGCCCCGTAGAGGTCGGCCATGACCTGCGCGTTGAGCGTCCCGTAGCCGGTCGCGACGGTCGTGTCGGCGCTCCCGAAGACGACGGACGTCACCTGCGAGCCGAAGCCCGCGCTGTGCGACCCGGCGAACGTCCGGCACGTCGTCCGCGCCTGGGAGAGCGTCGTCGCGACCGAGCCGATCTGGCCCGACGTCGTGCCGACGGTCGGGCCAGCCGCGATCCCCACGCCGGCAAACACGTCGGGCGCGAGGCAGCCCATGACCATCGCCTGCCCGCCGCCGGACGACAGTCCGCTGATGTAGACCTGGTCGGGGTCGATGCCCAGCGAGGTGTCGGCGAGGAGCGAGGACACCAGGGCAAGCAGGTTGTCGTCGTGCCGGGCCGGATTCGCGCGGCTGTGGTTCGCGTCGTAGTAGTCCCAGCACCCGAGCAGGACGCCGCCGTTCGGGGCCGCCGGCACCGCGACGACCATCCCGTGCTCGTCGGCCGTCGCGGCCCAGTTGCCGGCGTTCCTGATCACCTGGGACGTCTGGGCGCACCCGTGCAGCGAGATCATCAGCGCCCGCCCGGCGGGTAGGGCGGGCGCCGTCGTCGGACGGTACAGCTCGACCGTCATGCCCCCGGCTGACCGCTGGGACCACGACCCGGCGGCCGTCGCCGGGGCGGTGACGAGCGGGGCGAGCACGACGGCGAGCGCCGCGACCAGGGCGAGCACGACGGCGGCCCGGTGAGCGCGGGCGCGGCGTACGAGGGAGTGCCTGACCATGTGAACCTCCACGTCGAGGTCGGGCCGCCGGCGGACAGGACCGCACCGCCGTGCGCACCGTTGCGCACCGGACCCGGGCGGACCGGACGTTACGTGTGACCTGAATCACCTGTCAACACTGTGCGCGCCGCGCCGTTCCCCGATCGTGACCTCGCGGCGTCGGCCGCGGGTTGACACCGGGGCCGGTGCCGCCGCATGATTCCCGCAACCTGAATCGCCTCTCATGTTCGAGCGGCGGCTCCCCAGGACCACCCAACGAAGGGCGAAGTCATGCGGACGAAGAAGTCCCAGCGGCCGGCACTCGTCGTCGCGGCGCTCGCGGTCGCGAGCCTCGCGCTCGCCGCGTGCGCGCCGACGGACGCGACCGGCGGCGACACCGGCCAGGACGCCAGCGGCGAGACGAGCGCGAGCAGCGAGCCGGTCGACGTCGGCATCATCTACTCGAAGACCGGCCCGCTCGCCGCGTACGGCGAGGCGTACTACGAGGGCTTCCAGGCGGGCCTCGACCACGCGACCGGCGGCACGGGCGAGGTCGACGGCCGACCGCTCAACGTGACGTTCCACGACGACGGCGGCGACCCGGACAAGGCCGTCGGTCAGGCCAAGGACCTCATCGGCAAGGGCTACCAGATCCTCGGCGGCACGGTCGTGTCGGGCGTCGCGCTCAAGCTCGCGGAGCAGGCCGAGCAGAACAAGGTCCTCTACATCTCGGGCCCCGCCGCGGTCGACGGGCTCACGGGCATCAACGACTACACGTTCCGCTCGGGCCGCCAGTCGCTCCAGGACGTCGCGACGGCGGGCACGTTCGTCGACCCGGACGGCGCGAAGGTCGTCGTGTTCGCGCAGGACAACGCGTTCGGCCAGGGCAACCTCGCCGCGGTCGAGGCGGTCCTCGGCGCGCAGGGCGCCGAGGTGACGAGCGTGCTGGTGCCCGAGGACGCGACGGAGTTCACGCCGTTCGCGCACCAGATCGTCGACGCCGCGCCGGACCTCGTGTTCGTCGCGTGGGCGGGCGCCACGTCCGGTGCCATGTGGCAGGGCCTCGACCAGCAGGGCGTGCTCGACTCCACGACCGTCGTCACGGGCCTCGGCGACGTCGCCACCTACGGTGCGTACGGCGCCGCGGCGAGCAAGGTCGACTTCCTCAACCACTACTTCCCGGGCGCGTCGGGCACCGACGTCGAGGCCGCGATGCTCGAGGCCGTCGAGGCCGCGGGCAAGCAGCCGGACCTCTTCACGCCGGACGGGTTCGTGGCCGCGCAGATGATCGTGCACGCGATCGAGGAGGGCGGCGACGACGTCGACGCCATGGTCGACGCGCTCGAGGGCTGGAGCTTCGAGGGCCCCAAGGGCACCACGACCGTCCGGGCGTCCGACCACGCGCTCGTCCAGCCGATGTACCAGGTCAAGCTGGTGGCCGACGGCGACGCGTGGGTCCCCGAGCTCGTCGCCGAGGTGCCGGCCGAGGACGTCGCGCCGGCCGAGGCGGGCTGACGTGGGCGAGCCGCACGCGCTCCCCGCGCTCGAGGTCCGCGACCTGGGCCTGCAGATCGGCGGGGCGCGCATCCTGCAGGGCGTGAGCCTCGCCGTCGGGCAGGGCGAGATGCTCGGGGTGATCGGGCCGAACGGCGCGGGCAAGACGACGCTGTTCAACCTGGTCTCGGGGATCCACCGCCCGACGAGCGGGACGGTGCTCCTCGAGGGCGCGGACGTGACGACGACGTCGGTGGCCGCGCGGGCCCGCGCCGGGCTGGGCCGGACGTTCCAGACGTCGAGCCTGTTCCCGCGCCTGAGCGTCCGGGAGAACGTGCGGCTCGCCGCGCAGGGGCGCCTCGGCGGCGCCCTGTCGGTGCTGCGCTTCCCGCGTCGCGGCGACGCCGCGACGCGGGAGGCGGACCAGCACCTCGAGACCGTGGGCCTCGCGCACCGCGCGGAGGCCGCCGCGGGCGACCTCTCCCACGGCGACAAGCGGAAGCTGGAGATCGCGGTGCTGCTCGCGACCGAGCCCCGCGTCGTCCTTCTCGACGAGCCCATGGCGGGCGTGTCGTCGGCCGACGTGCCGGGCCTGGTCGAGGTCATCCGCAACCTGCACGCGACAGGCTGCACGGTCCTCATGGTCGAGCACCACATGGACGTCGTGCTCGGGCTCGTGGACCGCGTCGCCGTCATGCACCACGGCGAGCTGCTCGCGTGCGACACCCCGGAGGCCGTCATGGCCGACCCGACCGTGCAGAGCGCCTACCTGGGCGTCACGGCAGGAGAGAGCGCAGGAGACGCCGCATGAACGCCCCGGACCCCACGCCCGTCCTCGAGGTCCGCGGCCTGTCCGCGCGCATCGCGGGCCAGCAGGTCGTCGAGGACGTGACGTTCTCCGTCCCCTCCACCGGCGTGACCGCGGTGCTCGGCCGCAACGGCGTCGGCAAGACGTCGACGCTCAAGGCGGTGCTCGGCCTGATCGAGCGCCGGGGCGAGGTCCTCCTCGCGGGCGAGCGGGTCGACGGCGAGCGCACCGACCGCATCGTGCGCCGCGGCGTCGGCTACGTCCCCGAGGACCGTGAGGTCTTCGCCGGGCTCACCGTGGCGGAGAACCTGCGCCTCGCCGAGCGCGACGCGCACCCGCGCCGCGAGCTCGTCGCCGAGCTGTTCCCCGACCTCGTGCAGCGCTCCGCCCAGCGTGCGGGGACCTTGTCCGGCGGACAGCAGCAGATGGTCTCGCTCGCGCGGGCGCTGCTCAACGCGAACCGTCTGCTCCTCGTCGACGAGCCCACCAAGGGGCTGGCGCCGCGGATCGTCGGCGAGGTCTCCGACGCGCTCGCCGAGGCCGCCCGCACCGTCCCGATCCTGCTCGTCGAGCAGAACCTCGAGGTCATCGAGCGGCTCGCCGAGCGCGTCGTGGTGATCGACGCCGGGCGCGTCGTGCACACCGGCCCGGCGCGCGAGCTGCTCGACGACCCCGAGCGCGTCCAGCGGCTGCTCGGCGTCCACGCCGAGGCAGAGCCCGTGCCTGCCGACAGGCCGCCGGCCGCCGAAGACACCCCGACCACAGCCGACCCGACCTCGGAGGTCGCCCGATGAGCACGATCGTCCTGCTCCTCGTCACCGGGCTCGGCCTCGGTGCGCTCTACTTCCTCGTGGCGTCCGGCCTGTCCCTCATCTACGGGCTCATGGGCGTCCTCAACTTCGCGCACGGCTCGTTCCTGACCCTCGGCGCATTCGGCGGCTGGTTCGTCGCGCGCACCCTCGGCGCGGACTCGTGGGGCGTGTTCGCGCTCTCGCTCCTCGCCGGTGCGGTCGTCGGCGCGGGAGCGGCGGCGCTCACCGAGCTCCTGCTCATCCGCCCGCTCTACGAGCGGCACATCGAGCAGGTGCTCGTCACCGTCGGCCTCTCGCTCGCGTCCGTCGCGCTGTTCGAGGGCATGTGGGGCTCGGACCCCGAGTTCATCTCCGGCCCCACGTGGCTCAAGGGGACGACCGACCTCGCGGGCGCCCCGATCCCCAACGACCGGTTCGTCGCGATCGCCGCCGCGGCGCTCGTGCTCGGCGCGATCGTGCTGTTCCTCAAGCGCACGCGCTACGGACTCATCATCCGGGCGGGCGTCGAGAACCGGTCCATGGTCACGGCGCTCGGGATCGACGTGCGCAGGGCGTTCACGCTCGTCTTCGCCGTCGGCGGCGCCGCCGCCGGGCTCGGCGGGGTGCTCGCGTCGCAGTACTTCGGCTACGTCTCGCCGCACCTCGGCGGGTCGCTGCTCATCTTCGCGTTCATCGTCACCGTGATCGGCGGGCTCGGCTCCCTGACCGGCGCCGCGGTCGCGTCCGTGCTCGTGGCGGTCCTGCAGCAGTTCGCGAACTACTACCTCGGGTACGGCGACCTCATCGTCGTCCTGCTGCTCGCGCTCGTGCTCCTCGTCCGTCCCACCGGCCTCCTCGGGAGGGCAGCCGCATGACCACCCAGACCGCTCCCCCGGCCCCGGCGGCCTCCGCCGACGACGCGCCGCGCGCCGACCGACCCGCCCGCCGGGCGCCGTCGGGCACGCTGGTCCGCACCCTCGCGGGCGTCGCCCTCGTCGCGCTGCTCGCGTGCCTCCCGCTGCTGGCGATCCACGTCCCGGGCGTCCTGCCCGGCCCCACCTACACGCCCGGCGCGCTGCAGATGATGGCGCTGTGCTGGCTCATCGGGGCGCTCGCGCTGAGCTACCACCTGCTGTTCGGGGTGGCAGGCCTGCTGAGCTTCGGGCACGCGCTGTACTTCGCGGCCGGCGTCTACGGGCTCGCGGTCGTGCTCGACACGACCGAGATCCCGCTCCTGCCCGCCGCGGCGCTGGTCCTCGTCGGCGGGATCGTGCTCGCGCACGTCGTCGGCGCGATCTCGCTGCGCGTCACCGGCATCTCCTTCGCGATGGTCACCCTCGCGTTCGCCCAGGCGGGCAACGTGCTCGTGCGCCGGAACCCGGGCGGTGTCACGGGTGGTGAGGAAGGGCTCGCGCTCGCCACGGCGAACGTCCCGGACGGGCTCGTCGGCGTGCTCAACACGCGGAACCTCTACTGGCTCGCGCTCGCGGTGCTCGTCGGGGTCTACCTCGTCGTGCTGTGGGTCGAGCGCTCGCGTGCCGGGCACGTCGCTGCCGCCACGCGCGAGAACGAGATGCGTGTGCGCGTCATCGGCGGGCGCCCGTACCTCGTCAAGCTCCTGGTCTTCGTGCTCGCCGCGACGCTCGCGACCGTCGTCGGGATGGCGTACCTGCTGCTGCAGTCCGGGGCCGTGCCCCGCGCGACGTCCGCCGACTTCACGCTCACGCTGCTCGTCATGGTCGTGCTCGGGGGCGTCGGGTCACGCTGGGGCGCGATCGTCGGCGGGGTGCTCTACACGATCCTCGACCAGCGCCTCGGGACCCTCGCGAGCTCCGACGCCGTCGCCGGCCTGCCCGCCGTCCTGCGCGTCCCGCTCAGCGAGCCGCTGTTCCTCCTCGGCACCCTGTTCATCCTCGTCGTGATGTTCCTGCCCGGCGGCATCGCCGGGGCGGCGTCGCGCCTCGCCGCGCGGCGCCGCCCGCGGGAGGATCGGGAGAAGTCCCGCGAGCGCCTCGAGGAGGTGGCATGACGACGACGGCCCACCCTTCCGGTTCGCAGGACGGCCTGCACACGCTCGGGCGCTGGACGCGCGACCGCGCGCTCGCGACGCCGGACCGCGTCGCCGTCGACGACCGCGGCGTCACCCTGCGGTACCGCGACCTGCACGAGCGGGCGAGCGCCCTGGCGACGGCGTTCCGCGACGCGGGGTACGGCGTCGGGGACCGCGTCGCGACGGTGACGGGCAACAGTGCCGACCAGGTCGTGCTGTTCTTCGCGTGCGCGCAGGCGGGGCTCGTGCTCGCGCCGCTGTCGTGGCGGCTGTCGCCCGGCGAGCTCGCGGCGCAGCTCGAGCAGGCCGACCCGGCGCTCGTGCTCGTCGAGCAAGAATTCTCGGGTCTCGCCGACTCCGCGTTTGATCGGCTCGACCCGCTGGACCGCCTCGTCCTGCCGCCGCGGCGCACGGAGCTCGGGCGCAGCGGCGTCGAGGCCCTCGTGCCACCGCCGTCGCGCCGGCCCGTCGTGGGCCGGTCGGGTGCAGCCGGCGCGGCCGTCACGCCCTCCCCCGAGCGCCGCCCCGTGCGTGACGACGACCCGCTCCTCCTCGTCTTCACGTCCGGCACGCAGGGCGCCGCCAAGGGCGCTCTGCTCACGCACGCGAGCTGCTTCTGGACGAACCTGTCGCTCTCGCGCACGGTCGAGCTCACGAGCCACGACGTCGTGCTCAGCGTGCTGCCGCAGTTCCACGCGGGCGGGTGGAACATCCAGCCCTTGCTCGCGTGGTGGACGGGCGCGACGGTCGTGCTCGAGCGCACGTTCGAGCCCGAGCGGGTGCTCCAGCTCATCACCGAGCGGCGCGTCACGACGATGATGGGCGTCCCGACGAACTACCTGCTCCTCGCCGAGCACCCCGGCTTCGCGGACGCGGACCTGTCGTCGCTGGGCCACGCCGTCGTGGGCGGCGCGCCCATGCCGGAGCCGCTCCTGCGCACGTGGCACCGGCGCGGCGTCGCGCTCTCGCAGGGGTACGGGCTCACCGAGGCCGGGCCGAACGTGCTGTGCCTGCCCGACGACCAGGCGCGCGAGCGCATCGGCTCGGCCGGGACGCCGTACCCGCACGTGGAGGTCGCGGTGGCCGATCCCGTGACCGGGCGGATCCTCGACGGCCCCGCGACGGGCGAGCTGCTCGTGCGCGGCCCGAGCGTGTTCGCGGGCTACTTCCGCGACGACGCCGCGACGGCCGCCGTCCTGCGTGACGGGTGGCTGCACACCGGTGACCTGGTCGAGCGCGACGCCGACGGGTACTACCGCGTCGTCGACCGGATCAAGGACGTCTTCATCGTCGGCGGCGAGAACGTCACGCCGTCCGAGGTCGAGTCCGTCCTCCGGCGCCACCCCGGGGTCGCGGACGTCGCCGTCGTCGGCGTGCCCGACGACCGCTGGGGCGAGGTCGGCGCTGCGTTCGTCGTGCCGCGTGCGGGCCACCCCACCGACGCCGAGGACCTGGAGGCGTTCTGCCGCCGCGAGCTCGCCCACTTCAAGGTCCCGCGCCGGTTCGACCTCGTCCCGTCCCTGCCCCGCACGTCGCTGCACAAGGTGTCGCGCCGCTCGCTCGTCGAGCGCGTGACCGTCCCGGAGGACTCATGAGCACCCAGCCCCGCACCGCCCGCGGCAACCGCACGCGGGCCAGGATCCTCGCCGCGGCCGAGCAGGTGTTCGCCGAGGTCGGGTACCACGACGCGTCGATCGTCAAGATCACGGAGGCGGCCGGCGTCGGGCAGGGCACGTTCTACCTGTACTTCGAGTCGAAGATCGACGTGTTCGACGAGCTCGTCGACGACCTCAACCGCCGCGTCCGGCACGCGATGATCGAGGGCAGCTCCCAGGCGACGACGCGCCTCGCGGCCGAGCGGGCCGGGTTCGAGGCGTTCTTCCGGTTCACCGCCGAGCACCCGGCGCTCTACCGCATCGTGCGGCAGGCCGAGTTCGTCTCCCCCGGTGCGCTGCGCCGCCACTACTCGCGCATCGTCGAGGGCTACATGACCGGCCTCGACAAGGCTCGCGCGAACGGAGAGGTCGGCCACGACGTCGACCCCGAGGTCGCCGCGTGGGCGCTCATGGGCATCGGCGAGATCGTCGGGATGCGCTGGGTGCTGTGGGGCGGCCGCTGGGACGAGGGGGCCGAGCCGCCGGCGTACGACGCGGCGGCCGCCGAGGTCCCGCCGCACGTCTTCGAGCAGACCATGCAGTTCATCGAGCGCGCGCTCGCGGCACCGCGGCCCGCCGACCGGACCGAGGCCGAGACCGAGACCCAGACCCAGACCCAGACCCAGACCCAGACCCAGACCCAAGGAGACGCGCAGTGACCGTCCCCGCCACCGCCCCCTCGAGAACCACCGGAGCGACGCTCGCCGGGCGCCGCGCGCTCGTCACGGGCGGCGCGAGCGGCATCGGCGCCGCGTGCGCGCGCGAGCTCGCCGCGCGCGGAGCGCACGTGACCGTGGCCGACGTCGATCCGGACGGCGCGAAGCGGCTCGCCGACGAGCTCGGCGGCGAGGCGTGGGTCGTCGACCTCGCCGACACGCGCGCGCTCGACGACCTCACGCTCGACGTCGACGTGCTCGTCAACAACGCGGGCGTGCAGCGCGTGAGCCCGATCGAGGACTTCCGCCCCGACGACTTCCGGCTCCTGCACGCGATCATGCTCGAGGCGCCGTTCCTGCTCGTCCGGGCGGCTCTGCCCGGGATGTACGCGCGCGGGTTCGGGCGCGTGGTCAACGTGTCGTCGGTGCACGGGCTCGTCGCGTCGCCGTTCAAGTCGGCGTACGTGTCCGCGAAGCACGGGCTCGAGGGCCTGTCCAAGGTGACCGCGCTCGAGGGCGGTCCGCACGGCGTGACGAGCGTGTGCGTCAACCCCGGCTACGTGCGCACCCCGCTCGTCGAGAAGCAGATCGCCGACCAGGCGCGCGTGCACGGCATCCCCGAGTCGGAGGTGCTCGCGACCGTGCTCCTCGCGGAGTCCGCGGTCAAGCGCCTCGTCGAGCCCGAGGAGGTCGCATCGCTCGTGGGCTGGCTCACCGGTCCCGACGCGTCGATGGTCTCCGGCGCCTCGTGGACCATCGACGGCGGCTGGAGCGCGCGATGAGCGCGGCCACCTCGCGCGACATCTCCCGCGACGTCACCACCGCGACCCACACGTACGCGACGCTCGACGTCCCCGTCGCGGGCGGTCGGCTGCGGGTCGGCGTCTGGGACCCGCGGGACGCCGCCGAGGGGGCGCCGACCGTCCTCGCCGTGCACGGCATCACCGCGTCGCACCGGGCCTGGCCGGCCGTCGTCGCCGCGCTGCCGGGGGTCCGCGTGATCGCGCCGGACCTGCGCGGGCGCGGGCGGAGCAACGCGCTCCCCGGCCCCTACGGCATGGGCGCGCACGCCGACGACCTCGCCGCGGTGCTCGACGCGCTGGAGATCGAGAGCGTCGTCGCGCTGGGCCACTCGATGGGCGGGTTCGTGTCGGTCGTGCTCGCGCACCGCCACCCCGGGCGCGTGTCGCGGCTGGTGCTCGTCGACGGCGGGATCCCGCTCCCGCTGCCCGCGGGACTGCCCGCGGACTCCGACCACGACACGGTCCTGCGCGCGCTCCTCGGGCCGGCGGTCGAGCGGCTCGAGCGCACGTTCGCCGACCGTGACGCGTACCGGGACTTCTGGCGCGCGCACCCCGCGTTCGCCGGCGCCTGGGACGAGCCGTGGGCCGACGTCGTCGCGGACTACGTCGACTACGACCTCGTCGGCGAGGCCCCGGCGCTGCGCCCGGCGTCGTCCGCGGCCGCCGTCTCGGCCGACTCGCTCGAGCTCTACGAGGGCGGCCCGCTGGCCGACGCGCTCGCGGGCGGGCGGCCGCTCGAGGTCCCGATGACGCTCCTGCGGGCGCCGCGCGGCCTGCTCGACGAGCCGCAGGCGCTCTACTCCCCCGAGCACCTCGCCGCGTGGCGCGCCCGGCTGCCCGTGCTGCAGACCCGCGACGTTGCGGGTATCAATCACTACACGATCATCATGAGCCCGGTCGGCGTCGAGGCCGTCGCGGGCGAGACCCTGCGGGCCGTCACGAGCGGCGCGCGGGCTAGTGACGAGGAGGTCACGGCATGAGCCCCACGACCACGTCCCCACGAGGGACCGGGCTGGACAAGGTGGTCGCGTCGGCGGCCGAGGCGGTGGCCGACGTGCCCGACGGCGCGTCGCTCGCCGTCGGCGGGTTCGGCCTGTGCGGCAACCCGATCGCCCTGATCGAGGCGCTGCTCGCCCAGGGCACGCGCGACCTGTGGGTCGTGAGCAACAACTGCGGCGTCGACGACTGGGGGCTCGGCGTGCTGCTCGGCGCGGGCCGGATCCGGAGGATGACGAGCTCGTACGTCGGGGAGAACAAGGAGTTCGAGCGCCAGTTCCTCTCGGGCGAGCTCGAGCTGGAGCTCACGCCGCAGGGCACGCTCGCCGAGAAGCTGCGGGCCGGCGGCGCGGGCATCGCCGGGTTCTGGACGCGCACGGGCGTCGGCACGCAGGTCGCCGAGGGCGGCCTGCCCCAGCGGTACGACGGCGCGGGCGGCGTCGCGCAGGCGAGCGCGCCCAAGGAGGTGCGCACGTTCGGCGTCGGGCCGCGCGGTCGCGACGGGTCGCACGCCGACGAGGCCGAGTTCGTCCTCGAGGACGCCATCACGACCGACTACGCGCTCGTGCACGCGCTGCGCGGCGACCGGCACGGCAACCTCGTGTTCCACCGCTCGGCGCGCAACTTCTCCCCGCTCGCCGCGATGGCGGGCCGCGTGTGCGTCGCTCAGGTCGAGGAGCTCGTCGAGCCCGGCGAGATCGACCCCGACGCCGTGCACCTGCCCGGCGTGTTCGTGCACCGCGTGGTCGAGGTCGGTCCCGACGCGCCCAAGCGCATCGAGCGCCGCACCGTCCGGCCCGCCCCGTCGACCACGAACCAGGAGGGCTGAGACATGCCGCTCACCCGCGACGAGATGGCCGCGCGCGCCGCGCGCGAGCTCCAGGACGGCTGGTACGTCAACCTGGGCATCGGTCTGCCCACCCTCGTGCCGAACCACGTCCCGGCCGACAAGCACCTCGTGCTGCAGTCGGAGAACGGGATCCTCGGCGTCGGGCCCTACCCGACCGAGGACGCCGTCGACCCCGACCTCATCAACGCCGGCAAGGAGACGGTCACCGTCCTGCCGGGCGCCGCGTTCTTCGACTCGGCGCTCAGCTTCGGCATGATCCGCGGCGGGAAGATCGACGCCGCGATCCTCGGCGGCATGCAGGTCTCCGAGGCCGGTGACCTCGCCAACTGGATGATCCCCGGCAAGATGGTCAAGGGCCCCGGCGGCGCGATGGACCTCGTGCACGGTGCGGCCCGGGTGGTCGTGCTCATGGAGCACGTCGCGCGCGACGGGTCGCCCAAGATCCTGCGCTCGTGCTCGCTCCCGCTGACCGGGCGGGGCGTCGTGCACCGGATCATCACCGACCTGGCCGTGCTCGACGTGACGCCGGACGGCCTCGTGCTGCGCGAGACCGCACCCGGCGTGAGCGTCGACGAGGTCCGCGCCGCCACGGAGCCCGCGCTGACCGTCGCGCTCGACCCGGCTACGCTCGACGTCACCGACGCACGCCCCGGCCCGTCCACGCAGGCGACGGGGACGCCGTCGTGACGCACGACGTGCTCGGGTCGGCCGCAGGCGCGACGGCGGGACGAGCCGTGCTCCGCCACGACGTGCCGACGCCGCGCGGGCGGGAGCACGTGCGCGAGGCCGCCGCGGCGGGCGAGGCGCGCGCGACCGTCCTGCTCGTGCACGGGAACTGCTCGTCCTCGGCGTTCTTCGACCCGCTGCTGCGCGCCCTGCCCGGCGACGTCCGCGGCGTCGCCGTCGACCTGCGCGGGTACGGCGACGCCGAGGTGCGCCCTGTCGACGCCACGCGCGGCGTGCGGGACTACGCGGACGACGTCGCGGCCCTGGTCGACGCGCTCGACCTCGCACACCCGCTCGTCGCCGTGGCGCACTCGGCCGGTGCGGGGGTCGTGCTCCAGCTCGCGACCGACCGGCCCGACCTGTTCGACGCGATCCTCCTCGAGGCGCCCATGTCGCCGTACGGGTTCGGTGGCACGCGCGACGTCGAGGGCACGCCCCTGTCGCCCGACTTCGCCGGCTCCGGCGGCGGGACGGCGAACCCCGCCTTCGTCGCCGCACTCACCGCTGGTGACCGCAGCGAGGAGCCCGGGTCCCCGCGCGACGTCCTGCGCCGCTTCTACGTCGCTGACGCCGCGTCGCTCGGCGAGCCCCTCGGCGCGCTCGAGGAGCTCCTGCTCGACTCGGTGCTGTCCACGCGCACGGGCGACGACAACTACCCGGGCGACCAGGCGCCGTCGGGCACGTGGCCAGGCGTCGCGCCCGGCACGCGCGGGATGAACAACGCGATCAGCGCCAGGTACTGCGACCTCTCCGGCTTCGCGGCGTCCGGCGCGACCGCGCCCGTGCTGTGGGTGCGCGGCGACGCCGACGCGATCGTGTCGGACGCGTCGTTGTTCGACCTCGCGCAGCTCGGCGCGCTCGGCGCCGTGCCCGGCTGGCCGGGCGCCGAGACGCACCCGCCGCAGCCGATGGTCGCCCAGACGAGGGCCGTCCTCGACGCCTACGCGGCGGCCGGCGGGGCGTACCGTGAAGAGGTGCGGCCCGGCGTCGGGCACAGCCCCCATCTCGAGGAGCCGGACGTGTTCCTCGGGCTCCTGGTCGGGCTCGTCGACGACGCCGCCGCACGAGCGGGCGCCACACCCCCGGCGCCCGCGCAGACACCGCCGTCCGCACCCCTGGAGGTCCAGCAGTGAGCACCACGTCCCACTCCCCCGGCACCCGCCGAGACGTCACTCCCACCGTCCGCCCGGACGACGTCGTCGTCGTCTCCGCCGCCCGCACCCCGCAGGGACGGCTCAAGGGCTCGCTCGCCGCGCTGAGCGCCGTGGACCTCGGCGCGGTCGCCGCCCGCGCCGCGATCGAGCGCTCCGGGCTCGGCGCGGACGCCGTCGACGCCGTGGTGTTCGGCCAGGTCCTCCAGGCCGGGGCCGGCCAGAACCCCGCGCGCCAGACCGCCGCCGGAGCCGGCGTCGGCTGGGACGTGCCGGCCGTCACGGTGAACAAGGTGTGCCTGTCCGGGCTCACCGCCGTGATCGACGGGACACGGATGATCCGGTCCGGCGAGGCCGAGGTCGTGCTTGTCGGTGGCCAGGAGTCGATGACCAACGCCCCGCACCTGCTCCCCGGGTCACGGGCCGGGTTCGCGTTCGGCGACACGACGCTGGTCGACTCCGTCGCGCGGGACGGGCTGACCGACGCGTTCGACCGCGCCTCGATGGGCGTCTCGACCGAGCGCACCAACACCGGCGACGTGTTCGTCTCGCGCGAGGAGCAGGACGTCGTCGCCGCGGCCTCGCACCAGCGCGCGTCGGCAGCGGCGAAGGACGGGCTGTTCGACGCCGAGCTCGCGCCCGTGAGCGTCCCCCAGCGGCGCGGCGAGCCCGTCGAGGTGCGCGACGACGAGGGCGTACGCCCCGACACCACCACCGAGAGCCTCGCCAGGCTCCGCCCCGCGTTCGACCCCGAGGGCACCATCACCGCGGGCAACGCGTCGCAGATCTCCGACGGCGCCGCGGCGCTCGTCCTCACGACGCGCGCCCGCGCCGAGTCTGCGGGCGCACCCGTGCTCGCGACCGTGCGCACGTGGGGCCAGGTCGCGGGACCCGACACGTCGCTGCACTCCCAGCCCGCCCGCGCGATCCGGCAGGCGCTCGACCGCGCCGGCTGGACCGTCGACGACCTCGGCCTCGTCGAGATCAACGAGGCGTTCGCGACCGTCGTCGCGGTGTCCACGCGCGTCCTCGGCGTCTCCCCCGAGATCGTCAACGTCCACGGCGGGGGCATCTCGCTCGGCCATCCCATCGGCGCGTCCGGCGCCCGGCTCGCCGTCCACGCGGCGCACGAGCTCGCGCGCCGCGGCGGCGGGCGGGTCGCGGTCGGGCTCTGCGGGGGCGGCGGGCAGGGAGAGGCGTTGCTGCTCGAGGCGTGAGTTCTGCTGCGGTCTCGGTCGCCCTGGGTGTCGGGGTGGGTGGGCAGCAACGCCCTGCGCCGAGGTAGAACTCTGGTCTGGCGACGTAGAAGCCTGGTCCGGCGAGGTAGAACCCTGGTCCGGGCGCGCGGCCGCTCGCGATGTTCGGCAGGTCGATCGTTGGTCGTGCGCCTACGCTCACGGGGTGCAGCCCACCGTGACGGAGACCCGCGTTCCTGAGCCCGTCGACGAGGAGCGTCCTCGGCACGGGGTGTGGGGGCGGTGGGTGCGGCGGTTCTCGGCGACCGGGCTCGCGCTCGCGCTGCTGTGGTTCTGCGTGTCCTTCACGCCGTCGCTCATCCCGCGCGCCTGGTACTACCAGGCGGTGATCTCGGGCGTGAGCGCGATCGGCGGGTACGGGGTCGGGGCGCTCGTCGAGTGGTTCGCCGTGAAGGTCGGGCTGCGGATCCGGTGGACCGCGCGCGCTAGCCGCGTCGCGTGGTGGGTGCTCGCCGGGGCGACGGTCGTGCTCGTGCCGCTCTCGCTCGTCCTCGGGGCGCGGCGGCAGATCGAGCTGCGGCACCTGTTCGGCATGTCGGAGGACGTCCCGGGGCGCGAGGTCGTGACGCTCCTCCTCGCGCTCGTCGTCGCGCTGCTCGTGCTCCAGGCGGCGCGCGGCCTGCGGCGGCTGGCGCACTGGCTGAGCCTGCTCGTCGACAACGTCGTGCCGGCCCCCGTGGCGCGGTTCGTCAGCGGCGTGGCCGTCGCGGTCGTCGTCGTGCTCGTCTTCAACGGCGTGATCTGGTCCGGCGTGCTGAACGCGCTCAACGGGGTCTTCGCGGCACAGAACGTCGAGATCGACCCCCGGCTCTCGCCGCCGACCCAGCCCGAGCGGTCCGGATCCGAGGCCTCTCCGGAGTCCTGGGACTCGCTCGGCGCCGAGGGTCGCAAGTTCGTCGTCTCCGGCCCCACCCTCGACGAGCTGCGCGCGTTCGCGCAGGCGGGCGACGTCGTCGACCCGGCGGACGTGCGCGAGCCGATCCACGCCTACGCGGGGCTGGACGCCGACGGCGACCTCGACGCGACGGCAGCGCGCGTCGTCGACGAGCTCGACCGGACCGACGCCTGGGACAGGTCCGTCCTCGTGGTCGCGACGACCACCGGGACCGGCTGGGTCGACCCGGGCATGACCGAGGCGCTCGAGCTCATGCACGGCGGCGACACCGCGATCGCGAGCATGCAGTACTCGTACCTGCCCAGCTGGATCAGCTTCGTCGGCGACCGGTCCACACCGCCCGCCGCGGGCAAGGCCCTGTTCGAGGCGGTGTACGCACGCTGGTCCGAGCTCCCGGAGGACGAGCGCCCGCGCCTGCTCGCGTTCGGCATCTCGCTCGGGTCTTTCGGGATGCAGGGCGCGTTCAGCGGCGTGCAGGACGTCGAGGCGCGCACCGACGGCGCGATGTTCACCGGCACCCCGGGGTTCACGCCCCTGTGGCGCGAGCTCACCGACGCGCGCGACCCCGGTTCGTTCGAGTACTCACCCGTGCTCGACGGCGGCCGGCAGGTCCGCTGGGGCGACCCCGTCCGCACCGGGGTCGCGGACCTGTGGGGCCCGGGTCCGCGGTGGGAGGACCCACGCGTCGTCTACCTTCAGCACGCGTCCGACGGCGTCACGTGGTGGTCGCCCGACACGCTGTGGTCCGAGCCCGACTGGCTGCGCGAACCGCGCGGTCCAGACGTCCTCGGCGACGTCAACTGGTACCCGTTCGTCACGTTCTGGCAGCTCACCGGCGACCTGTTCGTCGCGGCGGCGTCCGACATCCCTCCCGGGCACGGCCACGTCTACAAGCTCGAGTACGCCGACGGCTTCGCGGCGCTGCACGCGCCGGACGGCTGGACGGAGGCCGACACGGCGCTCCTCAAGGCCGCGATGGACGCCCCCGTCCAGGGCGGTTCCATCGGTTGACGGGCGGCGTCCTCACGTCGGTCGGACCCGGCCGGTCCGCAGCGCGTGCGCGACGTCCGGACGGTCGTTCCGCTCCGCCAGGGCGACCGCCTCCTCGACGTCGTACTCCACGGCGTGCTCGACGACGCGCCACGACCCGGGCTCGCCCGTCACGACGCTGAAGCGCGCGTGCGGCGTCCCGGCCTCGACGACGTGGGGCTCCGGGAGGTCGTCGTCGTAGGCCGGCCACCCGACGCTGCCGGGGTTCACGACGACGGACCCGTCGGGGAGGACGCGGGTGCGCTGCAGGTGGGTGTGCCCGCACAGGTAGAGGGACCACCGCCCCGCGTGGTCGCCCAGCCGTTCGTGCACCTCCGCGTCGCTCGACTCCCGCAGGCCGTGGTCGACGGTCTGGAGCAGGTACGTCAGGTCGTCGTCCGGGGCGCCGTGGAAGGCGAGGACCCCGAGGGCGGGCTCGCTGGTGAGGGGCAGTGCGCGCAGCCACGCGCGGTCCTCGCCGTCCAGCAGGTCGTGCGCGAGGCGGTCGGAGCGGCTCATGCGCTCCGGCGGCACCGTCAGGAGCTGGCGCTCGTGGTTGCCCCGCACGGTCACGACGTCCGGGCGCGCGCGCAGCAGGTCCAGCGTGCCGCGCGGGTCGACCCCGCCCGAGGCGACGTCCCCGAGGTTGACGACGACGTCCGGCCGCTCGCGCTCGACCGCGGCGAGCGCGGCCCGCAGGGCCGGGGTGTTGCCGTGGACGTCGGAGATGGCTGCGAGGGTGATCATCGACGGACCGTACAGCTCCGGGCGCCGCGTGCCGGGCTCAGGCGCGCGGGGTGCGCCCCGTGCCGGGGCGGCTCCTGCGGTTGAGGACGACGAGCGCCACGGCGACGACGACGCCGACCGCGCTGACCGCCGTCGCGACCCAGAACGCCTCGGCGAACGGCCGGCCCGGGTCGGCGCTCGTGGCGCCCACAGCGAGGAGCGCCGCGACCACGGGGGCTGCGGCCGCGGAACCGACGGTCCGGATCACGCTGTTGAGGCCCGTCGCGGCCCCGATCTCCTCGGGCGGGGACCACGCGACGACGAGCTGGGCGCAGATCGCGTACCCGATGCCGTTGCCGAGCCCGAGGACCGAGAACGCGACGACGACGACCCACGGCACGGTCGGCCACAGGGCCAGCCCGACGGACCCGACGAGCATGACCCCCACGGCGACGCCCGAGGTCACCGGGGCACCGACGCGTGCGACGAGCGCCGGCGTGAACCGGCCGCCCAGGAAGACGAGGACGGCGCTCGGCAGCATCGCGAGCCCCGACGCCGTCACGTCGAGCCCGTGCCCGTAGCCGGTGCTCGTCGGCGCCTGCATGAGCACCGGCAGCGCGACGTAGCAGACGTAGGGGACGAAGCCGACGGCTACGGTGAGGACGCTCACGAGCGCGAGCGGCCCGTGCCGGAACGTGCGCACGTCGACGAGCGGGGCCTCCTGCCGCAGCTCGACGAGCACGAGCAGTACGAGCAGGACGACGCCCACGGCGCCCGCCACGACGGTGCGCGGCGAACCCCACCCCCACGCGCCGCCCTGGGACACGGCGAGCAGGACGCCCACGAGACCGCCGGCGAGCAGCACGATGCCCGGCCAGTCGGTGCGACGACGCACCCGCGGGACGGCCGCCGTCGGGACCCAGGCGAGCACCAGCCCGGCCGCGAGCACCACGAGGACGGCTGCGAGCACGAACATCCACCGCCACGACAGCGCCTCGACGATCACGCCGCCCAGGACGAGCGCCGCCCCCGCGCCGAGCCCGATCATCCCGGAGATCCACCCGAACGCCGCGGCGGCCCGGGGCGCCGGCAGGAGGTTGCGGGCGAGCGCGAGCGCGAGCGGGAACGTCGCCGTGCTCACGCCCTGCACGACGCGCGCCCCGAGCAGGACGCCGAGGTTCGGCGCTGCCGCGGCGACGAGCGTCGCGGCGGCGAAGACCGCGAGCGTCCCGAGCAGCACGCGTCGGTGGCCGAACCGGTCGCCGAGGTTGCCGACCACCGGGGCAAGGACGGCGCCCGCGAGCAGGAAGGCCGTGAGGATCCAGCCGGTCCCCTGCGGACCGGCGCCGAGCTCGCGGCCGAGCGTCGGCAGGGCGGGCACGACGAGCGTCTGCATGAGCGAGAACGCGAGCACGACCACGCTGAGCGCCGCGGTCACGAGGCCGGGTCGCGAGCCCGCAGCGCGGTCGGCGGCAACCGCCGAGGAGGGCACGGCACCGTGCGAGTCGGTCGCGCTGCGGGGCGGGGCGGCGTCGGACGTCGCGGTGGGTCCGGAGGGCACGGGGTTCTCGCTCTCGAAGAGGGGAGTCACGATGAATCGGAACGGAATATTCGTTCCGATTCGCCATCGTACCCCGACCCGGCTACCGTGACGGCATGCCCGACGTCACCGACCCCCCGGCCCTGCCCGGCCGCCAGCGCGAGGCCCGGGCCAACGACACCGCGATCCTCGCCGCGGCGCGGGAGGTCTTCGCCGCTCAGGGCCACGGCGCCTCGGTCGCCGACGTCGCGCAGCGCGCCGGGGTGGGGGTCGGCTCGGTGTACCGGCGCTATCCCACCAAGGAGGCGCTCGTCGAGGCCCTGCACGTCTCAGCCGTGCAGGAGGTCGCGGACCTCGCCGCGGCGGTGGCCGACGCCCGGGATCCAGGTAGCGACGGGTCCGACGACGGCGCGGTCGCCGCGTTCCTCGCGCGCCACATCACCGAGGCGACCGGTCCCCTGCTCCGCCCGCCGGGCGCCCAGAGCCCCATCCCTCCGGAGCTGGCCGAAGCCTCGGACCGCCTCCGTGCGGGGCTGGAACGGCTCGTGGCG
This sequence comes from Cellulosimicrobium sp. G4 BAM 1002, assembly GCF_057126935.1. Lineage (NCBI taxonomy): Bacteria > Bacillati > Actinomycetota > Actinomycetes > Micrococcales > Promicromonosporaceae > Cellulosimicrobium > Cellulosimicrobium sp. G4 BAM 1002. The sequence goes on along the minus strand of NZ_CP182109.1, from coordinate 1,570,064 downwards.
ATCGACCGTGCCGCGCACCGCGTGCCCGACGGCTTCACCGCCGCCGACGTCATGCAGCTCGTCGTCCACCTGCGCCCCCCGCTGCCGTACTCCCGCGAGCAGTCGGACGCGCTGCACCTGCGCTACCTCGCGCTCGTGGTCCGCGGGCTGCGCGAGGAGGCCGCCGCGGGCGTCGCGCTCACGGACGGCCCCCGCTGGGACGAGTGGGTCGGCGCCTGGCACGACTGACGCCGGGCTATGCCACGGGCGCGTGCCGTTCCAGGAACGCGTACACCTCGGTGGTGTCGACCCCGGGGAACGCGCCCGTCGGCATCGCGGCCAGCATCGACGCGTGCGGCCGCGCGCTCGGCCACGCCTGCCCCGCCCACCGGTCCGCGAGCGCGTCGGGCGGGCGGCGGCAGCACGCGCCGTCGGGGCAGCGCGACACGAGCCGCTCGGTCGTGTCGCGCCCGAGGAACCACTTGACGTGCGCGAACGGCACGCCGACGCTCACGGAGAACTCGCCGTCCGCGGAGCCCTGGACGCGCGACGTGCACCAGTACGTGCCGCTCGGGGTGTCGGTGTACTGGCTGAACGGGCTGAGCCGGTCCTCGACCGCGAACACCGTGCGCGCGGTCCAGCTCCGGCACACGTACTGACCCTCGACCGCGCCCAGCGGGTCGGCAGGGAAGCGCACGCCGTCGTTCTCGTAGGCCTTGTGGATGACGCCGGACTCGTGGATCTTCATGAAGTGCACCGGGATCCCGAGGTGCTTGGTCGCGAGGTTCGTGAACCGGTGCGCCGCCGTCTCGTACGACACGGCGAACGCGTCGCGCAGGTCCTCGATGGAGATCTCCCGCGCGTCCTTCGCCGCGCGCAGGGCCTTGACCGCGTGGCGCTCCGGCAGCAGGAGCGCCGCCGCGAGGTAGTTCGCCTCGACGCGCTGGCGCAGGAACTCGCGGTAGTCGTGCGGCTCGGCGTGCCCGAGGACGTGCGGTGCCAGGGCTTGGAGGAGCGCCGACGTCGCGTTGGACCGGCCGCGCATGCCGTTGCTCGGGAGGTACACGCGGTGGTGGCGCAGGTCGAGCACCGAGCGCGTCGAGTGCGGCAGGTCGCCGACGTAGTGCAGCGTGAACCCGAGGTGCGCCGCGATGTCGGCCGCGACGCGCTGCGGGAGCGGCCCGCCCGCGTGCCCGACGCCGTCGAGCAGCTCGGCGGCGGCGTCCTCCAGCTCGGGGAAGTAGTTGTCCTGCGCGCGCATCGTGGCGCGCAGCTCCGCGTTGGCGCGGCGCGCCTCTTCGGGCGTCGCCGCGCGTTCGGTGTGCAGGCGCTGGAGCTCGCGCTCGAGCGCGACGATCGTCTCGAGCGCGTCCGTGGGCAGCGACTTGCCGACTCGGACGCCGCGCAGCCCGAGCGCGTCGAACAGCGGACCGCGCTGCGCCCGCTCGAGCTCGATCTCGAGGGCGTCGCGGCGCGAGGGTGCCTCGGCCGAGAGCAGGTCGTCGAGGCTCGCGCCGAGGGCACGGGCGACGGCCTGGAGCTGGGCGAACTTGGGCTCGCGCTTGCCGTTCTCGAGCAGCGACACCTGCGACGGCGCGCGGCCGATCGCCGCGCCGAGGTCGTCGAGCGTCATGCCCCGCGCAGTCCGCAGGTGCCGGATCCGACGGCCGATCGTGAGCGCGTCGGGCTCGCTCTCGAGCGGGATTTCCGCATGTTCCGCGATTCCGGCCGGTCGCGTCGTCGGGATAGCCATGACTGAGAGTGACACGCGCCACTCCTTCCGCACAAGAGAAGAACGTCGATTCTTTCGCTGAATCTGGCTTGAGACGGGGTTGCCGGTGGGAGGAAGGTCGAAGCACGGACCTCGCCGAGGTCCACCGACCGGCCCGTCCGGCCCGCTCCCAGCGGGCCGGCGCACCACCAGGAGGCACCCGTGAACAGGCCCACCATCGTCAGCCGCCGCTCCCCGTCCGAGTACGCGGGCGGCGCCCGTCCGCTCGGCGCCGTCGCGACGACGGCGACGGGCGGCCCGACCAGCTCCCTCCCGGGCGACTCCACGCCGTCGGGCGCGAGGCACCGCGCCGGCGACCAGACCGAGACCGCCGCAGAGCTCGCCCACCGGTGGGCGACGGACCCGCGCTGGGCCGGGCTCCAGCGCGACTACACGCCGGAGGACGTCGTGGCGCTGCGCGGCTCGGTGCGCGAGGAGCACACCCTCGCCCGGCGCGGCGCCGAAAAGCTGTGGGAGCAGATCCACACCGAGGAGTGGGTCGCCGCGCTCGGCGCGTTCACCGGCAACCAGGCCGTGCAGCAGGTGCGGGCGGGCCTCAAGGCGATCTACCTGTCCGGGTGGCAGGTCGCGGCCGACGCCAACCTGTCCGGCCAGACGTACCCCGACCAGTCGCTCTACCCCGCCAACTCCGTGCCTGCCGTCGTGCGCCGCATCAACAACGCGCTCCTGCGCGCGGACCAGATCGAGACGGCGGAGCGCTCGGGGTCCGCCGGAGAGGAGCCGCGTCGCGACTGGCTCGCCCCGATCGTCGCCGACGCCGAGGCCGGGTTCGGCGGACCGCTCAACGCCTACGAGCTCATGCACTCGATGATCGCCGCGGGCGCCGCGGGCGTGCACTGGGAGGACCAGCTCGCCTCGGAGAAGAAGTGCGGCCACCTCGGCGGCAAGGTGCTCGTCCCCACGAGCCAGCACATCCGCACGCTCAACGCGGCGCGCCTCGCGGCCGATGTCGCGGGCGTGCCGTCGGTGATCATCGCCCGGACCGACTCGCTCGCCGCGGACCTCCTCACGTCCGACGTCGACGAGCGCGACCAGCCGTTCCTCACGGGCGAGCGCACGTCCGAGGGCTTCTACCGCGTCCGGCCGGGCCTCGACGCCGTGATCGCGCGCGGCCTCGCGTACGCCCCGTACTCCGACCTCATCTGGGTCGAGACGGGCGAGCCCGACCTCGAGCTCGCCCGGACCTTCGCCGAGACGATCCACGCGCAGTACCCGGACAAGAAGCTCGCGTACAACTGCTCGCCGTCGTTCAACTGGAAGAAGCACCTCGACGACGCGCAGATCGCGAGCTTCCAGAAGGAGCTCGCCGCCATGGGCTACGCGTTCCAGTTCATCACCCTGGCCGGCTTCCACGCCGTCTCCCACTCCATGTTCGAGCTCGCGCGCGGCTACAACGAGCGCGCGATGACCGCCTACGTCGAGCTGCAGGAGGCCGAGTTCGCCTCCGAGTCCGACGGCTACACCGCCACCCGCCACCAGCGGGAGGTCGGCACCGGCTACTTCGACCGGGTCGCCACGGCTCTCAACCCCGACGCCGCCACCCTCGCGCTCGCCGGGTCCACCGAGACCGCCCAGTTCCACTAAGCCCCTCTCGACCTTCGGAGCACGCCATGACCACCCTGACCACGTCCACCTCTCCCCCCACGTCGGGCTCGTCCGGGACCCGGCACGACGGCGGCCCGCACGCCGACCGCCCGGCCCACCCGCGGCAGGGTCCTCAGCGCGGCAGCCTGCGCGTCACCGGGACGCTCGGCGAGCGCTACCGCGAGATCCTCACGCCCGAGGCGCTCGACTTCCTCACGCTGCTGCACGACCGGTTCGTCGCCCGCCGGCACGAGCTGCTCATGGACCGCCAGCAGCGCCGGCAGGACGTCGCCGACGGGATCGACCCCGACTTCCGCGCGTCGACGCGGCCCGTGCGCGACGACCCGTCGTGGCGCGTCGCCGGCTCGACCGGCGCTCCCGGGCTCGAGGACCGCCGCGTCGAGATCACGGGCCCGACCGACCCGAAGATGGCGATCAACGCCCTCAACTCGGGCGCCAAGGTGTGGCTCGCCGACGCCGAGGACGCCTCCAGCCCGACGTGGCGCAACGTCGTCGAGGGCCAGCTCGCGCTCCACGACGCGATCCGCGGCTCGCTCGAGCACACGAGTCACGAGGGCAAGCAGTACCGCCTGCGCTCGACCACGCTCACCGACCTGCCGACGATCGTGTTCCGCCCGCGCGGCTGGCACCTCATCGAGAAGCACATGCGGTACGTCGACCGGGCCGGGGTGAGCGTGTCGGCGTCCGCGTCGCTCGTGGACTTCGGGCTCTACCTCTTCCACAACGGGCACGAGCTCGTCGAGCGCGGGCGGGGACCGTACCTCTACCTGCCCAAGCTCGAGGGCTACCGCGAGGCGCGGCTGTGGAACGAGGTGTTCGTGCTCGCCCAGGAGTACCTCGGCCTGCCGCAGGGCACGATCCGCGCGACCGTGCTCATCGAGACGCTGCCCGCGGCGTTCGAGATGGAGGAGATCCTCCACGAGCTCCGCGACCACTGCGCCGGGCTCAACGCCGGTCGCTGGGACTACCTGTTCTCCGTGATCAAGGCGTTCCGCACGCGCGGCGACTCCTACGTCCTGCCCGACCGCGCACAGGTGACCATGACGGCGCCGTTCATGCGCGCCTACACCGAGCTGCTCGTGTCCACGTGCCACCGGCGCGGCGCGCACGCGATCGGCGGGATGAGCGCCTTCATCCCCGACCGCCGTCGGCCCGAGGTGACCGAGCGCGCGTTCGAGCAGGTGCGCGCGGACAAGGCCCGCGAGGCCGGCGACGGGTTCGACGGGACGTGGGTCGCGCACCCCGACCTCATCGACGTCGCGCGCGGCGAGTTCGACGCGGTGCTGGGGGACGCGCCGAACCAGGTCTCGCGGCTGCGCGACGACGTCCGGGTGGGCCAGCACGAGCTGCTCGACATCGGCTCGGCCCGCCGGGCCGGAGCGACCGTGACCGCCGCAGGCCTGCGGTCCAACGTCTCCGTCGGGGTGCGGTACGTCGAGTCGTGGCTGCGCGGCGTCGGCGCCGCGGCGATCGACCACCTCATGGAGGACGCCGCCACGGCCGAGATCTCACGGTCGCAGGTGTGGCAGTGGATCGCGTCCGGCACGCGCACCGAGAACGGCGTGCCGATCACCCGCGAGCGCGTCGAGGCCCTGCTCGCCGAGATCGTCGACGACCTGCCGCGCACCCCGGGCAACCGCATCGACGACGCGGCCCACGTGTTCCGCGCGGTCGCGCTCGCCGAGGACTTCCCGACGTTCCTCACGATCGGCGCGTACTCGCAGTTCCTCGTGGGCTCGGACGTCGACCAGCCGTAACCCGGGTTCTCCCGCCGAACACGACCTTGGTGTCGTCATCCGCCCGATGACGACACCAAGGTCGTGCTCGACGGCGCGGAACGTCGTTCTCGCCAGCGACCGCGGTCCCCGGCCCCCGGGGGTCGGTCGGGCGAGCTACCCGAGCTCGCGCACGAGCTCCCCGCGTTCCGCCGCGAACCACGCCTCGTTCTCCCGGATGCGGTCGCCGACGCCGTCGTCCCACATCCGCTGCCAGCCGCCCCCGCGCGTCGCGGCGTGATGCCGCATCGCGTACCAGCTGCGGGCGAACCGCTGGGCGAGCACGTCGAGGAGCGCGAGCCGCTCCGACCGGTCCAGCCCGTACGCCTCCGTGAGGATGCGCGCGCGACGCCCCGCGTCCAGGTCGCGCGTCACGTCCGGGCGTGCCTCGGGCGGGCTGATCGGCGCCCAGTAGAGCAGCGTCGTCGCGACGTCGAGCAGGCGCGTCGTGGGCGCCGCCATGTCGAAGTCGATCACCCCGACCAGCCGGTGCGGCCCCTGCGGGTCGTCCCCGGCGGGCACGAACAGCGCGTTCTCCACGGTGAGGTCGTTGTGCCCGACGATGTCCGGCACGTCGAACACGTCCGGCACCTCGGGGAACTGGGCCCGCTCTGGCCACGCGACACCGTCGGGCAGCACGACGTCGCGCGACACGTCGTGCAGGGCACGCTGCCACTGGCCGAGCTGGACCAGCACGTCCTCGTCCAGCGCCCAGCGGTGCGGCGGGCGCCCACCCATCTCGCCGGGCAGGAACGACACGACCTCGCGACCGTCGTCGTCCATGCCGAGGAACCGCGGCGCGCGCTCGAACCCGACCCGTTCCAGGTGCAGGAGGTACGCCTCGACGGCAGGGCTGTGCGGGCCGCGAGGTCGCCGCACGGTGTCGCCACGGCGGACGATCCCGTCCGACACGTCACCACCGAGCAGGGGGACCTCGACGTCGTCGTGAGATTCCAGGTACGTGGGCACATCGCTCATACCGGACACCCTCGCACGAGGCACTGCCCTCTGACCAGGCCTTCGACGCGCGCTCACGCCGCGTAGCGCGGCGCCATCGACTCCATCTGCTGCATGACGAGGACGATCGCCTCGGGCTGCTTGTCCGGCGGGTACCTGTGCTTGATGAGCAGCCGCTTGATCGACGCCCGCAGCTTGGCCTTCACGTCGTCGCGCACGGTCCAGTCGGTCTTGACGTCACGCCGCATCACCGCGACGAGGTCGCGCGCGATCTGCGCGAGCACGTCCTCGCCCTGCACGTCGACGGCGGACTCGTTGGTCGACACCGCGTCGTAGAACGCGAGCTCGTCGCGGTCCAGGGGCGGCTCGAACCGCTGCCCGCGCGACTCCTCCGCCGCGACCTCCTTGGCCATCTCGACGAGCGCGGCGATGACCTCGGCGGACGTGAGGTTGGAGTTCACGTACCGCGTCATGATCGCCTGCAGCCGCTCCGAGAAGACCTGCTGCCGCACGAGGTTGCCTCGCGTGAGGCGTCGTGCCTCCTCCGTGACGAGCTTGCGCAGGGCCTCGATGGTGAGCTGGGGGTTCGGTGCGGCCTGCGCGCCGGCGAGGAAGTCGTCGTCGATCCGGTCCAGCCGCGGCTGCGGGAGACCTGCCGCCGCGTAGACGTCCACGACCTCGCCGGAGACGACGGCTGTGGCCATGAGCTGGTTGAGGAGGCGCTGCACGTCGTCGGGTACGGGCTCGCCGCGCGCCTGGCGCTCCTCGGCGTCCAGCTTGCCCATCCAGACGCGCACCTGCTCGTAGAAGCGCGCGTCCTCGGCCAGGTCCGCGACGTCGTCGGACCGGCCCGCGATCGCCCAGGCACGGGCGAGCGCGGCGGCCCGACGGCGGAACGCGGCCCCGCGCGTCTCCTCGCCCTCGGCGCGGACGGCGTTCCCGGGCGTGTGCGGGTCGCGCAGCCAGGCCACGGTCATCAGGACGGTGTCGAGGTAGCCGCGCCGGGCGCCGGCCGCGCGCGCGGACGCGAGACGCGCCCGCCACCCGGACGGATCGACGAGGTCGCGCAGCTGCGCGACCAGGTCGGCCACCACCTCGGCAGCGTCGTCGACGGTCCGCCCGACCGGGCGCGCCCCCTGGTCGCGCACGGTGTACTCCGCGAGCGCCGCTCGCAGGTTCTCCGCGATGGGCGCGGACGCGACGAGGAGTCCGGCGTTCTTGCCCCGGAAGGTGCGGTTCACCCGGGCGAGGGTCTGCATGAGCAGCGCGCCCCGCATGGGGCGGTCGAGGTAGAGCGTGTGCAGCGGGGGCGAGTCGTAGCCCGTGAGCATCATGTCCTTGACGATGACGATCTCGAGCTCGTCGTCGGGGTCCTTGAGCCGCTTCTTGACGACGGCGTTCTCCGAGTCACGTCGGACGTGGTCGGCGATCGGCGGCTGGTCCGTCGCGGTGCCGGAGTAGACGACCTTGATCTTCCCCGCGTGCAGGTCGTCGGAGTGCCAGTCGGGACGCAGCGCGACGATCTCCGCGTAGAGGCGCGCGCAGATGTCGCGCGTCGCCGCGACGACCATGGCCTTGCCCGGTGCGGACTCCGCTGCTCCCGCAGCCGTACCGGCACCCGAGGCGTCGGACCGCACGAGCTCGGCCATCGCGTCCCGTCGCTCCTCCCAGTGCCCGACGAGGTCGGCCGCGAGCTCCCGCAGGCGCGCCGGCGCGCCGTAGACCGCGTTGACGACGGCGACGGACTTCTCGACGCGGTCGCGCTCGACGTCGTCGAGACCCGACGTCGCCTCGTCGGCCGCGGCGTCGATCGTCTCGGCGTCGAGCCCCTCGGCGAACGCGACCTTGACGAGCCGCGGCTCGAAGTACACGGGCACCGTCGCGCCGTCCTCGACTGCGCGCGTGAGGTCGTACACGTCGATGACGTCGCCGAACACCTTCTCGGTGTCGCGGTCTGCCGTCGAGATCGGCGTACCCGTGAACGCGATGAGGGTCGCGTTCGGCAGCGCGTTCTTCAGGTGCCACGCGTAGCCGTCGAGATCGTCGTAGTGCGACCGGTGCGCCTCATCGACGACGAGCACGACGTTCCGCCGGTCCGAGAGCACCGGGTGCCGCGCCCCGGCGCCCTTCTCGTCGGCCGTGAGACCGAACTTCTGCAGCGTGGTGAAGTAGATGCCGCCCGTCTGCCGCGAGGCCAGCTCGTCGCGCAGCTCGGCCCGCCGCCTGATCTGCCGCGGCGCCTCGGTGAGGAGCCGCGAACGCGCGAACGTCTCGTAGAGCTGGCCGTCGAGCTCGGTCCGGTCGGTGACGACGACGATCGTCGGGTTGAACAGCTGGGGGTGCCGCGCCACGTGCGCCGCGTAGAGCTCCATCTCCATCGACTTCCCGGAGCCCTGCGTGTGCCAGACGACGCCCGCGCGGCCGTCGGTCTCGACGGCCCGGATGGTCGCCTCCAGGGCACGGTTCACCGCGAAGTACTGGTGGGGCTTGGCCACCCGCTTGGTGAGGCCGTCCTCGCCCTCGTCGAACGCGACGAACCCGCGGAGCAGCTGCACGAACCGCTGGGGGTTGAAGAGTCCGTCGAGCATGGTCTCGAGCGGTGACGCGATCGTCACCTCGCCGTCCACGACGTCGTCCGTGATGCCGTCCACCGCACGCCCGTCGCGGTCGGCCGCCTCGTGCGCGTCGGTGACCACGGGAACCGGTGCGCCGCTCGGTCCGACCACGCGGCCGTCGTCGTCCACGTTCCACGGCGCGTAGTGGTTGAGCGGCGTGAACGGCGTCCCGTACTTCGCGACGATCCCGTCGCTGATCACTGTGAGCACGCATGCGCGGAACGCCATCGGCAGCTCGCGCACGTACGTCGTCAGCTGGGCGTGGGCGGCCGCGACGTCGGCCCGGGCGCTGCCCGCGTCCTTGAGCTCCATGACGACGACCGGCAGCCCGTTGACGTACAGGACGACGTCGAAGCGGCGCTCGACGTCGCCGTCCACCACGCGGACCTGGTTGACGGCGAGCCACTCGTTCTCGTCCTCGCGCGACGAGACGAGACGGATGGTCGGCGTGTGCTGACGCCCGTCCTCGACGTACGTGATGCCGCGGTAGCCGCCGACGAGGACGTCGTGGACCCGCTTGTTCTCGGTGATCGCGTCCTGCGACGTCGGGCGCAGGATCTCGACCAGGGCCTGCTCGAGGTACTCGCGCGGGACGGCCGGGTTGAGGCGCCGCAGCGCGGCCCGCACGCGCGTCGGGATCGCGAGCTCGTCCCAGGACTCGCGCTGCGCGAGCGGCTCGCCGCTCGTCGCGTACCCCGGGTGCCCGACGGCGGACGTCGCCCCCGGCGCGACCGCCCGGCCCTCGAGATGCTGCCACCCGATCCCGGCGAGGTGGTCGAGCGCGAGGTGCTCCCACTCGGCTTCGTTGCTGCGCACTGTTCCTCCGTGGCGTGTGGGCCGGTCGTCGGCTGGTCGTGAGACTACTGGTCGGGCTTGCGAAACCTCACGATGTCGCTACGGCCGGCAGCAGTCGCGGGTCGCGGCGATAGAAGGGGTTATCGCTACCAGCCGCCCCGACCGACACCTTCTGTAGCACTCTCCGTAATCGCTACGGCCCCGAGCCGTAGCACCCGAACTTCACCCCGGACGGACTTCTCGCCCGTGCGTCCGAAGCCGTACGATCCGGACGCGCCGCACCGTCGAGCCGTCCGGTGCTCACAACCTGTTGGTCCGTGCTCGGCCACTCCGGTCGCTCGAAGTACGGCCGTGCACGAGAGGCTGCTACGAAGAGTGAACCCGGTCACCCTGGTCTCCGAAGCGTTCGAGGGCGATGGTCACGCGATCATCATCTGCGTCGCTGTCGCCCTGATCGTCCTCGTCGCCGTCTGGGCCGCCGCCTATACCGTACGGGCGTACATGCTGGGTGTGAGGGCCATCGCTCAGGTACGCACGCTCATCGCCGACCTCGACGAAGGGAACGCTGCCGCACTCCGCCGGGAGCTGCGCAACCGCGCCATGGCTCCAGGGCGCGGGAACGCGCTGTGGCGCGAGTTCGACGAGACTCTCGTCGTCCTGGACGACAACCGGCTCAGCAACACGGTCGAGGCCGAGCACTATTTCAGTTCGGACCGCTTGGCACCCGAACTCGTACGCAACCGCCTGCTCGGCGCTGCACCGTCGATCCTCACCGCGCTGGGACTTCTCGGGACGTTCATCGGGCTCGCCGTCGGACTCAACGGACTGAACCTCAGCCAGGCTGCGACCGCTGACGAGATGCGCATCGGGATCGAGGCACTCGTCAAGGGAGCGGGGCTCGGATTCATCGCCTCCGTGTGGGGCGTTCTCTGCAGCCTCGTCGTGAACATCCTCGAGAAGTTCTGCTCACGGTCGATCTCGAAGGGCTCCGCCACGGTTCGCGATCAGGTCGACCGCGTGTTCCTCCTCCAGACGCCGGAGCACTCGCTCGTCCGGATCGAGCAGTTCACACAGGACTCGGCGACGGCACTTTCGGAGCTGCACGAGAAGATCGGCACGAAGTTCCAGGAGGCGGTCACCGGCCTGTCGGAGGAGATGCAGTCAGCCCTCGCTCGCGCGATCGAGACCGCAGTCGCACCGTCGATGAACGCGTTGGCAGAACGTACCTCGAACCAGTCGGCCCAGGTCTTCGAGGACCTCGTGGACAAGTTCACCGAGAGCTTCCGCGGTATCGGCGAGCGCCAGGCGGCGGAGCTCGGGATGGCGTCGGAGACGCTCGACACGGCGCTGACGGGGGTCTCGGACCGCGTCGGCGCCGCGGTGTCCTCGATGCAGGAAGCCGCGGCCGCCCAGGCCGCGGCGACGGCTGCCCAGACAGAGGCCCAGGAGCGCAAGATCGCCGAGCAGGAGGAGGCGTTCCGTTCCCAGATGTCTCAGCGGACGCAAGCCTTCGAGGTCGAGATGTCGACGCTGACCGAGCTCGTGACGAGCCAGGCCAAGATCCTGGACGGATCGTTGAGCGCGCTCGCGGTCGGGATGGACGCGGCCGCCGGCAAGCTCGGGGCTGCGACGACCGGCCTCCAGCGCTCGTCGGAGGTGCTCGGTTCGACATCCCGTGCGTTCGAATCGACGAGCCGACGCCTCGAGGAGTCGTTCGACGCGGGCGCCGCCGCGCTCGCGGGGACTGCCGAGGCGCACCAGCAGGCGGCGGAGCTGCTCGAGCGCCACACGACCGAGCTCGACCGCCTCACGGAGACCACCGCGGCGACGGCCGGCAAGCTGCTCACCGCCGCGCAGTCGGCGAACACGTCCTTCGACACCCTGCGGGCGTCGCAGCGCCAGTTCCTCGACGACCTGCAGCAGCGGGTCGAGAACCAGAGCGCCGTGCTGCGCGACTGGCTCGACGAGTACGGCGACAAGGTCCACCACCAGACCAGGGACCGGCTCGAGACCTGGGACGCGCACACGCGGGAGTTCGCGGCCCACATGCTGCAGACCAGCCAGGCGCTGGCGGAAGTCGTCGACGAGATCGACATGAGGTCGAAGGAGAAGGCGCGTGCGTAGGGGGCGACGCCGCCCCGGGGACGCCTCGGACGCCGACAACCCGTACTGGGTCTCGTTCACCGACCTCATGACCGCACTGCTCGCGGTCTTCATGCTCGCCGTCGTCGCGCTCGTCTTGCAGGTCACCCAGGAGCAGCAGGCGCTCGCGGCGCAACAGGAGGCCGCAGACCAGGAGCGCGACGAATTCAGCAGCCACATCGCGGACTTGAGCCGTGCCGAGGACGTCCGGGCGCAGATGCTCCTCGAGATCGCCGACGGACTCCAGTCCCAGGGCCTCGCCGTGCACGTGAGCGAGGACAACTCGGTGCTGAGCATCCCGACGGAGCTGCTCGGCTTCGAGAGCTCCCAGTGGGAGCTGCGCCCCGAGCACCAGGCGGTCGCCCTACAGATCGGCGAGGCGGTCTCTGCCGCCCTTCGCACCGACGACCGGTTCCGGTACATCGACACCGTCTTCGTCGAGGGCCATACCGACAACAACCAGTTCGACGGGGTGGAGGGCACCGGGAACTGGGGCCTGTCGACGTTCCGGGCGATTTCGCTGTGGCGGTACTGGGAGGCTGCTTTGCCTGCCGACCACCAGCTCGCGGCGCTGCAGCGGTCCGACGGGAGCCCGCTGTTCTCCGTGTCGGGGTACGGCGAGACGCGGCCGGTGACTCCGCAGCAGACGACCGACGCCGAACGGGCCGTGAACCGCCGGATCGAGATCCGGTTCACCGTCATCCGCCCCACGGCGGAGGATCTCTCTCGTCTGCTGGACGAAGCCCCCGCCGAGGGAAGCTGATCGTGCGTCCCACCGCGACGTTCGACCTTCCCGAATGGCCCGAAGCGGCTCTCGGCTCGTGGACCGGTCTCGTGGCGAAGGCGTCGCGTCAGCGACGGGAAGCGGGAAGCGGAAAGGCCTTCACCGCACTGATGGACGAGATCCGCGCCGCGATCGACCGCGGCGAGATCGACGCGATCGTGACCCGGCTGCACGAGCGCAGAGTCGCGCGCGCGCTCGTCTACGTCTGGAGCCACGACGTCGAGCGGGCCCGGGTGTCGATGACCCCGGACCTCGTGCGGCAGGTCGTCGATCGGCAGGACCCGTATCCCTCCCGCCTGCTCGTCCGTGCGCTCGTCGATCTGTTGCTCCGACACTTCGACCGCCTCGACGACTGGACGGCCGGGCTCTTCGACGCGACTTCCAGGGCCACGCGGCGCGCCGCGGCTCTCGCCCCGGCACCTTCGCGTCCCCGGATTCTCGCCGATGTTGCGGACGTCGCTCGCGACCACCCCGAAGAGCTGCTCGATCGGTCCTCGCCACAGCGGGTTGCGCACCTGCTCGTGGAGACGGGACCGGCTGGCGCCCCGCGCCCCCTCGACGACTGGATCCACGCCAGGGGCTTGGCAGGCTACGACTCGGGTCGATTCGGCCTGCTCGTACGTCAGTCGGTCCACCTCGAGCGCATCGCCCGCGCGAACCATACGTCCGCGGCGGGGCTGGGCTTCCTGGACGAGGTCACGACGAAGCAGGTGCTCGAGGCAGCGGGGAGCGACGGCCGGTTCTTCGGGCACGACGTGCTCGAGGCGATGACGACCCGGTCCGGCGGCGTACCGTGCGACGAGTGGCTCGGCGCGCTCGTCGACATCGGTGGCGACCCCCGGCTCCTGCGCTCGCCGCAGTGGAACCGGTGGTGGGAGCCGCTGCCCCCAGCTGCCCGCGAGCAGGCCGTACGGTGGATGAGCGCCGAGGACCTGAGGCTCTTCCTCGAGGCCGTCGAGACCTATGCGCGTGAGACGCGCAACCAGGACATGATCCGCATGTTCCCCGCGCGCAAGAAGTTCCTGTGGGGGCTGTACGAACAGGGTCTGATCCGAGAGACGCGGGTGATCCTGGGCAGCCAGGCCCGTGCGTCGGTGCAGCACCAGCTCGGGCGTCTGCGCGTAGACGTCGCCTCGCTCCAGAAGTCTCCGGACACGGCCATCATCTACGTCGACTGCGGCCGGTTCCACCTCGTCGAGGGCTCTCACCTGTTCAAGCTGTGGGTCTACGACGGTCGGCCGGTCGACCTCCTCACCGACCGGGGCAAACGGTGGTTCACCCGCGAGGAGCTGCGCATCGACGTCCCCGCGGAGCACGCCCGGCGGCACGGGAGCGGAGCCGCCGGCCACGTCGGGATCAGCCACAACGGGCTCTGGCAGCGCCGCGCGCTCGAGTTCATCGTCGAGGAGGTCGGGGTGCCGCTCAATCTGTCGAAGCTGCTCACGCGAGAGGACTACGACGACCTGAAGAGCCGGTTCGGCATCCCCGTCGTCGCCTCGCGACCGCTGCGGAGGCGAGACGGATGGGCCTGAAGGACAGGCTCTCCCGACTCCGGATGCGGCCCGACGACGAGGCGGCACCCATGCGCCGCTTCCAGGTCACGTATGACGACGACGGCGCGAACTTCGTCACGACCCCGGAGGATCTCGACACGCTGCGCCGGGGCGAGGGCCAGCGGTCGACACAGGAGCAGTTCCTCGTCCTGGAGATGATGGAGGAGGCCGGCGCTGCCCTTCTGCTCCCCAACGGGTACGCCGTGCGCTCCCAGGACGTCGCGGCGATGGGTCCGGAGGAGGCGACGATCCTCGGCCTTCCGCCGCTTCTCCCCGGCCGGCTCGAGCCGAAGATCCGACACAACACGACGTCCCGCCACTTCGACGTCTCGCTCCGCGTCGTGCTCGACGACGGTGACGAGCCCTGCCGTCGCACGGGCCCGGTGGTCGCCATCGGCGCCACGACCCAGTACCGGCTGTCTCCCCGCGCGCTCCGGGTGATCCGCGCCGTCGAACGGCACGCGTCCCTGGAGGCGGGCCGCCGGTCCGAGGCGGACAACGTCCGCTTGGTGGCGGAGATCCAGGCCGCACAGAAGAATGCGGGCCCGCCGGACGGGGTCTCCTTCGCGCTCGGCCACCTCGACGAGTTCACCACCGTCTCGCCCACGTCGGTGAGCCTGCTCGTCGAGGAGCAGCCCGACGGTTCCCTCGCGGTCACCCCCGACCTGGGCGCCGACGTCGACCCGAGCGCGCTGGTGTCACGACAGCACCACGTCGAGGACGAGGGCGCGAGCGTCCTACGGGTGGGCAAACAGCTCGTGATGCTCGAGGAGGCACAGGCAGAAGGCCTCCGCGAGGTCCTCCGCCGCCCGCGCATCCCCGCCGAGGAGAAGCAGGACTTCTACCGCGCGCCGGGCGACTACTACGACCCGACCAGGGTCGACGTCGACCTGCACTTCGGGGTGCGCGTCGCGGGTATCGGGATCATCGTCCCGCAGACGTTCACTGACGCGAGCGAGTCCGGCATCTCGTGGTTCGGAGGCGACCCAGCTCTGCGACCCGCCGACGTCCTCGCCGGGCTCATCGACTCCCTCCCGAGGCTCGAGCAGGTTGAACGCGACGTAGAGGCCGCGCGAGAGGCCGGACGGACCGCGGTCGCGGTCGGGGACCAGGTCGTCGACATCGGCGACGAGCGGGCCACCGCCGAGGCCCTGCACGACGCGCGGAACCGCCTCGAGGAGGACGCGCGCGCGTCGTCGGACCCGTCGGCAGCGGACGGCGACGCCCCGGCTCCCGAAGAACCCGCCCGACGTGTGCAGGTGGGCGTGCACGTCGCCGACGCGGAGGACGTCGCGGACGCGCTGCGCCGCGCAGCCGTCGCGGCCCGTCCGATCCGCCCGGTGGACTACGACTCCCTGTCGAGGTCGCCGTACCCTCACCAGCGCGACGGTGTCGAGTGGATGGCGGCGCTGATGGCGGCGTCGACCCACGGCCACGAGTCGTCCCCCACCCGTGTGCAGGGTGCGGTCCTCGCCGACGACATGGGGCTCGGGAAGACCTACATGACGTTGGTCGCGCTGCGCGAGCTCATGGCCGCGGAGCGCGCGCTGGGCGAGGATCCGCGCCCGACGCTGGCCGTCCTGCCCGTCGCCCTCATCGAGAACTGGGAGGCCGAGCTCGCAGCGACGTTCCCCGAGTCGCCGTTCGGCGACCTCGTCGTGCTGCAGGGTGGTCGCGATCTGCCACGGTTCCGGCTCACCGGCGCCGGAAGGGAGACGACGGCGTCGATCGCTTCCCTTGACGACCGCGGGATGGTGCGTGACGAGGCGATCCGCTTCTCGTTGCGCGTCGGCCCCGATCACGGGGACCGCCGGCTCGACATGCCGGGGCGTCTGGTGCTGACCACGTACGACACCCTCCGGTCGTACCAACTGTCCCTGGCGCAGGTCGACTGGGGCACCGTCGTCTTCGACGAGGCGCAGACGGTGAAGAACCCGGACACGCTCGCGACCCGAGCAGCGAAGGCGCTCAAGGCACGATTCAAGCTTCTTGCGACCGGCACCCCGGTCGAGAACTCCATGCTCGACTTCTGGTGCCTCATGGACACCGCGCAGCCGGGGCTCTTCGGTTCGTGGCCGGACTTCCGATCGCGATGGGTCGCATCGATGAAGGACGCCGACCCACAGGAGAAGGTGCGCATCGGCGAGGAGCTGCGCGCACTCGTCGGGCCGTTCATGCTACGACGCGTCAAGGAGGACCACCTCACCGACCTGCCACCGAAGACCGTCTACGGGCCCGAGCAGGGTCCATCACGCGTGGCCCGCCCCGAGCTCGGTGTCCAGATGCCGCCGGGTCAGCGCGACGTGTACGACGACGTCCTGCGCGACTACCAGCGCAACACGGGGATGCAGGGGGCTGCGCTGAAGGCCGTCCAGGGGTTGCGCGCCGTGAGCCTGCATCCGGCCGCACGAGGCGACGGCGAGCTGGGGACGGATCCCGGTGCCCTCGCGCTCTCCGCCCGCATGGCGGCCACGCTCCGGGTCCTCGACGAGGTCCGCGACAAGAGTGAGAAGGCGATCGTCTTCGTCATCAACAAGAAGGTGCAACGCAGCCTCGCACTGTGGCTCCAGGACCGGTACGGCCTCCCGGTGTCGGTCGTGAACGGTGACACCGCCGCGGTGACCACCGGGTCCTCGCCGACGCGCAAGCGCATCATCGAGAGGTTCGAGCAGCGCCCCGGTTTCAACGTCATCATCATGTCGCCCCTGGCGGTCGGGGTCGGCCTGACCGTCGTCGGCGCGAACCACGCGATCCATCTCGAACGGCACTGGAATCCGGCGAAGGAGGCGCAGGCCACCGACCGCGTCTACCGCATCGGCCAGACCAGACCTGTCTCGGTGTACCTGCCGGCAGCCTTGCACCCCGACATGACGTCGTTCGACCTCAACCTGGACCGCCTCCTGCAGCAGAAGACGGTCCTGCGCGAGGCGATCGTCGTTCCGGAAAAGGTCACAGAGGAGGAACTCGCCAACGCTCTCGCGCTCGACGGGTAGGGCCCGCTGGAACAGGTCCGGGCGTCCTGATCCACGCAGCGGGCACCGCTGGGTCGACGCCCAAGGCTGTGGATAGAAGGTTTGTGGCATCGAAGCTCCGAAGAGCTGTGGAGGGCGACCCTCCGGCAGGATCAGAGCTGCCACGCTGGCGCGATGACGACGCGAACAGACACCACCCGGCCGGGCGACCGACTCCCTGACGACGAGGCCCTCCTCGCCTGGGCGCGCTTCCTGCACCAAGATGTCCCCCCGCACCGGTTCTCGCTGTGGCTCACCTTCCTCGACGCTGACGACCGCCCGCTACGCGCCGTCGTCCCCGATCGACGACGTCCCGGCGTCGCCGGACGCGGAGATCGTCACGAACCTCGTCGACGTGCTGCACGAAGTGATCGACGACCAGGCGCCCGGCGGGAGCGCGGCGCTCACGCTCGAACGCCCCGGCACGGACGCCGTGACGATCGCGGACGGCCGGTGGTTCTCCGCCCTGCACGCGTCCGCGGCGCAGCGCGGTGTCCGGTTGCGTGGGATCTTCCTCGCGACCGCGGGGTGCGTGCGGCCTCTGGCTCCGGACGACGTCGGCGGCTGACCGCCTACATCGCGGCTTCGATCGGGTACCGGCGGCGTAGGACGACGCGTTGCCCGAGCGTCCACGTCACCGTGACGAGCAGGTAGAGCCCCGCGGCGAGGGGCACGAAGCACGCGATCACCGCCGTCATGAACTGCAGCGCACCGAGCGCGTTCTGCATACCCGGCCCAGCGAGGGGGTTGGGTGCGGCGGCGCCGGGCGCGGCCGTCGTCGTGCCGGCCGCGACGGCCGCGCCAGGGACGGCGAGCCGGCCACCGGGGCGGGAGGCGCGGCGAGTCAGCTCCCCGATGAGCGCGATGGCGACCACGACCGCGCCGATGACGGCGACGGTCGGGAGCGCCGCGACCCCGGCGCCGAGCGAGCCGACGAGGCTCGACCCGAGCGGTGCTCCGAAGAGCGTGTGGCCGAGCAGCTCGTTGCCGTGCCCGGCGATCTGCGCATGGAGGAAGAGTGCGTAGACGACCCCGACGACCGGCGCCTGGGCGAGCATCGGCAGGCAGCCGGCGAACGGCGTCGTGCCCTCCTGGGCGTACAGGTCGCGCATCGCGCGCTGCAGCTTCTCGGGGTCGTTCCGGTGGCGCCGCTGGATCTCCGCGAGCCGCGGGGCGAGGCGGGCTCGGTCACGTTCGGCCCTGGCCTGGGAGACGCCCACGGGGACGAGCAGGGCGCGCACGGCGAGCGTCAGCAAGACGACGGCTGCCGCGGCAGCCGCTCCTCCGGCGACGGGTTCCAGCAGGTCGGACAAGCCCATCAGGGCGCGGTAGGCGGTGTCGAGCACCGCGGCGACAGGGGGAAAGGCGAACAGGTCCATGGTGGTGTCCTCGGTCGAACGTGTGGTGTAAGCGTTCGCCGATCACCCCGCGTCCAGCGGGCAGCGGCACGCCGCGGCGGTGCGCGGGTGCAGATGACGAGCCTCGGCCTGGGGTGATCAGCCGAGGATGAGACCGGGCGCCCTGGGACGGGCGCGCCCTGGCGCGTCGGGATCGCTCTGCGTGACGACGGGGCCGACGTCGGCCGCGTCACGGAGGCGGCCCGCTGGGCGTGCGGCCACGCCGAGGACGAGCGGTGTCCCCTGCTGCGTGCACATCGCCGCCACCGCGGCCACAAGAGCGGCAGCCCCGAGGAGGAAGAGCGTGGTCGCCAGGGAGTGCGCCCCCAGCAGGAGCGCGAGCGACGACGAGAGGTCACGCCCGACGAGGAGCATGTCGGTCACGGCTCACCTCCGGTCGGCACACGTCGTCGGTCCCGGCCAGAATAGACCCCGCCACGGTCTCGGTGAGTGCTAGACCCTGAGGAATCTCCGCCCTAGACGTCGAGGGAGACTCGCGCGGTCGACCGTGTGGGACAGGACGAGCCGGCATTCTCCTCGAGCCAGGGGATCCCCGTCGTGCGGGTGAGCAGCACCTCGCCGTCGGGCGCCCGGACCGTCACCGATATCTCGTCGGTGGTCGTGTCGAAGAAGTCGAACGAGCGCGACGCTGCGCCACCCTCGACGACGGTCTCCCCTGCTGCGGAGCACGACTGCTGGGCCTCACACCCCATGACGATCGCCGACCCGGGCGCGAGATCCCCCTCGACCACGACCGTCAGCAGGTCGCTCGGGTCGATCCCCGGGCAGTCCGTGCCTCCTGCACATCCCGCGGCGGAGACGGCGAGAACGAGCAGCCCGACGGCAGACTGCGCCACACGTGGGTGTCCCTGCACGGGCCGGACGCTAGCACTACACGCCAGACCGGCGGACGCCACGGCCGTGCAACGGTCCTCACCGACGATCGTCCCGTCCGGCTCCGCGGAGAGCGTTTCGGCTTCCTCGAACACCTGTCCTGCGCGCGGCCCGCCGCCGTACTCGGGCCAGAACTCCATGTCCGTCACCGGTTCCCACCCCACTCGCGGTGCCAGTACTCGGCGTCCGCGCTGCCCACACGGAGGATGTCGTCGGGCCGAAGAGCCGTCTCGGGCCAGATCTCGAGGAGGTAGGTGTCGACGATCGCCTCGGCGAACTCGCCTGCGCGCCCCGCATCACGGCCGGTCGCGCTGACTCGCAGACGGTAGATCCCAGGCGCGAGCTCGTCGAGCGGGCCGACGGTCTCACCTGCCCACGTCGCCCACCGGGGGTCCGCGTCCTGCGGGATCAGCGTCGATACTTCGACGACGTCCTCCCATGGCGCGCCCACTTCGGGCACGCGGTCCCGCAGGACGATCTGCACTGCGGATCCTCCTGACCGGCGGCCGAGATGGAGGTACACGCCCTTCGGGTCGGCCGCACCGACCAGGCCGTTGACCTGACGAGCGAAGAATCGCGGCGCGTCTCCGTCGAAGCCGGCCTCGGGCGACCACAGGAGATCGACCTGCCCGTAGTCGGTCCTGACCACCTCATCAGCCATGACGACGTCCACGACCGCATCCAACCATCGAGCCGTCCTCGCGCGTCGGATCCAGGCCGCCCGGGAAGGCGTGACGGACGGAGTCACGCGGCATCGTCACGCGGTCGCGATTCTGCCGTGGACTGGCTTGCATCGCATCTGATTCAACTGCGCGCTAGTCTGATGTTGAATCAGAAATGATTCGCCACCACGAACACGACGGGACGAATCAGATATGAGCGCTGCCATGCCGTGGTTCCGCGCACGCACCACGGATGCCCTGGGCTCCGCGGTGCGACGTGCTCGGCAGGTTGCGGTCTTGTCGCAGGACGAGCTCGCTCGACGGGCGTCGACCTCGCGCCCGACGGTCTCCCGCCTCGAGCGCGGCACGGCCGTGGCGAGCTCGACGCTGCTCGACGTCGCCGCGGCATGCGGCTACGAGGTCGTCCTCGTCCCGCGCGGGGCCAGGATCACCATCGAGGCACGCCCGCGCGACGGTGAACCGTGAGCCCGCCGGACGCGCTGACCATCTACCTGCGGGGTGACCAGATCGGCACGGTGCGCCGCCTGAGGAACGGGCGGCTCCGCCTGCAGTACCGCGACGAGGCACTCGACCGCTGGGGCGAAGGAAGCCGACCTCTCTCGCTGTCGCTGCCGCTCTCCCCCCGCCGGGTCGACGGTGCCCTCGTCCACCGGTTCCTGGACAACCTCCTCCCGGAAGGCCCGGTCCGCGCGGCGCTCGAGCGCGAGCACGACGTCGCACCCTCCGACACGTTCGCGCTGCTCGCGCACCTGGGCGCCGAGTGCGCGGGCGCCGTACAGCTCGTCCCGGATGGCTCCGCACCCGGGGACGGATTCCTTCGCCCGCTGGACGGTGCCGAGTTCGCGGCGCTGGTGACCGGGCTCCCGACGCTCGAGCCTCCGGACGGTCTCGTCGTGACCGCGTCTTTGGGCGGGGTGCAGGCCAAGGTGCTGCTGCACCGGTCCGGGTCCGGCTGGTCGTGGCCTGCCGACGGCGCCCTGTCCACCCACATCGTCAAGCCCGAACCGCTCGGCGGGACGGGGATCGAGGGCTTGGTTCGCCTAGAGCACTGGGCCCTGTGCCTCGCCCGTGCGAGCGGCATCCCGGCCGCACGGACCGAGCTGCTCGAGATCGACGGCCGCGAGGCGATCGTCGTCGAACGGTACGACCGCACGGGTGGCCGTCGAACGCACCAGGAGGACCTCGCGCAGGCTCTCGGCCTCGCGGCTCAGGACAAGTACGAGCCCTCAGGCCAGTCTCCCGGCCGGCTCGCGGCCGTGGCGCGCACGGCATCCGCAGAAGCGGTCGATGCCGTGGCGCTCCGCCGTGACCTGCTCCGGCTCGTCACGTTCAACCTGATCATCGGCAACGGTGACGCCCATGCGAAGAACTACTCGCTGCTGGTCGACGCCGAGGCGTCGTACAGCGTCGCACCCCTGTACGACGCGGCCCCGGTCTACCTCGCCTCGTCGACGTACCGTCACTCCGGGCTCGCCGTCGCGGGGCGCAACCGCCTCGACCTCATCACGGGTGCGCACCTGGTCGGCGAGACGACCACCTGGGGAATGCGCCGCAGCGAGGCGGTCGAGGTCGTCGTCGAGACCGCGCAGGCCGTTCAGCGCGGGCTCGACGACGTCGATGTCGCCCTCCCCCTGGCCCAGATTCCCGGCCTGGTGGACGAGAGGGCCACGGCATTCGCACGTTCGGCCGCCTGAGCGACATCCACCCTCGCCAAGGCCTTCAGGCAGGAACCGACGTCCGGGGGCCGGAAGCCAGCCCTGAGGCGAACTCCGCGCGGAGGTGCGCCTGCTCACGGTCCTGCAGTCGTGCATACTCCCGTTCGCGCCGCGCGTGGACCTGCATCTCCCACACCATCGCACGGTGGCGACGAAGCACCCGCTGGTACCGGCGCAGCGCGGCAGCGCCCTGCCAGACGAGCACCCCGGGAACCGCGAAGGCCGCGACTATCACGACGAGCGTGAACACCATCGAGAGAGCGAGCGCTCGGACCGTGCCACCGGGCGCCGCTCCTGACCTCTCCACGATCAGACCGATCGCCAGAGCTAGGGGATCAAGGACCATCGGTCCGAGGACCGCGAGTCCGACGATCCACCACCGGAACGTGCCACGGTCGGGGTCCTCGCCTGCTTGCCCGAGGTCCTTGGTACGTCCGCGGTGCTCAACGAACCTCAGGACGCTGACGACGAGAAATCCGAGAACGGCGACGCCGAAGAACGCCATGCTGAGGGGAAGGAAGAGCGCCCCGACCTCGGCCACCGCGGTGATCACGAGCGCAGCGAGCAACGCGAATCCCGTCGCGGTGGCGATCGCCTCGGCTCGATCAGAGCGCTGCCCGGGAGCAGAACGGTTCGCTGGGGAAGCTCGCCAGCGCCATGACCGTTGCATGGCACCGGCGATGGGGAGCAGCACGAGGAGGGAGACGGCGACGGCCCCGACGGCCGGCGAGGCCGCCCATGTCCCGACGCGGTCATCGAGCACCTGGGCGGCGGAAGCGAGCCACCCTCGACGCTGAGCCAGAGCGACGGCTGCCGGGAGGCCGAGCACCAGCGGGACGACGAGGATCCAGGCCCCCAACCGACCCCCTCGCGCCAGCTCTGGAAGCAGATGGTCCCGGGCCTCGAGCACGACCAGAAGTCCCACCATGACGACCGACACGACAGCGACCCACTGCCCGGCGAGGTCGACCAGCGGTGTTCGGATCTCGACGAGCGCCCACGCCATGACGGCGGCCACGACCGCTGCGGCGCTCCCGAGCCCGATCAACGTGGCCGCTCGCACACCGATCCGCTGGAGCGTCGACGGCAGCGTGAGGCGCAGGCTGCCCAGGACGGAACGCACGTCCTCGATCACGCACTCCCTCCGCCATGCGGCGAGCAGTGCCGAGATGCTCGGCGCCGTCACCAACGCGTCCGCCACGCGCTTCAGTGCTCGGGCCTCGAGCACCTCAGCGCGGTACGCCACCTCGTTGATTGCGGCCGAGGTGGGCTCCTTCCCCTGGAGCCGCAGGCCGAGGGCGATCAGCTGTAGCCGTCGATCCTCCGCGTCCGGCACGATCTCGTGCTCGCGGAAGGCGCGGCTCATCGGTGCAGCCCAGCCGTCGTGGACCGGGTCTCCTGGCTCCCAGCGGAACCCCTCGGCAAGTACAACACGGAGCAGCTCCTGACGACGCACCCGGCTCCACGGCGTCCCGTACAGCCCTCCCAGTGTCCCCAGGGCGACGACGGCTCCGGCGACCGTCGCCATCCCCAGCGCCAGGCACGCGATCTCGACCAGCATGTTCCTCCCCCTTCGCAGAACAGCAGCGCTCGGCGGCTACCGGCGGCGGCTCCCCAGGGTCGGGAGGCCGCCGCGGGACTCGCGGGCGCGGTAGAGCGTGTCGTCGAGGTCCTCGCCGGCCGGGGCGTCGTCGAGGTCGAGGATCGCGCGCTCGCGGAACCGCGCCTCCCGGCGCTCGAGGTACGCCGGGCGGTCGGCGTCGGTCTCGTCCCGGGTACGACGGCGCGGGGTCTCGGCCAGAGCGTCCTGGCCCGGGTAGCCGGTGGCTCCGGTGCCCGACGACGCAGCCTCGCCCGCCGAGGTCTGTCGCCCCGCGCGGCGGGCGGGGCCGGCGCAGAACGCGGTACCTCCCGCGTCCAGGTGCGGCGGCCACGATCCGTCCGGGTTCGCGGCGAGCGCACGCCCGCACACCGGGCAGCCGCGACGCGACGGGGCCGTCGGGCCGGTCGGCGCGCTCACAGCCCCGCCATCTCCGCTGCCTCACGCACCCGCAGCTTCCCCGACATGAGCTGCGGCAGCAGCATGTCGCGCGTCGCCGCCAACGTCAGGTTCTCGCGTTCAGCCAGGAGTGCGCGGTCCCACAGCGCGGACAGTTCTCGATCGTGGGTACGGACATCTGCCGCGCGTGGAAGTCGAACCATCTCGTCCAGATGCTTGCGCTGGATGTGGCCCATCGTCGTCGCCTTGTCAGCAGCGACCGCTTTGAATTCAGCGAGCTTCTGCAGGACAAGCTGGTGCGCGAGCCACTGCGGAACGCCGTCGTTCGGCAAGACCTTGAAGATGTGCTGATTCACCACGCCTTCGTCGAGGAACCAACGCCGAAGCGTCAGCGAACCGGACCACGCAAAGAGGATGTCGCCAGGCCGGGCGGTGTTGTCATCACTGGCGTCAACGTCATTGAAGACCGTAGAGCCAGTGCGGCCCGAGTTGAGTTCGGCGATCCGAATCACCATGCGTCCGGTTCCGGACGCGTCCTTCGTAAAGTTTCGGCCGTTGACGAACCGTGCCACTGAGCTCAGGGGAACAAGGGCACCCGAGATCGCGAGCCGTTCAGTTGAGAGCCGGAGGAGGTCGTCGGCAGTGGCGGCGAGGCGGTTGTTTGCCGCGATCTTGTCGTCGAGTGCGCTCAAGACATCCGCGATCGCGCCCTGTTCGCGGATGTCCGGAACACAGACGTGCACCGCCTTGGCGTCTGGGTAGTACATCGTCGCGTGGACAGAGCCGTACGCGACCCGCCGGATGCTCTCCTGCTCGCCCACCAGGAGATAGTGCAGATACCGGTGATCCAGTTCCGGCCCACATACCCAGTTGACGAAATCCTGGCTGGTTGCCATCGGGACACCCATCGTCACGACGTACCCGACGGATGCGGTGCGAGAAAGGCAGACCGTTCCGGCCGGGAGCACCCGAGCCGAGGAGTTTTCGATTCCGAGCTGCGAGACGTGCTGCGCAGTGTCGCGGATGGTAAGCCCGTGATTCCCGGTCGCGTCTCGAATGCCAACCCAAGGAATCTCACCGTCCCAGTACTCGGGCTTGGCTCGGCTCGGTGTGTGGCCGCTCTCCAGGCGAGCCAAGTCTGAGAGTGCTCGCCACGCGAATCCATCTGGCGGCGGGGTCCCCGGATTTCCGATGCTGAAGGCGTACTTGCCGGGGATCACCGCTGTCGTTGCCTCTCGACCACCGGTCGTCGTGGCCCTAGCCATTGACGCGCCCCAGCTGCTCGCGGACGACCTGCTCAAGCCGGGCCGACGCCTCGAACTGCTCGAAGAGTTCCTTCGTCAACCGTGCAATCTTGTCCTCGACGGGCTCGCCGTCGTCCTCGACCTCGGCGGCGCCGACGTACCTCCCGGGGGTCAGGGCGTAGCCGGCGTCCTTGATCTCGGCCAGGCTGGCGGAGTAGGCGAAACCGGGCTCGTCCTCGTACGTCAGCCCCTGGTCGACCGCGGACTTGGTACCGCGCCAGGCGTGGAACGTGCCGGCGATCTTGGCGATGTCGTCGTCGGACAGTGCGCGCTCGGCGCGGTCGACCATGTGGCCGAGGTTTCGCGCGTCGAGGAACAGCACCTGCCCTGTGCGGTCGACGGAGCCGCGCTCCCCTGCCGCCTTGTCCTTGGCGAAGAACCACACGCACACGGGGATGCCGGTCGACCGGAAGAGCTGCGTGGGCAGCGCGACCATGCAGGAGACGAGGTCGGCCTCGACGAGCTGGGCGCGGATGTCGCCCTCGCCGCCGGAGTTGGACGACATGGAGCCGTTGGCCATGACGACGCCGGCGGAGCCGCCGGGGGCGAGCTTGGACAGGATGTGCTGGATCCAGCCGTAGTTGGCGTTCCCGGCAGGCGGGACGCCGTACCGCCAGCGGGCGTCGTCGGTGGTGCGGGCCCAGTCCTTGATGTTGAAGGGCGGGTTGGCCATGACGTAGTCCATCTGCACGTCGGGGTGCAGGTCACGCGCGAACGTGTCGCCCCAGCGCGCGCCGAGCTGGCCGGTGAGACCGTGGACGGCGAGATTCATCTTCGCCATGCGCCACGTGCGCTCGTTGAGTTCCTGCCCGTACACGGAGATCGCCTGGGGGTCGGCGCCGTGGCGCTCGAGGAACTTCTCCGCCTGGACGAACATGCCGCCGGAGCCGCAAGCCGGGTCGTACACACGCCCGGAGTAGGGCTCGAGCACCTCGACGAGCACGCGCACCACGCCGGGGGGCGTGTAGAACTCGCCGCCGCGCTTGCCCTCGGCGGCGGCGAACTTCGCGAGGAAGTACTCGTACACCTCACCGAGCACGTCGCGCGCGCGGATCGCGCCGACGCCGGTGAACCGCGCGGAGCTGAACAGGTCGACGAGCTCGCCGAGCCGGCGCTGGTCGACGCTGTTCGAGTTGAAGATCGTCGGCAGGGTCGCGGCGAGCGACGGGTTCGACCCCATGATGTGCACCATCGCGTCGTCGACGAGCTCGCCGATCGACGCGTCGTGCTCCTCCAGGGTCGCGGCACGACCCTTCGCGTGCTGCGCGAGGTAGCCCCAGCGCGCACGCGTCGGGACCCAGAACGCGCCGGACCCGCGGTACTCGTCCGGGTCCTCCAGGAGCGGCTGCGCGTCCTCCTCGCTCAGGCCGTCCGCGACGCACTCGGCGAGGATCGCGGCGCGGCGCTCCTCGAACGCGTCGGACAGGTACTTGAGGAACACGAGCCCGAGGACCACGTCCTTGTACTGGCTCGCGTCCATGGAGCCGCGGAGCTTGTCCGCGGCCTTCCACAGCGTGTCCTTGAGCTCCTTCATGGTGGTCGCCGTGCTCGGCGTCGCCACCGCCTGCTTCGTCCTCGGGGGCACTTCAGCTCGCTTCCTCGAATGGTTCTCGTGAACAGCCCTGCTCACGAGCCGGGCTCATCCTTGCGCATACGTATGACACCGGCCGTGACGCCGTCGACCAGCACCCGCTCCAGCTCCTCGAGCCGCGCGAGCTCGAGCCGGGCTGCGGCCTGCCGCGCGCGCACCTGCACGAGGGCCGCCGCGACGTCGTCCGCCTCGTCGGCCGGCACGAGCCGCACCTCCCACGAACGCCACGACGACCCGCGGGCCTGCGCCGCGACGTCGCGCGCGAGCACGTCGGGCACGAGGCGCCCGGGCCCGACGGCGTCGGGCGCCTCGTCCCGCACGGCGCCCCGCGCGGTGTCCGGTCGTCGCGGGTGGTCCGGTTCCGCCCCGCGCACGCGCAGGACCCGTGCGGGGAACGCGACGACGGAGAAGCCGGCGGTGTCGACGACGGCGGCGGGGCGCGGCGACGTGCAGAACACGACGTCACCCGGCTCGGTGACACGACCCGCGGGGTAGCGCGCGGCGAACTCCAAGCGGTCGACGACCCGAGCCCCGACCTCCGTGTCCCCGAACAGCTCGGGGACGCCGAGGACGCGCGACTCGCGCGCGGGATCGGCTCCCGGCGCCCGCACGTCGGCCTCGCGGAGCCGGTTCCCCGGCACACGCCGCACCACGCCGCGCTCGACCAGGTCTCCCAGCCGTGCGCGGCGCACCGCCCGGGCCTCACCGCGCTCGACGCGCACGTCGAGCGGGGGCCGTGGGGCGCCGTCGAGCAGCCCGACGACCTCACCCAGACGGACGGCCGCCGCGCCGCCGTCGTCGCGGGCGCCCCGCACGACCGGGCGCGCGACCTCCACGAGGCCGCGTCGGGACGCCAGCACCTCCCGTGTGTACACGAACCGGGCGAACCGGAACGCGTGCCGCGCGACGTCGTCCCGGGTGCCGAGCGCGGCGACGACGTCCGTCGCGAGGTCCTCGACCACCGCGCGCGGGAACGCCCCGGCCACGGGCGGGACCCCGGAGAGGTCGGCGACGATCGTCCACCGGTCCGCGATGTCGACGTCCGGGTCGCCGTCCCCCAGGACCCACAGCGCGAGGCGCTCGCGCGAGCGCTCCACGAGGAGGCCGGCCGGAAGCAGGACCGCGGCGCGCAGGCGGTTCGTGCGCAGCAGTGCGGAGCGCACCGACTCCGCCTCGGGCGTCGACGACGCGTCGACCAGTGCGCTCGCCGGCCCGACCACGAGCGCGTGCTGACCCCGCGCGAGACCCAGCACGACCTCCTCCACGGCCTCGAGCACGGCGACGTCGTCGAGCACGCCCGAGCCGACCGGCGGCACCTGCGTCACCACGAGCGGCAGCTCGCCATCGCGTGACCCGGCTGCATCCTCGGCTTCCAGCGTCCGCACCGACCAGCCGTGCGCCCCGAGCCGGCGCCGCGCGAGGCGGTGCGCGTCCCCGGGCGGGAGGTAGGCCGTCGGGGTCTCGACGACCTCGCCGCGCCCGAGGACGGCGGCTACGAGGTCGCCGCAGCCGGGGTGCGGGTCCGCGACGGCGCTCGCCACCGTGATGCCCGACGCCGCGCGGTCACCCACGACGGACCCGGCGAGGTCGGCGACGAGCGCCAGCGCTGCCGGGGCGAGCGCCGACCGGGTGAGCTCGGGACGGCCCGCGCGGAACCGGTCCGCGAGAAGAGCCTCGACCGCCGCACCCGGCGTGTACGCGGACCCGGCGGCGAGGTCGGCGAGCGCGCCGAACCGCTCGACGTGCGCACCCAGCGCCTCGACCTCGGCGTAGAGCGCGTCGTCGTCGGGGTCGAGCTCGTCGGCCAGGTCGAGGATCTCGTCGGTATCCAGGGACGCGAGCGGCTCCGACGCGTACGCCTGGAGCCGCAGCAGCGCGGTGAGACCCGGGAAGGCGACGTCGTCGGGCGGGCCGGCCGCGTCGTCGAGCACGGCCCGCAGCGCCAGGTCAGCGCGGAAGGCGCGGTTGTTCCCGAGGCCGCTCGCCTCGATCCAGTCCGCCACGTCGGACGCGCGGAACCGCAGGGGGTCGGGGCGGGTCATGGCGGGCGCGCTGCCGGGCACCTGGACCGACGGAGGGACCGGCGCGGGGAACGGCGTCGGGCCGCTCGCGTGCCGCCGCCTCCAGACGGACACCACCGGCCGCCGGACGCGAGCGAGCTCCGCGACGTCCGCAAGGGTCAGCCGCAGGTCCGCGAGCAGCGATGCGGTCGGGATGGGCACGGGGCCTCCTCGCTCGGAACGTGGACCTTCGGACGGACGGTCGGCCCGACTCTAGCGAGTTGCCGCTCCCTCTGCGCCGGGGCGTTGATATAGGCCCTTATCGCCATTCCTCGTGTCCGCCCGCGATCCCTGCTGCAAGTCTCCTCCTGCCCGACCACGGCGGTCGAGAGCGACACGAGGAGGAACGCATGAACCAGGTCAGCCACGTGCGGTGCCGGTGCGGGCTCATCTACCCGCTCCGTGACGGACGAGGGCTGTGCCCGCGCTGCGTGTCGCTCAGCGCCCCGCCCGACCGCACGCCGCCCGTCGAGCACGTCGTCGAGAGCTGAACCCGAACCCAGCCAGCCAGCCAGCCACGAGGAGGCCACCATGCCGTTCATCCGCTCCGTCCGGGTCGCGCACCCAGGTACCGCCAACGAGCACGTCGTCGAGGTCCGCTACTCGACCACCACGACCGGCCCGCTGCGCGCCGGCACCCGCGAGAACGTGCACGCCGCGATCCGCCGAGGCGAGCGCTTCCGCACCTTCGACGAGGTCACCCACAACCAGGCCGACGTCGTCGCCCGCGTGAGCCCCCGCGGCACCCGCTACATCGCGACCGTCGCGAACGGCATCGAGTCCGACAACCTCCTGCGTCTCCCCCGCCACTGAGCACTCCCGAGAAGGAGAACCACCATGTCCCCGTACACCCAGCCCCTGTCCGTCCGCCCGCGCACCCTCCGTACCGTCGCGACCGGACTCTCGCTCGTCGCGTCCCTCACGGCGTGCGGCGTCGTGGCCCCCGCGTCCCCCGGCGCCGACACCTCGTCCACCGCCACGACCCGGACCACGCCCGCGAGCGCCGACCCGGAGGCGACCCTCATCGGGACCTACCAGGAGGGCTACGACCTCGGGTACGAGCACGGCTCCACCACCGGCGCCCGGGCCGGCACGGACTTCCTGTCCGAACGGACCGCGGAGTTCCGCGACGGCTACGACGCCGGGTACACGACGGGCAAGGACGAGGCGGAGGCCGCCACGAAGAACCCCGTGACGTCCTTCGGCACGCCCATGGAGTGGGAGGACGGGCTCACCCTCACCGTCACCAACGACGGCTACTTCACCCCGAGCGAGTGGGCGGCGGTGGGCGACTTCCCCACGTACCTGAGCTTCACGTTCACCGTGACGAACGGGACGAGCACGACGTGGACGTCGTCCGGGTACACGCAGATCACGAGCGCCGGCGCTGCGGGCGAGGAGGTCTACGACTCCGGCCAGGGCTACGGCGGCGCGCCCACGGCCCCGCTGCTGCCGGGACAGTCGATCAGCTGGAAGCAGGGGTTCGGCGTGAGCGACCCCGCCGACCTCACGATGAGCGTCTCGGTCGACTGGGACCACGTCGACGTCGTCTACACGACGGTCGAGGACGCCTGGACGTTCTGAGTCGACGCCGTCGCCGTCGGTTCAGGCGTCGACGGCGACGGGTGCCATGGCCGCGATGCGCTCGACGTTCGCCGTGTGGGTGTCGACGCGCACCTCGCCGGTGCGCTTGTCGAGGAAGAGCACGACGTCGTCGCGGCGGGCGAACCCTGCGCGTCCCTCGGTGAGGAACTCGCGCGCGCCCCAGACGGGCAGGTACGACACGTCGTCCTCGTACCATCCGGGGCCGATCGCGAGCGTCCCGGCGAGGGCCGGCGGGTGCTCGGTGAGCCAGTTCTCGACGAGTGCGCGCGGGCTGCTCGAGCGCGGTGCGGCGGCCTCGCGCGGGCGCAGCCACCACGGTGCGCGCGTCGCGTCGCCCGCGATCACGGCCCCGAGCCAGGTCGCGAGATCGGCGAGCCGGCGGCTCTGGGCCTCGAGCCAGGTGCGCTCGTCGGCCGCGGCCGCACGGGCCGCAGGGGTCGTGCCCGGACCGGCCTCGACGGCGGCGAGCTCGGCGGCGAGCGCCGCGTTGCGCTCCTGCCAACGAGCCCCGACCCCGACCTCGCGCTGCAGGAACTGCACGCCCCGCTCCGTGGTCTCCGGCTGCGCCCCCCAGCCGACGGTGAGCGACTCCTCGGCGGAGCCGCGGGCGAGCGAGGTCCGCAGCACGGCGTCGGTCGGCTCGAGGTCGTCGACCCGCAGGACCGCGAGGTCGATCCCGACGTGGGCCGCCTGCGGGCCGAAGTACATCGCCGACAGGTACGGTGCCGCGTCCGTGAGGCCGACGAGGGCGTCGGAGACGCGCAGGCCCGCGGCCTCCTTGAGGAGCGTCAGGACGCGCGCTCCGTAGGTGACCGTCCACGTGCCCGCGAGATAGCCCCGCGCCCCCACGGGCCACGACGCGGTGGCAGCGTCGAGCGCCTCCCGGGGCGTGGCCGCACCCGTCGTCGAGAGGGGCGCGAACTCGCGCCGCCGCCCACCGGGCTCGGCCCAGTCGGCGGCGATCGCGCGGAGGGTGCGGCCCTCGAAGGCCACCCTGCTGGCGCCCGTGGCCTCGTCGACGGCGATGCTCTGGGCGGTCGGCGCGGCGACGACGTCGTACCCGCGGGCACGCAGCTCGAGCGTGGCGACGACGTGGTGGTCGTTGCCCGTGAACCGGCCGCGGTGGGCCTCGAACCCGAGGACGTCGTCGACGGTGGGCGGCGCGGCGACGGTCATGCGGCTCCTTCTCGGGTGCGGTGCCGAAGCAGGAGGAGCCGACCCCTGAGGGAAGCCGTCCGGCTGCAGGGCGCATCGCGAGAGACGCGGCGCCCGGCGCACACGGTACACGGACCCGAACGGCCCGCGGGGATCGGTACCGTCAGGCGCGCTCGCCGTCGAGCAGCTCCGCGTGAGCACGGGCGCGCGCCCAGAGCGGGCTGCCGTGGTCGGCCACGTGCTCGAGCCGTACCCACGCGACACGGTCCTCGGCGCCGTCGTCGGTGCGGGTCCAGGCGTCGAGCGAGTCCGGGTCGCCGGACGACACGGCGGCCGCCCGGACCTCGGCGGCGAGCGCGAAGCGCAGCGCCTCGACCGCCGGGGCCGTGGACCGGGCGAGCAGCGGTGCGCGGTAGCGGCGCAGGGCGCCCTGGACGTCCCCGACGGCGAAGAGGTCGCGGACGGCGTCTGCGTCGGTGAGCAGGGGTCGCCCGAGGCGGTACGTCCGCGACCCGACGACGAGCGGGCCGACGACGCGGCGCAGCGCCGCGACCTCGGCCCGGATCGCGGCGCCGGAGGGGATGCCGGGCTGCAGGAGCACGGCGAGCTCGTCGGCCGACAGGCCCTGCGGGTGCGCGGCGAGCAGCACGAGGATCTCGGCGTGCAGGAGCGGGAGGCTGTGCCGGACGCCTCGCCGGAGGCGCAGGACCGGAGCTGTGCCGAGCACGTCGAGCTCGGCGACGCGCGCGCCGCGCTCCCCGGCCGGTGCCGCGGTCGGGCCTGCGGCTGCCCGGCGCGCGATGGCTCCACGGGCCAGCTCGCGCTCGACGCTGAGGACGGCGGCGCCCAGCAGCGGCAGGACCGCGGCGCCCGCGGCCGCGCCGCGGCGACCGGTGACGTCGAGCGTGCCGAGGACGCGCCCGGTCCCGGGCTCGTGGATCGGCACGGCCGCACAGCTGAACGCCTGCACGGGACGCGCGAAGTGCTCGGCGCCGAGCACCTGGACCGGGCTGCGGGCGGCGAGCGCGGTGCCCGGTGCGTTCGTACCCGCCCGGTCCTCGCGCCAGACGGAGCCCTCGACGAACCCGACGCGCGCGGCCTCGTCGCGCACGGCCCGGTTGCCCTCGACCCACAGGAGCCGGCCGGCGTCGTCGGACACGGCGACGACGAGGCCGTCGTCCGCCGCGACGTCGACGACGAGCTCGCGCACCACCGGCATGAGGGCGGCGAGCGGGTCGGCGTCGCGGTACGCGGCGAGGTCGTCGCCCGAGAAGGATGTCTCGGTGTACGGGCGGTCGGGATCGACACCGTTGCGCACGGAACGCGACCAGGAGGCGGCGACGACCGGGTCGACGTCGGTGGGCGGGATGCCGCTGTCGAGGAACGACGCGTACGCGGCCCGGACGGAGCGTGCGTCGCGTCGGACCTCCGGCCCGCGCGCATCGTGTCCGGGCACGGGCGCACCCACGCGCGGTGCCGGCTCTGACGTCCGCGGCATGGGGTCTCCGGCCTCGTCGGGCGATGGTGCGGCCAGTGTAGGCCGCGGTCAGGTCGGCGCGAGGTGGGCGCGCGCGGCGCGGCGCAGCCCGGCGACCACGAGCTCGGTGGCGGTAGTGGTCGGCGCGCCGCGGCGGACCGCGGCGTACACGTGGCGGGTGCGGGCCGGGCGGAGCGGCCTCGCGACGACGCCGTACCGGTCGACGACCGCGAGCCCGGGCAGGAGCGCGACGGACAGCCCTGCCTCGACGTGCGCGAGCAGCAGCTCGTGGCTCGGCAGGCGCGCGACGACCCGGGGCTCGAACCCGGCGCCGCGGCACACGCTCTCGACGAGCGTCGACAGGTAGGTGCCGGGCAGGTCGGAGGCCCAGGAGGCGTCGGCGAGCGCGGCCAGGTCCACCGCGCCCGTCGGCTGCTCCGACGACGCGCCCGACGACGCGCCCGACGGTGCCACGAGGAGGATCGGGTCGTCGAGCAGCGGGACCGTCCGCACGTCGGGGCCGGTCGGGCGGGCTCCCTCGAGCAGGTCGGCGGTGACGGCCACGTCGACGTCCGCGCGCCGCAGCGCCGGGCCGCTCTCCCGCGGGTCGAGCTCGACGACGTCGATCCCGACCTGCGGGTGCTCCCGCGCCAGTCGCTGCGCGAGCGGGATGACCAGCGCGCGTACCGCGCTGGAGAATGCGGCGACGCGGACGGTGCCCGCGGGTTCTCCGTCGGGGTGCGCGAGCTCGGCCTCGGCGAGCGCCATCTGGTCGAGGATCACCCGTGCGTGGCGCGCGAGCGTGCGCCCGGCGGGCGTCAGCCGGACACGACGCCCCGACCGCTCCAGCAGGCTCGCGCCGGTCTCGGCCTCGAGCGCGGCGAGCTGTGCGGAGACGGCGGACGGGCTCAGGTGCAACGACGCGCCGACGGCGCGCACGGTCCCGAGGCTCTCGAGCCGGCTGAGCATCTCCAGGCGCGCGGCGTTGAGCACGGTCCTCCTCGTCGTCCGGACCACTGTCGGGAATACCTGCACAGACTGTACGAGAACCGGTGCTGTACGCGCACAGGGGCGCTCTCTACGCTCGGGACATGACTGCCGTCCCGCCCACCGCCGCCGTTGCCGCCGCTCCCCCGGAGCCTGCAGCGCCGGCGACTTCCCCCGGTCGCTTCTGGTCCGACGTCGACCAGCACCTCGTGCGGTACGGCGGGCCGTTCACGCCCGAGATCGTCGAGAGCGCGGCGGGCAGCTTCGTCACGACCGCCGAGGGTCGCCGGATCCTCGACTTCACCTCGGGACAGATGAGCGCGATCCTCGGCCACAGCCACCCGGCGATCGTGGAGACGGTCCGCCGGCAGGTGGGCACGCTCGACCACCTGTTCAGCGGGATGCTCTCGCGGCCCGTCGTCGACCTCGCGCGCCGCCTCGCCGACACGCTGCCCGACCCGCTCGAGAAGGTCCTCCTCCTCACGACCGGCGCCGAGTCGAACGAGGCCGCGATCCGGATGGCCAAGCTCGTCACGGGCCGGCACGAGGTCGTCTCGCTCGCCGGGTCGTGGCACGGCATGACGCACGCGGCGGCCGCCGCGACGTACAGTGCCGGCCGCCGCGGGTACGGCCCGACGGCGCCCGGGAACCTCGTCATCCCGGTCCCGAACGCCTACCGCCCCGACCACCTGACCCCGGACGGCGACCATGACTGGCGCCGTCAGCTCGACCTCGCGTTCGACCTCGTCGACGTCCAGTCCACGGGCAGCCTCGCCGCGTGCATCGTCGAGCCGATCCTCAGCTCGGGCGGGATCGTCGAGCTCCCGCCGGGCTACCTCGCGGCGCTGCGCGAGAAGTGCCACGAGCGCGGGATGCTGCTGATCCTCGACGAGGCGCAGACGGCACTGTGCCGGACCGGCTCCTGGTACGCGTTCGAGGGACGGCCGGACGAGGAGCCCGTGGTCCCGGACATCCTCACGCTCTCCAAGACGCTCGGCGCGGGCCTGCCGCTCGCGGCCGTCGTGACCAGCGCGGAGATCGAGGAGCGCGCGCACGAGCGCGGCTTCCTCTTCTTCACGACGCACGTCTCCGACCCGCTCGTCGCGGCGGTCGGGAACACCGTGCTCGACGTGCTCGAGACGGAGCGGATGGACGCCCGCGTCCGGGTGCTCGGCGACCGCCTCCGCGCCGGCCTGCTCGACCTCCAGGACCGCCACGCCGTGATCGGGGACGTGCGGGGTCGAGGTCTGCTCCAGGGCATCGAGCTCGTCCTCGACCGCGGGACGAAGGAGGGCGCGGACGCCCTCGGCGCGCTCGTCACACGTCGCGCGCTCGAGCTCGGCCTGCACATGAACGTCGTCCAGCTGCGCGGGATGGGCGGCGTCTTCCGCATCGCCCCGCCGCTCACCATCACCGAGGACGAGCTCGACGTCGGCCTCGGCCTCCTCGACCAGGCGCTCGGCGACGCGTCGCGCGAGCTCCTGGGATAGGTCCGCTCAGGCCGGGGTGCGGCGGGCGCCGACGACGAGCACGCCGTCGCGCACCACGACCGGCTCGCCCAGCCCCGGGACGGCGAGCGACGCCCGGACCGCGTCGACGACGCGCAGGTCGTCGTCGCCGTGCGGCGTCTCGTAGACGAGCCAGAGCGCACCGCGCGGGACGAGCAGCCCCGCGAGGGCGCTCGCCTCCGCGAGCGCCGTCCGGGTCCAGAAGACGTTGACGTTCACCGCGAAGGCGACGTCGAACGGCCCGCCGAGCGCGTCCGCGAGGCCCGGCTCGGCGACGTCGCCCTCCCGCACGACGAGCCGGCCGTCGTCGACCGCGGAGCGGTTGCGCGCCGTCGTCCGGGTGACCGCCGTGGCGGACCGGTCGAGCGCCACGTACCGCACTCCTGGATGGCGCGCGAGCACCACCTCGGCGGCGACGCCGGGGCCCGGCCCGATCTCGAGCACGCGCTCGCCACCGCGCAGGTCGAGGAGGTCGACCGCGCGCAGGATCCGGGCGGGGACGGAGGACGTCACGTCCGCCAGTCTGCCCGACGGAGGCGGCGCTGGACCGAGGAGGGTCGGGCCGCGCGTTACACCGTCTCACCATGCGCGACGGCGCTTCCGTGATGCGGACACCCGACCTAGCCTGACGCTCGGACCGGCCCATCAGCCCGCGCACGGAGGAACCCATGCCTGCACCGCTCGACACCACCGAGAAGATCACGCAGTACGCCCACCCCGACCGGCTCGTGAGCACCGACTGGCTCGCCGAGCACCTCGGGCAGCCGGGCATCGTCGTCGTGGAGTCCGACGAGGACGTCCTGCTCTACGAGACCGGCCACATCCCGGGCGCCGTGAAGATCGACTGGCACACCGACCTCAACGACCCGGACACGCGCGACTACATCGACGGCAAGGGCTTCGCCCAGCTCCTCGGCAGCAAGGGCATCGCGCGCGACACGACGATCGTCGTCTACGGCGACAAGAACAACTGGTGGGCCGCGTACGCCGCGTGGGTCTTCACGCTGTTCGGCCACGAGGACGTGCGCCTGCTCGACGGCGGCCGCGGCAAGTGGATCGCCGAGGGCCGCGAGACCACGACGGACGCCCCGGAGCCCGAGGGCGTCGAGTACCCGGTCGTCGAGCGCGACGACGTGACGATCCGCGCGTTCAAGGAGGACGTCCTCGCGCACATCGGCAACGGCCCGCTCGTCGACATCCGCTCCCCGCAGGAGTACACGGGCGAGCGCCTGCACATCCCGGACTACCCCGAGGAGGGCGTGCTCCGCGGCGGCCACATCCCCACGGCGCGCAACGTCCCGTGGGCGACGGCGGTCGCCGAGGACGGCACGTACAAGTCGCGCGAGCAGCTCGAGGCGATCTACCAGGAGGGCGGCCTCGGCCTGGCGACCGACGACGAGGTCGTCACGTACTGCCGCATCGGCGAGCGGTCGAGCCACACGTGGTTCGCGCTGACGTACCTGCTCGGCTTCGACAAGGTCCGCAACTACGACGGCTCGTGGACGGAGTGGGGCAACGCCGTGCGCGTGCCCATCGTCAAGGGCGAGGAGGCCGGCGAGGCCCCCGCGTCGCTCGGCTGACGCACCGCACGCCCCGCGTGCCCGACGGCGCGCGGCCGGGTCTCCCTGACGGGACCGGGCCGCGCGCCGTCGGCGTTCCGCACCGTGGGACCTCTCCCCCGACACCGCGTGCCGGTGCGAGGATCGACACCATGAGTTCTTCCGCCGACTCCTCGCCGTCCCTGCCAGCGTCCCTCGCGGAGATCCGCGAGGACTTCCTCGCGCTGCCCGAGCGTGAGCGGCTGCAGCTGCTGCTCGAGTTCGCGAACGAGCTCCCCGACCTCCCGGAGCGGTACGCGAGCGCCCCGGGGCTGCTCGAGCGCATCGAGGAGTGCCAGTCGCCCGTCCGTGCGTTCGCGGAGGTCGACGGCGACGGCGTCGTGCACTTCTTCGCGACCGCGCCCGCCGAGGCGCCGACCACGCGCGGCTTCGCGTCGATCCTCGCGCAGGGCCTCTCCGGTCTCACGGTCCAGGAAGTTCTGGACGTCCCCGACGACTTCCCCATGTCGATCGGCCTCACACGCGCCGTCAGCCCCCTGCGCATCGGCGGCATGAACGGCATGCTCACCCGCGCCAAGCGACAGGTCCGCGAGCAGGTCGCGTCGCGCGGCTGATCTGCGCGGGAGGGGCCGACGAGCCCAGCTATCGGTATCGACATCGGTTTCCACGGAAATTGTTCGGCGAATGCGCACAATAGGCCTTGTGGATAGTTCAGCGGATTGACATTATCGCGGTCGTCACGCTGTTCCGATCACAAAGGTGTCGATCGCCATGCAACCAGTCCGACGCGCTCTGGCGCTCGTGTCGTCCCTCTCGCTCGTCGTCGTCGGCACGCTCCTCGCGCCGCCCGCGGCGGCGGCCGACGACCCACCCCACCCCCGGCGCCGGTGGAGGCCGAGCAACGCCTGCTCGTCTTCTCCAAGACGGCCGCGTTCCGCCACGGCTCGATCCCCCAGGGCGTCGCCGCCATCGAGGCGATAGGCCTCGAGAACGGCATCGCGGTCGACACGACCGAGGACGCCGCCGCCTTCACCCCCGAGAACCTCGCGAACTACGACGCGGTGGCCTTCATGTCGACCACCGGGGACGTGCTCGACGACGGTCAGCAGGCCGCGTTCGAGGAGTACATCCGTGCGGGTGGCGGCTACGTCGGGGTGCACGCCGCGAGCGACACCGAGTACACCTGGCCCTGGTACGGCGACCTCGTCGGCGCGTACTTCAGCGGCCACCCCGCCGTCCAGCCTGCCGCCCTCCACGTGGAGGACCGCACCCACCCGTCCACCGCGCACCTGCCGCAGCGCTGGGAGCGGACCGACGAGTGGTACAACTTCGGCGACAACCCGCGGGGCGACGTGCACGTCCTCCTGACGCTCGACGAGACGTCGTACTCCGGCGGCGGCATGGGCGCCGACCACCCGCTCGCCTGGTGCCAGTACCACGAGGGCGGTCGTTCCTGGTACACCGGCCTCGGGCACACTCCCGAGAGCTTCGTGGAGCCCGCGTTCGTCGAGCACCTGACCGGCGGGATCCTCTGGGCGACCGGCGCGGCGTCGAACGACTGCGGCGGCACCATCGACGCCAACTACCAGAAGGTCGTCCTCGACGACGAGGTGGCGAGCCCGATGGGCCTCCAGGTCGCCGCCGACGGGCGTGTCCTGTACATCGAGCGCGCAGGCCAGCTGCGCGTCATCGACCCCGTCACCGGGACGACGTCGACGGCGGGCCGCCTCCAGGTCCACTC
Source organism: Cellulosimicrobium sp. G4 BAM 1002 (assembly GCF_057126935.1). NCBI lineage: Bacteria > Bacillati > Actinomycetota > Actinomycetes > Micrococcales > Promicromonosporaceae > Cellulosimicrobium > Cellulosimicrobium sp. G4 BAM 1002. Next base: position 1,531,381 of record NZ_CP182109.1, on the reverse strand, counting down.
CGCGCAGGAGAACGGCCTGCTCGGCATCGAGCTCGACCCCGACTTCGCGACCAACGGCTGGGTCTACCTCTTCTACACGCCGCACGGCGACCTGATCGACGCACCGCACCAGCGGCTGTCCCGGTTCACGCTCGAGGGCGACACGCTCGACCTCGCGAGCGAGAAGATCCTGCTCCAGATCCCGCACCAGCGCGACGAGTGCTGCCACTCCGGCGGCTACCTCGACTTCGACGGCGACGGCGACCTGTGGATCTCCGTCGGCGACGACTCGTCGCCCGGTGGTGCGCCGGGCGGCTACGCGCCGATCGACGAGCGTCCCGGCAGCGAGGTCTACGACGCCCAGCGCAGCTCGGCCAACACGAACGACCTGCGCGGCAAGCTGCTGCAGATCACCCCGACCGACGACGGCACGTACACGGTCCCGCCGGGCAACCTCGTCGACACCGAGTGGGCCGCCGGGCAGGACACGACCAAGATCCGTCCCGAGATCTACGCCATGGGCCTGCGCAACCCGTTCCGCTTCGCCGTCGACCAGGCGGGCGCCGTCTACCTCGGCGACTACGGGCCTGACGCGAGCGTCGCCGACGCCCGCGGCATCGACGGCCGCGTCGAGTGGAACGTCATGACCGAGCCGGGCAACTACGGCTGGCCGTACTGCCACGGCGGGGGCGCGTACGTCGACTTCGACTACGCGACGAACGTCGCGGGCGCGGAGTTCGACTGCTCCGCCCCGGTGAACGACTCCCCCAACAACACCGGGCTCGCGAACCTCCCCCCGGTCATCGACCCGCTGACGTCGTACGGGCGCTCGCTGCGCGACCCGGACGTCGGCACGGGCGGCGCGCCCATGGGCGGCCCGGCGTACACGTTCGACGAGACGCTCGAGTCGGACCGCCAGTGGCCGCGGTCGATGGCGGACAAGCCCTTCTTCTACGAGTGGGGCCAGAACCGCCTCTACCAGCTGCACCTCGACGAGGCCGGCGCGAGGACGGACATCACCCGGGTGCTGGCGTCCATGCAGCTCACCCGGCCGCACGCGATGGTCTTCGGCGAGCACGACGGCGCGATGTACCTCATCGAGTGGGGCTCCGGCTTCGGCGGCAACAACCCCGACGCCCAGGTGGTGCGCATCGACTACACGGGAGGCAACGACCGGCCGCTCGCGAAGGTCACGGCGACGCCCCGGTCGGGCGGCGTCCCGCTCGTGGTCGAGTTCTCCAGCGCGGGGACCGCGCACCCGCAGGGCGGCGACCTCACCTACGCGTGGGACTTCGGCGACGGCGCGACGTCGACCGACCCGAACCCCACGCACACGTACACGGCCGAGGGCGACTACACGGCCGTCCTCACGGTGACGGACGTCCAGGGCCGCACCGGGACCGCGAACACGAGCATCTCGGTGGGCAACACGGCGCCCGAGGTCGACGTCCTGTGGCCCGCCCACGGGACCGTCTTCACCTACGGCGACACGGTCGACTTCGAGGTCGCGGTGACGGACGCCGAGGAGGGCTCCACGGCCGCCGGCGACATCGACTGCTCGAAGATCACGGTCGAGCTCATCCTCGGCCACGACGACCACGGGCACCCGATGAAGGAGGCGTTCGGCTGCTCCGGCTCGTTCGTCCTCGAGCCCGACAGCGGTCACACGGACACCGACCGCATCACCTACGCGATCGAGGCCCGGTACACCGACGGCGGCTCCCCCGCGGGCGTCGTCGCGCCGCTCACCGGTCGTGACGTCGTCGCGATGCAGCCCGCGCGCAAGCAGGCCGAGCACTACACGCTCGGCGCCGAGGTCCGCAGCGAGGCGACGGCCGACCCGCTCGGCGGCGACCTCAACGTCGGGTTCATCCGCAACGGCAGCGCGATGACGTACGAGGGCTTCAACTTCGCGAACGTCGACGCCCTGCGCTTCCGGGTCGCGTCGCCGAACGACACGAGCCGCATCGAGATCCGCAAGGACTCCGCCGACGGCGAGCTGCTCGGGACCGCGGCCGTGCCGCGGACCGGGGGCTTCCAGGCCTGGGACTGGGTCGAGGCCACGGTCGACGACCCGGGCGGCACGTTCGACCTCGTGCTGCTGTTCAAGGGCGCGGACGGGTACCTGCTCAACCTCAACTGGTTCGACGTCGTCGGCGAGGGTGCGGCAGGCGGTCCGCCGCTCGTCGTGCCGACGCCGGTCGCCGAGGTCTCCCCGGCCGAGCCGGAGGCCGGCGGCTGGTACCGCGACGCCGTGACCCTCTCCCTGGCGTCGCCGGCAGGCGACGCGGTCGAGTACCAGGCGGGAGCGACCGGGGCCTGGACCCCGTACACCGACCCGGTGGTCTTCGAGGAGGACGGGCGCTACGAGGTGGCGTTCCGGGCCGTGCGCGGCGAGGACGTCTCCAACCGCGGCACCGTCGTGGTCCAGGTCGACGGGACTGCGCCGGCGACGATCGCCGAGCTCACGGCGCTGACCGAGGGCGACACCTTCACCGGAGACGTCTCGGTCACGCTCGACGCGACGGACGCCACGTCCGGCGTGGCGGCGACGACCGTCCGGGTCGACGGCGGCGACGAGGTCGCCTACGACGGCACCGTGACGGTGAGCGGCGACGGCGAGCACGTCGTCGAGTACCGCTCGACCGACACCGCGGGGAACGCCGAGCCCTGGAAGAGCGTGCGGTTCGCGAGCCCGAGCGGTCAGCGACCGCAGATCACGCTGAGCGACCCGCCGCTCGGGGGCGTCGTGCCGTTCGGCAGGGCCGTGCGGTACGAGGCCGCGGTCGCGGACCCAGGGGCCGACTGCGCCGACGTCCGCGCCCGCCTGGTCGTCACGGCGGGCGACCGCACGTGGCGCGGCGAGCCGACCGACGGCTGCTCGGGCCTGGTCACGATGGAGCGGCCCGAGGACGCGGGGCCGACGGACCGCCTGCGGTACGAGCTCGAGGTCGTGTACGCCCGCGGCGGGCACGACGGCGAGGTGCGCAACCTGGCCCAGGCGCGCACGAGCGTGCGCCTGCAGCCGTCGCTGATCGAGGCGGAGCACGCCGACTCGACGGTCCGGACGGAGCCGACGGGCGACTCGATCGGCGGCGGGCTCAACGTCGGCTGGCTCAAGGACGGCGCGTCGATCAGCTACGCGGACGTCAACCTCGCGGGCATCGACACCGTCCGCTTCCGCATGGCCTCCAGCAGCATCGGCGGCACGCTCGAGCTCCGTGCGGGGACGAAGGACGGCGCGCTGATCGGCTCGGTGCCGATCACCAGCACCGGCGGCGGACAGTCGTACCGGTGGTTCGACGCCCCCGTGACCGACCCGGGCGGACCCATCACGCTCGTCCTCGTCTTCCGGGCGACGGGCACGCACTACATCGCCAACGTCAACCTGTTCGAGCTCGTCGGCGACGGCGTCTCCGTCGAGCCGGCGCCCGAGGAGCTCGCGATCTCGACCGTGGTCGAGCCGCGCTGCCTCGCGGGCAAGGCCTACGTGGCGGTCCGGGCGACGAACGACGACACCGTCCCGGCGGACATCACCCTCACGACGCCGTTCGGCACCCGGACGGTCACGGGCGTCGCGCCGGGGGCGAGCGCCTACCAGGCGTTCGCGGTCCGGTCCACGTCGGTCGCTGCCGGGTCGGCGCACGTGAGCGCCGGGGGCGACGGACGGGAGTTCGCCGCCGACGTCGCGCACGCCGCGCTCGCCTGCGGCTGACGGGAGACCGGGAGGTCCGGGAGGTCCGGGAGGCGGCAGTCCGACGTCGCCTCCCGGGCCTTCCGGGCGTCGTGGTGCGAACGGCCCCCGCGCGGGGTCAGGCGCGCAGCGCGAGCCGGCGCGCGAGCACCGCGCACACGACGAGCTGGAGCTGGTGGAAGACGATCACCGGGACCGCGACGACACCCGCGACGGCGACGGGGAACAGCACGCTCGCCATGGGCAGCCCTGTCGCGAGCGACTTCTTCGAGCCGCACATGAGCAGGGCGATGCGGTCCTCGGTCGACAGTCGCAGCGCCGCGCCGCCCCACCACGTGACGGCGAGCATGACCGCCAGCAGGACCGCGCTCACGACGAGCAGCCCGACGATCGACCACCCGGACACGCTCGCCCACACACCCGCGGACGTCGCCGCGGCGACCGCACCGAACACGACGACGAGGATCGTCCCGCGGTCCACGCCGAGCGTGAGCCAGCGCCGCGCGCGGATCCAGTCGCCCACGAACGGCTGGAGGAGCTGGCCGACCACGAACGGCACGAGGAGCTGCAGCAGGACGGTGCGCAGCCCGCCGAGGCCGCCGGCCGGTCCGGTGGCGCCCGACCCGGCGCTCGTCATGAACCACAGCACGAGCAGGGGCGTCACGACCATGCCGACGACGTTCGACACCGTCGCGCCGCAGATCGCGCCCGCGACGTTGCCGCGCGCGACCGACGTGAACGCCACGGACGACTGCACCGTCGACGGGAGCAGCGACAGGAACAGCAGACCGGCCGCCAGACCCTCGCCGAGCAGCGGCTGCGTCACCCAGGCCACGACGAGCCCGAGCAGAGGGAACACGACGTACGTCGAGGCGAGGATGCCGCCCTGCAACCGCCAGTTCCGCAGCCCCGCCCACACCTCGCGCGTCGACAGGCGCATGCCGTAGACGAGGAAGAGGACGGTCACCGCGACGTCCGCGACGACGTCGACGACCCGCTGGGCCTCCGCGCTCACCGGCACGACGAGCCCGAGCACGAGCACGACGAGCAGGGTCACGACGAACGGGTCGACCCATCGGCTCAGCACGGCACGCACAAGGAGCGAGCCTAGCCCCCGGCGACGGTGACGACCGGCGTCATGTCGTGGATCCTGCGCAGGTTCCGGAGCTGGCTCTCACGGCGGACGGCCCCCCTCCGCTTGTCGACGAGCACCACGACGGTGAGCGTCCCCGGTGTCGTCCGACCCGGCCGGTCATGCGTCGTGCTCGTCGTGCTCGCGCGACGACGGCGCCATCTCACCGACGGCTCAGAAGTCGAAGAGGTCTTCGAGCCACGACTCCTTCTTCTTGCGCTTGCGGTAGCGCGGGTCGTAGCCCTCACGGTTGCCGTCGCGGCCGTCGTAGCGGGGGTCCCGCTCGTCCCGGTAGCGCTCGTCGCGGTAGCGCTCGTCGCGGTAGCGCTCGTCGCGGTAGCGGTCCCGGTCGTCGTACCGGCGGTCGTCGCCTCGCGCCGGCGGACGCTGGCCGTAGCCCGGCGTGCCGTAGTCGGCAGCCGGCGCCGGCGGGTACGACGTCGGCGCGGGTGCGACCGGAGGTACTGGCGCGGCCGCGGCGGGCCCGGCCGCCTCTGCGGCGATCTCGGTCTCGAGCGAGCGGTCGATGATCTTGTCGAGCTCACCACGGTCGAGCCACACGCCGCGGCACGTGGGGCAGTAGTCGATCTCGACGCCCTTGCGGTCGGTCATGACGAGCACGGTCTGGTCGGTCGGGCACAGCATGCGGGTCCTCCTGCTCGGATGGTGCTCGGATCGCCGCCGGGACACTGCCGGGAGCGGCTGATGGTGCTGCGCAGTCCAACGCCGGCAGGCCCGAACCGGTTCCCGAGTGCTCAACCGTCACCCTCGCCGACGAGCTGCTCGCGGAGCTCCTCCGCGCGGTGCACCTCGTCGTCGAGGCTCGCGAGCGCGTCCGCGAGCAGAGGCAGCGCGTCGGCACCGGCGAGGAACCGGGCGGCGCCGGCGTCGTCGTGCAGGCGCAGCGCGAGGTCGGCACGCAGGACGAGGGCGCGGAACCGCAGCGACTCGGAGACGGTGCGGGCGCGCACGCCCTCGGCGTCGAACGCGCGGTCGAGGACCCGAGCGGCTCCCGCGGCATCGCCGGCGCCGCGCAGGATCCGAGCGTGCTCGACGGCGCGCGCCAGGTCCGGAGCCGGGTCGACGCGCCGTCGGGGCAGGCTCCGTGCGGCCTGCGGCCTACCCGACACGACGACACCTCCCACCGCCCCCGATGCGTCCGACCACCCTAACCCGGGGGCTGGACGACGGCCGGACCTGCCCCGGGTGCGGTCATGTCGCCGCGCACCCGCGCGGTCATCGGCCGGTCCTACGCTCCAGGACCGTGTCGAGCATCGCGTCCACGAGCGCCCGGCGGTCGCGGTCGAGGCCGTCGGGCCACTCCTGGTGCGGCTTGTGCAGGCGCAGGGACACGAGCCCGTGCAGTGCCATCCACGTGCGGGTCGCGGCGCGGCGCGCAGCGTCGACCGCCACCCCGCCGTCGACGAGGATCTCGGCGGTCTCCTCGACGAGCCGGTCGCCAGGGACGTCCTGCCCGCCGTCGATGCCGAGCGAGTCGACGCTCTCGAAGAGGAGCTGGTACGCACCCGGGTGCTCGACGCCCCATGCGACGTACGCCGCGGCGCCCCGGTGCATGCGCTCGCGGACGTCGAGCGCGGGGTCGTCGGCCGCGTGCAGCGCCGCCGCCAGGCCGTCGAGGTGGCGCTCGAGGACGGCCCACACGAGGTCGGCCTGGGAGGCGAAGTGGAGGTAGACCGCCGCGGGCGAGACCCCGACGGCGCGCGCGACCGCACGCAGCGACGGCGCCGGCACGGTCCGGGGGCGCGCGAGCAGCGCGGCCGCGGCCTCGACGAGCTCGTGGCGCAGGCGGTCACCCTGACCACGCGCGTGGGGCGCACGACGGCCCTCGGTCGTGGTCATGGTGCACCCCCGAGCCTTGCGTCCTCGACATCACTGGTGTACACCTGTTCACCATAGTAGGTGAACGGGTGTACACCCATTATCGCCACCCGACGAGAGGACCACCATGCCCATCGACTACGCCGGCACCACCGCCCTGGTCACGGGAGCGAGCTCCGGGCTCGGCGCCGAGTTCGCGTCCCGTCTGGCAGAGCGTGGCGCGGGGTTGGTGCTCGTCGCGCGACGCGCCGACCGGCTCGAGGGCCTCGCGGCCCGGCTGCGCTCGCGGACGGGCGCGGACGTGACGGTGCTCCCGCACGACCTCGCGACGGACCGGCCCGGCCGGGCGCTCGCCGAGACGCTCCAGGAGCGCGGCATCACCCTCGGCACGCTCGTCAACAACGCCGGCTTCGGCTCGCACGGCGCGCTCGCCGACGCCGACCCCGACCGGGTCGCGGCGGAGGTGCAGGTGAACGTCGCGAGCCTCGTCGACCTGACGCGCGCGTTCCTGCCCCAGCTCGTCGAGACCGGGCGCGGCGCGCTCGTGAACGTCGCGAGCACCGCCTCCTTCCAGGCCACGCCCGGCATGGCGGTGTACGGAGCGACGAAGGCGTTCGTCCGCTCCTTCACCGAGGCGCTGTGGTACGAGACACGGGGCACGGGACTGCGCACGCTCGCCCTGTCGCCTGGCCCGGTCCCGACCGAGTTCTTCGAAGTCGTCGGCGCCGACGAGGCGAAGATCGGCCAGGTGCGCAGCGCCCAGCAGGTCGTGCACGACGCCCTGCGCGCGCTCGACCGCCGCGACGCTCCCCCCGGCGTCGTGCCCGGGCTCGGCAACCGGCTCCAGACGCTCGCGACGCGACTGGCCCCCACGCGCGCGATCGTCACGCTGTCCGGGCGGATGCTCTCCCCGGCGCGCTGAGCCCGAGACCTCGGCGCGCCGGGGAGGAGGTGAGGCGTCGGCGTCAGCGCTGCACGCGCGCGCTCCCGCCCGAGGCGAGCTTGCGCACCTCGGCGAGCGACGCCGTCGACGTGTCCCCCGGCGTCGTCATGGCGAGGGCGCCGTGGGCGGCGCCGTACTCCACGGCCTCGGCGATGGACCCGAGCTCCATGAGCCCGTACGCCAGGCCGGACGCGAACGAGTCGCCGCCGCCCACGCGGTCGAGGATCTCCAGGCCCGGACGGTGCGTCGCCTCGGCGAAGCCCTGCACGCGCGACCACGCGATGGCACCCCAGTCGTTGACGGTCGCGGTCCTCACGCCGCGCAGGGTCGTCGCGATCACCCGGAAGTTCGGGTACTCCTCGGCCGCTCGCGCGATCATCGCGCGGAACGCGGCGGTGTCGAGGTCGGTGAGGTTCTCGTCCACGCCCTCGACCTCGAACCCGAGGCTCGCCGTGAAGTCCTCCTCGTTGCCGATCATCACGTCGACGTAGCGTGCGAGGCGACGGTTGACCTCCTGCGCGCGCTCGACGCCGCCGATGCCCTGCCACAGGGACGGGCGGTAGTTGAGGTCGTAGGACACGACCGTCCCGTGGCGGCGCGCGGCCGCCATCGCCGCCTCGGCGACGTCGGCGCTCGACTCCGACAGCGCCGCGAAGATGCCGCCCGTGTGGAACCAGCGCACGCCCCGGCCGAACAGCGCGTCCCAGTCGACGTCGTCGGGCCGCATCTGGGCGATCGCGGTGTTGCCGCGGTCGGAGACGCCGACCGCGCCGCGCACGCCGAACCCGCGCTCGGTGAAGTTGAGCCCGTTGCGCACCGTGCGGCCGATGCCGTCGTAGGGGACCCAGCGCACGTGGCTCGTGTCGAGCCCGCCGGTGAGCATGAGGTCCTCGACGAGGCGCCCCACCTCGTTGTCCGCGAGCGCCGTGACGACGGCGCCGCGCAGCCCGAAGCAGCGGCGCAGCCCGCGCGCGACGTTGTACTCGCCCCCGCCCTCCCAGGCGTCGAAGCTGCGGGCGGTCTTGATGCGGCGCTCGCCCGGGTCGAGGCGCAGCATGACCTCGCCGAGGGCGACGACGTCGTAGGTGCACTCGTCCGCCGGACGCACGTCGAGCGGGGGCTGGGTGGCGGTGGTGTCGGTCACGGGTCAGGCTCCTTCGGCGGTGCGGGCGGTCGGCAGGGTCGCGGCGAGGTCGACGGCCTCGCGCGTGCGGCGCGCGACCTCGGTCCAGTCGCCCGCGCGCACGAGGGTGGCGTCGACCATCCAGGACCCGCCGGCGGCGAGCACCGACGGCAGGGCGAGGTAGTCGAGGAGGTTCGCGGCGCTGACGCCGCCCGTGGGCACGAACCGCAGGCCGGGGAACGGCGCGGAGAACGCCTTCACGGCGGCCGGGCCGCCCACGACGTTCGCGGGGAAGAGCTTCACCGCGTCGAGGCCGAGGTCGAGCGCCGCGATGATGTCCGACGGCGTCGCGACGCCGGGCAGGACCGGCACCTCGAGCTCCTGGGCGCGGCGTACGACGGCGGCCGACAGCCCGGGCGAGACGAGGAACCGGGCGCCCGCGGCGACGGCCTCGTCGACCTGGTCCGGCCGCACGACCGTGCCCGCGCCCACGAGGACGTCGGGCACCTCGCTCGCGATCGCCTCGATCGCCGCGCGGGCGCCGGCGGTGCGGAACGTGACCTCCGCGACCGGGAGGCCGCCGTCGCGCAGCGCGGTGGCGACGCCGACGCCCTGGGCGGCGTCGTCGACGACGACGACGGGGACGACCCGGGCGCGCCGGATCGTCTCGAGGGGTCCGTGGGGTGACATGCTCACTCCGTTTCGCTATGGTGAACGCCTGTTGTTCACTACGGAACGCACTCTAGGTGAAGGGTCGACGATGACGGAAGCCGGGACCACGCCGTCGAGCACGACGAAGGGCGAGGACGTGGCGCTCGGGAGCCCGCTCGGGAGCGTCGACAAGGCGCTCGTCGTGCTCGAGGCGCTCGCCGCGGCCGGGCCTGGCGGGGTCGTGCTGGGTGAGCTCGCGCGGGCGCTCGGCCTGCACAAGGCGTCGCTGCACCGCACGCTCGCGGCGCTGCGCTACCGCGGGTACGCCGAGCAGGACGCGGTCACGGGCGACTACCGCCTCGGGCCCGCCGCGACGGCGCTCGCGACCGTGTACCTCGGGGAGGAGAACCTCCCGGCGCTCCTGCACCCCGCGCTCGTCGCCGTGTGCCGGGCGACGGACGAGCTCGTGCACCTCGGCGCGCTCGCCGGCACCGAGATCGTCTACCTCGACAAGGTGGAGCCCGCGCGCCCGGTGCGCGTGTGGTCGGCGGTCGGCCGACGCAGGCCCGCCGCGACGACCGCGCTCGGGCGCGCCCTGCTCGCCTACCGCCCGCTCGACGAGGGCCTGCTGGCCTGGTACGCCGACGCCACGCCCGAGGACCACCCGGTCTCCCCCGCCGCGCTGCGAGAGATCTGCGACGGCGTCCGGGCCGACGGGTTCGCGACCGAGGACGAGGAGAACGAGCCAGGGATCAGCTGTGTCGCCGTCCCGGTCCTGCGCGGGGGGCAGTCGGTCGCGGCGGTCAGCGTGACGGCGCCGGCCGAGCGGCTCGGCGCCCGCCGCCGGCGCCAGATCGAGGCAATCCTGCGCGACGTCGTCCCGCCGCTGCTCCCGGCCACCCTGGCGGTGCCGGGCAAGCTCGCCGCCGACGTCGCTGCCGCCGCGTCGCGCCGACCCGCGTCGGGCAGCGACCGACGCAGCCGTGTGAGAGAGTTCAACGGCAGCACGACGGAATGACGGAAGGGCCCGTGCGATGACCGTCCTCGTGGCGTACAACGACTCCCCGCAGGGCGAGACCGCACTCCGGGCGGCCGTCGCCGAGGCGGTCCACCGCGAGACCGCGCTCGCGGTCCTCGTGCTCACCCCGCAGGACCCCGAGGCGGGGGTGCCCGCGAGCCTCGCACACCTCCTCGACACCCTGCCGTCGGAGCTGGCCCGGCCGGAGATCACGTACCGCCCCGAGCACGTCGACCCGGCCGAGTCGATCATCGACGAGGCCGAGCGCACGCAGCCCGAGCTCGTCGTCGTCGGCGCCCGCAAGCGGTCGCCCGTGGGCAAGTTCCTGCTCGGCAGCACCACGCAGCGCGTCCTGCTCGACTCGCCCGTCCCCGTCCTGGTGGTCAAGGCGACGCACTGACGCGCCCGGCTCAGCCGTCCGCGCGCACCTCGAGGAGGTTGCGCCACGGGTCGTCGAAGCGCAGGGTCGCGCCGTCGTCGCGGACCGCCACACCCGCCCGCGCGAGCCGCTCGCGCAGCGCGCCGACGTCGTCCGCCCCGGGCACCGTGATGGCGACCTTCCCGAGGCCGAGCGACGACGCCCGCGGACCGGCGCCGCGGCTGTTCCACGTGTTCATCGCCATGTGGTGGTGGTAGCCGCCCGCGGAGACGAACAGCGCCCCGGGGACGGTCGCCGTCTCCTCGAACCCGAGCGCGTCGACGTAGAACGCGCGCGCCGCGGGCACGTCGCCCACCTGGAGGTGCACGTGGCCGACCACGGCCCCGGCGCCCGGCGCGGTACCCACGGCGGTGCTCACCGGGCTGGCGGCCGCGACAGCCGTGCGGTCGCCCGCGAGGGCGTCGCGCGACGTGTCGCTCAGGTGGTCCGCGAGGAACGCGTTCGGGTCGAGGTAGATCGTGTCCATGCGCACGCCCCCTTGGTCCCAGCCCCAGGTCTCGCGAGGACGGTCGGCGTAGAGCTCGACGCCGTTGCCCTCCGGGTCGGTGAAGTAGAAGGCCTGCGAGACCAGGTGGTCGGCGCTGCCGACGAACGTGCTCGGCGCCGTCGTCGCCACGGAGGCCAGCGCGTGCGCGAGCGCCGGCTCGTCGTCGAACAGCACGGCCGTGTGGAAGAGGCCGGCCTCGCCACGCGCCGGCGCAGGCAGGTCGCGCGCGCGGTGCAGCACGACGAGCGGCGTCTCGCGACGTCCGAGCACGACCGTCTCGGCTCGGTGGGCTCCGTCGGGCAGCTCGAGCGTGTCGGGCGTCGGCAGGACGGCGAGCGACAGCGCGTCGCGGTAGTAGCGCGTCATGAGGTCGAGGTCGCGCACGTGGAGCGTGACGGCGTCCATGCGCGTCTCGGCGGCGAGGAGGTCGGCGGCACTACGGGGCGCGGTCCCGGCACGTCCGTGAGCGGACGGTGCGGGGGCGACTGACGGCTGGCTCATGACGGTCCTCTCGAGCGCACGATGTTAGTTGTATCTTCAACCGTTGTGCCACGGGCGGTATTCCCCGCCCGTGACGACACCGACCCGTCAGCCCTGAGTCCCCTGCGCGACGGCGGCCCGCAGGCCGTCGACGAGGGGCGTCGTCGGGCGGCCCAGGAGGCGCGCGAGGTCGCCCGACGTCTCGGCGAGGAGCCCGTCGCGGATGTTGCCGTCGAGCGCGACGACGAAGCCCGCGGTCCCCTCGTCGAGCCCCGCGCCGAGGAGCGCCTCGCGGTGCTCGTCGGGCGTCAGCCGCCGGTAGGCCACGGGCCGCCCCAGCACGTCGCCCGCCGCCGCGGCGAGGTCGTCGAACGTCCACGCGACGTCGCCCGAGAGCTCGTAGACCGCCCCGGCGTGCGCGGACGCGTCGGCGTGCGCGGCGAGCGCGACGACGGCCGCGGCCTCGGCGTAGTCGGCGCGGCTCGCGCTCGCGACCCGGCCGTCCCCGACGCTCGCGACGATCTCCCCGGTCCCGGCGGCACGCTGCACGTCGGCCGCGTAGTTCTCCGTGTACCAGCCGTTGCGCAGGATCGTCGTCGCGAGACCCGACGCGGCGAGGAGCTCCTCGGTCGCCTTGTGCTCGGGGGCGAGCACGAGCGCGGACGTCGTCGCGTGCGGGGCGCTCGTGTAGATCACGCGCGAGACGCCGGCGGCGCGGGCCGCCTCGACCACGTTGCGGTGCTGCTCGACGCGGCGCCCCACCTCCGAGCCCGAGACGAGGACGAGGACGTCGACGCCCGCGAGCGCGGCAGCAAGCGTCTCCGGGCGACCGTAGTCACCCTCGCGGACGACGGCGCCGTGCCCGGCGAGGTCGGCGGCCCTGCCGGTCGTGCGCGCGACGGCGACGACCTCGGTCGGCTCCGCCCCGTGCGCGAGGAGCGACTCGACGACGAGGTGGCCCAGGTGGCCGCTGGCTCCGGTGACGGCGATGGTCATGGTGACGCTCCTCAGGATGGTGGTCGACGCGCCCGGTCGGGCGCATCCATCCCAGGGTGCACTTACTTTTCGATAGTGCCAACCGGCAGAGTGTGCGATATGAATCACAGCACTCGCCAAGCGGCTGCGGCCTATCCTGGACCGATGACGACCGACGCCCGACCCGTCGAGGACATCGGACCCACCGACGCGATGGTGGCCGACGTGTTCCAGCGCGGCTGCACGTCCCGGCACGTGCTCGAGGCGGTGACGGGACGCTGGGGAGTTCTGACGGTCGCGGGCCTGCGGGACGGCGCCGTCCGCTTCAACGCGCTGCGGCGACGCATCGACGGCGTGAGCGAGAAGATGCTCGCCCAGACCCTCCAGTCCCTCGAGCGCGACGGCATCGTCGTCCGCGAGGTGCGGACGACCATCCCACCGCACGTCGAGTACTCCCTCACGGACCTCGGGCGCCGGGTCGCCGACAGCCTCGCCGGACTCATCGACGTGCTCGAGGGCGCGGTCGACGAGGTCACCGCCTCCCAGCAGGCGTACGACGACCGCGGGACGCGGTGACCACGCCGGCTCTCACGTCTGCGAGCGCACGTACCAGAAGGCGAGGGCCGCGACGACGAGCAGCCCGACGAGCACGGCGAGCGTGATCTTCCACGCGCTGTAGGGACGCTTGCCGACGACCTGGCCCGTGTTGGCGTTGACCATGACCTGCCACTGCTTGCCGGCGTACACGTACGTCGCGATCCACAGTGGGAGCAGCACGAGCTTGAACATCACGTCCGCGTAGGCGGTGCGGATCGAGCCGACCCGCTGCTCGTCTCCACCGATGTCGCTCCGGACGTCGTCGTGGATGACCGGCGCCATCTTCTGCTTCGCGCGGTCGAGGCCCGCGGGCGGCTCGACCTCGTAGCGCGTGGCGGAGAAGCCCGCCAGGTACTCGGGGCGGAAGGGGACGGCGCGCTCGAGCGGCCACGGGCCGAGCCGGGCGAGATCCCGCTCGGCGACCTGCGAGGAGGCCGGCACGAGGACGTCGTCGAAGTCCCGCGCGACACGGCCCGACACCGGCGTCCAGCTCACCCGCCGTTCCTGGCGCTCCTCGTCGCCGTGCTTCACGGTGACGTAGTACGCGTCTCCGCGAGCGCCGTCGTAGGCCGACGCCGTGCGGGCGTCGAACGTCCAGTGCGGCACGTAGGAGCCGTGCAGCGACTCGGTGTCGCCGACCTTCTTGAGCTCGCCGGGAGCGAACCAGCGCGAGCGCACCCACTTCCGGAACGCCTCGCGCGCCTGCGCCTGCTCGACGCCGAACGGCACGACCGCCTCGGGCTGCACCAGCCCGTCCGCCTCGACCGCCGCGACGAGGTGCCCGCCGCAGAACCGGCACGCCACCGACAGGTCGGTGCCCTGCGTCGTCGCTCCGCACCCGTCGCACGTGAGCGTGCGGGCGTCGAGGATCCCGGCGCGCACGCCGCCCTGCGCGGCAGCCCACGCGTCGAACGCGTGCTCGTCGACGGAGTCGCCCGGCGCATGCACGATCGCGACCGTGCCGGCGCACGCCACGCACCGCAGGTGCCGGGTGCCCGGCGCGTACGCGAGCTGCGACCCGCACGCGTCGCACCGCGTGCGGACGAGCTCGCCCCGGGTGTCGCTCACGGCAGCGGCGGCGGGGTCGCGGCGAACAGCGACGCGAGTGCGGGCACCTCACCGGCCGCGGTCCACGACGCCATGCCTTGCTGCCACACGAGCGACGTGCGTGTGACCTCGCCGGCGCGGACCCGTGCGGTGAGGTCCGCGGTCGAGCCCGGGCCGGCCTGGGTCCCGCCGACGGCCCAGAACCACGGCGACTCCGTGGCGGGCAGGGGCGGCGGCCCGGCGGCAGGTGCCGTGGGCGGCGACACGGCAGGCGCGGGCTGGGACGCCGTCGGCGCGAGGGACTGGGCGAGCTGCTGGCCCATGGCGGCACCGAGCCCCATGCCCGCGCCGAGCCCGAGTCCGTCGCCCGCGCCTCCCGGGTTCCCTGCGGCGGTCTCGAGAGCGTTCGCGGCCTGGAACTTCGTGTACTGGTCGAGGTTCCCGACGACGGCCATCTGCGTCCGCTTGTCGAGCGCCGCCTCGACCTCGGGCGGGAAGGAGACGTTCTCGATGACGAAGCGGCGGACCGCGATGCCGTACTCCGACAGGTCCTCCGAGAGCTGGCCCGCGAGGCGCGTGGCGATCTCGCGCTGGTTCGCGGCGAGGTCGATCGCGGCGACGTCCGCCTCCGCGAGCGCGGGGCCGAGCTGGCCGACGACGAGGCGCCGGAAGTAGTCGCCGATCTCGTCGGTGCGGAACTGCGGGTCGGTGCCCACGAGCTGGCGCAGCAGCGCGGAGGGGTCGACGACCTGCAGCGCGTAGGTGCCGAACGCGCGCAGCCGTACCGCGCCGAGCTCGGGGTCGCGCAGGATCACGGGGTTCTGGGTGCCCCACGTGAGGTCCGTGAACTGGCGCGTGGCGACGAAGTAGACCTCCGCCTTGAACGGCGAGCTGAACCCGTACTTCCAGCCCTGGAGCGTGGACAGGACCGGCAGGTTCTTCGTCTCGAGCGTGTACGTGCCGGGACCGAAGACGTCGGCGAGGCGGCCCTCGCTGACGAAGACGGCCGTCTGGCCCTCGCGGACGACCAGCTTCGCCTGGTTCTTGATCTCGTTGCCCTGCCGCGGGAACCGCCAGACGATCGTGTCGCGGCTCTCGTCGAGGAACTCGATGATGTCGATCAGCTGTCCACGCAGCTTCTCCATGAAGCTCATCCGGACTCCTTCGATGTCGTTGGCAGGCGGCGGCGACCGTCCCGGCGGGGTGAGCATAGCGGCCCCCGTGCCCGATGATGAACACGCCAAGCATCGGCAAAGTCGCCAGGTCCCAGCGCGGCGCGCGCTCCCGCCGAACCCGGGGTTGCGCGCCACCCGGGCTCCGGCGTGACCTCCGACCCCGGGTTCGGCGCGACGCCCGCTCCGCGGTCCTGCGGCGGCCTATCCTGGCCGGGTGGCTCCCCCGTCGGCGTCCCCGTCCGCTCCCCGCACGGTCGCCGTCCTGCTCGCGGCCGGCGCGGGCACGCGCCTCGGCCGGGGCCCCAAGGCGCTGCTCCCCCACCGGGGCCGTCCGCTCGTCGAGCACGTCGCGCGCGTCCTGCTCGACGGCGGGTGCGACGTCGTCGTGACGGTGCTCGGCGCCGAGGCCGAGCGCGTGCGCGCGCAGGCACAGCTCGACCGCCCGCGCGTCGACGTGGTCGTCAACCCGGACTGGGGCTCGGGCATGGGCACGTCGCTGCGCGTCGGCGTGACCGCCGCGCTCGCCCAGGGCCCGGACCGCGTCGTGGTCGCCCACGTGGACCAGCCCGGCGTCCTGCCCGACGACGTCGCGCGCCTCCTCGCCACCCACCGGCCCGGCCGCGTCACGGCGTCGCGCTGGACGACCGCCGTCGGGCAGGGCGAGCACGACCGGCCCGGCTGGGCCCACCCGCTCGTCCTCGACGCGGCGCTCGCGGCACCGGCCGCCGCGAGCGCCCACGGCGACCACGGCGCGCGAGACTTCCTGCGGACCCACGCCGACCTGATCGACGTCGTCGACCACCCGGGCGACGGCCGCGACCTCGACACCGAGGCCGACCTCGACCTCCTCGACCCCGGGCATCGCTGAGTGCATGAAATGGTCGCGCCGAACGCGTTCGGCCGCGGCTATGTCATGCACTCAGCGGGGGGTGGCGGTCTTGATGCCCAGGTACACGCGGTCCCGGGCGAGCGGGAGCTCGGTGAACCGCACGCCCGTCGCGGCCCGGATCGCGTTGGCGAGCGCCGGTGCGACGGGGTTGAAGGGGCTCTCGCTCATGGACTTCGCGCCCAGCGGACCCGTGCTGTCCGACGTGCGGGCGAAGTAGACCTCGCTGCGTGGGGTGTCCGCGAACGTCGGCAGGTGGTACTGGCGGAAGATGTCCGTCGTGACGCGGCCCGTCTCGTCGACGACGACGTTCTCGTAGAGCGCGGCGCCGAGCGCCTGCGCGATGCCGCCCTCGACCTGCCCGCGGCACTGGCGCGGGTTGACGACCTCGCCGGCGTCGGCGGCCTGGACGGACTGCAGGATGCGGATCTCGCCCGTGCCGTGGTGGACGGCGACGCGGAAGCCGTGGACGTTGAACGCGACCGAGCGGGGCGTGCCGCCCCAGCGGCCGTCGGCGACGAGCTCGATCCCGGCCTCGGCGGCGGCACGCGCGACGTCCGCGAGCGGGACCGCCGTCCCGGCGCAGTCGACGCCGCCGGGCACGAGCCGGCAGTCACCGGGTGCCGTCCCAGCGACGCCGGCCGCGACCTTGAGCACGGCCTCCGCGAGGTCCTCCGCCGCGGCGAGCGACGCCTTGCCCGCGACGACCGTTCCGGTGGACCCGAACGCGCCGGTGTCGTGCTCGAGGAGGTCGGTGTCGGACTGACGCACCACGACCGCCGCGGCGTCCTGCCCGAGGGCGCTCGCGACGAGCTGGGCGTGGACCGTCGTCGTGCCGTTGCCGAACTCGGCGGTCCCGACCTCGGCCTCGACGACGCCGTCGGCACGCAGCCGCACGCGCGAGTGCGAGTAGTGGCCGCGGGGCGGCACGGTGTCGATCATCGACAGCGCGACCCCCTCGCCGACGCCCCACTCCTCGCCGAGCCACGGCATCGCGGCCCCTCCGGCGTCGCGGCCATGGGGGACGGGAGCCACCCCGTACGCCGCGACGTCGCGCGCCCGCCCGCGGTCGAGCGCGTCGCGGGCGAGGTCGAGGCACTGGTCGAGGCCGTAGCTGCCGTACAGGACGTCCCGTTCGGGCTCGGGCCGGGTCGAGAGCATCGGCTCGCCCTCGAGCACGACGTTGCGCCGCCGCAGCTCGAGCGGGTCCATGCCGAGCTGCCGTGCGAGCTCGTCGACGGCCGACTCGACGGCGAAGACCATCTGCGACAGCCCGTAGCCGCGGAACGCTCCCGCGGGCACCGTGTTCGTGTACACGCTGTGCGCGTCGACCTTCTTGTTCTCGCACCGGTACACCGCGAGCGACTCGCCGCACCCGTGGAACATGACGCCGGGCCCGTGGTTGCCGTACGCGCCCGTGTTGGTCAGCACGTCGAGGTGCAGCGCGGTGAGCGTCCCGTCGCGGCGCGCGCCCGCGCGCACCCGGATGCGGAACGGGTGGCGCGTCGTCGTGCCGACGAACTGCTCCGAGCGCGTGAGCTCGAGCTGCACCGGCCGCCCGAGGCGCAGCGTCGCGAGGGCCACGACGTCCTCGGTGAGCACCTCCTGCTTGCCGCCGAACCCGCCGCCGACGCGCTCGCAGTGCACGCGCACGCGCTCCGGGTCGAGGTCGAGGACGCGTGCGAGGTGGCGCCGTGCGAGGAACGGGACCTGCGTGGACGAGCGCACGACGAGGCGCCCGTCGTCGTCGAGCGAGGCGATCGAGCTGTGGGTCTCGAGAGCCGCGTGCTGCACACGGTGGGTGCGGTACGTCGCCTCGTGCACGACGTCGGCCTCCGCGAGCCCGCGCTCGACGTCGCCGAGCTCGGAGTGCACCTCCGCGACGACGTTCGCCTCAGGCCTGGAGACGCGCGCCTGCGTCGCGTCGAGGTCGGGGTGCACGAGCGGCGCACCGGCGGCCATCGCCTCCTCCGGGTCGACGACGGCGGGCAGCACGTCGTACTCGACGCGCACCCTCCGCACGCCCTCCTCGGCGGCCGCGACCGTCTCCGCGACGACCGCGGCCACGCGCTGGCCGACGTGGCGCACGACGTCGTCGAGGACGCGCGTGTCGTCGGGGTCGTCGGTGAACAGCTCGTGCTGGGCGGTCGAGAAGCGGGCCGTCGGGGCGTCCTCGTGCGTGAAGACGGCCAGCACGCCCGGCACCGCGAGCGCGGCCGAGGTGTCGATCGCCACGACCCGCGCGTGCGCGTGCGGCGACCGCACGAGCTTGAGGTGCGCGAGCCCGGGGTAGTCGGCCGGGTCCACGTCGAGCGTGTAACGCACCGTCCCCGTGACGACCCCGCGGCCCGCGGGCGCCGGCACGTCGGACCCGAACGCCCGCCCGGCCGAAGGAGACCCCTGGTCCGGCGTGAGAGGACCCTGGCCGTCGCCCGACGTCGCCCGCTCGCCCGTGCCGGAGCCGGTCCCGGTCGTGTCGCCCCTGCCGAGGACGGCGTCCTCGATCGCGCGGTAGCCCGTGCAGCGGCACAGGTTGCCCTTGAGGTTGCGGGGCAGGTTCTCGCGCTGGGTGTCGTCGAACGTCGCCGCGGTCATGATCATCCCGGCGGTGCAGAACCCGCACTGGAACCCCTGCGCGTCGAGGAACTGCTGCTGCACCGGGTGCAGCGCGTCCTGCGGGCCGTGCGGCGCGTGGTCGCACGAGCCGCCGTCGCGGTCGGCAGTGGCACCGTCGCCGTGGCACGCCGACGCCGCGAGGCCCTGGATCGTCGTCACGTCGTGCCCCGCGGCGCGCCGCGCCGGGTACACGCACGAGTGCACGGGGACGCCGTCGACGTGCACGGTGCAGGCACCGCAGTCTCCGGCGTCGCAGCCCTTCTTCACCCCGTGCGCGCCCTGCTCGCGCAGGAACGTCCGCAGGCACTGACCCGCGCCGGGCACGGCCTCGACGGGGCGGCCGTCGACGACGATCGGCCGCACGCTCGAGGTTGGCGCGCCCGGAGGCAGAGACGGCGTCGTGGGCGGGGTCGTCGTGGGGGGCGTGGTCATCGAGGGCCTCCGTCCGCGATGTCGTCGACGAGCTCCGCACGGATCTCCTCGGCGAGGCGGTAGGTCATGTCCCGGCGCCACTCCGGCAGGCCGTGGATGTCGTCGTGGTAGAGGTCGAACGGGATCGCGTCGTCGAGCGCCGCGACGAGGTCCGCCGCGGTCGGCGGGTCGTCCGCGGCGAACCGGAGCTGCACGGGGCGGCGCGTGGAGGCGGTGACGGTGAGGACGAGGGCTCCCCTGGCGTCGGACTCGCCGTCGGGCGGGTCGACGCGCCCGATCAGCAGCACGCCCGAGCGCCCGAGGTTCGACAGGGACAGGCGGCGGAACGCGGTGCGCGACCGCAGGGCGTGGTCAGGGACCCGGATCGCGCGCAGGAGCTCGCCCGGTGCGAGCGTGTTGCGCAGCTCCCCGGTGACGAGCTCGGCGACGGGCTGCGTCCGCCGCGTGCCACCGGGCCCCCACACCTCGGCGACGCCGTCGAGCGCGGCGGTGAGCGAGATCATGGGCCCGGCGGGCAGCGACGTGCAGACGTTCCCGCCGACGGTCGACGTGTTCCAGATCTTGAAGGACGCGACGAAGGAGTCGCAGCACGGCCGCACGAGGTCGAGCGCCGTCCAGCGCTCGCGCGCGGCCGCGCCCGCCGCCGTCTCCTCGAACGCCCACAGCTCCGCGACGGTGCACGTCGCCGCGATCTCGAGACCGTCGTCGGTCACGGTGAGGCCGGGCCAGCCGGCGCTCGTGACGTCGAGCAGCCGCCGCAGCGTCTGGCTGCCGTAGGAGAACAGGACGGTCCCGCCTGCTAGCCACGCGTCGCCCTCGCGCCAGTCGGCGGGGTCGGCGGTCGGGACGAGGTCGGTGACGGTGCTCAGGTCCATGAGGAGGTCTCCTCCGAGGTCGCGGTGGCTGTCGGCGCCGTGGGAGGCGGGTCGGTGGGTAACGCATGGAGCGGGCCGTCGGTGCTGCTCAGGGGCACGACGCCGGCGCGGCCGTGGCGGGTCGCGACCAGCTCGGCCGTGATCGACACCGCGACCTCCTCGGGCGTCACGGCACCGAGGTCGAGCCCGATGGGCGAGCGCAGCCGCGCGAGCGCCGCCTCGCCGACGCCCTCGCCACGGAGCGACTCCACGCGCTGCGCGTGCGCGCGTCGCGAGCCCATCGCCCCCACGTACGCGAGCGGCAGGTCGAGCGCGAGCCGCAGGAGCGGCACGTCGAACTTGGCGTCGTGCGTAAGGACGGCGACGGCGGTGCGCGCGTCGACGCGTCCGGCTGCTGCCTCGCCCGCGAGGTAGCGGTCGGGCCACTCGACGACGACGCCGTCCGCCTCGGGGAAGCGGCGCGCGTCGGCGAAGACCTCCCGTGCGTCGACGAGCGTCACGCGGTAGCCGAGGAGCCGCACGCTGCGCACGAGCGCACCGGCGAAGTCGTTAGCGCCGAACACGAGGAACCGTGGCGCGGGCAGGCGGGTCTCGACGAGCAGAGTCACGGGTTCCGTGGCCTCGTCGTCGCACACCGTCCCCGGTCGCTCCCCGGTGCTCGCTGCGCCGGGCGCTCCGTGCGCCGCGTGCACGGTGGCCGTGCCGCCGGCACGGAGCACGGCCACGACCTGGGCGGCAGCCGCGTCCAGCGGTCCGCGCCCGACGAGATCCCGCAGCGCGACGGAGACCGAGCGCTCGTCGACGGTGCGTGGGTCCACGACGACCGCCGTGCGACGGGGCCCGTCGATGCGGCGCACGAGTGCCGCCGTCGGGCGGGTGACGACCGCTCGTGCGGCCGGGACGGCGCCGACCCCACCGGTGGCACGCCCCTCGGCGGCGTCCGGGCCCGCGTCCCCTCCGCCGTCAGGACCAGACGCGAGCGCGGCGAGGGCGCGCGCGACGTCATCCCCGGGGAAGACCGGCTGGACGTGCACGTCGAGCGTCCCTCCGCAGCTCAGGCCGACGGCGAACGCGTCGTCGTCGCTGTAGCCGAACGTCTCGCGGTGGCACGCGCCCGACGTGATCGCGTCGAGCGCGGCGGCGTGCACCGCGCCCTCGACGCACCCGCCGGACAGGCTGCCGACGACGGCGCCGTCCGCCCGCACGGCCATCGCGGTGCCGACGGGTCGCGGCACGGAGCCGGACGCCGCGACCACCGTCGCGACGGCGAACGGGGGCTGCCCCGGGCCGAGCCACGGGACGATCTGGTCGACGATGTGGAGCATCGTGGATCTCGCTTCCGCCAGGGTGCCGGCGTACCGGCGTCCTCCCAGTGAACCCTTGCGGTGAGTCCCCTGCGTGTCCGGGCCGGCGTCCGCTGTGACGCGCCGGAAACACAGGGCTTGAATCCGCCTGTGGACTGCTTGCGAGCGTTTCACTCGAACTTCCGCTGGACGGAACTTGGGTTCCACACAGCGAAGTCCACGCTAGCACGATGCGACGCGCAGGTCACGACCCCATGGTCGGGCAGACACCTCCCGCCGACTCCGGCCCGGGCTTCGTCGTCGCCCAGCCCGCGTCGGCGTACGGCGCCACCCTCGCAACCCTGTCTACGATCGGGGGCATGACCGCCGTCTCCCTCGGGATGCCCAGACCGCGCCCGGCCGCGCGCGGCGCCGGCTCCACCGAGGGTCGCCCCGAGACCGACGCGCTGGTCGACCGGTACGGCCGCGTCGCGCGCGACCTGCGGATCTCGATCACCGAGAAGTGCTCGCTGCGCTGCACGTACTGCATGCCGGCCGAAGGGCTGCCGTCGATCGCCCGGGAGAACCTGCTCACGCCCGAGGAGATCGGGCGCGTCGTCCGCGTCGCCGTGGGCCGGCTCGGCATCACCGACGTCCGGTTCACGGGCGGGGAGCCGCTCATGCGGCGGGACCTCGAGGACATCCTGCGGGCCGCCCGCGCGGCAGCCCCCGACGTGTCGCTCTCGATGACCACCAACGCGATCGGTCTCGACAAGCGCGTCGACGGGCTCGTCGCCGCGGGGCTGGACCGCGTGAACATCTCGCTCGACTCGGTCGACCGTGCCGACTTCGCGCGCCTCACGCGCCGGGACCGCCTCGCCGACGTGCAGGCGGGGATCCGCGCGGCGCTCGCCGCGGGACTCGCCCCGGTCAAGCTCAACGCGGTCCTCATGCCCGAGACCCTCGCGGGCGCGGCGGACCTGCTCGCGTGGGCCGTCGAGCACGGCTGCCACCTGCGGTTCATCGAGCAGATGCCGCTCGACGCGGACGGTCGGTGGACGCGCGACGACCTCGTCTCGGCCGGTGACCTGCTGGGCGTGCTCGGCGACCGCTTCGACCTGCTCGAGGTCGGCCGGGACGACCCGTCGGCACCTGCCGAGGAATGGCTGGTCGACGGCGGCCCGCAGACGGTCGGGATCATCGCGTCGGTCACGCGCTCGTTCTGCGGCGCGTGCGACCGCACACGTCTCACCGCCGAGGGCACGGTGCGCTCGTGCCTGTTCGGCGACGACGAGACCGACCTGCGCGAGATCCTGCGTTCGCCGGACCTCGACGAGGACGCACGTGACGACGCGGTCGCCCGGGCGTGGCAGGGCGCCATGTGGCGCAAGCCGCTCGCCCACGGCAGCGACACCCCGACCCTCGCCGCCGACGCGTTCGCGCCGACGTCGCGCAGCATGGGCGCCATCGGCGGCTAGACCCGCCGGACGCACGCCCGGGGTTCGACACGGGGATGCCGTCCACTGTCGTGCACGTCATAGGGTGAAGCCGGTCACCGCGAGGCGTTCTCCCAGGTCAGGCGAAACGTCGCTCCTTACCATGGACGTCGTGACGACGATCTCTCCCGCGCCCACGAACCGGCCGACGACCACCTCCCCCGAGACCCCCGACAACAGCAGCTCCGCGCTGCCGATCTACCGCCAGGACGAGCGCTCCCAGAGCTGGAAGGCCGGGACGAAGAGCGTCCTCGGCGTGGCGGTCGGCGCGATCGTCGGGACCGTCGTGCTGAGCTGGTTCGGCCTCGTCCTCGGCGCGGCCGTGGGCCTCGGCGTCGGGATGCTGCTCGACAACCGCCCCGCCGCGCGCTGACGCCCGTCGTGCCGGCGGCTGCCCAGGGCTAGAGCCCGACCCACTCCGAGACGCCGTCGTCGAAGTGCTGGCGCTTCCAGATCGGCACCTCGGCCTTGATGCGCTCGACGAGCAGCGAGCACGCCTCGAACGCCTCGCGGCGGTGACCGGCAGCCGCCGCCGCGAGGAGCGCCACGTCACCGATCCCCAGGCTCCCGTACCGGTGCACGGCGGCGACGCGCAGCCCGGTCTCGGCGGCGACGGCCGCGACGCACCGGCGGATGACGGCGCTCGCGTCGGGGTGGGCCTCGTAGTCGAGGCCGCTCACCCCACGGCCGCCGTCGACGTCGCGCACGACCCCGCGGAACGTCACGACGGCGCCGCACTCCGGGCTCGCGACCGCGTCCTCGACGGCGCGCGACACGGCGTCGTCGAGCACGTCGGTGGTCACGCGGCTCACGTCCTGCGTCTCGCTCACAGCTCTCGTACCTCCACCTCGGTCCCGGCGTCCCACTGTGTCACGTCGGCGGGGACGTCCACGAGCACGTCCGCCCGCGCCATCGACGCGACGAGGTGCGAGCCCGCGCCCCCGACGACGCGCACCGTGCCGTCGGGTCCGGTCGCCCCCCGCAGGAGCTGACGCTTCCCCGCGGGCGACGTGAGAGCGTCGGCGAGGACCGCCGTGCGCACCCTGTCGACGACGGGCAGCCCTGCCGCGCGCTCGAGCGGCTCGCGCAGGAACATCGCGAAGGAGACCTGCGCGCTCACCGGGTTGCCCGGGAACGTGAGGACGGGCGTGCCGTGCACCGTGCCGAACCCCTGCGGCCCGCCGGGCTGCATCGCGACCGACCGGAACGTCACGCCCGACGACGGACCCGGGCCGGCGTCGCGAGAGCCGGGACTCGCAGCGCCTCCGAGCACGTCCTTGACCACCTCGTACGCCCCCTGGGACACACCCCCTGACGTGACGACGAGGTCCGCGGCCGCGGTCGCCTCGGCGAGCACGGCGGCGAAACGTCCGGCGTCGTCGCCGCAGCGGACCGTCAGCACGACCTCTCCGCCCGCGCGCCGCACGGCGGCGCCCAGCGCGTCCGCGTTGGCGTCGAAGACCTGCCCCGGCCCCGGTGTCTCCCCCGGGCCCACGAGCTCGGACCCCGTCGAGAGGACGGCGACGCGCGGCCGGGCGACCACGCGCACGCGCCCCACCCCGCACGCCGCCGCGGCGGCAAGGTGGTGCGGCGCGAGGACGGTGCCGTCGCGCAGGAGCACGTCCTCGGGGCGGACGTCGGAGCCCGCGTCCCGGACGAAGTCCCCCGCCGAGCGTGCCACGCGGACCTCGACGACCTGGCTCGCGACGGGGCCGGCCGGGGCACCTCCGACAGGACCCACGACATCGGGGCGCGGCGCTCCGGCGAAGGTCCCTGCGGCCGTGTCCTCGACCGGGACGACGGCGTCCGCGCCGTCGGGCACGGGAGCACCGGTCATGATGCGGGCGGCCGTCCCCGGGGCGAGCGGGGCGGGGACGCCCGGCGCCGCGGGGATCTCCGCCGCGACGGCGAGCCGCACGGGAGCGGCGGCGCTCGCCCCGGCGACGTCCGCGGCCCGGACGGCGTACCCGTCCATCTGGGAGTTGCGGAACAGCGGGATCGCGACCGGTGCGACGAGATCGCCGGCGAGGACCCGGCCGAGCGCGTCGGCGAGGACGACCTCCTCGGTGCGCGTGCGCCGTCGGGCCGCGTCCACGAGCGTCGCGAGCAGCGCCGCCACGTCGGCGCGGTGCTGGTCGACGCTCACCCGCGCCGCGGCGTCCACGCCCATGTCCGGTCCTCCTCGCCGTGCGTGCCCTCTGCGGTCGATGTCGAGGCTCAGCCTCCCACGACCGCGGTCAGCGGTCCGCGCACGAAGTACACGACGAACCCGGCGGCCACCACCCACAGGAGCGGGTGGACGTCACGCGCCCTGCCGCACGCGAACCGCAGCAGGACCCACGTGACGAACCCGATGCCGATGCCGTTGGCGATCGAGTACGTGAGCGGCATGGTCACGATCGTGAGGAAGACGGGCAGCGCGACGCTGAAGTCGCCGAGGTCGATCTCCTTGATCTCGCGCATCATCATCGCGCCCACCACGACGAGCACCGCGCTCGCGACCTCGATGGGCACGACGGCGGTGAGCGGCGTGAGGAACATCGCGACGAGGAACAGCCCGCCCGTGACGACCGAGGAGAGCCCGGTCCTGGCCCCCTCCCCCACGCCCGCCGCCGAGTCGACGAACACCGTGTTCGACGACGACGACGTCGCACCGCCGACCACGGCGCCCACGCCCTCGACGACGAGCGCCGACCTGATCCGCGGGAAGTTCCCGTCGGCGTCGGCGAGGCCGCCCTGCTTGGCGAGCCCCGTCATCGTGCCCATCGCGTCGAAGAAGTTCGTGAAGAACAGCGTGAAGACGAGCATCGTCGCCGCGAGCGCGCCGATACGGTCGAACGCGCCGAACGAGAACTGCCCGAAGAGGCTGAGGTCCGGGACGGACACGAGCGAGCCGGGCAGCGCCGGCACGGTGAGGTGCCAGCCGCCAGGGTTGTCGTCCGAGGCGGGCCCGAGCTGCAGCACCGACTCGGCGACGATCGCGACGACGGTCGTCGCGACGAGCCCGATGAGCAGGCCGCCCTTGACCTTGCGCGCCACGAGGACGCCCATCGTGACCAGGCCGACGACGAACACGAGCGTCGGGACCGAGGTGATCGACCCGCCGTCGCCGAGCTGCACCGGAGGTCCACCCGGGGTCCGGGTGACGAACCCGGCGTCGACGACCCGATGAACGCGATGAACAGGCCGATGCCGACCGTGATCGCGGCCTTGAGCTCCCGGGGGACGGCGTTGAAGATCGCCGATCGCGCGCCCGTCACGGCGAGCAGCACGATGAGCAGGCCGTTGATCAGGACGAGGCCCATCGCCTCGGGCCACGTGACGTCGCCGATGACGGCGACGGCGAGGAACGAGTTGATGCCGAGCCCGGCCGCGAGCGCGAACGGGAGGTTCGCGACGAGGCCGAACAGGATCGTGAGGGCACCGGCCGCGAGACCGGTCATCGCCCCGACCTGCGCCGTCTGGAGCCACCCGCCCGCGACGTCGACGGGCGCGTTCTCGGCGCTCGTGCCGCCGAGGATGAGGGGGTTGAGGATGACGATGTACGCCATCGCGAAGAAGGTCACCAGGCCGCCGCGGAGCTCGCGCCCCGTGGTCGAGCCACGTTCGGTGATCCGGAAGAAGCGGTCGAGCCGGCTCGGGGCCTGCGTCGTGCCGCGGGGGTCGTCGTTCTCGGCGGTGTCCCGCCGCATGCCGAGGAGGGTCACGTCCTTGTGTCCTTTCGGTGCTGGATCGTCGGTACCGACCGGCCGCGGCCGGTCAGTACTCGATCCGGGACTCGAGGACGCGCCAGGCGTCGAACGGCGCGGTGGCGGACGCGGTGCGCTCGTGCACGACCCGCATCGTGCGGTCCGCCGGGTCGCCCTCGAAGAACTCGTAGAAGGCGGCGTCGTCGAAGCCTGCGTGCGCGGCGTCGTGACGGTCGGCCGCGAAGTACACGGCGTCCACGCGCGCCCAGAGGGCCGACGCGAGACACATGGGGCACGGCTCGCAGCTCGAGTAGAGCGTCGCGCCGGTGAGGTCGAACGTCCGGAGCGCGCTGCACGCGCGCCGGATGGCGGTGACCTCGGCGTGGGCCGTCGGGTCGTTGTCCTGCGTGACCCGGTTGTTGCCCTCGAAGACCTGCCCGTCGGCGGTCACGATCACGGCGCCGAAGGGTCCTCCGGCGTTCGCGACGCTGTCGACCGCGAGGGCGACGGCTCGGTCCAGGTGTGCTGCGTCCACGGCAAGAGTGTCCATGGTGAGTCTCCACGGTTCGGGCAGCGACCCGGTGGATCCGACCGGTGGACGGGCTCGACGTCGAGACCGGGGCGGGCGGCGGGCGCTGCAGGCGAGTGTTCTTGTCCGCCTGGTTGGTAGCTGCCGGTGTCGGGTCGAACGTGTCGACCACCGAGCTCTCGCTCGGCCCGGGCCCGCCGTTGGCATCTGGAACGCTAGCAGCGGGTGACGTGGGACACAAGAGTTTTGGAATAACTTTTCCACGATGCGGACGGGGCGGATGGGGTCGTGGCCGTCACCGTCCGGAGACCCGTTGCGGAAGCATCGCACGCCCGCGAGAGTTGTCACCCGGCGGAGCCTGTCACCGGCGGGCCTCCTCCCGCTCGCCCACCCGGAGGTGCCGTGACCGAACCCGTCGCACCGTCGTCGTTCCCGATCGTGCGCGTCCCGTCGCACCCCGGGCCGCCGTTACGCTTCCAGCTCCGTCCCGTCGCGCCGTCGCTGCGCTCGTTCCTCGCGACCGAGGCGGGCGGCGCGATGCTGCTGCTGGCCGCGACCGTGATCGCGCTCGTGTGGGCCAACTCGGCGTGGTCCGGCGCCTACGACGCGCTGTGGTCGGCGACGGCGGGCTGGCACGTCGGGTCCTGGACGTTCGAGATGGACCTGCACCACTGGGTCAACGACGCCGCGATGGCGGTCTTCTTCCTCGTCATCGGCCTCGAGATCAACCGCGAGGTCACGAGCGGCGAGCTGCGCAACCGCCGGACCGTCGCCGTCCCCGCGCTCGGCGCGCTGGGTGGTCTCGCCGTGCCCGCCCTCATCTACCTCGCCTTCAACGCCGGGTCGCCCGCGCAGCACGGCTGGGGCGTCGTCATGTCGACCGACACGGCGTTCCTCGTGGGCATCCTCGCGCTGTTCGGCCCGCGCTGCCCCGACCAGCTCCGGCTCTTCCTCCTCACGCTCGCCGTCGTCGACGACATCGGCGCGATCACCGTCATGGCCGTCTTCTACACCGACGACCTGTGGATCCCGGGGCTGGTCGTCGCTGCCGTGCTCGTCGCCGTGTTCCTCGCCCTGCGCTGGCTCGGCGTGTGGCGCCTGACGCCGTACGTCCTCGTCGGCGTCGCGCTGTGGGGCGCGGTCTACGCGTCGGGCGTGCACGCGACGCTCGCGGGCGTGCTGGTCGGGCTGCTGATCCCCTCCCGCTCGTCGCGGCCCGCGGACGTCGCCGTCGTGCCGAAGTACGCCAAGCGCCTCGCCCAGGAGACGACGGCGGAGCGCGAGCACCTCACCGAGCTCGCCGCACGCGCGGCCGTGCCCACGAGCGAACGCCTGCAGCGCGTGCTGCACCCGTGGAGCGCGTACGTCGTCGTGCCCGTGTTCGGCCTCGCGAACGCCGGCGTGCGGCTCGACGCCGAGTCGCTGCGCGTCGCCGCGACCTCGCCCGTGACCATCGGCGTCGCCGTCGCGCTCGTCGCCGGCAACGCGATCGGCATCTTCGGTGCCTCAGCCCTCGCCCTGCGGCTCAGGCTGGGCGACCTTCCGGGCAGGGTGCGCTACTCGCACCTCCTGGGCGGCGCCATCCTCGCCGGCATCGGCTTCACCATCTCCCTCTTCATCGCCGAGCTCGCGTTCGACGACGAGTCGCTCATCGAGCAGGCGAAGATCGGCATCCTCGCCGGCTCGCTCGTCGCCGCCGTGCTCGGCTCCCTCGCCCTGCGGCTCTTCGGCGAGCGCTGGCCCTTGTGCTCCCCCGGCGCCGCCGGCCCCCCGCCCGAGCTCCCACCCCTCCCCTGGCACCCTCCAGCCCCCGCCTGACGGTCTGCGGGCCGCCGGGCTGCTTGTGGTCGGGTCCGCGTGCGGGCGGCGCCGGTGCTCGGGCCGGGTTGGGCGTGCTGTGGTCGGGTGCGCGTGCGGGGCGGCGTCGGTGCTCGGGCTGTCGGCGCCGTCACCGCGGTCGGTCGGGCGTGGGTCTGGGGAGCGCGGCCTTGACGCCCTTCGCATCCGACGCCGCCCCACCCGCTCAGCCGCCGCGTCACCCCGGCCAGGTGGCCAAGTCGCGCCGAAGGAGAACCGTGGTCGGCCGAGGTAGAACCGTGGTCGCGCGAAGTAGAACCGTGGTCGCGCGAAGTGGAACCCTGGTCCGCCAAGGTAGAACTGCTGTCCGACGACGGCCGGACCGCCGCGCACGGGTGCGGCGACCGTATCGGGCCTCGGTTCGCGCCTGGGCTCGTGGCGACCATGCGGTTCCGGCAGGTCGAGCATGCGGTTGTCGCCCGTCAGGAGCCCAGGACGAGCCACAACGACATGCTCGGCGCAACACCCGAGGGCGGTCGCCCAGGTGAGCCAAGACCAGGGTGGGACGACGCCGGAGGGGTGGGTGGGGGCGCCGCGTCGTGGTCGGGCCTGGCGGGAGCCGCGAGGAACGAGCGGCGGATGGAAGACGCGGCGCCCCCACCCACCCCGACACCCAAGCCCACCACACGCCGTCCGACAAAGAACCACGGTTCTACCTCGGCAGACCACGGTTCTACCTCGGCCGACCAGCGTTCTACCTCGGCGGACCGGGGTTCTACTTGGGCGGGGCGGCCGCTTCGATCGCGGCGCGCAGGCCCTCCGGGGTGACGCGGCCTCGGTAGCGGACCCCGTCGACGAACAGGGTCGGGGTGCCCTGGACGCCGACGGCGAGGGCGTCGGCGTAGTCGCGCTGGACGGCGCCTGCGTACTGCTGGGCGTCGTCACCGACGACGAACGCGCCGTCGAGCCCGAGCTCCTCGGCACGCTCGGCGAGGCCTGCCTCGCCGAGCTGGTCCTGGTGCTCGAAGAGCGCGGCCTGCATCTCCCAGAAGCGCCCGCGCGCCGCCGCGGCCTCGACGGCGAGCGCGGCGCTGAGCGCGTGCGGGTGGATCTCGAACAGGGGGAAGTGCCGGAAGACGAGGCGTACGCGTCCGGCCGACGACTCGACGACCTGCCGCAGCACGGGGGCGGCCGCGGCGCAGTAGGGGCACTCGAGGTCGCCGAACTCGACGATGGTCACCGGCGCGGCCGGGTCGCCGAGCACGTGGGCGTCGGCGGGGACGAGCCTGTCGGCGGGGATCGGGGCCTGGTCGTCGGTCTGCTCGGTCACGCGTCTCAGCATGGCACGCGCGGACGCGCGCCGCGCCGGCGCGTTCAGGCGAGGATCAGCGGCCGGTCCTCCGTGCTGGCGCCGGGGACGGGCTCGACGAGGTAGTCGAGGTCGGTGCCCGCCGTCTCGCGCCACCACGCGATGTTCTGCGCGTGCCGCGCGTACTCGGACGTGTCGTCGACCACGAGGCGTGCGGCGGTCTCCGCGAGGTAGACGGCGTCGACCGTCTCCGGGGGCGTCGGCACCCCGGCGAGCACGCGACGGTCGCCGCGGAACCGCGGCCGGGGGCGCACGCGCTTGACGAGGTTGAGGGTGCCGAAGAGCAGCCCGGGCCGGAACCGGCACACGAACTCGTCCTCGTGGCGGAGCTGGGCGAACAGGTGGTCCTCGTCGAACGTCAGGCCGCGGGCGATCGCCTCGCCGACCATCCACAGCAGCGCCGTGTCGGAGAGCGCGCGCGCCGTCGCGCCTCCGCCCACGTCGCTGTGCCCTCCGGGGAACCAGACCTGCTTGACGCGCGACGCCATCGAGGCAGGGACGTCCCAGAGGCACGGCTCGAACGTGATGCGGCGGTCGTCGATGGCGAGCGCCTGGCGTGCGCACTCGACGTCGGTCGACAGGCGCACGTCGTGGAACCTGCTGCGCCGTCGCGACAGGCCGGGGACCCCGAGCGCGCCGACCGTGTCGAACACGCCGAGGAAGGCGACGGGGACGCGGGGGTGGCAGTGCTCCGCGCGGAACTCCGCGGCCCGCACGGACCGCTCGTCGGGGTCACGGAGCCGGTAGATGCGCTCGGCGTCGCACAGCTTGTCGCGCACGAGCGCGTCCTGCGTGACGAGCCCGACCGTCGCGATCATGCCGACGACGCTGCGCGCGGTGTAGGCGCCGCGGCTGAACCCGAACACGTAGATCTCGTCGCCGGGCTCGTAGTTGAGCGCGATGTGCCGGTAGCCCGCGACGACGTTGCGCGTGAGGCCATACCCGAACGCGCCGCCGAGCAGGCGGTCGACGAGGTATCCCTGCGCTCCGACGCCCTCGACGGAGAACACCATCTGCTGCACGCCGTCCGGACCGATGCCGGTGTGGACGGAGCGGGCGATCTTCTCGATGTTCGACACGCTCGCGTTCACCGGCGAGTTCCACGTGCCGTCGCAGCACAGCACCAGACGCTTCATGACCCCTCCTGTGACCGCCCCGGCACCGTCGCCGAGGGACATCATGTGGGGAGTGCAGCGGCACCCACGGTGATGCACGACGGCGGTCCGTGCGCCGGGATCGTGAGCCTTCGGTGAGCGTGTCCGCCATCACCGGCCGAACGGTCCGAGAGGGCTTGCCCCGTGGCGTAGGTTCTGGCGATGTGACCGTGACGAGCACCGCGCCCTCCACCGACCCCTCGGGCTTCCCGACCGGGACGGAGCGACGGCACGCTCGTGGCTCGCGCCGCCACCGCGGCGCGTGGATCGCCGTGGTCGTGACGCTCGCGCTGCTCCTGGGTGCGGCCGGAGGCGGGCTGGTCTGGTACCGGGGGTCGACGTACGACGAGCTGGCGGTCCAGGCCGCGTCCGCGCAGGAGCTGCTGGCGACCTCCGACGGGAAGGTGGCCGATCCCGCGGTCCGGGACACCCTGGCGACCGAGGTGGACGACGCGCGCGACCTGCTGGACGCGTCGTTCCTCACCCGCATGACCACGGGGACGACCGAGGCGAGCGTGTCCTTGGCGTCGACGTCGGGCGCCGTGCACGCGTCGATGCTCGAGCACGCGCGGTCCGAGGTCGCCACGGCCCGGGCGAGCCTTGCGCCCGTCGAGGAGCAGGGCGAGAAGATCTTCGCCGCCACGGAGGGACTGGGCGCCGACGAGGCCGTCCGCGCCCGGCTGCGCGAGGCGCTCGACGCCGCAGCGACGACGTCCGGCTCCGCGGAGTCCGGGCTCGCGGGCGACGACCTCGCCGCGCTGGAGCGGGCGGTGCTCGACCTGGAGGCGAGCCTGTCGGACGTCGCCGTGTCGACGGAGGAGCTCACCACCGCGCAGGACGCCGTCTCGTGCCCCGCGCCCGACCAGGTGTGGGATCCCGACAGCGGTCGCGTGCCCGACTCCGCTCTCGCCGCGATCCCGTGGTCGCCCACGGACCGCGTGCGGGCCGACGTGCTCGACGGGCTGGTCGCGCTCGACGCCGCGTACGCCGCGCGGTTCGGCGAGCACCTGACGATCAACTCGTCGTACCGCACGTTCGACGAGCAGGCCGGCCTCTACGACCCGTCGTCGCCGATCGCCGCACCACCGGGCTGCTCGAACCACGGCCTCGGGTTCGCCGTCGACCTCGGTGGCGGCGTGCAGGCGTTCGGCACACCCCAGTACGACTGGCTCAAGGCCAACGCCGAGGCGTTCGGCTGGACGCACCCCGAGTTCGCCGAGCCCGACGGGCGCGTGCCCGAGCCGTGGCACTGGGAGTCCGTGCTGGCTCGCGTGGACGACGGGGTCGGCGCCCAGGCCGGCTGACCGCCCGCACGTCGTCCGAACCGCCTCAGGGCTCCGGAGACGTGTCGACGTCGACGCGCGCGACGCGCCCCGGCGTCGGGCCGTCGCGCAGCCAGGCGACGAGCCGGTCGACGGCCTCCGGAGCGCCGGTCGCGACGACCTCGACCGTGCCGTCGGCCTGGTTGACGGCCTCCCCGTCGAGTCCCAGGACGGCGAGGCGCTCGCGCGTCGCCCAGCGGAACCCGACGCCCTGCACGTACCCGTGCACGACGGCGCGCACGCGCGTCGTCGGCCCGTCGCCCGCTCGGGTCACAGGTGCACGTGCGCGGGCGCGCCCGTGGACGACTCGATGTCGGACTCCGCGTCGTCGAGCAGCCGGTCCGCGAGCCGGCGCAGCGCGCGCCCGACGGCGATCTCGTCGCCGATGAGCGGGACGTCCGTGTCGTGCGGGTCACGGCGCGCACGGCCCACGGTCCGCACGTGCTCGGGGGTCTCCGCGACGAGGACGGCCTCCGCCGTCGTGCGCCCCTCCGACTCCACGACACTGATCTGCACGCGCCACATCTTGGTCGCGTCCGTGCCCGCGCCGGTCTCGGCACCGGGCACGTGCTCGACGTAGCTGTCCGACCCCGGGTACACGAGCGTGCGCTCGCCGGTGTCCGTCCACTCGACGAGGTAGGGCGGCGACCCGTCGTCGTGCCGCAGCTCGACGACGACCCCGTCGCGCACCGCGCCGCCGACGACCCCCGCGGCGGTGACGATCCTGTCTCCGACCGATGCCCTCATGGCCCCTCCCGCGACTGGTTGGCCCCGCGGAGCCGCCCCGTCGTGACCCCGCGCCCCTCCTTCCATCATGCGACCGGGCGTCTCCAGGCGCACCCTCGCGCTCCGTCGCCGGGAGCGGTCAGCCGGCGAGCTGGGCGCGCAGCGAGTCGGCGTCGGGTGCAGGGAGGCGGCACACGAAGTCTGCGCAGAGGTACGCGCCCGGGCCGCGTCCCGCCAGGAGTCCTACGCCCTCGTCGGCGAGGGCGGCGGCGTCGGCCGGCGCAGCCGCGAGCAGCAGTCCCGCGGGGTGGTACCAGTCCCGCGCGACGGTCCGGAACTGCTCGCGCGGTGCGTCGTCCGCGACGAGCACGAGCTGGTGCGGGGGCTCGGCGAGCCCGACGGCGACGCGCAGCACCCCGGCCGCGCCGAGCGGGTGGTCGCTCGCCCCCTGCGGCGTGGACGTCGCGACGTGCGCGAGCGCCGCCTCGCGGTAGCGCGGCTCTCCCGTCGCGAGGTGGGCGAGCAGCGCGGCCCGGGCGGCCGCCGTCGGGCCGGAGGGGACGGCACCCTCGGACGGGTCGGCCGTGGCCCCGGCGTCGAGCCCGAGCGACACGAGCACGGGGTCCGCGCCCTGGGGTGCCCGAAGCCGCCCGTCCGGCCCGACCGTCGAGCCGACGAGCCGCAAGCCCTCCCGGACGTAGCGCGCCTCCCCCGAGAGGCCGCCGAGGGTCAGCAGCGCCGTGGCGAACGTGCCGTGGTCCTCGAGCGTCGCGACGGCCGCCGAGACGACGCCGCGCTCCGACGCCCGCACGAGCGTCCCGTCGGGACGGACGTGGGTCGCGAGCAGGTGGTCGGCCGCGGCTCGCGCGGCGTCCGTGAGCTCGGGCAGGTCGAGGTGGTGCCCGGCCCGCGCGAGCGCCTCGATCGCGAGCCCGTTCCAGCCGGTGAGCACCTTGGTGTCGAGCGGCGGCGGCTCGTGGCCGGCGCGCTCGTCCTGCGGCAGCAGGTAGTACCCGCCCTCGACGCGCTCGCCGTCGATCGTCGACTCCGAGTCCTGCGCGCTCGCGAACGCGCCGCCGGGCAGGCGCAGCACGTCGAGCAGGAAGCGACCGACGCCGGCCGCGACCTCGGCGGTCGTCCCGCCCGGAACTGCGGCCTCGTCCGGCGCATCGTCGCCGAGCCGGGGGACGGCGTGGCGGTCGGTGCGGCGAAGGACCGCGAGCGTCGTGCACGCGGACAGCAGCTGCGCGTTGTCGTAGAGCATCCGCTCGTAGTGGGGCTCCGACCAGTCGGGCCGGGTCGCGTAGCGGAAGAACCCGCCGTCGACGTCGCGCAGCGGGCTCGCCGCCATCGCGTCGAGCGTGCGGCCGGCGAGCACGAGGGCCCGGCGCGCCACGTCGTCGTCGACGACCGAGGACGCCGCGACGTCGAGGAGCAGCTCCAGCGCGGGGACGACGGGGAACTTCGGGGACCCGCCGAAACCCCCGTGCACGCGGTCCTCGGCGGCCTCAAGCCGGTCGACGACGGCACGCGCGTGCGGCGAGAGGTCGTCGACGAGACCCGAAGAACCGTCGGCCCGGACGCCCGGCCGACGGCCTGCCGCCGCGTCGCGCAGCGCTGCACGGATCGCCTCTCCGGTCTCCCGCGCCTGGTTGCGCCGCTGCTCCCAGGCCTGCGCGACGGCGTCGAGCACGTCCCGGAACGCCGGTCGCCCGGCGACCGGCACGGGCGGCCAGTAGGTGCCCGCATAGAACGGCGCGCCGTCAGGGGTGGTGAACACCGTGAGCGGCCATCCGAGGTCTGGCGTGAACGCGCTCGCCGCGGCGAGCAGGCTCGCGTCGACGTCGGGGTGCTCCTCGCGGTCGACCTTCACGGCGACGAACCGCCGACCGAGCTGCGCGCCGATCTCCGGGTCCGAGAAGCTCTCGCGCGCCATGACGTGGCACCAGTGGCACGTGGCATACCCGACCGAGACCATGACCGGCACGTCGCGGCGGCGTGCCTCCGCGAACGCGTCGGCGCCCCACGGGAACCACTCGACCGGGTTGTCGGCGTGCTGGCGCAGGTAGGGGCTCACGGCGTCGGCGAGGCGGTTGCTCATGCCCCCACTCTCGCCGGGCGGTGCCCCGCACGCGCGGTCACAGCGGACCGAGGACGGTGTCGCGGTCGGCGTCGAGGTCGAGGGCGGCGAGCACGGACCCGAGCGCCTTCTCCTCGTACCGGAAGTGCGACTCCATGATCGCCCCGATGCCGTCGAGGTGGCGCTCGACGGCGGCGCGCGACGCCGCCGGGTCGCCGGCCCGGTCGAGCGCGAGCTCGAGGTCGCCGAGCAGGTGGCCGATCATGCCGTGGTCCTGGCGCAGCCGCCGCAGGACGTCGCCGAGCTCGGGGTGCCGCGCCTCGAGCTCCGGGAAGAGCACCACGTCCTCGGCCCGGTGGTGCCTGCTCAGCGCGGTGCAGAAGCCGCGGCAGTAGACCAGCAGGTCGGCGGCCGGGTCGGCGCCGGTCGTCGGGGCAGTCGCAGCGGTCTCGGCCGTCTCGCGGACCAACGCGAGCGCGCGCCGCAACCGGCCGTGCACCGCAGCCATCTCGTCGTACCAGGCCACGAGCCTGGTCCTCTCGTCCTCACTCACCGGTGAGGAACGAGGAAAGGGCCCGATCCATCGGGTGCCCCCTTCCGGGTTCGGCGCCTCCATGCCTGACGCGGTCCGCCACCGGCACGCGACGCTGACGAGGACCCTAGCAGGCGACGGCAGGGGTCCTCAGGCGTGGAGGCGGCGCAGGAACTCGCGGGTGCGGTCGCGCTGAGGGTCGTCGAGCACCTGCTCGGGCGTACCGCGCTCGTGCACGCGCCCGTCGTGCAGGAAGCACACCTCGTCGGCCACCCGCCGCGCGAAGCCCATCTCGTGGGTCGCGACGAGCATCGTGCGTCCCTCGGCGCGCAGCTCGGCCAGCAGGTCGAGCACCTCGCCGACGAGCTCGGGGTCGAGGGCCGACGTCACCTCGTCGAGCAGGAGCAGCTCGGGTGAGTTGACGAGCGCCCGCGCGATGGCGGCGCGCTGCTGCTCGCCGCCGGAGAGCTGGTCGGGGTAGGCCGTGGTCTTGTGCGCGAGCCCCACGCGGCGCAGCATCTCGACGGCCTCCGCCTCGGCCTCCGCGCGCGAGCGGCCGTGCACGAGGCGCGGCGCGAGCGTGACGTTGTCGAGCACCCGCAGGTGCGGGAAGAGGTTGTACGCCTGGAACACCAGGCCCATGCGCGCGCGGACGGCGTTCGCGTCGAGCCGCGGGTCGGCGACGTCCTCGCCGTCGAGGAGGATCTGCCCGTCGTCGATCTCGTCGAGCAGGTTCACCACGCGCAGGAGCGTCGACTTCCCGGACCCGGACGACCCGACGAGCACGACGCAGCGGTGCACGTCGACGTCGAGGTCGACGCCGTCCAGCACGACCCGCCGCCCGCCGGGGGCGCCCGCGGCCGGGTACGTCTTGCGCACGCCCCGCAGGGACAGCAGGTGGTCCGACGCCCCGTCCGCCCCGCGGCCCGCTGCCGTCATCGGATGTCCCCCGCCCCGCTCACGGTCGCGAGCGACCGGCCCCACCCGCGCCGCGCCTGGTAGGCGTCGACCGCACGGGTGAGCGGGAACGACACGAGGAAGAACAGCACCCCCGCGACCACGTAGGGCGTGAAGTTGTAGCTGCCCGTCGTCGCGATCTGCGCCGCGCGGATCGCGTCGACCGCACCGAGCACCGAGATGAGCCCCGAGTCCTTCTGGAGCGACACGAGGTTGTTCGCGAGCGGCGCGGTGACGTTCCGCACCGCCTGGGGCAGCACGACGCGGCGCGTCGTCTGCGCGCGCGTGAGCCCGAGCGAGCGGGCCGCCGCGACCTGCGACGGGTGCACGGACTCGATGCCGGCGCGGAACACCTCGGCGAGGTACGCCGTGTAGGTGAGGACGATGGCGAGCGCGCCGAGGAACGCACCCGACGTCGGCAGCCACTCCAGGCGCAGCGCCGGCAGGCCGAAGCCGACGAGCAGCAGCACGAGCAGGAGCGGGACGCCACGGAACAGGTCGACGTAGGCGGTCGCGAACGCGCGCAGCGGGAACAGCGCAGGGATGCGGCTCGTGCGCGCGATCGCCAGACCGAGCCCGAGCAGCGTGCCCACGACGCCCGCCACGACCCACACGCGCAGGTTGAGCCACAGCCCCTCGAGGATCGCGGGCAACGACTCCCACGCGTTCGCCGGGTCGAAGAACGCCGTGCGCGCCCGCTCCCACCCGGGCGCGTTGACGACCACGAGGACGACCGTGGTGACGACGACGACCGTGCTCACGAGCGCGACGAGCAGCGACCGTCGTCGCTGGGTACGCCGGAACGCCGCCCGCTCGAGCGCGAGCGGGGACGGCGACCACACGTCGTCGGGCACGGTCACGGCCGGATCACTCGAGGACGGGGACGTCGTCCGACTTGAGCCACGTCGTGCGCAGCTCGGCGAGCGTGCCGTCCGCCTCGAGGTCGTCGACCGCCTGCGAGACGCACTCGGTCAGCTCGGAGTCGAGGTCGAGCACGAGGCCGTACTGCTCGACGACGCCCTGGTCGGGCAGCGTGCCGATGACCACGGAGTCGGGGAAGTACTCGGTCGAGGCGGCGACGCCCTGGTCGACGTCCATGACCATCGCGTCGATCGTGCCCGACTGCAGCGCCTGCATGCCGTCGCCCGCGGCGTTGTACGGGGAGATGTCGGCGTCCTCGCCCCACGCGGCCTCGGTGAGCGTGAGGCTCGTCTGCGCGGCCGTCACGCCGATGCGCGCGCCGTCGAGCTCGGCGAGCGTCGTCGCGCCCGCGTACGGGCCGTCCTCCATGACGATGACGCCCTGGCGCGTCGTGAGGTACGGGCTGGAGAAGTCGACGGCCTGCTTGCGCTCGTCGGTGATCGACGTCTGGTACGCCGCGACGTCGAACGGCTTGATGGCGGGGCTGACGATCTGCTCGAACGTCACGACCTCCCACTGCACGTCCTCGGCGGCGTAGCCCAGACGGTCTGCGACGGCGTAGATCAGCGCCGACTCGAAGCCCTCGCCCGAGTCGTGCTCGCCCACGTACCAGGGCGAGTACGCCTCGCCGGCACCCACGGTCAGCACGCCGTCGGTGAGCGTGGGGAGAGCACCGGGCTCGCACTGCGCGGTGTCCGACGACGCGGCGCCCGCCGGGTCCTCGGCGTCGCCCCCGTCCGTGCCGCCGGACGAGCACGCCGCGAGCGTGAGCGCGGTGGCCGCGGTGAGCGCGGCGAGGGAGACGGGACGGGTACGCAGACGGCGCATGGTGACCTTCCGGGTGTCGGGCGCCCACTGGTGGGGACGCCGGCCACTGACGATAACGCCGACCCGCACCCCGGGACTTCCCGCGTGAGCCGGACGACAGGTGGGCCGCGTCACAGCGGCATGCACCCCGCACCTCGTCGTCGCGGTGGCCCGGACATGCCGAAGGCCCTCGATCTGATGATCGAGGGCCTTCGGTCCTGAGTAGCGGGGGCAGGATTTGAACCTGCGACCTCTGGGTTATGAGCCCAGCGAGCTACCGAGCTGCTCCACCCCGCGTCGGTGATCACTACTCTACGTGAGGTTTCGGACCCGGCCAAATCGGGTGGACGAGACGTGGGTCACGCCGGGTCGCGCGGGTCACGACAGGACCTCGACACCGAACGCGAAGGCCCGTCCAGCCCCCGGCTCGAGCCGGACGGCGCCGGCGCAGTCCGGACGGTTGAACGCGTCCGTGAGCGTCTCGACCGGCTCGACGGCGAGCGCGGCACGCTCCCTTCGCTCGAGCCCGTCACCGGTGTAGACGTGCACGAGACCCCGGTCCTGCCAGACGGCCAGCCCCTGCCCGGTCGCCGGATCGCGCACGAGCGTCCGCGCGAGGCCGTCGGCATCGGGGTGCAGGTCGCCGAACGCGTCGTCGAGCCGCATCCCCGCCAGCGGGACCGGACCGAGCCCGTCGATCTCCGCGTACGCGGCGGACCCGGGGAGGGGAAGCAGGTCGCCGCCGGTCACGACAGCCCGGCGGGCCGGGATCGTGAGCTCGAGACCGTCGATGCTCGTGCGACCCGGCACGCGGAGGTACGGATGCCACCCGAGGGACACCGGAGCCGCGACGTCACCGACGTTGTGGGCGCGCAGCACGACGTCCAGCCCGGCGGCGCGGAGCGTGTACTGGGCCGCGAGGACCACGTCGAACGGGTAGCCCGGGAAGGTCTCGGCGGTCGCCGTGGCCCGCAGGGTGACCGACACGGACGTGTCGGTCCCGTCAGCCGGACCGTGCGCGACCTCCGGACCGCTCTCGACGACCCAGTCGAGCGTGCGGGCGAAGCCGTGCATGGTGAGCGGCTCCCACGGCAGGACGGGCGGCACGTGGTGGCGGACGCCGTCGAACACGTACGAACCGCCCGCGAGGCGGTTGACGAACGGCGCCATGATCGCGGAGCGCGCCGCGTCGTGGTTCGCCAGCTCCTCCGCGTCGGCATACCCGTCGACGAGGTCTTCGATCGTCGAGGTTCCATCGGTCCCGCGCCACGGCGCACGCCACGCGAGCACGGCCGCTCCGTGCAGCGCCACGACGAGCTCTGCGCCGGAGGGGTGTCGGAGGCGCACGGCGGGGACGCCGTCCGGCCCGCCGGCGGGCACGATGTCATCAGCCACGCTGAAAGCGTTGCTGCAAACCGTTGCAGAGGTCACGAGGAGCGATCCTCGCGTGCGGGGAGGGAAAAGACAACTCGCCCGGACGGACGACGGGCGGGTCCACCACCTGGTGGTCCCGCCCGTCGTCGTCGGCCGTGCGGCCCGCTCAGCCCTGGGCTGCGGCGTCGAGCGCCTCCTCCGCGGCGAGCGCGGACTCGAGCGCCTCCTGCAGGCGGGTCTGCGCCTCGCCGTAGGCCGCGAAGTCGCCCTCGGCGAGAGCCGCCTGGCCGTCCTCGATGGCCTGCTGCGCCGCCTGCAGCGACTGGTCGAGCTGCGCCCGGGCGTCGCCGTCGACCGTGC
Organism: Cellulosimicrobium sp. G4 BAM 1002; assembly: GCF_057126935.1. Taxonomy (NCBI): domain Bacteria; kingdom Bacillati; phylum Actinomycetota; class Actinomycetes; order Micrococcales; family Promicromonosporaceae; genus Cellulosimicrobium; species Cellulosimicrobium sp. G4 BAM 1002. The sequence continues at coordinate 1,490,597 of NZ_CP182109.1, read as the reverse complement.
CACCGTCGGCCGGCGGCGCCGGCTCCTCGGTCCCGGGCTCCTCGGTGCCCGGCTCCTCGGTGCCGGGGTCGGTCGTCCCGGGATCGGCCGTCCCGCCGTCGGCGGGCTGGTCCGGCACCTCGGTGTCGACCCCGCCGTCCGCGTCGCCGGCGGACGCGCCCGACTCGCCGTCGAACACCTGGTTGAGCGCCTCGTCCAGCGTGTCGGCGAACCCGATCTCGTCGCCGAACGAGACGAGCACCTTGCGCAGGAGCGGGAACCGGGTGCCCTCGGTCGACTGCACGTAGACCGGCTGGACGTAGAGCAGGCCGCCGCCCACGGGGAGCGTGAGCAGGTTGCCGTTGATCACCGTCGAGTCGCCTCGCCGCAGGGCGAGCAGGCCGTCGGCGGCGGTCGGGTCGGTGTTGAAGTTGTTCTGCACCTGCCCCGGTCCGGGCACGGTCGCGTTGCGCGGCAGCTCGAGGAGCCGCAGCGTGCCGTAGTCCTCGGACCGCACGCCCGCCTCGCTCCCCGGCTCCGCGTCCACCGCGAGGAACCCCGTGAGGATGTTGCGGTCCGAGCCACCGCCCGGGATGTAGGTCGACATGAGCGAGAACGTCGGGGCGTCCTGGCTCGGCATCTGCAGCGTGAGGTAGTACGGCGGCTGCGCGGGCTTGGGCGTCCCGCCGACCGTCGGGTCCTCGGGGATGCGCCAGAAGTCCTGCTGCGTGTAGAACTCGTTCGCGTCCTCGACGTGGTAGGCCGAGAGCAGCGTGCGCTGGACCTTGAACAGGTCCTCGGGATAGCGCAGGTGGCTCATGAGGTCGCCCGAGATCTCGGAGATCGGCTTGACCGTGCTGGGGAAGACCTGGCTCCACGCCTGCAGGATCGGGTCCTCGGCGTCCCACGCGTAGAGGTCGACCGACCCGTCGTACGCGTCGACCGTCGCCTTGATCGAGTTGCGGATGTAGTTCACCTGCTGCGGGGCCAGCGCCTCGACGGAGTTGGCCGCGACCAGGGAGTCGCGGGTCGAGTCCTCGAGCGACTCCGACGTCGAGTACGGGTAGGCGTTCGACGTCGTGTAGCCGTCCACGATCCACTTGACCCGCCCGTCGACGACGGCGGGGTACACGCGCCCGTCGAGCGTGAGGTACGGGGCCACCTTCGCGACGCGGTCACGCGGGCTGCGGTCGTACATGATCTGCGAGTCCGCGGTGACGCGGTCGGAGAACAGGATCTCCTCGGACCCGAACTTCAGGGCGTAGAGCACCTTGTTCAGGAAGGAGCCGACGCTCGGCCCGGCCTCGACGTCCTGGGTCGGGAACGTGTTGCTGACCTGCCCGGCGTCGTCGTCGACCGGGTAGTCCAGCTCCCACGGCTCCGTGCCCTCGGGCGACCCGACGATCGAGTACTGCGGCGCCTCGGGCGAGAAGTAGATGCGGGGCTCGTAGCCGCCTGCCTCCGTGAACGCGCCCGTCGACGGGATGGAGCCCTCGTAGAAGGCCGGTCGGCCGTCGGGGCCGATCTGGTTGCCGTACGCCGCGACGACGCCGAAGCCGTGCGTGTAGACCGTGTGGTCGTTGACCCAGTTGCGGGCGTCCGCGCCGAGGCCCTCCTGGTTGAGCTCGCGGACCGCGATGACGGTGTCCCGGCTCTCGCCGTCGATCGTGTAGCGGTCGACGGACAGCGAGTCGGAGAACTGGTAGTACTGCTTGTTCTGCTGGAGCTGGCTGAACGACGGGCTGACGACCTCCGGGTCGAGCAGGCGGATCGACGCCGTCGTGTCGGCGTCCTCGCGCAGCGCGCCGGCCTCGGCCTCGGTCTTGGCGTTGTACGCCTCGGTCTGGACGTCGGCGATGCCGTAGGCCGCCTTCGTCGCGTCGATGTTGCGCTGGATGTACGGCTCCTCGAACTCCTGCGCGTTCGGCGAGACCTGGAAGCGCTGGACGACGGAGGGGTAGATGCCGCCGATCGCGATCGCCGAGACGACCATGAGGCCGACGCCGATCGCCGGCAGGCGCCAGTTGCCGCGCACGGCGGCGACCACGAAGAGCGCCGCGACGAACACCGCGACGGCGGTGAGGATCGCCTTGGACGGGATGACGGCGTGCACGTCGGAGTACGACGCACCGTCGAACCGGGAGCCGGCCGAGGTGAGGATGGAGTACCGGTCGAGCCAGTAGTTCGCACCGATGAGCAGCATGAGCAGCGCGGCGATGACCGCGAGCTGGACGCGCGCCGCCTTCGTCGTGCGCGGGCCCGCGTCGGCGCCGCCGCCGATGCGCAGGCCGCCGTAGAGGTAGTGCGTCGCGACCGCGGCGATGCCGGAGATGATGACCACCGCCATGAGGAAGCTCACGACGAACCGCAGCGCCGGCAGGGTGAAGACGTAGAACGAGAGGTCGATCCCCCACTGCGGGTCGCTCGTGCCGAACGGCACCGAGTTCATCGCGAGCAGGACCGTCTGCCACTGCGAGGCGGCCGCGGCGCCGGCGAAGAACCCGACGAGCGCGGGCGCGACGATCATCACGACCTTGCGCAGGGGCTCGACGGCCTCGCGGTACTGGTCGAGCGTCGCCTGCTCGGGCGTCGACGGCGCGTAGATCGGCCGCGACCGGTAGGCGAGCGAGAACGACAGGAACACGAGCCCGCCCATGACGAGGAAGCCCCCGACGAACAGCGCGATGCGAGTGCCCCACTGAGTCCACAGCACCGACGCGAAGTCGAGCTGTGTGAACCACAGCACCTCGGTCCAGAACTGGGCGAGCAGGAGGAGGAGGACCACGAGAGCGCCGACGACGGCGATCGCGATCCCGATCGGGCTCCGGCGCCGGGAGGGCCGCGCCCCGGAGGACGGCCGGCGGGGCGCTGCGGCGAATGACACGGTGGGTATACCTCTTCAGGTCGTGGCTCGGGCGTGCACCGGGGTCAACGCCCGGTCCTCCCCCAAGGTTCCCACGCGGTGGCGTGGCGTGGGGAACGATGCGCGACGATAGGTCCATGCCCCACGACGAGACCGCTCCCGACGCACCGCGCCCCTCCCCCTCCCCTGGCCCCTCCCCCGTCGCACCCGGCGGCCCGACGCCGCAGCACGCGCTCGCGCTCGCGGTGCACGAGGTCGAGGCGCACGCCGCGGACGACGGCTGGGACGCCGCGCCGCGCCTGTTCGCGCTCGTCGCCACCGCGGGCGCGCTCGCCGCGGACCCGACGCTCGCGGACCGGCTCCCTCCCGACGTCGTCGCCGCGGCGGCCGCCGACCCGCACCACCTGCTCTCGGTCGAGCAGGAGGGCTTCGGCACGGACGGTGACCTCGAGGAGGCGCTCGCGCGCGTCGCGTGGCCCGCGACCGTCGACGGCGCCGCGCTCGTCGTCGAGCGGATCGTCCTGCCGCCGGCGGCGGAGGAGGGCGTGCCCGACGACCCCGCCGCCGCGCTCGAGCACCTCGCGTCCCACCCCGACCGTCAGGACGTCCGGCTCGCCGTCGGCGTCCTGCGCGGTGGCGCGAGCTGGTGCGCCGTCCGTTCGCGCGCGCACGATACCGCCACGGACGTCGCCGGCGGGCCCGACCTCGTGCCCGGGCTCGTCACCGCGCTCCGCGCGACCCTCGAGGACTGACGCGAGGGACGAACCACGGTCTCTGCAGGCGCGGCTCAGGGGCGGGTTTCGCACGTCGGGAGGGAGCCACCCTCGCCGGCGCCGATCGCCTCCATCGCCTCCCGCGCGTCGGCGAGCGTCGCGACGGCGGCCACCTGGAGCCCGTCGGGGACGTTCCCCACGACCTCGCCGCAGTTCGCCTGCGGCGCGAGGAACCACGTCGCGCCGTCGCGCAGGGCGCCGTACAGCTTCTGCTGGATGCCGCCGATCGGCCCGACGTCGCCCTCGACGCTCATCGTGCCCGTGCCCGCGATAACGACACCGTTCGCCTCGTCCTCCGGGGTGAGCTGGTCGATGATCCCGAGCGCGAACATCGTCCCGGCGCTCGGGCCGCCGATGTCCTCGATCTGGATCGTCACGTCGACCGGGAACTCGAACGCCGGGTCGATGAACACGCCGAGCAGGGCGGTGTCGCCGCCGTCCGTCGTCGTGACCGTGAGGTCCGTCTCGGCGCCGTCGCGCAGCACGCCGAGCGTCACGTCGTCGCCCGGCGGGACGTCGGTGAGGCCGTCGATGAGGTCCTGGTACGTCGGCACCGGCGCCCCGTCGAGCGCGACGATGACGTCCCCGGGCTCCACGACGCCGTCCGACCCGCTCCCCGGCACGGCGTCCTGGACCGTGAGGGTGGCCGGCACCTCGTAGCCGAGCTCGGTGAGCGCCGCGACGGTCGCGTTCTCCTGCGAGCTGATCATCTCCGCCTGGCCCTGCTCCTCGGTCTCCTCCTTGGTGCGGTCCGGCGGGAAGACCTCCTCGACGGGACGCACCGAGCGCGACGAGTCGAACCACCCCTGGACCACCTGGGCGAGGTTCACCGGGTACCCCGGTCCGCCCGCCACCGAGACCGTCGTGAGGCGCAGCTCGCCTGTCGAGTCGTACGTCTCGGCACCCGCGATCGAGATGAGGGGCGTGCCGCCCTGCTCGCCGAGCGTGTCCTCCGTCGGGCCCGGCGACCGCACGGCGTACGGGGCCGGGAGGATCGCGAGACCCGCGACGAGCAGCGTCGTCGCGAGGAGCGAGATCCCGAAGGTGAGGGAACGGCGCGTCACGGGCGGCGGGGCGTAGTCGTCCTCGGTGAGGAGGGTGTCGAAGGAGGGGCTGTCGCTCACCGGGACATCATCCCCGAGGTTGCTGGGATTTCCCCGCCCGGGCCTGGCGCCACACCGCAGCCGTGCCGAGGACGGCGACGGCGGCCCCCGCGGCCCCGAGCGCCGCCGCGTCGCGGCCCCCGAGGCGGCGGCCCCCCACGCCGACCCGCCCGCGCACCTGCGCGAGCAGCACCTCGAGCGCCGCCGCACCGGACCAGGCCGGCGACCACCCGGCGTCGTGCAGGCGCCGCGCCGTGACGGACCACGGGTGCACGACGAACGCGAGGTCGCTCGCGGGCGAGGGCAGCACGCCGACGCGGTGCAGGCGTTCGGCGGCGCCGAACGCCGTCGCGGGCGGCAGCTGGACGGTGCGCATCCCCGCCGCGGCGGCGACGGTCTCGGTGTCGAGCTCGTCAGGAACGCCGTCGCGCAGAGGGCCCGCGGTGAGCCCGCCGACCAGACGCCGGTCGAGCGCGACCCGCACGGCCCCGACCACGTCCTCGACGTGCACGAGCTGCCACGTGCGCTCCCCGCCGCGCACCGTGAGCAGGCGCGGCGCCTCGAAGTGCCGGGTGAGGACCGTGTCCACCCCCGGGCCGACGACGACGGCCGGGCGCACGAGCGCGAGCGGCACCTCGCCGAGGGCCTCGCGCAGCGCGTCCTCGAAGGCGACGAGGTCGCCCGCGAAGCCGGGTCCGTCGAGCGACGCGACGGGCGCGTCGTCGTCTATCGCGCCCTGGCCGGCCGCCGCCCCGTGGACGGCGGCCGACGTCACGGCGACGACGTGCTCGATCCCGGCGGCGACCGCGGCCTCCCCCGCCCGACGGCCGAGGAGAGCGAGGCGGGCGCGCTGCTCGGCGTCGGTCCGCGCGCGCGGCGTGCCGAACTCCCCGGCGGGCGCGACCACGACGAGCCGCCGTGCGCCGTCGGGCCACGTGAGGGCGTCCACCGGCGACGCCTCCGCGGCACCGAGCCCGGCGCGCACCGCGTCGGCGACCTGCCCGACCCCGACGACCACGGCCCGGGGACCGGGCTCCGGGGCCAGCCCGGTCGCCGGGCGGCCGGGCAGGGGGACGTCCCCCGGGTCGGGCGGGGGTGCGCCCTCCGCGCCGGCCGCGGCGCTGCGCCGTGAGCGAACCGGGCCCTCGGACATGGCTCAGCCCCCGTTCTCGGCGCTCGATCGTGGTTACGGTGATTCCCGACGCTACCGTGAGGAGTCTCCATGAGCAGCCTGCCCCCGGACCGCACCCCCGGACCGGATGACGACACGCCCTTCGACCCGCGGTTCGAGGAGCTGCTCCGCTCGATGCTCGGCCCCGACGCCGACGAGGCGCTGCGCGAGCTGCGCGCCCGCGGCCTCGACCCGCAGGCGCTCGCCGCCGCGGGCGGCCCCGCCGCCGACCCCCAGCTCTTCCAGCACGTCCTCGCTCAGGTCCAGCGGCTCCTGTCGACGCCGAGCGACGGCCCCGTCAACACGGACGTCTCGCACGACGTCGCGCGCCAGGTCGCGGTCGCCGAGGGCGACCCGTCCGTCACGGGCGCGCAGCAGCGCGCGGTCACCGACGCGCTGTCGGTTGCCGAGCTGTGGCTCGACGCCGTGACCGACCTGCCGCCGTCGGGCGGGCGCGCGCAGGCGTGGAGCCGCTCGGAGTGGGTCGAGCACACGCTGCCCGCGTGGAACGAGCTCGTGGCGCCGGTCGCGTCGTCCGTGGTCGACGCGCTCGCCACCGTGCTGCGCGACCAGCTGCCCGAGGGACTCGGCGACGACGGCCCGACGGCGCTGCCCGGCGTCGGGTTCACCGTGCCGGGAATGCCCGCGGGCGCCCTGGGGATGCCCGCGGGCGACCCGGCTGCCCTCATGCAGCGTCTCGGCTCGGCCGTGTTCGGCATGCAGGTCGGCCAGGCCGCCGGGACGCTGTCGCGCGAGGTGTTCGGTGCGACCGACATCGGGCTGCCCCTGCTCGACAAGCCCGCCACGGTCCTGCTGCCCACGAACGTCGAGGCGTTCGCGGACGGGCTGGACTCGCCCGCCGAGGAGGTCCGCCTCTTCCTCGCCCTGCGCGAGGCCGCGCACGCTCGCCTGTTCACGCACGTGTCGTGGCTGCGTGGGCACCTGCGGGGGCTCGTCGACGCCTACGCGCGCGGGATCACGATCGACCTGTCCGCGCTCGAGTCGCAGCTCTCCGACGTCGACCTGACGGACACCGACGCGCTCCAGCGCGCCCTGTCCGGCGGCGTGTTCGGCGTGCAGAACACCCCCGAGCAGCAGGCGACGCTCCTGCGGCTCGAGACCACGCTCGCGCTCGTCGAGGGCTGGGTCGACGAGGTCACGGCCGCAGCCGCGCTGCCGCACCTGCCGCACGCCGTCCCGCTGCGGGAGATGCTGCGCCGACGGCGCGCCGCCGGCGGGCCGGCCGAGCACACGTTCGCGACGCTCGTCGGGCTCGAGCTGCGGCCGCGACGGTCGCGCGACGCGGCGGCGCTGTGGGCGTTCATCGCGGCGCAGCCCGGGCCCCGCTCCGGGAGCGCCGCGCGCGACGGCGTGTGGGACCACCCGGACCTGCTGCCCGACGCGGCCGACCTCGACGACCCCGCGGGCTACGCCGACCGCCGCGCCGCGACGCGTGCCGAGGAGGCCGACGTCGACCGCGCGCTCGAGGAGATCTTCCGCACCGCGGGCCCGGAGTCGGGGAAGGACTCGGGGCCGGGTTCAGAGCCGGACGACGACGCGCACGACGGCCGCGGATGAGCCGACCCGCTCAGACGTCGGCGTCGTCCCGGACCGACCCGAGGGCGGCGTCGTCGTCGGTCTCGACCTCCGCGTCGCGCGCGTAGGAGAAGCCCTCGAGGAACCCGCGCGCGCGGTCCGTGCGCGGGTACGCCTCGAGCAGCTTCCAGAAGCCCGGTCCGTGCCCCGCGTGCAACAGGTGTGCGAGCTCGTGCAGCAGGACGTAGTCGAGCACCCACGACGGCATGCCCCGCACGCGCGTCGAGATGCGGATCGAGCCGTCGATGAGCGTGCACGACCCCCAGCGACGGTCCTGGTTGCCCGACCAGCGCACGCTCGACGGGTGCGCCCGGCCGTCGAGGTACCGCTCGGACAGCTCGACGGCTCGGCGGTGGAGCTCGTCGTCCGACGGACGTCGCCGACGCTCGGAGTCGGCGAGCCGGTCGAGCATCCGCTGGACCCACTCCTGCTCCTGGGCGCGTGTGAAGCGCGCGGGGATGGCGACGATCGTGCGCTCGCCGTCGCGGTACGCACTCACCGTGCTCTTGCGTCGGCGGCTGCGCCGAACCTCCACGACCGTCTCCCGGACCACGCTCAGACCGTACTGGTTCACGCCACGAAATGGCAGGGTCCACGCCGGGCGGCCGCCGGTCGAGGCGCATCCTGACGACGATCCGCCCCCCGTGCGGCGCGCCTGGCATGGGAGAGGCATCTCGGAACGGTCAAGCAGGCACCCCAGGAGCACCAACTGGCCTCGGGCTGTGGACAAGCCCTGGCCGGTACCGCCCGCGTGCCACGCTGACCGCGGGCCCCGACGCGGGCGCCCCACCGTCGACCCTGGAGGAACCGTGCCCCGAGGCAGCGTCCTGCGCCCCGACATCCCCGTGCTGAGACGCGCTCCCGGCGAACTGCAGTTCGGCACGGACCCGCGGTGGTCGGTACGGCTCGTCGGCCTCGCGCCGGACGAGGAGCGATGGTTGCGCGACCTCTCCCGGTCGTCCCCGACGACCGCGCGACGCGGCCCCGCGGCATCGCGCCAGGACGCGCTCCTGCGCCTGCTCGACGAGGCCCACCTCCTCGTGCCGCGCCGGCGGCGGGCCACCACCCCGGCGCCGGGCCACGGCGAGGCCGACCTCGACGTGCTCTCCGCGATCCGGCCGGACGGTGCGGGGCCGCGGGTCCTCGCCGCTCGGCGGCGCGCCGTCGTCGGCGTCCTGGGTCTCGGGCGCATCGGCGCCACGCTCGCGACGACCCTCGCGACGGCGGGCGTCGGGACCCTCGAGCTGCGCGACCCGGCACCGGTGCTCGCCGCGGACGTCGGTCTCGGGGCGTTCCGGCTGCGCGACGTCGGGACGGCGCGTGAGGCCGCCGTACGGCGGGTGGTGGGCGAGGTGGCACCCGGCGTGGACCTACCCTCGCCGCCGGAGGGGACGCGGGCCGACGGCCACCACGTGGGCCGAGTGCCGGCGCCGGACGTCGTCGTCGTGGTGGAGCACGGCGCGGCGGACGCGCAGAGCTTCCGTCGGCTCGTGGGAGAAGGCGTGGCGCACCTGTCGGTCGTGGTACGCGAGGCCGACGTGCTCGTCGGCCCGTTCGTGCGGCCCGGGCTCGGCCCGTGCCTGACCTGCCTCGACCTGCACCGGGCGGACGTCGACCCGTGCTGGCCGCAGGTCGCTCAGCAGCTGCGCGGGTCGGCGCGCCCGGCGCGCGAGGAGACGGTGCTCGCCGCCACGGCGGCGGCGCTCGCTGCCGGCCAGGTGCTCGCCGCCCTCGACGGGGCGGTGCCTCGCACAGCCACGGCATGCATCGAGATCCCTGCTCCCGATGCCGTGCCGCGGCTGCGCGAGACCGGACGCCACCCGCGCTGCGGGTGCGGCGAGATCGCGCGCACGCCCCCGGACGGGGCGCCGCTCAGCATGTCACGCCGCCCGCCGAGGTTCGTCGACGCCGACTGACGTCTCGGCGGCGGCGCGGGACGCCTCCTGAGCCTGGCGCTCGGCCTCGCGGGCGAGGACCTCGGCCTTGCTCGGGCGGCCCCGGCCACGCTTGCGCGCGACGACGACGCCGTCCACGAAGACCTCGCCGCCCCAGACGCCCCAGGGCTCGCGGCGCTCGATCGCGCCGGCGAGGCAGCCCTCGACGAGAGGGCACGTGCGGCACAGGGCCTTGGCCTGCTCGACCTCGGTGGAACGCTCGGCGAACCAGAGCTCGGGGTCGTTCGTGCGGCACGGAAGCAGGCCCGCGAGGAGTCGGTCGAACTCGGCGGCGTCCTGCTCGCCGAGCGGTGTGGTGAGTGGTTGGTGCGGGACCCAGGGGCCGGATCCGCCCTGGGCAGTGATGTTGTCGAGCAGCGCGGTGAGCCGCACGATGTCCTCCAGTGATGTCCTGTCGTGGGTGTGAACGTCGTCGTCACAGGACCCGAGGGACCGCGGTCCCCGTCAGTGAAGACGGGAGACACCGGTGATCCTCATCGGCAGTCGTGCTCTGGAGAGAACGAAGGCCGCGGGTCCGAGATGGACTCCGCGGCCTGGAAGGTTCCGGTCGGATCAGACCGGGAACGTCCTGGGGGCGGAGTCGGGCGCGGGGCGGGTGACGAAGATGCCGCCGCGGTGCGCGGTTGCACGCGGACGGAGTCCTCCTGGCGTGCCCGTGTACACGGTCGCGTTATCCAGCAGGTTCGCCATGGCGATCTGGTTCTTCATCAGCTTTCCCACCCCCTCTCTCCGTTCAGGGACCCGCCTCTCGGCGCGCCCCTCCCCAACAGGACTCGTCGACCATATGCCGCCCCTCGCGGGGCGCACAACTTATTTACCGAGATTTCTTCGACAAGTTTTTCGGGCCCCGCCCCTGGCCGCGGTCACGAACCGGCGCGGCCCACGATCTCCAGGATCGCGGCGCCGTAGCGCTCGATCTTCGCCGGGCCGAGGCCGTTGATGCGGGCCAGTCCGGGGAGGTCCGTCGGGCGCGTCTCGGCGATGGCGGCGAGCGTCGTGTCGACGAGCACCGTGAACGCCGGCTTGTCCGTCTCCTGCGCCACCTGCAGGCGCCACTCGCGCAGCCGCTCGAAGAGCTCGCGGTCGTACTCGCCCGTGAGGCGCAGCTTCGCCTGACCGGCCCGCGACCGGCGCGTCGGCCCGCTGCTCGGGTCGTCCGGCCACAAACCGTCCAGGAAGCGCGTGCGACGCCTCGTGGCGCGGCCCCCCGGGTTCCGCGAGCGGGCGAACGACACCTCCAGGTGCTCGCGCGCCCGGGTGATGCCGACGTAGAGCAGCCGGCGCTCCTCCGCGACCGCCTCGTCCGTCTCGGCGAGCGAGATCGGCATGAGCCCCTCGCTCATGCCCGCGAGGAAGACGGCGTCCCACTCGAGACCCTTCGCGGCGTGCAGGGAGGCGAGCGTCACGCCCTCGACGGTCGGCGCGTGCTGCGCCGCCGCCCGCTCGTCGAGCTCGGCGACGAACGTCGCGACGGTCGGGGTCGGGCCCTCCGCCGCCTGCGCGAGCGCCGCGACGTCGTCCGCGAGGGCGACGAGCGCCTGCGTGGACTCCCAGCGCTCGCGCGCGGCGCCGCGCGCGGCGGGCGGCTCGGCAGCCCAGCCGGCGGCAGCGAGGACATCGCGCACCGTCTCGGGCATCGGGACCTCGGGGTCGGCCGAGCGGGCTGCTCCGCGCAGGAGGACGATCGCGTCGCGGACCTCCTTGCGCTGGAAGAACCGCTCGCCGCCGCGCACGAGGTAGCCGATCCCTGCGTCGGCGAGCGCCGACTCGAACGCCTCCGACTGAGCGTTCGTGCGGTAGAGCACGGCCACCTCGCTCGCGCGCGTCCCGGCGGCGAGGAGACGGGAGACGCGCTGCGCGATGCCCTTGGCCTCCGCCTCGTCGTCGTCGTACGCGGTGAAGGCGACGGGAGGGCCGGAAGGCCGCTGGGCGACGAGCTCGAGCGCCTGGTGCGCCCCGCCCGCTCTCCCGGCGCGTGCGAGGAGCTGGTTCGCGAGGTTCACGACCTGCGGTGTCGAGCGGTAGTCGCGCACGAGCCGGATGACCTGGGCCTTCGGGTGCGTGCGCGAGAACGTGAGGAGGTGGTGCGGCGACGCGCCCGTGAACGAGTAGATGGTCTGCGACGGGTCACCGACGACGCACAGCTCGTCCCTGCCGCCGAGCCACTGGTCGAGGACGAACTGCTGGAGCGGCGAGACGTCCTGGTACTCGTCGACGACGAAGTGCCGGTACTGGCGCCGGACCTCGTCGGCGACGGCGCCCTGCGTCGACAGCATGTCGCCCAGCATGAGCAGGACGTCCTCGAAGTCGATCACGGACCGCTCCGTCTTGACGTCCTCGTACGCGGTGATGAGGCGCGCGACCGTCTGGTGGTCGTAGCCGGCGGGAGGCTCGCGGTCGATCGCCTCGCACGCGCGCACGTAGTCGTCCGCGGTGACGAGGGACACCTTCGCCCACTCGACCTCGGAGGACAGGTCGCGCACGGCGACGCGGTCGACGCCCACCCCCAGGCGTCGGGCCGCCTCGGCGATCACCGGCGCCTTGTACTCGAGGATGCGCGGCGGCGCACCGCCGACGACCTTGGGCCAGAAGTAGCCGAGCTGGCGCAGCGCGGCCGCGTGGAACGTGCGGGCCTGCACCCCTGTCGCCCCGAGCTCGCGCAGGCGGGTGCGCATCTCCCCCGCGGCGCGCGCCGTGAACGTCACGGCGAGCACGCTCGTCGGGGCGTAGACCCCCGTGCGCACGCCGTACGCGATGCGGTGAGTGATCGCGCGCGTCTTGCCCGTCCCCGCGCCGGCGAGCACGCACACGGGCCCGCGCAGGGCGAGCGCGACGTCGCGCTGGTCCGGGTCGAGAGCGTCGAGGATCTCGTCGGCGGAGCGGAGCGATGGCGGGCGTGAGACCGGTGGCGTGGACATCACCCGCGATTCTCGCAGGCTCCGGTGACACCGGCCCCCGAGGATCCACAGGTCGCGGCCGCGCCGCGGACGCCGCGGTCCACCGGGAACAGCGCACCCGGTACCGGTGTTACGTTCACGTCTCGGCCCCGCGCCTCACGCGGGGCCGGCGCCGTCCGCCCCCGAACCAGGAGAGCTCCCGATGCCCGCCGCCCCCGCCCTTCCCGAGTCCGGCTCGATCGTCATGTACTCGACGAGCTGGTGCGGCTACTGCCGTCGTCTCAAGACGCAGCTCGACTCGGCAGGCATCGGCTACACCGAGGTGAACATCGAGGAGACGCCGGGGACCGCGGAGTTCGTCGAGTCCGTCAACGACGGCAACCAGACGGTGCCGACCGTCGTCTTCCCGGACGGGTCGGCCGCGACGAACCCGTCGCTCGCCGAGGTCAAGCAGCGCCTGGCCGCCTGAGGCCGGTCGCGCTCAGGCGTCGGGGAGCCGACCGCCGAACCAGTCCTCGACGAGGGAGCGCGCGATCGACGTCCGGCCCGGGAGCAGCACCTCGCCGGAGCGCGCGGCCCGGTCGAGCTCGGTGCGCGTGAACCAGCGTGCGTCGGTGAGCTCGACGCCGTCGACGTGGATCTCGCTGGTGCGTGCCCGGGCCGTGAACCCCAGCATGAGCGACGCGGGGAACGGCCACGGCTGGCTGCCGCGGTACACGACGTCGCCGACGACGACCCCCGCCTCCTCGAGCACCTCCCGCCGCACGGCGCTCTCCAGCGACTCCCCCGGCTCGACGTACCCGGCGAGCGTCGAGAACCGCCGCTCCGGCCAGTGCGCGGCATGCCCGAGCAGGAGGCGCTCGTCGTCGCCCGCGCCGTGGACGACCGTCATGATCACCGCCGGGTCCGTACGCGGGTAGATCTCGATGCCCTGGGCGACGCACCGTCGCGTCCACCCGGCGTTCTCGACGGTCGTGCGCCCACCGCAGCGCGGGCAGCGCTCGTGGTTCGCGTGCCACGCCGCGAGCGCGACGGCCTCGGTGGCGAGCCCCGCGGACGGTGACCCGAGGCTCCCGACGAGCTCGCGCAGTCCCGACCAGGCGTGCCCGCGCACGAGGACCGCGGCCGGGTCCGACGCGTCGACCCCCTCGATGTCCACCTCCTCGGCGTCGGCGTCCTCGGGCAGCACGAGAGCCAGGTACGACGTCCCCTCTTCCTGGCCGAGGAACAGCCAGCGCGCCGGCTCGTCGTCCGTCGCCGGGTCGACGACCGCGACGGCCCCCGGCGCGAGGAGGGCCAGCCCGCCGTCGCCGTCCAGCGCGAGGCGCCCGCGGTGCACGAGGAGCACCCGTGTGGTGGGCTCCGCGCGCAGCGCGCGCACGAGGTGCGGCTCGGTCCGGCGGTGCGCGGCACGGTCGACGACCGCGCCGTCGAGCGGGATCGGGAGGTCGAGCAGCGGGGTCTGGGGCAGAGTCCTGGGACGTGGGGAGCTCACCCCCCGACCGTAGGCCACGGCAGGTCCGGCGTGGGGCCGGGAGGAGTCGCCAGGCACCGACTACCGTGGTCGGGTGCCTCGTTCACCGCTCACCCTGGCCGCGCTCGCGACGGCGGCCGTCCCCGGCCTCGACGCCCGCACCGCGCAGCCCGTCGAGGACCCGGGCGACTACGACACGGCCGTCGTGACGGACGCCGACGGCACGCGCTGGACCGTGCGCGCGCCCCGGAGCCTCCAGGCCGGCGCCGCCCTCGAGGCGGAGGCGGAGCTGCTCGCGTCGCTCCAGCTGTACGCCGAGGCGGGGGTGCTGTCGTTCACCGTTCCCCGCGTGAGCGGGTCCGCGCTCCTGCCGGAGGGCGGGCGCGCCGTCGTGCACCCGGCGCTCGACGGGACACCGCTCGACGTCGACACCCTGCGGCCCGGCCCGGGTCTCGCCGCGGACCTCGGTCGCGTGCTCGCCTCGATCCACGAGCTTCCCCGCGCGATCGTCGACGACGCCGGCCTCCCGGGGTACGACGTCGAGGAGTACCGCGCACGGCGCATGGCCGAGCTCGACGAGGCGGCCGCGACCGGCAAGGTGCCGCCCGCCCTGCTGCGCCGCTGGGAGTCGGCGCTGGAGGACGTGTCGCTGTGGCGGTTCCAGCCTGTCGTCGTGCACGGCGACCTGGGTCCCGAGCAGGTGCTCGTGACGCGCGGACGGGTCGCGGCCGTGACCGACTGGGCGAGCGCACGCGTCGCGGACCCCGCGGACGACCTCGCGTGGCTGCTCGTCTCCGCGCCCCCGGAGGCGATCGACTCGATCATGGAGGCGTACCAGCTGCGCCGCACCGAGCTCACCGACAAGAACCTCGTCGAGCGCGCCCTGCTCGTGGGCGAGCTCGCGCTCGCGCGCTGGCTCCTGCACGGCGTGCGCCACCGGCTCGACGACGTCGTGGCCGACGCGCTCGACATGCTCGCCGACCTCGAGGACTCGACCCGCTCCGTCGAGGACTGACACCCGCTCAGGTCTGCAGCAGGGCCTCGATCTCCGCCTCGCCCAGCAGCCGCTCCGGTCGCACCGTCTCGTCCGACGCGACGTAGTAGAACGCCGCGCTCACCTTCTCGAGCGGGAGCCCCGACCAGCGCGACCAGGCGAGCCGGTAGACGGCGAGCTGGACCTCCCGCACGCTGCGCGCCGCCGGGTCGGACGGCGCCCGGCCGGTCTTCCAGTCGACGACGACGACGGCGTCCCGCGCCCCGTGCGCGTGCTCGGGCACCTCGGGAAACACGGCGTCGATGCGCGAGCGCAGCACGGTCACCCCGACGGGCGTCTCGACGTCGACCTCGACCGCGATCGGCGTGCGCGCCGCCCACTCGGACGCGAGGAACGTGCGCTGCAGCCGGTCGAGGTCCAGGTCCGGGTCGAGGTCCTCGTCGTCCGCGCCGGGCAGGTCCTCGACGTCGAGGAGAGACGACGTCGTGAAGTAGCGCTCGGCCCACAGGTGGAAGCGCGTGCCGCGGCGCGCGTGCACGGTCGGCTCGCCGGGCACCGGTCGCCGCAGGTGCAACGCGAACTCGTCGCGGTCGGCGGCGAGGCGGACCAGCCCCGATGCCGACACGTGCGCGGGCATCTCGACGTCCCGGCCGGACCGCTCCGCCCGCTCCGCGAGGAGCACCCGCGCGAGGGCGACGAGGTCGCGGCCGTCACCGTCGACGAGCACCCCCTCGGGCGCCGTGACTCCGAGGGCGTCGCCCGTGCCCTCGGCACGCTCGCGCGTCGCGCTCTCCACGCGCTGGCCGGTCGCCCGGAGCACCGACCGTGCCGTACCCGGCGCCGCGTCGTCGGGCGTGGGCCAGGTGCCCGTGACCTCGACGTCCTCGAGCGGGTTCGTGTCGTCGGGGCCGGGAGGCGCCGACCAGCCGTCGGTCCGCACCACGCCAGCCTCGGCGAGCTCGAGGAGGAACGGCGACACGACGCGGGGCCGCGAGCCGCCCTGCCACCACGAGGCGGTGAGGAACAGCTCGCGGCGCGCGCGGGTGAACGCGACGTACGCGAGCCGGCGCTCCTCGGCGAGCTGGTGCTCGCCGCACGCCGCACGGAACTCGTCCCGGCGCGTCACGAGCTCCTTCGTGTCGCCGGCGAGGTCGTGCCGGAACGCGGGCAGGTCGGCGGCGTCCCCGCGCAGCGGGTACGGGAGCTGGGAGACGTCGGTCAGCCAGCCGCTGTCCGCCCGGACGCCGGTCGAGGACTGCGCGACCGTGGGGAACACCCCGTCGACGAGGCCGGGGACCGCGACGACGTCCCACTCGAGACCCTTCGCCGCGTGCGCCGTGATGACCTGCACCGCGTCGGGGTCCGGCTCGCGCACCGGGAGGTCGAGGCCGTTCTCGCGGTTCGCCGCGACGCCGAGCCACGCGAGGAACGCCCCGAGCGTCACGACGTCCGCGGTCTGCGCGAACGTCGCCGCGACGTCCCGGAAGCCGTCGAGGTGCTCGCGGGCGCGGTCGCTCACGGCGTCGGGATCGACGAGCCGGTGCGTCTGCAGGAGCGCCGCGTTCGTCGCGGCCTCCACGTCGAGACCCAGCGCACGCTCCGCCTCGACGACGAGCTCCGGCAGGGAGAGGTAGGTCAGCCCGCGCAGCGTGCGCAGGGTCGAGGAGAGCGCCGTGAGCCGCGCGTGAGCGTCGGGCGTGAGCGTGCGCCCGTCGCCCGCCGCCTCGCCGGGCTCGGGCAGGTCGTCGAGCGCGTCGACGATCGACCGGTGGTCGGCCACGTCGCCCTCGACGACGACCAGGCCCTCGTCCTTCCCGGCACCGGACGAGCGGCGAGCGCCGAGCCTCTCCTCGCGCCTCGCGAGGTCGGCGGCGCGGCTGCCCAGTGCGTGCAGGTCGGCGGCGCCGAGGTTGACCCGAGGGCCGGTGAGCAGGCGGACGAGCGCGTCCCCCCGCGACGGGTCGTGCACCGCTTCGAGGAGCGCGACGACGTCGACGACCTCGGGCGTCGTCAGGAGCCCGCCGAGGCCCACGACCTCGACGGGGAGTCCGCGGCGGCGCAGCGCGACCTCCACCGCGGCGAACTGGCTGCGCTTGCGGCACAGGACGGCGGCCGTCACCCGGCCGCCGGGAGCGCCCGCGGGGCGCCAGCGGTCGGCGACGTACTCGGCCACCGCGGCCGCCTCCTCCTCGGCGGTCGCGGCGACGTGCGCGGTGACCGCCCCCGGACCCGCGTCCGGGCGCAGCGCGAGCGGCGGGACGTCCACCCGGGCACCGGGAGCCCCGTCGCGTCCGACGTCACCCGCGGCGGCGCGCAGGGGCGCGGCCGTGACGTTCGCCGCCGCGAGCACGGCCGCGTCGTTGCGCCACGACGTGGACAGGTAGTGCACGGCGGCCGGACGGCCCGCCTCCCGGCGGAACCGTTCCGGGAACCGCGCGAGGCCGCCCGCGCTCGCGCCGCGCCAGCCGTAGATGGACTGGTGCGGGTCGCCCACCGCGGTGACGGCGTGCCCGTCGCCGAACAGGCCGGCGAGCAGCTCGACCTGGGCGTGGGACGTGTCCTGGTACTCGTCGAGCAGCACGACGCGGAAGCGCGAGCGCTCCGTCGTCCCGACGACCGGGACGTCGCGCGCGAGGCGCGCAGCGAGCGCGACCTGGTCGCCGAAGTCGAGCGAGTCCGTCGCCCGCTTGCGCCGGCGGTACTCCGCGACGACGTCGAGCAGCCGGACCCGCTCCGCGACGTCGCCGATCAGCTTCTCGACCTCCTTGGTGCGCCCCCGCTGCCGCGGCGCGAGCGGCAGCGCGTCGAGCGACCCGACGATCCCCACGAGCCGGTCCCGAGCCTCGCCCGGCTCGAGCAGGTGCTCGCCGAGCGCGCCCGAGAGCCCGAGGACCGCGGCCACCACGGTGCTCACCGCGCGGTCCGTGCCGAGGTCCTCGTCCCAGCCCTCGACGACCTCGGAGGCGAGCTGCCACTGCTGCGCCTCGCCCAGGAGCCGGGAGCCGGGCTCGATGCCGACCCGCAGGCCGTGGTCGGCGACGAGCGAGGCCGCGTAGGCGTTGTACGTCGCGACGGTCGGGCGGTCGAGCAACGAGAGCGCCGAGGTCGCGCCGCCACGGGCCCGCGCGAGCTGCGCGAGGCGCACCTGGACGCGCTCGGCGAGCTCCCCCGCCGCCTTGCGGGTGAACGTCAGGCCGAGCACGGCGTCGGGCGCGACCAGCCCGTTGGCGATGAGCCAGACGACGCGCGCGGCCATCGTCTCGGTCTTGCCCGACCCGGCGCCCGCGACCACGAGCGCGGGCTCGAGGGGCGCCTCGATGACCTCGACCTGCTCGGGCGTGGGGCGCGGGCGGCCGAGCAGGTCGGCGATGCGGGTCGCGGAGAGCGTCGGACGTGCCGGCTCGGCATGCGCCGGGAACCGGTCGGCCGCCGGGCCCGTCGACGGCCCGGCCGCCACCTCGTCCGCCGCCACGAGCCGCACCCGCGGCTCGGGCTCCGGGAGCTCGAACAGCTCGCTGCTCACGCCACCACCTTCCGTCCTTCGGGCTGCACCGGGCAGGACCGGCGCACGGGGCACATCTCGCACAGCCCGTTGACCCGCGCCGTGAACGTCGCCGACGACATGGTGCCTGCCGCGTCGTCGACGAGGTCGCGCGCCCAGCTCGTGCCGTCGGGCGCGGGGTCGAGCGCGGGCTGCGTGACGACCGCCGGCCCGACGTGCGTGCTGCCCACGTAGACGAGCTGCGCCCCCGCGCTGCGCGTGCCCTCCGGCACGTCGAGCCCGCCCACCTCGACCGCGAGCTGGTACGCGCCGAGCTGCGGGTGCTCGGCGCCCTCGGCCTTCGTCGCCGTCCGACGCCCGGTCTTGAGGTCGACGACGCGGACCTTCCCGTCACCGGCGTCCTCGACGCGGTCGATCGTGCCGCGCAGGCGCGCCCGGCCGACGGTCACGTCGAACGTCGGCTCGACGAGCAGCGGCTCGCCCGCCTGCGCGAGGTAGTCCGCGAGCTTCTCGATCATGCGGTCGGCCCGCTTGCGCAGCTGTCGAGAGGGCCAGCCCTCCGGGAGGGCGAGCTCGGACCAGCGACGGTCGAGCTCGGCCCTCAGCTCGGCCAGGGAGCCCGACGGCGCGGTCTCCGCGATCGAGTGCACGAGCGTGCCCAGGTTCTGGTGCGTCGCGTCGGGCGCCGTCCCGCCCGCGGCCTCGAGCGACCACCGCAGCGGGCAGGTCGTCACGGTCTCGACCTTCGAGGGCGAGACGGTCACGGTCTCGTCCTCGCGACGCAGCGCCGCCGTGCTGGACACGCCCGAGACGCCGTACCACGACTCCGGCCGGGCCTCCGCGACGCCCAGGGCACCGAGGTCGGCGAGCAGCGTGGCCGCTGCCACGGCCCGCGGGTCGAGGGCAGGCACCGCACTGCCCGACGGGCCGGCGGCCTGGTCGCGGGCCGCGTCGGCGACGAGGACGGCGCGCGCGGACGCGACGAGGCCGCGCAGGTCGAGCGGTGCGCCCACACGGACCCGGCGGCGGTCTCCCGGCACGTCCTGGCCGGGCCGGCCACCGCTGCCCTGTCCGCCACCTCCGGCCCTGCCCGGCGCGTCGCCGCCGTCCGGCTCGTCGCCGCCCAGCCCGCCTCCTGGGCCAGCCGGGTCGCCTTCTGGGTCGCCCGGCGGGACGACGAGGTCGCAGAACACCGACGGGGTCTCCTCGGCGTCGTCGACCGCCGTGACGACGAGGCGCCGGCTCGCGCGCGAGGTCGCCACGACGAACCCGCGGAGCTCGTCCGCGAGCACCTGCGCACGCGCCTCGGAACCAACGCCGTGCGCGTCCTGCGCCCGGCCCGCGACGAGCTCGACGAGCGCCTGCGACCCGAGCAGCGAGTCGCGCAGCCGCAGGTCGGGCCACACGCCGTCCTGCACCCCGGCGACGACGACCACGTCCCACTCGCGCCCGGCCGCGCCCGCGGGGGTGAGCGCCGCGACGGCGTCGGAACCACCCGCGCTGGCCGCGAGGGAGTCCGCCGGCAGGTCCTGCGAGGCGAGGTACTCGACGAACGCCCCCACGGGAGCGCCCGGCATGCGGTCGACGAACGTCTCCGCCGCGCGGAACAGTGCGAGCACCGCGTCGAGGTCGCGGTCGGCACGCGCACCCGCGGGCCCTCCGTCGAGCGCCGTCGACCGCCAGCGCTCGGCCAGCCCGGTCGCCGCCCACACGGCCCAGAGCACCGTCTGCGCGGTCGCGCCCGGCTCGGCCGCCGCGGCGCGACCCGCGGCGAGCGCCCGCGCGACCGCGACCGGCCCTCGGCGTACCGCCTGGGGGAGCGTCGCGGCGCGCGCCGGGTCGTCGAGCACCTCGACGAGCAGCGTGTCGGACGACCGGCCGCCGCCGCCGTCGAGCTCCTCCGCGCGGAGCGCCCTGCGCAGCCGCCGCAGGGCGACGACGTCGAGCCCGCCGAACGGGGAGGTGAGCAGCGCCGCGGCGGTCAGGGGGTCCAGGGCTCCGACGGGGTCCGTCGCGTCGGCGCGCGGCGCGACGCACACGCGGACCGCGGCCAGGAGCGGCGCGACCGCCGGCTCGTCGCGCAACGGGACGTCGGACCCGAGGAGCGTGACCGGGACGGACGCCGCGACGAGCTCGCGCCGCAGAGCGGCCAGCCGCGTCCCCGTGCGGGCGACGACCGCCATGCGGTGCCACGGCGTGCCGTGCAGCAGGTGCTCCGCGCGCAGCTCGCGCGCGACGTACGCGGCCTCCTGCGCAGCGCCCGCGAGCACGGCAACCTCGACCGCCCGACCCGCCTCGACGTCGTCACCCGCGTCGGCGGCGTGCCCCGTGCCGTCGCGCTCCGCCGTCGTGCGCTCGGGGTCGGGGTGCGGCGCGGCGCCACGGTGGAGGGCGCCGGCGACCGTGCCGACCTGCGCCGTGACGCGTCGCGTCACGGCCCGCAGCGCGGCGGGCTGACGCCACGCCGTCCCGAGGACCGTGACGCGGGCGCCGAGCTCTCCACGGCGCGCGCCGTCCCGGCGCGCGGGCGCCGACGCGCGGCCGACGAGGCCGGGGCTCGCGCCGCGGAACGTCTGGACCGCGGAGTCCGGGTCGCCGAGCAGGACGAGCCGCGCCCCGTCGTCGTGCAGGACGTGCAGGAGGCGCGCGGTGGCGACGGTCGCCTCCTGGTAGTCGTCGACGACGACCAGGTCCCAGCGCGGCCGGGGAGCGTCAGGAACCTCGTCGTCCCAGGCGAGCAGCGCCTCCGCCGCCTCGTCGACGACGACGGCGGGGTCGAACCGTGCCCCGGCGTCGGGCGTGCCGGCGCGCAGCGCGGTGACGTCGAGGTACTCCGCGAACAGCTGCGCGCCCATCGTCCACTCGGGCCGGTCGTACCGGCGACCGAGCGCGTCGAGGTCGGCGGGCGTGAGCCCGCGCTCGGCGGCGCGCATGAGCAGGTCGCGCAGCTCCTGGCGCAGGCCGCGGAGGCCGAGCACCTCCTCCGGGACGCCGGGGGGAAGTGCGAGCGGCGCGCCCTCCCCCTCGAGGTGCCCCTCGAGGAGGTCCGCGAGGACGAGGTCCTGCTCCGGCCCCGAGATGAGCGTGGGGGGCGGCTCGCCCAGCGCGGCCGCCCGCTCGTGCAGCACGGCGAACGCCACGGAGGCGGCGGTGCGGACCATCGGGGCGCCCACCGTGCGGCGCGCCCGGGCCGAGAGGCGGTCCCGCAGCGCCGCGGCGGCACGGCGCGACGAGGCGAGGAGCAGGACGCGCTCGGGCGGGACGCCATCGGCGAGCGCGGCGAGCACGACCTCCTGCGCGACGAGCGTCTTGCCCGTCCCCGGCGCACCGACGACCAGGGTGGCTCCCGGTCCCGCGGCCGCCGCGACGGCGGCGCGCTGCGAGGCGTCGAGCTCCACGCCGGCCTCGTGGTCGCCGGGCCTCGCGACGAGGCGGAGCCCCTGCGGGGGTCGGGTCCTGAGCACGGTCCCGATCCCATCACGGGCCACCCACACGCGCGGGCGCGGCACGCCCACCGGTGGGAGCGCCGCGCGCGGCGCTACGGGACGGGCCAGCCGTTGGGGACGCAGCCCTCCGCGGAGATCGTCTGCTGCACCATCACGGGTGCGACCGCGCCCGGTGCCGGGCACGCCTCGTGCCCGTGCCCGAGCACGTGCCCGACCTCGTGGTTGACGAGGTACTGGCGGTACGTCGCGACGTCGTCGCCGAAGTCCGGCGCGCCGACCACCCAGCGCTCGAAGTTGAGCACCGCGACACCCGCGACCGAGTTGCCGCACGAGTACTTCCCCTCGGTCGCGAGGGGCGCGCACAGGCGGTCCGTCGTCGCGGGGCTCGCGAGGACGACGCGGATCGACGCGTCGTCGGCGGCGGTCCGGGAGAACGTGACCCCGTCGGGGCCGGACCAGCCCCGAGGGTCGTTGAGCGTGGCGAGGACGGCGGTCGCGAACGTCTCCCCGTCGACCGGCAGGCCTGCCTCGACCTCGACACGGACCGAGCGCACGGTGCCGGCTCCCGGGGCGGGCACCTCGCCCGGCACGGCGGCGAGCGCGCCGCCCACGTCCGGCACGACCGTGACGTCGCCCACGAGCCCCGAACCCGGCTCGGGGAGCGGCACGACCGGAGCCGTCGGCTGGGCGGGCTCGGGTGTGGCGGTCGGAGCGGGAGACGGAGGAGGCGTCGGCGCGACGAGCGGCTGCGGTCGAGGCGACACGAGGTCGACCAGCCCAGGCCCGTCGCCCTCGTGCTCGGCGCGCTCCACGCCCGAGCGGCTCGCCGCCACGGTGTCGTCACGCTCCGGCGGTGCTTCCCGACCGGCGGTCACAGGAACCGGCTCCACGGGCCCTGGCGCACGCGCCGGGACGTCCCACACCTCGGCCGTCGCGGCACCGGCCGAGAACCCGACGGCGAGGCACGCCGCGACCGCCGTGAGCCGCCGGAGACGCCGTGCGGGTCTGCGCGCAGCACCGGTGACGGTGCCGATGGGGCGGTTCGGGACGGTATGTCTGTCGGGCACCGACCCATCGTCCCACTCCTCGCGACGCCCGGTCGACACCGCGGCCCGTTTCCGTATCCTCCCCCCATGACGGGAGCCGACGAGCGGGGCACGCGGGCCACCGTCGTGCCGGGCGCCCGCACCCGGATGCCGCGCGACGAGCGTCGCACGCAGCTCCTGAGCATCGCCGAGGAGCTCTTCGCCTCCCACGGCTACCACCACATCTCGATGGACGACATCGCCGACCGCGCCGGCGTCGGCAAGCCCGTGCTCTACCGGCACTTCCCGTCCAAGCTCGACCTCTACCTCGCGATCGTCGACGAGCAGGGCGAGCGTCTCGTGCGGTCGGTCGAGACGACGCTCGACCCGTTCCGCGAGGCCCCGCCCGGGACGGCTCCCGGCGACCTCGACGCGCTCGCCGTGGACGGCCTCGCCGTCATCGAGGGCATCGTGCGCGCCTACGTCGCGTACGCGCGGTCCGCCGGGCGCTCGGCGGCGCTGCTCTTCGAGTCGGACGTCATGCGCGACCCGGTCGTGCGCGCCCGGGTGCTCGCGCCCGACACGCACATCGCGGGCGCGTTCGCCGACGTGCTCGCACGGATCACCGAGCTCCACGCCGACGAGGCGCTCGTCGTCGCGCGCACGTGCACGGCGGTCGGGCGCGCCGCGGCGACCGAGGCCGTGCGCCCCGACGGCGTCGCCACCGCCGACGACGTCACGCGGCTCGTCCCCCGGCTCGTGTGGCGCGGGGTGCACGGCATGCTGCGCCGGGACCGCCCGGGTACGCCCGACGCGGCCGGTGCCGAGGGAATCTGACTACTATCGTTCGCGTTGTCGCCGGTGGGACCGCCCTCCGGGCGGTCGAGTCCGTCACCGGGCCGTCATCGCCGCGCGTCGCGCGCGGCCACTGTGAGGAGATGTAAGTGGAAGTCACGATCGGTGTGCAGAACCTGGCCCGCGAGCTCGTCGTCGACACGGACCTGTCCGCCGAGGACGTGGCGACCGCGGTCGCGGACGCCCTGGGCGGCGCTCCCGCGCTCGAGCTCACCGACTCGCGCGGTCGCCGCGTGATCGTCCCGACGACGTCCCTCGGGTACGTCGAGATCGGGACCGAGGAGCAGCGCAGGGTGGGCTTCGGCTCGCTCTGAGCGCACCCGTCAGGAAGGTGGCCTGGCCGCGCCCGGCGCGGTCAGGCCGCCAGGCCGAGGCGGTCCATGCGCCGCGTGTGCTCCGCCGTGAGCCGCGCGAAGACCCACGACTGGGTCGCCGGGGCCGGGCCGCTCGTCCCGCCGGCGCCCACGCCCGCCGCGGCGTCGCCCTCGGTGACGCCCAGCGCGACGAGCCGCGCGAGCGCGGGCCGCTCGGCGAGCACCACGCCGACGACGCCGAGCGCCTCCCCGACGAGGCGCCGGCCCCACAGCGCGAGGCGCGACGCGAGCACCGGGTCCGCCTGCGCCGCTTCCGCGATGACGGGCGCGTACCGCTGCGACGGCGTGTCCTGCGTGAGCGCGTCGACGACGACGCCGCGCGACCGCTCGTCGAGCCCCTGCGCCGCGAGCAGGCAGAAGTCGTCGGCGACGCCCTGGCCCACGTAGCCCTTGAGGATGCCCTCCCACCACGTGCTCGGCCGGGTGCGCGCGTCGAAGTCGTCGAACATCCCGTCGAACGGGGCCATGCACGTCGTGGGGTCTCCCCCGAGCTCGGCCACGCGGTCGAGGACCGACTCCTGCCGGTCGAGCATGGCCGCGGCCAGGCGGGACAGAGCCTGGCGCTGGCGCAGCGTCGGCGCGTGCGCGGCATCTCCCGCGAGGCGGCCGAAGCCCGCGAGCTCGGTGTACGCGACGAGCCCGAGCAGCTCGGTCACGTCGGTGGCCTCCGCCGACGGCAGGGTCGTCTCGGTCGCGTGCTCGGCGTCGCTCATCCCGCCAGGATAGTTCTCGGATATCATGGCCCGCGTACATCGGTTGCCCGGTCGTCCAGACCTCACACGCCAGGAACTCCAGTCGTCCGGCACGACGCCCGACGACGGCAGGCCGGGTCCGCCTCGCGGACCCGCCACGACATCCCGCGATCGGCTGCCGGCCACGAGGCGCGTACGACCGCGACCGGGAGCCTCCCGGGACCGGGCCTGAGGGCCCGCGGACGGTCGCGCGTGCCCGAACGAGACAGAGGCACCCAGTGACCACCACCGACGCGTCCACCACGGACGCCACCCCTGACGTCAGCGCCGACGCGACCGCCGTCGCCGCGAGCGTGCAGGCCGCGAACACGTCCTTCGCCGACTTCGGGGTGCGCCCCGAGATCGTCGAGGCGCTCGCCGACGCGGGCATCACCCACCCCTTCCCCATCCAGGCGATGACGCTGCCGGTCGCGATGTCGGGCCACGACATCATCGGCCAGGCCAAGACGGGGACGGGCAAGACCCTCGGCTTCGGCGTCCCGCTCCTGCACCGTGTCGTCGCGCCGGGCGAGCCGGGCTTCGACGAGCTGCCGTCCCCCGGCAAGCCGCAGGCGCTCGTCGTCGTCCCGACGCGCGAGCTCGCGGTCCAGGTCGCGAACGACCTCGCCACGGCGTCGAGGCGCCGCTCGGTGCGCATCGTCCAGCTCTACGGCGGGCGCGCGTACGAGCCGCAGGTCGAGGCGCTGACGCGCGGCGTCGAGGTCGTCGTCGGCACCCCCGGCCGGATGATCGACCTCATGAACCAGGGGCACCTCAACCTCACGCGTGCCGCGACGGTCGTGCTCGACGAGGCCGACGAGATGCTCGACCTCGGCTTCCTGCCCGACGTGGAGAAGATCCTCGCCCGCACGCCGGCCCAGCGGCACACGATGCTGTTCTCCGCGACCATGCCGGGCGCCGTCGTGTCGATGGCCCGCCGCTACATGAAGCAGCCGACGCACATCCGCGCGAACGACCCCGACGACGGCGGCCAGACGGTCAAGAACATCGAGCAGGTCGTCTACCGCGCGCACGCGCTCGACAAGGTCGAGGTCCTCGCGCGCATCCTCCAGGCCCAGGGCCGCGGTCGCACGATCGTCTTCGCGCGCACCAAGCGCACGGCGGCGAAGGTCGCGGACGAGCTCGTCGACCGCGGCTTCGCGGCCGGGTCCATCCACGGCGACCTCGGCCAGGGCGCGCGCGAGCAGGCGCTGCGCGCGTTCCGCAACGGCAAGATCGACGTGCTCGTCGCGACCGACGTCGCGGCACGCGGCATCGACGTCGACGACGTCACGCACGTCGTCAACTACCAGTGCCCCGAGGACGAGAAGACGTACCTGCACCGCACGGGTCGTACCGGCCGCGCGGGCAACAAGGGCACCGCGGTGACCTTCGTGGACTGGGACGACCTCCCCCGCTGGGGCCTCATCGACAAGGCGCTCGACCTCGGCATCCCCGAGCCGGCGGAGACGTACTCGAGCTCGCCGCACCTGTACACCGACCTCCACATCCCCGAGGGCACGAAGGGTCGCCTGCCGAAGGACCAGCGGACGCTCGCGGGCCTGGACGCGGAGGAGATCGAGGACCTCGGCGAGACGGGCAAGCGTCACACGCCCGCGGGCGGGTCGCGCGGCGGCCGGTCCGAGCAGGGCGGCCGTGGCGGGCGCGAGCGCTCGGGCGAGCGTGGCGGCGACCGCGGCCGCTCCGAGCGTGGCGGCCGCGGTGAGCGCAGCCGTCCGGCCGAGCAGGCCCGCACCGAGCGTCCCGACGGCGACCGGGCGGCCGCGACCGGTGAGAACCCCGGCGGGTCCGCCGAGGGCGGCGAGCGCCGTCGTCGCTCGCGCAGCCGTCGTCGCACGCGCGGCGGCAAGCCGGTCGAGCAGCAGGGCGGCGCCCCGGCGTCCACGCCGATCCCCGGCGAGTAGCCCGTACGACGACGAAACCCCGGGTCCCCCACCGTCACCGACCGGTGGGGAGCGACCCGGGGTTCGTCGTCTCCGGCTCAGCCGCAGGTGGTCGCGGCCAAGTCGACGTCCACCGCCGTGGCGGGCCCGTCGGACGCGCCCGCCGCCGTCGCCGTCACGGTCGCCGTCGACGCCGGGACCGACGTCGACCGCGCCGTGAACGTCTGGTAGGCCGACCTCCCCGGCTCGACGTCCCCGAAGGTCCGCGTCCCCCACGGTGTCGTAACGACGACGTCGAGCGCGACGTCGTCCGTGTTGAGTACCCGCACGGCGACGCCCGCGCGGCCCGCGAGGCAGCGCACCTGCGCGTCGACCTGGACGTCGGGGCCGTCCTCCGGCCGCACCGCGGCGTACAGGTCGGCCACGTCCGAGGACCCGAGAGCGCCCGTGTACACGCGCAGGTCGTCGACCTCCACCGCGGCGGAGTCGGTCGCCCCGGGCCAGCCCGGCGCGTCCCAGAGCCGGCCGAGCTGGTCGATCCCCAGGGCAGGCGACGCCGGCACCTGGCCGACCTCGACGCCGTCGACGTAGACCCGGGTCGTGCCGCCGTCCGCCGTGAGCGTGAGGTGCACCCACTCGCCGACCGGCGTCGCGTACGGCGAGGCGTGGTCGGCGACCCCGAGCTGGGTGATCCCGATCCGTCCGGTGTCGGGGTACTGCTCGAGCTTCACGGCGGTCCGGACGCCCGCGGTAGTGTCCGAGACGAGGACCGAGCTGCGACGGGCGTCGGTGCGCTTCACCCAGGCCGCGAGCGTCCACGGTCCCTGGACCGCTGCTGCCCCGAGCCGCACGCCGTCGTCGACGCCGTCGAGCGCGATGCCGCCGCCCTGCTGCGCCTCGACCCATCCGGCGCCGTCGACGGCGGCCTGCGCGCCCGTGACCGCGTCGAGCGCCGTCGTTCCGTCGCCCTCGTCGAACGTCCAGTGGTGGGCGAGCTCCGGGTCGACGGGCTCGACCGGCTCCCACGCGACGTCGGGCGCCCGGTACCAGCCGTAGCCGAGCTCGGTCCAGCGCTCGCCGTGCGGCACGAGACGCTGCACGAACTGGTCGTAGTCGCGTCCTGCGGGCGACCACGCGACCTCGGCGATCGCGGGCATGCGCGGGAACGTCATGTGGTCGGTGTAGACCGCGGGCGGGATGAACTGGTCGAGGCTCGTCGGCAGGCTGCTGCTGCCCCGGTACGCACGGTCGGCCCACAGCGACGCCTCGACTCCCGCGACCTGCTCCTCCGTGGCGAGCCGGACGGTGCCGTCCGTGCTCGACAGCTCGGTCAGCGGGTCCCAGTCGTAGGCGCGACGGAGGTTGACGATCGCCGCCCACTGCAGGCCGTACGGCGTCGAGGCGTCGTACTTCATGTCCGTGTACGCGCGGTCCGCGGGCGAGACGACGAGACGCGCGCCGGCCTCGAGGGCCGAGCGCACCTCCCGCACGTCGACCGACTCGTTCGCGGTGCCGATCGTCGGGCGGTTGCGGGACGCGACGCCCCAGTACTGCATGAGGCTGCCGGCCGGGAGCGTGGAGCCCTGCGCCCACTGGTGCCAGCCCACGATCGTCTTCCCGTGCGCCGTGGCGATCTCGTTGGCCATCGCCGTGTACGCCTCGTACCAGCCGGCGGGCGGGTCCGGCACCTCGTCACCGCCGAGGTGGAGGTAGCGGCCGGGGTTCTGCGCCGCGACCGACGCGATGACCTTCTCGAGGTAGTCGCGCACGTTCGCGGCGTTCTCGGGCGTCGCGCAGACCATGGGATTGCCGACGTCGAACCCGTAGTACGGCGCCCTGGGCCGGCCGTCGCAGTTGAGGGACCCGATCGCGGCCTGTGCGGCGAGCGTGTGCCCCGGACCGTCGATCTCGGGCACGACCTCGATGTACCGCGACGCCGCGTAGTCGACGATCTCGGCGTAGTCGGCCTTGGAGTAGAACCACGGGTCCCCGGAGTTGGTCCCCGGCGCCCAGCCGCTCTGCGTCTGTCCCCCGATCTCGGTGAGCGCGGGCAGCTCGTCCACGACGATGCGCCAGCCCTGGTCGTCCGTGAGGTGCAGGTGCAGCGTGTTGAGCTTGTACAGCGCCATCTGGTCGATGTAGCGCTTGACGTCCTCGACCGGGTAGAACCGGCGCGCCGTGTCGAGCATCGACGAGCGGTACGCGAACCGCGGCTCGTCCGTGATCTCGACGGCCGGGAGGAACCAGTCCTCGTCCTGGACGGTGTCGGCCTCGATCGCCGCGGGCAGGAGCTGGCGCAGCGTCTGGACGCCGCGGAACAGGCCCGCGGTGCTCGGCGAGACGAGGCGCACGACGTCGTCCGTCACCGTGAGCGTGTAGCGCTCGGTCTCCGTCTCGTCGAGGCCTGCGACCGGCTCGACGGAGAGCTCGACGGCAGGACCGTCCCCGGCCGCGTCCGTCACGGGGACCTCGTACCCGGTCGCCGGTCGCAGGAGCGTGGCGAGGTACTTCCCGACCGGGGCGGCGTCCCCGGGGGCGACCACGTGCGCCGTCGGGCCGACGACGAAGGCCGGCCCGTCCCCGACCGCCACCTCGGCGGGGCGCGGGACGAGGGCGAGTTCGGTCGCCGAGGCGGGTGGCTCGTCGGCCGCTGTAGCGGGCGCCACGGCCGGCGCCAGGCCGAGAGCGAGCACGGCGGCGATCCCGGCGCCGAGGGCTCGGGTCCCCCGAACGGCCGGCCCCCCGGGCCGTCGTCGGGAAGGGGAGGGAGGTCTGTTCAGGGGGTTCACGGGCACTCCTCGTCGAGTCGGCGTGGTTCCCGGCATCCTCGCCCGAGCACGCGTCGCGTGTCAATATCTGACTGATACGACGTCTAATCGTTCACGATCAGTCATTCCGCCCTAGCCGACATGCTGGTCCCGCCCTGCGAACCAGACCGCGACGCCCTGCACGACGGCGGCCGCCACGAGCAGGAGCAGCGGGAGCGTCCACGAGCCCGTGGCGTCGTGCGCGAACCCCAGGCCGATGGGGCCGCCCGCCGCCAGGAGGTACCCGGCGCTCTGCGCCATGCCGGAGAGCTCGGACGTGCGGGCGGCGTCCCGCGCGCGCAGCGCCATGAGGGTCAGCGCGAGGCTGATGCCGCCGCCCTGCCCGAGACCGACGAGCACGACCCACGCCACCGCAGCCCCCGGCGCGAGCGCGAGGCCGAGGAGCCCGGTCCCGACCAGGACGACGAGCACGACGCCGATGCCCCGCTGACGACGCATCCGGCCGGCGAGGACGGGGGTGACGAACGACCCTGCGATCCCGGCGAGGTTGCACAGCGCGAGCAGCCAGCCGCCCGCCTCCGGTGTCCGGCCGAGCCCGACCATGATCGCCGGGAGCCACGCGTTGACCGCGTAGAAGGACAGCGACTGCATCCCCATGACGACCGTCACCGCCCAGGCGAGCGGGCTGCGCCACACGGACCGGGCACCGCCCGGGGCGTGCACCGGTCGGAACGCCGTCGCGCCGACCGGGTCGGGACGCAGCGCGCGCGGCACCCACACCACCACGGCGAGCACCGCCAGGAGGCCCCAGCTCGCCAGCGCGCCGCGCCAGTCGAGCCCCGCCGCTGCCGCGACGGGCAGAGTCAGGCCCGCCGCGAGCGCCGCGCCGCCGGAGAGCGCCATCGAGTAGAGGCCCGTCATGAGACCGACGCGGTCGGCGAAGTCGCGCTTGATCAGCGCGGGCAGCAGCACGTTCCCGAGCCCGATCGCGCTGCCCGCGACGACGGTCCCGGCGAACAGCCCCCACGTCTCGGGGACGAGGCGCAGCGCGAAGCCCACGCACAGCACGACGAGGCTCCAGAAGAGCGCACGCTCCAGACCCCATCGCCGCGCGAGCACGGGGGCGACCGGCGCGAGCAGCCCGAAGCACAGGACGGGAAGCGTCGTGAGCACCCCGGCCGCCGTCGCGCTGAGGCCCTCCTCGGCCTGGATCTCGCCGAGCAGCGGGGAGATCGCGACGACGGCCGGGCGCAGGTTGAGCGCCGCGAGGACGATCGCGACGACGGCGCCGACGCCGAGCGGCCGGCGCAGCGCGCTCACGCGGCCCCGCCGCGCGCGACCGCCTCGACGAGGTGCGCCCGGACCGCGTCGATCGTCGCGGCCACCGCCGCCTCGGCCGCGTCCGGGTCCTGCGCCCGTATCGCCGCGACCACCTCCTCGTGGCCGGGGACGTCACGATCGTGCCGCCGCCGCTCGCCCGACGGGAACGTCCGCACGAGGGCGTGGTCCAGCCCGTCGTAGAGGTCGGCGAGCAGGCGGTTCCCGGCGGCGCGCACGACCTCGGCGTGGAACGCGACGTCGGCGGCCTGGAACGCGTCCTCGTCGGCGTCGCGCGCGGCGACCTGCGCGGCGAGCGCCGCCTCGAGCCTCGCCACGGCGTCGGGGTCGCACCGCTCGCCCGCGGCTCGTGCCGCCCCGCGCTCGAGGATGCCGCGCACCTCGAGCACCTGGAGCGCGTCGGTGGTCCTGGCGCGGCGCGTCAGGGCGGCGTCGAGACCGTCGGCGGCGCGGACGTACGTGCCGTCGCCGCGCCGGGGCTCGAGGATGCCGGCGTGCTCGAGCGCCCGGACGGCCTCCCGCACGGTGTTGCGCCCGACGCCGAGCTCGGCCACGAGCTCCGGCTCCGGCGGGATGCGGGTGCCCACGGGCCACTCACCGCTCGCCACGCGCTCGCTGAGGCGTTCGACGACGAGCTCGGAGACCTTGCGGGGAGGGAGGATCGGCTGGGTCACCGAAAGAACCTAACATCCCCTGTTTCGTTGTGTCCGGAGCGCCGCCCGGGCGCGTGACGGGCTATGCGGCCTCGATGAACTGCGTGACCGCGTCGGCGACGAGCTGGACGGCGATCGCGGCGAGCAGCAGACCCGCGATGCGGGTCACGAGGATGGTGCCCGAGTCGCCGAGCACGCGGTTGATGACGTTCGCGAAGCGCATGGACAGCCACAGGCACAGGTGCACGGCGACGACGCCCGCGACGATGGCGACCCACTCCGCGACCCCGCCGCCGCGCTCTCCCGCGCGCTGGACGAAGACCATCGTCGCGACGATCGCGCCCGGGCCCGCGAGCAGCGGCGTCCCGAGCGGCACGAGGGCGACGTTGACGCCCTTGTTGCCCGACGGCTGCGGCTCCTCCATCTTGCCGGTGAGCAGCTCCATCGCGACGAGCAGGAGGAGCAGCCCGCCCGCCGTCTGCAGCGCCGGCAGCGAGATGTGCATGTAGCTGAGGATCTGCTGGCCGAACACCGCGAACGCCACGATCACGCCGAACGCAACGAGGATCGCGGTCCGGGCGGCCTGGTTGCGCTGCTTGGCGCCCATCGCGCTCGTCAGGCCCAGGAACACCGGCACCGTGCCGGGTGGGTCCATGATGACGAACAGCGTGACGAAGACCTCCGTGAACAGCCGGACGTCGAAGAAGTCGTTCACCTGATCACGTCCAGCTGTCCCTGTTCCTCGATCTGCGCCAGCACGGTCGGTGCTGTCGTGTTCTCCCCGAGCCGGTTCGGTTTGCCGGCCCCGTGGTAGTCGCTCGACCCGGTGACGAACAGGCCCAGGGTGCGGGCCAGGTCCTCGAGCCGTGTGCGCTGCCGCTCGTCGTGGTCGCGGTGGAACACCTCGAGCCCCGCGAGCCCCGCCGCCGCCATCTCCTCGATGACGGAGTCGGCGACGACGCGCCCCCGACCGTCCGCGCCCGGGTGGGCGAAGACGGGCACTCCCCCCGCGGCACGCACGCCGCGCACGGCAGCGACCGCGCCGGGTGCGTAGTGGGGCACGTAGTACGGGGTGCCGGGCGCGAGGATCGTCGCGAACGCGGCCGAGCGGTCGGCCACGTGCCCGGCGGCGACGAGCGCGTCCGCGATGTGCGGCCGCCCGATCGTCGTGCCCTCGACGGTCTGCGCGAGCACATCCTCCCACGTGATCGGGTAGTCCTCGCCGAGCAGGTCGACCATGCGGCGCGCGCGGCTCGTGCGCGCGTCGCGCGTGCGGTCGAGCTCGGCGAGCAGCGCCTCGTGCGCCGGGTCGTGCAGGTAGGACAGCACGTGCACGCTGATGCCGCCCGAGCGTGCGGAGATCTCCGCGCCGCGCACGAGCGCGACGCCGTGGCGCAGCGCCGCGTCGGTCGCCTGCGCCCAGCCGGCGGTCGTGTCGTGGTCCGTGAGCGCGACGACGTCGAGCCCGGCAGCGGCCGCGTCGGCGACGACCTGCCCCGGCGCGTCCGTGCCGTCGGACGCCGTCGAGTGGGTGTGGAGGTCGATGCGCACGAGCCCCAGGATAGTGACGGGGCGCCACCGGACCCGCACACGATGTGCACACGGGCCACCGCCCCTCATCATGGCCGTCCCAGGCTGGGGTGCCACAGTCGTCGTCGATGAGCCTGACCTCGATGACCCCAGCCCCCGTCCCCGCCGTCGCCTCGGCCGAGCCGCCCGCCGTCGTCTTCGTCCACGGCATGCGCACCTCCGGGGCGATCTGGGACCGCCAGGTCGCCCACGTCCGGGACCTCGGGCACGACGCCGTCGCCGTCGACCTTCCCGCCCACGGCACGCGGGCGCACGAGCGGTTCACGCTCGACCGCTCGTTCGAGGTGCTCGACGACGCCGCGGCGTCCTTCGGGGCGGACCGGCGAGTCGTGCTCGTCGGCCTCTCGCTCGGCGGCTACACGTCGCTCGCCTGGGCGGCGCGCCGACCGACGAACCTCGCGGGCGTCGTCGCGGCCGCGTGCACGTCGGACCCCAAGGGCAAGCCCGTCGCTCTGTTCCGCGACGTCGCCCGCCTCGTCGTCGCGGGCGGCGGAGGCCTCGGTCGTGGCGCTCGCTGGGCGGCGCGCACGACCACGAGCGCGTGGGGGACGATCGCCCGGGCCGGCCGCACGCTCCCGGGCGGCGCGTCGTCGTCGTACCTGCTCTCGGGGCCCGCGGACGCCGGTCGGGCGTCCGCCCACCGGCCCGGCTGGGACGTCGTCACCGACGCGCTCACCCAGCTCGCGGGACGCTCGTGGCTCGCCCACGTGCGCGACGTCGACGTCCCCGTGTGGCTCGTCAACGGCGCGCGCGACCACCTGCGCCTCGACGAGCAGCGCTACCTCGCGGCGGCCGCGGACGCCGCGCTCGTCGTCGTCCCGCGGGCCGGCCACGACGTCAACAGCGAGGCTCCCGACGCGTTCAACCACGTGCTCGGGCGCGCGCTCGCGGACTTCGGCCGCGCGCGCGGTGCGAGACTGGGTGCATGACCGACGCCACCCCCGTCACTCCCGAGTCCCCCGAGCACGGCAGCCCTGTCGAGGGCCAGGACCTGGCCGCGCGCGGCAGCAACCGCTCGCAGCGACCGGACTCCGACGCCTTCAAGGCCTTCATCACGAGCGGCTGGGCGCCGCGCGAGGAGCTCGACGTCGAGCCCCTCCCCGCCGCCCCGTTCACCGCAGAGCGGCGTGCAGCGCTCTCGGCACGGTTCCCCGGCGCGCGCCTCGTCGTGCCCGCCGGCCCGCTGAAGACGCGCTCGAACGACACCGACTACCGGTTCCGGCCGCACTCCGCGTTCGCGCACCTCACCGGCTACGGCACGGACCAGGAGCCCGACGCCGTGCTCGTGCTGCACCCGGTCGAGCCCGGCACGGGCGACGGCGGCAGCGACCACCACGCCGTGCTGTACGTCCGCCCGCTCGCCGCGCGCGACACCGAGGAGTTCTACGCCGACTCGCGCTACGGCGAGTTCTGGGTCGGCGCGCGTCCGTCGCTCGACGACGTCGCGACGGCCACCGGGATCGACGCCCGCCACGTCGACGAGCTGCGCGACGCGCTCGCGAAGGACGTCGGCCCCGGCGGCGTGACGCTGCTCGTCGTCGCGGGCGCGGACGAGGCCGTCGAGGCGCTCGTCGAGGCGATCCGCGCCGAGGCCGGTCTCGACGAGGCCGAGTCGAGCGAGGTGGCGGCCGAGGCGGCGCAGGACGAGCAGCTCACCGAGGCCGAGTGGCTCGAGCGCGCGCACGCGGCGTACCGCCGCACCGACGCCGCGCTCGTCGAGGCCGTCTCCGAGCTGCGGCTCGTCAAGGACGCGCACGAGGTCGAGCAGATGCGCGAGGCCGTCGCGGCGACCATCGCGGGCTTCGAGGACGTCGTGCGGAACCTGCCGCGCGCGCTCGGCCACCGCCGCGGCGAGCGCGTGATCGAGACGACGTTCGACGCGCACGCGCGCCTCGAGGGCAACACGGTCGGCTACGAGACCATCGCCGCCGCGGGCGAGCACGCGACGACGCTGCACTGGATCCGCAACGACGGCGTCGTCCGGTCCGGAGAGCTCGTGCTGCTCGACGCGGGCGTCGAGGTCGACTCGCTGTACACCGCGGACGTCACGCGCACGCTGCCCGTGGACGGGGAGTTCACCGAGGTGCAGCGCCGCATCTACCAGGCGGTGCTCGACGCCGCGGACGCCGCGTTCGCCGTCGCCGTCCCGGGCGCGCGGTTCCGCGACATCCACGCGGCGGCCATGGAGGTCATCGCGGCGCGGCTCGAGGAGTGGGGGCTGCTCCCCGTGAGCGCCGAGGAGTCGCTGTCGCCCGAGGGCCAGCAGCACCGACGCTGGATGGTGCACGGCACGAGCCACCACCTGGGCCTCGACGTGCACGACTGCGCGCAGGCTCGCCGCGAGCTCTACCTCGACGGCGTGCTCGAGCCGGGCATGGTCTTCACCATCGAGCCCGGGCTCTACTTCAAGGCCGACGACCTCGCCGTCCCCGAGGAGTACCGCGGCATCGGTGTGCGCATCGAGGACGACGTGCTCGTCACCGCGGACGGCAACGAGAACCTCTCCGCGGCGCTCCCCCGCCGCCCCGAGGACGTCGAGGCCTGGATGGCCCGCCTCCGCGGCTGAGCGCTGACGCGCGCGACGAGGGCCGGGCGACGGACGTAGGTGTCCGCCTCCCGGCCCTCGCCGTCGTCAGGCGGGTCGTTCCGGCTGGTCCGACTGCTGCTCCGGGGCCGGGGGCGGCTCGGTCGGCTGGTCCGACGCCGGCCGCATCGCCCCGTAGCGCGGCTCGCCCGAGGGAGTGGTCCAGCGCGGGTCCGGGGTCCGGGCAGGGGTGGGCTGGGCCGGCGCGGCCGGCTGGGGCGGTGCCGCGGGCGGCACGGTGCCCGACTGCGGCTGCGCGGCGGGGACGGGAGGCGCGTCGTGGGCAGGCGGCGCCGTCGGGGCGCCACCCTGACCGGGCGCCTGCGGGCCCGCGGGCGTGCCCCAGGTCGGGTTGGCGGGGGCGGCGGCGGCCCGGACGCCGCCCGCACCCTCGGGCATGCGGGACAGGAGCTGGCGCGCCTCGCCGGCGCGCTCCGGCGCGCAGAGGATCCCGTAGGCCGACGCGACGATCTGGCTCTGCGACGTGAAGTCGCGCTTGCCCTGCGTGAGCGCGTAGGAGAGCACCGAGAAGAGCAGGCCGAAGCCCGCGCCGATCCCGATCGCCGTGAGGACGAACGCGCCGTCGCCGGAGAACAGGAAGAGCAGCACGCCGACGAAGAGGCCGAACCACGCACCCGACGCCGCGCCCGCGATCGCGACGCGCCCGTAGGTGAGGCGCCCCGTGACCCGCTCGACCATCTTGAGGTCGGTGCCGACGATCGTCACGAGCTCGACCGCGAACTTGTTGTCCGAGAGGTAGTCGACGGCCTTCTGCGCCTCGAGGTAGGTCGCGTACGACGCGATCTGCTCACCACGTGGCGGGGTCGGGACTCGGGGGACGGCACCCGGGCGTGTCATGCTCATTCGCCCAGTCTGTCCTACTGCGCACGCGGGCGCGAGGGGCGCGCCGCGACGCGTCCGGCGGCACGGGCGGCGCGTGCGTAGGCTGGCCGCGTGAGTGCAGCCACCACCGTCTTCGTCGCGCGCCTGGCCGGGACCAGCGTGTTCGACCCCATCGGCGACCAGGTGGGGCGCGTCCGGGACGTCGTCGTCCTGCTGCGCCCGAAGGGGGCGCCGCGCGCGGTGGGGCTCGTCGTCGAGGTGCCGGGGCGGCGCCGCGTGTTCCTGCCGCTCACACGCGTGACGAGCATCGACTCCGGCCAGGTCATCTCGACCGGGCTCGTGAACATGCGCCGGTTCGAGCAGCGCGCGATGGAGTCGCTCGCCGTGAGCGAGCTGCTCGAGCGCACGGTCCAGCTCGCGGACGGGTCCGGCTCGGCGACGGTGGAGGACCTCGCGATCGAGCGTCAGCGCACCGGCGACTGGCTCGTGACCAAGCTCTACGTGCGCCGTCAGACCCCGCACAAGGGCGGGCTGAGCCTGCGCCGGCGCGGTGACGCGTTCGTGGTCGACGCCGACGCCGTCACCGGGCTCGCCGGGAGCACCCAGGCGCAGGGCGCCGCGATGCTGCTCGCCGCGTACGACGACCTGAAGCCCGCGGACCTCGCCGACGTGATCCACGACCTCGGCGACACGCGCCGCCTCGAGGTTGCGGGCGCGCTCGACAACGAGCGGCTCGCGGACGTGCTCGAGGAGCTTCCCGAGGACGACCAGGTCGCGATCCTGTCGGGGCTGGACAACGACCGCGCGGCCGACGTGCTCGAGGCCATGCAGCCCGACGACGCGGCCGACCTCCTGCACGAGCTGCCCGAGGCGCAGGCGGCCCAGCTCCTCGAGCTCATGGAGCCCGAGGACGCGCGCGACGTGCGCCGCCTCCTCGCGTACGACGAGGACACGGCGGGCGGCCTCATGACGAGCGAGCCCGTCGTGCTCGGCCCCGAGACGACGATCGCCACGGCGCTCGCGCAGATCCGGCGCAAGGACCTCGCGCCCGCGCTCGCCTCGATGGTGTTCGTGGCCCGACCGCCGCTCGAGACCCCGACCGGGCGGTTCCTCGGGGTCGCGCACTTCCAGCGCCTGCTGCGCGAGCCCCCGCACGCCGCCGTCGGGTCGGTGCTCGACTCGGACGTCGAGGGCGTCACCCCCGACGCGCCGCTCGGCCGCGTGACGCGCATCCTCGCGACCTACGACCTGCTGTGCGTCCCCGTGCTCGACCCGCAGAAGCGCCTGCTGGGCGCGATCAGCGTGGACGACGTGCTCGACCACATGCTCCCCGACGACTGGCGCGAGACGGACGACGACGTCGACACCGACGCCGCCCGCAGCTCCGTCGCGAACGACGGGTCGGGGGTGGCCCGTGGCTGACCGCCTCGACACGCCCAAGTCGGCCCGGCGCTCCCTCATCCCCCGGGTCCGCGTGGACCAGGACGCCGTCGGGGCGGCGACGGAGGGGATCGCGCGGTTCCTCGGCACGCCGCGCTTCCTCGTCTACCTCACGGTGTTCTGCGCCGTGTGGATCATCTGGAACTCGTGGGGTCCGGAGGGGCTGCGGTTCGACTCCGCCGAGTTCGGTTTCACGGCGCTCACGCTCATGCTCTCGCTCCAGGCGTCGTACGCCGCGCCGCTCATCCTGCTCGCGCAGAACCGCCAGGACGACCGTGACCGCGTCACCGCCGAGCAGGACCGCCAGCGCGCCGAGCGCAACCTCGCCGACACCGAGTACCTCGCGCGCGAGATGGCGGCCCTGCGCATCGCGCTGAGCGAGGTCGCGACGCGCGACTTCGTGCGCTCGGAGATCCGCAACCTCCTCGAGGAGCTCGAGGAGAAGTCCGCCCGCCAGGACGAGGAACCCGCACCGCGCGACTGACCGGTTCCGGCTACTGGGTGCCCTCGGCCGCGACGCGGCGCAGGCGGTCGACGAGCGCTGGGTCACCCGCGACCGTGAGCCCGTCCGCGGTGCCGCGGCCCCAGAGCCACAGGTCGAGCGCCCACGCCGGACCGGCGACCTGCGTGGTGGTCGATCCGGGCAGGTCCACGAGCTGCGCGGCATCGAGGTCGTAGGCCGTCCCCGACTCGGGGCCCGTGCCGGTGAAGCGCCCGAACGCGAGCTCCCAGCTCCGCGGCGTCTCCGCCGGGCCGTCGACGACCACGGAGATCGTCGCGCCGTCGGGCGTGAAGACGCCCCAGCCGGGCACGCCGTCGACCATGACGGTCAGGACCTCGTCGACGCCGTCCGCCGCGACGCCCGGGTCCGCGGGGGTGACGTCGCGGCCGGCGGTGAGCTCGGCGTCGGCCCGGTGGACGAGCGCCTCGTGCGCCTGGCGCCGCACGACCCAGCCCACGTGGCGGCCGTCGTCGTGCCACGACCAGCACGGCTCGGCGGGGTCACGTCCGGTCAGCGCGGAGACGAGCCGGCTGGTCGAGCGCTGCAGGAGGGCGGGCAGCTCCGCGTCGGACTCCGGCCGCGGCAACGGCGGGACGTCGTCGCCGTCGAGGCCCTGCCCGGGCGCCGGCCCGACGACGCGCGACCAGAAGTCCTGCACCTCGGCCAGGTGGTAGATCAGGTCCGCCCCGGTCCACTCCGGGCACGACGGCACGCGGGCGTCGGGCGGCGCGCTGCGTGCGGCGTCACCGAAGAGCTCGCTGTCGCGCGCGAGCGACGAGAGGGCGTCCATCCGAGCACCGTAGTACCGACCACCCGCGGGACCAACGACCCGGCGGGACCGGCGCACGCCGCGCCTACGATGGAGCCATGCCCGACCCCGCAGCGCACCCGCTCGAGCAGGCCGTCCGCCACGCCCTCACCACGGTCCTCGACCCGGAGATCCGCCGGCCCGTCACGGACCTCGGGATGGTGCGCTCGGTCGACGTCGAACCGGGGGCGCCCGGGGCCACCGTCGTGGTGGGCGTCGACCTCACGGTCGCGACGTGCCCGATGCGCGACACGCTCACGCGCGACGTCGCGGCCGCGGTCCGCGCGGTGGACGGGGTCGCGGACGTGCGGGTCGAGCTCGGAGTCATGAGCGCCGAGCAGCGCGCGGAGCTGCGCTCGATGCTGCGCGGCGGCGTCGGTGAGCCCGAGATCCCGTTCGCCAAGCCCGAGTCGCTCACCAAGGTGTATGCGATCGCGTCGGGCAAGGGCGGCGTCGGCAAGTCGTCGGTGACGGCGAACCTCGCGGTCGCGCTCGCCGCGGAAGGGCTCGACGTCGGCGTGGTCGACGCGGACATCTACGGATTCTCGATCCCGCGGATGCTCGGCGTCGACCGCCAGCCCACGCGCGTCGACAACATGCTCCTGCCGCCGATCGCGCACGGCGTGAAGGTCGTCTCGATCGGGATGTTCGTCCCCGCGGGCCAGCCGGTCGTGTGGCGCGGGCCGATGCTGCACCGCGCGCTGCAGCAGTTCCTCGCCGACGTCTTCTGGGGCGACCTCGACGTGCTGCTCCTCGACCTGCCGCCCGGCACGGGCGACATCGCGATCTCCGTCGCGCAGCTCCTGCCCGGCAGCGAGATCGTCGTCGTCACGACGCCGCAGGTCGCCGCCGCGGAGGTCGCCGAGCGTGCAGGGTCGGTCGCGCTGCAGACGCAGCAGGGCGTCGTCGGCGTCGTGGAGAACATGTCGTGGCTCGAGCAGCCGGACGGGTCGCGCCTGGAGATCTTCGGCGCGGGCGGCGGCGAGCGCGTCGCCGCGAACCTGTCCCGCGCGACGGGCACGGACGTGCCGCTGCTCGGGCAGGTGCCACTCGACGTGACGCTGCGCGAGGCGGGCGACGGCGGGACGCCGGTCGTCCTCTCCGACCCCGGGGCGCCCGCCGCGGTCGCGCTGCGCGACGTCGCGCTCCGCCTCGCGCGGCGCCCGCGCGGGCTCGCGGGGCGCTCGCTCGGCGTCACCGTCGTGTCGTCCTGAGCTCGGCTCACAGCACGACGCGGAGCACGACGCCCCGCACGGCGCGGCCCGACCGGTCCCGCCCTCTCGAAGGCTCCCTGTCTTTTCCTCACGCCACGGTATAGTCTCGCCCGCATCTCGTCCCGGGGGGACGGCCGGCCGGCCGGTGAGGGGGATACGCAGTGGCAATGCCGCCGCTCCGCCATGCCCTGTTCCTGCTCCGACGTGCACCGTCGCCCTGCACCGCCTCGCTCGGCTCCCGCTGTCACCGGCGACGTGCGTCCACCACCCGACCGACGGCGGCGTTACCGCTCCGTGACCTCATGGGGGAGAACAAGCGGCGAGACTCCTCCCCAGGGATGACGACGGCGCCTCCCGGACCGCCCTAGCCTCGGGCCGTCCCCGAGCAACCGCCCGACCCCGACGCTCGTCCGCCGTCGCCCAGCGCCCTCAGGAGCCCCCACGTGGGTATCACCCGCCGGTTCGTCTTCCCCGCCCTCCGCATCCTCGTGTGGGGCGTCATCGCCGCCTCGCTCGCCGTCATCGCCTTCCGTTCCGCGCCCGAGCCCGCCGACGACCCGGCGGTGCCGTCCGCCGAGCTCGTCGAGCCGCAGGTCGCCGTGACCACGGGCGACGTCACCAACACCGTGACGGTCACCGGTCAGGTCGTCGCCGACCCGGCCGCGCCGCAGAAGGTCACCCAGCGCGGGACGGTCACGGAGGTGCTCGCCAAGCCCGGCGACGTCGTCGAGGCCGGGGCGCCCCTGCTCGAGGTGACGCTCACCGAGCCGCAGGAGCCGCTGACGAAGACCGATCTCGAGACCGGCGAGGTCACCGTCACGGAGCGACGGCCCAAGGTCACCAAGGAGACCGTCACCGCCACGGTCGCCGGCACCGTCGCGACCTACACGGCGCTCAAGGACCAGGAGGTCTCCGTCGGCGACGACTTCGCGACGATCTCGCCCGGGACGCTGTCCGTGACCGGGAGCATGGTGGCCGAGCAGCAGTTCCGCCTGCTGCAGATCCCCGCCGAGGCGACGGTCACCGTGACCGGCGGCCCCGCACCGTTCACGTGCACGAACCTGCGCATGGGCGCGGCGGCGGCTCCGGTCGGGACACCGGAGGACGGCGCGGGTGGCGACCCTGCCGCCGGCGGCTCGTCGGCGAGCATCACGTGCGCGGTCCCCGGCGACGTCACCGTGTTCGCCGGCCTCGCGGCCGAGCTGGAGGTCACGGCGGGGTCCGTCGAGGGCGCGCTCGTCGTGCCCGTGACCGCCGTGCTCGGGCGCGTCGAGCAGGGCAAGGTGTGGGTCGTCGGCGAGGACGGCGAGGCCGAGGAGCGGGCCGTCACGCTCGGGATCACCGACGGCGCCGTCGTGCAGGTCACCGAGGGCCTGGCCGAGGGCGACCAGGTGCTCGAGTTCGTGCCCGGTCAGGACGTCGAGCCCGTCGTCGACCCGATGAGCGGCGAGGTGTTCGTCGGATGACCCTCCTCGAGCTGAGCGGGGTGACGCGCTCGGTCCTGCTGCCCGACGACCGCGAGCTGGAGATCCTGCGCGGCATCGACCTCACGGTCGCCGCGGGCGAGCACGTCTCGGTCGTCGGCCGCTCGGGTACCGGCAAGTCCACGCTCCTCAACATCCTCGGCCTCCTCGACGCGCCCACCGCCGGGGAGTACCTGCTCGACGGCGTCCCCATCGGCCGGCTCTCCGGCCGCGCACGCGCGCGGCGCCGCGGTGCCGACTTCGGCTTCGTGTTCCAGCAGTTCAACCTGCTCCAGGGCCGCACCGCGCTCGAGAACGTCGTCGCGCCGCTGCTGTACGCGCGCGGCCGGCAGTTCTGGCAGCGGCGCACCCTGGCCGCCGAGATGCTCGAGCGCGTCGGCCTCGGCGACCGCCTCGACACGCGCCCCGAGAAGCTCTCCGGCGGCGAGCAGCAGCGCGTCGCGATCGCACGCTCCCTCGTCCGCGTCCCGCGCGTCATCCTCGCCGACGAGCCCACGGGCGCGCTCGACGTCGACACGGGCACCGAGGTCATGGACCTGCTCGACACCATCGCGCGCGAGAACGGCTCGGCGCTCATCGCCATCACGCACGACC
Source organism: Cellulosimicrobium sp. G4 BAM 1002 (assembly GCF_057126935.1). Lineage (NCBI taxonomy): Bacteria > Bacillati > Actinomycetota > Actinomycetes > Micrococcales > Promicromonosporaceae > Cellulosimicrobium > Cellulosimicrobium sp. G4 BAM 1002. The sequence goes on along the minus strand of NZ_CP182109.1, from coordinate 1,448,137 downwards.
TCGCCGTCGCCTCGCGCGCCGCCCGGCAGTTCCGCCTCGCCGACGGCGTGCTCACCCCGATCTCCATCAGCGCGCGCAGCGCAGGGTCGCTCACGGCGCTCGACGCCCTCGGCGAGCGCACCGGTGCTCCGAGCGCCGGTGTCGGGCCGTACGGCCCGGGGAGGGCCGGGGACGAGCAGGCCGAGCACGTCGCGCGACCGCTCGTGACGGCCGGCCCGTCGCACGAGGGGGACGCCGCGTGACCGGGTTCGTCGGCGCCGTCCTCGAGGCGTGGGACGAGCTGCGCATCCACAAGGTGCGCGTCCTGCTCGCGCTCGTCGGCGTCGCGGTCGCGGTGTGCGCGATCACCGCGATCTCCGCGGCCGGGGAGATGCTGCGCCAGGTCTCCGCCGAGCAGAACGACCGCTGGCAGGGCCGTGCCGCGACCCTCCAGGTCTCGGCCTGGCCCACGGGCGAGGGCGGGAGCGTCATGCCGTCGCCCGACGAGTACACACGGGTGTTCGACGAGATCGTCGAGCGCTACGCCGTCGAGCACTCGTCGATGCTGCGCGACGCACCGGCTCCGGTGCGCTTCCCGGACGGCACGCGCGAGGTCTACACCACGGGCGTCGAGGCCGACTGGGCCACGATGCACCGGTTCGAGGTCACGTCCGGCCGCTGGTTCACCGACGCCGACGCCGACCGTCTCGCGCCCGCCCTCGTCGTCAACCAGGCCTTCCTCGACGCGCTCGGCGGCCGGACCGTCGCCGAGCACCCGACCGTCACCATCGGGGGCGACAACCCGGTCGTCGCGACAGTCGTCGGGGCCTTCCCGGACGACTGGCCGGGCGCCGAGCCCCAGGCGTACGTGCTCGTCGACGCGCAGGCGGCATGGGTCACGCCCGAGTCGCTCGAGATGACCGGGCCGCCGCGCCTCGAGCTCTGGGTTCCCGACGACCTCGCCGACGGCCTCCAGGAAGCGATCCAGCGCGACGTCGCGGGTGCGCTCAGCGGGGTCCAGGCAGAGGTCTACCGCTCCGACTCGGCCGAGTACGCGACCGTCGACGGCGCGATCCGCTGGGTCGTGATCGGTGTGAGCGCCATCGCGCTCCTGCTCGGTGGACTGGGCCTCGTGAACATCGCGCTCGTCACCGTGCGCTACCGCATCCGCGAGATCGGGATCCGCCGCAGCTTCGGCGCGAGCTCGGGCCGCGTGTTCTTCGCCGTGATGATGGAGAGCGTCGTCGCTACGACCGTGGCGGGCGTCGTCGGGGTGACCGTCGCCGTCGTCGTGCTCCACAACGTTCCCCTCGACTCGCTCATGGGCTCGGCCGTGCAGGACCGCCCGGGCTTCCCGTTCTCCGCCGCCGTGACGGGCATGCTCGCCGCGGTCGGAGTCGGCGCGCTCGCAGGCCTCCTGCCCGCGCTCGTCGCCGTCCGCGTCAAGGTGATCGACGCCATCCGCTACTGAGACCGCAACTGACCGGCACCGGTCGATCCACTCGTCGATGTTGGGTCGTGTTCGATCGTGTTGGATTTCTCGGGGAACTGGACAATACTGTCCTGCATGCTCGCCTCACAGCGCCAGGAGCGCATCCTCACGGAGATCCGCGACCACGGCGCGGTCCGGATCGGTGACCTGACCCGTGAGCTCGGCGTCTCGGACATGACGATCCGGCGCGACCTCGTCGAGCTCGCCGACCAGGGGCTCGTCCGCAAGGTGCACGGGGGCGCCGTCGCCCCGCACACCACCGCGCACGAGCCGGGGTTCGCGGCGAAGAGCTCGCGCGAGGCGGAGGAGAAGCAGGCGATCGCTACCGCCGCGGCACGGCTCATCACCCCGAGCTCGTCGATCGCGCTGAGCGCGGGCACGACGACGCACCTCCTCGCCGCGCGCATCGCGGCGGATCCCGCGCTGCGCCCGCTCACCGTCGTGACCAACTCCCTCCCGGTCGCCGACACGCTGCACCGCGCGGGCGACCCGCGGGTCGAGACGATCCTCACCGGGGGCAGCCGCACGCCGTCCGACGCGCTCGTCGGCCCGCTCGCAGAAGCGGCGCTCGCGGGGCTGCGCGTCGACCTGGCGTTCATCGGGGCGCACGGCGTCGACCCGGAGATCGGGCTCACGACCCCGAACCTCGAGGAGGCCGCGACCAACCGGGCCCTCATCCGCGCGGCGGGCCGCACGGTCGTCCTCGCGGACCACACGAAGTGGCACACCACGGGGCTGCGCGTGTTCGCGACGTTCGCCGACGTCGACGTGCTCGTCACCGACGACGGGCTCGCCGAGGACGAGCGCGCTCGCGTCGAGGACCTCGTCGAGCAGCTCGTCGTCGCCTGAGCCCCGCTCTCACCACCATCACCAGCACCGCGATCGGAACCCGCACGCATGAACCAGCACCTGCGCCGCACCTCGACCCGCCTCGCCGACGGGCGCGAGCTCGTCTACTTCGACGACTCGCCCGAGTACGTCTCCGGCGAGCGCACGCGGCGCCTCGACGACCCTCGCCCGTTGCCGGACCGGTTCGCCCCGGTCCCCGGCGCCGACGGGACGCCTCGCCCGTACACCGGGCCCGAGATGCGTCGCGACCCGCTCACGGGCGACTGGGTGCCGCTCGCCGCGCACCGGATGAACCGCACGTTCCTCCCCGCGGCGGACTCGTGCCCGCTGTGCCCGGCACGGCCGGGTGCCGCCTACTCCGACGGCGAGGTCCCGGACACCGACTACGACGTCGTCGTCTTCGAGAACCGCTTCCCCTCCCTGCAGCGCGTCCCGGGAGTCCCGGACGAGGTCGCGGAGGACGTCCCGCTCCAGCTCCACGCCCCTGCGGCCGGCCGCTGCGAGGTCGTGTGCTTCGCGAGCGACCATCACACCTCGTTCGGCGCGCTGTCGCCGCAGCGCGTGCGGACGATCATCGACGCGTGGGCAGACCGCACCGCGGCGCTCGGTGCCGAGCCCGGGGTCGAGCAGGTGTTCTGCTTCGAGAACCGCGGGCAGGAGATCGGCGTGACCCTGCACCACCCGCACGGGCAGATCTACGGCTACCCGTACGTCACGCCGCGCACGCGCGCCCTCCTGACCGAGGCTCGCGCCCACCACGAGCGCACCGGACGCAACCTCCTGCGCGACGTGCTCGACGGCGAGCTCGCGGACGGTCGCCGCGTCGTCATGGAGACCGAGCACTGGGTCGCCTACGTCCCGTACGCCGCGCGCTGGCCCGTCGAGGTGCACCTCGCCCCGCGCCGCGACGTCCCCGACCTGCCCGCGCTCACCGACGCCGAACGCGACGACCTCGCGACCGCGTACCTCGAGCTGCTGCGCCGCCTCGACCGCTTCTTCGAGACCGCCGACGGCGACCCCATCCCGCTCCCGTACATCGCCGCGTGGCACCAGGCACCCGCGCGCGAGGGGCGTTCGGTCGCCGACGGCGGCACCGACGACGTCACTCTGGCGCGCCTGCACCTGCAGGTCTTCTCGGTCCTGCGCGCGCCGGGCAGGCTCAAGTACCTCGCGGGGTCGGAGTCCGGCATGGGCGCGTGGATCAGCGACACCACCCCGGAGCGGATCGCCGCCCGGCTGCAGGAGCTCGCGCCGACGAGCGAGGCGCGCGGCTGGGTCCGCGCCTGGTCCGACGACGTCGGCGCCGCCCGGGCGCGCGCGGTGTTCGGGGACGCGTTCGGCCATGACGCGGCGAGCGACGAGACGTCCGGCGGTGACGTCGGTGTGTGGACGGCACCCGGCCGGGTCAACCTCATCGGCGAGCACACCGACTACAACGCCGGCCTGTGCCTGCCGATGGCGCTCCCCCACCGCACCTACGTCGCGCTGCGCCCGCGCACCGATTCGCTCGTCCGTCTCGCGTCGGCCCAGGCGCCGGGCGAGGTCTGGACGGCTCGCCTCGAGGAGGTCGCCCCAGGCGCCGTCGCCGGGTGGGGGTCGTACGTCGTGGGCGTCGCGTGGGCGCTGCGCGAGCAGCTCCGCGCCCAGGGCGCAGAGCCGTCCTCGATCACGGGCTTCGACGCCGCCGTCGACTCGAGCGTCCCGTTCGGGGCCGGGCTCTCGTCGTCCGCCGCGCTTGAGTGCTCGGCCGCCGTCGCGCTCGACGAGGTCGCGGGCCTCGGTCTCGCCAGGAGCGACGCCGGGCGCGCGACCCTCGCGGCGGCGAGCATCCGCGCGGAGAACGAGATCGCGGGGGCCCCGACCGGGGGCATGGACCAGTCCGCGTCCCTGCGGGCGCAGGCCGGCCACGCGCTCCTGCTCGACTGTCGTCCCGGTCTCGACCCGGTGGAGTCGGCCGAGCAGGTGCCGTTCGACCTCGACGCCGCCGGGCTCGCGCTGCTCGTCGTGGACACCCGCGCGGAGCACCGGCTCGTCGACGGGCAGTACGCCGCGCGCCGCGACACGTGCGAGGACGCCGCCCGCACCCTGGGTCTCACCTCGCTGCGCGAGCTCGCGGACGCCGTCGCGACGAGCGACGACCCGGCGGGGATCCTCGCGGCGGCCCTGGAGAAGCTGCCCGACGACGTCGCGCGCCGCCGGGTGCGGCACGTCGTCACGGAGATCGGCCGGGTCCGCGACCTCGTCGCGTTCCTGCGCGACAGCCGCCCGGACGCGATCGGCCCCATCATGAACGCGTCGCACGTCTCGCTGCGCGACGACTACGAGGTCTCGAGCGTCGAGCTCGACGTCGCGGTCGAGGCCGCACGCGTGGCCGGCGCGCTCGGCGCGCGCATGACCGGCGGTGGCTTCGGTGGCTCCGCGATCGCCCTCGTCCGCGCAGACCAGGTCGAGGCCGTCGCCGAGGCCGTCCGCGCGGCCTTCGAGCGCGAGGGCCTCGGCGCCCCGGGCTTCCTGATCGCCACCCCGTCCGCCCCGGCCGAGCGCGTCGCCTGACGTCGCCTCAGAGGTCGTAGGTGACGACGACCGGCGCGTGGTCGCTCCAGCGCTCCTCGTGCGACGGCGCGCGGTCGACCTCGACCTTGACGGCGCGGTCCGCGAGCGCGGGCGTCGCGAGCTGGTAGTCGATGCGCCAGCCGGCGTCGTTGTCGAACGCGCGCCCGCGCCACGACCACCACGTGAACGGACCCGGGCCCTCCCCGCCGTGGGTGCGGCCGAGGTCGACGAGGCCGATCCCGTCGAGCCACGTGTCGACGTACGCGCGCTCCTCGGGGAGGAACCCGGCGCTCTTGAGGTTGCCCCGCCAGTTCTTGATGTCGACATTGCGGTGGGCGATGTTGAGATCGCCCGCGAGCACGACCCGGTCCCCCGTCGCCGCGAGCTCGCGCAGGCGTGCGGTGACCTTCTCGAGGTAGGCGTACTTCGCGGTCATCGTCTCGGGCTGGCTCACGGTTCCCGAGTGGAGGTACGCCGAGATCACGGTGACGCGGCCGCCGTCGGGGAGCTCGAGGTCGGCCTCGACCCAGCGGCCGGTGTCGGCGGGCGGCTCGGGCTCGCCCGCGCCGAGGCCGACGCGCACGGCGGCGACGGGGAGGCGCGACGCGACGGCGACGCCCGCGCGGCCCTTGACGTCGCACGCCTGGTGCGCGACGTGCCAGCCGTCGAGCAGGTCGTTCACGACCGAGTCGGGCGCGCGGACCTCCTGGAGCAGCAGGACGTCGGGGGTGCGGGACGCGATCCAGGCGTCCATCCCTCGGCGCACGGCGGCGCGGATCCCGTTCACGTTGGCGGTGGCTATCGTTGTGAGCACCGGGACATCCCATCACGACCCGCCCACGCCTCGGTCAGAGAGATGTGGTGGCGCCGTTCACGCCCTGCTGGTCCCGCGGCGGGCCCGCAGCGATCCGACGGCGCTCCCACTGCACTCTGGCAACTGGCACGCTGTTCTCTACGGCGTTCGCGCGCTACGGCGTGGTCGTGAGATGGTCGCCGACGGGGGGGCTCCTTCGCTTCTCGTGACTACCGCCGCCAACGCGTCGGAAGCTCGTCGAGATCGCGCTCCTCCTCGTCGAACGGGGAATGCGGCTGGTCGATCTCCACCACCTAACGGGCACGCACAAGGGGCGAAGACAACAGCCCAACGAATAGTGCGTGCTCTCTGCGAGAAGTGCAGCAACGAGAAGGGGCCAACCCGTATGAGATGGCGCCAGAACGCGTCCACCCCCATCGCGAGCCAGGCAGTCGTGACGAGTGCCGAGGTCCTCGATTCCCACCTGCCCATCCTTCGTGTCTTCCGAACCTCAGAGACCTGGATGTATCTCTCTGCGCAGGAGCCCGACACCTCACAGCCGATCGTCGTCCACTGGAAGCATGTTCTGGAACTAGACCCGGACATCGGTCAGGTCATCCTGAAGAAGGGTCAGTACGCCCTCCGCGCTATCGACAACGGGATAGCAAGCCCATGGCGTTCGTACGGGCCGTACTCCGACTCGACGATCGACGAGTTCCTCGAGGACGGGACTGTTGACCGGCAACAGGCAGGAATCCTCCGGGATCTACTGGAGTGACCAGTCCGTTGAGCCCGCGCGTGCCAGTGCGGCTGCGGGCGGCCTCCGGCGTGGAGTTCGCCCAGACCGCAGGTCCGGATCAATGATGCTGAGGCGTCCGCACTCGTGTTACAGCGTCGTCGCGGAAGAGGCCGTCCAGTGTGGCGGGACGTGAACTTTGTCCCCTCGCCCAACGGATCGTTACTGTCCCGTTCACGCACTGTCGCCGTTGCGACGACGAGCAAGCGGCATCTTCCTTCATGACGATGTAGACGACGGAGCAACCCACCCAGTGCTCTTGTCACTGAAGGGCCTTCCCGGCGCACGACGCCGAGCACTCCGGAGGAGCTTCCGAACGCTAACAGGCCCCTCAGACATTGCGGCAGCGTTGCCGCAGGGTGGCCCAGGCACCGCGCGTCACGAGGCGATCATCCCGAAGCACCGTGCTTCCCGGAGCATGGCGCTGCTCATTCCTGATCCTGGCGACCTTCGCGGCAGACGTGTCACGCCTGGGCGGCAGGCACGAGCCTGGGTGGCGCGATCCACCGCCGATTAACAGACTCAGGCACCGAGTCCTCGGACCATTGCTCGACCTCGGTCAAGCGTCGAAGGTCGGGCAGAGACTCAAGGTAGCGCACACCCTCGAGGCGCCCGTTCAGTCCGATCGCCAGCCAGTTGAGTTGCCGACAGCGCGCGAGCGGTCTCACGTCGATTCGGGGCGCGTCCTCGGGCACGGAAGTGGGGGCGATGACGAGGTCTCGAAGCGCTGGCAGCCGCTCGACACCATCCAAAGTGACGATGCGTCCCCGATCAATCTCTATCTCTGAGAGAAGTGAAAGCTCCGTCCCAGGATCAAGTCGCGCCACACGATTGGGACTCGTGAGTGAGCACTCGAAGCGAAGTCGGCGCAACCCAGTACATCCGCTCAGACGTGCAAGATCAGGGTCACGGACCTTCCCGAGATGCAGGCCCTCAAGCTTCTCGAGCTGCGACAAATCTCCGGCGAGATGGACGTCGTCCGCCGAGAGCGTGCGAAGGGCACGGAGGTCTTCCGTCTGGAGCGTGTCACGACGGGCGAGCCGACCGAACACGGAGAGGTGCTCAAGTCGACGCTGCGTGGCTGGGGGGATCGGCGGAAGAGCCCTGCTGTTGAGATGCAGGTACGTGCACCGAAACTCGTCCAACCAGTCCAGCGAATCTCGTTCCAGTGGCGCGGCCGTGTCGATGCCGATTCCGTCGAGACCAGACTCGAGCAGCCGCTCCCTGTCCGCAGCCTCCGGCGGCCGGTGGAACCATGCCACCTTCAGCTTGCCGCCCGGAACTTGCTCCCCGCGAATCGTCACGCGGTTCAACTGTCAGACCTCGCGACCGATGCGTCAGCATCGTAGCCTCGCTCGCCACAGAGGAATCGTCCAGTGGTCATGTGTCGCACGATAGCGCCCGCTCAACGAAGCAGGTCGCAACCGAGATCGTCCGGCCGTCACCTCCAGGGTCCGGTGACCAGTGGGCCGTCTGACCTGCTACAGTCCCGTTCTCGAACTATCGCCGTAGCGATCGTCAGCACGCGGGCCATCCCATCACACACCCCCGACAACCACGTCAGGCGGTCGGCGTGGTCTCGCTCACGGCCGCGGGAACGGACCTCGCGGTGCGGAAGGCACCGGCGAGGACTGCCGAGACGGCGGCGAGCGCGGCCAGGACGGCGAAACCGAGGCGGAGCTGGTCCGCGGTCGCGAAGACGCCCGTGAGGACGCCGCCAAGCACCGCCCCGACGTACGTGAAGACGTTGAGCCGTGCGACCGCGCGGTCCGTGACCACCGCGACCCCGGCAGGGATGGGCGCCCCGGCCACGACGGCCTCGCGCGCGCGGTCGCCCACCGCGGAGAACGCGAGCGGCGCGACGACGCCGAGCCCGAGCCCGGTCGCCGCGAGCCCCAGGACGGCGACGGGCCAGGCCGACGCCGCAGCCACCACGACGAACCCCAACGCACCGAGCACGCCTCCGAGCCGGACCACCCGGACGCGACCGAACCGCTCCACCACCCGGTCCCCGAGCAGGCGGGACACGATGAGCGCCGCCTGGTACGCCGCGTAGCCGAGCGGCGCGGCGGCGGCGCTCGCCAGGAGGACGTCGCGCAAGAACGTGGCGCTCCAGCTCGAGACGGCGGAGTCCGCGACCGGGAAGGCCACCATGCCGGCGCCGAGCAGCGCGATCGTGCCCGCGCCCACCCGGAGGGCCAGGCCGGTCCCGCTCGGACCCCCCGCGCTCGCCCCGCCCGGGGTGACGGCCGCGGGGACCGGTGCGCCGCCGTCGGGCAGCCGCGACGCGAGCACGACGGCGGTCACCGCGACGACGACGCCCACGACCGGCAGCGCGACGGGTTGGCCGAGCGCGAGGAGGGCGCTGCCCGAGACGACGAGCGCCCCGAGGACCCCGCCCGCGGCGTTCCCGGCGTAGAACGACGCGAGCAGGCTCCGCCCGTGCGCGCGCTCGATGTCGATCCCGAGCATGTTCATCGCCGCGTCGACGGCGCCGAGCGCGAGCCCGTAGAGCCCGATCGCCACGAAGAACACGGGCCAGGTCGGCGCCAGCCCGACGCCCGCGATCGCCAGAGCGGCGAGCAGCAGCCCGCCGACGACCACGGAACGCGCGCCCCGGGCCCCGGCCAGGACCCCCGACAGCGCGCTCCCCAGCCCCGCGAGCACGCACACGCCCAGCACGACGAGCGTCACGACGTCGTCGCCCATGCCGAGCCGGTCCTTGTACCCCGGGATGCTGGTCAGCACCACGGCGAACCCGAACCCCTGCACGGCGTACGCCGCCGTCGTCGCGATGCGCGTCCTCGTCACCCGCGCAGACTAGCGCTCACGAGTCACGCCCGGACCAGCGGCCCGCTGGCGCGCTCCGTGGAGGTCGGCACCTGTGGCAGCGGCGTCGCTACGGCCGCGGGGGCAGTGTTCCGTGCCCACCCCACGCCGCGCACGAGGTGAGATGGACGAGGGAGGGTGCGGCGGCGCGTCGCGGGTCGTGGTGGGTCTGGCGGGAGGCCGCGAGGCACGAGCGGCCGGATGGTAGACCCGCGACGCGCCGCCGCACCCTCCCGCCAAGGTGACCCGAGAGAGTTGCCCGGCTCAGACGGAAGCGCGCTCCGCCGTGTCGACGACGTTCGCCAGAAGCATCGCCCTCGTCATCGGCCCGACCCCGCCCGGGTTCGGCGAGATCCAGCCCGCGACCTCGGCGACGTCCGGTGCGGCATCTCCGACGACGCGGCTCTTGCCGGTCGCGGGGTCGACCTCGCGCGAGACGCCGACGTCGATGACGACGGCGCCGGGCTTGACCATGTCGCGCGTGATGATGCCCTGCACCCCGGCTGCCGCGACGACGACGTCGGCGCGCCGCACGAGCGCGGCGAGGTCCGTCGTCCCGGTGTGGGTGAGCGTCACGGTCGCGTTGACGGCGCGGCGCGTGAGCAGCAGGCCGATCGAGCGGCCGACGGTCACGCCGCGCCCCACGACCACGACCTCCTTGCCCGCGAGGGAGATCCCGTGCCGCTCGATGAGCTCGATGATCCCGCGCGGTGTGCACGGGAGCGGCGACGTGACCTCCTCGTTGACGCGCAGGACGAGGCGCCCGAGGTTGGTCGGGTGCAGTCCGTCGGCGTCCTTGGCCGGGTCGATGAGCTCGAGCACGCGGTTGGTGTCGATGCCCTTCGGCAGCGGGAGCTGCACGATGTAGCCCGTGCATGCCGGGTCCTCGTTGAGGCGGCGGACGGCGGCCTCGATCTCCTCCTGGGTCGCGTCGCCGGGCAGGTCCTCGCGGATCGAGGCGAGCCCGACCTCGGCGCAGTCGCGGTGCTTGCCCGCGACGTACCACTGCGAGCCCGGGTCGTCGCCGACGAGGAGCGTGCCCAGGCCGGGCACGACGCCCTTCCCGGCGAGGACCGCGAGCCGGTCCTTGAGCTCGGCCTTGATCGCCGCGGCGGTGGCCTTGCCGTCGAGGAGCTGGGCGCTCACTGGTGCAGGCCCGGGTACAGCGGGAAGTCGGCCGTGAGCTTCTGCACGCGGGCGCGCAGCGCGTCGACGTCCGAGGCCGCACCGGCCTTGAGGGTCGCGGCGATGATCTCGGCGACCTCGGTGAACTCGGCGTCGCCGAAGCCACGGGTCGCGAGCGCGGGCGTGCCGATACGCAGGCCGGACGTGACGCGCGGCGGGCGCGGGTCGAACGGAACGGCGTTGCGGTTCACGGTGATGCCGACCTCGTGCAGGAGGTCTTCGGCCTGCTGACCGTCGAGCGCGGAGTGGCGCAGATCGACGAGCACGAGGTGGACGTCGGTGCCGCCGGTGAGGACGGAGACGCCGGCCTCGGCGACGTCGGCCTGTGCGAGGCGGTCCGCGATGATGCTCGCGCCCCGCAGCGTGCGCTCCTGGCGGTCCTTGAAGTCGTCGGACGCCGCGATCTTGAACGACACGGCCTTGGCCGCGACGACGTGCATGAGCGGGCCGCCCTGCTGGCCCGGGAACACGGCGGAGTCGATCTTCTTGGCGTACTCCTCCTTGCTGAGGATGAAGCCGGAGCGCGGGCCGCCGATCGTCTTGTGGACCGTGGAGGAGACGACGTCGGCGTAGGGCACCGGGGACGGGTGCAGGCCCGCGGCCACGAGGCCCGCGAAGTGCGCCATGTCGACCCAGAGCTTCGCGCCGACCTCGTCCGCGATCGCGCGGAACGCCGCGAAGTCGAGGTGACGGGGGTAGGCGGACCAGCCACCGATGATGACGTCGGGGCGCGTCTCGAGCGCCTGCTTGCGCACCTCGTCCATCTCGATGCGGTACGACTGCGGGTCCACGCCGTACGCGGAGACGTCGTAGAGCTTGCCGGAGAAGTTGATCTTCATGCCGTGCGTGAGGTGGCCGCCGTGGGCCAGCTCGAGGCCGAGGATCTTGTCGCCCTTGTTGATGAGCGCGTGCAGGACGGCGGCGTTCGCCGTCGCGCCGGAGTGCGGCTGGACGTTGGCGTGCTCGGCGCCGAAGAGTTCCTTGGCCCGCGCGATGGCGAGGTTCTCGGCGACGTCGACCTGCTCGCAGCCGCCGTAGTAGCGGCGGCCCGGGTAGCCCTCGGCGTACTTGTTGGTGAGCACGGAGCCCTGCGCCTGCAGGACGGCGCGCGGGACGAAGTTCTCGGACGCGATCATCTCGAGGGTGTCGCGCTGGCGCGCGAGCTCCCCGTCGAGGACGGCGGCGATCTCGGGGTCGAGCTCGGCGAGCGGGGTGTCGAGGACGTTGTCGGCTGGCTGGGCGCTCATGGCGTCTCCTCCGCGGGGTTCTGGCAGTTGTCGGCGGTGGTCACGTTCCCGGCTCGCCGGGTACGCCCCACCAGGGGGTGACCCGGGGCCCAGGCGAACGACCCGTCGTCTGCACAGCGTGCCGCTCCCCGGTGGTGATCCACCCTCCCCGTCCACCACCAGTCGTGCTTCGGTGGGTGCGGGGTGCGCCAGTCGCGACGCGCACGATCCTAGCGCACGACCCGCACGCTAGTCCTGGACGCCGGGGACCCGACGGTCCGCCTCGTCGCCGACCTCGACCGCGCCGTCGCGCACCTCGGCCGCGCCGAGGATGCGCCGCAGGTACGTGTAGGTGAGGTCGCCCGCCGCCTTGTCGTACTGCTCCTCGTAGCCGTGCTTGGTGTACATCGCGAGGTTCTGCTTCGAGTCCTTGCCGGTGAAGACCCAGATCTCCGACGTCTGCTCGGGCAGGTACGGGAGCACCTCGAAGAGCATCTGCGTGCCGATGCCGCGGCCCTGCATGTCGGGCGCGACGGCGAGGCGGCCCAGCGTCGCCTTGGAATCCTCGATCTCCACGCGGACGGAGCCGACGAGGCGCGGGCCGAGCCACGCGCCGATCGTCACGACGTCCTCGCGCGCGAGGTCGTCGCGCAGCTCGTGGAGCGTCTGGGTCAGCGGGGGGATGTTCGGGTCCTCGTACAGCTGCGCCTCGGTGACGAACGCCGCCCGGCGCAGGGTCAGGAGCTCCCCGGCCTCGGCGTCGGTGACGAGGCGGGTCGTGATCTGCGCGTCGTTCATGGGCCCATCGTGTCAGACATCAGGACCCGGGACCGTGCGGGTCCGGGTGATGTCCGCGGGCGCCCGTGCGAGACGCCGCCTCGCGCCCGGCGCCGCGCGACTACCCTCTGTGGGGTGTCCACGACAGAACCCCGCGGCGTCGCCGGCGCCGCGCCGCAGCAGCCCGTGACCGGCGGCGCCACCCACTGGGTCCTCACGCTCTCGTGCCCGGACGGGCCGGGGATCGTGCACGCCGTCGCGGGCGCCCTCGCGCGCCTCGGCGGGAACATCACCGAGTCGCAGCAGTTCGGCGACCCGCTGTCGGGGCTGTTCTTCATGCGGGTCCAGGTCACGGCGGACGCCCCGCGCGACGAGCTCGAACGCGCGGTCACCGAGGTCGCGGCCCGCTTCGCCATGTCGTGGCAGCTCGACGTCGTCGGGCGGCGCGTGCGGACGCTGCTCATGGTCTCGAAGGCACCCCACTGCCTCGTGGACCTGCTGTACCGCGAGCGGTCCCAGGGCATGCCGATCGAGGTCGTGGGCGTCGTCGGGAACCACCGGGACCTGGAGGACATCGCCGCGTTCTACGGCAAGCCCTTCCTCCACGTGCCCGTCACGCGGGACACCAAGGCGGAAGCCGAGGCGCGGCTGCGCGGCCTCGTCGACGAGCTCGACGTCGAGCTCGTGGTCCTCGCGCGCTACATGCAGATCCTGTCGGACGACCTGTGCCGCGAGATGCCGGGTCGCATCATCAACATCCACCACTCGTTCCTGCCGAGCTTCAAGGGCGCGCGGCCCTACGCGCAGGCGCACGACCGCGGCGTCAAGCTCATCGGCGCGACGTCGCACTACGTGACCGGCGACCTCGACGAGGGGCCGATCATCGAGCAGGACGTCGCGCGCGTCGACCACTCGCGCCGCGTCGAGGACCTCGTCGCGATCGGCGAGGACGTCGAGCGCCAGACCCTCGCTCGCGCGGTGCGCTGGCACGCCGAGCACCGCGTGCTGCTCGACGGGCACCGCACCGTCGTCTTCCGCTGAGCCGGCCCCGTCGACGTCGACCCGGCGCCCGACCCTGACCGCTCCGCCGAGCCGCGAGCACGCCGCAGCCCCGCCACGTTGCCGGACGTGGCGGGGCTGCGTTGACTGCGCCGTGCTGTGGTCGTCAGACCTGTCAGCCCTCGGTGAGCGGGCCGAGCGTCGGGTCGTTCGCGTAGACCTCGGCCGCGTTCTCCTGCGTGACGATGACGGGGTCGAGGAGGAAGGCCGGGACGACCTTCACGCCGTTGTCGTACGACTCGGTGTCGTTGGCCTCGAACTCGTCGCCCGCCTGGGCGAGCTGGACCTGGCGGATGGACTCGGCGACGAGCTCACGCGTGTCCTTGTAGATCGTCGAGTACTGCTCGCCCGCGACGATCGACTTGACCGACTCGACCTCGGAGTCCTGGCCGGTGATGACCGGCGTGGGCAGCCCGGCCTGGCTCACCGAGGTGAGCGCGGCGCGCGCCAGGGTGTCGTTCGGGGAGAGGACGCCGTGCAGCTCCGTGCCGCCGCTGTAGGAGCCGGAGAGGATCGTGTCCATGCGCTTCTGCGCGTTCTCGGCCTTCCAGCCCTGCGTGGCGGCCTGCTCCATCGTGGTCTGGCCGGACACGACGGTGAGCGTCCCGTCGTCGATCTTCGGCTGCAGGACGCTCATGGCGCCCTCGAAGAACGGCGTCGAGTTCGCGTCGTCGGGCGACCCGGCGATGAGCTCGATGTTGTACGGGCCGGCACCCTTGCGCTCGGCGAGCCCCTGGAGCAGCGCCTCGCCCTGGAGCTCGCCGACCTTGAAGTTGTCGAACGCGACGTAGAGGTCGACAGCCTCGGTGTTCTTCACCAGGCGGTCGTACGCGATGACCTGGATGCCCGCGTCGTGAGCCGCCTCGAGCTGCGCGCCGAGCTGCGAGCCGTCGATCGCGCCGACGACGATGACCTCGGCGCCCTGCTCGATCATGGCCTGGATCTGGTTCTGCTGCTCCGAGACGCCGCCGTTCGCGAACTGGACGATCGGCTTGAAGCCGGCCTCGGTGAGCCCGTCGTTGAACAGCTCCTCGGCGAGGACCCAGTTCTCCGACGTCTTCTGCGGGAGCGCGACACCGATGGTCGCGTCGGCGGCGAAGCCGGCCGCCGCCTCCTCGCCGCCGGTCTCCTCGGCGCCCGAGCCGCCGCGGTCGGACGAGCAGCCGGAGAGCGCGAGCGCGCTCGCCGCCGTCAGCGCCAGGAGCGCCGTGGTGAGCTTCTTCATGGGTTCAACTTTCTGGTCAGGCATCCGTCGTCGGATGCGGGTCTCGCTGGAGGTGTGGTGCGGTTCGGGGGCCCGGACGGCCGTCAGCCCTTCGCGGCCGTGGCGCCGTCGGCGACGGGCACCTCGGGCTTGAGCTCGTCCGCACCGGGCACCGCGCCGGTGCCCTTGTCGCGGCGGGTCGGGAAGATGAGCCCGATGATCGACGGCTTGCCCTGGACCTTGTTGTAGACGTCGAACGCGACGGCGACGAGGAGCACGAGGCCCTTGATGATCTGGGTCATGTCGGAGCCGACACCCATGAGCTGAAGGCCGTTGTTGAGCACGGCCATGACGAGGCCACCGATGACGGACCCGACGACCGTGCCGACACCGCCGGACACTGCGGCCCCGCCGATGAAGACGGCCGCGATCGCGTCGAGCTCCCAGTTCGTGCCGTCGAACGGGCCCGACGCCGTCGAGCGGCCGATGAAGATCATGCCGGCGAGCGACGCGAGGATGGACATGTTCATCATGACGAAGAAGTTCGTGCGGCGGATGTTCACGCCCGACAGCGCGGCGGCCTGCCGGTTGCCGCCCACCGCGTAGACGTGGCGGCCCGTGATGGTCCGCGACGCGACGAACTGGTAGACGATGACGAGGAAGACGAGCACGACCGCGGGGATCGGGAACGACGTGCCGACACGGCCGGACCCGTAGAGGTACGTGAGGTAGGCGATGACGGCGCCGATGAGGACGACGCGGGTCACGGAGATGGAGAGCGGCGGCACCTCCGCGCCGAGGCGGCGGGCGCTCGTGCGCCGACGCAGCTCCGACCACACGACGGCGGCGATCGCGAGCACGCCGAGGACCAGCGTGGAGTTGTTCAGGCCGGTGTTCGGGCCCCACTCGGGCAGGTAGCCACCCCCGAGCGTCTGCAGCTCCTCGGGCACCGGCACGGAGTTCGACTTACCGATGTACTGGTTGAGCCCGCGGAAGATCATCATGCCCGCGAGCGTCGTGATGAAGCCGGGGATACCGACGTAGGCGACCCACCACCCCTGCCACGCGCCGATCACCGCACCGACCGAGAGGCCGAGCAGGATCCCGAGCCACCACGGGATGCCCCAGTCCCGGATGGCGATCGCGACGATGATGCCCGTCACCGCGGCGACGGAGCCGACCGAGAGGTCGATGTGCCCGGCGATGATCACGAGCACCATGCCGATGGCGAGGATGAGGATGTAGGAGTTGCCGTTGAGGAGGTTCTGGGCGTTGCTCGGCGTCAGGACGCGCCCGTCGGTCCTGATCTGGAAGAAGACGATCAGGGCGAGGAGCGCGAAGAGCATGCCGAACTGGCGGGCCCCTCCGCTCAGCAGCTGCTTGATGGACGACATCGTCGGTGGTTCCTTCTCGGTTGCGATGAGGTGTGCGGGTGGTGGGGGCGCGCTCAGGCGGCGGCGTCGGAGGGGCCGTCGCCGACGGCGCCGGTCATGAGGCGCATCAGGCCTTCCTGCGTGGCCTCGGCCCCGGTCACCTCGCCGGTGATCCGGCCCTCGAACACGGTGTAGATGCGGTCGCACAGTCCGAGCAGCTCGGGCAGCTCGGAGGAGATGACGACGACGCCGCGGCCCGCGTCGGCGAGCTTCTGCACGAGCCCGTAGATCTCGTACTTCGCACCGACGTCGATGCCGCGCGTGGGCTCGTCGAGGATGAGGAGCTCCGGCTCGGTGAACATCCACTTGGCGAGCAGGACCTTCTGCTGGTTCCCGCCGGAGAGCTTGGCGATCCCCTCGTGCACGCTGCGGGCCTTGACGCCGAGCGACTTGCGGTACGACTCGGCCGCCACGAAGGCGGCGTCCTGGTCGATGACCGTGGCGGTCGAGATCTTCGGCAGGTTCGCCGCGACGACCGTGTCGAGGATCGAGTCGAGCAGGTTGACCCCGAGCGACTTGCGGTCCTCCGGGACGTAGGCGATCCCGTGGTCGATCGCGGACTGCACGGTGGGCATCCGGATCTCGGCGCCGTTCATGCGCACGGTCCCGGACAGGTAGCGGCCGTAGGAGCGGCCGAAGAGGGAGCGCGCGAGCTCGGTGCGGCCCGCGCCCATGATGCCGGCGAACCCGACGATCTCGCCCCGGCGCACGTGGAACGTCGAACGGTTGCACACGAGACGCCCCGGGACCTGCGGGTGCTCGACGGTCCAGCCCTCGACCTCGAAGAAGGTCTCGCCGATGCTGGGGGTGTGGTCGGGGAAGCGCGACTCGAGCGACCGGCCGACCATCCCACGGATGATCCGGTCCTCGTTGACGCCCTCGCCCTCGACGTCGAGCGTCTCGACCGAGTGCCCGTCGCGGATGATCGTGATCGAGTCGGCGATCTCCTCGATCTCGTTGAGCTTGTGGGAGATCATGATGCTCGTCAGGCCCTTGGAGCGCAGGCCGCGCAGCAGGTCGAGCAGGTGCTCGGAGTCCTCCTCGTTGAGCGCCGAGGTCGGCTCGTCGAGGATGAGCAGCCGCACGTCCTTGGCCAGCGCCCGGGCGATCTCGACGAGCTGCTGCTTGCCGACGCCGATGTTCTTGATGATCGCGTCCGGAGACTCCTGCAGCCCGACGCGCGCCAGCAGCTCCGTGGCCCGGCGTCGCGCCTCGCCCCAGTCGATGCCGAACGCGCCCCGCACCTCGTTGCCGAGGAAGATGTTCTCGGTGATCGAGAGCTCGGGGATGAGGGCGAGCTCCTGGTGGATGATGACGATCCCGGCGTGCTCGCTCGACCGGATGTCCTTGAACTGGACCTCCTCGCCGTCGTAGTGGATCTCGCCCGTGTACGACCCGTGCGGGTACACGCCCGAGAGCACCTTCATGAGCGTCGACTTGCCCGCGCCGTTCTCCCCGCAGATCGCGTGGATCTCCCCCGCACGCACCCGCAGGTTGACGTCGTCGAGGGCACGCACGCCCGGGAACTCCTTGGTGATGCCTCGCATCTCGAGGATCACGCGCTCGTCCGTCATCGGACCTCCTCCTGCTGAGGACACGTCGCGGCGCACCAGTGCCCGCGTACCCGGGCACCCTCAGCGCCGCCCGAGCCGGGCCGACGCTATTCCTGGCTTCGTCTTGGCGTCAACTCCTGAACGCAAGGTTCCGGGAACCGTGACCAAACAGCGACCTTGGTCACGGGAACACGCCCGGATGTGAGCGCAAACATGGCGAGAACGCTCCCACGTGATCAGAACCTGAATCCGCGGGAGCGCTCTCTGAACGTCAGACGACGATCGTGATCCCGTGGACCGGGCCTCTACCTCGCGCTGCCCGCGCTCCCTCGCGGCACCAGGGCGAGCTTGAAGCCCTCGTGCGACTGCTCGTACCCGAGCGAGCGGTAGAAACGGTGGGCGTCGCCCCGCCGCTTGTCCGAGGTGAGCTGTGCGAGGGTGCACCCGCGCTCGATGCCCCACTCGTGCGCCCACGCCATCATCGCGCGACCGACACCCTGGCCGCGCAGACGCCGGTCGACGCGCACGGCTTCGACGAGCAACCGGGACGCGCCGCGCCGCGAGATGCCCGGCACGACCGTGAGCTGCATGGTGCCGACGACGGCGCCGCCGTGCTCCACGACGACGAGCTCGTTGTTCGGGTCGGCCGCGATGGCGGCGAACGCGGCCTCGTGCTCCGGGCCGAGCTCCCCGGTCCGCGCTGCTGCCACCGCGTCGTCGGCGATGAGCTCGACGACGAGCGGCAGGTCCGTGGCGACGGCGACGCGGAAGACGAGGGCCGCCGTCGGGCCGGGGACGCCGGCGGCCGCGGTCGAGAGGGCGTGCTTCGGGGCAGGAGAGCTGGCCACGGTTCGCGACGGTAGCAGCCGCGGCGGCACTCTCCGGCCGTTCGAGGTCGAGCCCTGGTCGCACCGAGTGGTGCTCCCCTGCTCGGCACGAGAGCGGGCTCCGGTCGCACGAGGTAGAGCCCCGGTCGACGACCAGGGCTCTACCTCGGCTCACCAGCGTTCTACCTCGGCATCAGGAGCAGGTGAGCTCCTCGAAGGCGACGGTGAAGGTCGAGGTGACCTCCTCGCCGTCGAGCATCGCCGTGGCGGTCGCCGTGATCTCCCCCGCCTCGACCGACCGCGCACGGGTCGCGAACGACTGGTAGGCGTTCTTCCCGGGCACCACGTCGGCGAAGGACCGCTCGCCGAACGAGGTGGCGAACGAGACGTCCACCGGCACGGCGCCGTCGTTCGTCGCCCGGACGGCGACGTACGCCTTGCCCGCGAGGCACCGCGGCTGCACGCCGACCGAGACGGGCAGCTCGGCGCCCGCCTCCGGCTCGACGAGCACCGCGACCGTGCGCGCCGGGACCGTCACGGTGCCCGTCGCGGCGTCCCACGTGGTCTCGCGCACGACGGCGTCGCTCCCCTGCTGCTGCACCGGCGAGAGCACGTAGTCGCGCCCCGCGAGCGCCGCGACCGGCACCGTGGCCGGCTCGGGAGAGGCGTTGAAGACCGCGAGCAGGCCGTCGAGGGCCGGGTCGACGTCGGCACCCGCCGTGTCGTCCACGGACATCGTGATCACGCCCGGCACCTGGTCCGGTCCCGCGCCGGGGAAGGTGACCTTCTCCCGGATCAGGTCGGCGTCGCCGAGCCGGAAGAGGTCGGTCGAGTGCCGCAGCCGCAGGAGGTCCTGCGCCTGGGCCGACGCGGTCGCGATGTCGTCGGGCGACGGCGTGAGCGCCGGGTCGGCGAGGAGCGGGGCCATGAGCGGCCACTTGTCCTCGTTGTCGGCCGCCATCGGCAGGCCCTTGCCGAACCCGTTGTCCTGACCGGTCCAGTCGATCGCGTTGAACCAGTCGCCCGAGTCGTAGCTGTTGCGGTCCAGCGACTTCGAGCGCAGCAGGTCCGTCCCCGCGTGCCAGAACGACGGCGTCTGGGAGAGCGCCGCTGTGGCGAGCGAGACCGTGTTCATCCGCACGCGCTCGTCCATCGGGGTGTCCGACGGGAGCTTGAGCGCGAGCAGGTCGAACAGCGTCTCGTTGTCGTGCGCGTCGACGTAGGTCACGACCTCCTCCGGCGAGTCCGCGTACCCCGCGGGTGCGCCGCGGTAGTCGATCTCGTCGCCCCGCATCTCCTCGCCCGTCGACGTGACGAGCGTGTAGTCGCGCAGGTTGCCGGCGAGGCCGAGGCGCACGAGGTCCGTCTCGTGCCCGAGGGTCGCGAGCTCGTCCTCGGACCCGTCGTTGACCGTGCCCGGCTCCCCCGAGCGGGCGGGCTGCCCGTTCGGGTCGGTCGCCAGGCCGGTGCCGAAGCCCTGCGTGAACGTCGTCGCGCCGTCGACGGGCGAGCCACCGTGCACGGCGTCGCGCAGACGGTCGGAGAACGTCCCGATGCCCGTGCCGCCGAGCTGGCCCTGCGTGGCCTGCTCGAACAGCGCGTTGCCCGCGACCTCGCCGAAGTCCCAGCCCTCGCCGTAGAGGTAGACCGACTCCCCGTCGACACCGTCCTCGGCGAGCGTGAGCTCGTCGAGGGCCGCGCGCACGTCGAGCATGTTCTGCCTCGAGTGGTGGCCCATGAGGTCGAAGCGGAAGCCGTCGACCTTGTAGTCCTTGGCCCACGTGACGACCGAGTCGACCATGAGCTTTCCGGCCATGGCGTGCTCGGTCGCGACGTTCTGGCAGCACGTGCTCGTCTCGACCGTCCCGGTCGTCGGGTTCAGGCGGTGGTAGTAGCCCGGCACGACCTTGTCGAGCACGGACCTGGCGTCCTGCCCGCTCGCGGCGGTGTGGTTGAACACCTGGTCGAGCACGACCTGCAGCCCGGCGCCGTGGAGCGAGCCGACCATCGTGCGGAACTCGGCGACGCGCGGGCCACCCTCCGCGTCGACGGCGTACGAGCCCTCGGGCGTGCTGAAGTGCCACGGGTCGTAGCCCCAGTTGAAGCCGTCCTGCGCCTGGACCGCGGCGACGGCCGCCTGCTGCTCGGGCGAGTCCGGCGCGAACCCGGTGAGGTCGCCCGTGGTGGCCTGGGCCGTCCGGTCCTCGGGGATCGACGCGATGTCGAACGTCGGGAGGAGGTGCACCGTGGTGACGCCGGCGTCGGCCAGCTCGCGCAGGTGCGTCATCCCGGCCGACTCCTTCTCGGCGAACGCGAGGTACGTGCCGCGCTTCTCGGCGGGGACCGTCTCGTCGGAGATCGAGAAGTCGCGGACGTGCAGCTCGTAGATCGTCTGGTCCACCGACCGCTCGACGACCGGGGCGGGCGTGCCCTCCCAGGTGGTCGGACGGAACGCGGGGTCCTCGAGGTCGACGGCCACCGAGTGCGTGGAGTCGAGCGTCAGACCGACGGAGTACGGGTCCGTGACGACGTTCGTCTCGACCTTCCCCGTGCTCGGGACGTAGACCTGCACCTCGTAGAGGTAGCGCGTCCCCTTCCACCCGACGTCCGCGCCACCGAGCTTCTTGTCGGCCGCCTTGCCGTCGAGCGTCCACGTGCCGTCGGACTGTCGCGCGGCCTCGAACCGGCGCGGGTCGTCGTCGAGCGACGCCCCCGCGGGCCAGGCGAGGACGGTGACGGCCTTCGCCGTCGGCGCCCAGAGCGCGAACGACGCCCACTTGCCGTTCGGGTGCCACGAGACGCCGAGCTCGCGCTCGGCCGCGTCCTCGGCGAACAGGTCGTCGACGACGCCGGGAACCTGGACGCCGGTCGCGGCCGTGAGCACACCGTCGTCGGCCCGCGTGACGAGGAGCTGGCCCGTGAGCGCCGCCTCGACGGCCCCGCGGTCGAGGGGCTCGCCGTCGTCGAGCACGCGCAGGGCGGTGTGCCCGGCGAGCGCAGGGAACTCGGCCGCGACGTCGTCGGGCAGGCCTGACGGGTCGACCTCGAGCGTGTACGACGCCGTGCCCTCCGGTGCCTGCACCTCACCGTCGGCGCTGCCCGGGGAGACCGAGAGCCCGCCCTCTGGGGCAGCCCACAGGGTCCACTCGTCCCCGGTGCCGAGGTCGCCCGGCCACGCGACGACACCCTCGCGCACCCAGTGCGCGGCCTGCTGGCCGGTGCCCGGCAGGGGCGGGTTCGCGACCTCGATCGTCAGGACGTGGGAGGCGAGGTCGTACGAGAACGTCACGTTCTCGCCGTCGCCCACGGAGAACTGGTAGTTCGCGCCGTCCGGAGCCCCGCCGACGCCGTAGTTCTCGGCCCAGCTCAGCCCATGGGCGACCTTGCCCTCGTACGCACCGGCCGCGAGGCGGTCGGTCGACCAGGTGTAGGTGCCGTCGCCGTCCGGGTCCTTGAGCCAGGTCGCGAGGCAGTCGGGCGCCCACGAGCCGGGGCAGCCGACCTGGTCCTGGAACGAGCCGGCGAGCGTGACGATCGGCCCCTGCGCGGTGCTCGAGAAGTCCTTGCTCACCGGGTCCCAGTAGAACGTCACCGGGCCACCGACCGTCGTGTACGTCGCGTTGCCGCCGTCCTGTACGCCGCCGACGCCGTAGTTGACGGTCCACGAGCCGTTGATCGCGACCTTGTACTCGTACGTCCCGGCCGGGACGTCGAACGTCCCCTCGTAGACGCCGTCGGCGCGCTGCGTGAGCTTCGCGGCCTCGCAGCCGGGGGCCCAGTCGCCGGCGCAGCCCATCTCGGAGTTGTGGCTGCCGGCGACGGTGACGAGGTCGATCTCCGGCTCGGGCTCCTCGCCCACGACGCCGCTCACGTCGACCCCGACGCTCGCGAACGTCGACGCGGCGGCGCGGTCGCCGTCCGCGTCGGTCGTGACGGCGCGGTACTCGACGAGCGTGCCCTCGGGCAGACCGGCGACGTCGTGGAAGACGCGCGGTGCGGTGTCCTCGGCGGTACCGAGCGCGTGCCACTCGGAGGACCCGACCTCTCGCCACGCGAACGACGTCTCGGCCCACGCGTCCGCGTCGATCGCCGCTGCGACGGGCGCGACGCCAGTCACCGCGGCGCCGGCGGCCGGGACGGACACCGCGATCTCGCCCGACGACCCCGCCCCGACCTCACGATCGGCGCGCAGGACCACGGCGCCCAGCGCGGGGACCGTGAGGGTGACGCTGCCCTCGGCGTCGGCCGTGACGGGCTGCGCTCCCTCGCCGTGCAGGACCTCGTACGAGGCTCCCGGCGTGAGCGTGGTGAAGGTCGCCGAGCGCGACTCGGCCGCGTTGTTCAGCGCGACGAGGTGCTCGACCTTCTCCGTGCGGTCGACGCGGCTGAAGGCGTACACGCCCGCGCCGTTCTCGACGTAGCGCTCGACCTGGGCGCCGTCGGCGAGCGCCGGGTGCGCCTCGCGCAGCGCGGCGAGCTCGGCGATGTGGGCGTAGAGCGGGGCGTCGGTCCCGTAGCGGTCGACGCTCCCCGCCTGCTCGCCCGTGACGAGGGGTTGGTCGGCGTACTCGTCGACCTGCGTGGCGAACAGGGTCTGGCGCGCGTCCTTGTCGCCGCCCGTGCCGGCGAAGCCCTGCTCGTCGCCGTAGTAGACGACCGGCTGGCCGCGCGTGAGGTACATGAGCTCGTGCGCGAGCTCGTCGCGCGCGAGCGGGTCGCTCGTGGAGGACAGCATGTAGCCGACTCGGCCCATGTCGTGGTTGCCGAGGAATGTGGGCAGCGCCTGGGCGTTCGTGTCCGGCGTCGTGTACATGTCGTCGCTCGCGAAGAGCGACGCGAGGCCCTTGGCGCTGTTTCCGCTCGCGAAGCTCGTCGCGGCGGACTGGAACGTGAAGTCGAGCGTCGAGCTCATGTCGGTCTTCCGGACGTACGGCGAGAGCTTCGCCGCGTCGGCGTCGTACACCTCGCCGAACATGAAGAAGTCGTTCTTGCCCTGCGCGTGCGCGTAGTCGAGGACCTCGGTGGTCCACTTCTCCCAGAACTCGAAGTTCACGTGCTTCACGGTGTCGATGCGGAAGCCGTCGATGCCGAGGTCGACCCAGTCCTGGTAGACGTCGACGAACCCGTCGACGACCGTCGGGTGCTCGGTCATGAGGTCGTCGAGGCCGTCGAAGTCCCCGTACGTCACCGACTCCCCGGTCCACGTCGAGTTGCCGCGGTTGTGGTAGAGCGTCGGGTCGTTGAGCCAGGCCGGGACCTTGAGGTCCTCCTTGCCGGCGGGCACGAACGGCGTGTACGGGAACGACGTCGCGGCGTCCAACGCGGGGAACGCGTCAGTGCCCGCGTGGTCCGCAGGGTCGAACACGGTGCCGTCGGCGTCACGATACGGCGACGTGACCTGGTCGACGTACGAGTACTGATTCTCCTCGTAGTCGACGACGTCCGCCGTGTGGTTCGTGATGATGTCGAAGTAGACCTTGATCCCGCGGTCGTGCGCCTCGTCGATGAGCGCCTCGAGCTCGGCGTTGGTGCCGAGGTGCGGGTCGATCTGCGTGAAGTCCGTGATCCAGTACCCGTGGTACCCGGCCGAGGCGTTCACGCCCTCGCCCTGGACGGGCTGGTTCTTGAAGGACGGCGTGAGCCAGATCGCCGTCGTGCCGAGGCCATCGATGTAGTCCAGGTTCTGACGCAGGCCCGCGATGTCGCCGCCCTGGTAGAAGCCCTTGTTCGTCGGGTCGAAACCCGACACCAACGGGTCGTCGCCGAGCCCCGCGGTGTCGTTCGACGGGTCGCCGTTGGCGAACCGGTCGGTCATGACGAAGTAGAACCGCTCGTCCGACCCGGGCTGGCGCACAGGCGGGACGACGAGTGCGGCGTCGGTCGCGTCGTCGTACTCCCCCGCGAGGCCCAGCGGCGTGAGCGCGATGCGCTTCGTCGCCTCGTCGAAGGTGACGCGCACGGTGGCGTCTCCACCGAGCACGAGCGGCGCGTTGTCCTGGCTGCCGTCACGCCCGTACGCCTCGTCCCAGGCGTCGTCGAACGCGACCTTGTACTGGTACGTCCCGGCGGGCACGTCGAACTCCGCGGACCAGACGCCCGCGGTGTCGGTCGGCGCGAGCTCCGTCGCGGCGCACGCGGGGTCCCAGTCGGCGCCGCAGCCCAGCTCGGACTGGAGGTCGCCGACGAGCGCGAGCGTGCGTGCGTCGGCACCGGCCGCGGGAGCGGCGAGAGCGGCCACGGTCAGTCCGGCGAGCGTCGAGCCCGCGAGCGCGAGCGTGGTGATCGACGCGGTCACCCGGGAGGCCCGTGAGCGGTGCGGATGAAGCGGATGGGGCGACGCGGTCGGCCACGGTGAGCGACGACGCGGCGTGGAGGTCATGAGGACTCCCTCGTCCGAAGAGATGCGTGCAGAGGGCCGCGCGAGGAGCGTGGTCGGACGACGGGACCAGCAGCGGACGACGTCGGCCGAGGCGGGCGCTTCTCAGCGTACGGCTGGGGCCGACTGTACTGGTTGCAGAAAATTGCAGCAAGAGCCCGTACGCGCGACATGGCACGCGACCCGCGCCGCCGTCGAAGGACGGTGGGACGGGTCGCGTGCCAGGGCGCGAGGTGCTGCGCTCGGTACAGGGCTCAGTACGGGGCTCAGTACAGGATCGACGCCTTGCCTCGCGGCCACGCCAGCGTGGCGTAGATCTGGACCATCGCTGCCTGGCCGAGCAGCTCCGTGGTCCCGCCCTCGACGGGGAACAGGCCGGTCTCGGGGTCGCGCACGTCGTGCCACTGGGCGTCCGCGTAGTCCGCCATCGCGTCGCGGTAGGTGGTGCCGCCGGTCACGGACTCCAGGAGCAGGAGGTTCTTGAACCAGATGGAGTTGAAGAACATCGGCTGGTCCTCGAGACGGCCCTCCGTGACGAAGAAGCGGTACGAGGCTCTGGCGATCGCCTCCGCCCTGCGCAGGTACTCCTCCTCGCCCGTCGCCTCGTACAGCAGGGCGTACGTGCCGAGCGGCACGCCCTGGTTGTACGACCACTGCGTCCTCTCGATGGTGCCGTCGAGCGCGACGTGGTCCCAGTACAGCCCGTTGGGCGCGAGGAGGTGCTGATCCGTCCACGACGTCATGCGCTCGGCCCAGCGCAGGTACTCGTCGTCACCCGTGATCATGTACAGCCGGGTCGCGAGCTGGGCTCCGGGCATCGTGGACACCGTGTTGCGGTCGCTGCTCCAGGTCGCCTGGGTCCAGAACACGCCCCCCGGCGCGGGGTGCGTCGGGTCGGTGTCCCAGCCCGAGACGACGAGGTCGAAGATCTCCTCCGCCCGCTCGAGCGCTGCCTGGTCGCCCGTGTCGAGGTACTGCTGCACCTTGGCGAGCGCCACCCACTCGTTGTCGTCGTAGAAGATGTCGCCACCGCCTCCGTAGGGCGCCCGCGGGTACGAGTCGTAGCCCGGCAGGCCCGTCGTGCCGCCCTCCGCGTTCCAGAAGTGCTCCTGCCCGCGGTCGCGGTCGGCGAGGTCGTCGACGAACTGGTTCCCGGCGCGCCCGGGGAGGCCCGTGAGGTCGAGCGTCGCGACGTGGGCCTGCGAGAACGGCCACTCGAACGAGTAGGGCCGGTCGTCCGCCTTGCGCGGGTAGTGCTCCAGGTACAGCGAGGACCCGTCATCGACATACAGGTACTCCTGCATCGCCTCGTAGCTGGCCAGCGCCCGGTCCGCCTGCGTGCGGTGCGACGCGCCCTGACCGTCTCCGTCCGGCCTGCCTCCGCTCGAGGCAGACGCCGGGGCCGCTGCGCCCAGGACGCACGCCGCCGCGACGACCACGCCGACCGTTCTGGAAAACCTCATCGTTCTCTCCCTTGCTCGGTGGTGCTCGGTCTGGGGGAAGGAGCCGAGACGTGCTGCAGGCGCGCCCGAGCGAGCGACGCCGGCGGGGCCCTCAGCGTCGGAAGCGGATCGTCAGCACCTGGAACGGCGTGAGGTCGACGACGACGTCACCGCCGTCCGTCCGGACGTCTCCCGTACGGCGCTCGAGCAGGTCGGTGACCTCCGCGCCGTCGTGGTCGAAGGCCGCGTGCACACGCGCCGACGCGCGCCCGCCGTGGCTCTCGTACAGGCGCACGACGACGTCGCCGCTGCCGTCCTCGGCGAGCTTGACGGCCTCGACGACGACCGCGTCGTCGTCGACGGTGAGCAGCGGCTCGACGTCACGCTCGCCCTGGACGACGCGCTCGGGGAGGTTGAGCGCGTACCCGTGCCGGATCGCGTCGGCGATCCCCGCGCCGACGACGAGCTCGCACCGCAGGACGTGCTCGCCCTGGTCGGCGTCCGGGTCGGGGAAGAGCGGAGCGCGCAGGAGCGAGAGGCGCACGGTCGTGCCCGTCCGCCCTCCGGGCGGTGTCGTCGCGGCAGAGTCGCCGGGCGGTGTCACCGCCGCCTCGTCGCCCACCCGAGTGCGCGTCACGTCGTGCCCGTACGTCGAGTCGTTCGTGACCGCGACGCCGAAGCCCGGCTCGCCGACGTGCACCCAGCGGTGCGCGACGGTCTCGAACCGCGCGGCGTCCCACGACGTGTTGACGTGCGTCGGCCGCTGGACGTGCCCGAACTGGATCTCCGACGACGCGCGCTCGGCGTGCACGTCGAGCGGGAAGGCGAGCTTGAGCAGCTTCTGGCGCTCGTGCCAGTCGACGCGCGTGGTGATGCGCAGCGCGGGGGCGTCGGCGGCGAGCTCGAGCACCTGCTCGACGCGCGAGTCCCCGAACGAGCGCACGACGCGCAGCGCCGCGGTGCTCGGGCCGCCCGGGTTCCCGTCGCCCTCCACCGGCTCGACGACCTCCGCGTCGACGAGGTCCGTCACGCTCCGGCGGTAGTGCTCGTCGACGTCCCACGCGTCCCACTCGTTGGGCACGTCGCGGTGCACCTGGAGGAGGTTGGCGCGCGCGCCGGGCAGGACCGCGTCGCGCCCGGTCGCGAGGTCGACCGCAGAGGTCACGAGCCCAGCGGCGTCGACCACGACGCGGACCGCCGCGTTCTCGAGGACCCAGCCGTCGCCGTCGCGAGCGAGCGTGGCGCCTCGCGTGCCCGCCGTGTCGGTGCCGGCCCCCACCCCGAGCGCCGCGACCCCGCCCCGGGCGAACGGCGACGCGTTCGCCACGACGCGACGCTCCCCCGCCCCGACGAGCGCCCGCAGCGCCTCGTCGACGATGCCCTCGAGCTCGACCGCGATCTCGGCGTAGTTGCGCTCCGCCTCGCGGTGCACCCATGCGATCGACGAGCCGGGCAGGATGTCGTGGAACTGCTGCAGCAGCACGAGGCGCCACAGGCGCTCGAGGTCCTTGGCCGGGTAGGTCGCGCCGACGCGCACCGCCGCGGTCGTCGCCCACAGCTCCGCCTCGCGCAGCAGGTGCTCGCTGCGGCGGTTGCCGCGCTTGGTCCGGGCCTGCGACGTGTACGTGCCGCGGTGGTACTCGAGGTACATCTCGCCCACCCACGTGGGCGGCGCGGCGTACTCGGCGCGCGCGGTCTCGAAGAAGGTCTGCGGGTCCGACAACGTCACGCGCGGCGAGCCCTCGAGGTCCGCGGCGCGGTGGGCAGCGGCGACCATCTCGCGCGTCGGCCCGCCACCGCCGTCGCCGTACCCGAACGGCACGAGCGACGTGTTCGCCCGCCCCTTCTCCGCGAACTGGCGCTCGGCACGCGCGAGCTCGGGCGCCGAGAGGTCGGAGTTGTACGTGTCCACCGGCGGGAAGTGCGTGAACACCCGGCTCCCGTCGAGGCCCTCCCACCAGAACGTGTGGTGCGGCATCGTGTTGGTGTCGTTCCACGAGATCTTCTGGGTGAGGAAGTGGTCGCTCCCCGCGAGGCGCGCGAGCTGCGGCAGGGCGGCGGTGTACCCGAACGAGTCCGGGAGCCACACCTCGCGCGGCTCGACGCCCAGCTCCTCGAGGAACCAGCGCTTGCCCGCGACGAGCTGGCGCGCGAGCGCCTCGCCGCCCGGCATGTTCGTGTCCGACTCGACCCACATCCCGCCCACGGGCACGAACCGGCCCTCGCGCACCTTCTCGCGGATGCGCTCGAACAGCTCGGGGTAGAACTCCTGGATCCACGCGTACTGCTGCGCCGACGAGCACGCGAACGTCAGGTCGGGGTCCTCGTCCATGAGGGACAGGACGTTCGAGAACGTCCGTGCGCACTTGCGCACGGTCTCGCGCACGGGCCACAGCCACGCCGAGTCGATGTGGGCGTGACCGACCGCGTGGACGCGGTGCGCGCTCGCGGCCGCCGGGCTCGCGAGCACGTCCACGAGCGCCGCCCGGCCCGCGGCGGCGGTCCCCGCGACGTCGGCCGGGTCGACCGCGTCGAGCATGTCCTCGAGCGCCCGTAGCACCTCGGCCGAGCGCGGGCTGGTGGCCGGCAGCACCGCGACGAGCCCGGCGAGCGCGCGCACGTCCTGCAGCAGGTCCCAGACGACCTCGTCGACGAGCACGACGTCGACCGCGCGCAAAGCGTAGATCGGGTCCGTGCCCGCGGTCGCCTTGTCGCCCATCGGCGTCGGACGCGTCCAGGCACCGCCCGGGACGTCCGGGTTGGAGGCCGCCTCGACGTACAGGTCGACCGCGCCGTCCGCCGCGCCCGACCCCGGGACGCCGGGCACGCCGCGCAGCGGGACGTGCTGGTTGCGCGGCTCGACCGCCTTGACGATCCGCCCGTCCGGCGACCAGACCGTCCCCTCGGCCTGGAACCCGGGCTGCGCCGTCGTGAAGCCCAGGTCCACGACGACCTCGGCGCGCGTGCCCTCCGGCGCGGCGTCACCGCGCCACTCGGCCGGCACCGCGCCCGTGACGTGGAACCACACGGTCCCC
This sequence comes from Cellulosimicrobium sp. G4 BAM 1002, assembly GCF_057126935.1. Classification (NCBI taxonomy): domain Bacteria; kingdom Bacillati; phylum Actinomycetota; class Actinomycetes; order Micrococcales; family Promicromonosporaceae; genus Cellulosimicrobium; species Cellulosimicrobium sp. G4 BAM 1002. The sequence goes on along the minus strand of NZ_CP182109.1, from coordinate 1,418,729 downwards.
CAGGGCTTGCCCCACGGGGAGCCGACGGCGAACGGCGCGTAGGCCGCAGCCCTCGCCTCGTCGAACGGGACGGGCTCGTCGGGGACCTCCCACGCCGCGACATCGAGCGAGCGGCGCTCACGCAGGACGGCCGGTTGGAGGCGCTCACGGACGAAGCGCTCGAGGCGGGCGGTGGTGCGGACGGTGGTGTCGTGCATGGGGTCTCCTGAGGGTGCGGGAGGCGACGGTGCCGCCGGGGCTGGTCTGGCGACGCGGGTGCGTCAGCCCTTGACCGCTCCGGCGAGCGCGAAGGACGAGCCGGCCAGACGCGTGACGATCACGTACAGCGCGATCACCGGCAGGGAGTAGAGGAGGGAGAACGCCGCGAGCTGGCCGTAGGCGACGGAGCCGTACTGGCCGAAGAACGCGAAGATGCTCACGGCGGCGGGCTGCTTCTCGGGCGAGAGCAGCAGGACGAAGGGGACGAAGAAGTTCCCCCACGCGCCGATGAACACGAAGATGAAGACGACCGCGAGGCCAGGGCGCATGAGCGGCAGGACGATGGCGCGCAGCGCTGTCATCGCGGAGGCGCCGTCCGTCCAGGCCGCCTCCTCGAGCGAGACCGGGACGGAGTCCATGAAGTTCTTCGTCATCCAGATCGCCATGGGCAGCGACGTCGCCGCCATGAAGAAGATGGTGCCGGGGAGCGAGTCCAGCAGGTTGAGCCGCACGAACAGCGAGTAGACCGGGACCATCATGGCCGTGATGGGCAGGCACGTGCCGAACAGCACGACGTACATGAAGGTCTTGTTGAACCGCATCCGGTACCGCGACAGCGGGTACGCGGCGAGGACGGACGCGACCACGGTGACGAGGCCGGTCCCGCCGGAGAGCAGGAACGCGTTCCACAGCGGGAGCCACGTCTGCTCGGGGGTGGCGATCGCCGTGAAGTTGGCGAACGTCACCTCGTCGGGCACGTCGACGACGAGGGTCGCGCGCGCGTCGAGCGACGCGAGGACGATCCACCCGAGCGGCACGACGAAGCAGAGGCCGATGACGACGAGCACGACGTTCGAGGCGAGGCGCGAGGCGCGCGAGCCCGGTGCGGCGAGCGACATGCCGCGGCGGCGCGACGGCGCCGGGGGCGTGCCGTCGTCGGGCACCGCGACCCCGGCGACGGGCGGGCCCGCCGCGGCGGGCGTGACGGGGACGGTCTGGGCCATCAGTCGACCTCCGGACGCAGGCTGCGGATGTAGACCACGGAGAACACGCCGCCGATGACGAGCATGACCGTCGCGATCGCGGTCCCGTACCCCACCTGGGCGAACTTGAACGCCTCCTGGTACGCGAGGATCGGGAGCGTCGAGCTGTCGGTGCCCGGGCCGCCGCCGGTCATCACGAAGATGAGCGTGAACACGGACAGCGTCTGCAGCGTCGTGAGCATGAGGTTGGTCGAGATCGAGCGACGGATCGTCGGGATGGTCACCCACACCAGGCGCTGCATCCCGTTGGCACCGTCGACGCGCGCCGCCTCGTTGATCTCCGGCGGCACCTCGGCGACGGCGGCGGAGTAGACCATCATCGAGAAGGCCGTCCCGCGCCAGACGTTCGCGAGGATCACGGCGAGCATCGGCGTGTCGAACAGCCAGTCGGGTCCTTGGATCCCGACGCCGGCGAGCAGCGCGTTGAGGCTGCCGTCGGCGTGGAAGAACGCGTAGGCGGCGAACGCCGCGACGATCTCCGGCAGCACCCACGCCGTGACGACGAGCGTCGAGACCACGACGCGCACGGGCTTGAGCGCCGAGCGCATGAGCATCGCGAGGAGCAGGCCCAGGACGTTCTGGCCGACGATCGCCGACGCGACGACGAACAGGACCGTGAGCCACAGCGCCTTCGGAAAGTTCGGGTCCGAGAGCAGGTCCGCGTAGTTCTGCAGGCCGACCCACTCCGGGTTCGCGGCGTTCGGGCCCGTGAGGGCCGCGTTGGTGAACGACCCGTAGAAGGACCAGATCACCGGTCCCAGCATGAACAGGGCGAGGAGGACGACGGCGGGGACGAGGGGGACGAGCCGGCCCGTGGTGCGACGCAGGTTCCGTCGCGACGGGGCCGGTCCCGCTCCCCTCGCCCCGGCGGGCGCCGGGGCGAGGGTCGCGGACACGCTCAGCCCTCCGTGGTGTTCTCTTCGCCGACGACGTCCACGACGGCCTCGTCGTAGACGGCGGCCGCCTCCTCAGGCGTCTGCTGGCCGGTCATCACGGACTCCATCGCGACCTGGATCGCGTTGGAGATCTGCGCGTAGTCGGACGTCGCCGGACGGAAGTTGGTCACCTCGACCAGGTCGGAGAAGAACGCCGTCGTCGGGTTGGACTCCTCGTACGAGGGGTCGTCGGCGACGTCGGTGCGCACCGCGATCTGGCTGTTGTCGATCGCGAAGCGCAGCGAGTTCTCCTTGTTCAGCGCGAGGGAGAGGACGTCGAACGCGACGTCGGGGTTCTCGCTCCCGGAGCCGATCGCGAGCGTCCAGCCGCCCGACATGCTCACCGCTCCCGGGTCCTTGCCCTCCTGCGTGGGCATGGGCGCCGTGCCCATGACCTCGGTCCACTCGGGCCACGGCGCCGTGCCCGACTCGAGCCACGTGCCGGCCATCCACGACCCGTCGAGCGCGATGCCGAGCTTGCCGTTCGGCAGCCAGTCGGCCGACACGGTGTTCCCGACGTTGGGGTCGAGCGCCTGCTGCGGCGTGGGCGCGAGCCCTTCCGAGTAGATCGTCCCGATGAGCTGGAGCGAGTCCACGAACTCCTGCGACCCGACGACCCACTTCTGCTCGTCCGCGTCGTAGAGCGTGCCGCCCGTGCCGTACAGCAGCATCTCGAAGCCCTGCATGGCCGAGGCCTCACCCATGGGCTTGCCGGAGTAGACGTTGAGGGGGATGACCTCGGGGTCGGCGGCCTTGATCGCGCGCGCGGCGTCGAGCAGCTCGTCCCACGACGCCGGCGCCCAGTCCTCCGGGAGCCCCGCCTTCGCGAGCACGTCCTTGTTGAACCACAGGCCGCGGGTGTCGGTGCCCATGGAGACGCCGTAGGTCTTGCCGTCGTCGCCGAGCCCCGCCTCCTTCGCGCGGTCGACGAACTGGTCCCAGTCGTCCCACTCGGCGAGGTAGTCGTCGAGCGGCAGGAGGTAGCCCGCCTCGACGTCCGACTTGATCATGAACGTGTCCTCGTACATGAGGTCGGGCGCCGTGTTCGGCGAGCGGTTCATGAGGGCGAGCTTGGTGAAGTAGTCGTTCTGGCTCGCCTCGATCGGGACGAGCTCGATGGTGACGTCCGGGTTGGCCTCCTCGAACTCCGCCTTGACGTCCTGGAAGAGCTCGTCGGCCTGCGTGAAGTTGCCGAACTTCTGGTACGCGATCTTGATCGTCGCCTCGCCGTCGTCGGAACCGCCACCTCCGGAGCTGCACGCTCCGAGGGTGAGGACGAGGGTGAACGCCGCGGTCCCCGCGGCCAGGGGTCGTGCCAGTCGCATGGTGCTCCTTTGCCACGTGCGGTTGCCCGGAGTCCCGGGCGGCCTGGTGGCATTAACTCAAGCGAATTGAGTTAATGATGTCAAGAGCAGCACGCCGGGAACCCCGACGCGAATCGGCGACCTACCGCGCCGCGGCGCTCCCGGACGGGGGCCGCCCGGCCCTGTCCGGCGGGACCTGCTCCGCCGGTGCCGCGATGAGGCCCGACGGCCTCGGGGTGAACAGGTCGTCGAGGACGAGGCTCGCCGCGCCGACCGCACCGACGTGCTCCCCGACGGCCGAGCCGAGCACCTCGACCGGGTGCATCTCGCGCAGCGTCGCACGTGCGGCCAGCTCCTCGCGCACCACCGAGGTGTAGGCGGGCTCGAGCCGCGCCCAGCTCGGGCCGCCGAAGACGACGACGCGGGCGTCCACGAGGTCCGCGACGATCGTGATCCCGTGCGCGACGCGGCGTGCGGACGTGCGCAGGATGTCCGCCGCGACGTCGTCACCGGCGGCTGCTGCACGGCACACGCCCGTGAGCGCCGCGTCGAGCTCGCGCGGGGACGTGCACGGGGTACGCGGGTCGAGCACGCCGCGCGCCACTGCCTCACCCACGAGCGTCGCCGGCGCCGCGCTCACGCCGATGCACCCGCGGTTCCCGCAGGTGCACGGCGGGCCGTCGCTGTCGACGATGAGGTGGCCGATCTCGCCCGCGTTGCGCGACGACCCCGGGAGCAGCTCCCCCTCGTGCGCGACCGCGACGGCGACGCCGAAGCCGAGGTAGAAGAAGAGCGACGTTCCATGGAGCATCCGGTTGCCGCGCCACAGCTCGGCGACCATCGCCGCGCTCACGTCCTTCTCGAGGATGACGGGGAGCCCGGTCGCGAGGGCGAGCTCGTCGCGCAGGGGCACGTCCGCCCAGCCCTCGAGCAACGGCGGGTGGATGACGCGACCCGCGGCCATGTCGATCGGCCCGGGCGCGGCGACGCCCAGGCCGAGGACGTCCTCGCGGCGCACGCCCGCGACCTCGAGCATGTGGGACGTGCTCCTCGCGACCTCGGCGACGAGCGCCTCCGGTCCGAGCGGCGTCTCGAAGATCGTCTTCTCGACGAAGCCGCCGCGCAGGTCGACGAGCACCGCCGTGGCGACGACCGGGTCCACGTGGACGCCGAGGGCGTACGCACCGCGCTCGTCGAGGTGGAGCATGGTGCGGGGCTTGCCACGACCCTCGACGCGCCTCTCGCCCTCGACGACGAGGCCGCGGCCGATGAGGCGCGACACGATGTTCGAGATCGTCTGCAGCGACAGGCCTGTGCTCGCGGCGAGCTCGACCCGGCTCAGCCCGTCGTCGGTGCGTCGGATCTGGTCCAGCACGACCATCTGGTTGAAGTCGCCCATGCGCGGCAGGTTCGTACCCCGGCGCACCATCGTCGTCCTCCGCTCGGTCGGTCAGGACACACACCGTAGCCCTGCCCGGCCGCACGGACGCCCTCGGGCTCGGCGCGGGCGCGGACGTCAGCCCGCGAGGTGCCCCCAGCGCGGCGCGAGGTCGCGCCACGGCCCGACCTCGGCGACCCGTCCCTCGTCGAGCACGACGACGCGGTCCGCACGGGCGAGCGCCGCGCGCTTCGACGTCGAGCCGATGACCGTGGTGCCCCGCTCCCGGAGCGACGTCCACAGCTCGATCTCCGTCGCGGCGTCGAGCGCGCTCGAGACGTCGTCGGCGAGGAGGAGCTCGGCGTCGGTCGCGAGCGCCCGCGCGAGCGCGAGCCGCTGCACCTGCCCGCCCGAGAGCCGGACGCCGCGGTGACCGACGAGCGCCTCGTGGCCTCCGGCCTCCACGACGTCCCGCTCCAGCCGCGCCGCGGCGACCGGTCCGTGGAGCTCGCGCTCGTGCCCGAGGCGCACGTTGTCGGCGAACGTCCCGGACAGCACGCGCGGGACCTGCGCGACGTGGGCGACCTGCCCCGGGCGCAGGAACGTCTGCGCGTCGACGACGTCGGTGCCGTTCCAGCGGATGTGCCCCGTGTGCTCCATGAGGCCCGCGAGCGCCGAGAGGAGGCTCGACTTGCCCGCGCCGACCTGCCCGAGCAGCAGCACGAGCTCGCCGCGGCGCACCGCCAGGTCGACGCCCTGGACGCCGATCGTGCCGTCGTCGTGCAGCGCCGTCATGCCGGCCAGCTCGAGCCGCTCGAGCGCCTGCCGCTCGCCGGGCGCCGGGGTCGGCGCGTCGCCGGTGAGCAGGTCGACGCCGGGCGGCACGTCCATGAGGTCGGCTCCGGCCGCGAACCGGCTCGTCGCCTGCTGCCACGAGCGCGTGCCGGGCGCCTCGGTGACGACGGCGCCCGCGACGACCCCGAACCAGCCGAAGCCGTTCACGGCGTTGGCGACGAGGAGCGCCGTCGCGAGGTCCCAGGTGCCGGTGAGGAGCCCCGCCCATGCGGCGACGACGCCGAGCTGGATCATGACGAGCGGGACGCCGTCGAGCGCGGCCTGGACGCGGTGCTCGAAGATCGCGGCCCGCACGCGGCCCCCGTCGACCTCGCGCAGGTGCGCGTGGACCTGCGGCGTGCGGGCGGCGAGCTTGACGGTGCGCGCCGAGTCGAGCGCCGAGACGAGCGCGCGGCCGAACCGGGCCCGCGCGGCCGAGGACCGCGTCGCCGAGCGACCGGCGATGGGCCGCCCGAGCGCGGACGCCGCCGCGGACACGACCATGACGGCGAGCAGCACGGCACCGGCGAGCCACGACCGGCTGAGCAGGGCCGTGACGCCGGCGATGACGAGGCCGTTGACGAAGTCCACCCAGCGGTCCGCGTACCGGACGAAGCGGTCGGCGTCCATGGCGCGGGCCACGACCTCGCCCGGCGGCGTGGCGGTGAGCCGGTGCTGGCGCGTCTGGCCGGTCATGACGGCCATGCGCACGCGCAGGAGCACCTCGATCCACCAGCGCGGGTAGACGTACAGCGCGCGTGCCAGGCACAGCGGCGCGACGACGAGGAGCACGACGAAGGGGATCAGCAGCCCGACGGGCAGCCCCTCGTCGAGGCCCTGGACCGTGCGGCCCCAGAGGAAGCCGGTGATCGCGCCCTGCGCGGAGACGAGGCTGGCCACGAGGAACAGCACCGCGCCCACCACGCCCCACGCGGGCCGCACGAACAGCGCGTGCAGCACGCCGCGGGCGAGGCTCGGACCGTCGCCCGGGTCGGTCAGGGCAGGCGGCTCGCCCCGCCGGCGACGCCCGCCGACCGCCTCGCCGGCGTCGGCTGTCCGCTCCCGCTCACGCTCCGACGGCCCGACGCCGTCCGCGTCGTGCTGGGCGGCGCTCGCCCGCAGCAGGTCGCGGTACGGACCCGCGACCCCGGCGAGCTCCGTCCGCACCCCCTGCTGGACGACGCGTCCGTGGTCGAGCACCGCGAGGAGCCGGGCACGCTCGATCGTCGTGAGGCGGTGCGCGACGAGCACGCCCGTGCGGCCCGCGAGGAGCCGGTCCGAGGCGGCGACAACGCGGGCCTCGGTGAGCGGGTCCATGCGCGCCGTCGCCTCGTCGAGGACGACGACCTGGACGTCCCGGACCAGCAGTCGCGCGAAGGCCACGAGCTGCTCCTCCCCGGCGGACAGCGACGTCCCGCCCGGGCCGAGCAGGGTCTCGAGCCCGTCCGGCAGCCCGGCCACCCAGTCGTCCAGGCGCAGCTCGCGGACCGCGGCCTCGACGTCGGAGCGGGGCACGTCGGCGAACAGCGCGATGTTCTCCGCGAGCGTGCCCGCGAGGATCTCCGTCCGCTGGGTCACGACGCCGACGGCGGCACGCAGCGCCTGCAGGTCGAGGTCGCGCACGTCCACGCCGCCCACGTACACCGCGCCGCGTGGCGGCTCGACGGCCCGCGACAGGAGCGACGCGAGGGTCGACTTCCCCGAGCCGGTGCGCCCGACGAGCGCGACGGTCTCCCCCGCCGGCACCCGCAGGTCGACGCCCTCGAGGGCGAACGTGCCCTCGGCGTAGGAGAAGTGCAGGTCGCGCAGCTCGATCCCGACCGGTCCGTCGGGCAGCGTGCGTCCACCGGTCGGTTCCGGCGCGACGGCGAGCATCTGACGGATGCGGGTGAGGGCGCCCAGCCCCTCCTGGATGTCGGGCAGGTGGTGGACGAGGTTGTCCACCTGACCCACGAACATCGCCGTGACGAGGAAGAGCGTGACGAGGCGGTCGACGGGCAGGTTCCCGTCCGCGGCGAGCGCGGCGCCCGCGACGGCGACGCCCGCGAGCAGGGAGGCGAGGACCAGACCGGCCCGCCGGAGCATGCGGGACTCGACCGTCAGCACGGCCTGGAACCGCCGGTGGACCTCGGCCGACCGCTCGGCGAGACGCCGCACGGCGAACGACTGACCGAGGCTCGTGCGCAGGTCGTCGCGCGCCGCGACGGACTCCTCGAAGGCTGCGGCGTGGTCGGTCCACGCCATCTCCTCGATGACCTTCCGGCGGGCGATCTCGCCCAGCATCGGCCGCACGAGCACGGCGGCGAGCAGCCCGAGCACCGGGAAGAGGACCCACGCCGGCCACCACGTCAGGCCGGCCACGACCCACATGGGCAGGACGCCGACGAGCGTGCGCCCCGCGCCCCAGAGCTGGCGCCGGACGAGCGTGCCGACGGCGTGCGTGTCGTCGTCGACCCGGTCCAGCACCTCGCCGACGGCCTGCTCGGTGAGGGTCTCGAGCGGCTGGTGCAGCGCCGCCGTGAGCAGGTCGGCGCGCAGCCGGCCCTCGGCCCGGTCGACGACGCCGGCCCACACGACCTGACCGGCGGTGTCGAGCAGCGCCGCACCGACGATGCAGGCGGCGAGGAGCTGCAGCGTCGCCGTCGTCGGGTCCTCGGCGAGCCACCCTGCGACCACGGTCCCCAGAGCGGCGCCGACCGCGCCGAGGGCGAGCCCGACGAGCGCGACGGCGGCCAGCGGCCCGCGCAGGCGCCGCCAGTCGAGACGGCGGGACGGGTCGTCGGACGCGCCGGTCGCGGCGAGGCCCGGGGTGGTGGGATCCGGTGTGGCCCGGCGTTCGTTCGGGTGCTGCTCGGTCGGCAGTGGGGCGTCGATCATGGCCCGACGACCCTACGCCGCACCACCCACGCCCACGCAGGCAATTTCCCCGGCGGGCGCCCGCTCACCGACCCCGGTCGGGGCCGCGCACCGACCGCCGTCGGGCCGCGGCCCCCGCCGGGGAACGGGTGTGTCAGACCAGGCCGAGCTCCTCGACGGCCTGCCGCTCCTCCTGCAGCTCGGCGACCGACGCGTCGATGCGGCCGCGCGAGAAGTCCGAGACCTCCAGCCCTTGCACGATCTCCCACGAGCCGCCGCGCGAGACCACCGGGAACGAGGAGATGAGTCCCGTCGGCACGCCGTACGACCCGTCGGACACGACGCCCGCGCTCGTCCAGTCGCCCTCCGGAGTGCCCAGCACCCAGTCGTGCACGTGATCGATCGCCGCGTTCGCCGCGGACGCCGCCGACGACGCACCGCGCGCGTCGATGATCGCCGCACCGCGCTTCGCGACGGTCGGGATGAACGTCTGCTCGAGCCACGCCCGGTCCTCGGCGAGCTGCGCTCCCGGCGTCCCCGCGACGTCGGCGTGGAACAGGTCCGGGTACTGCGTCGCCGAGTGGTTGCCCCAGATCGTCACCTTGCGGACCTCCGACACCGGCACGCCCGCCCGCTTCGCGACCTGAGTCAGCGCACGGTTGTGGTCGAGGCGCGTCATCGCCGTGAACCGGTCCTTCGGCACGTCCGGCGCGTTCGACGCCGCGATGAGCGCGTTCGTGTTCGCCGGGTTCCCCACGACCAGGACCCGGACGTCGTCCGCGGCGCCCGCGTTGATCGCCTGACCCTGCGGCTTGAAGATGCCGCCGTTCGCCTCGAGCAGGTCGCCACGCTCCATGCCCGGGCCACGCGGGCGCGCGCCCACGAGCAGCGCGACGTTCGTCCCCTCGAACGCCGCCGTGGGGTCGTCGAAGATGTCGATCCCGGCGAGCAGCGGGAAGGCGCAGTCGTCGAGCTCCATCGCGGTGCCCTCGGCAGCCTTGACGCCCTGCGGGATCTCCAGGAGACGCAGGCGCACGGGGGTGTCGAGGCCGAGCATCTGGCCCGACGCGATACGGAACAGCAGCGCGTAACCGATCTGACCGGCCGCGCCGGTCACCGTCACGTTCACGGGGGAAGTCATGCGCTCACTCTCCCACAACGCGCACGGGGGTTCCGCCCGACGGCGCATGGTCGGGTTGGGAGGCCGAGGCGGGTGGAGCGACGGCCGCCAGACGGTCGGGCGTCGTCGTTCGCGGCCCGGCGCGGAAGGTGACGGGACCGGGAGCGGGGCCGGAGAGGAGGAGGGCGCGGGTCGTGGTGGGTCTGGCGGGAGGCCGCGAGGAACGAGCGGCCGGATGGTAGACCCGCGCCCTCCTCCTCTCCGGCCCCGCGGGAGGCGACAGAACGACGCGACCCCGGACCGGCGACCGGACGACGGACGGCGGCGTCCCCGCGAAGGGGACGCCGCCGTCGGACGTGCCGGGGCCGGATCAGCCCAGGCGCGCCTTGAGGTTCTCGTCGAGCGCGGCGAGGAAGTCCTCGGTCGTCAGCCACTGCTGGTCCGGGCCGACGAGGAGCGCGAGGTCCTTCGTCATCTGGCCGGACTCGACGGTCTTGATGACGACGTCCTCGAGCGTCTGCGCGAACTCGGTGACCTCGGGCGTGCCGTCGAGCTTGCCGCGGTGCATGAGGCCGCGGGTCCACGCGAAGATCGACGCGATGGGGTTGGTCGACGTCGGCTTGCCCTGCTGGTGCTGGCGGTAGTGACGCGTCACGGTGCCGTGCGCGGCCTCGGCCTCGACGGTCTGGCCGTCGGGGGTCATGAGGACGGACGTCATGAGGCCGAGCGAGCCGAAGCCCTGGGCGACGGTGTCGGACTGGACGTCGCCGTCGTAGTTCTTGCAGGCCCAGACGTAGCCGCCCTCCCACTTCATGGCCGAGGCGACCATGTCGTCGATGAGGCGGTGCTCGTACGTGAGGCCCTTGGCGTCGAACTGGTCCTTGAACTCGGCGTCGAACACCTCCTGGAAGATGTCCTTGAAGGCGCCGTCGTAGGCCTTGAGGATCGTGTTCTTCGTCGAGAGGTACACGGGGTACTCGCGCTGGAGGCCGTACGCGAACGAGGCGCGCGCGAAGTCGCGGATCGACTCGTTGAAGTTGTACATGCCCATCGCGACGCCGCCCTCCTCGGGCATGGTCACGACGTCGAACTTCTGCGGCTCGGAGCCGTCGGCCGGCTCGAACGTCATCGTGATCTTGCCGGGGCCGGGGACCTTGAAGTTCGTCGACTTGTACTGGTCGCCGTGGGCGTGACGGCCGATGATGATCGGCTTGTTCCAGCCCGGCACGAGGCGCGGGATGTTGGAGATGATGATCGGCTCGCGGAAGACGACGCCGCCGAGGATGTTGCGGATCGTGCCGTTGGGCGAGACCCACATCTTCTTGAGGCCGAACTCCTCGACGCGCGCCTCGTCGGGCGTGATCGTCGCGCACTTGACGCCGACGTTGTACTGCTTGATCGCGTTCGCGGCGTCGATCGTCACCTGGTCGTCGGTGGCGTCGCGGTTCTGGATCGACAGGTCGTAGTACTTGAGGTCGACGTCGAGGTACGGGTGGATGAGGCGGTCCTTGATGAACTGCCAGATGATGCGCGTCATCTCGTCGCCGTCGAGCTCGACGACCGGGTTGACGACCTTGATCTTGCCCATGCGCAGATCGCTCCAACTGTCGGGGAGGGGTGCCCCCGGGACGGTGACGGCGTGGTGCGGGCCGTGGAGCCCGGCACCCGGTCCGTCGTACGCGAGGGCGTTGCTGACCGCCGTCCAGGGTACTCGACTTCTCGACGTCAAGATACTTTTCGGCGAGGCTCGCCCGCGACCGCATCGTGAGACGTCACGTCCGTTCTCAGGCCCTGTACGGCCGATTGCCACGCATCTCACGGTTCAGGGTGGCAAGATGCCCCCAAGATGCCGGAATGGCCGGGCAGTCGGTCAGGCATCGTGCCGTCGTCCCGACCGCGCGCCGGTGCCGCACCCGTGGCTCCGCCGGGCTGGGGCTCTCCCGAAGAACCAACCAGACAGGAACATCATGTCCCAGGACACCACCGCTCCCGGCGTGCCGGCGGGCACCGTCGACGACGCGCGCGTCGAGCGGGCCGAGACCGTCGCCGTCGTCCAGCCGGGCCTCCTCGCGCGCCTCGGCGCCGAGGTCTTCGGCACGTTCTTCCTCGTCCTCGCGATCGTGGGCGTCGCGCTCTACAACTTCCTCAACCAGGGGTCGGTCCTCGTCGTCGCCCTCGCGGGCGGCATCGCCGTCCTGGCGGGCATCGCGGCGGTCGGCAACGTCTCGGGCGGGCACTTCAACCCGGCGGTGACGCTGGGTGCGGCGATCGGCGGCCGGACGGCGTGGCGCGACGTGCTGCCGTACTGGGTCGCGCAGGTCGTGGGCGCGCTGCTCGCCGGCCTCGTCCTGCTCAGCACCGTCCCGGCCGCTCTGCCGGAGCTGCTGGGCCAGACCGAGAAGAGCGGCCTGTTCGTCGGGACCGCCAACGGGTACGGCGACTTCTCACCCCTGTCGACGGCGTCCCAGGGCGGCGTGACCTTCGGCCTCGTCCAGGCGCTGCTCGTCGAGACGATCGTCACCGCCGTGTTCGTGGGTGTCATCCTCGGCGTGACCGACAAGCGCGCGAGCTCCCGCCTCGCCCCTGTCGCGATCGGCCTCGCGCTCACGGCGCTGATCATCATCGCGGCGCCGGTCACGAACGCGTCGCTCAACCCGGCACGCTCGCTCGCGTCGGCGGTCTTCGCGAGCGACGGTGAGCTGTGGAAGCAGCAGTGGGTGTTCTGGGTCGCGCCGCTCCTCGGTGCGGCGATCGCTGGTCTGTTCTACCGCGCCTTCGCGTTCGCCCCGGCCCAGGACGACCTGCTCGGGGAGGACCAGGTCGTCACCGTGACCGACGAGTCGGAGCTCCCTGCGGGGGCGACCGTCACGTCGACCGGTGCCGCGACGGGCGCCGCCGCCGGCGCCTACGCGACCGGGTCGGTCACCCAGGAGCCCGAGGCCGAGGAGGTCGTCGTCGAGGAGGTCGTGGTGACCGACGAGGACGGTGACGTCGTCGCGGTCGAGGAGATCGTCGAGGTCGTCGAGGGCGACGAGCGCACCGACGAGCGCCCGGGCGAGGCCCCCAGGGCCTGACGCACGCTTCGCTCCCGGACGGGCCCGGACCGCACGCGCGGTCCGGGCCCGTCCGTCGTCGGGCGCGTGACGCCGGGAGAGGCGCTCGAGGGAGGTGCCGGAACGGTCCGTGCGGTCAGATCTCGCCCGGCGGGATCGTCAGCGCGAGGAACGCGATGACGGCCGCCGGGGCGAGGAAGAAGAAGACGTCGAGACCGCGCGAGCGCACGGTGATGCCGATGGGACCGGGCCCGGGAAAGGTCGCGCGGCACAGGCCCGCAACCGTGAGCACGCCGGCGAGCCCGAGGCTCCCCGCCCTGCCGCCGACGAGAGCCGCGACCCCCGTCGTGAGGACGACGCCGGCCAGCACCAGCCACATCGCGGGCTGACGCACCCGAGCGGGTCGGGGCGGCGGCCCGACGGCGGACGGCACCTGCGCGTCCGAACCGCCGTGGGTCTGCGGGTCGAGAGCCGACTCGTCCCGTGCGGGCGTCGCGTCGGGACCGGGCGCCGGGCGCGGACGTCTGGGCGCACCGGAGGCGTCGTCGTCGTGGACGTGGTGCCACGACGGCTCGAGCGCCGGGCGCGGCCGCTGCGGTGCACCTCCAGGTGCCGTGACATCGCTCACGCCGCTGCCCGTTCCACGTCCGGAAGCCTACCGTCGTGCCCTAGCGTGGCGTGCATGCCGACCGCCGATCTTCCTGCTCGCGCCACGTCCGCCGGAACCAGGCCCGGCTCGGTCGTCGTCGTGGGAGCAGGGCTCGCCGGCGCCCAGACCGTGGCCGCGCTACGGGCCCACGGCTTCGACGGCAGGATCACGCTGCTGGGTCGCGAGGGCATCCCGCCGTACGACCGCCCGCCGTTGTCCAAGGAGCTGCTGAGCCGGCCTGCGACCGCGTGGCTCACGGACGAGCTCGGGGTCGACGTCGCGGCGCTCGCCGACGAGGTCCGGCTCGCGGACCCCGCTGTCGGGATCGAGCCGGACGGGGCCGCACACGTGGTCACGACGCGCTCCGGTGACCGGCTCCGCACGGACGCGGTCGTGCTCGCGGTGGGCTCCGTGCCGGTGCGGCCCGCGGGGTGGGACGGGGCAGTCGTGCTCCACGACGCCGCGGACGCCGAGGCGCTGCGCGGGCACGTGCGCCCGGGGACGCAGCTCGTCGTCGTGGGCGCCGGGTGGATCGGCGCCGAGGTGGCGGGGGTCGCGGCCGGTGCCGGGGCCGACGTCACGGTCCTCGAGGCGGCGCCCGCTCCCCTGCTGCGCCAGCTCGGCGCGACGGTCGCCCGGCACCTGGCCCGCTGGTACGACGACGCAGGGGTCCGTCTGCGCACCGGGACCGCGGTCGCGACGGTCGACGTGGACGGCGTCACGCTCGCGGACGGCGAGCGTGTCGCGGCGGACGTCGTGCTCACCGCGGTGGGCGCGCGCCCCGCGACGGGCTGGCTCGCGGGCGCGGTGCCGCTCGACGCGCGGGGAGGCATCCCGGTCGACGCGACGGGCGCCGTCGTCGGACGGCCGAGCCTGTGGGCGGTGGGCGACTGCGCGGTCCGCAGCCATCCCGTGCACGGCGACGTGCCGGGCGGCCACTGGTCCGCGGCCCTGCACGACCCCGAACCGACGGTGCGCGCGCTGCTCGGCCTGACGCCCGACGGCACCACGGGCCACGCCCCGTACGTGTTCTCGCAACAGCTCGGCCACGACCTGGCCCTGTTCGGCGTGCCCGGCCCGGACGACGAGGTGGTCTTCCGCGGCGACCCTGACGGCGGCCCCTCGGGCCACGACGGCTGGGCCGCCTTCTACCTGGCCCCGGAGAGCACGGACCCGCGGACGGTCCCGACGCCGGACGACCCGACGACAGGCGATCCGACGGCGGGCCGGACCGTCACCGCCCGCGCGGTCCTCCTCGTCGACTCGCCCCGTGACGTCGGCCCGGTCCGCAAGGCGATGAACCGCGGCACGCCCCTGCGCGTCGACCTCGACGTAGCCCTCGACCCCACCCGCCGCCTCCGCGACGCCCTCCTCTGACCTACACCCACGGCCGACGACGTCGCCGACCAACGTCGGCCGCACGCGGTGATCCGTCCGCGAGACGCGCGGAGGGCGGGGCTACGCATGGCAACCCGACCGCGAAGGGGCGAGGGGCGGGGCCGCGCGGGGTCGTGGTGGGCCTGGCGGGAGCGCCGAGGAACGAGGCGCGGAGGGTAGACCCCGCGCAGCCCCGCCCCTCGGCCCGCCCCGACCAGAACGCCCGACCGAAACGCCCGACCGAGACCTCAACCGAAGCAACCGACCTCAGTGCGCGAAGTGCCGCGTCCCGGTGAAGTACATCGTCACGCCCGCCGCCGTCGCCGCCTCGATCACCTCGGCGTCGCGGATCGACCCTCCGGGTGCGACGACGGCGCGCACGCCCGCGTCGAGGAGGATCTGCAGGCCGTCGGCGAACGGGAAGAACGCGTCGGACGCGGCGACGGCGCCGCGCGCGCGCTCCTGCCCGTCGGCGAGGGTGTTGGCGCGCTCGACCGCGAGGCGGCACGAGTCGACGCGGTTGACCTGACCCATGCCGACGCCGACGGCGGCTCCGTCGTGGGCGAGGAGGATCGCGTTGGACTTCGCGGCGCGGATCGCGCGCCAGGCGAACGCGAGGTCGGCGAGCGTCGCGTCGTCGGCGGCCTCGCCGGTGACGAGGTTCCAGTGCTGCGGGTCGTCGCCGCCGGTGACGGTGCCCTCGGTGCCCTCGGCGTCGGTCACGACCGCGTCGACGCGGTCGACGCTCTGCACGAGCAGGCCGCCGCTGATCGGGCGGGTCTCGACCGTCGCGGCGGGCGGGGCGTCGACCACGAGGAGGCGGATGTTCTTCTTGGCCTGGAGGATCTCCAGGGCCTCGGGCTCGAACCCGGGGGCCACGACGACCTCGGTGAACACGGGCGCGATCTGCTCCGCGGCGGCCTTCGTCACGACGCCGTTGGCCGCGATGACGCCGCCGTACGCGGAGACGGGGTCCGTGGCGTGGGCTCGGGCGTGGGCGTCGGCGATGTCGGTGCCGACCGCGATGCCGCACGGGTTGGCGTGCTTGATGATCGCGACGGCGGGAGCGGCGTGGTCGTGCGCGGCGCGCCACGCGGCGTCGGCGTCGACGTAGTTGTTGTAGCTCATGGCCTTGCCGTGGAGCTGGGTGGCCTGGGCGAGGCCGCTCGCGCCGTCGCCGCGCGTGTAGAGCGCGGCGCGCTGGTGCGGGTTCTCGCCGTAGCGCAGCACGTCGGCGCGGTCCCAGGTGCCGCCCATCCAGGCGGGGAACCCGGTGCTCAGGGTCTCGCCGTCGGCGCCGCCCTCGACCGGGACCGCGTCCGTCGGCGCGACGACGTTGCCCATCCACGACGCGACCGCGACGTCGTACGTCGCGGTGTGCACGAACGCTGCGGCCGCGAGCGCCTTGCGCTGCGCGTAGGTGAAGCCGCCCACCTGCACGGCCGCGACGACGTCGTCGTACCGCGCCGGGTCGACGACGACGGCGACGCTCGGGTGGTTCTTCGCGGCTGCGCGGACCATCGAGGGGCCGCCGATGTCGATCTGCTCGACGACCTCGTCCGGGCCGGCGCCGGACGCGACGGTCGCGGCGAAGGGGTAGAGGTTGACGACGACGAGCTCGAAGGGCGCGATGCCGAGCTCGTCGAGCTGGGCGAGGTGGTCGGCCTTGCGCGAGTCGGCGAGGATCCCGGCGTGCACGCGCGGGTGGAGGGTCTTGACGCGGCCCTCGAGGCACTCGGGGAACCCAGTGAGGTCCTCGACCTTCGTCACCGGGACGCCCGCGCTCGCGATCGTCGAGGCGGTGGAGCCGGTGGAGACGAGCTCGACACCCGCACCGTGCAGGGCCGTGGCGAGCTCGACGAGGCCGGTCTTGTCGTAGACGCTCAGGAGCGCGCGGCGCACGGGGCGCTGTGCGTCGTCGGCGAGCTGGACGTCGGGGGCGGAGGGGGCAGACATCTCGAGGGGCTCCTCTGGGTCGCGGTCGCCGCGCCGGCCGAGGCCGACGCGAGTGGCAGAACCCAGGCGCCCAGGCGGTCGACGCACCAGCAGGTTGATCCGGCCGCTCCCCGGTGGTCGTTCCCACCCTCGCCAGTCGCGGCCGCCGCCCAGTCTACCGGCCGGACGCGACGCGCTCGGGCTCCTCGGGCATCGTCCCCTGCTCGGCGAGCGCCCGGGCGTCGTCGGACCACGTGTCGGGCGTGCCGACCTGCCACAGGGTCCTGACGGTGCTCAGGACGGCGACCGTGGCGACGAGGAGTCCCGCGAGGGCCGTGAGCGCGACGCCGAGCCCGAACCGCTCGAGCAGCCCGCTCCCGACGAGCGGGACGAGCGGCCCCGCGGCCAGGCCGGTGAGCCCGAGGACGGACGAGAGCCTGCCCTGGAGCTGGGGCGGGGTGACCGCCGCCGCGTAGCCGGAGAGGCAGGCGTTCGCCGCAGGGACGAGCAGCAGCGCGAACGGGAGCACGACGACGTACGCGAGGTAGGTCTGCAGCGCCGCCATGGCGACGGCTCCCGCGGCCAGCACGGCGAGCGCGACGACGACGAGGCCGCCCGCGCGCACGCGGGCCACGAGCCGGGGCGCGAGCACGGCGCCCGCAAGGACGCCGACGCCCACGGCGAGGTCGACCAGACCGATGAGGAGGGGCGCGGTGCCGGAGCGGACGAGCTCGAGGTTGATCCCGATCATCATCCCGCCGAACGCGACGTTGATGACGACGAGCAGCCCGAGGAGCGCGCGGAAGAGCGGGACCGACCAGACGAACCGTAGGCCTTCGCGCAGCGCCGTCGCCGGGCGGGTCGCGCGCGCCGCGGCGACGTCGCCGTTGAGCGGCTCGCGCACGAGCCACGTGCACACCGCCGTCGCGGCGTGCCCGACGGCGGCTGCGGCGAGCGGGACCGCGTGCGAGACGGCGTAGAGCACGCCGCCGAGCGGACCGGCGAGCAGGCTCGCCGCGGCGTCCCGGCCCTGGGCGGCGGCGAGCGCCGTCGGGAGCTGCGGCACGGGGACGACCGAGCGGAACGCACCGCTGGTCGCCGGGTCGACGAGAGCGCCGACGACCGAGGCCCCGAAGAGGACGACCGCGAGGTGCCAGGCGGTCAACGACCCCAGGCCTGCGGCGACCGCGACGGTCGCCCACAGGAGCGTGCCTGCGCTCGCCGCGGCCACCACGAGCCGACGCCGGTCGACCCGGTCCGCGACGACCCCGGCGGGCAGCGTCGCGAGCAACGCCCCGACCTGCCCGACGGCGGCGACGACGCCCGCCTGGACGACCGACCCCGTCAGTCCGTACGCCACGAGCGGCACGGCGAACAGGGCGACACCGGCCCCGAGCGACTCGGCGGTGAGCCCCGTCATGAGGAGCATGTACGAGCGGTTGTGCAAAAGCCGGGTCCCGGCACGGGCGTCGGCCCGGTGGGCCTGCTCGACCTCGGGGGTTCTCGTCGGGGCGGGCCTGTCGTGGGTCTCCGAGCTGCTGGTCATGACGGGCACACTAGTTTCGCAACGTTGGTTGCGCAATACTAAGTGCGCAATATCCACTGTGCGTCTCGCGCGCGCGCCTGTCGCCGTTGCTAGCCTCGTCGGGTGCTCGACACCTTCCACGTCCAGGACCCCGCCGCCCTGCGCGCGATCGCCCACCCCCTGCGGCAGCGGATCCTCGTGGAGCTCGCCACCCTCGGGCACGCGCGCGCGGCCGACCTCGCCCGCGCCACGGGCGAGCCCGCCAACTCGGTGAGCTTCCACCTCCGCGTGCTGGCGAAGGCCGGGATGATCGTCGAGGCGCCCGAGCTCGCGCGCGACCGCCGGGACCGGGTCTGGACCAACGTCGCGAGGAGCTATGCGGTCGAGCCGGGCACCCCCGCGGCGATGCGCGAGGTCGTGCTCCCGGCGCTGCGGTGGGCCGAGGAGGCGTTCGTCCGCGCGGACGACGTCGGTCGCTCGCGCGACGACCGGATCCTCGCGCTGAGCACGTTCGTGCTCGACGCCGAGCAGGCGGAAGCGATGGTCGCCGAGCTCCAGACCGTCCTCGAACGCTGGTCCGAGCGCTCGCTCGAGGCCGCGCGCGCCACACCGCACGCCCGACGGGAGACGTACCAGCTGCTCGCGGTCCTCGCGCCCCAGACCCTTCCGGCGCCGACGGGCGGCCACGGCCCGGCGGACCCGGCGGACCCGGGCGAGGCGCAGGAGCCTCGCGACGGGGACGCGTAGCTAGCGACCCAGGACCGCCCGGCGTCCCTCGAGGCGCAGGCCCTCGCGCGCGACACGGCCGACGGTCTCGACGAGCAGCGCACGCTCGGCGACCTTGATGCGCTCGTGGAGCGAGGACTCGTCGTCGCCCTCCTCGACCGGCACCGCGACCTGGGCGACGATCGGGCCGGTGTCGACGCCGTCGTCGACCACGTGGACCGTGCACCCGGTCACGCGCACCCCGTACGCGAGCGCGTCCCGCACGCCGTGCGCGCCGGGGAAGGACGGCAGGAGGGCCGGATGGGTGTTGATCGTGCGGCCCGCGAAGCGCCCGACGAACGCCGGGCCGAGGATCCGCATGAACCCGGCCAGCACCACGAGGTCGGGCCGGAACACGTCCACGGCCTGGGCGATCGCCTCGTTCCACGCCGCCCGGTCGTCGAAGTCGCCCGGTGCGACGACGACCGCCGCGACACCTGCCTCGCGCGCGAGGCCGAGCCCTCCGGCGTCCGCCTTGTCCGACACGACGCCGACGACCCGCGCGCCGTACGAGGCGTCGTCGTGCGCGGCGAGGATCGCGGCGAGGTTGCTGCCCGCGCCCGAGACGAGGACGACGACGCGTGCGGCGGAGGTGGACTCGACGGTGTGGCCGGACGGCGTCTGCACGGTGCTCCTGCGGGATCGGTGGACGAGTCGGACGGTCGGGCGGTGCGAGCGGCGGCACGTCCGATGGGAGAATGTACCGCGAGCCGCCCGACCGACCGAGGAGCTGCCCGTGGGCAACCCGTACGCCCCGCCCCGTCCTGACGCGCCCCAGCAGCCCGGACCCGAGGCGCAGCAGCCGGACGCCACGCGGCAGGGCACCACGACGCCGCCATCGGCACCCCCGGCACCGCCGCACGCCGGCCCGCCGGCTCTCCCCGAGCGTCCCCCCGTCCCGCAGCCGCCCGCCCCGCAGGCCCCGCCCGAGCCCGCGGAGCCGGACCCGGAGCTCGCGCGCCGTGCCACCCGACGCGTCCTGCACTTCGGGCTGCTCCTGCTCGCGGTGATCGTCGTGAGCACGATGCCGTTCCCGTGGCAGGCCGTGAGCCTCGCCCTCGCGCTCGGCGCGATCGTCGTCGGGATCCGGGCGCTCGTCGCCGTCTGGCGGGCGCGCGTGCGCGGCGCGCTCGTCCCGGCGCTCGCGATCGGCGTCGGCCTCGCGGGCATGCTCGCGCTCCAGATGGTCGCCACGCTCGCCACGTGGGACATCGCGATGGCGCACCAGCGGTGCCTCGACGGCGCGATCACCGTCTCGGCGTCGAACCGCTGCGAGGCGGAGCGCCAGCAGGCCCTCGACGAGTGGGTCTCCCGGCTCTCCCCGGCACCGGCAGCCTCGTAGCCGCGGTCCCCGGCACGGCTCCCGACGATCTCAGAGGAGCGGCGGCTCGTCCGGGGAACCGTGCTCGCGCCGCCGCCCGAGGACGTCCAGGCCCGCCCAGACGAGCGCGAGGGCCGCGCCGCCACCGATCTCCGCCGCGGCGAGGGCGCCGACCAGCAGCGCGTCCGCGCCGACCACCTCGAGGCGCCCCGGGCCGACGGCGCCGCTCGCGAGCCACGTCACCCCGCCCACGAGCAGACCCGCGCCGAGGGCCACGCCCGCCACGGCGAGCCCGAGGTCGCCCCAGTGCACGTCGTCGTCGGGGTGCGTGCCCGTCACGTCGCGCAGCCGGCGCCACACGAACGACCCGGCGACGACGCCGAGCCCCACGACGACCGCGGGGACCCACGGCGTCAGCGGGTTGGTCCAGTCCTCACCCGGCAGCGCGCCGAGGATGGGGATCGCGGGCAGCGCACCCGGCTGCGAGCCGGTCGGCGCGAACGTGCTGCCCTGGCCGACCACGAAACCCGGGCCGACGAGCCACGCGCCGGCCCAGACCACGACGTTGGGCAGGACGGCGAGCTGGGCGAGGGCGAGGACGATCCCGCCGACGGTGCCCGGGACGAGTCCCGCGACGATGTCACCCGACGTGGCCCGGCCCGCCACGAGCCACACCCCGACGACGACGGCGGAGACGCCGGTCAGCAGGCTAGTCCCGAGGAGCGCGCCGCGCAGGCCGAGGCGCACCGACGGCGGGAGCCACCGGTCGAGCCGCTGCGTGAGCTCGCCGACGAACGGGGCGTCCGGCCGGGCGAGGATGCCCGCGCCCAGCCCGAGACCCCCGACGGCGGCGCCCCCGACGACCGCGACGGCGAGGCCCCAGGGCGGGGTCGACCCGGCCAGCAGGGCCACGCCCAGCGTGCCGACCGCATAGGTGACGGTCCCCGCGACCCAGGCGGACGTCGTCGTGTGCGCCGAGCGCCGTGCCGACGCGAAGCAGCAGAACAGCGCGAGCACCGTGAGACCCAGCGGGACGAGGGTGACCGTCGTGCCGCTCGCGACGAGCGGCACGCCGTGGCCGAGCAGCCACAGCCCGGCGGCGACCGTCACCGACTGCCCCCACCCCGTGCCCTCGGAGGACCCGGTCGAGGACCCGAGGAACGCCACGACCCCGGGCAGGACCACCACCGCGAGGGACAGCGTCAGCGCCTGCAGCGCGGCGAGGACTCCCGACGGCGCTCGTCGGGGTGCCACCGGCGAGGGCGGCGGGCTGCCTTCCACGGTGCGCGTGCGCGCGCCGCGCGTCGTGCCGGTGGTGCTCATGGTGCCCATCGTCGTCGATCGAGAGGTCGCTTCGTGACATTCTCCCCGGCGCGCCAGGGTACCCGCCCCTACGATCGGGTCCATGACGACGACGCCCGCACCGACCGCGTTCGTGCTGGGTGGTGGTGGGGTGCGGGGAGCGGTGCAGATCGGCATGCTGCGCGCGCTGCTCGAGCGGGGCATCACTCCCGACGTCATCGTCGGCACGTCCATCGGTGCTATCAACGGGGCCGCGCTCGCCGCCGACCCGACGACCGCCGTCGTGCCGCGGCTCGAGGCCGCGTGGTCGTCGCCCGCCGCGACACAGATCTACGGCGAGGCCTGGTACCGCCAGGTGCGGCGGCTCGCGCGCACGCGCACCCATCTCGCGAGCCCGGCCCCCTTGCGCGCGCTCCTGCGCCAGGTGCTGGGCGACCGGACGACCTTCGCCGACCTCGACGTCCCGCTCGTCGTGGCGGCGGCGTCGATCGAGCGCGCGGCCGAGCGCTGGTTCAGCGAAGGGCCGCTGGTCGAGGCCGTCGTCGCCTCGGCGTCGGTGCCAGGCGCCCTGCCGCCCACGCGCATCGGGGACGAGCACTACGTCGACGGCGGCGTGGTGTCGTCCATCCCGCTCGGCGAGGCGGTGCGCCGCGGGGCAGGCACGGTGTGGGTCCTGCAGGTCGGGCGGATCGAGGAGCCGCTGCACCCGCCGCGCACGGCGGTCGAGGTCGCCAAGGTGACGTTCGAGATCGCGCGCCGGCACCGCTTCGCGCGCGAGCTCGCCGAGGTCCCGGACGGCGTCGCGGTGCACGTCCTGCCGAGCGGCGGCCCGCTCCCGGGCGACGACCGGCTCTCCTCCTCCCGCCGCCTCGACGCGACCCGCACCCGGGCGGCGGCCTCCTACGCCGCGGCGAGCGCCTACCTCGACGGTCTCGGTGCCGCATGAACGTCGCTCCCCCGCCCCGGTGGGTCCGCCGCGTCGTGCTCGCGCCGGCCGTCGTGCTGCTCGCGGTGCTGCTCGTCCCGACGAGCCTCATGCTCGTGATCCTCGTCGGTGCGATCGTGAGCTGGGCCTTGCCCGGCCGTTTGCGCACCACGCGGGCGCTGTGGATCGCGAGCTTCTACGTCGTGTGGGACGCGGTCGCGGTCGTCGCGCTGTTCGGGCTGTGGCTCGCGTCCGGGTTTGGCTGGGCGCTGCACCGCCCGGCGTTCCGGGACGCGCACGTGCGCCTGGCCGGCGCGATGCTGTCGGTGCTGTTCTGGCAGGTGCGCTGGACCCTGCGGCTGCGGATCGAGGCGGACCTGAGCGACGCCGCCGGTCTCGACGGCTCGCCCGTCCTCGTCGTGAGCCGACACGCCGGCCCCGGGGACTCGTTCGTCCTCATGGACCGCATCCTCAACGCGGCCCGCCGCGAGCCGCGCGTCGTGCTCAAGGACACCCTCCAGTGGGACCCGGCGATCGACGTCCTGCTGCACCGCCTGCCCGCGTACTTCGTGGTCCCGCGGGTCCGACGGCGCGCGGGGGCGCCGTCGGGCAGCGAGGCCGTGGCGCTCCTCGCCACCGACCTGGCACCCGACTCCGCAGTCCTGCTGTTCCCCGAGGGCGGCAACGTCACGCCCCGCCGACGCGACGCGCGGATCGCGGCGCTCCGCGCGGCCGGCGACGACACCGAGGCGGACCTCGCCGCGGAGATGCCGCACGTCATGGCGCCGCACGTCGGCGGCTTCCTCGCGGCGCTCGACGCGACCCCGCGGACGGGCGTGGCGGTCGTCGCGCACACCGGGCTCGAGGGCCTCGTCACGGTGCGCGACATCTGGCGCGAGCTGCCCATGGACAAGCGCATCACGCTCAAGGTGTGGGCGACGCCGCACGACGAGCTGCCGACCGGCGACGAGGAGCGTGCCGCGTGGCTCTACGCGCAGTGGGTCCGGCTGGACGCGTGGCTCGCGGACTCCGGCGCACCGTCCGCGCGGCGTACCGACTGAGCCACGCGGCTCCGGACGACGCACGACGCCCCGCGTCCGGCGGGCGGAGCGGGGCGTCGTGCGGGTGCCGGAGCGGCACCCGGGGTCGTGCTCGAGTCAGCGCTCGGGTCAGGCGAGGATCTCCCGCATGAGCGCGGCCGTCTCGGACGGCGTCTTGCCGACCTTGACGCCGACGGCCTCGAGGGCCTCCTTCTTGGCCTGCGCCGTGCCCGCGGAGCCGGAGACGATGGCGCCGGCGTGGCCCATCGTCTTGCCCTCGGGGGCGGTGAAGCCCGCGACGTAGCCGACGACTGGCTTCGTGACGTGCTCCTTGATGTACGCCGCCGCACGCTCCTCGGCGTCGCCGCCGATCTCGCCGATCATGACGATCGCCTTGGTCTCGGGGTCGTTCTCGAACGCCTCGAGCGCGTCGATGTGCGTGGTGCCGACGATCGGGTCGCCGCCGATGCCGATGGCGGTGGAGAACCCGAGGTCCTTGAGCTCGTACATCATCTGGTAGGTCAGCGTGCCCGACTTCGACACGAGACCGATCGGGCCCTTGCCCGTGATGGTGTGCGGCGTGATGCCGGCGAGCGACTCGCCCGGCGTGATGATACCGGGGCAGTTCGGGCCGATCATGCGGGTGCTCTTGCCCTGCAGGTAGGCCCAGACCTCGGCCGTGTCCTGCACGGGGACGCCCTCGGTGATGACGACGATGAGCGGCATCTGCGCGTCGATCGCCTCGATCGCCGCGTCCTTGGTGAACGCGGGCGGGACGAAGAGGACGGACACGTTCGCGCCGGTCTCGGCCATGGCCTCGGCGACCGTGCCGAACACGGGCAGCGTGACGTCGTTGCCCTCGTGGTCCTTGTGGGTGACGGTGGTGCCGGCCTTGCGGGCGTTGACGCCACCGACGATCTGGGCGCCCGAGTCGAGCATCAGGGCGGTGTGCTTGGCACCCATCCCGCCGGTGATGCCCTGGACGATGATCTTCGAGTCGGAGTTCAGGTAGATCGACATGGTGTTCTCTGTCTCAGCTTTCGACGTCTACGGGCGATCAGGCGTTGGCCAGCTCGGCTGCCTTGTCGGCGCCGCCGTCCATGGTCTCGGCGAGGGTCACGAGCGGGTGGTTCGCCTCGCGCAGGATCGCGCGGCCGAGGTCGACGTTGTTGCCGTCGAGGCGCACGACCAGGGGCTTGGAGGCCTCGTCGCCGAGGATCTCCAGCGCGCCGACGATGCCCTTGGCGACCTCGTCGCACGCGGTGATCCCGCCGAAGACGTTGACGAACACCGACTTGACCTGCGGGTCGTTGAGGATGACGTCGAGGCCGTTCGCCATGACCTGCGCGTTCGCGCCGCCGCCGATGTCGAGGAAGTTCGCCGGCTTGACGCCGCCGTGGGCCTCGCCCGCGTAGGCCACGACGTCGAGCGTGCTCATGACCAGACCCGCGCCGTTGCCGATGATGCCGACCTCGCCGTCGAGCTTGACGTAGTTGAGGCCGTTCGCCTTGGCCTTCGCCTCGAGCGGGTCGGCCGACTCCTTGTCCTCGAGCGCCTCGTGGTCCGGGTGACGCACCTCGGACGCGTTGTCGTCGAGGGTGACCTTGCCGTCGAGGGCGATGATCTTGCCGTCCTCGGTGCGGACGAGCGGGTTCACCTCGACGAGCGTCGCGTCCTCCGCCGTGAAGACGGTCCACAGCGTGCGGATGACGTCGGCGACCGGAGCCTTGAGGTCCTCGGCGAACCCGGCGGCGTCGACGATCTCGCGCGCCTTCGCCTCGTCGATGCCCACGATCGGGTCGACCGCGACCCGGGCCAGCGCCTCGGGGCGCTCGACCGCGAGCTGCTCGATCTCCATGCCGCCCTCGACCGAGCACATCGCGAGGTAGTTGCGGTTCGAGCGGTCGAGGAGCACCGAGAAGTAGAACTCCTCGGCGATCTTCGCGCCCTCGGCGATCATCACGCGGTGGACCGTGTGGCCCTTGATGTCCATGCCGAGGATCTCGGACGCCTTCTCGGCGGTCTCCTCGGGCGAGTGCGCGAGCTTGACGCCGCCGGCCTTGCCGCGGCCGCCGGTCTTCACCTGCGCCTTGACGACGACGGTCCCGCCGCCGAGCTTCTCTGCGCCCTCGCGAGCCTCGTCGGGTGTCGTCGCGACGACACCGCCCAGCACGGGCACGCCGTGCTTCTCGAAGATGTCACGCGCCTGGTATTCGAACAGGTCCACCCTGCTGCGTCCTTCCGTCTGATGCGCCGTGTGCGGCATGACCGATGTCTCGACATCAAGACATCCCCGTACAGGGTAGCCCTCAGCCGGGAACGCGCCTATCCGCCAGGTCCCGCCGACCGGCGGCGCGGAGTGTTCTCTTCGTCACGCCGTCGACGAGACGCGTGGGGCTCAGTCCTGGACCGGGACGTCGACGAATCGGACCGGCGCGCTGCCCGGGGCGCCGGGGAGCGACCCGTCGGGCACGTCCACCGTGACGACGTCCTGCCCCGTGTCCGGCCACACGACCGTCGCGTGCGTGCTGAGACCCGTGCCGAGGCTCCCCATCGAGCGGTCACCCAGCAGGAGCCGCTCGAGCTCCAGCGCGCCGAAGTCGAGCTCGCCCGAGGCGAGGTAGTCGGCGGGGTAGACCCTGGTCCCGCCGTCGAGGAGCGTGACGTTGCCGGCACCCAGCGACGCGTCCGTGAGGTTGCCACGGCCGTCCCGGACGGAGCCGAGGACGCCGATGAACCCGACGTAGTCCGGGCCGGGGTTGCGGACCTCGAGGTCGCCCACGAGGTAGGCACCGACTCGACGGACCCCGAGGAGCTCGACGTCGAGAGGCCGGCTCCCGAGGTCGTCGACGTACTCGACCTGCGCCGTCCCGGCTCCCTGGACCGTCGGGCCGGCGGTCTGCTCCGCCTGGGCGTCGGACGCGCTCGTCGTGACCCCGGTCTCCGCGGGGACGAACCGGATCTCGACCCGGCGGTTGAGCGCACGCGCCTCGTCGCTGGCGCCAGGGTCGATCGGCTCGGTCTCCCCGCGACCCTCGACCACGAGCGCGAGGTCCCCGAGGTCCGTGACCTGGCCGAGCCGGTCCGCGACGGCTTGCGCACGCCGCTCCGAGAGGTCCTGGTTCGCCGCCTCCTCGCCGACGTCGTCCGTGTGGCCGACGACCCGGAGATCTCCCGCGCCTGCGCGTGCCAGCTCCGCGCCGACCGCCTGCAGCGCCTCGTCGGCCCCCGCGCCCAGCTCGGCCGAGTCCACCGCGAAGAGGACGTCGGAGTCGACCGCGACCGTGACCTCCTCCTCCGCCACGCGCGTGCGGACCGCTCCGTCGTCCTGCGTCGTGAAGGTCTCGAGGAACGCGACGGGCGCGACGACGTCCTCCGGTGAGGCGTCCGTGAGCTCGTCGAGGGGGACGGTGAGGTCGGCGGCGTCGGCCGCGGCGACCACGGGGACGCCCTCGACCAGGCCGACGTGCGGGACGAGCACCGCCGTCGTCGCGCCGCCCGGGGCCGCGAAGACCACGTGCCCGACCAGCGGCTCGTCGTCGAAGCCCCCGACCACGGCGCCGTCCGGGGTCGCGCCGAGCGGGACGCCGTCGACGTACGCCGCCTCGCGGACGACTCCCGCCTCCGTGTCCACGAGCCGCAGCCCCGCGAAGGAGTCCGCCTGCCCGAGCGCCGTGTCGCCGAAGACGAAGGCGAGCGGGAGGCCTCCCTCTCCCGTCGCGGTCACCTGGACGCGCAGCACGCCGAGACCGTCGGTCACGGCGAGCGGCCCGACCTCGAGGTCGAGCTCGAGGCCCTGGAACACGGTCGACGCCTCGACCGGCGTGGGGTCGCTCGCGCGCTCGACGGGCGCCTCGGCGGTCGGTGCAGGGTCGTCCGCCACCTCCGCACCGCCGAGCAACCCGCAGCCGGACGTGGCCAGCGCGAGCGCGAGCACCGTCGCGACCCCGCGCGCGCCCCGGATCCCTCGGGCTGCCACCGTCTTCTCACGTGCCGTCATGCCGTCCCCCGCTGCGTCTGCCGTGCGTCGTCCTCGTGCGCCGCGCACGTCGACAGGTCCACGGTCGGCGCGCCGCGGGGACTCTACACGGGCGCCTCCTGCGGTCCGGTGCCGGATCGGGTGGCGAGAGCGCTGGTGTCAACACTGGTTGACAGGCCTGTCGTGTCAACGTAGATTGACACGCATGGAACCCGTCGACATGGATGCCGCGAGCAGCACCGACCCCGACACGGGGCTTCGTGCCGTGCGCTCGCTGCGGGTGCTCGCCGAGCGCCTCGAGGCGCTGCAGGTCGAGCACGCCCGCGCGCTCGGCTGGTCGTGGCAGGAGATCGCCGACCGGCTCGGAGTCTCCCGTCAGGCCGTGCACAAGAAGTACGGGGCGACCCGGTCCACCAGGAGGTCATGAACATGTTCGAACGTTTCACCGCCGACGCCCGCGCGACGGTCGTCCACGCCCAGGAGGTCGCGCGCCGCCGCGGCGACGACTCGATCGACGCCGTGCACCTGCTCGTCGCCCTCGCCCACCAGGAAGGCGGTGCCGGTGCATCGGCCCTCGCGGCGCTCGGGGTCGGTCCCGGCGCGATCGACCGGCACGCGGAGTCGGCGGCCGGCGAAACGGATCTCGACGGCGAAGCCCTGGCCTCGCTCGGGATCGACCTCGACGCGATCCGGGCGCACACGGACGCCGCGTTCGGCGCGGGTGCGCTCGACCGTGTCGGCGAGGAGCGTCGCGCGCGGCGCAACCGCCGGTCGCACATCCCGTTCACGCCCGAGGCCAAGAAGGCGCTCGAGCTCTCGCTGCGCGAGGCGATCCACGTCGGCTCGCGGTCCATCGACTCGGGTCACGTGCTCCTCGCCGTGGCCCGCCTCGACGGCACGACGGCGCACCGCGTCCTGGTCGGCGCGCTCGCCGGGGCGGGCTCCGACGTCCCACAGCTGCGCACCGCCCTGACCGACCAGCACCGCACGGCGTCCTGACGTCACCCACAGGGCCTCCCGCCGAAGGAGCGGGTGAAAAGAGCGACGAGGGCGCGAACCGCGATGCGCTTCTGACGGTGCGTCCCTAGAGTTGATCAGGAATCCACACCGGAGCGACGGGTCGCGCATTCTTGGCGCGGCGGCAGGGGAAGCATCGTCGCCCCAACCTCAGGTTGCGCCAGAGCACATCTCCCTGCGGCGCGGCGACGTTGACGTGGTCTTCACCGTGCCGTGCCGTGGGTCGCCGTCGACCACGGCTCGACGAAGGCTGCGCCGTCCTCTCGGAGGTCAGCCCATGCCCGGCTTGTACTCGTCCATCCTCGACACGATGGACCCCGACGCGCTCCCGATCACCTATCCCACGACGATGTCGAGGCCGCAGGCTCTCGCGGTGGCCCGTGCGGCGCCGTCGAACGCCGAGGTCCTCGCCGCCTGCAAGGACGCCTACCGCCAGCACGTGAGCGCGGTCGACGACACCACGACGGGCTCCATCGCGACCGCGCAGAACCCGGCGAACGCCCCCGACGTCGCGGCGTCCCAGGCCTACGACTGGACGTCGAAGGTGGCCGCGCCGAACCTGACCCGGCCGCTGCTGCAGGCGTCCGACATGACGCAGGCGCGCCAGAGCGTCGAGAAGGACGGCGACTTCGCGACCTTCTTCGTCGGTATCGAGGCGAATCTCGACGTCTTCGTCGGGGGTTTCGGTGGCGTCGGCGTCGGTTTCGGGTTTCCCTCCGGTTCTGCCATGTGGATGGCCTGGGGCGGAATACGGATCTCGATGAACATCGACATCGCGATCAATGTCACGGCGGGGATCTTCCTGGAGCCGCCCGAAAAGGTCGCCGGAGACTTTCTCGGCATCGAGCTGTCGTGCGAGCCCGTCGCCGAGGGTCCCTCCATCGGGTTCGGCATCCATCTCAGTCCGGACCTGTCGGAGGTCCGCGGATTCACGATCGCCGTCGGGGCGGAGCTCGGTCTCCTGCCCGTGAACGCTGCCATCGAGCACGGCAGCATCGTCACCAGCTAGCCCCGAAGGAGCGATCGCCCATGTCACTCACCGTCGCCTCGGACGTCCTCGACGCCGAGCTTCCCCCGCGCACCGACTCCTCGACGACCGGCTCCGCCGCGGGCCCGAGCAACCAGGAGATCCTCAAGGCGTCGAAGAGCGCCTATCAGGCGCACCAGCAGGCCGTCGACGCGCTCACGACCGCGCTCGTCTCCGACGTCTCCGACGCCGGGCTCACGAACGCGCGGAACACGCTGGACGCGACCGACTGGTCGGCGTCCGGCGTGTCGCCGGACCTCGTGGCCCCCTTTCTGGAGGGCACCGCCGTGACGACGGCCCTCGACACCGTCCGTGCGGACGCATCCTGCCGGGCCGTCTCGGTCGGCGTCTTCACGAAGAGCGGCCCGGGAGACGGCCCCGAGGTCCCCGGCTTCGTGGCGCCCCTGCCGCTGTCGGCTGCTCGCAGCGGACTCGTGGTCGAGCTCGACATCTTCCGGCACATCGTCACGGTGACTCCCGGCCAGAACCTGCAGTACGGGTTGTGGCTGGAGCCGGCGCCCGAGCACGGGTCCGTGGTCGGGCTCTACGTCAACACCACCGTCGGGCCGGTCTCCGTCAACCTCAAAATCCTGCTCACCGGCGACCTGGAACCGGTCGGCTTCGTCTCCAGCACCGGCGCGACCGTGCCGCTGAACACCGGCGTCTTCGCCGGCTCCATCCACCCGCGGACGTTCTGACAGCGAGGAGCACATCATGACCACGACGACCATCGGTGACCAGATCGAGGCGTTGACCGTCGACGACCTGGGGCAGGAGGAGTCGCTCCGCACGGTCGCCGCCACCGCGGGGGGTCCGCCGTCGAACCAGCAGATCCTCGACGCGATGAAGTCCTTCTACAGCGCGCACACGGCCGTCGTCGACGGGACGACGCAGAACACCAGGTCGGTAGCCACGAGCCAGCCCACCTTCGTGAGCACCATGAACGGCTACGGGTGGAAGGACCAGAAGCTCGGCACGGACGAGCAGCGGACGACCACCGACGCGATCTTCGGCAGTACTGCGGCCGTGGGCGGCATGTTCGAACCGGCGCTCGACGACATCGACGCCGACCGGCTGTTCAGCACGATCGGCCTGGGCGTCAGCGCGGACCTCCAGTTCTTCGTGGGCGGGGCCGGGGGGCTGGGCTGCATGTGGGACATCGCGAAGCGGGAAGGACCCCGCGGCTACGGGTACGCCACCGGTGAGGTCGGTCTCCGGGTCGCCGCCGAGCTGAACGTGCAGTGCTTCGTCACGAACCAGCTGCCCTCGCAGACGAACTTCGACGTGTTCGGCCTCAAGGTGTCGATCGACCTCGGGATCTCGCTGTCCTTCCAGACGTTCTGGTACGGCAACGACCTCCACCTCCTCGGGTTCGCGATCGGTGCCGGCGTCGGCCTGGGCGGCGGCGCCACGGTCTTCGGCGGGCACATCTGGAACTTCGGCTGATGGCCGACTCCTCGGTAGCGGACGCCGCCGCACCGGGTCTCGCTCCCCTGAGGTCCGCGTTGGCCGCTGAGCAGGTCGCGCTCGGCGCGACCTTCCAGTGGCCGTGGGACATCGCGCGCAAGGGCGGCAGCTACTTCGCCCAGGTCTCCGGGGTCGCGTCGGCACTCACCGCCGGCGCACAGGCGGTGGTCACGTCGCCGGGCGGTCCGGCGATCGTTGCGGCGGTGCTGGCCGACCCGAAGAGCAGCGCCAGCACCGACCAGGTGCTCGACTCCGGACTGTTCGGCCCGGCGATCGACGCCGTCAAGGCCGACTCCCTGCTGCGCACCATGTTCGTCGGATGGTCCACCGGGGCGCAGGTCGGG
This sequence comes from Cellulosimicrobium sp. G4 BAM 1002, assembly GCF_057126935.1. Lineage (NCBI taxonomy): Bacteria > Bacillati > Actinomycetota > Actinomycetes > Micrococcales > Promicromonosporaceae > Cellulosimicrobium > Cellulosimicrobium sp. G4 BAM 1002. The sequence goes on along the minus strand of NZ_CP182109.1, from coordinate 1,387,335 downwards.
CTCCTCGGTGGAGGGGGCGGCAGCGGGGTGGCGTCCGACGTCGTCGATCAGAAGGTGTCGGCCCCCGTCACGTACGGTCAGTTCAAGCTCGGCGTCGGGGCGCAGGTGACGGCCGGCCTCCTCGTCGGGGCGCTGGCGGTCGACACGGCTCACCTCAACAGCTCCACGTGCACGTTCGAGTTCGGCGCGGGGCTGCTGGGCGTCGGGACGTTCGTGCAGGTCGTCATGTCGGACGAGCTCGACCTGATCGGCTTCACGCTGAACCTCGGCGCAGGTGGTGGCTTCGCCAGCTCCACCGGCTACGGTTCGATCGCCGCGGGGTGACCCGAACCGGTGCGCGCTACCGCGGTCGGAGCACCAGCAGGTCCCCGACCTCGCACCCGAGCGCGTCGCAGACGGCGGTGAGCGTGGAGAACCGGATCGCCCGCGCCCGGTCGTTCTTGAGCACCGACAGGTTGACGACCGTGACCCCCACGAGCTCGGCGAGCCGGCTGAGCGTCATGCCTCGCTCCTCCAGCAGCTCGTCGAGGCGGCAGTGCACCCGCCCGGCGTCGTCCTCGGGCGGCATCAGACGAGACCCTCCGTCTCGCGCTGGACGCGCTCGCCGACGCGCATCGCCCCGGCGACGGCGCCGAGCGCGACGGCGACGAGCAGCAGACCGAGCGGGAATGACGTCACGAAGACCGTCCCGGCGTCGGCGTCGCCTCCCCCGAGCGCGCTGCGCGCCGCGCTCCCGACGACCGTCGACGCGCCGACCTGGACGAGCCAGGCGACCAGGACGGCGACGGTCGCGACGAGGACGAGGCGCGTCGTCGCGGCCGTGAAGGTCAGCCCTCGCACGACCCGACGGCAGAACAGCGCGAGGCACACCGCGGTCACGGCGTAGGCGCCGGGGACCGTCACGGCCTCCAGGAGCGCGGTCGCGCGGGCGAACCCGGCCAGGTGCGGCACCTCGACGACGACCGAGCCGGACGTCGCGGCGACGTCCGCGCCGTCGGGGCCGAGCGGGGCCTGGACGACCTCGTCGGCCGTCAGCTCGACCCGGACGGGGACCGGCCCGCCGCCGACGAGCTCGGCGACGCGGCGCACGGCGACGACGAGCGCGCCGACGACGACAGCCGCCGCGACGAGCGCGGTGACGACCACGTCGGAGCGGTCGAGCTCGACGAGCGAGAACCTCTTGCGGGGCGCGGTGGACACGAGGGCCTCCCAGTGCCAGGACCGTCACGAGCCGACGATCGGTGATATCGACAGACGATACTATCGATAGTCGATATGCGCCAGGGGCCCGTCCGTCCGACCGGCGACGGACCGCGCGGGCTCCGCGGTCGGACCACGGGCGGACGACCCCACGGCGCGCGCTGCCTACCGTTCTCCGCATGACAGACCCGAACCCGTCGCGCGCGCTGCACACCGCCCGTCGCCCGGCACCGGAGCCGCCCGGACGCGCGAGCGACGACGGCGCGCGACCGGGGTGGCGCCGTGCCGTCGCCGTGCTGGCAGCGAGCTTCCTCCTCGGCGGCCTCACGTCGTTCGCGCAGGGGTTCTTGCCCGACGCCGCGGCGCCGTTCGCGAACTCGGCGAGCGGCTGGACGGTGCTCACCGCGCTCCTGGTCGGCTGGGCGCGTGCACGGACGTGGCCCGCCGCCGCGCTCGGTGCGGCGAGCTTCGTCCTGCTCGTCCTCGGCTATGCGGCCGCCGCCGACCTGCGCGGCCTCTACTACGACCCGACCCTGTTCGGCGTCGTCGGCCTCGTCGTCGGCCCGTTCGTCGGGGTCGCGGCGGCCTGGCTGCGTCTCACGGGCCTGCGCGCCGCCCTGGGAACCGCGCTGCTCGGCGGCGTGGGCCTCGGGGAGAGCGTCTACGGCCTCACGACCGTCGTGGAGACGACGGGCGCGACCTACTGGGTGGCCGTCGGGATCGTCGCCCTCGTCCTGCTCGCCACGATGCTCGCGCGGCGGGTCCGCGGCGCGCTGCCGGTCACGCTGGCGGCCGCGGGCACCGCGGCGGTCGCGACGGCGTTCGTCCTCGCCTACCGCGCGCTCGGCACCGTCGGCTGAACGTACGCCGAGCGGACGCCGGTGCCCCCGGCGCGCACTTCGGACCGGCGCCGCTAGAGCTTCGTGACCGGCGAGTAGCGCAGCAGCAGCCTCTTCGTCCCGTCCGCGCCGAAGTCGATCTTCGCGACCGCGTTCGGCCCCGCCCCCTCGAGGGCGACGACGGTCCCGAGCCCGTAGGCGTCGTGCGTCACCTTGTCCCCGACCGCGAGGTTCGGCACGTCCCCGTCGGACCGCGGCGTCGCCGACCCGAACTTCGCGCCGCCGGAGCCGGAGCCCGAGGTGGAGCCGAAGGGAGAGCGCGCAGAGGGGGTCGACGCCGGATCGTGGCGGGCCTGGCGGGGGGAGCCCGAGGAACGAGGGCTCCGGATGGTAGATCCGGCGTCGACCCCCTCGGAGCGCGACCCGGCCCCGGACCGCGATCCCGACCACGACGCGGACCCCGACCCCCGGCCCCAGACCGACCCGCCGGCCCGCAACGTCGCCATCGACGACTCGCGCCGCCGCCAGTCCCACAGCTCCTCCGGGATCTCCTCGAGGAACCGGCTGGGCGGGAACTCGTTCGCCATGCCCCACGCCGACCGCACCGCAGACCGCGACACGTAGAGCCGCTCGCGCGCGCGGGTGATGCCCACGTAGGCGAGGCGCCGCTCCTCGGCGAGCTCGGCGTCGTCGTGCAGGGACCGCATGTGCGGGAACGTGCCGTCCTCCATGCCGGTGAGGAACACGACGGGGAACTCGAGGCCCTTGGCGGTGTGGAGCGTCATGAGCGTGACGACGCCCGGGTCCACCTTCTCCTCCCCGTCGTCGTCGGCGTCGGCGTCGTCCGCGGGGATCTGGTCCGCGTCGGCGACGAGCGACACGCGCTCGAGGAAGTCGGACAGGGTGCCCTCGGGCTCGAGCTCGGTGAACTCCGTCGCGACGGCGTGGAGCTCGGCGAGGTTCTCGACGCGCGTGGCGTCCTGCGGGTCGTCGCTCGCGCGCAGCTCGGCGAGGTAGCCGGTGCGGTCGAGGACCGCGCCGAGGACGTCCGACGGCGTCGCGCCCGAGTCCGCCAGCTCGCGCAGGCCGGTCATGAGCTCGACGAAACCGCGCAGCGGGTTGAGCGTGCGGTTCGTCAGACCGGGGATCTCGTCGATGCGGGCCAGCGCGGCGCCGAACGAGATGCGCTCGCGGTCCGCGAGCGCCGCGACCGCTCCCTCGGCGCGGTCGCCCAGCCCGCGCTTGGGCGTGTTGAGCACGCGGCGCAGGTTGACGTCGTCGTCGAGGTTGTCGATCGCGCGCAGGTACGCGACGGCGTCCTTGACCTCGCGCCGCTCGTAGAAGCGCGTGCCGCCGACGACCTTGTAGGGCAGGCCGACGCGGATGAGCACCTCCTCCAGCGCACGGGACTGGGCGTTGGTCCGGTAGAACACGGCGACGTCGCCGGGGCGCACGCCGTCGGTGTCACCGAGCCGGTCGATCTCCTCGGCGACGAACCGCGCCTCCTCGTGCTCGTTGTCGGCGACGTACCCGATGACCTTCGCGCCCGCGCCCGAATCGGTCCACAGCCGCTTGGGCTTGCGGTCGGGGTTGCGCGCGATGACGGCGTTGGCGGCGGACAGGATGTTCTGGGTCGAGCGGTAGTTCTGCTCGAGCAGGATCGTCCGGGCGTCGGGGTAGTCGGCCTCGAACTCGAGGATGTTGCGGATCGTCGCGCCACGGAACGCGTAGATCGACTGGTCCGCGTCGCCGACGACCGTGAGCTCGGCCGGGTCGAGCGCGGGGACCTGCGCCTCGCCCGTCCCGCTCGTGGCCGCGTCCGTCGCCGCGCTGTCCTCGCCGACGCCCGCCAGCTCCCGCACGAGCACGTACTGCGCGTGGTTGGTGTCCTGGTACTCGTCGACGAGCACGTGCCGGAACCGGCGGCGGTAGTGCTCGGCGACGGCGGGGAACGCCTGGAGCAGGTTGACCGTGGTCATGATGATGTCGTCGAAGTCGAGGGCGCTCGCCGCGACGAGCCGCGCCTGGTACCGCGTGTAGACGTCGGCGAGCACCTGGTCGAACTCGGGCACGCTCGCGCCGCGGGCGGCGAGTGCCTCGTCCGTCGCGTAGGCGCCGGACTCTCGCGCGTACGTCTCCGGGTCGATGAGCTCGTTCTTGAGGTCGGAGATCTTGTTCGCGAGCGAGCGCGCCGGGTACTTCTTCGGGTCCAGGTCGAGCTCGCGCGTGACGAGCGTGATGAGTCGCTGGGAGTCGGCGGCGTCGTAGATGGAGAAGCTCGAGCGCAGCCCGAGCGTCTTCGCCTCGCGCCGCAGGATGCGAACGCACGCGGAGTGGAACGTCGAGACCCACATGTTCCGCGCGGCCGGCCCGACGAGCGTCTCGACGCGCTCGCGCATCTCCGCCGCGGCCTTGTTGGTGAACGTGATGGCGAGGATCTGCCCCGAGCGTGCCCGACCCGTCGCCAGCAGGAACGCGATGCGGTGCGTGAGCACGCGGGTCTTGCCCGACCCGGCGCCCGCGACGATGAGCAGCGGGCCGCCCGCGTGCACGACCGCCTCCCGCTGCTGCGGGTTCATGCCGTCGAGCAGCGCGTCGGGGTCGATGTGCGCGTAGCGTCCGCGCCGCTCCCCCGGTCCCGGTGCCGCGCTCGAGGACTCGCCGTCGCCAGAGCCCTCAGGGCGGCCCGGTTCGGCGCTCGGCACGGCGGAGCCCGTGCCGTCGGGCACGGCGGCGTCGTCGGTCCAGCGCGGGGCGGTCCGGGGCAGGCGGGACTCGCCGCCGTGGTCGACGCGCGGGCCGTCGAACAGCGTGTCGAGGCCGGGCAGCGGGAGGTTCTCGAAGAGCGAAGCCATAGCCCCTCCAGCCTAGGCGCCCGCACCCACACCCGACGCCCACCGGTGCCGGGGGCCCGGTCGGGGCCCGAGGACGCACGATGGGCCGATGAGTTCGTCCGCCCCCGGGCGTCGGAAGGGTGGCCGCGCGTGCGGCCCTGAGCAAGGAGGAGCGTCATGACGAGAACGAGCCTCACGGGCGTGCACACCGTCGCGATCCCGGTCGTCGACCAGGACCGCGCCCTCGCGTACTACACCGGGACCCTGGGCTTCGAGGTCCGCATGGACGGCGAGCTGCAGGAGGGGTTCCGGTGGATCGAGGTCGCCCCTCCGGGCGCCCCCACGTCCGTCTCCCTCGTCGCCGCCGGGGACGGGCAGCCCGCGGGCGTCGACACGGGCGTCCGGTTCACGACGACCGACGCCGCCGGCGACCACGCCGCGCTCACGGGGGCGGGCGCCGACGTCGGCGAGCTCCTGCGCTGGGACGGCGTGCCGCCGATGTTCTCGCTGCGCGACCCCGACGGCAACACGCTGTACGTCATGGAGCTGCCGGGCTGAGCCCACGTGGCGCCAGCGCTCAGGTGAGCGCGAGCCCGACTCCCCAGGTCGCCGCCGCCAGCAGGCCGCCGAGGAGCTGGACGAGGATCGTGATGCCGGTCGCCTGCATGGCGGCGACGGTCGCCCGCCACGCGGCGCGACGGTCGCGGCGACGCAGCAGCTCGGCGACGAAGACCGCGAGCACGAACCCGATGAAGAGCCCGACCACGGGGATCACGAAGAAGCCGACGATCCCCGCGATCCCACCCCACACGAGCGTCGACCACGGGACCTCCGCGCGCCGCATGTGCCGGCCCGCGAGGACGTACTGCGCCACCTCGGCCGCCACGACGACGAGCGCCGCGACGCCGAAGACGACCCAGGCCGCCGCACCCCCCGTGACGATCGCCCACACGAGGATCGCGCCGAGCACGAGCACGTTCCCGGGCAGGATCTGCACGACGATCCCGACCAGCCCGACCAGGATCGCCAGCCCGACGAGGACCTCTCCACCGATGCTCACGGGGGAAACCCTCGCACGTCACGCGCGACGCGCACGCCCCGGGAGCGGTGCGAGCCGGGGGTGCGCCACGCCGTCGAGCACCCACGCGCGGACCATCGCGCTGAACAGGCCCGGGTCCTCGGCGCTCCACTGGTGGTGCATCCCCGGCGCGAGGCGTACGACCGCGTCCGGCACGCGACGCGCGACCGTGCCCAGCGCCCCGCGCGCGGCTGCCAGGTCGCGCGACCCCGCGACCGCGAGGATGCGGGCGCCCGACCGCTCCAGCCCCTCGGGCCAGCAGCCGCCGTAGACCTCGTCGACGAGGCGTTCCTCGTTGTCGCGACGGATCGCGAGCCCCGAGCGCACGAACAGGTCGCGCGCGTCCGCCGGGATTCCTATGGCGCGCGCCTGGGCACGCCAGTACCAGGGGCGGTCCCAGACGCGCAGCTGCGCCCGGCCGAACGCACCCATGAGGCCCGGGACGCCGTCGAGGACGGCGCCGGACGCGACGACGGACGTGACGAGCCCCGGGTGCCGAGCCGCGACCCGCAGGGCGACGATCCCGCCGAAGGAGAGCCCGACGAGGTGCAGCTCGCGCTCCGGGGCGAGGTAGGCGAAGGTCGCGGCGACGTCGTCGGCCGCGGCGTCGAGCGACACCCAGTCCTCGGCGGCCCTCGACCCGAAGCCGGGGAGGTCGGGGGTCCACAGGTCGAGGTCGTCGAGGGCGTCGACCTGCGGCTCCCACATCCACGAGGCGACGCTCCCGCCGTGGAGGAGGACGACGGACGCCCGGTCCGCGCCGGGCGCGCCCGCTCGCGTGGCGGGGTGGTGCACGACGGCGGCCGGCGTGCTCACGAGAGCACCTCGCGCTCGGTCTCGTCGAGCCACGCGAGCTCCGCCTGCGCGTGAGCGAGGCCGTTGCGGAGCGTGGCGACGCGCAGCGCGAGGCCGCGGGTGCCGCGCACGCCGGACGGGTCGGGCCCGCCCTCCGCCGTGAGCGCCTCGACCCTGGATGCCTCTGCGGTCAGGACGGCGACCGCCTCCTCGGCCTGCGCGCGGCGGGCGGCGAGGAGCGAGGCGACCCCCTCCTCGTCGAGCTGGTCGCCGAAGAAGACCCGTCCCAGGAACGGGTCCCGGGTGTCCTCGGGCTCGAGCGGGGAGGCGATCCAGTCGCGGAGCGCTGCGCGTCCCTCCTCGGTGATGCGGTGGACCTTACGGTCCGGGTAGTTCTCCTGAGGGACGACCTCGACCTCCGCGAGGCCGGCCTCGACGATCGCTGCGAGGGTGCGGTAGAGCTGCGAGCGGTCGGCGGCCCAGAAGTGGTTGACGGAGGAGTCGAACGCGCGCTTGAGGTCGTAGCCGGTCATGGGCTGGATCGTGAGAAGCCCGAGGACGAGATATCGAAGGACCATGCGACTAGTGGACCATGCACCTAGTGCGAGGTCAAGGGCTCCGCGTCGCGTCGGTTCACGACGCAGAAGGGCCCGTCGACGGACGTCCGTCGACGGGCCCCGGGGAGTTCTCGGTCGTCAGTTCCAGAAGACGGCGACGAGGATGTTGACGAGGGTGAGCCCGCCGATGGCGTGCTTCACACCCGGCGCGACCGCGCCGTCGGACGACTTCGCCGCCTGCCGCTTCGCCACGTACGCGAGGATCGCGATCACGAGCGCGACGACGAGCTTGACACCGATCTTCGCCATGGCCGGCCCACCATCCTCCGGCCAGACCGACGCCTCCCCGATCCCGACCATGGCGATACCCGCGACGAGCGCGGTGAGAGCACCGTGGAAGACGCCCTTGTACAGCCCCGGCGAGCGGAGGGACGCGAGGTAGCCGCCGAGCACGATGGCCCAGCCGATGAAGTGCAGCGCGACGAAGACGTTGTAGAGGAAGTCCATGCCGTCATCCTATTTGCTGACGCCTGTGTCGTGAAACTTTGCACAAGGTGATCTGCGCCCGCTTCGGTGCGGTAGACAATCTTGACCGATCTCGTCTACTCTTTCCGGTTTCCCACCATGCGGACGAGGGGTGTCCACAGGTCCGCTCCGCGGCTATGGTTCCGAGCATGACCACGGCAGCCCGCACCCTCCTCGTGACCTCGCGTCACGGGATGCCGGTGTGCGCGCACACGTGTCTCAGCTGTTGTCGCTGAACCGCGCCTAACTCAGCGCGAGCCCTGCTCGCCCTCTCCCCCGGGAGAACCCCTGAGAACCGGCGCGCGCCGTCGGTCCTCAGCCACTCGCACCCTCGCTGAGCGCTCGCCGTCGCGCGTCCCCGCCCCCGAACGAGGACTCGAGGAACGCCGATGACGCAGGTCACGACGGTGCCGGACGCGACCGGAGACGTGCCGGCCCGCCCCGAGCGGCCCACCCGCGCTGCGGACGAACGTCCCGCGCGCCCGGCGCGCGCCGCCCGGCCGAACGGGCAGTGGAAGGTCGACGGGACCGAACCGCTGAACGCCAACGAGAAGTGGAAGCAGGAGGACGGCGGGCTGTCCGTCCGCGAGCGCATCGAGACGATCTACGCGCGCGACGGGTTCGACTCCATCACGGGCGACGACCTGCACGGACGGTTCCGCTGGTGGGGTCTGTACACCCAGCGCAAGCCCGGGATCGACGGCGGCAAGACGGCGACGCTCGAGCCGCACGAGCTCGAGGACAAGTTCTTCATGCTGCGCGTCCGCATCGACGGCGGCGCCCTGACCACCGAGCAGCTGCGCGTCATCGCGGACATCTCGAAGGACTTCGGCCGCGACAGCGCGGACATCACCGACCGCCAGAACATCCAGCTGCACTGGGTCGAGGTCGAGAACGTCCCGGAGATCTGGCGCCGCCTCGAGGCGGTCGGCCTGCAGACGACCGAGGCGTGCGGCGACGTGCCGCGTGTCGTGCTCGGCAGCCCCGTCGCCGGGATCGCGGCCGACGAGCTCATCGATCCGAGCGCCGCCATCGCCGAGATCACGCGACGCTACATCGGCATCCCGGAGCTCGCGAACCTCCCCCGCAAGTTCAAGACCGCGCTCACCGGCCACCCGAGCCAGGACGTGGTCCACGAGATCAACGACGTCGCGTTCGTCGCGCACCGCCACCCCGAGCTCGGCGTCGGGTTCGACGTGTGGGTCGGCGGCGGGCTGTCGGCGAACCCCCGGCTCGGCGAGCGCCTCGGGGCGTTCTGCACCGAGGAGCAGGTGCCCGACGTGTGGCACGGCGTCGCGCAGATCTTCCGCGACTACGGCTACCGCCGCCTGCGCAACAAGGCGCGCCTGAAGTTCCTCCTGGCGGACTGGGGGCCGGAGAAGTTCCGGGAGGTGCTCGAGACGGAGTACCTCGGGTACCGGCTCCCGGACGGCCCGCCCGCGCCCAAGCCGCCGGTGCCCGGCGACCACGTGGGCGTCCACAAGCAGAAGGACGGGCTCAGCTACGTCGGCGCGGCGCCGTACGTCGGGCGGGTCTCCGGCACGATCCTCGCGAACGTCGCCGACCTCGCCGAGTCCGTCGGGTCGCACCGGGTGCGCCTCACGCCGCACCAGAAGCTGCTCGTGCTCGACGTGCCGGACGAGCACGTCGAGCACGTCGTCTCGACGCTCAAGGCCAACGGCCTCGACGCCAACCCGAGCCCGTTCCGCCGCAGCACGATCGCCTGCACGGGCATCGAGTACTGCAAGCTCGCGATCGTCGACACCAAGGACACCGCGACCGCGACGATCGACGAGCTCGAGAAGCGTCTCGGCGACCTGTCGAGCATGAAGCCGCTCTCGCTGCACGTCAACGGCTGCCCCAACTCGTGCGCACGCATCCAGACGGCGGACATCGGCCTCAAGGGCCAGCTCGTGCTGGACGACGCCGGCGAGCAGGTCCCCGGGTTCCAGGTGCACCTCGGCGGCGGGCTGGCCTCGGACGACCGCGAGGTCGCCGGCATGGGTCGCACCGTGCGCGGGCTCAAGGTCACTGCGACGGACCTGCCCGACTACGTCGAGCGCGTCGTGCGCCGCTACGAGTCCGACAAGGACGGGACCGAGACCTTCGCCGAGTGGGCGCACCGGGCCGACGAGGAGGCACTGCAGTGACCGAGCAGACGACGCACGACCCGCTGGCCGCTCTGCGCGCCGCGGCGCGGGCCAAGGCCGAGCAGCGCGAGACCGCGAAGGCGGCGCACCACGCCGAGCGCGAGCGGACGGGCCGCACGAAGCGCTCGCTCGACGAGCTCCGCGAGATCGCGCGGCGCGGCGAGGCCGAGCTCGCGGGCTCGGGCATCGGCGCCGACGACGAGGCGAGCGCCGAGCAGGTCATCGCGTGGGCCGCGCGCGAGTTCGGCACGTCCGTCGCGGTCGCGTGCTCCATGGCCGACGCCGTGCTCCCCCACGTCGTGGCGCAGCAGGTCCCCTGGGTCGACGTGCTGTTCCTCGACACCGGTTACCACTTCGCGGAGACGGTCGGGACGCGCGACGCCGTCGAGCAGCAGATGGACGTGACGATCGTCGACGTCCACCCCGAGCTCACCGTCGCCGAGCAGGACGCCGCGCACGGGAAGGACCTCTTCTCGCGTGACCCGGCGCTGTGCTGCCAGATGCGCAAGGTCGAGCCGCTGCACCGCACGCTCGCCGGCTACGAGGTGTGGGTCACGGGTGTGCGTCGTGACGAGGCGCCGACCCGCACGAACACCCCGCTGGTCACGTTCGACGAGAAGAACGGGCTCGTGAAGATCAACCCGCTCGCGGCGTGGTCGTTCGACGACCTGCTCGCGTACGCCGCGCGGCACCAGGTGATCCTCAACCCCCTGCTGAACGACGGGTACCCCTCGATCGGCTGCCTGCCGTGCACCCGGCGCGTCGCGCCGGGCGAGGACCCGAGGGCCGGCCGCTGGGCGGGGCTCGACAAGACAGAGTGCGGACTCCACGTATGAGGACGGGCATGACGACCATCGACCTGACGACCGACGCACCGGCGCACGCCGGCGCGCCCTCCGCGTCCGCCGGGGCAGCGCTGCCCGGTGCACGGCGCCTCACGCAGCTCGACGCGCTCGAGAGCGAGGGCATCCACATCATCCGCGAGGTGGTGGCCGAGTTCGAGCGCCCGGTGCTGCTGTTCAGCGGCGGCAAGGACTCCGTGGTGATGCTGCACCTCGCGGTCAAGGCGTTCGCGCCCGGCCCGGTGCCGTTCCCCGTCCTGCACGTCGACACCGGCCACAACTTCCCCGAGGTGCTCGCGTACCGCGACGCGACGGCCGAGCGCCTGCGCCTGCGCCTGGAGGTCGCGAGCGTGCAGGACTACCTCGACGACGGCCGTCTGCGCGAGCGCGCCGACGGCACGCGCAACCCCCTCCAGACGCAGCCGCTGCTCGACGCGATCACCGGGCACAAGTTCGACGCCGTGTTCGGCGGTGGCCGCCGGGACGAGGAGAAGGCGCGCGCCAAGGAGCGCGTGTTCTCCCTGCGCGACGAGTTCGGCCAGTGGGACCCGCGCAACCAGCGGCCCGAGCTGTGGAACCTCTACAACGGGCGGCACCGGCCCGGCGAGCACGTGCGCGTGTTCCCGCTGTCGAACTGGACCGAACTCGACGTGTGGCGGTACATCGCCCGTGAGCGCATCGAGCTGCCCGAGCTGTACTACGCGCACGAGCGCGAGGTGTTCGACCGCGACGGCATGCTGCTCGCCGTCGGGCCGTACTCGCAGCCGCGCACCGACGCCGAGACCGCGTCGCTGCGGACCGAGACGGTGCGGTACCGGACCGTGGGCGACATGTCCTGCACGGGAGCCGTGCGCTCGGACGCGACCGGCGTCGAGGACGTCATCGCCGAGGTCGCGGCCACCCGCATCACCGAGCGCGGCGCGACCCGCGCCGACGACCGCCTCTCCGAGGCCGCCATGGAAGACCGCAAGAAGGAGGGGTACTTCTGATGGGCGCCCACACGACCGACGTCCCCGCCACGGACCGGACCGGGGGCGAGGCGCTGCCGCTCGACGACTCGCGCCGCGGCACGCTCCTGCGCCTCGCGACCGCCGGGTCCGTCGACGACGGCAAGTCCACGCTCGTGGGCCGTCTGCTCTACGACTCCAAGTCCGTCCTCGCGGACCAGCTCGACGCCGTCGAGCGCGTCTCGCGCGACCGCGGGCTCGAGACGGCGGACCTCGCGCTGCTCACCGACGGCCTGCGCGCCGAGCGCGAGCAGGGCATCACGATCGACGTCGCGTACCGCTACTTCGCGACGGCCCGCCGCTCGTTCATCCTCGCCGACTGCCCGGGCCACGTGCAGTACACGCGCAACACGGTCACGGGCGCGTCGACGGCGGACGTCGTCGTGCTGCTCATCGACGCCCGCAAGGGCCTGCTCGAGCAGACGCGCCGGCACCTCGCCGTCGCGAGCCTGCTGCGCGTCCCGCACGTCGTGGTCGCGGTGAACAAGATCGACCTCGTCGGCTACTCCGCCGAGCGCTACGAGGAGCTGGCCGCCGAGATCCGCACGGCCGCCACGGCGCTCGGCGTCGGCGACGTGCACACCCTCCCGGTGTCCGCGCTCGTGGGCGACAACGTCGTGGACCACGGCAGCGAGAACACGCCCTGGTACGACGGGCCCAGCCTGCTCGAGCTGCTCGAGGAGCTGCCCACGGGCGACGACCCGGAGGCCGAGTCGTTCCGCTTCCCGGTGCAGGTCGTCATCCGGCCCCAGGCCGCGGCCGCCGAGGGGTTCCGCGACTACCGCGGGTACGCCGGGCAGGTCGCGTCGGGCGTGGTGCAGGTCGGCGACGAGGTCGTCGTCCTGCCGTCCGGTCGCCGTACGACGGTCGCCGGCATCGACACCGCCGACTCGCTCGCGGCGGGCGAGACGCTCACCGAGGCGTTCGCCCCGCAGTCCGTGACGATCCGCCTCGCGGACGACGTCGACATCGCCCGCGGCGACCTGATCGCCGCCGCGGCGGAAGCCCCCGAGGTCACGCGGGACGTCGAGGGCACGGTCGCGTGGCTCGGCGACCGGCCGCTGCTGCCGGGGGCGCGCGTGCTCGTCAAGCACACGACCCGGACCGTGCAGGCCGTGGTGCGCGACGTCGTCGGGCGGCTCGACCTCGACACCGCCGAGCTCGAGCCCGCCGAACGGCTCGAGCTCAACGACATCGGGCGCGTGACCCTGCGCCTCGCCGCGCCGATCGCGGCGGAGGAGTACGTCGTCGCACGGCGCACGGGCGCGTTCCTGCTCGTCGACGCCCAGGACGGCGGCACCCTCGCGGCAGGTATGGTCGGAGACGCGCTCGCCGCCGTCCGGCGCCCCGCCGAGCGCCCCGGCGCGTACACGATCTGAGGCGTTCCATGACGACCAGCGAGCCGACCAGCGAGCCCCAGCGCTCCGCCGCGCACGAGACGTACCCGCTCGGGCTGCGCCTCGAGGGTCGGCTCGCCGTCGTCGTCGGCGGCGGGCCCGTCGCCGCGCGCCGCACGCGCGGCCTCCTCGACGCGGGCGCCGTGGTGAGCGTCGTCGCGCCGTTCCTCTGCGAGGACCTCGCGGACCTGGTCGTCGCCCTCGGGCCGGGTGACGACGGACCGCAGGCGCACGTCGTCGACCGCGCGGGCCGCGGGGCACGCCTCTCCTGGGTGCGCCGTGACTACCTCACGGGCGACCTCGACGGCGCGTGGCTCGTGCACACGGCCACGGGCGACCCGGCCGTGGACGCGCAGGTCGCGGCGGACGCCGAGGCCGACCGCGTCTTCTGCGTCGCCGCGGGCGACGCCGACCTCGCGAGCGCCTGGGTGCCCGCCGTCGCGCGGACGCGCGTCCCGTCGTCGGGGGTGGGCGCCGAGGTCACCGTGTCCGTCAACGCGGGCCGCGACCCGCGTCGCGCCCAGCGGGTTCGCGACGCCGTCGCGGCGCTCCTCGAGGCCGGCGAGCTGCCGCTGCGCGCGGTACGGCCCGCACCCTCGTCGGGGTCCCCCGCCGCGTCGACAGGCGCCGAGGCGGACGTGCCGCTCGCGGGCGCGATCACCGCACCGCTCGTGCGGCCCGTGGGATCGGTCGCGCTCGTCGGTGGCGGTCCCGGCGACCTGGGCCTGATCTCCGTGCGTGGTCGGCGCCTGCTCGCGGAGGCGGACGTCGTCGTCGTGGACCGGCTCGGACCGCGGGGGCTCCTCGCGGAGCTCGATGACGACGTCGAGGTGGTGGACGTCGGCAAGACTCCCGGCAACCACCCGGTGCCGCAGGCGGAGATCAACCGGATCCTCGTGCACCACGCGCTCGTCGGGCGCCGGGTCGTGCGGCTCAAGGGCGGCGACCCGTACGTCTTCGGGCGCGGCGGCGAGGAGCTGGACGCGTGCCGCGCGCACGGCATCCCCGTCGAGGTCGTCCCGGGCGTGACGAGCGCCGTCTCCGTGCCCGCGGCCGCGGGAATCCCCGTGACGCACCGCGGCGTCTCGCGCGGGTTCACGGTGCTCACGGGGCACGAGGACGTCGGCAAGGTCCCCGCGGCGAGCGACCACACGGTCGTCCTGCTCATGGGGGTCTCGCGGCTCGGTGAGACCGCGGACGCGCTCGTCGCGCAGGGCCGCTCCCCCGAGACGCCGGTCGCGGTCGTGGAGGACGGCTACGGCCCCCGCCAGCGCACGACCGTCGGCACGCTCGCGACGATCGCCGACCGCGCGCGCGAGGCCGGCGTCCGCCCGCCCGCCGTCACGGTCGTCGGCGACGTGGTGCGCCTCTCCCCCGCCTGGTCGGACCCGCCCCCCGCTGAGTTGGGCGGCTAGAGAAGGCGGCGCTGGGCCGCCCAGCGGGTGAGCTCGTGGCGCGAGGAGAGCTGGAGCTTGCGGAGGACCGCGGAGACGTGCGTCTCGACCGTCTTGATGGAGATGAAGAGCTCGGACGCCACCTCGCGGTAGGTGTAGCCGCGCGCGATGAGGCGCATGACCTCCTGCTCGCGCGCGGAGAGCCGGTCGAGCTCGTCGTCGTGCATCGCGACGTCGCCCGCCCCAGTGCCGAACGCGTCGAGCACGAACCCGGCGAGGCGCGGGGAGAACACCGCGTCGCCGCCGGCCACCTGCCCGACGGCGGCCGACAGGTCGGGCCCGGAGATCGCCTTCGTCACGTACCCCCGCGCGCCGGCGCGGATGACCGCGACGACGTCCTCCGCGGCGTCGGACACCGACAGGGCGAGGAAGCGCACGTCCGCGAGCACGTCCGCGCAGCGCTGGATGACCTCCGCGCCGCCGCCGCCGTTCCCGCCGGGCAGGTGCACGTCGAGCAGCACGACAGGGGGCCGCAGCTCGTGCACGCGCGCCACGGCGGAGTCGACGTCGTCCGCCTCCCCGACGACCGTCACGTACGCGGGGTCGAGGCTCGCCCGGACGCCCGCGCGGAACATGTGGTGGTCGTCGACGAGCACCACCGGGACCGGGCCTCCGGGGCGCTCGGCGCCCTCCGTCGTCGGGCCGGGGATCGTCGTCACGGGGCCTCCTGGGTCTGGTCCGGCGCGCGGTTCTGGTCCGGCGCACGGGCGGGCTCCGGTCGCGGGGCTGCGGCGTCGCGCGGCACGCGCAACCGTACCTCGGTGCCCCACGCCGGGCGGCTGATGATCTCGGCCTTGCCGCCGCGGCGCTGCACCCGACCGAGGATCGACTCACGCACGCCGAACCGGTCGGGCGCGACGTCGTCCATCGCGAACCCGTCACCGCGGTCACGGACGAACACCTCGACGGCGTCGTCGCTCACCTCGAGATAGACCGAGTAGGGCGGTCCGCCGTGCGCGACGGCGTTGACGAGCGCCTCGCGCGTCGCCTGGAGCAGCGCCGCCGTCCCCTGCGTCGGGGTGCAGTCGCCCACGACGACGACGTCGATCACGACCGGTCCCGCGTCCACGCCGTCGGGGCTCCCGATCGTCTGAGCCCGCCGGCCGATGCGCCCGTCCTCCACCTCGGCGACGAGAGCGCGCAGCTCGGCCGCGAGCGACGTCCCGGGCGACGGCCGGTCGTCGTAGAGCCACTCGCGCAGCTCGCGCTCCTGGGCGCGCGCGAGGCGCGCCACCGTGTCGGAGTCCGCCGCCCGTGCGCGGATGAGCGCGAGCGTCTGGAGCACGGAGTCGTGCAGGTGGGCCGCGATGTCGGCGCGCTCGGCCTCCCGGGCACGGGCCGCGCGCTCGTTCCCGAGCTCGCGCACGAGGCGCAGCCACCACGGCGCGAGGACGAGCGCGGCGCCGCCGAGCACCGCGACCGAGGCGACGGTCGCGCTGACGATCTGCGACGGCCGCGCGTCCTGGCCGACGAGCAGCACGATCCCCACGAGCACGATCACGAGCCCGCCGGCGATGCGCAGGAAGCCGACCGGCGTCCGCCCGCCCGCCCGGGTGAGCAGACGACCCCGCTCGGTCGCGTCGAGCTGGCTCCACGCGAGCGCGGCACCCGCGAGCGCGATGAGGACGGGGATGACCCACGACACCTCGACGTCGACCCCTGTCCGCAGCGCGACCAGCAGGCCGGCACCACCGAGCAGCACGACGCCGATCGCGACGTCACGCACCGGGAGCCGGCGCACGTCACCTCGCAGGCGCGGCGCGAGGCGCGAGAGCGACGCCGGCCGCTGCTCGTCGCGCGCCGCCGCGGGGTCGCCCGACGGGACGGTGAGCCACCAGAACACGTAGAGCACCAGCCCGGCCCCGCCCGCGAGCCCGAGGAACGCCATCGCGAGACGCACGGCGCCGACGGGGACCTTGAGGTGCGCCGCGAGCCCCGCGCACACGCCACCGATCCACCGCCCCTGCTCGGGGCGGCGCAGCGGGAGGTCGCGCGCGGTGGCCGGTGTCGTCACCCCCCGATCGTCACACGTCGTGCGCTTCACCGGGGCCTCCGGGGAGGGAAACCAGGGTCGCCCCGGGACGGGTTCAGGGTCGGCTCAGGGTGGCACCCGATACCGCCGGCGCCGCCCGGGGACCAGCATGGAGCCATGAGCACTCCTGACCTTCCCGATCCCGGCACGCAGCCCGGTGCCCACGCGGCGGGGCCGTCCGCGGACCCCGCGGCGAGCGCCCAGCCGGGCCCCGGCCCGCAGGGCGGCCCTGCGGCTCCCCCGCCTGCAGGCACGGGCGCGCCCCGGCCGCCCGGTGCGGACGGCTTCTTCGACGCCGTGCGCCGGGTCGGCATCTACCGGTCCGACGACCGCTGGATCGGCGGTGTCGCCGCCGGGGTGGCGGAGCGCTTCCGCATCGACCCGCTCATCGTGCGCGGCATCCTCTTCGTGACGTTCTTCCTCGCGGGCGCCGGGTTCGTCCTCTACGGCGTGGCGTGGGCGCTGCTCCCCGAGCGTCGCGACGGCCGCATCCATCTCCAGGAGGCCCTGCGCGGGAACGTGGACGTCGCGCTGCTCGGTGCCGCCGCGTCGGTCGTCGTCGGCCTCTCCTGGAGCGGCGGCTGGTGGTCGTGGTGGGACGCCCTCCACCTCGGCTGGCTGACCGGCCTGTTCTGGGTCGCCGCGATCGTGACGATCGCCGTCGTGGCGGTCTCGGCGATCACCCAGCGCGGCCCGCGCGGCCGGGCGACGCCTCCCACGCCGCCACTCGGCCCTCAGGGCCCGGGCTGGCAGGGACCGGGCGGTCCCGGGTACGGACCCACGGGCCCGACGCCGGTCCCCCCGACCGCGCCCGTCGACGCCCCGTGGGGATCGCCGGGAACGCCGTCCGGTCCGGCCCCCGTGCAGGACCACGCGACGTGGGCCGCGCAGGCCGGGCCGTACGCGGCCGGTGGTCCGACCGCGACCGCACCGCTCCCCCCGTACCTCTCGGAGCCGTCCGCGGCCACGCCGCGGCCCCCGGTGCCGCCGGTCGCTCCGGTCCCACCGCCCGTGGCGAAGCCTCCCCGTCCTCCCCGCCCGAAGGGGCCTGGCTCGGCCATGACGGGGGTCGTCGTCGGGATGAGCCTGCTGCTCGGCGCGCTGCTGCTCGTGGTCGACCGGCAGGGTGACCTGGCCTGGCCGGTGTTCCTCACCTGGGCGGGCGCGTCGGTCGTGCTCGCGGGTCTGGCCATCGTCGTGAGCGGCCTGCGCGGCCGCACGAGCGGGGGCCTCGGGGCGCTCGCGGTGCTGGCCCTCGTCGTCGCCCTGCCGGCCGCAGCCTGGCGCTCGGAGCCGGAGCTCCTCACCTTCGACGGCACGCGGACGGTCGAGGACGGGTTGCACCGGGTGACCGATCCCGAGGTCGCCGAGGAGGGGTTCGGGGTGCGCTGGGGCGACCCGACGATCGACCTCTCCGACCTCGACCTGTCGGACGCGACCGACGACTCCCCGGTCGAGGTCCCGGTCCAGCTCGGTGCCGGCGACGTCCGGGTGATCGTGCCGGACGGCGTGCCCGTCCGAGCGGACGTCCAGGTGCTCGCGGGCAGCGCCCGCTGGCAGGTGGACGGTGACTTCCGCGAGGTCGGCGGCGTCAGCACGCAGCCGGTGACGTTCGAGAACGACGAGGTGGATGCCGGAGCCGACCCGCTGCTCGTCCTGGAGGTCGTCGTCGGCGCCGGCCAGGTCACGATCGAGGAGAACTGATGAGCGACCCCATGAACCGTGAGCATGCCGCAGACGACGAGACCCGTCCGCTGGGCGACGAGCTGTTCGACGACCGGGCGACCGAGCCCGGCGACCGGGCGACCGAGCCGTTGCCGTCGACGCCCGATCGGACGGTGCCGCTCGACCAACCCCTCGACGTGACGCCCGTCGGGACGCCCCAGGCGCCGACGACGGGAACGACGCCCGGCCCGCTCGGGACCCCCGAGCCACCCCCGGTTCGGCGCGGCCCGCGGGTCGCGACGATCGTGTGGGGGTTCGTGATCATCGCGTTCGGCGCGGTGGTGCTCGCCGCGGCGATGGGTGCTCGCGTCGACATGGGCCTCGCGGCGATCCTCGTGCTCGCCGTCGCGGGCGTCACGCTCGTCGTCGGCTCGATCGTCTCGGGCGCACGCCGCCGTCGCGGCTGACGCGCGCCTCGCCGGACCTGCAGAACCGGGTTCCGACCGGAGGGTCCCGGACAACGCCGAAGGGCCGTGACGTTCGTGTCACGGCCCTTCGGTGTGCCCGAGCGACGCCGTCCCGCACGCTCTCTGCGGTGCGACCCGACGAGAGCGGGTCATCGGCGCCCGGACGGGCGGCCGGAGAGATCAGGGGGTCGGTCCGTCGTCCCGCCGCTCGGGCGAGGTCGTCGGTCCAGGGCTGGTCGGCGGCACGGCGCTGGACGACGTCTCGGTCGTCGGAGCCGTACCGGCCGCGGTCCCGGGGGAGGCACCCGGAGCCGTCGGGGTGCCGGTCTCCGGTGCTCCGGTCGGCTCCGTGGTGGCTGCGCGCGCCGTGCCCGGGGATGCGCCCGCCGCGGCGGCGCGAGCCTCGGCACCCGGTGTGGAGAGCGAGGACGTGCGGCGGGGCGACTCGGCCGGAGGCGTCGGCTCGGGCCGCACGGGCGGTGTGGTGGGAGCGGCGTGCGGCGGGGCGACGTGCCGCCCGGCGTCCGACAGGTCCCCCGACGAGGTGTACGCGGCGGGCGTCTCGACGGCGACGCTCGGGCCACCCGCGAGCCGACGGAGCGCGATGCCCACGAGGACGAACAGGACGCCCAGCCCCACGACGAGCGCCGCGACCCCGAACGCGACCACCGAGGTGAAAAGGGAGGCGCGGAGGAAGGAGGCCGTCATGACGGTCTGGCGCGTCGGGTCGTCCTGGTCGAGCTGGGCGTAGGTCTGGCCGTCGCTCGCCTCGAGCGCGTGCTTGTTGATGACCTCCGCCTGCGCGTACGCGGTCAGCGGGCCGTTCACATGGCGCCCGGCCATGAACGCCGCGTCGTCCGAGACGGTGATCTCCTCGGCCGAGAGCTGGTTCGACACGACGATCCACGTCCCGATGCCCGCGAGGATGAGGATGATGCCGGCGATGATCGACACGAGGCCGATGCCGCGCGCCCCCTTGGCCGGTGTGACGGTGACGGTGCTCGACATGGCGCGTTCTCCCCTTCGTCAGGACCCACCTGAGCCGTCCCGGCTCCGGCCCGCTCGGCGCGGTACCCCTCCTCAGGACGGTCGAACCACCCATTCGGGACCACGGTAGCGACGACGGCCTGCCTGCGCGCGGCGAACGCGCACCACAGGGAGGCCGACGGCGGCGCGAGCGCCCCGGGATGGGAGGATGCCGTCCGTGCGCATCACCCACCTGACCGACTGCTACCTGCCCCTGCTCGGCGGGATCGAGACCCAGGTCGCGCGGCTCGCGCAGCAGCAGGCGGACGCGGGGCACGACGTCTCGGTGGTCTGCACGACACCGGCGCGTCCAGGGGCGCACGGCGTCACCACCGAGCAGGACGGCGTGGTCACGGTCCACCGGATCGCCGCGCGTGTCCCGGGCGGCTACCCCGTCCACCCGCGCGCCCCGCACCACGTGGCGAGGATCCTGCGCGACGCGCGCCCCGACGTCGTGCACCTGCACATGGGTGTGCTCACGCCCTCGACCCAGGCGTCGCTGCGCACGGTGGTGCGTGCAGGGCTGCCCGCCGTGCTCACGGTGCACAGCGTGTGGGGCGGCGCCGACCGCGCGTTCGCCGCGCTCGACCGCGTCGTGCGGTGGTCGCGCTGGCCCGTGCTGTGGTCGGCCGTGAGCGAGCTGACGGCCGCCCCCCTGCGCCGCATCGTCGGCGACCGGGGCGAGGTCGTGGTGCTGCACAACGGCCTCGACCTGGACGCGTGGCGCGTGCCGCGCACCGAGCGCGCGGACCGCATGGAGGGCCCCGCCGTGCACGTCGTCGCGGCGACACGGTTCGCGCCGCGCAAGCGCGTGCTCCCGCTGCTCGAGGTCGTGCGCGACGCCGTCGCGCGCCTTCCCGAGGGCGCACTCCACGTCACCCTGGCCGGGGACGGCCCCGAGCTCGCCGCGGCACGCCGGTTCGTCACCGAGCACGGCCTGGGCAGCGTCGTCTCGCTGCCGGGGCGCCTCGACGCGACCGGCCTGAAGCGCCTCTACGCGCGCGCCGACGTGTTCGCCGCACCGGCCGTGGAGGAGGCGTTCGGCATCGCGGCCCTCGAGGGCCAGGCGGCGGGCCTCGCCGTCGTGACCCGCTCGCAGTCGGGCGTCGCCGAGCGCCTCACCGACGGCGTCGACGCGCTCCTCGCCGACGACGACGCCGGCCTCACCGACGCGCTCGTCCGCCTCGCGACCGAACCTGGCCTGCTGGACGAGATCGTCGCCCACAACCGCGACGTCCCGTCCTCCGCAGGCTGGCCCCGCGTCCTCGCGGACGTCGAGGCCGCCTACGCCCGAGCGTCCACGCTCACCACAGCCCGCACCCGCTGACCACCAACCCACCGCGGGGCCCGGTGACCGCCTCCACGAGGTGGGGCCGACCGCGAAGGCGCGGGGTCGGGGGACGACGCCGCGGCGTGGCGGGCCTGGCGGGAGCGACGCGAGGAACGAGCGGCGCGGATGGTAGCCGCGGCGGCGTCCCCCGACCCCGCGCCGCCCGACACGCTGCCCGAGCCGGATGTCACCCGAGCCTGGTGCTCACTCCCACTCGATCGTGCCCGGCGGCTTGCTCGTCACGTCGAGGACGACGCGGTTCACGTCGGCGACCTCGTTGGTGATACGCGTGGAGATGACGGACAGCACGTCGTAGGGCAGGCGCGTCCAGTCGGCGGTCATGGCGTCCTCGGACGACACCGGGCGCAGCACGATCGGGTGCCCGTAGGTGCGGCCGTCGCCCTGGACGCCGACGGAGCGGACGTCGGCGAGCAGCACGACGGGGCACTGCCAGATCTCGCGGTCGAGGCCGGCCTTGGTGAGCTCCTCGCGCGCGATGGCGTCGGCGGCGCGCAGGGTCTCGAGCCGGTCGCCCGTGACCTCGCCGACGATGCGGATGCCGAGCCCGGGGCCGGGGAACGGCTGGCGCCAGACGATCTCCTCGGGGACGCCGAGCTCGAGCCCGACGGCACGGACCTCGTCCTTGAACAGCGTGCGCAGGGGCTCGACGAGCGAGAACTGCAGGTCGTCGGGGAGGCCGCCGACGTTGTGGTGCGACTTGATGTTCGCCGCTCCCTCGCCGCCGCCGGACTCGACGACGTCGGGGTAGAGCGTGCCCTGGACGAGGAACTTGACCTCTTCGCCGTGCTCGCCCGCCTCGGCGACGACGTCGCGTGCGGCGTCCTCGAACACGCGGATGAACTCGCGGCCGATGATCTTGCGCTTCGTCTCGGGGTCGCTGTGCCCCGCGAGCGCCGTGAGGAACCGCTGGCGCTCGTCGCGCACGACGAGGCGCACGCCGGTGGCGGCGACGAAGTCGCGCTCGACCTGCTCGGCCTCGCCCGCTCGCAGGAGCCCGTGGTCGACGAACACACAGGTGAGCTGGTCACCGACGGCTTTCTGCACGAGCGCCGCCGCGACGGACGAGTCGACACCGCCGGACAGCCCGCAGATGACGCGCGCGTCGCCGACCTGCGCACGGATCGCCGCGACCTGGTCGGCGATGACGTTGCCGGGCGTCCAGTCCGGGGCGAGCCCGGCGCCGTCGTACAGGAAGTGCTCGAGCACGGTCTGGCCGTGCGCGGAGTGCTTGACCTCGGGATGCCACTGCACGCCGAACAGGCGGCGCGCGCGGTCCTCGAACGCCGCGACCGGGGAGCCGGACGAGGTCGCGAGGACCTCGAAGCCCTCGGGCGCGCGGTGCACGGCGTCGCCGTGGCTCATCCACGTGGTCTGGTTCTCGGGGGTCTCGGCGAGGAGGACCCCGGCGGAGCACACCTCGACCTCGGTGCCGCCGTACTCGCGCAGGCCGGTCTGGGCGACCTCGCCGCCGAGCGCCTTGGCCATCGCCTGGAACCCGTAGCAGATGCCCATGACCGGCACGCCGGCCTCGAAGAGCGCCGGGTCCACGAAGGGCGCTCCGGTCGCGTACACGGACGACGGCCCGCCGGACAGGATGATGGCGACCGGGTCCTTCGCGAGCATCTGCTCGACGGTGAAGGTGTGCGGCACGATCTCGGAGTACACCTTCGCCTCGCGCACGCGACGCGCGATGAGCTGGGCGTACTGCGCGCCGAAGTCGACGACGAGCACGGGCCGGGGCGTCGCGCTCGCGACGGGAGTGGTGGTGGCTGCGGCGGGGGTTGCGGTCACCGGAACAGGATAGTTGGCGAGCGCCGGCGGTCCGAACCGTGCCCGGCCCCGCTTCCGTCGCGTCAGCTCGGCAGCGTGCCCACGAACGCGACGATGCCCGCCGTGAGACCCAGGCCGAACGCCATCACGAGGAGGATGATTCCGAGGATCATCGTGACGAACGACCCGGACTGCCGGCCCCACGTCCGGCTGACGACGTCGGTCGGGTCGTCGCGCGCCACCCACACCCAGCCGTCGAAGAGGTAGGGCTGACCCGGTGCGGTGACGCGCGTGACGACGATCGTCGCGCGCAACGGCGCACCGTCCGGCCCGGGGTACTCGACGAGGTGCTCACCCCCGCCCAGCGTCCACCTCTCGGAGAGCGAGCGCGCCGGGACCCGCACGCGATCGACGGCGCGCGCCCGTCCGCTGCGTCGACCGCTCACGGCGAGGACCGCCACCCCGAGGACGAGCGCGAGGCCGGAGAGCACGGCGGCGAGGACCGCGGTCATGCGCCGGGCCGCCGTCGCTGCGACGTGGGCCTCACGAGCCCTCGAACGACAGCTCGACGCGGCGGTTCTGCGCTCGACCGGCCGGGTTGTCCTGCCCACCGACGGTGTTCTCCGCGACCGGCATCCTGCTGCCGTGGCCCTCGACCGTCAGGGTCAGGTCCGGTCGCTCGGCCCGCAGCACAGTCGCGACGGACTCGGCCCGCGCGGCCGACAGCTCGTCGTTGCTCGCATCGGTTCCCATCGAGTCGGTGTGCCCGCCGACTGCGACGGCTGCGCCCTGCGGGATCTGGCCGACCAGCTCGGCGAGCGCGGCCGCGGCCTCGGCCGTGAGCGCCGACTCGTCGAACGGGAACATGAGGTCCGCCGTGAGCACGACCACCGTCTCCCCGGCCTCCTCGCGCGTCGTCTCGAGGCCCGTCGTCGCGTCGTCGACGTCCAGCGGGAACGTCGAGTCGTCGACGGCCAGCGGATGGGTCGCGTCCTCCCGCATCGCGTCGGTGAGCGTCTCGGTGCTCGCCTCGGTGAGGATCGCGTCGCGCTCGTCCGCGAGCGCCTGCTCGACCTCCGCGACGAGCTCGTCGTGGCGGGTGGAGGCGTCGTCCGACGCGGCAGGTGCCGCGCTCGCCGGCGAGGCGACGGCGGCGGTCGGACCGGCCACGAGCGCACCGGCCGCGAGGACCGTGGCGACGAGGCGGTGCACCGGGCTGCGGTTCGGCGTCACTCGGCACCGTCGAGGTAGGTGATCTCCGCCGCCGTGAAGGCGGGCAGCCCCTGACCGGGCAGGACGTCGATGGTCGCGGGCGTGCCCTCGGGCACCGGGAGCTGGGCCCACGCCTCGATCGTCGCGTGGTTGACGAACCCGTCGAACGGGTACCGCGGCGACCCGACGATGTGGTAGCTGCACTGCTGCGGGTCGGGCGAGCTGCCCTTCCACGAGCCCTCGGTGCAGAACGGGCGGTACTGGACGAGGCCCACGGGGTCCGTCGCGGTGAGGACCCAGTCGATCCCGAGGTCCAGGTGGCTCGCGGACGCGTCGTCGGGCTGGGCGTCGTTGTCCCACCGCAGCGCCCACCGCACGGTCAGCACCTCGTCCTGGACCTCGACGGAGCGCAGCGTGGTCGTGAGAGTCCCTCCGAGCTCGCCGCTCGGGGTGTCGACGGTCTGCTCGGCCATGACGGCGTCGCCGACGCGCGCCGCGCCCGGCTCTGCGGACCCGCCGTCACCGGCCTTCGTGCCGTCACCGGCCTCCGCCGCACCGGCCGCAGGTGTGTCTGCGTCGTCCCCGGACCCGCCGAGGAGCCCGCAGCCCGACAGCGCGAGCGTGACGACGACGGTCAGTGCGGTGAGCGACGAGCGTGTGCGGTTCATGATCCCCCGAGTCGGACGGTCCACCGCCGCCCGACGGTCGGGCGGCGACCCGTCGTCGACCATGGCATACCGGACAGCAGGGACGGAACCCACCCGGGTGGGCAGATGTCCCCATGCACCCACCTCGCCGGCGGCCCAGGAGCCGGGTCAGGCTGCGACGATCCGGTCGCGCAGGTCGCGCGCCGCGCGCTCGGGGTCGGGCGCCTGGGTGATGGCTCGCACGACGACGACGCGCGTCGCCCCGGCGTCGAGCACCGCGTCGAGCCGTCCGGCATCGATGCCGCCGATCGCGAACCACGGCGTCGTAGGACGGGTCGCGGCGACCTCGCGCAGGAGGTCCAGCCCTACGGCGGCGCGACCGGGCTTCGTCGGCGTCGCCCAGAGCGGCCCGACGCAGAAGTAGTCGACGGCGGGGTCGGCCTCCGCCGTCGCCGCCTGCTCCGCGGAGTGGGTCGACCGGCCCAGCACGGGCCCGGGACCGAGGAGGGAGCGCGCGGCCGGGACGGGCAGGTCTCCCTGGCCCATGTGCACCACCGGCGCCCTCGTGAGCGCCGCGACGTCCGCGCGGTCGTTGACGGCCCACAGCGCACCGTGCTCGGTCGCGACCCGCGCGACGAGCTCCTGGAGCTCGAGCTCGCGCGCGACGTCGAGCGACTTGTCGCGCAGCTGCACGACGTCGACGCCGCCCGCCAGCGCGGCGTGGAGGAAGTCCTCCAGGTCGCCGCGTTCCTCGCGCGCGTCCGTGCACAGGTACAGGCGTGCGTCGGCGAGACGGGCGCGCGGGCCGGAACCTGCGCCCGGGGTCGACGCGGCGGACGTGGCGAAGGTCTCGGTGCTCACCCGCCGGAGCCTAGCCCCGGGCCGCCCGGTGCAGGCGGTACTGTGGCCGACAGCACGGGAGCCCGCACGGGCTGAGAGGGCGCAGGAGCCGACCGTCGAACCTGATCTGGGTCATGCCAGCGAAGGGAGCGCACATGAGTCCCCCTGTCACCGCGCCGTCCGTGGCGCCCGCCTCCGGCGCGCCCGACGGCGTACGCGACGTCGTCGTCGTGGGCGGCGGCATCGTGGGCCTCGCCGTGGCGTGGCGTGCGACGCGCGCAGGCCTGACCGTCACCGTGCTGGACCCGTCCCCCGGGGACGGCGCCACGCACGCCGCCGCCGGGATGCTCGCCCCCGTGACCGAGGCCGACTTCGGCGAGGACGACGCGCTGCCTCTCCATGTCGCCGCTGCCGCGTCCTGGCCGACGTTCGCGGTGGAGCTCGAGGCGGCGACCGGGCTCGGCGTCGGGTTCCGTGCCGCCGGGACCCTCACGCTCGCGTACGACGCGGACGACCTGGCGCTGCTGCGCCGTGTCCTCGCGCTGCACGCGACCCTCGGCCTCGCGTCGAGCGAGATCTCCGTCACCGACGCGCGTCGCCGTGAGCCGTTCCTCGGCCCGCGCGTGGCAGGGGCCGCGTGGGCGCCCGGGGACCACGCGGTCGACCCGCGCGCGACGCACGCCGCGCTCCTCGCGACGCTCGGCGCCGGAGCCCTGGGGCGGGGCACCGCCGTCGTGCGCGCCGCCGCCACCCGGCTCGCGTTCGACGCCACCGGGCGGGTCACGGGCGTGCACGACGACGCGGGCCGGCTCCACCGTGCGGGTGCGGTCGTGCTCGCCGTGGGCTGGCAGACCGGCGCGCTGGTCGCGGACGTCCCGGGCATCGCGGTGCCGACGCGACCGGTGAAGGGCCAGACGCTGCGTCTCGACGCCGGGCCGGACCTCGCGCTCCAGCACGTCGTACGGGGTCTCGTGCAGGGCCGCCCGGTGTACGTCGTGCCGCGCGATCCCTCCCCGGACGGGCCGCGCGCGGGTCACCGGGAGGTCGTCGTCGGGGCGACGACCGAGGAGAACCCCGACGACCGGCGAGCCACCGCCGGGGGCGTCTTCGCGCTGCTCCGCGACGCGCGCGCCCTGCTGCCCGGGATCGACGAGGCCGCGCTCGTCGACGTCACGCCGCGCGCCCGCCCGGCGACGCCCGACAACCTGCCGCTCGTCGGCCCGACCTCGGTCCCCGGCCTGCACCTCGCGACAGGTCACGGCCGCAACGGCATCCTGCTCGCCCCGCTCACCGCCGACGCGGTCGTCACGCGGCTCACGGGCGACCCGCTTCCCCCCGGGGTCGCGCGCGCCCTCGCCCCGACCGACCCCGACCGCTTCGCCGAACCCGGGTTCGTGCGCCAGGCTGCGCCCGAGCTGGCCAACAGCCCCCGGTTCGGCACCGTCCCGGCGGCACGTCAGCCCGCCACGACACCGAGGTGGTACCCATGACCGCACCCGCCCCGACAGCGCTCGTCAACGGCGAGCCGTATCCGCTCGCCGAACCCGTCGAGCTCGAGCGTCTCGTCGCCGCGCTCGTGCCCGCATTCGTCGCCGACGGGACACCGCAGGGTGTCGCCGTCGCCGTGGACGACGCCGTCGTACCGCGCGGTGCCTGGGCCACCACGGTCGTCGCGCCAGGAGACCGCATCGAGATCGTCACCGCCGTCCAGGGTGGCTGAGGAGGAACAGTGACCACGACCGACATCTCCCCCGCGGCCCGGGCGACCACCTCCGCCTCCGACCCCCTCGTCGTCGCCGGGACGACGGTCGGCTCCCGGCTCGTCATGGGCACGGGCGGCGCAGCGAACCTGCTCACTCTCGAGGACGCCCTCGTCGCGTCCGGGACCGCACTGACGACCGTGGCGATGCGCCGCGTCGCGGTGCGGGCGGGCGGTGAGGCGAGCCCCGACGCCGGGATCTGGACCCTGCTCGCGCGCCTCGGCATCCGCGCGCTGCCCAACACCGCGGGGTGCTTCTCGGCGCGCGAGGCCGTGCTCACGGCGCACCTCGCGCGCGAGGCGTGCGGCACCGAGTGGGTCAAGCTCGAGGTGATCGCCGACGACGTGACGCTCCTGCCCGACCCGATCGGCCTCGTCGAGGCAGCCGAGCAGCTCGTGCGCGACGGCTTCGTCGTGCTGCCCTACACGAACGACGACCCGATCCTCGCGCGCCGGCTCGAAGACGTCGGCTGTGCCGCGGTGATGCCCCTCGGCGCACCGATCGGCTCCGGCCTGGGCATCCTCAACCCCCGCAACATCGAGGCGATCGCCTCCGCGGCGCGCGTCCCGGTGATCCTCGACGCGGGGATCGGGACGGCGTCCGACGCCGCGCTCGCCATGGAGCTCGGGTGCGACGGCGTCCTCCTCGCGACCGCCGTCACGCGCGCCGCCGACCCGGTGCGCATGGCGCACGCGATGCGCCTCGCCGTCGAGTCCGGGCGTCTCGCCGCCGGTGCCGGGCGCATCCCCCGCCGCGAGGGTGCGCTCGCGAGCTCGTCCCCGGAGGGCCGCCTCGACCTCGCCCTCTGACAGGCCGACGACGTGTCCCGTCTCGTGGTCAGGTCCGCGGCCGGGGGGTCTGTCGGTGCTGTGGTCGCGCGGGCGTCCCGCGGCCGGGTCGGCGTGCGGGGCGGCGTCGGCGTCTGGGCCGGGTTGGGCGTGCTGTGGTCGGGTTCGCGTGCGGGGCGACGTCGCGTCGCGGGCCCGCCGAGGTAGAACCCTGGTCCGCCCAGGTAGAACCCTGGTCTCACGAAGTCGAACTCCGGTCGGCCGAGGTAGAACCGTGGTCCCACGAAGTAGAACCGTGGTCCGGCGACGGCGACGGCTCGCGCATGCTGGGGCGAAGCGGTGCGCGCCCGGGCTCGTGGCGACCATGCGGTTCCGGCCGGTCGAGCATGCCGTCATGGCCCGTCAGACGACCAGGATGAGCCGCAAAGACATGCTCGCCGAACGCCCGGGCGGTCGCCCGGGTGAGCACGGACCAGGGTGGGACGACGCCGGAGGGGTGGGTGGGGGCGCCGCGTCGTGGTCGGGCCTGGCGGGAGCCGCGAGGAACGAGCGGCGGATGGAAGACGCGGCGCCCCCACCCACCCCGACACCCAGGGCGACCAGACCGCCGTCGGACACGACCACGGTTCTACTTCGGCAGACCACGGTTCTACCTCGACCAACCACAGTTCTACCTCGCGCCACCACGGTTCTACTTCGGCAGGCCTTGGTTCTCCCTCGCGGGCGGGGTCGGGGTGAGCTCGGCGAGGAGCGCCGGGACCCCGCCGACGACGGAGCGGGCGTCGATCCCGGCGGCGCGTGCGGCGTCGGCCACGCGCGCCGAGCGACCGCCCACCGCGCACACGACGAGCACCGGCCGGTCCTTCGGAAGATCCGCGAGCGCGGCCTCCGCGGCCTGACCTCCTGCGAACGCGCCGCTCGGGACGAGCGTCGCACCCGGCAGGGGGCGCACCTGCGCCTCCCAGTCCTCGCGCACGTCGAGCAGGAACGGTGCGGCGGCGGGGTCGGCCAGGAGGGCCGCGGCGTCGCGCGGCGTGACGTCGCGCTCCCCCGTCACCGTTCCCGTGCCCGACGTCGTCCCTGCACCCGGGACGGGCCGGCCGGTGTTCGCCGTGGTGCCGGACGGCGGGACGGCCGGGCCGAGCCCGCAGAACGCGGCGTAGGCGTCGTCGCCGGGGAGGAGGGCGGTGACGGGCTCGCGCGTCGGGTCGGCGCGCACGGTGAGCTGTCGCCAGGAGAGGTCGAGCGCGTCGTAGACGGCGAGGCGGCCCAGCAGCGTCGTACCGGCGCCGGTGAGGAGCTTGATCGCCTCGGTCGCCATGACCGACCCGACGGTCCCGCACATCGCGCCGAAGACGCCGCCCGTCGCGCAGTCGGGTGCCGCCCCGGGGGGCGGGGGGACGGGGAACACGTCGCGGTACGTGACACCGCGCAGGCCCGCCTCGGCCGGGGCGTCGGTGTTGGCGGTGGGACCGCCGGGGCTCGGGGCGTCGTCGGGCACCGCGAACCGCGGCGCGCGCCAGAAGACGCTGACCTGGCCCTGGAACCGGTAGATCGAGCCCCAGACGACGGGGAGCCCGAGGATCTCCGCGGCGTCCGAGACGAGGTAGCGCGTGGGGAAGTTGTCGGCGCCGTCGAGCACGACGTCGTAGCCGCGCAGGACGTCGAGCGCGTTCTCCGCGTCGAGCCGCACCGCGTGCTCGACCACGCGCACGTGCGGGTTCACGTCGGCGATGGTCTCGCGCGCGGAGTCGACCTTGCGGCGCCCGACGTCGGGCCCGCCGTGGATGACCTGACGCTGGAGGTTGGACGTGTCGACGACGTCGTCGTCGACGATGCCGATCGTGCCGACGCCCGCGGCGGCGAGGTAGAGGAGCGCGGGACTGCCGAGCCCGCCCGCGCCGACGACGAGCACGCGCGCGGCGGCGAGGCGGCGCTGTCCCTCGGTCCCGACGCCGGGGAGCGCGAGGTGGCGCGCGTACCGCTCGAGCTCCGCGGTGGTCAGCTCGGGGCCGGGCTCGACGAGGGGCGCGAGGGCCGCCGTCATGACGTGTACTGCTCCTCCAGCACGGCGAGCTTGGACTCGGCCTCCGCGTGCACCTTCTTCTCGAGGATGAACGACATGACCGGCACCACGCCCGCGAACACCATCGTCGCGAGGCGGCCCCAGCCCCAGCGCATCTTGGTCCACAGGTCAAGGACCGTGACGAGGTAGACGACGTAGACCCAGCCGTGCGCGAAGGGGATCCACGAGACGTACTGCATGACGCCGTCGACGTCGACGAACGCGCCGACGCCGTACTTGACGAGCATCTCGACGCACAGGATCAGGAGCATGACACCAGTGATGATCGCGAGGACGCGGTAGCGGGAGAGCGCGCCGCGGGCCTTGCGGATCGCGGTGCGTGCGGCCTCCGCGCTGGGCGCGGCCGTCGGGGTGGCGGTCGGGGTGGCCGGGTCCTGCGTGGTCATGGGAGACGTTCCTCACTTGCCTGTGCACTGCCTGCGCGACGATCGCGGCGGTCCGGGCCGCACGCCGTGGCGCGACGGTCCGCGGCGGATAATCCGTCGCCCGGTGTCGGACGCCGAACCTAGGGTAGAACACCGTGCGACCCCTCCCCCTCCCCGACCCGGGGACCCCCGACCTGCGCGGGCCGGCCCGGTACCTCCTCTGGCTCGCCCGGCGCCAGTGGACGGTGCTCACGGTCTCCGTGCTGCTCGGCCTCGTGAACTTCGCGTGCCAGGCCCTGCAGCCCTACATGGTGGGCCGGGCGTTGGACGAGGGTCTGTCGGCCGGCTTCGGTCCGGACCTGTGGCGGTGGGCGGGTCTCCTGCTCGCCCTGGGGCTCGGGATCGTCGTGACGGGAGTGACGCAGCACCGGTTCGACATCGTGAACTGGATGCGGTCGGCCCTCACCACGTCGCAGCTCGTGGGCGACGTCACCGCGCGGTCGGGCGACGCGATCACCGAGGAGCTGCCCACCGGCGAGGTCGTGTCGACCGTGGCGAGCGACGCCATGCGCGTCGGGCAGCTGTTCTCGATGATGGGCCAGTTCCTCGGCGCCCTGGGCGCGTACGTCGTCGTGGCCGTCATCATGCTGTCGACGTCGCTCCAGCTCGGGCTCGTGGTCGTGGTGGGCCTCCCGGTCGTCGCGGCCGTGCTGGCCCTGCTGGTCAAGCCGCTGCAGCAGCGCCAGGCGGCGCAGCGCGAGGCGCAGGGACGGCTCACGACGCTCGGCGCCGACACCGTCTCGGGCCTGCGGATCCTGCGCGGGATCGGCGGGGAGAGCGTCTTCGTCGGGCGCTACGCCCGCCAGTCGCAGAAGGTGCGCGAGACGGGGGTCAAGGTCGCGCACACGCAGGCGACGCTCGACGCGCTCCAGGTCCTGCTGCCCGGCCTCCTCGTCGTCCTCGTCGTCTACCTGGGGGCGAACGCGGCGCTGCGCGGCGACATCACTCCCGGGCAGCTCGTCGCGTTCTACGGCTATGCGGCGTTCCTCGGCTGGCCGCTGCAGGTCGCGACGCAGATGCTCAACATCGCGACGCGCGCGCACGTCGCGTCGCGCAAGATCGTGCGCGTCCTCGCCGTCGAGCCGGCTGCCGGCGCCCGCCAGGCCACGGCGCCGATGCCGCCCGAGGGCAGCCCGCTCGTGGACGAGACGACCGGGCTCGTGCTGGAGCCCGGCCGCCTCGTCGCGCTCGTCTCCGCCGACCCGGACGAGTCCGCCGCCGTCGCGACGCGCCTCGGCCGGTTCGACGACGCAGCCGAGGCGGCGACGCCCGTGCGCCTGGGCGGCACGCTCCTGGCGGACCTCGACAAGGACGCGCTGCGCCGGCGCGTCGTCGTCGCGGAGGCGACGCCGCAGCTCTTCTCCGGGCCGCTGCGCGAGGAGCTGGACCCACGCGGGACCGCGACCGACGAACAGGTGCTGACCGCGGTCGCGGTGGCCGACGCGCAGGACGTGCTCGACTCCGTGCCCGACGGGCTCGCGGGCGAGCTCCCCGAGAAGGGCCGCTCGCTCTCCGGTGGGCAGCGCCAACGCGTCGCGCTCGCGCGCGCCCTGCTGACCGAGCCGGAGATCCTCGTCCTCGTCGAGCCGACGAGCGCCGTCGACGCCCACACCGAGGCGCGGATCGCGGCACGCCTCGCCGAGGCACGCCGCGGCCGCACGACGCTCGTCGTCACCGCCTCCCCGCTCGTGCTCGAGCACGTCGACGAGGTGCTGCTCCTCGACGAGGGACGTGCCGTCCGGCTCGGGAGGCACCGCGCGCTCGTGGACCGCGCCCACGCCCTCGACGTCTCGCCGGACGACGTCGCCGCCCGCTACCTGCGCGTCGTCGGCCGCTCCCTCGACGAGGCGCCCATCCCCGCGCTCGCCCCCGCGGGCGGCGTCCAGGAAGAAGGACGACCGTGAAGCTCCCCGTCGCCGACACCACCGCCGTCCGCGCCGCCGCCGACCGGCTGTTCGCGCGGCACCGCGGCACCTTCGTGCTCGTCGCGATCCTGCACGTCCTCGCCGCCGTCGCCGGGCTCGTCGGCCCCTGGTTGCTCGGGCGGCTCGTCGACGCCGTCACGCAGGGCACCACGTCCGGGTACGTCACGCGGATCGTCGCCGTCGGTGCGGTCGCTGTCGTCGCCCAGGCCGTGCTGCGCCGCTACGCGCAGCGCATCTCCATGGTCTTCGGAGAGACGGTCTTCGCCGAGCTCCGCGAGGACCTCGTGGGCACCGTGACGACCCTCCCGCTGTCCACGGTCGAGCGCGCGGGGACGGGCGACCTCGTCGCGAGGACCACCAACGACGTCGACCGCATCCAGCACGCCGTGCGCTTCGGTCTGCCGCAGCTCTTGGTCGCGGTCGTGACGCTCGTCCTCACGGTCGTCGCCGCCCTCGTCGTGGCGCCCCTCGTCGCGCTCGCGCTGTTCGTCGGCGTGCCCCTGCTCGTCGTCGTCGCCCGGTGGTACCTGCGC
The DNA here is from genome assembly GCF_057126935.1 of Cellulosimicrobium sp. G4 BAM 1002. Taxonomy (NCBI): domain Bacteria; kingdom Bacillati; phylum Actinomycetota; class Actinomycetes; order Micrococcales; family Promicromonosporaceae; genus Cellulosimicrobium; species Cellulosimicrobium sp. G4 BAM 1002. The sequence continues at coordinate 1,354,130 of NZ_CP182109.1, read as the reverse complement.
CGCGCGTCGGCCGGGTACCAGCGCGAGGCCGCCGCGTACGCGACGCTCAACGGGACCATCACGGAGAGCGTCGAGGGCGCGCGCACCGTCGACGCGCTGTCGCTCGTCCGTCGCCGCCAGGACCGCGTGCGCGCGGACCTCACGGAGGCCTTCGAGGCCGAGCGGTACACGCTCGGCCTGCGGACCGTCCTCTTCCCGGGCATCGACCTCGCGGTCGCGGTGGCTCCGGTCGCCGCGCTCGTGTGGGGCGGGTGGCTGCTCTCCCAGGGACAGACGACGCTCGGCGCCGTCGCGACCGTGACCACCTACGCGTTCCAGCTCGCCGGCCCCGTGTGGAACCTCATCTTCTGGCTCGACGAGATCCAGGTGGCCGCGGCGTCGTACGCGCGCATCGTCGGCGTCTCGCAGGTCCCGGGCGACCGCACCGCGACGGACGAGCAGCCGTCCGACGACCGGCTCGTGGCGCGCGACGTCGAGTACGCGTACCGCGAGGGGCACCCCGTCCTGCACGGCGTCTCGCTCGACCTCGAACCCGGCGAGCGGCTGGCCGTCGTGGGACCTTCGGGCGCGGGCAAGTCGACGCTCGGCCGCATGGTCGCCGGGATCCACCCGCCCACGGCGGGCTCGGTCCGCATGGGCGGCGTACGGCTGGTCGACCTGCCGCTCGAGGAGCTGCGGCGACAGGTCGCGCTCGTCACGCAGGAGCACCACGTCTTCGTCGGCTCGCTCGCGGACAACCTGCGCCTCGCGAAGGTCGGGGCGAGCGACGACGAGCTGCTCGACGCGCTCGACGCCGTCGACGCCCGCGCCTGGGCCGAGGCGCTGCCGGACGGACTGGAGACGACGGTCGGCTCGGGCGGTCACACCCTGTCGCCCGCGCAGGCGCAGCAGGTCGCGCTCGCACGTCTCGTCCTGCTCGACCCGCACACGCTCGTGCTCGACGAGGCGACCTCGCTGCTCGACCCGCGCGCGGCACGCCACCTCGAGCGCTCGCTCAACGCGGTGCTCGAGGGTCGCACCGTCGTCGCGATCGCACACCGCCTGCACACGGCGCACGACGCCGACCGCGTCGCCGTGGTCGACGGCGGGAGGATCACCGAGATCGGCCCGCACGACGAGCTCGTCGCGGCCGGTGGCGACTACGCCAGCCTCTGGCACTCCTGGCAGCAGGAGTAGCCGGTCACACCGGTGCCCGGTCGTCGCGCAGACGTCGACCGGGCACCGGTGACCTGAGCGGTCAGGCGATCCGACGGTGCAAGTGCACCCGGGTCAGAAGCACGTGACGTGGATCGAGACCGAGCTGTTGCTCGACGACGCGTAGGCGGTGCCCCTGCCGTCGTAGTCGTACAGCGTGACGGACGCGCCCGCGCTGTTGCTGTCGCTCCGCGTCGTGCTGCCGACCCTCAGGGTCACGTTCGTCGGCGCGCTCGCCGTGACCTTCGCGTCGCGGGTACCGCAGTTGTACGCCGTGGACTTGGTCGCGGCGCTCGCGCTGGTCGCCGGGACCAGGACCAGGCCCAGCGCGATGGCTGCGGCGGCGACAGGTGCAAGACGCTTCTTCATGGAGTTCCCCCATGTCTCTCGACCGCCGGTCGGCATCGTCCGGCGGACAGCTCGGGCGCTCTGCTCGAACGGGCATAAGACTGCAGTCCATACATACTCGTCACAAGGCCCGTGTCACGAGGTGAGACAGCCGGGGCCGAGGCGACGGCGCGGCAGCCCGAGCACACGACACGACCCGACCCGACCACCCAGCCGACCACGCGGGCAGCAAACCGGTCCCGCCCTGTTCCGGGCAGGGAATCAGGCGCGGGGCTCCGCGGGCAGGCCCGCGATGCCGGCGTCGTCGCCGCGCGTGCGGCGCTTCCCGCCGGACGCCTCGTCGCGGACGAGACGCACCCACAGCAGCACGGCGAAGCCGCCGAACACCCACCACTGCAGCGCGTAGAAGAGGTTCTGGAGGTTGAGCCCGGTCCCGCCCTCGATCGTCGGGCGCGGGAGCTGCGCCGGGCCCCCCTCGGCCGCCGACGGCTGCTCCGGTTCGGACGAGAGGAGCACGAGGTAGCCGGAGTACATCGGCCCTCCCCACTCGTTGACGAGCGCACCGGTGGAGATGGCGTCCGTCAGCCCGGGGGCGGACCCGCCCTGGCCCGCCGCCTCGGAGGCCTGGAGGTAGCCCGTGAGGCGTACGACGCCGTCGGGCGGCTCGAGCGCGGCGCTCTCCTCGGGCGTCTCGACCCACCCCCGCACGACAGGCAGCACGGGTGCACCGGACAGGTCGGCCCAGGACTCGCCGCCCGTGCCGTCGTCCGTCACGCGCAGGGGCGTCAGGACGAGGTAGCCGACGCGCCCGTCGAGCGCGCGGTCCTCGACGAGAAGCTGTCCCTGCGTGTCGTACTCGCCCTCGACCCACGCCTGCCGTCCGACGAGCTCGCCGGGGAAGGTCGACTGCGGCGGGAGCAGGTCACCCACGCCTTCCGGGCCGACTGCCTCGAGCTCCGCCGCCTCCTGCTGCGCCGCGAGCTCCGCGCGCTGCTGAGCCCGGTCGAGCTGCCAGACGCCCAGGCGCGCGCACACCATGGCGGCGGCCAGGAAGAGCACGAGCAGCCCGATCGTGCGGGGCTGGCGGGCGACCGCCCAGAACGATCGCGGGGTGGTGGGCTCGGGCACGCCCCCACGGTATCCGGGCAGCCCCCGTGCACCCCCATCCCGGAGCCTCCGACGACGAAGGTCACACGGGGACGACGTGCCGGGCGCGTCGTACGTCGACGACGCGGCCGGGGCGGGTGGTCACCCGCCCCGGCCCACCGGTCAGATCCGGCAGTCGATAGAGATCGACGGCCGTGAGGCCGGGCCGGCGGTGTAGGCCGAGTAGTTCGCCGTCGAGGAGCCCGCCGCGATGGTGACGACAGCGCCGCCGGAGGCGACGGACTTGCTCCGCGTCGTCCCGTTCACGGTGAGCTGCACGTGCCACGTCGCGCTCGCCGTCACGACGGCCTGTCGCCCGGCCGGGCACGTGAAGGTCTTGCTGCCGGTACCACCTGCGGCGGACGCGGCCGTGACCGGGACCGCGACGAGGCCCGCGGCGAGCACACCGGCGAGAACGGCGGAACGGAACCTGCGCTTCATTCGACTTCCCCCAAACCAGGGGACTCGCGCGCCTCCACCATTGGAAGCACTGCGAACGAACCCCCTGCGGCCGTGAGCATAGCGAGGTCGCAGGTCCTTGGCGAGAGGTGCGGCGCTCGGGACCTTGGACCCTTTGTCGCCCTCCCGACGCACGTCACAGGGCCCGGCCCTGTCACGGACCGTGCAGGTGCCCGGTCGATGCGGTTGTATGAAGCCGTAGTCGTTCACGAACCCTTCCCCTCTGCAGGAGCGTGAGATGAGCACGACCACGACCACCGAGACCACCGCCTGGCGCCCTGCCGAGGTCACTCCGCTCGACGACGAGACGCTCCGTCGCGTCGACTCGTGGTGGCGTGCCGCGAACTACCTGTCCGTCGGGCAGATCTACCTGCTGGACAACCCGCTGCTGCGCACGCCGCTGACGCGCGACGACGTGAAGCCCCGCCTGCTCGGCCACTGGGGGACGACCCCCGGACTCAACTTCCTCTACGCGCACCTCAACCGCGCGATCGCCCAGCGTCGCCAGTCGACGATCTACGTCGCGGGGCCGGGGCACGGCGGTCCGGGCCTCGTGGCGAACGCCTACCTCGAGGGCACGTACTCCGAGTACTACTCGGACGTCACGCAGGACACCGAGGGCCTGCGGCGCCTGTTCCGCCAGTTCTCGTTCCCGGGCGGGATCCCGAGCCACGTCGCCCCCGAGACCCCCGGGTCGATCCACGAGGGCGGCGAGCTCGGCTACGCGCTCTCCCACGCCTACGGTGCGGCGTTCGACAACCCCGACCTGCTGGTGGCCGCGGTCGTCGGCGACGGCGAGGCGGAGACCGGGCCGCTCGCCACGAGCTGGCACTCGAACAAGTTCGTCAACGCGCGCAACGACGGCGTCGTGCTGCCGATCCTGCACCTCAACGGGTACAAGATCGCCAACCCGACCGTGCTCGCGCGCATCAGCGACGACGAGCTGCGCGACCTCATGATCGGCTACGGCCACACGCCGTACTTCTTCACCGGCGGCTTCGACGGCGAGGACCACTTCGAGGTCCACCAGCGCTTCGCGAAGCTCCTCGACGAGGTGCTGAACCACATCGCCCAGATCAAGGCGGACGCGGCCGCGGGGAACGACGAGCGCCCGGCCTGGCCGATGATCGTCTTCCGCACGCCCAAGGGCTGGACGTGCCCGCCCGTCATCGACGGCAAGAAGACCGAGGACTCGTGGCGCGCCCACCAGGTGCCGCTCGCGAGCGCGCGCGACACCCCCGAGCACCTCGAGGTGCTGCGCGGCTGGCTCGAGTCGTACCGCGCGGAGGAGCTGTTCGACGACGACGGCCGGCTCGTCGCCGACGTGGCCGCGCTCGCGCCGTCGGGCACGCTGCGCATGAGCGACAACCCGCACGCGAACGGCGGGCTCCTGCTCAAGGACCTGCGCCTGCCGGACTTCCGCGACTACGCGGTCGACGTGCAGGCGCCGGGCGGCTCCGTCGCGGAGGCGACGCGCGTGCTCGGCCAGTGGCTGACCGACGTCGTGCGCCTCAACCCGGACAACTTCCGGATCTTCGGACCGGACGAGACGGCGTCGAACCGCCTCCAGCCGGTCTACGAGGTCACGGACAAGCAGTGGAACGCCGACTTCTTCGGTCCCGACGTCGACGAGCACCTCGCGCGCGCCGGGCGGGTCATGGAGATGCTCTCGGAGCACCAGTGCCAGGGCTGGCTCGAGGGCTACCTTCTCACCGGGCGGCACGGCCTGTTCACGAGCTACGAGGCGTTCATCCACATCGTCGACTCGATGTTCAACCAGCACGCGAAGTGGCTCAAGGTCACCAACCACATCGCGTGGCGACGGCCGGTCGCGAGCCTCAACTACCTGCTGTCGAGCCACGTGTGGCGTCAGGACCACAACGGCTTCTCCCACCAGGACCCGGGCTTCATCGACCACGTCGTGAACAAGAAGGCCGAGATCGTCCGCGTGTACCTGCCGCCGGACGCCAACACCCTGCTCTCCACGTACGACCACTGCCTGCGCTCGCGCCAGTACGTGAACGTCGTGGTGGCGGGCAAGCAGCCGGCACCGCAGTTCCTGTCCATGGAGCAGGCGATCGCCCACTGCACGCGCGGTCTGGGCATCTGGGAGTGGGCCGGCACCGAGGTCGAGGGCGAGGACCCCGACGTCGTCCTCGGCTCGGCGGGCGACGTCCCGACGCTCGAGGTGCTCGCAGCCGCCGACATCCTGCGGCAGCGCATCCCCGACCTCAAGGTCCGGGTCGTCAACGTCGTGGACCTCATGCGGCTGCAGGACGAGAAGGAGCACCCGCACGGCCTGTCGGACAAGGACTTCGACACCCTGTTCACCACGGACAGGCCCGTGATCTTCAACTACCACGGCTACCCGTGGCTCATCCACCGCCTCACGTACCGGCGCACGAACCACCCCAACATCCACGTGCGCGGGTACAAGGAGGAGGGCACGACCACCACGCCGTTCGACATGGCGATGCTCAACGACATCGACCGCTACCACCTCGTCGTCGACGTCATCGACCGGGTCCCGTCGCTGCGCTCGACCTACGCGGGCCTGCGCCAGGAGATGGTCGACGCGCGCCTCGCCGCACGGCAGTACACGCGCGAGCACGGCGAGGACATCCCCGAGGTGCGGGACTGGGTGTGGCCCGACGTCGGCGAGACGGCGACGGAAGAGGGCGGGCCGCAGTACAACGGCGGGCGCGCCGTGCAGGACACAGGAGGAGACAACGAGTGAGCGACACCGCTCGCAGCATCTACATCACCTCGCCCGAGGGCGAGACCGGCAAGTCCACGATCGCGCTGGGAGTCCTCGACCTGCTGACCCGCCGGGTCCAGCGGGTCGGGGTCTTCCGGCCGGTCACGCGGGCCGCCGGGCCGGACGTGCAGGACTACGTCCTCGAGCTCCTGCTCGCGCACGACGGCGTCGACCTCACCGCCGAGCAGGCGATCGGGGTCACCTACGACGACGTGCACGACGACCCCGAGGCAGCGCTCTCGCGCATCGTCTCGCGGTACCACGAGGTCGCCGCGACGTGCGACTTCGTCGTGGTCGTCGGCACGGACTACACGGACGTCGCGGGGCCGACGGAGCTGTCGTTCAACGCGCGCGTCGCCGCCAACCTCGCGGCGCCGGTGCTGCTCGTCGTGTCGGGCAAGGACCGCACGCCCGACGCCGTCGGGAACCTCGTCGAGGTGAGCGTCGCCGAGCTGCGCTCGCACCACGCGCAGCCCGTCGGGGTCGTCGCGAACCGCTGTCGCCCCGAGGAGCTCGACAAGGTGCGCGCGCTGCTCGGAGCGCTCGGTCCGGACGGCTCCTCGGCCGGTGCGTCGGCCGAGGCCGCGACCGCGGAGCCGGGTGACGGCGCCGGACGGCTGCCCGCGTGGGCGATCCCAGAGGACCCGTTCCTCGACGCCCCCACGGTGCGCAGCCTCATGGAGGCCGTGGGCGGGCGGCTCGCCTTCGGCGAGGAGGAGCTGCTCGGCCGTGAGGCGCTCGACCTGCTCGTCGGGGCCATGTCGTTCGAGCACCTGCTCGACCGGCTCACCGACGGCGCCGTCGTCATCACACCGGGCGACCGGGTCGACATCCTCATCGGGCTGCTCGCCGCGCACTCCGCGTCGGGGTTCCCCTCGCTCGCCGGCGTCATCCTCAACGGCGGGTTCTTCCCGCCCGAGTCGACGGCGCGGCTCGTCGCGGACCTCGACCCGAGCCTGCCGATCATCCGCACCGAGCTCGGCACGTTCCGCACCGCGAGCGCCGCCGCGTCCGCCCGCGGACGCGTGACCAAGGAGTCGCAGCGCAAGATCGACACGGCGCTCGCGCTGTTCGAGCGGTGCGTCGACGGCAGCGCGCTCCTCGCCAGCCTGGACGTCCCGCGGCCCGAGGTCGTCACGCCGCTCATGTTCGAGTACGAGCTGCTCTCGCGGGCGCGCGCCGACCGCAAGCACGTCGTCCTGCCGGAGGGCGAGGACGACCGCATCCTGCGCGCCGCGTCGACCCTCCTGGGCCGCCAGGTCGCGGACCTGACGATCCTCGGCGACGAGCAGCGCGTGCGGGCACGCGCCACCGAGCTCGGACTCGACATCGACGCCGCGCGCGTGCTCAGCCCGCACGACCCCGAGCACGTCGAGCGGTTCGCCGAGGAGTACGCGCGGTTGCGCGCGCACAAGGGCGTCACGCTCGACGAGGCGCGCGAGCGCGTCCAGGACGTCTCGTACTTCGGCACGATGATGGTCCACCTGGGCCTCGCCGACGGCATGGTCTCGGGCGCCCGGCACACGACCGCGCACACCATCAAGCCGTCGTTCGAGATCATCAAGACGCAGCCGGGAGTCTCCGTCGTCTCGTCGGTGTTCCTCATGTGCCTCGAGGACCGCGTGCTCGTCTACGGCGACTGCGCGGTCATCCCCGACCCGACCGCCGAGCAGCTCGCCGACATCGCGATCTCGTCGGCCGCGACGGCGGCGCAGTTCGGCGTGGACCAGCGCGTCGCGATGCTGTCGTACTCGACCGGGGAGTCCGGCTCGGGCGCCGACGTCGACAAGGTGCGCCGCGGCACGGAGCTCGTCCGCGAGCGCCGCCCCGACCTCTTCGTCGCCGGCCCGATCCAGTACGACGCCGCCGTGGACGCGTCCGTCGCGGCGTCGAAGATGCCCGGCTCGGACGTCGCGGGCCGTGCGACCGTGTTCATCTTCCCGGACCTCAACACGGGCAACAACACCTACAAGGCCGTGCAGCGCTCCGCCGGCGCCGTCGCGGTCGGACCCGTCCTCCAGGGCCTCAACAAGCCGGTGAACGACCTGTCGCGCGGCGCGCTCGTGCAGGACATCGTCAACACCGTCGCCATCACCGCGATCCAGGCGCAGTCACCCGCCGCCTCCCAGGGAGCCACCTCATGACGATCCTGCCCGAGGGCGAGCGCCCCAACCCCTACAGCGCCTACGGCGCGCACGGGTCCGTGCTCGTCATGAACTCGGGGTCGTCCTCGCTCAAGTACCAGCTCGTCAACCCGGTCGGCGGCGAGGCCATCGCCGCCGGCACGATCGAGCGCATCGGCGAGGAGTCCGGGATCATCAAGCACCGGTTCGCCGGCAACACGACGAGCCGCGAGGAGCACGTCGCCGACCACGGGGTCGCGCTCCGCATCGCGCTCGGCCTGTTCGACGAGGTCGGGCCGAAGCTGTCCGACGCCGACGTGTACGCCGTCGGGCACCGCGTCGTGCACGGCGGGGCCGTGTTCTCCTCCCCGGTCCTCGTGGACGACGACGTCGTGCGCCAGATCTCCGACCTGTCACCCCTCGCGCCCCTGCACAACCCGCCGAACGTCAAGGGCATCGAGGTCGCGCGCGAGCTCCTGCCCGACGTCCCGCACGTCGCGGTGTTCGACACCGCGTTCTTCTCCTCGCTGCCCGACGCCGCGTCGACGTACGCGCTCGACCGCGAGGTCGCCCGGGAGCACGGCGTGCGCCGCTACGGGTTCCACGGCACGAGCCACCAGTACGTGTCGGGCAAGGTCGCGCGCGTCCTCGGGCGCCGCATCGAGGGGCTCAACACGATCGTCCTGCACCTCGGCAACGGCGCGTCCGCCTCCGCCGTGCGCGGCGGCGTCGCGGTCGACACGTCGATGGGCATGACCCCGCTCGAAGGCCTCGTCATGGGCACCCGCACCGGCGACATCGACGCCGCGGTGGTCTTCCACCTCGCGCGCAACGCGGGCATGAGCATCGACGAGATCGACGACCTGTTCAACAAGCGCTCGGGCGTCAAGGGCCTCTCCGGCGTCAACGACTTCCGCGAGCTGCGTCGCCTCATCGACTCGGGCGACGAGGACGCACGCCATGCGTTCGAGGTCTACATCCACCGGCTGCGCAAGTACGTCGGCGCGTACCACGCGGTGCTCGGCCGCGTCGACGTCCTCGCCTTCACCGCCGGGGTCGGCGAGCACGACGCGCACGTGCGGGCCGCCGTCGTCGAGGGCCTCGAGCCGCTCGGCCTCGCCGTCGACCCTGAGCGGAACGCCGTCGACTCCGGCGAGCCGCGCGTCGTCTCGCCGGACTGGACGAGCACGCTCGTGATGGTGGTGCCGACGATGGAGGAGCTCGCGATCGCGCGCCAGTGCGTCGAGGTCGTGGAAGCGGCGTCCCGGGCTTCGTAGGCGACGCCCGGCGTAGCCCGGGGCGGGGCGGGAGGGCACCTCGTCGTTGCGCGCAGGTCCGCGGCCTGATCGTCGGACGTGGCGCGCGCCTCGACTCGCCGGTCGGTGGGATGCTCGGTCGGTGACCGTACTGATCGACCCGCCGGCGTGGCCCGCGCACGGGACGTTGTTCTCGCACCTCGTGTCCGACGCGTCGCTGGCGGAGCTCCACGCGTTCGCCGCGTCGATCGGGGTGAGCCGGCGGGCGTTCGACCTCGACCACTACGACGTCGCCGCCGAGCGGTACGACGACGCCCTCGCCGCGGGGGCGGTGCCCGTGGGCGGCCGAGAGCTCGCGCGGCGGCTTGGGGCGTCCGGGCTGCGGGTGCCCGGTCGGGCGCGGCGCGCGGCGAAGGCGGACGCGCTGCTCGCACGGTGGGACGCGCTGCTTCCCGGGGCACGCGCCGTCGGCGTGGAGCTCGTCGAACGGTGGCACGAGCCGCACCGCGTCTATCACGGCCCGGAGCACCTCGCGCACGCGCTGGACTCGCTCGCGCTGCTCGAAGGGCGTCCGGCGGGGGTGCCCGACGGCGCGCGTGCGCCCGGGCTCGTCGGTGCGGCCGCGGCGTCGGGCAGGGAGAGCGCGACGACCTCGACGACGACCCAGCTCGCGCTGTGGTTCCACGACGCCGTGCACGACGGTGAGGCCGGGCGCGACGAGGAGAGGTCGGCCGAGCTCGCCGCCCAGATGCTCGGTCCACATCTCCAGGTGGGCGCGGTCGACGAGGTCGCGCGCCTCGTGCTCGTGACGACGGACCACTCCCCCGCGGCGGACGACGTCGCGGGCGCGCTGGTGTCGGACGCGGACCTCGCGATCCTCGGGTCGGCGCCCGACCGGTACGCGCGGTACGTCCGGCAGGTGCGCGCCGAGTACGCGCACGTGCCCGACGACGCCTTCCGCCTCGGACGCGCCGCCGTCCTCCGGTCGCTGCTCGGAGGTGAGGCGCTCTTCCGCACGGCCTCGGGCCACCGGCGTTGGGAGAACCGCGCCCGGACGAACCTGCGCGACGAGCTCGCGACGCTCGAGGCCCCGGCATGACGCGCCCCCGGCTCGGTCGCAGGGCGGTCGGGGTCACCGTCGGGCTGGCGGTGCTCGTGCTCACGCCGTTCGTCGTCGTGCAGGGCATCGGCCGGGCGCACGTCGCCGACCGGGGTGACGTACCGACGAGCGACGCGATCGTCGTGCCCGGCGCCGGTCTGCGGCCGGACGGGTCACCGTCGACCTACCTGCGGCGACGCCTCGACACAGCCGCGGACCTGTACGCCCGGGGCGTCGCGCCCGTCGTGCTCGTGAGCGGCGACGCGCACGACGACTACGACGAGCCGGGGTCGATGCGGGCGTGGCTGCTCGACCGAGGGGTGCCGGACGACGTGATCCTGCTCGACCGCTCGGGCTTCGACACGCACGCGACGTGCACGCGTGCCGCGTCAGAGTTCGACGTGCGCACGGCGGTGGTCGTCACGCAGGGCTACCACCTGCCGCGCACCCTGTTCTCGTGCCGCGTCGCGGGTCTCGACGCCGTCGGGGTCGGGGTCAGCTCGGCGAGCGTCGAGCCGTGGAAGGCCGTGCTCTACCGCGTGCGCGAGGTGCCCGCCGCGACGAAGGCCGTGCTCGACGCGACGTTCCGCTGACCCCGCTCCTACCCGCGAGCAGCAGCGCGCGACACCGGCGTGTCAGGGCAGGCGCAGCCGCCGCATCGCGTCGAGCGCAGCCGTGAGCACCTTGCCGGGCAGCTCCCCGCCGACCTCGTAGAGCGTGTCGAGCGTGAGGCCCTGGTTGGCGCCGCGCTGGACCGAGATCGTCTGCGCCTCGGTGAGCGCCTCGATCCCCTCGCGCCCGTGGCGACGGCCCAGCCCGGACGACTTGAACCCGCCCATCGGGGCGGCGACGGAACCGAACGTCGCGGAGTAGCCGTCGTTGACGTTGACGCTCCCCGCCTCGACGCGCGCCGCGATCCGGCGGCCCCGGGCCACGTCGCGGGTCCAGACGCTCGCGTTGAGCCCGTAGTCGCTGTCGTTCATGACGCGCACGGCCTCGTCGTCGCTCGCGACGCGGCGCACGGTGACGACCGGTCCGAACGTCTCCTCGCGCGCGCACGCGGCGTCGTCGGGCACGCCGTCGAGGACGGTCGGCGCGTAGAACCACGGCCCGATGTCCGCGCGGTGGACACCGCCCGCGAGGACGCGCGCGCCGCGGGCCAGCGCGTCGTCGACGTGCGCGACGACGCGGTCGAGCTGGGCCTGCGAGGTGAGCGACCCCATGTCGGACGAGTAGTCCAGCCCGGCACCGAGGCGCATCTCGCGCACGAGCGGCACGAACGCGTCGAGGAACTCGTCCGCGACGTCCTCGTGCACCAGCACGCGCTCGATCGACACGCAGAGCTGTCCCGAGCTGGAGAAGCATGCCCGCACGGCACCTCGAGCGGCCGCGGCGACGTCCGCGTCCGCCGCGACGTAGAGGGGGTTCTTGCCACCGAGCTCGAGCGTCGCACCGATGAGGCGCTCGCCCGCCCGGGCGGCGACCTTGCGGCCCGTCGCGGTCGACCCGGTGAACGCGATGTGGTCCACCTCGTCCGTGAGCGCGGCCCCGACGTCGCCGCCGCCCGTGACGACGAGGAACAGGTCGGCGGGCAGGCCCGCCTCCTCGAGCAGCTCGGCGGCCCACAGCGCCGTGAGCGTCGTCTGCGGGTCCGGCTTGAGCACGACGGCGTTGCCCGCCAGGAGCGCGGGCACCGCCTCGGCGAGCGCGAGGGTGAGCGGGTAGTTCCACGGCGCGATCACGCCGACGACGCCGACCGGACGCCGATGCACGCGGGTTCCCGTGAGGACGGGCAGCATGCCCGGGACCCGACGATCCGCGAGGTACCGCGGTCCGCGCACGGCGTAGTGCCGCGCGACGATCGCGACGTCCCCGATCTCCTCGAACGCGCTCCGGCGCGACTTGCCGGACTCCATCTGGATGAGGTCGAGGCCGTCCGACTGCCGCGCGAGCACGAGCTCGCCCAGGCGCCGGAGCACGGCGGCGCGCTCGCGGACCGCCACCTGCGCCCAGGAGCGCTGGGCGTCGCGCGCCCGGTCGACCGCGCGCGCCACGTCGTCGACCGACGACAACGGGAACGCGGCGAGCGGCGCACCCGTGAACGGGAGCACCGAACGGTGCATCCCGGCCGAGCTGCTCGTCACGACGCGCGCCGCGAGGGGCGCCACGACGTCGGGCTCGAGGACGTACGTCGCCGCCGGGTTCTCGGGGTCGATCAGACCGTCCAGCGCGGCGCCGTCGCCGTGCGCAGGTCCGGAGGTGCCGGGTGAGCTCGTCATGGGGACAGGCTACGTCGTCGGGGTGACAGGCAGCTCCCACGTCGTGAGCACCGGCCGGAAGCCGTGGCGCGCCCAGTACGGCGCCGAGAGCGGGTTGAGCACCCCGTGGTGCAGGAGCACGACGGCGTCCGGCCCGATCTCCTCGTGGACACGCGCGAGCGCAGCGGCGACGAGGGCCGCGCCGAGGCCGCCGCCACGGACGTCCGGCGCCACGTGCAGCACCACGACGTACGCGACGGGGCCTGCGGTCACGGCGCCGGCGACGGGCACCGCTCGGTGCGGCGGCTCCACGGCGACGACCCCGAGGACGTCCCCGGGTCGGTCACCGGGATCGCTCGCCCCCGGAGCGCTCCTGCCCTGGACGGCCCGCGCCACGAGGACCGTCGTGCCCGGGCTCAGCACTGCCGACGCGACCTCGGCCCGCAGCCGCTCGCGCGCCTCGGGGCGCCGGCGCGCCGCGCCGACGAGCTCGTCGTACGCGATCTCCGCGAGCTGGTGCTCGAGGACCGCGTCCACGTCGTCGGGCGTCGCGTCCTCGATGACGAGGCCGTGCGGCACCTCGGCAGAGGACCTGGTCGAGGCGGCGCCGGACCGCGCCGCGAGGTGCGTCGTCGGCCGCAGCCCCCGGGCGGCGAGCGCCGCGACCGCCGCGGCGTCGCGGCTCGGCCACAGCAGGGTCAGCCCGTGGTCACGGGGCGCCGGGCCGCGCTGGGGCAGGCCGTCGCCCCGAGGCGCCGTGCCGGGCGCACTCCGGACGCGCGCGACCCAGGCGTCGACGAGCGCCCCGACGGCGGCCGTCACGTCGGGCCCGGCGGCGCGGGCTCGCAGCCGGTGCTCGCGCAGCGCGCGGAACGTCGCCGCCGGGGAGTCGGGCGCGACGTCCCCGACCGCGAGCAGCCCCACCGCCCGCGAGCCGTCGGGGAGCCGGACGGCGAGCAACCGGTCGTCCCCCGGCGCGGCGCCCAGGTCGGGCACGGCGACGAGCGGGTCGAGCGCGGCCACCCGTGCGCGGTGCTCGGCCTCGACGGCGGCGAGCTCGTCGTGACCGGGCTCCCAGGTGGTGGCGGTCGTCATCGCCCGGCGTCGCGGGCGTCGGGCGGGCCGAGCGGCCTGCCGAGGACGACGCACTCCTGGTCCGTGTACCCGAGCCGGTCGTAGAACCCGCGCACGGCCTCGTTGGTCGAGCGCACCATGAGGCGCACGGCACGTGCGCCACGCCCGGCGAGCCAGGCCTCCGCCGCGACCACGGTGGCGCGGCCCGTGCCCCGCCCCTGCAGTCGGGGGTCGACGGCCACGTAGTAGAGCCAGCCCCGGTGCCCGTCGACGCCCACGAGCGCCGTCGCGACGACCTCGCCCGCACGCACCGGACCCGGGTGGCCGTCGTCCTCGGTCCGGCCGTCGTCGGTGAGGTCGCGCGCGGCGCGGCCCACCAGCACGGTCGACGTCTCGCCCAGCCGTGCGTCCGCGACGTCGCGGTGGGGGTCGTTCCACGGCCGTGTCAGCCCGCAGGTGCGCCACAGCGCGACGACCGCCTCGACGTCGTCGTCCGCGACCTCCCCGAACACGACGCCCGGCTCCGGCTCCGGCTCCGGCTCCGATGCGACGCCGCCGGTGTCGACCAGGCGCGAGAGACCGGGCCCGTCCGCGATCCGTCCGGTCACGACGGCGGTCAGCGCGGCTGGTAGGGCGAGACCACGACCTCGACGCGCTGGAACTCCTTGAGGTCGGAGTACCCCGTCGTGGCCATGGCGCGCCGGAGCGCGCCGACGAGGTTGAGCGTCCCGTCGGCCTGGCGGCCCGGGCCGAAGAGGATCTCCTCGAGCGTGCCGGCCGTGCCGACCCGCACCCGCTCGCCGCGCGGAAGCTGGGCGTGGTGCGCCTCCGAGCCCCAGTGCCAGCCCTTGCCCGGCGCCTCCTCGGCGCGTGCGAGCGCAGCACCGATCATCACGGCGTCCGCCCCGCACGCCACGGCCTTGACCAGGTCGCCCGAGCGCCCGACGCCGCCGTCCGCGATGACGTGCACGTAGCGGCCGCCCGACTCGTCGAGGTAGTCGCGGCGTGCGGCCGCGACGTCGGCGACCGCCGTCGCCATCGGGGCGTGGATGCCGAGGGAGACGCGCGTGGTGTGCGCGGCGCCGCCGCCGAAGCCGACGAGCACGCCGGCCGCGCCCGTGCGCATGAGGTGCAGCGCCGCGGTGTACGTGGACGCGCCGCCGACGACGACGGGGACGTCGAGCTCGTAGATGAACCGCTTGAGGTTGAGCGGCTCCGCGACGCCCGAGACGTGCTCGGCCGAGACGGTGGTGCCGCGGATGACGAAGAGGTCCACGCCCGCGTCGACGACCGTCTGGTAGTGCTCCTGCGTCCGCTGGGGAGACAGCGCGCCCGCGACGGTCACACCCGCGGCCCGGATCTCCTTGAGCCGCTGCGTGATGAGGTCGGCCTTGATCGGCTCGGCGTAGATCTCCTGCATGCGCCGCGTCGCCTCGACCGGCTCGAGCGCCGCGATCTCCTCCAGGAGGGCGGTGGGGTCGTCGTAGCGCGTCCACAGGCCCTCGAGGTCGAGCACACCGAGCCCGCCGTGGTTGCCGAGCGCGACGGCGGTGGCCGGGCTCATCACCGAGTCCATCGGGGCCGCGAGGATCGGCAGCTCGAAGTGGTAGGCGTCGATCTGCCAGCCGACCGAGACCTCCTCCGGGTCGCGCGTGCGCCGGGAGGGCACGACCGCGACGTCGTCGAAGGAGAACGCGCGCCGCCCGCGCTTGCCACGTCCGATCTCGATCTCGTTGCTCACCGGGTCAGCCTACCGGCGGCCGGGAGCGGGTGTTGTGGGTGGCCGCTGGCAGGGTGACGGACGTCGCCGGACGGCACCGGCGAGGACCGCGAGAAGACCGAGGTGGACCATGATCACGACGCCCTGGACGGCAGGGCCGCTCCTCGGTCTCGACACCGAGACCACGGGCGTCGACGTCGACGTCGACCGGATCGTCACCGCGGCCCTCGTGCTGCGCGAGCCGGGAGGGACGCACGTGCGCACGTGGCTCCTCGACCCGGGCGTCGAGATCCCGGCCGAGGCGACGGCGATCCACGGCGTCACGACGGCGCACGCTGCAGCCTCCGGCGCGTCGCCCCGCGTCGCGCTCGACGAGATCGCGGCTCTCGTCGTCGACGCCCAGCGCGACGGGGTGCCCCTCGTCGCCTACAACGCGGCGTTCGACCTGTCCCTGCTCGACGTCGAGCTCACGCGCCACGACCTGCCGACGCTCGCCGCACGTCTCGGCCGGCCGGTGCGGCCCGTGCTCGACCCGCTCGTGCTCGACCGGTGGTGGGACCCCGACCGCGAGGGCAAGCGGCGCCTCGTCGACCTGTGCGCACGCTACGGCGTGGTCGACGTGGGCACGCTGCACACGGCCGACGCCGACGTGCTCGCGACGCTCGACGTGCTCGACGCACTCCTGCGCGCCTTCCCCGACCGGGGAGCGCTGCCGCCCGACGTGCTCCACGACCTCCAGGTGGTCGCGCACCGGCGATGGGTGGACAACCTCGACCCGGAGCGCCGCGAGCACGCGTACGTCGGCGCGGGGGCGGACGGTCGCTGGCCCTCGTGAGCCGCGCCGTGCCGGGCCGAGCAGGACGGATATCTCACATGACGGATGGTGAACTCGTGACGACCCGGTGAGGACGCACCGTGGCGGCACTCTCGACCCGCCTGTATCTCATGGATGAGTTATCGTCGCCGCATGACTGTGATCGACGATGCCCCCCTGGTCCAGGTCGGCGCCCTCATCCGCGGCGCCCGGCAGAACCGTGGGCTCACGCAGACCCAGCTCGCCGAGCGGCTCGGCACGAGCCAGAGCGCCGTGCACCGCATCGAGCAGGGCGCCCAGAACCTCAGCCTCGAGATGCTCAACCGCATCAGCCTCGCCCTCGACTCCGAGCTCATCAGCCTCGGTGGGCCCAAGCACTCCCACCTGCGCGTCCAGGGCGGCCACACGCTGTCTGGACGCATCGAGGTCAACTCCTCGAAGAACGGCGCGGTCGCGCTCCTGTGCGCCTCGCTCCTCAACCGCGGTCGCACCACGTTGCGCGGGGTCGCGCGCATCGTCGAGGTCGACCGCATCGTCGACGTCCTGCGCTCGATCGGCGTCCGCGCGACGTGGACGACCGGGGGCCGGGACCTCGAGATCGTCGTGCCCGACCAGCTCGACCTCGGCGCGATCGACGTCGACGCCGCGCGCCGCACCCGCTCGATCATCATGTTCCTCGGTCCGCTGCTCGGCCTGCGCGACACGTTCGAGCTTCCCTACGCGGGTGGCTGCGACCTCGGCACGCGCACCGTCGAGCCGCACATGATCGCGCTGCGCCCCTTCGGCCTCGCCGTCACCGCCACGGGCGGCAACTACCACGCGACCGTCGCCCCGGCGCCGGGCACGGACCTGTCCGTCGTGCTCACCGAGCGCGGCGACACCGTCACCGAGAACGCGCTCATGGCCGCCGCCCGGCGCGAGGGCGTCACGACGATCCGCAACGCGAGCCCGAACTACATGGTCCAGGACCTGTGCTTCTACCTCGAGCTGCTGGGAGTCCGCATCGACGGCGTCGGCACGACGACGCTCCGTGTGCACGGCCGCACGGACATCGACGTCGACGTGGAGTACGCCGTCTCCGAGGACCCCGTCGAGGCGATGAGCCTGCTCACCGCGGGCATCGTCACCGGTTCCGAGATCACGGTCGCGCGCGTGCCGATCGAGTTCATGGAGATCGAGCTCGCGACCCTCTCCGAGATGGGTCTGCGGTACACGCAGAGCGCCGAGTACCTGGCCCGCAACCAGCGCACCCGCCTGGTCGACGTCACGGTCCACCCCAGCGAGCTGCGCGCGCCGATCGACAAGATCCACCCCATGCCGTTCCCCGGGCTGAACATCGACAACCTGCCGTTCTTCGCGGTCATCGCCGCGTGCGCGCAGGGCACGACGCTCATCCACGACTGGGTGTACGAGGGCCGGGCGGTCCACCTGACCGACCTCACGCGCCTGGGCGCGGACGTCCGACTCCTGGACGCCCACCGCCTCCAGGTCTCCGGCCCCACCCGCTGGTCGGGCGCCGAGGTGAGCTGCCCGCCCGCGCTGCGCCCCGCCGTCGTGATCCTGCTCGCGATGCTCGCCGCGAAGGGCACGTCGGTCCTGCGCGGCGTCGACATCATCGCGCGCGGCTACGAGGGCCTCACCGAGCGTCTGCGCGAGCTCGGCGCGAACATCGAGACGTTCCGGGACTGAGTCGTCGTCCCACGGCCGCCCGGGGCGGCAGGCGTCCTGCCGCCCCGGGTGGTCCTCTCAGGGCTCGTCGACCCGCCGGGCCCCTCCGGCCCGTCTGCCGACCGGCTCGGGGTCAGCCCGGGTAGACCGCGTCGACCTCGACCTCGACGAGCCACCCGTTGACGGGCAGGTTCTCGATCTCGAGCGCGAACCGGGAGGGGCGCGCCTCGTTGACGACCATCGGCTTCGTCGTCGTGGAGCCGAGCTGGACGTCCATCGTCGCGCCCGTCGCGAGGTTCGTGTTGGCGAAGAACTGCCGGTAGGCCCGGTTCCAGCCGGCGAAGTCCATCTTCTCCTGACCCTCGGGGTTCTGGAGGAACACCCGCATCGAGACGACGTCGTCGTAGGACAGACCGGCCTTCTCCAGGTTCTCGCCGATCCGCATGAGCGCGTTGATGCCCTGCGCCTCGGTGATCGTCACGCCGGCGGGAAGCACACCGCCGGGGAACACGTCCGTCGGGATGTACCGCGCCTCCGCGGAGATCCCGGGCGCGGTGTTCATCGCGGACGGCCCCAGCCCCGAAGACTTGTACCAGGCGACGTTCTTGCCGAACGCCACGCCGTCGGCGATCGAGGGCGTGTCGCCCGTGACGAAGGAGACGGCCTCGGTGGGCTTCGGCTCGAAGAGCCTGCCTGCCGCGACGGCCGTGCCGGGGACCGCGACGGCAGCCGTGAGGGCCACGGCGAGGACGACCTTCGTACGGTTCTTCATGGTGCCTCCAGGCGAGGGGTCGGACGAGCGCCACCCTGGCGCACGACCCGACCGGACCCGTGGGGTCCGGCCGGAGCGGCGAACGTAGCGACCGGTCGTTTCGCGGTCGTGTCGGCGACGTGTCGGGCCGGGTCCGGACAGCAGGCACCGAGGCCGTCGGACCGCACGGCCGCGCCACGACCCGTGACCGGTTGCCCCGGGACACGAAATGAGACGTTTACGAGGTCGGTCACCCGTTGACCGCCGCGAAACGTGCCGGACCCGCGACGGCGACACGGGCTCCCTAGCGTCAGCCGCGGTGCTGACGGCGGCACCCGGCACCGAGGACCGGGAGCGTCGCCCGTCAGACCTTTCACGACGAGAGGTCCGAGCCACATGGTCACAGACGAGAGCACGGGCGGCGTCTCCCGGCGCAACTTCCTCCAGGCGGTCGGGGTCACCTCCGGCGCCGGCGTCATGTTCGCCACGATGGGCGCCGTCGGGCTCGCCCCGACGGCGGCCGCGCAGCCGAGGAACGAGTCCTGGATCGCCCCGACGAAGAGCGACTTCACCCTGACGGGACGCTCCGCCAAGAAGGTCGTCGTCGTCGGCGCGGGGCCCGCGGGCCTGGCGTCCGCCTACGAGCTGCAGAAGGCGGGCTACCAGGTCACCGTGCTCGAGGCGCGGCACCGTGTGGGTGGGCGGACGCTGACGATCCGCGGCGGGGACTCCGAGACCGACATCAACGGCGTCACGCAGACGGCCCGGTTCGACCGCAACGTCTACATGAACGCGGGGGCGGGGCGCATCGCCCAGTGGATGGTCACGATGGACTACCTCCGCGAGCTGGGCGTGCCCTACGAGGTCTTCACCAACGCCAACGCGGACGCGTACCTCTACAACGAGCGCACCGGCGCCACCCCGGGCAACCCCGTGCGCTACCGCACCGCGAAGGCCGACGTGTTCGGCTACACCTCGGAGCTGCTGCACCACGCGACCGACCAGGGTGCGCTCGACCAACGGCTGACCGCCGCGGACAAGGAGAACCTGCGCGCGTTCCTGCGCAGCTGGGGCTCCCTCGGCACGGACGGCGCGTACCGGGGCGGGAGCAACCGCGGGTACGCGGTCTACCCCTCGGCCTGGAACGAGCACGGCACGCCGCTGGCCGGCCCCGGCAGCGTCTCGGAGGTGCTCGCCTCGAAGGTCGGGCAGTACTTCCCGTTCGAGATCAACTGGGAGCAGTCGATGCTCATGTTCCAGCCCAAGGGCGGCATGGACACGACGTACGACTACTTCGTGCGCGCCATAGGCAAGCAGAACGTGCAGCTCAGCTCGCCGGTGACGGCGGTCGAGAACACCAGCCGCGGGGTCACGGTCACCTACACGGCGCCGAACGGCAAGCAACGTCAGGTCGAGGCCGACTTCGCGATCGTCTCGGCGCCCGCGGGCCTCATGCGGCGGTGGCAGACGAACTGGGGACCCGACATCGACGCGGCCCTCGGGGAGTTCGCCGTCGGGTCGCCGGCAGGCAAGATCGGCCTGCAGTACCGCTCCCGCTTCTGGGAGGACGACCACAAGATCTTCGGTGGCATCACCGAGACCGACATGGACCTCGCTCACGTCTGGTACCCGTCGTACGGGTACGGCGAGCGCAAGGGGCTCGTCGTGGGCTACTACAACACCGGCGCGAACGCACGGGCCTACGCCGACATGGCGCCCAAGCAGCGCGAGCTGCGCGCCGTCGAGCAGGGCGTGAAGATCCACGGCGAGAAGTACCGCACCGAGCTGGAGAGCTCGTTCTCCATCGCCTGGCACAAGGTGCCCTACATCGAGGGGGCGTGGGCCTACCCGAACACGCAGTCGTCGCGCTTCAAGCAGCTCCAGCAGGGCGCGGGCAACGTGTACTTCGCCGGGGACTGGATGTCCGAGATCTCGGCGTGGCAGCACGGCGCGTTCTGGGCCGCGCGGTACGCGGTGCAGGCCCTGCACACGCGCGTCATGACGTCGTGACGGCCGGTCGGCCACCCGGGGCCTGACGCGTCGACGGCCCGGGTCGCGCCCGCGAGGAGCGGCGCGGCCCGGGCCGTCGGACGACCGGTGGCTCCCGGCTCAGAATCCCGTGTAGTTCGGGGCCTCGACGGTCATCTGCACGTCGTGCGGGTGGCTCTCCTTGAGCGACGCGGACGTGATGCGGATGAAGCGGCCCTTCTCCTGCAGCTCGGGGACGGTCCGCGCGCCGACGTAGAACATCGTCTGGTGCAGCCCGCCGACGAGCTGGTGCGCCACGGTGCCGAGGGAGCCCTTGTAGGGCACCTGGCCCTCGATGCCCTCGGGGACGATCATGTCGTCGCTCGTGACCTCGGCCTGGAAGTAGCGGTCCTTCGAGTACGACTTCTTGCCGCGCGAGGACATGGCGCCCATCGAGCCCATGCCGCGGTAGGCCTTGTACTGCTTGCCCTTGACGAGGATCGTGTCGCCGGGCGACTCCTCGGTGCCTGCGAGCATCGAGCCGAGCATGACGGACTCCGCGCCGGCGACGATGGCCTTGCCGATCTCGCCCGAGTGGCGCATGCCACCGTCGGCGATGACCGGGACGCCCGCCGGGCGCGCGGCGAGCGACGCCTCGTAGACCGCGGTGACCTGCGGGACGCCGACGCCGGTGACGATGCGGGTCGTGCAGATCGAGCCCGGACCGACGCCGACCTTGACGGCGTCCGCGCCCGCGTCGACGAACGCCTGGGCACCCTCGCGTGTGGCGACGTTCCCACCGATGACCTGGACGTCGCGCGTCGCGGGGTCGGACTTCAGGCGCGCGACCATCTCGATGAGCATGCGCACGTTGCCGTGCGCGGTGTCCGCGACCAGCACGTCGACGCCGGCGTCGATGAGCGTCGTCGCCCGCTGCCACGCGTCGCCGAAGTAGCCGATCGCGGCACCGACGAGGAGCCGGCCCTGGCCGTCCTTCGAGGCCTGCGGGAACTGCTCGGACTTGACGAAGTCCTTGACCGTGATGAGCCCGCTGAGCCGACCGTCCGCGTCGACGAGCGGGAGGCGCTCGAGCTTGTGCTTGCGCAGGAGGGCCGTCGCCTCCTCGCGCGAGATGCCGGCCGGGCCCGTGATGAGCGGCTGCGGCGTCATGACCTCGTCGACCTTGGTCGTCGCCCACTCGGCGACGGGCGTGAAGCGCAGGTCGCGGTTGGTGACCATGCCGATGAGGCGGCGCTCGGCGTCGAGCACGGGGAACCCGGAGATGCGGTACTCGCCGGCCGTCTTGTCGAGCTCCTCGAGCGTGGCGTCGGGGCCGATCGTCACGGGGTTGTCGATGATCCCGGTCTGCGTGCGCTTGACGAGGTCGACCTGCAGCGCCTGGTCCTCGATGGACAGGTTGCGGTGCAGCACGCCGATCCCGCCCTGGCGGGCCATGGCGATCGCCATGCGCGACTCGGTCACGGTGTCCATGGCCGCCGACACGAGCGGGACGCGGATCGAGATCTCGCGCGTGAGGCGCGTGGTCGTGTCGATGTCCGACGGGGCCAGGTCCGAGTAGCCGGGCTGCAGCAGGACGTCGTCGTAGGTGAGGCCGAGGAACCCGAAGGGGTCGCGCTCGGGCACCGAGACGGAGGTGGATGCGGAACCGGGGACGGGCGAGGCGGTCACACCAGGATTCTACGCCGCGGGCCCCCGGCGTATTCCCGCCTCAGCGGACGACGGCGAGCAGCTCGTGGAGGAGCCCCGGGAAGCTGCGCACCCGGTGGACGGTCGCGGCGAGCGGCAGGTCGCCGACCGCCTCGTCGCTGGGCAGGCCGACGAACACGGGCAGGTCCGGGTTCGCCTCGTGCGTCGCGTGGACGATCCCGAGGTCGGGCCGCGCCTGCGTGGTGACCATCGCGACGGCTGACGGGCGGACCATCGTCACGAGCTCGAGGGTGCGGTGGACGTTGGCGGGGCCGGTGACGATGCGTGCCATCGCCCCGTGCGACGCGAGCGACGCGGCCAGGGCGTGCGCCGCGAGCGGCAGGGGCTCGTCGGGGGCGGCGAAGACGAGCACGATCCGGCGCATCCGGCTCGGGTGGTTCCGGGGCGGCCCTCCCGCGGCAACGATCGCGTCCTCGCTGGCCTGCGTGTACTCGCGCAGGGCGCCGAGCGTCGCGTTCGCGAGCACGATCTCGGGGACCTCGCCCGGCCCGGCCAGCACGGTCCGCTCCGCGAGCCGCCCGAGCGCGGGCTCCACGAGGTCCGACCACCACGCCGCCGGGTCGGCGGTCGCGGGGATCCGCAGGAGGCGGTCGCACGTGCGCTGGTCGTAGGCGATCGCCGCGTCGACGACGTCGGACACGCGCGTGGGGCGCGGCACCTCGCGCACCCCGACGGAGCGCGGCACGCCCGGCCGGCGCGCCTCCCCTCCGGGGACGGCGCGCAGGAACGGGCGGGACGGCGCGTCGGGCACGGTCGCCGCGACGTCCTCGGCCGGCGCCTCGTCGTCGGCGTCCGTCGCTCTCGCGTCGACGTCGAGCTCGTCGAGCGCAACCCCGCCCCGATGGGCGTCGAGCTCGTCCGCCCCGGCGGCGAGCGCTGCCCGGGCCGCGTCGGCGGGCGCGACGCCGTCGAGGGTCAGGCGACGCATGACGACCAGGCGTGCGACGTCGTCGTCGGTGTAGCGGCGGTGGGAGCCGGCGCGGTGCTGCGACGGACCGAGCCCGTAGCGGCGGTCCCAGGTGCGCAGCGTCGCGGGCGCGACGCCGAGCCGGCGCGCGACGGCGGCGACGGCGAGGCCAGGGCTGGTCGACATGCTCGGTCGGGCTCCCTCGGGGTCAGGGGCGGACCGGACGGGGGTCATGCATCGATTCTGCCGAGCGGACCCTCCTCCCGCCACCTCGCCCAGGTCACAGTCGTGCACCCTTCGCGCCAGGCTTGTGCGACGTTTGTTCACCTCTCACCCAAACGCGCCACCGCGCCTGGATCGCGTCAGCCCTGACCGAGGCGCGCCTCGATCGGTGAAGCGGTCCGTCGCACCGAGTGCGGCGACCTGCCCGTTCACGGTTTCAGCACAGGGGCTTGAACAACTCCTGCAACGCTTGTAGGTTGTTCGCCATGGCAGAGATCTCGAGGCTTCCCGGACCCGTCATGGAACTCTGGGAGTGGCAGTACCAGGGTTCGTGTCGCGACGCCGACGACACGCTGTTCTTCCACCCCGAGGGCGAGCGAGGGTCGACCCGCCGACGTCGCGCAGAAGCGGCGAAGGCGATCTGCCACTCGTGCCCCGTGATGATGCAGTGCCGCGAGCAGTCGCTGCGCGTGCGTGAGCCGTACGGCGTGTGGGGCGGGCTGAGCGAGGACGAGCGCGCCGCCATCCTCGCCGGTGGCGCGCGCCGCACGGGCTGACGCCCGCCCCGCGGCGCCCGAGACCGACGGGCACGGCACCGGTCCGACGACGCACCGGGCGCACGTGCGCACGACCCGTAGGCGGTGGGGCGACCGTCCACGGACGCAGCAGGGCCCCGCGACCCGAAGGTCGCGGGGCCCTGCTGTGCAGAACGGTCGGCGTCAGCCGACCACCACGGCGAGGATGTCGCGCGCGGACAGGACTAGGTAGTCCTCGCCGCCGTACTTGACCTCGGTGCCGCCGTACTTGCTGTAGATGACCTTGTCGCCGACGCTCACGTCGAGCGGGACGCGGTTGCCGTTGTCGTCGACACGGCCCGGACCGACTGCCAGGACCTCGCCCTCCTGGGGCTTCTCCTTGGCGGTGTCCGGGATGACCAGGCCGGATGCGGTCGTGGTCTCGGCCTCGAGGGCCTTCACGACGATCCGGTCCTCGAGCGGCTTGATGGGGACCGACACGTCGGACCTCCCCTTTCGCTATGAGAACTGCAACGGATGGGTCGAGCGCTCCCTGCCGGCCGTCGTCGCGGGTGCCGGACGGCATGATCGCTCGTGGTGCCGCCCTCGCCCGTGAGCGGTGGCGGCACGCCTCAAATCTAGGTCGCCGTTAGCACTCGGTCAAGGCGAGTGCCAACTCTCCCCCGGCGGACGCCGTGACCGCTGGCTGCGCACCACGCCGCAGGTCCGTGGAAGGATCGACGCCATGGACGCCGCCACGCTGTCGAAGCTGCTCAGCCCCGAGGGCTGGGCGCTGCTCAGCGCGCTCCCGCCGTACGACGAGCAGCAGGCGCTCGTGCTCTCCGCGGGACTGCGCGCCAAGGGCGTCGACCCCGACCTCGCAGCCGCGGCGCTGACCCAGTCGCGACTGCGCGCGGCGGCGCGCGGCAAGCTCGGCGCGTTCGCCGACGGCATGCTCTTCACCCAGGCGGGCCTCGAGCAGGCGACGCGGCTCGTCGTCGCGGGCCTGCACGCCCAGCGGTACCGCGACGCGGGCGTGCACCGGGTCGCGGACCTCACGAGCGGGATCGGGGTCGACGCGCTCGCGTTCGCGGCGTCCGAGCTCGAGGTGCTCGCGACCGACGTCGACGAGCTCACCGCGGCGGTCGCGACCGTGAACCTGCGCCACTTCCCCGAGGCCGAGGTGCGCCACGGGGACGGCCTGGCGCTCGACCTCGAGGGCGAGCGGATCGACGGCGTCTACGCCGACCCGGCGCGGCGCACCCGCTCCGGCTCGCGCGTGTTCGACCCGAAGGCCTACGCACCGCCGCTCGACGCGGTCTGGGCGCTGCGCGAACGCGTGCCGGCGGTCGGCATCAAGGTCGGGCCCGGGATCTCGCACGACGGCCTGCCCGTCGACGCCGAGACCGAGTGGGTGTCGGTCGACGGCGACGTCGTCGAGGCCGGCCTGTGGTTCGGCCCGCTCGCCCCCGACGGCCCCGGTCGCTCCGCGCTCGTCCTCACCACGCGCGCGGCGACGGACGGCACGGGAGACACCCGCACGGCGACGCGCCGCCTGGCCCACCGCCCGGGCGACGACGACGTCGTGCCCGACGTGGGCGGCGTCGGGCAGTACCTCTACGAGCCCGACGGCGCGGTGATCCGCGCCGGACTGGTCGCCCACGCCGCGCGCGAGCTCGGCGGGCGCCTCCTCGACCGCACGATCGCCTACGTGACGACGGACTCCCCGGCCCGCCTCGACGAGTCGGGGCTGGCCGAGGGCCTGGCGCGGGGCTACCGCGTGCTCGACACGATGCCGTTCGGCCTCAAGCGGCTGAAGGCGTACCTGCGCGAGCGCGGCGTCGGGCGCCTGACGATCAAGAAGCGCGGCACCGCGGTGACGCCCGAGCAGCTGCGCCGCCAGCTCGCGCTGACCGGCGACGCGACGGCGACGATCGTGCTGACGCGCGTGGGCGGGTCCCAGCAGGTGCTCGTCGTCGAGCCGCTCGAGACCCCTGCCACGACGGGGCCCGCGGAAGGCCCTCGGTGAGCACGGGAGCGCGCCGCACGGCGATCCCGTTCGCCCGCTCGGAGCGCTCGAGCGTGGGCCTCGAGTGGGAGCTCGCTCTCGTCGACGCCGACTCGGGCGACCTGCGCCAGGTCGCCCAGACCGTGCTCGACGCCGTGCGGCCGCCGGGCACCGACTCGCACCCGTCCATCAAGCAGGAGCTGCTGCTCAACACGGTGGAGGTCGTCAGCGGCGTGTGCCGCACGGTCGGGGAGGCGGGGCGCGACCTCGAGCGCTCGATCGAGGAGATCCGCGCCGTGACGGACCCGCTGCGCGTCGAGCTCATGTCCGCGGGCACGCACCCGTTCGCGCGCTGGGCGCAGCAGAAGGTCACCGACAAGCAGCGGTACAACACGCTCATCGACCGCACCCAGTGGTGGGGCCGGCAGATGCTCATCTACGGCGTGCACGTGCACGTCGGCATCGAGGACCGCGACAAGGTGCTGCCGATCCAGCGCGCGATGCTCACGACCTTCGCGCACCTGCAGTCGCTCTCGGCGAGCTCCCCGTTCTGGGGCGGCAAGGACACCGGGTACGCGTCGAACCGCGCGCTGATGTTCCAGCAGCTGCCGACCGCCGGGCTGCCGTTCCAGTTCGCGACGTGGGACGAGCTCGAGGGCTACGTCGCCGACATGCTGCACACCGGCGTCATCGACGCGTTCGACGAGATCCGCTGGGACCTGCGGCCGGCCCCGCGGTTCGGGACGCTCGAGACCCGCATCTGCGACGGCGTCACGAACATCTCCGAGCTCCTCGCGCTCGCGGCGCTCACGCACTGCCTCGTGGAGCACTTCTCCTCGATGCTCGACGAAGGGCGCGAGCTGCCCACGATCCCGCCCTGGTACGCGCAGGAGAACAAGTGGCGCTCGGCGCGCTACGGCATGGACGCCATCGTCATCCTCGACCGCGAGGGCAACGAGGAGCTGGTGACGGACGCCGTCGGACGGCTGCTCGTCGAGCTCGAGCCGGTCGCCGCGCGCCTCGGGTGCGTCGACGAGCTCGACGGCGTGCGCACGATCCTGCGACGCGGCGCGTCCTACCAGCGGCAGCGGGCCGTGGCGCGCCGCAACGGGGGCGAGCTCGACGCCGTCGTCCGCTCGCTCGTCGCGGAGATGCGCGCGGGCCGTCCCCTGTGAGGCGGGCTCAGTAGTCGCGCACGACGACGCCGAGCTCGGCCGCGCGGTCGGCGAGCCAGGTCTCCGACCAGTCGTCGATGTCGCACGGCGACGACGTCCGGTCCGCCGCCTCGGCGGAGTACCCGCCCCATGACAGGACGCGGCACGTCGCGTCGGTCTCGAGGGCGTGCGTCCACTCCTCGTCCTCGGCGAGGCCCGAGTCGACCGCCGACTGCATGAGGTCGAACTCGTGCCACCACTGGATCATGTGCGACAGCTCGTGGGCGAGCAGGACCTGCTTCGCCGCCGGATCGGCCTCGTCCGCCCACCACACGAACAGCACCTGCGGGTAGGAGGGGTGGAAGCAGCCCGCGTACCCGTCGTCGTACGAGCCGTGCTCCTCGACGTGCACCATGCCGCAGTTGAGCGTCGGGTCGTCCGTGAACACGACGCGGACCCCCTCGTTCGCGGGGTTGAGGGCGACGACCCAGTCGGTCGGGTCGGAATGATCGGGCAGGAACGGCGTCGTCTGCGTCGCGCCCGGCACGGGTTCCGGGACCGGCT
Organism: Cellulosimicrobium sp. G4 BAM 1002; assembly: GCF_057126935.1. Classification (NCBI taxonomy): domain Bacteria; kingdom Bacillati; phylum Actinomycetota; class Actinomycetes; order Micrococcales; family Promicromonosporaceae; genus Cellulosimicrobium; species Cellulosimicrobium sp. G4 BAM 1002. The sequence continues at coordinate 1,326,396 of NZ_CP182109.1, read as the reverse complement.
CGGCGTACTCGCCCGAGCGCCAGCGCGCCTCCATCCCGCTCGTCGACGTCCCCGCGTCAGGGCTCGGGTCCTCCCACACGGTGGGTGGCGGGACGGCGCCGTCCTGCTCGGTCGGCAGCACGGTGCCCTCGTCGGACGCGTCGCGCACGTCGTTGACGAGGTACGCCGCGACGGCGACGACCAGCACGACGCCGAGCATCACGCCGCTACCCCGCCGCCTGCGGCGTCGGCGAGGCGGTCCCCACCCGACCGTCGCCGCCCCGTACGTCGGCGCGTTCGCACCAGGGGTGCCGTACGCCGGCGCGGTCAGCACGGGTGCCTGCACCGGTGCCGTGCCGTACTGCGGGACGGGAGCGGGCACGGGCTGCGGGACCGGGACGGGGCGCAGCGCCGCCGTCTGCCGCGCGACGAGCTCGCGGTGCTGCGCGTACCAGTACGCGGCCGCGCGCTCCGCCTCGGCCCGGTACGCACCGGTCGACGACGCCGCGGCCTGCCCCCAGGCATGGGCGCGGCGCAGCGCCTCCTCAGGCGTGAGACCCGGCTCGGGGTAGGCGCTCACACGTGGGTCACGGTCAGCGGCATGGACGAGTCGACGCCGATGTCGAGGCTCGACGGGGCGACCCCCGCCCGGACGACGGCGGACCCGAGCGCCGCGATCATCGCGCCGTTGTCGGTGCAGTAGCGGATCGGCGGGATGCGCAGCTCGATGCCCGCCTCGGCGCAGCGCTTCGCCGCCATGTCGCGCAGCTGGGAGTTGGCGCTGAACCCGCCGCCGACGACGAGCGTCGACACGCCGTGCCGCTGGCACGCCGCGATGGTCTTGGCCGTGAGGACGTCGGCGACGGACTCCGCGAAGGAGGCCGCGACGTCGTGCACCGGGATCTCCTCCCCCGCGTCCTGGCGCGCCTCGACCCACCGCGCGACGGCCGTCTTGAGACCCGAGAACGAGAAGTCGTACGCGTGCTTCTCCTGGTCCTTGCGGGCTGTGAGCCCGCGGGGGAAGCGGATCGCGGTCGGGTCGCCCTCGCGCGCGAGGCGGTCGATGTGCGGGCCGCCGGGGTACGGCAGCCCGAGCAGGCGCCCGACCTTGTCGAACGCCTCGCCCGCGGCGTCGTCGAGCGTCGAGCCGAGCTCGGTGACCGACGTCGCGACGTCGTCGACGAGCAGGAGCGAGCTGTGCCCGCCGGAGACGACGAGCGCCATGACCCGGTCGGGGAACGCACCGTGCACGAGCTCGTCCACGGCCGCGTGGCCGATGACGTGGTTGACGCCGTAGAGCGGCTTGCCGAGCGCGAGCGCGAGGGCCTTCGCCGCGGAGGCGCCGATCGTCAGAGGGCCGACGAGGCCCGGCCCGGCGGTCACCGCGATCGCGTCGATCTCGGACAGGTCGACGTCGGCCGTGCCGAGGGAGCGCTCGAGCGTGGGGATCATCGCCTCGAGGTGGGCGCGCGACGCGACCTCGGGGATGATGCCGCCGAAGCGGGCGTGCTCGTCCATCGAGCTCGCGACCGTGTCGACGAGGAGCTCGCGGCCACGGACCAGCGCGACGCCGGTCTCGTCGCAGGACGTCTCGATGCCGAGCACCAGGGGCTGGCCGGGACTCACTGACAGCTCACTGACACAGGGGGAACCATGGCGTCCAGGGTAGTCGCGCGCGAGGTCGGCGCGTGCGCTGTCGCGCACGTCACACCGTCTGCGCGGAAGACGATTGAGCATTCAACCGTTGACCGAGGCATGAGCACCGACACCCTCGCGTCCGCGAGCCTCCAGATCGACGACACCACGGCCGACCGCCTCTTCCGCGAGGCGCGCACCACGGCGCAGTTCACCGACGCCGAGGTGACCGACGAGCAGCTCGCCGCGGTCTACGACCTCGTCAAGTGGGGCCCGACGGCCATGAACACGGTCCCGCTGCGCATCCTCGCCGTGCGCACGCCCGAGGCCCGCGAGCGCCTCGTCGCGCACATGAACGACGGCAACAAGGAGCGCGTCGCGACCGCGCCGCTGTCGCTCGTCGTCGCGTACGACCCCGCGTTCCACGAGCACCTCGACACGCTCTTCCCGCACGTGCCCGGCATGCGCGAGAACCTCCACGGCGCACCCGACGTCCGTGACGGCATGGCGCGCGACAACGCGTACATCCAGGCGGGCTACCTCGTCGTCGGGCTGCGCGCCGCGGGCCTCGCCGCCGGCCCGATGAACGGCATGGACCGCGCCGGCGTCGACGCGGAGTTCTTCGCCGAGAACGGCTGGAAGTCCATGCTCGTCATCAACGTCGGTGTCGCCGACGGCGAGGGCACGCCCTACCCGCGCGCGCCGCGCCTCGCCCCCGAGCAGGCCATCACGACCGTCTGAGCCAGCACGTCGCCCCGAGGCGGCGCCCCGACGGGGGCGCCGCCTCCGTCACGTCGCGACGGGTCGCGCGCGGTCGTGGGACCACTGCGACCACGAGCCCGCGTAGAGCGCGGCGTCGATGCCGAGCGTCGCGAGCGCCGCGACCTCGTGCGCGGCCGTCACGCCCGACCCGCAGTACACGCCCACGGCGGGTCGCCCGTCAGGGTCCGCGACGCCCAGCCCGACGAACCGGGCGCGCAGCGCCGCGGCGTCGAGAAACGTCCCGTCCGGGGCGAGGTTGCCCGTCGTCGGGGCGCTCACCGCGCCCGGGACGTGGCCCGCCCGCGGGTCGACCGGCTCGACCTCCCCGCGGTAGCGCTCGGCGGCACGCGCGTCGAGGAGCACGCCCGTCGTCGCGAGGCGCGCAGCGCCGTCGGCGTCCAGGACCGGCATCCCGCCCGGCGCGACGACGAGGTCGCCCGGCTCGGGCCGCACCTCGCCCTCCTCGACCGTGTACCCCGCGGCCCGCCAGGCGGGCAGCCCGCCGTCGAGGATCCGGACGTCGTCGTGGCCCGCCCAGCGCAGCAGCCACCAGGCCCGCGCCGCGGACGTGCCGCCGACGGCGTCGTAGACGACGACACCCCGGTCGCCGCGCACGCCCCAGCGGCGGGCTGCGGCCTGGAGGTCGACGGGGTGGGGCAGCGGGTGGCGCCCGGCCGCGGGAGACGGCGGCGCCGCGAGCTCGCTCTCCAGGTCGACGTAGACCGCGCCGGGGACGTGCCCCGCGAGGTGCTGATCGCGCCCGTCGGTGACGCCGAGCGCCCACCGCACATCGAGCACGACGGGCGGGCGCTCGCCGGCGAGCGCGTCCGCGAGCCCCCGCGGGTCGACGATCACGCCGTCGCGCCGAGCGTCCTCGGGGGACGGGCGCCGGTCGTCGCGCCCGCGCTCCTGGTGCGTGACCTCGGAGTAGCCGGTCACGCGACGACACCGGGTTCGGGCGCGGTGCCGTACCCGGGCGCGTCGTCCGCGACGTCCTGCTCGGCCGTCGTGTCGGCGGGCACCTCGTCCTCGACGGGCCCGAGCTCGAGGCGCATCGTGTAGGCGTCCACGTCCTCGGGCTGGTAGTAGCGCTTGCGGATGCCGAGCTGCTCGAACCCGTGCTTCGCGTAGAGGGACAGCGCGCGGTCGTTGTCGACGCGCACCTCGAGCAGCACCGCGCTCGCGCCGAGCTCGCGCGAGCGGGCCACCAGCGCCTCGAGCAGCGTGGAGCCGACGCCCTGGTGCTGGAACGCCGGGTCGACGCCGATGGTCATGATCTGCGTGACGTCGCCGTCGAACCACAGGCCCGCGTAGCCCACCACGGGCTGCGGGCCGGCGGCGTAGAGCCGCACGGGCTCGGCGGCGACGTACCAGCGCCCGTACCCGGCAAGCTCGTCGGCGAGCATCCCGTACGTCCAGGCGCTGCGCCCGAACAGCTCGCGCTCGAGCTCGACGACGCGGTCGAGGTCCGCGGCCTTGAGCGGCCGCAGGCGGATCTCGTAGCGCCGCCCGCTCATCGCGCCCGCTCCGGCTCGGGAGCCGTGGCCGGCCCGCTGTCGCTGACGCGCTTGCGCGCGGCGGACTCGTGCACGTCGGGACGCCGCAGGTACAGCGGCTCGGTCGGCTGCGCGACCCCCGCGGCCTGTCGCGCGATCGCGAGCCGCGCCAGGACGGAGGCGTCGGGGACGAGCGGGGCGTCGTCGGCGGCGTCGAAGGCGTCGGGGTAGAGCTCGGCGCCCTCCCCCACGACCACCGCGCCCGTCGCGTGCTCCGCGACCGAGGCGGCCGGGCCGACGTCGGGCCCCGCGACGGTCTCGAGGACGGGCACGGCGTGCGGACCCTCGTGCGCGACGACGCGGTAGCGCGCCCAGTACACCTCGCGGCGGCGGGCGTCGGACGCGACGAGCAGCTCGTCGTCGGGCTCGAGCCCGAGGTCGCTCACGGCCTGCGCCGCGATCGCGTCGAGGCTCGGGACGCCGAGCACGGGGATGCCGAGCGCGAACCCGATCGCCCGCGCCGTGACCAGGCCGACGCGCAGGCCGGTGAACGGCGCCGGGCCGGTCCCGACCGCGACGGCCGTGAGGTCGCGGCGGTCGACGCCGGCCTCGGCGAGCGCCTCCTCGACGAGCGGGGCGAGCGCCTCGGCGTGCCGGCGACGCTCGGGCGCGTCGCGGCGGGCGAGACGAGCGCCGTCGTCGGAGACGACGGCGACGGTGACGGAGGCGGAGGTGTCGAGCGCGAGAACAGCCACGGCACCAGCGTACGGCGGCGAGGGCGGCGTCTCAGCGCGCGAGCGCGGCGACGTCGAGGTCCGCCCAGCGGGCGCCGAGCCCCCGCACCGTGACGCGCCGCTCGCCCGCCTCGGGGGCGTCGTCGTCCTCGTGCGGGCCCTCGCCGGCGCCGCGCGGGCGCTCGAGCACGATCTCCAGGCGGTCGCCCGCGAGCGCCTCGACGAGGCCGGAGCCCCACTCGACGACCGTCACGGAGTCCTCCAGGCTCGAGTCGAGGTCGAGCGCGTCGACCTCGTCGAGCGAGCCGAGCCGGTAGGCGTCCACGTGCACGAGCGCGGGGCCGCCGACGAGCGACGGGTGCTCGCGCGCGACGATGAACGTGGGCGACGCGACCTGCCCGCGCACGCCGAGCCCGGCGCCGATGCCCTGGGTGAGCGTCGTCTTCCCGGCGCCGAGGTCGCCCGTGAGGATGACGAGGTCGCCCGCGCGCAGCAGGCCTGCGAGCGCACGGCCGAACGCGCGCGTCGCGTCGGCGTCGGGGAGCACGACGACGCCGGTCGCACCGGTGATGGCGCTCTTCTCGTCCGCCGAGGTGGTCGAGGGTGTCGAGGGGTTCGGGTCGCCGCTCATCCGCGGGCCGTCCTTTCCGTGCGCTGGTGCTCGCCCAGGTCGTCCGCCAGGAGCGCCCGCGCGCCGTCGTCGAGCACGTGCGTCCCCACGTGCTCGCGCGGCACGCGCGCGCCGAGGCGCGTGGTGATCTCGTAGCTGATGGTCCCGGCGGCCTGCGCCCAGTCCTCGGCGGTGGGGACGCCGTCGTGCTCGACGCCCTCGCCCGCCCCGAAGAGCGTGACGACGTCGCCCGCGCGCTCGGCCGCGCCCGGGCCCAGGTCGAGCACGACCTGGTCCATGCACACCCGGCCGGCCACGCGCAGCACCCGCCCGCCGGGCTCGCCCGGGCGCGCGCCCACGAGCACGGGTCCGCCGGGGGCCTGCGCAGGACCGCCACCCGACGCGTGGCGCGGGATACCGTCGCCGTACCCGAGGGGGACGACGCCGAGCGTCGTGTCGCCCGGTGTCGTGTAGTGGTGGGAGTACGACACCCCGTGCCCGCCCGGGACCCGCTTGACCGACGCGAGCCGCGCCTCGAGCGTCATCGCGGGACGCAGGCCGAACCGCGACGGCGGACCGAGCTGCGGCACGGGCGTCATGCCGTAGACCGCGAGCCCCGGGCGCACGAGGTCGTAGTGGGTGCGCGGCGCGGTGAGCGTCGCCGGGGAGTTCGCGAGGTGACGCACCTCGGGCGCGAGCCCGGCACGCTCGGCGAGGCGCACGGCGTCGTCGAGCGCCTCCGCCTGCGCGACGACGCTCGGGTGGCCGGGCTCGTCGGCGAACGCGAGGTGGGACCACACGCCGACGACGCGCAGCACGCCGTCAGCCTGCGCGCGGGCCGCCGCGCGCAGGACGTCGGGCAGGTCCGCCGGGACGATCCCGTTGCGCCCGAGACCCGTGTCCACCTTGACGTGGACGCGGGCGACGCGCCCGGCCTCTCGGGCCGCGGCGACGACCTCGTCGAGCGCCCAGCCCGCGGCGACCGAGACGTCGACGTCGGCCTCGACGAGCTCGCGCAGCGGGGCACCTGGCGGGTAGAGCCACGTGAGGACCCGGGCGCGGTCGGGCCCGACCCCCGCGGCACGCAACGCGAGCGCCTCGCTCGGCTGAGCGGTGCCGAGCCACGTCGCGCCGCCCGCGAGCGCCGCGAGCGCGCTCGGGAGGAGGCCGTGACCGTACGCGTCGGCCTTGACCACGGCCATGACCTCAGCCGAGGGCGCGTGCACGGCCAGCGCGCGGACGTTGTCCCGGATCGCCGCCAGGTCGACGACTGCGCGCGCCGGGTAGGCGCCGGAGGAGGTCGTGCGCTGGGTGTCGCTCACGGTCGACGATTCTCTCACCACGCGTCGAGCACCCGGTCGGTCTCGAACCGGCGCTCGCGGCCCGTGACCGGGTCGTCGAAGACGAGCGACCGGGAGACGAGCTGGAGCGGCCGGGAGTAGTCGTCGTGCGCGACGTCGTAGGGCTCGGGGTAGAAGTTGTCGTTGACGATCGGTACGCCGAGGCGAGCCATGTGCAGCCGGAGCTGGTGCGTCTTGCCGCTGTGCGGCTCGAGGCGGTAGCGCGCGAGGCCGCGTGCGGCATCGGTCTCGACGACGTCGACCCGGCTCTCCGCGTTGGGCTCGCCGTCGACCTCCTCCGCGCGCATGATCCCGCGCCGCTTGAGGATCCGGCTGCGGACGGTGGTCGGCAGGTCGAGCGAGGGGTCGTACGGCGCGACGGCCTCGTAGGTCTTGCGGACCTCGCGGCGCGCGAACAGCTCCTGGTACGCGCCGCGCACCTGCGGTCGCAGCGTGAGGAGCAGGACGCCGGCGGTCACGCGGTCGAGGCGGTGGGCCGGGCTGAGCTCCGGGAGGTCGAGGTCGCGGCGCAGCCGGACGAGCACGGACCGCGCGACGTACGCCCCGCGCGGGATCGTCGCGAGGAAGTGCGGCTTGTCCACGACGAGGAGGTCACGGTCGCGGTGCAGCACGCGGACCTCGAACGGGACCTCGGGCTCGACGGGCGGGTCGCGGTAGAGGAACACGAACCCGCGCGGCTCGTACGGGGTGCGCGCGTCCACCGGCCGGCCGCGCCCGTCGACCACCTCGCCGGCGGCGACCTTCTCGGCCAGGCGGCCGGCGTCATGGGGGAAGCGGTGCAGCACGTAGTCGAGCGTGCGCGGGAACCGCGCGACGCTCTCGGCGTCGTGCGGCAGCACGAGGCGCGTCGGGTTGAGGCCGTCGCGCACGGGGAGGGGGACCACGCCCTCCACGGTACCGGCGCCCGTCCAGGACCTCGTCAGCACCCCATGACCTTCGGGCGCCACCTCGTGCCGGCACGTCGGGCGGTCAGCGCGCGGCGAGCAGCTCCGCGACGACGGCGGGTACCGCGCCCGCGACGTCGAGCGCAGCGACCGGTCCCCCGGGGTTCGCGCGCTCGGCCGCGAGGCCGTGCACGACGGCGGCCGTCGCCGCGAGCTCCGCGGCGAGCCCCGGCTCGCGCACGGCCCGCTCGGCCTGCGCCGCGAGGACGGTGCCGAGGACCCCCGCGAGCACGTCCCCGGCTCCCGCGGTCGCGAGCCACCCGGGCGCGTCCGCCTGCGACCACGCGCCCTCCGGCCCGACGACGACGGTCGCGGATCCTTTGAGCAGCACCGTCGCCCCGGTCGCGGCGTGGGCGCGCCGCGCCCAGCGCAGCGGCTCGGCCTCGACCTCGGCGCGCGTCACGTCGTCGCCGCGCGCACGCAGGAGCGTCGCGAGCTCGCCCGCGTGCGGCGTCAGGACGACCGACGGCGGGCACCGGTCCGGCAGGAGCGACAGCGCCCCGGCGTCGACCACCGCCGGCACGCGCTCCCCCACGACGTCCGCGGACAGCTCGCCCGTCGCGGCCGCGAGCGCGTACCGGACGCGCTCGTGCTGACCGCCGTCGTCGACGGGGTCGTCGTCCGGTCCGGGCACGGCCGGCACGCCGGGGCCCAGGACCCAGGCCTGCACCCGGCCCGCGGCGGGGACCACCTCGGGGCGGGCCTCGAGGACCGCGCGCGTGACGTCGTCGGGCCCGCGGTAGCGCACCATCCCGGCACCGGTCCGGACGGCCGCGCTCGCGACGAGGACGGCAGCCCCCGGGAACGCGGGCGTGCCCGCGACGACCCCGACGACTCCGCGCGTGTACTTGTGGTCGGTCGCTCCGGGCACCGACCACCGCGCTGCCACGTCAGCCGGCTCGAGCCGCCGCACGACGGGTGTCCCCTCGCCGTCGCTCCGCGGGTCGCCCGCACCCGACCTGCCGGCGCCCGAGGCCCCGCCGAGCCGCAGGCCGATGTCGACGACCGCGCCGTGGCCCGCGAGGTGCGTCGCGGGCGGGAGCAGGAGGCCGGGCTTGGCCGCGCCGAACGTCACCGTCCGGTCGGCGCGCAGGACGGGGCCGGGGACGGTCCCGTCGTCGACTCCGATGCCGCTCGGCGCGTCGACCGCGACGACCCACGGCCGGCCGCGGCCCTCGCGACGCGCGTCGAACGCGAGGTCCAGGCGCCGCACCAGGTCCGCCGCGACGCCGCGCAGCGCGCCTCGGGCGCCGATGCCGAGGAGCCCGTCGAGCACGACGTCGGCCCGCACCGCCTGGGCGGCGACCCGGTCGGCGACGTGCGGGTCGAGGTGCTCGTGCGGCCGGTCCGGACGCGACGCGTCGTCGGGGCTGCCGACGAGCACCTCGACGGCTCCGCCGGCCGCCTGCAGCGCGGCGAGGCCACCGGGGTGCGCGTGCTCCCCCGCGAGCACGGCGAGCACGTCGACGCCCCGGCGCGCGAGGTACGCGCCCGCGTGGAGCGTGTCCCCGCCGTTGTTGCCCGACCCCACGAGCAGCACCGCCCGGGCCCCCACGACCCGCCCGTCCCGGCGACCGCCGTCGGGCAGGGCCACCGACCGCAACCGGGCGAGGTCGCGCGCCACGATCGTCGCGAGCGCGAACGACGCCCGCTCCATGAGCGGCTCCCCCGCCGCGAGCAACGGCTCCTCGGCAGCACGCACGTCGGCCACGGACCAGGCTTCGATCATGCCCCCATCCTGCCGACCCGCGGCAGCGTCCGCCCGCTCGCTCGCCGACGAGCACGGGCGCGACACGGTCGCGTGACCTCGGTCCACCTGCCGGCCCGGTCGAGAAGGCGAGCCGACGACGGTGGGTGGGGCGGGTGCGCCGGATCGTGGTGGGTCTGGCGCACCCGCCCCACCCACCACCCAGGGCGACCACCTGGCGATACCCAGGGATACCGAGGTGGCGGACACACCGAGGCGACATAGGGTGCGGCCATGCGATTCGGACTCTTCATCCCCCAGGGCTGGCGCTACGACCTCGTCGACGTCGCGCCCGAGGACCACTGGCCGACGATGCTCTCCCTCGTGCAGCACGCCGACGCCGCGACGGCGGGCGACGCGTCGCAGGGCGGCGGGTTCGCGTGGGACGGCGTGTGGGTCTACGACCACTTCCACACCACCCCGACCCCGAGCACCGAGGCGACGCACGAGGCGTGGACGCTCATGGCGGCGTTCGCCGCGGCGTCGCAGCGCGTGCGGCTGGGCCAGATGTGCACGTGCATGGCGTACCGGGAGCCGACGTACCTGGCGAAGGTCGCGGCGACGATCGACCACGTCTCGGGCGGACGTCTGGAGATGGGCATCGGCGCCGGGTGGTACGAGCACGAGTGGCGCGCGTACGGGTACGGCTTCCCGAGCGCAGGCGAGCGCCTGCGCGCGCTCGACGAGGGGGTCCAGATCATGGCGCGCATGTGGCGCACCGGGTCGTCGGGCACGTTCGAGGGCGAGCGGTACCAGGTGGACGGCGCGCTGTGCTACCCGCAGCCGCTCCAGCGCATCGCGGTCGACGACGAGGGCGCCGTGCCGAGCATCCCGCTGTGGATCGCGGGCGGTGGGGAGAAGAAGACGCTCCGCATCGCCGCGCAGCACGCGCAGTACACGAACTTCGACGGCTCGCCGGAGGGGTTCGCGCACAAGTCGGCGGTGCTCGAGGAGCACTGCCGCGACCTCGGCCGGGACTTCGGCGAGATCACGCGGTCGGCCAACTACAACGTCGTCATCGGCGAGACGGAGCGCGACGTCGCGGACCGGCTCGCGCGGATCGAGGAGCACGCGCGCCGGTACTTCCCGGAGAAGGCGGCCGACAACGTCGCGTCGTGGCGCAGCGGCCCCCTGGTGGGCACCCCGGAACAGATCGTCGAGACGCTGACCGGGCTGCGCGAGCAGGGCCTCGGCTACGCGATCGGCTACTTCCCGTTCGCCGCGACCGACCGCGACCAGCTCGAGCTCTTCCGGCGCGAGGTGATCCCCGCCCTCCAGGGCTGACCAAGTCGTCGTGGGTTTGAAGAGGGCCTGGTTCTCGCTCGAGAACCAGGCCCTTTTCATGCCCGCAGCGCGCGCCTGTCATCAGCCCTCGGCGACGACCATGGCCGAGGCGATGCCGGCGTCGTGAGAGATGCTGAGGTGCCACCGGGTGATCCCGAGCGCGTCCGCCCGCGCCGCGACGGTGCCGACGATCTCGACCTCCGGCGGTCCGCCGACGACCCGGTGCACCGTGGCGTCGTGCCACCGCATCCCGCCGGGGGCCCCGAGCGCCTTGGCGATCGCCTCCTTCGCGGCGAACCGCGCGGCGAGCGAGGACGGCGGCAGGTCGCGCTCGACCTCCGTGAAGAGCTTCTCCCGGAGCCGGGGCGTGCGCTCGATCGTCTCCATGAACCGCGCGACGTCCACGACGTCGATCCCCACGCCGATGATCATGCGCCCACCCTACGGCCGCGTACCGAGGGGACTACTCGACCGTGACCGACTTCGCGAGGTTGCGCGGCTGGTCGACGTCGAGGCCCTTCGCGGTCGCGAGCGCCATCGCGAAGATCTGCAGCGGCACGACGGCCAGCAGCGGCGACAGCAGCGTGGGCGACTCCGGGATCCAGAAGATCTCGTCCGCGTACGGCCGCACCGCGTCGTCCCCGTCCTCGGCGATGACGAGCGTCCTCGCTCCACGGGCCCGGATCTCCTGGATGTTCGAGATGACCTTCGAGTGCAGGCCCTCGCGGCCCTTCGGCGACGGCACGACGACGAAGACCGGCTGGCCCTCGTCGATGAGGGCGATCGGCCCGTGCTTGAGCTCGCCGGCCGCGAAGCCCTCGGCGTGGATGTAGGCGAGCTCCTTGAGCTTGAGCGCACCCTCGAGCGCGACGGGGAACCCGACGTGCCTGCCCAGGAACAGCACGGACGACGCGTCCTTCATGGAGCGTGCGGTCGCCCGCACGTACTCGCCACGCTCGATGACCGTCTGGATCTTGCGCGGCATGTCGCGCAGGTCGTCGAGGATCGCGGAGATCTCGTCGGGGAACTTGTTGCCGCGCAGCTGCGCCAGGTAGAGCCCGAGCAGGTACGCCGCCGTGATCTGCGAGAGGAACGCCTTGGTGGACGCGACCGCGATCTCCGGCCCGGCGTGCGTGTAGAGCACGGCGTCGGACTCGCGCGGGATGGTCGACCCGTGCGTGTTGACGATGGAGATGACCTTTGCGCCCTGCTCGCGCGCGTGGCGCACGGCCATGAGCGTGTCCATCGTCTCGCCCGACTGCGTGACGGCGACGACGAGCGTCTTCTCGTCCACGATCGGGTCGCGGTAGCGGAACTCGTGCGCGAGCTCGACCTCGACGGGGATGCGGCACCAGTGCTCGATCGCGTACTTCGCGACGTGCCCGGAGTACGCGGCCGTCCCGCACGCGACGACGATGATCTTGTCGACCGCGCGCAGCACGGCCTCGTCGATGCGCAGGTCGTCGAGCACGAGCTTGCCCGACGGGTCGGTCCGCCCCAGCAGCGTGTCGCCGACGGCGTGCGGCTGGTCGTGGATCTCCTTGTCCATGAAGGACGCGAAGCCGCCCTTCTCGGCCGCCGCAGCGTCCCAGTCGACCGTGTACCGCTTGGCCTCGGCCGGCTTGCCGTCGAAGTCGGTCACCTCGACCGACGTCGGTGTGATCGTGACGATCTGGTCCTGGCCGAGCTCGAGCGCCTCCTTGGTGTGGGAGATGAACGCCGCGACGTCGGAGCCCAGGAAGTTCTCGCCCTCGCCGAGCCCGACGACGAGCGGCGAGTCGTGCCGCGCGCCCACGACGGTGTCGGGCGAGTCGGCGTGCACGGCGAGGAGCGTGAACGTGCCCTCGAGCCGGCGCGCGACCTGCCCCATGGCGAGCGTGAGGTCCTTCGTCTCGCGGTAGGCGCGCGCGAGGAGCTGCGCCGCCACCTCGGTGTCGGTCTCGGACAGGAACCGCACGCCCTCGGCGACGAGCTCCGCCTTGAGGCTCGCGAAGTTCTCGACGATCCCGTTGTGGATCACCGCGAGCCGGTCGTCGTCCGCGAGGTGCGGGTGGGCGTTGGTGTCGGTGGGGCCGCCGTGCGTCGCCCAGCGCGTGTGCCCGATCGACGCCGTCGCCGCAGGCAGCGGGTGGAGGCCGATCTCCTCGACGAGGTTCGCGAGCTTGCCCGACTTCTTCGCGAACGCGACGGCGTCGACCCCGGGCGCGACGAGCGCGACACCGGCCGAGTCGTAGCCGCGGTACTCGAGCCGGCCGAGTCCTTCGAGGGCGACGTCGAGGGGTCGCCCCGAGGCCTCTCCCACCATGGTTCCAGGGCCCACGTAGCCCACGATTCCGCACATGGTCGTCGAGTCTATCCGTGGGTGCCGACCGTTCCGGAGCGGCGAGATCTCGCGGTTTTTCGTGAGGCCTGCTGACTAACTCGTCGTCGCGCGTGCGAGCCGCACGGCGGTGAGGCTGAGTTCGTGTCCGCGTCCGTCGCCGAGTCCACGTCTCGGTCTATGCCCACCGTCCGCATCGGCCTCTCCGGGTGGCGCTACGCCGACTGGCGCGGTCCGTTCTACCCGGCCGGCCTGCCGCAGCGTCGCGAGCTCGAGCACGTCGCCTCCCAGTTCCCCGCGGTCGAGCTCAACGGCTCGTTCTACTCGCTGCAGCGACCGTCCTCGTTCGTCGCCTGGCGCGAGCAGACGCCGACCGGGTTCACGTTCGCGGTGAAGGGCCCGCGGTTCGTCACGCACATGAAGCGCCTGCGTGACGTGCGCACGCCGCTCGCCAACTTCTTCGCGAGCGGGGTCCTCGCGCTGGGCGACCGGCTCGGGCCCGTCCTGTGGCAGCTGCCCGCGCGCACGACGTTCGACGCGCCGACGGTGCGCGGCTTCCTCGAGCTGCTCCCCCGGTCGACGGCCGACGCCGCGCGGCTGGCCGGCGAGCACGACGACCGTCTGCGAGCCGAGCCGTGGACGACCACCGAGGCCGACCGGCCGCTCGTCCACGTCCTCGAGCCGCGTCATCCGTCCTTCGCCGATCCCGCGGCGCTGGACCTGCTGCGCGACCACGGCGTCGCGTTCGCGATCTCGGACGGCGCCGGTCAGTGGCCGCTCATGGAGGAGGTGACGAACCGGCTCGTCTACGTGCGGCTCCACGGGGACGAAGCCCTCTACACGAGCGCCTACCGCCCGCACGTCCTCGACGAGTGGGCCGAGCGGGTCCGTGCGTGGCACGCCGACGGACACGACGTCGAGGTGTACCTCGACAACGACACGCACGCCCACGCCCCGGTCGACGCCCGGGCGCTCATGGAGCGCCTGCCGGGCGTCGCCCTCCCGGGCCCCGGCGCCCCGCCCGTGCCACGCGGGCCACGCGGACCGCGCGGACCGCGCGGACGGCGCCGACCGCGCGCGGCCTGAGGGACGCCCTCGGACGCACCCATCGAGGGTGCGTACGGGCGCGGACCGGGGCACCGGACGGCGTCGTGCACGAGAGGTCGCGCACATCCGGCAGAATCGGACGAGTGTCCTCCCCCGCACACGACCCGTCCGACCTCCTGCCCGCCCGGCTGGCGGCGCCGTCGGCGTCGCCCTACGTCGACCTCGACCGGGCGGCCTGGAGCCGGCTGTCGGAGTCGACGCCGCTGCCCCTGACCGGGGACGACGTCACCCGGCTGCGCGGGCTCGGCGACCCGATCGACCTTGCCGAGGTGGACGCCGTCTACCGCCCCCTCTCGCGCCTGCTCAACCTCTACGTCACCGCGACGTCGGGCCTGCACGAGGCCACCTCGACGTTCCTGCGCGAGGACACGGGCAACACGCCGTACGTCATCGGCGTCGCCGGCTCCGTCGCGGTCGGGAAGTCGACGACGGCACGCGTCCTGCGGGAGATGCTCGCGCGCTGGCCGGAGACGCCGCGCGTCGAGCTCATCACCACCGACGGGTTCCTCTACCCGAACGCCGAGCTCGCGCATCGCGGCCTCATGGAGCGCAAGGGGTTCCCCGAGTCGTACGACCGGCGCGCCCTCATCCGGTTCCTGTCCAAGGTCAAGGCCGGGCACGCCGAGGTGCGCGCCCCGGTGTACGACCACCTCACCTACGACATCGTCCCCGGTGCCGAGGCGGTCGTGCGCAAGCCCGACGTCCTCGTCGTCGAAGGGCTCAACGTGCTGCAGCCGGCGCGGCCGAGCGCGCACGACGAGTCCACGGTCGCCGTCTCGGACTTCTTCGACTTCTCGATCTTCGTCGACGCGCGCACGCGCAACATCCGCCAGTGGTACGTCGACCGCTTCCTCGCGCTGCGCCGTACCGCGTTCGCGCGGCCCGAGTCCTACTTCCGGCGGTACGCGGACCTCACGGACGAGCAGGCGGTCGAGCGTGCGCGGTCCATCTGGGACTCGATCAACGCCCCGAACCTCGAGCAGAACATCCTGCCCACCCGCGGTCGGGCGACGCTCGTGCTCACCAAGGGCTCGGACCACTCGGTCCAGCGGGTGCGTCTGCGCAAGCTCTGACGCCGTCCGGCAGGCGGCGCGGGCGGCTCAGGGCGCCGAGGCGCCGGTCCCGGGAGGGGTCGTCGTCGTGTCCGACGGCGGCGCTGCCTCGTCGGGCACCGTCACCCCGTGCGACCGGTCGCCGTCGGGCACGACCGGCTCGCCGGTGGGTGCGGGCGACAGCGCGTCCGTGGACGGGGTGGCGTCGGCGGGCAGCTCGCCGCGGCGGCGGGCCCGGACCATGAGGACCCGGTCGATGACGAACCCCGCGGCGATGCCGAGGACGACTCCGAACACCATGGCGAGCAGGGGCTCGTGCCCCAGCCACTGCGCCGCGACGAGCCCGATGAGCACCGAGTACAGCGCCCAGGTCACGGCCGCGATGCCGGAGAACGCCATGAACCGGCGGCGCGGGTACCCGACGGCGCCCGCCGTCATGTTGACCGCCACCCGACCGATGGGGATGTACCGCGCGGCGAGGATGAACGACGCGCCTCGGTGCGCCAGCGCGCGCTCCGCCCACGCGACGGCCCTGCGGCCGCGCGGCGTACGCAGGATCCGCACGCGGTCCGTGCCGATCGCGCGGCCGATCGAGAACGCGATCTGGTCCCCGGTCCACGCCCCGGCCGCAGCGATGAGCAGCACGAGCAGAAGGTTCGGCTCCCCGGTGGCGTGCGCGGACACGGCGAGCGTGATGACGACGGACTCGCTCGGGATCGGCGGGAAGAAGCCGTCGATCGTCGCGAACGCGTAGAGCGCCGGGTAGATCCAGCCGGACGCGGCGAGGGCGAGAATCCAGGTCTCCAGATTCTCCAGGAAGGTCGAGACGGCCTCGGTCAAGGGTTCCTCGTTCGTCGGCTGGCGGGGAGGCCAGGCTGGCGGCGGCGGCAGGTCGGGCGTCCCGCGCCACGGTCAAGCCTACGGAGCACGGAGCCGAGGACCATCAGGGAATCCCCCGGTTTCACCCTGAGGGTTCCCGTCCGACCGGACGGCGCCCGCGCACGAGTCTGGTCTGCGCGCACGTGTCGCGTCGTCATCCCGACGAGGGACATCGCTCCGCCGCGCAGTACGTCGGGAGGACCAGGCGCCTCGCCCACCGCGGCCGTCCGCGACCCGATGGTCGCTCTCGCTCAGCCCTCGCGACGGCGTGGGCGCGGCGTCCCGCGCAACGGTTCGGCCGCGCCCGGGTCCTGCGGCCACGCGTGCTTGGGGTAGCGGCCGCGCAGCTCCGCGCGCACCTGCGGGTAGCCCTGCACCCAGAACGAGGCGAGGTCCGCCGTGACCGCCGCCGGTCGGCCCGCCGGGGAGAGCAGGTGCAGCAGCACGGGGACGCGCCCGCCCGCGAGGCGCGGTGTGCTCGCCCAGCCGAACGTCTCCTGGAGACGGACCGCGAGCACCGGCTGGTCGTCCGCGTAGCTCACCGCCACGCGGGACCCGCTCGGGACCTCGAGCCGCTCGGGCGCGAGCTCCTCGAGCCGAGCCGCCTCGGGCCACGGCAGGAGCCGGCGCAGCGCGCCGGCGAGGTCCACACCCTTGCCCCGCGCGACGGCGGCCAGGTCGGGCCCCAGCCAGGCGTCGAGACCGTCCAGGAGGGCGTCGTCACCGACGTCGGGCCACGGGTCGCCCAGCGCGTGGTGCAGGAACCGCAGTCGGTCCCGCAGCCGGACGGCGCCGTCGGACCACGCGAGGCTCCCGAGACCGTCCCGGCGCAGCCCGTCGCGCACCGTCGCGAGGGCCAGGTCAGCAGGCGGGTCCCGCCACGGGTCGCGAGCGAGCTCGATCGCCCCGAGGGAGGTGACCCGGGCCGCACGTACGCGTCCGCCGGACCACTCGGCGACGCCGGTCGTCCGCAGCTCGGCCGCCGCGGCTGCCAGCGCGGTCCCCTCGTCGACGGGCGCCGCGGACCGCACCACGGCGTCGGCGCGGCCCGCCGCACGGTCCACGTCCGCGACCGCGAGCCACGGCGCGCCCTGCAGCGGGGAACCCGGTGGGAGCCGCGCGCCCGCCCCCGAGACCAGGAGGTAGGTCTCGCCGCCGGGCCGCAGGCGAGCCAGCCGGTCCGGGTGGGCGAGCGCGACGACGTGCCCGACGGCGGCGTCGTCGCCCGGGCGGTCCGGCGCGGTCGCGCGCGTGACCCGACTCCCGACGTCGGACTCCTCGCCCCCGTCGGGCCCGTCCGTCCCGGCGGCGCGCGCGACGCGCTCGAGCCGGTCCCGCTGCGCGGCCCAGGGACCGGCGCCCGGGCCCCCACGGCGCAGCGCGCGCAGCGCCGCCGGCAGGTCGGCGCCCGGTACACGCACGTCCTCCGACAGGAGCGCGACGACCTCCGCCGCGCGCCGCGCGCCGACCTCGGGGACGGCGTCGAGCAGCGCGCGGGCGCGACGCGGGTCGGCGGGCACTGCCGCGATGCGGCGGCCGAGCGGCGTCACCCCGTCGGGTCCGACGGCTCCGAGACCGTGCAGGACCTCGCGCGCCGCGGCGAAGGCTGCCGAGGGCGGCGGGTCCAGGAGCGCGAGCCCGGCGCCGTCGGGGCTCCCCCAGCACGCGAGCTCGAGGGCGAACCCCGTGAGGTCCGCGGTGCGGATCTCGGGCTCCGCGTGCCGCGCGAGGCGCGCGTGGTCGCCCTCCGACCAGCACCTGTAGACCGCACCCGGTCCCTCGCGGCCCGCACGCCCGGCGCGCTGCTCGGCACCCGCGCGGCTGACCGCCACGGTCACGAGGCCTGGCAGACCCCGCCGCACGTCGGTGCGCGGCTCGCGCGCCAGCCCGGCGTCGACGACGACGCGCACGCCCGGCACCGTGAGCGACGACTCGGCGACCGCCGTCGAGACCACCACCCGGCGCCGTGGGCCGGCCTCGAGCGCACGGTCCTGCTCGCGCGGGGGCAGACGGCCGTGGAGCGGCCGCACGTCGACGTCCGCCAGTCCCGCCAGCCCTCTCGAGACCGCGTCCACCTCGCGGGCCCCGGGGACGAACACGAGGACGTCGCCCACGCGCTCGACCAGCGCCCGGCGCACGGTCGCGACGACGTGGTCGAGCAGCGCGTGCGACGTGCCCCGGGCGTCGGTGCGGGGGCCGCGCCCGGGGCACCAGACGACGTCGACCGGGTGCAGCCCCCCGTCGACCTGCACCACGGGAACCGGCCTCCCGCCGCCCGCCGTGTCTCCGCCGAGCGCCGCCGCGGTGCGTTCCGCCTCGACCGTCGCGGACATCGCGACGAGCGCGAGGTCGTCACGCAGGTTCTCGCGCACGTCGGCGAGCAGCGCGAGCGCGAGGTCGTCCTCCAGGTGGCGCTCGTGGACCTCGTCGAGGACGACGCCCGCCACGCCCGGCAGCTCGGGGTCACGCTGGAGCCTGCGCACGAGCGTGCCGGTCGTGACGACCTCGACCCGCGTGCGACGCGAGGTCCGCGACTCGCCCCGCACCGTGTAGCCGACCGTGCCCCCGAGCTCCTCGCCGAGCAGGGACGCGAGCCGCCGTGCTGCCGCCCGCGCCGCGAGCCGTCGCGGCTGGGTCACGACGACGCGACCGCCCAGGGCGTCGGCCACGGCCGGCGGGACGAGCGTGGTCTTGCCGGTGCCGGGCGGCGCCTGCACGACGACGGCGCCGGCCGCGCGCACGGCGCCGACCACCTCGGCCAGGTGGCGGCCCACCGGCAGGTCGGGCGGCTCGGCGAGGAGCCGGGCGAGAGGGTCCACCCCGGCGCTAGCGTTCCCCGCCCGGCAGCCGGACCGGTCCGAGGGTGGACGCCAGGGTGCGCAGGTCGGCACCGTCGACGTAGAGCTCGCCCCGCAGGTGGTCCGTCTCGTGCTGCACGATGCGCGCGGGCCATCCCGTGAGCACGTCGTCGAACGGCGCCCCGTGCTCGTCCTCGCCCGTGAGACGCACCGAGCGGTGCCGCGTGCGCTCCGCCTGCCAGCCGTGCACCGACAGGCAGCCCTCGACGAAGGTGCGCGTCTCGTCGCCCACCGGCTCGTACCGGGGGTTGACGAGGACGCGGTAGGCCAGCGCCGGGCGCTCGCGCTCGTCGTCCGGGTCGGGCGAGCCCGGGTCCTCGACGACGGCGAGCGCCAGCCCGATGCCGACCTGCGGCGCCGCGAGGCCCACTCCCGGCGCGGCGTGCATCGTCGCGCGCAGGGCCGCGAGGAAGCGCGGGAGGAGGTCCCCGAGCTGGCCGGCGTAGGGCACGGCGGGCGTGCGCAGGACGGGGTGCCCCGCCTGCACGATCGGCAGGACGCCGTCGGCGGAGGTCTCGAGCAGCACGAGCACGTGCTCGTACAGCGTCTCGTCGACGCCGCGGCGCACGTTCACGCTCACAGCGCGAGCCGCTCGCGGACGACGCCTGCGAGCCGCGCCGCGACGGCGTCCGCCTGCTGCTGGGTGGCGGCCTCGACCATGACGCGCACGAGCGGCTCGGTCCCCGACGGACGCAGGAGCACGCGCCCCGTCTCGCCGAGGTCCCGCTCCGCGTCCGCGACGGCGGCGAGCAGCGCCTCGTCGTTCGACGCCCGGGCCTTGTCGACGCCAGGGACGTTGACGAGCGTCTGCGGGAGCCGCTGGACCACGCCCGCGAGGTCCGCGAGCTTCTGCCCGGTGGTGCGCACGCGCGCAGCGAGCTGCAGGGCGGTGAGGACGCCGTCGCCGGTCGTCGCGTAGCGCGACAGGATGATGTGGCCCGACTGCTCACCACCGAGGCCGTAGCCGTGCGCGCGCATCTCCTCGAGCACGTAGCGGTCGCCGACGGCGGTCTGCACGGTCCGGATGCCGGCGTCGCGCATGGCGAGCAGGAGGCCGAGGTTGCTCATGACCGTCACGACGAGCGTGTCGTGCGGCAGCGCGCCCTCGTCCTTGAGCGCGAGCGCGAGGACGCCCATGATCTGGTCGCCGTCGACGACGGTCCCCCCATGGTCGACCGCGATGCAGCGATCCGCGTCGCCGTCGAACGCGACGCCGAAGTCCGCCTCGGACGCCACGACGACGGCCTGCAGCTGCTCCGGGTGGTTGGAGCCGCACGCCGCGTTGATGTTGCGCCCGTCCGGGCTCGCGTTGATGACGACGACGTCGGCACCAGCCGCACGCAGGGCCGCCGGCCCGACGTCGCTCGCGGCGCCGTTCGCGCAGTCGACCGCGATCCGCAGGCCGGCGAGCGGCTTGTGGTCCTCGTCGGCGCCGATGCTCGACATGAGGTGCTCGACGTACGCGCCGCCCGCGCGGCCCGTGTCGGGCGAGATCCGGCCGACCCCGCCGTGCGTCGGGCGCTCCCACTCCTGCCCGAGCCGGCTCTCGATCGCGTCCTCGACCGCGTCGTCGAGCTTGACCCCGCCGCGCGCGAGGAACTTGATGCCGTTGTCCTGCATCGGGTTGTGCGACGCCGAGATCATGACGCCGAAGTCGACGTCCATGGTGCTCGTCAGGTACGCCACCGCGGGCGTCGGCAGGACGCCGACGTCCTTGACGTCCACGCCCGCGCTCGCGAGCCCGGCGATGATCGCGGCGCCCAGGAACTCGCCCGACACGCGCGTGTCGCGGCCGACGACCGCGCGCGGCCGGTGGCCCTCCTCCTGCCCGCTCGCGAGCACCCGTGCCGCGGCGACACCGAGGTCGAGCGCGAGCTCGCCCGTCACGTTCCCGTTCGCCAGACCCCGCACCCCGTCGGTGCCGAACAGCCGTCCCATGGAAGTCCCTTCTTCACACACCGGCCGTACGACGACCGTACGACCGTCCGCGCGCTCCCGCAGAGGAGCGCTCGGTCACCGGTCCTCACAAACGTCACCGGTCCTCACAAACGCAAGCGGCCCCGGCGGACGATGTCCACCGGGGCCGACGAGCGCACAGCGCAGATCAGCGCTTGGAGTACTGCGGTGCCTTGCGGGCCTTCTTGAGCCCGGCCTTCTTGCGCTCCACGACGCGGGCGTCGCGGGTCAGGAAGCCGGCCTTCTTCAGCGCGGGGCGGTTGTGCTCAGCGTCGATCGCGTTGAGCGCGCGAGCGATGCCGAGGCGCAGCGCGCCGGCCTGGCCGGAGGTGCCGCCACCGGTGATGCGGGCGACGACGTCGAAGCGACCCTCGACGTCGACCAGCTTCAGCGGGGAGTTCACCAGCTGCTGGTGGACCTTGTTCGGGAAGTAGCCCTCGAGCGTGCGCCCGTTGATCTTCCACTGCCCGGTCCCGGGGACCAGGCGCACGCGCGCGATGGCCTCCTTGCGGCGGCCCAGGGCCTGGCCGGGGGCGGTGATGCTCTGGCCGCGGCCCGTGGGGGCGGCGGACTCGGAGGTGTAGCTGGTGGGCGTCTCGTCGCCCAGCGTGTCGGTCTCGACGGTGGTCTCAGCCACGGGTGGTGTCCTCGCGTCTCTCTGTCGGCTACGCCTGGGCGGCGATTACTGCGCGACCTGGGTGATCTCGAACGGCTTCGGCTGCTGCGCGGCGTGCGGGTGCTCGGCACCCGCGTAGACCTTGAGCTTGCCGAACTGGCCGCGACCGAGGGTGGTCTTGGGCAGCATGCCGCGGACGGCACGCTCCACGGCACGCTCGGGGTGCTTCTCGAGCAGGTCGCCATAGGCGACGGCACGCAGACCACCCGGGTAACCGGAGTGGTTGTAGGCCATCTTCTGCTCGCGCTTGTTGCCGCTCAGGGCGACCTTGCCGGCGTTGATGACGATGACGAAGTCACCGCCGTCGACGTGCGGAGCGAAGGTCGGCTTGTGCTTGCCGCGCAGCAGGGTGGCCACGTGGGTGGCCAGGCGGCCCAGGACGACGTCGGTCGCGTCGATGACGTACCAGTCGCGCTGGACGTCGCCGGGCTTCGGGGTGTACGTACGCACGGTCGTAGCCTTCGTTTCTGTCTCAGAATGTCTTCTTCGGCCGCTGAAGCGTGCGGCCGAGAGGGCAGGTCGTTGCGCGGCGGGCTCGGTCGACACCCGCTCCTTGGCCGGCAGCGAGTGGGCGCGCTAGCGACACGGGCGTCGTGAGTAGAGCACAACGACTCATCAGACTACCTGGGCGACGGGCTCCCGGTCAAAGCGGCCGGACGCTCGCGGACGCACGTCTCGCACCGCGTCGTGCGGGCGACGTGGACGCAGTCCGGGCAGTAGAGCTGCAGGGTCCGGCAGCTCGGGTCCGTGCAGTTCTCGTACTTTGCCGTAGGCGCCTCGCAGCGCGTGCACGCGCCGAGCGGCGTCGAGCCCGGGCCGAGCTCGACGTGCATGCGCTCGTCGAACACGTAGAGCGACCCCTCCCACAGCCCGCCGGAGCCGAACACCTCGCCGTACCGCACGACGCCGCCGTCGAGCTGGTAGACCTCCTCGAACCCGCGCGCCCGCAGGAGCGCCGAGAGGACCTCGCACCGCACTCCCCCGGTGCAGTAGGTGACGACGGGGCGCTGCTTGAGGTCGTCGTAGCGGCCCGAGTCGATCTCGGCCACGAACTCCCGGGTCGTCGCCACGTCCGGGACCACCGCGCCCCGGAACCGCCCGATCTCCGCCTCGAACGCGTTGCGCCCGTCGAACATCACCACGTCGTCGCCGCGCGCGTCCACGAGCTCGTGCAGCTCGTGCGGCGACAGGTGGGTGCCGCCCCCGACGACGCCGTGCTCGTCGACCACGAGCTCGTCGGGGGCGCCGAACGTGACCAGCTCGGGCCGGACCTTCACGGAGAGCCGCGGGAAGTCCCGGCCCGTGCCGTCGGACCACTTGACGTCGATGCGCTCGAAGCCCGGGTACTGGCGCGTCGTCTTCACGTACTGCTTGAGGTCCTCGACCGTGCCGCCGAGCGTCGCGTTGATCCCGTGCTCGGACACGAGGACGCGCCCCGTGAGGTTCCACCGCTCCCCCAGCGCGCGCTGCCACAGCTGCACCGCGCGCGGGTCGGGCAGCGGCGTGAACGCGTAGAAGAGCACGATCTTGTGGACGGCCATGCCCACCAGGATAAGGACGGCTAGCGCGCGCGCTGCACCCGCTCGACGTCCCACACGGGCTCGGGCGCCTCGACGACCTCGCCGTCGGAGCCGAACACGAGGAAGCGGTCGAACCCGCGGGCGAACCACCGGTCGTGGGTCACGGCGAGCACGGTCCCCTCGAACGCGGCGAGGCCCGCCTCGAGCGCCTCGGCCGAGTGCAGGTCGAGGTTGTCCGTCGGCTCGTCGAGCAGCAGGAGGGTCGCGCCGTCGAGCTCGAGGAGGAGGATCTGGAGGCGTGCCTGCTGCCCGCCGGACAGGGTCTCGAAGCGCTGCTCCGCCTGCCCGACGAGCTCGTAGCGGTCGAGCGCGCGGCTCGCGACCTCCCGGCCCATGCCCGCCCGGTGTCCCTCCCCGCGGTGGAGGATCTCGAGCAGCGTCCTGCCACGCAGCTCCGGGTGGTCGTGGTTCTGCGCGAACCACCCTGGCCGCACGCGCGAGCCGAGCACCGCCCTGCCCGTGTGCGCGACGCGAGCAGGCGGGGCGCCGTCCGGCGCGGCGCCGGGCGCCGGGTCGCTCCCTCCGGCAGCCAGCAGCCGCAGGAAGTGCGACTTGCCCGACCCGTTCGAGCCGAGGACCGCCACGCGCTCGCCGAAGAACACCTCGAGGTCGAACGGCCTCATGAGTCCCGTGAGCTCGAGCCCCTCGCACGTCACCGCGCGCTTGGCGGTCCGTCCGCCCGTGAGCCGCACGGTCACCCGCTGCTCCCGCGCGAGCACCTCGGGACGCCCGGCCTCCTCGAACTTGCGCAGGCGCGTCCTCGCGGCCTGGTACCGGCTCGCGAGCCCGTCGTTGAACGCCGCCTTGGTCTTGAGGGTGAGCACGAGCTCGCGGAGCTTCGCGTGCTCCTCGTCCCACCGGCGCGCGAGCTCGGCGAGCCGGTCCCGACGGTCCGCACGCGCCTGGGCGTACGTCGCGAAGCCGCCCCCGTGCACCCAGACCGTGCCGCCGCCCGGCGTGGGCTCGAGCGTCGCGACCTGCGTCGCGGTGCGCGCGAGCAGCTCGCGGTCGTGCGAGACGAACAGCACGGTCTTCGGCGACGCGACGAGGCGCTCCTCGAGCCAGCGCTTCGTCGGGACGTCGAGGTGGTTGTCCGGCTCGTCGAGCAGCAGGACCTCCTCCGGGCCGCGCAGGAGCGCCGTGAGCGCGAGCCGCTTCTGCTCGCCGCCCGAGAGCGTGCGCACCTCGCGCCACTGCGCCTTCTCGAAGGGGATCGACAGCACCTCGTCGGTCACCTCGTCCCAGCCGGCCTCGGCGTCGTACCCGCCGACGTCGGCCCAGTCCGCGAGCGCCTGGGCGTAGCGCATCTGGGCGGGCTCGTCGTCGACCGTCATGATGTCGAGCTCGGCCGCGGCGAGCTCGAGCGCCGCGTCCCGCAGCGCCGGGGGCGCGAGCTCGACCAGGAGGTCGCGCACGGTGCGCGCGTCGTCGATGCGCCCCACGTCCTGGCGCATCACGCCGAGGCCGCCGCTGCGCGCGACGGACCCGCCGTGCGGCGCGACGTCGCCCGTGACGATGCGCAGCAGCGTCGTCTTCCCGACGCCGTTGGGACCGACGAGCGCGACCCGCGCGCCGTCCGCGACGCGCAGGTCGACGCCGTCCAGGAGGGTGCGCCCGTCGGGCAGGTGATAGGTGACGTCGCTGAGGTCGAGGTGTCCCACCCCGACATCCTCGCCCGGGCGCACCGCGCGGGTCACGTCCATTGCGAGGCGTTCGCCGGCGGAGGTGCTGCGTGCCGCGCCGCGAGGTGCCAGGGTGGGACGCATGAGCGAAGACACCACCGGCACGAGCCCCGACCCCGAGACCGGCGCGGAGGGCGACAACGACCAGCTCCAGGCGGAGGACACGCTGCTGGACCGCGGTGTGGCCGACGTCCTCGACGAGGGCTACTCCCCGCCCGACCGCGAGCGGAAGAACCACTTCGGCGAGACGCCGTGGGAGGAGGTCCACGGCGAGTCGCTCGACCAGCGCCTGTCCGAGGAGGAGCCGGAGGAGTGGGAGCGCGACCCCCTCGACCGCCCCGACGAGACCCGGTCGGGCCGCCTCGTCTCCGACCCGGACGCGCTCGACGGACGGCAGAACGACACCTACGCCGACGACGAGGGGATCTCCGGTGGCGCAGCAGGCGCCGAGGAGGCCGCGGTGCACATCGTCGAGGAGCCCTGAGGCTCCCGACGCGAGGGACTCAGGGCGCCTCCCAGACGTCCTCCTCGTTCCGCACCGCCCGGATCCGCTCCGCGCGTGCCGCGAGCTCGGCGTCGGGCGGGTACGTGACCTCCTCGAGCACGAGCCCGTGCGCGGGCACGACGCCGGCCCCCGCGTCGCGCCGTCGGCTCGCCAGGAGCTCGGCGGGCCAGCCGACGGCACGGCGGCCCTCCCCGACGGCGAGCGACGCGCCCACGAGCGCGCGGACCATGTTGTGGCAGAACGCGTCGGCCCGGACGTGCGCGACGACGAGTCCCGCGTCCGGGCCGCCCTCCGGCCGCGACCACGACAGGTGCTGGAGCTCGCGGATCGTCGTGGCGCCGGGGCGGGGCTTGCAGAACGCCGCGAAGTCGCGGACCCCGAGCAGGGGCCGGACCGCCGCGTCCATCGCGTCGACGTCGAGCGGACGCCGGTTCCACAGGACCCACTCGCGGCGCAGAGGGTCTCGCTGGGCAGGGTCGTCGGCGACGCGGTAGGTGTACGCGCGGTGCAGCGCCGAGAAGCGCGCGTCGAAACCGTCGGGCGCGCGCGTCGCCCGGTGCACGACGACGTCCGGGGGCAGCACCCCGCCGAGCCGCGCCACGAGCGCGTCCCCGGGGGACCGGTCCGACCGGCCGGGCAGGGCGTCCCACTGCGTGCGCGTCAGGTCGAGGTGCGCCACCTGGCCGCGCGCGTGCACGCCCGCGTCGGTGCGACCCGCGACGGTGAGCCGCGGGCCGTGCGGAGGCCCGCCGCGCAGGAGGGTCGCGAACCCCTCCTCGAGCGCCCCCTGCACGGTGCGCAGGCCGGGCTGGCGCGCCCAGCCCGCGAAGCGCGTCCCCTGGTAGGCGAGGTCGAGGCGGACGCGCACGACGTCGTCGGGAACGTCACCCGGCACGTCGTCGAGCACGGCGACGGCGGGCGCCGGGGAGGGTTCGTCGGGGAGGGCTGCGTCGGTCACGGGAGTTCACGGTAGCCGCCGCCGCCGCGCGCGACACCTCGCGCGTGCCTACGCTGCCCCCCATGACCGGGGACACCGCGGACGTCCGCACGCTCGCCGTCGACTGCGGGGGCGGCGGGATCAAGGCGAGCGTGCTCGACACGTCCGGTACCGCGCACGCCGCGCCCGTGCGGGTCCCGACCCCGTACCCGCTCCCGCCCGAGCTCCTCGTCGAGACCGTCGCGGACATCGCGGCCTCGCTCCCCGCGGCGGACCGCGTGACCGTCGGCATGCCGGGGATGATCCGCCGTGGCGTGGTCGTGCATACGCCGCACTACGTGACGCGCAGCGGGCCGCGCTCGCGCGTCGACCCGGCGCTCGTCGAGGCGTGGACGAGCTTCGACGTCCAGGCAGCGGTGGCGCGACGGCTGGGCGTGCCCGCGCTCGTGCTCAACGACGCCGAGGTCCACGGCGCCGGCGTGATCGCGGCGTCGGGCCTCGAGCTCGTCCTCACGCTCGGGACCGGGCTCGGCTCGGCGCTCTTCCACGGCGGCCGGCTCGCCCCGCACCTCGAGTGGTCCCGGGCTCCCGTGCGGCGCGGCACGACGTACGACGAGTACGTCGGCGAGCCCGAGCGGCGCCGCCTCGGCAACGGGCTCTGGTCGCGCCGCGTGCTGGCTGTCGTCGAGGGCCTGCGCCCCGTGTTCTGGTGGGACCGCCTGTACCTCGGGGGCGGGAACTCGCGGCAGATCGCGCCGGGCGTCCTCGACCGGCTCGGCGACGACGTCGTCGTGGTGCCCAACTCCGCCGCGCTCGTGGGCGGGGCGCGCGCGTGGGACCTGCCGCCGGCCTGAGAGGTCGGCAGGGGCTCAGCGGCCGACCAGGTGCTCCCGGTCCGTCCGGGCGCCGGCTCGGTCCGCCCTCGCCTGCTCGGCCGTCGACACCGCCTGGTGGGCGTCGAGCAGCGCACGGTTGAACGCGACCGGCGCGTCGAGGTTCACGAGATGACGTGCGCCGGGGACCACGACCAGCCGTGCGGGCGCTCCCCCGCTCCGGGCCGCCTCGACGTACGCCCGCTCGCCGAACCGGAAGTGGTCCCAGCGGCCGTTCACGACCCACACCGGGGAGTCCGACACGGCGAGGGCGCGCAGCGGGTCGCACGAGCCCGTCTCGCGCAGGATCGCGCTCATCACGTCGAGCGCGAACCCGCCCGCCGCGATGTCCGCGGCGCCCTGCGGCGTCAGCGCCCGGTCGACGAGCGCCTGGTTGAGCCCTGCGCCCCCGTCCGGGAGGCGCTCGATGCCGCGCGCGACCAGCAGCCACCCGTCCCGCAGCCTCGTTGCCGGCGGGGTGGAGCACGCCGCCGCGACGAGCCCGGCGACCTGCTCGGGGAACCGTGCGCGCGCCTCGATCGCGACGTACCCACCGAGCGACAGGCCGACGACGAGCGCACGGCCGCCGACGTCGTCGACCCCTAGCGTGACCGCATCGACGGCACCCTCGAGCGTGAAGGGCTCTCCACGGCGGGCGCCGTGCCCGGGGAGGTCCACCGCGAGCCCCCGGACGCCCACCCGGTCCAGCGCGTCGAGCTGCGCGCGCCACATCGTCCGAGAGGTGCGCGAGCCGTGCACGAGCACCACGGGAGGTCCGGTCTGGCCGTCAGGACGAAGGCTCACGGGGCTCACCGTTCGACCTTAGGACGAGCCCCTCGACGCCGCACGGGCTGCGGCGCATCCAGCGAGAGACGACGGAAGGGCCCGGGACCGCGTACGGTCCCGGGCCCTCACGAGGGAGAACGAGAGGCTCAGGCCTCCTTCGTCTCCTCGGTCTTCTCGTCGGCCGGCGCGTCGGCGGCGTCCTCGACCGGTGCGTCCTCGACGGCGACCGGGGTCTCCTCGACGGGCGCGTCCTCGACCTTGTCGGCCTTCTTCGCGGGCTTGTCGGCCTTCTTCTTGCTCGCCTTTTCCGCAGCCTTCTCGGCCTCGCGGACGACGGCCTGCTTCGGGCTGACGGGCTCGGTCACGAGCTCGATGACCGCGAGGGGCGCGTTGTCGCCCTTGCGCGTGCCGACCTTCGTGATGCGCGTGTAGCCACCCTCACGCTCCGCCATCTGCGGGGCGATCTCGGTGAAGAGCGTGTGCACGACGGACTTGTCGCGCACGACGCGCAGCACGCGACGACGCGCGTGCAGGTCGCCCCGCTTCGCGAACGTGATGAGGCGCTCGGCCAGCGGACGCAGGCGCTTCGCCTTGGTCTCGGTGGTCGTGATGCGGCCGTGCTCGAACAGCGCCGTGGACAGGTTCGCGAGGATCAGACGCTCGTGAGCCGGTCCACCGCCGAGCCGCGGGCCCTTGGTGGGGGTAGGCATGGGATGTGCTCCTTGGGAAGTGTTCGCGCCGCAGGTGCGGACCCGGACGCGGTGAGGTGTCTAGAGCCGCAGGCTCAGTACTGCTGCTCGGTGTCCGAGAACGTCGCCTCGTCGTCGTCGCCGTCGTAGTACGCGGCGGCCGACGGGTCGAAGTCGAGCGGCGAGTCCTTGAGGGACAGGCCGAGCTCGGCGAGCTTCTCCTTCACCTCGTTGATGGACTTCGCACCGAAGTTGCGGATGTCCAGCAGGTCCGCCTCGCTGCGGGCCACGAGCTCGCCCACCTGGTGGATGCCCTCGCGCTTGAGGCAGTTGTACGACCGGATCGTGAGGTTGAGCTCCTCGATCGGCAGCGCCAGGTCGGCGGCCAGGGCCGCGTCCGTCGGCGACGGGCCGATCTCGATGCCCTCGGCCTCGACGTTGAGCTCACGGGCCAGGCCGAAGAGCTCCACCAGCGTCTTGCCCGCCGACGCGAGCGCGTCGCGCGGCGAGATCGCCGGCTTCGTCTCGACGTCCACGACCAGCTTGTCGAAGTCCGTGCGCTGCTCGACACGCGTCGCCTCGACCTTGTAGGTCACCTTGAGGACCGGCGAGTAGATCGAGTCGACCGGGATCCGGCCGATCTCCGCGTCGAACGACTTGTTCTGCGACGCGGAGACGTAGCCGCGGCCGCGCTCGACGGTGAGCTCGATCTCGAGCTTGCCCTTGTCGTTGAGCGTGGCGATGTGCAGCTCAGGGTTGTGGACCTCCACACCCGCGGGCGGGACGATGTCCGCCGCGGTGACCGCACCAGCGCCCTGCTTGCGCAGGTACATCACGACGGGCTCGTCGTTCTCCGAGGAGACGACGAGGTTCTTGATGTTGAGGATGACCTCGGTGACGTCCTCCTTCACACCCGGCACGGTGGTGAACTCGTGGAGCACACCGTCGATGCGGATGGAGGTGACCGCCGCGCCCGGGATGGACGACAGCAGCGTGCGACGCAGCGAGTTGCCGAGCGTGTAGCCGAAGCCCGGCTCCAGCGGCTCGATGGAGAAGCGCGAACGGTTCTCCGAGATGACCTCTTCGGTCAAGGTGGGGCGCTGTGCGATCAGCACTGGTGGTTTCCTTTCGGTGAGCGTCCGCCATATGACGCTTCACGGTTCAAGGCGAGGTGCGCGCCTGCGGCACGCGGGCCCCGGCCGGGACTCTGTCCACCCGGCCGGGAGGGGCCGCCGGGCCCGTCAGGAGGCAAGTGCCCCGTGACGGGCGCCGACGACGAGGGGGGTCAGACGCGACGACGCTTGGGCGGGCGGCACCCGTTGTGCGCCTGCGGCGTGACGTCCTGGATCGAGCCGACCTCGAGGCCGGCCGACTGGAGCGAGCGGATCGCGGTCTCGCGGCCCGAGCCCGGGCCCTTGACGAAGACGTCGACCTTCTTCATGCCGTGCTCCTGCGCCTTGCGCGCAGCGGCCTCGGCCGCGAGGCCGGCCGCGAACGGCGTCGACTTGCGCGAGCCCTTGAAGCCGACGTCGCCGCCGGAGGCCCACGCGATCACGGCGCCCGTCGGGTCCGTGATCGACACGATGGTGTTGTTGAACGTGCTCTTGATGTGCGCCTGGCCGGCCGGGACGTTCTTCTTGTCCTTGCGGCGAGGCTTGCGCCCTGCAGCGGCGCGAGTCTTGGGAGGCATCTCTTGTTCTTCTCCTGGTCTGAGGTGGTCTGACCGCGGGGATCTCCGACCGGCGTGACGTGGACCGAGATTCGGCCTGCGTCAGCGCGCGAGCGGGGCCCGCCCTGCGGACTGGCTCAGCGGGCCTTCTTCTTGCCGGCCACGGTGCGCTTGGGTCCCTTGCGCGTACGCGCGTTGGTCTTCGTGCGCTGACCGCGCACAGGCAGGCCGCGGCGGTGACGCAGGCCCTGGTAGGTGCCGATCTCGACCTTGCGGCGGATGTCGGCGGCCACCTCACGACGGAGGTCACCCTCGAGCTTGAAGCTGCCCTCGAGGTAGTCGCGCAGCGCGACGAGCTCGGCGTCGCCGAGGTCCTTCACGCGCGCGTCCGGGCTGATGCCGGTCGCGGCCAGCGTCTGCTGGGCGCGGGTACGGCCGACGCCGTAGATGTAGGTGAGCGCAACCTCGAGCCGCTTGTCGCGGGGGAGGTCGACGCCGATAAGACGTGCCATGTGCCTTTCGGCTCCTCGTTCATCGTCGGAGGTCTCTCGCACCGCCCTCCCGCGGGGAGCTCCGCGGGCCCCGGCCTCCGAGCCGGGGGTTCCCCTGCCTGTGGCGTCTCCTCCCGGACGTGGTCCGGGGTGCCGAGCAGGTTCGTGGTGGTGCGCTGGTGGTCGTGACCGCCTCGTGGCGGGCGACCTGGTGACCCGTGGTCCCGAGGGACCGTCACCCGTGGCGCGCAGGCGCTGGGCTCAGCCCTGGCGCTGCTTGTGCCGCAGGTTGTCGCAGATCACCATGACGCGACCGTGCCGGCGGATCACCTTGCACTTGTCGCAGATCTTCTTGACGCTGGGCTTGACCTTCATCTGTGTTCCCTCAGTGGTGCCGCGCTCCCGGGCGCGACCGACGGGCGGTCCCGGTGGCCGGTGGCGGGGCTGGTGAGTGGTGGACGCGTGGCGACTACTTGTAGCGGTAGACGATCCGGCCGCGGGACAGGTCGTACGGGCTCAGCTCGACCACGACCCGGTCCTCGGGGAGGATCCGGATGTAGTGCTGGCGCATCTTGCCCGAGATGTGCGCGAGAACCTTGTGACCGTTGGCCAGCTCCACGCGGAACATCGCGTTCGGCAGGGCCTCGACCACGCTGCCCTCGATCTCGATGACACCGTCCTTCTTTGCCATGTCCTCCGCTAACTCTCGTCTGAACTGCATGGTTTTCCCGCGCGCGCCCGACCCGAGGGCCGTGCATCCGTGGGAGTCGCGTGGAGCCGTGTGCCGATGCCGGTCGCCCGGGTCCCGAGGGACGGGGGCCAGGCAAACGGACAGCACGGACTGCACCCGACGGACCATCCTACGGCATCGGGCAAGGGTCGCGAAACCACGCGCGGGTGACGACGGCGTGGGGCGCGTCACGCCACCCGTGCGTCAGGCCGCCGGCAGCGGAGCGACCTGGACGCCGCGCGCCGCGAGCTCCTCGGCGCCGCCGTCGGCGGCTGTGAGGACCCAGATGCCGTCGTCGAGGATCGCGACGCTGTGCTCCCAGTGCGCCGCACGGGCGCCGTCGTCGGTCACGACGGTCCAGTCGTCCTCGCACACCTGGGTGAACCGCTCGCCGCGCGTGACCATCGGCTCGATCGCGAGGCACATGCCGGGGCGCAGCCGCGTCCCCTTCTCGCGCGTGCGGTAGTTGGGCACGTCCGGCGGCTGGTGCATGGCCGAGCCGATGCCGTGCCCCACGTACTCCTCGACGATCCCGTAGGTGACGCCGTCGGCCTCCCCCGAGCCCCGGACCGAGTCCTCGATCGCCGACCCGACGTCGCACAGCCGCTCCCCCGTGGCGAGCGCCGCGATGCCGGCCCACATGGCCTGGCGCGTCGCCTCGACGAGCGCCTCGTCGCGCGGGTCGCCCTCACCGAGGACGAACGAGACCGCGGAGTCGCCGTGCCAGCCGTCGACGATCGCACCGCAGTCGACCGAGACGACGTCACCGGGCCGCAGCTCCCGTGCCCCCGGGATGCCGTGCACGACCTCGTCGTTGACCGAGACGCACAGCGACGCGGGGTAGCCCTCGTACCCGAGGAACGACGGCGTCGCACCCGCGTCCGCGATCACCGCTGCGGCGAGTGCGTCCAGGTCCGCCGTCGTCATGCCCGGGCGCACGCTCTCGCGCACCGTCCCGAGCGCGCGCGAGACCACCAGGCCGGCGCGCCGCATGGCGCGCACCTGGTCGTGCGTCTTGTACTCGATGCGTTCGCGACCGAACACCCTGCTGCTCCCTCAGACCGTGACCGTGCGACGAGCGACCTCGGTCGCTCAGCCCACCCGGGCCTCGAGGCCGGCGACGATGCGCTCCGTGACCTCGTCGATGTCGCCGATGCCGTCGACGCGGACGAGGAGCCCGCGCTCGTCGTAGGCGGAGGTGAGCGGAGCCGTCTGCTCCGCGTAGATGTCGAGGCGGCGGGCGATCGCCTCCTCGGTGTCGTCCTCACGGCCCTCGAGCTCGGCGCGCCGCGCGAGCCGCGCGAGCAGCTCGTCACGGTCCGCCGTGAGCTCCACGACGCCGTCGAGCGACTGGCCGAGGCCGGCGAGGATTGCGTCCAGCTCGACGACCTGCGCCGCGTTGCGGGGGTAGCCGTCGAGGATGAAGCCTCCGGCCGCGTCGTCCTGCGCGAGGCGGTCACGGACCATGTCGTTCGTCACCGAGTCCGGGACGAGCTCGCCCTTGGCCGTGTACTCCTGCACGAGCCGACCGAGCTCCGTGCCGCCCTTGATGTTGGCGCGGAAGATGTCGCCCGTCGAGATCGCGGGGATCTGCAGGCGCTCGGCGAGGCGCGCGGCCTGCGTACCCTTCCCCGCGCCCTGCGGGCCCATGATGACGAGCCGCGCGGCGCGCGAGGAGCTGGAGGTGCCGTCGGGGGTGGTGCTCAACGGAGGAACCCTTCGTAGTGGCGCTGCTGCAGCTGGGAGTTGATCTGCTTGACCGTCTCCAGGCCGACGCCGACGACGATGATGATCGAGGAGCCGCCGAACGGGATGTTCGTGCTCACGCCGAGACCGATGAGGACCAGCGTCGGCAGCAGTGCGACGAGCGCGAGGTAGATGGCACCCGCGGAGGTGATGCGGGTGATGACGTAGTCGAGGTACTCGGCGGTCGGGCGCCCGGCACGGATGCCGGGGATGAAGCCGCCGTACTTCTTCATGTTGTCCGCGACCTCGTCCGGGTTGAACGTGATCGACGTGTAGAAGAAGCAGAAGAACAGGATCATCAGCACGTACAGCAGG
This sequence comes from Cellulosimicrobium sp. G4 BAM 1002, assembly GCF_057126935.1. NCBI lineage: Bacteria > Bacillati > Actinomycetota > Actinomycetes > Micrococcales > Promicromonosporaceae > Cellulosimicrobium > Cellulosimicrobium sp. G4 BAM 1002. The sequence continues at coordinate 1,292,994 of NZ_CP182109.1, read as the reverse complement.
ATGTGCAGCGGCGCGGCCGGGTCGGCGAGGTTGGTGCTCACCCAGATGACCCAGTCGGCGCTCTGGTCGCCGAACTGCGCGATGAGGCCCGGGACCGCGAGCAGCGAGGCCGCGAAGATCACCGGGATGACGCCCGCCATGTTGATCTTGATCGGGATGTAGGTGCTCGAGCCGCCGTACATGCGGCGGCCGACCATGCGCTTCGCGTACTGCACCGGGACCCGGCGCTGCGACTGCTCGACGAAGACGACGAGCCCGATCACGACCACGATGACCGCGATCATGATGATGAAGTTCGTCGCGCCGTTCGCGCCGCCCGCGATCGACCACAGGGCCGTCGGGAAGCTTGCCGCGATCGACGTGAAGATGAGGAGCGACATGCCGTTGCCGACGCCGCGCTCGGTGATGAGCTCGCCGAGCCACATGATGAGGCCCGTACCCGCCGTCATGGTGATGACCATGATCGCCATCGTCACGAAGCTGCCGTCGGGGATGACCTCGACCGAGCAGCCCTGGAAGAGCAGGCCGTTGCGCGCCGTCGTGATGACGGTCGTCGACTGGAGGATCGCGAGCGCGATCGTCAGGTAGCGCGTGTACTGCGTGAGCTTCGCCTGGCCCGACTGGCCCTCCTTGTGCAGGGCCTCGAAGCGAGGGATGACGACACGCAGCAGCTGGACGATGATGCTCGCGGTGATGTACGGCATGATGCCGAGCGCGAAGATCGACAGCTGCAGCAGTGCCCCGCCGCTGAAGAGGTTGACGAGGCCGAGCAGGTCGTTGCCCTCGGCGGTCTCCGCGATGCACTGCTGCACGTTGGGGTAGTCCACACCGGGAGTGGGGATGAACGACCCCACCCGGAAGATCGCCATGATCGCGATCGTGAACAGCAGCTTGCGCCGCAGGTCGGGCGTCCGGAAAGCCCGGGCGAATGCGCTGAGCACCTATCCTCCTGGCCCGCCGAGGCGGGATGTCGTGTCGCCGGGAGGCCCGGCGAGGTGTGACGCACGGCACGAGCGCCAAGTGGCACCCTAGCCGTTGCGCCGCGTCGAACGGCAAACCGGTGTCACCGACCGGACGGACCGGACGGGGCACCGAGCGTGACGGCGGTCACCCGCGCGAGGCGGACGACGGCCGACGGGAAGTCTAACCGTGGTGCGCTGCCGGACGGACCACGGGTCGTGCGACGGTCGTGCCGCGAGGCGACCCCTGGGACGCGGACAGGGCCGACAGCGCAGCTGCGCCATCGGCCCTGTCCGTGGAGGGATCAGTCCTCGGAGACCGAGCCGCCGGCGGCGAGGATCTTCTCGCGCGCCGCACCCGAGAGCGCGTCGACCGCGACCTCGAGCTTGACGGTGATCTCGCCCGTGCCCAGCACCTTCACGAGCTGGCCCTTGCGGACCGCGCCCTTGGCGACGAGGTCCTCGACGGTGACCTGGCCACCCTCGGGGTACAGCGCCGCGAGCTTGTCCAGGTTCACGACCTGGTACTCGGTGCGGAACGGGTTCTTGAAGCCGCGCAGCTTCGGGAGGCGCATGTGCAGAGGCATCTGCCCGCCCTCGAAGCGCTCGGGAACCTGGTAACGAGCCTTCGTACCCTTGGTACCGCGGCCCGCCGTCTTACCCTTCGACGCCTCACCACGACCCACGCGGGTCTTGGCCTTCTTGGCGCCGGGAGCCGGACGCAGGTGGTGGATCTTGAGCGTGCCGCCGGCACCCTCGGTCTGCTTGCCGGCCTTGGCGGCCGGCGCGGCCTCCGCCTTGGCCGAAGCCTTGGCAGCGGTCTTCTTCTTCGGAGCCTCAGCGGTCTCCTTGGTGGCCTTCTCAGCCATGGTCACTCGACCTCCTCAACGGTGACGAGGTGCGCCACCGTCGCGACCATGCCGCGGATCTCCGGGCGGTCCTCCTTCACGGCGGTGTCGCCGATCCGCTTGAGGCCCAGAGTGCGCAGCGTGTCGCGCTGGTTCTGCTTGCCGCCGATGGCGGACTTCGTCTGGGTCACCTTGAGCCTGGCCATCAGGCGTTCACCCCCGCAGCACGGGCACGCAGGAGCGCGGCCGGGGCCACGTCCTCGAGCGGGAGACCACGGCGCGCGGCGACAGCCTCAGGCTGCTCCAGGTTGCGCAGGGCCTCGACGGTCGCGTGCACGATGTTGATCGCGTTCGACGAGCCGAGCGACTTGCTCAGCACGTCGTGGATGCCGGCGCACTCCAGCACGGCGCGCACCGGACCACCGGCGATGACACCGGTACCCGGAGCGGCCGGACGGAGGAACACGACGCCTGCGGCGGCCTCACCCTGGATGGGGTGCGGGATGGTGCCCTGGATGCGCGGGACCTTGAAGAAGTTCTTCTTGGCCTCCTCGACACCCTTGGCGATCGCCGCGGGCACCTCCTTCGCCTTGCCGTAGCCGACGCCGACGGTGCCGTCGCCGTCGCCCACCACGACGAGCGCGGTGAAGCTGAAGCGGCGGCCGCCCTTGACGACCTTGGAGACGCGGTTGATGGTGACGACACGCTCGACGAAGGCGTTCTTCTCGGCTGCGTCGCCACGGCGACCGTCGCGACGGTCACCGCGACGGTCGTCGCGGCGCCCCCCGCGCGCGTTCTGGTCGCTCGACTCGTTGGCGGCACCCGTGGGGGCGCCGGTGTTGCTGCGCTGCCCTGCAGCCATCAGAGAATCCTTTGCTTCCGTGTGGGGATGGTCGGCGTCGTCACAGGGCCAGACCGCCCTCGCGGGCGCCGTCGGCGACCGCAGCGACCCGACCGTGGTACTTGTTGCCGCCACGGTCGAAGACGACCGAGTCGACGCCCTTGGCCTTCGCACGCTCGGCGACGAGCTCGCCGACCTTGCGGGCCTTGGCGCTCTTGTCGCCGTCGAGCGCGCGCAGGTCCGCCTCGAGAGAGGAGGCCGACGCGAGCGTCTGACCGATCGTGTCGTCCACGACCTGGGCCGTGATGTGACGCGTGGAACGCGTCACCACGAGGCGCGGACGAGCGGCGGTCCCCTTGATCTTCTTGCGCAGGCGCAGGTGGCGGCGCTGTCGCGCGACGGCCTTGCCCTTGCCGAGAACCTTCAGAGCCATCGTTACTTACCAGCCTTTCCGACCTTGCGGCGGACGACCTCGCCGGCGTAACGCACACCCTTGCCCTTGTACGGCTCGGGCTTGCGGATCTTGCGGATGTTCGCTGCGACCTCGCCGACCTGCTGCTTGTCGATGCCGGAGACCGAGAACTTCGTCGGGCTCTCGACCGCGAACGTGATGCCCGCAGGCGGCGTGACGACGACCGGGTGGCTGAAGCCGAGGGCGAACTCGAGGTCCGATCCCTTGGCGGTCACGCGGTAGCCGGTGCCGACGATCTCGAGCTTCTTCTCGTAGCCCTGCGTCACACCCTGGACGAGGTTCGCCAGGAGGGTGCGGGTGAGGCCGTGCAGCGCGCGGGACTCGCGCTCGTCGTTCGGGCGCGTCACCACGAGGGTGCCGTCCTCCTGAGCGACCTGGATGGGGGTGGGCACGTTGTGCTCGAGAGAACCCTTGGGGCCCTTCACGGTCACGAGCGCGCCGCTGATGGTGACATCCACTCCGGCCGGGACCGGAACGGGGATCTTGCCGATTCGAGACATGGCGTATCTCCTTTCCGGATTACCAGACGTAGGCGAGGACTTCGCCGCCCACGCCCTTCTTGGCGGCCTGCTTGTCGGTGAGGAGGCCGGAGGACGTGGACAGGATCGCCACGCCCAGGCCCCCGAGCACCTTGGGCAGCTCGGTGGACTTGGCGTACTTGCGCAGGCCCGGCTTGGACACGCGGCGCACGCCGGCAAGGCTGCGCTCACGGTTCGGGCCGAACTTCAGCTGGATGGTGAGGTTCTTGCCCACCTTCGCGTCCTCGACGCTCCAGCCGGAGATGTAGCCCTCGGCCTGGAGGATCTCGGCAATGTGCGACTTCAGCTTCGAGTACGGCATGGTCACCGTCTCGTGGTAAGCCGAGTTCGCGTTACGCAGACGCGTCAGCATGTCTGCGATCGGGTCGGTCATCGTCATCGGGCTTAGCCCTTCCTCGACGTGGTATCCGGGCGGAGGCGCACCGTGCGGCGCGCTCCGCCAGGACCTACGACGTAGTTGTTACCAGCTGCTCTTGGTGACGCCGGGAAGCTCACCACGGTGGGCCATCTCGCGCACGCAGATACGGCACAGGCCGAACTTGCGGTACACCGAGTGCGGGCGACCGCACTTCTGGCACCGGGTGTAGGCGCGGACCGCGAACTTGGGCTTGGCGGCCGCCTTGTTGATCAGGGCCTTCTTCGCCATGTCAGTTCTCCTTGAAGGGGAAGCCGAGACGGCGCAGCAGGGAGCGGCCCTCGTCATCGGTCGTCGCCGTGGTCACGACCGTGATGTCCATACCGCGGACACGGTCGATCTTGTCCTGGTCGATCTCGTGGAACATCGACTGCTCCGTGAGGCCGAAGGTGTAGTTGCCGTGCCCGTCGAACTGCTTGGGCGACAGCCCGCGGAAGTCGCGGATGCGCGGCAGGGCGATCGAGAGCAGACGGTCCAGGAACTCCCACATGCGGTCGCCGCGCAGCGTGACGTGCGCACCGATCGGCATGCCCTCACGCAGCTTGAACTGCGCGATGGACTTGCGGGCCTTGGTCACCTGCGGCTTCTGGCCGGTGATCGCGGACAGGTCGCGGATGGCGCCCTCGATGAGCTTCGAGTCCTTGGCAGCGTCACCGACACCCATGTTCACGACGATCTTCGTGACGCGGGCGACCTGGTTGACGTTCTCGTGCCCGAACTCCTCGCGCAGGCCGGCGACGATCTCCTCGCGGTAGCGCTGCTTGAGGCGCGGGATCTCGGGGGCTGCGATCTCAGTGGTCTCGGTGCTCATCAGATGTCCTTACCGGAGCGCTTGGCCACGCGCACACGCACGGTGCGCTGGCGGCCGTCACGCTCGACCTCTTCGGTGCGGTACCCGACGCGGGTGCCCTTCTTGGTCTCCGGGTCGACGACCATCACGTTGCTGATGTGGATCGGGGCCTCGACGGTCTCGATGCCACCGGTCCGCGTGCCGCGCTGCGACTGGCCGACCTTGGTGTGCTTCGTGACGCGCTGGACACCCTCGACGATCACGCGGTCGCTGTCGGTGAGCACCTCGAGCACACGGCCCTGCTTGCCCTTGTCCTTGCCGGCGATGACGACGACGAGGTCGCCCTTCTTGATCTTGGCCATGGTCAGAGCACCTCCGGAGCCAGCGAGATGATCTTCATGAACCGCTTGTCGCGCAGCTCGCGCCCGACCGGGCCGAAGATGCGGGTACCGCGCGGCTCACCGTCGTTCTTGAGGATCACGGCGGCGTTCTCGTCGAACTTGATGTAGGAACCGTCCGGACGACGGCGCTCCTTGGCGGTGCGGACGACGACCGCCTTGACGACGTCGCCCTTCTTCACGTTGCCGCCCGGGATGGCGTCCTTGACGGTTGCGACGATGACGTCGCCGATTCCGGCGTAGCGACGGCCCGAGCCACCGAGAACACGGATGCAGAGAATCTCCTTCGCACCCGTGTTGTCGGCGACACGAAGTCGCGACTCCTGCTGGATCATGTAATGAACTCCTGTCGTCGAGCCGGTTCTCGCGCGGGGCGAGCCTTGCCGAACGGATAGCTGTCAGTGCCGGGTCCCTCGCGGGTGAACCGGCCAGGCCTGGCGGTGGACCCGCCGGACCTGTCCTCACTGGTTGCCGCACCGCGGTGCGGCACGAGACGGTCCGTGACGGGCGGACGTCGCCGCCCGCCACGAACCTGCCTTGCGGCGGGGCTTACTTGGCCTTCTCGAGGATCTCCACGAGCCGCCACCGCTTGGTCGCGGACAGCGGGCGGGTCTCCATGATGAGCACGAGGTCGCCCACGCCGGCAGAGTTCTGCTCGTCGTGCGCCTTGACCTTGCTCGTGCGGCGGATGACCTTGCCGTAGAGCGGGTGCTTGACCCGGTCCTCGACCTCGACCACCACGGTCTTGTCCATCTTGTCGCTCACGACGTAGCCGCGACGCGTCTTGCGGTACGCGCGCTGCGCGGTCGCCTCGGCGACCTCGGGCGCGTTGGTTGCGTTCTCGCTCATTCCAGCCTCACTCACTCGGCGCTCGGCGCGGTACGGATGCCGAGCTCGCGCTCACGCAGGATCGTGTAGATCCGCGCGATGTCGCGGCGGACGGCCTTGAGGCGCCCGTGGCTCTCCAGCTGGCCGGTGGCCGACTGGAAGCGGAGGTTGAAGAGCTCCTCCTTGACCTTCTTGAGCTCGGCGACGAGAGTCTCGTCGTCCATGGCGTCGAGGTCGACAGGGGCGAGCCCCTTCGTTCCGATTGCCATCAGTTGCCACCACCCTCGCGCACCACGAAACGGCACTTCATCGGGAGCTTGTGGATCGCGCGACGCATGGCCTCGCGCGCCAGGGGCTCCGGGACACCGGCCAGCTCGAAGACGATGCGGCCGGGCTTGACATTGGCGACCCACCACTCGGGCGAGCCCTTACCGGAACCCATGCGGGTCTCGGCGGGCTTCTTGGTCAGCGGACGGTCCGGGTAGATGTTGATCCAGACCTTGCCGCCACGCTTGATGTGGCGGGTCATCGCGATACGAGCAGCCTCGATCTGCCGGTTCGTCACGTAGGCGGGCTCGAGAGCCTGGATGCCGTACTCGCCGAACGAGATCTGCGTGCCACCCTTCGCCGCACCGGAGCGCGACGGGTGGTGCTGCTTGCGGTGCTTGAGCCTGCGCGGGATCAGCATGACTCAGGCCTCCGTTCCGGTCTCAGGGGCCTTCGCCTCCGCGGCAGGAGCGGACTGCTCTGCCGCGGCCGGCGCGTCGGACCCGGGGGTCCGCTCGCCCGAACGCTCGGGACGACGGTCGCCACCACGACGCTCGCCACCGCGACGGTCGCCACCGCGCTCCCCGCGCGGGCCACCACGGCCCTGGCGCGGAGCGGCCGTGGCCTGCTGCGCGGCGAACTCCTTCTCGGTGACGTCGCCCTTGTAGATCCAGACCTTCACGCCGATGCGGCCGAAGGTCGTGCGGGCCTCGAAGAAGCCGTAGTCGATGTACGCGCGCAGCGTGTGCAGCGGGACGCGACCCTCGCGGTAGAACTCCGAGCGGCTCATCTCCGCGCCGCCGAGGCGGCCGGAGACCTGCACGCGGATGCCCTTGGCGCCGGCGCGCTGCGCGGACTGGATGCCCTTGCGCATGGCACGACGGAACGAGACGCGGCTCGCGAGCTGCTCCGCGATCCCCTGGGCCACGAGCTGGGAGTCGATCTCAGCGTTCTTGACCTCGAGGATGTTGAGCTGCACCTGCTTGCCGGTGAGCTTCTCCAGCTCGCCGCGGATGCGGTCCGCCTCGGCGCCACGGCGACCGATGACGATGCCCGGGCGCGCCGTGTGGATGTCCACGCGGACACGGTCACGGGTGCGCTCGATCTCGACCTTGGAGATGCCCGCGCGCTCGAGACCGGTGCTCATGAGCTTGCGGATCTGGACGTCCTCGCGGACGTAGTCGCGGTACCGCTGTCCGGGCTTGGTGCTGTCGGCGAACCAGCGCGACCGGTGGTCGGTGGTGATGCCGAGGCGGTACCCGTGCGGGTGAACCTTCTGTCCCACTATCGGGCACTTCCCTTCGTGTTCTCGCGCGGAGCGATCACCACGGTGATGTGGCTGGTGCGCTTGAGGATGCGGTTCGCACGGCCCTGGGCGCGCGGGCGGAAACGCTTGAGGGTCGGGCCCTCGTCGACGAACGCCTCACGCACGACGAGCTCCTGCTCGTCGAACGCGACGCTCGCGCGGTCCGCCTTCACCCGGGCGTTGGCGATCGCGCTCTCCACGACCTTGCGGACGGGCTCGCTCGCCGCCTGCGGTGCGAACTTCAGCACCGCGACGGCCTCGGAGGCCTGCTTGCCACGGATGAGGTCCACGACGCGCCGGGCCTTCTGGGGCGTGACACGGACGAACCGCGCCTGCGCCTTGGCTTCCATTGCTGTCCTGCCTTCTTGTGTGTTGACCGTCATTCGACAATCCAGTCGTCATCGCGACCCTCGCGGGTCAGCGGCGACGACCCTTCTTGTCGTCCTTCACGTGGCCGCGGAAGGTCCGCGTGGGAGCGAACTCGCCGAGCTTGTGGCCGACCATCGACTCGGTGACGAACACCGGCGTGTGCTTGCGGCCGTCGTGCACGGCGAAGGTGTGTCCGAGGAAGTCGGGCGTGATGACCGACCGACGGGACCAGGTCTTGATGACGTTCTTGGTCCCCTTCTCGTTCTGAGCGTCCACCTTCTTCTGCAGGTGGTCGTCGACGAAGGGGCCCTTCTTCAGGCTACGAGGCATGTCTCCAGGCTCCTATCAGCGCTTCTTGCCGGTACGGCGACGACGCACGATCAGCTTGTCGCTCGGCTTGTTCGGGCGGCGGGTACGTCCCTCCGGCTGGCCCCAGGGGCTCACCGGGTGACGGCCACCGGAGGTCTTGCCTTCACCACCACCGTGCGGGTGGTCGATCGGGTTCATCGCGACACCGCGGACGGTCGGGCGCTTGCCCTTCCACCGCATGCGGCCGGCCTTGCCCCAGTTGATGTTCGACTGCTCGGCGTTGCCCACCTCGCCGACCGTCGCGCGGCAGCGCAGGTCGACGTTGCGGATCTCGCCGGAGGGCATGCGCAGCTGCGCGTACGGCCCGTCCTTGGCGACGAGCTGCACCGACGCACCGGCCGAGCGGGCGATCTTCGCGCCGCCACCGGGCTTGAGCTCGATGGCGTGGATGACCGTACCGGTCGGGATGTTGCGCAGCGGCAGGTTGTTGCCAGGCTTGATGTCCGCGCCGGCACCGTTCTCGATGACGTCGCCCTGCTTGAGCTTGCTCGGCGCGATGATGTAGCGCTTCTCGCCGTCCGCGTAGTGCAGGAGCGCGATGCGCGCGGTGCGGTTGGGGTCGTACTCGATGTGCGCGACCTTCGCGGGCACGCCGTCCTTGTCGTGACGACGGAAGTCGATCACGCGGTACGCACGCTTGTGGCCACCACCCTTGTGACGGGTGGTGATCCGACCGGAGCTGTTGCGGCCGCCGCTCTTGGAGAGCGGGCGGACCAGAGACTTCTCCGGCTGCGAGCGCGTGATCTCGGCGAAGTCGGCGACGCTCGAGCCGCGGCGGCCGGGCGTCGTCGGCTTGTACTTACGGATTCCCATGGGGATCTGTCCTCAATCTGCTCTCGTCGGCTCAGCCGAAGATGTCGATCGTGCCCTCGCGGAGGGTGACGATCGCACGCTTGGTGTCCTTGCGCTTGCCCAGGCCGAAACGCGTCCGACGCGTCTTGCCCTTGCGGTTGATCGTGTTCACCGACGCAACCTTGACGGAGAAGATCTGCTCGATCGCGATCTTGATCTCGGTCTTGTTGGCCCGCGGGTCCACGACGAACGTGTACTTGCCCTCGTCGAGGAGGCCGTAGCTCTTCTCGGAGACGACGGGCGAGAGGATCACGTCGCGGGGGTCCTTGGTCACGGTGGTCACTTCGCAGCCTCCTCGGCAGCAGTCTCGTCCGCCTCGGTGGAGGTGGCGACGGCCTTCGCGGAGCGACCCGTGGCCGGGCCGGCCAGGAACGCGTCGAGCGCGCCCTGCGTGAAGACGACGTCGTCGGAGACGAGCACGTCGTAGGTGTTGAGCTGGTCGGCCACCAGGAGGTGGACCTGCTCGACGTTCCGCAGCGACTTCACGGTCAGCTCGTCACCACGCTCGGTGACGACGAGGACGTGCTTGCGCTCGGAGAGCTTGGCGAGCGTCGCGACGGCGGTCTTGGTCGACGGCAGGCCGTCGACGCCGAAGCCGGTCACCACGTGCACGCGGCCGTGACGCGCCCGGTCGGAGAGGGCACCGCGCAGGGCGGCAGCCTTCATCTTCTTCGGGGTGCGCTGGTCGTACGAGCGCGGCGTCGGGCCGTGGACGACGCCACCGCCGGCGAACTGCGGCGCGCGGATCGAGCCCTGGCGGGCGCGGCCCGTGCCCTTCTGCTTGTACGGCTTGCGCCCACCACCGCGGACCTCACCGCGGCTCTTGGTGTCGTGGGTGCCCTGGCGTGCAGCAGCACGCTGGGCGACGACGACCTGGTGGATGAGCGGCACGTTCGTCTCGACGTCGAACACCTCGGCGGGGAGCTCGGCGGTGCCGGCCTTCTTGCCCTTGGGGTCAAGGACGTCAACGGTCAGAGCGGCCATGTTGTTCACGCTCCCTTCGCGGCGCTGCGCACGAGGACGACGCCGCCCTTGGGGCCGGGGACGGCGCCCTTGACGAGCAGCAGTCCCTTCTCGACGTCGACCGCGTGGACGGTCAGGTTCTGGGTGGTCTGCTGGGCGTTGCCCATGCGGCCGGCCATGCGCACGCCCTTGAAGACGCGCGACGGGGTCGAGGCCCCACCGATCGAGCCGGGCTTGCGGTGGTTGCGGTGCGCACCGTGCGAGGCGCCGACGCCGGAGAAGCCGTGACGCTTCATGACACCGGCGGTGCCCTTGCCCTTGGTCGTACCGGAGACGTCGACCGTGGCGCCGGCCTCGAAGGCGTCGGCGGTGATCTCCTGCCCGAGCGTGTACTCGGACGCGTCGGTGGTACGGACCTCGGCCACGTGACGGCGCGGCGTGACGCCGGCCTTCTCGAAGTGGCCCTTGAGGGGCTTGGTGACCTTGCGCGGGTCGATCTGGCCGTAGGCGAGCTGCACGGCGGAGTAGCCGTCGGCGTCCGTCGTGCGCACCTGCGTGACGACGTTCGTGCCGACCGCGACGACCGTGACGGGCACGAGGCGACCGGCCTCGTCCCACAGCTGCGTCATTCCGAGCTTCGTGCCGAGCACGGCCGTGACCGCGCGGGCGTTCTGCTGGGGGGTAGTCATGATGTCCTCCAGCCTCAGAGCTTGATCTCGATGTTCACGTCCGCAGGCAGGTCGAGACGCATGAGCGAGTCGACGGCCTTCGGCGTGGGATCGATGATGTCGATCAGCCGCTTGTGCGTGCGCATCTCGAAGTGCTCGCGGCTGTCCTTGTACTTGTGAGGCGACCGGATGACGCAGAAGACGTTCTTCTCCGTCGGCAGCGGCACCGGACCCACGACCGTTGCACCAGCGCGCGTCACCGTGTCGACGATCTTGCGCGCCGAGCTGTCGATGACCTCGTGGTCGTAGGACTTGAGCCGGATGCGGATCTTCTGTCCCGCCATGGCGTCGTCTGACTCTCTCTCTCGAACCGCTAGCTGTCCGACCCCCGCGCTCGGGCGTGTCGCGTATTCGCGACGCACCAGGGCGCACACGCCGAGAGGCGTGAGGGCCGTTGGATATGTGGCCACCATCCGCGCACCGTGCTGACGCACGACGCCGCGGTACCGGACCACAACGTTTGTCGAGCCTGGCCGGAACGTGTGTTCCGCGGGGTCTCGATCCGTATCGACACAGAGAGCTCAACCCGCAGACCCGGGAGAGGTCCCGGGGTCCTGACCCTCGCCGAGCGAGGGCCGGTTCAACACACTGTTCGACACGTGAAAGAGCGCACCCGTAACAGGCAACCTGAACAGTCTGCCACACGAACTCCAGGAGTCCAAGTCGGGGCGAGCCCGATCGCGCCTCAGGACGTGTGACGGTGACCGCAGGGCGAAGGCCCGGCCCCGCGAACGGGGACCGGGCCTTCGACGATGTGCTGCGTAGCAGCGTCAGATCACTTGAGGATCTTGGTGACGCGGCCCGAGCCGACGGTGCGGCCACCCTCACGGATGGCGAAGCCGAGGCCCTCCTCCATGGCGATCGGCTGGATCAGCTCGACCGTCATCTCGGTGTTGTCGCCGGGCATGACCATCTCGGTGCCCTCGGGCAGCGTGATGACGCCGGTGACGTCCGTCGTGCGGAAGTAGAACTGCGGACGGTAGTTCGAGTAGAACGGGTTGTGACGGCCGCCCTCGTCCTTGCCCAGGATGTAGACCTGCGCCTCGAACTGCGTGTGCGGGGTGATCGAACCCGGCTTCACGACGACCTGGCCGCGCTCGACGTCCTCACGCTTGATGCCGCGCAGGAGCAGACCGGTGTTGTCGCCGGCCTGGGCCTGGTCCATCTGCTTGTGGAACGTCTCGATGCCCGTGACCGTGGTCTTCTGGGGCGCGCGGATGCCGACGATCTCGACGTCCGAGTTGAGGTCGAGCGTGCCACGCTCCACCTTGCCGGTGACGACGGTGCCACGACCGGTGATCGTGAAGACGTCCTCGACGGGCATGAGGAAGGGCTTGTCGAGCTCGCGGACGGGCTCGGGGACGTTCTCGTCCACGGCCTCCATGAGCTCAAGCACCTTCGCGGTCCACTCGGGGTCGCCCTCGAGCGCCTTGAGGCCGGAGACGCGGACGACAGGAGCGTCGTCGCCGTCGTAGCCCTGGCCCGACAGCAGCTCGCGGACCTCCATCTCGACGAGCTCGAGGATCTCCTCGTCGTCGACCATGTCGGACTTGTTGAGCGCGACGAGCAGGTACGGCACGCCGACCTGGCGGGCGAGCAGGACGTGCTCACGCGTCTGGGCCATCGGACCGTCGGTCGCGGCGACCACCAGGATCGCGCCGTCCATCTGCGCGGCACCGGTGATCATGTTCTTGATGTAGTCGGCGTGACCCGGGGCGTCGACGTGCGCGTAGTGGCGCTTCGGCGTCTCGTACTCGATGTGCGCGATGTTGATCGTGATACCGCGCTGCTTCTCCTCGGGAGCCGCGTCGATCTCGTCGAAGTTGCGCTGCACGTTCGCCGGCAGGTCCGGGTACGTGTCCGCGAGCGTCTTCGAGATGGCCGCCGTCAGCGTCGTCTTACCGTGGTCGACGTGACCGATGGTGCCGATGTTGACGTGCGGCTTGGTCCGCTCGAACTTGGCCTTAGCCACTGGGGTCCTCCTGGGACTTGGGTAGATGTGCCGAACGTTGCGAATGTCGACCGAAAGATCCTACATCCGCGGGGCGTTGCGGTTTCCTACAGGTTGATGGTTGTGCGGGTCTTCGACCTGTGGGGACTCACTCGCCCCGGGTCTTCTTGATGATCTCTTCGGCAACGTTCCGAGGAACCTCGGCGTAGCTGTCGAACTGCATCGAGTACACGGCGCGACCCTGGGTCTTGGACCGGAGGTCACCGATGTACCCGAACATCTCTGACAACGGTACGTGGGCCCGGACGACCTTCACACCCGTCGCGTCCTCCATGGACTGGATCATTCCACGACGTGAGTTCAGGTCGCCGATGACGTCGCCCATGTACTCCTCGGGCGTACGCACCTCGACCGCCATCACCGGCTCCAGCAGAACCGGGTCCGCCCGCTTGACGCCCTCCTTGAGGACCATCGAGCCGGCGATCTTGAACGCCATCTCCGAGGAGTCGACCTCGTGGTAGGCGCCGTCGAGCAGCGTCGCCTTGACCCCGACCAGCGGGAAGCCGGCGAGCACGCCGAGCTCCATCGCGGACTGGATGCCGGCGTCGACGCTGGGGATGTACTCACGCGGGATGCGACCACCGGTGACGGCGTTGCTGAACTCGTAGAGCTCGCCCTCGGCCGTGTCGAGCGGCTCGAAGGTCACCTGGACCTTGGCGAACTGCCCGGAACCACCGGTCTGCTTCTTGTGCGTGTAGTCGATCTTCTCGGCCTTGCGGCGGATCGTCTCGCGGTACGCGACCTGCGGCTTGCCGACGTTCGCCTCGACCTTGAACTCGCGACGCATGCGGTCGACGAGGATGTCGAGGTGGAGCTCGCCCATGCCGCCGATGACGGTCTGGCCGGTCTCCTGGTCCAGCTTGACGCGGAAGGTCGGGTCCTCCTCGGCGAGCTTCTGGATCGCCGTCGAGAGCTTCTCCTGGTCGGCCTTCGTCTTCGGCTCGATCGCGACGTCGATGACGGGCTCGGGGAACGTCATCGACTCGAGGATCACGGGCGCGTCGAGCGCGCTCAGCGTGTCACCGGTCGTGGTGTCCTTCAGGCCGATGAACGCGTAGATGTGGCCCGCGGCGGCCTCGTCGACCGGGTTCTCCTTGTTGGAGTGCATCTGGAAGAGCTTCCCGATGCGCTCCTTCTTGCCCTTGGTCGAGTTGAGGACCTGGGCGCCCTGCGCGACCTTGCCCGAGTAGACGCGGACGTACGTGAGCTTGCCGAAGAACGGGTGCGTCGCGACCTTGAACGCGAGCGCGGAGAAGGGCTCGGTGGCGTCGGGGTGACGCTCGATGATCTTCTCCTCGTCCTTGACGTCGTGGCCCTCGATCGCGGGGACGTCGAGCGGCGACGGCAGGTAGTCGATGACCGCGTCGAGCATGGGCTGCACGCCCTTGTTCTTGAACGCGGACCCGCACAGGACCGGGAACGCCTCGCCCGCGATGACGAGCTTGCGGATCCCGGACTTGATCTCCGCGATCGTCAGCTCCTCGCCGCCGAGGTACTTCTCGAGGAGCTCCTCGTCGGCCTCCGCGACGGCCTCGATGAGGTCGCTGCGGTACTGCTCGGCCTTCTCGACCAGGTCGGCCGGGATCTCCTCGGTGTCGTACGCCTCGCCGAGCTTCGTCTCGCCGTGCCAGACGAGCGCCTTCATCTCGAGCAGGTCGACGACGCCGGTGAAGTCGTTCTCGGAGCCGATCGGCAGCTGGATGACCAGCGGCTTCGCCTTGAGGCGGTTGATGATCGTGTCGACGGTGAAGTAGAAGTCCGCACCGAGCTTGTCCATCTTGTTGACGAAGCAGATGCGCGGCACGTTGTACTTGTCCGCCTGGCGCCACACCGTCTCCGACTGCGGCTCCACGCCCTCCTTGCCGTCGAAGACGGCGACGGCGCCGTCGAGCACGCGCAGGGAGCGCTCGACCTCGACCGTGAAGTCGACGTGGCCCGGCGTGTCGATGATGTTGATCTGGTTGTTCTTCCAGTAGCAGGTCGTCGCGGCCGACGTGATCGTGATGCCGCGCTCCTGCTCCTGCTCCATCCAGTCCATCGTCGACGCGCCGTCGTGCGTCTCACCGATCTTGTAGTTCACACCCGTGTAGAACAGGATGCGCTCGGTGGTCGTGGTCTTACCGGCATCGATGTGGGCCATGATGCCGATGTTGCGGACCTTGTTCAGGTCGGTCAGCACGTCAAGTGCCACGGTCTGTTTCCCTCGCTAGGTGGGTTGAGTCGGGGGCGCTGCTCGGACCGGGGTGGCCGGCCGGAGACCCGCCGACGGCCCCGGGGACCCGGAGGTCCCCGAGGCCGGTCGGGCGGACTACCAGCGGTAGTGGGCGAAGGCCTTGTTGGACTCCGCCATCTTGTGCATGTCCTCGCGACGCTTGACCGCGGCACCGAGGCCGTTGCTCGCGTCGAGGATCTCGTTCATGAGGCGCTCGGTCATGGTCTTCTCGCGACGGGCGCGCGAGTAGTCCGTGAGCCAGCGCAGCGCGAGGGTCGTGGAGCGCGCGGGACGCACCTCGACCGGGACCTGGTAGGTCGCGCCACCGACACGGCGCGAGCGGACCTCGAGCGCGGGGCGCACGTTCTCGAGCGCGCGCTTGAGGACGACGACCGGGTCGCCGTCGGTCTTCGCCCGGACGCCCTCGAGGGCGCCGTAGACGATCGACTCGGCGGTGGACTTCTTGCCGTCGAGCAGCACCTTGTTGATGAGCTGCGTGACGACGGGCGACCCGTAGACGGGGTCGACGATGAGCGGCCGCTTCGGGGCCGGGCCCTTGCGAGGCATCAGCTCTTCTCCTTCTTGGCGCCGTACCGGCTGCGGGCCTGCTTGCGGTTCTTCACGCCCTGCGTGTCGAGCGCGCCGCGCACGATCTTGTAGCGCACACCCGGGAGGTCCTTCACACGACCGCCGCGCACGAGCACGATGGAGTGCTCCTGGAGGTTGTGGCCGACGCCCGGGATGTAGGCCGTGACCTCGACCTGGGAGGAGAGCTTCACGCGAGCGACCTTGCGCAGCGCGGAGTTCGGCTTCTTCGGGGTGGTGGTGTACACGCGGGTGCACACACCGCGCCGCTGCGGGGAACCCTTGAGGGCGGGAGTCTTGGACTTCCCCACCTTCGAGGTCCGCCCCTTGCGGACGAGCTGCTGGATCGTAGGCACTACGTCTCCGTGTCTTCTCGAGCTGTACCGGGGCTATCCCCGATGGTGGTCGTGCTGGCTCCTGGAACCGATCGCACGAGGCACCCGCAGCGCTCGACACGCTGCAGCAGCCACCTACCACCGGCTCGATGGTCCGCCTCCCGTCCTCGGGCGCGAGGCGCCGCCAGGACCGGATCCGGAATGCCCGGGCACTCACATCGGCCCGTCCGGAGACCGCCACGCGGCGGTGTGCGGCGATCGCTCGCTGACACCGTCCCGCCAGGGACATCACGGAGGGCCCGACGGCGCGGGCACGGTTTACCAGGTTACCTGCCGCCTGGCAGGTAGTCAAAGGCGCAGGTCGGGTGACCGCACGCGTTCGGCCCGGACGACGGATGCCCGACCGCGGACCCGCACACGAGGTGCGGACCGCCGTCGGGCATCCGTCGGAGCGGGGACGTCAGCGGTAGTCGCCGAAGTCCAGGTCCTCGAGCGGGATCGCCTCGCCGGAGCCCATGCCGAGCGCCGGGAAGTCGATCTCGTCGTAGCCGAAGCTCGGGTAGAGCTCCGTCTTCGCCTGCTCGGTCGGCTCGACCTCGACGTTGCGGTAGCGGGGCAGGCCCGTACCGGCCGGGATGAGCTTACCGATGATGACGTTCTCCTTGAGGCCGAGCAACGGGTCACGACGACCGCTCATCGACGCCTCGGTGAGCACGCGGGTCGTCTCCTGGAAGGAGGCGGCCGACAGCCACGAGTCCGTCGCGAGCGACGCCTTCGTGATGCCCATCAGCTCCGGACGACCGGAGGCCGGCTGGCCACCCTCCGCCACGGTCCGGCGGTTGGCGTCCTCGAACCGGCCGCGCTCGGCCAACTCGCCCGGCAGCAGCGGGGCGTCGCCGGAGTCGAGGACCGTGATGCGGCGCAGCATCTGCCGCACGATGACCTCGATGTGCTTGTCGTGGATGTCCACGCCCTGGGAGCGGTAGACCTCCTGGACCTCGTCCACCAGGTGCTTCTGCGTGGCGCGCGGGCCGAGGATGCGCAGGACCTTCTTCGGGTCGACCGCACCCTGCACGAGCTGCGTGCCGACGGAGACCTGGTCCCCGTCCTGCACGAGCAGGCGCGCACGCTTCGTCACCGGGTAGGCGATCTCCTCCGAGCCGTCGTCCGGCGTGAGGACGAGGCGGCGCGAGCGCTCGCTGTCGTCGATCGCGATGCGGCCCGAGAACTCCGCGATGGGCGCCTCACCCTTGGGGGTGCGGGCCTCGAAGAGCTCCGTGACACGCGGCAGACCCTGCGTGATGTCGTCCGCGGACGCCACACCACCGGTGTGGAACGTACGCATCGTCAGCTGGGTACCGGGCTCACCGATCGACTGGGCCGCGATGATGCCGACGGCCTCGCCGATGTCGACGAGCTTGCCCGTCGCGAGCGAACGCCCGTAGCACTTGGCGCACGTCCCGACGCGCGACTCGCAGGTCAGCACGGAGCGGACCTTCGCGTCCCGCACGCCCGCCGCCACGGCGGCGTCGATGAGGATGTCGCCCGCGTCCTCCCCGGCCTTGCCGATGACGTTGCCGTCGGCGTCGACCAGGTCGGAGGCGAGGGTGCGCGAGTAGACGCTCGTCTCCACCTTCGGGTGGCGCACGAGCTTGCCCGCGAGCTCCTCGGCGATCGGGAGCGTCAGGCCGCGCTCGGTGCCGCAGTCCTCCTCGCGGATGATGACGTCCTGCGACACGTCCACGAGACGACGCGTGAGGTAGCCCGAGTCGGCGGTCCGCAGAGCGGTGTCCGCCAGACCCTTGCGGGCGCCGTGCGTCGCGATGAAGTACTCGAGGACGGACAGGCCCTCGCGGTAGTTGGACTTGATCGGGCGCGGGATGATCTCGCCCTTCGGGTTCGCCACGAGGCCGCGCATACCGGCGATCTGACGGACCTGCATCCAGTTACCACGGGCGCCCGAGCCCACCATGCGGTACACGGTGTTGCGGTCGTTCGCCTCGAGGTTCTCGCGCATGACGGACGCGACCTTGTCCGTCGCCTGGGTCCAGATCTCGATGAGCTCCTGACGGCGCTCGTCGTCCGTGATGAGACCACGGTCGTACTGCTGCTGGACCTTGAGCGCGCGCTCCTCGTGCTGCTCGAGGATCTCGGCCTTCTCCTTGGGCGTCGCCACGTCGGAGATCGCGATCGTCACGCCGGAGCGGGTCGCCCAGCGGAAGCCGGCGGCCTTGAGCGCGTCGAGCGAGGCAGCGACCTCGACCTTCGGGTAGCGCTCCGCCAGCTCGTTGACGATGGCCGAGAGGCGCTTCTTGTCGACGACCGAGTTCACGTAAGGGTAGTCGACCGGGAGCGTCTCGTTGAAGAGCGCGCGACCGAGCGTGGTGTCGAACAGGATCGGCTGACCCTCTTCCCAGCCCTCGGGCGCCTCGAAGCCGGAGACCGGCGGGACGAGGTCCGTCGTGCGGATCTTCACCTCGGCGTTCAGGTCCAGGGTGCCCTGGTCGAACGCCATGATCGCCTCGGCGACCGAGGCGAACGAGCGGCCCTCGCCCTCGGCACCCTTCTTGTCGCTCGTCAGGTGGTACAGGCCGATGATCATGTCCTGCGAGGGCATGGTCACCGGACGACCGTCCGACGGCTTGAGGATGTTGTTGCTCGAGAGCATGAGGATGCGGGCCTCGGCCTGCGCCTCCGCGCTCAGGGGCAGGTGGACGGCCATCTGGTCGCCGTCGAAGTCCGCGTTGAACGCGGCGCACACGAGCGGGTGCAGGTGGATCGCCTTGCCCTCGACGAGCTGCGGCTCGAACGCCTGGATGCCCAGGCGGTGCAGCGTCGGCGCACGGTTGAGCAGCACGGGGTGCTCGGTGATGACCTCTTCGAGCACGTCCCACACGACCGGGCGCGCACGCTCGACCATGCGCTTGGCGCTCTTGATGTTCTGCGCGTGGTTGAGGTCCACGAGGCGCTTCATGACGAACGGCTTGAACAGCTCGAGCGCCATCTGCTTGGGCAGGCCGCACTGGTGGAGCTTGAGCTGCGGGCCGACGACGATGACCGAACGGCCCGAGTAGTCGACGCGCTTGCCGAGCAGGTTCTGACGGAAACGACCCTGCTTGCCCTTGAGCATGTCCGAGATGGACTTCAGCGGGCGGTTGCCCGGGCCCGTGACCGGACGGCCACGACGGCCGTTGTCGAACAGCGAGTCCACGGCCTCCTGGAGCATCCGCTTCTCGTTGTTGACGATGATCTCCGGCGCACCCAGGTCGAGCAGGCGCTTGAGGCGGTTGTTCCGGTTGATCACGCGGCGGTACAGGTCGTTGAGGTCGCTCGTCGCGAAGCGGCCACCGTCGAGCTGCACCATGGGGCGCAGGTCCGGCGGGATGACCGGGACGGCGTCGAGCACCATGCCCGTGGGCGAGTTCGTCGTGGTGAGGAACGCGTTGACGACCTTGAGGCGCTTGAGGGCACGCGTCTTGCGCTGGCCCTTGCCCGAGCGGATGGTCTCGCGCAGGGACTCGGCCTCCGCCACCAGGTCGAAGTCCTGGAGACGCTTCTGGATCGCCGCAGCGCCCATCGAGCCCTCGAAGTACGTGCCGTAGCGGTCCTGGAGTGCGCGGTAGAGCATCTCGTCGCCCTCGAGGTCGGCGACCTTGAGGTTCTTGAACCGGTCCCAGACCTGGTCGAGGCGGTCGAGCTGCGCGTCCGCACGCTTGCGGATCTGCGTCATCTCGCGCTCGGCCGAGTCGCGGACCTTGCGGCGCGCGTCGGCCTTGGCACCCTCGGCCTCGAGCTCGGCCAGGTCGGCCTCGAGCTTCTGGGCACGGTTGTTGATGTCGTTGTCGCGGGCGTCCGCGATCTCCTTCTTCTCCAGGTCGATCTCGTTCTGGAGGTTGGGGAGGTCTTCCTGCCGACCCTCGTCGTCGACCGACGTGATCATGTACGCCGCGAAGTAGATGACCTTCTCCAGGTCCTTCGGGGCGAGGTCGAGCAGGTAGCCGAGGCGCGACGGCACACCCTTGAAGAACCAGATGTGCGTGACGGGAGCGGCGAGCTCGATGTGGCCCATGCGCTCACGACGCACCTTCGAGCGCGTCACCTCGACGCCGCAGCGCTCGCAGATGATGCCCTTGAAGCGCACGCGCTTGTACTTGCCGCAGTAGCACTCCCAGTCCCGGGTGGGGCCGAAGATCTTCTCGCAGAAGAGGCCGTCCTTCTCGGGCTTGAGGGTGCGGTAGTTGATGGTCTCGGGCTTCTTGACCTCACCGTGCGACCACGCACGGATGTCGTCGGCCGTGGCCAGGCCGATGCGCAGCTCGTCGAAGACGTTGACGTCGAGCAAGGTGTCCTACTTCCTTCGTCTGCCGGGCGTCCGGTCCTGGGGCGGGACCGGCGCCGGCGCGGTGGAGACGGGGTGGTGAGGGGACGTGGTGGGAGCGGTGCCCGGCCGCAAGGGCCGGGCCGCCGCTCCCACCCGCCCGAGATCAGATCTCGTCGACGCTGGAGGCAGCGTTGGGACGGCGGGACAGGTCGATCCCGAGCTCCTCGGCGGCGCGGTACACGTCGTCGTCGGACTCCTTCATCTCGATCTGGACGCCGTCGCTCGAGAGCACCTCGACGTTCAGGCACAGCGACTGCATCTCCTTGAGGAGCACCTTGAAGGACTCCGGGATGCCCGAGTCGGGGATGTTCTCGCCCTTGACGATGGCCTCGTAGACCTTCACGCGGCCGGGGACGTCGTCGGACTTGATCGTGAGGAGCTCCTGCAGCGTGTAGGCCGCGCCGTACGCCTCCAGGGCCCACACCTCCATCTCGCCGAATCGCTGACCGCCGAACTGCGCCTTACCACCCAGCGGCTGCTGCGTGATCATCGAGTACGGGCCGGTCGAGCGCGCGTGGATCTTGTCGTCGACCAGGTGGTGGAGCTTGAGGATGTACATGTAGCCCACGGCCACCGGGTCCGGGAACGGCTCGCCGGAGCGGCCGTCGAACAGCAGCGCCTTGCCGTCGCCGCCGACCGTCCGCACGCCGTCGCGGTTCGGGATGGTCGACGAGAGCAGGCCGGTCAGCGCGTCCTCGTGGACGCCGTCGAACACCGGGGTGGCGACGGGACGGCCCGGCTCGGACGACGCCGCGATCTCGGGGACGTTCTCCTTCCAGGAGAGGTCCTTGCCCTCGGCCAGCGAGATGTCCCAGCCCTGCTTGGCGACCCACCCGAGGTGGGTCTCGAGCACCTGGCCGACGTTCATACGACCGGGCACGCCGAGCGGGTTGAGGATCACGTCGACGGGCGTCCCGTCCGCGAGGAACGGCATGTCCTCGACGGGCAGGATCTTCGAGATGACGCCCTTGTTGCCGTGACGGCCGGCGAGCTTGTCGCCGTCCGTGATCTTGCGGCGCTGCGCGATGTAGACGCGCACCAGCTGGTTCACGCCGGCGGGCAGCTCGTCGCCGTCCTCACGGTTGAACTCGCGCACGCCGATGACCGTGCCGGACTCGCCGTGCGGGACCTTGAGCGAGGTGTCGCGCACCTCGCGCGCCTTCTCGCCGAAGATCGCGCGGAGCAGGCGCTCCTCCGGGGTCAGCTCGGTCTCGCCCTTGGGCGTGACCTTGCCGACCAGGACGTCGCCCGCGCCGACCTCGGCGCCGATGCGGATGACACCGCGCTCGTCGAGGTCCGCGAGGACGTCCTCGGAGACGTTCGGGATGTCCCGCGTGATCTCCTCGGGGCCGAGCTTGGTGTCGCGCGCGTCGACCTCGTGCTCCTCGATGTGGATCGAGGAGAGCACGTCGTCCTGCACGAGACGCTGGCTGAGGATGATCGCGTCCTCGTAGTTGTGGCCCTCCCAGGACATGAACGCCACGAGGAGGTTGCGCCCGAGGGCGAGCTCGCCCTCGTCCGTCGCCGGGCCGTCCGCGAGGACGGAGCCGACCTCGATGCGCTGGCCCTCGTCGACGAGCACGCGCTGGTTGTAGCTCGTGCCCTGGTTCGAGCGGCGGAACTTCGCGATGCGGTAGCTGCCGGTCGTGCCGTCGTCGTTCGCGACGAGCACGAGGTCGGCAGAGACCTCGGTGACGACACCGGGCTTCGTCGCGACGACGACGTCGCCCGCGTCGACCGCCGCGCGCCACTCCATGCCGGTCCCGACGAGCGGGGCCTCGGAGCGGACCAGCGGCACGGCCTGGCGCTGCATGTTCGCACCCATGAGGGCGCGGTTCGCGTCGTCGTGCTCGAGGAACGGGATCAGCGCCGTCGCGACCGAGACCATCTGGCGCGGCGAGACGTCCATGTAGTCGACCTGCGCGCCGGGCACGATCTCGACCTCGCCACCCTTGGTGCGCACGAGCACGCGCTCGTCCGCGAAGGTGCCGTCGGCGGTGAGCGTCTGGTTCGCCTGCGCGATGACGTGGCGGTCCTCGTCGTCGGCCGTGAGGTACACGACCTCGTCGGTGACCTTGCCGTCCGTGACCTTGCGGTACGGCGTCTCGATGAACCCGAACGGGTTGATGCGCCCGTAGGAGGCGAGCGAGCCGATCAGGCCGATGTTCGGGCCTTCCGGCGTCTCGATCGGGCACATGCGGCCGTAGTGCGACGGGTGGACGTCACGGACCTCCATGCCGGCGCGGTCGCGGGACAGACCACCCGGGCCGAGGGCCGAGAGACGACGCTTGTGCGTCAGGCCCGCGAGCGGGTTGTTCTGGTCCATGAACTGCGAGAGCTGCGACGTGCCGAAGAACTCGCGGATGGACGCCACGACCGGGCGGATGTTGATGAGCGTCTGCGGCGTGATCGCCTCGACGTCCTGCGTCGTCATGCGCTCGCGCACGACGCGCTCCATCCGGGACAGGCCGGTGCGGACCTGGTTCTGGATGAGCTCGCCGACGGCGCGGATGCGACGGTTGCCGAAGTGGTCGATGTCGTCGGTCTCGACGCGGACGTCGACCGCCTCGCCGGCGCGCTGGCCGGGCATGGTCGCGTGGTCGGCGTGCAGCGCGGCGAGGTACTTGATCGTCGCGACGACGTCGGAGACGGACAGCGTCGAGTCCGAGAGCGGCGCGTCGATGCCGAGCTTCTTGTTCGCCTTGTAGCGGCCGACCTTCGCGAGGTCGTAGCGCTTCGAGTTGAAGTAGAAGTTCTCGAGCAGCGCGCGGCCGGCCTCGACGGTCGGCGGCTCGCCCGGGCGGATCTTGCGGTACAGGTCGACGAGGGCCTCGTCCTGCGTGTGGACGTGGTCCTTCTCGAGCGTGTCGAGCACCGACGGGTAGTCCGCGAACTGCTCGCGGATCTCCGACTCGGTCAGGCCGAGCGCCTTGAGCAGGACCGTGACGGACTGCTTGCGCTTGCGGTCGACGCGCACGCCGACGGCGTCGCGCTTGTCGATCTCGAACTCGAGCCAGGCACCGCGCGACGGGATGATCTTCGCGGAGAAGATGTCCTTGTCGCTCGTCTTGTCGGCCGTGCGCTCGAAGTAGACGCCCGGCGACCGGACGAGCTGCGAGACGACGACGCGCTCGGTGCCGTTGATGATGAAGGTGCCGCGCTCGGTCATGAGCGGGAAGTCGCCCATGAAGACCGTCTGGCTCTTGATCTCACCGGTGTTGTAGTTGACGAACTCCGCGGTGACGAACAGCGGCGCGGCGTACGTGAAGTCCTTCTCCTTGCACTCGTCGGCCGTGTACTTCGGCGGCTCGAAACGGTGGTTGGAGAACGACAGGGACATCGAGGACCCGAAGTCCTCGATCGGCGAGATCTCCTCGAAGATCTCCTCGAGCCCGGACGTCGAGGGGACGTCCTGGCGGCCGGCGGCGGACGCCGCGGCGACACGCGACTGCCAGGCCTCGTTGCCGAGGAGCCAGTCGAAGCTCTCGGTCTGGAGGCCCAGCAGGTCGGGGACCTCGAGGGGCTCGTAGATCTTGGCGAAGGAGACGCGACGCGACGCGGTACGGTTCGCGATGGCGTCGGCGGACGGAGCAGAAGGGGTGCGCGAGGCAGCCAAGAGGGGTCCTTCCCTGCAGATCGAAAGAACGCTGCGCCGCCGGGCTGGTCATGATCACCGCCGCCACGACACCTCGCGGACGCGCACGTACGTCGTCGAGGGGGTCGGGGGTATCTGAGGTCATGGGCACAGGACAGCGCAAAGCGTGAGCATACCCCCTGCACGGGTCGCAACACAACCCGGGGGCGTGCGCTGCCCTCCGGCCCGACGCCTGGGCGTCTGCCGGCACTCGCGCGGGCACCGTCGCCCGCCAATCTGCCTGAACCCGACCCGCGCGGCGGGCCCGACCTGCTGCCGTCGACCTCGCTGTCCTGCGTCGTCGACCCGCACATGGTGGCACACTCGTGGCGGTTCCGTGAAGCCGGGCACACGCGGACGGCGTCGGGACCCGAGACACGACGAGGCCCGCACCCCTCGCGGGGTGCGGGCCTCGTGCGGCGTGCTGACCGGTCCCGTCAGGACGGGACCGGCGAGATCACTTGAGGGTGACCGTGGCGCCGGCGCCCTCGAGGGCAGCCTTGGCCTTCTCGGCCGTCTCCTTGTTCGCGCCCTCCAGGACCGGCTTGGGCGCGCCGTCGACGAGGTCCTTGGCCTCCTTCAGGCCGAGGCTCGTGAGGGCACGCACCTCCTTGATGACCTGGATCTTCTTGTCGCCGGCAGCCTCGAGGATGACGTCGAACTCGTCCTTCTCCTCGGCCTCCTCGGCGGCGGCACCGCCACCGGCGGCAGCCGGGGCAGCAGCTGCGACGGGGGCGGCGGCGGTGACCTCGAAGGTCTCCTCGAAGGCCTTCACGAACTCGTTGAGCTCGATGAGGGTGAGCTCCTTGAACTGCTCGATGAGCTCTTCGGTGCTGAGCTTCGCCATGATGGCGTTCCTTTCGGTTGGTGCTCGGCCACGGCCCGTGCGGGCCTGCCAGAAGCGGGGTGTGTGCTTGCGCTGCGTCGATCACGACCCGGGACGAGCCCGGGTGCGGGATCAGGCGGCAGCGCCCTCCGATTCCTGCTTCTGACGCAGGGCATCGATGACGCGGGCGGCCTGGGCGGTGTTCGCGGTGAAGACGTACGCGGCCTGGAACAGCTTGGCCTTCATCGCGCCGGCCGCCTTGGCCAGCAGGACCTCGCGGGACTCGAGGTCCGCGAGCTTCGTGACCTCCGCAGCGGTCAGGGGGCGCCCGTCGAGGACACCGCCCTTGATGACCAGCGCGGGGTTCGCCTTGGCAAAGTCACGCAGACCCTTCGCAGCCTCGACCGGGTCCCCGGTGACGAAGGCGATTGCCGACGGGCCCTGCAGGTCGGCGTCGAGTCCCTCGACACCGGCCTCCTTGGCCGCGATGGCGGTCAGCGTGTTCTTCACCACGGCGTAGGTTGCGTTGCCGCTGAGCGACCGACGCAGCTGCTTGAGCTGCGCGACGGTGAGCCCGCGGTACTCGGTCAGCACGGCAGCGTTCGAGTCGCGGAACTTGTCCGAGATCTCGGCGACTGCGGCTGCCTTGTCCGGCCTCGCCATGGCAATCCTTCCGGTGGTGGTACCACCGGCATGGTCCCGGGACGAGAAAGAGCCCCGCGCAGGCGCGGGGCTCGCAGTCGCACGCGCGGCGGGGCCGGGCGGACGTCGTCGATTCGCTACCTGCGCTGGCCTCCACCTCGAGGTGGGACTTCGGCCTTCACGTCCCGCAGAGGATTCTGCGGGCAGCGTCGGACGACCGGCGGTCTTGGGTACACGCCCATCGTACGGGACGACGGCGCGTGGTCCAAACCGTCGTCGTCCTGCGGTCCGGCGTCAGAGGACGAGGGGGCCGAAGCACACGAGCGGGACGGGCTCCGGCTCGTCGGCGACCGCACGGGCGAGCGCGGTGCCGGGCATCGTGCCGTCGCGGAGCTCGGCGTGCAGCGCGGGCATGACGCGCGCGGCGACGTCGTCGCGCAGCGGGGCGACGCTCGCGATCACCGCGCGGGCGCCCAGGCGCAGCAGCACGCTCGTCAGGCCGAGCGACTCGCCGCCGATCCGCGAGGTCGACAGTCCCACCTCGCACGCCGACAGCACGACGACGACGCCGCGCAGGTCCGTGCCGTCCAGCTCGTGGGCGAACAGCGGGCCGTCCGCGAGCCGCAGCGACGAGAAGAGCGGGTTGTCGGACTCGTGGCTCCCGTGGGCCGCGAGGTGGACGACGCCCGCGGACGCGAGCCCGCCGAGGACCGCCGCGCACGTCGCGTCCTCGCCCGCGAGCGACTCGGACCCTTCCCAGACAGACGCGACGAGCTTCGCCTCCGCCGTCGAGAACCGCAGACCAGGCCCGGCGACGACGAGCGCCGCGTCGGTACGGCGCACCGGCTCGCCGACGCGCAGGTCCACCCACGAGTTGGCCCACGTGCGCTTGCCCCGCCGCGACGGGAGCGACGCCCACGGGACGGCGAGCAGGACCGCGCGCGCGGCGACGTGCAGGTCGCCGTCGGCGTCGAGGGGGGCGACGAGCATGTCGTCGAGCGTGGTGAGCGTGCGGGACAGGGACGCCACGGCCGCCTCCCGCATGGGGACGGGGATGAGCACGTTCGACAGGACGGTGTAGTCGGCCCGTGCTCGCCGCACGAGCTCGCCGACGGTGTCCCGGCTGCCGAGCGAGACGATCCGGGACCCGGCACCGGTGACCCGGACCGCGAGCACCTCGTCCCCCTCGACCACCAGGTCCGCGACGACCGCGTCGGAGGCGCCCCGGTGGAGCGCGGTCCGGACGTCACGTTCCGTCGCTGGCTGCGGGATCGCGGCCCCTCCCCCGTGCTGCCAGGCGCGGCGACGGGCATCGTCCTGGAGTCGACGGGCCGCCCTCAGGTGACCCTGGCGTCGGGCGAGGTGGTCGGGGTCCGACGGCGCGCCCAGCGCCCTGGCCGCCTCGACCTCCTGCCGCGCCGACGCGAGGAGGTCGGCGAGGACCGGGTCCGACGGCGGGCGCACCCGCCCCGACCCCGCGAAGGCCGCGCGACCACGCTCCACCGCGTCGAAGATCGTCGCCGGCCGACGCGTGCCCAGCGCCGACTCCACGTCGACGTTGCCGAGCCGGACGCCGTGCACCGCGGACGCCGTGACCGTGTCGACCGACCCCAGCCGCGCCCGGTGCTCGGCGAGCGTGGCCTGCCCGCGGCGCACGGCTCGCACACCGGCACGGCGGTCACCTGCGGCGAAGGCGAGCTGGGCGAGGACGGACTCGTGCTGCAGCCTCACCGGGAGCGGAGCACGGCCGAGGTTGGCCGGCACGTGCTCGAGGACCTCTCTCGCCGCCGGGAGGTCCCAGGCCGTCACGAACCACTCCACGGCGAGCAACCACGCCGGGATCTCCACGCCGAGGCCCGCGACGTCGCCCATCGCCGCGCCGTCGTGCGCGACGTCGAGCGCCCACGCCGCGTGGCGCCGCGCCGTCGCGGGCGAGACACCCGCGGAACGGTGCTCGGTCAGCGCGGCCTGAAGCTCCGCGACCCGTGCGCGGAGCATCCACGGCGTGTTGCCGAGGCGCTCGAACCGGCGCGACGACGACCGCGCGAGACGCTTCGCATCGGCGAACCGACGTAGGCCGAGCACCGCGCGAGACCTCACGAGCTCGACCTCCGCGAGGTCGCGCAGCATGCGGTAGCGCGAGAGATGCCGGCGCGCCTCGCTCAGCGCGTCGTCGGCCTCGGTGAGGAGCCCCGCGTCGAGCAGCACCTGCGCCCGGTCGATCAGCCCGACGGCGGCGTGCCGGTCGGGGGCCTGCTCGGCCGCCTCGTCCATCGCTCGCAGCGCGCTGGGGAGATCACCCCGTAGGTACTCCACGTAGCCGAGGTTGTGCCGAGCCTTGGAGACGAGCAGCACGTCCCCCGCGGACGCCGCGATCTCGACCGACTCCGCGAGATCTGCCCGCGCCCTCTCGACGTCGCCGAGCTCGAGCAGAAGGGACCCGCGGTTGAGCAGGACCGTCGCGAGGTCCGGTCCACCCACTCGGCGAGCATGCGTGAGCGCCAGGGAGAACCGCTCCTTGGCCGATCCCGGATCGCCGCGCCTCCAGCTGAGGAAGCCCTCCTGGCCCTCGATGAGCAGGGCGAGCCGGGACCGTTCCCGGGTCCCGGCCGCTCCGCCCTCGAGCAGTCGGCGCGCCCGCTCGAGCCCGTCGAGCGCCGCCGCCAGGTCGCCGTCCAGCTCGAACCCGCAGGCGGCGGCCCCGACATGGCACCGGACGAGCAGATAGCGGGTCTCGTCCTCTTCCGGCGTACCTCCGAGCAGACGCAGCGCCCGGTCGTAGTGCCGCACGGCGTCGGCGTAACGGCCTCGTTGCGAAGCCCCCTGCGCACGAGTGACGAGCTGCGCCGGGCCGAGCCGCGCGGTCATCCGGTTCCTGCCGCGTCGTCACGACACGGTCGGCTCCAGACCCGTCGCCTCGGAGATCGCGCCCCAGAGCCACGCGCACCGCTCCGGCGCGCCGACGCCCGGATCGACCGCGTCGCCGTTCCTCGTGGGGTCCTGCCCAGCATCCGCCAACAGTAGCGCGGCGAGCTCCCCACCCAGCACGGGCGCAGCGAACGACGTACCGCTCCAGGTGGCGAACCCACCCTGGAAACCCTCGGGGTCGATCGTCGCCCGACGCCCGTTCGACCACAGCTCCTTGACGCTCCGGGACGGCGCCATCGCGCCGTCGATCGTCCGGGGTGCCGTGGACACGAGCGCTGCACCCGGACGCACACAGGTGATCCACGGGCCGTCGTTGCTGAAGAGCGCCGTCGTCTCGTCCGGGTTCTGCGCGCCCACCGCGAGGACCGGAGGCTTGTCCAGCGGTACCTCGGCAGGATCGAGCGCGCTGGCGCGGTTGTCGTGCCGGCGGACTCGCGGAGCAAACCCGGCCGGGAACATCGGGCGGGTCTGACCGTCGTTCCCGGACGAGACGACGACGATCACCCCGTACCGGCGCAGCGCCTCGAGCACGGCGCCCAAGGGGGCGTCGAAGTCCGAGTCACCCGGACGCTCGTGGTAGTACCCGAACGACAGGACGAGGACGTCGACCGGTGCGTAGCCCGTACGTCGGGCGAGCCCGAGGACGTGCCAGAGCAGCAGCCTTCGCAGCGAGCGCAGCATGTCGCGCTCGGGGATGACCCCGGAGCCTCCGTAGAGCCGCGGAGCGAGGATGACGGCGTCGGGGCACTTCTGGTGCACGAGGCCGGCGATGAAGGTGCCGTGCCCGGCGACCGGGTCCAACGGACCGGTCAACGGGGAGACCGACACGCCCCCGATCTCGGGGTCCTCGTACGGGTACTCCGGTTCCGGGAAGACCGACAGACTCTCGCCGAGCAGGTCCGGATCGCGGACGACGACGACGCCTCGACCAGGCTTCTCGTCGAACCACGGGTGCTCGCCCACTCCGGAGTCGAGCACCGCGACGACCGGCCTCCTGACGCCGTCCGCGGCGGTCCAGGGGTCGGCGCCGGGGTCGAGGTCGCGCCGTGGCGCGGCTCCGATCCAGTTGACGGGTGTGCGCCCGCCGGTCCCCGCCGCTGCGTACTCGGCCATGCCGCCGTAGGGGTGTGGCTGACCGTAGGGGTGGGGCTGACCGTAGGGGTGGGGCTGACCGTAGGGGTGCGGCTGACCGTAGGGGTGCGGCTGACCGTAGGGCTGCGCGTGCGTGAAGGCGCTCGGCTGCGCGAAGGGCTGGCCACCGATGAAGGCTCCCGTCGACGGCACGACGATGTGGTCGAGTCCGATGCGCAGGTCGTCCGCGTCCTCGACCTGGATGCGGCCACCGATGTCCTCGACGACGGCCCAAGCGTCCGGGAGCGCGCGCGGAGACCCCTCGCGGGGTGTGAGGCGCAGCGAGACACCGAAGACGCGGAGAAGCTCTCGGGTGGTCGTCTCGTCGAGCCCGGCCCCACGAACCAGCGCAGCGTCGTCCTCGCTCTCCGGCTCGATCGTCACGTCCAGATCGAGGCGCGCGGCTGCCTCACGGATGCGGGCCAACCGACGGTCGCCGCAGTGCGAGTCGGGGATCAGCAGCCGGTCGCCGACGTACCAGGTCGGGTGCGGGGACTGCTGGCCCGACCGTCGCGGTGCGGTGACGGGGTCGATCGTGCGGGTGCGCCACTGCAGCCGGTTGGGCCGGTCGCCGTAGTAGCGGCCGTCGCGGGGGCTCGGCGCGGGGGGCTCAGGGGTCTCGCTCACGTGCTCCTCCTCGAGAGGTGAAACTCAGTCCGGTGCCCGTCCGGTCGACGACCGCGGGCGGCGCGCGGGTGCGCGGAACTTCTCGGCGCCGTCTGGACGCCGTCGTGCCGCGGACGACAGGTCGTCCGCGGCACGACGCGGCTAGAGCTCGACGACCGGTGTGCTCACGGCGCCGCCGGTGCCGTCGGCGCGTCGCACGACGAGGCTCGCCGGGCCGCGGTCGACGGCCTCGAAGACGAACCGGCCGTCGTCGTCGCTCGCGGTCTCGCTCACGGTGCCCGGGCGGTGCAGCTCGACGCGCAACGCCGTCGCAGGGGCGGCCCAGCCGTCGATGCGGATGCGGCCGTCGTCCGTCGCGGACAGCGAGATCATGACCGTCACCGACTCGGACGTGAACGTGATGGTGCGCGCCTCGACCGGCGGCGCGTCGCCGCGCACCGACATGGCGGGGACCTGGACGTACTCCAGCTCCATGACCTCGGCCTCGAGGCCGGCGAGCGTGATCGCGAAGAGCGACCGCTCGACGAGCCCGGCGGGCACGGGATCGATCTCTTCCGCGATGCGCGCGAGGTCGGCGAGGAGCGCGAGGTCGACGGCGTCGAGGGGCTCGTCGGGGCTGTGCTGCGGCTCGGTGCTCATGACTGTTCCCACGATTCCCCCTGGACGTCGATGATGTCGCGCAGCTTGGCCAGGCAGCGGCCGCGCGTGGATCCGATGCTGCCGACCGGCATGCCGATCGCGGCCGAGATGGCCTTGTAGTCCGGTCGGTCGGCGAGCGACACGAGGCGCAGCAGCTTCTGGCACCGTTCGGGCAGCTGCCCGAGGGCCCGCCAGAGCCCTCGGTCCCGCTCGTTGCGCAGCACCTCGACGTCTGGCGTCGGGTCGCCCGACGGGAGCTCCGGGACCCCCTCGTCCGTGTCGTCGGGGAGCTCGGTGCGCCGTCGCGCCTCGTCGCGATGCTTGCGCACCGCTTCCCAGGCGGCGCGCTTCGCCGTGATGAGGAGCCACTTGAGGACGGCGTGCGGTTCCTTGATCGTCATGGCGTTGCGGACGAGCGCGACCCACACCGTCTGCACGATGTCGTCCGCCTGCTCGCGCTCGACGCCCTGGGCCCGCACCGTGTGCCACAGCAGGGGGGTGGCCTCGCGCACGAACTCGCCGAACGCCTGCGGGCGGCCGTCGCGGAACTCCAGCAGGGCGAACGCGCCCCGGTCACCGAGGCTCAGCTCGGGGCCACCGGTGTCGGCGAGCTCGTCGGTCGTTCTCGTCATGGGGGGCACTGTCCTCGGCACGCTCGTCCGGTCAGGCATCAGCGGGGGGTCCCCTGAGACACCTGATCCTAGGGCGGGTCCGGTCGGGTCGACAACCATCGTCACTGGTCACACCCTTCACGGCTCGCGCGGCTGGGTCCCATCTCGCTCCTTCGACGGCGGAGAGAGGGTGCCGGCTCGACACTCCTCCGCCGGGAGAGAGGGACCCCCTGCGCGCCTGATACATCCGGGTGCCGACCAGTTCATCCGACTTTCGCCGACGCGTCGGCGACCGCGACGGCAGGAGGACCCGAGTACGCGTTCTCCCGTACGCGCGGGAGGCGAACTACCGGGGATCCCCTCATGCCGCCGGGCCGCACGGGCTCCTAGCGTCGGAACGACCCCTGCACCCACCGCGGGTGCGGACCGGCGTACCGCGACGTCGCGGTACGCCCGAGCACGAGGAGCACCTCCGTGAGAACAGTCCCCTCCGGCCGCACGCGCGGCCGCACCGGGCGCGCGCTGCGCGCCCTCGCCACCGTCGTCGCCGCCGCGACCGTCGCGGCCGGCGGCGCGCTCGCCGCGGTGCCTGCGACGGCCGCACCGGCTCCCGCAGCGGCGCCGTCCGCGGTGGCCGCCTCCGCGCCGTCGGCCAGCACCCAGTGGCTCACCGGCTACTGGCACAACTTCGACAACGGCTCCGTGACGATGCGCCTGTCGGAGATCCCGCAGGCCTACAACCTCGTCGCGATCGCTTTCGCCGACAACCTCACCGGGACGCCCGGCGGCATCACGTTCAACCTCGCGAGCGCGGAGCTCGGCGGCTACACGGAGGCCCAGTTCAAGGCCGACGTCGCCACGATCCGCTCGCAGGGCCGCAAGGTCGTGCTCTCGGTCGGCGGCGAGAAGGGCAACGTGGTCGTGTCCAACGCGACGGAGGCCAAGAACTTCGCCGACACGGCGTACGCGCTCATGCAGGAGTACGGCTTCGACGGCGTCGACATCGACCTCGAGCACGGCATCAACGCGACGTACATGTCGAGCGCGCTGCACCAGCTCTCCGCGAAGGCTGGGCCCGACCTCATCCTCACGATGGCGCCGCAGACGATCGACTACCAGGCCACGAGCATGGGCTACTACCAGCTCACCCTCGCGATCAAGGACATCCTCACGATCGTCAACACGCAGTACTACAACTCCGGCTCGATGATGGGCTGCAACCAGCAGGTCTACTCGCAGGGCACGGTCGACTTCCTCACCGCGCTCTCGTGCATCCAGCTCGAGATGGGGCTGCGCCCCGACCAGGTCGGGATCGGCGTGCCCGCGGTCCCCCGGGCCGCGGGCGGCGGCCACCAGCCGCTGGCCAACGTCGTGAAGGCGGTGGACTGCCTCGAGGTCGGCACCGGCTGCGGCGCCTTCAAGCCGGCGACGCCGTACGGCAAGATCGGCGGCGTCATGACGTGGTCGATCAACTGGGACAAGACGAACAACTACGAGCTCGCGTCCGTGATCGGCGCGCGCCTCGCGAGCGGGCCGACCGACCCCACGGACCCGACGGATCCCACCGACCCGACCGACCCGACGGACCCCACCGACCCGACCGACCCCGGTGACTGCACCGCGGCCGCGTGGTCGGCGTCGGCGATCTACACCGGCGGGAACCGGGTCTCGTACCAGGGCCACGCCTACGAGGCCAAGTGGTGGACCACCAACGAGAACCCTGCGCAGAGCGGCCAGTGGGGCGTCTGGAAGGACCTCGGCGCCTGCTGACCCGGACGGCCCACTGATGCACTCCGGGTCGAGCGATGCACTCCTGCGTGCATCACTCGACCCGGAGTGCATCGTTCGACCTAGCGCACGTCGGCGGAGCGGGTTCGAGCATGCTCGGAGACGACGACGGCGCGGCACCCGGGTGGGTGCCGCGCCGTCGTGCGTGGTGCAGGTGGCGAACCAGCCGCGGGAGGACTGCCGTCAGGCGGCGTCGTCCTCGAGCAGCTTCGTCGTCTTGGACTGGTCCAGCGGGATGCCGGGGCCCATCGTCGTCGTCAGCGTGGCCTTGGTGATGTACCGGCCCTTCGAGGACGACGGCTTGAGACGCAGGACCTCTTCGATCGCCGCGGCGTAGTTCTCCACGAGCGACTTCTCGTCGAACGAGACCTTGCCGATGATGAAGTGCAGGTTCGAGTGCTTGTCGACGCGGAACTCGATCTTGCCGCCCTTGATGTCGGTGACGGCCTTGGTCACGTCCATCGTCACGGTGCCGGTCTTCGGGTTCGGCATGAGGCCACGGGGACCGAGCACCTTGCCCAGACGGCCGACCTTGCCCATGAGGTCCGGCGTCGCCACGGCGGCGTCGAAGTCGGTGTAGCCGGCGGCCACCTTCTCGATGAGCTCGTCGCCACCGACCTCGTCGGCACCGGCCGCACGGGCCTCCTCGGCCTTCGCCGCGTTCGCGAAGACGATGACGCGGGCCGTCTTGCCCGTGCCGTGGGGCAGGTTGACCGTGCCGCGGACCATCTGGTCCGCCTTGCGCGGGTCGACACCCAGGCGGAACACGACCTCGACGGTCGCGTCGTACTTCACGGTCGACGTCTCCTTGGCGAGACGCACCGCCTCGAGCGGCGCGTAGAGACGCTCGCGGTCGATCTTCTCCTCGGCGTTGCGGTACGCCTTGCTGCGCGTTGCCATCTGCTTCTCCTCTGCAGTCGTGGTCAGCGGGTCCGCGCGGACCCTGCCACTGCCGCCCACGGTCGTGGACGGACGATTCTGGTACTTGCTGCGCTCAGCCCGCCGTGTCTTCGCTCGGGCTGAGCGCCGCTCCCGCTCCGGCAGGACTCGCTGGCGCTCGTCCTACCTCCGCGTTCGCTCTGCTCAGCCCTCGACGGTGATGCCCATCGAGCGGGCGGTGCCCGCGATGATCTTCGACGCGGCGTCGATGTCGTTCGCGTTGAGGTCCTCGAGCTTGGTCGTCGCGATCTCGCGCACCTGGTCGGCCGTGATCTTCGCGACCTTGACCGTGTGCGGCGTCGCCGAGCCCTTCTGGACGCCCGCGGCCTTCTTGATGAGCTCCGCCGCCGGCGGGGTCTTCGTGATGAAGGTGAACGAGCGGTCCTCGTAGACCGTGATCTCGACCGGGATGACGTTGCCGCGCTGCGACTCGGTCGCCGCGTTGTAGGCCTTGCAGAACTCCATGATGTTGACACCGTGCTGACCGAGCGCGGGGCCGATCGGCGGCGCGGGCGTCGCCGCACCGGCCTGGATCTGGAGCTTGATGAGGCCGGAGACCTTCTTCTTGGGAGGCATGACTCTTCCCTGACTTTCTTCTCGTGGGCCGACGCCGTGGGCGATGACCCGGTTGCAGTACTGCGCTCACGCAGGGGCGGCACGGGCCGCCCGGACGTCAGATCTTCGCGACCTGGTTGAACGACAGCTCGACCGGGGTCTCCCGGCCGAAGATGGAGACGAGGACCTTGAGCTTCTGGTTCTCGACGTTGATCTCGGAGATCGTGGCGGGCAGCGTGTCGAACGGGCCGTCGGTGACGGTGACCGACTCGCCGACCGTGAAGTCGACCTCGATCGGAGCCTTGGTGGCCGCCGTGGCAGGCTTGCCCGGCTCCGGGGCGGGGGCCAGCATGGGCGCGAGCATCGAGAAGACCTCGTCGTGCGTCAGCGGCACCGGCTGGTGGGTGTGCCCGACGAACCCGGTGACACCGGGCGTGTGGCGCACGGCGCCCCACGACTCGTCGGTGAGGTCCATGCGGACGAGGACGTAGCCGGGGATCCGGACGCGTCGGACGATCTTCTTCTGCGCGTTCTTGATCTCGGCCACCTCCTCCATGGGGACCTCGATCTGGAAGATGTAGTCCTCCATGTTCAGGCTCTGGATGCGGTTCTCCAGGTTGGCCTTCACACGGTTCTCGTAGCCCGCGTAGGAGTGGATGACGTACCAGTCGCCCGGCTGCGAGCGCAGCGTGCGCTTGAACTCCGCGACCGGGTCCTCGATGACGTCGCCGTCCTCGTCCTCCGTGCGCGTCTCGTCCTGCGTCTCGACGTCCGACGACTCGTCGTCCGCGGCGGCCTCGGGCTCAGCAGCCTCGTCGGTCGCGTCGACCGCGGGGGCGTCCGTGGTCTCCTCGACCTCGTCCTGGGCACCCTCGGGCTGCGTCGGGTCGACGTTCTCCGTCTGGTCCAGCGACTCCTGGGACACGAACGAACCTGCTTTCTGATGAACTGCTCGATGACTGCTTCTGGAAGCGCCGAAGGCGCCCCGAGGGGCGCCAGGTGCCGATCAGGCCGGCACGGCGGGTGCGACGTCGCGGGCTAGTCCCCGAAGACCCACAGGGTGGCCTTGCCGATCCCGAGGTCGAGCACCGTCACGAAGGCCATGACCACGACCACGAAGACCAGGACGACCGTGGTGTAGCTGATGAGCTCGGACCGGGTCGGCGTGACGACCTTCCGCAGCTCGGCGACCACCTGGCGCACGAACAGGGCGATGCGCGCGAAGACGTTGGGCTTCTTGTCCGAGACCGGACGGCCCTTCTTCTGCACCTCGTCGGCGCGTGCGCCGTCCGCGCCCACGGCCTCTGACGGCGATTCGCTCACTCGTTCTTCCCCATCGCTGACGTGCGGGACCTGCTGGAACCCTCGGTGCGACCCGCTTCCGGACCGCGCGCGGCTCGCGGGAGCCACGCCGTGCAGGGTAGACAGGACTCGAACCTGCAACCTGCGGTTTTGGAGACCGCTGCGCTACCAATTGCGCCACTACCCTTCGCGACCGACGCCTCCACGGACCGGTCCGACCCGTCGCACGGGCGCGGTCCAGCATGGTGGGCGTCAACCACCGAGGGACCACTGTACGCGACGCGGCGCCCACGGTCGAACCCGTGGCCGGACCCGTCGCCGAACCCTCGTCGAGCCCGTCCACCGATCGGTGGACGCCGGGTCCGGACGACCGGACGTCGCGGCGGCTCCGCCCGCAGGACCAGGCTGGTCGCATGACACCGACACCGCTCCCACCACCCGACGCCCCGGCCGCGGCGCCCCGTGCGGTGCCCGCCGTCGAGGTGCGCGGGCTCCGCAAGCGCTACGGCACCAAGCAGGCGGTCGACGGGATCGACCTGCGCGTCGAGGTCGGCGAGATCTTCGCCGTCCTGGGCCCCAACGGCGCGGGCAAGACGACGACCGTCGAGATCCTCGAGGGGTTCCGTCGCCGCGACGCGGGCGAGGTCCGCGTCCTCGGCGTCGACCCGCAGACGGCGGGGCGCGCGTGGCGCTCGCGCATCGGCGTCGTCCTGCAGGACTCGCGGGACCAGGCCGAGCTCACCGTGAGCGAGATCGTGCACCACTTCGCGACGTTCTACCCCGCGCCGCGCGACCCCGACGAGGTGATCGACGCCGTCGGGCTGCGCGCCAAGGCGCGCACGCGCACGCGCCAGCTCTCGGGCGGTCAGCGTCGCCGGCTCGACGTCGCGCTCGGCATCGTCGGCCGTCCGGAGGTGCTGTTCCTCGACGAGCCGACGACGGGCTTCGACCCGGAGGCACGACGCTCGTTCTGGGACCTCGTGCTGTCGCTGCGCGCGGAAGGCACGACGATCCTCCTCACGACCCACTACCTCGACGAGGCGGCGCACCTGGCAGACCGGGCCGCCGTCGTGCGCGACGGGCGCGTCGTCGCGCTCGACGCCCCCGACCGTCTGGGCGGGCCCGACGCCCGCCGCCCGGTCGTCCGCTGGCTCGAGGGCGGGACCTTCCGCTCCGAGCAGACCGACAGCCCGGCCGCGCTCGTCGGGCGCCTCTCGCGCACGCTCGGAGAGCCCGACGGCGAGGTCCCGGGCCTCGAGGTCGCCCGCCCGAGCCTCGAGGACGTCTACCTCGAGCTCATCGGATCCCCGGCCGGCGCACCGGTCACGCCCGACGGCGCGTCCGCCGTCGTCCCTGAGGAGGCACGCTCGTGAGCACCGCACCGACCACCGCCCGCGCCCCGCACGCCGGAGCGCTGTCGGGCGCCCTCCCGAGCCACGCCCGGCTCGGACTCGCGCGCACGGGCGCCGAGCTGCGCGCGTTCTTCCGCGAGCGCGACGCCGTGATCTTCATCTTCACGTATCCCCTCCTCATGCTCGCGATCTTCGCGACGGTGTTCGGCAGCGAGGAGCAGTCGAACGCCGACTACTCCGTGCCGTTCGCGCAGTACTTCCTGCCCGGCATGGTCGCCACCGGCATCATGCTCACGAGCTTCCAGTCGCTCGCGATCTCGATCGCGGTCGAGCGCGACGACGGCACGCTCAAGCGCCTGCGCGCGACGCCCCTGCCGCCGCCCGCGTACTTCTACGGCAAGATCGGCCTCGTCCTCGCGACGTCCGTCGTCCAGATCGGGCTGCTCCTCGCGCTCGCCGCCACGGTCTACGACGTCCCCATGCCGTGGGAGATGCCCGACGGCGGCGCGCGGCTCACGACGTTCGCGTGGGTCTTCGTGCTGGGCTGCGCCACCGGGGCCGTGTGCGGCGTCGCGTTCTCGTCGCTCCCCCGCTCGGGGAAGTCCGCGTCGGCCGTCGTGACGCCCGTCGTCCTGGTGCTCCAGTTCATCTCGGGCGTCTTCTTCGCGTTCTTCGCCCTCCCGTCGTGGATGCAGACCGTCGCCTCGGTCTTCCCCCTCAAGTGGATGGCGCAGGGCATGCGGTCGGTGTTCCTGCCGGACGGGGCCGCGGCGCTCGAGCCGTCGGGGTCGTGGCAGCACGGCGCGACCGCTGCTGTACTGGTCGCATGGCTGGTGGTCGGGCTGGTGGTGGGCGCGCGCACGTTCCGGTGGCGGCGCCGTGACGACGGCTGAGCCGTCGTCGGGCCGCGGGGCGGGAGCCGTGCCGACGGACGCGCCGGGCACGGCCGTCGCGCAGATCGACGGCACGTGGGCGCGCGACGTGCGCTGGTGGGACGCGGCGTTCTACGTCATCGCCCTGCTCAGCGCGCTCTCGCTGCTCTCCGCCGGCATCGACGGGACCGCTCTGGCCGTGTCGCTCGGGGCGATCGGGATCCTCGTGCTCGGCTACGTGGGGTGGGGCCGGCGGGCGGCGCGCTCGCGCGACCAGGTGACCGCTCACCTGTACCTCGTCGTCGCGATCGCGTGCACGGTCGTCGTCGTCGCCCAGGACGCGCTCGGCACCCTCCTGCTGTTCGCCGTGTTCACCCAGGTCTGGATGCTCTCGGAGCACCTGTGGGCCCAGATCCTGCTGAGCGTCCTGCTGGCGTCCGGCACGGCTCTCGGCCTCGCCTTCGACCCCACGACGGGCCGCGTCGTGCTCGAGGAGCTCGCGCGCACGGCTCCGCAGATGGGCGTCGCGCTGGCCTTCTCGATCAGCCTGGGGCTGTGGACGGCGCACACGATGCGGCAGGCCGAGCGGCACGCACGGCTGGTGGACGAGCTCCGCGCGACCCAGGCCGAGCTCGCCCGCACGCACCACGCGGCGGGAGTGCTCGCCGAGCGCGAGCGCGTCGCCCAGGAGATCCACGACACGCTCGCGCAGGGGTTCACGAGCGTCGTCATGCTCGCGCAGGCCGCGAGCGCCGACCTCGCCCGGGGCGCACCGGACGCGGCGCGCGAGCGGCTCGTGCTCGTCGAGTCGACGGCGCGCGACAACCTCGCCGAGGCACGGGCGCTCGTCGCCGCGACGTCGCCCGCGCCGCTCCAGGGCAGCACGCTCGGCGAGGCGCTGAAGCGGCTCGCCGCCCGGTTCACCGAGGAGACCGGGGCGCGCGTGGAGCTCACCGACACCCAGGCGCCGGGGCTCTCGAGCGCGGAGGAGGTCGTGCTCCTGCGCTCGGCCCAGGAGGCGCTGACGAACGTGCGGCGGCACGCGGGCGCGCGCACGGTCCGTGTCGCGCTCCGCCAGGACCGCGACGGCACGGTGCTCGAGGTGTCCGACGACGGCCGCGGGCTCTCCGGGGAAGCGGGCGCCAGCGAGGGGTACGGTCTGCGGGGCATGCGCGAGCGCGCCGCCGCGGAGGGCGGCACGCTCGAGGTCGGGCCGGGACCGGGCGGTTCCGGGACCCGGGTCGCGGTCCGGCTGCCCGCCGCCGGCGCCTCCGTCGGTCGGCACGACACGGGGACGGGAGGCGGCCGGTGAGCACGTCGGAGAACGGCACGGTCCGGGTGCTCGTGGTGGACGACCACCCGGTGGTGCGGTCGGGGATCGTCGGGATGCTCGCCGCGGAGCCCGACCTCGAGGTCGTGGGCGAGGCGGGCGACGGCGCTCGGGCGGTCGCGCTGGCGGTCGAGCTCGCGCCCGACGTCGTGCTCATGGACCTGCGCATGCCCGTGCTCGACGGCGTGGGCGCGACGTCGGCCATCACCGCGCGCTCCGCGGGACGGCAGGCGCCGCGCGTCGTCGTGCTCACGACCTACGAGACCGACACCGACATCCTGCGGGCGGTCGAGGCGGGTGCCACGGGCTACCTGCTCAAGGACACGCCGCGCGAGGAGCTCGTCGCGGGCGTGCGCGCGGCGGCGCGGGGCCAGACGGTGCTCGCGCCGAGCGTCGCGACCCGGCTCGTGACGTCCGTGCGCGGCGCGGAGCGCCTCACCGACCGCGAGGTCGAGGTGCTGCGCCTCGTCGCGCGGGGACTGTCGAACGCCGCGGTGGGGCGCGAGCTGTTCATCACCGAGGCGACCGTCAAGACGCACCTCCTGCGCGCGTTCGCGAAGCTGGGGGTCGACGACCGCACGGCCGCGGTGACGGTCGCGATGGAGCGCGGGTACCTGTCGGGCGCGTGAGACGACGGCGCGTGACAGACTCCGGCCTGTGCGAGACCTCGCGACGCTCCCCAAGGCCCACCTGCACCTGCACTTCACCGGGTCGATGCGCCCCGACACGCTGCAGGACCTCGCCGCGCAGTACGGCGTGCGGCTCCCGTCCGCGCTCCGGGACGGCGACCCGCTGCGCCTGCCCCCGACCGAGCGCGGCTGGTTCCGGTTCCAGCGCCTGTACGACGCGGCCCGCGCGTGCGTGCGCTCGGAGGCCGACATGCGGCGCATCGTGCAGGAGGCAGCCGAGGACGACGCCGCCGAGGGGTCGGGGCGGCTCGAGATCCAGGTGGACCCGACGTCGTACGCACCTTTCGTCGGCGGCATCACCCCCGCGGTGGAGATCGTGCTCGACGCGGCCCGCTCTGCGAGCGCCGCCACAGGGACGGAGGTCGCGGTGGTCGTCGCGGCCTCGCGGATGCGGCACCAGCTCGACGCGCGCACGCTGGCCCGCCTCGCAGCGCAGTACGCGGGCGAGGGCGCGGGCGAGGTCGTGGGGTTCGGGCTGAGCAACGACGAGCGGCGCGGGGACACCGCCGAGTTCGCGCGCGCGTTCGCGATCGCCCGGCGGGCCGGCCTCGCGTCCGTGCCGCACGGCGGCGAGCTCCTCGGCCCGGCGCACGTGCACGAGGTCGTGCGCGAGCTCGTGCCGGACCGCCTGGGCCACGGCGTGCGGTCGGCCGAGGACCGGCGCGTGCTCGACGACGTCGTCGACCGCGGCATCGCGCTCGAGGTCTGCCCGGCGTCGAACGTCTCGCTCGGCGTGTACGACGACGCGTCGCACGTCCCGCTGGGTGCGCTCGTCGACGCGGGGGCCCGGGTCGCGCTCGGCGCGGACGACCCGCTGCTCTTCGGCTCACGCCTCGTCGCGCAGTACGAGACGGCGCGCGACGAGCACGGGTTCTCCGACGAGGAGCTCGCCGACCTCGCGCGGGCGTCGATCCGGGCGAGCCGCGCGTCGTCGGCCACGAGACAGCGGCTGCTCTCGGGCGTCGACGACTGGCTCGCGGCGGGCTGACCCGGGGACGACCCGGCGGCAGCCTCGGGAGGGAGGCGCGGGCGAGCCGGACCCTCTCTCATGTGCGTCTCATCCTGCTCTCCGATACTGGGCGCATGACCCGTCGGACCGTCGCCTGGATCGTCGGCGTGCTGCTCGTCGCCCTCGCGGGCGTCGCGACCGCCGCCGCCGTCGCGTCCCGCCCCGACGACCACGACGTCGGCGGCGCCGTGGTCGTGACCCCGGCGCCCACCCCGACGGTGCCGACGCCCGGACCGACCGACGCCCCGGCCCCCGCTCCGTCGCTCCCTCCGGACGACGACGACGATGACGACGACGACGGCCTCGTCTCCCCCGCACCGCCGTCGAGCGACGACGACGATGACGACGACGGCCCGGGCGACGGCCAGGGCGCCGGGGACGACGACGGGGACGACGGATGAGCGGCACGACGCCCGACCCGGCCCCGCACGAGCACGCGCGCCGCCGGGTCCACCTCACGGTGCGCGTCCGCATGCTCGCGGCGTTCCTCGGCCTGTCGGCCCTCGCGCTCGTCCTCGCAGGCGGCGCCGCCTGGTTCCTGCAGCGCGAGCAGGTGGACGCGCGCATCGAGGAGAGCCTCGCGCGCAGCGCGGCCGAGCTGGAGACGCTCGCGACGTCCGGGGTGAACCCCGTGTCGGGCGAGCCGTTCACCTCGGCCGAGGACGTCGTCGTCGCGGCCATCCAGCTCACCGTGCCCGCGCGCAACGAGGGCGTGCTGGGGCTGCGAGGCGGGCGGGCGCCGCTGGTGTCCCAGCAGGACGTGCA
Organism: Cellulosimicrobium sp. G4 BAM 1002; assembly: GCF_057126935.1. Lineage (NCBI taxonomy): Bacteria > Bacillati > Actinomycetota > Actinomycetes > Micrococcales > Promicromonosporaceae > Cellulosimicrobium > Cellulosimicrobium sp. G4 BAM 1002. Next base: position 1,250,887 of record NZ_CP182109.1, on the reverse strand, counting down.
GGTGCACCTGGAGGACGACGCCGAGCTCGTCGACGCGCTGGCGCCTCTCGTCACGCGCGAACGCGTCGCGATGTACTCGATCGGCACGTCGACGGCCGACTACCGCGTGCTCGTGGCCCCCGTGGTCGTCGACGGCGTGAGCACCGAGGCGGGTCCCGACGGGCCACCGGCCCTCGTCCTCGCCTACGACCGCTCGGCCGAGCACGCCGAGTTCGCGCGCGTGTTCGGGACCTACGCGCTCGTCGCGCTCGGCGCGCTGGTGCTCACCGGTGTCGTCGGGTGGGTCGTCGCCGGCCGCCTCCTGCAGCCGATCCGCGCGCTCTCCCGCACCGCGCAGCGCATCGGGGAGACCGACCTGTCCGCGCGCATCCCCGTCACGGGCAACGACGACCTCTCCGACCTGTCGCGCACGGTCAACGGCATGCTCGACCGGCTCGAGGGATCGTTCGAGTCGCAGCGGCGCCTCCTCGACGACGTCGGGCACGAGCTGCGCACGCCCCTCACGGTCGTGCGCGGCCACCTGGAGCTCATGGACCCGCACGACGCCACGGACGCGACCGAGACGCGCGACCTCGCGCTCGACGAGCTCGACCGCATGAACCGCCTCGTCGACGACCTCGTGACGCTCGCGACCGCCGGCCGGCCCGACTTCGTCCGGCCCGCCGACACGGACCTCGGGCGGCTCCTCGACGACGTGCACGACAAGGTCCGCACGCTCGGCGACCGGCGCTGGCTCGTCGACGCGCGGGCCGACGTCGTGGCGCGCGTCGACGCCCAGCGCGTCACCCAGGCGCTCCTGCAGCTCGCCGCGAACGCGGTGAAGTTCTCCGCGACCGGGTCCGTCGTCGCGCTCGGGTCCGCAGCGTCCGACGACGGCGCGCGCGTGCGCGTGTGGGTCCGGGACGAGGGCGTCGGGATCGCGCCCGACCAGCAGGCGACGATCTTCGAGCGCTTCGCCCAGGCCACGACGCCCGGCTCCACCCACCCCGACGGCGCCGGCCTGGGGCTCGCGATCGTCGGCGCCATCGCCGAGGGTCACGGCGGGCGCGTGCTCGTCGCCTCGACGCCGGGCGTCGGGTCGACCTTCACGCTCGACCTCCCGCTCGTGCCCGCTCCGGCCCCCGGGGCCGCGCCGGACGCTCCCACGGCGCCCACCGCGCCGTCGGCGGCCACCCCGCACCTCCCCCCGACCCGATCCCCCGACGGAAGGACCACCCGGTGAGCCAGATCCTCGTCGCGGAGGACGAGACCCGCATCGCGTCGTTCGTGGCCAAGGGGCTGCGCGCCGCGGGCTACGCGAGCACGACCGTCGCGACCGGCCGCGAGGCGTTCGACCTCGCGAGCACCGGCGAGTTCGCGCTCCTCGTGCTCGACCTCGGCCTGCCCGACCAGGACGGCTTCACCGTGCTGCGCCGCCTGCGCGAGACGGGCAACGCGATCCCCGTCATCATCCTCACGGCCCGCACGTCGGTCACGGACACCGTCGCCGGGCTCGAGGGCGGCGCCGACGACTACATGGCCAAGCCGTTCCGCTTCGAGGAGCTGCTCGCGCGCATCCGGCTGCGGCTGCGTACCGAGCCCGCGGGCGAGGTCACCGTCCTCACCCACGGCACCCTGAGCCTCGACCTGCGCACGCGTCGCGCCCGGACCTCCGACCGCGAGGTCGACCTGTCGGCGCGCGAGTTCGCGCTCGCCGAGGCGTTCCTGCGCAACCCCGGGCAGGTGCTCAGCCGTGAGCAGCTCCTGTCGCGCGTGTGGGGGTACGACTTCGACCCCGGGTCCAACGTCGTCGACGTGTACGTGCGCTACCTGCGCAACAAGCTCGGCGCGGAGCGCTTCGTCACCGTGCGCGGCATGGGCTACCGGCTCGCCGACGCGTCGCGCTGACCGGCTTCCCGCCCCGGCCGTCGAACCCGGGGTTACGGGTCACCCCTGATCGCCGAACCCGGGGTTACGCGTCACGCACGTCGTGCGGTGACACCTGACCCCGGGTTCGGCGAGCGTGGTCGCTACACGTCGGCGCCGGTCACTCGGCCGACTGCGGGGTGGGCGGCGTGACCGGGCTCTGGGGGGTGTTCGGCGTCTGCGGCGAGTCCGCGGTGTTCGCCGTGGGCGCGGTGTTCGTCGTGGGCGCGGTGTTCGCCGTGGGCGCGGTGTTCGCGGTCGGGGCCGTGTTCGCCGTGGGGGCGGTGTTCGCGGTCACCGTCGTGATCGCCGTCCCGTTCTGGACGTCGGCGGGGCCGGGCGTCGACGTGGCGGTGCTCGACGGCGTGGTGCTCGACGTCGGCGCGCTGCCGTCGACCTGGACCGACCGCGAGAGGTCCGCCGTGCCGGGGGCGTCGAACGCGCCCTGCGCCGTGGCGACCGTGGCCCCGAGACCGACCGCGCCGAGCGCCCCGGTGACGATCCACACGCTGCGTGCCTTCATGATCCTTCTCCTTCGTCCGGTGGTGCGCACGGCCCCTCGGCCGCCCGCATGACATGAGCCTCGCGTCCCCCTGTGAGACGTCGAGGAGGGGCCGATGAGAGTGCTCTCACCCGAGCGCCGTCGACCCCGGAGCCCTGGGCGCGAGCCGCGTCGAGCAGTCCTTCCGCGACCTCGAGCCAGGCGTGCGCGAGGTCGCGCGACGCGGCCCCCGAGGTGAGCGACAGCACGACACCCGCCGCGCGCGCCCGCAGACCGACCGGGTCGACGGACTCGTCGAAGACCGTGAGGCAGCGGTCGACGAGCTCCCCCGCTCCCCCGTACACCGCCGGAGCGAGCGACGGGAGGACTGCAAGGTGCCCGACGACGCACGCGAGGTCGTCGACGCGGTACCCCGGCCCGAGCGTGTCGACGTCGAGGAGCACACCGACGCGCACGCGGCCGGGCGCGAGGTCGAGCAGCACGTTGGCCTCGTGGAAGTCGCCGTGGGTCGCGACGACGGGCCCGGGGTCGCGTGTCGTCGTCGCCTCGCGCACGTCGCGCGCGATCCTCTCCACCCGCTCCGGGTCGAGCGCGTGCACCGCGAGCGCCGACGCCGCGTAGTGCTCGACGCGCTCGGCCCAGCCGGGGCGGCGGGTCAGGGTGGTCGCGCGGGCCGGCAGGGTGTCGAGCGCGCGGACGAGCTCCCGCGGGTCGATCGCGGTGGGCTGCGCGTGCGGTCCTACGTCGGCGAGTTGCTGCGCGAGCGACGTGCCGCGGGCCTCCTCGAGGACGACGACGCCGTCGTCGTGCCACGCGAGACAGGTGGGCGCCCGGACGCGTCCGAGGACGCGCCCGGCCCCGGGCGGCGGCGCCGGCCGGAACAGCTCGTGGCGCCGCACGAGCGACCGCACGCGGTCCGGGCGCACGACCTTGACGTAGAGCGTCCGGTGCGACGTGCGCACGCGCAGCACCGCGCGGCGCAGCGGGCGGTACGCGACCGTCTCGACGGCGTCGACGCTCTCGCCGGGCAGGAGGGTGCCCGCCGCGGCGAGCCGGCGCGCGAGCTCGGGCGCGTCGCACGCGGCGGCCAGGCCGGGCAGCAGCGGGTCGGCCGGGTGGCGCCACACGTGCAGGACGCGCGGCCCGTCGGCGAGACGGACCACCCCCGGACCGACGGCGTCCGGCGAGAGCGGTGCGGTCGTGGCGAGCAGGTACTCGGTGGCGCCGACGGACGTGCTGCCCTCGCACGCCGCGGTGACGACGGGGTCGAGCGTGCGGCGCGCGACGACGTCGTACCCGACCGTCACCTCCGCGCCCGGGCGCGCGTGCACCTGGTGGACGCGCCACGTGTCGAGGCTCGCGCCGTCGGCACCCAGCGCGACGGCCAGGAGCTCGCCCGCACCGGGGTCGGTGAGCAGGTCGAGCCATGCACGCTGGTCGGGCGCTCGGGTGGTGGTCGCGAGGGTCATGGACCCAGGGGACCGCGACGGGGTGGGCGCGGCGTGAGACCCCGATGAGAGCTCTCTCATCCTCGTGCGCACGGGTCGCCCCTCGGGACCTTGACCACAGCCGCGCGCGGTGTCATTGTATTAGCGTGCTGATACAAAATGACGCACTCGCCGGTGCAGGCGGGGCGGCGCGCGAGCTGCGCGTCGAGATCGACCCCGCCTCGGGCCTCGCCCCCTACGAGCAGATCCGGGCCCAGGTCGTCGCGCACGTCGCGACGGGCCGGCTCCGCGTCGGCGACCGGCTCCCGACGATCCGGGCGCTCGCGACCGAGCTCGGCCTCGCCCCCGGCACCGTCGCGCGCGCCTACCGGGAGCTCGAGGCCGCCGGGGTCGTCACCACGCGCCGGCGCGCGGGCACCGTCGTGTCCGACGGCGCGTCCCCCGCGGACGTCGTCGCGCGCGAGGCCGCGGGCCACCTCGTCCGGACCGCGCGCGAGGCGGGCCTCACGGACGACGCGATCCTCGACGTCGTCCGCGGGGCGCTGCTGCACGAGCCCTCGCCCGGCCGGCGTGACGCACGCGCGACCCAGCGGCGACCCAACGATCCGGACGCGTCGCCCGTCTCAGGGTGAGAAGGGCTCGGCGCGGTACGCGCGCCGCGTCACGACCGGGTCACGATCCGCGCGCGACCCGTGGCGCGGTGTCGTCCGGACGCTGGTCGGAGCGCATGATGATCTCCGCGGCGCGCGCCGCGGCGGGTGCGGAGGGGGACTCAGGTGGAGGAAGACCGGACGCGGGGAGAGACGACGCGGACGCGGCCCAGATCACGTCGGGTGCTGCGCGGGGTCGCGCCCGTGCTCGCGACGGCGCTGGTGCTCGCCGGGTGCCAGGCCGGGCTCCCGGACCTCGAGCCCGGCAGGACGCCGTCGGCGACGGCGGAGACCTCCCCGAGTCCCGCGCCGGAGCCCACGCCCAGCGAGCCGGAGGAGCCGTCGGCCGCTCCGGAGCCGACCGAGACGCCCGCTCCCCCGGCCGAGAGCCCGCCGCCCGCCGCGGAGCCGAGCACCCCTCCGCCTGCGCCCGAGCCGACGCCCGAGCCTCCCCCGCCGCCCGCGGAGCCGGCCGAGCTCGCGCGCGGGGCGACGGGCGAACGGGTCGTCGCCCTCCAGCAGCGCCTGGCCGACCTCGGGTACTTCATCGGCGCGCCCGACGGCGACTTCGGCGGCGGCACGCAACAGGCGGTCTGGGCGCTGCAGAAGGCCGCCGGGCTGTCGCGCGACGGTGTCGTCGGGCCGGCCACACAGGCCGCGCTCGACCAGGGCGTCACGCCACAGGCCCGCAGCGGGTCGGGCAAGGTCGTCGAGATCGACCTCGACCGCCAGCTGCTGCTCGCCGTCGAGGACGGTCGGGTCGTCACGGTGGTCAACGCGTCGTCGGGCAACGGCGAGCAGTTCGAGACGCAGGGCCGCAGCTACCGGGCGAGCACACCGCGCGGCACGTTCCAGGTAGGGCGCCAGGTCGACGGCAACCACGCGTCGAGCCTGGAGCTGGGCGACATGTGGCGTCCCAAGTTCTTCACCGGCGGCATCGCCGTCCACGGCTCGGGCTCGATCCCCCCGTGGCCCGCCTCGCACGGGTGCATCCGCGTGGCGAACTCGGCGATGAACTGGCTCTGGGACACCTGGCGCGCCGACCCGGGCACCACGGTCCTCGTCTACTGACCCGTCAGAGGGCGACGCCCACCAGGACCGGCTCCGGGACGAGCTCGATGCCGAACGCGTCCAGCACCCCGTCGCGCACCGCGCGGGCGAGCTCGACGACGTCGGCCGCGTTCGCGCCGCCACGGTTGGTGAGCGCGAGCGTGTGCTTCGTCGAGAGCGTCGCGAGGCTCGCGGTGCCGTGCACCCCGAACCCCTTGGTGAAGCCCGCGTGCTCGATGAGCCACGCGGCGGACGTCTTGACGAGCGTCGGGTCGATCTCGCCGAGGCTCGGGCCGGTCGTGCGGCTCGGCGTCGCGGAGCGCACCGGGTAGCGCGGGGCGTCGGTCGGGAGCAGGTCGGCCTGCTCGGCCGGGACGACGGGGTTGGTGAAGAACGAGCCCGCGCTCCACCGGTCGTGGTCGGGGACGTCGGCCGTGTCGGGCGTGAACGCACCGGCGGCCATCCCGTTCGCAGCGTCCGCGACGTGCGGCCCGACGCCGTCGAGCAGCATGCCCTTGCGCGCGCGCAGCGCCAGCACCGCGTCGCGCACGTCGGCGCTCGGTGCGCGCTCGCCCACCTGGACGCCGAGCGTCCGCGCGAGCTCCGGGTAGGCGACCGGGGCCGACAACGATCCCAGCCGCGCTTGGAACCCCACGTCGAGGACCACGTACCGCGGTGACGGGTACCACGGGCCACCGGCCTCGCCGTCACCTCCCTCGTGCGCGTCGGCGTGCATGCTGCGCTTGAGCACCGACGTGCGGTACCCGAAGCCGAGCTCGCCGACCGCGAGTGTGCGCACGCGCGAGCGCTCGCGGTCCCACACGCGCACGGTCGACACCACGCCCGCGACCTCCTGGCCGTACGCGCCGATGTTCTGGACCGGCGCGGCGCCCACGGTCCCCGGGATGCCCGACAGCGCCTCGACGCCCACCCACTCCTCGGCGACCGCGCGCGCGACGAGCGCGTCCCAGTCCTGGCCCGCCGGCGCGTGGAAGCTCGCCCCGCCGCACGAGTCCTGCGCGTCGACGGTCACGCCCTGGCGGAGGTCGCGCACGACGACGCCACCGAACCCCTCGTCGGCGACGAGCAGGTTCGAGCCGCCGCCGAGGACGAGCACCGGCTCGCCGGCCTCGTCGGCCGCGCGGACCGTGGCGACGAGCTCCTCCTCGCTGTGCGCCTCGACGTACTGGTCCACGGGCCCTCCGACGCGCAGCGTCGTGAGCTCGGCGAGCGTGGGGGACCCGACGGCCTCGGGACGCAGGCCCGGCGCAGTGGCGGCGAGGTCCGGTCGTCCGAGCGACGCGGTCGGGGCTGAGGGTTCGCAGGTCACCCGACCAGCCTAGGTCGTCAGGCGCCGAGCTCGTCGCCGCGCGCGGCGAGAGTGCGCGCGAAGCCGTCCAGCAGCCGGTTCGCCGACGCGACGTCGGTGCGGCCCTCCCAGCCGAGGACGACCGCCCGGTCCATCGCGTCCGACCACCCCGGCTCGTACCGCGCGACGACCTCCGTCATGACCCGGGGATCGCTCGTCCAGCCGCCCCAGCGCGGCACGACCCAGGTGAAAGCGACGCGCGCGAGCCGCCGCCCGACACCGCGGGAGAACGCCTCCGGGTCGTCGGGGCCCGTTCCGGCGCCACGTCCCCGCAGCCGCTCGAACGCGGTGCGCCAGTCGCCCTGGACGTTGCGGGCCAGCTCGAGGTCGGGCAGGTGCGGTGACACCTCGACACCCGCGTCCGCGCCCCAGACCGGCGTGCACAGGACCCGGAGCTGGAAGCCCTCGTCGTGGCGGCGGGACGGGTCCACCATCCGGTCGCGCGCGTCGAGCAGCACGCCGACCCCGATCACCTCGGGGTGCGCCGCGGCGACGGCCTCCTCCACGCGCCGCACCGCTGCCCGGTCCTCGTCGTCGGGCTCACGACGCAGGAGCACCTGCGCGTCGAGGTCGGACCGGCCGACCCGGGCCGTCCCGCGCGGGACGCTCCCGTACAGGTAGACGCCGTCGAGCGCGTCCGGGTCGAGCTCGCGCCGGACCGCCGCGACGAGGTCCGCGACGAGCGCCCGGAACGGCTCCTGCACACGGCCCGCGTCACCCTCGCGGCGGATGTACCCCTGGTCGTCGAGCCCCCGGTCCTCCATGGCGGAAGTACACCATGCACCCGGGGCGGGCCCCGACGGCCGGACGCACGGCGGGTCAGCCCTCGCCGGACCGCTGCGCCCTCTCGCCCGCGGCCTGCTGCCCGGCGGACCCGGCCGCCGTCGGCAGCGGACGCGTCACCCCGACGACGAGGAGCCCGACGACCACCGGCACCGCGATGACGAGCAGCGCGGACCGGTACCCGACGTGCTCCGCGAGGAACCCGATGAGGGGCGGGCCCATGAAGAAGGCCGAGTAGCCGATCGTCGCGACCACGCTCACGCGCACCGCGGCGCGGGCCGGGTCGTCGGACGCGGCGCTCATGCCCACGGGGAACCCGAGCGCGGCGCCCATGCCCCACGCGACGACGCCCACGAGGGCGACCCACAGGTTCGGCGAGAGCGTGAAGACGAGCAGGCCGACGAGCGCCAGCGCCGCGGACAGGCGCAGCACGACGACCCGCCCGTACCGGTCGAGCAGCCCGGTGCCGAGAAGGCGCATCCCGGTCATCGCCGTGAGGAACACGGCGAGGCCGAGCGCGCCGAACGCGTCGGAGGTGCCGAACCCGTCGACGACGGCGAGGCTCACCCAGTCGTTGGCCGCGCCCTCGGTGAGCGCGGCGGCGAGCACGACGAGCCCGATGAGCAGCGTCCGCGGCTCGGTCCAGGCGCTCAGGGCGCTGCGCGCGTGGTCGGCCGTCGTGGGTGCGGTGGTACCGAGCGCGGACGCCGGGTCGGCACCCTGCGCGTCGTCGGACCGTGCGCCCGGAGCATCGTCGGTCGCGACGCGGCCGGCGGGCAGGAAGAACCGCACGGACCACAGGACGCCGACGAGGCTGAGCACGACGGCGGCCGTGAGGTGCACCTGGACGGGCACGTGCAGCGCGGCCGCGAGCGCGCCGACACCCGCGCCGGCCATGGTGCCGAAGGAGAACCCGGCGTGGAACCGCGGCATGATCGCCTTGCCGAGCCGCTGCTCGACGGCCGCACCCTCGAGGTTCATCGCGGCGTCCCAGACGCCCGTGCCGATGCCGGCGAGGAAGAGCCCGGCGCGCACCATGACGTCCTCGCCCAGAGCGACGCCCATGACGGCCGTGACGAGCCCGGCGACGTTCGCGACCGCGAAGATCGTCACGGCCTTCGACGCCCCGAGCCGCTGGACCACGACGCCGGACAGCGGGAGCGCCAGGAGCGACCCGACCGCCATGAAGAGCAGGAGCAGGCCCATCTGCGCCTCGGTGAACCCGAGCGCGTCGCGGACGGCAGGCAGGCGTGAGGCCCACGTCGCGAAGTTGAAACCGTTGAGGAAGAAGACCGCGAACACGGCCCAGGTGGCGAGGGCGACGCGGCGGTCGACGGGTGCGGCGGTCATGCGGAGGTCTCCTCGCGACGGTGCGACGGGCGGTTTCGGGGACGGCGGGACGCGGTGGCGTGCGCGCTGCCGTGCGACGGGGTCGTGGTGGGCGCGGCGCCACGGGTCGCCACGGTGCGGCGGCGCCGGGACCGGCCGGCCCGGTGCGCGTCGTCCACCGAGACCTGCGCGGCCCCCGCACCCGTCTCCGTCGGCCCCACCGGACCATCCTCCCCCGCGGGCGCGGCGGCGTCGGCCGGGAGCTCGCGGCGGGCCGCGAGCGCCGCGGGCGTGCGCAGCGGCGCGACCTGGCGGGCGAGCAGGACGCTGAGCACCATCGCGGCGACGATGAGGACGAGCGCGTGGCGCGCGCCCATCGCCTCGGCGGCGAGGCCGAGCAGCGGCGGCGCCGCGAGCGACGCCATCGAGGAGAACGCGGACACGACGGACACGCGCCCCGCGGCGCGCAGCGGCTCGTCCGACGCGGCCGCGATGCCCACGGGCACGGCGAGCGCCGCACCGAGACCCCACAGCACGACGCCGACGCCGGCGAGCAGGAGCGTGGGCGCGAAGCCGAAGAGCACGAGGCCGGCGATCGACGCGACGCCGGAGGCCCGCAGCACGGTGACGCGGCCGAAGCGGTCGATGAGGCGCGTGCCGGCGAGGCGCATGACGGTCATGGCGGCGACGAACGTGCCGAACACCACGGCTCCGACGGCCTCGGTCTGCGCGAACCCGTCGACGACGGCGAGCGACAGCCAGTCGTTCGCCGAGCCTTCCGAGAGGGCGGCGGACAGGATGACGAGGCCGATGAGCAGCGTGCGCGGCTCGCGCCACGCCGAGAGCGCGGCACCCAGCCGCGCACCCCTGCGGGCGAGCCGCCTGCGCATGCCGGCGGTCTCGACGTCGACGACCGCGTCGCCGAGCGCGTCGAGGGGCACGTCGAGGGGCACGTCGGCGAGGCGGTCGGCGGCACGCGGGTCCGACGCGCGGACGGGCAGCGTGTCGTGGACGGTCGCCGGGATGGCCAGCAGGCGCCACACCGTCGCGACGGCGCCCGTCGCCACGAACTGCACGAGGACCGGGACCTCGGCGTGCGCGCACGCCGCGCCCACGAGCGAGCCGACCACGGCGCCGACGGAGAACGCCGCGTGGAACTGGGGCAGGATCGTGCGCCCGACGCGGCGCTCGATGCCCGCGCTCTCGACGTTCATGGGGACGTTGCCCAGCGAGAACGCCATGCCGTTGAGGAAGATGCCGGCGGCGAGCAGGGCGACGGACCCGGTCGCGGGGCCGAGGCCGAGGAGCAGGAACGCGGCCCCGAACAGGAGCGCGGAGACGCCGAACGCGAGGCGCCCGCCGAAGCGCGTGACGAAGGGGCCGGCGGCCGTGACCGTGAGGAGGGCGCCGACGGCGCCTGCCAGGAGGACGATGCCGAGGTCGGCGGGGCTGAGGCCGAGCGCGTCGCGCACCGAGGGGATGCGCGCGAGCCAGCTCGACATCATGACGCCGTTGAGCGCGAAGATGCCGAGGAGCGCCCACCGGGCGCGGGAGAGCTGAGCGGGAGAAGACTGCGCAGCGCCCCCTCGAATCGATTCGATCCGACGGACGAGGCTGCGCTTCGAATCGATTCGAGGCATGGTGACAAGTGTGCGGGTACGCTGGCCGCGCGTCAATCGAGAATCCCGCGCCCGCGGGAAGCAGGGAGCGTGATGAGCGACACCTCTGGCCGGGACACCCCGACCGGTGCACCGGCCCACCGTCCGACGCTCGCCAAGGTCGCCGAGCGCGCCGGTGTGTCCGTCTCGACGGCGTCGCTCGCCTTCTCCGGAGCGGGTCCCATCACCCCGGAGACGCGCGCACGCGTGCTGGACGCCGCGAAGGAGCTCGGGTACACCGGGCCCAACCCGCTCGGGCGCCAGCTCCGGTCCGGTCGTTCGGGCGTGGTCGGGGTCGTCGTCGGCGACCAGCTCCGGCGCGCGTTCCGCGACCCCGTCGCCGTCCAGGTGCTCGACGGCCTGGTCTCGACGCTCGGCGAGAACGGCCTGGGCGTGCTCCTCATCCCCGGCATCCCGTCCGACGACCCGGCGCGCGCCGTCGACCCGCTCGTGGAGAGCGCGGCGATGGACGTCGCCGTCCTGGTGTGGGGCGTCGGGTCCGACGACGCGACGCTCGCCGCGCTCCAGCGCCGCGGCGTGCCCGTGGTCATCGGGGAGGGTCGCGCGGTCGAGGGTGCACCGCTCGTCGCGATCCACGACCGGGCCGGCACCGCGGACGCGGTGCGCCACCTCGTCGAGCTCGGGCACGAGCGCATCGCCGAGGTCTCGCTCCCCCTCGACACCTCCGACCGCAGCGGGCCGATCGACGCTGCCCGGCTCGCCGAGGTGGACCGCACCCCCACGGCCAACCGCCTCGCGGGCGTGCGCGACGTCGTCGAGCCGGTCGCGAGCTGGGAGACCGAGGCATCGCTCGTCGAGCACGGCCGCTCCGCGACCCTCGCCCTGCTCGGCCGGACCGGCCCGGACGGCTCCGCCGAGCCCGCGGACCCCGCCTCGCGCCCGACGGCGATCATCGCGCACTCGGACCTCCTCGCCGCGGGCGCGCTGCTCGGCGCGCGCGAGCTCGGCCTGCGCGTGCCGGACGACGTCTCGGTCGCCGGGTTCGACGGCCTCGACCTGCCGTGGCTCGCCCCCGACGTCCTCACGACCGTGCTCCAGCCGCTCGCACGCAAGGGCGCCGAGCTCGGGCACGCCGTGATCCGCCAGCTCGCGGGCGAGGAGCCGACGACCGTCGAGCTCGACGTCGAGCTCGTGGTGGGGACGACCACCGGGCCCGCCCCCACCACCTGACGCTCAGCCGAGGCGGCGCGGCTGCAACGGGTTCGCGCGTGCCGCCGCCATGAGGTACCACGACGTCGCGCCGACGTGCTGGACCTGGAAGTAGCCGAACCCGAAGCCCGAGTCGATGAGGCTCGACGCCGCCACCACGCCGCCGCGCTCGGCGAGCGGCACGCCACCGAGGGTCTGCCCCGCGCCGACCGACTCCTGCGCCCCCTGGACCTCGCGCAGCAGGCCCTCGGCGCGCTCGCGGTCGTCGTCACGCTCGCACCCGCGTCGCCCCCGACGCTGGTCGTGGCGGTTCCCGCGGCCCCGCGCACCGCGGTCGGCGAGCGCCGCCGCGAGCTGGGCCGTGCCCTCGAGCCACACACCCTGAGGATGGACGGGCAGCCCGTTGTACGACGCGGTCGACGTCAGGCTCGCGCTCGAGAACGTCACGCCCTCGACCACGACCCCGGCAGGGAGCTGGGAGACCCCCTCGCCCGCGACGTCGCGCGCCGCGAGCGCGTCGTCGGCCCAGTCGAGCGCACGCGCGTACCGGCGCTCGCGCAGCGCGAGCCAGCCCCACGTCTGCGGGTCGAGCGGCAGCGGGTCGCGGTTGATCTCGACGCCGTCGTTCGTCCCGGTGTAGAGGTAGCCGCCGTCGGGCTCCCACATGCGGTCGACGAACGCGCGCGCGTGCTCGCTCGCGCCCTCCCAGCGCCGCTCTCGCGTCGCGGACGCGAGCTGGCGGAAGAAGGCGACGCAGTCGACGTTGTGCTCGGTCGAACCGTTGGGCACCGGCGCGTTCGCGCCGTCGACGCCGAACGAGAAGCCGCCCAGCGGCCGGGTGGACCACGTGTTCGCGACGATCCACTCACCGATCCGCTGCGCCGCGCGGAGGTAGCGGACGTCGCGGGTCGCGGCGTGCAGGTGCAGGAGCGCGATGCCCGGCCACGCCATGTCGCCGACGGCCGTCCCCAGGAATCCGAACTGCCACCCGACGTTCGCCGTCCCGTCCGGGAGGACGAGCCCGTGCTCCTGCGGCGTGCCGTCGTAGAAGACGTAGGGCCCCACGTTGTACGCCTGGCGCAGGCGGCCGTCGTCGTGGTCGGGGTCGTTCTCGAGCGCGAAGACGAGCCCGTCGCCGATCGCCCGCGCCCGGTCGAGGTACCGGCGCCCGGCCGTGAGCGTCGCCAGGACGGCGAGCGCGTTGTCGTAGACGAACGCCGTGGAGAACAGGCCGAGCTGGTCGGCGTAGGACTGCGCGAGCCTCGGACCGGGGTTGACCTCGGGATAGGCGTCCGTCGCGGCGTCGAGGAACGCGTGGGCACGCTGGAGCGAGGCCGCACGGGCGCGCGCCGGACCACCCGCCCCCTGCCCGACGGCGCGGGCCGCCCCGGGGAGGGCCGTGCCCCCCTGCGCGGCGGCCGGGCTCGCCGTGAGCCCCGCGAACGCGACCGCCCCGGCGAGCGCGAGCACGGTGCGGCGGTCGACGCCGTGCGGCGACCTGACGTCGCGGTCGAGCGGGTCGTGGGGTGCGGGGGGACCACCGAGCTGGGTCATGAGCGTCTCCTTCGACGTCGAGATGGCAGGACCCAATCTAGTGAGAGCGCTCCCACAGGGGAAGAGGTGCGCGCACGGCAATCGATGTCGAACCTGACGCCACGACCGGGCGTCGAGACTCAACCTTTCTGCGGCCCCGTGCGTGTGAAAGTCATGAGCGTGAACGCGATCGCCCTGTCCGCCGCCGACGACCCGGACGGGAGCGAACCACCTGACGACATACTCACCATGGTGCGCGTCGTCACGTCGCACGAGCAGGAGTTCGCCGACTTCATGACCGGCGCGGCCCCGCGACTGGCGCGCACCGCATGGCTCCTGTGCGGGGACGAGCACCTCGCCGACGAGCTCGTCCAGCAGGCGCTCACCCGCACCTACCTGCACTGGCGCACGGCACGCCAGCGCGACCCGTACGCGTACGCCCGACGCACGCTCGCCAACCTGCGGGTCGACACGTGGCGGCGACGGCGGCGCGAGGTGCTGGTCGCCCCGCCCGACCTGCCCGAGACCACGAGCGACGGCGGTGCCGACCGGCACGCCGAGCGAGACGCCCTCGTCCGCGCGCTCGCGACCCTCACGGCACGCCAGCGTCGGATCGTCGTCCTGCGCCACCTCGTCGGGCTGAGCGAGAGGGAGGTCGCCGACGACCTCGGCGTCTCCGTCGGCACCGTGAAGTCCACGGCCTCGCGCGGGCTCGCACAGCTTCGCTCGGTCCTCGGTGCTGCGGGCGTCGTCCGCACGCGGACCGACGACGCACCGACGGCCGCCAGCACTCCGTACCGCCCCACTCCCGACCGGACCGACTGGAGGCAGTCATGACCGGCACCCTTCCGACGGACGACGAGACGTTCGTCCGCGTGCTGCGCGAGCAGGTCGACGCCGTCGCACCCCGCATCGACGTCGACACCGACCGGGTGCTCCCGGCGGCCCGCCGAGGCCGACGACGGCGGCGCACCCTCGTCTCGGGCCTGTGCGCGCTCGCCGTCGTCGCCGGCGGGGCGGGTGCGGTGTCCTCCTGGGCGGAGCCCAGTCCCACGCACCCGTCGCAGCTCGCCCCGGCGAGCGGCGGCGACGCCGCGGCCACGGGCCCCGACGGGAGGCCGCAGGGCAACGGTCCGGCCGACGGGCCGTACTGGCGCGTCCGGACCCTGACGACCAGGACGGACACGACCAGCGACGGACGGACGGAGGAGAGCTCGCAGGGCATCACGTACTGGACCGCCCGCGATCCCGAGGGCGACTCGTACCGCGCCTTCGAGGGAGAGGAGACCTTGGATCCCTGGCCCGGCTCGACGTTCGGATCGCTCGTCGTCGACGGGGAGCTCGTCCGGCTCAGCTGGGACGCCCTCGCCACGCTCCCGACGGACCCCGCGGAGCTCGACGCGCTCCTTCGCGACAGCATCCGGGCGGAGGTGGGGTCGGTGAACGAGGACGCGCTCGCCCAGAAGACGTGGAACCTCCTGAAGAGCGGGCCCACCTCGCCCGCCGTGCGCGACGGGCTCTGGGCGACGCTGAACGGGCTCACGAGCAGCACCCCGCTCGGTGCCGTCCAGGACACGCAGGGTCGCACCGGGGAGGGCCTCGAGTGGGTCGGCGAGGACCAGAGCAACCGGATCGTGCGCCTCGTCTACGACACCACCGAGCACCGGCTCCTCGAGCTCACCTTCGACGTCGACCTCGGTACGTCCGGCTCCGAGCCCGCTGCCGACGCCCCGACCTCGGGGTCGGGTGACGAGGGTGCCGCCGCCCTCCAGCACGTCGTGGAGCACACCACGTTCCTCGAGGAGGGAGAGGTTGCCGGGCCGCCCCCCGAGAGCGCTGGCGCCGACTGCTGGCAGACCTGCTGAGCCCCGGACTCGACGACGAGGGCGCCGCACCCGGCGGGTGCGGCGCCCTCGTGGCGTCGACAGCGCGTCGCGCGCAGAGCGACGGCACGTGTCTCAGAGGCGCGCGACCGCCTGGGTCTTGCCGAGCACGCGCGCGCCCTCGAACGTCACCGTGAGGTCGATGCGCACCGTGCCGGCCTCGGGATCGATCGCCCCGACCGTCCCGGTCACGTCCAGCGTCGCGACACCCGGGTTCGGCACGGGCACGGGGCGCGTGAAGCGCGTCTGGTAGTCGACGACGGCACCGGGGCCCCCGGCCCAGTCCTCGACGAGCGCGACGGCGGCACCCATGGTGAACATTCCGTGCGCGATGACACCGGGCAGGCCGACCTCGGCCGCGAACGTGTCGTTCCAGTGGATGGGGTTGAAGTCGCCGCTCGCGCCCGCGTACCGGACGAGGCGTGCGCGGTCGACCTCGACGGTGCGCGTGCCGATCACGTCGCCGACGGCCAGGTCGGCGATCACGGGGCGGACGGTGGCGTCGTCGCTCATGCGTCCTCCCCGCGCACCGCGAGGGTCGACCGGACGGTCGCGACCGGCTCGCTCCCGCCGTCGGGCAGGACCGCGGCGATCTCGCAGCGTGTGGTCACCATCGCGAGCCCGGCGCGCTCGACGATCGAGTCCACGTGCAGCACCGTCACGAGCTCGTCGCCCGCGACGATCGGCCGGTGGTGCGTGAAGCGCTCGTCGGCGTGGACCACCCGCGAGAAGTCGATGCCCGCCTCGGGGTCCTCGATGAGCTGCGCCTCGGCGCGCTGCGCGACGACGACCGCGAACGTCGGGGGTGCGACCAGGTCCGGGTAGCCGACACCCCGCGCCGCCACGAGGTCGTGGTGCACGGGGTGCGTGGAACCGACGGCGGCGGCGAACTCGCGCAGCTTCTCGCGTCCGACGGAGTACGGCGCGTTCGCCGGGTACTCACGGCCGGCGAAGCCGGCGTTGATCGCCACGGGTCGTCGGTGGGTGGACCGCTGGGTCAGCGGGTCTCGCGGTGCGCGGTGTGCTTGCCGCAGCGCGGGCAGAACTTCGCGAGCTCCAGGCGGTCCGGGTCGTTGCGACGGTTCTTCTTCGTGATGTAGTTGCGCTCCTTGCAGTCCACGCAGGCCAGCGTGATCTTGGGGCGAACGTCAGCGCTCTTGCTTGCCACGGTAGTGAGCCACCTCTCGCGCCTCCGGAGGGCGCATGTGCTGTGCAGGTCGCACGACGGCCGCCGTGCGAAGTTGTCGAAAGTGGTAGCGGAGGCGGGGATCGAACCCGCGACCTCACGATTATGAGTCGTGCGCTCTAACCATCTGAGCTACCCCGCCGCGTGACTGAACGCGAGGCCGTCCCGCCAGTATTCCAGCGAGACAGCCCCGCGTCATCACAGAGCCCCGAAAGGGAATCGAACCCTTGACCTTCTCCTTACCATGGAGACGCTCTGCCGACTGAGCTATCGGGGCAGCGCGGAAAACTCTACACGGACTCGGGCCGCCGACGAAATCGGCACCGTTCCGCCGTTCCTGGCGTCCGCGACACCGGGAACGACACCCGCCGGGAGCGCCCTCGCCGTCCGGCTCGAGCACATCCCGCGCGACAACGGGGCGCCACCCTGCAGGATGACGCCCCGTCGCTCCGGTGGCAGGTGAGGGATTCGAACCCCCGAAGGCTGAGCCGTCTGATTTACAGTCAGATCCCTTTGGCCGCTCGGGCAACCTGCCGTGTGGAGTTGTCACGCGCGATCGACCCTGCACATCGTGCGGGGTGGGCCACGCGGGCGAGCCAACGATACAGCCCACCCGGGCCGGGTGCGAAATCGGCGCCGGTCGGCGCCGGTCGGCGTGTCCCCGGCCCTCCGTACAGTGGTGCGGTGACCCACCCCTCCCCCACGCCGGACCACCCCTCCGGCACCGGGACGCCCGATCCCGCCGGCACCCCGACGCCCGCGCCGACCGCGCGCGCGACCGCCACCCCGAACGACCGCCTGGGCCTCCTGCTCGGCACGGGGGCGTTCTTCCTCTGGGGCGCGATGCCCCTCTACTTCCCGCTCCTCGAGCCGGCCGCGCCCCTCGAGATCATCGCGCACCGCGTGGTCTGGAGCCTGCTCTTCTGCCTCGTCCTGCTCGCGGCGACGCGACAGCTCGCCGGCTTCCGCACGGCGCTGCGCACCCCGCGGACCCTCGGCGTCCTGGCCGTGGCAGCCGTGCTCATCGTCACCAACTGGACGGTGTACGTCTACGGCGTGCTCTCGGGTCACGTCCTCGACGCCGCGCTGGGCTACTTCATCAACCCGCTCGTCACGGTCCTCCTCGCGGTCGTCGTGCTGCGCGAGCGGCTGCGGCCCGCGCAGTGGGTCGCGGTCGGGCTCGGCGCCGCCGCCGTCGTGGTCATCAGCACGGGCGCCGGCGGGCTCCCGTGGATCGCGCTCGTGCTCGCGGCCTCGTTCGGCCTCTACGGGCTCGTGAAGAACCGCGTGGGCCGCACGGTCGAGGCGCTGCCGGGCCTCGCCGTCGAGACCGCGGTGCTCGCGCCGCTCGCGCTCGCCTACCTCGTGTGGCTCGCCTCCACGGGCGCGGGGACGTTCGGCACCGAGGGAGCCGGCCACGCGTTGCTGCTGGCGTCCGCGGGCATCGTCACCGCGCTGCCGCTGCTGCTGTTCAGCGGTGCCGCGCGCCGCCTGCCGCTGAGCGTCGTCGGGCTCCTGCAGTACCTCGGCCCGGCGCTGCAGTTCCTCTTCGGGCTGCTCGTGTTCCACGAGCACATGTCCGCGACGCGCTGGGCGGGCTTCGGCCTCGTCTGGGTCGCGCTCGTCGTGCTGTCCGCCGACGGGCTGCGCACGGCGCGCGCCACGCGGCTCGCGTCCCGCAGCTGAGCGCGCTCGACTACGGTGGACCCAGCACCCGTTCCCGGCCCGAGAGAGGACCACCCATGGCCGACTCCTCGTTCGACATCGTCAGCAAGGTCGACCGCCAGGAGGTCGACAACGCGCTGAACCAGGCCGCCAAGGAGGTCGCGCAGCGCTACGACTTCCGCAACATCGGCGCATCGATCGGCTGGAGCGGCGAGAGCATCCTCATGGTCGCGAACTCGCCGGAGCGCGTCCTCGCGATCCTCGACGTGCTCGAGACCAAGCTCGTCAAGCGCGGCATCTCGCTCAAGTCCCTCGACCTGGGCGACAAGGAGCCGAAGGCGTCGGGCAAGGAGTACCGGCTCGCGGCGACCCTCAAGGAGGGCCTGTCCAGCGAGAACGCGAAGAAGATCACGAAGATCATCCGCGACGAGGCGCCCAAGGCCGTCAAGACCCAGATCACCGGTGACGAGGTGCGCGTGACGAGCAAGTCGCGCGACGACCTGCAGACCGTCATCGCGCTGCTCAAGGCCGCCGACCTCGACGTCGCGCTGCAGTTCACCAACTACCGGTGACCCTCCCGCGCGTCGTCGCGACGGATCTCGACGGCACGCTCCTGCGCTCGGACGGCACGGTCTCGTCGCGGACGCGGTCCGCTCTGCTGGCCGCCGAGGAGGCGGGCGTCGAGGTCGTCTTCGTCACGGCCCGGCCGCCGCGCTGGCTCGACGTGCTCGCCGACGTCGTCGGCGGGCACGGCCACGTCATCTGCCTGGGCGGTGCCGCGGTGTGGGACCTCGCGAGCGCAAGCCCGCTCGACGTCTGCGGCTTCTCCGAGGACGAGGCGGCCGCGCTGGTCGCCGACCTGCGCGCGGCGGTCCCGGGCGTCGCGCTCGCGTTCGAGCGCGTCGACGGGCCGACGTTCGACCACGGGTTCCGCTCCACGGCGGGCGACGCCGCGGCCGAGGGCTCGCCCGACGTCGTCGCGCCGGTCGAGTCGACGCTGGGCCCAGGGCGGGCGCCCGTGGGCAAGATCCTCGCGCGCGACGCACGCACTCCGGTCGAGGACGCCCCCGCGACGCGGCCCGTCGTCGTCGCGGACGCCCAGACGTCGGCGCAGGAGGCGTTCTTCGCGCGCGTGCGCGACGTCGTCGGCGACCGCGCCCACCTCGCGTACTCCGGGGCTGCCGGCCTCGCGGAGCTGCTGGCGCCTACGGTGACCAAGGACGCCGCGCTCGCGCGCTGGTGCGCGAGGCTCGGGGTCGACGCGCACGACGTCTGGGCGTTCGGCGACATGCCCAACGACCTGCCCATGCTGCGCTGGGCCGGTCGCTCGTTCGCGGTCGCGAACGCGCACCCCGACGTGCTCGCCGCGGCGACGGACGTCACCGCGGCGAACGACGACGACGGCGTCGCGCGCGCCCTACTCGACGAGCTTGCCCACCACGGAGTCGTCCCGACGCATCAGTGACGCGATCTGGCTCGGCACGGGCGGGACATCCTCCGCGGTGACGCCCGTGCCCGGCGACCAGACGAGGTTGACGCGCAGCGCCGGGTCCGTCGCGGGGAAGTCGGAGCGGTTGTGGCACCCGCGCGTCTCGCGCCGCGCGAGCGCCGAGTCGAGCGTCGCGCGCGCCGCGAGCAGCGACCCCTTGAGGTCGAACACGTGCGCGAGGTCGTCGTACCCGGCGATGTCCGGGTGCGCGACGACGGCCCGAGCGCGGCCCTCGACCTCCCCCAGGCGCCGCAGCCCCTCCGTGAGCCCGTCGCCGGACCGGACGACGCCCGCGTGCTCGGTCATGACGTCGCGCACGGCGCGCTGCAGGCGGCGCGCGTTCTCCTGGGCGACCGGCTCCGAGCCGACGGCGGTCCCCAGCCCGAGCGCGAGGTCCACCTCGTGCGCGGCCTCGGCGACGGCGTCGCGGTCCCGGCGGGGGGCGTCGGACCCGATCGCGAAGTCCGCGGCGGCCGCGCCGGTGATGCGCCCGTAGACGAGCAGCTCGATGAGCGAGTTGCCGCCCAGCCGGTTCGCGCCGTGCAGGCCGCTCGCCGCCTCGCCGATGACGTAGAGCCCCTCGACGTCGGTCGCGTGGTCCGCGGCGTCGACCCGCACCCCGCCCATCGAGTAGTGCGCGGTCGGGGCGACCTCCATGGGGGTCGTCGTGATGTCGAGCATCTGCAGGTCGAGCATCATGCGGTAGACGCGCGGGAGCCGTTCCAGCACCTGCTCGCGCGGCAGGTGGGAGACGTCGAGGTACACGCCGCCCTTGGCCGTGCCGCGGCCCTCGGCGATCTCCGTGAAGTTCGCGAGCGCGACGCGGTCGCGCGTCGAGAGCTCGAGCCGCTCGGGGTCGTACCTCTCCATGAACCGCTCGCCGAGCGCGTTGCGCAGGATGCCGCCCTCCCCGCGCGCCGCCTCCGAGACGAGCGTGCCGGCGGCGTCGTCGGGCTCGATGATGCCCGACGGGTGGAACTGGACGAGCTCGGCGTCCCGCAGGCTCGCGCCCGCATCGACCGCGAGGCGCCACGAGTCGCCGGTGTTCTCGTCGCGGCGCGACGACGTCCGCCGCCAGATCCGCGTGTGGCCGCCCGCGGCGAGCACCACGGCGTCGGCGTGGATCGTCACGCGCGTGCCGTCCGTGACGTCGAACCCGTACGCGCCGAACACTCGCCCGCCCGCGACGAGCAGCCGCGTCACGTAGACCGTGTCGAGGACCGGGACGCGCAGCTCGGTCGCGCGGCGCACGAGGGTGCGCTGGATCTCCAGGCCCGTGTAGTCGCCGGCGAACGCCGTGCGTCGGTAGGTGTGCGCGCCGAAGAACCGCTGGCTGATGCGCCCGTCCGCCTCGCGCGCGAACGGCATGCCCCACCGCTCGAGGTCCTCGATCCCCCGCGCGGCGTTCTGGGTGACGACCTGCACGACCTCCGGGTCGGCGAGCTCGTAGGACTCGGTGATGGTGTCGGCGGCGTGCTGCTGCCACGAGTCCTGCGGGTCCATCGTCGCGAGCGCCGCGTTGATGCCGCCCGCCGCGAGGCTGGTGTGCGCGTCGTGGCGGCGGCGCTTGCCCACGGCGAGGACGTCGACCCCCCGTTCTGCCAGCTCGATGGACGCGCGCAGGCCCGCGCCTCCGGTTCCGATGACCAGGACGTTCGTCGCGAGACGTCGATGACTCGACTGCATGGGGAGACCTCCGTCGGAGCACCGCGGGTCCCCGCGGCTCCGACCGCGGAGACGGGCCCGTGGTCGGGCCCTCTTCCACGCTAGGTCGCCTGGACGCCGACGAGTCCGCATCGTGAGACGGATCACGTGACCGGTGGCTCACGCTCGCGCGTCACGCTCCTGCGTCACGTCGGTGGGTCACGCCGGTGGGTCACGTCCGTCGGTCACACCGGTGCGTCACGCTCCGGCGACACGCGGGGCCGGGCTCAGTGGTAGGTGATGCCGCCGTACCCCGGGCCGTGGCCGGCCATCGACTCGAGCCGCTTGATGCGCTCCGCCATCGGCGGGTGGGTGGCGAACATCTTGGCGACGCCCGCGCCCCGGAACGGGTTGGCGATCATGAGGTGCGACACGTCCACCAGGTCGCGGTTCTGCGGGAGCGGCGCGCGCTGCGTCCCGGACTCCAGCTTGCGCAGCGCCGACGCGAGCGCGAGCGGGTCGCCCGTGAGCCTCGCTCCGTCCTCGTCGGCGTCGTACTCGCGCGTGCGCGAGATCGCGAGCTGGACGAGCATCGCGGCGACCGGCGCGAGGATCACCATCGCGATCGCCGCGAGCGGGTTGCCGCCGCGGTCGCGGTCGCCGCCGAAGATCAGCAGGAACTGCGCCAGGGACGTGATGACGCCGGCGAGCGCGCCCGCGACCGACGACGTGAGGATGTCGCGGTTGTACACGTGCATGAGCTCGTGGCCGAGGACGCCGCGCAGCTCGCGCTCGTCGAGCAGGCGCAGGATCCCCTCGGTGCAGCAGACCGCCGCGTTCCTGGGGTTGCGGCCGGTCGCGAACGCGTTGGGCGCCTGGGTGGGCGAGACGTACAGGCGCGGCATCGGCCGCCGGGCGGCGGTCGAGAGCTCGCGCACGATGCGGTACATCGCGGGCTGCTCCAGCTCGCTCACTGGCCGGGCGTGCATCGCGCGGATCGCGATCTTGTCGGAGTTCCAGTAGCCGTAGAAGGTCGTCACGAGGCCGATGCCGACGAAGACCCAGAGCAGGTTGGCCCGTGCTCCGAAGAGGACCCAGAGGCCGAGCACGATGGCCCACATGAACCCGAACAGGGCGGCGGTCTTGAGGCCGTTGAAGTGGTGACGACGTCCCACGAGCGCTCCTTCCACGATCGCGGCGGCCCACCGTGGTGCCGGGCCGCCCGCCGGACGTCGACCGTGCCGACGCCCTCCTGCTGAACGCGCGAGCCACCCGCCTCGTTCCCAGGGGACGACGACGGCGCCCGGCCCGGGGAGGGCGGGGCGCCGTCGGCGGTGGGCGGGTGCTGCCCGCGGTGCGGGTCAGCCGACCTGCGACTCCCCGCGCGCGATGCGGATCATCTCCTCGCGCGGGACGACCTTGACACGCTCGCGCCCGTGGGGCTCGCCGAGGCTGCGCTCGTAGGCGTCGAGGAGCTCCCAGCCGGACCACTCGACGTGGCCGACGCCACGCTCGTTCAGGAACTCCACGATCGCTTCCGGGTCGCCCAGCGGCGCGACGCGGCCCGCCTCGACGTCCGCCGTCGCCACGTCGCCGCCGTCGCCCGCCCCCGTGACGTCCTCGACGAGGTGACGGATGGTCTCGGACGCGTCCGACTTGGTGTGCCCGATGAGGCCGACCGGACCGCGCTTGATCCAGCCGGTCGCGTAGACGCCGGGGATGTGCTCGCCGTCGATGTCGATGACGCGGCCCTCGCGGTTCGGGATGACGCCCTTGAGCTCGTCGAAGGGGATCTCGGACAGCGGCGAGCCGAAGTACCCGACGGCGCGGTACACGGCCTGCACGGGCCACTCGTGGAACTCGCCCGTGCCGGAGACGGTGCCGTCGCCGTTGAGCTGCGTGCGCTCGGTGCGCAGGCCCTCGACCTTGCCGTCGCCGAGCACCGCCACGGGGGCGTGCAGGAAGTGCAGGTGCAGGCGCCGCGACGCGGTGTTCTCTGCCGGGTCCTTGAGCGTCCAGTCGGTGAGGGTCTTGACGACCTGCTTCGTCTGGTTGGACGAGCTGATCGCCGCCATCGAGCCCTCGTCGAACTCGAAGTCCTCGGGGTAGACGATGACGTCCACGTCCGGCACGTGACCGAGCTCGCGCAGCTCGAGCGGCGAGAACTTCGCCTGCGCGGGGCCGCGGCGCGCGAAGACGTGCACGTCCGTGACGGGCGACGCCTTGAGGATCTCGTAGACGTTCTGCGGGACCTCGGTCGGCAGGAGGTCGTCCGCGTGCTTGGCGAGCACGCGCGCCACGTCGAGCGCGACGTTGCCCGCGCCGAGGACGGCGACCTGCTGCGCCTCGAGGGGCCACGTGCGCGGGACGTCGGGGTGGCCGTCGTACCAGGAGACGAAGTCGGCCGCGCCGTACGAGCCGGGCAGGTCGATCCCCTCGATCGGGAGCGCCGCGTCCCGGATCGATCCCGTGGAGAAGATCACCGCGTCGTAGTACTGGCGCAGGTCGTCGAGCTTGAGGTCGACGCCGTAGTCCACGTTGGCGAGCAGGCGGATGTCCCCGCGGCTCAGCACCTTGTGGAGCGCCACGATGATCTGCTTGATGCGGGGGTGGTCGGGCGCGACGCCGTAGCGCACGAGGCCGAACGGCGCGGGCAGGCGCTCGAACAGGTCGATGCTCACGTCGAGGTCGGTCTTGGACAGGATGTCCGCGGCGTAGATCCCGGCGGGACCAGCGCCGACGATCGCGACGCGCAGTGGACGGATGCTGCTCACAGGACAGGGCGCCTTCCGGTCGAGGACGGGTGTCTCCGCGCGGCCGCCGGTGGGGGCCGCGTCGTCGGACCGGTGGGCACCGGTCGCAGAAGACCTTCTCGATTGTACGACTGGAGTGAGGGTTGCCTCAGTCAGGCCCGCTCCTCCACAACCAGGGTGCCAGCGGTCTCGCCTGGTGGATACCACGTCTTGTGATGCGGGCGAATGTAACGGCGCTCAGCGGTCGAGCCGCAGGCTCCCTTGCACCGAGCGGATCTCCTCACCCGCCCACGGGTGCTGCACCAGCGTGCACGTGCCCGTCGTCTGGACGAGGTCCGCGACGGGACCGCGCGGTACGACGACCGTCCGAACGGACTGCACGAGGACGACTCCCCCGCCGCCCTTGAACGAGGCCTCGACCCAGCGACCGGGCAGCCCGTCCACGTCCAGGTCGCCGCTGCCGAGCTCCTTGAGCCTCGGCAGGGGCTTGAGCTTGCGCAGGACCTCCGCGTGCGCGTCGTCGAGCGACTGCTCGGCGCGGATCCGCGACACGACCACGATGACGTTCGGGTTGAACTCCCCGTCCGCGACCTCGCGGCCGAGGGCCAGCGGGAGGCCGACGTGCGGGAGCGGGACCCACCCTTCGGGCGCCGTCAGCCGCACGCCGACGGGGGCCGGGAAGTCGTCGCTCGGGTAGCGCAGCTCGGTCATGCGGGAGAGCCTCTCGTCGGCGTTCGTCGTCGGGGGTGCGGGAAGCAGTCTCGCAGACCGGCCTGCCCCGGACGCGCCGAGGGCGCAGGACCCCTTGCGGGATCCTGCGCCCTCGGTGGACCGGAACAGGTCAGCTGTTCGAGGTCTGCTCCTGCGCCTGCGCGTTCTGCGTGGCCTTCTGGCCGGCGTCCGTGAGGACCTGCGCGACGTTGGTCAGCTGCGTCTGCGCGGCCGGCCAGTCGCTGCCCTTGAACTGCTGGGCGTCGGGGCCCTCCCACGAGACGCCCTGCACCTGCGTGTTGAGCGTGTTCATGGTCGTCCGGATCTCGTCCGCCTTCTGCTGCAGCGTCTGCCCGAGTCCGCGGAGGTCCTCGACGTTAGCGCCCCACATACCAGCCATGGTTCATCTCCTTCTGTCCTCGACCTCCACCCTGCGTGGACGTCGTCCGTTGTCGATGGCCCTACTCAACCATCGGTCCCTGCACGCGTCGATGGGGAGGCCTCCCCATGACTGCGCCGGGGGTCTTCGGCGCCCCGCCGAGCCGCTACCGCGGCAGCGCGACGTGCATCTTGCGCGCCCGCCCGGAGACGATGAGGAAGCCGCGGCCGGGCGGGAAGTCCACCCGTCGGAGGCGTCCGAGCCCGGTGCCCAGGAGCGTGTCGCCGTCGAGGTCGCCCGGCGTGAGCAGCAGCCCCGAGCGGCCTGCCTTGAACGGCTGCGCGAGCGCCCACGCCTGGCCCCAGGTCGAGGACTCCGCCTCGCCGACGACGAGCTGGTCGGCCCGCACGGCGGCGCGCACGAACGCCGCGAGCGGCTGCTCGGCGGGCGTGCCGGTGAACTCCGTGACGGACTCGACGAGCACCGTGAGGCTGCCCGGCCGCAGCGAGCCGCCGTCGAGCGCCTGGGTGAGGCTCTCGATCAGCGTGACCGCCTCCTCCGGGGACGTGGCCGCGGTGTCCCAGACGTCGAGCGCCGAGATGCTCGTCCGCCGGGGCGCGAGGTACACGACCCGACCCTTGCGCGCGCGGCGCACCGTCTGGGCGATGGTGACCAGCGCCGTCGTGCGTCCGCCCCCCGGAGGGCCGGAGAGCATGAACGTGCCGCGCGCCGGCAGCGCGACGGGCGCGATGTCCAGGTCGTCGAGGCCGATCGTGGGCCGGTCACCCGTGAGCTCGGGCAGCACGTCCAGCGTGAAGCTGTCCGGGAGCCGGTCCACCCCGGGCGCCTGCGGGATGCCGAGGCGGGTCATCGCGTCGCGGAGCCTGCCCAGCTCGCGCGACTGCAGAGCGACGTTCGCGTCGCCGCCGAGCACGGCGACCTGGACCTCGTTCTCCTCGAGGATGCCCCGGCCCGGGGGCGACGTGAGGGTGAGCACGTCCTTCGGGACGCCGAGCGTCAGGTAGTCGTCCTCGTTCGTCAGGCGCAGCACGAGCCGCTTCTGGATCGTCGAGCCGAGCGAGGTCGGGACGGACGCGGCACGGTCGCCCGTCACGACGACGTGCACGCCCACCTGGCGGCCGTCCGTCGCGATCTGCGTGAACGCGCCCCACACGGGGAACGCGTACGCAGGGCGGAACTCGTACGCGTCGCGGAACGCGCCGATGCCGTCGACCAGGACGAGGATGCGCGGCTCGTCGGGCGCGTTCGCAAGACGCCGGTACTCGTTGAGGTCGCCGGCCCGGAGCGACGCGTAGCGCGCGGAGCGCTCGTCGACGAGGTCGCGCAGCGTGCGCAGCACACGCTGGACCCGTTCCTCGTCGTCGCCCGAGATGACGGCGCCCACGTGGGGCAGGTCCTCGAGCATGCGCAGGCCGCTCGCGCCGCAGTCGATCGCGTAGACCTGGACGGGCCCGCCGCGCGCCGTGATCGCCGCCGACACCGCGATGGTGCGCAGGGTCGCGCTCTTGCCGGAGCCGCCCGTGCCGTAGATCGCCATGTTGCCGTCGCGATCGGGCTCGTAGAACACGGTCGGCTGGGTCTGCGTCGTCGGGTCGTCCTCGACGCCGAGGAGGAGCATCGCGTCGGTGCGCGGGTTGGGCAGGCGCGCGAGATCGTACGTCGGCGCGAGCTCGGGCAGCCACGGCTTGCGCGGCGCAGGGACGGCCGCCTCCGTCGCCGCGCGGGAGATCGTCGCGACAGCGCGCGAGATGTCGTTCGGCCCCGGGTCGGCGACCTCCTCGACCTCCGGCTCCGGGAGCTCCCAGCGGATGTCGGAGCCGAACGCCATCTCCTGGACGTCGATGCGCGGACGCTCGGGCTTCGACGAGGTCCAGCCGCCCGCGTACCCGGTCTGGAACGGCGTGATGCGGCCCGGCCCGGTCTTCACCGCGCCGCGTCCGGGGATCGACGGGTCGAAGTGCGCGGCCATCGGGATGCCCAGGATGTCCGTCGAGTCGTCCTCGTCGGCCATGCGCAGCGCGACGCGCAGGTTCGTGTTGGCGCGCAGGTTGTCCTTGATGACGCCCGCCGGTCGCTGCGTCGCGAGGATGAGGTGCAGACCGAGGGAGCGCCCGCGCTGGGCGACGTCGACGACGCCGTCGACGAACTCGGGGACCTCGTTGACCAGCGCCGCGAACTCGTCGACCACGATGAGCAGGCTCGGAGGCGCGTCCGGGTCCCCAGTGCGCTCGAGCGACGCCAGGTCCTTGGCCTTCTTCCGGTTGAGCAGGTGCTCGCGGTAGCGCAGCTCGGCGCGGAGCGACGTCAGCGCGCGCCGCACCAGGTGCGGCGAGAGGTCGGTCACGAGGCCCACGCTGTGGGGCAGGTTCACGCAGTCCGCGAACGCCGCGCCGCCCTTGTAGTCGACGAAGAGGAACGTCACGCGGTCGGGGCTGTGGGCCGCCGCCATGCCGAGCACCCACGACTGGAGGAACTCGGACTTGCCCGCGCCCGTCGTCCCGCCGACGAGCGCGTGCGGGCCCTGCGTGCGCAGGTCGAGGTACAGGGGCTCGGTGCCCGAGTGCCCGACGAGACCGCGCAGGTTCGTGGGGACCCGGCGGCGCACGGGCGGCGACCCGTCGCGCGGCGTGAGGGAGCCGTTCTCGCGCCATGCGTCGACGATGGTCGCGGGGTCCTCCGCGAGCGCCGTGCCCGAGAGCGCGAGGTAGGAGACGGAGCGCGGCAGGTCGGAGTCGTCGTCGACCGGTGCACCGACGTCGACG
This sequence comes from Cellulosimicrobium sp. G4 BAM 1002, assembly GCF_057126935.1. Classification (NCBI taxonomy): domain Bacteria; kingdom Bacillati; phylum Actinomycetota; class Actinomycetes; order Micrococcales; family Promicromonosporaceae; genus Cellulosimicrobium; species Cellulosimicrobium sp. G4 BAM 1002. Next base: position 1,222,997 of record NZ_CP182109.1, on the reverse strand, counting down.
ACGGGCGCGAGGATGCGCGCGACCTCGTGCGCCGTCGCCAGGTCCACGGTCTCGCACGTCACGGGGAAGGTCAGCCGACCGACCCGCACCTCGCCGGTGGTCGCGCCCGCGGCGCTGCCGGGGGTGCCGCCCGGACCGGCCGTGGCGTCCGCGGCGCCGTCGACGAGCACGAACGTGCGGCACGCCGCCGGGAGCTGCTCGACGGAGGGCGCGACCCACACGACGTGCACGCCCGCGTCCGCGCCGCGCTCGACGAGCCGGGTGAGGCGCGAGCGGTCGACCGGTGCGTCGTCCTCGACGAGCACGACCACGGTCGGCAGGACCGGCTTGGGCGTGTCGCCCGGCTCGAGCGGGTCGACCGGCCCGCGCAGCTCGGCGTGGGCACCGAGGTCCGCGCCCCGCAGCTCGACGAGGTCCTCGAGCTGGGACAGGAGCGACTGTGCCGCGCCCGGGTTGTCGGCGAGGTGGTCGCCGCCGAGCGGGCTGTGCGGCGAGCCGGTGTGCGGGAGCCACTCGAGCCACTCCCAGTCGGTGCGCGAGCGCTGCGAGGTGACGGCCGCCAGCACGAGCTCGGACGGCGAGTGCAGCCCGGCGAGCTGGACGAGGACGCCGCGCGCGACCGCGTCCGCAGCTGCGCCCGCGCCCGCGATGCCCATCGCGCCGTCCGTCCGCAGGCGGGCGACGACGGGCACGCCCGTGATCGTCGCGCACTCGGCGTGCAGCTTCTCGAGCTCGTTCCAGAACTCGGGCAGCGTGTTGTTCTCGGCCGGCAGGTCGAGCTGCGTGCGCGCGGGCGCGGAGCCGAGCCCGACCCGGACGGTGAGGAACGCCTCGTGCTCGGGACGGTGCGTCCAGAGCAGCCCGCCCAGGCGCCGCACCGAGGCGACCGTGTCACCGACCGACGGCGCCTCCGTGAGCCGCACTGCACGCTCGACCGCGTGCGTGCGCTCGATCGTCACGTGCAGCGCGGCGACCGACTGCTCGAACTGCTCGCGCTGGGCCTTGAGCTTGCGCTTGGCCTGCATCTTCTGGTCGAAGTAGTTGCCGAGCATGAGGATCGGGCTCAGGCCGATGAACACGATCGACAGCAGGTTCTGCGTGACCGAGTACAGGATCACGCCCATGAGGAGCGGGGCCACCATCGCGAGGTACGGGAAGCGCGGCGGCTCGGGCGGCTGCGGCGGACGCGGGGCCTTGAGCTTGCGCTCGCCGAAGCGTGCGACGACGCGCGGGGACCGGTTGAACTCCACGACCGGGCTCGTCGGTGCCAGGCTCGTCGAACGGTGCAGCGCGACGACCGACACGACGGTGCTGCCGATCGTCACGGTGTCCGCCGACGTGAGGGTCGAGCGCATCATGCGCTGCCCGCCCATGACGAGGCCGTTCGCCGAGTTCGTGTCGGTGATCTCGATCGTCTCGCCGACCGTGATGCGCGCGTGCCGCTTGGACACCTGCGGGTCGTTCAGGCGGATGTCCATGTCGCGGTCGCGGCCGAGGTAGCTCGTCCCGACCGGCAGGGGGAACTCCCGGCCGGCGTCGGGGCCCTCGAGCACGCGCAGGACCGCGACCGCGGCCCCGCGGTCCTGCCCGGGCGCGTCGAACTGCTCGGACACACGCACGATCGACACGGTCGAGCCCGAGCGCAGGCCAGCCTCGACGAGGTCGCTCGTGGGCGACAGCACCCGGCCCTGGGCAGCAGCTGCGCCGCCCGACGGCGCCGAGCCCACCTGGAGCGTCAGCCGGTCCGGGACCGCCGTGCCCGCGCGGGTCGGGTCGCCCGCGAAGAGCGCCTCGGCCACGTCGCGCACGGTGGCCGTCGCGTCGGCCGTCACGGCCACGTTGGTCGTGGAGGCGTCGGGGCGGTGCAGCGTGAGCTTGATTCGCACGAAGGTCCTCGTTCAGGTCCGGGCGGGGAGCGGGCGGGTCGTCGAGAGCAGGCCGACGGCGCGGTCGGCCGGAGCACGCGGACGCGGGCTCACGGGTCGACCGCCGCGGTCAGCCGTCGTCGGTCAGGTCGAGCAGGGGGAGGTCGTCACCGGTGACGAGCCGCGACGCGACGGCGTACTCCACGAGCCGGGCCCGACGGTTCGTCGCGAGCGCTCCGGGGCCGCCGCGCAGGCCCTTGACCCCGATGCGGTCGAGCTTGTCGCACACGTTGTCGAGCTTGCGGTTGAAGCGCGTGGTCGCCCAGCCGAGGCGTGCGGCCGCCGCGGCCGACGACGGGATCTCCGACAGCCCCGTCCCGTCGCGGCGCAGCATCGGCTCCGCGAGCGCGACGATGAGCTGCTTCTGGCTCGTCGTGAACGTGATCATCCCGATCGTCGTCGCGCCCGACTCGGGGTCCTCGGAGCGGATCTCCTGGTACGGCGCGCCGCGCAGCTGCGCGGTGAGCTCGTACGTCGTCGGCCCGGCGGTGAACACGATCGACGTCGTCGGGAAGACGATCGGCAGGCGGTTGCCCGGCGAGAGCCACGACTGCACGCCGCCGCCGGAGTCGCACACCGTCGCGGAGATGAGCGAGCCGACGTTGGCGAGCCACCAGATGCCGCCCTCGTGGGTGATGCGCAGGAAGCGGCGGTGCAGGTAGGGGTTGTCCTCGATCGACAGGTCTCCGTCGCGGCCGATGTCGAACTCCCCCTCTGCGTCGGGCCGGAACCACTCGCCGCAGAACTCGACCGCGAGCTCGCTCACGCCGCCTCCCCGTCGACGCACGTCTTCTGCGGGGCCGCGGAGAACTTGCCGTCACGCTCGACGATGACCTCGATGCAGACCTTCTCCCCCGGCTTCGCCCGGAGCTCGACGGTGGTCTCGTCGAAGATCTCCTTGTAGCGCGACTCCTCGACCGCGTCGAGCTTGCGCCAGGCGAACGAGTCGCCGTCCTGCGCCTTGTCCGAGTCGTACGCCCACGTGAAGGTCGCGACCTCGCGCGCCGGGTCGTAGGTCCCCACGAGGTCGTTCACCGGCGGGACCAGGTCGCCCAGGTTGTCCGACGGCGTGAACGTGGTGTCGCTCGTCGGCGCGGTCTCGTCCCCGCCCGCCGTGGGGTCGGTGCCCTCGGGAGCGCCTCCGGACTGGAGCGCGAAGAACCCCGCGACGGCGAGGCCGACGACCCCGACACCGGCGAGTGTCGCCCACAGCGCGCCCTTCCCCGACCGCTCGGCCTCCGCGCGCTCCTCGGTCGCCTGGGCGGGCCCCGCGGTGCGGTGCACCGTGTCCTCGACGGGCGGCGTGCCCCAGTGCGTCGGCCTGCCCGCTCCGCCGGGGTACGCGCGGGGGTCGGTGAGCTCGGCGACGGGGGAGGTGGCCGGCGCGTGCCCGCCCGGCCCGACGGCCGTCGTCGGCACGGTCCCCGCGCCTCCGGACGTCCCGCCAGGCGCCGCACCGGGCGAGGTGCCGGTCCACGCCGCGGGCTGCGCGCCGTGCTGCGCGGGGTTCGGGGCGTACGGCGTCGGGGGGCCGTAGCCGCCCGGGCGGCCCGGCTGCCCCTGCCCGGTCTGCTGCGGGACCCACGGGGCGGTGACGCGCTGCACGGGCTGCACGTTCGAGGTCGGCTGCGTGACCCGCGGCTGCGCCGGCCCGGCGGGGTCGATCGAGACGATGTCCCGGAGCCGGGTCCCGGCGTCGTCGTCGGGCTCCTCCTCCTGGACGTGGCCCGAGTCGTCGAGCAGGTCGATCGGCGTGACGGCGTAGGACAGCTCGTTCTGCACCTGCTGGAGCGCACGGGCGAAGTCCAGCATGGTCGGGTAGCGGGAGCCCGGGTTCTTGGCCATCGCCGTCGCGAGCACGCGCTCGAGCGACGCCGGCACGTCGGTACGGCCGGTGCGCGGGAGCGGGGAGGACTCGATGCGCGAGATGAGGTTCGCGCTCGAGTTCGACCCGCCCGGCACCTCGAACGGCGTCCGGCCGGCGAGGAGGGTGAACGTCGTGGCGGCCAGCGCCCAGACGTCCGTCCCGACCCCGCTGCGCGGCGGCTCGGCGAACGACTCCGGCGGCGACCACGGGATGGACATGCCCTCGGCGCGGGCCGCGTCGTCGAGCGTCGACGAGATGCCGAAGTCGGTCAGCGCCGGGTGCCCGTACTCGGTGACGAGGATGTTCGCGGGCTTGATGTCGCGGTGCAGGATGCCGTGCCGGTGCGCGGTCTCCACGGCGCCCGCGATCTGCACGGCGGTGCGCAGCGCCTCCGCGACCGAGAGCCGCTCGGTGCGGTACCTGGCCCCGAGGTTCGGCCGGGAGCAGTACTCCATCGCGAGGTACGGGCGGCCGTCGTCCGCGACGTCGGCCTCGTACATCGTGACGATCGACGGGTGCGTCGAGAGCGTCGCCATGAGGTCGGCCTCGGCGTCGAACGCGGCACGCTGGGACTCGCTCGACCATTCGTGCAGCAGCACCTTGACCGCGACGCGCCGCCGCGGCCGCTGCTGCTGGTAGAGGAAGACGTCCGAGAAGCCGCCCGAGCCGACGAGCGAGACGTACTCGAAGCCCTTGATCTCGGGGGGAGGTGACGGTGCGCGCTTGGTGCTCACCGGATTCCCTCGAAGGTCAGGGTCACGCCGTCGCCCAGGTCGGCGACGTCCCCGTCGACGACGAGCACGGGCTCCGACGGGTGGAGCCGGCGCGGCGGCTGCCCGGCACGCAGGAGCGTCGTGCCGTTGGTCGTGGCCATGTCGCTCACCAGCACGTGCCAGCCCTCGAGCGTGATCTCGACGTGCGAGCGCGAGATGTCCTGCTGCGGGCTCGGCACGGTCACGAGGCGCGGGAGGTCGGCCGCCTGGGAGCGCGGCGTGCGCGGGCGCCGTCCGACGACGACCGGCCGGTCGAGCTCGAGCGTCTGGCCCGTCGAGACGACGACGCGGCCGAGCGGCGGCCGGATCGCGAGCGCGGCGTCCTCCTCGAGCTCGCTGCCGCAGAGCGCGCAGGTGTCGCGCGAGGGCGGGTTCGCGTGCCCCTGCACGCACGTCCGCGCCAGGATCTGCTGCTGGCCCGGGCCGGGCGGGGCGGTGAACGACGGCGTCGGTGCCGGCGGCGCAGGCGGCGCGGCGCTCTGCGCGGCAGCCCGCAGGTCCGCGATCGCGGACGAGAGGACGGTGTGGCCGTCGTGGTCGAGCCCCTCGGCACCGGCCTCGGCGTCGTCCGCCGCGCCGCCCTCGGGGTCGACGACGGTCGCCGCGCGGTGCGCGGCCGCCGGGGTGGCTCCCGTCCACTCACGGGGGACCCCGGCGATGAGCCCGCCCGGCTGCTCGGCCGGTTCGGCGACGGGCCCCGCGCCGGACGGCTCCGTCCGGGGCTCCTCGTCCACGGGCTCCTCGGGCGTGGGCGGGCCCGGGACGGGCGGGATTTCGTCGGCGTCCTCGTCCTCCGCCTCCGCCCGCACCGCGGCGTCCTCGACGGTGCGCAGGACCGTCGAGCCCCACAGGTGCGCGTAGTCGTCCGGCTCCTCGACGACGCTCGCGTCGTCGTCGGGGGCGGCAGTCGTCGTGGGTCCCGCGTCGGCCCCGCCCTCTCCGGTGGACGCGGCGAGACCGGCGCCGAGCGGTGCGTGCACGCCGTCCGGCTCCGGCGCGATCGTCTCCTCGGGCAGACGCAGGGTCGCTCCGAGCACTCCCCCGAGGGCGGGGGTGCTCTCTGCCGCCGGGACCGGCAACGACACCCCGCGGCCCACGGCCGGCGCGTCCTCGACGGTCGACTCGACGCTGGACGCGCCGTCGGACGACGTCACGGACCCGCCCAGGAGCGCCGGGCCGGTCTCGAGCGGCACAGGGTCGGGCGCAGAGTCGGGCGCAAGCTCGGGCGCCGTCTCGGGCAGCACCGGGCGCTCGGCGAGCTGCCACGCGACGGCGTCGGCCAGCACGACGCCGGACGCGAGCGGCAAGGACGCGACGTCGCCCGCGGCCGTGGTCAGCAGCGGCTCGCCGCGCGGCGCCTCGACCGGTGCGACGCCCGTCCGGACGAGGAGCTCGACGACATCGTCGACGACACGCTCCGACCAGGTGGTGACGTCCTCGCCGTCGGCGTGGAGCCGCTCGCCGCCCTCGAGCTCGAGCGTGACGGCGAGCGCACCGCGCACGGCCACGTGCACGCGACGGCCCGAGACGACGGCGACCGCGAACGGCGGGATCGTGCGCAGGCTCGAGCCGAAGGCGCCCGTGAGGACCTGCAGGACCTCGACGACCCCCGGGTCGGCGCCCAGCTGGTCCCACACCTGCTCGACGAGCGCGTCGTCCGCCGGACCGGGCAGCACGACGACGGTGCCACCCCGGACCAGGGCTCGCGCGGTTCCCGTGACGTAGCGCAGCGTCACGCCATTCCCCCGATCTGCAGTCGAACGTCTCTGGGCAACGTGTCCTCGTCGACGGCCGCGCCGGACGAGCCGTTCTCGAGGTGATGTTCGCGCGGCGCCGTGCTCCCGCCGCTCGTGTCGTCCGAGACGCCGGTGGCGTCGACGACGACGACAGTGATGTTATCCCGCCCGCCGGCGGCGATCGCCTCGTGCACGAGTCGCTCGGCGGCTCCCTGCGGGTCGGGCGTGTCGAGCAGGACCTCGGCGATCCGCTCGTCCGTGAGCTCGCCGGTCAACCCGTCCGAGCAGACCAGGACCCGGTCGTGCCGCTCGATGGGGACGAACCAGAAGTCCGGCTGCGGCTCGGCGCGCGATCCCAGCGCTCGGGTGACGACGTGACGCCGGGGGTGCGTCTGGGCCTCGGCCGGGGTGAGCAGACCGGCGTCGACCATCTCCTGGACCTCGGAGTGGTCGACGCTCACCTGCTCCAGCCGGCCCCCTGCCAGGTGGTAGGTGCGCGAGTCACCGACGTTGACGATCAGCCAGTACGGGTTCCCGTCCTGCTCCGACACCGCGACGCCCGTGACGGTCGTGCCTGCCCCGCGGCCCGGCTCGGTCACGATCGCCTGGACGTTCTCCTGGGCGACCGTGAGCCGGGCGCGCACCTCGTCCGGGGTCACGACCTCGAGGTCGGCCAGCGGTCGCAGGGCGTCGACCGCGGTCGCGCTCGCCACCTCGCCCGCCTCGTGCCCGCCCATGCCGTCCGCGACGAAGAAGACCGAGCGCGAGACGAGGAACCGGTCCTCGTTGAGGATCCGGCGCGCGCCGCGGTGCGACGCCGCGCCCCACGACAGGTGCACCTCCGGCACCGGGCCCGTCACCGGTTCCCCGGGTGCACGAGGATGCGCCGGTCGCCGACGTGGATGGTGGCGCCCACAGGGACGCGCACGCGCACGCCCGGCTCGGCGACCCGCGGCGGTGACCCGGGCACCGAGACGACGGTGCCGTTGGTCGAGCCGCGGTCCGTGAGCCAGAGCCCGCTGGGGTCGGCGCGGAGCTCCGCATGGGTCTTGGACACCGAGCGCGTCGGGTCCGCGACCGGGACGAGGTTCCACGGTCCGTCGTCGGGTGCTTGCGGGTTGCGGCCGACGAGCGTGGGCCGGTCGACGGCGCGCCGCTCCCCGGACTCGAGCTCGAGGACGACCGACACGTCGGGCGCGGGCTCCATGGCGCGCACGCCCGGCGCCGTCATGCGCGTGCTGTCCCACTCGGGCTCCGCCTCCGCGGGCTGGGGCCGGGCGCTGTCCTCGCGCCCGACGGCAGGCGCCGGCGTCGGTGCGGCCGGCGCGGCGGGGGGTGCGGCCGGCGCGGAGACCTGACCGGATGCCCCCGGCACACCGGTGATGAGGCCACCGCCGGCCGGCTGCGGCGTCGACGGGAAGGCCCACGGGTCGGGCACTGCCGGCTGCGGTGCCGCGGGAAGCGGTACCCCGGGAGCCGACGGGCCCGAGGGAGCAGGAGCAGCCGACGGCGGAGCGTACGAGGTCGGCGCGGCAGTGCCCGGGTAGGGGGCCGGGGCAGGCGCCCCGTAGCCCTGCGCGCCCTGTCCCTGCACCCCGTACCCGCCGCCGTAGCCCTGCGCACCGTAGCCCTGCGCGCCGCTCTGCGGCGCGGGTCCCTGCGCCGTCGGCCCGCCGAGGAGCGAGGCGACGCCGTCGTGGCCCGCGGGCCGGTTCGTGGCCTCGGGCGTGATGCCGCGCACGTCGAGGACGAGGGCCTTCGCGGCCTTGTCGTGCCACCCCTGGCGGCGGCCCGCGGAGTCGAAGCCGGGGCTGAGCAGGACGACGAGGATGCCTCCCGCCGGTACCACGCCGACGATGATCCAGCGCAGCGCGGCACGGCCGAAGCCCAGGGGTGCGCGCGTCGCCGCGTCGACGGTCCGGATGCCGGTGGCGAGGTTGCCGAGGGTCTTGCCGGTCGACCCCTCCCAGAACCACAGGCCGACCCACCACGCGAGGGCGAGGACCACCGCGAGCGCATACACCCCGAGGACCTTGCCGACGAGGGCCGCAGCCTCTTCCTGGCTCACGGTCTGGACGCTGCCGAGCGGGGCACCGACGACACCGAGACCGACCAGGAGGACCACGAGCGCCACGATGCCGGGCACCGCGGCATCGACCAGGTAGGCCACGAACCGGCGACCGGTCGTCGCGAGCGGCGCCGAGGCGAGCGTCGGCGACTCCAGTACCGGCGCCGGGACGAACGCCTTCTGCGTCGCGGCGTAGACCTCGGGCTCGGTCGTGGTGTCCAGGACCGAGCGTGACGGGGTCGCGAACGGCGGGGCGCCCTGGTTCCCGCGGCCGGCCACCGCCTGGACGCCGCCGACCGGGCCCGCCGCGGCCTCAGGGACCGGGCGACCGGTCCGGGGGAACGGCTGCCCGCAGACCGCGCAGAACGCCGAACCCGACGACTGCGCGGAGCCGCACGCGGCGCACGTCACCTCGCTCATGACTCGTCTCCCTGTCTCATCGGCCGGCGGCGGGGAAGCCACCGACGCACGCCGGACGACCGGTCACGGGAACGCACCGAGCGCAACGAGAGCGCCGCACGCACCCGAGCACGGCGGCTCACGGAGGAGCGTAGTCCCCCGACGACCGTGTCCACGTCCGCCCAGAACGCCTCGATCTCCTGCTCGGTGGGCTCCCCCGACCCGAAGACCGTCGCGTCGGCGCGGTGCGCGAGCGGGATCGTCGCCGTCGCGCCGTACGTCTGCGCGAGGACTCCCGCCCCCTCCCGCCGCGTCGCGCCCGGCGGCACCGGGGTGCCGAGGTCGGTGGCGGCGTCGAGCACCTCGCGCCACCCTCCGCTCACGCGGTCCACCGGGCGCTCGGCCGCACGGCGGCGCGCACGACGGCGTGCCTTGTACGCGAGCACGAGCACGACCGGCAGCGCGAGCAGCGCGAGCGGGATCGCGACGGCGACGCCGACCAGGAAGACCTGGCCCCAGTCGAAGCCGTCCTCGTCGGCCTTCTCCTTCTCCTCGTCGTCGACCTTGCCGGCCTCGGCCTCCGCGGGCTCCTCCGGCGGCTCCGGGTCCTCGAGGATCGGCGGCTTGGGGACCTGCAGGCTCTTGGGCTCGGGTTGGATCTTGTTGTCCTCGTCCGGGATCGCCGTGATCGGCACCCAGCCGTAGCCCACGAACGGCACCTCTGCCCAGGCGTGGACGTCCGCGCCGGTCGCCGTGAACGCCTCGCCCGGCTCGAGCGGGTTCTTCTCCGGGTCGGGGTAGAACCCCATGACCACGCGCGCCGGGATCCCGGCCTGGTTCGCCATGAGGGCGAGGGCGACGGCGAACTGCTCGTCGTCGCCGACCATCTCGTCGTCCGCGAGCAGCTGGTCGATGCGGTCGGCCGAGTGACCGGGGCGCGACGGCGGCTGCGTGTCGAGACCGCTCGAGAAGATGCCGCTCGCGACGAGACCGTCGCGCAGCGCGAAGAGCTGCTCGACCGGCTCCGTCTCCTCGCCCATGAACTGCGCCGCCTTGCCTGCCAGCGCGGCGGGCAGGACACCCTTCGCCACGGGCGGGACCTCGGTCTGGTCGATCGCGCCGGCGCGCAGGTCCTCCTCCGAGGGCTCGACCGTGACGCGCGTGTCGAGCGTGTAGGTGTCGCCCGGCTGGAGCCCCGCCGTCGTGAGGGCGGTGCCCGTCGTCGCGTTGTAGTACGTCGCCTCACCCAGCTCCCGCGCGCGGTCGCCCGTGTACGAGATGCCCTCGAGCTGGCCGGTGTCGGGGACCCAGACTCCGGCGTAGTCGCCGACCGCGACGTCGAGCCGCGTGGTCGTGCCGGGTGCGACCGTGGCGATCTCCTCGCCCGCACGCGTGTACACGCCGGAGCCCGGGAGGCCGCTCGAGACGTCGTAGACGACCCCGTTGTAGGTGTCGAGCGTCGCGAGGCGCATCTTCGCCCCGGCCGGGAGGCCGCTGACGGTGAAGAGCTCGTCCTCGCGCATGTCCTTGGCGTACTTGCGGAACGCCGTGAGGGGGCTGACGTACTCGTGCAGGTCGAGCGGCGGGACGACGGTCTCGCGCAGGACCGTGCGCGGGTCGTCCGGCAGGAGCGCGGGAGCCGCGAACGCCGCGGCGACGCCGCCGACCGCGAGCATCGCGGCTCCGGTGCGGACCCGGTGCCACCAGAGCCGACGGGTCGCCGCCCTGCTCGCTTCCGTCGTGATCTGGTGCTCACCGAGGCGTGCCGCGGTCACCCGCCACCCCGCCCAGAGGAGACCGACGCCACCCAGCACCAGGCCCTGCACCACGGGGTAGGCCGCGATGACGGTCCCGAGGAGGATCACGCCGACGAACGCGACCGCCACGGGGACCATGGCCCACGCCGCACGGCGCGACCGCCACGCGATGCTGCCCGCGACCAGCCCCGTGACGAGCATGAGGAGGTACGGCACGACCGCGAGCTCGGGGAACGAGGCGAGCGGCGGGACCGTCGTGACGAACTCCTTCCAGCCCGTGACGGCGCCGAGGAGCAGGTCCGTGACCGTGGTCAGCGACGGCACCACGCCCGCGATCGTGTCGGCCGGCAGGGCGAGCGCGCCGCCGAAGAGCACGTAGCCGACGACCGCGACCGCCAGGACGGTGACCGCGGGCCAGCGCCGCCACGCACCGAGCCACGCGACGCCGAGACCGACGACGGCGCCGCCGACGGCGGGCACGAGATACCCGAGCGAGCCCCAGACGGGGCCGAACCCGACCGCCGTCGCGCCGAGGACGAGGACGAGCGCGAGCGCGTCGACCGCCCCGAGCGCCGTGAGGGCGCGCGGGGTGTCGGCGCCGCGCAGACGGGTCGTGATGCGCTGTGAGGTCCCGGAGGACGGAGCCGGTGCGCCGACCGGCGTGGCGCGGCGCGAGCCGCGCGTGGTGGTGCTGGGAGCGCTCATCAGTCGTTCAGCCTCCGCAGGGCGAGGGGGAGCTCGCCGAGCTCGCCGATGGTGAGGACGACGAGCTCCGCGATCGCGTGGCGGCTCAGGGACGCGCCGGGCACGCACTGGATCGCCATGACGCGCACGTCCTGCGGAAGGCGGGCCGACGCCGCGCGCAGCTCGGTCGGGGTGACCCGGCTGCCCACGATGAACGCGACGACGGACGCGTCGCTGATCGTCAGGCCGGCGACGCGTGCGACGTCCACGAGCGACGTGCGCTGCGACTGCGTCTCGACCCGGGCGAGGTCGTCGAGCAGCCGCGTGCGGTGGTCGCCGCGCAGGTTGCCGTCGTTGACGAGGACCGTGACACCACGGTCCTCCTTGATGGCCTGGAGACCGAGCGATCCGCACGCGCTCACGGCGAGCTCGAACTCGTCGTCGTGCGCGTAGTCCTCGGCCCGCGTCGAGAGCAGCACCGCGAGGTGCGAGCGGCGCGTCTCCTCGAACTGGCGGACCATGAGCTGCCCGGTGCGGGCCGTCGTCTTCCAGTGGATGTGGCGGCGGTCGTCACCGGGGACGTAGTCGCGCAGCGCGTGGAACGAGACGTCCGAGTTGGAGATGTCCGTCGTGACGCGGCCCTCGAGGTCCTTGAGGAACCCGGTCGACGAGCCCGAGAGGTTCTTCACGCGGGGGTGCACGAACAGCTCCTCGGGCTCGGTCCACACGACCTCGCGGCGCAGGAGCCCCAGCGGGTCGGCGCGCACGGAGCGCACGGGGCCGACCGAGATCACCGAGCGCCGGTGCGTCGGCACCGTGAAGATCTCCTCGTGGCTCGCCTGCGGCCGCAGGCGAGGGACGGGGAACGTCGCCATGCCCTGCCCGACCGGCAGCTCCATCACCGACGGGAGCAGCGGCCGCGCCGAGTCGTTGCGCACGTCGAGCCGACCGACCGCGCGGTCCCCGACCGTGACCCGCTGCTGCGCGAGGTCGAGCACGACGGCGTAGCGGAACCGCCCGAGGACGAACGCGATCGCCGCGAGCAGCGCCACCGTGAGCAGGACCGCGACGACCAGCAGCTCGAGCCACGAGTAGCGCAGCCCGGCCCACCACGACGCGATCGTGACGACGAGCGCCGCCCACCCGAAGGGGCTCACGGCCGACGTGACGGGCTCCACGGCGCGAGCCGCCGGGGCGAGCGCGCGCCCGACCGGTGCGAACGCCCGCGAGAGGGCCGTTCCGAGGGGTCGGAGCAGCCCGGCGAGCGCCGACGACGGGCGGGGTGCGCCGGGGGACCTGCCGGCGGGACGGCCGGCCGGGCGGCGTCGGGACGCGTTCATGGTGTGCTCTCGCTCGGGACGAAGGGGTGGTGCTGGTCGGTACTGGTCGTGCTCGGGCCGGGCCGGGACTGGCTCGGGTCGGCTCAGGCCGAGCGGCGCTCCTGCGGGGCGGCGACGTCGGCGAGCAGGCGGCCCAGGACCGCCTCCTCCGTCGCGCCCGCGAACTCCGCCTCGGGGTCGAGGACGAACCGGTGCGCCCACACGGGCTGCGCGAGCTCCTTGATGTCGTCGGGCAGCACGTAGTTGCGCCCGTGCGCGGCCGCCCAGACCTTGGCGCACCGCACGAGGGCGAGCGCGCCACGGACGGAGACGCCGACCCGCACCTCGGGCGCGTTGCGCGTCTCCTCGGCCAGGCGGGAGATGTACTCGAGGACGGCGCCGTCGACGTGCACGCGCGCGCCGAGGTCCGCCATCTCGGTGACGGCCTGCGTCGTGATGAGCGGCTGCAGGTTCTTGCTGCGGTCGCGGATCGACGCCCCCGAGAGGATCTCGACCGTCGAGGCGTGGTCGGGGTAGCCGAGCGAGGTCTTCATGAGGAAGCGGTCGAGCTGCGCCTCGGGCAGGCGGTACGTGCCGGCCTGCTCGATCGGGTTCTGGGTCGCGATGACCATGAACGGGCGGCCCGTCTCGTGCGCCACGCCGTCGACCGTGACGCGGCCCTCCTCCATGACCTCCAGGAGCGCGGACTGCGTCTTGGGCGACGCGCGGTTGATCTCGTCGGCGAGCACGATCGACGCGAAGATCGGGCCCGGGTGGAAGTCGAACTTCCCCGACTTCTGGTCGTAGATCGTCACGCCCGTGACGTCGGAGGGCAGCAGGTCCGGCGTGAACTGGATGCGCTGCTGCGTGCCCTGGACGCTCGCCGCGATCGCACGCGCGAGCGACGTCTTGCCCGTGCCGGGCGCGTCCTCGAGCAGGACGTGCCCCTCGGAGAGCATGCACGTGAGCACGAGGCGCACGACGTGCGGCTTGCCGAGGACGGCCTGGCCCACGTTGCCGACGAGGCGGTCGAAGGTCTGAGCGAACCAGGTGGCCTGCTCGGGGGTCATCGTGCTCATGAGGTTCCGTTTCTCGTGCGTGCTGAGGAGTGCGTTCGTTCGTGGGCTACCAGGTCATGGCTGGTGTGCTGGTCCCGTCGGAGAACTTCACCTGGACCTGCTGACCCGGCCAGCCGTAGTAGCACTGGAGCCGCTGACGGCCGTTGCTGAGGTTGATGGTCCACCACTCGTTGGAGTAGTTCGAGGACGGGGAGAACCTGTGCCAGCCGTCGTCGGAAGCCCAGCACTGGTACTGGACGGACCCCGTCGCGCCGTTGGGGTCGATGCCGAGCCAGCGGCAGGAGTTGTCGCCGCAGCCCTGCTCGCCCTGGGCGTCGGAGTGCTTGTAGACCGTCGGCCGGGGAGCGGCTCCCGTCGTGCCGTTGGCGCAGTTGTCTGCCCCTCCGGCTTGCTGGCCCTCGGAGTCGATGAGCCTGGCGCAGATCTTGATCGTCTGGTCGTACCCGTCGCCGACGGTGCGACTGCCGCTTCCCTTGCCGACGTTCTCCCAGCTCCCGCCGCCGATCTTGATCTCGATGCGATAGTCGCGGCCGTTGTCGCCGGGGTCGCTCCACGAGACGGTCGTCTGCTTGCTTCCCTGGCCCGCGTTCGCGCCGGAGACCCCGGGCGTCTTCGGAGGACCGTAGGGCGTCGCCGAGTTCGCCGTCACCGCAGCGCCGGGCTCGTTGGCACCGTCGACGCCGGCGACTGCCCGCACCTTGATGGAGTACGCCGTCCCGTTGTCGAGCCCGGTCACGAGCCTGTCCGCCCGCAGGGCCTGCCAGCCGTTCCCGACCGCGTACTGGTACGAGATCTCGCCCGGCTTGACACCGTTGCCCGATGCGTCGCCGAACGAGAGCTGCACCTGCCTGTTCGTCCCCGTCGCGGTCGCCCGGAGGTTCGACACGGTGCCGGGCGTGGCGAACGCGCGGACCGCATCGGAAGCCGGGGAGAACTCGGCGTCGCCGAACTTCTCGGTCGCCTTGTTGTGCGCCTTGACCCGGAACGTGTACCCGGTCGTGTCAGCGGCGACTCCCATGGTCACCGACGTGGCCGTACCGCCCGCCGTCGCGGACTTGACGACGGAACCGCCCTGCAGCGCCTCGATCGTGTACTTGCTGATCGCGGCGCCGTTGTCGCTCGGCGCGGCCCACGTGATCTTCATCTGCGACGTGTCGCCGATCGACGTGCGCTGGGCCGACGGCTTCGCGGGGGCCGCGGGCTTGCCGGCCGGGGTCTCGGCGGCGGAGTAGGCGCCCCACTCCGACGGGTCGGGCGCGCGGTTCACGGCCTGGACCCGCACGCGGTAGGCGACGCCGTTCTTCAGGCCGTCCCAGACGACCTGGTTCCCGGTGACCGCGGTCTTCTGGATCGCACCGCCCGGCGGGGCCGGGGAGATCTCGAGGTTGACCGTCTCGATGGCCGACCGGTCCGTGTAGGTCTTGTTCGTCCAGGTGACGGTGAGTGACTGGTCGCCGAACTCGAGGGTCGGGGCGGCGGGCGGGTCGGGCTTCTCGTCCGGGCGTGCGACGGCGGAGGCCGGGGAGGCGGGTCCGTCGCCGACGGCGTTCGTGGCGAACACGGTGAACGTGTACTCGACGTTGTTCGTCAGGCCGTCGAGGGTGCAGGTGGTGGTGCCGCACGCCTTCTCGTACCCGTTCTGGGAGCGCACGGTGTACCCGGTGATGTCGGCGCCGTTGTTGTTCGGCGGGTCCCAGGACAGCACCACGGTCTTCGAGCGCACCTCCTCGACCTGCGGGGTCGGTGGGGCGTCGGGCTTGCCGAGCACCTTGAGCTGCACACGCCCCTCGACCACGCGGTCGGGGTCCTTCGTCGCGTCCTGCACGCGGTAGACGACGACCATGACGCCGATGTAGTCGTCCCGCGGCGTCACGACGACCTCGTCGCCCGAGAACGACACGTCGCCGCTGCCCGTCTCGATCACCGCGTCGACGAGCTCGAGCGCGGTGTCGGGGAAGGGGTTGGAGTCGTTGGCGAGGACGTTCACCGTCGTGGGCTTGCCCTGGTGGGCGTCGTCGACCGTGTCCTGGTTGGCGCGCGCGAGCGGGCGCGTGGAGGCGACGACCGTGAGGGTCGCGGTGCCCTCGACCGGCGGGTGCTCGCCGTCGGTCACGGTGATCGGGACCTGGACGACCGAGCCCTTGGGCACGTCCGGCGTGGCCTGCGCGTGCAGGGCGGTGCCCTCGACCGAGACGGTCACACCCTGGGCCTCGCCGGTGGCCTTGAAGGTCAGGGGGTCCCCGTCCGCGTCCGTGGCGAAGCGCGCGAGGTCGACCGAGGCCTCCTCACCCGCTGCGACGTCGAGCGTCGGCGAGCCGACGAGCTCCGGCGCGAGGTTCGCCGGGGGCAGCACCTGGACCGGGATGCTCAGGACGTTGACGTTGCCCTCAGGGTCGTCGGGACCGGACCCGTCGGTCACCTCGAACGAGACCGACGCCGGACCGGTGTAGTCGACGGCAGGGGTGTAGACGATCTCGGTCACGGACGGGATCTCGCGCGACCCTTCCGTCACCTTGACCGTGTCCTCGGTGGTCAGGCGTGGCGAGCGGCCCTCGACGACGAGGACGTGCTCGGTGAGGTCGATGGACAGCGACTCGCCCGCCAGCACCTCGAGCTGGGTGCCGGGGCGCAGCGTGGGCTTCTGGTCGGTGAGACCGGGGACCTTGACGAACGCCTTGGCGGTGAGGCCGTCGATGTCCGTGACGGTGTAGGTGATCACCTGGCGGTTCTCGGCGAGGGTGATGACGAGCTCACCGTCGTCGGTGACCGTCGTCGTCGTGGCGTCGCTGGTCACCGTGAGCTCGGTCGCCGCGCCGTCAGGGTCCTCGTCGTTGTCCAGCACCGGCACGGTGACCTCGGTCTTGCCGAGGATGTCCTCCACCGGGACGCCGTCGTCGCGCGCGACCGGCGGCAGCAGGGGAGCGTCGGCCGCGACGTTGACCGTGACGGCACCGGTGGCACGGGCGCCGTAGGTGTCCTGGATCGCGTAGTAGAACGTGTACGACCCGTCGTCGGCCGGGGAGGTCAGGACGACGCGGTCGGCGACGACCTCGGCGTCCATCTCGTGCGTGTCCTCGATCCCGCCGGGCACGAGACCGACCTGGTCCCCGTCGGGATCGGTGTCGTTGACCAGCGCCGCGACCGAGACCGTGCGTCCGGGGCGGACCGTGATCTCGTCGTCGACGGCGACCGGCGACTGGTTGGTCTCGGCCGGTCGCGAGATCCCGACACGCACCGTCCCCGTCGCCGTCGCGCCGCGCGCGTCGAGCACCGAGTAGGTGAACGTGTCGAGACCGGTCGAGTTCTTCGACGCCGCGTACTCCAGGAACCCGTCCACGACGCTCGCCGTGCCCTTCGAGGCGGGCGAGGCCACACCGGTCACCTGGACGGAGTCGCCGTCGGGGTCGATGCCGTCGAGCGGGACGGCGATGCGCACGCTCGCCCCGGACAGCACACGGGCCTCGATCTCGCGCGGCTGCGGGGGCTCGTTCTCCTCACCGTCGCGGACGTGGATCGTGACCTGGGCGGAGTCCTCCTGCCCGTTCACGTCGCGCACCCGGTAGATCGCGTAGGCGGTCCCACCCTCGGACCCAGCCTTGAAGCGCAGCGTGTCCTCGGAGACGAACGCCTCGCCCAGCGTCGGGTCTGCCTCCTGCTCCAGCTCGGGCTGTAGGGACAGCTCCAGCCCGTCGGGGTGGGTGTCGTTCTTCAGCACCGGGATCGTCACGACGTCGCCCGTGTGGACCGTGACCTCGTCGGCGACCGCGTTCGGCGGCTGCAGCCGCGTCGGGGCCGGCACCGGCACGACGCGCACCTGTCCCGTGGAGGTCTGCGTCCCGTTGGAGACGGTGTACTCCACGGTGACGGGGCCGTCGAGGCCTCGGATCTCGGTGATGCGCAGCATCTGGTGCGCCAGCACGGCCACGGAGACGCCGGCGTCCTGCGGGACCCGCACCGACTGCACGACGAGCACGCCCCCCGCCGGGTCGGTGTCGTTGGCGAGCACGTCGACGAGCGTCTTGCCGCCCGACGGCAGCAGCGCCGTGTCGGCGACGACGATCGGGGCGCCCTCGGCCGCCGAGGGCGGCAGCACGTCCACCCGCACGAGCCCGGTCGTCGCGTTCGGACCGTCGGTCACCTGGTACGTCAGGTCGTAGGACCGCGGCTCCATCGACAGGAACGTGAACGTGCCCGCGTCGTAGTTCGGCGTGATCTCCGCCGGCGCGGACTCCGAGACCGACGCCAGGCGCAGCTCGTCCGAGTTGGGGTCGGTGTCGTTGCGCAGCGGCTCGACGGTCACCGGCTGCCCGGCGGGCACGACGACGTGGTCGTTGACCGCGACCGGTGGCTGCTGGCCCGGCACCACGTCGACGAGGAGCTTGCCCTCGACCACACCGCCGAGCCCGTCCGCGACCGCGAGCGTGACGGTCTTGCGACCCGTCGACCCCCCGCCGTCGCGGAACTCGACCGTGCCGTCCGGGCGCGAACGGACGTCGTCCCCCGCGACCGTCGCCTCGCCCGACGCGAGGTAGACGTCGTCGCCGTCCGGGTCCTTGAAGAACGGCAGCACCTTGATCGACGCCTTGCCGCCCTGCTCCACCTTGAGCACCGGGTCACCGGTCTGCTCGGGCGCCGCGTTCTGGTCCCAGGGCGAGACCTTCACGCTCACCCCGGCCTCGGCGACGCCACCGCGCCCGTCGGAGACGGAGTAGCGGAACGAGCTCGTGCCCTCCGCGTCTTCGGGGACCACGGCCTGGAGGGCCGCGCCGCCCATGATCTGCTGCACCGCGGTCCCGCCGGGGCCCTCACCCGCCGGGGTCGCGGTCATGACGTCGCCGTCGGGGTCGACGTCGTTCGCGAGGACCGGCAGGATCGTGGTGCGGCCGGGCCGCACCCCGAAGCTGTCGTCCTTCGGCTGCGGCGGCTTGTTCGGCTGCGTGCGGTCGGCGATGAACTGGTCGACCTGCTCGGGGTTGGTCAGCTCGGCGTCGGACTCCTCGCCCTCCGCCTCCTCCGGCATCACGAGCTCCCAGTCGTCGACCTTCTGGTACTCGTCCGCCGCCATCCACAACGTCCCGGCCGACAGGTCGTTGAGCACGATCACCTGACGGTTCACCCGGTACTCGAGCTGCGACTGCGGGTCGATCCCCTCGAGGCGCGTGTCCAGGTCACGGTCGGTGCCCGCGCAGTCACGCACGACCTGTCCGGTCGACGCCCACGCCCCGTACGTGCACCCGCCGAGCTGGACCGGCGCGGCCGGACGCCCCTGGGCGGCGCGCCGCAGAGCGTCACCGCCGTCCAGCGGCTGGGTGACGAGACCCTCGGTGGTGGCGACGACCACAGCCTCGGACGTCGCCGAGGGCTGCTGCAACCGTGCCTCCGCGCCGTCCTCCAGGGACACCGTCTTCCCGCCCGGGAGGACGAGTTGAGACGCGGACCGGTCCAGGACGACCGGGTCGTCGCCGACCGCCGTCACCTCGACCTCGGCGCCCGTGCCGACGGAGAGCGACGACGACCGCGGCTCGCCCTCGACCACGCCGTTGCCGGTCGTGTCGACGGTCCAGAGCTCACCGGTCTCCGGGATCGCGACGAACACCGTCCCGTCGCCGGACACCGTGAGCGCGCCGTCGCCGCCGACCTCCGCCGTCGGGTCCGTCTTCTCCGCGTCGAACGAGGTCGCGCCGTCGAACGGCAGCACCCACAGCAGTCCCTCCTCGCCGTCGAGGATCGCCGTCGTCGCACCCCCCGACGCGACCTGCGCGCCCGTGGGAAGCCGGACCTGCCCGTCCAGCTTCAGGTGCGCGATGTCGACCGGCGAGGCCGTCCCGGCGCCCGCGTCGTCGAGCAGCACCCGGCCCTCGTCCTGCTGCACGTCGAACGACGCGCTCCCCGCGACCAGCGACCCGTCCAGAGCCTGCGACTCGTAGTTGAACCGCCCGAGCAGCCCGGCCGACGTCTTCGTCACCCACACACCCGAGTCGTTCAGGTCGACGTCCGCCGTCGCCTCACCCTCGTAGAACAGGGCGAGCCCCACGAGCGTGCTCGAGAACAGCGATACGGCCGTCACCGACGCCACGGTGCGGCGGTGGTCGTGCACGTGCGCCAGGAAACCCACAGGTCCTCCGAGGTATCGGATCGGGAGACGACCGGTCCTCTACCTCAGCCCCCTCGATCTCGCTCATTTCCGGGCGGCCCCACCGATCGCGCACCCGAGGATAGCGTTCACCGGGGCGAAAACCGACCTTCGTCTCATGGGTAGTACTCCCCACGACGAGCCCGCGGGCGCTCCGGGGGACCGATTCGTCCCACGGATCGCCCAGCGTCCTCCCAGGTCACACGGATGTCCCGGGCAACCGCCCTGAGGGCGCCTGGTGACGACCACTGCGCGAGGGCGGCGAGCATCTTCACCCACCCTCACCGGGTGGGTGCGACCCGGTCAGGCGGCGCGGTCGGCCAGAGCCTCCGCGAACGACCGCAGCGCGTCAGACACCGGACCCGCGGGAAGCGCGTCGAGCTCGTCGACCGCCGAGCGCGCCCACCGGACGGCGAGAGACCGCGTCTCCGCGAGGACCTCGTGCCGGCGCAGGGCCGCCACCGCCGCCGCGAGGGCCGCGTCGTCGGTGAGGTCGGAGTCGAGGAGCTCGACGAGCTCGGCGTCCGCCGCGTCCGAGGTACCGCTCGTGATCCGCGCACGCAGCAGCAGGACGGGCATCGTCGGGACCTTCTCGCGCAGGTCCGTGCCGGGCGTCTTGCCGGACTCCTCCCCCGACGACGCGAGGTCGAGGACGTCGTCGGCGAGCTGGAACGCCACACCGAGCTTCTCGCCGTACGCGGCGACGGTCTCGACGACGCCGTCCGGGCAGCCCGCGAACATCGCGCCGAGCCGCGCGGAGGTGGACAGCAGCGACGCCGTCTTGTCCGCGAGCACCTGGAGGTAGTGCTCGACCGGGTCCTCCCCCGCGCCCGGTCCGGTCGTCTCGTGGAGCTGGCCGAGGCACAGCCGCTCGAACGTCCGTGCCTGGATGAGCACGGCCTCCGGGCCGAGCGCCGCGACGGTCGACGCAGCACGCGCGAACAGCAGGTCGCCGACCATGATGGCCACGGAGTTGCCCCAGACCGCGTGCGCCGACGGCGCACCTCGGCGCACGGGCGCCGAGTCCATGACGTCGTCGTGGTAGAGCGACGCGAGGTGCGTGAGCTCCACGACGACGGCCGCCTCCTCCACCTCGGGGCGTGCCCCGTCCCCCAGCTCCGCCGCGAGCAGCGTGAGCAGCGGTCGCAGGCGCTTGCCGCCCGCGTTGACGAGGTGCCGCGACGCCGTGTCGGCGAGCGGGTCCGCGTGCGCCACGGCGGCCCGCAGCCTCGTCTCGACGCTCGCGAGCCGCTCGGTGAGCGCGGCGGAGAGCCCGGGGTCCGAGATCGGGATCGCGGTGGTCGTCACGGGCGCGGGCCGGGCGCGCAGCCCGGGCGGCACGGAGGGCACGGGAGGCCCTGAAGGCGCAGAGGTCACGGGACGAACTTAACCGCCTCCGCCGCCAGATCGAGAACCGGGGACGGGAACACACCGAGGACGAGCACGCCGAGGGCGCACACGGCGATCGCGACGGCGGTCGGTCCGGAGGAGCGGACGACCGTCACGCCGGTGCCCTCCGCGGCACCGGAGGCGCCACCAGGACCCGCGTCGTCAGCCGCCGGCGGCGTGAAGAACATGAGGACGATGATGCGGACGTAGAAGAACACCGCGACCGCGGAGGCCAGCACGCCGACGACGGCGAGCACCCACGTGGACCCCCCGCCCTGCCCGTCGGGGCCGGCGATCGCGGCGCCGAACGCGGTGAACTTCGCGATGAAGCCCGCGGTCAGCGGGATGCCCGCCATGGAGAGCAGGAAGAGCGAGAAGGCGCCCGCGAGCCACGGGCTACGACGCCCGAGCCCGGCCCACTGCGCGAGATGCGTGGCCTCACCGAGCACCGCGACCGGTTCCGGCCCGGGCGTTCCCGTCGGGTTGTCCGTGCCCGTGGCGTCGGTCCCGCCCGCCGGTGCGCCGTCCGCCGCCGAGACGGCTCCCGCGCCGACCGCGGCCGGTACCCGCTCGCGCGTCGGCGCGGTCTCGCGCACGAGCGTGACGACGGCGAAGGCGCCGACCGTGGCGAGCCCGTAGACGAGGAGGTAGAAGACCGTCGCGCGCAGGGAGAGCTGCGAGAACCCGAGGACGCCGACGAGGATGAACCCGGCGTGCGCGATCGACGAGTAGGCGAGGAGCCGCTTGACGTCGGTCTGCACCGCACCGACGACGGTCCCCACGACCATCGTGAGGAGCGTGACGATCCACAGGGCGACGAACAGGTCCTCGCGCGTCGGGGGTGAGGACTGCAGGAGCCCGAGGCTCGTGACGTACAGGACGCGCAGGAGCGCCCCGAAGGCCGCGGCCTTGGTGCACGCCGCCATGAACCCGGTGATCGGCGTCGGGGCGCCCTGGTAGACGTCGGGCGTCCACGCGTGGAACGGCGCGGCGCCGATCTTGAAGAGCAGACCGGCGAGGATCAGCAGCACGCCGACGACGACGAGGCCCGGCATCGTCGCGAGCGGCCCCTCGGGCGCGGCGAGCGCCTGGAAGACCACGGCCAGGTCGACGGAGCCGGCGAAGCCGTAGACGAGCGCGACCCCGAAGACGAACAGCGCCGACGCGAACGCGCCGAGCAGGAAGTACTTGAAGGACGCCTCCTGGGACAGCAGGCGCCGGCGCCGCGCCATCGCCGAGAGCACGTAGAGCGGCAGCGAGAGCACCTCGAGCGCGACGAACATCACGAGGAGGTTCCCGGTCGCGGGGAAGATCATCATGCCGCCCACGGCGAAGAGCACGAGCGGGTAGACCTCGGTCTGCTCGAGCCCCTTGCGCCGCGTGAGGTCCTCGTACGGTGATCCCGGCACGGCCGCCGCGGAGGGCGCGAAGGCGTCCTGACCGGTCGACGTCCTGTCGGCGATGACCAGGATCGCGAGGAACGCGAGGAGGACGACGATCCCCTGGACCGCGAGCCCGAAGGGGTCGATCACCATCGACCCGCCGAGCACGCGCACGCCGTAGGGCGAGCCGCCGACGCCCTGGACGACCGGGTCGCGCCACAGCACGACGACGAACGCGAACGCGACGGCGGTCGCGAGCAGGGCGAGGACGACCTGGGTCGTGCGCCGGACCCGTGCCGGGACGAACGCCTCGACGAGCACGCCGACGACGCCGGCCCCGAGCACGGCGAGGACCGGGGCGAGGTAGAGCCAGTCGACCGTGGGTGCCACGAAGGAGTCGCTCACGACTCGCTCCCTTCGTCGGTGGTGCGGGTGGCGAACGGGTCGGCGCTGGGCGGGTCCTCGACGCCGGCGGGCGCGAGGTCGGACAGCGTGACCTGTGCGGGCTCGCGCACGAGGTCGAGCGCGGGGGCCGGGTAGAAGCCGAGGACGACGAGCACCACGAGCAGCGGCGCGACGACCCACTTCTCGCGTGCCCCGAGGTCGGGGAGCTGCTCGAGGCCCTCGCGCGTGGAGCCGGTGAAGATCCGCTGGTACGTCAGCAGGACGTAGAGCGCGGCGAGGACGACGCCCAGCACGGCGACGAGCGCGGCCCACGGGCTGCGGGCGAAGGTCCCGACCAAGACCATGATCTCGCTGACGAACGTCGACAGGCCGGGCAGCGACAGCGCGGAGAGGCCCGCTACGAGGAACGTCCCCGCGAGGACCGGCACCACCTTCTGCAGACCGCCGTAGTCGGCGATGCGCTGCGAGCGCTCCGGGTGGCGGGCGATGAGGAAGCCCGCGAGGAGGAACAGCGCGCCGGTCGAGACGCCGTGGTTGACCATGTACAGCGACGACCCCGACACGCTGAGCGACGTGAACGCGAAGATCCCGAGCACGATGAACCCGAAGTGCGAGACCGAGGTGTAGGCGATGAGCCGCATGAGGTCGCTCTGCCCGATCGCCATGAGCGCGCCGTAGAGGATCGAGACGACGGCGAGCACGATCACCACCGGGGCCGCCCACGCGCTCGCACTCGGGAAGAGCGGGAGGCACAGCGTGAGCATCCCGAACGTCCCGACCTTGTCGAGCACGCCGACGAGCAGCGTGGACGTGCCGGCCGGGGCGTGCTGCGCGGCGTCGGGCAGCCAGGTGTGGACCGGGAACAGCGGAGCCTTGATCGCGAACGCGAGGAAGAAGCCGAGGAACAGCAGGCGCTCGGTGGTCACGGGCATCGGGTTCTCGGCGAAGTACCCCACGAGGTTCGCCGTGAGGAACGCGTCCTCGGGCCGGGCACCCGTCGTCGGGTCGATCGGCACCTGCACGTACAGCGCGATGACCGCCGCGAGCATGATGAGCCCGCCCGCGAGCGAGAAGAGCAGGAACTTCACGGCCGCGTAGCGCCGCCGTGCTCCCACCCCGAAGCCGCCGATCATGAAGTAGACCGGGATGAGCATCGCCTCGAACAGGACGTAGAAGAGGAACACGTCGCGCGCGACGAACACCGCGACCATGAACGCCTCGAGCAGCAGCACGAGCGCGAGGTAGT
This sequence comes from Cellulosimicrobium sp. G4 BAM 1002, assembly GCF_057126935.1. Taxonomy (NCBI): domain Bacteria; kingdom Bacillati; phylum Actinomycetota; class Actinomycetes; order Micrococcales; family Promicromonosporaceae; genus Cellulosimicrobium; species Cellulosimicrobium sp. G4 BAM 1002. Next base: position 1,198,835 of record NZ_CP182109.1, on the reverse strand, counting down.
GGCGCAGGCGGCGCACGTCGCCGTCCTGCTCCTTCCACGCCGCGGCCACGACGAGCGGGACGAGGAGCACCGAGAGCGCGACGAGCGCGAGCGCGACGCCGTCGGCGCCGACGGCGTAGCTCGCCCCGATCTGCGGGATCCAGGAGTACGTCTCGGTGAGCTGGTGGGTACCGGCCGCGGACGTGTCGAACGCGGTGAACGCGCCGACGAGGAGCGCCAGCTCGACGAGTGCGGCGCCGATCGCGATGCCGCGCACCGCACGCAGCGCGCCCGCGCCGACGCCGCGGGTCCGCGCCGCACCCGTCAGCCAGACGGCGGCGGCGCCCACGAGGGGCCACGCGACGAGGAGGGTCAACCAGGGGACCGTGCTCATGACTCTCTCCCTCTCAGCTCGCGGTGCCGGTGGTCAGGGCCAGCACGACGGCCACGACGACCACGAGGCCGCCGAGCATCGTCGCGCCGTACGAGCGCACGTAGCCGTTCTGCCACCCGCGCAGCCACTCCCCCACGCGGCCGACCATCCCTGCGAGGCCCATCCAGCCGCCGTCGACCATCTCCTTGTCGGCGTAGACCAGGGACCGCGTGAGGTACTGGCCGGGCCGCATGAACACGGTCTCGTTGACGTCGTCCTGGTAGAGGTCGCGCCGGGCCGCGCGCGTGAGCACGGAGCCGCGCGGGGCGCGGATCGGGACGAGCGAGACGACGTACTGCCGCCACGCGAGCGCGACCCCGAGGAGCACCAGCACGAGCGTGAGCGTGATGAGCGACCACACCGGCAGCACCGGCTCGTGATGCTCGGCGTGCCCGGTGACGGGCTCGAGCCACGTGACGAACCGACCGCCCGCGTTGAGGACGAACCCCAGCCCCACCGACCCGACCGCGAGGATGATCATGGGCCACGTCATGAGGCCCGGGGACTCGTGCGGGTGGCGGACCGGGCCGTCCTGGGCGCCGAGGCCGTCCTCGCTGCCGTGCCCGTCGTTCCAGCGGCGCCGGCCGAGGAACGTCATGAAGAAAAGGCGCGACATGTAGAACGCGGTGATCCCCGCCCCGATGAGCGCGGCACCGCCGAACACCCAGGCGCGCCACGGCTCGCCGTCGACCGGCACGAACGCGGCCTCGATGATCTTGTCCTTGCTCCAGAACCCGGAGAACGGCGGGATGCCGAGGATCGCGAGCCAGCCCAGGCCGAACGTGATCGCGGTGACCTTCATGTACCGGGTGAGCCCGCCGAAGCGGCGCATGTCGACCTGGTCGTCCATGCCGTGCATGACCGAGCCCGCCCCGAGGAACATCCCGGCCTTGAAGAAGCCGTGGGTGACGAGGTGGAAGATCGCGAACGCGTACCCGATCGGGCCGAGGCCGGCCGCGAGGATCATGTACCCGATCTGGGACATCGTCGACGCGGCGAGCGCCTTCTTGATGTCGTCCTTCGCGCAGCCGACGATCGCTCCGAAGATCAGGGTCACCGCCCCGACGACCACCACCACGAGCTGAGCGGTGGGCGCGCCCTCGAAGATCGGCGCCGAGCGCACGACGAGGTAGACGCCCGCCGTGACCATGGTGGCGGCGTGGATCAGCGCCGAGACCGGCGTCGGGCCGGCCATGGCGTCCCCGAGCCACGCCTGGAGCGGGAACTGCGCCGACTTGCCGCACGCGGCCAGCAGGAGCGCGAGGCCGGTCGCGGTGAGCAGCGCGGTCGACGCCTCCGGCACGGCGGCGAAGACCGTCGTGAAGTCGACGGAGCCGAACGTCGCGAACATCAGCATGAGAGCGACGATGAGGCCGATGTCGCCCACGCGGTTCATGACGAACGCCTTCTTCGCCGCGACCGCGTAGTCGCGTCGGTGGTTCCAGAACCCGATGAGCAGGTACGACGCGAGGCCCACGCCCTCCCAGCCGACGAACAGCAGGAGGTAGGAGTCGGCGAGGACGAGGATCAGCATCGCCGCGACGAACAGGTTGAGGTACGCGAAGAACCGGCGCCGGTCGCGGTCGTGGGCCATGTAGGCGACCGCGTAGACGTGGATGAGCGTGCCGACGAACGTCACGAGCAGCACGAAGGTCATCGACAGCGGGTCGATGCGCAGCCCGACGGCGAGGTCGAGCCCGCCCGACACGATCCAGTCGAACAGGCGGTAGTCCACGACGCGCTCGTCGGCGGGCAGGCCCAGCATCGCGACGAACACGACGAGGCCCACGACGAAGGCCGCCGCGGACATCAGCACGCCGAACCACGCGCCCCACCGGTCGCTGCGGCGGCCCGCGAGGAGCAGCACCGCGGCGCCGAAGAGTGGCAGCAGGACGAGGAACGGCGCCGCGAGGAACGGCCCGGGCACGACCTCGCTCGCGGGCACGAGGTCGGTGGCGCCCGGCAGGACGGCCGCCAGGGCCGACGGCGCGGGCGAGGACAGGAGCATCGTCATCGGTGCCGGCCCCTCAGCTCTTGAGCAGGTTGACGTCGTCGACCGAGGCGGACCGACGGGTGCGGAAGATGGCGACGATGATCGCGAGACCGACGACGACCTCGGCGGCCGCGACGACCATGACGAAGAACGCGAGCACCTGCCCGGTCACGTCGCCGTGCATGCGCGCGAACGTGACGAACGCGAGGTTGGTCGCGTTGAGCATGAGCTCGACGCCCATGAACACGATGATCGCGTTGCGTCGCAGCAGGACGGTCGCGGCGCCGATCGCGAAGAGGATCGCGGCGAGCACGACGTAGTTGGTGAGCTCCATCAGTCGTCTCCTCCCCGGGTTCCGGGAGCGTCGCCGGGCACGCGGGACCGGCCGGGCTGGTCGGGTCCCGTGACGTCCCCGGCAGGCTCCTGGCCCGCCGGTTCCACCGGGACGGTCCGCTCGCTCGCGTCGCCGGCGCGGAGCGCGGGCAGCGCGCGCAGCGGCTCGTGCTCGACGAGCACCTCGCGCTCGGCCTCGAGGATCGTGCCGGCGGAGCGCTCCTGCCCGCGGATGCGCAGGATGCGCGACACGGACTCCTCGATCGGCCGGCCCTGCGGGTCGAGCGCCGGCGTGTCCATCGCGTTGTTCTGCGCGTAGACGCCCGGCGCGGCGAGGGGCGTGAGGCGCCCGCCCTGCTCCAGCGCCGCGACCTTCGCGTCGGCCTGCTCGCGCTGCCCCACCTTGGGCACGAGGCGACGCCGGTGCGTGAGCACGAGCGCCGACACCGCGGCGGTGATGAGCAGGATGCCCACGACCTCCATCGCGAACACGTAGTCGGCGAACAGCACGCGCGCGAGCGCCACGGGGTTCGTCGCCTCGTTGGCGGCGGTGAGACCGACCGCCGGCGGGAACGTCGCCTGCGACACCACCCCGACGAGCACGGCACCGAGGCCGAGGCCGAGCAGCACGCCGATCCAGCGCTGGCCGCGGATCGTCTCGACGAGCGAGTCCGACGCGTCGACGCCGACGAGCATGAGGACGAAGAGGAACAGCATCATGACCGCGCCCGTGTAGACCACGACCTGCACGACGCCGAGGAACGGGGCCTCCTGCGCGATGTAGATGATCGCGAGGTCGACCATGACGAACATGACGGCGATCGCCGCGTGCACAGCCTTGCGCGCGAAGAGCAGCGACAGGGCCGCGAGGACCATGAGAGGGGCGAGGACCCAGAACAGGACCGCCTCGCCGCCGCTCGCGGTCACCGGGTCACCTTCCGGGCCGTCGTGCGACCTGCGCGACCGGACGGCGTGACGCGCCGGACCTCCGGCGCCGGGCCCGCCGGCTCCGGCGGCAGGGTCGGCTCGTCCGGGCGGTGCTCGCGCAACCACGCCACCTGCTCGTCCGCCGGGCCGGTCACCTCGCCGCGGTAGTACTCGGTGTCCGACGTCCCCGGCACCATCGGGTGCGGCGCCGCGAGCATGCCCTCGCGGAGCGGGGCGAGAAGATCCTCCTTCTCCCAGATCATCCCCTCGCGCGTCGGGCCGGCGAGCTCGTACTCGTTCGTCATCGTCAGCGCGCGCGTGGGGCACGCCTCGATGCAGAGCCCGCAGAAGATGCAGCGCAGGTAGTTGATCTGGTAGACGCGGCCGTACCTCTCCCCGGGCGACATGTGGCCGCCGTCCGGCAGGTCGGCGTTGTCGGCGCCCTCGACGTAGATCGCGTCCGCAGGGCAGGCCCACGCGCACAGCTCGCAGCCGATGCACTTCTCGAGCCCGTCCGCGTACCGGTTGAGCTGGTGCCGGCCGTGGTAGCGCGGCTTGGTCGCCACCTTCTGGCGCGGGTACTGCTCGGTCACCGTCGGCCGGAACATCGACGAGAACGTCACGCCGAAGCCCGCCACGGGGGCGAGCGCCTCGCGCAGCCCCTTCGCCTGGGGGCGCCGGACGGTGTACTCGCCCGACTCCGACGGTCCGCCCGGTCGCTGCTTCTGGTCGTCAGCCACGGTCGACCTCCTTGTCGTGAAGCGGGGTGGCGGCGGAGCCGCCGGGTGAGCCGGGCGTCCCGGCCGGGCGCGCGTCGTCGGGCACGAGGGCACGACGGCGCGGCGACGGCGGGAGCGACTGGCCGGGCAGCGGCGGGACGGGGAACCCGCCCGCGAACGCGTCGAACGGCTCGGTGCCCGCGCGCCCACGGGCGCCCGGTGCCCCGGGGGAACCCGGGGGCACCTTCTTCTCGGGCCAGAACCACACGACGACCACGACGACCAGCGCCAGCGCGACCGCGATCCCGACGAAGACGCGCAGGTCGACGTCGAGGAACTGGCGCACGGCCTGGGCCACGGCGAGGAGCACGAGCCACGCGAGCGCGAACGGGATGAGGACCTTCCAGCCGAACCGCATGAACTGGTCGTATCGCAGGCGCAGGAGCGTGCCGCGGACCCAGACGAACAGGAACATGAAGGCCCACGTCTTGGCGAGGAACCAGAGGATCGGCCACCAGCCCTCGTTGAACATGCCGTCGTTGATCGCCGAGAGCGGCCAGGGGGCGCGCCACCCGCCGAGGAACAGCGTCGTCGCGACGGCGGAGACGTTGAGCATGTTGATGTACTCCGCGAGGAAGAACCACGCGAACTTCATCGACGAGTACTCGGTCATGTACCCCGACACGAGCTCGCCCTCGGCCTCGGGGAGGTCGAACGGGAGGCGGTTCGTCTCGCCGATCATCGAGATGACGTAGATGACGAACGCCGGCAGGAGCGGCAGGAACCACCAGAGCTGAGTCTGCGAGCTCACGATGGTGGACGTCGACATCGACCCCGCCATGATGAACACCGACACGAGCGACAGGCCCATCGCGAGCTCGTAGCTGATGACCTGGGCCGTCGAGCGCACGGACCCGAGCAGCGGGTACGTCGACCCCGACGACCAGCCGCCGAGCACGATCCCGTACACGCCCAGGGAGGCGCACGCGAGGATGTAGAGCACGGCCACCGGGAAGTCCGTGAGCTGGGCCGGGGTGACGAAGTCCGTGAACGGGATCTGCACCTCGGGGCCGAACGGGATGACCGCGAACACGAGCAGCGCGCAGAAGACGGAGATCATCGGCGCGAGCAGGTAGACGAACTTGTCCGCGGCCTTGACCGTGATGTCCTCCTTGAGCAGGAGCTTCATCGCGTCGGCGAGGGACTGCAGCAGGCCGAACGGGCCGTGCCAGTTCGGCCCGGGCCGCACCTGCATGCGCGCGACGACCTTGCGCTCGAACCAGATCGCGACGAGCACGCTCGTGAGCAGGAAGACGATGATGAGCACGGCCTTGACGAGGTACGTCCAGCCGTTGTCCTGCGAGAAGTTCGCGACGATCCCCGGGACTCCCGGGGTCTCGGCAGCGAGTGCGTGGACCACGCCGACCGTGCTCATGCGCCCTCCCCTCCGTCGGTGCTCCCGGGCTCGAGCGTCACGACGTCGCCCGGCACCGCGCCGAGCGTCGCGTGCACGGACGAGCCGGCGGAGCGCAGCGGCACCCACACCACGTGGTCGACCATGTCGGTGACGACGACCGGGAGCGTGATCGCGCCGCGGTCGGTCGCGACCCGGACGAGCTCGCCGTCGAACACGTCGACGGCGGCCGCGGTCACGGCGGACATGCGCGCGACCGGCCGCTTGGCCGTGCCCGCGAGGTAGCGCTCGCCGTCCTGGCCGCGCGCGTCGTCGAGCAGGAGGCGCCAGCTCGCGAGGACGGCCGTCCCCGGTGCGACGGCGGGCGGCTCGGTCGTCACGGCGTCCGGAGCCGGTGCGCGCTCGCCGTCCCACGCCGCGTCGCCCAGGAGCTGGGCGAGCTCGGCGCGCACTGCGTCCACGGTGCCGAGACCGAGCGTCACGCCCGCCGCGTCGGCGAGCGCGTCGAGCACCCGGTGGTCGGTCATGGCCGTCGACGCGAGCGCCGCGGGGAACGGGCGCACGCGCCCCTCCCAGCTCACGTACGCACCCTCGCGCTCGACGGGCGGCGCGACCGGCAGCACGACGTCCGCCAGCTCGGTCACCGCGGAGCGCCGCACCTCGAGCGAGACGACGACGTCCGCCGCCTCGAGCGCGCGCCGTGCGTGGACGGGGTCGGGAAGGTCGTCGAGCTCGAGGCCGCCGACGAGCACGCCCGAGAGCTGTCCGACGGACAGGGCGTCCAGCATCTCGCCCGTGTCGCGGCCGGCCGTCGCCGGCAGGCCGGTCGGGTGGTCGTCCGAGGCGGGCACGCCCCAGACCGTGGCGACGTCGACGCGCGCCGCGGCGTCCGCAGCGGGGCGCCCGCCCGGCAGGAGGCCCGGCAGCGTGCCGGCCTCGACTCCGCCGCGCTCGCCCGCGCGGCGCGGGACCCACGCCACGCGCGCGCCCGTCGCGGCCGCGACCCGCAGGACCGCGCTCAGCCCGCCGCGCGTCGCGGCGAGCCGCTCCCCCACGAGGAGCACCGCGCCAGGCGACCGCAGCGCGTCGCTCGCGTCCGCGAGGACGTCCGTGCCGCTCGCCTCGTCGAGCGTGCGCTCGCGGTCCCCCGCCGCGATGCCCTCGAGCCACTCGGCCTCGGTGCCCGGCGCCGCCGGAAGGAGCGTGCCGTGGAGGCGCTCGAGCCCGCGCGACGCGAACGGTGCGATGCCGAACACCCGCACGCCGTGCTGCAGCACGCCCTTGCGCAGCCGCAGGAAGACGACGCCCGCCTCCTCCTCGGCCTCCAGGCCGACGAGGAGCACCGCAGGGGCCTTCTCGAGGTCGGTGAACGTCACGCCCACTCCCGTCCCGGCGACGGCGTGCGCGAGGAAGTCCGACTCCTCGGCGCTGTGCACGCGCGCGCGGTGGTCCACGTCGTTCGTGCGCAGCCACGTCCGCGCGAGCTTGGCGTAGGCGTACGCGTCCTCGACCGTGAGACGCCCACCCGGGAGCACACCGACGCCGCCGGCGTCGCGAGCCCTCGTGAGCGCGTCCGCCGCGACCTCGAGCGCCTCGGCCCACGACGCGGGGCGCAGCTCGCCGCGCGTGACCGTGCCGTCCGGCCCGACCTCGCGGTCGCGGACCAGCGGGTGCGTGAGGCGGTCCGGCGCGGACTGCCACGTGAACGCGAAGCGGTCCTTGTCGGTGATCCACTCCTCGTTGACGAGCGGGTCGTCGCCCGCGAGACGCCGCAGCACGACGCCGCGCCGGTGGTCGACGCGGATCGCCGACCCCGACGAGTCGTGCTCGGCCACCGACGGCGTCGAGACGAGGTCGAACGGGCGCGAGCGGAACCGGTACGCCGCGCCCGTGAGAGCGCCGACCGGGCAGATCTGCACGGTGTTGCCCGAGAAGTACGACGCGAACGGCAGTCCGGACTCGTCCTCGAGCGCGAGGCCCACCGGCCGGTCGCCCGGCTCCTGACCCGCCGGGGGCGCCCAGTCGAGCACCGCCTCGTCGAACCGGCCGATCTGCTGCGCGGCGCCGCGCTTCTGCAGGTCGATGAACGCGTCGCCCGCGATCTCCTTCGAGAACCGCGTGCAGCGCTGGCACAGGACGCAGCGCTCGCGGTCGAGCAGGATCTCGGTCGAGACGCTGATCGGCTTGGGGAACGTGCGCTTGACGTCGACGAACCGCGTCGTCGCGCGGCCGTTGCTCATCGCCTGGTTCTGCAGCGGGCACTCCCCGCCCTTGTCGCACACCGGGCAGTCGAGCGGGTGGTTGATGAGCAGCAGCTCCATGATGCCGTGCTGCGCCTTGTCCGCGACGGCGCTCGTGCGCTGGGTCTTGACCACCATCCCGGGCGTCGCCTCGAGCGTGCACGACGCCTGCGGCTTCGGCATGGGCCGTACGTTGCCCTCGCGGTCCGGCGTCGCGACCTCGACGAGGCACTGGCGGCACGCGCCCGCCGGGGCGAGCAGGGGGTGGTCGCAGAACCGCGGGATCTGGATGCCGATCTGCTCCGCCGCGCGGATCACGAGCGTGCCCTTGGGCACCGACATCTCGATGTCGTCGATCGTGAACGTCACGTGGTCGGCGGGCACGGGCGGCTTCGCCTGGCCGCCCGACGGCGCGGCGGGCGCGGTGCCGGTCCCGGCGCCCGGCGCGGGGGTCGTCGTCGTCATCAGTGAACTCCTGCCGTGAGGACGCGCGCTGCGCGGGGCGTGTAGTCGAACAGCGCCGCGGCAGACGGGTCGAACGGGCACCCGTGCCCGGTGATGTGCGCCTCGTACTCGTCGCGGAACAGCTCGATGCTGCTCGTCACGGGCGACGTCGCGCCGTCGCCGAGCGCGCAGAACGCGCGGCCGAGGATGTTGTCGCACGTGTCGAGCAGCAGGTCGAGGTCGGCCTCGGTGCCCTGGCCCGCCTCGATGCGCGCCAGGACCTGCTTCATCCAGTACGTGCCCTCGCGGCACGGCGTGCACTTGCCGCACGACTCGTGCGCGTAGAAGTCCGTCCACCGGCTCACCGCGCGCACGACGCACGTGGTCTCGTCGAAGAGCTGCAGCGCGCGCGTGCCGAGCATCGACCCCGCCGCCGCCACCGACTCGTAGTCGAGCGGGGTGTCGAGGTGCGCGTCGGTGAACAGCGGCGTCGACGAGCCGCCCGGCGTCCAGAACTTCAGCGCCTTGCCGCCGCGCATCCCGCCGGCCAGGTCGAGCAGCTCGCGCAGCGTCGTGCCGAGCGGCGCCTCGTACTGGCCCGGCCGCGTCACGTGGCCCGACAGCGAGAACAGCCCGAAGCCCGCCGAGCGCTCGGTCCCCATCGACGTGAACCAGTCGGCGCCGCGCTCGACGATCGACGGGACGCTCGCGATCGACTCGACGTTGTTGACGACCGTCGGCCGCGCGTACAGGCCGGCGACCGCGGGGAACGGGGGCTTGAGCCGCGGCTGGCCGCGCAGGCCCTCGAGCGAGTCCAGCAGCGCCGTCTCCTCGCCGCAGATGTACGCGCCCGCGCCCGCGTGGACCGTGACGTCGAGGTCGAATCCCGACCCCTGGACGTCCTTGCCCAGGAAGCCCGCCTCGTACGCCTCCTCGACCGCGCGCAGCAGGCGCCGGTACACGTGGAGCACCTCGCCGCGCACGTAGATGAACGCGTGGTCGCACCCGATCGCGTACGACGTGATCGCCACGCCCTCCACGAGCGCCTGCGGGCTCGCCATCATGAGCGGGATGTCCTTGCACGTGCCCGGCTCGGACTCGTCGGCGTTGACGACGAGGTAGCGCGGGCCGCCGTCCGGCGGCGGCAGGAAGCCCCACTTCATGCCCGTGGGGAACCCCGCGCCGCCACGTCCGCGCAGGCCCGAGGCCTTGACCGTCGCGACGACGTCGGCCGGGTCCTGCGCGAGCGCCGCCCGCAGCCCGGCGTAGCCGCCGCCGTCGAGGTACGCCTGCAGCGTCCACGACCGGTCCGCGTCCCACGTGCTCGACAGCACGGGGGTCAGCGGGTCGGGTCGCGTGCCGTCCTGCTCGCTCATGCGTCCGCTCCCTTCGACGGGTCGGGCTGGGTACCGGGCGTGCCGGGCTTGCCGCCCGGGTCGACGTCGGCCTCGGTCGTGGGTTGGCGCTCGGCGCTCGACTGCTCTTCCCCCGTGTCCGGCTCGCCTCCGGCGGGGGCGGCGGCCTCCCCCGCCTCTGCGTCCGTCTCACCTGCCGAGGTGCCAGGGGCGGTCCAGCCGTGCTCGCGGGCGATGCGGAGGCCGGCGAGGGTGGGCTCGCCCGCGCCGACGCCCTCGTCGGCGCGGCCGTCGGAGAAGCCGGCGAGGACGCGGCTCATCTGCTTGAAGGTGCACACGCTCGCGGCGCCGCGCGTCGGGGCGACCTGCTCGCCCGCGCGGAGGCGGTCGACGACGTCGGTCGCCGAGCCGGGCGTCTGGTTGTCGAAGAACTCCCAGTTGACCATCATGACCGGCGCGTAGTCGCAGGCCGCGTTGCACTCGACCCGCTCGAGCGTGATCGCGCCGTCGGCGGTCGTCTCGTCGTGGCCGACGCCGAGGTGCTCGGACAGCTCGTCGAAGATCGCGTCGCCGCCCATGATCGCGCACAGCGTGTTCGTGCAGACGCCCACGGTGTAGGTGCCGTTCGGGTGGCGCTTGTACTGCGTGTAGAAGGTCGCGACGGCGGAGACCTCCGCCGCGGTGAGGTCGAGCTGTTCCGCGCAGAACAGGATGCCGTGGCGCGAGACGTACCCGTCCTCCGACTGCACGAGGTGCAGCATCGGCAGGAGCGCCGAGCGCGCCTGCGGGTAGCGCGCGACGATCTGCGCGGCGTCGGCCGCGAGGCGCGCGTACGTCTCGGCGTCGTAGCCCGGTCGCGAGCGCGGGCCGCCCGCGGGCGAGCCGTTCGTCGCAGGTCCGGCGTCGATCGTCATCGGTCCACCCCTCCCAGCACCGGGTCCAGGGACGCCACCGCGACGACGACGTCGGCCACCTGGCCGCCCTCGCACATCGCGGCCACGGCCTGCAGGTTGTTGAACGACGGGTCGCGGAAGTGCGCCCGGTAGGGGCGCGTGCCGCCGTCGGACACGAGGTGCACCCCGAGCTCGCCGCGCGGGTGCTCCACGGTCTGCCACGCCTGCCCGACGGGGACGCGGAAGCCCTCGGTGACGAGCTTGAAGTGGTGGATCAGGGCCTCCATCGAGGTGCCCATGATCTCCTTGATGTGCTCGAGCGAGTTGCCCTGGCCGTCGCTGCCGAGCGCGAGCTGCGCGGGCCACGCGATCTTGCGGTCGCCCACCATGACCGGCTGGCCGGCCGTCGCCTCGAGCCGTTCCAGGCACTGGTCGACGATGTGCAGCGACTGGTAGCACTCCTCGAGCCGCAGGACGACGCGGTCGTAGCAGTCGGCGCCCTCGGCGGTCGGGACGTCGAAGTCGTACGTCTCGTAGCCGCAGTACGGGTCGGACTTGCGCACGTCGTACGGCAGGCCGGTCGAGCGCAGCACCGGCCCCGTGATCCCGAGCGCCATGCACCCGGCGAGGTTGAGGTGCCCGACGCCGACGAGCCGGCCCTTGAAGATCGGGTTGGCGAGCATGAGGTCGCCGAGCTGGCCGAGGTAGCGGCGGATCATCGGCTCGGCGCTGCGCACCTGCTCGACGAGGTCGGGCGGCACGTCCTGCGCCACCCCGCCCGGCCGGACGTAGGCGTGGTTCATGCGTAGGCCCGTGACGGCCTCGAAGATCCGCAGGATCTCCTCGCGCGCCGTGAACGCGACCGTCATGACCGTCGTGGCGCCCATCTCGTTGCCACCGGTCCCGAGGCACACGAGGTGTGAGGCGATGCGGTTGAGCTCCATCATCAGCACCCGGATGACGCTCGCCCGCTCGGGGACGTCGTCCGTGATGCCGAGGAGCTTCTCGACCGCGAGGCAGTACGCCGTCTCCTGGAACAGGGGCGCGAGGTAGTCCATGCGGGTGCAGAACGTGACGCCCTGCGTCCACGTCCGGAACTCCATGTTCTTCTCGATGCCCGTGTGGAGGTAGCCGATGCCGCACCGCGCCTCGGTGACCGTCTCGCCGTCGATCTCGAGCATGAGCCGGAGCACGCCGTGCGTCGACGGGTGCTGCGGTCCCATGTTGACGACGATCCGCTCCTCGCCGAGGGCGGCGGCGGCCACCGCGCTCTGCGCGATGTCCTCCCAGTCGCCGCCCGACGCCTCGAAGCTCGGCACGCCGGGCTCGAAGTCCCCGACGGGGGGACGGGTCGCACGTGGCGACCCCTGTGCTGCGGACGTGCTCACGAGTACGACCTCCTCGTGTCGGGCGGGGGCACGGTCGCGCCCTTGTACTCGACGGGGATCCCGCCGAGGGGGTAGTCCTTGCGCTGCGGGTGGCCCGGCCAGTCGTCGGGCATCTCGATGCGCGCGAGCGCCGGGTGGCCGTCGAAGACGATGCCGAAGAAGTCCCACGTCTCGCGCTCGTGCCAGTCGTTCGTCGGGTAGACCGACGTCGTCGAGGGGACGTGCGGATCGGCGTCCGGGACCGAGACCTCGACGCGCAGACGACGGCCGTGCGTGACCGACGTGAGGTGGTAGACGGCGTGCAGCTCGCGGCCGACGTCGTGCGGGAAGTGCACGCCGCTCACGCCGAGGCTCAGCTCGAAGCGCAGGTCCTGGTCGTCGCGCAGCGCGCGGCACACGTCGAGCAGGTGGTCGCGGTGGACGTGGAGCGTCAGCTCGGCGTGCCTGCCGGGCGGGTCGACGACGACGCGCTCGACCGCGGCGTCGAACCCGACCCCCGCCTCGGCGAGCACCTCGGCGAGGACGTCCACGACGTCGTCGAACCAGCCGCCGTAGGGGCGGGGGCTCGCGCCCGGCATCGCGACCGGCTGGACGAGCCCGCCGTAGCCCGACGTGTCGCCCGAGCCCTCCGCGCCGAACATGCCCTGGCGCACCTCGACGACCTCGAGCGTGCGGGGCGCCCGCGCGCCGCTCACGAGGTCGCCCGACCGGGGGCCGTTCACCTCCTCGGGCTGCGGCACCGGCGTGCCGGCACCGGTCTTCTCGTCCGTCACCGCAGCAGCCCCTTCATCTGGAACGTGGGCGTCGCCTCGAGTGCGGCCGCCTCGGCGGCGCGCGCCGCCTCCTTGCGGTTCACGCCGAGCGGCTCGTGCTGGATCTGGTCGTGCAGCGCGAGGATCGCGTTGATGAGCATCTCGGGGCGCGGCGGGCAGCCGGGCAGGTAGATGTCCACCGGGACGATGTGGTCGACGCCCTGGACGATCGCGTAGTTGTTGAACATGCCGCCGCTCGACGCGCACACGCCCATCGACAGCACCCACTTGGGCTCGCTCATCTGGTCGTAGACCTGGCGCACGACGGGCGCCATCTTCTGGCTGACGCGACCGGCGACGATCATGAGGTCCGCCTGGCGCGGCGACGCGCGGAAGACCTCCATGCCGAAGCGCGACAGGTCGAAGCGGGACGCGCCCGCCGCCATCATCTCGATCGCGCAGCACGCGAGCCCGAACGTCACCGGCCACAAGGAGGCCTTGCGGAGGTAGCCCGCGAGGTCCTCGATCGTGGTCAGCAAGAAGCCCGAGGGAGCTTCCTCGATCCCCATGGTGTTCTCCTAGCCCTTCGTGCGGTCGTGCCGCGGACAGGTGTGCAGGTGCGCGCTCGGTCCCGTGCTCAGTCCCACTCGAGACCACCCCGACGCCACTCGTAGACAAAAGGCACGGTGATGAGCGCGAGGAACGCGAGCATCGCGACGAGGCCGAAGGTCGCGAGCGTCGCGAAGTCGACCGCCCACGGGTAGAGGAAGACGACCTCGATGTCGAAGACGATGAACGTCATCGCGACGAGGTAGTACTTGATCGGGAAGCGCCCGCCGCCGACGGCGTGGGGCGTGGGCTCGATGCCGCACTCGTAGGCGTCGAGCTTGGCGCGGTTGTAGCGCTTGGGGCCGATGACCGCGCTCGCGGCCACGCCGCCGAGAGCCAGCACGGCGGCCACTCCCATGAGGACGAGCAGCGGGACGTAGGGGTTGGTCATCGTCGACTCCTCGGGCTCGGGCTCCCCGGACGACGGCGTCCGGGTTCACGGTCAGGTGGTGCGAGCGGCGGCATCGTTGCCATCCCCGGTGCCGGCCCACCTCGGCTGTTCATGACGATGGCACCACCCTCGTCAGCCCCGCGATGACCCGGTCGACCCAGTCGCCGCCGCGGGGCTCGTAGCAGTCGGACAACAGCTTGAGGACGAACCGCATGACGACCGGGCGCGGGAGCCCGTAGCGCGTGCAGATCCGCATGATCTCGGGGTGCTCGATGAGCCGGACGAAGTACCGGCCGAGCGTGTAGTAGCCGCCGAGCTCGCGGCGCATGACCTTGGGGTAGGTCTGCAGCGCGCGCTCGCGACCCGCGTCCGTGGCACGGGCGCGCGACTGCGCGACGACGTCGGCCGCCGTGCGGGCGGCCTGCATCGCGTACGCGATGCCCTCGCCGTTGAACGGGCTCACCATGCCGCCCGAGTCCCCGACGAGCACGACGCCGCGCGTGTACAGCGGCGTCCGGTTGAACCCCATCGGCAGCGCGGCGCCGCGCACGGGGCCGAGCTGGTTCTCCTCCGTGAACTCCCACTCGGCGGGCGCGTTGCGCATCCACGTGGCGAAGAGGGCCTTGTAGTCGGTGTTCGCCGCCGACTGCTTGGCCGGCGTCGAGCTGACCGCGCCGAGCCCGACGTTCGCCGTCCCGTCGCCGAGCGCGAAGATCCAGCCGTAACCGGGCAGCAGCGCCGAGCGGTTCGGCTCGCCCTCCCAGAGCTCGAGGTGCGACTCCATCCACGGGTCGTCGTGCCGCGGTGTGCGGAAGTACGTGCGGACCGCGACGCCGATCGGGCGGTCCTCACGCCGGGCGAGACCGAGGGCGAGCGCGAACCGCGACGAGACGCCGTCGGCCGCGATCACGACGGGCGCGCGGTACGTGACCTCGTCCCCCGCGCGGCGACCCTTGTCGTCGACGGGCCGGGCGGTGACGCCGACGACGCGGCCCGTCCGCTCGTCGAGGAGCGGGCCCGTGACGGCGGTGCGCTCGAGGAGCTTGGCACCCGTGCGCACGGCGTGCTCCGCGAGCGTGCGGTCGAACGAGTGCCGCGCCCGGGCCATGCCGTAGCTCGGGTACGACGCGAGGTCGGGCCAGGCCAGCTCCCACGAGCGTCCGCTCGCGACGACCCGCAGGCCCTCGTTGCGGATCCAGCCGTCCTCGGCGCGCGTCGGGACGCCCATGCGGACGAGCTCGGCCACGGCGCGCGGCGTCAGTCCGTCGCCGCAGATCTTGTCGCGCGGGAACGCCGACTTCTCGAGGAGCAGGACGCTGAGCCCGGCCGCGGCGCAGTAGTGGGCCGCCGTCGACCCCGCGGGGCCGGCGCCCACGACGATGACGTCCGCGTCGTCGCTGCTGCCACGCACGTCCTCACCTCGCCGTCCGGTCGTCGGAGCACTCTCGAAGCTCGCACCCACCGTGACCCGGGCCGGGGCACGGTGCACCCAGGCCCCTTGTGAAGTCGGTCACAATGGACAACCGTCACTCTAGTCACTCGTGGCGCGCGATGTGTAGCAAGGTGAACCTTCCTTGGAGATCCTGTGACGGAGGTCCCGGGCGCGCGGGCGTGACGTCCGAGGTCAGAGGGCCCTTCGAGGCGGCCCTCGACCTCTCCGGGCCGTACGGCAGGATGACGGCGTGACCGCCACCGCGCCGCACGTCCTCGCCGTCGCGTCGAGCCCGGACCACGGCTTCAGCAAGCACACCGCGCCCGCGGTCCGGGTCGTCGCGGGCCACGGCGTCGTCGGCGACACCCACGCAGGCACCACCGTCCAGCACCGCAGCCGGGTCCGCGCCGACCCGACGCAGCCCAACCTGCGCCAGGTCCACCTCGTCCACGCCGAGCTGTTCGACGAGCTCGCCGAGGCCGGCTTCGACGTCGCGCCGGGCGACCTCGGCGAGAACGTCACGACCCGCGGCATCGACCTGCTCGGTCTGCCCCGCGGCACGCGTCTCGCGATCGGGCCGGACGTCGTCCTCGAGGTCACGGGGCTGCGCAACCCGTGCCAGCAGATCAACGACTTCCGGCCGGGCCTGCTCAAGCAGGTCGCCGTGCCCGACGGCGCGGGCGGCCTGGTCCGCAAGGCCGGGATCATGACCGTGGTCGAGCGAGGCGGCACCATCACGGCGGGCGACGCAGTCGTCGCGACCCTTCCCGACGAGCCGCACACGCCGCTCGCACCCGTCTGATCAGCGCGCACGACCGACCCCACCGATGAGAGGGTGTCCGCGTGGAGAACTCTGCGGGAGCGCAGGCGGACGGCACGGAACCGGTGAGCGGCGCGAAGGAGCGCGCGCGCCGATGGCCACGACGCCTGCTCACCGTGCTCGCCGCGATCGTCGCCGCCGTCCTCGTGCTCGTCCTGGCGGTCGTCGTCGCGTTCCAGGTGAGCTACTGGCCGACGACGCTCCTGCTGCGGTACTCCCCCGACGTCAACGGTACGGCCGCGCTCGACGCGCTCGCGGAGCACGTGCCCGAGGGCGTCACGGGCGTCGAGGACGAGCAGTACCGGGACGGGGACCCCGACGGGCGGCTCGACGTGTTCTGGGGGGAGGACGTCGCCGGGGCGCAGCCCACCATCGTCTGGGTCCATGGCGGCGCGTTCGTCGCCGGCACGAAGGACGGTGCGGCCTCCTACCTGAAGATCCTCGCCTCGCACGGGTACACGACCGTCAACGTCGAGTACTCGAAGGCGCCCGAGGCGACGTACCCGATCCCTGTGGAACAGGTCGCAGCCGCGATCGAGCACGTCGTCGACGACGCCGAGCGTCTGCACGTCGACCCCGACCAGATCGTCATCGCGGGGGACTCCGCGGGCGCGCACATCGCCGCGCAGACGGCGCTGGCCGTCTCCGACGACGACTACGCGCGCGCCGCCGGGCTGCCCCAGCCGATCGGCAGCGACCAGCTCGTCGGGGCGATCCTCGCGTGCGGTCCTTACGACCTGACCCTCCCCGACTACTCCGACGGCTTCGCCGGGCGGGTGCAGCGCGACATCCTCTGGGCCTACACCGGCGTGAAGGACTTCGAGGACGACCCGCACGTCGCGTACGCCTCGATCCCGCAGAACGTGACGTCGTCGTTCCCGCCCACGTTCATCACCGCGGGGAACGGCGACCCGCTCGAACCGCACTCGCACGTGCTCGCGGAGGCGCTGGAGGCGCAGGGCGTCGAGGTGGATCCGCTGTTCTTCCCGGCCGGCCGGGAGCCCGCGGTGCCCCACGAGTACCAGTTCGACCTCGACGACGAGCCGGGCCCGGAGGCGCTGGGCCGCATCCTCGCCTTCCTGGACGAGCGCACCGCGGCGCCCTGACCGCAGGGCTATGCGGGGCGCACGCCCCGGTGCAGCGCGACGATCCCGCCGGAGAGGTTGCGGTACGCGACCTTCTCCCAGCCCGCCCGCAGCAGGAGGCGCCCGAGGCCCTGCTGGTCCGGCCACGCTGCGATGGACTCGGCGAGGTACTGGTAGGACCCGCCCTCGCGCGTCACGGCGGCGGCGATGCGGGGCAGCGCCTGGACGAGGTACTCCTGGTAGAGCGTGCGGAACGGGGCCCAGGTCGGCGTGGAGAACTCGCAGATCACGACGCGGCCTCCCGGCCGCACGACGCGCAGCATCTCGCGCAGCGCGCCCTCGGTGTCGACGACGTTGCGCAGCCCGAACGAGATCGTCACCGCGTCGAACGTCTCGTCCGCGAACGGCAGGTGCGTCGCGTCGCCCGCGACGAACGGCAGGTCCGGGCGACGCTCCTTACCGACCTGGAGCATGCCGAAGGAGAAGTCGCACGGGACGACGCGCACGCCGTCGTCGGCGAACGGCTCGGACGACGTGCCGGTCCCGGCCGCGAGGTCGAGCACCTTCTCCCCCGGCAGCGCGCCGACCGCGCGGACCGTCGCCCGGCGCCAGGACCGGTCCTGGCCGAACGACATGATGTCGTTCGTCAGGTCGTAGCGGGCGGCGATCCCGTCGAACATCGACGCGACCTCGGCGGGCTTCTTGTCCAGGCTGGCGCGGGGCATGCGCCCATGCTTCCACGTCCACGGCGCGTGAGCGGTACCACGGTCACCGCCCGTCGCCTGCGCAAGGCGCACCGCTACGAGCGGCTTACGCTGGGAGGCGATGACTGCAGAACCGTCGGCCCCGGCCGCCCAGCCCCACCCTCTGGTCGTGCGGACCACGCAGCTCCCCGACCTGCCCGGCGGCCTCGACGCCCTGGTCGACCTCATGCCCGACGCGCGTCCGCTCGCCTGGGTGCGCCGCGGCGACGGGATCGTGGGCTGGGGCGAGGCGCTGCGGCTCGAGACCTGGGGGCCTGGCCGGTTCGCCGACGCCGAGGCGGCGTGGCACGAGACGCTCGCGCGCGCCGTCGTGCGCGACGAGGTCGGGCTGCCGGGCACGGGGCCCGTCGCCTTCGGGTCGTTCGCGTTCGACGACTCCGCGGCCGGCGACGACGCGCACGAGCCCGTGCGCGCGGGCGGTGTGCTCGTCGTCCCGCGCGTCGTGGTGGGCCGTCGTGACGGGCGCACGTGGCTCACGACGGTCGACACCGCCGGGTCGCTCTCGTCCGCCCCTGCCGCGGCTCTGGCCCGAACGCCGCGCACGCCCGTCACGGCTCCGGGCGCGGTCACCTGGCGCGACGGCGCGCTGCGTGCGGACGACTGGGCCGCCGTCGTCGCCGAGGGGGTGGAGCGCATCCGCTCGGGCGCGCTGGAGAAGGTCGTCCTGGCGCGCGACGTCGTCGCGCACACGAGCGAGCCGGTCGACCCGCGCTGGCTCCTCGCACGGCTCGCCGTCGCGTACGAGGCGTGCTGGACGTTCTCCGTCGACGGCCTGGTGGGCGCGACCCCCGAGCTCCTCGTCCGCAGCGAGAAGGGCCTGGTGACCTCGCGCGTGCTCGCAGGCACGATCCGCCGCGCCGGGCTGTCCGACGACGACGCGCTCCTCAGGGCCGCGCAGCTCGCCCGCTCCTCGAAGGACCTCGAGGAGCACGAGTACGCGGTGCGGTCCGTGGCCCACGCGCTCGAGCCGTTCTGCTCGTCCATGAACGTCCCCGACGCACCGTTCGTGCTGCACCTGCCGAACGTCATGCACCTCGCCTCGGACGTCACCGCGGTCCTCGCCCGTGGCGCGAGCGCTCCGGGCGCGTCGGGCGGCACCTCGACCAGCACCGCGGTCGGCCCGACGAGCCTCGCCCTCGCCGCCGCGCTCCACCCGTCGGCGGCCGTGTGCGGGACCCCGACGAGCGTCGCGCGCGAGCTGATCCGCGAGATCGAGGGCATGGACCGCGGCCGCTACGCCGGCCCTGTCGGTTGGCTCGGCGCCGACGGCGACGGCGAGTGGGGCATCGCGCTGCGCTCCGCCGAGCTCTCCGAGACCGACCCCCGCACCGTGCGCCTCTTCGCCGGGTGCGGGATCGTCGCCGCCTCCGACCCCGCCGCCGAGGTCGCGGAGTCCGAGGCGAAGCTCGAGCCCATGCGGTTCGCGCTGGGTTCCTAGGAAGACCGCCGGACGGGCGCACGGCACCGCCGCGACCTGTGGACCGCTCCCCGGACGAGGCTGTCACCAGGCACGACGGCGCTGCTACGTTCGCGAGGTGTCCCACACCACGCGCCCTCACGACCCCCGCCCCACCGACCCGTCCGGCGTGCTCGTGCGCCGCGCGACGGTCGCCGACCGCGACGCGGTGTGGCCGCTCGTGCGGGAGCTGCCCCGCCACGACCCGGAGCGAGAGGCGTTCGACCGGTCGTTCGGGCCGCTGCTCGCGGCGCTCGACACGTACTTCGCGGTCGCCGAGCTGCCGGAGCACGGCGTCGTCGGGTACCTGCTCGCCAACCGGCACCTGACCTTCGCGTCGAGCGGCGTCGTCTGCCGGGTGGAGGAGGTCGCGGTCGCGCCGGCGCACCGCCGCCGCGGGGTCGGTCGCGCACTGCTGGAGAGCGCCGAGGCCTGGGCGGTCGAGGTGCGCGCGCGCCGCGTGGGGCTCGCGACAGGGCTGTCCAAGGAGTTCTACGTCGCCGGGGGATACGTCGAGACGGCGGGCTTCTTCACCAAGCCTCTCGTCGTGCCCGTCGAGGCGGCTCTCGAGGCGTAGTACGACGACGGCCCGGCCTGCACGGAACGTGTCCGTGCCGGCCGGGCCGGTGGCGCCGGTGGGCCGAACGTCAGCCCTGGCCGCCGAAGAACCAGTCGAACGGGTTCGGGACGTTGCCCGGGTCGGTCGGGTCGCTCTCCCCGCCCTGCTGGCCCTGCTGGCCCTCCTGACCGGGGAGCTGCGGCTGCTCGCCCTGGCCCGGGAGCTGACCGCCCTCGGAGCCCTCGGAGCCGCTGCCCGTCGTCTCGTCGTCGGCGGGTCGCGTCGCGAGCGTGATGTCGAGCTCGAGCGTCTTGCCGTCGCGCACGACGGTCAGGGTCGACTCCGCACCCGCCGCCCGCTCACGGACGAACGCCGTGAGGGACTCGGCGCCGCCGACGGCGTCGCCGTCGATCGCGACCACGACGTCACCGGACTCGACGCCCGCCTCGGCCGCGGGCGAGCCCTCGGTGACCTCCTGGACCTGCGCGCCGCGGCGCGTGACGCCGTCGGCGGTCGCGGTCGCGTCGGTGAGGGTCACGCCGAGGAACGCGTGCTCCGCGGTGCCGTTCTCGATGAGCTGCTGGCCGATCGTCTTCGCGAGGTTCACGGGGATCGCGAACCCGAGTCCGATCGAACCGGACTGCGTGCCGCCGCTCGACAGGGTCGCGATCGACGACGTGATGCCGATGACACGGCCCTGCGCGTCGAACAGCGGGCCACCGGAGTTGCCGGGGTTGATGGCGGCGTCGATCTGGATCGCGTTGGTCACCACGGACGTGCCGCCGCCCTCTCCGGACGCGGAGACCGGGCGGTCCACGGCCGAGACGATGCCCGTCGTCGCCGTGTTCGCCAGCCCGAGCGGATTGCCGACCGCGAGCACCGACTCGCCGACCGTCACGTCGTCGGAGTCGCCCAGCGTCGCGGGCTGCAGGTCGTCCGGCGCGTCGACGATCTGCACGACGGCGAGGTCGGTCGCCGGGTCGAGCCCGACGATCTTCGCCTCGAAGAGGCGGCCGTCGCTCAGGGTGACCTGCACGGTGTCGTTCTCCGCGCCGGCGACCACGTGGTTGTTCGTCACGACGTGGCCCTGGTCGTCGATGATGACGCCCGAGCCCTCGCCGCCGCCCTGCTGCGTCTGCACCTGGATGGCGACGACCGAGGGAGCGACGGCCTGCGTGACCGACTCCCAGTTCGGGTTCTGGGACGACGAGTCCGAGACGGGCGCCGTCGTCGCCTCCTGCTGCTGGCCGACGTCGGCGAGCGTGGAGCCGTCCTGGCCGTCGGCGTCGAGCGCGCCCGTGAGGCCGGCCGTGCCGACGCTCGCGAGGATCGCCGCGGCGGCTGCCGCGCTCACGACCGGGACCCAGGTCCGGCGGCGCCTGTCGGCCGGCGCGGCGCCCTCGCCCTGCGCGGGCGGGGCCGGCGGCGCGGGCGGCGGGCCGAAGGTGCCCGACGGCGTGTGGGCGGCGGCTGCGGCCGGCGCGCCCTGGGCGGGGCGCGCGTAGGGGTTGGGCATCGGCGTCGCGGCGGGGGCACCCGTCGGGGCCTGCGGCGGCGCGACGTGCTGGACGTGCTGCGGCGCGGCGAGCGGCTGCGTCGGCTGCGCCTGCGGGTGCTCGGCGGCGGCCGGCGTGCTCGGGATGCGCTCGGTGTCGGGGGTGTTCGTCATGGTGGGCCTCCTCGTTTCTGCCCCCTACTTCACACCACGGCGCTTGAACGACCCTTGAACGAACCTGGGAGTTGACTGCGAGTTCTTGACCCGGCGGGTGCCCGGTCAGCGGAGCCTCGCGAGCACCGCCCGCACCGCGTCGCGGACCTGCGCCGCGAGCGCGCGGCTCGTGGCGCGCCGGTCCGCGCGCGGGACGCGGACCTCGAGGACCTGGACGCCGTGGCTCGGCGCCACGAGCGCGTGGCGCAGCGACGCGACGTCGGGCACGAGCTGGTGGTCGACGCCGTACCCGGTGCACAGCTGCGCGAGGTCCGCGCCGTGGGGGGTGGCGAACACGCGCTCGAACGTGCGGCCGGCCTGCTCGGACGTCGCGCCCAGCCCTCCGGGCTCGAGGCCCGCGAAGATCGACCCGCCGTCGTCGTTGACGACGACGAGCTGCAGGTCCACGTGCGGCTCGTGCGGGCCGCGGAGCAGGCCGCCGACGTCGTGCAGGAACGTCAGGTCGCCCAGCAGCGCGCGCGTGCGCACCCCCCGGCGCGCGGCGGCGAACGCCACGCCGAGAGCGGTGGAGACCGTGCCGTCGATGCCCGCGAGCCCCCTGTTCGCCAGGACGGAGGGCACGCCGGCCGCGCCGTCGGACGCCTCGGCGCCGAGCACGAGGTCGAGGTCGCGCACCGGGTTGGAGGAGCCGACGACGAGCACGTCCTCCGGCCCGCACGCGTGCGCGACGGCGCGCGCGACGGACGGCCCGTCGGTCGTCGCGCCGTCGGTGGCGGCAGCCACGACCGCGGCGGCGGCACCGGAGGCCGCGCGCCACCGCGCGAGCCAGGTCGCCCGCTCGGACGCGTCCGTCGTGGCCGCGCCGCCGTCGAGCCATGCCGTGGGGACGGCGGGCAGCACGGTGCGGGCGTTGCGCGCCGCGTCGGGCCACGGCCCGGTGCCCGGCGCGACCACGACCACGTCGACGTCGCTCCGGCCGAGCAGGCGCTGGACGGGGCGCGTGAGCGTGGGACGGCCGAGCACGACGACGTGCTCGACGCCGTCCACGAGCTCGTCCACCCCGAGCACGAGGGGGTACGCCCGCACCGCGTTCGCCCCGCCGACGGCGCCGGACGACGGCTCCGCGAGCACGGGCCAGCCCCGCGTCTCCGCGAGCTGCCGCGCGACCGGCCCCGCGCCGTCGCCCGCGACGACGACGGTGCGCGCCCCGAGCGGCGGACCGTCCGCGAGCGTGACGACGGGCGGCACGACGAGCGCGGGACGCGGCTCCGGCGGGTTCGGCACCCCTGCCGGCGGCTCGTCCGGACCGGGCAGGGGGTCGGGGACGAGCGGCTCGCGGAACGCGAGGTCCAGGTGCACCGGCCCCGGGAACGCGGAACGGGCGCCGGTCGCGGCGGCCACCGCGCGCGTGGCGGCCGCGAGCAGGTCTCGCACCTCGCCGGGCCGTCCCGACGGCGCGGGCACGTCGAGGGCGTAGCGCACCGCGACCCCGAAGATCCCGGCCTGGGCGGTCGTCTGGTTGGCCCCGGTCCCGCGGAGCTCGTGCGGCCGGTCGGCCGTGAGCAGGAGGAGCGGGACGCCCGCGTGGTGCGCCTCGAGCACCGCGGGGTGCAGGTTCGCGACGGCGGTGCCGGACGTCGTGACGACGGCGACCGGGCGGGGCAGCTCGACCCCGGCACGGACCAGCGGGTCGGAGCCGCGGGAGAGCCCGAGCGCGAGGAACGCCGCAGAGCGCTCGTCGACGCGCACGTGCAGGGTGAGGTGCCCGGCGTCGGCGGCGTCCGCGACGGCGTACGCGAGCGGCGCGCTGCGCGAGCCGGGGGCGAGCACGACGTCCCGGACGCCCTCGGCGACGAGCGCGCGGACGAGGGCGCGCGCCGAGCGCACCGCCGGAGACCCGCCGGACGGCGGCGTCATCGTGCACCGCCCACAGAGGCGAGCAGTGCCGAGACGCGACCGTGGCGCTCGCGCCAGCGCGCGTCGGTCTCCGGGTCGGGTGCGGTCGCGGCGAGGCCCTCGGGTGTCGGGGCCGGGCGCACGACCGGCAGCGCGCCGTCAACCGGGACGAGCGGAGAGCCGGTGACGTCGGCGGCGAAGAGGTTCACGGTCGCGAGACCGCACGCGTACGGCAGGTCGGGCAGCGCGGCCGCGAGCGCCACGCCCGCCGCGATCCCGACGGACGACTCGAGCGCGGACGAGACGACGACCGGCAGGCGCACCTGCTCGGCGAGGGCGAGGCACGCGCGCACCCCGCCCAGGGGCTGCACCTTGAGCACGACGACGTCCGCGGCGTCGGCACGCACGACCGCGAGGGGGTCCTCGGCGCGCCGGACCGACTCGTCGGCGGCGACCGGCACGGCGGTGTCTCCGCGCTGGCCGCGGCGCACGGCCGCGAGCCCGGCGACGTCGGCGCACGGCTGCTCGACGTACTCGAGGCCGCCCGCGGCACGGTCGAGGTGCGGGAGCCGGGCGAGGGCCTCGTCGACGCCCCACGCGCCGTTCGCGTCGATGCGGACCCGCCCGTCCGGACCGAGCGCGTCGCGCACGGCCTCGAGCCTCGCGACCTCGGCGGCCAGCGGCTCGAGCGCGCCGTCAGGTCCGCGCTGGGCGACCTTGACCTTCGCGGTGCGGCACCCGCCCGACGCGGCGACGAGCTCGCGGGCGCGCTCGGGGCCCACGGCGGGGACGGTCACGTTGACGGGGACACGGTCGCGCACGGCGGCCGGCCAGCCGTCGTCGGCGGCCTCGCGGGCCGCGCGCAGCCACGCGGCCGACTCGGCGTCGTCGTAGTCCCAGAACGGCGAGAACTCGCCCCAGCCCGCGTCCCCGCGCAGCAGCACGCCGTCGCGCACGTCGAGACCGCGGAAGCGCGTGGTGAGGCGGGTGCGGTAGACGACGGAGGGGCCGGGCACGCCACCCAGGCTATGCCACCGCGGACGATGCGCCGGCGGCCCGGTCGTCGCGAGCGACGTCGGCTCCCAGGGAGGCCACGAGGTCCGTCACGAGCCGGACCGCGGTCTCGCGGACGTCCCTGCCCTCGCTCAGCGCGCTCACCGCGGCGCCGTCGACCACCGCGACGAGCAGCGCGGGCGAGACGCGCGCAAGACCGCGCGCGGCGAGGAGCTGGCCCACGGCCGTGTCGAGCTGGTGCCGACCGTCCGCGTAGGCCTGCGCGAGCGCGGGGTAGCGACCCGCCCCGACGAGGTGCTCGTAGAACCCGCGCACCTCGCCCTCGCCGCCGGGCGGCAGGACGGCGTCGACGAGCAGGCCCGGCACCTCGTCGCTGCCGGCGCGCTGCGACGAGGTCGCCTTCTCCGCCCGCTCGGCCGCGCCGCGCGCGTGCGCCGCCCAGCCCTCCACGATCAGCCGGCCAGCAGCGCTCATGAGGTCGTCGAGACCGGTGAAGTAGTAGGTCGTCGCGGCGAGCGGCACGTCCGCGCGTGCGGCGACGACGCGGTGGGTCACGGCAGCGGGCCCCTCGCGCAGCACGAGGTCGGCCGCCGCGCGCACGATGGCCTCTCGGCGGGCTACGCCGCGGGCCTGCCTGCGCGGGACGGGACGCGGGTCGACGGTCGTCTTCGCCATGGGCTCAGTGTCCTCCCCCGGACAGGTTGAGCCCGACGACGCCCGCGACGATGAGCACGAGGGAGACCACCTTGAGGACGGTGACGGACTCGTCGAACAGGACGACGGCGAGCACCGCGGTGAGCGACGCGCCGATCCCGACCCACACGCCGTACGCGACGCCCACGGGCAGCGTCTTCAGCGCGATGCTCAGCCCGACCATGCTCAGCGCGAGCATGACGACGAACGCGACGCTCGGCCACAGCTTCGAGAAGCCGTCCGACGCCTTGAGGCTCAGCGCCCAGCCGGCCTCGAGCATGCCGGAGAGGATGAGGATGATCCATGCCATGGGGAGACTCCCTCGGTCGGCGCACCGGGTGGCAGGGCCCGCCGTCGTGCGCAGAACTGGTACTAACGTACCAGTATCGGCCGCGGTGTCAACCGGGTGTCACCCTCCGCGCGCCTCCGCCCGCAAGGCCGCGACGACCGTGGGGACGTCGCTCTCGCGCACGCGCGCCGTCCCGACGACGACGCCGCGCTCGGTGCGCTCCACCGCGGAGCCGCTCAGGGGTTCCGCCGGGACCCCCGCGGACCGCAGCGCACCGACGACCCGCCGCTCGCTCGCGGCGTCCGGCAGGGCGACGACGAGGTGCAGCCCCGCGGCCACCCCCCGGACGACGGCCCCGGGGACGGCGCGCTCGAGCGCCTCGAGCAGCGCCCGCCGCCGGCGCTGGTAGACGAGCCGGGCGCGCCGCAGGTGCCGCTGGTACGCGCCCGAGGTCACGAGCTCCGCGAGCGCCGCCTGCTCCGGCACGGACGTCCCCAGGTCGGCCCGGCGCTTCGCCTCCACGAGCGGCCCGACGACGTGCGGCGGCGCGACGACCCAGCCGAGCCGCAGCGCGGGAGACAGCAGCTTCGAGACCGAGCCGAGGAGGACCACCCGGTCCGGGTCCGTCGCCTGGACCGACGACACGGGCCGCCGGTCGTACCGCAGCTCGGCGTCGTAGTCGTCCTCGAGGACGAGCCGGTCCCCCGCCGCCGCCCATGCGAGCAGGTCACGGCGACGGTCCGGCGCCAGGACGACGCCGAGCGGGAACTGGTGCGCCGGCGTCACGAGGACGGCGCGCGCGTCGTCGGGCAGCAGGTCGGCGCGCAGGCCGTCGCCGTCGACCGGGACCGCGGGCGTGCGCAGCCCGGCGTCGTGCAGCAGCTCGAGCGCGCCCGCCGAGGACGGGTCCTCGACCGCGACGGCGACCGGCGACGTGGCCCGGCGCCCCCGCGCCCGCGGCCCGGGGGCGGTGCCGGCCACGGCCCCCTCCGCGATCAGCCGCGCGAGGAGCGAGAGCGCCTGCGCCACGCCGCTCACGACGACGACGTCGCGTGCCGACACCTGCGCGCCCCGGCTGCGGCGCAGGTGCACGGCGAGCGCCTCGCGCAGCGCCGGCAAGCCCTGCGGGTCCGGGTAGCCGAGGTCCGCGTCCGAGAGCCCGCGCACGGCGTCGCGCACGGCACGCGTCCAGGCGGCGCGCGGGAAGAGCGCCGGGTCGGGCGTCCCGACGCTCGGAAGCCGTCGCGCGACGTCGCCGTCGGCGGCCACGGGACCTCGCGGGACCGACGGCGCGGGCAGCGCGGCGACCACGACACCCGACCGCGGCCGGGAGACGAGCAGGCCCTCGCCCACGAGGACGTCGACCGTCGCGGTGACCGTCCCGCGCGAGACGCCGAGGGCCGACGCGGCGTCGCGGCTCGACGGGAGGACGGCACCCGCCTCCAGGCGACCCTCCACGACCGCCGCCCGCAGGGTCTCGTGGAGCCAGCGCCCGACGTCGCGCGCCGGTCGCGGCCCGAGCGCGAGGAGCAGGGCGTCAGGCTCCAGCCGGGTCGTCATCTGGCCCAGTGAACCAGATCGAGACTGGCCCTGCCTTCTGGTCCAGTGGCGACCTACGGTCGTCGGGTGCCGACCTCCGAAGCCTCGTTCCCCGTGCCGCCGGTGGACACCGCGGCCCTCGCCCTCGCGCCGCCGTCCGTCGCCGCCCCGGAACCCCCCGACGACACGTCGGCGCGAGCGTCGAGCCGCGCCGGCGACCTCCGCTGTGCCGCGGGGATGGTGATCGTCGGCGCGTCGTTCGTCGCCTCGGCGGCGCTCGTCGACTTCCCGGTCCTCGGCGGGCAGGCCGTGCGCTACGCGGTCGCGGCGCTCGTGCTGCTCGCCGTCCTGGCGGTGCGGCGCGTGCCGTGGATCCTGCCCTCGCCTCGCGACACGCTGCGGCTCCTGGCGCTCGCGGCGACCGGCCTGGTCGCGTTCAGCGTCCTCGTCGTGGAGGGCACGAGCCGCGCGGACCCGTCGCTCGTCGGGGCCGTCGTCGGCGCGACGCCGGTGGTGCTGGCCGTCACGACCGCGCTGCGAACGCGGCGGGTCGCGGCGCGGACGGTCGTGGCGGCGCTCGTCGTGACGGGCGGCGTCGTGCTCGTCGAGGGCGGCGGTTCGGGCGACCCCGTCGGCGTGGCGATCGCGCTCGGCGCGCTCGCGTGCGAGGTCTGCTTCTCCCTGCTCGCCGTGCCGCTGCTCCCGAGGCTGGGCGCCCTGCGCGTCTCGGCGTACGCGTGCGTGCTCGCCGTGCCGCAGCTCGCCCTGCTCGGGCTCGTCCTGCAGCATGTCGCGGGCCGCCCCTTCCTCGCCGTGCCCGACGCCGGCGAGCTGGTCGCGCTCGCCTACCTCGCGGTCGTCGTCACAGCGGTCGCGTTCCTGCTCTGGTACTCGGGCCTCGCGGCCGTCGGTCCCGCCCGGGCCGGCCTCTTCGCCGGCCTGATGCCGGTGTCGGCGCTCGCCGTGTCGGTCGCGCTGGGATTCGAGGAGCTCGCCATGACGTCCGCGGTGGGTGCGCTCGTCGTGGGCCTCGGTCTCCTGCTCGGTCTGACGTCACCGCGCCGAGCGCGAGCGCTGCCGCGCACCGGCTACCGTGGCGGTCGTGAGCAGCAGCGACCCCACGCCCACCCACCCCGCCACGCCTGAGCCCCGGCCCGCGCCGTCGGAGCTCCCCCGCCCGGTGTCCGAGACCTTCGACCCGAGCGCGTGGCGCGACGTCGTCGGCTTCGAGGGCCTCACCGACATCACCTACCACCGCGGCGTCGAGCGTGACGCGAGCGGGGCCGTCGTGCGCGACCTCCCCGTGGTGCGCGTCGCGTTCGACCGCCCCGAGGTGCGCAACGCGTTCCGCCCGCACACCGTCGACGAGCTGTACCGGGTCCTCGACCACGCGCGCATGACGTCCGACGTCGGGACCGTGCTCCTCACGGGCAACGGGCCCTCGCCCAAGGACGGGGTCTGGGCGTTCTGCTCGGGCGGGGACCAGCGCATCCGCGGGCGCTCGGGCTACCAGTACACGACCGCGCCCGACGGCGGGGGTGACGTGCACACGCGCGACGCCGTCGACCCGGGTCGCGCGGGGCGCCTGCACATCCTCGAGGTGCAGCGGCTCGTCCGGACGATGCCGAAGGTCGTGGTCGCGGTCGTCAACGGCTGGGCGGCCGGGGGCGGGCACTCGCTGCACGTCGTCGCTGACCTGTCGATCGCGAGCCGCGAGCACGCGCGGTTCAAGCAGACCGACGCGGACGTCGGCTCGTTCGACGGCGGGTACGGCTCCGCGTACCTCGCGCGGCAGATCGGTCAGAAGCGCGCCCGGGAGATCTTCTTCCTCGCGCGCGAGTACTCGGCGCAGGACGCGTACGAGTGGGGCGCGGTGAACGAGGTCGCGGACCACGCGGACCTCGAGGCGCTCGCGATCGAGTACGCGCGGGTCGTCGCGACCAAGTCGCCGCAGGCGATCCGCATGCTCAAGTTCGCCTTCAACCTCGCCGACGACGGGCTCATGGGCCAGCAGGTGTTCGCCGGGGAGGCGACCCGCCTGGCCTACATGACGGACGAGGCCGTCGAGGGCCGGGACGCGTTCCTCGAGCGGCGCGACCCGGACTGGGGCAGGTTCGGCTACGCCTACTGACCGGCGAACCGAACGCTGCCGACCGTCAGCCTCCGCCGACGAGGCTCGTCAGCATCTCGACGAGGCCGCGACCGACGAACGCCGCCGCGACGGCGAGGCCGAAGAGCATCCCCACCGACACGACGACGGGGACGGCGGAGCGCGCGGGCCCGGGCTCGCCGTCGGGCGGCGTGCTCGGGGTGTACGACGGCGGCAGCGGGGTCTGCGGGCGCTCGCCGGGCTGGGAGGAGGTCAGGTGGACTCGGTGCGGGACGTCGGTTGCCATGACTCCACGGTGCCGCGCACGCTGCGCCCGGCACATCGGCCCCCCGGACCGTCCTTCCCGACCGCGCTCCTCCCCCGGGCGTAGCCCGCGTCCGCCCGCGGGTGGAGCGAGGGGCTGTCAGCCGATCGTCCAGCTCCCCGAGCCGGTCGGGACGAGCTCGATCCACGACGTGCCCGGCTCGAGCGCGACGGCCTTGCCGTCGGCGCCCGTGAGCACGAGCGGCGCGTCGACCGCGTCCTTGGACCACGTGACCGCGACCTGCTTGCCGCCGCTCGCGACGACGCCCTCGCCCGACCCGACGAGCTGCGTCTCGGGCACCGGGACGCCGGCGGGGTCCTTGAACCGCGTGTTCACCATCGTCGCGGAGAGCAGCACGACGTTCGTCGCGGACAACCGCACCTGCTCGGAGGACACCGCCGGCTCGTCGCCCTCGCTGCGTCGGTACACGCCCTCGTCGCCGGCCCACTCCCACACGGCCCGGCTCGCGTGGGTGAGACGGACGTCGAGACGGGTCGCCGGTCCCCCCGTGAGGGTCGCGGTCCCCTGACCCGGCTCGCGCGCGAACACGAGCTCGGCGGGCGGCGGTGACGTGCGGTCGTCGTCGGCCTGGGCCCAGAAGTCCTCCGGGCTCCCGTAGACGTTGTGCGGCGCGCGCCGCGACCGGGTCGTGGTGAACCCGTCGTCGCCGTGGTCCATGACGACGGACTGGATGCCGGCCGCCCCGACGGCGTCGATGAACGGCTGCTGGCCCCCGGTGTACGCGAGGATGCCGTTCGACGGGCCGACGATCGCCGGGTCCATCGGGCGCACCGACCGGACCGGTCCCACGCTCTGCGGCACCTGCGAGTGGTAGACCGCGACGAAGCGCGTGATGCCGCCCTCGACGACCTCCTCCCACACGACGTCCGCCTGCTCGAGCCCGGTCTGCGGGCGGGCCTGCGGCGCGTTCTCGATCTTCACCGCGAGCGCCGGCCGGTCCGCGACCTCCTCGGCCGCGACGCCGGTGAGCGGCCAGACGACCGGCACGTCGGGCTCGGGCGGCGTGCCCTTGTCGGCGGACACGTCGGCGTCGACGGTCTCGGTCACGGGCGCCGTCGGCCCGCCCCCGCCGCACGCGGCGACCAGGAGCGTCACCACGGCGAGCACCGTGGCGGCTCCCACGCCTGCGCGTGCGCGTCGAACCCGTGTCGTCACCCTCGACCTCCCGTCGCCCGGGGACGCTCCCCCCACGGCTGCCCCGTCGCGGCGGCTCGTTGCCCGACACCCTACGACGCGTCCTACTCTGGGCGGGTGACCCGCGCCGTCGTCCCCGCCGACCTCGCGGCGCTCGTCCGAGCGGTCGGGGCCGCGCTCGACGGCGACGGGCCGGCCGTGGCGCCCGTCCCCCTTCTCGCTCGGTCCGGCTCGTCCGGCGACACGGTGCGCGTGCCCGAGGGCACGGCGCTCGTCCTGCGCACGTCGGGCTCGACGGGAGCCCCGCGCGAGGTCGTGCTCTCGGCCGCCTCCGTGCTCGCCTCGGGCGCGGCGACGCACGAGCGGCTCGGCGGCCCGGGCCACTGGCTCCTGGCGCTCCCGCCCACGCACGTCGCGGGCGTCCAGGTCGTCGCGCGCGCGCACGCCGCGGGTCACGGACTCACGGTCGCGCCCCCGGGCGAGCCGTTCACGCCCGCAGGCTTTGCCGCGCTCGTCGCCCGTGCGCCGGCCGGCGGGCGGCGCTACGTCTCGCTCGTACCCACCCAGCTCCACCGGCTCGTCACCGCGGCACAGGCGGGGGCCGACGGCGGCGCGCACGGCATCGACGCCCTGTGCTCGCTCGACGCCGTCCTCGTCGGGGGCGCCGCCACCCCCGCCCCGCTGCTGCGCGCCGCGCGTGCGGCGGGCGCACGGGTCGTGACCACCTACGGCATGACCGAGACGTGCGGCGGCTGCGTGTACGACGGCGTCCCGCTCGCGGGCGCGCGCGTGCGGGTCGTCCCGCAGGAGGACGGGGGCGCGGAGGCGCCCGGCGGGCCGGGCGCCGAGGTGAGCGGTACGGGCGTCGTCGAGCTCGCCGGCCCGTTCCTCGCGGACGGCTACCTCGGCGACCGCACCGCTACGGTGGCGGCGTTCCGCACCGACCCGGACGGGACGTCCTGGTTCCGCACGAGCGACCTCGGCAGGCTCGACGGGCCGGTGCACGCCCCGACCCTCACGGTGCTCGGTCGTGCGGACGACGTCGTCGTCACGGGCGGGGTCAACGTCGCCCCGGCAGCCGTCGAGGCTGTGCTGGCGGAGATGCTCGCCGAGACGCTCACCGGGGTCGACGGCGTCGGCGAGGCGTGCGTCGTCGGGGTGCCGCACCCGGAGTGGGGCCAGGAGGTCGTCGCGGTGGTGACGCTCGGCGGGAGCGCGGCCGGTCCCGCGCCGGGCAGCGCGGTCGACGCCGCCCCCGCGCTGCTCGACGCCGTCCGGCGCCGGGTCGCGGATAGGCTGGGACGGGCGGCGGCCCCCCGCCGCGTGATCGTCGTCCCGGACCTCCCGAGGCGCGGACCCGGCAAGGTGGACCGCGCCGCCGTGGCGCGGATCGCCGTCGGGCACGTGCCGGGCGCCGACGGCTGACTCCGCGCACGACCAGGACGCGGCACGACCGAACGGAGCACCATGGCCAGCACCACCGAATGGGTCGCGGGCGCGCGCCTGCGCACCCTGCCCGCCGCCGCGACCCCCGTGATCGTCGGGTCCGGTGCCGCGGCGCAGGTGGACGGCTTCGCGTTCTGGCCGGCGCTCCTCGCGCTCGGCGTCGCGCTCGCTCTCCAGGTCGGCGTGAACTACGCCAACGACTACTCCGACGGCGTGCGCGGGACGGACCTCGACCGCGTCGGGCCCATGCGGCTGACGGCGACGGGAGCCGCGCCCGCGAGCCAGGTGCGCGCGGCGGCCTTCGGCGCGTTCGGCGTGGCGGCCGTGCTCGGGCTCGCGCTCTGCGCGGTCTCGGGCCACTGGTGGCTGATCGCCGTGGGTGCGCTCGCGATCCTCGCGGGCTGGTACTACACCGGCGGGCGCAACCCTTACGGGTACCGCGGCCTCGGCGAGGTCGGGGTGTTCGTGTTCTTCGGCCTCGTCGCGACGCTGGGCACGACCTACACGCAGGCGGACGTCGTCACGTGGCCCTCGGCGGTGGGCGCCGTCGCGGTGGGCCTGCTCGCGTGCGCGCTCCTCATGGTGAACAACATCCGCGACATCCCGACCGACGTCGTCGCGGGCAAGCGCACGCTCGCCGTGCGGCTCGGCGACTTCCGCGCCCGGCGCGCCTACCTGGCGATGATCTGGCTGCCGCTCGCGCTCGCCGTCGTGTGCGCCTTCGCGTCGCCGTGGACCCTCGGCGTGCTGGTCCTGCTCCTTCCCGCGGTGCTGCTCTCGCTCCCCGTCGTCGCGGGCGCACGGGGCCCGCTCCTCGTGCCGGTGCTCGCCGGGACGGGGCTGTTCGAGCTCGCGTACGGGGTGCTGCTGGGGGTCGGGCTCGCGCTCTGAGCAGACCCCCCGGGGCGGGACGCCGTCGGCTCAGCGCGCGGAGGGAGCCTCGGGGCGATCGTCCGACGCCGCGTCGAGCGCCGCGTCCTCGGCGGCGGCGTCGTCCTCGATCTCGCGCGAGAAGCGCTCGCCCGTCCGCGCGCGGTGCTCGGCCCGCTCGGCGAGGTAGCGCGACGCGGCCTCGCGAGGCCCGCGCAGAGTGAGGTACGACAGCATGAGCGCGAGGACGGCCGCGACCAGCACCAGCAGCCACCCGCGCAGCCCGGCGAGCCAGAGGACGCCGAGCGCCGCCCCGAAGAGCAGCAGGCGCAGGACCGAGTAGACGACGACAGGCACCACTCCAGGGTACGGCGCATAGGCTGGTGCCATGCTCCGCGTCCTGCTCCCCCTGATCGCCGTCGGCCTGGCGGTCTACGCGCTCGTCGATCTCGCCTCCAGCGACGAGGAGGAGCGTGGCGGCATCCCCAAGGGGCTGTGGATCGTGCTCATCGTCCTGCTGCCGTTCCTCGGCCCGATCGCGTGGATCGTCATCAAGCGGTCGTCGTCCCGCGGGAGCTCCCGGTACGGCGCGACGGGGCGCCCCGGCGGGTCGTCGGGCGGCACCGCTCGCCGCCGTCGGAGTGCGCCCGTCGCTCCCGACGACGACCCCGACTTCCTCTGGCAGCTCGACCAGCAGCAGCGCCGCCAGTCCCGGGACGTCGACCCGACCGGCGCTCCTGACGCGGCGCCGGATGACGTCCCGCCGTCGGACGCCGCGACGCCCGACCCTGACGAGCCGACGTCGAGCGACGGCACCGCGCCCCAGGGCCCCGACGACGGCGACGACTCCGCCCGCTGACCGCCCGCCGGGCGCGGACGACCGGACCTACACTCGGCGCATGCCCGGTCTGCAACGCACCGTCACCGTCGCGGCACGGCCCGAGCGGGTCTGGGAGATCGTCGCCGACGTCGAACGATGGCCCGAGCGCATCCCGACGGTCGAGGCCGTGCAGCGCCTCGACGATGGGCCGCTGGGAGTGGGCTCCCGGACCCGGTTGCGCCAGCCCCGGCTCCCCGAAGAGGTGTGGACGGTCACCGACCTGGTCGACGGGTCGTCGTTCACGTGGGAGTCGCGGTCCTCGGGAGTCACCGTGACGGCCGCGCACCTCGTCGCACCGCACCCCGACGGGAGCCTGCTCACGCTCTCGCTGACCGTGTCCGGCGCGATGGCGTGGCTCGGCTGGTTCATGACGCGCTCGCTGACCACGCGGTACGTGGAGACGGAGGCGGCCTCGATCCAGCGCGCTGCGGAGGCCATGATGCCCTGACGGGCTCCGACCGCACGCGGCGCCGCCCGGGCGCGTGCCCGGGCGGCAGAGCGGTCATTCGCCCGTGGTGAGGCCCGAGTACGAGTGCTTGCCGTTGAACAGCAGGTTCACGCCGGTGAAGTTGAACAGCACGCACGCGTACCCGACGATCACGAAGTACGCCGCCCGGCGGCCGGACCAGCCGCGGGTCGTGCGCGCGTGCAGGTACGCCGCGTACACGATCCAGACGACGAAGCTCCAGACCTCCTTGGGGTCCCAGCCCCAGTAGCGGCCCCACGCGTGCTCGGCCCAGATCGCGCCGCCGATGATGGTGAACGTCCACAGCACGAACGCGACCGCGTTGAGGCGGAAGCTCAGGGCCTCGAGCTGCTGGGGGCCCGGCGTCGAGTCGAGCCAGCGCCAGCCGCGCGCCCCGAGGAAGGCGTTGCCGCCGTCGCGCGAGTCGCGCAGGAGCTGCAGCACCGACGTGACGAACGCGACCGTGAAGATGCCCGTCGCGATGATCGCGACACCGACGTGGATGACCAGCCAGTACGACTGGAGCGCCGGCTGCACGCCCGTCGCGGCGACGAAGAACGCGTTCTGCGCGAGCACGAGGAACAGCACCGCGAGCCCGGTGACGAACGACCCGAGGAAGCGCACGTCACGCTTGAGCGAGACGCCGAGGAACACCGCGAGCGCGACGAACGCGCCGACGAGCGTGAACTCGTACATGTTGGCCCACGGCGTGCGGCCGGCGGCGATGCCGCGCGTGACGATCGCGGCCAGGAGCAGCCCCGTCCCGAGCCACGTCACCGAGATGCCGATGTTCGCCGCCTTGCGCGACGGCGCGGCGACGGTCGGACCGTCGGCGGAGCCGTCTGTCCCGGCGGGCGGCGCGTCCGGGCCGTAGGGCGACCCCGACGTCGTCGCCGCCGGTGCTCCTCCCGCCGCGGCGAGCACCTCGGCGCGGTCGGTCTCGCGGGCGGCCTCGACCGCGCGGTCGGCCTCGCGCTCGTCGTCACGACGGCCCGCGAGCCGTGCAAGGTCGATCGCGAACGCGACGAGCGCGACGGTCAGCGCGGTCGCGGCGGCCCAGACCAGGTCCTGGCTCAGCTCGGCAACGGTCATCGGTCAGCCTTTCGTGCGCGGTCCCGCGCGGTCTG
This sequence comes from Cellulosimicrobium sp. G4 BAM 1002, assembly GCF_057126935.1. Lineage (NCBI taxonomy): Bacteria > Bacillati > Actinomycetota > Actinomycetes > Micrococcales > Promicromonosporaceae > Cellulosimicrobium > Cellulosimicrobium sp. G4 BAM 1002. Next base: position 1,163,391 of record NZ_CP182109.1, on the reverse strand, counting down.
GTTCGTCGTGCGGGAGGTGAGGTCGCCCTCACCTGATGGTGTCACGCCCGGGAGCGCGGCGAGAAGCCGGTCCACCTCGCCCTGCAGCCCGGCGTCGTCCCCGCGGGCGAGCCCCGCGACGGCGACGACGGTGCGCTCGCGCGGTGCGCCGTCGGCCGCGGCCGCCTCGCCGGTCGGGGCGACCTCCTCGCGCCACGCGCGCACCCACACGCGCCGGCGCGGCGTGAAGAGCGAGACGGCCAGGCCCGAGAGCGCGCCGAGCGCGAAGACGAGCACCCACGTCAGCGACGGGTCGTGGCGCAGGTCGAGCGCGACGTAGCGCGGGAGCGACTCGAACGAGATCGTGCCCAGACCGTCCGGCAGGTCGACGGTCTCGCCGGGCGCGACGAGCAGCTTGACGCGCTCGCCCTGCTCGTCGACCGAGGCGGTGAGGTCGTCCGTGTCGAGCCGGTAGACGTTCTGCGGCAGGCCCTCGTCCAGCCCGAGGTCGCCCCGGTAGACCTCGAGGACGAGCATCGGGTTGATCGGCTGCGGGTAGACCGACGTCGCGGTCGTGCCGTCCTCGCTCAGCTCCGCGGTCGGCAGGAAGTAGCCGACCAGGCCGATCTGGTCGAGCCCCGCCGACACGTCCGGGACCTTGATGACGCCCCGCGACGTGTACATCGTGTCCTCGGGCAGGAACGGCACGCGTCCGGCGAAGGCGACCTCGCCGTCGGCGTCACGCACGGTCACCTCGGGGGCGAAGCCGTTGCCCTGGAGGTAGATCTTCGCGCCGCCCGCGGTGAGCGGGTGGTTGACCTTGATCGTCTCCTCGTGCGCCTCGCCGCCGGGGTCGCGCACCGTGACGCTCGCGGTGAAGTCCCGCGACTGCGCGAACGCGACCGCGTCCGCCGCGAACTCCGCCTCGAACGCGTCCAGCGTCATCGAGAACGGCACGAGCGACGACGGCCGGAACCACGCGCCGTTCTCGAACGTGTCGTAGTCCACGACGGCGTTCGCGAACCCGCGGCCCTCGGTGACGATCGCCTGGCCGCGGTAGTGCAGGAGCTGGCCCGTCGCGACGGCGACCAGCAACCCGACGAGCGACAGGTGGAACAGGAGGTTCCCCGACTCGCGCACGTACCCGCGCTCGGCGGACACCGTCCGGGCCGCCGGGCGGGCCGCGGCGCGGCCTCGCGCGGGCGTCATGTCCTCGGACCCCGTGTCCACACGGAACGTCGGGAGCCACCGCAGCCGACCCCGCAGGTGGGAGCCCGCGGCGGCCACGACCTCGTCGGGCGTCGCGTCCGTGACCGCGCGCGCCTGCGCGGGGAACCGGTCGAACCGGCGCGGGGTGCGCGGCGGGCGGGCGCGCACCGAGCGCAGGTGGGCCGCCGTCCGCGGCAGGATGCAGCCGACGAGCGAGACGAACAGCAGGAGGTAGATCGCGGAGAACCAGACCGACGTGTACACGTCGAAGAAGCCGAGGCGGTCGAGCCACTCGCCCGTCGTCGGGTTCTCCTGCAGGTAGCGCAGCACGGCCGCCGGATCCTGCGGGCGCTGCGGCAGCACCGAGCCGGGCACCGCCGCGACGGCGAGCAGCATGAGCAGCATGAGCGCGACGCGCATGCTCGTGAGCTGGCGCCACGTCCAGCGCAGGGTGCCGCGCCAGCCGAGGGTCGGGACCTGCGGGGGCCTCGTGCCGGTGGGCGCGTCGAACGCGTCGTCGATCCCCTCGGGCCGGTATCTCTGCGCCGTCGTCGTCTGCTCCGTCTCGTCGCTCATCACACCACCGTCACGAATCCGCCGATCCAGCCCTGCAGCGACGTCGTCCACGTCGTCCACAGGCCCGTCACCAGCGCGAGGCCGATGAGCACGAGCAGCCCGCCGCCGACGCGCATCACGGCGAGCCGGTGCCGGCGCAGGAAGCCGAGCATGCGCTGCGAGCTCTGCAGCCCGAGCGCGATGAGCAGGAACGGGACCCCGAGGCCGATGCAGTACGCGATGCCGAGGACCGCGCCGCGTCCCGCCGACGCCTCGCTCAGCGAGAGCGCCTGGACGGCGACGAGCGTCGGCCCGAGGCAAGGCGTCCAGCCGAGGCCGAACACGATCCCGAGCAGCGGCGCACCCCACAGGCCCGCCTGCGGGCTGAGGTGCAGCCGGCGCTCGCGCTGGAGGAACGGCACCGCGCCCATGAACGCGAAGCCCATGAGGATCACGACCACGCCCAGCACGCGCGTGATGACGTCCTCCCAGCGCACGAGGTGCACCCCGACGGCACCGGCGGCGAACATCAGCGCGACGAACACGAGCGTGAACCCCGCGACGAACAGGCCGACCCCGGCGAGGACCCGGCCCCGGCTCGGGGCGGCGGTCTGGGTGCGCGTCGCCGTCGTGCCGGACGTGCCCCGCGAGCCGCGCCCGCCCCCCGCGTTCGCGGCGGCCATCCCGCTCACGTACCCCACGTAGCCGGGCACGAGGGGGAGCACGCACGGCGACGCGAAGGACACGAGCCCGGCGAGCACCGCGACGGGCAGTGCGAGCAGCATCGAACCGCTGAAGACGGTCGTGGCGAACGTGTCGCCGACGCTCGTCGCGGCGACCGCGGGGACGACGGCCGGGACGGCAGCGAGGGACGGGAGGACGGGCACGGTCAGCCGGCCGCCTCGTCCTCGGCCAGCACGTCGTCGACGAGCGCGGTGAGCGTCGAGCCCTCCGCGAGCCCGATGACGCGCGCCGCGACGCGGCCCTCGCGGTCGAGCACGACCGTCGACGGGACCGCCTGGAGCGGCACGGTGCCGGACAGGGTCGCGACGACCTCGCCGCTGCGGTCGTCGATCGACGGGTACGGGACCTCGAAGCGGCGCTGGAACGCCTGGGCGGCGCCGGCCTCGTCGGTCGTGTTGATGCCGAGGACCTGCACGCCGTCGTCGGCACGGTCGTTCGCGAGCGCCACGAGGTCGGGCGCCTCGGCGCGGCACGGCGCGCACGCCGCGTACCAGGTGTTGAGCACGACGACGTCGCCGAGCCACGCGCCCGTGTCGACGGCCTCGCCCTCGTAGTCGGTGCCCGTCAGCGTGACCGCGTCCCCGCGGTCGTCGGCGTCCCAGGTCCGCACGGACCCGTCACCGGACACGTACCCCTGCCCGACGACGTCGGTCGTGGCGCCGGAGTCCTGGGCGCACGCGGACAGGGTGAGCGCGGTCAGCGCGACCGCGGCGGCGGCGAACCCGCGACGGGCGGGTACCCGGGGAGGCGCGGGGCGCGCGCGTCGCGCGCGAGGCCAGGCGGTCACGACGGCATCACGGGACGCACCCTGCCCGCAGTTCCTGGGCGCCACCTGGGAGACGTGACGGCCGTCACGCGCAATCCGGGCGGTTCGGGCGCTGCGTCTCGGAGCGAGCCGTCCGGCATGACCGATCTCACGCTCCGGAGACGGTCGCGGCCCCCGGGAGGAGGTCGGCGACCGGCTCGGTGTAGTGGAGACCGACGAGGCGCTCGTCCTCGAAGTGCAGCGACGTGAGGGACGCGAGGGAGCACTCTCGCTTGCGCGGGTCGTGCCACAGGCGGCGGTTCTCGTAGCCCAGCCGCGTGAGCCACACCGGCAGCTGGTGGCTCACGAGGAGCGCCTCGTGCCCGGCTGCCTTCTCGCGCGCGTCGACGACGGCAGCCTGCATGCGGGCCACCTGCTCGACGTACGGCTCGCCCCACGACGGCCGGAACGGGTTCCACAGGAAGCGCCAGTGCTGCGGGTGGCGCAGGGAGCCGTCGCCCACGCCGAAGGTCATGCCTTCGAAGTGGTTCGCCGCCTCGATGAGGCGGTCGTCGGTGCCGAGCTCGAGGCCGAAGGCCTCTGCGGCGGGGGCCGCCGTCTCCTGGGCACGCTGGAGCGGGGAGGCCGTGACGACGACGAGGTCCGCCCGGGGCCGCGAGGTCCCGTCCGGGCCGGGCTCGCCCGCGAGGTGGGCGGCGACACGGCGGGCCATCTCGTGGCCGCGCTCCGAGAGGTGGTAGCCGGAGATCCGTCCGTAGAGGACGCCGTCAGGGTTGTGGACCTCGCCGTGGCGCAGGAGGTGGACGATGGTGGAGACCATGGGCACCAGTGTCCCGCACTCCGCGCGGCAGCACCGCACCCGGACGGCGAGCCGACCGGGGACCTCCCGCGGTCAGGCCTCCCGATCCTGCTTGCACGCCTCGGCGACGACGGCCATCGCCTCGCCGAGCGCCTGGAACTGCTCGGGAGTCAGCACGTCGACCATGTACCGGCGGACGGCCGCGACGTGGGTCGGCGCGGAGGCGACGAGGACGCGGTAGCCCTCGGCCGTCATCTCGCAGTTGACGCCGCGCCGGTCGCCCGTGCTCGCCGAGCGACGCACGAGCCCGCGCGCCTCCATGCGCGCGACGGTGTGGGTCACCCGGCTCCGCGAGCGCGCGAGCCCGTCGGCGAGGGCGGACATGCGCAGCGTGCGGTCAGGGCTCTCCGAGAGGCGCACCAGCAGCTCGTACTCGTTGAGGGACACCGCGGACCGCTCCTCGTGGTCCCGGCCGAGCGCCTCGATGAACCGCACGGTGCCGTCGAGGTAGGCACGCCACAGGCGCTGCTGATCGGCGTCGAGCCACCGGGGCTCGGCGCCGGTCACGAGATCCGTGGCGGGGCGTCCGGTCGCCGACGTCTCGACGTCGTTGCTGGTCATGAGGTCCTCGGGCGGTGCATAGGGTCCTGTCGTTCGGTTGACGGGGCGTCATGGGCATTCTTCCATCCTGCTGGGAATAGATGGCGCGACCGCGTATGTTGATACCGCCGTACGAAGTTGAACCTTCAACCAGTTTGCGTCCCGCAGGGACCACGACCTCCAGGAGCACCCATGGCCACGTCGCTGCCCGCCGGCCTCACGACCGGAACCTACGCCCTCGACGCGTCGCACTCGCACGCGGCGTTCACCGTCCGTCACGCCGGCATCTCCAAGGTGCGCGGGACGCTCGCCATCACGAACGGCTCGATCACGGTCGGCGACGACCTCGAGTCGACGTCCGTGACCGCCGAGCTCGACGCCGCCTCGGTCAGCACCGGTGACGAGAACCGCGACAACCACCTGCGCAGCGCGGACTTCTGGGACGCAGAGAACAAGCCGACGTGGACGTTCACGTCGACGAGCATCACGGGCGACGGCGACGACTACGTCGTCGTGGGCGACCTGACCATCAACGGCGTGACCAAGCCCGTCGAGCTCGAGACCGAGTTCGCCGGCACCGCGACCGACCCGTTCGGCAACCCGCGCGCCGGGTTCGAGGCCTCGACCGAGATCTCCCGCAAGGAGTTCGGCCTCACCTGGAACGCCGCCCTCGAGACCGGCGGCGTGCTCGTCGGCGACAAGATCAAGATCTCGCTCGACGTCTCGGCCATCAAGCAGGCCTGACGCCGAGCCCGGCCCCCAGCCGGGCAACCGTCGCCCCCCCCCCCCCCCGGCAGGGGCGCCGCCCGAGAGGCCGCGTGCATGAGCACGCGGCCTCTCGCCGTACCCACACCTCCGCAGAGCGGTGCGCCGGCAGGTGACGAGACCGGCGTGCCCGCGTCGGGCCCACCAGAGGACTGGGCAGGCGCCTACCGCGCGCGACTTACTCCCGGGCCTCGGCGAGGGCCCGTGCCTGCGAGTGGAACGCGAGGATCTGCAGCTCGCTGCCGACGTCCACGCCGCGCACGTCCACGTCCGGCGGGACCTGCAGCGCGCGCGGCGCGAAGTTGAGGATCTCCCGCACGCCCGCCGCGACGACGCGGTCCGCGACGGTCTGCGCGTGCGCGGCGGGAGTCGCGAGGACCACGATCGTCACCTTCTCGCGCTCCACGACCTCCTCGAGCGAGTCCACGTGCTCCACGACGATCCCGGCGGCCCGCGTCCCGACGACGTCCGCCGACGCGTCGAGGAGCGCCGCGACGTGGAACCCCCGCTGCTCGTACCCCGAGTAGTTCGCGAGCGCGTGCCCGAGGTTGCCGATGCCGACGATGGCGATCCGGTGCTCGTCCACCAGCCCGAGCGCCTCGGTGATGTACTGCGCGAGCGAGTCCACGTCGTAGCCCACGCCACGGGTGCCGAACGACCCGAGGAACGACAGGTCCTTGCGCAGCTGCGCCGGGCCCACGCCCGACAGCTCCGCGAGCTCGACCGACGACGTCGTCGTCACGCCGCGCGCCACGAGGTCCCGCAACGCCCGGAGGTACGACGGGAGCCGCGCCACCGTCGCGCTGGGGATACCCGGCGCCGTCACCTCACCGACAACCTGCTCAGCCACCGTCACCACCGTTGTCCTGGGACCGTCCTCGTCGACGGTCGCTCCTCGTTCGTGCCGATCATCCCAGGTCGGCGCGTGCGCCCGAAATCCTGCCCACGGCGCGTGCGAGCCGACGCGCGTCCACGCGCCAGAAGCCCTGCTGGACCCCCCGGACCGTCACCACCGGGACGTACTCGCCGTACTGCTCGCGCACCGCCGGATCCGTCGCCGGGTCGTCCAGGTCGACCTCCGCCCAGGCGACCCCCGCCTCGGCGCACACTGCCTCGACGACGACCCGGGCGTCGTCGCACAGGTGGCACCCCTGCCTGCCGTACAGGAGGACGGGCGGGGTCGGCTGCTCCGGGGTGCTCACGTCCCCAGGGTACGAGGGCACGGTGGTACGACGGCATAGAGTGGAGGGCATGGCGACGTCGAGCGGTCCGGGCCCCTCCCGGACCCCCGGGACGCACCGCGCCACCCAGGACGCGCCAGCCCCCGCGCACCGCACCGCCGCGTTCTTCGACGTCGACAACACGATCATCCGCGGCGCGTCGTCGTTCCACCTCGCGCGCGCCCTGTACCAGCGGGAGTTCTTCTCGACCGGCGACCTCGTGCGCTTCGCCGTCCACCAGGCGCGCTACCTCCTCTTCGGCGAGAACAAGCAGCAGATCGACCGCATCCGCTCCCGCGCCCTCGCGCTCATCGCCGGCCGCTCCGTCGCCGAGGTCACCGCCATCGGCGAGGAGGTCTACGACACGGTCCTCTCCCTGCGCATCTACCCCGGCACGCGCCGGCTCATCGACGAGCATCTCGCCGCAGGGCACCAGGTGTGGCTCGTCTCCGCGACCCCGGTCGAGATCGGTGAGCTCATCGCACGCCGCCTCGGCGCGACCGGCGCGCTCGGGACCGTCGCCGAGCACGAGGACGGGTTCTACTCCGGGCGGCTCGTCGGCGACATGATGCACGGGCGCGCGAAGGCGGCCGGCGTGCGAGCGCTCGCCGAGCGCGAGGACCTCGACCTCGAGGGGTCGTACGCCTACGGCGACTCGCTCAACGACGTGACGATGATGGAGGCCGTCGGGCATCCCTGCCCGATCAACCCCGACGCCCGGCTGCGCCGTCACGCGCAGGACGTCGGCTGGCCCATCCGCGAGTTCCGTGGCCGGCGGCGTCGCGTCGCCCGCAGCAGCATGCGCACCGCGAGCTGGGCCGGCGCCGCGTGGGCCGCGGCACTCGTCCTGCGGTCGGTACGGCGCGCCGTCGACCGCCGGATCTCCCGCCTCTGACCGCACCTCCGCCGAGGGAGAACCCCGGTCGCGCGGGGGGTCGAACCGTGGTCGGCCGAGGTAGAACCGTGGTCGCGCGAGGTAGAACCGTGGTCCGCCGAGGTAGAACCGTGGTCATGTCGGACGGCGCTTGGTCGGGTTGGGTGTCGGGGTGGGTGGGGGCGCCGCGTCTACCATCCGCCGCTCGTTCCTCGCGGCTCCCGCCAGGCCCGACCACGACGCGGCGCCCCCACCCACCCCTCCCGGCGTCGTCCCACCCCGGTCGGTGCTCACCCGGGCGACCGCCCCCCGGGTGCTGCGCCGAGCATGTCGTTGCGGCTCGTCCTGAGCACGTGACGGGCGAGAAGCGCATGCTCGACGGGCCGTGACCGCATGGTCGCCACGAACGCGGGCCGCACCGCCTCGGCTGGCAAAGCCCCACGCCCTCCGTCGCCGTCGCCACTGACGCGACCACGGTTCTACTTCGGCGACCACGGTTCTACCTCGACGGACCTGGTTCTACTTCGTGCGACCACGGTTCTACCTCGGCGGGTCCGGGACCAGTCGTCCGCCTGGGTGGGGTGGTGGCTGAGCGGGTGGGGCGGCGTCGGATGCGAAGGGCGTCAAGGCCGCGCTCCCAAGACCCCCGCCCGACGGACCACGGTGACGGCGCGGACAGCCCGAGCACCGACGCCGCCCCGCACGCGAACCCGACCACGAGACCGCCCAACCCAGCCCGAGCACCGACGCCGCCCCGCACGCGGACCCGACGATGCGGGCTAGAGACGCACGCGGCGCGAAAGTGCCGGAGACGGGGCGAGCCCGGTCCCTCGAGGAGGGGCCGGGCTCGCGGTCGTCGTGCGCGTTCAGGACGCGCGCGACGTCACTTCTTGTTACGACGCTGGTGACGCGTCTTGCGAAGCAGCTTGCGGTGCTTCTTCTTGGCCATGCGCTTGCGGCGCTTCTTGATGACGGAGCCCATACGGTCCTCGCAATGCTCGAGCGGCGTGTCGGTCGGCGACCGGTCGACCGGCCGCGTGTGGTCCACGGTTGATCGGGGCGCCCGGCGTCCACGAGGGCGCTCGAGCCGACCAACACGAGAGAAATCCGCCCCCTAGACTACCCGCTCGCGCCCGTGCCCCGTGACGCAGGGTGCGGGAACCAGCGTGAACTGCCGCTCGCTGACCGCGTCAGGCGTCAGTCGAAGTGCGGGTCGAGCCCGAGGAGGGGGAAGACCGCACGTCGGGTGGCGACGACAGCGCGGTCCACGTCGTCGTCCGGGTCGAACCCGTCGCGCCAGCGACGCACGTCGACGGGCGGCCCGAACTCGAGCGGCGCGTCGAAGCCCGCCACCTCGGCGACGCGCGCACGCCAGTTCTCGGGAAGGTGCGTGCCCGCGGTCACGGGCCGGTGCACGACCTCCCCCACGACGGCCGACCACACGAGCGGGACGACGCGTGCGATCGCGTACCCGCCCCCTCCGAGCGCGAGCCAGCGCCCGCCCGTGAGCTCGTGCGCCAGCGCGTGCACCTGCGCCAGCGCGGTGCGCTGCGCGTCGACCGACACGTCGAGGTCGGACAGCGGGTCGTCGCCGTGCGCGTCGCAGCCGTGCTGGGTGACGAGGACGTCGGGCCGGAAGGCGCGCAGCACGGGCGGCACGACGGCGTCGACGGCGCGCAGCCAGCGAGCGCCGTCGGTGCGACGCGGCAGGGCGACGTTGACCGCCGACCCCTCCGCGTGCGGGCCGCCGACGTCCGTCGGGTGCCCGGTCCCGGGGAACAGCGTCGCGCCGCTCTGGTGCACGGAGACCGTCAGCACGCGCGGGTCGTCCCAGAACATCTCCTCGACGCCGTCCCCGTGGTGCGCGTCGAGGTCCACGTACGCGACCCGCTCGACGCCGTCGTCCAGCAGGCGCCGGATCGCGACCGCGGCGTCGTTGTACACGCAGAAGCCCGACGCGGCCCCGGCCTTCGCGTGGTGCATCCCGCCGGCGACGTTCACCGCGTGGACCACGCGGCCGGCCGCGATCGCTCCCGCGGCCTCGTACGACCCGGCGACGATCCGCGCGGCCGCCTCGTGCATGCCCGGGAAGACGGGGTCGTCCTCGGTGCCGAGGCCGCGGCGCTCGTCGGGGGTCCCGGTCGTGGACGCGGCACGCACCGCCGCGACGTAGGCGGGCTCGTGGACGAGGGCCAGGACGTCGTCGGCAGCGGGCGCCGGCGCCACGACCTCGACGTCGTGCCCGTCGGAGCCGCCCGCGCCGTCAGTACCGCCGAGGAGCCCGAGCGCCTCCACGAGCCCCATCGTGAGCTCGAGGCGCGTCGGTGCCATGGGGTGTCCCGGCCCGAAGTCGTAGCTCAGGAGCTCCGGGCTCCACACCATGCACGAGCCGGGCGACCGACCCGGATCGGCGCCGGGTGCCGTCCGCGAGGACGGCGCGGCCGCCGTCGACGACGAGGGTGCGGCCGGCGACGACGAGGGCTCGGTCGTGGGCATGGCTCACCGTAACGCCCGACGGCGGACGCCCGCCCGGGGCGACCGGCCGCCGGACGGGCACGCCGCGACGCACGTCCGTGTACCCGGCCGCACCGTCGAGGAGGCATGATGTCCCGGCGCCGGAGCGGCGACATGACGGGTCCCGGTGCCCGTGGCAGAGTGACGCGAGTGGTGAGGGAGGCTCCATGCCGACGAGCATGACCGGGCGCCTGTTCAAGGGGCGGGAGATCGTCGACCGCCTCGCCCGGCAGTCGCCCGCGCGCCTCGCCGTCACGGTGTTCGCCGGCGTCATCGCGCTCTTCACGGCGCTGCTGCTCGCCCCCTGGGCGACGGCGAGCGGCCGCAGCGCGCCGTTCGTCGACGCGCTGTTCACCGCGACGTCGGCGGTGTGCGTCACCGGTCTCGTCGTGGTACCCACCGGCACGTACTGGTCGACGTACGGCCAGGTCGTCATCCTGATCGGCATCAAGATCGGTGGCCTCGGCGTCATGACGCTCGCGTCGATCCTCGGGATGGCGGTCTCACGCCGGATCGGGCTCACGCAGAAGCTCCTCACGGCGTCGGAGACCAAGACGACGCGGCTCGGCGAGGTCGGCTCCCTCGTCCGCGTCGTCATCATCACCTCGACGGCCCTCGAGCTGCTCATCGCGCTCCTGCTCTTCCCGCGCTTCCTCGTCCTCGAGGAGACCGTGGGCGAGGCGGCGTGGCACGGCATCTTCTACGGGATCTCGGCGTTCAACAACGCGGGCTTCGTCCCTACCGAGCACGGCCTGATGCCGTACGTCGGGGACTGGATGCTCTGCCTGCCGATCGTCCTCGGCGTGTTCATCGGGTCGCTCGGCTTCCCTGTGATCCTCAACGTCCTGCGCAGCCGCCGTCGGGCGGACAAGTGGAGCCTGCACACGAAGCTCACGCTGACGATGAGCGGGGTGCTGGTGGTCGTCGGCACGGTCCTCTTCGCCGCGCTCGAGTGGACGAACAAGGGGACTCTCGGCCCGCTCTCGTTCGGTGAGAAGCTCCTCGCGTCCCTGTTCGCGGGCGTCATGCCGCGCTCGGGCGGGTTCTCGACCGTCGACACGGCCAACATGCACGAGGCGAGCTGGCTCATCACCGACGCGCTGATGTTCGTCGGCGGCGGTTCCGCGTCGACCGCCGGCGGCATCAAGGTCACGACCCTCGCGGTCATGCTCATCGCCATCGTCTCGGAGGCCCGCGGCGACCGCGACATGGACGCGTTCGGACGGCGCATCCCGCGCGACACGCTGCGCCTCGCCGTCGCGGTGTCGTTCGTCGGCGCGACGGCGGTCCTCCTGTCGAGCCTGCTGCTCCTCGAGATCACCGGCGAGTCGCTCGACGTCATCCTCTTCGAGACGATCTCGGCGTTCGCGACCGTCGGCCTGAGCACGGGCATCACGCCCGAGCTGCCCGACGCGGGCAAGTACGTGCTCGTCGCGCTCATGTTCGTCGGGCGCACCGGCACCATGACGTTCGCCGCCGCGCTGGCCCTGCGCGACCGGCGCCGCATCGTGCGCTACCCCGAGGAGCGCCCCATCATCGGGTGAGCCCCGACGACGGCGCGACCGGCCGCCGTCGTGCGATCTCACCTCCACCCTCCGCGTCCGCGCGGGACACCCAGGAAAGGCTCCACCGTGACCGACCCCCTCTCCCCCGGCGCCGCCAAGGGCAACCTCCCGGCAGACCCCGTCGCCCGGCGCATCGTCGAGCGTGGCCGCGCCGAGCGGGCGCGGCGCGACGAGGCCAAGGCGCCGCGCAAGGACGCCGGCGTCCTCGTCGTCGGGCTCGGCCGCTTCGGGACGGCGATCGCGGCGACGCTCGACCGCCTCGGCCAGGACGTGCTCGCGGTCGAGCGTGACCCCGACCTCGTCGCGCAGTGGAGCGGCCAGCTCCCGCTCGTCGAGGCCGACGCGTCCAACCCGGTCGCGCTCGAGCAGCTCGGCGCGCGCGACTTCCCCGTCGCGGTCGTCGGCGTGGGGACCTCGCTCGAGGCCAGCGTGCTCATCACCGGCAACCTCGTGGACCTCGGCACGCCGCAGATCTGGGCCAAGGCGGTCTCCGCCGAGCACGGCCGCATCCTCCAGCGGATCGGCGCGCACCACGTGGTCTTCCCCGAGGCCGACGCCGGTGCCCGCGTCGCGCACCTCGTGTCCGGCAAGCTGCTCGACTACATCGAGGTCGAGGACGGGTTCACCATCGTCAAGATGCGTCCCCCGAAGGAGGTCCAGGGCTTCACCCTCGCGCAGTCCAAGGTGCGCGAGCGCTACGGCGTCACGGTGATCGGCGTGAAATCACCGGGCGAGGACTTCCTCTACGCCACGCCGGAGACCCGGATCAGCGCGAACGACCTCCTCATCGTCTCCGGCCACGCCGACCTCCTGGAGCGCTTCGCGGCCCGCCCCTGAGCCGGGGTCGGCGACAGGTCAGGGCACGGGGCGGTGCAGGACGAACAGGCCGCGGTGGAGCGGGCGGTCGAGGCGGTCGTCGTCGGTCGCGACGTACTCGTCGAGGACGGCGAGGATGCGGCGGTCCAGCTCGGCGAGGTCGTCGTCGGAGAGGTGGAGGCGGAAGGTCGCGAAGGTCGTGACGGCGTCGGGTCCGGCTGCCAGGGCGTCGTCGAGCGCGGCGGCGACGGGACCGAACCGCACGTCGGGTGCGGTTTCCTGGAGGGGGTCGTCGAGCCACCAGGTGGCCCCGGTGGCGCGGTACGGCCGCTCGAGCGCGCCGCCCGCGCCGGTGCGGACCTCCGCCGCCTCGAGGAGCCCGGCGCGGACGAGGAGCCGGACGTGGTGGAGCGCCGTGCCCGGCGGGACGCCGAGGTGGTCGGCGAGCTCCTTGTTCGTCATCTCGCGGGTGCCGCACTGGCGCACGATGCGTTGACGCAGCGGGTGGGCGAGAGCCTTCGCCTCGAGAGCGGTCGGCGGACGTCGCCGGGGTATGTCGTGGGCGACGGGGCGCGGGTCGGCGGCGGGCGCGTCGCTCGATCCCTCGGGTCGCTCCTCCGGAAGCGCGGTCATGGGGACATCGTAGGCACGTCCGGTCCAGTGTTCTCGATCGATTGGGTTTCTTCGATCAGTGTGTCATCCTGGGCGGCATGGCCCGTGCCCCACGCCGACGACGCCGGACGGCAGCTCCTCTCGGCGTGCCGTTCCGCCGGCTCTGGTTGGCGTCGACGGTCTCCAACCTCGCCGACGGCGTGCTCAAGGTCGCGCTGCCGCTCGTCGCCGTGCGGTACACCGACTCGCCCGCGCTCGTCGCGGGCCTGACGTTCGCGCTCACGCTCCCCTGGCTCCTCTTCGCGCTCCCGGCGGGCGCGCTCGCCGACCGTCTCGACCGTCGGCACGCCATGATCGGTGCCAACGTCGCGCGGGCCCTGCTCGTGGCGGCGCTCGCCGCGGTGGCTCTCGTCCCCGGTGCAGGGAGCATCGTCGTGCTGTACGTCGTGGCGTTCGGCGTCGGCGTGACGGAGACGCTCTACGACACGTCGGCCCAGTCGATCCTGCCGCAGGTCGTGCCCCGCACGGCGCTCCCGCGCGCCAACGGTCGCCTGTACGCGGCCGAGCTCACGGCCAACCAGTTCGTCGGGCCGCCGCTCGGCGGTCTCCTCGTCGCGGCCGGCGCGGCGGTCGCGTTCGGCCTGCCCGGGGCCCTGTGGGCGCTCGCCGTCGTGCTGCTGCTCGGGATCCCCGGGTCGTACCGTCCGCAACGGACGTCGTCGACCACGTTGCGCGCCGACATCGCCGAGGGGCTGAGGTTCCTGTGGCACGACAGGATCCTGCGCACGCTCGCGATGATGGTCGGCGGTATCAACTTCGCCACCAACGCCGTGTTCGCCGTCTTCGTGCTCTACGCGGTGGGGCCGACGTCGCCGATGGGGTTGTCGGAGCCCGCGTTCGGCGCCCTGCTCACGACGACCGCCGTCGGGGCGTTCGCCGGGTCGTTCGTCGCCGAAGGCGTCGTGGCGCGCGTGGGCCGTGCGCGGTCCCTCGCGCTCACGGTCCTCAGCACCGTGGCGCTCGTGGCCGCCCCCGCGGTGACGACCAGCGTGTGGGTGGTCGGGGCCGTCTTCGCCGTGGGAGGCGCCGGGATCGCGGTGTGGAACGTCGTCACCCTCTCCCTGCGCCAGCGGATCACGCCCGACGCGCTGCTCGGCCGCCTGAACTCCTGCTATCGCCTCGTCGCGTGGGGGACGATGCCCCTCGGCGCCGCCGTCGGCGGGCTGCTCGGCGAGCTCTTCGGGCTGCGCACGGTGTTCGTCGTCATGGCGGCGGTCGCGGCGGCCACGCTCCTCGGGATGCTCGTCGTCAAGGACCACGCGATGGACGCCGCGGAGCGTGCCGCCGACCTGCGGGACGGCCCCGGAGAGCGCACGGGAGAGCAAAGCCTCACCGCACGACGCGATCCCGACGCCGAGGACTGAGCCCTACCGTCGACCCGGCCGCACCCTGTTCAGGAGGCGGCCTGGCCCCGACCTGCCCGACGGCGCAGCGCGGCACCGGCCGCGACGGCCAGTCCCGCCAGCACGGCCACTCCGGCGAGGCCCGTCCCGGTGGTGGCGAGACCGCCCGGACGCGGGGAGGCGGTGGTCCCGCCGCCCGTCGTCCCGCCGGAGCCGGTGGTCGGCGTGCCGCCCGGTTCCTGGGGCTCGAGCGGCGCCGCGAGGACGATGAACGGCTCGGACAGCACGTCCGTGCCGTCCCCCGGTGCGACGAGACGGATGTGGTGCTCTCCCGCAACCGTCCCCGCGGGGATGGTGACGGTGAGCTCGAGCGCGCCGTCGGCGTCGGTCGTGACCTCGGCGAGGAGCGCCGGGTCGCTCTCGAGCCAGACCTCGTAGGTGGTGTGGGGCGCGAGGCCGGTGCCCCGCACCACGATCGTGCCGCCGACGACGAACGGGCCGTCGCCAACGACGACGACGCGCGGCCCCGCGGGCACCTCGCGCTCGGTGATCTCGACGCTCACGCGCACACCCTCGGAGGGGTCGGGCGACGCGGTGGCGACCACGGCGGCGGACGCGGCGCCGGCGGGGAGGAGGAGCGAGCCGGCGATCACGACGGCAGCGAGCAGCCTGCGGGTGGTCGTCACGCGGTGAACCTCTTCGTCCGGCCCGGGGCGGGCGCCGCTGGGTCCCCCCGAACCCGACTGGACGAGCGTCCAGCCGGGAACATCCTGCCATCTTCGAGACGCGAACTGAACATCCGTCCAAGTGGTTCACCCACGACGCGTCTCCACGCTCCGGGCAGCACAAGGCTCGGCCCCCGTCGCTCCGAGGAACGACGGGGGCCGGGCCCGACCCGAGGCGGTGCCGGCACACCGCCCGGGAGTCTGTGGTCACCCCCACCCTGGCGGGGGAGAGCCCCGGTCCGGGGTCCTCCCTCGGCGGAGGGGTCAGGCGCAGTCGAGTGCGGCGACCGGCGCGTCGACGGTGGAGGTCACCTCCTGCGACCCGCCGGGTCCGGCGATCGTCGCCGTGCCCGTGACGGTCACCGTGCCCGCGGGGGCCGACGGCGCTCGCGCCGCGAACGACTGGTACGCGCTCTTGCCCGGGGCCACGTCCGCGAACGACTTCTGCCCGAACGGCGTCGAGAGCGTCACGGAGACGGGCACGTCCTCACCGTTCGTCGCGCGCACCGCGACGTACGCCTTGCCGGCGAGGCACCGCGGCGAGGCGTCGACGACGAGGTCGAGCTCCGGCGTCGGCTCCTGCTCGCCGTACGCCGCGAGGAGGGCGGCGTGCTCGGCCGCGGTGACCGGAAGGACCGTGCCGTGGCGCGGGCTGCTCGGCAGGTGGGCGTCGACCGACGTCCACACGCCCGAGTCGAGGTCGGTGGACTCGAGCGGGAGATACCCCTGCCCGCCGTGGTAGCTCGGCTGGTCGACGAAGAGGTACCACTTCTCCTCGGTGTTCGACTTGAAGACCGTCGGCCCCTCGCCCGCGGTGAGCGTCCCGCCCCACGGGTTCGGCTGCCCGTACCCGATCTTCTCGGCCACGAGCTCCCAGTCCGTCGAGCGCAGGTCGGTCGACTTCTCGAGGCGCGGGATCATGTAGGCCTCGTCCTTGGTGAACCGGTAGTAGGTCCCCTCGTTCTCGACGATCGACGAGTCGATCATCCCCAGCCCGGCGCCGCGCTGCTCGTCGATCCAGACCTGCGGCTCGCTGAACGTCACGAAGTCGCGCGTCGTCGCGTACATCATGCGCTGGTAGCTCGTCGAGATCCGGCGGCCCGCGGTGTCCGTCGTCGGGTAGAGCGCCGACGCCCAGTACACGATGTACTCGCCGCGCTGCGCGTCCCAGAACGCCTCGGGCGCCCAGGTGTTCCCGGCGTAGTCGCTCGAGACCTTGACCGAGCGCTGCTCCGACCAGTTCACGAGGTCCGTCGACTCCCACACCATGAGGCTCAGGGAACCGCGCTCCTGCGCGTTGGCGAAGTTGTTGCCGCCGTAGATCCGCAGGTCGGTCGCGAGCAGGAAGAACCGGTCGCCCTCGGGCGAGCGGATGATGAACGGGTCGCGCAGACCCTTCTCGCCGAGCGTGGACGTGAGCACCGGCTCGCCGTCGTTCAGCTCGACCCAGTCGAGCGGGTCGTTCCCCTTGCTCGCGCTGAAGTAGACCGACTCCCCGTCCGCGGTGCTCTCCCCCTCGAAGTACGGGAAAAAGTAGCCCTCGTAGTCCGCCGCCTCGGGCAGCGGGCGCACGATCGCGTCGTAGGTGTGCGTCGCGGTCGCGCCGTCCTTGGTCGCCGTGACGGTGAGCTGCACGACGGCGGCCGGCTCGCCGTGGGCGGGCCGCGTCACCTCGCCCGTGGCGGAGATCGTCGCGGGGTCCGAGCTCGCCCACGTGAGGGCGGAGCCGTTGGCACCGTCCGCCGGGAGCGTGAGGTTGCCGCGCACGTCGTCGAGGTGCGGCACGACGGCGTGGCTCGCGTCCCACGCGACCGCGTCGGCGGGCGCGAGGTGCGCGAGGACGGTGACGTCGAACGTCGCCGTCCGGGCGACGGCACCGCGGGTGACGAGCGCGGTGAGGGTCACCGTCGCGTCGTCCTCGCCGGCGGCGGGCCGCGTGACCTTCCCGGTCGTCGTCACGACGTCGGCGTCGGACGACGTCCACGTCACGAGCGACCCCTGGGCGCCCGCGGTGAGCAGCGTGAGGTCGCCCGTCACAGCGCTCGTGTCGCCGAGGTCGAGGGCGGCGAGGTCGGCGTCGGCGGCTGCCGTCGAGGTCTCGGCGGCGAGGGTGCCCGCCTCGGCCGGCGTGAGCGCGCGGTCGTAGATCCGGAAGTCGCGCACCTGGCCCTTGAGGTAGCGGTCGCCGGAGTAGAGCGAGCGGCCGACGTAGTTCGCGGTCGTCTGCCCGCCGCCGATCTGGCCCGGGTCGGTCGTGACGTTCGTGGCCTGCTTGACCTGCACGCCGTCCTCGTAGAGCGTCGCCGTCGTGCCGGACAACGTGTAGGTCAGGGTCTTCCAGACGCCGCGCTGCAGGTTCGAGCCCTTGGTCACGGTCTGCTCGGTGGACCAGCTGCCCGTCGTGATCGACGTCCGGTAGGCGTTGCCCGTCGTGAACAGGTAGCCGTTGCCGCTCGACCCGCTCGAGTTGCCGAGGCCGTAGACGAAGTACGGCGTCGCCTGGTCCTGGGCGACCAGGACGTCGAGGCTCACCGTCGCGTCCGTGAGCCCGGCCAGCAGGTGGTCGGGCAGGTCGACGTAGTCGTCGGTGCCGTCGAGCGTGGTCCCGGCGTCGGTCGCCGTCCCGCCGACCACGGTCGCCGGGCCGAACGCCGAGCCCGCGGCGAGGTTCGCCGTCGTGCCGCCGGTCGTCGCCGCGGCGTCGAGCGGGTACCAGGCGACGAGCCCGTCGTCGGTGGGGCCGCCGACGTCCGCGGCGGCAGGAGCGGCGAGCGCCGCTCCCAGTGTCGTGGCGGTGAGCGCGCCCACCAGCCCGACGGCGAGAGCCGCTGCCCCCCGTCGTCGTCCGGTCGTGCGTTGTCCGGTTCTCCGGATCATGTCGTCCTCTCCTCGTCGAGATAGCCGTGCTGCCGAGGAACCCCGGTCCCGCGAGGTAGAACCCTGGTCCTACCTCGGCGGGGTGCGGTGCCCCGTCGGCGGTGTGCGGTCAGCAGGTGTGGGCGTCGACGGCGACGTCGTAGGTCGTGGTGACCTCGTGCGGGCCGTCGGGGCCGTCGAGAGTCGCGGTGCCGGTGACGGTGACCGTCCCCGCGGGGACCGACGTCGCGCGGGTCGCGAACGACTGGTAGGCGTTCGCTCCGGGCGCCACGCCGGTGACGGTCCTCGTCCCGTACGGCGTCGCGAGCGTGACGTCGGCGGGAACGTCGCCCGCGTTCGTCGCCCGCACCGCGACGTAGACCTTGCCCGCGAGGCACCGGGGGGTGGCCTCGACGTCGAGCTCGACCGTCGGCGCCGGCGACACGTCGACCGGGTCCACGCTCTCGAGCGTCGGGGTGACCTTCTGGACGAGACCGTCCTCGCCGAACGTGAGCCGGTCGATCGTCGTCTCGCGGTTCGTCCCGTTGCCGCCGGGGATCGCGAACCGGTGGTACGCGATGTACCAGTCGTCCGTGCCCTCGACCTGGAGGATCGAGCTGTGCCCGGTCCCGAGGATGCCCTGCGAGGCGTCCTTCTCGAGGATCACGCCGCGGTACGTCCATGGGCCGTCGATGCTGTCCGACGTCGCGTAGCCGACGCGGTAGTTCTCCGAGCCCGTGTCGTCGATCGAGTACGTGAGGTGGTAGATGCCGTCCCGGTAGTTGAGGAACAGGCCCTCGCGGAAGTCGGTCAGGCCGGGGATGCGCCGCAGCGTGTCCTGCTTGATCGACGTCATGTCGTCGTCCAGCTCGGCCATGACCGGGCCGTTCGACGGCCCGCCGTTGCCCCACAGGAGCCAGTGCTTCCCGGTCTCCGGGTCACGGAAGGCGGCCGGGTCGATGGCCTGGCCGGACGTCACCGCCTCGCCGTTCGTGATCATCGCCGTCGGCTGCGCGGTGAACGGGCCCTCGGGGCTGTCGGCCACCGCGACGCCGATCGTCTTGCGGTCGTACGTCGGGTTGTGACCGGAGAAGTAGAAGTAGTACTTCCCGTCCCGCTCGATGATCGTCGGTGCCCACGCGTTGCCCGTCGCCCAGGGGACGTTCCCGTTCGCGCCGTCGAGCGTGAGGAACGGCTGCTCCGAGCGCTCCCACGTCACGAGGTCGGTGGACGTCCAGACGTAGAAGTCCTTGCCGCCCCAGCCCGGTGTGCCGTCGGTCGTGGCGTAGAGGTAGAACGTGTCGCCGAACTGCGCGATGTTCGGGTCGGCGTACCTTCCGGGGAGCACGGGGCTGCCCATCTCCTTCGCCTGCACGGTCCAGGTCCGCGACGCGCCGTCAGGCCCGGTCACGACGTACTCCACGGGCTGCGTGAAGTCCTGCACCGAGCCGTTCTCCGGGGTCACCGTGGCGCGGGAGGAGACCGTGAGGACGGGCGCGAGCGCCGAGACGTCCGTACCGGGCTCGACCGCGAGCGTCACGGTCGAGCTCGCGCCGTCGACGATCGCGGGCACCTTGAGCGCGTCGAGCTCGGCGCCCGTGACCGCGGTGTGGTCGGCGCCGACCTGGTAGACCTCGTCCGCCGTGAGCGCGCGGTCGTAGACCCGGAAGTCGCGCACCGAGCCCTTGAGGTAGCGGTCGCCCGAGTACAGCGAGCGGCCGAGGTAGTTCGCGAGCGTCGAGCCGTTCCCGATGTCCTTCGGGTCGATGGTGACGCCGGTCTGACGGCCCACCTCGACTCCGTCCTCGTAGAGCACGGCCGTCGTGCCGGACAGCGCGTAGGTGAGGTGCTTCCACACGCCGCGCTGGAGGTTCGCGTTCTTGGTGACGGTCTGCTCCGTGTTCCAGTTCCCCGTCGCGATCGACGTGCGGTACGCGTTGCCCGTCGTGAACAGGTACCCGTTGCCTGCCGTGCCGCTCGTGTTGCCGAGCCCGTAGATGAAGTACGGCGTCGCCTGGTCCGTCGCGACCTTGACGTCGAGCGCGACCGTGACGTCGGTCAGGCCCGCGAGCAGGTGGTCGGGCAGGTCGACGTAGTCGTTCGTCCCGTCGAGGACCACTCCCTCGCCCGTGCCGGAGAACGCCGCGCCGTTGGTGAGCGTCGCCGCACCGAACGACGACTCCGGCGCGGAGTTCGCCGCCGACGTGCCGCTCGTCTCGTCGAGCGCGTACCGCACGACGAGGCCCGGGATCTCCGTGGTCACCTCGACCGCGACGTACGCGGTGTGCGACCCGTCGGCAGTCGTCGCCGTGATCATCGCGTGGCCCTCGCCGACGCCCGTGACGACGCCGTCGGCCGAGACCGTGGCGACGCCCGCGTCGTCCGACGCCCACGTGATCGCGCGCGCCGTCGCGTTGGCCGGCGTGACGGTCGCGGCGAGCTGCCGCGTCCCGCCGACGCCCACCTCGAGCGACTCGGGTGTGACGCTCAGGCCCTCGACCGGGACGACGTCGTCGGTCACCGTGACGACCGCGCGGGCGCGCACGCTCACGCCGCCGCCGAGCGAGCCGCCGACCTCGAACGACCCTGCCTGCGCGTACGACGCCGGGTCGACCGCGTCCCACGTGACGTCGGCCGGGCCGGTCGACCCGTCGGCGAACCGTGCGGTGACCGTCGCCGGGAGCACGGGCGCGGAGCCGGTCTGCACGGTGACCTCGACGTCCTCGACGGACTCGACGAACGCGTCGGGCTGGTACGTCTGGAGCAGGCGGTCGTACTCGGCCTGCGTGACCGGGAGCACCGTGCCGTGACGCGGGCGCGACGGCATCTCGTAGTCGGTGGACATCGTCCACTCCGCCGCGTCGAGCGAGGTCGACTCGAACGGGACGTAGCCGCGGCCGCCGAACTCGTCGATGAAGAGGTACCACTTCTCCTCGGTGTTCGACTTGAAGATCGTCGGACCCTCGCCCTGGTTGATCCCGCCGCCGAGCGAGTTGGCCTTGCCGATGCAGTCGGTGATGAACTCGTAGTCCGTCGAGCGCAGCTCGGCCGACTTCTCGCCGAGGATGAACTTGGAGCACGGCGTGGACGACGTGTTGTTCCGCTCGTCCTTGGTGAAGCGGTAGTACTGGCCGTCGTGCTGCGTCACGGTCGAGTCGATGACCGAGTAGCCCGGGTCGACCCACACCTGCGCCTCGCTGAAGGTCACGAAGTCGCGCGTCGTGGCGTACATCATGCGGTTGTAGGTGTCGCCCGTGTGGGCCGGGTCGTCCTCGGCGTAGAGCTTCGAGGCCCAGAACACGACGTACGCGCCGATGGTCTCGTCGTAGTACGCCTCGGGCGCCCACGTGTTGCCCGCGGTCTCCGGCGAGACCTCCACGAGGCGCTGGTCCGTCCAGCTCACGAGGTCCGTGGACTCCCACACCATGATCGACCTCGAGCCCTGCCGCTGCGCCGCGTCCCACCCGTTGCCGTCGTAGATCCGCAGGTCGGTCGCGATCTGGTAGAACTTGTCGCCCTCGGGCGAGCGGATGATGAACGGGTCCCGCAGGCCCTTCTCCCCCAGCTCCGACGTCAGCACCGGCTGGTTGTCGTTGAGGTTCTGGTACTTCAGCGGGTCGTTGCCCTGGCTGAGCCCGAAGTAGACCTGCTCGCCCGTGGCCGTGCCCTCGCCGACGAAGTACGAGAACAGGTAGCCCGCAAGGTCCTCCTGCTCGGGCAGCGGCGGCACGTGCGCCTGGAGCTCGCGCGTGGCCGTGGCCGCGCCCACGGTCACCGTGGCCGTGAGGATCACGCTCCCCGCCTCCGCACCGGGCTCGGGACGAGTCACCTCGCCCGTCGGCGTGATCGCGCCCGACGACGTCGCCCAGGCCACGCTCGCGCCGTGCAGCCCGGTCGTGGGCAGGGTGAGGTTCCCGCGCACGTCGTCGAGGTTCGGCACCTCGAGCGCGGCGGCCGCGGCGTCGGCCTTCGCCTGGTCGCCGTCGCCCGGGAGGACCGTGACGTCGAACGCGCGCGTCTCGGTCGCGCCGCGCAGCGTGACGGTCGCGGTGAGCGTCGCCGTCGTGGGCTCGTCGCCCGCGGGGCGCGTGACCGCGCCGCTCGCCGAGACGACGCCCTCGTCGGAGCTGGCCCACGTGACCGTCGAGCCGCCGACGCCCTTCGCGGGGAGCGCGAGGTCCGTGACGACCGCGCTGGTGTCGCCCAGGTCGAGCGCGGCGGCATCGGCGGCCACTGCTGCGTCGGCCCCTGCGCTCGCCAGGTCGGCGACCTCCTGCGCCGTGAGCGCGCGGTCGTAGAGCCGGAAGTCCTTCATGCGGCCCTTGAAGAGGTTGTCCGCGGCGTAGGCCGACTTCCCGAGCGCGTTCGCAGTCGTGGTGCCGCCGCCGACCGCGCCGGGCGTGATCGTCACGGCCGTGTTCTGCCCGACCTGCGCGCCGTCCTCGTAGAGACGGGCGGTGCCGCCGCCGAGCGTGTAGGTGACGGTCTTCCAGACGCCCCGAGCGAGCGCACCGGCCGGAGCCTTGACGGTGTTCTGCTCGCGGCCCCAGGCGAGGTCGGAGATCGTCGCCCGGTAGTTCGGGTTGCCGGTCGAGAAGAGGTAGCCGTTCCCGGACTGCGGGCTCCCGACCGCAGGGTTCCCGAGGGTGTAGAAGAAGTAGTTGCCGGACAGCGTCGGGTCGACCCAGACGTCGGCGCTCACCGTCACGGCGTCGTAGCCCGCGAGCAGGTCGTCCGGGAGGTCGACGTGGTTGGTGCCCCCGAACGTCAGCCCTTGGCCAGGGTTCCAGCCGCCACCGGAACCGACGAGCGTGGCGTCGAGGCCGCTGCCCGACGCGTCGTGCGCGACGGTGCCCCCCGTCTCGTCGAGCGGGAGCCAGAGACGCAGGCCGTCGGCGGAGGGCGCCGCGGCGACGGCCGTCGAGACGTCCGCGGGCGTCGTCGCCGCCACGGTCGCCGCGCCTGCGGCTCCTGTGGACACGAGCGGCGCGACGAGCGTGAGGCCGAGGAGCGCGGCGAGCGAGCGACGGCGTCGGGCGGTCTCGGTCCTCGTCGGCGGGGGTTGCTGGCGTGAGGTCATCGGTGACTCCTCGTCGTCGTGCCCGGCGGCACCGCCGGCCGCGCGTCCTCCGTCGGACGCGCGTGTGAACGCTAACATGTTAGCGCGAACATGACGAGGGCCCGAGGCCGCCCTCCCCGTCGAAACCGATGTCGAATGTGCCCGGGGGTCCGGCTCCGACAGGGCCAGGGAGCCACGCCTTCGGGTCGAGTGCTGCACTTCGGGCCGAGGGATGCACGCAGGCGTGCATCACTCGACCGTTGATGCATCACTCGACGCAGGTCGGGGCAGAGCGGGTCGGCGTCGCGACGCCGACCCGCTCGCGGGACGTCCCGGCGCGACGTGCGCGCCGTCCGTCCCGTCCTCAGCCCCCGCAGGTGAGCGCGTCGAACGGCACCTCGTACGGCGTGCTCACGTCCGCGCCGTCGACCACCGCGGTCCCGGTGGCTGTCACGCTGCCGACCGCGACCGACGTCGAGCGCACCGCGAACGACTGGTAGGCGTTCTTCCCCGGTGCGACGTCGGAGACGACGCGCGTGCCGTACGGCGTCGCGATCGAGACGTCGGCGGGCGTGTCGCCCGCGTTCGTCGCACGCACGGCGACGTAGGCCTTGCCCGCGAGGCAGCGCGTGTCGGCCGTCACGTCGAGGTCGACGGCGGGGCCGGTCGCCTCGGCGGCGAACTCCCACGTGTCGACCTCGACGAGGTCGGCGTCCTGCGGCCCCGCGAACGTGAGGTACACGTCGTGCACGCCCGCGACACCCTCGAGGTTCGCGGTCACGTCAGACCACTCGCCCGCCGGGGAGTCGAGCTCGACGGTCCCGACGACGGGACCCTCGCGGTCGTCGAGCCGCACCTCGACGTGCGCTCCTTCGACGAGCGGCTTGACGCGAGCGGTCAGGCTCGCGGCGCCGGCGCCGAAGTCGACCGCCGAGAGCGCGGACCAGTCGCCGTCGTCCACGTCGCGCACGACGAGGTTCGGGGCGCCCTCGCCGAACTGTGCGGAGCCGCCGTCGACCTTCGCCGTCGCGAGGCCTTGCTGCCACGCGAACGTCTCGGCCTCGAGGACCTGGAACGGGTCGAGGTCCTTGACCTGCTCCGGGCCCGCGTACGTCCCGACCACCTGCTGGATCGTGCCGTCCGCGTTGAACGCCAGCTCCTGGATGTGCGGGCTGCGGTACCCCTGCGTCGTGCTCCCGTTGATCCGCTTGTTGAGCGTCGGCGCGTGGTACGTGAAGTAGTACTTCCCGTCGAGCTCGAACACGGACTGGTGGTTGTTGCCCCCGGTGCCCGCGCCGAAGAACTGCGACTGGTTGGGGAACAGCACGCCCGCGTACGCCTCCTTGGGGAACGACATCGGGTCGTCGGACATCATGTAGCCGATCTGCCCGCCGCCCGGGTAGCCCGGCAGCGGCGTCTGGTTGCCGCCGAAGTCGTTGCCGCCGAAGTGCGAGGAGTACGAGAGGTAGTACTTCCCCTCGCGCTCGAACACCTGCGCCGCCTCGAACGCGACGGGCGCGTCCACGACGGCCGCGGTGCCCTGCGTCGAGACCATGTCGTCGCCCAGCTCGATGACCCGGATGTTCTTCGGGTTGTTGAAGCGCTCCGCCGCCGGCATCGACGTCGACGCGGGACCGCCACCGAAGTAGAGGTACGCGTCGCCGTCGTCGGTGACGAGCGGGGCCGGGTCGAACTTCCACGCCACGGCCTCGGCGCCCGGGGTCCGGCCGTCGATGAGGGTGCTGTCGCGCTCGCTCGTCCACGGTCCCAGCGCCGACGCCCCCGTGATCACGTTCGAGGAGCCGCCGCCGTTGGCGTAGTAGAGGAAGTACTTCTCCACGCCGTCCACGACCTTCTTGGCCATGCCGGGTGCCCACGAGTTGTTCGTGAACGGCGCGACGCCGTTCGGCCCCGCGACCTGGATCTCGCCGTGGTCCGTCCAGTTCACGAGGTCCTCGGACGAGATGACGGTGATCTGGTTGATGTTCCCGTAGTTGATCTGCGGGGAGACGCCGGTCACCGGGTCGGGGGCGTACCCCTGCGTGTCGTTCGTCATGTACATGTACACGCGCCCGTCCTCGACGAACCCGAACCCGTCGGCCCCGAACTTGTGGGAGATCAGCGGGTTGTGCTCGCCGGGGAGCTTCCCGACGACCTCGATCGTCCTCGACGGCGGCTTGGGCGGCGGCGCCCCGACGACCGACACGTCGTCGAGCACGAAGTCCATGAGGTGCGTGGCGGGGTCGGCGGACGGGTTGGATGTCCACGGCGTCTCGAAGAACAGTCGCGCCGTGGCGACGCCCTGGCTCGCCGGGATCGTGAACGTTCCGTCGAACGTCGCCCACTGGCCCTTGGTCGCGGTGACGCTGACGAGGTTCGTGTACGTCCCGCCGCCGTAGTGCATCGTGGCGAAGAACTGCTTGGTCGCGGGCGCGTCCGCGGCGTCGTACCTGATCCTGCCGGTCAGCTCGTAGGTCTGGCCGGCCTGGACCTTCCCGCTGAGATCCTGCATCGGGCCCGAGCCCGTCGTCGCGCGCTCGGTCGTGAGCGCGGCCGCGGCGCCCGAGAACGCGGCGTCCGTCGTCGAGAGCACGGCCTCGTCGGTCGCGTTCCCGTCGTTGACGAACCAGCCCGTGGTGCCGTCCTCGAAGCCGCCGTTGACGACCAGCTCCTCGTCCGCGGCCTGCGAGGGCAGCGCGGCGAACGACGCCGAGAGCAGCGTCGCGAGCGCCGCCCCGGCGAGGGCGCCGCGCACGCGGCGTCGTCTGCGGTGGTGCTTGTCCATGGATCCTCCTCGATCGATGTCCTGCTGATCCCGTCCGCGCGGTGCGCGGGACGGTCGTGCGACGGCGCCCGTGCCGTCGTCGAACCTCTCCTCTCGTCGGTCCGTCGGTCAGCCGTAGGCGACCGTCCGGGTGGTCGACGCGCCGTCGGACGGGCGCGTGACGGTGACGGTCGCCTCTCCGGCGGGCGCGTCCGCGGCGCGGGTCGCGAACGCCTGGTAGGCGTTCGCGCCCGGCGCGACGCCGGCGAAGGTGCGGCTGCCGTAGGGCGTGGACACGGCGACGTCGACGGGGACGTCGTCGTCGTTCGTCACGCGGACGGCCACGTAGTCCTTGCCGGCCATCGCGCGCACGCTCGCCTCGGCCGTGAACGCCACCGCGGGCGCCTCGGCCTCGACGAGCGACGCGACCGCCAGCGCGAGCGCACGCGCCGGGGCGTCGGCCTGGTTCTGGGTCGACGGCGCAGTCGTGGCACGGGCCCAGGCGAGCCCTTGCTCGACGGCGGCCCACGACTGGGGCGTGTACGCCGCCGGGTCGAGCGCCTCCGCCTCGGCGACGACGGCGTCGAGCGCGGTGCGGTCCGCGCCGCCGTCGGCGTCGAGCGTGTCGCTCAGGAGGAAGTGGTCGACGTCCACGTGCCCGCCGGTCTGCTCCTTGGCGTAGGAGAAGAGCCCGAACCGGTAGCCCATGAAGTGCGACAGGCTCCAGTCCATGACGAGCGGCCCCTGCCGTGCACCGAGCGGCTGCCACGTCCGGCCGTCGAGGCTGTACGAGTACTGCACCCAGAGCTGACCGTTCGGCGACGCGAAGTCTGCGTCTGCCTTGACGTGGACGTCGGTGTGCTCACCGAGCGGCACCTGCGACCCCGCGACGAACGACTCGACCGCGTCACGGTCGATCGTGTCGGTGAACGGCTGCAGGCGCGTGACGAGCCCGAGGGTGCGATCGCCGTCCACCTGCTGGATCCCGGCGTACGCGAAGCTGCGGCCGTAGACCGCGAGGCCCGCCACGTCGCCGTCGCGCATGCCCGAGACGTCGAGGCGGGTCTCCGCCGAGGAGGTAGGCCCGAACGTGCGCTGGCCGAGCGTGTTGCGGGCCTCCTCCAGGTACGTGAGGTCGCGCCCGGGCGCCTTCGTGTACTCGGCCTCGCCCGTGACGACGTGGCCGTTGGTCAGGCGCAGCCAGCCCTCGCGCTCCGTGAGGGACCAGTAGCGGTTGTCCGGCGCGTGGTTCCACTGCCACGCGACGTCGAGGTCGGACCCGTTGTACGACACCTCCTCGAGCGCCGGGTGCTCGACCGTCGGCGTCAGGCCCACGACGGAGACGTCGTCGAGCAGGTACTCGACGCTCGACGACGGCGGCTGCGGGTTGGCCCACGGCGTCTCGACGGCGAGCTTGAACGCGGACACGTCCGTGCCGCTCGGGACGGTGTAGGTGCCGCTGACCGTCGTCCACTCCCCCGGCGTCGCGTCCGCCCACGCGAGGGTCTTGACGCCCGCGCCCCAGTCGCCGACGAGGTTGAACCGCACCTGGGCCGGGCCCTGGGCGTACCGCACCCGCGCGGAGACCTCGTAAGTCACCCCGGCCTGGATCTTCCCGCCGAGCTGCTGGTTCGGACCCGACCCGTTGAGCGTCCGGTTGCTCACGCGCAGCGCCGCGGTGCCCGACGCCGGGCCGCTCGTCTCACGCGTGATCGCCGCGCCGAACTGCGCGCCCCACGGCGCGGTCGTCGCGTCCTCGAACCCGGGGTTGCCCACGAGCTCGACGCCGAGCAGCGACTCGTCGTGGTCCGGTGCGTCGGGGATCTCCCAGACCGTGTCGCTGAAGGCGCGGTGCTCCGCGTCGTTCGCGAAGTCGTCCGACGCGACGATGCTCTTGAGCCGCTCGCGCCGCTCCGTCGCCTCGTCGAGCACGATCGGCTTGGCGAACGAGTCGCCCACCCGGACCACGCCGTCGTCACCGAACGTCGGCCAGCCGTCCTCCCACGTCGCGGGGATGAGCGCCGGGATCCGCCCGAGCGGGTACGTGTCGCGGAAGAACATGCCCCACCACTCGTAGCCGCCCTCGCCGTCGGGCACCTCGACGAGGCCGCCCTGCGCGAACCCGTCCGAGTTCAGCGCGCTGCGCGCCTCGTACGGGTTGGAGCCGTCCTCGGTCTCGTAGCGCCCCAGCAGGTGCGGCGAGCGGAACAGCACCTCCTGACGGTTCTGACCGCTCGGCCACGTGATGATCGCGACGTAGTACTCACCGTCGATGTAGTGGACCTGCGCACCCTCGAACAGCCCGCCGATGAACGGCTGCCCTGCGTAGTCGCTCGCGCGGAAGATGTTCGGGTAGTCCGCGACGATCGCGGTGAGGTCGTCGTTCAGCCGGACCGCGCTCGTCGCACCCGAGCCGTAGAAGATGTACGGCGTCCCGCCGTCGGCCTCGTCGAAGAACAGCGAGGGGTCGTGCAGCCCGCGGCCGAGCGGCGTGCGCTCCCATGCGCCGTCCTCGACGTCGTCCGTGCGGAAGAGGAACGACCCGCCCAGGTCGTTGGTGTTGAACACGACGTAGAACGTGCCGTCGTGGTAGCGCAGCGACGACGCCCACTGCCCGTTGCCGTACCCGTTCTGCCCGTTGCGCAGCGACGACACGTCGCCCGTGCCGAGACGGTCGTAGACGTAGCTGACGATCTCCCAGTTCACGAGGTCGTACGACTTCATGATCGGCGCCCCGGGGGCCAGGTGCATCGTCGTGCTGATCATGTAGTAGACGTCGCGGCCCTCGTCGTTCTCGGCGGCCGGGACGCGCGTGACCGAGATGTCCGGCACGTCGCTGCTCAGCAGCGGGACGCCGTACGTCCCGTCGCCGTGGTCCGTGGTCGTCAGCCCGCTGATCGTGCTCGCTCCCGGCTCGGCCGTCGTACCGTCCACGGCCTGCGCCGCGCCGGTCGTCGTCCCAAGCGCGAGAGCGCCGGCCACCGCGACGGCGACCGCCGTCCTCCTGTGTCGTGCCATGTCGTCCTCCTCCGTGTGGTCGTGCTTCGTCGATGTGTGTCGTGCGCTTGCTGTGAAAATCGGTGTCGGCATCGATATCGAAACGCCGAGGTAGAACCGTGGTTGCGCGAGATAGAACCGTGGTCGTGTCCGACGGCGCGTGGTCGGGTTGGGTGTCGGGGTGGGTGGGGGCGCCGCGTCTACCATCCGCCGCTCGTTCCTCGCGGCTCCCGCCAGGCCCGACCACGACGCGGCGCCCCCACCCACCCCTCCCGGCATCGACCCACCCTGGTCTTCGTCCACCCGGGCGACCCGCCCGGGTGCCGGGCAGGGCCGGTCGGCGGGCTCACCCCGGCGCGGCACCGCAGCGCCTCGCCGAGCAGGTGGTCGCACCCGCCCCGCCCGACCGACCGTGGCTCGTCGAGCAGGCGAGCGGGCTCGGCTCGGAGATCGGCCCGCGCGGCCTTGCCCGACCGGAACCCGGGCGGGCTCGCGCACCCAGCCAGCTGCCGCCGTCGTCGGGCAGACCACGGTTCTACCTCGCCCGACCGGGGTTCTACCTCGGCAGACCCGGGTTCTGCTTCGGCAGGCTTGGGCGGCAGCGATCGCGGGTGAGGTGATGGCTGAGCGGGTGGGGCGGCGTCGGATGCGAAGGGCGTCAAGGCCGCGCTCCCCAGACCCACACCGGACAGACCAGGGCGACGGCGCGGACAGCCCGAGCACCGACGCCGCCCCACCCGCGGACCCGACCACAAGCAGCCCGACCCGGCCCGAGCACCGACGCCTCCCCACCCGCGGACCGACCACGATCAGGCGCAGGTGCGCGCGTCGTAGGCGAGGTCGACGATGGAGGTGACCTGTTCGCCGTCGAGCGTCGCCGTGCCGGTGACGGTCACCGAGCCTGGCTCGACCGAGGCCGACCGTGTCGTGAACGACTGGTACGCGGCCTTGCCCGGCGCGACGGCGGTGAACGCCTTCTCGCCGAACCGCGTCGAGAGCGTCACGTCGACCGGGGCGTCGCCTGTGTTCGTCGCCCGGACCGCGACGTAGACCGTGCCCGCGAGGCAGCGAGTGGACACCTCGGCGTCGAGCGGGACCGTGGCGTCCGTGCCGGGCACGATCTCGACCGTGTACGTGGTCGCGGTCTCGTGGTCCTGCGCGACGCCGACGATCTCGAGCGTCCGGCCCGAGCCGTCCGTCGGCAGGGTCACGACGCGGCCCTGGGTGTCGTCGATCAGCACGCCGTCGACGCGGACGAGGCCGCTCGGGAGGTGCGGGTCGGCGTCGAGGACGACGCTCGTCGTGCCGTCGGGCACCGTGAGGGTGTAGTCGGCGACCGTGGGGTCGAACGCCGGCGCGAGCGTGCCGGTGTCGAACGCGAGCGCCGCGAGCCCCGGCGTCGTGTCGTACGACGCCGCGCGGTCGATCCGCACGCCGAACACGCCGCCGGCCCAGCCGCCGGTGGCCTGGAACCGCACGGTGACGACGGGGATGCGTTCGCCGTCCTCGTCGAGCACGTACTCCCCCGCGCTGTCGACCTTCCAGCGGGTGCCCTCACCGAGCTCCAGGTACTTCGCCGGGAGCTGCGTCGTGTCGACGTAGAAGCCCTGCTCGTCCTTGTTCGGGGCGTTCGCGACCGTGGTGACCGTCTTCAGCTTCTCGTCGTTCACGTACACGTCGAACGTCCGTCCCTGGTCGCCCGAGTAGAGAGTCACGCCGAGGTGGTTCGTCGACGAGGACGGGTCGATCATGAGGTCGTAGCTGAACCACCCGGTGCCGTTCGCGTGGCGGAACTGGCGGCCGTTGAACGCGCCGACCGAGGACCCGCTCTGCTGGAGGTTCTTCGCGTTCTCGAAGTTGTTGTTGTCGAAGCTCGTCAGCTCGTCGACCGTCCGGTCGGCGTCGCGCAGCTCCTCCTTGGCGCGCAGGATGCGCTCCTGCGACGCCGCCGAGTCGGGCTCGTCGAGGTTCAGGTACAGGCCGTACGTGACGTCCCAGTTGGTGTGGTGGGGCGTGAAGACGAGGCCGTCCCCGTCGGCGGTGTTGCGCAGGCGGAACTGCACACGCCCGTCCGCCGCGTCCTCGACGCGCACCAAGTTCTCGGTGATGCGCTCCTTCCACTCGTCCGCGCCCATGTTCGCCGCGGTGATCGTGGTCTGGGCGTCCTCGTCGCGGGTCGACGAGCGCACGAGGATGCCCGTGCCCTGCCACGCAGGCTCGGGGACCGCCCCGAGGTCGGCGGAGAGCACGACCGGCCCGTAGCGGAACGCGACGAAGTAGGGGTTGTCCGGGGTGTCGACCACGGAGACCGCCATCGGCATCGTGTACCGGATCTCGTCGCCTGCGGCGACGGGCAGCACGACGTACCCGCGGGTCACGTCCGGCTGCACGACGGCGCCGTTCACCTCGAGCGTCGGGTCGCCCGCGATCCAC
Source organism: Cellulosimicrobium sp. G4 BAM 1002 (assembly GCF_057126935.1). Classification (NCBI taxonomy): domain Bacteria; kingdom Bacillati; phylum Actinomycetota; class Actinomycetes; order Micrococcales; family Promicromonosporaceae; genus Cellulosimicrobium; species Cellulosimicrobium sp. G4 BAM 1002. The sequence continues at coordinate 1,132,136 of NZ_CP182109.1, read as the reverse complement.
GACGGCACGCGCAGCCGCAGGGTCGCGCCCTCGGCGACCGCGCCGCCGTCGAGCGCCTCGACGCGGAACGTCACCGTGTCCTCGTTCGGCAGGTTCGCCTCCTGTGTGAGGCGCAGGTTCTGCTCCGCGTGCTCGAAGGTCGAGGAGAAGAACAGGTTGACCCACACGGTGCCCTGGCCGGTGAAGTAGATCGAGTCCCCGAGCTTGGAGAAGTTCTCCATGCCCGTCCCGGTGCAGCACCAGAACTCGGTGAAGGGCAGGTTGAAGACCTTGTGGTAGCCCGACGCCATGGGGTTGAAGTAGGTCGTCGTGCCGGTCTCGGGGTTCTGCGAGGAGAGGATCGTGTTGATGAACGCGTTCTCGTAGTAGTCGGCGTACCGCACGTCCTTGCTCAGCTTGAACAGCTCGCGCGACAGCTTGAGCATGTTGTACTCGTTGCACGTCTCGGCCGTCTCGGCGTTGCGCGCCGTGCCCTGCTCGGCGGCGCGCTCGTGCAGGGAGCCGGGCGCGTGGAAGTGCTCGGCCTGGCTGTTCGCCCCGGTGACGTACGTGTGGTCGCGCACGACGATGTCGAAGAAGTTCTCCGCCGCCGCGAGGTACATCGGCAGCTCGTCCTTCTCGGCGGGCGTGAGCAGCTCGTAGTACTCGGGGTTCTGCGTGAAGACGCGGTAGCGCTTGAGCGCCCCGAGCAGCTTGGGGATCTGCGTGTTGGCGTGCTTGCCCGGCAGGACGTCCTGGCCCGCGGCGAGCTGGCGGAAGAACGTCACCTCGTCGAACGCCTCGGCCGCCTCCTTGATGCGCACGTCTCCCGTGAGGTCGAACAGCTCGTAGAGGGCCTCGTTCATGCCGCCGTACTCGGTGCGCAGCATGATGTCGGTGCTCGGGAGCTGCGAGACGCGGCCCTGCACGTAGAGGCCGAAGTCGGTCGCGACGGCGAGCGCCTCGTCCCCCACGGGCCCGTCGACGTACTCGGCGACGTCGAGCAGGCCGGCGAGCACCTTGTGCAGGTTGTACCAGGGCACGATGACGTTCTCGTCGGACGACCCGGTGCCCTGCACCTCGTCGAGGATCGACTCACGGAAGGCCGACACGTAGCCCGCTGAGCCGGGGTGCGCGGTCGCGTACGCGTCCTGGACGCGCGACAGGCCGCCGACAGCCTCTTCGATCTCGGTGAACAGCGCGTCCTTGGTCGCCTGGTCCGACGTCGACGACCACGACATCGCGAGGGCCGACATGTAGTGCCCGAACGCGTGACCGCGGAAGTTCACGGCGTTGCTGCGCTCCCAGCCGCCGTACCCGGCGGCGGTCGTCGGGGTCAGCCCGCCGACCTTGTAGAACTCGTACAGGAACGTCTCGGAGTCGAGGCTGAGCAGGTACTCGTGCTCCTTCGCCGCAGCGTTCTGGAGAAAGTCGTCCGACAGCAGCACGGACGGCAGCGCTGTGTCCTCGAGCGGGGTCTCGTCCACGAGCGCGGGCACCACGACCTCGAAGTCGCGCGTCACCGGCTCGCCGTCGAGGTAGCGCACGGTCGCGGTGAGCGTCACGTGCGCGTCGTCCGCACCGATCTCGGGCCGGACCACCGTGCCGTCGGTCCCGAGGACGTCAGGGTCCGACGACGTCCAGGTCACCGTCGACCCGCGCGACCCCGTGGCGGGAAGCACGAGGGCCACCGTGGCGCGCTCGGGCAGCGACAGCCCGTCGGCGTCGTCCTGGGCGATCGCGTCGCGGTCGATCATCCTGCCTGACTCCTCGTAGAGGCCGACGACGTCCGCGAGGTGCGCGACGCCGTCGTACACGCGGTACTGGTCCAGCGCGGCACGGAGGTACGCGCCGTTGTACTGCGGCCCGTTGAAGCCGACGGTCTTCGGCAGGGCGGGGTCCGACCCCAGCACGCCCGTGGCGTCTCCCCCGACCGCGTTCGCCACGGTGGACGGCACCTTCTCGCCGTTGCGGTAGAACGCGACGTCCTTGGTCGTGTGGTCGTACGTGACGACGACGTGCGTCCACTCGTCCGCCGGGAAGAAGGACGCGCGGTCCGAGCTCGCGACGCGCACCTTGTACGGCTGCCCGCTCGCCGGGCCGATCGACAGGGCGAGCGGCACGGTATCGGACTCGGACGACAGGTACCAGCCGTCGGAGTTGTAGGCGCGCTTGTTCCACGTGACGACGTGCTCGCCCGACAGCTTCCCGCTCGGTTCGACCCAGAACGACAGCGTGAGGTCCTCGGGCTGCAGCGCGGTCGACGCACCGAGGTCAAGGTACGTGTTCCCCTCGAGCCGCAGCGCCTGCGAACCGGGCGTCACGCCCTCGACGTACGAGTACCCCGTGGGCGCGGAGCCGCTGTGGCCCCGCAGCGCCACGGGGTGCGCGAGCGGCCCCGAGTCCGCGACGTCGCCCTCGAACGCGAGGTCGAGGACGGGTTCGCCGAGCGCGGCGTCGGCAGCGGCGGCGGTCGGCGCCCACGCGGTCAGGGCGAGCGCGGCAGCCGCCGCGACGGCGGCGAACCGGGTCGCCCCGCCGGGTCGACGGCGCACGCCGTCGGTCGTTCCGTCGGTCGTTCTCGGGTGCATCGTTGCTCCTCGTGTCACGCGGGCGTCGTCGCCCGCACGTCGGGACGTGCGAAGTCGTCGTGCTGTGCGGCCCGCGCACGTCGCGCGGGCCGCGCCCTCGTGGCCCGCCGGACCGGCCACGAGGGAAGAGCGGTGTGCTGTCGAGAGGGAGCTCCGGTTCGGTGTCGCCACCGCGCGCGCGGCGCCCTCGGTGCTCGGGCTGGCCGCGCCCTCACCTCACGCGGCCAGGTGCAGTAGCCGCGCGCGGCCTCTACGCCCTTCGCATCCGAGGTCGCCCCGCCCGCTCAGCCGTCGTCTCGGCCAGGAGATCCCCTCGTCCGCCGGGGTAGAGGCGTGGTCGTGACTACGCCTCTACCTTGCGGTACCTGGGCTCTACCTCGGCGTCAGCCGCAGTCGAGCGCGTCGTAGGCGACGTCGACGGTCGAGGTGACCTGTTCGCCGTCGACCTCGGCCGTGCCCGTGACGGTGGCGGTGCCGGCCGGGGCCGACGTGGCGCGCGCCGCGAACGACTGGTAGGCGTTCTTGCCCGGCGCGACGTCGGCGAACGCCTTCTCGCCGAACGTCGTCGAGAGCGTCACGTCGACCGGGACGTCCTCGCCGTTCGTCGCCCGGACCGCGACGTACGCCTTGCCCGCGAGGCAGCGCGGCTGCGTGGTGACCTCGAGGTCGAGCGCAGGTGCGGCGTCGTCGGTGTGCAGCCGGACGAACGTGATCGAGTGCGCGGGGAACTCGTACGAGAAGTCCTCGCCCACGCCGGTCAGCGTGCGCTCCACCGGGACGACCCGCTCGGGGTCGGCCTTGGTGTTGGTGTCCGACGGCGCGCCCACCATCTCGGTGACGGTCGCCTCGCTCGCCACCGAGCCGCCGTCGACGTGCACCTGGGTGCGCGCCGCCGTCGGGGTGGGGTTGACGACCTTCACGACGACGTCGCCCGTGTCGGCGTCGCGCGTGACGACCTGGTAGAGCGACTTGGTCGTCGGCTGCTCGTAGGACATCTGGAGCTCGCCGTCGAGGTAGAGCTCGATGGTCGAGCCCTCGACGACGATCTTGACGTGGTACGGCTGGCCGGCCTCGATGCTGTGGTTCTCGACCGCCTTCACCTCGTTGGCGCTGCCCCCGGACGCCCGCTGGAGGGCCTGGCGCGTGTTGTTCCACCCGCCGAGGTTCCACCAGTAGTAGTCGTTCGGGCCGCCGGCGGCGAAGCCGACGAGGAAGCCCTCCGACCCGGACGTCTTGCGCGCGTCGAGCTCGAGCGTGTAGCTCGACCAGTCCTTCGCGTAGGCGCCGGAGACGATCGAGCGCGCGTCGGTGACGTTGGTCGCCGACTGCACGTAGGCGCCGTCCTGCGCCGCCCACGTCCCGGACTGCGGCTCCCACTGGCCCGCGCCCGCCTCGAAGTCGTCCGAGAACAGCACGTCGCCGCTCGCGTTGTCGGTCACGCGCACGTTGTCGTACTGCGCGGCCGTGCTCCACGTCGAGAGGAAGATCCCGCCGTCGAGGGTCGCGCCCTCCGCCGCCGGGCCCGAGTGCGTGCTCGGCACGACCTGGTCCCCCGCGTTCTCGGCGAACATCTGCTGCACGTAGTAGTTGACCGAGCCCCACGACTCGTCGTTGTCGAACCAGATCGCGTCGGGCGACCACTGGACGTACGACTCGTTCGCGAGCAGCGGCGCGTACGACGCGAGCTCGACGACGTCGGCGTTGCGCTCGAGGCCTGTCATGAACGACGCCTCCGCGAGCGCGTTGAAGAACGTGTTGCCGCGTGACGCGTACTCCCCGAGGAAGACGTGCGGACCTTCGCGGTCGTAGGAGTCGTAGCGCTCGTCGTTCTCGAGGAACCACTGCGGGTCGTTGTAGTAGTGCTCGTCGACCATGTCGACGCCCTGCTCGCGGTTGAACTCCCAGAGCTCGTCGAAGCGGGCGCCCGTGTCGTCCGGACCGGAGTTCGAGATGATCTCGATCTCCGGGTACGCGGCGACGACCGCGTCACGGAAGGCCGGGAAGTTCGCCTGGAACGTCTGCGTGTTCTCCTCGTTGCCGAGCCCGATGTACTTGAGGTCGAACGGCTCGGGGTGGCCGAGCTCGGCACGCACGGCGCCCCACTCGGTGTCCACGCCGCCGTTGGCGAACTCGATGAGGTCCACGGTGTCGTCCACCCAGCGCTGGATCTGCGCCGGGTCGGTCATCTCGGGGATGGTGCTGCCGCAGCCGTTGGCGCCCACGGACACCACGGGCAGCGGAGTCGCGCCGAGGTCCTCGGCGAGGAGGAAGTACTCGAGGTAGCCGATGCCGTACGACTGGTTGTAGCCCCAGAAGTTCCAGTTCGTGGCGCGCTCCTCGACCGGGCCGATGGTCTCCTTCCACTGGTACGTCCGACGGCGGTCGGTGTAGCCCGACTCCTCGTACGTGCGGAACGTGCCGACGTTCGTCACGCAGCCGCCCGGGAAGCGCAGGAACTTCGGGTCGAGCGCGTCGATCTTCTCGGCGAGGTCCTTGCGCAGCACGGACTTCCCGTTGACCGGGCCGACCCACGTGTCCTGCGGGAAGAGCGACACCTGGTCGACGGCGAGCGTCCCTGCGGCCCCGGAGAGCAGCGCGAGGCGGCCCGTGTTCGTGGTACCCGTCGCGGAGAGGGTCACCTCGTACTTCTTCCACGCGTTCGAGCCGTCGACGGCGACCTGACCGGTCGCGTACGCGGTGGTGCCGGCCTCGTCCTCGACCCGGACGGTGAGGTCCTGCGCCGTGGCCGACCGCGCCCAGACGGAGAAGTCGTACGACTCCCCCTCCTCGACGAACAGGCCCGTGTTGTACCCGGCGTTGCGGACGCCCGCGCCCGGAGCGGTGGTCGTGAGGTTGAGGTAGTTGCGGTTCGTGGCGTTGAGGCGCCCGGCGTCGTTGACGACCTGGGTCGTGGCCGTCGCGCCGCCGCGGTTCGCCGCGCTCCACGCGGTGAGACCGGTGAACGACCCGTTGTCCTGGTTGTTGAACTCGAACGAGCGGTTGCGCACGAGCTCGGCGTACAGGCCGCCGTCGGCGGCGTAGTTGATGTCCTCGTAGAAGATGCCGTAGAGCTCGTCGCTCATCTCGGTGCGCTCGCCGGCGAGGTCGACCGTGAGCTGGTGGTCGGCGCTCGACGTGGGGGTGATCGTCAGCTTCGTCGCCGCGTCACGGGGACCGAGGACGAGCGCGCCGTCCGCCGCACGCACCCCGGCGTACAGCTCGGGGTCGGCGGCGCTGCGCAGCCAGACCTGGCCGCCGCCCGCGTCGGTGAGGCGCAGGGCCTCGCCGTCCGTTCCCGCGCCCCCGAGGGTGAGGCGGGAACCCGACAGGACGACCGGCCGGTCGCCGACGGCGAGCGTCACCGGGGAGGTGTCGCCGCCACCGTCGACGGCGGTCGCCTCGAGCGCGACCGTGGTGGCCGGGCGCTCGTCGTCGAGGGCGAACCCGTCGTCGGTGGCGACCAGGTACCGGGCGTCACCGGTGCCGCTCAGCGTGAACGCGCCGTCGGGCACCTGGTCGGCGCCCTCGGCCGTCGTCAGTGCGACGTAGTCGAAGACGGCGGTGTGCGACGTGCCGTCCTGCGCGGCGAGCGCGTAGAGCCCGACCTGCGTCGTCGGGAAGTCGACGTCGACGGAGCCCGCCTGCTGCCACGCCGTCCCGTCCCAGTACGACGTCGTGATCGTGTCGCCCGCGCGCTGCATGCGCAGCGTCTCGCCCGTCGAGCCGGGCCGGTCGGTGAACGAGTCGGCGGCGAACACGCCGCCCGACTCGACGTCGTTCTCGATCGCGCGAGCCGACGGAGCCAGGTCGCCGACGAAGGTCAGCCCCGAGCGGACGTAGTTGTCCATGTCCTGCCACGCGATGAGGCCCGCGCCCTGGTAGACGCGGTCGACAGGCGCCTCCAGGTGCGTGACGACGGTGAAGTCGCCGTCGGGGACGTCGAGCATGACGACGTTCTTGGCGGTGTTGTTGGTCTGCCACGTGTCGCCCTGCTGGGACCGGAGGGTCAGCGCGCCGTCGGCGACGGTGAGCGCCTCGGGCGCCGGGTTGACGACGGTCCAGTCGGCGCCGAGCGCGGCGCCGTCGAACGTGTCGACCCAGGCGCCGTCCGGCAGCTCGGGCTCGGCCGCGGACGCCGGCAGCGAGGACGCGAGCGCGACGGTGCCGACCAGGCCGGTCGCCAGGGCGGCCGCGATCGCGCGTCGGGGGCGGGCCGATCTCGGCCGCGGGGGGTGGAGGGACGTCTTCATGGGCTTCCTCTCTTCGTCGAGAAGACACGCACCATCGCGTGTGAGCGCTAACAGGCTCGTCGCCGAGCGTAGTGTGAGCGCTCACATCAGGCAAGGGTGGTGTCGGGGACACACCGTCGGCCGGGCGCGCGCCCGCCGACCCAGGGGTGCCGGCCCCCGTCCTACCGGTGATCCCGGAGGCCCGCCGGTCCCGGGTCGTGCACCGTCCCCCAGGGGAACGAGGCACGACCGGGGTGCGGCGGGACGTCCGGGCAGACGGCCGTGGTGCCGGACGACGCACGCGCCGCCCGGCACCGCCGGCTCACCGTCGCCTGACGACCAGGACGCGCTGCAGGATCACGAAGACCAGGAGCAGCGCACCGATGACGATCTTCGTCCACCACGAGCTCAGCGTGCCCTCGAAGGTGATGATCGTCTGGATCAGTCCGAGCACGAGCACGCCGAGCACGGAACCGAGCACGAACCCCGTGCCGCCCGTGAGGAGCGTGCCGCCGATGACGACGGCCGCGATGGCGTCGAGCTCCATGCCCACACCGGTCAGCGAGTAGCCGGACCGGGAGAACATCGCGAACAGCAGGCCTCCGATGCCCGCGCACGTGCCGCTCACCACGTACACGAGCACCTTCGTGCGGGCGACGGGCAGGCCCATGAGCATCGCCGACTGCTCGCCGCCGCCGATCGCGTAGACCGTGCGGCCGAACTGCGTGTAGTGCAGCGTGTAGAACGCGATCGCCACGACGGCCAGGGCGATGGCGACGCTCGTCGTGATGCGCCAGCCGTCGCCGAACTCCTGGCTCCAGCTCGCGAGCGCGACGAAGGACTCGTTCGTGATCGGGATGGACTGGAGGCTGATCACGTAGCAGAGCCCGCGCGCGAGGAACATCGCGGCGAGCGTCGCGATGAACGGTTGTATCTCGAACACGTGGACCATGAGGCCCACCACCAGTCCGAGCACCGTGCCGATGAGCACCGAGATCGCGAGGACGACGGCGACCGGCCAGCCGCTCTGCAGCAGCGACGCCGTCGTGATGCCCGAGAGCGCGACGACCGCGCCGACGGACAGGTCGATGCCACCCGTGAGGATCACGAAGGTCATGCCGACGGCGAGGACGATGAGGAACGAGTTGTTGATAAACAGGTTCGAGACCACGCGGGCCGAGAGGAAGTTCTCGTACCGGGAGCCGCCCACGACGAGCATGAGCACGAGCACGACGAGCGTGCCGAGGACGGGCAGGTAGCGCCGGTCGAGCCGGAACCGGCCGGTGGACCGCCCGGTCGTGGAGCGGCGGCCTCCGGGAGCAGTGGGCTCGGTGCTCGGAGAACCGGGCGACGAGATCGGGATCTGCACTGCGGACATCAGGCACCCACCTCCGCGGCCGCGGCCGCCGTCGGGGCGGCACGACGTCGTCGTGCCGCGAGCTTCTCGCGGACCACCGGTGACTGCGCGAGGCAGACGGCGATGACCACGACGGCCTTGAACAGGGGCGTCACGGACGGCGAGATGCCGAGGAGCGTGACGGTGAAGGTCAGCGTCTGGATGATGAGGACGCCCACCAGCGTGCCGGACAGGGAGAACTTGCCCCCGGCCAGCGACGTCCCGCCGATGACGACGGCGAGGATCGCGTCGAGCTCGATGAACAGGCCCGCGTTGTTCGCGTCGGCCGCCATGGTGCCGGACGAGATCATCAGTCCGGCGAGGCCCGCGAAGAGCGAGCACACCGCGTAGACCGTCCAGATGATGCTGCGCGAGCGCACGCCCGCGAGCCGGCTCGCGGCCGGGTTGATGCCGACCGACTCGATGAGCATCCCGAGCGCCGTGCGCCGCGTCAGGACGGCCACGGCCGCGAAGACGAGGCCCGCGACGATCACGGCGACGGGCAGGCCGAGCCAGAAGCCCGACCCGAGGGTCTTGAACGGTGCGCTGGTCACGGTCGTGATCTGCCCGCCGGTGATGAGCATCGCGATCCCGCGGCCCGCCATCATGAGGACGAGCGTCGCGATGATCGGCTGGATGCCGACGACGGAGACGAGGAAGCCGTTCCACAGGCCGAGCACGAACGACAGGACGAGCGCGAGCCCGATCGCGACGAGCACGGTCGTGACGCTGCCCGGGTCGGGCGACGAGGCGATGAAGCTCAGGGCGACCGCTCCCGAGATCGCGACGACCGCGCCGACCGACAGGTCGATGCCGCGCGTCGCGATGACGAGGGTCATGCCGAGCGCGACGAGCAGGAGCGGTGCGCCGTTCTTCAGCAGCAGGACGAGCGAGCCCTCGAGGTGCCCGTCGCGGATGCTGACCGACAGGAAGCTCGGCCGGTTGATGGTGTTGGCCGCCAGCAGCACGAACAGGGCGACCAGCGGCCAGAACAGCCGGTGCTGGGTGACGCGGCGCCAGGTGGACGTCGTGGCGGTCATGAGTCGGACCCTCCGCTCGCGATGAGCTCGACGACGTCCTCGACCGTGACGTCGTCGTCGTTGGTGATCTCCGCGACCTTCTTGCGGTCGCGCAGGACGGCGATGCGGTGGCTGAGCCGCAGCACCTCCTCGAGCTCGGCCGAGATGAACACGACCGACATGCCCTCGCTCGCGAGCTGGGCGACGAGCTTCTGGATCTCGGCCTTCGCGCCGACGTCGATGCCGCGCGTCGGCTCGTCGAGGATGAGCAGCCTCGGCGCCGTCGCGAGCCAGCGCGCCAGCAGGACCTTCTGCTGGTTGCCGCCCGACAGGTTCTTGATGAGCGCGTCCGGGTTGGCGGGCCGGATGGACAGTGCGTCCATGTACTTCTCGACGAGCTCGTCGGCCTGGCGCGCGGGCACGCGGCGCAGCCAGCCGCGCTCGGCCTGGATGCCGAGGATGATGTTCTCCCGGATCGTCAGGTCACCGACGATGCCCTCCGCCTTGCGGTGCTCGGACGAGAACGCGATCTTGCGCGCCATCGCGGCGCGGGGCGTGCGCAGGCGGGCCGGCGAGCCGTCGATCACGGTCTGGCCCGAGTCGGCGTGGTCGGCCCCGGCGAGCAGACGGGCGAGCTCGGTGCGCCCGGAGCCCAGCAGGCCCGCCAGCCCGACGACCTCGCCCGGGTACACGTCGAGGTCGAACGGCTGGACGGAACCCTTGCGCCCGAGGCCGACGGCCTGGACGAACGGGGTGACGTCCTCCCGGTCGGCGACCGAGCGCTTCGGCGCCTCCTCGAGCTCGGAGAGGACCTCGAGCGACGTGCCGATCATCTTGGACACGAGCTCGAGCCGCGGGAGCTCCGCGGTGACGTACTCGCCGACGAGCCTGCCGTTGCGCAGGACCGTCATGCGGTCGGAGATCTCGTAGACCTGCTCGAGGAAGTGCGAGACGAAGAGGATGGCGACACCGTCGTCCCGCAGGCGGCGCACGACGGCGAAGAGCTGGGCGACCTCGTCGGCGTCGAGGCTCGACGTCGGCTCGTCGAGGATGAGGACCTTGCAGTCGACGACGAGCGCACGGCAGATCGCGACGAGCTGCTGCACGGCGAGCGAGTGGGCCCCGAGCGAGGACGCCGGGTCGATGTCGAGGTTGAGGCGCTCGAGCATCTGGCCCGCACGACGGCGCGTGGCGCGCCAGTCGATCGCGCCGAACCGGCGCGGCTCGTTGCCGAGCATGATGTTCTCGGCGACCGACAGGTTCTCGCAGAGGTTGACCTCCTGGTACACCGGCGACACGCCGGCGGCCTGGGCCTCGCCCGGGCCGGAGAACGTGTGCTCGGCACCGTCGACGACGATGCGGCCGGAGTCGATCGAGTAGACGCCCGTGAGCGCCTTGATGAGCGTCGACTTCCCGGCGCCGTTCTCGCCCATGAGGGCGTGGACCTCTCCGGGCCGGAGGGTGAGGTCGACACCGTCGAGCGCCTTGACCCCCGGGAACTCGATGGAGATCCCGGTCATCTCGACGACGGGCCGACCGTCGGGTACGGCGGTAGTCATGGGAGACCTTCCGTGCAGCGGTGACGACGGGGCCGCGGTGCCCCGTACGTCTCAGGATGCCGGAGTTCCGGCGGTGGTGCGTCGGCCGCGCGCCGGGGAGGCGTGCTCACCCGGCGCGCGGCCCGTCCTGTGGTGGCGGGACCGCATCGCACTCGACGAACGGTCCCGCCACGTGGGCCGTGCCGGTCGGCGGTCGCCGACCCGGCTACCGGCTCAGTACTCGCGGGTCGGCAGGGCCTCGATGGCCTGCTCCTGCGTGAAGGACTGGTCCTCGACGACGATGCGCTTCTCGACCTCCTCGCCGGCGACGACCTTCTTGATGATCTCCGCGAGGTCCGGGCCGAGCAGCGGGTTGCACTCGACGATGAAGTTGATCTTGCCGTCGGCGAGCGCCTGCATGCCGTCCTTGACCGCGTCGATCGTGACGATCTTGATGTCCTCGCCCGGGACGAGGCCGGCGGCCTCGATCGCCTCGATCGCGCCGAGGCCCATGTCGTCGTTGTGCGCGTAGACGAGGTCGATGTCGTCGTGCGCCTGGAGGAAGCCCTCCATGACGGTCTTGCCCTCGGCGCGCGTGAAGTTGCCCGTCTGCGAGTCGATGATCGTCACGTTGGGGTTGTCCGCGGTGGCGTCCTCGAAGCCCGTCTTGCGGTCGATCGCCGGAGCCGCACCCGTGGTGCCCTGGAGCTCGACGACGTTGATGGGCTCGGTGGCGAGGTTCTCCGAGACCCACTCGCCGGCCATCTCGCCCTCGAGCACGAAGTCGGAGCCGATGAACGACTCGTACAGGGTGTCGTCCTCGGAGTCGACGGCACGGTCGGTGAGCACGACCGGGATGTCGGCCGCCTTGGCCTCCTCGAGCACCGCGTCCCAGCCCGACTCGACGACCGGGGAGAACGCGATCACGTCGACGCCCTGCGCGATGTAGGAGCGGATCGCCTGGATCTGGTTCTCCTGCTTCTGCTGCGCGTCGGAGAACTTCAGGTCGAAGCCGTTCTCGGCCGTCAGCGTGTCCTGGATGGACTTGGTGTTCGCCGCGCGCCAGCCGGACTCGGCGCCGACCTGCGAGAAGCCGACGACGATCGCGTCGCCGCCGCCGCCGCCGTCACCCGAGGCCTCGCCGCCGCCACCGTCCGTCTCGCCACCGCTGCTGCACGCCGCGAGCGCGAGGACCGCCGCGCCGGCGAGGATTCCCGTCAGACGCGTGCGCGCCTTGGTCGTGCTGAACATGCTCTCCTCCTTGAGATGCGGTCCCGGCGCCGTGCCGAGGGTCCGTCGTGTCGTGCTGCCCATCATCGGGCTGTTCGATCTTGTTCGTACGTGTTGAGATGTGTCAATGTCTAGCGGTGTCAGCGCCCTCTTGGCAAGCCCAGGAGCCGCTTGTCGGATCACCGTTCGGTAACCCTTTCGGCATCTCCCGCGAAGCCGCCGCCAGCAGATCGTCGATCCTGACGATGTGAACGCTAACACCCCCCTGTGGAGAGATGTTAGCGCTCACACGCTCGGGACGGAAGCCCTGCCGGTCACGGTTGGATCACGACTGCCCCGAACCCGAACCCGGAGTCGGAGCCTGGAGCCGGAGCCGCGTGCTCCGTGCCCACGGCGGGCCAGTGCTTACCTCGCGCTCCGCGGGCCGCCCGGTCACGGGCGCCGAACCCGTGTCTACCGGTCACCACAGAGCCCCGTCGACACGTAACCCCGGGTTCGCGCCCGAAGCGGGGACCGGGGCGCGCGGGTTCCGCGGCGCGGGAGCCGCCCGGAACGCCGCCGCGAGCCGGTGCCACTCGTCGCCCCGCAGCGGGAGCACGACGCCGTGCCCGGTGCGGTCGGGCAGCTCGAACGAGCCGTCGACCGGCTCCCAGCGGCCCGACGCGAGGTCGTCGGTGACGAACGGACGGTAGCCCTGCCCCGTGCCGCCGAGCTGGTCGACGAACAGGTACCAGCGCGCGCCGTCGTTCGCCCGGAAGACGAGCGGGCCCTCGACGTGGCCGTACCGGTCGGCGCCGATGTGCTCCGCGAGGATCACCGCGTCGCCGGACAGCGCGTGCGGCACGACGTCCAGGTAGAGCTCGCGCCCGCCTTCGTCGTCGTCCTTGTGGAAGCGGTACACGCGGCCGCCGTGCTCGACCATCGTCGTGCCGAGGGTCGTGCGGCCCGAGTCGAGGAGCACGCGCGCCGGCGAGAACGTGACGAAGTCCGTGGTCGTGGCGCAGAGGACACGGCTGTACGAGGCCCCCGCGTGCGCCGTGTCCGCCGGGTCGTACAGCGTCGACGACCAGTGGACGACGTACACCCCGGCTCGGGAGTCCCAGAACGCCTCGGGCGACCAGGCCATGCCCGCCTCGGGCGGCGCGGCCTCGACGAGCCACGGCTCGGACCAGCGCACGAGGTCGTCCGAGCGCGCGACGACGAGCGACCGGCTGCCGTGGCGCTGCCACGCGTCCCAGCCGGCGTCGTCGCCCCCGAACACGCGCAGGTCCGTCGCGACGAGGAAGAACCCCTCGCCGCCCTCGGCCCGCACGACGTGCGGGTCGCGCAGACCCGTCGTCCCGAGCCCGGACTCGAGCACGACGCCGAGCCGGTCCCACGCCGTCGGGTCGTCGCCGCGGCTCAGCGAGTAGTGGACGCGCTCGCCATGGCCGTACGGGTCCTCGACGACGTGGACGAGGAGGTACCCGAACGCGTCGGGCGGCGACGACCCCGGGGTCACAGCCCCTTCACAGCCCCTGGGCGAGGCGGTAGTACACCTGGTTCCACCGGACCTGGTCGCGGAACCCGCGGCGCGTGGTGCTCTCGTCGATGACGAGCAGCTCGGTCCCCGCGATGTCGGCGAAGATCTCGAACGCCTCGATGCCGGCGGCGGTCGACATCACCGTGTGGTGGGCGCCGCCCGCGGTGAGCCACGCCTCGGCGGACGTCGCGAAGTCGGGGCGGGGCTCCCAGACGGCGCGCGCCACGGGCAGGTGCGGCAGCGGCGCCGTCGGTGCGACGACGTCCACGACGTTGGCCGTGAGCCGGAAGCGGTCGCGCATGTCGGCCAGGGAGACGACGACGCCCACGCCCGGGTCGGCGTCGAACACCATGCGGACCGGGTCCTCCTTGCCGCCGATGCCGAGCGGGTGGATCTCGACGCGGGGCTTGGACGTCGTCAGCGACGGGCAGATCTCCAGCATGTGCGCGCCGAGGATCCTCTCGCTGCCGGGAGTGAGGTCGTAGGTGTAGTCCTCCATGAGCGAGGCGCCGCCGGGCAGGCCCTCGCCCATGACCTTCGCCGCCCGGACGAGCACGGCGGTCTTCCAGTCGCCCTCGGCGCCGAACCCGTAGCCCTTGGACATGAGGCGCTGCACGGCGATGCCGGGGAGCTGGCGCAGGTCGCCGAGGTCCTCGAAGTTCGTCGTGAACGCCTTGGCGCCGACCGACTCGAGGAACGTCTCGAGCGCGATCTCCTGACGGGCCGCGTACCGCAGCGACTCGTGCCGGTCGCCGTCCTTGCGCAGCTCGGGGACGACGTCGTAGAGGCCCTCGTACTCGGCGACGAGCGCGTCGACGTCGGCCTCGGAGACCTCGTCCACGGCGCGCACGAGGTCGTTGACGCCCCACGTGTTCACGCTCACACCGAACCGCAGCTCGGCCTCCGTCTTGTCGCCCTCGGTGACCGCGACGTTGCGCATGTTGTCGCCGAACCGGGCCAGGCGCAGCTCGTGCGTCGCGGCCCACCCCGCCGCGGCGCGCACCCAGGCGCCCACGCGAGCGGTGACCGCGGGGTTCGACACGTGCCCGACGACGGTCGTGCGCGCCACCCCGAGCCGCGTCGCGATGTACGCGTACTCGCGGTCGCCGTGCGCGGCCTGGTTGAGGTTCATGAAGTCGAAGTCGATCGAGTCCCACGGCAGCTCGACGTTCGCCTGCGTGTGCAGGTGCAGGAGCGGCTTGCGGAGCTGGTCGAGACCCGTGATCCACATCTTCGCGGGGCTGAACGTGTGCATCCACGTCACGACGCCGAGCACGCGGTCGTCCGCGTTCGCGTCGAGCATCGCGCGGCGGATCGAGACGGCGTCCTTGAGCACCGGCTTCCAGACGACGTTCGCCGGGACGTCGGACGACGCGTCGAGGGCTCGCGCGACCTCCTGCGACTGCTCGGCGACCTGCCGCAGCGTCTCCTCGCCGTACAGGTCCTGGCTGCCGGTGAGGAACCAGATCTCGCGGTCCGCGTAGGGCTTGCTCATCGTTCGTCCACATTTCTCGTGTCGGTGGGAGCGGTCCTCGCGTCGGTGCGGGACCGCCGTGCTGCTGGTCGTGCGGGGTGCGCCTCCCGGCGCCGGGGTCGGTGCTCGCCGTCGGGTTCAGGGCCGGGTGTCGGCGGCCTGCTGCCCGTAGACGTTCTGGTAGCGCGCGTACAGGGAGTCGACGTCGGACTGCGCGATGCGCGTCGGCTCGCCGAGCTGGCGGCTGACGTGCACGGTCCGGGCGACCTCCTCGCACATGACGGCCGCCTTGACGGCCGAGCGCGCGTCCGTGCCGATCGTGAAGGGGCCGTGGTTGCGCATGAGGACCGCCGGGCTGCGCGACCCGCGGAGCGTCTCGACGATCCCACGGCCGATCGAGTCGTCGCCGATGAGCGCGAACGGGCCGACGGGGATGTCGCCGCCGAACTCGTCGGCCATCATCGTCAGGACGCACGGCACGGGCTCGGCACGCGCTGCCCACGCGGTCGCGTAGGTCGAGTGCGTGTGCACGACGCCGCCCACCTCGGGCATGTGCCGGTACACGTACGCGTGCGCGGCCGTGTCGGACGACGGGGACCGGTCGCCCTCGACGAGTGCCCCGTCGAGGTCGCACACGACCATCGCGTCGGGCGTGATGTCGTCGTACGCGACGCCCGACGGCTTGATGACGAGCAGGTCGCCCGAGCCGTCGGGGCGCGAGGCGTCGCGGACGCGCTCGGACACGTTGCCCGCCGTCCAGACGACGAGCTCCCAGCGCGGCAGCTCGGCGTGCAGCGCGGCGACGCGCTCCTTGGCCGCGTCCACGGCGCCGCGCAGGTGCGCGGGTACCGCGACGACGGCGGTCGGTACGGGAGCGGGCGACGTGGCCGGGGTGGGCGTGCTCATGCGGGAACCTCTCCCTCGTGGTGGGCGGGCAGGGCCGCCACGGCGGCGCGCTCGACGTCGAGGCCCGCGGCGTACCGCTCCAGGTAGGCGGCGAAGCCCGCGACGTCGGCGGGGTCGGGGTCGACCGTGTCGATCTCCGCGGTCGCGAACACGTGCTCGCGCAGGTACGCGCCGAGGTCGGCATCCACCGGCACGGTGTCCGTCGCCGCGGCTCGCGCCCGGGCGAAGTCGGCGAGGACCGCGATGCCCCACGCGCCCCCTTCTCCCGCGGTGCGCCCCACGCTCACGGGGGTGCCGGTCGCCGCGGCGAGGAGCCGCTGCGCGACGCCCTCCGTGCGGAACATCCCGCCGTGCGCGAACATCCCGTCGATCCCGACGCCCTCGCCCGCCAGGACCCGCAGGCCGAGCGCGAGGGTCCCGAACGCGCCGTAGACCTGGGTCCGCGCGAAGTTCGCGAGGGTCAGGCGGCTGCCGGGGGTCCGGACGAACAGCGGCCGCCCCTCGTCGAGCCCCGTGATGGGCTCGCCGGCCAGGTAGTTGTAGGCGAGGAGCCCGCCGCCGTCCGCGTCGCCGTCGAGCGCGGCGCGGAACAGCGCGCCGAACACGCCGTCGGAGGACGCGTCGCCACCGGTCGCGGCCGCGAGCTCGCCGAGCAGCCCGGCCCACGCGTCGAGCTCGCTCGCGCCGTTGTTGCAGTGGACCATCGCGACGAGGTCGCCCGCGGGCGTCGTCACGAGGTCGAGCTCGTGGTGCACGCTCGCGAGCGGGCGCTCGAGCACGACCATGGCGAAGATGCTGGTGCCCGCGCTGACGTTGCCCGTGCGGGGCGCGACGGCGTTCGTCGCGACCATGCCCGTGCCCGCGTCGCCCTCGGGCGGGCAGAGCAGCACGCCCGGCTGCAGCGTGCCGGTGGGGTCGAGCCACGCGGCGCCTTCGGCGGTGAGCCTCCCGGCCTCCTGGCCCGCGACAAGCACCTCGGGCAGGAGCTCGGTGAGCTTCGGTGCCGCCCGGCGCGTCGCGACGCGCTCGTCGAACAGGTCGACGATGCGGGCGTCGTAGCCGCGCGTGGCCGGGTCGACGGGGAACATGCCCGACGCGTCACCGACGCCGAGCACGTGCCGGCCCGTGAGCCGACGGTGCACGTAGCCGGCGAGGGTCGTCAGGGACGCGACGCGCGAGACGTGCGGCTCGTCGTCGAGGATCGCCTGGTACCAGTGCGCGACGGACCAGCGAAGGGGGATGTTGTGCCCGAGCAGCTCCGAGAGCTCGGCCGCCGCTGGACCGGTCGAGGTGTTGCGCCAGGTCCGGAACGGGACGAGCAGCTCCCCGTCGTCGTCGAACGCGAGGTACCCGTGCATCATCGCGGAGACCCCGAGCGCGCCGAACGTGGTGGGGCGCACGCCGTACCGCTCCTCGACGTCCGCCACGAGCCGGGCGTAGCAGTCCCGCAACCCCGCCTCGACGGCGTCGAGCGAGTACGTCCACACGCTGTCGTCGAGCCGGTTCTCCCACGCGTGGCTGCCGCTCGCGAGCGGCGTCCCGTCCGGCCCGACGAGGCACGCCTTGATCCGCGTCGAGCCGAGCTCGATCCCGAGCGCGGTCTCCCCCGCCACGACGGCCGCCCTGAGGGTGCCGACGTCGTCCTGCTGCACCATTGCTGCTTCTCCTCGTCGCGGCGTCGCGCCTCGGTCGTTACCTCGGTCCACCGGGCCACGCTGACCCGTATCGTAAATGTTAGCGCTCACACGCCCTCCGGCCAACCACCTCCGTCGATCCGGGCCGACGGTCGCGGCGGGCCGCGGGTCAGCGCGGGGTCGTCGTGCTCTCGCGCAGCACGAGCTCGGGCGGGATCGAGACCGGACGCACCTGCGCGCCCGCGAACGCGTCGAGCATGAGCGCCATGCAGCGCCGCCCGAGCGTCCCGAACGGCTGGCGGACCGTCGTCAGGGGCGGGATGAAGTGCCCGGCGCCCGCGACGTCGTCGAACCCCACGACGGACACGTCCCGCGGCACGCGCACTCCCGACTCCCAGAACGCCCGCAGCAGGCCGAGCGCGAGCTGGTCGTTGCCCGCGAAGACGGCCGTCGGACCCTTGCCCCCACGCAGGTCGGCCGCGAGCTCGCGCCCGACGGCGTACCCACGGTCCGAGGACCAGTCCCCCCGGATCGGCTCGGTGACCGGCGCACCCTGGTCCTCCAGCGCCTGGCGCCAGCCCGTCTCGCGCTCGCGCGCGTCGAACCAGTCGAGCGGGCCGCTCAGGTGCACGACCGTCGCGTGCCCGAGCCCCAGCAGGTGCTCCGTGGCGAGGCGCGCGCCGAGGCGCTGGTCGACCGCGATCGGCAGCACGCCGCCCGCCACGCCCGGGCGGCCCGCGTCGGTGCCGTGCGCGTCTCCCGCACCACCGTCGGGCTCCTCGCCCGGGTGGTCGCGCGCCGCGATCATGATCACCGGGACGGGGGCGCGGAACGAGTCGACGGCCGCCGCGACGTCCGTCTGCGGCGCGATGACGACGATGCCCTCGACGCTCTGGTCCATGAAGTGCTCGAGCACGCGGTGCATCGTGTCCGCGTCGTAGCGACGGATCGTGGCGACGCTGACGAAGTACCCCTGCTCCCGCGCGGCCTCCTCGACCGCGATGAGCGTCGACGTGGGCCCGTACAGGGCCGACCCGGTCGTCACGACGCCGATCGTCCCGGAGCGCATCGTCACCAGGGCGCGTGCCGCGCTGTTGCGCCGGTAGCCGAGCGTCGCGATGGCGTCGAGGACCCGGTCGCGCGTCTCGGGCCGCACGCTCGGGTGGTCGTTGAGCACGCGCGAGACCGTCTGGTGGGAGACGCCGGCGAGCCGCGCGACGTCGGACATCGCGGGCGGGCGCGTGCGCGGGGAGGGCCCGACGACGTCGCTCATCGCGCGTCCTTCCCGGCACCGTCGGCCGGGGTCGCCGCGAGCGCCGCGGCGAGCTCGACGGACCGGTCGCGCGCGGCCTCGAGCGCGTCGAGGAACGCCGCACGCACACCGCCGGCGTCGAGGCGGCGCAGCGCGGCGACCGTCGTGCCGCCGGGCGAGGAGACCTTCTCGCGCGCGATAGCGGGGTGCTCCCCGGTCTCGCGCAGCATGGTCGCGGCGCCGTGCACGGTCGCGGTCGCGAGCTCGAGCGCGGTCGCGCGCGTGAGGCCGAGCAGGACGCCCGCCTCGGCGAGCGCGTCGATCACGTAGAACACGTACGCGGGCCCCGAGCCCGAGAGCGCGCCGACGGCGTCCTGGTCCTTCTCCGCGACGCGCACCACGAGGCCCGTCGCGGCGAGCAGACGCTCGACGAGCGCGACGTCGTCGTCGCTCGCGGCGCTCCCCCCGCTGACCGCACTCACCCCGGCACCGACGACGGAGGGCGTGTTCGGCATGACCCGCACGACCGCCGTACCCGTGGGCAGCCGCTCCTCGTAGAAGGCCGTCGGCAGCCCGACGACGACGCTCACGACCACCGTCCCTGCGCCCACCGCGTCGCGCACCTCCGCGAGGAGACCCGCGACGTCCTTGGGCTTGACCGCCACCACGACGACGCCCGCGCCGCGCACCGCCTCGACGTTGTCCTGCGTCACGCCGACGCCGTGCCGCGAGACGAGCTCCTCGCCCCGCTCCGGCCGGCGGACCGTGGCGACGACGTCGCCGGGCTCCCACCCGGACGCGAGCGCGCCGGCCAGGACGGTCTCCCCCATGACGCCCGTG
The DNA here is from genome assembly GCF_057126935.1 of Cellulosimicrobium sp. G4 BAM 1002. Lineage (NCBI taxonomy): Bacteria > Bacillati > Actinomycetota > Actinomycetes > Micrococcales > Promicromonosporaceae > Cellulosimicrobium > Cellulosimicrobium sp. G4 BAM 1002. Next base: position 1,112,526 of record NZ_CP182109.1, on the reverse strand, counting down.
CCGAGCACGGCGAGCCTGGGCACGGTCGGCGGAGTGGGCAGGTCGGACATGGACGATCAGCTCCCGGTGGTCGGTGAGGGCATTCTTGCGCACCCGACGCCGACGTGCGGACGAGCCGGCGCGGGAGGAGGCCCGGGCCGGAGGGCGGCGACGCCCGTCAGGGCGGGTCAGAGGGGATAGGCGGCGTACACGTCCTCGACGTCGTCGGCGGGGCCGGTCGCCTGGAGGACGGCGGTGCCGTTGCGCCACGTGACCGTCGCCTGTCCGTCGGCGCCCGGGCTGACGGCGTACTGGCCTGCGGTCTCGCCGTCCACCTCGACGTCGCCCGAGCCCGTGGGCTCTCCCGCCGCGGCGACGAGGTCCGCCGCGGCGACCTCGGCCTCCGCGGGCGTGGCCCACTGGCCCGCGACGACGGTGACGGTCGTCGCGTCGTCCCCCGCGCCGTCGGCGTAGACGAGCTGGTGCGCCTCGAGTGCGCCCGCACCCGACCACGCGTCGGTCACGGACTCGCTGCGCAGCACGAGGTCGAGCACGGTGTCCGGGAGCGCCTGGGCGAACGCGGTCGTGCCCGTGCGCGCGGCGGGTTCCAGGGTGGGGCTCGGGGCCTCGGCCGTCACCGTGACCGTCGGGGCCGGATCCTGGCCAGTCCCTGCCGCTGCCCCGGAGCGGGCGAACCCCGGCCAGACCCAGGCGGCGAACGCCAGGAGGAGCACGACGACGAGCAGCAGCGCGACCACGGCGACGAGGCGGCGCCGGCGGTAGACCGCGGCGGACGTGGGGCGCGTGTGGCGGCGGTCGCTCGCGCCGACGGCGTCGGAGGGCCGCGGCGCTGCAGTGCGGGGAGGGCCGCCCGGTGACGCGCCCCGCGTGCCGACGCCGCGGCCTGGCGCCGCACCCCGGCCGGGGTCGCCGTTCGTCGGCTGACTCATCGCCGCACCTCCGCTTGCTCGAGACCGCACCTCCGGACCGCCGGTCACGGGGACAGCGTAGGTCCCGCGCGGGCCCCGTCAGGCGCCGTGGCGCGGGGTGTCGTGCACCGGCCGACCGGGTTCACCCGGTGACCGCGCGGGGCGCGTCGCACCGGTGCGACGCCGCGGCTAGCCGTCGGCGCCCCGGTCGGGCTTCGGCCGACCGACCCGGGCGCGTGCCCGGGCCGTCGTGACCGACACGAGCACGCCCACGACGACGAGGTCGAGCACGATCTGCACCATGGTCACCACCCGCGCGGCCTCGCCGACGGGGTGGACGTCGCCGAAGCCGACCGTCCCGAGCGTGACGACCGAGAAGTACAGCGCGTCCGTCCGGTTCTCGATGCCGACGAACTGGTCCGCGAGGGTGAAGTACACGATCGCGAAGAGCGTCACCAGGGGCAGGAGCAGCCCGACGACGGACTGGACCCGCACGCTCGGCACCTCGCCGGCGCGCAGCTGGCGGCGGATCTGGTGGGCGAGCACGAAGCACAGCAGCGCGAGCGCCGCCCCGAGCAGGACGAACTGGAGCGCCGCGGGCTGGCTGTCGCGCGGCAGGGGCACCGTGTAGTAGATGCCGAGGCACGCGACCATCGAGGCGGCGGTGAGGATCACGGTCCACCATGGGCTGTCTTTCGGGAGCCGGCGCACGGACCCAGGATCGACCCTGCGCGCCCGTCCGCGCGGGAGGCGGCGCCGCGTCGCACCTCGTGTCGCCCTGTCGGTGCACCCGGCTACGTTGGCCACGTGACGTCGTCGACCACCACCGCCCGTTCCGGCAGCGGGGCCAAGCGCTCCCGCCCGGCGTACCGCTGCAGCGAGTGCGGCTGGACCACCGCCAAGTGGGTGGGGCGGTGCGGGGAGTGCCAGGAGTGGGGCACGGTGACCGAGGACGCTCCTGCGGCCTCCGGCCCGCGCACCACGGCCGTCTCCCCCACCCGGTCGCCCGCGCGGCCGATCGGCGAGATCGACGTCGAGGCGGCGCGCGCGACCCCGACGGGCGTCTCGGAGTTCGACCGGGTGCTCGGCGGCGGGATCGTGCCGGGCGCCGTCGTGCTGCTCGCCGGCGAGCCCGGCGTCGGCAAGTCGACGCTCCTGCTCGCCGTCGCGAGCAACGTCGCGGCGGGTGGCTCCGACCTGCCGACCGTGCGGCCGCCGGGGGAGCGCGCCCCGTCCGCCTCCGAACGTCCGACGCCGGTCCCACGTCGTGTCCTGTACGTCACGGGCGAGGAGTCGGCCGGGCAGGTGCGGCTGCGTGCCGAGCGGGTCGGCGCGCTCGCGCCGGGGCTCCTGCTCGCGGCCGAGACCGACCTCGCGACCGTCCTCGGCCACATCGAGGCGACCGACCCCGACCTCCTCGTCGTCGACTCGGTGCAGACGATCGCGTCCGCCCAGGTCGAGGGCGCGCCAGGCGGGGTGAGCCAGGTGCGCGAGGTCGCGGCGTCGCTCATCGCGGCAGCCAAGGCGCGCGACCTGCCCGTCGTCCTCGTCGGGCACGTCACCAAGGACGGCTCCGTCGCCGGTCCCCGCACGCTCGAGCACCTCGTCGACGTCGTGTGCCAGTTCGAGGGCGACCGGCACTCACGCCTGCGCCTGGTGCGCGCCGTGAAGAACCGCTACGGCCCGACGGACGAGGTCGGCTGCTTCGACCTCACCGAGAACGGCATCGTCGGGCTCGCCGACCCGAGCGGGCTGTTCCTCTCGCACACCGGGGCCGGGGTGCCGGGCACGTGCGTCACCGTGACCCTCGAAGGACGACGCCCGCTCGCTCTCGAGATCCAGTCGCTCGTCGTGCCGAGCTCGCTCACGAACCCGCGCCGCACCACGAGCGGCGTCGACTCCAGCCGCCTCGCCATGATCCTCGCCGTGATGCACCGGCACGCCGGCGTCCGGCTCGTCGACCAGGACGTGTACGCGTCGACCGTCGGCGGGGCGAAGGTGACCGAGCCGGCGGCCGACCTGTCCGTCGCGCTCGCCGTCCTCTCCGCACGGGAGGACGAGGCCCTGCCGGCGGGGACGGTCGCGTTCGGCGAGGTCGGGCTCGCGGGAGACATCCGCCCCGTGACCGGGCTCGACCGCCGCCTCGCCGAGGCAGCGCGCCTCGGCTTCACGCGCGCCGTCGTGCCGCGCGGCTCCTTCCCGCGCCCCGTCGAAGGCATGACGATCCTGCCGGCACGGCACCTCGGCGAGGCGGTCGAGCTGGCCCGGACCTGACCGGGCTCCGCGAGTCCCGCAGCAACGGCCCCGGGTCGCCGTCCCGATGAGTTCTCGTGCGGCGACTGGTCAGGGGTGGTGTCATCGGCTGCACCAAGCAGATCGACCAGCGCTTCGACACGAGGAGACCTCATGACGCAGTACCTGCTGTCCCTGCCGCACGACACGGACGAGTCACCCACCCTGGAGACGATGGACCCCGCAGAGGCTCAGGCAGCGATGGCCGCGGCGGGCGCGTTCATCGAGGAGCTCATGGCGTCCGGGTCGTTCCTCTTCGCAGGCGGGCTGCACCCGCCCGCGACCGCCGTCACGGTCGACAACACCGGGGACACCCTTGTGCGGGAGGACGGCCCCTTCGTCGAGGCCCCTGAGTACCTGGGCGGCTTCTGGGTGATCGAGGCGAGCGACCAGGACGCCGCGGTCGAGTGGGCCGCGAAGGCGTCCAAGGCCTTGTCGAGCCGGGTCGAGGTCCGTGCCCTGCAGGACGCTCCCGCCGAGTAGCGGGGGGCCGGCACCGGCGCCGACCACAGTTCAACGCCGTCGTCGAGACGAACGAGCGCGCCGTCCGGCTCTGGCGGTCCCTCAGGTTCGACGTCATCGCCACCGTGCCCGAGGCCTTCGACCACCCGACCCGCGGCCTCGTCGGGCTGCACGTCATGTACCGACGCCTCTGAGCACTCGCCGCGAGCGGCGGTGACGGCCGGCCGAGACCGGATCGTGACCGGTTTCTGCGACGCCGCCGCGCCGTGCGCAGGCCGGCACGGCCCTGACGCGTAGGATTCCTCCGTGGCCAACTCCCCCGCGCACCCTGACGAGTTGCTCCGGGAGACCCTTGCCGCCGTGGCGCCGGGCACCGCGCTGCGCGACGGTCTCGAGCGGATCCTTCGCGGCCGTACCGGCGCGCTCATCGTGCTCGGGCTGGACAAGGTCGTCGAAGAGATGTGCTCCGGCGGGTTCGTGCTCGACGTGGGCTTCTCCGCGACCCGGCTGCGCGAGCTGTCGAAGATGGACGGCGCCGTCGTGCTCGACCGTGAGGCGAACCGCATCCTGCGCGCCGCGGTCCAGCTCCTGCCCGACCCGACGATCGAGACGACCGAGTCCGGCACCCGCCACCGCACCGCGGAGCGCGTCGCCAAGCAGTGCGGGTTCCCCGTCATCTCCGTGAGCCAGTCGATGCGGATCGTCGCGCTGTACGTCGGCGGCCAGCGGCACGTCCTCGAGGACTCCGACACCATCCTGTCCCGCGCCAACCAGGCCCTCGCCACCCTCGAGCGCTACCGCGCCCGCCTCGACGAGGTGTCCGGCACGCTGTCCGCGCTCGAGATCGAGGACCTCGTCACCGTGCGCGACGTGTGCGCCGTCGTCCAGCGCCTCGAGATGGTCGCTCGCATCTCCGAGGAGATCGCCGGGTACGTCATCGAGCTCGGGACCGACGGACGCCTCCTCGCCCTCCAGCTCGACGAGCTCATCGGCGGCATCGGCTCCGACCGGGAGTTCGTCATCCGTGACTACGTCGACCTCGGCCGCAGGGACCGTTCGCTCGCGGACGTGCAGAAGTCGCTCGGCGGCCTCGACTCGACCCAGCTCCTCGACCTCGGCCAGATCGGCCGCGTGCTCGACCTGCCGGGCGGCGGCGACGCGCTCGACGCCGCGGTCGCCCCGCACGGCTACCGCCTGCTCTCGAAGGTCCCGCGCCTGCCCGCGACGATCATCGACCGGCTCGTCGCGCACTTCGGCGGGCTGCAGAAGCTCCTCGCCGCCAGCATCGACGACCTGATGACGGTCGACGGCGTCGGCGAGCAGCGAGCCCGCGCCGTGCGTGAAGGGCTGTCCCGCCTCGCCGAGTCCAGCATCCTCGAACGCTACGTCTGACCCGCTGACCGCCTGACCGACGACCCGCACGGAGGGGGACCGTGGACCACGTCGACGAGTGGTCGGCACTGGCCGACGCCTGGGCGCGCTGGTGGGCGCCCGCCGCCGCACCGGCGCAGCACGCGATCCTCGACGCAGCTTGTGTCGGTCCGGCGTCGCGCGTCCTCGACGTCGGGTGCGGCACGGGCGAGCTCGTCGCCGCGGCCGTGGCCCGCGGCGCAGACGTCGCCGGGTGCGACGCCGCCGTCGGGATGATCGAGGCCGCGCGCGAGCGCAGCCCCGAGGCCGACCTGCGCGTCGCCCAGGCCGAGCACCTTCCCTGGCCCGACGACGCGTTCGACCTCGTGACGCTCGTCAACGCCCTCGCGTTCACCGACACCGCCAAGACGCTCAGCGAGTGCCGCCGCGTCGGCCGCCTGGTCGCCGTCGCGAGCTGGGCCGAGGACGACCTCAACGACGTCACCGTGCTCGAACGCGTCGTCGCGGGCGAGGACTACGAGCCGAGCGGCCCGAGCCGCGAGGAGGGCTACCTGAGCGCCCTGCTCGCCGAGCACGGGTTCTCGGTCGTGTCCGATCAGCTCGCCGAGGCGCCCATGGTGCTCGACGACGCCGACGCGCTCGTCGCCGCGGTGATGTTCGGCGAGTCCCCGGAGCTCCAGGCCGAGCTCCGGCCCGACGTCCTCGCCGCGGCGCGCCGGTTTCGCCAGGCAGACGGCACCTACGTCCTGCGCAACGCCTTCCGCTGGGCCCTCGCGACCCGTTGAGCCTCCGGCTCAACCCGTCGGAGCGGTCTCCGCGGGCGGTGCCGTCTCCGTCGGCGCGGGCGGCGCCGTCTCCGTCGGCGCGGGCGGCGACGTCTCCGTCGGCGCGGGGGGCGGAGGCTCGAGGAGCGTGAACGTGGCGGGTGCGCTCGTCGCGCCCTCGATCCCGGCGATGCTCAGCACGACCGTGTACGTGCCGGGGCCGACCTCGGCCTGGTCGGGCGCGCAGCCCTCGACCGACCGGCGCCGGTCCCAGCGCACGATCGTCTGGGGGTCCTCGTCACCCGTGCTCATGAGCAGCAGACGGTCGGTCGAACCGCAGTGCGCCGACGACCAGACGAGCTCGTCGCCCGCGTAGACGAGGACCTGGCGTCCGGCGTCGGACCCGTCGACGAGGCACGGCCGGCCGCCGACGTGCCGGACCGACACCGAGAGCTGGACGATGCGGCCGGGCTCGTACTCCGTCGCGCTGGGCGTCACGCCGAGCTCGAGGGACGACGCCGCGCAGTCCTGCGGCGGTCCCGCCTCCTCGGGCGTGGGAGGCGCCGACTTGCCCTCCTGCGGCGCCTCCTCGCCGGCCAGCATGGGCTGGACGGCGCGCACGACGACCTGCCCGAGCAGCACCAGGCCGACGACCAGCCCCACCAGGAGGAGGAGGGCGACGACGCGGCGTCGGACCAGGACGGCGCGCGTGGGCGGCGGGGCGCTCGGCCTCGCTGTGGTCCGCGCAGCGGCGCGGTCCGTCCGCGGCGTGCTCACGGGTCCTCCGACGTGGCAGGTGGATGGTCGCCACCACGCTAGCGGTCGCCCGCCAGGACCGCCGACGTGCCGCGCCGACGACGTCGCAGGTCGGGGCACAATGGCGGGGCGCGACCGCGCCCGCGACCCGTACGCGACCCGCCCACGACCCGAGAGGGAGCCGCCGGACCATGACCACCACCGCGGAGCTGCGCGACGCCGTCGGGCGCTGGTTCGAGGACACCGCACGCGACCTCCCGTGGCGCGCGGCCGACCGGACGGCGTGGGGCGTGCTCGTCAGCGAGGTCATGCTCCAGCAGACGCCGGTCGTGCGCGTCGAGCCCGCGTGGCGCGAGTGGATGTCGCGCTGGCCCACACCGGCGGACCTCGCGGCGGCGCCGACGGCCGACGTGCTGCGCGCGTGGGGACGGCTCGGCTACCCGCGGCGTGCACTGAGGCTGCAGGAGTGCGCGCGCGTGATCGTCGAGCGGCACGGCGGCGAGGTGCCCCACGGCGAAGAGGCTCTGCGCGCCCTGCCCGGGGTCGGGGAGTACACCGCCGCCGCGGTGACGGCGTTCGCGCACGGGCGCCGCGCGGTCGTCGTCGACACCAACGTGCGCCGGGTCCTCGCGCGCGCGGTGGCCGGGACGGCGCTCCCCGCGCCGTCGTACACGGCCGCCGAGCGTGCCCTCGCGGGTGCCGTCGCCCCCGCGGACGACGACGCCGCGGTCCTGTGGGCCGCGGCCTCGATGGAGCTCGGCGCGGTCGTGTGCACGGCGCGGGCGCCGCGTTGCGACGCGTGCCCGGTGCGCCGCGCGTGCGCGTGGCGCCTCGCCGGGCGTCCCGAGGACGCGCACGCGGACCGACGCCGCACGCAGGCCTGGGCGGGCACCGACCGCCAGGTGCGGGGCCGGGTGATGGCAGCGCTGCGCGACGCACCCGGACCGGTGCCGCGCGCGGTGATGAGCGAGGTCTGGCACGACGCCGCGCAGCTCGACCGGTGCGTCGCGAGCCTCGTCGAGGACGGCCTCGTCGAGCAGGACGGAGAGCTCTACCGGCTGCCTTGCTGAGCCCGGCGCGCGAGAGCCGGTCAGGCCAGGTCGAGGAGCATGCGCGTGTTGCCGAGGGTGTTGGGCTTCACGCGTGCGAGGTCGAGGAACTCCGCGACGCCGTCGTCGTGCGAGCGCAGCAGCTCGGCGTAGACCTCGTGCGACACGGGGGTCCCCTCGATCGCGCGGAATCCGTGGCGCATGAAGAAGTCGACCTCGAAGGTCAGGCAGAACACGCGCCGCAGCCCGAGCGCCCGGGCCCGCGCGAGGAGCTCGGTGACGAGCGCGTGCCCGACGCGGTGCCCGCGCCAGGCCGGGTCCACGGCGAGCGTGCGGATCTCCGCCAGGTCGTCCCACATGACGTGCAGCGCGCCGCAGCCGACGACGCGCGCGCCCGTGACGTCGTCGCCCTCCGTCGGCAGCGCCTCGGCGACGGCGAACTCCTGCACGGCCTCGTAGTAGCCCACCATCTCCTTGGCGAGGAGGATGCGCGCCTCCGCGTACGGCTGGACGAGTCCGCGGATCGCGCGGACGTCGGCGGGGAGCGCCGGGCGGACCCGCACCTGGGGCCCCGTCCCGTCCTGGGTCGACCTCGACGTCGGTCCCCCGGGGGTGCTGGCGATCACGCCGCCACTGTACGTCGAAACGGCCGTTCGTGCATATTCATACAGCGCGCGACATAGATTCACGACCCCGTGTCGGCGTCAGGCGCCCGCGGCGAGCCGGGCCGCGGTGATCTCGTCGACCACGAGATCCGTGACGACGCCGGCGCGCAGCGCGGCACGCAGCGGCGCGACCTTGTTGTCCCCCGCGACCGCGCACACGCGCCGTGGGACGCGGCGCAGCTCCTCGGGCGCGGGCCCGGTCGCCCGCTCGTTGAGCGCGATGTCGCGGTAGGTGCCGTCGGCCCGCAGGAACACCGTGCACACGTCGCCCACCACGCCCTCCGCGTCCAGGACCGCGATGTCGTCGGCCTCCAGGTAGCCCGCCGAGTAGACGTGCGACGGCACGCCGCCCGCGACCGCGCCCACGGAGAACAGCGCGATGTCCGCCCGGTGCTGGACGTCCAGCACGCGCCGCACCGACCGTTCACGCCACATCGCGCGCTTCGTCTCCGCGTAGTCGAAGAAGGCCGGGACCGGGAAATGGTGCACGTGCGCGTCGAACGCCGTCCCGAACCCCGCGATGAGGTCGCCCGCGTAGTGCACGCCCGACGTCCGCGTGTTCGCCGCGCCGTTGAGCTGCACGACGGCGCTGCCCCGCGTGGGCCGGCGTGGCAGGTGGCGGGAGATCGCCGAGAGCGTCGTACCCCACGCGATGCCGAGGATCATGTCGGAGTCGAACCACGTCGACACGAGGCGCGCCGTCGTCAGGGCCACCTGCTCGAGCCGCTCCACCTGCGGGGCCTGGTCCGGCACGGGAACGACGTAGGCGTCGATGCCCCACGTGCTGGCGAGATGCTGGCCGAGACCCGGTGCCCGGCTCTGGGTGGGACGCAGCGAGATCTCGACCAGCCCCGTCTCGCGGGCGCGCTTGACGAGCCGCGACACCGTCGACCGCGACGTGTGCAGGTGCTTGGCGATCGCCTCCATCTTCATGTCCTGCAGGTAGTACATCGATGCTGCGCGCAGCACGTCCTGCTCCCGGTCGACCACGGCGGTCTCCTCTCGTCGGACCTCCATTCTGCACGTTCGTGCACTGCGCTTGCGCGCTTGTTCGCGCCGTGGTGGTGTGGGAGCCGTGCCACCGCGCCGGAACCCCGGCGCGGTCACGGCGGTTCCGGCTCGCGCGACCTGGGCGAGCGTGGGACCGTCGCTGTGAGCGCACCGTGGGCGCGACCGTCCTGCGGAGCACCGCAGCACCGAGGGCGAGAGAGGGAGACGGATGGCATCCACGAGACTCACGGCCGATTCGCGACGACAGGCGCTGGCCGCGCTCGAGGCGTCCACGAGCGCCGACGCGGAGCTCGACGTACTCGTCATCGGCGGTGGCGTCACGGGCGCGGGCATCGCCCTCGACGCCGTGACCCGAGGCCTCTCCACCGCGATCGTCGAGGCGCAGGACTGGGCGGCCGGAACGTCGAGCCGCTCGAGCAAGCTCGTCCACGGAGGCCTGCGCTACCTGCAGATGCTCGACTTCCACCTCGTCAAGGAGGCGCTCACCGAGCGCGACCTCCTGCTCAAGGACATCGCGCCGCACCTCGTGCGCCCCGTCCCGTTCCTCTACCCCCTCGAGCACCGAGTGTGGGAGCGCGCCTACGTCGGCGCCGGCATCGCGCTCTACGACACGCTCGCGGGTCTCGCGCCCGGCAAGCGTGCGATGCCGATCCACCGGCACCTGTCGCGCAGCCGCATGGAGAAGAAGTTCCCCGACCTCGCGCACGACGCCGCGGTCGGTGCGGTCCAGTACTGGGACGCGTCCGTCGACGACGCCCGGCTCGTCTCGACGCTCGTGCGCACCGCCGCGTCCTACGGCGCGCACGCCGCGTCGCGCACCCAGGTCGTGTCCCTCACCAAGGGATCGACCGGTGCCGTCAACGGCGCCGTGCTCATGGACCTCGAGACCGGCCGGGAGATCACCGTCCGGGCGCGCGCCGTCATCAACGCGACGGGCGTGTGGACGGAGGACACGGAGGCGCTCGCGGGCAGCGAGGGCGGGTTGCGCGTGCTCGCGTCCAAGGGCGTGCACATCGTCGTCCCGCGCGAGCGCATCAAGGGCAAGGTCGGGCTGATCCTGCAGACCGAGAAGTCCGTGCTCTTCGTGATCCCGTGGTCGCGCTACTGGGTGATCGGCACCACCGACACCCCGTGGGAGCAGGACCTCCAGCACCCCGTCGCGACCGCGGCCGACATCGACTACGTGCTCGACCACGCGAACGCCGTCCTCGCGCACCCCCTGACGCGCGACGACATCATCGGCACCTGGGCCGGCCTGCGACCGCTCCTGCAGCCAGGCACCAAGGAGGGCACGAGCTCGGCGAAGGTCTCGCGCGAGCACACCGTGGCCTCCCCCACCCCGGGCCTCACGGTCATCGCCGGGGGCAAGCTGACGACGTACCGCGTCATGGCCAAGGACGCGGTCGACTTCGCGATCGGCCAGCGCGCGAGCGCGCTGCCCTCCATCACGGAGAAGATCCCGCTCCTCGGCGCGGTGGGCCTCGACGCCGTGCGCCGCCAGGCCCGTCCGTGGGCGTCGCGCTACCGGTGGACCCCCGCGCTCGTCGACCACCTCCTGCACCGGTACGGGTCGAACCTGCGCGAGATCGTCGAGCTGTGCGAGGCGCAGCCCGATCTCGCGAAGCCGCTCGAGCACGCGCCCGCCTACCTGCGTGCCGAGATCGCGTACGGCGTCTCCCACGAGGGTGCGCTCCACCTCGAGGACCTGCTCCTGCACCGCACGCGCCTCAACTACGAGGTCGCCGACCGGGGCCTCGCCGCACTGCCCGAGATCGCCTCGATCGCGAGCGAGCTGCTCGGCTGGGACGACGCGACGCGCGACGCGGAGATCGCGAGCTACACCGACCGCGCGAACGCGGAGGCCGCCGCCGAGCAGCAGCCCGACGACGCCTCCGCCGAGCGCACCCGGCTGGAGGTCGACGACGTGTCGCCGCTGCAGCCCCTGCGCACCACCTGACAGCAGGACACCGATCTCGAGGGCGCACGCCGACGGCGAACCGACCCGAGGACCCGGCGCCACGGCGGCGCCGGGTCGGTAGAGACAGAGAAGTCTTCCACCACGAAAGAGAGAGCACGATGGATCAACTCCTGATGAACGCCTTCTGGTCCGAGATCCTCGGCACGGCGACCCTGATCCTGCTCGGCGCGGGCGTCGTCGCGAACGTGATCCTCCCGAGGACCAAGGGCTTCAACGGCGGCTGGCTCCTCATCAACTTCGGATGGGGCCTCGCGGTGTTCACCGCCGTGTACGTCGCATACAAGTCGGGCGCGCACCTCAACCCGGCGGTGACGATCGGCCTGTTCACCGCGCAGGAGCCGTTCTACTCCGTCACAGGGCCGGAAGGCATGGTCACCGCGACCATCGAACCCACCGTGGGCAACATGCTCATGTACTGGGGCGCCCAGATGATCGGCGCGATCATCGGTGCCGTGGTCGCGTTCCTCGCGTACAAGAAGCACTTCGACGAGGACGCGCCCGGCGCGACCAAGCTCGCGGTCTTCTCGACCGGTCCGGAGATCCGCTCCTACGCGTGGAACTTCGTCACGGAGGTCATCGCGACGTTCGTCCTCGTGTTCTTCGTCGTCGCGTCGGGCAAGACGCCGTCGGGCCTCGGCCCGCTCGCCGTCGCGCTCGTCGTGGTCGCGATCGGCGCGAGCATCGGTGGTCCCACCGGGTACGCCATCAACCCTGCTCGTGACCTCGGGCCCCGCATCGCTCACGCGCTGCTGCCGATCCGGGGCAAGGGCTCGAGCGACTGGGCCTACTCGTGGGTCCCCGTCGCGGGTCCGCTGGTCGGCGGCGTCCTCGCCGGCCTCCTCGGTGCCGCCTGGATCTGACCGACCCGGACGTCCGGGAGCACCCTGCGTGACCGGGGAGCCGGGGGCCTCCCCGGTCACGCGACCCGCCGCCGTCGAGCGCCGGGCACCCAGCACGCAACCCCAACCCACACCGACGTGAAGGACTGAACGCACCATGGCCGACTACGTTCTCGCCATCGACCAGGGGACCACGAGCTCCCGGGCCATCGTCTTCAACCACTCCGGGGAGATCGTCTCCACGGGCCAGCTCGAGCACGACCAGATCTTCCCGCGCGCCGGGTGGGTGGAGCACAACCCCGAGCAGATCTGGAACAACGTGCGCGAGGCGGTGGGCCTCGCGCTCACGCGCGCCAACGTCACCCACAACGACATCGCGGCCGTCGGCATCACCAACCAGCGCGAGACCGCGGTCGTGTGGGACAAGACCACCGGCAAGCCCGTGTACAACGCGATCGTCTGGCAGGACACGCGCACGCAGAAGATCGTCGACGAGCTCGGCGGGTCGGACGGCCCCGAGAAGTACAAGTCGGTCGTCGGCCTCCCGCTCGCCACCTACTTCTCAGGCCCCAAGGTGAAGTGGATCCTCGACAACGTCGAGGGCGCGCGCGAGAAGGCCGAGGCGGGCGACCTCGTCTTCGGCAACACCGACACCTGGACGCTGTGGAACCTGACAGGCGGCGTCAACGGCGGCGTGCACGTCACCGACGTCACCAACGCGTCGCGCACGATGCTCATGGACCTCGACACGCTGTCGTGGCGCGAGGACATCGCCGCGGACATGGGCATCCCGATGTCGATGCTCCCCGAGATCAAGTCGTCCTCCGAGGTGTACGGCAAGGGCCGGCAGCAGGGCCTGCTGCCCGGCGTGCCGATCGCCGGCATCCTCGGCGACCAGCAGGCCGCGACGTTCGGCCAGGCGTGCTTCGAGGTCGGCCAGGCCAAGAACACGTACGGCACCGGCAACTTCATGCTGCTCAACACGGGCACCGAGAAGGTCATGAGCCAGAACGGCCTGCTCACGACCGTCTGCTACAAGATCGGCGACCAGCCCGTCCGGTACGCGCTCGAGGGATCGATCGCCGTCACCGGGTCGCTCATCCAGTGGCTGCGCGACAACCTCGGCATGTTCGAGGACGCGCCCGACGTCGAGTGGCTCGCCGGCAAGGTCGAGGACAACGGCGGCGCGTACTTCGTGCCCGCCTTCTCCGGCCTGTTCGCCCCGTACTGGCGCTCCGACGCGCGCGGCGCGCTCGTCGGGCTCACGCGGTACGTCAACCGCAACCACATCGCGCGCGCCGCGCTGGAGGCGACCGCCTACCAGACGCGCGAGGTGCTCGACGCGATGAACGCCGACTCCGGCGTCGACCTCACCGAGCTGCGCGTCGACGGCGGCATGGTCGCCAACGAGCTGCTCATGCAGTTCCAGGCCGACCAGCTCGGCGTGGACGTCGTGCGGCCCCAGGTCGCGGAGACCACCGCCCTCGGCGCCGCGTACGCCGCGGGCATCGCCGTCGGGTTCTGGAAGGGCGAGCAGGACGTCATCGACAACTGGGCCGAGGACAAGCGCTGGTCCCCCGCCGTCGAGGAGGGCGAGCGCGAGCGCCTGTACCGCAACTGGAAGAAGGCCGTGACGAAGACGTTCGAGTGGGTGGACGAGGACGTCGAGCAGTAGGCGCGTCGTCACGTCCCGCACGGGACGCGGCACGTGCGGAGGGGCGGGGCGCTCGGGGCGCCCCGCCCCTTCGTCGTCCCCGGCCCGGCGGGCGAGCCCCCGGGCAGGTGCCTAGCGTCGGGGAAGGTCGCGACACGGCGGCCCGCTACGACAGGAGTCGTCATGACCGACACGCACGAGGAGCTGCCGCACGCCGGGTCCGACGAGGTCCGGAAGGTCCGCGAGCTCATCAAGGACGAGCGGATCGCCATGCTCACGACCGTCGCGGAGGACGGGAGCCTCGTCAGCCGGCCGATGGGCGTGCAGGCCGTCGACTTCGACGGAGACCTGTGGTTCTTCGCCGCGACGGACTCCCACAAGGTCGCGGAGATCGCCCGCGACTCCGCCGCCAACGCCGCGTTCTCCGGGACGAGCTCCTGGGTGTCGCTCTCCGGGCGCGCCGCGCTGGTGCACGACCCGGACAAGATCCGTGAGCTGTGGAACGCCGTCGCCGACGCGTGGTTCCCCGACGGTCCCGACACCCCCGGCGTGGTGCTCATCCGTCTGCACGCCGAGTCCGCCGAGTACTGGGACTCCCCCGGCGGCCGCGTCGCGACGCTCTTCAGCCTCGTCAAGGCGAAGGTCTCCGGGCGCCCGTACGAGGGCGGGGAGAACGAGACCGTCGAGCTCTGACGCCCGCGCCGTCGGCCCGGGCTCGCTCCCGCCCGCGGGAGTCCCTACGGTGGTCGGGTGCGCGCGTGGGTCTACGAGCGGTACGGCGGCGTCGAGGAGCTGCGGCTCCGTGACGTGCCGACCCCTGCGCCAGGACGCGGCGAGGTGCTCGTGGAGGTCGTGGCGACGTCCGTGAACCTGTCGGACTGGGAGGCGCTGCGGGGCAGCCCCGGGTACTCCCGTCTCGACGGGCTCCGCGCGCCGCGCACCCAGGTCCTGGGGTCGGACGTCGCGGGCCGGGTCGCCGCCGTCGGCGAGGACGTCACGCGCTTCCGACCAGGTGACGAGGTCTACGGCGACAACCTGCCACGCCGGGGCGGGTTCGCGGAGTACGTGGTGATGCCGGAGAAGGCGCTGGCCCACAAGCCGCCGGCGCTGACCTTCGCCCAGGCGTCCACCGTCCCGCAGGCGGGCGCGATCGCGCTGCAGGCCCTCGCGCCGGCGGCGCCGAGGGCTCGGGTGCTCGTCAACGGCGCCGGGGGAGGTTCGGGCAGCTTCATGGTCCAGCTCGCGGTGGCGCGAGGCATGCGGGTCACAGCGGTGGACAACGCGGACAAGCTCGACTTCCTCGAACGGCTGGGCGCGCACGAGGTGATCGACTACCGGCGGACCGACTTCACCCGGACCGGCCCGTACGACCTCGTCGTCGACCTGGTCGCGAGTCGGTCGGTGTTCGCCTACCGGCGCGCTCTCGCCCGCCACGGTCGGTGCCTGATGGTCGGGGGCACCCTGCGGACGCTGCTGCGCATGCTCACGGTCGGGCCCGTCCTGGGAGCACTGACCGGAGCACGGATCGGCGTCCTCCTCGTGCGTTCCGGACCCCGCCACTTCGCGCCGCTCGCCGAGCTGTGCACGACCGGCGAGGTCGAGGTCCACATCGACCGCACGTTCCCCTTCACGGAGGTTCCCGCAGCGCTCACGCTCCACGGGGAGGGAAGGGCCTGGGGAAAGGTCGTCGTCGGGGTGGGTGACTCGTGACCGTGCGCCTGAACGCCGCCACGGACGCGAGGACGAGCACTGACTAGGGTGGCGGGCGTGAGCACCACGCGCGAGACCAGCTACACCGTGCCCGGGATGCACGTCACGGACCGCGAGGTCGAGGTGCCGCTCGACTGGTGGGACGACGGCGACCCGCGGCGGCTGACCCTGTTCGTCCGCGAGGTCGTCGACCCGGCGCGGCGCCGCGACGACCTGCCCCCGCTGGTGTTCCTCCAGGGCGGGCCCGGCGGCAAGGGGCCGCGGCCCACCGGCCCCGACGGGTGGCTCGGTGAGGCCCTGAAGACCTACCGCGTCGTCCTGCTCGACCAGCGCGGCACCGGGCGCTCGTCCGCCGTGCGCGGCGCGGCGCTCGCCGGGCGCGGCGACGGTCGCGCCCAGGCCGAGTACCTCACGCACTTCCGGGCGGACGCGATCGTCGCCGACGCCGAGCACGTGCGGCGTACGGTCTACGACGGCCGCCGCTGGACGTCGCTCGGACAGTCGTACGGCGGCTTCCTCACGATGACCTACCTGTCACGGGCCCCCGAGGCGCTGGCCGCGTGCTACGTCACGGGCGGGCTTCCGGGCCTGACGGCGGACGCGCGCGACGTCTACCGGCGCACCCAGCCGCGCGTCGTCGCGAAGAACGCGCGATACCGCGAGCGGTACCCGGACGACACGGTCCGGCTCGCGCGCGTCGCCGACCGCGTCTCCGCGGGCGACGTCCGCCTCCCCGACGGCGACACGCTCACCGTGCGCCGCCTGCAGTCGCTCGGCATGGACCTCGGCATGAAGCCGGGTCCCGAGCGGATCCACTGGGTCGTGGACGAGGCGTTCGACGCCGGTGCGCCCGACGAGCTCAGCGAGACGTTCCTCGCGGACGTCGCGGCGGCGACGTCGTTCCGCACGAACCCGCTCTACGCCGTCCTGCACGAGTCGATCTACGCGCAGTCCGGCACCGGCCCGACGGCGTGGGCCGCCGAGGCGGTCCGCGCCGAGGACCCGGCGTTCGACCCGGCCGCGCGCCCGCTGCTGCTCACGGGCGAGATGATCTACCCCTGGATGTTCGAGGAGATCGGCGCGCTGCGGCCGTTCCGTGCGGCGGCAGAGGCGCTGGCCGCGCGCGACGGCTGGGCGGACCTGTACGACCTCGACACGCTCGCCCGCAACGAGGTGCCGGTCGAGGCGGCCGTGTACTTCGACGACATGTTCGTCGACGCCGGGCTGTCGCTCGAGACCGCCGCACGCGTGGGGAACGTCCGCACCTGGGTGACGAACGAGTTCGAGCACGACGGCCTGCGCACGGGAGACGTCCTCGCGCGCCTCACGGAGCGCCTCACCGCCCGGGGCGGCCCCCTCCCCACCTCCTGAGTGCATGAAGAAGTCGCGCTCCCGGCGGGAAGCCGCGACGATCTCATGCACTCAGCGGCTCGAGGGTGTCGGGGCGTGCTTGGCGAGGAAGGCGTAGACCTCGGTCGCGTCGACACCGGGGAACGCACCCGTGGGGAGCGCGGAGAGCACGTGCTGGTGCATGCGCGCGCTGGGCCACGACGCGTCCCGCCAGCGCGCCGCGTCGTCCTCCGCGGGGCGGCGGCAGCACGACTCGTCGGGGCACGTCGACTGGCGCCGCACCGTCGTGTCGCGGCCTCGGAACCACTTCGCCGACGCGAACGGGACCCCGACGGCGATCGAGAACTGGCCGGTCGCCGTCGTGCCGGTCTGGGTCGAGCACCAGTACGTCCCCGCCGGGGTGTCGGTGTACTGGTACGACTCCTGCGCGCGGTCGCGGCGCGTGAACGCCTCCCGCACGGCCCACTTGCGGCACACCATCTGGCCCTCGATCGCGCCTGTCACGTCGGCGGGCAGGGGCAGCCCGTCGTTCTCGTACCCGCGGAACAGGGCGCCGTCGTCGCCCACGCGCAGGAAGTGCAGCGGGATGCCGAGGTGGACGGTCGCGAGGTTGGTGAACCGCTGGGCCGCGGCCTCGTGCGTCACGCCGAACGCGTCGCGGAAGTCCTCGACCGCCAGGTCCTTCTCGCGCTTGCGCCGCTCGAGGAACTCGACCGCGGCGCTCTGCGGGATGAGGCAGCACGCCGCGAAGTACGTGATCTCGACGCGCTGGCGCAGGAACTCCGCGTACGAGCGCGGGCGCTCGTGGCCGAGGACGCGGTGGGCGAGCGCCTGCAGCGCGAGCGAGCGCAGCCCGTGGCCACCCGGGATCGAGGCCGGCGGGAGGTAGATGCGGCCGTTCTCCAGGTCGGTGACGGTGCGGGTCGAGTGCGGCAGGTCGTCGACGTGCCAGATCGTGAAGCCGAGCTGCTCCGCCATGCGCGCGACCGTGCGGTGGGTGAGCGCGCCGACGGTGTACCCGGCCTTGCGCGCCATCTCCTCCGCGAGCTCCTCGATCTCCGGGTAGTAGTTGTCGCGCGCCTGGCGCTCGAGGCGCAGCTCGGTGTTCGCGCGGCGCGCCTCCTCGGGCGTCGCGACGGCCTCGGTGGCCCGGCGCTGCAGCTCCGTGTGGAGCCCGACGAGGTTCTCCAGCACCGGCAGAGGGAGCTTCTGGCTCGCCCTCACGGCGGGCAGGCCGAGCGCCGCGAACAAGGGTCCGCGCTGCGCCCGGTCCAGCGTGATCTCCAGGGCGGCCCTGCGCGACGGCGGCTCGTCCGCGAGCAGGTCGGTCACCGGCACGTCGAGCGCCTGGGCGAGGTGCTGCAGCAGCGACAACCGCGGCTCCCGGCGACCGTTCTCGATCATCGACAGCAGGCTCGGGGCCGTGCCCACGGCCTCGCCCAGCGCGTCGAGCGTCAGCCCGCGCGTCGTGCGGAAGTGACGGATGCGCCGCCCGAGGGTGATGAGGTCCGCGTGCGACGCAGGCTGCTGGTCGGTGTCCGCGGGGCGTCCCGCCGCGCGACCGGAGGGCATGGTGGTGGCCATCCCTTGACCGTACGTCAAGATCTGCCGTTCTTCACAGCGTTCTGGCTGGAAAGGTGCGCCAGACCAGGGCGAGGCTGGAAGCACGACGGAGCACGACCCGCGACGCCCCCGCAGGGAGAACCCATGACGACCAGCACCGCCCACCCCCGCCGCACGCGCCTTGCCGCGCTGCTCGACGACGTCGAGACGGAGCTCGCCGGGCTTTCCACCCCCGGGCTCGCCTCAGGGACGGATCCCCGCCCGCGCGACGCCCGCGCGTGGGTCCGCGAGATCGCGAACCTCACCGAGCCCGACGCGATCGTCTGGTGCGACGGCTCCGCCGGGGAGAAGCAGCGTCTGATCGACCTGCTCGTCCATGCCGGCACGCTCCTCCCCCTCGACCCCGAGCTGCGCCCGGGCAGCTACCTCGCGCGGTCCGACCCCAGCGACGTCGCGCGCGTCGAGTCGCGCACGTTCATCTGCTCGCGCGAGGAGGTCGACGCCGGCCCGACGAACAACTGGCGCGAGCCCGAGGCGATGCGCGCCGAGCTGCGCGGCGTGTTCGAGGGCTCGATGCGCGGCCGGACCATGTACGTCGTGCCGTTCTCCATGGGCCCGGTGGGCGGACCGATCTCCCAGGCCGGCATCCAGGTCACCGACTCGCCGTACGTCGTCGTGAGCATGGGGATCATGACGCGCGTGGGCCAGGAGGTCATGGACCTGATCGACGGCGGGGCGCCGTTCGTCCCGGCGGTGCACTCGGTCGGGGCGCCGCTCGTCGACGACACGGGCGCCGTCGCCGAGGACGTGCCGTGGCCGTGCAACGACACGAAGTACATCGCCCACTTCCCCGAGACGCGCGAGATCTGGTCGTACGGCTCCGGGTACGGGGGCAACGCCCTGCTGGGCAAGAAGTGCTTCGCGCTGCGCATCGCCTCCGCGATGGCGCGCGACGAGGGCTGGCTCGCCGAGCACATGCTCCTCGTCCGCGCGACGTCGCCCGAGGGGCGCCAGTACCACCTCGCCGCCGCCTTCCCGTCCGCGTGCGGCAAGACGAACCTCGCGATGCTGCGCCCGACGATCCCCGGGTGGACGGTCGAGACCATCGGCGACGACATCGCCTGGCTGCGCCCCGGGCCGGACGGCCGCCTGCGCGCCATCAACCCCGAGGCCGGCTTCTTCGGCGTCGCACCGGGTACCGGCGTCGAGACCAACCCGGCCGCCGTCGAGACGTTCGCGCGCGACACGATCTTCACCAACGTCGCGCTCACCGACGACGGCGACGTGTGGTGGGAGGGCCTGACGCCCGAGCCGCCCGCGCACCTCGTCGACTGGACCGGCCACGACTGGACACCCGACTCGGGTCGGCCCGCCGCCCACCCGAACTCGCGGTTCACCGTGGCAGCAGCGCAGTGCCCGACGATCGCCGACTCGTGGGAGGACCCCGAGGGCGTGCCGGTCGACGCGATCATCTTCGGTGGCCGTCGTGCGACCAACGTGCCCCTCGTCGCGCAGGCGTACGGGTGGGAGCACGGCGTGTTCATGGGCGCGACCATCTCCTCGGAGCAGACCGCCGCCGCCGAGGGCACGGTCGGCGAGCTGCGTCGCGACCCCTTCGCGATGCTGCCCTTCTGCGGCTACAACATGGCCGACCACTGGGCGCACTGGCTGCGCGTGGGGGCGTCGCTCGACCCGGAGAAGCGGCCCAAGATCTTCCAGGTCAACTGGTTCCGCAAGGATGCCGAGGGTCGCTACCTGTGGCCCGGGTTCGGCGAGAACGCGCGCGTCGTCGCGTGGATCGCCGCGCAGGTCGACCGCTCGCGCGGCGTGCGGACCGACTGCGGCGCCGTGAAGAGCCCGATCGGGCTGCTCCCCGCGCCCGGCGCGCTCGAGCTCGGCGGTCTGCACCTGGACGACGGCGACCTCGACGCCCTGTTCGACGTGTCGCCCGAGCAGTGGCTCGCGGAGGCCGAGCTGACCGCCGAGTTCTTCGACACGTTCGGCAACCGCGTCCCGGACGAGCTGTGGGCCCAGCTCGCGCGGCTCCGCGACCGGCTCGGCGCGTAGGGAGCGCGTTCTCCGAGCCACCGCCAGGTGCAGGTCAGCCGGCCGCGAGACCGTCCGCGCGGACGATCACCATCTCGTTGCCCTCGGGGTCGACGACCCGCCAGCGGTCCTGCGACTCGTCGAGCACCCGGCCACCGGCGCCCACGATCGTGTCCAGGCGCGTCCGGACGACGTCCGTCGGCACGGCCAGCTCGATGTGGATCCGGTTGCGCTGCCGGCGACGCTCGGTCTCCGCACGATCGATCTCCTGGAACACGAGGACCGGGTTCAGCCGCCGCGGGTCGTCGATGTCGGTGGTCCCGTCCCGTCGGTCGGGGACGTATCCGAGCGCGGCGAGCCAGAACGCGCGCACCGCGGCGACGTCGGCTGCGTCCAGGAAGAGCTGGACGAAGCGCGGCAGTCCGAGGTCCGCCACGGCTCCGAGCTCGCGGGCGGCGGCCTGGACTTTCTCGGCCAGGTCGGTGAAGTCGAGCTCGAGGCCGTGGGCGTCGTCCTCCCACTGGTCCTTGCCGCTGTCGAGGATCACGAGCCCGGGGCGCAGGTCGACCAGCAGCGGGAACCCCGCGTCTGCGGCCAGACCCGCAGCCGCGGCGGCCAGGTCGCGGTGCTGGGTGATCGAGTTGACGCGATAGCACGCCATCGCGCTGAAGACCGCCTGCCAGTCGGCGGTCCCGGCGCCCTCGCCGAGCGCTTCACCCGGCACCAGGTCGACCTCGTTGCCGTCAGGGTCGGTGTGGCAGACCCCGTACGGTCCCGTCGCCTCCCCCAGGCTCGCCCGTGCGACCGCCGCAGCCGGCCGCACCACGTCGAGATGGATGCGGTTGCGCAACGGCCGCAGCTCGGTCGACTGCCGGACGCGCAACGCGGGATCACGCCGCAACCGATCCACCAGGCGGCCGTCGCGCCCGTCCCCGTAGTCGAGCGCGCGCTGCCAGAACGGCCTCACGACCGACGGGTCGGCGGCGTCGATCACGATGCTCAGCTCCTGCAGCATGTCCGGGTTCGCGGCAAGGCCCAGGTGCCGCGCCGCCGCCGAAACCGCCTCGGCGTGCTCGGGCGTGTCGAGGTGGACCCGGACGCCTGTGGCGCGCACGTCGACCGCGCTCCCGGGGGACAGCTCCACGACGCGCCCGGCCAGCGCCGTCCCCTCGACCAGCGACGGAGCGTCGAACCAGGCCGTCGCCACACCCGCGAGGACCCGCCAGTCCGTTCCGGTCTCTGCCATCCCTGCACTGTAGGGCCCACGACCTCGACGCCTTCGGGTGACCCACCCGCGATCGCAGCCGTCCTCGACGGCGTGCCGGCGACGGCGTGCGGTCCTGCTGTCCGCGTGCGTGCGACCGCTTGTCCTCGCACGATGAAGACGTCGGCTCCAGCAGACGGGCCTTGCTGCAGCACCGTCCGAAGGACCCACCATGATCACCACGGACCAGATCGAGAGGCTGCTCTCCGGCGGCACCGTCGTCTCGCAGGGCGGCGAGAAGATCGGCAAGGTCGGCCAGGTCTTCCTCGACGACCGCAGCGGCGAGCCGGAGTGGGTGACGGTCAAGACCGGCCTGTTCGGCACGGGCGAGTCCTTCGTCCCGCTCTCCGACGCCGACGTCCAGGGCGACGAGATCCGCGTCCCGTTCGACAAGGACAGGGTCAAGGGCGCGCCGCGCGTCGACGACTCGGAGGGCCACCTCTCGCCCGAGGGGGAGGCAGAGCTCTACCGCTACTACGGGCGGGCGCAGGCCGGTGCCGGCGACGACCGTTCCGGAACCGGTGACCAGGACGACCGGCACGGCGAGAGCGACGCTGACCGGCACGACGAGCAGGACCGCCATGGCGACGACGCGGGCGACCGCCCGCACGAGGCGGGTGCCGTCGGGCGGCACGCCGCCGGGCCGGCCACCGACGACGCGTCGGCGACGTCGGACGACGACAGGGCGGGCCGAGTCCGGCTCCGCCGGTACGTCGTCACGGAGTACGAGACGCGGACGGTACCGACCGAGCAGTCGGGTACCGAGGGCCAGGGGTTCGACGAGGAGCGCAAGGTCTCGGAACGCGTCCGCGAAGAGATCATCGAGGGAGAGGACGACCGGCCATGAGCACCAGCTACGGGGCCACCCCGCCCCAGAACGACCCACGCGACCCGGACCGTGCCGGAGACGACCGGGTCGGACCCGACCCCGTGGCGCGCGACCGCGAGTCCGTCGTGGCGCGGGAGAAGGAGGAGTACGGCGGCATCAAGTTCGGCTCCGCGTTCTTCGGGTGGCTCACCGCCACCGGGACGGCCGTCATCCTCACCGCCCTGGCCGCCGCCGCGGGCGCGGCCTTCGGCCTCAACGGCACCACCGACGCCCAGGAGGCCGTCGACCAGGCGAGCGAGAACGCCGAGACGATCGGCATCGTGGGCGGCATCGTGCTCGTCGTCGTCCTGTTCGTCGCCTACTACTGCGGCGGGTACGTCGCCGGGCGCATGGCGCGCTTCGACGGCGCCAAGCAGGGCTTCGCGGTATGGCTCTGGGCCGTGGTCATCGCGATCGTCCTCGCCCTCCTGGGGCTCGTGGCCGGCAGCCAGTACAACGTGCTGTCGGAGCTCAACACGTTCCCCCAGATCCCGGTGAGCACGAGCGACCTGACGACGGGAGGCGTCATCGCTCTCGTCGCGGCGGCCGTGATCAGCCTCGTCGGCGCCGTGCTCGGCGGGATCGCCGGCATGCGCTTCCACCGCAGGGTGGACCGGGCGGGTCTCGACGTCTGACGAGGGCTGACCACGGCGCCGATCAGTACGACATGCCCATGAGGTCGCGGACGTCCGCGAGGGTGCGGTCGGCGACCGCGCTCGCGCGGGCGTTGCCCTCCCGGAGCACGTCGAGAGGGTCCGGGCCGTCGCCCGCGGCGAGCGCGCGGCGTCGGGCGCGCAGGGGGCGCAGGTGCTCGACGAGCGCCTCGGTCACCACGTGCTTGAGCCGGCCCGCCCCTGCCGCGCCGATCTCGTCCGCGAGCGCCTCCGGCGTCGTCCCCGCGGCGAACGCACCGAGCGTGAGGAGGTTCGCGACCTCTGGGCGGCGCTCGGGCTCGTACGTGACGTGCCGCTCGGAGTCGGTGCGGTGGCGGCGGACGAAGCGCGCGGTGGCGTCCTCGTCGTCGCGCAGCTCGAGCGCGTTGCCCGCGGACTTGCTCATCTTGCGCCCGTCCGTGCCGAGGACCGTCGGGGCGGGTGCGAGGAGCACGTCGGGCTCGGGGAAGTACGGGCGGGCGGGGCTGTAGCGCTGGTTGAACCGCCGCGCGATCGTCCGGGTGATCTCGACGTGCGGGAGCTGGTCCTGCCCGCCCGGGACGAGGTTGCCGTGGCAGAACAGGATGTCGGCCGCCTGGTGCACGGGGTAGGTGAACAGCAGGCCGCTCATCGGGCGACCCTGACGGGCGGCGGCCGCCACGGCCTCGGCCTTGACGGTCGGGTTGCGCTCGATCTCGGCCGTCGTGACGAGGCTGAGGAACGGCAGCAGGAGCTGGTTGAGCGCTGGCACCGAGGAGTGCGTGAAGATCGTCGTGCGCGCGGGGTCGATGCCTGCGGCGAGGTAGTCGAGGACGACCTCGCGCACTGTCCCGCGCAGGTCCCCCGCGTCGTCGCGGTCGGTGATGACCTGGTAGTCGGCGACGACGAGCACGACCTCCGCGCCGTCGTCCTGCAGCCGGACGCGGTTGGCGACCGTGCCGAGGTAGTGGCCCAGGTGCAGCGCGCCGGTCGGGCGGTCGCCGGTGAGGACGCGGAAGCCGGTCGGGTCCCCCTCGAGTAGGGCCTCGATCTCGGCGGAGCGCTCGTGCGCGGCGGCGACGGACGCGGTGGACGAGCGCGGGGTGGAGCGCGCCGGGCCGGACGACGGCGCGGGAGGGTCAGCAGGTCGGGTCGCCTCGGTGGCGGCGAGGGTGGTGGTCATGCGGGCTCTCCTTCGGTGGGGAGCCGCGCGCCGCGTCCTGGCAGGTTCTGGCCCGGACATGACGACGTCCCGGCTGCGGCGCGCAGCTCGGGACGTGGGCAGGACTGGTCACGGCTGCGGGGGCAGCCACCACCAGCTCTGCGTGATCATGCGCCCAGCCTACGCCGCGACCGGGTGTCCGAGCCGCGCTCTGCCGAGCGAGGGGGGTGGCCTCGACGAGAATGGCCGGATGCCTGAGATCTCCGTCGAGAACGTCACCGGCCCCGTCGCCTACCACGCGGAGGGCCCGGTGTGGTGGCCCGGGTGGGGCGGCCTGCGGTACGTGGACATGCTCGCGGGCGACCTCCTGACGCTGCGGCCCGACGGCGGCGTCGACCGTCTCCACGTGGGTGACCACGCGGCCGTGGTGCGGCCGCGTACCGGGGGCGGGTTCGTCGTCGGGCTCGCGCGGTCCGTCGCGGTCGCGGACGACGACGGCGCGCCGGTCCGTCCCCTTGCGACGCTCGTCGAGGACCCGACGGTCCGGCTCAACGAGGGCGCCTCCGGGCCGGACGGCGCGTTCTACGCCGGCGGCCAGGCGGAGGGCGACCGGCCGAGCGCGCTGTACCGGGTGGAGGCCGACGGGTCGACGCGCGTCGTGCTCGACGGCATCGAGGTGTCCAACGGCCTGGGGTTCTCGCCGGACGGCACGCGGGCGTACTACGTCGACTCGGCGACGCGGCGCGTCGACGTCCTCGACGTGGTGCCGGCCGAGGAGGACGCGCGCGGCCTCGTGCGGCGCCGCCCGTTCGTCGAGGTCGACCCCGACGACGGCATGCCCGACGGTCTCACGGTCGACGCCGAGGGCGGTGTCTGGGTCGCGCTGTGGGGCGGCGGCGCGGTCCGGCGCTACTCCCCCGACGGCACGCTCGACGCCGTCGTCCCGCTCCCCGTGTCGCAGGTCAGCGCGTGCACGTTCGGCGGCGACGACCTCGACCGGCTCTACGTGACGACGTCGCGCCAGGGTCTGGACGACCCTGACCCGGA
Source organism: Cellulosimicrobium sp. G4 BAM 1002 (assembly GCF_057126935.1). Lineage (NCBI taxonomy): Bacteria > Bacillati > Actinomycetota > Actinomycetes > Micrococcales > Promicromonosporaceae > Cellulosimicrobium > Cellulosimicrobium sp. G4 BAM 1002. The sequence continues at coordinate 1,087,135 of NZ_CP182109.1, read as the reverse complement.
CGAGGCCGCGTCGGGCTCGCTCTTCGTCGCGGACCCCGGCGTGCGAGGGCTGCCGGTCCTCCTCTTCGCCGGCTGAACGGCGCCCCCGGGTCGTCAGCGGACGGCGTCGCGCACGCGTTGCTCGGCGCGGCCCAGGCCGTCGATCTCCAGGGCGACGACGTCGCCGTCGCGCAGGTAGGGGAAGCGGCCCGAGAGCGCGACGCCCTGCGGGGTGCCGGTGTTGATGAGGTCGCCGGGCTCGAGAACCATGTACTGCGACAGGTGGTGCACGAGGTAGGCGACGTCGAAGATCATGTCGGCTGTCGTCGAGTCCTGGCGGGGTTCGCCGTTGACCCAGGACCGCAGCCCGAGGTTCTGGGCGTCGACCTCGTCGGCCGGCACGAGCCACGGGCCGAGCGGGTTGAACGTCTCGCAGCTCTTGCCCTTGGACCACTGCCCGCCGGAGACCTTCATCTGGAAGTCGCGCTCGGAGACGTCGTGGGACAGGACGTAGCCGGCGACGTGGTCGAGCGCCTCCTCGGGGGACGACAGGTAGCGCGCGCGGCGTCCGACCACGACGCCCAGCTCGACCTCCCAGTCGACCGTCGTCGCGCCGGGCGGCACGAGGACGTCGTCGTACGGGCCGACCACGGTGTTGGAGTGCTTCCAGAAGACGATCGGGACGTCGGGCGGGGTCGAGCCGGACTCGGCGGCGTGCTCCGCGTAGTTCATCCCGATGCACACGACCGCGGTCGGGCGAGCGACCGGCGCGCCCACGCGCAGGTCGTCGGCGCCGTCGAGCACGGACAGCGCGCCTGCGGCGAGCGCCGCGCGGACCCGGCCGACGCCGTCGGCCGCGAGGAACGCGCCGTCGATCTCGGTGGTGAGCGGGTCGAGGGAGTACACGACCCCGTCCTCGCGGACGGCGGGACGCTCCTGGCCGAGGGGGCCGAGACGGACGAGCTGCACGGGTGGGTCTCCTAGGTCGGGACGGGTGGCGAGGCGGGCTCGCCGGGGCGCGAGAGCAGTGTGCGCGTTCTCAGGCGAGGGCGCGCGCGTGGTCCGGGTTCACGATCGACGGCACGGGGCGGCCTGCGAGGAAGTCGACGGCGTTGCGCGCGGTGTGCACGGGAAGGTCCTGCATGGCCTCGGGCGAGAACCACGCGGCGTGCGGGGTGAGGAGCACGTTCTCGAGGGTGCGCAGGCGCGAGTCCGCGGGCAGGGGCTCGGTCGCGTAGACGTCGAGCGCGGCGGAGCCCACGTGGCCGGACGCGAGCGCGTCGGCGAGCGCGTCCTCGTCGACGAGCGGGCCGCGGCACGTGTTCACCACGCGCACGCCGGGCTTCGCGGCCGCGAGCGTGCGGGCGTCGAGCAGGTGGCGCGTCGAGTCGGTGAGCGGCGCGTGCAGCGTGATGACGTCGGCGCGCGCGACAGCCTCGTCGAGCCCCACGGTCTCGTGTCCGTCGGCGGCGACGGCCGCCGCGTCGACGAACGGGTCGTGCACGAGCACGCGGTAGCCGAGCGCCCGCGCCGAGCGCGCGACCTCGGAGCCGATGCGCCCGTACCCGATCACGGCGACGACCGTGCTGGACAGGCGCGCGGCGTGCTGCGCCGTCGGGGCCCACGTGCCGGCGCGCAGCGCGCGGTCGTAGGCGACGAGGCCGCGGTCGAGGGTGAGGATCATCGCGACCGTGTGGCTCGCGACCTCCTCGATGCAGTAGGTCGGGGTGTTCGCGACGGCGACGCCGCGCGCGGTGGCGGCCGCGACGTCGACCATGTCGTAGCCGATGCCCATGCGCGAGACCATGCGCACCCCGCCCGTCCCGGCGACGGCGTCGAGCACGCGGGCGGTGATGGGCGCCCACTGCACGACCAGCGCCGACGGCGCGGAGCCGCCCGCTGCGGCCTGCTCGACGGCGGCGATCACCTCGTCCTCGGTGCGTGCGGCGGCGCGCACGGCCCGCAGCCCGGCGGCGGTCAGGGTGTCCTCGCACGCGGTCCCGGGCAGGTCGCAGTCGGTGATGACGACGGTGTCGGCTGTCATGCGCTGAATGCTATAGCAGATAGCAACGACGGCCAACCGTCGGGCCGGTCGGATGCTATAGCGTGGCCTCATGACCCTTGCCCCGGACGGCGCTCGTCGCCGACTCGCCCTCGTCACCGGCGCCAGCTCCGGCATCGGTGCCGCCACCGCCCTCCAGCTCGCACGCGACGGGCACGACGTCTGGCTCACGTACACCGGCGGCGAGGCCGGCGCGCGCGCTACCGCTGCTCGCTGCGAGGAGGCGGGCGCCGCGACGCGCGTCTCCCGCCTCGACCTGCGCGACACCGCGTCCGTCGAGGCGCTCGTCGCCGAGGTCACCGACGCGTGGGGACGCCTCGACGTGCTCGTCAACAACGGCGGCGTGTGCCCCTACCGCGCGCTCGACGACATCGAGCTCGACGAGTGGGACATGGTCATGGAGACCAACGCGCGCGGCACGTTCGTGCTGTCGCGCGCCGCGCTCCCGCTGCTGCGCGCGGACCGTCCGTCGCCCGCAGGAGTCACGACGACACCCGACGAGCGGGCCGCGCGCGACCGCGCGATCGTCAACCTCTCCTCGATCGCCGGCGAGCAGGGCGCACTCAAGACCGGGGTCCACTACGCCGCGAGCAAGGCCGCGATCCTCGCGATCACGCGCTCGTTCGCGCGCATCCTGGCGAGCGAGGGCATCCGCGTGAACGCCGTGACCCCCGGCCCGGTGACGAGCGCGATCACCGACCAGCTCGCCCCCGACGCCCGCGCCGGGCTCACCGCGTCCATCCCCCTCGGGGACTTCGGCACGCCCGACGACGTCGCGTGGGTCGTCGCGTCCCTCGCCTCCCCGCGCGCCGGGTTCGTCACGGGCGCGACGTACGACGTCAACGGCGGCGTCCGGATCGACTGACCACGCTCCCCCGCACACCCCTGCCCGAGGAGGCACCCATGAGCACGTCCCCGTCCGCCGTCGTCACCGCCCAGGTCGACGCGTTCAACGTCCGCGACCTCGACGCATTCTGCGCGACGTACGCGCCCGATGCCGTCGTGAGCGGCGTGACCCCCGAGCCGATCGTCGGTCGCGACGCCCTGCGCGCGTTCTACGCGAGCCGGTTCGAGGACACCGCGCTGCACTGCGTGATCGACGCGTCCGTGACCTTCGGCGACCGCTGGCTCGTCGCCCGCGAGCTGGTCACGACGTCGAACGGCACCGGCGAGACCGTCGCGACGTTCGAGGTGCGCGACGGCCTCATCACCCGCGCGAGCATGGTCAAGGGCTGACGCGTACCGCGCACGTGGCGCGGCGCGCGATCCCTCGCCGCCGCGTCCTCCCGGTGCACGGGCCGGAGACTTCCAGGGAAATCCGCGGGACCGCTCTGAGGCGCGGGCGTTACGGTTCGCCCATGACCGACGTCGTCACCGACCGCCTCGTGCTCCGCTCCTACGCCCCCGAGGACGAGGACCACTTCACCGGGCTCCTCGGCGACCCCGTGGTCACCCGCTGGATGGGCGTTCCCGCCCGGCCGCTCCGCGAGGTCTTCCGCTCGGTCGTCGCCGCGGAGCCCACCTGGGACATCTGGGCGATCTGGGCGGACGGCGTCTACGTCGGCCACGGCGAGCTCAAGCCGAGCCCCGACCCGCACGTCGACGGGCACGAGCTGGTCTATGCCCTCGTTCCCGACGCGTGGGGCCGTGGCCTCGGCACCGAGATCGCGGAGGGCATCACGAAGCACGGCCTGGAGACGCTCGGGCTGGATGCCGTCCATGCCACCGTCGCCCCGGAGAACGAGGCGTCCCTGCGCCTCCTGCGTCGGCTCGGCTACGTCGACGCCGGGTCCTGGGTCGACGACGACGGCGACGCGACGCTGTGGCTGGTCAGGAGGGGCTAGGGACCGACGGGTTCCGGTGCGCCCGGGTTCAGGTGAGGCCGTAGCGCGCGTCGAGGTCGGGGTCGTGGGGCGGGTTGCCGAAGGACGCGGTCCAGGCGCCGTCGGCAGCGATCGACTGGCCGGACACGTAGCCCGCCTCGTCGGACAGCAGGAACGCGACGAGCGCGGCGATCTCCCCGGACTCGGCGATACGGCCGAGCGGCGGGCCCTCGGCGAGCGCACGCTCCTCGGCTGCCGGGTCGGCGGCGCGCGCGATCTGGGCGTCGAGATGCGGGGTGCGCACGCCGCCGGGCGCGACGGTGTTGGCGCGGATGCCGTACCGCCCGTACGTCACGGCGACGGACCGCGCGAGCGCGTCGATGCCGCCCTTGGTCAGCTCGTAGGCGGCGTGGTCGGCGAACGCGGCGCGCCCGTGGATCGAGCCGATGTTGACGATCGACCCGCCGCTCACCTGGTCGGTGAACGCCTCGACGGCGGCGGCGCAGCCCCACAGGTAGCCGAGGCCGTTGATCTCGACGACGTCGCGCGCGTCCCGCTCGACCTGCGCCGCACGCGCCGGGTCGGCGAGCGCGTGCAGCGGCGTGCGGACGGTGATGCCCGCGTTGTTCACCCATCCGCCGAGCGGCGCGAGGTCGCGCGCGGTCCGCGCGGCCTCTCGGTGGGCCTCGCGGTCGCGCGAGTCGCCCAGCACGACGGCGGCGCACAACCCCTCCTCGACCGTCCCCGAGCCCGGGGTGCGCTCCAGCCCGACGACGCTCCACCCGTCGGCGGTGAGACGTGCCGCCACGGCGCGGCCGATGCCCTTGCCGCTGCCGGTGACGACGACGCTGCGACGTCTGTTCAGGTGCCTGTTCACGGGTTCGGCCGCGGGTCCTGTCACGAGCGTGCCTCCAGGTCGAAGCGGTCAGGGTCGAGCGTGAAGCCCAGACCAGGGGCGTCGGGCGGGATGGCGTGGCCGCCGTCGAACACCGGACCGCCGCGCACGAGCAGCGGCGCGGGGTCGTAGGGGTTTCCCGAGGGCGAACGGTCGAACGTCTCGACGCCGATGCCCGCCGCGCCACCCAGGTGCACGCTCACCTCGGGGTACACGTGGCTGGAGACCACCATGCCGCGCGCGGTCCACGCGCGCACGAGCGGGTCGGCGGCGGTGATGCCGCCGATCGCGACGACGTCGACGCGCGGCACGTCGAGCGCGCCCAACGCGTCGAGGTGCGCGAAGACCTCGGGGTCGGTCACCTCGTCGCCGACGGAGAGCGGCAGCCCGGACGCGTCGCGCACGCGCGCGGCGCCGACCGCGTCCTCGGGGAGCAGCGGGTCCTCGAGCCACGCGAGCGCAGGCTCGACTTCTCCCGACTGCCCCTCCGCACCCGTGACTCCCCACGCGTCGAGGTCCGCGAGCGCCTCGTCCGCGTCGCGCCAGCCGAAGCCCACGTCGACGACGACGCCGCTGCGCCCGGCGACGGTCGGCCGGCCCGTGACGTCCGGCAGCTCGGCGCGCAGGATCGTGAGCAGGTCGCGCATGAGCGCGCGGTCGGGCGAGCGCGAGATCTTCAGCAGCGGCCACCCGGCGCGCCCGTGCGTGAGCACCTCGTCCGCGACGTCGCGCGCGGTGCGGCCCGGCGTCGGGTAGGCGGCGACGAGGATCGCGGGCCGCGGCGCGGCGACCGGGCCCGCGGACCCAGCGAGGTCGGCGCCGTCGTCGAGCAGGCTCCACACCGGCCGCCCGGCGAGCCGGCCCGCGAGGTCCCACAGCGCGACGTCGACCAGGCCGATCGCGCGCCGCACGAGGCCCACGCGGCCGACGATCGCGGACCCGCGCAGGGCCGCGTCCCACGCGGCGCCGACGCTCGCGCGCGCGGCGACGCCGTCGGACGCCACGAGCTCGCGCCCTACGACGTGCGGGGCGACGAGCCGGTCCACGAGCTCGGCCATGGGCGCCTCGCGCGTGAGCGCGTACGACTCCCCCGCGACCGTCCGGCCGTCGTCCGTCTCGGCGACGACGCGCACGCCGACGTACTCGCGGCGCTCGACCGTCATCGCGCCGAGGCGCAGCGGCTGCGGCAGCGGGACGACCGTCGTCGCGGTGCGGACGGCGACGACGCGCGCGGTCGTGGCGGCCACGCTCACTCCGGCTTCTTCGCGAGCGGCACGCCGTAGTCGACGAGGAACCCGCCGTCGACGTAGACGGTCTGGCCGACCATGTACGCCGCCTGGTCCGAGACGAGCCAGCTCACCGCGTTGCCGATCTCCTCCGGCTGCGCGAGCCGGCCCGCCGGGATGCGCGCGAGGATCGTCTCCTCCGAGAGCGTGCCCTGCGCGACGCCCTGGCGGAACACGCCCGTGTCGATGTAGCCCGGCGCGACGGCGTTGACGCGCACGCCGCGCGCGGCCCACTCGGCGCCCGCGGTGGCCGTGAGGCCGATGACCGCGGCTTTCGTCGTGGAGTAGGGCGCGCGCCCGGCGGACCCGCGCGCAGAGATCGACGAGATGTTGACGACGGCTCCCCGACCCGCGGCGAGCATGTGACGGCCCGCGGCCTGGAGGCACGCGAAGACGCCGTGCAGGTTGACGTCGACGACGGCGGACCACTCGTCCCACGTGAGGTCCTCGAGCGCGCGGTGGCGCTGGATGCCCGCGTTGTTGACGAGCGCGTCGACGCCACCGAACGCGGCCGCGAGGTCGTCGAACGCGGCGCGCACGGCGGCGTGGTCGGTGACGTCGAGCGGGGTCCACACGAGTCCCGGCGTGTCGGGGACGGCACCGAGGTCGAGCGCGGGGAGGTCGTGCTGCACGACGTCCGCGCACACGACGCGGAACCCGTCGGTCGCGAGGCGCTCGGCGACGGCACGGCCGATGCCGGCCGCTCCCCCGGTGACGACGGCGAGCGGGACGCGCGGGGCGTCGGGGGCGGGGGTGGTCACTGGTCCTCCTCGGGGACGGGACGGATCGGGGTCGCGGGTGCGGTGTGCGGTGGTGCGACCGCGCCGGGGGGCCAGGCCGCGATGCCGGCGAGCACGTCGTCGACGACGGCGCACGCGTGCCGCTCCAGGCGTTCGAGCGAGCCCGGCGCGAGCGGCGACTGCCACGCCTGGTAGGCGCCGACGTCGTACGCCTCGCGCGTGGGCAGGTAGACGAAGCCGGGGCCGTTGGTGAGGTTGGCGACGACGACGGGCCGCACCCCGGCGTGGGCGCGCACCGTGCGCTGGAGACGCGAGTACGCCTCGCCGGGGTGCGCGACGAGCAGCGCCTCGCCGACGCGCCACACCCACGTGGGGTGCGACACGGTCGGGCCGGCGACGTAGCCGTCGCGCAGGTTCCGGGCGCGGCGCAGGCGCTCCTCGCGCGAGCGGGGATCGATGCCCGCCCACTGGGCCTCGAGCTCGTCCCACGTCGGGAGGTCGCGCAGGTCGAGCGTGACGGGCTCCTCGACGGCGGCGAGGGTCCGGGCGTCGGGGCGGGCATCGGTGTGGGGGCCTGTGCCCGTGCCGGCGAGAGCGGCCGACGGCGCGGGCTCCCAGACGGCGAGCGGCGCGCCGGACTCGACGACGTGGGTCAGCTCCAGCTCCGTGCCTGGCGGCGGGAGCTCCGCGAGCGCCGCGAGCACGGCGTGCCCGAGCGACGTGCCGTGGCGGTCCGCGACGGCGGTGTCACCCGTGTACTGCTCGCGCGGGGCGAGCTCGCCCGACGCACCCTGCAGGAACGCGACCGGGGCGCCCGTCTCACGCTCGACGAGGTCGCGCATCGCTCCCACGTAGTCGGGCGAGACGAGGCGGTTCTGCCACGCGAGCGTCGTCGGGTGGCACGCGTAGTTGACGATCGTCGCGAGGGCGACGGGCCCGCCCGGGTGCGCGCCGCCGTCGGGCGACGTCCCGGTGGGTGCGGCGCCGGACGCGGGCGTGGGGCCGGGGCGCGCGGTGAGACGACCGACGACGACCGTGTCGTCCGCGGTGTCGGCGCCGGGAGAGCGGGGAGTGCCGGCGTCGGGGTTGAACCCGACGAGGGGTCGCGGCTCGGCCGCCGCGCTCGTGCCCCCGTCTCCGGCGCAGCCGTCGAGCAGCGCCTCGCGGTTGGACGCGAGGCCGCAGCGCCCGGTGGTCCACTCGAGGACCGCCGGGCGCAGCGACCCGATCGCCTCGACCGCGGCGGCAGCCGCGGCGCGGGCGAGGTCGTGGAGGTACTCGATGCCGCGGTCGCCTCCCGGGAGGTCGGCGTCGCCCGAGCACAGGACGGGCCCGGCGTGCGTGTGCGAGAGCGACACGAGCAGTCGCTCGGCGGGCAGGCCGGTCGCGTCGAGGACCGTCGTGCGCAGCGCTGCCTCGTCGTCGACCCGTCGCCACCACGTGCCGTCGATCGTCACGAGGACGAGCGGTGCCGCGGGGTCGGCACCGGCGGCCGGGTCCTCCGCGAGCGCGACCGCCGTGAGCGTCATCGTGCGGTGGGCGCCCTCCGAGACGTCCCAGTCCGCCGGACCCCAGTTGCGCGCCCGGACGCCGGCAGGGGGCGTCACGTCGCGGACGGCCACGCCGGCCAGGCCGACGAACGCGGGGACGGGGGCCCTCGTGTGCAGGGCGACCATCGCACCTCCTCTGGGCTCGGGAGTGCCGATGCTATAGCATGTTCCTCTGTCGGCACGTCCCACCAGGGCAGGCACCGTGGCCGCTACCCTTCGGACGAGCCGACCGACGACGATCCGAGCCCGCCGTCCCCACGACACCACGGAGAAACCATGGCGCTCAAGAGCGTGCCGGACCAGAACGTCGCCGACCGTGTGACGGTCGAGCTGCGGGAGGCGATCTTCAGCGGGGACCTCGCGCCGGGCGAACGGCTCGTCGAGCGCAAGCTCGCCGAGCGCCTCGGCACGAGCCACATCCCGGTGCGCGAGGCCCTCACCCGCCTCACGCAGGAGGGCCTCGTCGAGCGGCTGCCGCACCGCGGGGCGCGCGTCGCCGCGCTCACGAGCCGCGACCTCGAGGAGATCTCGAGCCTGCGCACGCTGCTCGAGCAGTTCGCCGTCGTGCGGGTCCAGGACGCGTGGGACCCCGCCAAGGAGGCGAAGCTGCGCAAGACCGTGCAGCAGATGGTCCAGGCGGCGGAGAAGGGCAGCAACGCGCGCGTCTTCGAGCTCGACCGGCGCTTCCACGAGCAGCTCTGGGAGATGGCCGACCACCGCATGCTCATGACGCTCAACGCCCAGCTCCGCAGCCGCATCACCGGGTTCCTGCGCGCCGCGAACGCGGCTCTCGAGCCCGAGGCGCGCGTCGAGCACGCCCGCACCCACGAGCTCATCGTCGACGCCATCGCCGGCGGCGACCCCGACACCGCCCGGCGCGTCATGGCCGAGCACATCGGCGAGGCCGCTGCCCGCCTTGCGAGCCACACCGAGGACGAGGCAGAGCCCGCCGTCGGGGCCTGACGCACACCGGCCCGACCGCAGAGCACCAGCTGCCCGACGTCACAGCGCCCGAGGGCCACCGGTCGACCTGCCGAGGGGATGCACCCGCATCCCCGGTACTCAGGGAGGCCGAACATGGCACGCATCATCGTCGTCGGGGGCACGGGCCGCGTGGGCTCGCGCGTCGTCGAGAAGCTCACCGCGCACGGGCACGACGCCGTCGTGGCGTCACGACGCACGGGCGTCGACGCGTACACCGGCGCGGGACTGGCCGAGGCGCTCGACGGCGCCGACGTGGTCGTCGACATCACCCAGGCGCCGTCGTACGTCCCGGACGAGGTCCGGGACTTCTTCGCCACGTCGACGGCGAACCTCGTCGCGGCCGAGAAGGCTGCGGGCGTGCGCCATCACGTCGCGCTCACCATCGTGGGGACCGACCGACCGCAGGGCATCGGCTACTTCCACGGCAAGGCCGAGCAGGAGCGCGTCGTCCGGGAGTCGGGCGTGCCGTACTCGCTCGTGCACGCGACGCAGTTCTTCGAGTTCACGCCCGCGATCATCGGCACCGCCACGCAGGGCAACACGGTGCGGGTGTCGAGCGCGTCGATCCAGCCGATCGCCGCGGAGGACGTCGCGACCGCCGTCGCGCGCATCTCCGCGGGCGCCCCCGTGGGCGACGTCGAGATCGCCGGGCCAGAGGTCCTCTCGATCGGCGACCTCGTTCGCCGGACGCTCGCCGCGCAGGGCGTCGAGCGAGAGGTCGTCTCGGCGGACGACGCACCGTACTTCGGCGCGCCGATCGAGGAGCGCACGCTGGTCGCCCTCGACGGCGCCGAGCTCTTCGGCACGCGCCTCGACGACTGGCTCGCCGCCCAGGCAGCCTGACGGTGCACCCCGGGTGGCGGCACGCCGCCGCCCGGGGTGTCGTGCGTGCCCAGCCCGGCCCGCACGGTCCGTCGCGTCGCACGCCGACGGTCGTCCCGCGACCCTACTTTTGCTATAGCATCCCGTCAACACCGGCCCGCGACCCTGGACGGCCATGCACCTGCGCACCGCCACGCCCGACGACGTCCCCTCCCTCTACGCCCTGTGGGGGCGCGCGTTCGACGCGGCGCTCATGGTGCCGGTCTACGAGACCGACGACGGCCGGCTCGAGCGCACCCACGTCGCCGCCGACCCGCTCGACGGCCGGGTCGTGGGCTCGGTGTACTGGACGCCGCGCAAGCTCGGCGGGCCCGACGGCGGCACCCTCCGGGCGGGCGGTGTCGCGAACGTCGCGACCGCCCCCGAGGCGCGGGGCCGTGGCCTCGTCCGCGCACTGCTCTCCCGAACCGTCGAGCAGATGGAGCGGGACGGCGCGGACGTCGCGCTGCTGTTCACCGGCACCCCGGATGTCTACCGGTCGAGCGGCTTCGAGACGTTCGACGTGCCGCTCCTGCGCGGCGCACCGCGTCCGGTCGACGACCCGGACACCGGACAGGAAGACCTCGACGACGACGGGCTCCCGACGGACGCCGCGCCGTCGGACCGCGTGGGCGACGCCCCCGTGCGGGTCCGCACCGACCGCCTGCCCGGCGTCCCGTGGCCCGCGTGGTGGGTCGCGCTGCGGTGGGAGCAGCTCGCCGTGCTGCACGACGCGTTCGACACCGTGCCGGGCGGACCGCGTCCCCTCGCCACCCGGCGCACCGCCGAGCACTGGGAGCGCCGCATCCCGCTCTGGTACTCCGGCGCCGAGGTGTTCACCGCGCGGGCTGCGACCGGGAAGGTCGTGGGCTACCTCGTCCTCGAGCCCGGACCGGGCCTGCTGAAGGTCCGTGAGCTCGGCCTGGACCCGACGGCGGAGCGCGCCGGCGAGGTCGTCGACGCGCTCGCGCGCACCACGCTCGACCGCGCGCGGCTCCACGGTTCCCCGGCCGTCGAGGTGCGCCTGCCCGCACACCCCCTCACCGACCGCTTCGCCGCGATGGTGCTCGACGCGCCCGTCGCCGACACCGACACGACCGGGATGCTGCGCCCGGTCCGCGCGGGGGCCGACGTCGTCGCTCGCCTGCACGTGGCCGCGGCGGCGGGGTCTGGCTTCCACTGGCCGGGCGACTACCTCTGACCACCTCCCGTCGCGCGAGGTAGAACCGCGGTCTGCCGAGGTAGAACCCTGGTCCGCCGAGGTAGAACCCTGGTCGCGCGAGGTAGAACCGTGGTCGTGTCGGACGTCGCGTCGTCGGCTTGGGTGTCGGGGTGGGTGGGGGCGCCGCGTCTTCCATCCGCGCCGCTCGTTCCTCGCGGCGCTCCCGCCAGGCCCGACCACGACGCGGCGCCCCCACCCACCCCTCCCGGCATCACCCACCCTGGTCCGTGCCCACCCGTGCATGACCGCGGTCGCGCGGCACCGGCGAGCGCCACCTGGCGGACCACGGTTCTACCTCGATGGACCAGGGTTCTACCTCGGCGGGCCAGCGTTCTACCTTGGCGGGCGAGGTCGCTCACGGCGGCGCGGGACGTCGCCGCGGCGACTCGAAGTTTCGTTGCTATGGCATCCTGGCTACGAAGAAACGGTGCTGACCTGGGATGATGCAACGACTTTACGGGTTGACGATGCCATAGCATCCGACTAGTCTCCGGAGGGTCCGGTTCACCGTCGCAACGACGCGCACGAACCCGCTGACCCCGACCCAGCACCGGAACCGCACGACCCGCAGCACCGCTCCCCCGGAACACCCCGCAGCCCCGGGCCGCCGGAGCCACCGCGTCGCCCGCCCATACGGCGTCCCTCCCGACGTCCCGAAGGGTGCCTGAGTTGTCCCCCATCTCCCGACCACCGTCCGTCCCCACGTCGCCGGCCCTCGGCCGAGGCGCCCCTGCCGTCGACGCCACGCCGGCGTCGCCCCCGCCGTCCCGTCGGCATCTCCTGCGCGTGGCCGGCGTCGCGTCCCTCGCCGCCGGTGCCGTCGCCCTCGCCACCGGCGGCGCCCACGCCACCCCGTTCCCCACGACGAAGGACGGGAAGCCCGACGCCGAGGTCCTCGTCGCCGCGAGCGTCGCCGAGCTCACCGGGTGGAAGGCCACGAAGCTCGACGACGGCACCGTCGCCCAGCTCCTCGGCCACGCCACGCCCGGCGACGGCGCCGCACGCCTCGTGCGCTACGACGCCACGTCCACCGCCGCACCCAACGGCGGCACCGTCCTCGCCCCGCAGGACGCCGGAGCCGAGGGCCGCTGGCACACCCTGCACACCGGAACCGCCGACTTCCGCTGGTTCGGCGCCCTCGGTCCCGACGCCCCGGCCGGCAGCGCCGATGCCGCGCTCGACGCCCTCGTCGACGACGCCAGCATCAGCCGCATCGAGGCCCACACCGACCTCAACTTCGTCCGCCGCCACACCTTCACCCGCTCCCACCTCGAGCTCGACTTCGGTGGGCACACGGTCACGAGCGAGGGCATCGAACGCAACGCGCACGACAACCCGTTCGGGGCGGTCCTGTTCTTCCAGGGCCGGGTGACCGACGAGACGCAGAGCCGCACGCTCTCCGCGACGCTCCCCGACCTGGCCGACGTGTTCGAGGTCGCCGACGCGGGCGCGTTCGCCGTCGGGCAGTGGTGGGCGCTGCGCTCGGACGAGCGCCCGGGCGGCGGCGGGGACGAGCGCGAGCTCCAGCGCCTCGTCCAGGTCACGCAGGTGCTGGACGCGACGCACGTGCGAGTCGACTACAAGAACGGCTGGGAGCTGCCCGCCGGACGCGTGCTCACCTGGACGCGCGTCGAGCCCGTCGAGCAGGTGCACGTGCGCGCGATGACGTTCCACGGTTCCGGGCCCTTCGACGGCCCGGCGAACGGCGAGCTGCCCGACGACCGCGAGATGACCGGCTCGCACCCCGTCGCGTTCGAGTACGCGGTGCGCTGCGACGTCGCGGACGTGCACGGCCACCGCACGTGGTGGCCGGTGATCATGCGGCGCTGGAACACCCACTTCGTCACGGAGCGGTGCTCGGTCGCCAACCCGCCGACGGTGTTCTACGGCGGCGCGGGGTACCTCACGCAGCAGATCTACTGCCTGTACGGGCGGGTCTCCGACTGCACGAGCCACAACGCGCGGCACCTCAACGACCTCACCGCGTCGGCGTACTGCCTCGTGGAGAACTGCCACGGCGACGGCGACGACCAGGGCGGCAACCCCTTCACGACCCACGGCCAGTACGAGCACGACCTCGTGTTCGTCGGCAACAGCGGGCTCATGGACATCGCCAACTCGGGCGGCCAGTGGGGGACGGCGGCCAAGCGCATCACGGTCAGGCACCACACGTGCTCGTGGCTCGTCGCGGGCACCAAGATCACGGACCTCACGCTCGAGGACGTGCACGTCGTCGCACGCTCGACGTTCGACCCGCAGGCCACGCTGACGATCAACGCCGACGGCGCGCAGGTGCGCGGCTGCACGGCGGGCTTCTTCGCCGTCGGGCAGCGGTCGTCTCTGTCGCGGCGCCCGACGGTCGTCGAGGACTGCGCGTTCGCGCTGCCCGCAGGGTCCGTGCTGCACCAGACGCCGGTGACGAACCCGGTGCACTTCGTGCGCACCCGCATCACGGGGGTGGACGGCACGATCCTGCGCGGCGCCGGCCCCGTGACGTTCACCGACTGCGAGCTCGTCGGCGGCACGGACGACGCGCCGGCCGCGCCGGTCGACCTCGGCTCGGCGGACGTCACCGTCACGGGCGGGTCGTGGCGCGGCGTGGGCGTGCGGCTCAGCGGGGCGCGGGACCAGCGGGCCGTGGTCGACGGCCTGCGCGCGTCCGGCACGACGACGGCCGGCGCGCTCGTCTCCCGCGGCGCCGGGGCCGGCGTCGTGGACGTCACCCTCCGCGGCGCCGACCTGAGCGTCCCGGCCGGCACCGCGCACGTCGCCCTGCGGCCTGGTGACCGGTATGCCGCGACCGGCACGCGGTTCGCGGGCGGCCGCCTCGACCTGCCCGACGGCGTACGCGTCCTCCACGCGCGCAACGTCGAGACCGGCGTCGACCGCGCCGGGCTGCCGACGACGGGCGTCGACGTCCTGGTGGACGCCAACGTCGTCGTCTGACGCGCCCGGGCTACCGCCCTCGGGCACTCACCCGCCCTCCCACCGACACCCGCGCCGTCGTGCGCGGGCCGACGAAAGGACACCCATGACCCTCGACACCACCATCGGACCGGCGGACGCCGCCCCGTCCGAGGGCGCCCAGCCGCCGTCGCGCCGCAACCTCCTGCGCGTGGCGGGCATCGCCTCCCTCGCCGCGGGCGCCGTCGCCCTCGGGAACGGCACCGCGCACGCGGCCCCGCTCATCGCGAAGAAGGACGAGAAGCCCGACGCCGGGGTCCTCGTCGCGACGACCGTCGCCGAGCTCACTGGCTGGAGGGCGAAGAAGCTCGACGACGGCACCGTCGCCCAGCTCCTCGGCCACGCCACCGCGGGCGACGGCGCCGGCCGGCTCGTCCGCTACGACGCGGCCTCGAAGGCGAACCCGAACGGCGGCACCGTCCTCGCCCCGGCGGACGCCGGGGCCGAGGGCCGCTGGCACACCCTGCACACCGGAACCGCCGACTTCCGCTGGTTCGGCCTCTTCGGACCCGAGAACCCGGCCGACGACGCGCTCGACGCCCTCGTCGACGACCCCAGCATCACCCGCATCGAGGCCCACACCGACCTCAACTTCGTCCGCCGCCACACCTTCACGCGTTCCCACCTCGAGCTCGACTTCGGTGGCCACCTCATGACCACCGAGGGAATCGAGAAGGCGGGTCAGGACGACCCGTTCGCGGCGGTCCTGTTCTTCCGCGGGAACGTCACGGACGACGTCCGGACGAACACGCTCACGGCCCTCATGCCCGAGCTCCGCGACGACTACGAGGTCGCGGACTCGTCGCAGTTCGAGGTCGGCCAGTGGTACGCGCTCGAGGTGAACGCGCTCGCCGGGCGGTGGGAGCGCGAGCTGCAGCGTCTGGTGCAGGTCACGCAGATCGTCGACGCCACCCACGTGCGTGTCAACTACAAGGCGGGCTGGTCCCTGGCGAAGGGCCGCACGCTCACGTGGACGCGCGTCGAGCCCGTCGAGCAGGTGCACGTGCGCAACCTCGCGTTCCGCGGTCGGCCCGACGGCGACCAGTACACCGGCTCCCACCCGGTCGCCTACGAGTACGCGGTGCGGTGCGACGTGGAGAACGTGCACGGCGTCGCGACGTTCTGGCCGCTCGTCATGCGTCGCTGGAGCACGTTCTTCCGCACGTCGGGCTGCTCGCTGACCAACCCGGCGTCGGTCACGTGGGGCGGCGCGGGCTACCTGACGCAGCAGATCTACTGCAACTACGGGCACGTCGTGGACTGCCACACGACCAACTCGCGACACCTCAACGACTGGACCGCGTCGTCGTACGGGCTCGTGGAGAACTGCCACGGCGACGGCGACGACCAGGGCCCTTTCGTCACGCACGGCCAGTACGAGCACGACCTCACCTACGTGGGGAACTCGGGGCTCATGACGTTCGCCAACTCGGGCGCGGCCTGGGGCGGCGCGGCGAAGCGCATCACGGTGACGCGGCACGTGTGCTCGTGGTTCGTCGCACGCGTCAAGGTCACCGACCTCACGCTCGAGGACGTGCAGGTCATCCGCAAGGACGGCCTTGCGGGCTCCGGGATGATGTGGGTCAACGCCGACGGCGTGCAGCTCCGCGGCTGCCAGGCCGACGACACCCTGATCATCTCCCAGGCGTCGGCGCTGTCGAAGCGGCCCAACGTCATCGAGGGGTCTCGCTTCGCAGTGCTGCCCGACACCGCGATCACCCAGGCGAACGTCACGAACCCCGTGCACCTCGTGCGCACCACACTGAACGGGCTGAAGAACGCCTCGTTCGCCGGGAAGGGACGGGTCGTGCTGGACGCGTGCACGCTCGAGGCGGCCGAGGGCGAGGGCACGGTCACGGCGAGCGGCGACCTCACGGTGCGCGGCGGCGTCGTGCGCAACGTCGCGATCGTCGCGGCGGGCGCCGCGGAGCAGACGATCCAGCTCGACGGCGGCGCCCGGCTGGAGGGAAAGCCCGCGGGCGGCAGCTTCCTGCGCCGGGCGAAGGCGGACAAGCCGGTCACGTGGGCGCTCGACGGCGTCCGGAGCACCGCGCCGTCGGGTGACACTGGACACGTGAACCTAGACGCAGGTATCAACAAGTGGTCCGCGACCGGCTCGACCTTCGCGGGCGGCAGCCTCGCGCTCGCGCCGTCCGCGCTGGGCGGCGAGTCGTACGTGCTGCACAGCGGCAACGTCGAGCAGGGCGTGACCCGCGCGGCCTTCCCCGAGGACGGGGAGCGCGTCGTCACGACGGGCAACCTCGTCGTCTGAGGGCGCCCCACCGGCAACCGGCCGAGGACAGCGCGGGCCGAACGCGTGCGCACGCGCCACCGGCCTCCGCCCGAACCCGGGGTTGCGCGCCAGGACGACCCGTTCGTGGCGCGCAACCCCGGGTTCGGCAGGCGTCGAGAGCCCATCGGCGCAAAAGGTCACAACTCGGCATCTCGTCGCCGACGAGTTAACACGAGCGCCGATCTGGCGTAACATCGGCCTGGCAGGCTTGCTATAGCAAATAGCAAACGAGGCTTGCCGGGGCCGGAAGACCCCGACCCGCAGGACCATCGCAACGGAGCAAGGACCGCACACGTGACCCCCACCCACCAGCCCGTCACCGTCGCCCTCGTCGGCGCCGGCAACCGCGGTCAGACGTACGCGCGCTGGATCGCCGAGCACCCGGAGCGTGCACGCCTGGTGGCCGTCGCCGACCCTCGCCCGCACCAGCGCGGGCTCGTGGTCGACCAGGCCGTCGCCGCCCAGGCCGGCTCCCTCCCGGACGTCGCGCAGTACGCGTCGTGGCGCGACCTCGTCGCCGCGGGCGAGGCCGACCGTGCGGCAGGGGGCACCGGGCGGCTCGCGGACATGGTGATCGTCGCGACGCAGGACCGCGAGCACCGCGACCCGGTCGTCGCGCTCGCGCCCCAGGGGTACGCGATCCTCGTCGAGAAGCCGCTCGCCCCGAGCCCCGAGGAGTGCCGCGACGTCGTCGACGCGGTCGAGGCGTCGGGCGTGCTCTTCGGCGTGTGCCACGTGATGCGCTACATGCCGTACACGGACCTCGTGAAGTCGGTCGTCGACTCCGGGGTCCTGGGCGAGATCGTCAACGTCCAGCACCTCGAGCCCGTGGGCTGGTGGCACGACGCCCACTCGTACGTGCGCGGCCCGTGGCGCTCGGAGAAGACGTCGAGCCCGATGCTGCTCGCGAAGTCGAGCCACGACCTCGACTGGATCCGCTACGTCACGGGCAAGCGGATCACGACCGTCGCGAGCTTCGGCTCCCTCAAGCACTTCCGGCCCGAGGAGCGTCCCGCGGGCGCTGCCGACCGCTGCCTCGACTGCCCGCTCGAGCCGACGTGCCCCTACTCGGCGCCGCGCCTGTACCTGTCGACGCTGCGCGAGAAGGGCCCCATCTGGCCCGTCACGGTCATCACGGACGCGACCGACGAGGCCGGCGTCGTCGAGGCCCTGCGCACCACCGACTACGGCCGCTGCGTCTACGCGTCCGACAACGACGTCGTCGACCACCAGGTCGTCGCCATGGAGCTCGAGGGCGGCGGCGCGGCGACGTTCACCATGACCGCGTTCTCCGAGCAGGACCACCGCAAGACGCAGATCTTCGGCACCCACGGGTGCCTCGACGGCGACGGCGAGAAGGTCCGCGTCACCGACTTCCGCGACGGCACCGTCACGGTGCACGACGGCGGCCACCACGGCGCCACCAACGCCGCGGACGACCACGGCGGCGGCGACTCGGGCGTCATGGACGCGTTCGTGCGCGCCGTCGCGACGGGCGACCCGAGCCATGTGCGCTCCGGTGCCGTCGAGTCACTGCAGAGCCACCTCGCCGTGTTCGCGGCCGAGGAGTCGAGGCACCGGCGCACCGTCGTCGACGTCCCGGCACGCTGACCACCCGCACCATCCACCCCGCGCCCGCCCTCCGGGCGGGACCTCACCAAGGAGACACGTCGATGACCCTGCGCACGACGAAGCGCCTCTGGACCGCCGCTCTCGCGGTCGGCACGCTCGGCGCGCTGAGCGCCTGTGCCGGCGGCGCCGGCGCCGGCAGCTCCACCCCCACCCCCGAGGACGGGGCCGCGTCCGGCTCCGTCACCATGTGGACCTACCCCGTCATCGCGGACGAGGCGGCCCACAAGGCGTTCTGGGACGAGCAGGTCGCGGCCTTCCAGGAGGAGAACCCTGACGTCGACGTCACGGTCGAGATCTACCCCTGGGCCGGCCGCGACGAGACCCTCGCGACGGCGATCGCGGGCAACAAGGGCCCGGACGTCGTCTACCTCATCCCGGACCAGATCCCCAAGTACAGCAAGTCGCTCGCGGCCGTCGACAACTACGTCACCGACCAGGTGGGCGACCTGCGCGAGAACGCGTCGAAGGCCGTCACGGTCGACGGCGCGATGCTCGGCTCGCCGCTGATCATGAACAGCAAGCCGCTCGTGTGCAACGCCGCGGCGTTCGAGGCCGTCGGCGAGGCCGGCAACTACCCGGAGACGTGGGACGACCTCATGGCGCTCGCGCCGACGTTCCAGGCCGCGGGCTACGACGTCACCAACTACTGGGGCTCGGTCGACGCGACGCTCAACGAGTCCTTCTACCCGCTGCTGTGGCAGGCGGGCGGGTCCGTCTTCTCCGAGGACGGCTCGTCGGTCGCGTTCGACTCGCCCGAGGGCGTCGAGGCGCTCCAGCTCGTGGTCGACCTCGCCGAGGGCGGGTTCATCGAGAAGGACCTGCTGACCACGATCCCCGCGTTCGAGCAGACGAACACCGCCAAGGGCAAGATCGCCTGCACGTGGCAGCAGGGCCCGGCCGACGTCGCGGGCTTCTGGGGCGAGGAGAACGTCGTCGTGCTCCCGCCGCTCAAGGAGGCCGAGGCGGTCGCGTTCGGCACGGTCGGCTCGCTGTCCGTGCTCAAGACCGCGGAGAGCCTCGACGCCGCCGGGAAGTGGGCGGCGTTCGCGACGTCGCCCGAGGTGAGCACCGAGTACGCGAAGGCGGCGGGCTGGTTCTCGCCGTACGAGAGCGAGTCCGGCCTCTACGCCGACGACCCGGTCCTGTCTGCGCTCGAGGACACGCTGCAGTACACGACCGCGGGCGAGGTCAACGAGAAGTCCCGTGAGGTCATGGGCGTGCTCGCCCCGGAGATCCAGGCCGCGCTCATCGGCAAGAAGACGCCGGAGCAGGCCCTGAAGGACGCGGCCGCGGCGGCAGACCCGCTGCTCGGCTGACCCACGTCGCGGCGCGGGCAGCCTCCCCCTGCTGCCCGCGCCGCGACACCTCGCGGTACGAGAGGAGAACCATGACCGCGACCGCCCCCACCTCGGACGGGCTGACCGCCGAAGGGCCAGACCGGCGCCCGGCGTCGTCGAGGCCCCCGCACGGTGCGACCCGCCGCGTCCTGGAGCGCCGTGAGGCGAGGATCGGCCTGCTGTTCGCCCTCCCCGCGTTCCTGCTGTTCCTGCTGTTCCGCTTCGGCCCCGCCATCGCCGGCGTCGCGCTGAGCTTCTTCGACTACACGATCGGCGTCGGCGCCGAGTGGACGGGCGTCGAGAACTTCCGGCGCATGGTCGACGACCCGATCTTCTGGTCGGCGCTGCGCGTCACCGTGGTGCTGAGCCTGCTCATCGTGCCGGTGTCGCTCGCCATCTCGACCCTCATGGCGCTCATGGTGCGCCGCTCGTTCCGCGGCTCCGGCTTCTACCGGTCGGTGTTCTTCCTGCCCGTCGTCACGAGCCTCGTGCTCGCCGCGACCGTGTTCACGTGGGTGTTCTCCACGAACGGTCCGTGGTCCAAGCTCATGGGCGCGCTCGGGTTCTCGACGGAGTCGTGGCTCGGCGACACGCTGCTGGTGCTGCCGGCGCTCGCGATGGTCGCCATCTGGTCGCGCTTCGGGTACGGGATGCTCATCCTCCTCGCCCGCATGCAGGACCTGCCGCGCGAGCTCGAGGAGGCCGCCGCGATCGACGGTGCCGGGCCCTGGAAGCGGTTCTGGCACATCATCGCCCCGCAGCTCAAGCCCACGCTGTTCTTCCTCGCCGTCATCGAGACGACCGCGTCGTTCCAGATCTTCGACCTCGTCTACGTGATGACGGCGGGCGGCCCCGCCCGGGCGAGCTACAACCTCGTCTTCTACATCTACGACCAGGGCTTCAAGTACTTCGACCTCGGCTACGCGAGCGCGCTCGGCGTGGCGCTGTTCGTCGTCACGCTCGTGGTCGCCCTGCTCCAGCGCCTCGCCATCGGGAGGGACAAGTGACCACCGTCGACCCCACCACCACCGGGCGGGTGCTCGAGGGCGCCGCCCTGCCCGTGCGACCCACCGCGACCCGGCGCCGCCGCGGCCGCTCCGGCGCCAGCGACCTGTCGGTGCGCGGCAAGCTCGTGCGCTACGCCCTGCTGTCTCTCGCCGCCGTCGTGACGATCTTCCCGTTCTACGCGATGGTCGTGCTGTCGCTGAAGCCGGCCGCCGCCATCGACTTCCCCGCGTCGCTCCTGCCGACGAACCTCACGACCGAGGCCTACGGCCGCGTGCTCGGCGCGGGCAACATCGGCACCTGGCTCGTCAACACGCTCGTGTACTCCGTCGTGTCCGTCGTCGCGGTGCTGCTGCTCGCGTCGATGGCGGGCTACGCGTTCGCCAAGAAGAGGTTCCCCGGGCGCGAGGCGATGTTCTGGTCGTTCCTCGCGATGGTCATGGTCCCGTACCACGTGACCCTCATCCCGACGTTCATCCTCATCGCGCAGGCGGGCGGGCTCGACACGTACTGGGGCCTCATCCTGCCGACGCTCGCGAACGCGCAGGCCGTGTTCCTCATGCGCCAGTTCATCCTCGACCTGCCCGACGAGCTGTTCGAGGCCGCGAAGCTCGACGGCGCCTCGGAGTGGCGCATCTTCCTGCGCATCGTGCTGCCGCTGTGCAAGCCGATCCTCGCGACGCTCGGCACGTTCGTCTTCCTGTGGCACTGGAACGACTTCCTGTGGCCGCTGATCATCGGCCAGGGCACCGACCACTGGACGCTCACCGTCGGGATCGCCTCGCTCCAGCAGCAGGACGTGCCGCTCAACATGGTGCTCGCGGGCGCCACCATCTCGTTCGTACCGATCTTCGCCTCGTACCTCGTGGCCCAGCGCTTCTTCGTCGAGGGCGTCACCTCGTCCGGCATCAAGGGATGACCCACCACATGACCACGCAGACCAGCACACCCGCCACCCCGAAGGCCCCAGGCTCCGTCGCCGAGCTCGAGGACCTGCTCACGACGCCGTCCCCGGCGCTCGTCGAGGACCTGGCCGCCCGCACGGGCGACCTCGTGATCCTCGGCGCCGGCGGCAAGATGGGCCCGAGCCTGACCGTCCTCGCACGGCGCGCGCTCGACGCCGCCGGGCGCACGGGCGACGCGGTGCACGCCGTCTCCCGGTGGTCGGACGCCTCGCAGGCGGACCGGCTGCGCGAGGCCGGGGTGAACGTCGTCGCGGCCGACCTGCTCGCACCCGACGCCGACCTCGGCTCGCTGCCCGACGGCGCCGACGTCGTCTACATGGTCGGGGCGAAGTTCGGCACGTCCTCGGCGCCCTCGCTCGCGTGGGCCGCGAACGCCGCGCTCGTGCACGACGTCGCGCGCCGGTACGCCGACTCGACCATCGCCGCGTTCTCCACCGGCAACGTCTACCCGCTCGTGCCCGTCGAGTCGGGCGGGTGCTCGGAGGAGCACCCGGTCGGGCCGGTCGGCGAGTACGCGATGAGCTGCCTCGGGCGCGAGCGCGTGCTCCAGCACGCCGCGCTCTCGCGCGGCACCAAGGTCGTGACGATCCGCCTCAACTACGCCGTCGACCTGCGCTACGGCGTGCTGTTCGACGTCGCGGCGCCGATCCTCGCGGGCGAGCCCGTGGACCTCACGACGGGCCACGTCAACGTCGTGTGGCAGGGGTACGCGAACGAGGTCGCGCTGCGCTCTCTCGGCCTCGCGTCCTCGCCCGCGACGGCGATCAACCTCACCGGCCCGGAGACGGCGTCGGTCCGGCGCCTCGCGGAGCTGCTCGGGCGCGGCCTCGACCGGGAGGTGTCGTTCACGGGCGAGCCCGCCCCGTCGGCGCTCCTCAACGACGCGACCCGGTGCCACGAGCTCTTCGGCTACCCGCAGGTGCCGCTGCGCACGCTCGTGGACTGGCAGGCGTCGTGGCTCGCGGCCGGGCTGCCGACGAGCGGCAAGCCGACGAAGTTCGCCGTGCGCGACGGAGCGTTCTGATGACGAGCACCGTCACGGTCCCGCGCCTCGCCGACGACGTCGCCGCGCTCCTGCGCGCGGGGACCGTCATCCCGGCGCAGCCCCTCGCGCTCGACGCCGACCGCCGCCTCGACGAGCGCCGCCAGCGCGCGCTCACGCGGTACTACCACGCGGCGGGCGCGGGCGGCGTGGCCGTCGGCGTCCACACGACGCAGTTCGAGATCCGCGAGCACGGGCTCCTGCGCCCCGTGCTCGAGCTCGCGGCCGAGGTGTCGCGCGCGACGATCGCGGGCGACGCACCGGCGGGCTCGCCGCACGCCGGCCCGCGCCCGCTCGTGCAGGTCGCGGGCGCCGCGGGCGACGTGAGCCAGGCCGTCGCGGAGGCCGAGCTCGCGGCGTCGCTCGGGTACGACGCCGTCCTGCTCGCCCCGCGCGTGCCGGGCCTCACGGGGTCGCGCGAGGAGGTGGAGCGCGCCCTGCTCGACCGGGCGCGCGCCGTCGGCGAGGTGCTGCCCGTCATCGGGTTCTACCTCCAGGAGGCGATCGGCGGCCCGCGCCTGTCCGTGGGGTTCTGGCGCGAGTACGCCTCGATCGAGGCGGTCGTCGCGATCAAGGCCGCGCCGTTCCACCGCTACCGGACCCTCGACGTGCTGCACGGCGTCGCGGCGTCGGGCCGCGGCGACGAGATCGCGCTGTACACGGGCAACGACGACGCGATCGTCGCCGACCTGACGCAGCGCCTCGACGTGCCCGTGACGGACGCCGACGGCCGGGCCACCACCTTCACCGCGCGGTTCGTCGGCGGGCTGCTCGGGCAGTGGGCGGTGTGGACGCGCGGCGCCGTCGAGACGCTGGCCCTCGCGCACGCGGCGCACGGCATCGCGCCCGACGGCTCGGCTACCGTGCCCGACCACGCGGCGCTCGCCACGCTCACCGCGAGGGCCGCGGGCCTCACCGACGCGAACGCCGCGGTGTTCGACGCCGCGGGTGACTTCGCGGGCGTGATCGCCGGCGTGCACGAGGTGCTGCGTCGACAGGGTCTGCTCGACGGCATCTGGTGCCTCGACCCCGACGAGACCCTCTCCCCCGGGCAGGCCGAGGAGCTCACGCGTGTGACGTCGTCGTACCCGTGGCTCGCGGCCGCGGACGACGCGCTCGTCGCGGAGAATCTCGAGGCATGGCTGCGATGACGACCCGCACGGTCGTCGCGGTCGCGCCGTGGCTGCGCGCCGAGCTGTTCGAGCCCGACGTCTGGGAGCGGCTGGTCGCGGCGGGTCCGTCCGACGTCGTCGACGACCCGCGTGCGCTCGGCGCCGCGCTGGACCGGCTCGACCCCGCCGCACGGGAGAGCGTCGACGCGCTGGTGATCTCGTGGGGCACGCCGCCGCTGGACGCCGGACTCCTCGACCGGCTGCCCGCGCTGCGGCTCGTCGCGCACACGGGCGCCTCGGTCAAGCCGTTCGTCACGCCGCACCTGTGGGCACGCGGTATCCGTGTCACGCAGGCGGGTCAGGCGATGGCACGCCCGGTCGCGGAGGTCTCGGTGACGTTCGCGCTCGCGCTGCTCCACCAGGTGCCCGCGTTCCACAACGCCCTGCACGACGGCGTCCCCTGGGCGGAGGCGGAGTCCGCGCCTCCGCGCTACGAGATCGCCGGCACGCGGGTCGGGGTCATCGGCGCGTCGCGCACGGGGCGCGCCGCGATCGCGATGCTGCGCGCTCTCGGGGCCGAGGTCGTCGTCGCCGACCCCACGCTCTCCCCTGCCGACGCCGCCGCGCTCGGCACGACGCTCGTCGGTCTGGACGAGCTCCTCGCGACGAGCCGCGTCACGATGCTCCACGCTCCCGTGCTGCCCGAGACGCGTCACCTGCTCGGGGAGCGCGAGCTCTCGCTCATGCCCGACCACGCAGGCCTCGTGAACACCGCGCGGTCGTGGCTCACGGACGAGGACGCGCTCGTGCGCGAGCTCGCGACCGGGCGGATCAGCGCCGCACTCGACGTCTACGACGCGGAGCCGCTGCCCGTCGACCATCCGCTGCGCCGCCTGCCCACCGTGCTGCTCACGCCCCACCACGCCGCCGCGACCGTCCAGGGCCGGTTCGCGCAGGGGGCGATCGTCGTCGACGAGCTCGCACGGTTCCGTGCCGGCGAGGCGCTGGCCCACGAGGTGCGCGAGGCCGACCTCGACCGCATGGGTTGAGCCGCCGTCAGGCCCGACGGTCCGGCGCGGGCCGTGACGCCGGAGCGGCGCGACGACGCGGCGCCGTCGCCACCGCGACCCCGGCGAGGCACAGCGCACCGCCCGCGAACACGACCGGGGCGGGGACCTCGCTGAGCACGAGCCACGACAGCAGCACGACGATCGGCGGGACGAGGTAGGTGGTCGCCGCGGCGCGGCCCGCGCTCAGGCGTGAGAGCGCGTAGCCCCAGGTCGTGAAGGCGACCGCCGTCGGGCCGAGTCCGAGGAGCACGACGGCCCAGGTCGACGAGGCGGGTGCGGACGTCGCCTCGGCGGACAGGGTCGGCGCGAACGGCAGGAGCGCCACCGTCCCCGCGAGGCAGCCGACCCACGTCATCGTGAGCGCGTCGACGCGCGCCAGCAGCCGCTTCTGCGACGTCGCGGCGCCCGCGTAGAGGACCGCGGCGGCGAGCCCGAGCGCGACGCCGAGCACGTCGCGCTCGCCCGACGACGTCGCCACCGCGATGACGGCGACCCCCGCGAACGCCGCGGCCATGCCGACGAGCAGCCGCCGCGGGAAGCCCTCGCCGAGCAGCAGGCCCGCCAGCACGGCGACGAGGACGGGGGCGACGTTGACGAGGAGCGCCGTCGTGCCGGCGTCGAGGTGCTGCTCCGCGGCGTTGAGCGCGAGGTTGTAGAGGCTGAACCACCCGACGCCCCACGCGAGGACCGCGACGAGCACGCGACCGCGCGGGAGCACCGGCCGCGCACCGCTGCGGAACCAGCGGACCGCGACGAACACGGTCAGTCCGACGCTGCCCGCGAGCTGACGACCGAGGGCGAGCGAACCCGGCGAGTAGTCGTGGCCCGCAGCGCGCACGCCGATGAACGCGGCGGCCCACAGGACCACCGTCACCGCGACCGCGGCGACGACCAGACCGCCACCGCCCGGTCGGCGGTCGAGGGTCGGCCGCGAGGTGGGGGCGGGTCGGAGGTCGGCAACGGCGGCGGGTTCGGGCGGCGTCATGTCTCGATCGTCCCCTGCCCGACTCTTCAGCACCAGCACGCATTCCTTCCGTCCGATTCAGTTCCGCTGTACGGTCGATCCATGCTCGACGTCCACCGCCTGAGGATCTTCCGCTCCGTCGTCGCGAGCGGCTCCGTGCAGTCCGCCGCGGCCAACCTCGGCTACACGCCCTCGGCGGTGAGCCAGCACGTCACGGCGCTCCAGCGCGAGACCGGGCTCGCGCTCCTCGAGCGCGCGGGCCGCGGCGTCCGTCCCACGGCGGCCGGGCTCGCGCTCGCCGCCCAGGCCGACGGCGTGCTCGCCCGCCTCGGCGAGGTGGAGGCGGTCGTCGCGGACCTGCGCGCCGGGCGGACCGGGTCGCTGTCCATCGCGTACTTCGCCTCGGTCGGCGCGGCGTGGCTCCCGCGGGTCGTGCACCGCCTGACCACCGACTTCCCGGGTGTCCGCCTCGACCTCTCGCTGCGCGAG
Source organism: Cellulosimicrobium sp. G4 BAM 1002 (assembly GCF_057126935.1). Classification (NCBI taxonomy): domain Bacteria; kingdom Bacillati; phylum Actinomycetota; class Actinomycetes; order Micrococcales; family Promicromonosporaceae; genus Cellulosimicrobium; species Cellulosimicrobium sp. G4 BAM 1002. Next base: position 1,060,860 of record NZ_CP182109.1, on the reverse strand, counting down.
ACGATCCCCGACGACCCGGACGAACGTGCCGACGTGCAGCTCGTCGTGGCGCCCCGCACGTTCGACCCAGGCCCCGGGTTCCGTGCGCACCACCTCCTCGACGACGCGTACGTCGTCGTGCTGCCGCAGGACCACCACCTGGCCGGGCGCGCGGAGATCGAGCTCACCGAGCTGGTCGACGAGCGCTGGGTCGACAACGACTTCGCGCGCGGCTGGTGCCGGCGCAACCTCGTCGAGGCGTGCACCGCAGCAGGCTTCAGCCCGACGTTCCACGTCGAGGCCCACGACTACCCCACCGCGATCGCGTTCGTCGGCGCGGGGATCGGCGTGACGGTCCTGCCCGGGCTGGGTGCCGTGCACCTGCCGCCCGGGCTCGTCGCCGTCCCCGTGGTCCGACCGGCGCCGGTGCGCTCCATCCATGTCGTGCTGCGCGACGCCGTCGTGGGCTCGCCGCCCGCGCGCGCCGTCGTCGAGACGCTCCGCGACGTCGTCGGAGGCCGTGTCGATCTCGCCCTGTCCCGTTCGACCTGAGGATGAGAGGGTCGGAAGGACCGGCCCACCGACACCGGGAGCGAACGATGAAGTACATGCTCATCATGCGAGGCACCGAGGAGAGCCAGGCCGCGTTCGAGAACGTCTCGTTCGACGAGATGCTCGAGACCATGGGCCGGTTCAACGACGAGCTCATCCGGGCGGGCGTCCTGCTCGCCGCGGAGGGCCTCGACGACGCGGCGGAGGGCGTGGTCGTCGACCTCTCGTCCGACGTCCCCGTCGTCACCGACGGACCCTACGGCGAGGCCAAGGAGCTGTTCGGCGGCTACTACGTGCTCGACGTCGCCTCGAAGGAGGAGGCCGTCGAGTGGGCCAAGCGGCTCCCCTACTCCGGGCCCGGGACGAAGGTCGAGATCCGCCGCGTCCCGTCGATCGACGAGTTCCCGCAGGACAACGAGTGGATCCGCAAGGAGCGGGCGTGGCGCGAGGCGACCGGCCAGGTGTGAGCGACCCGGGGCGCCGTGCCGTCGAGGCGGTGTGGCGCATCGAGTCGGCGCGGATCGTCGGCGCGCTCGCGCGCTACACCGGCGACTTCGCGCTCGCCGAGGACCTCGCGCAGGAGGCGCTGGCCGAGGCGCTCGTCGCCTGGCCCCGCGACGGGGTGCCGCGCAACCCGTCCGGCTGGCTGCTCACGGTCGGCCGGCGACGCGCGATCGACACGTTCCGACGGCGGTCCGCCCTCGACGAGCGGTACGCCGCCCTGGCCCACGGCCTGGGCGACGGCGCCGCCGTGACGGGCCGGCCGCCGTCGGGCACGCCGGCCGGGACGGACGCCGACCTGCTGTGGGACCCGGACCAGGTCGATGACGACGTGCTCGCCCTCGTGCTCGTCGCGTGCCACCCGGTGCTGTCGCCCGAGGCGCGCGTCGCGCTCACGCTGCGCGTCGTGGGCGGGCTGTCGAGCGACGAGATCGCCCGCGCGTTCCTCGTGCCCACCGCGACGGTCCAGGCCCGCATCACGCGCGCGAAGAAGACCCTCGCCGCGGCGGGCGTGCCGTTCGGCGTGCCCCCGCCCGAGGAGCGTCGGGAGCGGCTGGGGTCCGTCCTGGCCGTGCTGTACGTGATCTTCACCGAGGGGTCCACGGCGACGTCGGGCGACGAGTGGCTGCGGCCCGACCTCGCGCAGGAGGCGCGCCGGCTCGCGCGCGTGCTCGCCGGCCTCGTCCCCGACGAGCACGAGGCCCACGCGCTCGTCGCGCTCCTCGAGCTCACGGCGGCGCGGTTCCCGGCGCGCGTCACCCCCGAGGGCGACCTCGTCCTGCTCGCTGACCAGGACCGACGGCGGTGGGACCGGTCGGCGGTCCGGCGCGGCCGGGCGGCGCTCGCGCACGCCGACGCGCTCGGCCGGGGGCGCGGGCCGTACGGGCTGCAGGCGGCGATCGCGGAGTGCCACGCCGTCGCACCCTCGGTCGAGGAGACCGACTGGGACCGCGTCGTGCTCCTGTACGAGGCGCTGGGGCGGGTGGCGCCGTCCCCCGTGGTCGAGCTCAACCGGGCGGTGGCCGTCGCGATGGCGCACGGACCCGCAGCAGGGCTGCGGATCGCCGACGAGCTCGTCGCGACCGACCGGCTGCCCGGGTTCCACCTGCTGCCGAGCGTGCGCGCCGAGCTGCTCGGGCGCCTCGGTCGCGTCGAGGAGGCGCGCGCCGAGTACGCGCTCGCCGTCCGGCTGTGCCCCAACCCCCGCGAGCGGGCCCTGCTGGAGCTCAAGGCGGCAGCGCTCGGCGCCTGACGCCCCCAGGCCGCTACGACCCGTCGGGCGCCTGCGCCGTGTACGACCGGCCCGGCCAGTACGCCCACTCCTCGAAGTGCTCGACCCGCCCGTCCGGCGCGAACCGCAGCACCCACAGGTCGCGGTACTCCTGCTCCTCCGACCCGGTGTACCGCACCTCGAGCAGCACGACGGCGGAGTCGCCCTCCACGGCGACGGGTTCGGCCGCCACGGTGAACGTCGCCCCTTCGTCGGCGGTCCAGAAGCCACGGATGGCGTCGTGGCCGCGGAGCGGATCCTCGTCGTACGGCGACCGCAGGTACGTCGCGTCCTCGGTGAACAGGTCGGCGACGGCGCTCGGGTCGCTGGCCCGCCACGCTCGCTCGTACGCCGCGACCCAGGTCATGACGCGCTCGCGGTTCCCGGTCATGGTTCCTCCTCGTCGACGACGGCGACTCCGACGCTACCCGCACGCCCGCGCTCGCGACGGCTGGGAGAATCGGTCGCGTGAGCGACTCCCCCGAGCCCGGGACCGACTGGCGACCGCACGTCGCCGACCCCGCCGACCGACCGCCGTCGACCCTGCCCCACGTGGTGTTCTTCGAGCCGCGCATCCCGGGCAACACCGGGAACGCGATCCGCCTCGCCGCGGTGACCGGCGCGCGCCTGCACCTCGTGGAGCCGCTCGGGTTCGACCTCGACGAGCCGAAGCTGCGCCGCGCGGGGCTCGACTACCACGACCTCGCGAGCGTCGAGGTGCACGCCGACCTGGACGCCGCCCTCGCGACCCTCCCGGGGAGGGTCTTCGCGTTCACGACGCGCGCGACGACGTCGTACACGGACGTGACCTACCGCCCGGACGACGTGCTGCTGTTCGGCCCCGAGCCCACCGGCCTGCCCGACGACGTGCTCGCGCACGCGCGGATCACCGACCAGCTCAAGATCCCCATGCAGCCGGGCCGCCGGTCGCTCAACCTCACGAACGCCGCGTCCATCGCGGTCTACGAGGCGTGGCGTCAGGCGGGCTTCGCCGGCGGCGCCTGACCCGAACCGGTTGTGGGCATGGAACGGGCCCGGCCTCCTGACGGAGACCGGGCCCATGTCATGCCCACGTCAGGGCGCAGGAGTCAGACGAGGTCGCGCACCGTGGCGTACTGCTCGCGGATCGCCGGGACCGGGTCGGCCTCGACCACCGTGGCCGACGACGCGGCCCAGGTGGGCGGGGCGACCTCGCCCTGGTCGGCGCCCGAGGCGCCCGCCGCGTGCGCGGCGAGGACCCACGCGGCCTGGCGGGCCGCGCCGTCGGCCACGTACTCGCCCGGCTCGGGGACCGTGACCGGCAGACCGAGGACCTGCGGCGCGATGCGCCGCACGGCCTCCGACTGCGCGCCGCCGCCGATGAGCTGCACGCGCTCGACCTTCACACCCAGGGCGCGCAGGGCGTCGAGCCCGTCCGCGAGGCCGCACAGCATGCCCTCGACGTACGCGCGGGCGAGGTGCTCCGGCGTCGAGGTACCGAGCCGGATGCCGTGCAGCGTGCCCGACGCGTCGGGACGGTTGGGCATGCGCTCGCCCTCCAGGTACGGCACGAGCACGAGCCCGTCCGCGCCGGGAGGCGCCTGGAGCGCGAGCCGCGAGAGCCCCGCGTGGTCGACCCCGAGCACCGCGCGTGCCGCGTCGAGCACGCGGCTCGCGTTGAGCGTCACCGCGAGGAGCAGGTACCGGCCGGTGGCGTCGGAGAACCCGTTGACCAGGCCGGACCCGTCGGCGGTGCGGTCGTCGGTCACGGCCGACACGACACCCGACGTCCCGATCGACACCGCGACGTCGCCCGCGACCATGCCGAGGCCGAGCGCCGCGCCCGCGTTGTCACCGGCACCCGGGCCGAGGAGCGTGCCGCCCTCGACCTGCGCACCCGCGACCGACGTGTGGGCGACGCCCGCCACGGCCGACGGCGCGACGACGCGCGGCAGCACGACGTCGGTCCGCCCGAGCGCGAGCTCGAGCAGGTCGAGGCGGTAGGCGCCCCGGCCGTCGTCACCGTCCGCGCGCGTGGCGTCGTAGTACCCCGTGCCGGACGCGTCGGACGCGTCGGTGACGAGCGCGTCGAGGTCCGGGCCGAGCGGCGCCGACGGGTCGCCCGTCGGGCCGTAGCCCGCGATGCGCCACGTGAGCCAGTCGTGCGGCAGCGCGACGGCCGCGACGCGCGCCGCGTTCTCCGGCTCCGCGTCGCGGAGCCAGCGCAGCTTGGTCACGGTGAGGGACGCGACCGGCACGGAGCCGATCGCGTCGGCCCACGCCTGGGCGCCCGCCTCGACGTCGCCGTCGCCCAGCTCGCGGGTCAGTTCACGCGCCGCGGGGGCCGAACGCGTGTCGTTCCACAGGAGCGCGTCGCGGACGACGTTCCCGTCCGCGTCGAGCGCGACGAGACCGTGCTGCTGGCCGCCGACGGCGAGCGCCGCGACGTCGTCCAGCCCGCCCGCCGCGGCGGCGGCCTCGCGGAACGCCTGCCACCACGCGTCGGGGTGGACCTCGGTGCCGTCAGGGTGCCTCGACGACCCGAAGCGCACGAGCGCGCCCGTCGCGGCGTCGCGCACGACGACCTTGCAGGACTGCGTGGACGTGTCGACGCCGGCGACGAGCGTGCGCTCGCCGCCGGCGTCCGACGTCCTGGCGTCGGTGGCCACCTCAGCCGATGAGGTGCTCGAGCGCGAGCTGGTTGAGGCGCACGAAGCCGAAGTCGCGGTTCGCCGCGGCGTCGACGTCGAACTCCTCGTACGCGCTGCGGTCCGCGAGCAGGTCGGCGACGGACTCGCCCTCGGCGAGGGTCGGCTGGCCCAGCTCGAAGACGCCCGAGTGCGCGAACGCCTCCTGGACGCGGCTGTCCGCGCGGTACGCCGCGGCCTTGCGCGCGAGCAGGCGGTAGGTCTCCATGTTGGCGCGCGCGGAGTCCCACACGCCGACCTCGTTCTCGGTGCGCGACGGCTTGTAGTCGAAGTGGCGCGGGCCCGTGTACGTGGGGCCGCCGTTCGGGAAGCCGTTCTCGAGCAGGTCGACCGTGAAGAAGGCGGACAGCACGTCGCCGTGGCCGAACACGAGGTCCTGGTCGAACTTGATCGAGCGCTGGCCGTTGAGGTCGATGTGGAAGAGCTTGCCCGCCCACAGCGCCTGCGCGATGCCGTGCGTGTAGTTGAGGCCCGCCATCTGCTCGTGGCCGGTCTCGGGGTTGAGGCCGACGATGTCGCCGTTGTCGAGCTTCGCGATGAGGCCGAGCGCGTGGCCGATCGTCGGCAGGAAGATGTCGCCGCGGGGCTCGTTCGGCTTGGGCTCGAGGGCGATCTTGAGGTCGTAGCCCTTCTCCTTGATGTACGCCGCGGTGAGGTCGATGCCCTCGGCGTAGCGCTCGTGCGCGGAGTGCAGGTCCTTGGCGCCGTCGTACTCGGTGCCCTCGCGGCCACCCCACATGACGAACGTCTTCGCGCCCAGCTCGGCCGTGAGGTCGACGTTGCGCAGCACCTTGCGCAGCGCGTAGCGGCGCACGCCGCGGTCGTTCGACGTCAGGCCGCCGTCCTTGAAGACCGGGTGGCTGAAGAGGTTGGTCGTCACCATCTCGATGACGAGGCCGGTCTCCTCGGCCGCGGTGCGCACGGCGTCGAGGCGCTTGGTGCGCTCGGAGTCGTCGGAGCCGAACGGCACGACGTCGTCGTCGTGGAACGTGAAGCCCCACGCGCCGAGGTCGGCCAGACGGCGGATCGAGTCGGCGGGGTCGAGCGCCGGACGGCTCGCGCTGCCGAACTGGTCCTGCGCGTTCCAGCCCACGGTCCACAGACCGAAGGAGAAGTTGATGTCCTGGGTGGTCTCGTCGGCCACAGTTGGTCTCCTCGTCGAGAGGGCCGCGGCGAGCACCGTCGCCGTCGGCCTATTTATGTCGTACGGCTGAACTTATCCGCCGGAGTCGGTAAGGTCAAGACCGTGAACCGCAGCGCCGCGACCCGCTCGGGTCCCCCAGCAGCCCGGCAGGCCACGCTGCGCGAGCACAACCTCGCCCTCGTCGCCCGCGCCGTCTTCGAGTCCCCCGTGCCCTGCTCCCGTGCCGACATCGCCGCGGCCAGCGGGCTCACGCGCGCGACCGTGTCGACCCTCGTCGACCGCCTCGTCGCCGCGAGCATCGTCGCCGAGCTCCCGCCCGCCACCCCGCAGCGAGCCGGGCGGCCCGCCGTCCCCCTAGCGCCCGCGCCGCGGACCCTCGTCGGGCTGGGGCTCGAGGTGAACGTCGACTACCTCGGCGGGCGCGTGCTCGACCTCACGGGCGCCGTCGTGGCCGAGCACGTCGACCCGGACGACCTCCACGACAGCGACCCCGCGGAGGTGCTCGGCCGCCTCGGCCGCATCGCACGCGACCTGCTCGACCGGGTCCGGTCCGACGGCATGACCGTCGCCGGGGCGTACCTCGCACTGCCCGGGCTCGTCGACTCCCGCGCCGGCCGCCTCGAGGTCGCACCCAACCTCGGCTGGTCCCATCTCGACCCGGTCCCGCTCCTCGGCCTCGACCTCGCCGTCGAGATCGGCAACGAGGCCAAGCTCGCCGCCCTCGCCCAGTCGAGCCACGGCGTCGTGCCCGACGGCGCCGCTCCCGTGGACGCCGTCCCCGACGACGCGCCGCGCACGAGCGGTCTCCCCACGAACGGGCTCCCCGCGCACGGCCCCGGGTCGCACGACGACGCTCCAGCCGCCCCGTCGACGTACCTCTACGTGTCCGGCGACGTCGGGATCGGGTCGGCGATCGTCGTCGACCGGCGGCTCTTCCACGGCCGCCACGGCTGGACGGGCGAGGTCGGTCACGTCGTCGTCGACCCGCGCGGGCCACGGTGCCGCTGCGGCGCGACCGGCTGCCTCGAGCAGTACGCGGGCAAGGACGCGCTCCTCAAGGGCGCGGGACTCTCTCTCGAGGCGGACACCGCGGCGCTCGTCGACGCGCTCGACGCCGGAGAGCCGGACGCCGTCGCCGCGGTCGAGCGGGCCGGGACGGCTCTCGGCAGCGCGCTCGCCGACTACGTCAACCTCGTCGACATCGACACGGTCCTCCTGGGCGGCATCTACCCCGCGCTCCTGCCGTACCTGCGCTCGACCGCCGAGGCCGAGCTGCGTGCCCGCGTGCTCGCGGCACCCTGGACGGACGTCGCCCTGCTGCCCGCCCCCGTCGGCGACCACGCGGCGCTCACGGGCGGTGCGCGCGAGGTGCTGCGCGCCGTCGTGGAGAACCCGAGCGCCTGGGTCGGCGAGGACTGACCAGCCGAGCGGGCCGAGCGGAGCTCGACCTCGCCCGACCCGGGCCCTACCGCCCGCGGCCGGGGCCCTCCCTCGGGGGCGGGGCGGTGCTCGCGCGCTCCACGAGTCGCGTCGGGACGAGACGCGTGCCGGTCTCGTGGACGCCCTCGCGCACCTGACGCAGCACCTGCTCGACGCACCGGCGGCCGACCTCGGCGAAGTCCTGGTGGACCGTCGTGAGCGGGGGCAGGAACTCGCTCGACTCGGGCAGGTCGTCGAACCCGACGACGCTCACGTCCTCGGGGACACGCTTGCCGGAGTCGTGCAGGGCGCGCACGAGCCCGAGCGCCATCTGGTCGTTGGCGACGAACACGGCCGTGCAGTCTTCGCGCGCGGCGAGCCGCAGCCCGGCCTCGTAGCCCGACGACGGCGACCAGTCCCCCCGCTCGATGGCCGGGACCGCCCGGTTCGCGGCCTCGAGCGTGCCGCGCCACGCGTGCGTGCGGCGCTCGGCGGCGAAGGAGTGCGCCGGTCCGGCGAGGTGGTGGACGGTCGAGTGGCCGAGGTCGAGCAGGTGCTGGACGGCCTGACGCGTGCCGTCGGCCTGGTCTGTGTCGACGACGGCGTAGCTCTCCCCGGCGTCGGAGTCGGCGACGACCACCTGGACGCCCGGCGGCAGGCTGACCTGCGCGACGTCGAGGAGGTGGACCTCCATGAGGAGGATGATCGCGTCGACGGCGAGCTCGCCGAGCCGGGTGAACGCACCACGCACGCCGTCCTGGGTGGGAGCCGCCACCGGGATCACCGTGATGGCGTACCCCTCGCCGGCGGCGGACGTCGCGATGGCCTCGAGCGTGCGCACGTTGCCCGTCGTCGCGAGCGAGAAGAGGATCACGCCGATGGTCCGGAACGAGCCGCTCTTGAGCGCGCGCGCCGCGCTGTTCGGCCGGTAGCCGAGCTCCGCCATCGCGTCGAGCACCCGCGTCCGCGTGGCCTCCACGACGCCGGGGTGCCCGTTCGACACGCGCGAGACGGTCTGGGCGGAGACTCCTGCGACCCGTGCGACGTCGGCCATCGACACCCGCCGCACGGGTGCCTGCATCGTCGCGAGAGCCACGCCGTCGCGCACCGTCGTGGGTGGGGCGTCCTCGTCGAGCCCGTCGCTCATCGGTCCTCGTCCTCGCGCTCGTGTTCGTGCACCGTCTGCACCGTCTGCACCGTCTGCACTGCATGCACAGTTTGCCCTGCGCCGCCGCGGTGCGGCGGACAAGGCCAGCGTAGGCGATGTTTGCGTAACCATCGACCTCGTGCCATGCTGATGTTTACGCAAACACCGGGGAGACGACGACCGTCGCCCGGCAACCCCGACGACGAGGACACAGCATGACGACGACGTCCCCACCCGTGGCAGGGCAGCACGTGCCACCGGTCGACGCTCCTTCGTCCCGCCCGACCAGGCGCCGCCGGCGCTCCTGGATCGGATGGGGCTTCGTGGGCCCGTTCATGGCGGTCTTCGCGCTCGTCTTCCTCGCCCCGATCGCGTACTCGATCTACCTCAGCCTCTTCCGCACGCAGATGGTCGGCGGGACCCAGTTCGTGGGGTTCGAGAACTACGCCCGGGCCTTCTCCGACCCGCAGTTCTGGTCGGGCGTCAGCCGCGTCGGGCTGTTCCTCCTCGTCCAGGTGCCGATCATGCTGGGCATCGCCCTCCTGGTGGCGCTCGCGATCGACAGCGGGCGGCTGTACGGCAAGAACTTCTTCCGGATCTCGATCTTCCTGCCCTACGCGGTCCCGGCCGTCGTCGCGACGCTCATGTGGGGCTTCATGTACGGCACGCGCTTCGGACTCGTCGGCAACATCAACGACGCCCTCGGGACGTCCATCCCCAACCCGCTCTCCCCGGACTGGGTGCTCCTCGCGATCGGCAACATCGTGACCTGGGAGTTCGTGGGCTACAACATGCTCATCTTCTACGCCGCGCTGCGCGTCGTGCCGGCGTCGTTGTACGAGGCGGCCGAGCTCGACGGCGCGAGCCAGTGGCAGGTCGTGCGGGCCATCAAGATCCCCGCGATCCGCGGTTCGCTCGTCATCGCGACGATCTTCTCGATCATCGGCTCGTTCCAGCTCTTCAACGAGCCGAGCATCCTGCAGAGCCTGGCGCCGAACGCCATCACGACGTACTTCACCCCGAACCTGTACGCGTACTCGCTGTCGTTCTCCGGCCAGCAGTACAACTACTCGGCGACCGTCGCCATCATCATGGGCGTCCTCACGATGATCGTGGCCTACGTCGTCCAGCTGCGCGGCATGCGCAAGGAGGCCTGACCGTGACCGCGACGACCCCCACGTCCCCGTCCGCCGTGCCCACCGCACGGCCCGCGGCCCGCAAGCCCGTCCGGTTGCGCTCCCGGGCTCCCCACAGCGCCGCGCGACCTCGCCGCAGCGTGCTCCTCACGGTCCTCAGCGGGATCGTCCTGCTCTACGCGCTGGTCCCGCTGCTCTGGCTCGTCGTCAACGCGTCCAAGACCCAGTCGAGCCTGTTCGCCTCGTTCGGCCTGTGGTTCAGCGGCGACTTCGCGCTGTTCGACAACATCGCCCGCACGCTGTCCTACGACGACGGCATCTTCGGCCGCTGGTTCGCGAACACGCTGCTCTACGTCGTCCTCGGCGCGGGCGGCGCGACGTTCCTCGCGATCCTCGGCGGCTACGCGCTGGCGAAGTTCGACTTCCCGGGCAAGCGGGGTGTGTTCGCGACCGTCATCGGGGCGGTGGCGGTCCCCGGCACCGCGCTCGCCGTCCCGACGTTCCTCATGTTCAGCCAGATGGGCCTCACGAACACGCCCTGGGCGGTCATCATCCCGTCGCTCATCTCGCCCTTCGGGCTCTACCTGATGTGGGTCTTCGCCGCCGAGTCGATCCCGACCGAGCTCCTCGAGGCTGCGCGCGTGGACGGGTCGAGCGAGTTCCGCACCTTCTTCCAGGTCTCCCTGCCGCTGCTCGCCCCGGGCGTCGTCACGGTCCTGCTCTTCACGATGGTCGCGACCTGGAACAACTACTTCCTGCCGCTGATCATGCTCAAGGACCCGGACTGGTACCCGCTGACGCTCGGCCTGAACGCCTGGAACGCGCAGGCCGCCACGGCGGGCGGCGAGGCGATCTTCGACCTCGTCATCACCGGCTCGCTGCTGACGATCCTGCCCCTGATCGCGGCGTTCCTGCTCCTGCAGCGCTACTGGCAGTCCGGCCTCGCCGCCGGGTCTGTCAAGGAGTGACCGGCCCCAGGCAACCCGTCCGCACCCGGTCTTTCCCACCATCGCCCGGCCCTGCCCAGCCCGACCCAGCGTGACCCGTCCGTCTGACGACGAAGTGAGAGGAACCCTCATGTCCATCCGCACCACCCGCGCCCTGCGCGCCGTCGCCGCCACCGGCGTCGTCGCCCTCGCCCTGGCGGCCTGCAGCTCCGGCGGCGGCAACGACGCCGGCTCCGACGGCGGCGGCTCGGCCGACGACGTCGCCGCGGCCCTCGAGGAGGGCGGCTCGCTCACCGTGTGGGCGTGGGAGCCCACGCTCGAGCAGGTCGTCACCGACTTCGAGGCCGAGTACCCGAACGTCGACGTCGAGCTCGTCAACGCGGGCACCGGCAACGACCAGTACACCGCGCTGCAGAACGCGATCGCTGCGGGCAAGGGCGTCCCCGACGTCGCGCAGCTCGAGTACTACGCGCTGCCCCAGTTCGCGCTCTCGGACGCGGTCGCCGACCTCACGTCGTTCGGGGCCGACGAGCTCGACGGCACCTTCACGCCCGGCCCGTGGAACGCGGTCCAGCAGGGCGAGGGAATCTTCGGCCTGCCGATGGACTCCGGACCCATGGCCCTCTTCTACAACGAGGAGGTCTTCACGCAGCACGGCATCGAGGTGCCGTCGACGTGGGACGGCTTCGTCGAGGCGGCCCGCGCCCTGCATGCCGCCGACCCGAACGTCTACATCACCAACGACACGGGCGACGCGGGCTTCACGACGTCGCTCATCTGGCAGGCCGGCGGCCAGCCCTTCCAGGTCGACGGCACGGACGTCACGATCGACCTCGCCGACGAGGGCAGCACGGCGTTCGCCGAGACGTGGCAGACGCTCATCGACGAGGACCTCCTCGCGCCCGTCAGCTCGTGGAGCGACGAGTGGTACCAGGGCCTCGGCAACGGCACCATCGCGACGCTCGCGATCGGCGCCTGGATGCCCGCGAACCTCGAGTCGGGCGTGCCCGACGGCGCCGGCAAGTGGCGCGTCGCCCCGCTCCCGCAGTGGGAGGAGGGCGCGTCCGCGAGCGCCGAGAACGGCGGCTCCGCGCTCTCGGTGCCCGCCGCGAGCACGAACCAGGCGCTCGCCTACGGCTTCCTCGAGTACGCGAACGCCGGTGACGGCGTCCAGGCGCGCGTCGACGGCGGCGCCTTCCCGGCGACGACGGCCGAGCTCGAGTCCGAGGAGTTCCAGGGCTACGAGTCGGAGTACTTCGGCGGCCAGAAGATCAACGAGGTCCTCGCGCAGTCGGCGTCCGACGTCGTCGAGGGCTGGTCGTACCTGCCGTTCCAGGTCTACGCGAACTCGATCTTCAACGACACGGTCGGCCAGGCGTACGTCTCGTCGACCACGCTGACCGAGGGCCTGCAGGACTGGCAGGACGCCTCCGCGAGCTACGGCGCGGAGCAGGGCTTCACCGTCAACGAGTGAGCCGGGCGTCGGAGGGCGTCGCGCCGTCCGACCCGCGGCTGTCATGAGCCGCCGGGCCGTCCCCCACCCGGGGCCGGCCCGGCGGTCACCACCGGAGGAGGTACGTCCGCCTCCCCCGACCGCTCGCACCGAGCACCGTTCTTCGAGGAGCATGCATGTCGACCCCCACCCCGCACCGCTGGCTGCGCCGCCCCGGGGCGCACACGCCGCCGGGCGAGACGCCCGTCGCGGAGCAGCACTCGCCGTCGGGCATGTCCTACGGCGCGGACTACAACCCGGACCAGTGGCCGCGCGAGGTCTGGGACGAGGACGTGCGCCTCATGCGCGAGGCCGGCGTGACGGTGGTGTCGCTCGCGATCTTCTCGTGGGCCCGCATCCAGCCGACCGAGGACACGTGGGACTTCGCGTGGCTCGACGAGATCATGGACCTGCTCCACGCGAACGGGATCACGGTCGACCTCGCGACCGCGACGGCGTCGCCGCCGCCGTGGCTCACGACGAAGCACCCGGAGATCCTGCCGCAGACCCGCACGGGCGAGACCCTGTGGCCCGGCGCCCGCCAGCAGTGGCGCCCGACGTCGCCGGTGTTCCGCGAGCACGCGCTGCGCCTCGTCGAACGCATGGCGGAGCGGTACGGCGACCACCCGGCCCTCGTCGCGTGGCACGTGTCCAACGAGCTCGGCTGCCACAACGTCCACGACTTCTCCGACGACGCCGCCGCCGCGTTCCGCACGTGGCTGCGTGAGCGCTACACGACCCTCGACGCGCTCAACGACGCGTGGGGCACGGCGTTCTGGTCGCAGCGCTACAGCGCCTGGGACCAGATCCTGCCTCCCCGGCTCGCCGCGTCGCACCCGAACCCCACGCAGCAGCTCGACTTCAAGCGGTTCTCCTCCGACGCGCTGCGGCAGTACCTGCGCGCCGAGGCCGCGATCCTGCGCCGCGCGACCCCCGACGTCCCCGTGACGACCAACTTCATGGTCATGGGCGAGACGAAGGGCATGGACTACGCGGCGTGGGCGGACGAGCTCGACTTCGTCTCCAACGACCACTACGTGCTCCCCGGCCCGCAGGCGCTCGACGAGCTGTCGTTCTCCGCGAACCTCACGGGCGGCATCGCCCGGCACCGCCCGTGGTTCCTCATGGAGCACTCCACGAGCGCGGTGAACTGGCAGCCCGTGAACGTCGCGAAGAAGCCGGGCGAGCTCGCGCGCGACTCCCTCACGCACGTCGCGCACGGCGCGGACGCGGTCTGCTACTTCCAGTGGCGCCAGTCCGCCGCGGGCGCGGAGAAGTACCACTCGGGGATGGTCCCGCACGCGGGCGAGCACTCGCGCCTGTTCCGCGACGTCGTCGCGCTCGGCGCGACGCTGCGCGACCTCGCCCCCGTCGCGGGCAGCGGGCAGAAGCTCGCGCGCGCGGCGATCGTCTTCGACTGGGACTCGTGGTGGACGAGCGAGCTCGACTCGCACCCCACGGACCGCCTGCGCTACCGGCAGGAGGCGCTCGACTGGTACTCGGCGTTCCTCGCGCTCGGCGTGCGCGCCGACGTGGTGCCGACGACCACGGACCTCGCGACGTACGACGTCGTCGTGGCGCCTGTGCTGCACGTCGTCCCGGCGGACCTGCGCGACCGCCTCACGGCGTTCGTCGAGGGCGGCGGGCACCTCGTGGCCACGTACTTCTCCGGTGTCGTGGACCAGGACGACCACACGTGGCTCGGCGGATACCCCGGCGCTCTGCGCGACCTGCTCGGGATCCGCGTCGAGGAGTTCGCGCCCCTGCTGGACGGCGAGAGCGCGACCGTCGAGGTCGCGGGCGAGCAGGTCGAGGGCACCGTGTGGACCGAGCCGGTCGACGTCGTCGATCCCGACGTCGAGGTGCTGGGGTGGTACAAGACCGGCGAGCAGGCCGGGCGCGCCGCAGTGACGCGCCGCACGGTCCGGTCCGGCGACAGCGCGGGCTCGGCCGCGTACGTCTCGACCCGGTTCGGTCGCCTCGGCCTCGTCCCGGTGCTCTCGCGTCTGCTCGACGACGCAGGGGTGCGCAGCGAGCTGCCCGCCACCGCCCGCGGCGACGTCGAGCTCGCCGTGCGGACGAACGGGACCGACGACTTCTGGTTCCTCGTCAACCGCACCGCCCGTCCGGTCGAGGTGCCCGACGTCGCGGGCGACGTCCTCGCCGGGCGCCGCCTAGCCCCGTCGGGCACCGGCGAGGGCGACGACCCCGGCGTGCTCCTGCTCGACCCGCGCGGCGTCGCGGTCGTCCGCCGCCCGGCCGACGCCGCCCCGCCGAGGTAGAACCCTGGTCCGCCGAGGTAGAGGCGTGGTGCACGACCGTCACCACCACGCCTCTACCTCGCTCTACGCCCTACGCCCTACGCCCTACCGAGCCTCTACCTCGGCAGACAGACCCCCGCGGGAACGACCCGCACCCGGTGCAGCAGCCGGTTCGCAGCGACGCGAAGGAGGTGGCTCAGCGATGAGCCCGACCGAGTACGACGACACCACCCCGCGGGGTGGGCCACGCGGTCCGCACCGCGCGACAGCGCCACGACGGTCCGCCCGTCCGGCGCTCCGGCGCCTGGGCGCCGGCCTGGGGGCCGGGGCGCTCGTCGCCGGGTGCGCCCTCGCGGCGCTGCCCGCGCAGGCGGCACCCGCCGCGACGGCCCCGACGACCGGCACGACGGCCGCTCCGGACGTCCCCGGCGTCACCGTGACGCCCGACCCGTCGTACGCGGGCGCGCCGTTCGAGGGCTGGGGCACGAGCCTCGTGTGGTTCGCCAACGCCACGGGCGGCTACCCGGACGAGATCCGCGACCGGCTCGCGGACATGGTGTTCGGCGACGAGGGCCTCAACCTCAACATCGCGCGCTACAACGTCGGCGGCGGCAACGCCCCCGACGTGCCGGACTACCTGCGGGCCGGCGGCGCGGTCGACGGCTGGTGGAAGGCGCCGGCGGGCACCACGCGCACCGACGTCGACTGGTGGGACCCCGCGAACCCGGACCACTGGGACGAGGACGCGGACGCGACGCAGCGCTGGTGGGTCGACCGCATCAAGGACGACGTCACCCACTGGGAGACGTTCAGCAACTCGCCGCCGTGGTTCATGACCGTGAGCGGCTACGTCTCGGGCGGGTTCAGCTCCACGGCGGACCAGCTCAAGACCGAGAGCATCGACGACTTCGCCGCCTACATGGTGGGCGTCACGGAACGGCTCGAGGACGCGCACGGCATCGACGTCGCGACGATCGACCCGTTCAACGAGCCCAACACCAACTACTGGGGCACCCAGCTCGGCTCCGACGGCAACCCGACCGGGGGCCGCCAGGAGGGCGCCCACATGGGCCCGGCGCTCCAGGCGCAGGTCGTCCCGGCGCTCGCCGCGGCGCTCGAGGGCTCCTCGACCGACGCCGTGATCTCCGCGATGGACGAGACCAACCCCGGCACGTTCGCGACCAACTGGAACGCCTACCCGCAGGCGGTGCGCGACCAGGTGTCCCAGCTCAACGTCCACACGTACGGCACCGGGCAGCGGACCACGGTCCGCGACATCGCCAAGGGCGAGGACAAGCCGCTGTGGATGAGCGAGGTCGGCGGCAACTGGAGCTCGACCGGCCAGGACTTCGAGACCATGGAGTCCGGGCTCGGCAGCGCGCAGCACATCGTCGACGACCTGCGCGAGCTCGAGCCGAGCGCGTGGGTGTTCTGGCAGCCGGTCGAGGACTACGCCAACATGGCGCCCGGCGGCGAGAGCGCGAACGGCATGAACTGGGGCGAGATCCAGATCCCGTTCGACTGCACGGCCACGGACACCCTCGAGACGTGCCCCATCTACACGAACACGAAGTACTGGGCGACCCAGAACTTCACGCACTACATCGAGCCGGGCGACTCGCTGATCCGCTCGGACGACGCCAGCAGCACGGCCGCGGTGTCGGCCGACGGCACGTCCGCGACGGTCGTGCACGTGAACGCCACGAAGGCCGAGCGCGCCGTGACGCTCGACCTGTCGAAGTTCGGTGCGGTCGGGTCCGATGCGACCGTCACCCCCGTGGTCACGAGCACGGCCGGCTACCTCGTCGAGGGCGAGCCGGTGCCCGTCACGCCGGGCGCCGAGGACGGCGCCGGTCCGAGCGCGACGCTCGTCGTGCCGGCCGAGTCGGTGACGACGTTCGTCGTCGACGGCGTCTCCGGCGTCGCGGACGACGCGGCGCTCGTCCAGGACGGCCACGCGTACCGCCTCGACGGCGTCCAGGCGGACCGCTCGCTCGCGCCGTCCGCATCGGGCACGGGCGTCGTGATCCGTACCGACGCGCCGGTCGCGGAGCAGGCGTGGGAGCTCACGGCGCTCGGCGCCTCCGAGGGCTCCGGCACGCACCGGACGCGCTACGCCGTGACGAACGGGGCCACGGGCCGCCAGCTCGCCGTCGCGGCCGACACGTCCGCCGTCCTCCAGGACGCGCCCGCCGACGTCGCCGACACCCCGCTCGCCGCGCAGTGGATCCTCTCGACGACCGGCGACGGCACCTACACGCTCGTCAACGCGTCCTCGAAGACCCTCCTCGAGGTCGGCGGCCAGGCGACGGCCGACGGGTCCCCCGTGGGCACGTACCTCGCGAACTCCGGCGTGAACCAGCGCTGGCGGATCGTCGACGAGACGGTCCTCGGCACCGAGCCCGTCCAGGCGTTCACGACGCCGGGCACCGCGCCCGAGCTGCCCACGACCGTCACGCCCGTCTACCGCGACGGGGCGCGCGGCGCGCTCCCCGTGACGTGGGACGTGCCGGACGACGACGCGTGGGCCGAGCCCGGCACCGTCGAGGTGACGGGGACCGTGGCCACGCCGACCGGCGGCGAGGTCGCCGCGACGGCGACCGTCGTCGTCGACGAGCTCACCTCGACGCTCCCCGCGCGGGCCAAGGCGTACGCGGGCGGCACGCCTGCCCTCCCCACGACCGTCACTGCGGTCGCCGCGGGCGGCGCGGAGGTCCAGCGCCCGGTGGCCTGGGACGACGCTCCTGCGGGCGCCTACGACGCCGTCGGGGTCGTCGAGCTCACGGGCACGGCCGACGCCGGAGCGGGGGCCACGCTCCCGGCGACCGTCCGGGTCCAGGTGACCGAGGCCGCGTCCGCCAACGGCGCGCTCGCCGCGGGCACGACCGCGAGCGCGACGTTCACCGAGCCGGGCTACTCCGTCGGGGACGTCGTCAACGGCAACCTCACCGACAAGTCGTGGTCGAACTGGGTGTCCGGCACCAAGCGGACGTCCGACACGCTCACCGTCGCGCTCCCGGCCGACAGGGACGTCACGGGCGTCGTGACCCGGTTCTGGAAGGACGGGTCCAGCGCGAGCTGGGCGCAGTCCGTCCGGCTCCAGGCGCTCGTCGGCGGCACGTGGACCGACGTCGGCGCGCCCGTCACGGTGGACGCGTCGCCGGACGGCCCGGCGCCGGCGGTGGAGATCCCCGCGGACGTGCGGACGTCCTCCGTGCGCGTCGTCCTCACGGCACGCGCCAGCACGCACATGGTGGTCTCCGAGATCGAGGTCCTGGCCAAGGTGCCGGGCACGGGGACCGACGTCACGGCGTCGGGCATCACCGTGGACGACGAGACCCTCGCCGGGTTCGACCCGGCCGTCACGGCGTACGACGTGCCCGTCACGGGCGGGGTGCCCGCCGTCGAGGCGGTCGCGCACGACCCGTACGCGACGGTCGCGGTGGAGGCCGCCGACGGCGTGCCCGGCACGACGACGGTCCGCGTCACGGCCGAGGACGGGACGGAGCAGGCGTACGCCCTGCGCTGGACGCCCGATGCGGGCGCGGCGCCGGTGACGGTCGTCGCCGAGACGAGGTGCCTCGCCGGCAAGGTCTACGTCGCGGTCCGCGCCACGAACGACGGCGACGCGACGCTCGACGTGACGCTCGCGACGCCGTACGGCACGCGCACGGTGGCCGCGGTGGCCCCCGGCGCGAGCGCGTACCAGTCGTTCGCGTCGCGCGCGACGTCCGTCGCGGGCGGGACGGCCGTCGTGACGGTCGACCGGTTCGAGCCGGTGCAGGTCGCGTTCGGCGCGCGCACCTGCTGACGCAGAACCTCGCACCGGGCCCGGTCGACGTCGTCCGCGACCTCGGCCGGGCCCGGTGTTCTTCACGATGTTCGACCGGGACCGTCATGAGCCACGCGAGCGAGGATCGCCGCGTCCGCGTAGCGTGTCCCGAGTGCCCGGTACGGTGCCGGGGCGAGGAGGAGCGCACCACGTGACCCCGACGATCAGCGGAGACGTCCTGACGACGCACGACGGAACGCGCTGGGAGATGCAGGGCGAGATCGACGCGTCGGTGCAGGCGCGTCGCGAGGACGAGCTGGTCCGCCTCGCCGAGTCGGCCCGGGAGCGGATCCACATCGACCTCGGAGGGGTGACGTTCATGGATTCTGGCGGCCTGCGGCTCCTGTACCACGCGGCCACGGCCGGCACCGGGACCCCCGTGCTCGTCCGCGTCCCGCACCGTGTCCGCGACCTGCTCGAGCTCAGCGGCGTCACCGAGCTCTTCGAGATCCGGGACGACGCGTGAGCATCGCCCTCGCCGAGGTCCCGCCGACCTTCGTCGAGATCGGATCCTGGCAGCTCACGGCCCTCGACGACCTGGCCACGCTGCGAGAGGGGCTGCACCGGATGCTCACCGGGGTGCCGCTCCCCCCGGACCGCCCGCTCGACGCCACGCCCGAGCGCGTCGTGCTCGTCGCGAGCGAGCTCGCCACGAACGCGCTGCGGCACGGGATGCCCCCGACGCGGGTCCGTCTGCTCAGCGACGGCCGTGAGCTCGTCGTGGACGTCGTCGACCACTCGCCGGACGCCCCCGTGATCGCCGCGCGCCGGCCGCCGGGCGCGGGCGGCTTCGGCCTGGTGCTCGCGCGGCGAGCGGCGAGCGCGGTCGCGTGGTGCCGCTCCGGGGCGGGCGAGAAGCACGTGTGGGCACGCTTCGACGTCCCGGTCTACCGCGCCGGGGCGAGCGCCCGAAGCGCGCTCCTGACCACGGGCTGACCCGGCCCGCCCGGCCGCCGGGCGGGCACGTCCGGCTCAGGCGCGCGACGCACCACGCGTCACGGGTCGCGACGCACCACGAGCAGCGTGGCGTCGTCGGCCGAGCGCGGATCCCGCGCCGCGGCGACGATGCCGTCCTCGTCGACGCCCGGACGCTCGGAGAAGACGCTCGCGAGGCGGCGGAGCCCGTCCCGGATCGACTCGCCCCGGCGCTCGACGAGGCCGTCGCTGTAGAGCACCAGGGCTCCCCCGCGAGGCACCTGGAGCACGTGCGCGGTCGGTACCCGGTCCACCAGCCCGAGCGGCGGGACGCCCGCGCTCTCGGCCCACGTGGTCGTCCCGTCGTGCGCGACGACGAGCAGCGGGGGGTGCCCCACGCTGACGTGCTCCACGACGCCGGTCGTGGGGTCGAGCAGGGCGACGGCGAGGGTCGCCACCTCTCCGGGCAGCGTCCAGCGCGCGACCTCCGCGAGCCGCGTCACCGCCTCGACGGCGGACCCGCTGCCGACCAGCGCGGCGCGCAGCGTCGTCCCGAGCTGACTCATCGTGGCCGCGGCCTGGAGCCCGTGGCCGGTGACGTCCCCGACGACGAGCGCGACCCGGCCGGACGGGAGGACCAGGGCGTCGTACCAGTCGCCGCCGACGAGGCCCGTTCCCGCGGACTCGTACCGCGACCGCAGCGACCACCCCGGGACGTCGGGCAGGAACGCCGGCAGGAGGCTGCGCTGCAGCTCCTCCGTCGCCCGCACGGCCTTGCGCCCCCGCAGGTACAGCGCCTCGACGAGGTGGCCGCGGAGGGAGGAGGCGACGTCGACCTGGTCCGCCGTCCACGGGGCGCTGTGGCCGCGCACGACCTCGCGCCAGCGCTCGAACGACTTGCGCGGGCTCAGCCGGACGGTCTCGCCCTCGCCGAGCGCGATCGCCTTGTTGTGGGGGTCGCCGCCCCAGTCCACGTGGCGCAGCACCTCGTCGCGCACCCACACCACGACCTGCCCCTCGGGCAGCACGATCCCGAGCACGCCGGCGACGTCGGGGGCGAGGGCCGCGACGTCCGGCGCATCCTGGACGAGGGAGTCGGTCGACACGAGGTCCTCGTCGTGGCCGAGGACCCAGGCGACGAGAGCACGGCAGCCGTCGTCGTCCGGCACGTTGCCCACGGAGATCAGGCCGCCCTCCGCGACGACGACGGCGCCGTCGGCCCGGACGAGCCGTCGCAGCCACCCCGAGCGCGTGAGCGCGATGCCGAGTGGCGCGCTCTCGTCGCGACTGTCGGCCGCGAGGTGCGCGAGGACGCCCTCGGCCCGGCGCACCTCCGCCTCGCGCTCGTCCTCCGCCTGCGCGACGAGGCGGACCGAGAGCGTCGACCCGAGGAACTCGGCGGCCGTGCGCACCTCGTAGGGCGGCTCGTGCGGCCCCGCGTAGTGGTGGCACGCGATGAGCCCCCACAGCCGCCCGTCGCGCAGCAGGGAGATCGACATCGACGCGCGGACGCCCATGTTGCGCAGGTACTCGAGATGGATGGGCGACACGCTGCGCAGCGTGGAGTACGTCAGGTCGAGCGGTGCGCCGGTCGTCGGGAGCAGGGTCGGGACGATCGGCTGCGGCTCGTAGTCGACGTCGGCGATGAGCCGGATCCAGTTCTTCTCGTACAGGGCACGCGCCTGCGGCGGGATGTCCGACGCCGGGTAGTGCAGCCCGAGGAACGGGTTCAGGTCGTCGCGGCGCGCCTCCGCGACCACCTCCCCGTTGTAGGCGTCGTCGAAGCGGTAGATCATCACCCGGTCGAACCCGGTGAGCGCGCGCACGTGCCGTGCGGCGTCGTCGTACAGCTCGTCGAGGGTCGCGGCACGCTCGAGGTCGCGCAGCGCGTGCCGCACCGCGAGGTAGGTGTTCGGGAAGGTCAGGGGGCGGGCGCCGGACGCAACCTCGAGTTCGATGACGAGCACCGGCTCTGCGGCCGGGGCGCGAAGCGGGAGCGTCGGCCGGTGCAGCACGGCGTCGACCTCCAGGGGCCGGCCGTCCCGTCCGTCGAGGTGCAGCGTGACGGGGTTGCGCGCTGCGAGGTCGCCGACGCTCGCCGCGTGGTCGAGCACCTGGCGGGCGGGACCCTCTCCGAGGACGTGGGCGAGGGGCCGGCCCAGCAGCTCGGTCACCGGCGTACCGGCGTACCCCGCCGCGTTCGCCGACGCCTGCAGCAGCACGCCGTCCTCCTCGCGCACGACGAGCAGCACGCCCCGTGGCTGGACGAGACCGGGGACATGGATGGGCTCGCGCGCGCAGTTGTCGAGGTCCACCGCCTCGCCGGGCGCGAGAAGCTCCGGCTCGTCGACCGTCCTGGTCATGGGTCCTCCGTCCGAGTCGCCTCCCGCGCGAGCGAGCCGCGGTGCAGCGCGACGGACCACCTGGTCTCGAGGATCCGAGTCGAGTGCCCCAGGCTACCGCGCTCGGTACTGCGGGCGGGAGACCCTCGTGAGGCCGTCTTCCCGTCGGAGCGTCCGGAGCCCCGGCGCCGTGGCGTGAGCGACGCCACGGAACTCCGCGGTAGCGTCGTTCGTCGGACGTGCGGGGACCCGGAGCACCGTCCGCGACCCGACCCGACCTGAAGGTGACCCATGAGCACGACGACGACCCCGATCCTGCGCGCCACCGGCCTCGCGGCGGGCTACGGCGGGCCCGACGTCGTCCACGGCATCGACCTCGACGTGACGCCGGGCACCACGCCCGTCGGGATCGTCGGCGAGTCGGGCGCCGGCAAGTCGACGGTCGTGCGTGCGCTCGTCGGGCTCGTCCGCCCGACGGCGGGCCACGTCACCTACGCGGGCCGCACGGTGACCAAGCTCTCCCGCCGCGACAAGAAGCAGTTCACCGCCGACGTCCGGCGCGTCTCGCAGGACGGCCTCGCCGGCATCGGCATCGACCCGCGCTGGACGGTCGACCGCACGCTGGCCGCCGCGCTCAAGGACGCGCGGCGCGCGGGCCGGCCGAGCGGCCGGTCCGTCGAGGACCTGCTCGGCGACGTCGCGCTCGAGCCGCGCTACGCACCGCGCACCGTCCACTCGCTCTCGGGCGGGGAGAAGCAGCGGGTGGCGCTCGCCGTCGCGCTCGCGACCCGCCCCCGGGCCCTGCTGCTCGACGAGCCGCTCACCGCCGTCGACCCGGCGATGCGCGGCGACGTCGTGCGCCGCCTCGGCGAGGCGACCGCGGAGCTCGGCACGGCGGTTCTCCTCGTGTCCCACGACCTGGAGCTCGTGGAGCGCCTGTGCCCCACCGTCCACGTGCTCGCGGACGGGACGTTCGTCGCGTCGGGCGCGCTGCGGGACGTCTTCTCCGGCGCGGCTCCGGGGTCGGACCACCCGGCCGTCCGCGGCCTCGCCGAGGCGGCGCCGCTCGCCGTCCAGCGCTTCCGCTGAGCACGGGCCGTGGCCCGGAGAAAGTTCTTCGACGAGCGTGTCGAAAACCGGGGTGCGCCGTCCGACGTCCTGGTGAACCCGCCTCCACGACACTACGGTCGAGAGGCACTCACCGAGGAGGAGACGTCATGCGAGTCGTGGTCATGATCAAGGGCGCCGGTGTCGACGAGGACAAGATCGCCCCGACGCAGGAGATGCTCGCCCAGATGGGCGCGTACAACGAAGAGCTCGTCAAGGCGGGCATCATGCTCGACGGCCAGGGCCTGCAGCCCACGGCCAAGGGCGCCCGCGTCGTCTTCAGCGGCGGCGAGACGTCCGTCGTCGACGGGCCGTTCACCGAGTCCAAGGAGATCGTCGCCGGGTACTGGATCTGGCAGGTGTCCTCGCTCGAGGAGGCCGTCGAGTGGGCGAAGAAGTGCCCGAGCGACCCGAGCCTCGGGCTCGAGGAGGTGCTCGAGATCCGGCCGATCTTCGAGATCGAGGACTTCGGCGCCGAGTACACGCCGGAGCAGCGCGAGAAGGACGCGCGGCTCGAGGAGCAGATCCGCGCGCAGCAGGGCTCCTGAGGGCCGCTGGGCCGCGAGGGTCAGGCACGACGATGACCGACGTCTCCCGCACGGTCGAGGCCGTGTGGCGCATCGAGTCACCGCGCCTCGTCGCAGGGCTCGCCCGGACGCTGCGCGACGTCGGCCTCGCCGAGGAGGTCGCGCAGGAGGCGTTCGTCGCCGCTCTCGAGCAGTGGCCCGAGCAGGGTGTCCCGGACAATCCGGGCGCCTGGCTGACGACCGTCGCCCGGCGACGTGCCGTCGACCTGGTCCGCCGCGAGCGCACGCGCGACGAGAAGTACGCGCGGCTCGCGGCGGACCTCGCCGCGCCCGGTCGCGGGGCCCGCGGCACGACGGCGGTCGCCCACCCGGGCGACGGCGGCGCCGTCCTCGTCGGGTCCGTCCCCGCACCCGACGCGATCGTCGAGGACCCCGTGGGCGACGACCTGCTCGCGCTGGTCCTCGTGGCGTGCCACCCGGTGCTGCCCCGGGATTCCCGGGTGGCGCTCACGCTGCGGCTCGTCGGGGGCCTGACGACGGACGAGATCGCCCGGGCGTTCCTCGTCCCGTCGGCGACGGTGGGCCAGCGCGTGTCGCGCGCCAAGCGCACGCTCGCGGAGGCGAACGTCCCGTTCGAGGTCCCGCAGGCCGACGAGCTGCCGTCCCGCGTGCCGGCGGCCCTGGAGGTCGTCTACCTCGTCTTCACGGAGGGGTACTCCGCGACGTCCGGTGACGCGTGGGTGCGCCGCGGCATCGCCGAGGACGCGATGCGCCTCGGGCGGGTCCTTGCGGGTCTCCTGCCCGGCGAACCGGAGGTGCACGGCCTCGTCGCGCTCATGGAGCTGCAGGCGTCGCGGTTCGCCGCACGGACAGGACCCGACGGCGAGCCCGTCCTCCTCGAGGACCAGGACCGCTCCCGGTGGGACCGGCTGCTGATCACGCACGGGCTCGCGGCCCTCGACCGCGCCCTCGCGCTGGGCACGCGCGCGGGCAAGCCGCTCGGACCGTACTCGCTGCAGGCGGCGATCGCGGCGTGCCACGCGCGCGCGGCGACGTGGGCGCACACCGACTGGGAGGCGATCGTCGCGCTCTACGACGCGCTCGCGTCCGTGGCGCCCTCCCCCGTCGTCGAGCTCAACCGGGCGGTCGCGGTGGGCTTCGCGGACGGCCCCGAGGCGGCGCTCGTCGTGCTCGACGGCGTCGCGGACGACCCGCGCCTCGCACGCCACCACCTGTACGGCGCCGTGCGGGGCGACGTCCTGGTACGGCTCGGCCGCCATGCCGAGGCGGCGGACGTGCTCGAGCGCGCCGCGGGCCTCGCCCCGACCCGGCACGAGCGTCAGCTGCTGCTCGAACGAGCGGCGGGCGCGGCGGAGCGGGCCGCTCCCTAGGATCAGGGCGTGACCACGACGCCTCCCGCGCCCGACGACGCCCGCCCGTCGCTGCGCGAGGTGGCGTACGAGGCGCTCAAGAACCGCATCATCGGGCTCGACCTGCACCCGGGGCAGAGGCTCGTGGAGCGTGAGCTCGCGACCGAGCTCGGGGTCTCCCGCGTCCCCCTGCGCGAAGCCCTGCAGCTGCTCGAGAGCGAGGGACTGGTCGTCCTCGTGCCGAGGCAGGGCGCGCTCGTCGCGCCCTTCACGCGCGACGACGTCGAGCACCTGTTCGAGGTGCGCGAGAGCGTCGAGGTGCTCGCCTTCCGGCTCGCGGCGCTCCGCCGCTCGGAGGCGGACCTCGCCGTGATGCGCGCCTCGGTCGACGCCGCGCGCACGGCGCTCGCCGCGCACGACGACGCCGCGACCGCCGCCGCCAACGCAGGCTTCCACGCCGCCGTCGTGACCGCGTGCGGGAACCCGCTCCTGCGCTCGATGCTCGCCCCGCTCGACGCCCGCGTGCGGTGGCTCTTCCATCTCACGAAGCAGCGCGACACGCGCGAGCAGTGCGAGGAGCACGCCGCGATGCTCGCGGCGATCGAGGCACGCGACGAGGACGGGGTCGCGGCGCTCGCGGCGCAGCACGTCGCGTCGGGGCGCGAGCCGAGCCTCGCCCTAGCCGAGACGTGGGCGTCGGCACCGATCGACCCCGTCGCGGCGACGCGCACGCGCAACCGAGCGCCCCGGCCGCGCTGAGCCGCGACCGCGCGGCACGTGGGTGCGCGTCCCGAGGACGGTTCCACCCCGATCGGTCACGCACGATTTACGGTCGGTTGACACCCCCGAAACATGGCGTCCCCACACTCGAGGCTTAGTGGTATACCACTAACTCGACCAGGAGGACCCATGCGCAGCACCCGCTCCACCGCCGTCCCGTCCGGCCCCGCCGCCCGCGTCCAGCGACACCGTGACCGCCCGTTCCGCGGCGCAGCCGTCGCGGCCCTCTCCGCCGCGAGCCTCGTGGCCCTCGCTGCCTGCAGCACGCCCACCGAGGCCGGCACCGGCACCGACGCGGGCGACGAGGAGCCGCTGCGGGTCGGCGTGTTCCTGCCCGGCTCGACGTCCGACACCGGATTCATGCAGTCCGCCTACCTCGGCTACCAGCGGCTCGAGGAGGAGCTCGGCGACGAGGTCGAGCTGTCGTTCGTGGAGGAGGTCGCCGCGGCCGACTACGAGCAGACGCTGGTGCGCTTCGCGAGCACGTCGGACCTCGTCGTCTCGGTCGGCGGCCAGACCGACGCGGACCTGCGCAAGGTCGCGCCCCAGTTCCCCGACGTGACGTTCGTCGAGATCGGCGGCCCGGCCGACGCCGAGCCGCTCGAGAACCTCGCCTACTACGACCCGCAGCAGGCCGAGGCGGAGTACCTCTCCGGCGCGCTCGCCGCGCTGTCGTCCACCACGGGCAAGGTCGGGTTCATCGGAGGCGTCGAGCTGCCCGCGATCGTCAACGCGTCGGTCGCGTTCGCGAACGGCGCGGAGGCCGCCGTGCCCGGGACGACGGTCGTGACACCCCAGTTCCTCGGCGACTTCAACGACCCGGCCAAGGCCAAGCAGGCCGCCGCCGCCAACTTCGGTGTGGGCGTCGATGTCGTCGGGCAGATCGTCAACCTCGGCAAGCAGGGCATCGAGCAGGCCGCGAAGGACGCGGGCGCGTCGATGGTCGGGGGCCCGATCCCCGGTGAGTGCACGGACGGCGGCCCCTACGTCGGATTCGTGCGCACCGACGTCGGCACCGAGGTCGAGCACGCCGTCCGCTCCGTCCTCGACGGGACGTGGGAGGCGGCGCAGGTCCCGTTCGGGCTGACGAGCGACCTGGGCGGCACCGAGCTCGTCGTGTGCACGGACGACCCCGAGACCGTCGCCACGATCGACGAGATCACCGAGTCCGTCGCGAGCGGCGCGGTCACCCCGTACTGACGCACCCCGCGCCACGATCCCGACCTCCCCCACCGGACGGAGTCCTCATGCCCACGACGTTCCCCGCGGGCGCGGCGGCGCTCGACGTGCCCGACGCACAGCCCGCGTCACCGGCGCTCGTCCTGCGCGACGTGACCCGGGTCTTCGGCACCCACACGGCGCTCGACGCGGTCGACCTCGAGGTCGCGCCCGGCGAGGTGCACTGCGTGCTCGGCGAGAACGGCGCCGGCAAGTCCACGCTGTGCAACATCGTGTTCGGCGCGCTCCGGCCGACGTCGGGTGAGGTCCTGCTCGCGGGCGAGGCCTACGCGCCGGCCTCGCCCGCGGACGCCCTCGCGCACGGCGTCGCCATGGTGCACCAGCACTTCTCGCTCGTCGCGACGCTGACCGTCGAGGAGAACCTGCTCCTCGGCCGGGGTGGCGGGCGGGGGCTGCGCCCCGACCGCCGCGGGCTCGCGACGCGGCTCACCGAGATCGAGCAGACGCTCGGCCTGCGCGTCGACCTGGGCGCACGGGTCGGGACGCTGACGGTCGGTGCGCGCCAGCAGGTCGAGATCGTCAAGGCGCTCCTCGACCGCCCCCGGCTCCTCCTGCTCGACGAGCCCACGGGCGTCCTGGGGCCCGACGAGATCGACAGGCTGCTCGCGACGTGCCGCCGCGTCGCGGACGCGGGGACCGCCGTCGTGCTCATCACGCACAAGCTCGCCGAGGTCATGCGCGTCGGCGACCGCGCGACGGTCCTGCGCGGCGGGCGCGTGGTCGGGACCGGCGTCCTGGCTCGCGACGCGGGCCGCTCCGGCACCGGTCGGCCCGACCCGGCCCCCGAAGGCGAACGGCTCGCCGCCACCGACCTCGTCGCGCTCATGGTCGGTCGCGACGCGTCGAGCCTCGACCCGGTCCTCGCCGCGAGCGTCGGCGTCACGGGACCGGTCGCCGCCCCGGAGGAGCACACCGCGGAGCGCTCCGGCGAGCACCCCGCCGCAGCCCACGCGGGACCGGCGGTGCTCGACGTCCGCGGGCTCGTGGTCGACGGTCCGGACGGCGCGCGGCGGGTCGACGCGGTCGACCTCGTCGTGCGGCCCGGCGAGATCGTCGGCATCGCCGGCGTCGAGGGCAACGGGCAGAGCGAGCTCGTCGCCGCGCTCTCGGGTGCGGCGGTACCCACCGCGGGCCTGGTCCTCCTCGACGGCGTCGACGTCACGCGAGCTCGGCCCGGCGGTCGGACCGCGCTCGGGCTCGGCGTCGTGCCCGAGGACCGCCACCACGAGGCCGTCGTGACCACGCTCAGCGTCACCACGAACCTCCTCCTCGGGCGCCTGCGCCGCTTCCGCCGGTTCGGCCTCCTCGACCGGCGGGCGATGCGCGCGGCGGCCACCGACCTCGCGCGACGCTTCGACGTGCGGGCCGCGAGCCTCGACGCCCCGGTCTCCTCGCTGTCCGGCGGCAACCAGCAGAAGGCCGTGCTCGCGCGCGAACTGAGCCTCGACCCGCTGCGCTGCGTGGTCGCCGCGCAGCCGACGCGCGGGCTCGACCTCGGCGCGGTCGACGCGGTCGTCGCGCACCTGCGCGCCGCGGCCGCCGCCGGGATCGGGGTGCTCGTCGTGTCGAGCGAGCTGTCCGAGCTGCTCGTGCTGTGCGACCGCGTCCACGTCGCCTACCGGGGCGCGCTGCGCGGCCCGGTCCCCACCACCGACCCCGGCGCGCGCGACCGCGTCGCCCAGCTCATGACGGGAGCCTCCGCATGACCGCCCCCACCGCCCGGACGGGCGTCGTCCACGGTGTCGTCACGACGGCGCCCGGATCGCACCGGGCGGCGCCGCCGGGACCGCCGCCGCACGGCAGATCCGCACGTCGGGACCCTGCCGGCCGGCCCGCCCGCCGCCCGGCCCGCACCACCGGCGAACGGGTCCGCGCCCTCGCCCCCGTCCTCGTCCCGGTCGCCGCCGTGCTCGGTGCGCTCGCCGTGAGCGCGGCGCTCGCCGCCCTCGCCGGCGCGACGCCCGCCGAGGCGGCGTCCGCGCTGTGGGAGGGCATGGTCGGCACGCCGTACGCGATCGGCTCTTCAGTCAACGTCGCGGCGGTGCTCCTGCTCGTCGCGACGGGCTTCCTCGTCGCCCACCGCGCCGGGCTCGTCAACGTGGGCGGCGAGGGCCAGATCTGCGCCGGCGCGGTCGCCGCCACCGCCGTCGGGACCACGCTGCCGCCGTCGCTCCCCGCCGTCCTCGCGCTGCCCCTCGTGCTCCTCGTCGCCGCGCTCGGCGGTGCGGCGTGGGCGTCGGTCGCCGCGTGGCTGGCCGTGCGCCGGGGCGTGAGCGAGGTCATCACCACGCTGCTCCTCAACTTCGTCGGCGCCGCCGTGCTCGTCCTCGCCGTCCACGAGGAGGCGCTCCTGCGCCAGCCCGTGACCAGCTCGGAGACCCTCCCGCAGTCCTCGCCGCTCGTCGACGCGGCGCACCTGCCCCTGCTCGGCGTGCCGGGGTCGCCCGCGACCGTGGCCGTCGTGCTGGCGCTCGCCGCCGCGCTCGTCGCGTCGGTCGTGCTGCGGCGCACCGCGACCGGCGTACGGCTCGCCGCCGTCGGGCAGTCGCGCGCGGCGTCGCTGCGCCTGGGCCTGCCCGTCGACCGGCTGCGCTTCTCGGCGCTGTCGACCGCCGGAGCGACCGCGGGACTCGCGGGCGGCGTCCTCGTCGCCTCCGCGCCGCACGTGCTCGACGACGGGCTGTCGTCCGGGTACGGGTTCTCGGGCCTGGTCGTGGGCCTCCTCGCGCGCGGCTCGTTCGCGGCCGCGGCGGGCATCGCGACCGCCCTCGGGTTCCTCGTCTCGGGCGGGATCAACCTCCAGCTCGCCGCCGGCGTCCCGGCGTCCATCACGCAGATCACCGAGAGCCTCGTCATCCTCGGCGTCGCCGGCACCGCGATCTGGTCGGTGCGGCGCGTGCGCCGGGCGCGCCCGTCCCCCGCTCCCCGTCCGGAGGCCGCACCATGATCCCCACGCTGACCGACCTGCTCGTCGCGAGCGTCGCGCTGTGCGTCCCGATCCTCGTCGCCGCGAGCGGCGAGCTCGTCGGGGAACGTGCCGGCGTCCTCACCATGAGCGTCGAGGGCATGATGCTCACCGGCGCGTTCGCCGCGGTCGTGGGCGCGACGTCGAGCGGCTCGGCCCTCGTCGGGGTCGCGTGCGGTGCGCTCGCCGGCCTCCTGGTCGGCGTGCTCCAGGCCGTCCTCAGCGTCACGCTGCGCGCCGACCAGATCGTCACCGGCATCGCCGCCAACGCGCTCGCGCTCGCCGGCACGACGTTCGGTGCGCGCCTGCTCCTCGAGCGCGGGACCGAGGTCCCGGGGTTCGAGCGCGTCGCGATCCCGGTCCTGTCGCAGATCCCCGTGGTCGGGCCCGCGCTCTTCCGGCAGACGGGCCTCGCCTACGCCCTGCTCGCCGCAGTCGTGCTCCTCGCCGTGCTCACGTCCCGGCGCACCCGCTGGGGGCTCGCGGTCGACGCCGTCGGGGAGGACGCCGCGAGCGCCGACCGCTCGGGCATCGGCGTGCCGCGCGTCCGGTTCGCCGCGGTCCTCGTCGTCGGCCTCCTCTCCGGGCTCGCCGGCACGCAGCTCGCGCTGTCCGAGGTGCGCACGTTCACCGACAACATGACCGCCGGCGTCGGCTACCTCGCGGTGGTGGCCGTGATCGCCGGCAGCTGGCGGCCCGTCGGCGTGGCGGTCGCCGCGCTCGTCTTCGGCCTCGCGCAGGCGCTGCAGTTCACGCTGCCCGCGCTCGGCGTCGACGTGCCGTTCGCCCTGCTCGTCATGCTCCCCTACGTCCTCGCGCTGCTCGCCGTCGCCGGGTTCGTGACCCACAGCCGCCCGCCCAGCGCGCTCACGACACCCTTCGTCCGCCTCGGTCGCGCGACCTGACCTCACGCCTGCCCCACCCCCCGCCCGTGCTATCTCAGGAGGCCCCGTGCCGCTCGTCCTCACCCGTTCCGACCTCGCCGGGCTCGTCACGCCCGCGCAGGTGATCGACGTCGTCGAGCAGGCGTTCGCCGACCTCGCCGACGGGACGGCGGCGCAGGCACCCCTCGCCGTCGCGGCCGTCGACGACCGGGCGCACTTCCTGCCGATGACCGCCGTCTCGCCGCGCACCGGGCTCGCGGGGTCGAAGCTCCTCGCCGACATCCCCGCGAACCGCGAGCACGGGCTCCCCGCGCAGCGCTCGGTCCTCGTGCTCGCCGACGCGACGACCGGCGAGCCCGTCGCGGTGCTCGACGGGGGGCTGCCCACCCGCCTGCGGACCGCTGCGGCGAGCGCGGTCGCCACACGCTGGCTCGCGCGGCCCGACGCGCGGGTGCTCGGCCTCGTCGGGGCGGGCGGCCTCGCGCTCGAGCACGTCAGCGCGATCCTGCACGTCCGCCCGCTCGAGCACGTGCTCGTCTGGTCGCGCTCGGACGCGACCGTGCGCACCTTCGTCGAGCGGACGGCGGAGCGTCACCCCGACCTCAAGGTGACACGCGTCGACTCGCCCGCGAGCGCCGTCGGGTCGGCCGACGTCGTGTGCACGCTCACGCCCGCGCGCGAGCCCGTCGTGCGCGGCGCGTGGTTCCACCCCGGGCTGCACGTCAACGTGGTCGGGGCGCCGCCCCGCCCCGACCACCGCGAGGTCGACGGCGAGGCGATGGCCCGGGCGCGCGTCGTCGTCGACTCCGTCTCGACCGCGCTGCACGAGTCCGGCGACGCGCTCCTCGCGATCGCCGAGGGCGCGATCGACGAGTCCGCGTGCCGGCTCGAGCTGGGCGACGTCGTCACCGGGCGCGCGTCCGGCCGGCGGACGCCCGACGAGGTCACGCTGTTCGACTCGGTCGGCCTCGGGCTGCTCGACGTAGCGATCGGCCGCCTCCTCGTGGACGCTGCACGCGCCGCCGGTCGCGGCCTCTCCCTCGAGCTGTCGGCCTGAGCCCGACCGCACGAGGGAGAACCGTTGGTGCGCCGCGGGGGTTCTACCTCGGCGCGAGCGCCCGCTCGACGGCGGCGAGCTCGTCGTCCGTGAGCGCAGGTGCGGAGAGCGCGGCGATGCTGTTCTCGAGCTGGCGGACGCTGCTCGCGCCGACGAGCGCGGAGGTGACGCGCTCGTCGCGCAGCACCCAGGCGAGCGCGAGCTGCGCGAGCGACTGCCCGCGGCCCTGCGCGACCTCGTTCAGCGCCCGGGCCGTGGCGAGGTAGTCCTCGTCCAGGTTGTCCGCCGAGAGGAACGGCGAGTCGGGACGAGCCGCCCGCGACCCCTCGGGGGCGGCCCCGGAGAGGTAGCGGTCGGTGAGCAGTCCCTGCTGGAGCGGGGAGAAGACGATCGTCCCGACGCCGAGGTCGCCGACGACGTCGAGCAGCGACTCGCTCTGGACGCCGTCGTAACGGTCCTCGTGCGTCGCGTCCTCCACGTGGCGGTTGAGCATCGAGTAGCTGGGCTGGTGGATGAGCAGCGGCGTCCCGAGGTCCGCGAGGATGCGCGCGGCCTCGCGCGTGCGGGACGGCGAGTAGTTCGAGACGCCGACGTACAGCGCCTTGCCCTGCTGGACGGCGTCGTGCAGCGCCCGCATGGACTCCTCGAGCGGCGTGCTCGGGTCCGGGCGGTGGTGGTAGAAGACGTCCACGTAGTCGAGGCCCATGCGCTGGAGCGACTGGTCGAGCGACGACAGCAGGTACTTGCGCGAGCCGCCGTCGCCGTACGGCCCGGGCCACATGTCGTAGCCCGCCTTGGAGGAGATGACGAGCTCGTCGCGGTACGCGCCGAGGTCCTGGGCGAGGTGGCGGCCGAAGTTCTCCTCCGCCGAGCCGTACGGCGGGCCGTAGTTGTTCGCGAGGTCGAAGTGCGTGACTCCGAGGTCGAACGCCCGGCGCAGCACGGCGCGCTGCGTCTCGAACGGGTTCACGTCACCGAAGTTGTGCCACAGGCCGAGCGAGATCGCGGGCAGGTCGAGGCCGCTGCGACCTGTGCGGCGGTAGGTCATGGTGTCGTACCGGTCGTCGGCGGCGACGTAGCGCGGGGTGAGAGGCATGGGTTCAGGCTTTCACACTGCTCAGCGCGAGGGCGTCTCCACGACCTGGCCGGCCCACGCGAACCCACCGCCGAAGCCGAAGAGCAGCGCAGGGACGCCCGCAGGGATCTTGCCGGCGTGCCACCACTTGGAGAGCCCGAGCGGGATGGACGCTGCGGAGGTGTTGCCGGACTCGACGATGTCGGTGACGACGATCTTGGCGTCGAGGCCGAGCGACTTGGCGAGCGGCTCGATGATGCGCAGGTTGGCCTGGTGGGCGACGAGCACCTCGATGTCGTCGAGCGAGACGCCCGACCGCTCGACCACCAGTCGTGCGCGCTCGGCGGCGCGGGTGATGGCCCACTTGAAGACGGCGCGACCGTCCTGGGCGAACTTGTCCTCAGGGGACTCGATGAGCACCGCGGGCGTGAGGTCGGGCTCGGACCCCCACGCCACGGGCCCGACGCCGGGCTCGTCCGTCGCGCGCAGCACCGCCGCGCCCGCGCCGTCGGCGGTGAGGATGCACGTGCTGCGGTCGGTCCAGTCGGTGAACGCGGTGAGCTTCTCGGCGCCGACGACGACGGCCGTGCGCGCCGACCCGGCGCGGATCGCCTGGTCGGCGAGGGCGACGGAGTGCGCGAAGCCCGAGCACGCGACGTTGACGTCGAGCACGGCCGGCCCGACGACGCCGCGCAGGTCGAGCTCGGACGCCTCCTCGGGCGTGGACTGGCCCGGCATGACGCCGGTGCGCAGGTGGTACGCGACCCGCCCGGCGGTGTTCGGCGAGCGGTCGGTCGCGGTCGCCGTCGCGACGATCACGAGGTCCACCTCGCCGGCCTCGACCCCCGCGTCCTCCAGGGCGTGCCGTGCCGCGGCGGTGGCCATGTCCGCGACCGTCGTGTCGTCGTCCGCGACGTGGCGCGTGACGATCCCGGTGCGCGAGCGGATCCACTCGTCGTTCGTCTCGACGAGCTGCGCGACGTCGTCGTTCGTGAGGATCTTCTCGGGCTGGAAGTGACCGAGGCCGAGGAGGCGCGACCCGGCCGCACCGGTGGCGGGAGTGAGCATGGGACCGATCATGTCACGCGCCCCGGGAGGGTCAGGTGACCGTCCCGAGCTGCCAGGGGACGAACTCCTCGCCGCCGATGTCGAGCTCCTCGCTCGCGGTCTGCTCGCCCGACGCGACGGCGAGGATGCGCGCGAAGATCTCGTCGGCCACCTGCTCGAGCGTCGCGGTCCCCTCGACGACGCGCCCGCAGTCGATGTCGATGTCGTCGCCCATGCGCGCGTACAGCTCGCTGTTCGTGCCGAGCTTGAGCGACGGCGTCGGCTTGCACCCGAACACGGAGCCGCGGCCGGTCGTGAAGCACACGACGTTCGCCCCGCCCGCGACGAGCCCCGTCACGGAGACGGGGTCGTAGCCCGGGGTGTCCATGAAGACGAAGCCCGGCGTGTCGAGGGGCTCGGCGTACTCGTGCACCGCGGCGAGGTCGGCCTGCCCGCCCTTCGCGACGGCACCGAGCGACTTCTCGAGGATCGTCGTCAGCCCGCCGGCCTTGTTCCCGGGTGACGGGTTGTTGTCGAGGGTGCCGCCGCCCGCGGCGGCGTAGCCCTGCCACCACTCGAGCCGGTCGAGCAGGCGCTGCCCGACCTCGGGCGTGACGGCCCGGCGCGTGAGCAGGTGCTCGGCGCCGAACACCTCGGGCGTCTCGGCGAGCGCCGACGTCCCGCCGTAGGCGACGAGACGGTCGGATGCGATGCCGAGCGCGGGGTTCGCCGTGATCCCGGAGTAGCCGTCGGAGCCGCCGCAGTTCAGCCCGAGCACGAGCCCGGAGACGTCGCACTCGGTCCGCTCGAAGCGCGCGTCGACCTCCTCGACCATCTCGCGCACGGCCTCGACCCCGGCGCGCACGGTGGCGCGCACACCGCCGGAGTCCTGGATCGTCAGGGTGCGCACGACCGTGTCCGGGGACACGTCGGCACCGGCGAGCACGGTGTCGACGGCGATCATCTCGCAGCCCAGCCCGAGCACGAGCACACCGGTGACGTTGGGGTGCGCGGCGTACCCGCGCAGCGTGCGCACGAGCACCTGGGCGCCCTCGCTCGTCGGCACGAGCCCGCACCCGGACTGGTGCGTGAGCGCGACCACCCCGTCGACGTCGTCGTACGCGTCGAGGGCGAACCTGCGGAACTGGTCGGCGATCATGCGCGCGGTACTGGCCGAGCAGTTGACCGACGTGAGGATCGCGACGTAGCTGCGCGTGCCGACGGATCCGTTCGCGCGGCGGTAGCCGCGGAACGTCGGGCGCGGGCCGGGCGGCACCTCCATCGGGGTGTGGACGGTCGCGAGCTCGTGCTCGCGCTCGCCCTCCTCGAAGCCCAGGTTCTGGGTGTGCACGTGCTCGCCGGGGCGCACGTCGCGCGTCGCGACGCCGATGACCTGGCCGTACTTGCGCACCGGGGCGCCCTCGGGCACGGCCCGCAGCGCGACCTTGTGCCCGCGCGGGACGGCGTCGAGCACCTCGACGCCACCGCCCGTCCCCGCCGAGCCGGGCAGGACGTCGCCCGGCAGGACGTCGCCGGGGACGAGGTCGCGCGTCGCGACGGCGACGTCGTCGTCGGGACGGAGGACCAGGATCGGCGAGCCGGCCGCACGGGCCGGGGCGGTCACGCCCGCGCTCCCTCGGCCACGGGCGCGGGACGGCGTGCCGCGCGCTCGAGCGACACGCCCAGGTCGGACGTGCGCACGGTGCCGCCGGTCTCGAGCGACCGGTTCACCGCGACGCCGACGGCGACGCTGCGCAGCCCGTCGACGTACCCGGCGGCGCGCGCGAGGGGGTCGTCCCCGGGCCCCCGGAAGACGTCGGCGAGCAGGAGCCGGTCGCCTCCCCCGTGCGACCCCTCGCCCTCCTCGATCACGACCTCGCGGGCGGTCTCCCAGTGCCGCTGCACGACGAGCCGCGCGCCGTAGGGGCGCACGTCGCTCGCCCCGGGGTCGTGGACCGCGCTCGGGTCGACGGCCGGGCGGCGCTTGCCCTCGGGGCCGAGCGCCTCGGCGGCGCGGCCGGACTCGACGTGCGCGCGCTCGACGACGTCGAGCTCGGCGCGCCCTCGCGTGCCGTTGACCGCGACGCGGTACCCCTCCCAGGGGCTGTGCGCGGTGAGCGAGTAGGTGAGCGTCGCGCCCTTGCGGTAGCCGACGAGCGCACCGATCGTGTCCTCGATGCTCACCCCGGGCGCGAAGACGTCGCGGTCGCGGACGTACCCGTCCTCGGACTCCGCGTCGAGGTACAGCGCGCGCAGCGTGTCGTCGGCGGCGAGGTCGATGCCGAACGGGTCGTCGGGCGCGGCGTCGCGGCCCAGGCCGGGCCGCTCCCCCGGCGGCCTGCCCGCGCCGTCGTCCCCGTAGAACCGCAGCCCGCCGAGGGCGGTGACCACCTCGGGGACGTCGTCGAGCCACCAGTTCACGAGGTCGAAGTGGTGGCTCGCCTTGTGCACAGCCAGCCCGCCGGACGCCGCCTTCTCGCGGTGCCAGCGGCGGAAGTAGTCGGCGCCGTGCACCGTGTCGAGGAGCCACTCGAAGTGCACGGAGACGACGTCGCCGATCTCCCCCGACGCGATGACTCGCCGCAGCGCAGTGTTGCGCGGCGAGTAGCGGTAGTTGAACGTCACGGTCAGCGTCGCGGACGAGCGCTCGGCGGCCGCCCGGATCCTCGCCATGCCCGCGGCGTCGGTCGTCAGGGGCTTCTCGCACACCACGTCGACGCCGGCGTCCAGCGCGGCGACGACGTAGCGCGCGTGCGTGTGGTCGGGCGACGTCACGACGAGCACGTCGACCTCCTGCTCGGCGAACATCTGCTCGAGCTGCTCCGGCGCGTAGCGCGGGAGCGGTGCGTGGCCCGCCGCGGCCAGGCGGCCGTCGTGCCAGGTCGCCCGCACGGGGTTCGGCTCGCACCACGCCACCAGCCGGCCGTCCTCGCGGTGCTCGCCGAGCAGCGCGTCGACGAACATGCGCGCACGGTGACCGGTGCCGGCGACCGCGTAGCGCCTCGGGGCGGCGTGGGACGGGGCCGGTCCGACCGGGTCGGTGGGGGTGGCGCGGGGGTCCTGCACGGAGCTGTCCTCTCGACGGTGCGGCCACAGGTGGCGTGGCGCGGGGTGGTGCGGGTCGTGCTGCTGCGAGAACGGCCGGGCCGGTCCGCGGGGCGACGGACCGGCCCGGCCGGGCAAGGGGGGCGGCGAGGTCGCCGCCCGGTCGTGGCCGGGTCGGTCGGGCTACTGCCCGATCGCCGCGCCGACCTCGCTCAGGAACTTCGCCGCGGCGTCCTCGGGCGTGACCTGCCCGAAGAGCACCTCGGTGTTGATGCGCTTGAGGATCTCGACCACGTCACCGGCGCCCTGCGGCGGGACCGGGGGGCCGTCGACGATCTCGGACTCGAGCGACTTGAGGAAGTCCGCGGCCTGCTTGTCGGCGGGCGACAGGGCTTCCTGGATCGACTCGCGCACCTCGGTGTTCGCGGGCAGCCCGCGGTCGGAGAGCATGAGCGCGCCGGCCTCGGGGTCGTTGAGGAGGAAGTCGACGAGCTTCGCCGCGGCCTCGGGGTGCTCCGACGTCTTCGCGACGGAGTAGTACATGGCCGGCTTGAAGTACATGCCGGTGCGCTCGTCCTCGGTCTCGCCGGGCAGGCGCAGGAGCTGGAGCTCGCGGCCGGACGCGGTGCTGATCGCGCCGAGCTGGTTGGTCCACCACACGCCCATCGCGCCCGTGTTGGTACCGAGGAGCGAGCCCTCGGGGCCGGCACCCTCGAGCTCCACCGAGCGCGCGGCGTCGGGCTGGCCGCCGCCCGCCTGCAGGTCGAGGGAGATCTGGAAGAAGTCGGCGACGGTCTCCTCGGAGACGCCGAGCTCGCCCTCGGGCGTGTACAGGGACTCGCCGCGCTGCCGCGCGAGGACGTTCAGACCAGCCTCGTTGAAGCCGTAGTCCTGCGTCCCGTAGATGCCGTCGGCCGCGCCCGCGCTCACGGCGTTGGAGACCTCGACGTACTCCTCCCAGGTCCACGTCGTGTCGTCCGGCATCTCGACGCCCGCGTCGGCGAAGACCTGCGGGTCGGCGAGCATGGCGTAGGCGTTGACACCGGTCGGGATGCCGTACAGGGCGCCCTCGGTCTCGCCGGACGCGAGGACCGACTCGTCGATCGACCCGGTCTCGATCTCGAGCTCGCCGAGGTCCGCGAGGACGCCGCGCGAGGCGTAGTCCGCGAGGTAGCGCTCCTCCTGCGTGATGACGTCGGGCGCGTCGCCCGCGGCGACGGACGTCGCGAGCTTGTCCCAGTACCCGCCCCAGTCGGTGTAGTCGGGGACGACGGTGATGTCCGGGTTCTTCTCCATGAAGAGGTCGATGATCTCCTGCGTGGTCTGGTGCCGGGTGTCCGACCCCCACCACGAGAAGCGGATCTCGACGGGGCCGGAGTCGGCCGACGACGTCTCGTCGTCGTCGCCGCCGGGGTTGGCGACGCCGCCGTCCCCGCTGCAGGCGGTCAGGGCCAGGGCCCCGACGGTCAGCGCGGCGACGAGCGCTGCGCGGCGCGCGCCGGGGCGGCGCTGCGGACGGAAGATCGAGGTGTTCATGACTCTCCTTGTGCGTGACGGGACGTCGTCGTTCTGTCGTGCAGGTGTGGTGCCGGGGCGGCGTGAGGCTCCGCCCCGGCGAGAGGTGCTACTTGATCCCCGTCGTGGCGATGCCCTTGACGAGGTACTTCTGGCCGAAGAGGAAGACGAGGAAGACCGGGACCAGGGAGACGATCGACATCGCGAACATCGGCCCCCACGAGCTCTCGCCCGTGGCGTCGATGAACGTGCGCAGCGCGATCGGCACCGTGTACATGTCCGGCTTCGTGAGGAAGATGAGCTGGCTGAAGAAGTCGTTCCACGTCCAGATGAACGTGAAGATCGCGGTCGTCGCGAGCGCCGGCAGGGCGAGCGGCATCATGATCTGCAGGTAGATCCGCCCGTGCCCGCACCCGTCGAGGCGCGCGGCCTCGTCCAGCTCCTTCGGGATGCCGCGGAAGAACTGGACCATGAGGAAGATGAAGAACGCGTCGGTCGCGAGCAGCTTCGGCACGATGAGCGGCAGGAACGTGTTGATCCACTCGAGCGAGGAGAACAGCACGTACTGCGGCACGATCACGACGTGGATCGGGAGCATGATCGACATGAGCATGATCGCGAACCAGACGCCCCGGCCGCGGAACTGCAGCCGGGCGAACGCGTAGGCGGCGAGCGAGCAGGAGACGAGGTTGCCCAGGACGGACCCGAGCACGATGATCGCCGAGTTCAGCAGGTACTGGCTGAACGGGTGCGTGAGCGCGTTCCAGCCCTCGGTGTAGTTGCTGAGGTCGATGTCGCTCGGGATGAGCCCCGGCTCGCGGAAGATCAGCGCGGACGGCTTGAACGAGCTCGCGAGCATCCACAGCAGCGGGTACAGCATCACGAACCCGAAGACGATGAGCAGCACGTGCTTGAGCACCGACTGCGTGCGGGCGGCCTGCGCACGACGTCGCGGTCGGGGCCGGCCGTCCGGGGTGCCGGCGGCGAGCTCGGAGAGCGACTCGCGACGGTCCTCGGTGGCGGTGGCGGCGTCGGCGGCGACGCGGACGGGGCCGGACGCCGAGGACTCTGCGTCCGAGTGGGAGCCCGACGTGGCGGGGAAGGTGGTGTCAG
The DNA here is from genome assembly GCF_057126935.1 of Cellulosimicrobium sp. G4 BAM 1002. Lineage (NCBI taxonomy): Bacteria > Bacillati > Actinomycetota > Actinomycetes > Micrococcales > Promicromonosporaceae > Cellulosimicrobium > Cellulosimicrobium sp. G4 BAM 1002. The sequence goes on along the minus strand of NZ_CP182109.1, from coordinate 1,021,512 downwards.
TCATCGTAGAAGACCCAGTACTTCGAGGCGAGGAAGTTGACGAACGTCATCCCGCCGATGATCAGGAGGAGGAACCAGGCCATCGCCGAGGCGTAGCCCATCTCGAGCGAGCCGAACCCCTTGAGGTAGAGGTACAGCGTGTAGAACATCGTCGAGTCCGCCGGACCGCCGGTGCCGCCGCTGACGACGAACGCCTGCGTGAACGACTGGAACGCGTTGATGAGCTGCAGCACGAGGTTGAAGAAGATGATCGGCGTGAGCATCGGCACGGTGATCGACCGGAACTGGCGCCACCGGCTCGCGCCGTCGATCGAGGCCGCCTCGTAGTACATGCGCGGGATCTGCCGCAGGCCGGCGAGGAAGATGATCATCGGCGCGCCGAACGTCCACACGTTGAGCGCGATGAGCGTCCCGAGCGCGTAGTCCGGGTGCGACACCCAGCCCTGGCCCTCGATCCCGAAGATCGCGAGCACCTGGTTGAGCAGGCCGTCGGCGCCGAAGACCTGACGCCAGAGGATCGCGATCGCGACGCTGCCGCCCAGGAGCGACGGCAGGTAGTAGATCGAGCGGTAGACCGCGAGGCCGCGCAGACCCTTGTCCAGCAGGAGCGCGAGCCCGAGGGCCGCGGCGAGCTGGAGCGGCACCGAGACGAGCACGTACGTGAAGGTGACCTGCAGCGAGTTGAGCAGCCGCGGGTCGGAGAACATGCGCTCGTAGTTGTCCCAGCCGATCCAGCTCGGCGCCTGGAGCAGGTTGTAGTCCGTGAAGGACAGGTAGAGCGACGCGACCATGGGCCCCGCCGTGATGAGCGCGAGCCCCACGAACCAGGGAGCGAGGAAGAGCGCTGCGGCCTTCCCGTCCCCGCGCCGGCGCGGTCGCCGCTGCGTCGCAGTGGTGCTCGCTCGTGCGAGCTCGGTCACCGCCATGCGAGACCCTCCTCGCAGCTCGTGCCGGTCATCGGTCACCTCCGGTCGTCGTCGATCGGTAGCCCCGAGTTCCCCGACAGTAGGAAACCGGTTGCTGGAAGAGGACCGTAGCACACGTGTAACCGGTTTCCCATGGTGTACGGTCATCGCATCGCGCGACACCGGACGACCCCGGCGAGCGCGGGCGCCACGATGCCGTGCGCGCCCCGCGACGCGCGGACCACGACCTGAGGGAGAACGATGGCAAGCGTGAGCACACGGCGAGGCGGGGTGACGATCGCCGACGTCGCGGCCGCCGCGGGCGTCTCCCGGGCGACGGTGTCGCGCGTCATGAACGGCCGCGCGTCGGTCGACCCGGACATCAGCGAGCGCGTCCGCCGGGCGGCGGCGGACCTCAGCTACCGTCCCAGCAACGTGGCCCGGAGCCTCTCGCTCGGACGGACGAACACGGTCGCCCTGGTCGTCCCCGACCTCGGCAACCCCGTGTTCCAGCAGATCCTGCGCGGCGTGACGACGGCGGCCGCACCGTCCGGCTACCGCGTGCTCGTCGCGGACACCGCCGAGGACCCGACCGAGGAGGCCGCCATCGCGCTCGAGGCGCGCCTGCGCTGCGACGCCCTCGTGCTCGTCTCGCCCCGGATGCCCGACGCGGAGCTGGCCCTCCTGGTCCCCGACGTCTCCCCCGTCGTCCTCGTCAACCGCGAGGTGACGCACGGACCCGACGTCCCGGCCGTCCCGTCGCTCGTGGTCGACTACGCCGAGGCCGCCGCGCAGGTCCTCGAGCACCTGCTCTCGCTCGGGCACCGGCGGGTCGCCTACCTCGCCGGCCCGCCCGGCAGCGCGTCCGACGCGCTCCGCCGCGCCGGGCTGCGCCGCGTGCTCGACCGCACGCCCGACCTCGAGCTCGTCGAGCTGCCGGCCGGCCCGGACATCGCCGCCGGCCACGCCGCCGTCGACGAGGTGCTCACCGCCCGGCCCACCGCCGTCGTCGCCTTCAACGACCTCGTGGCGTTCGGGCTGCTCGCCGGGCTCAACGAGGCCGGCGTCGCGGTGCCGAAGGACATGTCCGTCGTCGGCTTCGACGACATCGACCTCGCCCGCTTCGCGACCCCGGCGCTCACGACCGTGGCCGTCCCCCAGTCCGAGCTCGGACGCCACGCCTGGAAGGAGCTGTCCGCCCTGATCGAGGACACCGCGCCCGCGTCCCGCACGACCCGCTTCGAGCCGCGGCTCGAGGTGCGCGCGACCTCCGGGCCCGTCCCCCGGCAGGTCGCGCGCGCCCGCGCCACCACGCTGGTCGAGGCCGTCGTCGAGCCCGTCGCCGCGCCGGGCCCGCCCACGACCCACGACGTCCGCTGGGTTCCCGACGGCGACGCCGTCGTCCTGCGCTGCGGCGACCTGCGCCTCGCGCGCTACCTGCAGGGCGACCGGGTCCCGGCCGTGCACGCCCCGCGCTCGTACCTGCACCCCGTGCACACCCTCGCGGGCGTGCCGCTCACGGACGCCGGCCCCGTCGACCACCGCCACCACTACGGCGCCTCGATGGCCGTCGCCGACGTCAACGGGACGTCGTACTGGGGCGGGCGCACGTTCGTCGCCGACGTCGGCCCGACGCTCCTGCCGAACCACGGGCGCCAGGTGAGCCACGCGCTCGCCGTCGACCCGGTCGAGCAGCACCTGCTGCACGACGGCGTCCGCTGGCACGACGAGCAGGGCGTCCCCCAGCTCGAGGAGGACCGGCTGCTCGACGCGTGGGTGCTCGACGACGAGGCGTGGGTCCTGGACTGGCGCTCGACCCTGCGCGCGGAGCGCGGCGCGCTCGTCATCGGCTCGCCCGCGACCAACGGGCGCCCCGGCGCCGGCTACGGCGGGTTCTTCTGGCGGCTGCGCACGGCCACGTCGACCGAGGTGCTCAGCGCGCACGGGCGTGGCGAGGAGAGCGCTCACGGCAGCACGTCGCCGTGGGTCGCGTTCGTCCAGGAGCAGCCCACGCACACCACGACGCTGCTGCTCGTCCAGCAGGGCGAGCGCGTGCCGTGGTTCCTCCGCGCGGCGGAGTACCCGGGTGCCGGGCCGGCCCTCGCGTGGGACGCGCCGCGGACGATCCCCGCGGGCGGCACGCTCGAGACCGGCGCCCGCGCCGTCCTCGTCGACCGCGGCCTCGACCTCGACGAGGCCGCGGCGCTCGCGGAACGCGTCCGGTGAGCGGGGCACCGGTGCCCGTCGCCGTCGTGGGCGTGCACGGGCACGGCGGCTCCCACCTCCGCACGATCGCCACGCTCGCCGAGCGCGGGCTCGTGCGGCTCAGCGCCGTCGTCGACCCGCGTCGTCCCGACGACGCAGCCGCACCCTGGTACCCGAGCCTCGGCGACCTCCTCTCCGACGACGACCCGCGGGTCCGGCCCGAGGTCGTCGTGATCTGCACACCCATCCCGACGCACCTCCCGCTCGCGCGCGCCGCGATGGAGGCCGGGATCGACGTCCTGCTCGAGAAGCCGACCGCGGCGTCGCTCGCGGAGCACCTCGCGCTCGTCGAGGTCGCCGAGCGCACGGGCCGCCGCTGCCAGGTCGGGTTCCAGACGTTCGGGTCGCACGCGGTCGACGCCGTGGTCGAGCTCGTCGCCGACGGCGAGATCGGCGACCTGGTCGGGATCGGCGCCGTCGGCACGTGGGTGCGCACGACGGGCTACTGGCAGCGCGCCCCGTGGGCGGGCCGCCGCCGGCTCGACGGCCGCGACGTCGTCGACGGAGTCGTGACGAACCCGCTCGCGCACGCCGTCGCGACGGCGCTGCGCATCGGCGGGGCGCGCACTGCGCAGGACGTGGCCCACGTCGTCACCGACCTGTGGCGCGCCAACCCCATCGAGTCGGACGACACGTCGTCGCTGCGCGTCGTCGCGCGCGACGGCCTGCCCTACGGGTTCGGCCTGACGCTCTGCGCTCCCGAGCGCACGCCGGCGCGCGTCCTCGTGCTGGGGACCGAGGGCGAGATCGGGCTCGAGTACGAGCACGACCGCGTGCTCGTCCGGACGCCGCGCGCGCACGTCGAGAAGACGTACGGGCGGACCGGCCTGCTGGAGGACCTGCTCGCCGCGCGCCGCGACCCGCAGCGCCGCCTCGCGTGCGACGTCCGGGACACCGGCGCGTTCATGCGCGTCATGGAGGCCGTCAGGACGGCCGCCGACCCTCGCCCGATCGACCCGTCCGCGGTGACGTGGACGGGCGAGGGCGACGACCGCCGTCCCGTGGTGGACCACGTCGTGCGCTGGTGCGAGGAGGCCGCCCGCACCGCACGCACCTTCAGCGAGCTCGGGGCCCCCTGGGCGCGCTGACCGGCACGAGGCGGGTGAGCTGCGTGACGTGCGCCGGGGTCAGCTCCTCCAGGCTGGCGACCTGCAGCAGCTTCATGGTGCGGACGAGCTGGTCCGCCAGGATCTGCACCGCGCGGTCCACGCCGGCACGACCACCGGCCATGAGGCCGTAGAGGTAGGCGCGTCCGACCAGGGTGAACCGCGCGCCGAGGGCGACGGAGGCGACGACGTCCGCCCCGTTCATGATGCCGGTGTCGATCCCCACCTCGAGGTCCGTCCCGACCTCGCGCACGACGTCGGGCAGCAGCCGGAACGGCACGGGGGCCCGGTCGAGCTGGCGGCCGCCGTGGTTGGACAGCACGATGCCGTCGACGCCGAGGTCGGCCAGCCGGCGCGAGTCCTCGACGCTCTGGACGCCCTTGACGACGAGCTTCCCGGGCCACAGGCGGCGGATCTCGTCGAGGTCGGAGAAGCTGATCGTCGGGTCCATCGCGGAGTCCAGCAGTTCGCCCACCGTCCCTCCCGTGGACGACAGCGACGCGAACTCGAGGGTCGGCGTCGTGAGGAAGTCGAACCACCACCACGGTCGTGGAAGCGCGTCGAGGATCGTGGCGGCCGTCAGCTGGGGCGGGATGGAGAACCCGTTGCGCTTGTCGCGCAGCCGGGCGCCGGCGACGGGGGTGTCGACGGTGAAGAACAGCGTGTCGAACCCCGCCGCGGCGGCGCGCTCGACGAGGCCGTAGGAGACCTCACGCTTCTTCATGACGTAGAGCTGGAACCAGTTGCGGCCGGTCGGGTTCGCCGCGCGCACGTCCTCGATGGACGTGGTGCCCAGCGTGGAGAGCGTGAAGGGGATCCCGGCTGCGCCCGCGGCGCCGGCCCCCGCGATCTCGCCTGCGGTGTGCATGAGGCGGGTGAAGCCGGTGGGAGCGATGGCGAAGGGCAGCGCGCTGTGGCCGCCCAGGACCGTCGCGGAGGTGTCGACCTTGGAGACGTCTCGAAGGATCGACGGGTGCAGCTCGATGTCACGGAACGCCTGGCGCGCACGAGCGAGCGAGATCTCTGCCTCTGCGGCGCCGTCGGTGTAGTCGAACGCTGCGCGAGGAGTGCGTCGCTTCGCGATCGTGCGCAGATCTTCGATGGTGAGCGCGCGGTCCAGGCGCCGTCGACGGGCGTCGAGCTCGGGCTTCTTGAGCTGGACGAGCTGCAGGAGCTCTGCCGGGCGCGGCATCTGGCGACGGGTCATGCGGTTCTCCGGGGCTCGTAACGTGTGGGGGGAAAGGCGCGCGCGACGAGGGAGCGCAGGTCCTCCAGCGTGTCGTCCACGGCGCCGGCGGCTCGTGCCTGGACCAGGATGTTGCCGATCGCGGTGGCCTCTACCGGTCCCGCCAGCACCGGTAGGCCCGCGCGGTCGGCGGTCGCTTGGCACAGCAAGGCGTTCTGTGACCCTCCGCCGACGACGTGGATCGCCCTGATCGAGCGAGACGCCAGGAGCGACGCCTCGTGCGCCGTCCGGGCGAAGGCCTCGGCGAGGCTCTCGATGATGCTGCGCACGAGAGCCGCCCGCGAGGACGGACCCTCCACACCATGTCGGGCGAACCACTCGCTGATCCGGGACGGCATGTCTCCCGGCGGGAGGAAGCAGGGGTCGTCGACGTCGAAGACGGGGTGCGGGCCCGGCACGGCTGCGGCGTCGCGGAGCAGCTCGGGCAACGACGCGACACTCTCCGGGGTGCGCTCCCAGGTGCGGATCGTCTCGGTCAGCACCCACAGGCCCATGACGTTGCGCAGGAAGCGGTACCGGTCGTCCACACCGCCTTCGTTCGTGAAGCCCTGCAGACGGGCTTCCTCCGACAGGATCGGGCGGTCCAGCTCGAGCCCGACGAGTCCCCAGGTGCCGCACGACACGAAGGCGACGTCACGCTCGGTCGTCGGCAGCGCCACCACCGCGGACGCGGTGTCGTGCGAGCCGACGGTGGTGACCGCGATCGGGCGCCCGACGACGGACAACGGGTTCCCTGTGAGCTCACCCACCCGGGTTCCTGGGTCCACCAGGTGTGGCAGCAGCTCCGCGGGCAGATCGAGCTGTCCCGCGAGCTGGGTGTCCCACTCGCGGGTGTGCACGCCGAGCAGCCCGGTCGTGGACGCGTTGGTGCGTTCCGCGACGACCTCGCCGGTCAGCCAGTACGTCAGCAGGTCCGGCACGAGCAGCATCGTGTCGGCGACGTCGAGCAGTCCCTCTTCAGCCGCGAGCTGGAACAGGGTGTTGAAGGGCAGGTGCTGCAGCCCGTTGCGGTGGTAGAGGTCCGGCGCGCCGACCCGTCGATGGACCGACGTGACGCCCCGGGCGGTGCGCTCGTCGCGGTAGTGGTAGGGCAGACCGAGGACCTGCCCCCTGCGCAGCAACGCATAGTCCACGGCCCACGAGTCGATGCCCAGGCTCTCCACCTTGCCCGGGAGCTCGCGCTCCGCGCGCGCCAGGCCCACCAGGATCTGACGGTAGAGCTCGAGCATGTTCCAGTGCAGCCCGTCAGGGGTCCGGACCGGGTCGTTGGGGAACCGTGCGACCTGATGAAGGTCGAGACTCTCCGGCCCTACCCGGCCGACGATGACGCGCCCGCTGGTCGCCCCGAGGTCGACCGCCACGACGTGGACGGGACGACGGGTCATCGCAGGAACGCGGCAGCGACACCCGAGTCGACGGGCACGTGCAGGCCTGTGGTCTGGGCGAGGTCGGGCCCGGTGAGCGCGAGGACCGCGGCGGCGACGTGCTCGGGGAGCACCTCGCGCTTGAGCAGCGTGCGCTGGGCGTAGAACGCCCCGAGGTCCTGCTCGTCGACGCCGTACACCGCTGCGCGCTGCGCGCCCCAGCCTGCGGCGAAGATGCCGGAGCCGCGCACGACGCCGTCGGGGTTGATGCCGTTGACGCGGATCTGGTGCTCGCCGAGCTCGGCCGCGAGCAGGCGGACCTGGTGAGCCTGGTCGGCCTTGGTCGCGGAGTAGGCGACGTTGTTCGGGCCGGCGAAGACGGCGTTCTTGGAGGCGATGTAGACGATGTCGCCGCCCATGCCCTGGGCGATCATGGCGCGGGCCGCCTCGCGGGACACGAGGAACGAGCCCTTGGCCATGACGTCGTGCTGAAGGTCCCAGTCGGCCTCGGTGGTCTCGAGGAGCGGCTTGGAGATCGACAGGCCGGCGTTGTTGACGACGAGATCGACCCCGCCGAAGGCGAGGGCTGCCGCGTCGACCATCGCGGCGACGTCGGCCGCGGAGGTGACGTCGCCGCCGACGGCGACGGCGACGTCCGGACCGCCGAGCGCGTCGGCGACCTCGCGCGCGCCGTCGAGGTTGCGGTCCGCGACGACGACGCACGCGCCCTCGGCCGCGAGCCGCTCGGCGATGGCCTTGCCGATGCCCGACCCGCCGCCGGTGACGAGCGCGACGCGCGTCGAGAGGGTCTTCGGCTGCGGCATCCGCTGGAGCTTGGCTTCCTCGAGCGCCCAGTACTCGATGCGGAACTTCTCCGACTCCTCGATGGGCGCGTAGGTGCTGATCGCCTCGGCGCCGCGCATGACGTTGATCGCGTTGACGTAGAACTCCGCCGCGACGCGCGCGGTCTGCTTGTTCTTCCCGAACGAGAACATGCCGACCCCGGGGACGAGCACGATCGCCGGGTCGGCCCCGCGGATCGCCGGGCTGTCCGGCGTCGCGTGCCGGTCGTAGTACGCGCGGTAGGCCTGGTGGTAGGCGGCGTGGGCCACGCGCAGCGCGGCGACCGTGTCCTCGACGGACGCGTCGGCGGGCACGTCGACGACGAGCGGGCTGACCTTGGTGCGCAGGAAGTGGTCCGGGCACGACGTGCCGAGCGCGGCCAACGGGGCCAGCTTCTCGCGGGCGAGGAGGTCGAGCACGACGTCGGAGTCGGTGAAGTGCCCGACCTGCGGCGCGTCGGTCGAGGCGAGCCCACGGATCGTCGGCGCGAGCGCGGCGGCCTTGGCGCGCCGCTCCTCTTCGCCCAGCGCCTCGTATCCCGGGCGCACCGCGCCGAACGGGTGCTCGCCTCGGTCGGCGAGCTGCGCCGTCCGGCGGGCAATGAACTCCTCCGCGCGGCGGACGATGTCGAGGGAGCGCCGCTCGGCCTCGTCCGACGTCTCGCCCCACGCGGTGATGCCGTGCCCGCCGAGCACGCACCCGACCGCCTGCGGGTTCGCGTCCTTGATGGCAGCGATGTCCAGCCCGAGCTGGAAGCCCGGGCGCCGCCACGGCACCCAGACGACCTCGTCGCCGAAGACCTCGCGCGTCAGAGCCTCGCCGTCCGCAGCGGTCGCGAGCGCGATGCCCGCGTCGGGGTGCAGGTGGTCGACGTGCGCGGCGTCGACCAGGCCGTGCATCGCGGTGTCGATCGACGGCGCCGCACCGCCCTTGCCGTGCAGGCAGTAGTCGAACGCCGCGACCATCTCGTCCTCGCGGTCCACGCCCGGGTAGACGCCGACGAGCGCGCGCAGACGGTCGAGGCGCAGGACCGCGAGGTTCTTCTCGGTGAGCGTGCCGAGGTCACCGCCCGAGCCCTTGACCCACAGCAGCTCGACGGGCTCACCCGTGACCGGGTCGGTCTCGGTGCCCTTGGCGGACGTGTTGCCGCCCGCGTAGTTCGTCACGCGAGGGTCTGCGCCCAGGCGGTTCGAACGCGCGACCAGGTCAGCGACGGCCTGGGTGCCGGTGTGGACGGTGGTCGAGGTACTCATGAGTCGGTCTCCGGGGTGCTGAGGACGGGCGTGGGGCGGCGGGTGCTGCTTGCGGCGAGGGGCGTCAGGCGCCCCATCCGGCCTGTACGCCGCCGACGCGCTCGGCGACGATGGTCTGGGTGTAGCCCGAGGCAGCGAACGCCGTCATCGGGTCGGGCGCCAGGCCCTGCTCGGCGCGCAGCTCTGCGAGCAGGGGCCGGACGTCGGTGTTGTAGGCGTCCATGAGGACGCCGTTCGCAGCAAGGACGTCACCGGAGACCTGGGCGGCGCGGAGCGCCTCGGCGTCGACCAGCAGCGCCTTGGCGGTCGCTTCTTGGACGTTCATCACGGAGCGGATCTGCCCCGGGATCTTCGCCTCGACGTTGTGGCACTGATCGAGCATGAAGTTCACGCCGGAGTCAGGGGCGAGCGCTCCGGACTGGAAGATCTCGTGCATGATCCGGAAGAGTTGGAACGGGTCGGCCGCGCCGGCCATGAGGTCGTCATCGGCGTAGAAGCGTGAGTTGAAGTCGAACGCGCCCAGGCGCCCCTGCCGCAGCAGCTGCATGACGATGAACTCGATGTTGGTGCCCGGCGCGTGGTGGCCGGTGTCCAGGACGACCTTGGCCCGGTCTCCCAGCGCGAGGCAGTGCAGCAGCGACGTGCCCCAGTCCGGGATGTCCGTGGCGTAGAACGCCGGCTCGAAGAACTTGTACTCCAGCACGAGCACGTTCTCCGGGTGCGCGGCGGTGAGCTCGGCGTAGATCTCGGCCAGCGACTCGGCGAGGCGGTCCTGACGAGCGCGCAGCGAGTCCTGGCCCGGGTAGTTGATGCCGTCCGGCAGCCACAGCTTGAGCTCACGTGAGCCGGTGGCCGCCATCACCTCGATGCACTGCAGGTGGTGGTCCACCGCCTTCTTGCGCACCACAGGATCAGGGTGCGTCAGGGAGCCGAGCTTGTAGTCGTCGTCCTGGAACAGGTTGGAGTTGATCATGCCGATGACCACGCCCTGGTCGGCTGCGTGCTGTGACAGGTCGGCGTAGTCGTCCACGAGGTCCCACGGGATGTGCAGCGACACGCGCGGCGCGATGCCGGTGTACCGGTGCACCTGAGCGGCGTCCGCGATCTTCTCGTACGGGTCGCGCGGGGTGCCGGGCGTGGTGAACACCTTGAAGCGGGTGCCGGAGTTGCCGAAGGCCCACGAGGGAAGCTCGATCGTCTGCTCGCGCAGCGCGGCCTGTGCCGACTGCGTGCGGGGGGTGATGGTCATCGGTCGTCCCTTTCAGAAGTCTGCTCGCGACGGTCTGCTGTCCGACGGACACGTTCCAGCAGCTCGGCGCTCAGCGCGTTCCCGGCGTCGCCGAACAGCCGGTGGACCGGCATGTCGCCGATCATGGTCAGCACGGTGGTGTCGGTGATGAAGCCCGTGGTGCGTCCGCTCGGATCGACCTCGGCGATCTGGTCCAGCAGCAGTGGTCCGTAGACGTCGTGCTGGACCCATTCGCGCAGTGTCGAACCCTGGGTGAGCGGCACGAGGGGGTTGTCGGCGCGGCGCGAGACCTCCACGGCGCAGCGCAGGTCGCGGGACGACGAGCCGACGGTGATCGAGCAGTCGCCTCCGGGGGTGACCCAGCCGTTGGTGTCTACGCTCCAGGTCCGAAAGCTCGGCGCGTCCACGGTGAACCGGACGAGCTGCGATGTTCCCGGCTCGACGGTCACGGCACCGAAGCCGACGAGCACTCGCACCGCAGCGTGCTGGCCCGAACCAGACCGCTCGAGGTAGGCCTGCCAGATCTCCGTCCCGGCTCGCTCTCCGGAGTTGGTCAGGAGGAAGCTCAGGTGAACCGGGCCGTCGCCGGCCGCGTCGCTCGTGTCGCTCGAGGTGCTCATCTCGAGGGCCGAGTACTCGAAGGTCGTGTAGCTCAGGCCGTGGCCGAAGGGGTAGGCCACATCCTTTCCCGCTCGGTCGTACCAGCGGTATCCGACCAGCACGCCCTCGGCGTGCAGGGCTCGGCCGTCCGTCGCGGGGAACCCGGGCCAGGCGGGGCTGTCCTCGATCGCCAGCGGGATCGTCTCGGTCAGCTTGCCGGCCGGGTTCACCTCCCCGACAAGGATGTCGGCGATCGCGCCCGCGCCGTGCCCGCCCGGCAGCCAGGTGTGCAGGACCGCGGCGACGTTCGCCTCCCAGGGGGAGGTCTGGACGACACCCCCGGCGTTCAGGACGACGACCGTGGGACGACCGGTGCGGCCCACCTCTTCGATCAGTCGCACCTGCGCCTGCGGCAGCGCGATCGAAGCTCTGTCGTAGCCCTCGGAATCCGTCCCCGCCGGTGGGCCGGCGAACACGACCACCGCGTCGGCGTCGCTCACCTGCGCGAGGGAGTTCTCGAGGTCGCGCAACGTCGAGCCGTCGTCGTCGTACGCCGCGTCGAACCGGACCTCACCGCTCCAGGAGGCACGCAGGGCATCCAGCGGTGTCTCGCCGGAGGACTCACCACCGACGTGTGCGCTGCCGCCGCCCTCGCGACGAGGAGCGCGAGCCAGCTCCCCGAGCACGAGGAGAGTCCCCGTCCCGGGAAGGGGCAGCACCTGATCCTCGTTGCGCAGGAGGACCACCGACCGCTCCGCCACCCGTCGCGCGAGATCCTCGTGCGCGTCACGGTCGACCGCACGAGCGGGCAGTCCCGACCATGCACGAGCCGTCTTCGTGACCCGCTCGGCCGCCCGGAAGACCGTGCTCGCCTCGAGCTTGCCGGAATCGACGGCGTCGAGGATCGCTTCCCGTGCGGAGTCAGCAGGTCCGGGCATCTGGATGTCCAGCCCCGCCGCGACCGCGAGGACAGGGTCGTCCACGGCGCCCCAGTCGGAGACCACGACGCCGGTGAAGCCCCACTCCTCGCGAAGGACCTGCGTCAGAAGGTGCGGGTTCTGCGCCGCGTACTGCCCGTTGATCCGGTTGTAGGACGCCATGACCATCGCCGGCCGCGCGGTGCGCACGATGTGCTCGAACGCCGGGAGGTAGATCTCGCGCAGCGCCCGCTCGCTGACCTCCGCGCTGACACGCATGCGGTCGGTCTCCTGGCTGTTGACCGCGAAGTGCTTGACGCAGGCGCCGACGCCCTCGCCCTGCACGCCGCGGACGAACGCGGCGCCTACCCTGCCGGCGAGGAAGGGGTCCTCGGCGTAGTACTCGAAGTTGCGACCACCCAGCGGCGAGCGCTTGATGTTCACCGAGGGCCCGAGAAGGATGTCGGCCCCCGCGGCCCGCGCTTCGGCGCCGACTGCGGCACCGACCTCCTCGAGGAGCTCGGTGTCCCAGGTGGCAGCCAGCGCCGACGGGCAGGGAAAGCTCGTGGCGGGGACCTTGCCTGTGAAGTCAGGCAGGTTCATCGCCAACCCGCTGGGTCCGTCGGACATGACCAGGCGCGGCACGTCCGCGGTGCTGCGCGTGCTCGCCATGTCGGCACCGACGAGGAGCTGGGTCGCCTCGAAGAGCTGGTCACGGAGGGTCGAGGTGGACATGTCAGGCCGCTCCCGCTTCCATCAGTGCGCGGTCGTCGGGGTTGTGGATGTTCCACAGGCGCGGCCGGGGCGGGTCCTCGTCAGCGGCGCTCCACCGGCACTCGTATTCCCAGACGCCGGGGCCGACCTCGATCACCGGGCTCCCGTCTGGCAGGCGGACCGTCCCACGGGTACCCGGTGGCAGCTCGACCGACAGGCGGAAGACGTCGCCGTCGCGGCGCCAGCTGCTGCGGACGAAGCCCTGGGGCGAGAGATGCGCAGCCGACGCGTGCGTCAGGCCACCACCGGGACGCGGAGCGAACTCGACCGAGCGGTACCCGGGAGCCGACGGTGCCAGCCCGGCGACGACGCGGTGCAGGTAGTCGACGACCGCACCGAGCGCGTAGTGGTTGAACGACGTCATCTCACCGGGATTGACGCTGCCGTCCGGCAGCATGCTGTCCCACCGCTCCCACACGGTCGTGGCCCCCATGGTGACGGGGTAGAGCCACGACGGGCACCGCGTCTGGAGCAGGAGGTGGTACGCGGTGTCGACCGACCCGGTCCGCGCCAACGCGTCGCACACGAGCGGTGTACCGACGAACCCGGTGCTGATCACGTGGTCGCTCTCGCGGACGAGCTCGGCCAGGCGCTGACCCGCTACCTGGATCTGCGCTGCGTCAGCGAGCAGGTCGAAGCAGATCGCGACGGACAGGGCCGTGACGGTGTCGCTGACGACCCGTCCGGACGGGGAGACGAAGGTCGTCTGGAACGCCAGTCGTGCCTGGGCCGCGACGGCGGCGTAGTGCTGCGTCTTCTCGCGGTCTCCCAGCACCTCGAACGTCCGGGCGAGCAGGTGCGCGCTGCGGGCGTGGTACGCGGTTGCCACGAGGTGAGGGTCGGTCTTGGACTCCCCCGGCTTGTCCGGCGGTGCGGCGGGGTCGAGCCAGTCTCCGAGCTGGAAGCTCGTGTCCCACAAGCCCGTGCCACCGGTGGCCCTGTCGACCTGGTCGACCCAGGCCGCCATGCTCCCGGCATGGTCACGCAGGATCTGCTCGTCCCCGGTGCGCTCGTACAGCGTCCAGGGGACGATGACGGCGGCGTCGCCCCATGCTGCGGCGGGGTCGGCCGGGAACCCGCACTCCAGCCACGGGTGGAAGTTGCGCATCGTCCCCTGCGCGGACTGCTCTGCCTTGACGTCTCGCAGCCAGCTCAGGAGCACGCCCGTGCTGTCGTACAGGAACGAGGCCGCAGGAGCGAACACCTGGATGTCGCCCGTCCAGCCGAGCCGCTCGTCGCGCTGCGGGCAGTCGGTGGGCAGGTCGACGAAGTTGTCGCGCATGCTCCACACGACGTTCTCGTGGAACCGGTCGAGCAGCTCGTGCGACGACTGGAACCACCCGGTCCGGCGCATCGGCGAGTGCACGACGAGAGCCTTGACCGTCTCGAGGCTCTGGCCCTCGGGCCAGCCCTCGATCTCGACGTACCGGAAGCCGTGCACGGTGAAGCGTGGCGTCCAGGTCTCCGTGCCGTTCCCGGCGAAGACGTACTCGTCGACGGAGGTCGCGGAGCGCAGCGGGCGCGTGGCCAGCTCGTCGTCCTCGAGGACCTCGGCGTGGTGCACGCGCAGGACGTGACCGCGCGGTGCCGTCGTGCTGAACCGCACCTTCCCGGAGATGTTCTGGCCGAAGTCGAGCCTCACGCGTCCGTCGGCGCGGTGCTCCACCGAGACCGGGCGAAGCGACTCGACGACCTCGACCGAGGGCCCGGGCGGCGCCTCGACGATGTGGGTGAAGACCGAGCGCGGCAGGACGACCGGGACGTCCCAGGCGCTGTCGTCGAAGCCCACGCGGGACCATCCCGGCTGCTCCAGCCGCGCGTCGTACGTCTCGCCCTCGTAGAGCCCCGCCGCGACGACGGGCGCGGGCGCCGTCCGCCATTCCACCGGGACGCGTTCCAGGGTGCCGTCGACGTGCCGGACCTCGAGCTGCGCCAGGACGGCGACGTCCGCCCCGTAGACGTCCCACAGGCCGCCGTTGAACCCGATCCGGCCGCGGTACCACCCGTCGGCGAGCCAGACGCCGAGGACGTTCTCCCCCGTCGAGGTGACCCCGCCGAGATCGAGGGTCTGGTAGCGCAGCCTGTGCGCGTAGCTGCTCCACCCGGGCGCGAGCTCGGCGTCGCTCGCACGGCTGCCGTTCACCTCGAGGTCGTAGACCCCGTGCGCGGTGACGTAGGCGCGCACACGGTCCGCCGTGGCCGGGACGCTGAAGGTGGCGCGCAGGAGCCAACCCGGTCGAGCCTCGCCGCTCGGCGCCGAGACCGACGGCGAGACGAAGTGCTCGACCCAGTCCTGCGTGCCGATCCCGGCCTCGATCGTCAGGGGGTCGGACCACGCGGTCGTGCTGCCGTCGGTGAGAGTCGCACGAACCCGGACCGTCGCTCGTTCGCGCGGCTCCAGCGCCTCCGTCGGCCAGAGCACCAGGGCGACGTCCGCCGAGTCCACGCGGACCGCTGCGCGGTCGCGCGTGTCTCGCTCGACGTCGATCTCGTACCCGCTCTGCTCGACGCCGGGTGCACACCCCTCGAGGCGCCAGCTCAGGCGCGGGGCGAGCTCCCCGATCCCCAGCGCGTCACCACGGTGCTCGGCACGCAGGTCGACGACGGTCGTGCCCATCAGCCCTTCACCGATCCCGCGGTGAGGCCCTTCATGACCCGCTGGTTGAGGAACAGGTAGATCGCCAGGGTGCCGAACACGTTGAGGCAGATCGCCGCGAAGGTCGGGCCGTAGTCGACCTGGCCGAACTGGCCGCGGAAGTTGAGGAGGCCGACCTGGATGGTGCGCAGCTCGTCACGGTTGGTGAAGGTGAGTGCGATGAGCAGGTCGTTCCAGATGAAGAAGAACTGCACGAGCGCCACGGTGAAGATCGCGTTGCGCACGAGCGGCAGGCCGACCGAGAAGAACATCCGCAGCACGTTCGCACCGTCGAGGGTCGCAGCCTCGAAGATCTCGCGCGGCACGCTGCGGAAGAAGGTCGCCATCATGAACACCGTGAGGGGAAGGCCGATCGTGGTGTAGGTGATGATGAGCGGCCAGAGCGAGCCCGTGAGCCCGATCTCGAAGTAGATGGTGAACAGCGGCAGCAGGATCATCTGGCCAGGGATCATGATCCCGGCCAGGAACAGCAGGAGCGTGGTCGAGCGCCCCTTCCACACCATGACCTCGAGGGCGAAGCCGGCGGCGACGCCGAGCAGGATCGTCAGGGCGAGAGAAGGGATCACGGCGACGATGCTGTTGCGCGCGTACGTGCCGAGGTTGCCGTCGGTGATCGCCGTCACGTAGTTGTCGAGGTTCGCCCAGTTCTCGGGCAGGGCGAACGTCGGGTTGTTGAGGAACTCCGGCTGCGACTTCAGCGAGCCGAGGACGAGCCACACCAACGGGTAGACAACGATCACGAGCACGAGAGCGGTGACGAGGCCGGTCCAGACGGAGTGCCAGACGCGTCGTGCGGGCCGACGGCGCCGCGGCGCACGCGTCGGCGCGGACGGGGCGGTGGTGGGAGCGAGGGTGGTGGTCATGGTTCAGGCCTTCGTCAGGTCGCGGCGGCTCGAGCGGAAGATGAAGAGGGTCACGACGAGGCACAGCATCGTCAGCAGCAGCGCGAGCGAGCTGCCGTACCCGTACTCGCCGTAGCTGAACGAGGTCTGGTACATGTACAGCGTCAGCGGCGTCGTCTGGCTGCCTGGCCCTCCGTTGGTCAGCGCGAGGACGGAGTCGAAGACCTTGAGCGTGCCGTTGATCGAGAAGATCACCGACGAGAGCAGCACCGGCAGCGAGAGCGGGAGCACGATGTGCCGCACGAGACGGAAGCCCGACGCGCCGTCGAGACGCGCGGACTCGAGCGTCTCCTCGGGGATGTCCACGAGGCCGGCGTAGAGCAGCACGGCGTAGAACCCCATCGAACGCCACGCCTCCATGAGGATGATCACCCAGAAGGCGCTCGAGCCGCTGGCGAACCAGTCGACGGCGCCGATGCCGACTGCCTCCAGCAGGGCGTTCACCGGTCCGGTGCGCGGGGCGGACTCGAAGAGCTGCTGGAACATCAGCGCCACCGCGACCGTCGGCAGCACGACCGGGAAGAAGACCAGCGTTCGCACGATGCCTGAGGACCGTCGCAGGACGAAGACGTACAGCAGGGAGAGCAGGTACCCGACGGCGACCTGCACGACGGTCAGGACGAGCGCGAACCGGACGGTGAACCACAGCGCGTCACGCACGGCGGGGTCGGTGGCCAGCCGCGTGAAGTTCTCGGTACCGACGAAGGTGAACCCGCTGATCGCGTTGCCCTCGAAGAACGTGTAGCCGAGCGACCAGACAACCGGCACGAGCAGGATCAGGGTGTACAGGACGAGCGCGGGCCCGAGGAGCAGGGCGATCGCACGCCGATCACCGAGTACGTGACGCATGGAGTTCTCTCCGTCTCAAGGGATCCGCATCGTCGAGGGACCCCGGGTGGTGAAGGGCACTGCGGGGCGTGGCCGGATCGTCCGGCGCACGCCCCGCTGAGGGATCAGCCGAGGTCGGCCTGGACGGCCGCCATGAAGTCCTCGGGGGTCATCTGCCCGGTCACGAGGAGCTGTGCGTTGGCCGTCGCGGTCGTCGTGGCCTTCGGGTTGAACAGGGCCTCGAACCACAGGACGGTCGTGTCCGCCGCGGCGATCTGGTCCTGCACGGTGCCGGTGAGCGGCTCCACCTCGACGGACTCGTCCGCCGCGAAGCCGGTGATGACGCCCTGCTCACCGAGGGACTGGGTGCCGAAGCCGTCCGCGATGCAGCCGAGCCACTCCTTCGCGCCGTCGTCGTACGCGTTCTTCGACATCGCGAGCGGCACACCGATGTTGGCGGCGAGCTGCGTCGAGTCGCCCGCGCCCCCATCGACGTTCGGGAACGGGACGAAGCCGATGTTGTCCGCCCCCACCATGTTCTGGGCCGAGTCGTTGAAGTTCGCCAGCGCCCAGCTGCCCATGTAGTACATCGCGGCCTTGCCGGTGAGGAACTCGTTCATCGCGGTGGTGTAGTCGATCGACCCCACGGAGGGACCGAAGGCGCCGGCCGCTCCGAGCTCGGCGACCTTGGCCGCACCCTCGACGTACTCCGGGTCGGTGAGCTCCGCCTCACCGTCGGCGACCTTCTGCAGCGCGTCGGGGCCCACCGTGCGGTAGATGTAGTTGCCGACGAGGCGCGTCAGGGGCCAGCCGTCCTTGCCGGCAGCCGCCATCGGGGTGACGCCGGCCGCCGCGAACTGCTCCGTCGCGGTGACGAGCTCGTCCCACGTCGTGGGGATGTTGACCCCGTTCTCCTCGAACAGGGCCGTGTTGTACCAGATGCCCTCGACGTTGAACTCGGACGGCAGGACGTACACCTCGCCGTCGTACAGCGCCTCGATCGTCGAGCGTGCCGCCGGGATGATCGCGTCGGACTTGCCCATCGCCTCGAGCTCGGCGTCGATGTCGACGAGCTGACCGGCGTCGTGGACGTCCTTGATGACCTGGGGCGAGTTGCCGGTCGCGAAGAGCGTGGGCAGCGCGTCCTGCCCTGCCAGCAGCTGGAGCTGCTGGTCGAAGCTTGCCTGCGGCTGCGTCGTGACGGACAGTGCGGCCGTCTCCTCCGGCGCGGCGCACTGGTCCTCGCTCAGCGCGGTCAGCGTGTCCTGGACCGCCGTGTTCTCCGCCAGCGAGAGGTACTCGAACTTCCCGCTGGACTCGCCGCCCTGTTCGCCGCCGTCGCCGGACGAGCATGCCGCCGCGATCAGCGCGATCGACAGCGTCGATGCCGTGAGCAGCGCCGCGCGCCGCTGTCCCTGAGTGATCATCACTTCCTCCTCGAAGTTGTCCGCCACGCCTTTGAAGCGCTTCAAGCGGTGAGGCTAGAGTGCGGACGCTCCGTCTGGCAAGCAGCGATGCGCCCCTGGGAGTCAAGGTTTGGACACGCACCCTTGCGACGTGGGGGTATTCGGACGGCGGATGAAGCGGATCAATTGCGGCTATGCTGCCAGGGCAGCGACGAGGAGGTTCACCACCAGATGAACGGCGAGAAGAACCGGGCGCGCCCGTCGATCGGGGACGTGGCCGCGCTGGCCGGCGTGTCCCTCGGCACGGTGTCAAACGTGCTCAACCACCCGAGCCGCGTGTCCGCGGCGACGGCCGACAAGGTCGTCCGGGCCATGGCCATGCTCGACTACGTGCCGGACGGCAACGCCCGGTCGCTCGCCGCCGGATCGAGCCGGACGATCGGGATCGTCCTCCCCGACCTGAGCAACTCCCTGTTCGTCGACGTCGCGCGCGGGGCCGAGGGCGCGGCGGAGGCCGCCGACCACACGCTCATGATCGCCAACAGCGACACACGGCTCGAGCGGGAGTCCCGGTACCTGCGGACCTTCACCCAGGCCCGCGCCGCGGGGATCCTCCTCACGCTGAACGACGGGGAGCACTACGCGGCCGTCGCCGGGGAGACCCCCCGCTCGGCACCCACGGTGATGCTCAACCTCGCCGTTCCGCCCGCGCGCTCGTGCAGCGTGTCGGTCGACAACGAGCTCGGTGGCTGGATCGCCACGAACCACCTGGCCGACACGGGTCGCCGCCGACTGGTCTTCGTCGGCGGGCCGGCGACGCTGGAGCCCGTCCGGGACCGCGCCCGGGGGTTCGAGCGCGCGGCGCGCGAGCGCGACGTCGAGGGCGTGCGCACGATCAACCCGTCCGGCGTGAACCGCGCTGACGGGTGGGAGGTCGGCAGCGCTCTCGTCGCCGACGTGCGGTCAGGCCTCGTCGACGGCGTGTTCGCGGCGACCGACCTCCTCGCCGCCGGCATCGTCCAGGCGCTCACGAACGCCGACGTCTCCGTGCCGGGCGACGTCGCCGTCGTGGGCTACGACAACAACCAGGCCGCGTGGGACAGCCCGATCCCCATTACGACCGTCGCCCAGCCGGGCGAAGAGATGGGTCGGGTCGGGACCGAGCTCGTGCTCGAGGAAGCGCGCGGGCGCACCGAGCACCAGCACCGCGGCGTGGTGCTCGAGCCCACGCTCGTCGTGCGCGCGAGCACGAGCCCGGCCTGGACCACGAAGGTCGTCGGCTCAGCCTGAGCCCGTCCCGGGCCGCATGCCCTCGGAGCCACCACCTCGCGCGATGAGCGGGAGACGTTCTCGGACCCGCGCCGGCAGGTCCTCCCGCCGAGCTCCGTTGTCGAGGTCGACCGCTGCCAGCCACACCTCCCGTGCTCGCAGCCACGGGGTGCGCGACACCTTCTCGTCGCCGGACTCCGGGACCGCGACCACCAGCTCCCAGCGTTCGGACGGAAGGTCTCGCCACTCGACGTTCAGATGAACTACGGCGTGTGCGTGCAGGTTGCGCAGCGCGCTGGGTGGCAGCGTGGCGCCGAAGTCCACCGTGTCGGGTCCGTACGCCACCTCCGGATCCGAGCGCGCGCCGGTGCGTGCGAGCTCGATGGCACCGGCCAGCTCCCGGGCGTGGTAGCCCACGTGCGCGACGACGTGCGCTCTGCTCCAGCCGGGCACGCGAGACGGGCAATACAGGTCGGCGTCGGAGAGCTCGTTGAGCTTGCGGGAGAAGTAGGCGGTGCCGCGCCGCGCCAGCAGGAGATCGGATCTGATGCCGGGGTCGGTGACGAGGTCGGTACGTGCGACCATCGCTCAGCCTCGGCTGCCCGGCAGCAGGCGGCCCGACTCGGTGAGATGGGTCCGCTGGAACTGCAGCCGCTCGACGATGGGTGCGTCAGAGAACCGGAAGAGGTCGAACTCCTCGCGCGCCTTGAGCGACCACTCGGCCCACGAGGGCACGACGAACAGATCGCCCTTGTGCAGCTCGCGCTCCTCCCCGTCGAGCACGACCGCCCCCGAGCCCTCGAAGACCTGCCAGACGGACGAACCGACCTCGCGACGGGCGGCCGAACGGGCACCGGGCCGCAGGCGGTGGAACTCGCAGCGCATCGTCGGCAGGACATCGCCCCCCGTGGTGGGGTTGGTGTACTTGATCGCCGCGTGCCCCTGCTCGACCGTGGCGGGGTGGCCCTCGTCCTCGAGTGCGAGCTGCTCGCGCAGCGCGGCGTCGGTGTGCTCCCACCGGTAGGCGGCGATCGGCGTGGAGACCTGCGGGCCCGGGGAGGATAGGGGCGTGAGCCCCGGGTGGGCCCAGAGCCGCTCGGAACGCGAGAACGGCGGGGATGCCTCGTCGGTGACGCGCTCCGAGCCGTACTCGAAGAAGCCGAAGTCGACGTCGTGGACGAAGGGGACGTCGAGGCCGTCGATCCACGCCATGGGCTGGTCGGTGTCGTTGTGGTGCCCGTGGAAGTTCCACCCCGGCGTCAGCAGCAGGTCTCCTCGGCTCATGCGGACGGGGTCCCCGTTGACGACGGTCCAGACGCCCTCCCCCTCCACGACGAACCGGAACGCGTTCTGTGCGTGTCGATGCTCGGGCGCGGTCTCGAACGGTCCCAGCCACTGGATGGCGCACCACAACGTGGGGGTGGCGTACGCGGTGGGGGCGAGTCCCGGGTTGGCCAGCCCGATGGCGCGGCGCTCACCGCCACGCCCGACCGGCACGAGATCGCCGGCTCGGCGGGCGATGTCGACCAGCTCGCTCCACCGCCACACGAACGGCACCGCCGCCGGCTTGGGGACCATCGGCATGAGGTCGTTGGTCTGGGTCCACAGCGGCGCCATGCTGTTGCGCTCGAAGTCCGCATACAGACGGTCGAGCTCGGGGCCTGGTTCGGGCTGGCCGTCGTGGGCCTCGGGAAGAGTCTCGGACTGCGTGCTCATGGCTGACCTCCTGAAGTAGTCGACGTCACGGTCCCGACGGCCTGTCCCGTCGGAGCGGGGCTGGCCACGGTGGTGTCAGGGGTGGCAAGCGGAACGCGGCGCAGCAGTGCGATCGCGGCTGCGCCCACGAGCATGGGGATGACGAACAGGTAGTAGAGCTGGCCCGGGTCCCAGCCGGTGTCGAGCAGACGACCGGCGACGATCGGCGACACGATCGCACCGACCCGGCCGAGCCCGATGATCAGCCCGACCCCGGTCGCCCGGGTGGCGGCGTCGTAGGACATCGGCCCGACGGAGAACATGCCGGCCATCGCGGCGCTGGTCATCGCCCCGAGCGCGGCGGCAAGAGCGAAGGCCACGGCGAGCGATCCCATCGACGACGCATAGCCGGCGAAGGCTGCGCCGGCGAGGACGAAGGCCGCTACCAGCGTCGGCCGGACACCGAGGCGTGATGCGACAGGGCCGAAGATCAGCGACCCGGCGATACCGCCCAGGCTGAACATGACCCCTGCCTGGACCCCGTCTGCCGGCAGGAAGCCGTTCAGGACGATCAGCTGCGGCGTCCACGAGTTCGCGAAGTAGAAGCCCGCCATGAGCATGAAGAAGGCGAGACCCAGGGCCAGCGTGACCAGGCCGGCCCGGCCCATCAGGACGGCGCTCCAGCGTGCCCTCGTCGTACGGGCCTCCGCCGGTGCGGGCAGCTCTGTCACGGGTGGGTGGCCGATGCGAGCGAGGATCGCGTTGAGGCGTTCGAGGGCTCGGGGAGGTCGACGACTGGTGAGGTAGTCGATCGACTCGGGCAGCACACGACAGACCACGAGCATCAGCACCCCGGTCGCCACGGCGCCGAAGGCGAAGACCGAGCGCCAGCCGAGGGTGGCGAGCAGGACGCCGGCGAGGATGCCCCCCAGGGTCCCGCCGATCGGCTGGCCGGCCGTGTAGAAGCTGATCGCCGTGGGCCGGTGGCGTGCGGAGGCGTACTCCGAGACGAGCACGTTGAGGCACGCCTGCAGCGTGCCGATCGCGAGTCCGGTCAGTACGCGCACGGCCAGGAGCATCTCGTAGCCGGTGGCGGCCGCAGACAGAGCCATCCCCAGGGTGATCACGGCGCCGCACGCCAGGACGGTGGTGCGACGTCCGATCACGTCGGCGACCTGGGAGACCAGGGCCGAGCCGATCGCCATGCCCAGCAGCGCGCTGCTCAGCAGCACGCCCAGCTGCCCTCCCGAGAGCTGCCACTCGTCCGCGATGGCCGAGCTGCTGAAGGCCAGGGCCAGCACGTCGAAGCCGTCGAGCATGTTCATCGCGACGCACAGAGCGACGACCGCATACTGCGTCCGGCTCATCGGCGCGGACTGCACGCGTTGCGTGAGGCTCATCAGCGGCCCTCCCCCGCCAGTGAGCCGATCCGCCCCTGGGGGCGGGCGTCGTACGCGACGGCGTGCCGAGCCGTCACGCCGACCTCGAGCGAACCGACCGAGTCGATCTCCACCCGAACGCGATCGCCGTCGGCGAGCGGGCCGACGCCCGCCGGCGTCCCCGTCAGGACGACGTCTCCGGGCTCCAGGGTCATCACCGACGAGGCGTAGGAGATGAGCTGCGGCACCGAGAAGAGCAGCTCGGCCGTGCTCGTCCTCTGCCGCAGCTCACCGGAGACCCAGCACCGCAGGGCGAGGTCGTCGGGGTCGGATATCTCGTCGGCGGTCACGAGCCAGGGGCCGAGCGGCGTGAAGGTGTCGAACGACTTGCGGGTGGAACGGTCCTCGGTCGAGCGAAGGCTGATGTCGAGCCCGCACGTGTACGCGAAGACGTGGTCCAGGGCGTCGTCCGTCGAGACGTGCCGGGCCGTGCGTCCGATGACCAGGGCGAGCTCCCCCTCCTGGTCGGTGCGCTTGTCGTGATACGGCAGCTGGACGTCCTGGCCCGGCCCGACGACCGACGTCCCGGCCTTGAGGAAGACGCCGTAGTCCGCGATGGACTTCTGCTCGGCCATCTCCACCTTGTGGTCGAGGTAGTTGACCGGCGCAGCCACGATCTTGCGGGGCCGGCGCAGCGGCGCAGACAGACGCCCGAGATCCAGAGAGGCGAGAGGGAACGCCCTCAGGTCGAGGGCCGCGAGCTCGTCCACCCCGCGCCCGGCCTCCAGGAATGCTCCCCATGGTCCGGCGAGCCCCTGCTGCGGGCCGACGACGTCGCTGACGTCCACGGCGTCGTCGCCGATGATGATGACCGGGATGGTGTTGTCCAGCACTGCGAGTCTCATGGTGATCTCCGTCGATCGGGCTCAGGCGAGCGTCAGGGGTCGGGTCGGTGCGAGGCGCTCGGCGGCGGTGCCCGCATAGAGCCAGTCGGTGTACTCGCTGAGGTCGTCCGCGTGCTCGAGCAGGGCGTTGCGCAGCACCCGGGCCGCGCCGTCGGCATGACAGACCTCGCCGAAGAACCGGGCGCGCCGCTGGACCTCGGCGGTCCGCGGGATCCTCGCCTGCGTGAAGCGCTCGAGGACCTGTGGCCAGTCGGTGGCACCGAGCGTCTGCTCGGCCAGGAGCTCCTCGATCGTGCGGGCGTCCTCCAGCGCCTGGCAGCAGCCCTGCGCCAGGTACTGCAGCATCGGGTGCGCGGCATCGCCGGTCAGCACGATTCGACCTGCCCCCCATCGGTCCGCGGGCTCGCGGTCGAACAGGGGCCAGCGACGCTGGCGCCCCACGTGGGACACGGCCTCGCGCACGCGCGGATCGCACGCGGAGAAGACCTCTTCCAGCTCCTCGGGCGTGCCGTAGTCGGGCTCGCCACGGTCGAAGCCCGGCGAGCGGAACGTCGCGACGACGTTGAGAACGCTGCCGCCCCTGAGCCGGTACTGGACCACGTGTGCCCCGGGCGCGACCCAGCACACCACGTCGTCGAGCGCACGGGCGTCGGGTACGTCTTCGACGGGCACGGTTCCCCGGTAGGCGACGAAGCCCGAGGGGACCACCTCGTCGCCGACGATGTCCTGCCGCAGCACGGAGTGCAGACCGTCCGCGCCGAAGGTCACGTCCGCGCCGAAGGTCCGGCCGTCGTCGGTGCGCGCCAGCGTGCCCCCCTCGTCCTGGGTGACCTCGGCGATACGCGTCGAGGTCTCCAGGTCCACCCCGGCGTCCTGACAGGCACGCAGCAGGATGGCGTGCAGGTCGGTGCGGTGGATGACCACGTACGGCGAGGCGTACCGGTCTCGGAAGCTGCCCGTGAGGTCGAGGGCCGCGAGCTCGTCGCCGGTGATCGCGTCCCGCAGGACGAGACGGCGGGGCTCGACGCCGACCGCGCGGACCTCGTCGAGCAAGCCCCAGTCGGCAAGGATGCGGGTGGCGTTCGGGCCGAGCTGCAACCCCGCGCCGATCTCGCCGAAGGCGGGCGCCTGCTCGACCACGGTGACCGCCTGGCCGCTGCGTCTGAGGGCGAGGGCGGCGGCGAGGCCTCCGATGCCTCCGCCGACCACCAGGGACGTCTCTGTCGGGACCACCACGTCGTGAACCATGCCGGGGACCGTAAGCGTGACCGTGACGTGTGCGCGAGAATGTTCCGCTGTGAGGAATCTTCGAACCCACCCGCCGCTGCCGGAGCGCCCGTCGACCGCCGTGGAGTCCCTGGACCGTGGCTTGCGGCTGCTCCAGCTCTTGCGGGACTACGGCGCGCTGCGCGTCGCGGACGCCGCCCAGCAGCTCGGCGTCTCGCGGTCCAGCGCTCACCGTCTGCTGCAGACCCTGGTGTTCCGCGGCTTCGCCGTGCAGAACGAGGCTCACGTCTACCTACCGGGGCCCTCCATGGACGCGGGGCCGGCGCGCCTGGAGTGGACGCGCGACTTCCGGCGGCTGTGCCAGCCCCATCTCGAGGTTCTGTCGCGGCGCAGTCGAGAGTCGGCGAACCTCATGATCCGCGTGGGCACGAACGTCCGCTTCCTCGTCACGGTCCGGGCCCGAACCGTCGAGGCGACACACGACCGTGACGGCGTCGTCATGCCCGCGCACGAGGCATCGGGGGGCAAGGCGCTCCTGGCCGAGCTCACCGACGACCAGATCCGAGAGATCTACACGGCGGGGCCTGCAGCAACCCTCACCGAGGCCGCCATGGCGAAGCTGCTCGGCGACGCGAAGAGGGCCCGTGCTCACGGTTACGCCGTCAACGTCGAAGAGACGGAACGTGGGGTCGCAGCGGTCGGGACGGCCGTCCACGACCGTTGGGGTACACCCGTGGGCGCCGTGACCCTCTCCACCCGGGCGGACCGGTTCGCGGAACGGCTGCCGTCGACGTTGCTGCCGCTGCTGCTGGACTCGCGCGCACAGATCGAGCGAGACCTCGCCGACGTGGAGCTGACCTGACGTCTGTGCAGTCTCGCTAGGGGTGGTCCAGCGTGCGCGCCGCGCGCCGAAGCACGTCGCGCAAGAACTCGTGCTCGGGGTCGTTCGTGTTGACCGGGTGCCACCACATGGCCTCGACGAGGGACCCCAGGTCGACAGGCGAGGCCACGGTGCGCACACCGGCCTCTGGGGAGAGCCGGCGCGCGAGCCGCTCCTGGAGCACCGCGATCCGGCCGCTCCCCGCGACGAGGGCAGGCACGGTGAGGAAGTGCTCGGTGACCACCTCGACCCGCGGCTCGACGCCGGCCATCCGCAGACGACGGGCAGCGGGTGTCGACGCCGTCGGGCTGTGGAACGTCATCACCCACGGGAGCTCGGTGAGCTGATCGCGAGTCAGCTCGTCGCCCACGTCGGTGTTCGACGCGGCGACCACGCACACCCACCGGTCGTCGTGGAGGTCGCTGTGCGGGAGGTCGATCACGAACCCGTGCGGCAGGAGGATGAGGTCGACGCCGACGAGGGCGTGCTCCGCGTCGTCGATGATGCTCGGCGTGTTCGCGGAGAAGTGCACCCTCATGCCCGGAGCCTCCCGCTCGAGCAGCGCGGTGAGCGGCGCTCCGAGGATCGCGACGCTGTAGTCGCTCGCGACGATCGTGAGCTGCCGTGTCGAGGAGGCCGGGTCGAAGACCGGCTCGGCGGCGAACACCCGCTCGACGCCCGCGAGCACCGTGCGTGTCCGTTCCCGGAGCTGCTGCGCGAGCGGCGTGAGGACGTACTCGTTCCCGCGTCGGCTCAGCAACGGGTCGTCGAAGTGCCGCCGGAGCCGCGCCAGAGAGGCGGAGAGCGCGGGCTGGCTGAGTCCCATCTGCGCTGCGGCCCGGGTCACGCTGCGGTTCTGGAGCAGCGCGTCCAGCGCGACGAGGAGGTTGAGGTCGAGGTTCGTCAGTCGCGTCGAGGACACGGGATGGCGCGACGACGGGTTCGACCGATCCGCATCCATGCGGTCGATGGGCACCATAGGCACATCATGCCTTCCCCCCGGCGCTCGGACCGGACAGTGTCGGGATGAGCCTCGACGACGGAGCCGTCACCGACCTCGGTGCCGGCCCGGACCCCGACCCTGTCTTCTCCCCCGCGCCGAGCGCGCGCCCCGATTTCGGTGACCTGGGCGGACGGGTCGTCGTCGTCACCGGCGCAGGCCGAGGGCAAGGGGCGGCCGAGGCACGCCTCCTGTCCCGACGCGGCGCGCACGTGGTCGCCGTCGACGTCACGGACCGGCCCGAGGAGGACCTGGGCGGCGCCGCGTTCCACCGCCTGGACGTGACCGACGCCGCCGCGTGGGCCGCGCTGGCCATGGACCTCCGCGAGACGCACGGGCGCGTCGACGGGCTGGTCAACAACGCCGCGGTCACCTGGCGCGCCCGGCTCGAAGACCTGGACCCCGTCGACCTGGAGCGGGTCCACCGGGTCAACGTCGTCGGTCCCCTGCTGGGCATCCAGCACTGCGTGCCCCTCATGGGCGCGGGCGGGTCGATCGTCAACGTCGGTTCGGTCGTCGCGCTCACGGCGCACGTCCCCCTCGCCTACACGACGAGCAAGTGGGCGCTCCGCGGCCTGACGAAGGTCGCCTGCCTCGAGCTCGGCACACGCGGGATCCGCGTGAACGCCGTCCACCCCGGCTACGTCGAGACCCCGATGACCGCCGCCGCACCTGCGTCGTTCCGCGCCGCCAACGTCGCGGAGACGCCACTGGGCCGCACCGGCACCGTCGACGAGGTCGCCCACGTCGTCGCCTTCCTGGTGAGCGACGCCGCCTCGTTCGTCACCGGCGCGGAGATCCCCGTCGACGGAGGCCTGACGGCGCACGGCGGCGTGCGGTCGATCGCAGACGCCCTTCCGGCGCCCGGTACGCAGTCTCCTTGGTCGTATCGATCGCGTCGATACCGCACATCGACAACATCGTCTTCCCTGATGAGTCACGGGGACCCAGAGTGGTGCCAGGCCGCGCGGCGTAGCGCAACTCCTCAGGTGCGACGAGCGCCGCGCGGACCGGTGATGACCGACCCGAGAGGACGACGTTCGATGACGAGCACGCACCTGGCACACCTGGCCCACCTGGAGATCGCCTCCCCCGACGTGGACGCGACCGCAGCCTTCTTCGAGAAGCAGTTCGGGCTGCGGCCCGTCGCCCGCGACGACGACGGGACCACCTACCTCCGGTGCTGGGGCGACTACTACCCCTACAGCCTCATCGTCTCCCCCGGTGCCGAGCCCGCGCTGGTGAACATGGCCTGGCGGACGACGAGCGCCGACGCGCTCGAGGAGGCCGGCGCCCTCGTGCTGGCGAAGGGCGTCGAGGGTACCTGGCACGACAAGCGACAGGGCCACGGACGGTCGTTCCAGTTCACCGGCCCGTTCGGCCACACGATGGAGCTGTACTGGGACGTGCCGCAGCACTCGGCGCCCGCCGAGCTCGCGTCCGTGTTCCCGGACCGCCCCGAGCGCCGCAGCTCGCACGCCGCCGCCCCGCGGTTCCTCGACCATGTGACGATCGCCGCGAGCGACGTCAAGGGCTTCGCCGCCTGGTACAGCGAGGTCCTCGGCTTCCGCGTGATGGCGTTCACCGAGCTCGACCACGCGGAGATCACGGTCTTCAGCGTGCTCACGACCAACGAGAAGTCGCACGACCTCGGCGTCGTGCTCGACTCCTCGGACCGTGGCGGTCGCGTGAACCACATCGCGTTCTGGACCGACTCCGTCCAGGAGCTTCTCGTCGCCGCCGACGTGCTCATGGAGAACGGCGCCCACATCGAGTACGGGCCGTCCATCCACGGCATCGGAGAGCAGTCCTTCCTGTATTTCCGCGAGCCCGGCGGCATGCGCATCGAGCTGAACACCGGCGGCTACCGCAACTACGTCCCCGACTGGCAGGCCAACACCTGGCGGCCCTCGCTCGGCTCGAACAGCATCTACCGCAACTCCGCGATGCCGATGTCGATGACGGAGTGCTTCCCGCCCGACCCGGGCAAGCCCTCGGCCACCGAGGAGGGCGTGCTGCCCGGGACCGAGGACGCGCTCGTCAACCCCTACGCCCGCCACGGCCAGGGCTGAGGCGCCTCGTGTTCCAGTACTTTCCCGGAAACTACGTCTGGAACCTCTCCGTGAACCTCGCCCTCCAGATGGGCGGCCAGATCGGCGAGATCGACACCATCTGTCGGCCCCTGCTCGAGGCTGCCACACGCGGCGAGGACGCGGGCACCGTCGAGCTCAAGGCCGCGTGGGAAGCCAAGGGCGACACGCTCGTCGAGCTCGCTGACGAGGACGAGGCCGCCGGGCACCTCCTGTCCGCCGGTGAGAAGCTCTCGCGCGCCGCGACCTACTTCCTCACCGCGGAGCGGATGCAGGCCGCCAACCACGCACCGCGCGCCGCGTTGTACGCCAAGTTCCGCGACACGTTCGACCGCGGCGCGCACCTGGCGCGCGAGAACGCCGAGCGGGTGGAGATCGCCTACGCAGGTACGCACCTCGCGGGCATCCTCACCCACGCGCTGGGTCCGGACGGAACCAGGCTCCAGGGGCCGAGTCCGCTGCTCGTGCAGGTGAACGGCCTCGACAGCACCAAGGAGATGCTCTACCGCACGGGGCCGGCCGCGAAGCTCGCCGCCCGCGGCATCTCCAGCCTGTGCCTGGACCAACCGGGAACCGGGGAGGCGCTGCGCCTGCAGGGACTGCACGCCATCGCGGAGGCCGAGAAGTGGGCGTCCGTGGTCTACGAGGCAGTGGCGGGCCGTGACGACGTGGACGCCGAACGGGTCGGTCTCCTGGGTGTCTCCCTGGGCGGCTACTACGCACCCCGAGCGGTCGCGTTCGAGCCGCGCTTCGCCCTCGGCGTCGCCTGGGGTGCCAACCACGACTGGCGCGCGGTCCAGAAGGCACGGCGTGCCCGTGAGGGCGAACGACCCGTCCCCCACTACTGGGAGCACGTCCAGTGGGTGTGGGGCGCGAAGGACCTCGACGAGTTCTTCCAGATCGCGGAGAACGTCCACCTCGACGGCGTCCTCGACCGGGTCCAGGTGCCGTTCCTCGTCACCCACGGCGAGCACGACCGGCAGATCCCGCTCGAGTACGCCCACCGCACCTACGACCAGCTCACGTCGTCGCCGGACCGCGAGCTCGTCGTCTTCACCGACCGCACCGGGGGCACCGCGCACTCGAGCGTGGACAACGGGTCGGTCGCGACGGACGTCATCGCCGACTGGGTCGCCGACCGGCTCGGCGGGAGGACACGATGAGCACCGCCCGGGAGGTGGGCGGCACGGTCACGACCCACAAGCCTCCGACGATCGACCGGTCCGACCCCGCGGGCGCGGTCGCCGCAACCGCGGCCCGCTGCTCGAACTGGGGCCGGTGGGGCGAGGACGACGTCAAGGGGACGCTCAACCTCGTGACGGACGAGCACCGCCGTCGTGCCGCTGCCCTCGTGCGGCGGGGGGCGAGCTTCTCGCTGGCGCAGCGCTTCGACATGGACGGGCCGCAGAAGGGCTGGCGCCGGCGCACCAACCCGGTCCACACGATGCTCGACACGGGGGTCGAGGCGGAGCTCGGCGACCAGGGTCTCCCGCACGGCATCGGCGGCGCCGACGACGTCGTGGCCATGCCGCTGCAGTGCTCCACCCAGTGGGACGGGCTCGGGCACATCTTCGACCACGGCCGCGCTTGGAACGGCCGTCGCGCGAGCGAGGTGGTCACCTCGGCGGGCGACTCCGTCACCGGCATGGAGACCGTCGCGGCAGACTTCGCCGGGCGCGGGGTCCTGCTCGACGTCGGGCGGCACCTGGGCTCAGCGGCCGGCGGTGAGCTGCCGGACGGCTTCGCGATCCTGCCCGAACACCTCGACGCCACGATCGCCGTGCAGGGCTCGACGTCCCAGGTCGGTCCCGGCGACTTCCTGGTCGTCCGAACCGGGCACTACGGACGGACCCGCCGCGAAGGGTGGGGCGCGTACGCGGGCGGGCCTGCCCCGGGGCTGTCCTTCACGACCATCGACTGGCTCCGGGAGCGCGACGTGGCAGCCGTGGCCACGGACACCTGGGGCGTCGAGGTCAGGCCCAACGAGTTCGAGGACGCGTTCCAGCCGTTCCACCAGGTTGTCATCCCCCATCTCGGCCTGTTCCTCGGCGAGATGTGGGCGCTCGAGGAGCTCGGCGCAGACTGCTCCGACGACGAGATCTACGAGTTCCTGCTCGTCGCACCACCCCTGCCGATCACCGGTGCCGTCGGTTCGCCCCTGAACCCCGTCGCCCTGAAGTGAACCGCTGATCCTCTCCATCGAACCACCCGGAAGTGAGGCAACGATGCCTGCAGTACGTTCCGTCCTGATCGTCGGCGGTGGCGCCGCCGGCACGGCAACGGCCATCCTGCTCGCCCGAGAGGGTGTGGCCGTCGAGCTCGTCGAGGAGCGCCCCGACGTGCCCGACGTCGGGTCCGGCATCACCCTGCAGGGCAACGCCCTACGGATCCTGCGAGAGCTGGGCGTGTGGGACGACGTCCTTTCGGCCGGCTACCCCTTCGACTCCCTCGGCATCCGCCTGCCCGACCCCGCGGCGACCCTCGTGGCCGAGATCCCCGACGTGCGCACCGGCGGGCCCGACCTCCCGGCCACCCTCGGGATGCCCCGACCTGTCCTGGCACGCGTCCTGCTGGACCGCGCCGCGGAGGCCGGGGTCAAGATCCGGTACGGCACCGTCCCGACGACCCTCAGCCAGGACGCCTCGGGAGTCGACGCCGCGTTCGCCGACGGATCGAGCGGACGATACGACCTCGTCGTCGGCGCCGACGGCATCCACTCGTGGACTCGACGTGAGCTCGGCATCGACGTCGAACCGACCAGCGCCGGGATGGGGATCTGGCGCGTGCACGTGCCTCGCCCGGCCGCGGTCGAGCGCACCGACCTCACCTACGGCGGGCGGTGCTACATCGCCGGCTACTGCCCCACCGGTGCGGACACGATGTACGCCTACCTCGTCGAGGACGTGCAGGACCGGTCGGGACTGAACCACGCCGACCAGATCGACGTCTTCCGCGATCTCGCGTCGTCGTACCACGGCGCCTGGGACGAGATCCGGGACAGCCTCTCTCCGGACACCTTCATCAACTACGCGCGCTTCGAGCACCACGTCGTACCGGGGGCCTGGCACCGCGGGCGCGTGGTCCTCGTCGGCGATGCCGCACACTCCTGCCCGCCGACGATCGCCCAGGGCGCCGCGCAGGGGTTCGAGGATGCGCTCGTCCTCGCGGAGCTCCTCGTCGCCGCGGACGCCTTCGACGAGTCGCTCCTCTCGTCCTACGCGGACCGGCGCCGGCCTCGCGCCTCGACGGTCGTCGAGGCGTCGGTCCAGGTCGCTCGGTGGATGCTCGACCACACCCCGCCGATCGAGGCCGACGTCCCTGGCCTCATGCGACGCATCTCGACTCTCGTCACGGATCCGGCATGAGGTTCGCACGGTACGAGCTTGCGGGCGCGGAGCATCACGCGCTCGTCGTCGGAGCGCCGGGCGAGGAACGGCTGCACGATCTGCGGCCGGGGACCACGGTGCTCGACGTCGCGGGAGCGGGCCTGCCCGCCGCCGTCGAGGCGGCGTCGTGGGCACGCGCCAGCTCCGCGCTCGTGCCGATCGCCGACGTCCGTCTCCTCCCGCCGCTGCAGCCACCGTCGGTACGGGACTTCGTCGCGTTCGAGGAGCATGTCGAGGGAGTCGTGCGCAGCGTGTCCGACGACGGTGCCGTCCCCGCTGCCTGGTACGACGCGCCGACGTTCTACTTCACCAACCCGCACTCGATGGTCGGTGCCCACGACGACGTCCCCGTACCGCCCGGTTCCACACGGCTCGACTTCGAGCTCGAGGTCGCCGTCGTGGTGTCACACGCGGGAACGAACCTCTCCCCGCGTGCGGCGCGCGACCACATCTTCGGGTACACGGTGTTCAACGACTGGTCCGCTCGAGACCTCCAGGGCCGCGAGATGCAGGTCAATCTCGGACCCGCCAAGGGCAAGGACTCCGCCAGCACGCTCGGGCCGTGGATCGTCACGGCCGACGAGCTCGAGGACTACCGGGACGCCGACGGGTACCTCGCCCTCGGACTCGACGCGACGATCGGAGGGCGAGCGGTCGGCCGCGACCTGCTGTCGAACGCCGCCTGGACCTTCGAAGAGATGATCGCGTACGCCTCTCGCGGGACCTGGGTCCAGCCTGGCGACGTCCTGGCGTCGGGGACGTGCGGCAACGGGGGATGCCTCGCCGAGCTCTGGGGCCGGACCGGCGTCCAGGATCCGCCGCCGCTCGTGCCCGGCGACGTCGTCAGGCTCGAGGTCGAAGGGATCGGCGCCGTCGAGAACCAGATCGTTCCCGGACCCTCCCTCAGCGACCTTCCTCTCGTACCGCCCGCACGCCCCCGAGACCGACGGCGCGACCGAGCATCGGACACCGCGACCCACGCGCCGCAGGAGGTGCG
The DNA here is from genome assembly GCF_057126935.1 of Cellulosimicrobium sp. G4 BAM 1002. Lineage (NCBI taxonomy): Bacteria > Bacillati > Actinomycetota > Actinomycetes > Micrococcales > Promicromonosporaceae > Cellulosimicrobium > Cellulosimicrobium sp. G4 BAM 1002. Next base: position 988,370 of record NZ_CP182109.1, on the reverse strand, counting down.
ATGACCACGCTCGAGCGTGACGCACACCAGGCCCTCGCTGGTGTGCTCCGAGACGGCATGACCATCGCCGTCGGCGGGTTCGGCCTCTGCGGAGTGCCCTACGACCTCATCGATGCCGTCCGTGCCTCCGGCGTCCGCGACCTCACCATCGTCTCCAACAACATGGGAGTGGACGGCCTGGGCCTCGGGGTGCTGCTGGAGAACGACCAGGTCAGCCGGGTCCTCGCCTCGTACGTGGGCGAGAACAAGCTGTTCGCCCGCCGCTTCCTCGCCGGCGAGCTCGACGTCGAGCTGGTCCCACAGGGCTCCCTCGCAGAGCGCCTCCGGGCGGGAGGTGCAGGCATCCCCGCCTTCTACACTCCCACGGGCGTCGGCACAGCCGTCGCCGACGGCAAGCCGACCGCCGAGTTCGACGGCCGCACGTACATCCTCGAACGCGCGATCCGTGCCGACCTCGCGCTCGTCCATGCACACACGGCGGACGCGGCCGGCAACCTGCGATACCGGCTCACAGCGCGGAACTTCAACCCGGTCGTCGCGACGGCCGCGCCTTTCACGGCAGCATCCGTCGAGCACCTTCTCGATCCGACGGTCGAGGGCTACCTCGACCCGGACGACGTCGTGACGCCCGGCGTGTTCGTGAACGCCGTCGTGACGACCACCCACGACAGACCGATCGAGAAGCGCACCGTACGCGAACGCACGCCCCGGAGCGCTGCCGTCCCCACACTCCACGGAGGTGCCTGACGTGCCCTGGACCCGTGACCAGATGGCCGCCCGAGCCGCGCACGAGCTTCGTGACGGCGACTACGTCAACCTCGGGATCGGCATCCCCACGCTCGTCGCCGGCCACGTGCCGAGTGACGTCCGCGTGACCTTGCAGAGCGAGAACGGACTCCTCGGCATCGGCCCGTTCCCGTTCGACGGGGACGAGGACCCCGACCTCGTCAACGCCGGCAAGCAGACGGTCACCACGCAGCCCGGCGCGAGCTGCTTCGACTCCGTCACGTCCTTCACCATGATCCGCGGTGGGCACATCGCCGTGGCGATCCTGGGCGCGCTCCAGGTCTCGGCGTCCGGCGACCTCGCCAACTGGCAGATCCCCGGGTCCATGGTCAAGGGCATGGGAGGGGCGATGGACCTCGTCGTCGGTGCGCGCCGCGTCGTCGTCCTCATGGACCACCTCACCCGAGACGGCGCACCCAAGATCGTCGAGGAGTGCGACCTGCCGTTGACGGCCCAGGGCGTCGTCGACCGCATCATCACCGACCGTGCCGTGCTCGACGTCTCGCCGCGCGGGCTGATCCTGCGCGAGCTCGCGCCCGGCGTCACCGTCGACGACCTGCGGACGTCGACGGAACCAGCGTTCCTCGTCGACCGCGACCTCACGCGTCTCGCTGCCGCGGCCGTACGCACATGAGCGATCCCAGGGCGCACGAGATCGTCATCGTCGGCGCGGCACGCACCCCACAAGGGCGCCTGCGAGGCGAGCTCGCACCCGTACCCGCCACGGAGCTCGGCGCGATCGCTCTCCGCGGCGCACTCGCCCAGGCCGACGTCAACCCCCGTGTCGTGGACGGCGTCGCGATGGGGCAGGTCCTCCAGGCCGGCGTCGGTCAGAACCCCGCCCGTCAGGTGGCGCTGCGCGCCGGTCTCGGCTGGGAGGCCCGTGCGGTCACGGTCAACACGGTGTGCCTCTCGGGCCTCACCGCGATCATCGAAGCGGCCCGGTGGCTGCGGCTCGGCGAGGCAGAGGTCGTCGTCGCAGGCGGGATGGAGTCCATGACCCGGGCTCCTCATCTCCTCCCCGGATCTCGGGCGGGATTCACCTTCGGCGATGTCGGGCTCCTCGACCACGCACGTCACGACGGCCTCACCGACGCGTTCGACGGAGTATCCATGGGCGAGCTGACAGAGCGCAGCATCGCCGGCCAGCCGATCGGCCGAGTCCTCCAAGACGCCCTCGCGGTGCGTTCTCACCGCCGAGCGGCACGGGCGCGCGCGGACGGCACCCTGCGCGCCGAGATCGTCCCGGTCCACGTCCCGCACCGCCGTGGCGAGCTCCTCCTCACGGACGACGAAGGCGTTCGTCCGGAGTCCACGGGCGACACGCTGGCGCGTCTCGCGCCGGCGTTCGAGCCCGACGGCACCATCACCGCCGGGAACGCCTCTCCCCTGTCCGACGGCGCAGCAGCGGTCGTCCTCACGACCCGAGCTCGCGCCGGGGCGGAGGCATGGCCCGTGCTCGCCTCGCTCCGTGCGCACGTCGAAGTAGCGGGACCGGACAACACGCTCCTCGAACAGCCCGCCCGCGCGCTCACGATCGCGCTCAAGGCCGAAGGCTGGACCACCGACCAGCTCACCACGATCGAGATCAACGAGGCCTTCGCCGCCGTCGTCGCCGCATCGGCGCTGGCCCTCGGCATCGACCCAGCCGATCCGCGGCTCAACACCGACGGCGGCGGACTCTCCCTCGGACACCCGCTCGGAGCGAGTGGCGCTCGACTCGTCGTCCACGCGGCGCACACCCTGCGCCGAACGGGAGGGCGGGCGGGCGTCGCGCTCTGCGGCGGTGGCGGCCAGGGCGCCGCTCTGCTCCTTGAAGGCTGACCCTCTGCTCAGACGAACCCACCTGGCAGCGACCTTGTCGCTCCCCACGACCGCCGGCGGGCGCCTCATCTCCCGACCAATCGCCCGTCAGCGGCGTGCGCCTCGACGGCGAGACGCACGCAGCACGACCACCTTCATCAAGGATCAAAGGAGATCTCATGACCGACGTCGTCGAACGACACACGTCGACTCCACGCGCAGCAGGCCTAGCCCAAGCCCTGCCCCTTCTCGCTGCCAGCTGCATGCCCGTGCTCGGATCTGTCCTCATCACCCCCGTGCTTCCACAGATCTCTGAGCACTTCGCCACCACCCCTGGCGCGACCGTGCTCGTGCCGATGATCGTCGCCATCCCGGCCCTGATGATCGCCCTCTTCGCGCCCTTCGCCGGGCAGATCGCCGACCGGATCGCACGCAAGAAGCTCCTCCTGGGCGCGCTCGTCGTCTACTCGGTCGTCGGCGTCGCCCCCGCGTTGATGGACGGACTGCCCAGCATCCTCGTCACCCGCGTCCTTCTCGGCATCTGCGAGGCCGCGATCATGACCGTCGCGACAGCGCTCATCGTCGACTACTTCCCCGACGAGAAGCGCAGGAACCGCTACCTCGGGCTGCAGGCAGTCACCACGACCCTGGCGGCAACGGCCTTCATCGGCATCGGTGGCGCGCTGGGCGCCAACGGCTGGCACACACCCTTCTGGATCTACTCGGCGGGTCTCGTGATCGCCGTCCCGGTCGCGCTCCTCCTCTGGGAGCCCACCGCCCAGCGGACCGCCTCCGCCGCGACATCACTCACGCTGTCCCGCATCCCCTGGCGCGAGATCGCGGTCCCCCTCCTCGTCACGCTGGCAGGCGGCATCACGTTCTACGTGCTCATCGTAGAGATCAGCTACCTCGTGGTGGGTACCGGAGTCGATGCCCAGTCCACCGCGATCATCGGTGCCGTCGCGGCCGGGGCATCCCTGGCCACGGCCGCCGGCGGCCTCACCTTCCCGCGCGTCGCACGGTTCACCCCGGCGAGGCTGCTTCCCGCCGCCTTCGGCCTGCAGTCCATCGGCATGCTGATCATCTGGCTCGCACCGGGCGGCCTCGCAGCAGTGGTCACCGGGGCAGTGATCGCGTCGGTAGGGTCCGGCCTGCTCTTGCCGACCCTGGTGGTCTGGGTCATCGCTCGCCAGCCGTTCGAGCAACGAGGCCGTGTGTCCGGGCTGTGGAACTCGGCCTTCTACCTCGGCCAGTTCCTCGCTCCCCTCGTCGCCACCGGGATCGCCGCCGCTCTCGGTGGTCTGCCCGCAGCGATCGGTGCCGTGGGGGCAGCAGCCCTCGTCCTCGCACTAGTCCTGCTCGCGCACAGCCGACGATCGGCGATCGGCGAGAGCACGCTCGACTGACGGCCTTCGACGCTGCACGTGGTCAGGGCCGGGGCGCACCAGCGCCCCGGCCCGATCGCTGAAGTTCACTTCCCTCAGCGATCTGCACCCAGCGCTGATCCCGTTGCGTCACCCGTGACCCAGACAGTGGTCGCCGACGATGGAGCGGCTGCTCGACGAGACGGCCGCACCGCTGCGACAGCCCGGCGGGGGCGGTACGGTCGGACCGTCCCGCCCCCTGTCCGAGGAGCCGTCGTGTCCCGACCCCCGCTGCCGTCCCGTCTCGTCGACCTGCTGCGCCGACCGAACGCCGCCGTCATGGCGACGGTCCGGTCCGACGGCGCACCCGTGACCGCTGCCACCTGGTACGTCTGGGAGGACGACGGGCGCGTGCTCGTCAACCTGGACGAGTCCCGCGTCCGCCTCAAGCACCTGCGGAACGACCCGCGCGTCTCGCTCACCGTGCTCGACGAGAACTGGTACACGCACGTGACGCTCATCGGCCGGGTCGTCGAGCTGACCGCGGACGAGGGCCTCGCGGACACCGACCGCATCTCGCAGCACTACACGGGCCATGCCTACCCGAACCGCACCGACCCGAGGGTCAGCGCGTTCATCGAGGTCGAGCGCTGGTACGGCTGGGGCGAGGCGAAGGACGCTCAGGCCTCGTAGCGGAACGCGTCCCAGGCGCCGAGCAGGTACTGGATGCCGAGCGCCCGGTCGTAGAGGCCGTAGCCGGGCCGGGGCTTGTTGGTCGTGTTCTCGTCCCAGAGGTGGCGGCCGTGGTCGGGGCGCACATAGCCCTGGTAGCCCGCCTCGGCGTACGCCTTCATGATCCCGGTCGTGTCGACGCTGCCCTCGCTCGCGCGGTGCGCGACCTCGGTGAAGTCGCCGCCGCCGAGGTGCTTGATGTTGCGCACGTGGGTGAAGTGGATCCGGTCCATGAAGGTGCGCACCGCGTCGACGGCGTCGGCCCCGGCGTTCGCCGAGAAGCTGCCGAGGCAGAGCGTCAGGCCGTGGTACGGGCTGTCGTGGAGCGAGAGCACCCGCGCGATGTCGTCCTTGGACGACACGACGCGCGGCCACCCGAAGACGTCGAACGGCGGGTCGTCGGGGTGCACGCCGAGCCTGACGTCGACCTCCTCGCACACCGGGACGACCGCGTCGAGGAAGTACCGGTAGTTCCGGTACAGGTCCTCGTGCGTGACGCCCTCGTAGGCGGCGTTCAGCTCGCCGAAGCTCGCGAGGCGCTCCGGCTCCCAGCCCGGCAGCGTCAGCCCGTGGGTGTTCGCCTCCATGTCGGCGATGAGGCTCTGCGGAGACATCCGGTCCACGACGGCCTGCTCGTAGAACAGCGCGGTCGAGCCGTCGGGCAGCGGGTGCCACAGGTCGGTGCGCAGCCAGTCGAAGACCGGCATGAAGTTGTAGCAGACGACCTTCACGCCGGCGCGGCCGAGGCGCCGGATCGTGGTCGCGTAGTTCTCGATCGCCTCGTCGCGGCCCAGCCCGAGCACGGTCCTGCCGAGCTTGATCGACTCGTGCACGTTGACGGACTCGACCACCTCGGCGTCGAACGTCCGCGTGACGCCCCGGGCGCGCGCCTCGTCCGTCAGGCCGGTGATCCGCGCGACCTCCGCGTCGATCTCCGCCTGCTCCCACACCTCGCCAGCCTGCTTGCCGTGCAGGCTCCACACGATCGTCTCCACGCCCGGGATCTGGCGGACGTGGTCGAGCGTGACGGTGTCGTTTCCCTCGCCGTACCAGCGGAACCCCATCTTCACGGTGCTGCCACCTCGACCACCGCGTCGGCGAGCCGGTCGAGCACGGCCGGGTCGGTGACCTCGGGCAGCAGGCCCGGGAGCCGCACGAGCGCGCGCACCGCCCCGGCGTCGTCCGCCGCGTCGTCGACGACGGCGCGGAGCTCGTCGGCCCGCGGGTCGTCGACGCCGCGGCCCGCGCGCACCTCTGCGACGACGTACGCGGCCCACGCCGCGAGCGCCGCGACGACGCCGCCCGGCAGCACCGCGGGGTCCTCACCGAGGAGGTCGGCGAGCGTCGCGCCCCAGCGGAACGGGATCTTCTGCGTCCCGTCCATCGCGACCTGGCGCGTCGTGTGCCCCGTCGCGGGGTTGGCGAAGCGGTCGAGCAGCGCCTGCGCGTACGCCGCGAGGTCGACGCCGTCGGGCGCCTCGAGCGTGGCGAGCGCGTCGGTCTGCAGCGCGCTGGCGCCCGCGGCGAGCGCGGGGTCGGCGACCGCCTCGGCGATCGTCGCGTACCCCGCGAGCGACCCGGCGTAGGCGAGGTAGGAGTGGGCGCCGTTGAGCAGGCGCAGCTTGGCGCGCTCGTACGGCGCGACGTCCGTCGTGAAGGTCGCGCCGCCCTGCTCCCAGGCCGGTCGCGGGCCGGCGAACCGGTCCTCGATGACCCACTGGAGGAACGGCTCCGCGACGACGAGGCCCTCGTCGCGCGCGCCGAGCAGCGCCTCGACCTCGTCGCGCTGGGCGGCGGTGGTCGCCGGGACGATCCGGTCGACCATGCTGCACGGGAACGCCGTGTCGGCCGCGAGCCATCCGCGCAGCGCGTCGCCCTCGGGGCCCGGCAGCGCGGCGTCGACGGCCTCGCGCACGAGCTGCCCGAGCACGTGCCCGTTGTCGGCGAGGTTGTCGCAGCTCAGCACGGTCACCGCTCCTCCCCCAGCCCGACGGCGCGCCGCGAGCCCGCGCACGAGGAGCCCGACGGCGCTGGTCGCGGGCACGGCGTGCGCACTCTCCGCAGCGCCCGCGCGCTCCTCGGCGGCGAGGACGTCGAGGTCGGCACCGACGGCGCCGACGTCGAGCCGTCCGTCCGCCCCGCGCGCGTACCCCTTCTCCGTGATCGTGAGCGTGACGACGTGCGTCGTCGGGGCGGCGAGGGCCGCGAGGACGCGCGGCGTCTCCTCGGCCGGCCAGGCGACGTCGGTCACGGACCCCACGACGCGCGGAGACGTGCCGTCCGGGCCCACGGTGAGCACGGTGTACACCCCGCCCTGCGGGCGGAGCTGGTCCCGGACCGATGCCGAGCGTTGCGTCACGCCGAGGATGCCCCACCGCGTGTCGCCCGTGGCGTTCGCGGCGTCCTCCGTCGCGACGGCCTGGTGCGCGCGGTGGAACGCGCCGATCCCGAGGTGGACGATGCCGACCTGCGTCGGCCGGGCGGGCGCGGGCGGGATCGCCGGCACCGCCTCACGGTGCAGGCGCGCAGCCGGCGCGCCGGCTGTCGTGACGTCGGGAGGGGTCGGGGTGGCGGTCGGGGCGGTCACGCTGGCCTCCTGCGGGTCTGTGGGCCGTGGACCGGCCGTGCAAACGATTGTATCCCTAGCCACGGCACTGTTGTGCTGGCTGTCGAGCCATCGCTGAAAACGTTCGCAGGCTCGCACCTCTCGGGTCTGTGCGGGCCGTGAGCCCTCACCGGGTCGGCAGCACGGCGAGGTCGGCCGGCCGGACGACCCGACCGGTCGCGGCCGCCTCCTGGATCGCGCACAGGAGCCGAACGGTCTCCACCGCGTCGACCGCTCCTACGGGAGCCGGCGCCGAGCCCTCCAGGGCGTCGAGGACCAGTCGCCACTGGGCGAGGTGACCGGCGTGCCCGATGGCGAGCGGGTCCGCGGCCCCTCCGGCCGCGCTCCCCGAGGCCGGTGCCGGCACACCGGGCACGTCCCAGCGGAGCACCTCGTCCTGCGCGAGCTCGACCGTCCCGCGCGACCCGTGGAGGGTCACGGTCGCGGGGAACCCCGGCGGCGTCGCGGTCGTCGTCGTGACGACGCCCAGCGCCCCGGACGCGAACCGCAGCGTCGCGACGGTGGTGTCCTCGACGCCGTACGCGCGAGCGAGCGTCCCGGACTGCGCGGTGACCGACTCGACCGGCCCGCACAGCCAGCGCAGGAGGTCGACGTTGTGCACGCCCTGGTTCATCAGCGACCCCCCGCCCTGGGCCGCCGACGACCGCCACGCGGCGGCCGCGTAGTAGTCGTCGTCGCGGTACCAGTGCACGTGCGTGGTGGCGAGCCGCAGCTCGCCGAGGGCGCCGTCGTCGAGCACGCGCCGGAGCGCCTCGTGCTGGGGCTCGAAGCGCCGCTGGGAGATCATCGAGACCAGCAGACCCCGCTCGCGCGCGGCGCTCTCGACGCGCTGAGCGTCCTCGACCGTCACGGCGAGCGGCTTCTCGACCACGACGTGGCGGCCCGCCTCGAGCGCCGCCAGAGCCAGACGGGCGTGGGTCCCGCTCGGCGAGCAGATCGCCACCACGTCCACGTCCTCGTGATGGATCACCTCGTCGGGCGTCAACCCACCGGTCCCTCCGCTGTGCACCACGAGGCGCGCACGGGGCTCCAGCTCGTGCAGGGCCCTCGCGTGCAGGGCGCCGATGCTGCCCCTGCCCACGAGCCCGACGCCGACCGCCCGGGTGCCCATGCCCGTCACTCGGCGACGTGGCTGGCGCCGAGCAGGTCGCGCAGCCGCTCGGCGGCACCCGTGAAGCGGGGGTCGACGAGCGTCGTCCCGTAGTCGCGCTCGTCGGGCAGGCCGGGCTCGAGGATCTCGACGATCCGCCCGGGGCGCGCGCTCATGACGACGATCCGGCTCCCCAGGAACACCGCCTCGGGGACGGAGTGGGTGACGAGCACGACCGTCGTGCCCGTCTCTCGCCAGATCCGGTTCATCTCGATGTTCATCTGCTCGCGCGTCAGCGCGTCGAGCGCGCCGAACGGCTCGTCCATGAGCAGGACCCGCGGCTCGTGCAGCAGTGCCCGGCACAGCGCGACGCGCTGCTGCATCCCCCCGGACAGCTCGTGCGGCAGCGCCTTCTCGAAGCCCGTGAGCCCGGTGAGGGCGATGAGCTCGTCCACGCGCTCCTGCGCCCGACGCCGGTCCATCCCCCGCATCTCCGCCTGGAGCAGGATGTTCTTGCGCACGCCACGCCACTCGAGCAGCGCCGAGCGCTGGAACGCGAACCCGATCTCCCGCTGGGGCCGCGTCACGCGCTCGCCGTACAGCCGCACCTCCCCCTCGGTGTAGGCCGTCAGGCCGGCGACGATCTTGAGGAGCGTGGACTTGCCGCAGCCCGACGGCCCCACGATCGTCACGAACTCCCCGGGCCGGACGGTCAACGAGACGTCGTCGAGCGCCACCGTCTCCGACCGCTTCGAGGAGAAGCGCTTCGTCACGTCCCGGACCTCGATGATGGGCTCGGTGTCGAGCGCGTCCGCACGCGCGTCGAGCGCGGTCGCGGCGGTCACAGGTCCGCCCCGAACGAGGCGTCCCAGAAGTCCGCGGGCGTGGTGCCGCCGTCGAAGTCGGTGTTCTCGGACAGGAACGTCAGCGTGTCGGTCCACTGCTCCTCGGTGTTGACGCCCGGCGCCGGTGCGCCGTCGAGGTTGAGGAGCTCGATCGTCGCCGCGAGCTGCGCCGCAAGGACCTCCTCGGCGGGAGCCTGCTCGGCGCCGGCGGCCATGGCGGCGACCGCCGCGTCGGGGTCCTCGGCCGCGGCGAGGAACGACCGCGACGTCGCGCGCACCATCGCCTCCACGAGCTCCGGGTCGTCCGCGATGAGGGCCTCGTTCGCCACCAGGCCCGTCCCGAGCAGGTTCATGCCGAAGTCGGCGAACGGCAGCGCGTCGACCTCCTCCCCGGTCTGGTTCTCGATCGTCGGCGCCTGGTCGTGGTGGAAGCCCTGGATGGCGTCGACCTTGCCCTCGATCAGCGCGGCGATCTTGCCCGCCGCGTCGACGTTGACCACCGTGACGTCCGCCGGGTCGACCCCGTTGATCTCCAGCCACGCGGGGAACGTGCCGTACATCGCGTCGCCGGGCGTCCCGCCGACCGTCTTGCCGACGAGGTCCGAGGGCTCGGTGATGCCCTGGTCGGCGAAGAACTCGACGGAGCTCGGGCCGGTCTGCAGGAAGACGCCGACGCTGCGCACCGGCATGCCCGAGGCGATCGCGTTCGCCAGGGGCGGCGTGTCGGCCCACCCGAAGTCGGTGTTGCGCTGGGCGACCTGCTGGACCGTGTTGCCGGAGCCGTTGCCCGGCTGGATCGTGAGGTCGATGCCCTCCTCCTCGAAGATCCCCTGCTCGACCCCGAGGTAGAACGGCGCGTGCTCCCCGTAGGGCACCCAGTTGAGGGTGACCGTGACCTCGGTCGGCCCGCCGTCCCCCTCCCCGCCCCCGGTCCCGGAGGGGTCGGCCGACTGCCCGCAGGCCGTCGTCCCTGCCACCACGACGCCGGCGAGCGCCAGCGAGACTGCGAACTTTCCACCGCGCATGGGAAGTGCCCTTCTGCTCGTGCCGCCTCGTCGTCGAGGCGGCGGGAGAAAATCGGTGCGGATCTGAGGTGTCGCGGCGTCCGTCAGGAGGACGCGAGGACGACGTTGCCCCGGCGGGACGCGTGCCACGGGATGAGGAGGCGCTCCAGCAGCTCGACCAGGAGGAAGAGCACGACGCCGATGAGCGACATGAGGATGAGGTCCGCGAACAGGAGCGGCGCGTCGAGGTTCCCGCTCGCGAGGAGCAGCACGTACCCGAGGCCGCGGTCGGCCCCGACGAACTCGCCGACGACGGCGCCGACCACCGCGAGCGTGACGGCGACCTTGAGCCCGGACATCAGCTGCGGGAGCGAGCCGGGGAACCGGATCTTGCGGAACGTCTTCCAGCGCGAGGCGCCCATCGTCGCCGACATCTCGAGCAGCTCGGGGTCGATCGACCGCAGGCCGGCGACCGCCGAGACCACGACGGGGAAGAACGCGATGAGCACCGCGAGGATGATCTTCGGCGCGGCACCGAACCCGAACCAGACCACGAGGATCGGGGCGATGGCGATCTTGGGGATGACCTGGGCGAAGAGGATGAGCGGGTACAGCGACTTCTCCGCGGTCGGCGAGTAGACGAGGAGGACCGCCGTCGCGACGCCGATCACGGCGGCGAGCACGAACCCGACCACCGTCTCCATCGTGGTCACCCAGGTGTGCTCGGCCAGCATGGCCCAGTCCTCGACCATGGTCTCCCACACCGCGCCCGGTGACGGGACGAGGTACGCCGGGACGAGCTCGCGCCACGCGACGAACCACCAGACGCCGAACAGGACGAGGAGCACGAGGGCGGGCCGCCACGCCGCGGAGGCGAGCGCGACCACCCGGCCGCGGAACGACGTCGTGGTCCGGGCGCCCGTCCCGGGCCGCGCGGCGCGGGTCGTGGTCGGCGGCGCCGGGCGGGCGGGTCGTACGTCCTGGGCAGTCGTCATCGCACTGTCCTCCATGGTGGTCGTCCTGGTGCTCGGGGGTCCGTCCGGGGTCGGTGCGTCCGTCATCGGGACGGCACCCCCTCGGCGGCGAGGATTGTCGTGAAGGCCTCCCAGGCCTCGGTGAAGAGCTCCGGTCCGGAGAATCCGCCGAGGCTGTGGGCCGCGCTCAGGTGCGGCTCGAGCGAGAAGAAGCCGTCGAACCCGTCGTCACGCAGGGCCCGGACCGTCTCTACGAGCTGCCCGTCGCCGCGACCCGCCGGGACGACCTGCCCGGTGGCGCTCAGCGCGTCCTTCACCTGCACGTACTCCAGGTGCGGGCGCAGCAGCGCGTAGCCGTCCGTGAAGGGGCGCACGCCGACCTGCACGAAGTTCGCCGAGTCCCAGGCGAGCCGCAGGTGGGACGAGCCGACCGACTCCACGACGTCCAGGCAGCGCCGCGGGGTGTCCCCGTAGATGTCCTTCTCGTTCTCGTGGACCAGCACGACGTCGGCCTCGCGCGCCACGTCCGCGAGCGCCGTCATGCGCTGCAGCACGACATCGCGCCACGCGTCGGGATCGGTCCCGGGCCGTACGAAGAACGAGAAGACCCGGACGTACGGGGCCTGGAGCCGCTGCGCGACGCGAGCGGCGTGCCGCATCCGTGCGAGGTGGGCGTCGAAGTCCTCGTCGACGAAGATCTTCCCGATCGGCGACCCGATGCTCGACACCCGCAGGTCGTACCGGCCCAGCAGGCGCTCGGCCCGGAGGAGCTGCTCGTCGTCGAGGTCGAGGACGTTGGTGTCCCAGGCGCTGCGGAGCTCGACGAACCGCAGACCGAGCTCGGTCGCCACCACGCACTGCGTCTCGAGATCAGGCGAGATCTCGTCCGCGAAGCCCGAGAGCGTCCACACGTCGTGCCTCCCTTTCTCGTCGTGCCTCCCCGGGAGCGACCCGCGCCGTCGTCGGCGGCCTCTGCGAGGGGTTCGGGTCCGAGGGAGGCGTGTCGAGGAACTGCGCACGGAGCTCGTTCTCGGTGCGTCTGCATGGACAGTAGGGGGCTGGTCGCGACCGGAACAACGAGTTGCCACTTGTTGCACCTGTCCGCCTCCGGCAGGTCCGCGACGCGGTCGCGCGCACCTGGCGCGAGGCGGCGCCGGTTGCCACCGGTTGCCATGCTCGGGGCCACGTCGGCGCCCTGTCGGGCGCCGGTCGAGCGAGGGCTCAGGCCTCGCGCGGGTCCGCGAGGGCGCCGAGGTCGAGCGCGACACGACGGAACCCCGCCGAGCGGACGGCCCGCAGGACCTCGCCGCGCAGAGGCTCGGCGGCCACGGCCGCCACCTCGGTGTGCGGTGCCTCCAACCGGGCGAGCTCGCCGTGGTGGTGCACACGGAGCTCCTCGAGACCGAGCCGGCGCAGCTCGCTCTCGGCCGCCTCGACCTGGACGGCGTCCTCGCCCGCCCGCGACCGGTCCGGCGTCGGGCCCGCGATCCCGAGGGCCGCGAGGTCGAGCCCCGCCAGCGAGAGCGGGACGACGGCGGCCAGCCTGTCGGGGCGGTGCGCGTCCTCGACGACGACCGCGGCGCACAGGTCGAGCGCCCGGACCACCTCGTCGACCGCATCCCCGCCCAGGTCGAACGCCGGCGCGCCGAGCCCGTTCGCGACCTGCACGGCGGCGCAGCGCTCGGTCGGCGTGGCGGCGCCCGCGGCGTCCACGAGGGCCACGACGCGCGACCGTCCGAGGGCGGCGACCGTCAGGCCGAGCAGGACCTGCGAGCTCTCGTCGCCCGAGAAGACGACGCCCAGGCGGCCCCCGTCGCCCACCGTGGCGATCCGGGCGGTTACTGCCCGGACGAGCTCGTCGACCGTCGTCGTACCGGGGGGCCCCGAGGCCCGCGGCCGACTCGCCGTCGGGACAGGCAGGGGCGCGTCTGCGCGCCTGATCACGGTTGCCATTGGAGGGCGTGCGGCAGGGGGCGTCAAGCAGTTGCCATCACTTGCCTTCGCCGCACGCCGGCGCGCGCCGAGCCGCAAGCGGTTGTTGTCCGGCGCTGTCACGACCGTTACAGTCCGAGCGCATGACCTCAGCCGGCAATGGTGCCAGCCCGACGATCTACGACGTGGCCGAGGCGGCCGGCGTGGCGGCCTCGACCGTCTCGCGCGCGTTCTCGCGCCCCGGCCGTGTCAACGCGGAGACCGCGGAGCGCATCCGCCAGGTCGCGAGCGAGCTCGGCTACCGGACGAACCCGCTCGCGCGCGGCCTGCCGACGGGCCGGACGTCGCTCCTCGGCATCGTCGTGGCGGACGTGACCAACCCCTTCTTCTTCGAGATCATCCGCGGGGCGGAGAAGACGGCGCGCGACGCCGGGTACACGCTCCTCATGGTCGACGCCCACGAGTCCGACGAGGCGGAGCGCCAGGCCCTCGACCGCACGCTGCCCCTCGTGGAGGGCATGATCCTCGCGACGTCCCGGCTCTCGGACTCCTCGATCCGGGTCGCCGCCAAGCAGCGCCCCACCGTCGTCATGAACCGCCTGATGACCGACGTCCCCAGCGTCCTGACGGACAACGCCCAGGGGATGCGCAGCGCCGTCGAGCACCTGGCCGGCCTCGGGCACACGAGCCTCGCCTACCTCGCCGGTCCCGAGGCGTCGTGGGCCGACGGCATGCGCTGGCGCGCCTTCCGCGAGGCGACGCGCGAGGTGTCCCTGCAGGCTCGTCGGCTCGGCCCGTACGCGCCGACCCTCGCCGGCGGCCTGTCGGCCGCGAAGACGCTGGTCAGGCACTCCGCCACCGCCGCCGTCGCCTACAACGACCTCATCGCGATCGGCGCGATGCGCGGCCTGCGGCGCCTCGGTGTGGAGGTCCCGCGGGACATGAGCATCATCGGGTTCGACAACATCTTCGGCTCGGACTTCTGCTCCCCACCACTGACGACCGTGGCTGCGCCGTTGCGCCACTTCGGGTCGTTCGCCGTCCAGAGGCTCCTCGCGCAGCTGCGCACCTCGCCCGCACCAGCCGCCGGGCCGACCCTGCTCCCCGCGAAGCTCGTGGAGCGGGCCTCGACCAGCCGCCGCGGCTGATCCGGGCGACTGCTGCAACAAGTGGCAACTCGTTGCCCGTGGCCGTCGCACCGCCCGATAGTGACGAGGCAGCGCACCGATGCGCACCCCGTGCACTCCCCACACGCAAGGCCCTCGACGGAGAGGCAGGCTGATGGAACTCACCTCGTTCGACGCAAGACCCCCACGCACCCGGCACCGCAGACGGAGACGGCGCACGACCGTCGCCGCGCTCGTCGCGCTGGCCGTACCGTTCGGCACGCTCTCGGCGCAGGCCGCGATGCAGGCCGACGTGCCGGCCACCGTGCAGGCCGACATCCGGCCGCAGGAACCCGGGGTGACCCTGCGCGTCTTCGACGTGCAGGTCATCCTCGACGACTACTGCACGCTCAAGCCCGGGCAGACGCCCAACGTCGACAAGATCATGCCGACCATCGACTGGACCACGGCGGCCGACTTCGGCCTCACGGACAAGTTCGTCACCGAGGTGACGGGGTACCTGAACGTCCCCGAGGCCGGCACGTACGACTTCCGGATCACGAACGACGACGGCGCGCGCCTGCTGCTGGACGACGAGCTGGTGGTCGACCACCCGGGCCGCCACGGCGCGACGCCCAAGGAAGGGTCGATCGAGCTCGAGGCGGGCTACCGCGCGCTGCGCATCGACCACTTCGACGGCGAGTTCGACCAGCGGCTCAAGCTCGAGTGGCGACCGCCGGGCGCGACGGGCTACGTCGTCGTCCCGAGCTCCGTGCTGAGCACCGACGCCGACGTCACGCGCGTCACCTCGCCCGGCCGCAAGCAGTGCGAGGGCGTCACCGAGGCCCCCGGCGACGGGCTCCCCCTCACCGAGGTCCACCCCGACTACACGCTCACGGACCTGCGGCCCGAGGGCTTCCAGCCCCAGGTGACGGGCATGGACTGGCTGCCCGACGGCCGTCTCGCCATCTCCACGTGGGGCGGCGACCGACTGACGCAGCTCGGCGCCGTGTACCTGGTCGACCACGTCACGGGAGACACCGGCGCCGACGAGGTGACCTACACCCAGGTCGCCGAGGGCCTCACGGAGCCGATGGGCCTGAAGTACGTCGACGGCACGATCTACGTCTCCGAGAAGGACGGCCTGACCGCCCTCGTCGACACGGACGGCGACGATGTCGCCGACGAGTACGACACGATCGCGACCTGGCCGTTCGGTGGCAACTACCACGAGTTCGCGTTCGGCCTGCTCTACGAGGACGGGTATTTCTACGTCACCACCGGCATCGCGATGGTGCCGGGCGGCAACTCGCTCGACCCGCAGCTCGCGGAGAACCGCGGGTCGGTCATGAAGATCAGCAAGGACACCGGCGAGGTCGAGTACGTCGCGGGCGGCCTGCGCACCCCGAACGGGCTGGGCTGGGGAGCCGACGGCGGCATGTACGTCACCGACAACCAGGGCGTCCGCATCCCCACGTCGAAGCTCGTGCGCGTGGAGGAGGGAGCGTTCTACAACCACTTCACCAACCCCGACGGCCCGTACGACGACCAGCCTGTCACCGAGCCGGTCCTGTGGATGCCCCACAGCGAGATCTCGAACTCCCCGAGCAACCCGGTCGTGCTGACCGAGGGCGTGTTCGCCGGGCAGCTGGCGATCGGCGACGTGACGTACGGCGGCCTCCAGCGCGCGTACCTCGAGGACGTCGCGGGCCAGGAGCAGGGCGCGGTCTTCCGGATGACGCAGGGCCTCGAGTCCGGCGTCAGCCGGACGAGCGTCGGCCCCGACGGCGCGATCTACGTCGGCGGGATCGGCTGGTCGGGCAACTGGGGCCAGGCGGGCAAGCTCTCCTACGGCCTGCAGAAGCTCACCTACGACGGCAACGACGCGTTCGACATGCTCGCGATGCGCGCCGTCGAGGGCGGCTTCGAGATCGAGTACACGCAGCCGCTCTCCGAGGAGACGGCGCAGGACCTCGCGTCGAAGTACACCGCCGCACAGTGGCGCTACGTCGCGACCCCGCAGTACGGCGGCCCGAAGGTCGACGAGGAGGACCTCGGCGTCACCGCCGCGACGGTGTCGGAGGACCGGAAGACCGTCACGCTGCAGATCGACGGGCTCAAGCCCGGCCGCGTCGTCAACGTGCACTCCCCGCGCCCGTTCGCCTCCGAGAGCGGCCAGGAGCTGTGGAGCACCGAGGCCTGGTACACCCTCACGCGCCTGCCGGACGGCTCGGTCGCCCCGCCGGTCTACGAGGCGGAGGGCGCCGACATCTCCGGCGGCGCCGGCTGGAACAGCAACCACGCCGGCTACTCGGGCTCCGGGTTCGTCGACCGCAACTGGGAGCCGGGCGCCCAGACGACGTTCGCCGTCCGCACCGAGGAGGCCGGCCTGCACGACCTCGCGATCCGCTACGCGAACGGCCAGAACAGCGACCCCGCACCGCTGCCGAGGAACCTGAGCCTCTACGTCAACGGCGAGAAGCTCAAGCAGGTCTGGTTCGACAGCACCGTGAGCTGGTCCACGTGGGCCACGCAGGTGGAGACCGTGCCGCTGCGCGAGGGCGCGAACACCATCACGATCCGGCACGACGACGACGACATCGGTCACGTCAACCTCGACAGCCTCACCGTCACCCCGAACGAGCGCATCACCCTGTTCGACGGCGACGACCTCGACGCGTGGGCCGCCGTCAACGGCGGTGGGCCGGCGACGTGGCCGATCGCGGACGGCTCGTTCGAGTCCCTCGGCGGCGACATCCGCACCCGGGAGAAGTTCGACGACTTCCGGATGCACGTCGAGTGGTTCCAGCCCGAGCACGCCCCCGACGTCACGGGCCAGGCCCGCGGCAACAGCGGCGTCTACATCCAGGAGCGCTACGAGGTGCAGGTGCTCGAGTCCTTCGGCATCGACCCGCCCAAGACCAACGACGCCGGGTCGATCTACCTCAAGAAGGCGCCCGACGTGAACGCCGCGACCCCCATGGGCACGTGGCAGACGTACGACCTCGAGTTCCGGGGTGCGCGCTTCGGCCCCGACGGCGTCAAGACCGAGGACGCCCGCATCACCCTGGTGTGGAACGGGCAGGTCGTGCACGACGACGTCGCCGTGGACGGGAAGACCGGCAACGGCAAGAACGAAGGCCCGACGTCGGGGTACATCAAGCTCCAGGACCACGGCGACCCCGGCCTCAACCCCCGGTTCCGCAACGTCTGGATCGAGCGCCTCCCCAGCGTGGAGGAGCCCGGGCAGGAGGAGGTCGCGGTCACCGCGACCGCCGAGGTCCGGTGCCTCGCGGGCACGCCGTACGTCGCGGTGCGCGCGCTCAACGACGACACCGTCCCGCTGGACGTCGTCCTCGACACGCCGTACGGGTCCAAGACGTTCACCGACGTCGCTCCCGGCAAGAACGCCTACCAGTCGTTCGCCGTGCGTGACGCCGACCCGGCGGCCGGATCCGTGACCGTCACCGCTCGACCGTCCGACAGCTCCGACGAGCGGGAGACCGTCGCGACACCGGAGCACGGCCAGCCCACCTGCGGCTGACCGCCCGGTTCCAGGACCCGGGGCGGTTCCCACGCACCACGTGGGACCCGCCCCGGGTCCGCCGTGTCACCCGCCGCCGAGGTAGAACCGTGGTCCCGCGAAGTAGAACCCTGGTCGCCATGCCCGACGGCGGTCGGGTCGGCTTGGGTGTCGGGGTGGGTGGGGGCGCCGCGTCTACCATCCGCCGCTCGTTCCTCGAGGCTCCCGCCAGGCCCGACCACGACGCGGCGCCCCCACCCACCCCTCCGGCGTCGTCTCGCCCCGGTTCGTACTCACCCGGGCGCGACCCCGGTGTCGTGCCGAGCATGTCGTTGGGGCTCGTCCTGGGCGCCTGACGGGCGACAACCGCATGCTCGACCGGCCGGAACCGCATCGTCGCAACGAGCCCAGGCGCGCACCCGAGGCTCGGTACGGTCACAGCGCGCCGGCGCGCGCACGGTCCGGCCGTCGTCGGACCGCAGTTCTACCTCGGCAGACCACGGTTCTACCTCGCGGGACCACGGTTCTACCTCGGTGGACCGCGGTACTACCTCGCGGGCGGAGCAATCGTGGTGGAGTCGCGGACCACGAGCTCCACGGGGAGCTCGTCGGCCTCGAGCGGTCCCTCGGCCGTGCCCGTCGGGGCCGTGCCGGTCCGGGCGGCGCCCGTCGGGGCGGCCTGGCGGCGGGGGCCCAGGGCGGCGACGAGGCGGTCGACGGCGCGCGCGCCGAGCTGCGCGAGGTCGGTGCGGACCGTCGTGAGGGCAGGCGACGCGAGGGTCGCGACGAACGTGTCGTCGAAGCCGACGACGCTCAGGTCCTGCGGGACGGACACGCCACGCTCACGCAGGCGCGTCACGAGGCCGAGGGCGACGAGGTCGTTGTACGCGAGGACCGCCGTCGCGCCGGACGCGACGACGAGGTCGGCGGCCGCGCGCCCGCCGTCCACACGGGGGCGGAACGACCCGAGGGCGACCGTCTCGACGTCGGGGTAGCGCTCGTGCACGGCCTCGAGCCCGGCCCGACGGCGTGCGTCCGACCACGACCGCTCGGGTCCGCCCACGTACGCGACACGCCGGTGCCCGAGCGCGCGCAGGTGCTCGACGGCGAGCACGACGCCGTGCGGGTCGTCCGACGAGACGGACGGGACGCCGTCGACGCGGAGGTTCACGAGGACCACGGGTGCGCCGCGCGCCGCGTCCAGGTCGGCCGTGGCGGCCCGCGGGGAGCACAGCACGAGCCCGTCGGTCTGCGCGGCCAGCCCCGTGACGAGCTCGGTCTCGAGCTCCGGGTCCTCCCCCGCGTCGACGACGAACACGGCGTGGCCGGTCTGGCGCGCCCGGGCCTGCACGCCCTTGGTGACGGACGCGAAGTACGGGTTCTCGAGGTCGGGCACGACGAGCCCGAGCGCCCCGGTGCGCCCGGCCCGCAGCCCGCTCGCCGCGCGGTTGGGCCGGTAGCCGAGCCGCGTCGCGACCGCGACGACGCGGTCACGGGTCTCGGGCGCGACGCGGTCGGGCTCCGCGAGGGCACGCGAGACGGTGGAGATCGACACCCCGCTCTCGCGGGCGACGTCCCGGACGGTGACCACGGCTTGCCTCCTCGTGCTGCGGTCCCCGACGGACCGTGCAAACGATTGTAGGCACATGGTCGTCGACCCAGGGACATCTCCGGTGGCGTAGGATGCAAACGTTCGCAACGACGCATCAGGAGGATCCCGTGACGAGCACGGCGCACCGTGAACCGACCACCGCGACGGCACCGTGGTCGCTGCATCCCGACCGCGCGTTGCCGGCCGACCCCGTGCTGCGCCCGATCGCGCGGGAGATCCACGCGGCGACCCGTGCGCTGCCGATCGTGTCGATGCACGGCCACGTCGACGTCGCCCTGTTCGCCGACGACACCCCCTTCGGCAACCCTGCCGAGCTGTTCGTCACGCCCGACCACTACCTCGTGCGCATGCTCGTCGCGCAGAGCACGTCACCTCACGGTGCCCCCGGTGTCGGGGGGATCCAGGACCTCGGGGTCGCGCCGGTGCCCGGGGCTCCCGCGGGCACCGCGCCGGCCGAGACCGACCCGTGCGAGATCTGGCGCCGTTTCTGCGCCGGGTGGCACCTGTTCCGCGGGACGCCCACGCGCTACTGGACCGAGCACGCGCTCGTCGACGTCTTCGAGGCCCCGGTCAAGCCTTCCGCGGAGACGGCCGACGCGCTCTACGACCACCTCGTCGACCGCCTCGCGCGCCCGGAGTTCCGCCCCCGCGCGCTGTTCGAGCGGTTCAACCTCGAGCTCCTCGCGACGACCGACCCCGCGCAGTCCCCGCTCGCCGACCACGCGCGCCTCGCCGCGGACGGCTGGGGCGAGCGCGTCGTGCCGACGTTCCGCCCGGACCCGCTCCTGCACGTGGACCGCGGCGACTGGGCCGCCCAGGTGGCCGAGCTCGGCGCCGCGGCGGGCACCGACGTCGTCGACTACCGGACCTACCTCGACGCGCTGCGTGCGCGCCGTGCCGCGTTCGTCGCCGCGGGCGCGCGCGCCACGGACCACGGACACCTCCGTGCCGACACGACGCCGCTCGACGCCGCCGACGCGGCCCGCATCCTCGACGCCGCGCTCCGGGGCGAGGTCACGGCCGCGCAGGCGCAGGCGTTCTCCGCGCACATGCTCTTCCAGATGGCGGCGATGTCCGCGGAGGACGGGCTCGTCATGCAGCTCCACCCGGGCGTGCTGCGCGACCACTGCTCCGGGGTCGCGGCGGCCTACGGCCCCGACAAGGGTTACGACATCCCCGAGCAGACCGAGTACGTCCGGGCGCTGCGGCCGGTGCTCGAGGCGTTCGGCCACCACCCCGGCTTCCGGATGATCGCGTTCACGGTCGACGAGACGTCGTTCTCGCGCGAGCTCGCCCCGCTCGCCGGCGTGTACCCCGCGCTGCGCCTGGGCGCGCCCTGGTGGTTCCTCGACACGCCCGACGGGATGCGCCGCTTCCGCGAGGCCGCGACCGACACCGCGGGCTTCTACAACACGAGCGGGTTCGTCGACGACACGCGCGCGTTCTGCTCCATCCCGGCCCGCCACGACCTCGCGCGCCGGATCGACGCCGGCCACCTCGCCCGCCTGGTCGCCGAGCACCGTCTCGACCTCGACGAGGCCCTCGAGACCGCCGTCGACCTGGCCTACCACCTCCCGAAGGCCTCCTACCCCGCCCCCCGCTGAGTGCGTGAAACAGTCGCCGCGAAGGCCCGCTCGCGCGACTGTTTCATGCACTCACGCTCGAACCGTCCCCGAGGAGAGACCTCCGTGACCATCCCGGACCACCCGTCCGCGCGCCCTGCGGTGCACCCCGCCTGGCTGCCCGACGCCGCGACCGCCTTCCTGCGCGGCTGCACCGTCCGCGTGGTCGGCGAGGGCCCGCTCGCCGGCACCGTCCGCGCGGAGGCCCGCCGCGCGGGCGCGACCCTCGTCACCGACGGCGGCCCCGCCGACCTCGCACTCCATGACACCGGCTCGGAGAGCACCGCGGCAGCCGAGGGCTTCACGCTCACCCGCGACGACACCGCGACGACGATCGAGGCGGACGGCGACGCCGCCCTCCTCCACGCCTGGTTCCACGTGGTCCGGACGGGCACGCTGACGGCCACGACGGCCACGACGATCAGGGCGACGCACGCTGCAAGGCGCGATGCCGGGCGGCGGCGGCGGGTCGTGGAGGGTCTGGCCCCCGGCAGCGAACGCCACGAGCCCCAGCACGCGCTCCGGATGCTCGACCACTGGGACAACGTCGACGTCCACCCCGTCATGGGCCAGGTCGAGCGCGGCTACTCGGGCGGCTCGATCTTCTACGCGGACGGGAAGGTCCGGGAGGACCTGTCGCGCGTCGAGCAGTACGCGCGGCTGCTCGCCGCGACGGGCGTGAACCGGGTCGCGATCAACAACGTCAACGTGCACGCCCGCGAGGCGCGGCTGCTCACGGACGACCTGCCCGACGTCGCGCGGATCGCGGCGGCGTTCCGGCCGTGGGGCATCCGGGTGCACCTGTCGGTGAGCTTCGCGTCACCGATCGTGCTCGGGGGGCTCGCGACGGCGGACCCGCTCGACCCGGACGTCCAGGCCTGGTGGGCCGACGCCGCCGCCCACGTGTACGAGGTGGTCCCCGACTTCGGCGGGTTCGTCGTCAAGGCGGACTCGGAGGGCCAGCCGGGCCCGTTCGCGTACGGGCGAGACCACGCCGACGGCGCGAACCTGCTCGCGCGGGCGCTCGCCCCGTTCGGCGGGACGGTGCACTGGCGCGCGTTCGTGTACAACCACACGCAGGACTGGCGGGACCGGTCGACGGACCGGGCGCGCGCGGCGTACGACCACTTCGCGCCGCTCGACGGCCGGTTCGACGACAACGTCGTGGTGCAGGTCAAGCACGGGCCGATGGACTTCCAGACGCGCGAGCCCGTCTCTCCCGTGCTGGCGGCGATGCCGGGCACGCGCCTGGCGGTCGAGCTGCAGGTGACGCAGGAGTACACGGGCCAGCAGCGGCACGCGTGCTACCTCGGCCCGTGGTGGAGCGAGATCCTGGCGTTCCGGCCCTGGGGCCCGACGGCCGCGGGCGCCCACGGGGACGTCGCGTCACCCACGGTGTCCGACGTCGTCGCGGGGGCGGGGCCGGGCGTGTCGCCGTCGGTCGTGGCCGCGCGGGGCGGGGGCATCGCCGCCGTGTCGAACGTCGGGGACGACCCGTTCTGGACGGGTCACCCGTTCGCGCAGGCCAACCTGTACGCGTTCGGCCGCCTCGCGTGGGACCCGACGCTCGACGCGCGCGACGTGCTCGACGAGTGGGTCTCCCTGACGTTCGCGCGCGAGGTGCCGCGCCCGGGCGAGGACTCGGTGGACCCGCGCGTGCGGGACGCACTGCACGCCGTCCTCGACGACTCCTGGCGCACCTACGAGTCGTACACGGCACCGCTCGGCGTGGGGTTCATGGTCGCCCCGGGCCACCACTACGGGCCGTCGGTCGACGGCTACGAGTACACGCCGTGGGGCACGTACCACTTCGCGGACCGCGACGGCGTCGGCGTCGACCGCACGCGCGCGACGGGCACCGGCTACACCGGTCAGTACCCGGAGCCGTGGCGCGAGGTGTACGAGTCGCTCGCGACCTGTCCCGACGAGCTGCTGCTGTTCTTCCACCACGTGCCGTACGGTCACGTGCTGCACGACGGCACGACCGTGGTCCAGCACGTGTACGACACCCACTTCGCGGGCGCCGAGCGCGCCGAGGAGTACGCCCGCACCTGGGACGGGCTGCGCGGCGCCGTCGACGACGCGGTGTTCGCACGCGTCGCGGAACGGCTCGCGGAGCAACGGCGATCGGCCCGGGAGTGGCGCGACCAGGTGTGCGCGTACTTCCTGCGCAAGTCCGGTGTTCCGGACGCGCGCGGCCGCACGATCTACTGAGCACCCTGTCGAGCACCGGAGGAACGCACGCATGACCGACCCGTCCGCGGCGGCGCCCGAGGCTCACGGCATCCCGACCGCCGCGGTGCTCGAGCTCCTCGACGCCCTCGAGGGAGGCGGGCTCGACCCGCACGGCCTCGTCGTCGCACGCCACGGCGTGCCCGTGGTCGAGGCGTCGTGGGCGCCGCACGACGCCGGGCTGCCCGGCCTGGTCTACTCGGTCTCGAAGACGTTCACGGCGATCGCCGTCGGGCACCTCGTGGACGAGGGCCGGCTCGCCGTCGACGACCTCGCGGGGAAGCTGCTCGGGCTGCACGACCCGACCGGGCTCACCGTGAAGCACCTGCTGACCATGAGCACCGGTCACTCGGCGCAGCAGCTCGCCGAGATCGGGTTCGACCTCCCGCGCCTGCTCGCGACACCGCCCGAGCACGTCCCGGGCGAGCACTTCGTCTACAGCTCACCGGCCTCGCGCGCGCTCTCGGCGATCGTCACCGCGGTCACGGGCGAGCGGCTGCTCGACTACCTTCGCCCCCGCGTGCTCGACCCGCTGCGCGTCGAGCACCCGTGGTGGGTGCCGATCGACGGCCTCGACCAGGGGTTCTCCGGCCTGCACGTCACGACGCCCGCGCTGGGCCGCCTCGCCGTCGCGCTGGCCGACGGCGGACGGTACGACGGCGTCCAGGTGGTCCCGCCCGCGTGGCTGGACGAGATGCGCGTGCCGTGGTCGGACACGGCCGTGCACGGCGGCGCCGCCGGGGTGCCCGGCGGGGAGCCGCCCGACTGGTCGCGTGGCTACGGGTACCAGGTGTGGTCGAGCCGCCACGGGTTCCGGGCAGACGGCGCGTACGGGCAGTTCGCGATCGCCGTCCCGGAGCGCGCGCTCGCGATCGGCTACCGCGGGTCGACGCGCGACACGCAGTCGACGCTCGACGCGATCTGGGCGTTCGTCGAACGCGTCGACGACGCGACGACACTCCCGCCCGGCCCCGGGGCCGGGGCGCGCCTCGCCGACCGGCTCGCGCGGCTCGACGCCTGGCCGGGTCCCCTCGACCGTGAGCTCGACCCGTGTCCCACGCCGCAGGACGTCATCAGCCCGGTGCCGTGGACGCTCCACGCCGCCCGTGCGGGGTCGCCCTTCGCGTGGCGCGTCGACGTCGGCGGGCAGCAGGTCCCGGTGGCGGAGCACTCGTGGACGACGCGCGTCCTGCCCTGGCCGTACCCCGCGGAGGGCTCCGGGCCCGATGCCGGCCCGGTCGTCGACCCCGTGCTCGTGGCCTCGGCACGCGCCCGCGCCCTGCCGGACGGGAGGGTCGAGCTCCACGTGGTGCTGCCGACCTCGCCCCACCGCCTCGTCGCGACGGGCCGTCCGGGCGAGCGGCTGACCCTCGGCTGGCACACGACCCCGCTGTGGCACCCGAGCCTGACGACGCTCGTCGTCCCGGCCGCCCACGCCGCACGGGTCGTGAGCCCGGTCTGACGTCGCGGCGAGAAGGCGTCGACGCGGCCCCGGGGCGACCCGCACGTGGGCGGCGCAGGCGTAGGCTGAAGGTTCGGGGCGATCACGTGGTTCCGGCACAGAGCGGCCCGGCAGATCCGCTGCCTCGGCAGGCTCACCACTGGCGGTTCGCCGTCGGACGGGACGCGGACCGATGGCTCTCTCGAGCTACCTGCAGGAGTACGCCGAACGTGCCGCGGGGGTCCTGGGCGAGGACGTCGAGGCGTCGATCACGGTGCGCGAGCACGGGCTCACGCTGCGCGGCGGGAGCAGCGACGCCGGCTCCGCGCGCTGCGACCAGGCCGAGGCCCGGGCGGACGCAGGGCCGTGCATCGACGCGATGGTCGCCCAGGACCAGCTGGACGTGCCGCACGTGGCGCACGAGACCCGTTGGACGAGCTGGCGCGAGCAGACCACGCACGAAGGCTTCGTCAAGGCCCTCGCCGTGCCCGCCCAGGTCGCACCGGGGGTCGCGATCGCGCTCAACCTGTACTCCCGTGCACCAGGCCGGTGGCCGGACGATCTTCCCGGCGTCGCGGACGCCTACGCGCGCCTCGTGGCGGCAGGCGTGAGGCTGCACCTGCAGTTCGCGGAGGTCGACGACGCCGCGGCAGGCCTCTACCGGTCGATGTCGGACGCCGTGGCCGTCGAGCAGGCCGTCGGAGCGATCATGGAGACGAACGGGGGAACGCAGGACGACGCCCGGGCGGCGCTGCGCTCGACCGCGGACCGCCGGGGCGTCGATGAGCGGGTCGTGGCGGAGTCGATCCTGCGCACCCTGGTCTGGGGCGGGCACGGGGACATCGTCGACCATGGCCACTGAGCCGTGCCGCTCGAGCCCGGCCGCCTCGAGTCATGTCGAGCCGGGCCGGGTTCCCGGGCGAGCGCGCGCGCTGGTGGAAGAATGTCACCAGGACCCGACCGGACGGAGAAGCGTGGTGGACGCGTCACAGCTGCTCAGGCTGCTCGCGCGCGCTCTGGCGGACGTCGAGACCGAGCTGCCGATGCCGTCACGGATGTGCCGGGCTGCGGTGGAGGTCCTCGGCGCGCAGAGCGGGGCGGTCGTCGTCTCGGCGACACCGGAGGAGCGGCTGACCGTCAGCACCTCGGACGGCATGTCCGCGCACATCGAGGACCTGGAGCAGCTGCTCGGTGAGGGGCCGGGGCGGCTCGCGCTGGACCAGGACCGGATCGTCGTCGCCGAGCTCGACGGGGGGAGTCCGATGGATGCCTCGTTCCCGCTGTTCTCCTCCCTCGTCAGCGAGCTCAGCGGTCCGGCGACCTTCTATGCGGCCCCGATGCGGGTGGGCGGCCACACCGTCGGCGTGCTCACCCTGTACGTGAGCGGGGGACGCCTGACCCGTGACCTCGCGGACCTGCAGTTCCTCGCGGACGCGGTGGGCGCGGCGGTGGTGGGCGACGTCGACTCGCTCGACTGGTCCATCCGGGCGCAGGTCCACCAGGCGGCAGGGATGGTGACCGCGCAGCTGCGCATCCCGCCCGCCGACGCGCTCGCCGTCCTCCGGGCGCACGCGTTCGCCGCGTCGAGCACCCTCGACGCCGTGGCGAACGACGTCATCGCGCGTCGACTCACCTTCACCCAGGACGGCCTCGACGCGGTCGAGTCCGAGAGAACCGAGGAGCCATGACGCCGCACTCCCCTTCCGACGCTCTCGCCGCCGCAGCCGCCTCGCTCCTGGACGAGCACGACCTCGCCGGTCTGCTCCTCCAGCTCGTGCAGGACGCCGCGACCTTCACCGGCTGCGACGCCGGTGGGCTGCTCGTGCAGGCCGAGGGCGGCCAGGAGGTCCTCACCGCGACGTCGCACGCGGCGACCCACCTCGAGCTCTACCAGGCCCTGCGTGCGGAGGGCCCCTGCCTGGACGTGCTCCACACCCAGGCGCCGATCCACGCCAC
Organism: Cellulosimicrobium sp. G4 BAM 1002; assembly: GCF_057126935.1. Classification (NCBI taxonomy): domain Bacteria; kingdom Bacillati; phylum Actinomycetota; class Actinomycetes; order Micrococcales; family Promicromonosporaceae; genus Cellulosimicrobium; species Cellulosimicrobium sp. G4 BAM 1002. The sequence continues at coordinate 961,722 of NZ_CP182109.1, read as the reverse complement.
TGGCGTCGACGAGCTGACGCAGCGGTGGCCGACCGTCGGGCCGGCCGTCGTCGAGGCCGGCTTCCAGGCCGTCCACGCGACCCCGATGTTCTGGCGGGGCGACGTCGTCGGTGGTCTGAACCTCTTCGCGCGAGCACCGCTGGTCCTCGACGACACCAGCCGCCGGACCGCACGGGCCTTCGCCGACATGGCCACGCTCTCGATCGCCCAGCCCGAGTCCCCGAGCAAGGACGACGTCCTGCGCGGCATGTCGCACGCCCTCGGCGCGCGGGTCGTCATCGAGCAGGCGAAGGGCGCGCTCGCCCAGGACCTCGGCCTCGACATGGGCGCCGCGTACGACGAGCTGCTCGACCGGTCGAAGCGGCACAGCAGGTCCCTGACCGCGACGGCGCGCGACGTCCTGTGGCAGGCGCAGCGCCCGTAGGCCTGCCGACGCCCGGTCTCAGGAGCGGTCCTCCCGCAGCACGACGACGCCGGTCGGGGCGAGGCGCAGCGGCTCGCCGCGCTCGATCCGCCGGCCCGTGAGGAGGTCGGTGCCCGACGCGTGGGCCGGGACCTCGACCGCCTCCTGGGCGTGGTTGAGCACGAAGGCCGTGCGCTCTCCGTCGCGCTCGCGCACGGCCAGCTCGAGGTCGGGGACGTCGGCGTACGGCCCGACGAGGGCGTGCCGGTCGAGCACGCGCCGCACGACCCAGGCGACGCCTGCGTCGTCGAGCGCCGTGGCGACGTACCAGGCCTCCCCGGGCGCGCCGTCGGCTCCCCCGACCCGGTGCCGGGTCACAGCGGGCGTGCCCGCGTAGAACTCGGCACCGTACGTCCCGACGACCTCGGCACCCTGCGGGACGACGACCTCGAAGACGAGCTCGGCGCCCACCACGAGCGGGGCCTGCGCGCTGCCGGGCGTCCCCACGGTGCCTGCGACGTCGTCGAGGTCGGGGTCGTGCAGCGCGACGGGGTTGACGACGCCCGGCTCGGCCGAGTCGGTCTCCTCGACGCGCAGGCCGAACAGCGGACCGAGCGGGCCGGGAGCGTCCAGGAGGAACGCGTTGTCGTGCTCGTCGACGCGCCCCGCCCAGAACGACGAGAGCACCGTCCCGCCGCGCGCCGTCACTCCCTCCAGCCGCGCGGCGACGTCGCCCTTGAGCAGGTGCAGCATGGGCGCGACGACGATGTCGTACCGCGACAGGTCCGCGGTCACCGGCACGACGTCCACGTCGGCGTTCGCCTGCCAGAGCGCCCGGTAGTACGCCAGGGCTGTGTCGACGTAGCGCGCGTGCCGGTTGAAGCCGTCCGTCATCTCGGCCGCCCACCAGGAGTCCCAGTCGAACAGCAGCGCCACGCGCGCCGGGGTGCGTGCGCCGAGCACGGCGTCGCCGAGGTTGCGCAGCTCGGCGCCCAGCGCGGCGATCTCGCGGAAGCTGCGCGTGTCACGACGGCCCGCGTGGTCGAGGACGGCGCCGTGGTACTTCTCGCACGCACCCCTCGACTGCCGCATCTGGAAGTACAGGACCGCGTCGGCGCCGTGCGCGACGGCCTGCCACGACCACAGGCGCAGCACGCCCGGACGCTTGACCGGGTTGACGTCGCGGCTCGCGGTGATGGTCGGCGTCTGCTCCATGACCCAGAACGGCGCGCCGTCCTTGAGCCCGCGCATCAAGTCGTGCGCGAGCGCCATGCGCGCGTGCTCGCGCTGCCCGGGCGGGTAGTTGTCCCACGACGCGAAGTCGAGGTCGTCGGCCCAGCGGTGGTAGTCGAGCGGGCGGAACATGCCCATGAAGTTCGTCGTCACGGGCGTCGTCGCGTCGTGCTCGCGGATGCGGGACTTCTCGTCGCGAAAGTTCTGCCGCATCGCGTCGGTCATGAAGCGGCGGTAGTCGAGCGTGATGCCCTGGAACGCGGTGTGGTCGGGCCCGCGCCAGTGCTCGGTGAGCTTGTTGGGCGGCACGACCTGGTCCCAGTCGGAGAACAGGTGGGACCAGAACGTCGCGTTCCACGCCTCGTTGAGCCGCTCGATCGTGCCGTACCGCTCGCGCAGCCACCCGCGGAAGGCGACGGCGCAGCGCTCGCACCAGCAGCCGCCGTCGTACCCGCCGTACTCGTTGCCCACGTGCCACGCGACGAGGCCGGGCGTCCCGGCGTAGCGCTCCGCGATGCGGCCCGCGAGCTCGGCGGACAGCCGCCGGTAGACGGGCGAGCTGGGGCACGCGTTGTGCCGCTGCCCGTACGCGTGCGCCCGGCCCTCGAAGTCGGTCCGGTTCACCTCGGGGTACGCGTGCGCGAGCCACGGCGGCAGCGCCCCGGTCGAGGTCGCGAGGACGATCTTCCGCCCGCCCTCGACAGCGCGTGCGACGATCTCGTCGAGGCGCGTGAAGTCGTAGACGTCCTCCGCGGGCTGCAGGTACGACCAGCCGAAGACCGCGAGCGTCACCGTGTCGATCGACGCCTCGTCGAACGCGGCGTAGTCGTCCTCCCACACGTCGCGCGTCCACTGCTCGGGGTTGTAGTCGCCCCCGTAGAGGATCTTCTCGGTCGCGGGGAGGCGGGCGGGCGTCATGACGGGAGGCTCCTCGGGGGGTCAGGGGCGGATCAGTCGGCTGGTCAGGCGATGAAGCGGGTGCGGACGTCGTCGAGCATCCGCCGGTCGTTGCGGTACCAGCACCACGCCCACATCCCGCCGACGAGCGCGAGGACGCCGTCCGTCGCGAACCACGCGACTCCCGCGGCCGCGACGAGCAGCGAGACGACGCCGAGGCTCACGAGCGGCAGGCGGCCGAGGTAGTAGGCGGCGAGGCGCGCGACGTCGCGGGTGCGGAACGAGTAGAACGTCGCGATCGCGACCGCGTGCAGGCCCCAGACGAGCGCGAGGACGGCGATCACGACGAGCACGCCCGCGTAGGTCGGCCCGACCCCGGCGGCGTCGGCGTTCGCGAGCACGACGCCCACGACCGCGACCACGACGAGAGCGGGCGCCCACACGCGCAGCACGTCCAGCGCGTTCCGACGGTACCCGCGCCAGAAGGCGCGCGCGGGAGCCACCTCGTCCGCTGTCTCGCGCGCTGCCACGGCGTGCAGCGCGGCGGAGAGCGCCGGCCCGAGCGGGACGGCGGCGAGCGCCGCGAGGGGCGCGTTGGACGCCGAGCGGTCGAGCAGCAGGAGCAGGACGAGCGTCGGCATCGCGGCCAGCGCGAGCAGCGCGGTGACGACGACGTACCAGTAGACGAGCGCCGTCGCGCGGCCGAGCGTGCCCTGGTTCAGCTCACCCGGGAGCGGCGCGCCCGTGCCCGACGGCGGCGCGGGTCTGGTCAGGTCGCTCATCGCGCGCTCTCCCGGCCGAGGACCCGGCCGAGGATGCGGTCGTCGTCGAGCCACGGCGGCGTCTCGTCGCGGACCGGGTCGATCTCGACGAGCGTGACCTCGTGCCGGGCGAGCGTGAGCACGAGGTCCACGCGGCCGCCGTCGACAGGCAGGGACGTGAGCGAGCGTGCGGGCTCGGCCGCCTCGTGGAGCAGGTCGAGCTGACGCGAGGTGGGCGACTCCGGGCGGCCCAGGTGGTGCCACGCGGTGAACGCGTTGCCGTCGGTCTCGTTGACGACGCTGCGGTGCACGGACGCACGGGCGGGACCGTCGGCGCCCGCGGGTCCGGCGCCCGGAGCGCCGACCGGGACGGAGAGCCGCACCTCGTGCCGCTCGGGCTCGGCCGGGTCGTCGGTGCCGCCGACGGGCTGCCACGCGAGCACGGTGACCCGGCCCGCGGCGTCGCGCGTCACGAGGTGGTCCTCGCCGCGCGCGAGCACGTCGGTGCCCATGCGGGCCATGAACGCGTAGAGGTGGTACGTGGGCTTGCGCACCTGGCGGTGGGCCACCATGCCGAAGCCGCCGTGGAAGATCGACGTGGGGATGTTCTCCTCCTCGAAGACGTCGCAGAACGTCCAGTACGAGAAGGAGTCCACCACGTCGCCGCCGGCCGCGAGCACGGGGGCGAGCGCGGCGGCGTTGTACGCGGTGTCGTGCACGGGGTTGTCCGGGCGGTAGCTCGTGTTGAACTCCGTGACGTGGGCTGGCAGCCCAGCCAGGCGGGTCCCGGCGAGGAGCTCACCGGGCCGGGCGAACTGGTCGAGCAGGTCGGTCGGGCGGCGCAGCGTCTGGTAGACGCCGAACGGGACGTGCTGCGCGGGACCTGTGGTGTACGCGTGGAACGAGACGAAGTCGCACGGGAGGTCGCGCGCGGCGACGGCGTCGGCGAACGGCGCCCACCAGTCGTCGGCCCCGGGCGAGATCGCCGGGCCGCCCACCTGCAGGTCGGCGTCGACGTCCTTGACGGCGTGCGCGGTCGTCTCGTAGAGGCGGAGGTACGCCTCCTGGTCGGCCCCCTCCCAGAAGTTCACGAGGTTGGGCTCGTTCCACACCTCGACCGGCCACGTGCGGACCTCGTCGATCCCGTACCGGTCGACGAGGTGGCGCAGCACGGCGGAGACGAGCGCGGCCCACTCGCGGTGGTCGCGCGGCGGCGTGACGTTGCCCTTCCACCAGAACACCGTCTGGTCGCCGGACGCGAGGCCCGACGGCATGAACCCGAGCTCGAGGAACGGCTTGATCCCGAGCGCGAGGTACGCGTCGACCACCTGGTCGACGTACGTGAACGCATACCGCGTGCCGTGGTGCCCCGCGACGTCGTACGGGCGGTGGATCCCGACGTCGTCCGACAGCAGGCCGTGGCCGCGGACGTACCGGAAGCCGATCTCGGCCTGCACGAGCGCGAGCGACTCCTGGTAGTCCTGGCGCAGCGCGAGGTTGAAGCGGCCCGTCCCCACGCACGTGCGCCATGCGTCGGACAGGACGGTGACGGGCTCGGACGGGACGACGACGGGTGTCACGGGACGGCTCCAGGTCTGGGGTCTGCGAAGGGTCGTACGGCGCGCCGACGGTGCGGGACCGCCGCCGCCCGGCAGGGCGGCCGGGCGGCGGCGGTGGGGAGTCCCCGCGGCGTCGGCGCCGGGCGGCGTCAGTCGCCCTGGCGCGCCAGGGCGGCGTTGTTGGTCTCGATGAGCTGCGTCCCGCCGAGCCCGTCGATCTCCGCGACGTACGCGTCCCACTCGCTCAGCGGGCGCTGGCCGGTGACGAACGCCGCGGTCGCCGCCATCACGGCGTCCTTGATCTGCGTGTCGAGCAGCGAGGTCTGCTCGAGCTCGAGCTCGTCGAGCCCGGCCGACGGCGGCACCGGGAGCGTCTCCTTCTTCGCCAGCACGGCGTCGGTCCACTCCTTCGTCTCCTCCGACATGACCGACTGGAGCAGGTCCTTGGACGAGCCGTTGGCCAGGAGGAACACGCCGTTGCTGTAGCCGAAGTCCGCGTTGAGCTTCTTCGGCGCGTCGGGGTTGAGCGCGTTCCAGCCGACGTCGGGCTGGAGGGCGCGCACGCCCGAGCCGTCCTTCGTGTACGTCTCGCCCTCGACGCCCCACTGGGCGAACTCGATGCCCTCGTCGGAGTAGTAGAGCCAGTCGACGAACTGCAGGAGCGCCTTGAAGTGGGGCTGCTCGGCAGCGTCGGACGAGATCATGAGGCCCGACGAGAGCCGGCTGCCCGCGAGCTGGCCGCCGAACGGGCCGTCCGGGAGCACGATCAGGCGCAGCGGCACGTCGGGGTTGCCGGCGTCGGCGAGCTTCTGGCGGTAGGAGTTGATCTCCTGGGTGTTGCCCGAGATCGCGGCGACCTGGCCGCCGAGGAGCTTCTGGACCGCCTGGTCGTCGCTCTGGGTGATCTCCGGGTCGAGCGAGCCCGCCTCGACGAGCCCGGCGACGTAGGTGACGAGCTCCTTGTACGCGTCGGTCGTTCCGGTGAGCTCGAACTCCTCGCTCTCGGGGTTCCACCACGTGTTGGCGTAGCCCCAGCCGCCGCTCGTCCCGAAGTTCGGTGCCATGTACTGGAGCATGGCGCCGAGCGGGGTCGTGTCCGTCCAGCGGTCCGTCATGGCGTAGGAGAGCTCGGGGTTCGCGGCCTTGACCTGCTCGAGCTGCTCGGCGAACTCGTCCCAGGTCTCGGCGTCCTCCGTGATGCCGGCCTTCTCGAACAGGTCCTCGCGGATCACGACCGAGTACTGGACGTCGGGGATCTCGCGCAGGCCGGGCAGGATGTAGTACTTGCCGTCGGCCTGGCGCTTCGTGTCGAGCTCGGCCTGCAGGTCCCAGTCCTCGACCTTCTGGGCGAAGTTCGGCATGTACTCGAGGTAGTCGGAGACGGGCAGGACCGCGCCGCCGGAGACGAACTGGACCTCCTGGCCCGGGTAGGTCACCGGGATGAGCTCGGACGCGTCGCCGGCGCCGATGAGCAGCGACTTCTTGTTGTCCCAGTCGGCCAGGGGCACGTCGGTCCGCGTGAAGGTGACGTTCTGGTTCGCCTCGAGGTTCTCGAAGATCGACCAGTCCTCCTTCACCGGGTAGTTCGGGTGGTCGCGGTACATGAGGGAGAAGTCGACGGGCTCGGTGGCCTTGAACGTCGTCCCTGCTTCGAACTCCTCCATCGCGCCGACGGAGTGCTCGGCGTCGATCGTGACGGCGCCGCCCTCCTCGGCCTCCGGTGTGTCGCCGCCGTTGCCGCTGCATGCGGTCAGGACCAGGGCCAGGGTCGTCGCGGTCGCCAGCGCGGCGGCCGGGATTCGGGTCTTTCTCATCTCTCTCCTCGGGTGACGAGCTTCGTCGCTCTGACGTCGCTGAGATGTGCGGGTGGGTCGTGGTGCGGGTGCTTCGTCCGAGAGGTCAGCCCTTGACGGAGCCGAGCATCACGCCCGAGACGAAGTACTTCTGGACGAACGGGTACAGGCAGACGATCGGCAGGACGGTGAGGAGCATGGTCACCGACTGGATGTTGGCGCCGATCTGGACGGTGTCGCCGCCGGCGCCACCGGTCACGGCCTCCGTGCCGGTCGCCGCGGCGATGAGGTTGCGCAGGTACACCGTGACCGGGAACAGCTCCTTCTGGTCCAGGTACAGGAACGCGGTGAACCACGAGTTCCAGATGCTCACGGCGTAGAACAGCGTCATCGTCGCGAGCACCGCCTTCGACAACGGCAGGACGATCCGCGCGAAGACGCCGTAGGTCGACATCCCGTCGATCGCCGCCGCCTCCTCGAGCTCCGACGGGAAGTTCTCGAAGAACGACTTCATGACGAGCAGGTTGAACACCGAGATCGCGCCCGGGAGGATCACCGCCCACATGGTGTTCCGCAGGCCCAGGACGTTGGCCACGAGGATGTAGTTCGGGATCAGCCCGCCGCCGAAGAACATGGTGAACACCGCGAGGCCGATGAAGAAGTTGCGGCCCTTGAGCTGCGTGCGGCTGATCGCGTAGGCGTACGTCGTCGTGAGCGCCATCGCGACGACGGTGCCGACGACCGTGTACACGACCGTGTTCTTGTAGTTCGTCCAGAACAGCGGGTCGCCCATGACGACCTGGAACGTCTCGAGGTTGAACCCGCGCGGCACGAGGTTGACCTCGCCCGCCGCGATGTAGCCCTCGGACGAGAACGCCTTCGCGAAGAGGTTGACGAACGGGTACAGCGTCACGACGCAGATCGCGACGAGCACGAACCCGTTGACGACACGGAAGACCCGGTAGCCCAGGGAGTCCTTGATGGCCCCGGCCTGCTGGCGCACACGGGCGATGTCGGGGGCCGCGGTCAGCGGGTCGGTCACCACAGCGAGGCTCCTGTCAGGCGGCGCGAGAGGGTGTTCGCGGTGAGCACGAGGACGAGGCCGATGACGGCCTCGAACAGCCCGATCGCGGTCCCGTAGGAGAACTGCGCGGACTGGATGCCGACGCGGTAGAGGTACGTCGAGATGACGTCGCCCGTGGAGTAGATCAGCGGGTTCTGCAGCAGCAGGACCTTCTCGAACCCGACCGCCATGAAGGAGCCGATGTTGAGGATGAGGAGGACCATCATCGTGGGCCGGATGCCCGGCAGCGTGATGTGCCACGTCTGCTGCCACCGGTTGGCGCCGTCGATCCGCGACGCCTCGTACAGCTGGTCGTCGATCGTGGTGAGCGCCGCGAGATAGAGGATCGTGCCCCACCCGACGGTCTGCCAGACCTCCGACGAGACGTAGATCGTGCGGAACCACTCGGGCTGCTGCATGAAAGCGACGGGGTCGCCGCCGAACGCCTCGACGATCTGGTTGACCGTGCCGTTGATCGACGTGAGCTGCAGCACCAGGCCGGCCACGATGACGATCGACATGAAGTGCGGCAGGTACGAGACCGTCTGCACGACGCGCTTGAACCGGCGCGAGCGCAGCTCGTTGAGCAGGAGCGCGAACACGATCGGCAGCGGGAAGCAGATCACGAGGGTCAGCAGGCCGAGGACGACCGTGTTCCAGAACACCTGCCAGAACTGCTGGTTCTGGATGAACATCTCGAAGTAGTAGAGCCCGACCCACTCGTCGCCGAACGGGTTGCCGCCCGGCCGGAACCGACGGAACGCGATGACGTTCCCCAGCATCGGCAGGTACCGGAAGACGAGCAGGAACAGCACCGGCAGCACGAGGAACGTGTACAGCCGCCAGTCCTTGCGCAGCGCGACGCGCCACGTCACGTGGCCGGCCCGGCGTCGGCGCGCCTTGCGTTCCCCGCGACCCTTCCCGGGTTCGCCGGGGCGTGCGTGCTCGGCCGCGGCGACGGCGGTCGCGACGTTCGTGGCCTCGCCGACGTCGACGGGGCCCTGGTCCAGGGTCATCCCACGCTCACCTCCTCGTGATGGTTCTCGTGCAGGCCGGGCTCGGCGGGCACCCCGGGTCGCTCGACCCGGACGTCGGTGACGAGGCGGCGCGTGTGGTCGACCTCGCGCTCGACCCCGACGAGGCGCAGCGGGAGCGTCGCGACCGCGTCGGCGCTCGAGCGCGAGACGCGCAGCTCGACGTCACCCGGCTCGACGACGCGGTGGCCCTCGACGCCCGTGAACGACGTGACGTCGGCGGGGACCGTGAAGGTCACGGTCGCGACCTCGCCCGGGCCGAGCGCGACGCGCACGTAGCCGACGAGGCGCACGACGGGCCGCGTCACCTGGGCGACCGGGTCGTGCAGGTAGAGCTGCACGACGTCGGCCCCGGCGACCGCGCCGGTGTTGCGCACCGTCACCTCGACGTCCACCTCGCCGTCGACCGGCCAGACCGCGGCCTCGGGGCGGTCGGGTGCGGCGGCCGGAACCACCGGGCTCACGACGCGCACGCCCTCCCACGCGAACGTCGCGTAGGACAACCCGTGGCCGAACGCGAACGCCGGCGTAGGGTCGACGTTCGAGACGCCGGAGCGCAGGCCGAGCGGGGCGGAGAGGTACGTGCCGGGCTGCCCGCCCGGGTCGCGCGGGACGCTCACGGGCAGGCGTCCCGACGGCGACACCTCGCCCGAGAGGACCTCGGCGAGCGCCCGGCCGCCGAGCTGCCCGGGGAAGAACGCCTGCACGACGGCGGCGGGCGGCGTCGGCGAGCCGAGGAGCGCACCCAGCGCATAGGGCCGGCCCGTGAGCAGCAGCACGACGACGGGCGTTCCCGTCGCGAGGACCGCGCGCACGAGGTCCTCCTGGACCCCCGGCAGCCGCAGGTCGGCCGCGTCGCAGCCCTCGCCCGAGGTGCCGCGCCCGAAGAGCCCGGCCTGGTCGCCCACCGCGACGACGCACACGTCGGCGGCGCTCGCCGCCGCGACGGCGTCGGCGAACCCGCTCGTGTCCGTCCCGGTGACGTCGCAGCCGCGGGCGTGCACGACGTCGAACCGCGAGCCGAGCTCATCGAGGACCGTCGGGATGTCGATCCCGGTCTCCACCTCGGGGTGGTGCGAGCCGACGTGCGCGGGGAAGGAGTAGCAGCCGAGCATCGCCATCGGGTCGTCCGCGAGCGGACCGAGGACCGCGAGGCGCGTCCCGGCCCTGAGCGGCAGCGCGCCGGCGTCGTTCGCGAGGAGCACGACGGCCTCGCGGGCGAGGCGCAGGGCGAGGTCGCGCCCGGCCGCGTCGTCGAGGTCGAGGCCCGCGCCGCCGTCGGGCACGGGCTCCCAGCCCGGGTCGAGCAGGCCGAGCTCGACCTTCTGCCGCAGCACGCGGTGGAGAGCCACCTCGACGAGCTCCTCGTCGACGTCACCGCGCCGCACGGCGTCGGCGAGGGCGGGTCCGAACGTGTCCACGGTGGGCAGCTCGACGTCCACCCCGGCGCGCAGCGCGAGCCGTGCCGCGTCGGTGCCGTCGGCCGCGACGCCGTGGAGCCGCTCGAGGAACCGGACACCGAAGTAGTCGGCGACGACCGTCCCGTCGAAGCCCCACGTGTCGCGCAGGAGGCCGGTGAGAAGCCCGCGGTCGGCGGCGGACGGCATCCCGTCGACGTCCGTGTAGGCGTGCATGACGGAGCGCGGGCGGCCGTGGCGCACGGCGGTCTCGAAGGGCGGCAGGATCACGTCGGCGTACTCGCGCGGGCCCATCGCGACCGGCGCGAGGTTGCGCCCGGCGCGCGACGCCGAGTACCCGGCGAAGTGCTTGAGCGTCGCGACGACGCCGCTCGACTCGAGCCCGCGCACGTAGGCCGCACCGACCGTGCCGACGAGGTACGGGTCCTCGCCGATGGTCTCCTCGGTCCGCCCCCAGCGGGGGTCGCGCGTCACGTCGAGCACGGGCGCGAGGCCCTGGTGCACGCCGGCGGCCCGCATGGTCGCGCCGATGCGCGCCGCCACCGCCTCGACGAGCTCGGGGTCGAAGCTCGCACCCCACGACAGCGGGACGGGGTAGGCCGTCGCGCGCCACGCCGCGAACCCGGCGAGGCACTCCTCGTGCACCTGGGCCGGGATACCGAACCGGCTCGCTGCCATGAGCTCGCGCTGCGACCGGGCGAGCGACCGCGCACCGGCCTCGGGGCTGACGGGCACCGTGCCGTAGGGGCGCGTGAGCTGACCGAGGCCGTGCTCGATCACCGACTGCCACGAGGGGACGTCACCCGTCATGTCGGCCTGGTGCGGTGCCACGCCGCCTCCGGACGCGTCGGCCCCCACCCACACGCCGACGAGCTGCGCGATCTTCTCCTCGAGCGTCATGTCGGCGGCGAGCGCCCGGGCGCGCTCGGCGGCGGCGAGCCGCACGTCGCGCCACGGGGGCGTGGTGCTGCCGTCCTGCCGGTCGCGTGCTGCGGCCGGGGTCGTCTGGGTCGTCAATCGCGTTCCTCGGTTCGGTCACGTCGTCGTGCCTCGCCCGGCGGGGCCGGGCGTCCACGGCATCGTGGAGTTCGAAAGTATCGGGCAAGACTCCGATACCTGTTGCCTCGGGACGCTAGACCGAACGAATCTGCGCCGTCAAGCGAGACGCAGGTCACGATTCGATGACGAGGTCCACCGCCGAGTCCCGCCGATTCACCCCCGCGACGCCGCGGATCCGCGTGAGGCCGACCGCGATCCGGTGCTACGGTTCCCTCGAAAGTTGCGACCAGTCACGAGGAGCAGCATGACCGTGCAGGACCGAGGCGGCGCCGCCGCGGGCGGCCCGGCGACCATCGCGTCCATCGCCGCGGAGGCGGGGGTCTCCGTCCCCACGGTCTCGAAGGTCCTCAACGGCAGGCCCGACGTCGCGGCTTCCACGCGCGCCCGGGTCGAGGCCGCGCTGGAGCGCCACCAGTACCGACGGCGCCGGTCCGCGCCGTCGACCCCGACGCCGCTCATCGACCTCGTGTTCCACCGCCTCGCCTCGGCGTGGTCGCTGGAGATCATCAAGGGCGTCGAGGACGCGGCGGCGGCCGCCGGCGTCGCCGTCGTGCTGTCCGAGCTCGGTGGCGAGCACCGGCCGCCCCAGGAGTGGCTCGACGGCGTCCTCGCCCGCCGTCCGCTCGGCGTCCTGCTCGTGCTGTCGAGCCTGGACCAGTGGCAGCGCCACCAGCTCGAGAGCCGCTCGATCCCCTTCGTCGTCGTCGACACCGAGGGCGAGCAGCCCGCGGGCGTCCCGACCGTCGGGTCGAACAACTGGAGCGGAGGGCTCTCCGCGACGCGGCACCTCCTCGGCCTGGGGCACCGACGCGTCGCGATCATCTCCGGACCCTCCGACGTGCTGTGCAGCCGGGCCCGCATCGACGGGTACCGCAGCGCGCACGACGAGGCCGGGATCCCCGTCGACCCCGAGCTCGTGCGGTACGGCGACTTCTACGTCGACGGCGGCTACGAGCACGGCAAGGCGCTGCTCTCGCGCGCGGACCGCCCGACGGCGATCTTCGCCGGGTCGGACATGCAGGCGCTCGGGGTGCTGCGCGCCGCGCGCGAGCTGGGGCTGCGCGTGCCCGAGGACCTCTCGGTCGTCGGCTACGACGACCTCCCGCTCGCGAGATGGATCGGCCCCGAGCTGACGACGGTGCACCAGCCGCTCCAGGACATGGCGGGGACGGCCACCCGCATGCTCCTCGACCTCGCGCGCGGTGAGCGGCCCGTCAACCAGCGCTTCGACCTCGCGACCGAGCTCGTGGTGCGCGAGAGCACGGCTCCACCGCGTTCCTGACGCGTCGACGCCCGCTCGCGCTCCAGCGCAAGAGTGCCTGCGCTGTCATGTGTAGAACGGTATCGATACCGATTGCCAAGCCCTCCGGAAGTGACTAGCGTCACTCGCGCACGTTTCGCGCCGACGAGCCAACGGTGGCTCGTCCCGGGAGGAAGAGGATCGACGATGACCCGAGCACTACCCCCGCGCACGACGAAGAACGGCAGGAGGACGGCCGTCGTGGCCGCCCTCGCCGCCCTGGTGGTCACCACCGGGATCGGTGTCGGTTCCGCACAGGCGGCCGGCTCCACCCTCGAGGCGGCGGCCGCCGAGTCCGGCCGCTACTTCGGCACCGCGCTCGCCGCCGGCCGGCTGTCCGACTCGACGTACTCGACCATCGCCAACCGCGAGTTCGACATGATCACGGCCGAGAACGAGATGAAGATGGACGCGACCGAGCCGTCGCAGAACCGGTTCAACTACGCCCAGGGCGACCAGATCGTGAGCTGGGCCACGAGCCGCGGCAAGCAGGTGCGCGGGCACGCGCTCGCCTGGCACTCGCAGCAGCCGGGCTGGATGCAGAACATGTCGGGCTCCGCGCTCCGCCAGGCGATGCTCAACCACGTGACGCAGGTCGCGACGCACTACCGCGGCAAGATCTACGCGTGGGACGTCGTCAACGAGGCCTTCGCCGACGGCAGCTCCGGCGGGCGCCGCGACTCGAACCTGCAGCGCACCGGCAACGACTGGATCGAGGCCGCGTTCCGCGCGGCCCGTGCCGCCGACCCCGGCGCCAAGCTCTGCTACAACGACTACAACACCGACAACTGGAGCCACGCGAAGACGCAGGGCGTCTACAACATGGTCCGCGACTTCAAGGCGCGCGGCGTGCCGATCGACTGCGTCGGCTTCCAGGCTCACTTCAACTCGGGCAACCCCGTGCCGAGCAACTACCACACGACGCTGCAGAACTTCGCCGACCTGGGCGTCGACGTGCAGATCACCGAGCTCGACATCGAGGGCTCCGGCTCGTCGCAGGCCGAGCAGTACCGCGGCGTCGTCCAGGCGTGCATGGCCGTGTCGCGCTGCACGGGCATCACGGTGTGGGGCGTGCGCGACACGGACTCGTGGCGCGCGTCGGGCACGCCGCTGCTGTTCGACGGCAACGGCAACAAGAAGGCCGCCTACACCGCCGTGCTCGACCAGCTCAACAGCGGTGACGGCAACCCCGGCGAGCCGGGCGAGCCGGGCGAACCCGGTGAGCCGGGCGACGGTTCCTGCACCGTGACCGTGACGCGCGGCGACTCCTGGGGCGACCGCTTCAACACCACGTTCCAGGTGTCCGGCGCGTCCGACTGGGTCGTGACCATCCGGACCGGCTCCGGCCAGAGCGTCCAGAGCTCCTGGAACGCCGCGGTCTCCGGCACGAGCGGCACCCTCACCGCGACACCGAACGGCAACGGCGACGCGTTCGGCGTCACGCTCTACTCCAACGGGAACACGACCCTCCCGACCGCCACGTGCGCGTCCGCGTCGGGCGGCGGTGACGGCGGTGGCGAGACCTGCACCGTGACCGTGACGCGCGGCGACTCCTGGGGCGACCGCTTCAACACCACGTTCCAGGTGTCCGGCGCGGCGAGCTGGGTCGTCACCATCCGGACCGGCTCCGGCCAGAGCCTCCAGAACTCCTGGAACGCCACGGTCTCCGGCACGAGCGGCACCTTGACCGCGAGGCCGAACGGCAGCGGCGACGCGTTCGGCGTCACGCTCTACTCGAACGGCAACACGACGCTCCCGACGGCCACCTGCTCGGCCTGACCGGACGGACGACCCGAGGCGGTGGGTTCCCCAGGGACCCACCGCCTCGGTGCGTCATGACGCCGTACCCCGGCGCTCTGGAAACCGGTTACCCTCGCCTCGACCCCTTCCGCGGCGACAGGTGCCTGCGGACCACCGTCGCCTCCGGAGGCTCCCCGTGCCCGACCTCGACCGTCTCGCCGCGGAGTCCGCCGCGCTCGGCATCGCCCTGCACAGCGTGGAGATGACGCTCGGCGCGGAGACGATCCTCCGTGCGGCGTGCCGACCGGCCGGCCCCGACGTCCCGCACCGCACCTACTCCGTCTCGAAGACCGTCACCGGCCTCGCCGTCGGGCTGCTCGCCGCCGAGGGTCACGTCGACCTCGACGCGTCGGTGACCACGTGGTTCGGCGAGCACGCCCCGTTCCACCCGTGGCTCGAGGCGACCACGCTGCGCGACGTCCTCGCGATGCGCGGCCCGCACGCCGCCACGACGTTCCGGCCCGGCGACCCGGCGTGGCTCGCGTCGTACTTCACGACGACCCCCACGCACCCGCCGGGCACCCTGTTCACGTACGACACGAGCGGGTCGTACGCCCTCGCGGCGCTCGTCGAGCGCGTCACCGGCACCTCGCTCGTCGACTACCTGCGCCCCCGACTCCTCGACCCGCTCGGCGTGAGCGCCGACGTCCGGTTCCTGCGCGGGCCCGACGGGTACAGCCACGGCGGGTCCGGCCTCGTCTGCCGCCCCCACGACCTCCTGCTCCTCGCCCGCCTCGTGCTCGCCGGCGGGGTGCACGACGGCGTCGCGCTGCTCCCGGCGGACTTCCTGCGCGACGCGACGTCGCCGCAGGTGGACACCGCGACCCAGACCTGGGGAACGCCGTTCCGGGGCGCGTACGGGTACCAGCAGTGGCTGCCCGAGCGCGGCGGGTTCCTGTGGTTCGGCCTCGGCGGGCAGATCGTCGCGGGCGACCCGCGCCACGACCTCGCGCTGGTCGTCACGGCCGACACGCAGGCGTGCCAGAACGGCGACCAGTGCCTCGTCAAGCTCGTCGAGCGCCACCTGCTCGACCCGCTCGTCGCCGCGTCGGGCCGCCCGGCCGCCCCCAGCGCGACGACGTCGCGCGCCCCGTCCGCCGAGCTCGCCTGGCCGGTGCCGGGCCACCGCGCCGAGCACGCCGTCGTCGTCACCGGCCGCTACCGGGCTTCCGCGAGCGCCGGCCCGGCGACCCTCGACCTCGACCTGCGGCCAGACGGCGTCGTGGTCGCCTCGGCCGACGACGACGGCTGGCGGCTCGCCGCCCACCCCGGCCGGGCGCTCCCTGGGACGCTCGGGCCCGACGCGCGGCCGTGCGTCGTCGCCGCGGGCTGGTCCGCGCCGCGCACGCTCGACGTCACGTGCTGGATGCTCGACGACGAGCTCGCGACGTTCCGGCTGCGCCTGCACGTGGGCGCGGACGACACTGTGGCCGTCCGCTCCCAGGGGTTCGGCGAGGGTGTCGACCCGCGGTGGACGTTCGTCGCCGCGTACGCGGCGGCGTCCGAGGTCAGCCCTTGACGGACCCGATGAGCGCGCCCTTGACGAAGTACTTCTGCAGCACCGGGTAGAGGATCAGCATCGGCAGGGTCGCGACGACGATGACCGCCATCTTCACCGACTGCGCGGGCGGGACGACGTCGACCGCGTTCGCGTCGCCGTTCATGCCGCTCGCGACGAGGACGATCTGGCGCAGGAGCACCTGGATCGGCCACTTCTCCGACGAGTTGATGTAGAGGATCGCGCTCTGGTACGTGTTCCAGTACGACACGGCGTAGAACAGCCCGATCGTCGCGATCGACGCGAGCGACAGCGGCAGCACGATGCGCCAGAACACCCCGAGGTCGGAGCACCCGTCGATGCGTGCCGCCTCCTCGAGGCTGTCGGGGATCGCCTGGAAGAAGCTGCGCATGATGACGAAGTTGAACGCGTTGATCGCGACCGGGAGGATCAGCGACCACAGCGAGTCGATGAGCCCGAGCTCCTTGACCACGATGAACGTGGGGATCATGCCGCCGCTGAAGAGCATGGTGAACACCACGAGGAAGTTCACGACGCGACGCCCCTTGAGGTACCGCTTCGACAGCGCGTAGGCCATGAGCGCCGTGAGCACGAGGCTGACGAGCGTCCCCACGACGGTGACGAACACCGAGATCCCCATCGCCCGGAAGATCGTCGGCGTCGACAGGATGTACCGGTAGGCGTCCAGGGAGAACGTCTCGGGGACGATGACGAACGGCCGCGTCGTCAGCTCGCCCGGGGTCGCGAACGAGCTGCCGATGATGTTGAGGAACGGGACCAGGCAGATCGCGGCGAACCCGCCGAGCACCAGGAAGTTCACCACCTGGAACGCGCGGCGCCCGACGGTCGGCCGGCGCCGTCGGCCCGACCGGCTCGTGACGGTCGCTGGGGTGCTCTTGCTCATCGTCGTACTCCCGTGCTGCTCGGTACTCGGGTGCTGGGTGCTCGCGCCGGGGACGGTCGTCCCTCGCGCGTGGTGCGGGTGCGCCGCAGGTCCTCGGGCGGCGGGAAGCGCCGCACCGCGAAGAGCGCGGCCGCGACGAAGAACCCGAACGCGACCGGGTAGAGGATCAGCTGGCTCCCGACGAGGCACGCGACCCCCGCGACGAGGAACCAGACGCCGCCCGTCGGCCGCCACGGCCGGTCCCGCGCGACGACGATCCCGACGACCGTCGCCGCCAGGACCGCGACGAGCGTGAACCCGAACCACGCGGCGAGGGTCCGCGCGGCGTCGTGGGCGGCGTCGGCCCCCGACGCCCCGGCCAGGACGATGCCCGCCTCCGTGAGGGCGGGGAGCACGTCGCGCTCGAACGACGCCGCGTCCGCGCGTCCGACGACCGCGGCGAACCCGCCGAGGAAGACGGTGCTCAGCGCGAGGCTCACGCCCGCGACCGCGATCTCCGCGGTGCGCCGCGGTGTGCGGTGGGGCGCGGCGCGCTCAGTCGACGTACGCACCGTTGACCCTCACGTCGCGACGGCGCACGTCCTCGCCGTGCTCGACGGCGAACCCCGGGCCGTCGCAGCCGTCCACCCGGACGCCGGAGAACACGACGCCGGAGACGAACGCGAGCTGGAAGCCCTGACGCGCGACCTCCTCGACGTCGTCGGCCATCGCCGGGTAGCCGCGGACCGCGTCGGGCGCGAAGGAGATCGCGACGTCGTCGAACGTGACGTCCTCGACGGGCCGCTCCGGCAGGCCGCGGAGGTACCCCGCCGCGGCGTGCGCCCCGCGGACCGTGACGTGCGCGACGTGCAGGCGCCTGACCAGCGGCGTCGAGTCGTCCACCGGGCGCGGCGCGCGGTCGGCGACGACCGGGTCCTTGCCGCCGGGCCCGCAGAAGTACGCCGTGTTCACCACGAACGGGCACATCACGCCGTCCATGACGACGTTCGACACCCGCACGTCCTCGACGACTCCCCCGCGACCGCGCCGGGTCTTGACCCGGATGCCGCGGTCGGTGCCCTGGAACACGCAGTTGCTGATCACGACGTTGCGCACGCCGCCAGCCATCTCGGACCCGATGACGACCCCGCCGTGCCCGTGCACCATCGTGCAGCCGGTGACGACGACGTTCTCGCACGCGACCCGCTCCGGCGACGCCTCGGTGCCGGCCTTGATGGCGATGCAGTCGTCGCCGACGTCGATGTGGCAGTCGGTGATCCGCACGTTCCGGCACGACTCGGGGTCGATCCCGTCGGTGTTGGGCGAGTCGGCGGGGTTGAGGATCCGCACCCCGGAGATCGACACGTCCTCGCACAGCAGCGGGTGCACGGTCCAGCTCGGCGAGTCGCGCAGCGTGACGTCACGGATCGTCACGCGACGGCACCCGTGCAGGCCGATCAGCGTGGGGCGGGGGTGCTCGAGCGAGGCACGGTCGCGGCGGAAGGCGTCCCACCACGGCCGCCCTCCGCCGTCGACCGTGCCGAGGCCCGTGATCGCGACGTCCGTCTCTCCGTGCGCGTAGAGGCACGGGGAGTAGATGCGCGCAGGGGCCCCCTCCCACCGCGCGTCGACGACCGGGTAGAGGTCGCGGTCCGCGGCGAAGGTCAGGACGGCGCCGGCCGCCAGGTGCAGCTCGACGTGCGAGCGCAGGCGCAGCGCCCCGGTGGTCCAGCGGCCGGCAGGCACGAGGACGCGGCCGCCGCCCGCAGCGGCCGCGGCGTCGATCGCGCCCTGGATCACCGGCGTCGCCAGGACGCCGGGCACCTCGCCGGACGCCTCGGCGGGTACCTCGGCAGGTACTGCGCCGAGCTCTCGGATGTCGTACGTGGTCACGGTGTTCCTGTCGGGTCGGGCCGGCTTCTTCCGGGCGTTCTCCCGGGCGCCGCCGGTGCGGCGGGGGGTGCGGTGCGTGCGTGCGCACCCCCCGCCCGTCGGTGGTTGACGGCGTCAGCCGCCGTTGATCTCGGTGTAGCTCGCCGTGAACTCCTCGATCACGGCGTCGATGCCCTGCCCGCGCAGGCTCTCGATCACCGCGTCGAACTCGTCCATGTCGATCTGCCCGGTGATGTAGCGGTTGTAGGCGTCGTTGACCTGCTGGTCGATGAGCGACCACTGCGCGTCGTACGTCGCGGACGTGAGCGACTGCGCCGGGTTGAACACCACGTACTCGTCGTTCTCGGCCATGAGGGTGTTCGCGAGGTTGGTGTACTCGTTCGACGACTCGAACGTCGTGACGAGCTCCGACGGCCGGGACGAGCCGAACGGCTGCACCTCCTGCTCCCACACGGGGTTGATCTGCGTCACGACACCGGCCTCGTCGAGCTCGTAGTGCGTGCCCTCGACGCCGTTCGTCATGAGGTCGAACGCCTCGGGGTCGAGGAGCTTGTCGATGAAGCCGAGGACCACCCTGAGGTCGGCCTCGGTCTCGACGCTCGACCTCGGGATCGCGAGCCAGCCACCCATGCCGCCGCTGGTGTCCGTGAGGATGCGGCGCGGGACGTCGCCGAACGTCATGTCGTTGACCTGGGCCCACTCCATCGGCGTCGCGGGGTCGGCCTCGAGCGCGGCCTGGTGGAAGTTCTTCGCCTCGAAGAGGCCGGTGACGACGATGCCGCCCTTGCCCTGGACGATGCCGTCCTTCTGGTTCTGCTTCTGGACGGTCACGAACTCCTGGTTGACCCAGCCGTTCGCGTAGACGTCCCGGTACCACTCCATGGCGTCCTTGTACTCGTCCGTCGTGAAGCTCGGGACGACCTCCTCGTCCTCGGTCAGCGTGAAGAGCTGCCCCGCGCCGAAGTAGCCGGCGAGCGAGCGGAAGCCGACGCCGTACGACTCCTCGCGGTCGTAGAACCCGACCGTGTCGGCCACGCCGTTGCCGTCGGGGTCGTCCTCGGTGAACGCCCGCGCGACCTCGGTGAGGTCCTCGATCGTGTGCGGCACCTCGAGCCCGAGGTTGTCGAGCCAGTCCTTGCGGACCAGCACGCCGTAGCGGGCCTGCGGCTTCTGGAAGGGCACGCCGTACAGGTGGCCGTCGATCTTCGCCGACTCCAGGGTGCCCTCCGGGATCTTGGCGAGGTTGGGGAAGTCGGCGAGGTACTCCTCGACGTCCCAGAACTGCCCCTGGGTCATCGACTGGCGCACGGTCGTGTTGGTGATGCTCGTCAGCGAGACGAGGTCACCGAGCGAGTCGGACGCCAGCGCGGCGTTGATCTTCTCGTCCCTCGACGCGTCGGGCACCCACTGGAACTCGATGCCGAGCCCGGTGTGCTCCTCGAGCGCCTTCTCGATGACCCCGTCGGGCTCCGGGGTCGTCGCGGTGTGCAGCATCGTCATCCAGGTGATGCTGTCCTTGGTGCTCTCCTCGGCGCCGGCGCCCTTCTCCTCCTCGCCGCCGCCGCCGCAGGCGGTCAGCGCGAGCGCGAGCGCGGCGGTCGCGGCGACGGCCGCTCCGATCCTGGTCTTCCTCATGCGGGGTGTTCCTCTCGTTCCGGTACGCGACGAGCCACGCGCGTCCTTGCTGCTGTGGTGAGGTGTCCTCGGTCGGCGTCGTCGCCGACCGTCGTCGTGCCTGGCTGCGGTGCCAGGCGTCGTGAGGGTTGTCCGGGTTCCTCCTCGAGGTCTCGGTAGACGACACGGGTCACGAGCCCGACGGCGGCGGCCGGGAGGGCCGCCCCGAGCAGGGCCAGGACGGGGAGCGCGAAGCGGTACAGCAGGGACGCCGTCACGAGCACCACGGCGCCGCCGAGGATCGTGAGGTGCAGCGACCCGAGGCCGACCATGAGGGACGCGGCGACCGTCTCGCGGACGGTGCGCACGTCGAGCGCGGCCAGGACGGAGAACGCGTACGAGAGCGAGACGGCGAGCAGGACGAGGGCCACGAGGTTGAGCACCCGCACGGTCCAGCTCGTGGACGCGGAGAGGTTGGTCACGACGACGGCCCCCGCGCCGAGGTAGACCCAGCCGAGCGCGGCCGAGCGCCAGAAGTGCTCGCGCACGGCGGCCACGAACGCGGGCACCACCGGTGGCTCCTCCCCGAGCCGGAACCACCGGTCGACGTACCGGGCCAGCGCGTACGACGCCGGGCCGAACCCCAGGACCCCGAGGCCGAGCACGGTCGTGGCGAGCCACAGCAGGTTGAGGAGGACGAGGCGGTAGGCGCCGGCCAGGAAGGTGTTGACGCGCACGAAGCCCTCGAAGGAGAACATGACGGTCCCGCTCCACCGACGGCGGGGGCCGTCAGTAGACCCCTTCCTCGCCGAGGCGCTTCGCGAGCTTGTTGGCGAGGACGACGAGGACGAGACCCACGAGCCCCTTGAAGAGGCCGACGGCGGTCGCGTAGCTGAACTGCCCGTTGACGATGCCCGTGGTGTACACGTACGTGTCGAAGATGTCGGCGACCTCGCGGTTGAGCGAGTTCATCACGAGGAACATGTGCTCGAAGCCGAGCTCCATGATGTCGCCGATGCTGAGGATGAGCATGACGATGATCGTCGGCCGGATGGCCGGCAGCGTGATGTGCCAGGTCTGGCGGAGGCGTCCCGCGCCGTCGAGCTCGGCGGCCTCGTAGAGCTGCTCGTCGACGGCCGTGATGGCCGCGAGGTAGACGATCGTGCCCCACCCCGCGCCACGCCAGATCTCCTGGAAGACGTACATCGGCCGGAGCCAGTCGGGGTCGGTGAGGAACGGGACGGGCTCGCCGCCGAGGCTGACGATGACGTTGTTGATGCTCCCGCCGTCGATGGTCAGCATCACGTAGAAGATCGAGACGATGATGACCCACGACATGAAGTGCGGCAGGTAGACGATCGTCTGCACGGACTTCTTGAGGAACTTGGTGCGCACCTCGTTGAGCAGGAGCGCGAGCACGATCGGCGTCGGGAACGCGAAGGCGAGCAGCAGCCCGGAGATGACGAGCGTGTTGCGCAGCAGGACGAGGAACGTGTCCTCGGTGAAGAGCCGGACGAAGTTGTCGAAGCCGACCCACTCGCTGCCGGTGAACCCCAGGAACGGCTGGTAGTTCTGGAACGCGATGACGATCCCGCCCATGGGGACGTACTTGAAGACGAGGAAGTACACGACCCCGGGCAGGATCATCAGGTAGAGCGCCCGGTGCTTCCAGAACCCGCTCGCCGTGGACCTGCGGCGGGGTGCGGCAGGGCGCGGGGCGCGAGTGCTCCCCTGCCCGACCGGGCGGGTCGCCGTCGTGACGCTCATGCAGCCGTTCCTCATCTCTTCTTCGAGCATGGAATCCGCTTTCCCACGGAGTATTTTTCGCATACCAGGCGGGAAACCGGTTTCTTGACGCACAGTAGCAGCCCCGTCGGCCGAGGCCAAGAGCCCGTCCGGCGCGAGCCGGCCGACCTCGGTGGGGTGACTCAGTCGGGAAGCGCGCCCTCGGCCCACCGGAACCAGTCCGTCGGGACCGAGGTGTCCAGATGGACCACGTCGTCCTGGGCGAGCACGCCCGCGGACACCAGGCCGGCGGTGACCAGACGCGCCACCGCGCCGGCGCCCGTCGGGCTCAGGTGGGTGTCGTCGCGACGGCCGCCCGCGTGCAGGAAGTACCGCCGCGTCTCGTCCGGGCCGAGGCTCTGCCACAGGGCGAGCGACTGCGCCTGGGCGTCGACGAGCGGTACGCCCTCGCGCCGGGCGAGCGCACGCATCGCGTCCGGGTACTCCCCGTGCCCCGCGACGGCTCGCCCGTCGGTGCCGAAGGCGCGCCGCTCGATCGGCGTCACGAGGACGGGCTGCGCGCCGCCTCGCCGCGCGGCCTCGACCAGGGTCAGCAGTGCCGCCTGGTACGTGGTCCACGGGTCGGTGAAGCGTTCCGGGTCGTCGACCTTCGCGTCGTTGTGGCCGAACTGCACGACGAGGACGTCGCCCGCGCACAGGGATCCGACGACGCGCTCGAGCCCGCCGAGCGCGAGGAACGAGGCGCTGCTGCGCCCGTTGCGCGCGTGGTTCACGACCCCGTGCCGGCGCAGGTAGTACCCGAGCCCCATGCCCCACCCGGTCTCGGGCGCGGCGTCGCGGAGCTTCGGCGCCGCGGTGGAGTCGCCCGCGAGGTGGACGGCGCGCGTCGCGCGGCCCTCGGGATCGCCTGCCCCGCTGCTCGTCACCTCGTACCCCTCGCGCGCCACGGAGGCCCTGCTCGCGTCCACGTCGACCACGCCCTTCGTCTCGGCCCCACGGGCGACGATGCCCACGGGCGCGGCGTGCTGCCGCTGGCAAACGCTTACCCGCTCGTCGAGCGCCGAGCGCCGTCGCGCGGGTAACCGGTTTCCAGGACCCTACCGCACGCCGGGTGTCGGGTCGTCCACCGGCATCAGAGCCCCGACTCGCGGTAGAAGCCCTCGATGTGCGCACGCACCCGCTGCACCGCGCCGTCGGCCTGACCGGTGGCCACCGCCTCGAGCACGGCGCGGTGCTCGGAGCGCAGGCGCGCCGCCGTGCGCTCCCACGACGGCAGCGCTGCGCCGCCCTGCGCGACGTAGGCCTCGATCGCCCCGCGCAGACCTGTCATCACCGCCTCGACGAGCGCGTTCCCCGCGAGCCGCACGAGGAGCAGGTGGAACGACGCGTCGAGCTCGCGGAACGCCTCCGCGGAGAGCGCCAGGTCGTCCATGCGGTCGAGGAGCGTCCGAGCCTCGGCGAGCACGGCAGCCACGTCGCCGACCGCCACCCCGGCGGCCGCGACCCGTTCCGCCGCCACTCCGACGGCCCACGTCTCGAGCAGGACCCGTGTCTCGACGACGTCGCGCACGGCGAGCGTCCCCGAGGCGACGTGGAGCCGCACGGCCGCGCCCAGCCCGGCCGCGGGCCGGTCGATCACCGTCGCGCCGGCGTCGGGCCCCGAGCCGACCGCCGTCCGCACGATGCCCATGGCTTCCAGGACGCGGATCGCCTCACGGACCGACGGTCGCGAGACCCCGAGCTCCTCGGCGAGCGCGCGTTCGGCCGGCAGCCGCTCGCCGAGGGCCCAGCGGCCTGCAGCGAGGTCCGCCTCGATCCGGGCGAGGACGCGCTCGTGGGTACGCACGCGCTCAGCGTAGGCCAGCACCATGCCCTGTGGTCAGACCACGCCGTGCGGCATGGTCTAGAGTGGCCGCACTGTGGTCAGACCACAGCCGCGGCGCCTCGCCACGGTGGTCTCCCCGCGCGGCTGCGCCGCCGTGCGGCGAGACTGGACCGACTCCCCCTCCCCGGAGCGACCATGCGCATAGCCCTCACCGCGACCTGCATCGGCGACGTGATGTTCCCCCAGGCACCGCGCGCCACCGCCCTCCTCCTCGAGCGCCTCGGGCACGAGGTGTTCTTCCCCGAGCGCCAGACCTGCTGCGGCCAGATGCACGTCAACACCGGGTACATGGACGAGGCCGTGCCGGTGATCCGGCACCACGTCGAGACGTTCTCCCCCGTGCTCGACGGCGAGTGGGACGCGGTCGTCGTGCCGTCCGGGTCGTGCACAGGGTCGATCCGCCACCAGCAGGGCATGGTGTGCCGGCGCGCGGGCCTCGACGCGCTCGGCGCCACGGCGGACGCGGTCGCCGCACGGACGTACGAGCTGTCCGAGCTGCTCGTCGACGTGCTCGGCGTGACCGACGTCGGCGCCTACTTCCCGCACCGGGTCACCTACCACCCGACGTGCCACTCGCTGCGCATGATCCACGTCGGCGACAAGCCGCTGCAGCTGCTGCGCGCGGTCGAGGGGATCGACCTCGTCGAGCTGCCCGAGGCCGAGTCGTGCTGCGGGTTCGGCGGCACGTTCGCGCTGAAGAACGCCGAGACGTCGACCGCGATGCTGGCGGACAAGATGGCCCACGTGCAGTCCACGGGAGCCGAGGTGGTCACCGCCGGCGACTACTCGTGCCTCATGCACATCGGCGGCGGGCTGTCGCGCATCCGGGCGGGCGTGCGCACGCTCCATCTCGCAGAGATCCTCGCGTCGACGAAGGACGCGCCCGCCCCGGCCGCGACCACGAGCGGAGGCGCACGGTGAGCACGTTCCTCGGGCTGCCCCGGTCGCGGCGCCACCCCGACGCGCCGGTCGCGGACGAGCCGTTCGGTGCCGTCCCGCACCCCGACGCTCCCCTGCGCTGGGGCGCCGCCTTCCCCGACGCCGCACGCGAGGCGCTGCAGAACACCCAGCTCCGCCGCAACCTGGCCCACGCCACGTCGACCATCCGCGCCAAGCGCGCGCTCGTCGTCGACGAGGTGCCCGACTGGGAGGCGCTGCGCGACGCCGGGTCCGCGATCAAGACCGACGTCATGGCCCGCCTGCCCGAGCTCCTCGAGGAGCTGGAGCGCAACGTCGTCGCACGCGGCGGCGTCGTGCACTGGGCGCGCGACGCGGAGGAGGCGAACCGGGTCGTCGCCGACCTCGTGAGGGCGAAGGGCGTCGACGAGGTCGTCAAGGTCAAGTCCATGGCGACGCAGGAGATCGGGCTCAACGAGGCACTCGCCGCCGAGGGCGTCGCGGCGTACGAGACGGACCTCGCCGAGCTCATCGTGCAGCTCGCCGACGACATGCCGTCGCACATCCTCGTCCCCGCGATCCACCGCAACCGTGCCGAGATCCGCGAGATCTTCCTCGCGCGCATGGGCGACGCCCCGCCCGACCTGTCCGACGTCCCCCGTGAGCTCGCGATGGCCGCGCGCGCCCACCTGCGCCGCAAGTTCCTCTCGGCGAAGGTCGCGATCAGCGGCGCGAACTTCGGCGTCGCGGACACCGGGACCCTCACCGTCGTCGAGTCCGAGGGCAACGGGCGCATGTGCCTCACGCTCCCCGAGACGCTCATCACCGTGATGGGGATCGAGAAGGTCGTGCCGACGTACCCCGACCTCGAGGTGTTCCTCCAGCTCCTGCCCCGCTCGTCGACGGGCGAGCGCATGAACCCCTACACGTCCCTGTGGACGGGCGTCACGCCGGGCGACGGTCCCCAGGAGTTCCACCTCGTGCTCCTCGACAACGGCCGCACCGACGTCCTCGCCGACGAGGTGGGCCGGGCCGCGCTGCACTGCATCCGCTGCTCCGCGTGCCTCAACGTGTGCCCGGTGTACGAGCGCGTCGGCGGTCACGCGTACGGGTCGGTGTACCCCGGCCCGATCGGCGCGATCCTCACCCCGCAGCTCACGAAGGGCTCCGGAGGGCTGGGCGGTCACGGCGACCCCAACGCCTCGCTCCCCTACGCCTCGACCCTGTGCGGCGCGTGCTACGAGGTGTGCCCCGTGAAGATCGACATCCCGTCCATCCTCGTCGAGCTGCGTGCGCGCGAGGTCGACGCGGACCGGGGCGGCCTGCCCACGGGGTGGGGTGCGGCGATGACGGCGGCGTCGTTCGTCATGTCGGACGCCCGGCGCTTCGAGCTCGCGGAGAAGGCGGCCGGGCTCGGACGCGTCGTCGCCGGGCAGAAGGGCCGGATCTCGACGCTCCCCCCGCCCGCGTCCGCGTGGACCCGCTCGCGCGACCTCCCCGCCCCCGCGAAGCAAACCTTCCGCGACTGGTGGCGTGACCGCCCGGTCCCGGTCCGACCCGCCGAACCCGGGGTCGCTGGGCACGACGACGCCCCGGTGACCCGCGACCCCGGGTTCGACGAGGAGGGCGAGGCCCGATGAGCGCGCGGGACGACGTGCTCGCGCGCGTCCGGGCGGCGCTCGGCGGGTCGACGGCGCAGGGTCGCCCGACGGCGGTCCCCCGCGACTACCGCGCGCACGGAGAGCTCGCGCCGGGCTCGGCCGAGGCCGTCGAGGTCCTGATCGACCGGCTCGTGGACTACCGGGCGCACGTGCACCGTGCCGGCACCCCGACGGAGGTGGGCACGATCGTCGGCGACCTGCTCGCGGACGCGGCGTCCGTCGTCGTTCCCCCGGGTCTGGACGAGGCGTGGCTGGCTGCGCTAGGGGCGGGGACCGCCGTCGTGCACGACGCGCGCGACGACCCGCGGACGCCCGACGAGCTCGACCACGTGGACGCCGTCGTCACCGGCGCCCGCGTCGCGATCGCGGACACCGGCACGATCGTCCTCGACGGCGAGCCCGACCAGGGCCGCCGCGCCATCACGCTCGTGCCGGACCTGCACGTGTGCGTCGTGCGCACGGACCAGGTCCTGCACACCGTCCCGGAGGCGGTGCGGCTGCTCGCCGCGCACCCGGAGCGCCCGCAGACGTGGATCAGCGGCCCGAGCGCGACGAGCGACATCGAGCTCTCGCGCGTCGAGGGCGTGCACGGTCCGCGCACGCTCCACGTGGTCCTCGCCCCGCCGAGGTAGAACTTTGGTCCGCGAGGTAGAACTCTGGTCTTCACCACGGTTCTACCTCGGCGTACCAGCGTTCTACCTCGCGAGGAGTCCTGCCCGACGGCGGTGGCGCACCTCCGCGAGGACCGTCGCCAGCCGGACGGGGAAGTCGGGCGGGCACCCTGCCGGCAGGTCGTCCACGGCGAACCACGCGACGTCCTCGCTCTCGTCACTCACGACCGTCCGCGCGTCCGGGTCGGCGAACGCGACGAACCCGACGTCCCAGTGCGTCCGGCACGTCCCGAACGCGGCCGCGAGGTCGTGGCGGTGCACGTCGACGGGCGCCGACGGTCGTACGTCCGGGCCGGCCGACGCGTCGGGGTCGAACGGGACGAGGCCGTCGACGCCGCTCTCCTCGCGCGCCTCGCGGTAGGCGGCGCCCGCGAGGGTCGTGTCGCCCGGCTCGGTGTGGCCGCCCACCTGGACCCAGAACTGGCCCTTTCGGTGGAAGCAGAGCAGGACGCGGTCGAGGTCCGGACTGAGCACGAAGCAGCTCGCCGTGAGGTGCTGCGGCCCGCCGTCGCGACGCACGGCGTCGGCTCGCGGGCCGGCGTCACCGCGGACGAACGCGCGGTACTCCGCCGCGAGCACCGCCTGCTGGTCGTCGACCGGCTCCCACCGGTCGAGGCGTGCGAGGGCGTCACGGGCGAGCAGGGCAGCGGGGTCGGGCGTGGTCACCGAGGAAGGCTACGTCGAGCACGCCCTCTTCCCGACCGTCACCGCCCGGCGAGGGCGCCACCTCCCGCGCGCACTGCGAGAATGGGGTCCCGTGAGCGACCCTCAGCACGACGGAGGCCCGGCCGGCGCCGGTGCGGACCAGGCGACCGACGACCACGGCGCGGACCCCGCGCTCTTCGACCTCCCGCCCGGCTCGCGCGAGGTCCCGACGCGCGTCGTGCTCCTGACGGGCGCGTCCGGCTCGGGCAAGACGTCGCTCACGCGCCGCCTCGGGCTGCCGGTCGTCGCGCTGGACGACTTCTACCTCGACCACGACCATCCCGGTCTGCCGCAGCGGTTCGGGATCGTCGACTGGGACGACCCCCGGTCGTGGGACGCCGACGGCGCCGTCGCGGCGCTGGTGCAGCTCGCCCGCACCGGGCACGCCGACGTCCCCGTGTACGACATCCCGACGTCGCGCCGCACCGGGACGACGCACCTCGACGTGACCGGCTCGCGGATCGTCCTCGCGGAGGGCATCTTCGCCGCGGAGATCGTCGCGGCGTGCCGCGCCGAGGACGTCCTGGCCGACGCGATCTGCCTGCGCCGCCCACGCCTCGTCTCCTTCTGGTTCCGCCTGCTGCGCGACCTCGCGGAGATGCGCAAGCCGCCGCTCACGCTCGTGCGCCGCGGCTGGGCGCTCCTGCGCGCGGAGCCGGCACTCGTGCGCCACTGGGTCTCGCTCGGGTGCCGTGCCCTGTCCCCCGTCCAGGCCGAGAAGGAGATCCGCACGCTCCTGCGCCCGGCCTCGGCGTAGGTGTCAGGCTCGCGGGTCGGCGACCTCGATCGTCGCGGCCGACGGCCCACCTGACCTGTCCCGTTCTCACGTCTCGGCAGGACGCGTCCCGACGACGACGGTCGCACCGATCTCCTCGTCCCGGACGACGCGCGCGGAGAGCCCCGCGCGCTCGAGGACGGCGACGGCGCCCGCCGCCTGCCGCTCGCCCGACTCGGTGAGCAGGTGACCGCCGGGCGCGAGCCACTCCGGCGCCTCGGCCGCGACGCGGCGCAGCACGTCCAGCCCGTCTCCGCCGCCGTCGAGCGCGACGTGGTCCTCGTGGTCTCGCGCCTCGCGCGGCAGGAGGGGGATCTCGGCCGTCGGGACGTACGGCACGTTGGCGAGCAGCAGGTCCACGCGGCCCCGCAGACCGCCGGGGAGCGGGGCGAAGAGGTCACCCTCGTACGCGGTACCGCCGACCGTCGCGACGTTCCGCCCCGCGCACGCGACGGCGGCCGGGTCCACGTCGCTCGCGTGCAGCGCGACGGCGTGGTTCCGCGCAAGGTCCGTCGCGACCGCGAGGCCGAGCGCCCCGGCCCCGCAGCACAGGTCGACCACGACGACCGACGACCAGTCGGGCCTACCGTCCGGTGCACCGTCGGGCGACGGGTCGGAGGCCGCGCCCCCGGCGCGACGCACGAGCGCGACCGCCTCGTCGACGAGCAGCGTGGTGCGCTGGCGCGGCACGAACACCCCGGGGGCGACGGCGACCCGGAGCCCGTGGAAGTCGACGTACCCGAGCACGTGCTCGAGCGGCTCCCCCGCGACGCGGCGCGCGACGAGCGCCTCGAGGTGCGCGGCGTCGTCGGCCCGCTCGGCGAGGAGCGCGGCCTCGTCCTCCGCGAAGACGCACCCGGCGGCGCGCAGGCGGGCGATGAGGTCGTCGAGCTGGCTCTGGTTCACGTCCGGACGGTACTCCGGGCCGGGCCGTACGTCCGCGCTTTTCGACCGCTGCCGCCACGAGATGGGACTCACCCCTCAGCCACGCAGGAGCGGGAGCAGCTGGTCGCCCTGTCGCTCGATCTCCCGCAGGTACGGCGTGTCCGAGAGGACGAAGTGCGTGACGCCCAGGTCCTTGTAGCGACGCAGCGACTTCGCGACGTCCTGCGCCGACCCGACGAGCCACGTGGTGCCCGCTCCCCCGCCGCCGAAGCGGCCGGGCGTCGTCCACAGGTTCTCGTCGAGCACCTCGCCGCGCGCGGCGAGGTCCAGCAGGCGCTGCTGCCCGACGGCGGCACGGCCCCCGCGGTCCCGCGCGGACCAGGCGTCCCCCCGCTCGGCACGTGCCGCGAGCCGTGCGACGGTGGCCTCGGCGTCGGCCCACGCCTCCTCGGTGGTGTCGCGTACGAACGTCGTGATCCGCAGTCCGAACTCGAGCGGCGCGTGCTCGCGCCCGAGCTCGGCGCTCAGCCGCCTCAACCGGTCGATCCGTTCAGCGATCCCGTCGAGCGGCTCGCCCCAGAAGAGCTGCACGTCGGCCTCGGTCGCGGCGACCCGCTCCGCGGCCTCCGACGCCCCACCGAAGTAGATCCGCGGGTGCGCGCGGCCCTCACGCACGACGGGCCGCGGCCCGAGCGACGACCGCGTCACGGAGAAGTGGTCACCCGCATACGTGACCTCCTCCTGCGTCCACAGCCGGCGCACGATCTGGAGGAACTCGCGCGTGCGGGCGTAGCGGTGCACCGGGTCGGCCTCGCCGTCCCCGTAGGCCTCCTGCCCGTCGGTGCCCGACACGACGTTGACGAGCAGGCGACCCCCGCTGAGGTGGTCGAGCGTCGCCGCGGCCGACGCGAAGTGCGCGGGCCGCCAGAACCCGGGCCGGACCGCGACGAGCGGCTGGAACGTCGTCGTGCGGGCCGCGAGCGCCGTCGCGACCGTGAACGTGTCAGGACGCCCCCAGCTCGTCCCGAGCAGCGCGCCGTCCCAACCGTGCCGCTCGAGCGCGACGGCGTGGCTCGTGAGCGTGTCGAGGCTGTTGTGGTCGTCGACGACGTCGTCCCCGCGGTGCCCCGGCCGCACCTGGTTCGGGATGTACCAGAGGTGCTCGGCGGCGGCGCTCATGCGAGGACTCCTTCGAGGTCGCGGGACGGCACCTGCGGCGACGTCCCCTGTAGCGGGCCCGACGGCGTGGCGTACCGGTTGGCCGGGCGCTCGAGCCCGTAGTGCTCGCGCAGCGTGCGGCCCTCGTACTCCTCGCGGAACAGGCCGCGTCCGCGAAGCACGGGCAGGACGTGCTCGACGAACTGCTCGAGCCCCGACGGCAGCACCGCGGGCATGATGTTGAAGCCGTCGGCGGCCTCGGCGTCGTACCAGTCCTGGATCGCGTCGGCGACCTGCTCGGGCGTGCCGGCGAACGTGCGGTGACCGCGCCCTCCGCCGAGGCGCCCGATGAGCTCGCGCACCGTGAGCCGCTCCCGACGGGCCAGCTCGACGACGAGCGTGTACCGGCTCTTGGCACCCTCGATCTCGTCCTCGGACGGCAGGTCGGCGGGCAGCTCGCGGTCGAGTGGCAGGTCTTCGGGCGCGAGGCGCAGCGTCTTCGCGAGCTGGGCGCGCGCGTACTCGGGGACGATGAGCTCGTCGAGCTCGCGCTCCTTCGCGAGCGCCTCCGCCTCGGTCGACCCGATGACGGGGACGATGCCGGGCAGGATCTTCACCGTCTGCGGGTCGCGACCCACGGCGGCTGCCCGCGCCTTGAGATCGCGGTAGAACGCCTGCGCATCGTCGAGCGTCTGGTGCGCCGTGAACACCGCCTCGGCGTAGCGCGCCGCGAGGTCCTTGCCGTCCTCCGACGACCCGGCCTGCACGATGAGCGGCCGCGCCTGCGGCGAGCGCGGCGTGGTGAGCGCGCCGTGCACGGAGAAGTGCGTGCCGACGTGGCCGGGCGCGTGGATCTTGCTCGCGTCCGCCCACAAGCCTGCGGCCTTGTCCGCGAGCACGGCGTCGTCCTCCCACGAGTCCCACAGCTGGAACGCGACATCGAGGAACTCCGCGGCTCGCTCGTACCGCGCCGCGTGGGCCGGCTGGTCGTCGAGCCCGAAGTTGCGCGCGATGTCCGGCCCCGCCGTCGTCACGACGTTCCACCCGGCCCGTCCCCCCGAGACGTGGTCGATCGACGCGAACCGCCGCGCGAGGTTGTACGGCGAGTTGTACGTCGTCGAGGCGGTGGCGATGAGCCCGATCCGCTCGGTGACGGCCGCGATCGCGGTGAGGACGATGAGCGGGTCGAGCGACCCGGCCGGGCGCCGCCCGACGTCGGACCGCAGCCCCGGACCGTCGGCGAAGAAGATCGAGTCGAGCTTGCCCGCCTCGGCGGTCTGCGCGAGGCGTTGCAGGTGCGCGATGTTCGTCGACGTCCACGACGGGTCGCTCTCGGGCAGCCGCCAGGACGCCTCGTGGTGGCCTGTGCTCATGAGGAACGCGTTGAGGTGCAGGCGTCCGGGTCGGTGCCCGGTGGTTCGGTGGGTCATGCGGCGGTGTCCTTCCTGTCGTCCCGGACCACGCCGAGCGCGTCGAGCAGCTCGGTGCGCAGCCGGGAGAAGCGAGGGTCGGCGGGATCACGTGCCTCGCCGGGGAGGTAGCTCTGGTCGATGCGGCGCTCGGCCGCGATGCGTCCCTCGTCGAGCACGACGACGCGGTCCGCGAGGACGATCGCCTCGTCGACGTCGT
Organism: Cellulosimicrobium sp. G4 BAM 1002; assembly: GCF_057126935.1. Lineage (NCBI taxonomy): Bacteria > Bacillati > Actinomycetota > Actinomycetes > Micrococcales > Promicromonosporaceae > Cellulosimicrobium > Cellulosimicrobium sp. G4 BAM 1002. The sequence continues at coordinate 929,481 of NZ_CP182109.1, read as the reverse complement.
GCGTGACGAGCAGGACGGCGGGGCGGTGCCGCGCGCACAGGTCGCGCAGCAGCGCGTGCATGCGGATCCGGGTCAGCGCGTCGAGCGCCCCGAACGGCTCGTCCGCGAGCAGGAGCCGCGGGGAGCGCACGAGCGAGCGGGCGAGCGACACGCGCTGCTGCTCACCGCCGGAGAGCTCGTTGGGCCACGCCCGCTCGCGTCCCGCGAGCCCCACCTCGGCGAGGCTCGCGCGGCCCGCGTCGCGAGCCGCGGCCCGAGACCGGCCTCGCGACCTGCCGTCGAGCCCGAGCACCACGTTGTCCAGCACGCGCGCCCACGGCAGGAGGCGCGAGTCCTGGAAGACGACGGACACCTGGTCAGGCACGACGACCTCGCCCGAGCCGTCGACCCCGTGGTCGAGCGCCGCGAGCGCGCGCAGGAGCGTGCTCTTGCCCGAACCGGAGCGGCCCAGGATCGCGACGAACTCGCCGTCGTCCACGGTGAGGTCCAGGTCGTCGAGGATCCGCTTCGCGCCGTACGACCGCACGAGCGAGCGGACCCGGACCGCTGGACCGGCCGCCGTCGGGTTCGTCCCGGTCAGTCCTCCAGCGTGCGCCGCCATGACAGCACCCTCCTCTGCAGGAGGCGGACGCCGAGGTCCGCGGAGTAGCCCAGCACGCCGTAGACCACGAGGCCGACGAGGATGATCTCCGTCTGCCCGTACGTCCGGGCGAGCTCCATCATGTAGCCGATGCCGGCCGTCGCGTTCACCTGCTCGACGACGACGAGCGCGAGCATCGACCCCGTGACCGCGAACCGCAGCCCGAGGAAGAACCCGGGCAGCGCGCCCGGCAGGATGACACGGCGCACGAACTGCCACCGCGAGAGCTGGACCGTCTCGGCCAGTTCGACGTATCGGCTGTCGATCGCCCGCAGCCCGTTGTGCGTGTGCAGGTAGATGGGGATGAAGACCCCGAGAGCGATGGTGATGACCTTCATCTCCTCGCCGATCCCGAACCACAGGATGAGCAGCGGCAGGAGCGCGAGGTTGGGGATCGCGCGCTTGACCTGGATCGGGCCGTCGAGCACGGCGTCGCCGACCCGGCTCAGCCCGGCGGCGAGCGCGAGCACGACGCCCGCGACGATGCCGAACGCGAGGCCGAGCGCCGCGCGCGTGAGGGACACCCCGAGGTGCGCGCCGAGCTTGCCGTTCGCGACGAGCTCGGCACCCGTCGTGACCACGGTCCACGGCGCCGAGAGCACGCGCGGGTCGATGAGCCCGGTCGCGGACCCGAGCGACCAGACCCCCACGAGGAGCGTGACCCCGACGAGCGCGGCGAGCGGGATCGGGCGGCCCAGCCCCAGGCGCGTGCCGCCGGGGCGCACGTCCGTGGCGGCCGCAGGGGCGTCGCCGCGACTCGGGACCGCGAGGTCCACCCGGTCGACGACCGCCGCGCTCACTGCGCGCCCCCGTCCCGCGCCGCCGTCGCGGCCTCGCCCGCGACGGGGCCGAAGCGCTCGTCGAACAGGTCGGTCGCGTCGAACGGCTCCTGGTCGAGCTCGGTCGCGAGCAGGTCGATCGTCGCCTGCGTGCGCTCGATGCCCTCGGTGAGGTCGGACGGGATGTCCGGGACCGGGGCGTGGTCGACGAGGTACTGCGCGTCCTCCTCGCTCAGCCCCTGGTCCTCGATGTAGTACCCCTGCTTCCACTCCTCCGGGTGCTCGTCGATCCACACCTTCGCCGCGGCCCACGCGGCGACGTACTCGCGCAGCGCCGCGGCCTTGGCGGGGTCCCGCACGACGTCGGTCGGTCCGTAGAGGTGCGAGGCGTCGTCGCGCAGGTGGTGCTTGACCGACGTCGCGCCGTCGGCCTCGTACGTGCCCAGGTAGCGGAAGAGCTGCGTGCCGCCCAGCGGTGCGATGTCGACCTCGCCCGCGGCGAGCGCCGTCGAGTACACGTCACCCGTGCTCGGCAGCTCGACGAGCTCGACGTCGTCCTGCGTGAGACCGGCCTCCTGGAGGGCCTTGAGCACGATCGCGCCCTGCGCCTGGCCCGGGCTGAACGCGATGCGGTGTCCGCGGAAGTCCTCGAGCGAGTCGAGCTCGACACCCGGAGCCCCGGCGAACTCGTAGATCGGTGCGTCCTCCCAGTTCTCGCGGTCGATCGACGCGTAGATCTGCACGTCCAGACCCGTCCACGTCGCATGGATCGGCGGGATCTCGGCCACGGCGCCGATGTCGAGCGAGTCGGCCCGGAACGCCTCGGTCGTGGCCGGCCCGCCGGAGATGTTGGCCCACTCGACCTCGAACGAGAAGTCGCTGTCGAGCTCGTCACCGGCGAGCTCGAACGCCTTCTGGGTCGTCGGGTCGCCGATCCGCAGGACGGTGCCCTCGGGCACCTCGGTGGGGAGCTCGGCGTCGGGCGCGAGCGTGCCGGCGCCGGACGTGTCGGCCTCGCCGGACGCCTCGGCGGCGCTGCACGCGCCCGTGGCGAGCAGCGCGACGACGCCGAGCGCGAGCGCGACGCTCCGGCGCCGGCCGGGCGGCGACGCGGACGGACGGGTGTGCAGGTGTGCGGGCATGACGGAGTCCTCTCGGGGAGCGCACGAAGACGTGCGGGAGCCGTGCAGGGCGGTGAGGTGGGGAAGGTCCGACGGCGGCCGTGGGCGGCCGTCGGTCAGCGCGTGGACGCGCTCAGAGACACGCGGTCGGACGACACGCGGTCGGACGACACGGGCTTGCGCTGCGACACGCGAGGCCGGGCACGCGCCCGGCGTCGGCGGCGGGGACGACGACATGGCCCCCGGGTGTCGTCTGCATGCGGGCGACTGTGCCAGCGTGCCCGCACCCCGGGAAGGCTCCGACCGCAGCGTCTCACCCAGGGGACAGACGTAACGCCGTGCAACGCGGGTCGTGGCCGAGGTCCGCGGGGATCGGGTCTCAGACCCGCGCGGGCGGGTCCGCGGTGGGGGTGGTCTCGGTGCTCGGGGCTGCCGCGCCGTCACCTCGGTCTTTCGGCCGTGGGTCTTGGGAGCGCGGCTCTGACGCCCCTTCGCATCCGAGCCCACCCCCACCGCTCAGCCCACCACCTCACCCGTGCCGTGGCCCGGCCCCCGATCGGACCGACGAGGTAGAACCCTGGTCGCGCGAGATAGAACCCTGGTCGCCCGAGATAGAACCCTGGTCCGCCGAGACAGAGGCGTGGTCCGACGACGACGCGGGGGTCGGGAGCGCGAGTCGCGCGCGCACGGGATGGTCGAGCAGGCCGGACCCCGCCGCACGGGCTGCCCTGCCCGTCGGCCGCACGCGGGTGAGCCCGCTCGCCGGCGTAGCCCGGCACCCGGGCGGTCGCCCGAGGTGAGCGACGACCAGGGCGCGACGACGCCGGAGGGGTGGGTGGGGGCGCCGCGTCGTGGAGGGCCTGGCGGGAGCCGCGAGGAACGAGCGGCGGATGGAAGACGCGGCGCCCCCACCCACCCCGACACCCCAGCCGCACGCGCCGTCCGACACGACCACGGTTCTACTTCGGCGGACCAGGGTTCTACCTCGCGCGACCAGGGTTCTGTCTCACGTGACCACGGTTCTCCCCGGGCGCGGACGACGACGGGCCCCGACCCCCCCGGAGGAGGATCGGGGCCCGTGTGTCAGGCGGTGCCGGTCGGACCGGCTGCCGGGTCGCGGACTACTCCGCGCCGGCCTGCAGCTCGCCCGTCGGGGGCAGGTCGCGGACGGACACGCCGGTGGGGGCGTCAAGCGCGGCGGCCGCACCCACGCTCACCGGGCCGCGGTCGTGCTCGCCCTTGGAGACACCCTGGAAGGTGAACTCCCCGAGCAGGCCCTCGCCCTCGGCGTCGACCAGGACGATCTCGCCGGCCTTGAGCTCGCCGAACAGGATCTTCTCGGAGAGCACGTCCTCGATGTCGCGCTGGATGGCGCGGCGCAGCGGACGGGCGCCGAGAACCGGGTCGTAGCCCTTCTCGGCCAGCAGACGCTTCGCGGCCGGGGTGAGCTCGATGCCCATGTCCTTGTCCCGCAGTCGACCGTCGAGACGGGCGATCATGAGGTCGACGATCTGGATGATCTCGTCCTGCGAGAGCTGCGGGAAGACCACCACGTCGTCGACGCGGTTGAGGAACTCAGGCCGGAAGTGCTGCTTGAGCTCGTCGTTGACCTTCGCCTTCATGCGCTCGTACGACGTCACCAGGTCGCCGCCGGCGTTGAAGCCGGTCTGGACACCCTTCGCGATGTCCCGCGTGCCGAGGTTGGTCGTCATGATGATGACGGTGTTCTTGAAGTCCACGACGCGGCCCTGCGAGTCGGTCAGACGACCGTCCTCGAGGATCTGCAGGAGCGAGTTGAAGATGTCCGCGTGGGCCTTCTCCACCTCGTCGAACAGGACGACCGAGAACGGCTTGCGCCGCACCTTCTCGGTGAGCTGGCCACCCTCGTCGTACCCGACGTAGCCGGGGGGCGAGCCGAACAGCCGCGAGACGGTGTGCTTCTCGGAGAACTCCGACATGTCGAGCTGGATGAGCGCGTCCTCGTCCCCGAAGAGGAACTCGGCGAGCGCCTTGGCCAGCTCGGTCTTCCCGACGCCGGTCGGGCCGGCGAAGATGAACGACCCACCCGGGCGCTTGGGGTCCTTGAGCCCGGCACGCGTACGGCGGATGGCCTGCGACAGCGCCTTGATCGCGGCCTCCTGGCCGACGACGCGCTTGTGCAGCTCGTCCTCCATGTGGAGCAGGCGGCTGGACTCCTCCTCGGTGAGCTTGAACACCGGGATGCCCGTGGCCATGGCCAGGACCTCGGCGATCAGCTCCTCGTCGACCTCCGCGACCGTGTCGAGGTCGCCCGACTTCCAGGCCTTCTCCTTGTCGGCGCGCTTGGCCGTGAGCTGCTTCTCGGTGTCGCGCAGCCCGGCGGCCTTCTCGAAGTCCTGCGCGTCGATCGCGGACTCCTTCTCGCGGCGCGCCTCGGCGATCTCCTCGTCGAGCTCCTTGAGCTCCGGCGGGGCGGTCATGCGGCGGATGCGCAGGCGCGCGCCCGCCTCGTCGATGAGGTCGATCGCCTTGTCGGGCAGGAACCGGTCGTTGATGTACCGGTCGGCGAGCGTGGCCGCGGAGACCAGCGCGGAGTCCGTGATGGACACGCGGTGGTGCGCCTCGTAGCGGTCGCGCAGGCCCTTGAGGATCTCGATCGCGTGCGTCAGGGACGGCTCGGCGACCTGGATCGGCTGGAAGCGGCGCTCCAGGGCCGGGTCCTTCTCGACGTGCTTGCGGTACTCGTCGAGCGTCGTCGCGCCGATGGTCTGCAGCTCGCCGCGGGCGAGCATCGGCTTGAGGATGCTCGCCGCGTCGATCGCGCCCTCCGCGGCACCCGCACCGACGAGCGTGTGGATCTCGTCGATGAACAGGATGATGTCGCCGCGCGTGCGGATCTCCTTGAGCACCTTCTTGAGGCGCTCCTCGAAGTCACCGCGGTAGCGCGAACCGGCCACGAGCGCGCCCAGGTCGAGCGTGTAGAGCTGCTTGTCCTTGAGCGTCTCGGGGACGTCGCCGCGCACGATGTCCTGCGCGAGGCCCTCGACGACGGCGGTCTTGCCGACGCCGGGCTCGCCGATCAGCACCGGGTTGTTCTTGGTGCGACGGCTCAGCACCTGCATGACGCGCTCGATCTCGAGGTTGCGCCCGATCACGGGGTCGAGCTTGCCCTCGCGCGCAGCCTGCGTGAGGTTGCGGCCGAACTGGTCGAGCACGGCCGAGCCGGACGGCTGGCCCTCGGTGGGTCCGCCCGCGGCGACGGGCTCCTTGCCCTGGTAGCCGGACAGGAGCTGGATGACCTGCTGGCGCACCTTGTTGAGGTCGGCACCCATCTTGGTGAGGACCTGGGCGGCGACACCCTCGCCCTCACGGATGAGGCCGAGCAGGATGTGCTCGGTGCCGATGTAGTTGTGGCCGAGCTGCAGCGCCTCGCGCAGCGACAGCTCGAGCACCTTCTTGGCACGCGGCGTGAACGGGATGTGCCCGCTCGGGGCCTGCTGGCCCTCGCCGATGATCTCGGTCACCTGGGTGCGGACGCCGTCGAGGGAGATCCCGAGGGACTCCAGCGCCTTGGCCGCGACACCCTCGCCCTCGTGGATGAGGCCGAGGAGGATGTGCTCGGTGCCGATGTAGTTGTGGTTGAGCATCCGTGCCTCTTCTTGGGCAAGGACGACGACCCGACGGGCTCGGTCTGTGAATCTCTCGAACATGTGCTGCTCCTCACGAGCGGCGTACACCTGCGCACCGTCGGATCGACGGGTACAGCCTGACCGCATTGACTCTATGCGCTCCCAACGAGGCACACCCCCTCCGTATGCCGTTGTTCGCCAGGGGCGTGAAAGTGGTGCCAGACCGTGACCTGCGAGGATCACCCGGGCCGACACGCACCGCGGGCGTTGACCCCGGCTCAAGGCCCGGGCAGGCTCGGCAGTACGGCCCGCACGGACGGCCAGAAGGGTGGCGAGAGCGATGCAGCAGCCGGACCAGCAGCCCGAGGACCCCACGACGTCGGCCGCCAAGCCCTCCGAGTCGGCCGCCGGACCTCACGACGACGCGGCCCGCGAAGCCCGTCCGCACGCCCGTCCGGCGGGCGCGCCCGCGACCTGGGAGCAGGTCGTCGACAGGTTCCGGGGGAACGTCGGCGAGGTCGACGACCCGCTGACCTGGGGCCTCGACCTCGACGAGGAGACCCTCACGGGAGCGGGACGCGGCGCGCACGACCCCGCGGAGGAGCGGTTCCTGCGCTCCTACATGTCGTTCTCGGGCGAGACGCTCGACGTCGAGACGCTGCGGGTCCTCGCAGCGCACGACGAGGAGGCCGCCGACATCGTGCGCACCGCCCTGAGCGGCGCCCTCGCGGCGCCCCTGCACTCCGACAACCCCGGCGACGACGACTTCCTCGACTCCTACCAGGAGTACCGCGCCGCGATGCGCGCGATCGTCGAGGAGGTCGACGACGCACCGCTCGAGCGCGCGACGTACGTGGTCGACGGCGAGCCACGACCGTGCCTGCACGTCGCCGTCCGCGACCGGTCCGCGGTGTACGTCCCCATGGGCGGCCGGGCGCTCGTGGTCTCCGGCCCGTCGGACCTGCTGGGCCGGGTCGACGTCGTGACCCGCCCGCTGCGCAACATCCTCCACGAGCAGGAGAGCCCGCGGTTCTGAGACGGTCCGGAGACGGATCTGGGACAAGGGCCCCTGGTCGGGGCGGCTCGGGACGCTCGTCCCGGGCGCTGCGGCGCTCGCGGCCCTAGGGTCGGACCAGACGGACCGACCGAGCGGGAGGTGGCGGGATGCGTGGCGTGGTCGTCGGGGTGGACGGCTCGGAGGAGTCGGCAGGCGCGCTCGACTGGGCGCTGCGCGAGGCCGCGGACCGCGGGGTGCCGCTCGTCGCGGCCCTCGCCTGGGAGCCGGGGCGCCAGGACGCGCACGACGACGGCCCGGAGGCGGCCGTGGAGCGCAAGCGCGCCGTGGTCGAGGAGTGGGTGGACGCGGCCCGCGGCCGCACGGGACTGGCACCGGACGCCGTCACGGTGACGGCCCGCGTGGAGCCCGGCGCTCCCGCTACCGCGCTCCTCGCGCTGGCCGAGCCCGGCAGGGACCTGGCCGCGGTCCACGAGGAGGAGCACGAGGACGAGCACGGCGAGAGACCTCGTGGAGACGGGAGCACCGCTCCGGTCGCCGCCGACGGCGCCGACCTGCTCGTCGTCGGGCGCTGCGGCCGCGGACGGCTCGGGCGCATGGTCCTCGGGTCGGTGCCGACCGCCGTCGTGCAGCACGCGACGGTCCCTGTGACGGTGGTGCGCGGCACGCCCGACGTGCGGCACGACCACGGGCGGCCCGTCGTGGTCGGGATCGACGGGTCGTCGACGTCGTTGCACGCGCTGCGGCACGGCGCCGACGTCGCCCGGCGGACCGGTGCGACGCTCGAGGCGCTGTTCTGCTGGCAGATCGTGTCGCTCGCGCCGCTGCCCGACTCGTGGGGCTGGGCGCCTCCGATCGACGACTACGAGAAGTTCGCCACCCAGAAGCTCGACGCCGCGCTCGAGGCGGCCGGGGTGGACCTGCCCGAAGAGCGCGTCGTGCGCAGCGTGCGTCACGTCGCCGCCGCGAAAGGACTCATCGAGGCGTCGTCGCACGCCGAGCGGCTCGTGCTCGGAAACCGGGGCATCGGCGGGTTCGACCGACTCCTGCTCGGCTCCGTGAGCCGGCACGCGATCGAGTACGCGCACTGCCCGGTGACCGTCGTCCGCCCGCCGGACGCGACGCACCCCTCGGGCGACTGACGTCGGGTAGCTCGGGCTCATCCGTGTCACGCGCATGCGCAGTCTGGGCCGCGCAGCGCTCCAGCGCCGAGCTTGAGCGGCTGACGCACAGCGACTGAGGCCGGGTTCGTCATCGACCTGCTGACGTAAGGCGTCTTGCGGCGTGTCGTCCGTGCTGGTCAGAAAGGGACTCAGCGCTCAGACGCGGCGCTCGAGCCGGTCTTCGATGACCGTCGGTCACGAGTCGGGCAGCGTGTCCCCCTCGCCCGCCATCGCGTATGCGCCGCCCTCGAGGCGTTCGATCAGACCCTGGGTCCACCGGACAGCGGCGTCGGCGGTGTGCGCCCACAGGCGTACGGCCTCGGCGTGGTGCTGCCAGTCGCCGTCGGGATCCTGCTCGTACACGCTCACGACCCGGGCGCGCCGTCGCTCGAACGCCTCCACGCGCATCCGCAGCAGTTCGACTGCGCGAGACCTCGGAAGCTCGGTGATGAAGCCGACACCGGCGATGGTCTCGGCGATCGAGCCGTCGGCGGAGCGGAGCGCGTCCTCGAGCATCTCGCGGAACACGGTGTGCCCGGCTCTGGTCACGGCGTACTCGGTGCGCGACGGTCCTGCGGACGGCGACGCCTCGACCTCGACGAGGAGGCCGTCGTCGTGCAGGCGCCGCAGGCCGTGATAGATCGACCCCGGTTGGATGCTCGCCCACAGGTGCACTCCCCACGACTCGAGATCGCGCCGCACCTGATAGCCGTGCGCCCTCCCCCGCTCGCGCACCGCTCCCAGGATGAGCAGTCGTGTCGCCGTCATACGTCCTCCTGTTCCACCCCGTCCCGAGTTTCTCATCAAGTTTGACCAGTCGCGTCGCCGCGTCCGATGATTAGACAAACTTGAGTAGTGCCTCGACGCTGACCGGGGCACCCGCGAACACCGGAGGCCAGATGCATCTCGTCGTGGCAGGCGCGTCAGGAGCGACGGGCACGCTGTTGGTCCAGCAGGCGCTCGACGCCGGGCACCGGGTGACCGCCCTGGTGCGCGACGAGTCCCGGTACGCGTGCCCGGACGAGGCCCAGGTCCAGGCGGCCGATGTCGTGACCGGTCGGGGTCTCGAGCTGCCCGACGACGCCGACGCCGTGGTGTCCGTCCTCGGGAAGCGGTCGTACCAGGACCCCACGCGTGTGTGTGCCGACGGCGTCGCCAACCTCCTCGCGGCGATGGGCCGCCGCGGCGTACGGAGGATCGTGGCGGTGTCCGCCTCGCCGGCGCTCCGCTCTGGGGCCGGCGAGCCGTGGTGGTTCCGCAAGACGGTACGGCCGTACGTGCGCCGGTCCGGCCCGCTCGTCTACGCCGACCTCGAGGCGATGGAGGAGGTGCTGCGCGCAGCGGACGACGAGGTCGACTGGACGATCCTGCGGCCGGGCTACCTCGTCGACAGGCCGGCCGCCGGCTACCGGCTCGTCCCCGAGCGAAACTCCATCGCCACCGTCCGGCGTGCGGACCTCGCGGCGGCGTTGCTCGCCGTCGCGACGAGCCCGGAGACACGTGGGACCGCCTACGGTCTCGCAAGACTGCCGAGCCGCGGACGACCGGCTCGCCGCCACGCGGAGGGGCGAGCATGAGCCGCGCGACCACCGACCGCCGCTTCCGCGTCGGATTCGTCGCGGACGGGGTCTTCAAGATCGTCACGGCAGCCGGCGTCACCGCGCTGCTCCCGATGCTCACCGACCGTCTCGGCGTCTCCCCGTGGCTCGTGCTGGTGACCGCCGCGGCCCTCGTCGTGTGCGGTGCGTGCGAGGTCGCGTTCGCGGTGAGGAGCTCCGACGTCCGACCGCATGTCACGTACCTCGTGGCCTACGACACCGGCTGGCTCGTCGCCACGGTCCTGGCCGTCGTGCTCGCGAGGGGCGGTTCCGAGGTCGGCGGCGAGGTGTGGTTCGCCTACCAGGCCCTCGGGTCCGCGGCACTCGCCGCGGTCTTCGCACGCGCAACCACGTCACGCGACGCCGCGGCGACGACCCGTCACACCCCGCGGGATCATGACCGGTAGCTCGACTCGCGTGCCCGTTCGACCGCCGCGGACTAGGGCTCGAGTGGGCCGTCGATCTCGTGCTCCACGAATATCGTGGGCCGACATCGCTGGGCGCCTGCCGGCCCGGCTGCCATTCACCCTGACGGAGCCCGACTGATGAAGACGCCCCTGAGCTGGCTCGCTGACCGGGTCCAGTTCGGACCCACCAACCTGACGATCGCGGCCGGCACGGCTCTGGCGGCCAGTGTGATGATCGTCGTCACCGGCTCGATCGTCCGCGTCACCGGGTCTGGTCTCGGCTGCGACACCTGGCCGAACTGCACCGCCGAAACGCTGGCCCCCACCGCTGAGATGGGCGTGCACGGCCTGATCGAGTTCGGCAACCGGCTTCTGGCGATCGTTCTGTGCGTGATCGTCGGATGGCTCATCGTCGTCGCCCGACTGCAGCGGGACGCGGACCCGATCATCACCCGATGGGCATGGGCGCAGTTCTGGGTCATCGTGCTGAATGCGGTCGTCGGGGGGATCACCGTGTGGACCCGCCTCAGCCCCTACGTGGTCGCCGGCCATTTCCTCGCCGCGATGCTCCTCGTGACCGCAGCCACCGTGACATGGCACAAGGTGCGGGCGCGTGGGGCCGCCCGCCGGCCGGAGGCTTCAGACCCGAGGGTCCGGCGGCTCACCGGCGTCCTGCTGGTCGCCACGGCTGCGCTCGTGGTCCTGGGGGCGTTGGTGACTGGGACCGGGCCTCACGCCGGCGACTCAGCAGACGTCCCGCGCATGCCGTTCGACTGGACCGCCGTCACCGTCCTGCACGGCGCGGCGGCTGTCCTCGCCGGGATTGTCGCTCTCGCGCTGTGGTTCGCCAGCCGGCACACCGCCAGCGCCAGGGTGCACTGGCGCACGACGGTGTTCCTCTTGCTCTTCGCCGCCCAGGCAGCGGTCGGAGTCTTCCAGGTGGCGTCCGGCCTGCCTGAGCTCGCCGTCGTGCTGCACCTTCTCGGGTCTGCGCTGGTCTGGATCGGCGCCGTTCGGGTCCTGCTTGATGCACGCGGCGACGTCGAGCACGGATCGGTCGTGACGTCGGGGGCAGAGCCCACCGCATCCAGAACGTGAGGCGAGCTTGTCTCTCGACGTGCCGCGTCGAACCGACTCAGACCAGGGGTCGGGTCAGGTCCGGGTCGTCGCCCCCGGTGACCCGCGGAAGGCGAAGACGAGGACCCGCACGGCCAGCACGGTGCCGACGAACCCGAGCGCCGCGCCGAGCACCGCGAACAGCCGCAGGCCCTCGGCGAGCACGGGGCCGCTGTCCGCGGAGACCAGCACGACGGCCGCGACGACCGCGGCGGCGGCGATGACCGTGGAGACGACCTGCTGCACGAGGCCCGCGAGGAACGCGCGGTCCTCCGGGTGCGCGAACGACCGGACGTTCACGGTGAGCCGTCCGGCCTCGACGTCGCTCGTGATCTTCGCGAGGCGCCGTGGGAGTCGTTCGAGCTCGGGCGCGAGTCCGAGGAAGAGGCTCGTCGCCCGGTTGCGCAGGTTCTCCGTCGTCACGACGCGCCGCACGAGCGGCTGCGCGGTCTGGCGTGCGCCCGCCACGAGGTCGAAGGAGGGGTCGAGCAGGCGCAGCGTGCCCTCGAGCGACGTGAAGGTCCGGAACGCGGCCGCGACCTGCGGCGGGACGGCGAGGCCGGCGTCGGTGACGAGCCGGAACAGCGCGGTGAACATCGCCCCGCTCGCTCCCGCACCCCGGAACCGGACGATCACCTGCCCGACGGCGCGCTCTAGCCTCCGCACGTCGAGGTCCGGCGGGGCGTCGAGCAGCTCCAGGAGGGCGTCCGTCGCCGCGACGGCGTCGTCGGCGTCGACGGCGAGCAGCACCGCGGCGAGGGCCAGCCGTTCGGGCTCGCCGAGCCGGCCGACCGAACCCATGTCGAGCAGGCCCAGGTGGCCGTCGTCGGTCACGAGGACGTTGCCCGGGTGCAGGTCGGCGTGGAACGTCCCGGCCACGAGCACCTGCTCGAGCGTCGCGGCGAGCAGCCGGGACGCAAGAGCCGACCGCGTCTCGTCGTCGAGCCGTGCGAGGAGGTCGGCCGCCTGCCCCACCGGGACGCCGTCGAGCCGCTCCATGACGAGCAGCGTCGGCCGGGAGAGCTCGGGGTAGACCTCGGGGACGAAGACGCCGGAGCTCTCGGTGCCCGCGAGCGCCGCGCGCAGCGCGACGGTGTTCTCCAGCTCGACCGAGTAGTCGAGCTCCTCGCGCAGCGATGCGGCGAAACCGTCGGCGAGGTCGACGACGCCCAGCGAGCGGCCCCACGCGGTGTCGCGCTCGATGCGCCGCGCGAGCCGGCCGAGGATCGCCAGGTCGGTCTCGACCTGGGCCCGCGCCCCGGGCCGCTGGACCTTGACGACGACGTCGCGCCCGTCGAGCAGGCGCGCCGCGTGCACCTGGCCGACCGACGCCGACGCGAGCGGCTCCGCGGAGAACTCCGCGAAGGCCTCGTCGACCGGGAGCCCGAGCGCCACGGTCACGGCCGCCTCGACCTGCGACCACGGCGCCGGAGGGACGTCGCTCTGGAGCGTCGCGAGCGTGTCGGCGAACGTCGCGGGCAGCAGGTCGCGGCGCGTGGACAGCACCTGGCCGAACTTCACGAACGTCACGCCCGCGTCGCTCAGGGCGTCGCGCAGCGCCGCGGCCTGGCGGCGCTGGTCGGTGCGCGAGAGCCGCGACCCGTCGGGCTGGCGCGCCCCGCGCGAGAGCGCGCCGCCGAGCCCGTGCCGGGCGCCGATCGCGAGGATCTGCGCGTAGCGCCGCGTCTCCCGGCGCCCCTGGCGCATCCCGCGCAGCGCGCGCCAGGGTCCCGGGACGGAGCCCGTGGGTACGAGCAGCTCGAGCACGAGCAGGACGCACAGCCCCAGCACGAACGACCACGCGAACGCGAGGGCGACCGCCACGAGCGCGACGCCGGGGCTCACGGTGAGCGTGCCGTCGGGACGCGACCAGCCGGCGTCGCGCAGGCCGCTCGTCAGCGCCCACGAGGCGAACGAGAGCATGACCAACGACACGACCCCCGACCGGATCCAGCCGACGGGGGCACCCATGACGCGCCGCGCCGTCGCGGCCAGGAGCACCAGCATCACGGCGGTGGCGACGAACGCGACGAGACCACCGAGGAGACCGGAGACGACCTGCATGTCCCTCACTCTTGCGGACCGCGCTGCGGTCCGTCGCCCCGGCACGCCGTGCCACCCGCAGGTGCCACGACCCTGCGACGCGGCATGATGGGGGTTCCCCCACAGGTCGGAGCCCCGATGACGAACGTCGACCTTCTCACCGACGCGCACCTCACGAGCGCCCGCAGCGCCCCGAACGGCCGCAGCGCCGAGGTCGTGCTGCACGACGGCCCGCTGCGCCAGACGATCCTCGCGCTGTGCGCGGGCGTCGAGCTCGGCGAGCACAACTCGCCGCCCGCGGCGTCGATCCAGGTCCTGCGCGGGCGCGTGCGTGTCACCGCCCTGGGCGAGGGCGACGTCGAGCTCGGCGCGGGCGAGCTGCGTGTGCTCACGCACGAGCGGCACGCCGTGAGCGCGCTCCAGGACTCCGCGTTCCTGCTCACCACGGTGACGAGCATCCCGAACGCCTGAGGGCGGCAGACGCGAGCGGCCACCGGCCGAACCCCGGGTTTCTGGTCACCGGGGCCCGGTCGTGCCCGGCAACCCCGGGTTCGGCACCGGTCGGTCAGGGACGCACGGCCCACGCCGCGAGCGCCAGCGCGGCGACGTCCTCGGCGACGGCACCCGGCCAGTCGGGGCGCTTGCCGGCGGCGAGCCCCCGCCAGGCCGCGCCGCCCCACGTCCCGGCGGCCGACCCCACGATCCCTGCCAGCGCGGCGGCGGCCACCGCGGAGCGCGGCGCCCCACGGCGCCGGGCCAGGAGCACGCCCCCGACGGCGCCGCTCGCCAGGCGGAACACCGGGCCGGGCGGGGCGAGGCGGCTGGGCGCCGTCGGAAGCTTGTCGCCGGCCGTCTCACCGACGACCGCGGCGACGGCGACGACCCCGCCGACGCGGACGGCCCCCGTCCGCTCCGGGCGAGTCCCCTCGGCGGGCCCACCGAGCACCGGGGCGGCCACACCGAGCGTGCTGCGCGAGCCGGCCGCGACGCCGAGCGCGAGGGCCCTGACGACGAGCGACGACGGGCTGGTCGACCCCGGGCGGCGGGGACGGGTCGCCGCGTGGGTGCTTCCGGGCATGCGGGCCTCCTCGGGATCGGACGGGCGGCCGCCACGAGGGCGGCGCCGCGATCCGACCGTAGCCGTGCGCGGCGAGGCCCACACGTCCTGCGGAGCCGGTCCGGCTAGCCTGGGCCCGTGCCCGGACCCACCCTGAGCGACGTCGCCCGCGCGGCCGGCGTCTCGCTCGCGACCGCGTCGCGCGCCATCAACGGGAGCGCGACCCGCACGGTGCGCCCCGACCTGCGGGAGAAGGTCCTCGCCGCGGCCCGCCGTCTCGACTACTCCCCCGATCCCAGCGCACAGGCGATGGCCCGCGGACGCACGACGACGGTCGGGCTCGTCGTGCACGACATCGCCGACCCGTACTTCTCCTCGCTGGCCGCCGGCATCACGGACGCCGCGGAGCGCGAGGGGCTCCTCGTCACGCTGACGAGCACGCAGCACTCGCCGGAGCGCGAGCTCGCGTTCGTCGAGCTCATGGACCGGCAGCGGGCACGCGCGATCGTGCTCGGCGGTGGGCGCCTCGGCCCGTCCGCCGGCGGCGCGCCGCTCGACGACGCGCTGCGCGAGGCGCTGGAGCGCTACCGGGAGACCGGTGGCGGGGTGTCGGTGGTCGGGCAGCCGATCGGCGACCTGCCCGCGGTCGAGATCGCGAACGCGGAGGGCGCCGCGGATCTCGCGCGGGCGCTGCACGGCCTGGGATACCGGTCGTTCGGCGTGCTCGCCGGGCCCGCCGGCCACCGCACGGCCCTCGACCGTGCCCGCGGCTTCACGACGGCGCTGCGGGAGCTCGGGTGCGCGGTCGGCGACGCCGCGGTCGTGGAGTGCGCGTTCACGCGCGACGGCGGGTACCACGGGATGGCCGAGCTGCTGAGCCGGGTCGGCCCCACGGACGGGGGCGGTGGCGACCGCGCCGACAGTGCCGTCGGCGACGCCCGGCCGCGTGCGGTCTTCGCCGTGAACGACGTCATGGCGGTGGGCGCCATGGCCGCCGTGCGCGACGCGGGGCTGCGGGTGGCCGACGACGTCGCGGTCGCCGGTTTCGACGACATCGTGACCCTTCGCGACGTGACGCCGGCCCTGACGACCGTCCGCATCCCGCTGGTCGACGTCGGCGAGCGCGCCCTGGCGCTGGCGCTCGCGCGGCATGACGACCGCGTCGAGGTGCGGGGCGCCGTCGTGCTCCGCGAGTCCACGCCGCCGCTCTGACCCGCCGCACCGCATCCTCGGCCCTCCCA
Organism: Cellulosimicrobium sp. G4 BAM 1002; assembly: GCF_057126935.1. Classification (NCBI taxonomy): domain Bacteria; kingdom Bacillati; phylum Actinomycetota; class Actinomycetes; order Micrococcales; family Promicromonosporaceae; genus Cellulosimicrobium; species Cellulosimicrobium sp. G4 BAM 1002. The sequence continues at coordinate 913,693 of NZ_CP182109.1, read as the reverse complement.
CCCCGGAAGCAGCTCGCGGTTGACGCGAGAAATCGGTTCCCCTACGCTTGCGGAAAGCGCATTCCGCGCTCGGCACGGACGCCGGGCGCCCGACCGACGACGGAGCCGACCCATGACCACCACACGCACCCTGCGGATCGCCATGAACGGCGTGACCGGCCGCATGGGCTACCGCCAGCACCTCGTCCGCTCGATCCTGCCGATCCGTGAGCAGGGCGGCGTCGAGCTCCCCGACGGCACGCGGCTCCAGGTCGAGCCCGTCCTCGTCGGGCGCAACGAGACGAAGCTCCGCGAGCTCGCCGCGCAGCACGACGTCGAGCACTGGACGACGGACCTCGACGGCGCGATCGCCGACCCGACCGTCGACGTCGTGTTCGACGCCTCGATGACCGCGCTGCGCGCCAAGACGCTCACCAAGGCCATGCAGGCCGGCAAGCACGTGTACACCGAGAAGCCGACGGCGGAGACGCTCGCCGAGGCCGTCGACCTCGCGCGGCTGCGCGAGGAGACCGGCGTGACGGCCGGCGTCGTCCACGACAAGCTCTACCTGCCCGGCCTCGTCAAGCTGCGCCGCCTCGTCGACGAGGGCTTCTTCGGCCGTATCCTGTCGCTGCGCGGCGAGTTCGGCTACTGGGTCTTCGAGGGTGACCACCAGGCGGCTCAGCGCCCGTCGTGGAACTACCGCACCGAGGACGGCGGCGGCATGACGACGGACATGTTCTGCCACTGGAACTACGTGCTCGAGGGCATCCTCGGCTCGGTGCGGTCCGTCACCGCGCGGACCACGACGCACATCCCCACCCGCTGGGACGAGCAGGGCCGCGAGTACGCCGCGACCGCCGACGACGCGGCCTACGGGATCTTCGACATCGAGACCCCGGGCGGCGACCCGGTCGTCGCGCAGATCAACTCGTCCTGGGCGGTGCGCGTCTACCGCGACGAGCTCGTCGAGTTCCAGGTCGACGGCACGCACGGCTCCGCGGTCGCCGGGCTCCGCAAGTGCGTCGCGCAGCAGCGTGCGCACACGCCCAAGCCCGTGTGGAACCCCGACCTGCCCGTCACCGAGCCGTTCCGCGACCAGTGGCTCGAGGTCCCCGCGAACGACGACCTCGACAACGGCTTCAAGGCCCAGTGGGAGGAGTTCCTGCGCGACGTCCACGCCGGGCGCCCGCACCGCTTCGACCTGCTGTCCGCCGCGCGCGGGGTCCAGCTCGCCGAGCTGGGCCTGCGCTCGTCCGCCGAGGGCCGCCGCCTCGACGTCCCGGAGATCGCGCTGTGAGCGCGGTGACGCAGGCCGGCCCCGCCGGTCCGGTGACGCTGCCCGGCGCGCGCGAGCTGCGCGACCGCGACGGGAGCGGCGCCGTCGTGCACCTGCCCCGGTTCGCCGACGACGGGCGCGTGGCCGGCACCGAGGTGCGCGAGCTGCTCGTCCCCGGCCCGTGGACGACGCCGACCGCCCCGTTCACCTCGCGCGTCGCCTTCGCGGCGGCGCACGTCGTGCCCCAGGTCGGTGCGGAGAACGTGCCGGGCGCGCCCGCCGTCGTCGACTGGGACGCGACCCTCGCCTACCGGCACCGCATCTGGGAGCACGGGCTCGGCGTCGCCGACGCGATGGACACCGCGCAGCGCGGCATGGGCCTGGACTGGGCCGCGACGCAGGAGCTCGTCCGGCGGTCCGCGGCCGAGGCGCGCTCGGTCGGCGCACGCATCGCGTGCGGTGCCGGCACCGACCAGCTCGACCCCGCCGTCGTCGCGTCGTGGGCGCCCGGCGACCGCGCGGCGCTCGACGCCGTGACCGACGCCTACCGCGAGCAGGTGCGCGTCGTGCAGGACGCCGGCGCCCAGGTGATCGTCATGGCGTCGCGCGCGCTCGCCCGCGTCGCCCGCTCGCCCGAGGACTACGCGCGCGTCTACGACGCGGTGCTCGCCGAGGCGGACGCCCCCGTGATCCTGCACTGGCTCGGGACGATGTTCGACCCCGCGCTCGACGGCTACTGGGGCACGGGCGACGACGTCGCCGCCGCGACGGACGTGTTCGTCGACCTGATCCGCACGCACCAGGGCCGCGTCGACGGGGTGAAGGTGTCGCTGCTCGACGCCGACCACGAGAAGGGCCTGCGCGCACGCCTCGCGGCACTGGACCCCGGCTCCGGCCCGGACGCGCCCGGACCCGTGCGCCTCTACACCGGGGACGACTTCAACTACCCGGAGCTCGTCGTCGGCGACGGAAGGCTGCACTCGGACGCCCTGCTCGGCATCTTCGCCGCGATCTACCCCGCGGCGTCGACGGCGCTCCAGGCGCTCGACACTGGCCACCCCGACCGCGCGCACGCGATCCTCGCGGCGACGGAGGCGCTGGGGCGGCACGTGTTCACCGCGCCGACGTCGTCGTACAAGACCGGGATCGCCTTCCTGTCCTGGCTCAACGGGTTCCAGCCCGGGTTCCAGATGGTCGGCGGAATGCAGTCCGCGCGCTCGCTCGCGCACCTCGTCGCGCTCGTGCGCCTCGCGGACCGCGCGGGGCTCCTGCTCGACCCCGACGTCGCGGCCCGCCGCACCCGCGCGCTCCTCGACGCGAACGGGGTCACCCGATGACGGCGCCCGACCTCTCGCGCTGCTCGCTCAACACCGCGACGGTCAAGCACGCGACCCTCGCCGAGGCCGTGGCGCTCGCCGCCGAGGCCGGGTACGGCGCCGTCGGGCTGTGGCGCGACCGCGTCCAGGAGATCGGCGCGGACCGCGCGGCGCAGGTCGTCGCCGACGCCGGGCTACGCGTCTCGTCGCTGTGCCGCGGCGGGTTCCTCACCGCGACCGACGAGGCCGCCGTCGCCGCTGCGCTCGACGACAACCGGCGGGCGATCGAGGAGGCGGCGACCGTGGGCACGCGCGAGCTCGTGCTCGTCGTCGGCGGGCTCCCGGCGAACGCCACCCCCGGGCAGGGACCGCGTCTCGACGCCGGCCCGGCGGACCGTGACGTCGTCGCCGCGCGCGGGCGCGTGGCCGACCGCCTCGCGGACCTCGCGCCGTTCGCGGCCGAGCACGGCGTGCGGCTCGTGCTCGAGGCGCTGCACCCGATCTTCGCCGCCGACCGCGCGGTGCTCTCCACGCTCGGGCAGGCGCTCGACCTCGCGGCACCGTTCGACGCCTCGACGGTCGGGGTCGTGGTCGACACCTACCACGTGTGGTGGGACCCGGACCTGCGCGCGAGCATCGCCCGCGCCGGTGCCGAGGGCCGGATCGCGGGGTACCAGGTGTGCGACTGGGTGCTGCCGCTCGCCGACGACGCGCTGCTCTCGCGCGGGCACGTCGGCGACGGGTACGTCGACTTCCCGACCATCACCCGCTGGGTCGCCGAGGCCGGGTACACCGGCGACGTCGAGACCGAGATCTTCCGCCAGGAGATCTGGGACGCCGACCCGCGCGACGTCGTCGCGACCGTCGCCGACCGCTACGCCCGGCACGTTCTCCCCCACCTGTAGTCCCCTCGAGGCCCCTCCCGCCTCCCCACACCTCGGCGGCCCGTGCGCCGGCCCGGCAGTCCTCCTCCTGCCGAGCCGGTGCGCGGGCCGCCGAGCCATGTCCGGGGACCCTTGACCTCTCGACGGAACGGGTGCATGATCAGACGGAGGTAATACCCCTAGGGGGTATGCGACGGAGAGACGGAGGCACGGTGGACGACCACACGCAGCACCGGAGCGGTCACGAGCACGGGGACGAGCACGGCCCCGAGCACCACCACGGTGCGGCGACGACGCACGCGGAGTCCGCGACCGCCGTCGGGAACGAGCACGACCAGCACGCCGGTCACGACCACGGCGGGCACCACGGCCACGCCGGGCAGCACTCGCAGGCCGGGCACGCCGACCACGGCGACCACGGCGGCCACGCCGAGCACGGCGGCCATGGCGGGCATGGGGGCCACGGCGACCACGTCGCCCAGTTCCGGCGGCTGTTCTGGATCATGCTCGTGCTCGCGGTCCCGACGGTCGTGCTCAGCGGGATGTTCGCGATGCTCCTCGGGTACGACCTCCCGGACGCCGCGTGGGTGCCGTGGGTGTCGCCCGTCCTCGGGTCGGTGATCTTCCTGTGGGGCGGGCGCCCGTTCCTCACCGGCGCGGTGAGCGAGCTGCGCGACCGCAAGCCCGGGATGATGACGCTCATCTCGCTCGCGATCTCGGTCGCGTTCGTGTCCTCGCTCGGCGCGAGCCTCGGCGTGCTCGCGCACGACCTCGACGTGTGGTGGGAGCTCGCGCTCCTCGTCGTCATCATGCTGCTCGGCCACTGGCTCGAGATGCGTTCGCTCGCCCAGACCGCGTCGGCGCTCGACTCGCTCGCCGCACTCCTGCCGGACGAGGCCGAGCGGGTGGCCGAGGACGGGTCCGTCACGACCGTCTCCCCCACCGAGCTCGGCGTCGGAGACCTCGTGATCGTGCGCCCGGGCGGGCGCGTCCCTGCCGACGGCGAGGTCGCGTCGGGCTCGGCCGACGTGGACGAGTCCATGATCACGGGCGAGTCGAGGCCGGTACGCCGTGGCGTCGGCGACCCCGTGGTCGCGGGGACCGTCGCGACCGACGACGCGCTGCGCGTGCGGATCACGGCCGTCGGCGAGGACACGGCGCTCGCGGGGATCCAGCGGCTCGTCGCGGACGCGCAGTCGTCGTCCACGAAGACCCAGCGCCTGGCCGACCGTGCCGCGGGCTGGCTGTTCTGGTACGCCCTGGGTGCCGCGGCGATCACGATCGCCTTCTGGCTCGTGCTCGGCACCCCCGAGCAGGCGCTCGTCCGGGCGATCACCGTCCTCGTCATCGCGTGCCCCCACGCGCTGGGCCTGGCGATCCCGCTCGTCGTCTCGATCTCGACCGAGCGCGCCGCGAAGGCCGGGGTGCTCGTCAAGGACCGCCTCGCGCTCGAGCGCATGCGCACGGTCGACACCGTGCTCTTCGACAAGACCGGCACGCTGACGAAGGGCGAGCCCGTCGTCGCGCACCTCGCGACGGCCGGAGGAACCTCCGAGGACGAGCTGCTCGCGCTCGCGGCCGCGGCCGAGGCGGACAGCCAGCACCCGCTCGCCCGGGCGGTCGTGGCGCGGGCCGCCCAGGACGGCGTCGACGTCCCGCGCGCGACGGACTTCCGGTCGCTCACGGCGGTCGGCGTCGAGGCCACGGTTCCCGGTCCGGATGGCGAGCGCCGGGTCGCGGTGGGCGGCCCGGCCCTGCTCCGCGACCGTGGCCTCGATCCCCTGGCCGACGCCGCGGCGTGGGAGCGTGACGGCGCGACCGTCCTCCACGTCGTCGTCTCGGACCCCGCCGGGGAAGGACCGAGCTCCGGACGGGTCGTCGGGGCGTTCGCCCTCGCGGACGAGATCCGCCCTGAGTCGCGCGAGGCCGTCGACGCGCTGCACCGGCGCGGCATCCAGGTCGTCATGATCACGGGCGACGCCGAGCCGGTCGCCCGGGCGGTCGGGCGTGAGCTCGGGATCGACCAGGTCTTCGCAGGCGTGCGCCCGGAGGACAAGGACGCCAAGGTCGCCGGGCTGCAGCAGGAGGGCCGCGTCGTCGCGATGGTCGGCGACGGCGTCAACGACGCCCCCGCGCTCGCCCAGGCGGACGTCGGCATCGCGATCGGCGCGGGGACCGACGTCGCGATCGCGTCGGCCGGGGTCATCCTCGCGAGCTCGGACCCGCGCGCCGTGCTGTCGATCGTGGAGCTGTCGCACGCGTCGTACCGCAAGATGCAGCAGAACCTGTGGTGGGCCGCGGGCTACAACATCGCGGCGGTCCCCCTCGCGGCGGGCGTGCTCGCGCCGGTCGGGTTCATCCTGCCGATGGCCGTAGGCGCGATCCTCATGTCGGTCTCGACCGTCGTCGTCGCGCTCAACGCGCAGCTCCTGCGCCGGATCGACCTCGACCCGGCCCACCTCGCCGCTCGCTGACGCGGTGCCGAGCATGAGGTTGCTGTCGTTCTCCACTCGAGAACGACAGCAACCTCGTGCTCGACCGCGAGGAACCTCCTGCTCGCTGCCAGACTGGACGGGTGACCACGCCGACGCCCGACGACCGGCCCGTCGCGGGCGTCCTCCTCACGCCCGGGGCGGGGGCGAGCCGGGACCACCGCACGCTCGTCGCGCTCGAAGAGGCGCTCGTCGCGCTCGACCCGCCCGTACCCGTGCGGCGCGTCGACTTCCCGTACCGGACCGCCGGCAAGCGGATGCCCGACCGCCCGCCCGTCGCGATCGCGCACGTGCGCGCCGAGGCCGAGGCGTTCGCGGCCGAGCTCGGCACGACGACCGACCGGATCGTCCTCGGCGGGCGCTCCTACGGCGGCCGCATGTGCTCGATGGCCGTCGCCGAAGGGCTCCCCGCCGCAGGTCTCGCGCTCGTGAGCTACCCCCTGCACCCGCCGGGCAAGCCCGACCGCCTGCGCACCGAGCACTTCCCGGACCTCGACGTCCCGGTGCTGCTCGTCTCAGGGCGCACCGACCCGTTCGCGACGCCCGCCGAGCTCACCGAGCACTCCACGGCGATCCCCGGCCCGGTCGTGCGCGTCGAGCTGCCCGGCGCGCACGACCTCAAGGGCCAGGACGCCGCCGTGTGCGACGCCGTCGTCGCGTGGCTCGCGACGCTCAGCGCCTGAGCCCGGACGGTCGGATCACCGCCGGCGCACGCGCAGCACGGCCGCGTCGACCCGTGGTGGCGGCCGGAACGCCGCGCGCGGCACCGTGCGCCCGACGTCGACGGCCCAGCGCCGCGCCGCCCGCCCGGCACTCCCCTCGCCCGCCGCGATGCGCCGCGCCGCCTGCCGCTGCACGACGACGTCCGCCGCCACGAGCGCGGACCCGCGGGCGAGCAGGCGCGCGAGGAGGGTGGACGTGAGCCCGAACGGCGGGTTCGCGACGACGCGGAAGGGTCTCCCGGGCAGGCGCAGGTCACCGAGGTCGACCTCGAGGACGGTCACGTCGGCGTCGGAGAACCGCTCGCGCAGCGCCCGGGCACGGCCTGCGTGCAGCTCGACCGCGAGGACGCGGGCCCCCGCCGCGACGAGGTGGCGCGTGAGCGCGCCGTCACCCGCGCCGAGGTCGAGCACGAGCTGGCCCGGACGGACGTGCGCGTCGTCGACCACGCGCGCCGCGTGGGTGTCAGTGAGCGGGTGCCAGCCCCACTCGCGCCGTGAGCGGGGCGCTTGCACGGACCCGGCCACGACGCACCATCACCTGGAACATGCCCGGCACGCTACGAGGCGGTCGCGGGCGGCGTCGAGCGATTTGTCCGTCGCCCGGACGGGGCTTTCCGCCCGAGCGTCCCGACTGCGTACGATGTGCCGCGGACGAGACCCGTCGCCCTGACGACCCCGGAGGTACCGATGCGCGCCGCTGCCGGCATGCTCGCCGTCGCGCACCTGGGAGTCGTCGCCGCCGTGCTCGTCGCGGCACCGGCGGTGGCCGCCGAGGGGGACCGGGGCGGCGAGCTCACCGTGACGGTCGACACCGTCTCGTTCGACGCGACCAGGTTGTCCTCCGGCGGTGGCTGGCTCGGGTACGTCGTGACCAGGCCCGACGGCTCGCACGCGCGCAACCTGGGCGACGGCTACTCGCGCGAGGACGCGGCCGACGGCGTCCTGGAGCTCGACGTCCCCACCCGCGGCCCGTACGCCGACGGGTACTGCATCACGTGGGCCATGGTCACGGGCATCCACGACCAGTTCGCCGGTTGGGACGGCGACGACGCCGTCTGCACGACGGCGCAGGAGGCCCCGAGCCCGTCGCCGGCCCCGACGCCCGAGGCGCCGGTCGAGGCAGCACCCGCGGTCGAGGCCCCCGCCCCGGTCGTGGAGGCGCCCGCCGAGACCGTGGACGCCCCTGAGCCGGTCGCCACGGAGGAACCGGCCCCGGAGCCGACTACCGAGGCCCCCGTCGAGCCCTCCCCGACCGCGGAGCCCACCAGGCCCCGTCCAGAGCCCTCACGCACGCCGCTCGTGTCCGCTGCCGAGCGCATGGCGCCCCCACCGCCCGCCGACTCCGGGTTCCCCACCCTCGCCGTCGTCGGCCTGGGCGGGCTCGTCGCCGCGGCGGCGGGCGGAGCGATCCTGCTCGTCCGGCGCATGGGCTAGACAGGTCGTTCGACGGCGGAGGCACCGTACGACGACAAGCACGGGCGCGCGCCCGACCGACTGTCAGCCGTTCTCGCCCGATCCCCGTCCTGCGGCGTTCCCGTACCCGATACGGCGCTTGCCGGCGCGTTCGGCGAAGTCGTCGAGCGCGGCGAGGACCTCCATGGCCGACCACGTGATGCCCTTGCGGTGGACCTTCGTCTCGTTGACGATCCCCGCCTCAGCGAGCGGGTCCATGTGCCGCCGCACGTTCGTCGGCCCGATGCCGAGCTCGTGGTCGAGCACCTGGGCGTTGATGACGGGCTGGCGGGTGAGCAGGTCCGCGACGTCGTAGGTTCGTGCGCCGCGACGCACGTGCAGCCGTTCGTCCCAGCTGGCGCGGATCGCTCGGACGTCCTGCACGAGTCGCCGCCCGTTCTCGACGGCGCGGGTGCTGGCACGGATGAACTGGTCGACGACCGACTCGGGATGGCCTCGGCGGTAGGTGTCGAGTGCGCCGTAGTAGTTCTCGACGTCGGCGAGCAGACCTGCGGACAGCGGCATCGTGACGTTCCGGGTGAGACCGGAGCTGTGCATCATCGCCTGCACGAGGGCACGGCCTGTGCGTCCGTTGCCGTCGGTGAACGGGTGGATCGTCTCGAACTGGGCGTGCGCGATCGCCACACGCGTCAGCGGGGGGACGTCGCCACGCTCGATGAACGCGACGAGGTCGTCGATCGCTGCAGCCACTCGGCCATGGTGGGGAGGGACGAAGTCGGCTCCCGCCGGTGAGTGGTCCGAACCGCCGATCCAGACCTGCTCGGTGCGCCAGCGGCCCGCCTCCTCGGGGTCGTCGTGCTCCATGAGGGCGTGGTGCATGCGCAGGATGGCGTTCCCGTCGGGTCTGTCGGACAGTGCGAGCGCGGCGCGCATGGCGTTGGTGTTGGCGACGATGGTCGGCGCGTTGGACCCGAAGTTTGCCGCGCCGAGCTCTGCCATGCCGATCTGCCGTGAGGACGCGGTCAGACGTTCGATCTTGGACGAGGCCGCCGACTCGCTGCGCAGCAGGACTGTGGAGAACGGCGCGAGCTCGCCACCCATCTCGGTGTCGAAGCGCGCGATCCCCCTTGCTGCCTCCTCGGCAGCCGCAGCGAGAGCCGGGGGCAGGTCCACGATCAGGCCCGCGATTGCTGGGACGACCGCAGCTTCATAGGTGCGCGCGGGAGCACGGCCCGTCGGGCCCGTTCCTGCATAGCGCCAGTCGAGCCGCTCGTGCTCCACTGCTGGCCACTGCATCTGATAACTCGCCACCCTGCGAAGTTATCACTTATCAGATATCTGATGAGGACTCCGGGCCTCACTTCTCAGAACAGATCCACGACGCGGGGCTCTCCTCGGGATGGGACGCCCTCTGCGAGCCGAGTTCCCGCCATGACAAAGGCCCTTGACTGCATCATGCAGTTCAAGGGCCTCTGATGGAGCCGCCTGTCGGAATCGAACCGACGACCTATTCATTACGAGTGAATCGCTCTACCGACTGAGCTAAGGCGGCGTGCTGCATCCTGGTCCGCTCCGCGAACCCGGGGGCAACGAGCGCCTACTGTACCCAACGACCGGGGCAGATTCCAAAGCGGCGGCCGGGGCCGCCGTCGGGCACCCTCCGGGTCAGCAGCGCAGGCCGTCCTCGGGCACCGTCCCGTCGACGAGGTAGTCGTCGACGGCGTCGCCCACGCACGCGTTGGAGCGGCCGTAGGCGGTGTGGCCCTCGCCCTCCCACGTGAGCAGGACGGCGGACTCGAGCGTCTCCGCGAGCCCCTCGGCCCAGACGTACGGGGTCGCGGGGTCGTTGGTCGTCCCGACGACGACGATCGGCGGCGCGCCCGCGGCGTGCAGGTCCGCCTCCTGCTCGGCGACGGGGTACGCCCAGCCCTCGCACGAGAGGCCGCCGAAAGCGAAGAACGACCCCATGGTCGGCGCCTCCTCCTCGAGCCGCTCGAGCTGGGCCTGCATCGCGGCGGGGTCGTCGTCCTGGCGCGCGTCGAGGCAGTTGACGGCACGGAAGGCCTCCGAGGAGTTGGTGGCGAACGTCCCGTCGGGGTTGCGGTCGTTGTAGAAGTCCGCGAGGTAGAGGAGCAGGTTGCCCGTCCCCTCGTCGAACGCCTCGGTGAGGGCCTGCGTGAGCACGGGCCAGCTCTGGTCGTTGTAGAGGGTGACGGCGACGCCGTAGAAGCCGAGGGTCTGGGTGACGCGACGGTCGGAGTCCGTCGGCAGCGGGTTGTCCCTCGCCGCGTCGAGGAGCTGGCGGATCTGGCGCATCCCGTCGTCCGTGTCGCCACCCAAGGGGCAGTCCGCTCCGGCCTGGCAGTCCTCGACGTAGGCGCGCAGCGCGTTCTCGAACCCGACGGCCTGCTGCTCGGCGACCTCGTCCGCGTCGAGCGACGTGTCCATGGCGCCGTCGAGCACGAGGCGTCCGACCTTGTCCGGGAACAGCCCCGCGTACGTCGCCCCGAGACTGGTGCCGTAGGAGTACCCGAGGTAGGCGAGCTTCTCGTCGCCGAGGACGGCGCGCAGCATGTCCATGTCGCGCGCGGCGCTCTGCGTGTCGACCTGGCCGAGCAGGTCGCCGGTGTTCTGGGCGCATGCGTCGGCCCACGCGCGGCGGTCCTCCGCGAGCGCCTCGAGCCCCGCCTCGTCGGTCCCGTAGTCGCGCGAGAGCGCCTCGTCCTTCGCGGCGTCGTCGAGGCAGACCACGGGCGTGGACTGCCCGACGCCCCGCGGGTCGAACCCGACCAGGTCGTAGGCGCCCTTGACGCGCTCGCCCACCATCGGGGCGAGCGACCCGACGAAGTCGACCCCGGACGCCCCCGGGCCACCCGGGTTCGTGAGGAGCGACCCGATGCGCTCACCGCTCGCGGGCAGGCGCTTGAGCGCGAGCTCGATCTCGCCCGCGCCGGGCTCCTTCCACGACAAGGGGGCGCGCGCCGTCGCGCACTCCCAGCCGGCCTCGCAGTCCTCCCACGCGAGGCTCTGCCCGTAGAAGTCCTCGAACCCCTCCGGTCCCGTCTCGCCCGTGCCCTGGCCCGCCGTCGCGACGTCGTCCGCCGGGGTCTGCATCTTGGGGGGCACCGAGCACGCCCCCACGACGAGGGCGAGCACGAGGGACACGGCGCACGCGAGCGCGCCGCGACGGGAGGAGGTCGTCACCCGGACACGGTAGCCGCTCGCCCCCGGCGCGCAGGACGGCCCCGGCACCCCGGGACCGTCCTTTCACGCGCTCTTCACCTGGCACGCGACGGCCGAGGCCGCGCCGACCCGGCCGAGGCGACTACTCCTCGACCCAGGCGGACTCGCCCGTCGCGCCGTCCGCGGCAGGCGGCACGACGACGGTCCCCCGGTCCCCGAGGACGACGCTCACCTCGGCGCTCGGGTCGACGTCGTCGGGCACCTGGACGAGGGACGTGGCCGGCACGAAGTCCATCGTGCAGACGGCGTCGGCCGGCACCTCGTCGAACGTGACGACGACGTCGCTGCCCTCGACCGACGCGTCCGCCTCGGCGAGCAGCGGGCAGGTGCTCGACCCGTAGGTGACGACGTACAGCAGGCCCGGCTCCGCGCTCCACGCCGCCCCGGTACCGCCCTCGGTCGGGGCGTCCACACCGGAAGGCAGTCCCATCCCGTGGGCGCCCGCCTCGAGGTCCATGGTCGCGGCGTCGGGCAGGCCCTCCTGCTCGCCGTCGTCCGTCGGCTCCTCGGTCGCGTCACCGTCCGTCTCGGCGGACTCCTCGGTCGTCGGCGTGTCGTCCCCGCCACCGTCGGTCTCGGACGCGCACGCACCGAGCAGCGTGACCGCGAGGGCGAGGGCGAGCGTCGAGGCCACGCGGGCGGGGCGTGACGCGGGACGGCGGGTGGGAACCATGGGGATCTCCTCGGTCGGCGACGGCTGCGCGACCATGGTGGACCCTGAGTGGCGCCACCGCGCGACGGGCGCGCCCGACGTCGCGCTTCGTGACCCGACGGTGACCGTCCGGTGGGACGATCCGTGGCATGGACGCTCACCCCACGACATCCTCGACCGGTCGCGGCGCGTTCCCCTGGGGGATGCGCACCGACCTCCTGCGGCACGGGGACGGCGGTGACTCGAGCCGCGTCGGGTACGTCGAGCTCTTCTTCGACCTCGTCTTCGTCTTCGCGATCACCCAGCTCTCGCACGGCCTCATCGCCCACCCGGGCGGAGAGGCGCTCGCGCACACGCTCGTCCTGGGGGTCGCGGTGTGGTGGGTGTGGGTCGACACGATGTGGGTCACGAACTGGCTCGACCCCGAGCGCGCCCCGGTGCGCGCGATGCTCGTGGTGCTCATGCTGCTCGGGCTCGTCATGGCGAGCGCGATCCCCGAGGCGTTCGGCGACAAGGGCCTGCTGTTCGCCGTGATGCTCGTGGCGATGCAGGTCGGCCGCAGCCTCTTCACGATGGTGGCGATGGGCCGGTCCTGGCCGGAGAACGCGGTGAACTTCCTCCGCATCAGCACGTGGGTCGCGGTCGCGGGCGCCGTCTGGATCGCGGGCGGCCTGGTCGAGGAGCACCGGCTGCTGCTGTGGACGGTCGCCGCGGCGATCGACGTCGCGGGCCCGCGGGCGATGTACTGGCTCCCGGGTCTCGGGGCCTCGCGCGCGAGCACGTGGGTCGTGCGGGGCGAGCACATGGCCGAGCGAGTGAGCCTCTTCGTGATCATCTGCCTCGGCGAGTCGATCATCGTCACCGGCGCGACGTTCGCGGAGCTCCCGCTCGACGTGACGACGGTCTCCGCGTTCTGCTCCGCCTTCGCGAGCACGGTGCTCATGTGGCTGCTGTTCTTCGACCGCTCGGAGCGCCGCGCCACCGAGTACTTCACCTCGCGCGACGAGCGCGGCATGGTGGCCCAGACGGCGTACACGTACGTGCCGTTCGTGATCGTCGCCGGGATCGTGCTCACCGCGGTCGCCGACGAGCTCGTGCTCCTGCACCCGCTCGGGCACGACGGCGCGGGCCACGCCGACGCGTGGACCGCGGGCCTCGTGTGCGGGGCGGCGGCCACCTACCTGGTCGGCAACGCGCTCTTCCGTCGCGCTACCGGCGGGCGCTGGTCCGTCCCCCACCTGCTCGGCGCGGTCGCTGTCGGTGCGCTCTTCGCCGCGCACGCGTGGCTCACGCCCCTGGCGCTCAACTGGACCACGGACGGCATCCTGCTCGCCGTGATCGTCGGGGACGTCGTGCGCGCCCGGCGCAGGCCGGAGGCCCTCACCGCCGACGCGTGATCCGCGAGGGACGAGCCGATCGGCACCTTCGCCCGGTTCACCCGTCCTTCACCGGGCGCAAAGGCGGCATCGTCGCTAGGTTCGGCGTGTTGGTGCGCAGCAGCTGGCCGTGCACACGTACGGGCACTCGTCGAGAAAGGGCGTGACCGTGGACTTCTGGGACTTCTTCTGGCTCCTCGTCTGGAGCTTCTTCTTCATCGCCTACCTGCTCGTCCTGTTCCAGATCCTGTCCGACCTGTTCCGGGACAAGGACCTCTCGGGCTGGTGGAAGGCGATCTGGATCATCTTCCTCATCTTCCTGCCCGTCCTCACGTCGCTCGTGTACCTCATCGCTCGCGGGCGGGGCATGGCCGAGCGGCAGACCGCTGCCGTCGTCCAGGCCAAGCAGGACACCGACTCCTACATCCGTCAGGTCGCCGGTGCTTCTCCGGCCGAGCAGATCACGCACGCCAAGGCGCTCCTCGACTCCGGGGCGATCACGCCCGACGAGTTCGCGCAGCTCAAGGCGAAGGCGCTCGCCTGACGAACCGAGCATGACCGGTTCGGCCCTCCGGGGACCGGACCGGAGCCGCGGCGACGGGCCGGGTGCACCGCGTGCGGGTGCACCCGGCCCGTCCCACGATCGAGGCATGACCCGTTTCGGCTACACCCTCATGACCGAGCAGTCCGGCCCCCGAGCGCTCGTCGAGCACGCGGTCGACGCGGAACGCGTCGGCTTCGACTTCGAGGTGACGAGCGACCACTACTTCCCCTGGCTCGACGCCCAGGGCCACTCCTCCTACGCGTGGTCCGTGCTCGGCGCGGTCGCGCAGGCGACCGAGCGCGTCGGCCTCATGACGTACGTGACGTGCCCGCTGATCCGCTACCACCCCGCCGTGGTGGCCCAGAAGGCCGCGACGGTCGCGCTCCTCTCCGACGACCGGTTCACCCTCGGTCTGGGTGCCGGCGAGAACCTCAACGAGCACGTCGCGGGCGAGCGGTGGCCCGCCGTCGGCGAGCGCCACGACATGCTCGAGGAGGCGGTGGAGATCATCCGGTCGCTGCTCGACGGCGAACGCCTCACCTTCGAGGGCGTGCACTACCGGGTCGACTCGGCGAAGGTCTGGGACCTGCCCGACGAGACGGTCGAGATCGGCGTCGCGGTCTCGGGCCCGCAGTCCGTCGAGCGGTTCGCGCCGCTCGCCGACCACCTCGTGACGACCGAGCCCGACGCGGACGTCGTCGAGCGGTGGTCCGCGGCGCGCGAGCGGGCCGACCTCGCGTCGTCGCGGGTCGTCGGGCAGATGCCGATCTGCTGGGACCGGGACGAGGAGACCGCGGTCGCGCGCGCGCACGAGCAGTTCCGCTGGTTCGGCGGGGGCTGGAAGGTCAACGCCGACCTGCCGACGACCGAGGCCTTCGAGGCCGCTACCTCGTTCGTCCGGCCGGAGGACGTCGCGGAGGCGATCCCCTGCGGCCCCGACCTCGACGCGGTCGTGGAGGCGGCGTCCGCGTGGTGGGAGGCCGGGTTCACCGACCTGGCGCTCGTCCAGGTGGGCGAGGTGGGTCAGCGCGAGTTCCTCGAGCAGGCGGCGGAACCCCTGCTGGAGAAGCTGCGGGACGCCGCTCCGGCGACCTGACCGCCGAGGCGCGCACGCCGCGGAGGGTCAGCCCTGCGGGCGCAGCGCGACGACCATCGCCTCGACGGCGAGCAGCGGTGCGACGTTCCCCTCGAGCCGCTCGCGCGCGAGCCCGATCGCGTCCATGCGTCGCACGGTCTGCTCGGGCGTCGAGTCCTCGGCGAGCGTGCGCACGGTCTCGGCGCCCTCGACGTTGACGAGCTCGACCTCCGCGCCGAGCTGGACGACGAGCACGTCACGGTAGAGCGACAGGAGGTCGACCATCGCGCGGTCGAGCACGTCGCGCTGGTGGCGCGTCGCGCGGCGCTTCTGGTCCGCCTCGAGCTCCCGGAGCTGCGAGCGCAGGCGGGGCGGCAGCGTCTCGCCGTCCGCCACACCGAGCGTGCGCAGCAGCTCCGCCTTCTCCGCGGCGTCGCGCTCCTCGGTCGCGGCCTTCGCCTCCGCCTGCGCGAGCTCGACGAGCTCTCCGGCGGCGAGCACGGCGTCGCCCACCCCGCGGACGCGCCGTGCGAGCGCGAGCACCGACGTCCGCCGCTCGCGCGCCCGGGCGTCCCGGGCCAGGCGCCGCGCGAGGCCGATGTGGCTCTGCGCAGCGCGGGCGGCGACGAGCGCGACGTGCTCGTCGACCCCGTCGCGCCGGACGAGCAGCCCGGCCACGGCCTCGACCGGTGGCACGCGCAGCACGACCCCGCGGCACCGCGAGCGGATGGTCACGAGCACGTCCTGCGGGCTCGGCGCGCACAGGATCCACACCGTGTGCGGGGCGGGCTCCTCGATGGCCTTGAGCAGGACGTTCGTCGTGCGCTCCGCCATGCGGTCGGCGTCCTCGACGACGATGACGCGGCGTCGGCCCTGGGACGGGCTGCGGCTCGCGACGGTCACGAGGTCGCGCACCTCGTCGATCTTGATGGTCACGAGCTCGGTCGCGACGAGCGTCACGTCGGGGTGCGTCCCGGCGAGCACGGTCCGGCACGCCTGGCAGTGCCCGCACCCGCCCTGCTCGCACTGCAGCGCGGCGGCGAACGCGCGCGCCGCGTTCGAGCGACCGGAACCCGGCGGGCCGGTGATCAGCCATGCGTGCGTCATCGCCGCGGGGTCGGCCACGGCGGCGCTCAGCGTGGCGACGGCCTGCTCCTGCCCGACGACGTCGTCCCAGACACTCATGCGGTTCCGCCCCCGGACACGGGTGGTGTGCCCAGGCCCGCGCGGTACCCGATCGCGCTGTCGGAGTCGTCGAAGCCGTCGTCGGGCTGCGCCGCGACCGTGTCCTCTGCCTCCTCCACGACGGGCGTGAGCGCGAGCCGCGCCGCGAGGTCGACCCGGATCTGCGCCTGGAGGTCGTCGACGGGGGCGGAGGCGTCCAGCACGATCCAGCGCTCGGGGTCGGCCGCGGCGCGAGCGAGGAAGGCCTCGCGCGTGCGCCGGTGGAACTCCGCGCCCGCGCGCTCGAGGCGGTCGTGCTGGCGGCGGATCCGTGCGGCGGCGACCGTCGGGTCGAGGTCGAGGAGGATCGTCACGTCGGGCAGCAGGTCCTGGACGGCCCAGCGCGAGATGAGCTCGACCTCGTCCGCGCCGAGCTCGCGGCCGCCGGCCTGGTAGGCGACCGACGAGTCGAGGTAGCGGTCCGTGATGACGATCGCGCCGCGCGCGAGCGCGGGACGCACGAGGCTCGCGACGTGGTGCGCCCGGTCGGCCGCGTAGATCAGCGCCTCGGTGCGCGCGTCCATGTCCTGCCCGTGCAGGACCGCGGCCCGCAGCTCCTTGCCCAGGTCCGTGCCGCCCGGCTCGCGCGTCAGCACGACCTCCCGGCCCGTGAGCTCGCCGAGCCACTGCCCGAGCAGGCGCGCCTGCGTCGACTTGCCGACGCCGTCGCCGCCCTCGAAGGAGATGAAGTACCCGGGTGCGCTCACGGCGACCACCCTATCCGCGGCGTCGGACACGGGTGCTGGGCCGACCCCCGGGGAGACCGCTGCTCGCCGCGCGAGCGCGGGATAGCCTCGGGACCATGCCCGACCCCGCTGCCCTTCCCGCTCTCCTGCCCTCCCCCGGCGCCGCGTTCGCCGGGCGCACGTTCGACGCCGTGCTGTTCGACATGGACGGCACGCTCATCGACTCGGTCCCGGCCGTGGACCGGAGCTGGCGGCGCTGGGCCGCCGAGAACGGCATCCCCGACCCGGACGAGTTCCAGGTCCAGCACGGGACCCCGGCGCGCACGCTCATCGCCGACCTCCTGCCCGAGGACCGTGTCGAGTCAGCGTACGAGCGCATCCACGAGCTCGAGCTGCAGGACGCCGACGGCGTGACGCTCCTCCCGGGCACCCGCGCCGCGCTCGCCGCGCTGCCGCCTGAGCGGCAGGCGATCGTCACGTCGTGCACGCGCCCCCTCGCGGCGGTGCGCATGGCCGCCTCGGGCCTCGAGCCGTCGTCGGTCGTCGTGACGGCCGACGACGTCGTGCGCGGCAAGCCCGACCCCGACCCGTTCCTCCTCGGCGCCGAGCGCCTCGGCGTGGACCCCGCGCGGTGCCTCGTCGTGGAGGACGCCCCGGCGGGGATCGCCGCGGCGCGCGCGGCGGGGTGCACGGTGCTCGCGGTCACCGGGACGCACTCCGCGGCCGAGCTCGCCGCCGCCTCGCCCGCGCCCGACGCGGTGGCGACGGGTCTCGGGGCGGTGCGGCTCGCCGTCGGGCCCGACGGCGTGCGCGTCACCGACGCCTGACCGCTCGCCCCGTCAGTAGACGCCCGCGCGCAGCGCGGCGGCGACCACCTTCGCGGCCGCGGCGTGCACCTCGGCGAGCTCCTCGAGGCCCAACCCCGTCGCCGCGACGATCGCGGGTGGGATCTGCTCGGCGTCCCGACGGCGGTCGCGCCCCTCGGCGGTGAGCGTCACGCGCACCTGTCGGCCGTCGTCGGGCGAGCGGGAGCGTCGGACGTACCCGAGGGTCTCGAGTCGCTTGAGCAGGGGCGACAGCGTCCCGGCGTCGAGGTGGAGGCGGTGCGCGAGGTCCCCGACGGTCGTGGTCGCGCCCGAGGCGTCGTCCTGCCACAGGGCGAGGAGCACGAGGTACTGCGGGTGGGTGATCCCGAGCGGCTCGAGCAGCGGCCGGTACAGCGCGACCATGCCGCGCGCGCCGGCCGAGAGCGCGAAGCAGACCTGCGCCTCGAGCGCGAGCGGGTCGGCGGAGAGACCGGCCGGGTCCCGGGTGTCGGCCTGCGTCGCGGTCACCATGTTCGCCATCGTAGCCAGGGTCCCGCTATCGTTGGTACACCAATGGTTGGTGCACCAATCATTTCCCGGAGGAGAGGACGCACCGTGGCCCGCAAGGACGACGACCGGCGCACGCTCGGCATGCGCATCACCGAGGGCTTCCTGCCGATCTTCGGCCCCGCCCAGCTCGGGCGGCAGGACGCGGACGGGCGCGGGGTCTCCGACGCCGAGCGCGAGCGCGACCAGGAGCTGCGGACCCGGTTCGAGCGGGTGACGGGCCCGGACGGCCGGAGCTACGTCGTCGAGCACACCGACTGACGCCGCCGCAGGCCCTGGACGGTCCCGCGGCGGCGCACCGGGTCACTCGCCGGGGTAGACGACCCCGATCTGGCGGCGCACCTCGTCGAGCGTCCGCATGACCTCGAGCGTGCCGTCCCAGGACATGCGCGGGCTCTGCGCCTCGCCCGCCGTGACGCAGCGCGCGACCTCGGCGGCCTGGTACTGCTTGCCCTCGCCGGAGAAGCCGTCGTAGTACCAGGACGAGCCGTCGTGGCGCACCACGCGGAACGACGTCGGCGCGTAGAACGCGCCCTCGACCTCGATGCGCCCCGCCGTCCCGGAGATGACGGCCGCCGTCGCGGTGCGGGACCACAGCGTCGTGGAGAGCGTGGCCTGCGTGGCGCCGTAACCGAGCGTGATGCTCACCTGCCCGTCGACGCCCGTCTCGGTGAGCGAGCCCACCGCGGTGACCGACGACGGCACGCCCAGCAGGTCGTGCGCGAACGACACGGGGTACACGCCGAGGTCGAGCAGCGCGCCCCCCGCGAGCTCGGGCGCGTAGAGCCGGTGCGCCGGGTCGAACGGGAACCACTGGCCGTGGTCGGCACTGAGGTTGATCACGTCCCCGATCTCGCCGCGCGCGATCACCCCGCGCAGCGCGGCGACGTGCGGCAGGAACCGCGTCCACATGGCCTCCATGACGAACACGCCGGCCTCACGAGCTGCGTCGAGCACCTCGACGGCCTCGGCCTCGTTGCGCGTGAACGCCTTCTCCACCAGCACGTTCTTGCCCGCGGCGATCGCGAGCAGCGCGTGCTCGCGGTGGTGGGAGTGCGGCGTCGCGACGTAGACGACGTCGACCTGCGGGTCCTCGACGAGCTCCTCGTAGCCGTGGTGCGTCGTCGGGACGCCGTGCGCGGTCGCGAAGCGCTCGGCGCGCACGCGGTCGCGCGACCCCACGGAGGCGATCCGGCTCTGCGTGTGCTGGCGCACCGCCTCGGCGAACGACGACGCGATGCCGCCCGCCCCGAGGATCCCCCAGCGGATCGAGGGCGCGGTGCGCGGGTCGGGGACCGTACCGGTGACGTCGGCGGACAGGTCGGGGACGGGGTGGACGGCGGACCCTGCCGAGTGCTCGGCCGGCGTCGGGGCGACGATGCTCATGGGTTCACGCTATCCCGCTGGCATCGCTGCCAGGCCCGGTGTCCATTCCCCCGCCGGCTCCGCCGGCCTCGCTCCCCGCGCGGGTGGTGCGCCGCGGGGCACCGCGCGCCACGATGGACCCATGACGTCCCCCGCGCCCCGGACCGACGCTCCGACCCACACACCCACGGACACGGACAGGCGCGCTCCCGAGCCGCGCGCGAGCGCGCGCGACCTCGTCAAGGTCTACGGCACCGGCTCGACGGCGGTGCGCGCGCTGGACGGCGTCGACGTCGACTTCGCGCGCGGTCGCCTCACGGCGATCATGGGGCCGTCCGGGTCGGGGAAGTCGACGCTCATGCACTGCCTCGCCGGGCTCGACTCGCCGACGTCGGGCAGCGTCGTCATCGACGGCCAGGAGATCAGCCGCCTGTCCCAGCGGCGGCTCACGGCGCTGCGCCGCACCCGGATCGGGTTCGTCTTCCAGTCCTACAACCTCGTCCCTACGCTCACCGCGGCGGAGAACATCACGCTCCCCCTCGACATCGCGCGCACCCCGGTGGACCGCGACTGGTTCGACGAGGTCGTCGACGCCGTCGCGCTCCGCGACCGGCTGCACCACCGCCCGTCCGAGCTGTCCGGCGGGCAGCAGCAGCGCGTCGCGTGCGCGCGGGCGCTCGTGTCCCGGCCGTCGATCGTGTTCGCCGACGAGCCGACGGGCAACCTCGACTCCCGCTCGGCGGGAGAGGTGCTCGCGTTCCTGCGCCGCTCCGTGGACGAGCTCGCCCAGACCGTCGTCATGGTCACGCACGACCCGCGCGCGGCGTCGTACGCGCACCGCGTCGTCTTCCTCGCCGACGGCAGGATCTCCGGCGAGCTCCACGACCCCACGCAGCAGGACATCCTCGACGCGCTCGCGCTCGCGGCCGACGACGGCACGCCCGCCGCCCTGCCCGACGCCGGCCCGCCGGACGCCGCCGCGGGCCCGGTAGGACGCCACGCGGCCCGGGTCGACCCGGCATGATCCGCGTCGCGCTGCGCGGCGTGCGCGCGCACGTCGTGCGATTCGTCCTCTCGGTCCTCGCGGTGACGCTCGGCGTCGCGTTCGTGGTGGGCACGTTCGCGTTCCGCGGCATGCTCTCCTCCACGTTCGACGACATCATCGCGACGACGCTCACCGCCGACGTCTACGTGCGCGGCTCGCAGGAGGTCACGGGCGACGCCGTCGGACCGGGCGGGGGCGGCGGGGGCGGGTTCGCCGCCGACCGCACGCTCGTCCCGGCCGACCTCGTCGACCAGGTCGAGGCCGTCGACGGCGTCGCGCGCGCCCTGCCCGAGGTCTCCGGCCCGGTGGTGCTCGTCGGGTCGGACGGGACGGCCGTCGTGACGACGGGGCCGCCGAGCACGGCGTTCTCCGTCGACCCCGAGGACCCCAGCCTCACGCTGCTCGACGGCGCATGGCCAGGTCCGGACGAGATCGTGCTCGAGCAGAGCGCGGCCGAGGCCGCGGACCTGGCGACGGGCGACGCGACCACGGTCGTGCTCGGTGGCGAACCGCGGCCCGTGACGGTGTCCGGGGTCTTCGGCATCGAGGCCGCGGCGGCCGGGGCGATCCTCGTCGGGCTCGATCCGCAGACCGCGAGCGACGCCTACGCCCCGGACGGGATGGTGCCGCAGCTCTCCGTGTGGGCCACGAGCGAGGGGTCCGACGGGACGGCGGACGAGGAGGCGCTCGCCGGACGTGTCTCCGAGGTGCTGCCCGACGGCGCCGAGGCCGTGACGGGAGAGCAGGCGCGCGCCGAGGCGAGCGAGGCAGTCGAGGAGGTGCTCGGCTTCGTCGAGACCTTCCTGCTCGTGTTCGCCGCGATCGCCCTGTTCGTCGGGGCGTTCATCATCGCCAACACGTTCGCCATGTCGGTGCGCGAGCGCCTGCGCGAGCTCGCCCTCCTGCGCGCGCTGGGGGCCTCGCCGGGGCAGGTGTTCACCTCGGTGCTCGTGCAGGCGTTCGTCGTGGGCGTCGTGGGCGGCGGGCTCGGCGTCCTCGCCGGTGCCGGCCTCGTGCGCGTGATCCGGTGGGGCCTCGCGCTCGCCGGCATGGAGTTCTCGGGCCGCGTCCCCCTCGGGGTCCCCCAGGTCGTCGCCGCCGTCGCCCTCGGCGCGGTGGTGAGCGTGCTCGCGGCGGTGCTGCCCGCGCGCCGCGCCGCCGCCATCCCGCCGGTCCAGGCCATGCGCGACGACGTCGCACCCGACCGCGGGACCGGCACCCGGGCCGTCGGAGGGCTCGTCGTCACCGCGATCGGCGCCGGCGTGCTGTGGCTCGCGGCCTACCTCGGGTCCTCGGTCGAGGAGGACCCGACAGGATGGGCCTGGC
Organism: Cellulosimicrobium sp. G4 BAM 1002; assembly: GCF_057126935.1. Classification (NCBI taxonomy): domain Bacteria; kingdom Bacillati; phylum Actinomycetota; class Actinomycetes; order Micrococcales; family Promicromonosporaceae; genus Cellulosimicrobium; species Cellulosimicrobium sp. G4 BAM 1002. The sequence continues at coordinate 891,699 of NZ_CP182109.1, read as the reverse complement.
TCGACGCGCAGAGCCCGCGCGTCCTGCTCGGCGTCGGCGCGGGGCTCGTGCTGCTGGGCGTGCTCGTCGGGTCGCCGGCCGTCGCCCGGGGCGTCCTCACCGTGCTGGCCTGGCCGCTCGTCGTGACGCTGCGGCCGCTCGGGCGCCTCGCGCGCGGCAACGTCACGCGCAGCCCGCGCCGGACGGCGAGCACGGCAGGCGCCCTGCTCATCGGCATGGCGCTCGTGTCGGTGACGGGCGTCATCGCCGCGTCGACGCAGGCGTCCGTGCGCGGCATCGTCGAGAACGAGGTGCGCGCGGACCTGGTGATCGACTCCGCGACGCTCGTCGTGCCCGACGGCGCGGTCGACGCCGTCGCGGCGACGCCCGGCGCCGCGACCGTCGACACGGTCCGCCTCGGGCTCGCACCCGTCGCGAACGGCGACGAGGAGCCGCGCGGCACCGACGTCGCGGGCGTCCCCGCAGGATTCTTCGACACGGCGCTCGATCCCGTGACGCTCACGGGAGACCCGACGGCGACGCTCGAGGACGGGGACGTCGTCGTGCACCGGCGCACCGCGCGCGAGCGCGGCTGGGAGGTGGGTGACGCCCTCCGGCTCGGCGAGGGGGCGGCCGCGGTGGAGACGCGCGTGGGTGCGGTGATCGACAGCCAGCTCGTGGGGACCGGGATCCTCGTGCGCGACGACGTGTTCGACGCCGCCGTGCCGGCCGCGCAGGCGAGCGTCCGGATCGTCTACGTGTCGGCAGCGGAGGGGGCGACGCCCGCCGAGCTGGAGGAGCTGCGCGCGGACCTGACCGCCGCCGTCGAGCCGTTCCTCGTCGTCACGGTGCTCGACCGGGCGGAGACGGCGTCGGCGTTCGCCGACCAGGTCAACCAGGTGCTCGTCATCCTCTACGCGCTCCTGGCGCTGTCGATCGTCATCGCGCTCCTCGGGATCGTCAACACGCTCGCGCTGTCGATCATCGAGCGCACGCGCGAGATCGGGCTGCTGCGCGCCGTGGGCCTCGGGCGGCTGCAGCTCGCGGGGGTGATCGCGATCGAGTCCGTGCTCACGGCGGTCTACGGGACGGTGCTCGGCGTCGCGACGGGAATCGGGATCGGTGCCGCGCTGCCCGGTGTGCTCGCCGACGAGGGCCTGAGCACGCTCGCGGTGCCGTGGGGACAGGTGCTCGCGATCCTCGGCGTCGCCGTCGTCATCGGCCTGGTCGCGAGCGTCTGGCCCGCGATCCGCGCCGCCCGCCTCCCCGTCCTCGAGGCCGTCACGGTCGACTGACCACCTTTCGCCCGCTGTGGGCCTTGCGTGACGAGGTTCCGACTTCTCAGTCGGAAGACCTTCGGGAAGTCGACGCTTTCAGCGCAGCCTGCGGAAGAACCCGCGGATGTCGTCGACCAGCAGGTCGGGCGCGTCGTGCGCCGCGAAGTGGGAACCGGTGTCGTAGACGTTCCACGACACGATGTTCTTGTGGTCCCGCTCGGCGAACGCGCGGATCGAGTGGAAGTCCCAGGCGAAGTTGGCCAGCCCCAGCGGCACGGTGGTGGGCTCGGTCGGCTTGTCCGTGGCATGGAAGTCCTCGTAGTAGAGGCGCGCGGACGACGCCGCCGTGTTGGTGAGCCAGTAGATCATCGTGTTCGTGAGCACGTAGTCGGGGTCGAGGTTCGGGCCGAGCAACTGTGCGTTCCAGCCGAGCTGTCCCACCGGCGAGTCCGCGAGCGCGTGCGAGAGCGTCTGCGGGGCGGTCGACTGCAGCTTGTCGTACGCACCGCCGTTCTCCAGCCACCACGCCAGGAACTCGACGTTCTTCCGGTCCTCCGGCGACAGGTTCTCCAGCTCGGCGGGATCGCCGGACGGGAACGAGAAGATCTGGGTCACGTGCACCCCGAGCACGTGCTCGGGGTCGCAGCGTCCGACCTCGGGCGAGATGAGGGAGCCGCCGTCGTTGCCGTGAGCGCCGTACTGCTCGTACCCGAGGCGGTGCATCAGCTCGGCCCACGCCTTCGCGATCCGGTACCGGCTCCAGCCCCGGTCGGTGGTGTGGCCCGAGAAGCCGAAGCCGGGCACCGACGGGATCACCAGGTGGAAAGCGTCGGCCGGGTCGCCGCCGTGGGCTCGCGGGTCGCTCAGGCGGTCGATCACGTCCAGGTACTCGACGACCGTCGTCGGCCAGCCGTGCGTCAGCAGCAGGGGAGTTGCATCCGCCTCGGGAGAGCGGACGTGCATGAAGTGCACGTTCTGCCCGTCGATGGTCGTGGTGAACTGCGGGTACCGGTTGAGCCGCGCCTCCCAGGCGCGCCAGTCGTACTCCTCGCGCCAGCGCCGGACGAGGCCCTGCAGGTACTCGAGCGAGACGCCGTAGTCGGCGCCGCCGTCGGGCAGCTCGTTGGTCCAGCGCACGCGGGAGAGGCGCTGGTCGAGGTCATCGAGGTCGGCCTGGGGGATGTCGATGCGGTACTCGTTGATGTCCATGGATCCAACTCTGCCGGCCCATTAGGAAGACTTGCTTCCTCATGCAATGCGAATCTTGGGCCATGTCGGAAACCTCTGCGCGGCTCCTGCGCCTGCTCTCGCTCCTCCAGCTCCCGCGCGACTGGGCCGGTCCCGAGCTGGCCCAGAGGCTCGGGGTGAGCGGGCGGACCGTGCGCGCCGACGTCCAGCGCCTGCGGGGCCTCGGCTATCCGGTCGCGGCCACACGCGGGAACGTGGGCGGCTACCGCCTCGGCGCGGGTGCGAACCTGCCGCCGCTGCTGCTCGACGACGACGAGGCGGTCGCGGTCACCGTCGGGCTCCATACGGCGACGGGTGGCGCCATCGCGGGGATCGAGGAGGCGTCGCTCCGGGCGCTGGCCAAGCTGGAGCAGGTGCTGCCCTCCCGGCTGCGCCGCCGGGTCAGCACGCTGCAGACGTATACGGTGCCCGTGCCCCGCGACGACACGGGGCCGACCGTCGACACGGAGGTCCTGACGGCACTCGCCGCCGTCTGCCGCGACCGCGAGCGGCTCCGGTTCGACTACGCGGACCACTCCGGCGCGGCGACCGTGCGCGCCGTCGAGCCGTACCGGCTGGTGAGCTGGGGCCGCCGCTGGTACCTCTTCGCGTGGGACCTGGACCGGGACGACTGGCGGACCTTCCGCGTCGACCGGATCGCGCCGCGCATCCCTACCGGCCCGCGGTTCGCCCCGCGCGAGCTGCCCGACGACGTCGCGGCGTACGTGTCGAGCCGGGTCTCGGCCGCCGCCTGGCGATACCGGGCGCGGGTCACCGTGCACGCCCCTGCCGAGGTGGTGGGCGAACGGATCAGCCCGGCGGTGGGCGTCGTCGAACGCATCGACGAGCAGACGTGCGTGCTGGACACCGGAGCCGACACCGTGGAGACGCTCGGCGCGTACCTGGGACTGCTCGACGCGGACTTCGACGTCACCGGCCCGCCGGAGCTCGTCGCACACCTCCGCCGTCTGACCGCGCGCTATGCGCGCTCGACCCCACCCATCCCCGACCGGTGAGTGCGGAACTTATCGCGCCAATGCTTCGCGCACCGCGTTCTCGTACGCCTGCTCCAACTCGTACACCGCGCCCTCGACCAACCAGCCGACGCAATGAGTACCGACTCGTACCCGGCGGCTGAAGGTGTGCCTAGATGGCCTATCTGGGTGTGCCTGGCACCGGTACCGTGCCCGCGGACGTGCTGGTCAGCGAGTTTCCGGAACCACCCTGTGGGCATGAAATGGGCCCTGTCCTGGACACCCGCCATGCCCATTTCATGCCTTCATCGGACGGGGAGGGGGTCCGGCGTCGGGGTGCGGTAGCGGCGGAGGGGTGCGTTGCGCCAGGCCACCAGCCCGACGACGGCGCTCGCCACGAGCCCGCCCGCGACCAGCGCGACGGGCGCGGACGTCAGCGACGCGAGCACGCCGCCGCGGAAGTTGCCGACCTCCGGCCCCGCGACCCCGACGACGTGCTCGACCGACGACACGCGCCCGCGGAACTCGTCCGGCGTCTCGAGCTGGACGAGCGCTCCGCGCGTCACGACGGACACCGTGTCCGCGGCGCCCGCGACGGCGAGGCATGCGAGCGCGACCCACAACGGCCCCGCGAGCCCGAAACCGGCGAGCGCGACGCCCCACGTCGCCGCCGCGGCGAGCTGCAGGGCGCCCGCGCGCGGAGCGCGCGTGACCGCACCGGAGAAGAGCCCCGCCCCGATGCCTCCGACGGCGATCGCCGAGAGGAACAGGCCCAGGGTGCGCGGGTCGCCGTCGAACCGGACCTCGTTGACGAGCGGGAACAGGGAGATCGGCATCGCGAGCACGGTGGCCGCGACGTCCGTCGCGAACGAGCCACGCAGCGTCGGCTTGCGCCAGACGATAGACCAGCCGCCCGACGCCGCCCGACGCCGCCCGGCGGGAACGACGTCCTCCGCCTCCGAGGGAACGACGTCGCGAGCCTGGACGGGCGCACCCGGTGGCAGCGGCGGGAGGCGCACGAGACCGAGCAGGGCGACCAGTGCCGCAGCGGCCTGCAGCCCATACGCCGCAGGAAGGTCCCACCGCGCGAGGACCAGCCCGGCGAGCGCCGGGCCGACGAGCATGGCGACCTGGAAGGAGAGGTTCTGCAGGGCGAGCCCGGCGGCGACCTGGTCGGGGGGCAGCAGGCGCGGCGGGGCCGTCCGGCGCGCGGGAGAGCCGAGCGCGTTGCACGCGGCACCGAGGCTCACCAGACCCAGGAGCACCCACACCGACCGGTTCCCGGCGACGGCCTGCGCCACGAGGCCGAGAGCGGCGAGCACCTGACCGGCCGCCGCGAGGCGCATGATCGTGCGGCGGTCGTGGACGTCGGCGAGGTGCCCGCCGACGAGGCCGAGCGTGAGGAGTGGCACGGCGGTCGCGAGGCCGATGGTGCCTGTCCACACCGGGCTGTGCGTCAGCTCCCAGACCTGCAGCAGGACCGCGACCGTCGCCACCTGGATGCCGAGCCCACCGACGGCCGACCCCGCCCACAGGTCGCGGTAGGCCCGGCTCGTGCGCAGCGGGCGCAGGTCGAGGACGTGTGCGCGCACGTCAGCGCTCGCTCGGCGCGTCGGGCACCGCGGCGTCGGCCCGCTCGGCGCTGCGGGCTGCGGTGGCTGCCGTGGCCCCGGCGTCCGCGGGCACCGGGTAGCCCGCTGCGTCGAGCCGCTCGACGAGGCGCTCGCGCAGCGACCGCCGTGCGAGCACCTGTTCCAGCTCGACGACCGCCGCGCTGAGGGCGTGCGGCAGCTCGTCGTCGATCTCGGCGACCGACTCCTCGGTCGCCCGCCACTCCGCCTCGAGGAACGGCACGAGCTCGCGCGCCCGGTCGGTGAGCACCACGCGACGGGTCCGAGCGTCGTCACCGGGCGCGGTCTCGACCAGGCCCTCGCGCCGCATGGCACCGACGGTCTGGCTCATGGCGGAGTGCGTCCGGCCGAGCGACGCGGCGAGCTCGCGGATCGTCAGCGGCCCGGTGTGCGCGAGCCGGATGAGCGGGTACACGAAGCGAGGGCGCACACCCTCGATGCCGCGGTCGGTGTAGACGGTGGCGATCTCGTCGTCCAGACGCCGCAGCAGCGCATGCAGTGCGTCCCAGCGGCCGGGGATCGTGGTGGGGTCGATGTTTGTCACAGCACTGTTATAACAGCACTCATGCTTATAGGTCCATCGTCATGTGGATCAGGACGGCGGTCGTGGTCGGGTCCGCATGCGGGGCGTGGTCACGCGCCGAACACGACATGAGCGTCGTTAACCAGGCCGTAGCGACACCAAGGTCGTGTTCGACAAAGAGCAACGTCGTGCTCGACAACCACGCGAGGCTCGGGCGCCGGCCGCACGGCCCGACGGCACGACGGCCCGAGGACGCGAGACCGGCCCTGCGGGCCGTGGGCCCGGGTGAGGTGAGCACCGACCAGGGCGCCCCCACCCACCCCGACACCCAGGGTGAGCGACCGCCGTCGGACAACCACGGTTCTACTTCGGCTGACCCGGGGTTCTCCCTCGACCGACCGGGGTTCTACTTCGTCGACTTCGCGGCGGGCTTCTTGGCGGGGGTCTTTTTCGCCGCCGGCTTCCGGGCCGTCGTGCGCTTCTTCGCCGGGCCCTGGGCGCGCTTCTCGGCGAGCAGCTCGATCGCTCGCTCCGAGGTGATCGACTCAGGCGTCACGTCGCGCGGCAGCGTCCGGTTCGTCTCGCCGTCCGTCACGTACGCGCCGAACCGGCCGTCCTTGACGACGATCGGCTTGCCGCTGTTCGGGTCGTCGCCGAGCTCACGCAGCGGCGGTGCGGCGGTGGCCCCGCGGCCGCGCTTCGGCTGCTTGTACAGCTCGAGCGCCTCGTCGAGCGTGACGGTGAACATCGCCTCCTCGCTCGGGAGGGTCCGCGAGTCGGTGCCCTTCTTGAGGTACGGGCCGTAGCGGCCGTTCTGCGCGGTGATCTCGGTCCCGCTCTCGGGGTCCACCCCGACGACGCGCGGCAGCGAGAGCAGTCGCAGCGCGTCGTCGAGCGTGATCGTGTCGAGCGACTGGGTCTTGAGCAGCGACGCGGTGCGCGGCTTGGGCTGAGCGGCCTTGGCGCGCTTCTGCGCCGCGGCCGACAGGCTCGTGTCGATCGGCGGGAGGTCGAGCACCTCGGTGACGTACGGGCCGTAGCGGCCGGCCTTCGCCACGACCTCGTTGCCGGACACCGGGTCGGTGCCGAGCACCCTGCCGTCGTCGGCGCCGGCCGCGAGGAGCTCGCGCGCCTTGGCGACGGTCAGCTCGTCGGGGGCGACGTCGTCGGGCACGGAGGCGCGCGGCGGGTTCTCCCCCTCCTTGACGGGCGTGGAGAGGTCTTCCACGTACGGACCGTACTTGCCGACCCGCAGCTGGATGCCCTCGCCGATGGGCACCGAGTTGATGCCGCGCGCGTCGATGTCGCCGAGGTTGGCGACGAGGTCGCGCAGGCCCTCGCCCTCGGGCCGGCCGGTGCCGTCTCCGAAGTAGAACCGGGAGAGCCACGCCACGCGGTCGCGCTGGCCGGCCGCGATCTGGTCGAGGTCCTGCTCCATCTCGGCCGTGAAGCGGTAGTCCACGAGCCAGTCGAAGTGCTCCTCGAGGAGCCGCACGACGGCGAACGCGAGCCAGCTCGGCACGAGCGCCTGCCCGCGGGACAGCACGTAGCCACGGTCCTGGACGGTCGAGATCGTCGACGCGTAGGTGGACGGGCGGCCGATGCCGAGCTCCTCGAGCGCCTTGACGAGGCTCGCCTCGGTGTAGCGCGGGGGTGCCGAGGTGCTGTGCCCGTCGGCCGTGAGCTCGTCGGCGCGCAGCGAGTCGCCTTCGGCCATCTGCGGCAGCCGGGCCTCGTCGTCGCCCTTCGCGCTCGCGACGGGCGCGTCCTCGGCGTAGCGGTCGACGTCAGAGCTCTCCTCGTACGCCGCGAGGAACCCGCGGAACGTGATGACCGTTCCGGACGCGGCGAACACGGCGTCGCTGCCCGCGAGCCCGGCGGGCACGTCGGTCGCAGCGGCGAGCGGCGCGCCGATCCGCACGGAGGCCGTCGACCCCTTGGCGTCCGCCATCTGCGACGCGACCGTGCGCTTCCACACGAGCTCGTACAGCTTGAACTGGTCGTCGCTCAGCTCGCGCTTGACCTGCGCGGGCGTGCGGAACGAGTCGCCCGCGGGGCGGATCGCCTCGTGCGCCTCCTGGGCGCCCTGGTTCTTCGACGTGTAGACGCGCGGCTTGTCGGGCACGAACTCGGGTCCGTAGAGCTCCGAGGCCTGGCGGCGCGCGGCGGTCGTCGCCTCGGCCGAGAGCGACGGGGAATCCGTACGCATGTACGTGATGTAGCCGTTCTCGTACAGCGACTGCGCGGTCCGCATCGCCTGGCGCGACGACATGCGCAGCTTGCGGCTCGCCTCCTGCTGGAGGGTCGACGTCGTGAACGGCGCGGCGGGACGGCGCGTGTACGGCTTGGTCTCGAGCGACCGGACCGTGAATGCCGCGTCCGCGAGGCCCGTGACGACGGCGCGCGCCGTCGCCTCGTCGAGGTGCGCGACGCCGTCGCGCGCGGCGGCTGCCTTGAGCCGGCCGCGGTCGTCGAAGTCGCGACCCGACGCCACGCGCGTGCCACCCACCTGGACGAGACGGGCGCCGAACGCCTTGCCGGCGTCGGGCGCGGCGTCGTCGGCGTGCTCGAACGTCCCCGTGACGTCCCAGTACTCCGCGGCGACGAACGCCATGCGCTCCCGCTCGCGCTCGACGACGAGCCGGGTCGCGACCGACTGCACGCGGCCCGCGGACAGGCCCGACGCGATCTTGCGCCACAGGACCGGCGAGACCTCGTACCCGTAGAGACGGTCGAGGATGCGACGAGTCTCCTGCGCGTCGACGAGGTGCTCGTCGAGGTCGCGCGTGTTCTGCAGGGCCCGCTGGATGGCCTCCCGGGTGATCTCGTGGAACACCATGCGCTTGACCGGGACCTTGGGCTTGAGCGCCTCGAGCAGGTGCCACGCGATGGCCTCGCCCTCGCGGTCCTCGTCGGTCGCGAGGTAGAGCTCGTCGGCGTCCTTGAGCGCCCGCTTGAGCTCGGCGACCTTCTTCTTCTTGTCCGCGTAGACCTCGTAGTAGGGGTCGAAGCCGTGGTCGACGTCGACGGCGAACTTCCCGTACGGGCCCTTCTTCATGTCCGCGGGGAGCTCCGACGGCTGGGGCAGGTCGCGGATGTGCCCGACGCTCGCCTCGACCTCGTAGTCGTCGCCGAGGTAGCCCTGGATCTTGCGAGCCTTGGCGGGCGACTCGACGATCACGAGCTTGCGTGGCATCCGATCCTGCTTTCGTCCGTGGGTGCGTGGTTTCCGGCGTGGCAGCCTACGACGTTACGCCCTTCGCGCCAGCGGCACCCTACCCTCGAACGGCACGGGGGTCCGGGCGAGCGGTGGACTGGCGCACGAGCAGCAGGATCGCGAACGCCGCGGCCGTGACCGCGACGACACCGGCGACACCGCCGAGGTACGCCGTGATCTCCTGCGCGCTCGTCGTTTCCCAGGTCGCCGGCGTCGCGCGCAGGGACCACAGCGCCGCCATGCCGGCCGCCCCCGCGCCGACGAGCAGGAGGACGGCCGTCACGACGGAACCGGGAGACGCTCCCGCGCCCGGGTCGAGGGCCGAGCGGGGCGTGAAGGCGCACACGAGCGCTCCCCACGCGAGGACCACGAGCACCGCGGCCACGACGTCGCTCGGCCGGTGCCACTGCCCGACGAGCGTCGAGACGCCCGTCGCTGCCGTGTACGCGCCGCCGAGAATCGCCACGAGAGGCCGTGCCGCGCGCGGCACGACGAGCAGGAGCGCGGCGGCGACCGAGCCCGCGACGGTGGTGTGACCGCTGGGCAGCGAGTTGTCCGCGGTCCACCCGCCGATGAGGTTCTCCCGACCGAGGAGGGAGTGCTTGACGAGCTGGGTCGTGACGTTCGCACCGACGACGAGGAACGCCACCTGGACCGCGAGGCCCCAACGGCGCCGCAGGAGCGCGATCCCCATCGCCGCGCCGAGCCCGCCCACGACGAACGCGACGGACACCGTGTCCAGGACGGGCTCCGCGACCGCCCACAGCGCACCCTGCCCGGCGTCGGCGCCGTCGAACGCGGCACGCTCAAGCATCTGCCCCGCGAACGTGTCGACGAAGAAGCGCCAGATCGCCCACGCCACCGCGGCGGCGAGGACCGCCACGACGGCGGCCGCGACCCGCGCCGCGACGGTCGGCCCCTGCGCGGCTGCGGGCGGGCGCGAGGAGGAAGGCCCGCCGACCGCGGGGCCCGGCACGGGGCCGCGGACCGGTCCCGTGGGCCCGGGCCCGGGCGGTGGGGCGTAGTACGACGGCGGTGCGGCCGCCGGCGTCACCGGCAGCGGCCGCGTGCCCGACGCGCCGCTGGTCGGCAGCGGGGTCGTCGGGGCGTGGTCCGAGAGCATCCCCCCACGGTAGATGACCCGTGTGTGGGTTCCGGGAAGACCGCTTGAAGAGGCGGCTCACTCCTGCGGGCTCGGCCCCAACCGCGTGAGGACGAGCGACACGGCCCGCGGCGTCACGCGCAGCTCCGTGCACGTCGCGCACCAGGACCACGCGCTCCCCGAGCGACGGCATGGGCGCAGGTCCGTGGTCCCCGGCGACATGGACGCTTCGTCGTCGACGCCCTTCCGGCCCGAATCCATGACATTACTTACTCGTCAGTACGCGATTTCGCCTCGCAGTATGGTGACGTCATGACCGACGTCTCCTCAGAGCGGCACACCGCCGAGAGCGCCCCGCCCGTGCGAACACCGGGCGCCCCTCGTCGTCCCCGCCGGACGCGCCCGGCGACGCTCGAGCGACGCGAGGAGATCCTCCGCGCCGCCATGCGTGTGTTCGGCTCGAAGGGCTACCACCAGGGCTCGCTCGCCGAGGTCGCCGAGCAGGTCGGCATCACGCACGCGGGCGTGCTGCACCACTTCGGGTCGAAGGATCGGCTCCTCACGGAGGTCCTCGAGTTCCGCGACCGCGTGGACGTGGAACACCTCGAGGGCCAGCACATCCCCGGCGGCCTCGACCTCTTCCGCCACCTCGTCAAGACGGCCGCGATCAACGCCGAGCGCCCCGGCATCGTCCAGGCGTACACGGTGCTCACCGGCGAGGCCGTCACCGACGGGCACCCGGCGAGCGCGTGGGTCACCGAACGGTTCACCGGCCTGCGCGCCGACATCGCCGGTGCACTCCGCGAGGTCGTCGAGGAACGCCGGGCGGCCGGCGACACGGACACCGACTACGACATCACCGACGCCGCGCTCGACCTCGCCGCCTCGACGATCATCGGCGCGATGGACGGACTGCAGACGCAGTGGCTCCTCGACCCCGACGCCATCGACCTCGCCGAGTCCACCGCGTTCGCCATCGAGGCGATCCTCGCGTCGACCCTCGCCGGGGCCCGGCGCCCACACCCGCTCGACTGACGCGACCGCCGTCGGTCTCCGGGTCGCCCTGGACGTGCTGTGGTCGGTGCTCGCGCTGGGTTGGGCTGGTTGTGGTCGGGTCCGCGTGCGGGTCTGCTTCGGTGTTTTGGTCGGGTCGGGCAGCTCGTGGTCGGGTCCGCGTGCGGGTGTGCTTCGGTGTTCGGGCCGGGTCGGGCAGCTCGTGGTCGGGTCCGCGTGCGGGGCGGCGTCGGCGCTCGGGCTGTCCGCGCCGTCACCGTGGTCTGTCGGGCGTGGGTTTGAGGAGCGCGGCCTTGACGCCCTTCGCATCCGACGCCGCCCCACCCGCTCCTCCATCACCGCACCTCGGGCAGGCGCGCGGCCCACAAGCGCTCGAGGCCCGCCGAAGTAGAACCGTGGTCCCGCGAGGTAGAACCGTGGTCCCGCGAGGTAGAACCGTGGTCCCGCGAGGTAGAACTGTGGTCACACGAAGCAGAACCGTGTCCCGGCGACGGCGACGGCTCACGCATGCCGGGCGAGGCGTCGCGGCCCGTTTCGTGCTCGTGCCGACATGCGGTCCAGGCCCGTCGAGCATGCGGTTCTCGCCCGTCACGCGCCCAGGACGAGCCGCAACGACATGCTCGGCGCAGCACCCGGGGGCCGTCGCCCGGGTGAGCACCGACCTGGGCGAGACGACGCCGGAGGGGTGGGTGGGGGCGCCGCGTCGTGGTCGGGCCTGGCGGGAGCCGCGAGGAACGAGCGGCGGATGGTAGACGCGGCGCCCCCACCCACCCCGACGCCCAACCCGACCACGCGCCGTCGGACATGACCACGGTTCTACTTCGGCAGACCACGGTTCTACTTCGCGTGACCATGGTTCTACTTCGGCGAACCACGGTTCTACCTCGGCAGACCACGGTTCTACCTCGGCCGAGAGGGCTCTACGTCGTCGCGGGTTCCGACGCCGGGACGAGATCGCCGGCGGGACGGCCGTCGCGGTAGGCGGCGATCGAGAGCGTGCGCAGGCGTGACGAGCGGCCGGTCGGGTTGTCCACGAAGCCGACGGCCGAGATGTACGGCTCGATGACGTGGATCTTCTGCAGGGGCGTGACGATGAGCAGCTGCAGCCCGAGGCGCCGGAACAGCTCGAGCGCGAACCGCGTCGACTCGTCCGACCCGCGGCCGAACGCCTCGTCGATGACGACGAACCGGAACGCGGTCGAGCGCACGGCACCCCAGTCGAGCTTGAACTGGTACGCGAGGGACGCCGCGAGGATCGTGTAGGCGAGCTTCTCCTTCTGCCCGCCGGACTTGCCGCCGGAGTCGGAGTAGTGCTCGTGCTCGGAGTCGTCGGCGCGCGACCGCTCGGAGGCCGAGAGCACGAACCAGTTGCGCACGTCCGTGACGCGGCGGCGCCACGCCTCGTCGAGGTCGGTCATGCCTTCGCGTCCGCGGAAGCGCTCGACGAGCGCCTTGACGCGCAGGAACCGGTCCTCGGAGTACGACAGCGCGCCGCTCCCGTCCGCCAGCGAACCGTCGCCCTCCGCGAGCGCGCGGTCCTCCTCCGCGAGGATGCCGTCACCGTCGGTGCACGCCCGGAGGTCCTGCTGGAACTCGCGCACCTCGAGGTTCGGCGTGCGCGACATCTCCAGCCGGATGTACCGGCCGGGGTTGTAGTCGATCGCGCGGAGCGAGTCGTTGATCGTGTCGATGCGGTCGCGGATGACGTCCGCCTGCTTGGCGAGCTCGGCCGCGAAGCCGGCGATGTCGCGGATCGCGTTGGTGTTGAGGTAGGCCTTGAAGTCGGCTTCGAAGCGCGGCAGGTCGTCGCGGACGAGGCGGTCGTGGATCTCGCGGTAGCCGTCGGCGGAACGCACGTCCGCGTCGAGCTCCGCCGTCTCGACGGGGTACGCGGAGCGGAAGACCGCCATCTGGCCGGCGATCCGCGTGCCCAGGTCGGCGCGGTCGCGCTGCGCCTGCTCGGCCTCGGTCGTGAGGCGCGAACGGACGGCGTTCTCGACGGCGTCGAGGTCGGCGGCGCGTGTCGGACCGCCGGGCGCGCCGGTCGCACGCGTCGCGCCGTCGGCCGTGGGTGCGTCCTCCGGCGGGACGGTCGCGAGCTCACGGTCGAACTCGGCGGCGAGGGCCGCCGTCGTCTCCTCGTCGAGGGCGTCGCCGGCGCCGTCGAGCACGGCGCGCGCACGGTCGCGGGCCGCACGCGCCTCGTCGAGCGCGTGCCGGTCGGCGCCGAGCGTCGCGACGACGCGGTCGCGCTCGGCCTCGAGCTCGCCCTGGCGGCGGCCGTTGTCGTCGAGGAGCGCGGCGATCCTCCCGAGCTCGTCGCTCGCCTGCTCGAGCCGGCGCTTCTCCTCGGCGAGCTCGGCGATGCGCGCGGTCTCCGCTCCGCGGTCGAGCTCGTCCCAGTCGCGGTAGACGTCGAGACGACCCAGCGCGGCAGCGCGCGCCTGGAGGTCGCCGCGAGCGGCGGCGGCCTCGTCACGACGGCGCGCGAGGGCGTCGCGCCGGGCCGTCACCTCGGCCGCCTGCTCGAGCAGGGCGTCGATCTTCGCCTGCGTGGACCAGCCGAGCACGTACGCGCGGCGGTCGTCGACGGCGCGCGTGTCGTTCTTCTCGTGGTGGTCCGGCGCGTGCTTGACCTGGCCGGCGCGCGTGATCGCCCGCGGCAGTCGGCGGAACGCGTCGAGGTCGGGCGCGCACGCGTGGTCCGCGCGGCGCTCGAGCTCGGCCTCGACCCAGGCGGTGAGCGACGGCGCGTCGTCGAGACGGCGCACGTCGAGCAGGTCGGCAAGGAGCGGGACGCCGTCCTCGCGGGGCGCGGGGCGCCGGGCCGGGACCCGCTCGGGGACCCGGTGGTAGACGAGCCGCAGCCCGAGGTGCTCGCGGTCGACCCACGCCGCGACGTCGTCGTAGTGCTCGGCGGGGACCAGCAGGGACAGCGCGAAGCCGCGCAGCACGCGCTCGGCCGCGCCCTCCCAGTCGGCGTGCTCGGGCCGCACTGCGAGCAGCTCGCCGACGAACGGCACGTCGCCCGGCGCGAGCCCGACGCCGGCGCACAGCCGGTCCCGCACGTCCAGGTGGGTGCGAGGCAGGTTGGAACGACGGTCGGCGAGGCTCGCGAGCTCGGCCTTGACGTCCGTCGTCTCCTGCTCGACGGCGCGCAGCTCGGCCGCGACCTCGGCCGCCCGCTCCTCCGCCCGGGCGAGGTCGTCGCGCACCCGGACCGCGGCGTCGTCCGCCTCGCGCCGCAGCGCGGCGAACGCCTCGGCGTCGACGAGCGCGTCCGCGATCGCGCGTGCGTCGTCGATCCTTCCGTCGAGCCCGGGGTTGGACGGCACTGATCGGCCGGGCTGACCTGCAACCCCGGGTTCAGCGACGGCGGCGAAGGCCGGCGCGAGACCGGCCGCGGCGGCGTAGCCCGCGAGCTGGGCGACGCGGCGCTCACGTGCCGCCCGCTCGACCTCGCGGCGCGCGACCTCCCCCTCGATCGCCGCGAGCCGGTCGCCGCCGTGCCCGGCGCGCTCGAGCTCGAGGCGCTGCCGCTCGCCCGCGAGCAGGCCGAGCTCGTCCGCGACACGGGCGCGGCGGGACTCGCCGTCGGTCACGCGCTCGTCGAGCGCGCCGATGAGGCCGTCGAGGTCGGCGACCCGGCGCGACGCCGTGAAGGCGCGCAGCGCGTCGCGTCGGGCCACGAGGGCAGCCGCCCGCTCTCCCAGCGCGTCGTGCGCGTCGCAGTCGGCCAGCAGCGGCGCGAGCCGGTCGATCTGCGCGGTCGCTCGCACGACGGCGTCGTGCGCGCTCGTGAGGTCGTCGAAGTGCGCGACGAGCCGGTCGGTCCAGCGGTCGGCGTCGAACGGCTCGAGCATGTGCTCGCGCACGAACTCGCCGAGGTCGCCGACCGACTTCATGGACACCGTCTGGTGGAACAGGTCCATCGCCTGCTCGGACGGGATGCCGAGGAGGCGTCGGAAGTCGCGCCCGTACTCGGGGAAGTGGTCGCGCACCTGCGCACCCGACTCCCGCAGCCGGCGCCGGAGCGCGGGCACGTCGCCGAACCCGGCGAAGTCCTCGGTGATCGTGAGCGGTAGGTCGGCCGAGACGAAGAAGCGGTCGGGCTGCCCCGACTGGCCCGGCGCGAGCCAGAACACCTGAGCGAGCGTGACCTCCTGGTCGAACCCCCGGTTCGCGAACCGGCCGAGCACGACCGAGTACGTCCCACGGTCGCGCAGCCCCACGTGCCGCGTCGCCCCGGTCGCCTCGTCGCGCTCCGACTTGTAGTGCCCCGCGACGTACGACCGCAGCGACCGTTCGCGCGCGCCCGCGCCTGCCGCCTTGTTGTACGAGATGCGGTGCGACGGCACGAGGAGCGTCGTCACGGCGTCGACGATGGTCGACTTCCCCGAGCCGATGTCCCCCGTGAGGAGCGCGTTGCGCCCGTCGAGGTCGAACGCCCACACGCGCTGGTCGAACGTGCCCCAGTTGAGCACCTCGAGCCGTTCGAGCCGAAAACCCGCTCGGGCGTCGAGGTCGGCCGCCGGGTCGTGCAGCTCGACCGGGCTGAACAGGCCCTCCATCACGCCACCGTCCTCGTCGTCGTCGCCGGCGTCGCCGGGGCCGCCCGGGTCGTCCCGTCCCGCGGTCCGCCGTCCGACGCCGCGAGCTCGAGGTACTGCGCGAGCCGCGCGTCGAAGTCCGCGAGCCACTGCGCGTCGACGAACGCCTTGAGGATGCGCCGCACCTCGAAGCGCCGCGGCTCGCCCGGGGCGTCGCCGTCCGCGCCCGAGGGAGCCCCGACGCCGGGCGCCGCACCGTCCGGCCCGTCGGGATCGGGCCGGCCCGCAGGCCGCAGGAACCCGAGCTCGACGACGCGCCGCACGAGCGCGTCCACGCGGTCGACGAGCCGTGCCTCGTTCGTCGCCGCGCCCGCGTCCTGCGCGAGGAACACGCGAAGGAGGTCGACGATCTCGCCCCGCGTGAGGACGAGGCGCGTGTCCCCTCCTTCGGAGTCCGCCTGCGCGAGCCGCTTGCGCAGCAGCGCGAGCAGCAGGCTGACGTCGAACGGCAGCTCGCGGCGCGGGATCAGGCGCGGGACGCGCTCGTCGCGCTCGTGCTCCGGCTGCGAGCGCAGGTAGGCGTACCCGTCGCCCTCGTCGACGACGACCTGCAGGCCCAGCATCGCGACGGCGTCACGCACCTGCGCCTCCCGGGCGAGCAGGTCGCGCCACAGCGCCTCGCCCTGCTCGCGGTACACGACGCCCTTGAGCAACGACGTCACGACGACGGACAGCTCCGGGTCGCGCGCGGTGCGGGTGGTGCTCACGGGGTCTCCTCCGGGGTACGGCTCGGTGCGGCGGGGCGGGCGCGAACGTCCTGCGGGTCGGGGACACCGGGCGGGGCTCCCGGCGGCGTGGCCGAGCGCCGCGCGTAGGTCACGCGCGGCAGGCGGGCGACGCGCAGCACCGGGTCCTGCGGTGCGTCGTCGTGGAGCACCGGCCCCGAGGGCGCCTCGCCCTCCCAGCGCACCTCGTCGGTGCGCTCGTCGTCGTGCACGACGGCGAAGCGCGGGTCGTCGAGCGACAGGTACGTGACGAGCTCGGCCAGTCCGTGCTCGAGCGGGGCTGCCGCGAGGACGTCGGCGAGCGCGACCTCGGTCGGGCCGCCGGGGACGGCGAGCGCCGCCCGGACCGACCGGGCGAGGCGCTCGGGGTCGACGTGCACCTGCTCGTAGAGGGCCGCGACCTCGAAGTCGTCATCACCCTCCTCGACGTGGTCGGAGTCGAGCCGGGTCGTCGGGCGGGGTGTGAACAGCGGCCGCTCGGTCGGCAGGACGACGTCGGGCGCGACGGCGTCGACCGCCATCCCCGGCGGTCCGTCGGCGCCGGGCCGGGCGCCCGCGTCGCGCGCGGCGAGCGCCTTGGCCTCGACGCCGCGCAGGATGTCCATGACGCGACGGTTCTCGAGCCAGACCTGGTCGTCGAGGAACCGGCGCAGCTGTTCCGAGAGCGTGCGCACGGTCGCCTGGGTGCGCTCGCCGGCGTCGAGCCAGTCGTAGTGGACCCGGCGCAGCCGACGGTGCTCGGCGACGCCCGGCCCGACCGAGCCGGCGACCGGAAGCGCGTCCGGCGCGATCGCGTCGAGGGACTGGACGCGGTCGACGAGCGTGGCGAACTCCTCCTGACGCCGCCGGTCGAGCAGGAAGTCGTAGAAGGCGTGGAACGAGCGGCCCTGGTCGGACTCGGCGATCGCGGTGCGTGAGCGCACGACCTCCTCGAGCAGCTCGCCCTTGGCGCCGTCCCAGCCCGTGATGCGCTCGCGCAGCGCCCGGTCGAGCGTGCGGAAGTTGGCCTCGACCTCGCGGAAGTCGGAGAGCAGGTCGGCGGCGGTCTGCGTGAGCTGCTGGTAGCGGTCGCGCTGCGCGGCGGCGTCGAGCACGGCCACCCGACCGGCGCGCACCTGCGCGATCTCCTCGTCGAGCGCCGCACGCCGGTCCTCGAGCTCGCGCAGGCGCTCGGCCGGGTCGGACTCGGTGCCGACGGCGAGCTGGCGCAGGAGCTCGAAGACGGTGTTGAGCCGCGACTCCGTGCCGACGAACCCGCGGCTGCGCAGCGACGCGACCCAGCGCACGGCCTGCTCGACGGCGGGCGTCGCGTCGTAGTGCGGCTCGCTCGACCCCGGCGGGTACCACGCGCGCAGCCACCCCTGCTCCGGGTGCGCCCAGTGGTCGACGTACGCCTGCGGGGTCCTCGGGTAGCGCGCCTCCGCGGCTCCGCCGTCCTCACCTTCGCGAGTCGTCCGCGGCCGCCGGTCGATCGCCCACAGGTGGTCGTCGAGGCGCGCGACGAGCTCGCTCTCCGGGATCGCCCGGACGTTGTCCTCGACGAAGACCGTGCCGAGGAACGAGAGCACGAGCGGCGCCGTGTCGGCACGCAGGAGCCGCCACGCCGCGCTCGACCGTCGCAGGGAGTCGACGTCGTCGTGCAGCACTCAGGTCCTCTCGGGCGGGGCGGGTCGGGCTCGCGCGCCGTCGGAGCGGCGCGAACAGATCTTAGGTCGTGGTGCCGTCACGGCCTCCCCGACCCACCGGCGGGTGCGGCGATGTGCTGCCGTGGGCTTCGCGGGCGTCTCGCTGCCGCCGCCCCCGGAAGCCAGGCCCGGGACCATGGTCCCTGTCGGCGGGACACCTCGCGTTCGTACGCTGAGGGCGGCGCCGGCCGGCAGCGCGCCCACCCTGCCGGCCGGCGCCACCTGCTGCCCGCCCGCCGGAAGGTCAAGAGCCGGCGGGGCCCCCCGCGGACCCGAGGACCGCCCGTGACCGACACGACCACCGCCCCGGCCGACGGCGCCCGCGCGGGCGACCGTCCGCCGTCGGGCACGGACCGCGCCGCAGCCCCGTACGACCCGTTCGAGCGACCCACCGGGTGGGCGCACTCGCGCGGGTTCCTGTTCGGCGAGATGCTCGTGTTCGCCCTGCTCAGCCTGACGGCCGCGTTCGTGCTGTCCTACGACGCCGTCGTCCTCGCCGCGAACCCGACGGCCGCGCTGTCGTGCGACGTCAACACCGTCATCTCGTGCGGGACCGTGGCGCAGTCGTGGCAGGCGCAGGTCTTCGGCTTCCCCAACGCGTTCCTCGGTCTGGTCGCCGAGCCCGTGGTCATCACGACGGCGGTCGCCGCGCTCGGCGGGACCCGCTTCCCCCGCTGGTTCCTCTTCTCCGCGCAGTGCGTGTACCTGCTGGGCGTCGTGTTCGCCTACTGGCTGTTCTTCCAGTCGATGTTCGTCATCGGCGCGCTGTGCCCGTGGTGCCTGCTGATCACGGTCTCCACGACGCTCGTCTTCGTCTCGCTCCTGCACTGGAACGTGCTCGAGGACAACCTCTACCTGCCCCGGCGCGCCCAGGCCCGCCTGCTCGGTCTCGTGCGCTCGGGCGCCTACGGGTACCTCGTGGCGACGTGGCTCGTCGGCGTCGCGGTCCTCGTCGTGCTGAAGTACGGCGCGCAGCTCTTCGCCTGACGCCGCGGCTCAGTCGGCGGGCGTGAGGAAGCCGTCGCGCACGAGGCCGCGGACGGCGGGCAGCAGCTCGTGCGCGAGGTCCTCGGCCGGCACCTCGAACAGCGCGGCGATGGCGCCCACGAGCTGCCCGACCGTCAGCTCGCCGTCGCTCGCCCCCACGAGCGCCGCGAGCCCGGTCGACGCCTGGACCGCGCGCCCGAGGCCGTCGCCCTGGCGGAGCAGGACGACGGTCGGGTCGGGCGCGCCGGGTGTGTGGAACCGCTCCTCGGTCACGTCGGGCGCGACGGCGAGCCGCTCGTCCGCGAGCGCCGCGTCGTCGCGCGCGCCGAGCCAGTCGTGCGCCGCGAGCGACGCCGCGAGGTGGGCGCCCAGCGGCTGGCGCAGCGACCCGGTGTGCTCCTCGAGCCGGCGCAGCGTCGGGCGGGCGCCGTCGAGCGGCCGGCGCAGCGTGACGATCCCGAACCCGACGGCCTCGACGTCGCGCGTGGCGAAGTCGTCGAGCCAGGCGCCGTACGCCGCCTCCCACGCGGCGGGCTCGCGCTCCGGTGTCGTGCCGCCGTCCCGGATCCACGTCTCGGCGTACTCGGCCGGGTCCAGCACCTCGCGCTGGACCACCCAACCGTCGAGCCCCGCCGCGTCGAGCCACGCTCCGACGCGCTCCGCCCACGGCTCGCCCCGACGGTGCTCCCAGTTGCCCAGGAGCTGCGCGACGCCGCCGGGGGCGAGCACGGCCCCGACGCCGGTGACCAGGTCGCGCACGACGTCGTCGCCCGCGCGACCGCCGTCGCGGTACTCGTACTCGGGCAGGGCGTCGGCGCGGCGCGATCTGCCCCGCCCGCCCGCGCGCGGCGTGATGACGAACGGCGGGTTCGACACGACGAGGTCGAAGAGCTCACCTGCGACCGGGTCGAGCATCGAGCCCTCGCGCAGCTCGATCGCCGTCCCGGGCGGTGCGGCGTCGGCGTCGCCGGACGCGACGTTCACCGCGGCGTTGAACGCGGCGAAGCCCAGCGCGCGGCGGGAGATGTCCGTCGCGACGACGGACCGCGCGTGCCGTGCGGCGTGCAGCGCCTGGATGCCGCACCCGGTGCCCACGTCGAGCACGCGGTCGACGGGGTCGCGCACCGTCACCTGCGCGAGCGTGAGCGACGCGCCGCCCGCGCCCAGCACGTGGTCCCCCGCGAGCGGTCGACCCGTCGCGAGCTCGCCGAGGTCGGACGAGAGCCACCAGGTCACGGGCCCGGCGGCGTCGGCGGTCGCGTAGGGGCGCAGGTCGACCAGCGCGCGCACCGCGTCGTCGGCGCCCCGCCCGGCCGCCTCGACGAGCCCGAGCCGCGCGGCGCCTTCGGTCCCCGTGCGTCCGAGCGCGGAGTCGACGTCGCGGCGTAGCACGTCGTCGCCCAGCAGGAACAGTGCGGCGAGCGTCCCGGCGGGGTCCGACGACGGCGTGCCGACCGGGCTGTCGTCGCGTCGCGGTTCCGGCCCGGCGAGCGCCCGGCGCGCGGGCACGGCCTGCTCACGGTGCAGCGCGGCGGACGCGACCGGGCCGAGCACGTGCTCGACGCCGTCGACGGTGAACCGCGACGCCTCGAGGTCCGCGCGCAGCGCGGCCGCAGCTGCGGTCAGCGTGAGCGGGTCGAGCCCTGCACCCGGCGGTGCGGGGCTCGCGCCCGGCTCGGGCGCGCCGACGGAGGACGGGCGGACCACGGCGGACGGATCGGAGGCAGGCATGGGTCCATCCTGGCCGATCCTGCGCGCCGGCGAGCCGCCCGGACGCGCCGGACCCCGGCTCACGCGCAGGCGAGCCGGGGTCCGGGGAAACGTCTGGGGGCAGGTCAGCAGTTCTGCGTGCCGTAGGTGGCGACGTTCTGCGCCGACGTCTGGAACGACTCGTCGGTCAGGATGCTCGTCATCGCGGACATGTCGGCGCTCGCCGGGTCGTCGACCGCCGTCGACAGCGTGTCGGTGATCGTGCGGAACGCACCCGCGACGGTGTCCCAGTCGGCGCTGATCTCGGCCGGGGCCTCGGCGGCCTCGAGCGACGCGGTGAAGGTCTCGAACTGCGCGACCGCCGCGGCGGGGTCGCTCGTGTCGATCTCGCCGAGGGTGCTCTGGGCGTCGATCATGGTCTGGTAGGCCGTGCAGAAGTCGCCGGACGCCTCCGCGGGCTCCTCCTCCGTCGTCTCCTCCTCGGCCGGGGTGGTCTCCTCCTCGGCCGGCGTCGACTCCTCGGCGGAGGCGGTCGTCTCGGAGTCGGTGCTCGCGTCGTCGCCCGAGCCGCCGCACGCGGCGAGCCCGAGGACGAGGAGGGCGCTCGTCGCGAGGGCGGTCGTGGTCTTCGTGATCGTGAGTCGGTTGCGCATGGCGACCATGGTTTCCTACGAAACGACGTCGCGCGCCCCCAGACACGCGATCTGGGTACTGCTCCCCATGTGTCGCACGCCACCGGGTGAGAAACCTTGACGCAGCGGTCAGGACGTGCAGCCGGCGCGGAAGAACTCGGTCACGCGCTGCGACGCCTGCATCAGCGCGGCCGTGTCGATCTGACGGCCGACCCGGTCGATCGCCCGCGAGAGCTCGCCGGTGTCGTCCGCGCCGACCACCTCGACCTCGTCCGCGATCATGGTCAGGTAGGTCGTCACGACGGCCCAGTCCCGGGCGACGGCCTGTGGCGGGGTCGCCCCCGCCAGCGTGTCGCGCGCCGTCGTGAAACCGGCGACGAGGGCCTCGGGGTGCTCGACGCTGAGGTTGACCTGAGCCTTCGCAGCCGCGCCCCACGCGACCTCGGCCTCCCGGCAGACCGGGTCGACGCCGGTCCCGGCGGCGGGGTCCGCCGTCGCGCCCTCGTCCTCGCCCCCGGGCTCGGCCGTCGCACCGGCGTCGGGGGTGGCCCCAGGGGTGCCGCCTGACGCGGCGGGCGGCGAGTGCACGGCGGCAGGGGCAGCGTCAGGCAAGGACACGACGTCGAACGCCCCGCTCACGACGACCGCGAGGCAGAGCCCGCCGACGACGGCGAGAACCGCGGCGTGGGCCACGGCGCGCACCGGAGATTGCATGGCCCCATGATGACGCCTCGCGCGCACGAGGCGAACCCCTCGGTCGGCCACAGCCGCACGGTTCGCCCGGCTCCGGCTCGTCAGCCCATCGTGTTGACGATCAGCCCGATGTGGGTGAAGAAGTTCATGGCGCCGAACAGCAGGAAAGCCACGCCGGACAGGCCCCACGCCCAGCCGATGATCGTACGGACGAGCCGGCGTCCCGAGCGCACGGCGAACGGGAAGAGGATCGCCCCGAGGCCCACGAGCGCGATGAGACCCGACATGAAGATCGCCTCGACGAGCGGGTAGGCGGCGAACGCGCCCGAGATGGGCTCCTCGGGCGGCGCGGCGAAGAGCTGGTAGGTCACGCCCGCGACTGCGATGGCGACGAGACCGAGGCCCATGCCGAGCACGAACACCGAGACCGGCCGCGCCACGGCCTGCAGGTGCTCGGTAGCGTCCGTGCGCTCGAGGGCGGCGCGCCCGCGGGTCCACAGGTAGAACGCAGCCGCGAGCAGCAGCACGCCGAACGCGAGGCTGGTCTCGCCGAAGATGATGTTGTCGAACGGGAAGCCGCCCCCGGCGAGCGGCCACGTGAGCGTCATGTGCAGCCCGGTCGCCGTGAGGATCGCGCCGAGCACGCCGAACGCCAGGGACCAGCCCTCGACGACGACCTTCCCCGGCGACCGCAGCAGCTCACGGCCCAGCATGACGATCAGGATCAGCCCGGCACCCACGGCGACGGACATCACGGTGTTGTACGTGGGCATCTGCGCCCAGTCGATGACGAGCCCTTCGGCGGCGACTATCCTTGTCCACTCCTCGTTCGTTCCACGGGCCGCGCTCGCGACCCGAGGACAATAACCATACGCGCGTATAGGTTGTTCCTCGCGCCCGGCACCGCCGAGGTAGAACCGCAGTCGGGCGAGGTAGAACCGCAGTCGGGCGAGGTAGAACCGCAGTCGGGCGAAGTAGAACCGTGGTCGCGCCCGACGCCGGCGGGTCGCCCGCCCGGCCGGGTCGCCCGAGGGTGGTCGGGCCGCCTAACGGCGTCAGATCGCTCGCAGGTGTCCGGCCCTTCCGGCCAAGCGATCTCTGCGGGTCGACCAGGCGCCCAGGACGCGCCACGACCCACCTGCTCAACGCCGCGGCGCCGCGGCGCCACGCCCCGCGGCGCGGCGCGCGCAAGCCCGACACCGCGGGCAGTGCCCGGGGTGAGCCACGGCCAGGGTGAGACGACGTCGGGCGGGGTGGGTGGTGGTGCCGCGTCGTGGACGGGCCTGGCGGGAGCGCCGCGAGGAACGAGCGGCGCGGATGATAGACGCGGCACCACCACCCACCCCGACCACCCGAGCCGGCCACGCGCCGTCGGGCACGACCACGGTTCTACCTCGCGCGACCACGGTTCTACCTCGCCCGACCACGGTTCTACCTCGGCAGACCGCGCTTCTCCCTCGTGCGACCACGGTTCTACCTCGTGACGTCCTGTCGGGCGGCGGGGCCCTCATACGATGGCCGCGTGGACGAGGGAGCAGGGACCGACGGCCGGACCGCGCGGCACGGCGCGGCGAGCATCGGTGCCGGGGCGACGCACGGGGCCCGCGCCACGGTCCAGGGACGCAGCGCGCAGCGTCAGCGCGCGATGGTCCAGGCGGCTGCGCACCTGCTCATCGAGCAGGGCTTCGGCGCCGTCACCCACCGCCAGGTCGCACGTGCGGCCGGTGTGCCGCAGGGGTCGGCGTCGTACTACTTCCCGACGAGCGCGTCGCTCGTCTCCACGGCGGTCGAGGCCGCGGAGGACGTGCGTGCGACCGCGGCGCAGGAGCGCGCGGACGCGCTGCCCAGCGAGCCTCGCTCGAGCGCGGCGACGGCGCGCGAGCTCATCGAGACGCTGTACGCCCCCCACGTGGACGACACGGTGGTGGACGTGCGCCTCGACCCGATGCTCACGGCGATGCGCGACCCGGCGCTGCGGCCGATCATGCGCGCGTCGCGCCCGCGCCTGCTCGAGGCCGCGCGCACCGTGCTGGAGGCGTCGGGCCACGCGCACGTGTCGGACGTCGACCTCGTGGCGCACGTCGTCGACGCGGCGCTCCTGTCTGCTGCCGCGGCGGAGGACGGACACGTGCTGGACCACGCGACGGAGACCGTCGCGCGCTTCCTCGACCACTGGCGCTGAGGATTCAAACTTACTTACCGGTTATTCAGTTTTGCCGGTAGAGTGACGGCGCCCGGGCCCGAGCGCGTCGGTGGTGACCGTCTGGCGCGCACGCCCCGAACCCTCGCCGTCGCCGTGGAAGGACCGTCTGTGAGCACCCTCCCCTACCTCGACCCCGCCCTTCCTGTGGCCGACCGCGTCGAGGACCTCCTCGGCCGCATGACGCTCCCGGAGAAGGTCGGGCAGATGCTGCAGCTCGACGCGCGCGACGGCGTCGGCCCGGCGATCGAGGAGCGGCACGCCGGGTCGCTGCTGCACACGTCCCCCGAGAACGTGCTCGAGGCGCACACGCTCGTCGAGCGCACCCGGCTGCGCATCCCGCTGCTGGTCGCCGAGGACTGCATCCACGGGCACTCGTTCTGGGTGGGCTCGACGATCTTCCCGACCCAGCTCGGCATGGCCGCGACGTGGGACCCCGAGCTCGTGGAGCGCGTCGCGCGCGCGACCGCCGTCGAGGTCGCCGCGACCGGCATCCACTGGACCTTCTCCCCGGTGCTGTGCATCGCCCGCGACCTGCGCTGGGGGCGCGTCGACGAGACGTTCGGCGAGGACCCCTACCTCATCGGCGAGCTCGCGTCCGCGATGGTGCGCGGCTACCAGGGCGACGGCCTCCACGACACGACCGGCGTGCTCGCGACCGCGAAGCACTTCGCCGGGTACTCGGAGACGCAGGGCGGGCGCGACGCGAGCGAGGCCGACATCTCGCAGCGCAAGCTGCGGTCGTGGTTCCTGCCGCCGTTCGAGCGGGTCGCGCGCGAGGGCTGTGCGACGTTCATGCTCGGCTACCAGTCCATGGACGGCGTGCCGGTCACGGTCAACGGCTGGCTGCTCGACGACGTCCTGCGCGGCGAGTGGGGCTACACCGGCACGCTCGTCACGGACTGGGACAACGTCGGGCGGATGGTCTGGGAGCAGCACATCCAGCCCGACTACGTGCACGCGTCGGCCGCCGCCGTGCGCGCGGGCAACGACATGATCATGACGACGCCGCGCTTCTACGACGGAGCGCTCGAGGCGGTCGCTCGCGGTCTCGTCGACGAGTCGGCGATCGACGCCGCGGTGCGCCGCATCCTCACGCTGAAGTTCCGGCTCGGCCTCTTCGAGGACCCGCGCCGCCCCGACGTCGCGCGCCAGGAGGCCGTCATCGCCTCCGCCGAGCACGCGGCCGTCAACCTCGAGGTGGCGCGCCGTTCGCTCGTGCTCCTCGCCAACGACGGCACCCTCCCGCTCACGGTCGACGGACGCGCCCGGAGGATCGCCGTCGTCGGGCCCAACGCGGACGACGACCACACGCAGCTCGGCGACTGGGCCGGCGCGTCGGGCCAGGCCGACTGGCTGCCCGACGGCCACCCGCGCGAGATGACGACGACGGTGCTCGACGGCTTCCGCGCCCTCGTGCCCGAGGGCTGGACCGTGACGCACGCGCGCGGCGCCGACATCCTCACGCTCGAGCCCGACCCCGAGGGCGAGCTGTTCCCCGACGGGCAGCCGCGCCCCCAGGTCGTGGTCCCGGCCGCGCCCGACGACGCGTTGATCGCCGAGGCCGTCGCCGCGGCGCGCGACGCGGACCTGGCAGTCGCCGTCGTCGGCGACCGCATCGAGCTCGTGGGCGAGGGGAGGTCGACCGCGACGCTCGAGCTCGTCGGGGGCCAGGTCGCGCTGCTCGACGCGCTCGTGGCGACCGGCACGCCGGTCGTCGTGGTCGTGGTCGCGTCCAAGCCGCTCGTGCTGCCGCCCTCGGCGCACGACGCCGCGGCGATCGTCTGGGCTGCCAACCCGGGCATGTGCGGCGGGCAGGCCGTCGCCGAGCTCGTGCTCGGGCGGATCGAGCCCGAGGGGCGCCTGCCGATCTCGTTCGCGCGCCACGCGGGCCAGCAGCCGACGCACTACAACACCGTCCGCGGCCAGCACGGCGACCGCTACGCCGACCTCACGCAGCGGCCGGCGTTCGCGTTCGGCGAGGGCCTGAGCTACACGACGGTCGAGTACGCCGACCTGCGCGTCCTCGGGTCCGTGCACGGGCTCGACGACGTCGTGCGCGCCCAGGTGACGCTGACCAACACCGGGACGCGTCCCATGCGCGAGACCGTGCAGGTCTACGTGAGCGACACGGTCACGTCCGTCACGTGGGCGGAGAAGGAGCTCAAGGCGTACCGCAAGGTCACGCTAGCCCCCGGGGAGTCGGCGACCGTCGACCTCGCCGTGCCCGTCACCGACTGCACGCTCGTCGACGCCCAGGGTCGCCGTGTCGTCGAGCCGGGAGACTTCGAGCTCCTCGTCGGGCCGTCGTCGCGAGACGAGGTGCTCCTGCGCGCCCCGTTCGCCGTCAAGGGCTGACCCGGCGGTCGGCCGAGACGGACGAGGGTGCCCGGGGCGGACCCGGGCACCCTCGCCTCGCGCGTCGTCGCGGTCAGGCCTTCGTGACGACCCGCTGGGGCTCGACGTCGGCCTCCTCGCGGTCCACGCGCGCGGCGCGCAGCCGCGACATGATGACCGCGCCGAACGCGATCGCCGCCGCGACGACCGCGATGCCGATACGCAGGCCGTGGTTGGCGTCCGCGGGGACGCTCAGGAGGACGACCGCGGGGGCGATGAGCACCGACACGAGGTTCATGACCTTGATGAGCGGGTTGATCGCGGGGCCCGCGGTGTCCTTGAAGGGGTCGCCGACCGTGTCACCGATGACCGTCGCCGCGTGCGCCTCGGAGCCCTTGCCACCGTAGGCCCCGTCCTCGACGATCTTCTTCGCGTTGTCCCACGCCCCGCCGGAGTTGGCGAGGAAGACCGCCATGAGCACGCCCGCGCCGATGGCACCCGCGAGGAACCCCGCCAGCGGCCCCACCCCGAGGCCGAACCCGACCGCGATGGGGGCGAAGGCGGCGAGGAGGCCGGGTGTGGCGAGCTCGCGCAGGGAGTCGCGCGTGCAGATGTCCACGACCTTCCCGTACTCCGGACGCTCCTGGTACGTCATGATCCCGGGGTGCTCGCGGAACTGGCGGCGCACCTCGAACACGATCGCCCCGGCCGCGCGCGTCACCGCGTCGATCGCGAGACCAGAGAAGAGGAACACCGTCGCGGCGCCGAGGATCACGCCGACGAGCGTGACGGGCGAGATGATCGAGTACTCGAGCATCGAGGTGACGAGCCCGCCGCCGATCTCCTGGACGTCGGCCATCGCGTGGCTGACGGCGTCGGCGTACGACCCGAAGAGCGCCGTCGCGGCGAGCACCGCGGTGGTGATCGCGATGCCCTTGGTGATGGCCTTGGTCGTGTTCCCGACCGCGTCGAGGTCGGTGAGGATCTGCGCGGCCTCCGGGTCGCCGTCGCCGGCCTCGCCGACCGACATCTCGTAGATGCCCTGCGCGTTGTCCGAGACAGGGCCGAACGTGTCCATCGCGACGATGACGCCGACCGTGGTGAGCAGGCCGCAGCCCGCGAGCGCCACGAGGAACAGCGCGAGCCACACCGAGCCGCCGGCCAGGAGGAACAGGCCGCAGATCGCCGCGGCGATCACGCCGGCGGTGTAGACCGCGGACTCGAAGCCGACGCCGATGCCGGAGAGCACGACGGTCGCCGCGCCGGTGCGCGAGGTGGCGGCCACGTGGAGGGTGGGCTTCGACGTCGTGCCGGTGAAGTAGCCCGTGATCCACAGGATGATGCCGGCGAGGACGATGCCGATGACGACGGCGAGGCTCGCGACGACGCGCGGGTCCGCCGCGATACCGGACAGCTCGCCGAGGTCTGCCGTCCCGCCGAGCGCGGAGAACGACGACGGCAGGTAGACGAACGCGGCGACGGCCGCGAGCACCGCGCCGATGAGCGCCGAGACGTAGAACCCGCGGTAGATGGCCTTGAGCCCGTTCTCCTGGCCGCGCACGCGGGTGATGAAGACGCCGAGCACGGCGACGAGCGCGCCGAGCGCGGTGACGATCAGCGGGAACACGAGCCCCTGCTCGCCCATCGCGGCCTTGCCGAGGATCAGCGCCGCGACGAGCATCACGGCGTAGGACTCGAAGAGGTCCGCGGCCATGCCCGCGCAGTCGCCGACGTTGTCGCCCACGTTGTCCGCGATCGTCGCGGCGTTGCGGGGGTCGTCCTCGGGGATGCCCTGCTCGACCTTGCCGACGAGGTCCGCCCCGACGTCCGCCGCCTTGGTGAAGATGCCGCCGCCGACGCGCATGAACATCGCGAGCAGCGCCGCCCCGAAGCCGAACCCCTCGAGGACGGCCGGCGCGTCGCCCTTGTAGAGCAGCACGACGCCCGCGGCGCCGAGCAGGCCCAGGCCGACGACCGACATGCCGACGACACCGCCCGTACGGAACGCGATCCGCGCGCCCTCCGTGCGTCCGCCCGGCCGCGTCGCCGCCGAGGCGACGCGCACGTTGGCGCGCACGGCGAGCCACATGCCCAGGTAGCCGATCGCCGCCGAGAACCCTGCGCCGACGAGGAAGGCGACCGAGCGACCGATGCGGATCCCGCCGTCGCCGGGCAGGAGGAACAGCAGGCCGAACACGATCACCGCGAACAGCGCGAGCGTGCGGAACTGGCGGTTCAGGTAGGCGCTGGCGCCCTCCTGGACCGCCAGCGCGATGTCCTGCATCTTGGTCGTGCCTTCGTCCGCGGTGAGGACCTGTCTGCGCAGGACGAACGCGAAGGCCAGCGCGACGAGGCCGATCACCGCGATCACGGCGACGATGGTGAGACTTTCGGAACCGAGCGTGAGCATCCGTCCTCCTTGACGACTGCGACGACCATCGCACCAGGCCCCTGCCGGTGCGATGGGGAGGAGTCTACGCACGTGTGGCGTGCGTCACGACCCTTCGTGCACCACGTCACAAGCACGACCTCCACGGCCGACGCGTCCGCCGCGGCGTCGGCACCGGCGTCGGGTACCGAGGGTGAGATCCCCCGGATCGTGGATCGCCCCCAACCGGATGCTCGACCCGGTCGTTGAGAGGGGTGACAGTGGTTCCAGGAACGGGAGGCGATCGCGATGGCGCGATGGGAAGACGTGCTGGACGAGATCGTCCGCACGCGGCGTCGTGCCCTCGTGGGCTACGCCTACCTGCTCACAGGGGACGTCACGGAGGCCGAGGACCTCGTGCAGGACGCCCTCTTCCGCACGTTCCGGCGCGGGCGCGCCGCGACCGACTTCACCCTCGCCGAGAGCTACGTCCGACGGGCGATCCTCACCGGATTCCTCGACGGGACCCGGCGACGGCGACGGTGGGACGGGGTCCGGCACCTGCTCGCCCCACCCGACCCCACCGGTCGCACGGACCCGGTCGAGGCGCGGCTCGACGTCGTCGAGGCGCTCGACGTCCTCTCGCCGCGCGAGCGGGCGTGCGTCGTCCTGCGCTACTACTCCGACCTCACGGTCCGCGAGGTCGCGGACCGGCTCTCGCTGAGCGAGGGCACCGTCAAGCGGTACCTGAGCGACGCGAACAGCAGGCTCGCCGCACGGCTCGGCCCGGTCCGGAGCGCCGACGACGACCTGGCCGTCACGCCGGTCACCCCGACCACGGGTCGCCCGGCCGCACCAGCCCCGCCCGTCCCGCCGTCAGGGCCCTTCCCGGGCCCGACCACCATCGTCCAGCGAGGTGCGCGATGAACCGCCCCACGAACCCCGGACCGCTCGACCTCGACGACGCCCTCCGGGCCGTCGCCGAGCAGGTCACCCCCGTGCGGGACGACGCCGCCGCGGCCGATCGGCTGCGGGCCGGCGTGCGCCACGCCCGACGGCGCCGCGCGGCGCTCGCGGGTGTCGCCGCCGTGCTCGCCGTCGGCGCGGTCGGGGTCGGCGCGAACGCGGTGCTCGTCGACGACCCCCGGCCCGTCCTGCCCGCACCCGCCCCGAGCCCGGAGCCGACGCCGAACCCCATCCCGACGCATCGCGCCGCCTTCCCCGTGCCGGTCACGACCGACGCGCTCCTCTGCCAGGCGCCCGCGCCCACCCCGACCGGGACCGACCTCCTCGCCACCGCGGCGATCGTCGACGCCGACGTCTCCGTGGCGTCGCAGAGCCTCGTGAACGTCGCGGCCCGCGTGACCGTCGACGACGGCGCCCGGGTGAGCGTCCTCGACCCGACAGCGCTCCCGGGGTACGTCGTCGTGCAGGACGGGGTCGTCGTCTCGTCCGCGACGTCCCGGCTCCGCGACGGCGTCGGCGCGGTCGACCTCGCCGACGGCCAGGTGGTCGACCTCGCCGTGCCGGTGGACTCGTTCGCCGGGTGCGACCCGGACGGCGTCACGTCGCACTCGCCGTCGCTCCAGCCGGGCGACTACGAGCTCGTGGTCGTCGTCCCGTGGGTCGTGTCGTCGTACGCGCTCGACCGCGACGGCGCCTGGGGCGCGCCGGTCACCGCCCCGGACGCGGGTGCTCCGCTGTTCGACGGGTGGCTCGTGTCCGCTGCGGTCCCCTTCACGATCGCGCCGGACCCTGCCGCCGCGGAGCCCGACGGGCCCGAGGGGCCGGCGTCCGACCCCGTCCCGGGGGCGTTCCCCGGACTCACGACGACCTTCCCCGCCGCGCCGTCGTACGAGGACCTGCAGTGCGGCATGCCCGCCCCCGCGCCGACGGGCGACGAGCTCCTCGCCCGCCTCGAGGTCCCGGCGTCGGCGAGCGTCGCCTCGGGGGGCGAGACCACGCTGCCCGTCCGTCTCGCCGGCCTGACGACGGCACGCACCGAGACGGTGGACTTCCGGTGGCTCCGGGCGTACGTCGTCGCGCGAGACGGCGTGATCGTCAGCTCCACGATGCCTGCCACCGACTCCTACGACCACACGGTGCTCGAGCCCGGCTCGGCGCTCGGGCTCGACCACGTCGTCACGACGGCGGAGTCGTGCGAGTGGGGCACGTCGTCCGGCGCGCAGCTGCCGCCAGGCGAGTACACCGTGCAGGTGGTCCACCCGTGGATGCTGGCGTCGTACTCCCTCCAGCAGCAGGACGGGTCGTGGGGCGCGGAGAACGTGACGCCCGGCGGCGGAGGCGTCTACAGCGGCTGGCTCGTCTCCGCCCCGGTGACCCTGACGATCACCTGACAGAGTCGGCGAGACGTGAGAGGTGGCCCCTCGGCAACGGCCCGGAGGGGCCACTTCTCGCGTCTCGAGAGCGCACCGGGAGGGCGGCCCCAACGGTTCTCGTCCGGCGGACGTCATGATCTGTGGACGGACGGTCGACGGGTACGGAGGAGCGAGGGTGACGCACTGGGACGACGAGCTGAGCGACCTCGTCGCGCGGCGCGGCCGGGCGCTCACCGGGTACGCGTACCTGCTGTGCGGCGACGCGCAGCAGGCGGAGGACCTCGTGCAGGACGCTCTCGTCAAGGTGTTCTCCCGGCTGCGTCGACCGCCCGCGCGCACGGGTGCCGTCCGGACCGTGGACCTCGACGCCGCGGCGTCGGGCCGGGCCGAGATCGCGTCCACCGAGGGATATGTGCGCAGCGCGATCCTCACGCTGTACCTCGACGGCTACCGGCGACGACGCAGATGGACGGGTGTGCGACACCTCGTCGCGACGGACGACGCCGTGCGCGGCCCCGAGGCGGCGGCCACGGCCCGGGTCGACGTCGCCGCCGCCCTCGCCGCGCTGACCCCGCGCCAGCGTGCGTGCGTCGTCCTGCGGTACGTCGAGGACCTCACCGTCCCGCAGGTCGCGGCGGCCCTCGGCAGCGCCGAGGGCACGGTCAAGCGTCACCTGCACGATGCGATGGCGGCGATGCAGGTCGCGTTGCAGGCGACCGACGACCACACGACGACACGATCTGCACAACCACGAGGCGGGAGGCGAGCACGATGAGCACTCAGCACGCGCGCGACGACCGGGACCCGACGCCCGACGAGGGCGAGGCCCTCGCCCGGGCGCTGCACGCCCTGGCCGAGGACGTCCCCGGCCCCTCGTCCGGCGGCGTGGCGGGCGACCTCTCCGCGGGCCTGCCTCTCGTCCGGGCTCGGGTCCGGCGCCGACGGGCTCTGAAGAAGACGGCCCTGGGCGCCGCGACGCTCGGCGTCGCCGCCGTGCTCGCCGCGGGTGCGACGCGTCTTCCCGCATGGGACACGAGCGAGCCGCTCCCCGCGGATCCGCCGACGCAGGTCGCCGCCGAGTGCGGCACCACCGTCGACCTCGACCCGATGTCCGAGGTCTCGCCCCCCTTCGACCCTGCCTACATGGTCGTTCTGGAGGGGGACGCCCGCGTCCCCGCGGGGTCCCGCTGGGACGGCATGCTACGCGTGACGGGCGGCGCGGTCGGTCCCGGCCACACGGTGCGGCTCGACGACGTGGACCTCGTCGCCACGCGCGGGCTGGAGGTCGTCGGCGTACCCGACGAACCGGTCGTCCCGTCGCAGGAGTCCGCCGTGGTGAACGACTCCTCCGGTCCCCGGGTCGACGCGCTCTTCGTCTCGTGCGAGACCGGTGACCCGCTCGCACCGGGGACGTACGACGTGTACGCACGGGCGACGCTCCTTCCGGGTGCGGGCGAGGCTTCCTTCGCGGCAGGTCCCGTTCGTCTCGACGTAGGCGACGGTCCGACGACCCTCGACGTCCTCGAGTACCAGCCGCCCTGGCTC
The DNA here is from genome assembly GCF_057126935.1 of Cellulosimicrobium sp. G4 BAM 1002. Taxonomy (NCBI): domain Bacteria; kingdom Bacillati; phylum Actinomycetota; class Actinomycetes; order Micrococcales; family Promicromonosporaceae; genus Cellulosimicrobium; species Cellulosimicrobium sp. G4 BAM 1002. Next base: position 858,924 of record NZ_CP182109.1, on the reverse strand, counting down.
GACGGCACGCCCGTCTCCTGCGGGATGCGCGCCGACGACCTCGCGGCGCTCGGCGACCCCGGGCTGACGCTCACGTCGCGCGGGCTGAGCGCCGACGTCCCGGGCATGCTCGACACGTCGCTCACGAACACGGGTGCCGAGAGGTTCTCCGGGGTCGTCGCGAGCGCCGGTCCCGTGGCGTGGGTGCGCGACGACGTCGTCGTCGCGGTGGGGCCGAACGCCCTGGAGTCCCCGCTCCAGCTCGAGCTCGCCGCCGACCAGTCGATGAACCTCGACGCCCAGGCGGTTCCGACGGACTACTGCAGTCCCGACGGCGACGGCCGGTTCACGACCCCCGTCCCGCCGGGCGACTACGACCTCGTGCCCTACCAGGGGGTCCTCACGGAGTCCGGCGCGGACTACGCCGCGTGGGTCGTCGGCGAGGGTGTCGCGGTGACGCTCGACAGGGACGGCGCGATCACACCTCGCGACTGACGCTCCCCCAGCCGACGGCGGCGTCGTGGGCGAGGAGCGCGACGGCGTCGGGCCGCGTCATCGGGAAGAGGTGCGCCTCGCCGGCGAGCCCGACCCGCGGAATCCCGAGGCGTTCGGACAGCTCGCGCTGCTCGCGCAGGAACCGCGCGCTCGCGCGCAGCCCGGTGACGAGGACCGGGCGGGCAGCCGGCACGACGCGCCGCCCGGCGTCGAGCAGGCCGCGCACACGGGGCGCCTGCTCCCAGCTCCCGAACCACTCCCCGGCGAGCATCGGCCAGACGTCCCGGGTGCCGTAGCGGGCGCGGACGACGTCGGGAGGAAGGGTGTCGGGTCGACGCGCGACCCAGTGGACCGCGGCGCGGCGCAGCACCGGTCCGGTCGCCGCGAGCGCCCCCGCCAGTCGGCGGGCCGTCGTCGTGCCCGCCCGCGCGAGAGCACGGCCCGTGTGGAGCGCCGGCAGGTGCCGCTCCCACGGGCTGGTGGGGTCGAGGAGCACGAGGCGCCGCACCTCGCCAGGGTGGCGCAGGGCCCACTCGATCGCAGCGAGCCCGCCCACCGAGTGCACGACGACGCCGACCGGTCGGGAGCCGTCGAGCCCTAGCGCCGCCCGGATCGCGTCCACCGGCCCCGTGACCGAGGTGCGCCACGCGTCCAGGACGCGCACGTCGTCCGCCTCGCCGGCGGAGCGCAGCGCCCGGGCGAGCTGGGCGAAGTCCTCGGGAGCGAGCGCGAGGCCCGGCAGGACGACCCACACGACGGGGCGGGCGTCGGCAGGGGTGTCGCGAGGTGGCACGCCGACCACCCTACGGAGGGTGCGGGGCGTGCGTAGGGTGGAGCCCGTGCCGACGCCCAGCTCTCCCGCCCCGACCGACCCGACCGTCCACGACCGCGCCCTCGCGCACGCGAGCGACCTCGCGACGTTCGTCGAGGCATCGCCGTCGTCGTACCACGCGGCCCACGAGGTCGCCCGCCGTCTCGAGGCCGTGGGGTTCGCCCGGCTCGACGAGACCGCGGCCTGGCCTTCCGGGACGACCGCGCCGGGCGACGCGGCCGCGGGCGGGCGCTACGTCGTCGTGCGCGACGGCGCGGTGATCGCCTGGGCGGTGCCCGCGGGCGCGAGCGGGACGACGCCGTTCGCGGTCCTCGGCGCGCACACCGACTCCCCGGGGTTCAAGCTCAAGCCGCGGCCGAGCGTCGTGCGCGAGGGCTGGTGGCAGGCGGGCGTCGAGATCTACGGCGGCCCGCTGCTCAACTCGTGGCTCGACCGCGAGCTCGAGCTCGCGGGGCGCGTGGTCACGTCCGACGGCGTCGAGCACCTCGTGCGCACCGGCCCGCTCCTGCGCGTCCCCCAGCTCGCGATCCACCTCGACCGCGCGGCCAACGACGGGTTGACGCTCGACAAGCAGCAGCACACGCAGCCGGTGTGGGGGCTCGCGGCGGCGGCGGGGCCGGCCACGTCGGACGCGGCGGGCGGGGCTGCGGGCGGGGTCGCCGGCGGCGACGTCCTCGCCGAGCTCGCGCACCACGCCGGGGTGCGGGCGAGCGAGATCGGGGGGTACGACGTCGTCGTCGCGGACACGCAGTCGCCCCGGGTGTTCGGCGCGCGCGACGCGTTCCTCGCGTCCGGCCGGCTCGACAACCTGCTCTCGGTGCACGCCGGGCTCGTCGCCCTGATCGAGGCCGCCGGCACGCCCGACCGTCCCGTCGAGGGCGACGTGATCCCCGTGCTCGCCGCGTTCGACCACGAGGAGATCGGGTCGGAGTCGCGGTCCGGCGCGTCGGGGCCGTTCCTCGCGGACGTGCTCGACCGGATCGCCGCCGGGCTCGGCGCGAGCGAGGAGGAGCGGCACCGGGCGCTCGCGGCGTCGCTGTGCGTGTCGAGCGACGTCGGCCACTCGGTGCACCCCAACTACCCCGAGCGCCACGACCCGGCGAACCGGCCGCTCGCGGGCGGCGGGCCGATCCTCAAGATCAACGCGAACCAGCGCTACACGACCGACGCGCACGGCGCCGCCGCGTGGGCGCGCGCGTGCGCCCGGGCCGGGGTGCCGAGCCAGGAGTTCGTCTCGCGGAACACGGTGCCGTGCGGCTCGACGATCGGCCCGCTCACGGCGACGCGCCTCGGGATCCGGACCGTCGACGTCGGCGTCCCGATCCTGTCCATGCACTCGGCGCGCGAGCTCACGGCCGCCGTGGACCCCTGGTACCTGTCGCGGGCGGTCGTGGAGGTCTTCCGCGGCTGACCCGCACCGCCGGCCATGCGGTTGCGGCTCGTCCGGGGCCGCCGACGGGCGACGACGGCATGCACGGCGGGCGGGAACCGCAGGGTGGGCCGTCGGTGGGAGACTCGGAACGTGCCGAACGCCGCCACGACGACCCACCTGCGCCCGACCAGCGCGACGCTGCTCGACGTGCTGCGCGCCCGCGGGCGGCGCGACGAGCGTGTGCTGCACGTGCGGGAGCTCCCGGCCCGACCCGGGACGCAGGGCGAATGGCCCGCCTGGGCCGACACGTCGCTCGTCGCGGGCTACCGGGCGCTCGGTGTCGAGCGCCCGTGGGAGCACCAGGTCGTCGCCGCCGACGCCGCGTGGTCGGGCCGGCACGTCGCGCTCGCGACGTCCACGGGGTCGGGCAAGTCGCTCGCGTTCTGGCTGCCCGCGCTCACGTCAGTCCGGGCCGACGCCGCGGCGCGCCTCCTCGACCCGGGGCGCATCGAGTCCGTGGCGCGGCGGGGCGCGGTGCTCTACCTGTCACCGACGAAGGCGCTGGCCGCCGACCAGCTCTCCGGTCTGCAGCGGCTCCTCGACGCGTCCGGGGCGAGCGACCTGCGCGTCGCCACGTGCGACGGCGACACCGGCCAGGAGGAGCGGCGCTGGGTGCGCGACCACGCCGACGTCGTGCTCACCAACCCCGACTTCCTGCACTTCGCGCTCCTGCCGAACCACCGCGGCTGGTCGCGGCTGCTGCGCGACCTGCGCTACGTCGTCGTCGACGAGGGGCACGCCTACCGCGGGGTGTTCGGCGCGCACGTCTCGCTCGTGCTGCGGCGCCTGCGCCGGCTCGCCGCCCACTACGCGAAGGACGGCGACCCGCCCCCGACGTTCGTGGTCGCGTCCGCGACGACCGCGGACCCCGGCGCGAGCGCGGCGCGCCTCGTCGGGGTCGAGCCCGACGACGTCGTGACGGTCGCGGGCGACACGTCGCCCGCCGGCCAGAAGACGTTCGTGCTGTGGGAGCCCCCGGTCGTCGGGGGCAACCCCTTCAGCGCCGAGGCGACGCTCTCGCCCGAGGAGCGCGCGGACGACCCGACGGTCCCCACGACGGTCGACGAGGCGCCCGAGCACCCGCGCCGCAGCGCGACCGCCGAGGCCGCCGACCTCCTCGCCGACCTCGTCGTCGCGGGCGCGCGCACCCTCGCGTTCACCCGCTCGCGCCGCGGGGCGGAGTCGGTCGCGACCCAGACGCAGGACCACGTGCGCGTCGTCGACCCGCGGCTCGCGCGCCGCGTCGCCGCCTACCGCGGCGGCTACCTGCCCGAGGAGCGCCGCGAGCTCGAGGAAGCCGTGCGCACCGGTGACGTGCTCGGGCTCGCGACGACCAACGCGCTCGAGCTCGGCGTCGACATCTCGGGGCTGGACGCCGTCCTCATCGCCGGGTGGCCGGGGACCCGCATGTCCGTGTGGCAGCAGGCCGGGCGCGCCGGGCGCGCGGGAGCCGACGGCCTCGTCACGTTCGTCGCGCGCGAGGACCCCCTCGACACGTTCCTCGTCCACCACCCGGAGGCGATCTTCGACGCGCCGCTCGAGGCGACCGTCTTCGACCCCGCGAACCCCTACGTGCTCGCGCCCCACCTGTGCGCCGCCGCCGCAGAGAACCCGCTGCGCACCGACGACCTCCCCGCGTTCGGCGACCCGGCCGCCGTCCGCGGGCTGCTCGACGTCCTCGTCGCGCGCGGGGCGCTCCGGCGCCGCGCGTCCGGCTGGTACTGGACCCACGCGCAGCCCGCGACCCGCATGACGGACCTGCGCGGCTCCGGCGGCACCCCCGTGCGGGTCGCCGAGGCGCGCACGGGCCGCCTCCTCGGCACGGTCGACGCCGCCTCCGCCGACGGATCCGTCCACGACGGCGCCGTGTACGTCCACCAGGGCGCCACCTACGTCGTCGAGCACCTCGACCTCTCCGACCACGTCGCCCTCGTCCGACGCCAGGACGTCGACCACGGCACCTGGTCCCGGTCCACGACGGCGATCGAGATCGTCGACGAACCCGACGCGGGCGACGTCGCCGCCGGGCGGGACGTCGTCGGACGGTCGTGGGGACCCGTCCGCTGGGGGTACGGGCCGGTCGACGTGAGCTCGCAGGTCGTGAGCTTCCAGCGCCGCCGCCTGCTCGACATGCAGATCCTCGGCACCGAGACCCTCGACCTGCCCGAGCGGACGCTGCCCACGATGGCGGTCTGGTGGACCGTTCCCGAGTCCGTGGTCGAGGAGGCCGGCGTCGATGCCGACGAGCTGCCCGGTGCGCTGCACGCCGCGGAGCACGCGTCGATCGGGCTCCTCCCGCTCCTCGCCACGTGCGACCGCTGGGACCTCGGCGGCGTGTCCACCGCGCTGCACGCCGACACCGGCGAGGCGACCGTGTTCGTCTACGACGCCTACCCCGGCGGGGCGGGCTTCGCGGAGCGCGGGTACGAGCTCGGGGCCACGTGGCTGCGTGCGACACGCGACGCGATCCACCGCTGCCCGTGCGCCGACGGCTGCCCCGCGTGCGTGCAGTCCCCCAAGTGCGGGTCGTACAACGCGCCGCTCGACAAGGCCGCCGCGGTACGCCTCCTCGACGCGGTGCTCGCGCACGCCCCCGCGGAGACCCGAGGCGCGCCGAAGGAGCACCGCGGTCCGCCGAAGGAGAACCCTGGTCCGGGCCCAGTCAGCGGGCTGTTGCCGGGCCTGCACGAGCAGCCGCTGTCGCGCGGCCGAGCGGGACGCCGAGGACGGTGATGCCGGCCTGTGCTTCCACGTCGACGCGGACGACGCCGGCGCCCTGGTCGTCGCAGGCGCTGACGGTCACGCGGTTGCGCGCCGCGACCTCCTGCGCGCGGGCGCAGGCGTCCCAGCCGTCGCGCGCCGCTGCTGCCGCGGCGAGAGCGGCGAGGTCCGCGCCGGTCTGGGCCTGACCGCGCGCGGCCTGCGCGTGCGCGAGCGCGCCGAGGCCCAGCGCGAGGACCAGGACGGCGGCGACCACGCCGAGCACGAGGACCGTCCCCGCGCCCCGCTCGAGGTCGCGCCGTCGTCCGCGGCGGCGGTCCGTCACGGCTCGACCCAGGCGACGGCCTCGCCGCTGGCGCGCAGCGGCGTCGCGGACAACCAGCCGCCGACGACCGGCGTCGTCACGCGGACCTCGACCCACGGGTCGCCGCGCACCACGCTCACGTCCGCACCGTCCCCGGCCACCCGATGAGCGGTCGCCCGCACGACGTCGTCGGCCTCCCCGATCGCGGCCGCGCGGGCGGCTGCCCTCGCCGCGTCGGCGGACCGCATCTGGGCGCCCGCCGCCGCGGCGAGGGTGAGGACGGCGACGAGGACGAGGACGACCGCCGGCAGCGCGACAGCGAGCTCGGCCGTGACGGCACCGCGCTCCCGATCGTCGCGCGACGGCCTCCAGCGCGAAGCGGGAGGGCAGCACCGCCCCGTCGCCCCGGCCGGATCGGTCGCATCGGTCGCATCGGTCGACAAGGCTCGCTGTCGCCGACGCACGCGCCTCGGCCGCAGGACCGGTTCCTCGTCCCGTCGCACGGCTCAGCCCAGCGAGAGCGCGCTGCGCACGATGCCGAGCAGCAGCTCGCGCACCTCGCCGCTCCGGAGCACCGCGATGAGCAGCCCGGCGAAGCCGGCCGCCGCCACCGTCGCGATCGCGTACTCGGCGGTCGCCAGGCCTGCCTCCGCGTCCTGCCCCGTGCTCCTCCCCGTGAGGCGCGTGAGCGCGCGTCGTGCCTGTCCCGTCATGGTCGACCCCTTCCTTCGTGGCCCGCGGTCGCGGGCGTGCGAGGCCACTGTGCCGGGCAACCGTGGACGGGCGACGAGTGCCTCGGACCAACGGTGGACGAGCGTCCCCAGGCCGGGTCTGTGGACGGCCAGGACGGGCACCGGCGCGGATCCGCGCCGGTGCCCGTCCACCGGGTCGGTGCTCGACCATCCGGGCCGGAGCTCGTTCACCCGGGTGGACCCGCGAGCTGTGGCGCCCTCTTCTGCCGGTGCGGACGCCCACCACCCTCTGGCACAGTGAGTCGATACCACCCGGTCTCGCGGTGGTGTCGATCCGGGCGGGTCTCGCGCGTCAAGGAGTCAGAGCCCCGTCGGGGTTCGCGTCCGGCACCCGGGCGCACGCACGACATCTGGAGACGCCATGAGCACCGAGTACCTCCTCCTCATCCACGACGACGAGACCGCCTGGGGCGCGCTGGCCTCCGCACCCGAGCAGCACGCCGAGCGGCGTGCGCAGTACATGCACCGGCACGACGAGTTCACGCGCCTCGCCGCCGCGGAGGGCCATGTGATCACCGCGAGCGCCGAGCTGCGGAGGTCCGGGGACGCGCGGGTCGTGCGGCCCGGCGCCGCCGCGCAGGAGGCGGCGTTCGTGACCGAGGGACCGTACGCCGAGCTCGCCGAGCAGGTGGGCGGGTACTACGTCGTGACGACGGACGACGTCGACGGACTGGTCCGCGTGATCGGGGAGGCGTTCGCGGGCAGCCCGGAGACCTTCGAGCTCCGGGCGAGCGTCGCCGAGAACGAGCAGGGCAGCGCCGAGCCCCCTGCCGACGCCACGGTCGTCGGGGCCGCCGGGGCCGCCGGGGCCGCGTCGTGAGGTTCATGGTCCTCCTCCACGAGGACGAGCAGGTCTGGGAGCGCGCGACCGAGGCGGAGCGCGCCGAGTACGGGCGTCGTCACGAGGCCTTCGCGACGGCGGTGGGCGAGCGCGGGAGGATCGTCTCCGGCGAGGCGCTGAGCACGGTGTCCGCAGCGACGACGGTCCGGCGCGACGGCGACGCGGTCGTCGTCACCGAGGGCCCCTTCGCCGAGACGGTGGAGCAGCTCGGCGGCTTCTACGTCGTCGACCTGCCCGACCTCGACGCGGCGATCGAGACCGTCACGCTCCTGCCTCCGTACACCGTGGAGATCCGGCCCGTCGTCGACTCCGACGGCCTGTGATACCGGCCCGCACGTGAGCACCGACGACGCGCTCGCGGCGGCCTGGCGCGACCACTGGGCCCGCCTGCTCGCCGCGCTCGTCGCGCGGTACCGGCGCCCGGACCTCGCCGAGGACGCCCTCGCGGACGCGTTCGCGGCCGCGGCGCGCACATGGCCGGTCGGCGGCGTCCCCGCGAACCCCGCCGGCTGGCTGCGCACCGCGGCCGGCCGGCGGGTCCTCGACCGCCTGCGTGCCGAGGCCGTCGCCCTCCGGAAGGAGCCGCTCATGGTCGTGGAGGAGCGCGCGCGGCCCGGTCCCGGGGAACCGGGTGCCGACACCGGTGCCGATGCAGACGACGGCGCCCACGTGCCCGACGAGCGGCTGCGCCTCGTCTTCGCGTGCTGCCACCCCGCGCTGGCCCCCGAGGCGCGTGCGGCTCTCACGCTGCGCTTCGTCGCCGGGCTGGGCGTGCCCGACATCGCCCGCCTCTTCCTCGTGCCCGAGGCCACGATGGCCGCGCGGATCACGCGCGCGAAGAAGCGGCTCGCGGCGTCGGGCATCCCGTTCGCGGTCCCGGCGCCCGACCGCCTCGAGGAACGGCTCGACGTCGTCGTGACGGTCCTCTACCTCACGTTCACGGCGGGGTACGCGCCCGGGACAGGGCCGGACCTCGTGCGGGTGGCTCTCGCGGGCGAGGCGATCCGGCTCGCCCGCCTGCTCGACGAGCTGCTCCCGGGACGTCCCGCCGTGCGGGCCCTCCTGGCACTGCTCGTCCTCCAGCACTCGCGCCGCGACGCGCGCACGGGTCCGGACGGCGGGCTCGTGCTGCTCCCGGACCAGGACCGGGCCCGCTGGCACGACGACGAGATCGCCGCGGGGCTGGCGGTCCTCGCGTCCGTGCCCGACGACGTCACCGGGCTCGCGCGCGAGCACCTCCTCCAGGCGCGGGTCGCCGCGCTGCACGCGACCGCGCGCACGGCGGAGGCGACGGACTGGGGCGCGATCGCCGCGCTGTACGCCGAGCTCGAGCAGCACACGGGCTCACCCGTCGTGCGGCTGGCGCGCGCGGTCGCGGTGGCCGAGGCGTCGGGGCCCGAGGCCGGGCTCACCCTCCTCGACGGTCTCGACGTCGCGCTGCCGCACCACCACCGCCTGCCCGCGGTGCGGGGAGAGCTTCTCGCGCGGGCCGGGCGGACCGACGAGGCGCTCGCCGCGCTCGACCTCGCCGTCGAGAGATGCGGCAACCGCGTCGAGCGGGCGCACCTCGAGCGGCGACGGCGTGAGCTCCTCGGCGGGGGCGCCGAGACGTAGTGCCCTCGGCGGGGACGGACGGCGAGCCGGCGGACGTCGCCGGTGCCGCTCAGTCGGTGACGTCTCGGTCGGTGACCTCGACCGGCGCGAAGGGGTTCTTCGCGCACCCGATCGTGGGGTCGACGTCGCAGACGGTCGGGGCGCCCTGGAGGCTCAGCGACACCTCGGCCGCGCCGACCGGCACATCGTCGGGAACGCGGACCGTTCCCCCGGCATCGCCGTCGTCGCTCGGGTCCAGAGATCCGAGGACCTCCGTATAACGGTCCTGCTCCGGGTCCTCGACCGGTTCCACGGACGTGATCCGCACCTCGTAGCGCGCGTTGGCAGGCATGCTCGACTCGCAGCCCACACCGTCGTCGCTCCCCACGGTCTCGACCTGCAGCTCCCCGCCCGGGGTGACGGACTGCGGCGTCACCACAGGATTCCCGGGCTGGCAGTACGCCGTCCGCTCGCCCGTGCCGAAGACGGCGCAGCCCGACCCCGCCGTCAGGACGAGACCCAGCACGGCTCCGAACGCCGCCCGGGAGCCGGCTCGTCGATGCTGTCCGCTCACGCCGACGGCTTCCGGCGGTCGGAGGCGAGGTCATAGGAGCCCTGCACCAGGTCGTCGACCAGCCGCTTCGTGACGCCGCGCCCCGGGCCGACGGAGATCCAGTGCACCTTGTCGAGGTAGTGCCCCGGCGTGATGTCCTCGTGCTGGTCCCGGAGCGCCCTGGCGCCCTCCGGGTGTGCCTTGACGATGACGACGGGCTCGCCCCTGGTCTCGGTCATGAGCAGGAAGACCTTGCCCCGCACCGTGAACACCTCCCAGTCGGGACGGACGGGTGCTCCAGACCGGCGCCGGGCAGCTCCTCAGCACGGTCTCGCGCGTGCTGCTGCAGCATGTCCCCCTGCATGTGTTCCTCTCCGATCGAGGTGGTGACGGCTCCGACACAGACGAAGGTACGCCGTCGACATGCCCGGGTCCTGCACGCGGGGGCGTGTCCACGGCTACCCACCGCCGAGGAGGCCCGACCCGAGCGAGATGAGCACCGGCAGCAGCCCGACCAGGACGAACGCTGGGAGGTAGCACGCACCGAGCGGGAGGACGAGGTGCACGGCGAGGCGGCCTGCGGCCGCCTTCGCGGCCGCTGTGCGGTCCTGGCGCAGCGTCTCGCCCGCGGCCCGGAGCGACGGCGCTGGTGCGGCGCCGTGCACCCAGGCCGGCCGCAGCGCCCGCTGCACGACGACGACCCTCTCCGGGCAAGCCGACCACGCGGCGTCCCACGACGCCCCGAGGACGAGCGCGGCGCCGGCTGCCCGCAGCGCGGCGCCGTCCGGACCGCCGACGGCCGCACCGACCGCACCGAGGGCTCGCGGCACCGACGCGCCCGCGCGGACGGCTGCCGCGAGGAGCTCGAGGAGCACGCCGATCTCGACATGCTCGCCGGTGGACTCCGTCGCGCCGGCCGTCGCCGTGGCCGCGCGGCCCGCACGGGCCGCACGCCGTTCGACGGCGGACCGCGCGGCCCACCACGGCGACACGGCGACGAGGAGGCAGCCCGCCACGACGAGCGCCGTCATCGGTCCTCCCCCGCGGCCCGCGCGCGTTCGACGAGCCGCGCGGACCACGTGCGCCCCGCCAGGAGCAGGAGGACGCCGAGGAGCACGCCGACGGACCCGAGACCGCCGTCGGTCGCCGTGCCGAGCGGGTCCGCCCCGAGCACGTAGCCGAGCAGCACCCCGACCGCAGGCAGCCACAGCAGGACGCGCGCGGTCGTGCGCGGGCCGGCGAGCGCCGCCTCGCGCTCCGCGCGGGCCTCGTCGTCGGCGGCGACCGACGCGGCGACCTCCTCGAGCACGGCCGCGAGCGGCGCCCCGACCTCCACCGCGAGGCGGCACGCCGCGACCAGAGCGCGTGCGGTCGAGGCACCGCCCACGTGCGGCGCCAGGTCCGCGACCCGCGGCACGCCGGACGGGTCCACTCTTACCCCGACGGCGCGTGCCCACGCCGCGCCCGGGGCGGCACCGGCGCGGAGCAGCGCCCCCACCTGCGCCACCACCATCCGGACGAGCTCGGGCGACGACGCGGTGCGGCGTCCCGTTCGGGGCGCGAGAGCCACGGCACGGGCAGCCGCGAGGCCCGCGGCGGAGCGCGCGCTGCGCCCGCCGCGCGCGAGCACGCACCACACCGCCGTCCCGACGAGCACGCCCACGACGGCCGTCACACCGGCCTCCGACTCATGGCGCCCACCCGACTCACGACGGCCACCACCGGCCCGCGACCTCGGCCCACGCCGCGCCGAGCAGCGGCTCGCCCGCACCGTCCCACGACCCGGCGACGTCGACCCGGAGCGCGCCCCGCTCGTCCAGCCGCACGACGCCGACCTGCGAGAGCACCCTCCGGGTCCCGCCCGCCGCACGCACCCGCCGCAGGTGCAGGACGACGTCGAGACCACCGACCGCCTGCGCGGCCAGCGCCGCGCGGTCCATGCCCGCGAGCGCCGCGAGCGCCTCGAGCCGTGCGGGGACCACCTCGACGTCGTTGGCATGGAGGGTCGCGAGACCGCCCTCGTGGCCGGTGTTGAGCGCCATGAGCACCTCGCGCACCTCCGCGCCGCGGCACTCGCCGAGCACGATCCGGTCGGGCCGCATGCGCAGCGCCGCGCGCACGAGGTCCGCGAGGTCGACGCCGCCCGCGCCCTCGACGTTGGGCCGGCGCGCGGTGAGCGGCACGACGTGCGGGTGGTCGGGGTCGAGCTCGCGGGCCTCCTCGACGCAGACGACACGCTCGTCGGTCGGGACGAGGGCCAGGAGCGCCGCCAGAAGCGTCGTCTTGCCCGTACCGGTGCCGCCGGAGACGAGCACGCTCGCGCGCCGCGCGACCAGAGCGCGCAACATCGGTTCCCAGACCGGCGGGACGGTCCCGCTCGCGACGAGGTCGCGGAGGCCGAACGTGCGGGTCCGCAGGACGCGCAGCGAGATCACCGCGCCCGCGGCGCACACCGGCGCGACGACGGCATGGAGCCGCGTCCCGTCGGGCAGCCGCGCGTCGACGACCGGGCACGCGTCGTCGAGGCGCTGACCGCCCGCGGCGGCGAGACGCACCGCGAGCGCCCGGACGTCGTCGGGCCCGCCGAGCGGCACGTCGACCTTCTCCAGGCCGTGGCCGCGGTCGACCCACACGTCGTGCGGCCCGTTCACGAGCACGTCGGTGACGCCCGGCTCGTCGAGGAACCGCTGGAGGGCGCCCGCGCCGTAGAGCTCGGCGCGGGCCGTGCGCGTCAGCTCGCGCAACGCCGTCGTGCCCAGCACCCGGCCCGACGCTCGCAGCGCCGCGGCGACCGCGGCGTCGTCCGGCGGAGCGCCGGTGCCCACGGTCCCCCGCGCACCGTCCGTCCCGGGCGCCGTCCGCACGAGGCGGTCCCGCACGCCGTCGAGCAGCGCGCCCGACGTGCCACCCGTCCGCGCGCTCACGCCGTGGCTCGCACGTATCGCGCGGCGAGCGCGCGACCCGCGCGCTCGACGGGGCCGCGAGCCGCGCCGGGGCCCGCGCCGCGCTCGATCGCACCCGCGAGCCCGCGGTCCCAGCGCACGGTCGCCGCGACGTCGAGCCCGACGGCGTCGGCGACCTCCGCTCCTGACAGCCGCCCCGGCGCCGGACGACGCACGACGAGCGCCGCCGGGACGTCCAGCCGGTCCCGGACCGCCGCCGCCCCCGCCACCGCGAGGACGTCGAGCGGCGTCACGACGAGCACCTCGTCGCACGCCTCGAGCAGTCCGTGCGTGCTCGAGCCCGCCGCGAGCGTGGCGCGGTCGACGTCGAGCACGAGGACGCCGGAGCGTGCCGCCGTGACGTCGGCGAGGGCGGCGACCACGTCCGCGAGCGCGGCCGGCTCCGGGCCGCTGCCGCGCTCGGTGCTCACGACCGGCACCGCGCTCCAGCGCGGCAGGCGGGCCAGCAGCTCGTCGCCGTCCAGGCGGCCGCGCGCGTCCGTGAGGTCGGGCCAGCGCACGCCGGGCTCCTCCTCGACGCCGAGCAGGACGTCGAGCCCGCCCCCGACGAGGGCGAGGTCGACAAGGCACGTGGGCACCCGCCGTCGGGCCGCACCGCGCGCGAGGGCCGCCGCGACGACGCTCGCCCCGGCACCGCCCCGTGCGCCGACCACCCCCACGACCGCTCCCACGCGCCCTCCCTCCTCCGGATCCGTGGCGACACCCTGGACGCCGGACCGGCGCCGGCGCCACGTCGGACGTCGCGCCTGTGGACACGAGCGTCGGCGAGCGCACCTGTGGACGGCGACGATCCGCGGCTAGGCTCGCGACCGTGACCCCGCACCCGGACCCGACGTCCGCGCCGGAGCCCCGGCACGGCCGGGTCGCCGCGTTCTTCGACCTCGACAAGACGATCATCGCGACGTCGTCCGCCGCGGCGTTCTCGCGCCCCTTCTTCGCGGGCGGGCTCATCAACCGCACCGACGTGCTGCGCAGCGCGTACGCGCACTTCCTCTTCATGGTCGGCGGCGCGGACGCCGACCAGACCGAGCGCATGCGCGCCCATCTGTCGAGCCTCGTGACCGGCTGGGACGTCGCCACCGTGTCGCGGATCGTCGCGGAGACCCTGCACGAGCACATCGACCCCGTCGTGTACGCGGAGGCGGTCGAGCTCATCGAGTCGCACCACGAGCACGGGCACGACGTCGTCGTGGTCTCTGCCTCCGGGAGCGAGGTCGTCGAGCCCATCGCCGCGGTGCTGGGCGCGGACCACACCATCTCGTCGCGCATGGCCGTCGAGGACGGCCGGTACACGGGCGGGATCGACTTCTACGCGTACGGGGAGAACAAGGCGGCCGCGATCCGCGAGCTCGCCGACCGGGAGGGCTACGACCTCGAGGCGAGCTACGCGTACTCCGACTCGGTCACGGACGCGCCGATGCTCGGCGTCGTCGGGCACGCGTTCGTCGTCAACCCCGACCGCGCGCTGCGACGCCTGGCCGCCGAGCACGGCTGGGGCGGCCTGACGTTCACCAAGCCCGTCGCGCTGCGCTCGCACCTCGCCGCGACGACGCCGGCCCTCGCCGCCGCGGGCCTCGTCGCCGTCGGGCTCGCGGTCTGGCTCGTGTGGCGAGGGCTGCGGCGCCGCCGGTTCGAACAGCCGTAGAACACGGTGTGCACGTCCCGCCGAACGCTTGCGCTCGGCGGCTGCGGGGGCTGTCATGGAAGGACAACAGCACGACGGCGGTACCCACGCGCAGGACAGTCCACCGAAGGACTCGCTGACCGGGCGGACCAGGCCACGACGGCCCCCCGAACCGTTGCAGCGACTTGGAGCGAGCGCGCCTGCTAGCCGCCACCCGCTGGCGACCACGGCGTCCGAGAGGGCGCCGTCGTCGTGCGCGGCGCGTGTGCACGACGTGCCGCGCGAGGCCGATACTGGGGCCCATGACGTCCGCGCCGAGTGTCTCCTCCTCCATCACCGTCCGCCTCCAGGTCGAGGCGCGCCCCACCGCCGTGAGCGAGCTGACGACGGCGATCGAGCACACCGGCGGGATCGTCTCGGCGCTCGACGTCACGGCGTCGGGCCACGAGCGCATCACGGTCGACGTCACGGTCGCGACGCGCGGCGAGGAGCACGCCGGCCAGATCGTCGAGGCGCTGCGCGCCCTGCACGGCGTGGTCGTCGAGCGCGTCTCCGACCGCACGTTCCTGCTGCACCTGGGCGGCAAGCTGAAGATCGAGTCCAAGGTGCCGATCCGCAACCGCGACGACCTGTCGATGATCTACACGCCCGGCGTCGCGCGCGTGTGCGAGGCCATCGCCGCGAACCCCGACGACGCCCGGCGCCTCACGATCAAGCGCAACACCATCGCGGTGGTCACCGACGGGTCGGCCGTGCTGGGCCTCGGCGACATCGGCCCGCTCGCGTCGCTCCCGGTGATGGAGGGCAAGGCCGCGCTGTTCAAGCGCTTCGCCGACATCGACGCGTTCCCCATCGCGCTCGACACGACGGACGTCGACGAGATCGTCCGGACGGTCAAGGCCATCGCTCCCGTGTTCGCGGGCATCAACCTCGAGGACATCTCCGCGCCGCGCTGCTTCGAGATCGAGGCGCGCCTGCGGGCCGAGCTCGACATCCCCGTGTTCCACGACGACCAGCACGGCACGGCGATCGTCGCGCTCGCCGCCCTGACGAACGCGCTCAAGGTCGTCGGCAAGGAGCTGCCCGACGTACGCATCGTGCTGTCCGGCGCGGGCGCCGCCGGCACCGCGGTGCTCAAGCTGCTCCTCGCGGCGGGCGCGCACGACGTCGTCGTCGCGGACGTCGAGGGCGTGGTGCACCCCGGACGGCCGGGCCTCTCGCCGTCGCTCGCGTGGACCGCGGTCAACACCAACCCGCGCCGCGTCACCGGGACGCTCCGCGACGCCGTCGTGGACGCCGACGTGTTCATCGGCGTCTCCGCGCCCGACGTCATCACGGGCGACGACGTCGCGCGCATGGCACCCGGCGCGATCGTCTTCGCCATGGCGAACCCGCGGCCCGAGGTCGACCCCGTCGAGGCGGCGAAGCACGCGGCGATCGTCGGCACCGGACGCTCCGACTTCGCCAACCAGATCAACAACGTGCTCGCGTTCCCCGGTGTGTTCCGCGGCCTGCTCGACGCTCAGTCGCACCGCATCACCGACGGCATGCTCCTCGCCGCGGCGCGCGCGCTCGCGTCGGCGATCCACGAGGACCAGCTCAACCCGACCTACATCATCCCGAGCGTGTTCAACCCCGAGGTGACGACGCTGGTCGCCGCGGCGGTCGAGCGCGCCGCGCGCGAGGCCGACGCGGCCGAGCCGGCCGCGCTCACGGGCGGTCTGCCGCGCGTCGCGGTTGCCGGCGCCTCCGCGACGGCACCCTCGACGACCACGACCCAGGAGGCCTGAGCGTGCAGCGCGTCACGACCCGCAACGCGGCGTTCCAGCAGTGGGAGGCGCTGCTCACCAACCGCACCAAGCGGCACCGGGCCGGCGAGATGGTGGTCCAGGGCGTCCGGCCGATCACGCTCGCCGTCGAGTCGGGCTGGACCGTGCGCACCTGGCTCGTCGACGCCGACCGGACGCTGTCCTCGTGGGCGCACACGATGCTCGACCGCGTCCGGGCGAAGCAGTTCGCCGTGTCGACCGAGCTCCTGCGCGAGCTCGGCGGCAAGGAGGACGACGTGCCCGAGCTGCTCGCCGTCGTCGCGATGCCGCCGGACGACCTGGGCCGGCTCGCCGTGGGCGACAGCTTTCTCGGCGTCGTGCTCGACCGGCCCACGAGCCCGGGGAACGTGGGGACGGTCGCGCGCTCGCTCGACGCGTTCGGCGGCGCAGGCCTCGTCGTCGCGGGACACGCCGCGGACCCCTACGACCCGCGCGCCGTGCGCGCGAGCACCGGGTCGATCTTCTCGGTGCCGACGGTGCGCGTCCCGTCGGGCCGCGAGGTGCTCGACTGGGTCGCGGCGCAGCGCGACGCCGGTCACCCGCTCACGATCCTCGGCACGGATGAGGACGGCGACGTCGAGCTCGCGGACCACGACCTCACCGGCCCGACGCTCGTCCTCACCGGTAACGAGACGACCGGGCTGAGCGCGGGCTGGCGCGAGGCGTGCGACGTCATGGTGAGCATCCCCATGGGTGGTTCGGCGAGCTCGCTCAACGCCGCGAGCGCCACGACGGTCGTGCTGTACGAGGCGGTCCGCCAGCGTCGGGCGCAGGGCTGAGGTTCGCTGGCCCCGACGACGTTCGGGCCCTCGTCGCCCGGGCGAGGGTCAGTGCGGCCTCGGCACGGGACGGTGGACTCAGTCGCGGCCGGACGACCTCAAGTTCGCCTCGGGCATCGGTAAAGCCGCTGGTCGCTGCGCCGCCGCTACCTACTCAGTCCCCACCGCCACCACCGTGCGCGCTCCCCACGCTTCACGCTGCTGGGAGAAGGACGTGCACCGTGCGCGACCGACGACCGAAGGGGACCGAGCACCATGACCACCACGACGAAGAAGAACCACGGCGCCATCAAGGGTTCGGTCGCCGCGGCCGCGGGCATCGCCGTCCTCCTCGGCGGCGCCGGCACGTTCGCGCTGTGGAACCAGAGCGGCAGCATCGGCACCGTGGGCACCGAGACCGGCGAGCTGACGGCCGAGTTCAGCGGCGCCACGGCGTGGGAGGACGTCACTCCGGGCGCCGCCGGCGCGATCTCCGACATCACGGCCTTCCGCATGGTGCCCGGCGACACGGTCGTCGGCACGACCACGGTCGAGGTCACGGCGACCGGTGAGAACCTCCTGGTGGACGCGACGCTCGACACGTCGGCCACCACCCTCCCCCAGGGTGTGAGCGCCGACGTCGTGCTGACCGACGCCGCCGACGCCGAGGTCACGACCTTGCAGGGCTCGAACGACGGCACGACGTACAACCTCACGGCCGAGGTCACCCTGTCCTTCGCCGAGGACGCCGCAGGCTCGATGACCCAGCCGATCGACCTCAGCAACGTCAAGATCGACCTCCAGCAGCGCCTCAACGCCTGACGCCTCCCCCCGGACCCCGCGGGCGGTGGCGGATCGCGTCCCCGGCCCCACCGCCCGCGGCCTCTTCCCCACCCGCCCTCCCCCGACGGGAAGCCCCATGAACCGCCAGTCACGCCCCACGACGCCGCTGCGCACGACCCTGCTCACGACGGCGGCCGCCGCCGTCCTGCTGCTCGTGGCGCCGGCGACGGGGGCGTACGCGGCGTGGAACGACGCGGCGCCGGTCGGGGGCGCGACGACCACCGGCTCCCTGGGTCTCTACCAGGACGCGCTTCCCGCGGGGACCTGGACCCGGAGCGGCGCCGCGTTCGACCCGACGACGGACCGCCTCACCGCGGGCACCACGCTCACGTACACGGTCGCGGACGTCCCGGTCACCGCCGTCGGGGACAACCTGGCGGCGACGTTCACCGTCTCGGGCGCGCAGGTCCCGACCGCGATCGCGGATCACGTGACCGTCGCCGTCGCCTCGGAGCCGGGCCCGGTGCTGGGCGCTGCGTCCGACGCCACCGGGCACCAGGACGTCGACCTCAGGCTCACCGTGACCGCGGACGCGGGCCTGCCCTCCGGCACGCAGACCGTGGACCTCACCGGCCTCACCGTCACGCTCACGAACGGCCACGCGTGGTCGGACACCGCCGTTCTCGACGCGGGCACCCTCACCACGGGCCGCACGCCGGCTCCTGGCGGGTCGACGCTGTCGCTCATCTTCAGCCTCGCGCTCGACGACGACGGCGTCATCGGGTTCTACCTCGACGACCCCGCGCCCGGCACCATGATCTCGTGGGGCGTCTGGGACGGCGGGACCGAACGCAGGACCGAGGCCGTCGACGGACTGAACTCGATGGACTACGGCGACCTGCTGACCAACCCGAACGTCGACGTCGTGGGCGCCTTCGACGGGTTCGGATCGCCCGAGCAGACCGCGAGCCTCATCGGCGCACTCACGCACGTGTCCGGCTGGACCGAGGACTACGGGTCCACGTCGGCCCGGTTCGCCTTCAAGGACGCCGTCCACCTGCAGCACGTCAACGAATTCCCCGACACGCTCACGGACACGTCCTACGCCTTCCAGAACGCCGGCTCGGCCAACGCTCCCGGCTCTACGTCCTTCGAGCTGACGAACTGGGACTCCTCCCACGTCACCACGATGGCGCACATGTTCGACGGCGCGACGAACTACAAGCAGTACCAGCCCACCTGGGACACCTCGAGCGTCACGGACATGTCCTACATGTTCGCCAACACGGCGAGCTTCAAGGGACCCCTGAAGTTCTCCTCGACGTCGAGCGTGACGACGATGGAAGGCATGTTTCAGAACGCCACCGCCTACGAGGGCGCGGGCTGGTCGGACGGCGCCTTCATCCAGTTCTGGGACGTCTCCCACGTGACGACCATGGCCCACATGTTCGACGGGGCCTCGGCGTTCAACCGGCGGCTCGAGAACTGGGACACGTCGCGGGTGACGGACATGTCGGCCATGTTCCGAGGTGCGACCTCTTTCAGCCAGGACCTGTCGCGGTGGGACACGTCGAGCGTCACGGACATGTCGTCGATGTTCCAGGGCGCGCTCGCGCTGAACCAGAACCTCAACACGAACGGGTCACGATGGGACGTCTCGAACGTCACCACCATGGCGAACATGTTCGACGGCGCCCGCACGTTCAACGGGGACGTCTCGCGCTGGAGCACGGGACGCGTGACGACCATGGAGAGCATGTTCAAGGGGGCGTCGAACTTCAACGGGAACATCGGCGCGTGGGACACCTCGCACGTCACCCGCTTCTCCAGCATGTTCAACGGCGCCGCGTCGTTCGGCGGGGCGATCGGCTCGTGGGACACCTCGGCCGCGCAGAACATGTCCAAGATGTTCCAGGGCGCGACGTCGTTCGACCAGGACCTCGGCGCCTGGAGCACGGGCAACGTCACGACGATGCAGGAGATGTTCCACGGCGCGGCACGCTTCTCGCGGGACCTCAGCGGCTGGGACGTCGCGAAGGTCGGCAACCACGACGGGTTCGCCGAGGGGTCGTCGCTCACCCCCGAGCAGCTCCCCTGCTTCGCCGGTGCCGACTGCGCGACGGTCGGGACGGCCGGAGCACTGCCCTCGCAGGAGGAATCCGCGGACGACGCAGCGTCCCCGCCACCGGCACCGGCACCGGCACCGGCACCGGCACCGGACGCAACGCTGCCCGACCCGGGCACGCCCGACCTGTCGACCGACGAGGCGCCGTCGGGCACGAGTACGGGCACGGAGACGGGCACCGGAACGCAGACGGCCGTGCCGGACGAGGGCCGGACCCCTGCGTCGTCGGCACGTCCGATGGCCACCTCCGAGGGCGAGCAGGCAGACTGAGCAAGCGTGGGGGCGGCCCTGCGCCACGACGTCGGGAGGTCGACATCAGCGCTGACGCCCCCGGGACTCCGGCACCGCACCCGGCACCGGTGCCGGACGCGCCGGACCGGCAGACCCGGCGGCGAGCCGTGCTGTCCGGGCTCTGGACCGGGATCACGTACGGCGTGCTGGCGCTGGTCCTGCTGCTCGCGGCGCTGGTGATCGTCGTGCCGAGGCTCGTGGGCGGGGTCCCGCTCACCATCCTGTCCGGTTCGATGGAGCCGAACCTGCCCGTCGGGTCGCTCGCCGTCGTCCGGCCGGTCGACCCGGGCGAGATCCGCCTCGGCGACATCGTCACCTACCTGCCGAACCCGGAGGACCCGACGGCGGTCACGCACCGCGTGGTCGGGATCGACACGCACCAGGACGGGACCCGCACGTTCACTCTCCAGGGCGACGCGAACGCGAGCCCGGACGACCCGGTGCAGGAGCACCAGGTGCGCGGGACTGTCTCGTACGCCGTGCCCTGGCTCGGCCACGTGAACTCGGCGGTCAACGGCGAGCAGCGCGCGGTGGCGGTGTACGTCGTCGCGGGCGCGCTCTTCCTGTGGGCGATCAGCCTGTGGTGGCGGGCCTGGCGGCGGCGGACGCGTGCCGGGGGCACCTGACCACGCGGCGACGACGTCAGCCGACGAGCGCCCGCCGGTCTGAGACCCCGAGCTTCTGCATGGCCCGGTACAGGTGGTTCTCCACGGTGCGCACGGACAGGAACAGGCGGCTGGCGATCTCCCGGTTCGTGAGGGCCTTGCGCGCGAGGTCGACGATCTCGCCCTCGCGCGCGGTGAGCCCGGCGGACTCGCCGTCCACCGGTCCCGCCGTTCGCGGGTCGGCGCCGATCAGCTCGGTCGCCTCCTCGGCGGTCAGGGGACGACGGCCCTCCTGCGACGCCCGCTCCCGGGCGACGTCGACGGCGACCCGCGCGAGCGGCCCGCGCGCCCGCAGCGCGCGCACGGCGTCGAGCACGGACCCGCTGGTGCCGTGCACCAGGTACCGGTGCAGGCGCACCGCCGGGCCGAGGACCGGGAGCCGCGTCGCGGCGAACACCTCCTCCAACCGCGCGAGCCGCTCCTCGGAGAGCCGCTGCGGCGTCAACGCCCAGCAGAAGGCCGCCGACGTGACACGGCCCGCCGTCCGCAGCTCCTCGCCCGCCTTCCACATCGCGTCGGCGTCCGGGTCGCTGCCGGTCGCCGCCTCGACCTCGAGCCGGGCCCAGGGCCGCATGAAGTCCAGCGCCGGGGTGTAGGGCCGGGGAGTGCCGTCGAGCTCCTCCAGCAGGGTCCCCGCCAGCTCAGGTCCGTCCTCGCGCGCGCGCAGGACCGCGGCGAGCGCGAACACCCTCTCGTCGAACGGGCTCTGGACCGGACCGCACCGCCCGAGCCGCAGGACGACGCTCAGCGCCCGCCGCGCCCGCGCATGCTCGCCACGCAGGAACAGCGCCGTCGCGAGGCAGCGCGACGCGAGCCGAATGCCGAACGGGCTCAGCTCGTCGTACGCGGCGCTGAGCCGCGACCGTGCCCAGCTCACAGCGTCGTCGACCTGCCCGACGAGCAGCAGCGCGTCGCCTCGCAGCGCGTCGAGCTGGTGCGTGAACGGCTGCTGCCGCGCCGAGCCCGTCCAGGACCCGAGAAGGTCGAGCGCCCGGTCGGGTGCGCCGTCCTCGATCGCCGCCTGCACCCGGAAGATGGTCGCGAGCCCGCGCAGGGAGTCGGGCACGTCGCGCTCGTCGTCGACGTCGGCGAGGTCTGGGACGACCGCGTCGTCGGCCCCCTGCCGGTAGACCGCGTCGAGGTGGGCCAGGAACGGCTCGCGGGCGCCGGAGAGCACGAGCCGACCCGACGGACCGGGGTCGTGAAGCAGGCCCTCACGAACGGTCCCCCCGCGCTGCGCGGACCACTGCCCGCGCAGCAGCACGTACGCGCCGACCTCCTCCGGGTCGTCGTCCGCGCCCGCGGACGTGCCGGCGAACACCTCGTCGACGTCGACGGGCACCAGCCCGTCGACGAGGTGGAGACGCAGGAGCGGCAGCGCGCTGGCGACGTCCTTGCGCTCGGACCAGGCTCGCGACCACAGCGCCGCGCGTGTGCGGACGGACTCCGCGATGAGAGCGACCTGCTGGTGGACGGGACGGTCGTCGGGCTCCACCGCCTCCTCGTCGAGTCCGCCGACGAGGCGCGGTCCGGGCTCCGGCGTCGGCGCGTCGGTGCCGAGGATCTCTCCCGCGCGCTCGCGCAGGAGGGCGCGCCGCGCCGGCGTGAGCCGCAGCCGCAGCGCGTGCCCGAGCACCGGGGGGCTGACGGCCATGGCGCGGTCCCGGGAGCGTTCGTCGACGGCGACCCGTCCCGCGTCGTCGAGCGCGAGCAGGACGTCGTCGCTGAGCAGGACGCGCGCGTGGCCGAGGTCGAGGAGGCCGAACCACGCCAGGGCGTCGAGCGCGTCGCGCTGGTCCGCGGGGAGGTGGCCGAGCAGCGCGTGCACGACCGGCTCTGCCGGGACCGACTCGAGGCTGCCCGTCTGCGCCCACCGCCCGTGGGACCTGCCGATCACGCCCGCCTCGTGCGCAGACGTCGCCAGCATCTGCACGACGCGCGGGTTGCCGCCCGAGCGTCCCGCCACCGCGGCCGCGAGGCCGACCTCCACCGGCCCGCCGAGGGCGTCGGCGAGAAGGGCGACCGTCGCGTCTACACCGACGGGCGGTACGCGCTCGACCACCGCACCGCTCGACAGCGGCGCACCGGCGTCTGGCGCGGCACCCGCCGGGAGGGTCGTGACGACGCGGACCTGGTCGGGTCGCTGTCTGGCCGCTGCTGCCACGACCGTGAGGGACGCCCGGTCGAGCAGGTGGACGTCGTCGACGAGGACGACGGCGGACCGCGAGCCGAGAGCCTCCGCGAGCACGGCCACCGCCTCGGCCGGCCCCGCGCGCCCGGAGCGTGGCCGCAGGACGGGGTGCGTCGTGAAGGCCCCCAGCGGCACCGCGTCGCCGGTGCCCGACCCGCGCAGCTCCACGACGGCGGCGCCCGAAGCCCGCAGCGGCGCGGCGAGCGCGCGCAGCACGGTCGACCGGCCCGAGCCGGTGTCGCCCGTGAGCACGACGTCGTGCCCCGACCGGACCCAGCGCACGACGGACGCGAGGACGTCCTGGTGGACGAAGGTGCTCTGGCCCACTGGCGGGTCTCCCTCCCCTCCGGCGCCACCCCAGGATGGCAACAGGACCGCGGGACGGCGACCGCAGGCGCTGCCGTACCGGTTTTGCGAGGAAAGCGATCGAATCGTGGACGCGGTGACCCCGATCACTCCCTCGGTCTAGACTCGCCCGCGACGAGGCCCTACAGGGACCCGCCTCCCCGGGCGCGACGCGTCGCGCGCCGGCGGACCGCACCAGAGTCGATGCGCACCGGAGGTCAGCGTGCCAGAGAACGAGTCCACCACCCCGGCGGCGGACGCCAGCCCCAGCCTGGAGAACCTCCTCCACGAGACCCGGAGCTTCCCGCCCAGCCCCGAGTTCGCCGCGCAGGCGAACGCGAAGGCAGGTCTCTACGAGGAGGCGCAGGCCGACCGGCTCGCGTTCTGGGCCCGGCAGGCGAACGAGCTCGTCACGTGGCGGACGCCCTTCACCGAGACCCTCGACTGGTCGCAGGCGCCCGTCGCCCGCTGGTTCGCGGACGGAACGCTCAACGCCGCCTACAACGCGGTCGACCGCCACGTCGAGGCCGGCCTGGGCGACCGGGTCGCGCTCCACTTCGAGGGCGAGCCGGGCGACACGCGCACGGTGACGTACGCAGAGCTGCAGCGCGAGGTCTCGCGCGCGGCCAACGCGCTCGCGGCCCTGGGCGTGGAGACCGGCGACCGCGTCGTCGTCTACCTGCCGATGGTCGTCGAGGCCGTCGTCGCGATGCTCGCGTGCGCGCGAGTCGGTGCCCCGCACTCCGTCGTGTTCGGCGGCTTCTCCGCCGACGCGCTGCGCAGCCGCATCGCCGACGCCGGGGCGAAGCTCGTCATCACGGCCGACGGTGGCTACCGCCGCGGGTCCGCGTCGGCGCTCAAGCCTGCGGTCGACGACGCGATCGCACCCAAGGAGGGCGCCGACCCGACGACGGTCGAGCGCGTGCTCGTCGTGCGGCGCACCGGCCAGGACACCGCCTGGACCGAGGGGCGCGACGTGTGGTGGCACGACGCGCTCGAGTCGGCCGACACGACGCACACGCCCGTGTGGGTCGACGCCGAGCACCCGCTGTTCATCCTCTACACGTCCGGCACGACAGGGAAGCCCAAGGGCATCCTCCACACGACGGGCGGCTACCTCACGCAGACCGCGTACACGCACCGCAACGTCTTCGACCTCAAGGCCGAGAGCGACGTGTACTGGTGCACGGCCGACATCGGCTGGGTCACGGGGCACTCGTACGTCGTCTACGGCCCGCTGCTCAACGGTGCGACGCAGGTGATCTACGAGGGCACGCCCGACACCCCGCACCAGGGCCGCTGGTGGGAGCTCGTCGAGAAGTACAAGGTCTCGATCCTCTACACCGCGCCGACCGCGATCCGCGCGTGCATGAAGTGGGGCGAGGACATCCCCGCGAAGTTCGACCTGTCGTCGCTGCGCGTGCTCGGCTCCGTGGGCGAGCCCATCAACCCCGAGGCATGGATGTGGTACCGCCGCGTGATCGGCGGCGACCGCACGCCGATCGTCGACACGTGGTGGCAGACCGAGACGGGCGCGATCATGATCTCGCCCCTGCCGGGCGTCACGGCCGCCAAGCCGGGCTCCGCCCAGGTGCCGCTGCCGGGCGTCGTCGCGGACGTCGTCGACGACGAGGCGCACTCCGTGCCGGACGGCGGCGGCGGGTACCTCGTGCTGTCCGAGCCGTGGCCGTCGATGCTGCGCGGAATCTGGGGCGACCTCGAGCGGTTCAAGGACACGTACTGGTCCCGCTTCCCCGGGATCTACTTCGCGGGCGACGGCGCCAAGAAGGACGAGGACGGCGACATCTGGCTCCTCGGCCGCGTGGACGACGTCATGAACGTCTCGGGCCACCGCCTGTCCACGACGGAGATCGAGTCGGCGCTCGTGTCCAACGAGATCGTCGCGGAGGCGGCGGTCGTCGGGGCGAGCGACGACCTCACGGGCCAGGCCGTCGTCGCGTTCGTCATCCTGCGCAGCGAGCACGCGGGCCGGGCCTCGGACGCCGACGGCGCCGCCGCGGTGCAGACGGAGCTGCGCAACCACGTGGCGAAGGAGATCGGCCCGATCGCCAAGCCGAAGCGGATCCTCGTCGTGGCCGAGCTGCCCAAGACCCGGTCCGGCAAGATCATGCGCCGCCTGCTGCGCGACGTCGCCGAGAACCGCACCGTCGGCGACGCGACGACGCTCGCGGACTCGTCGGTCATGGAGCTCATCTCGGCGGGCCTGCAGCAGCCGTCGTCCTCGGAGGACTGACCGGCCCACCGCCGACCACGGGGTTGGTGCCGTCATCCGCGCGATGACGACACCAACCCCGTTCTCGTGCGCACGAAGGCTCGTGCTCGACGGCCGGGCGCCTCGCTTAATCGGTTAAGCGTCTGTCGGAGGGCGCCCGCGCGTCTCACGATGACAGCGCGCGCCAGCCCGTGCGCGCCGCCGACAGAGACGAGGACGTCCGATGAGCCGCTCCGCACCGTTGCCACCCCCGCCGCCCCTGCCACGCACGACCGGTGCCGGCGCCGCGCCGCCGCCGCGCACAGGACGGATCACCCCGCTCGCCGCGGGCCTCACGACCGCCGCGCTGCTCGCGACGGCCGCGCTCGTCGCCACGGTGGCCGCGCGGTCGGCGTCCGCCGCGGAGGTCGAGGCCGACGCGCCGCCCGGCATCCACGTCGCCGACGGACGGGTCGTCGAGGCCGACGGCACCGACCTCGTGCTGCGCGGCGTCAACCACGCCCACACCTGGTACGCCCACCAGACCGGGTCGTTCGCCGACATCAAGGCCACGGGCGCGAACTCCGTGCGCGTCGTGCTCTCGAGCGGCGACCGGTGGACGCGGAACTCCCCCGAGGACGTCGCGGCGGTCGTCGACCTGTGCGAGGAGAACCGCCTCGTGTGCGTCCTCGAGGTCCACGACACGACGGGCTACGGCGAGCCGCAGCACGCGCCGGGCGCCGTGTCGCTGGACCGGGCCGTCGACTACTGGGAGGACCTGTACCCGACGCTCGCGGGAACCGAGGACTTCGTCCTGGTCAACATCGGCAACGAGCCGTACGGCAACGACGAGGCGACGAACGCGACCTGGGCCTCGGACACGTCGTCCGCGATCCAGCGCCTGCGCACGATCGGGTACGAGCACGCGGTCGTCGTCGACGCCCCGAACTGGGGTCAGGACTGGAAGCGGACGCAGTACGACCAGGCCGGGCAGGTCTTCGCCGCCGACCCGGACGCCAACACGATCTTCTCCGTCCACATGTACGGCGTGTACGCGCAGGCAGCGACCGTCACCGGCTACCTCGAGCACTTCGTGGCCGAGGGTCTGCCGCTGATCGTCGGGGAGTTCGGGAACACGCACTCGGACGGCGACGTCGACGAGGACGCGATCCTCGCCGAGTCCCGACGCCTCGGGATCGGCTGGCTCGGCTGGTCGTGGAGCGGCAACGGTGGTGGCGTCGAATACCTGGACCTGGTCCAGGGATTCGACCCCGCGCGCCCGAGCGCGTGGGGCACGCGCCTGGTCGACGGCCCGGACGGCCTGCGCGAGACGGCGGTCGAGGCGTCGTGGTTCGGCGACGACGGCCCGACCGACCCGCCGGACCCCACGGACCCGCCCGACCCGACCGACCCGCCGGACGACGGGGCGTGCTCCGCGTCCGTCCGCGTCGCGAACGCGTGGCCCGGCGGGTGGCAGGGCGAGCTCGTCGTCACGGCGGGCGCCGAGGCGGTCACCGGCTGGACGGCGACGTTCTCGCTGCCGTCGGGGACCGCCGTCGCGCAGCTCTGGGGCGGCGTGCACAGCACGACGACGTCGGGTGCGCAGGTGACGAACGCCGCGTGGAACGGTGCTCTCGCCGCGGGCGGCACGACGACCGCCGGGTTCGTCGCGACGGGCACCGCGCCCGGCACGGCCCCCACAGCCACCTGCAGCGCCCCCTGAGGCCTGCCGAGCACGGGGTCGGCGACCGGATCTCCCCGGATCCGGTCGCCCTCCCCGTGCTCGGCCGTCGATATGCCCGTGCTCGGCACGCCGTGGGCGGCGTAGCGTCGAGAGGTGCCGCCCCTTCCCGCGCCCGACGGCCGCGACCTCCTCGTCGAGCAGCTCGACCTGCGCAGCGACTGCGCGCGCTGCACGGGCCTGTGCTGCGTCGGCCTGCACCTCGTGCGCTCGGCCGACTTCGCGATCGACAAGCCCGCGGGCACCCCGTGCCCGAACCTGCGCGACGACTTCGGCTGCGGCATCCACTCGCGCCTGCGCGAGAGCGGGTTCTCCGGCTGCGTCGCGTACGACTGCCTCGGCGCCGGCCAGCGCGTGACGGCGGCCGTCCGGTCCGCGCACGACGGCGCGACGTGGCGCGACGACCCCGCCGCGGCTCGCGACGCGTTCGCCGCGCTGCCTGTGGTGACGCAGCTCCAGGAGCTGCTCTGGTACCTCGCGGAGGTGCTGTCGCTTCCCGCCGCGGCCTCTGTGCACGACGACGCCCGCCGGGCGCTCGACCGGACCGCGCCCCTCGCGGACCTCGCCCCGGCGGACCTGCTCATGCTCGACGTCGGCACGGTCCGCCGCGACGTCGGACCGCTGATCGACCGCGCGAGCGCTCTCGTCCGGGCTGCGGTCCCCGCTCCGGCGAGGCGCGCCCCGGAGAGCCGTGCCGGTGATCCCGCCGCCCGGGCGACGTCCGCCGTTAGGCACCGTGCGCCCGGAGCCGCGACGCGACGTCGGCTGCGCCCCGGCGGGGACCTCGTCGGCGCGGACCTGCGTGGTCTGGACCTCGCCGGATCCGACCTGCGGGGGGCGCTGCTCCTCGGCGCAGACCTGCGCGGTGCTGGGCTCGCCGCCGTCGACCTCCTCGGCGCCGACCTGCGCGGCGCGGACGCCCGCGGCGCCGACCTCTCCCGTGCGCTGTTCCTCACCCCGGCCCAGCTCGGTGCCGCACGCACCGACGCGGCGACCCGGCTCCCGCGCTGGGCGACCTGAAGGCTCGGTCCGCACGACCGGTTCGGCCGATCTCTGCCCTCGCGTACCGATCAGCGCACGAGGTGCCGACCGGTCACCGCCCGACCTCGGTCCGCGCGGCGCGAGCGAGCGGCAGCGCCGCGACCGCGCACGCCACGACGAGCACGGCCGCGCCCCACGCGAGCGCCCCGTAGGACGAGAACCCGATGATCGCGCCGGCAAGGATGCCGCCGACGGCGCCGCCGCCGTTCATCGACAGGTCGGACAGTCCCTGCACGGACGTGCGCGACGGTGCGGGGGTCGCGTCGACGAGCAGCGCCGACCCGGCGACCAGCCCGCACGACCACCCGAGCCCGAGCAGCACGAGCCCGACCGTGAGCCGTGCCGAGTCCTCGCCCGGGGCACCGGCCACGACGACGGCCGCCGCCAGCAGCAGCGCGAGGCCGAGGAACAGGACGCGCGCGTGCCCCACACGGTCCGCGAGCCAGCCGACCACCGGGCTCAGCGCGTACATGCCGGCGATGTGCGCGCTGATGACGAGCCCCACGACCTGCAGCGTCGCGCCGCCGTGGTTCATGTGGACGGGAGTCATCGACATGAGCCCGACCATCACCAGGTGGCTCAGGACGATCGCGCCGAGCGCGAGCCGCGCCGTCGGGCTGGCCGACACGACCGCCCAGCCGGAGCGCAACCCTGCGGACCACCGCGCGCCTCCGTCCGGCGCGTCCCCACCAGGGTCCCCGTCGCGCGCCCCCGCCGGTGCGGCGTCCTGCACCACCCGGGACGCGACGAGAGGGTCGGGCCGCAGCCACACCGCGACCACCGTCGCCGCGAGCGCGAACGCCACCGCCGCGAGCACGAACGGCGCGGCGCTGGGCTGCGTCGCACCGTGGTGCGCGTGCTCGTCGCCGCCGAGGCGCAGCGCGGACCCGGAGGCACGGTCGGCGACGCCGGCGAGCGTCGGCCCGACGACGGACCCGACCGTCGTCGCCCAGACCACGACTGACAGGTCCCGCGCCCGGCGCTCCGGGGTCGCGAGGTCCGTCGCGGCAAACCGCGCCGCGAGGCCTGCGGCGGCGCCCGACCCGAAGAGCAGCATGGCGACGACGAGCACGGGCCAGGACCCGGCGAGGACCGCGACCGCCGCGACCGCCGCGCCCGCCGTCGCGACCCCGAAGCCGAGGAGCAGCGACGGTCGCCGCCCACGGCTTCCCGCGACCTGCGAGAGAGGCAGCGCGACGAGCGCCGCCCCGACGACGCCTGCCGTCGACGTGAGCCCGGCGATCGCGTCGGAGCCGGACAGCGCCGAGGCGATCAGCGGCGCGACGGCGATGCCGCTGGCCACCCCGACCCCCGCGAGCACCTGCGTCGCCGCGAGCGTCGTGAGCGTCCGGCGCTGCGTGGGCAGCGGTGCCGACGACGCGGGCGGCGTCGGTGCGGCGGGATGCTCGCTACCGTGCTCGGGGCGGGGTGCGGTGCTCACTCTCGAACGCTAGGCCGTCCAGGGACGCTCTGGCGAGGGGCGACAGCGCCACGGGACGTCGTCTTCCTGCCGTCCCCGTGCCGGCAGAGGCCCACCCCGCGTCGCTCCCGGGGCAAGATGGACCGGTGGAGACCGCGATCCTCTGGCACACCGGGCCGCTCATCGACGACGTCGAGATCGCGCAGGTGCACGACCTGGCCGCCGTGGCCGAGCGCGAGGACGGCGTCGCTCCCCTGTCCGAGCAGCCGCTGCTCAACCTGCGCGAGGCGACGGACGACGTCGTGCACCTGCTCACCTGGCGAGGCGGCGAGCTCGCCGGCTACGCGCAGGTGGACAAGCGCGGCGAGGCGCCGAGCGCGGAGCTCGTCGTGCGCCCGACGCACCGACGCCACGGCCTGGGGTTCCACCTGCTCGGCAGCGCCGCGGACCGCGCGGCCGAACCGACGCCGTCGGCCGCCGAGGCTCGCGACGCACCCGACGACGGCGGTACCGGGCAGCACGACGGTGTCCCGTCCCCGCGTGCGCTGCTGCGCGTGTGGGCCCACGGCGACCTCCCCCCGGCGCGGGGCCTCGCGGCGCGGGCGGGCTACGTCGCCGTGCGTGAGCTGCTCGTGCTCGAGCGACGACTCGGCCCGGTGGCCGAGCACCCGCTCCCCGCGGTCCCGGCGGGCATGCGGCTGCGCGCGTTCGTCCCCCGGGCCGACGACGACGCCTGGGTCCGGGCGAACGCGCTCGCCTTCGCCCACCACCCGGAGCAGGGGCGGCTGACGGTCGCCGACCTGCGCGCCCGGACGCGCGAGGACTGGTTCGAGCCCGCCGGGCTGCTCCTGCTCGAGCGCGATGCGGCCCCTGGGTCCGGCGCGGTGCCCGAGCTGGTGGGTTTCGTGTGGACCAAGGTGCCCACGGGCCAGGCCGACGGCGCGGTCGAGGGTGAGATCTACGTCGTCGGCGTGGTGCCCGCAGCCCAGGGCGAGGGTCTGGGCCGGCTGCTCACCGCCGTCGGGCTCGCCCACCTCGCGGCGCGCGGCGTGCGCACCGCGGTGCTCTACGTGGACGGGGACAACGTGCCGGCGGTGCGCACCTACGAGCGCGCGGGCTTCACGCGCCGGGCGGTCCACGTCCAGTACGCGCGCCAGGCCGTGGACGACGCGTGAAGCCCGGAGGGGCACGGTCCGGACGGTGACCCGAGTCACGCGCCGTTCATCAACTGGTGCCACCATGAACCCATGACCGAGACGTCCACCCAGCGCACGCTCGACTCCGACCTGGCCGCGCACATCGCGGAGCACATCGCGGAGGAGCCCGAGATCGAGCCCCTGGGTGTGGGCCTGGACCTCGAACCGCTGCCCGACGACCGGTTCGCCGACCGCGAGCTGAGCTGGCTCGCGTTCAACCAGCGCGTGCTCGAGCTCGCCGAGGACCCTCGGCAGCCGCTCCTCGAGCGCGTGCGGTTCCTCGCGATCTTCGCGTCGAACCTGGACGAGTTCTTCATGGTGCGGGTCGCCGGCCTGAAGCGCCGCATGGCCACCGGGATCGCGGTCACGGCGGCCTCGGGCCTCTCGCCGCGCCAGGTGCTCGACGCGATCAGCGACCGCGCGCACGACCTCATGACCCGCCACGCGGCGGTGTTCAGCGACGACGTCCAGCCCGCGCTCGCCGCCGAGGGCATCACGCTCGTGCACTGGGACGAGCTCGAGACGCGCGAGCAGGAGCGCCTGCACAAGTACTTCCGCAAGCAGATCTTCCCCGTGCTCACGCCGCTCGCCGTCGACCCCGCGCACCCGTTCCCGTACATC
Organism: Cellulosimicrobium sp. G4 BAM 1002; assembly: GCF_057126935.1. Lineage (NCBI taxonomy): Bacteria > Bacillati > Actinomycetota > Actinomycetes > Micrococcales > Promicromonosporaceae > Cellulosimicrobium > Cellulosimicrobium sp. G4 BAM 1002. Next base: position 827,617 of record NZ_CP182109.1, on the reverse strand, counting down.
TCCGGGCTGTCGCTCAACCTCGCGGTCGTCGTCGCCAACCCGGCGACGGGCAAGGAGCACTTCGCGCGCGTCAAGGTGCCGCCGCTGCTGCCGCGCTTCATCGCCGTCGACGCCCGCGGGCGCCCGAGCGCCCCGACGACCCGGACCGCCGCCCCGGACAAGGGACCGACGTCGTTCGTGCCGATCGAGGAGGTCATCGCCCACCACCTCGACGCGCTGTTCCCCGGCATGGACGTGCTCGAGCACCACACGTTCCGCGTGACGCGAAACGAGGACGTCGAGGTCGAGGAGGACGACGCCGAGAACCTCCTCCAGGCCATGGAGAAGGAGCTGCTGCGTCGCCGTTTCGGGCCGCCGGTCCGGCTCGAGCTCGCGCACGGGATCAGCGACCGCATCCGGGCCCTGCTCGTGCGCGAGCTGGGCGTCGTGGAGGAGGAGGTCTACGAGCTGCCCGAGCCGCTCGACCTGACGGGTCTCAACCTGCTCGCCGACCTCGACCGCGCCGACCTGCACTTCCCGCCGTTCGTGCCCACGACCCACCGGCTCCTCGCCGAGGTCGAGAGCGCGTCGCCGACCGACGTGTTCGCCGCCATCCGCGCCCGCGACGTCCTGCTGCACCACCCGTACGACTCGTTCTCGACGTCGGTCCAGACGTTCCTCGAGCAGGCCGCCGCGGACCCGAAGGTGCTCGCGATCAAGCAGACGCTGTACCGGACGTCGGGCGACTCGCCCATCGTCGACGCGCTGATCGACGCGGCGGAGGCCGGCAAGCAGGTGCTCGCCCTCGTCGAGATCAAGGCGCGGTTCGACGAGGAGGCCAACATCTCGTGGGCGCGCAAGCTCGAGCAGGCGGGCGTGCACGTCGTGTACGGGATCGTCGGGCTCAAGACGCACTGCAAGCTGTCGCTCGTCGTACGCCAGGAGTCCGACGGGCTGCGCCGCTACTGCCACGTCGGCACCGGGAACTACCACCCGAAGACCGCTCGCCTGTACACCGACCACGGCCTGCTCACGTGCGACCCCGACGTGGGGCAGGACCTCACCCGGCTGTTCAACCAGCTCTCGGGCTACGCGCCGCAGTCACGCTTCCACCGGCTGCTCGTCGCGCCGCGCACCGTGCGCACGGGGCTGCTCGAGCGCATCGACCGCGAGGCCGCCGCCGCGCGCGCCGGGCACGAGGCGTGGGTCAAGATCAAGGTCAACTCGGTCGTCGACGAGACGACGCTCGACGCGCTCTACCGCGCGTCCCAGGCGGGCGTGCAGGTCGACCTCGTCGTGCGCGGCATCTGCGCCGTCCGGCCGGGCGTCCCCGGCCTGAGCGAGAACATCCGCGTGCGCTCGATCCTCGGCCGGTTCCTCGAGCACTCGCGCATCTTCGCGTTCGCGAACTCGGCGGGGCCGGCCATCGGCGAAGGGCCGGAGAGCGGGCCCGAGGTGTTCATCGGGTCGGCCGACCTCATGCACCGCAACCTCGACCGGCGGGTCGAGGCTCTCGTGCGCATCACCGACCCCGACCAGGTCCTCGAGCTGCTCGACCTCCTGGAGACGTCGATGTCCGAGCGCACGGCGTCGTGGCACCTCGACGCCGACGGGACGTGGCACCGCCCCGAGGCGGCACCCGACGGAAGCCCCCTCGTCGACCTCCAGGCGAGCCTCGTGCAGCGCCAACGGCGCCGGCTCAGCGGGAGGCGGTAGCGGATGGGAGTGCCGCCGTCCGCCCTGCACGCCGGCGTGCCCCTGGTGCCCGCCCTCGGGCCCACGCACGTGGAGCACGCGCCCGTCATCGAGTCGGCCGGCGCGCTCGTGTGGCGCGTGCACGACGACGTGCTGCAGGTCCGGCTCGTGCACCGGCCGCGCTACGACGACTGGTCGTGGCCCAAGGGCAAGCTCGACCCGGGCGAGACGTTCCAGGCGGCCGCGGCGCGCGAGGTCGCCGAGGAGACGGGCAAGCCGGTCGTGCTCGGCGTGCCGCTCCCCGGCCTGCAGTACCTCACGCCAGAGGGCCGCGTGAAGCGTGTGCACTACTGGGCCGCGCGCAAGGCGTCACCGTCGCGGGACGCGGGGGCCCTCGCCGCGCGCGCCCCCGTCCCGCCGGTGTCACCCCAGGAGATCGACCGTGCGGCGTGGCTCTCGGTCGACGACGCCGCCCGCCGACTCACGCGGTACGCGGACCGGACGCCGCTCGAGGCGCTCGTGCGGGAGCGCGACGAGGGCCGGCTCGCGACGCACGTCGTCGTCATCGTGCGCCACGGCAAGGCCGTCACCCGGGCCGCGTGGCACGGCGAGGAGCAGCACCGGCCGTTGACCCCGGCCGGCCACGCCCAGTCGATGGCGCTCGTGCCGGTGCTCGCCGCCTACGGGGTCCAGACCGTCGTGACGAGCCGGTGGGACCGCTGCGCCCAGACGATCGCGCCCTACGCCGGCGCGTCCGGGTCGGAGCCCGCGAGCAGCGACCACCTCACCGAGGCGCAGCACGAGCGCTCCCCCGCGCGCGTCGCCCGGACCGTCCGCGAGCTCCTCGAGTCGGAGCGCTCGTCCGTGCTCTGCACGCACCGACCCGTCCTGCCCACGGTCCTCGACGTGCTCGGCCAGCACTCGCGCCGCGCCGTCGCGAACGCCCTGCCCACCGACGACCCGTACCTCGAACCGGGCGAGATGATCGTCGCGCACGTGGCCCGCACGTCCCGTGGCCCGCGCGTCGTCGCGGCGGAGAAGGTGGCGCCGCCGCTGCACTGAGCGGGCTCCCTGGCTCGGCGGGCTCGTGAGCTCGCGGGGCTCAGATGAGGATCGGGCTGAGGATCGGGCTGAGGATCCAGTACATGACCGCGGCGACGAGTGCGGCCATCGGGATGGTGAGGACCCACGCGACGCCGATGTTCTTCGCGACACCCCAGCGCACCGCCGAGAGACGCTTCGTCGCACCGACGCCCATGATGGCCGACGTGATGGTGTGCGTCGTGGACACCGGCGCGTGGAAGATGAACGCGTTCGCGTAGAGGACGACGGACGCCACGGACTCGGCGACGAACCCGCGCGCCGGGTCGAGCTCGATGATCTTGCGGCCGAGCGTGCGCATGATGCGCCACCCGCCGGCGTAGGTCCCGAGCGAGATCGCGGTCGCCGCGGAGAGCTTGACCCACAGCGGGATGGTGTTGTCGTCCTGGAAGCCGCCCGCGACGAGGGCGAGCACGATGACGCCCATCGTCTTCTGCGCGTCCTGGAGGCCGTGGCCGAGGGCCATGGCCGCAGCGGACGCAGTCTGCGCGATGCGGAAGCGGCGGAACGCCCTGGCCGGTGCCGCGTTCCGGAAGATCCACAGCACGCCGACCATGAGGGCGAACGCGAGGCCGAACCCGATGAGCGGCGAGAAGATCATCGGCAGCACGACCTTGTCGACGATCGCGTCCCAGTGGACCGTGATCCCGGACGCGACCCCGACGCCCGCAAGCCCTCCGATGATCGCGTGCGTCGACGACGAGGGGAGGCCCAACCACCACGTGATGAGGTTCCACGTGATCGCACCGACGAGGCCGCACAGCACGATGACGAGGCCTTGGTGAGGCGGGACGTCGTTCACCGCGACGATGTCCTCGGCGATGGTCTGGGCGACCGCGGTACCGAGCAGCGCGCCGATCAGGTTGAAGACCGCTGCCATGATGAGCGCGGCGCGCGGGGTGAGGGCCCTGGTCGAGACCGACGTCGCGATGGCGTTCGCCGCGTCGTGGAACCCGTTGGTGTAGTCGAACGCCAGGGCGAACGCCACGACGACGACGACGAGCACTACCTCCACGGGGCTCAGGACTCCTTGAGCGCGATGGTCTCGACCGTGTTGGCGACCTTCTCGAAGGCGTCGGCCGCCTGCTCGAGGACCTCCACGATCTCCTTGAGCTTCATGAGGAGGATCGGGTCCGACACCTCGTCGAAGAGCTCGGCGAGCAGCTTGCGGTGGACCTTGTCGGCCTGGTTCTCCAGGCGGTTGACCTCGACCCAGTACTCCGGGAGGTCGTCCATCGAGCGCAGTCGCGGCATGGCCTCGGCGGTGAGCTCCGACGCTCGCTGGAGCACCTGGACCTGCTCGGACACACGGGCCGGGAGCTCCTCGACCTTGTACAGGACGATGAGGTCCGCGGCCTCCTCCATGTAGTCCATGCAGTCGTCGAGCGCGGACGCGAGCGCGTAGATGTCGTCGCGGTCGAACGGCGTGACGAACGTCTGGTTGAGGCGCCGCATGATGGAGTGCGTCGCGTCGTCGGCGAGGTGCTCGGTCTCGCTGAGCTGCTTCGCGAGCTGCTTGCGCGTCGCGCGGTCGGCGCCGAGCAGCTCTGCGAGGAGCGTGGATCCGGTGACCAGGTGCTGCGCCAGAGCGGCGAGAAGGTCGAAGAACGAGGTGTCGCGCGGTGTCAGGCGCAGGCGCACGGGGGGCTCCGGAAGGGACGCGGGGTCGGGGTCTGAGCTGGCGTCGGCCTCGGGGGCCGCTCGGTGGCCGGACGAAACCGGTCGGCCGGGGTGGTCACTGATCTCTGGTCGGATGATCTTTGGATGAACGCACGTCGAACTCTCGTCAAATGTAGCCGACGCGCAGACCGATGCTGGAATCGCCGCCACGCGGCCGCTGACGGCGCAGGATGCTCGCGACGGGCACCTGGCGTCGTTGCCAGTGACCGCGTCGGGGACATGCCCGAAGATGAGACGCCGGACCGGGAGCGCCTCTCGGCGCGTGGCCGCTCGAAGCGGCTGAGTGTGGAGCCCGGGGCTACCGCGGCCCGGCGTCGTCGACCATCGTACGTGCCCGTCCGCCGTCCCGGAACTGCTCGCAGCCCGTGTTCGCGCTCCGGAGAACCTGGCCCCTCGCCGTGCGTGCGAGCGTCACCCCGGGTACCCGGGTCCTGCGGGAGAACCGCGGGCCGCCGAAGTAGAACTCTGGTCCCGCGAGGTAGAACCGTGGTTCCTTGGGGCCGACGGCGCGTGCTCGCCTGGGTGTCGGGGTGGGTGGGGGGTTTCCCTCGCGTGGGCCGGGAGCTGTTCGGCGTGAGCCGTGTCCTGTCCGGCGTCGGGTCAGTCCAGGCGGCCGGCGCGCCAGAGCTCGGCCGCGTGCTCGAGCTCCTGGGCGGTGCGCAGCAGCGAGGCCGCGCCGCGGGTCATCCGCAGCGCTCCGGACGGGTCGGCGACCTCTCGCGAGTCCGCGTCGAACGCCGCGCCGGTCGCGAGGATCCGGCAGAACGACCCCGCCCGCTCGAGCGCGACCGCGAGGTCGCCGGTGAAGACGCCGGACAGCACCGCGTCGGCCAGGTCGCGGACGTCCTGCGGGCCAGGCGGGCGGGGGACGCCGGCGATGGCCTCGTGGACGGGCGCGGCGTCGACCCCGAGCCGGTAGCGCAGCGTCACGGTCTGGGGGTCGCGACGCACCCACTCGCGCAGGACGTAGAGCCGCCAGAGCGCGCCCGGCAGCGAGTTCGGGGGGGCGTCGGACCACAGCGCCGCGACGACGTCGAGCCCCTCGGTCTCGACGAGGTGGACGAGCCGCTCGACGACCTCGGGGTCCTCGGCGTCACGCGCACGGTGCACGATCGCGTGCGCGCTCGTGTGGGCGACCTGGTCCCGCAGGGCGGGATCGAGCTCGCCGGGGAGGTCCTCGGCGTCGCGCGGGTCCAGCATCGCCGGGCGGCGCGGCCGCCCGGCGCGGCCCGGTCCGCCGCCGTCCGGCGGGAGCGAGGTGTCGTCGTCTGGCACCTGCACAGTCTCCCCCCGCACGCCGGGACGATGCACGCCCCGGACAGGCGACGCCGACGCGCGGTCCGGTGGCGGAACCCGCCTTCGCCGCGCCGGGACCGACACGCCGACCTACAGTGACCGAAGACCCCGCCGAGGACCTGGACGACCGGAGGACCGCGATGACGAGAAGCGAAGCAGCAGGCCACGGCACCGTGACGGCCAGGAGCGCCCACCGCAAGGCGATCGGCCTCGCCGTCGCGGCCGCGGTCGGTGGCTTCCTCTTCGGCTTCGACAGCTCCGTGATCAACGGCGCCGTCGCGGCGATCGAGGGCCAGTTCGAGCTCGATGCCGCCGTGACCGGACTCGTCGTCGCGATCGCCCTCCTCGGGTGCGCGCTCGGAGCGTGGTCGGGTGGTCGCCTCGCCGACCGTTGGGGGCGCACGCGCGTCATGGTGTTCGGCGCGATCCTCTTCTTCGCGTCGTCGATCCTGTCCGCGATCGCCTGGTCCGCGCTCGACCTCGCGCTGTGGCGCTTCATGGCGGGCGTCGGCATCGGCATCGCGTCCGTCATCGCGCCTGCCTACATCGCGGAGATCGCGCCCGCACGCCTGCGCGGCCGGATGGGTTCGCTGCAGCAGCTCGCGATCACGGTCGGCATCTTCGCGGCCCTCCTGTCCGACCAGCTCCTCGCCGAGGCGGCAGGCGGCGCCTCCAACGAGCTGTGGCTCGGCTGGGAGGCGTGGCGCTGGATGTTCCTCGTGTGCGTGATCCCGGCCGCTGTCTACGGCATCCTCGCGCTGCGCATCCCCGAGTCACCCCGGTACCTCGTCGCCAAGGGCCGCGACGAGGAGGCCAGAGCCGTGCTCACGTCCGTCCTCGGCCCCGACGAGGACGTCGACGACCGCATCGCGCAGATCCACCGCTCGATCGCCGTCGACGAGAAGAACGCCCAGGAGGGCTCGCTCAAGGGCTCGTCGTTCGGGCTCAAGCCGATCGTCTGGGTCGGCATCCTGCTGTCGGTGTTCCAGCAGTTCGTCGGGATCAACGTGATCTTCTACTACTCGACGACGCTCTGGCAGGCCGTCGGGTTCGACGAGAGCCAGTCGTTCCTCGTCTCGACGATCACGTCCGTGACGAACGTCGCGGTGACCTTCATCGCCATCGCGCTGGTGGACAAGGTGGGACGCCGCCCGATCCTGCTCATCGGCTCGGCCGGCATGACGGTCTCGCTCGGTCTCATGGCCCTCGCGTTCACGCAGGCGAGCGGCAGCGGCGACAACATCACGCTGCCGGACCCGTGGGGCCCGGTCGCCCTCGTCGCCGCGAACGCGTTCGTCGTGTTCTTCGGCGCGTCGTGGGGCCCGCTCGTGTGGGTGCTCCTCGGCGAGATGTTCCCCAACCGCATCCGGGCCGCCGCGCTGGGAGTCGCCGCGATGGCGCAGTGGCTCGCGAACTTCGCGATCACCCTCTCGTTCCCGCCGATGCTCGCCGCCTTCGGGGCGACGATCCCGTACCTCATGTACGCGATCTTCGCGGCGCTGTCGTTCGTGTTCGTGTTCACGAAGGTTCCCGAGACCAAGGGCGTCGAGCTCGAGGACATGGGCAACGAGCGAGTGGGTCGCGGGGCGCACTGAGCAGTCCGCCGGGCCGCCGGCCAGCAGCTCCTGAGCCTGCCCGCCGAGCGTCCTACCGGGTCGTCCGCGCCCTCTGACAGAGGTTGCTCGACACAATGGTTGCTGCAAGCAACTTGAAGGCGTATGCTTGCCTGCAGCAACCAAGGAGTACCCATGCCTGTCGCGACCGCCGTCGTGCCCGGCGGCACCCGTCGCCCGCACGACACCTCGCCCGAATCCTCGACGGACCCCTCGCCCACGACCGGACTCGTCCGCGCGCTCGACGAGCTCGCCCGCGTCCAGCGCGAGAGCGCCGTCCGGATCGCGCGCGACCTCGACATCCCGCGCGCCTCGTTCGGCGTGCTGCGCATGCTGCACCGCTGCGGGCCGGCCCCGCTCGGTGACGTCGCCACCCGGCTCCGGGTCGACCTCTCGGTGGCGAGCCGCCAGGTGAGCCACCTCGTCGACGAAGGCCTCGCCCGCCGCACCGTCGACGACGGCGACCGCCGCGCCCGCACGGTCGAGCTCACCGACGCGGGACGGGAGGTCGTCGGCCGCGCCTACGACCTCATCGACGCCCTCGGCACCGAGATCTTCGCCGGCTGGACCGACGACGAGATCGTCGCCGCGACGCGCGAGATCGAGCGCGTCGTCGCCGCGGTCGCGGCCGGCCACGAGCACCACCGCACGACCGGGTGACCCGGGCGCCCGGCGACCGCGCGCCGTCGGGCACCGACCCCGCCCGCAGCCCGCGTCGTCGGGCCGCCACGAAGGACCTCCTGACACCCCGCCACGACACGTGAGCCCGCAGAACGAAGGACAGCGCACCTGATGACCAGCACCTCAGAACGGACCGCCCCGCCCGGCGCAGCCGCCACCCCGATGACCCGCCGCGAGGTCATGGAGTCCCTCTCGGGGATCCTCCTCGGCATGTTCGTCGCGATCCTCGCGAGCTCGATCGTGTCGAGCTCGCTGCCCAAGATCGTCAGCGACCTGGACGGCTCGCAGGCCTCCTACACCTGGGTCGTCACCTCGACGCTCCTCGCCATGACGATCTCCACCCCGATCTGGGGCAAGCTCGCGGACCTCACCAACCGCAAGGTCCTCATCCAGGTCGCGCTCGTGATCGCCGTCGTCTCCTCGGCGCTCGCCGGCCTGTCGCAGAACGTCGGCACCCTCATCACGTTCCGCGCGTTCCAGGGCATCGGCGCGGGCGGACTCATGGCGCTCGCCACCGTCCTCATGACCGACATCATCTCCCCGCGCGAGCGCGGGAAGTTCATGGGACTCATGGGCGGCATCATGGCCGTGAGCCAGATCGGCGGCCCGCTCCTGGGCGGTGTCCTCACCGACGCCGCGAGCTGGCGCCTGAACTTCTTCGTCGGGCTCCCGTTCGCGATCGCCGCGATCGTCGTGCTCCAGCGCACGCTGCACCTGCCGAAGGTCGCACGCCGCGTCGTGCGGATCGACTACTGGGGCGCGCTGCTCGTCGCCGTCGGCGTCTCCGCGCTCCTGCTGTGGGTGACGTTCGCCGGGCAGAACTTCGAGTGGCTGTCGTGGCAGACGTTCGCCATGGTCGGCGGTGCCGTCCTTGCCCTGCTCGGCGCCGTGCTGGTCGAGCGCGTGACGCCCGAGCCGATCATCCCGCTGCACCTGTTCAAGAACCGCACCTTCGTCCTCGCGGTCGTCGCGTCCGTCGCGGTGGGCGTCGCGATGTTCGGCACCGCGGTGTTCCTCAGCCAGTACATGCAGGTCGCGCGCGGCAAGACCCCGACCGAGTCGGGCCTGCTGACGATCCCCATGATCGTCGGGACGTTCGTCGCGTCGACCCTGTTCGGCCAGCTCATCACGCGCTACGGGCGCTACAAGAGCATCATGGTCGCCGGTGGTGCGGCGCTCGTCGCCTCGCTCTTCGCCCTGTCGACCATCGACTACCACACGAGCTTCACGCTGATCAGCGTCTACCTGTTCTTCCTCGGCGCCAGCATGGGCATGCTCATGCAGAACCTCGTGCTCGCCGTGCAGAACACGCTCGACGTCCAGGAGATGGGTGCAGGGACGTCGACCGTCGCGTTCTTCCGCAGCCTCGGCGGAGCGATCGGCGTCTCCGTGCTCGGCGCGGTGCTCGCGACCAAGGTCTCGTCCTCCATCCAGGACGGCCTCGTCAAGCTCGGCGTCCCGGCGGACTCGATGGGCGGCAGCAACGCGGTACCGGACGTCTCCACCCTGCCTGGCCCGATCAAGGACCTCGTGGAGAAGTCCTACGGGGACGGCATCGCCGAGATCTTCCTCGTCGCCGTGCCGCTCGCGCTGATCGCCCTGATCGCCGTGTCGTTCCTCAAGGAGGTCCCGCTCGGCACCAAGACGGGCCTCCAGGAGCGCCTCGAGCGGGAGGCCGCGCTCGACGGCACCCCTGAGGACGCCCCGGTGGACGCCTCCCCCGGCCGGGTCACCCTCGCCGAGGAGACGGAGTCGACGCTCGTCGGGGCGTACGAGCCCGCGGGAGTGGTCGACGGCCAGGAGACTGGTCGCCCGTCGCGTTGAACACCCTCCTCAAACGCTGAGTGCAGGAAATGTGCGGTCTCGAAGCGTTTCGGGGCCGCACATTTCCTGCACCCGGCGTCTTGGTCGACCGTCCAGCGGGTGAGGTTTCCCGGACGAACGTGACCGCAGCCCGCCCTTCGCGCCATGATGGCCCTGTGCCAGCCGAGACCCCTCCCACCAGCTCCGGACGAGACGCCGCAGGCTCCGCCGAGCCCGACGCCGCGTACGTCGACCTCGAACGCGAGCTGCGGATCCTGCTGCGCCGGGCCGGTGCCGCGGCGACGGCGATGGCGCGCCGCATCCACCCCGGCCTCGAGGCGAGCGCCTACCCGCTCCTCGCGCACATCGCCGACCACCCCGGCGTCCGGGGCTCGGACCTCGCCGCGCAGTTCGGCGTCGGGCGCGCGACCATCTCGCGCCAGCTCAGCCGGCTGCACTCGCTCGGCCTCGTCGCGCGCGAGGTCGACCCGGACGACTCGCGCGGGCAGCTCATCACCCTGACGCCGGACGGCGCGTCGCGCCTCCACGCCGCGCACCGCGGCCGCGTCACCTCGATCACGGAGGCGCTCGACGGGTGGGAGCGCGACGACGTCGCGACGCTCGCCACGCTCCTGCACCGGTACTCCGAAGACGTCGTGCGCTGGAACGCGAACCGGTGACCCTGCGCTCGCACGGGGCGTGAGCGTGCCCGACGGCGCCCGCTCGCCCCGGCCCCTCGGCGCACCCACGCTCCCCCGGGCACCCAGGCGGCGGTCCCGCGTCGCGCTCGTCCTGGGGAGCGTCGTGCTCGCCGGGCTCGTGGTCGCGACCCAGCTGCCCGACCCGTGGGGCGACGTCGGCGGCGACGTCCTGTACGCGGTGGCGGCCTACGTGCTCCTCGTGCTCGCGTTCGCCCGCCTGCGCCCGCTGCCCGCGGCGGGGATCGCGCTCGCGTGGTGCTGGGGGGTCGAGGTGCTGCAGGCGACCGGTGCGGCGTCCGCCGTGAACGACGCGGTCCCGCCCGCGGCGTGGCTGCTGGGCAGCACGTTCGCGGTGCGGGACCTGGTCTGCTACGCGGCCGGGGTCGCGGTCGCGTGCTGGGTCGACGTCGTCGTGGCTACTCGCCGGACTCGAACGTCAGGCTGACCGAGTTCATGCAGAAGCGGTCGCCGGTCGGGGTCTGCGGCGCGTCGTCGAACACGTGCCCCAGGTGGGAGCCGCAGCGCGCGCAGCGCACCTCGGTGCGCACCATGCCGAGGCTGCGGTCGGTGAGCAGCTCGACGCGGTCGCCCGCGAGCGGGCTGAAGAAGCTCGGCCACCCGCAGTGGGAGTCGAACTTCGTGTCCGAGCGGAACAGCTCGTTGCCGCACGCGCGACAGCTGTACACGCCGGTGCGCTTCTCGTCGAGGAGCTCGCCCGTCCAGGCGCGCTCCGTCCCGGCCTGCCGCAGCACGGCGTACTCCTGCGGCGACAGCTCGGCGCGCCACTCGTCGTCGGACTTGACGACCTCGTAGGACTGGTTGTCGTGGGTCTGGCTGGTCATGGTCCACCTCCGACGTTCCCAACCACGCGAGCCCGCGCGGTGTTCCCCACCAGGAGAACGGCTGTGGGCATGAGACGGGCCCGGTTCCGAGGTCGAAACCGGGCCCGATCTCACGCCCACAGCTCGTGCGTGACGGTCAGCGGGGGGTGGTGGTCGAGTAGACCGTCCCGCCGGCGGGGCGCTGCGCGCGGCCGCTGCCACCACGACGACGCCCCGAACCACCCTGGCCGCCGCCGGCAGGCGCGCCGTTGCCGGAACCACGCTGCGCCGGGCGCTGACCGCTCTGGCCGCGCTGCGCCGTCGCGCCCTGACCCGAGCCCTGGCCCGCGCCCTGCGCGGCCGTGCGGCCGCCACCCTGGGCGCCGCGCCCACGGCGCGAGGCACGCGACCCGCCGTTGGTCGACGGCGTCCCACGCCGCGCCTGCGTCTGCGGCGGCGTGATGTCGCTCGGGCGCACGTACGCCGCGATCTCGCCGACCAGACCCGTGATGGTCGCGTCGCCGGGGGCGACGGGCTTCGGCTGCGCGGTGATCTTCGCCTTGCGGGTCAGGTCGCGCACGTCGCCGCGCTGCTCGGGCAGCATGACGGTGACGACGACGCCCTCCGACCCGGCGCGGGCCGTACGGCCCGAGCGGTGCAGGTACGCCTTGTGCTCGGCCGGCGGGTCGACGTGCACGACGAGCTCGACGTCGTCGACGTGGATGCCGCGCGCCGCGATGTCCGTCGCGACGAGCACCTTGACGGCACCCGACGAGAACGCCTCGAGGTTGCGCTCGCGCGCGCCCTGGCCGAGGTTGCCGTGCAGGTCGACGGCCGGGACACCGTTGGCGGTGAGCTGCTTCGCGAGCTTCTTCGCCTGGTGCTTGGTGCGCATGAACAGCACGCGGCGGCCGGTGCCCGACGCGAGCTCCTGCACGACCTGCTTCTTCGCGTCCGCGTCGCGCACCGCGAGGATGTGGTGCGTCATCTGCGGGGGCGCGGCCGCGGCGTCGTCCACCGAGTGGCGCACAGGGTTGTTGAGGTAGCGCTTGACGAGCTGGTCCACGCCGTTGTCGAGCGTCGCGGAGAACAGCATGCGCTGACCCTGCTTCGGGGTCTTGTCCATGATGCGCTTCACGCCGGGCAGGAACCCGAGGTCGGCCATGTGGTCCGCCTCGTCGAGCACGGTGATCTCGATGCCGTCGAGCGTGAGCAGGCGCTGGTTGAGGAGGTCCTCGAGGCGGCCGGGGCAGGCGATGACGATGTCCACGCCCTTGTCGAGCGCGGCGACCTGGCGCGACTGCGCGACGCCGCCGAAGATCGTGGTCGTCGTCAGGCCCAGGGCCTTGGCGACCGGCTCCATGGTGGCGTTGATCTGGTTGGCGAGCTCGCGCGTCGGGCACAGCACGAGGGCGCGGGGCCGGCGCGGGTGGCGCGACGACTTCGCCTGCGCGAGGCGCGCGACGGTCGGCAGCGAGAACGCGAGCGTCTTGCCGGAGCCGGTACGGCCGCGGCCGAGGACGTCACGGCCCTTCAGCGAGTCGGGCAGCGTGGCGGTCTGGATGGGGAACGGGGAGTCGATGCCCTGGCGCGAGAGCTCGCGCACGACAGGGGTGGGCAGGCCGAAGTCGGCAAAAGAAGTCAAGGTGATGGGCCTCTCGGGGCTCAAGGTCGGGGTCCGCCGCACGTAATCCGGGGGGATCTCCACGACGCGGGGCGCGCACGATCGCGCTGCCCTCGAACCTCCAGTGTCTCATGCCCGACGCCGTGCCCTCGGGTGAGGTGCGTCTCGTCCGTCGCGAGCGGCCTCGGGCCGGTGTCCACCGGGCTGTGGTGGAATGTCGCGCGTGCACGCGCTCACGCCTTCCCTCGCCGCTGCCGGCGCCCTCGTGTCCGACGGCGGGGCGACCACGGGCGGTGACGCCGCCTCCTCGCTGGGCGACGTCGTCGGGCAGGTGTGGCAGGCCGCGACGACCGCCGTCGCCCCGCCCGACACCGCGGTGGTGCTCGCGATGGGCGCGCTCGCGCTCGCCGTCGTGCTCGTGACGCCCGTGTGGCGGGTGGCGCGGCACGTCGTGACGATCGCGCACGAGGCCTCCCACGCGCTCGCCGCGCTGCTCACCGGCCGACGCCTCTCCGGCATCCGGCTGCACTCCGACACGTCCGGGCTCACCGTCTCGTCGGGCCGACCGCGCGGGTTCGGCATGGTGCTCACGGCTTTCATGGGCTACGTCGGGCCGGGGCTCATCGGGCTCGGTGCCGCCGCGCTGCTGCGCCAGGGCTACGCGGTCGGGCTGCTGTGGCTGCTCGTCGTCCTGCTCGCCCTGATGCTGCTGCAGATCCGCAACTGGTTCGGGCTGTGGTCGGTCCTCGTGACCGGCGCCGCGCTCGTCGCGGTCTCGTGGTGGGCGTCGCCCGACGTCCAGAGCGCCGTGGCCTACGCGGTGACGTGGTTCCTCCTGCTCGGGGCGGTGCGACCTGTGCTGGAGCTCCAGACCGAGCGGTCGCGCGGCCGGGCGGCACGCTCCGACGCCGACATCCTCGCGCGCCTCACGCGCCTGCCCGGGCTGTTCTGGGTCGGGGTGTTCCTCGTCGTCACCCTGGGCGCCGCGGTGCTCGGCGGGTCGTGGATCGTGGGCCCGGCGGCCTGATCGGCCGCGTCACCGCGGGAGCCGGGCTGCTTGCCGAAGCAGGCCCGGCGAGAATCCCCGGGACCTCGGGCTTCCTGCGGCCTACCATCGCGCCATGCCGTCGCTCGCCCAGTCACCGGGCACCGCCCCCGTGATCATCCGCCCCGAGTCGCGTGACGACGCGGGGCCCGTCCGTGATGTCGTCCTGCGAGCGTTCGGGCCGGGCGAGGAGATCGTCGCGGACCTCGTCGAGGCGCTGCGCGCGTCCGCTGCGCACGTCCCCGGTCTGTCCTTCGTCGCGACCGCGCAGCGGCCCGACGGAGGGGACGAGGTCGTCGGTCACGTCATGCTGACCCGGTCGTGGCTCGACGCCACGGAGCGCCTCGTCGAGGTGCTGGTGCTGTCCCCGCTCGGCGTCGTCCCGGAGCGGCAGGGCACGGGGGTGGGCCGCGCGCTCGTCCGGCACGCGCTCGACGCGGCCGACGGCGCGGGGTGGCCGCTCGTGTTCCTCGAGGGCGACCCCGGGTACTACCGACGGCTCGGGTTCGTCGACGGCTCCCGGCTCGGATTCCTCGCGCCCTCGGACCGCATCCCGCCACCCGCGTTCCAGGTTTTCCCCCTCGTCGGCCACGAGCCGTGGATGCGCGGGCGGCTCGTGTACGCGGACACGTTCTGGGCGCTCGACTGCGTCGGGCTGCGGCCCTGAGTGCAGCGGCACCACACGGGCCGGGACCGGCCGAGGGCGAGTAGATCCCGGTCGCGCACGACGACGGGCCGCCCGCGGTGCGGACGGCCCGTCGAGGATCCGATGACGCGCCTGGAGGAGGAGGACGCGACGCCGAGATCGTGCCGGCGCGAGGCGCCAGGTCAGGCTGGGGTGCCGGTCAGCCCTGAGGAGTCAGGACGAACGACGGTCCCTGGGCGTTCGGGTCCGTGTCGAGCGTGAGGTTCGCGAGGGTCTGCACCGTGGACGACTCCACGAAGACCTTCGCCTCCCCGTCCTCGACGACGGTGTCGTCAGGCTGCGGGGCGGGCACGAGCGCGAGCTCGAAGCTGCCCGCCTGGTCCGTCGACTCGGCGATCCGCAGACCGCCTCCGTCGGGGACCCCGGCCTGGGTCTGCAGGTCGTGGACGGCGGTACGGGCATTGTCGGTCAGGGTGAGCACGAGAGCTCCTCTCGTCGCCGGGCGGGACCCGCGGGACACGTCCGTGCGGCCCACGCCTGGCCGGCGTGACCTGCCGTCGGTGCACCCTCCCGCGGGCTCCTCGGTCTTCTCCACCGAAACAAGAACGGCGCCGACATGCAAGCGAATCGCCCGGTTCTCACCGAATTTCTCACGGAGCAAGACCCCGGGTGCCAGGTCCCGACGACGCGCGTAGGGTCCGCGCCCGCGCGACCCCGGGTCGTACCGCCGCGGGTACCCTGGGCTCCGGACGGCGCCCCGAGCGACGCCCGGGCCTCTAGCTCAACTGGCAGAGCTGCGGACTTTTAATCCGTAGGTTGTGGGTTCGAACCCCACGGGGCCCACTCTCTGACCTGCAAGAACACCCCTCGACTCGAGCGCCCGTTCGGTCCTGCTGGGCAGATGCTGGGCAACCGCTCCAGACTTCACCCGCTCACGGCGGGCAGGCACGGCACGTTCGCGCTTCTCTTGCTCGTGTGAGCCGCTGGGGGCAGGCACGCCGTCGCGCGATCGCCGCCGCGCTCCTGCTCACCACCTCGGCCGTCCTGGTCGGGTCCACCGCGAGCGCCGAGCCGGAGCCGTCGCGGTTCCCTGCGTACCTTCCGGCTTCGCCTGGCGCGGCGTGCGTGCCCGACGACGTCTTGGGCGTCGTCAACGAGATCGCGTGGGCGGAGATCTCGCGTCTCGGTGATGCCGGGCTGCCGGTGTGCGACGTGGAGTGGCGGTTCGTCGCGGATCGCGACGACTGGTGGTGGTGGGGCTACGCCGAGCCCGCCGACGAGCTGGACGGGTCACCCTTCGTGTGGATCGTCGAGGACGTCGCCGCCTACGCCAAGGAAGGCGAGGTCGCGGTCAAAGGGGCCTTGCTCGAGCAGCACGTGCGCACCACGGTTCGGCACGAGTTCGGGCACGCGCTGACGTTCCTGCTCGCTCTCGACGACGCCACCCTCGCGGACCTCTTCCTGGCCGAGCTCGAGTTCTCGCGCGGCGACACGGACACCGCGCTCGAGGCGTCCGCCGAGGCGATCGCCGTCGCGCTCACCCCCGACGACGAGACGCGCACGTGGTTCTACGACCAGGACGTGCCCGAGCAGAACGTGCGCGCCGCCGAGCTCGTGCTCGACGCCTTCGCGACCGACTAGCAGCACCCACAACAGAACGGCCCCGGCCGGTGCGTCAACACCGAGCGGGGCCTGACCACCACAAGAGGAACGGACCCTCTCAGATGGCTCTCGCCAACGCTAGCAGGACCCTGCCCACGGCACCGTCAGCGCCCGACCCGACGACGTCCGCGCGCCGCCACGTGAACCGCTGGCGCGACGCCCTGTGGGCGTCCGACCTCCCCGCCACCGACAAGCTCGTCGCCCTCGCCTACGCCGACCACGCGGGCGACGGGCCACTGCGGGTGTGGGTCGCCGCCGAGCGCTTGCAGGCGCGCACGAGCCTCGGTCGGACCGCCACGACGGCCGCCGTGCGGCGCCTGCGCGACGCCGGGTGGATCACCACCACCAGCACCGGCCGCCGGGGCGCCACGACCCGCTACGCGCTCACCACGCCCGGCGACGTCGTCGAGCTTGAGCGCGACGACCAGGTCGGCGACGTCGTCGAGCACCAGGCGCACGAGCCGCGAGCGCCGCGACTCGTGTCGGCTCACGACGAACAGGTGTCGCCTCGCGACGAACGCGTGTCGCCTGCCGACCCCGATCCCCTTCCCTATCCCCTGCCCCATCCCTCCACCAGGCCGCTGACCGTCGTCGACGACGCCACCGGCGAGCGGGACGCCCTGCTCGACGGGGTGGTGGAGGAGATCCGCTCACACCCCCTCGCCCGCGGCCTGGCGGCCGCGGCGGCACGCAACCACGCACGCGAGCTGCGCGCCGCCGGGTGGACGCTCGACACGTTCGCGCTCGAGCTGCGCGCACAGGACTTCGCGGGCGCCCGCGGCCCGGGCCTTCTCCGCTACCGCCTCACCGCACTCGCGCAGTCCGGACCCGCTCCGGCGCCCGCGCCCCGCACGCCCAACCGCCCGACGACCACGACCCGCGCTCTCTTCGCCGAGGCCGACGCCGCCCAGGCCGCCGCACCCCCGCAGCCCGAGACCATCGCCGACGTCCGCGCCGCGATCGCCGCCGCACGCCGCCTCGCCCGCTGACCACCACGCACGAGAGGACCACCGCTATGACGACCACCGCCACGCCCCGCCCGACGACGTCCGCCCGGATCAACCCCGACAACCGCCTCATGCTCGCCGGCCTGCTCGTCGTCCTGGTCGCGGTCGCAGCCGCGTCTTTCACGCTCTCGTTCACCGGCGTCTCCGCGGCCGCGCCGTGGGCCGCGATCCCCGTCCACCTCGCGTGGCTCGTGCCCGTCGCGCTCGAGGTCGCCATGCTCGGCTACGTAATCGCCGCGTTCGTCCGCACCCACCGCGGCGAGAGTGCACGCCTGCCCTGGACGCTCGTCTGGGCCCTCACCACCGTCTCGTCCGCGATCAACGCCGCCCACGCCTGGGACGCCGGCCCCCAGGGCTGGCAGGGCATCGTCGGCGCGCTCCTCGCCGCGGGGTTCCCGTTCATGACGCTCGCCGCCGCGCACGTCGTCGCCGGCGTCGCGTTCGGCCCGCTCACGGACACCGCCCCGGTGACGGACACGGACACCGAGACGAGGGCCGCGAGCGCGGGAGAGACGGACACGGAAGCCGCGGAGGTCGCCGTGCCGGTCGCGATCGTCGCGGAGCACGCGCCCGAGCTGCACGCCGCACCGGACACTCGGACAGACGGCGGGCAGGCCCGGACGGCGCGGCGCGGACGCGTCGCCCGGCACCACGACGAGATCGTGCGTCTCGCCCGGACAACCGACAGGTCCGGACGTCGCATCGCCGAGGACCTCGGCCTGGACAAGACGGCCGTCTGCGCGATCGTCCGCGAGGCCCGGGACGGACAGGCGGAGACGCCGTCCGGGACGCTCGAGCTCGCCGTAGGCTCCCCCGCATGACGACGGATACGCGACTCCAGCCGCCTCGCGCGCGAGCTCGGTGACGGGTGGCGACGGTGCCCCACGAGCCGTCGCGCGAGCTGAGGGCTTGACTCCCTAGTGGCGCGCGGCCGTTAGCGCTTCATGTAGCTGATGTCGGCTGCGTCATCGAGGTTTACCCGCGTGAGGTTGGCACCTCGCATGTAGGTGCCACCCAAGTCCGCGCGGCGGACCACAGCATCTGTGAAGTTCGTCCGTAGGCAGCTCGCCGCCGTGAGGTCAGCCCCCATGAGGTTGGCCGCCGTGAGGTCGGCATCCCTCAGATCCGCGCGGACCAGCTCGGCGCGCAGGAGACGTGCATGCTTGAGATTCGCCCCCATCAGATGCGCGCCGTTCAGTGTAGCGCCGTCAAGCTTGGCCTCCGAGAGGTCCGTCTTGGCAAGACGTGCGTCGTTCAGATCAGCATGCGCCAGATCCGCGCGCGCCAGATAGGCCCCCGACAAATCAACCGGCTTTCTCTTATTCGGTCTGCGAGCCAGAACCGTGAGCGCGGCTTGAACGTCGATGCGGGTTGCCGGGTACTCGGGGATGCTTGGGCCCACACCCGCGTGCGCGCTGACGCCGCCCATCGTCACGTTCTCGAAACTGAGCGGCGGACGACGGCAAGTGTCACGGACGAAGGCCGCGAGAACATCGACGATCACATCGGCATCGCGGTCGGAGTCGTTTGCGATCCTCTCCAGTGCGTAGATCCCGCCGAGACGGATATGGGGGGATTCCGAACCAAGCTGTTCCACAGCGGAGGCATAGCGCCCGGTTCGGTTGGCGTCACGCTCAAGATCGTGGCGCGCGGATTCGAGGCCGTGCCGGCGCCAGGAGAGCCAAACCGTGACGCCAGCGCCAAGAGCGGCAAGTGTCGTGATGACCGTTCGTCGCTCCTCGACCATGAGGCTGGCGCGCTCGACTGGATCCCCGACGTCGGGCGCCACGAGAAGAGGCACTCCCCAGAGAACCAAGGCGAGCCCCAGCGCTACTGCGAGGACAACACCCCAGACCTTCCGAGCGGCGAACCACTCACGGAGCCGTTGCCTGCGCGACTTCGGTCTGCCGAGCCTCTCGTCGTAGAACGCCTCCATGTGCGCGCTCCGCGCTATCTCTTCAGATGTCATTTTGGCCGCCTCGCCGTCCCCGTCTGCCTACTGGTCGAACCTGGTGGGCCCGCACCGAGTCTCAGCTGTGCTGTCGAGCACGAACCACCGTGTGCGCACGCTATCGGCCGCGCTGCTCTTTAGCGCCCGCATCCGGGCCGTGTTCAAGCCTCTCCGGTGGCAACCGGGAGCGCAGCGGAGGGCGGCAGCCCATCTTCCAGCACACGCCACGGACCACGCGGACGTTCCCGAACGGATCTGGAAGCCCGGAGCCGTCGGCGCGGTACGAGCTGCACCGTGGTCGGATACGTCTGGGCCGCGGTCGTCGGTCTTACGCCTTAGCAGCCCGCCACGGGCCGACTGCCCACCGCCGCGAGGGGTCGGCGCCGACCGGGGTCGTGTGGTTCTGCCACCGGCCGACGTCGGCGCACCCCTCCGCGGCGAGCGCCCCGCACACCGGACACGTCCACAGCGTGTGCCAGAACGGCTCCGAGCACCCGCACCGGACGAACCGCTCCCGCGGACGGTCCCGGACGACGTCCCACGCCGACGCGCACGCCGGACACTGCCGCGGCGGGATCTTGAGCCACCGGCCGCGACGAATCTCGACCCAACCTGGCCAGTCGCTCTCCCCCACAAACACAGTCTCGCACCAACTCGAACACATGTTCGACCGAGTCAGTTGGAGGGGCCTGGTGTCCATAGGCCCGTGAAGTACGCGGTCAGCACAGCAGCAAGCAAGGTGCCAGCGACGGTCACGGCCACGACCTTCGCGTCCCGGTGTCCGCTGGCACGGGCGGCGAGCATCTCAGCTCGGGGCGTTAGATCGACCAGAAGCCTGCCGTTGAGCTCTGGGTAGTACCTCATCGTGTAGGCCGTCGGAGGATTGCGCGCCCCGGACACGAAGATCGATCCACCGACGAACGCAGCGAGAACGCCCGAGAACAACCAGACAGCGAGCGCCGGGGAAGAGGCGAGCATCGCCCAAAGCCACAAGCCCGCCAGCACTCCCGGGACAACAGCTGCGACTGCCTGCTTTCGACGAACCGGCGGCGTCCGGCGGCGGACGCCGGAAACGAGCGCCTTAAGCGCAGCGGCGTGGGCACGTTGCGACGTCGACTCACGGGGCGCGGGAGCCCCGCCCCCGTCTGGCGGCTGGGACATGAGGCTCGAGCTGTGTCCGTCAAGATGGAGGCGCATTGTGTCGTACCACATGTACCGATTCCACTCGTCGGATGGCTCTGCGATCTCGACCGCGAAGCCGACCTCGAACGTGACGCTCTCCCACTCCGCTCCGGCTAGATCCGCGACCTTCGCGCCGTATCGGACGTTGCCTGTGCCGGAATGCGTCCGAACGAGAACGTCTGCACCTGGAGGCGCGTGCGCCGGCGCCTCGGCCTTGTAGAGGTTCTCGGCTAGTTCGATTGCCTCCTGGACGTCCGTCACCGTCACGACGCCGGAGAAGAGCCAGTCTTGGGACATGTCCATCTCCGTGGCGGGAGGCACCCTCAGGTGTGTTGGCCCGTACCACGCGTTCCGCATCAACGACAGGATCCCCATGGCTGAGAAAGGTACCCGCCCGTGGCGCGCCTCATGCGACAGATGTGCCCCCGCTCCTCCACGCGGGAGGAGCGGGGGCGCAATCACGTGCAGACATGGTCAGGCGGTCGGCCGCCAGCCAAGCTCGAGGAGCTTCTCGACGATCAAGTCGGCCTCGTGGATCGGGTCCCGGGGCGTCGAGTAGACGGCCTCGACGTCGTCGAGGTGGTACCCGAGCAGGTCGCGCACCGCTTCGGCGACCTCGTCCTTGGCCGCAGACACCTCGGGAACCTCGTAGCCGGCGGGCGTCGTCGTGTTGACGATCGACGTGACGTCGGGGACGCCGTCCGGTCCGACGGGCGCGACGCTCGGTGTCGAGGAGAGGCCGAGGTGGCGCAGCCAGGCATCGACGCCGGGGATTGCCATGATGCGTGCGAGGGCAGCGGCGACGGCTGCCAGGACGGCGCCCGCGGCGACGACCCATGCGAGCCAGGCGTCCGGCAGGTAGGCGCCGAGCTCGTCGGACAGGATCGCTGCGACGATCGGAGCGAGGACCCCGAGCACGAGGATGACGGAGATGACGGTCTGGGCCGCGGTGCGCCAGGACGCGCGCGCCGGGTAGGTCTGCTGGGTGGACGTTGTGGTCATGAGCTAGCTCCGATCAGGTGGGCGAGCACTCGCAGGGGCTCGACGAGAGCGAGGTGCAGGACGACGGCCAGGCTGAGGACGCCGAGCGCGAGCGCGGCGGCGCCGAGGGCCAGGACGGCGGGGAGCCGGCGCGCCGCGGCGAGCGCGGCGCGCCGGGCACGCATCAGCCGATCTCCGCGCGGATGCTCGCCGCGAGACCGGCGCCGACCGTGCGCGGCTCACCGAAGGCGGCGGTGATCTCGGCGCGGCGCGCCTTGACGTCGGCGGACGAGATGTTGACCTGCTTGGTGGGCGACAGGACGAGCGTCCAGGCGTCCTGGTCGGTGCCGCGGATGATGAACGGGTAGCCCATGAGGATCTCCTCCATGTTGTCGGGCGGGGGCAGCGGGGGTGCTGCCGGTGCTGCGGGTGCGGTCGGGACGCCGGTGAGCTGGGCGCGGACCATGTCGAGGAACCGGGCCCAGGGGAACGCGGGGCCGGGGTCGGAGCGGCGGGCGGGGTCGGTCTCGCCGTGCCCGATGAACCCGGGCCGGCGCGCGAGCGCCTGCTCGCGGCTGATCCGCACGAGGGGGACGTCGACGTTCCAGTACGTCTTGAGGTCGCGGATCGCCTGGGCCGTGGTGCGGGCGCCGAGGCGCAGGATCGCGGTCACGAAGTCGGGCGGGTACCGGTCCCACATGTGCGCCTGCACGGCGAACGAGATCCCGATCGACCACCGGTTGGTGAAGCGGCAGTGCCAGGTCTCGTATCCGAGCGGGGCGTACCGCACGACGGTGTCGGAGTCGACGATGCGGTGGTACGACCCGGGCGTCGTGCGCTCGGTCAGGTACCGGGCGACGCCCTCCGCGGAGGTGTCCGGGCCGACGAGGTCGGCCGCGCACTCCGCGGTGTGGATCACGATCGTGCCGGACGGCTCGGCGCCGCCGCGGCGCGGGTTGCCGATCTGCGGGGACCGGCGGTTCGGATGGTCGATCCCGAAGAACGACTCTCCGGCCATGAGGTACCTCCTGGCATGACGGAACCCCGGGCGCCGTCAGGCGGCCGGGGCCGGGGTTGGATGGGGGTCAGGTGTCGGGGTTGAGGTGCTCGTCGAGGCGCTCGCGCACGGTGCGGGTCTCGTCGCGGACCTCGACGACGTCCTCTTGCACCGAGCCGACGTCCTTGCGCACGCCGCGGATCTCGCGGCGCGCGATCCCGACGGACCGGCGCAACTCGCCCTGCTCGGACGAGACGTCCTCGAAGCCCTGGCGCACCTCGGCGCGCAGCAAGTCGAGGTCGTCGCGCAGGTTCGTCTTGTGCGTGTTCGCGGTCTGGTCACGCGCCTCGCGTGCGTCGGCGGCGACGGCCTCGAGCTTCTTGCGCATCGGCCGGTTCGCGAGCACGGTGCCCGCCGTCGTGATGAGCGCGAGGGCGACGACGACCAGGGCCCAGCCCCACCACGGGGTCTCGGGTGGGGGCGGGGTCACGACGCGGGCACCTGGGCGACGTCGACCGGGTCGAGCGACGTCCAGTGCGCGACGAGCGGGACGACCGCCGTGTTGGACAGGGTGCCCGAACCGTAGGCCGAGGGAAGCGAGAGGATCCCCGTGTTGCCGGTGAGGAGCAGTGCGCCGATGTAGCCCGAGCTCGTGGCCGTCGTCCCGACGAAGGTCGACCCCGGAGACCCCGGGCGGAAGCCCTCGCGCACCGTCAGGAGGCTGCCCGCCGCGCCGCTGCTTCGCGAGAGCGCACCGTGCATCGTGATCGAGTTGCCCGATCGCAGGAGAAACGGCGTGTACTGCGAGCCCGCCGTCGGCGCCCACCCGGCCGAGATCTCCGACGTCGCGATCTTGACCGCTCGCTCGGACGGCACAGCGCGCCAGTTCGTCCCGTCCACGGTGTACTCGAACTCGCGACCCTCTCCGGCGTCAGCGCGGATCACCCACAGGGGCGCCAGTGCGGACACGATCCCGCCGGCACCGGTGAACGCCGTGGCGTAGGCGTTGCGCTCGGTCTTGTCACGCACGGGCACCGGCGTCCCGCGACCGGAGGTGCGCAGGCCGCTCTGCGTGATCGTGACGTTCGCGTGGTTGGTGTTCGTCGCACCCGCGCCGACGGTTGCGCGCGCGAGCTCGAGCGCGCCGGCCGGGAGGGACGGCTCGGCCGGAGACCCGGACGCGGCGCCCTTGGCGACGCCGACCTCGATGTCCGACGTCGCGTCGCCGGAGTCGATGTCGAGGTGGCGGATCCAGACGATGTCGATCCGTGCACCGGAGGCCGGCGCGGGGTCGGTGTTGACCGACAGGTTGCCGTCGTTGCCCGTGAGCACGACGCCGTCCGCCGTCGCGCGCACGACGGCGACGTGCGAGGGCCCGAGCTGGTAGGCCCAGCCGGCGGCGCCGGTGACGCGGCCGCCGGACAGGATGCCTGGGCGGGCGCCGAACGCACCGGCGGGTGCGAGCAGGCCCGCGAGCGCCTTGCGTGCTTCGACCGGGGTCGTGCCGCGGGTCGCGTCCTTGCGGACGAACAGGCCACGGAACAGGGCCATGTCATGCCTCCTGGGGGGTGACGATTGCGCGCAGCTCGTCGAGCTGGGCGGTGAGGTCGGCGAGCGTCTGCGCCTGGTCGTCGAGGCGGCGCTGCTGGTCTTGGATCACGGGGACGAGGGCGGCGGTGAGGCGGTCGTAGGCGATCGCGTCGGGGCGCCCCTGGTCGTCGTACAGGACCCACTGCCCGAGGCCGGCGGCGTCGAGCTCCTCGGCGATGAACCCGACGTAGCGGGTGCCGGCGTCGGGGTCGGCTTCGACCTCGAGTCGGTCGCGCCACGTGCGCGGGCGCAGCTTGAGCACGTCGTCGATGTCGACGGCCAGGTCCTCGACGTCCTGCTTGTAGCGCAGGGACGACGTGGATCGCTGGACGATCCCGGTCGTGCCGATGTAGCAGTTGCCCGCGTTCGACGTCGTCTCGTGGTCGATGAAGACTCTCGACGTGGCCGACTTGATGAGGACCTGCCCGCCGGAGTCGAGCGTCAGGCCGGCCGAGCCCTTCACGGTCGCAGTCCCGGCTTTCGCCTCGAGCCACGCGTCCTTGCCCTTGAGGGTGCCCCACCCGTTGCGTGACTCGAGATAGAGGTCGCCGTCGACGTACCCCCACAGGTAGCTGATGGGGACGTCGGTCTGTCCGATGATGACGGCCGTCGTGACACCGTCGGGAAACACCTTGGCGCGGAAGACGTCGGGCCCGCCTCGGACTTCGTCGTCTGGGGTGGTGTCTGGTGCCTGCACATGTAGGCCGATGCCGTCGGGCACGTGCCCCGCGTCGGTCCACAGCGGCCCGAAGTGGACGGCGGGGGTCCCGTCGGCGTACTCGGCGCGGATCCCGCCGCCGTCGCGCACGGTGAGGTTCCCGCCGTCCTTGACGGTCAGGCCGCCCGAGCTGATCGTGGCGGACTGCAGGGGCGCGGACGTCTCGAGGGAGGCGACCCGGTTCTCGAGCTTTCGGAACCGCTCGAGGATCGGGCCCATCGGGGACGGGTTCTCGGGCGGGCGGCCCTTCCACCCCTGGTCGTCGCTCATCGGTTCTCCATCGTCGGGGCGAGCTTCACGCTCACCGAGCGGGACAGGTCGCCCGACATCGACAGGACCCGGGACCGGTAGCGGCCCTCGCGCAGGTACTCGTGCGACGCGGGCACGTGCACGCGCGCCCAGTCCCCCGGCCGGTACGTGCCCAGGCGCGGCGCCGCGTCGGCACGCACGGCGAGCGTCCAGGTCTGCCACGGTCGGCGCGCGGTGTCGGCGAGCGCCGCGGCGTGGGCGTCGAGGGTGGCCTGCTCGAGGACGGAGGTGAACGATCCGGTGGCCTCGAGCAGGGGGTACCCGGCAGGAAGCGGGGTCGGGTCGTAGGCGGTGCCGATCATGAGTGCGGTCTCCATCCCGGAACCGATGGCCCAGGTGCGCTGGGCGACGCCGGTCGCGTCGACGTCGACGGAGAGCTTGGTGAGGGAGCCGCGGGCAGCGCCGCGGTCCCATGCCCAGTCGTCGCCGCCCTGGTGCAGCAGCGGGTCGGCGGTGGTGCCGGTACGCATGACCCACTCGACGCGCGTGCCGCCGCCCGCGAGGCGCGGCTGCAGCGCGATGTCCGGGCCGCCGGCCACCTCGATGAGCTGACGCACGCGCTCCCCGACGACACCGAGCTCGTAGCCGGGATAGTTGCGCACAGCGGTGCCGGGCTCGTCGTCGGGCAGCACGAGCGGCAGGGATCCCCCGGTGTGGCTCATCGCGGTCTGAATGAGCCGCTTCGCGATCGTGGCGAGCGACAGGTCGGACCAAGACAGGGTCGTGGTCTGAGCGCGCTCGCCGGCGGCGAGGACCTTGACGACGACGCGGTGGTCGAGCACCGACATCAGACCCGCGGCACCAACCTTGAGCTGGCCCGTGTTGTCGTCGAAGCCGTGCTTCCAGATCGGCCCGGCCTCGAGCACGTCGCCGTCGTCGGTGATCGCGGCCAGGTAGCACCGGGTGGGTTCGAGGTAACCGAGGAGCTCCCGCCGGGCGCGCACGCCGCGGGTGCGCAGTGGCACGGTCGCGTCGACGGTGCCGGCGTCGTTGAGCACGGTCGACCAGGCGCCGCCGTTGTCGGTCGTGGGGACGGTGGCGAGGATCTTGCCGGTGACGAGCTCACCGCACACGATGCGGATCACGGGGCCTCCTCACCACCAAGCCGGCGCCCAGGTCACCCCGAGCGATGCTGACGTGTGGGACCCGAGCGGAAGGAACATGACCTCCGTGCCGCCGTTCGCCGGCACGGGGAACCACTCGCGCACCGTGAGGGAACCGGAGCGGTCGGCGACGTCGTCCAGGAGCACGGTCCCGGTGGCCGCGTCGATCGAGACCGACGAGCCTGCGGCGACGTCGCCCTCGAAACGGAGTCGGCGCCCGGTCGGGACCTCGAGGATTTCGAACCCGGCCGCGATCGCGCCCGAGGTGCGAAACCGTGGCCACGACTCGGCCGTGCCCTCGTTGGCCAGCGCGACGCGTCCCGTGCCGCCGCTCTCCCCGAACTCGAGGAACCCGGTGTCCGTGGCGCCGTCGGTGAACAGGTCGAACTCGAGGCCGCCGACCATGAGCGGGAACCCCGTGGAGGTGCCGAGCTCGTCGCCGTACCCCACGGGGTCCGGGGCGTAGAGCTGCGCCTCGGCGAGGGCGAGCCCGAGCTCGTACCGCATGTCTGTCGTGACCCGGTGCCGGCGCACCTTGACGTCCCAGCGCACGGGCGCCCCGCGGTGCGGGAGGTAGGCCCACAGCGGGATCAGGTCCCCCACCGTGGGAACCATCGCACGGCGCAGCTCCGCGAGCGCCTGGTCGTAGGTGACACCGAGCTCGGGCTCGGCGGCGATCTCGATCTCCCACGCGATCGCGCGCCCCTCGGCCCAGTCGTCGCCGGCGTAGTCGCCGTGCGCCCAGGGGCGCGCCTCGTCGGAGGTGCGCAGCGACGGCAGCTCGTCCAGCCCGGACAGCGACGCCCACTCATAGGCGGTGCCCGGCCCGAGCCGTAGCGTGCCAAGCATGGCCTGCCACGGCTCGAGCACGGGCGCCGCCGAGAGGATGGCGACGGACGACAGGGTCGTGAGCGTCTCGGTCACGCGGTCTCTCCCTACCTCGATGCCCAGGCGAACGCGTCGCCGACGTCGGCCGGGGACATGCCGTCTGCGTGGAAGTGCTCGATGTGCAGCGGTGCGCGGCCGCCGTTGTCGCGGTCGGTCGCCCGGTTGACGTTCGAGATGAACTCGCCGAGGCGGTCGAGCGGGACGACGGCCTCGGGTCCGCGGCCCTCGCCGATGACGGCGAGGGTTGCCCGGGTGGCGATGCCGCCGTCGGCGAGCATCGGGATGTTCGGCGTGTTGATGGTGAAGCCCTTGCCGGCGAGCCCGATCGCGGACGTGAGCGCGTTGTCCGGGACGGTGAGCTCGACCTTGAAGTCGTTCCACCAGCGGATCACCTTGTTGAGCGCGCCGCGGAAGGCGTCGGAGATCCCGTCCCACATGCCCGAGGCGGCCGAGGAGATCTTGCCTGGCAGGCCCCTGACGAACCCGACGATCGCGTCCCAGTTCGTCACGACGAGCCCGATCGGGGACCACTCCCACACGCGGCGCACCGCGCCGAGGATGGCGCTCATGACGTTCGAGACGGTCTGCTTGCCCTTCTCGAACATGATCCCGATCGCCTGCCACCCGGCCTGCAGGAACGGCAGGGCGGTGTTGTTCCACCAGTCCGTGACGGCGGAGATCGCGATCTTGATCCCGGCCCACGCGGCTTGGATGATCTTCTGCCCGGTCTCGGTCTCGGTGAAGAACCACACGATGCCCGCCACGAGGGCCGTCACGGCGGTCAGGACGAGTCCGAGAGGGTTGGCCCGCATCGCCGCGTTGAAGAGCCACTGACCGGCCGTGGCGGCCGCCGTGGCGACCTTGCCGGCGGTCGTCGCGACGGTGGTCGCGACGGTCGCGAGCTTCATGTTGTTCAGCGCGATGACCGTCATGCCGACCGTGGTCGCGAGCTGGGCCGCGTCCCCGCCGAACGCCTGCACCCCGACGGCGATGTCGCCGACCGGGCCGGGCATCCCGACGAGGTCTTGCTTCCAGCCCTCGAACCCGCGGCGCAGCTCCTCGACCCGCGCCTTGGGGTTGCCCGACAGGGTCGCGGCCATGTTCTCCGCGGCGCCGGCGGTGTCGCCGAGGCCGGTCTGCGCGCCACCGAGCGCGTCGAGGAACGCGGGGATCTGCGCGGTACCGAGGTCCTCGATCGGTGTGCCGAACAGCGCGATGGCGGTGTTCGCCTGCGTCGCCGGGTCGGAGATCCCCTGCAGCCCGGACACGATGGTCGAGAACGCGCCAGCGGCCGTGTCGCCGCCCGCGAGGATCGCGTTGGACATGTCCTGCGCGTTGAGCCCGAGCGCGTCGTAGGCGGCCACCGACGAGGTCGACATGTCGGTCGCGCGGATCGTGAACTCCTTGAGGGAGTCCCCGGTCTTGTCGATCGCGATGCCGCCGTTGGCCGAGGCGTTGACGAGCATCGCCATGGCCTGGTCACCGGAGAGGCCGAGCTGGGAGAAGTTGACGCTGTACTCGTTGAGCGCGTCCAGGGCCTCGCCGCGCATCGACGTCGGGATCTGCTGCAGCGACGTCGTGATGAGGTCGAACGCCTCGGTCGCGTCCCTCGCGAGCCCGTTCTTGATGAGGATGCCCGCCGTGGTCGTCGACTCGGCGACGTCGACACCCATCGCCTGCGAGAGCGCGAGGGCCTTCTCCGTCGCGGCCTGGATGTCGGTCTCGGCCGCGGTGCGCATCCCGCCGATGTTCCCCACGACGGCCTCGACCGCGGCTGAGGCTTCGTCCATCGACTCGCCCCACGCGCCCCGGTACGCCCCGGCCGCGGCCGCGCCCCACCGCTCGGCCTCGGCCGCGGACGCGCCGAGGGACGCCGCGACCTTGTCCTCGAGCGCCGCGGCGTCGATGTTCGCCGCGAGCGCCTCGCCGATCTCCTTGCCGGCGAACGCCGCGGCGGCGGTCGCGGCAGCCTTCCCGGCGTTGGCCTTGAACGACTCCCACGCCTTGGCCGTCTTGTCCTCGCCGAGGATGTTGACGACGAAGTCCTTCGCGTTCGCCACGGCGGCCTCCTCTCGGTGCTACCTGCGACGAGCGCGGGCGACGGTGCCGCGGGCGCTGCGCTGGGCATGGCGGGCCCGCTCACGCTTTGCCTTGCGGTCGTCGTCGACGGACAGGGCCATCGCGACCCACTGGCGGAACGGGAGCTCGAGGACCTCCCGCGGCGTCATGCCGGGGAAGAGCCTCAGGAGGTCGAGGAGCCGGGCGTCGATCTGGTCGTCGAGCCATCGCTCGTCTCGGTAGAGCTGAGCGACGCGCGGGTCACGACCGGAGCGCTGGGCGCGGCGACGGCGTCGACCGGCGGGGAAGCCGTCGACGCTGACGTAGGGTCCTCGGCCTCGCCCTGGGTGGGCTCGGCGTCGCGCATGCCGACGTCGCCGGGCTCGGCCTCGATCTGCGGGATCGGCTTGTCGAGGATCTCGTCCCAGGTGAGGAAGCGCCCTCGGTTGTGCTCGGACAAGAACTCGACGATCTTCGTGATGAGCGTCTGCTTCGTCTTGTCGCCGTTCATCGCGACGATGTCGTCGATCCCGAGCCCGGACTGCTGCTGCAGCGCGATGACGGCGCGGCCCGGGGCGTCGTTGAGGTTCACGGCCCGCACACTCTGGCCGTCGATGATGATGCGCACTAGGCGCCTCCCTTGGTCATCTCGGTGATCGCCGCGGCGATCGCCTCGTCGATCTTCTTCGCGGCCGCGTCGCGGCCGGCGACGGCCGGGCCCCAGAAGTAAGGCCCGCCGAGCTGGTTGACGTACTCCCCCGTGCGGAACACGGGGTGGCGGAACCGCTTCGCCTGCCACGCCTGCGCCATCGGTCCCGAGATCCGCCGGTCGGTGCGCACGGACACGCCCTGGCGGGTCTTGCCCGTCACGACCCGGGTCTTGAGCCCGGCGCCGATCGCCTTGCGCATCCCGCGGTTGCGGTCGCGCGCGACCCGCTCGCGCTCCTCGTAGACGTTCACGCGCCGCAGGTACGGCTTGCGCCCGTCCTTCGGGGTCACGAGCCGCGTCTTGGTCCCGGTCACCGCGACCGAGCCGGGCAGATTCGCGGTCAGCAGCTGGCGCTGATCGGCGATGATGTCGTCCCCGACCGAGCGCAGCTCGCGGCGCAGCTCGCGCGCGAGCTTCGGGGAGAAGTCCTTGACCGCGGCCAGGACCTCGCGCAGGTTGGACGTGTCGAGCTCGAAGTCGAGCCCGGCCGCGGCCTGCGCAGCGGCCGAGCCCGACGACGTGCCCGCCATCAGTACGCCGTGTCCAGCGACCGGTACACGGCGTAGACGGGCTCGGGGTCGGTGCCCTGCAGGCCGGTCCAGTCGTGCGAGACCGTGATGACGTCGCCACCGTTGCCGGTCGGCAGGTCGCCGTCGAGGTAGATCGCGGGCACCGCGATCTGCAGCAGCGGCTTGACGCCGGTCGCGATCTCGGCCGGGCCCTCGAAGTTGAGCAGCATCGTCAGCTGCTCCTGGTCGCGGTAGGCGTCGGTGAGGTCGCGCCCGGTGTACTCGATCTCGAACGACCCGGACACGCCGTCGTCCTTGCCGCCGGTGAACGCCGCCGGCCGCGAGCGCCGGCCGCCGTTGCCGAGGTTCCACCCGTTCTCGTCGAGCCCGTTGTCGAGCGCGACGGAGGCGGATCGGACCGAGGCGAGCGGGGTGCCGGCCGACGCCGGCGCCGTGGCTGTCGGGGCGGTGAAGGCGTCCCCGCCGACGTACAGGCCACCGTGCACGAACGTGAACAGGTCGAACTCGGCGGCGTAGGACGGGGCCGCGTAGGGTTCGTCCATCGCGAGCTCGCGCGCGACCCACCCGGTCGTCACGGCGACGATCGAGTCGGCGGCCGCCTCGAGCGAGAGCGTCGAGCACTGCGCACCGAGGTAGGTGTACGCGTCGGTCGTCGAGGACCCCAACTGCGGGATGCCCTGCTGGATCGTGTAGGACGGGCCCCAGTCCTCGCGCTTGAGCGTGTGCACCTGCTGGAACACGCCCGAGTCCGTCGCGGTCTCCGTGATGGTGGAGACGCCGAAGAACGCGGCGAGCAGGTAGCCCAGGCCGCGGGTCGGGGCGTCGAGGGTGATCTCGCCCTCGGACGACCGCTTCACGATCGCTCGGCGGTTCGCCCGCGCGACGCGCAGGCCGGGGCGCATGCCCGTGCCCTGTGCGGTCTCGACGGACTCCTTGAGGGTCGCGTCCGCCTCGAGGAACCTCGACGGCGCCGTGAAGGTGCCGTAGGTCGTCTCGCTGGCGAGCCCGACCGTGTAGTCGCTCTGGATGCCCATGGGGCTAGTCCTCTCGCTCGTCGTCGACGACGCCGTCGGCGTCGTCCTGGTCGGGCGCCTCCTGGCGGCGACGCTTCGGCTTCGGGTCGGCCGGCTCCCAGTCGGCCTGCCCGGCGAGGTGCACCGCCTGCGCGGGCGTCACCTCGATCACCTCGCCGAGCGCGACGACGCGGCCGACGAGCGGCAGCTCGAGCGCGCCGAGCGGGCTGACGTTCTTGAACTTGCGCACCGGGTCTCTCCTCACCTGGTCACGATCACGCGAGCCGCGTAGGTCACCGCGATCTCGCACAGACGGCCTTCCCCGGCCTCGGTCTCATCGGTCGCGCCGTCGGACGTGAGCTCGTCCGAGAAGCACCACAGCGCCGCGCCGGCCATGGTCGGGTCCTCGCGCAGGTGCTCGTCGATCAGCCCGAGCAACCCGTAGGCGCGGTCGTGCGGCTCGGCGTCGTCCGCCGTCACGCGGAAGCTGACGATGCTCACGTCGACATAGACCGTGATCTCGCGGCGCCGCTGCGGGCTCGTGGTGCCCTCCCCCGGCGTCGCGCGCACGGCGGTGACAGCGACCGAGTCGAACCACTCCGCGGGCCACACGAACCCGAACCGGACATCGACCTCGGTCTCGTCCGCGGCCGCGAGCGCCGCGGCGATCTGGTCGTGCAGGGCGTGCTTGACGCTCGACGTCGCGGCGCCGAGCGAGGGGTACATGCCGACGCCGGTCGTCACGCGAAGCCTCCCGGGAGCACGTAGTCCTTGATGAGCTCGGACACCTGACGCGGCAGGGCGAAGCCCTGCAGCACGTCGACGTCGCGCTCGTTCGTGCCGGCACGCCCGGGCCCCTTCGGCCCGACCTTCGTCGGCCCCGCGAGGAACGCCGCGAGGCGCTGCCCCGCGAGGACCACCTCGTCCGGGACCGTGCCGGGCGGGCGCGCCGTCGCGGTCACCACGACGCGGCCCGGCCCGAACGTCCCGTAGACGAGGCCCGCATCGGGGTCCGTCGCGAGCGGGGTGACGGCCACGCCGTCGACCGTGACCGTGTCGATGCTCACGACGGGCCACGGCAGGACGACCGCCGAGCGGGACGTCACCGCCGTGACCGCGTGCGTGAGCTGCTGCCCGTGCCACGGGCCGACCCGGCGCTCGATCGCCGACACCGCCGAGGCCGCGTACTGCACGAGCTCGTCAGCGCGCGACTCCGGCCACGACATGTCAGCCGCGACCATCGCACCGGTGATCGGCCAGGCCGGCTCCGTAGCCACCGGTCAGTCCGCCTTCGGCTCGGCGGCCGCGGCCGCGGAGCGGCGCTGACGGCCCTTCGGCGCCTCGGCCTTCGCCGACTCGTCGACCGGCTCGGGGTCCGGCTTCGGCTCGACCGGCTCGGGGTCCGGCTTCGGCTCGACGGGCTCGGGGTCGGGCTTCGACTCGACCGGCTCGGGCACCGCCCGCGTGGTCGGGACCGTGGCGACCTCGACCGGGGTCGGGATCGTGGCAACCTCGACGCCGGGCTCGTCGTCGACGACCTTCACGAGACCCGAGGCGACGTACTGCCGCAGCTCCCGGTCGGTCAGGTCGGAGGGTGCGGGCTCGCCTGGCTTGGGCCAGTCGACACCGTTCCGGGTGCCGGAGATGTACGCCTTCATGATGTGCTGGGACATGCTCTTGCTCCTCGCTGCTCGAGGTCGGACCAGGGCCGGTCGGCGGCGGAAGGCCGAGGGTTCGCCTCGCGTACCGCCACCGACCGAGCAGCCGTCAGGCTGCGGCGCCACCGGTGAAGGTCTTGATGGCGCCCGTCTGGTCGGCGAGCACGCCGTCCGCGCGGATGATGCACCGGAAGGTGATCTGGTCCGTGCCGAACGCGAACGAGTCGTCGCGCTCGAACCGCACGCCGCCCGCGAGGCGGACGAAGTACGCGGACCAGTCACCGAACGCGATCGACTCCGCGCCGGCGGCGATCGCCGGCATGTAGGGGTCGGTCTGGATCGGCTTGCCCAGGAGCACGTCCGGCGCGCCGAACGTGGCCGCAGGCTCGAAGAGGTACCGGCCGGCACCGTCCTTGAGCTTGCGGACCGCCGCGAGGGACGAGTCCTTGAGCAGCCACCCCGCCGAGGCCGAGGCGCGGTACGGCGCGATGACCGAGAAGAGCAGGTCGATCAGGTCGTCCGCGGACGGCGCGCCGGCGACCGCGGCCGCACCGGTCTTGCCGGCCGTCGCGGTCGTCAGGACGCCGGTCGGCTGACCGGAGCCCGTGCCGTTGATGAGGTGGTTCGACAGCGCGAGGCCGACGTTGCGCCCGGCGGCACGGGCGAGGTACCCCGTGAGGTCGACGCCCGTGTCCTCGACGAGCTCGCGCGCGACCGTGATGAGCTGCGCGTACTTGTACGCGCCGAGCGTGCGCTTGCCGAACGCCGGGTCGGTCGAGCCGGTCGCGAGGTTGCCCGCCTCAGCGACGAGCGCGGCCGCGCCGTGCGAGGTCGTGACGGGGATCTCGAACACCTCGCCCGAGTCCGTCGACAGGATCGTCGGGCCGAGGAGCAGCAGGCCCGACTGCTCGACCAGGTGCTCGAGGAGCGTGTTCCGGAACGACGTCGGGACGGTGTTGCCGCCAGCCGCCGCGGTCCCCTTCGACAGGGCGCGCAGCTCGGCGATGCCGTCGGAGACGGAGCGCGCCGAGAGCGACACCGAGTCGCGCTTGCGCTGCGCGAGCTCGCGGAACTGCGCGTTCATGTCGACCTTGCCGAGCTCCTCGTTGGGGTCGCCCCCGCTGAGCTCGCCGACGCCGAGCGAGCGCAGCCCGTCCTCGATCGCCTTGTTCGTCGCCTCGGACTCGACGAGCGAGTCGATGCGCGAGCGCATGGCCGTGAGGTCCGCGTCGCGGGCCTCGTACTGCTGGGTCTCCTCGGCCGTGAAGTCACGGTTCTCCGAGGCGGCCCGGTCGAGCAGCTTCTTCTGCTCGTCCCAGAGGTTCTGACGCTTCTCGGTGAGCGTCTTGATGAGCGAGTGGCTCACGGTGTTCTCCCATTCGGAAGGGCCCCGGCTCGGGGCGGGTGGGCATGACGAGGTGGCCGGTGCGTGTCTCGCTGCCGACCTGGTGGTGCGGGTGGTGCGGGGTGCCGGGTGCGGTGCTGCCGCTGCCCGAGCCGGGTGCTACGTCTGCGCGTCGAGCTCGAGGAGCCGACGTCGCAGAGCGAGCGGCGGGTGCGTGGCGCGCTGCCCGTCGTCGCCCTGCTCCGAGCGCGCCTCGGCGGCGGTCTCGGGGGTCTGGGTGGTCGGCGCGAGCTTCGCCCGCACCTCCTCGGCCGCGAGCGCCGCGACGTCGTCGACGCCGAGACGGTGGGCGAGGGAGCGCAGCCCGACGGTGGAGTCGAGGTACGCGGGGCTGTTGACGGGCGCGACGTCGATCAGGACGACGCTGCGCAGCGTGCGCAGCGGGAAGCCCTGCTCGGTGACACCCCAGTCGTCCTCGAGCGTGCGGAACGCGAACGAGGACCAGCGCAGGTCACCGCGCTCGGCAAGGACCTTGTAGTCGCGGCCGACGGTGGTGTCGGGCAGGTCGACCTCGTAGCGCAGCCCGGTGCCGTCCGCGGACAGGCGCAGGGTGTTGCCCCACGTGGTGCCCAGCAGGTAGGCGTCGTCGTGGTTTCCACGCGCCATGACGGGCGCGTTGTCGGCGAGGCTCTTGTTGAACGCGGACGGGTCGACCTGCTCGACGAAGCCGCCGAGGTTCTGGGAGTAGCGGTTGAAGACGGCGGCGTACCCCGCGAGGATCCCGAGGCCCGTGCCGCCGGCGCGCAGCTCGACGGGCCCGGTGGTCGTCAGGACGCGGCTCTCCATGTCCACGGTGGTGCTCATGCTGGTGCCCCTTCGGCTGCGGTGCTGATCGGCTGCCCGGCGCGCGGGCCGTACATGGACTGCCACTCGGCCTTCTGCTCGGTCGTGAGCGGTGCCTTGTCCTCGAGGATCCGGACCTCGGGGAGCGTGTCGATACCGGCCTTGAGGCGGGCGACGAGCGCGTTCGTGCGGGCGGTGAGGTCAACGCGGACGAGCGCGTCGAGGTTGGCCTTGACGTACTGCGGGCGCGGGCTGACGCGCGTGAACGCCTCTTCGAACCGGCGCACCCACGGCAGCAGCGCGCGGCGCTGCCGCTTGAGCTCGTTGAGCTCGACCGTGCTGTACGTCATCGACGAGCCGGTCTCGCCGCCGATGTCCTCGGGCGCGACGCGGAAGATCGCGGCGATCTCCGTCGCGCTCGCCTTGATCGTCTCAAGGAACACGGCGTCGTCGTTCGGGATCGAGAGCGCCGTCCAGTCCCAGTCGTTCCCGGTGACGAAGATGTCGCGCCCCGATACCGCCGCCTTGAACCGGTCCTTCGCGACCTGCACGGCGCCGCCGTCCAGGGTGCGCGCGGTGTTCTTGAGCACCCCGGGCGGCATGATGCCGCGGTCGAAGAACTCGCTCGCGTACTTCTGCGCGAGCTTGCTCTTGCCGAGCTGCAGGCGGAACAGTGCGACGGGCGACAGGCCCCGGATGCTGCCGGGCACGGTCGGGCCCGGGACGTAGATGTAGTCGCCGGGGAGCACGACCTTGCCGTTGACGGAGAACACGGGCACGGGGCCGGTCTCGTCGATGTGGACCTTCGACGGCTTCACCCATGCGACCTTGTGGGGCCACCCGGCCTTGCGCGTCACGATGAGCCCGAACGCGAAGCCGTGCATCAGCGCGGACATCAGGGCTTGGCTCATCCACGGGATGAAGTCCAGGCCGATTCCCGGGTCGTCGAGCAGCGGCGGCTTGGGCGACATCTTGACGCCGATGCCGTCCGGGCCGGACCGGTACCCGGCCCAGGGCGTGACGGCGACGTCGTCCGCGATGCCCGTCGTCGCGGCGTAGAACGGGATCAGGCGCAGCGGGTCGACGAGGACCTCGCCGGCGCCGAGGCCGAACGCGTCGCGCGTGGTCGCGCGCGACTCGATGTTCGAGAAGAGCAGGCTCACCAGCCGTCCTCCTCTCGCGAGTGCTTGCCGCGGCGCCGCGCCGCGAGCGCCGCGGCCGCCGTGGCGAGCGCGGTCGGGTTCGTCAGGAGCCACGAGTACGCGACGAGCAGGACGCCCGCGACGACGAGCGCCAGTGGCAGGGACGCCGCCGCGATCCACAGCGTGATGCCGACGATGACGGCCAGGCCGCCGACGAGCTCGAGGACGGTCGTGATGATCTCGCGCACTCGTGCCCTCCCTCCTGTCAGCCGAGGCTGTCCTCGACGGGGTAGTCCGGTGGGGCGTGCGTGACGTACCCGTGCCGGGCGAGCGTGACGGCGTACAGGGCGGTGATGTCCTCGAGCGAGCGCTTGCGGCCCCACCGCCAGGAGTCCCCGGACGGCGCCTTCACTGCGGCCTTCACCGCGGCGTACAGCTCGGGGTCGCCGGAGTGCGTGAGGTTCGTCTGCACCACGTCGTCGAACAGTGCGCCGCACGAGGCATTGACCTCACGGGCGCCGAGCTCGACGACCTCGAAGCCGGCCTTACGCAGGTCCGGCGCGAGGGACGCGGCGGGGCCGGACCCGTCGAGCACGACGAGAGAGCCGCCGAACTCGAGCCGGAGCTTCTCCGCGGCGCCGACGATCCACCCCGTGCCGATGTCCTGCCGCGGGACCTCGACCCACGCGCGCGTGTTCGGCGCGGCGGCCGCGATCGCGATCGTTGACACCGAGCGATCAGGGGCGACGTCGATGCCGTACACCGGGGAGCCGGACCAGTCGACGGTCTCGTCGAGCTCTGCGCAGTCGCGCAGTGCCGCCTCGGGGATGACCCACTCGTCACGCTTCGCCTCGGGCCACCACCCGAGGTACGGGCGGTAGAACTCCCACGGGTCGCTCTGCGCGGCCTCGTGCGCGGCCGCGAGCTTCGCCTCGGTCGTGAGCCACCCCAGGCCGGGGTGACAGTGCCACCACGACGCCGGGTCGTCCGGGTCCATGTCCGCCGGCAGCGCGTACTGCACGAAGCACACCCGCGCGCGGGTCGGGCCGAGCGGTCCGTACTGTTCGACGAGCGAGCGGAAGCGCGCCTCTTCCTGGAGCTGGCGAGCGCGCAGGTAGAGCGACTTGGAGTGCCCGGCGGCCGACGCGATGATGAGTTGCGCGTGCTCGATGGTCTGCATCGCCGGTCGCATGGCCTGCTCTACGCGGCCGTCGAGGTGGGCGAACGCCTCGTCGATGATGCCCTTCGTCAGGCTCGGGCCGTGGCCCGAATCCTCCTTGAGCGCCTCGACCTCCCACTTTGCGCCGGTCGTGAACCGGATCGCTTCCTCACCGGTCGTCCCGTCCCACCCGGGCTTGTTTGTGCGCCGGCCGTAGTTGTGGTCGAGGAACATCTCGAGCGGTGACCGGTGCAGGATCTTCCAGAACTCGTCCTCGAGGCGGCTGGCCGCCTTGCCCTTCGTCTGCGCCGTATAGCGGATCAGAGCGTCGGGGTAGAACAGGCCCGTCTCGGTGCCCTCAACGACGGTGAACGTCGTCTTGCCGATCTGGCGCAGGCCCAGCAGGACGAGCGTGTCGTACCAGTAGGTCCCGGTGTGCGGGTCGATCTCGCCCCACACGTCCGCGACGTCCCGCTGCCACGGGATGAACGGGCGACCCATGGCGCGCGCGACGCCGGCCTTCTGCCGTCCGGTCGTCTCGCGGTTCGGGTTTCGTGGGGTGTGGAAGAGCGGGATCGCCTCGGGACGATCACGACCCACTGGCCGCACCGTCCTCGCCGCCTCCGCGGATCAGCTCGAGCACCTTCGCGCGCTTCTCCTCCTCGGTCAGCTCCGCGCCGCCATCGGGCTTCGGCGGGAACAGCCGGGCGCCGATGTCGACGAGCCGCTGCGCCAGCGGCGACACAAGGTCGTGCCGGTGCAGCTTCACCGCGCCGTCGAGCGAGCGGGCCACCGTGATGGCGACCGCGCGCAGGAACTCGGGCTTGCCGTCGTCGCGCGCGAGATCGTCCGCGAGCGCCTGCTCGACCGGCCCAGCGAGAGTCGACTCCTCGGTTCCGCCGACGTGGGAGTCATCGATGACGGAGTGCTGAACGGGGAGGGTCTCGGGGACGAGAGCCTGGCGCTTCCTCTCCCTCCAATCCCGAAGATAGCTCGCGTTCGTCGTGATGCAATCCCGACACCGGCAGCCCTTTCGGTAGCCGGTTGTTCCCGCAGCTTTGCTCTTGGTGACGTCGTGTTCGGGCGACACAGCGATGCCCCCTGTTCTTGGTCGAGATCGAAACGATGAACAGGAGGCACCACTGCGCCGTGTGACTCGGAACTAGACCACGTCGGGGGTCGGGCTCCCGTCCCACACCCAGCCGTCGAACGAGAGGGGCGAGGTCGCGTTGCCCTGCGTGCGGTAGATCGTCGCGTTGTTGGCGTACTTCCAGTAGCGCGTGATACGGCTCGTGATCGGCCCGCCCCGCTTGTTCCACTCCGCCAGCGTCAGATGGTGGTTGGGTGTCGGGAGCCCACCGGTGGGCGGTGCGACGAAGAGCTCGTCAGGGCTGCTGGCGTTGCGATACGTGTGATCCCCCGGGATCCGATAGACCGTGGTCGGGGTCGGGCTTCCTCGCCCAACCCAATCCTGGTACGACAACGCGGCGGCGTTCGAGCCGTAAACGTAGTAGACCGAGCTGGACCACGGGTACTTGACATAGTCGGCAGCGTTGGCCGGCGACGCGGGTCCGGCGAGGGTGAAGGCCATGACGAACGCGGCGAGGAGCGCGATGAAGCGCCCGGTACTTTGAGGTCTCACACAAACTCCAGGTTCAACGGTGAGCGGAGCAGGCCGCGGTCGCGGCATACGCCGCCGAGGATAGCCGGGAGATACGCCCTTTCACCGCGCTGATCTGCGGGTTCGTCGCTGCGAAGGGCCTTACAGACCCAGTGGAGAACGTGGGCGGAAAAACGGACACGCGCGGGTCTCCGCTGCAGCGATCCCTCAAAAAACTGGGCGCTGACCAGGGACGACGCGGGATCGCGAGGACGCGGCGAGGTTGGTCAGTCGTCGTCGAACACGGACGAGGAGCGACGTCGCCGTGGTTGTTCGTCGGCCGCGGCGAGGCGAGCACGGGAGTGCCGGGCCCTGGCTTGCTGCGCTCGCCACTCGGCGCGGCGCGCGTTGGACTTGCGGACGTTGCACGTCAGGTGC
This sequence comes from Cellulosimicrobium sp. G4 BAM 1002, assembly GCF_057126935.1. NCBI lineage: Bacteria > Bacillati > Actinomycetota > Actinomycetes > Micrococcales > Promicromonosporaceae > Cellulosimicrobium > Cellulosimicrobium sp. G4 BAM 1002. Next base: position 788,049 of record NZ_CP182109.1, on the reverse strand, counting down.
GCGGGCCGCAGGTTCGCCGGGTGCTCCGGGTCGCCGCCCTCCCACAGCTCGACGACGTGGTCGAGCGTCGGGCCGAGCGGGTGCCCGCGGCGCAGGCCGAACAGGATGACGCGGCTCGGGCCGTAGCACTCCTCCACCTCGCAGTACGAGCCGGGCGGGCACAGCACCCGGACCAGCTCGCGCCACGCGTGACCGCCCCGTCCTCGCATGAGTTCCTCCCGCCGCCGCCGGTGACCCGTGCCGAGATCCCGTGGTCATGTGTGTCGCACGGTCCGGGCGGCGGCGGGAAGGTCTGGGAACGCGAAGACCGCCCGGGAGCGGGATGCTCGACCGGGCGGTCTTGGGTTCGAGGCGCGCGAGAACCTCAGAAGCGTTGCACCGACTATAGCGCCTGCTGCTGGCCCTGAGGAAGCGCCTCACCACCCGGCGCGTCCGATCGGTCCTGGGCGCCGGCGATGCGCGCCGCGATCGACCCGACGTCGTACAGCGGGCGGCCACGGTCGTCGAGCCCACGCACCGGGATGCGCGGGGCGAACGGCACCGCGGTCTCACGGTCCCGGCGGATCCATGACCGCCACGTCGACGGGTTCAGCTCGGGGAAGATCGTGCGCACCTGCTCTGCGGTGACGAGGGTGTCGGGCCGCTCCTCGGGCAGTGCGTGCACGTGCCAGCGGGCCGCGAGCGCGAGGTGCGCCCTGGTCGCCCACGAGCGCCGGCAGCGCGTGCAGCGCACGACGTCGGACAGCCCTTCGGCGACGTGCCAGTCGCGCACGACGGCGCCGCCGCAGTGGAAGCACGGTGCGGCCTCGCGCTCGGGTGCGAGGCCGGCGAGGCGGCGCACGACGGCGCGCGTGGTGCGGAGCTCGTCGAGGTAGGTGGGCCAGGCCGCGTGGTTGAGGGCGGCCCACAGCGTCTTCGACCGCAGGTAGGCGAGCGTGTCCCACGCGCCCTCGCCGTCGCCGCACCTCTCGGCCCAGTCGTCGACCCACGCCTCGAGCAGGTCGAGCGCGCCGTCCTGGGTGCGGATCGACGACGGGCCGGAGCGGAACACGTCCTCGCGGTAGGCGGGGTCCAGGCCGTGCGGGAGCCGGTCGGGGTTCGCGGCCGAGGGAGTGCCGGCGAGGTCGTACCGGACGGCGCGCAGCCCGACGGCGACCTTGGCGACGTCCGACATCTCGGCGAGGTACGTGCCGATGTCGTCGAGCAGGTCGCGAGCACGGTCGAGGCAGCGTGTGCAGATCGGCAGGGACGTGTCGACGAGCGGGCGCGCGCAGTCCTGGCATCCGGCCGTCGTCTCGGGGCAACCGGTGCAGGCGAACACGGACCGGCCGTCGTCGTGGGTCGTGGTCTCGATCCAGAGGTGCGGCTCACTGAGCGTGCCGTGGGTGGTCAGGGTCGTGCTCATCGGGACTCCTTGTTCGCCTGGGACCACAGGTCGTGTCGCTTGCGGGCACCACCGCAGGGGCCGCACTTCTCGTCGGACCCCCAGGGCTGGTGCTGGCTGCAGAAGGGTGAGGGCTCGGGCATCGCGGCGAGGACGGCGAGGGTTGTCGAGAGCGGGACAGGTCCGGACGGTGGTGGGGGCGCCTGCCCTCCTCCCTCTCCTTTCTCCCTTCCTTCCTTCCCTCCCACTACTCCCGGGGTCGAATGTCCGAGTTGAGTGGTTGGTGCTGATACCGGGTGTGCGATGGAAGGCCAGTCCGCGAGCTGCAGCAGGGCATCCCCGCGGGGCCCGTCGACGAGGGAAAGCCACCCCGCGTCCCCGAGCTCGACGACGTCGTCCAGGACGTCGTCGTCGGTCACGGTCGCGCTCGCCGGCCACACCGACTCGCGCACCATCGTCGGGTCCGCCGGGCCGAGCCCCGACTCGTCGACGTGCTGGTGCCACAACCCGAGCGCCGTCAGCCTCGTCCGCTCCGGCAGTGCCAGGAGCCGCGGGTCCGTGAAGAGCCGCGACGGGCCGCTCGACGTCGTCGGCGGCTGCGTGGCGGGCGCGTCGGGCTTGGATTCGGTCACCATTCACCAGTCCTCGGAAGATCAGGTCGCGCACGGCCCCGTACATGCCCGGGGCGTAGACGAAGCACTCGGTCCACCCGCGGCCGTGGGGCAGGAATCCGAGCGCCTCCTCGGCGTTCGCGAACGCCGGCCGGACGACCTCGGGGTGCGCGCGCAGCATCGTCAGCACCGCCCACTCGACGACGTCCTCGGTGTCGCGCTGCAGGATCAGGACGCGCCCGCCCGTGTCGGTCAAGCCCTTGAGCCTGTACCGCTTCCACGCGCGCCCGACCTTGACGACGTTGAACGCGTCCCACACCACGACGTAGGTCATCGCCTGCGCCGGGATCACCAGCTTCTGCCCGCGTCGCGGCCGGCGGGCCGGCGGTGACTGCGAGGTCACCGCCGACCCGCCGCGAGCGCCGACGAGGTCAGTCGTCGGCACGCGCCGCCTCTTCCTCGACCTGCTCGGCACGGTTCGCCTTGTCGCAGCCGGCGCACAGAGGCACGCCCTCGGAGTCGTGCGCGGCGATCTCGGTCGAGGCGCAGCCCTCGCACCGCTCGACGTCGTCGACCTCGACCTCGACGGTCGTCTCCTCATACCGGTCGAGGGGGTGCGTGCCGCGAATGATGTACTCGGCGAGGTCGACGATCTCGGCGACGGGAACGTTGACCTCGCCGCTCGCGAAGCCGACCTTCGTGACAAGCACGCCCCGCGCCGTGTCGAGCGCCTTGGCCCGAGCACGCTGCTCGTCGTTGAAGACCTCGTGGTCGGCGGTGGTGGCAGTCATCGGGGTGTTCCTCTCGGTTAGTCGGAGCACCGGCACTCGCCGGTGTGGGGGTTGATCCATCCGTCACAGGACGGGCAGCGGTCATCAGCCATCAGGGGTCACCTCCCCCGCGGGCTCGTGCTTCGCGTAGGCCACCTCGCGGACCCGGATGGTCTTCACGGCCGCGAGGTCGACGAAGATCGTGCTCGGGCAGACGCCGCCCACGTACACGTCGGCCTTGTCGGTGAGTCCGAGCTCGTCGGCTCGCTGCACGAGCTCGCGCAAGTCGCCGAGATCGAGCGAGCTCATCCGAGCCTTCGCGTTGGCGTGGACCTCGCCGCCGGTCGTTCGCCACGCCGTCGTCACTGGCCCGCCTCGGGGAGAGGCCACAGGACCGTGACCGGGTAGTCGAGGTCGGTGGACGCAAGGCCGTCGGTGAACCCGGTTCCGAGCCATGGGAGCGGGCCTCCGGCGTTCTCGACGACGCTGCCTCCGCGGGAGCGCACAACGGCGCGCAGGGGGAGCGTGTCGACCTCGGCCGGAGTGGTCAGTTCGCGAGGGGCCGGCGGCTGGACGGGCTCCCCGTACTCGTTGAGCTCGATGCCGAGCTTCGTCGCGATCGCCTCGACCGCCGAGCGGACGTAGTAGACGCGTCGACCTGTGACGTGCGGATCCGCGCTCACCGGGCACCGCCAGCAGCGAGCGCCTGGCGGTGGGTCCAGCCGCGGAGCGCGGCGAGGGCGATGTCGCGTGCCTCGTCGGGGCGCGCGAGGCCGCCTGGGCGGCCGAGGTGAAGGGCGCGGGCGGCGATCGCGACGACGTCGTCCTCAGTGAGCCTGTACTCGAGCGCGGCGGCGAGGTAAACGTCGGTCTCGATCATCGCGGCGTAGTACGGCCCGCGCAGGGCGACGCGGGTCTCGTCGAGGTCGTCGCGCATGCCGGCGACCTCGTCGCGGATCGCATCGAGCTCGGCGCCGATCAGGAGGTGCCCGAGGACGACGTCGAGGTCGGCGAGCGTGGGTATCGGGTCGGGGTCGCGCGGGGGCAGCCTCACGGGGTCGGGGACGGTCGCGCGGCGGTGCGCGGTCCTGGGCAGGGTGGCGGTCGTCATGGTGTCTCCTCGGGGTACGGGGTGCCGAGCCCGTCGCCGCCGAGCAGCGGGACGAGGACGATTCGGATGCGGGCGGGGCCGTTCGGGTAGGTGCGCTTGAGCCAAGGGCCCTCGACGCGGCCGTCGTGGTCGCCGAGGAGCACGCCGGCGTCGTCGAGGCCGTCAACGAGCGCCTTGACGGTCGGGTAGAGGTTCGCCGTGTCGCGGCGGTGGTTGTCGGGGAAGCGGAACTCGGCCCACAGGCGCACGGGGTGCACGACCGGGTGCGGCAGGCGGCGGTCACGGCCGAGGACGCACCCGAGCTGCCGCCAGGGCGTCACGAGACGGGCGAGGTGCTTCGTCTGGCCGCGCAGGTCGTTGACGTTGAGCGGCTTGCCCGGGTAGCGGGTGCCCGGGATCTCGAGCACGAGCACGCGGGCCGTCACGCGGCCGCGCCGATCTCGACGTACTGGGCTTCGAACTCGGTGTAGGTCATGCGCCCGTGCTCGGCGAACCACGCGCGCAGCTCCTCCGACGCCCACCGGTCGGCCCGCTGGTGCAAGCCGATGAACAGCGACCACGTGTCGATGCCCGCCGCGAGCGCCTCACGGTTCAGCAGCACGCCGCCGAGGTCGTTGAGCGCGCGCCGGTACTGGTTCTCCCGGTAGTCCTCGAACGCGGCCTTGCACGAGCGGTACTGCTCGGCCGCGGCGTCGAAGATCGCGCTCATGCCGATCCACCGCCGGCGTGCGTCGCGCGGTGCTTCGCTAGCACCGCGGGCGTCATGTGCAGCACGCGGCCGCCACGGGTGACCGAGACGACGGCCGCGTGGTGGTCGACGTACCGCCCGCAGACGTGGCACCACAGGGCGGCCGTGGTGCCCTCCTCGGCGCTCACGACGCCGCCCGCTCAAGACGGCGGGCACGGCGGCGCAGCTCCGCACGCTCGTCCTCGCCCTTGCCGCCCCAGACGCCGTACTGCTCGCGGCGCTCGAGCGCGTACTCGAGGCAGACGGCGCGGATGTCGCAGCCGACGCAAACCGCCTTCGCCTCGGCCTCGCGATCGCGGCGAGCCTGGCCCGACTCTCCCTCGGGATGGAAGAACACCTCCGGGTCGACGTCGTCGCTGAGGCAGGCCGCACCGGCTGCCCACTCCTGCGGGTCGTAAGGGCGGTGCTTCACCTGCGCCGGGCGGTTGATCTGGGGGCCGCGGTTCATGACGCCCTCCCGCGGGATGCGGCCGCCGTGCGGCGGTTCGCGACGGCGCGCGCCCGCAGGCGGTCCGTCGCGTTGCGGACGTCGGCCATGACGACCTCGGCCGACGTGTCGAGCGCGTCCTGCAGCGCCGTGAGGAACGCGCGCACGTCAGGGTGCGCGGCGAGCGTCGGGACCGGCTCTGCAGCGAGCGCCGGCGAGGTCTCGTCGGGAACGGCCTCGTGCGGCTTGCGAACCGCCTTGGGCCGCTCGAGCGTCTCGATCCCCGCGGGCTCGTCGACGTCGTCGTCGGGCTCGAGGTCGGGCGTCGTGTACTTCGCGGCCGCGAGCGCCGGGTCCTCGGTTGAGCGGGTGCCATAGGCGGCGGCCGCGCCAGCGGTCGGCAGGCCGGCGAACGGGCTCGACGCTGCCGCGCGGGCGCGCTTGGCTTCCATGCGGGCGCGGACGACGTCGCGGGACTCGCGCTCTTCCATCGGCAGCGCGGGTGCCGCCGTGCCCACGACGCCGCCGGAGACGACGGTTCCGACGGCGCGCATCAGGCGACCCTCCGAGCTACGAGGAAGTCCCGCTCGAGCTCGACGCGGCGGGCGTCGACGTACTTGTCCGCGGCCTGCGCGACGGCGAGCGGGAGCTCGGCCGGCCACGCGATCGGCCCACGGTGTCCGTGCGCGATCGCGTCGAGCGCGGGGTAGACGGCGGCATGCTCGAACGGCGAGCCGTGCCAGACGCCGCCCGCACCCGCGTCGCACGCGCACGTCCACGTCCAGTCCTGCCCGGAGTCGGTCAGGACGACCGCGATCGCGCACACCGGCGCCTGGCCGGCACGGTGCACGGCCCGGTGGGCGCGCGCCTCCTCGTCCTCGAGCCACGACTTCGCGGTCGGGCCCTTCGTCCACGGGCAGTGCTCGCAGCGCGCTCGCCACATGCGGCCGCGCTGCTCGGGGTCGACCGGCTCGACGACGACCCGCGGGCGCGTGATGACCTTGTGCTCAGGCACGGCGCACCTCCCCGGCGGGAAGGTCGCGCACGGCGTCCTCGAGCGAACCGAGCGCACCGACGGCGCCGACACGGCCGTATCGATCGGTCCAGCGCGCGGCCGCGACGACGACGGCGAGGGGCCCGTCCACGGTGGCGAGGACGCGCTCGAGGTACTTGCGGCGATCCGTCGCGCCCGGCGTGCCGCGACCTGCCTCGGTGACCGCCGCCGCGGCGGCGACGATGTCCGACAGCGCGACGTCCTGGACGGTCGGCAGGTTGACGCTCTCCCGAGCCTCAGCGAGCAGCGCGCGCAGGGTGTTGACCTGCGCGTCGTGCGCGGCCTGCACCTGGTAGGCGACGCCGGGCGGCACGAGCTCGAGGCCGGGCAGCTGCTCCGTCGTGGTCTGGTCGGTGGTCTCGCTCATCGCGAGGTCCTCTCTGCGTAGGGCTGGTGGGTGATCGGCGGGACAGGGGTCGGGTAGCAGCGCGCGCACGTCGTGCGCGGCTTGCCGATGTGCTCGCCGACGTGGTGGTCAGATGCGCACGAGCCGCACGCTCCGGCGGTCGTGAGGCGGATGTCGTGCTCGCCGCAGCGAGCGCCGCGGGGGACGTCGACGAGGGCGCCCGAGGCCGCGAGGGCGCGCATGCTCGCGGCGTGCTCGTCGGCCGCGCTGCGGCGGGTCACGCCGACGCCCCCGGGTCGGTGCGGCGCCAGGCCGTGACGTCGGCACCTCGAGCCGAGCGGCCCGACGACGGGCGCTTGAGCTCGTACACGACGCCGTCGTGCACCTCGACGACGCGCTCGGCGAGCCCGTCGCGCGCCGCGGTCGCCATGAGGGAAGCGCGGGCACGGGCGGGCACGCCGGCGTCGTCGAGCTGGGCACGAAGGTCGTTGACGGTGAACACCCGCCCGACCGGGACGGCGCGCACCGCGGCGACGAACGCCGCCCGGTGCGCCGGCGTCGCGCGGCGGGCCGCGGGCGCCCGGCCCTCGACCTTGAGCGCGAGCGCGTCTGCCGGGGCGGTCACCGGTCCTGCTCCTCGTGCGTCGCGTCGGTGACGGCCATGAGCCCGTCACGGGTGCGCTCGAACCTCAGCACCGTGCCCGACGGCGCGGGCCGCGGCCGGGCGAGTGCCATGCGCAGGTCGCGCTCGACCTCCCGCGTCCCGGCTCGCAGGCGACGGTCGAGCCGCGCAGCTCGTGCGCGACGACGCCGGCGACGGTGCCCGGCACGCGCCTCGAGGTACACGGCCTCAGCGAGGCCCGACGCGTAGGCGACCAGCGCGATCACGGCCGCGGTCACGATCGCCGCGGCGAAGAGCCACAGGAGCCACAGGAACTCGTTCTGCACGGTCTCGGTCCTTCCCGGGGTGCACGAAGCCACGCGACCGGCGGCCGCGAGGGTCAAGCGAAGGGGTGGGTCAGGCGCGCGGGCGCCGGAACGGGACGACGGCGGACTTCACGGCGGCCCGCTGGTGCTCGCACTCGGCACCGGCGAGCCATGCCGACAGGCACGGCTCCTCGACCGTCCAGCGGCCGCGCTTCGTGCGCTGCGAGCCGTGCAGCTCACCCGATCGGCACGCGTCGCGGATCGTCTCGGGGTGCTTGCGGGCCTCGTCCGCGGCCTCCTCGACGGTGAGTCGGAGGGTGCGGCGCGGCAGGTCCGCCGCCGCCGTCAGCGCGCGGGCGGTCACGCCGACACCGCCAGGCTGCGAGCAACCCAGAGCGTCGCGACGTCGATGTTGAGTGCAGTCGCGATCGCCGCGAGCTCGTCGGTGGTCCAAGCCGACATGCCCGACTCACGGCGCGCGAGGGTGCGCTCGGCGATGCCCGAGAGGCCCGCGAGGGACGGTCGGCTCAGCCCCTGCTGACGTCGAGCGTCGACCACCCGACGAGCGATCTCGGCGTTGATCTCTGCTGGTCTCGTCATGGCAGTAACCATGCCACCTGGCAGTAGCCATGGCAATTGCCATGTGTAACGGATCGATAACAAATCATGCCGGTACGCCATGAATCGTGCCGGTGCGGCATCATTACTGGCGTGAACCCTTCGCGAACGAGGCACCAGCCCACCGCACTCGGCGTCGAGCTGGCCCGGATCATTGACGCTTCGCGCGTCGACCGTCGGCCCCGAATGTCGATCGCCGACCTCGCTCGAGCCGCAGACATCGAGCCATCTCAGCTCTCACGGATGCTGAAGCCCGAGAAGGCGATGCTCGCGCAAGAGCTCTACGCGCTCTGCGAGGCGCTCGGGCTGGACGCCGGGGATGTCATGCGCGAGGCGATGCGACGCGTTCGAGCGGCCGAGGCGCACAATGACGACGCCAGCGCAGTGATCGAGGGTCGCTTCCGGAGGCTCGGGAGCGAACGGGACTTCTCGGCCACGGCGGCGGCGCACGTGACGAAGCGGTCGATCTCTGAGGAACAGGAACTACGGGGGCAATAGATGCGGGAGCTGCTGGTGATCGCACGCGAGCGCGGCGTCGAGGTCGAGTGGGACCGGGATATGGGTGACTGGCTTCGCGGGGTGTACGAGCACCACGTCCGGACGATCACGCTCAACTCGTCGATGGACATCTGGCAGCAGCGGTACACGTTGGCGCACGAGCTCGGGCATGCCTGGCACGAGCACGAGCTCGACGCCATCGACCCGCACGGTGACCTCGAGGCTGAGCGGCTCGCCGATGAGCACGCCGCGAGCCTGCTCATCGATCCCGAGCAGTACGCGCGCGCCGAGGCGCTCTACGGGCCGCACGTCGGCGCCCTGGCAGACGAGCTCGACGTGCACCCCGACGTCGTGAGCATCTTCCAGCGAGTCCTACGCCGCATCCCGCCCGTCGCCTACGCGACCCCATGGGGCCGCGCGCCGTGGCTCCACGATCGCCGAGGACGGATCGCCTGATGGCCTGGATCGAGCGCACCTCAAGCGGCCGCTACCTCGCGCGCTACCGCGACGCCGACGGCAAGAAGCGCACCGCCGACGGGTCACCGTTCATCCACAAGAAGGCCGCCGAGCGCGCGGGCGAGGCAGCCGAGGCCGCTTCACGGTCGCTCGGGTGGCGCTCCCCCGACGCCGCCGCGCGCACGTGGGGCGAGTGGTGCGCCGAATGGTGGCCAACGCGCGATGTCGAGCCGTCCACCCTCGCGACCGACCGCGGACGCCGCGACCTGCACCTCACCCCACGCTGGGGCCGCACGCCGCTCGTGGACATCACCCGACACGAAGTGAAGGCGTGGGCCGCCGAGTTGCGCACGAGCGGCCTCGCCCCGACGACCGTCCAGCGCATCGTGCATCTGCTCTCCGCGTCCCTGCGCGCCGCCGTTGACGCCGAAATCCTCACAGCGAACCCCGCGGCCGCACTTCGCCTCGCCGCCGGCAAGACGAGCAACGAGCGATACCTCACGCGCGACGAGGTGGACGCGATCCGCGCCGAGTTGCCCGACGCCGAGCGTGCCGTTGTCGACATGCTCGTCGGCACCGGCATGCGGTGGGGCGAGGCGACCGGCCTTCACGCCCGCCGCGTCGACCTCGAGCGTCGTGTTATCGAGGTCGCCGACGTATGGGACAACCGCGGCGGCGTAATGAAGCCGTACCCGAAGGGCAAACGCCGTCGGTTCGTGCCGATCCCGTCATGGGTCACAATCGAGGAACCGGCCGCAGGCGGGTGCGGCTACGACCATGCCACCGGTGCGTGCACGAGCGGCCTCGTCCTCACGACGAGCGACGGGCACCGGTTCGAGCAGTCGAACTTCCGCAAAGCCTGGGTCGCGGCCCTCTCCGACGCCGGCGTCGAGCATGCCCGCGTGCACGACCTGCGGCACACCTACGCGTCGTGGCTCATCCAGGGCGGCGTCTCGCTCGCCGAGGTCGGCAAGCTTCTCGGGCACGTCTCCCCGCTCACCACGCAGCGGTACGCCCACCTGGCGGACGAGCCGTCGGATGCCGTGCTTGCCGCACTCGGCGAAGGCCCGCCGCCTCCACCGAGGGGGCAAGTTGTTCGCTCCGCCGGAGGGCGGCGAGCCCACCTCCGCGTCGTGCGCTGATTCCCGCCCCCGTGCCTCAGCCTGCTGGCTTCTTGCGAACTGGCCAGGAGAACTTTCCCTGCTCTTCGAACACCCGCACCCACTCCCGAAAGACACCCTTGTGGTAGTCGGGGAGCATGTCCGGCCTCGCAACGGAAAGCGGCGGCGGGCAATTCCACTCGCTCTCACGCGAGTCAACGTTTCGCCCGAGCAGCCACTGAAGCTTGACCGGGAAGTCGGGATCGGGGCTGTGCATCGCTAGGAAGTACATATGCCCGAACGTGAACGACGTGATGCAATGCGCCAGCACGCGCTCGGGTGAGAGCCCGCGCTCGGGCGAGAGCCCGGCGATCGGAGTCGTCCAGAGATGAACCATCGGTTTACCGAGCCACGCCAGGGCCCAGACGTGGAAGCCGTCCGGGAAGCCACCAGCCATGATCTCGGCCGCCTGCGCCTGTGAGTACGTCCAGGCCGCGTCCTGGGAGGTGGCGATCATGATCGCGGTCTTCGCAACCCATCGAGCCAGGATGGCCGACTCTTCTACACCAAGAGTCTGATGCTTCGCGTTCTCGACCATTGGGCGCACGAAGGGCTCAACATCGTCGTCAAGCGTCGCCATCCAGCCGCTGTTGCAGTCACGACACACAGCGTTGACCTTGAAATCGAGCCCCTTGGATGAACGCCACGACACGTCCCACGGGTCGCTCGGTTCCCCGTCCGGCTCGAGCTTCCACCCGAAGCGACGGTGAACGAGGCTGTCACTCGCGAAGATGTCGCCCCATCGCTTCCCGATGATGTGCTCGTTCGAGATCTTCCTATCTTGCGCGCCGCAGAACACGCAGCGCTTCCGGGTCGTCGACCCAACCTCCTCGTCGGTCACGTTGCGATCGTAGGCAGCCGCCCACCCGTGCAGCCACCACGGAGTCAGCCGATTCACCTGCCCTGCTGGGCAGATGCTGGGCAGATTCTCCGTGTACGCTGCTGCACACGGCTGCACCACCGACGACGAGAGGGGGTCGAAAATGGCCACTGACCTGCACCGACAGCCCGCCGCACGTCACGTCGCTGGACCGTGCTTCACGGGCCCGATCGCACTTTTAATCCGTAGGTTGTGGGTTCGAATCCCACGGGGCCCACCGACCAGCCGGTGCGGCTCGGCGGTGCTTCAATCCAGGAGGCTCGGCCTGGCTCATCGTTCACCTTCCGTTGGTTGCGCTACCGTGCGCCGCCGCCGGACCGTCGGGTCATGGCTATCGAGGACGAGGACCGCGAGATCGACGTCGTGGTCGAACGGATCAGCGCGCGCTTCCCCGAGGTGCCGGTCGACGACGTGCGCGCCCAGGTGCTCGCGGAGCTCGGTCGGTACCAGACCGCGCACGTGCGCGACTTCGTCCCCGTCCTCGTGGAGAACACCGTGACGGACGTGCTGCGCTCGGGGTCGTCGCGATGAGTTCGCGTGTCTGTGCCGGTCGGTAGGTTCCGACCGTCGGGCAGGGCGCCCGCCACCGAGCAGAGGAGCACGCATGTCCTTCCAGGCTTACCTCGACGCCGTCGAGGAGAAGACCGGTCTCACGCCTCGCGCCCTCGTCGACCTCGCGCACGAGCGCGGCTTCGACGAGTCGACGAAGGCCGGCCCGATCCTCGAGTGGCTCAAGGAGGACTACGGGCTGGGCCGCGGGCACGGGATGGCCATGGTCCACGTCATCACCAAGGGCCCGCAGATCTCGACGAAGCATGTCGGCTCCTCGGGAACGCACCGCGACGAGTCCGACACCCTGTGGCTCGACGGCAAGGCCACCAACCCTGCCGTGACTGCCTGACCGCGACCGGAGCGACTCGGACACCACGCCGGGTTCTCCGGCAACGGGCCGACCCCCTCCCACAGAGTGTGCGCCGCGACGACCACGAGGGTGCCGAGCACGGATACGACGACCAGCCGAGCGCACGCCGCACTGCCGAGACGTCCGGACGACCCACCCGCAGGGCGGGCAGGTCGTCCGGACGTCTCGGCCGTGGGTCAGTCGCTCCGGCCAGGACTCCCCGCACCCCGGCTCCGGCTCCCTGGACCCTTGCTCAGAAGGTCCACTGCTGGCCGAGGCCCGCCCAGCAGTCCCAGATGATCGTCTTCTGGCCGTCGTGCAGCGGCTCGCCGCCCGCGGCGTCGAGGCACTTGCCCGACTGCGGGTTGCGCAGCGCCCTGGCCGAGGCGTCGTAGGTCCACGCCTGGGCGCCCGTCCCGTTGCACGTCCAGAGCTGGACCGCGGTCCCCCCGGCGCTCGAGCCTCCCGCCACGTCCAGGCACTTGCCGAGGGCGCGCACGGTCCCGTCCGCCCCTCGCGTCCACTGCTGTGCGGCGTTGCCGTTGCACGTGACGATCTGCGTCTGGTTGCCGTCACGCGCGTCGGCCCACGGGACGTCGAGGCACATGCCGTTGCCCGCGCGGATCTCGCCCGTGCCCGTCGGCAGCCCACCGCCGGGGTTTCCCGGCTCCTCGGTCCCGCCGTCGTCCCCGATCGGCGTCGCCGCTCCGGAGAACGGGTCGAGCTGGATGTACGCCGCCTGCGGGTTGCCGTCGTGGACCAGCGACTCGTGCGCGCCGACGTCGTCGAACGCGAACGCGTACGCCTTGCCGTTCGCCATCTGCTGGTGAGCGAGCTTGGCGTAGACGTTGGTCCGGGCGTCCTGGTAGAAGCCGGCGCTGCTCGCGTCCGGCTGGTTCGGATTGGTCAGCGCCGTGGTCCGGACGAGCGCGGCGCACAGCGTGCGGGCGATGGGCCCGACGACGTGGTCGTTGGGCGCCTGGAGGTCCTTGTGGCAGCCGTAGACGCTCGACGCGTCGGGCTTGGCGAAGGCCGCGACCTCGGTGCCCGACCCGTTGCGGAAGCGGAACCAGTCGCCGTCGACCCGCCCGCGGAACTGGGTCCCGGGCTCGTGCGCGAACGGGGTGATCACCATGTCGCGCGTGCGGTAGTGGTTCCAGACGTCGTTCACGTAGGAGTCGATCGACGCCGACGAGATCTTCCCGACGTCGATCCCGTGCGACGGGTTGAGCGCCCGCAGGACGCTGCCGTCGGGCGCGCGCTGGATCAGCCCGCCCCAGCCGGCGGACTGGAGCGCCGTGTAGAAGGACTGGTACCCGTCGGGCTTCAGCATGCCGGTGCTGACGACGTGCCCGTCGGCGCGCTGCACGCCGACCTGGTACGGCGCGGACCAGTGGTCGACCTGCGTGCTGTTGATCCACAGGCCGCCGTCGTTGAGCGTGTACTCGGTCCAGCTGAACAACGTGTTCCGGTTGGGGTCGGAGTCGTTCTGGGCCGCCGGCTGGACGAGCCGTCCGTCCAGGACGATCTGGAACGTCATCTTCTGGCCGTAGGAGTAGTACACGCGCCCGGACAGCTTCGGGAGCTGGATCGTCACGGACTGGCCGGGCCCCGGGCCCGCGATGGACGCGTCGGGTGCCGGGACGGGCACGGGCCCGACCCCGCCGGGCCAGGGGTGGAACGTGCCCCCGGCGTCGGCCCACCCGGCGACGCCGTCGCGCTCACCGAGCACGTACAGGTAGATCGGTCCCCTGCCCGAGTCGTTGGTGATCGTGAGCGGGATGGTCGCCGGGACGGCCGTCGCCGGCGCCGCCGCGCCGACGACCGCTCCGCTCACCGCGAGGACCGCCGCGCACAGCGCGGCCCACGCTCGTCTGCTCCTTCTCCGCCTGCTGAGGTTCATGCGGATCTGCTCCTGTTCGGTTGCTCCGTCGAAACCGCAGTCGCCGGATCGTCCGGCGACAGCGCTGCCACAGGGGGCGTGGAAGCGCTGCCACGACGGTAGCCGACCGCGCGCGAACACGCCAGGGAGCGCTCCCCGAGCCGGACCCGCACCGTTCTCGCCGGTCGCACGCGCCGACGCTCGGCGTCGCAGCCGTAGACTCGAACGAGTGCAGTGCCACCACTACGACGCCGGCTGGTGCCGGTCGTGCACCCTCCTCGAGCTGCCGTACCCCACGCAGCTCGCGGGCAAGCAGGAGCACTGCGCCGACCTCCTGGCGCCGCTCGCGCCGGACCTGACCTGGTTGCCGACCGTCGAGTCCGCCGAGTCCGGCTTCCGCAACAAGGCCAAGATGGTCGTGACGGGCACGACGGACGCCCCGGTGCTCGGCATCCTCGGCGAGGGCGGCGGCGTCGACCTCACCGACTGCCCGCTCTACCCGCCCGCGCTGCAGGCGTCGTTCCCCGCGTTCGCGGCATTCGTGACGCGCGCCCGCCTCGTCCCCTACGACGTCCGCGCCCGCCGTGGCGAGCTGAAGTATGTGCTCGTGACGCTCTCCCCCACCGGAGACCTCATGGCGCGGTTCGTCCTGCGGTCGACGGAGTCGCTCCCGCGCCTGCGCAAGCACCTGCCGTCCCTGCTCGACGACCTCCCGAGCCTGCGGGTCGTCTCCGCGAACCTCCACCCCGAGCACAAGGCCGTCGTCGAGGGCGACACGGAGGTCCTCCTCACCGAGACCGAGACGCTGCGGATGCCGGTCAACGGGTTCGACCTGCACCTGCGCCCGCAGAGCTTCTTCCAGACCAACACCGACGTCGCCGCCGCGCTGTACCGGCAGGGGCGGGACTGGGTCGAGGCCGCCGCGCCGTCGACCGTCTGGGACCTGTACTGCGGGGTGGGCGGGTTCGCGCTGCACGTCGCGGGGCCGGGCCGCGACGTCGTCGGTGTCGAGACGAGCGCCGAGGCCGTGGCGAGCGCGCGCCTCACCGCCCGCGACGCGGGCCTCGACCGCACCACGTTCCTCGCCGGGGACGCGACGGCGTTCGCGCTGTCGCGCCCCGACGTGCCGGACCTCGTCGTCGTGAACCCGCCGCGGCGCGGCATCGGCGAGGCGCTCAGCACGTGGCTCGAGGAGTCGGGGGTGCGCCGCGTCGTCTACTCGAGCTGCAACGCGACGTCGCTCGCCCGCGACCTCGCGCTCATGCCGTCGCTCCGGCCGTGCGAGGCCCGGGTGCTCGACATGTTCCCGCAGACGTCGCACTACGAGGTCGCGGTCCTGCTCGAGCGCGCCTGAGCCCGGCTCCTCCGCCGGGCCGCGCGGTCAGGGCTGCGCGCCCGCGTGCCGGGCCGCCTCGACCGCCGCGGCCTCGACCCGCGCGCGGTAGGCGTCCCACTCGTCGTCGCTCAGCCCCGGGAGGTTGCCCCGGCCGTCCCCCGCGGCGCCGTCGATCAGCTCGCGCACGATGTCCGCGTGGCCGGCGTGGTGCGACACCTCGGCGAGCACGTGGACGAGCACCTGGTGCAGCGTGACGTCGCGGTTCGCCGGCCGCCACCACGGCACCGTCCCGTGGGCGTCCAGGTCGAGCGACGCGACGGTCGCGTCGCACAGCTCCGACGACCGTCGGAAGAGCTTCAAGATCTCCTCGCGGCTCTCGTCCGCCGTCGCCCACATGTCGGCGTTCACCTCCGCGCCGTCGGCGAACCACGGCATCTCCAGGTCGTGGCTGCCGCCGAACGCCTCGTGCAGGTAACCGAGCTGCACGCTGCCCACGTGCTTCACCAGTCCCAGGATGTTGGTGCCCGTGCGCGTGAGCGGCCGGCGGACGTCGTACTCGCTCAGCCCTTCCGCCTTGGCGAGCAGCGCCTCGCGCTCGCGGGTCAGGTAACGCATAAGCGTCGCCTTGGGGTCGTGGTGCGGTGACGTCGTCGTGCCCATCCGTCGGACGTTACTCCCGTCCGCCGACAGCGGTGCCAGACTCGCCCCATGGCGACAGTCCACGCAGAGATCTCCGAACGGCTGGCTTCCTTCGTCCTCGCCCAACCCGTGTTCTTCGTCGGCACGGCGCCGCTCGACGGCGACGGGCACGTCAACGTCTCGCCCAAGGGCATGGCGGGCACGTTCGTCGTGCTCGACCCGCTCCGCGTCGCGTACCTCGACTACACGGGCTCGGGCGCAGAGGCCCCGGCGCACCTGCGCGAGAACGGCCGGATCGTCCTCATGTTCTGCGCGTTCGACGGACCGCCGAACATCGTCCGGCTGCACGGGAGGGGGCGGTACGTCGAGGCCGGCTCCCCGGAGTTCGACGAGCTGCGGCCGCGGTTCTCGAAGGAGCACGAGGCCGGGCAGCGGGGCATCGTCCTCGTCGACGTCACGCGCGTCTCCGACTCGTGCGGCTTCTCCGTGCCGCGCATGGCGTTCGTGGAGGACCGCGACCTGCTCGACCGCTGGGCCGAGCGCAAGTCGCCGGAGCAGCTCGACGCGTACCGGCTCCAGAAGAACACGACGAGCCTCGACGGCCTGCCGGCGATCGGCGCCGACGGCACGCCCGAACCCGTCGCAGCCGCGACCGCTCGTCAGGCGTCGTCGGCGGTCGCGTCCAGGTAGGCGCGGCCGCGCGGAGAGATCCGGTAGCCGACGTCGAGGCTCTCGGTGAGGCCGAGCTCCTTGAGCCGGCGCACGCGCACCTTGAAGTCGTCGCGCTCCATCCCGAGCCCCACCGCGAGCTCGCGCGCCACGACTCCCTCGTTCGCCGCGATCAGCTCCAGGTACTGCCTCGTCCAGGGCTCGGCGGCGGCGCGGTCCTTGCGCGCGAGGGTCGCTCGGAGCTGCTCGACGGCGTCCGCGTCCAGGTCGGCGTCCTCACGCAGCGCGACGCGCGGGTCCGGCCCGGCGATCCGGATCCCGACCCGGTACAGGTCTCCCTCGCGCGCGGCACCCCGGGCGAGCACCGCGGCGGGCGACGCCATGCCGGCGAGGCGAGCGTCGTCGTCGGACACGAGCGGGGCGCCGTCCGGGCCGATCGCGACGGGCTCGACCGACGTCACCTCCACCACGCCGATGCGTGTGCGCTGCCGCGTCCCGACGCGGACGCGCGGCGTCGTCCAGCGCCGGAACGCGAGCGTCACCGTCCCGTCCTGGAGCCCGCGCAGCGTCCGCGCATCGAGCAGCACGTCACGAGCGTACGAGCGCACGCCGCGTCCGGCACGACGACGGGGAGAACTCGCCGTCGACCTGAGGCGGGGCAAGACGACACCGGGAGCAGCCGGTGGAGGCACGCGTCGACGGGTCCCGACACCAGGGCGGGACGACGCCGGAAGGGATGGTGGGGGCGCCGCGTCGTGGCCGACGGGGCGGTCGCCCGGGTGAGCGGAGACCAGGGTGGGACGACGCCGGAGGGGTGGGTGGGGGCGCCGCGTCGTGGTCGGGCCTGGCGGGAGCCGCGAGGAACGAGCGGCGGATGGTAGACGCGGCGCCCCTACCCGCCCCGACACCCAGCCCGACCATGCGCCGTCCGACAAAAGAACCACGGTTCTACCTCGCGCGACCACGGTTCTACTTCGGCGGACCACGGTTCTACCTCGGCCGACCACGGTTCTCCCTCGGCAGGCAGAGGCTCCGTCAGGCGAGCTCGGGGCGGCGCGCGACGGTGAGGACGTGGGTGTCGGGCCAGTCCACGGGCTCACCGGTCGCGGCGTCGTGGAGCGTCGCGACGGGCGCGAACGCGTGCTCGACGAGCCAGTCGTTGCGCCACGCGCCGCTGCCGGGCTCGAGCTCGAACCCGGCGTCGTGCAGGAGCGTCGCCCAGCGGGGGCCGGTCAGGTCGCAGAACCGCTCGTGGCACTCGGACAGCCAGTTGTCGACGTAGTCCTTGCGCGTGCAGAACTCCATCGCCTCGCGCAGCGCGAGGCGCCAGACACCGGGGCCTGTCCGCTCGGGCGCGAACGGGGCGCCGGACAGGCGCGGGAAGTCGTGCGCGAACTGCGCGAGCCGCGCGTCGGTCGACAGCCCGCCGACGTACGCGGCGACGTCCGCGCGCGGGAGGCCGTCGAGGTCGGTCCGCGCACCGCCGGGCCCGTCGCCTGCGGCCGGCGCGCCGTCGTCGGTGCGCAGCGTGAGCACGACGGCGCGGTCGGGCTCGGCGGGACCGCACACGTCCGAGTTGACCCACACCCCGCCGGGCCGGGTGTGCTCGTGGACGCGGCGCGCGAAGGTCTCGACGTCGCGGACGCCGTCGCCGTACGACGACACCTCGTGCGTGAGCGCGATGGTCAGGGTCGTGTCGACCGAGGCGGCGGGCATGACCGACCGGTCGAGGATGTTCGCCTGCACGAACCACACGTTCGGGTTCGCGAACACGCCCTGGGCCTTCTTGTGCTCCGCCTCGGCGACGAGGTGGCGTGCGACGTCGACGCCGAACAGGTCCGACTCGTGCAGGCGCGGCTCGCGCGCCACGTGCTCGAGGAGCCCGCCCGTCGCGCAGCCGATGTCGACGACCCGGCCGGGACGGACGTACGGGGCGACCTGGGCCCACTTGCGCGCGGATGCGTCCTCGAACGCGGCGGCGTACGTCCGGTAGTCGCGTGTCGTGGTCAGGTCGCCGTCGCCCGAGACGACCGGGTCCGCGAAGACGCGACGCAGCTCGTCGACGAACCCGTAGCGCGCGTAGAACTCGGGCACGGCCGGGTGCGCGACCTCGCGCCAGCGCTCGTCGCCCGCGGCGATGAGCTCGACGACGTCCCACGGCCGGGCGGGCGCGTCGCCGTCCGGCGCGTCCCCCACGACGTCGAGCTCGACCCCCGCGACGCGGTAGCCGAGATCGCGGTAGGCGGCGACGAGGGCGGGCGTCGAGCACGCGACGACGGTGTCCGCCGGGTCGGGTGCGACGCCCGTCGCGGTCGCGACGCTCGTCACCACGAGCTGGGGGAAGCGGGCGTTCGGCGCCACGTCCGGCACGGGCACGACGACGGACGCGAGGCCTTCGCGCACGCTCACGTTCTCGACGAGCGCCTCGCGCCGGTGGCCCGGCAGCGGGTTGCGGCGCGTGCCCTGGTGGTTCGCCGAGGTGACGACCCACACGACCTCGACGTCGGGTGCGCAGCGCACCCGGCGCCCGTCGAGGTCCCGCACGAGTCCCGCACGCAGCGCGCGCAGGTAGTCGACCTGGAACCGGGTGACGACGTGGTGGCGGCCGGGGAAGAGGATCCGCCGCACGGGCGGGCTGTCGAGCTCGGTGGTTCGGGGCACGCGCACACGGTGCTGCCTCGAGCCGCCGCGGCGCAAGCCGACGCCTTCCGGACCTCTCGCGGTGTTCGCTCTCCGAGAAGGTGGGTGCCCGAGAGCCGCGACATACCGCGACCCCGGCTCGGCCGACCGCGACGCCACGCCGCCTGGACGGTCGTCCACGATGCGCAGCCCCCACCCGGTGTGGCACGGTGAGCGCGATGTTCTGGATCGTCGTGGGGGCTGTGCTCGTCGTGTCCGGCCTCGCGATCGCCGCGATGGCCGTCCTCGGCGCGCGACGAGGACGGGCGAGCGGGGCGAACGGCCTGGCGATCGCCGTCGGCGGCGGGCTGACGATCTGGGGCGCGATCGCGCTCGTCGTCGGCCTCGCGACGCGCACCTGACCCCTCGACGCCGCCTCAGCGCGCGGGCGACTCTCGGGCTGGGAGCCGCGCGTCCGCCATCTCGCAGCCGGTGGCGACGCCCGAGAGCCCGCGCCGACCGCGCGTGCCCGGGACGGCGACCACCGCCGCGAGAGCCACGAGCCAGGCGACCGGGCCCGCGAGGTCGCTCAGCACCTGGAGCGCCGGCGGCACGTCCGTGGGCAGGCCCGCGACGACGCCGAGCGCTCCCCACGACGCTCCTCCCGCGAACGCTCGCGCGAGACGTCGCCGCAGGGACCCGCGGCCCCCCTCCCAGCGCGGTTCGAGCCAGACGACGCGCTGTCCCCAGGACGCGCCGCTGCCGACGAGGGGCGGCACGAGGAACACCAGGACGAAGGGCACCACCGTGCAGAGGGCCCACTGCGGCCAGTCGGGACCGTCCGGGAGCGGCCGCCCGAGCAGGAGCAACGCGGTGCGGTGCGCGACCAGCGCCACGACCCCGAGCACCCACACCAGCGCGGCGTCGACGAGCATCCCGAGCCAGCGCCGTCGCGCGGTCACGGGCCGTGCCTCGCCCCGGCGCTCCCCAAGCTCCGCGGCACGCGGCATCCAGCGCAGCAGGACGGGCGCGGCGAGCGCCCCCAGGAGCGCCCCGAGCGTGTTGGTCAGGACGTCGTCGACATCCGCGACGCGGTACGAGCACGGGATCAGCCCGAAGATCCCGGTGTACTGCGTCGTCTCGACGAGCAGCGACGCGGCGAGGCCCGACAGCGTCGCGACGAGGACGCTGCGACCGAGGTACCGCCGCACGAGCACGCCCCAGGGCACGAACAGCACCACGTTGAACACGACCTGGAGCACCGCCGGGCTGCGCAGCGTCGCCCCGGGTCCCAGGCCCGCCGTGTCCCGTGCGATGTCCCCGAGCGAGTGCAGCGGGACGAGCTCGGCGCCCGGGACACCGTACTGCGCGCACCACCCCGCAAGATCCCCGCTCGGGAGGGGCAGGAGCGTGTACGCGACGAGCGCGACGCCGTAGACGCTGACGGCCGCGGCGCCCACGAGCCGGCGGCCGTCGAGCCGGCCGTATCGGCGCGACTGCCACGCGAGCACGGGCACGAGGAACGCGGCGAAGAGCATCACGCCGCCTATGACGCCGACGTACGCCGGCCAGGTCCATCGGTCTGTCACGGTGGACCAGTCTTCCGGACGGGCCGCTCCCCATCGAGCCGGACGGCGTGACCCGTGCCACGGTGGGAGCACGACCACCCGCACGACCCACCCGGGAGGAACGCATGGACGTCCTCGCTGCCCACGGCGACGCGATCGGCGCCTTCGACGCTCTCGTGCGGCCCGTGCGCGACGAGCAGTGGCACCTGCCCACCCCTGACACCGACTGGACCGTCCGGGACCTCGTCAACCACCTCACCAGCGAGCAGCTGTGGGCACCCGAGCTGCTGGAGGGCCGGTGGATCGCGGACGTCGGCGACGTGTTCGACGGCGACGTGCTCGGCGACGACCCCGTCGACCGGTGGGTCGACGCGTCGGTGCAGGCGCGCGAGGCGTTCCTCGCGCCCGACGCGCTCGACCGCCGGGTGCACCTGTCCTACGGCGACGAGTCCGCGGCGGAGTACTGCGCCCAGCTGACGTTCGACCTGGTCGTCCACGCGTGGGACCTCGCGCGCGCGACCGGGGCCGACGAGGAGGGCGACCCGGCCCTGGTCGCGTGGGCGCTGCACTACGCGGAGTCACGCTCGACGCTCCTCGGGCCGAGCCCGCTGTTCCGCAGGCCGCTCGGCACGGGACCCGCGGGAGACGCCGACGTCGACGACCTCACCCGCCTGCTCGCCCTCACCGGCCGGCGACGCTGACGAGCACGTGAACGCTGGTCGGACGACGCGCGGCACCCGTGGCGTCGGCGAGGCGCGCCGGTCAGACTGACGACGTGGCCGCACACGACCGTCCCCTGCTCGCACCGGTCGCCCACCGTGGCGGGCGACCGCTCGTCGTCGCGCACCGGGGGAACTCGTCCGTCGCCCCGCAGAACACCCTCGCGGCGTTCGAGGCGGCGTGGCGCGCGGGCGCCGACGCGATCGAGCTCGACGTGCGCCTCACCGCGGACCGGCACGTGGTCGTGATCCACGACGACGTCGTGGACGAGACGACGGACGGGACGGGCCGCGTCGGGGAGCTCACGCTCGAGGCGGTGCGCGCGCTCGACGCCGGCGCGACCTTCTCGCGGGCGTTCGCCGGCCAGCGCGTGCCGAGGTTCGACGAGGTCACGCGCCTCGTGGCGGAACGCCCCGGCGTCGACCTGCTGGTCGAGCTCAAGGGCGTGTGGTCGACGCAGGACGTCCTGCTCGTGACGAAGCAGGTCGACGACGCGGGCCTGGCCGGCCGCGTCGTCGTGCAGTCGTTCTGGCCGCAGACGGTGGCGGCGCTGCGCGACGCGGCGGGTCACCTCGAGCGGGCGCTGCTCCTCGCGCTGCGCCCGGACAGCGACGACGAGCTCCTCGCGGTGTGCGCGGACCTCGGCGTGGTCGCGTGCAACCCCGAGGTCGCGCTGCTCGCGGACGAGCCGGGGCTGGTCGGGACGCTGCACGACGCCGGGCTGCGCACGTTCGTGTGGACGGCGAACGAGCCCACCGCGTGGGCCGATCTCCTGGACCTCGGCGTGGACGGCGTCGTCACCGACCAGCCGGACCGGCTCGCCGGCTGGCTCGCCGGACGGGGCGGGCGGGACGGCGGTCCCGCTGCGCTCGACGGGTGAACCGCCCGCCCCGGCCCTAGCCTCGTCGGATGAGCTCCTCCCCGGTCGCGCTGAAGGACGAGATCCGCGCGCCCACGGTCTGCGTGCTGGCGCTCACCCCGCTCCTGACGATCGAGATCGAGCCCGCCGGGCCGCACGAGACGTCCCCGGAGGTGCACGTCCACCCGGGCGGGCAGGGTCTGTGGCTCGGGCGCATGGCGTACTCGCTCGGGGCGCGCGTCGTGGTGTGCGGGCCGTTCGGCGGCGAGACCGGCACGGTCGCCGCGCACCTCGCCCGTGCCGAGAACCTCGAGCTGCGGACGGTCGGCACGGGAGGCAACGGGGCGTTCATCCACGACCGCCGGAGCGGCGACCGCTCGGAGGTCGTGACGATGGACCCGTACCCGCTCAACCGGCACGAGGTCGACGACCTCTACAGCACCGTGCTGGTCAGTGCCCTCGACGCCGCGGTGACGATCCTCACCGGGTCGGAGACGGCGGTCGGGGTGCCCGCGTCGTTCTTCCGCCGGCTCGCGCACGACCTCGACGCCTCGGACCGGCAGGTCGTCGCCGACCTGTCCGCCGAGCAGGCGCGCGCCGTGTGCGACGCGCCCGGCGTCGTGCTCAAGATGAGCCACGAGGAGCTCGTCGACGGCGGCTTCAGCGACGACGACTCCGAGGAGTCCCTCCTCGCGTCGGCGCGCGCGATGGTCGAGTCCGGCCCGAGGGCCGTCGTCGTCTCTCGCGCCCACGACCCCACGCTGCTCGTGACGCGCGAGCACACGTACCTGGTCACGACGCCGCGCGTCACGACCGTGGACCACCGCGGCGCGGGCGACTCGATGACCGCCGGGATCGCCGTCGGCCTGGGGCGCGGCCTGGAGCTGCCCGACGCCGTCCGCATGGGCGCCGCCGCCGGCGCCCTCAACGTCACGCGACGGGGCCTCGGGACCGGGCGTCGTGACCAGATCGAGCGCTTCGCGCAGCGCGTGACGGTGCGCGAGGTGACCTGACCACCGACCCGACCCGACCCGACCCGACCCGACCCGACCCGACCCGACCCGACCCGACCCGCAGGAGGACATCGTGCGTGCGCTCGTGACCAACGACGACGGGATCGACTCTCCCGGCCTGGCCGTGCTCGCCGGGGCCGCGCTCGACGCGGGCTACGAGGTGGTCGTCGCCGCGCCGGCCCGCGAGTCGTCCGGCGCCAGCGCCTCGCTGCTCGGCGCCGAGCACGACGGCCGCCTCGCCGTCGAGGCACGACAGGCACCCGGCCTGCCCGACGGCGTCGAGTCCTACGCGGTGCGGGCCGCCCCCGCGCTCATCGCGTTCGTCGCGGCGTTCGGCGGCTTCGGCCCCAAGCCGGACCTCGTGCTCTCCGGGGTCAACAAGGGCGCGAACACGGGCAACGCGATCCTCCACTCGGGAACGGTCGGGGCCGCGCTGTCCGCGATGACGCACGGGATCCGGTCGATCGCCGTCTCGGTCGACGCCGCCGAGCCGCGGCACTGGGACACCGCGCGGCTCGTCACCGACCACGTCCTGGGGTGGCTCGACGCGGTCCCGCGCGACCTGACCCCGGCCGCGCGCCGGACTGTGAACGTCAACGTGCCCGACGTCCCGCCCGACCAGCTGCGCGGCCTGCGCCAGGCGCCGCTCGCGACGTTCGGCCTCGTGCAGGCGAACATCCACGCGGACGGCGAGCGCCACCTCGTCCTGCAGTACTCAGGCACCGAGCGGCACTCCGAGCCCGACTCCGACGCCGGTCTCCTCACGCGCGGCTGGGCCACCGCGACGCTGCTCCTCGGTCCCTACGCCGACACCGCCGTCGAGATCCCCGGCCTCCCCTGACGCGCGGCACCGACCGGCGAGCACGGGATCGCCGACCGGATCCGGTCGGTCCCGGTCGTCAGTCCCGTGGTCGGCGGTCGTCGTCCCCGTGCTCGGCGGCGTCGGCTGCGTCGTGATCGGCCTCGTCGTGGTCCACGACGCCGTGCTCGGCCGTGCGCTCGCGCTCGTCGATGACGTCCTGACCCGGCCCCGAGAACGCGCGTGACCGTTCCTCGCCCTCCGCGCTCCCGCTGAAGAACGCCGACTCCGCCGCCGCGGGCTGCTCGTCGGACGGCACGACGGCGGGCAGCGGCCGGGTGCCGCCCGGGGCGCCGACGCCTCCGTCCGGCCCCGGCACGACGCCGACGAGCCGTGTCGGGTCGTCGCTCGGCGCGGCGCCGGCGCCGCCGCCCGCGCGCCGGATCGTCCCGACGACGACAGGAGCGTCCGCCCGACGAGCACCGCGGTCCGCGGGCAGACGCGGCGGACGGGCCGGGCTCGTCGGGGGCGCCTGCGCGGGCGCCGGCGCCTCGGGCACCGGCCTCGCACCGTCGGGCGCGGCGCGATCCTCGGACAGGGTGTCGTCGTCGGGCACGACGGCGACCGCGTCCTCCCACCGCGTGCGCGGAAGACCCTGGGGCGCCGCGCGCTGGAGCCAGTCGACGAGCCCTTCGCGCACGAAGCAGCGCAGGTCGAAGAGCGTGGGCGCGTCGCGCGCGCTGACGAGGGCGCGCACGCGCACGAGCCCGCCGACCGCGTCGGTCACCTGGAGGATGCCGACGCGCTCGTCCCACAGGTCCGTGAGGCCGAGCAACCGCTTGAGCTCGGTCCGCATCTCACCCACCGGTACCTCGAAGTCCAGGTCGAGCTCGACGGTGCCGAGCAGGTCGGCGGCGCGGCGCGTCCAGTTCTGGAACGGCGTCGTCGTGAAGTACGTGGACGGCATGATGAGGCGCCGGTCGTCCCACAGGTGCACCACGACGTACGTCATGGTGATCTCCTCGATCCGCCCCCACTCGCCCTCGAGCACGACGACGTCGTCGACGCGGATCGCGTCGGTGAACGCGATCTGCATGCCCGCGAAGACGTTCGCGAGCGACGTCTGCGCGGCGAGGCCGGCGACGATCGAGATCAGCCCGGCCGAGGCGAGGAGGCTCGCGCCCGCCGCGCGCGCCTCCGGGAAGGTGAGCAGGACGCCCGCGATCGCGCACACGACGATCACGGCGACGGTGAGCCGCCGCAGCACCGTGATCTGCGTCCGCACCCGGCGCGCGTGCCGGTTGTCCTCGGTGTCCATGCGGTAGCGCTGCAGCGCGGAGTCCTCGAGCACGAACGCGATCGCCCCGACCCACCACGCGGCGACGACGATCAGCGCGATGAGCAGCAGGTGCTCGACCAGGGGCAGCCACGGCGTCGCGGCGTCGGTCGTCAGGCGCACCGCGATCCACACCGCGACCACCATGAGGACCGCACGGTCCGGGCGGCGCAGGCGCCGCGACAGGTCGCGCGCGAGCTCGCTGCGCCGGCCCGCCCGCCGCACGACCGCCGAGACGACGGTCCCGAGCGCGAACGCCACGACGATCCCGCCGGCGGCCGCGGCGAGGGTCACGAGGACGTCGGTCGTGCTCTCGAGCTCCGGTTCCATCGCTCCAGGCTATGCAGGGTGGTGGTCGGCGGCGCGGCGCAGGGCGCGGCGCGCGCGACGGCCGTCGCGGGCCTAGCGTGGCCCGCATGATCTCGTGGGAGCTCGCCCTCGCCCTGCGCGACGCCGGGGTGCGGTGGTCGCCCGTCTCCGGCGACCGCTTCCGACTCCTGGCGACCGGGGGCGACGGCGACGTCTTCACGGTCAGCGACATGACGATCGAGCCGCACGAGTTCGACACCGGGGTCGTGCTCGGGTTCAACGGCACGACCGAGTGGGCGCTCGACTCCGTGGCGATCGAGGACGCGCTGTGGCACCCGCTCGAGAGCCAGCTGCGGGAGCTCCTCGGCGGTACCTTCCGCCGGCTCGAACGGACTCCCGGCGGCTACGTCGTGCACACCGAGGTGCTCGACGACGTCGCGACGTTCGCGGCGGCCGACCCCGCGGACGCCTACGCACGTGCCCTGCTCGCGCTCGTCGCCGCGAGCGCGGAGGAGGACCGCTGAGCCGCCGGCGCACCCACCGCTGGCTCGACGACGTCCGGCGCACCCCGGCCGTCGTGCGACAGGTCCTGCGCGCGCTCGGCGAGGAGCCTCGCACCGCCGAGGCGCCGGAACCGCCGGAGGTCTCGCCCGACCTGGTGCCGATCCTGCGCGAGCTCGGCAGCGCGCTCCTCGACTCGGGCCAGTCCGTGTCGGCCGTCGGGTACACGCTCGAGGCCGTGGCGCGGCGCTCCGGCGCGTCCACGGTCGGGACGCTCGTCCTGCCCACGGGCGTGTTCGTGCGCGTGAGCACGGCGACCGGGACCGTCGCGGACTTCGCCGGCGCCGCCGGGAGCGGCCTGAACCTCGACCAGATCGGTGCCCTCGACACCCTGGTGCACCGGCTGACCACGACCGACGTCCCGCTCGCCGACGCCCGCGTCGCGCTGCGCGTGATCCTCTCCCGCCCGCCGCGGTTCGGCGCGGTGCTCACCGTCGTCGGCCACGGCGTGCTGACGGTCGGTTTCGGCCTGGTGCTCAACCCGACGGCACAGCTGCTGCCCGTCTACCTCGTGCTCGGCCTGTTCGTCGGGACGCTGCGCTGGCTCGGGTCCCGCTGGCCGACCCTGCAGACCGCGCTGCCCGTCGTCGCCGCGTTCCTCGTCACGCTCGTCGCGATCGACGTCGTCCAGCCGTGGCTCGGGGACGACCCGCTGTCGGTGCTCCTGCCACCCCTCGTCTCCTTCCTGCCCGGGTCGGTGCTGACCGTGGCGGCCATCGAGCTCACGAGCAACCAGATCGTCGCCGGCGCGAGCCGGCTCGTGTACGGGGGAGCCCAGCTCCTCCTGCTCGTGTTCGGCGTGGTCGCCGGCGCCGCCGTGGCAGGTCCGCTCGTGCACGGGTCGGAGTCGGTCACGCTCGGGTGGTGGGCGCCGTGGGCGGGCATCCTCGCGGTCGGGCTCGGCCAGATGCTCTTCGCGTCGTCACCCAGCGGGTCGCTCCCCTGGGTCCTGATCGTCCTTCTCGGCGCGTACGCCGCCCAGCTCGCCGGGGCGCTCGCCGCCGCACCGCTCGCCGGGTTCGTCGGTGCGCTCGTCCTCGCGCCTCTCGCCGCGCTGGTCGATCGCGCACCGAGCGGCCCGCCCGCCGCGGTGACCACGCTCCCGGCCTTCTGGCTGCTCGTCCCGGGTGCGCTGAGCCTCCTCGGGCTCTCGGACCTCGTCGCCGGCGACCCGAGTGCCGCCCAGGAGATCGCGAACGCCGTCGTCGCCGTGTTCGGCATCGCGCTCGGGACGCTCGTCGGGACGGCGATCACGCGGGACGCAGGACGCGTGACACGTACCCTCTTCACATCCTGATCACACGGTCGCCACACCATTCGCGAGGCTTCACCCCGGAACGGTGCCGGGTTGGACACATGTCTAGTTGAAGATGGAACGGCCGACAGGCTTCCGTGGTCCACCGTGCGACCAGGCCTGCCGGCGTCGTGGTGCGAGGGCCGTGCGTCCCGCCATCGACCGCACGCCGTCGTGGTCACCCAGCGCTCCGTCCTGCGCAGGTGCACCAGGGCTGGGAGCGCTTCCGCGCTCGCCGGCCCGCGACCACGACCCGATGATCGGATCGTCCGCAATGACCACAGCACAGCTCTCGACCCTGACCGACGCGCGGCTCGCCGCTCCCGGCGAGGCGCGCTAGATGGGGCGCCACACCGCGAGCCGGGTCTCGCTCACCTCCGTCCTCACCACCGCCGCCCGCCACGCCGCCCACGGCGCCTCGCGCGGCATCTCCCGCCAGGTCCCTCCTGCCCGTCGTTCCGCGTTCGGCGTCAGCGCCGCACTCGCCACGGTCGCTCTCACCGCGACCACCACAGCGGCCGCACTGGCCGACGGCACCGCCCCGAGCGGCACGGGCACCGCCCTCGGCTCGTCGACGGCCGGCCCGAGCACGACCACCCCCGAGACCACCGCGGCGCTCGGCACCCCGACGCTCAAGACCGCCGTCGTCCCGGCCGATCCCGCCACCGTCGAGGCCGCGAGCGATGCGCTCGTACGGGCCGAGTTCCTGGCGAGCGAGGGCGCGGCGACGCTCACGCCCGAGCAGGCCGCCCAGCTCGAGCAGACGCGTGCCCGCCTGAGCGAGGCGGTCGCGGCGGCCGGCGAGCCGACCGGCGGCGCGCTCGCGGGCGCGGCCACGCTCGCGGCCGGACCCGCGGACGACGACGCGACGAGCCCGGAGGAGTCCGCGACCGAGCCCGACGGTGCCGGGACCCTCGCGGCCGACGCCGCTCCTCTCGCCGAGCGCACCGCCGACCGCGCGAGCCGTTCGACGGCGCGCACGCCGCTCGCCGAGCTCACCGCCCCGCTGCCCGCGCTCACGGGTGCCGACGACGCACGCGACGCCCTGGACACCACCGGGCTGCCAGCGGACGAGGCCGACGAGCCGATTGCGGACGGCACCGCGACCGGCGCCACGGCAGCGACCGGCGACGGCGCGGCGGCGGGCACCGGCGATGCCGGCGCGGCAGCAGCTGCGGACGCGTCCGCCGGTTCCGCGGCCGGCCCGGCCGCCGACCCGGCAGCGGTCGCGACGGCCGACGAGGCCGCACCGGCACCGGCACCGACGACCGAGGAGATCACCGCACTCACGACGGAGCTCAGCACGCTGATCGACGCCGCCCGCACGGGTGTCGCCGTCCAGGTCGTGCCCGGACCGCCGTCGGCCGAGGAGGTCGCCGCGCAGCTCGCCCAGTGGGCGGCGTCCACTGCCGGCTACGGCAACGGCGAGATCCCCGCGAGCGCGCTGTGCGAGCTGTCGTTCGCGCCGGGCGAGCAGCTGCGCTGCGACGCCGCGCACCAGATCGAGGCGCTCAACGTGAAGTACCGCGAGGCGTTCGGCGTCAACCTCTCCGTGACCGACTCGTACCGCTCGTACTCCTCGCAGGTCGCCGTCAAGGCGTCGCGCGGGTACTTCGCCGCGCCGCCCGGCATGTCGAACCACGGCTGGGCGCTCGCGCTGGACCTCGGCGGCGGCATCCAGGGCTACGGCACGGCGCAGTACGAGTGGATGCGTGCCAACGCGCCGGCCTACGGCTGGGACAACCCCGAGTGGGCGCGCGCCGGCGGCTCGAAGAACGAGCCCTGGCACTGGGAGTACGGCGACCTCTCCTGAGGCACCCGATCCCCCGACCACGGCCCCGGCACCGCGACGACCTCGCGGGTCCGGGGCCGTCGTCGTCCCGGTCGCTCCCGCGTCAGGTCAGCGCCGTCGCGAGGAGCAGCATCGTCACGAGGAACCCCGTGACGAGGTTGAGCCACAGGAACGTGCGCCAGCCGGCGTTCGCGCGCTCGCAGTCGTCGTCGTGCACGTCGCGGAACCGCAGCACGTTCGCGGCGTAGGGGAGCGGCAGCAGCGCGGCGAGCACCCCCGGCCACGGCAGCAGCGCGAGCACGGCCGCCGCCGCGACATAGGCCGCGGCCGCGGCCAGCACGGTCGCGTGGGCGCCGACCGCCGTCGCGACGGACGCTATGCCGCCCTCGCGGTCGGCCCGCACGTCCTGGACCGCGCCGAACGCGTGCGATGCCATGCCCCACAGCACGAAGCCGACGAGCACGGGCCACACCGAGCGCGCCGCGAGGTCGGCGTCCACCAGGACGAGCGCGTACAGGAGCGGGCCGACGAAGTGCATCGCCGACGTGAACGAGTCGAGGAACGGGCGCTCCTTGAAGCGCAGCCCGGGCGCCGAGTACGCGACGACGCCGAACACCACCAGCGCGAGCACCGCGCCCGCGAGGACGTCCCCGAGCGCGAGGAGCGCCACCAGGAACGGCACGTTCGTCACGGCGCACGCGGCGAGGATGCGCCGGTGGGTCGCCCGCGCGGTCGCGGGGTCCGCGAGCGCGCCCTCGATCCCGCCCTTGCGCGGGTTGCGCAGGTCGCTCTCGTAGTCGAACACGTCGTTGACGCCGTACATGAGCAGGTTGTACGGACCGAGGAAGTAGAGCGTCCCGACGACGAGCGCGAGGTCGACCCGTCCACCCGCCGCGACGAGGTACCCGGCGGCGAACGGGTAGGCGGTGTTGATCCAGGAGAACGGGCGCGACGCGGCGAGGACCTCCTTCACCGCGGCTCCCGGTCGCCGTCGTCGGCGCGTGACGCGGGCTCCACGCCGGGCGCCCGTCGTCGGTCGCCCAGCACGGTCCAGAGCACCGGCATCCCGAGCGCGGCAGCGATCGCGTACGCGAAGTCCTCGACCGGCGCGCCCCACAGGTAGACGCCGACGATCTTGTCGGGGTCGTAGACGTACAGGTCGGCGGCGATCATGAGGGTGTCGAACACGAGCGTGAGCGCGCACAGCGCGGCGAGCGTCCATACGAGCGCGCTCGCGCCGAGCCGTCGTAGCACGCGCCAGGACACGCCGACGAGCACCGCGAGCACGACGAGGTTGAGCACGAGGTTCGTCATCGGTCGCCCCCGTCGCCGGGCGCGCCCGCCGCCGGGGTCTCGGCACGCGCGGCCGCGTCGCGTCGGGTACGGACCCCCCGCTCGAACCAGCGCCACAGCACGAGCGCGACGTAGCAGAGCAGCGTGAGGAACACCGCCTCCTCGACCGGGAGGTCGGGCGCGAGGAGCAGGCCGGTCATCCACGGGCTCTCGCCGCGTGCGAAGATCCCGAGGGCGAGGCCGGCCACGTCCCACGCGAGGAAGCCGACGACGCCGAGACCGACGGTCAGCGCCGCGCGCCGCCCGTCGTGCCAGAACGCGAGCCGGTAGCGCCGGTCGACGAGCGCTATCCCGCCCAGGGACACGCAGAGCGCGCCGAGGTAGGCGAGGCCGGTCATCGCCGCACCGCCGCCCGCACGGCGCCACCGGGCCGCAGCCGTCCGGGACGCCGGCTCGCCGCGAGGAACCCGGGCCGCAGGGGTTCGGGCAACGGGCGCGCGGAGGTCTCGCCGAGCAGCCGCTTCGCGACGAGCTCGGCACTGATGAGGCACATCGGCAGACCCACACCGGGGATCGTGCCACTGCCCGCGTGGTAGAGCCCGTCGACGCGGCGCGACGCGTTCCCCGGCCGCCAGAGCGCCGACTGCCGCAGCGTGTGCTCCATCCCGAGCGCGCTCCCCCGCCACGCCGACAGCTCGTCCGCGAAGTGCGCCGGGCCGAGGACGCGCCGTGTGACGACCCGGCCGGGCAGGTCGTCGATCCCCGCCCAGGCACCCACCTGGGCGAGGTACTGGTCGGCGAGCGCCTCGAGGCCGCGGCGCGACGGCTCGTCCGCGCCGAGCGCCGGGTCCGCGGGGAAGGGGACGAGCAGGAACAGGTTCTCGTGCCCCGGAGGGGCTGCGGGCCGGTCCGACGACGGCCCGTCGGTCGCCGACGTCCGCGACACGTAGAGCGATGCCGGTTCGGGCACGCGCAGGCCCCGCACGTCGCTCGCCGCGTCCCGCCCGAGCACCGACTCGAAGTTGCCCGGCCAGTCCCGCGTGAAGAAGAGCGAGTGGTGCGCCAGCTCGGGCAGCTCGCCCCGGACCCCTGCCAGGACGAGCAGCGCGGAGATGCCCGGCCCTCGGCTCTCCCACCACGCGGCGGGACGGTCGGACCACTCGGGCGCGAGGAGCGCCGTCTCGGTGTGGTGCCGGTCCGTCGCGGCCACGACGACGTCGGCCGGGACCACCTCGCCCGACGCGAGCCGCACGCCCGTGGCACGCCCGCGCCGTCGGGCACCGGGCTCCACCTCGATCCCGACGACGTCCGCGCCGGTCCGCAGCTCGACGCCCTGGGCGCGCGCGAGACCGGCGATCGCCTCGATCACGGTGTACATGCCGCCACGCGGGTAGCGCACCCCGTCGACGAGGTCGAGGTGGCTCATGAGCGAGTAGAGCGCGGGTGCGCGGTAGGGCGACGAACCGAGGAACACCGCGTGGTAGCCGAGGACCTGACGCAGCCGCTCGTCGGCGACGGTCCGGGCGGTCCGGTCGGCGAGCGGCTCGCGCAGCAGGCCGGCCAGGCGCGGCAGGCGGCGCAGCACCGCCGGGGAGAGCGCACGCTCCGGGCGCTCGAACGTGGTGTAGAGGAAGTGGTCGAGCGCGAGCCGGTACGCCTCGCTCGCCTCGTCGGCGTAGGCGCCCATCCGTGCGCCTGCCCCCGGCTCGAGCGCGTCGAAGCGGGCCGCGTTCGCGGCGCGGTCCGCCACGACGTCGAGCGGCGCGCCGGCGGGTCCGGGCTCGAAGAACACCCGGTACGCCGGGTCGAGGCGCACGAGGTCCAGGTGGTCCTCCAGGCTCTCGCCGAGGAGCGCGAAGAAGTGCTCGAACACCTCGGGCATGAAGTACCAGGACGGCCCGGTGTCGAACCGGAACCCGTCGACCTCGAGCGTGCCCGCACGGCCCCCGAGCGCGTCCTGGCGCTCGAGCAGCGTCACCTCGGCGCCGCCGCGCGCGAGCAGGGCGGCCGTCGCGAGCCCGGCGATCCCTCCCCCGACGACGACGACCCGCGACGCCCTCACACCACCACCCGCGCGCTCGTCCGCGAGCTCGGCACCGCGCGGCGACCTGACGCGACCTCGCCGAGCAGCTGGCTGCCGGCCGCCCGCGCCGCCAGCGCCACCTTGACCGGGTCGGGCACGCGCACCCGGGAGTCGAGGATGGCCGCGGGAGCGGTCGCCGCGAGCCGCGCGAGCAGCCGCTCGTACACCGCGAGGGTCGCCGCGACGGCGATCCGCGCACGCACGGGGAGCCCGGGGAGCGCAGCGCGGGCGGTCGTGAGGTCGGCCCTCACCTCGCGGCAGAAGTCGTCGACGTCGCGCCGGCACAGGTGCTCCGGCTCGACGCCGGGCAGGTACCGCCGCCCGAGCTCGTCGTGGTCGGTGCCCAGGTCGCGCAGGAAGTTGATCTTCTGGAACGCGGCACCGAGCGCCTGCGCACCGGCCGTGACCCAGGGCGCGGCCTCCCGCAGCGGCTCCGCCGGTCGGCGGTGCGCGTTGAGGAAGACGGCGAGACACATGAGGCCGACGACCTCCGCGGACCCGTAGACGTACCGCTCGTAGCTCTCGCGGTCGTGCACGCGCACCGTGAGGTCGGTCCGCATGGAGGCGAAGAACGGGTCGACCTCCGCGTGCCCGATACCGCAGCGGCGCGCGGTCCGGGCGAACGAGTGCACGACGAGGTTCGTGGACCAGCCCCGCTCGAGCGCGCGGGCCGTCTCGGCCTCGAGCTCGTCGAGGAGCTCCGCCGCGCCGTCACCGCGGCGGGTGTCCACGACCTCGTCGGCGATCCGCACGAGCCCGTACACGGCGTGGATGCCGTCGCGCGTCGCGGGGTCGAGCAGGCGCGCGCCGAGCCCGAACGAGGTCGAGTACGCCGCGAGCACCACCCGGCTCGTCCGCGCGGCCGTCAGGTCGTACAGCCGTACCGGGTCGTTCTCGCCCTTCACGCCACCATCCCGTCTCTGCGTGTCGAGGCTTCCCCTCGACAATACTCAGCATGCTGAGCATCAGAGTCTCACGGGATGGCGCCGCTCACATCTCGGGAGCCGACCCCGGCTCGACGGGGATGCGGCGCGGGCCGGCCTGCCACGCCTCCCAGGCCGAGGAGATGATCTCCGGGAGCCCGTTCGTCGCGTGCCAGCCGAAGAGCTCGTTGATGCGACGCGGGTCGCCGACGAGCTGCGGCGGGTCGCCCGCGCGGCGCGGCAGGACCTCGGGCGTGACGTCGAGCCCGCTGACGCGCCCGATCTCGTCGATGACCTCCCGCACCGACGAGCCCTGACCGGTCCCGACGTTGAAGACGTCGAACGGGCGCTCGTCGACGTCGAGGTACCCGAGCGCCGCGAGGTGGGCCTGCGCGAGGTCGAGCACGTGGATGTAGTCGCGGATGCAGGTGCCGTCGGGCGTCGGGTAGTCGTCACCGAAGATCTTGGGGTGCTCCCCGCGCTCGAGGCGGTCGAGCACCATCGGCACGAGGTTGAGGACGGCCGGGTCACCCAGGTCGGGCCAGCCGGCGCCCGCGACGTTGAAGTACCGCAGCGCGACGAACCGCAGCCCCCAGGCCCGCCCGGCCGCGCGCCCGAGCCACTCGCCGACGAGCTTGGTCTCCCCGTAGGGGTTGATGGGCTCCGCGTGCAGCTTCTCCTCCACGAGCGAGACCGACGGCATGCCGTACGTCGCGGCCGACGACGAGAACACGAGCCGGTCGACCCCTGCCGCCTGCATCGCCGTGACGAGGTTCGTGAAGCCGCCGACGTTCTGCTGGTAGTACCAGGCCGGCTTCTCCACGGACTCGCCCACCTGCTTGCGCGCCGCGAAGTGCACGACGGCGCGCACCTCGTGCTCCGTGAGGGCACGGGCCAGCACGTCGACCGCCTCGGGCGACGCGACGTCGAGCTGCACGAGCTCGGCGTCGCCGACGCGGTCGGCGCGGCCGGTGCTCAGGTCGTCGACCACGACCACCTTCTCGCCGCGCTCCTGCAGGAGGCGCACCACGTGCGCGCCGATGTACCCGGCTCCGCCGGTCACGAGGATCGTCATGGCGGTCAGCCTAGTGCGACGCGTGACGCACCCGTCCCCGCGCTCAGGCGTGCCCGTGCGACTCGCGGTCGCGCACGCTCGCCGTCTCGACCTGGAACGTCGAGTGCTCGATCGAGACGGGGAAGTGGTGCGCGACGCACGACCGCACGCGTTCGACGATGTCGAGCGCGTGCCCGTCGTGGAAGCACGCGTCGTCCACGACGACGTGCGCGGAGATGGTCGGCAGGCCCGACGCGACGGTCGAGGCGTGCACGTCGTGGACGTCCTCCACGTGGTCGAGCGCGAGGATGTGCGCGCGGACCTCGTCGAGGTCCAGCCCCTTGGGGGTGAACTCCATGAGGACGCCCGCCGTCTCCCGCATGAGCCGGAACGCACGCGGCACGATGAGCGCGGCGATGAACAGCCCGGCGATCGTGTCGGCCCGCTGGTAGCCCGTCGTCGCGATGACGACGGCCGCCACGATCACGCCGACGGAGCCGAGCGCGTCGTTGAGGACCTCGAGGAACGCGGCACGCAGGTTGAGGTTCGCGCGACGGCCGGACGCGAGCACGGCGATCGCGGCGACGTTGCCTACGAGTCCCACGACGCCGAACAGGAGCAGCTCCGAGGACGGCACGTCGGGCGGCTCCAAGAGGCGCCGGACACCCTCGACGAGGGCGTACAGACCGACGGCGAGCAGGAGCGTCGCCTGGGCGAGCGCCGCCAGGACCTCGACGCGGCGCCAGCCCCAGGTCCGCCGCTTGGTCGCCGGCCGGAGCGCGAGCGACGCGGCGACGAGCGCCACGAGCAGGCCCGTCGCGTCGGTGAGCATGTGCGCGGTGTCGGTGAGGAGCGCGAGGCTGCCCGTCAGGACCGCGCCGACGGCCTGGGCCACGAGCACCGTGGCCGTGATGCCGAAGGCGACGGCGAGCCGCGCGCGGTGGTCGGGCGCCGCGACGCCGCCCGATCCCCCGCCGTGGTCGTGCCCGGCACCCATCCGCACTCCTCAGCCCTCGGTCGACGCGCTGCGTCGAATCATCGCTAAGCACCGATGATATCGCCCAAGGACGATAAGTCCAGGCGACCCTGCGCCTTCGCCTCAGACCGGCTGCTGGTGCGCGCTCGACGACGGCGCGAGCGCCACGTTCTCCGCGTCGGCGAGCAGGTGCGCCACCTCCGGGCGCACGAGGCGGTACCAGGACGAGCGACCCTCGCGGCGGACCGCGACGACACCCACCTCGCGCAGCGTCGTCAGGTGCGCGGACACGGTGGACTGCGCGAGCCCGAGCTCGCGCGTGAGGTCGACGACCCGTCGCTCCGCCCCGGAGAGGAGGTGGACGATGGCGAGTCGGCTCGGCTCGGCGAGCGCGTGCAGGAGTCGTGCGACCGCCTCGTGGTCGTGCGCACCGTCCGGGGCGTCGCCGTGCGCGCCCTGTCGGTGCGGCGGCGCAGCGGCGGCCCGCGCTGCGTGCCGGACGTGCGCACCCGTCGTCATGCACCGATGCTATCCGGCGCGGCCCGCCGGCCTCCGTCGTGCCGGTCAGCCCCAGCCGAGCGCGTGCAGACGGTCGTCGTCGATCCCGAAGTGGTGCGCGATCTCGTGCACGACCGTGATGGCGACCTCCTCGACGACGTCCTCGCGCGTCTCGCAGATCGCGAGCGTCGGGTTGCGGAAGATCGTGATGCGGTCCGGCAGCGATCCCGCGGCCCAGTGGTGGTCGCGCTCCGTGAGCGGGACGCCCTCGTAGAGCCCGAGCAGCTCGGGGTCGTCGTCGGGCGCCTCGTCCTCGACCAGCACGACGACGTTGTCCATCTGGGCGGCGAGGTCGGGCGGGACGAGGTCCAGCCCGTCGCGCACGGCGTCCTCGAACTCGTCCCTCGTCATCTCCACCACGTGCCCATCCTCCCCGACCGCGGACGTCGGCGGGCGTCGGCAGGCGCCGCGGACGCGGTCGACGGCGACCGCGCTCCCGGCACCTCCCGCTGTACACTGGCCGACGTTCCTTCGCCCCCATCGTCTAGCGGCCTAGGACCCCGCCCTTTCACGGCGGTAGCACGGGTTCGAATCCCGTTGGGGGTACGCGAGATCGCGTCGGGACCGGCGGTCACCAGCCGATTTACGGATCGGCTCGTCGGTACGGTACGATCCTCTCGGTTCGAAAGCGGGTCACCGCACGGATCATCTAGGCCCTGTAGCGCAGTTGGTTAGCGCGCCGCCCTGTCACGGCGGAGGTCGCGGGTTCAAGTCCCGTCAGGGTCGCGCGAGGCGAAGAGCCCGGTCGGCATCGGCCGGCCGGGCTCTCGCGTCAGGGCTCTGTAGCTCAGTTGGTAGAGCGTTCGACTGAAAATCGAAAGGTCACCGGATCGACGCCGGTCGGAGCCACGCACAAGACCCCCTCCCGGGTGACCGGGCGGGGGTCTTCTCGTCGGGGCCCTGTTCCTGTCGGCCCCTCGTCGGTCGGTGCGTCGGCGCACGTCATCCATGCCCTCCGTCTCGTGCGGTGAGTTGCGCGCCGTCTCGGGTGCCGGTTGAGTGGTGCTGGGATCCTCTGCGAAAGGGCTGAGAGATGAGCGACTGGATCGACGGGCGCGTCCCGCCCGAGGAGCAGAAGCCGACGGTCGGGCAGCTCGTCGAGCGCCTCTCCGAGCAGGCGACCCGGCTCGTCCGGTCGGAGATCGCGCTCGCGAAGTCGGAGCTCACGACCAAGGCCAAGCACGCGGGCATCGGCATCGGGCTGCTCGTCGTCGGCGGAGTCCTGGTCCTCTACGGACTCGGGTTCCTCTTCCACTCCGCGATGGAGGGCCTCGCGACGGTCATGCCGTTGTGGCTCGCGGCGCTGATCGTCGGCCTCGTGCTCGTCCTCGTCGCCGGTACGCTCGCGTTCGTGGGCGTCAAGCAGCTGCAGCGCGGCGTCCCCCCGACCCCGACGACGGCGGTCGACAGCATCAAGGAAGACGTCGCGACCATCAAGGAAGGACTGCGCCCGTGAGCGGACCCGACGCCTCGACCCCTCCGATGTCCCAGAGCCAGCTCGAGGACGAGATCGCCCGGACGCGCGCCGAGCTCGCCGGGACGATCGACGAGCTCACGACGCGCCTGGACCCGCGGGTCCAGGCGAAGCAGGCGGCGCACCAGGCGAAGCAGGCGGCGACCGACACGGGGGCGTTCCTCACGGGGGGCGGCCTGCCCGAGGAGGATCCCGACCGGTCTCGCAACGTCAAGCTGCTGCTGGGGGTCGTCGTGGCGGGCGTCGCGCTCGTCGCGGCGGCGGTGCTGCGCCGCCGCTCCTGAACGGCGGCGGACGCCCCCTGCCAGACCTGTCAGCCCTTGTCGCTGCCCTCGGCGGGCTCGCTCGCGGCGCCGAGCAGCGCGCGGACCTCGGACTCGCGGTAACGACGGTGCCCGCCGAGCGTCCTGATCGACGAGAGCTTGCCGGCCTTCGCCCAGCGCGTGACGGTCTTGGGGTCGACGCGGAAGAGACTGGCGACCTCGGCAGGGGTGAGCAGGACCTCGGACTCTCCGTGCATGGACATCACGACACCTCCTCCTGGGACGCGCTGGTCCGGCAGGCCCCCGGACACGACGACAGCACGACGCAGTACAGTCCATTGTCGCAGCATGCGGATTTCGGGCGACTTGACGGACGGGTGAATTAGGGGCCCTATGGTCGGAAGGGCCGGATAGGCGCCCGTGCGGCTTACGGTCCGCTTGCCTCGTCTGCCGAGCCCCTCTCCCGCCGCGGGCGGACGTGGAGAGTGTGTGACGGTGTACACGTCCGGGCCTGGACAGGGGGTCCCGAGTGGATGGAATAGCCCCTGACCATGTAGCGTTGGACCCTGAACAGACGAAACTACACCCCGGGGCCGCACGTCTGAGTACGTTGCCGCTCCGCTTCTACGTTGAGGGGGTCGGAGCCATGGGCCGCGGCCGTCAGAAGGCAAAGCAGACCAAGGTCGCTCGCGCGCTGAAGTACTACAGCCCCGAGACGAACTACAGTGCGCTCGAGCAGGAGCTCACCGGTCACAGCCACACGGATGTCGCGACGGACTCTCGCTTCGGCGCCGAGTCCTCGGAGGACCTCGAGCGCTACGACCAGCGCTACAACGGCTGGTCCGACGACCGCTGACGGTCGTCGTCCCCTCTGTCCCGCCCGGCGCGGGTCACGCCTGATCTTCACGACGGCGCCGCCGCCTGCCCTGCGCAGGTGGCGGCGCCTTCCGTTGACGCATCAGGCGCGGTAGTCACCGGTCAGACGCACAGCGCCGGCCTGCACGCCCTTCGTCCCGGCGACGAGGTCGCCGTCCGCGATGTCGTCGTGCGCGGACGGGTCGAACGCCTCGACGGAGCCGAGCACCCAGGCGGGCACCCCGAGGGCTGCGCACCGCGCGAGCGCCGCGTCCACGCCCTCGGCTCCGACGACCGCGACCATGCCGACGCCGAGGTTGAGGGTGTTCTCGAGGTCGCCGCGCGGCACGCCGCCGAGCTCGCGGACGAGGCGGAACACGGGCGGGACGTCCCAGCTCCCTCGGTCCACGACACCGACGAGCCCGGCGGGCAGCACGCGCGCGAGGTTGGCCGCGAGTCCCCCTCCGGTGACGTGGGTGAACGCGTGCACCTGCGCCGCGCTGTCCGCGGCGAGGGCGAGGCAGTCGCTCGCGTAGACGCGGGTGGGCTCCAGGAGCT
Organism: Cellulosimicrobium sp. G4 BAM 1002; assembly: GCF_057126935.1. Classification (NCBI taxonomy): domain Bacteria; kingdom Bacillati; phylum Actinomycetota; class Actinomycetes; order Micrococcales; family Promicromonosporaceae; genus Cellulosimicrobium; species Cellulosimicrobium sp. G4 BAM 1002. The sequence goes on along the minus strand of NZ_CP182109.1, from coordinate 748,725 downwards.
CCTCGCCCACGGTGCGCCCCAGCTCGTCCACGTGGCGCTCGAGGCCCCAGCCCGCGTGCTTGAGCACGGCGCGCACGAGCGAGTAGCCGTTGGAGTGCAGGCCCGAGGACGCCATCGCGACGAGCACGTCGCCCTCTCGGACGCGCTCCGGGCCGAGCAGCGCGTCGGCCTCGACGACCCCGGTGGCCGCGCCGGCGACGTCGTACTCGTCCTCGCCGAGCAGGCCCGGGTGCTCCGCGGTCTCGCCGCCGACGAGCGCGGTGCCCGCGACCTCGCACGCCGCCGCGATGCCGCGCACGATGCCCGCGATGCGCTCGGGCACGACCTTGCCGCACGCGATGTAGTCCGTCATGAACAGCGGCTTGGCCCCGACCACGACGATGTCGTCGACGACCATGCCGACGAGGTCGAAGCCGATGGTGTCGTGCACGTCGAGCGCCTGCGCGATCGCGACCTTCGTCCCGACGCCGTCCGTGGACGTCGCGAGCAGCGGCCGGCGGTAGGTCGCGACCTCGGAGAAGTCGTAGAGCCCGGCGAACCCGCCCACGCCGCCGAGGACCTGCGGGCCGTGGGTACGGCGCACCGCGTCCTTCATGAGCTCGACGGCCTTGTCACCGGCCTCGGTGTCGACGCCTGCGGCGGCGTAGGTGAGGCCCGTCTGGGGCGAGTCGGCAGTCACGGTGTCGGCTCCTGTGCGGATCGAGGCGGACGCGACGGGGCGCGCGCCGGTGGTGCGATGGGTGCGGTGGTCAGGGGTGCTGGAGGGCGCCGGCCCCGCCGACGCCCACGGACAGGCTGCGCAGGCCGTCCTCGGGGGCACCGAGCGGCAGCTCCGCCTGCTCGAGGAGGTGCTTGCCGAGCTGGTCGTCCGGCGGCAGCTCGATCGGGTACTTCCCGGTGAAGCAGGCGCTGCAGAGCTGCGACGACGGCTGCTCGGTGGCGGCGATCATGCCCTCGGTCGAGATGTAGCCGAGCGAGTCGGCACCGAGGGACTGGCCGATCTCGTCCGGGCTGAGCCCGTTCGCGATGAGCTCGGCACGGGACGCGAAGTCGATGCCGTAGAAGCACGGCCACTTCACGGGCGGCGAGCTGATGCGCACGTGCACCTCGGCCGCGCCGGCCTCGCGCAGCATGCGGATGAGCGCGCGCTGCGTGTTGCCTCGCACGATCGAGTCGTCGACGACGACGAGCCGCTTGCCGCGGATCACGTCGCGCAGGGGGTTGAGCTTGAGGCGGATGCCGAGCTGGCGCAGCGTGTCCGACGGCTGGATGAACGTGCGCCCCACGTAGGCGTTCTTCGTCAGGCCCTGGCCGAACGGGATGCCTGACTCGGCCGCGTACCCGACCGCGGCGGGCGTCCCCGACTCGGGGACCGGCATCACGAGGTCGGCCTCGACCGGGTGCTCGCGTGCGAGCTGGCGACCCATCTCGACGCGCGCGGCGTGCACGGACCGCCCGTTGATCGAGGTGTCCGGACGCGCGAGGTAGACGTACTCGAACACGCAGCCGGCGCGCTCGGCGGGCGCGAAGCGCTGCGAGCGCAGCCCGTCCGCGTCGATCGCGATGAGCTCGCCCGGCTCCACCTCGCGCACGAACGACGCGCCGACGATGTCGAGCGCCGGCGTCTCGCTCGCGACGACCCAGCCGCGCTCGAGGCGGCCGAGGACGAGCGGGCGCACCCCCTGGGGGTCACGCGCCGCGTAGAGCGTGCGCTCGTCCATGAACACGAGCGAGAAGGCACCGCGCAGTCGCGGGAGCACCTCGAGCGCCGTCGCCTCGAGCGTGTGGTCGGCGTCGCCGGCGAAGAGCGCCGTGACGAGCGCGGTGTCCGTCGTGTTGCCCCGCGCGAGCTCGCCGCGGCGCTGGCTGCCGTAGCGCTCCGCGACGAGGTTGACGAGCTCCGCGGAGTTGGTGAGGTTGCCGTTGTGCCCGAGGGCCACCGTGCCGGACGCCGTCGCCCCGAGCGTGGGCTGGGCGTTCTCCCACGTCACGCCACCCGTGGTGGAGTACCGGCAGTGGCCGACGGCGATGTGCCCGGTCAGGGCGTTGAGGGCCGTCTCGTCGAAGACCTGGGACACGAGGCCCATGTCCTTGTAGACGAGGATCTGCTCACCGTTGCTGGTGGCGATGCCGGCCGACTCCTGACCCCGGTGCTGCAGGGCGTAGAGGCCGAAGTAGGCGAGCTTGGCGACCTCTTCGCCGGGCGCCCAGACACCGAAGACGCCGCACGCGTCCTGGGGGCCTTTCTCGCCGGGCATGAGGTCGTGGTTGAGAAGTCCATCTCCGCGGGGGGCCACGTACCCCAGTGTCCCACAGCAGGCACGCCCGGACCGAAGCGCCAGGTCACCCCCGGCGAGGGCGCCCCCGGCGGTGTTCACGAACGCGTTACGTCGTCCCACCAGTCGGGCGGGGGTTCCGCAGCGTGGGAACGGCGCGCTTGAATCTCGACAAGCCCGATCGTGGCAGTCCAGTTTTATCGGGACCCGCACCGGTCGACGCCCGATCACCCTCGATCAACCCGCTCCCGGGCCTCCGGGACCCGACGAAGGACGACACCATGCGACGCCTCCGGACGACGATCACCCTCGCGGCTGCCACGGCAGCCACCGCCCTGGTCCTCACCGCCTGCGCGCCGACCGCCGTCGACGGGTCCGGCGGGGGCGAGGCCACGGGCGACACCACCGCCGAGCCCACGACCCTCTCGCTCGTCGGGTTCGCCGTGCCGAAGGCGGGCAACGACGCCGCGCAGGAGCTGTGGGGCGAGACCGACGACGGCCAGGGCGTCACCTGGGAGACGTCCTACGGCGCCTCGGGCGACCAGAGCCGCGCCGTCGCCGACGGCCTGAAGGCCGACTACGTGCACTTCTCGCTCGAGGGCGACGTGACGCGGCTCGTCGACGCCGGGATCGTCGCCGAGGACTGGAACGCGGGCGAGAACCAGGGCATCGTCAGCCAGTCGGTCGTCGTGCTCATCGTGCGCGAGGGCAACCCGAAGAACATCGACAGCTGGGACGACATCGTCCAGCCCGGTGTCGAGATCGTCACGCCCAACCCCGGCTCGTCCGGCTCCGCGCGCTGGAACGTCCTCGCCGGGTGGGGCAGCGTCATCGCGAACGGCGGCACCGAGGAGGACGCGACCGAGTACCTGCGGAAGTTCTTCACCAACGCCGTGGCTCTCCCGGGCAGCGGTCGCGACGCGACGACGGCGTTCACCTCGGGCACGGGCGACGTCCTGCTGTCCTACGAGAACGAGGCCATCCTCGCGCGCCAGAACGGCGAGACGTTCGAGTACGTCGTGCCCGACGAGACGCTGCTCATCGAGAACCCGGCCGCGGTGACCGTCGACGCCGACCCGAAGGCGCAGAGCTACCTCGACTTCGTCCTCACCCCGGAGGGCCAGCAGGCGTTCGCGAGCAAGGGCTTCCGGCCTCTCGTGGACGGGGTGGACATCGACGTCGAGGGCGCGAACGACCCCAGCGCCCCCTTCCCGACCGTCCCGAAGCTCCTCACGATCGCCGACGACTTCGGCGGCTGGTCGGCCACCAACGACAAGTTCTTCGGCGACGCCGGGCTCGTGACCCAGATCCAGACCGAGACCGGGAAGCAGTGACCCGTGTCCTCGACCCTCGCTGAACGACCGAGCCGGGCGGCGCGCGAGCGCCGTCCGGCCCCGGCCGCGTCCGGACGCGTCCGACGGGCGCGCCGTCGCACGCCGAACGGCCCGTACCCTCTCACCGGCGTCTCGGGCCTCGGGCTCGGCGTCTCGCTGCTGTGGTTCTCCGCCCTCGCGCTGGTCCCGCTCGTCGCCGTCCTCGTCGAGACGTCGGTCGGGGGCTGGCCCGCGTTCGCCGCCGCGATCACGCAGCCCCAGACTGCGGCCGCGCTCACCCTCACGGTCTCCCAGGCGCTGGCCGTCACGGCCGTGAACGTCGTCATGGGCACGCTCATCGCCTGGGTCCTCGTGCGCGACCGGTTCCCCGGCAAGCGGCTCCTCGAGGTCCTCATCGACATCCCGTTCGCGCTCCCGACGATCGTCGCCGGCCTCGTGCTGCTCGCGCTGTACGGGCCGTCGGGACCGCTCGGGGTCGACGTCGCCAACACACGCGCCGCCGTCTTCCTCGCGTTCCTGTTCGTCACTCTCCCGTTCGTCGTGCGCAGCGTGCAGCCGGTGCTCGCCGAGCTCGACCGCGACGTGGAGGAGGCCGCGGCGTCGCTCGGCGCGACCCGCGCCACGACGTTCCGGCGCGTGATCCTCCCGGCCCTCGCGCCGGCGATCACGGCGGGCGCGGCGCTGTCGTTCGCGCGCGCCATCAGCGAGTACGGCGCACTCGTCCTGCTCTCCGGGAACCTGCCGATGCGCACCGAGGTCGGCTCGGTCCGCATCCTCAGCTACCTCGAGAACGGGCAGCCCGAGCAGGCCGCCGCCGTCGCGTCGGTGCTCCTCGGGGTCTCGCTGCTCGTCATCGCCTCGATCCAGCTCCTCCAGCGAAGGGTGGCCCGCCGTGGATAGCTCCCCGTGGGTGCGCCGCACGCTGCGCGCGGTCGTGGTCGTCTACCTCGTGCTCCTCGTCGGGTGGCCGGTCTCGCTCGTCGCGAAGAACGCGTTCGCGGACGGCCTGGAGACGTTCGCGCGCGCGTTCGCCGACCCGTCGGTGGTCTTCGCGCTGCAGCTCACCGCGGCCGTCGCGGTCCAGGTCGTCGTCCTCAACACGATCTTCGGCGTCGGGATCTCGATGCTCATCGTGCGCTACGACTTCCCGGGCAAGGCGCTGCTCAACGCCCTGCTCGACCTCCCGCTCTCGGTCTCCCCCATCGTCGTCGGGCTCTCGCTCGTCCTCGTGTACGGCCAGAACGGCTGGTTCGGCGGCGCGCTGGAGGACGCCGGGCTCCAGGTGATCTTCGCGCCGCCGGGCATCGTCCTCGCGACGGCGTTCGTCTGCCTGCCGCTCGTCATCCGCGAGGTCGTCCCGGTCCTCACCGAGGTCGGCACCGACGAGGAGCTCGCCGCGACGAGCCTCGGCGCGAGCCGGTTGCAGACGTTCCGGCGGATCACCCTGCCCGCGATCAGGTGGGCGGTGGTGTACGGCGTCGTCCTGACGCTCGCGCGAGCCCTCGGCGAGTTCGGCGCCGTCAAGGTCGTCTCGGGCAACTTCGAGGGCCGCACCCAGACCTCCACGCTCCTCGTCGAGCAGCGCTACCAGGACTTCGAGCAGGGCACGGCCTACGCCGTCGCGTTCCTCCTCGCGTCCGTGTCCGTCGCCTGCATCGTCGCGGTCACCTTCCTGCGACGCGACGACGCACCGGCCCGCACGCCGGGCACTCCCACCCGCACCCCGCGCCGCAGCACGGGCTCCCCCACGAAGGCCGACGCATGAGCATCGAGATCCACAACGTCCGCAAGACCTTCGGCGACTTCGTCGCGCTCGACGACGTGTCCGTGTCCGTCCCGACCGGTCGTCTCACCGCGCTCCTCGGCCCGAGCGGCGGCGGCAAGTCGACGCTCCTGCGCGTCGTCGCCGGCCTCGAGCAGCCCGACTCGGGCGAGGTCGAGATCGAGGGCCGGGACGCCACCAACCTTCCGGCGAGGCGCCGCAACGTCGGGTTCGTCTTCCAGCACTACGCGGCGTTCAAGCACCTGAGCGTCGCGCGGAACGTCGCGTTCGGGCTCGAGATCCGGCGGACGCCGAAGCCCGAGATCGCCGCGCGCGTGGACGAGCTCCTGCGCCTCGTCCACCTCGAGAGCTTCGCGCACCGCCTGCCGTCCCAGCTCTCCGGTGGCCAGCGGCAGCGCATGGCGCTCGCCCGCGCGCTCGCGATCCGCCCGAGCGTCCTGCTGCTCGACGAACCGTTCGGCGCGCTCGACGCCAAGGTCCGCAAGGAGCTGCGCGACTGGCTGCGCCGCCTGCACGACGAGATCCCCGTGACCACGGTGTTCGTCACGCACGACCAGGAGGAGGCCCTGGAGGTCGCGGACGAGATCGTCGTCGTCAACGAGGGCCGCATCGAGCAGGTCGGCACGCCCGACGACCTCTACGACCGGCCGGCCAACGAGTTCGTCATGGGCTTCCTCGGTCCGGTCACCCGGCTCGGCGGCGTCCTCGTACGTCCGCACGACATCCACGTCGAGGTGCTGCCCGACGGCGCCCCACCCGCGTCGACGGACCACGCCGTCACCGGCCTCGTGACCCGGACGACCCGCGTCGGCTTCGAGGTGCGCGCCGAGGTGAGGACCGACGACGAGGTGGTGTCCGTCGTCGTGACCCGGGCGGAGGCCAGGACGCTGGGTCTGGCGTCGGGAGTGGCCGTCCGCCTCGCGCCGGCCGAGGGTGTTCGGACGGCGTCGCTCGTCGGGTGACCCGGCCGCGTCGGCCGCCCAGCGCCGTCAGGACGCCGTCAGCGTCGCCCGCGCAGGCTCCTGCGGTCGGCGACCACGGCCCACAGGCCCGCGACGGCCGCGCCGAGCGCGGCGCACGTGACGACGATGACCGTGAAGTAGACGCCGGGCTTGTACACGGGCTCCGAGACCGGGGACTGCAGCCAGGCGCCGCCGATGCCGAGGCCCAGGACCGTGCCGAGCAGGACGCCCACGGTGAAGAACGCGCGGTAGCGCGGCGCGCGACGGACGGTCGCGGGGTCGACGACGGTCTCGATCTCGACCTCGTCCGCCCGAGGGGCCCCCGCGGGGGTCTGCTCGGGCGCCGCGGTGTCCGGTGCGGCGGACGTGTCGGTGGCCGCGTCGTCGGGCACGGGGGACTGCTCGGAGCTCACGTGACGACCCTACCCGCGGTTCCTGGGAGCCCTCCCCACCCGGCGCTCGCCCCCGGACGCACCGCGACCCGGGCCCGTCGGACGGGACCCGGGTCGCGGCTCGGCTCCGCTAGCGCGTCAGCCGCAGGTCTGGCCCTCGAACGGGACCTCGTACTCCTGCGTCACGCCGTCGAGCGTGGCGGTGACGGTCACCGTGCCGCCCTCGACCGACGTGGCCCGGGTGCTGAACGACTGGTACGCGTTCTTGCCCGGCTGGAGGTTCGGGAACCGCTTCGACCCGTACGGGGTCTCGACCACGACCTCGACCGGGACGTCCTCGCCGTTGGTCGCGCGGACGGCGACGTGGACGAACTTGCCGAGGCAGCGTGCCGAGGCCTCCACGTTCTCGAGGACGACGGTCGGGGCTGCGGCCTCGACCGTGAGCGGGATCCGGGCGGTCGTGCCGCTCGGCGACGCGACGACCCACAGGTCGTACTCACCCTCCGCGGCGTCGGCGGGAACGGTGGCCGTGAGCGTCGCGGCACCGCCCGTGACGGTGGCCGTCCCGACGGCGTCGCCCGGGTTCGCCGGGTCGAACTCACCGTCCGCGGGGACGAGGTAGCCCGTCACCTCCGTGTTCTGCGGCGACCCGAGCGACGTGAGGTCGAGGCGCGAGAGCTCGACGCTCACGTCCTCGCCTGCCGCCACCGGCTCGGGCAGCGCACCGACGACGACCCGCGAGCGGTCGAACGACGGCGCGATCGGCGCCTCGGCCGAGTGGTCGCGCAGGTACGCGATCCACGCGTCGCGGTCCACGAGGCCCGAGTCGCGGGGATCCGTGCCCTCGGTGAAGACCCGGAAGTTGTCACCGCCGGTCGCGAGGAACGAGAACGTCGCCACGCGGTACTCGCCCGCGGGGTCGATCGGCTCGCCGTCGATCGTGACGGACGAGACGTTGCTGCCCGGCGTCGCGTTCGGGTCGGCGGTGGTCGCCGTCCACGAGACGTTGTCCGAGAGGCCGAGCGCCAGGTACGGGCGGGACGGCCGGTTGCCGTTCGCGTCCGTCTGCCACTGCTGCTCGAGCATCTCCACGACCTGCTCGCCCGTGAGGGTCACGGTCCACAGGTTGTTGACGAACGGCAGGACCGCGTTCGCCTCGGCGAACGTGATCACGCCGTCCTCGCCGTAGAGCAGCTCCCCGCGCAGGCCGCCCGGGTTGACGACGCCGATGTCCGCGCCCCCGCGAGCCGGGTCCGCGAGCGTCTCGAGCAGCGAGTCGGCGACGAGGTTGCCGAGCGTGGACTCCGACGCGCGGTCGTCACGACCCGTCGTCGGCGTCGGGCCAGGACCCACGTAGACGCCGTTCACGTACGAGCCGCCCGTGAAGGCGGTCGTGATGTCGGCCGCCACCTCGCCCACCGGCTGGGAGCCGATGACCTCGGCCTGGGCGAGCGCCGGGTCGAGGGCGTCCTTGACGGCCTGGACACGCGGGTACGTGGCCACGAGCTGCTCCCACGGGGCCGTGGTGCGCGGCACGTTGACGACCTCGTAGTCCACGACGTCACTCGTGGCGTCGTCGACCTGGAGCGTGACGTGACCGATGTTCTCGCCGTAGCTGCCGGTCTGGATGATCGGACGGGTCGCGCCCTCCACACCCGGGACCGGGGCGTCCCACGCGTACTGCTTGTGCGTGTGCCCGGTGAAGATCGCGTCGACCGACGCGTCCGTGCCGTTGACGATCTCGGCGAAGGCGCCGCCTGCGGCGACCTCCTCCTCGAGCGTCGCGCCGTCCGGCGTCCCGGCGCCCGCGCCCTCGTGGTAGAGCGCCACGAGCACCTCGGCCTCGCCGTTGGCCTCGTCGCCGTCCTGGAGCCGGGCCGCGACGCGGTTCACCGCCTCGACCGGGTCGCCGAAGTCGATCGTGGCGATCCCTGCCGGGGTGACGAGCGTGGGTGTCTCCTCCGTCACGGCACCGATGACGCCGATCCGGACGCCGTCGACCTCGATGACGTCGTACTCCGGCAGCGCCGGGTCCGTCGTGCCCTTGTCGTACACGTTCGCGCCGAGGTAGCTCCAGTCCGCCTCGTCGGCGACGCGACCGGTGAGGTCCGCGAAGCCCTGGTCGAACTCGTGGTTGCCCACGGCGGACGTCGCGAGGTCGAGCGCGTTGAGCACGTCGATCGTCGGCTGGTCCTGCTGGAGCGCGGACGCGAACAGCGAGGCGCCGATGTTGTCGCCGACCGAGAGGAACGCGGTGCCCTCCGGGTTCTCGGCGCGCAGCTGCTCGACCGTCCCCGCGAAGGAGAGCGTGTTGTTCGTGACGACCCCGGTGTCCCGGTTCGTGACGTACGGCTCGATGCGACCGTGGAAGTCGTTGATCGCGAGCAGGTCGATCTCGGTCGTCCCGGCCTCGGCCGCGAGGTCGAGGCCTACGAGCACGGGGTCGTGGTCGGAGGACCGGAACGGCGTCGTGTCGTAGAGGATCGACGCGTTGTAGTTGTACCGGCTGTACTCGTTCGCGATGGGCTCGACCGAGTTGATGTTCCACACGTCGGTGCCCGTGACGGCCGCGGCCGCCGCGGGCGAGGCGAACACGTGGTCGAGCGACCCGACGTAGCCGTCGAAGAGGTAGGTCTGCTCGCCGGTGGTCGCGCCGAGGCTGGTGTACCCGGCGTCCTTGAGCACCTGGAGCGGGTCCTCCTGGTCGTAGGAGTTGAAGTCGCCCGCGAGCAGGACCTTGTCCGTCCCGGCGTCCGCCGCGACGTCCTGCGCGAACCCGACGAGCGCCGTGGCCTGTGCGACGCGCGACGCGTTGAACCAGCCCTGCCCGTCGCCCTGGTCCTCGTCGCCGTCGAGCACGGGGTCGCCGTCGCCCTTCGACTTGAGGTGGTTCGCGACGACGAGCACGTCGTCGTCCGCCGATGCCGCTCCGCCGACCGGCTGGAAGACCTGCGCGAGCGGCTCGCGCGCGTTGACGAACGCCGCGTCGTCGAGCAGGATCCGCGACTCGCCGACGGGCTCGGCCGCGTCCACCTGGTAGATGTACGCGAGCCGGATGACGTCCTCGTCGGTCGGCAGCGCCGCCGGCGAGGGCACGAACGCCCACTCGTCGGCACCCGCGGCCGCGTTGAGCGCGTCCACGAGGTCGGAGAGCGCCTGGTCGCGGTCCTTGCCGAACGGCGCCGAGTTCTCGATCTCCATGAGCGCGACGACGTCCGCGTCGAGCGCATCGATCGCGGCGACGATCTTCGTCTCCTGACGCTCGAGGTTCTCGGCGTCCGCTGCGCCGCGCGCGGCGCAGCCCGTACGGACCGTGATCGGGTTGCCCGCGCGGTCCGTGTAGAACTGGCAGCCCGTGAGCTGGTCGCCGGTCGTCGTGAAGTAGTTGAGCACGTTGAACGTCGCGACCGACAGGTCGCCTCCGACGTCGGCCGGCGCGTCCTCGCGCGTGTTCGCGAACGTGGCCGGCTGCACCGTGGCCGCGTTGCCGCCGTCGCCCGCGGAGAGCTGCGTCAGCGGCTGGAACGTCCAGGCGTCGAACCGGTAGTCGAGGATCACGGGCGTCGTGAAGGAGACTCCCGCACCGACGCGCGCCGGCGCCCCACCCGTGAGGTACGGGAGCGGGATGCCCTTGTTGGCCGCGTTGTTGAAGTTCGTCGTCGCGCCGTCGTCGAGCACGACGCCGCGCGCGGCCCGGTCGGCCACCGCGGCGACCGCCTCGGCGGACCCGGGTCGACCGGCCGACGTCGGCTGGAGGAACGGCTCGGTGCCGGCAGCGAGGAGGAACGAGCCGTAGTAGTTCGTGTCGTAGTTGTCCGCGACGACGTGGTCGCCCGCGGGCTGCACGAGCATGCCCTCGAGCACCTCGCGCGCGGCGTCGGTCGCCGGGAACGCGACGTTCGCGGGCTTGACCTCCTCGGCCGCCTCGTCGAGGACGGTCCAGCCGCCCGCCGCGGGCGTGACCTGGGTCAGTGTGAAGTACTCGGACACCGCGCCCGTGACCTCGACGTGGTCGCCCACCTGCACCGCGGCCGCGCCGGCCTTCGAGTACACGAAGATCGCGTCCGACGCCGTGTGCGAAGCGTCGAGGTCGCCACCCGTGCCCTCGGTCTGCAGGTAGAAGCCGTCGTAGCCGCCGGTCGGGTACGTCGCGGTGACGACGCCGCGCGTCGTGACCGTCTGGCCCACGAAGGGGCTCGCCGCGCCCGTGCCCTGGATCTCGGCGATCGGGACGACCTCGCCCGGCTCGGGGTCCGGGCCGCCGCCGTCGCCGCTGTTCTGCGGGGTGACGGCGCTGGAGAGCGTGAAGTCCTTGCTGTTGTCGTCCGTGTCCGCGAACCCGGTCCGGTTGATCGAGGCCGGCACGTTGTTGGCCGACGGCGCAGGGCTCACGGCCGTCTCGAACGTGTTCGACGTGCCGTACCCGACGAGGTCCACGACGTTCGCGGCGCCCGCGGCGTTCCCCGCGGGCAGCGTGACCGCCGAGGTGGAGCGCACGAGCGCGACGGTGCCTGTCGTGCCGGAGGGGTTGAGGCTGCCGGTCGCGTCCGGCGTCGGGAGAGCCGCGCCGGTGGACCCGTTGGAGCCGCCCTGCACGAGGAAGTACCCGCCGGGGGCGACGGTGCCGGACAGCGGGGTGACGCCCGTGAAGCCGGCCGTGCCCGTCGCGGACCGGTACTGGAGCGACATGCCGGAGAGGTCGATCGCCGCCTGCGTGGGGTTGTACAGCTCGACGAACTTGTGGGTGAACGGGGCGTTCGCGCTGCCGCCGCTCAGGTAGGCCTCGTTGATGACGAGACCCGACCCGTCGGGCGCCGCGCTCGCGGCGGTGGCCGCCGCGACGGACAACGGCGCGGCGAGCGCCAGGGTCAACGTGCTCGCCACCACCCTCCGTCGCCGCAGGTGCTGGTGGTCGGTCACGCTGACTCCTTCATCTCGTGCGGACGGCCGGGCAGCAGCCTGACACGTCCACGAGTCGGACGGGTCGGCGCCCTGCCTCCGCAGGTCATCGCACCCCACCCGGATGAACGGACGGTTGCTGCCACGTCACCGCCGCGAGAACGCCGCGGCACGTCGTCGTGCTGCGAGCGCCCGCGCGGACGGCGGCCGGTCATCATCGGACGCTAGCCCCCGGTGCCCGGGTACGCCAGACCACCGGCCCAGAACGTTACGCACCAGTAACACGTTCACCCGGTGCATCGGCCGGGGGCGCGCCTCAGCGCGGACGGGCCGCCTGGAGCGGGAGCAGCCACGAGATGTCGGACCGCTCGCCGGAGGCCCGGACCCGCCCGTCCGCGACGGCGTCGGCCCACGCGAGCTCGCCCGTCACGAGGCCGAGCCACGTCTGGGGGTCGGTCTCGACGACGTTCGGTGGCGTACCGCGGGTGTGCCGCGGCCCCTCGACCGCCTGGACGGCTCCGGCGGGCGGGACCCGCACCTCGACTGCGTGCCCGGGCGCGACGTCGGCGAGCTCCTCGAGCGTGAACCGCACCGCGGTCGTCACGGCCTTCCGGTCGGTCGGGTCTCCCCGCCACGTCGCCAGGGCGAGGCGGCCGGCGGACGGGTCGGTGCGTCGTCGGGCAGGCACGGCACCAGGGTAGGCCGTGCGGTCCGACGGTTCAGCCGACGGAGAAGCGGACGCGTCGCGCGGGCACCGACGCCTCGCGCAGGATCACGCGGACGGGGTCGCCGAGCGGGAGGTCGGTGCCCTCGGTGCCCTCGACCGGCGCGCGCACCGCAGGGTCGGCGAGCACGACCTGGCCCCGTCGGGGCGCGGCGTCCCCGGCACCCTCGCGCTCGAGCCGGCGCCCCCGCTCGCGGTCGTCCTCGACGTCGACGACCACACCGTCGAACTCCTCGCCCTCGCGTCCGGTCAGCAGCGCCGCCTCCACGACGTCGACGATCGCGCGCTCGTACGACCCGGCTCGTTGCCCGGTGCGGGCCATCGTGCGCGGCAGGCCGGGCAGCGCGTCGAGCACCCAGCGCGGCACCTCCTCCCCCGCGCACAGCGCGAGGCACACCTCGGTGCCGTAGCGGTCGACGAGCCGGCGCAGCGGCGCGGTGACGTGCGCGTACTCGGCCGCGATCGCGGCGTGCGCGGCGTCGTCGGGCACGCCGGTCTCCTGGCCCGTGCCGCCGAAGGCCTCGTACGACGCGCCCCGGAACAGCGAGGTCGCCTCGCTGAGGAACGCCGCGTGGCGCGGGAGCCCGGAGTCGAGGGTCGGGACGAGCTCGGCGTACGCCGTCTCGCGCGGCCAGTCGATGCCGAGCGCCCGGGCCGTCCGGCGCAGCCGTGCGAGGTCGCGCGGGTCCGCCTCCGGCAGCGCCCGGAAGACCCCCACGCCACCCGCCCGCATGATCCGTGCCGCCGCGATCCCGGTCAGCAGGGAGATCTGCGCGTTCCAGCCCTCCGCGGGGAGGGTCGAGCGGAACTCCAGGCCGAACGTGCCGTCGTCGCGCGGGACGATCTCCTGCTCGGGCACCTCGAGCGACACTCCCCCGCGCTCACGCTCGCGCGCGAGGCGCAGCTCGCCCACCTCGCGCAGGAGGAGCAGCGAGGCGTCCTCGGGGCCGGTGCCCCCGGCGTCGATCCGGGCCTGCGCCTCGTCGTACGTGAGCCGCTGCGTCGAGCGCACGACGGCGCGGCGGACGGTCGCGTCGACGATCTCGCCGCGCGCGTCGAGCACGATGCGCCAGGCCGCGGCCGGGCGCTCCTGGTCGGGGAGCAGGCTCGCCGCCCCCTCGGAGAGGACCGCCGGGTGCAGCGGGGTCCGGGCGTCGGGCGCGTAGAGCGTCGAGCCGCGTTCGTGGACCTCGGTGTCGATCGCCCCGCCGGGCTCGACGAACGACGCGACGTCGGCGATCGCGTAGTGCACGACGAACGCGGCGCCCTCGGGGCTGCCGGCGTCCGTGCCGCTCGCGCGCTCGAGGAACAGCGCCTGGTCGAGGTCCATCGACCCCGGCGGGTCGATCGTGACGAAGGGCAGCGCACGCAGGTCCACACGTGCAGCACTGCCGTCCTCGGCGGGGGACCCGCGGCGGGCGACCGCCTCCGCCTCGGCGAGCACGTCCGCGGGGAACGCGTCTGGGACCTCCATCTCGCGCCGCAGCGCGGCGAGCGCCTCGCCGACGGCGGCGGCTGCCGTCGCCGCGGTGGTCGGGGCGGGAGGGGGCGCGAGGCGCAGGTGGGGTGCGTGCACGAGCCCGACACTACCCATCCGACCGTCGTCGCCGGGAGGACGCACGGGCCAGGCCGTCCGACGGACCTGGCCCGCGCCCGCCTCACCTGCCGGTCACAGGCCCCGCGTCCCGAACCGGTCGCGGTCGGCGTCGCCGCTCCCGGTGCCGGTGGAGGTGGCCGCGAGCTCGGCGCGGACCTCGTCGCGCAGGCGACCGTGGTTCTGCGGGTCGGGTGCGGCGCTCAGGAGCAGCTTCGTGTACTCGTGCTGCGGGTCGAGGATGACCCGGTCGGACGGGCCGCGCTCCACGACGTTCCCGCGGAACATCACGAGGATCTCGTCGCTGAAGTGCCGCGCGGTCGCGAGGTCGTGCGTGATGTAGAGGACGCCGAGGTTCTCCTCGCGCTGCAGGCGGGCGAGCAGGTTGAGCACGCCGAGGCGGATCGAGACGTCGAGCATCGAGACCGGCTCGTCGGCGACGAGGAAGCGCGCGCCCGGCGCGAGCGCACGGGCGATCGCGACGCGCTGCCGCTGCCCGCCCGACATCTCGTGCGGCTGCTTGGCCGCGTAGACGTCGGGCGGCGTGAGGTTCACGCGCTCGAGGAGACCGTGCACGTGCGTCTCGAGCTCGGCCCTGGTCCGCGCGACCTTGTGGATCCGCAGCGGGCGCTCGAGGTGGTGCCCCACGGTGTGGAACGGGTTGAGCGAGGCGAACGGGTCCTGGAAGACCATCTGCACGTCGTGCCGGTAGGCGTCGAGACGTCGTCCACGTGTCGCGGAGAGCTCGCCGTCGAGCATGATGCGCCCCGACGTCGGGGTCTCGAGCTTCGCGATCATGCGGGCCACGGTCGACTTGCCCGAGCCGGACTCCCCGACGACGGCGATCGTCTTCCCCGGCTCGAGCGTGAAGGACACGTCGTTCACGGCACGCAGCGTCGTGCGCTTCAAGCCCTTGCGGATCGTGAAGTCCTTGACCAGGTTGCGGACCTTGAGCGTGCTCATGCGGGGGTTCCTTCCTGGCTCTCGCCCGTGCCCTCGCCCGTGCGGACGAAGGAACCACGCGCACCCGTCAGGCTCGGGAACGAGCCGAGCAGCCGGCGTGTGTACGGGTGCAGGGCGTTCTCGTAGATGCTCTCGGCCGTGTTCAGCTCGACGATCTCGCCCCGCAGCATGACCGCGATGCGGTCGCTGATCTCCAGGAGCATCGGGAGGTCGTGCGTGATGAACACGACGGCGAAGTTGAACTGCTCGCGCAGCCGCATGATCTCGCGCAGGATGCCGCGCTGGACGACGACGTCGAGCGCCGTCGTCGGCTCGTCCATGATCATGACCTGGGGGTTCAGCGCGAGCGCCATCGCGATCATCACGCGCTGGCGCATGCCGCCCGAGAGCTCGTGCGCGTAGCTGTCGAGCCGCACGGGGTCGACGCCCACCAGCTCGAGCAGCTCGGCCGACCGCGCCGCGCGCTCCTTGCGCGACATGCCCGCACGGTGGGTCTTGAGGACGTCCCCGAGCTGGTCCCGCACGCTGATGACCGGGTTGAGCGAGTTCATCGCCCCCTGGAAGACCATCGAGACCTTGTCCCAGCGGAACGTGCGCAGCGACTCGCCGCCGAGGGCGACGACGTCGATGTCCGTCCCGCCCTGGTCGTGGAACGTCACCGACCCGCTCGTCATGAGCGCCGGCGGCTTGAGCAGGCGGTTGAGCCCGTACGCGAGCGTCGTCTTGCCGCAGCCCGACTCCCCGGCCAGGCCCAGGATCTCGCCGCGGTGCAGCGTGAGCGACACGTCCTTGACCGCGTGGACGACGGGGGTGACCTCGTAGTCGATCGAGACGTGCCGCGCGGTGAGCACCGGCTCCTTGCCCACGAGGTAGGCGGCGTGGGCGTCGCTCGTCATCGGCCCGGCGGTCGTGGTCCGGCCGTCCGCGGGACGCGTCGTGGTGGCGGTCATGCGCCCACCTTCTCCTTCTCGTCGTCGGTCGTGGACGCTCCCGCGCTCGCCTGGCTCGTGCCCGCCGTCGGGCCGACGGCCGGGTGGGTCCCGGCGTCGACGCCGAGCCCCGCCTTGCGCGCCCGGCGCACGCTCTTCACGGCTGCCGGCGCGAGGCGCAGGCGCGGGTTGATGATCTCGTCGAGGCTGAAGTTGATGAGCGACAGACCGCAGCCGAAGAGCGCGATGAGCAGCCCCGGCGGGACGAACCACCACCACATCCCGAGGCTCAGCGCGTTGTTCGCGCTGGCCTGGTTGAGGATCGTGCCCCACGTGATCGACCCGGACGGCCCGAGGCCCAGGAACGACAGTCCGGCCTCGGCGAGGATCGCGAGGAGCACCGCGCCGAGGAACTGCGCCGTGAGGAGGGGCAGGAGGTTCGGGAAGATCTCGACGAGGATGATCCGGGGGGTCTTCTCCCCGGCGACGCGTGCGGCCGAGACGTAGTCCCGTGATCGCAGCGACTTGGCCTGCATGCGGAGCACGATGGCGGCGCCGGGCCACGCCGTCAGGCCGAGGATGACGGCGACGATGATCAGCGACCGCGTCTGCAGGTACGCCGAGATGACGATGATCAGCGGCAGCCCGGGGATCACGAGCATGATGTTCGTGACGAGGTAGAGCGTCTCGTCGGTGAGCCTGCCCCGGTACCCCGCCACGATCCCGAAGAGGATCGAGAGCACGAGCGCGATCACTCCCGCGACGAGGCCGACCATGAGGGAGCCCGTCCCGCCGCGGGCGAGCTGGGCGAAGATGTCGACACCGATGTGGTTCGTGCCGAGCAGGTGGTCCGCGCTGGGCGGGAGGAACCGCTCGTTGTCGGTCGCCGTAGGGCTCTGCGTGAAGAACGGCGCCACGAACGTGAACAGCAGGATCGCGACCACGAGGGCCACGCCCGTGACGAGCTTGCCGGAGCGGCGCGGCAGCATCGCCCGCAGCCCGCGCCGGGCCGCGACCGGGGGGACCGCCTGGTCCGCGCCCGCGGGCACGTCGGGCACGGTCCCCACCACGTCGTCGGGCACCGGCAGGCCGTCCGCCACGACGGTGGCGGCGGGCGCCGCGTCCGCGGCCGGGGTGACGATCTCGGCGTCGCGGATGTCGTCAGCCATTGTTGCGCGTCCTCGGGTCGATGAGTCCGTAGATGATGTCCATGAGGAAGTTCGCCGCGAGCACCGACAGCGTGATCACGAGGAACGTTCCCTGCATGAGCGCGAAGTCGCTCGCCTGGACCGCGTTGAAGAGCAGCTTGCCGAGGCCCGGGTAGCTGAAGACCTGCTCCATGACGACCGACCCGGCGACGACGAACCCCAGCGCGACGCCGAAGCCGGCGAACGACGGGAGCGCCGCGTTGCGCGTCGCATAGGTGATCGCGACGCGCATGCGCCGCAGCCCCTTGGCCTCCGCCGTCACGACGTAGTCCTCGGAGAGCGTCGAGACCATCATGTTGCGCATCCCGAGCAGCCAGCCGCCGACCGCTGAGAGCACGATCGTCAGCGCCGGCAGGAACCCGTGGTAGATCACGCTGCCCACGAAGGCCCACGACCACTCGGGCCCGTTGTCGAAACCGAAGATGTCGTAGTTCCCGATCCGCGGGAACCACCCCGTCGAGACCGAGAAGACCGAGACGAGGATGAGGGCGAGCCAGAAGTAGGGCACGGCCTGCAGGAGGGTCGACGCCGGGATGATGCTGTCCACCCAGGTGCCGCGCTTCCAGCCGGCCCACGCACCCAGCCCGACGCCGAGGACGAACGAGATGATCGTCGCGAGTCCCACCAGGCCGACCGTCCAGGGCAGGGCCTGGCCGATCAGCTCGGTGACGGGCTGGGGGTAGTAGGTGATGGAGATCCCGAGATCTCCCTGGAAGAGACGCCCCCAGTAGTCCACGTACTGGTCCCACAGGGAGGCGTCGCCGTCCGCGCCGAAGAGGAGGTCGATGCTGTTCTGCATCTGGGGCGTCAGCTCGCCGCCCTTGCGCATGAACTTGTCGATGAAGATCTGCTTGGGGTCACCAGGCATGAGCTTCGGGAGCAGGAAGTTCAGCGACACCGCTGCCCAGAGGGTGATCACGTAGAACGTGATCCGCCGGACGTAGTACCTCATGATGCGTGTCCCTCGCTCCTCGGTCCTCCTCTTCGGCGCGGCACCATCAGCTCGCGGGCTCGAGCTTCGACAGCACGACGCCGAGCGAGACCGTGCTCCACGACGGCGGGAATGCGTAGAGGTCGTCCTCCGTCGGCCAGCCCGTGAAGTCCTTCGTGTCCATGAAGGTCTGCGTCGCGTTGACGACGACGGGGATGTACGGCAGGTCGCGGACGATCTCCTCCTGGACGATGGCGTACTGCTCCTGCTTCGCGGCCTCGTCGTCGGTCGCGGCGGCGGCGGCCACGGCCGCGTCGACGGTCGGGTTCGAGTAGCGGACGTAGTTGAAGCGGCCCGACTCGAGGACCTCACCGACGGGGCCGGTGTACTCCGTCGTCATCCACTGGCGGTAGATGCTGAACGGGTCGTCGAGCGACGGGCCCGTGATGCCGCCGACCATGAGCTGGTAGGTGCCGGCGACGCGAGCGTCCGACATCTCCTGCTGGGTGACCTTGTTGTGGACGATCGAGATGCCCGCGGCCTTGGCCTGCTCGACCAGCAGGTCGCCCACGGCGTTGTAGTCGTTCCAGCCGTCGACCGTGATGAGCGTCAGCTCGACCTTCTGGCCGTCCTTCTCGTAGATGCCGTCGGCGCCCTTGGCGTAGCCGGCCTCCTCGAGGACCGCCGCCGCCGCGGCCGGGTCCGCCGTCTGCGGGCTCTCGGCCTCGACGTCGGGCGAGATCCAGCGGTCGTCGCGGCCGAGCAGGGCGAACGTCGGGGACGCCGTCGCAGCGAGGCCCGCGAAGGCCTTCTCGTTGATCTCCGTGCGGTCCATCGCGAGGTTGATCGCCTGGCGCACCGCGACGTCGGTCTGCGGTCCGGTGCAGCCGAGGTCGACCGACACGCACGTGTAGATCGTCGTCGGGTCCTGCGGCGTGTTGACCATGGTCAGGCGGCCGTCCGCGGTGATGCGGTCGGGGTCCGCGACGAACATGGCCGTCCAGTCGACCTTGCCCGTGGTCATGAGGTCCTCGGCGCTCTGGTTCGCGTCGATGCCGAGGTAGCGGACCTTCTTCACCTTCGGGGCGCCGCCCCAGTAGTCCTCGTTCGCGACGACCGTGTAGGCGGCCTCGGTGACGGCGTCGGCCTGGAACGGTCCGGTGCCGACCGGGTTCTCGTTCGCGAAGGTCACGAGGTCGTCGACCTCGGAGAAGATGTGCTCGGGCACGACCAGCGCGGTGCCGAGGAGCTGCACCTCGGTCGTGAACTGCGGCGAGTCGAACGTCCACTTCACGGTGTACGGGTCGACCGCCTCGACCGACACGACGAAGTCGCGCTTCGCGGCGTCGTTGGTCTGGGAGAACACCACGTCGTCGGCGTCGAAGTCCTCGCCGTCCGTCCACTTCACGCCCTCGCGGAGCTTGACCGTGAGCTCGAGCCCGTCCTCGGACCACTCGAAGGACTCGCCGAGGCGGGGCTCCGGCTCGCTGGCCTGCGCCTTGTTGTAGTAGAAGAGCGGCTCGTAGATCGCGCCGTTCGCCGCGTGCAGCGGGTTGGGCGAGTACGGGTTGAAGTTCGCGACGATCGGGGTCTGAGTACCGGCCCAGACGTTGAGGGCACGCGCCTCGCCGCCGTCCTGACCCTCGCCGTCACCGTTCCCGGAGCCGGAGCAGCCGGCCGCCAGGAGGGTCACGCCGGTCACGAGCGCAACCGCCGTGAGCAGACGCTTGCGCGCCGTGCTTCGAATCATCATCGGTCCTTTCGCATGGACGACGCGTCTTCGCGTCGTTCGTCGTGGCGCCCGGGGGCGTGTGCAGGAACACTAACTAACTCCCCGCAGCGCACGATCGAATACGACAGGAAAGTTACCTAACTGATACCTCCCGGCAACGAGGACCTCACGGGGGCGCGACGGAGGCGCACCCTGGAGCGCCTCGGAACCGTCAGGAGGAGCCCCCGGCAGGAGGCGTGTCAGGCACCCAGGGCAGCGCGGGCAGCGGCGGCGACGTCCCGGTCGGTGACCTCGTAGCCGCCACCCGACCCCGCTCCGCCGCCGGGCCCCGCGTCGTCGGCCACGACACGCTTGGCGGACAGGTGCACGGCGTCGACGCCGGCGGCGACGAGGGCGCCGACGTCCTCGGGCCGCACTCCCCCGCCCGCCATGACCTGGACCGCCCCACCCAGAGAGCCGCGGGCGTGCGCGGCCATCGCCCGCAGCCGGTCCACGCCGTCGATGCTGCGCGGCGCGCCGCCGGACGTGAGCACGCGCACCATGCCGAGACCAGCGAGCCGGTCGAGCGCTGCCAGCGGGTCGGCGACGACGTCGATCGCCCGGTGGAACGTCACCTCACGGCCGCCGGCCGCGTCGACGAGCGCGCGCACGGCGTCGGCATCCACCTCGCCCGCGGAGGTCAGGGCCCCCACGACGACGCCGGCAGCTCCCGCGGCGACGGCGGCGCGCACGTCGCGCACCTGGACGTCGAGGTCGTCGCGCGTGAGCACGAACCCGCCCGGACGAGGCCGGACGAGGACGTGCACCTCGACGCGCGGGCGGTCGTCGACGCCCGGCCCGGGAGCCGCGACCACCGTCGAGCGGGAAGCCTCGACGGCCGCCTCGACGAGCCCGGCGCTCGGCGTGAGTCCGCCCGTCGCGCCGAGACCGACGCACAGCTCGACCCGCCGTGCACCCACGGCCGCCGCGATCCGGACGCCCTGCGGGTCCTGCACGGCGAGCTCGAGCGCGACCTCGCGGCGCGCGTCCCGGGCGGTCCCCTCGGGGTAGGTGGTCGTCACTGCGCTCTCCCGTCGTCCGGTGCGGCCGGTCCGTCCGTCGCGCCGAGGCACGACGGCGGCCGTCGGACAGGGTAGACGACGCCTCAGATCACGCCGAGCGCGATGATGGCGTCGGCGACCTTGGTGAAGCCCGCGATGTTGGCGCCGAGCACGTAGTTGCCCGGTGCGCCGTACTCGTCGGCGGTCTCGACGCACCGGTCGTGGATGCCCGTCATGATCTGCTCGAGCCGCTCCTCGGTGTACTCGAACGTCCAGGCGTCGCGCGACGCGTTCTGCTGCATCTCGAGCGCCGACGTCGCGACGCCGCCCGCGTTCGCCGCCTTGCCGGGCGCGAACAGCACCCCCGCGTCCTGGAGCAGCGCGACGGCGGCGGGCGTCGTCGGCATGTTCGCGCCCTCGGCCACCGCGTCCACGCCGTTCGCCACGAGCTGCTTCGCCGCGCGCTCGTCGAGCTCGTTCTGCGTCGCGCACGGCAGCGCGACGTCGCACGGGACGTCCCAGATGCTGCCACCGGTCACGACGCTCGCACCCGGGCGCCGGGCCGCGTAGTCCGCGACCCGGCCGCGCTGGACCTCCTTGACCTCACGCAGGAGGTCGAGGTCGATCCCGGCGTCGTCCACGACGTAGCCCGAGGAGTCGGAGAACGCGACGACCTGCGCGCCGAGGTCCTGCGCCTTGGCGATCGCGTACGTCGCGACGTTCCCGGAGCCGGAGACGACGACGCGTCGGCCGTCGAGCCGCTTGCCGCGCGTCGCGAGCATGCGCTCGGCGAACATCACCGTGCCGTAGCCCGTCGCCTCCGTCCGCACGAGCGAGCCGCCCCAGGAGATGCCCTTGCCGGTGAGCACGCCCGACTCGTAGCGGTTGGTGATGCGCTTGTACTGGCCGAACAGGTAGCCGATCTCACGACCGCCCACGCCGATGTCGCCCGCCGGGACGTCGGTGTTCTCGCCGATGTGCCGGTAGAGCTCGGTCATGAACGACTGGCAGAACCGCATGACCTCGCCCTCCGAGCGGCCGCGGGGGTCGAAGTCCGACCCGCCCTTGCCGCCGCCGATGGGCATGCCGGTGAGCGAGTTCTTGAAGACCTGCTCGAAGCCGAGGAACTTGACGATCCCGAGGTACACCGACGGGTGGAACCGCAGCCCGCCCTTGTAGGGGCCGAGCGCGGAGTTGAACTCGACCCGGAAGCCGCGGTTGATCTGCACGCGGCCTGCGTCGTCCACCCACGGGACGCGGAAGATGATCTGGCGCTCGGGCTCGCACACGCGCTCGAGCACGGCTGCCTCGACGTAGCGCGGGTGCTTGCGCAGCACGGGGCCGAGCGAGTCGAAGACCTCGCGCACGGCCTGGTGGAACTCGGCCTCGCCGGGGTTGCGACGCAGGACCTCGTCGTAGACGGACTGCAGTCGGCTGTCCATGGGCTCTCCTCGTCTGGACACGGGCGGAACCCTCGACGGTACGCCTGTGCCAGATCTCCTCGTACCGGCGTCTCACTTTCCGACGCCACCGCCGTCGTCCGCGGACGACACATGCGTCCACGTGGTGAGAAACCCGACCGATTCAGTGCACTTTGGCGAGCGGGTGGTTATACCGGTCCCACGCGTGACCGTCGAGAACTGCGAGGAACCGACATGACAGACCATCTCTCCCCGTCCGCCCGTGCCACGGTCGTGGCCGTCTCCGGCAACCCGCGCCCGGGCTCACGCACGCTCGCCACGGCCAGGACGCTCGGCGCACGGGTCGCCGCCCACCTCGAACCGGACGCACCTGGCGACGTCACGACGATCGACCTTGCGACGCTCGCCGGCGAGCTCCTCGCCCCTGAGCACCCCGCGGCCGACGCCGCGCGCGAGCAGGTCGCCGCCGCGACCGTCGCCGTCGTCGCGACGCCCGTCTACAAGGCGTCGTACACCGGCCTGCTCAAGGCGTTCCTCGACCTCTACGGCCCGGACGGGCTCGCGAGCGTCGTCGCGGTCCCGCTCGTCGTCTCGGGGAACCCCGCCCACGCGCTCGTCGGCGAGGTGCACCTGCGCCCGGTGCTCGTCGAGCTCGGCGCCGTCGTGCCGACGCGGTCGTTCACCGTCACGGAGGCGCAGCTCGCGGAGCTCGGCCCGGTCGTGGACGCCTGGCTCGCGCGCGAGGGCGACGCCTTGCGGCGCGCCGTGGCTCCGCTCCCGGCTGCCGGACCCGTCCCGCTGCCCGGTGCAGACCGGGACCAGGCCGTCGCCGACGCGTTCGCGGGGGTGGCCCGATGACCGCCGAGCTCACCCACCTGGAAGCACTCCTCGCGGAGCAGGACGAGCCGCAGCTCTCCCCCGACGAGTACAAGTCCGTGTTCCGCGGGCACCCCGCCGGGGTCGCCGTGATCGCGCTCGAGCACGACGGCCGTCTCGTCGGCTTCACAGCGACGTCCGTCATCTCCGTCTCGGCCGCGCCCCCGCTGCTCGCGTTCTCGCTCGCCTCGACGTCCTCGTCGTGGCCCGCGGTCTCCGCGGCGCGCACCCTCACGGTGAGCTTCCTCGCCGACCACCAGGACGACGTCTCCGCCCGGTTCGCGACGAGCGGCATCGACCGGTTCGCCGACGGCGGCTGGTCCCGCCTCGAGACCGGGGAGCCCGTGATCGACGGCGCCCTCGCGTGGGTGCGCGGCCGCGTCCTGCAGCGCACACCCGTGGGCGACTCGTACCTGGTGTCGCTGCGCGCGCTCCGGTCGAGCGCGAGCACCCGCACCGGTAGCGCCCACGGCGCGCGCCCGTCGTCGGGCGCGGCGTCGCCGCTCGTCTACCACGACCGCACCTACCACCGGATCGGCGGCCACTCCGCGCTGTGAGCTCGGGGAGGCCGCCGAGGCCGCGGCCGTCCGCGCGCGGCCGGGCGCCTCACCAGCTCCAGCCGCGCGAGCTGAGCTCGAGCTCCTCGCGGAACCGCTCGTCGTCGCCGGTGCGGAAGCCCGCCCGGAGCGGCGCGTCCTCGACGGGCAGACCGGTGAGCCGGCACGCCTCGCGCAGGAGCGCGTCGTACGCGCCCTGCACGGCGAGGTAGTGGTGCGCTCGGGCGTAGACGTCCGGGTCCGCCTCGATGCGCCGCATCTCCGCGGCGAGCTCGCTCAGCCGGACCTGGAGCGCGAGCGTCGCGAGCGGGTCGGGGGCAGGCACCCGACGGCGCAGCGGGCCCCGTCGCTCCCCGCGGGCTCGACGGGCGATCCGGTCGGTCGGCACGTGTCGAGGAGCGCGCAGCACCCACCACACGGCGGCGACCGTGCACGCCGTCGCGCACCAGACCATCAGCAGCCACGCCATCGGAGCCGATCCTCTGCGCGGGGGTACCCACAGGACCACTCCAGTCTAGATCCGCGCCTCGTACCCCGGTACTGCGTGCCGCCCGGTCGCCCACGTCCCGCCGTCGCCCGCCGTACGATGCGGACGACGGCACGGCCGCGCGACGAGGCGCACGACGACGGGGGCACCGCATGACGACCGCAGCCCGGCTGAGGGCCGTCGTGTTCCGGGGCCAGCTCTGGGCGGCCCTGCTCGTGCCCGTCGCCCTGCTCGCGGGGGCGGTCGTCGCCGGCGGGGGCCTGATGATGGCCGGGTTCGTCGTCGGCGCGATCCCGGTCGCGGGGCTCTTCGCGCTCGCCCCGCTCCTCGGCACGTCGGTCGGGCGGATGCGCGCCGCCGACGACGTCCCGCTCCCGTACGCGCTCGTGACCGTCGCACTCTGGGTCGCCGTGCTCCCCCTCGGGTTCCTCGTGACGTACACCCAGCCCGTGCCCACCGCGTACGTGCCCCTTCCGCCGGGCTACGACGCCGCGGAAGCCGCGAGCGCCGTCGTCGGCCCCGCGGTGGTCCTCCTGTGGGTCGCCCAGCTCGCCCTCGCGCTCGCCGGTGCCCGGGCCCGACGCCGCGCGCCCGTGACCGCGCCGGCGGCGTGACCGCCAGCGCTACCCGGCGAGGAGGTCCGCCTGCGGGTGCCGCACGCCCTGCACCGCTTCGCGCGGGATCGTCGCGCCGATCGCCGCGACGTCCTCGGCCGTGAGCTCGACCGCTGCCGCGGCGACGTTCTGCTCGAGGTACGCGACCCGCTTGGTCCCGGGGATGGGCACGATGTCGTCGCCCTGGGCGAGGAGCCACGCGAGCGCGAGCTGCGCCGTCGTGACGCCGCGCTCGGCCGCGAGCTGCTCGAGCGAGCGCACGAGCCCACGGTTGTGCTCGAAGGCGTCGCCCGCGTAGCGGGCGTGCGCGCGTCGGACGTCGTCGGCGGCGAAGCCGTCGGGAGCGTCGACCGTGCCGGTGAGGATCCCGCGACCCAGCGGCGAGAACGGCACGAAGCCGACGCCGAGCTCGCGCAGGGCGGGCAGGACCTCGTCCTCCGGGTCGCGCGTCCACAGCGAGTACTCGCTCTGGACGGCCGTGACGGGGTGGACCGCGTGGGCGCGGCGCACGGTCGCGGCCGACGGCTCCGAGAGCCCGATCCCCCGCACCTTGCCGGCCGTCACGAGCTCGGCGAGCGCACCCACGGTCTCCTCGATCGGCACCTGCGGGTCGATGCGGTGCAGGTAGTACAGGTCGAGGCGGTCCGTGCCGAGGCGCTCCAGGCTCGCGTCGATCGCGGTGCGCACGTACTCGGGGCGCCCGTCGACCCGGCGGCCGTCGGGGTGGCCGTCGGCCGGAGGCAGCCCGAACTTCGAGGCCAGGACGATCTCGTCGCGGTGCGCCCCGAGCACGCGGCCGATGAGCTCCTCGTTGCGGCCGTGCCCGTAGACGTCGGCGGTGTCGATCAGCGTCACGCCGAGCTCGAGCGCGCGTCGCAGCACCGCCTCGGCCTCGGTGGCGTCCGCGGGGCCGTAGGCGTCGGTGACGGACATGCCACCGAACCCGAGCGCGGAGACGGTGAGGGCCGCGTCACCGGAGCCGAGCGTCCGCTCGGTCGGACGGGCCGGGGCTGAGGGCGCGGAGGTACCGCGGTCGTCGGTCATCCCGCCAGCGGACCATCACGAGCGCCGCACGGCAAGGGCAGCGGCCGGTCCTCTCACCTGGCGAGAGAACGTGACGTGGCCGGTCGGCTCGCCGAGGTCCTCAGGAGGGCAGGTGCGCCGTCACCGAGGCGCGCCGACGATGCGGACGCGCTCACTGAGTCGGCGCATGACGTCGGAGTCCGCGTCCGCGTCGGTGATCACGCCGGCCACGGCGTCGAACCCGAGCACCCGGTACGGGGACGCGGCGCCGACCTTCTCGGACGAGCCCAGCACGTACGTCTCGGCGGCCCGGGAGGCCAGGACCCGCTTCATCGCTGCCTCGTCCGCGTCCCCGGTGGTCAGCCCGGCGTCCGGATGGATCCCGGTGACCCCGAGGAAGAACACGTCCGCGGTGATCTGCTGCGCCGCCTCGACCGCGGCGGCACCGCACGCCACCGCGGAGTGCTTGTAGAGCCTGCCACCGAGGATGAACACGTCGGCTCCGGGATGCGCGACCAGCGCCGCCGCGACGGTCGGGCTGTGCGTGATCACGGTGCACCGCAGCGTGTGCGGCAGCGTGGAGGCCACGGCGAGAGCGGTCGTGCCTCCGTCCAGGAGGATCGTGCTGCCCGGGTCGATCAGCCGCACCGCGGCATCGGCGACACGCTGCTTGCCGGGCGCTTCGACCCGCTGCCGGTCCTCGTAGCCCGCCAGCGCCGGTGACACCGGCAGCGCTCCCCCGTAGACACGCTGGCACAGACCCTCGGCCGCCATCTCACGCAGGTCCCGGCGGATGCTGTCCTCCGAGATGCCGAGCTCGGCCGCGGCGGTCTTCGCCACGATCTTGCCGTCGCGGCGCAGCGTGTCCAGGAGGTGGTCGCGTCTCTCGGCAGCCAGCATGATGAGCCCTCGTTTCTTCACGATCATGCATGTTTGTGGATAGTCTACGACACATGACGAGACCACTGCTCATCCTGATCGCCGGCCCGTACCGCTCCGGCACCGACGGCGACCACGACGCCATGGAGGCCAACCTGCGACGACTCGAGGAAGTCGCCTGGCCGGTCTTCGCCGCGGGCCACGTCCCTATGATCGGCGAGTGGGTCGCACTGCCGGTCCTGCGCTCGGCGGGCGCCACCGTCGACGACGACCTGGCTGCCGACGTGCCCTACCCGACAGCCCAGCGGCTCCTGCAGCACTGTGACGCGGTGCTCCGGCTGCCCGGCGAGTCGGCGGGAGCGGACCAGGACGTCGCGATCGCCCGCAGCCGCGGCCTGCCGGTCTACCACGACGTCGCCGACGTGCCGCGACTCGTCGGGGGCGACCGGTGAGCGGGCAGCCCGGGGTCGACGTCCCCGACCACCGTGGCCGGACGGGGCTCGACCGGACCGGACGAGACCTCGACCGCAACCCCGGCGTCGTGGTCCGGGGCGTCGAGCTCACCTCCCAGGGGTGGCACGTCCTGCGGCAGACGACCTTCGACTACCGGCGCCGCGACGGGCGCTGGCAGACGCTGCAGCGCGAGACCTACGACCGCGGGGACGGTGCGACGATCCTGCTGCACGATGTTGCACGTTCGACCGTGCTGCTCACGCGACAGTTCCGTTTCCCGGCCTACGTCAACGACCATCCCGACGGCATGCTCCTCGAGACGGCCGCCGGCCTCCTGGACGACGACGACCCCGAGACCGCGATCCGGCGCGAGGTCGCCGAGGAGCTGGGCGTCACGGTGGGGCCCGTCGCGCACGTGTTCACGGCCTACATGAGCCCCGGGTCCGTCACGGAGAAGGTGCACTTCTACGCCGCCCCGTACACCGAGCACCACCGCACCGGACCGGGCGGAGGCGTCGCCCACGAGGGCGAGGACATCGAGGTCGTCGAGCTCGCCCTGGACGACGCCCTGGCCATGGTCCGCGACGGTCGCATCGTCGACGGAAAGACCATCATGCTGCTCCAGTGGTGGGCGCTCGGCCGAACAGGGCCACTCGCCTCCTAGGGCGGCAGTCGTCCCCGAGGAACCGTCCTGGTTACCGGTGATGCCGCAGGTCAGGCACGCCTGTCCTTGCTGGCGGGAGCCCGGAATGCTGCCTAGTCTGGAATCGTTCAAGAGAACGGCACCGACGGAAGTCGGGGTGACCGCCGCACGTTCCGGGCGATCCCCGAGAGAGCGAGGAGCACCATGTCCGCACCCACCATCCACCGCACCACGTCGCGCTTCGAGGCGTCGGAGGAGCTCCGCGCCCACCTGCAGCGCGTCCTCGTCGCGCTCGTCGACCTGCACGTCCAGGGCAAGCAGGCTCACTGGAACGTCACGGGCCGCGGCTTCCGCGACCTGCACCTGCAGCTCGACGAGGTCGTGGACGCTGCGCGCGAGCACAGCGACACGGTCGCCGAGCGCATGCGCGCGCTCCAGGTCGTGCCCGACGGCCGGACCGAGACCGTCGCCACGACGACCGACCTGTCCCCGTACCCGGCCGGGCTCGTGTCGGTCGGCGACACGGTCGACGCGGTCGTCGAGCGCATCGCCCAGACGGTCGAGGTCGTGCGCGAGGTCCACGACGCCGTCGACGCCGAGGACCCGACGAGCGCCGACATCCTCCACGAGATCATCGCCGGCCTGGAGAAGCAGGCCTGGTTCCTCTCCTCGGAGAACCGCGAGGTCTGACCCGTCGAGGAGGGCCGTGGTCACCGCCCGTGACCGCGGCCCTCCCGCGCTGGGTCGCGGCGCTATCTCGCCCCCGTGCGCGCCCGCCGGCCGGGGATCGCCGCGACCAGCTCGCGCGTGTACTCCTCCTGCGGGTCGAGCAGGATCTGGTCGGTCGACCCCTGCTCGACGACCCGACCGCGGTGCATGACGCCGACGTGGTCGGACACCTGCCGCACGACCGCGAGGTCGTGGGAGATGAAGAGGTACGCGAGCCCGTGCTCGGCCTGGAGCCGCACGAGGAGCTCGAGGATCTGCGCCTGCACCGACACGTCGAGCGCCGAGACGGGTTCGTCGAGCACGACGAGCGCCGGGTTGAGCGCGAGCGCCCGGGCGATGGCCACGCGCTGGCGCTGCCCACCGGACAGCTCGCACGGTCCGCGCCGCAGCACGTCGGGCGGCAGCGCGACGTCCTCGACGAGGGCCCGGGCCCGCTCGGCTCGCTCCGACCGCGACCCGACGCGGTACGCCCGCAGCGGCTCGGTGATGATCTGCTCGACCGTGAACCGCGGGTCGAGCGACGCGTACGGGGACTGGTAGACGACCTGGAACCCGCGGCGCAGCGCCCGCAGCCGCTCGCCGCGCGCCGTCGTGATGTCCTCGCCCGCGAACTCGACCGTCCCGGCCGTGGGGCGCTCGAGCCGCAGCGCGAGCCGCGCCGTCGTGCTCTTGCCCGAGCCGGACTCCCCCACGAGCGCGTACGTCTCGCCGCGCCCGACGGTGAGGCTCACCCCGTCGACGGCGACGAGCGTGCGGTGCGCGGAGCCGCGCGGCAGCGTGAACTCCTTGCGCAGGTCGCGCACCTCGAGCACGGGCACGGCCGGCGTGCCGGGGTTCGCGCCGCCGTCGTGCACGCCCGTCGGCAGCGGAACCGCCGCCGTGGTGGCCGACCGCGCGACGAGCCGCGAGCTCGCGAGACTGGGGGCGGCCGCGATGAGCTGCTGCGTGTATGGGTGCCGGGGCGCATTCAGCACCTGGTCGGCGGTTCCCTCCTCGACGACGACGCCGCGCTCGAGCACGACGATCCGGTCGGCTCGGTCGGCCGCGACCCCGAGGTCGTGCGTGATGAGCAGCACGGCGGTCCCCAGCTCGCGCACGAGGGCGTCGAGGTGGTCGAGGATGCGGCGCTGGACGGTCACGTCGAGCGCGCTCGTCGGCTCGTCGGCGACGACGAGGCGTGGCCGGGCGGCGACGGCGATCGCGATGAGCACGCGCTGGCGCATCCCGCCCGAGAGCTGTGACGGGTACTGGCGGGCGCGCGCCTGCGGGTCGTCGAGCCCGGCCTGTCGCAACAGCTCCACCGCGCGCTCGCGCGCCTCCCTGCGGCGCGCGAGGCCGTGGATGACGAGCACCTCGGCGACCTGGTCGCCCACGCGGGTCACGGGGTTGAGGGAGACCGTCGGGTCCTGGGGCACGAGCCCGACGTCCCGGCCCCGCACCTGCTGCCACTCCTTCTCGGAGAGGCCGCCGACGTCCTGCCCGCCGAGCCGGATCGTCCCGCCCGTCACCGCTCCCCCGCGCGAGAGCAGGTGCAGGGCCGCGTGCGCCGTCGTGCTCTTGCCCGAGCCGGACTCGCCTACCAGCGCGACGACCTCGCCCGGCCCGACCGTCAGGTCGACGCCGCGCACGGCAGGGTACGACCCGCCGTCTCGCGTGCGGTACGCGACCTCCAGGCCGCTGATCTCGAGCACGGGCGCCGTGCCCGACGTCGTGCCCGTGTGCGCCTCCGTGGTGCTCATGCGTCCTCTCCCGTCCTCTCCAGGGACCGTGCGATGCGGTTCGCCGACAGCACGACGACGACGATC
Organism: Cellulosimicrobium sp. G4 BAM 1002; assembly: GCF_057126935.1. Taxonomy (NCBI): domain Bacteria; kingdom Bacillati; phylum Actinomycetota; class Actinomycetes; order Micrococcales; family Promicromonosporaceae; genus Cellulosimicrobium; species Cellulosimicrobium sp. G4 BAM 1002. The sequence continues at coordinate 718,471 of NZ_CP182109.1, read as the reverse complement.
ACCAGGCCGGGAAGCGTCGTCAGCCACCACGCGGCGGCCAGGTAGTCACGCCCGCCGGAGACGAGCGACCCCCACTCCGGCGCAGGCGGCGGCGTCCCGTAGCCGAGGAAGCTCAGCGCGGAGATCGCGAGCACCGCCGTCCCGAGCTCGAGCGCGACGAGCGCCACGACCGGACCGGTCGAGTTCGGCAGGACGTGCCGCCACAGCACGCCGTACCAGCGCACGCCCGACGCGCGTGCCGCCTCCACGTAGACCGACGTCGACGTGCGCAGCACCTCGGCGCGCATGACGCGGGCGAACGTCGCGACGCTCGTGATGCCGACCGCGATCGCGACGTTGACCGTGCCGAAGCCGAGCGCCGTGATGATCGCGAGCGAGAGCAGGATGCTCGGGACGGCGAGGAGCACGTCGACGAGGCGACCGACGACGTCGTCCACCCAGCCCCGCACGAACCCCGCCAGCAGGCCGAGCAGCGACCCCACGACGAGGCCCACCGCGACCGCGATCACGGTTGCGCTCAGCGACGCCGACGCACCGTGCACGACGCGCGCGTACACGTCGCGCCCCAGATGGTCCGTGCCGAACAGGTGCGCGCCCGACGGTGGCTGCAGCCGGTCGGCCGGCACGCCCACGAGCGGGTCGTACGCCGTGAAGAGCTGCGGCGCGACGGCCCACGCCGCGACGAGGACGACCGCGAGAGCCGCCGCGACGAGCCCCGGGCGCCGCACGAGGTAGGCCGCCGTGCGTCGTCTGCGACCCGGCAGCGCCGCACCGCGGACCTGGCCGCGACGGATGATCGACCGCGCGTCCTCGCGGTCCGCGATCTCGACCTCCTCGGGCGTCCGCGCGTCGGGCACCTCCGGCGCGCCCGGCTCCGCGCGGGGAGGTGCCGCCGTCGCGAGCAGCCCCACGTCGTCGCGCAGCACGATCCGCACTCCTGGCCTGGTGCTCATGCCGCCACCTTCCGTCGTGCGTCGATGCGGGGGTCCAGCAGCGGGTAGAGGAGGTCGACGACGAGCGTGACCACCACGAAGACGAGCGCCGAGAACACGACGACCGCCTGGACGACGGGGATGTCCTGGGAGTCGACCGACGTCACCGTGAGCCGGCCCAGGCCGGCGCGCGAGAACACCGTCTCCGTGACGACGGTGCCCCCGAGCAGCCCGCCCACGAGCACCCCCAGGACCGTGAGCGCCGGGATCGCGGCGTTGCGCAGCGCGTGCGCGACGTGGACGCGCGCCCGGCTCGCGCCCTTGGCGCGCGCCGTCTCGACGTACGGCTCGGTGAGCGTGCCGCGCAGGCTGCGCGCCAGGATCTGGGCGATCGAGGCGCTCGCGGGGATCGCGAGCGTGACCGCGGGCAGCACGAGGCTGATCGCGCCCTCGTTGCCGATCGCCGGGAAGACCGGGACCTGGAACGAGAACCACTGCAGGAGCAGCAGGCCCACCCAGAACGTCGGGAGCGCGACGCCGAGCGGCGGCAGCGACGCGAGCGCGTGCCGCAGCCATCGGGCGCGCGGGTAGGTGCTCGCGATCGCGAGGCCGCCTCCCGCGACGACCGCCAGCACGAGCGCTGCGGCCGTGAGCCGCAGCGTCTCCGGGAGCGCCTGGAGGACGAGCTGCGTCGCCGGCGCCCCCGACCCGTACGACGCCCCGAAGTCGAGGCGCAGCGCGTGCCACAGCGCGTCGCCGTACTGCACGAGCACGGGCCGGTCGAGGCCGTACTGCGCGCGCAGGTCGTCGAGGAGCGCCGGGTCCACCTGGTCCGCCTCGCCGCCGCCGCTCGCCATGAGCGCGGCCGGGTCGCTGGGCAGCAGGTACAGGACGAAGAACGAGATCGTGAACGCCGCCCAGAGCACGAACAGCCCCTGCCCGGCGCGACGCAGGACGAACCGGCCCATGGGTCGGTCTCCTTCCGTGGGGAGCGGTCAGTCCTGGGTGACCCAGGCGTCGTAGAAGTCGAGGCGCGACGACGCCTCGAACGTCAGGCCGTGGACGGTGTCGGCGGCCGCGATCGTGGTCGAGAGCTCGTAGACCGGGATCGCGTGGCCCTTCGAGACCAGGAGGCGCGACGCCTCCGTGACGAGCCTCTGCCGCTCGGCCGCGTCGGTCGCCGCCGCGGACGCGTCGAGCAGTTCGTCGACCTCCTCCGCGTCGCGCTGGTTGATGTTGCGCGCGTTCGCCGAGAAGATCGTCCGCAGCACGTCCGGGTCGGAGCGCGTGAGGTTGTAGTAGTCGAACTCGAAGTCGCCGCTCTCCTTGATCGCCGTCGACTCGGCGACGGTCACGTGCTGGAGCTGGAGGTCGACGCCGATCTGCGCGAGCTGCTGCTGGACCAGCTCGAGCGGCTCCGGGACCTGCCAGAACGTCACGGTGGTGGAGAGCTTCTGCCCGTCCTTCTCGCGGACGCCGTCGGCGCCCTCGACCCAGCCTGCGTCGTCGAGGATCTTCCTGGCGCCCTCGGGGTCGTAGGCGAGCTCGTCCGCGATGCTCTCGTAGAGCGGCGTCGAGTGGGACAGCACGCCCGTGGCGGGCTCGTCCTGCTCACTGAGCACGGTGTCCGCGATCTGCTCGCGGTCGATCCCCTTGAGGATCGCGGTGCGCACGGCCTCGTCGCCCGCCAGGGGGCTCGACTCGTTCGGGAAGAGGTTGAACACGACGCCCGGGTTGGCGCGGTACTCGAGCCAGAACCCGTTGCCGTCGAACTGCGGGAGGTCGACGGTCGAGATGGCGGCCGTCGCGTCGATCTGCCCGGACAGCAGGCTGCCGCTGCGCACGCTCGCCTCAGGGATGACCTTGAGCGTCACCGTGTCGAGGTACGCCTCGTCCTGGTGATCGTTGGCCTCGGAGCCCCACGCGTAGCCCGGGACCTTCTCGAGCACGATCTCCTGGTCCGGCGTGTACGACTGCACGGCGAACGGGCCCGAACCGACGAACGCGCCGGCGCAGCGGTCCTCGACGCTCAGGTCGGCGGACGACGGCGCCAGAAGTCCGAGCGAGAACGTCGACGTCGCCTGGAGGAACTGCGCGCTCGGCGCGGCGAAGTCGACCGTGAAGGTCTGCGGGTCCGTGACGGTTGTGCCCTCGTAGCCGACGAGGTACTGCGACCCGAGCGACGCCGTCGCGCCGAGGGCGACGATCGCGTCGAAGTTGGTCTTGACCGACGCTGCGTCGATCGGGGTGCCGTCGGCGTACGTCGCGTCGTCGCGCAGGTGGAACGTGTAGCTCGACGCGTCCTCGTTCACCTCCCAGCTCTCCGCGAGCCACGGCAGGATCTCGCCCGTCTCCGGGTCCTGCGCCGTGAGCGACGCGACCGTCTGGCGCGCCGCGGCAATGGCGTCGTTGTTGCCGACCTGCTGGGGGTCGATGCAGTGCGAGTCGACCGTGATCGCGAAGGTCAGGTCGCCGCCCGCCACGGGCTCGCCCGTGGGGCTGGGCGAGCCACCGCCGTCGGACGCGCCCGAGCCGCCGCCCGCGCACGCGCCGAGGAGGAGCCCGGTCGCGGCGGCTGCCGCGGCGACGGTCAGGTACCGGCGTCGGTGAGGTGTGGGGTTCATGGTCGTGCTGCTCTCCTCGTGGACTGGCGCGGCGGAACACCCGACCGCGCGGCGTGCTTACCGCGCAGCGGGAGCTGCGCGGTCAGGTCGATCCCGGAGCACCCCGTCACGTCGAAGGGTTGCTGGTCAGCGAGCCGGGCCTGGGTGCTGACGCTCGTCACCTGGGAGCAGCAAAGACAATCCCGACCGGTTGAGTCAAGTATCGAGACGGACGTCTTGCCAGCCGGACGCATGTTTCACGTTGAGCACCCAGAGAGCCACTGCAGGCTGGGTTCTTGTCGTCCGGCGGCGTCCTCGACGACAACTACCCAGCACTCCACGAGCCGCCGGTCAGCCGGCGGTGAAGCCCGCCGCGCGGCGCGCGTCGGCCGGGCCCCAGAGGTCCGTCTTCACCTCGGCCCTCACGACCGGGATCACCTCTTCCGCGAACCGGCGCAGCACGTCCTCCTGCTGCGTCGCGGGGATCAGGTGGTTGACCGAGACCGACTGCAGGTCGTGGCCGTACGACGCGTGGTAGTCGAGGATCTTCTGCGCCACCCGCTCCGGCGAGCCCACGAGCGCCGGGCCGCGCTCGACGGCGTCCTCGACCGTGCGGAAGCTCGGCGCCTTCCCGACGGCGTCGGGTCCGTAGCCCCGGCGCGCGGCGGCGGCGACCTGACCCTCGTAGATGGGTCGGTACTGCTCGACCGCCTCCTCCGTCGTGTCCGCGAGGAACAGCCCGCCCGAGCCCGAGCCGACGAACCCGTACGCCGGGTCGTGCCCGTGCGCCGCGTACCGCTCGCGGAAGCGGTCGATGAGCACCTGGTAGCTCTCGCGCGGCTGCAGCGCGTTCGCGCTGACGACCGGGTCGCCGTACCGCGCCGCGAGCTCGACTGCGAACCGCGACGTCGCCGACCCGTGCCAGATCCGGAACGGCCCCGCGAACGGGCGCGGCAGCGTCGTCGCGTGCTCCAGCGCGTGCCGGTGCCGCCCCGACCAGCTCACGTCCTCCTCCGACAGCAGCAGCCGCAGCAGCTCGTAGTTCTCCTGCAGGTACTCGTACTGCTTGTCGATGTCGAGCCCCAGCAACGGGTACTGCAGCACCTCGTTCCCCTTGCCGATGACGATCTCCAGCCGCCCCCGGCTCAGCTGGTCCACCGTCGCGAGGTCCTCCGCGACGCGGATCGGGTCGAGCAGCGACAGCACCGTCACGCCCGTCGACAGCAGGATCCGCGACGTCCGCGCCGCCACCGCACCGAGGATCACCGTGGGCGCCGACGACAGCACCTCCCCCGCGTGCCGCTCCCCCACCGCGAACGAGTCGAACCCGAGCTCCTCCGCGAGCACCGCCGTCTCCACGACCCGGTTCAGCCGGTCCGCCGGAGCGACCGCCTCCCCGGTCACCGGGTGCGGCGGGTTGAACACGATGTCGAGCACCTGGAATCGCACGGTCGTTCTCCTTGCTGTCGTGGTCGTTCGTCGTCGGGTTCACTGCCCGCGGGGTCGGGTCGGGTGGTCGGGGTGGATGGGCGACGGGCAGGACGAGCGGTGGGGTCGGACCATGTGCGAAGGACGTCAAGGCGCGCTCGAGAACGTGACACGACAGGCCACGGCGACGGCGCGCCAGTCCGAGCACAGGGTCCGACCCCACCGCGGACCCGACCACGCGGGCCGTAGACCCGGCCCACAGGACCCGTCAGGCCGCGGCGGCCTCGGCGGTGGCGGCGTCTCGCTTCGCGACCTCCTCGCGGACGATCGGGATGACGTAGCGGCCGAAGTCGATCGCGTCGTCGAGCAGGTCGTAGCCGCGGGCCGAGATGACGCGGACGCCGAGGTCGTAGTAGGCGAGGAGTGCCTCGGCGACCTGCTCGGGCGTCCCGACGAGCGCGTTGGAGTTGCCGGCGCCGCCGGTGGCCCTGGCGGTCGCGGTCCACAGGGCGGTGTCGTAGCGCTCGCCCTGGGCCGCGATCTCGAGGAGGCGCTGCGAGCCGGCGTTCTCGGGCTTGTCGATGGGGTGCCGACGGCTGAGCTGCCCGCCCGCGGCGGCCTTGCGCGCCTCGATGCGGTCGAGGATGCGGTGGGCCTTCTCCCACGCAAGCTCCTCGGTCGTCGCGACGATCGGGCGGAACGCGGCGTGGATGCGCGGCGGCGTGGTGCGGCCTGCGGCCTTGGCCTCCGCGTGCACGCGCGCGATCTGCTCGGCCGTGCGGTCGAGCGGCTCGCCCCAGACGGCGTAGATGTCGGCCTCGGCGGCGCCGACGCGGAACGCGGCGTCCGACGACCCGCCGAACGAGATGGTCGGTGTGCGGCCCTCGAACGGCTTGGCGTCGAGCACGAAGTCGTCGAAGTGGTAGAACGGCCCGTGGTGGTCGAACGGCTCGGCGCTCGACCACGCCTGCTTGACGATCTGGATGTACTCGTGGGTGCGCGCGTACCGCTCGTCCTTCGTCAGCGTGTCGCCCTCGCGGCCCTGCTCGTGGTCGTTGCCGCCGGTGATGAAGTGGACGGAGAGCCGACCGCCGGAGAGCTGGTCGAGGGTCGCGAACGTCTTGGCGGCGTACGTGGGGTAGGACACGTTGGGCCGGTGCGCGAGCAGCAGCTCGATCGACTGCAGGCGTGCGGCGGTGTACGCCGCGAGCGCGGCAGGCTCGGGGCCGGACGAGCCGTACGCGAAGAGGACGCGCGTCCAGCCGTTGTCCTCGTGCGCGCGCACGAGGCGCTCGAGGTAGGCGGGGTCGAACGCGGCGGTGGTGCGCTCGGTGGTCTCCGAGGCGTCGTTGGTCGTGGCGATGCCGAGGAACTCGACGGGCATGAGGGTCTCCGGTGTGGTCGGGGTCGGGCGGGGTTCTCGAGGGTCAGGGCCGGGCGGGCGCCGGCTGCGCGGGCGTCGGCTCCGTGGGCACCTCGACCGGGTCGGACGCCGGGAGGCCGGCCTCCTTCCAGGACGGGAAGCCGCCGTCGACGTGGGACACGTTCGTGTACCCGCGTGCGGCGAGCTCCTCGGCGACGGGACCGGAGCCGTTCGGCGACCCGCACACGACGACGACGGGCGTGTCGAGCGAGACGGCGGGGTTGTCGGCGGGGCCGAACAGCGCGTCGAGGTCGTGCCGGTCGGCGAGGGTGGCGCCGGGGATCTCGCCGTGCGCGGCGCGCCCGCCGGCCGAGCGCACGTCGATGAGCAGGGCGCCGTCGGCGACCTTCGCGGCGGCGTCGGTCGCGGTCTGGAGGGGTGGGGTCGTCATGGGTGTCTCCTTCGGTGGTGGTCCCGCGTCAGTGGGCGGGGACGAGTGCGGGCGCGGCCTCGGCGGAGCCCGACGGCGAGCCCTCGGCGGCGAACCAGTGCGAGGCGAGCAGCTCGAACGAGCGGCGCGCGTCGTCGGGGTCGTGGGTGGCGGTGGTGACGAGCAGCTCGTCGGCACCGGTCGCGCGGCGCAGGGTCTCGAGCCGTCGCACGACCGTCTCGGGGTCGCCGACGATGCGCGTGTCGACCCGGTCGGCGACGAGCGCCCGCTCGGCCTCGGGCCGGTCCTCCCACGCGGGTGACGTGCCCGGCTCGGGGTAGGCGATCGCGCCGTCGGGCCCGCTCCGGATGGACAGGACCCAGTCGGCGAACGGCGTCGCGAGCTCACGCGCCCGTTCGACCGTGTCCGCGACGAGGACGTCGGCGGACACGACGACGTACGGCTCGGACAGGACGCCCGGGCGGAACGCCGCGCGGTACGCGGCGACGGTGTCGAGCGTCGCCGACGGCGCGACGTGGTAGTTCGCGGCGAGTGGCAGCCCGAGCTCGCCCGCGACGCGTGCGCTCTCGCCCGGGCTCGAGGCGAGGACCCACAGGTCCCAGTCGGAGCCCTCGACGGGCGGGCTCGCGTACGCCGTCCCGCGCTCGTCGCGGTACGTGCCGGCACGCAGGCCGAGGACGAGGTCGAGCTCGTCGCGGAAGCTCGCCGGGGTGCGTGAGGCGCCGACGATCCGCTTCTGCGCGAGGAAGCGCTCGCGCAGCGCGGAGTCGCCGTGGTCGACGGGCGGCGGGCCCGGCACGTAGAGGCCGTCGACGACGCGCGGACCGGCGGCGGGTCGCCCGGGGCCGGTCGTGGTCGGCCCTGGTGCGTCGGGCGACGCTCCGGGCGCAGGGCGTCCCGTCGCCTCGGTCCCGGCGGCGGCATCGGGATCGGCAGCCTTCTTCGGCGGGGTGAGGGCGCGGCCGAGGCCGAGGTCGACGCGTCCGGGGTGCAGCGCGGCGATCGTCCCGAACTGCTCGGCGGCGACGAGCGGGCTCGTCGTGCTGAGCAGCACCGCGCCGCTGCCGACGCGGATGCGCTCGGTCCGGGCCGCGACCGCGGCGGCGAGGACCGCGGGCGACGCGGAGCCGACCCCGGGCGACAGGTGGTGCTCGGCGTACCAGACGCGGTGGTAGCCGAACCGGTCGAGGTCCTGGGCCAGCCCGACGGCGCGGCGCACCGCGTCCTGGCCGGTCGCCCCCTCGGGGACGATCGCGAGGTCGAGGACGGACAGCGGGACGCGGCCGGACGCCGGTCGCGGCCCGCCGGGCGTGGCGGTCTGGTGCGGGTGCTGGTGGGACGGCATGGCTTCCTCTGGTGGTGGTGCGGTGGCTCCCGGCGACGCGGTGGTCGGCGGGGTACCGGGCTACTTGGACGGGAACCCGAGCGCGGCGAGCGCGGGTCGGAGGTGGGCGCGCCCACGCAGGGCGCCGGGGACGCGCAGGCGGTCGACGACGCGCTCCTGCCAGCCGCCGTCGAGCCCTTCCTCGCGGTAGAAGGGCGCGATGCGCTCCTCGTACGCCGTGAGGTGCTCGTGTCGCCCGACGGCCCGGTAGCGCTCGGCGTGCAGCACCGCGGCCTGCGGCAGCCGCGGCTTGACGCGCTCCCCTCCCGCGGGGTCGGGGTGCCCGACGACGAGACCGACGACCGCGACGACGCCCTCGGGCAGGCCGAGCTCCGCGGCCACCTGCGCGGGGTGGTTGCGCAGCGCTCCGATGTACACGGTGCCGAGCCCGAGCGACTCCGCGGCGACGAGCGCGTTCTGTGCCGCGAGCGCGGCGTCCAGGAACGCGACGACCGTCGTCTCGAGGTAGTCGGTCGCCTCGAGACGCACGCCCGCGCGCTCGCCGAGCGCCCGTGCCCGAGCGAGGTCGGCGAGCCACACGAGCAGCAGCGGCGCGGTGCGGACGTGCTCCTGGTCGCCCGCGAGCGCCGCGAGGCGGTCCTTGCGCGCGGGGTCGGTGACGGCGACGACGCTCCAGAGCTGGAGGTTCGACGACGTCGGTGCCGACTGCGCGGCGGCGACGAGCGTCGGGACGACGTGGTCGTCCAGCGGGTCGGCGAGGTAGCGGCGCACCGTGCGGTGCCCGAGCTGCGTGTCGAGCACGGTCGCGGGCGGTCCCGCGGCGCGGGCGACGCCCTCCGCGGCGCCCGGTGCGACGTCCTCCGAGTCCGCGGGCCCGACGCCGTAGCGCGCCCCGAGCGAGACGCGGGCACGGTCGAGCGGCGCTCCTGCGGGGTCGGGGCCGCGCACGGTGCTCGGGCCGGAGGCCGGTGCGATCGTCATGAGGCGGTCCCCTCGGGGAGTGCGGCGAGGCGGGCGAGCGCGAACCGCTCGGCAGGAGGGACGCCGTCCGGCACGGTCGCGAGGTCCGCGAGGACGCGACCGATCGCCGGCGCGAACTTGAAGCCGTGTCCGGAGAACCCGGCCGCCACGACGACGGGGCCGCGGCGGTCGAGCACGAAGTCGTGGTCCGGCGTCGTGGTGTACGTGCAGCTCACGGGGACGTACGTGTCCGGGTCGAGCCCGGGCAACCACGTGCGGGCGTAGTCGCGCAGCGTGGAGAGCTGGCCCGGCTCGGGCCGGTAGGAGCGGCGGTCGGGATCGACCACGGGGCCCACCCCGTGGAACCCGACCTTGACGCCCTCGCCCGGCGTCGCGAGGCCGTAGACGCCGCTCGGCCACGCCGTGCCGGGACCGACGTCGTGCGTGAACGCGGGCCACCCCTCGGGCAACGCGCCCGGGGCGAGGGCGAAGTGCGCGGGCTGCTCCTGCGTGACGACGAGCGGGAGCTCCTGGCCGAGCAGTCCTCCGGACGCTCCGCCGAGCAGGCCGGCGCTCCACGCCCCGACGGCGACCACGACGACCCGCGCGACGACGTCGCCCGAGTCCGTCACGACCCGGACGCCGTCCGCGACCCGCTCGACGTGCCGGACGGCGACCTCGTGCCGGATCTCGGCGCCGCTCGCCGTGGCCGCGCCCTGGAGGGCAGCCACGGCGCGGTCGGCGTGCAGCCGGCCCGCCGTGGCGACCTCGTGCAGCACCCGGCCCTCGAACCGCAGGCCCGGCCACCGCTCGGCCGCGGCGACCGGGTCGAGCCACTCGTGCTCGATCCCGCGCGCCGCGAACGCCGCTCCGATCGCCCCGAGGCGCCGCTCGGCCGCGCCGTCGCGCCGACCGTGGCTCACGCCGCCGGTCACGGCGAGCAGCTCGGTCCCGGTCTCGTCCTCGACCTCGCGCCACAGGCCCAGCGCCTCCTGAGCGAGGTCGAGGTACTCGGGCTCGGCGTACGTCGTGCGGTAGATGCGCGACGTGCCGTGCGACGCGCCGTGGGCGTGGCCGGGCGCGAAGCGCTCGAGCAGCAGGACGTCGCGCCCGCGCCGCGCGAGGTGCCACGCGGCGGCCGAGCCCATCACGCCTCCCCCGACCACGACGTGGTCGACGTGCTGGCTGGTCGTCATGCGCTGGTCACTCCGTCTTCGGGAGGCCGGGCGGGTTGGTCTGCGACTCCTCGACGGCCTCCGACTCCAGGCCCCACCGCTGCAGCACCTCGAGGTACGTGCCGTCCTCGATGGCGTGGTTGATCGCGGCGGTGATGGCCGGCGCGGCCTCGTTGCCCTTCTTCGTGGCGACGGCGATCTGCGCCGTGTCGGGCCAGCCGCCGTTGAGCGTTCCGACGACCCTGAAGTCCTGCGGGGAGACCGCCGCCTGGTACGCGAGCGACGCGTTGGGCCCGACGTAGGTCTCGATGCGCCCGGACTGCAGCGCGAGCAGCACGTCGGAGAACTGCTCGTAGTACTCGGGGCCCTGGATGGGCTCGAGGCCGTCCTCCTGGTTGAGGCGGTCCCACTCGAGCACGATCTTCTCCTGGTTGGTGCCCGAGCCGACGGCGACGACCTTGCCCGCGATGTCCTCGCGCTTCGTGATCGACGTGATGTCGGAGTCGGCGCCGACGAGCCAGCCGAGCTCGTCGTTGCGGTACGTGGAGAAGTCGATGGTCTCCTTGCGCTCCTCGGTCACGGTGACGTTGGAGATCACCGCGTCGACGTCGCCCGAGCCGAGCGCGAGCGGCCAGTCGGCCCACGCCTTGACCTCGAGGCGCAGCTCCTTGCCGAGCGCGTCCGCGACGAGCTGCGCGATGTCGGTCTCGTTGCCGATGGGGGTCTCGTCGTCGTCGGCCAGGAAGCCGAGGGGCGGCGCGGCGCCGGCGGAGATCGCGACGACGAGCTCGTCCTTGTCCTTCCACGCGTCGGGCAGGAGCGCGACGGCCTCGGCGGACTCGGTCGTGCGGATGCGGTCCTGCTCGGGGCTCGTGCTCACGTCGAGGGCGTCCGACACGGACGTCGTGCTCTCCTCGGTCGTGGCCGCCTCCTCCGCGGCGGCGGGCGCCTCGGTGCTCACGCCGGAGCACGCCGTGAGCGCCAGCAGGGGCACGGCGGCGAGGGCGGCGAGCGCGCGGACGGCGCGGGCGCGGGTGGTCGTTGCGGTCACGAGGTGTCCTGCCTTTCGGTGGTGCGTCAAGAGACGCGGGAGTGCGGTGGGACGGCGGCCGGTCGGCCGGTCGCGGGCTGGCGGCCGTGGGGCCGGGTCGGCCCGGGTCAGAGGACCTTGTCGAGGAAGGCGCGCGTGCGTTCGTGGCGCGGGGCGTCGAGCACCTCGGCGGGCGTGCCCTGCTCGACGACGACCCCCTCGTCCATGAAGACGACGGTGTCGGCGACCTCGCGCGCGAATCCGATCTCGTGCGTGACGACGACGAGCGTCGTGCCGGTGCTCGCGACGTCCCGGATGACCTCGAGCACCTCGCCGACGAGCTCGGGGTCGAGCGCCGACGTCGGCTCGTCGAACAGCAGCACCTTGGGCCGCAGCGCGAGCGCGCGGGCGATGGCGACGCGCTGCTGCTGCCCGCCCGAGAGCTGGCGTGGGCGCGCGTCCGCCTTGTCCGCGAGCCCGACGCGCGCGAGCAGCGCGCGGGCCTCGGGCTCGACGTCCTCGCGGCGGCGGCGCTGCGCCGAGACCGGGGCCTCGACGACGTTCTCGAGCGCGGTGAGGTGCGGGAACAGGTTGAAGCTCTGGAAGACGAACCCGATCTGGGTGCGCTGGCCGAGGATCTCGCGCTCCTTGAGCTCGCGCAGGGTGTTCCCCCTGCGGCGGTAGCCGATGAGCTCGCCGTCGAGCGAGATGAACCCCTTGTCGACCTTCTCGAGGTGGTTGATCGCGCGCAGGAGCGTGGACTTTCCCGACCCGGACGGGCCGAGGACGACCGTGACCGACCCCGGCCGGACCGTGAGCGACACGTCGCGCAGCACCTCGAGGGTGCCGAAGCTCTTGTGCACGCCGTGGATCTCGACCAGCCCGGCTGTCGCGGTACCAGTGGCGGCGTCGTGCGTGGCGGCGTCGACGGTGGCGCTCATGCCGCACCTCCCGAGGTACGCGCCGTGCGCGTGAGCACGCCGACCCGGGCGCGCGCCGCGTAGGCCGGCGGGACGGAGTCAGGCACGGGGCGGCCGGAGAGCCGCGACGCCCAGACCAGGACGGTCCAGCGCGCCTTCTGCAGCGGCGTCGGCGGCAGCGTGCGCACCGCGCCCTTCGCGTAGTGCCGCTCCACGTAGTACTGGACGACCGTGATGAGCGTGGTCAGCACGAGGTACCAGATCGACGCGACGATGAGCAGCGGCACGACGCGCCCGTTGCGCCCGTAGATGACGCTCACGATGTAGAACAGCTCGCCGTACGCGAGCACGTAGACGATCGACGTGCCCTTGAGCAGCCCGATCACCTCGTTGACGGCCGTCGGGATGATCGAGCGCATCGCCTGCGGCAGGATGATGCGGCTCACCTGACGACGCCTGGGGATGCCGAGCGACGCGGCGGCCTCCTGCTGTCCCTGGTCGACCGAGAGGATCCCGGCGCGCACGATCTCCGCCGAGTACGCGGCCTGCGACAGCCCGAGGCCGAGGATCGCGGCCCAGAACTTGTCGATCACGGACAGCGTGTCGAAGTACAGGAACTCGGGCCCGAAGGGGATGCCGACGCTGAGGTACGGGTACAGGTACGCGAGGTTGTACCAGAGCAGCAGCTGGAGCAGCAGCGGCACCGACCGGAACACCCACGTGTACGTCCACGACACCGACTGCAGGAGCGGCGAGCGCGACAGGCGCATGAGCGCGAGGACCGTGCCGAGCGCGAACCCGACGACCGATGCGACGAGCGTCAGGCGGATCGTCGCCCACGCGCCCTCGAGGATCGAGGGCCAGGTGAGGTACTGCGCGACGACGTCCCACTCCCAGCGGTCGTTCGTCACCAACGAGCTGACGACCATGGCGAGCAGCACCGCGACGCCGGCCGTCGCGGCCCAGCGGCCCGGGTGCCGGGCGGGGACGATGCGCAGGCTCTCGAGCGGCAGCGCGTCCTGGACCCGGGGCGGGCCGGCAGGCGGGTCGGCAGGATGCCGGCCCGACGGCGGCGTGAGCTGCCGCGACTCGTCCTGCGGGAGCGACACGGTGCTCATGGCACGACCTCCAACCACTTCTCGAAGGCGAGCGGGCCGATCTCCTCGGGATCGGCCCCGGTGTCGAACAGGGGCGTGTACCCCGTCGCGAGATACAGGCCGGCCGCCTCGGGCTGGCGCGGTCCCGTCGTCAGGTAGAGGCGCCGGTACCCGCGCTCGACCGCGCGGTGCTCCAGCTCGGCGAGCACGACGCGCGCCAGGCCGCGGCGCCGGTGCGCCGAGTGCGTCCAGATGCGCTTGAGCTCGGCGGTGCGGACCGCGGGAGACCCGTCGGCGCGCCGGGCGGCGGACCGGGCGAGGCGCGCCGGGTCGCCGAGCTCCGGCTCGGTCCGGCGGCGGAACGCCCCACCCGCGACCGGCTCGCCGTCCTCGACCACCAGGACGAGCTCGCCGTGCGGCGCCGCGAAGTCCTGCGCCGGGTAGTGCTCCATCTCCTCGCGGAGCTGCTCAGCCGTCAGGACGCGCTGGTACCGCGTCCAGTACTCGTGGGACAGCCCGTCGAGCAGCGGCCGCACGAGCGGGTCGTGCATCGGGACGGAGCGGACCTCCCGGGAGCCTGCCGTGCGGGCCGTCGTCGGGCCGGTGAGCGCCGTCATCGTGGCGCCCTCTCGCCCGCGGTGACGGCGAACGGCACGTGGTTGCCCGGGACCGGCGCGGGGCAGGTCCCAAAGTCGCTGAACGCGTACGGCAGGTTGATCGCGCGGTTGAGGTCGAGGCGCACACGCCCCTCGGTGCCGGGCGCCACGACCGCGTCCAGCCCCAGCACGCGCCACGGCGCGACGGCTGCGGGGAGGTGCTGGGCCGCGTCGCTGAAGAGCAGCGTCACCGCGCCTCCGGCCGTGCCCGTGAGGACCAGCGTGGCGCGGTGCTCGACTCCGTCTCGCTCGACCGCGAGGTCGACCTCGCCGACCGTCGTCACGTGGTGCACGAGCCCCGGCCGCGCGGCGCCGACGACGACGGGGCGCGGCGCGTCGTACCACCGCACGACGGCGTCCACGACCCAGGCGGGGTCGTACGGGAACGTCGGGACGCCGTCGAACGCGAGCCGCGCGGGTGCGAGCGGGTCGCGCAGCCGGACCGCGTACCGGCCCGTGCGGCGCACGACCTCGACGGCGACGGCCCTCGTCCCGTGCCGCTCGAGGTCCGGTGCGGTCGCCGGTCCGGCGCCCGCCCCGCCCGACGGACCGACGGGCCCCGTGAGGAGGTACGTCCCCGCGACGCTCGACCCGCCCTCCGCGACGACGACCGTCGTGACCGGGCGGTCCTCGGCCGTCCGCACGACGCCGTGGTCCCCCGCCCCGGGGTCCCCGCGGTGGTGCGCGCCGTCGGCGTCCGCCCACCACAGGCCCGGGACGCCGGGCAGCGCGGCCGGCGCGCTCGGGAGCCAGTGGTAGGCGACGAGGCTGAGCCAGCCGTGGGGCGGGCGCAGCCCGTCCTCGCGCTCGGCGTGCCAGGCCGCCCACGCGGCGGCGTCGCTCGTCCCGGCGCTGCTCGCCGCGGGGCCGTGCGGGGAGGTGGGGAGCGTGCTCGTGGTCATCAGGGCCTCCGGTCGGTGGGAACGATGTGGGCGGGTGCCGGTCTCAGCCGACGAGCTCGGCGGCGGGGTCGCCCGCCGGCTCGTGGGCGGCGCGGTGCGCGCCGGGGTACGGGAGCCCGAGGTGGTCGCGCAGGGTCGTGCCCTCGTACTCGGTGCGGAACGAGCCGCGCTCCTGCAGGAGCGGCACGACCCGGTCGAAGACGTCGTCGAGACCGCCCGGCGTGAGGTGCGGGACGAGGATGAAGCCGTCGGACGCGTCCTCCTGGACGTGCCGGTCGATGTCCTCCGCGACCTGCTCCGGCGTGCCGACGAACCCGCCGCGCGACGTCACCTGGATGACGAGCTCGCGGATCGACCAGCCGTTCGCCTCGGCCTGCTCGCGCCACGCCGCGGCGACCGCAGCGGGGTCCTTCGCGTGCCGCACGCGGCCCCGCGTGATCGACAGGTTCTCCGTGTCGGGGTCGACGTCGGGCAGCGGTCCCTCGGGGTCGTACGCCTCGAGGTCGCGGCCCCAGACCTGCTCGAGGAACGCGATCGCCGTCGGGCCCGAGACCTGCTGGAGCCGGATCTCGCGCGCACGCTCCTCGGCCTCCGCGGACGTGTCGCCCAGCACGACGACGGTCGCGGGCAGGATCTTCAGCGAGTCGCGGTCGCGCCCGTGGGCGGCGAGGCGACCCTTGACGTCCTCGTAGAACGCGCGCCCGGCGTCGAACGTCGAGTGCGCGGAGAACACGACGTCCGCGGTCGCCGCGGCGAAGTCGCGCCCGTCGGCGGAGTCGCCGGCCTGGAACAGGACCGGGTGGCCCTGCGGCCCGCGCGGCGTCTCGAACAGCCCGACGACGTCCGCGTACGTCCCGTGGTGCGCGACCGGCCGCACGGACCCGGGCCGCAGGAACTCGCCCGCGACCCGGTCGGCGAGGACGGCGTCGTCGTCCCACGAGTCCCACAGGGCGCGCGCGACCTCGACGACCTCGGCCGCCCGCGCGTAGCGCTCGGGGTACGGCAGGTAGCCGCCGCGGCGGAAGTTGGCGCCCGTGAAGGCGTCGGGGCTCGTCACGAGGTTCCAGGCGGCCCGGCCGTCGGAGAGCAGGTCCAGCGTGGCGAACTGCTTCGCGAGCTCCCACGGCTCGTTGAACGTCGTGTTGATCGTGCCCGCGAGCCCGAGGCGGTCCGTGACCGCGGCGAGCGCCGCGAGCACCGGCAGCGTGTCCGGGCGGCCCACGACGTCGAGGTCGTGGATGCGGCCCTTGTGCTCGCGAAGGCGCAGGCCCTCCGCGAGGAAGAAGAAGTCGAGCTTCGCCGCCTCGGCCCGGCGCGCGAGGTGCTCGAACGAGGAGAAGTCGATCTGGCTGCGCGAGCGGGGGTCGCTCCAGACGGTCGTGTTGTTGACGCCCGGGAAGTGGGCGCCGAGGTGGATCTGCTTGCGGGGGTGGTTGCTCATGTCGTCGGTCCGTCCGGGCTCAGGCGATCGCCGCGTAGCGGTTCGCGGGGTGCGGCAGGCCGAGCGTGTCGCGCAGCGTCGTGCCGGGGTACGCAGTGCGGAACAGCCCGGCGCCCTGCAGGAGGGGCACGACGCCGTCGACGATCGCGTCGAGATCCGTGCTCAGCGAGGACGGGCGCAGGAGGAAGCCGTCGGCCGCGCCGGCGTGCGCCCACTCCTCGACCGTCACCGCGAGGTCGCGCGCCGTGCCGACGTGCGTGAGCGAGTCCGTGTCCCACGTGACGCCCTCGAGGTCCTCGAGCAGGTCGAGCCGGGCCTGCGCGCTGGCGCGCGTGTCACCGACGACGACGTACGCGTCCACGAGGACGCGCAGGTCGTCGGGGTCGCGTCCTGCGTCCGCGGCGGCGTCGCGCACCTGCGTCCGCAGGGCGACGGCCTCGTCGCGGGTCGCCGCGCGCACGCGCACGACGTCGGCGCGGCGGGCCGCGAGGTCGAACGACGCCGGCGACCCCGCGCGCACGACGACGGGCGGCTGGCCCTGCGGCGGCCGGGGCGTGATGGACGGACCCTTGACCGCGAACCGGATGCCCTCGTGGTCGACGTAGTGGAGCTTCTCGCGGTCCACGAACCGCCCCGTGGCGACGTCGCGGATCTCCGCGTCGTCCTCCCACGAGTCCCACAGGCGGCTCACGACCTCGACCGCCTCGTCGGCCTCGGCGACCGCATCGGGCTCGTCCTGCGCGTCCTTGCGGCCGAACGCGGCGGCCTCGGCGGGCGTCGTCGACCAGCCGACCTGCCACCCGGCGCGGCCGCTGCTCACGTGGTCGATCGTCGCGATCGCCTTGGACACGTGGAACGGCTCGGTGTGCGTCGTCGTCACGGTGGGGACGAGGCCGATGCCCGCGCTGCGGGGCGCGAGCCGCGAGGCGACGAGCGCGGCGTCGAGCCGCCCCCGGACGGAACCGCCGCGGGTCGGCCGGAGCGTGAACGCGTCGTCGAGCGTGACGAGGTCGAGCAGACCGCGCTGTGCGGTGGCGACGAGGTCGACGAGGCGCTGGGCGTCGAACAGGCGCTGGGCCTGGGAGCCCACGGTGCGCCAGGCGGCGGGGTGGGCACCCGCGTCGCTGAGGTCCACGCCGAGGTGGAGGGTGCGGGAGGGGCGGGGGTCGGACATCGTGAGGATCCGTTCTCAGTGGAGGCCGACGGCGCGCGGGAGGGCGCGGCGGGTGCCGGAGGGTGGGCAGAACGGTCCCGCCGCGCGGCGGCAGGACGGGGGCCGGGACGGCCGGGGGTGACCGGTTCGGGGTGTGCGTGCGTCGCTCGCGCGACGTCAGGACCGGGTCGGGGCTACCGACAACAGGTGCTGCGCGCGGGACCGCTGGTCCCGGGCGCGCGGACGACGCCTACGGGCGGACAGGGGCACGTCGACGCCTGCGGGTGGTCCACCACGCTGCTCGACTCTCGCCTGTCCATCGTCCGTCTCCTTCGTGCCCGTCGCCGGGCTCCGCGTCGTTGCCCCGCGCCGCGCGTGGGTACGCGTGGCGCGGGGCCTGGTCCTCACCCGGGGCACCCCGCCGCGCGGGAGGGTTGCCGTCCGACGAGCCGGGGCTTGGTGTCGGAGCTCATGACCATGTCTGCGCCGAGGTGTGACGACCTCGGTTGGCCGGGAACTTACGAGCGGCCGTCGGGGGTGTCAACGCACCGGCGGGACCTTCCCACATACTGGACTTGATCGGTCGACTTTCAGCCTCCGCCCGACCTATTTGCACTCAGTGCATCGATGCACCTAGTGTCATGGGGTGCCCTCCCTCTCCGGATCCGAGCACCTCGTCGCGCCCGCGCCCGCGCGCGGCGCGGCAACCGCGGATCCCACGCCCGACCGCCGGGGCGCCCTGCGCGCGCGCCACCGGCGCGCCATCGTCGACGCCGCGGCCGCGCTCATGGAGGACAAGGGCGGCGCCCGCTTCACGGTCGACGAGCTCGCCGCACGCGCCGACGTCGCGCGCCGCACGATCTTCAACCACTTCTCCTCGCTCGACGACGTCGTGGTCGAGGTCTGCGAGGACGTGCTGGGCGCCGTGGTCGACGCGCTGGGCGCGAGCGCGGCGGAGCCCGCCGCTCCCGACGCGGGGCCGGATGCCGGAGGCGACCCGGGGCCGGGCGCGGGACGCGCGACCCCGCTCGACGACCTCACCGCGGCCCTGCGCAGCACGGACCTCGTCGCGCCGATGGCCTACCTCACGCGCGCCCTCGGAGGCGACGCAACCGAGCCGACCCCCCGGGTGACGACGATGGTCGTCCGCACGTTCACCCACCTCGCCGAACGCCTCGTGGCCGGGACCACCCGCCAGCACCCCGACGTCGACCCGCTCGAGATCGAGCTGCTGGTCGGTGCGCTCATGGCCGGCGTCCTCGTCATCCAGCGACGCTGGTGGGCGGCCACCGGTGCCGCCGACGACGAGGCCTCGCGCCGAGTGTGGGCCGAGCTCCTCGACCGGCTCGTCGAACGGACCCGGGCCGGCTACGCGCCCACGACCTGACCGCTCCCCTCTTCTCTCTCCCGAACCGCCTGACCCGACCGGACTCCCACCGAAGGACCCTCATGGCTGAACTCCTCTACCGCCTCGGCCGCGCGTGCGCGCGCCGGGCGAGGACCGTCGTCGCCGCGTGGCTCGCGGTCCTCGTGCTCGCCGGGGCGGCGTTCGTCGCGTTCGGCGGCACGCTCGCGACCAGCTTCTCCATCCCCGGCACCCCGACAGCCGAGGTGACCGAGCGGCTGCAGAGCGCCCTCCCCGAGGCCTCGGGCGGGAGCGGCACGATCGTCTTCGCGACCGAGGACGGCTCGGCGTTCACCGCGGAGCAGGAAGCCCAGATCGGTGACCTCGTCGCCGACGCGAGCGAGGTCGACGGCGTCGAGACGGTGATCGACCCGTTCGCGACGTCGGCCGAGCTCGCCGACCAGGCCGCCCAGGTCGAGGACGGTCGAACCCAGATCGCCGACGGCCGCACGCAGATCGAGAACGGGCGCACCCAGCTCGAGGCCGGCCAGTCGCAGATCGACGCCGCGCTCGCCCAGCTCGACGCAGGCCAGGCCCAGCTCGACGAGGCCCGCGCGCAGGCCGAGGCCGCGGGCGCCGCCGAGCAGGCCGCGCCGGAGCTCGACGCCCAGCAGGCGCAGCTCGACGCCGGTCGCGCCCAGCTGGACGCGCAGGCCGCGGCGCTCGCGGAGCAGCTCACGGCGCTCGAGGACCAGAGCGCGACGCTCGAGGAGCAGTCCGCGCAGCTCGAGGCGTCGGCGCCGCTGCTCGAGATGGCGTCCGAGATCCGCATGGTCTCCGAGGACGGGAGCGCCGCCGTCGCGAGCGTCTCCTTCACCGAGCCGAACATGAACATCGAGCAGCAGACGAAGGACGACCTCGTCGCCGTCTTCACCGACGCACCGGTCGACGGCGTGCAGACCGAGTTCTCGGCCGACATCACCCAGGGCGTCCCGCAGGTGTTCGGCGTGGGCGAGGCGATCGGCCTCGTCGTCGCGGCGGTCGTGCTGATCGTCATGCTCGGCACGCTCGTCGGCGCGGGGCTCCCGCTCCTCACGGCGCTGGTCGGCGTCGGGATCGGCGCGCTCACCGCCATGTCCCTGTCGGGCGTCGTCGACATGTCGTCCGTGACCCCGGTCCTCGGCCTCATGCTCGGCCTCGCCGTCGGGATCGACTACTCGCTCTTCATCATCAACCGTCACCGGCGTCAGCTGAAGCAGGGCGACGACCTCCACGAGTCGATCGGGCTCGCGACGGGCACGTCCGGCAACGCGGTCGTGTTCGCGGGCGCCACCGTCCTCATCGCGCTGCTCGCCCTCAACGTCACCGGCATCCCGTTCCTCGGCCTCATGGGCAGCGTCGGTGCGCTGTGCGTCGCCATCGCGGTCCTCATCGCCGTGACCATGACCCCCGCGCTGCTCGGCATGGTCGGGATGCGCATCCTCAGCAAGCGCGAGCGGGCGCGCCTCGCGGACGGCTCGGCGGCGACCCCGACGGCGAGCGACACCCCCGCCGCGGGTGGGCTCCCGGCGACGAAGCCCGTGAGGCCGATGTCGACGGTGCGCGCCGTGGGGACCGCGCTGCTGAGCATCGCCGCCCTCGCCGTGGTCGCCCTCCCCGCGCTCGACCTGCGCACCAACCTGCCCGACGGGTCCTCCGAGGCGCACGACTCGACGCAGTACCGCGCGTACTCCACGATCGCCGAGCAGTTCGGCGAGGGGACGAACGGGCCCCTGCTCGTCGTGGCCGACCTCCCGGGCGAGCCCACCGAGGCGGAGTCGCTCGAGTACCAGGTGCGCGTCGCCGAGGAGCTCTTCGAGCAGGACGACGTCGTCGCGGTCGCACCGATCGGGACGTCCGAGGACCGGACGGTCGCCGCGTTCCAGGTGATCCCCGCCGAGGGACCGACGAGCGAGTCCACCGAGGAGCTCGTCCACAGCCTCCGTGCCCTCGAGCCGCTGGACGGCGAGGTGACGCTCGGCGTCGCCGGCTCGGCGAGCGGCAACATCGACATCTCCGAGAAGCTCGCGCAGGCACTGCCGGTCTACCTCGCGGTCGTGGTCGGCCTGTCGCTGATCATCCTGATCCTCGTGTTCCGGTCGATCTTCGTGCCGGTCGTCGCGACGCTCGGGTTCATCCTGTCCTACTTCGCCGCGCTCGGCGGGGTCGTCGCGATCTACCAGTGGGGGTGGCTCGCGGGCGTGTTCGGCGTCGAGACGCCGGGCCCAGTGCTCAACTTCCTGCCCACCCTGCTGGTCGGCATCCTGTTCGGCCTCGCGATGGACTACCAGCTCTTCATCGGGACGGGCATGCGCGAGGCGTACGCCCATGGGGCGCCGGCCCGCGTCGCGATCGTGCAGGGCGTGCGCGCCGGGCGGTCCGTCGTGACGGCAGCGGCGATCATCATGATCTCCGTGTTCGGCGGGTTCGTGTTCTCGCACAGCGCGATGATCCGGCCCATCGGGTTCGCGCTCGCGTTCGGCGTCCTGGTCGACGCGTTCGTCGTGCGCATGCTGCTCGTCCCGGCGCTCATGCACCTGGCCGGCGACAAGGCCTGGTGGCTCCCCCGCTGGCTCGACCGGGTCCTGCCCGACGTCGACGTCGAGGGCGCCGCCCTCGAGCGCCGCCACCCGCACCACGTCGAGACGCCGGAGCCGGAGCCGGAGTCCGCACGCAGCTGACCAGGAGGTGCCGAACCCGGTGCTCCGTGTCACCGAGTGCGCTCGGTGGCCCGCAACCCCGGGTTCGGCGTCAGGGGCGGGGCACGTGGACCGTCGCGACGATCGCGCGGTGGTCGCTGCCCTCCAGGTGCAGGGAGCCGACGTCCGTCACGGCGTTCTCGCGGTCCGTCACCACGTGGTCGAGGTTCAGCACGGGCGGGACCGTGCCGGGCAGCGGTGACCACGACAGGTCGAGACCGCCGCCCGACGCGCGCGACGCGTCGTGGAAGCGGTCACCCAGCAACCGGCGGAACGTGGCGTGGTCGTACGTCGCGTTGAAGTCGCCGACGAGCACCTGCGGCAGCGGGTCGGCCACCGCCCGCTCGGCGAGCGCGGCCGTCTCCTCGCCCCAGACCTGCACGTACTCCGGGATGGGCGGGATCGGGTGCACGGCCGTGACCCGGACCGGCACGCCGTCGACCTCGACCGTCGCGGCCGGCATGGCGTCGTTGGAGAACGGCTCGAGGTCCACGTCGTCGAGCGGCAGGGCGCTCCACAGCCCGCTGCCCAGCGCTCCGGAACCGACCTTCGCGTCCGCGCTGTACGGGAGCACGTCCTCGATGCCGGCCGCGACGAGGCGCTCGCGCAGGTCGGTCGTCAGCTCCAGCACCGCGAGCACCTGCACGTCCTGCTCGCGCACGAGGTCGACGAGCGCGTCCGCGTCCGCCGACCCGAGCCACGCGTTGGCGCCCATCACGCGCAGCGACGCCGCGTCGTCGGGCGCTCCCGGGCCCGGGACGAACGCCGGCACGAGCCACACCGCCTGCGCGGCGACGCACACCGCGAGCAGCGCCGCGAGGACCCAGCGCCGTGCGAGGAGCGTGAGCACCAGGCCGACGACCGCCCCGACCGCGACGAACGGCGTGAACCCCACGACCTGGGCGAGGGGCGTCACGGCGTCGTACGGGACGGCCCGCACGAGCGTGAGGACGACGACGGCGGCGGTCCCTGTGGCGAGCAGCACGGTGAGCACCGGGCCGCCCGGTCGCCGCCGGGTCGTGACGCGGCCGGGCGGGAGGCTCGTTGTCACCGAGGTCATGCCCGGACTCTGGCAGCGTCACCGTCCTCACCGCGACCCGCCGCACCACGTCGCCCGCCGTCCTCCACGAAACCCGCCCACCCGCCGAGCACGACGTTGCCGTCGTTCTCGACCGCTTCGCGCCACCAACCTCGTGGTCGACGGCGCGCAGCGGCGGGCTCGGCGACCCCGTCCGAGAGGCGGGTCGGGAGACGACGACGCCCCGGTCACCTGATCGGTGACCGGGGCGTCGTGGAGCGGTGTCAGCCGAAGATGGCCGGCAGCGTGCCGCGGTAGGCCGCGTCCGCCTCGCTGAGCGGGACGGTGAACAGGCCCGCGACCTCGAGCACCTCGCCGGACTCCGCCGCAGCGGAGGGCTCGGTGCCCGTCTCGCCGATCTTCAGCACGGGGACGCCGCGTGCGACGCACGCGTCGACGAGCTTGGACTCCTCGCCGCGCGGAACCGCGACGAGCGCGCGCGCCGTCGACTCCGAGAACAGCGCCTCGAACGGCGTCACGCCGTCGCGCTCGACGAGCGCGTCGAGCGACACGCTCGCCCCGACGCCGAACCGCAGCGACGCCTCGAGCAGCCCCTGGGCGAGCCCGCCCTCGGACAGGTCGTGCGCGGCGGAGACGAGGTCGTCGCGGCTCGCGTTGACGAGCACGCCGGCGAGCGCCTTCTCCGCGGCGAGGTCGACGCGGGGCGGCACGCCACCGAGGTGAGCGTGCTCGACGTCGGCCCACGCGGAGCCGTCGAGCTCGGCGCGCGTCGTGCCGAGCAGGTAGATGCTCTCGCCGGTCTCGCGCCAGCCCGACGGCGTGGCGTGCGCGACGTCGTCGAGCACACCGAGGACGCCCACGACCGGGGTCGGGTGGATGGACGAGTCGATCTGGCCGGGCTCGCCCGTGCCGTTGTAGAGCGACACGTTGCCGCCCGTGACCGGGACACCGAGCTCGCGGCACGCGTCCGCGAGGCCCTCGATCGCCTCGACGAGCTGCCACATCGAGTCGGGGTCCTCGGGCGAGCCGAAGTTGAGGCAGTCGGTCACGGCGAGCGGGCGCGCGCCCGTCGTCGCGACGTTGCGGTACGCCTCCGCGAGCGCGAGCCGGGCGCCCGTGCGCGGGTCGAGCTTGCCGTAGCGGCCGTTCGCGTCCGTCGCGAGCGCGACGCCGAGTCCCGTGGACTCGTCGACGCGGATCACGCCGGAGTCGTCGGGCTGCGCGAGCGCGGTGTTGCCCTGGACGAACCGGTCGTACTGGTCCGTCACCCACTCCTTCGAGGCGAGGTTCGGCGACGCGAGCAGGCGCAGCGCGGTGGCGCGCAGGTCGTCGCCGGTCTCGGGGCGGGCGAGGTCCGCGGCAGTCCGGGCGTTGAGCCCGTCCTGCCACGACGGCCGCGCGTACGGGCGGTGGTAGACGGGGCCCTCGTGCGCGACGGTCTTCGGGTCGACGTCGACGATGCGCTGGCCGTGGTGGTCGATCGTCAGGCGGCCCGAGCCGTTGACCTCGCCGATGACGGCGGTCTCGACGTCCCACTTGCCCGTGATCGCGAGGAACTCGTCGAGCTTGTCGGGCGCGACGACCGCCATCATGCGCTCCTGCGACTCCGACATGAGGATCTCGCCCGCGTTGAGCGTCGGGTCGCGCAGCAGGACGTCGTCGAGCCACACGTGCATGCCGCCGTCGCCGTTGGAGGCGAGCTCCGACGTCGCGCACGAGATGCCGGCCGCGCCGAGGTCCTGGATGCCCTCGACGACCTTCGCCGCGTAGAGCTCGAGGCAGCACTCGATGAGGACCTTCTCCATGAAGGGGTCGCCCACCTGGACGCTCGGCCGCTTCGCGGGCACGCCGTCCTCGAACGTCTCGGACGCGAGGATCGAGGCGCCGCCGATGCCGTCGCCGCCCGTGCGGGCGCCGAAGAGGATGACCTTGTTGCCGGTGCCGGACGCGTTCGCGAGGTGGATGTCCTCGTGGCGCAGCACGCCGAGGCACAGCGCGTTGACGAGCGGGTTGCCCTGGTACGAGGGGTCGAAGACGAGCTCGCCGCCGATGTTCGGCAGGCCGAGCGAGTTGCCGTAGCCGCCGACGCCGCTCACGACACCGTGCACGACGCGCGCCGTGTCCGGGTGGTCGACCGCGCCGAACCGGAGCTGGTCCATGACGGCGACCGGCCGCGCGCCCATCGAGATGATGTCGCGCACGATGCCGCCGACGCCCGTCGCCGCGCCCTGGTAGGGCTCGACGAACGACGGGTGGTTGTGCGACTCGACCTTGAACGTCACGGCCCAGCCGTCACCGATGTCGACGACGCCCGCGTTCTCGCCGATGCCGACGAGCAGGTGCTTCTTCATCTCGTCCGTCGTGGCCTTGCCGAACTTCGACAGGTGCACCTTGGACGACTTGTAGGAGCAGTGCTCGGACCACATGACGGAGTACATCGCGAGCTCCGCGGCCGTGGGGCGGCGCCCCAGGATGTCGCGGATGCGCTGGTACTCGTCGGGCTTGAGGCCGAGCTCGGCGTACGGCTGGGCCTCGTCCGGAGTCGCGGCGGCGTGCTCGACGGTGTCCAACGTCGGGCGAGCAGCGGGGCGTGCAGAAGCCTGGGATGCGGGGGCGGTCATCGGTTCCCTCGGGTGGGCGCTGGCGGGGAGCGCACGACGGCGCGCGCCCAGTCTACCGGCGGCTCAGAGCACGAGGCCCAGGACGACCCCGACGACGCCGAGCAGCGGCGGGACGAGCTGGACGAGCGCCGCCCGGGCCTTCGACGGCGACGACACGAGCAGCACGAGGCCCGCCGCGACCATCGACCCGGCGCCGGCCAGGACGAGCGTGGCCCCCGCCGTCGTCCAGCCCGCCGCGTGCAGGACGATGCCGAGCGCGACGAGCACGGCGAGGAACAGGTTGTAGAAGCCCTGGTTGAACGCGAGCTCCCTGGTCGCCTCCGCCTCGGCGCGCGACGTGCCGAACGTCGCGCGCGTGCGGTCGCTCGTCCAGGTGAGCGACTCCATGACGAAGATGTAGACGTGGATCGCGGCGGCGACACCCGCGAGGACGAGCCCGGTGAGCAGCATGCGCACACTCTCCCACCGCTGTGGCGCGACCGCCGGGCGGGTACCGGCGAGGTGAGCCGTCGTGTACTGTCGGAGCGACATACCGCACGGTCGGTACGTCGCGACGACGACGTCGAGGAGAGGTGGGCCAGGATGGAGATCCTCGGAGCCGTGCTCGAACGGACGGGCGCCCCGTCGCCCTTCGCCGGGTCGCGCCCGCTGCGCGTGACGACGGTCGAGCTCGACCCGCCCGGGCCGGGCGAGCTCCTCGTGCGCATCGAGGCCGCGGGGCTGTGCCACTCCGACCTGTCCGTCGTGGACGGCAACCGTCCCCGGCCCGTGCCCATACTGCTCGGCCACGAGGCGGCGGGCGTCGTCGAGCAGGCCGGCGACGGCGTCGACGACGTCCGGCCCGGTGACCGCGTCGTCATGACCTTCCTCCCCCGCTGCGGCGCGTGCCCCGAGTGCGCGACCGACGGGCGCCTGCCGTGCCGCACGGGCAGCGCCGCGAACGCCGCCGGGACGCTCGTCGGCGGCGCGCGCCGTCTGCACCGCGACGGCGTCCCGGTCCACCACCACCTCGGCGTCTCCGCGTTCGCGACGCACGCCGTCGTGAGCCGCACGTCCGTCGTCCCGGTGGACGACGACGTCCCGCCCGACGTCGCTGCCCTCCTCGGCTGCGCGGTGCTCACCGGGGGCGGGGCCGTCCTCAACGCCGGGCGCCCACGACCGGGCGAGCCGGTGCTCGTCGTCGGGCTGGGCGGCGTGGGCATGGCCGCGTTGCTCGTGGCGCAGGCGCTGGGTCACGACGTGATCGGCGTCGACGCGGTCGAGGACAAGCTCGCCACGGCCCGCGCGCTCGGCGCGTCCGCGGTGCACACGCCCGCGTCGCTGGTCGAGGCCGGGCTCCGGGCGCCCGTCGTCGTCGAGGCCGCGGGCAGCGCCCGCGCGTTCGAGACCGCGTTCGCCGCGACCGCGCCGGGCGGCACGACGGTCACCGTGGGCCTGCCCGGGCCCGACGCCCGCTCGTCGATCTCCCCGCTGACGCTCACCGCCGAGGCGCGCACCGTCGTCGGGAGCTACCTCGGCTCGGCCGTGCCCGCGCGCGACATCCCGCGCTACGTGCAGCTCTGGCGCGACGGCGCGCTCCCCCTGGAGCGCCTCGTGTCCGCGCACGTGGCGCTCGACGACCTCTGCTCCGCCATGGACCGCCTGGCGACCGGCGCGGAGCTGCGCCAGCTCGTCCGGCCTCACGAAGGGACACCCTCATGACCGAACCGACCCCTCGCACCGCGATCGTCACCGGCGGCGCGCGCGGCATCGGTGCCGCGATCGCGCGACGCCTCGCCCGCGACGGCATGCGGGTCGCCGTCCTCGACCTGCGCGAGGACGACGCCGCGCTCGTCGCGAAGGAGATCGCCGCGGCGGGCGGCGAGGCGCTCGCGCTCGGCACGGATGTCTCGGACGCCGACGCGGTCCAGGCCGCGGTCGCGCGCGTCGTCGACGAGCTCGGCGCCCCGACGGTGCTCGTGAACAACGCGGGCGTGCTGCGCGACAACCTGCTGTTCAAGATGTCCGACGACGACTTCGACACCGTGCTGCGCGTTCACCTGCGCGGGGCGTTCCTCATGGCGCGGGCCGTCCAGGCGCACCAGGTCGCGGCCGGCTGGGGGCGGGTCGTGAACCTGTCGAGCACGTCGGCGCTCGGCAACCGCGGCCAGGCGAACTACGCCGCCGCGAAGGCGGGCATGCAGGGGCTCACCAAGACGTTGGCCCTCGAGCTCGGCCCGTTCGGCGTGACGGCGAACGCGATCGCCCCGGGGTTCGTCGTCACCGACATGACGCGCGCGACGGCGGAGCGGATCGGCGTCGAGTTCGACGACTTCGTCGCGGCCGCGGCGCAGGAGATCCCCGTGCGCCGGGCCGGGCAGCCGGAGGACGTCGCCGCGCTCGCGTCGTTCCTGTGCTCCGAGGAGTCCGGGTTCGTCTCCGGCCAGGTCGTCTACGCGGCGGGAGGGCCGCGCGCATGAGCGCCACGGCGTCCGGCCCGACGGCGTCCCCGTCGACCCCGGCGACCGACACCGTGATCCGGGTCGCGTCCGTCGCCGACCTGCCGTCCGCCGTCGGGCGCACGGCCACGTCCGAGCGGTGGGTCGCCGTCGACCAGGCGCGCATCGACGCGTTCGCGGACGTCACCGAGGACCACCAGTGGATCCACGTCGACCCCGAGCGCGCGGCGGCCGGCCCGTTCGGCGCGCCCGTCGCGCACGGGTACCTCACGCTCTCGCTCCTGCCCGTCCTGACCGCGGGGCTGCTCGACGTGGGCGGCGTCGCGATGCACGTCAACTACGGCCTCGACTCGGTGCGCTTCATCGCCCCGGTCCGTGCCGGCTCACGGGTGCGTGCGACGTCCACCGTCACGGGCGTCGACGACTCCCCCCGGGGTGCGAAGGTCCGCATCCGCGTCACCGTCGAGGTCGAGGGCTCGGAGGGCTCGGAGGGCTCGGAGGGCTCGGACAAGCCCGCGCTCGTCGCGGACACCGTCGTGCTCGTCGTCCCGGCCTGACCGGCCGGGTCACCCGCCCACCCGCCACGAGCGCCGACCAGAACGCTGAGTGCATGAGATGTGCGGCCTCGAAACGATTCGGGACCGCCATTCTCATGCACTCAGCGCTGTGTCGGATCAGACGCGCTCGAGGACCATCGCCATGCCCTGGCCCCCGCCCACGCACATCGTCTCCAGCCCGTAGCGCCCACCGGTCTCGGCGAGGCCATGGACCAGGGTGGACGTGATGCGCGCACCCGTCATGCCGAACGGGTGCCCGACGGCGATCGCCCCGCCGTGGACGTTGAGCCGGTCGAGGTCGACGCCGAGCTCCTTCGCGCTCGGCAGCACCTGCGCGGCGAACGCCTCGTTGATCTCGACGAGGTCCACCTGGTCGATCGTCAGCCCGGCGCGCGCGAGCGCCTGGCGGCTCGCCTCGACGGGCCCGAGGCCCATGATCTCCGGCGACAGCCCGCTGACGCCGGTCGAGACGATCCGGGCGAGAGGCTGCAGGCCGAGCTCGTCGACGACGCGCCCGCTCACGACCACCACCGCGGCCGCCCCGTCGTTGAGCGGGCAGCAGTTCCCGGCGGTCACGGTCCCGTCGGGGCGGAACACGGGGTCCAGCCCTGCGAGCGACTCGACGGTCACGCCCGCGCGCGGGCCGTCGTCGGCCGTCACGCGCGTGCCGTCCGGGAGCGTGACGGGCGTGATGTCCCGGGACCAGAACCCGCTCGCGATCGCGGCCTGCGCGCGCTGCTGGCTCAGCGCCGCGTACTCGTCCTGCTCGCGGCGCGACGTGCCGGTGAGCTGCGCGACGTTCTCCGCCGTCTGGCCCATCGCGACGTACACGTCCGGGAGCTCGCCCGCGAGGCGCGGGTCGGTCCAGGGCTCGGCGCCCGCCTCGGCGCGGCGGACGGTGCGTCCGACGGCGGTCGCGAACCGGGGGTTGGTGAGGTCCTCCCCCGGGATGTGGTCGGCCGTGCCGCGCGCGGTGCTGCTCACGGACTCGACGCCGGCGGAGACGAACACGTCGCCCTCCCCCGCGCGGATCGCGTGGAACGCCATGCGCGTGGTCTGCAGGCTCGACGAGCAGTAGCGGTTGACGGTCGTGCCGGGCACGCCGTCGAGCCCGAGCAGCACGGCGACGACGCGGGCCATGTTCATGCCCTGCTCCCCACCCGGCTGCCCGCACCCGAGCAGCAGGTCCTCGACCCGGCCCGGGTCGAGCGTGGGGACCTGGGCGAGCGCGGCCCGGACCATCTCGGCGGCGAGGTCGTCCGGGCGCACCTCCCGCAGCGACCCCTTGAACGCGCGCCCGATGGGCGAGCGGGCGACGGCGACGACGTAGGCCTCCTGCACGGTGGCCTCCTTCCGGTGGTGCGTGTCGGTGGTGGGTCTCGTGTCGGCGAAGGGCTCAGACGAAGGCCTGATGGCCCGTGATCGCGCGCCCGACGATGAGCGTGTTCATGTCGCGCGTGCCCTCGTAGGTGTAGACGGCCTCGGCGTCGGCGAAGTAGCGCGCGACGCCGTGGTCGAGCTGGATGCCGTTGCCGCCGAGCACCTCGCGGCAGCGCGCGACGGTCGCCCGCATGCGCGTGGTCGCGAACGACTTGGCGAGCGCGGCGTGCTCGTCGCGCTGGTTGCCCTCCTCGGCGAGCAGCGAGAGCCGGCGGCACAGCGCGATGCTCGCCGTGATGTCGGCCAGGGACTCCGCGAGCTTGTCCTGGACGAGCTGGAACGACCCGAGCGGGCGGCCGAACTGCTCGCGCTGGGCCACGTAGGCCACGGCGGCCTCGTACGCGCCGACGGCGAGCCCGACCGCCTGCCACGCGACCTCGGCCCGCGTGGGGCGCAGCACGGCCGCGACGTCGCGGAACGACGAGACCCGCTGCAGGCGGTCCTCCTCGGCGACCTCGACGCCGTCGATCTCGATGTCGGCGTTCTGCACGGTGCGCAGCGCCTGCTTGCGCTCGATCTTCGTGACCGTCAGGCCGGGCGTGCCCGTGCGGACGAGGAAGCCCTTGACCTGGTCGTCGGCGACGTCCTTGGCCCACACGACGATCACGTCCGCGAACGTCGCGTTGCCGATCCAGCGCTTGGCCCCGTGCAGGACCCACGTCTCGCCGCGACGCTCGGCCGTCGTGCGCAGGCCGCGCGAGGTGTCGGACCCGGAGTACGGCTCGGTAAGCCCGAACGCGCCCATGACCTCGCCCCGGCCCATCGGCGGGAGCCAGCGCTCGCGCTGCTCCGGGGAGCCGCCGCCCGCGATCGCGGTCATGGTGAGCCCGGTCTGGACGCCGACGAACGTCGCGATCGACGGGTCGACGCGCGCGAGCTCGAGCGCGACCCAGCCGCGGTAGAGCATCCCGTTCTCGAATCGCGCGGTCTCCGGCAGGTGCGCGCCGAACAGGCCGAGGTCGGCGAGCCCGGGGATCAGGTGGTGGGGGAACTCGGCGCGGTCCCAGCAGTCGTCGGCGATCGGGCGCACCTCGCGCTCGAGGAACTCGCGGATCGTCAGGACGCGTCCCTGCTCGTCGGGCGAGAGCTCGGTCTGCACCCCGTAGAAGTCGCTCGCGAGCGTCGCGGGCGGTGCCGCGGTGGTCGTGGTCATGCGTGCCTCCGGTGGATCGTCGGTGATCTCCTCGCCGCCAGTGTGCATCAAAATCGAAAATGTTGCACGCATCGGTTTCCACGGCGGTAGAGTGCCCGGCATGGCAGGTGACGACGACGCCCCCGGCGCGGAGACGACCCGAGCGGCCGGCCCGACGACGGCCCTGGCGACCGGCGCGACCGTCCCGGCACCCGGCGTGCCCCTGCCGGAGGCTCGGCTCGGGCACGTGGGGACGGCGGCCGCGCCGTCGTGGCTGTCGGAGCGGCTCGTCTCCGGGACGCACGCCGACACCGTCACGGCGTTCCGCCGGGCGCGCGAGACGTTCATCGCGGGCGAGCGGATCGACATGGGCCGCCTCGCGACGTCGCTCGGCGTGGACCGCACGAGCCTGTTCCGCTGGGTCGGGAACCGTGACGCCCTGCTCTCCGAGGTGCTGTGGTCGCTCGCCGTGCCCACGCTCGAGCAGGCCGACGCCGCGGCCGCCGGGCTGCACGGCGCCGAGCGCGTGGCGTCGGTCCTGACGACCTTCGTCCACGACCTCATCACGGCCGGGTACTTCCGGACGTTCCTGCAGCGCGAGCCCGCCCGTGCGCTGCGCCTGCTCACGACGAAGGAGAGCCAGATCCAGCGGCGCTACGTCGCCGAGGTCGAGGCGCTCGTCGACGCCGAGCTCGGCCCGCGCCCCCTCGGCCGCGACATCGAGCCCCGCGAGATCGCCTACCTGCTCGTCCGCATCAGCGAGTCGTTCACGTACGCCGACCTCATCGCGGGCGACGTCCCGAGCGCGACGCGTGCGCGGACCGCGTTCGAGCTCGTGCTGCACCTCGACCGCCCCGGTACGGGCGCACCCTCGCCCGCATGACCACCACGGAGGAGCCCGTGACCGATGCACCCCCCGCCTACGGACATCGCTCGCCGTTCCCCACCCGCTGGAACGACGACGACGTCTACGGCCACGTCAACAACACCGTCTACTACGAGGCGATGGACACCGCGATCAACACGTGGCTCGTGCGCGTCGCGGGGCTCGACCGGCTGGCCGGGCCGGCGATCGGGCTGTGCGTGAGCAGCTCGTGCGAGTACCGTGCGTCGGCGTCGTTCCCCGACGCGCTCGAGGTCGGCCTGCGGGCGGGACGCCTCGGGACGTCGAGCGTCGGGTGGGAGCTGGGCATCCTGCGCGCGGGCGAGGACGTGCCGATCGCCGAGGGCCGGTTCGTGCACGTGTTCGTGGACCGCGAGACGCGGCGCCCGACGCCTGTCCCGGACCCGATCCGTGCCGCGATCGAGCGCGACCTCCTGGTCTCCGCGCGCTGAGTGCGGGCCTCTTGTCGCGGAGAGGCCGCGACGACGACAAATCTCCAGCACTCAGCGGCAGCGGAGGATCGATCGCCCCATACCGACCGCGCGGTATGATCGACCGAGCCGGGGTCGCCCGGCATCCCGACGACGCGCGACGCAGCGCGGAGAGGTGGTCGACGATGACCCGTCCGACGGCGAGCCCGCCCGGGCTCGAGGTGCACCGGCTCGACCAGTGGTTGCGCCGGACGCACCCCGAGCTCGCCACGCAGGACCCGCTGTCCGCGACGGTGATCGCCGGCGGCCGCAGCAACCTCACCTACCGCGTCGAGGGCGCCGTCGTGCCGCTGGTCCTGCGCAGGCCCCCGCTCGGCCACGTGCTGTCCACCGCGCACGACATGGCGCGCGAGCACCGCGTGATCGCGGCGCTGCAGGGCACGCCCGTGCCGGTGCCGCGCGTCGTCGACCTGGTCGACGACCACGACGGCACGGCCGGGACCGGGACGCCGTTCTTCCTCATGGAGCACGTGGCCGGGGAGGTGCTGGCGGACCCGGCCCAGAACGCGGCGTACTCCGCCGCGGAGCTGCGCGCGCTCTCGCTCGAGCTCGCCGAGACCCTCGCCGAGCTGCACCGCGTGGACCCGGCCGCCGTCGGCCTCGCGGACTTCGGCCGGCCCGACGGCTACCTCGAGCGCCAGCTGCGCCGGTGGGCCACCCAGCTCGACGCGTCGCGCTCGCGCGACGTGCCCGCCCTCGAGCAGCTCGGCGCGCGGCTCCGCGAGCACGTCCCCGAGCAGCTGGCAGCCGGGATCGTGCACGGGGACTTCCGGCTCGACAACGCCATCGTGAGCCGCGGGGCCGGGAGGGCCCCCCGCGTGGCGGCGATCCTCGACTGGGAGATGGCGACGCTCGGGGACCCGACCGTCGACCTCGGCATGCTGGGCCTGTACTGGGACATCCGCGCGCTCGGCGAGGCCGCCGCGGGCGTCGCGACGAGCGCCGTCGACGCCGCGGCCGGGTACCCCGCGTTCGAGGAGCTCGTCGACGCGTACGAGGCCCGGCGCGGCTGGCCGGTCCCCGAGCTGTCGTGGTACCGCGCGTTCGGCGCGTACAAGCTCGGCGTGATCCTCGAGGGCGTGCACTTCCGCTACCGCGCGGGCGAGACGGTCGGCGACGGCTTCGACGTCATCGGCGACCTCGTCACCCCGCTCGCCGACGAGGGCCTCGCGCGACTCGCGGGCGCCCGGAGGGGATGACCGTGGACTTCGAGCCCGACGCCACGACGCGCGACGTCGTCGCGCGCACCCAGGCCTTCCTCGACGAGCACGTGCTCCCCGCGGAGCCGGTGCTCGCGCGCCAGGTCGAGGCGACCCCCGACGACTGGTCGTTCCGGCCGGTCGTGCGCGAGCTGCAGACCGAGGCGCGCGAGCGCGGCCTGTGGAACCTGTTCCTGCCCGGGCCGGACGGCGGCGGCCTCACGACGCTCCAGTACGCGCCGGTGGCCGAGCTCAGCGGCCGCAGCCCACGCCTCGCGCCGGTCGCGATGAACTGCGCCGCACCCGACACGGGCAACATGGAGCTCCTGCACGAGTTCGGCACGCCCGCCCAGAAGGAGCAGTGGCTTGCCCCGCTCCTCCGCGGCGAGATCCGCTCGGCGTTCTGCATGACCGAGCCCGACGTCGCGTCGTCGGACGCGAGCCAGATCGCGACGCGCATCCGCCGGGACGGCGACCACTACGTGATCACCGGCCGCAAGTGGTGGTCGACCGGCGCGATGAACCCCGACGCGCGGATCCTCGTCGTCATGGGGTCCACCGACCCGGACGCGGACCGCCATCGCCGGCAGAGCATGATCCTCGTGCCGCGCGACATCCCGGGCGTGCGCGTCGTCCGGCCCTTGACCGTGTTCGGCTACGACGACCGCGAGCACGGCGGCCACGCGGAGATCGTGCTCGACGACGTCCGCGTCCCCGCGTCGAACCTCGTCGCGGGCGAGGGCGACGGGTTCCGCATCGCCCAGGCCCGGCTCGGTCCGGGCCGGATCCACCACTGCATGCGCGCGCTCGGCATGGCCGGACGCGCGCTCGACCTCGTGCGCGAGCGCGCGACGACGCGCACCGCGTTCGGGCGCACGCTCGCCCAGCAGGGCGTCGTCCGCGAGTGGGTCGCCGAGTCGCGCGTCCAGCTCGAGGCGCTGCGACTGCTCGTGCTCAAGACGGCGTGGCTCATGGACACGGTCGGCAACCGCGCGGCGATGCGCGAGATCCAGGCCATCAAGATCGCGGTGCCGCGCGCCGTCCAGCAGATCCTCGACCGCGCGATCCAAGTGTTCGGCGCCGCCGGCCTCTCCGGCGACCAGCCGCTCGCCGAGATGTTCGCCGCCGCACGCGCCATGCGGCTCGCCGACGGACCCGACGAGGTCCACCTCGCGACGCTCGGCCGCGCCGAGCTCGCCACCCCCGCACCGCCGACGCCGTCCGGGCGCCGGTGACCGTCGCACCACCGACACCCGCCACGCACCACCGACACCGAAGGGACCTCGACCAATGACTGCTCCAGGTGACCTCGACCGTGACCTCTCCCCCGCACCGGCACCGGGCGACGCCTCCCGCCCGGCGCCCGCGCCGTCGTCGTCCACTCCCCCTGACGCCCGAGCCGGCCTCGTGCCCGACCCCGTGCTGACCGGCCCGGGGTTCGGCACTCTGTCCATCGCGGCCAACCTCGCGGAGACCGCGCACCGCCGGCCGGGCGCGACGGCCTTCCTCGTGGGCGACGCCGTCGTCACCTATGGCGACCTGTGGGACCAGACGCGCGCGTACGCCGGTGCGCTGCTCGCGCGCGGCGTGCGCCCGGGCGACCGCGTCGCGATGCTCGTGCCCAACGTGCCCGACTTCGCGCGCGTCTACTACGCGGCGCTGTCGATCGGCGCCGTCGTCGTGCCGATCCACCTGCTGTTCAAGGCCACGGAGATCGAGTTCGTGCTGCGCGACGCCGGAGCGAGCCTCCTCGTCGCGGGCGCGCCGTTCCTCGCCGAGGCGGGGCCGGCGGCCGCCGCGGCGGGGATCCCGACGGTGACCGTGCTCGTGCCGGACGCGCTGCGCGACCAGGTGCCGTTCCCGCGGCTGGAGGACGAGGCCGCACAGGCCGAGCCGGTCCGCACGTACGCGTCGGTCAACCCGCTGGCCGCCGCGACGATCCTCTACACGAGCGGCACGACCGGGCGCCCCAAGGGCGCGGTCGGCTCGCACCTGGCGATGATCGAGCAGGTGCACGTCGCGCTCATCGACACGTTCGACCTGCGGCCCGAGGACGTCGTGTTCGGCGGGCTGCCGTTCTTCCACACGTTCGGGCAGATGGCGGTGCTCAACATCGCGTTCCGCAAGGGCGCGGCGATCGTGCTGCTGCCGAAGTTCGACCCGGACGAGGCGCTCGCACTCCTCGTCCGGCACCGCGCGACGGTGTTCACGGCCGTCCCCACGATGTTCGTCGGCATGGTCCAGGCCGCCGAGCGCAACCCCGACCGGCCGCCGCTGCGCTACGCCGTGTCCGGCGGTGCCGCGCTCCCCGTGCCGCTGCTCGAGGCGTTCTCGCGCACGTTCGGCGCCGAGGTGCACGAGGGCTACGGGCTCACCGAGACGTCGCCCACGGCCGCGTTCAACCCCGTCGGCGAGCCGATCCGGCCCGGGACGGTCGGGCGCCCGCTCTGGGGCGTGGACGTCGAGATCGCCGCCGCCGACGTCGACGACCGCGTCGACCTCCTGGGCCCCGGCGAGCTCGGCGAGATCGTCATCCGGGGCCACAACCTCTTCAAGGGGTACCTCGGCAACCCGGAGGCGAACGCGCAGACCGTCGTCGACGGCTGGTTCCGCACCGGCGACCTCGGCACCAAGGACGCCGACGACATCGTCACGATCGTCGACCGCAAGAAGGACATGATCGTCCGCAACGGCTACAACGTGTACCCGAGCGAGGTCGAGGACGTCATGACGGGCCACCCCGCCGTCGCCCAGGCCGCGGTGTTCGGCCTCGCGGACGACACGCGCGGGCAGGAGGTGCACGCCGCCGTCGTGCTCATGCCGGGCCGGACGGCGGATCCCGCGGAGATCATCGAGTTCACCCAGCAGCGCGTGGCCGCGTACAAGTTCCCGCGCCACGTGCACCTGGTCGAGTCCCTCCCGCTGGGCGGCTCGGGCAAGGTCCTCAAGCGCGAGCTCGTCGCGACCTTCGAGGCCGCCCGCACCACCGATCCCGCTGAGCCAGCGCCGAGGTAGAACCCTGGTAGCCCGAGGTAGAACCCTGGTAGCCCGAGGTAGAACCCTGGTCCGCCGAAGTAGAACCCTGGTCGACCTAGGTATGACCTCGGTCGGGCGGCGCGGGCGGTGGTGGTCGGGTCCGCGTGCGGGGCGGCGTCGGTGCTCGGGCTGTCCGCGCCGTCACCCTGGCCTTTCGGGCTTGGGTTTGAGGAGCGCGGCCTTGACGCCCTTCGCATCCGACGCCGCCCCACCCGCTCAGCCCTCACCTCTCCGCGGGCAGCACGCGGCCGGGCCCCGCCGAGGCAGAACCGTGGCGCCGCGAGGCAGAACCGTGGCGCCGCGAGGCAGAACCCCGGCCCGCCGAGGTAGAACCCTCTGGTCGGGCGAGGTAGAACCGTGGTCGCGCGAAGTAGAACCGTGGTCGCGCGAGATAGAACCCTGGCCGTGCGAGGTAGAGCCGTGGTCGGCCCTGGTCGGGCGCCGAAGTGCGGGACCCGGGTGCGCGAGCCCGCTGTGGGCGGGTCGACTGATCACCAGCTCGCGGGCGCGGAGTGCCGTTGCCGGTCACCCGGGTAGGACGAGCCCGCTCGCCCGCTCGGCGAGGCCCCGTCAGCACCGTCCGGGTGAGCCCCCTAACGCTCGACCCAGCATCCGGGCGGTCGCCCGAGGCGAGCGAGGACCGGGGTGGGACGACGCCGGGAGGGGTGGGTGGGGGCGCCGCGTCGTGGTCGGGCCTGGCGGGAGCGCCGCGAGGAACGAGCGGCGCGGATAGACGCGGCGCCCCCACCCACCCCGAAACCCAGGGCGACCACGCGCCGTCGGGCAGCGTGACGACGGTTCTACCTCGCGCGGCCAGGGTTCTATCTCGCGCGACCAGGGTTCTACCTCGGCGGACCACGGTTCTACCTCGGCAGACCGGGGTTCTATCTCGCGCGACCGCGGTCCTCCCTCGGCGGACTCGGGTTCTCGCTCGTCAGGGCTGAGGGATGCCGTCGTTCTCGAACGGGACCGGGTCGCCGGTGAAGTCCTCGACGGGGCCGTCGGCGGAGTCGGTGGCGTAGACCGGGCCGACGTAGTCCTGGACGCCGCTCGCCACGACGGTGATGCCGACGCCGTCGTACGCCGAGTGGCTGTCGGCGGAGAAGCCGAGCGGCATGATCCCCGCGCCGACGACGTCGCCGGACTCGAGCGCCTCGACGAGGCTCTCGCGCGTCGGGTCGACGCCGGCCCGAGCAAGCGCCTCCGCGAACGTGTAGGCGACCGACATCCCGTAGACGGTGTTGCCGTCGAACGGCGCGCCGTCGTTGTACTCGTCGTTCACCTCGCGGAAGTGCGCGACCCACGGGTCGTCGGGGCTGAAGGACAGGTAGTTGGTCGAGACGAAGCCTTCGAGCAGCAGGGGCGCGACGTCCTCGCCGAGGAAGCCCGCGAGGGTCGGGTAGTCGCCGCCGGACGACGACGAGAGCCACCGGGCCTGGTAGCCGAGCTTCGCCGCCGTCCCGAGCGCGAGCGCCGTGAAGCCGTTGACGGTCGCGAGGAAGTTCGTGTCGCACCCGGCGGCCTGCATGGCGCCGATCTGCGCGGAGACGTCCTGGTTCGAGACGGAGTACGTCTGGACGGACGCGAGGCCGTCGGCGCCGAGGACCGCTTCGAGGCCCTGCCGGAACTCCTCCCCGAAGTCGTCGTCCTGGCCGAGCACGCAGTAGGTGGTGCCGTCGAGCTCCTCCTGGGCGTAGTGGGCGAGGGCCTTGCCCTCGACCACGTAGTCGGCGTTGAACGCGAACGTCCAGGGGTACTCCTCGGGCTGGTCCCAGCTCGTGCTGCCGGACGCGACGAAGAGGTCGGGCACCTCGTTCTGGTCGAGGTAGTCGAGGACCGCGGAGTGGGTGGGCGTGCCGAGCCCGTTGAGGATCGCGAAGACCTCGTCCTCCTGGACGAGCTCGCGCACGACGGTCTGGGTGTTCGCGGGGTTGTACCCGTCGTCCTTGACGACGTACTCGATCGTGCGGCCGTTGATCCCGCCCTTCTCGTTGAGGTAGGCGAAGTACGCGGTGGCCGCGGCCGAGATCGACGAGTAGCCGGCGGCGGCGGGGCCGGTGAGCGGCGTGTGCGTCCCGACGGTGACCGTGGAGTCGGTGACGCCGGT
The DNA here is from genome assembly GCF_057126935.1 of Cellulosimicrobium sp. G4 BAM 1002. NCBI lineage: Bacteria > Bacillati > Actinomycetota > Actinomycetes > Micrococcales > Promicromonosporaceae > Cellulosimicrobium > Cellulosimicrobium sp. G4 BAM 1002. The sequence goes on along the minus strand of NZ_CP182109.1, from coordinate 679,989 downwards.
GGCGTCGCCGCCGTCGTCGTCGGTCGCGGTGGACCCGGGGACGCTGCAGGCCGCGAGGCTGAGCGCCAGCACGGGGACGAGGGCTGCGGCCGCGCGCGGGCGGCGGGTGGGGAGTGACATCGACGTCACCTCTCTGTGTCGGCGTAGGTCGGTTCGGCGGGAGGTTCTGCGGGGGTTGGCGCTGCGGTGGCTGGTCCGGCGGCGGCCGGTCCGGCCGGGCCGGGGGCCGGGGTCGACGGCGCGCGGCTCGGCCGGGACGAGTGCCGGGACCTCGACCGGGACTGCAGGGCGCCGACGACGCCGCCCGGGGCGGCGACCATGACGACGACGAGCAGGACGCCGAACAGCAGGACGGCGAGGTTGCCGTCGAGCCGCTGGGCCAGGTCCGCGGGCACGGGCAGGGCGTCGGCCGCGAGACCGGCGAGCCAGGGCACGAGGACGAGCAGGACGGCGCCGACCGTCGCGCCGCGCAGGCTGCCGAGGCCGCCCAGGACGACGGCGACGAGCAGCAGGAGCGACAGCGCCAGCCCGTAGCCGCCCGGGGCGACCGACTGGGTCACGTAGCAGAGCACGGCGCCGCCCAGGCCTGCCCCGACGGCGCTCGCCGTGAAGGTCGCGACCATGACCCGCCCGGCGGGGATGCCGGCCAGCCGGGCGGCGACGGCGTCGTCCCGCACCGCGCGGATGCGCAGGCCGAGGCGGCCGTCGCGCAGGAGCGCGAGACCGGTGACGACGACGGCGGCCACGACGACCGCGACCCACGCCTGCCACTGCTCGAGGGCGACGAACCGCTGCAAGGGTTCGGGCACGCCGTCGAACGCGACCTGGACGCCCTGGTCGCCGCGGAGCACCGTGCTCCACGTCGTGGCGAGCGCGGGGAGCGCGAGGACGAGGGCGAGCGTGAGCCCGGCGAGGTACGGGCCGTGCAGACGTGCACCGGCGAGCCCGAGGAGCAGCCCGAGCGCCCCCGCGACCAGGGCACCGGCGAGCACGGACGGCACGACCCGTGCGGCACCCTCGAGCCCGGCCTCGGTCAGCGCGTTCGCGGTGAGCGCGTAGCCGTAGCCGCCCGCCGCCATGAGCGCCGCGTGCCCGAGCGAGACCTGCCCGGCGAGGCCGACGACGAGGGTGAGCCCCGCCGTCGCGCACAGGTAGACGGCGACGAGCGCGACCTGGTAGCTGCGGAAGGGGTCGAGGAACAGGACCGCGACGAGGAGGGCCGGCGTGACGAGCGCGGCGAGGACGAGCGTACGGCGCGGACCGGTGAGCCCGGGCAGCAGTCGGTGGGCCGGCTGGACGGCGGGAGTGCTCATGCGCGCCTCGCCTCCCCCACCGCGAGCAGACCATGGGGCCGCACGAGCAGCACCACCACGAGGAGCACGAGCACGGCCAGGGGCGCGACGCTCGCGCCGAGGTATCCGGTGACGAGGCTGATGAGCACGCCCACCCCCACGCCGCCGACGAGAGCGCCGACCGGCGAGTCCAGGCCCCCGACCACCGCGACGGTGAAGCCGAGGACGAAGAGCATGTCGGTCGCGTGCGGCGTCAGGCCGAGCTCGGTCGGCACCAGCAGCACCGCGGCGAGCGCGGCCACCGCCGACGAGAGTGCCCACCCGAGAGTGAGCAGCCGCGACACCCGGACGCCCAGGATGCGCGACACCTCGGGCGCGAACGCCGCGGCGCGCATCTGCAGCCCGATCGGGGTGCGCGTGAAGAGCAGCCCGAGGCCTGCCATGACGACGAGCGCGACGACGAGGACGAACAGGTCGTACGGCGAGAGGAGCGGGACGCCGCCGACGCTGATCGGCGTCTCGTCGAAGGGCGCTTCGACCGGCAGCGTCCGGCCGCCCACGAGGATGCCGAGCGCGGACTGGAGGATCATCACGAGCCCCACCGCCACGATCACCCCGGCGAGCGGCGAGCTGCCGGCGACGCGACGCATCAGGCCCCGTTCCACCGCCCAGCCGAGTACCGCTCCGGCGACGAGGGCCGCGACGAGCCCCACGAAGAAGCTCCCCGTCAGGCCGGTCACGACGAACGCGACGTACGTCGCGGTCACCGCCATCGCCCCCTGGGCGAAGTTCACGACGCGCGCCGCGCGCCAGACGAGGACGAGCGAGAGCGCGAAGAGGGCGAGCACGGCCCCACGGGCGAGGCCCGTGCCGAGCAGGAACACGAGTCGGTCCATCAGAACCCCAGGTAGGCGTGGCGGAGGGTGGTGTCGTGCAGGAGCTCGGCGGCGGGACGGCTCGCGACGACCTCGCCGAGGCCGAGCACGACGCCGTGGTCGGCGACCGAGAGCGCGCTCGAGACGTTCTGCTCGGCCAGCAGGACCGTGAGGCCCGTCGCGTCGCACAGCCGGCGCAGGACGGTCATGATCTGGGCGACGACGCGCGGCGCGAGCCCGAGCGACGGCTCGTCGAGCAGCAGCACGCGCGGAGCGGCGACGAGCGCGCGGGCGAGCGCGAGCATCTGGCGCTCGCCGCCCGAGAGCTGGTGCCCCGGGCTCGTGCGCCGCCGGGCGAGCGGCTCGAACAGCTCGTAGGCGTCGGCGATCGCGGCCCGCCGTTCTGCGGGGCTCCGCCACAGCGCGCCGAGCCGCAGGTTCTCCTCGACCGTGAGCTCGACGACGACCCCCCGCCCCTCGGGCACGTGCGCGAGCCCGCGTCGGGATCGGTCCTCGACGCTGACACCCGCGAGGTCGTCGCCGTCGAGGCGGACCGTTCCCCGCGCGGCGGGCACGAGTCCCGAGGTGGTGCGCAGCAGCGTCGTCTTGCCGGCGCCGTTCGCGCCGACGAGCGCCACGATCCGCCCGTGCGGGACGTCGAGGTGCACGTCGCGCAGCACGGGCGCACCGCCGTAGCCGACCGTGAGGCCGTCGACCTCGAGCGCGGCCGTCACCGGTCGACCTCCGTGCCCAGGTAGGCCTCCTCGACCGCCGGGTCGTCGCGGACGTCGGCGGGCGTCCCGCTCGCGATGACGCGGCCGAAGTCGAGCACGACGACGCGGTCGCACACGCTCATGACGAAGTCGACGTGGTGCTCGACGAGGAGCACGGCACAGCCCGACGACGCGACCCGGCGCACGAGCGTCGCGAGCTCGGAAATGTCGTCGGAGCCCAGCCCGCCCGCCGGCTCGTCGAGCAGGAGCAGGCCGGGGCGCGAGACGAGCGCCCGCGCGAGGGCGACCTTCTTCTGCTCCGGGTAGGGCAGCGTCGTCGGACGGGCGTCCGTGAGGTGGCCGATACCGAGTTCGTCCAGACGATCCTGTGCCGCGCGCGTGCGCCCGGCGGCGCGGCGCTCGGGGCTCGCCGCGACGACGTTCTCCAGGACCGAGAGCCCGGCGAACAGCCCGAGTCCCTGGAGCGTGCGCGCGACGCCGTGCCCGACGAGCCGCGACGGTCGCGGTGCGTGCGGGCCGCCGGCACCGCCGATCGACACCGTGCCAGCGCTCGGTGCCACGAGCCCGCACACGGCGTTGAACAGCGTCGTCTTGCCGGCCCCGTTGGGGCCGATGAGGCCGACGACCTCGCCGTCGTCGACGTGGAGCGAGACGTCGGACAGTGCGGTGAGCCCGCCGAACCGCACGGTGAGACCGTGCACGGCGAGCCGCGGGACCAGCGTCGCGGGGGGAGCAGCGGTGGTGGACATCGGCACCTCTTCGTGTCGGTTGACGCCCACGATACAACAGAGACCGACCGGCCGGTATGTCGATTTGGCAACGATCCTCGGCCTCCTCCCCCTGTGTCGTCAGGTCCGGCCGAGCCGTGCGACACCGCGATCGCCCCGGCACGACAGAATGGCGCGATGCTCAGCACCCGACGTGCCCGCCACGAGCTCGTGTCCGCAGCGCTCGCCGCTCGCGACGACGACGCGCTGACGGCGTTGCTCCAGGCCGCGCCGTCCAGCGGTGTGGGTGCGGGCGGTGGGTCCACGGTGCTCGACGTCGACGGCGTCGCGGTGTTCGCCAAGCGGATACCGATCACCGACCGCGAGCTGGCGCACCCGCACAGCACGGCCAACCTGTTCGGCCTGCCCACCTCGTGCCAGTACGGCATGCACCGCCTCGCCGGCCCGGGTTTCGGCGCGTGGCGCGAGCTCGCGGCGAACCTCGTCGTCACCGAGGGGGTGCTCGCCGGCGAGTCGGGGGCCTTCGCCCTGCTGCACCACTGGCGAGTGCTGCCGGGCCGCCCACCCGTCGCGTCCGAGCACCAGGACATCGAGGCGGTCGTCGCCCAGTTCGGAGGCGACCCCGCGGTCCGGGTCCGCCTCGAGGAGCTGGCCGACGCGAGCTCCAGCCTCGTGCTCTTCCACGAGCACCTCCCCGACCGGCTGCCCGCCTGGCTGGACGACCCGGTCGCCACCGCCGAGACGGTCGAGCGGCAGCTCTTCGAGGCCGTCGCGTTCCTGCGCAGCCGAGACGTTCTGCACATGGACGGCCACTTCGGCAACGTGCGGGCCGACGACGACCAGATCTACCTCGTCGACCTCGGGCTGGCCACGTCGCCGCGGTTCGAGCTGACCGACGCCGAGCGGGAGTTCGTCGCGCGCAACGTCGACCACGACGCCGACTACGCGGCCATGCGGCTCGTGAACTGGCTCGTCACCACGGTGTGCGGGGTGCCGGTGCCGACCAGCGGCGGCCCTGCCGAACGCAATGCGTACGTGCGTCGGTGCGCGCGCGGCGACATCCCGCTGGACCTGCCGACGCTCGTGGCGGACATCCTCGCCCGGCACGCTCCCGCCGCCGCCCGGATGAACGACTTCTGCTGGCGCCTGTACGGCGGCGACCTCCACGCGCAGTATCCGGAGCCGTAGTCGGCGATGGCCACAGCGGGTGCCAGGACAGCGGGCCGAGCTCCCGGCGATCAGGAGTGCGGGATACCCGCGATCATGCCGCCGTCGACGACGAGCTCGGTTCCCGTCACGTAGGCGGACTCGTCGCTCGCGAGGTAGACGACGGCGCCGGCGACGTCCTCGGGGAGCGCCGGGCGCCCGAGCGGGATGTGGGGCGAGTCGGGGTCGAGGCGCTCGGTCATGGCGGTGAGCACGAACCCGGGGTGGACGGAGTTGACGCGGATCCGGTCCGGCCCGAGCTCGACGGCGAGCGACTTGGTGAGCCCACGCACACCGAACTTCGACGCGACGTAGCCGTGCAGGCCGGGGCTGCCGCGCATGCCCTCGACCGAGGACACGTTGACGATGGACCCGCCGCCCGCCGCGCGCAGCGCTGCCAGGACGGCGCGCACGCCGAGGTAGGTGCCGGTGAGGTTGACGGCGATGACCGCGTCCCACTTCTCGCGCCCGTATCGTTCGATCCGGCCGGCGTTCGCGATGCCCGCGTTGTTGACGAGCACGTGCAGCGCGCCGAACGCCTCGGCGGTCGCCTCGACGGCGGCGGTCCAGCTCGCCTCGTCGGTGACGTCGAGCCGCACCCCGAGCGCGCGGGAGCCGAGCTCGTCCGCGAGCGCCCGCGCGTCGTCATCGAGCACGTCGGCGACGACGACGCTCGCGCCCTCCGCGTGCAGGGCGCGCACGTACGCCGCGCCGAGGCCGCGCGCCCCTCCGGTGACGAGCGCGACCTTGCCGTCGAGCCGAGCCATGAACGGTCCTTCCGTCTCAGGGATGGTGCGGGGCCTCAGGAGACCCGGACGACGAGACGCCCGGTCGTCGAGCCGTCGGCGAGGCGCTGCACGGCCTCGGCGGCGTCCTCGAACGGCACGACGTCTCCGACGACCGGGCGGACGACGCCGTCGGCCACGAGCCGGGAGATCGCGTCATGGGCCTGGGCGACGAGGTCCGGGCGGACTCGCGCGTAGAGCCCCCAGTGCAGGCCGAGGACTCCGTAGTTCTTCACGAGCGCGTGCTCGGGGCGCACGGACTGGATGCGGCCGCCCGCGAAGCCGACGACGACGATCCGGCCCTCGAACGCGACGCACCGCACGGACGCGTCGAACGCGTCGCCGCCGACCGGGTCGACGACGACGTCGGCCCCGCGCCCGTCGGTCGCCTCCTTGACGGCGGCGACGAGGTCGTCGCGCGTGCGGTCGAGCACGACGTGCGCGCCGGCGTCGCGCGCGACCTGGGCCTTCGCCTCACCGCCCACGACCCCGACCACCCGGGCCCCGGCGGCGGCCGCGAGCTGCACGGTCGCCGTCCCGACGCCGCCGGCGGCGGCGTGCACGAGCACGGTCTCGCCCTCCCGCAGGCCGGCCCGCCGGTGCAGCGCGAACCACGCGGTCTGGTAGGCGATCGTCAGGGATGCGGCCTCCGCGTCGTCCAGCGTCGGCGGCGCGGGGAACACCTCCTGCTCCGCGAGGACCGCGACCTCGGCGAGGACGCCGATCCGCGAGCCGACGACGCGCTCCCCCACCCGCACACGTTCGACACCCGGCCCGACCGCGACGACGTCCCCGCACAGCTCGATGCCCGGCGTGAACGGCACCTCGGGGCGCACCTGGTACTCGCCGCGCGCGAGCAGCACGTCGGGGAAGTTCACCGCGACGGCCCGCACCCGCACGGCCACCTCGCCCGGCCCGGGCACGGGCTCGGGCACCTCCACGACGCGCAGCACGTCGCGCGGCTCACCGAGGCTCGTCACGTGCCAGGCCCGGACGCTCATCCGGCCGCTCCCGTCGCCGTCGCCGGCAGCACGCTGCGGCCGGCGTTCTGGGCCGCGATCGCGACGAGGAACATGTCCGTGATCTGCTCCGCGACCTGGTCCTTGGTCTCGGGTCCCGTGGGCGAGTACCACGTGGACAGGTAGTGCACGTCGGAGAAGAAGTGGGCGACGAGCACCCCCATGGGGACGTCGGTCCGGTACAGACCCTCGGCCTGGCCGCGCTCGATGATCCCCGCGAAGGTGTCGTGGTACGCCCGACGTCGCTGGGTGACCTCCTGCTGGCGCGGCGCCGAGAGCATGTGGGCGCTGCGGAAGTACACGGTGCCCTCGGCGAGGAAGTCGATCGACGTCTCGATCACGTCGACGCACACGGCGCGCAGCGTCTGGGCGGTCGGTTCACCGCGCGCGATGATCTCCTCGAGGTGCGACGTCTGGAGCGAGAGGATCCGCTCGTAGATCGCGAAGAGCAGGTCGTCCTTGGACTCGAAGTAGTGGTACATCGCGCCCTTGGTGACGCCTGCGGCCTCGACCACCTGGCGCACCGAGGTGTTCGCGAAGCCCTGCGTGGCGAACAGCTCCAGCGCTGCCCGCATGATGTCGTCGACGACGGGTGTCTGCCTCATGCGCTCATCCTCACCCGATCGGGCGGACGCTGCTGCCGCCGTCGATCGTCAGGGTCTGGCCGGTGATCCACGCGGCGTCGTCGGACAGCAGGAACGCGACCGGGCCGGCCACGTCGTCGGGCTCGCCGAGGCGCCCGAGCGGGTACCGGCCGACGACCTCGTCCTCGCGCCCCTCGTAGAGGGCGCGCGCGAGGCGCGTGCGCACGATGGCCGGGGCGACGGCGTTGACGCGCACGCGCGGCGCGAGCTCGACGGCGAGCTGCTGCGTGAGGTTGACGAGCGCGGCCTTCGAGACGCCGTAGAACGCGATGCCCGGGCTGGCCGCGAGGCCGGAGACCGACGCCGTGCTCACCACCGAGCCGCCCTCCCCGAGCCCGGCGGCGACGGCGTCGCGCGTCCACTCGAGCGCGGCGACCACGTTGACCTCGAGGATCTTGCGGATCGCCTCGGGCTCGATCTCGAGCGCGGGGCCGTACACCGGGTTGACGCCCGCGTTGTTGACGAGGTGGTCGATCCGGCCGAAGCGCTCGAGCGTCGCCTCCAGGGTCGCGGTGCGGTGCGCGGGGTCGTCCGCCTTGCCCGCGACGGTGAGCACGCGGTCGGCGCCCAGGTCGTCGGCGAGCTCCGCGAGGGCCTCGGGCTTGCGCGCCGTCACGACGACGCGCGCCCCTTCGGCGACGAGGCGTCCGACGATCGCCCGGCCGATCCCCCGGCTCGCCCCCGTGACGACCGCGACGCGATCCTCGAACCTGCCCACGGGCTCCACCCTTCCGGCCGAGGACGGCCGCGTCGCCGACGAAGCGGTCAGACCGACCGTTCGGTATGTCGCGACGATAGCACTCCCTCTGCACCCCGCCGAAACGAACGTCAGGCGGTGTCCGCGTCCTTGGCCAGGAAGGGCTCGACAGCGGCGAGCGCGGTCGCCACGACCCCCATCGCGAGCCCGACGCGCGTGTGCGGCAGCCGCACGCCGCGGGCCCGGAGCCTCTCGCCGCGCCGGTACAGCCACTTCTCCCCCGCGACGACGAGGGTCACGGCGAGCGCCGTACCCCCGAGCGCTCCCGCCACGAGCACCCCGGGCGGGACGGGCAGCGGCTCGTCGCCGCGCGCGGGCGCATACGCGTTGTCCTCACGGACGCCGCCCGGCGACCCGGCCTCGACGCCGTCGCCCGCCGCCTCGTCGCCGGCGGTGCCCTCCGCCGCCGCGCGGACCGCGTCGCGCACGGACCGCACGCCGTCCCGCGCGTCCTGGCCGTCACGCGTCGACGTCAGCGTGAGCGCCAGGCACGCCGTGCCGACCGTCGCCTTGGCGAGCCCACGCGCCCAGCGCGGCCGGACGACGTCGGGCACGGCGTACCACGCGAGGGTGGACACGCCCGCGATCGCGAGGGCGCGCGGGTCCACAGGGCGCCGGGTCAGCTCGTGCTCGGTCATCGGTTCCTCGGTTCCTCTCCTCGCGGTGCGCTCCCGAGTCCCAACGGCCCGGAGCCCCGTGGAGTTCCTCGGCGACGGCCGCCGCGCGACGCCGAACCCGGGGTTCCACGCGACGCGGGCCGCATCGTGACGCGGAACCTCGGGTTCGGCGGGTGGTCGGCCCGCCAAGCCCGGGTTCGTCGGCCGCGGCGCTCAGTGCCCGACGGCGCGCAGGCGCTCGCGCAGGTACCGCACGGCCGGGGCGTCGGTCATGGTCGCGCGCCACACGACCGTCACGGGGCGGGTCGGGACGGGCTCGCGCACGGGCACGGCGACGACGTCGGTGGGCAGCGGCCCGCGACCGAGCCGCGGGACGAGCGCGACCGCGAGACCCTGGGCGACGACCTCGACCTGCGACGCGAACTCGAGGCACCGGAAGTCGATGCGCGGGACGCGCGGCTGCCGGGCGAACATGTGGCAGAACCACTCGTAGCAGATCGTCCCGTCCGGCGTGCAGACCCAGGTCTCGTCGAGCAGGTCCGCCGGGGTGAGCGCGGCGCGGCCCGCGAGCGGGCTCGAGGCGTGCACCAGCACGTCGGCCTCGTCGCGGAACAGCTCCTCGCCCCGCAGGCTCGGGGGCAGCGCGAGGCCGACGCCCTCCCAGTGGTGGACGAGGGCCAGGTCGAGCGTCCCGGCCGCGACGGCCGCGACCGCGTCCCACGGCTCGGATTCCTGGACGAGAAGGCGCAGGTCGGGGACGTCGTCCCGGACCTGCGCCACGAGCGGAGCGACGACGCCGCGCACCGCCGTCGAGAACGACCCGAGCCGGACGGTCCCGGTGGGCCGCGCACCGGCGTCGTGCAGACGCGCGCGCAGGGACTCGACCTGCTCGCGCAGCGCACGCCCCTCCTCCACGACCCGCCGACCCGCGGCGGTGAGCACCACGCCGCGACCCTCGCGGTCGAGCAGGCGCGTGCCGAGGTCACGTTCGAGCCGCTTCACCTGCTGCGAGACGGCGGACGGCGTGTACCCGAGGTCCCGCGCGGCGGCGTGGACCGTGCCGGTACGGTCGACCGCGAGGAGCGCGTCGACGGCAGCGAGATCGATCATGCAGCCAGGCTACCGAGAACCGTGCACCACTGTGCGCTGGACGTGCACGATGGCGGTCGCGCATCCTCGGAGGATGCCCTTGCGTCCGTCCCTCCTCGCCGTGCTCGTCGCCGTCATCTGGGGCGCCAACTTCGTCGTCATCGACCTCGGGCTCGGCGACGTGCCGCCAACCCTGTTCGTCGCGCTCCGCTTCGCCGCCGTCCTCGTCCCGGCCATCTTCCTCGTGCCGCGCCCGAACGCACGCTGGCGCGACGTCCTGCTCGTCGGGACGTTCATGAGCCTCGGCCAGTTCGGCCTGCTCTACACCGCGCTCGCGCTCGGCATGCCCGCCGGCCTCGCGTCGCTCGTGCTGCAGGCGCAGGTCGGGCTCACCGTCCTGTTCGCGGCGGCCGCGCTGCGCGAGGTCCCGACCCGCACCCAGCTCGTCGGCGTCCTCGTCGGGGCCGTCGGGCTCGTGATCGTCGGCCTCGGCCGCAGCGAGACGACGCCGGCCCTCGCCTTCGTCCTCACGCTCGCCGCGGCGTCGTCCTGGGCGATCGGCAACGTCGTCATGCGCCGATCGGGCAGCCGTCGTGACCAGGGCTCGACCTCGGCGCACCACGGCTCCACCTCGCGGCCCGGGCTGGAAGGCCTGTCGATGACCGTGTGGTCGGCGCTCGTCGTCCCGCTCCCGCTGCTCGGGCTGTCGCTGCTGGTCGACGGGCCGGACGCCGTCGGGCACGCCCTGACGCACCTCACGCTCGCGCCGCTGCTGTCCACCGCGTACACGGCCTGGCTCGCGAGCCTCGTCGGCTACGGGATCTGGAACACCCTGCTCGCGCGCTACCCCGCGTCCGCGGTCGTGCCGTTCACGATGCTGGTCCCCGTCGTCGGCATCGCGGCGGCGTGGCTCGTGCTCGGTGAGGTGCCGAACGCCGCCGAGCTCACGGGCGGCGCGGTCCTGCTGCTCGGCGTCGCGACGACGACGGGGGTCCTGCGCCGGTGGACGGGACGCCGTCGGGCGGCGCGCGTGGGGCCCGACGAACCCGGGGTTCCTCGCCACCCGACACCCGACGTAGCGCGGAACCCCGGGTTCGGTGACCGCCAGGACGCGACACGCGCCCGTTCGCGCTGACAGGAGGCCGCCGGAGGAGTTCCATGGAGGTCCGGGATGTCCGAGACGCGAGGGAGCCTCTCATGACCCAGACCGCGGACGACACGCAGGAACGGCAGCAGCCGGGGCTCAAGCGGGTCATGGGGCCCAAGCTCCTGCTGCTCTTCATCGTCGGGGACATCCTCGGCACGGGCGTCTACGCGCTGACCGGCCAGGTCGCCGGAGAGGTGGGCGGGGCGGCGTGGCTGCCGTTCCTGCTCGCGTTCGTCGTGGCGACGATCACCGCGTTCTCCTACCTCGAGCTCGTCACCAAGTACCCGAGCGCAGCCGGAGCCGCCCTCTACACGCACAAGGCGTTCGGCATCCACATCGTCACGTTCGTCGTCGCGTTCATGGTCATGAGCTCGGGCATCACGTCGGCGTCGACGGCCTCCAACGCGTTCGCGGGGTTCGTCTCGGACGGGTTCGGCCTCGAGCTGCCGACGGGCGGGGACGGTCGCCTGCTCATCGCGCTCGGCTTCATGGCGCTCGTCGCGCTCGTCAACCTGCGCGGGGTCGGCGAGAGCGTCAAGGCGAACGTCGTGCTGTCGCTCGTCGAGCTGTCCGGCCTTCTCCTCGTGATCTTCGTCGGGCTGTGGGCGACGACGCAGGGCCGCGCCGACTTCTCGCGCGTCGTCGTGTTCGAGAGCCCGGACGACAAGAGCGTGTTCCTCGCCGTCACCGCCGCGACGACGCTCGCGTTCTTCGCGATGGTCGGGTTCGAGGACTCCGTGAACATGGCCGAGGAGTGCAAGAACCCGGTGCGCGACTTCCCCCGCATGATGCTCACGGGCCTGTCGATCACGGGCGTGATCTACGTGCTCGTCGCGATCACGGCGGTCGCGCTGGTGCCGGTGGGGAACCTGGTCGACGAGTCGAAGGGCTCCGCGCTCACGCAGGTCGTCGCGGCCGGCGCCCCGAACCTGCCGTTCGACACGATCTTCCCGTTCATCGGCATGTTCGCCGTCGCGAACTCGGCGCTCATCAACATGCTCATGGCGTCGCGCCTGCTCTACGGCATGGCGAACCAGGGCGTGCTGCCGCGCGCGTTCGGGCAGGTGCACCCGTTCCGCCGCACGCCGTGGGTGTCGATCCTCGTGACGACCGCGATCGCGTTCGGGCTGATCACCTACGTCGTGCGCCAGTCCGGGACGGAGGGCGGCGCGAACGCGATCGCCCTGCTCGGCGGGACGACGTCGCTGCTCCTGCTCGTCGTGTTCACGATCGTCAACATCGCGCTCCTGGTGCTGCGCCGCGACCACGTGGACCACGCGCACTTCCGGACACGGACCTGGCTGGCCGTCCTCGGCGCGCTGACGTGCGCGTACCTCGCCGGGCCGTGGGCACGCAGCGCCGACCAGCAGGAGCAGTACCTGATCGCGGGGGCGCTCGTCGCGCTGGGCGTCGTGCTGTCCTTCGTCACGTGGCTGTACAACCGCGCGGTGCGGCACCGCCAGATCGCGTTCACCGACGTCGCGAGCCTCGAGGACGAGGTCGACGAGACCCCCGACGACGACGCCCGACGGGGATGAGCGCGGGCGCCCGCCCGGATCGCGAGACCCGGGCGGACGCCGTGCCCGGGGTCAGGCCGACCGCTGCCGCGTACGGAACGCCTGCGTCGCGAGCCAGCCCATGACGACGGCGGCCAGGGCGAGCAGCCCGAGCCGTCCCCACACCACGCCCCAGTCGGGCGAGGCCGCGAGCGCCTCGCGCCCCGCGACGACGGCCCAGTCGAAGGGGTTGTACCGCGCGACGTCCGCCACCCAGCCCGCCGACAGGCGCGTGTCCATGACCGCCGACGACAGGAACATGAGCGGCAGCGTGATGAGCTGGGAGATGCCGATGAGCGCCTCCTGCTGGCCGGTGAGCAGGGCCATCGCGTTGCTCAGCGCCGAGAACAGCGCGGTGAGCAGCACGACGGCGAGCAGGAGCGCGAGCACGCCGAGCGTGGTCTCGCCCGGGGTGCTGCCGAACCGCGCGCCGCACAGCCACGCGACCGCGAGGACGACGAGCGCCTGCCCGACGGCGATGACGGCCTGGTAGGTCATCGTCGACGCCATGAGGGCGCCGCGCGACGTCGGCGAGGTGAGGAAGCGGTCCATGACACCCCGGTCCATGTCCTGCACGTACGACGTGCCCGCCCAGGCTGCCCCGAACATCGCCGTCATCATGACGACGCCCGGCGTGATGAACTCGAGGTACGTCCCGCCCGTGGAGAACCCGGGAATCTCGACGACGGACTGGAACAGCTGCCCGAACAGCAGCAGCCAGATCATCGGCTGCACGAGGTTCATGACCATGAACACGGGGATGCGCGCGCCCTGGCGCAGCGCCCGGGCGGTGAGCAGCCCGGTGTGCACGACGGCGGTCATGCGGCCACCTCCTCGGTCGTCGCACCGGCATGGTCGCCGGGGCCCGCCGAGCCCTGCGCCGCGGCGAAGGTCCGCCCCGTGTGCCGCAGGTACACGTCGTCGAGGCTCGGGCGTGCGAGCGTCGCCGAGGCGACGGCGAGGCCCGCGGCGTCGAGCGCCGCGAGGACGGCGGGCAGCGCGACCGCTCCGGAGTCGGCGCGGGCCCGCAGGGTCCGGCCCTGGACGTGAAGGTCACGGACTCCCTCGCACGCGCGCACCGCGTCGGCGACACGAGCCGCGAGGGTCGTTCCGGCGTCGGGCACCGCGGAACCCGGGATGCCGGAACCCGGCGCGGGGACGTCGGGCGCCAGCTCGACGACGATGCCGTCCCCGCGCTGCTCGTCCTTCAGCGCCTCGGGGGTCCCCGCGACGACGACGCGGCCGTGGTCGACGATCGCGAGGTTCGCCGCGAGGCGGTCCGCCTCCTCGAGGTAGTGCGTGGTGAGGAGGATCGTCATGCTCTCGACCGCGGTCATGCGCTCGATCTCCGCCCACATCTCGGCGCGCGCCTCGGGGTCGAGGCCCGTCGTGGGCTCGTCGAGGAACAGCACGCTCGGGCGGTGCACGATCCCCATGGCGACGTCGAGCTTGCGGGCCATTCCGCCGCTGTAGGTGCGCACGAGCCGGTCGGCGGCTCCGGAGAGCGAGAACCGGTCGAGCAGTTCGGTGGCTCGCGCCCGGGCGTCGCGCGCGCCCAGGCCCTGGAGCTGGCCCGCGAGGACGAGGTTCTCGCGACCGGTGTCCATCGGGTCGGTCACGGGCTTCTGCGCGACGTACCCGATCGTGCGACGCACGCGCTCGGGGTCGCGCGCGACGTCGACGCCCGCGACACGCGCGGACCCGGAGTCGGCGCGGCTGAGGGTCGTGAGGATCTTGGCGGTCGTCGACTTGCCCGCGCCGTTGGGCCCGAGGAGGGCGAAGACGGTGCCCGCGGGGACGGCGAACGACAGTCCGTCGAGCGCGTGCACGGGCGGGCGGCCGCGACCGCCCGGGTAGGCCTTGCGCAGGTCGGCGGCGTCGATCGCCACCTCCCGCGTGGCTGCGGGGAGGGGTGTCATGGTGGCTCCTTCGATAGGGAGCCGTCCGGTCGGGCAGGCGCACGCACGCAGAGCGCGCGAGCGCCTGGAGCGACCCCACGCCGTAGCATGGGAGCGCCCTGGGTGACTGTTGACGCAGGTGTCCCCGACACGGGACGACTCGGGCTCGGTGGCTCGGATGTTGGCGCATCCGGGCCACCACTTTCAGGGGTCCACGGTCCGTCGCCCGGGTCGGGCGCGACCGGGTCTCAGGGGGTGAGGTCTGCCGGCAGGTGGCGGCGCACGACCTCCTCGATCTCCTCGGGCGTGGCTCCGGCCTCGCGCAGGCGCGACATCTCGTCCCACGCGGCCTGGCCGCCGACGGTGCCCGCCTCGAGCCGGGCGGCGAACCGGTCGACCCACGCGCGCTCCGCGCGGATCATCGCGAGCCGGTAGTCGGACTCGACGAGGAACAGCTCGGGCAGGCCGGCCTCGCTCACGGCGGCGTTCCCGGCCACGCGGCGGGCGATCTCCGCGTCGAGCGACGCGAGCCGCGCCCGCAGGAGCGCCGCGACCTCCCGCGGGGAGAGCATCGCGATGAGCGACAGCCCGGCCTCGACGTCCGGGTACTCCTTGGACGGCACGGCCAGCAGCTCGCGCAGCCACGCCGCCGCCTCGACCTTGCCCGACTCGGTGATCTCGTAGACGACGCGCTCAGGCCGGTTGCCCTCGCGCTCGGAGTGCGAGGGCGTGATGAAGCCGTGCTTCTCGAGCGACTTGATGACCGAGTACAGCGAGCCGAAGTTGAGCCGGATGCTGTCGTCCTTGCCGCGCTCGCGCAGGGTCGTCGTGATCTCGTACGGGTACATCGGTCGCTCGGCGAGGCACGCGAGGACCGCGAGCGCGAGCGGGTTGGACACAGGACGACGGGACATGGCTCACCTCCGAATACTTGACTCAGAGTATTCGAGCGTGAGTGTCCGCGCAAGAGTGCAGGTGGGTCGATGACCGCACACGGTGCGCGGGCGCGGCTGTGGTGAGTGATCCCCTATCGTTCGCGACATGGCTCGACGAACAGGTGATGCAGAGACGGGACGCCCGGGCGTCGAGCGCGTCGGCCCCGCCGACGTGCTCGCGTTCCTGTGCGAGCTCACGCTCCTCGCGCTGCTCGCCGTCGTGGGCTGGCGGGTGGGCGCGTCCACGGGGTCAGGTGTCGGCAGCGTGGCGCTCTCCGTCGTGCTCGCCGTGGTCCTGCCCGGCCTCGTGATCGCAGTGTGGGGCCGCTGGCTCGCCCGCACGGCGGAGCGCCGGCTCCCCCAGCCCTGGCGCCTCGACGTCCAGATCGCGCTCTTCGTCGCGGCCGGGCTGGCGATCGCGGGCGTCGGCCTCGTCTGGTGGGGCGTCGGCCTCGCCGTGGTCGGCACGACGGCGTTCGCCCTCACCCGGGACCGCTGACCGCGCCGCCCCGGGTCGCAGCCCCCGGCCTCGGCCCCGGTCGTCCGGCTCAGCGCTCGAGGTCGTACGTGAGGCGCAGCGCCCCCGTCTCGGTCGGGTCGGAGCCCGTCAGGCGCCAGCTCGACGGCGCCAGGCCGCCGTCGAACAGCAGGTCGCCGCCGCCGGAGATCTCCGGGCACAGCAGCAGGCTCAGGCGGTCGAGCTGCCCGGCCGCGACGAGCCGGCGCAGGACCGACGCGCTCGACATGACCCACACGTCCCCGCCGGGCTGCTCGCGGAGCCGCGCGACGACGTCCGCCGGGTCCTCGGCCGTGACGCGCGTGCCCGACCAGTCCGCCGTCGTGAGCGTCCGGGAGACGACGACCTTCTCGGCGTCGTTCAACCAGCGGGAGAACTCGCGGCTGCGCGGGTCGGCGTCCTCGTCGTCCGCGACCGCGGGCCAGTAGCTGCCGAACCCCTCGTAGTTCTTGCGGCCGAGCACGACGGTCGTGCTGGTGCGCATGAGGTCGAGGAGGAGCCCGAACGCGGCGTCGCTCACCGCGTGCTTGCCCACCCAGCCCATGTCGTGGTCACCGCCGGGTCCGTTGATGCGCCCGTCCAACGACACGGAGATGTTGCCGACGACGGTGCGAGCGTTCTCGACCATGCAGTGCTCCTCGGGGAGAGTTCCGGGTTCCGGGTTCCGGGTTCCGGTTCGTGTTCTAGACGTCCGGCGCGATCCGGACTCATCGGTCGTCCGGCTCCGGTCCCGCGCACCGTCCGGGCAGGATGGGTCCATGCAGATCCGAGTCGCCGCCTACGCCGTGGTCGTCCGCGAGGACGGCAGGATGCTCCTGCCGCACTGGAGCGAAGGGGGTCGCGACGGCTGGACCCTGCCGGGCGGTGGGATCGACCCGGGCGAGCACCCCGAGGACGCGGCCGTGCGCGAGGTGCGGGAGGAGACCGGCTACGACGTCGAGCTCGACGGCCTGCTCGGCGTCGACAGCATCGTCGTGGACGCCGCCGACCGGCTCCGCGCCGAGGACCGCGACCGGTCGCTGCACGGCATCCGCATCGTCTACCGGGCCCACGTGGTGGGCGGCGAGCTCACGGTCGAGCAGGACGAGTCGACCGACGGCGTCGCGTGGTTCACCCCCGACGAGGTCGACGCGCTCGACCGCGTGGACCTCGTCGACCTCGGCCGGCGCTGGGCCGGGCTGCTCCCCGTCGGCCGGTGAGCACCCGCCGCCGCGCGGGCACGCGACACCGGGGCTCGCGACCCGCTCGGGCCCTGCAGGTCGCGCTCGCCGCCGCGCTCACGGCGGCAGTGCTCGCTGGCTGCTCGGGCGGCACCCCGGACGACGCCCCGACCGGTGCCACCACCTCCGCGGACCCCTCCGTACCGTCCGAGGAGGCCACGCCGAGCCCGACCGTGCCGGCCCCGGCCGCGCCGTCCGTCGTGACCGTCGCGGCGACGTCGGGGCCGGTGACGCTCGAGGTCACGGTGCCTGAGTCCGCCGCCGGGACCGGGCCCGTCGTCGTCACCGCGGGCGACGAGGGCGCGGTCGACGTGACGCTCGTCCTCGGCGACCTGCCCGCCACGGTCGCCGTCACGAGCGGGTCGCTCGAACGCCGTGCCGACGGGACGCTCTCCGTCCTGGACGACGACGGAACTCCCGTCGGCGGGCTCACCGCGCCGCGCGTCGTCGGTCGCCACGGCGAGCCGCAGGGCGCCGGCACCGGCGGGAGCGAGCCCCTGCTCGGCACCGACGCCACGGCCACGACCCCGACCGTGCGGGTCGAGATCGTCGACCCGCGCCGCGCGGAGGTCACGCTCGTGCCCGCAGCGGGGGCGACGTCGGGCACGGGAACGACGCCCGGCGACACGGCGGGCTCGACCGGGGGCACGACCGACCCGACCGTCGGCAGCACGGCACCATGGGACGTCGTCGCGTCGCTCGGCACGCACGCGGTGCGCAGCACCGACTGGGGCGAGCGTGAGGGCGGTCGCTCGCTCGCGGTCGACCCGACCGCGTGGGCGCGAGCCGCCGGCCAGGCCGGCCAGGAGCTCGTGTGGGCGCAGGTCGTCGCCGCCGAGCCGGAGGCGGACACCCCGACGATGCACGACCAGCTCGTGTGCCACGCCGTGGGCGCTCCCGACAAGGAGACGTGGAACCTCGAGCCGTGGCGCCCGGACGTCGGGCTGCTCGCGACCATGACGGCGCGCTGCAACCCGACCTGACCGGCGCGGCCGCCGAGCACGACGTCGCTCGCCGTCGAGCATGACCTTGCTGTCGTTCTGAGCCTCAGAACGACAGCAACCTCGTGCTCGGCGGGTCCGGGGACGGCAACGGCCCGGGCGGCACGACGGCTGGTGGACGTCGTGCCGCCCGGGCCTGACCTCGACGGCGGTACCGCTCCGCCTGCAGCGTCGAGGACGTCCGGGGTCAGCGGGCCTGGGGCCTGCCCTTCGAGGCCTTGCGCAGCGACTTCTCGCTCTGCGGCTCGTCGCCGCTCGCGCGCAGGCGCCGGTAGTGGTCGCGCGCCTCGTCCTGACGGACCTTCTCGGCGCCCGAGGCGATCTTGGCACGCAGGTGCTCGGGGCCGTAGCCCCACGCGTCGACGAGGTCCTGCGCGTGCGGGCGCAGGCGGTCGATCAGACGGTCGAGGTAGCTCGTCACGGTGCGCGCGCGCTGCGTCGACAGGCGCCCGTTGAGCAGGTACCACGCGAGGTGGCGCTCGACGAGGCTCAGCCCGTACAGGTCGCGGACGGTGGTGAGCACCTCGCGCGTCCCTGCGTCCTCGATCATGGGCAGCGCCTGGGTGAAGGCCTCCCAGCGCAGGAGCTCGGCGTGCGCGCGGGCGGCCTCGACGAGCTCGAACTGGTGCGCGTTGAAGAGGTTGGTCGCCGTCTCCGCGTCCGCCTTCTGCGCCGGGCGCAGCGCCTGCGCGACCTCCGCGACCATCGTCTCGACGCGGTCCGAGAGCAGCGCGCGCTGCGTCTCGGGGTCGCGCAGGTGACCGGCGGCGCGGCGCGGGTCGCCGACGTCGGCGAGCGCCTGGGCCGCGCGCTTGAGCGGGGTGCGGTGCAGCGCCATGTCACCCGCGCGCTCGACGACGACGCGCGCCATCTGCCCGGGGGTGATGCCCTTGAACTGCTTGCCGTAGTCGGCGAGCAGGCGCTTGGCGACGAGCTGCAGCAGCACCGTGTTGTCGCCCTCGAACGTCGCGTAGACGTCGAGGTCGGCGTGCAGGCTCGTGATGCGGTTCTCGGTGAGGAAGCCCGCGCCGCCGCACGCCTCGCGCGTCTCCTGGAGCGTGTCGAGCGCGAACCGCGTGCTCGTCGCCTTGAGCGCGGCCGCCGTCGTCTCGAGGTCCTCGCGCTGCTCCGGGGTGTCCTCCTCGCCGGAGAACACCGAGTGGAACAGGTCGAGGAGCCGGTCGTGCGCGAAGTGGGCGGCGTACGTCTCCGCGATCGGGACGATCAGACGGCGCTTGTGCGTGCCGTAGTCGAGGAGCACGACCTCCTCGGTCGCGCTCGCACCCGTGAACTGCCGGCGCTCGTTCGCGTAGCGCACGGCGATCGCGAGGCCCAGCTTCGACGCGGTGACCGCGGCGCCGTCGAGCGACACGCGGCCCTGGACGAGCGAGCCCAGCATCGTGAAGAACCGGCGCCCGGGGCTGTCGATCGGGCTCGAGTAGGTGCCGTCGGCCTCGACGGCGCCGTAGCGCGCGAGCAGGTCGGTGCGCGGGACGCGGACGTGGTCGAAGTACAGGCGCCCGTTGTCGACGCCGTTGAGGCCACCCTTCTGGCCGTCGTCCTCCCCGCCGATCCCGGGCAGGAACGGCAGTGCGCCCTGCTCGTCGCGCTCGCCCTGCGGGTCGCGGATCGGCACGTAGAACGCGTGCACGCCGTGGTTGACGTTCTTCGTGATCAGCTGCGCGAACACGACGGCGGCCGTCGCGTGCACGGCGGCGTTGCCGAGGTAGTCCTTCCACGCCGCGCGGAACGGCGTGTGGATCACGAACTCGTCGGTCTCCGGGTCGAAGGTCGCGGTCGTGCCGATGCTCGCGACGTCGGACCCGTGGCCGGTCTCCGTCATCGCGAACGCGCCGGGGACGCTGAGGTCCATCGCCCCGGGGAGGAACCGGTCCTGCTGCTCGGGCGTGCCCAGGTGGAGGATCGCGGAGGCGAACAGGCCCCACTGGACACCGGCCTTGATCTGCAGCGACGGGTCGGCCGCGACGAGCTCCTCGAACCCGGCGAGGTTGCCGCCCGGGTCGTCCGCACCGCCGAGGTGCTCGGGGAACGCGCGCCACACCTGGCCCTTGCCGACGAGCAGCCGCATCTGGCCGAGCACGTGCTCGCGGTGCTCCTCCTTGCTCTGGCCCTCGACGCGCCAGAACGCCTCCTCGCAGGCCGTCGCGCGGGCGGAGGCGCGCAGGTCGGCCCACCGGCCGAGCAGGGCCTTCTCGAGGTGCGCGACGTCGACGCGAGCCTCGTCGCGCGAGGTCGCCGCGTCTTCGTGCGCGCTGCGGACGACGGGACGGTCGGACGTGGCGGTCATGGTGTCTCCTTGAGTGCTGGGGCGGTCGCCTGCCGGGCCGCGGTCGTGGGGTTGTGGGACAGCACGCCGACCGGCCCGGCCCAGAGCCAGGCGGCGACGCGCTCGGTGAGCTGATCGCGGTCGGGCACGTCCGCGCTGTCGCGGTGGGCGAGCCACCACTCGCCGGCGCCCCGGACGAACCCGACGGCGCCGGCCGCCCAGGCTGCGGCGTCGGTGGGCGGGACGTCGGTCGCCCGGGCGAACGGCTCGGCGACGAGCTCGATCACGGAGTCGAGGAACGCGGCGAGCGGCGCCTGCGTGCCGCCGCCCGTCCCCTGGCCGGTCGCCGCGGCCTGGGCGGCGGACTCCTCGGTGCCCGCGACGGCGCTCGTGCGCGTGACGAAGTAGTAGACGTTGGGCGAGCTCTCGATCATCTCGAGGTAGACGCCCACCATGGCGCGCAGCGCGCGCCTCGGGGTCTCCGCGGCCTCCGCCGCCTGGGTCAGGGCGTCGTGCATCTGCCCGACGACGGCCGCCCCGAGGGCGACCTGCAGGCCCGTCTTGTCGTCGAAGTAGCGGTAGATGATCGACTTCGAGGTCCCGGACGCGGCCGCGATCTCGTCCATGGAGACACCGGGACCACCCCGGTGCACGGCCTTGCTCGCCGCCCGGATGAGCTCGGCCCGTCGTGCCGCGCGGTGCTCGTCCCAGCGCGTCGACCGTCCGTCGACGGACGGCACCCGCCCTCGGGTGGCCGGCCGCGCGTCGGCGCCGCTCAGGCTTGCGTTCACGTTGTCCTCCGTTGCGCCCGACCTCGATGTCGTCCGAGGCTCAGCCTCGGGGCAGGGTCCGACCCTGTGACCCGACTCACGAAACTGAGAGTATCAGGTACTCTTGGTATTGGACACCCCGACCGGCACGTACCCCGCGGACCCCGCGCGGGACTCCCCGCGAGCCGGACCGACGCAGCGCAGCGAGTGCGGACAGGAAGTGAGGCACAGTGGCCGTCAGCAAGAGCCCCCGCCCGAACACCGAGCAGACCTCTGACCAGAGCGCGGAGCTGACCCCTCAGGGCGCGTCGCCCCGCGACGCCTGGGTGATCGGGGGCAACCGCATCCCCTTCTCCCGCGCGGGCAAGAAGTACGCCCGGTCGAGCAACCAGGAGATGTTCACCGCCGCGCTCGAGGGCCTCGTCGCGCGGTACGGGCTCCAGGGCGAACGCCTCGGCGAGGTCGTGGGCGGTGCCGTGCTCAAGCACTCGCGCGACTTCAACCTCGTGCGGGAGTCGGTCCTCGGCTCGTCGCTCTCGCCGCAGACCCCCGCGTACGACCTCCAGCAGGCGTGCGCGACCGGCCTCGAGGCGACGATCGCCGTCGCGAACAAGATCCGCCTCGGCCAGGTCGAGTCGGGTGTCGCCGGCGGCTCCGACACCGTCTCGGACGCGCCGATCGCGGTCAGCGAGGGCCTGCGCCGCGCGCTGCTCGACGCGAGCCACGCCAAGACGCTCGGCCAGCGCGTCAAGGCGTTCGCCAAGGTCCGGCCGTCGGACCTCGCCCCCCTCACGCCGGCGACCGACGAGCCGCGCACCGGGCTGTCCATGGGCGAGCACCAGGCGATCACGACGGCGCGCTGGGGCATCACCCGCGAGGCGCAGGACGAGCTCGCGCTCGCGAGCCACCAGCACCTCGCCGCGGCGTGGGACGCCGGCTTCTTCGACGACCTGGTCACCCCGTTCCGCGGCCTCGTGCGCGACGACAACCTGCGCACCGACTCCTCGATGGAGAAGCTCGCCGCGCTCAAGCCGGTGTACGGCAAGCGGCTCGCCGGCGCGTCCGACGGCGCCCCGGGCGCGGAGCCCACGATGACCGCGGGCAACTCGACGCCGCTGACCGACGGCGCGTCGACGGTCCTGCTCGGCTCGCGCGAGTGGGCGCAGGCGCGCGACCTGCCGCTGCTCGCGCGCGTCGTCGACGCGGAGACCGCCGCCGTCGACTTCGTGCACGGGCACGAGGGACTGCTCATGGCGCCCGCCCACGCCGTGCCGCGCCTGCTCGCACGCAACGGCCTCGCGCTCGGCGACTTCGACCTCTACGAGATCCACGAGGCGTTCGCCTCCACCGTGCTCACCACGCTCAAGGCCTGGGAGGACGACGAGTACTGCCGCACCGAGCTCGGGCTCGACGGAGCGCTCGGGTCGATCGACCGCTCGCGCCTCAACGTCAACGGCTCGTCCCTCGCCGCGGGCCACCCGTTCGCCGCGACCGGGGGGCGCATCGTCGCGACGGCAGCGAAGCTCCTCGCGGCGAAGACCGCCGAGACCGGCCGACCGGCGCGCGCCCTGATCTCCGTGTGCGCCGCCGGGGGCCTCGGCGTCGCGGCGATCCTCGAGTCCGTCCCCGCCGAGGTGCCCGTGCGCACGACCGTCCCCGCCGTCTGACCGGCCCACGCCACCGAGAGGAACGAACGTGACCGACTCGTACGTCCAGGCCGTCAACTCCGGCTTCACCAAGACGCTCGCCAAGAAGCTCGGCCTCCCCCGGCCCGCTGTCCTGCGCCGGTACCGCGCGGGCGACCCCCTGACCGTGGGCCCCGTCCTCGTCCTCGGCGGGACGCCGGGCGTCCGCGACGACGCCGACCGCGTCGCCGACGCTCTGCTCGCCTGGGACCTCGACGTCCGCCAGACCGCCGACGACACGACCCGCTGGGGCGCGATCGTCGTCGTGCTCAGCGGTGTCGAGCGCCCCGAGGACGCCTCTGTCCCCGTCCTGGCCCTGTCCGCGAACCTGCGCCGCCTCGCGCCCAACGGCCGCGTCGTGACCGTCTCGCGCGCCCCGGCCGACGGCGACTCCCCCGCCCTCGCCGCCGCGCGCGAGGGTGTCGACGGCTTCCTCCGCTCCGTCGCCAAGGAGCTGCGCTACGGCTCCACCGGCAACGGCGTCCAGGTGATCGACGACGCCCCCGTCGACAGCCCGAGCGTCCTCGCCGCCCTCCGCTTCTTCCTCTCGGCCAGGTCGGCCTTCGTCGACGGCCAGCTCCTCCACGTCGGCACCGGCACGACGACCGGACCCGACCCGCGCACGGAGCGTCCCCTGGAGGGCAAGGTCGCCGTCGTCACCGGTGCGGCACGCGGCATCGGTGCCGAGGTCGCGCGCACGCTCGCGCGGGACGGCGCGAGGGTCGTCGTGGTGGACGTCCCGGCGGCGGGCGAGACGCTCGCGAAGGTCGCGAACGAGATCCGGGGCACGGCGCTGCAGCTCGACGTGACCGCCGACGACGCGGGCGCGCGCATCCTCGAGCACGCCCGCTCGCGCCACGGCGGGCTGGACGTCCTGGTGCACAACGCCGGGATCCTGCGCGACAAGCTCCTCGCGAACATGTCGGCGGACAAGTGGGACGCGGTGGTCGCCGTCAACCTCGCCGCGCAGCTCCGGATCACGGGGTACCTGCTCGGCGCGAACGGCTTCTCGTCCGAGCCGCGCATCGTGTCGCTCGCCTCGACGAGCGGCATCGCAGGCAACCGCGGCCAGACCAACTACGCGTTCTCCAAGGCGGGCGTCATCGGCCACACGCGTGCGTTCGCGCGGCTGCTGGGGGCGCCCGGCGGGCCGGGGGGCACGGCGAACGCCGTCGCGCCCGGGTTCATCGAGACGGACATGACGGCGTCGATCCCGTTCGTCCAGCGCGAGGTGGCGCGCCGGGTCGCGTCGCTGCAGCAGGGTGGTCAGCCGGTGGACGTGGCCGAGGCGATCGCGTTCCTCGCCTCGCCGGCGGCGTCGGGCGTCACCGGCCAGGTGCTGCGCGTGTGCGGGCAGAACCTGGTGGGCCGGTGACCGGCCCGGTGACCGTGGCCGACGGCGGCGCGGCCTTCGAGGCCACCCCTCCCGCGCGCGTCGAGACGCTTCCTGCGGTCCCAGGGCTGGGCGGTCTGTACGTGCGCGGGCTCGCGGCGTCGGGCCGGATCGCGGCGGCCCACCGGCTCCCGGTCCGGGCCGGGCGACACGACCTCACACTGCCCGACGTCGCGTACCGCGTGGCCGGCGTGCCGACCGGGGACGACGCGGCTCCCGGAGCCGTCGGGAGCGCCGCACACCTCGCGCGGTACGCCGAGCTGGTGGGCGAGGCGCCGTCGGAGGTGCTGCCCGCCGGGCATCTGCAAGTACTCGGGTTCCCGCTCGCGACGGCCGTCATGGTGCGCGCCGACTTCCCGCTGCCGCTGCTCGGCATGGTGCACCTCGCGAACTCGGCGTCCGTGCTGCGCCCGGTCCGGCTCGGGGACGTTCTCGAGGTGCGTGCCTGGGCGCAGGGACTGCGCCCGCACCGGCGCGGGGTCCAGGTGGACCTCGTCACGGAGGTCTCGGTCGAGCGCACCGACGACGAGCGGTCCGCGGGCAGCGGGCTGGCGGCGACGACGCTCGCGTACCGCGGCGTGTCGACCTACCTGGCGAAGGGCGTCTCGCTCCCGGACGTGTCAGCACCGCAGGACGCCCGGGCGTCATCGGGGTCTGACACGTTCGTCCCGCCGCTCCCCACCGCACGCTGGACCCTCGGCGCGGGGACCGGTCGCGCGTACGCGGCGGTCTCCGGCGACCGCAACCCCATCCACACCTCGGCGCTCGGCGCCAAGGCGTTCGGGTTCCCGCGCGCCATCGCGCACGGCATGTACACCGCCGCCCGCGCGCTGGCCGAGGCGGGCCCGGGTCGCGGCGACACCTACGACTGGACCGTGTCGTTCGCGAAGCCCGTCCTCCTGCCGAGCACGGTCGACGTCGCGCTGCGCCCGGCCGGGAACGTACCGGCCGAGGTGCGCGACGTCGTCGGGCACGTGCCGACCGCGGTGCCCGACGGCGCGGGCGACCCGACGGCGGGCGTCGTCTACCAGGCCTGGGACGGCAAGGGCCGACTCCACCTGTCGGGCCGCGTCACGCCGCGCGCCTGACGGCTCTCGTGGCCGCCCGGGCCGCCCGGCGTGCCTGCCGGACGGCCCGGGCGTAGTCGCGCACGTCATGCCTCAGCGCGACGCGCACCGACGCGATGTCGAGGGCGGTAGCGCACAGCATCCCGGGCAGGACCGGCACCCAGTACGGGCTCGCACCGGGGATCAGCAGCAGCGTCCACACGAGGGCACAGAGGCTCATGGCACCGCTCACGGCGCTGACACCGACGAGCACCCATCTGGCGCTCCAGGCGCTCGTCACCATCCCGCCCAGCACGATCTGCACGAATCCCCACGCGCCGACGCCCATGACGAGCCAGATCACGCCGTCGGGCGGCGGATCCCCGGCGGAGTCGAAGACCATGGTCACGAGGAGCATGGCGAAGGCGACGCCGGCGCACGCGCTCGCGGCGAGGCCGAAGTACACCACGACGGTCCCGGCGCGATGGACCGACCCCGGAGCGGGCGGCAGGTCGACGCGGACCCGCTCGGCACGCGGTCGCGGTCGCTCCCTCTTCTACCAGTCCCAGACGGGCTCGGGCGGTGTGTCGTGCATGGCGTGCGGCCCCCTTCGACGGCGGCCCCGGTTCTCGGGGCTCGTCGCACGCTACGGGCGCACGGGCCTCTCCGATCCGTTGTCCACAGGCCCCGTCTGCGCGGGACCCACGAGGGCGTCGAGGCGGGCCAGCAGACCGTCGCGGACCGTCGGCCACTCGTCGAGGAGGATCGAGAAGTACGCGGTGTCCTGGCGGGACCCGTCGGGCGCGACGCGGTGGCTGCGGAGCACGCCCTCCGGCACGGCGCCCAGCCGTCGGATCGCCGCGATCGAGCGGCTGTTGCGTGCGTCGGCCCGCAGCGCGACCCGCGAGACGCCGAGGCTCTCGAACGCGTGCCGCAGGAGCAGGTACTTGCAGGCCGGGTTCGTCGTCCCGCCCCACCACTCGCGCGCGTAGAACGTCGAGCCGAGCTCGACTCGGCCCTGGGAGGGCACCCACTCGTAGAGGGAGGTCGTGCCACGGACGCGGCCTACGGCCTCGTCGGGCACCTCGCCGGTCCTGGTGCCCGAACCCGCGCTCGGGCCGGAGCCGAGGACCGCGAACGCGAGGCGGCCCGGCGCGGCGACGGCGTCGCGGACGTACGCCGTCATCGCCTCGGTGCCGCGCGGCGTCGGGCTGGACATGCCCGCCCAGATCCCGTCGTCGACGATCGCGCCGAGCTGCGGGGCGTGGTGCTCGGCGAGCGGTTCGAGCCGGACGCCGAAGCCTTCGAGGAGGATCTCGTGCTGCACCGGGCCATCCCACCACACTGCACGGCACGCTCCCAGGTGCGAGTCGCGCGCACCGTGCCTACGTTCGAGGAACCGGACGAGAGGAGGACCCCATGGGTCTCGGAGACAAGATCGAGCACGCTGCCGAAGAGGCGAAGGGCAAGATCAAGGAAGGCGCCGGCAAGGCGAAGGACGACGAGCGCCTGGAAGCCGAGGGCAAGGGCGAGCAGGCGAAGGCCAACGTCAAGCAGGCGGGCGACGACGTCAAGGACGCGTTCGACAAGTAGTCCGGCCGCTACCGGCTCGCGAGGGCTCCGCTCCGGCGGGGCCCTCGCGGCGTGTCAGGGGACCTGCGACGCGCGCCCGACGGCAGACCGGTCACGAGGCCACGAGCGGGAGCATCTCGGGCTGGTGCGCCGGGGCCAGCACGGGCACGACGCGCGGCGCGGTGATCCGCGCGAGCAGTCCCACCTCGACGGTCGGCCACTCGGGCGCGAGGACCGAGAACATGACGGAGTCGGCGCGCGTGCCGTCCGGCGCGGTGCGGTGGCCGCGCATCACGCCCTCCTCGTAGGCACCCAGGCGGCGCATGGCGCCCAGCGACCGCTCGTTGCGCGTGTCGACGCGGAACCCGACGCGGTGCACGTCCCAGGTCTCGAAGGCATGGCGCAGGAGCAGCCACTTGGTCACGGGGTTGACGAGGCTGCCCCACGTCGAGCGGGCATAGAACGTCCGACCGACCTCGACCCGGCGGTCCACGAGCGACAGGTCGCGGAACGCGGTGCTGCCGAGCACCTCGCCCACGGCGCCATCGGCGTCGACCGCGCGTACGACGAAGCCCGTCAGGTCGGGTGCCGCGCGGGTCGCGGCGACCAGCTCGGCCATCCCGGCGACCCCGAAGGGCATGGAGATGCTCATGCCCGACCACATCCCCTCGTCGACGAGGGCGGCCAGTGTCTCAGCGTGCTCCAGGGCGAGCGGTTCCAGCCGGAATCCGTGGCCCGTGAGGACGACGTCGTGCAGCACAGCGCATATCAGAGCACACGCGCACGGCGCCGCCAAGAGGGTTCGGCGACGTCGCGGACAACGCTCGTCGACGGTCCGGTGAACGGCGACGTCGGCACCCTCGCGAGATTGCGATCAGCCGCCGAGATGGCGACGCACAGCCTCCGGAGCCAGCGGGCGGTCGCTATCTCGGCCGGGCGTCGCCATCTCGGGTCAGACGGCGGGACCGCAGTTCGCGGCGTCAGCGAGGAAGCCCGCCGCGGCGGTGGCGAAGAGGCCCTCGAGCCCCGATCCGGCGGGGACGGGCCGCGGGTCGTCGGCGACGGTCCAGCAGCCGTCGACGACCTCGTACCGCGTCGCCGGGCCCTGCTCGACGTAGACGCGCACAGCCTCGACGAGGCGGACGACGTCCGCGCCCGTGGTCCCGACGCCCACCGACGCGCGGATCGCGCCGGCGTCGTACCCGAGGCGCGCGAGGAGCGGGTGCGCGCAGAACCGGCCGTCGCGCACGCCGATGCCGTGCTCGGCCGAGAGGTAGGCGGCGACGAGGCCGGGGTCGTGGCCCTCGACGGAGAACGTCACGACGCCGACCGGGTCAGCGGCGTCGTCCCACACGCGCACGACGCGCACCCCGGGGACCGCCTCCAGCCCGGCGACGAGGGCAGCACGCAGCGTCGCCTCGTGGGCGTGGAGCGCGGCCGGGTCGATGGCTGCGAGCGCGTCGCAGGCCGCGGCGAGCGCGACGGCGCCCACGACGTTGGGCGACCCGGCCTCGTGGCGCGCGGGCGCCGTCTGCCACACCGTCTCGGTGAGGCCGACCTGGCGCACCGCGCCGCCGCCGGCGAGGTAGGGCGTGCCCGCGTCGAGCCAGTCCCGACGGCCCACGAGCGCCCCCGACCCGAACGGCGCGTAGGTCTTGTGGCCGGAGAAGGCGACGTAGTCGACGCCCGAGCCCGCGAGCGAGAACCCGCGGTGCGGGACGAGCTGGGCGCCGTCGAGCACGACACGCGCGCCGGTGTCGTGCGCGGCCCGCACGACCTCCGCGACGGGCAGCGACTCGCCCGTGACGTTCGACGCGCCGGTCACCGCGACCAGGGCGTACGGGAAGCGCGCGAGCTCGGCGCGCAGGCCCGAGAGCGTCTCCGCGACGGACGCGCCGCCCGCGAGGACCGTCGCGCCGCCCGTGCGCTGCCACGGCAGGAGGTTCGCGTGGTGCTCGACGTCGAGGACCAGGACGCGACCGGGCGTCCCGTCCGCGTTCGCCGGGACGCAGCCCGCGAGCAGGTTGAGCGAGTCGGTCGTGTTGCGCGTGACGACCGTGACGTCGCCCTCGCGAGCGCCGACGAACGCGCCGATCGTGCGACGCGACGCCTCGTAGAGCGCGGTCGAGACCTGCGACAGGTAGCCCGCGCCGCGGTGCACGCTCGCGTAGAGCGGCAGGACCTCGGTGACCCGGTCGGCGACGGAGCGCAGCGCGGGGGCCGACGCCGCGACGTCGAGGTTCGCGTACGGAACGCTGCGGCCGTCGACGAGCGGGACGAGCGTGTCCGCCCCGACCACGGGCAGCAGGGCGGGCGCGTCGGCGAGCGCCGCGAGGTCAGGGGCGTCCGACGGGGCGGCCGTCGGACACGAGACGTCGGCGAGAGCAGTCATGGCACGGTCCTCCGAGGGCAGTCCGGGGAGGGTGCTCCCCGCGCTTGCCACGCGCCGGTCGGCGTGCGGCCTGGTCGTCACCCGGGGCACCCCGCCGCGAGAGGAGGGTTGCCGGCCAGCAAACCGGGGTTTCACGCTGGCACTCATGACCTGTGTCCCAGGATGTGCGCGCGGCACGGGGCGTGTCAACCGGTGGTCAGGGCGTCTCGGATGGCGGGACGCAGCGCACGGGCGGCGGGCCCGTGGGCCAGCCGCTCTCGTCGACCTCGAACGACTCGAGCACCTCGCCCGTCCCGGCCTCCAGGACGACGACGGAGTTCGCGGGCCACGCAGCGGGGTCCCCCGGTGGGGTCTGCGGCGGGTGCTGGAGGCGCGCGCCGTCCGTGTGCGCCTCGATGACGGCACCCGTCCGCGTGCTCACGAGGACGACGGCGGGGTGCGCGTCGGCGTAGGCGTCGCACGCCTCGCCGTTCCCGTCGCCGCTCCACCAGCCCTCGTACCCGCCGACGGTGAGCTCTGACAGCTCGACCGGCTCGCCCGTGTGCAGCTCACCGGCCGCGGGGTCGCCTGGTGAGAGCGGGACGACCAGCTCGCCGTCGGGCCGCATCACGGCGCCGTCGGGCGGCACGACGGCGACCGACGGCCGCTCCCCTGGCTCCCGCGTGGCGTCGTCACCGACGACGTGCACCTCGACCACGGTCTGCGGCGGTTCCTCGCCGTCGGGAGCCGTCCAGAGCAGGACGACGCCTGCCACGACCACGCCGCCGACCACGAACGCGCCCACCGCGCGGCGTCGTCCGACACGCATCCCCTCCCCCTGCCTGCCGGGACCCCCGCTCGGCTGCGCGGCCACGCTAGCGCGGCCGGGCCGCCGTCGCCCAGCCCGGCGCGACGCTCCCCGAGACACCCGTTCCGCGCGCCGGACGCGTGGCGTAACATCCCGAGCAACCATCCGGAGCGGCCGAGTGACGTGGCACGTCGACGCCGCAGCAACCCCCCGGTCCGTCGCGAGACGGCCGGGCGAGGGTGCTACTGCCACGATCGATGGAGGAGGACGCATGAGCGACCAGTCCCAGCCCACGTCGGCACGTGTCTCGGCACTGCCCGACGCCCGACCCGCCGCCGGGTACGCCGGCGACATCACCCCGCAGGAGGCGTGGGACCTGCTCGTCGCCGACGAGCGTGCGGTCCTCGTCGACGTCCGCACCGAGGGCGAGTGGCGCACCATCGGCGTGCCCGACGCCGCGGCGCTGGACCGCGACGTCGTGTTCGACGAGTGGGTCACGCCTGCCGGACCCAACCCGCGGTTCCTCGACCGCCTCGTCGAGGCGGGCCTGCAGCCGGGCGACGAGCGCCCGGTCGTGTTCCTGTGCCGCTCGGGCCAGCGCTCGATCGGCGCGGCGCGCGCGGCCACGGCCGCCGGGCTGGGCCCGTCGTACAACGTGCTCGAGGGCTTCGAGGGGGCCCAGGGCTTCTCCGGCCTGCGGGACGTCGAGGGCTGGAAGGTCCGCGGCCTGCCGACGACGACGTACCCGCCCGCCGCTTCCGGGCCCGCCGCCGCGGACGGCGAGGGCGCACGATGAGCGCGGGGACCGGCGTCGGGCAGGGCGTACCCGGGGGCTCCGGGCGCAAGCCGTTGCCGGCGAGCGCGCGCGCTGCGACGCTCGCGGTGCGCGGCGGGCACCACCGCACGGAGTTCCAGGAGACGTCCGAGGCGCTGTTCCTCACGCAGGGCTACACGTACGACCGGGCGTCGGACGCGGAGGCCGCGTTCAAGGGCGAGCTCGACCGGTTCGTGTACTCGCGCTACGGCAACCCGACCGTCCACGCGTTCGAGGAGCGCCTGCGCCTGATCGAGGGAGCGGAGGCGTGCTACGCGACGGCGTCGGGCATGTCGGCGGTGTTCACCTCGCTGGCGGCGCTGGTGCAGTCGGGCTCGCGGATCGTCGCGGCCCGAGCGCTGTTCGGGTCGAGCGTCGTCATCTTCGACGAGATCTTCGCCAAGTGGGGCGTGCGGACGGACTACGTCGACGGGCACGTGCTCTCGCAGTGGGAGGAGGCGCTGTCGACGCCGGCGGACGTCGTGTTCTTCGAGACACCGTCCAACCCCATGCAGGACATCGTCGACGCGCGACGCGTGAGCGAGCTGGCCCACGCCGCCGGCGCGGTGGTCGTGCTGGACAACGTGTTCGCGACCCCGCTGCTGCAGAAGCCGCTCGAGCTCGGCGCGGACGTCGTCGTGTACTCGGCGACCAAGCACATCGACGGCCAGGGCCGCGTGCTCGGCGGGGCGATCCTGGGCACCGAGGAGTACATCGGGGGTCCGGTGCAGACCTTCATCCGCAACACGGGCCCGACGCTCTCGGCGTTCAACGCGTGGGTGCTGATCAAGGGCCTGGAGACGCTGCCCGTGCGCGTCGCGGCGCAGAACGCGAACGCAGAGCGCGTGGCGGAGGCGCTGGAGCAGCTGCCCGGCGTCGGGCGGGTGCGCTACCCGTTCCTCGCGTCGCACCCGCAGCGCGAGCTCGCGATGTCGCAGCAGACCGGCGGCGGGACGGTGGTGACGTTCGACCTCGCCGTGCCGGAGGGCACCGACGCCGAGACGGCGAAGAAGCGCGCCTTCACGTTCCTCGACGCGCTGCAGGTCGTCGACATCTCCAACAACCTCGGCGACGCGAAGTCCATGGTCACCCACCCCGCGACGACGACGCACCGCAAGCTCGGGCCGGAGGGTCGGGCCGCCGTCGGGATCGCGGAGACGACCGTGCGCCTGTCGGTGGGCCTCGAGGACCCGCTCGACCTGATCGAGGACGTCGAGCAGGCCCTGAACGCCTGACCCGGTTCCCGCCGAAAGCACATGCTCGACAGTGGTGGACCCGCCTAGCCTGACGCCGTGACCGCCTACGCTCGCCCGCCGATCCCGCGTCAGGTCTTCCACGACGACGCCGGGACGCCGTTCGAGTACGGCGAGCGCTGGGCGCACCTCGACGGGCCGCCCGAGGACACGTACTCCGTCGACTCCCACCCCGAGCGGTTCGCGCCGCTCGTCGACGTCGCGGACGCGCTCGTCCGGCACCTCGCGACGACGTACGCCGTCGCCATCGAGGACGTCGACCTGCGGGGTGTCGACCTCTCGTCGCACTCGCCTGCCGAGCCCGCGCACGCCGCGCTCGCGGGGTTCCGCCAGGTCGTTGCGGACTCCGTGCGCGCGGTCCGGCTCACGCCGGTGTCCGACGGCGCCGCGCCGCTGACGTTCCTCGTCACCGGCTACCCGAGCGTCGTGGTGCGCGCCGGGGTGCTGCACGAGGACACGTTCCCGTCGTGCGGGTGCGACGCGTGCGACGACACCGCGGCAGGCGCGGCCGAGCGGCTCGAGGACCTCGTCCTCGGCGTCGCTGCGGGGCAGCTCTCCGAGTCCGTGCGCCGGGCACTGCCCGACCCGCGCGAGTCCTGGGTCACCCACCGGCTCGACCGGCCCGACGGCGGGTACTCGGCGGGCGAGGGACGCACCCGGCTGCCGCGCGGCGTCGGGCACGCGGCACGACGCCGACTCGCCACGCTCCCCGACGGCCGCTGGCAGCCGTGGCAACCGGGCGCTGGCTGACGGACACCTCCCGTCGAGCGTTCCGGGAATGATATGGAACCTCGGGCACGCCCTGCCTACGGTCGGCAGGTGCCCGACGCGATCTTCGACGACCCCCGCCTCGCCGCTCTCTACGACCCGCTCGACCAGGACCGCAGCGACCTCGACGTGTACGCCGCGATCGTCGACGAGCTCGGCGCGCGGCGCGTGCTCGACGTCGGGTGCGGCACCGGGACGTTCGCGTGCCTACTCTCGCTGCGCGGGATCGACGTGGTCGGCGTCGACCCGGCCGGCGCGTCGCTCGACGTCGCACGCACCAAACCCGGCGCGGACCGCGTGCGCTGGGTGCACGGCGACGCGACCACGTTGCCGCCGCTCCAGGTCGACCTCGCGACGATGACGGCGAACGTCGCGCAGGTCTTCCTCGCCGACGAGGCGTGGACCGCGACCCTGCGCGGCGTGCACGCGGCGCTCGTCCCCGGCGGGCGGCTGGTGTTCGAGACGCGTGTGCCCGCGCGTCGGGCCTGGGAGGGCTGGGGGCGCGACGCGACCTTCGTGCGGGTGGACGTGCCCGGCGTCGGTCCGGTCGAGTCCTGGACCGACGTCACCGACGTGTCGCTCCCGTACGTCTCCTTCCACGACACGACGGTCCTGCCCGACGGCACGGTGCTGCACTCCGACTCCACGCTGCGCTTCCGCGAGCGCGACGAGGTCGAGGCGACGCTCGCGGCGTGCGGGTTCGAGGTCGACGACGTGCGCGACGCGCCCGACCGCCCCGGTCGCGAGTGGGTGTTCGTCGCCTCAGCCGGCTGACGGGCGACGAGCGCGCCACCACGCGACTCCCCGGCGTGCCCGCTCTCCTCGCGACGTCGTCCACGGGACGAGGTCCTCGGACCGCCCGCCGTGCTCGTCCACGTACGAACGGACGGCGTCCAGCTCGGCGGGAAGCAAGGAGAAGAGGAGGGACGTTCCCGTGTCGTTGACGTCCCAGAGCATCCGCCAGCCGTCGTAACCGGTGCCGCAGATCGTGAACGGGGCGACGGCGAGAGCCAGCCCGAGGTGGTGGTCGTCGCGCGGGTCGAGCACGACCGAGATGCCCGGCTCCCGCCCGCGTCGCCGGGCGCGGTGTCCCTGCTGGGCGTACCGGATCTCGTCCAGACGCTCCACCGCGTCCATCACGTCCGGCGGCCACGGCTCGTCCGAGTACACGTCGATCTGCAGTGTCGTGATCCGGTCCCGCAAGACCAGCAGCGCACCCCGGCACAGCGCGCTGACCGTCTCCGTGCTCGCGCCGTCTACCACCGTGTACCAGGCACCGGCTGGTGCCCTCACTGCCACGTCGCGTCCTCTCGGAGCTGGTCCGACGTCGGCAAGCTCCGCGGCTCGGGGTCGACCCACCACGACACCTCCACGGCGTGCAGGCGTCCGTCCTCCACCCAGAGCCCGGCGATCCCTGTCATGTCCTCACCCTCGACGACCGACAGCGTCGCGACCGGACCGCCGCCGCGCGCGGGGGGCGCGACGCCGTCGGGCACGTGCAGCGCGAAGCAGAGGTCGTCGCCTGCGTGCGAGCGGCCCCCGTACGACGCCCGCCTGCGCCCGTGCCGTGGCGGCGCCGTCCCACCCACCGGCGCACAAGCGCTCGAGCACCGCTCGCTCCGCGGGACTGAGGGCACGCAGAGCCTCGACCATCCGGCCACGGTAGTCGCCGGGACCTGGCTGTGGACGACGGTTCGCTCGTGTCGGACGCACCTCGTAGCCTCCTCGTAGCGCACGGCCGACCGGTCGGCGCTCGTTCCTGGTCGATGGGGGTCCTCGTTGCTGCACGTGCACCGGTCCGAGCGCGCGGAGGCGCTCGTCGCACCGCTCGCCGCCGTGCTCGCGGACGCGCCGGAGGACCCGTTCACGCCCGACGTCGTCGCCGTCCCGACCCGCGGCGTGGAGCGGTGGCTCGCCCAGCGGCTGTCGCACCACCTGGGTGCCGAGGGCGCCATGTCGGGGATCTGCGCGAACGTCGACTTCCGCGGGCCGCGCCGCCTCGTGGAGCGCGTCGTCGCGGACCTCACGGGCGTCGACCCCGACGACGACCCGTGGCGGCCCGAGCGCCTCGCCTGGTCCGTGCTGGAGGTGCTCGACGCCCACCTGGGCGAGCCGTGGGCCGCACCGCTCGCGCGCTACGTCGGTGACCCCGGCGACGAGGTGCGCCGGGGACGCCGGCTGACGCTCGCGCGTCGTCTCGCGGACCTGCTCGTCGACTACGCCCGGCAGCGCCCCGAGGTCGTGCTCGCGTGGTCCGCCTCGTCCACCGAGCCTGGGGGAATCACGCTCGGCACGACGCCCGACGACCTCGCGTGGCAGCCGGAGCTGTGGCGGCGGCTGGTCGAGACAGTTCCCGGGACCGATCCGGCACGACGGGTCGACGAGGCCGTGGCAGCCCTGCACGCTGACCCGGCGGTCGTGGACCTCCCGCCGCGGCTGTCCGTGTTCGGCCCGACGCGGCTCCCGGAGGACGAGCTGCGCGTCCTGCGCGCGCTCGCCGAGCACCGCGACGTCCACCTGTGGCTCGTGCACCCGTCGCCGGCGCTGTGGGACAAGGTCGCGGAGTACGACGGCGGCGCCTCCGCGCGCGGTCACCTCACCAAGGGCGTGGACGGCCTCCGGCGCACCGACCTGCCCACGTTCGCGCGCCACCCGTTCCTCGCGTCCACGGCGCGCGACTCGGTGGAGCTGCAGCTACGCCTCGTGGGGTCCGAGGTGGTCCACCACGACGCCCCGGCGCCGCCGCCGACGCTGCTCGGAGCCCTGCAGACCGCGCTGCGCGCCGACTCCCCCGACGGCGCGCACGGCCGCGTCCACGAGCTGGACCCCGCCGACCGCTCCGTGCAGGTGCTCGCGTGCCACGGCCGGGCGCGGCAGGTCGAGGTGCTGCGGGAGACGCTCGTCGGGCTGTTCTCCGCGGACCCGACGCTCGAGGCCCGCGACGTCATCGTGCTGTGCCCGGACGTGGAGACGTTCGCCCCGCTCGTCACCGCGACGTTCGGCGCGGTCCCCGAGCTCGGCGACGACGCACATCCCGGGCAGCGGCTGCGCGTGAGCCTGGCCGACCGCGGGGCGGGCTCGACAAACCCCGTCCTCGCCCTGCTCGCGACGCTGCTGCGCCTCGCGGACGGTCGCGTCACCGCGTCCGAGGTGCTCGACCTCGCCGCGAGCGCCCCGGTGCGCCGGCTGTTCCGGTTCTCGGACGACGACGTCGACCGCCTGCGGCAGTGGGCGGTCGAGGCGGGCGTGCACTGGGGCGAGGACGGCGGGCGGCGCGCCCGGTTCGGCATCGACCCGCACGTGCGCCAGGGCACGTGGGACGCCGCGCTCGACCGCATCCTCCTCGGGGCGGCGATGGCGGACGAGGACGCGCGGTTCGTCGGGCCGGCGCTGCCGCTGGACGACGTCGGCTCGACGGACGTGGACCTCGCGGGACGGCTCGCGGAGCTCGTCGCCCGGCTCACGGACGTGCTGCGCGCGCTCGACGGTACGCATCCGCTCGCGCACTGGCTCGACACGCTCGACCGTGCGCTCACCCTGCTCGCCGAGGCGCCGCCCACGGAGGCGTGGCAGATCGGCTCTGCGCGGCGCGTCCTGGGGGACGTGCGCGCTGCTGGGTCGGCCCACGGCGGGGTCGCGCTGCGGCTCGCGGACGTGCGGGCGCTGCTCGACGACCGGCTCGCCGGCCGCCCGACGCGCGCCGGCTTCCGCACGGGCGCGCTCACGGTGTGCTCGCTCGAGCCCATGCGCTCGGTCCCGCACCGGGTGGTGTGCCTCCTCGGCCTGGACGACGGCGTGTTCCCCCGGACGGCAGCACCCGCGGGCGACGACCTGCTCGCGCGTCATCCGGAGATCGGCGAGCGCGACGCCCGCAGCGAGGACCGGCAGATCTTCCTCGACGCCGTCGCCGCGGCCGGCGACCACCTCGTCGTCGTGCACACGGGCGCCGACGAGCGGACCGGTGCCCCGCGGCCCCCGGCGGTGCCGGTCGCCGAGCTGCTCGACGCGCTCGACCGCGCGGCGACGACGGCGGACGGGCGGCCCGTGCGCGAGCACGTCGTCGTGCGCCACCCCCTGCAGACGGTGGACGAGCGCAACTTCGCACCGGGAGCCCTCGGCGTCCCGGGCGCGTTCAGCCACGACGGCGCCGCGTTCTCCGGGGCGCGGGCCGCGCGCGGGGAGCCCCACGCCGTCGGCGCGCTCGTCGCCACTCCGCTCAGTACGGCGACCGCGCCGGGCGTCGAGGACGGCCGCGACGTCGAGCTCGACGACCTCGTCCGCCTGCTGGAGAACGCGCCGCGCTGGTTCGCGCAGCACACGCTCGACGTCGGCCTCGTCCTGGACGAGGAGGACGTGGAAGACCGCCTCCCGCTCGCGCTCACCGGCCTCGCCGGCTGGGGCGTCGGCGACCGGGTGCTGCGCGCCGCGCTGGCCGGCGTCGACCCGGGCCGCGCGATGCAGGCCGAGTGGCGGCGCGGCCAGGTCCCGCCGCGCGAGCTCGGCCGCTCCGCGCTGCAGGAGGTGATCCGGTCGGTCGGGCCGCTGCGCGTCGTCTCCGTCGAGGCCGCGCGCGAGGCCGACACGGCCGCCGGACGCCCCGTGAGCCCCGACGTGCTGAGCTCCGCCGAGACGGTGGACGTCCGGGCCGCGCTGCCGGACGGCCGCACGGTCGTCGGGACCGTGCCGGGCGTGCACGGTGCACGCGTCGTGCGCACGGAGTACTCGCGGCTCGGGCCCAAGCACCGGCTGCGCGCCTGGGTGCAGGCCCTCGCGCTCACGGTGGGTGACCCGGACCGGCCGTGGGACGCCGTCGCCGTCGGACGCTCGCCCCGCGGTCCTGGCGTCGCGTGGTCGACGCTCACGCCGCCGTCGCCCGAGGCGGCCCGGACGATCCTGGCGGACCTCGTCGCGCTGCGCGACGAGGCAGCCCGCGCGCCCCTCCCCCTGTTCCCCGAGGTCTCCCTGCGCTACGCCGAGGAGCGCCGCACCACCGACGCGCGCGACGCCCTGATGCGCGCCGGGTGGGCGTGGAACAAGGGCTTCGAGCGCAAGGACCCGTACGTCGTCCTCGCCTGGGGCCGCGACCCTGCGCTGCCCGACCTCGCGGGCCTCGCCACGACGGCCGACCTCGAGCGGTTCCCCGACGACCCGACCCGGCTCGGTGCGCTCGCGCGCCGCGTGTGGGAGCCCCTGCTGGAGAACGAGCTGCGAGGTGCCCGATGAGCGGCCCGACGTCCGCGCACCCGGCGGGAGCCGTGCCGTCGACGACGCCCGGCGCGGCGACCCCTGGCGGTCGTGCCCCGGGCGAGAAGGCGGCACCGCGGCGGTTCGACCCGTTCGGCGACCTGCCGACGGGGACGGTCGTGCTCGAGGCGAGCGCGGGGACGGGCAAGACGCACACCATCGCGACGCTCACGACGCGATACGTCGCCGAAGGGGTCGCCGCGCTCCCGGAGATCATGCTCGTCACGTTCGGCCGGGCCGCGACGTCCGAGCTGCGCGACAGGGTCCGCGACCGGCTCGTCACGGCCGAGCACGCGCTGCGCGGACCCGCTCCGGCGAACGACCCCGACCCCCTCGTCGCGTTCCTCGCGGCGGTGGACGACGACGAGCTCGACCTCCGACGGGAACGGCTGCGGGTCGCGCTGTCCCAGCTCGACGCCGCCACCATCACGACGACGCACGGCTTCTGCCAGCAGATGCTCACGGCGCTCGGCACGGCCGCCGACGTCGACCTCGCGACCAGCTTCCTGCCCGACGTCGCGGACCTCGTCGAGGAGGTCACCGACGACCTGTACGTCCGGCTGTTCGCCGACCAGTCCGAGCCGGGCCTCTCCCCGAGGGATGTACGCGACGTCGCGCGCGCCGCGGTGAGCGACCACGGCGCGGTCGTCGCGCCGTCCGACGCCGCCGAGGGTTCCGTGGCCGCGTTGCGCTACGAGGTCGCGGTGGCGGCACGCCGCGAGGTGGAGGCACGCAAGCGCGCGATGCACCTGCTCGACTACGACGACCTGCTCGTGCTGCTGCGCCGGGCACTCACCGACCCGGAGCACGGTGAGACGGCGGCGCAGCGGGTGCGGTCGCGCTTCCGGGTCGTCATGGTCGACGAGTTCCAGGACACCGACCCCGAGCAGTGGGAGATCCTGCGCACGGCGTTCCACGGTCACCGCACCCTGGTGCTCATCGGCGACCCGAAGCAGGCGATCTACGCGTTCCGCGGCGCGGACGTCGTGACGTACCTGCGAGCCGTGGAGGACTCCGAGGACACCGCGACCCTGAGCACGAGCTGGCGCAGCGACGCCCCGCTACTCGCCGGGCTGCACGCACTCCTGGGTGAGACGGCGCTCGGCGACCCTCGCATCGTCGTGCGCCCGGTGGACGCGGCGAACCCCGAGGCGCGCCTCGCGGGCGGCGCCCCGGTCCGGCTTCGCCAGGTCACGCGGCGCGCGTACCGGCTCGGCGGCTCGTCGGCACCCTCGGCGCCCGACGCGCGGGCGCTGCTCGCGAAGGACGTCGCCGCCGACGTCGCGGGCCGGCTGGGGACCGCGGCCGGCGGGGACCGCGTTCGTGAGGACGTGGACGGACAGGAACGCTGGCGCGGGCTCGAGCCGCGCGACGTCGCCGTGCTCACCCGCACCAACGCGCAGGCGGAGGCGGTCCGGTCCGCGCTCGTCGCGCTCGGGGTCCCGGCGGTCGTGTCGGGTCCGTCGAGCGTTTTCGGCTCGGCGGCCGCGCAGGACTGGCTCACGCTCCTCGCCGCGCTGGAGCAGCCGGGCCTGCACCGCCGCGCGACTGCGCTCGCGCTCACACCGTTCGTCGGCTGGGACGCGCAGCGCCTCGCGACGGCCGACGACGCCGACCACGACGAGCTGGGCGACACGGTCCGCGCGTGGGCGCGGCTGCTCGCGGACCGCGGCGTGGCGGCGGTCGCGGAGGTCGCCGCCCGGCGCGGGTCGACGGCCCGCATCATGGCCCGCACCGACGGCGACCGCTACCTGACGGACCTTCGCCACGTCACGCAGGCGCTGCACGAGGCGGCGGCGACCGAGGGCCTTGGCACGGCGGCGCTCACGGCCTGGCTGCGCGCGCGCATCGCCGAGGTGGGCAGCGTGTTCACCGACGAGCGGACCCGGCGCCTGGAGACGGACGCCGCCGCGGTGCAGGTCGTCACGGTCCACGGGGCCAAGGGTCTGGAGTTCGGCGTCGTGTACGTGCCGTTCGGCTGGGAGCGGTTCGAGCCGGACGACCAGGAGCTCTTCGCGTTCCACGACGACCACGGCCGGCGCGTGCTGCACCTGGGCGGCGTCGGGTCGCCCGGGTTCGTGGACGCCCGGGCGCGCTCGCGCGACGAAGAGCTCGGCGAGGACCTGCGGCTCCTCTACGTCGCGCTGACGCGAGCGCGCCACCAGGTGGTCGTGCACTGGACCCCGACCAAGCGCAGCACCGGTTCCGGGCCTCTGACCCGGCTGCTGCTCGCCGACCGCTTGCTCGGTGGTGAGCCCGGGCGCCACGCCCGACCCGACGCGATGCGCGACGACGCCGTCCGGTCCGCGTTCGAGGCCGTCGCTGCACGCTCCGGCGGGACCGTCGTCGTCGAGCAGGTCGACGCCCGGCCGAAGGGCGAGCGCTGGACGCCCGGCGCACGGGCCACGACCGACCTCGTGGTCGCGGCCTCCGCGCACCTGCCGGACCGCGAGTGGCGCCGTGCGTCGTACTCCGCGCTCACCGCGGCCGCGCACCACGCGCCCGTCGGCGGGGTCGAGAGCGAGCCCGAGGACCCGGGGATCCAGGACGAGCCGGAGGAGACGACCGGGACCGAGGAGACCGGCACCGCGGAGGCCATCTCCGGGGCGGCCACGACGCCGGCCGCACGGCCTGGCGCCGACGTGCCCTCCCCGTACGAGGGGCAACCGGGCGGCACGGCGTTCGGCACCCTCGTGCACGAGATCCTCGAGTACGTCGACACGGCCGCCGACGACCTCGACGCGGAGGTGCGCGCGCGCTGCGCCCAGGCCGCGACGGTGCGCGTGCCCGGCGTGGAGCCCGTCGCGCTCGCCACGGCGCTGGGCCTGTCCCTGCGCACCCCGCTCGGGCCGATCGCCGGCGGGCTCGCGCTCGCCGACGTCCACCCGCGCGACCGGCTGCCCGAGCTCGAGTTCGAGCTGCCGCTGGCGGGCGGCGACGAGACCGCGGACGTCCGTCCGTCGACGCTGCGCGACCTCGCGGACGTCCTGCGCGCCCACCTGCCCGCCGACGACGCCTTCGTGCGCTACCCCGACCTGCTCGCCGCGCTCGCCGACGAGTCGGAGTCGGAGTCCGGGCGGACTTCGGGCTCGATGACCGGCGGGGTGCCGCTGCGCGGCTACCTCACCGGCTCGATCGACGCCGTGCTGCGGGTCCCGGGCGACGACCCCGCGGGCCCGAGGCGGTACCTGGTCGTCGACTACAAGACGAACCGGGTCGGCCCGCCCGGCCTGCCGCTGGCCGTCGGGGACTACCACCCCGAGGCGACCCGCGACGCGATGCTCGCGTCGCACTACCCCCTGCAGCTCGTGCTGTACCTCGTCGCGCTGCACCGGTACCTGCGCTGGCGCGTGCCCGGCTACGACCCCGACCGCGACCTCGCGGGTGGCGCGTACCTGTTCGTGCGCGGCATGGCCGGGCCGGAGACGCCCGTCGGGCCCGACGGCGCCCCGTACGGCGTCGTCGCCTGGTCGCCTCCGCCGGGGCTCGTCGTCGCCCTGTCCGCCCTGCTCGACGGAGGCCGCCCGTGACCACCACCGCTGCCTCCGCGGCCAGTGCAGCCCCCACGCCCCCGGACGAGGGTGACCCCCGGCTCGCCGTCGGCGTCCCGGCGTGGCTCGCCGCCTTCAACGCCGCGCGCGTCGTGTCCGCGACCGACCTGCGGGTCGCCCTGCGCCTCGGCCGTCTCACCGGGGAGCACGACGAGC
The DNA here is from genome assembly GCF_057126935.1 of Cellulosimicrobium sp. G4 BAM 1002. Lineage (NCBI taxonomy): Bacteria > Bacillati > Actinomycetota > Actinomycetes > Micrococcales > Promicromonosporaceae > Cellulosimicrobium > Cellulosimicrobium sp. G4 BAM 1002. The sequence goes on along the minus strand of NZ_CP182109.1, from coordinate 638,251 downwards.
GCGTCCTGCTCGCCGTCGCCCTCGCGGTGCGCGCGGTGCGCAGCGGGTCCGTGTGCGTCGTCCTCGACGACCTCGGCGTGCTGCGCCTGCCCGAGGACGAGGAGGCCGCACGCGCGGACGCCGAGGGCCTGCCGTGGCCCGCCGCCGACGAGTGGGCGCGCGCCGTCGCGGCGAGCCCGCTCGTCGCGAGCGGGGTCGACGGTCCCGGCGACCGCCCCGCCCGCTGGGTGGGCGGGATGCTCTACCTCGACCGGTACTGGCGCGACGAGCTCGCGGTGCGCCACGACGTCGACGGCCGGCTCGCGGCCCCTGACCTGCCCGTGGACGCCGCGCGCCTCGACACCGCGCTCTCACGCCTCTTCCCCTCCGAGCGCGACGCGCGTCAGCGCCTCGCCGCCGCGCACGCGGTGCACCGCCCGTTCACCGTCCTCACCGGCGGGCCGGGCACGGGCAAGACGACCACGGTCGCGCGCCTGCTGGCCGTCCTGCACGACGCCGTCGGGCCGGGCACGGGCGCGGCCGGCCTGCGCGTCGCGCTCGCCGCACCGACGGGCAAGGCCGCCGCGCGCCTGCAGGAGGCCGTGCGCGACGTCGTCGCCGGCTTCGACGACCCGGCGGACCGCGAGCGCGTCGGGACGCCCGTCGCGACCACGCTCCACCGGCTGCTCGGCTACAAGCCCGGGAGCAGCACCCGGTTCCGGCACGACGCGCACCACCACCTGCCGCACGACGTCGTGGTGGTGGACGAGACGTCGATGGTCGCCCTGCCGCTCATGGCCCGGTTGCTGGAGGCGCTGCGCCCCGACGCCCGGCTCGTGCTCGTCGGCGACCCGGACCAGCTCGCGTCCGTCGAGGCCGGCGCGGTGCTCGGGGACCTCGTGCACCGTGCGCCGGTCACCGAGGGGACCGCGGCCGTCCGGGCTGCGGCCGACGCGGTGCTCGCCGACCGCCCCGGGGACGAGACCCCGACAAGTGGCACGGCCGGCGCCGACGCGCCGGGCGCGGGCGAGCTCGACGACCGGTCCGCGCTCGGCAACGGGGTCGTCCGCCTGCGCGAGGTCCACCGTCAGTCCGGCGACTCCGAGATCCTGCCGCTCGCCGCGGCGATCCGGCGGGGCGACGCCGCACGCGTGCTGGAGGTGCTGCACGCCGGTCACGCGTCGGTGGAGTTCTTCGAGTGTCCCGACGACGAGCCGGACCAGGCGGCGATGGACGCCGTCCGCCGCGACGCCGTCGAGGCGGGCGGCCGGCTCGTCGCGGCCGCCCGCGACGGCGACGCCGCGGGCGCCCTCGCCGCGCTGGCGCAGCACCGCGTCATGGTCGCGCACCGGCGTGGACCGTCGGGCCGCGGCCGCTGGGCGGCGCAGGTCGAGGCGTGGGTCGAGGAGGCCACCGGGCACCACGCGACGGACTCGCCGTGGGTGGCGGGCCGCCCCCTGCTCGTCACGACGAACGACGCCGAGGTGGGCCTCTACAACGGCGACACGGGCGTGCTCGTCGCGGACGACGGCGGCACGGGCGTGGTCGCGGTGTTCGGCGACCCGCGGGCCCCGCTCCGGGTCCGGACGCACCGGCTCCCTCCCGTGGAGACGGTGCACGCGATGACCGTGCACCGCGCGCAGGGCAGCCAGTTCGGCCGGGTCACGCTCGTCCTGCCTCCCGCGACGTCACCGCTGCTCACGCGTGAGCTGCTGTACACCGCCGTGACGCGCGCACAGGCCACGGTGCGCGTGGTGGGCAGCGAGGAGGCGGTGCGGACCGCCGTCGGGAACCCGGTGGCGCGCGCGAGCGGCCTGCGCGAGCCGCTGCCCGGCGGGCCGGGTGCGAGGCCGTGAGCCGACCTCCGTTCCGAACGAGCCGCCGGCCGAGCCCCGGTCGTCTCACTCGAAGCCCGGGTACTCCCACGGCGTGACGTCGAACAGCGCTCGCGTCGCGGGCTCGCCCCGGAACAGCTCGCCCACGACGTGGCGGTGCAGCACCTCCGCGCCGTCGCGCGTGAACGCCGAGCTGAACAGCCCGCCCGGCTCCACGCGCGTCGAGTACATGAGCGGGATGCGGCCCTCGGAGCGGTCGTACCCCACCCACCGCGTGTAGACCGACCATCCGCCGACCACGTCGAGCCCGACGACGGACCGGTCATCGGCGTGCAGCTCGTGCCACGTGCGCTCGTCGATCGGCACGCCGTCGAAGTCGTAGTACAGCGCCACGTCGGCGTGGAAGTTGATCTCCTCGTCCACACCCGGCTCCCCTCGCCCCAGGGTCCACCGGTGCGTCACGTCGCCGCTCCGCACCGGCCTCTTCCCGTGACGATGCACGACGGACCCGCTGAGCGCCATCCGAGACGCGCCGGTGCCGGAATAGTCGGGCCGGAGCGCGGGGTTGTCCCCTGTGATGAGCACCCTGCCCGGCGCCGCGGCGTCCCCTCGCCTGTCCGTCCTCGACCTCGTACCCGTGCGGTCGGGCCAGTCCAGCACCCAGGCCGTGCGGGCCTCGCTCGACCTGGTCCGCCTCGCGGACCGGCTCGGTTTCGAGCGCTACTGGTTCGCCGAGCACCACAACATGCCCGCGGTCGCCGCGTCGACGCCGCCCGTCATGATCGCCGCCGCGGCGTCGGTGACCGACCGCATCCGCGTGGGGTCGGGCGGGGTCATGCTGCCCAACCACGCGCCGCTCGTCGTCGCGGAGCAGTTCGCGGCGCTCGAAGCGATCGCCCCGGGACGGATCGACCTCGGCATCGGCCGGGCTCCGGGCTCGGACCCGGTCGTCACGCAGCTCCTGCGCATCACCGGCCCGACGGCCGACGTCGACCGCTTCCCGCAGCACGTCACCGACATCCTCGCGCTCATGAGCCCGCAGGGCGCGACGCTGCGCCTCACGAGCGGTCAGGTGTACGACGTGCACGCGACCCCCGCGGCGGACGGCGCACCGACGACGTGGCTCCTCGGGTCGAGCGACTACTCCGCGCGCCTCGCGGCCGAGCTGGGGCTCCCGTACGTGTTCGCCAACCACTTCTCGGGCCAGGGCATCGACGAGATCCTCGCGCTGTACCGCGAAGGGTTCCGCCCCAGCGAGGCCTTCCCCGAGCCGCGCACGTTCCTCACGCTCAACGCCGTCGTCGCGGAGACGGACGAGGAGGCGCGCGCCCGGGCGCTGCCGCAGGCGCGCATGATGGCGCGCCTGCGGTCGGGCAAGCCGCTCACGGCTCTCGAGACGGTCGAGGAGGCCCAGTCCACCCCGCTCGACGGCCTCGCCGAGCAGATGGTCGCGGACAGCCTCCAGCGCTGGGCCGTCGGGACGCCCGACGCCGCCGCTGCCGAGGTCCGTCGGCTCGCCGCGCGGCACGGCGTCGACGAGGTGATGATCGTCCCCGTCGCCGCGTCGCGCGAGGACGAGCCGTTCGACGCGACGCCGGGCCGCGCGCGCACGCTCGAGCTCCTCGCGGGCGCCTTGGCCGCCTGACCGTCGCTCCGCGTCGAACACGACGTTGCTGTCGCCAACAGCGTCTTTGCGACAGCGGACGTCGTGCTCGACGCGGAGCGACGTCGTGGTCGGCGGGAGGCGGTAGCGTCGCGGCCATGACCACGAAGTACGACGACGCGTCCTGGCACTCCGACGGCGAGGGGTACCCGCCCGAGGCGGGCCCGGAGGCCGGTGCGACGCACATCGGGATGTTCCTCGCGTGGGCGCTGCTCGCCGGGCATGCGTCCGAGGAGCTCGCCGACGACGCCGCGGACGAGATCGCCGCGCTGCGCGAGCGCGCGACGACGCCCGGCGCGTTCGTCCTCGAGCAGTGCGACGGCAAGCTCGTCGACGAGGATCTCGACGACGTCGCCACCGCGTTCACGACCGCGTACTACGCGGGCGGCGACGACGAGAGCGGCGAGGACGACGGCGGCCTCTACCTCGAGGACTACGTCGACGCACTGAGCCCCGACGACGGCGAGCCCGAGGACGTCTACCGCGTCCCGGACACGTGGGACACGTACGACCTCGTCGGCCCGCTCATCGAGGCGCGCTTCGCGCAGTGGGAGGACGAGGGCCGGCCGACGGTCCTGCGGCACCGTTCATGATCAGGGTCGCCACACCGAGGCGCTTCCCGGTCGGAGCGATGATGGACTAGCCTGGCTTAGTCCACCCGGTCCCGCTTGCTCGACACGGAGGCACACCGTGAAGACCGTCAACGTCCACGAGGCGAAGACCCACCTGTCGCGCCTGCTGGCGGAGGTGGAGGCAGGCGAGGAGATCGTCATCGCGCGCGCGGGGAAGCCTGTCGCCCGGCTGATGTCCGCGACGTCCGGACCTCGCCCCCGGCGCCGCCTCGGCATCCTCGCCGGCCGCGCGACGATCCCGCCCGACTTCGACACCTGGGCGCAGGACGAGATCATCACGATGTTCGAGGGCTCCGAGTGACGATCCTCCTCGACACGCAACTGCTGCTCTGGGCCCTGTACGAGCCTCGACACCTGCCCGACGGAGCCCTCGACGAGCTCGGCGACCCCGAGACCGACGTCTGGTTCAGCGCGGTAAACGTGTGGGAGATCGCCATCAAGACCTCGCTCGGCAGACCGGAGTTCACCGTGGACCCGATCGAGGCGCGGAAGGCCGCCCTCGACATCGGCTTCGTCGAGCTGACCGTCGACGGGATCGCCGCCGCCGCGGTGAGAGCACTCCCCCCTATCCACGGCGATCCCTTCGACCGACTGCTCGTCGCCCAGGCCTTGACGACGGGGCACACCCTCGTCACCCACGACGACGTGCTCGGCCGCTACCCGGGCCCCATCCAGGTCGTGTGACGTGACCGCGCAGACACCCGTCACCCGGTTCGCGTCCGTGCTGCGCGCGGACAACCCCGGCCCGATGACGCTCGACGGCACGCGCTCGTACGTGCTGCGCGCGCCGGGCTCAGCGGCGTGCGTCGTCGTGGACCCCGGGCCGGACGACGCGGCGCACCTGGACGCGCTCGCGGCCGCGGGACCGGTCGAGCTCGTCCTCGTCACCCACCGCCACGCCGACCACACCGCGGGCTCCCTGGGGTTGCGCGAGCGCACCGGAGCCCCCGTGCGCGGCGCCGACCCGGCGCACTGCCACGGCGGCGCACCGCTGCAGGACGGCGAGACGATCCGCGCGGCGGGGCTGCGGATCGACGTCCTCGCCACGCCGGGTCACACCGCGGACTCGGTATGCCTCGTGCTGCCCGACGACGGCCCGGTCGCCACGGTCCTCACGGGTGACACGGTCCTCGGGACCGGGACGACGGTGATCGCCGCGCCGGACGGGTCGCTCGGTGCGTATCTCGCGAGCCTCGACGCGATCGAGGCGACGGCGACCCGCACGGCTGGACCGACGACGGGGCTCCCCGGCCACGGCCCGGCGGTGGACGACCTGACAGCCCGGGTGCGCGCGTACCGCGAGCACCGCAACGCGCGACTGGCCCAGCTCCGTGCGGCGCTCGCCGCGCTCGGGCTGACGCCGGACGCACGGCACGCCGCGGACGAGGTCGTCGCGCGCGTCTACGCCGACGTGGACCCGTCCATACGGGGCGCGGCGCGCCAGTCCGTCGCGGCCCAGCTCGCGTTCCTGGCCGAGGACGGCTGAGTGTCGGTGGCCCACGGCACGCTGGACGCATGACGACACCACGCCTCGACACCCGGCTCGGCATCGCGTTCGTCCCCACCCACGCACCCGAGAGCCTGCGACGGCTCGCCGTGACCGCCGAGGAGGCGGGCCTCGACGACCTGTGGGTGTGGGAGGACTGCTTCAAGCAGAGCGGCCTCACCTCGGCGGCCGCGGCGCTGGCCTGGACGGACCGCCTGCGCGTGGGTCTGGGCCTCATGCCCGCGCCGCTGCGCAGCACGGCGATCACCGCGATGGAGGTCGCGACGCTGGCCCGCATGTTCCCAGGGCGCTTCGTCCCCGGCGTCGGGCACGGCGTGCAGGCCTGGATGGGTCAGGCCGGGGTCCGGGTCGACTCACCCCTGACGCTGCTGCGCGAGCACGCCACGGCGCTGCGGCGGCTGCTCGCGGGCGAGGAGGTCACGACGTCGGGCCGGTACGTCTCGCTCGACGGCGTGCGGCTCGACTGGCCGCCCACCGAGCCCGTCCCGCTGTGGCTGGGTGGGGTCGGCCCGCGGTCGCTCGCCCTGGCGGGCGAGCTGGGCGACGGGCTGATCCTCGCGAACGCGCTGACCCCGGAGGACGTGCGGGCTGCGGTCGCGGCCGCGCACGACGGCGGTGCGCGGACCGGGTACGACGTGCACGCCACGCTCATCGCCGCGACCGGCCCGGGCGCGCAGGAGCGCCTGGACCGCGAGGTGCCGCTGTGGGGCAAGGAGCCCGGTCAAGGCATCGGCGCGGCCGGCGACGCCACGACCATCGCCGACGCGGTCCGGGCGCTGGTCACCGCGGGCGCGACCGCCGTCGCGGTCCAGCCGACCGCCGACGAACCGGACCTCGACGGGTTCGTCCGCTTCCTCGGGCGCGAGGTACGGCCGCTGGTCGCCGCGGGGTGACCTCAGCGCGTGGCGCGACGCCGCTCGCGCAGCGCGTGCACGAGCACGGCGACGGCGCTCAGGAGCGCGACGGCGGCCACGGCGAGGCCGAGCCGGACAGGAGCGGCGTACAGGTCGGCCACCTCCGCGACCGGCAGACCCCAGTCGGACGCGGTCTCGCGCACCTCGCCTGCAAGGGCCCCGACGCGGCCGGGGACGCGCGACGCGACGGCCGTCACCCACGCGAGGAGCTCCGACAAGAGCGCGCCGACCGAGTAGGCACCGGAGGCGAGAGGGATCACGCCGGACACTCTATCCAGAACGGACACCGCCGCCCAGCCCCACGGCGTCGCTGCGGCGTCAGCGCAGGCTCTTCGCGAAGCAGAGCGCGACGTCGTTCCCGTCGTCGTACGGCGGGAAGGTCAGCACCGCGCGGTAGCCGAGCGACCGGTACAGCGCGATCGCGCCGGGCTGCCGGATGCCGGTCTCGAGGAGCAGGGTCTGCGCGCCGAGCTCGCGCGCCGCGACGTCGAGCGCCAGCAGGAGGGCGCGTGCGGTCCCGGTGCGCCGTGCCTGCTCGCGCACGAAGACCTTCTTCACCTCGAGCGCGTCCCGCGGCGCACCGGGTGCCGGGCGCCGGAGCGACGCGCACCCGACGGGTTCGCCGTCGCGGACGGCGACGAGCGTCATCACGACGTCGGCACCGAGGCGCGCGTCCACGGCCTCGTACCCGCCCGCTGGGTCGAGCCCGACGAACAGCTCGGGGTAGAGCACCACGGACGAGGTCTCGTGCATCTCGCGACGCAGCGCCCGCGCGTCCGGGTCGTCCCACGCGACGGCGCGCAGCTCGAGGGCGACAGGCCGTACGGGCTGCGCCTTGCTCCCCGTCACGCGAGGAGCCGCGTGCGTCCCGAGGTCCAGGCCGAAGCAGCGCGAGAGCGCCTGCCCGGCGTAGTGGCCGTACGACTCGATCGGAACGTACCCGAGCGAGAGGTAGAGGTCGATCGACTCGGGCTGCAGCGTCCCGGTCTCGAGGACGAGACGCGCGAGACCGGCGCCGACGGCATGGTCATGGGCGGCGCGCATGACGAGGCGGGCGAACCCCCGACCGCGCGCCGCCGGATCGACGTAGAGGCGCTTGATCTCGCCGGTCTCCGGCGGGTGCGTCCCGCCGCGGCCGTCGGGCGTGCCCGAGACGTCGCGCACCGCGACGCACGCGACGGCCTCTCCGTCAGCGCGGACCACGAGGTTCGCGAGGATCGCGTCCGGCGTGAACGTGCCGGCGTCCGGCTCGCCGTAGCGCTCGGCGAGCTCGGCCTGCTGCGCCGCCTGCAGGCGAACGGCGTCGGCGTCGTCCCCGGGGACCGCCTCGACCGTGACGCGCGAGAGACCGGGCGCGCGGACGGCGTCGGGCAGGACCGTCACGGGTTGACGAGCGTGCCCAGCACCGACGTGAAGAAGCCCAGCCCGTCGGTACCGGCGCGCGGGCCGGCCTCGCTCGCCGGGCCGAAGCCCGCCTCCACCGCGTGCTCGGGGTGCGGCATGAGACCGACGACGTTGCCCGCCGCGTTGCTGATGCCCGCGATGCCGCGGCGCGACCCGTTGGGGTTGTGGCCGTCGTAGCGGAAGACGACGCGGCCCTCGGCCTCGAGCTCGTCGAGCGTGCGCTCGTCGGCGACGAACTGGCCGTCCTGGTTCTTCAGCGGGATCGTGATCCGTTGACCGGCGCTGTAGTCGCGCGTCCAGGCGGTGTCGGCGTTCTCCACGACGAGCACCTGCTCGCGGCAGACGAAGTGCAGGTGGTCGTTCTTGACCATCGACCCGGGCAGCAGGTGGGCCTCGGTGAGGACCTGGAACCCGTTGCAGATGCCGAGGACGGGCAGGCCGCCGTTGGCCGCGTCGACGATCGAGTCCATGACGGGCGCGAAGCGGCTGATCGCACCGGCGCGCAGGTAGTCGCCGTAGGAGAAGCCGCCCGGCAGGACGACCGCGTCGACACCGTGCAGGTCAGCGTCCGCGTGCCACAGCGACACGGCCTCGCCGCCGGCGAGACGCACCGCGCGCGCGGCGTCACGGTCGTCGAGCGTGCCGGGGAACGTGACGACGCCGACCTTGGCGGTCGCGAGAGCCGTCCCGGTCATCAGGCGAGGCCCTGCGAGGTGATCGTGGCGGCCGCGTCCGTCTCGATGTCCGCGACGCGCACGACGTCCTCGATCACCGGGTTCGAGAGCACCTTGACCGCAGCCTCCTCGGCGGCGGCGAGGATCTCGGGCGTCACCGGGCCGTCGACCTCGAGCTCGAACCGCTTGCCCTGACGGACGGAGGTGAACTGGGTGAAACCGAGGCGCGGCAGCGCCCCGACGACAGCCTTGCCCTGCGGGTCCAGGATCTCGGGCTTGGGCATGACCTCGACGACGACGCGTCCCACGGGGGCTCCTTGGCGAGAGTGTTCGGGAGGGCCGGGGCTCCGGGATCCCGGCCACGTCACGGGCGTCGAGGACGGCCGGGTGCGGACGAGCGGGAGCCGACGGCGGGATTCCGCGGCCATTCTACCCAGGCACGCGTGACGCCCGGACCCGTGTCCGCAAATGCTCCACGCGGTCGAGCGGCGGTCCGCCCCAGCCCGGTCCCGAAGCAGCGGGTCAGGCGTCGACGGCGCGCGGCGGGTCGACAGGGATGTTGCCCTCGAGCACGTGCTTGCGCCACGCGCGTTCGACGTACTGTCGCCGCCAGAGGAAGCCGGCGCCGGTGAAGACGCCGACGATCACGAGCGCGACCCACGGCGGGAAGATCGGGTCCCACTCACCGTGGAGCGCCCACCCGACGAGCGGCGCCCCGTACCAGGCCGCGAGCACGACCACGATGTTGAAGAGCTTGGACCGCCACGGGTAGAGCGCTCCGTGGAGATCGTCGGCGACCCACCACCAGTGCGTCGCCGGCAACCGCGCGTCGAACAGGCGGTAGAGGAGCCACCGGCCGAGCGGCGGGTGCTCGCGCCACCGCAGCCCCCACCCCGCGCGCACGAGCCCCACCGCCTCCCGCACGCCGACCCACCGGGGCGAGCGTGCGTGGTCGGACCCGGGAGCGGGCGGGACCGTGGGCCCCGCGAGGTCGAGGAGGACCGCGAGCGCCTCCTCGCCGTGGAGGTCTCGCCACCGGCGCGGGTAGGCGCGCAGCCAGAACCGGGCGGACCGCTCGTAGCGGCTGGTGCCGCCGCGCGAGGCCCGGTCCTGCGCCGTCATGCCCCGCTCCCGGCGAGATCGCCTCCGGCTCCGGGTGCGGAGCCGCGCGCGAGCGATCGTCTCGCCCGCTCGGCGAGCTCCGCGAGACGCAAGGTCTCGGCGCGGGCTGCTCGTCGTCCGCCGTCGGTCGCGCGGTAGTAGCGGCGCAACCTTCCGTCGACGACCTCCTCGCCCGCGGCCTCGACAAGGCCCGCGGACACGAGCCGGTCGAGGTTGCCGTAGAGCGTGCCGGCGCCGAGCCGGGTGCGGCCGTCGGACAGCTCGCGGACCGCCTGGATCACCGCGTACCCGTGCCGCGGCTCGCCGGTGAGGGCGAGCAGCACGAGGTACGCCTGCTCGGTCATGCGGAAGGGCGGCGAGCCGTCAGCGGCAGTCATGGTCGATATATATCGCCCGACGACCTATGGAGCAAGCCGTGCGACCTATGGAGCAAGCCGTGCGCCGTGTCGGAGGGTCGCGCTACGATCGAACATGTGTTCGAGACGCACGCTCGAGCACAGTGCGAGGGCGGAGTCCTGCCCCTTCTCCGCCCTCGCACGAACCGCACGGTCCCGAGGCAGGGAGGTCTCGCGTGGCAGCAACGACAACGGCCGGCCCGACGTCCCAACGCCCCCGAGCGCGGCCGTCGCCCCGGACCGTCGCGCGCGTCCTCACGCGCGACGAGACCTGCGCCTTCCCCGGCTGCCGCGTGCCGGCGTTCCGGTGCGACCTCGACCACGTGGTCGCACCTCGCCCCGACGCGGACGACGACGCGTGGGTGGCGGCGCAGGAGGCCGACAACCTCGTCGCCCTGTGCCGCCACCACCGTGTGGTGCGCCGTCGCGACGGCTGGCGGCCGGCGCTGCTCGCCGACGGCGCCGTGCGCTGGACCGCGCCGAGCGGCCACGTCTACGTCCGGCCGGGTGCCCTGCGCACCGCGTGAACGGGTTCGGTCACGCGAGGGTCGTGCCGGTGAGACGCTCGTAGGCCTCGAGGTAGCGGGCCCGGGTGCGCGCGACGACGTCGGCAGGCAGCGAGGGCGGCGGGGTGTCCGATGCGCGGTCCCAGCCGGAGGACGGCGACGCGAGCCAGTCGCGCACGTGCTGCTTGTCGAAGCTCGGCTGCGAGCGGCCCGGCTCCCACTGGTCCGCAGGCCAGAAGCGCGACGAGTCGGGCGTGAGCACCTCGTCTCCGAGGACCGTCTCACCCGTCGTGGGGTCGACGCCGAACTCCAGCTTCGTGTCGGCGAGGATCACGCCGCGCTCGCGCGCGATCTCGTCGGCACGCCCGTAGACCGCGAGCGTGAGGTCGCGCAGCCGCGTGGCGTCGTCGAGTCCGATCTGCGCGGCGACGACGTCGAACGAGACGTTCTCGTCGTGCTCGCCGACGGCGGCCTTCGTGGCGGGTGTGAAGATCGGCTCGGGCAGTCGCGACCCGTCGACGAGGCCGTCGGGCAGCGGCACCCCGCACACCTCGCCCCCGGCGCGGTACTCCACGAGCCCGGAGCCGGTCAGGTAACCCCGCGCGACGCACTCGACGGGGAACATCTCGAGGCGGCGGCAGATCATCGCGCGCCCGGCGACGACGTCGGGCACGAGCCCGTCGCCCGGCACGGCGGAGACGTCGGTGGACACGACGTGGTTCGGCACCAGGTCGGCGAGCTGGTCGAACCACCACAGACTGAGCTGCGTGAGGACGACGCCCTTGTCGGGGATCCCCGGCGACAGCACGTGGTCGTAGGCGCTCACGCGGTCGCTCGCGACGACGAGCACGACGTCCCCGAGCGGGTGGACGCCGCCGACCGCGGGAAGGTCGGGCTCGTAGAGGTCGCGGACCTTGCCGGAGTAGACGTGCCGCCATCCCGGCAGCTCGAGCGCGGCGGTGTCGAACGCGTCCACCTCGCCGAGCGAGAGCGCCGGTGCGGGATCCAGGGGCGTGTCGGTCACGGGCCCTAGTCTCCCACCGCCCGTCGTCACGCCCGTAATGCGTCCGAGGCGCGAGCCCCCAGGTGTTTGCTATGGTGCCTTACCATCGCATGGGAGCGCTCTCTCACCGCCGACAGAGGCTCCCGTACGGAGCAGGACGCCCCGGTTCGCGGGGCAGCAGCACGGATCAGCACGGATCAGCACCACCCGTCCGCGACGTCGCCGACCAGTGCGGCGTCGCTGTTCCGCACCACGGAGGCAAAGATGCACCACGGAAAGCTGCACCACCGTCTGACAGCGCTCGCAGGAGGGATCGGCCTGATCGCCGCCGGCGTCGGCGTCACGTCCCCGGCGTCCGCCGCGGGAGCAGTCACCCCCAGCACCGCCAGCACCGCCCGCACCGCCACGATCGCCAGCACCGCCAGCACCGCCACGATCGCCAGCACCGCCACGATCGCCTCGGCAACGGCCCTCCTCACCATCCCCACCGCAGCCGACCTGCCCTCCGGCCACGTGCGGGCTCTGACGCGCGACCTCGGCCTCGACCTCGGGGAGGTCGACGAGCGGCTCGCCCTCGACGCCGCGACCGGAGCCGTCGAACGCGCCGTCAGCGCCGAGCTCGGCACCGCCTACGCCGGCACGTGGGTCGACGCGACGGCGGGGACGCCGGTCGTCGCCGTCACCGACGCGTCCCTGCTGCCGGCCGTCGGGGCGACGGGGGCGGACGCCGTCCTCGTCGACCGCAGCCTCGACGCGCTCGACGCCACCGCGCGGGCGCTGAGCGACGCCGAGACTCCTGATGCCGTCCAGGCCTGGTACGTCGACGTGACGACGAACGTGGTCGTCGTCCAGGCGGTCGACGGACGGGCGGCCGAGTCGTTCGTCGCCGGCGCCGGCGTGGACCCCGCAGCCGTACGCACGGAGGTCGTCGCCGCCCCGTACGAGCCCGTCGCGGACGTCCGCGGCGGCGACCGGTACATCACCCGGAACCCGGGCGCGTCGTCGGGCGCGGCCTGCTCCGTCGGGTTCGCCGTCCGGGGCGGGTTCGTGACCGCCGGCCACTGCGGCTCGGCCGGCCAGGAGTCCCTCACAGCCTCCTGGGCGCGCATGGGCACGGTCCAGGCGTCGTCGTTCCCCGGCAACGACTACGCGTGGGTGCGCGTCGACGGCGGCTTCACCCCCGTCCCGCGCGTGAACAACTACGCGGGCGGCACCGTCGACGTCGCCGGCTCGGCCGAGGCTCCCGTCGGCGCGTCCGTGTGCCGCTCCGGGGCCACGACGGGCTGGCGCTGCGGCACCATCACGGCCAAGAACGTCACGGTCAACTACTCCAACGGGCCGGTCTACGGTCTCGTCTCGATGACAGCGTGCGCGGAGGGCGGCGACTCCGGCGGCTCGGTCGTCTCGGGGAACCAGGCGCAGGGCGTCATGTCCGGGGCCGGCGGGAACTGCAGCAACGGTGGGAACTCGATCTACCAGCCGCTGCGACCGATCCTCGACGTCTACGGGCTCTCGCTCGTGACCACGGGCGGCGCGTCGGCGACCGCGCTCGTCGGGCTGGCGGGCAAGTGCATCGACGTCCCCGGATCGGACTTCAGCGACGGCAAGCGGCTGCAGCTGTGGACGTGCAACGGCACGAGCGCCCAGCGTTGGACGTTCGAGCCCGACGGGACGGTCCGCGCCGGGGGCAAGTGCATGGACGTCGCCGGGGCGAGCACCGCGGACGGCACGGCAGTGCAGCTCGCGAACTGCAGCGGCAACCCGGCCCAGCAGTTCGTCCTGAGCGGCGCGGGCGACCTCGTGTCCGTGCTCGCGAACAAGTGTGTCGACGTACCGGGCAGCAACAGCAACGACGGCACGAAGCTCCAGATCTGGACGTGCAACGGCACGGCGGCCCAGAAGTGGCACCGCGCCTGACAATCATCCCCAGGCGCGCCGAGCACGACGTTGCTGTCGTCAACGCTCGCAGAACGACAGCAACGTCGTGCTCGGCAGCGAGGAACCTCGTTCTCGGCGGCGGCGACGCGGCACGTCAGGCCCGACGGCGCCGTGTCAACCGGCGAGGGTGACCTCGCCCGCGGCGGCCTTGGCCGCGATGTCGGTGCGGTGGTGCGAGCCGGGGAGCACGATGCGCTCGACCGCGGCATACGCCCGACGACGCGCCTCGGCCAGGTCGGCCCCGCGCGCCACGACCGACAGCACGCGGCCGCCCGAGGCGACCAGTCCGCCGTCGTCCGCGCGCGCGGTCCCCGCGTGGAGCACGTGCACGCCCTCGACGTCCTCGGCGTCTTCGATGCCCGTGATCGGGTCGCCGCCGCGCACCGCGCCCGGGTACCCGTGGGCGGCGACGACCACCGTGACCGACGCGTCGTCGTGCCAGCGCAGCGAGCCGATCTCGGCGAGGCGGCCCTGCGCCGCCGCGAGCATCACGGCGGACAGCGGCGTCGCGAGGCGCGTGAGCACCGACTGCGTCTCCGGGTCGCCGAACCGCGCGTTGAACTCGACGACGCGCGTGCCGCGGCTCGTCAGCGCTAGCCCCACGTACAGGACCCCGACGAACGGCGTCCCGCGCCGCGCCATCTCGTCGATCGTCGGCTGCGCGACGCGCGTGACGACCTCGTCGACCAGACCCTCGGGCGCCCACGGGAGCGGGCTGTAGGCGCCCATGCCGCCCGTGTTGGGGCCGGCGTCGGCGTCGAACGCGCGCTTGAAGTCCTGGGCCGGGGCGAGCGGGAGGACGGTCGCGCCGTCGCTGATGCAGAACAGCGACACCTCGGGGCCGTCGAGGTACTCCTCCACGACGACGCGCGGGTCCTCGGGCGAGCCGTCCGGCCCGACGCGCGGCGACGCGAAGCACGCCGCCGCGTGCTCGAGCGCCGCCTGGCGGTCATCCGTGACGACGACACCCTTTCCAGCGGCCAGACCGTCGTCCTTGATGACGTAGGGCGGGCCGAACGCGTCGACCGCGGCGGCGACCTCGTCGACGTCGGCGCACACGTGCGCGAGCGCCGTCGGGACCGACGCCGAGGCCATGACGTCCTTCGCGAAGGCCTTGGAGCCCTCGAGGCGGGCGGCCTCCGCCCCCGGCCCGAACACCGGGATCCCGGCCTCGCGCACCGCGTCGCCGACACCCGCGACGAGCGGCGCCTCCGGCCCGACGACGACGAGGTCGACGGCGAGCCGCGTCGCGAGCGCGGTCACCGCGGCGCCGTCGTTCTGGTCCACCGCATGGAGCGTCGCGAGCGCGCCGATGCCCGGGTTCCCGGGCGCGCCGTGGAGCTCGTGCGGGTCCGCTCCCGTGCGGTCGGCCTCGTGCGCGAGGGTGTGGACGATGGCGTGCTCGCGGGCACCGGTCCCGACGACGAGGATCTTCACGGGCGCCGAGTCTACCGAGACGGCCCGGGCGCCCCTCGGGGCGTCCGGGCCGTGGTCGGCGGTACGAGGCTCGTCAGTGGATGAGGTCGTGGCGCGGGATGATCGCGTCGCGGCTCGGGCCGACGCCGATCGCCGAGACGCGCGTCCCCGACATCTCCTCGAGCGCGAGGACGTAGCGCTGCGCGTTGACGGGAAGGTCCTCAAAGGTGCGGGCGCCGGAGATGTCCTCCCACCAGCCGTCGAGCTCCTCGTAGATCGGCTTCGCGTGGTGGAACGCGGTCTGGTCGAGGGGCATCTCGTCGTAGCGGACGCCGTCGACGTCGTACGCGACGCACACGGGCACCTTCTCGAAGCCCGTGAGGATGTCGAGCTTGGTGAGCACCATGTCCGTGATGCCGTTGACGCGGGTCGCGTAGCGCGCGATGACGGAGTCGTACCAGCCGCAGCGGCGCGCGCGACCCGTCGTCACGCCGTACTCGCCGCCCTGCTTGAGCAGGTACTCGCCGTTCGCGTCGAACAGCTCGGTGGGGAACGGGCCCTCGCCCACGCGGGTCGTGTAGGCCTTGATGACCCCGATGACGGAGCTGATGCGCGTCGGCCCGACGCCCGACCCCGTGAGGGCGCCACCGGCCGTCGCGTTGGACGACGTCACGAACGGGTAGGTGCCGTGGTCGACGTCGAGCATGGTCGCCTGCCCGCCCTCGAACAGGACGTTCTTGCCGGCGTCGAGCGCCTTGTTCAGCTCGAGCGCCGTGTCGGCCACCATCGGCTTGAGGCGCTCGGCGTACTGGAGCAGCTCGGCGACGGTCTCGTCGACCGTGATCGCGCGGCGGTTGTAGACCTTGACCAGCAGGTGGTTCTTCTGGTCGAGCGAGCCCTCGATCTTCTCGGCGAGGATCTTCTCGTCGAACAGGTCCCAGATGCGGATGCCGACGCGGTTGATCTTGTCCGCGTACGCCGGGCCGATGCCCCGCCCGGTCGTGCCGATGCGACGCTTGCCGAGGAACCGCTCGCTCACCTTGTCGATCGTGCGGTGGTACCCCGCGATGACGTGCGCGGACCCCGAGACGAGCAGGCGGGAGACGTCCACACCGCGCGAGATCAGGTCGTCGAGCTCCTGGAACAGGACCTCGATGTCCACGACGACGCCGTTCGCGATGACCGGCGTGACGCCCGGGGACAGGATGCCCGACGGCAGCAGGTGGAGCGCGTACTTCTCGTCCCCGATGACGACCGTGTGCCCGGCGTTGTTGCCGCCGTTGAACTTGACCACGTAGTCGACTCGGGACCCGAGCAGGTCGGTCGCCTTGCCCTTGCCCTCATCGCCCCACTGGGCACCGACGAGCACCACGCCTGGCATGGAATCCCCACTTTCGCACTGCCTGTTCCTCGGGCCGGTCATGGTCGGGGGCGCACCGGCGTCCGGAGCGGCGCGGGCAGGTCGTGCCCGACGGCGCAGGGCCCGCGGGCCCGAGGCGTCACCCGGGCGGCAGTCACCCGGGGACCGGCGCCGAGTTTACCGGTCCAACGACCGATATTGACCTTCCGGGCGCCGCTGGTCCACGGCGCGCCGTCGCGTCCTCCGCCGAACCCGGGGTTGCGGGCCACCCATTCCGCCGAACCCGGACTTTCGCGTCACGGGAAGCCCGTCGTGCCGTGTAGCCCCGGGTTCGGCGGTGGCTCGTGCCCCCGAACCCCGGGTTGGGCACAATGGCCCCATGAGCGACTCCCACGCGAACCTCCTCGACGGCCCCGCACCCGTCCGCCTGCCCGACGACTTCGCCGCCGTCCGTGAGGCGATCGCCGCCGACGGCGACCCGTACGAGATCGCGGGGCGGTACCCGTCGAGCTCGCTCGCGTGGGCGCACCTCGCGGAGGACTTCCTCCACGAGAACGGGTCGAAGGGTGCCGTCACCGCGTACGCGTTCGCGCGCACCGGCTACCACCGCGGCCTCGACTCGCTGCGTCGGGCCGGGTGGCGCGGCCAGGGGCCGATCCCGGCGGACCACGTCCCCAACCAGGGCTTCCTCCGCTCGCTGCTCGCGCTCGCCGAGTGCGCCGCGTACATCGGCGAGGTCGACGAGGCGCAGCGGTGCGAGCAGTTCCTGCGCGACTCGGGCACGTCGGCCGACGAGGTCCGCGCCCTGCGCTGACGAGCGCGCGCACGGCCCGGACGGGCGGCCCACCCGGGCGCCGATTAGAGTCGACCGCATGATCGAGATCGCCACGTCCCCCGCGACGACGACCCTCGTCATCGCGGGTGATCTCGACCTCGCCGAGCGCGACCAGTTCCCCGAGATCGCCGCCCGGGTCGTCGGCCTGCGCCGTCAGCTCCTGGTCATCGACATGTGCCGCGTGACGTTCATGGACTCCACCGGGGCGGCGTTTCTCATCTCGCTCGCCGACGCCGGTCGCAAGCGCGGCGGCGCGACCGTCCTGCGCGGCTGCGACGACCGCGACCTCTTCGTGCTCGAGGTCTGCGGCGCGCTCGAGCTGTTCCGGATCGACGCCGACCACCGCTGCGAGCCCGCGACGCCGCCGTCCGGCTTCGCGAAGGTCGAGCCCCCGGCCTGACGTCGGCCCTGCCGACCGGCTATCGCCCGGAGGGCCGCAGCGTCGCCCACACGAGCTTGCCGGACGCCGTCGGCCGCCAGCCCCAGTCGGCGAGCCGCTCGACGATCTGCATGCCGAACCCGCCCATGCGGTTCGGGTGACCGTCCGTGGGCACCGGCGGCGCCGGGTTGGAGTCCTCGACCTCGACACGGATCCCGTCGCCGGTGTCGAACAGACGCAGCGCCAGGTGCCCCCACCCGTGCAGCACGCCGTTCGCCACGAGCTCCGACACGACGAGCTCCGCGTTCGCGCTGTCCTGGACGCCCCACGCCTGGCACGTGCGCACGACGGCGTGCCGCGCGCGCCCGATCGACGCCGGCTCGCTCGGCAGCAGCCACCGGCGGCTGCGCGGGCTCAGCACGACCGCCGACGGGTCGTGCACCGGGTCCGGGATGCGCACGACGACGAGCGCCACGTCGTCCTCGGGCGCGTCGGCGAGGCGCGACAGCAGCTCCTCGCCCACGCCGGCGGCGTCGACGGCGGTGACGGCCGCGGTCGCGGCGACGAGGGCGTCGAGCCCGACCCGGAGCGCGCGGTCGCGGCGCTCGATGAGCCCGTCGGTGTAGAAGACGAGCGTGTCGCCCGGCCGCAGGGTCGCGACGCCGGTCGACCGGCTGCGCCCCCCGAAGCCGACGAGCGCGCCGCCGGCGTCGTCCAGCTGGGTCACCGTGCCCTCGCGCAGCAGGAGCGGCGGCAGGTGCCCGGCGCGCGAGTACTCGATGCGCCACGCGTCGGTCGGCTCCTCCGCGTCGGGCTGCGTGAGGGCCGCGTAGACGAGGCTCGCCGACCGGGGGATGCGCATCCCCTGCACGAGCTGGTCGACGCGCTCCAGCACGGGCCCGGGCGTCGTGAGCTCGTACGCGTAGGAGCGCACGACCGAGCGCAGCTGGCCCATCGCGGCGGCCGCCTCGACGTCGTGCCCCACCACGTCCCCGATGACGAGCCCGACGACGTCGGGCGCGATCTGCAGGACGTCGTACCAGTCGCCGCCCACCTGTGCGTGCTCGGAGTTCGGCGCGTAGTACGTCCACACGTCGAGCCCGGTGACGTCGGCCTGCTCGGGGAGCATCGCGCGCTGCAGGGTCTCCGCGAGGCGGTGCTCGCGCGCGTACAGGCGCACGTTGTCGATGGCCGCGCCCGCGCGCCGTGCGATGACCTGCAGGAGCGTGCGGACGCCGCCGCGCCCCTCGGTGTCCGGGCCCAGCGGGCCGTCCGGCGCTCCCGGGGCCTCGCCCGTGACGAGGAGCCCGAGGATGCGCCGACGGCCGGGGACCGCGGAGACCGTCACGACCTCGGGCCGGTGCCCGAGGCCGCCCAGCCGGTGCAGCAGGTCGCGCTGGAGCCAGCCCGACGCGGACCACTGGGGGTAGCTCGACGACAGGTCGAGCGTCACGGGACCTTCGATCCGGCCGTCGAGGACGTCCTGCACGCGGTCGGGCACGTCCACGAGCCGCGCCCGCGGGGTCGAGGCGCTCTCGGTCGCCGCGTCACCCAGCGCGTCGGTGTCCTGGATCCCCGACATCGAGGGGTGCGCCCCGGGCGTGTACCGGCCGTGGCGCTGGCCACGACCGCTCGGCGGCGCCGCGGTGTCCACGCCCTCGGCGAACCGGAGACCGTCGTCGTTGAGGTAGAACCCCGACCAGTCGACGACGTACCCCGTGAGGAGCGCCGTGATGTCGCGCAGCGCGTAGGGCTGGTCGAGGTCGGCCAGGAGGTCCGACGTGCGCGCGACGACGTCGAGCACCGCCCGCTCTCGCCGCTCGTGCGCGAGCGAGGCGACCTGGTCGGCGTAGCGCTCGAGGTGCTCGGAGACGTCCACCTGCACGCCGACCCAGTGGGTGACCTCACCGCTCTGGTCGGTCAGGGGGGCGAGCGACAGCTGGCTCCACACCGGCGCGCCGTCGCGTCGCAGCGCGCGGACCGTGTGCGTGACCTCCCGCTCCGCGACGATCGCCTCGCGCAGCGACTCCGCGTCCACGGGCTCGCTGAGGAGCGCCTCGAGGACGTGCGGGCTGCGGCCCACGAGCTCCGCCGCGGAGAATCCCGTCTGCCGCTCGAACGCCCGGTTCACCCAGACGATCGGCATCTCGGCCGACCGGGGTCCGGTGACGAACATCGCGACGCCGGCGCCCTCCATCGCACGCGTGCAGAGCTCCTGGACGTGCGCGGGCAGGTCGGTGCCGAGTCCCGGCGAGCCGCCCATCGTCACCTCCGGCAGTTCGTGCGTGGGCGGTCTGGCTTCCCACGCATCGGTCGCGTTACTGTCCCGACTGGACATTCAACCGTAGATTGGTGCTTCCCGAGACCGGAACCGGTCCGGATCCGCGGAAAGGAGAGCCGGTGCGCGAAGGAACATCCTCGGCCGCCGACCGTCCGGTCGGCATCGCCGGCGAGCCCGCACGAGCGGGCGACCCGGCAAGCGTGCACGTCATCGTGGGGACGTCGCGCGCGCGCATCGTGCTCTCGGGCGAGATCGACGCCGACCTGGGCGCGGACCTCCAGGAGGCGACCGCCGCGGCGGAGGACTCCGGTCTGCCGGTCGAGATCGACGCGCACCACGTCACGTTCATGGACTCCTCCGGCGTGGCGTTCCTCGCCCGTCGCGCGGTCCGCACCGCGTGCGGGTCCTGCGCGCACCGCCGACCGTCCGGTTCCTCCTCGAGGTGACCCGCATCGGCGAGCTCCTCGACATCGTGGACGTCGACCCCGGCTTCGACATCGAGGAGCGCCCGGGCGGCACGCCCACGCCGGGCTGACGCGCGGCGTCGCACTCCTCAGAGACGACGAAGGCCCCGGTCCGTAGGGACCGGGGCCTTCGCGCGAGCACGGCCGACGCCGGGCGCCGGCTCAGGCCGCGAGCGTCAGCGGAGCTTGTTGCCCGCCGAGCGCAGCTGCTGCGACGCCTCGACGATGCGGGCGGCCATGCCGGCCTCGGCGAGCTTGCCCCACGCGCGCGGGTCGTACGCCTTCTTGTTGCCGACCTCGCCGTCGATCTTCAGCACGCCGTCGTAGTTCGAGAACATGTGGCCGACGACCGGGCGCGTGAACGCGTACTGCGTGTCCGTGTCGATGTTCATCTTGATGACGCCGTTGTCGACAGCCTCGGAGATCTCCTCGGCCGTCGAGCCGGAGCCGCCGTGGAACACGAGGTCGAACGGGTTCTCCTTGCCGACCTCGGCGCCGACGCCGTCCTGGATCTCCTTGAGGAGCGACGGGCGGAGCTTGACGGCACCCGGCTTGTACACACCGTGCACGTTGCCGAAGGTCAGCGCCGTGAGGTAGCGGCCCTTCTCGCCCGTGCCGAGCGCGCGGACCGTCGCGAGACCGTCCTCGACCGTCGTGTAGAGCTTGTCGTTGATCGCGGCCTCGTGGCCGTCCTCCTCACCACCGACGACGCCCACCTCGATCTCGAGGATGGTGTTCGCGGCGACCGAGAGCGCGAGGAGCTCCTCGGCGATCTGGAGGTTCTCGTCGAGCGGCACGGACGAGCCGTCCCACATGTGCGACTGGAAGGTCGGCAGGCCGCCGTTCTTCACCTGCTCCGCCTCGAGGGCGAGCAGCGGGCGGACCCAGGAGTCGAGGTTCTGCTTGGCGCAGTGGTCCGTGTGGATCGCGATCTGCACGGGGTAGTTCTTCGCGACCTCGGCCGCGTACGCCGCGAGGGCGAGGGAGCCCGTGACGCGGTCCTTGATCGTCGCGCCCGAGCCGTACTCGGCGCCACCCACCGAGACCTGGATGATGCCGTCGGACTCCGCCTCGGCGAAGCCCTGGAGCGCGGCGGTGATGGTCTGCGACGACGTGATGTTGACGGCCGGGTAGGCGAACTTGCCTGCCTTCGCCCGGTCGATCATGTCGGCGTAGACCTCGGGGGTTGCGATGGGCATGCGGAGCTCCTGGGGAGTCGTGCGGGGTGGTTGTTGTCAGGCAAAGTCTGGCACGGATGCCTCGGAGGCCGTCAGGGCCGTTCGACCCGTGGTCCTCCGGCGTCCGCGCTGCCCCCGTGGACGCGCGCCCAGGCGTGCATCGCGATCGCGCCCGCGGCGCCCGCGTTGATCGAGCGCGTCGACCCGTGCTGCGTGATGTGCAGGACGTCGCGGCACGCCTCGACCGCCTCCGCGGTCAGGCCGGACGACTCCTGGCCGAGCAGCAGCACGCACGACGGCGGGAGCGGGTACCCCTCGATCGGCACCGAGCCCGGGAGGTTGTCGACGCCGAGCAGGGGCAGCCCCGCGTCGGCGGCCCACGCGGCCAGCTCGGCGACGGAGGCGTGGTGGTGCACGTGCAGGTAGCGGTCCGTGACCATCGCGCCGCGCCGGTTCCAGCGCCGTCGGCCGACGACGTGGACGCCTGCCACGTTGAACGCGTTGGCCGTGCGCACGACCGAGCCGATGTTGAGGTCGTGGGCCCAGTTCTCGATCGCGACGTGCAGCGAGCGGGCCGGGTCGCGCCGTGCGTCCAGGTCCGCGACGACCGCCTCGACCGTCCAGTACCGGTAGGCGTCGACGACGTTGCGGCGGTCCCCGTGGGCGAGCAGCTCGGGGTCGTACCGGGGGTCGATCGCCGTCGCCCCCGGTGGCCCCGCGGGGTCGGGCACGCGCGGCCAGGCGTCGGGCCCGCCGGGCCACGGGCCCACCCCGACCTCCCGCTCCGCGTCGTCCCGCGGCGCGTCGCCCGCCGGGGCGTCGTTCTCCGAGGCGCCCGTCACGGACGGCTCACGAGCCATGCGCGGTAGGTGAGCGTCCCGTAGCGGCGGTCCGGCACGAGGTTGTGCCCGGCCCGGAAGAACGCGCCGAGCGCGCCGGGCAGCGGGACGCCGACGACCGGCCGCCGCGACCCGTGCGCTGCCCGCCACGCGCGTGCCATCGCACGGGAGTCGAGGATCTCCGGTCCACCGATCGTCACCGTCCTGGCGTCCGGTCCGGGGCCCGGGAGCCCGCCCTCGGGGGGCGTCCCCTCGGCGGCGTCGACGAGCGCACGCGCGACGTCGACGAGCGCGATCGGCTGGAACCGCACACCCCGGGGCACGGGCAGCAGCCCGAGCCGCGCCCAGCGCCCCAGGCGACCGTCGCGGCCGAGGAAGATCTCGAGGAACTCGTGGAACTGCGTCGCCCGGACGATCGTGGTGGTCGTGCCGCGCTCGGCGAGGATCCGCTCCTGCTCCGTCTTGGCGCGGTAGTAGCCGTAGTCGGCGCGGTCCACGTTCGCGATCGAGAGCACGACGACGCGCCCGACGCGCGCACGACCGGCCGCGTCCGCGAGACGAGGCGCACCGACGGTGAAGACCCGCATCGCACCCGGTGTCTGGCCGTTGCTCGCGTCGACCACCGCGTCCGCGCCCGCGAGCGCCGCGTCCAGGGCCCGGGAGACCGCCGCCTCGTCGGCCGCGAGGAGGTCCACGCGGTGGTGCGTCGCACCGGGTGGAAGCGCCCCGTCGTCGGGCACGTGCCGGGACAGGACCAGCACCTCGTGGCCGCGCGCCACAGCCTCCTCGACGACGGCGCGGCCCGCCGCGCCCGTGCCGCCCACCACCGCGATCGTCGCCATGCCGGACATTCTGCCCCGGCGTCCGCGGACCGGTCGCCGGCACGCACGGCCGCCGAGCGCCCGGCGCCACGGCACGTCGCGGAGGCCCCACTACGCTGGTGACCCGTGAACACCCTCGCCGCGCTCGCGAGCGCCCTGCCCGACGGCGTCGCCCACGCCGCCAGCCTCGGCGCGGCCGGACCCGTCGCCGCCCTGGGCCCCGACTGGATGGACCCGATGACGCTCATCGAGCGGTTCGGCGACGCGGCGCTCGTCGGGATCGTGGTCGTGATCTTCATCGAGACCGGCCTGCTGTTCCCCCTCCTCCCGGGCGACTCGCTGCTGTTCACCGCCGGCGCGCTCGTCGCGCAGGACTCGCTGCAGATCAGCCTGCCCGTCCTGCTGGCGCTGCTGTTCGCCGCGGCTTTCCTCGGCGACCAGACGGCGTACCTCATCGGCCGGACGGTCGGGCCGAAGATCTTCGACAAGCCCGACTCGAGGTTCTTCAAGCGCAAGTACATCGACCAGACCAACGCCTACTTCGAGCGGTACGGCGGCCGGACGATCGTCATCGCGCGGTTCGTCCCCATCGTGCGGACCTACGCGCCCGTCGCGGCCGGCGTCGGCAAGATGCGGTACAGGCACTTCGTCGGCTTCAACGCGCTCGGCGCGCTCCTGTGGGCCGTGGGCCTCACATGGCTCGGCTACCTGCTCGGCAACATCACGTTCGTCAAGGAGAACATCGAGGCGCTCGTCCTTCTGATCGTGTTCCTCTCGGTGCTCCCGATGGTCGTCGAGGTGTGGCGCGCCCGACGCGCCGAGAAGCGTGCCGCGGCGCTCGTGGCGCAGATCGAGGCGGACGCCGGTGACGCCGGCCGCGCGGACCTCGCCGAGGACGCGACCGCCGTCGTGCAGGGCGAGCAGAACGGGAAGGACGCCTGAGATGACCCGCGAGATCTCCAGCTGGCTGACGGACATGGACGGCGTGCTCGTGCACGAGGGGCACGCCATCCCCGGCGCCCCGGAGTTCGTGCGCGCGCTGCGCGACAAGGAGCGCCCGTTCCTCATCCTCACGAACAACTCGATCTTCACGGCGCGCGACCTGCGCGCCCGGCTCGCGACGTCGGGGATCGACGTGCCCGAGGAGGCGATCTGGACGTCGGCGCTCGCGACCGCCCAGTTCCTCCACGACCAGGTGCCGGGTGGCAGCGCGTACGCGATCGGCGAGGCGGGGCTGACGACGGCGCTCTACGAGGCGGGGTACACGCTCACGGAGTCCGACCCGGACTACGTCGTGCTCGGCGAGACCCGTACCTACTCGTTCGAGGCCATCACGAAGGCCGTCCGCCTCATCCGCGGCGGCTCGCGCTTCATCTGCACGAACCCCGACACGACGGGCCCGTCGCAGGAGGGCCCGCTGCCCGCGACCGGCGCCGTCGCCGCGATGATCACCGCGGCGACGGGCCGCAAGCCCTACTTCGTGGGCAAGCCCAACCCGATGATGTTCCGGTCCGCGCTCAACCGCATCGACGCGCACTCCGAGAAGACCGCGATGGTCGGCGACCGCATGGACACCGACGTCGTCGCGGGCATCGAGGCGGGCCTGTACACCTACCTCGTCATGACGGGGTCGACGCGCGCGTCCGAGGTCGACCGCTTCCCGTTCCGGCCGAGCAAGGTGGTCGACTCCGTCGCGGACCTCGTCGACCTGGTCTGACGGACGCGACGACCGGCCCGTCCGGTCAGGCGAGCCCGAGGTCGTCCAGGCCGAACAGGAAGTGGTAGGGCACCCCGAGCGCCTCGATCTTCTCGCCCGCGCCCGTCGCGCGGTCCACGATCGTCACGACCCCGGCGACCTCGCCGCCCGCCTCGCGCACCGCCTCGATCGCGGTGATCGGCGTGCCACCGGTGGTCGTCGTGTCCTCCACGACGACGACCCTGCGGCCCGCGATGTCCGGGCCCTCGATGCGGCGCTGCATGCCGTGGGCCTTGGCCTCCTTGCGGATGACGAACGCGTCGAGGTCCTGCCCGCGCGACGCGGCGGCGTGCAGGAGCGCGGTCGCGATGGGGTCGGCCCCGAGCGTCATGCCGCCGACGGCGTCGATCTCGGCCGTGCCGAGACCACGCTCCTCGAGGAGGTCGAGCAGCTGGTGCCCGATGAGCGGCGCGGCACGGTGGTGCAGGGTCACGCGGCGCAGGTCGACGTAGTAGTCCGCCTCCTTGCCCGAGGACAGCGTCACCCTGCCGTGCACGACGGCGAGCTCGCGGATGAGGGCGAGCAGCTGCTCACGGGGCGTCGAGGAGAGCGTCGGTGCGGAGTCGTTGGTCACGACCGCCAAGGGTAGTCGCCGTCAGCGGCGCGGGTCAGCGGTACTTGCCGATGGCGCGGACGGCGGAGCGCGGCATCGCGCGCAGCGCGGCGGACGCGACGCGGTAGCGCACCGAGGGCGTCGAGATGACGACCCCGCGCCGCACGTCCGCGAGCGCCGTCGCGACGACGCGGTCGGCGTTCAGCCACGCGACGTCGGGCAGCGTGGACTTGTCGATGCCCGCGCGCTCGTGGAACTCGGTGTGGGTGAACCCGGGGCACAGGACCGTGGCGGTGACGCCGGTGCCGGCGAGCTCGACGGCGAGGCCCTCGGTGAACGACCGCACCCAGGCCTTCGCGGCGGCGTACGTGCCGCCCGCGGTGAGCGCCGCGACGGACGCGACGTTGAGGACCGCACCTCGTCCGCGGGTCGTCATCTGCCCGGCGGCCGCGTGCGACAGCACCATGACGGCGCGGACCATGACGTCGAGCGCGCGGATCTCGACCTCGAGGTCGCCGCCGACGAAGTGCTGGTGGGTCGCGAAGCCCGCGTTGTTGACGAGCAGGCCGACCGGGCGCTCGTCCGGGCCACCGGTCGAGGCGAGCCGTCCAGCGACGCGCGCGACGTCGTCGGGCACGGAGAGGTCCGCCGGCAGGACCTGGACGCCGACGCCTGCAGCGGCCCGGATCTGCCGCGCGACCTCGTCGAGACGGGCCTCGTCGCGCGCGACGAGCACGAGGTCGTGCTTCGCCGTGGCGAGCTGCCACGCGAACTCCAGGCCCAGTCCGGCGCTCGCGCCGGTGATGAGTGCTGTCGCCATGGCCACAGCCTACGGTTCGCGAGCCATCCGCGGCCCCGCGTGGCGGGGCGCGCCACGACCTAGGCTGGGGCCCGTGCGCCTCGCGACCTGGAACATCAACTCCGTCCGTGCCCGGGTCGACCGGGCCGTCGACTTCCTGGAGCGGTCCGGGACCGACGTCCTCGCGCTCCAGGAGACCAAGTGCGCCGACGCGCAGTTCCCCGTCGCGCCGTTCGAGGCGGCGGGCTACGAGGTGGCGCACGTCGGGGTGAACCAGTGGAACGGCGTGGCCGTCGTCTCGCGCGTCGGCCTGGACGACGTCGCGACCTCCTTCCCGGGCCAGCCCGCCTTCGACGGCCGCGTCGAGGCGCGTGCGCTCGGCGCGACGTGCGGCGGCGTGCGCGTGTGGAGCCTGTACGTCCCGCACGGGCGTGCGGTCGGCGACCCGCACTACACGTACAAGCTGGCCTGGCTCGACGCGCTGCGCGCCCAGGCCGCGGGCCGGCTCGCCGACGACCCGACGGCGCAGGTCGCGCTCGTCGGGGACTGGAACGTCGCGCCGCTCGACACCGACGTGTGGGACGTCGGGTACTTCGCCGGCAAGACGCACGTGACCCCGGCGGAGCGTGACGCGTTCGCCGCGTTCGGCGCCGCCGGGTACACCGAGGTGACGCGCGAGGCGATCCCGGCCGAGCACACGTACACCTACTGGGACTACCAGCGCCTGCGGTTCCCGCGGAACCAGGGCATGCGGATCGACTTCGCGTACCTCTCCCCTGCCGCGCGCGCCCGGGTGGCCGGGGTGTCGATCGAACGCGACGAGCGCAAGGGCAAGGGCGCGTCCGACCACGTGCCGGTGGTCGTGGACCTGGACGGCTGAGCCGCGCGGCGTCGCTACGGTGTGTGCATGACGACACCGCCCGTCCCGCCGTACGGGTCTCCCGACGAGCCGTCGGACCCGTACGCCGCACCCCGGCCGCACCAGCCGCCCCTCACCCCGTACGACCTGCCCTCGGACGCGGCGCCCGCCACGCCCCCGCCGACGGAGCCTGGCGGCTTCGTCGCGCCCTCGGGAGCCGGCGGCGGTTCCGGGTACGGAACTCCGCCCGGGCCGGGCGTACCCCCCGGGTACGGGCCCTCTGCCGGCTTCGGGCCGCCTGCCTCGCCGTACGGCCCCGCCGCGCCGGCGGCGTACGGGTCTCCCTACCCCGCGCCCGGGTACCCGGGCGCCTACGGGTACGCGCCGCCGCCGCGCACCAACGGGCTGGCGCTGGCGTCGATGATCGTGTCGATCGCGAGCCTCGTGCTGTGCGCGGGCTTCCCCGGCGTCGTCGGGCTGGTGCTGGGGATCGTCGCGCTCAACCAGGTGATGCGCGACGGGACGCGCGGCCGCGGGTTCGCGATCACCGGCATCGTCGTCGGGGCGGTCTGCACCCTGTTCGCGATGCTCGTCGTCTTCGCCGCGACGACGAGCGACGCCTGACCATGGCCGACGACGACCTCTTCGCCCCGCCCGGCGGCCCGGCCGGAGCGCGACGCCCCGCGACGCCACCGGCACCGACCGGCGCGGTCCCCGGACCGCCGCCTCCACCCCCGCCCGGAGGCACCTCGCCGGCTCCGCCGGTGCCCGAGGCCGCGCATCCCGCGGAACCGGGGTTCGCCGTCGGGACGTACTACGCGCCGGGCTGGCAGCCCGAGGAACCGCGGGTCGAGCCGCTCGCCGTGGCGAGCGTGCCGGCGGGCGTCGTGCTGGGTCCGGTCGGGATCGGCCTCGGTGGCGCGGCGCTGTCGCGCGTGCGGGCGCGCGGCACGCGCGGGCGCGGCCTCGCCGTCGCGGGAATGGTGGTCGGCGCCGTCGTCACGGTCGCGTGGGGCCTCGGCGCGCTCCTGTGGTGGCAGGGCGAGCAGGCCCGCACCCCGCTCGCGGGCGACGTCGACGCCCCCCGGACCGTGTCGGCGCGTCAGCTCGTGCTCGGCTCGTGCCTCGCGGAGCTGCCCCCGGACGGCGAGGTGTCCGACGTCCGCGCCGTCCCGTGCGCGGACGAGCACCGCGCGCAGGTCGTCGCGCGCACCGACTTCGGGGCCGACGAGGTCTGGCCGGGTCAGCAGGCGGTGGACCGACGCGTCGCACGCGTGTGCACGGCCGACGTGCTCGGGCCGGACGCGCCCGAGGGGGTCGCGCTCGTCGTGTGGTCGCCGACGGAGGCGTCCTGGCGCGACGGCGACCGCACGGGCCTGTGCCTGGCGGGCAGCGACGACGCGCTGCCCGGCGACCTCCTGGGCCGAGGGTCCTCCTGACGACGCGCTGAGCGCGGTGGCACGCGAGCCTCCGTGCGACCGGCCACGTTACCTACCGAGCGGTTGGTTTCTGGGTTACCGTGGGGCGGAGCAGCAGGGCGTGCCCACGCCGGGAACCGAAGGAGCACCATGACCGCGACCGCCGACACCCGCCGGACCACCGGACCGATCGACGTCGACGCCGTGCTCGCGCGGCTCACGCTCGAGGAGAAGGCGTCGCTGCTGTCGGGCAGCGACTTCTGGAACACGCAGGCGGTCGAGCGCGACGGCGAGACCCTCGTCCCCGCGGTCATGGTCACCGACGGGCCGCACGGGCTGCGCAAGCAGTCCGCGTCGGCCGACCACCTGGGCATCGGCGCGAGCGTCCCCGCGACATGCTTCCCCACCGCCGCCGCGCTCGGCTCCTCCTGGGACCGCGACCTGCTGTTCCGCGTCGGCGTGGCGCTCGGCCGCGAGACGCGCGCGAACGACGTCGCCGTCCTGCTCGGCCCGGGCGTCAACATCAAGCGGTCGCCGCTGTGCGGGCGCAACTTCGAGTACTTCTCCGAGGACCCGCTCGTCGCGGGCGAGCTCGCCGCGCCGCTCGTCGAGGGCATCCAGTCGCAAGGCGTCGGCACCTCGCTCAAGCACTTCGCCGCGAACAACCAGGAGGCCGACCGCATGCGCGTGTCCGCCGACGTCGACGAGCGCACGCTCCGCGAGATCTACCTGCCCGCGTTCGAGCGCGTCGTGAAGGACGCCCAGCCGTGGACCGTCATGTGCTCGTACAACAAGGTCAACGGCACGTACGCGTCGCAGGACCCGTGGCTGCTCACCCGGGTCCTGCGCGACGAGTGGGACTTCGAGGGCCTCGTCGTCTCCGACTGGGGCGCGGTGCGCGACCGCGTCGCGGCCGTCGCGGCAGGGCTCGACCTCGAGATGCCCGCGGCCGGTGGCCGCACGGACGCCGAGGTCGTCGCGGCGGTGCGCGCGGGACGCCTCGACGAGTCGGTCGTCGACACCGCGGCCCGCCGGGTGCTGGAGCTGGTCGCCCGGTCCCGGCCCGCCCTCGACGGCGCACCCACCGCGGCGACCAGCCGCGACCTCGACGAGCACCATGCGCTCGCCCGTGAGGCGGCCGCTGCCGGCACCGTGCTGCTGCGCAACGAGCCGGCCGGCGACGGTGCACCGCTCCTGCCCCTCGACCCGGACGCGGACGGGCTCGTCGTCGTCGGCGAGCTCGCTCGCACGCCGCGCTACCAGGGCGCAGGGTCGTCCCAGGTGCACCCCACGCGGCTCGACGACGCGCTCACGGCGCTGCGCACCGCCGTCGGGCACGACCTCCCCTTCGCCCCCGGCTACGCCGTGGCGGAGGGCCCGGCGACGGACCGCACCGCGTGCGAGCTCGTCGCCGAGGCCGTGGGGCTCGCGCGCGACGCGAGCACCGTGGTCGTGTTCCTCGGCCTGCCCGCGGCGTACGAGTCGGAGGGGTACGACCGCGAGCACCTCGACCTGCCGGCCGACCAGGTCGCGCTGCTCGAGGCCGTGGCCGCGGTGAACCCGCGGGTCGTCGTCGTGCTGGCGAACGGGTCGGTCGTCTCCGTCGCGGGCTGGCAGCACCTCGCGCCCGCGATCGTCGAGGGGTGGCTCGGTGGCCAGGCCGGCGGGTCGGGCGTCGCGGACGTGCTCACCGGGGCCGTCAACCCGTCGGGGCGGCTCACCGAGACGATCCCCCTGCGGCTCGAGGACACCCCCGCGCTCGGGAGCTTCCCCGGGGAGCTGGGCCACGTGCGCTACGGCGAGGGCCTGCTCGTGGGCTACCGCTGGTACGACACGCGCGACGTCGCGGTGGCCTACCCGTTCGGGCACGGCCTGTCGTACACGACGTTCGCCTACGACGACGTCACCGCCGAGGTCACGGGCTCCGGTGCGGACGCCGCCGTCCGCGTGAGCGTCCGCGTGACGAACACGGGCGACCTCGCCGGGGCGGAGGTCGTGCAGGTGTACGTGGGCGACCCCGACTCCCAGGTGGCGCGGCCGGTGCGCGAGCTCAAGGGGTTCGAGCGCGTGGAGCTCGAGCCGGGCGCCTCGCAGGTCGTCACGGTCGACCTCGACGCCCGCGCGCTGTCCTACTGGCACCCCGTGCTGCGCCGCTGGGTCGTCGAGGGCGGCGAGTTCGTCGTGTCCGTGGGCGCGTCGTCGCGCGACCTGCGCGCGACGGTGGCGGTCGAGGTCGACGGGGAGGACGTCGTCCTGCCCCTCACCGAGCTGTCGACCGTCGCAGAGGCGCTCGCGCACCCCGTCGCCGGGCCCGTCGTGCGCGAGGCGCTCGAGGGCGAGGACGCGCCCGCGCTCGACCCGGTGATGGTCGCGATGATGCAGGACATGCCGCTCGTCGTCATCGCCGACTTCGGTATGGCCGGGTTCGACCGGGCCGCGCTCGACGCTCTCGTCCGCACCGCGAACGCCGGCTGACGCAGTCTGCGCGCGCCGGGCGGACGGGCGCGTCAGTCCGTGAGGATCAGCCGGAGGTACGCGCGGAGGTCGGCGGCCATGTCGACGCGCTCCGAGCGCGGCCGGTCGAGCGAGAGCAGCCACTGGATCTGGAGACCGTCCATGAGCGCGACGAGCTGGCGCGCCGCCGCGTCCGGGTCGATGCCGTCGCGCAGCCGACCCGCGCGCGCGCACACCGCGAGCTGCGCACCGGTGCGGACGAGCGTCGACTCGTAGCGCCGGACGAAGTACTCGTGGGCCGGGTGGTCCGGCGACGTCGCCTCGGCCGCGAGCGCCGTGAAGACCTCGACGATCGGCCGTCGCAGGGCGTTGCGCTCGACGAGGCGCACGAGCGCGTCGAAGAAGTCGGTCCCCCGCGCGAGGTCCTGCTCGAGGTCGTCCTCGTCGACGGCGTCCCGGTGCTCGAGGACGGCCTCGAGGAGGGCGACCTTGGTCGGGAAGTGGTGGAGCAGGCCCGGGTGCGACATGTCCACGCGCGAGGCGAGCTCGCGCAGCGACGCGGCGTGGTAACCGACCTCCCCGAAGAGCACGATCGCGGCCTGCAGGATCTGCTCGCGCTTGGCACGCCCCTTGGCGTACCCGCGCCCCGCGTCCGTGGGCGCTGCGGCGCCCCGGCGGCGTGCGGCACCGTCACGTCCCGCCCCGATCGCCGCGCTCGTCATCACTGCTCCGTCCGCTCGTCCGACGAGAAGACCTTACCGAGTGGAAGGTGCAACGTTCTGCCGCGCGAGCCGGAGGGCCGGCTGCCGTTCGACCTGCCGCGCTCGACCGCCGCGGTCGAGGCGACCTCCGTGGCCGGCTCCGCCCCTACTCGACCGGGGTGGCGTCGGCCGTGGGGGTCGTCGTGCCCGTGGAACCGGGTGCGACGGACGGCTGGTCGGGGGTGGGCGGCGTGGTCGGGGTGGGCTCGGCTGGACCGCCCGGGCCCTCGCCGGACTCCTCGCCATCCCCGTCGGGCGCCGCCGCGAGCGCCGCAGCGACCTCGGCCGTCACCGATCCCGTCACCGCCAGTCCGTGCGCCTCCTGGAACGCGCGCAGGGCGGCGACCGTCGAGTCGTCGAGCACCCCGGTCACGTCGACGGTCGCGCCGTGCACGACCAGGCGCTCCTGCACCCACGTCGCGTCGGCGTCGCCGGTCGGCGCCTGCGTCGGGTCCGGGACCGGTGTGGTCGGGCTCGTCGACGGGGCGGGTGCAGGCGTTCCCGGCGCGGAGGGGGCGCTCGGTGCGGAAGGCCCCGGAGCGGGCGCCGCAGCCGCGCCGCCGTCGGCCTCGTCGGTCGTCTCGTCGCGCTCCGGGCGGTCGGTCGTGGTGCCCGGAGCGGGGATGCGGGTCACGGTGGGACGCGGAGCGTCCTGGCGCGGCGTCACGGCGGGGACGCCCGTCTCGGTCTCGGCCAGGCCCTCGGCCGTCGACCCCGTGACGACGACCGCCTCGCCGCCGCCCGTCGCCGCACCCACCATCCCGGCGACGGCCACGACGAGCGTCACGGCGCTCGCACCGGCGGCGACGGAGACCCACGGCAGGGACGAGCGGTGCCGGGTCGCGGCAGCGAGCGGCCGCGACGTCCCGGGCTCGTCGAGAGGTCGTGATCGGGGGCGCACGTCGCCTCCTTCCGGCGTCTCGGGACCGGCGGACCGCGCAGCACGCAGCACACCGAGCGGGTCGGGTGGGTGACCCACACTGCCCCATCGCGCGGCGGTCTGTCACGCCCGCTCCCCTCACCTGGGACGACGCGTGCGCCCCTGCCGCCCCGACCTCCCGGGACGGCATCACCGGGCCGCGGCCTCCGCCGGAAGTCGGAGCCGAGGTTCCGTCCTGCGCCACAAGACCCGGCAGGTCCCCGGACGGGAGCCTGGAGGCACTCCGCTCGGACAGCACGCGACGGGGACCAGGAACACGAGAAAGGGGTCTGCCATGGCCACCATCGAGGTGACCGGGCTGCGCAAGTCGTACGGCGCGTTCGACGCCGTGCACGACGTGACGTTCACCGCCCGGCCCGGCCGCGTCGTCGGGCTGCTCGGCCCGAACGGCGCCGGGAAGTCGACGACGCTCCACGTCCTGCTCGGCCTCGCGGCACCGACGGCAGGCGGCGCGACGTTCGACGGCCGCACGTTCGCGGAGCTGGCGCACCCGGCACGGACGGTTGGCGCGCTGCTCGACGCGGGCGGGCTGCACCCGGGGCGCACCGGTCGCGACCACCTGCGGGTGCTCGCCGCTGCGGGACGGCTCCCGTCGCGCCGCGTCGACGACGTGCTCACGCTCGTCGGCATGATGCCCGCGGCCGACCGGAGGGTGCGCACGTACTCGCTCGGCATGCGGCAGCGCATCGGGATCGCCGCCGCGCTGCTGGGCGACCCGGAGGTGCTCGTGCTCGACGAGCCGGCCAACGGGCTCGACCCGGCCGGGATGCGCTGGCTGCGCGACCTCGTGCGCGCGTTCGCCGACGACGGCGGCACGGTCCTCCTCGCGAGCCACGTCCTGTCCGAGGTGCGCCAGGTCGCGGACGACCTGGTCGTCGTCGGGCAGGGGCGCGTCGTCGCCGACGGGCCGCTCGACGACCTGCTGCGCGGGGAGTCCCTCGAGGACTTCTACCTCGACCTGACCGCCACGACCGAAGGGGTGCGCTGATGTACCGCGCCGAGATGCTCAAGCTCCGCACGACGCGCGCGACGTGGATCGTCGCCGCCGTCGCAGTCGCCGGGATGCTCGTCGTCCAGGCGTTCACGCTCCTGCTCCCGACGATCCTGCGCAGCACCGAGGCGCTCGGGGGCGGCACGACCGTCGGGCTCCAGGCGCCGCCCGAGATGGTCGAGGAGCTCGCTCCCGACCTCGGCGCCCTCACGGACGTCTCGCTCCCGGCGTTCCAGCGCAGCATGCTCGACCTGCTCGGCAACGGGATGGGCGGCTCCGGGTCGGTCGGCGTCGCGACGGTCTGCATGCTCCTGCTCGGCGTGCTCGCCGTGACCACCGACTTCCGCACGGGCGGCATCGTGCCGACCGCGCTCGTCCAGCCGGCCCGCCTGCGCATCCTCGCGGCGAAGGCGGGGGCGACGGCGACGGTCGCGCTCGCCGTCGGCGCGGTTCTCGCCGTGCTCGGGGCGGCCGGCCTGCTCGTCGCGATCGTCACGACGCCCGGTGCGGGCCTCGCGCTCGACGCGCTCGAGGTGCTCGGGATCTGGGCGCGCGGTCTCGCCGTCCTCGTCCTCCTGAGCTGGCTCGGCCTCGGCATCGGGACGCTCGTGCGCGGCCAGGTGGCGGCCGTCGTGACGGTCGGCGCGCTCGCGCTCGCCGAGCCGATCGTCCGCGGAGCGGTGACGCTGCTGTCCGGCGGGGAGTCCGCCGCGGCGGAATGGCTCCCGCTCGGCCTCGGCGCCCTCGCCTCGACCGGTCAGTCCGGCGCCGCGCTCCTCGGCGGCGCCGCACCGCTCGGCGCGCTCGCCGCCCTCGCGGGGCTCGCGGCCTGGGCGTTCGTGCTCCTCGGCGGTGGCGCCGTGAGCCTGCAGCGGCGCGACCTCGTGTGAGAGCCCGTCAGGCCTCGCCTGACGGCGCCGGGCCCGGTCACCTAGGGTGGTCGGGCCCGGCGCCGCCCCGCCGTCCCCGCTGTTCTTCCCGCCCCAGGAGGTCCCGTCGTGACCGACGCCCTGCGCCGCGCGCTCGCGGCCGTCGGCGTGCGCACCGCCACCGGGCGCGACGCCGTCCTCGGCGCCGTCCTGGGGGTCGCGACCGCCGTGCTGTTCCTCGGGACCGAGCGGGCGCTCCTGACCGACGCCGGCACGGCCTTCGGACTCGGCCCCGGGACCGTCGTCGTCCCGCCGCCCGTGCGGGCGGCCGTCCTCGTGCTCGTCGTGGTGCAGGCGCTCGCGCTCGCGCTGCGCCGGCGGGCCCCGCTGACGTGCCTGGCACTGACCGTCGCCGGCCAGGTCGCGATCACCGCGCTCCTGCCGCCGTACGTCCAGCTCCAGGCGCCCGCGACCGTCGTCGCGGCGTACTCGGTCGGCGCCTACGGGCCCCGGCGGGCGCGGCTCGTCGCCCCTGCGGGTGCGGCCGTCGTCCAGGTGCTGCTCGTCTTCGCGCTCGGCGGGCTCGGGATCCCGGCGGGCGCGAGCCCCGTGCAGCACGCCCTGCAGATCGGTGGGACCTTGCTCTCCGCGCTCCTCGCGTACCTCGGGTCGGCGCTCGTCGGGTCCTACGTGGCCACGCGCCGCGAGCTCGTGGCCCAGCTGCGCGACCGGGTCGAGACGGCGGAGCGCGAGCGCGAGGCGCTCGCGGCCCAGGCGGTGCTCGAGGAGCGGGGTCGCATGGCGCGCGAGCTGCACGACGTCGCGGCCCACCACCTGTCCGGCATCGTCGTGCAGGCGTCGGCGGCCGAGCGCCTCGTCGACGCCGACCCGGCCCGCGCCAAGGAAGCGCTGCGCTGGATCCGCGCCCAGGGCAAGGACACGCTCGACGACCTGCGGCTCGTCGTCGGGATCCTGCGCGGCAGCGAGGACGAGGGTCGTGGCGACCGCCGGGAGGACCCGCAGCCGACGCTCGCGGACCTGCCCGCGCTCGTCGAGACCGCCCGCGCCGCGGGCACGACCGTGACGGTCGAGACGACGGGCGACCCGTGGGACGCCGCGCCGAGCACGCAGATCGCGGTCTACCGCGTGCTCCAGGAGTCGCTCGCCAACGCACGCCGGCACGCACCCGGGCGGCCGGTCGCGGTGCGGTTCGCGTGGACACCGTCGGACGTCACCCTCACGGTGCGCAACCCCTCGGCGGCCTCGGTGGCCTCCGTGACCCCGGCTCCCGACCCTGCCCGCCCCGGGCACGGGCTCGTGGGGATGCGCGAGCGGGCCGCGATGCTGGGCGGCGCGGTCGAGGCGCGCCGCATGCCCGACGGCGCGTGGCTCGTCCGCCTCGTGGTCCCGCGCTCCCCCGGCCGGGACGGGCGCGAGCCCGGGACGCTCCGACCGGGGTCCGCTGTCGAGAACGAGGAGGTCGCGTGACGCGCGTGGTGCTGGTGGACGACCAGGCGGTCGTCCGCGCGGGGTTCGCGGTGATCCTGCAGAGCGAGGGGATCGAGGTCGTCGGGGAGGCGTCCAACGGGGCCGACGCGGTGCGCGTCGTACGTCGGGAGCGCCCCGACGTCGTGTGCATGGACGTCCGCATGCCCGGCGGCGACGGGATCACGGCGACGCGCGCGCTCGCGGGGCCGGACGTCGTCGACCCGGTGCCCGTGCTCGTGGTGAGCACGTTCGACCTGGACGACTACGTGTTCGGGGCCCTGGAGGCCGGCGCGAGCGGGTTCCTGCTCAAGGACGCGGAGCCGGACGTCCTCGTCGACGCCGTCCGCCGGGTCGCGTCGGGCGACGGGCTCGTCGACCAGTCCCTCACGCGGCGCGTCATCGACGAGTTCTCGCGCCGCCGCTCGCCCGCGGCGCGCGACGAGGACGCGGCCGCCCTGCTCACGCCGCGCGAGCACGACATCGTCGAGCTGCTCTGCCGCGGGTCGTCGAACGCGGAGATCGCGACAGCGCTCTTCCTCGAGCCGAGCACCGTCAAGTCCCACCTGAGCCGCGCGATGACGAAGACCGGCGCGCGCGACCGCGTGCAGCTCGTCGTGTGGGCGTTCGAGCACGGGCTCGTCGCCGCCCGACGCTGACCCCGAGGCCCCGGTCTGCGGCCGCGACGGTCACGGCACGCGGCGCGGCAGGCCGAGCCGTGCGTGCACCGGAGCGGTGAGGTGCACGAGGGGCGGGTGGGTCGGGGCGGGCAGCCCGAGGCGCGCGTGCAGGTCGGTGTCGAGCGCGTCGAGCGTGCCGCGACGCAGCGTCCAGGGCTCGTGATGGACGGGGAACCGCCACAGCGCGCCCGCGCGCACGCCGTACGCGTTCCAGCGCGCGGTGAGCCACGTGTCGAGGTCCGACGACGCGCCAGGGCTTCCGGCGTCCGCGTCCGGGTGCGTGCGCACGACGGCGGTGAAGCGCCCGGACCGCAGGCCCGGGTGCTCGTACGGGACGCGGAACGGCCCGGCACCGCCGTCGGCCACGAAGGCGTACCGGACGGCGGACGGGACGCCCGACGCGGCGGCCATCGGGACGGCGGGCACCGCCGGGCCGCCGGTCGAGACGTCCGCGTGCGCGGGGTGGTACGGCAGGCCGGCCGCGCGCGTGGCCGCGACGAACGCGCGTCGGGTCGCCCACAGACCGCAGAACCAGATCCCCGCCCGGCCCGACCGGTCGCGCACGTAGACGCGGACGTTGAGCTCGGGGAACGTCGACCACGCGCCCAGCGCGGGCAGCGGCGGCACGCGGACGTCGGCCATGACGAAC
Organism: Cellulosimicrobium sp. G4 BAM 1002; assembly: GCF_057126935.1. NCBI lineage: Bacteria > Bacillati > Actinomycetota > Actinomycetes > Micrococcales > Promicromonosporaceae > Cellulosimicrobium > Cellulosimicrobium sp. G4 BAM 1002. The sequence continues at coordinate 600,892 of NZ_CP182109.1, read as the reverse complement.
GGCACGACGCCGAGCCACGTCCCGCCGTCGAGTGTGTGGACCGAGAGGCCGGGCGGCAACCAGCCCTGGACCACGGCCGGGTCGACCGGCCAGTGCAGGAACGTCAACGACTGCCAGCGCTGGGCGTTGACCGGGAAGCGCGGTGCCGGCCCGAGCGGCTCCGACGTCACCCGGCGGCGCCCGGTGCCGCGGCGTCGGCCGCGACCCGCAGGTCGGCGACGAGCGCCGCGAACGCGTCGTCCCAGCCCGACCGGTCGCGCAGCCGCAGGAGCGCCGACGGGTGGGTGGTGAGCACGAAGAGCGGCGATACCCGGTCGCCCGGACCGTCGCCCGGTTCGAGGACCGTCCCGCGCTCCGCGGTCACCCGCACCGCGCGCCCGAGGACCGCGCGCCCGGCGGTGGCGCCGAGCGCGACGACGACGCGCGGCCCGACGGCGGCGACCTCCGCCTCCAACCACGGCAGGCACGCCCGGACGTGCGCGACGTCCGGCGTCTTGTGCAGCCGCCGCTTGCCGCGCCGCTCGAACCGGAAGTGCTTGACGGCGTTCGTCAGGTAGACGTCGTCGGGCGAGAGCCCCGCCGCCTCGAGCGCGTCGTCGAGCACCCGGCCAGCAGGCCCGACGAACGGCTCGCCGTCGCGGTCCTCGCGGTCCCCCGGCTGCTCGCCCACGAGCGCCAGGCGCGCGTCGTCGGGACCCCGGGAGAACACGACCTGCGTCGCGTCGACCCACAGCTCGCACCCGTGGCACGCGTGCGCCGCCCGGGCGAGGGCGTCGACGTCGCGCGCGGCTGCGCCGTCGGGCACCCACTCCTGCGCGCCGGGGCGCTCGGGGGCGGACGGTCCGCGTCGTGGGCTCACGGGTCAACGGTGCGCCGGGGACGAGGTCCTCGCACGCCGCGGAGCGGCACCGGCAGGTCTTCGCGCGTACGGTGAAGGACGACGGCGCCACGTGCCAGGAGAGGACGTTGACATGACCATCTCGGGCTACCCGGAGGAGTTCGCCGTCCGGGCCGCGACGATCCTCGGTGCCGACGTGGAGGTCAGCATCACGGTGCGCCAGCACGGCGTCGCCCTGCGTGCCGGCAGCAGCACCGAGTCCTCCGCCCGGTGCGACCAGGCCGAGTCGCTCGCCGGTGCGGGTCCCTGCATCGAGGCGATGGACCAGCTCAGCGTGCAGGTGGTGCCCGAGATCGCGCCCGACCCGCGGTGGCCCGCGTGGCACGACCAGGCCCTCGCGGAGGGGTTCGTCTCCGCAGCGGCCGTGCCCGCGGTCGTCGCGCCAGACGTCGCGGTCGCCCTGAACCTGTACTCCCGTCGTGCCGACCCGTGGACGCCCGACCTGCTGACGGCGGCCGACTCGTACGCCCAGATCGTGGCCGCCTCGGTGCTGCTGCGACTGGACCTCGCCGACATGGAGGACGCCGTCGCGGGGTTCTACCGTCAGATGTCCGACTCCGTCGTGGTCGAGCAGGCCGTCGGCGCCGTCATGCAGGCCAACGGCTGCACGGCGACGCAGGCGCGCCAGATCATCGAGGCCGCAGCGCGGCGTGGCGACCTCGGTGCGCGGGACGTCGCCGAGTCCATCCTCCGGACGCTGGTCGTCGTCGACGAGGACGACGACCCGGGGCGCTCGAGCAGCGACGTCTGACGGTGCGCCCGGGCCTGGCCCGTGCCCCGGAGCGCGTCCCGGTGGACCCGCCTAGGTCACGTCGTCCGGCGTGAAGGTGAGACGACGCTCGAGGACCTCCTCCACCACCGACTCGAGCGAGGAGGTCTGCGCCAGCGCACGCGCCCGCAGGACGGCCAGCGCGTCGGCGGGTCCGACCCTCAGCTGGGCGATGACCATCCCGATCGCACGGTGCCGGTTCCCGTCGTCGGGCCAGATCTCGTCGAACGATGCCCGGGAGCCCAGGAGCATGGCGCCGACGACGTCCGCCAGGAGCCGCACCTGGTCCCCGTGCTCCGCGAGCGTCCCGGTCGTGTCGTAGAGGGTGAGGACTGCCAGGACGCGCCCCTGGGGCCGCACGGGTACGGCGACGATCGTCACCGGCCAGGCAGGAGACGCGGCCGCCAGCGCAGCCGTCGAGAAGTCGTCGCGGTCCCCGGCGCCGTCCAGGCGGGTCCGCACGATCCGGTCCTCGGCGAACGCCGTGCGCCCCGGCCCTTCGCCGAGCACCTCCTGCAGGTCCTCCAGACGCCTCGTCAGCAGGTCCTCCGTGCTGGCGCTCACACGGTCGAGACCCGTCGGGGCGAAGGTCAGCGCACCACCGTGCACGCCCAGGACCTGGACGCAGGCACGACACAGGCGCGACGCGAGCGGCAAGCCGGGATCGAGGCGCGCGAGAGTGTGCGCCAGCAGCGTCATCCGTTGAGCATCGTCCACGAGCACCATCTCCTGGGAGCCCCGCCAGTCTCGTCGCACGCTCGCGCGCTCGCCTCCCGGACCCCACGCGCCGGGTCGAGCCACGCCGGAGCGGAGGGCCGGCGGCGTCGTGCGGTCCCGTAGGAGGCGGCGGGATGCGCGACCCAGCACTAGTTGAGGGGGAACGTGACCCAGACGTGCTTGTGGTCGTGCGTGGTGTACCACCCCACGTCGAGGGCGAGACGGCGCGTGAGGTGCAGGCCCATCCCGCCGACCCCGGGCTCGCGGCGGCCCGCGAACACCGGCGGAGAGTCGTGGGCGCCGTCGGCCACGTCGAGCAGCCACGTGCCGTCGAGCAGGAGCGTGACGTCGGTCGGCGGGCGCCCGTGCCGGAGCGCGTTCGTCGCGAGCTCGGAGGCGACGAGGACGACCCTCTCGCGCGTCTGCGCGAGCCCGGTGTCCCCTCCGTCCTCGGAGTGCAGCAGCTGCGTCAGGTCTGCCCGCAGGCCGGCGAGCTCGTCGAGGGTGTCGAGGGTCCACCGGCCCACGGGCCCGTGGCTGCCGGGCGGGAGCGTGCGAGGCAGGGTGGCGTCGGTACCAGGGATCTCGATGTGCTGGCTCTCGTTCGACACGACGTGCTCCTCTCGATCGACGGCTCGAGGCTGACGTCCTCGGCCCGTGCTGATGGGAGAGCCTCCGAGCCTGGCACGCACCGGGGGTCCTCGCGCGGTCTGCGGAGACGCCCCCCGTGAGACGCAGTCCCTGCCGTGCTCGGGTTGCGGTCGACGGCGTCGCAGCTAGGGTCGGTTCACCGAGTCTGGACCTGGCTCACCCTCTCTGAAACCACAGGAGAAGACCCATGTCCGTGGAAGACCACGCGATCGGCGAGACACTCGCCCGCGCAGCCGGACCCGCCGTCGGCCAGTTCCGCCTCGACGTCGAGAGCGGCGTCTGGTGGTGGTCGGCGGAGACGTACCGGATGCACGGCTTCGAGCCTGGCGAGGTCGTCCCGACGAGCTCGCTCGTCCTGGCGCACAAGCACCCCGAGGACCGGGAGCGCGTGCGTCGGCTCCTCGAGGATGCCCAGGTCACCGGGGACCCGTTCTCCAGCATGCACCGCATCATGGACGCGCGGGGCAAGGACCGGACGCTCGTCGTGGTCGGCCAGGGACGCCGGGACCAGGCCACCGGGGACGTCGTGGAGCTGATGGGCTACTTCGTCGACATCACCGCCCCGGTCTCCGGCCGCGTCCAGGAGCTCGCCCGACGGGACATCGCCGCGGCAGCGCAGCACCGCGGGCCGATCGAGCAGGCCAAGGGCATCCTGATCGCCGTGCTCGGCGTCGACGCCGACGAGGCGTTCGCCCGGCTCAGGCAGACGTCGAACAACCACAACGTCCCGCTGCGCCAGCTCGCGCGTCTCGTCGTCGACGAGGCGGAGCGGAACGCCGGTGACTGCGCGGACGGTATCGGCGTCCTCCTGCGCTGATCCCGCCTGTACCCGCACCTCACGCCGCCTACTATTCGCACGTGAACGCAGAGTGGTTCCTCGAGGCGACCGCACACAGTGCCGTCGGCCGGTACGCGCGCGAGGTCGCGTGGGAGGCTACGTCGCTCGGCGCGCCGGGAACCTGGCCGCTCGCCCTGCGCCATGCCGTGCGCCTGTGCTTCTCGACCCGCTTCCCCGTCATGATCGTCTGGGGACCTGAACTCACGCTCATCTACAACGACGGCTACCGCACCATGCTGGGCACCGACAAGCACCCCGGCGCGCTCGGGACGCCCGCCCGTGCCGTGTGGTCGGAGATCTGGGACGACGTCGGGCCGCTGTTCGAGGAGGTCCTGAGCACCGGGAAGGCGACCTGGAGCCGGGACATGCCGTTGGTCATGAACCGCTCCGGCTTCGAGGAGGAGACCTACTTCACCTTCTCCTACAGCCCGATCCTCGACGACGACGGACGGATCGCCGGCGTCCTGGACATCGCGACCGAGACCACGCGCGAGGTCGTCACCCAGCGCCGCCTGGTCACGCTCGGGGAGCTGCAGGCGGCGCTCCCGACGTCGTTCACCACCCTGCGCGCCTTCGCACGGCCCGTGGTCGACGTCCTCGCCAGCAGTGCGGACATCGCACGAGCAGCGTTCTACGACATCAGCGGCCCTCGCCCCCAGGTGCTCCTCCAGACGGGCGAGGCACCGGACGAGGCGGAGGTCGACGCCGTGGACCGCTGCCTCGTCACCGGACAGCGCGAGGTCTCGGACGGGCTCGTGGTCAAGCCCCTCCGCGACACGAGCCGGCGAGGCGTCGCGGGCGTCCTGGTCCTGAGAGCGTCGACCGGTCGACCGTGGGACGGCCACTACGCCCGCTACCTGACCGGCCTCGCCACCACGGTCGGGGCAGCGTTGCGAGACGCCGTGCGGCTCCGCACGACGCTCGACGCCCTCCGCCGGCGCGCCGAGCGCTCCGAGGAGGAGACGGCGCAGGCGCGCGAGCTCGCGCTCGCCCTGCAGCAGGCTGTCCTCACCGAACCGCCCCAGCCGAACCATCTCGAGGTGGCGGTGCACTACCAGCCTGCCGCGCTCGAGCGCGACATCGGCGGAGACTGGTACGACGCGTTCGTGTCGCGCGACGGCGTCACGACGCTCGTCATCGGCGACGTGGTCGGGCACGACCTCGCGGCCGCCGCGACCATGGGCCAGCTGCGCGGCCTCGTCCGAGCCATCGGCTACGACAGCCAGGAACCGCCGGCACGCCTGCTCGAACGCGTCGACGACGCCATCGACGGGCTCGCTCTCGGCAACCGGGCGGTGGCGACGGTGATCGTCGCTCGCATCGAGCAGAGCGACGACGAGCGCTCGCGTGGCGTCCGCACGGTGCGATGGTCGAGCGCGGGTCACCCGCCCCCCATCCGCGTCCGGTCCGACGGCTCCGTCGACATCCTGACCGTCCGCAACGACCTGCCGCTCGGCATCCGACACGACGCGACGCGCCACGACCACACCGTCGAGCTCGGCACCGACGACACCCTCGTCCTCTACACCGACGGGCTCGTCGAACGACGAGGGAACAGCCTGCGCGAGGACATCGTCACGCTCGCGAACGCTCTGCGAGGCACCCACCGCAGCACGCTCGACGAGCTCGTCCGGACCGCGCTGGCCCGCATGCTCCCCGGCGACGGCGAGGACGACGTCGCCATCGTCGCGCTCCGCACCGGTCCGCAGGACCTGGTCGTCTACCCCGCACAGAGCGTCCCGGCGGGGGCCGTCTCGTCGGGCTGACCGAGGAAGCCCGCGCCACGGACGGCCCGACCACAGGTCAGGCGAGCTGCGCGACCAGGCCTTGGGCGAGGCCGACCAGCAGGCCCCACAGGGCCGCAGCACCGAGCGCGGTCCCGGCCGCGGCGAGCGCCGCCCCCGCACCGCACCGAGCCAGCACGACGGGACGACGGGCCCAAGACGCTCCCGCGCGGCGCGCGTCAGGTGCCCGACGGCGCACCCTCGGCGAGGTCCTCGGACTCCTCGGGCTGGTACACGCACACGTGCAGCGCCGCGGGCCGCACGGACACGTCGAGCCGCTCCGCGGGCTCGATCACGTCCCCGTCGAGCTGGCGCGGCTGCGTCCGGTCCGAGACGACCGAGACCTCCCGCCCGCGAACGACCTCGCGGCTCGGCACGCGGCTCTTTCCGCGCACGACGCCCCACAGGAGCTGTACCCAGTGCTGGAGGTTCTGGGGCGCGATGATCGCGACCTCGAGCTGACCGTTGTCCGGCTCGGCGTCCGGCAGGAGGTTCGTCCCGGCCTGGAGACGCCCCACGTTGCCGACGACGACGGTCCGCGCCCGCCGCCGGCGGGTGCGCCCGTCCACCGTCACCTCGACGTGCATCTCGTCGTCCGCGAGGTGCTTGAGCGCCGAGAACACGTAGGCGATGGAGCCGGCCCTGGCCTTGAGCGCCGTCGGCGCGTCGTCCATCATCGCGGCGTCGAGCCCCATCCCGGCCATGATGGCGAAGATCTGCCCGTCCGCGTCGCCGACGTCGATCGTGCGGCGGCCTCCACCGAGGACCACGCGGATGCCCTCCTCGGGGTCCGTCGGGATCCCGAGGTTCGCGGCGAGGAGGTTGCCGGTCCCGCCGGGCAGGATAGCCAGCGCGGCCTCCGTCCCGGCGAGCCCCTCGACCACGGCCCGGACGGTCCCGTCGCCGCCGCTGACGAAGACGACCTCCGCGCCGTCGTCGACCGCCTGGCGCGCCTGACCGGTACCGGGGTCCTCCGCCGTCGTCTCGAGCCACGCGGGCTCCGGCCAGCCGGCGTCGCCCAGCCGCGCGACGATCAGGTCGCGCAGCTCGTCGAGCCCCTCGACGCGGTTCGGGTTGACGATCACGGCGGATCGCCGCGGCGCCTCGTCGGCACGCCGGCGGTGGGTGGGCTCGGTGGTCTCGTCGGTCGGCACGCCCCCGAGTATGTCCCGACGGCGGCGCGGTCGCCCGGCGGTCAGGCCGTCAGCACCTCCGTGGAGAGGGTCAAGCCCTCCGTGTCCGGCTCGCGGTCCACCACCACGACGTCGCCGTCGGCGACGTCGCCCGAGAGCAGCATCCGCGCCAGCCGGTCCCCGATCTCGCGCTGCACGAGCCGGCGCAGCGGGCGCGCCCCGTAGGCGGGGTCGAAGCCCTCCAGCGCGAGCCACTCGCGCGCCGCCGGGGTCACGTCGAGCGTGATGCGACGGTCGGCGAGGCGCCGAGCGAGGTGCACGACGCTGATGTCGACGATCCGGCCGAGCTCGTCGAGCGTGAGCGGGTCGAAGACGATCACGTCGTCGAGGCGGTTGAGGAACTCGGGCTTGAAGCTCGCCCGGACGGTGCCCATCACGGCCTCGCGCTTCGCGGCGTCGTCGAGCATCGGGTCGACGAGGAACTGCGAGCCGAGGTTCGACGTGAGCACGAGGATGACGTTGCGGAAGTCGACCGTGCGGCCCTGGCCGTCGGTGAGGCGGCCGTCGTCGAGCACCTGCAGCAGGATGTCGAAGACCTCGGGGTGCGCCTTCTCCACCTCGTCGAGCAGCACGACGGAGTACGGACGACGCCGCACGGCCTCCGTGAGCTGGCCGCCCTCCTCGTACCCGACATACCCCGGGGGCGCGCCGACGAGCCGTGCCACCGAGTGCTTCTCGGAGTACTCGGACATGTCGATGCGCACCATGGCGCGCTCGTCGTCGAACAGGAAGTCCGCGAGGGACTTGGCGAGCTCGGTCTTGCCCACGCCCGTCGGGCCGAGGAAGAGGAACGAGCCCGTGGGGCGGTCCGGGTCGGCGACGCCCGCGCGCGAGCGGCGGACGGCGTCGGACACGGACCTCACCGCGGCCTGCTGGCCGATGAGACGCTCGCCGATGACGTCCTCCATGTGCAGGAGCTTCTCGCTCTCGCCCTGGAGCATGCGGCCCGCGGGGATGCCGGTCCACGCGGAGACGACCTCCGCGATCTCGTCCGCGCCCACCTTGTCCGCGATCATCGGCGCCTGGGCCGGGTCGGCGAGGGCGTCCGCGGCGTCGCCGGCGGCCTCCTGGCGCTCGGCCTCGTCGAGCTCGCGCTGGACCTGCGGGATCTCGCCGTACTGGAGGCGTCCCGCGGTCTCGAGGTCGCCCTCGCGGATCGCGCGCTCGACCTGGACGCGCAGCTCGTCGAGCTTGGCGCGCAGGTCGCCGACGCGGTTGTGCCCCGCCTTCTCGGCCTCCCACCGCGCGGTGAGCGCGGAGAGCTCCTCGCGACGGTCGGCGAGGTCGGCGCGCAGCTTCTCGAGCCGCTCGAGGGACGCCGGGTCGGTCGACTCGGAGAGCACGACCTCCTCCATCTCGAGGCGCGTGACCGCGCGCTGCAGCTCGTCGATCTCGACCGGGGACGAGTCGAGCTCCATGCGCAGGCGCGACGCCGCCTCGTCGACGAGGTCGATCGCCTTGTCGGGGAGCTGGCGGCCGGTGATGTACCGGTCGGAGAGCGACGCCGCGGCGACCAGCGCAGAGTCGGCGATGGTCACCTTGTGGTGCGCCTCGTACCGCTCCTTGAGCCCGCGCAGGATCGCCACCGTGTCCTCCACGGACGGCTCGCCCACGAACACCTGCTGGAAGCGGCGCTCGAGCGCCGGGTCCTTCTCGATGTACTCGCGGTACTCGTCGAGCGTGGTCGCGCCGACGAGGCGCAGCTCGCCGCGGGCGAGCATGGGCTTGAGCATGTTGCCGGCGTCCATCGCGCCTTCTCCGCCCGCACCGGCCCCCACGACCGTGTGCAGCTCGTCGATGAACGTGACGACCTCGCCGTCGGACGATCGGATCTCCTCCAGGACGGCCTTGAGCCGCTCCTCGAACTCGCCGCGGTACTTCGCGCCCGCGACCATGCTCGCGAGGTCGAGCGAGACGAGGCGCTTGCCCTGGAGGGACGTCGGGACGTCGCCCGCGACGATGCGCTGCGCGAGACCCTCGACGACGGCCGTCTTGCCGACGCCCGGCTCGCCGATGAGGACCGGGTTGTTCTTGGTGCGGCGGCTCAGCACCTGCACGACGCGCCGGATCTCCGAGTCGCGCCCGATCACGGGGTCGAGCTTGCCCTCCGCGGCGGCGGCCGTGAGGTCGGTGCCGTACTGCTCGAGAGCCTTGTACGTGCCCTCGGGGTTCGGGCTCGTCACGCGCGCGCTGCCGCGCACGGCGGGCAGCGCCGAGCGCAGCGCGTCGGCGGTCGCGCCGGCCTGCTGGAGGATCGTCGCGGCCTGCGACGACCCGGCGGCGATCCCGAGCAGCAGGTGCTCGGTCGAGACGTACTCGTCCCCGAGCCCCTGCGCCTCCTTCGACGCGTTCTCCAGCGCCGCGGACGTGGCGCGCGAGGGCGTCGGCTGCGCGACGGCGGACCCGCTCGCGGTGGGCAGCGCGACGAGCGCGGCGCGGACCTTCTGGCCGATCGCCTGCTTGTCCGCGCCGACCGCGTCGAGCAGGCCGACGGCGACCCCGCCGTCCTGCGTGAGCAGCGCGGCGAGGAGGTGGGTGGGCTCGAGCTGGGGGTTTCCGGCGGCCGACGCGGTCTGGATCGCCTCGCCGATCGCCTGCTGCGACATCGTCGTGAACTTCGTCTCCATCAGTGCTCCGGGGTGCTCGAAAGTCTGGTCTGACCAGTGGAACGGCTCCGAAGTTGAGTGTATTCCGCTCAACTTCCATCCGGCACCCTCGACGGCGTCGGGGACGCGACCGCCGAGCGTCGAGCGGATGAACTCGCGCCGCATTCCGTCTCAAATCGGCATCGAACCTCGCTTCGGGCGCCGATCCGCGACATGCTGGGCGGGTGACCACCACCCCCACCCTGCGCAGACGACTCGGCCTCGGCGCCCTCTTCGCCACCCTCGCACTCTTCCTCACCGGGTGCATGAGGATGGACATGGCGCTGACCCTCAACGAGGACGACACGTTCGACGGCAGCGTCGTCATGGCGTTCTCGGACGAGCTCGCCGAGTCCGCGAACATGGACCCGCAGGAGATGTGGGACTCGATGGGCTCCGAGCTGGAGTCCGACCTCCCGCCCGGCGCGACGCAGGAGCCCTACGCGCAGGACGGGTACACCGGCACCAAGGTCACCTACGCAGGCCAGCCCATCTCGCAGCTCGCCTCCGCGGGCAGCGACTCGATCTCGGTCGTCCGCGAGGGCGACGAGTACGTCGTGTCCGGGTCGATGGACATGACGGGCGAGGAGTTCAACCCCGAGACCGGCGACGCGACGAGCGACGAGATGACCCAGCAGATGATGGAGAGCCTGGACATCCAGGTCGCCATCACGTTCCCGGGCGAGGTCTCGGAGTCCAACGGTGAGGTCGACGGCAACACCGTGACGTGGACCCCCGTCGTGGGCGAGGTCAACGAGATGACGGCCCGCGGCTCGGCCGTCGCCGGCGGGTCCGGCGGAACCGGCAGCGAGTCGACGGACGACACGACGGACGAGGGGACTGACGAGGGCACGGCCGGCACCACCGACAACGCCGACTCCGGCTCGGGCTCCGAGTCGGGCTTCCCCTGGTGGGTCCTGTTCCTCGTCGGCGGGATCCTGCTTCTCGGCATCATCGGCCTGGTGCTGTGGCTCGTGCTCCGGTCGAAGCCGGCGCAGGACGGTCAGGCCAACGCGTACCAGCAGGGCGGCTACCCGACGCAGCCCGGCCAGCAAGGACCCTATGGCGTCCCGGGCCAGCCGCAGCAGGGCCAGTACCCCGGTCAGCAGGGCCAGCCCGGTCAGTACCCCGGCCAGCAGGGGCAGTACCCCGGTCAGCAGGGCCAGCCCGGTCAGTACCCCGGCCAGCAGGGTCAACCCGGTCAGTACCCCGGTCAGCAGGGCGGCCCGCAGGCGTACGGCGCGCAGCAGCCCGGTACCCCGCCGCCCGCGCCGCAGCAGGGCGGCTACCCGGGCACGTCGGCACCCTTCGCCCCTCCGGGGGCGACGCAGCAGGTGCCGCCGGCACCGGGCGCGCACCCGCAGCCGTCTCCGACCACGCCGTTCCCGCCCGCTCCTCCCGCGGCGACACAGCCTCTGCCGCCGTACCAGCAGCCGGCGCCGACGCAGCCGCTCCCGCCGCAGCCGGGCCCCGACGGATCGACCGGTCCTGACGGCCAGAGCGGTCCGGACGACGAGATCGACGACGCGACCCGGCTGCGCCCGCCGCGCGACTGACGCACACCCCGCTCGCGAGAGGCAGGACGACGGCCTGCACCGGTGCTCCGGTGCAGGCCGTCGTCCGTGCGGGCGTCGGGACCCGCCGTCACCCCCACAGCGCCTCCGCAGGGACGTACGCGAGCACGGTCGCTCCGAGGCCGGGGTCGACCTCCGCGAGCGTCGCAGGCCGCCAGGCGGGGTCGCGGTCCTTGTCGATCACCTGCGCCCGGATGCCCTCGACGAGGTCGGGCTGCGTGTCGACGAACCACGAGACGATCCCGTACTCCTGCTCGAGCGCCGCGCGCAGGTCCGGCAGGGTGCGCGCGCTGCGGACGGCCGCGAGCGCGACGGTGACGGCGGTCGGCGACAGCCGCTCGAGCTCGTCCGCCTCGACCCCCGCGCGCTCGTCGCCGTCCTGGGCGGCGGCCCGAAGCCGGGCCACGACCTCCGGCACGGTCTGCGCGGAGTAGGCCGCGTCGATCTGCTCCTGGCGCGCCGCGAGGCCCGACGGCGGCGCCTCGGTGGCGAGGGTCCGCACCAGGGCGCGCGCGGCGTCGGGCGCGAGCGGACCTGCCGACGTGGCGCGCTGCAGCAGCGGGAGCAGGTCGGGAAGCCGGGCGCTGTGCACCTGGTGGTCGGCGAGCCCGGCGTGGATCGCGTCCCCGGCGTCCATCGTGACCGCGCCGAGCGCGAGCAGCTCGCCGAGGCGCCCGGGTGCACGCGCGAGCAGCCACGACCCGCCGACGTCGGGCGTGAAGCCGATCCGCGTCTCCGGCATCGCGACGCGCGACCGTTCGGTCACCACGCGCACCGTCGCGTGCGCGCTCACCCCCACGCCGCCGCCCATCGTGATGCCGTCCATGACCGACACGACGGGCACGGGCAGCTCGGCGAGCGCCGCGTCGACGGCGTACTCGCGGCGGAAGTAGCGCCGCGCGTCCGCGTGCCGCCCCGCGACGATCGACGCGTGCAGCTCACGGATGTCGCCGCCCGCGCACAACCCGCGGTCGCCCGCGCCGTCGAGCAGCACGACCCGCACCTCGGGGTCGGTGCGCCACGCGTCGAGGACGTCGGCGATCTCGCCGAGCATGCCGTACCCGAGGGCGTTGAGCGCGCGCGGCCGGTCCAGGGTGAGGTGCCCGACGCCGTCGTCGACGCGGGCGAGGATCTCGCTCGTCACCCGCGTCACGGTACCGCCGCGACCGGCTGGCAGCGCGAAGACGTGGCAGGGCTCGACGGCTCTCCCGTCCGGTGGGACGCTGACACGTCGGACGGGCCGGCAGCGAGGAGGCGACGGTGGACGAGACGACCGAGGCAGGGCCGGGGTGGCGGCCGGACGTGCTGGGCGAGGGCTGGGTCGCACGCGACCTCGACCTGCCCGACGGCGCGGTGGCCACGCTCGTGCGGCGCCGTGACCCGGTGCCCGACCCGGCGCCCGAGGTGGACGAGGGCCCGCGGCCCGCCGTCCTGTACGTGCACGGCTACATCGACTACTTCTTCCAGACCCACGTCGCGGAGGCGGTCGAGGCCCGCGGGTACCGGTTCTACGCGCTCGACCTGCGGGGCTACGGCCGCTCGATCGGCCGCGGCTCGGGCGCGCCGTCACGAGCCGACGACGACCCCAACTTCATCACGGACCTGGCCGTCTACGCCCAGGACCTCGATGCCGCCGCGCGCGCGATGCGCGCCGAGGGGCACGAACGACTCGTCGTGCTCGGGCACTCGACCGGTGGTCTCGTCGCGAGCCTGTGGGCCGACGCGCGCCCCGGACGGCTCGCTGCGCTCGTGCTCAACAGCCCGTGGTTCGACCTCAACAGGTCGTGGGTGTACCGCGTCCCGGTCACGCGGGCGATCGACGTCGTCGGGCGGGTGGCGCCGCGGGTCGTCGTCGGGAAGCTGGACCCGAACTGGGCGCAGGCGCTGCACGCGAGCACCGGCGGCGAGTGGGACTTCGACCTCGCGTGGAAGCCGCTCGAGGGCTTCCCGGCGCGGGCAGGGTTCGTGCGCACGATCCGGCGGGGCCACGCGCGCGTGGCCCGCGGGCTGCACGTCGACTGCCCGGTGCTCGTGCTCGCCTCGGCGCGCAGCGGACCGGCGTCGGGGTGGCACGACGCGCTGCTCACCACCGACAGCGTGCTCGACGTCGAGCACATCACCTCGCGCGCGGCGCGGCTCGGCGACGACGTCACGGTCGTCGCGGTGGAAGGCGGCGCCCACGACCTCGCGCTCTCGCCCGAGCCCGCGCGCTCGACCTACCTGCGCGAGGTGCTCGACTGGCTCGACGCGCGCGCCTGACGGCCGGCCGGGACCCGCCGACCCGGGCCAGGACGGTCCGTGCGGTCGCGCCCGGACGACCTCGCACCTAGCGTCGGTCCGTGACCACGCGTGCGCGGCCGAGCCCGCCCTCCCACGTCGTCCTGCGCGCGGGGTGGGCGTTCCTCGGGGTAGCGGTCCTCGGCCTCGGGTCTGCGGTGCTGCTGTCCGCGCACGTCGGCGTCGACCCGTTCACGGCCGCGAACATCGGCGCGAGCTCTCTCCTCGGCGTCGACCTCGGCCTCTACCAGCTCGCCGTCAACGTGGTGCTGCTCGTGCCCGTCCTCGTGTGGGGGCGGCGGTACGTCGGGGTGGGGACGATCATCAACATGGTCATGACGGGGTTCTTCGTGCAGTGGTTCTCCGCGCTCCTCGAACCGCTCGTCCCGGACCCGCCGAACCACCTGCTGCAGACCGCTCTGTTCGTCGTCGGGATCCTCCTGTTCACCGCGGGCGCGTCCGCGTACATGACCGCGGGAGTCGGGACGGCGCCGTACGACGCGATCGCCCCGATCGTCGTGGACCGGACGCGCGCGCGGTACCGCGTCGTCCGGGTGGTGCAGGATCTCGCGTTCGTGGGCCTGGCGATCGCGCTGGGCGGCCCGGTGGGCGTCGGGACGGTCATGACGGCGTTCTTCGCCGGCCCGCTCATCGACTTCTTCACCGAGCGGGTGAACAAGCCCTTGCTGCGCCGCGCGCTGCCCGAGGACGAGGCCACCGCCGTGTCCGAATCCCGCTAGCCAACACCCCGCCCACCGGGTGAGGATCGAGCCATGACCACGGCTCTCGACCCACCGCGACCAGCGACCGGCGCAGCGACCGGCTCCACCACCGAGCCGACGCGCGCGACCGACCCGGTGTTCGCCGAGCGGTACCGGGCCATCGCGTCGCGCGACAAGCGCTTCGACGGGCAGTTCATCACGGCCGTGAGCAGCACCGGCATCTACTGCCGCCCGTCGTGCCCGGCGCGCACCCCGAAGCCGGAGAACGTCACGTTCTACCTCACCTCGGCCGCCGCGCACGAGGCCGGGTACCGCGCGTGCAAGCGGTGCCTGCCCGAGGCAGTGCCGGGCACGCCCTGCTGGGACCTGACCCACGACCTCTCGTCGCGGGCCATGCGTCTCGTCGCGGACGGCGTCGTGGACCGCGAGGGCGTCGAGGGTCTCGCTGCCCGCCTCGGCTACTCGGCCCGACACGTGCACCGCGTGCTCGTCGCGGAGCTCGGCGCGGGCCCGGTCGCGCTCGCCCGCGCGCTGCGCGCCCAGACCGCCCGCGCCCTGCTCACCGGGACCGACCTGCGGCTCGCGGACGTCGCGTTCGCGGCGGGTTTCGGGAGCATCCGGCAGTTCAACGACACCATCACCGAGGTGTTCGACACGACCCCGAGCGAGCTCCGTCGCCGGGCGCGTCCGGCACAGAGCCGAGGGTCGGGCCCGGACAGCACCGCCGGCCTGACCGACGACGGCACGGCAGCGGTCCTGGACCTCACGCTCCCGCTGCGCGAGCCCTTCGACGCGCGGGGCGTGTTCGCGTTCCTCGCTGCACGCGCGGTCGACGGCGTCGAGGTGGCCGACCTCGACGGACCGGTCCTCTCCTACGCGCGGACCGTCGCGCTGCCGCACGGGCCGGGGGCGTTCCGTGCCACGTACGGCCCGCCCCCAGGCGCCTCGCGCCGCCCCCCGCGGTTCCACGTCGAGCTCGAGCTGACCTCCGTCGCCGACCTGCCCGCGGCGATCGCCCGGATCCGGCGGCTCTTCGACCTCGACGCCGACCCCGCGGCGGTGGACGCGGCCCTCGCGACCGAGCCCGCGCTCGCCGCGTCCGTCCGAGCGACGCCGGGCATCCGGGTCCCCGGCGCGGTCGACGCGACGGAGATCCTCGTCCGCGCGCTCGTCGGCCAGCAGATCTCGGTCGCCGCCGCCCGCACCCACCTGTCGCGCCTCGCGGCCGCTCTCGGCACGCCGTCCTCGTCGCGCTTCGGCCCGACGCGACTGTTCCCCACGCCCGCACAGCTCGCCGACGGCGGGGCCGACCACGTGCGCGGACCCGCGCGCCGGACCGCCGCGATCCTCGGGGCCGTGCGAGCGGTCGCCGACGGCGACCTGCGGCTCTCCCACGCCGACGACCCCGCGACGCTCCGCGCGGCGCTCGAGGCGCTGCCTGGCATCGGTCCCTGGACGTCCGGGTACGTCGCGATGCGCGTCCTGCACGACCCCGACGTCCTCCTCGACGGTGACCTCGCGCTCCGCGCCGGGGCCGCCGCCCTCGGCCTCCCCGACGACCGCCGAGCACTCGTCGCCCGCGCCGAGCGCTGGGCCCCGTGGCGCTCCTACGCCGCGATGCACCTGTGGCGCGCCGCGCCCTCGGCCCGGCCCACCGCTCCGTCACCCGCCCGCCCGTCCACCCGGCCGTCCGACCGACCCACGACCCTCCCGGAGGAGACCCCGTGACCACGACCCTGCCGACCCCGACCACCACGACGACTGCCGTCACGACGACCCTCACGACGCCCGACGGCCCGTTCACCGTCGTCGTGGCTCCCGACGGTGCCGTCCTCGCCTCGGGCTGGACCACCGACGCCGACGCGCTCGTCGCGCTCGTGCACCCGGACCTGCGCCCCGCGGACGTGACGCCCGTGCCCGACGACGACCCCGCCGTCCGACCCGCCGTCGCCGCCGTCCGCGCCTACTACGCGGGAGACGTCCACGCCATCGACGACGTCCCCGTGCGCCAGGTCTCCGGGCCCTACCGCGCGCACGCGTGGGACGTGCTGCGCACGGTCGAGGCCGGCGACCCCGTGACGTACACGCGGTACGCCGAGCTTTCGGGCCGCCCGGCCGCGGTGCGTGCCGCCGCGGGAGCGTGCGCGATGAACGCCGCCGCGCTGTTCGTGCCGTGCCACCGTGTGCTCCGCACGGACGG
This sequence comes from Cellulosimicrobium sp. G4 BAM 1002, assembly GCF_057126935.1. NCBI lineage: Bacteria > Bacillati > Actinomycetota > Actinomycetes > Micrococcales > Promicromonosporaceae > Cellulosimicrobium > Cellulosimicrobium sp. G4 BAM 1002. Next base: position 584,624 of record NZ_CP182109.1, on the reverse strand, counting down.
GAGCCTCGGCGGGTTCCGGTACGGGCTCGACGTCAAGCGCCGCCTGCTCGACCGCGAGCAGGTCGCGGCGGGCCGGGGCGAGACGCTCGCCGTCTGACGCACGCGGCAAAAGCGCTGTGCCCACGTGCCGCGGCGGCGGAGAATCGCCCGGTGGACCTCCTCCGGCCGATCGACACCGCCTCCTGGCCCCGCCGGGAGCACTTCACGCACTACCGCGAGCGCGTGCCGTGCACCTACGCGATGACCGTGGACCTCGACGTGACGACCCTGACCACGGCGCTGCGTGCGTCGTCCCGCAAGAGCTACGTCGCGCAGGTGTGGGCGCTCGCGACCGTCGTCAACCGGCACGACGAGTTCCGGATGAGCCTGACGGAGGACGGCTCCCCGGCCGTCTGGGACGTCGTGCACCCGGCGTTCACCGTGCTGAACCCCGCACGCGAGACCTTCGCGCGCGTCTGGGCTCCGTTCGACCCGGACTTCGACCGCTTCCACGAGCACGCCGCGGCTCTCCTCGCCGAGCACCGGGACGCGACCACGTTCTTCCCGCAGGCCGACGCCCCGCCCAACGCGTTCGACGTCTCGAGCCTGCCGTGGACGCGGTTCACGAGCTTCACGCTGCAGATCCAGTCCGGGTGGGACCACCTCCTGCCGATCTTCACCCTCGGCCGGTACGAGGATCGCGGCGACCGCACCGTCCTGCCCCTCGCTCTCCAGGTGCACCACGCGGCCGTCGACGGCTTCCATGCCGGACGGTTCGTCCAGGAGCTCGAGGAGCTCGTCGGCGACCCGGGCTGGGTCGCCTGACCGGACAGTCCGCGACCTCACGCCCGCCGCCCAGACGGGGTCAGGCGAGGCTCAGCCCCACCCGAAGAGCTGCGTCCACACGCGGTCGGCGTGCCCGACGCCGATCTCCCGCAGGTCGCAGTCGACGATGTTCGCACGGTGCCCCGGCGAGTCCATCCACGCGCGCACGACGTCCGCCGCGGTCGCCTGGCCCCGCGCGATGTTCTCCGCACCCGGGCTCGGGTAGCCCTGCGCCTCGGCGCGGTCCCAGGGCGAGCGCCCGTCGAGGCTCGTGTGGTCGAAGTAGTCCTGCGCGAGCATGTCCTCGCTGTGGAGCTGGGCGGCAGCGGTGAGCCGCTCGTCCACGGTCACCGGAGCACACCCGGCTGCGGCCCGCTCGGCGTTCGTCAGCTCGACGACGGCCGCGCCCTCGGTCGTGATCGTGCCCGGCCCGGCGGGCGGGGCGGCGGCGAGCCCGTCCGTCGGTCCCTGGGACGACGGCGCGGTCCCGCTTGCAGAACCGGCCGGGGTGTCGGCGCCGGCGCCCGCCTCGCCGCTGCCCGCCTCCCCGGCCGACGGCGCCGGGCCGGCACCCTCGGGGCTCGCGCTTCCCGAACCGTCGTCGGCCCCCGAACCCCCGCCCGGGGCCGGGTCGCTCCCGGCCGGTGGCGCGGCGTCGTCGGCCACGGTCCCGTCGCCGCCCCCCGCGGCCTCGGCTCCCGCGCCCCCGTCCCGGGCGCCGCCGTCTTCGCGCGCACCACCCGTGTCGTCGGACCCGCCCGCCGGCTCGACGCCGTCGCGACCGTCACCGGCGAGGGTTCGTGAGGGGCCGAGCGAGAGCCGTTCCGCGATCCACGCTCCGGGGTCGGCCCCGTGCCAGGGCATCGCCGCGACGACGGGTCCGAACGGCCCCGCGTGCTCCGGCCGCACCTCCCCGGTGGCCGTCGCGAGCGTCAGCCCGAGCGGCGGGCCGAGCAGCACCGCCGCGGCCACGCCGGACGTGATCGCGACGCGCGGCGCGGACCGAAGGTGCCTGGCGAACGGACCCCCGCGCCGTCGGGCCGACACCCCCGGCGCCCCGGGCACCCCGGACGACGCTGTCGGGGTGCCCGCGCGGTGCCGGGGCGTGTGCTGCGGAGGCATCGTCCGACCCTAGCGACCGCACGGCCGGATGTGTACCGGTTCGTACGTTTCGACGGCCCCCACCGAGCCGCCGAACCCGGGGTTGTGCGCCGACCAGCGCGGTGAGTGGCACACAACCCCGGGTTCGGCAGCGGCCGCTCAGGCGAGGGACGGTTCCTCCGGTGTCGACACCGTGAACACCGCACCCGCGACGAGCGACACCGACGTCACGCGCCGCTCGAGGTCGTCGAGCCGGCGCGCGACCGACTCCTCCGACTCGTTCCCGCGCAGGTCGACGCTCGCCACGAGGTACAGCGCGCGCGGCCCGACGAACTCGAGCCGCAGGTACGTCACGCGCTCGACCTCGGGCAGCTCCCGGATCTTCTGCAGGACGGCGGCGCGCGTCGCGGGCAGCGCGACCTCGCCCACGAGGAAGCGCCGGTTGCGGTCGATGAGCACGACGGAGACGACGGCGAGGACCAGGCCGACGACGATCGAGCCGATCGCGTCGGGCACCGGAGAGCCCGTGAGCTGGTGCGCGAGCACGCCCGCGAACGCGACGACGAGGCCGACGAGCGCGGCGGCGTCCTCCGCGAACACGGCGCGCAGGGTCGGGTCGGACGTGACAAGCACGTGGTGGAGCGTGTCGCGGTCGGCGGCTCGTGCCTCGTCCCGGGCCTGGCGCCGAGCCCGCAGGAACGACACGCCCTCCAGCACGAACGCGAGCGCGAGCACGGCGTAGGCCACGCCGAAGTCGCCGGCGGGCTCGGGGTGCACGAGCTCCTGGATCCCGTGCGTGATCGACACGCCCGCACCGACGGCGAACAGGCCGATCGCCGCGAACATCGACCACACGTAGGCCTCGCGGCCGTAGCCGAGCGGGTGGTCGGGGTCGGCCGCTCGACGCGAGCGGCGGTCGGCGACGAGCAGGAACACCTCGTTGCCCGTGTCCGCCCACGAGTGCACGGCCTCCGCGAGCATCGACGCGGATCCCGTGATCATCGCGGCGACGGTCTTCGCCCCAGCGATGACGGCGTTGGCGACGAACGCGATCACGACGGTGAGCGTGCTGTCCCCGCTCTCGCTCGGCCGGGCGACGCGCGGGTTGCGCGACTCCGGCGGCTGGGGGGCGGTACCGGGCGGCGTGGCGTCGACCATGGTGCCGGTCTACCAGCCCGCCGTCCGCGGCGCGCGGGAAGCACCGTTCAGCGACCGGGCTCGTGCTCCCCCTGGTCCTCGCGCTCGGCGGCCTCCTGGTCGCGCGTGAGCTCGTCGACGTCGAGCAGGTCGGTGCGGACCTTGCCCGTCCGGTACCCCGCACGCCCCACCATGTGCGCCGCGACCGGCGACGTGAGGAGCTGGAAGACGACGACGAGGAAGAGCGTCGCGACCGCGCCCCACGACCGCAGCCGCAGGCTCAGGCCCGCGAGCACGAGGATGAGGCCGAGGACCTGCGGCTTGGTCGCCGCGTGCATGCGCGCGAGCAGGTCGGGGAAGCGCACGACGCCCACCCCGGCGGCGAACGCGAGGAACGCGCCGCACAGCAGGAAGACGGCGGAGACGACGTCCGCCACGACGTCCCACGGGTTGCTCGGGTCCATCAGCGCACCTCCCCCTCGGGCGGGCCGCCGTGGTGCTCGGGGTCGACGGCGGCGTCGCGGTCCGACTCCTCCGCGTCGCGGCGCGCGGCGTCCTCGGCGGCGATCTCCTCGGCGCTGCGGATGCGGCCCTCGTCCTCGGGCTCGACCGACGCGAACCGCGCGATCGTCACCGAGCCCACGAACCCGACGAGCGACAGGACGACGAGGATGGGGATCGTGTCGGTGCGGCGCGAGAACGCGGCCTCGAGCGCGATGGCCCCGACGAGCGTCGTCGCGAAGACGTCGAGGGCGATGGTGCGGTCGAGCATCGACGGGCCGCGTTCTGCCCGGACGATCGCGAGGCTCGCCGCGCCCGCGAGCAGGACCGCGCTCGCGATGACGACGACGAGGTAGAGGGTGTCGCTCATGCCTGCACCGCCTCCTGCGTGGGGCGAGCGGTGTACAGCCCTGCCGCACGCAGGTCGTCGTTGGACGCGAGCGCCCGGAGCACGCGCGCCTCGAGCGCGAGCGTGTCGCTGCGCACCTGCTCCGCCCCGCCCGCCGCGTCGAGGTCGAGCACGTGCAGGTACAGCATGCCCGTGAGGCGGTGCGCCTCCACCACGATCGACCCCGGCACGAGCGAGCTCAGCTCCGCGGTGAGGGTGAGGTAGACGTCCGACGGGTTGCGCAGCCGCACCCCGACGACGGCGCCGCGCGGCGTGTGCCGAGGGTTGAGCGCCAGCATGCTCACCTGGAACGACGCCACGACGAGGTCGGCCACGAAGCGGCCCACCAGCACGAGGAACGGCCACGGGCGGAACCGTCCGCGCGCGGCGATCGACGGCAGCGGGAAGAACGTGATCACGGCGGTCCCGACGAGCACTCCCGCGAGGACGTTGCCCCACGACAGGTCGCCCCAGAGCATGACCCACACGATCGTGAGCCACAGGACGGTGCGCCACTGCGTCGTGGCGCGCTCGAACCACCCGGACGCGGGCGTGCGACGGCGGCGGTGCAGGCTCATCCGCCCTCACCCCCGGTCGCGACCTCGTTCGACTCGCCCTGGCCGCGCCCCGAGTCGTCGCGGAACACGGCGTCGACGTAGGTGTGGCCGTCGAGCAGCGTCGAGGCCGCACGCTCGGTGTACGAGTAGAGCGGGCCCGCGACCACGGTGAGCGCGACGCCGAACGCGACGAGCGCCGTCGCCGGCCCGACCATGCCCCGCGGGAGGCGCGCGTCCGTGGGGATCTCGACGGGCGCCGTCTGCCAGAACGCCTTGTTCCACGCCTTGACGATGGCGTAGAGCGTGAGGAGCGACGTGACGACCGACCCGACGACGAGCGCCCACGCGAGCCCCGTGCCCTGGGCGACGCCCTCCTGGAGCAGCCCGACCTTGCCGAGGAAGCCCGAGAGCGGCGGGATGCCGGCGAGGTTCATCGCCGGGACGAAGAAGAGGATCGCGAGCCCGGGCGCGAGCTTGGCGAGGCCGCCCAGCCGGTCGAGCGACGTCGACCCGCCACGCCGCTCGACGAGCCCGACGACGAGGAAGAGCGTCGTCTGCACGGTGATGTGGTGCACGACGTAGAAGATCGCGGCCGCCATGCCCGGCTCGGACGCGAGCGCGATGCCGAAGATCATGTAGCCGATGTGGCTCACGAGCGTGAACGACAGCAGTCGCTTGATGTCGTTCTGCGCGACGGCCCCGAGGATCCCGACGACCATGGTGAGCAGCGCGAGCCACATGAGGACGTCGTCGACCACGTTGTCGTCGGGGAAGAGCAGCGTCTGCGTGCGGATGATCGCGTACACGCCGACCTTGGTGAGCAGGCCGGCGAACACCGCGGTGACCGGCGCGGGAGCGGTCGGGTAGGAGTCGGGCAGCCATGCGGAGAGCGGGAAGATCGCGGCCTTGATGCCGAACGCGAGCAGCAGGAGGAGCTGGATCGTCAGCGCCATGCCGGGATCGATCTCGCCGAACCGCTCCGAGAGCTGGGCGAGGTTGACCGTGCCCGTCGCCGCGTACGTGAGCGCGATGGCGACGAGGAAGACGATCGAGGACAGGAGCGCGACGACGACGTAGATCGACCCCGCCCGGATGCGCTCGCCCGTCCCCCCGAGCGTGAGCAGCACGTAGCTCGCCGCGAGGAAGATCTCGAACCCGACGTACAGGTTGAACAGGTCGCCCGAGAGGAACGCGTTGAACACGCCCGCCGCGAGGACCATGAACGTCGGGTGGTAGATCGCGACCGGCGCCTCCTCGTCGCCGTCGGCCACGCCCTGCGCGAGCGAGTACAGCAGGACGCACAGCATGACGAAGCTCGACACGGTGAGCATGAGCGCGGACAGCCGGTCCGCGACGAGGTCGATCCCGACCGGGGCGGCCCACCCGCCGACGTCGACGACGATCGGGCCCGAGTCCGCCGCGAGGAGCAGCCCGACCGAGGCGGCGAGGACGAGCGCGAGCGTGGCGACCGTGATGATCCGCTGGGCGCGCGGGTGGCGCCACAGTGCGAGCGTGAGGCCCGCGGCGACGAGCGGGAGGACGACCGGCAGCGGGACGAGCGCGGTGGCGGTGAGGCTCATGGCGTCCCCCTCCCCTCGTCCGGTCCGTGCTGGTCGGGTCCGTGCGGCGGCTCCTGCCCGTCCGTGATCCCGTCGCCGTCGCCGTCGGTCTCGTCGCGGACCTCGGCGGCCTCGTCGTCGAGGCTCGCGCCGCTCTCCTCGGTGTCGAGGTCCGCGAACGCCGGGGCGTTGCGGGCGGCGTGCCGCGCGACGCGGCGGTCCTCGAGGTCGTCCTGCACCTCGTCGTGGCCGTGGAGCTGCCACGAGCGGTAGGCCATCGCGAGCACGAACGCCGTGATGCCGAGCGTGATGACGATCGCGGTGAGCACCATCGCCTGGACCAGTGGGTCGCTCATCTCGTCCTCGGGCGTCGTGCCGATGAGCGGCGCGCCGCCGGCGCGCCCGCCGGCCACGAGGAACAGCAGGTTCGCGCCGTTGCCCATGAGGATGAAGCCGAGCAGGACGCGCGTGAGGCTGCGCTCGAGCAGCAGGTAGACGCCCGCCGCGAAGAGCACGCCGATCGCGAGGACGAGGACGATGCTCGGGGTCATGTCGATGACGTTCATCGCCGCCCACCCCCGATCGCGTCCGGCTCCATCGCCTCGAGCGGGCCGGTGTCCTCACCGGGCTCCCGGCCGGCCGCGGCGCGCTCGGCGTGGCGGTCGATCTCGGCGCCGAGGGTGCGCAGGATGTCGAGGACGAGCCCGACGACGACGAGGAACACGCCGAGGTCGAAGAAGAGCGACGTCACGAGGTGGATCTCCCCGACGAGGGGCAGCCGGATGTCGTACGCCTCGCTGCCCAGCACGTTGCCGGTGAGCAGGAACGCGACGAGCCCGACGCCCGCCGAGAGGAACAGTCCCGTGCCGAGGAGGATGCCGGGGTGGATGGGGGCGGCCTCGCCCAGCTCGTACCGACCGCCCGCGAGGTAGCGCACGATGAGCGCGATGCCCACGACGAGCCCGGCCGCGAACCCGCCGCCCGGCGCGTTGTGCCCGGAGAACAGCAGGAAGAGCGCGAACACGACCATCGCGTGGAAGAGCACGCGCGTGACGACCTCGAAGATCACCGAGCGGCGCTGCGGTGCGAGCGTGCGGCCGGCGCTGAGCCACACGAGCATGCGCGGCTGGTCCTGCTCGGTGACGCCGCGGCGGCGCAGCGCGGCCCCTGGGTCGTCGCCCTCGCTCCACACGCCCGAGTCCTCGGAGAGGGTCGCCTGCTTCGCCCGCGAGGCGCGCAGGATCTCGCCGCTCCGGGTGCGCAGGAACACGAGCGAGGCGACGCCGGTCGCCGCGGCCAGGAGCACGGAGATCTCGCCCATCGTGTCCCACGCACGGATGTCGACGAGGGTGACGTTGACGATGTTCTTGCCGTGGCCGAACTCGTACGCCTCGGCCGGGAAGTCGACGGAGATCGGCGTCGCGACGCGCGCGAGCGGCGCCACGACGGCGAAGCCCATCATGACGACGCCCACCCCGAGGCCGATGCCCAGGCGGACCCAGCGGCTCGCCGCGAGCGGCCGGTTCGAGAAGTAGGCGGGCAGGCGCCGCAGCACGAGCACCATGACGACGAGCGTGATGGTCTCGACGAGGACCTGGGTGAGCGCGAGGTCGGGCGCCCCGTGCAGGAGGAACAGCACGGCGTTGCCGTAGCCCGCGATGCCGACGAGGATCACGGCCTTGAGCCGGCGGCGCGAGCGCGCCGCGAGCACCGACGCGACGCAGATCGCGGCGACCGCGACGAGCTGTGCCGGACGGTCCCAGGCCTTGAGCTGCTCGGGCCACGCCGTCTGGGCGACCATCACGACGCCCGGCCCGAGGATCAGCACGAGGAGGATCGCGCCGAGGTAGAACGGCAGGGAACCACGCTGCGTGACGGCGGTGACGTCGGCGGCCAGGTCGTCGAGCTTGCGCATGACGCGGCGGTACGTGACGTCCGCCTCGGGCCCCGTCCACAGCGACGCCTGGAACCGCTCGACGCGGGCGCGCTGCCAGAAGAGCACGACGCCGACCACGAGCACGAGCACCGTGAGGGCCAGCGCTGGGGTGAAGCCCGCCCACAGGACCAGGTGCCCTGGCTCGCCGACGGGGTAGGTGTCCGCGTACGGCGCGAGCAGGTCCTCGCCGAAGTGCGGCACGAGCGCCGCCGCGAGCCCGAGCACGGCGAGCACGACGGCCGGCATCACGAGGAGCGCGGGCTGGCGGTGGATGCGCGCCGGGTCGATCGGCGGCTCGTCGGCCTCGACGGCCGGGCGCCGGGCCAGGCTCGCGCGCAGGTCGACGTGCGCGTTCGCCCGCGCGGGCGGTGTGCCGAGGTGCGGCTTGGAGACGAACGCGCCCCACCAGAACCGCAGCCCGTAGGCGACGGTGAACATCGACCCCACGACGACCGACCACAGGACGACCGTGTCGACCCACACCGGCCCCTCGCCGTGCAGGAGCGCCTCGAGCGCCGCCTCCTTCGCGACGTAGCCCGCGAACGGCGGGAGCCCGATCATCGAGGCGGTCGCGAGGCCGCCGGCCACCGCTGTCCAGGGCAGCGCCCTGCCCACGCCCGTGAGCCGGCGCAGGTCACGCGTTCCCGTCGCGGCGTCGACCACGCCGACGACGAGGAACAGCGACGCCTTGAACATCGCGTGGGCGCCGATCATCGCGAGGCCCGCGAGCGCCGCCCCGCGCGTCCCGAGGCCCACGAGCAGGATGATGAGGCCGAGCTGGCTCACGGTGCCGAACGCGAGCACGAGCTTGAGGTCGTACTGGCGCAGCGCGCGGTAGCCCCCGACGAGCAGCGTCCCCGCGCCGAGCGCGATGACGAGCGTCCGCCACACCGTCGTGTCGGAGTACGCCGGTGCGAAGCGCGCCACGAGGTAGACGCCGGCCTTGACCATCGCCGCGGCGTGCAGGTACGCGCTCACCGGGGTCGGTGCGGCCATCGCCGCGGGGAGCCAGAAGTGCAGCGGGATCAGCGCGGACTTGCTCGCCGCGCCGACCAGGATGCACACGATCGCCGCGGTGACCGCGCCGCCCGTCGGGGGGTTCGCGATGATCTCCGAGAGCCGGAACGTCCCTCCCTGCACGCCGAGGATCACGACCCCGACCAGCATCGCGAGGCCGCCCGCGGTCGTCACGACGATCGCCTGCATGGCCGCGCGCCGGCTCGCCTTGCGATCGGCGTAGTGGCCGATGAGCAGGTAGGAGAAGACGGTCGTCAGCTCCCAGAAGACGAACAGGAGCAGCATGTCGTCCGCGACCACGAGGCCGACCATCGCACCCGCGAATGCGGTGAGCACGCCCCCGAACCGCCGCAGGCCCTGCGCGGTGGGCGAGAAGTAGGCGGAGCAGTAGACGAGGACGAGCGCGCCGACCCCGCCGACGAGCAGCAGCATGAGCCACGACAGCGTGTCCATGCGGAAGGCGAGCTCGAGCCCCAGCCCGGGCACCCACTCGACCACCTGCGTCGGGTGGTCGCCCGCCATGACGCGGTCCGTCCAGGCGAGCGCGTACACCGCGGCGGACGCCGGGGCGAGGGCCAGGACGAGGAACGCTCGGCGGCCGAGGAGCGAGACGAGTGCGGGCGCGCCCAGTGCCATCACGAGATGGGCAACGAGCACGTAGAGCACGGGCCGCTCCGTCCGGGTCGGGGGCGGGTGGGCGGGTCTTGCCGGACTTGCCTTGACTTGTCAGCGTCGTTCGCCCACCGAGCGGCGGGCACGACTGTTCACGGCGCCGGCACAGCCGGGCCGCGACCCATTTTACCGACTGCTCAGGGGTGCTTCCCTCCCCACAGCCCCGACCGTGACCGATTCCTCAGCCTTGCCCGCTCCGCTCAGAGGTCGTCCGGGTCCACGAGGAACTCCGACTCGTCCGCGATCTCCCCGCCGACGGCGCCGTGCAGCGTGCGCGTGATCTGCGTGACGACCTCCGCGGCGCGCTTGCGCGCGACCTGGAGGTCCAGCGACGGCTGCTCCTGCTGCGACTCGACGAGGTCGCGAGGCTCCCACCGCACCCGGTAGCTCACGGCCCCGTCCGCGGTCCACGGCAGCCCGCGCAGCAGGAGCGGCAGCTGGTCCTCGCCACCGACCTCGACGGCCACGAGCCCGTCCAGGCCGAGGTCGACGAGCAGGCCGTAGCCGTCGAGGATCGCGCGCGTCGTGAGCGCCTTGATGTCGACGTCGTCCGCCGCCGCGTGGAGCCTGCGCCGCAGGTCGGGGTCCATCTTCTCGCCGGGGTAGAGCGGGAGCTCGGTGATGCCCTTCGGCGGACCCTCGTAGGGCTTGCCCTCGGTGGCGAGCGTGGTGCGGGGCTGCTGGCGGGCGACGAGCGCGAGCGCGGCGTTCGGGTCGAGCCACACGTCGGAGTAGAGGGTCATGTCGATCGTGACGCCCGGGTCCGGCGTGAGCACGACGCCCGCGGACGCCGGGTTGCCCACGTCGGTGCGCAGGGAACCCCCGAGCCGGCGGGCCGCGGCGACGAGGAACGCGACGACGCGCTCCTCCTCGCGGACCGGGAGCCCCGCCGGGAACGCGCGTCCGATGCCGTCGCGGTCCCCGCCGCCCGGGTAGGGTGCGTCGCCCCGCTCGCGCGGGCACACGACGTCGAACACGAGCGTGGTCCCCGGCGGCAGCCCCGAGCCGGTCGCGGCGTACGGGCCGGTGAACGTGGAGTGGCGCGAGGTCCGCAGCGTCCCGGGCTCGCCCGGGCCGGCCGTGCGGGCCGGGGCGACGAGCGGGTCCGTCCCCTCCGGCGCCACGTCCCACCGGGCCCCCGCGAAGCGCGACAGCGCGAGCGTCTCCACCTCGTCGACGACGACGTCGGCCGGGAGCCCGAGCAGGTGCCGCGCCTGGTAGGACTGCGCGGCGCCGGGACCGTCAGGGTTCGGCAGGGGCGGGAGCGGGCTCATGCTGGACCTTCCTCGGGTCGGGCTCTGCGTCGTCGTGCGGCGTCCGGCGCGGCGTGCCGCGCTCAGACGTCGGTGCGGTGGAAGTTCTGCCACGAGCGGGAGGCCGTCGGGCCGCGCTGGCCCTGGTAGCGGGAGCCGTACACGCTCGAGCCGTAGGGGTTCTCGGCGGGCGAGGACAGGCGGAAGAAGCACAGCTGGCCGATCTTCATGCCGGGCCACAGCGTGATCGGCAGCGTCGCGACGTTGCTCAGCTCGAGCGTCACGTGCCCGGAGAAGCCCGGGTCGATGAACCCGGCCGTGGAGTGCGTGAGGAGCCCGAGCCGGCCGAGGCTGGACTTGCCCTCGAGGCGCGCCGCGACGTCGTCGGGCAGCGTGACGGCCTCGAACGTGGACCCGAGCACGAACTCGCCCGGGTGCAGCACGAACGGCTCCGCGGGGTCGACCTCGACGAGGCGCGTGAGGTCCGGCTGGTCCTGCGACGGGTCGATGAACGGGTACTTGTGGTTGTCGAAGAGCCGGAAGAACCGGTCCAGGCGCACGTCGATGCTCGACGGCTGGAGCATCGCCGGGTCGTACGGCTCGAGCTGGACGCGACCGGCGTCGAGCTCGGCACGGATGTCACGGTCGGAGAGCAGCACGGGGCAACGCTAACCGACGCCGGTGACCGCCCGGACCGCTGTGCCGAACCCTGGATCCGCGGTCACCGCGCCCTGTCGAACCCGGGGTTACGTGTCTTCCCGACGCCGAGACGCCCCGCAACCCCGGGTTCGGCGCGGGGTCAGGCGCGCAGCGGGCGGCCCGTCGAGTCGACGGAGTAGTAGCCCTGCTTCGACGTCAGGTAGAGGATGCCCTCGACGAGGCCCCAGATCGCGATGATCGGCGCGGCGAACCCGAACGAGAGCACCGAGACGAGCAGCATCGTCAGGCCGATCCCGGTGTAGCCGAGGTAGAACCGGTGGATCCCGAGGCTGCCCACGAGGATGCCCAGTAGCCCGGCCGCGAGCCGCGACTTGGCCTGCGGGTCGTAGGCCGGGTCGTACCCGGGCTGGCCGTACGGCTGACCCTGCTGCGGGTAGCCCGGCTGCGGGTAACCCTGCTGCGCGTAACCCTGCTGCGGGTAGCCCGGCTGCGGCGCCGAGCCGTAGGCCTGCCCCTGGGGCGCCTGGCCGTACCCGGGCTGCCCGGTGGGCTCGCCGTACGTCTGACCGTGCGGCGGCTGGCCGTAGCCGGGCTGGGCGCCGTACGGCTGTTCGTGCCCGCCCTGACCGCCCGACGGCGTCTCCGAGCCTCCGTACCCCTGGTCGCCCTGCGCGGGCTGCTGCCCGTACGGCGCGCCCTGCGACGCGTCGGGCTGCTGCTGGTACGGGTTCTCGGACACGGTGTCTCCTCCGACGGTGGGGCCGGGCCCTCACGGGCCACGGTCGGTTCTGGCATCCCCGGCGTCGTCCGCTATGATCGGGGCGCGCGCTGGTTCGCCGAGGATCCTCCCAGAGGGTCGGGGGCGAGCGCCACCAGCGCCACGCGGGTGTAGTTCAATGGTAGAACTTCAGCTTCCCAAGCTGATAGCGCGGGTTCGATTCCCGTCACCCGCTCAGCGCGTCGAGAGCCCCGCACCGGTCAGGTGCGGGGCTCTCGTCGTCTGCTCAGAAGTCGTATCGTTCGACCGCGACGACCCTGAACGTCGCGTCGGGCGGCAGCTCCTCGTAGAAGTCGGCCGCGACCGTCGCAGACTGTCCCGGAGCGAGGTTCTCGACGAACGCCGTGGTCGTCGCGAGCTGGCGCGCCCCGTCCGGGCTCTCGGCGGCAAGATCGACGGTGTAGGACATCGGCTTCGAGCCGGAGTTGACGACAGTGACCGGCACGGACACGTAGCCGAACTCGTCGCGCGAGGCCGGCGCGACCGTGACGTCCCCGGAGAGGTCTCGGAATCCGACGACCTCCACGCTCTCGACGAGGAGCCTCGGGGCGGTCATGGCACCGCCGATGGCCGTGTCGTAGGTCTCCGCCCCGTCGACCGTCGCCTGGACCTTGACGACGTCACCCGCGATCACGCCGCCAAGGATGTCGGCCCCGCCGAAGAAGAGGGCGTTGTCGACGAGCTCGAACTCGGCCGCGGGTTGTTCGGCGCCCGCACTGGCCCTGAACATCTCCGTGCCGGTCGCGGCATCGAACTGCGTCACCTCGGCGTAGACGGTGATCGTCGAGCCGGACGAGCCGTCGGGGTCCTTCACGATCTGCGCCCAGGTGTGCGCATCGACGGGCACGAACTCCACGGCCTCTGGAGGACCAGGGGGCGTCGCCTCTTCGGTGGCCTCCGTGTCCGTCGTGGGCACGGCACCCGAGACCCAGGTCGTCGGCGTGTCCTGCGGAGCGAGGATCCCGAGCCACATGACGCCGGACACGCCACCCAGCAACGCCAGGACGATTCCCCACACGGACATCGCCCGACCCCGACGGGACGGGAGATTTCTCGACATGTCGATCCCGAAGATCCCGACGATCAGAGCGAAGAGCCCCGGGATGAAGAAGAAGTTGCCCAGGACGGCGACGATCCCGAGAACCAGGCTGACGACCGCGGGCGTGTTCCGATCGCGACGATGGTGGGACACTCCACTCGCCGGTGCCGAAGCCCATCCAGGAGCCGGCACCGCTCCGGAGGGGCCCTCGTACGGCGGCTGCGCCCACGTCCCGGACGCATCGTGCAGCGTGCTCGCAGCAGGAGCGAACTGCGGTACCCCCGCGATGATCTGCGGAGCCGGTGGTGCTGTCGCCGGCTCCCAGGAGCCGTCGGGCCGGAGCCGCCAACCATCGACGACGTCGCCGACTCTGTAACCGATCGGACTCTGCGACATCGAGGACTCTCTTCATGAAGACCTACAGAACGGGCAGAAGACTATGGCGTGCCCCGATGTGCTCCCAGCCCTGAGCGCGGGTGAATTACCGCCTGCCCGTCCAGCGCGCTCCCCTGCCGTTGGGCGGCGACCTGCGCTGATCCCCGGCTCACGGCACCCCCTGAGCAGGTCGTCAGCCGTCCACACCCCTGAAAGGGGCGCGTCGAACCCCAGGTTGTGCGTCCCTGCGGCGCTGGGGTGACGCGCAACCCGGGGTTCGGCGGCCGGGTCAGCCCAGGATGCTGCCCGCCGCCTTGGCCGACGCCGCGAGGGAGCCCGTGAGCGGCAGGTCCGGGAGGATCACGGCCTGGGCGGCGTGGTAGACGTCGGGCTTGCCGACCCAGGTGACGCCGTCGGGCCGGTTGGCGGTGTCGAGCTCGTGGTGCCAGGACCCGCGCTCGGGGTCGACGAGGAACCGGTCGATCCACGCCCACCACCCCGCGGCGGCCTCGGCGAAGCGCGACTCCCCGGTGACCCGGCCGAGCACCTCGGCCGCGGCCACGGCCTCGGCCGCGACCCAGTGGTAGCGGCGCGGCTCGACGGGCACCCCGGACCAGTCGACGGTGTACACGAACCCGCCGCCGTGCTCGCCGTCCCAGCCGTCGGCGACGGCGCGGTCGAACAGCGCGACCCCGGCCTCGGTGCGCGCGCCGGGCGTGCCGGACGCGACGTCGACCTGGAGCAGGAGACGCGCCCACTCGAGCCCGTGCCCCGGCGTCGACCCGTAGGGCTTGAACGGGTCGCGCGGGCGGTCGGCGTTGTAGTCCGGCAGCGGGTCCCAGTCCGCGTCGAAGTGCTCGGGGATGCGCCACTCGTTCTCGCTCGCCCAGCCGATCACGCGGTCCGCGATCGACGCGGCGCGGCCGAGCCACTCGGCGTCGCCCGTCGCGTCGTGGGCCGCGAGCAGCGCCTCGACCGCGTGCATGTTGCCGTTGACCCCGCGGTACTCGTCGAGCGCGGACCAGTCGCGCGACCACTCGTCCGCGTGCATCCGGGGGCCGGGCTCCCAGAACCGCTCGTCGAGCACGGCGAGCGCCGCGTCGAGCAGCTCGCGCGCTCCCTCCCGGCCCGCGATCGTTCCCGACGCCGCGGCGAGCACCACGAACGCGTGCGCGTACGCGCTCTTGGTCCCGTCGACCGACCCCTCCTCCGTCGCGGCGAGGTCCCCGGGACGAGGGCCCGGACCGCGCGAGGACACCCAGCCGCCGTACTCCGCGTCGACGAGCACGCCCCGCAGGCCCTGCAGCGCCTTGTCCGCGAGCTCGCCCGCGCCGGGGACGCCGAGCAAGGACGAGAACGCGTAGACGTGCGCCATGCGCGCCGTGATCCAGGTGTGCACCGGCTTCGTGACGTCCGGGACGTCGTCGTCGTCGAGCCACTGCGCGGCGCCGTCCGACCGCAGCGAGGCCGCGCCGAAGTACAGGAGGTCGGCGAGCTGGTCGCGACGCCATGCCGTGAGATCGGCCGCGAGGTCGACCCGGGGGTCGGCCGCGGTCGTGGGCTGCTGCTCGGTCGGGTGCTCGGTCATCTCTCGGTCCTTCTCGTCCTGGGAACGTGGTGCCGCACCGGGCGCGGTGCCGGTACGGCGCGGTGCCCCGGGACGATCATCCCGGGGCACCGCCGGTGGTGCAGGCTCGCCTCACGACATGGACGTCACCTGGACGTCCACACCATCAGGCGTGCCGGGTTTCTCTCAGCCGCAGTTCACGGCCGCGTGGTCCGCGGTGATCGACGCCGTCACCTCCTCGTCGCCGGTGCCGCGGGTCGCCTCGACGGTGACCGTGCCGGCCTCGACCGACGTCGCCCGCGTCGCGAACGACTGGTAGGCGTTGGTGCCGGGCGCGACCGCCGGGAACTCCTTGGTGCCGAACGGCGTGACGAGCCGGATCGCGACGGGCACGTCCTCGCCGTTGGTGGCCCGGACCGCGACGTAGGCCTTGCCCGCGAGGCACCGGGCGCTCGCGGTGACGTCGATCGCGAGGGAGGGCTCGCCGTCGGTCACGGTCACGGGGACCTCGACCACCTGGCTCGTCCACCCGTCGTCGACCACGACGTACGCGGTGTACGTCCCGGCCGCGGCGTAGGCGTGCGACCCGGTCACGGACCCGTCGGTCACGGTACCGGCCGTGACGTCGGAGCCGTCACCCCAGGTGACCGCCGCGCGGAGCTCGGCGCCCTCGCGGCCACCGGTCACCTGGGCGAGCACGGTGTCCGCGGCCTGCCCGACGACGAGGCTCACGCCGTCGGCGGCCGTCACCTCGAGCGGGGGGTGCTCGACGAACGTGCCGTCGTGCGCGACGGCGACCACGTGGATGCGACCGTCACGCTCGAGCACGCCCGGCTGGTCCGGGAGCGTGAGGCTCACGGCCCGCTTGCCCTCGGGGAGCGTGATCGGCGCCGTCGCGAAGAACGCGGCGGGCGTCCCGGTCTGCGGGCTGCCACCGCGCAGGCGGTGGTCCGTCACGGCCACGGGGATGTTCCCGAACACCGGGTTGCGGGCCGCGCCCGACCAGTCGCCGAAGCCCAGGTCGATCGCCTGCGTCGAGCCGTCGTCGAACGTCAGCGTGCCGGAGGCCTGCTGGTTCTTCTCGGTACCCGTGCCGACCACCGAGAGCTGCTCGGCGTCCGCGGGGATCTCGAGCTCGATGGTCTGCCCGTCGCCGGTCGCGTTGTCGGGCTGGCCGGCCGGGATCGCCGGGACGTCGAACGCGAGGTCGGTGCCGGGCACCGTGCCGCGCTCGCCCTGGACGAAGCCCTTCGCGGCGAGCTGGGCGCGGTCGAAGAACACGCCCTGCCCGTCGCAGCTGCCCACCGTGGTCCCGGCGTCGCCGATGCACACGTTGTCGTAGGCGCCCACGAGCGAGCCCTCGCGCTGCAGCGCGACGGTGACGTACGAGGCCGCCGAGACGGGCTCGGTCCCCTCGCCCGAGACGGTGACGGTCACCGGGTAGACCCCCGGTGCCGTCCACGTGTGCGCGGCGTCCACCGCGTACCCGCCGAACGAGCCCTCCCTGAGCGTCCCGGCCACCGGTTCGGAGCCGTCGCCGAACGACACCTGCACGTCGAGCGCGGCCGGGTCGCCCTCGACCCCCGTGAGGGTCGCGAACGAGCCCGAGACCTCGCGGCCCGTGACGGTGTCGCGGTCCGCCGCGGCCGAGAGCGTGAGCTCCTCGGCGCCCGACTCGCGCGGGTCGGCGAGGAGCTCGACCTCGGCGAGCGAGAGCGCGCCCTCACCGGCGGTGTCGGTGACGACGACGCGGTACTGCGCGTACGCCGTCGGCTCCGCGACCGTGAACGGCCGCGTCTGCAGCGCCCAGCGGAACTGCTCGCCGGACCGCTCGTCGAGCGTCGTCCACGTCTCGCCGTCGTCCGAGCCCTCGAGGGTCCACGCGGACGGCGACGCCGTCCCGCTCGCGCCGGAGGTGAGGGTGTAGGACCCGACCGTGGGCCGGATGCCGTTGCCCTCCCACGTGATCGTCGGCGTACCCGTGGCGAACGTCGTGCGCGTGCCGGACGTGTTGTCCGTCAGCGCCGCGGCGCTCGTCGACGCGTCGCCGTCCGCGACGGTCGTCGTGCCGAGGCCTGCCGTCGTCGCGTCCTCGACCGGCGTCGGGGGCTCGTCGCCCTCGGTGAGCGACGGCGGCGCGTCGTCGGGGCCGGTGCCCCAGTCCGACGGCTCCGGACCCATGACGAAGTCCAGCGTCGCGCCGCCCGTCAGGTCGGCCTGCGAGAGGGACGTCGACGTGCGGGCCTCGCCGTCCACCGCGAGGGACTGCACGTAGACGTTGTCCACCGAGTTGTTCGCGGCGTTGACCACGAGGTCGCCGTCCGGCAGGTGCACGGTCGCCTTGTCGAACAAGGGCGAGCCGACCGCGTACTGGTCGGAGCCGACCTGTGCCGGGTAGAAGCCGAGCGAGGCGAAGAGCCACCACGACGACATCTCGCCGTTGTCCTCGTCACCCGGGTAGCCCTGGCCGATCTCGCTGCCCACGAACAGGCGACGCATGACCTCGCGGACCTTCTCCTGGGCCTTCGAGGGCGCACCCGCGGCGTCGTACAGCCACGGGATGTGGTGGGACACCTGGTTGCTCATGCCCCACATGCCCATGCGGACGTCCCGGGCCTCGCGCTGCTCGTGGATGCCGCCGTTGCCCGCGCCCTGCTCCGGGGTGGAGAAGAACTCGTCGAGCTTGTCCTCCAGGCCCTGCTGGCCGCCGTAGAGGTTCGCGAGGCCCTGGCCGTCCTGCGGCGCGTGGAACGCGAAGTTCCAGCCGCTCGTCTCGGTGTAGCCGCCGCCCCACGCCTGCGGGTCGTAGGTCTCCGGGTCGACGGCCCACGAGCCGTCCGCGTGCCGCGGCACGAAGAAGTCGACCTCGGGGTCGAACAGCTCGACGTAGTGCGTCGCGCGCTCGAGGAAGTAGGCCGAGTCCTCCCGCAGCGCCTGACGGCGCTCCTCCGGCGTGGCCGGGTCCTCCGCGAGCGCGGCGGCCATGTTGCCGATGCCGAAGTCGTTGATCAGGCCCTCCAGGCCCCACGACACGGACTCGTGCGTGGACTCCGGGGTGAACCCGAGGAACGGCGACGTCTGCAGGCCCTTGCGGCCCACGGCGTTGTTCGGCGGGGCGACGGTCGCGTTGCGGAGCGCGGCGTCGTACGCCTCGAGCGCGACGTCGGACGGGAGCGAGCCCTTGAGGTACGCGTCCGCGAACGCGACGTCGGAGCTCGTGCCGGTCATGAGGTCGGCGTAGCCCGGCGAGGACCAGCGGGCGATCCAGCCGCCGTCGCGGTACTGCTGCACGAAGCCGTCGATCAGCTCGCCCGCGATCTCCGGGTAGAGGAACGAGTACGCCGGCCAGGCGGTGCGGTACGTGTCCCAGAACCCGTTGTTCACGTAGATCTTGCCGTCGACGACCTTCGCGTTCGTCGTCGTGTCGGTCGCGGTCCCCGTGGTCGGTGAGACAGGGCTCGCGTACTTGTACGCCGGCGCCTCGGCCGTGCCCGTGTTCTCGAACTGCGAGTTCGGGTAGAGGTTGAGGCGGTAGAGGTTCGAGTACAGCGTGACGAGCTGGTCCTCGCTCGCGCCCTCGACCTCCATGACCCCGAGCCGGTCGTTCCACTGCTGCTCGGCAGCCTGCTGGACGTCGTCGAACGAGCGCCCCGTCACCTCGAGGTCGAGGTTCTTGCGCGCCTGGTCGAGGCTGATGAACGACGTCGCGACGCGCAGCTCCACGGTCTTGTCCGACGACGTGTCGAACGTGGCGTAGCGCGCGTCGGTGCGGTTGCCCGCCGCCGTCCCGACCGCCGTCGGACTACGGTCGAAGGTGCCGGCGACGAACATGCGCGTGCGGCCCACGGACAGGCCGCTGCCGTTCTCGACCCAGCCGGTGAGCGTGCCGGTGGCCTGGTCGAGCGTGAGCTTCGACGTCCCGTCGACCTTGTCGACGAGCACGTGCCCCACGTTCCCCGGGTACGTCAGGCGCAGCACCGCGGCGTGGTCGCTCGGGGTGACCTCGAGCTCGCTGCCGTTGGTGAAGGAGACCCCGTAGTAGTCGGGGCGCGAGGTCTCGTCGGCGTGGTCGAACTCGAGCCCGCGCGTCGACAGCGTCGCGCTCGGCGCGCCCGAGGCCGGGCTGATCGCCGGCAGGAACGACAGCTGGTTGCGGTCGCCCATCCACGGGCTCGGCTCGTGCGAGATGCCCAGGCCCTGGAGCACCGGCTTGTTGTTGGCGTTGTTCGCCTTCTGGTACTCGTAGTGCCAGGTCTGCGACGACCCGTTGGTCATCGGCACCCAGAAGTTGAACCCGTTCGGCACGGCCGTCGCGGGGATGTTGTTCCCGCGCGAGAAGCTGCCGCTCGAGAGCGTGCCGCGGCGCGGCTCGACGTAGTTCACGAGGCTCGAGCCGTCGATCGTCTCCGGGTTCGCGGTGATCTCGACGTCGTCGAGCCAGCCGGCGAACTTGCTCCCGGCGTGGCCGGCCGGGTTGTCGTAGCCGAGGAGCACCTGGTCGACGGTCTTGCCCGCGGCGACGTCGCCGAGGTCGATCCGGACCGAGTTCCACTGGTCGGCGTAGAGGATCTTGCCCTCGCCCTGCGCCTGCGCCGTCGCGACCGTCTCGTGGGCGTCGCGCGCCCCGAGGTCGGACAGGTACGTGCCGTCGGTGAAGAGCACGTCGACCGCGGCGTACGTCGACGGGTACTGCAGGTCGTCCAGGAGCTCGGGGAAGATCGTGTAGCTCAGGCGCGTCTCCTCGCCCACGACGACGCCGAGGTCGTCGTAGAGGACGTTCGTCGCCCAGGCCTCGCCGTCCGCGAGGTGCGAGCCGTCGTAACGCAGCGAGGCGAGGCCGGAGAACCCGACACCCGCCTTGTTCGTGAAGTTGACCCGCGGGCCGGTGCCGACCTTGGTCGTCATGGGCGCCGCCGACGGGCCGGCGCTCAGGTCGGCCGAGAGGTCCCACCCGGCGAGCTGCACGATGCTGTCGCCGGAGTTCGCGGTGACGTTGAGGCGCACGTACGTGTACGCCTCGGTGGGCTCGTCGAGCTCGAACGTGCGCGTCTGCTGCCGGTTCGGGAAGTCCTCGTCGGTGCGCTGGTCGAGCGGGGTCCACGTGGAGCCGTCGTTGGAGCCCTCGACCGTCCACGTCTTCGGGTCGCGCCCGGCGGCGTCGTCGCCCGACGTCATCGAGTAGGCGACGAACGAGACGGGCTGCGTGAACTCGTAGCGGACCCAGCCGGTCGAGGCGAACGCGAGCCACTTGGTGCCCGAGCTGCCGTCGGCGAGGTTCGCCGCGCCCTCGTTCGGCAGGTTCTGGGCGCTCGCGGTGACGCCCTTGAGCGTTCCCAGCACGCTTCCCGGGAGGCCGCTCGTGAACGAGCCGATGTTGGACTGCCAGGGCGCGCCGTCGCGCTCCGCGACCGTGCTGGGGAGCGCGGCCGGGTCACCTGACTCGAACGACGACGAGAAGTCGCCCGGCTCGGCGGCCGCCGCGGGGAGCGCGGTGAGGACGCCGACGGGGACGGAGAGGGGGACGGCGAGGGCCGCCGCGAGCACGACAGCCAGGGGGCGTGCCCTGCCGCTGCCGGAGCGCGCGGTCCGCGCGCGGGCGGTCGGAGTGGGTCTGGTCATGGACGCGATCTCCTTCGATCGTCTGACAGCGCTGTCAGGCTGCAGGGGTGCCCCTGACAGCGCGCAGGGGGGAAGCGCTGTCAGGGGCGGCTCTGAACCTATGTCGCGGACGGCCTCTTGTCAACGCCGCGCGACGCGCCCGGCAGGCGTCCGGAGACCGCCCGGAGAGGGTCCCGACGCCGGTCCGGCCGGAGCCCCGGACGCATCAGACCGCCGGCCCCTTGACCTCGCCGGTGCCCCGCACGACCAGCCGGGTCGGGACGACGACCAGCCGCGGCGCGAGGGTCGGGTTCTCGGCGCGGGAGACCGCGAGCGCCGCCGCCTGCCGGCCCATCTCGACGACGTCGTAGCCCACGACCGTCACGTCCAGCAGGTCGGCGAGCTCGAAGTCGTCGAAGCCGACGAGCGCCACCTCGGGCGCACCGCCGCGGGCGGAGCGGTCCCGGAGCGCGTGCAGCGCGCCGACCGTGATCTTGTTGTTCGCCGTGACGAACGCCGTCGGGGGCTCGGGCAGGGCGAGCAGTTCGGCGACGAACGCGTGCGCGAGCTCGGCGTCGTGGGCGCCTTCGCGCACGTACCGGGACGGGTCCTCGATCCCCGCGCCGCGCAGCGTCGCGACGAACTCGTCGCGACGTTCCTGGAAGGTCCACAGGCGCGAGACGTCGCCGACGAGGGCGATGCGCCGGTGGCCGTGCGCGAGCAGGTGCGTGACGGCGTCGCGCACGCCGCCGCGGTTGTCGATGACGACCGTGTCGGCCTCGATCCCGCGCGCGGGCCGGTCGACGAAGACGACGGGGAGCCCGTCGTCGAGCTCGCGCTGCAACGACGAGTGGTCGGTCGACGTGGGCGTCACCACGAGCGCGCCCACGCGGCGCTCGACGAGCGCCTCGGTGAGCGAGTGCTCGCGCTCGGGCTCCTCGTCGGAGCTCGTCGTGATGAGCTGGAGGCCGTGGTGGCGCAGCTCGCGCTCGATGCCGCTCGCGAGCGCCGAGTAGAACGGGTTGGCGAGGTCACCGGTGACGAACCCGACGAGGCGCGACGACCCGCCGCGCGCGAGGTCGGCCGCGACGGCGTTGCGCCGGAACCCGAGCCGCTGCGCCGCCTCCTGCACCTTCGCGCGGGTGGGCGGCGCGACGTTGGGCTCCTCGTTGAGGACGCGCGACGCCGTCTTGAGGCTCACGCCCGCAGCCTCTGCGACGGCGGCGAGCGTGGGCCGACGGCCCCCGCGCCCGGCGTGCGGGCGCGACGGGCTCCCGTCGGCGAGCGACGTCGTGGACCCGCCCGGCGGCACCGACCCGCTGGATTCCCCCTGCTGGACCATTCTCAGACCTCCCGACGACCACGGATGAGCATGTCGACGACGATAGCGAGCAGCAGCACCGCTCCCGTCACGATGTAGCGCGTCGCCGTGTCGAGGTTGAGCAGCGTGAGCCCGTTGGCGATCGACTGGATGACGAGCACCCCGAGGAGCGCGGACCAGGCGCTGCCGCGCCCGCCGAACAGGCTCGTGCCGCCGATGACGGCGGCGGCGATCGCCGTCAGGTACGTGTCGGCCCCGCCCGTGCCCTGGTTCGCGGCGGCGAGGCGGCCGGCGGCGAGGATGCCGCCGAGCGCGGCGAAGGTCGAGCACGCGACGAAGCACGACACGACGGTGCGGCGCACGGCGACGCCGGCGAGCAGCGCGGAGCGCCGGTTGCCGCCGACGGCCCGCACCGAGCGTCCCCAGCGCGTGCGGCGCAGCAGGACGTCGACGACGACGATGAGCGCGAGGAACAGCACGACCGTGTACCCGATGCCGCGCGCGGTGCCGAGGTAGGCCACCGTCCCGGCGAGGACGACCGCGAGGATCCCGGTGCGGACGGCGATGCGCACGAGCCCGGGGCTCGGCAGCTCCGCACGCACGCGGCGCACGTGGTCGAGGACGCGCAGCGCGGCGTACCCGAGGACGACGGCGACGACGAGGCCCCACGCGACCGCCGGGGCGAGGAACCCCTGCTGGACCGTGCGCACGAGCCACGACTCGAACGGGATGTTGATGGAGCCGTTCGGGCCCAGGACGCGGAGCTGGACGCCGGTGAAGATCAGCAGGCCGGCGAGCGTGAAGACGAACGACGGCAGCCCGAGCCGCGTCGAGAGCGCGCCGTACCCGAGGCCGACGACGACCCCCACGGCGAGCGCGGCCACGATCGCGAACGCCACCGGCCAGCCGAGGCCGACCGTCCCGACCGCGAGCACCGCCGCGGCGAGGCCGCTCACCGCACCGACCGACAGGTCGATCTGGCCCACGAGCAGCACGAGCACGACGCCGAGCGCGATGATGCCCGTGGGTGCGCTCTGGAGCGTGAGGTTGACGAGGTTCTCGGCGGACAGGAACGCCGGGTTGATCGCGCCGAGGACGACCCAGATGAGGACGAGCGCCCCGACGATGGGCAGCATGCCGAGGTGCGCGCCGCGCACGCGCTGCACGACGCTGCCCGAGAGCGCGCCCTGCCGGTCGAGGGTCGCGCCGGAGGTGCGGCCGGGGACGCTCATCGCTGCACCGCCCCGGTCCCGTCGGGCCGCCGGACGCCGCGCTCCCGGCCGGGCGCGGCGGGCCGCGCGGGCCGGACGGCGCCCGTCATCGCGGCGAGCAGGTCCTCGTACGACGTGTCGCCGGAGAACTCGCCGTGCACGCGCCCGAGGCGCAGCACGACGATGCGGTCGGCGACCGCCTGGAGCTCGCCCGCCTGGTGGCTGATGAGGACGACGGCGTGCCCGCGCTCGCGCAGCTTCTCGATGAGGTTGAGGACCTCCGCGGTCTGGCGGATGCCGAGGGCCGCCGTCGGCTCGTCGAGGACGAGCACCCGCGGCGCGCCGAGCAGCGCGCGCGCGACCGCGACGACCTGCCGCTGCCCGCCGGACAGGGTGCGCACCGGCTGGCGCACGGAGGGCACGGTCGCGGCGAGCTGGTCGAGCAGCGCCCACGTCTCGCGCTCCATCGCGATCTCGTCGAGGAACGGCCCGTGCAGCGTCTCCTGGCCGAGGTACACGTTCTCGACGACGTCGAGGTCGTCGACGAGCGCGAGCTGCTGGAAGACGGCCGCGATCCCGTGCGCGCGCGCCGTCGCGGGCGAGGCGAGGACGACGGGCTCGCCGTCGAGCAGGACCTGCCCGGCGTCGGGCCGGAACGCGCCGGCGACGACTCCCGCGAGCGTCGACTTGCCGGCGCCGTTGTCGCCGACGACGGCGAGGACCTCGTGCTCGTGCACGTCGACGTCCACGTCGACGAGGGCCCGGACGCCGCCGAAGTTCTTCGAGACCCCGCGCAGCGACAGCACGGGGCGCCGCTCCCCCGCGGCGGTCACGGCGCGGCCTCCAGCAGCCCGGCGTCGACGCACGCGTCGACGTAGTACGGCGTGCAGATCTCGTCCACGGAGTGCACGCCGCCGTCGACGATCACGCGCTGGACGTCGTCGACGGCGACGGCGCGGGGCGCGAGCAGGAGGCTCGGCACGCCGTCGATCATCGCCGTCGCGCGCGGGTCCTCGCCGCGCAGGACGCGGACGGCGAGCTCCGCCGCCGTGCGGGCCTGCTGCGCGGTCGCCTTGTAGACCGTCATGTACTGGTCGCCCGAGACGATGCGCTGGATCGCGGCGAGCTCGCCGTCCTGGCCCGTCGTCGGAGGGACGGGGTCCAGGCCGGCGGCCTTCATCGCGGCGATCGCGCCGCCCGCGATGCCGTCGCTCGCGGCCAGCACGCCGTCGACGCGGCCCGAGTACTGGGTGAGCTGGCCCTCGACCCACTCGGTCGCCTTGTCGGGGCTCCAGTCGGGGGTGTCGTACTCGGCGAGCACGTCGATGTCCTCTCCGTCGAAGGCGCGGTGGGCTCCCGCCGCGTACTCCGCGGCGTTCGGGTCGGTCGGCGAGCCGTGGACGAAGAGCACGCCCGGTCGACCGCCGTCGGCCGGTGGGTCCTGCTCCGCGTCCGCGAGGACCGCGGCGACGAGCGCCTCCCCCTGCAGGTACCCGATGAGCTCGTTGTCGAACGAGACGTAGTAGTTCGCGTCGTCGACGAAGCGATCGTAGGCGATGACGGGCACCCCGAGCCGCTGCGCCTCGGCGACGATGCTCACGGCCGCGACCGAGTCGACGGCGTCGAGCACGAGCACGTCGGCACCGCGCGCGAGCATCGACTCGGCCTGGAGCTGCTGGTTCGCGGCGTCCTGGGCGGCGTTGGCGTAGAGCACCTCGCACGTCGGGCAGCGCCGCTCGACGACGCCGACGAACGTCGGTCGGTCCGTCGTCTCGTAGCGCGCCGTCTTCGCCTCGGGCAGGAGCAGGCCGATCGTGCCCTCCGACGGACCGGCGTCCGGCTCCTGGGCGGTCGCGCAGCCCGCGAGCGCGAGCAGCAGTGCGCTCGCGGCGGCGAGGACCGTCGTCGCGGCCCGACGGCGGGACGCGCCCGCACGGGACGCCCGCCCGGTCATGCGGTCACCCCCAGCGCCCCGCCGACGCGCGCGGTGTCGAGCGCGACGGCGAGCGCCCCGCGGACCTCGGCCGCCGAGCCGAGCTCCGAGGCGACGACCCGCACGGGGCCGGCGGTGCTCGGGACGGTGCGCTGCTCGAGCGCCGTGCGCAGCGGGCCCAGCAGGATCTCGCCCGCCTCGGCGAGCTGCCCGCCGACGACGACGATCTCCGGGTCGACGAGGTTGCACAGGTTGGCCGCGGCGACACCGAGGTGCTGCCCGGCGTCGAACAGGACGCGGCGGCAGCCGGGGTCGCCCTCCTGCGCCCGCGCGATGACGTCGCGCAGCGTGAGGTGGCCACGGCTCTCGGAGAGCATCCCGAGCAGCACCCCCGCGCCGACGAACATCTCGAGGCACCCGCGGTTGCCGCACCGGCACACGGGCCCGTTCTCGTCGATCGTCACGTGCCCGATCTCGCCCGCGACGCCCGCGCGGCCGTGCACGATCCGCCCGCCGAGGACGAGGCCACCGCCGACGCCGTGCGAGACGCGAAGGTACGCGACGGCGTCGTGCCCGACGGCCGCGCCGAACCGGGTCTCGGCGAGCGCGCCGAGGTTGGCGTCGTTGTCGACCGTCACGGGCGCGCCGAGCTCGGCCTCGAGGATCTCGGGGACGACGACGCCGTCCCAGCCGCGCAGCATCCCGACCGTCGCGATCCGGCCCGCCCGCACGTCGACGGGCGCGGGCACCCCGACGCCCACGGCGAGCAGCTCGTCGGGCGCTGCGTCGACCGAGGCGATCATCTCCTCGACGAGGAGCGCCGCGCGCTGCAGGCCGGTGTCGGCGCGGTGGTCGGGCGCGAGCGGCATGCGCTGGTCGGCGAGGACGCGCATGGAGGCGTCGGCGAGCGCGACGCGCATCGACCGGGTGCCGAAGTGCACGCCGGCGACGAGGCCGAGGTTGCGCGCGAGGGTCACCTGGAGCGCGCGTCGTCCGCTGCGGGTCGACGGCGAGGTGTGCAGCACACCCGCTCCGGTGAGCTCCTTGACGATGTTGGAGACGGTGGCCGGGGACAGCCCGGTGACGCCGGCCAGCTCGATCTGCGTGAGGGAGCCACGCTGCTGGACGGCGCTCACGATCCTGGCTCGGTTGGCCTCACGCAGTGAAGTCTGCGAGCCCGGGGTCACCCGGTCAGCGCGCACGACGGTCAGGATACCGCCGGAGCGCTACGACCTGGCGGGACGCACGGCGCGCGCCCGGATCGGACAGCGCTGTCAGCGGACGGGTCGCCAGGTGTATGGGCACGTTGCGTGCAGGTTGTGACGTGAACATCACGATTGCGCGTCGCTTGCGTTCATTTCTTGACACCAACACGGTGTACGCCGTTGTATGGGCAGCGGGTTCGAGGGCGCACCGATGCGCCCGGCCGGCGCGCGACGTGGTCGTCCAGCCGGTCCCCCACGACCGAAGAAGGCGTAGGGATATCACGATGCGAATCGATCGCAGGACGAGCGCGACGGTGGCTGCGGCCGCCCTCGTGGGTCTCGCACTCGCCGCGTGCGGCGGCGGTGGTTCCGGTGACGGGGGCGACGGCGACGGCGACGGCGCGTCGGGCGGTGGCAACGAGGTCGAGGTCTTCACCTGGTGGGCCGCCGGCTCCGAGAAGGCCGGCCTCGACGCGCTCGTCGGCGTGTTCGGCGAGCAGCACCCGGACGTCGAGTTCATCAACGGCGCCGTCGCCGGCGGCGCCGGCTCCGCGGCGAAGGACCTCCTCCAGTCCCGTCTCCAGGCGCAGGACCCGCCGGACACGTTCCAGGCGCACGCCGGCGCCGAGCTCCAGGACTACATCGACGCCGCGCAGATCGAGGACGTCTCCGACCTCTACGACGAGTTCGGCCTCACCGACGTCTTCCCGGCCGACCTCGTCGACCGCGTCACGGCCGAGGACGGCGCGATCTACTCGATCCCGTCGAACATCCACCGCGCGAACGTCGTGTGGGCCAACCCGACGGTGCTCGAGGCCAACGGCATCGACCCGGCGGCGCAGTACGCCGACCTCGACGCCTGGATGGCGGACCTCGACAAGCTCCAGGCCGCGGGCGTCACGCCGCTGTCGGTCGCGACCACGTGGACCCAGGTCCACCTGCTCGAGACGGTCCTCCTCGCCGACCTCGGCGCCGAGGCGTACAACGGCCTGTGGGACGGCTCGACCGACTGGTCCGGCTCCGAGGTCACGGCCGCGCTCGAGGACTTCGAGAAGCTCATGGGCTACACCAACACCGACCGTGACGGGCTCGACTGGCCCGAGGCGACCCAGATGGTGATCGACGGCAACGCCGCGTTCAACGTCATGGGCGACTGGGCCGTCGCCGCGTTCGAGGAGCAGGGCAAGACGCTCGGCACCGACTTCACCGCGGCACCCGTCCCGGGCACCGACGGCGTGTTCGACTTCCTCGCCGACTCGTTCACCCTCCCGGTGGGTGCGCCGCACCCCGACGGCGCCAAGGCGTGGCTCGAGACGGTCGGCTCGCTCGAGGGCCAGGTCGCGTTCAACAAGGCCAAGGGCTCCATCCCGGCCCGCACCGACGCCGACCCGGCCGAGTTCTCCGAGTACCAGCAGACCGCGATCGAGTCGTTCGGCCAGGACACCATCGTGTCCTCGCTCGCGCACGGTGCCGCCGCGCCCGTCGCGACGCTCAACGCCGTCTCCGACGCGACGAGCAAGTTCACGTCCGGCGGCTCCGACCTCGCGACCTTCCAGTCCGAGCTCGTCTCCGCCACGGAGGGCTGAGGCCGGTCCTCACCGCCGCCGCGCGCCGTCGGGCAACTCCCCGACGGCGCGCGGCCGGCCGCGTGACCGGCCACCCGTCCCGGGACGCGTCCCACGGCGCGGCCCCTCCTCCTCGACCGGGAAGAACCCCACCATGCTCAAGTCACTGCGACGTGCCGGCCCCGCGCTGCTCATGCTCGCGCCCTCGCTGATCCTCGTCGGCGTGTTCGTCTACGGACTGATCGGCGCGAACTTCCAGACGTCGATCACGGACAACCACACCGCCGCGCAGGCCACGGGCCAGAAGCCGTCGATCGTCGTGTGGTTCCAGAACTACACCGACCTGCTCGGCAGCGAGGCGTTCCAGCACTCGCTGAAGAACCTCGTCCTGTACACCGTCGTGTTCCTCGTCGGCACGCTCGTCATGGGCTTCCTCTGGGCGTGGATGCTGGACAAGCCCGTCAAGGGCGAGGGGCTCTTCCGGTCGGTCTACCTCTTCCCCATGGCCGTGTCGTTCGTGGCGTCGGGCGTCGTGTGGCGCTGGCTGCTCAACTCCAACCAGGGCGAGCAGGCGAGCGGCCTCAACCGGCTGTTCCAGATCGTCGGCCTCGACTTCCTGCAGAACAACTGGTGGAACAACGTCACCTGGGGCATCACCGCCATCGCGATCCCCGCGATCTGGCAGCTCTCCGGCTACGTCATGGCGCTGTTCCTCGCCGGGTTCCGCGGCATCCCCGACGAGCTGCGCGAGGCCGCCCGCATGGACGGCGCGAGCGAGTGGAAGCTCTACCGCCACGTGCTCTTCCCGCAGCTGTCCCCCATCGCGCTCTCCGCGCTCATCATCATCGGCCACATGTCGCTCAAGGCGTTCGACCTCATCATGTCGATCTCCAAGCCGGCGAACTACCAGACCAAGGTGCCGGCCGTCGACATGTACGTCTTCAAGTCGAGCTTCGACTACGCCAACGCGGCGGCCGTCGGCTCGATCCTGCTGATCATCGTGGCCGTCGTCATCGTGCCCTACCTGATCCGCACCAACCGTCAGGAGAAGCGATGACGACCACCTCGACACCGGCCGTCCCCACTCCCGACGTCCTCGGGACCCCGCGGGAGACCCAGCGCGCGAAGCCGCGCGAGCGCTTCTCCGTCGGCCGCACGCTCAAGTACGTGGCGCTGATCGTCTTCCTGCTCATCGTGCTGATCCCCGTCTACGTGCTGTTCGTGACGAGCTTCAAGGGCGCGGGCGACGCGTCGCCCGCGCGCGCCTGGTCGCTGCCGCAGGTGTGGACCCTGGAGAACTGGCAGACCGCGTGGACCGCGCTGTCGCCCGCGCTCTGGCGCACCGTGCAGATGGTCGTGCCGTCCGCGATCATCGCGGCCTTCCTCGGCTCGCTCAACGGGTTCGTGCTCGCGCGCTGGTCGTTCAAGGGCGCGAACGTCGTCTTCACGCTCATCCTGTTCGGGATGTTCATCCCCTACCAGGCCGTGATGATCCCGCTCAACCAGCTCGTCCTCGGCATGGGCATCCCGAGCGGCGTGCCGTCGCTGATCCTGCTGCACGTCGTCTACGGCATCCCCATCACGACGCTCATCTTCCGCAACTACTACATCACCGTGCCGCACGAGCTCATCGAGGCCGCGCGCGTCGACGGGGCGGGGATGCTGCGGACCTACTGGTCCATCGTGCTGCCGATCTCGATCCCGGCGTTCGTCGTCGTGCTCATCTGGCAGTTCACGTCGGCGTGGAACGACTTCCTCTTCGCCGTGTTCTTCTCCTCCAGCCAGAACGGCCCGGTCACGCTCGCGCTGAACAACCTCGCGAACGGCGCGCTGCTGCAGAACTACGGCGTGTCCATGGCGGGTGCGCTCTTCGCGTCGCTGCCCACGCTGCTCGTGTACATCGTGCTCGGCAAGTACTTCGTCGGCGGCCTGATGTCCGGATCCGTCAAGGGCTGACCTCCGGTCGAAGCCGAGCCCGCCGGGGGGCGGGCCGGACCTGGTCGTACCAGGTCCGGCCGGCCCCTCCGTCGTACCACCACCCACCGCACGACGGCGGCCGCGCACCCTGCGACCGCCGCGCCGCGCGGCACCCGACCACCACGACGGACTGCCGTCGGCACCCCAGGACGACGACGTCTCAAGGAGCCCCGTGTACCGCATCTCGCACCGCCCTGCCCCTCCCCCGCCCACCGCACGACGACGCCCGGGCCGGGTGCTCGTCGGCACCGCTCTCGCGCTGGCCCTCCTCGCGCCCGTCGGTGCCGCGGCCCCCGCACTCGCCGTGCCGGACGCCCCGGCTGCCTCGTCGGCGCTCGCCCGGATCGACGGGCACGAGGTCTCGTCGCCCGACGGCAGCCTCGACCTCACCGTCGGCGTCGTCGACGGGCGCCTCACCTACGACGTCGTCCGGGACGGCACGACGACGGTCGTCGGTGCCTCCGGGCTCGGTCTCGCCCTGCGCGGCCCGGACGTCGACCTCACCACCGGCATGACGATCGAGTCGGTCGAGCGCGCCGAGGTCGACGAGACCTGGACCCCCGCCTGGGGGACGCAGTCCTCCGTCCGCAACCACGCGAACGAGCTCACGGTGCACGCGCGCCACGAGTCCGGCCTCGCGGTCGACGTCGTCGCGCGCGTCTTCGACGACGGCGTCGGGTTCCGCTACGTCTTCCCGCAGCAGCCGGCGCTCGACGGGCCGTTCGTCGTCCTGTCCGAGTCCACCGAGCTCGCACTCCCCGACGACCTCACGGCGTACTACCTCGAGGCCGGCAGGGACTGGCGCGCGGACGAGAAGCACTACAGGACCGCGCCGATCGGTGACGTCGCGACCGCCCAGACCCCGATCACGTTCTCGCGCGGCGGGGATCTGTTCCTCGCGGTGCACGAGGCGGACCTGACGGACTACGCGAGCATGAGCCTCAAGCGCGTCAGCGGGAAGCCCGGCACGTTCGTGAGCGAGCTGAACTCCCTTCCGGACGGGACCAAGGCGGTCCTGGACACGACCTCGGACGACTTCGCGACGCCGTGGCGGACCGTGCAGATCGGCCGCGAGGCGGGCGACCTCGCCGAGTCGCACCTGATCCAGAACCTCAACGACCCGTGCGCGATCTGCGACGTCGACTCCGACCGCGACGGCGTCGACGACACGACGGACTGGATCGACCCCGCCACGTACACGGGCGTGTGGTGGGAGCTGCAGCGTCGCGACACGACCTGGACCTCCGGTCCCAGGCACGGTGCGACGACCCAGCGCATCAAGGACTACGTCGACCTCGCGGCCGACGCGGGGGCGAGGTACGTGCTCGCCGAGGGATGGAACACCAACGCGGGCGGGTCGTGGACCAACCAGGACTTCGTCACCCCGCAGGCCGACGTCGACATCGACGAGGTGCTGGCCTACGCGGAGTCGAAGGGCGTCGGGTTCATCGCCCACAACGAGACGCGCGGCTACGTCGACTACTACGACACGCACATGGAGGAGATCTTCAGCCAGTACGAGGAGTGGGGCGTCCACGCGATCAAGACGGGCTACGCGACCCGGTTCGAGCTCGGCGGCGTGAACCGCAGCACCTTCGACCAGGAGGCGGTCAAGCACTTCCAGCGGGTCATCGACGCCGCGGCGCGGCACAAGATCTCGATCAACGCGCACGAGGCGATCAAGCCCACCGGCAAGGAGCGCACCTATCCGAACATGATGACGGGCGAGGGCGTCGCGGGCATGGAGCAGCAGAACTACATGGGCTCGAACGGCAACCCGCCGGAGCAGGCCACCATCCTGCCGTTCACGCGCTGGATCGGCGGCCCGGCCGACTACACGCCGGGCGTCCTCGACGTGCTCTGGGACCCGGCGAAGCTCGGCACGCGCGTGCAGACGACCACGGCCACCCAGCTCGCGCTCTACACGACCTTCTACAGCCCGCTCCAGATGCTCGCGGACACGCCGGAGAACTACGCGAAGCACGCCGAGGCGTTCGAGTACCTGCGCGGGATGCCGGCGACGTGGGACGACTCGCGTGTGGACGCGCAGATCGGCGACCACGTCACGACCGCCCGTCGCAGCGGCGACGCCTGGTACGTGGGCGTCGTCACCGACGAGGTCGACCGCACGCTCGACGTCCCGCTGGACATGCTCGACGACGGTGTCACCTACGTCGCGGAGGTCTGGGCCGACGCCCAGGACGCGAGCTGGAAGGGCAACCCCACCGCGGTCGAGGTCACGCGGTCCCTCGTGACCGCGGACGACGTCCTCAGCGCGTCGCTCGTCGGGGCGGGCGGGCAGGCGGTCCGGCTCCGGCCCGCCACCGCGCAGGACCTCGCCGAGCTCGCGCCGTACGAGCGCGCCCGCCTCGACCTCTCCGGCGCGCCGGAGGCCACGTTCGACCCGGCCACTGGCACCGTGCGCGTCTCGGCCGAGGTCGCCAACACCGGCACCACGGTCGCGGAGGCGCACCTCGTCCTCGACGGGGAGACCGTCGCGGGCACGACCGCGCGGGTCGGCGGCGGCCGGACGCGGGAGCTCGCGTTCACGCTCGACGCGTCCGACGTCTCCTACGCGGAGCGCAACGAGCTCGCCGTCGCCGGGGCGGACGGCACGTCGGGCGAGCCGGCCCGGGCCGCGCTCCTGCCGTTCCCGGACGGCGCCGCGCTGGACGCCCTGGTAGCCGCTGCTCGTGCGGACGGCGACCTGGACACCGCGACGGCGGCGCTGCTGTCGACGCGCGTCGGCGCGCTCGTCGCGGCGGCGGCAGACGCCGACCTGGGCGCGGCCCAGGTCGCGGCCCAGAGCGTGCGGACGGTCCTGCTCACGCGCTCGCCCGCGCAGGTCGGGGC
Source organism: Cellulosimicrobium sp. G4 BAM 1002 (assembly GCF_057126935.1). Lineage (NCBI taxonomy): Bacteria > Bacillati > Actinomycetota > Actinomycetes > Micrococcales > Promicromonosporaceae > Cellulosimicrobium > Cellulosimicrobium sp. G4 BAM 1002. Next base: position 551,617 of record NZ_CP182109.1, on the reverse strand, counting down.
CTCCGCGCTCGCGACGCTTGACGCCGCGGTCGAGCCGTGGCTCGGCGAGCGGGTCGGGCTGCCGCGGGTTCTCGCGGAGCTGCACGCGGCCGAGGAGGCAGGCGACCTGACGGCGACGGACGCCTCGACGGTGCGCGCACCGCTCGCCGCCGCGGTCCGCGCCGCGGTGCGCGACGACGACACCGCCGTGGGCAGGACGCTCGACCGGGCCGGCACCGCGCTCGCCGACCTGCCCGCCGGCGCCGCCGTCGAGTCCCTGGCCGGGCTTGTCGCGGCCCAGCGCGAGGAGCTCGTGCTCGAGGCCGAGGCCGGGACGCTGAGCGGGGGCGCGATCACGACTACCGAGCACCCCGGCTACACGGGCACCGGGTTCGTGCGGACCCTCAGCCGCGAGGGCGCGGCCTTCGCCGTGGACGTCACGGGCGTCGCGCCCGGGACGACCTACGAGGTGAGCTTCCGCTACGCCAACGGGATGGTCGTCGCGCCGCTCGACCGCCAGCTCGCGCTCACGGTCGACGGCGTCTCGGCCGGACCGGTCCTGTTCCCGAACCTCGGTCAGGATGCCGAGCGCTGGCGTCGCTGGGGCTTCACGGAGCCGGTGCGTGTCACCGTCGGCGAGGGCACGACGCGCGTCGGCCTGCGGTACGACCGCGGCGACACGGGCAACGTGAACGTCGACCACGTGCGGCTCGTGCCCGACCGTGGGGTCGTCGTCGGGTCGTCCGGCGGCGCCGCCGCGGAGGTGCGTGTCGAGGTGCAGCCGCGGTGCCTGGCCGGCAAGGCCTACGTCGCCCTGCGCGCGCTCAACGACGAGGACGTCCCCGTCGGCCTCGCGCTCACCCTGACGACCGCGTTCGGGGAGCGAACCGTCTCCGACGTCGCGCCCGGCGCGTCCGGCTACCAGTCGTTCGCGACGCGGGCGCGGGCCGTCGAGGCGACGACCGCGGTCGTCGTCGCGCACGGCGAGCTCGGCGGAGAACCCGTGGACGCGCAGGTCTCCGTCGACGTGCCCGCCGTCGACTGCGGCTGAGCGGACCGCCCGGTCGGTCGTCACGACGGCCGACCGGGCGAAGTCCGGGGCTCTCCCTTCACTCCCGGGAGAACGCCACCTATACTCCTGTCGACAGCGCTGTCAGGTGCCTGGCGCCACCGTGTGCGACGTCGCACCACCCGAGAGGAACGCACCGCGTGACCACCCCCTGCCCTGCCTGAACAAACCCCAGACCCGCGCGGGGGCGCCGGTCGTCCGACCCTGGACCGGCGCTCCCCGCGCGCGCACCCCGCACCACCTCGCACGCCGCACCACCCCGCCCGAGCACCAGCACCGTTGCCGCTCGACGACGCCCGGAGGCCCCCATGACCCGACCACCCGCCCCACCGCCCCGGCGGCGCGCGCGACGCCGTGCCACCGCCGCCGTCGCTCTCGCGACCGCCGGAGCCCTCCTGCTCGCCCCCGCGACCGCGCAGGGTGCGCCGTCGTCGGCCACGGCGTCCGGCACCGCGTCGGCGACCGCGGGGCTCGACGCTGCTCCCGCGTTCGGTGCCCCCGACGCGACCGCCGCCGACTACTACGGCGCGCTGCTGCGGCACACACGGTGGGTCGAGACCGTGTGGGACTCGTCGGCCGGCGTGTACCAGCTCAAGGACATGAACTTCGCCGTCGTGCTGGGCAACGCCGTGCTGCTCACGCACGGCGAGTACGACGCCGAGCTCGCCGGGGTCTCCGAGGAGACGCTCCGCGCGCACACGCTCGCGACGATCCGGCACTACGCGGCGACCAACCGGTTCGTGGACCCGGCGGGCACGTGGGGCAAGAAGCTGTTCTGGGACTCGACGTTCCAGTCGTACTTCCTCGCCGCGGGGACCCTGCTGTGGGACGAGCTCGACGCGACGACGCAGGCGAACCTCACGACCATCGCCACGGGCCAGTCGAAGTACACCGCCGACCTCGACTTCGGCAAGGACCCGCTCTCGGGCTCGTGGACCGCCGACTGGCCCACGGGCAAGTACCAGGGCGACACCGCGCAGGAGGAGGTCGGCGTCTACACGCAGGCGCTCGCGCCGGGGCTCGCGTGGGCGCCCGAGGACCCCGACGCCGCACGCTGGGCCGAGCAGCTCGGCGACTGGGGCCGCAACGCGGCCGGGCAGCCGACGGCGGACCGCAACAACCCCGCCGTCGTCGCGGGCAAGCCGGTCTCGACGAACACCATGCAGACGATCCACGACACGTACCTCGTGGAGAACCACGGGTCGTTCGGGCCGCACTACCAGTCCGACATCTGGCGTTCCGGCGGTCGCAACGCGATCCACTTCCTGCTCCGCGACGAGCCGCTGCCGGAGATCCTCACCCACCAGCCGAACTCGGCCGAGCTGTGGGAGTCGATCAAGCTCGTCATGTCCGACGCGGGCGAGCCGTTCATGCCGATGGTCGCCGACCGCGAGTTCCTCTACGGCCGCGACGCGATACCCATGGCGTTCCTCGGCCAGGTGCTGCGCGACCCCGACGCCGCACGCGCCGAGGCGAACCTCGCCGCCGCGCTCGAGGACTACCAGTCGTACGAGCCGGTCTACCGGCTCGCGAAGTTCTCGGGCGAGCCCAAGTACGAGCCGGAGGCACGCGCCGAGATCGCCATCTCCTACCTGCTGCACGTCGAGGTCGCCGATTCCCCCGAGGGCCCGGTCGAGCCGACGCCGCAGGACGAGTTCTTCGAGCGCCTCGCCGGGGTGCGCGACTTCGGCCCCGGGCCGGGCCTGACGGTCCAGCAGTCCGCGGACGCCTGGGCCGCGGCGTCGAGCCGCAAGGGCTTCGTGAAGTTCCCGTGGGTCCCGTCGCACGACTCGTGGCTCTTCCACGTCTCGGGCTCGACTCCCTACCTCTACCCCACCACCGGCGCGACCGTCGACGAGCGGCACGTGACGACGTACACCGAGCCGCGCGACGGCTTCGAGGGCACGTCGTCGGTGTTCCGCGTCGGCACCGGCTACGCGGGCCAGGTCACGCTCCCGACCGGGGCCGCCGTCTACGCGTCGACCGGTGCGGGCACCGAGGACGCGAGCCTGTCCGTCCGCAACCTCGCCATGAACGGCTACTCGGGGCTCGACGGGTCGCGCACCTACACGACGGCGGAGGGCGAGACCACCGCGTCGCTCCCTGTGACCCGCCCCACCGACCCCGCGGACGCCAAGGCCGCGCGCGTCGACGACCTCACGTTCGCGCCCGTCACCGCGCGCTACGTGCGGCTCCTCGGCCAGCAGGGCCACCCGCAGTACGGATACTCGATGTTCGCGTTCCACGCGTACGGTGCGGACGAGGGCTCGGCGACCGACCTCGCGGCCGGCAAGGTCGCGACGGCGTCGAGCGAGGACTCCGCGAACGGCCGCCAGGCGGCGCGCGTCACCGACGGCAACCCGTCCACGCGCTGGGCCGTCGCCGTCTCGGAGCGCACGCGCCCCGACTCCTGGATCCAGGTGGACCTCGGCGAGGAGACCACCGTGGGCGGCGTGCGGTTCGCGTGGGAGGCGAGCGCGGGCGCGCGCTACCTCGTCCAGACGTCGACCGACGGCCAGACCTGGACCACGGCGACCGCCTACGGCAAGGCCCCGGCGGACGTGAACGTCGCGCGCCTCGACACCGTCGACCTCACCCCCGAGGGCGCGGACCAGCCCGGCCCGGTCACCACGCGCTACGTCCGCATGCAGGGCGTGCGCGGCGACGCGGCCTACGGCTACTCGCTCTACCACCTGCGCGCGTTCTCCCCGACGGGGGCGGACGTCGCCGTGGGCAAGCCCGCCACGGCGTCGAGCGCCAACGGCTCGAACCCCGCGAGCGCCGTCACCGACGGCTCTGCCACGACCCGCTGGGCGGTCTCGGTCGCGGACCGCACCCGCCCCGACTCGTGGGTCCAGGTCGACCTCGGCGCCCCCACGGCGGTGAGCCAGGTCCAGCTCGGCTGGGAGGTCGCCGCGGGTCAGGAGTACCGCGTGCAGACGTCGCTCGACGGGCAGACGTGGCACGACGCCGCGTCCTTCCGGTACACGGGCGACCAGGTGCTGAGCAGCGACGGCGACTGGCTCAACGTCGAGGGCGAGGCCGGGTTCGTCGTGCGCGGCTCGGATGCGCCGGTCACCGTGTCGCGCGCGAGCGACACGCGGCACGTCGTGCGCCTCACGGACGGCGCTACCGGACCCCGGCTCGTCGAGATGGTCCCGGGCGACGCCGCGGTGACCGCCGCGCAGGCCGGGGCACACGTGCCGACGGCCGAGGACCCGGCGGTGCTGGTGAGCGCCGTCGACGGCTACGTCGTGGCGTTCAACCTCACGGGCGCGGAGGTCGCGACGACGCTCACCGTCCCCCACGACGGCGGCGCCGTCCCGGTGTACCAGGGCACGCAGACCGTCGGCGCGGACGCCTCGACGCTCGCCGTCACGGTCCCCGCGGGCGATGCGGTCGTCCTCGCGCCGCGCGCGACGGTCGCCGCCCCGGGCGGGGGCACCGCGGCCGGGGTCACGGTCGCCGTCGCCGACGCCCGCTCGTTCCGCGTCAGCGGTGAGGGGGCGCCCGTCGAGCTGCACCACGCCCAGACGGGCGCGACGCGCACCGTGGGCGCGACGCCGTCGGGCACGCGCGTCACGTTCCGGGACGCGACGCCGTTCCCGGTCGCGGACCGCGCGCTGAGCACGCTCACGTTCCCCGCGTCGGTGCTGCCCGAGGGTATGACCTCCCCCTCGCTCGCCGTCGACGGCGACGCCACGACCGCGTGGGTCCCCGGTCCGGACGGCCGCATGGTCACGGACCTCGGCGCGCCGCGCGAGATCGGGACCGTCGTCGCCGCGTGGGAGCGCGGCGGGGCGCCGGAGTCGGTCGTCTCCGTGAGCGACGACGGGCTGACGTTCACCGACGTCGGCACGATCGGTGGCGGGGACGTGCGCGGCACGCTCGCCGTCGACCGCACGGCCCGGTACGTCGCGCTGAGCACCTCGTGGCGCGACGGCGACCCGTCGCTCACGGCGCTCCGGGTGCTCGCGCCCGGGGCCGCCGACCCCGGGACACCGGCCGGGGTCGCGGTCACGGCGACCGCCGAGGTCCGGTGCCTCGCGGGCAAGCCGCACGTCGCGGTGCGGGTCGTGAACGACGACGACGCGCGGCTCGACGTCGAGGTCGCCACCCCGTGGGGCACGAAGACGTTCCCGTCCGTCGCGCCCGGCAAGAACGCGTACCAGGCGTTCGCCGTCCGCGGCGGGTCGAGCGGCACCGACCCGGCGGTCGACGTCGTGACCGTGACGGCGCGGGCGTCGGACGTCGCCGACGAGCGCGAGACGGTCGCCACCCCGGAGCCGGGCGAGCCCGTCTGCGGCTGACCCGCCCCCGCCGAACCCGGGGTCTCGCGTCACCTGGACCTGTCCGTGACGCGCAACCCCGGGTTCGGCACGTCTGCCCCGGACATGACGTCCGGCACTCCACCACGGGGCCCCGGGCGCGGCAGGGTGTGCGCATGGACTCGACCCTTGCCGCCGCACCGAGCCCCCTGCGGCTACGACCGCCCGTGCACCGGGTCGATGCGCGCGCCGTGCGGTGGTGGATGCTCCGCGGGCTGTGCTCGGCCGGCCTCGTGCTCGTGGTGCTCGCCGTCGTCGCCTGGCTCTGGGTCCCCGGGCGCCCGTGGCTGGCCGCGCCCGTCGTGCTCGCCGCGCTCTGGACGGTGGTCCGTGTGCTCGTCGAACCGCGCTGGCGGTACGCGGTCCACCGGTGGGAGACGACGGACCAGGCCGTCTACGGGCTCACGGGCTGGCTCGTGCGCGAGTGGCGCGTCGCACCGCTCTCGCGCGTCCAGACCGTCGACGCCGTGCGCGGGCCGCTCGAGCAGCTGCTCGGTCTGGCCACGCTGCGCGTCACGACGGCGTCGTCGAGCGGGGCGATCGACGTCGTCGGGCTCGACAAGGACGTGGCCGCCGAGCTCGCCGAGCGGCTCACGGTCGTCACCGAGCGCACCCCGGGGGACGCGACATGAGCGTCGAGCTGACCGACCCCGGTGCGCACCGCCCCGGAGCGCACCCGCCCGCCGTCGGGCCCGCGCCCTCGGACGACACCGTCCGCGAGTCCGACGCCCCGGCCGACGACGCCGCCGACGCGCCCTGGCTCCGGCTGAGCCAGCGCATGATCTGGGTGGATCTCGCGCAGACGCTCCTGTCCCTCACGCCGACGGCGCTCGCGGTGTGGGTGTTCGGCATCGATGCGAGCTGGGACTCGCTGTGGCCGCTCGTCCTGGTCGGCGCGTTCGGCGTGCTGGGGGCGGTACGGAACGTGCTGCGCTGGATCTTCACGCGGTACCGCATCACGGAGGACTACGTCGAGCGCCGCACGGGCATCCTCGTGCGCCGGTACCGCTCGGTGCGCCGCGACCGCATCCGCAGCGTCGACATGACCGCGCGGCTGCGGCACCGGGTCGCCGGCCTGCGCGTCGTGCTGATCGGCGCGGGTCAGCAGCTCGCCGTCGGGGAGTCGGCGCTGTCGCTCGACGCCGTCGTGCGGGCGGACGCCGAGGCGCTGCGCCGCGAGCTGCTCGCGTCGCAGGAGGAACCGGACGCGGCCCCCGGTGCGGTGCGACCGTCGGTCAGGTGGCCGGTCCGTCGGCCGGTCGGCGACGTCGCGGACGACCGGGTGCTCGCGCGGTTCCGGCCGTGGTGGGTGGTCTACAACGTCTTCAGCGTCTGGGGATTCTTCACGGCCGCGGGCCTGCTGTGGGGCGCCTACTGGCTGGGCGCCACGTTCGGCATCGACCTCGTCGCCTGGGTCCGGGGGCTGGCCGACTGGGACGCGCTCGGCCTGCCGGCGACGATCGCGATCAGCCTGCTCGTCACGGGGGCCGTCGGCGCCGTCGGGATGGCGGTGAGCTTCTTCACCACGCACTGGGGCTTCGAGCTCGCCCGTGTCCCCGGCGAGAAGGGCACCCAGCTCCGCACGCGCCAGGGCCTCTTCACGACGCGCGAGGTCAACCGCGACGACCGGCGCCTGCGCGGCGTGCAGCTCGGCGAGCCGCTCCTGTGGCGCTGGACGGGCATGGCGGACACGCAGGTCATCACGACCGGGCTCTCGGTCTGGTCGACGTCGCAGCCCTCGACGATCCTGCCGCGCGGTCCTGTCTCGGTCGCCCGACCGGTCGCGCGAGCGGTCCTCGGCGCGGACCCGGACCCGCTGTCCGCCCCGCTCGCGCGTCATCCCGGTGGCGCGCTGCGGCGTCGGCTCTGGTGGGCGACCGCGACGTCCGGCGCGGTGACGGCGGCGCTGTGGTGGCTCGCGACGAACGGCGCGGTCCCGCCCCGGGCGATCTGGTGGGGTGCGGCGCTGTGGGTGCTGGCGCTCGCCGGCGCCGTCGTCGCGTGGCGCGAGCTCGGCCACGCGATCGCCGGCGACCACCTCGTCGTCCGCTCGGGGCTCCTGAGCCGCGCGACCACGGTCCTGCGGCGCGACGCGGTGAGCACGATCGCGCTGCGCGAGTCGGTCCTGCAGCGGCGGCTCGGCCTGAAGACCGTCTCGACGATGACGGCGGCGGGCTGGGGCGTCTACGAGGCGCCGGACGTCGCGTCCGACGAGGCGCTCGCGTTCGCCGTCCGCGCGGCACCCGGCCTGCTCGACCCGTTCCTCGTGCGCGACGACCGGTAGCCACGGGAGCCGCGCCGCCTCAGGTCGGCCGCACCGGTTGACGGAGGACCGTCCGCAGCTTCGCCGGGTCGGTGCGCCGCACGTCGCTCAGGTAGATCTCGTGGTGCGGCCCGGCGAAGGTCAGGCCGTGCTCGGGCAGGTAGGTGTCGTGCAGCTCGGCGAGCACCGGGCCCTCGTCGTCGTACGGGCCGACGTGCAGGGTCTGGACGGACCGGCCCTCGGTGATCGACGTGCGCCGCACGAGGTCGAGCGCCGCCGGCGGCCCCTTCTTCGCCCGGACGGTCGCCGTCGCCGCGACGACGAGGTCCTCGTCCACCCAGTCGGGCTGGAGGATCAGCAGCGTCCAGCGCCAGGCGTCCTTCTCGCGCCGCACGAACGTCCCGGGGTCGTCCGCCGTCCACAGCCCCTCGAGCGGTCCGACGACGTAGTCGCGCCCCTCGCGCTTGCTCGCGAACTTCACCGCGTAGGAGAGCGAGAAGAGCGCCTCGACCGCCTCCGCGTACGCCGGCGCCTTGTTCGGGTCGCCCTCGCCGTCGACGGCGAGGTACACGAGAGCGGGCACGTCCACCTCGACGAACCGCCCCCGCGGCGGCGCGTAGAGCTCACGGTGCAGGACCTTGAGGTCGACCTTGTCCGTTGCCATGCCCCTGGACGCTACCGCCGAACGGTCGTGCTCGGCGACGGTGGACGCGGCTCGCGCTCCGGACGCGCGGCTGCTATCCACAGCACGTGACCGAACCGCCCGGACAGACACCGCCGTCGTACCCGCAGCACGGGTACCCCCAGGGACACCCCCAGCCCGACCACCCGCCCGCCGGTCCCCAGCAGAGGTTCTCACCGTACGGCCAGGGTCCGCCCGGCTACCCGCCGCCGGGCGGGGCGGCGCCGGCGCCGCTGCCGCCCGCAGCGTTCACGAGCAGGTACCGCCGCACCGCGTGGTGGCTGATCTGGGTGCCGGTCGGGCTGATGGTCGGTGCGGCGCTGCTGAGCGTCGCGCTGCTCGCGTACGCGGACAGCGACACGGACAACGCCGCCGCCGGCTACCTCGCGCTGGTGGTGTGGGCTCTCATGCTCTTCGGGGGACCGCTGCTCCTCGGCGCGTTCGTCCCGGGGTGCGTGATGCTGTCCCGGTCGAGCCGGGCGCGCGCCGTCATGAGGGCTGCGGGGTACGGCCCGCCCGCGTGAGGCGCTCGGGTCACGGCCGCGGCTGCGCCGCCACGGGTGCGACGTAGTCGACCACGGCCCGCACGACGTCCGGGTCCCGCAGGATGCGGTGGTGCCCGAGACCGTCCGTCGCGAGGAGCTCGCCCTCCGGCCAGTCCGCGGCGAGGGCCGCACCGACGGCGAACGGCAGCCTCGGGTCAGCGCGGTCGTGGACGACGAGCGCCGGCGGCACCGCGTGCGTGCGGAGGGTGTCGCGGACGTCGAGATCGGCGAGCGGTCGGGCGGCGACGTCGGCGACGAGCCCGCGCAGGAGGTCGCGCGTCCGCGGCGTGAGTCCGAGCGCGTCCCCGAACGTGTCGATCTCGCCCAGCACGTCGTCGATCGCGGCGACCAGGACGAGGCGTGCGGTCGGGAGCCCGTCACGCACGGCGAGCACCGTGGTCGCGGTCGCGAGCGAGTGGGCGACGACCGCCGTCGCGTCCCCGTGGGTGCGCACGACGGCGGCCAGCGCGTCGGCCATCTCCGGCATGGTGCTGCGGTGGCGCCCGAGGGTGCCGTGCCCCGAGTCGCCGTGGCTCGGGGCGTCGAACGACACGACGCGGTACCCCTGCGCCCGCAGCGGCTCGACGAACGCGCCGAGCTGGCCGCGCCACCCGCCCCAGCCGTGGACGAGGTAGACGACGCCGACCTCGGGCCCGGTTCCGGACGCGGGTGCCCACGTCTCGACGACGACGGACGCTCCGGACTGGGCCGTCACGGTGGTGACCACGCCGGGCGCGCTCCTGTTGTCGTGCCGTGCTCCACCAGACGGCGGCGTGCACCACAGGGCGAGCGCGAGCCGCGCCGCGCGCCGGGGAGCGACGCGCTGCAGCACGGCGAGGCGCGCGCGCACGACGGCGAGCTGGGCGGCGGCGCGCCGGCGGCGTGCGGCACGACCGCGCTCGGCAGGACGAGTACCAGCACGAACGATCGTGCTTTTCTGTAGCTCTGATGCGGTCACGGGAGGTTCCTCTCGGTCGATGGTGCTCGGGTGCAGCGTGTGGGCGGTGCTCAGCGAACGGGGGTGGGCGCCGGTGCGCGGGCGCCGTCGAGCAGCGACTCGAAGGCGCTGCGGGCGCGTTCCTCGGCGCGAGGGTCGGCCATGAAGACGTGCGCGTGGTTGACCCCGAGCATGACGCCGTAGAGGTCGGACGCGAACTGCTCGGGGTCGACGTCGGCACGGAAGCCGCCCTCTGCGACGCACGTGCGGTAGACCTGCGCGACGACGTCGTAGAGATCTCGGTGGTCGCGGACGAGCTGGTCGCGCACCGCGCCCTGCTGGGCCGAGAGCTCGGTCGCGGCCTTGACGAACAGGCACCCTCCGGGGTCCTGCCGCAGGTCGCACGCGAGCCATCCCTCGAACAGCGCCCGCAGCCTGGGCTCGCCGCGCGGTGTGCGCAGCGCGGGGGCGATCACCGAGTCGACGAACTCCGCGCGCGCCTGGCCGAGGACCGCGAGCTGGAGCGACTCCTTGGACCGGAAGTGCGCGTACAGGCCGCTCTTCGACAGGTCCGTGGCACGCGCGAGCTCACCGATGGTGAGTCCGGACAGCCCGACGCGGTACGCGGCCTCCACGCCACGGTGCAGGATCACCTGCCGCGTCTCGTCGCCCTTGGTCATGGTCGCGACCGTAGCACGGTCGTGCGGAAACTGGGAAGGGTTCCGAGCGGACCAGGTCGCCTCACGCGATCCAGTCGAGGACCGGCTCGACGAGCATCCTCGCCATGGCCTCGTAGCCCTCCGCCCCGGGGTGGGCCCCGTCCCCCGCGCGCACCTCGCGCCGCCACACCTCGTCGTGCACGGTCCGGTCGAGCACGCTCACGTACGGGACACCCACGCGCGTCGCCTCGGCGCGGAACGCGGCGTCGAGGACGGTGCTGCGTGCGTTGTGGTCGTCGTCGTCCACGGCCACGGGGCCGACGACCAGCACGGGAACCCGCCCGAGCACCTCCGGCACGCGGCGCAGCGCCGCGACCGAGCGCGCGACCTCGAGCCGGGGAGCGCCGTCGTCGAGCGACCCGTCGTTCACCCCGAAGGAGACGACGACGCGCGGCTCGCCCGCGGGCGCGAGGCGCGGCCCGACCTCGCGTGCCAACCGCTCGACGACCTGCTCCGAGGTGTCGCGCCGGACCCCGAGGTTGTAGGCCGTGAGCGGAAGGCCCCGGCTCGCCGACGCGGCGACGATGCGCCCCACCCAGCCGAGAGCCGTCTCGTCACCGACGCCGGCGACGAAGGAGTCGCCGACGAAGCACACCCGCACGTCACGGTCGGAGCGTCGCACCGGCGCAGTCTACGGCGCGGGGGAAGAACGACGAACGGCCCCACCCTGCTGGGTGAGGCCGTTCATCCGTGTGTGCGCCCGAAGGGATTCGAACCCCCAACCTTCTGATCCGTAGTCAGATGCTCTATCCGTTGAGCTACGGGCGCCGGTCCTGCGGTGTTTCCACAGCCGTTGATCGCTCACCGGCCGTCCAGAAGACTACCGTGTCGACGCCGCGAACCCAAACCGGATGCGCTCCCTGAAGCAAGAGGTGACCGACGCCACGCCGTCCCCCTCGCGCCGCATCCCCCGGACCGTGCGGTCCACCCGTGGTCGGACCCGGCCCCGACGACGTCCCGCCCGCAGCCCGACGCGGCCGCCCCGCCCGACGACGGACGATCGACCCATGACGTTCACCAGCCCCGCCTCAACCCCCGGCGGCTCGCCCCTCGTCGCGAGCGCGCTCACCAAGGTCTACGGCTCCGCCCAGGCCACGACGCACGCCCTCGCCGGCGTGAGCCTCACCGTCCACCCGGGCGAGTCGGTCGCCATCATGGGGCCGTCCGGCTCAGGCAAGACGACCCTCCTGCACTGCCTCGCGGGCATCATCACCCCGACGTCGGGATCCGTGGCGTGGCGCGGCGAGGACGTCACGACCCTGTCGGAGGCGCGGCGCACGATCCTTCGCCGCCAGGACTTCGGCTTCGTGTTCCAGTCCGGCCAGCTCCTGCCCGAGCTGCCCGCCGTCGAGAACGCCGCGCTCCCGCTCATGCTCGCCGGGACCGCGCGCACCGAGGCGACCGCCGTCGCCGCGCGCTGGCTCGCGCATCTCGGCCTCGCCGGGATGGAGCAGCGCCGCCCCGGCGAGCTCTCGGGCGGCCAGGCGCAGCGCGTCGCGATCGCGCGCGCCCTCGTCGGGTCGCCCGGCGTCGTGTTCGCCGACGAGCCCACCGGCGCGCTCGACCAGTCGACCGGCGCAGAGGTCCTCGACGTCCTCACCCGCGCGACGCGCGACTCGGGCGCGGCGCTCGTCATCGTCACGCACGACGCGGGCGTCGCACGGCACTGCTCGCGCACCGTCACCATGCGTGACGGGCGCATCTCGGGCGAGTTCTTCGCCCCGGGCGCCCAGGCGGAGCAGGCCACGCCGAGCCAGGAGAGCACGCGATGAGGACCGTCGACCTCTGGTGGCTCCTGCGGCGGCGCAGCGCGGACGACCGCGACCCACAGGCCCTGACCAACGTGCTCGCCATCATCGCGTTCGCCGTCACCACCGCGATCCTGCTCGTCGTCATGGGCGGGTTCCACGCGTTCTTCGGTCGCGCGGGCGGGATGGAGGGGCTCCGCGACGGCACCGCAGCCGGCGTGACGCCCTACGACACCCAGTACCCCTTCTTCGCCGGGATCGCCTCGCTCCTGCTGCTCATCCCGCTCGTCACGCTCGGTGCGGCGGCTGCACGGCTCGCCGTGGCGCGCCGCGACGCGCGCCTGGCAGCCCTGCGCCTCGCGGGCGCCACGACGGGTCAGGTCACGACGCTCACCGCGCTCGACGCCGCCGCGCAGGCCGTCGTCGGGGCCCTCGCCGGGCTCGTCGGCTACGGGCTGCTCCTGCCGCTCGTCGCGCAGCTGCGCTTCCAGGGCCGGACGTTCGAGATCGGCGAGCTGTGGGTCGGCGTCCCGGCGCTGCTCGGTGCCGTCGTGCTCGTGGTCCTCGTCGCCCTCGCGTCGGCCCTCGTGAGCCTGCGCCGCGTCGCGATCACGCCGCTCGGGGTCGCGGCGCGCGTCACCCCGCCGGGGCTCAAGGCCGTCCGGCTGCTGTCGATGGGAGTGGCGTTCCTGGCCCTGATCATCGCGACGAACCTGTCCTTCGGGTCGGTCGCCGTCGTGATCACCGTCCTCACCGTCATCCTGCTCGTCGGCTTCGCCACGGTGAACGTCGTGGGACCGTTCGTCATCTGGGTCGTCGGGCGGATGACGGCCGGCGGCGCCCGCCGCGTCCCGACCCTGCTCGCGGGCCGGCGGATCGTCGACAACCCGAAGACGGCGTGGCGCTCCGTCGGCGGCGTCGCGCTCGCGACGTTCATCGCGGGGCTCACGAGCGTCTTCGCGCTGGTCGACCCGGGCACCGGTGCGGACGCGGGCGAGGTCCAGCTCATGACGGACCTCAAGACGGGCGGGTTCCTCACGCTGGCCATCGCGGGCATCCTCGCGGCGGTGTCGACGGGCGTCATGCAGGCCGGTCGCGTCATCGACCAGCGCAGCGAGTACCGCACCCTCGTGCTCTCCGGGACGGACCTGCGAACGCTCGACCAGGCACGGTTCCGCGAGACGCTCGTGCCGCTCGTCGTCAGCGTCGGGGTGTCGACCGTGGCTGCTCTGCTGTTCATGGTCCCCGTCATCGGGCTGAACGCATTCTCGAACGCCGAGGTCGTGCTGCAGTTCCTGGTGTGTGTCGTCGCGGCGTCGGCGCTCGTGCTCGCGGGTGCCGGGGCGTCCCGGTTCGTCGTGCGGTCGGCGCTCGCGACGACGGGGACGGCGTAGCCCCGCCCCGGAAGCTGTCGGCACCCCGTCCCACCGAGGGCTCGTGGGGTGCTGACAGCTTCTCGGGAGGCCGCCGCCTCCGGGCGACAGAAAAGGCCCCGGGCGCTCGGCAGCCGGGACCTTCCTGAGCGGAGACGGAGGGATTTGAACCCTCGAACGGATTGCTCCGTTACCACCTTAGCAGGGTGGCGCACTAGACCTGACTATGCGACGTCTCCTCGCACGCTCGTCGAAGAGCCTGCGTCGCCCAGGGTACAAGGGCACCGGCGCGAGACCAAACCCGCCCCGCCCGACGGCGTCGCCCCGTTCCCCGGTTCGCCAGGCGCTCGGCGCTGTACCGGCCAGGTACCGGTCAGGTGCCGGTCAGGGCCGCTCCGTTCTCGGGCGCTCACCACGTGCCGCGCGGCCGAACCTCGTCGCGAGGCGGTCGAACGCCAGGGCGAGCTCGTCGCCGTCGATCACCTCGACGTCGACGTCGAGCTGTGCCAGCCACAGCGCGAGCCGGTCCGGGTCGTCGGCACCCAGCTCGACGCGGCACGTCGACGCGTCGACCGCCTCGAGGTCGAGCGGGATGGGGATTCTCGCCGTGACCTCGGCTGCGGGGGCGTGCACGAGCACCCGGGCACGGTACTTCCACGACCCCGTGCTGATGCGCGCGACGACGTACCCGACGACGTCGTCCTCCGGGTCGACGCGCGGCCGGAACCCCGCGCCCGTCGGTGCGCGCGGAACCATGCGGTCGACACGGAAGACCCGCCAGTCGTCCCGGTCGAGATCCCACGCGAGCAGGTACCAGAACGATCCCCAGGTCACCAGCCGCTGCGGTTCGGCGTGGCGCGCCTCCTCGGGTCCCCCGGGCTTGGTGTACCCGAACCGGAGCCGCTCGTGGCCGCGGATCGCCGCCGCCGCCGCACCGAGGACCGAGAGGTCGAGCGGCGGTTCGCGCTCCGGGACGCTGCTCGTCGCCTCGCGCACCGCCTCGACCCGCCGACGCAGCCGCGACGGGAGCACCTGCTCCAGCTTCGCGAGCGCGGTGAGCGACGTCTCCTCGACGCCGAGCCCCCGGGTGGCGACGGCACCCAGCCCGACCGCGACGGCGACCGCCTCGTCGTCGTCGAGCAGGAGCGGAGGCATCGCCGTCCCGGCAGCGAGCCGGTACCCGCCCGCGACACCGGGCCGCCCGTCCACGGGGTAGCCGAGCGACCGCAGCTTGCCGACGTCGGCGCGCACGGTCCTCGTGCTCACCCCGAGCCGGCCGGCGAGCTCGGAGCTCGTCCAGCCGCGCCTGAGCTGGAGCAACGACAGCAGCTCGAGCAGACGGGCGGAGGTCGCCAACATGTCCTCGATCATCCCAGCGATTGCGGAAGCAAGCCTGCCGCATCGCCTGGGAACGTCGACGTCATGACCGAGACCACGACGCTCACACCGTTCCGCATCGACGTCCCGCAGGCCGACGTCGACGACCTGCGGGCCCGGCTGGCGCGCACGCGCTGGCCGATCCTCGTGCCAGGCCGGGACGCCCGCGACGACTTCAGCCGCGGCATCCCTCTGGCGTACCTCCAGGAGCTCGCCGGGTACTGGCGCGACGGCTTCGACTGGCGTGCGCAGGAGGCACGGCTCGACGAGCACGCACAGCTCACGACGGTCGTCGACGGCCAGACGTTCCACGTCGTCCACGCCCGGTCGGCGAACCCCGACGCCGTCCCGCTGCTGCTGAACCACGGCTGGCCCGGCTCGTTCGTCGAGTACCAGCGGCTCCTCCCCCTGCTGACCGACGACTTCCACGTGGTCGTCCCGTCGCTGCCCGGCTTCGGGTTCTCCACCCCGCTGTCGTCCACCGGCTGGGAGCTGGCGCGGACCACGGAGGCCTACGCCCGGATCATGACGGGTCTCGGCTACGAGAGGTTCGCGGTCCACGGCACCGACATCGGTTCCGGTGTCGCCGGCCGCCTCGCCGCCGTCCACCCCGAGCGCGTCATCGGCATGCACCTCGGCGCAGACCGTGCCGTGCTCGGGCTGGTCGGCGACAAGTTCCCCCTCCCCGACGGTCTGTCCGAGGACGAGATCGCCCAGCTCTCGGCGCTGCGTGCCGAGCGCGCGGCGGAACGCGGGTATCTCGAGATGCACAACCACCGGCCCGACACGATCGGCCCGGCGCTCACGGACTCGCCCGTCGGTCTGCTCGCGTGGGTCGCCGAGAAGTTCAAGACCAGGGCCGACGGCGGCTACCGGGCGCCCGTCGTCGACCGCGACCAGCTCCTCACGAACGTCAGCCTCTACTGGTTCACCCGCAGCGGTGCGTCGAGCGCGCAGCTCTACTACGAGGCGGAGCACTCCGGGCTGGCCCTGTCCATGGCCGCCGGGGTGCCGTCCGGATGGGCGGTGTTCGACGCGCACCCGCTCGTGCGGCGCACGATGGACCCGGGGACCGCGGTCGGCCACTGGAGCGAGTTCGCCGAGGGAGGTCACTTCCCCGCGATGGAGGAGCCGACGCTGCTCGCGGACGACCTCCGCGCCTTCTTCCTCGGCGTCCCCTGAGCCCGGCGTCGGGGCCGGCGGCTCGGGACCAGGCCGCGTCCGGGCACGCGAGGAGCTAGCGCTCGAACGTCCACTCCCGGTCGGTGAGCATGCGTGCGACGGCAAGCCCGATCGCCAGCGCGACGATGACGAGCCCGGCCTCGACGGCGTAGGCGAGCGCCCGGGCCGTCTCACCGGTGTTGAACTCGTAGACGGCGCGGTACGCCGTCACCCCGGGCACCATGATGACGACCGCCGGCACGGACACCGTGATGCGCGGCACGCGCAGCGCGGGTGCCACGGTCGCGGCGAGCAGCCCGACGAACAGCGCTGCAGCCGCGGCGGCCGCCTGCGGGACGACCCCTCCGTCGACGAGCAGGATGCGCCCGACGTTCGCGACCATGCCGATCGACGCGGCCCCGACCGCCATCGCCCACGGGCTGTTGAACATGAGCGCGAACCCGAGCACGCCGAGGAAGCTCGCGAGCGCGCGCAGCCCGAGCAGCAGCGGTTCGGTGAGCCCCTGCGGCGGAACCGGGTCGGGGGCCAGGCCGGCCGCCGCGGAGACCCCCCACACGGCCAGGGCTGCCGACGCGAGGATCATGAGCGCGTACGTCAGGCGCGCGACACCGGCGGAGAAGTCGAGCTTCGCGAGGTCGAGCGCCCCGGTGACGAGCGCGAAACCCGGCACGAGGAACAGCACCGCGGAGACGTACCCCGCCTCGTGGCTGCCCGCCACGCCGGCGGTCGCCGACAACGCCAGGACGAGGACGAGGTAGGCGATGCTCGCGACGGCCGCCGCAAGCATCGTCACCCCGAACTGGTTGATCCCCCGGTGCAGCATCGCGCGGCGCACGCCCTGCCCGAGTGCCGCCGCGACGAGCACGGCGCCGCACTCGACCACCCCGCCGTTGTTGAGGAACGCGAACGCGGCGCACGCGATCCCGGCCCACAGCGCGTTGAGCAGCGCGCCGTACAGCGGCGGCCTGCGCGCGATCCGGTCGAGCTCCGCGTCGACCTCGTCGAGGTCGGCCCCCACCGGCAGCGCGGCCGAGAACCGCTCGAGCTGCGCGAGCCGGTCCGCGTTGATGCCGACCGACCGGACTTCCGTGAGCTCGGTCCGGAAGATCGGGCCGCGGTACGACGTCGCCGTGATCTCCGTGAGCGTCACGTGGGCCGCGACCCGGTCGAGGCCCAGCGCGTGCGCGGCACGGCTCATGTGCGACTTCACGCGGTAGCTGCCGGTCCCCGCGGACAGCGCGAGCCGGCCGATCCGCAGCACGGTTCCTGACCGGCGGATGAGGTCGACGGGCTCGAGGCCGGCCTCGTCGGCCGCGGAAGGCTCAGACGTCACGGGGCCATGATCCCGTACGCGATCGCGCCCGGCACTCGCCGAAGGTCCCGTACGTCACGGGTGTTGGCCGGGACCCGGCCGACGCGGACGTCGGGCCGGGACGGAGCACTCGCCCCGACCCGGCCCGACCGTTGCGGAGGGCGAGGGATTCGAACCCCCGGTGCGTTGCCGCACAACGGTTTTCAAGACCGTCACATTAGGCCGCTCTGTCAGCCCTCCCGGCGAGCCATTGTGGCACGCCCGGCCCGTGCACGACGACGGCGGACCGCCCCGTGGAGGCGGCCCGCCGTCGTGCGGTGGTACAGGGTGCGGGAGCGGTCAGGCCGCCCCACGGAGCTGGCGCATCGCGAGCTGGACGAGCGCGATGAGCGTCTGCTTGGTCGCCGCGCGCGAGCGGGCGTCCGTGTAGAGCATCGGCACGTGCGCGGGGATCTGCAGCGCCTCGCGCACGTCCTCGAGCTTGTGCTTGGCCACGCCGTCGAAGCAGTTCACACCGACGACGAACGGGATGTTGCGCGACTCGAAGTAGTCGATCGCCGGGAAGCACTGCTCGAGGCGGTCGGTGTCGACGAGCACGACGGCGCCGATCGCACCGCGCACCAGGTCGTCCCACATGAAGAGGAAGCGGTCCTGGCCCGGCGTGCCGAACAGGTAGAGCCACAGGTTCCCCGGCAGGGAGACGCGGCCGAAGTCCATGGCGACCGTGGTCGTCGTCTTGCGGTCCGTCACGCCGCCGGCGTCGTCCACGCCCACCGAGTGCTCCGTCATGGCGGCCTCGGTGTTGAGGGGCTCCACGTCGGAGATCGAGCCGATGAAGGTCGTCTTGCCGACCGCGAACCCGCCGGCGACGACGATCTTGACGACCGTAGGGGCCGTGCGCGCGGCCGCCGGGGCTCCGCCCTGCGCCGGAGCCTGCGCTGCTGCCGAGGCCATGGGCTGCGGAGCCGTGCGGGGCTGGGCCGCGACCGGGGCTGCGGCCGGTGCCTGCGCGGGAGCGGTCGGCGAGTACGCCGACTGCGCCGGACCTGCCTGCTGCTGCCCCGTCGGCGCCGGGTGCCCGGCGGGCGGCTGCGCGGACGCCGCGGGGGCGGCGGTGGGCGCCGGAGCGGCCTGCGCCGGGGCGGGCGACACGGTGGTCGCCGGCTGCGCGGGCACGGCCTGAACCGTCGCGACCGCCGCGGGCTGGGCGGACGGTGCCTGCTGGCTCTGGACCCCGGCCGGCGCGTTGACCGGTGACCACGCCGTCGCACGGGCCGCTGCGGGCTGACCCGTCGGCACGCCTCCGATCACCCCGGACGGCTGCCCTGGCTGCGGCGCGCTCCCCGAGCCGTCAGAGGGTGGAAATGCCATTGAGAACACTCTCCAAGACGCTCAGGGACAGGCCCGAGTGGTTGCTGCCGTGACCCGTGTGGACGTTGAGCGGGGTCGACGTGTGGACGGTGATGTAGTTGTCCTCCTGCAGGTCCGCCACGAGCACCTTCGTCACACCGAGCGGGAGCCGCAGCAGCGCGGACAGCTCGGCGATCGACACGTAGGTGTGCGCGGCGTGCTGGAGGATCGAACGCTTCTCGGGCGGGAGGCCGTAGCTGTTCACCGCGCCGGGCATGACCTCGACGAGGGCCTCGAGCGGAAGGTCGGAGGTGGCCGACCGCACGCGGCCGCCCGTGACCGCGTACGGACGAACCGTCGCCGCCTCGTAGCCGTCGTGGGCCCTCGTGCTGCCGAAAGGTACGTTCGTCATCGATCAGACCTCATCCCACCGGGGCTCGCGTTGCACCGTCAACGGGGAGGCTGCCCCGCATCTCCGAGATCAGCTGCGGGGTCAGGGTCGCCTCGGTGCGCGACACGAGCAGCGCCATCTCGTAGCCGATGAGGCCGATGTCGCAGTTGGCCTCCGCCACGACGCCGAGCACCGACCCGTTCGAGACGTTCATGAGGAACAAGAAGCCGTTGTCCATCTCGATGATCGCCTGGCGGACGTTCCCGCCGTTGAGCTGGCGAGCCGCGCCGCGGGTCAGGCTCGACATCCCCGAGACGATCGCGGCGAGCTGGTCACCGCTGGTCCGGTCGAGCTGGTCGGACATGGCCATGAGCAGGCCGTCCGCCGACACCACGAGCGTGTGCCGGCTCCCCGGGACCGTACGCACGAAGTTGTCGAGCAGCCACCCGAAATTCGTGGCCTCGGTGCTGAGCGCGTTCACACTTCCTCCTCGTCAGTTGCCGCAGACGGCATGTCGTCACCGCGCCTGCGGCGCTGAATCAGGGACATAATCCATGGTCTGAGGGGTCCACGTCGAACCGGTCTCGTCGGTGCCCTCCACGCGGCCGCGGGCCGTGGCCGACTGGAACGCCGACAAGCGTGCTCGCAGCTGTTCCGGGTCACGGTCGATGCGCGCCGTGAAGCGGTCCACGTAGCCTTCGCGCTGGTCACCACGAGAGCGTCGGGTCAGGCCCGCCACGGGCGCGGAGTCGACCTTGAGGGGCTGGTAGGTGCCGTCGTTCGGGTCCGCCAACGTCGCTTCCTGGAAGTCGGTGCTGCCCTGCAGCAGGGTGGACATCTCCTCGTACAGCACCGCCGACGCCATCCAGTCGGACCGCGCCTCGACCGAGTCGCTGATGTAGCCGGCGTCGAGCGGCTCGAGCGAGTCGGGGACCGGGCGACGCACGAGCGGGGCGGGCGGCCCGTAGCCGCCCACGGCCGGCGCCGCCGGCGCGGCCTGCTCGGCAGGCTGCGCCCACGCGGCGCTCGCCGGCGCGACCGGCTCCGCCGGGGCGTAGGTCGGCTCGACGGGCACCGCGACCGGCGCCTCGACCGGTACAGGGCGGTGCGCCACCGGCGCGTCGTCCTGGACCGGGGGCAGGAAGCTCGTCTCGTAGGTGGACGCCGGGGCGAACGAGGACGACTCCGCGGCGGTCTGCTCGGGCGCGAACGCAGGCTGCGCGGCGACGGGCTGTTCGGCGCGCGCGCCGAACGCGGAGGCGCGAGCAACGGGCTCCGGCGCCGGGGCCGGAGCCGGGGCCGGGGCCGGGGCCGGGGCCGGGGCGAGCGTGATCGGCGCCGAGGCCGGGGCCGGGGCCGACGTCACGACCGGACGCGAGGCGAGCGCATCGGGCGACGGGCCGGTGGCGACCGTCGCCTGCGGCGTCGCGGTCGTCCGTGGGCGCCGTCCGAAGATCCCCCGCTTGCGCGCCTGGCTCTCCCGCAGGGAGCGCCGCGTCGGCAGGTCCGCCATGAGCTCCTCGAAGCGGGGCAGCGCCTCGAAGGTCAGCTCGGCGGGGATCTCGTCGTCCGCCTCGCGCGTCTCGCCGCCCTCGGCGACGAGCGGGACGTCGGACGCGGTCGGCACCTGCTCCGCGACGGCGGGGGCCGGCGCCACGAGGTCCTCCGCGGGAACGGCCGGGACCACGCGGGTAGCGTCGTCACCGGCGTGCGGCGCGACGGACCACGTCTGCTGGGCCGGCTGCTCGGCGGCCCACGTCTGCTCGGGCGCCCGGTCCTGCTCTGGCGAGGGCTCCGGCGCCCACGCCGCGGCGGGCTGCACGGTGCCGGGCTCGTGGGCGGCGGGCTGGGGCGCCCACGAGGCGGTCTGCTCCTGGGTGGCCTGCTGGACCGGCTCCTGGAAGCTCTCCTGGGGGGTCCACACGTCCTGGAGGACCGGCGCCGGGTCGACGGGCACCTCGGTGACGAGCGGGATGTCGGTGGCCGTGACGTCGGGAGCTGGTGCGAGCTCGACCGGGTTGTCGGCGGCAGGCCGCTCACCGACCGGACGGAAGCTCGAGAACAGCGCGCTGCGGGTGCTGACGTCGATCACGGGGATCTCGGCCGACACCGGCTCGACCGGCGCGACGGCGGGACGAGAACGGCTCGGCAGCGTCCTGCCCACGTCGGCGACCTCGGCGGGCGGGGTCCACGCGTCGTCGGACGCCGGGAGCTGGTCGGGCAGCGTCGGGCTCGCGAGCGGCGGGAGGACGATCGCGCCGGTCTGCGGCCCGGACGAGAAGGAGGCGCTCGGCGCTGCCGCGGCCGGGTCGACGGTCCGCGAGCGACGCCGGGGCATGCCCGTCTGCGTCGTCCCGTCGGTGAGCGCGTCGAGGTCGACCGGCACCGCGAGCGGCGCCTCCGGCTCGACGGCCGGGAACGACGACGTCGGTGCCGGCTGCGCGACAGGTGCCGGGGCCTGCGGGGCCGCCGGCGCGACGTCGGCGGGCGGCAGGGCCGGGTACGAGTCCGTGCCGCTGAGCTGCTGCGCCGCCGCCTGCGTGCCCGTCTCGAGCGGGTCGGTGGGCTGCGGGAGCGGGACGTTCGAGTCCGGGACGAAGAGGACGCCGGGGAACGACACCGTGACCTCGGTGCCCTTGCCGTCCGAGCCCGCACCGAAGTGCACGCGCGCACCGAGGCGGTCGGCGAGGCGGCCGACGACGTACAGGCCGAGGCGCTGGGCGCCCACGACGTCGGACGCCGCGTGCGTCGCGACCTTCCGGTTGGCGTCGGTGATCTCCTCGGGCGTCATGCCGAGGCCGTGGTCGCGGATCGTGACGCGGACGAACTGCTCGTCCCGACCGGTCGTGACCTCGACCGGGGTGTGCGGCTCGGAGAACATCGTCGCGTTCTCGAGGAGCTCGGCGAGCAGGTGCGCGGCGTTCAGCGCGTTGTGCCCGAGCATGAGCGGGTCGACGACGAGGTTGAGCCGGACGCGGTCGTACAGCTCGATCTCGGACGACGCCGTACGGATGACGTCCGAGGCCGGCATCGGCTGGCGTACGCGGCGGCCGGAGTCGATGCCCGCGAGGACGAGGAGCGACTCCGCGTTGCGGCGCATACGGGTCGCGAGGTGGTCGAGTCGGAACAGGTTCGACAGCGTCCCCGGGTCCTCCTCGGAGCGCTCGAGGTCGTCGAGGAACGCGAGCTGGCGGTTGAGGAGCACCTGGTCGCGACGCGCGACGTTGACGAACATCTCGGCGATCGAGCCACGCAGCGCGGCCTGCTCGCGCGCGACCTTGATGGTCGTGGAGTTCACGTCGTTGAACGCGGTCGCGAGCTGACCGACCTCGTCCGTGGACTCGACCGAGATCGGCGCGAGGTCGATCCCGGGGCCCTGGCCCGGGACGGCGACCTGCTCGACGAGGCGCGGGAGCTGGTCACGCACGTCCTCGGCCGCGTCGGTCAGGCGGCGCAGCGGATTGACGATCGCGCGGGCGATGAGGCCGGCGACGAAGATCGACAGGACGATCGCCGCCAGGGTCGCGGCGATCGTGATGACCGCCTGCGTCGTGGCCGCGCCCGCCAGGTCGGAGGCCTTCTCGGCCGTGTCCGTGCGGACCTCGTCGCGCACCGGGCTCGCGAGGTCGCGGTCCTCCTGCGAGAGGTCCGACCACTGACGGGCCTGCGTCGCGGGCGCCGACTCGGGACGGGAGCCGGACAGGTTCCCGCGGAGCTGGGTGTAGGTCGCACCGGGGGGAGGGAGCGTCAGCTCGCCGGGCAGGTCCCGCACCGCGGCGCGTGCCTCACCCGCGAGAGTGTCGCCGGCGGTGATGAGGACTGCCGCCGGCTGGGCCACGCTCGTGGGGACGTCCCCCTGCTCCTGCGCCAGGTTCAGCACCGCGGCGGCGACCGGCTGCTCGAGGGCCTGCTGGGCGAGCAGCTCGTCGAGCAGCACGTACGTGTCGAGGTACTGCGCGAGGTCGCGGTCGGGCGTCGTGTCCGCGAGCGTGCGGGGCACCTCGAGCGCCCGGTCGATGAGGTCCGTGTACTGGTCCGTCCGCGAGATCTCGCCGATGTCGGAGCGGTCGATGCCCCGGCGCAGGTTGACGAGGTCCTGCCGGTCGGCGATCGTCTCGGCGAGCGCCGCGCGCACCCGCGGGTCGAGCGCGGAGGTGTTGAGCGCCTCGTAGCGCCGGTCACGAATGTCGAGAGCGCGGTCCGTCTTCTCGCGCTGCGCCATCATCTGCTCGGTGGCACCCTCGGTACCGTAGGAGTCCAGGATCGCGTAGGTGCGCTCGGCCGCGATCTCGGTCCCGGCCGCGTCCTGCGCGGCCAGCGCGTCCACGAGCGCGCTCGCCTGGCTCGCGTTCCGCGCCGACGTGATCGCCTGCCCGGAGATGACCGCCGCGGCGAGGAAGAGGACGAGGACGGGCACGGCGAGGGCCGCAAGGATCTTCCCGCGAACGCTCAACCTGCGGAGCATACGAACCTGCCTCCATCACCCTGGTCCACCCGGTTCGGCGGCGGTCGGCGCACGCTTCGGCGCGTCTCGAACAGCCCGACTCCCCGGTCGTGCGTACTAACTATCGGTGCACATCCTCCGGACGCCTAATCCGTGGGGAAGCGCGACCACGCGCGCGACTCCAACGGTGCCCCGACGGCGGCCCGGCACCTTCCGGGCCCGCCGCGTAGTCTCGGCGATGTGCGAGGCGTCACGATAGCGGCCCCCGGTGGCCCTGCGAAACTAACGGTTTCCGAGCTCCCTGACCAGACCCCCGGCCCCGACGAGCTGGTCCTGCACGTCGCCTCCGCTGGCGTGAACCGTGCTGACCTGCTACAACGCGCCGGAAACTACCCTCCGCCCCCGGGGGCCCCGGAGTGGCCGGGCCTCGAGGTGTCGGGCACCGTCGCGCTCGTCGGGGACTCTGTGACGGGCTGGTCCGTGGGCGACCGGGCGGTCGCGCTGCTCGAGGGCGGGGGTTACGCGGAGCAGGTCCGTGTCCGTGCGACGCAGGTGCTGCCGGTGCCCGACGGCGTCGACCTCGTGGATGCTGCCGCGCTCCCCGAGGCCGCGTGCACGGTGTGGAGCAACGTGGTCGACGCGGGCCGGCTCGTCGCGGACGAGTGGCTGCTCGTCCACGGCGGCTCGGGCGGGGTCGGCACGATCGCGGTGCAGGTCGGGGCAGCCCTCGGGGCGCACGTCGCGGTCACCGCGGGCGGCCGCGAGCGCGCCGACCGCTGCGTGGCGCTCGGGGCGAGCCTCGGCGTCGACCACCGCACCGAGGACTTCGTCGCGGCGGTGCGCGACGCGTCGGGCGGGCGCGGTGCGGACGTCGTGCTCGACGTGATCGGTGCCGCGTACCTCGAGCGCAACGTCGAGGTGCTCGCCACGGGCGGGCGGCTCGTCGTCGTCGGGATGCAGAAGGGCCGACGCGCGGAGCTCGACCTGGGCAGGGTGCTCGCCAAGCGGGCGGTCGTCACGGGCAGCCTGCTGCGCTCCCGCCCCTCGCACGAGAAGGCGCGGATCGTGCACGAGGTGCTGACCCACGTCTGGCCGATGGTCGAGGACGGGCGGGTCCGGCCCGTCGTGCACGCGCGCGTGCCGTTCGACGAGGCCGCCCGGGCCCACGAGATGCTGGAGTCGGGCGAGGCGTTCGGGAAGGTGCTGCTCGTCCCCTGACGACCGCTCGCCAGTTCGCACCGCGTCCGGACGACGCCGGTCCGTGCGTGCGTGGGCGCCAGGCGCAAGACTGTCCCCATGGCTGACGCACCGAGCGACCCCCGCCCCACCGAGCCCGAGGGCACCGACACCGGACGGGAGGACGAGGCGCCCGAGCGGACGACGGTCGTCATGCCCGACGGCACGGGAGTGAGCGTCGTGGAGAGCGACGACTCCACGGACCCCGACCGCAACCCCACCACCGTGATCGAGGAGCCGGCGAAGGTCATGCGCATCGGCGGCATGATCAAGAAGCTGCTCGACGAGGTGCGCGACGCCCCGCTCGACGAGGCGGCACGCTCCCGGCTCGCGGAGATCCACGAGCGCTCGCTCAGCGAGCTGGAGGACGGCCTCTCCCCCGACCTCGTCGAGGAGCTGCACCGGATCACTCTGCCGTTCTCCGACGACGCGGTGCCGACCGACGCCGAGCTGCGCGTCGCGCAGGCCCAGCTCGTCGGGTGGCTCGAGGGCCTCTTCCACGGGATCCAGACGGCCCTCGTCGCCCAGCAGATGGCCGCGCAGGCACAGCTCTCGCAGATGCGGCGCGCGCTGCCCCCCGGATCGTTGCCGATGGGACCGGGCGGTCCTGGCGGCATCCCCGGCCAGCCGGGCCAGCCGGGCGGGCGGCCGGACGAGCACGACGGTCGTCCCTCGCCAGGTCAGTACCTGTAGGTCAGGCGGGCGGCGGGTCCACCGGCCCGACGGTGGCCGACGACGTCGTGTCTCCGGGCCCGCCCCGGCGCGCCGTCATGGCGATCGCGCCCGAGACGAGGACGAGCCCGAGCAGCTCGGGGACCGTGGGCACCTGCCGGAGCACGACCGCGCCGACCACCGCGGCGGTCGCGGGGAGCAGAGCGAGGAGCACGGAGAACGTCGCGGCGCTGACCCGCCGCAGGATGACCTGCTCGAGCGCGTACGGGACGACGGACGAGAACACCGCGATCCCGGCGACCGCGACGACGTACCGCCAGTCCCCCAGCACCGGGACCGCCGACGGCGCGAGGAACGGCGCGAAGACGAGCGCCCCGACCGTCATCGCCACCGCGAGCGACGTGACGCCGGAACCGGCGACCGCGACACGGCGCCCGAGCACGATGTACGCAGCCCAGCACGACGCGGCGACGGCGATCGCGGCGAGCCCGAGGATCGCGTCCTCGCGCGGAAGGTCCGACTCGATCGTCACGCCGGCGAGGAGCACGACGCCGGCTGCGGCGACGGCGATCCCGCCCCGCTCGCGCCACCCGCGCCCCGTGACAGCCGCCACGGCGACCGGCCCGAGGAACTCGATCGCGACGGCGGTCCCGAGCGGCAGGTGGTCGATCGCGACGTAGAACGCGAGGTTCATCGCCGCGAGCGCGACACCGAACACCACGATCCACCCGAGGTCGTGCCGGGTCCACGACCGCCGCCACGGGCGACGCCACACCAGCAGGAAGACCGCGGATGCCGCGATCCGCAGCCACCCGATCTCGACAGCCCCGGCGACCGCGAACAGCCCGACCGCGATCGCCGCCCCCAGGTACTGCGTGAGCCCGGAGACGACGAACAGCGCCGGCACGGGCACCCGCCCGAGGGCGGCGGCAGGACGGACGGGCACCGCACGACTCTACGACCAGACCGACCCACCGCCGCCGGGCACGCCACCGACGACTGGTCACGGCCGCGACGCCGGGGCGAGACGTGAGGACGAGCGGTGGTGGACGGGACGCGAACCACCGCGGCGGTGACACGTCGCGGTGACCGTGACCTCAGCCCTTGACGGACCCCGCGAGCAGACCGCGCACGAAGTACCGCTGGAGCGCGATGAACACGACGAGCGGCACGATGATCGAGATGAACGCGCCGGCCGTGAGGATGTGCCAGTCACCGCCGCGCGATCCCGCCATCTCTGCCACGCGCACCGTCAGCGGGTACGACGAGGTGTCGGCGAACGTCAGGCCGACGAGCAGGTCGTTCCACACCCAGAGGAACTGGAAGATCGCGAACGACGCGATGGCGGGGACGAGCAGCGGAAGGAGCACCTGGAAGAAGATCTTGACGTGCCCTGCGCCGTCGACGCGCGCCGCCTCGACGAGCGACCGCGGGATGTCCTTCATGAAGTTGTGCAGGAGGAAGATCGCGAGCGGCAGCGCGAAGATCGAGTGCGACAGCCAGACGGTCCAGAAGGTGCCGTTGAGGCCGACGTTGACGTAGTCGCGCAGGAGCGGGACGAGCGCGACCTGCAGCGGCACGACCTGGAGCGCGAAGATGCCGACGAAGAGGATGTCGCGCCCGCGGAAGTCGATCCACGCGAACGCGTAGGCGGCGAGCAGCGCGAGCGTGATCGGGATGACGACGGCGGGGAGCGTGATGACGAAGGAGTTGACGAAGTACGTCGCGAGGTTGTTCCCGCTGCCGTACAGCGCCTGGTCGTAGTTGTCGAGCGTGAACTCGGCCTCGCCGGTGAAGATGCCCGGGATGACGGTCCACCAGCCGCTGCGGCGGATGTCCAGCTCGGGGCGGAACGAGGTGACGAGGAGCCCGACCGACGGGATCGTCCACAGCAGCGCGATGATGATCGCCAGGAATGACGCCCACGGCGAGCTGAGCTTCCCCTTGGCGGCGATCGCGCGCTTCTCGAGCCGGGAGAGCTTGCGGGGGGCGCGTGGCCCCTCGAGCTCGGCCTCGGTGGTGAGGTCGGTGTCGGGGACGACCGGCGGGATCGGGGTGCTGGTCATCGGATCTCCTCCGCGAGCCGCATCTGACGGACGTTGTAGACGATGATCGGGATGACCAGGATGAAGAGGATGACCGCGAGCGCGGAGCTGAGGCCCTGGTTGTTCTGCCGGAACGCCTGCGTGTAGAACTCGTTCGCGACGACCTGCGTGCCGAACTGGCCGCCCGTCATCGTCCGGACGATGTCGAAGATCTTGAGCGTCGCCATCGCGATGGTCGTGAGGACGACGACGAGCGCCGGGCGGACGCTGGGGACGGTGATGTACCGGAACATCCCCCAGCCCTTGAGGCCGTCGAGCCGGGCCGCCTCGACGATGTCGTCAGGGATGGCCTTGATCGCGGCCGAGAGGATGGTCATGGCGAACCCGGTCTGGATCCAGATCATGACCACGATGAGGAAGAACGTGTTCCAGGGTTGCCCGATGAGGAACTGCTGCGGCTCGCCGCCGAGCCAGACGATCACCTGGTTGAGCAAGCCGATCTGCTTGACGCCGGGCTGGTCGGGCCGGAACTCGTAGACGAAGCCCCAGATGATGGACGCGCCGACCATGGAGATCGCCATGGGCAGGAAGACGAGCGCCTTCGCGAACTTCTCGAAGCGCGTGCGGTCGACGAGCACGGCGTAGACGACGCCGATGAACGTCGAGAGCAGCGGCACGACGACCACCCAGATCGCGGTGTTGCGCAGCACGAGCTGGAACTGGTCGGTCGTGAACGCCGTGACGTAGTTGTCGAACCCGACGAACTCGTTGCCGCGGCGGTCGAAGAGCGAGTTCCAGATCGTGATGAGCGCGGGGCGGACGAGCCCCCAGGCCAGGCCGACGACCGCCGGGCCGACGAACGCGAGCACCACGACCCAGCGCGGGATGCGCTTGGGCCTGTCCACCGCGAGCAGGATCGCCCCCATGACGACCACGAAGAGCAGGATCGCGAGGAACATCAGGCCGAACTTCTCCACGGGAGAGCTCGGTTCGGTCAACCAGTCCATGGTGGCCTCCGGTCTGATCGCCCGCGGCGTCGGGGGCGAGCTGGTCTACATCCTGGACCCGGAGCGGGGGGTCC
Source organism: Cellulosimicrobium sp. G4 BAM 1002 (assembly GCF_057126935.1). Taxonomy (NCBI): domain Bacteria; kingdom Bacillati; phylum Actinomycetota; class Actinomycetes; order Micrococcales; family Promicromonosporaceae; genus Cellulosimicrobium; species Cellulosimicrobium sp. G4 BAM 1002. Next base: position 522,884 of record NZ_CP182109.1, on the reverse strand, counting down.
GCCACAGTGGGCGGACCCCCCTCCGGTCATACGCTGCGCGGACGGGACACGGCCCCGTCCGGCGGGGTCACGACGAGGCCGGCCAGGACGCCTCGATCGTGTCGACGACCTCCTGCGTGTCGGCGCCCGTGAACCAGTTCACCATCCCGGTCCAGAAGGTCCCGGCCCCGACCTCACCAGGCATGAGGTCGGACGCGTCGAAGCGGATCACGGCGTCGGGGTCGGCGAGGATCTCGGCGGAGAGCTGGTCGAACGACGTCGCCAGGTTCTCCGGGTCGAGACCGTTGTTGGCGCTGACCCAGCCGCCCTGCGGCGTGGTCATGGCCTTCGTGTTCGCCCAGTCCGCGCTCGACAGGTAGGTCTGGAACGCCTGCACCTCGGGGCGGTCGTCGAACGCCGCGACGAACTCGCCGCCGCCGAGGACCGGCTTGATGTCGGTCTGGTCCGTCGGCAGGTAGAACGCGTAGACGTCGCCGTCCTCGGCGACCTCGGTACCCTCCGGCCACTGCGTCTGGTAGAAGTTCGCGGCGCGGTGCAGCCAGCATGTGCCGTCGAGGATCGGGTAGCCCGCGTCGGTCCACGTCGTCGTGGCGATCGAGTCGACGCCACCGAGACCGGCGTTCACCATCTCGGGGTTCTTGAGGATCTCACCGGCCGTGTCGAACGCCTCGACGATCTGCGGGTCGTTGAACGGGATCTCGTGGGTGTACCACTGGTCGTAGACCTCCGGACCGGCGGTCCGGAGCACGACGTCCTCGATCCAGTCGGTCGCCGGCCACCCGGTCGCGTCACCGGACTCGACGCCCGCGCACCACGGCATCGCGCCGTCCTCGACGATCTGATCGGAGAGGTCCATCATCTCGGTCCACGTGGTCGGCACCTCGTAGCCGGCGTCCTCGAACATGGTCGGCGAGTACCAGACGTACGACTTGACGTTCGAGCCGAGCGGCGCGGCGTAGAACGTGCCGTCGACCGTGCCGTAGTTCTTCCAGGACTCGCTGAAGAACTCGTCGACGTTTGCGACCGTCTGCTCGGGTGCGGGGACGATCTCGTCCGGGAAGTCCGTGACGATCGTGTTCAGCAGCCCGGGCTGCGGCAGGTACGCGATGTCGGGCGCGTTGCCGGCCTGGATGCGCACGAGGAGCTGGGCCTCGAACTCGCGCGACCCCTCGTAGTTGACGGTGACGCCGGTGCACTCCTCGAACGGGTCGTACGAGGCCTCCTGCGTCTCCTGCTCCGGCTCGACGATCGACGTGTAGACGGACACCTCGGTGCCCTCGAGGTCGCCGAACTCCTCGTAGGGAGCACAGTCGATCTCGGGGGTCGCGGCGTCTCCGCCGCCGTCCCCGCCGTCGCCCCCGTCCCCGCCGCCACCGCACGCGGCGAGCACGAGCGCGAGGCTCGCGCCGCCGGCGGCGACGGCCAGCGTGCGGCGACGTCCCGCGCTGGTCCTCGTGGTCCTGGTCATGTCAGCCTCCACCTCGTCGTGGGTACGGACGCCGTCGGCCCGGTCCGGTGAGACCGGGCGCACGCGCGTCGCGAGCGCTGGTGCGCTCCCGCCCTGAGCACCATGCAAGCGGTTGCATCCCCGAGCCGCAAGCACAGAAGAGGTGAGTTTGCGTAACGATTGCGTCACGTGCGCCGAGACCGCGCTCTCTCGCCCGCGCCACGATGGCCACGCTCCCACGGGCGCGCGCCAGCGCGCGACAAGGTTCCGGGCACACGCCCGGAGCTACGACGAGCCGCGCGGCGGGCCGGTCGAGCCCCGGCGGACGAGCTCGGTCGGGTAGGTGAGGCTCTCCGGGACGGGCGCTCCGTTGATCATCTCCAGCAGGAGCATGGAGGCGTCGAAGCCCTGCTGGTAGGCGTCCTGGGCGATGGTCGTGAGCCCGACGAGCTCGCCGAGGTCGTGACCGTCCACGCCGACGACGGACAGGTCGCCGGGCACACCCAGCCCGAGGTCGCGCGCGGCGAGGATCGCTCCCATCGCCATCTCGTCCGACGCCGCGAACACGGCCGTCACGTCGGGGCGGCGGCGCAGCAACTCAGCGGTCGACCCGCGTCCCCCCGCGACGTCGAAGTCGCCGTTCACCTCGAGCTCGCGCTCGACGACGATCCCCGCCTCCTCGAGCGCGCGCTCGTAGCCGGTCGACCGGCCGGCCGGGGGCGACCACGACGACACGAGGTCGGGCGCTCCCGTCACGTGACCGATCACGCGGTGGCCGAGGTCGATCAGGTGCTGGGTCGCGGCGTGCCCGGTCGCGACGTCGTCGAGCCGCACCGTCACCTGGTCCGCCGGACCCGACCCGACGAACGCCAACGGGCGCGCGAGCCCGACGAGCGAGCGCACCTCGTCGTCGTCGAGCGGCAGCCCCACGACGAGCGTGCCGTCGACGCGGTGCCGCAGGACGCTCGGGTCGACGCGCCGGCGGGCAGCGGTGCGGCGGACGTCGAACGTGTAGAGCAGGACGTCGTAACCGACGTCGCGCAGGGCACGCTCGGCCCCCTCGATGACGTTGGCGAAGAACCACCGGTTGACCCACGGCGTGAGCACGCCGATGGTCCGCGTGCGGCCGGTCGCCAGCGACGACGCCGACGGCGTGGGCACGTACCCGAGGCGCGCCGCCTCGGCGAGGACCCGCAGCCGGGTGACCTCGGAGACGTTCGGCAGGCCGCGCAGGGCGCGCGAGACGGTCGCCGTGGACACCCCGGCGGCCTGGGCGACGTCGTCGATACCTGCCACGACGGGTGATGCTGCCACGCCTGACAGGGCCTGGCGAGGTGCCGTGCCACATCGTGAGCAGATCGATGCAAGCGCTTGCCCTCCCAACGAGCTCCGCCGTGCGCTCGCGCCGTGGCGGCGCGGTGACCGATATCGTGGGGACGCCCGCACGACACCCGTGTGCCGGCACCGCGCCCGTCGGCACCGCGCCGTCGGGCACGACCCCGAACCGGAAGGACCACGATGATCGAGCTGAGGACGCCGCGGGAGATCGACCAGATGCGGCCCGCGGGACGGTTCGTCGCCGACGTCCTCACCACCGTGCGCGCCGCCACGAAGGTCGGGACGAACCTGCTCGAGCTCGACGAGGTCGCGCACAAGATGATCCGTGAGCGGGGCGCCGAGTCGTGCTACATCGACTACCACCCGTCGTTCGGCGCGAGCCCGTTCGGCAAGGTCATCTGCACGTCGGTCAACGACGCGGTGCTGCACGGCCTGCCGCACGACTACGCGCTGCGCGACGGCGACCTCCTGAGCATCGACTTCGCGGCGTCGGTCGACGGCTGGGTGGCGGACTCGGCGCTGTCGTTCGTCGTCGGGACGCCGCGCGCGGGCGCGCTCGGCGAGGCGGACGCCAGGCTCATCCAGACGACGGAGCGCGCGCTCGAGGCGGGGATCGCCGCCGCGCAGCCCGGCAAGAAGGTGGGCGACATCTCCGCGGCGATCGCCGACGTCGCGCACGCGGCCGGCTACACGGTGAACACCGACTTCGGCGGGCACGGCGTGGGCCGCACCATGCACGGCGAGCCGCACATCCCCAACGACGGCCGCCGCAAGCGCGGCTTCCCGCTCAAGCCGGGCCTCGTCATCGCGATCGAGCCCTGGTTCCTCGAGACGACCGACGAGATCTTCACCGACCCCGACGGCTGGACCCTGCGCTCGGCCGACGGGTCGCGCGGCGCGCACAGCGAGCACACCATCGCGATCACCCCGGACGGCCCCGTCGTCCTCACTGCGCGCGAGCCGCGCGACTGAGTCCGCGACCTTCGCGCCCGCCGCCATCCTGACGGCACGGGCCGACCCTCGCCCCGGCACGCATGGTCAAGCACGCTTGACATGCGCCCGGGCGCGCTGTTGACTCCCCTGTGTCAAGCACCCTTGACCAAGGAGGAGAGAGTCCTGTGTCCCACCCCACCGTTCCGTCCCGCGACGGCGAGGCCCCCGAGGCCCCCGACCCCTGGACCCTGGCGGACGGCGAGCGACGAGCGCCCTGGTGGGCCTGGGCGGGAGCCGCTCTCGTCGCTCTCCTCGTCGCTGCTTCCGTCGGCGTCGCCGCGGGTCTGTTCCGGCGCGAGGACTTCTGGCTCGTCGCTGCCGTCTTCACGGTGTGCGTCCTGCCGCCCGCGTTCATGCTCGGCTGGTACCTGGTCGTCCTGCCGCGCACGAACGCACCCGAGCCGCACGCGGAGGAGAACGTCGAGCGGCGGTGGACGGAACGCGCCGCGGCGGGCGCGTTCTGGGACGTGCTGATCGTCGCAGGGCTCACGCTCGCCGCCGTCAGTCTCACCGGGCTCCAGCTGAGCGTCTCCTTCGCCCTCGCGGTGGTCGTGCTGGTCGCGATGGTCGACTTCTTCGTCCGGCACGCCGTCGTCTCGCGACGCGAGTCGTAGGGCACCCGTGGACAACGACATGGCTGCGCGCCGCGCAGAGCGGGGTTGGTCGCAGGCCGAGCTCGCCACCCGTCTCGGGGTGTCACGGCAGACGGTGATCTCCATCGAGCGCGGCCGCTTCGACCCGTCCCTCCCGCTCGCGTTCCGCATCGCCGAGGTGTTCGGCTGCCGCATCGAGGACGTCTTCCGCCCGTGACTCGACCCTCGGCCCGTCACCCCAACGGGCGAGGGAGAACCGTGCTCTGCCGAGGTAGAACCGTGGTTGCGCGAGGTAGAACCGTGGTGTCCGACGGCCCGAGCACCGACGCCGCCCCACCCGCGGAACCGACCACGAACCGCGCGACCCGGTCGAGCACTGCCGCGGACCCGAGCACGGCACGCCCGAACCAGCCCCGGCACGTCACGGGGCCGTGGCCTCAGGGCAGGAGGCTGCGCAGGACCGTGACCGCGCCGTCGTCGGCGATCGTGCCCGTCACCTCGTCCGCCGCGGCCTGGACGACCTCGTCCGCGTGGCCCATCGCGACGCCGCGGGCCGCCCACTGCAGCATCTCGACGTCGTTGCGGCCGTCGCCGACCGCGACGGTCCGGTGCGGCTGGACGTGCAGCGCCCGGCGCACCTGCTCGAGCCCGGTCGCCTTCGTCACCCCCAGCGGCGCGAGGTCCATCCACGCGGTCCAGCCGACGGCATACGTCACGTCGTCGAGACCGAGGTGCTCGACGAGCTCGTGGAACTGCTCGCTCGTCGACTCCGGGGCCCGCACGATGACTCGCGTGACCTCCCCGGACCACAGCTCGTCGAAGTCCACGACGCGGTGCACGCCGTCGAGCTCCCCCTCGGGGAAGAGCTCGTTCATGCGGAACCCGACGCCGACGTCCTCGACGGCGTACCGCGCCTGGGGCAGGTGCTCGCGCAGCAGCCGCAGCGCGGGGCCGGGGTCGAACGTCACGACGTCCTCGAGCGCGTAGCCCTCGGGCTCCTCCGGGTCGAGGCGCGCCGTCACGGCGCCGTTGGACGCGACGACCCACCCGCGGTCGATCCCGAGGATCTCCGCGACCGGCGTCATCGCGATGAGCGACCTCCCCGACGCCAGCACGACGTGGTGCCCCGCCGCACGCAGGTCCGCGACGGCGTCGCGCACGTCCTCCGACAGCTCCTGGTCGTAGGACAGGAGCGTGCCGTCGATGTCGAGCGCGACGAGCATCGGCTCCGCCGCACCCGTCACGCGCGCACCGGCTCGAGGACCTCGAGCCCGCCGAGGTACGGGCGCAGCCCCTCGGGCACGCGGACCGACCCGTCGGCCTGCTGGTGGTTCTCGAGGATCGCGACGATCCAGCGCGTCGTCCCGAGCGTCCCGTTGAGCGTCGCGACGGTCCGGGTCTCGCTCTTCCCGTCGACCTCGACGCGCTCGCGCACGTTGAGGCGGCGCGCCTGGAACGTCGTGCAGTTCGACGTCGACGTCAGCTCGAGGTAGCGCTGCTGCGTGGGCAGCCACGCCTCGCAGTCGAACTTGCGCGCGGCGCTCGACCCCAGGTCGCCGGCCGCGGTGTCGATGACGCGGTACGGCAGGTCGACGAGGCGCAGCATCTGCTCCTCCCAGCCGAGCAGGCGCTGGTGCTCCGCCTCGGCGTCGGCCGGGTCGCAGTAGCTGAACATCTCGACCTTGTGGAACTGGTGCACGCGGATGATGCCCCGCACGTCCTTGCCGTGCGAGCCGGCCTCGCGGCGGTAGCACGCGCTCCACCCGGCGTAGCGCAGCGGGCCGTCCGAGAGGTCGACGATCTCGTTCGCGTGGTAGCCCGCGAGCGCCACCTCGCTCGTCCCGACGAGGTAGAGGTCGTCCTTCTCGAGCCGGTAGATCTCGTCCGCGTGGGCGCCGAGGAACCCGGTGCCCTGCATGACCTCGGGACGCACCAGCGTCGGCGTGATGACGGGCGTGAAGCCCGCTGCGAGCGCGGTGTCCATCGCCGCGTTGAGCAGCGCGAGCTCGAGCCGCGCGCCGACGCCGGTCAGGTAGTAGAACCGCGCGCCCGACACCTTGGCGCCGCGCTCGGTGTCGATCGCGCGCAGGCCCTCGCCGAGGTCCAGGTGGTCGCGCGGGGTGAAGCCCTCCGCGGCGAAGTCGCGGATCGTGCCCTCCTCGCGCAGCACGACGTAGTCGTCCTCGCCGCCCGCGGGCGCGCCCGCGACGACGTTCGAGATGCGGTAGAGCAGCCCGCGCAGCTCCTCCGCCGCGCCGTCCGCGTCGGCCTGGCGCGCCTTGACGTCCGCGGCGAGCTGCTTGGTGTGCGCCAGGAGCTCCTGCTTCTCCTCGCCCTGCGCCTGCGCGACCTTCTTGCCGAGCGACTTCTGCTCCGCACGCAGGTTCTCGAACTCGCTCAGCGCGAACCGGTGGCGCGCGTCGGCGTCGAGGGCGGCGTCCACCAGTGCCGGGTCGTCACCACGGGTGACCTGGCTGGTACGGACGAGGTCGGGGTTGTCGCGCAGGAGGCGGAGGTCGATCACGCCAGCAGCCTAACGAACACCCGAGCGCCACCGGCGCCGACCCACCCCGCTACGGTGTCGACCATGGCATGGACCCTGTGGCTCGCGATCGCGGCGCTCGCCGTCGCCGTCGTCGCGCTCGCCGTCGCGCTCGGCCTGCGCGCGCAGCAGCAGCGCATGCGCCGCGCCGAGGGTGATGCGGTCCCGGCCGACGACGCGCCGCCCGACGACGACCCGCGCGAGCTCGTCGCGTTCGTCGCCAACCCGTCGAAGCCCGACGTCGCCGGGCTCGAGGCCGTCGTGCGCGGCGCGTTCGCCGACGCGGCCCTGCCCGCCCCTCTCTGGTACGAGACGACCGTCGAGGACCCGGGCGTCGGGCAGACCCGCGCCGCCCTCGCGCGCGGGGCCGACGTCGTCGTCGCCGTCGGCGGGGACGGCACGGTCCGCGCCGTCGCGGAGGCCATGGTGGGCAGCGGCCGCACCATGGGGCTCCTGCCCGTCGGCACGGGCAACCTCCTCGCCCGCAACCTCGACCTGCCCGTCGGGGACGCGCGCGCCGCGCTCGCGGTCGTCATCGCCGGGTCCGACCGGCCCGTCGACGTCGGCTGGGTCCGCGTGCTGCGGTGGGCCGAGGACGACGGCGAGGTCCCCGGCGACGAGGGCCGCATCCCGCCCGTCACCGCACCGGGCAGCCCGCACCGCTCGAAGGAGCACATCTTCCTCGTCATCGCCGGCCTCGGGTTCGACGCCGCCATGGTCGCCGACGCCGACGACGAGCTCAAGGCCAAGGTCGGCTGGGTCGCGTACTTCGTCGCCGGCATCCGGCACCTGCACGGCCGCCGCATGCGTGCGCGCATCCAGCTCGACGACACCCCGCCCGTCGACGCCCGCCTGCGCTCCCTCATGATCGGCAACTGCGGTCGCCTCCCCGGCGGCATCACCCTCCTGCCCGACGCCGTCATCGACGACGGCGTCCTCGACGTCGCCGCCGTCGACACCCGCGGCGGCGTCATGGGGTGGGCGCAGCTCTTCGGCGAGGTCGTCATGCAAGGGCTGGGCGTCCGCAACGACCTGCCCGCGAAGATCGGCCGCATCGACCACGCGCGGGCGCGCCGCGTGCGGGTGAGCGTGGAGGACGGCGAGCAGGCGCAGGTCGACGGCGACGTGCTGGGGCTCGCCCTCGAGCTCGAGTCGCGCGTCGATCCGGGGGCGCTCGTGGTGCGGACGGCCTGACGCCCGTTCGACAGACCCGCGGTGTCGGCCAGGTGGACGGGGCGCGAGGGGGCGGCCCCCTCCCGTCCCGACCTGGTGTCGCGTCACCGTCGCGCGTGGCTCCCGGCGAGAGCGGCGTGGTCGACTCGCGCGAGCGGCGTGGAGGCGGGGTGAGCGTCCGGGGCGGACCTGCGACGACGGCGCTCGCCGGCCCCGGGGCGGCGTGGGACGCCCCCGTAGGCTGGTCGCGTGACGTTCCCGGCCTCCGAGCACCTCCCCGTCCGCCGCGTTCCCGCACGTCCGGGGCGTGGGGTCGGTGCGCGGGCTACGGCGCTCGCGGTGGCCCTCGCGGTCGGGCTGCTCTCGTTGCTCGGGGCGGTGACGGCCGGACCGGCGGCGGCGCAGGCCGCGGAGGAGGCGGTCGAACCGGAGCCGGTGGTGCTCGTGGCCGTGGCGGGGTTGTACTGGAGCGACGTCTCCCCCACCGCGACGCCGACGCTGTGGTCGATGATCCGGACGGGCTCCGTCGCCTCGCTGAGCGTCGGGCGCACGACCTGCACGACGGACGCGTGGCTCACGCTCTCCGCGGGGCGGATGGTCTCCCAGGACCGTGCCGCGGCCGAGACGCCCGTGGAACCGCCCGTCGTCGGCACCGAGCCGCCCGCGCCGAGCTGCCCCCCGCTCCCCGTGCCGAGCGTCCAGGCAGACGGCGCGACGACGCCCGAGGCCCTGCCTGCCGACGTGCCCGGCTGGACGACGCTCACGGCGCCGACCGAGGAGGAGGACGCGGCCGCCACCCCCTCGACGACGCGCCACGCACCCGGGACGGTCGCCGCCCGGCTCGCCGAGACGGACGTGTGCACGACCGCCGTCGGCCCCGGGGCAGCGGTCATGCTCGCGGACGCGAACGGCCGACTCGCGCGCTACGCCCCCGCGCTGTCCGCCCTCCCTGACGGCGGCCTGACCGCGTGCGACGTGACCGTCGTCGACCAGGGCGAGATCGTGGACTCCGCCAACGGCCGCGGGCAGAGCCTCGACGCGCTCGACGAAGCGCTCGCGCGCGTCATGGACGAGGTCGACCGGGGTACGCGGGTCCTCGTCGCCGGCGTGCCGGCCGGACCGGTCGGCGAGCCGGGGCTGCCTGTCGTCGTCGACTGGCGCAAAGGTGAGCCGACGAGCCGGTGGCTGCACTCCCCCAGCACGCAGCAGGACGGCATCGTGCAGCTCGTCGACCTCTCCGCGACCGTCGTCGAGTCGGCCGGGGGCAGCACCGAGGGGTTCGACGGCAACCCGCTGACGCTCGGCGAGGTGCGACGCATGGACGTCGCCCGGACGGTCGAGAACCGGCAGTACCTCAACGTCCTCACGAGCACCATCCCGACGCTGTACCCCGTGCTCGTCGGGCTGCTCGTCGCCACGCTCGTCGTCGCCCTGGGGGGCGCCCTGTGGATGCGGCGGTCGGCCGCGCGCCGCGGCCTGCCGTCGCGCCCCGGCCCCGCTGGCCGACGCGTCCTCTCCGCGGTGCTCACGGTCGCGGCCGCCGCACCCGTCGCCGCCTCGCTCGCGAGCCTGTCGCGCTGGTGGGTCTGGAGCGCCCCGGCACCCGCGCTCACCCTGGCGCTCGCGCTCAGCGCCGTCGTCGTGGCGCTCGTCGCGTGGTGCGTCTCGCGGCTCCTGCCCGACCGTCCGTGGGCCCTGCCGACCGCCCTCGCGGGCGTCACGTGGCTCGTCCTCACGGTCGACGGCGCCACCGGCACCACGCTCCAGCAGGCGTCCCTGCTCGGCACGTCGGCCGTCGTCGGTTTCACCCGCTTCTACGGCTTCAACAACGTGACCTTCGCGGTCTACGCGGTGGCGGGGCTCGTGCTCGCCGGCGGGCTCGCGAGCGCTGCACTCGCCCGGGGTCGGCAGAGGCTCGGCGCGTGGCTGGTCGTCGCCGTCGGCGCCGTGACCGTCGTCGTCGACGGCTGGCCCGCGTTCGGCGCGGACTTCGGCGGGATCCTCGCGCTCGTCCCCGCGTTCGCGGTGCTCGCGCTGCTCGTCGGGCAGGTGCGGATCACCTGGCTGCGCGTGCTCGTCGTCGCTGCCCTCACGGTGCTCGTCGTCGCGGTCGTCGCGGTCGTCGACTGGCTGGTCCCCGGCGGGAGCTCCCACCTCGGCGGCTTCGTGCAGACCGTCGTCGACGGTGCCGCCCTCGAGGTGGTCGGCCGCAAGGCGCTCGGTGCGTGGGCGACCATCGCGAACCCGGTGGGCGCGCTCGCGGCGCTGCTCGTCGTGCTCGCCGCGCTCGCCACGCTGCGGCCGGAGCGCTTCCGGCTGCCGGAGGTCGCGCGCGCGTACGAGCGCTGGCCACTGCTGCGCCCGCTCGTCGTCGCGCTCGTCGTCGCGGCCGGCGTCGGTTCGGTGCTCAACGACTCCGGCGTGATCATCGGCGCCATGGTCGTGATCGTCGCGGCCTCGACGATCGTGCCCGGGTTCCTGACCGCTCCGCCCACGGTGGGCGCCGCGCTGCCCGAGCCCGGGGTCCGGCGCATGCCGACGATGCTCGTCACCGTCGGTGGCGGTCTCCTCCTCGTGGTGCTGCTCGCCTCGACGGTCGTCGGGTCGGGCAGCGCGCGGCCGGCGTCCGCGGCCGCCCGGGCGGGCGGCGAGGCGACCGTCACGCGCTCCGACGCGATCGCGACCGACCGGCCGCTCGTCGTCGTCGGCACCACCGGGGTGACGTGGGCCGACGTCACCGCGTCGCAGACCCCCACGCTGCACGCCCTGCTCACCGACGGCGCGGGCGCCGCGGGCGCCGCGCAGCCGACCGGAGCCGCGAGCCGGTGCACCGTCGGCGGCTGGCTCGCCCTCTCCGCGGGCCAGCTCGCGGAGGTCGCTACCGAGCGCGCCCCGGACGGGACGTGGGTCTGCCCGACGACGCGGGTCGTCGTCGCTCAGGACGGCGCCACCGTCGACGGCTGGGACGACCTCGTCGCGCTGCAGCGAGGCTCCGGCTACCAGGCGCGGCTCGGCGTGCTGGGCGAGGCGCTCGCGACGGCCGGGGCGACCGGGTCCGGGGCGGGGGGTGGCGCGGTGTGCGCGACCGCCGTCGGGCCACGAGCGGGGATCGCCCTCGCGGACCCCGAAGGGCACGTCGACCGGTACCGCGACCTCTCCGCGGCGACCACGCGCGGCGGCGACGCGTTCGCCTGCCCCGTGACCGTCGTCGACGCGGGCGACGCGACCGCCCCCGCCCTCGACCCGGAGCTGCCCGCAGGGGAGGGCACCACCGTGCGTGACGCGCAGCGCACCGGCCGCCTCGCCGCGGTCGACGCCACGGTCGGCGCGGTGCTCGACGCCGCCCCGACGGGCACGACCGTGCTCGTCGTCGACGTCGCCGGCACGCCCGGCACGCGGCCCGCGCTCGGTGCGACGCTCGTCCGGCCGTCCTCCGACGGGCCTGACCAGGCCCGGTACGTGACGAGCGCGGCCACGCGGACCGACGGCGTCGCGCGGGTCCTCGACGTGCCCGCGACGGTCCTGGACGCGGCCGGGGTGACCGGCTCCGCGATGCCCGCACGCATCCAGGACACGCCGCTCGCGTGGGGCTCGCCCCGCCCGCCGGACGCCACGTCGACCGCCGACGCGCTCGCGGACCTCACGACGCGCGACCACGTGCGTCGTGCCGTGTACACCTACTTCGTCGACGTGCCGTTCTACGCCGGCCTCGCGGTAGCGGGCCTGTGCCTGCTCCTCGCACCACGGGCGGCGCGCGCCACCGACGATCGCGCCCGCGTGCGCTGGGCGCGCGCCACCCACTGGGCGCGGGGCGCGGCGCTCGTCGTCGCCGCCGTCCCGGCCGCGGCCTTCCTCGTCTCCCTCACCGGCTGGTGGCGGTTCGGCAGCCAGACCCTCGCGATCGTCCTGTCGACGGTCCTCATGACGGCCGCCGTCGCGGGGCTCGGCGCGCTCGCACCGCGACGGCCCGTGTGGCTCGGCCCGGGCATCGTCGCCGGCCTCACGTTCGCTGTGCTCACGCTCGACGCGCTCGTCGGGACGCCGCTCAACCGCGCGAGCCCGCTCGGCTCCGCACCGACGTTCGGCGCCCGCTTCTACGGGTTCGGCAACCCCACGTTCTCCGTGTACGCCGTCGCCGCCCTCGTTCTCGCCGCGGCGCTCGCGCAGTGGCTCGTCGTGCGCGGCCGGCGGTTCGTCGCCGCTTCTGTCGTCGCCGCGATCGGGCTCGTCACCATGGTCGTCGACGTGTGGCCGACGCTCGGCGCCGACCTCGGGGGCGGGCTCGTCGTCGTCCCGGCGTTCGCGGTCCTGGGACTCGCCGCCTCCGGCGCACGCGTCACCTGGAGGCGGTTCGCACTCGTGGCGGCGGCGGGGGTCGCGCTCGTCGCCGCGGTGGGCATCCTCGACTGGCTCAGGCCCGCGGACCAGCGCTCGCACCTGGGCCGGTTCGTCGGGCAGGTCGTCGACGGATCGGCCTGGGACACCCTGTTCCGCAAGGCCGGCTACGCGCTGCGGTCCGTGCTCGGCGGCGTCCCCGTGTGGCTGACGATCCTCGTGCTCGTCGCGGCAGCGCTTCTCCTCTTCTGGCCCCGCCGCTTCACCCCGCGCTGGTTCGCGCGCACCGAGGCGGCCTGGCCGCTCGTCCGCCCGGCGCTCCTCGCCCTGTGGATCGTGTGCGTCGCCGGCTCGCTCGTCAACGACTTCGGCGTCCGCATCGCGATGATCGCGCTCATCCCGGCCATCCCGCTCCTCACCGTCGCCGCGCTCCACGCCGCCGGTGACGGCCCCCCCGACCCCGACCTCGAGCGCGAGCCAGCGGCCGAGCCGGGGGTCGGGACCGAAGCCGAGAAGGCCACGGTCACCCGCACCTGACCCGAGGCCGCTCGTCGTGTCATCCGCCGGTGAACATGCTGATCGTCAGCGGAGCGCCGACGTCGTCGCACGCGTCGCCGAGGAGGGCGTCCACCTCGTCCCACTCGGGGGAACCGACCGCGGTCGACTCAGCGAACGCCCCGGGTGCGACGGCCGGCGCGACCTCCTTGAGCTCACCGATCGCCGTCTGCACGGCGCTGTCCCCACCGGAGGGCAGCCGATCGAGCACGCGGGTCGCCAGCTCGTACCAGCCGTGATGCTCCTGCGCCTCCATGCGCCCCTCTGCGAGGGCGATGTCGGCATTCTCCACGATCGTCAGAACGTCACCGTAGGCACTGCAGATGGCGGTGTCGTCCAGTGCGTCGACCTCCGGCGACGCGGCTGCGGACGGCTGCTGGGTCGCACCACTGACCTGCGACGGCTCGACCTGGCCTCCACGATCCTCACCGTTGTTGGTGCTGCACCCACCGATCACCACGGCACCCAGCACCGCGGCCGAGAACACCGCCCATCGTTTCCCTCGCACCTGCACGCTCCCGACGTCGACATCCGATGAGTACGACCTACGGCCGAGAGTCTGCCGCCAGCCCCGCCGCGACGTCGAAAGACACGCTCGACCGCGAAGGCGACGTAGGGCCGAACGGTCCGGGAGCCGACGTCCGGGACGAGCGGGCGGGGCGACCCGACGCAGCCGACCCGACCGACTACTTGGCGGGAGTCCGCACCCGGTCGACGGCGGAGCGCACCTTGCGCGCGTTCACCGCGAGCAGCACGTCGCGGTACTGCGCCGCACGGTGGAGCTGGCCCTTGAGGTCGTTGCTCGACGCGCGGTGGCGCAGGTCGCACGGCACCTCGACGGCGACGTAGCCCTTGCGCAGCAGGTCGATCGTCATGCCGGTCTCGACTCCCCACCCGCGCGCGAGCGGCGTCGCCGCCTCGAAGGCCTCGCGCGTGAGGCAGCGCATGCCGGACAGCGGCTGGGTAGGAGTCCACCCGGTGAGCGACTGGATGGCGCGGCGCGCGGCCCCGACGACGATGCCGCGGCCGCCGGCGCCGGGCTGGGGCGGCAGGAGCGCGATGGCGACGTCCGCCTGGCCGTCGAGGACGGGGAGGACGAGGGGGGCGGTGTTCACCGCGGTCTCGCCGAGGTCGCCGTCGATGAAGAGCAGGAGGCGCGGCGGGCGGTCCGGCGCGTCGCGCATCGCCACAACGGCGGCGCCCGTCTCCATGGCGGCGGCCTTGCCGCGGTTGTGCGAGTGCCGCACGACGACGGCGCCCGCCTCGCGCGCGACGTGCTGGGTGTCGTCCTCGCTGCCGTCGTCGACGACGAGCACGAGGTCGACGTGCGGGATGGCCTTCGCGGCGCGCACGGTCGCGGCGATGCGGCGCGACTCGTCCTTCGCAGGGATGATCACGGCGACGCGCTGGCGCACGGCCCGCCCGGTCCGACCGTCGCCGGCGACGGGTCGCGGCGTCCTGGCGCGCGTCCCGGACGCCGAGAGGTACGTCGGTGACGGCGCGCTCGCCGCCCGCCCAGGGTTGTTCCCAGTCTCAGTCGACCGATGGTCCGCGTTCACGCCGCCCAGCCTAGTAGTGCAAAGAGTTGGCCGCAGATTTGCCGTTGTTCCACCAGCAGATCCGCTCGGGATCTTCGCAGGACGACCGGGCTGCGTTCCCAGGTCGTCCGGATCCTACTCGACCACGACGCCCGTCGACAGGCCCGCTGTCAGCGGAGCGTGACCTGGCGCGAGATGATGCCGGCGCGGGCGCGACGCTCGTTCGCGTCGAGCGGCTCGGTGACGGCGAGCGCCTCGGTGAGCTTGGCGTCGAGCTCGGCGATCGGTCCCTCGAGCTCGTCGGCCTCCGTGCCGCGCGGCAGCTCCCAGACCGGGACCAGCAGACCGCTCGAGCGGAACGCGCCGACGAACTTGCCGCCCGCGAGGCCGGACTCGCGACGCGCGTGCAGGCGCGAGATCGCGTCGATGAGCACGTCCTCCGGCTCGGGCCGCGCCCAGCGCACGAACTCGCGCGACATGCGGCACCAGTACGCCGAAGGCACGGCGTCGAGCTTGACGGTCGGGACCATCGACTCGGCGGCCTGGTCGAGCGACGCGCGCAGGTCGGGCGTCATCTCCGCGGACGGGTCGAGCCAGAACGTGAAGTCCTCGTGGACCGTGACCTCGAACGGGACCGACGGGTCGAGCACGTCCTGCAGGCGCGGGCCGGCGTCGGGCAGCGCGCTCGTCTCGATCGACGTGCCGGGCTCCGCGTCGATCGCCTCGAGCAGCGCCGCGGCGAGGTCGCGGCTCGTGTCCCCCGAGCCGGCGAGGGTCTGGACGGCGAGGAGGATCGTGCCGTCCTGGCGGTGCAGCGCTGCCCAACCGGCGGGCAGGACCGTGACCACGAGGACGTCGCGCGCGCCGTGCTCCGCCGTCGTGCGGGCGGTCGCGCTGGCCGAGGGGACGACCTCGCGCATCGCGACCCAGTCGGTCTCGCCGGGCAGCCCCTCGAACGGGCGCAGCACGAAGTCGGGCGTGGAGTTCTTGGCCATGCGCGGCAGTCTACTGGCGACCCGACCGCCGTCGGCGAACCACGGTTCTACTCCGGCAGACCACGGTTCTACGTCGGCAGACCAGGGTTCTACCTCGGCGGGCCGGGGTGCTCCCTCGGCCGGGTCGGGCGGGTGCGGGGGCGGAGGCGGACGTCGGGGAGGGCCGGGGCGGGGAGCGGGCCGCCGTCGTACCCGACCACCTCGCCGTAGCGACGCTCGTGGGCGCCCTCGACGTAGCGCGTGCCGCCGTGGTTCGGGCCGTCGCCCCCCGTGACCACGAGCTGCGCCTGCCACTCCTCGCGGGCCCGCGCGACGTCGTCGTGCGAGCGGCCGACGAAGTTCCACCACATGACGATGTCCTCGCCGAACGGCTCGCCGCCCACCAGCACGACCCGCGCGGGTCCGTCCGTGCCGGCCTCGACCGTGAGCGTCGCTCGGCCCGGCGCGACGTACCCGAGGGACGACGGCGGCACGTCCTCGCCCTCGAGGCGCACCACGCCGTCGTCCACCAGCAGCCCGTGCTCGAACGCCGGGTCCACGTCGAGCGTCACGCGCGCCCCGGGCTCGAGGTCGAGCTGCGCGCCGACGATCGGCGAGAACGTGGTCGCGGACGACCGGAGCTCCGCTCCGCCCACGCGCAGCGCGCCGAGGAATACCTGCACGCGCGCGCCGTCGGCGGTCACGACGGGGAGGTCGGCGTGGTGCTCGAACGCAGGCGGGTCGGCGAGGCGGTCGCCCGGGAGCGCGACCCAGAGCTGGACACCGTGCAGCACGGGCGGACGCTCCCCCCGCGGCGACTCCTCGGAGTGCGAGATGCCGCGCCCGGCCGTCATGAGGTTGAGCTCTCCCGGCCGGACGGTCTGCAGCGAGCCGACCGAGTCGCGGTGCAGGATCTCCCCCGCGAAGAGCCACGTGACCGTCTGCAGGCCCGTGTGCGGGTGGGGCGGGACCTGCATGCCGTCGGTCCCGTCACCGATCGCCGGCAGCGGGTCGGGGCCGTAGTGGTCGAGGAAGCACCACGCGCCCACGAGCGAGCGCGCCCGCTGCGGGATGGTGCGGCGGACGCGCATCGCGCGCGTGCCACCGAGCGGCACGTCGCGGTGCTCGAGGATCTCGACCGACGGCCCGGCAGGAGCCGTGGCCGGGTCACCGTCAGGGGCGCCCGCCGAGCAGACGCGCTCCTCGGGCCGGGTCTCGAGGTTGCTCATGGGACGAGCGTAGGCGCGCAGGGCCCGCGTGGCTCTCGTCCAGCCGCGGGCGCCGCGGGACAATGGCAGCGAGGCCCCTCGGAGCAGGATTCCGAGGGGCCTCGCCGTGTCCGCGACCCCGGGGCGGTCGGGCCGGGTGGCCCGTCGGGGCGCCGCTCGCGACGTGGCGGCCCGACGTCGCCGCGGCCGGCCGTCGGGAGGGTGTCCTCCGGGTTGCCGGGCGGTGGCGCCGATCGCGGTCGGCCTTCCGGGTCCGGTCGGAACCTGCGCCGTCGCGCGCAGCCCGCGACAGGGGTCGCGGGTCGTCCACCGTTCTCCGGTCAGCCGTGCCCTCGCGTGCGCCCAGCGGCGCGACGTGCGCTCCGGGTGGGGGCCCGTGGACCCCTGTGCTGCGTTTCGGAACTCCGTCGTCCGTGTGCGCCCGTCCGGGCCGTTACGCACGTTTGTAGTCCTCGTCACAGGGGTCTGCAAGGGTTCCGACGCATGTCATTTGACCCGCACCGAAGGCCACAGGTTCATCCACAGGCGCCCCCGCGGGATTCCCTCGGGACCCACAGCCCTGTGGATCAATTCTGTGGACAGTCCGCACGCCCGACACCCACCGTTCAGCGTCGCCGCGCGCCGAGTGCGCACGCGGGTCAGACCCAGAACTGCGTCGTCGGCGTCGCCGTCGGGGTCAGGCGCTCGTCGAGGTCGAGGTCTCGGACGACGAACCCGCCGTCGTCGACGAGCGTCCCGCCGAGCCGACCCTGCAGCATGGCCGCGAGGCGCGCGACGAGGACGCGCACGCGCGAGCGCGCGATGAGGTGCAGGCCCGACGGCCGTTCGACCGTGAGCTCGTAGGGGTCGGGCGGCAACCACGACACGTGGTAGGCGTACGGGCCGTACTCGCGCCAGTCCAGGGCGCCCAGCGCGAGCGGCACCTCCGGCACCCGGCGCATCCCGAGCCGCACGCCGCCGTCGTAAGAGGTGTCTCCGGCGAGGGAGAAGTCCGCCGGACCGCCCTCCCGCGGGCCGACCGCCTCGACGCGCGCTCCGGGGACGACCGTCCGCAGGACCCCGAGCGCGTCGTCGGGCGTGAGGACCTGCGCGCTGTAGAGGTCGAGGTCCACGCCGCTCGCCGGGTCGGGGGTCAGGACGCGCCCGTCCACGACGAGTGCGCCGCCCACGCGCCGCGCCGCCGCGACGGCCCAACCCAGGACCTGGAGCTCGGTCCCCTGCGGCAGCCCGGCGGGGAAGGCCCTCGTGAGCCCGTCCCGGTCGTCGGGGACCACGACGGGTCCGCCGCGCGGCTCCGGGTCGTCGACGTGCAGCGCGAAGGCCTCGGCGGCGGCGCTCGCGAGGTCGAGCGCCTGGGTCTGGGACGCCGTCAGGGCGAACGGCCCGACGGCCCGCGCTCCCTCGGTGAGCCGCAGCTCCCCGGGCGGCACGACGTCGTCGCGCACCACGCCACGGAAGCGTGCCCCGACCATGGGCCGGGCCGCCCCGCCGCCGGGCGGGGCCACCCACGCCGCGTCCGGGAACCACGCCCGGGCGAGCGCGTCGACCGGCGTGCGCGCCGTACCGCGCGAGCGTGGCACGGCGAGGAGATGAGCACCGGAGTGCGCCTCGGGCACGAGACCGGCGACCTTGGCGTCCATGCCCGGAGCGTAGTTGGTCCGGAATGCCGGGATGTTACGAACAGGTCACGACGACGCGTCGGCCCCTCGGCCGCCCGCGGGTCAGGCCCGCACGTCGTGCAGGTGGTGGACGACGTCGTGCAGGAAGTACTGCCCGAGGGTGCGGACCGTGAACACCGAGCCGTTCGACCGGCGCCCCGGGCGCTCCCACTGGTCCGGCACGACCGCGTCGAAGCGGCCCGCCACCCGGTCCCCCGCGATCTCGAGCTCGCGCGCCACCACGGCCGGGTCCTGGTGGGCGTAGTCCTGCTCGACCGCGGTCGCGTCCTGGTCCCAGTTCGCGAACTGCGGGTCGTCACCCTCGACCATCGACTGCAGGCGCACGTCGAAGATCGAGAAGACGTCGCGCACGTGCGCGGCGTACTCGAGGACCGACCAGGTCGTCGCGTCGGGGCGGTCACGGACGTCGTCGCGCCGGAGGGCCCCCACGTAGCGAGGGATGGCGGCGCGCACCGTGGGCGCGACGTCGTCCGGCGTCACGTCGGAGGAGACGAACCCGCACTCCTGGCATGGGCGCTCCATCACCCACGTCCAGTCCTTGGAGTCGCCGGGGACGGGCGGGAACGCCGGGTCGGCGGGCTGGGCGGCAACGCCCTCGGGCGAGGCGGTCGTGTCCATGGGCGGCAGTGTGCCAGACGACGGCGATTAGCGTTCTGACACGCGGTCCCTATGATGTCAGCATGCCCAAGATCATCGGAGGGTCCCTCCACGAGCACCGCGCCCAGACCCGGCAGAAGCTCTTCGCGGCGCTCTCGACCCTCATGATGGACCGCGGCTTCGACGCGATCTCGCTCGCCGACATCGCCGCGGCCGCGAGCGTCGGCCGCACTGCGGTGTACAACCACTTCCCCGACAAGGAGGCCCTGCTCCTCGGGTTCATCACGCACGAGACGGAGCAGTACGTCGGCACGCTCGAGCGTGCGCTCGAGGACGTGGACGACCCGGTCGAGCAGCTGCGCACCTACATCCGGCAGCAGGCCCAGCTCAAGCGCATCTTCCACCTCGCGCCGGGCCCCGACCTGCGCACCGTGCTCTCGCGCACGACACGCCAGCGCCTGCGCGAGCACGCGGAGCTCGTCGAGGCCATCCTGCGACGCATCGTGCAGTCCGGCATCGACGCCGGCGAGTTCCCCGAGCAGGACATCGACACCACCGTCCAGCTCGTCAACGCATGCCTCTCCGGACGTTTCGTCCCCGACGACCCCGAGGCGCGGGAGCAGGCCATCGCGGCGACCGAGGCGTTCGTCCTGCGTGCCGTCGGCGCCGACGTCGACTCTCCCGCCCTCGCCGCGCGCTAGACCTGGCCTTCTCCCGGTGGCAGAACCACGGGGAATCCGGTCGGTGACCGAGGCACCCGTCACCTAGCCTCGGAGCATGCCCGCCCGACGCCGTATCCTCGCCGACGCGCCCGCGGTCGCCGGCCTGGGCCCGGCGTTCCGCAACGTCTTCACGGCCAACCTCAGCTCGAGCCTCGGCGACGGCATCGCACGGGTCGCCGCCCCGCTGCTGGCAGCACGGCTCTCCGACGACCCCCTGCTCGTCTCGGGCATCGCCGCCGT
This sequence comes from Cellulosimicrobium sp. G4 BAM 1002, assembly GCF_057126935.1. Lineage (NCBI taxonomy): Bacteria > Bacillati > Actinomycetota > Actinomycetes > Micrococcales > Promicromonosporaceae > Cellulosimicrobium > Cellulosimicrobium sp. G4 BAM 1002. The sequence goes on along the minus strand of NZ_CP182109.1, from coordinate 502,929 downwards.
CTCGCTGCTCCCGTGGCTCTTCTTCGCCATCCCGGCCGGCATCCTCCTGGACCGCATCGACCGGCGCCACGCGCTCGCGCTCGCCAACGGCGCGCGGACCGTGCTCGCCCTCGGCCTCGTCGTCCTCGCCGCCACGGAGGCACTGACGATCTGGTGGCTCTACGCCGTCGTGTTCCTCTACGGCGCGTTCGAGACCGTCTACGACGGGGCGATCCGAGCGGTGCTCCCGTCGATCGTGCGTCCCGTCGACCTCCCACGCGCGAACTCGCGCATCGAGGCCGGCGAGATCACGGTGCAGAACTTCCTCGCGGCACCGCTCACCTCGGCGCTGTTCGCCGTGGCCGTCGTCGCACCGCTCGGCGTGGGGGCGCTGACGTACGCGGTGGCGTTCGTCCTGGCGTTCTTCCTGCCTGCCGCGGCGGCCGGCGACCATCGGACACCTTCCGCCGACGGCGCCGGGGAGCCGACGCCCGCCTGGTACCGCCAGCTCGGCGACGGCTTCCGGTTCCTGTGGGCGCACCCGACGCTGCGCCCGCTGTGGATCCTGTCGATCCTCGTCGGGCTCTGCTTCTCCGCCGCGACGGCGACCATCGTGCTCTACGTGCTCGACGTGCTCGGCGTCCCCGAGGCCTGGTACGGGACCTTCATGCTCGTCGGCGCGGTCGGGGCGCTCGTCGCCGCGGCCGTCGCGAACCCCGCCAAGCAACGCTTCGGCACGGGACGGACGATCGCCCTCGCGAACGTGGTCACGCCCGTGACCCTCGTGCTCCTGGGTGTCGTCCCGCTGCTGCCGCGGGGCGCCGTCGGGGTCGCGGCGGTCCTGCTCGCCGTGGGCTTCGGCGGGGTCACGGTGTGGAACGTGCTCATCATGTCGCTGCGCCAGGCGATGATCCCCGGCCGCTTGCTCGGGCGGGTGCACGGGACGTGGCGCACGCTCCTGTGGGGCGTCATGCCGCTCGGGTCGTTCCTCGGAGGCCTGCTCGCCCGCGTCGACCTGACGACGCCGCTCGTCGTGGGCGGAGGCCTCGGCGTCGTCGTGGCGCTCGTCGGCTACCGGTTCGTCGCCGGTCTGCCGAACCCCGAAGACGTGGACCTGGGAGCTAGGTAAGGGTCACCTTCGTACGTTACAGTTCCTGACACATCGTCATGACGGCACGTCAGGATGAGTCCGCCAGCGATCCGACCCTCGCAGGAGCCCGCGTGACCGCACTGACGCACGACCTCGCCCCCACCGACCGGCCCGCGCCGCTCTCCCTGCGCCTCCGTGAGGGCACCCGGCCCGAGCACGAGCAGGCCGAGAGCTCCGGCTTCGTCGAGAAGCTCATGTCCGGACAGCTCGACGTCGCGGCGTACGCCGACCTCGCCGCGCAGCAGTGGGCGATCTACGGCGCGCTCGAGGACGCGAGCGCTGCGATCCGCGACGACGTGCAGGGCGCGACGCTGGTGTTCGACGAGCTGGCTCGCACGCCGGAGACCGAGAAGGACCTCGCGTTCCTCGTCGGGACCGACTGGGCCGAGCGCATCACGATCCGCCCCGCGACCGAGCGCTACGTCGCCCGCCTGCGCGAGGTCGGGACGTCTCTCCCCGCCTACGCCGCCCACGCGTACACGCGCTACCTCGGCGACCTCTCCGGCGGCCAGATCATCAAGCGCATGCTCGAGCGGCACTACGGGCTCGTCGACGACGGGCTCGCGTTCTACACGTTCGTGGAGATCCCCAAGTCCAAGCCGTTCAAGGACGTCTACCGCGAACGCCTCGACGGCCTCGCCCTCACCCCCGCGCAGGTCGACGAGACGGTGGCAGAGGCACGGCGCGCGTTCCGCCTCAACAGCGACGTCTTCGCCGACCTCGGCGCCGTCCACTGCTGACCCCGGGACACATCCCCGCGCCGCCGGCGTAGACCTCGCGTCGCGCGAAGGAGAACGCTAGTCGCGCGAGGTAGAACTGTGGTCCGCCAAGGTAGAACCGTGGTCGCGCGAAGTAGAACCGTGGTCGGCCGAAGTAGAACCGTGGTTCGTGGTCGGGTCCGCGTGCGGGGCGGCGTCGGTGCTCGGGCTGTCCGCGCCGTCACCGTGGTCTGTCGGGTATGGGCTTTGGGAGCGCGGCCTTGACGCCCTTCGCATCCGACGCCGCCCCACCCGCTCAGCCACCACCGCACCTCGTGCAGCACGCGGCCAGGCCCTGACGAAGTAGAACCTTGGTCCGCCGAAGTAGAACCCTGGTCGCGCGAGGTAGAACCGTGGTCGCGCGAGGTAGAACTGTGGTCGGCCCGGTCAGGGCGTGGTCACGCGCCGAACACGACATCAGTGTCGTTATCCAGGCCGTGGCGACACCAAGGTCGTGTTCGACCGCGAGCCACGTCGTTCTCGACGACGGGGCAGGGCTCGGGCGTCGGCCGCACGGCGAGACGGCGAGACGGCGAGACGGCGACACGGCGAGACGGCGAGACGGCGAGACGGCGACACGGCGACACGGCGAGACGGCGAGACGGCGAGACGGCGACACGGCGAGACGGCGACACGGCGAGACGGCGACACGGCGAGACGGCGACACGGCGACACGGCGAGACGGCGACACGGCGAGACGGCGACACGGCGACACGGCGAGACGGCGACACGGCGAGACGGCGAGACGGCGACACGGCGACACGGCGACACGGCGACACGGCGAGACGGCGACACGGCGAGACGGCGAGACGGCGAGACGGCGAGACGGCGACACGGCGACACGGCGACACGGCGAGACGGCGAGACGGCGAGACGGCGAGACGGCGAGACGGCGAGACGGCGAGACGGCGAGACGGCGAGACGGCGAGACGGCGCAAGACCGGCCCTGCGGGCCGTCGGCCCGGGTGAGCACAGACCGGGGTGGGACGACGCCGGAGGGGTGGGTGGGGGCGCCGCGTCGTGGTCGGGCCTGGCGGGAGCCGCGAGGAACGAGCGGCGGATGGTAGACGCGGCGCCCCCACCCACCCCGACACCCCAGGCGACCACGCGCCGTCGGACACGACCACGGTTCTACCCCGCGCGACCACGGTTCTACCTCGGCCGACCAGGGGTTCTACCTCGCCGGGCTAGGGACGCCTCCCGGGAGGACCTCGTAGCGGTCGGGCACGGCCGTGAACGACCCGCGGCCTCCGGTCAGGGAGCGCAGGTCGAGGACGTACCGGGTCAGCTCGGCCTCGGGCACGAGGGCGTCGACGCGCACGCGGCCGTCCGGGAGCGAGTCGGTCGCGGTGATGTGGCCACGGCGCGACGAGAGGTCGCCCATGACGTCGCCCTGCGCATCGGGTGGGACGGTCACGGTGACCGCGGACACGGGTTCGAGGACGACGGTCCCCGCCGTGGCGAGGGCCTCGCGCACGCCGACGCCGCCGGCGGTGCGGAACGCCATGTCGGACGAGTCGACCGAGTGCGCCTTGCCGTCGAGGACCTCGACGCGGAGGTCGACCACGGGGTAGCCGTGGGGCCCGCCGCTCTCCATGGCCTCGCGTGCGCCGCGCTCCACGGCGGGCAGGTACTGGCGCGGCACGGATCCGCCGACGACGGAGCTGACGAACTCGAGGCCCCCGCCGCGGGGCAGCGGGGCGACGCGCAGCTGCACGACGGCGAACTGCCCGTGCCCGCCCGACTGCTTCTTGACCTTGCCCTCGACCTCGACCGTGCGCGCGATGGTCTCGCGATAGGGAACCTGGACGGGCTCCGTGGTGACGCGTACGCCGAACGTGCGCTCGAGGCGTTCGATCGCGACGGCGAGGTGCGTGTCGCCGAGCCCGCCGAGGACGGCCTGCGACCCGGTGAGGTCGACGTGCAGCGTCGGGTCCTCGACGCACAGCCTCGCGAGCGCGGCGGAGAGCTTGTCGTCGTCCGACTGCGACACGGGCCGCAGCGCCTGGGCGTACACCGGTGGCCGTGCCGGGAGGTCTCTCGCCCGCACGGGCATGCGGCGCCCGGCGAGGAGCGTCCCGGTCGCCGCGGCGGACAGCTTCGCGACGGCCGCGACGTCGCCCGCCACGACACGGTCCACCGCGACGTGCTCGCGGCCGCGCAGGCGGAACAACCCGTGCACGCGGTCCTCCGCGCCGGTCGTCGTGCTCACGAGGCGGTCGCCGGTCGCGACCGTCCCGGAGAGCACCTTGAACACCGACACCTGTCCGACGAACGGGTCGACGACGGTGCGGAAGACGTGCACGAGCGCGTCGCCGCGGGGATCGGCCTCGACCTCGGACGACGCCCCGCCGTCGGTGCCGTCGGCCCCTGTGCCGGTGGCCCCTGTGCCGGTGGCCCCCGTGCCGGCGGGCAGCGCGACGACGCCCGGCCGGTCGGCGGGCGACGGCCCGAGCTCGCACACGAGGTCGAGCACCCGGTCGACGCCGACGCCCGTCACCGCGGACGCGAGCAGGACCGGCACGGCCTCACCCGTGAGCACCTCGTGCGCGAGCGTGCGCTCGAGGTCGGCGGCGGCGGGCTCGTCGCCGGAGAGGTAGGCCTCGAGCTGCTCGTCGTCGTGCGTGACGATCTCCTCGACGACCTCGTCGTGCAGCGCATGCTCCTCGTCCCGCACGTCGGCGGGGACGTCGTCGTCGCGGCCGTGCCACGCGGCCGGCCCGGCCCCGTCGTACTCCCGGGCGCGCTCGGTGAGGACGTCTGCGAGCCCGTGCAGCGACTGCTCCTCGCCGAGCGGCAGCTCCAACGGCACGAACGGCGCGTCGAACGCACCGCGCAGCTCGGCGAGGACCGTCCGGAAGCTCGCCCGCGCACGATCCTCCTGGGAGACGACGACGAGGCGGGGTATTCCCGCCTCGTCGCACCGCCGCCAGACCTCCAGCGTCCCCGACTGCACTCCGTCGACGGCGCTCACCACCACGAGCGCGACGTCGGCCACCGCGAGCGCGGCGTCGACCGACCCGGCGAAGTCGGGCGAGCCGGGGGCGTCGAGGAGCGTGACCTGGTAGGTGGTGCCGTCGGGTGCGCGCCAGTCGAGGTGCGCAACGCCCAGGCTGACCGAGATGCCGCGCGCCACCTCCTCCGGCTCGTGGTCGCAGACGGTCGTTCCCTCGGCGACGGACCCGGCCCGCGGGATCGCGCCCGCGCGATGCAGGAAGGCCTCCGCGAGCGTGGTCTTGCCGGACCCGCTGTGCCCCACGAGGGCGACGTTGCGGGTCGTGGCCGGGCCTGAGGACGTCGGCGTGCTCATGGCTTGCCTCCTGGCGGACGCGGTGTGCCCTGGCACCAGGCTAGTGACGTCGCGGCGTTCCCGCCCCGCCGCGCGGGAGAGAACCTGCGGTCCTCCCCCGCGCCCGGGCGTCAGAGGTTGCGCTCGACGTACACGCGCAGGGCGTCGCGCACCAACGTCGCGCCCTCGACCCCGCCGTAGTTGAGTGCGAACCGCGGGTCCTCGACGTACATCTCGCCGAGCCCCAGCAGGTAGCCCCGCAGCGGCCCCGGCTCGTGCGCCGGGTTCGCGGGCACGGTCTGCAGCCACTCGACGTGGCGCCGCGCGAGCGCCTGCGCGTCGTCGGACCCGGGGTCGACGCCGGCCTGCGCCGCCGCCGTCCAGTCCGCGTTGAGGCGCTCGACGCGCTCCTTGAACGCGGTCTTCTCGGCCTCCGAGAGGCCGGTCCACCAGGAGTGCCCGCGCGCGTACGCGTCCTTGCCCCAGCGGTCCTCGACCTCCTCCTTGTACTGCGTGTGGTCGAACCCGTCGAACATGTCGTCCGCCATGAGCTCCCCACCTCCTTCCATCGTGGTGATCGTGCGTTCGACCGACGCGATCTGCCGCGCCAGCCGCTGCCGCTCCGCCTGCAGCCACTCGAGGTGGCCGCGCAGCGCACGCACCTGGGCGCTCTGCGGGTCCGCGCCCGACGGCGGCCGCTCGCCCTCGACGGCGGACGGCCCGTCGAGAGCGTCCTTGATCGCGGGGAGCCCGAGACCGAGGTCGCGCAGGAGCAGGATCCGCTGGAGGCGGACGAGCGCGTCGGCGTCGTAGTGGCGGTAGCCGTTGGACGCGACACGGGACGGTGCGAGCAGCCCGATGTCGTCGTAGTGACGCAGCGTGCGGCTCGTCGTGCCCGCGAGGCGCGCGACCTCCTGGATGGACCAGTCGGCCGTTCGCCCGGTCGTGGCGCTCGGGAGCATCTCGTTCCTCCGATCCGATGCGTGGTGCGGCAACGAGGACCACGCTAGAAGTTGACGCTACGTCAAGGTCAAGCGGTCGCACACGGCACCCGCCCCCGCACCGTCGCGGGGAGGCGTACCGTCGGGAGGACGCGTCGCACCCACCTCGGGCGCACGACGACCACGGAGGCCCGCGATGGCCATCACGGAGCAGGTTCGACGGCACTACGGGGGCGAGGACCTCGCAGGCCGCATCCTCGCGACGGCCGGTGCGGGTGACGGTCCAGTGACCGCCGATGCGCTCGCGCCGTACGACCAGCTGCACGCCGGCGGCGCGCTCGCGACCACGGCCCTGCTCGACGTGCTGGACCTCGACGCCCGGACGACGCTCCTGGACGTCGGCTGCGGCCTGGGCGGGCCGGCGCGGCTCGCCGCCGCCCGTCACGGGTGCCGCGTCACGGGCGTAGACCTCAGCCCGGACTTCGTCGCCGCGGCCGGAGAGCTCAGTGCCCGTGCCGGGCTCTCCCACCTCGTGGCGTTCGAGGTCGGGGACGGGGACGGGCTGCCCTGCGCCGACGCGTCGCACGACCGGGCGATGCTGGTCCACGTCGGCATGAACGTGCCCGACAAGGCAGCGCTTTTCACGGACGTCCGACGCGTCCTGCGTCCTGGTGGGCTGTTCGGGGTGTTCGAGCAGATGCGCGTCGGGCCGGGCGACCTGCCCTACCCGATGCCCTGGGCGGTCGACGCCGAGACCTCGTTCGTCGAGACGCCGTCCGCGTACGAGGAGGCGCTGATGACAGCGGGGTTCGACGTGCTGCGGGTCGAGGACCGGCGCGCGGCGCTCGCGGCACCGGGTGGGCCGCCCCAGGACGGGCTCGTCGTCGTGTTCGGCGAGGAGTTCGCGACGCGCCTCGGCAACAACCTGGCCGCGACCCGGGCTGGGCTCCTGGCGCCGGTTGTCGTGCTGGCTCGCGCCTGACGAGCGCGCCGGGCCGGCGGGTCGGGCGCACGGTCAGGCGGTCGGGACCGTGGAGACGAGAGCCTCGACGAGATCGGCAGGAGTCGCGACGACGGCGCTCGCCCCCGCCGCCTCGAGCTCCCCCGGGTGCGCGTAGCCCCAGGCGACACCGACGCACGCGATGCCGTGCGCGGCGGCGCCGTGCACGTCGTGCTCGCGGTCGCCGACCATGACGACGCCACCGGCGCGGGCGAGCGCGGTCGCGTCCAGCCCGGCGGCGTCGAGCGACGCGAGGGTGTGCGCGATGACGTCGCCCTTCGACGTGCGGGTGCCGTCGAGCGTCGCTCCGAAGACGTCGTCCAGCCCGCGGTCGAGGAACGCGTCCAGCCCGAAGTGCTCGACGATGCGCCGCGCCATCGGCTCCGGCTTGGACGTCGCGACGGCGAGGCGCACGCCGGTCTCGCGCAGCGCCGTCAGGCATTCGGGGATGTCGGGGTAGACGGCGTTGTCGAGGAGGTTGCCGGCCGCGTAGACCTCGCGGTACGCGGCGACGGCCTGGTCCACGAGACCCGCCGGGACGCCGTGCGTCAGGAACGACTCCGCGAGGGGCGGGCCGACGAACCCGCGGAGCACGGGCGCCGCCGGGACCGGGAGCCCCAGAGCGCCGTACCCGTGCCGCACCGACGCGAGGATGCCGGGCGCCGAGTCGGTGAGCGTGCCGTCGAGGTCCAGCAGGACGAGCTCGTACCGTGCGGTCACGCGTCTGACGACGTGTCGCCGACGGCCGCGGTCGGACCGCTGCGGCGACCGACGACGAACCCGACGGCTCCGCCGACCAGCAACGCCCCTGCAGCCGCGAGCAGCGCCGTACTGCCCACCGGGAACGCGCCGGACGGCACGAACGTGGTGTCGGACAGCGGTGCGTACGCGAACCACCCGGACGACGTCGGTCGACCGGCGAGCCAGGCCGCGGCGAGCAGGAGGGCGACGCCGAGCAGCACGAGCGCGGCGAGGACGACGGTCGTGACGCTCACCCGGCGCGGGCGCGGGGCGGGCTGAGGTCGGTCGGTGGCGGTCACGACGGCCATCGTCCCGGGCCGGGCGGCCGGGGGCAACCGTCGTCCCGTGGTTACTCCCCCACCGTCCCGTCGATCGACTCACGGATGAGGTCGGCGTGGCCGTTGTGGCGGGCGTACTCCTCGATCATGTGCACCACGATCCAGCGGAGGTTCCACGGCTCGCCGGTGCGCTTGCTCGTCACCGCGGACACACGGTCGAGCCCGCCGTCGGCGAGTGCCGCCTCGAGGATCGCGTCGGACGCGGCGATCGCCCGGTCCAGCAGCACGCGCAGCTCCTCCGGGCTGTCCTGCGTGGCGCTGTTCCAGTCCCAGTCCTCGTCCGCGTCCCAGTCGGCGGTGTCGAACGGCGGGATCAGGGGCTCGCCGAGGAACATCGCGGAGAACCAGTGCGACTCGACGAGCGCGACGTGCTTGATCAGGCCACCGAGCGACATCGTCGATGGCGGCAGGGACTGCGCGAGCTCGGTCGCATCGAGGCCGGAGGTCTTCCAGCGCAACGTGTCGCGGTGGAAGTCGAGGTAGCCACGCAACGTGGTTACCTCGTCGGCCGTGGAGGGCGGGTCGATGCGCTGGTCGGTCACCGCGCCACCCTAGTGGCGTCGACCCCCGGGTCTCGTCAGGGGCGAGGGAGCGCCGACTCCCACGCGAGCCACTTGCGGCGCACGGCCGCCTCGACGTCGACGCCCTGGGAGCGCGCGAGCAGGAGGAGGTGCGCGAGGACGTCGGCGACCTCGTCCGCGAGCGCCGACGGACCGCCGTCGGGCACGCCGGGCGAGCCCGACGCCGGGGAGGCCACCTCGCGTGGGCGGGTGCGGCCCGTCGCGGCGAGGAACGCCTGCGTGAGCTCGCCGACCTCCTCGGTGAGCTTGAGCATGAACCAGTCCGGGTCGCGCTCGATGCCGAACTTGCGCGCGTACAGCGCGGAGATCGCGTCGACGCGATCGGTGAGGTCGTCGAGGTCGAGCGGCGCGTCGTCGTCCATCGGCTCAGTGAACCACCCGGTTCGGGCGGACCGACGGTCTACTCCAGGACGAGCGCCACCGCCAGCAGCGTGAGGGTCGCGACGATCTCGCGGAGGCCGACGGTCCGCGGGCTCAGCGGACGACCGGCGAGCGCCCAGGAGCGCGCGGTCGTCGCCGCGAGGAAGTAGGCGAGGTAGCCGACGAGCCACAGCGCACCGAGCGCAACGGTCACCGGCCGGAACCCGGCGTCCTGGATCCCCCGGACCGTCCCGACGACGAACGGCAGGAGCAGCATCGGCCACGCGCCGTGCTGGTTCGGCACCCAGCCGGGGGGACGTCGGGACACGCCCCGAGGCTAGCGTCGCGTCGCGCGGTCCCGACCGCGAGAAATCCCTGCCCCGCCGGGGCGCAGGGCCCTGCCCGACGGGACCAACGTCCCGACCTGTCCCGCGGTCGCCGCCACGCCGAGGATCGGCGTCACACGCGGCCCCTGGACTAGATATGGTGGCGCAGCCGTGATCCAGACCCCACATGTTGGGGTGCGGTCCGTCCCGCAACCCCTGCGGGACGCAGACGAGAACTCGGTGGGCAGAGGGGAACGGGAACGATGAGCACCATCGAGCTCGACCAGGCAGCACCGACCGAGGCCACCACCACGCTGGAGGTCCTCAAGCGCGACGGCCGTCGGCGGCCGTTCGACGACGGCCGCATCCGCGCCGCCGTGACGAAGGCCTTCGCGGAGGTCCATGGCGACCTCACCGCGACGCACCGGAGCCGCGTCGACGAGGTCGTGGGCCGCGTCGACGCGGAGATCGCCGCGCGGTTCGTCGGGGCGGTCAAGATCTACGAGATCCAGGGCGTCGTCGAGCACGTGCTGCTCGAGTCGCACGAGTACGACGTCGCTCGCGCCTACATCGACTACCGCGTGCAGCGCGACTTCGCGCGCAGCCGCGCGACGGACCTCAACCACTCGATCGTGCGGCTGCTCGACAAGGACTCCACGGTCGTCAACGAGAACGCCAACAAGGACAGCGAGGTCTTCAACACCCAGCGCGACCTCACGGCCGGGACCGTGGGAAAGGCGATCGGGCTGCGGATGCTGCCGCCGCACGTCGCGAACGCCCACCAGAAGGGCGACCTGCACTACCACGACCTCGACTACCACCCCTACGCGCCCATGACGAACTGCTGCCTCATCGACTTCCGCTCGATGCTGGAGCACGGGTTCCGGATCGGGAACGCCCAGGTGGAGCCGCCGCGCTCGATCCAGACCGCGACGGCGCAGATCAGCCAGATCATCGCGAACGTGTCCTCCAGCCAGTACGGCGGGTGCTCGGTCAACCGCATCGACGAGCTGCTCGCCCCCTACGCCGAGCGGAACCTGGCGAAGCACCTCGCGGACGCACGCCGCTGGATCGCCGACGAGTCCGCCCACGAGGAGTACGCGCGCGAGAAGACGCGCAAGGACATCGACGACGCGATGCAGTCGCTGGAGTACGAGATCAACACCCTGTTCACGTCGAACGGGCAGACGCCGTTCACGTCGGTCGGGTTCGGTCTCGGCACGGGCTGGCTGGAGCGCGAGATCCAGCGCGCGATCCTCCAGATCCGCATCCGCGGGCTCGGCAGCGAGGGCCGCACCGCGATCTTCCCCAAGCTCATCTTCACGCTGCGCCGCGGGGTGAACCTCGACCCCGGCGACCCCAACCACGACCTCAAGCAGCTCGCCGTCGAGTGCGCGACGAAGCGGATGTACCCCGACGTGCTGTCGTACGACAAGATCGTCGAGCTCACGGGCTCCTTCAAGGTCCCCATGGGCTGTCGGTCGTTCCTCCAGGGCTGGCAGGACGAGCACGGCCAGGACGTCTCCGAGGGTCGCATGAACCTCGGCGTCGTGACGCTCAACCTGCCGCGCATCGCGCTCGAGGCGGACGGCGACCTCGACACGTTCTGGCGTCTGCTCGACGAGCGCCTGGAGACCGTCCACGACGCGCTCGTCTTCCGGATCGAGCGCTGCAAGGAGGCGACTCCGGGCAACGCGCCGATCCTCTACGTGCACGGGGCGTTCGGGGAGCGCCTCGCGCCGGGCGACGACGTCGACCGCCTCTTCCGCGACGGCCGCGCCACGGTCTCGCTCGGGTACATCGGGCTGTACGAGGTGGCCGCCGCGTTCTTCGGCGGCGCCTGGGAGCACGACCCGCAGGCCAAGGAGCTGACGCTGGACGTGCTGCGGTCCCTGCACGCGCACGCCGCCGGGTGGACGGCGCGGCTCGGCTACCGGATCAGCGTCTACGCGACGCCGAGCGAGAGCCTCACGGACCGGTTCTGCCGCCTCGACCGGGAGCGGTTCGGCGCGGTGCCCGACATCACGGACAAGGACTACTACACGAACAGCTTCCACTACGACGTCCGCAAGAGCCCGACGCCGTTCGAGAAGCTCGACTTCGAGGCCGAGTACGCGCGGTGGACGTCGGGCGGGTTCATCCACTACTGCGAGTACCCGGTGCTCCGGCCGAACCCCCGGGCGCTCGAGGCCGTGTGGGACTACGCCTACGACCGTGTGGGCTACCTCGGCACGAACACCCCGATCGACCGGTGCTACGCGTGCGGGTTCACGGGCGACTTCGACCCGACGGCGCGCGGCTTCGCGTGCCCGTCGTGCGGGAACGCCGACCCGCGCACGTGCGACGTCGTCAAGCGCACGTGCGGGTACCTCGGGAACCCGCAGCAGCGCCCCATGGTGCACGGACGCCACGCGGAGATCTCCGCGCGCGTGAAGCACCTGCCCGACGGCGCGGCGTAGGTAGCGCGGTGGCACGCACCCCCGGCCCCGGCTGGCGCTCCGACCGCGTCAGCCAGGGGTACGTCGCGGACTACAAGCCGTTCGTCATGGTCGACGGCGAGGGCGTGCGCTGCGCGCTGTACGTGAGCGGCTGCCTGTTCGCGTGCGAGGGCTGCTTCAACGAGGCGGCGTGGAGCTTCCGCTACGGGCGCCCGTACGACGACGCGCTGGAGGAGCAGGTCCTCGCCGACCTCGCGCACCCCGCCGTGCAGGGCCTGTCCCTGCTCGGCGGGGAGCCGTTCCTCAGCACCGGCGTGTGCCTGCGCCTCGCGCGCCGGCTGCGTGCCGAGCACGGTGACCGCAAGGACGTGTGGTGCTGGACGGGCTACACGATCGAGGAGCTGCAGGAGGGCACCGCGGACCAGCGCGCGCTGCTCGCCGAGGTCGACGTGCTCGTCGACGGCCGCTTCGAGCTCGCGCGCCGCGACCTCACGCTCGCGTTCCGCGGCAGCACCAACCAGCGCGTGCTCGACGCGCGCGCGTCCCTCGCGACGGGCCGCGCCGTCCCCTGGACCCTGCCAGGTCGTGGGCACGAGATGGGCCCGGTTCTGCAGTGAGAACCGAGCCCGTCTCCCGCCCACAGCGGACGGCGCGTCGCTCAGACGGTCTTGCGGGTGCGGCGGATGCCGACCCACAGCCCGACGGCGCAGGTCACCGCCGCGGCCACGAAGCCCCACAGCACGTCGGTGTCCGCGAACGACCCGGCGAGCAGCGCGCGCTCGGCGTCGACGATGTACGTCAGCGGGTTGAACAGCGCCGCCGTGCGCATCCACGCCGGCCCCGCCTCGAGCGGCAGCATCATCCCGGACAGGATGAGCAGCGGGAACAGCAGCGACTGCTGCACGCCCCAGAACAGCCACTCGCGGTTCTTCGCGGCGAGCGCGAGCGCGATGGACAGCGCGCCGACGCCGATCCCGAAGAGCCCGAGCAGCAGCAGCCCCACGAGCAGGTGCAGCGGGTAGAGCGTGAACCCGAACGGCACGCAGACGAGCGCGATGAGCAGGCCCTGCACGACCAGCGGCGCGAACTCCTTGAGCGAGCGGCCCACGAGGATCGCGGAGCGGTCGAGCGGCGTCGCGAGGACGCGCTCGTAGGAGCCGGTCATCATCTCGTAGAGCAGGTTCGACCCGCTCATCGAGGTCCCGAAGAGCGAGATCATCACGATGACGCCCGGCACGAACCACTGGAGGGTCTCGGCGGTCGATCCCCCGCCGCCGGGAGCGCCGCCGCCGAACCCGCCGACGGCGCCCGTGAGCAGCGGCCCGAAGAGCCCGAGGAAGATCAGCGGCTGCAGCAGCGAGAAGATCAGCGTGAACGGGTCGCGCAGCACGAGCAGGATCTCGCGCGTGAACACCGCCCACGTGTCGGCGACGAACTTGGCGACGCCGGTGCGGAGCATCGTGTCCGTGCCGCGGTCCGCAGCGGCGGGGCGGGTCTGGCTCAGGTCGGTCCGCGTGCTCATGCCGCCTCCTCGCGCAGGCTGCGCCCGGTGAGGTTGAGGAAGACGTCGTCGAGGCTCGCCTGCTTGAGCTCGGCGGACCGGACCGCGAGCCCACCGACGCGCAGCGCCTCGATCGCCTCGGGCAGCCGGTCGGCACCGTGCGTCGTCGAGATCCTGACGGTCACGACGCCGTCGGTGCCGCTCGTCGTCTCCACCTCCCCCACGTCCGGGGCGAGGGTCGCGCGGACCCGCCCCACGACGTCGGGCACCCCGATCGAGCCCGTGTCCGACGGCGCGGCCTCGCCCGGCCCGGCGGCCCCGCCCGGGGCGGGGGTCACGGCGAGCGTGATGACGTCGTCCGCGTGGTCGCGCTTGAGCGCGGCCGGCGTGGCGTCCGCGATGATCTCGCCGTCGTCGATGACGACGACGCGCTCGGCCATGCTGTCGGCCTCGTCGAGGTAATGGGTCGTGAGGACGATCGTCATGCCGTAGCGCTCGCGCATCGCGGCGATGTGCTCCCAGAGGTTCGCCCGCGCGTGCGGGTCGAGGCCCGTCGTCGGCTCGTCGAGGAAGAGCAGCGGCGGGTGGTTCATGAGGCCGAGCGCGACGTCGAGCCGTCGTCGCTGCCCGCCGGACAGCGACTGGACCGTGCGCTTCTCGAGGCTGCCGAGGTCCAGGGCCTCGAGCAGGTCGGCCGCGCGGCGGGAGTACTCGGACGGCGGCAGGCCGTAGAAGCGGCCCTGGTTGTGCAGCTCGTCGAGCACGCGGTAGGAGTAGCCGCCGCCGTTGCCCTGCCCGATGAAGCCGATGCGCGAGCGCACGTGCGCGGGGTGCTTCGAGACGTCGTAGCCGGCGACCTCCGCGGTCCCGGCGGTCGGTTCGAGGAGGCTCGTGAGCATCCTCAGGGTCGTGGACTTGCCTGCCCCGTTGGGGCCGAGGAAGGCGACGAGCTCACCCTCGCGGACGTCGACGTCGATGCCCTTGACGGCCTCGACGGTCTCTTTCTTGCGGTGGAAGGTCTTGGTCAGGCCACGGGCTCGGATCACCGGAGCCACCCTTTCGTACGCCGTACCGGAATGAGCGATCCACGCTAGCATACGGTGTACGGGAATAGGCAAGCCTTCCTGCCGCCGCTGCGGTGGGCGGTTTCTCGAGAGGCGCACGACGGGCCGATGAGGCACCGCGAGGGAAGTCCGGGAGGATACGCACGTGACGACCGACGACCGCACCGACGAGCGCGCGGGCGACCGCGCGCCGTCGGGCACGCCCGAACCCCCCAGCCCTGCGGCTCCCGAGGCGACGGCGCGGGAGCCCGAGGACGGGCGTCCGCGCGGGGTCGTCGCCGCCGCCGACGCCGGGGTCGCCTCGGCCGTGCAGGCGGCCGAGCACGTGCGGGCCCAGTTCACGGAGGTCGTCCGCACGCCGGAGATCACGCGCCGGCTCGCACTCCTGTGGGACCCGCCGACCCCCGCGACCCGGGGCCGCAAGCCACGCCTGACGCTCGACGACGTGGTGCGCGCCGGCATCGGCGTGGCCCAGGAGGGCGGGCTCGACGCGCTGTCCATGCGGCGCGTCGCGACGGAGCTCGGCGTCGGAGCCATGTCGCTCTACACCTACGTGCCCGGCCGCACCGAGCTCGTCGACCTCATGATCGACCGCGCCTACGGCGAGCTCGACCTGCCCGTCGCCGGCGCCGCCTGGCGGTCCGCGCTCGCGCAGTACGCGCACGAGACGTGGAACCTCTACCTGCGCCACCCCTGGATCCTCCAGACCAACATGTACCGCGCACCCCTCGCGCCGCACGTGCTCGACGCGCAGGAGGCAGGGCTCCGGACCATCGTCGACACGGGGCTCTCCGAGCTGCAGGTGGTCGACACCCTGGCGCTCGTCGACAACTACGTCCAGGGCCTCGCGCGGGCCACGATCGCGGAGACGAGGGAGCGCGACGCGACGGGCGTCGGCAACGACGAGTACTGGACGACGCTCGGCAGCTTCTGGGAGGACTGGTTCGACGTCGAGCGCTACCCCGTCATGACGCGCATCTACGTCGCGGGCGGCTTCGACGCCCCGCAGGGTCCCTTCGACGCGAGCCTCGACCGGCTCCTCGACGCCGTCGAGATGGCGATCGACCGCGCGAACGCGGCCCGGACGGTCGAGGAGACCGGTAGCGGCTGACGCGCGAGCGCGACCCCTGGCAGGATCGTCCCCATGGACCCCCGCGCCGGCACGCCCGCCCAGCCCAGCGACCTGATCGACGTCGACGCCGTGGTCGGCGCCTACTACGACCTCGCCCCCGACGTCGAAGACCCGGCCCAGAAGGTCGTGTTCGGCACGTCGGGCCACCGGGGGTCGAGCCTGGACCACGCGTTCAACGAGGCGCACATCGTCGCGATCACCGCGGCGATCGTCGAGTACCGGCGCTCGCAGGGCACCGACGGCCCGCTGTTCATCGGGCGAGACACGCACGCTCTGTCGCTCCCGGCGTGGCAGACCGCCCTCGAGGTGCTCGTCGCCGCAGGTGTCGAGACGTACGTCGACGCCCGCGACTCGTTCACGCCGACGCCTGCCGTCTCGCAGTCGATCCTCCTCCACAACGAGGCCACGACCACGCAGGGTGTCCGCACCTCCGGGCCAGGGCTCGCGGACGGGATCGTGGTCACGCCGTCGCACAACCCCCCGCGCGACGGGGGCTTCAAGTACAACCCGCCGCACGGCGGCCCGGCGGGGTCCGAGGCGACCGGCTGGATCGCGGACCGGGCCAACGAGATCCTGCGCGACGGCGTCGCGAGCGTGCGGCGCGTACCGCTCACCGAGGCGCTCGCGTCGGAGCACGTCCACAAGCACGACTTCCTCACGACCTATGTCGACGACCTGGTGAACGTGCTCGACCTCGAGGCCATCCGCGAGTCGGGCGTGCGCATCGGCGCCGACCCGCTCGGCGGCGCGTCGGTCGAGTACTGGGGCGAGATCGGGGAGCGCTACGGGCTCGACCTGACGGTCGTGAACCCGCAGGTCGACCCGCGCTGGGCGTTCATGACGCTCGACTGGGACGGCAAGATCCGCATGGACTGCTCGTCGCCGTACGCGATGGCGTCCCTCGTCTCGGGCATGACCGGGGAGTCCGGGAACGCCGAGGGCGGCGCGCCGTTCGACGTCGCGACCGGGAACGACGCCGACTCCGACCGCCACGGGATCGTCACGCCCGACGCCGGGCTCATGAACCCCAACCACTACCTCGCCGTCGCGATCCAGTACCTCTACGGGGGCGCGCGCGAGGGCTGGCGCGACGACGCGGCGATCGGCAAGACGCTCGTCTCCTCGGCGCTGATCGACCGGGTCGCGGGCGGCCTCGGGCGCCGGCTGGTCGAGGTGCCCGTCGGGTTCAAGTGGTTCGTGCCGGGGCTGCTCGACGGGACCGTCGGGTTCGGCGGCGAGGAGTCCGCCGGGGCGTCGTTCCTGCGCAAGGACGGACGCGTCTGGTCGACCGACAAGGACGGCCTGCTGCTCGCGCTGCTCGCGTCGGAGATCATCGCGACGACGGGCCGCACGCCGTCCGAGCACCACCGCGACCTCGTCGAGAAGTACGGGGAGTCCTGGTACGCGCGGGTCGACGCGCCCGCGACGCTCGAGGAGAAGGCGACGCTCGGCAAGCTGTCGCCCGACCAGGTGAGCGCGACCGAGCTCGCGGGCGAGCAGATCACCGCGAAGCTCACGAACGCTCCCGGCAACGACGCGGCGATCGGCGGGCTCAAGGTCACGACCGAGAACGCGTGGTTCGCGGCGCGGCCGTCGGGCACGGAGAACGTCTACAAGATCTACGCCGAGTCGTTCGTCTCCGCCGAGCACCTGACCCAGGTCCAGGCCGAGGCGAAGGACGTCGTCTCCGCCGCGCTCGGCAGCTGACCCTCTCGCCGGGGCGGTACCCCGGCGCCGCGAGGTAGAACCCTGGTCATGACCAGGGTTCTACCTCGGCGGGCCGGCGCGACGGCGTTCGCGCTCGTCCCACGTGTCCGTCGCGACGCGCTGGGCGTCGCGGAGCGCGCGGGCCGGGTCGACGCCCTTGGGGCAGACCTGGGTGCACGCGCCGACCTGGATGCACGGCCACGCACCGAGCTCGGTGTCGAGGACGTCCGCGCGGTCGAGCTCGCCCGCGTCGCGCGAGTCCTCGTCCCAGCGACGCGCCGTCGCGACGACGGCCGGCCCGAGGAAGTCCGGCGCGACGTCGAGCTGCGGGCACGCCGCGTAGCAGAGCATGCAGTCGATGCACTCCGCGAAGCCCTTGAACGCGGCGAGCTCGCCCGGTGTCTGGAGGTTGCCCGACGACGGGCCGTGCGCGCGCAGGACGTCCTCGCCCTCGGCCGGCGCGGGCTCGGGCGCGTCGACGAGCGGGAGTCGCGTCGCGCCGTCGGGCACGAGCCAGGGCTGCACGGCGGCCAGCTTGCCGAGGAACGTGTCGGTGTCGACGACGAGGTCGCGCAGCACCTCGGCGTGCGCGAGCGGCTCCACGACCAGGCCGGACGTGCGGTAGCCGCGCACGAACGTCTCGCAGCCGAGCACGGGCCGGCCGTTGACCATGACGCCGCAGCTCCCGCAGACCGCCATCTTGCACGACCACCGGAACGTCAGCGTCGGGTCGGCGTGGTCCTTGACCCACTGCAGCGCGTCGAGGACGGACGTGCGGTCGTCGTAGGGGACGTCGAACACGTCGCGCCGCCCGGTGTCCGCGCCGCGGGGTGACGTGCGCGCGACCTCCAACCGCACCGTCTGCTCCGCCGCCTGTGCTGCTGTCGACCGTGCCGCGTCGCTCACGCGTCCCCACCCTTCCCCGCCGAGAACGACGTTGCTGTCGTCATGGCCGTCTTGCCGACAGCAACCTCGTGCTCGACACCATGCCGGGCACCGACCGGGACGTGGGTGACCTCCAGCGCGCCGCCCGCGCCGAGCCGGACCTCGGAGTGGCGCGGGACGTCGTCGGCGTCCGGGAAGTCCAGGCGCTGGTGCGCGCCGCGCGACTCCTCGCGCGCGAGCGCGGCCGCGACGGCCGCGTGCGCGACGACCAGCGTCGCGCCGAGCTCGACGGTCGTGGCCCAGTCGGTGTTGAGCACGGCGCTCGTGTCGGCGACGCGCACGTCCGCGTACCGGGCGCGCAGGTCCTCGACCGCCGCGAGCGCCCGGCGCAGGCTGTCGGCGTCGCGGTAGATGCCGGCGTCGGCATCGAGCACGCGGCCCAGCTCGGCCCGGATCGCGGCGGGCGGCTCGGTGCCGCGGCCGCGCATCGCGAGACAGCCGTCGGCGATCTCGGCGGCGCGGTCCACGACCGCCCCGTCCTCTGACGCCGCAGCACGCGCCCACGCGAGCGCCGCCTCCCCCGCCGCCCGCCCGACGACGAGCGTCTCGACGAGCGAGTTCGACCCGAGGCGGTTCGCCCCGTGCAGGCCGGTGGACGCGCACTCCCCCGCGGCGAACAGCCCGGAGACGTCCGTCGCACCCCGCGCGTCGGTGCGGATGCCGCCCATCGTGTAGTGCGCCGTCGGGCGGACGGGCACGGGCTCGGTCGCGGGGTCGACGCCCGCGAACTGCTTCGCGAGGCTCGACACGAGCGGGAGCCGCTCGGACAGCCGCGTGCGCCCGAGGTGGCGCAGGTCGAGGAGCACGACGCCGCCGTCGGGCGTGGGGATGGTCCGCCCGTCGCGTTCGGCGTGCCAGAACGCTTGCGACAGCTTGTCCCGTGGGCCGAGCTCCATCGTCCGCGGTACGGGCGACCCGACCGGCGTCTCCGGGCCCAGCCCGTAGTCGGCGAGGTAGCGGCGCCCGTCGGCGTCGAGCAGCACGCCACCCTCCCCGCGCGCGGCCTCGGTGAGCAGGATGCCGCTGCCGGGCAGGCCGGTCGGGTGGAACTGGAGGAACTCCGCGTCGCGCAGCGGCACGCCGGCGCGCAGGGCCATCGCCGTCCCGTCGCCCGTGCAGATGCCGGCGTTGGTGCTGGTCCCCCACGCGCGCGCGGACCCGCCCGTCGCGAGCACCACCGCGGGAGCCGCGATCAGCAGCGGCTCGCCGCGGTGCTGGTCGTGCACGACGACGCCCCGCACCCGCGCGTCCGGCCCGCCCTCGCCGTCGAGCACGAGGTCGAGCACGTGGTGCTCGTCATACCGGCGGACCGGGCCGTCGGCACCGGAGTACCGCAGCGACGTCTGGAACAGCGTGTGCAGCAGGTGGAAGCCGGTCTTGTCTGCGGCGAACCACGTGCGCGCACGGCTCATGCCGCCGAACCTCCGGACCGCGACGTCGCCGTCGTCCGTGCGCGACCACGGCAGCCCCCAGCGCTCGAGCCGGTACAGCTCGCCGGCCGCCCGCTCGACGACGAACCGGACCGCGTCGTCCTCGCACAGCCCTGCTCCCCCGGCGAGGGTGTCGGCGACGTGCTGCTCGAGCGAGTCGTCGTCACCCACGACCCCGGCCGCCCCGCCCTCCGCCGCGACCGTGTGGGAGCGCATGGGGTAGACCTTCGAGACCACGGCGACGACGGGCGCGCGGCCGTCGTCGTGCACCGCCGCCTCCGCGACCGCGAGCGCCGCGCTGAGCCCGGCTGCACCGCCCCCGACGACGACGACGTCCGCGTGCTCGACGCGCAGCGTGCTCATCGGCGCCCCCGCGAGGTGGACGTCACGCGGGGACGGGGTGCGGGAGAGCCCGACGTGGTGGCGGAACGGGACATAGGGGAAGGCTCCCCGCGCGCGCCCGTGTGCGCAACAGGCGAAGGTCCCGCTCGTGCGCCTCGGGAGGGGAGTGGTCCCCATCGATCGCGATCCCGACCGCCGGGTAGGGTCCGTGCGGCACCACTTCCCACGAACTCCCGGAGCTCACATGCGTCCCGTCCGTACCCTCTCCAGCCTCACCGTCGCGGCCGTGCTCGCCGTCGGACTGTCGGCGTGCACCATCAACGTGGGCGGCGGGACGCCGGAGACGCCTGCTCCGGAGGAGACGACGGCCGCGGAGGAGTCTCCCGAGGTGGACGACGCGGAGGAGGTCGACGCGGAGGCCGCCGAGGGAACCGGAGCCAGCGAGGGCGCACTCCCCGACTGGGCGAACCCCGTCACGACCCCCGGCGAGCAGATCTCGACGTTCACCATCGGCGACGTGCGGGTCGACGTCTACCAGGTGGGTACTGCCCAGGCGACGAAGGACGGGCTGTTCGCCAACCCCGACACCAACGAGCCGATCATCGCCCAGGGCGCCGACATCGTCTTCATCAACTACGTCATCACGAACGAGGGTGAGCCGATCGACCTCGGCTCGAGCCTCGTGAGCATCGACGAGCGCTACGTGGACTGGCCGTACCTCGGCGGCATGGACACGATCGTCGACGACGAGCTGTACGCCGCGCAGGGCGTGAACGACGACGGCATGGCGCCGGGTGCCTACCGCGAGCCGACCGTCTACACGTTCGGCACGGACCAGTCGTACTCGTACGGGACGAACTTCCTCTACCAGCCGGGGACCGAGATCACGTTCGACGGCACCATCGTCCCGGTCGACGCCCAGGGCGAGCTGCTGCACGACGAGCGCATCGAGGGCGAGGGCACGGGCACCATCTCCTGACCCGCGGCGCGGCCGCACACGAGAGCCCTGGTCCGTCCGGACCAGGGCTCTCGGCCGTTCAGCGCTGGGTGAGGTCCTCGTACTCCGGGTGACGCTGGATGTACGCCCGGATGAACGGGCACAGGGGGACGACCCGCTCGCCCGAGGCGCGCACCTGGTCGAGCGCGCCCGCGGCGAGCGCGGACCCGACGCCCTGGCCCTCGAACGCCGGGTCGACCTCGGTGTGGGTGAAGATCACCGTGCCGGGCTCGCGGACGTAGGCGGCGAACCCGGCGACGGCGCCGTCGTCGGTACGGGCCTCGAAGCGGTCGCCCTCGTCGGTGACGGTGACGGTCGTGGTGCTCGGTGCGGGGGTGTCGGTCATGGCGCCCATCGTCGTCGTCATGGACCGCGCGGACAACCGCGGACGACGCCGGTGAGACGGCTGTCACGTCGAGCGGCGGCGCACGAATTCGCTACCGGCCGGACGGCTTCCGGGTGCGACACTGAGACGGTGGTCCAGGATTCCCCGTCGCGCGCCGACGACCCCGAGAACCCCGAGCACCGGCGGGACGACCTGACGACCGACGGGACGACGTCCCGAACCCCGACCGAGGACACCGCCCCCGCGTCGCGCAACCCCTACCGCGACGTCCTCACGCTGCCCGGCGCGTGGCGGTTCTCCGCCGCGGCGCTCGTGGCGCGGCTGCCGATGTCGATGGTCGGCATCGGCACGATCCTCATGATCCAGGGCATCTACGGCGAGTACGCGCTCGCGGGGCGGGTCGCGGCCGCGCTCGTCGTCGCGCAGGCGGTCGTGTCGCCGCAGATCGCGCGGCTGGTCGACCGGACCGGTCAGCGCGTCGTCATGCTGCCCATGCTCGCGGCGGCGGCGCTCGGCCTCGGCGGCCTCATCCTGTGCGCGGTCCTGCGTGCACCCGAGTGGACGCTCTACGTGTTCGCCGCGGTCGCCGGCGCGACGCAGGGGTCGTACGGGTCGATGGTGCGCGCGCGGTGGTCGCACGTCGTGCCCGACGCGCGGCGCCTGCACACCGCCTACTCCCTCGAGTCCGCGCTCGACGAGCTCGTGTTCGTCGTCGGGCCCGTGCTCGCGACCGTCCTCGCGACGAGCGTGTCGCCCTCGGCCGGGCTGCTCGTGCCGCTCGTCGCGGCGGTCGTCGGCGGGCTGTGGTTCCTGTCGCAGCGCGCGACGGAGCCGCCGGTCGTCGTGCCCGAGGCGGGGGTGAAGCAGCGGTCCGCGATGCGGTCGACCGGGATGATCGTCCTCGCGGTGATCTTCGTCGCGATGGGCATCGTGTTCGGCGCGACCGACGTCTCCACGATCGCGTTCGCCGAGGAGCAGGACCAGAAGGGCGCGGCGGGGCTGATCCTCGCCGTCTTCGCGCTGGGCTCGCTCATCTCCGGGCTCGTGTACGGCGCGCGGCACTGGGTGTCGCCGCTGTGGCGCCGGTTCGTCATCGGGATCGTCGCGCTCGCCGCGGGCGTCTCCCTGTTCTTCTTCGTCACGTCGCTGCCCGTGCTCGCCGCGGTGATGTTCGTGACGGGGTTCGCCATCGCCCCGACCCTCATCAACGGCAACAACCTCGTGCAGAACCTCGTCGCGCCGAACCAGCTCACCGAGGGCCTCGCGTGGGTCGGCACGTCGCTCGGCGTCGGGGTGTCCATCGGGTCGTCCGTCGCCGGGTCCCGCATCGACGCGGGCGGCGCCCACGCCGGGTTCGAGGTCGTCGTCGCAGCGGCGGCGCTCGCCGTCGTGCTCGTGCTGGTGGCGCTGCGCTCGCTGCGCCGCAGCGCGGGTCGCGAGGACATCGCCCCGGCCCGCTGACGCGCGCGCCACGTCGGCCGAACCCGGGGTTGGGTGTCACCGGACGGCTCCGGTGACGCGCGACCCCGGGTTCGGCGGGGTGCCGACCTGACCACGACGACGGTCAGGCGGGGTCGCTACCCGAGCGGTGGGCGCGCTCGCCCTCCTGGTCGAAGATCGTGAGGATCTCGACGGGGCCCTCGTGCGCGCCGAACGAGTGCGGCACCATCGTCGAGAACTCCGCCGCCTGCCCCTCCTGCACGAGGATCCGGCGGTCCGCGAGATACACGACGGCCGTCCCCGAGAGGACCGTGAACCACTCGTGCCCCGGGTGGACGCGCTGGTGCTCGGGGCCCACGGCGCGCTCGGGTGTGAGGCGCATCTTCGCGACCATCGTCCCGGGGCGGTCGCGCGAGAGCAGCCACGTGGTCTCGCCCGGTCGGCGCTGGGGCTCCGGCCGGATGACGACGTCCTCGTCGTCGACGGGCTCGACGAGCTGGTCGAGCGTCGTGCCGAGCGCGCGGGCGATCGGCACGAGCTGGTCGAGCGCGATGCGCCGGTGCCCGGTCTCGATCCGGCTGAGCGTCGACGGGCTGAGGAAGCACCGCGCCGCGAGCGCGTCGAGCGTCCAGCCGCGCGCCAGGCGCAGCCCCCGGATGCGCTGGCGGACCACCGCGTCGAGATCGACTTCTTGCGTCATGAGCAAGATCCTATGCTCAGTGCGCACAAGCGTCCTACGGTGGGCGCATGGAATCACCCGCTCACCGCGCCCCGACCGGCGTTCACGACGCCGGTCCCTCCGCCCACGGCGCGACCGGTCATGGCCATGACCACGCGCACGGGCACGACGCGGGCGGGCTGGCCGAGCTGCTCGAGCTCGACGCGTCCGTTTTCGACGAGCTCCTCGACGAGGCCGTCGCGGTCGCCGTCGCGCACGCACCGGACCCGACGCTGACCGTCGTTGACCTCGGTGCCGGGACCGGCACGGGGACCCGGGCGCTCGCGCGCGCGTTCCCGGAGGCGAAGGTCGTCGCGGTCGACGCGGACGCCACGATGCTCGGGCGCCTGCGTTCCGGTCTCCCCGGGACCGGCATGGAGAGCCGCGTGCACACCGTCGAGGCCGACCTCGACGCCGGGTGGCCGGCGGTCGGCGCTGCCGACGTCGTGTGGGCGTCGGCGTCGCTGCACCACGTCGCCGACCCGGCCAGCGTCCTGCGCGACGTCCGCGACGCGCTCGTGCCGGGCGGCCTGCTGGTCGTCGTCGAGATGACGGCCACCTCGCCCGTCCTGCCCGACGACGTCGCGCACCCCGATCTCGCCGCCCACCTCGAGCGTGCCCTGGCCCAGGCCGGCTGGAACCGCTACCCCGACTGGTCGTCGTACCTGACCGACGCCGGGCTGGACCTCGTCGAGCGCCGCGAGCCGGCCGCCGTCGTGCAGCCCGGACCCGAGGTGACGCGCTGGGCGCGAGCGACCGCGTCCCGCCAGCGCGAGCACCTCGCGGAGCACCTCGACCCCGGCGGCCTCGCCGCGCTCGACGCCGTGCTCGCCGCGACCGCCCCGGCGGACCCCACGGAGCCGTCGGGCGAGCCCGCCGAGCACACCATCGGTGCGCACGGCGGCCGCATCGTCTGGGCGGCCCGCCGCCCCCCGCGCTGAGTGACCATCGACCCGCTGCTGAGGAGAACCATGACCACCACGCCCCCCACCCCCTACGACGTCGCGATCGTCGGCGGCGGCCCCGCCGGGCTGAGCGCCGCGGTGACTCTTGCGCGATCGCTGCGCTCCGTCGTCGTGCTCGACGCCGGCGAGCCGCGCAACGCGCCCGCCGAGGGCGCCCACAACCTGCTCGGGCGCGAGGGTGTACCGCCGCGCGAGCTCCTGGCGGCGGGCCGCACGGAGGCCGAGGGCTACGGCGCCGAGGTCCGCGACGCGCGCGTCGCCCACGCGTCCGGCGACGCCGAGGCGGGCTTCACCCTCACCCTCGACGACGGTGGTGTCGTCCGCGCCCGCCGCGTCCTCCTGGCGACCGGCCTCGTCGACGAGCTGCCCGACGTCCCCGGCGTGCGCGAGGGCTGGGGCTCGACCGTGCTGCACTGTCCGTTCTGCCACGGCTGGGAGGTGCGCGGGCAGCGCATCGCCGTCCTCGCGACCGGCCCCGCCGCGGCGCACCAGGTGCTGCTCTTCCGCCAGCTCACCCCGCACGTCACGCTGTTCCAGCACACCGTCGCGGAGCTCGACGACGCCACGTGGGAGCAGCTCTCGGCGCTCGGCGTGCGCGTGGTCGAGGGCGAGGTCGAGCGGCTCGACGTCGACGGCCGGTCGGTGCGGTCGGTCGTGCTCGCGGACGGGACGTCGTTCGCGGTGGACGCCGTCGTCGTCGGGCCGCGGTTCGTCGCGCGCGGCGAGCTGTTCGAGGAGCTCGGCGGCACGCTCGAGGAGCACCCGGCGGGCCGGTTCGTGCCCGCCGACCCGCGCGGCCAGACCGCCGTCCCCGGAGTCTGGGCAGCGGGCAACTCGAGCGACCTCATGGCGCAGGTCGGGGCGTCCGCCGCGGCCGGCGTCATGGCCGGCGCCGGCATCCACGGCGAGCTCGCGGTGTCCGACGCCGCGGCGGCCGTCGCGCAGCGCCGCACCCCGTCCGTGGCTGCCCGGGCCTGACCCCGAGCCCGGGGTTTCGCGTCACCGCGGCGCGCCGAACCCGGGGTTGCAGGTCACCTGGCGGCGAAGGTGACCCGCAACCCCGGGTTCGGCAGTGGGAGGGGATGCCGCCGTGACGCACGAGACGCCGCCTCACGCTGCGGCCCGCGCGGCCCCGGCG
Organism: Cellulosimicrobium sp. G4 BAM 1002; assembly: GCF_057126935.1. NCBI lineage: Bacteria > Bacillati > Actinomycetota > Actinomycetes > Micrococcales > Promicromonosporaceae > Cellulosimicrobium > Cellulosimicrobium sp. G4 BAM 1002. The sequence goes on along the minus strand of NZ_CP182109.1, from coordinate 477,303 downwards.
CACGATGGGAGACGACCCGAGCCCATCAGTGGAGGTACGTCATGCCGTTCGGAATCGGTCGCTCCCCGCAGGACATGCGCAACCGCACGGTCGCGGACCTGCTGGTCGCCCAGCTCATCGAGGCGGGGGTGCGGCGGATCTACGGCATCGTCGGCGACAGCCTCAACCCCGTGGTCGACGCCGTGCACCGCTCGAACACGGGCGAGAACGCGGGCAAGGGCATCGAGTGGGTGCACGTGCGCCACGAGGAGGCGGCGGCGTTCGCGGCGGCGGCCGAGGCGGAGGTGACGGGCTCGCTCGCGGTCTGCGCCGGGTCGTGCGGGCCGGGCAACCTCCACCTCATCAACGGCCTGTACGACGCCAACCGGTCGCGCGTGCCCGTGCTCGCGATCGCGAGCCACATCCCGAGCAAGCAGATCGGCACCGGGTTCTTCCAGGAGACCCACCCCGACCGGCTGTTCACCGAGTGCTCGGTGTACTCCGAGATGATCTCGAGCGCCGACCAGGCGCCGCGCGTCATCAACTCCGCGATCCACCACGCCTACGGCGCGCGCGGCGTCTCCGTCCTCACGCTCCCGGGCGACGTGGCCGACCTCGACGCACCCCCCGCCGTGCCCGACGTCGCGTGCCGGCCCGTCCCGCCGCGCGTCGTCCCGGACCTCGCCGCCGTGCAAGAGCTCGCCGCGGCGATCGACGCTGCGAAGAAGGTGACGATCTTCGCCGGCGTGGGCGTCCGGGGCGCGCACGACGAGGTGCTGGCCCTCGCCGACAAGATCGCCGCGCCCGTGGGGCACTCGCTGCGCGGCAAGGAGGTCATCCAGTACGACAACCCGTTCGACGTCGGCATGTCCGGCCTGCTCGGCTACGGCGCCGCGTTCGACGCGATGCACGACTGCGACCTGCTGCTCCTGCTCGGTACCGACTTCCCGTACGACCAGTTCCTGCCGGAGTCGGTCCGCACCGCCCAGGTCGACATCGACCCGACCCACCTCGGCCGGCGCACCCGGCTCGACCTCGCCGTCGTCGGCGACGTCGGCGAGACGGTGCGCGCGCTGCTTCCCCTCGTGAAGAAGGCGCGCTCGCGCAAGTTCCTCGACTCCATGGTCGCCAAGCACCAGAAGGCGATGACCGGCGTCGTCGGCGCGTACACGAAGAAGGTCGAGCGCACGACCCCCATCCACCCGGAGTACGTGGCGGACACTCTCGACCAGGTCGCCGCCGACGACGCCGTGTTCACCGTGGACACCGGCATGTGCAACGTGTGGGCCGCCCGGTACATCACGCCCAACGGGAAGCGGCGCGTCATCGGGTCGTTCATCCACGGGTCCATGGCGAACGCCCTGCCCCACGCGATCGGGGTCGCCGCGTCGCAACCCGGGCGACAGGTCGTCGCGATGTCCGGCGACGGCGGCCTCTCGATGCTCCTCGGCGAGCTCGTCACGCTCCGGCACTACGACCTTCCTGTCAAGATCGTGCTCTTCGACAACGCGAGCCTCGGCATGGTGCGCCTCGAGATGCTCGTCGACGGGCTGCCGATGTTCGGCACCGAGTCGCCGCACGTCGACTACGCGGCGGTGGCGAACGCGATCGGCATCCCGGCCGTGCGCGTCGAGAAGCCCAAGGACCTGCGCCGCGCGCTCGAGGACGCCCTCCACCGGCCCGGGCCCGCGCTCGTCGACGTCGTCACAGACCCGCGCGCGCTCTCCATCCCGCCGAACATCACGGCGGGCCAGGTGCGCGGGTTCGCCGTCGCGATGAGCAAGGAGGTCCTCGGGGGCGGCATGGGTGAGGTCGTGTCGATGGCGCGGGCGAACCTGCGCAACGTCCCGCGCCCGTGACGGACCAGCCGACCCTCGCCGACGTCCGCGACACCGCCCGGGAGGTCTTCGGCTACCGCGACCTGCGCCCCGGGCAGCGCGAGGCGATCGCCGCGCTCCTCGACGGCCGGGACGTCCTGCTCGTCCTGCCGACGGGAGCCGGCAAGTCGGCGGCCTACCAGCTGCCAGGCCTGGAGCTGCCCGGGCCGACGCTCGTCGTCTCGCCGCTCATCGCGCTCCAGCAGGACCAGGTGCGCTCCCTGCTCGAGCTCGGCGACGACGACGCCCGGGCCGCCGCCGTGAGCTCCGCCGTGCCCGCGGCAGAGCGCCGCGCCGCGCTGGAGGCCGCCGCGGCGGGTGAGCTCGAGTTCCTCTTCCTGTCGCCCGAGCAGCTCGCCAACGACGAGGTCCTCGACGCCGTCCGCACGGCCCGGCCGAGCCTCGTCGCGGTCGACGAGGCCCACTGCGTCTCGACCTGGGGGCACGACTTCCGGCCCGAGTACCTGCGCGTCGGCGAGCGCCTGGACACGCTCGACCCCCGTCCGCGCGTGCTCGCGCTCACGGCCACGGCATCCCCGCCCGTGCGTGAGGACGTGGCCGAGCGCCTGCACCTGCGCGACGCCGCGGTGATCGTCCGTGGTTTCGCACGCCCGGGGATCGCGCTCGAGGTCGTGCGCGCCGTCGAGGCGTCGGACAAGGACCGCGCCGTCGTCGAGCGCGTGCGCGCCGAGGCGGAGCACGGCGTCGGGATCGTCTACGTCGGCACACGCCGCCGCACGGCCGATCTCGCGGAGGCGCTCGCCGCCGCCGGGCTGCGTACCGCGGCCTACCACGGCGGGCTGCGGCGGGCCGAGCGCGACGACGCCCAGCGACGCTTCACCGACGACGAGGTCGACGTCGTCGTCGCGACGTCCGCGTTCGGCATGGGCATCGACAAGCCGGACGTGCGGTTCGTCGTGCACGCGAACGTGCCCGGCTCCCCGGACAGCTACTACCAGGAGGTCGGCCGGGCGGGTCGCGATGGCGAGCCCGCCGTCGCGGTGCTCTTCTACAGGCCGGAGGACCTGGGCCTCCAGCGCTACTTCGCGGTCGGCGTGCCCGGTCGCGACGACCTCCGCGAGGTCGCGCGTGCCCTCGCGTCAGGGGGTTCGGACGTATCGCGCGGCGCGACGGGAGCCGTGAGCACGGCGCGTTCCTCGCGTCCGAGCCGCGCGCGGCTCCCCCGGCGTCTCGCCCGGCTACGGACCCTCGTCGAGGACGCGCAGGCCCTCGCCGGCGAGGACGCACGCCCCGCCGCGGTCGCCGACGCGGCGCACGAGCTCGCGGAGGCCCGGCGCCGGGTCGACGACTCGCGCCTGCAGATGATGCGCGCGTACGCCGAGACGACGCAGTGCCGGCGCCAGTTCCTGCTCGCCTACCTCGGGGAGGACCTGCCCGAGCCGTGCGGCCGCTGCGACACCTGCTGGGCCGGCACCGCCGCCGAGCGGTCGGTCGACGACCGCGCCGCACCCTGGCCGACCGGCACCACGGTGCGGCACCCGGAGTTCGGCGAGGGGACGGTCATGGGGTACGAGGGCGACGACCGGGTGACCGTCCTCTTCGAGACCCACGGGTACCGGACGCTCAGCCTCGACGCCGTCGTGGACCAGGGCCTGCTCACCCCGCCCTGACCGGCCGGGCTCGGCCGGTAGCATCGCCGCGTGCTCACGAAGACGTCCGTCACGGACGACCAGGTCGCCGCGGTCGTCCGGCCGCTGGGCGATGCGGTCCGCGTGGAGCCGCTGAGCGGCGGCATGTTCGCGCACGTCGTCGCGGTCGACCTCGCTGCGCCGCCAGACGTCGCCGGGACGGACGCCGGGCCTCGCCGCGTCGTCGTCAAGGTGACCGGCGCCGACACGTCGCGGCTCCTGACCTACGAGCACGGGATCCTCGGGACCGAGGCCGCCGTGTACGGCGCCGCGCACGCCGCGGGCCTGCCCGTGCCCCGTGTGCTGCTCACGGACTTCACGCGCGAGCACCTCGACGGAGACGCGCTGGTCGTGTCGCACGTCGACGGGACGCTGTGGAGCGCGTTCGACCTCGCGCCCGATCGCGTCGCGGCCGTGCGCCGCGAGCTCGGCGGGTTCATGGCCGGTCTGCACGCGGTCACCGGGCAGGCCTTCGGGTACCCCGCGCCGGAGTCCGGCCTCGCGGCCCCCACGTGGCCCGATGCGTTCGACCGGATGCTCGCGGCGGTGCTCGCCGACGCCGGACGGTGGGGCGTGGACTTGCCGGTCGCCCGCGTGCACGACGCCGTCAGGCGCCACCGCGCGTCCCTCGCCCGGGTCGACGTCCCCCGGCTGGTGCACGCGGACCTCTGGCCCGGGAACGTGCTGCTCGACCCGGCGTCGCACCGCCTCGCCGGCGTGCTCGACGCCGAGCGCGCCCTGTGGGGCGACCCGTTGTTCGAGCTCGTGGGAGCCGACCAGCTCGGCGTGGGCGCCGTCGACCCCGACCTCCTCGCCGGGTACCGCGAGGCCGGGGGCGACCTCGCGGTGGGCGACGGCACGCCCGACGACGGCGACCCCGACGCCTGGGTGCGGCTGCGCCTGTACCGGGTGTACCTCGCGTGCGTGCTCGCGGTGGAGGTCGTGCCGCGCGGCTACGAGGGCGACTGGGTCGCCGGGTACCGGGCGACCGCACGGTCGAACCTCGACCGCATGCTCGGCGAGCTCGGCGCCTGACCGGCCGCGGGGCGGGCGATCACCCGGCACGCCCCTGGGGAGTCCTCCCCATGCCCGTCGGCCCGAGGAAGGCCCGGGGCGGCAGCGGGTCACGATAAGGTGTGGGCACGTTCACGACAACTCCACACGCCGCACAAGGGAACGCACCGTCGGAGTGCGCTGAACCCTGCGGCACCGAGGCACGCAAGGGGACACTGCATGATCGCGTTCATCGTCATCGGCATCGCGGGGCTCGCTCTCCTGCTCCTCTCCCTGCTGGTGGGCGAGATCATCGACCTCGGTGACGGGGCCGTGTCCGGGACCTCGCTCGGCGTCGGCGGTGTGGTCTTCGGTGCGGTCGGCGCGATCGTGTCCGCCAACGACCTGCCCACGTGGCTCGCCTACGTCGGCTCGCTCGTCGTGGCGCTCGTCGTCATGGTGCTCGTCCAGGCTCTCGTCAAGCACCTGCGGTCGTCCGAGGACGGCGTCCCCGCGTCCCTCGTCGGCGTGCAGGGCACCGCGACGACGACGATCGACACCGCGCGCGGCGAGGTCTCCCTCGACGCCGTGCACGAGCTCGAGCGCCGCCTCGCGTGGTCGGACGAGCCCATCCCGGAGGGCGCGCGCGTCGTCGTGCTCGAGCAGTCGGGGAGCCGCGTGCGCGTCCAGCGGCACTACCCGAACGACTGAGCGCCCTCGACGACCCACCACCGCACGACGGGCCGCACCGGACGGGCACGACCCGGACGGACGGTCCCGGAGCACTGCCGCACGGCCTGACCTGCACGCACCCACGGAAGGAGCCGCGCCCCGGCGCGCACCATGTTCGACGACACGAACCTCATCACGACCCTGGCGATCGTCGCCCTGGTCATCGCGTTCTTCGCGGTGGTCATCTTCATCAGCAAGCGCATCCGCCGCGTCCCGCCGAACGAGGCCCTGGTCATCGTCGGCCGTGGCGCGGGCCGCAAGGAGGCGACGGGCAGCGGGCAGAAGGTCATCGTCGGCGGCCGTACGTTCGTCTGGCCGATCCTCCAGCAGGGCTTCCCGATCTCGCTCGAGCAGCGCCAGATCGGCATCACCGTCGAGGGCGTGGACAAGAACCGCATCAAGATCGCCATCAAGGCGTCGATCAACTTCAAGGTCCGGGGTGACGAGGAGGGCGTGCGGCGCGCGGCACAGCGCTTCCTCTCCCAGCAGGGCACGCTCACCGAGATCATCAAGGAGTCCCTCGAGGGATCGCTGCGCTCCATCGTCGGTGACATGACGATCGAGCAGATCATCTCGGACCGCAAGGGCCTGTCCGACCGCGTCGTCGAGTCCACCAAGGCCGACCTGTCGGAGCAGGGTCTGCAGGTCGACCTGCTCAACATCTCCGACATCTCGACCCCCGGCTCCGACTACCTCGCGAACCTCGGCCGTGCCGAGTCGGCGCGCGCCCGCCAGGTCGCCGAGGTCTCCGAGGCCGAGGCGCAGCGCGCGTCGGAGTTCGCGGTCATCGAGGCGGCCGAGCAGATCGCCGAGCGCCAGAAGGCCCTCGACATCAAGCGAGCGATCATCAAGGCGGACACCGACCGCGCGAACGCCGAGGCCGAGGCGGCGGGTCAGCTCGCCCGCGCCGAGCAGGACCGCCTCGTCGCGCAGCAGGAGCGTGAGGCGCTCGCCGAGCAGGCGCGCGTGACGCAGGAGCGGCTCGACATCGAGATCCGCAAGCCCGCCGAGGCCAAGGCGTACGCCGAGGTCCAGGAGGCGAACGCGCGTCGTGACGCCGCGAACGCGGCGACCGAGGCCGACGCCTACAAGCGCACCGTCATCGCCGAGGCGAACAAGACGGCGGCGATCCAGGACGCCGAGGCGTCCGCGGCCGCCGTGCGCCGTGCCGGTGAGGCCGAGCGCGACCGTCAGGTCGCCCTCGCCGCCGGTATCAAGGCCGAGGGTGAGGCGCGCGCGTACGCCATCGAGGCCGAGGGTCGCGCCGAGGCGGTCACGACCGACGCCAAGGCCGAGGCGCTCAAGAAGTACGGCGAGGCGGCGCTGGTCCAGGAGCTCATCGAGCGCCTGCCCGAGATCGTCCGCGCGGCCGCGGAGCCGATCGGCAAGATCCAGGGCATGACCGTCGTCTCGACCGATGGCGCGTCCGCCATCACGAAGAACGTCGCCTCGGTCCTCGGCGAGGGCCAGGGCGTCATCAAGCAGCTCACGGGCGTCGACATCAACCAGCTCATCGCGAACCTCGCGGGCACGCAGCTCACGGGTGCGAGCGAGACGACGTCGTCGAACGGCACGTCGCACTGACCTCGTCTCTCGTACACCTGTGGCCCGTCCGGACGTCCGGGCGGGCCACAGGCGTCGGCGGACGCGTCCGCGCGCTCAACCCGTCCAGCCGAGGCGGCCCATCGCGTTCAGCGCGAGCAGCACGCCGAGGATCCCGAGCACCCAGCCCGTCATCTCCGCGGCGTTCTTCGTGAGCCAGCGGTCGAGGCGGTGGAGCAGCGGGTCGACCGCCCGCGCCGCGACGAGCCGACCGAGCAGGAGCAGGAGCGCCGGCGCGACCATGACGACGCAGTACGCGGCGAGCACGCCGGCGGACGCGGGCCACCCGACGTCGGACGTCGTGATGATCCCGATGGCGGCGAGGTAGGGCAGCATCGAGCCGACCTCGATCGCGACGGCGCCCAGCGCGAGACCCATGAGCGGCAGCACGGACGCGCGGGTGCGCACGGCGCCCGACCCGGCAGCCCCCGCCTCGATCCCGAGAGCGCGCTCGCGCCACCGCGACATGCGGCCAGGTGCCGGCGCGACGCCGTCCGCCGCGGCCCGCTCCGCCGCGCGGGCCGCGCGCTTGTTGCTGAAGCGGAAGCTCAGCGCGAACAGCCCGATGCCGAGCAGGAGCTGCACGATCGCCGCGGCGCGGGTGTCGAGCGCGTCGCCGAACCTGTCGAGGAACGCCCCCGCCCCGAGCATCACGACGATCCCGACGGCGAGGTAGAGAGCCGCGACGGTCGCGAGGTACACGAGCACCCGCCCGGCCCGCAGCCGGCCCGGCGCGAGCAGGAGCCACACGGGGATGAGCAGGGTGCCGAAGCTCGTCGAGTCGATCAGCGCGAGCACCACGAGCACACCCGCCGTCGCGGCCAGACCGAGCCCGGCTCCGCCGACGGCGTCGAGGTCGAAGGGGATGTCCATGCCGTCGATCCTGGCGTGCGGGGGCCCGCGCGTCGTCGGGCGAACGGCCGATTCTCGCGCCCTCGGTGCGCCGGCGTGGTCGCCCCGCTACACCGTTCGACCGATCCGCGTGGCGGGTCGTTGTGCTGGGATGGGGGCGTGACTGCACCACGCGACCCCGACGACGCGCGCTCGCGCACGCCCGGGCAGCTGCGGGCCGCTGCTGGCTCGTTCGCGCAGGTCTGGCGGATCGAGGACCGGCGCAACGACGCGTTCTCCGCGGTGCTGACCTTCGTCGGCGGCTGGGTGCTGATCGAGGTCGGTCTCGTCGGGATCGTCCGGGCGCCGTTCGTCGTCGAGCCTCCCGAGCCCTGGTGGCGGCTCGTGCTCCTCGCGGTCGGGTGCCTGCTCATCCTCGTCAAGCGCGCGCACCCGATGCTCGCCCTCGGCGGCGGCGTCGTGGTGACGGTCGTCGACATCGCGTGGGGCGGCAGCCTCGCGATCACGCTCGTCCTGTGGGACCTCCTCTACGCGGCCGCTCTGTGGTCCAGCCCGCGGGCGCGCGCGTGGCTGTGGGGTGTCGCGGTCTCGGTGGCGGTCCTCGGGTCCGTCGCGGCGGGTGAGGCGTCGCGCGACGTCCGCGAGTTCGTGTACATGGGGCTGCAGCTCGGGGCCGTGCTCCTCATGCCGCTGTGGTGGGCGACGAACGTGCGCACCAAGAGCGAGCTCGCGGAGCTCGCGGGCGAGCGTGCCGACCTGGCCGCACGCGAGGCCGAGGCCGCCGCCCGGACCGCGGACCTCGAGCGGCAGCGAGCGAGCGACCTCGAACGCATCGCCGAGCTCGACCGGCACGAGGCGGTCCGTGCCGAACGGGCCGCCATGGCCCGCGACCTGCACGACGTCATCGCGTCCCACCTCTCGACGATCGCGATCCACTCCGGTGCCGCGCTCTCGCTCCCGCCCGACGCCGCGAAGGACCGCGCGGCGCTCGAGCAGGTGCGGGCCAGCGCGGTCGCGTCGCTCGACGAGATGCGGTCGATGATCCTGCTCCTGCGCACCGAGGGGCGTCGCGACGACGACGGCCATTCCGGCACTGCCGAGGTGCCCGACGGCGCGCGACCAGCGCCGGGCGACGCCGTCGCTGCACCAGGTCGGCTCGCACGGCTCGACGAGCTGCTCGGTGCCGCCCGCGCGGGCGGGACGAGCGTCGTCGTCGACGACCCCGACGGTGTCGCCATGTCGAACCTGCCGGCCGCCGCCGACCAGGCGCTGTTCCGCATCACCCAGGAGGCCCTGACGAACGCTCTGAAGCACGCCCCGGGCCGTCCCGTCGAGCTGCGGCTGCGCCGCGCGGACGAGGACGTCGAGCTGGTGCTCGCCAACGACCTCCTCCCGACGCCCGCTCCCCGTGCGGAGGCCGCGTTGAGTGCCGGGACCGGCCTCCTGACGATGCGCGAGCGGGCCGACGGACTCGGCGGGTCGTTCGCGGCCGGACCGACGGCGGGAGGCCGGTGGGTCGTCCGTGCGACGGTCCCCGCCGCGGTCCCGACGACCACGGGGCAGGCGTCGTGACGACCGACCGGCGGATCCGCGTGCTCCTCGCCGACGACCACGCCGCTATCCGTGCCGGGCTGCGCCTTCTCCTCGACGCGGCCGACGACGTCGAGGTCGTCGGCGAGGCCGCGGACGGCACGGCCGCCGTGACCAACGCGCGGGCGCTGCGGCCCGACGTCGTGCTCATGGACCTGCGCATGCCCGGGATGGACGGGATCGAGGCGACCCGCGCCATCACCGCCGAGGGCCTCGCCGAGGTGCTCGTCCTCACGACCTTCGACCTCGACGAGTACGTCGACGGCGCCCTGCGGGCGGGCGCTGCCGGCTTCCTGCTCAAGACCGCCGAACCGTCGGCGCTCCTCGACGCCGTGCGCCGCGTCGCGGACGGCGACGGCGTGCTCGCGCCCGAGGTCACGCGGCGCCTGCTCGCCGCCTTCGCGCACCGCCCCGAGCCCGACGACGCCCCCCACCCCGAGCGGGCACCGCACCCGGACGAGGCGTCCGACCGCGCTCTCCGACCGTCACCCGGCGACCCGCGCCTCGCCGAGCTGACCCCGCGCGAGGTGGACGTCCTCGCGGCGCTGGGTCGCGGCCTGTCCAACCAGGGCATCGCGTCGGACCTGTTCATCACCGAGGCGACGGCGAAGACCCACGTGTCCCGCGTCCTCGCCAAGCTCGGCGTCGCGTCCCGCATGCAGGCCGCGATCGTCGCCCGCGACACCGGCCTGGCCTGACCCACCGAACACCCGACAGGCCCGACGGGCCCGACAGGACCCGCGAAACAGCACCGCGCTCCGCCGAGGTAGAACCCCGGTCACGCGAGATAGAACCCCGGTCGCACGAAGTAGAACCCTGGTCGCACGAAGTAGAACCCTGGACGCGCCTGAGGACTCCGTCCGCGAAGAGGACCCGCTCGAGGTGAGCGCCGACCAAGGCGAGACGACGCCGGAGGGGTGGGTGGGGGCGCCGCGTCGTGGTCGGGCCTGGCGGGAGCGCCGCGAGGAACGAGCGGCGCGGATGGTAGACGCGGCGCCCCCACCCACCCCGACACCCAGGGCGACCACCGCCGTCGGACACAACCACGGTTCTACCTCGCGTGACCACGGTTCTACCTCGCGCAACCACAGTTCTACCTCGTGCAACCACAGTTCTACCTCGCGCAACCACGGTTCTACTTCGGCCGACCAGGGTTCTACCTCGGCACCAGGGTCAGGTGGCTCCCGTGGGCGAGGTCGTCAGCGCGGGAGGTGGCGTGTGACGCGGTCGAGATAGGTGTCGACGTCGAAGTCGTCGAGCAGCGCGCTCTGGACGATGAAGCCCTGGCAGGCGGCGAGGAACAGCGGCGCCTGCTCGACGCCGAGCGCCGCGGCTGCGGCGGGGTCCAGCCCGTGGGTGCGTTCGTGCCACGTCGCGACGTAGCGGGCGAACACCCCTTGCAGGCGCGCGACGACCTCTGACGCGAAGTCGAGGATGCGCGGGTCGGTGACGGCCTCTCCCCACATCTGCAGGAGGATCCCGGTGCTCCCGACCTCGCGGAGCATCCCTCGCAGGAGGACGCCGACGAGTTCGGACGGCGGGGGCAGGGGGTCGCGTTCGGCGAGGTGCTCGACGTCCGCGATCCGTCCGCCGACGATCCGTCCGGCGACGTCGTGGACGATCGCCGTCTTGGACTCGTAGTAGCCGTAGATCGCACCGGCGGACACGCCGGACTCGGCGATGATGTCGGCCATCGACGTCGCGGTGAAGCCCTTGCGGCGGAAGGCTCGCAGCGCCGCAGCCGCGATCTCGTCGCGCCGCTCCGCGCGGTACTCCTCGCTCACCCTGGGCATGGCAGCCATCCTAAACCGAACGTTCGTTCTTGACAGGAGCCTCAGCGAGGTCGACGCTTAGAGAACGAACATTCGTTTTTAGAGAGGCCCGTCATGAACGCCCAGCACTCTGTCCCCCGCGCGACCCCGCACACGCACTGGCCGCGCGTCGTCGCGCTCGGGGTCGGGCTCGTCGCCGTCGTGAGCGTCGTCGTCCTCGCGTTCCTCTGGCCGTCGGTCACCGCCGAGCCGCGCGACCTCCCCGTCGCAGCGGCCGGAGACGCGGCGGTCGTCGCCCAGGTCCAGACCGCGCTCGACGAGCGGGCGCCCGGGACGCTCGAGCTCGTGCCGGTCGCGGACCGCGACGCAGCCGTCGACCTCGTCGAGTCACGCGACGCGTACGGCGCGGTCGTCCTGGGCCAGGAGCCCGAGGTGCTCACCGCCTCGGCCGCGAGCCCCGCCGTCGCGCAGCTGCTCGGCGGCCTGCAGCCCGCGCTCCAGGCACAGGTCGACGCGGCGGCGGCCGCCCAGGGCGCGCCGCCCGAGGCGGTACCGACCGTCGCCGTGACCGACGTCGTCCCGCTCTCCGCCGACGACGCGCGCGGCAGCACCCTCGCGGCCGCCTCCTTCCCCCTCGTGCTCGGCGGGATGGTCGGCGGCATCGCGATCTCGCTCGCCGTCGTCGGCGTGTGGCGCCGGGTCGCGGCTCTCGGTGTCTACGCCGTGGTCGGCGGACTGGCGATCGCCGGGATCCTGCACTGGCTCGGTGGACTCCACGGCGCCTACCTCGTCGACTCCGCCGCCGTCGGCCTGACCCTGCTCGCCATCGGCGGGACGATCGTCGGGGCCGTCGCGGTGCTCGGCCGGCCCGGGATCGCCGTCGGGCCGGTGCTGTTCCTCCTGGTCGCGAACCCGCTCTCGGCGGCCGCGGTCCCGGTCGAGTTCCTCCTCAGCCCGTGGGGCGCCGTCGGGCAGTGGTTCCCGCCGGGCGCGTCCGCGACGCTCCTGCGCGACCTGTCCTACTTCCCGGCCGCCGACACCGCCTTCCCGTGGCTCGTGCTCACCGGGTGGGCCGTCCTCGGACTGGTGCTGTCGCTCGTCGGCCACTTCCGCGACCGCGGCGCCGCGACCGTCGCCGCCCTCCGCGAGGCGGACGACGACGTCCCGGTCGCACAGCCGGTCGTCGCCGCGCGCTGACCGCGCGCGACGCGACGGAAGACGGTCAGGCCGGCACGAGGTCCGGGCTCTGCACGACGAGCGCCGCGTGCCGCGTGCCGGCCCGCATCGCCTCCTCGACGCCCGCACCGCGCAGGTGGGCGTCGAGGAACCCGGCGAAGAAGCCGTCGCCGGCACCGTTGGTGTCGACGACGTGCGGCACGCGCTGGGCAGCGACCTCGACGAACCCGCCCTCGGGCGTGAGCGCGACGGCGCCGCGCGAACCGTGCGTGCACACGACGAGCCGCGCGCCTGCGTCGACCCGCGCCGTCATGAAGCCACGCCAGTCGTCCAGACGGTCGCCGCTGAGGAACACGTGCGTCCCCGCCTCGACCCACGGCCGGTGGAAGTCCGACTCCCCGTCGTAGTCGTGGAGGTCGACCCAGACGTCCCGCCCGCGCGCGACCGCGAGGTCGAGCACCGGGAGCGAGGGCACCGCGAGGTCGACGACGACGGCGGCGGCCTCGTCGAGCGCGGTCACCGTCGCGTCCCACGACGGCCCCGACGCCGGGACCTCGCCCGGGGCGCGGAGGTAGACCGAGACGCGTCCGCCGTCGTCGTCCATGAGGTTGAGGTGGCTCTCCGTGCGGCCGTCCGTAGACCGCTCGGCCAGCACGCGCACGCCCGCTGCCTCGAGCACGGACCGCACGCGCGCGCCGTCGTCGTCGGACCCCAGGACCGTCCGCAGCGTGACGGACCGGCCGAGCCGGGCCAGGTTGAGCGCCTTGCCGGCCGACGTCCCGCCCACGGTGTCGCGGTGCGAGCGCGCGAACACGGTGTGCGGCGTCGGCGCGGGCAGCTCGTCGAGCTGCACGAGCAGGTTCCACGACGCCGGCCCGGAGACGAGGACCTCCGTCCCGGTGCCCATCAGTCGGTCACCGTGATGCCGAGGCTCTCGGCGAGCATCCCGGCGACCCGACCGAGCTGCGACGAGTCGATCGTCGTGCCGCGCAGCGACTCGATGCCGCTCAGCTCGTGCAGGTCCGCACCGCGCAGGTCGACGTGCTGCAGCCGCGACGACTGCACGTCGAGGCGACGGACACGGGTGTCCTCGAACGCGACGCGCAGCGCCTCCGCGGAGACCAGGTCGAGCTCGTCGATCGTGCAGTCGACGAACGCCACGTCGCGGAGCGTCGCCCCGCGGAGGTTGACGAAGCCGAGCTTGCAGCCGACGAACCGGACCCCGCTCCACGTCGACTCGTAGAGCTCGGCGGACCCGATGCGGGCGCCGTGCACCTCGACGTCGCGCCACCGGCCGCGGGTCCCCCGGAGCACCGGGACGTCGAGCCGTTCGAGCCGCACCTCGGTGAGGGTGACGGCCCCGAGGTCCGCCTCGTCGGCACGGACCTCGTCGAACCGCGACGAGAACACGGTCGCACCGTGCAGGTCGAGGGTGGCGAGCCGGAGGTCGAGGAGCTCGAACCCCTCGAGATCGGCCTCGGGCTCCAGGTCGTAGGCGTCGCCGCGCTGCAGGTCGTCGAGAACGACGGGGTCGATCGCCGGGGGCTCGGTCGTCGGCTTCTTCGGTGGCACGCCCCGAGCCTAGGGCGCGGCACCGACGGCGAGCGATGCGCTTCCGTCCGAGTGATGCACTCCGGAGTGCATCACTCGGACGGAAGTGCGTCACTCGACCGGGGCTGTCTCGGAGACGGCCGCTCGCGGCGCCCTGATGACCTCGAAGATCGCCGTCCAGTTGTCCCGCCCGTGCCCCGCCGCGAGCGCGCGCTCGTAGTGCGACAGGACCGCGCGCGGGAGCGCGGCGTCGACCCCCAGCTCTTCGCTGGCCCCGACGACGTGCGCGGCGGTCGCGCCCATCATCGTCGCGGTGCTGAGGTGTCCCGGGTGGACGCCGGTCTCGAACTCGACGCCCGCGCCGTCGCCACCGAGCATCGCCGGCGTGGTGACGAGCGTCTGCAGCGCCTCGGGGACGAACTGCGTCGGCGGCACGCCCGCAGCCTCGGCCAGCGCCGCCGCGTGCGCGACGCCGGACAGCGCGGTGAGGAACACGTCGAGCTGCGCCTGGTACATGAGCTGCGCGAGCCCGGGGTCCGCACCGAGGTAGCGGGGTGCACCGAGCAGCGCGAGCGTGCTCTCCTGAGCGCGGAACGCCGACTCCGGTCCGGAGTAGTAGACGTAGGCCTCGGCGGTCCCGAGCATCGGCGGCGGCGCCATGACGCCACCGGTCACGAGCGTCGCACCGTGGTCGGCGGCCCACCGGGCGGCGACGCGCGTCGCCTCCGGGGTGTCGGAGCTGAGGTTGACGATCGTCCGTCCGCGCAGCGCGTCCGACACCGGGCCCAGGACGTCGTACATCGCCGCGTAGTCGGTGAGGCTCAGCAGGACGACGTCGCTCGCCGCCACGGCCTCGGCCGGTGACCCGGCGAGGACCGCGCCCCCGGCGACGAGCGCGTCGGCTCGGGACGACGTGCGGTTCCACAGCGTGACGGGGTGGCCCGCGGCGAGCAGCGCGCGGGTCATGGCCTGGCCCATCGGGCCGAGGCCGATCAGGGTGACGGGGGTGGGCGTGCTCATCGGGTTCCTCCTGCGGTGACGGTGCGGATGGGGTTCCGGATGCTCTCGACGACGCGCGCGAACCCGTCGGCGCCGTGCCCGGCGTCGACCTGGCGGCGGATCAGCGCCTGCACGGCCGAGACGACGTCGGTCGCGAGCCCGGCCTCCTCGCTCGCCGCGATGATGTCCGACGGGTCCGAGAACTCGAGGCTCTGCTGCCCGGGACCGCCGTAGTCGCGGCGGTCGACGACGTCCGCGTACTCCGCGAGCCCGGACGTCATCGCGGCGAGCCAGGGCGCCGCGCGCCGCGCGAAGTCCGTCGCGCTCACGCCGGCCGTCCCGACCATCGCGGCGCCGTGGAAGAAGCCCGCGAACATCGCGTACATGCCCGCGAGGAGCGCGAGGTCGTAGAGCGGCGCGAGGCCGGGGTCCTCGCCGAACCACGTGCTCCCGCCCCACGTGTCGAGCACGGGCCGCGCGGCGTCGAACGCGGCGCGCGACCCGCTGTACAGGACCTCGGAGCCGGGTCCGCCGACCATCGCCGGGACGGCCATGATCCCGCCGTCGAGGTAGTCGATGCCGTGGGACGTCGCCCAGGCGCCGAGCTCGCGCGACTCCTCGGGCGTGGTCGTGACGAGGTTGACGAGCGTCCGGCCGGCGAGCGCGTCCAGGACGGGGTCGAGCGTCTCGTGCACCGACGCGCGGTCGAGCAGGACGGCCACGACCAGCGGCGACGCGAGGACGGCGTCGCGCACCGACGTCGCCTCGCGAGCGCCGGCGGCGACGAGTGCACCGGCGCGGCCCGGTGTGCGGTTCCAGACGACGGTGGGGTGGCCTGCCGCGACGGTGGCGGCGGCGAGGGCGCTGCCCATCGCGCCGAGACCGAGCACGGTGACGGGTACTTCTGGCTGGTCGGGCATCGTTCCTCCGGTTCGGGTCGTGGTGCTCGGGCGTCGCCGGCGGCGCGGCGTGCCCTCGTCGTCCACCTTCGCCGTCGTACGGTCGCGCGGGAAGAACGCACTTCGAGGTGGGGTTCTCACCTCCAGGTGAGCGTGCAGGTCAGCGACGAAGGAGCGAACGATGACGACGACGGCCCCTCCCCTCGACGGGACCCGGCAGGGCGCGCTCGTGCCCGGCGCCACCCCGCGCCGCGGCCCCTACGTGTGCGGCCTCGACGCCGCGATGGACGTCGTGAGCGGCAAGTGGAAGTCGCTGATCCTCTGGGAGCTCGAGGACCACGGCGTGCGCCGGTACGCCGAGCTCAAGCGCGGCCTGCCGGGCGTGAGCGACAAGGTCCTGGCGCAGCAGCTGCGCGAGATGGAGGCCGACGGGCTCCTCGTGCGCGAGGTGTTCCCCGAGGTGCCGCCGCGCGTCGAGTACTCGCTCACCGAGCACGGCAGCACGCTCAACGCGGCGCTCGAGTCGCTCGGCGACTGGGGGCGCGGCCGCATCGCCCGGCTCGGCGCGGACGCCGTCGCCTGAGCTCAGCCGCGCGTCAGGGCTCGGGGTGCAGGGCGTCGTAGCGCCAGAACTTGCGCTGCCCCCGCACCACCAGCCAGAGCACGACGACGCACGCGACGCCCCCGGCGACCGCGGCCCACGCCTCGCCCACCCACGTCGCCTGCGCGCCGAGCACGAGCTCGCCGAGCCGCGGACCACCCGCCACGACGACGATGAACACGCCCTGCAGCCGCCCGCGCATGTCGTCCGGCGTCGCGGTCTGCAGGATCGTCTGGCGGAAGACGCTGCTCACGGCGTCGGACGCGCCCGCGAGCGCCAGCGCGACGCTCGCCGCGACGACGCCGCCCACGAGCACGGTCGTCGGGCTGGTCGCGCCGACGCCGACGAGCACGAGACCGAACAGCACGATCGAGACCCCGTAGGCCGTGATCGCCCACACGATGACGCGGCCCTGCCACCGCACGCGCGAGAGCCCGCCGGAGAACAGGCCGGCGAGAACGGCGCCGATGGCGAACGCCGCCGTGAGGACACCCGTCGTCGCCTCGCCGCCGCCCAAGAACACGACGCCCGCCGCGGGTAGGAGCACGCGCGGCGACGCGAGGACCATCGCGGCGAGGTCGACGAGGAACGTCGTGCGCACGTTCGGCTGCGTCGTGAGGTAGCGCAGCCCGTCGACGACGGACCGCCAGCCCACGACCCTCCACCGCCGTCCGGCGGGAGCGGCCGCGCCGACCGACGTGTCAGCACCGGGTACCGCTTCGGTGTCTCGTGGTGCCGACAAGGGCGGGATGTCGGGCAGGCGCCACACCGCCCACAGCGCTGCGGCGAACAGCACCGCGTCGATCGTGTACGCGACCTGGTAGCCCCACACCGCGACGAGGAACGCGCCGCCGAGCGGGCCGACGGTGAGCGCGACGTTCCACGCGAGGGTCTGCAGCGCGTTCGCGGCAGGCAGGAGCCGGGGCTCGACGAGCCGCGGGATGATCGCCGAGCGGGCCGGGTTGTTGATCGCGAACGCCGCGGACTGCAGCGCGACGAGCCCGTAGAGCACCCCCACCGAGTCGAGGTGGAGCCACGCCTGGAGCGCGATGAGCGCGGTGATCACCCACAGCGCGGTCGAGGCGGCGAGCGCGACCTTGCGCCGGTCGTACGCGTCGACGAGCGCGCCGCCGTACAGCCCGAGGACGACGAGCGGCACGAGCGCGCAGATGCCGAGCACCCCGACGGCGAGCGACGAGCCGGTGAGCGCGTAGACCTGGAGCCCGACGGCGACGACCGTGAGCTGCGAGCCGAGGTTGGAGATCCCCAGCCCCCACCACAGGCGGCGGAACGCCGGGGAGGTGCGCAGCGGCGTCGTGTCCGCGAGGAGACCGTTGACTCGAGCCACGGTCGCCGAGCCTACGTCAGCCGACGCCGCGCGCCCGCCCGGGCAGGAGCGGGGCGGTCAGGGCCGTTCCGGGTCGACCTCAGGGTGCGGCGTCGTCCACGTCGCCCGCTCCGGCCTCGCCCCACGCGTCGGCGTGCCGGTGGTGGTGCCCCGGCGGGGGCTCGTAGTCGGGGTGCGGCCCGGGCGTGAGGTAGGTGCGCGCGAAGAACAGCGACGCGGCGAGGTCCTCGCGCCGCTCGGCCGCGGTCCGCGCCCGGCGCGTCGAGATCTCGACGACGACGTCGCCCTCCCAGCCGCGCCGCACGAGCTCCGCGAGCACCTTGTCGCACGGCTGGTCGCCGCGTCCGGGCACGAGGTGCTCGTCGGTGATCGAGGACGACCCGTCGGCGAGGTGCACGTGCGCGAGCCGACCGTCGAACACGTCGAGCAGCGCGAGCGCGTCCTGCTGCGCGACGGCGGCGTGCGACAGGTCGAGCGTCACGTGCTCGTAGCCGTGCTCGGACGGGTCCCAGCCGGGCAGGTAGGCCTGCATCTCGCGCTTGCGCCCACGCCACGGGTACATGTTCTCGACGGCGATCGTCACGCCCTCGGTCTCGTCGAGCTCGCCGACGAGGTCCTCGAACTCTCGCGCGTACCGGTACTGCCAGCGGAACGGCGGGTGCACGACGACGGTGCTCGCCCCGACCTCCTGCGCGAGCTCCACGGTGCGCCGGAGCTTGGGCCCCGGCGCCCGGCCCCACACGCGCTGGCTCACGAGGAGCGTCGGCGCGTGGACGCTGCGGATCGGCATCCCGTGGTCGGCGGACAGCTTGCGGAGCGCCTCGGCGTCCTGCGTGATCTCGTCGGACCACACCATGACCTCGACGCCGTCGTACCCGAGGTCGGCCGCCGCCTCGAACGCGTAGGGCGCCTTGCGGGGGTAGACGCTCGCCGTGGAGAGCGTCACCTGGATGCGCGGCGGCTCCGTGGAGGCCGCGCGCGTCGTCGTCGCGTCGGACATGCCGGTCACCCTAGACCCGTCCGCTGTGCCGCACACCCAGCGAGCCGCACCCCGCACCCGTCGACCTGGTTCTCTGCCCTCAGCCGATGCGGATCTCGTCCGAGCAGGCCTCGACGACATGGCGGGAGTGGGTCGCGATCAGGACCGCAGCGCCGTCGGCGGCGAGGTCGCGCAGCGACTCCAGCACCATGTCCGCGTTGTCCTGGTCGAGCGCGCCGGTCGGTTCGTCCGCGAGGACCACCGTCGGCGCCTTGACGAGCAGACGGGCCAGAGCGACCCGCTGCTGCTCGCCGCCGGAGAGCTGGAAGACGGGTGACCGCTCCATGCCGTCGAGGCCGACCCGCTTCAGCGCGTCGTCGATCCCGAGACCCGCGTCGCCCTTGCGGCCCGGCGCGCGGGCGATCTCGAGGTTGGCACGCACGGAGGCGTTCTCCACGAGGGCGTAGTTCTGGAAGAGGTAGCCGAGCGTGTCCCGGCGGAAGCGTCGGGCCGCGCCGGACCGGAGCCGGGTGATGTCCCGGCCGTCCACGGTGATCGACCCCGCCGAGAGCTTCTCGAGCAGGCCCACACAGTTGAGCAGGGTCGACTTCCCCGACCCCGACGGTCCGGTGAGCGCGGTCATCCGACCGGGCTCGACCACGAAGGACCGGTCCTCGAACAGCACACGGCTGCCGAACGACTTGGCGACGCCCTCGACGACGACGGACGACATGGCGGATTCCTCTTCTCGTAGGACTTCTCGGGTCGGCGTCAGGAGTCGGCGGATCGGGTGGCGATGAGGCGGGCGGTCGCCCACCGCAGAGCGAGGAGCACGGAGCCGACGGCGAGGACGGCGACGGCGACGGCGATCCCGACGCGCCACTGCGCCGTCTGTCCCTCGAAGACGGCGGCCTGGAACCTGACGGCCTGCGGCGCCGCCGCCGCCGCCGCTCCCGCCCCGATCACCACCGCCGCCAGGACCAGCTCGACGAGGAGCACCAGACGGTGCGAGAACCAGGCCGGCCAGCCGGAGATGTGCCGCACGTAGACGAGCTGCGCGGACCGGCGGACGTGGACGGCGCTCACGCTCACCGCCGTCACGACCAGGACGAGGAGGGACACGACCAGGCTGAGCAGCGAGATCCGCAGGTTCGACACCACCTCGGCGTACTGCGCCGCGGCGTACTGCCGGGCGGACCAGATGCCGTTGACGATCGCGTCGACACCGAACTCCGCGACGTACCGCTCGGCCGTCGTCGCGTCCTGGAAGACGACGTTCCCCTGCGTGAGGAGCGCGCCGTAGAACGGCTCGGGCAGCACGTCCACCGCCGGTGGGACGACGACCAGCACGGCGTCGTGCAGCATCGCCGCGTCCCGCACCTTGCGCACGGTGCCGTAGGTGAACTGGTCCTGGCCGGCGGCGATCTCCTGGTGGACGAGCTCGGGGGGACCCGCGGCGTCCGCGCCGCCCGGGACGGCGCTCGGCAGGTCCGCACGCGCGAACTCCCGGCACGCGGGCGGCGCGAGGATCGTCACGGCGTCGCCGGCCACCTCGGGGACGGGCGCTCCGGTGCCGTCCAGCACCTGCTGGCGTTCGAGGTACGAGTCGCTCACCAGCAGCACCGGGCACGGCGCGGACACTCCCCGCTGCGGCACTCCCGTCGCCGGGTCGACCGCGGTCGCGTCCTGCGTCATGTCGTCGACCAGTACCGCGTCGCCGCTGTCCACGGCCGCGTGCGCCATCGCCGCGTAGCGGGCCTCCACCTCCAGGTCGTCGCCGCCCATCTGACCGGAGATCTGGACGTAGACCGCGTCGGGGTCCGACGCCCACCGTTCCTCCGCCGCCGACCGGTCGGCCACCTGGAGCGCCGCCTGCACCGTCGCGAAGGCGACGCTCGCGGCGAGGAGGACGCCGACGACCCGCACACCGAGGATGCCCGCGAGCGCCCACCCGGCCGAGAACTGGCCCTTCACCGCTGCCAGGATCGGCACCCGGAACGCCAGACCGGCCGCGGCGACGTGCGTCACGACGACCACGCCGAGGAAGACTGCGACGACGACCAGGACGACGCCGAGGAGCTCACCGGCACGTGCCCAGCGGTTGTAGAACCACAGCGCCGCTCCCCCGACCACGACCAGCGTGCACAGGGTCCACGCGAGCAGCCGGCCCACCTCGACCAGGTCCCGCCGGACCGCGCCGCCGAGCGACCGTCCCTGGAGTCTCTGCACCCCGTAGGACTGCGCGCTCATCACCACACCACCGCCGACCATGACGACGAGCGCCAGGACGGACACGGCGGCGGCGGTCCCGATGACCGGGTCCAGGAAGACGTCCGGGTCGGTCGCGAGGTCGCCGGCACGCCCCGGGTACGGAGCGACCTCGCCGGTGAGCCCCGCGTGCCCCATCGCCGTCAGGAACGCCACCGCGTCCGCGCGGTCGCCCCACACGAGGTAGTAGCCACGCGGGTCGACGTCGCCCACGTCGGCGAACGGCCGGTAGTCGGCCTCGACCTGCGGCGAGAAGTGGCGGTACCCCTCGGCGATCCGTCGTGCCACCTCGCCGTCCTCGCGCCCGACGACCGCGAAGAGGTGCTTGCGGTGCGCGGGGTCGGCGAGGTCGAGCGAGATCATCCCGATGTCGGCACCGGTCGAGCGAGCCGTCTCCTCGAGCACCGGTGCGAGGTCCGCGGCCGACACCCGCCCGTCGGTGGCGATCTCCTGCACCACGACCTGGTACTCCGCACCGGCCCCGTCGGCCCCGTCGAAGACGACGAACACCTGCAACGCGAGGACGGTCGGCAGGAGCACGCCGAGCACGTAGGCGAGACGGACGACTCGGGGCAGCATGGGCTCGTTCCGGGAGGGCGATCGGGGGCACGGGAGGTGGAGCGTGGCCACGGAGGGCCACGCCCCACCTGCTCAGGTCAGCACGTGGTGTCGTACCAGGACTTGTCGACGGCGTACCAGCGGTCGGGTGCGTCGGCGCGCGACCAGTAGCCGGCGCTGGCGTAGTCCTTCTCGTAGTAGGTCCCCTGCACGGACGACCCGTGGCACCGGGAGGCGTGGTAGTAGTCGGACCAGACCTCGCCACCGCCCGTGCCGTAGCTCCACGTGCCGCCGCCCACGTACTCGACGGTGGCGTAGGCGGCCGTCGCACCTCCGGCGACGACGGCCGCGGCCAGCGCGACCGCGACCGCGGGCTTCCGGAACTTTCCGAACATCATGTCTCCCCTTGCTCGACAGTGCTGGACAGTGTCGCGGCGCCGCAACGTCGTCCAGCGTGCCCGCGACACGCCGTCCGCCCAACCCGTACGGCACGGGCTCCGCGGCCCGACCACCGCTGCTACCAGGGGGCCCGGGATCCTGAGACGGGGACGTACGGGTGCAGGAGGGCGAAGTCGACGAGCGCCTCCTGGATCCAGCCTGCGCGCCGGTGCCCCGGTTCGGGTACGCCCAGCTGCTCGGCGAGCTGCACGAGGTGCTCCTGGACGGTCCGGTGCGAGATGCCCAGCCGGTCGCCGATCTCCCGGGCCGTGGGTAGCGGGACGGTGCTGTTGCCGCGCATCCTGTCCGCGACGAGCGCGGCCATGACCGCGTGGCGCCGGCTCCCCGGGTCGAGGCCCCAGGACTCGCGGACCTGACCGACGCACCAGGTGTCGGCGAGGGTGCCTTGCTCCGGGCCGAAGACCGTGACGACATGACCGCTCGCCCCCGCGACGCCGGCAAGATCGAACGGCGGGACGGTGGAGCACCCGGGCAGCAGCCGCAGCCGGTCCCGGGAGTCCTCGAGGTTCCAGACGCGCAGAGGCACGACCGAGCTCCGGTTCGACAGTCGCCACCCGTCACGGTCCGCCACGACCGATCCCGCGACGCCCTCGACGCGGAGGTCCGGTGGCGGACAGCAACCGCCGGTGCAGCCGTGGAAGTGCAGGGTCCTGCCCATGGGAGCGTCGACCGAGGCCCCCACGACGCGGCGAGCTCCCTCGCCGTCGTCGATGCTGATCGATATCGCTGTGCCCGCACACGCGCGCGGCCCCCTGCCGTCCGAGGACATCCCGACCCCCCTGGTCGATCGTCGTGACGTGTCCTGTCGGCGACAGACGGTACACGGAGCGGGCCCGCCGCGCCGGTGCTGGTGGTGCCCGGCGCACGGCCTGCCTAGCCTGAGGTCATGGCGGCGACGGCGCGCGTCATCGAGATCCATGTGGTCGCGGACTCCACGGGAGACACCGGGACCCGCGTCGCGCGCGCCACGCAGGCGCAGTTCCCGGGTCACGAGGTCCGCGTCGTGCGGCATCCCCGGTTGCACACCCCGCAGGGCGTGGACGACGTCGTCGCGCAGGTCCGCACGGACGCCGCCCGGGCCGTGGTGTTCTGCACGGTCGTCGACGAGGCTCTGCGAGCGCGCGTCCTCGACGCGTGCGCGGCGCTCGACGTGCCGTGCGCGGACCTGCTCGCGCCGGCGATCGACGCGTTCACCGCGCGGACCGGCGCGCAGCCGGCGCGCGTCGTGCAGCCGGTCGGCCTCGCCGCGGACTACTTCGACCGCATCCACGCCATGGAGTTCGCGGTCGCGAACGACGACGGCCATCTCGCCGACGGCCTCGACGAGGCTCAGGTGGTGCTCGTCGGGGCGTCGCGCACCGGCAAGACCCCGCTGTCGATGTACCTCGGCTACCTCGGTTACCGCACGGCGAACGTCCCGCTCGTGCCCGGGGTCGCGCCGCCGCGCGAGCTGTTCGAGGCGGAGCGGTGGAAGATCGTCGGCCTGACGATCGACCCCGAGCGCCTGCTGGAGATCCGGCGGCGCCGGGTGCACGCGATGGGCGCCGCCGCCTCGGGCACGCCCGACGGCGCACGGGGCCTCGGCGGGTACGCCGACCTCGCGCACATCCACGCCGAGCTCGACGAGGTCGCGCAGGTGCAGCGCAGGCTCGGCTGCCCCGTCCTCGACACCACGGCGCTCGCGCTCGAGGAGGCGGCCGGGCGCGTCGTCGAGCTCGTCACCGCACGCCGTCGCACGCTCGCGCCCGCCCGGACCACGGAGGAGCCATGACCAGCCAGCCCGCCCCGACCCCCGACACCGGCACCGGCACCGGCACCGGCACCGGCCGATACGTCTACGACCTCGCCGAGGGCCGTGCCGACATGCGCTCCCTGCTCGGCGGCAAGGGGGCCGGCGTCGCGGAGATGCGCCGCATCGGCGTGCCCGTCCCGGACGGGTTCACCGTGACGACAGCGGCGTGCGTCGCTGCCACGGAGCGCGGCGGGTCGTGGCCGGACGGGCTGTGGGGGGAGGTGCTCGTGCACCTGGAGACGCTCGAGCAGCGCACGGGCCGGCGCCTCGGGGCGCGCGAGCGGCCGCTGCTCGTGTCGGTCCGGTCCGGCGCGGTGGTCTCGATGCCCGGGATGATGGACACGATCCTCAACCTGGGGATCTCGGACGAGTCGGTCGAGGGTCTCGCCGCCGAGTCGGGCAACGCGCGCTTCGCGTGGGACTCGTACCGGCGGTTCGTCCAGATGTACGGCGAGGTCGTCGAGGGCGTGCCCGCCCACGCGTTCGCCGACGAGCTCGACGCGCTCAAGGCACGCCGCGGCGTCAGGCAGGACACCGACCTCGACGCGGACGACCTCCGCGGGCTCGTCACGACGTTCCGCGCGGTCGCGCGGCAGCACACCGGCGAGGACCTGCCGACCGACCCGCGCGAGCAGCTCCGGCGCTCCGTCGACGCCGTGTTCGCCTCGTGGGGCAACCCGCGCGCCGCGGTCTACCGGAAGGCGAACGGGATCCCCGACGACCTCGGCACGGCGGTGAACGTCATGCGGATGGTGTTCGGCAACAAGGGACCCACGTCCGCGACGGGCGTGTGCTTCACGCGCAACCCCGCCACGGGCGCGAAGGAGCTCTACGGCGAGTTCCTCGTGGACGCGCAGGGCGAGGACGTCGTCGCCGGCACCCGGACACCCCGCCCGCTCGCCGAGATGGAGAGCGTCCTGCCCGACGCGTTCCGCGAGCTGCGCGCGACGATGGACCGCCTCGAGCAGCACTACGGCGACATGCAGGACATCGAGTTCACCGTCGACGAGGGCATGCTCTACCTCCTGCAGACGCGCACGGGCAAGCGGACCGCGCAAGCGGCCCTGCGCGTGGCGCGCGAGCTCGTCGACGAGGGCGTCATCGACCGCGAGGCCGCGCTGCGCCGGCTCGACCCCGCGCAGCTCGACCAGCTCCTGCACCCGGCGCTCGACCCCGGCCACGGCGCGTCGCCGCTCACGCGCGGGCTCAACGCGTCGCCGGGCGCCGCCGTCGGGCACCTGGTGCTCGACGCCGAGACCGCGGTCGAGCGCGCAAAGGCGGGCGACGCCGTCGTGCTCGTGCGGTGGGAGACGACGCCCGACGACATCGCGGGCGTCATCGCCGCGCAGGGCGTGCTCACCGCGCACGGCGGCATGACCTCGCACGCGGCCGTCGTGGCGCGCGGGATGGGCAAGCCGTGCGTCGTCGGGGCGGGCGAGCTGCGGATCGACGCGGACGCGCGTCGCGTCCAGGTCGGGGACCACGTGCTGACCGAGGACGACACCGTCACGCTCGACGGCACGACCGGCGAGGTCTACGCGGGCGCGCTCCCGCTCGTCCCGCCGCAGGTCACCGACGACTTCCGCACCGTGCTCGGCTGGGCCGACGACGTGCGGCGCCTCGGCGTGCGCGCGAACGCGGACACGGGCGAGGACGCCGCGAAGGCGCGCGAGCTCGGCGCCGAGGGCATCGGCCTGTGCCGCACCGAGCACATGTTCATGGCGCCCGACCGCCTGCCCGTGGTGCGCGAGATGATCCTCGCCGAGACCGACGCCGACCGCGCCGCCGCGCTCGACCGCCTGCTGCCCATGCAGCAGGGGGACTTCGAGGAGATCTTCACGGCGATGTCCGGGCTGCCTGTGACGATCCGGCTCCTCGACCCGCCGCTGCACGAGTTCCTGCCCGACCTCGTGGAGCAGTCGCTCCTCGTGCAGCGGCTCGAGGACGAGGTCGGGGACCCCTCCGCCGCGGGGCACGGGACGGACGCCGTCGCCGAGGGCTTCGCGGCCGCGGCGGGCGGCGGCGAGACGACGGCGCGGCTCGCCCGTGCGCGTCGCCTCCTCGCGCAGGTGCGGAGGCTGAGCGAGGCGAACCCGATGCTCGGCACGCGCGGCGTCCGGCTCGCGCTGCTGCACCCCGAGATCGCCGCGATGCAGGTGCGGGCGATCGCGCGCGCGGCGCTCGCCGTCCGGGCCGCGGGCTACGACCCGCACGTCGAGATCATGGTGCCGCTCGTCGGGTTCGCGGAGGAGCTGCGGCGGATGCGCGAGGTGGTCGACGCGACGATGGCGGAGGAGCGGGCCGCAGCAGCCGACCCCCTGGCGTACGCCGTCGGGACGATGATCGAGCTGCCGCGCGCGGCGCTCGTCGCGGACCGTCTCGCCGAGCACGCCGAGTTCTTCTCGTTCGGCACCAACGACCTCACGCAGACGACGCTCGGCATCTCGCGCGACGACGCGGAGGGGTCGTTCCTCACGGCGTACCTCGACGCCGGGGTCGTCGGCGCGAACCCGTTCGCGACCGTCGACGCCGACGGGGTGGGGGAGCTCGTGCGTACAGGGGCCGAGCGCGGCCGTCGGACGCGGCCCGGCATCGCGACGGGCGTGTGCGGCGAGCACGGCGGCGACCCAGCGTCGGTCGCGCTGTTCGACGAGATCGGGCTCGACTACGTGTCGTGCTCGCCGTACCGCGTGCCGATCGCACGGCTGGCGGCGGCGCGGTCGGCGCTCGACCACCGGGAGCGGGACCGCACGGCGCGCGGCGCGTGAACCACCTCGGCCCCTCCCCTTTCCTCGGGCGATCCCCTAGGATGCACTGGTCCAGACCACCTGTCTGCCGGAGGAACCACCATGGACCGTGCCGTCGTCGTCGCGATCACCGAAGGGCTCCACGCCCGCCCCGCCGCCCTGTTCGTCAAGGCCGCGGCCTCGCAGCCCGCGCCCGTGCGCATCGCCAAGCCCGGCGGTGACCCCGTCGAGGCGGCGAGCATCCTCGGCGTCATGACGCTCGGGGTGTCCGCCGGGGACGAGGTCGTGCTCTCGACCGACGCCGACGGCGACGACGCGAGCACCTCGATCGACGCGCTCGCTGCCTTCCTGGAGCAGGCCGAGGTCGCCTGACCACCGCCGCCCGCGACCCGAACCCGGGGTTGCGGGTCACCCGTCCTCGCCGAACCCCGGGCTAGAGGTCACCTTCGGCAAGAAGTGACCCGTAACCCGGGGTTCGGCACCTCGGCTGGGCGCCGCACTCGGTGCGTCGACCCGCTACAGCCCGAGCTCGTCGAGGACCGGGAGGTGGGCGCGGACGGCCGCGCGGGCGGCGTCGGGCGTCGGTTGCTGCAGCGCGAGGAAAGCGAGCTCCTCGCACTGGTCCGACGTCGTCGCGGCCAGCACCGCCGCGACGTCCGCGAGGGCGCGCGGCGTCATGGACAACGACGTCACCCCGAGCCCCACGAGCACCGGCGCGAGCACCGGGTCCGCCGCGGCCTCGCCGCAGACGCCGAGCGGTCGGCCGTTGAGGGCGGCGCCCGAACCCGTCGCGCCGACGAGCGCGAGGACCGTCGGCTGCCACGCCGTCGAGAGCCGCGCGAGGTCGGACACCTCGCGGTCGGCGGCCATCGTGTACTGCGTGAGGTCGTTCGTGCCGATGCTCGCGAACGACGCCTTCGCGAGCACCCACCGCGCCCCGAGCGCCGCCGCGGGCACCTCGATCATCACGCCGGCCCGGGCGAGCCCGTGGTCGGCGCACAGCGCGACGAACGCCTCCGCCTCGTCCGGCGTCGCGATCATGGGCGCCATGACCCACACGTCGGCAGACTCGGCGTCGGCGGCCCGCGCGATCGCGGTGAGCTGCCGGTCCAGCACCTCGGGGTGCCGACGCGCGGTCCGCAGCCCGCGCACGCCGAGCGCCGGGTTGGGCTCGGCGTCGGGCGTGACGAACGGGAGCGGCTTGTCGGCGCCCGCGTCGAGCGTGCGGACGACGACCTTGCGGCCGGGGAACGCCGCGAGCACCTCGCGGTAGGCCGCGACCTGCTCGTCGACCGTCGGCTCGACGGCCCGTCCGAGGAAGCACACCTCGGTCCGGAACAGCCCGACGCCCTCCGCGCCCGCATCCGCCGCGGCCCGCGCGTCGGACCCGTTCGCCACGTTGGCGAGGAGCTCGACGCGGCGACCGTCCGCCGTCCGCCCCGTCCCGTCGAAGGTGCGGCGCTCGCCGCGCGCGCCACGGGCCACGACGGCGGCCACGACCTCCGGCGCCGGGTCCCGCTCGACCGTGCCGAGCCCACCGTCGACGAGCACCGTCTCCCCGGCACGCAGCGTCAGCGCGTCCTCGACCGCCACGACCGCCGGGATCCCGAGCGCACGCGCGAGGATCGCGGTGTGCGACGTCGGCCCGCCCCCGCGCGTGACGACCGCGAGCACGCGCTCGGGGTCGAGCTGGGCGGTGTCGGCGGGCGCGAGGTCGTCGGCGACGAGGACGAACGGGTGCCCGGGGTCGGGCACGCCGGGCGCCGGCAGGCCGAGCAGCGTCGCGACGATCCGGTCGCGGACGTCGCGCACGTCGCGCGCCCGCTCGGCCATCAGGCCGCCGAGCGCCTCGAGCTGGTCCACGACCACGCCGGCCGCGTCCCACACGGCGCGCGCCGGCGTCGCTCGGCGCTCGCGCACGCGCCCGACGGCGTCGCGCGCCAGTGCCGGGTCCGCCGCCATCGCGGCGGTCACGCCGAGCACCTCGGCCGCGGTGCCCTCGGCTCGCGCGGCCCGGGCCGTCAGGTCCTCCTGGACGGTCGTGACCGCCGCGAGGACCTGCGTCACGGCGAGGTCGAGGTCGGCGTCGGAGCTGTCGGCCGCGAGCGGGGTCGCGTCGGGCTCGCGGACCCGGTCGGGCATCCGCACGACCGGCCCCGCCCCCATCCCGGGGCTGACCGGTACTCCGGTCAGCCCCGGGAAGGGTGCCCCCGACGAGGGACGCTGCGTGTCGGCGACGGTCACGCCGTGCCCCCGCCACCGCCGCCGGACACGCCGGATGCAGCGCTCGCCGACGCGCCGCTGCTCGCGGCACGGTCCCTCCGGACGTCCGCGTCACCTTGGTCGGGCGCGGGCGCCGTCGTGGTCGCGACCTCCTGCGCCTCGTCCGACGTGCTCTCGGCGCCCGGCTCGTCGTCCTCGCGGCCGGGGGTCTTGAGGTTCCAGCGCGTGATGACGAACCGGAAGAGGAAGTAGTAGATCACCGCGTACCCGAGGCCGATGAGGATGAGGAGCAGCGGCATCTCGGCGATGCGGAAGTTCAGGAGGTAGTCGATCGCCCCGGCGGAGAAGCCGAAGCCGTCGCGGATGCCGAGCGCGTTGACGAGCGCGAGCGACGTGCCCGTGAGGACGGCGTGGATCGCGTAGAGCGGGTACGCGACGTAGACGAACGCGAACTCGAGCGGCTCGGTGACGCCCGTGACGAACGCGACGAGCGCGGCCGATCCCATGATTCCGGCGACGACCTTGCGGTTCTTCGCCTTCGACGTGTGGACGATCGCGAGCGCCGCCGCGGGCAGCGCGAACATGAAGATCGGGAAGAAGCCGGTCATGAACGTCCCGGCGGTCGGGTCGCCGTGGAGGAAGCGCGCGATGTCGCCGTTCCAGACCTCGCCGTTGGCGTCCGTGTACTCGCCGAACTGGAACCACGGGAGCGAGTTGAGCAGGTGGTGCAGGCCGACGGGCAGGAGCAGGCGGTTGACCGTGCCGTAGACGAACGCGCCGAGGACCGTCGATCCGGTGACCCAGTCGCCGACGGCCGTGAAGCCCGTGTCGAAGGCGGGGTAGATGAGCGCGCCGGCGACCGCGATGAGCACGGCTGCACCGGCGGTGACGATCGGCACGAAGCGACGGCCGCCGAAGAACGCGAGGTACTGCGGGAGCTTGATGCGGTAGTACTTCTGGAACAGCAGCGCGGCCGTGAGGCCGATGACGATGCCGCCGAGCACGCCGTAGTTGATGAGCTCCTGCTCCTCGCCCTCCGGGGCGGTGCCCAGCACCGCGGGCGAGAGCGCGTCGCTGACACCCTTGAAGACGAGGTAGCCGATGACGGCGGCGAGGGCCGTCGAGCCGTCGGCCTTCTTCGCGTAGCCGACCGCGACGCCGACCGCGAAGAGCAGAGGGAGGTTCGCGAACAGCGCGTTGCCGGCGGACGCGAAGACGTCGGCGACGTACTGCATCCACGGCCAGGTACCGGCGAGGCCGTCCGCCCCGAGGAAGTCCGCCTGGCCGAGGCGCAGGAGCAGGGCGGCGGCAGGCAGCGACGCGATGGGCAGCATGAGCGAGCGCCCGACGCGCTGGAGCTGCGCGAAGCCGGGCACCCCCTTCTTCGTCCTCGTCGGTTCGGCGACGGTGGTCATGTGTCGTTCTCCTCTGGGTGGGCCTGGCGCGCAGGCCGGGTGCGTCGAGCGGCGGCGGTGGCGCGACGTCGTACGGGCGTCGTTGCCGGTCTCCGGGCATCACGAGGACCACTGGGGTAGGTCCTGGGCTCGTCCTGCCGGATCCCCGGTCCAGGTTGTCTGGACCACTTGCAGGAAGAGTGGTCTAGACCTCATGATGTGTCAACCCCCGGAGGTGACCCGGGACACACGGCCTGGTCCACGACCGGCGTCGTCGCAGGTCGGACGACCGTCGGACGGCGACAATGCAGACGTGGAGATCGAGTCACCGGGGCAGGACGGTCCGGCAGGACCGGGACCAGGGTCAGGGCACGGACGAGGACCGACGACAGGGATGGGACGCGGCACGACGATGAGCAGGTCACGATCGCAGGCGAGCGAGCACAAGTACCTCACGGTGCGCGCCTACCTCGCCGACCTCGTGGCGAGCGAGCTCGGCGTCGGTGACGCCGTCCCGTCCGAGCGCAGCCTCACGGAGAAGTTCGGCGTCTCGCGCATGACCGTGCGCCAGGCGATCGACGCGCTCGTGACCGAGGGCGTGCTCGAGCGCGCCCAGGGCCGCGGGACGTTCGTCGCCCCGCCGCGCGCGGACTTCGAGATGCGCCTGACGACGTTCGGCGAGGAGGCACGACGGCGCGGCATGGAGCCCGGGGCCGACGTCCTCGAGGCCGGCGTCGCCCAGGCACCGGCCTCCGTCGCCGAGGCGCTCGGCCGCGAGACCGGCGACCCCATGCACCACGTCGTGCGGCTCCGGACCGCCGACAGGTCGCCCATGAGCGTCGAGGAGGCGTGGATCCCCGTGGACCTCGCGCCCGACCTGCTCGACGACGGCGTGCCCGAGAGCCTGTACGGCGCCCTCCGGGAGCGCGGGCTCGCCCCCACGTGGGGCGAGGACACCATCACCGCGTCCGACGCCACGGTCCAGGAGCAGAAGCTCCTCGAGCTGCGCGCCTCGCGCGCCGTGATGCGCACCGTCCGCCGCACCTTCGCCGGCGACGCCCCGCTCATGTACTCGCGCTCGAGCTACCGCGGGGACCGCTACAGCGTCTTCGTGCCGCTGCGCGAGGCACGGCCCACGCTCGTGCCTCGCACCCGACCCGCGTCGTCGGACGACGGCGCGCCCCAGCTCGACCCCGTGCCAGTGCCGGCGCGGGCAGACGGAGGGAA
This sequence comes from Cellulosimicrobium sp. G4 BAM 1002, assembly GCF_057126935.1. Lineage (NCBI taxonomy): Bacteria > Bacillati > Actinomycetota > Actinomycetes > Micrococcales > Promicromonosporaceae > Cellulosimicrobium > Cellulosimicrobium sp. G4 BAM 1002. The sequence goes on along the minus strand of NZ_CP182109.1, from coordinate 446,036 downwards.
CGACCGATGACACAGTCCGACGCCGAGCGCGCCGCGACGATCCTCGCCGGGCTCGGCGGGGTGGAGAACATCGACGAGATCGACCCGTGCACCACGCGGCTGCGGTCTCTCGTGAAGGACCCCGCCCTCGTCGACGCTGCGCTCCTGCGCCGCGCCGGCGCGTTCGGGGTCATGGTCAACGGCCGGGTCGTCCAGGTCGTCGTCGGCCCGCAGGTCGACACGATCGCGTCCGACCTCGCCGACCTGATGTGACCACCGGGCCGTCACGCCGCACGACGGCGGCCCGCACCCGCGCGCCAGCGCACCCGACCGGCACGGCCGCCGGCCGGGACACCTGACCGGCCACCGCCGGACCCCGACCACGAGGAGCATCCCGTGAGCAAGGCAGAGCAGATCCTCCGAGGCCTCGGCGGCGACGACAACGTCGTCGACCTGGAGGCGTGCATCACGCGCCTGCGCGTCGAGGTCGAGGACCCCGCGCTCGTCGACGACGCCGCCCTGACCGCGGCCGGGGCGATCGCCGTCGTGCGGTCCGGCGCCGCGATCCAGGTCATCGTCGGCCCGGACGCCGACAACATCGCCTCCGACATCGAGGACCTGCGCTGATGGCCGCGCCGCTCACGGTGCTCGTGCCGGTGACGGGCACGGTCGTCGACGTCAGCGAGGTCGACGACCCCGTGTTCTCCGCCGGTCTCGTCGGCCCCGGCCTCGCGGTCGAGCCCGACGACGCGCAGGGCGGGGAGGCCGTCGCGCCCATCACGGGCACGGTCGTCAAGCTGCACCCGCACGCGTTCGTCGTGCAGCATGACGACGGCCGCGCCGTCCTCGTCCATCTCGGCATCAACACCGTCCAGCTCGGCGGCGACGGCTTCACGACGCACGTCGCGCAGGGCGACCACGTCGAGCGCGGCACCGTGCTCGTGTCGTGGGACCCGAAGGCCGTGCGCGCGGGCGGCCGGTCGGCCGTGTGCCCCGTCGTCGCGCTCGAGGCCGCGCCCGACGCCGTCACGCCCCTCGCCGAGACCGGCACCTGGGCGTCACGCGGCCAGGAGCTGCTCACCTGGGGCTGAGCCCCGCCGTCGGCCGTCCGCCAGGTGCCGAACCCGGGGTTGTGCGTCACCCGAGGCCGTGTCTGCCCTGTAGCCCCGGGTTCGGCGCCGGCCGGTGACCCGTAACCCCGGGTTGGCACGCTGGCGGCAAACGGCCGTCAGCCGCGCAGCGGGAGCGTGAGCTCAGGGACGTCGCCCGGCTCGCCGCGGTCGACGACGCGCACCGGCACGCCCCAGTCCTGCTGCGCCAGGTGGCACGCGGGGAACATGTCCGGGTCGGGCTCGCCGTCGGGGCCGAGCGGGACGACGTCGCACGACGCCGCGCGCGCAGTCACGTGCAGCACGCCCTCGCGCACCTCGGGGTTGATCAGGAGGTCGCGCCCGAGGTCGACGCCGGTCCCGTCCCCGGACAGCAGCAGCTCGGGCGGCGTCGCGCTCACGCGCAGCTCCGTCGACGGTCCGAACCGGTCGTCGAGCTTCTGCCCCGGCGCCGGGACGAACGGGACCTCGAGCCGCAGCGGGCCGGCCACCAGGTCGGTGACGGGCCGCTGCGTGCGGTGCGCGCCGCCGTCGAGCACCTCGCCCGCGAGCGTCGCGGGCAGCGCGACGCGCGTGAGCCGGTGCGCCGCGGACTCTACGACGAGCAGGTGCACCTGCGCCTGGCCGTCCGGTCCCTCGACCACCTGCACGACGACGTCGCTCGGCTCCGCGAGCCCGGTCGCCAGGGTCGCCATCTCACCCGCGACCCGCGTCGCGCCGCCGACACCGGCCACGTCGTCCCCGACGTCCCCAGCCGCTCCGGCAGCTTCGTCGTCCGCCCCCGCCGCCGGGACGAAGCGCCGCAGCGCGCCGTCGTACGTGTCCGCGACGACGACGCTCCCGTCGGGCAGCGTCGCGACCCCGAGCGGGTGCTGCATCAGCGCCTGCTCGGCCGACCCGTCCCGGTGCCCGAAGTCGAACAACCCCTGCCCGACGGCGGTCCGCACCTCGACCCCCACGCCGCTCACCGGCGTCACGCGCCTGAGCGCCGACGTCTCGGAGTCCGCGAGCCAGACGGCACCGTCGTCCGCGACGGCCAGCCCGGACGGCTGCGCGAACCACGCCGACTCCCCCGGCCCGTCCTCGAGCCCTTCGTTCATCGTCCCCGCGAGCAGCGCGATCGACCCCTGCTCGCCGTCGAACGCCCACAGCGTGTGGTTGCCGGCCATCGCCACGACGAACGCCGCAAGCTGCGGTGACCACACGACGCCCCACGGCGACGACAGCTTCTGGCGACGCGCAGCCGACACCTCCGTCGCCGGGACGGGCGCGTCGTTGCCGAACGAGTAGGAGAGCACGGACGCGAACGCGTCGGACCGACCAGGGCGAGGCTCCTCACGAAGGTCGGGGGCGGTGGTGGCGGCGGGTCGTGGTGGGTCTGGCGGGAGGTCGCGAGGGACGAGCGACCGGATGGTAGACCCGCCGCCGCCACCGCCCCCGGCCGACCCGGCCACGGACGCCGACCCTGACTCGGCCAACACGTTGTCGACCGCCCCCACCATGTACTGCTGCCCGTTCCCCGCGACCGTCGTCACGGCACCGTCAGCGAGGCGCACGCCGCGCAGCGCGTGGTTCACCGTGTCGGCGACGAGCACGTCGTACCCCAGCCACGGCCGCAGCTCCACCGGGACGAGGCACAGCCCGTTCGGCTCGCTGAACCGTGCGACGACGGCACTGCCGTCGACGAGCCCGCGCTCGCCGGAGCCGATGCGCCGGACGAGCGTCTCGCCGTCGGGCAGGAGCTCGGCGAGCGAGTGGTGCCCGGCGTCGGCGACGAGCAGGTTGCCGCCCGGCAGCTCGATCGCCTTCGCAGGGAAGCGCAGCGTGCCCGACGACGGCGCGGGCGGGACGTACGGCCCGTCGCCGCGGTGGAGCGTGCCCTTCGCCTCGTGCTCGGCGACGAGCTCCTCGACGATCGCGGCGATGGCGGACGCGTGCCCCTCTCCTGCCATCTGCGCGACGACGTACCCCTCGGGGTCGATCACGACCAGCGTCGGCCAGGCGCGCGCGGTGTACGCGGACCAGGTGACCAGTTCGGGGTCGTCGAGGACGGGGTGGTGCACCTCGTACCGCTCGACGGCCGCCGCGAGCGCCGCCGGGTCGGCCTCGTGCTCGAACTTCGGCGAGTGCACGCCGACGATCACGAGTACGTCGCGATGAGCCTCCTCGAGCTCGCGCAGCTCGTCGAGGACGTGCAGGCAGTTGAGGCAGCAGAAGGTCCAGAAGTCGAGGACGACGACCTTGCCGCGCAGGTCGGCGAGGGTGACGTTCTTGCCCCCGGTGTTCAGCCAGCCGCGCCCGACGAGCTCGGACGCGCGGACGCGGGGCAGTCGTTCGGTGGTCACGCGCTCCATTGTCACGCGGCGCGACAGGGGGCTACGCGCGTGGACGTGTGACGTCGGTCAGCGGGGTGACGCGGTCACCGCTCCCACGACGCGGACCTCGACGTCCACACCGTCGACGTTCTCCGGGACCTCGACGTCGTCCGAGGTCACGTTGACGCGGACCAGCCAGTCGTCCGCCACGTCCTGCGGCCGTCCGTCACGCTCCGGCGCACCGGTCAGGTCGGCGCGCGTGATCCCGACACCGGTCACGCCGTCGAGGCCGGCCAGGTCGTCACGAAGCATGGCCTTGGCCTCGCGTGCTCGTTCGAGGGTCGCCACGGCGAACCACCTCCCGCACCCATTGTGCGCCCGGACGGCCGCGCGTGTCAGGGGCGGAGGTGCTACACCTCCGCCCCGTCAGCCGAGGAGGGTCGCGCCGAGCCGTTCCAGCACCGTGCCGATGGGGTTGCAGTACGTGAGCCCGCTCCCGTTCGAGCCACCGGTCTCGGAGCCCGCGAACAGCAGCGCGAGCGCGACGCCGTCCTCGCGGTAGACGAGCGAGCCCGAGTCGCCGCCGCGGGAGAACGGGCCGTCGCCGGTGGACTCGACCTCGATCTGGTCGTCGAACCGCAGCGCGCCGAGGCCTCCCCCGTACCCGACGACGACGTCGTCGAGCTCGATCGCCGTGACGCGACCGGCCGTGACGCCCGTGGTGCGGCCGGACTTGCCGACCGCCTCGCCGCCGACGGCGACCGCCGTCTGCGTGATGCGACCGACGGGGTACTCCGCGTCGACGGTCGGGTCGTCGAGGAGGGCGAGGGCCGCGTCCGCGACCTGCGTGACCCCGGCTTCGAGCGGCACGAGCGCCGCGAGGGTGCCGACGCGGTCGTCGGGCGCCCCACCGCCGTCGGCCGGGCCGGGCTGCACGACGACGTCGCCCACCTGGGCGGACGGCGAGCCCGCGAGCACGTGCCAGTTCGAGAGCGCGTACACCGATCCCTCGTCGGCACCGTCGACGGGCGGCTCCGCGACGCGGACGAAGGCGCCGAGCGTCCCGGCGGTCACGTCGACGTGCGCGATCGATACCCCGGGGCGCAGGGGGCGGACCCGCCCCGTCTCGCCGGTGGCGTAGGCCGTGACGACCGGCGGCCGGACGCCCGGGCGGTCGGGCGAACCGGACCTCGCGTCGTCGGCTCCCGACGCGGCGAGCGGCCGGATCCGTCCCGTGCGCCGCACGTCGACGGTGTCGCCGGCCTCGGACGCGACCTTGCGCGCGATGCTGCGCGCCGCCGGCACGCCCAACCGGTACCGGACCGCGATGGCGTACCCGCCGTCGTCGCGCGGGGCGAGCCCGATCGCGAGGGTGGGCGCACGCACGACCTCGGCCGCGTCCGGGACGTCCTGCGGCTCGAGCGCCGCACCGGACCGCTCCGCGAGCTCGCGCGCGTAGTCCGCGAGCTGCGACTTGATCTCCCGCGCCTTCTGCTGGTCCATCGGTGCACCGTCCCCTCGCCCGACGGGCGGCCGTCCACCGCCCGCGTCCTGCGGAGAGAGTCTGACGGCAGCCACCCACGCCCGCACGACACCACGCCGGGGTCGTCACGGCACGACGACCCGGCACGTGCGTGTCAGTGGCGTACGTCACAGTGACGCCATGACTCTCACCTTCAGCGGCCCCGTGTTCGACTGCGCCGACCCTGCGGTCGTCGCCGACTTCTGGCAGTCCGCCCTCGGCTGGACCGGGCGCGAGACCGGCCCGCACGGCGAGGCCGTCCTCTTCCCGCGCGACGGCGAGACGACGCTCGGCCCGCCGAGCCTCGTCTTCCAGCAGGTCCCGGAGGGCAAGGCGGTGAAGAACCGCGTCCATCTCGACTTCTCGTCGTCGGACCAGGACGACGACGTCGCCCGGCTCGAGACGCTCGGCGCCCGCCGGGTCGACGTCGGGCAGTCCGAGCACGACACGTTCGTCGTGCTGGCGGACGTCGAGGGCAACGAGTTCTGCGTCCTGCGCGGAGACTGACGAGCGCGCGTCAGGGGTCTCGGCCTCGCGGCGTGTCACGTCGTGGTCCTCTCCTCGGTCGAACGGGCAGGGACGCACGACGCTCGACGTCGCGGTGCGTCCTCCGGTCCCGACGGAGGAGAGAAACCATGCCCGAGAAGCCGCTCGTCGTGCTCCTGCACGGCGCTTTCGCCGAGTCCGCGAGCTGGTCGGGCGTGATCGCCCGGCTCGGCGCGCAGGGCGTCGACACGCTCGCCCTCGCGAACCCCCTGCGCAGCGTCGTGACGGACGCGCAGTACGTGCGCGACGCCGTCGGCGACTCGGGGCGCCCGCTCGTCCTCGTGAGCCACTCCTACGGCGGCATGGTCGTGACCGAGGCGGCCGCCGAAGGCCTGGGGGACGTCGTGGGCCTCGTGTACGTCGCGGCGTTCGCGCCCGACACCGGCGAGAGCGCGTCCGACCTCGCGGGCAGGTTCCCGGGCAGCACCCTCGCCGAGACGCTCATGAGCACGTCCCTCGTCGACGACGTCGACGACCTCTGGATCCGCCCGGACGCCTTCCCCGCGCAGTTCGCCGCCGACGTCCCCGAGGACGCCGCGTACGTCGCCGCCCGCACGCAGCGCCCGATCACCGACGTCGCGGTCCAGCAGACGCTGCTCGCGGGCACGCCGGCGTGGAAGGCCGTGCCGTCGTGGTTCGTGTTCGGCTCGGAGGACCGCACGATCCCCGCGGCCGCGCACCGCTGGATGGCGGAGCGCGCCGGGGCGCGGGCCACGCACGAGATCGCGGGCGCGTCCCATGCGATCGCGATGTCCCAGCCCGACCGCGTCGCCCGGACCGTGCTCGACGCCGTCGCCGCGACCCGGCCCGTCGCCGCCTGACGTGGACGGGCTGACCGCCATGAGCACCTCCACCACCCCCTTCGGCCCGGTCTCGACCGTGGACGCCGGCCCGCTGACCGTCGCCTACGTCGAGGCCGGCGACCCGGACGGCCCGCCCGTGGTCCTGCTCCACGGGTTCCCGTACGACGTGCACAGCTACGTCGACGTGGTCCCGCTGCTCGCCGCCGAGGGGCTGCGGGTCGTCGTCCCGTACCTGCGCGGCCACGGGCCGACGACGTTCCGCGACCCGGGCGCCGTCCGCTCGGGGCAGCAGGGCGCGCTGGGCTCCGACCTGCTGGCGCTCCTCGACGCGCTCGACCTCGGCCCCGCGGTGCTCGCGGGCTACGACTGGGGAGGGCGCGCGGCGTGCGTCGTCGCTGCGCTCTGGCCGGACCGGGTCCGTGGTCTCGTGTCCGTCAACGGCTACCTCGTGCAGGACGTCGCGGCGTCGCAGGCACCGATCCGGCCGGACCTCGAGGCCGGGTTCTGGTACTTCTGGTACTTCTCGACGGAACGAGGCCGGCGCGGACTCACGGAGAACCGGGCCGAGATCGCCCGGGTGATCTGGAGCCGGAACTCGCCCGAGCGCGCCTTCACGGACGACGAGCTCGCACGGACCGCCGCGGCGTTCGAGAACCCCGACTACGTCGACGTCGTGATCCACTCCTACCGCCACCGGCTCGGGCTCGCGCCGGGCGACCCGGTGTACGAGGACGTCGAACGCCGGCTGGCGGCCCTCCCGCGGATCGACGTCCCGACGATCACGCTCGACGGGCTCGCGGACGGCAACTTCCCCGCGACGGACGGCACGGCCTCGGCGCGACACTTCGGCGGGCCGCGCGAGCACCGCCAGGTCCCCCACGCCGGCCACGACCTCCCGGCCGAGGCGCCCGCGGCGTTCGCGCAGGCGGTCCTCGACCTCGCGCGACCGGCGTCGGGCGGCTGACCTCAGACCACGGGCACAGCGCCCGGCCCGTACACGGCCGCGGCACCGGGCGGCGGGTCACCGACGTCCTCGACCGGCCGCGGCGCGTACGTCTCGGCGGTGAGGTCGGCGCGCTCGACGCGCGAGAGCCGGAACCAGCGGATCGCCTCGCGCGTACGGCACCAGGCCACGAGGTACCACCGGCCGTCGGTGTGGGCGAGCAGGACCGGCTCGACCCGGCGCGCCGACCGCTCGCCGCGCCCGTCGCGGTACCGGATCGCGAGCACGCGCGAGCCCGTGAGGGACTGCTCGACGGCGCGCAGCACCCCCAGGTGGGTGCGCGCCCGCCCGACGACGTCCCCGCCGGCAGCCCCGGCGTCGCCTCCCCCTCGCGCGGGGCGTCCCCCGGCGCCGTCGTCTCGTGCGGAGGTCGCGCCGTCGGGCGGCGCCTCGGGCGGGTCGTGGCGGACCCAGACCCGCGCGGCGAGCGCCTCGGCGCGCGTGCGGTCCCCGGCGCCGAGCGCGTCCCAGACCTTGCCCCGCGCCGCGAGCGCGTCGACGGCGAACGGGCTGCCCGGCGGGAGCGTCGCCAGGGCGACCGCGACGGCGACCGCCTGCCCGGGCGTGAAGTTGACCGGCGGGAGCGACGCGCTCGGGTCGAGGACGTACCCGCCGCCCGGGCCCGCCTGCGCCCAGATCGTCAGCCCGGCCTGCTGGAGCGCGGCGACGTCGCGCTTGATCGTCCGCTCGCTCACCTCGAGCGCGGCGGCGAGCCGCGGCCCCGTCGTGCCCGTACGACCGGCGCGGCGCAGCTCCTCCGCGACCGCGTAGAGCCGCTCGGTCCTGTTCACCCGACAATGGTGACAGACCGGTGTCACCAACACCCTGGGAGGGTGGTGGCATGACCACGAACCAGAGCACCGAGCGGCCCTCGCGCCCCACCCACGTCGTCCTCGTCCCCGGCTTCTGGCTGGGCGGCTGGGCCTGGGACGACGTCGTCCCCCACCTCGAGGCCGCCGGCCTCGTCCCCCACGCGGTGACCCTCCCCGGGCTGGAGCCCGGCTCGACGGCGGAGGACCGCGCCGGCGTCACGCGCGACGACCACGTCGACGCCGTCGTGCGGCTCGTCGACGGGCTCGACGGGCAGGTCGTCCTCGTCGGTCACAGCGGCGGCGGACCGGTGGTGCAGCAGGCCGCCGACCGGAACCCCGCCCGGATCGAGCGCCTCGTCTACGTCGACACGGGCCCTCTGGTCGACGGCGCTGCGCTCGCCCCCGACCTCCCGGCCGACGCCGTGGAGCTCCCGCTCCCGTCGTGGGAGGAGCTCGGTGCCGAGGGCTCCAGCCTCGACGGGCTCGACGACGCGGCACTCGCACGGTTCCGCGAGCGCGCCGCACCGACGCCGGCCGCGGTCGCCCGCGGTCGGGTGCGCGTCTCGAACGCCGACCGGCTGCGCATCCCCGCGACGGTGGTCTGCTCGTCGATCCCCTCCGCGGTGCTCGCCGAGCTCGCGCACCCCGGGCCGCCGCTGCACACCGAGCTGGGGGACATCGCCGACCTCACGTACGTCGACGTCCCGACCGGGCACTGGCCCATGTTCTCCCGCCCGCGCGAGCTCGCGGAGGCGATCGTCACCGCCGTCGCCTGACCGGTCCGGGGCCGTCGTCACACCCTCTCCGGAAGAAAGTCACACAACCCGCGTCACAGATGGCGACTTGTGCCGTCTTGTCGGGTGGAAGCGGTCACCAGGCCGCCGGAAGCCCGCCGACGACGAGACGGACCATGCACGACACACTGCCCTCCGCCCCCGCCCGCTGCGAGGTACGAGCCGCCCTGCTGTGGGCGCTCGAGAACGACCGGGCCGCCCTGCTCGAGCACCGAGAGTCGACCCAGCGGTGCGCCTGGGACGCCGCGCGCGGGGCGGCCGACCGTCGCCTCGTGCGGCGCTGGCACGCAGCGATCGCGCCGACGCCCTCGACCGTCGCCTGACCCTGCACGGCCCGGTGGGTGCATCCGTCCGGGCGCCCGCGGCCGAATCCCTGGGTGAGAGGACCACGCGGTCCCTCGGGAGGAGGTCGCCATGGTCGCGTCGATCCTCGCCGGCTCGGGCGGGAACATCGGGGTTCAAGGGCTCAGCAACGGCATGTCGGAGTGGTTCCTGATCTTCGGCGGGCTCATCATCGCCGGGATCATCGTCGGCTCGATCTTCGAGCTCGGCAAGGCCGTCCACGACCGGCACGTCCGCCAGCGCCGCCCGGTCCACCGCTGATGAGTCCCTGACCGCCCTCGACCAGGTCGCGTCACCGCGGCCTCCTCGCCCTCCCGGCACACGCCCCGGGCGCCGCGCCCTCGCGGTCCGCGCCCCGGCGTCGGACACTGGAGGAGGACGGGGACCGGTGACGCGATGGCCGAGGCCGTGGGACATGTCCCCCGCACCGCGCAGGGCTCGGACGCCCCGGGTGCGGAGGCGGGCGAGCGCGCGCCCGACACCTTCGACCTCCGGGCCGTCTACGACCGCTGGGCGCCGCTCGTCCGCGCGGTGGTGTCCCGGCGCCTGGGTGACCGGCTCGACGTCGAGGACGCGACCCAGCTCGTGTTCCTCGCCGCGTGGCGGGCGCGCGACCGGTTCGACCCCCGTCGCGGCGACCTGCCGGTCTGGCTGCTCGGCATCACCCGCCACGTCACCGCGGACGTGCTCGCGGCACGCGAGCGCGAGGCCCGACGACGCGAGGCCGCCTCGCGCCGCCGCCTCCCGACGGCGGTCCCCGACCCGGCCGACGACGTCGCCGCACGTGTCGACCTCGAGGACGAGCTCCGCCGTCTGGCACCGGAGCGCCGCCGCGTGGTGCGCCTCGTGTACGGGCACGACCGGACCCACGTCCAGGTCGCGGCCGAGACGGGCCTGCCCCTCGGCACGGTGAAGAGCCACGCGCGGCGCGGCCTCGCCCAGCTCCGCCGCCCCTGACCCGCCGAGAACCCCGGGGCTCAGCCGAGCGTCGTCGGCACCTGGGCGTCACCCTCCCCCGGCGCGGCGCCCAGCACGTTCTCCGCGAGGAACGCGAGCACGACCTCGTACCAGACCTTCGCGTGCTGCGGCTGCAGGATCCAGTGGTTCTCGTCCGGGTAGAACAGGAACCGGTGCACGGTGTCGCCGTCGGGCCCGGCCGGCAGGCCGGACGACGCGAGCAGCTCGTACCAGAGCCGCAGACCCTCGCCGATCGGCACGCGGTAGTCCTTGTCGCCGTGGATCACGAGCATCGGCGTGACGATGTCGCCCACGAACCGGTGCGGGCTGTTCTCGAGCGCCATCTCCGGCGTCATCTCGCGCTGCCAGTAGTACGCGTGGTCGGTCGTCGGGCCGAACTGGTCGAGCGCCCACAGGCTCGCATGCGTGACGATCGCGCGGAAGCGGTCGGTGTGCCCGGCGACCCAGTTCGCCATGTACCCGCCGAACGACCCGCCCATCGCCGCCGTGCGCGACGCGTCGACCTCGGGCAGCGTCTCGACGTGGTCGGTGATCGCGAGCAGGTCCGTGTACGGCGCCCGGCCCCACGCGCCCCAGCCGCGCTGCACGAAGTCCTGCCCGTACCCGGTCGACAGCGCCGGGTCCGGCAGGAGCACCGCGTACCCGCGCGCGACCATCAGCCACGGGTTCCAGCGCCAGCTCCACGCGTTCCACGACCCGAGCGGCCCGCCGTGGATCCACAGCAGCAGCGGCGCCGGGTTCTCGGCGGAGGCGCCGTGCGGCAGCGCGAGCCAGCCGCGGACCCGGACGTCGTCCGACGCCGCGGTCTCGACGTCGACGAGGGTGCCCGGCAGGTCCGGGGTCGCGACGGGACCGCGCAGCGTCGTCGCGGGCACGGGCGTGCGCTCGCCCGGCTCGCCCCCGTCGAGGAATGCGCCGAGGTCGATGCGCACCGGGTGCGACGGCTCGAGGTAGCTCGTGCGCAGCGCGTACGCCGTGCGGCCGTCGGGCGCGACCTGCACGTCCGTGAAGACCGCGTCGTCGCTCGTCACGCGCTCGGCCGTGCCGTTCTCCGCCGTGCCGCGGCCGGGCCCGGACGGCGCGAAGGCGACGAGGAAGACCGGGCCCCGGCCGTCGTCGTCGGCCGTGACGAGGAGGCCCGAGCCGTCCGGGAGCCAGCGCAGCGACGTGGGCCAACGGTCCCAGCGCGGCGCGAGCGTGCGCGGCGTCGCGTGGTTCTCCGCGCGCGTGGTCGGCGAGTCGTCGTGGGTGGCGGCCGCGCCCGCCGGGCCGTCCGGGGCGTGCAGCGGCACGACGGCGATGCTCTCCTCGGGCGCCTCGTGCGGCGTCGAGACGGTCTCCCGCACGAACGCGACCCACGCGCCGTCGGGCGAGATGCGCGGCTGGTGGGCCTCGGCGCCCGTGTCGTCGACGAGCGTGCGGCGCGCGCCGGTCGCGGTGTCGATCGCCACGAGCGTGTTGCGCACCGACGGCCCCGGTCCTGCGACCTGCCACGTCGTGACGAGGGTCGTGCCGTCGGCGGACAGGTCGGCGGAGTGCTCGTGCAGCGCCCGGCCGGGGGCGGTGGGACCGTGCCCGACGGCGCGGCTCACGTCGCGCAGGTCCAGGAGCCGGGGGTCGTGGGCGGGCTCGGGTGCGGTGGCCCGTTCCGCGCCGTCGGTCGTCGCGGCCGTCGCTCCGCCCTCGGGCGCTCCGGCCGCGGCGGCGTCCGCGCTCGGGAGCGGGCGTGCGGGCTCGTCGACGAGCGTCGTGAGGTCGCCGACGAACCGGTGGTCCTCGTCCGGGCCGCGGTCGTGGTCCCACTGCCGCACCGGGTAGGCCGTGTGGAGGATCGCCGCCACCTTGGCGTCCTTGCGCGCGGTCCGGAGCTCGGCGTCGTGCGCGAGGTCGCGCGCGCTCGGGAGCACCTTCGCCGCGACCGACACCACCGGCGCGCCGCTCGCGGCGAGCGGGCCGCTCACGCCCGCGGGCGCCGTCGCGACGACGCGCGCCTCGCCGCCCGTCGCGGGCAGCAGCCACAGCGCCGCCTTCGCGTCGTCGTCGGGCGAGGCGTCCGGGTCGGGGCGCGCGGACGTGAAGAGGACGTCGCCCGCGGCCGTGAAGGTCGCGCTGGACTCGCCCTTCGCGCTGCGCGTGAGCCGGCGTGCGGGCGCCTCGCCCGCCGGGTCGACCTCCCACAGCGCCGTGCGGTACCCGGTGCGCTTGTCGTCGAGGGTCTGGACGGTCGTGACGAGGCGCGTCCCGTCGGGCGAGAGCGAGAGTCCCCCGACGCGCGGTATCGCCAGGTAGCGGTCGAGGTCGTGGAACGGGGTGTCGCCGGAGCCGGCGGCAACGCGGGAGTCGGACGGGACGGAGGTGCCGGTCGCTGCGGCGTCGTTACTCACCCGTACGTCTTATCACGTACGCGATCCCTGCCCGCCACCCCACCCCACCCCCGCCGAGAACGAGGTTGCCGTCGTTATCGACCGGAGAACGACAGCAACCTCGTGGTCGACGCGGTGCAACGTCGTGTTCGGCGGACGCACCCGCGGCGTCGGCCTGCTGATCGCCTCGGTGGCGTGCCGTACAGGGGTCGTCCACAGGCCCGACGTCGTGCTCCCCGTCCACAGCCCGGACGCTCGCCAGGTGCACCGCTGGACCCGACTCTGGTCGGATCCGCAGGTGCGCACCCTGACCGCCGTCCCGACCGAGCTCCTCGACGTCGCCGAACGCCAGGCCGGCCTCGTGGCCGCCGCGCAGTGCGACGCGCACGGTGTGAACGCGAGCCGCCGGTCGCGGCTCGTCGACCAAGGGCGCTGGGGCCGACCGACACGAGGCGTGTTCGAGACGGCGCAGGTCCTTCCCGCGCCGCCGGCCCTCCACGCGTTCGAGCGTCGCCGGCGACGCGCCGCCTGGCTCGCCCTCCTCGCCTACGGGCCCGAGGCGATCGCCGTCGGCCCGTGCGCACTCGTCCTGCTCGGTGTCCAGGGAGTCGGCCCGGACGTCGTCCCGCAGGCGACGCTCCCCGGTGCCCGTGGCGCGCTGCCGCGGGACGGGATCCACCTACGCCAGTTCGACGACGGGATGACCGTGGTCCAGGTCGACGGCCGGTACGTCGCAACCCCTGACTGGGCACTCGCGCAGGCGGTCCCGGAGATGAGACGACGACGTGCCGTGGCCACGATGGACAGCGCGGGGCACCTCGGTCTGCTCGACGCCGACGGTCTGGCCCGTGCCCACGACCTCGCTCGGGGACGGCGCGGCGTCGCGCGGACGCACGCCTGGTGGGCCGAGTCGGACGCGCGGGCCGAGTCGCCGCTGGAGACGTTCGCGCGCCTGGAGTGCGGGGACGCCGGACTGGCACCGGACGACCTCCAGGTCGAGGTGTTCGACGACGGCACGTTCGTCGCACGCGGAGATCTCGGTTGGCGGCTGCCGCGTGGACGGTGGCTGATCGGCGAGATGGACGGGGCGGACGTCCACAGCTAGCCCGACGCGCTCCTGAGGGACCGCTCGCGTCAGAACGCGCTGGTGACGCACGGCGGGGTGGAGGTCCTCCGCTTCACCGGCCGGGACCTGATGCAGCCGGGGACGAGCCGACCGGGTCGCATGACGACGGCACTGCGTCGCCACCTCACCCGAGCACGAGCCTCCGCCCCGTCGAGCACGGGGTTGCTCGCGTTATCCAGCCGATAACGACAGCAACCCCGTGTTCGGCGGGAGGCGGGTCAGCGGTCGTCGCGCTCTGACATCTTCGCGAGCATCGCGTTGTACTCCTGGAGCTCGGCGTCGCCGTCGCGGTCGGCCTGGCGGTCGCGGCGCTTGGCCTCGCGCTCGTCGGACTTCGTCCACATGACCGCGACGACGATCGCGAGTATCAGGGTCGGCAGCTCGCCGATGCCCCACGCGACCCCGCCGCCGCGCTGCTGGTCGACGATCGCGCTCGGCCCCCACTCGCGGCCCAGCAGCCCGAACCACTCGGGCACGAACAGGATCTCGCCCGTCGTCAGCGCGACGCCGAAGAACGCGTGGAACGCCATCGTCGCGAAGAGCAGGATGAGCCGCTGCGGGTACGGGGGCCGGTGCGGGCCGGGGTCGATCCCGACGAGCGCGTTCGCGAAGAGGTACCCCGCGAGCGTGAAGTGCGCCAGCATCGCGAGGTGCCCGGCGTAGGTCGTCAGGGCGTACTCGAACGCGGGCGTGTAGTAGAAGACGATCATCGACCCGGCGAAGTTCACCGCGGCGACGATCGGGTTGGCGAAGAACTGGCCCACGCGCGACGTCACGACGGCGAGCACCCACTCGCGCGGCCCGCGCGACCCGTCCTTGCGCGCCGGGACCGCGCGGAGCAGCAGCGTCACGGGCGCGGCGAGCACGAGGAAGATCGGCACGACCATCGCGAGGATCATGTGCTGGACCATGTGCGCGCTGAACAGCACGTGCCCGTACATCGCGGGCCCGCCGGACGTCACCCAGAACAGGACGACGATCCCCACGCACCACGAGATCGTGCGGCCCACAGGCCAGCGGTCACCGCGCCGGGCGAGGCGTCGCACCCAGCCGAGGTAGACGACGAGCGCCGCGACGCACGCGAACGCGGGCAGCAGGTCCCAGCGCCACTCGGTGAACCACCGCGCGAGCGTCGGCTCGGGCGGCAGCGCGTGACCGGTGACCTGGTACGCCGCAGACGTGTCGACCGGCTCCTCCTGCGGCACCGGCGGCGCCGTCGACCCGAGCGCGACCGCGACCCCGGACACCGCGCCCATGATCGCGAGCTCGACGGCGACGAGGCGCCAGAAGAGCCAGCGCGTGCCCTCGGCGGCGCCGCCCGTGCTGCCCGTGGACGACGACGCCCCGGCCTTGCCGGGACCGCTCACCGAGGCACGGTCCCCTCCCGGGCGACCGGCCGCCGTCGGGCCGGCCAGACGGCGCACGACGAGCTCGCGGTGCGCGAACCCGACCGCGCCGAGGACGACCAGGAGGGCGATCTTGGTGAGCAGGAGGATCCCGTAGTCGGTGGTCAACGCCGCGAAGCTGTCGACGCGGATCGACGCGTTGGCGATCCCCGACACCCCGACGGCGACGTAGCACCACAGCGCGATCGCGGAGTACCGCGCGACGGAGCTCGCGAGCTCGCCACGACCCAGACCCCCGCGCGCCCGCACGACGGCGAGCGTCCCCAGCCCGCCCACCCACAGCGCGGCACCGCCGAGGTGGAGGAACATCGACGAGACGGCGAGCTCGTGGCTCACGGCGCCGGCGGCGTGCCCCGTGTTGGCCTGCAGCGCGATCGCGACGAGCGCGAGCGCTGCCGTCCACATCGCCGCGGCCGGCGTGCGCACGGCGAGCGCGAACGCCGAGGTCGCCGCGGCGACGAGGACGATCGCCAGGTAGTTGCGCCCGAGGCTCACCTGGGAGACGAAGAGGCCGAGCTGGTCCCCGAACGTCGGGCCGGTGATCGGCGTGCTCGAGATCGAGGAGTACCGCAGGACGACCTGCACGACCGTGAGGACCGCCCACGTCGCCGACGCCGCGCCCGCGACGCCGAGCGCCTTGCGCACCGACGTGCCCGCGGGCAGGACGCACGCGGCGAGCACGAGCGAGCCGAACGTCAGGGCGACGGACAGCTCGGTGAGCACGGTGACCACGGGGGCGCCGAGGCGCGCGAGGGCGCCCGGGTCGGGGAAGCCCGCCGGGACGGTGAACGCGTCCGAGAACGCGCCCGCGGCCAGCACCGCGGCGACCGCGACGACGACGGCGACCGGTCCGGCGAGGACGAGCCACCACGGGTTCGCGGGTCGGGCGTCCGACGGCGCGGGGCGCAGGGCTGTCGAGGTCACCGGTCCAGGGTATCGACCGCGGGCACGCTTCCCGTCAGCGGTCAGGGCCGGGGCAGCCGGGCCATCCCGTAGACCTTCGTCGCGCGCACGCGCAGCACCTGCCGCCGTTCGGCGACCATCGAGCGCCGGAACTCCTCCCAGTCGGGATGCTCCTGGCCGGCCGCGGCGCGGAAGGTCGCGACGAGCTCGTCGGCGGCGGCGTCGTGCGGGTCGGCCGCGACCGCGCTCAGCTCTGCGTCGCCCTCGACGACGGCGTAGCTCCAGAAGTCGTCGGCGCTCACCTGGAGGGAGACGCGCGGGTCGCGCGCCGCGTTGCGGGTCTTCGCACGGTCCGCGGTGACGGAGACCCGAGCCACGAGCTCCTCGGCGTCCCACGCGTAGAGGACGTTGGACAGCTGCGGTCGGCCGTCGCGCTTGACCGTCGCGAGCACGCCCTGGTGGCGCGCGGCGATCAGGTCGAGGAGCGCGGGGTCCGCGTCGCGGGCGGTGGTCTGGTCGAGGTCGCGCTGCGCGCGGGCGTCGGTGCTCATGCCAGGCCAACCCCGCGGCGCCGGGCAGACATTCCCGGCAGGCCGCCTCGACCCGGGCACGACGGCGCGGCTCGGCATGGGGACCGCTCCCCACCCCCGAGGCTGTGGACGGGCCGGGCGCGACCGGGGCGCGCTGGCATACTGGGCCGGGTTCGCCGGGGGCTCGCGACGCACCGTCCGCCCTCCCGGCCGCGCACGCCGAACAGACCCGCACGACCCGGAGGACGATCCATGGCCGCAGGGCACGGCAGCATCTCCACGCAGGACCTCGACCGCGCGAGCCATCTGCTCAAGCGCGTCGGGCAGGTCTTCGACCAGCGGGTCGTGGGCCAGGACGCGCTGCGCACGGCCCTCGTGAGCTCGCTCCTCGCGGGCGGTCATATCCTCCTCGAGTCCGTCCCGGGCCTCGCCAAGACGACCGCCGCGCAGACGCTCGCGGCCGCGATCGACGGCTCGTTCCACCGCATCCAGTGCACCCCGGACCTCATGCCGAACGACATCGTCGGCACGCAGATCTACAACTACGCGACAGGCGAGTTCGCGACGCAGCTCGGCCCCGTGCACGCGAACGTCGTGCTGCTCGACGAGATCAACCGCTCCTCGGCCAAGACGCAGTCGGCGATGCTCGAGGCGATGCAGGAGAAGCAGACGTCGATCGGCGGCGAGAACTACCCGCTGCCCGACCCGTTCATGGTGCTCGCGACGCAGAACCCCATCGAGGAGGAGGGCACGTACGTCCTGCCCGAGGCCCAGATGGACCGCTTCCTCATGAAGGAGGTGCTCACCTACCCGACGCCGCAGCAGGAGCTCGAGATCCTCCAGCGCGTCGCGACCGGGCAGATGACGCAGCCCATCACCGCGCAGCCGGTCTCCCTCGACGACGTGCGCTTCCTGCGCGGCCTCGTCGACGACGTCTACGTGGACGACTCGATCAAGCGGTACGTCGTCGACCTCATCAACACGACGCGCTTCTCCGGCCCGCGCCCGATCCCCGGGTTCGACCGGCACGTGCGCGTCGGCGCCTCGCCGCGCGGCGGCATCGCCCTCATGCGCGTCGGGCAGGCGCTCGCGATCCTCGCGGGGCGCGCGTTCGTCATCCCGGACGACATCAAGGCCGTGCGGTACTCGGTGCTGCGCCACCGGCTCGTGCGCACGTTCGACGCGCTCGCGAACAACGTCCCGCCGGAGCAGCTCGTGGACGCGGTGTTCGACGCCGTCCCGACGCCCTGACCGGCACCTGACCGGCCCCTGACCGGCACCGATCCACCCACCACCAGCAGAGAGCAGCACGTGCCCGACGTCTCCCGTCTCGCCCAGGTCCGGGCCCGGCTCGACCTCCCGGTCGCGCGCCGGGCGTCGGGCCTGCTCGAGGGACGGCACCGGTCGGTGTTCAAGGGGCACGGGCAGGACTTCGACGACCTGCACCTGTACGCGCCGGGCGAGGACGTCGGCGACATCGACTGGAAGTCGTCGGCCCGCGCGGGCATCCCCGTCGTCCGGCGCTTCGTGCGCGAGTCGAACCTCAACCTCGTGCTCGTCGTCGACTCCGGCCGCACGATGGGCGCGACCGCGCCGAGCGGCGAGACCAAGGCGGAGGTCGCGAGCTTCTGCTGCGCGCTCGTCGCCTACCTCGCGCGCGACCGCGGCGACCGCGTGGCCCTGGTCGCGGGTGACGCCGAACGCCTCGTGCAGCTCCCGCCCCGCGCGAGCACGCAGGACCTGGAGGTGCTGCTGCGCACGGTCGAGGACCTGTGGCGACCGGACGCACCCGCGAACGACCTCGCGCGTCCGCTCGACCGCGCGCTCACGGCCTTCCGGCGCCGCTCGCTCGTGGTCGTCGTGACCGACGAGGCGCGCCCCGGCG
The DNA here is from genome assembly GCF_057126935.1 of Cellulosimicrobium sp. G4 BAM 1002. Taxonomy (NCBI): domain Bacteria; kingdom Bacillati; phylum Actinomycetota; class Actinomycetes; order Micrococcales; family Promicromonosporaceae; genus Cellulosimicrobium; species Cellulosimicrobium sp. G4 BAM 1002. The sequence continues at coordinate 427,620 of NZ_CP182109.1, read as the reverse complement.
CCGAGCACGAGCAGCTCCTGCGCTCGCTGCGCGTGCGCCACGAGGTCATGGTCGTGCAGGTCGCGGACCTCTCGCCCGTGGCCGCCGGCGTCGGGCCCCACGCGACGGACGAGGTCGCCGACGTCGACGGGACGCTGCGCCTCCCGCCCTTCCTGCGCGGCCGGGTCGCGCTCGCGCAGCCCGCGGCGCAGGCCGCCTCGGCGCGTCGCGCCGAGGTCGCGGAACGGCTGCGCACGCTGCAGGTGGAGGGCGTGCTCGTCGAGGGTTCGGACGACGTGGTGCAGCGTTTCGTCGAGCTCCTGGGGAGGCAGAAGCGTGCCCGTCGATGAGCTCGTCGACCCCGTGGGCTACTCGGGGTGGTGGACCGCACTGGGGATCGCCCTGCTCCTCGCAGCGGCGGCCGTCGTGTTCCTGGTGCTCTGGCTGACGCGCGCCCGCACGGAGGAGAAGGCCCTCGCGGCACAACAGCCCGCCCCGCTGCTGCCCACCGGCCCGTACGACCCGTACGCCGCGCTGCGCGCCGAGTACGAGCAACGCCTGGACGTCGTCGCCGAGCGCTTCCGAGCCGGCGAGCTCGACGAGCGCGCGCTGCACCTGGCGCTGTCCGCCGAGATGCGCGGCTTCGCGACCGGCCGCCTCGGCCAGGACGCGTCGTCGATGACGCTCTCGGAGATCCAGCAGCTCAGCGAGGCCGGTCGCCTCACGCAGCTCATCACGCGGTACTACCGGCCGTCGTTCGCGGACCACGACAACGACCCCGCAGCCCGCTCCACGGACGCCGAGGACTCGATCGACCGCGCCCGATCGGTGGTGCGCGGATGGTGACCGGGGTGGCGTCGACGGGCGGGACGCTGGGGGCCGCGGTCCTGCCCGGGCCCCAGGGCGCGTCGATCCTGTGGCCGTGGCTGTGGGCGGCGCTCGTCGTCGCGATGCTCGCCGTGGCGGGCCTCGCCTGGTGGCTCGCGCGGCGCCGTCGGGCGCGGGACGCGGACCGCGACGTCCTGTGGGTCGCGAACACCGAGTACCTCGCGCGCGTGCCGGCCTTCACCTCCTGGGTGCGCCGGTACCGGGTGCTCCAGGGGCTGACGGCGGCCGGGCTGCTCGTCGCGGTCGTCGGCGCCGGGGCGGTGGCGGCGCGGCCCGTGGAGACCGACGTCGTCGTCGACCGGCTCGGGACCCGCGACATCGTGCTCTGCCTCGACGTCTCGGGATCGATGATCGAGTACGACGGCGCGGTGCTCAAGGTCTTCCAGGAGCTCGTGGACAACTTCGAGGGCGAGCGCATCGCGCTGTCGATCTTCAACTCCTCCTCGCGCACGGTCTTCCCGCTCACCGACGACTACACGCTCGTCCAGGACGAGCTCCAGGCCGGGATCGACGCGCTCGACAAGGATCCCTCGACGTTCGACTACACGGGCGGCTCGGACGACGCGGAGATCTTGGAGTTCGCCCAGTTCACCGCGGGCACGACCGCCAACCTCGCGGGCGCGAGCCTCATCGGCGACGGGCTCGCGAGCTGTGCCCTGCAGTTCGACGAGGAGGCGACGGAGCGTTCGCGCTCGATCATCCTCGCGACCGACAACTACGTGTCCGGCGAGCCCATCTACACCCTTCCCCAGGCGGCGGACCTCGTGGCGTCGCGCGACATCACGCTGCACGGCATCTTCGGTGGGTCCCAGCGCTACGAGGGCACGCCCGAGGAGAGCGAGTACCGCGAGGTCGTCGAGTCCGGCGGCGGGCTGTACTTCCTCGCCGACGACCCGGGCGCCGTGCAGGGGATGGTGGACGACGTCGTCGCGCAGCAGGCGGTCGAGCTCGACGCGTCGCCCGAGGTGATCGTCACGGACCGGCCCGCGGGCTGGTTCCTCGTCGCCGTGCTGGGCGTCGCGCTGCTGCTCGTCGTCGCGTGGCGGGTGAAGGAGTGATGCGCCCATGAACCTGACGCTCCAACCGCTCGTGCCCGTGTGGGCGCTCGCGCTCCTGATCCTGCCCCTGCTCGGGCTTGCCGTGTGGCAGGCGGTCGTCGCCGGGCGGCCCGGACCCGACGGCGTCGCCCGCCCCGGAGCACCCCGCGCGGCCTGGGTGCGACGCTCGGGCGCGGTCGTCCTGCTCGCCGTGATCGGCCTCGGCCCGTCGATCCCGTCGACCGACCGCGACACGTCGGTCGCGAACGTCGACATGTTCTTCGTCGTCGACCGCACGGGGTCGATGGCGGCCGAGGACTTCGGGCCGGAGGGGGGCCAGGAGCGCCTCGACGGCGTCCGGCACGACATCGCGAGCCTCACCGAGGCCATCCCCGGGGCGCGGTACTCGATCATCTCGTTCGACTCGCAGGCGTCGCGCCAGCTCCCGCTGACCACCGACGCGCGCGCGATCACGTCGTGGGCGGAGACGTTCCACCGCGAGATCACGCGCTACTCGCAGGGGTCGCTCACGGACCGCCCGCTCGACGAGCTGCGCACCGCGCTCGAAGGCTCGGCCCAGCAGCACCCCGCCAACGTGCGCCTCGTCTTCTTCCTCACCGACGGAGAGCAGACGGCGGAGGGCGAGCCACGCTCCTTCGCCGAGCTCGCGCCCCTGGTCGACGGCGGCGCCGTGCTCGGCTACGGCACCACGGAGGGTGGCCGGATGAAGGAGTACGACCCCGACGTGGCGCCCGAGGACGCGGAGTACATCATCGACTGGTCGCAGCAGAGCGACGACGGCGAGCCGGTCGAGGCGCTGTCCGTGCTCGACGAGGAGACGCTCACCGCGCTCGCGGACCAGCTCGGCGTGCCGTACGTGCACCGCACCGCACCGACGGAGACCGCCTCGCTCGTCGCCGGGGTCGACCCGCAGCAGGTCGCCGCGGACGGTCGCCGCGACGTCACCGCCTACCGTCCCGTCGTCTGGCCGTTCGCGCTCGCGCTCGTGGCGCTGCTCGGCCTCGAGGCATGGTTCTGGTCGCGGTCGGCCAGCCGCTCGCTCGTGCATCCGTCCGCGTCCCGCGAGGGGCTCGGGTCGCGCGGCGGCGACGGGCCGCCGTCGGGCACGCGGACCGGCGACCGGGTGGAGGTGCGCCGATGAGCTGGGCTCCTCCCCCGACCCCGCCGCCGGGTGCGCGGAAGCCGCGGCCCACGGGGGCGGCCGCGCTGCGCGCCGCACGCCTGCGCCGTCGGACGTGGTGGCTCGTCGGGACGGCACCCGTGGTGCTCGCGCTCCTCGTCCTGGGGTTCAAGCTCGTGTCCCTCGCGCCGATCACGGCGACGGCCAAGGACCGCTACGACGGCGGGCAGGCCACGGCCGCGGCCGACTACTACGGGATGCTGCGCACCCTCAACATCGTCGAGCCGTGGAAGGCGCACTACGACCACGGGACGGCGCTCGCCCGGTCCGACGAGTCGTGGGCCCTGTACGACGCGATCACGTCGCTCGACCGCGCCTACGACCTCGCGGAGCACGAGACGCCCGAGGAACGGTGCATGATCCAGACCAACCTCTCGCTCGCCTACGAGCTCACGGGCGACCAGGACATGGCCTACGCGGACGGCAAGGCTGCCGAGCTCGCGCTCGTCGAGGAGGCGATCGCCGCGCGCGACGCCGGGCTCCCCTACGACGAGACGGTGCTCGACCCGTACGGCGACGGCACCGAGGTCGACCCCGACACCCTGCGTCAGGACGTCCAGGACTGGTACGAGTACGCGGAGCAGGAGTACGCGACGGCCGAGCAGATCCGGGGCTGGCCCGACTGCGGCGAGTCGGAGCAGACGCCCGAGCAGGAGGAGCAGAACGAGGCCGCCGAGCAGCGCCTGCAGGACAAGCAGCAGCAGGCGGAGGACTCCCAGCCCGAGAACCAGGGCGGCGGCGACACCCAGGAGGGTGAGGGCTCCGAGGGCGACGAGCAGTCCGAGGCGTCGGGCGGCGAGGGCGGTGAAGGCTCCGGAGGCGAGGACCAGCAGAGCCAGGCAGAGCGCGAGGAGCAGCAGCGCCAGGAGCGTCTCGGGGAGCAGGGCTCGGAGGCGCGCGACGAGCAGGAGCGCCTCGAGCAGGAGTACCGCGACCTCTACGGCGACGAGCCCGGCAGCGGCACCGACCCGGGCGACGGCAGCGGGGGCGGCACCAAGAACTGGTGACCGGCGCGGCGGCGCAGGCACGCGGTGTGCCCAGCCTGCGAGACGACGAGCAGGACCCGCGAACGCACGGGGCGGTCGCCCTTACCGTCGACGACCGTGACCACTCCTGAGGATCTGTCCATCCTTCGAGCACTCCACTCGACCCCGTCCCGCCGCTACCTCTCGCCCGACCCGGTCCCGGACGACGTGCTCGACGCCGTCCTCGACGCCGCGGTCCGTGGGCCCAGCGGCGGCAACCGCCAGCAGTGGGCGTGGGTCGTGGTGACGGACCCGGCGACCAAGGCGCAGGTCGCCGAGTGGTACCGGGAGGGCTGGCGGGCCGCGTACGGGGACCGCCGCGACGCCGTCCTCGGTGCCGCGACCGACGACGCGGGCGTGAGCGAGGCGGGCTTCCGCGCCGTGGAGCACCTGGCCCTGCACCTCGAGGAGGCGCCGGTGTGGATCGTCCCCGTGCTCCGGGACGCGGCCGGGTCGACCGACCCTCGGCTCGGCGCATCGATCTACGGCGCGGTGCAGAACCTCGCGCTCGCCGCGCGGGCCTACGGGCTGGGCACGACGCTCACGACCTTCCACACCGTCCGCGAGCGCGACGTCGCCGCCCTGCTCGGGCTGCCCGACGACGCGCTGACGATGGGTCTGGTCCCGCTCGGGTACCCGACGCGCGGTCGCTGGTCGCAGCCGCGTCGACGTCCGCTGGCGGAGGTCGTGCACCGGGAGCGCTGGCAGGGCTGACCCGGGAAGCGCCGCGCACCCGCGCGCGTTCGCCCTGGAGGACACGCACGGCCGGACGGCCCTGCGGACGGCACGGCACCCGGGCGACCGGGCGAGGAGGAACCGCATGACCGCGACGAGCACGCAGCCGGACGTCACCGGCGTCGGCGACGCCGTCCTGGACAACCCGTCGTGGAGCGCCCTCACCGGGGCCCACGCGCACCTCGCGGAGGGCGACGACCTCGCGCGGCGCTACCCGGCGGACGTCTCGCCGATCACGGGCGTGCGCTCGTGGGACGAGCCCGCGGTATGGGACGCGATCGCGGGGCTCGTCGGGCCGGGCGGGCGCTTCTCCGCGCCGCCCGTGGGGGTCGACCCGCCGAAGGGCTGGGCGCTCGAGGCCCGCGTCGAGGGGGTCCAGCTCGTCGAGACCGAGCGTCTGGTCACCCGGCCCGACCCGGACGCGGTCGTGCTCGGCGAGGCGGACGTGCCGGACATGATCGCGCTCGTCGAGCGCAGCCGCCCCGGGCCGTTCGAGGCGCGCACCCACCTGCTCGGGCGCTACGTCGGGTTCCGGGACGACGCCGGCCGGCTCGTCGCGATGGCGGGCGAGCGCCTGCGCCCCGTGGGCTGGACGGAGATCAGCGCCGTCGCGACCGACGCCGAGCACCGCGGGCGCGGCCTCGCGTCGCGTCTCGTCCGCGACGTCGCGTTCCACGTGCACGAGCGGGGCGACCGCGCGTTCCTCCACGCGGCCGCCGGGAACGTGGGCGCGATCGGCGTGTACGAGCGGCTCGGGTTCGTGCTGCGCCGCCGCACGAGCTTCGGGACGCTGCTCGCACCGTCCTGACCGGGCGAGGTGCCCGGGGGCGCCGGCCTCAGTCCTCGATCCCCTCCACGAGCAGCGTGCGGGGGCCGGGGCCCTCGTCGGCGAGCGCGTCGTGCGGGTTGACGAGGACGCACCTGCGCAGCGACAGGCACCCGCAGCCGATGCAGTCCGTGAGGTGGTCGCGCAGTCGCGTGAGCTGCTCGATGCGCGCGTCGAGGTCGGCGTGCCACCCGGCCGAGAGCCGGTGCCAGTCCTTGGCCGTCGGGGTGCGGTCGCCCGGGAGCGTCGCGAGCGCGTCGCGGATGCGGGCGAGCGGGATGCCGACGCGCTGCGACGCGCGCACGAACGCGACCCGGCGCAGCGTCTCGCGCGCGAAGCGCCGCTGGTTGCCGCGGGTCCGGCGGCTCGTGATGAGCCCCTCGCGCTCGTAGAAGTGCAGCGCCGAGACCGCGACGCCGCTGCGCGCGGCGAGCTGCCCGACCGTGAGCTCGTCGCTCGGGGACGGGTCGTCGTCGGGCACGCGGGCTCCTCGCCGGACCGCCCGCGACGCCGGTGCGTCACGGGCACTTGACCTCAACATTTGTTGAGGTTCGACACTAGCAGGGCGCGCCCGGCCCGGGCCGCCCGCCCGTCGCCGTACCCCGGCCCAGCCATCACCGAGGAGCCCCCCGTGGACGCCATCCGCCTGCACGCGTTCGGACCGCCCGAGAACCTCGTCCTCGACCAGGTCCCCGACCCCGTCCCCGGCCCCGGACAGGTCCGCGTGGCCGTGCGCGCGCACGGCGTGCACCTGCTCGACACGACCCTGCGCCGCGGCGAGGCGGCGGGCGGCCCGCTCCCGCTCCCCGAGCTGCCCACGATCCCGGGGCGCGAGGTCGCCGGGGTCGTGGACGCCGTCGGGCCCGGCGTCGACGCCGCGTGGCGCGGTCGGCGCGTCGCCGCCCACCTCGGCGCCACCCCCGACGGCGGCGGGTACGCCCGGCTGGCGGTCGTCCCGGTCGAGGCGCTGCACCGCGTACCCGACCACGTCACCGCACCCGACGCGATCGCGATGATCGGGACCGGCCGCACCGCCGTCGGGATCCTCGACCTCGCCGAGCTCACCTCCGCCGACACGGTCGTGGTCACCGCCGCGGCGGGCGGCCTCGGCACGCTCCTCGTGCAGAGCGCCCTCGCGGCCGGGGCGCGCGTGGTCGCGCTCGCGGGCGGCCCGGAGAAGGTCGCGCTCGTCCGCTCGCTCGCCGGTGAGGCCAGCGCCGACCGGCTGTCGGCCCTCGACTACCGGACCGACGGCTGGCTCGACGAGGCGCGCGCCGCCGTCGGGCAGCACGCCCCGGCAGGCGCGACCGTCCTGCTCGACGGCGTGGGCGGCGAGCCGGGGACAGCGGCCGCCTCGCTCCTCGCGCCCGACGGACGCCTCGTGCTCTTCGGCTGGTCCTCGGGCGAGCCGAACCGCGCGGGTGACGTCGACCACGGCGCCAGGAATTCGGGGGCGGGAGCGGCACCGCGCGACGTACGGTGGGCGGTGGGACCCCAGGCCCGACCCTGGGGAGACCTGTTCGACCTGCAGGAGCGCGCGCTCGCGCTCGCGGCGGACGGGACGTGGCACGTCGTCACGCACCAGGTACCCCTCGCGGAGGCAGCGCGCGCCCACCGCGAGCTCGAAGCGCGCGCCACCACCGGAAAGGTCGTTCTCGTATGACGGCGGACCCTCGCACGGACGTCGACGCCGCGGCGCACGGCACCCCCGACGACCCCGCTGCGGGCGCGCTCTCCCCCGGCACGCAGCGCACCGTGCTCTTCGGCATGGTCGCGTTCGTGTTCCTCGGCGCGTTCGAGGCGCTCGCCGTCGCCACCGCCATGCCGACGGTCGCCGTCGAGCTCGACGGGCTCACCCTGTACACGCTCGCGTTCGCCGCGTCGCTCGCGTCGAGCGTCGTCGGCATGGTGGCGTCCGGCCGCTGGAGCGACCGCGCCGGCCCGACGACGCCCCTGTGGACGGGCATCGGGCTCTTCCTCGCCGGCCTGCTCGTCGCGGGCTTCGCGCAGGACATGCTCGTCCTCGTCGCCGGGCGCGTGCTCCAGGGCGTCGGGACCGGCCTCTACATCGTGGCGCTCTACGTGCTCGTCGCACGCGTCTTCCCCACCGACCGCCGCCCGAAGGTCTTCGCCGCGTTCGCCGCGGCCTGGGTGATCCCGTCCATCGTCGGGCCCGCGATCGCCGGGCTCGTCGTCGAGCACGTCGGCTGGCGCTGGGTCTTCCTCGCGGTGCCGGTCCTCGCCGTCCCGGCGCTGATCCTCATGCGGCCCGGCATGCGCGCCGCCCGCGACTCGTCCTCGGACGAGTCGGACAGCGAGGACGACGGCGCCGAGCCGCCGCTCGACCGGACCGCGCGCCAGGCGTCGCTCGCCTGGGCGGTCGTGGCCGCCGTCGGGATCGGGGCGCTCAACTACGCGGGCCAGCTCCGCGGCGTCGGTCTGGCCGTGCTGCTCGTCGCGGCCCTCGCCGCGGTCGCGCTCGCCGTCCCGCGTCTGCTCCCGCCGGGGACGACGCGCGCCGCGCGCGGCCTGCCGAGCGTCATCGCCATCCGCGGGCTCGTCGCCGCCGCGTTCACGGGTGCCGAGGTGCTGCTGCCGCTCCTGCTGTCGCACGAGCGCGGCCTCGCGCCGTCGCTCGCCGGGGCGATCCTCACGTTCGGTGCCGTCGGCTGGTCGACGGGGTCGTGGCTGCGCGGTCGCGCGACCTGGGGGCTCGCGCACGCCGGGTACGTCCGGCTCGGCGGGACGTTCGTCGCCCTCGGCATCGCCGGTGCGGCGCTGCTGGCCTGGACGGCCGTGCCGCCCGTCGTCGGGATGGTCGCGTGGACGTTCGCGGGCCTGGGCATGGGCATGACCCACCCGACCCTGTCGGTGCTCACGCTCGAGCTGTCGCCCGTCGCGGAGCAGGGCGCGAACTCGTCGGCCCTCCAGGTGTCCGACGCCGTCGCCGCCGCCACCGCGCTCGCCGTCACCGGCTCGCTCCTGTGGGCCCTGCACCCGACCCTCGGGCTCGCGTCGTACGTCGTGTGCTTCGGCGTCACGGTGCTCCTCGCCGCCGGCGTCGCCCTCCTCGCCCCACGAACCCGCCCCACCCTCGCGAGGTAGAACCCCGGCCCACCGAGGTAGAACCCTGGTCTGCCGAAGTAGAACGCTGGTCCGCCGAGGTAGAACCGTGGTCATGCCCGACGGCGTGTGGCTGGCTCGGGTGGTCGGGGTGGGTGGTGGTGCCGCGTCTACCATCCGCCGCTCGTTCCTCGCGGCTCCCGCCAGGCCCGTCCACGACGCGGCACCACCACCCACCCCTCCCGACGCCGTCTCACCCTGGTCTCGACCCACGACGGGCGGGTCACCTGTGCCTCGCCACGCCGGACCACGCCGGACCACGGTTCTGCCTCACGCGACCAGGGTTCTACTTCGGCAGACCGGGGTTCTACTTCGGCGAAGAGAGGTCCTCGCCGGTCGGGTTGACGCTTTCCGGGTGAGACGACCACCGAGCGGTGGGGGTGGCGTCGGATGCGAAGGGCGTCCAGCCGCGCTCGTGAACTGACGCCCGAACGCGCGAGGTGACGGCGCGGCAGCCCGAGCACCGAGGCCGCCCCTGCCGCGGACCGGCCGCAGGCCCGCGACCAGAGTTCTACTTCGGCGGACCAGGGTTCTACCTCGGCGGACCAGAGTTCTATTTCGGCAGGCCGGGGTTCTAGCTCCGGGGGGTCGGGAGGGTGGCGACGGCGGTCGCGTAGCGGTCGAGGACGATCTCGGTGAGGCGCGCGTCCGGGGCGAGGGGCGCCGTCACGACGTCGGCGCCGGCTTCCAGGACGCGGTCGTAGAAGAAGCCCGGCGCGAGGAGGTAGGCCGCGACGACGACACGCGCGCCCGGGGCGAGGGCAGTGCGCGCCGCGGCGACGGCATCGGGGACGGACGGCTTCGCCATGGCGCCGTAGCCGACGCTCACCGGACCGGGGTGCCGCTCGCGGAGGCCGGCGGCGAGCTCCTCGACGTCGCGCGCCGCGCCCGGGCGGCTCGATCCCGCGGCAGCGATCACGACGGCGTCGTCCGGACGCACGCCGGCCTCCGCGAGGCGGCCGGCGAGCAGGTCGACGAGACGGGGGTCCGGGCCGAGGGGCGTCGCGGCGGCGGCGTTCCCCGACCCGGGGCGGCGGTCCGCGACCGACTCCGCGACGTCGACGCTCACGTGGAAGCCACCGGACAGCAGCAGCGGAACCACCACCGCGTCGCGCGGACCAACCACCGGCTCGGCCTCGGGGCCACCGGGCTCACCCGCACCGCCCGTCACGACGTCCGGGACCGCGTCGGGCGCGACCACCGACGTCACGACGTCCGCGACCTCGGGCTGCTGCACGTCGACGAACGCCTCGCGCACGTCGAGGTCCGGGCGGGCGGCGCGGACGTCGTCGAGCAGCGCGCGGATCACCTCACGGCCGGTGAGGTCGTTCGTGCCGTGCGAGCAGCCGACGAGCACGGGCGGTACGCGCGCGGGCACGTCGGCGCCCGTCTCCGCGTCGGACGCCCCGGAGGGGAAGGCCAGGATCTCCGTGCTCATGCGAGCTCCAATCGGTATCCGCGCTTGACGACGGTCTTCACGAGGTCGCGGCGACCCGTCGCGTCACGCAGGCGAGCGACGGCGACCTCGGCGGCGTGCGGGTCGCGGGAGTCGCCGGGCAGGACGTCGAGCACGTCGTCGCGCGTGACGACCTCCCCGCGCCGCGCGGCGAGGAGCCGCAGCACCTCGAGGCTGCTCGGCGACAGCGGCAGCACCTCCCCGTCGAGGACGGCGACGCGGGAACGGATCTGCAGGACGCCCGCGACGGTCGTCAGCGCGAGGGTCTCGGCCTGCTCGTAGTGCGCGACGAGGGTGCGCACGAGCGCACCGAGGCGACCGCGCTCCGGCTGCAGAGGCGTGATGCCGCGGTGCTCGAGCGGCTTCGCGGTGATCGGCCCGACGGCGGCCGCGACCATGGACCCGTCCCGGAACCGCGAGACGACCAGGCGCCCGACGCCGTGCTCCTCGGCCGCGCTCAGCCACGCCTCCGCGCCGGGCGCGGACGTGAACACGACGGCGTCGATCTCCCCGACGGCGGCGGCCTCGACCGATGCGCGCAGCGCCTCGGGGTCCGGCGGCGGGCCCCAGCGGTAGACGACGAGGCTCGCGACCTCCGCGCCCGCCTCGGCGAACACGACGTCGAGGCCGTCGGCGCCGGCGCCGTGGTGCTGGACCGCGATGCGCAGGCCTGCGACGCCCTCGCCGAGCAGCACGTCGGCGATCTCCGCGGACGTCTCGGACTCCGCGACCCAGTCGGCCGTGAGCCCGGCTGCCTGGATCGCTCCGCGCGCCTTGGGCCCACGCGCGACGATCCGTGCGTCGGCGAGCACCTCGAGCAGACGGTCGGCGAGGCCGTGCGCGTCGGCGGCCTCGATCCACGACCGGAACCCGATGCCCGTCGTGACGACGACGACGTCCGGCGGGCGCTCGATCAGGTCCCGCGTCCCGGTGAGGAGCTGTTCGTCGTCGGCGTGCGGGATCATGCTCAGCGCGGGCGCGTGCCGGACCGCTGCCCCGCGGCGCTGGAGCGCGGACGCGAGCTCGCTCTTGCGGCGGTCGGCCGTGACGAGGACGGTGCAGCCCGCCATGACCTGACCGAGGGCCGGTCGGTCGCCGACCCCGCCCGTCGCGAGGTCGACCCCGCTCGCGTCGGTGCTGCTCACGCGACCGTCGCCGGGTCGAGCCGCCCCTCCGCGGCGACGTCCCCGACCACGATGATCGCCGGGGCCCGGACCCCGACCTGGGCGGCGCGCTCCACGATCTCCCCGAGCGGCGCGCGCGTCACGCGCTGGCGCGGCGTGGAGCCGCTCTCCACGATAGCGACGGGCAGCGCGGGGTCGGCCCCGGCGGCGAGCGCCTGGGCCGTGATGCGGGAGAGCTGCGAGACACCCATGAGGACCACCAGCGTAGCCGTGCGGTCGCGCACCCCGGCGAGCGCGGCGTCGTCGAGGCCCTCGTGGCCGCTGATGACGTGGAACGCCGCGACCGTCCCGCGGTGCGTGAGCGGGATGCCCGCGAGCGCCGGGACGCTCAGGGCGCTCGACACGCCCGGCACGACGTCGACCGGCACGCCCGCCACGCGGCACGCGATGACCTCCTCGCCGCCGCGGCCGTAGACGAACGGGTCGCCGCCCTTGAGTCGCACGACGTGTCGCCCGCGCTGCGCCTGCTCGACGAGGATCGCGTTGATCTCGTGCTGCGGCACGGGGTGGTTCCCGGGCGTCTTGCCGACGTCGATCACCTCGACGCCGGGGGCGAGCTCGTCGAGCACGTCGACCGGGCCGAGCCGGTCCGCGACGACGACGTCCGCCTCCGCGAGCGCGCGGCGTCCCCGGACCGTGAGCAGGTCGACCGCGCCCGGCCCGCCGCCCACGAGGGTCACGCGGCCGAGCCCGCCGACGACCGGGCGGTGGCGACGCTGGTCAGCGCCGCCCGAGCGCAGGTGCTCGGCGATCGCGTCGCGCACGGCGCGGGCGCGGCGCGGGTCGGCGCCACCGGCCGTCGCGGGGACGTCGGTGACGACGCCGACGAGCACGTCGCCGCTGTGCGTGGTGGCGGGCGTGCGGGCGGTCCCCTCGTGCGCGGCACCGGCGTTGACGCACCACGTGCGGCGCGCGGCGGCCCACGCGGCGACGTCGCGGTTGATGCCGGAGTCGTCCGTGGCGGCGAGGACGAGCCAGGCGTCCTCGACGTCGGACTCGCGGACCTCGCGCGGCGCCCAGGTGACGTGCCCGCTCAGGGGCGCGGCGCCGTCGGGCGGCGCGGCCGAGAGCAGCGGCGCGTGCAGCGACGCGGCGACGAGGTCGCGCAGGTCCTCGCAGACCTGGGGAGCGACGACGCGGACGTGCGCGCCGTCGTCGGCCATGGCCCGCGCACGGCGCGCGGCGACGGGACCGCCGCCGGCGACGAGCACGGTGCGCCCCGCAAGGTCGAGGCCGAGGAGCGTCGTCACGACGCCTCCCGAGGCCCGTCCGCCGGAGCCGTCGGCCGCGTCGCTACGTGCACGACGCCGTCGCGCACCTCGACGGGCCACGTCGCCAGGTCCGGGGCCAGGCCCTGCACGGGCACGTACCCCGCGGCCTCGAGGCACCGGCCCGTCGCGAGGTCGAAGACCTGCTTGTACATGGGTCCGGCGACGGTCGGCACTCCCCCGCGGGTCCCGACGATCCCGCGCGACATGACGTTCGCGCCGGAGTACGGGTCGCGCTGCTGCACGACGCGCACCGTGTCGTCGGGGAGCCGGAACAGCGCCACCTGGACCCCGCCGACCAGCGCGGCGGCCCCGCGCTCCACGAGCAGGTCGCGCACCAGGCACACGCGCTCCCACTCGACCCCGTCCGGACCGGACGACACCAGGGCCTGCTCTGCTGACGCGACGCTCATCGACGGACCTCCAGGGTGGTGCCGGCGATGACGACGGGGCCGGCGGGGACGGTGGCGAGACCCGCGGCGCGGGCCTCCTCCAGGGCGGCGCGCTCGTCCGCCGTCGCGGGCCGGATCTGGCCGCGCTCGGTGACGTACGCGAGGTCGGGGTCGGGCTCCGCCGGCGCGTTGACGAACGAGCCGAACCGGCGCAGCTTCTCGGGGTCCTCGAGGACCGCGCGCCACTCGTCCTCGTAGTCGCCGACGTGGCGGGACATCGCGGCGTCCAGGTCGGCGCCGATCCCGAGCGAGTCCTCGACGATCACCTCGCGGATCGCGTCGAGCCCGCCCTCGTAGTCCTCGACCCATGCGGCGGTGCGCTGCAGGCGGTCGGCGGTGCGGATGTAGTACATGAGGAAGCGGTCGATCGTGCGGATCATCGCCTCGTCGTCCAGGTCCTCCGCGAGCAGCTGCGCGTGGCGGGGCGTGAACCCGCCGTTGCCGCCGACGTACACGTTCCAGCCCTTGTCCGTCGCGATGACGCCGACGTCCTTGCCGCGCGCCTCCGCGCACTCGCGTGCGCAGCCCGAGACGCCGAGCTTGATCTTGTGCGGCGAGCGCAGGCCGCGGTAGCGCAGCTCGAGCTCGACGGCCATGCCGACCGAGTCCTGCACGCCGTAGCGGCACCACGTCGACCCGACGCACGACTTCACGGTGCGCAGCGACTTGCCGTACGCGTGCCCGGACTCGAACCCGTGCTCGACGAGCCGGCGCCAGATGTGCGGGAGCTGCTCGATGCGCGCACCGAACATGTCGATGCGCTGGCCGCCCGTGATCTTCGTGTACAGCCCGAAGTCCTTGGCGACCTGGCCGATGACGAGCAGGCCGTCGGGCGTGATCTCGCCGCCGGGGATGCGCGGGACGACGGAGTACGTGCCGTCCTTCTGCATGTTCGCCATGACGTGGTCGTTCGTGTCCTGGAGCGTCGCCTGCTCGCCCGTGAGGATGTGGCCGTTGCCGAGCGACGCGAGGATCGACGCGACCGTGGGCTTGCAGATGTCGCAGCCGCGCCCGGCGTCGCGCACCAGGACCGCGCCCTGGGTGTCGGTCACAGGCTCGGGCACGCGGCCGAACCGCCCGATGATCTCGCTGAACGTGTGCAGGTCCGCGACGCGCACGGCGTCGAAGAGCTGGGCTCGGGACAGCTCGAAGTGCTCGCACAGCGCGTTCGAGACCTCGACGCCCGCCCGGGCGAGCTCGGTCGTCGTGATCTTCTTGACGAGCGGGAGGCACGAGCCGCACGACGTCCCGGCGCGCGTGCACGCCTTGACCCCCGCGAGGTCGGTGCACTCGTGCTCGGTGACGGCGGCGCGGATCGTGCCCGCGCTGACGTTGTTGCACGAGCAGACCGTCGCGTCGTCGGGCAGCTCGAGCGCCGGCGCCCCCTGCGCGCCGGCCCCCTCCGGGAGGAGGAACAGACCCGGGTCACCGGGCAGCTCCGCCCCGAGCATCGGGCGCAGCGACGCGTACGGCGTCGCGTCGCCGACGAACACGCCGCCGAGCAGCGTGCGTGCGTCGTCGGAGAGCACGAGCTTCTTGTAGACGCCCGCGACCGGGTCGGCCCAGACGAGCTCCATCGCGCCCTCGGTGCGGCCGAACGCGTCGCCGAAGCTCGCGACGTCGACGCCCTGCAGCTTGAGCTTCGTCGCGGTGTCCGCGCCGGGGAACGTCGCCTCGCCGCCGAGCAGCCGGTCCGCGACGACCTCCGCCATCGCGTAGCCCGGCGCGACGAGGCCGATGCAGCGGCCCTCGATGCACGCGACCTCGCCCACGGCCCACACGTGCTCGTCGGCCGTGCGGCACGCGAGGTCGACGACGGCGCCGCCGCGCTCCCCGACCTCCAGGCCGGCCGCCCGCGCGAGCTCGTCGCGCGGCCGCACGCCCGTCGCGACGACGACGACGTCGACGTCGAGCCGCCCGCCGTCCGCGAAGTCGAGCCGGCCCACGTGGCCGGTCTTGCGCGAGACCTTCATCTCCTTGGTGCCCGTGTTGCAACGCACCGCGATGCCCATGCCGTTGATGAGCCGCTTGAGCGCCTCGCCGCCGCCCAGGTCGATCTGCGCGTCCATCATGTGCGTGCCGAACTGGATGACCGTGGCCTGCGCGCCGAGCGCCTTGAGCGCGCCCGCCGCCTCGAGGCCGAGCAGGCCGCCACCGATGACGGCGCCGCGCACCGGGCGCTCCCAGCCGCCCTCGGTGGTCGCGTTGCGCCGCTTCTCCTCGACCCAGCCGCGCAGCGCCGCGACGTCGTCGATCGTGCGGTAGACGAACACACCCGGCAGGTCGTTGCCTGGGATGGGCGGCATCGCCGCGTTGGAGCCGGTCGCGAGGACGAGCTCGTCGTACGCGTGCACGCGGCCCAGCCGGTCCGTCACCGTCTTCGCCTCGCGGTCGATCGACGTCACCGCGCAGTCGCGGTGCAGCGTGACCAGCGGGTCGTCCCACAGGGCCGGGTCGCCGAGCGTGAGCTCCTCGGCGTCGCGCGCGGAGAAGTAGCTCGTCAGCGCGACGCGGTCGTACGGCTTGCGCGGCTCCTCCGCGAAGAGCGAGACGCGCCACGTGCCGTCGGTGTCGCGGGCGCGCAGGGCCTCGACGAGGCGCTGCGCGACCATGCCGCCGCCGACGACGACGAGGTGCCGGGGTGCTGACGGCACAGCGGGCACGGCGGACGCGCTCTGCTCGCGGGCGGGATCGGTCTGAGGTCCGGTCACGTCGGGCTCCTGGGGTCGATCGGGGGCGGGAAGCCACCCTTCCGGCAGGTGCCCGGACGGTGCCGGGGACGCCTGGCGGAGAAGGCACGATCGACGCTACGGACGGGCCGTTTCGCGACCGTGCCCCGTCCGTTGCCCGGCCGTAACGGTCTCCTCACCCGGGCGCCGCGCGCCGTGTGAGAACACGCCGCTCAGGAGGCGCTGACGCCCTGGGTGGCGTCGACCGCCTGCTCCGGGTCCGCCTTGGCGAGCCAGTCGACGAGCCCGCACACGACGTCCTTGCAGCCGCCGCACCCGGTCGTCGCGCGCGTGGCCCGCGCGACGTCGTCGACGCTGCGGGCGCCGTCGTGCCAGCAGCCCACGACGTCGCCCTTCGTCACGCCGTTGCACGTGCACACCGTCGTGCGGTCGGGCATGTGCGTCGGGGACGACGCCGGGGCCGGGGCCTGCGCGACGGGCCGCAGCAGGAGATGGGCCGGGTCCGCCGGGACGGGGACGCGCCGCGTGTAGGTCGCGGTGAGGTCGGCACCGACGTCCGGTGCGCCGACGCACGTCGCGCCGACCAGCAGCCCGTCCGCGACGACGACCTCGACGTGGCGGCCGGAGACCGGGTCGCTGAGGGTCACGGAGCGGTGGCCCGGGTCGGTCGCCCTCCGCGCGCCGCACACGCCCATCGTCACGATCTCGAGCCCTGCGGCCTTGACGCGCACGACGTCGGTCCCGGCCGCCGCGGGCCGCGGCCCGTCAGCAGCCGGGCCGTCAGCACCCGAGGCCCGGGTGACCCGAGGTTCTGGCACGAGCGGGCGCGCCACGACGTTCATGGCCAGGCGGAGCGCCATGCTCGGACGGTCGGGGTCGACGCCGAGCCGGACGTGCGGTCGGCCCGGCACCCGCTCCGGCACCGGGCTCGACTCCACGGCGACCGCGCCGGGGCGCCCGATGATCGCGGCGAACGACCGGGCGAGCGCCTCGGCGAGCCGACGCGACTGGTCCCAGCCCTGCGCGATCAGCCCGGTGCCGCCCTCGGGCGGCTGCGCGCAGTCGCCGATCGCGAAGACGCGGGGGTCGTCGGGGCTCGCGAGGTCGTCGCCGACGACGACGCCCCGGTCGACCGTGAGCGCCGCGCTGCGAGCGAGCCCGGTCTCGGGCACCGTGCCGCACGCGAGGACCACGAGGTCCGTCTCGACGTCCACGAGGCGGGTCGCGCCGTCGTCGCCCGGCACCCGGAGGGCCACGCCGCGCACGTGGCCGCCCTGGACGGCCACGCCCTCCGTGCGGGCGTTCGTCCAGGTGCGGACCCCCAGACCCGCGAGGGACCGGGCCACCACACCCCCCGCCGCCGCGTCGAGCTGGCGGTCCATGAGGCTCTCGCCGCCGTGCACGACGCTCACCGCGACGCCACGCCGGGCGAGACCGCACGCGACCTCCAGGCCGAGGACGCCCGCGCCCACGACGACGGCGTGCCGCGCGTTGACCGACGCGGCGACGATCTCGCGCGCGTCGTCGAGCGTGCGCAGGGCGTGCACGCCGCGAGGCAGCTCGGCTCGGTCGGTGAGCCCCGGGACCCCCGGGACGCGCGCCGCGGCTCCGGTCGCGAGGACGACGACGTCGTACGGGTAGGCGCCGTCGGCCGTCACGACACGGCGCGCGGCGCGGTCGATCGCGATGGCCTCCGTGCCTCGCCGCACCGTCACGCGCGGGTCGTCGGCACCGGGCAGGCCGATCGCGGCGACGTCGACCTTCCCGGCGACGACCTCGCTGAGCAGCACGCGGTTGTACGACTCGTACTCCTCGGCGCCGAGCACGGTCACGTCGAGGTCCCGCGCGTCGTCGCCCGTGCCGACGTGCGCGAGCAGGTCCTGCGCGAACCGGGCGCCGACCATGCCGTTGCCGACGACGACGACACGCGTCCCGGCTGTGGTCGTGCTCATACGAGCACCTCCTGTCGTGGAGCACTCTCGGTCGCGGGGCGCACGTCCACCGCGCACACCTTGAACTCCGGCATGCCGGAGATCGGGTCGGTCGCGTCGGTCGTGACGCGGTTGACGCTCCCGGCACCGCTCCAGTGGAACGGGACGAAGACGGTGTCGGGCCGGATCCGGTCGGTCCAGCGCGCGGCCGCCTCCATCTCACCGCGGGCGGACGTGAGGCGGACCAGGTCGCCGTCGGCGATCCCGAGGCGGAACCCGAGGACCGGGTGCATCTCGACGAACGGCGCGGGCACGAGACGGTCCAGCTCGGGCACCCGACGCGTCTGCGCGCCCGACTGGTAGTGCTGCAGGACGCGGCCGGTCACGAGGTAGACCGGCGCGTCGGGGCGGACGTCGTCGCTCGGTCCGACGTGGTCGACGGCCACCATGCGCGCGCGACCGTCGGGTGTCGGGAAGGTGTCGAGGAACATCCGAGGCGTCCCGGGGTGGAGCCCGACCCTGTCAGGGCGAGGTGCCGCGTCGATGTCCTGAGGTGCCGGCACGACCGCGGGGACGGGCCAGAACAGGCCCGGGCCGCCGTCGTCCTCGTCCGCGTCGAGCCGCGCGTGGCTGAGCCCCGAGTAGTCCGCGACGCCGCCGGCCGACGCCCGCGCGAGCTCGTCGAACACGACGGCGGGGTCGGTCGGGAACGGGACGTCCGAGCCGAGCCGGCGTGCCAGCTCGGCGAGGATCCACAGCTCGGAGCGCGCCTCGCCCGGCGGGTCGAGCGCACGACGGCGGCGGATGACGCGGCCCTCGAGCGACGTCATCGTGCCCTCCTCCTCCGCCCACTGCGTCACGGGCAGCACGACGTCCGCGAGGAGCGCCGTCTCGGACGGCACGAGGTCGCACACGACAAGCAGGTCGAGCGCCCGCAGGCCGTCCACGACGCGGTCCGCGTTGGGCGCGCTCACGACGACGTTCGAGCCGTGCACGAGCAGTGCGCGCGGCCCGTCCCCGGTACCGCCGGGCGACGCCGCGGTGCCGAGCGACCGCAGCAGCTTCACCGCGGGCATCCCCGGCCCGGGGATCGATCCCGCGTCCACGCCCCACACGGCCGCGACGTGCGCGCGCGCCGCCGGGTCGTCGATCTTGCGGTAGCCCGGGAGCTGGTCGGCCTTCTGCCCGTGCTCGCGACCCCCCTGCCCGTTGCCCTGGCCCGTGATCGCGCCGTACCCCGACCCGACGCGGCCCGGCAGGCCGAGCGCGAGCGCGAGGTTGATGGTCGCCGTGACGGTCGCCGTGCCCTGTGACGACTGCTCGACGCCGCGCCCCGTGAGCAGGTACGCGCCCGCACCCCCGCGGGACGGCGACGCCGCGGCGAGCAGTCGCGCCACGTGCCGCAGCCGCTCGGCCGGGACGCCGCACACGGTCTCGGCCCGCTCTGGCCACCACGCCATGACGGAGCGCCGGACGTCGTCGAACCCGGTGGTCCGCGCCGCGACGTACTCCTCGTCGACCAGCCCTTCGACGACGACGACGTGCAGCAGCGCAAGCAGCACCACGAGGTCCGTCCCGGGAACGGGCTGCAGGTGCAGGCCCTCGCCGCCGTCCTCGGGGTCTCCCGTGAGCGCCGCGGTCGCACTGCGGCGCGGGTCCACGACGACGAGCCCGCCGCGCGAGCGCACGCCCGCGAGGTGCTGGACCGACGGCGGCATCGTCTCGGCGAGGTTGGAGCCGAGCAGGAGCACGGCGTCGGCCCCGCCGAGGTCGGCGAGCGGGAACGGGAGCCCCCGGTCCGCGCCGAACGCGCGGTTCGCCCCCGCGGCGGCCGACGCCATGCAGAAGCGCCCGTTGTAGTCGATGTTCGCCGTGCGCAGCACCGTCCGCGCGAACTTGCCGAGGGCGTACGCCTTCTCGTTCGTCAGCCCGCCGCCGCCGAACACCGCGACAGCGTCACGCCCGTGCTCGGCCTGGGTGCGGGCGATCCCCGAGGCGACGACCTCCAGCGCCGCGTCCCACGAGGCTGGCTGCAGCTCGCCGTCGGGCCCGCGCAGCAGGGGCGTCGTGATCCGGTCGGTCGCGCGCAGGACCGTGGCGCTCGTCCACCCCTTCTGGCACAGACCGCCCTTGTTGGTCGGGAAGTCGCGCGGCGAGACCTCGACGGGAACCGCCGACGCGGGGTCGCGCGGCGCGAGCGACATGCCGCACTGGAGCGCGCAGTAGGGGCAGTGGGTGCGGGCGGGTGCCGCGCCGGGGGCCTCAGAGGTCCCCGGCGCGGCAGTCGTGGTGGCGGTCGCCATGCTGTGTCCTCGGCCGTCCGTCAGATCCGGGCGGCGGCGAGCGCCGAGCCCTTGCGCAGGTACACGGCCCACGCGACGACCGCCATGACGAGGTACACGCCGATGAACGTCCACAGCGCGGGCACGAGCGACCCGGCGAGGCTCGTCGACGCGGCAAATCCGCGCGGGATGAGGAACCCGCCGAAGGCCCCGATCGCACCGGCGATGCCGATGCAGCCGGCCGCTGCCTTGCGAGCCGCCGCGCGGGCCTCGTCGAGCGCGGTGGCGTCGACCGCCGTCGTGCCGTCGAGCGTGCCGCCCGGGACGGCGCTCGCCTGGAAGACGGCCGGGATCATGCGGTAGGTGGACCCGTTGCCGATGCCGGTCGCGACGAACAGGACGAGGAACGACCCGAAGAACAGGCCGAAGCTGTGCGACTGGAGCGCCTGGATCGCGCCGAACGCGCCCAGCGCCATGACCCCGTACGAGGCGATCGTGACCCGGGTGCCGCCGACGCGGTCGGCGATCACGCCGCCGAGGGGGCGCGTGACCGAGCCGACGAGGGCGCCGAGGAACGCGATCGAGAGCGTCATCTCGGGGAACTGGCCCTTGAGCAGCATCGGGAACGCCCCGGCGTAGCCGATGAACGACCCGAACGTGCCGATGTAGAGGAACGAGATGATCCACGTGTGCTTGTTGCGCGTCGCCGCGGCGAACGAGCGCGGGTCGGCCTTCGCCGTCGACAGGTTGTCCATGAAGCGCCACGCGAGGAACGCCGCGAGCACGATGAACGGGATCATCATGAGGCCCGCGCGCTCGAGCGCGATGCCCGCGCCGGCGACGATGACGAGCGGCACCGCGAGCTGGACCGCCGCCGTGCCGAGGTTGCCGCCCGCGGCGTTGAGGCCGAGCGCCTTGCCCTTCTCCTTCTCCGGGTAGAAGAAGGAGATGTTCGCCATCGACGACGCGAAGTTGCCGCCGCCGAAGCCCGCGAGCGCCGCCGCGCCGAGCATGAGCCCGAACGGCGTCTCCGGGTTCTGCACGACGACCGCCAGCGCGGTCGTGGGCAGCAGGAGCAGCAGCGCGGACACGACGGTCCAATTGCGTCCGCCGAAGATCGGCACCGCGAACGTGTACGGGATGCGCAGCGTCGCGCCGACGAGGCTCGGCACCGCGATGAGCCAGAACTGCTGGTCCACCGTCAGAGCGAACCCGGCGGCCGGGAGCTGCGGCACGACGATCGACCACAGCGCCCAGACGGCGAACCCGAGGAACTCCGCGAACACCGAGATCCACAGGTTGCGGGACGCGACCTTGCGGCCGCCGTCGCGCCAGAACGTCGGGTCCTCCGGGTCCCAGCGGTCGATCCACCGCCCGGAGCGGTGGTGCGGGGCGGTCGTCGTCGTGGTGGGCGCGACGACGGTCGCGGCGCCGGACGGGTGCTGCGCGGACTGCTCACCCTCGTGGGTGGTGGGGCTCGTGGGCGCGGACATGGCGGCTCCTTCAGCAGGTCCCGGTCGGTACCGAGGACGCTAGGAACACCGTGTTTCACCGGCGCGCGACGGTCGTTAAGCCCGTGTGAGGTCTTCCGCACAGGGGTGGTCACTGCCGTGTGAGGGCCCCGTCACCCCGCAGCGGACCCGCCGGGCCCGCCCGTCCGCTCCGCGAGCGCCTCGAGCCGCCGCTCCGACGCCGACCCGTGGGTCGCGGAGTGGACCACGACGTGCTGCCCCGGATCGTCCGGGACGGAGAGCGAGTTCACGTCGAGCGTGAGGTGTCCGACGACAGGATGGCGGATCTCCCGTGTCCCCGAGGCGTCCCCGACGACCTCGTGGGCGGCCCACCGGGTGCGGAACTCGGGGCTGCGCGACGCCAGCTCTCTGACGAGGGTGCCGAGGGTGACGTCGTGCGGGTTGCGGCCCCGGCCGTTCCGCAGGAGCGAGGCCGCGAGGTCCGCGACCGTCGGCCAGTCCCCCCAGAACTCCCGCGCGCCGTCGTCGAGGAAGATGAAGCGCGCGAGGTTCACGGGAGCCCCGGGCCCGGCGTAGAGCGGCAGGTACAGCGCCCGTCCCAAGGCGTTGGCGGCGAGCATGTCGAGCCTGTCGTCGAGCACGCAGCACGGCAGCGTCGTGGCGTCGAGGAGTCGTCGGACGAACGGCGGGACCGCGGCGGGCGCCGTCGTCGGCCGCTCCCCGACCGTCCCGCTGCGCGACCACCGGAGCAGGTCGGCCAGGTGCGCGCGCTCCGCGCCGTCCAGCTGGAGGGCACGCCCGACGCCCGCCATGACGGACGAGGACACCGACGGCACGGTCCCGCGTTCCAGGCGTCGGTAGTAGCCGGTGCTGATGCCCGCGAGGTCGGCCACCTCGCCGCGGCGCAGCCCGGCGACCCGTCGGGCGCCGCCCGTCTCCGGGAGGCCTGCCCGAGCCGGCGTGACGCGGGCCCGACGCGACGTCAGGAACTCGCGCAGCTCCTCGTTGCGCATCTTCTCGATGCTAGCCAGCCCTCGGCCGCTCGCCCGAGGGCAACCGGGGGTCACAACTTGGTACCCCCGGGAGGGCTTGCCGCACGCCCGGCGCCCGGGTGTCGTGGCAGGTGTTGGGTCCGTGGAGAACCTGCGAAGGTCGACGGCGACCTCGCGGCCACGGGACCCGTCCTCGAAGGGGAGGGCTCGTCATGGGTGTGCTGAACAAGGATCGTGCTCGTCGGCGTGGGGCCGGTGCCGTCGTGGCGCTCGCGGCCGCAGCGCTCGTCGTCCCGCTGGCCGGGCCGGCGCAGGCCGCGACGGCGGACCCGCCGTGGATGAACACCGCGCTGTCACCCGACCAGCGCGCGGTCCTGCTCCTGGAGGCGATGACGCTCGAGGAGAAGGTCGAGCTGATGTCCGGGGACCAGGGCGCCGCGCCGGCAGCGTTCTACAACGCTCCCATCGAGCGGCTGGGCATCCCCGAGCTGAGCATGGCCGACGCCACCGCGGGCATCGCCTCCAGGGGCTGGGTGCTCCCGGAGACGGGAGACCGGGCGACAGCCATGCCGGCCACGCTCGCCCTTGCCGCGACCTGGGACCCTGAACGGGCCCGGGACTACGCGGGCGTCGTGGGCGACGAGTCGAGACAGACCGGGCACGAGGTGCTGCTCGGCCCCAACGCCGACCCGACGCGCAACCCCTTCTGGGGGCGCCAGGCCGAGTCGACGGGCGAGGACCCGGAGCTCAGCTCCTCCATCGTCGTGCCGTACGTGCAGGAGATCCAGGCGCGCAACGTCATCGCCAACCTCAAGCACTACACCGCGTACACCCAGGAGACCTTCCGCGGCGGTCTGCAGAACGTCGTCGTGGACGAGCGCACGCTCCGCGAGGTCCACACGGCCCCGTACGAGGCTGCGGTCCGCGACGCCGACCTGGGCTCGGTCATGTGCTCGTTCAACAAGATCAACGGCGTCTACGCCTGTGAGAGCGAGCTCGCCCTGAACGAGATCCTGCGCGAGCAGATCGGGTTCACGGGGTTCGTCCTCACCGACTTCGGGGCGATCCACTCGACGGTGCCCTCGATCGTCGCGGGCACCGACATGGAGACCGGGACGCGGTCGTTCTACGGCGACGCGCTGCTCGCCGCCGTCAACGAGGGCCAGGTCCCTGAGGTGCTCGTCGACCGCGCCGTGCTGCGGATCCTGCGCACGATGTTCGCGATCGGCATCTTCGACAACGACTACACCCCGACGGCGATCCCCGTCGAGGAGCACGGTGCCGTCGCTCGCGAGGTGCAGGAGGACGCGATCACCCTGCTCAAGAACGACGGTGCGCTCCCCCTGGACCCCGCGGCGGTCGGTTCCGTCGCCGTCGTCGGCGCGGACGCCACCATCCCGTCCGCCCTGGGCGGTTCGGCGTACGTCCAGGCGACCTACGAGGTCTCGCTGCTCGACGCGATGCGCGACCGGGCACGGGAGACCGGTGCGGAGGTGCGCTACGCGCAGGGCAACGACCCGGTCAGCGCGGCGAACATGATCGAGACCGCGGACATGACGGCCGTACCGTCGTCGGTCCTGCGGCCGGAGCGCGGGATCGGCGACGGCCTCACCGCCCGGTACTTCGCGAACGCGACCTGGTCGGGCGCCGTCGGGCTGACCCGCACCGAGGCGCAGGCCTCGTACGACGTCGGGTTCACCGGGGGCGGTCCGGCCTTCGCGTCCCTGTACGGGTCGCAGGTGCCGGCGACCCCGACCCTCGCCGGGCTGGAGCCGGCGCAGAACGGGGAGCAGTCGGTCCGCTGGACGGGCGAGCTCGTGGCGCCCAGCACCGGCGAGTACGTGCTCGGCGCCACCGGGTGGGGCGACGCCCGGGTCTGGCTGGACGGCGAGCTCGTCATCGACATGACGGGTGCCGACGGTCGTCGGGACGTCCGCTCCGCGGCCCTGGCGCTCGAGGCGGGACAGGCCTACGACCTGCGGGTCGACTACTCCCAGACCCGGCCGCTCGTCGGGCTGCAGCCCGGCACGTTCCTGCTGCAGTGGTCGACGCCCGACGACGCCCTGCCGCCGTCCGTCGTCGAGGCGGCCGAGGCCGCCGCGGCGTCCGACGTGGCGGTCGTCTACGTGCGCACCTACGAGACGGAGGAGCGGGACATGGTCTCGCTCAAGCTGCCGCAGAACGCCGAACAGCTCGTCCGCCAGGTCGCGGCCGCGAACCCGCGGACGGTCGTCGTGGTGGCGTCGGGGTCCGGCGTGACCATGCCGTGGGCGGACGCGGTCCCGGCGGTGCTGCAGAACTTCTACGGCGGTCAGGAGGAGGGCAACGCGCTCGCCTCGATCCTGTTCGGCGACGAGGACCCGTCCGGCCACCTGCCCGTCTCCTACCCCCGCAGCGAGGAGGAGCTGCCGCTCGCCGTCCAGAACCCCTGGCTCGACGACCCGGACGTGGAGTTCTCCGAGGGCGTGAACATCGGCTACCGCGGCTACCTCGCGGCGAACGTCGAGCCGATGTGGGCCTTCGGCCACGGCCTGTCCTACACGGAGTTCAGCCTGGACCGGCTGCGGGTCGGCAACAACATCCGGGCGACCGGCGGCAACGACACCGTCGACGTGCGGGCACGCCTGCGGAACGTCGGTGACCGGACCGGCACCGAGGTCGTCCAGGTCTACCTCGGACCGCTGCCCGGGGTCGACTCCCCCGAGCTCAAGCTCGCGGGCTACGCCAAGGTCGAGCTGGAGGCGGGCCGTCGGGAGCAGGTCCGCGTCGAGCTGGACCGGCGCGACTTCTCGTACTGGGACGCCGAGGCGGACGAGTGGGTCACCCCCACCGGCCAGGTGCCCGTGTACGTCGGTCGCTCGGCCGTGGACGTCGAGCTCGCCGGGGCGGTACGCGTCCGGCGCTGATGCCGTCCCGTGCTGCCCCCCGGGCCCGACGGCCCGGGGGGCAGCGCGGTCACCGGAGGGAGGGTCGTGGACAGGGTCGACACCGCGCGACGACGGCTCCTCGTCGGCGCCTCGGCAGGGTTCGCCGTCGGGGTCGTCGTGGGCGTGGTCGGCACGGTGCTGGTCGTGGACCGGCCCTCCCCCGGCGGGGCACCCGCGGCCGAGGTCACGGCGCCGCTCCGCGAGGTGAGCCCCACCCACCCGGACCTCGGGCCCGGCGTGGTGGTCCTGTCGCCGTCGATGACGGTGCCCGAGATCCACGCCCTGGTCGACGGCATCACCGCTCGGCAGACGGACGACGAGATGGGCACCGGACGGTACGCCGTCCTCCTCGAGCCCGGCACGTACGGCGCCGACGGCGTTCCGCTGCAGCTCACGGTCGGCTACTACACCGAGATCGCGGGGCTCGGCGCGTCCCCCGGGGACGTCGTGGTCGACGGCAAGATCGAGGTGTTCAACCGCTGCCTGGCGGACGAGGGGACGTCGAACTGCATCGCGCTCGTGAACTTCTGGCGCACGCTCGCCAACCTCACGCTCGACGTCGACGGCACGGGCCAGGACGAGTGCCGACGGTCGGCCAACACCTGGGCGGTCTCGCAGGCGGTCTCGATCCGACGCGTCGACGTCCTGAGCGGCGACGGCCGGCCACCGCTGGCCCTCACGGACACCTGCACCGCCGGTCCGCAGTACGGGAGCGGCGGCTTCATCGCCGACTCGAGGGCGGGCGAGGTCGTCAACGGGGCGCAGCAGCAGTGGTTCACGCGGAACAGCGTCGTGGGGAGCTGGAGCAACGCCGTCTGGAACCAGGTCTTCGCCGGGGTCGAAGGAGCACCCGACGACTCCGGCTACCCCGACCCCGCGTACACGACGCTCGACCGGACGCCCGTCAGTCGCGAGAAGCCGTACCTCTTCGTCGACGCCGAGGGCCGCTACCAGGTGCGCGTCCCCGCGGCGCAGCGAAACTCGTCGGGCGTCTCCTGGGCCGACGGCCCGACCCCTGGCCGGACGATCCCGATCACCGACTTCTTCGTCGCCCGGCCCACCGACTCCGTCGCCACGATGAACGAGGCGCTCTCCCAGGGTCGGCACCTCCTCCTCACGCCCGGCGTGTACGACGTCGCGGAGAGCCTCTCCGTCGAACGGCCCGACACGGTCGTCCTCGGGATCGGGCACCCGACGCTCACGGCCGTCGAGGGGTCCACACCCCTGGTCGTGGCGGACGTCCCCGGGGTCGTGCTGGCCGGCCTCACGGTCGACGCGGGCGAGGTCCCGTCGCCCGTCCTGCTCCGGGTCGGCTCGGCCGCGGAGGACGCCGCGAGGGTCGGCGACCCCGAGAACCCCACCACGCTGAGCGACGTCTACCTCCGCGTGGGCGGCCCGCACCCCGGGAGCACCGACGTGGCGCTGGAGATCAACGCTGACCACGTACTCGTCGACCACGCCTGGGTGTGGCGCGCCGACCACGGCACGGAGGGGTTCGACGACGACGGTCGGTGGGCCACCAACGTCGGGCTCCGGGGAGTCGTCGTGCACGGGGACCACGTCACCGCGACCGGCTTGTTCGTCGAGCACTTCCAGGAGCACAACACCGTCTGGGACGGCGAGGACGGCACGACGGTCTTCTACCAGAACGAGCTGCCCTACGACCCGCCGGACCAGGGCGCCTGGATGGACGGCGACGTCGAGGGCTGGGCCGGCTACGCGGTCGGCGACGACGTCCGCCGCCACGTGCTGCACGGCGGCGGCGTGTACGCCGCCAACCTCAACGAGCCCTCGATCCACACGGAGAACGGCTTCGAGGTGCCGCAGACCCCCGGGGTGCGGCTGCACCACGTCGCGACGGTCAGCCTCGGGGCAGGCACGATCGACCACGTCGTCGACGGCGTCGGAGACCCGGCGGAGCCGTCGAGGGCCGGGCGACCGGTCTACGTCGAGAGCTTCCCCTCGCCCGGCGTCCCGTGACGCGGCCCGGACGACCCGACGTCCGGCGTCAGCCCCAGACCAGGCCGTGGGCCGGGTCCTCGAGGACCTTCGCGACGTCGGCGAGGAACCGTGCGCCGAGCTCGCCGTCGACGAGGCGGTGGTCGATGCTCAGGGCGAGCTGCGTGATCCAGCGCTTCCTGATCTTGCCCTTGTGGACCCACGGCTGCTCGCGAATCGCGCCGAACGCGAGGATCGCGGCCTCGCCGGGGTTGAGGATCGGGGTGCCGGTGTCGGTGCCGAACACGCCGACGTTGGTGATAGTGATGGTCCCGTCGCTCATGGCCTTCGGAGTCGTGCGGCCGGCGCGCGCGGTCGCCGTGAGGTCGGCGATCTCGCCCGCGAGGCCGTGCAGGTCGAGGCGGTGCGCGTCCTTGATGTTCGGCACGACGAGCCCGCGCGGCGTCGCCGCGGCGATCCCGAGGTTCACGTAGTGCTTGTAGACGATCTCCTGCGCGGCCTCGTCCCAGCTCGCGTTGATCTCCGGGTGGCGGCGCACCGCGAGGAGCAGCGCCTTGGCCGTGACGAGCAGCGGGGTGACGCGCACGTCGGCGAACTCGCGGTCCTCGCGGAGCGTCCGCACGAGCTTCATGGTGCGCGTGACGTCGACGGTCTGGAACACCGTGACGTGCGGTGCGGTGAAGGCGCTCGCGACCATCGCCTCTGCGGTGCGCTTGCGCACGGACTTCACGGGTACGCGGGTCTGGCGGCCGTCCGCCGTCACGCCGCCGGGCGCGAGCCACGGCTGGTCGTCGTCGGCGTACGTCGCGAGCGGCTTCGCCTGCGCCTGCTCGTGGTGCGCCTGGACGTCCTCGCGCGTGACGATCCCGCCCGGCCCTGTCCCCGCGACGCTCGCGAGGTCCACGCCGAGGTCCTTGGCGAGCTTGCGCACCGGCGGCTTCGCGAGCACCGGCAGGTGCACGTGCCCGACGGCGGGGCTCGCCGCCGCGGGCGCGCTCACCGGGGGCGCAGCTGCCGGTGCCGGCGGGGCCGCAGGAGCCGAGGCGGCGGGAGCCGGCGTCGCGGCGTGGCGACGGCGGCGGGTCGTGCCCGGCTCGACGGTGCCGTACCCGACGAGCACCGAGCCGGAGCCGCCCGACTCCGTCGACGCAGGAGGTCCGGCGGACGCCTCGGCCGCAGCGACGCCGTCGGGCACGACGCCTGCCGGCGCCTCGGGCGCCGCCGGTGCCGAACCCGAGGGGTCGGTGTCCACCACGATGATCGGCACGCCGACCTCGACCGTCGTGCCCTCGGGCGTGAGGATCTCGGTGACGACGCCGGTGTATGGCGAGGGGAGCTCGACGAGCGACTTGGCCGTCTCGATCTCGACGATCGTCTGGTTGACCGTCACGGCGTCGCCGACCGCGACGTGCCAGTGCACGATCTCGGCCTCGGTGAGGCCCTCGCCCGCGTCGGGGAGGTTGAACTTCTCGAAGGTGGGCACTGCGTGGTCCTCCTGGTGGTCCCGGTCGTCCCGCTCGGCGTCGACGCGCGGCGTCAGAACGCGAACGCGCGGTCGACGGCGTCGAGCACGCGGTCGAGGCTCGGCAGGTAGTCGTGCTCGATCTTGGCGACGGGGTAGGGCGTGTGGAACCCGCCGACGCGCAGCACGGGCGCCTCGAGCGAGTAGAAGCACTCCTCGGTCACGCGCGCCGCGACCTCGGCCCCGGAGCCCAGGTAGGTCGGGGCCTCGTGGACGACGACGCAGCGCCCGGTGCGGCGCACCGACTCCACCACGGTCGCGGTGTCGAGCGGGGAGATCGACCGCAGGTCGACGACCTCGATGCTCCGCCCCTCCTGCTCGGCCGCCGCGGCGACGCGCAGCGCGGTCGCGACGGTCGGGCCGTAGGCGACGAGCGTGAGGTCCGTGCCCGGGCGCACGACCCGCGCGCGGTCGAGCACGGTCGCGCCCTCGCCGCGGCCCGCGACCTCGACGGGACCCTTCTCCCAGTAGCGGCCCTTCGGCTCGAAGAACAGCACGGGGTCCGGCGAGGCGATGGCCTCCTGGATCATCGTGTACGCGTCCTGGGGCGTCGACGGCGACACGACGCGCAGCCCGGCCGTGTGCGCGAACAGCGCCTCGGGGCTCTCGCTGTGGTGCTCGACGGCGCCGATCCCGCCGCCGTACGGCACGCGGATGACGACGGGCACCTGCAGCTTCCCGCCGGAGCGGTAGCCCATCTTGGCGAGCTGCGTCGTGATCTGGTCGTAGGCCGGGAAGATGAACCCGTCGAACTGGATCTCGCACACCGGCCGGTAGCCGCGCAGCGCCAGGCCGATCGCCGTGCCGAGGATGCCGGACTCGGCGAGCGGGGTGTCGACGACGCGGTCCTCGCCGAAGTCCTTCTGCAGCCCGTCGGTGACGCGGAACACGCCACCCAGGGCACCGATGTCCTCGCCCATGAGAAGGACCTTCTGGTCCGCCTCGAGCGACCGGCGCAGGCCCTCGTTGATCGCGCGCGCCAGGGTCAACGTCTTGGTCGTCTCGCTCATCGGGCGCCCTCCTCGGCGAACGACTGCTCGTACTCGGCGAACCACGCCTTCTCGCGCTCGACGACCGCGTTCGGTGTCGCGTACACGTGCTCGAACATGCTCGACGGCGCGGGCGCGGCCAGCGCGCGGGTCTCGGTGCGCAGGCGCTCGCCGAGCGCGTCGGCCTCTGCCGCGACCGCGACGGCGAACGCGTCGTCCCACGAGCCCTCGGCGCGCATCAGGTTCTCGAGCCGATCGATCGGGTCGCGCCGGCGCCAGTACTCCTCCTGCGCCCGCGAGCGGTACTTCGTCGGGTCGTCCGACGTCGTGTGCGCGCCCATGCGGTAGGTGAACGCCTCGACGAACGTCGGACCGCCGCCCGTGCGCGCCCGCTCGAGCGCCTCGGCCGTCACGGCGTAGCACGCGAGGACGTCGTTGCCGTCGACGCGCACGCTCGGGATGCCGAAGCCACCGCCGCGACGGTAGAGCGGGACCCGCGTCTGCTTCGACGTGGGCTCGGAGATCGCCCACTGGTTGTTCTGGCAGAAGAACACGACGGGCGCGTTGTTCACGGCCGCGAACACGAGGGCCTCGCTCACGTCGCCCTGCGACGTCGCGCCGTCGCCGAAGTACGCGACGACGGCCGTGTCGCGCTCCGGGTCGCCCGACCCGACGAGGCCGTCGCGCTGGACGCCCATCGCGTACCCGGTCGCGTGCAGCGCGTGCGACCCGATGACGAGCGTGTACAGGTGCACGTTGTGCTCCGTCGGGTCCCACCCGCCGTGGTCGACGCCGCGGAAGAGCCGCAGGCGCGCCGTCGGGTCGATGCCGCGCACGTGCGAGACGCCGTGCTCGCGGTAGGAGGGGAAGACGTAGTCCTGCGGGGCGAGCGCACGACCGGAGCCGATCTGGGCGCCCTCCTGGCCCTTCGCCTGGGCGTAGAGGCCGAGCTCGCCCTGGCGCTGGAGCGACGTCGCCTCGTCGTCGAAGCGGCGCGTCAGCACCATGTCGCGGTACAGGCCGCGCAGCGCCTCCGCGTCCAGGTGCGCGACGCGTTCGCGGTAGCCGTCCGTCTCGGGCGTGGTGACCCGCGCGCCCGCCGGCGTCACCAGCTGGAGCAGGGGCGCGTCGTCGGGCCCGCCCGCCATGTCCGGCAGGTCGGGGGGCGTGCTGGCGTTCCTCGCGTCGTGATCCGTCACGCGATTCTCCTTCGGTGCGACCCGGCCGCGTGGTCGGTCCGCTCGGGGGCAGGAGGCGCCCGGTGGGGCACCGTCGGAACCTACGTCTCCGTAGCCTACGCAAGCGTAGGCTACGACACCGTAGGTTGGGCTGCCGACGTGTCGCCCAACATCTGCCGCGACCGGCTGTAGGGAACCTCCAAACCCGGCCGACTCCCCCGTCTGTGCCGCGAGGGCTCGCCTACCGCGGGTAGGCGCCGCCCGACCGCAGCGCGTCACGCTCGCGGAGCACCGGCCAGCGCGAGAACGCGAACACGAGGAACATCACGACGTTGAGGATCGGCACGAGGCCGACGAGGACCCACCAGCCCGAGTAGCCGGCCTTCTGGATGATCCGGATGTACGCGATGAAGAAGAGCACCGCCACCGCGACATAGACGACGACCGCTGCGCCGCCGAAGAGCCAGCCGTACTCGTCGACGAGCTGGTCGTAGTCCACGTTGTCCATGCTCGCGAGTGTTCTCGCGCCCCGCGGCTCCGGCAACCGGAGCGCCGCGACCTACAGCCAGGTCGCGCTGACGCGCAGGAACAGGTCCGTCGCCTCCGGCTCGCCGACGCTCACCCGCAGGCCCTCGCTCGCGAAGGGGCGCACGATCGCCCCGGCGGCACGCGCCTCCTCCGCGCGCTGCATCGTGCGTTCGCCGAGGTCGAACCACACGAAGTTCGCCTGCGACTCCGGCAGGACCCAGCCCTGGTCGCGCAGACCCTCGACGAGCCGTGCGCGGTCCGCCACGAGGTGATCGACGCGCTGGAGCATCTCGTCGCGCGCGGCGAGCGACGCGAGCGCCGCACGCTGCGCGACGTGGGAGACGCCGAACGGCGTCGACACCGCCCGGATCCCTGCCGCGAGGCGCGGCCGCGCGACGGCGTACCCGACGCGCAGCCCGGCGAGCCCGTACGCCTTGGAGAACGTGCGCAGCAGCACGACGTTCGGGTGCTGCGCGTAGACGGCCAGGCCGTCGGGCGCCTGCGGGTCCCGCACGAACTCCAGGTATGCCTCGTCCAGCACGACGAGGACGTCGGACGGGACGGCCGCGAGGAACGCGTCGAGCTCGTCGCGGTGCACCGCCGGGCCCGTCGGGTTGTTGGGCGAGCACACCAGCACGACGCGCGTGCGCTCCGTGACCGCCGCGGCCATCGCCGCGAGGTCGAGCCGGCCGAGGTTCTCGCCCGTCTGCACCGGGACCTGGACCGATGCGCCGCCCGCGACCGCGACCGCGATCGGGTAGGCCTCGAACGAGCGCCACGGGTACACGACCTCGTCCCCGGGCTCCACGACCGTCTGGAGCACGTGCGCGAGCACCGCGACCGAGCCGTTGCCCACGACGACCTCCGCCGCGCTCACCCCGAGGTCCGCCGCGAGCGCCTCCGTGAGCTCCGTCGCGTACATGTCCGGGTAGCGGTTCACGTCCGCCGCGGCGTCGGCGATCGCCGCGACGACGGACGGCAGCGGCGGGTAGGGGTTCTCGTTCGACGAGAGCTTGAACGCCGCCGCGCCCGGGGCGACGCGCGCCCCGGGGACGTAGGCCGGCAGCGCGGCGACGGCGGGACGCAGGGGGACGCGGGGTTCGTGGGCCACGGTCCTCGATCATGCCACCCGCGTCCAGTGCGACGGATGAGCACCCCGGTCACCGACGCGCCGTCGCGAAGTCAGTCGCAGGCGAGGGCGTCGTACGCGAGGTCGACGGCGAACGTCCGTCCGCCACCCGACGCCAGCACCTGGGCGCCGCCTGCGCCGACGGACTCCGACCGCACCGCGAACGACTGGTACGCGGACCTGCCCGGCTCGACGCCCGTCACGGTCCTGCTCCCGAACGGCGTCGTCAACGTGATGTCGACCGGTGCCGCGTCGTCGTTCGTCGCCCGGACCGCGATGTACGCCGTACCCGCCAGGCAGCGCGCCTGGACCTGCGTCGAGACGGCCAGGTCCTCGTGCGCCGCCGTGAGCCCGAGGACGCCGCGCACGGCGAGGGTGGCGCGCACGACGCTCGCCGACGCGGCGTCGTCGTCCACCTCCGTGCCGCCGAGGTCGTGCGCCTCCTGCACGAAGCCGTCGGCCACCGCCCAGTCGCCGTCGTCCGCGGCGTCGAGCGCCCGGCGCATCCGGTCCTGGATCAGCTCACCGACCGCCGCGTCGACCGTTCCGGCGGCGACGCGGTCGCCCACGAGCTCGACGACGTCGGTGTACCAGGCCGGGTCGGCCGCGACCTCCGCGGGCACGTAGCCGGCCTCGACGGCGGCACGCGTGGACGCGACCACGGCGTCGGCGTACCCCTGCGGGTCCGGGTACCAGGCCGCGAGCGTGGCGTCGTCGACCGGCGTGGACCCACCGTCGAGGAAGCAGAAGCCCGGGCCGGCGTTGAGGCCGGAGTTGATCCGCGTCGGGACGTCCTGCTGGGCGAGACGGATGCCGCCAAGGCCGAGACCGAGCTCGTCACGCACGACCGTCCGCGGGTCGTCGGTCAGCTCGATCGGCTCCGCCGACGGCGGTGCGGTGCCTTCGGCCACCCAGGCGCTCACGTGGTCGTACACGGTGCCCTGGACCATGTGCTGCGGGACGCGCGACCCCGAGGGCTGCTCGCAGGTCTGCGGCGTGCCGGGGTAGCCGCCGGGCGCGGAGCCGACGTCGCGCATGCGCAGGCGCCCGTAGTCCGTGATGAGCTTCCAGTCGCCGTGCGACGCACCGGCGACCTCCCACGTGCGGAGCAGGTCGGTGTCGGGCTGGCGCTGCGCGGCACCGAGGAGGTCGATCGCGACGTCGGTCTCGCTGTTCAGCTTGAACACCGGCGTCTCGAGGTCGTCCCTGACCACGCCACCCCCGCCGTGGAGGACGACCGCGTCCACCACGCCGGCGAGCGGGTCGACCGAGTTGACGTAGGACCACAGGCGCCCCGCCGACTGCGAGTGGCCCGTCGCGACGACACGCTCGGCGTCGAGCGGTCCGAGCGGCGCGGTGCCGGCGGGGTCGCGCACCGCCTGGACCGCCTGGCTGAAGACGTCCCACGAGAGGGTGTCGTCCGTGACGGTGCCGCCGTCGGTGAGGTCGAGCGTGCCGTATCGCGCGGGACTCCAGGTGCGCAGACCGGTCGCGGAGTGGACGCCCGCGCGCTGGGCGGAGACACCCACCCATGCATAGCCCCCTCGGACGAGGTGCTCGTGCGTCTGGAACCAGTCGACCTCCTGGTCCCACTGGTTCGAGACGTTGTACCACTCGGCGATCACGGTGCCGTTGAACGCGTCCGGGTCCGCAGGGCGGCGGACCACGATGCGGGTGCGGTAGTCGTGCCCCGTGCTGAGCACCGTCGCGACGGTGAGCCCGTCCGCCTGGTACCGCGTCGCCTCGCCCTCGAGGAAGAACTCCTCCTCCACGTAGCCGTGCCCGGCGAGGTCGTAGTCGGTGGCGAGGAACGGGTAGCCGTGGGCCGGGTCGCCCGGCGCCGACGTCGTCCGGATCGGGCCGACCACCTCGGGATCAGGCCCGGCGTCCGCGGCACCGGCGGGCAGCGCCAGGCCGGTCAGGAGCAACGCTCCTGTCGCGGCGAGGGCGAACGGACGGCGGACGAGGCGTGCAGGCATGGACGACTCCTTCGTCGGGGCCCGACCGCGCCGTCGGGTCGTCAGCAGCCTAGGGACGCCCGAGGCACATGTCGACCGGTCGGCAGGTTTTGATGTGTTGTCAGCGAAAGTCGAACCCATCGCGGTGCACGGGAAGGTCGTGGGACCGGGGTGTCCCCACGGTCCCCGTCGGCGGTTGATGCCACGATGGGCGCATGAGCTTTGTCCTCCGCGTCCTCGCCACCGGTCTCGCGATCTGGCTCACGAGCCTTTTCATCGACGACCACTTCCAGATCGTCGGCTCCGACAGCGCCGGCGGCAGGCTCGTCATCATCCTCGTGGTGGCTCTGCTGTACTCGCTGGTGAACGCGATCATCAAGCCGATCGTGCAGATCATCTCGATCCCGCTCTACATCCTGACGCTCGGTCTGTTCTCGCTCGTGGTCAACGCGCTCATGCTCATGCTCACCGCGTGGATCACCGAGCAGACCGACTGGGGCATCCGGATCATCGGCGGGTTCTGGTGGGCGCTGCTCGCGGCGCTCATCATCGGGCTGATCAACTTCGCGATCTCCGCCGTCGTGCCGAAGTCGAAGGACCGCTGACGCGACGTCCCCCGGCTACCGGGCACCGTCGTCGCCTCCCCCGCCGTCCACGCCGGGTGCGGTGACGTCGCTGCCCCCGGGCCCGCCGGGCAGCGGAATCCCGGGCGCTCGCGGGAACGGGACCCCGGGCGCCCCCGGGAACGGCGTACCCGGCGACCACGGGGGCGCGGACGGTTTGGGGAGAGCGACGTCCCCGATGCAGAACGCGGTGTCCGGGTCCGGGACGAGGCGCGCCTCGTAGAGCTGCGGCTCCTGGGCCGTCCCGTCGAGCAGCCGCTCGACGTCTGTCAGGTGCTCCTCCAGCCCGCGGTCGCCGACCTCGACGGCGGCGTCCAGCAGCTCCTGGTGGAACCGCAAGCCGTGCGGGACCTCGAGCGGCGGCCCACCGCCCGGCGCCGAGTACGTCCCCGTCACCGTGACGCTGTCCGCCGTCGCACGGTTCTCGGCGCCGTCGAAGGCGGAGACTCCTTCGTTCGTGTTCTCGACATGCGTGCCCTTGACCCCCGAGGGGAGGCGGTGGTCGGCGACGGGCGACCCCGCCGTCACGACGTGGCGCACGCTGTACGTCCCGACCGTCGCTGCCGCGACCGCCGACGCAACCATGCCGCCCTGACTGTGGCCCACGAGCACGACGTCGTCGTCCGCGCCGATCCCCGCCTGCCGCATCGCGTCGAGCACGGCGCGCGCGCTGTCCGCCTGCGCCCGCACCGCGGGGTCGGCGTCCATGAGCTGGTAGTTGGACGTCATGTTGAACACGGACCGAAGATTGCCCGGCTGGGTGCCGGGGATCGCGACGACCCACGTCGGCGTGCCGTCGGCCTTGAGGATTCTCTGCACGCTGAGCGTCGAGTCCGTCTCCAGCGCTTCCACGGCGCCGAGAGCGGAGCGCAGGTCCGTGGGCGTCGGCAGGTCGCGGGGCGCGTCGACGAGCCGGACGTCGGGGTCGGGCAGGAACCTGCTCCGGAGGGGGTGCACGAGCCCGCGGAGCACCGACGCCCCGTTCCCGACGGTCGGCATCTGGTACCACGCTCGGTCGACGTCGAACAGGCCGATCGCCCGGCTCAGCGCACGGATCGTGGCGGGGTGCAGCGGCTCGCTCGAGGTGATGAGTCGGTGCCAGGACGGACGGCCCTGCAGGAGCGAGTTGGCGAACCCCATGGTCCCCAGGGTCAGGACGGCGTTGATCCCGGAAGTGGCGGCGCCGAGCGGGCTCAGGCCACCGACCGCGAGGAGCCCGAGATCCTGCCACGTCGCCGCCGCGGCGGCGTCCGCGTCGTCGTACACGCGGACCGCCTGGTGCAGGCGGCGCGCGAGGCCGCGGAGCTCATGCTCCTCGTGCTCGGCGAGGGCGATCGCGGCGTCGAACGCGTCGAGCGCCGCCCGACGGGCCGCGCGCACCTCCGTGGACCACGTCGGCATCGCGTGGACGCTCCACCCCGAGGGCGCCTGCGACGGTGGCCGCGCCGCGAGGCGCCCCCCGTACGACGTCGGCGTCGCGGTCGTGACGTCGACGGAGTGCCGTCCGTCGGTCAGTGCCGCGACCGTGGTCCCGAGCGCGTCGGCCCGGGTGCCGACGACGACGGCCTGCGCGACGACGGCTGCGGTCTCGATCGCGGCGGGCTCCGTGCCGCCGCGCACGACGACGCTCAGCGGCGGCGCGGGGGTGCTCACGGCGTCTCTCCTGCGGCGATCGCGGCGTCCATCCGGGCGAGCTCGTCCTCCGCGAGCACCGTGACCGCGTCCAGCCGCGCGAGACAGGTCTCGAGCGCGCTCTCGAGGCGGAGGAGGCCGCTGCGCCGCCGCTCGACCGTGTCCTCGTAGGCACGCCGCGCGTGACCCGCCCACGGGAGGTCGGGCACGACGAGCGCGGTACCCGCCCGCGCGACGTCGTCGAGGGCCGTCAGGAGACGGGTCCGGGCGAGAGCGATCCCGAAGGGCGCGGCGGTGCACTGCGGTGGGGACGGGGAGGACATGGGGCGACCGTAGGGAGCGCCCCGGCCTCGTCGCCCGGCCCGCGCCGCAGGTGTGGACAGGCTCCTCGGAGGTCGGGCCTGGGGACGCCCAGGAGCCGCACGACGGCGCGGGTGACCGGACTGCGGGAGGCGCGGGCCGCCGTCGGGCACGCGTGGGAGAATCAGGGGCGTGCCCGAGAACCCTGCCGCAGACAGCCCTGCCCGCGTGTCCCTCGCCGAGGTGACCCCGCCGATCGCGCTCGGCCCGCTCGACGGTCGCTACCGCGCGGCCGTCGCGCCCCTCGTCGACCACCTCAGCGAGGCCGCGCTCAACCGCGAGCGCGTCCACGTCGAGGTCGAGTGGCTGATCACGCTGTGCAACGGCGTCCCGGGTGTCACCGACGGACCGGTCGTCCCGGGCGCACCCGCGCTGTCCGACGCCGAGGTCGCGTACCTGCGCCAGGTCCCCGCAACCTTCGGCGCGGACGAGATCGCCGAGCTCGCCGCGATCGAGCGCGAGACCGTGCACGACGTCAAGGCGGTCGAGTACTTCGTCAAGCGCCGCCTGGCCGCCGCCCCCGAGACCCTGGGTGCGGACACCGTGCTGCCCGGCGTCGGCGAGCTCGTGCACTTCGCGTGCACGAGCGAGGACGTCAACAACCTGTCCTACGCGCTCATGGTGCGCGGCGCCGTCCAGCACGTGTGGCTGCCCGCCGCGACGGCGCTCGCCGACCAGCTCGCGGATATGGCGCGCGA
Organism: Cellulosimicrobium sp. G4 BAM 1002; assembly: GCF_057126935.1. NCBI lineage: Bacteria > Bacillati > Actinomycetota > Actinomycetes > Micrococcales > Promicromonosporaceae > Cellulosimicrobium > Cellulosimicrobium sp. G4 BAM 1002. The sequence continues at coordinate 389,576 of NZ_CP182109.1, read as the reverse complement.
GCTCGCCGACGTGCCGATGCTCTCGCGCACGCACGGCCAGCCCGCGACCCCGACGACGCTCGGCAAGGAGCTCGCCGTCCTGGCGCACCGCCTGCGCCGCCAGCTCCGCCGCATCGGCGCGGCCGAGTACCTCGGCAAGCTCAACGGCGCGACGGGCACGTACGGCGCCCACACCGTCGCCGTCCCGGGCGCGGACTGGCCGGCGGTCTCGGAGCACTTCGTCGAGGGCCTCGGGCTCACGTGGAACCCGCTGACGACGCAGATCGAGTCGCACGACTGGCAGGCCGAGCTCTACGCCGACGTCGCGCGCTTCAACCGCATCCTCCACAACCTCGCGACCGACGTGTGGACGTACATCTCGCTCGGGTTCTTCACGCAGATCCCGGTCCCGGGCGCGACGGGCTCGTCGACCATGCCCCACAAGGTCAACCCCATCCGGTTCGAGAACGCCGAGGCCAACCTCGAGATCTCGTCCGCGCTGCTCGACACGCTCGGCGCCACGCTCGTCACCTCGCGCCTCCAGCGCGACCTCACCGACTCGACGACGCAGCGCAACATCGGCCCGGCGTTCGGCCACTCGCTCCTCGCGATCGACAACGTGCGCCGTGGCCTCAAGGCGCTGGCCGCCAACGCCGACCTCATGGCGCGTGACCTCGACGAGAACTGGGAGGTGCTCGGCGAGCCCATCCAGTCGGCGATGCGCGCGGCGTCGGTCGCGGGCGTGCCCGGCATGGAGAACCCGTACGAGCGCCTCAAGGACCTCACGCGCGGCCAGCGCGTCGACGCGGCGCGCCTCCGCGAGTTCGTCGCCGGCCTCGGCCTGCCCGACGACGTCGCGCAGCGCCTCGCGGACCTCACCCCGGCGTCGTACACCGGCCTCGCCTCTCGCCTGGTGACGGACCACCTGGACTGACCCGGCCTCCCGCCGAACACGGGGTTGCTGTCGTTATCCCCGCGATAACGACAGCAACCCCGTTCTCGTGCGCGCGCAGGGTCGTGCTCGACGGCGCGGATGTCAGACGGCAGTCGGGTCACCCGGCCGCGCCGGCGTCGGCACGGGCTTTGCCTGAGCCGGGAGACCACCCGCAGCGGTGAGCAGTGCGCGGTGCGATGCCCGCGCCTCGGACAGCTCGTCGAGCCGGTTGACGACCCACCGGGCTGCGACGGCCGCCCCGCCGGCGAACGCGACCAGCCCGAGGACATTGCCGAGGTCCGCCGTCTGGACGTCGACGCTCCCCGACCAGAAGAACGCCGAGCGGCTGAGCAGCAGCGCGACCGCGAGGCCGGCGAGCACCGGCACGGCCTGCCGTGACCGATCCCAGAGGACCGCGGCACCGAGCAGCGCGAGAACCGGCACGGCGAGCGCCGGGAGCGTCCACGAGTTCAGGGCGACCCTCGACCACCACGGCACCCCGAGGTGGAGGCTGTCGGAGTACGCCGCCGCGACGTACGCGCCGAGCGCCAGGACCATCGCGCCCAGGGTGGCGCCCCGGAGACGTCGGGACTCCCGGCCCACGCGGCAGGTCGACCGTCCGGCGAGGACCCCCGCGTAGGCGACGAGACCGACCACCCAGGGCGCCTCGAGGTAGACGGCGTACTCGTACCCGGTCACGACGAGCGCACCCAGCGTGAGGACGCCCGTCGCGGCCGCGACCAGTCCGAGCACGAGCCCGCCGCGACGCCACCCCATCAGCGTCACGACGACCGACACCAGCCAGATCGCCCACATCGGCGCCGTCGACAGGGTCGGGAACAGCGGTGGACGGTCGTCCGGGCGCAGCAGCACGGGGACCAGCGCCAGGGTGAACGCGACGACTCTTGCTGCCATGAGGACCAGAACCGCCGGCAGCAGCGTGAACAGCACGCCCGTCGCAGCCCGCCGCTGCGCGGGCAACGACCCCAGCGGCGCGAGCAGCCACTCGCGCGACGCGGCGCGGAGCAGGTCCCACCGCTCGGCCCGGGTCGGTCGCGACTGTCCCGGCTGTGCGCCGTCGAGCAGGTGCCCGAGCATCTCGGCCTCGTGCGCGCGGCGGTACGTGTACGGGAAGAGGCGCACCAGGCGCCGGTAGTCCTGGACGAGGACCGGGGCGACGGGCAGCGCCTCGGCGCGCTCCGCCGTCGGGGTGCTGGCGGGACCGCCGGCGCCGAGAGGTGCCGCGCCGGTCGCAGCGGCGACGTCGTCGAAGCCGCTCATGCCGGCACCGCCCCGCCGTCGGCGAGACCGGCGCCCGGCGCGTGGACGACACCCCGCCGCGGTGCGCGGGCGGCCTGGCCCGCCGTGCCTCTCGTGCGCCGATGCGCGCCCAGACGGTCGAGCGCGCGGCGAGCCTGTGCCTCCGCGCGTTCGGCCTCCGCGGCGAGGCGGGTGCCGCCGTCGGTGGTGAGCCGGTAGTAGCGGCGCAGCCGGGAGTCGACGACCTCCTCGTGGTCGACCTCGACGAGGCCCGCCGCGACGAGGCGGTCGATCGCGCCGTACAGCGTGCCGGCACGCAGGGTGACGCGCCCCTCGGAGCTGGACTCGACGTCCTGCGCGACGCCGTACCCATGGAGCGGGCCCGCGGCGAGCGCGGACAGGATGAGGAACGCGGGTTCCTGGAGCGGTCTCGATGCCATGTCGTCGAAGATACCCTCGTCACCATGGTATCGGCCAGACCGCGGCGGTGCGAAACGTTTCGCGCCCTGCCTCCCGGCCGGAGCGCCCGCCTACGGTGGGCCGGTCCTGACCCCGAGGCGACGGAGCCCCGACCATGAGACCCGCCCTGAGCACCGCCCGACCGCGCTCCTCGACCGGCAGCACGCGCGCCGCCGCGCTCGCGACCGTCGTCACCCTCGCGGCGGCGGCCGCGATCGGGACGACCGTCGCGACGTCCGCTGCGGCGTCGGCCGCGACGTGCGCCGTGGACTATCGCGTCACGAGCTCGTGGAACGGCGGCTTCCAGGCCGACGTGACGGTCACGAACCTCGGGGCCCCGCGGTCCGGCTGGGACCTCGGCTGGGGCGTCCCGGCCGGGGAGAGCGTCAGCCAGCTGTGGAACGGCACGCTCGTGCGCGACGGCGGCCGGGTCACCGTGGGTGACGTCGGCTGGAACGCGTCGCTCGCCACGGGCGGCAGCGCGTCCTTCGGCTTCGTGGGCACGGCCGTGTCGACCCCGGTCGTGCCCACGAGCTTCACGCTCGACGGCGTCGCGTGCGGGGACGACAGCACGCCGCCCGACCCAACGGATCCCACAGACCCGACCGACCCGACGCCGGGCGACGTCACGTTCCACGTGGACGAGACGAACCAGGCCTGGGAGGCGTGGCAGGCGGCGTCGGGCAGCGACCGCGACCTGCTGGCCAAGATCGCGCTCACGCCGCAGTCGACGTGGATCACCGACCCCGACGCGCAGGTCTCGCGTGCGAAGGTCGCCGCGTACACGGGCGCCGCCGCGGCGGAGGGCGCGACGCCGCTGCTCACGATCTACGCGATCCCCGGACGCGACTGCGGCTCGCACTCCGGCGGCGGCACCGCCGAGGCGGCGTACCGGAGCTGGGTCGAGACGGTCGCGTCCGGGATCGCCGGCGAGCCGTGGGTCGTCCTCGAGCCCGACGCGCTCGCCCAGCTCGGTGACTGCTCGGGCCAGGGTGACCGCGTGGGCATGCTGCGTGACGCCGCGCGGATCCTCACCGACGCCGGTGCGCGGGTCTACCTCGACGCGGGCCACTCCGCGTGGCTGAGCCCGTCGGTGGCGGCGGCCCGGATCCAGCAGGTGGGCCTCGACCACGCGGTGGGCTTCGCGCTCAACACGTCGAACTACCGCACGACGGCCGAGTCCCGCGCGTACGGCGAGCAGGTGTCCGCGCTGCTCGGGGGCGCGCCGTTCGTCGTCGACACGTCGCGCAACGGCAACGGCAGCAACGGCGAGTGGTGCAACCCGCGGGGCCGTGCGCTCGGCGACCGGCCGGGTGCCGTCGACGACGGCACCCACCTCGACGCGCTCCTGTGGGTCAAGCTGCCGGGCGAGAGCGACGGGTCGTGCAACGGCGGGCCGCCCGCCGGCCAGTGGTGGCAGGACGTCGCGCTCGAGCTCGCGCGCAACGCCTCCTGGTGACGCCCCGCCGTCGAGCACGATCCTGCTCGCGGCCGAACACGACATTGCTGCCGTTGTCGCCCGGATAACGGCAGCAATGTCGTGTTCGGCGTCTCAGGGGGGCGGGACGAGGGCGTAAACCTTCACAGACTGGTCGCAGTGTGAAAGTATCTTCCACACGGCTCCACGACCCGGAGGATCAGCAATGACGCTCGACGGCTCCCCCACGTCCCCCGTCGTCCCCGACGAGGCTGCCCGCGACCGCGCGGCGGGCCTCGGCCGACGGCACTTCCTCACGCTCGCCACGGCCGGGGTCGCGGCGAGCACGCTCACAGTGACCATCGGCTCGCTCACGCCGGCCGCCGCGCTCACGGCACCTGGCGACGCGACCCGCGCGGCGGCGTCCGCCACCCCGGCGCCACGCAAGCGCGAGCTGCGCGCGATGTGGATCTCGAGCGTCGTGAACATCGACTGGCCGTCCGCGTCCGGCCTGTCCGCCGACCAGCAGAGGGCCGAGTTCCTGCACTGGCTCGACGTCGCGCGCGACTTCCGCCTCAACGCCGTGTTCGTCCAGGTTCGCCCGACCGCGGACGCGTTCTGGCCGAGCCCGCACGAGCCCTGGTCGCAGTACCTCACGGGCACGCAGGGCCAGGACCCCGGCTACGACCCGCTCGGGTTCGTCGTCGAGGAGTGCCACCGGCGCAACCTCGAGATCCACGCCTGGTACAACCCCTACCGGGTGTCGATGCAGGCAGACCCGTCGAAGCTCGTGCCCGAGCACCCCGCGCGCCAGCACCCCGAGTGGGTGTGGGCGTACGGCGGCAAGCTCTACTTCGACCCCGGCCTGCCCGAGGCCCAGGAGCACATCAAGACCGCGATCCTGCACAGCGTCGAGCACTACGACCTCGACGGAGTGCATTTCGACGACTACTTCTACCCGTACGCCGTCGCCGGTCAGACGATCCCGGACCAGCAGACCTTCGCGACCCACGGAGCGGGCTTCGACCGCATCGAGGACTGGCGGCGCCACAACGTCGACACGTTCGTCGAGTCCATCTCGCAGCGCATCAAGCAGACCAAGCCGTGGGTCAAGTTCGGCATCAGCCCGTTCGGCATCTGGCGCAACGCCTCGACCGACCCCCGCGGCTCCCAGACCGGCGGCTCGCAGTCCTACGACATGCAGTTCGCCGACACGCGCAAGTGGGTCCTCGAGGGCTGGCTCGACTACATCAACCCGCAGATCTACTGGCAGCTCGGCCTCGCCGTCGCGGACTACGCGCAGCTCGTCCCGTGGTGGGCCGACGTCGCCGCGCAGTCCGGCACGCAGCTGTACATCGGCGAGGCGCTGTACAAGGTGACGTCGGGCGTCTTCACCGACCCGGCCGAGCTCTCGAACCATCTGACGTACTGCCAGGAGCAGGTGCACCCAGTGCACGGCAACGTGTACTTCTCGGCGAAGCACGTCCCGGCGGACCCGCAGGGCTCGATGACCCGCGTGCGCGACGACCACTACCGCTACCCGGCCATCGTCCCCGCGATGCCGCACCTGCCGGCCACGAAGGTCCGCACCCCGGTCGTCGCGTGGGCGGGGTGGCGCGACGACGGCGTCCGTGTCCACTGGACGGACGCCGGCGGCCGGCGGTTCGCGGCGACGTCGTTCGCGGTCTACCGTGCCGACGGGTGGGTGAAGCACGTGGACACCGAGGACCCGGCGAACCTCGTCGCGACGCAGCGCGCGGAGGGCCGGGTGCTGCAGGACTTCCTCGACCCGACCGCCGTGCGCGGACGCCGCTACACGTACGTGGTGACCGCGCTCGACCGGGTCTGGAACGAGTCCGCACCGAGCCAGGTCCGCTGGTCGGTGTGACGATCGTCGTGCCGGGTCCGTGACCCGGCACGATCGCCCTTCGCCGGAACTGGGGCCGCGCGAGGGGCAGGCCCGACGGCGCGTGGCTCGCTGGGTGCGCCACGCGCCGTCGGGAGTCCCCGCCCGACGGCGTGCGCGTGGACGCGGGCGCGGGATGGCAGGGTGGTGACGTGACCACGGACGACCGCACCGCACCCCCAGCCGCCCCTGCCACCACCACGACCCAGGCGCCGTCGGCGCCCGCCCCCACGGAACCCCCGCTACGCACCGTGGGCTGGGTGAACGTGCGCGACGGCCGCCTCCTCACCGTCCGCACGAGCGGCAAGGACCGCTTCTTCATGCCGGGCGGCAAGGTCGAGCCGGGCGAGTCGGACGCGGAGGCCCTGGTCCGCGAGATCCGTGAGGAGCTGGGCGTGCGGCTCGACCCGACGTCGGTCCGGCCGGGGTTCGTCGCCGAGGCGCCCGGTCACGGGCTGGGCGGGCGCCTCGTGCGCATGCACTGCCTGTACGCCGAGCCGCTCCCCGGCTCTCCGGCGCCCGCCCCGAGCGCGGAGATCGCCGAGCTCGCGTGGATCACGCCCGCCGAGGCAGATCGCGTCCCGCCCGCCGGGAAGATCGTCCTCGACCGGCTCGCGGGCGTCCTGACCGCCGTCTGACGACCGTCCCGCGCGGTCTGGACGCCGTGACCCGATGGGGACCTCGCCCCATCGGCGCGGGCGGCCGCACCGGCGACACGGAGATACGCTCCCTGGGCACGAGCCGCGGCGCGAGAGGGGACGACCATGGGGTTCTACGGAGCCGACATCGGCGAGCTGCGCGCGCTCGCGCAGCGCCTCACGACGGGTGCGGATTCGCTCGAGACCGCGCGCCGGTCCCTCGACACGGCGGTGACCGGGGTCCGCTGGGTCGGTCCCGACGGCGAGGAGCTCCGTGGCCGCTGGTCGGCGGAGCTCGGACCGGCGCTCGTCGCCGCGGCGGCGACCTTGCGCGACGCGGCGGACAAGGTCCGCACGAACGCCGACCAGCAGGAGTCCACGAGCACTGACGGCACGGGCGGCGGACCGGGAGCTCCGGGCGGACCGGGCGGACCGGGCGGAGGCTCCGGGGGCGGGCCCGGCGGCTCGGGCGGCGGTGACGCGGGCGACGGCTCGGGGTCCGACGACGCTCCCGGCGGTCCGGACGTCACCGTCAAGGGTTCCGACACGACGAGCACCGACAACGGCTTGCCCGGGAGCCCGGCGACGGAGGGCACCGACTCGAAGGTCGGCTTCGGTCTCTCGCACGACCCGGAGAGCGGTGAGACGACGGTCTCGGGCGCCGGCTCGCTCTCGGACTGGATGAAGACCACGGACGGCTCGAAGATCTCGTTCGGCGTCAACGGCGGCGCCGAGTACACGGTCGGGGAGAAGTCCGAGGACGGCTTCACGACGTACACGAACAAGTCCGACGTCTCGATCGGCATCGAGGGCGGCATCGACAAGGGGGGCACGGGCGTCAGCGGCGGGTACACGACCGGCGTCACCTCCGAGTACACGGTCAAGGTGCCCGACGGCGCCGGGGTCACCGACCCCGGCTCCATCAACCCGTTCGACCCGCGCAGCATGCCGGTGGGCTCGTCCGTGACGATGGACGGCGGCAGCTACGGGGAGACGGAGCTCAACGCCGCGTTCCGGCACATCGCCCTCGAGTCGTCCGTCAAGGAGTCCGAGGGCGTGAGCAGCGTCGTGGAGCGCACCGGCGAGGACACGGTGCGCGTGACCGCCGGCCCGACCGAGGCGATCGCCAACCACGCCGGCCTCGGCGTGGACTTCGATGCCGTCAAGGTCATGCTCGGGAACACGACGTCGCTCGACGGCGCGTCGCTGCGCAGCGCCGAGTTCGACCTGTCGACGGCGGAGGGCCAGGCCGCCTACGACCGCTATCTCGTCACGGGCGAGATCCCCGCCGACCCGTCGACCGGCATCTCGGGCACCACGAGGATCGAGCGCGTCGAGTACGACTCGACCTCGACGGTCGGCTTCGACACCCCCGTCGGGGGCGCCGAGTGGGAGATCGGCCAGAACACCGGGTCGCTCGTCTCGACGACCAATCCCGACGGCAGCACCGAGCAGCTCCTCACGGCGACGTACGGCGAGCGCGGCGACTTCCGCATGTCACAGGCCTTCGACGCCTCCGGGACCGAGGACGCCTCGGCGCGCACGTACTCGTTCGACGTCACGGCCGACGACATGTCGTCCCAGTACTTCAACACCCGCGAGTTCTCGGGCTTCTCCGTCCCGGGCGAGGTGGCGCCCGGGCAGCAGGTGACGATGACGCTCACCGAGTCGCAGATGGGCCGGCTCGCCGAGAGCGTGCGCACGGCCGTGGAGAACGACAACCTCGGCATGAACCTGCGCGCGGTCGTGACGGACTACGACGGGAACGCGGTCACGGACCCGTACCAGCTCGCCACCAGCCTTGCGCGCTCGGCGGACTCCGACCTCGAGCTCGTCATGATGATCTCCGACATCAACGCCGCGGGCGACGGCTCGATCACCGACCGCTCGGCCGCACGCTTCCCCGGCACGGTCACGCCGGCCGGCTGACGTCGTGGGGCGCCGTAGGGCGGCGCCCTGGTGCCGCGGGCGCGCCGGTCGTAGCGTCGTCCCGTGAACGCTGCGAGCGAGACCTTCCTCGCTGCGACGCTGCCCGTCCTGGACCTCGCGGTCGCGTCGGTCGTCGCCGTGCGCGACGCCGCGGCGCGCGCGGGCGGGTTCGACGCCGGGGCGCCGCCCGACCCCGAGCGCGTCGCCGCGGCGTTCACCAGCGACCGTCTGCTCCGCCTCGACAGTTCGCCCGTGGAGGGCTTCGCGCCGCTGTCCGGCTTCTTCCGCACGTCGGACGGGTGGGTCCGCACGCACGCCAACTACCCGCACCACCGCGCACGACTGCTGGCCCTCGTCGGCCTGCCCGACGACGCGACCCGCGACGACCTCGCCGCCCGGCTCGTGGGCCGCCCGGCCCAGGAGGTCGAGGACCGCGCCGCCGAGGTCGGGGCGATCGCCGCGCGTGTGCGCGCCGAGAGCGAGTGGCGCGCGTCCGCGCCCGGCCGGGCCGCGGCGTCGGGGCCGCCGGTCCGCACGCTGGTCCGTGACGACGTCGCCCGGCGCGTGGTGCTGACGCCCGGGCCCGAGCCGCTCGCCGGGGTGCGCGTGCTGGACCTCACCCGGGTCGTCGCCGGGCCGGTCGCGACGCGGACGCTCGCGCTGCTCGGCGCGGACGTGCTGCGGCTCGACCCGCCCCGGCTGCCGGAGATCCAGGTCCAGCACCTCGACACCGGTCAGGGCAAGCGGTCGGCGCTCCTCGACCTCGCGACGCCCGACGGCCTCGCGCGCGCCCAGGAGCTGCTCGGCGCGGCGGACGTGCTCGTCACCGGCTACCGGCCGGGCTCGATCGAGGCCCTCGGCCTGCGGCCGCCTCCGGGCGCCGTGCACGCGCGCGTCACCGCGTGGGGCGACGACGGTCCGTGGTCCGGGCGGCCGGGCTTCGACTCGATCGTGCAGGCCGCGAGCGGCATCGCGCTCGTGGAGGGCACGCGCGACGGGACCACGGGGCCGCCCGACGACGCACCCCCCGGCGCGCTCCCCGCCCAGGCGCTCGACCACGCGACGGGATACCTCGTCGCCGCCGCGGTCGTCGACGCGCTCTCCGAGCGTGCCGTGGACGGCCGGGGCCGCGACGTCGACGGCGCGCTCGCCCGCACCGCCCATGCCCTGCTGGCCGCTCCGGGCCGCGACCCCGCCCACGGGACGCCCCGCACGCCGGGGGCGCGCTGCGTCGTCGGGCACCGGGTACGCCTGGACGGCCGCGAGATCGAGGCGTCCACCGCCCGGCCGGCGCTCGACCGGATCGCCGGGACACCGGTCGACGACTACCCGGCGCCCGCGCACGCGTGGGGCACCGACGCACCGCGGTGGGTCTCGTGACGTCTGTGGCGGCCGACGTCGCGGTGCCGCTGCGGCGGGCGCGCGACCACATGGACGCGCACTTCACGGAACCGTTGACGCTCGCGGCGGTCGCGTCCGTCGCCGGCTACTCGCCGTTCCACTTCGCGCGCGAGTTCGCGCGCGCGTTCGGGACGAGCCCGGTGGCCTACCTCGCGACGCGACGCGTCGAGCGTGCCAAGGACCTGCTGCGCTCGGCGAACCTCACCGTCACGGAGATCTGCCACGCCGTGGGCTTCTCGAGCCTCGGCTCGTTCTCGGCACGGTTCCGGGCGGTCGTCGGGGTGTCGCCGACCGCGTACCGCGACGAGCACGTGCGCCGCGGTGGACCACCGCCGGTCCCCGGTTGCTTCGCCCTCGCCTGGGGCCAGCCGCAGCCCGACGGCTCCGCACGATCGGAGAAGCCCACCGTCACCGGCGGGTCCTAGCCTCGAGGACGAGGCGGCCGCACGGCCGCGACCGACGACCCGGCCACGGCCGGACGAAGGAGACCCGATGCTCACGCTGTCCCACACCACCGTGTTCGTGCTCGACCAGGACTCCGCGAAGGAGTTCTACACGAACGTCCTCGGCTTCGAGCTGCGCGACGACGTGTCCATGGGCGCGGAGTTCGAGGGCGCCGGCGCGGGGTTCCGGTGGCTCACCGTCGGCCCGGAGGGCGACCCGAGCCGCACGATCGTCCTGTCCGACTGCGCGATGGGCCGCGATCCGGAGTCCGCCGAGCAGCTACGCTCGCTCGTCGCGAAGGGCTCGCTGGGCGCAGGCGTCATGGAGACCGACGACTGCGAGGGGGCGTACCGCGAGCTCAGCGCCCGGGGCGTGACGTTCCGCCAGCCGCCGACCCACCGCCCCTACGGGATCGAGGCCGTGTTCGTCGACGACTCGGGCAACTGGTTCAGCCTCACGGAGCGCCCCGCCTCTCCGCCCCGCTGACCGGGCTACTGCTTGGCCATCGCGATGCGCATCCGCTCCTCCGGACTCACGACGTGGTCGTGGCTGTCCGTGCCGACGTCGAGCACGACGCGGTGCAGGCGCCCGGTGAAGCGGCTCGTGCGCGTCGTGTAGTCCGGGGAGACGCAGGTCCCGGACTCGTGGCCGACGTCCGTGGTCTCGTCGGCCGAGAACACCAGGGGCTGGGTCGCCTCGACCCGGCCCCGGCCCACCGGGGCGTCGTCGTGGAAGAGGGTGACGTCGCCGCCCTTGGCGAGCCCTCCGCCGTCGTACGCGAACTCCATGCGGACGACGTGGCTCCCGGCAGGGACCGGCTCGTCCGCGACGGCGGTGAACAGGTGGATGCCGAGGACGTTGTAGGTGAAGGTGAGCCGGCCCTCGTGCACGTACAGGCTCCACCCGCCGAACCGGCCGCCCTGGGCGATGATCACGCCCTCGGCGCCGGTGCTCGGCACCTCGACGTCCGCGGAGACCGAGAACGACCGGTTCTTCATGCTCACGACACTGTTCTCCGACAGGCGCCCCATGCCCGGGTAGAAGACCTGCGACGTGCCCCGGATGAGCGTCGGGCGGCCGGCCATCGACGGCTCCAGCCGCTCCGACGTCCGGTCGTCCATCGGGAGCACGTTGTACTTCGTGGCCTCGATGAGCCACAGGCGCTGGAGCCTCGCCAGGACGTCCGGGTGCTCGCCGGCGAGGTCGTGCGCCTGGCTGAAGTCGCGTGAGCCGTCGTAGAGCTCCCACACGTCGTCGTCGAACGCGGGCAGCTCGCCGCCGACCATCACCCACGGTGTGCGGTGCTTGGTGACGGCGCTCCAGCCGCGGTGGTAGATCCCACGGTTGGCGAACATCTCGAAGTACTGCAGGTCGTGGCGCTCCGGGGCGTCGGCGTCCTCGAGCGCGTAGAGCATGCTCGTCCCCTCCATCGGCGACTGCTGCACGCCGTTGACCACCGTCGGCTCGGGCAGCCCGGCCGCCTCGAGGATGGTCGGCGCGATGTCGACGACGTGGGTGAACTGCGAGCGCAGGCCGCCCTTCTCGGCGATGCGGCTCGGCCAGTGCACGATGGTCCCGTTGCGGGTCCCGCCCCAGTGCGACGCGACCTGCTTGGTCCACTGGAACGGCGTGTCCATCGCCCACGCCCAGCCGACGGCGTAGTGGTTGTACGAGCTGGGCGAGCCGAGCTCGTCCATCTTCGAGCGCATGAACTCCGGGGTCTCGAGCGCGGCCATGCCGTTGAAGTTCGCCATCTCGTTGAACGCGCCGTTCACCGTCCCCTCGGCCGACGCGCCGTTGTCGCCGACGATGTAGTACACGAGGGTGTCGTCGAGGACGCCCAGCTCCTCGAGCGTGTCGATCAGCCGGCCCACGTGGTGGTCGGTGTGCTCGAGGAACCCCGCGTAGACCTCCATCTGGCGGGCGAGCACGGGCTTGAGGTCGTCGGGCATGTCGTCCCACGCGGGGATCTCGTCGTGGCGCACCGTGAGCTCGGCGTCCTGCGGGACGACGCCCAGCTCCTTCTGCCGCGCGAAGGTGCGCTCGCGCTGGACGTCCCACCCGTCGTCGAACGCTCCGCGGTACTTCTCGATCCACTCCGCCGGCACGTGGTGCGGTGCGTGCGTCGCCCCCGGCGCGAGGTAGACGAAGAACGGCTTCTCGGGCATCAGCGCCTTCTGCTGCCGCACCCACGCCGTGGCGTGGTCCACGAGGTCCTCCGTGAGGTGGTATCCCTCCTCGTCCGTCGCGGGCGGCTCCACCGGGGTCGTGCCCTCGTACAGCGCGGGGTCGTACTGGTTGTTCTCGCCGCCGATGAACCCGTAGAACGTCTCGAACCCGCCGCCGCCCGTCGGCCACGCGTCGAACGGGCCCATGGGCGACGTCTGCCAGACCGGGACCTCGTGGCACTTGCCGAACTGCGCCGTCGAGTAGCCGTTGAGGCGCAGCGTCAGCGCGAGGGGTGCCTTGGTGTTGGGCCGCAGCGAGCTGTTCCCGGGGGCCGACGTCGCGGTCTCGGTGATGCTGCCCATACCGACCGAGTGGTGGTTGCGCCCCGTGAGCAGGGCCTGGCGCGTGGGCGCGCACAGCGCCGTGGTGTGGAAGCGGTTGAGCCGGAGCCCGCTCGCGGCGAGACGCTCCGCCGTAGGGGTGGCGCACGGCCCGCCGAACGCGCTCGACGCACCGAAGCCGACGTCGTCGAGCAGGATCACGAGCACGTTGGGCGCGCCGTCGGGCGGGAGCAGCGGCTCGATCGGCGGGTACGCCGTGTCCGGGTCCTTCGCGTCGTACGTCGTCAGGCCGACCGGCGGGCGGTCAGGGATCGGGAGCATCGCGCGGGCGTGCCGGTCGGGGCGCATGGGTCCTCCACTGGTCTGGTCAGACGGAACCCTCCCGACGCTAGGGACGTCGGCCAGGCCTCACATCACCCAGACCGCATGAGAGCGAGCCGCGCCGGGTCGCCGACCTCACGGCCTCAGATGTGGTCGAGCCTGCGCAGGATCGCGCCCTCGCGCAGCGCCCAGGGGCAGATCTCGACCTCGTCGACGCCCAGCGCCCGCATGGTCTCGACCGCGACGACGCCGCCCGCGACGATCTGGAAGGTGCGCTCCGGCGTGATCCCGGGCAGCGCGGTGCGGCCCTCGGCCGTGATGCGCGCGAGCCGCGGCACCCAGTCTGCGAGCTGCGAGCGCCGCATCCGCCACCGGTCGTCGGGGCCGACGGACTCGGTCTGCATCCCTGCCAGCCGCGCGAGGGACCGGAAGGTCTTGGACGTGGCGACGACGTGGTCGGGGGCGGGGAGGTCCTTGAACGCCGCGACGGCGGGGGCGAGCGTCGCTCGCACGTGCGCGCGCAGCGCCTCCACGTCCTCGGGCGTGGGCGGGTCTCCGGGGAGGAACGCCATCGTCATGCGGCCGGCGCCGAGCGGGACCGACACCGCGAGGTCGGGCTCCTCGTCGACGCCCGACGCGATCTCGAGGGAGCCGCCGCCGATGTCGAGGACGAGCAGCCGCCCCGCGGCCCAGCCGTGCCAGCGGCGCGCGGCGAGGAACGTCAGCCGCGACTCGTCCTCGCCGGACAGCACGCGGACCGGCTGGCCGACCCGCTCGCCGATGGCCGCGAGCACCTCCGGGCCGTTGGTCGCGTCACGCAGGGCCGACGTCGCCATCGGCAGCATCTCGTCGACGGCGGACTCGCGCGCGAGCCGCATCGCGTCGTCGACGGCGCCGAGCATCGCCTCGACGCCCTCCGCCGAGAGCGACCCGTCGGGCTGCAGGTAGCGCATGATCCGCACGACGGTGCGCGCTCCGGCCGCCTGGACGGGCCGCGCCGCGTAGGCGGCGTCGACGACGGCGAGGTGCACGGTGTTGGAGCCGATGTCGAGGACACCGAGGCGCGTGGTGGGACTCACGCGCCGAGCGTAGCGGCGACCTCGTCGTCCGTCGCTGCGCCGTCGGCCAGCGCCTGCGCGTCCGCGACGACGGCTCGCTCCTCTGCCTGAGCCGCCGCGACGGCCTCGGCCCGAGCCGCGACGATCGCGCGGTGCAGGTCGGCGTGGACGCGACGGCGCACCCTGCGCGCGATCTCCTCGGCCTCGTCGGGCTCGACCGGGTCGCCGTCCGCCTCGCGCAGCGCGACGACGTCGGCCACCTCGAGCGCGATGCGTCGCTCGGCGTCCTGGAGCAGCGCGACGACGGCCGCGTCCGCGGCGCGCCCGAGACGTGTCTCCTCGAACGCCCGCGTGGCGTCGTCGACGATCGCGCGCGCCTCCGCCACGAGCTGCGACGAGATCGCCGGCGAGTGGGCCGCGAGCGTCGCGAGGTCGTAGAGCAGCACGCCCTCGACGTCGGCGACGCGCGGGTCGACGTCGCGGTGCAGCGCGAGGTCGAGCACGACCGTCGGACGCGCCTCGGGCTCCTCGCCCGCCCGGACCGCGGCGCGCTCGCGCGCCCGCACGACCGCTGCGGCGTCGAGCACGTGCTCGATGACCTGCTCGTGCCGGGCCTCTGCCACCGCCCGGCCCCGGGCACCGCTGCACGACACGACGAGGTCGGCGTCCTCCAGCGCGGCGACGAGGTCGGTCACGGCCTCGACCCCGCGCGCGGCGGCGAACTCCGCGGCGCGCCCGGACTGCGAGTACACGCGGACGTCGTCGCACCCGAGCGCGCGGAGCGCGGCGAGGCTCGCGCCCGCGTACGAGCCGGTGCCGATGAGGACGGCCCGGACCTGGGGCCACGGCGGGAGCTCGGCCGCGGCGAGGTCGAGACCGAGGGCGACGACCGACCGCCCGGCCCCGCCGAGCGTCGTCGACGTGCTGACCTTCTTCGAGGTGCGCGACGCCGTCTGGAACAGGAGCTCGAGCGCCGACGACGTCACGCCGTCGGCGTGCGCCGTCTCCAGCGCGCGCTTCACCTGGCCCGCGATCTCACGCTCGCCGACGACCATCGAGTCCAGCCCCGACGCGACGGAGAACAGGTGCTCGGCGACCTCGGTCCCGGCGCGGGTGGTGAAGGCGGCGCTCGCCTCGGCGACGTCGACCCCGGAGGCGTCGGCCACCATGCGCGCGACGTGCTCGGTCGCGTGGCGCACGCCCGGCCCGTCGAGGGGGGCGTCGACGTCGAGGTACAGCTCGAACCGGTTGCACGTCGCGAGGACGACGGCACCGGTGATCACGTCGCAGGCCGCGACCGCGGAGCCGCCGATCGAGTGCGCCCCGGTGGAGAGTCGTTCCAGGGCGTCGAGGTCGAGCTCGTGGTGGCTGGCCGTGAGGGAGAGAAGAGCCACAGTGCCTCCGATTTAATCATTCCACCGAGAGAGAGGCAGAATCGGTAGCTGTGATTCCTGTCGCCCTTTCCGCGGGCCATCCCCTGACCGACGGTCGTACCGACCGTTCCCCGCTCGTGCAGGCCCTGCGTGCGGGCACCACGGGAATCCGGCCGGAAATCACACCGGTGTGGTTCATGCGCCAGGCGGGCCGGTCGCTGCCCGAGTACCGCGCCGCGCGCGAGGGCGTGAGCATGCTCGACTCGTGCCTGCGCCCCGACCTCGCGTCGGAGATCACGCTCCAGCCCGTCCGCCGCCACGCCGTGGACGCTGGGATCTTCTTCTCGGACATCGTCGTGCCGCTGCGGCTCGCGGGGGTCGAGGTGGACATCGCGCCGGGCGTCGGCCCCGTCATGGGCCAGGCGTACCGCACGCCCGACGACGTCGCGCGCCTCGTGGAGACCGAGCTCACCGAGGAGGCGCTCGCCCCCATCACGGAGGCCGTCGCGCTCACGGTCGACGCGCTGGGCGAGACCCCGCTCATCGGGTTCGCGGGCGCGCCGTTCACGCTCGCCGCGTACCTCGTCGAGGGCCGTCCGTCGCGCGACCACCTCGCGGCGCGTGCCCTGCTGCGCGGCGACCCCGAGACCTGGCAGCGCCTCGTCGACTGGGCCGCCGACCTCACGGGCACGTTCCTGCGCGCCCAGGTGACCGCCGGGGCGAGCGCCGCCCAGCTCTTCGACTCGTGGGCCGGCTCGCTCTCGCTCGCCGACTACGCGGCGGGCGCCGCACCGGCGAGCACGCGCGCGCTCGGGCACGTCGCGGACCTCGGCGTGCCGGTGGTCCACTTCGGCACCGGGACGGGCCACCTCCTGCCCGCCATGCGCGACGCCGTCACGGCCGCCGGGGTGCGGGACGTCGCCGTCGGCGTGGACTACCGCACCCCGCTCGACGACGCGGCGCGGCTCCTCGCGGACGGGCACGCACCCGTCCCGGTCCAGGGCAACATCGACCCCGCGCTGCTCGCCGCGCCGTGGGACGTGCTCGAGGCGCACGTGCGCGACGTCGTGCGACGCGGTGCCGCTGCCCCCGGGCACGTGGTGAACCTCGGGCACGGCGTCCCGCCGGACACCGACCCGGACGTCCTGACGCGCGTCGTCGGGCTCGTCCACTCGCTCGCCGGGGACACCCACACGGCCACCGACCAGCGGGACGAGGCGACCCGACCATGAGCGACATGCCGACGACACCCCGCACGCCGGAGCCCGGCCCCTCCCCCGAGGAGAGGCCGGAGCGCGCGGACGCGGTCGTCGTCGGCGCGGGCGTCGCAGGGCTCACCGCGGCCCGCACGCTGCGCGCGCGGGGGCTGCGCGTCGTCGTGCTGGAGGCGGCGGAGGTGGCCGGCGGGCCCGTCCGGGGCGGCGACCTGCCCGGCCTCGAGGGCGTCCCTGTCGACCTCGGCGCGGAGTCCTACGCGTCTCGCGGCACCGCCGTCGGGGAGCTCGTGCGCGACCTCGGCCTCGACGTCGTGGAGCCCTCGGGCGCGGGCGCCTGGGGCTACGCCGCCGGACGCGCCTACCCGCTGCCGCGCGCCGGGGTGCTCGGCATCCCCGCCCACCCGTGGTCGCGCGACGTGCGCCGCGCCGTCGGCCTCGGCGGGGCGCTGCGCGCGAGCCTCGACCGGGTGCTCCCGCGCCGGTTCGCCGACCCGCGCACCCTCGAGACGTTCGCGCGGTCGCGCATGGGGACGCGCGTCACGGAGCGGCTCGTCGCGCCCGTCGCCGCGGGCGTGCACTCGGCACCGCTCGACCGGCTCGACGTGGCGGCGGTGGCACCCGGGCTGCTCGAGGCGTTCGAGCGCGAGGGGTCGCTCGCGCGTGCCGTCGCGTCGCTGCGCGCGCTCGCGCCCGCGGGATCGGCCGTGCGGGGGATCGACGGCGGCCTGCACCGGCTCGTGGAGGAGCTCACGCACGGCGTCGACGTCCGGCTGCAGCACGAGGTCACGGAGCTCACCCGCCGAGACGCCCGCCCCGGAGCTCGCGCGGAGGGTGCCGACGGCTCGGTTCCCGGCGACTGGGTCGTGCGCGCGCAGTCCCCCGTCGGGCCGGTCGTGCTCGCCGCGCCCCGCCTCGTCGTCACCACGCCCACGCTCGTCGACCAGCTCGGTCCGCTCGTCGGCGGACCCGCCGACCTCCTGCCCGACCCCGAGCCGGGCGCAGACGTCCGCCTCGTCACGCTCCTGCTGCGCGCCCCCGAGCTCGACGACGCGCCGCGCGGAACGGGCATGCTCGTCGCGCCGCCGCACCGCGACGCGGGACGTGCCGCACCGCCGTCGGACGTCGAGGCCAAGGCCCTCACCCAGTCGACCGCGAAGTGGCCGTGGCTGCGTGAGCGCGTGCGCGCCGTCGTCGGGCCGGGCCACCACGTGGTGCGGCTGAGCTACGGCCGGATCGGCGCGACGTCGGAGCCCGACCTCGACCGCGTCGTCGCGGACGCGTCGCGCCTGTTCGGCGTCGACCTGCACGGCCGCGTGCTCGGCCACGTCGTGACGCGCTGGAACGGCGCGCTGCCTCCGCCGACCCCCGCCTACCGGCGCGAGGTGGCGGCGTTCGTCGGACGCGTCGACACCGTCCCCGGGCTCGCGGTCACGGGCGGCTGGATCGCCGGGACGGGCCTCGCGTCGATCGTGGGGCACGCGCAGGAATGTGCGCGCGGGCTGGCATCGATCGAGTAAGGCAAACCTGAGCCGGAAACGCCCAGGAATGCGCGGGAGAAATTGTCGGGGAATTGACCTGACAGCTCGTCCGGAAGTTCCTGACCGCCCGTCAGGACCACGTCACTCTCCCGGGCAATTCCTGTGCTCCGACCTGCGCATTTTCGTCGATCACGGATCAGGGGAGAGACTGGGCTCGTGAGCTCTGCAGGTACGACGCCCCTCCGCGTGGGCACGCGCGGCAGCGCCCTCGCGACGACCCAGACCGGCCACGTCGCCCGACGCCTCGAGGAGCTGACCGGACGCCCCGTCGAGACCGTGCGCATCCGCACCGACGGCGACGTGCTCACCGGGTCGCTCGCGCAGATGGGCGGGACGGGCGTGTTCGTCACCGCGCTGCGCGAGGCGCTCCTCGACGGACGGTGCGACGTCGCCGTGCACTCCCTCAAGGACCTCCCGACCGAGCCCGCGCCCGGCCTGACCGTCGTGACCCCGGAGCGCGAGAACCCGCGCGACGTGCTCTGCGCGCGCGACGGGCGCACCATCACGACCCTGCCGCGCGGCGCGCGCGTCGGCACCGGGTCCCCGCGCCGTGCCGCGCAGCTGCGCGCGGTCCGCCCGGACCTCGACGTCGTCGACATCCGCGGGAACGTCGACACGCGGCTGAACCGCGCGCTCGGCCCGGACGCCGACCTCGACGCCGTCGTCCTCGCCTACGCGGGCCTCGCGCGCCTCGGTCGGCTCGACACGGTGTCCGAGGTGGTCGACACGGCGACCATGGCGCCCGCCGCCGGGCAGGGCGCGCTCGCGGTCGAGGTGCGGACGTCGTCGCTCGACGACCCGGTGCTCGCCCGCGCCCTGCACGACCTGGACCACGAGGCGACGCGCCTCGCCGTGCTCGCCGAGCGCTCGCTGCTCGCCCGGCTCGAGGCCGGCTGCGCCGCGCCCGTGGGCGCGCACGCCGTCGTCGAGGAGGACGAGATCGCCCTGCTGGCCGTCGTCGCGCGCGTCGACGGCACCGAGCAGCTCAGCCACACCGCGCGCGCCGCGCTCCCCGTCGGCGCGAGGGCCACGCAGGAGGAGCGGGACGCCGCCGCCCGCGCCCTCGGCGCCCGCGTCGCCGACGCACTGCTGGCCGACGGCGCCGACCGCCTCGCGCCCCTGCGCGCCACGGGCACCGTGGGACCGGCCGCCACGGGGATCGGGTCGCCCGTGCCCGGCGCGGGCGCGACGAGCGGCCCGGCAGACCCGGACCGTGCCATCGAGACGGCGCGCGAGCAGCTCCGCGACGGCGGCTACCGCGGCGAGGCGGAATGACCCCAGGACCCCTGCGCGACCCGTCGCGCGGCCCCGCGCCCGTGGTGCCGCCGCCACCGCCCGGCCCCGGGCGCCCGCTCGCCGGCCGGACGGTGCTGGTCCCCCGCAGCCCCGAACGGGCCGCGGGCCTCGCCGGGACGCTCCGCGGCGCGGGTGCGCGAGTCCTCGTCAGTCCCGCGATCGAGCGCGCCCCGGTCGAGGACACCGCGCCGGTGGACGACGCCGTCGCCCGCCTCGCGGACGGCGGCTTCGCGTGGGTCGTGGTGACGAGCGTCAACGCCATCGACGAGCTCGTGGCGAGCGCCGCCCGCCAGGGCCTCGACCTGGCCGCCGCGGCCCGCCGAGCCCGCTGGGCCGCCGTCGGCCCCGCCACGAGGCGAGGCCTCGAAGCCGTCGGCGTCCCGGTCGCCCTCGAACCGGCGGAGAACTCCGCCCGAGGCCTCGTCGCCGCCTTCGCGACCCTCCCCCGCGACGCCCCCGCCGCCGGACCCGGCCCCAGCCAGAACGTGCTCCTCCCGCAAGGAGACCTCGCGGCACCGACGATGCAGGACGGGCTGCGCGACCTCGGGTTCACGCCGCACGTCGTCACCGTGTACCGCACCGTCACGCACGTCCTCGACCCGGAGGTCGTCGCCGCGTGGCGCGCGGGCGAGGTCGACGCCGTCGTGCTCACGTCGGGCAGCGTCGCGCGCGAGGTCGCGCGGCAGCTCGGCCCGCGCGACGACGTGGCGGGCGTCGCGATCGGCGACCCGACCGCGCGGGCGGCGCGCGCCGTCGGGCTGCGGCTCGACGCCGTGGCGGAGCGACCCACCGACGCCGCGCTCGCCGTCGCGGTGAGCGCGGCCCTGACCACCGTCCTGTCGGACGGTCACGTGCCCCCGACCGGGGCCACCGACCCGAGCGACGAAGGAGACCTCTCGTGACCCACCAGCTCCCTGCCGGTCACCACCGGCCCCGGCGCCTGCGGACGAGCCCGCGCGTGCGACGGCTCGTCGCGGAGACGCGCGTGCACGCGTCGGACCTCGTGCTGCCGCTGTTCGTCAAGGAAGGACTCACGGAGCCGCGGCCGATCTCGTCGATGCCGGGCGTCGTGCAGCACACGGAGGCGACGCTCGCCGAGGCGGTGCGTGACGCCGCGCGCGCGGGGATCGGCGGCATCATGCTGTTCGGCATCCCGGCCGAGCGCGACGCGACCGGGTCGCAGGGGGACGCCGAGGACGGGATCCTGCAGCGTGGCATCCGGATCGCGGTCGAGGCCGCCCGGGGGGAGCACCCCGGCGGAGGTCCGGTCGTCATGGCCGACACGTGCCTCGACGAGTTCACCGACCACGGGCACTGCGGGGTCCTCACCACGGGGCGCGACGGGTCCGTCGTCGTGGACAACGACGCGACGCTCGACCGGTACGCCTCCATGGCCGTCGCGCAGGCGCGGGCGGGCGCGGACGTCGTCGCGCCGTCGGGCATGATGGACGGCCAGGTCGGCGTGATCCGGGAGGCGCTCGACGCCGCCGGGTTCGACGACGTCGGCATCCTCGCCTACTCCGCGAAGTACGCGAGCGCGTTCTACGGGCCCTTCCGCGAGGCCGTGGACTCGGCGCTGCAGGGCGACCGGCGGACGTACCAGATGGACGCGGGCAACGCGCGCGAGGGACTGCGCGAGGCGGACCTCGACCTCGCCGAGGGCGCGGACATGGTCATGGTCAAGCCCGCGGGGTCGTACCTCGACGTGCTGGCCGCGGTCGCCGCGATGTCGCCGGTGCCGGTCGCGGCGTACCAGGTGTCGGGCGAGTACGCGATGGTCGAGGCCGCCGCGGCGAACGGCTGGATCGACCGGCGCGCGGCGATCACCGAGTCGGTGCTGGGCATCAAGCGCGCGGGCGCGGACGTCATCCTCACGTACTGGGCGCTCGAGCTCGCGGGCTGGTTGGACGAGAACGACGGAAGGGCACGAGCATGACGGACACCGGCGGTTTCGGGACGGCGGAGGCCGTGCAGGCGGAGAACGCGGCGCTGTTCGGGGCACCCGGCCTGGGGGGCACGGACAACCACGTCGCGTTCGTGCGCGCGCAGGGGGTGCTGCCGGGCGGCGTGAGCTCGCCGGTCCGCGCCTACGGGTCCGTGGGCGGCGACCCGCGGTTCCTCGCGAGCGCGCGCGGCCCGTACGTGACCGACGTCGCGGGGCGCGAGTACGTCGACCTCGTGTGCTCGTGGGGCCCGGCGCTGCTCGGGCACGCGCACCCCGACGTCGTCGCCGCGGTCCAGGAGGCCGCGGCCCGCGGGCTCTCGTTCGGCGCGCCGACGCTCGGCGAGGTCGAGCTCGGGGAGGAGATCCGCCGTCGGGTCCCGGCCGCGGAGCGCGTGCGGCTCGTGTCGACGGGCACCGAGGCGACGATGACGGCGATCCGCCTCGCGCGCGGAGTCACCGGCCGCGACCTGATCGTGAAGTTCGCAGGCTGCTACCACGGGCACGTCGACGCGCTGCTCGCAGAGGCGGGCTCCGGCGTCGCGACGCTCGCCCTGCCCGGGTCGGCGGGCGTGACCGAGGCGAGCGCGGCCGAGACGCTCGTGCTGCCGTACAACGACCTCGCCGCGGTCGAGGCCGCGTTCGCGGAGCGCGGCTCGGAGATCGCGGCCGTCATCACCGAGGCGAGCCCCGCGAACATGGGCGTCGTGCCGCCCGCGGAGGGCTTCAACGAAGGCCTGCGCCGCATCACGGCGGCGCACGGCGCGCTGCTGGTCCTCGACGAGGTGCTCACGGGCTTCCGCGTCGGGCCGAGCGGCTGGTGGGGTCTGGAGAACGCGGTGCTGCGGGGCCAGGGCGCCGACGGGTACACGCCGGACCTCTTCACGTTCGGCAAGGTCGTGGGCGGCGGGATGCCGGTGGCCGCGGTCGGTGGCCCGGCGACGGTCATGGACCAGCTCGCGCCGCTCGGTCCCGTGTACCAGGCGGGGACGCTGTCGGGGAACCCGGTCGCGGTCGCGGCGGGCCTCGCGACGCTGCGCCTCGCCGACGAGGCCGTGTACGCGCGCGTGGACGAGGTCGCCGGGGTGCTGTCGTCCGCCGTCGGCTCCGCGCTCGACGCGGCAGGGGTCGCGCACCGCGTGCAGCGCGCCGGGTCGCTGTTCTCCGTCTTCTTCGGCGAGCTCGCCGCGAGCGTCGGGGTGCGCGACTACGCGCAGGCCCAGGCGCAGGAGACGTTCCGCTACCGCGCGTTCTTCCACGCGATGCTCGATGCGGGGGTCAACCTGCCGCCGTCGGTGTTCGAGGCGTGGTTCGTGTCCGCGGCGCACGACGACGCGGCCGTCTCCCGCATCCTCGACGCCTTCCCGGCTGCGGCCCGCGCCGCAGCCGAGGCAATCCCCGCCTGACCCCGCCTGACCCCGCCTGACCCCGCCTGACCCCCACCTGTCCCGCAGGGCGCCGAACACGAGGTTGGTGTCGTTATCCGACGGATAACGACACCAACCTCGTGTTCGACCCCGCGGGATCGCGTTCTCGACGGCGAGTGCGTCAGTAGGTCGTGCCGGACGCCGCGGCCTGGCCTGCCCGCCTGCCCAGCGAGCGGATCTGGATGCCGAACGCGATGAGCATGACGCCCCAGAGGATCGCGAAGACCGCGAGGATCCAGACGATCGAGACGAGCCCGGCGTTCACGTTGAACAGCACGAGGAGACCGAAGGCGAGCCCGAGGAGGCCTGCGAGCACGCCCCAGCCCCACCCGCTCCCGGGCACCTTGCGCAGCTCGAGGCTCGCGACCGTCTGGAACAGGCCGTAGACCACGGCCCAGAGCCCGACGATCCACGTGAGGACGATCGCGGTCTTGCCGGGCCAGACGAGCAGGACGATGCCGACGGCGAGGCTCAGCACGCCCATGGTCACGAGGACGGCCGTGCCGTTGCCCGTACCGCGGCGGCGGATGCCCTCGACGATCTCGACGATGCCGTCGACGACGGCGAAGATCCCGATCACCCAGATGATCGCCGCGGCCGTGATGTCGGGCCACGCGATCGCGACGATGCCGAGGACGATGGCGAGGACGCCGCGCAGGACGGGCCAGTACCAGACCTGCTTGGCGGTGCTCGAGAAGGCGGCAAGTATCGGGTCCTGGTTCACCATCGGTCTCTCCCTCGTCCGGACGGCCACGACGCGGCGGCCGGCGCCCCGTCGGCGTCGAATCCCGCTTCTTTCCTCATGAAACACCCAGGAATTGCGCGTGTCGCGGCGAAGCGCGCGTTTCGCCCGCTCTCCTGCGCCTCTCACGCACGGACGGGCCGGGCGGCGACGGCGGGCGCCGGTGCGCGCCGCCGTCGCGCACGCCAGACGACGAGCCCCGCGAGCGCGATCATCCCGGCGAACGCGAGGACCGGGCCGGCGAAGAACGGCCCGATGCGCTTCTCTGCGACGACGGCGTACGTGGCCGCGTAAGCCGTGTCCGACGCGGCGGGCGCGAAGGCGAAGTCGGAGACGATCTGGGTCGCCGGCTCGTCGAACTCCTGCTCGTGCGCCGTGACGAACCCGCCCGCGGCGAGGAGCGCGGCGAGCTCGTCGGAGTCGACCGACCCGGGGTCGACGCGCCCGGCGAACCGGAGGGTCGGCTCGTCGAGCTCTGCCGTCGCGTCCACCCGGTCGACGCGGTGGTCGGCGAGCACGTACGTGCGCGTGCTCTGCGCGTCCTCCGCGACGACGGACATCCGCATCGGGTAGACGAGCGAGCCGCTCGGGAACGTCACACGCAGCGGCTGGAGCGTGCCGCTGAACGCGGCCGCCTCCTCCGGCGCCATCCGCGCCGCGACGAACGACCACCCCTCGGCGACGTACGGCGAGAGCGCCGTCGCGGTCGACGGCGGGAGCTGGAAGCCGCGTGCGACGAGCCACGCGTCGAGGGCGCCGGTGTCGGTCGCGGCGAGCGTCGTGACGTCGAGGGGACCGAGGCGCACCTCGCTGAGCACCTCGACCCCGGGGGCCGCGCCCGCGCCGTCGCCTCCTGACGCCCCGAACCCGAGGTCGGGCCACCACTGGTGCTCGGAGACGACGGCGCGCGGCCGGGTGATCTCGTCGAGCTCGCGGAAGACCTCGGGGTCGGCGAGCGCGACCCCGGCGGGCGCGGGGGTCGGCAGGATGAGGCCGACCTCCGGTGCGGTGGACAGAGTCTCGAGCTCGAGGAGCATCGTCTCGGTGGCGCCGTCCCACTGGAGGACCGCGGTCTCCTGGGAGACCGACGTGTCGTAGGCGGGGGCGTCGACGAGGCCCCCGCACGCGCACGCACCGGCGGGCGGCGCCGCGACGACGACCCCGCCCGCGATCGCGAGCGCGGCTGCCGCCGCACGCACCGCCCGTCGTGCCCCGGCCACCCTGCCCATGTCTGGGACCTTAGGGTGGCGCTCGAGGCCGTGCTCGCCGAGCGCGCGCCCCGCGGGGAATCGTGATGCCCTCGTGACAGGCCCGCGGCCGAGGGGGTGGTCAGGCGACCGCCGCCTGCACCGCGAGGTACGCGAGCACCCCGAGCACGACCGCCCACAGCCCGACGGCGATCACGCCCCAGACGAACACGCGGACCTTCGGCGCCCCGAAGCCGACCATGGCCGCGGCGGTCACGTGGCTGGGCAGGAGCAGCGGCCCGAGGAGGCTGACGCCCGGCACGCCGTAGCGGTCGAACACGCGCCGCATGCGCTGCCGCTTGGGGTCCACGGCCTTGCCCTGCCCGGCGCCGCGCCTCCGCGTGACGCCGGACCGCGCCGCCCCGATGAGCCAGACCACGACCGCGAGCGCGATCGCGTTGCCGATGATCGCGACCGGGATCGCGACGAGCGGGTTGATGCCTGCGACGATGCCGAGCACCGCCGCACCCTCGGCCTCGACGTAGGGGATCGCGCCGGCGAGCAGCACGCCGACCCACCGGAGCAGCGGTGGGAGTCCGATCGTGAAGTCCTGCAGGGCGGTGACGACGTCGTTCATGACGAGCCTCTCGTTGGTGGTACGACCACCGTCTCGCGCGATCCGCGCGCCGGGCAGTGCGCGCCGTCATCGGCGCAGGTGCGTCCGTCACGCCGCGGGCATGACACGTCTCACGACGGCTGCCGGCCGGGCCGCGCGGCCTCGGTCCCTTGACGCGGACATACCCTCAGGGGGTATGGTGGAGCCATGACCGAGACGACCGAGACCCTGGCCACGGGCGACGTGCACGCCGCCCACAGCGGCCCGCACGGCTACGCGTCCGACAAGGACGCCTACCTCAAGCGCATGCGCCGCATCGAGGGCCAGGTCCGCGGCATCGCCCGGATGATCGACGAGGACGTCTACTGCATCGACATCCTCACGCAGGTGTCCGCGGTGACCAAGGCGCTCCAGGCCGTGAGCATCGGGCTCGTCGAGGACCACCTGGGCCACTGCGTCGTGGACGCGGCCCGCCAGTCCGAGGAGGAGGGTGCGGCCAAGGTCAAGGAGGCCGCCGACGCCATCGCCCGCCTCGTCCGCAGCTGACCCACCCCCCATCACCCGAGGAGCACCATGAGCACCGTCACCACCCTGGGCGTCACCGGCATGACCTGCGGCAACTGCGTCGCGCACGTCACCAAGGACCTCGAGGCCGTCGCCGGCGTCGAGAACGTCAGCGTCGAGCTGCGCGTCGGCGGGGCGTCCGAGGTCACGGTCTTCTCCGACGACCCGCTCGACGAGGCCGCGCTGCGCGAGGCCGTGGACGAGGCCGGGTACGCCGTCGAGTCGCTCGAGGTCCAGGAGGACGCTCTGGCCGCCCAGTACGCCGAGCAGTCGGCCGAGAAGCAGAAGGCCCACGACTGCGCGTGCGGCTGCGGCACCGCGAGCGCCGACGACGCGCCCGCCGCGAAGACCTACGAGCTCCAGGTCCCGCCCCGCGCCTGACCGGCCGCCCTGTCGCTCGACGGCGGAGCGCGCCTCGCCCGCACGAGGTCGCCTCCGCCGTCGGGCACCACCCCCGCGGACCGCCCGCCGACCGTCGCCACCGCGACCCGGGCCCTCCGCGCCGCGCGATCTGCGCCCCTCGCCGCGTCGTCCGCCACCCCGGACCGCCGCCGGTGACCTCCAGCCGAGAACCCGTCGAGGAGTCACCCTGATGACCGCCCAGTCCACGCCCACCCCGACCCCGACCGCCTCGCCCGGCGGCCTCGTCGACGGTCGACCGTTCGCCGAGGTCGACCTCGCGATCGAGGGCATGACGTGCGCCTCGTGCGTCGCGCGCGTCGAGAAGCGGCTCAACCGCGTCGAGGGCGTCACCGCCACCGTCAACCTCCCCCTCGAGACCGCGCACGTCACCCTCGCGTCGGACGTCACCGACGCCGACCTCGTCGCCGCCGTCGAGAAGGCCGGCTACACCGCCCGCGTCACCACGCGCCGCACCACACCCCCCAGGCCGGACCACGGTTCTACCTCGCGAGACCACGGTTCTACCTCGGCGGACCCCGGTTCTACCTCGCGGGGTAGAACGCTGGTCGTGCGCGATGGTGAGACGACGGCAGAGGCGGTGGGGGCGGCGTCGGATGCGAAGGGCGTCGAGGCCGCGCTCGAGAACCGCCGGCCGGAAGACGAAGGCGACGGCGCGGCCAGCCCGAGCACCGACGCCGCCCCCACCGCCGGACCCGACTCCCGCCGGACCCCCAGCACCCACGCCGAGCCGAGCCGGCGCGACCGCGGTACCGACCTGCTGCGCCGACTCCGCGTCGCGGCGGTGCTCACGGTCCCGGTCGTCGCGGTCTCGATGATCCCGGCGCTGCAGTTCCCCGCCTGGCAGTGGGTCGTCGCCGCGCTCGCGCTGCCGGTCGTCACGTGGGCGGCGTGGCCGTTCCACACGGCAGCGTTCCGTGCCGCGCGGCACGGTGCGTCGACGATGGACACCCTCGTCTCGCTCGGCGTGATCGCGGCGACCCTCTGGTCGCTGTGGGCGCTCCTGCTGGGCGGGGCGGGCGAGATCGGCATGCGGATGCAGCCGACGCTCATCCCGTCCCGCGACCACATGGGCCCGCCCGAGCTGTACTTCGAGGTGGCAGCGGTCGTCACGACGTTCCTCCTCGCTGGCCGGTACGCCGAGCACCGGTCGAAGCGCCGCGCGGGCGACGCGCTGCGCTCGCTGCTGGAGCTCGGCGCGAAGGACGCGGAGCGCGTGCGCCTCGCGGAGGACGGGTCGCCGCTCACCGGACCCGACGGCGCGCGGGTCACCGAGCGCGTCGCTGTCGCCGACCTGGCCGTCGGGGACGTGTTCGTCGTGCGGCCGGGCGAGAAGGTCGCGACGGACGGCGTCGTGCTCGAGGGCTCGAGCGCCGTCGACACGTCGCTGCTCACGGGCGAGCCGGTGCCGGTCGACGTCGGTCCCGGGGACGACGTGACGGGCGCGACGGTCAACGCGTCGGGTGCGCTGCTCGTCCGCGCGACGCGTGTGGGCGAGGAGACGACGCTCGCGCAGATCGGGCGGCTCGTCACGCAGGCGCAGACCGGCAAGGCGCCGGTGCAGCGGCTCGCGGACCGCATCTCTGCGGTGTTCGTGCCGATCGTGCTGGTGCTGGCGGTCGCGACCCTCGCGGCCTGGCTGGTAGCGGGCGCGGGCACGCAGTTCGCGTTCACGGCCGCGGTCGCGGTGCTCATCATCGCGTGCCCGTGCGCCCTGGGGCTCGCGACGCCCACGGCCCTGCTCGTCGGGACCGGTCGCGGCGCGCAGCTCGGCGTGCTCATCAAGGGCCCGGAGGTCCTCGAGTCGACGCGCCGCGTCGACACCGTGGTGCTCGACAAGACCGGCACCGTGACCCAGGGCGCCATGGCGCTCGAGGCCGTCGTGACGCCGTCCGGCCGCGCCGGGCTGGACGACCTCGCAGCCGACGCCGACGCGCGCGACGCCCTGCGCCACGCGGGCGCTGTCGAGGCGCTGAGCGAGCACCCGATCGCCCGGGCGATCACGACCGCCGCACGCGACCTGTCAGCACCGCGGGATGCCTCGGTGGACTCTCGTGCTGACGCACGTGTCGGGGCCGACGGCGTCGCGATCGGTTCGCTGCAGGCGTTCGACTTCCGCAGCGCTCCCGGCGGCGGGGTCGAGGCCGTGGTCCGCACCGCGCACTCCGGCCTCTCGCTCGGCTCGGGTGCTGGCTCACCCGCCGCGACGCCAGCCCTCGCACCGTCGGCCGCCACCTCGTCGCTCAACGCGCGGCGCGTGCTCGTCGGGCAGCCGTCGTGGCTCGCGCGCGAGGGCGTCGTGAGCGACCCCGTGCTCGACGCCGCGTTCGCCGACGCCGAGACGACCGGGGCGAGCGCCGTCGTCGTCGCGTGGGACGGCAAGGCGCGCGCGGTGCTCGTGCTGCGCGACCCCGTGAAGCCGACGTCCGCCGAGGCGGTGCGGGAGCTCAAGGAGCTCGGCCTGCGCCCGTACCTCCTCACCGGCGACGGCGAGGGCGCGGCCCGCGAGGCCGCACGCGCCGTCGGGATCGCGGAGACCGACGTGATCGCGCGCGTGCTCCCGGACCAGAAGGTCGACGTCGTGGCCCGGCTCCAGCGCGAGGGTCGCGTCGTCGCGATGGTCGGCGACGGCGTGAACGACGCCGCCGCGCTCGCGACCGCAGACCTCGGGCTCGCGATGGGCACCGGGACGGACGTCGCGATCGAGGCGAGCGACCTCACGCTCGTGCGCGGCGACCTGCGCAGCGCCGCGACCGCGATCCGGCTCTCGCGCCGGACCCTGCGGATCATCCAGCAGAACCTCTTCTGGGCGTTCGCGTACAACGTCGCGGCGATCCCGCTCGCCGCAGCCGGGCTGCTCAACCCGATGATCGCGGGAGCGGCGATGGCAGCGAGCTCGGTGCTCGTCGTCGGGAACTCGCTGCGGCTGCGCCGCGCTGGCTGAACCTGACCGACCCTGCTTGACCCGGGCAGACCGCTTCCGTCTCGCCTCCGCGGGTCGGCCGGTCAGGCGTCGAGGAGCGCGACGTCGAGGCGGTCGAGGCGGTCCGGGTCGCCGACGACGTCGATCTCGGTGACGAGGCCGTCGACGACCGTGAGGCGCAGCGCGACGGCCAGGCGACCGTCCCGCAGCATGACGAGGCCGGGCTCGCCGTCGACGAGGGCGATCTCCGTGAGCCGTGCGCGCTCCGCGGAGGCGAGAGCGCCGAGCGCGACGTCGTGCGCACCGCTGACCTGGACGGGCCGCCCGGAGGGCAGCGCGCCGGCGTCGGCGCGGAGCACGACCTCCGGCGCGAGCAGCGCGACGAGGCCCTCGAAGTCGCCCGAGCGGGTGGCCGCGAGGTACGCCTCGACGACACGGCGCCGCCGCGACAGCCCGGCGTCGGCGGGCGGCTCGCTCCCCCGGACCCTGCGGCGCGCGCGGCTCGCGAGCTGGCGCGTCGCCTCCGTCGTCCGGCCCACGACGGGCGCGATCTCCTCGAACGGCAGGTCGAACATGTCGTGCAGGACGAACGCGAGGCGCTCGGCCGGGGCCAGCGTGTCGAGCACGACGAGGAGCGCGAGCCCGACGGAGTCCGCGAGCACGGCCTCGCGCTCCGGGTCGATGCCCTCCGTGGGCGCGAGCAACGGGTCGCCGCCACCGCGCGGAGCCTCGGGTGCGTCGTCGAGCGGTGCCTCGCGCCGCCGGTCGCGCGAGCGCAACATGTTCAGGCACACGCGCGCGACGACCGTCGTGAGCCACGCCTGGAGGTTCTCGACGTCGTCGGCGCCGCTGCGGTGCAGGCGCAGCCACGCCTCCTGCACGGCGTCGTCGGCCTCGCTCGCCGAGCCGAGCATGCGGTAGGCCACGCCGCGCAGGCGCGGGCGCTGCTCCTCGAAACGCTCTGTGAGCCAGGTCTCGTCGTCCACGGTCACGATCCTCTCGTCGTCGGTGTCACTCCGGTAGACCCGCGAAGAACCGCGGACGTGACCGGGAGGGTCCCGGGGATCCGTCCCCGCCCTGCCGACGATGACGAGAAGGAGACCATCATGACCGCTCCCCTGCTGGTGACCGGCGGTACCGGGACGCTCGGACGTCGAGTCGTCGCCCGTCTGCGCGACGCCGGGTACCCCGTCCGCGTGCTCAGCCGTCAGGCCCCGAGCGCCGCGGCTGGGGGCGACCCGTCGTTCGACCCGGGCGTCGAGCACGTCGCCGCCGACCTCTCGACGGGCGAGGGGGTCGACGCCGCGGTGGCCGGCGTGGCGACGATCGTGCACTGCGCAGGGTCGACGACCGGTGACGAGGACAAGGCCCGCACCCTCGTCGAGGCGGTGCACCGGGCGGGCACGCGCGCGCACGTCGTGTACGTCTCCGTCGTCGGGGCGGACCGCGTGCCGGTCGTGAGCCGGGTCGACCGCGCGATGTTCGGGTACTTCGCGGCCAAGCTCGGTGCGGAGCGCGTGATCGAGGGCTCCGGGCTGCCGTGGACGACGCTGCGCGCGACGCAGTTCCACGACTTCGTGCTCGCGCTCGTCGAGCCGCTCGCGAAGCTGCCCGTCGTCCCCGTCTTCAAGGGCGTGCGCTTCCAGCCCGTCGCGGCCGACGACGTCGCCGACCGGCTCGTCGAGCTCGCCCTGGGCGCTCCCGCCGGCCGGGTCCCCGACCTCGCCGGCCCGCGCACCTACCCGATGACCGACGTCGTCCGCGACTACCTGCGGGCGACCGGCCGCCGTCGGCCCGTCGTCCAGGTCCCCGTCCCCGGCGCCGCAGGTGCGGCGTACCGGGCGGGAGCGAACCTCGCTCAGGGCCGCGCCGTCGGGCACGGGACCTGGGAGGAGTTCCTCGCCGACCGGTTCCCGTCCTCGCCGGAGCCGACGACGGAGGCTCGCACCGGAGACCGCGTGCGCCGCGCCGTCTGACGAGCCCCGCCGAGCACGACGCCACGCGCCGTCGAGCACGACGTTGCTGTCGTCATCCGGTGGACAACGACAGCAACGTCGTGCTCGGCGCGGGGGCGGTCAGCGGAAGCGGCGGCCCTCGTCGCGGCGGTAGGCGCCGACGGCCAGGGCGGCGAACAGCACCGTCCAGCCGATGAGCACCGGCCACGCGAGCCCGTACGCCGGCTCGCCGGTCAGCGCCTGGACGAGCAGGTCACGGCCCGCTCGCGTGGGCGTGGCCTTCGAGATCGCGTCGAGCCAGTCGGGGAAGAGGAACGGCGGGAGGAACAGCCCGCCCGCGAACGCGAGCGGGAAGAGGATCACCTGGACCACCGGCAGCGCGGCCTTCGCGGACATCGAGTACCCGATCGCCATGCCGAGCAGGACGAACGGCACCGAGACGAGGAGCACGGTCCCCACCCCCGCGACGAGCTGGCTGAACGTCACCGACGCGTCGGTGAACAGCCACGCGATGAGGATGAGCGGCACGACCCCGAACAGCGAGAAGATCCCGCCGTTGAGGATGCGGGCGACCATCCGCGGCGCGGGCCCGGCGGGCAGCGATCGCACGAACGGGTCGAACGGGAGCTGCCGGTCCTCGGCGACGCCGAGCCCGTAGGTGAACAGGCTCGCCGAGCAGATCGCGAACAGGCCCAGCGACGCGACGGACATCGTCGCCGCGACGGGGTTCTCCGCGACCTCCTTCTGCGGCACGACGAAGAAGAACATCGCGAGCGCCGGGAAGAGCAGGTTGCCGAGCACCGCGATCGGCACGCGGACCGTCTCGAGGAACTGGTACTTGAGGTGCAGCCAGGTCAGGCGCACCGGGCCGGGCGCGGCCGGCGTGCGTGCGGGGACGCCGCCCCGGGTGGTCGTGGTGCTCATCGTGCGTCTCCCGTCGTGCCGGTGGTGGTCGAGCGGTGGGCGGTCGCGTCGTCCTCCGCGGGTCTCACGTCGCGCGCGACCATCTCCTCGAACGCCTCCTCGAGGCTCGCCCCGCGGATCTCGAGGTCGTGGAACTCGACGCCCGAGGTGACGAGCTCGCGCACGAGCGCGTCGCCGTCGGCCGTGTAGAGCTCCTGCCGGCCGTCGCCCGCGCGCTCGGCCCGCACGACGCCCGGCCACCCGGCGAGGTCTGTCGCGGACCCGACGACGACGCGCCGCAGCGCGACCCTCCGCAGGATCGCGTCGAGCGAGTCGTCGGCCTTGACGACGCCCTGGTCGATGACGACGACGCGCTCCGCGAGCGCCTGCACCTCCTCGAGGTAGTGGCTGGTCAGCAGGACCGTCCCGCCTTCCGCGTGGTACCGACGGATCGCGTCCCACAGCGCCTGGCGCGCGCCGACGTCCAGGCCGGTCGTCGGCTCGTCGAGCAGGACGACGCGCGGCCGGCCGACGAGCGACAGCGCCACCGCGAGGCGACGCTTCTGCCCGCCGGACATCGCGCCCGTCTGGCGGCCGGCGAGCTCGGCGAGGCCGAACTGCTCGAGCAGCTCCGCCGTCGGGACGGGGTCGGGGTAGTGCCCGCCGACGAAGTCGACGACCTCCCGCACCTTGAGCGTCGCCGGCAGTCCCGTCTCCTGCGGGGTCAGACCGAGGGCGACTCGGCTGTGCGCGTCGCGCGGGTCGCCGCCGAACAGGC
Source organism: Cellulosimicrobium sp. G4 BAM 1002 (assembly GCF_057126935.1). Lineage (NCBI taxonomy): Bacteria > Bacillati > Actinomycetota > Actinomycetes > Micrococcales > Promicromonosporaceae > Cellulosimicrobium > Cellulosimicrobium sp. G4 BAM 1002. The sequence goes on along the minus strand of NZ_CP182109.1, from coordinate 356,439 downwards.
GGACGGTCCCGGCGTCGGGCCTGCGCTGCCCGCTGATCAGCGAGAGCAACGTCGACTTGCCCGCGCCGTTGGGGCCGAGCAGCCCGACGAGCTCGCCCGCGCCGACGGTGAGGGACACGTCGTCGAGCGCGACGACCTCGCCGAACCGCCGCGTCACGTGGTCGACGGCGACCACCGGCGGGTGGAGGCGGGTGCCCGACGACGCGTGGTCGGGTCGGGCGGTCGGGGCGTGCCCCGCGTGCTGCATGTGCTCGGTGCTCATGCTCCGGCTCCCTTCAGGAGGGTGTTCAGGGCGGTCGTGTAGTCCTCGAACGCCATCCGGCCGCGGGCCGTGAGGGCGAGGTAGGTGGCCGGGGTGCGGCCCTCGTGGGTCTTGGTGACGCGGACGTAGCCCGCGTCCTCGAGCTTGCGCAGGTGGGTCGAGAGGTTGCCCGCGGTCATGTCGAGCAGCTTGCGGAGCTTGGGGAACGACAGCTCGTCCCCCTCGGGCAGGGCGGCCAGCGTCGCGACGACGCGCAGCCGCGCCGGGGCGTGGATGACCGCGTCGAGCTCGGTGTCCTCAGGCATCGCCCACCTCCCCGCGGGGCCGGGGAGACGGCCCGGCGAGCCCGCTGCGCCGCCGTCGGACGAGGAGGAGGTGAGCGACGAGGGCCATGACGAGGAACCCGCCGCCGCCGAGCAGCGCCATGACGAGATAGGTGAGCGGGAGCCCCGCGAACGTGGCGACGGCCGCCACGAGGAGGATCCACAGGCCGAGGACGAAAAGCCCGCGGTCGGCGAACGCCGCCGCCCCGCCGAGGTAGAGCAGGCCCACCACGACGCACGCGAACGCGTTGCTCGCGAGGGCCAGGACCTCCTCGGAAGCCCCTGCCCTGGCGAGACCCCCGAGCACGAACCCGTAGGTCGTGAAGCCGAGCATCCACGACCACCCGTACATCGCGCCGGCGCGTGCGCTGACCCCGCGCGTCCCGGCGGTGCGCGTGACGCTGTGGACGATCGTGAAGGCGACCGCCGCCGCGATGAGGCTGAAGAAGATCCAGAACGCCCACGGCTCGGGCTGACCGCCCACCACCGGGGAGCGACCGGTCGTCAGAGGTGCGGACGCGGGGTGGTCCGCGGTGCGCAGCGCGCTCGTCCACAGGCACAGGTAGCCCACGAGCCACGCGGTGCCCCAGGCGAGGTAGAGGAGTCGTGCGTCCGGCTCGGTCGCCTCGCGGGCACGCTCCTGCTGCTCGCGGATGAGCCGCAACGACTCCGCGGCGTCGAGCGCGACGTCGCCGCGCTCGGCCTCACCCTCCTCCGGGACGTCGCGCTCGGCCCCGGTGGGACCGTCGCGGTGGTCGCTGGTCATGAGTCTCCTCGCTGGCGGGTCCAGGTGCGTGAATGACAAACCGGTTTGTAGTGCAAACCGGTTTGTAGGATGACACACAGCAGCCGGGGCGCACAACCCTTTGGCCAGGAGGTCGTTAATGTGATATCACTTTGCTATACATCTCATGACGCGGCAGACGCCGCAGGAGAGGACGGCCCCCGTGACCGAGAGCGCAGCACCCCCGCAGGAGTCCGTCGGCGGAGAGCCGGTCGGGCGCCCCGTCGGTCACGACGGCACGCGCGTCGACGTCACCGAGCAGCCCGCGTGGTCGCTCGGCGCGGGCGGGGGCGGCCTGGTGATCCTGCTCGTCCTCGCACTGCTCGGCGGGTCGGTCCCGCTGTTCGCGACCGGCACCCCGGTCGGGGCCGTGCTCGGCGTGGTCGCGCTCCTGCTCGGCCTCTTCCTGCTCACGATGGTCAAGGTCATCAACCCGGGGCAAACGCTCGTCGTCCAGTTCTTCGGCCGGTACCTCGGGACCATCCGGCGCACCGGGCTCGTCGCCACCGTGCCGTTCTCGACGCGCAAGCGCGTGTCGGTCCGCGTGCGCAACTTCGAGACGAGCGAGCTCAAGGTCAACGACGCGGACGGCAACCCGATCAACATCGCCGCCATCGTCGTGTGGCAGGTCGCCGACACCGCCAAGGCGAGCTTCGCCGTCGAGGACTACACCGACTTCGTCCGCGTCCAGGCGGAGTCGGCGCTGCGCCACGTCGCGATGTCGCACCCGTACGACGACGCGGAGGCGGGCGAGCAGTCGCTGCGCGGGGCCACCGAGGTCGTGTCGGCGGAGATCGCGGCAGAGGTCGCCGCGCGCGTCGTCGTCGCGGGCGTCGAGGTCATCGAGGCGCGCATCTCCAACCTGGCCTACGCGCCCGAGATCGCCCAGGCGATGCTGCAGCGCCAGCAGGCCGGCGCGATCATCGCGGCCCGCTCCCGCATCGTCGAGGGTGCGGTCTCGATGGTCGAGGACGCGCTGTCGCGTCTCGAGGCCGACGACATCGTCACTCTCGACGACGAGCGCCGCGCCACGATGGTCTCCAACCTCCTCGTGGTGCTGTGCGGCGACAGCCGCGTCACGCCGGTCGTCAACACGGGGTCGCTCTACCAGTGACCCCTCGAACCCCGGGCGTGCCCGGCGACGGCGAGCAGCCGTCGTCGGGCCCCGGCACGCCCGAGGACGCCGGACCTCCGGCCTCGCGACGGGCAGAGCGACCCCAGCGCAAGTCCGTGCTCCTGCGGCTCGACCCCGCCGTGCACGACGCCCTCGCACGCTGGGCCGGCGACGACCTGCGCAGCGTCAACGCGCAGATCGAGATGCTCCTGCGGCGCGCGCTCGACGACGCGGGCCGGCTCCCGCGCGACGTCCGCCCCCCGCGCCGACCGGGCCGCCCACCTCGGGACCCCTGAGACGGTCGGACAGCGATCGTCCAGGCGACGTCGAGGCCGGTCCCCGCGACCGGTGCTATAACCGGACGGTGCCCGACCTGACCGCGTCCAGCCCCGCGACCGCTCCCGAGCCGGGGCCGACGACGGCCGCGCCCGCCGCGACGTCCGTCGCCCCTGCGCGCCCGGACCGGGCCACCCGGCGCCGGATCGGCGCGGAGATCTGGATCGTCCTCGGCCTGAGCCTCGGCAAGTCCGCGGTCTACGCGATCATCAACATCGTCGCGCGGCTCACCGCCGACACTCCCCTGCGCGACCAGTCCGCGAGCCTCAACGTCAGCCAGTCGGCGCGCCCGTACCTCGACCTCACGTACCAGCTCGTCGGGATCTTCTTCGCCGTGCTCCCGGTCGCGCTCGCGCTGTACCTGCTCAGCGCGCGCGGCCGGTCCGCCGTGCGCGCGATCGGGCTCGACGGCTCGCGCCCCCTCAAGGACGTCGGCTGGGGGTTCGCCCTCGCCGCCGCGATCGGCATCCCGGGGCTCGCGTTCTACGGGCTCGGCCGCGTCCTCGGCATCACCGTCGAGGTCCAGGCCTCCGCCCTCAACGCCGCGTGGTGGACGGTTCCGGTCCTCGTCCTCGCCGCCCTGCAGAACGGGCTGCTCGAGGAGGTCATCGCAGTCGGCTACCTGTTCGAGCGCACGCGCGACCTCGGCTGGGGCCGCGTAAAGTTCGTCGTCTGGAGCTCGCTGCTGCGCGGCTCGTACCACCTGTACCAGGGGTTCGGACCGTTCGTCGGCAACGTCGTCATGGGCGTCGTCTTCTCGTGGTTCTACACGAGCCGGTGGGGCAGGCACCGCGTCATGCCTCTGGTGATCGCGCACACCCTCCTCGACGTCGTCGCGTTCGTCGGGTACGCGCTCCTCCCCCTCGAGTGGAAGCAGTCCCTCGGACTCGCCTGATCAGCGGGCGCGGCGTCGGTGCTCGGGCTGGGTCGGGCAGCGTGTGGTCGGGTCCGCGTGCGGGGCGAGGTAGAACCCTGGTCGCACGAGGTAGAACCGTGGTCGCGCGAGGTAGAACCGTGGTCCGACGAGGGCAGGGGAACGACGACGGCGGCCGGCGGCGGCGCGAGGGTGCATGGCTCGCCCCGGGCCCGGGCCAGTCGTGTGGGCCGCTGTCGCGCCCCGCGCAGCGGCGCCTCGGCGGCCGCCTGCGCTGGACGAGCCGGATGGACTGCTCGGGCAAGCTCCGTCGATCGAGCGAGGGCGAGCCGACCGCTCGGCCGAGCACCCGGGCGGTAGCGCCCGGGTCACCACGGACCAAGGTGGGACGACGCCGGAGGGGTGGGTGGGGGCGCCGCGTCGTGGTCGGGCCTGGCGGGAGCGCCGCGAGGAACGAGCGGCGCGGATGGTAGACGCGGCGCCCCCACCCACCCCGACACCCAAGCCGACCCGACCGCCGTCGTGCACCGCGACCACGGTTCTATGTCGCGCGACCAGGGTTCTACCTCGCGCGACCACGGTTCTACCTCGGCCGACCGGTCCCTCCCGCGGCGTCAGGCGCCGCGGAGGGTGCGGAGCTCCTCGCGGCGTTCGGCCTGGGCGACCGGGTCGGGGACGGGGAGTGACGCGAGCAGGCGCTTCGTGTACTCCTCGCGCGGGTTGCCCAGCACCTCGGCGCCCGTGCCCTCCTCGACGAGCCGCCCGCGGTAGAGCACCGCGATGCGGTCCGAGAGCAGGTCGACGACCGCGAGGTCGTGCGACACGAAGAGGCTCGCGAAGCCGAGCTCGCGCTGGAGCTCGGCGAAGAGCTCGAGCACGCGGGCCTGGACGGAGACGTCGAGCGCGGACGTCGGCTCGTCCGCGACGAGCAGCTCCGGGTCGAGCGCGAGCGCCCGTGCCAGCGAGGCGCGCTGACGTTGGCCGCCGGACAGCTCGTGCGGGAACCGGTCGCCGTACGAGCGCGGGAGCTGGACGGCCTCGAGCAGCTCGTCGACGCGGCCGCGCGCGGCCTCGGGCGACGGGGCGCGCCCGTGGACGACGAGCGGTTCCGCGACGCAGTCCGCGATCGTGAGGAGGGGGTTGAAGCTCGTCGCCGGGTCCTGGAACACGAATCCGATGCGCGGGCGCACCGGCAGGAGCTCGCGCTGGCGTACGCCGTTCATCTCGACGCCGAGCACGCGCAGCGAGCCGCCCGTGACGGGGGTGAGGCCCGCGACCGCCCGGGCGAACGTCGTCTTGCCCGAGCCGGACTCGCCCACGAGCCCGAGCACCTCGCCGGGGCGGATGGTGAGCGAGACGTCGTCGACGGCGGTGAAGCCGGGGGTGCGGAAGCGTCCCGGGTAGGTGATCGTCAGGCCCTGCGCCGTGACCACGGGCTCGCCGGCCTGCCAGCCCGCGTCGCGGGCCGACGCCCGGGCCTGCGCCCGGGCGGTGCCCTCGCCGACGCGCGGGACGGCCTCGAGCAGCTTGCGCGTGTACTCCGCACGGGGCGACGCGAACAGCTCGCGGGCGGGCGCCTGCTCGACGACCTTGCCCTGGTACATCACGGCGACGCGGTCCGCGAGGTCGGCGACGACACCCATGTTGTGCGTGATGAGGACGATCGCCGTGCCGAACTCGTCGCGGCAGCGGCGCAGCAGGTCGAGGATCTCCGCCTGGACCGTCACGTCGAGCGCGGTCGTCGGCTCGTCCGCGACGATGAGGCCGGGGTCGAGCACGAGCGCCATCGCGATGATGATGCGTTGCTTCTGGCCGCCCGAGAACTGGTGCGGGTAGTGGTCGACGCGCTTCTCGGCGTCGGGGATGCCGACGCGGCGAAGGACGTCGATCGCGCGCCGCCGCGCCTCGCGCTTGCCGACCTTCCCGTGCGCCCGGATGCCTTCCGCGATCTGCCACCCCACCGTGAACACGGGGTTGAGCGCCGCGGACGGCTCCTGGAAGACCATCGCCACGTCGGTGCCGCGCACCTGGCGCAGCCGGTCGCGGCCGAGCGCGACGACGTCGTGCTCGGCCGTGCCGTCCTTGCTCGTCAGCACGACGGCGCCGCGCGCGGTCGCGGTCGACGGCAGCAGGCCGAGGATCGTCTTGGCGGTCACGGTCTTGCCGGAGCCGGACTCGCCGACGACGGCGAGCACCTCCCCCGGCGCGACCTCGAGGTCGACACCGTCGACCGCGCGCACGGACCCGGCGTCGGTCGCGAACGACACCGCGAGGTCGCGGATGGTCACGACCGGGCGCGGTGCCGCGTCCACGGCGCGGGCAGTCGTCTCGTCCGTCACGGCGCTCATCGCCGGTCCTCCGTCTCGTCCGTGGGCGCGTCGCCGCGCCCGTCCGGGGTGCTGTCGCCGGGTGGGCCGCCCGGTCCGGCACCGGGCTCGCCGTCCCACACGAGCGCGTCGGGGTCGGACGCCGCTGGTTCGTCGGAGAGCACGTCCGAGCGGACGGAACCGCCCTCGATCCCCTCGACCCCACCGGGCCCGGCGACGAGCGTGCCGCCCGGGACGACCGAGGTCTCTGCGACGTCGCCGGACACCTCGGCGGCCGCGCGGCGCGAGCGCAGGCGCGGGTCGGCGAGGTCGTTGAGGCTCTCCCCCACGAGCGTGATGCCGAGGACGACGAGCACGATCGCGATCCCGGGGAACAGCGCGGTCCACCAGATGCCGCTGGTCACGTCGGACACGGCCTTGTTGAGGTCGTAGCCCCACTCGGCGGCCTTGGTCGGCTCGATGCCGAACCCGAGGAAGCCGAGCCCGGCGAGCGTGAGGATCGCCTCGGACGCGTTGAGCGTGACGATGAGCGGGAGCGTGCGGGTCGCGTTGCGCAGCACGTGGCGGAACATGATGCGCCGGTGCGGCGTGCCGAGCACACGGGCGGAGTCGACGAACGCCTCGCCCTTGATCCGCACGACCTCGGCGCGCGTGACGCGGAAGTACTGCGGCACGAACACCACGGTGATCGACAGCGCGGCGGCGAGGATGCCGCCCCACATGCTCGACTGGCCGCCCGAGATGACGATCGCCATGAGGATGGCGAGCAGGAGCGAGGGGAACGCGTAGATCGCGTCGGCGAGCACGACGAGGAGCCGGTCGAGCCACCCGCCGAAGTAGCCCGACACGAGGCCGAGCAGCACGCCGAGGACGATCGACGCGAGGATCGCGACGACGATGACGAGGAGCGCGGTCTGCGCGCCCCAGATGACGCGCGACAGCACGTCGTACCCGCCGACGGTCGTGCCGAGCAGGTGCTCGGCCGACGGCGGCTGCTGGGCGCCGAACGCGCCGTCGGCGGTACGGAGCTGGCTGTACCCGTAGGGCGCGAGCCACGGCGCGAGCGCGGCTGTCAGGATGAAGAGCGCGGTGATGACGAGCCCGCCCACCAGCATCCCGCGCTGCAGCCCGACGCTCTGGCGGAGCTGGTGCACGACGGGCAGCCGCTTCCAACGGCTGCCGCGGGACGGGAGCGCCGCGGGCGGCAGGACGCTCGTCCCGGGTGTCAGGGTGCTCTCGGCGACCATCTCAGTACCTCACCCTCGGGTCGATCAGCGCGGCGATCACGTCGACGAGGAAGTTCGTCACGGCGACGATGACGGCCATGAGCACGACGATCCCCTGCACGGCGACGAAGTCGCGCGCCTGCAGGTACTCGGCGAGCTGGAACCCGAGCCCCTTCCACTCGAACGTCGTCTCGGTGAGGACGGCGCCCGCGAGGAGCATCGCGACCTGCAGACCGATGACGGTGATGATCGGGATGAGCGCGGGACGCCACGCGTGGGTGCGCACGAGGCGCGACTCCCGCACGCCGCGCGACCGGGCGGCGACGACGTAGTCCGTGCTGAGCGTCCCGATGACGTTGGTCCGGACGAGCCGCAGGAACACGCCCGCGGTGAGCAGGCCGAGCGCGACGGCGGGCAGGACGGCGTGCTGGAGCACGTCGACGACGACGTCGGGGTCGCCCGTGCGGAACGCGTCGATCAGGTAGAAGCCCGACGGATCGTCGAGCATCTGCATCTGGATCTCCGCCCGGGTCGACGCGCGGCCGGAGACCGGGAGCCAGCCGAGGCCCACGGAGAAGATCAGCTTGAGCATGAGGCCGGCGAAGAAGACGGGCGTCGCGTAGGCGAGGATCGCGAGGATCCGCAGCACGGCGTCGGGCACGCGGTCGCGGAAGTACCCGGCGAGCATGCCGAACGGGATGCCGAGCACGAACGCGACGAGGAGCGCGTACGTCGCGAGCTCGAGCGTCGCCGCGCCGTAGGTCGCGAGCACCTCGGTCACGGGCCGGTTGTCGCTGATGGTCGTGCCGAAGTCGCCGCGCAGGATCCCGCCGAGGTACTCGAGGTACTGCACGACGACCGGCCGGTCGTAGCCGGCCTCGTGGATGCGCTCGGCGAGCTGGTCGGGCGTGAGACGGCCGCCGAGCGCCGCGGTGATGGGGTCGCCCGTCGCGCGCATGACCACGAAGACGGTGGTCACGAGGATGAAGACGGTCGGGATGATGAGCAGGGCGCGGACCAGGATGTAGCTCCCGAGGCCGCCCCCGCCGGTGCGACGCCGGGCGGTGCGCGGTGTGGCCGCGCGGCCCTCGTCGACCTGGGGTTCCGAGGTGGTGGTCGTCATGTCGTCTCTTCGTCAGGAGTCCGGGGCGGGTCGCTCGGGACGTACGGGCGCCCGGCCCTGCCGCGCGGTGGCGGCAGGGCCGGGCGCGGGCGTTCAGCCCTTGGACAGAGCCGCGTACCGGAACTTGAAGGACGGGTCGAGCGTGTCCTCGGTGCCCTCGACGTCGGCCCCGACGACCGCGACCTGCGCACCCTGGAGGTACGGCAGGGTCGACAGGTCGCCCGCGACCTTCGTCTGGATCTCCTCGATGAGCGCGGTGCGCTCGTCGTGGTCGGTCGTCACGGCCTGCTGGAGGATGAGGTCGTTGACCTCCTGGTTGGCGTAGTGGTTCACCAGGAAGTTCTCCGTGAGGAAGAACGGCGTGAGGTAGTTGTCCGCGTCGGAGTAGTCCGGGAACCAGCCGAGCTGGTAGGCCGGGTAGACGTCGCTCGTGCGCTCCTCGGCGTACGTGACCCACTCGGTGGTCTGGAGGTTGACGGTGAAGAGGCCGTCCTTCTCCAGCTGGTCCTTGATGAGCGCGTACTCGTCGGCCGACGACGGGCCGTAGTGGTCGTTCGAGTACTGCAGGTTGAGCGTGACGGGCGTCTGCACGCCGGCGTCGGTGAGGAGCTTCTCGGCCGCCGCGGCGTCCGGAGCACCCGCACCGTCGCCGTACATCTCCTTGAGCGGCTCGATGGCACCGGTCAGCCCGGCGGGGACGTACGAGTAGAGCGGGGTGTACGTGCCCTTGTAGACCTGCTCCGACAGCTCGTCGCGGTCGATGAGCGACGCGGCGGCCTGGCGCACGGCGAGCGCCTTCGCCGGGTCGGCCTCGGGCGTCTTGGCGCCGAACGGCTGCGTGTCGAAGTTGAACGTGATGTAGCGGATCTCGCCGCCGGGGCCGTCGACGACCTTGACGTCGTCGTTGCCGCGCAGGTCCTCGATGTCCGTGGCGGACAGGCTGCGCCAGGCCACGTCGATCTCGCCCTCCTGGATGGCGAGCTTGAGGTTCGACGCGTCGGCGTAGTACGAGACCGCGACCTCGTCGGTCTTCGCCGCGCCGAGCAGGCCCTGGTAGCCGTCGTACGCCTCGTACGTGACGAGGTTGTTGAAGTCGTAGCTGGTGATCGTGTACTGGCCGGCGAACGCGTTGCCGTCGACGATCTCCTGGTCGGGCGTCACCGCGTCCGCCGCGAAGACGTCCTCGTCGACGATCGGCCCGACGGGGCTCGACAGGATCTGCGGGAAGACCTGGTCGTTCTCGCTCTTGAGGTGGAAGACGACCGTCGTGTCGTCGGGCGCCTCGACGCTCTCGAGGTTGTACAGGAGCGACGCCGGGCCGTTGGGGTCGTTGATCGCGACCTGGCGGTCGAACGTGAACTTCACGTCGGACGACGTGAGGTCGTTGCCGTTGGCCCACTTGAGACCCGGCTTGAGCTTCACGGTGTACTCGGTGGGCGCGGTGAACTCGGCCGACTCGGCGATGTCCGGCTCGACGTCGGGGCTGCCGTACGGGGTGTTCATGAGGAACGGGAACACCTGGTTCATCACGGCGAAGGACCCGTTGTCGTACGAGCCCGCCGGGTCGAGCACGGTGACCTTGTCGGTCGTGCCGATGAAGAGCGAGCCGCCCGCCGCGCCGCCGCCGCCGTCACCCTCGTCGCCGTCGTTCGAACCGCCACCGCACGCCGTGAGGGTCAGCGTCACCGCCGTGATGCCGGCAGCCACGGCGAGGAGCCGCTTCCTGGACACCGCTGTCATGGATCTACCTCTTTCTCGGAGTTCTCGGGGTACGAGACACCGGTCGCGCGACGCTGCACGCACCAGGACCCCGGCCTGTCGTCGGAGTGCGTGATTTCTAGCACGCCGATGTGTCGAGCATGGGTCAGGAACGGCGCAAAGCCGTTGAAATCGGCAGCGTTGTTACCCGGTCGTAACACTGAGCCCTGGGCAACGATCGTGACCTGAGACACACCCGCGCCCGTGCGGCACCGGGTGTACAGTTCCGCCCCCCTCAGGGGGTCGGCGACTCCGGCGTGGAGGCCGTCCCCGGCTCCTCCCCACCCGGCACCGACGACGAGGCGGGCGAGGCGTCGTCGTCGTCGCGCCGCGGCTCGTCCGGGGTCCGGCTGGCCCCGGGCTGAGCCGTCGGCGGCGCGACGTCCGGCCTCGCCGCTGCGGCCCCGAGCACGGAGCCTCCCGTCACGACGACGCCCGCCGCGACGGCCTGCGCCCGCAGCTCCGCGAGCTCTCCGGCCACGGCGCGGACGGCGAACCCGGACACGACGTGGATCGACCCCGAGACGAACGCGTACAGGGCGAACACGACCGTGACGAGCCGGAGCACGTCGAACGCGTCGAGCGGCCGGGTGACGAGCAGGATGCCGAACAGCACCGAGACGATCCCGAACGCGAGCATCCACGCCCACCCGAGGTCCCGGTTGCGCGCGAGCGCGGCCGCACCGGCGATCGTCGTGATGCCGAGGACCAGCACCCACACGGCCAGCACGTAGTAGAGGGCGGTCGGGGTCAGGTCCGGCCACAGCGCCACCACGGCACCGAACACGACGTTGACCCCCGCCTGGGCGAGCCACCACGCGGACCCGACCTGCCGCCGGTGCACGAACCCCTGCACGGCGACCAGCACGCCGTCGGCCACGAGGAACGCACCGAGCACGAGACGCAGCGTGCCGAGCTCCTCGAGCGGCTCGATCATGAGCAGCAGACCGAGCACCACGAGGAGGACGCCCCGGACGACGGGCAACCACCACACCTTGCGGAACGGGTTCCGCTCCTCGGCCGCTTCCGCAGACCCGGCCGCCCTGCCCGGCCCGTCGTGCGCCGTCGTCTCCCCCGCCATGCCGACCTCCCGGTCCGTCGCTCCTCTCATGCTAGGGAGAGCGACGTCACACTCGCCCGCCGACACCCGCACGCACCGCACCAGCCGACCACCGCTGAGTGCTGGACATTTGCACCCAAAGACCTTTTGGAGCGACAAATATCCAGCACTCATGGGATGCCCAGCACCACGCCGTGCGGGGAGGAAGCGGGCGAATCACCCGGAGGAATCGGCCAAATCCCGCGCCTCGCCGGACCCTCCCGCCTAGACTCGCTGGCATGTCAGCCTCCGCGACCGAGCCGCCCGCGCGCCCCGCGCGCACGGCGGGTTCCGTGGTCGAGGTCGGCAGCCTCGCGGGGCCCACGGGGGTCGAGCCGCGTCCGCAGACCGGTGCGCTGGAGGCGCTGCTGACCCGGCCGGGTCGGGGCGGCGCCGGCACGGTCCGCGTCGTCGACACCGCCGAGCAGCGGGTGCGCCACCCCAGCGACCTCGTCAACCTCGTGCTGTGCGCGGTCGGTGTCGCGGTCGTCATGCTCATGGCGGTCTTCGCGCACGGCACGACCGAGGGCGTCGCGGAGGACGTCCAGGGCTTCTCGGACCTGCTCGCGCGAATCCTCGTGTTCCCCGTGGCCGTGCTCGAGGGGCTCGTGACGCTCTTCGTGCCGACGGCGGTCCTCATCGAGCTCGGTGTCCGCCGGCTCGGACGCCAGGTCGTGGAGGCGATCGTCGCCGCGTGCCTGGGCCTCCTGCTCGGGGTGCTGGTCTCCCTCGCCATCAGCGCCTGGGGCTCCGACGAGCTCGTCCGCGGCCTGTCCGTCTTCGTCGACGGGTCGTGGCAGCTCACCATCCCCGACTACCTCTACGTCGCCGCCATCGCGGGTCTGCTCACCGCCGCGGGGACGCGCACGCGGCGACGCACGGTCGCCTGGTCCTGGAACCTCCTGTTCGTGGCGATCGGCGTGGTGCTGATCACCGGACAGGTCTCCCTGCCCGGGATCGTCATCACGCTCCTGCTGGGGCGGATCGCCGGCATGGCGGTCCGGTACGTCTCGGGCGTCCGCAGCGAGCGCGCGTACGGTCCCGACCTCGTCGAGGGCGTACGACGCGCCGGCTTCTCCCCGACCGCGCTCGTGCGCGTGCGCGACGTCACGGACGACGAGGAGCTCGCCGAGGCCGCCGACGACCCCATCACCGAGGTCGACGCCGAGGGGCACATCACGGCCGAGGTCCACGTCGGCGTCCTGCACGCGCCGGGCGCGGAGCACGACGCCGGCACCGTCCTCACGGCGGACGCGGCCCTCGCGCACCAGCACCTGGGGGGCGCCGGCCCGACGAGCGACCCCGAGCCCGCGGGCGCGGCGAACGGGTCCCCCACCCCGGCGCAGGACGCGCCGTCGGACCCCGCGGCCATCGCGCTCACCCGCGCGGGCGACAACCGCGTCTACGCGATGCTCGCCGAGGACGGGGTGCGCCGGGACGTCGTCGCGCTCGACGGCGACCGGCAGGTCGTCGGCTTCCTCACCCGGTTCTGGCGCTCGCTGCGTCTGCGCGGGACCGAAGGGCGTGCCGCGATCTCCCTGCGCGCGGCCGCCGAGCGCACTGCCCTGCTCTCCTACGCCGCGCGCGCCGCGGGCGTGCGCACCCCGCGGCTCCTCGGCGTCGGCGAGGCGGCGGACTCGATGATCCTCGTCCAGGAGCACGCCGCGGGCGCCGTGTCGCTGCGCGACCTGCCGGTCGAGGACCTCACCGACTCCGTGCTCAACGAGGCGTGGCGCCAGCTCCGGCTCGCGCACTCGGCCGGGATCGCGCACCGCGCGCTCACGTCGGACGTCATGCTCGTGTCGCGCGAGCGCGCGACCGGGGCGCCCGAGGTCTGGCTCACGGGCTGGGAGCAGGGCGACATCGCGTCGTCCGAGCTCGCGCGCCGGCTCGACCTCGCCCAGATGGTCGCGCTCCTCGCGCTGCGCGTCGGCGCACGTCGGGCGGTCGAGTCCGCGGTGAGCGTCCTGCCCGACGAGGACATCGCCGCGATCGGGCCCCTGCTGCAGTCGGTCGCCCTGCCGCCGAGCACGCGCGACGAGATGCGGCAGGACAAGGAGCTGCTCAAGGAGCTGCGCGCGGCCCTCGTCGACCGCCTGCCCGAGGCCGACGTCGAGCCGCAGCGCATCACCCGCTTCGGGGCGCGCACGATCCTGACCCTCGTCCTCGTCATCGCCGCCGTGACGGCGCTCGTCACGTCGTTCAACTTCGAGCAGATCGCCGAGGCGGTCACCGAGGCGAACCCCTGGTGGGCGGTCCTGTCCTTCGCGCTCGGCATCCTCACGTGGGTCGGCGCGGCCCTCACGCTCGCCGCGTTCTCCCCCACCAGGCTGCCCTTCTGGCGCGTCACCCTGACGCAGGCCGCCGGGTCGTACGTCGCCCTCGCCGCCCCGGCCGGCATCGGGCCGGCCGCGCTCAACCTGCGCCTGCTCACGAAGCGCGGCGTGTCGACCCCGATGGCCGTCGCGACCGTCGCGCTCGTGCAGGTGTCGCAGTTCCTCGTGACGATCCTCATCCTGGTGCTGCTGTCGGTCTTCACCGGCGACGGCGGCCTCGTGGAGCTTCCCTCCACGACGGTGCTCCTCGCCATCGGTGGCGTCGCGCTCGCCGTGCTCGCGACGCTCCTCGTCCCTGCGGTGCGGAACTGGGTCATGGCGAAGATCCGGCCCACGGTCCAGCAGGTGTGGCCGCGCCTGTCCGCGATGCTCGGGCAGCCCGGACGGCTCGCGATCGGGTTCGGCGGCAACATCGTCATGACGCTCGGGTACGTCCTCGCGTTCGACGCCGCGCTCGCGGCGTTCGGCCAGGAGCTCTCCCTCATCGACGTCGCCGTCATCTACCTCATCGGCAACGCGGCCGGCGCGGCCGTCCCCACCCCGGGTGGCCTCGGCACCATCGAGCTCGCGCTGACCGGTGGGCTCACCGCCGCGGGCGTGCCGGTCGCCCTCGCGACCTCCGCGACGCTCCTGTTCCGCGTCGCCACCTACTGGGCCCGCATCCCGATCGGCTGGGTCGCGATGCGCCACCTGCAGAAGAAGGGCGACCTCTAGCGCCGGGCGTCAGCCCTTCGGCGTCTCGGCGACCTTGACGTCCACGTGGTAGTCGGTCCCGTCGACCTCCGACAGCGTGACGGTCGTGTCGTACACGTTGCCCGAAGCCGGGTCGGTGAGCTCGCACTCGACGACCTCGCCGTCCACGAGGTCGACGGACTCCTCCCCGCAGTCGACGTCCGCCTCGCCGATCTCGGCGAGCGCACCCTCGGCGTCCTGGGCGATCTTGGAGGCCGGCACGGTGAGGTTGGCGTTCACGCTGCACGCGGTGAGCGCGACGACCACCAGCGCGGCGGCGGGGACGAGGGCGATCGAGCGGACGGTGGAGCGGTGCATGGTTCCCCCTGGGTCTGGGTCGGATGTCCGCCCGATCCTGGCGGACCGCGGGCTGCGGGCGCCACCTCGCACGATGGTGAGAACTCCCCGGCCCGCCGCGGGGACGTTCGGCCCGGGACGGGCGGGGGCGGCCACCGATAGGCTCGCCGCGCACCCGTCGGCGATGACGCCGTTCGGGCGGCCCGTGATGCTGGACGACGTGAGGAGCCCGCACGTGAGGATCGGAGTCCCCCGCGAGGTGAGGGACGGGGAGCGGCTCGTGGCCGCGACCCCGCGCACGGTGGAGCGCCTGCGTGCGCTCGGGTTCGAGGTCGTGGTCGAGCACGACGCCGGGGCGGCGGCGACGTTCGCGGACGACGCGTACGAGGCCGCGGGCGCGGCCGTCGCGGACGCCGCGACCGTGTGGGGCGCCGACGTCGTGACCGCGGTGAACGCGCCGACGGACGCCCAGGTCGCGCTGCTGCGTCCCGGCGCGACGCTCGTCGCGATGCTCGGCCCCGCGAACGACCCTGCGCTCGTCCAGCACCTCGCAGAGCGCGGTGTGACCGCCCTCGCGCTCGACGCCGTCCCGCGCATCTCGCGCGCCCAGGCGCTCGACGTGCTGAGCACGCTGTCGAACGTCGCCGGGTACCGCGCCGTCGTCGAGGCGGCGGCCGAGTACGGCGGCATGTTCGCCGGTCAGGTCACGGCCGCGGGCAAGACGCCGCCCGCGAAGGTCTTCGTCATCGGCGGCGGGGTCGCGGGCCTCGCCGCGGTCGGCGCGGCGGCGAGCCTCGGGGCGCAGGTGCGCGCGTTCGACGTGCGCACCGAGGCCGCCGAGCAGATCGAGTCCATGGGCGGCACGGCCGTCCGCGCCCCGGAGGCGCAGCAGGGTATGTCCGCCGACGGGTACGCGAAGCCGCTCACGCCCGAGCAGGAGCGTGCCGCGCTCGCGGTGTACGCGCGCGAGGCCGCCGAGGCGGACGTCGTCATCACGACGGCGCTCGTGCGCGGCCGCGCGCCGCGCACCCTCACCGCCGCGGCGGTCGCGGGGATGCACCCGGGCGCCGTGGTGGTGGACCTCGCGGCGTCGGGTGGTGGGAACTGCGAGCTCACCGTGCCGGGCGAGCGGGTCGTCACGCCGGGCGGGGTCGTCGTCGTCGGCTGGACCGACCTCGCCGGACGCCTGCCGCAGCACACGTCGCAGCTCCTCGGGACGAACGTCGTGCACCTGCTCGAGCTGCTCACGCCAGGCAAGGACGGCCAGGTCGTGCTCGACCTCGACGACCCCGTGCAGCGCGGCATGACCGTCGCGCGCGACGGCGAGGTCCTGTGGCCACCGCCGCCCGTCGCCGTGAGCGCCGCGCCACCGCCGGGCGCAGGATCAGGTGCGCCACCGCCGTCGGACCCCGTGCAGGAGGCCGCCGACCGGCAGCGGGCGCTCGCCGCCGAGGCGGACGCCGCCGCGCTGCGGCGTCGCCGTCGCACCGTGGGCGCCGCCCTCGCCGCGGTGCTCGTGACGCTCGGGCTGTCGTTCGCGCCGCCGTCGCTCGTCGGGCACGTCACGGTGTTCGCGCTCGCGGTGATCGTCGGGTACTACGTCATCTCGCACGTCACGCACTCGCTGCACACACCGCTCATGGCCCAGACGAACGCGATCTCCGGGATCATCCTCGTCGGCGCGCTGCTGCAGATCGGCTCCGACGACTGGGTCGTCACCACGCTCGCGGTGCTCGCCGCGACGGTGGCGAGCATCAACGTCTTCGGCGGCTTCCTCGTCGCCAACCGCATGATCCGCATGTTCCGGAAGGACGTGCCGGCCCGCCCCGTGCAGGGGGTGGCCCGATGACCGCCACGTCCGTCGCGCAGGCGGTCTACGTCCTCGCGGCCGTGCTGTTCGTCCTCAGCCTGGCGGGGCTGTCGAAGCAGGAGTCCGCGCGCCGCGGCAACGTGCTCGGCATGGTCGGCATGGCCCTCGCGCTCGCCGCGACGATCGTGCTCGCGCTCGACACGAGCGCCCGGCCGGTGCTCGTCACGGCGATCCTCGTCGCGCTCGTGCTCCTCGTCGGTGCGGCGGTCGGGACGTGGCGCGCGCGGCGCGTCGAGATGACGCAGATGCCCGAGCTCATCGCGATCCTGCACAGCTTCGTCGGCGCCGCGGCCGTGCTCGTGGGCTTCAACTCGTACCTCACGGCCCATGCCGCCGGGGCCGACGACGTCGCGCACCTCGTCGAGGTCTCGCTCGGCGTGCTCGTGGGCGCCGTGACGTTCACGGGCTCGGTCGTCGCGTTCCTCAAGCTGTCCGGCCGCGCGCGCTCGGCGCCCCTGCAGCTCCCGGGCCGCAACCTGCTCAACCTCGCGATGCTCCTGGTGAGCGTGGTGCTCGTGGCGTGGTTCGTCGTCGTGCCGTCGGTCTGGCCGCTGCTCCTGCTCACCGTGGTCTCGCTCGCGCTCGGCTGGCACCTCGTCGCGTCGATCGGCGGGGGCGACATGCCCGTCGTCGTGTCGATGCTCAACTCGTACTCGGGCTGGGCCGCCGCCGCCGCGGGGTTCATGCTCGGCAACGACCTGCTCATCGTCACCGGCGCGCTCGTCGGGTCGTCCGGTGCGATCCTCTCCTACATCATGTGCCGGGCCATGAACCGCTCGTTCGTCTCCGTGATCCTCGGCGGGTTCGGCACCGAGGAGGGCTCTGCGCCCGGCGCCGGGACGTCCGAGCACGGCGAGCACCACGAGGTGGGTGCCGACGACGTCGCGGCCCTCCTGCGCGACGCACGCAGCGTCGTCATCACCCCGGGCTACGGCATGGCCGTGGCCAAGGCCCAGTACCCGGTGGCCGAGCTCGTGGAGATCCTGCGCGACGGCGGCGCGGACGTCCGGTTCGGCGTGCACCCGGTCGCGGGCCGCCTCCCGGGGCACATGAACGTCCTGCTCGCCGAGGCGCGCGTCCCCTACGACATCGTCCTCGAGATGGACGAGATCAACGACGACCTGGCGAAGACCGACGTCGTGCTCGTCATCGGCGCGAACGACACCGTCAACCCCGCCGCGCTCGACGACCCCGGGTCGCCCATCGCGGGCATGCCTGTGCTGCGCGTCTGGGAGGCGGACCGGGTCGTCGTCTTCAAGCGGTCGATGGCCGCCGGGTACGCCGGGGTGCAGAACCCGCTGTTCTTCCGCGAGAACACGGGGATGCTGTTCGGGGACGCGAAGCAGCGGGTCGAGGACATCGTCGCGGCGCTGCGGGTCGGGTGACGGGCCGGCGCCGTCGGGGACTCAGCCCAGCACGCGTTCCCGCGGGCGGTCGATCGTCAGCGACGGCATCGTGCCGAGCGACCCGTGCGCGGCGACGTAGTCCTTGAGGTCGCCGCGGAAGACGACCCGCCCGGGGAGGTCGAGCAGGGTCTGCGGACGCACCTGCCACCGCTCGATCCCGAGGTCGCAGACGCCGGCCCCGTGCAGCACGTGGTAGACGAACTCCGAGCAGAAGAACCGGTCCTCCACCTCGTGCCCCCGGCCGAACCGGGCGCCCACGAGGCCGCGCACGTTGTAGGAGAAGGCGTGCGAGTCCAGCAGGAACTCGGTGATGCGCACCCGGATCGCCTCGTGCTGCTCGGGCGTCACCGGAACCTCCAGGACGACCCCGGGGACGACGTCCATGCCGCGGTACAGGCCGTCGTCGAACCGCTCGCGCCGGAAGCACCCGACGAACGGGTTGCCCGCGCGCCGGCGCCCGAAGCTGAACATGAGGTCCAGCCCCGGGTCCAGCGCCAGGGCGGAGTGCGTGAACTCGTCGCGCGTCGCGAGCGCGATCGTGCGGGACAGGACCGTACGACTGCGGGAGAGCACCACGTAGACGTTCACGCGCCGACCCTACGACGCCGAGAGCCGTCTCCGTAACGCCACGGCGTGCGAAGTTCCCGCAGCGGTGCGATCATGCGCCGCCGAGCAGGCTCACGACCACCTCCGCGAGCTGCGGCGGGAGCTGGGCCGCCGCCTCGCGCACGTCGAGACCGAGGTGCTCGGCGTCCTGGAGGGCGCGTGCCGCGCGCGCCGGGTCGGGCGCCGCGCCGTCGCCCGTGAGGATCATGACGCCCGCCGTGAAGGCGGCGCGTCCGTTGCCCTGCTCCGCTGCCCGGAGGTAGAGCTCGAGCGCGCGCGCCGCATCCCGCGGGCGCCCCCGACCGGTCGCGTGCTCGGCCGCGAGGTTGTACAGCGCACGAGGGTGCCCGGCGTCGGCCGCGCGCTCGAGGAGCTCGCGCGAGAGGGCCTCGTCGACCGGCGTGCCCTGCCCCGTCGCGGTGAGCACCGAGAGCTCGAAGAGCGCGTCGGCGTTCCCGCGCCGCGCCGCCTCCTCGTGGTCGGCGACGGCGGCCGCAGGGTCCTGCGCGAACCCGTACCCGTTGTAGCGCATCCACCCGCGCAGCACGTGGGCGCTCCCGTCGGGGTCGTCCTCGGCGAGCCGGTCCACGCGGGCGGCGGCCTCGGCAGCCAGCGGGAGACCGCGGAAGTACGCCTCGCGCACCCACGCCGTCGCCGCGTCGCGGGAGACCTGGTCCGCGCCGCCGGCGTCCGCCCCGCGGTACGCGTCCACCATCACGCGCTCCGCGTCGGGAGGCAGCAGCCCGATGACGTGCTCGTTGCGGACGAACGCGTCACGCAGCCCGTACGCCGCGGCGAGCAGCCGCTCGCGGCTCGCGGCGCGGTCCGCGAGCGCGGCGCGCGCCTCCACGTACGCCGCGCTCCCGCGCGGGACGCCCGCACCGCCCGACGACGCGGCCCCGTCGTCCGTCGAGCTCTCCGCGGCGCGAGTAGGCGCCGGGTTCGGGGTCTGCGCCAGGGCCGCGGTCTGCGTCGGTGTCGTCTCCGCGGTGCTCGCGGGCTTCGCCGGAACCTGGGCGTCGGTCCCCGTCGAGGCGTCCCACACCAGCTCGCCGTCGGGGTTCCAGAGCCGGTACGTCCGGTCGTTCGCGTACATCGCGCGCCAGCCCTGCGGCAGGGAGAGGTGCCGGACGAGGTGCGGAGCGGCGCGCCACACCTCGTGCGCGGCGACCTCGCGCGTGCCTCCGCGGGGAATCTCCGGCCGCGTCGTGACGAACCACCCCGTGGTGCCGGCGCCCGGCGCGTAGTGCGAGAGGTAGACCTCCGGCGCCGTCTCGTAGCCCTCCTGCACCAGCAGCCGGTCGACGAAGCGGATCTCCTGGCGCTTCACCTTGGTGAAGCTCGCCATCTGGTTGAGCTGCTGCAGGACGCGGAGCATCGGGTCGACGTCCCACGTGGTCGTCTCGATCCCCGGCTTCGTGAGGTCGGTCGCCCCGACGCGCAGGTCGTCGCCGTCGGCCCCGAGCACCGTCCACCAGAACCCGAACCAGGTGCCCTTGCCCGCCGCGATGCGCGCCGGGTCCGTCGAGGCGTACCAGTCGAGAAGGTTCTTCGTCCACGGCAGCAGCTCCGGCGTCGTCCGCACCCACACGCGACGCCCGTGCCGTGAGCGGGTCTCCGCGGTGACCTCCTGCGGCTGGCGAGTCGGCTCGCCGTCGGCCCACCAGCGCACGGCGTCCGGCACGGGCGGCCACGAGTCCAGACGGCGGCGCGAGAGCGGGTCGATCGCGCGCACGACCTCGCCGTCGAAGTGCGCCACGAACCAGTGGCCCGGCCCGTGGGCACGGTCGATGCCGACGACCGCGAACGCGCCCTTGCCCCGTGCCCGCAGGCGGTCGGCGATCTCGTCGGGCGTCGTCTGCCGGAACGGCGCGCCCGCGAGCTCGGCGAGCTCATCCTCGCTCGGGCCGTCCGCGGTGGCGACGTCCTTCTCGCCCGTCCGCAGGAACCGCACGAGCGCCGCCGCGCCCGACGCCGCGTGCGGGAGCGGGTGGCCCGTCGCGACCGGGTCGAAGCGGTGCCCCGCCTGGAAGCCGGCGACCAGGTCGGCCTGCGAGAACGACGACTCCCGCGTGTACACCGACCCGTCGAACCCGACGACCGTCTGCGCGCCGCCGCGCCCCGGCGTCCACACGTGGAACCCGCCGGGCACGACCTTGCTGTACCGCGCGACGGTCGGGACGTCGATCCCCAGCTGCGCCGCTGCGCGGTCGGCGAGGTGCGGGAAGCCCTCGGTCCAGTGCTGGCTCTGCTGCGGGCCCTGCCCGGTCGCGTCGGTCACGGGCCCGACACTACGGCCCCCGGCCGAGACCGCGCGCCGCCGCCCATGGGGACCGCTCCCCGTGCTCGGGATCGTGGGCCCGCGGCGGGTCAGCGCCCGCTCGCCCGACGCAGCACCGCCTCGGCGTGGCGCAGGACCGGCCCGTCGACCATGCGGCCGTCGTGCGTGAACACGGCGTCGGGGCCACCGGGGTTCGCGGCCGCGGCGTCGAGCAGCGCACGGGCCGCGCTGACCTGCTCGGGCGTCGGGGCGTAGGCACCGCGGATGACGGGGACGTGGCTCGGGTGGATGCACGCCGTCGCGGCGAAACCCGACGCCGCGGCGTCCTCGGCCTCGGCCCGCAGCCCCTCGAGGTCGGCCACGTCGACGTGCACGGCGTCGACCGCCGCCTTGCCCGCCGCTCCCGCGGCGAGCAGGACGGACGCCCGCGCGTGCCGTGCGACGTCGCGGTAGGTCCCGTCGGGGCGACGGCTCGACGTCCCGCCGAGCGACGCCACGAGATCCTCCGCGCCCCACATGAGCGCGACGACCTCGTCCCGCTGCGCGAGCTCCCGTGCCGCGAGGACTCCCGCCGCCGTCTCGCACAGCGCGACGACCCGGATGCCGGGGAGCGTCGTGGCGAGCGCGCCCAGCGAGCCGAGCAGCTCCGGGCCTGCCTTGGCGACCATGACCGTGCGCAGCCGGGTGTCCGCGAGCGCCGCGACGTCGAGCGCGTGCTCCGGAGTCCCGACGGCGTTGACGCGCACGACCGTCCGCGCCGGGTCGAGGGTGGCCGACGCCTCGACGACCGCACGACGGGCGGCGTCCTTCGAGGCGGCCGCGACGGCGTCCTCCAGGTCGAGGATGACGGCGTCCGCACGGTCGGCGGCCTTGGCGAAGCGGTCGGGCCGGTCGCCGGGGCAGAACAGCAGCGCCGGGCCTGGCGCGAACCCGGCCCCCGCGGTCCGGTTGCCGAACCCGGGATCGCGCGTCACGTCAGCCTCCCGACGACCCGCAGCCCCGGGTTCGGCACCGTGCGGGTACCCCGCGACCCGGGTTCGACGACGCGTCCGGGCGAGCGTGCGCCGTCGGGCCGGCTCCCGGGCGGTCCGACGTCGACGTTCACCACGCGCTCTCCTCGTCGCCCCGGCTCAGGACGGGCTCGTGGTGGTCGGTCCGCGGCGCGGGAGCGGTGCCGGCCTCCCCGCCGAACCCGGGGTCTCGGGTCACGTCGGCCACCGTCTGCCCCGCAACCCCGGGTTCGGCGCCGTGCGCGTGCCCCGCAACCCGGGGTTCGGCACCCTCCGGCGGCGCAGCGTCGTCGGGTCCCGTCGCGGACGCCGCCTCGTGGGCCGCGCGCGTCCAGAACAGCGCGGTGCGCACGGCGCGCGCGACGAGGACGCCGTCCTGGTTGAGGCCGCGGTGCTCCAGCGTGACGACGCCCTGCCCGGGGCGCGACGCCGAGAGACGCTTCTCCACGACCTCCGTCTCGGCGTAGAGCGTGTCGCCGTGGAACAGCGGCCGGGGGAACTCGACCTCGCGGAACCCGAGGTTCGCGACGATCGTGCCCTGCGTGACCTGCCCGACCGACAGCCCGACGAGCGTCGACAGCGTCATCATCGAGTTCACGAGCCGCTGCCCGAACGGCTGCGTCGCGGCCCACGCGGCGTCGAGGTGCAGCGCCTGGTGGTTCATCGTGAGCGTGGAGAAGACGACGTCGTCCGCCTCCGTGAGCGTGCGGCCCGGCCGGTGGCGGTACACCACGCCCATCTCGAGCTCGTCGTAGTACAGGCCCCGCTGGACCACCTCGCGCATGCTGCTCCCTCTCCCTCGCCGCGCCCCGGCGACGTCCGCCGAGAACGACCCTGCTCGCCGTCGACCACGAGGTTGCTGCCGGAATGCGCTCCAGAACGACAGCAACCTCGTGCTCGGCGCGCGACCCGGGTCAGCCCTCCAGCCCCAGGCTCCTCGCGATCACCATGAGCTGCACCTCGGTGGTGCCCTCCCCGACCTCGAGGATCTTCGCGTCGCGGTAGTGCCGCGCGACGGGGTTCTCGTTGAGGAAGCCGTAGCCGCCGAAGATCTGCGACGCGTCGCGCGCGTTCGCCATCGCGGCCTCGCCGCCCACGAGCTTCGCGACGGACGCCTCCGCCTTGAACGGCTTGCCGCGCACGAGCTTCTGCGCGGCGTCGAGCCAGGCGAGCCGCGCGGTGTGGACGCGCGCCTGCATGCGGGCGAGCGTGAACGCGACGTGCTGGTTCTCACCGATCGCGCGCCCGAAGACCACGCGCTCCCCCGCGTACCGCAGCGCCTCCTCGAGGCAGCCCTGCGCGGCGCCCGTCGCGAGGGCGGCGAACGCGATGCGGCCCTCGTCGAGCGCGCGCAGGAAGTTCGCGTACCCGCGCCCCCGCTCACCGAGCAGGTTCTCCGCGGGGACGCGGACACCCGTGAGCGTGAGGGGGTGCGTGTCCGAGGTGTGCCAGCCGACCTTGTCGTACGCCGGCCCGACCTCGAACCCCGGCGTCCCCGCCGGCACGATGATGCTCGACAGCTCCTTGCGCACCTCGCCGTCCGGGCCGCGCGTCTCGCCCGTCACGGCCGTGATCGTCACGAGGCTCGTGATCGGCGTCCCCGAGTTGGTGATGAACTGCTTCGACCCGTCGATCACCCACTCGTCGCCGTCGAGCCGCGCGGTCGTGCGCGTGCCGCCCGCGTCGGAACCGGCCTGCGCCTCCGTCAGCCCGAACGCCGCGAGCGTCCTCCCGGCGAGCAGGTCGGGCAGCCAGCGCTCCTGCTGCTCGCGCGACCCGTGCCGGTAGATCGGCACGATGCCGAGCCCGACGCCCGCCTCGAGCGTCACCGCGATGGACTGGTCGACGCGCGCGAGCGCCTCGACCGCGAGGCACAGCGACACGTAGTCCTGGCCCTGGCCGCCGATCTCGCGGGGGAACGGCAGGCCGAACAGCCCGAGCTCGCCCATCTGCGCGATGATCTCCATCGGCAGGCGGCGCTCGGTGTCGTACTGGTAGGCGGCCGGCGCGACGACGCTGTCGGCGAAGTCGCGCACCACCTGGCTGAGCTTCCTCTGCTCGTCGTCGAGCAGGACGTCGGCCTCGATCATGATGCTCCCTGGGTGTCGGGTTGCGGGACCGGCGCGGCGGGGTGTACCGCTCCGGAGTCGTGGGGGTGGACGACGGCGACCACCTGGTCCCGGCGCACGAGGTCGCCGGGGCGCACGCTCACGCTCGCGACGCCGTCGTGCGGGGCGAGCAGCGGGTGCTCCATCTTCATGGCCTCGACCGTGACGAGCACGGCACCGGCGACGACGGCCGCACCGTCGGCGACCGCTGTCACGACCGTCCCGGGCATGGCCGCGCGCACCTCCGGGTCGGTCGCGCCGGGCGTGTCACCCCTTGCCCGACGGCGGTCGGCGCGCGCCCGCGCGGCCCGCTCGGCCCGGTCGGGGGCCACGAGGGCGACCGTCCGGCCGCCGTGCCAGAGCCACACCGTGGCAGGCGCGCCGTCGTCGGGCTGCTGGTCGTCGAGGGCGAGCCGCACACGCTCCCGCACCCCGTCGACCGTGACCCACCACGCGCCGTCGGCCCCCGGGTCGCGCTCGAGCCCGGCGCGAGCACGCCGCACGGGCGCCTCGGTAGCCCTGGCGTCTGCGCGCGCTACCGACGCGCCGTCGGCCCCGGCCCCCCAGACGTCGTCGTCCGCGCACGCGCCCTGCACGACGGCGTCGCGCACCTCCCCGGTGACGCGCACCTCGTGCTCGTCCCCGATCGCGTCGACCAGCACGACGCGCCGCGCGGCGGCCGCCGCGTTGAGCCGCCACCCGTCCCGGACCCGCCACGGGTCACCCTCGACCCCGGCCCCGCCGAACCCCGGGTTGAGCGCCGATCTCGACCCGGAACGACCCGTAACCCAGGGTTCGGCAGTGCGGGAGACGACGAGCAACGCCGCAGCGACGAGCTCGGCCCACCGCAGGCCGTCGTCGTCGACAGGCGACCCGCCGGACGAGACGACCCGGTCGATCAACCCGGTGTCGAGCCGCCCGGCCCGCACGTCAGGGTCCGCGAGCAACGACCGCAGGAACGCCGTGTTCGTCTCGACCCCCAGCACGACGGTCCCCGCGAGCAGGCCGTCGAGCCGGTCGACGGCCTCGTCGCGCGTCGCCCCCCACGCGACGGCCTTGGCGAGCATCGGGTCGTAGTGGCCGCCCACGACGGCTCCGCCGGAGATCCCGGAGTCGAGCCGCAGGGGCGAGGCGTCGGGCCCCGCCGGGACCCCGCCGTCGTCGTAGACCAGCACGTGGCCGGTCGCGGGCAGGAACCCGCGCGCGGGTGACTCGGCGTAGAGGCGCGCCTCGACGGCGTGGCCGCGCAGCACGACGTCGTCCTGCGCCAGCCCGAGCGGCGAGCCCGCGGCGACACGGAGCTGGAGCTCCACGAGGTCGAGGCCGGTGACCATCTCGGTGACGGGGTGCTCGACCTGGAGGCGCGTGTTCATCTCGATGAAGAAGAACTCGTCGGGGTCCGCGGCGGGCACGAGGAACTCGACGGTCCCGGCGCCGACGTACCCGACGGAGCGCGCGACCTCGCACGCGGCGTCGCCCATCCGGGCGCGCTGGTCCGCGGTGAGCAGCGGTGACGGTGCTTCCTCGACGACCTTCTGGTGGCGTCGCTGGAGGGAGCACTCGCGCTCGCCGAGGTGGATCACGTTCCCGTGCGTGTCCGCGAGCACCTGGACCTCGATGTGGCGCGGCGCCTCGACGAGCCGTTCGAGCAGGAGGGTGTCGTCCCCGAACGACGCCGCGGCGACCCGTCGGGCCGACGCCAGGGCACCGGGCAGGTCCTCAGCCGTGCGCACGACGACCATGCCCTTGCCGCCGCCCCCCGCCGAGGGCTTGACGAGCAGCGGGAACCCGACGTCGCCCGCGGCGGCGACCAGCGCGTCGTCGTCCATCCCGGGCTCCCCCGCACCGGGGACGACGGGAACCCCGCGCGCGGCGACGATGCGCTTGGCGGCGAGCTTGTCGGCCATCGCCTCCATCGCCTCGACACCGGGTCCGACGAACGCGATGCCGGCACGCTCGCACGCCCGGGCGAGCGCGGGGTTCTCGGACAGGAAGCCGTAGCCCGGATGGATCGCGTCGGCCCCGGTCGCGACGGCCGCCGCGACGACGGCCTCGACGTCGAGGTAGCTGCGGGCCGCCGGTGCCGGGCCGAGGCGGACGGCGACGTCGGCCTCCCGGACGTGGCGCGCGTCGGCGTCGGCGTCGGAGAACACGGCGACCGAGCGGACGCCGAGGCGCCGCAGCGTGGCGATCACGCGGCACGCGATCTCGCCGCGGTTCGCGACGAGCACGGTGCCGAACGGCACGGGGGTGGACGAGGGACCCACGGCGATCACATCCGGAAGAGCCCGAACCGGTCGCCGGTCCAGGTCTCGGGCAGGGGCGTGCGCGCACACACGCCGAGGGCGAGGCCGAGCACGCGGCGCGTGTCGGCGGGGTCGATGACGCCGTCGTCCCAGAGCCGGGCGGTCGCGTAGTACGGGCTGCCGTGCTCGTCGTAGTCCGCGCGGATGCCGTCACCGAACGCGGCCTCCTCGCCGGGGTCCCAGGTCTCGCCACGCGCAGCGAGCTGGTCGCGCTTCACGGTCGAGAGCACGGACGCGGCCTGCGGCCCGCCCATGACCGAGATGCGGCTCGCGGGCCACGACCAGAGGAACCGCGGGGAGTAGGCCCGCCCGCACATCGAGTAGTTCCCGGCACCGAACGACCCACCGACGATCACGGTGAGCTTGGGGACGCGCGTCGTCGCGACGGCGGTGACCATCTTCGCGCCGTCCTTCGCGATGCCGCCCGCCTCGGCGTCGGTGCCGACCATGAACCCGGAGATGTTCTGCAGGAAGAGCAGCGGGATGCCGCGCTGGTCGCACAGCTCGATGAAGTGCGCACCCTTGAGCGCGGACTCGGAGAACAGCACACCCTGGTTGGCCAGGATCCCCACCCGGTGCCCGTGGATGCGCGCGAACCCGGTGACGAGCGTGTCGCCGTACTCGCGCTTGAACTCGTCGAACCGGCTGCCGTCGACGAGGCGAGCGATGACCTCGCGCGGGTCGTACGGGGCCTGTACATCGGTCGGCACGGCGTTGTACAGGTCTTCGCCGGCCGTGACGGAAGGTCCGGGCCGCCCGGGCGAACGCCCGTTGTGCCCGACGACGGGCGGCTCGCTCGGCACCACGTCCCACGCCGGCTCGGGGTCCGGCGGGAGCGTCGCGACGATGCGGCGGACCCGGTCGAGCGCGTCCTCGTCGTCGTCGGCGAGGTGGTCGACGACGCCGCTGCGCCGCGCGTGCAGCTCCCCGCCCCCGAGCTCCTCGGCCGTGACGACCTCGCCGATCGCGGCTTTCACGAGCGGCGGCCCGCCGAGGAAGATCGTGCCCTGGTCGCGCACGATGACCGTCTCGTCGCTCATCGCCGGCACGTAGGCACCCCCCGCCGTGCACGACCCGAGCACGGCCGAGATCTGCGGGATCCCCGCCGCCGACAGGCGCGCCTGGTGGTAGAAGATGCGGCCGAAGTGGTCGCGGTCGGGGAAGACCTCTGCCTGGCGCGGCAGGAACGCACCGCCGGAGTCGACGAGATAGACGCACGGGAGCCGGTTCTCCAGCGCGACCTCCTGCGCGCGCAGGTGCTTCTTCACCGTGAGCGGGTGGTACGTGCCACCCTTCACGGTCGCGTCGTTGCACACGACCATGACCTGCCGTCCGCTCACGACGCCGATCCCGGCGACGACCCCCGCGGCCGGCCACGCGCCGTCGTCCACGCCGTACCCCGCGAGCGGCGCGAGCTCCAGGAACGGGCTGCCCTCGTCGAGCAGCCGGTCGACGCGGTCGCGCGGCAGCAGCTTGCCGCGCGCGACGTGCCGGTCGCGCGACGACGCCGGGCCGCCGCGCGCGACGGTGGCGGTGCGCTCGCGCAGCTCGTCGGCGAGCGCCCGTTGCGCCGCGTCGTTCGCCCGGGCCGCCTCGGAACCCGGGTCGACGGCGGTCGTCAGCACGGTCACGCCCCCACCCCTCCCTGCCGAGCCCTGGTCTGCATGTCATGACCGGCCTCCGGTGACACGGAATCCCGGGTTCGGCCGGACGGCGTGGCAGCCGGGAGCGTCGAGCCGCCGGCCAGGAGCGCGAGCGCCGGGTCCTCGAGCAGCGCACCCAGGTCGGCGAGGAAGCGCGCGCCCTGCTCGCCGTCGACCACACGGTGGTCGAACGACAGGCTCAGCGTGACGACGTCGCGCAGGGCGACGCCACCGTCGTGCTCCCACGGCCGACGACGCACCGCGCCCAGGCCGAGGATGGCCGCCTCGCCCGGCACGAGGATCGGGGTACCCGCGTCGACACCGAAGACGCCGACGTTCGTGATCGTGATGGTGCCGCCGGCCAGGCGCTCGGGGGTCGTGCGGCCGTCGCGAGCGGTGACCGTGAGGTCGGAGAGCGCGACGGCGAGGTCCGGCAGGTCGAGGTCCTGCGCGTCGGGAACGTGCGGGACGACGAGCCCCCGGTCCGTCGCGACCGCGATCCCGAGGTTCACGCGGCGGTGCCGCACGATCTCGGCGGAACCGTCGGGCAGGTCGCGCCACGCACTGTTGAGCGCGGGATGGCGCGGGAGCGCGAGGCACAGCGCCCGCGCCGCGAGCGCCATGACCGTGATCCGTGCGCCCCGCGCGAGGCGGTGCGTGCGCAGCCGGTCGAGGAGCTCGACGCTCCGCGTCACGTCGACAGTGAGGAACACCGTCGCGTGCGGCGCCGTGAACGCGCTCGACACCATCGCCGCCGCCGTGTGCTTGCGCACGCCCCGCACCGGCACGACGTCGGGCTCGAGCCCGGGACCGGCATCGAGACCGGCTCCGACGCCGACGGCCGACGAGAGGTGAGAGGTGGCCCCTCGACCGGGATTGACCGCAGCCACGTCTCCCGTCCCGTCCGCGGGCGCCGTCGGGCTGTCGAGCGCCGCCGTCGGCACGGGGCGGCTGCCGTGCGCGGCGGAGGGCTGCCGCACGACGTCGCGGTGGCAGCTCACGGCGGCCAGGACGTCCTCGCGCGTGATGAGCCCGTCGCGTCCGGTGCCGGCGATGCGCTCGAGGTGCACGCCGAGCTTCTTCGCGAGCGCGCGCACGGGCGGCGTCGACCGGGGCCGCTCGGCCACCGAGCCCGCCGCCGCGCCGTCGTCCGGTCGCTCGCCGAACCCGGGGCTGCGGGTCAGGGACGTGCCGGCGAGCTCGGGGTTACGGGCCACCACGGGCCTGTCGTGGCCCGCAACCCCGGGTTCGGCGCCAGCGGTGGTCCGACGGGGTCGACGCGCCGGCCGGCCGACGCGGTCCGGGCGAGCCCCGTACCCGACGAGGTTCGGCTCGGGCCCGTCGTCGGACCCGGGCTCACCGGTGACCCGCCCACCATCGAGCCCGGGGTTCGAGGGCACCGGGGGCTCCGGTTGCCCCGCAACCCCGGGTTCGGCGTCGAGGCCGGGGTTCGGTGTCACCCCGACGGCAAGCTGCCCCGCAACCCCGGGTTCGGCGGCGGGCGGGGCGCCGTCGTCGACCTCGAACGTCACGAGCGGCTCGCCGACGGTGACGGTCTGGCCCTCCTCCGCGTGCAGCGACGCGACGACTCCTGCGTACGGGGACGGGAGGTCGACGAGCGCCTTGGCCGTCTCGACCTCGGCGATGACCTGGTTGAGCTCGACGCGGTCCCCGGCGTGCACGTGCCAGCTCACGATGTCGGACTCGGTGAGGCCTTCCCCGAGGTCGGGGAGCCGGAACTCGCGCATCGTCATCACCGGGCCACCGCCTCGACCGTGCGGGAAGCCCCCGTGGCGACGAACGGCTCGGACCGGCCGAGCGCGCGGTCCACGCCGTCGAGGATGCGGTCGAGGTCGGGCAGGTAGTGCCCCTCGAGCTTCGCGGGCGGGTACGGGATGCCGTGCCCGGTGACGCGCACGGGCGCCGCCTCGAGGTACTCGAAGCAGCGGTCCGTGACGGTCGCGGCGATCTCCGCGCCGAGCCCGGCGTGGCGCGGCGCCTCGTGGGTGACGACGACGCGCCCCGTCTTGCGGACCGACGCCGCGACGGTGTCGTGGTCGACGGGCGAGAGCGACCGCAGGTCGATCACCTCGACGGACACGCCGTCGTCGGACGCGGCCACGGCGGCGTCGAGCGCCGTGCCGACGAGGCCGCCCCACGTGACGAGCGTGACGTCGTGGCCCTCGCGCACGACGCGCGCCCGGTCCATGGGGAGCGGCTCGGACGGGTCGAGGTCGACGTCACCCTTGAGGTGGTAGCGGCGCTTGGGCTCGAAGAAGATCACCGGGTCGTCGCACGCGACGGCCTGGCGCAGCACCGTGTACGCGTCCTGCGGGTTCGCGACCGACACGACGCGCAGGCCCGCGACGTGCGCGAACAGCGCCTCGGGCGACTCCGAGTGGTGCTCGGCTGCGCCGATGCCGCCGCCGACGGGGATGCGGATCGTGATCGGGAGCCGCACGTTCCCGCCGGTGCGAGCGTGCATCTTCGCGAGCTGCGACACGATCTGGTCGAACGCGACGAACACGAAGCCGTCGAACTGGATCTCGCACACCGGCCGGTACCCGCGGTACGCGAGACCCACCGCCGTGCCGATGATGCCCGACTCCGCGAGCGGGGTGTCGAGCACGCGCCGCGGCCCGAACTCGGCCTGCAGCCCGTCCGTCACGCGGTAGACGCCGCCGAGCCTCCCGACGTCCTCTCCCATGACGACCACGCGGTCGTCGTCGGTCATCGCGCGCTGGAGCCCGGCGCCGAGCGCCTTCGCGAGCGTGAGGGTCGTGGTCATCGCGCCACCCCCGTGCCGGTGCCCGACGGCGATCGGTCGCCCTCGGTACCCGGCCCGCCCGCGTCGTCGTCCCCGAAGGACGCGAGGTAGTGCGCGTACTCGGCACGCTCGCGCTGGAGGGCGGCGTGCGGCTCGGCGTACACGTGGTCGAAGAGCGAGAGCGGCGGCGGGTCGGTGAGCGCGACGCACCCGGCGCGCAGCTCGGCGGCCGCAGCGTCGGCGGCGCCCTGCACGTGCGCGGCCGCGTCGTCGTCGAGCACGCCCACCCCGCGCAGGTACGCCTCGAAGCGCGCGACCGGGTCGCGGCCCGCCCAGGCCTCGACCTCGGCGGCGTCCCGGTAGCGCTTCGGGTCGTCGGCCGTGGTGTGCGGGCCCATGCGATAGGTGACGGCCTCGACGAGGGTCGGGCCGCCGTCGCGCCGCGCCCGGTCCAGAGCCGCACGGGACACGGCGAGGACGGCGAGGACGTCGTTGCCGTCGACGCGCACGCCCGGCATGCCGAACCCGCGGGCGCGCTCGGCGAGCGGGACGCGCGACTGCAGCGCGACGGGCTCGGAGATCGCCCACTGGTTGTTCTGGCAGAAGAAGACGACGGGCGACCGGTACGTCGAGGCGAAGACGAACGCCTCGTTGACGTCGCCCTGGCTCATGGCGCCGTCGCCGAAGTACGCGACGCCCACGGGGAGCCCCGCGGCGGGGACGACGCGGCCCGCGTCGACGTCGAGCTGCACGCCCATCGCCCAGCCGGTCGCGTGCAGGGCCTGCGCGCCGATGATGACCTGCGTCGGCGCCATGCCGATCGCGTACGGGTCCCACCCGGCCACCGCGACGCCGCGCCACACGCGCACCAGGTCGACGAGCGCGGCGCCCCGGACCCGGGCCACGGCGTGCTCGCGGTAGGAGGAGAAGACGAAGTCGTCGTCGCGCAGCGCGCGGGCCGAGCCGATCTGCGCCGCCTCCTGGCCGAGCAGCGGCGGCCACAGCGCGAGCTCGCCCTGCCGCTGGAGCGCCGTCGCCTCGGCGTCGACGCGGCGGGCCACGACCATGTCCTCGTAGAGCCGCAGCAGCCCCGCCCGAGCCGCGTCGCGCGCGGACTCGTCGGGGGCGTCGAGGTCGAGGTCGGCGAGCCAGCGGTCGAGCTCCGGCTCCGGGCGGCGCGTGCCGTCCTCCGTCAGCAGGCGCAGCGTCGGCGTCGTGCCCGACGTCGTGTCCTCGGTCGGACGGGGATCGTCGCCGGCCGCGGGCGTCCCGCCGTCGACGGGCGTCGCTCCGCCCGGAGCACCCGCGCGCTGGTCGACGGGCCCCCTCTTCACGACCTCGTGCGCCGGGACCTTCCGCTCTGCTCGTGCGTCGCGCGGGGTTGCCGCCCGGTGACCGTCGTGCGCCTTCGGCGGGGTCGCCGCCGTCGGACCGGTCCGCACCGCAGGTTCGCTGGACATCATCGCCACCTCACCTCTCGGGGCCGGTGCTCACCGTCGAGCACCGGATGAGGTGAACGTAACCCGCGTCACGCACATGGCTCCACCGACCTCCGACACGCTGTGCAGTGTGACCGCGATCACTCCGCTAGGGTAAGCAGCATGCACAGCGCCGACGCTGTCGACCTCGACCTCCTGCTCGCGCTCGCCGACGACCCGCGGGCCACGATCGTCGCGCTCGCCGACCGGCTGCGGCTCTCGCGCAACACGGTCGCCGCGCGCCTCGCCCGGCTCGAGTCCGAGGGCGCGTTCCTCGACCTCGACCGCCGCATCGACCCGCACGTCCTCGGGCACCCGCTCACGGCGTTCGTCGAGGTGCAGCTCCGCCAGAAGGAGCTGGCCCGGATCGTCGAGGACCTCGCCCTGATCCCCGAGGTGGTCCAAGCCCACGGGCGCAGCGGGACGGCGGACCTCCGCGTCACCGTCGCGTGCCGCGACACCGACCACCTGTTCCGCATCGACGCCGCGATCCTCGCGATCGACGGCGTCGAGCGGACCGAGACGTCGCTCTCGATGGGCGAGCTCATCCCCTACCGCCTCCGGCCCCTCATCGAGCAGCAGCGCCGCGCCCGGACCACCCCGCCCCCGCACCGCGAGAACCCCGTCCCTCCGAGATAGGACCTCGATCTCAGTCGCTCGTGGTCGGGTCCGCGAGCAGGGCGCCGTCGGTGCTCGGGTCGCCCGTCGAGGTAGAACCGCGGTCCGCCGAGATAGAGCCATGGTCAGCCGACGCCGGGCCCGAGTCGCGCGCGGCCGACCGGCACGCCACCGCGGCCCTTGCCCGAAGTGACCACGGACCAGGGTGGTACGACGTCGGGCGGGGTGGGTGGGGGCACCGCGTCGTGGTCGGGCCTGGCGGGAGCCGCGAGGAACGAGCGGCGGATGGTCGACGCGGCGCCCCCGCCCACCCCGACACCCAGCCGACCAGACCCTCTTCGGGAGGGGAACCAAGGTTCTACCTCGCGCAACCACGGTTCTACCTCGGCACCGCGAGGCCCCGACCGAGTCGGGTCAGCGCAGGTCGCGCAGGTAGGCGGCGGCGCCGTCGTACGCGGCGATCCGGCGCTCGTAGTACGTCGCGATGATGAGCAGCAGACCACCCGCCGCGGCGAGCGTGAGCATCCACGGCCCGGCGGAGATGCGCGTGCCGAGCTGCGACACGAAGACGACGAGGATCTCGACGGGCAGCACCGCGACGCCCAGGACGAACGGCGCGGCGAGATGCCGGCGCGTCCCGATCAGCACGGCCGCGAGCGCGAGCACGACGACGAGCACCGCGCGCCACGTGCGCGCGTCGGTGTAGGTCGCCAGCACGGACGGTCCGACGGTCGCGAGGATGCCCGGCGCGAGCGTGCGCCACGACCCGAGGAACCCGACCGGCCACGTGGCGAGGGACGGCGTCGGGCGCACGGACGCGCCCACCTGCCCGACGGCGAGGCCCGAGCCGGGCGTGCCGGCGGCGCTGAGCGCGAGGTACCCGGCCACGAGCAGGCCGACGCCGAGCGGGAGCGAGAAGACCTCGACCCGCAGCTCGCGCGGCGACCAGGCACCGATCGCGGCGGTGAGCGCGAGGAGCCACGTGAACCAGGCGGGCGGCAGGTCGTACCGGCCGCGGAGGGCTCGGCGCACCCCGACGACGAGCACGGCGAGCAGTGCGACCTCGACGAGCCAGACGGTCGTGATCGCGCCCCACGACGGGCGGACGTTCGCGACCGTCCCCACCACGGCGAGAGTTCCGGCGGGCGCGAGTGCCCACCGGCGCACGACTGCCGACCACCGGTCGGGGGTCACGCGGACCGCGACGAGCCCCGCGCCGAGCGCGACGGCGCCGCCGGCGAGCGTCCAGACGAGCCCGAGCGCGAAGAGCGCGCCGCTGCCGGGGACGTGCGCGACGTGCAGCGACTCGACCGTCCCGGCGGTCGCGGCGAGGACGGCGGCCCCGGCGAGCCGCAGCGCCGCCGCCCGCGACCAGCCGCTCCGGCGTCGCACGAGCAGCACGCCCACGACCACGCACAGCGCGCCGGCACCGAGCAGGATCGACGCGCGCGGGTCACCGGGCCCCGGCCGAGCGCCGAGGACGAGCACCGACGGCACGACGAGGAGCGCGAGGCCCGCCGTCGCGAGCTCCCACCAGCGCGGTGCGCGGCGCGCCACGACGGCGCCGGTGACGAGCGCGGCCAGTGCGGGCGGGGCGGTGTAGGCCTCGACGAGGCCGACGTCCGCGGCGGCGAGCGCCGTCCACAGCGCGGCGGTCGCGAGGGCGGCGGCGAGCCACCACTCCCCGCGCCGGTCGCGCTCGCGTGCGGCGAGCCCTGCACCGACGGCCAGGACGAGCAGCACCGCGACGGCGATCTCCGGCCCGGCGGCGGGCCGGGCGTAGGCCAGCCCGACGGCGATCGCCCCGGTGAGCGCCGCGCTCGCCTCGACCCAGAGCCGCCCCGCGGCGAGACCGAGAGCGAGCAGCGCAGGCCGCGCACCCGCGAGCACGGTCGCGACGAGCACCGCGACGACCGGGAGCACGACGGGCGACCCGCTGCCCGGAAGGAGGAGGGCGCCGGAGCCGACGACGGCGACGGACGCCGTCGGGAGGACGAGCGACGCGGCGAGGACACGCAGTGCCGAGGTCGTCCCCGGACGGCTCGAGACCACGAGGACGACCTCGAGCGCGAGCATCGCGAGGCACGCCGCGACGGACCACCAGCTGCGCTCCGCGACGACGGTGAGCACGCCCAGGACGAACGGCACCGCCGTCACGGCGAGCACCGCCCACCACGAGTCCCGCGCCACCCGCGGCGCGAGGGTCACGGCGAGCGCGACCAGGGAGGCGACACCGGAGACCGTGCACAGCACCGCGACGACACCGACGCCGGTCCACGCGAGCGTCGCGCCGAGCACGAGCAGCGCGTACCCGTACGCGGTCGCGACGAGCGGCGCGTGCAGGCCGCGGGGCGCGACGGCACGCGCGGCGAGCAGGAGGATCGCGACGAGGACGCCCCCGACCGTGGCGGTCGGCCGCGCCGTCCAGGACCCGGCGACGAGCAGCAGGACCGCGACGACGAGCCCGGTCGTCGCTGCGGCGCGCCACACCCGACGCTCGGCTCCCCCGACCGGGACGAGCCCGCGCCGGATCGCCGCGCGCGCCGTCGGGACGAGTCGCCCGGCGACGGGGCGGAGCACCGCGCCGAGCCCACGACGAGCGGCTCGCACCAGGGCCCCCGGCGCGTGCTCGCCACCGGCCGTCGGGGTCGTGGGATCGACGGGCCGTGCCGTCGCGACGACGAGCACGGCGCCCAGGAGCGCGAGCAGCACGAGGGACGACGCACCCGCGAGGCGCGGATCGAGCACCAGAGCCAGGACGAGGGCGACCGCGATCCACGGTGCGAGGACGCGTCCCGTGCGCACGACGGGTGCCGCACCGAGGCGCGGGTGCGGCCGGGCCCCCGCCGGGATGACCGGTCCGGACGGGCCCGGCGTGCGCAGCGCGAGGTGCCCGGCGACGAGGCAGACGACGAGCGCCGCCCCCAGGCCGGCGTGCGTCCCGAGGAGCAGCGCGGGGACGGACACGTCGCCGCCCCAGGTCTCCGGCCCGAAGAGACCGAGCCCGAGCGGTGCGTCGTCGAGGGCGACCGCGGTACCGCCGGAGGGGGTCACGAGCACTTCGGCGGCGCGCAGCCCGGCGAGGGCCAGCGCGGGGCCCGCCGCGAGGAGCGCCACGACCGCACCGCCGAGCAGGACGTCCGAGCGCCCCACCGCCGCCAGCGGCCCGCCGAGCGCACGCGCCACGAGCCTCGGCGAGCTGAGGGCCAGCACCCCGAGCCAGGCGAGCGCCGCGAGAACCGGGACGAGCCCGACCCAGCCGTCCTCGCCCCCGACGCCGAGCAGTCCGCCCGCGAGCACCGCCGTCGCGCCCGTGAACCCGAACCACCTCCGCTCGTCGGTCGCGACGCGCAGCACGCCCGCCAGGAGCGCGGCGCCGAGCGCGACGAGCGCCGCGCCCGACCCGGCCGGCAGGCCGGGCACCGCGGGGACCGTGAGCCCCACGAGCACGCCGAGCGGGACCGCGATGGTGCGCGCGACACCGAGGAGCGTCCGCTCGACGGCGAGCGTGCTGCCGACGCGCGCGCCGGACCTCACCGCGACCGGCCCGGCGACGGCGGTGAGGCCTGCGGTGACGAGGAGCGCCGTCGCCCAGGCCCACGACGCGCCCACCGCGGGAGCGGCGACGAGCGGGACGAGCGGCCCGAGCAGGACGGCGCTCGTCACCCACGAGCGCACCCGCGCCCGGTCGCCGACGACGCCGAGCGCGGCGACGACGATCATGAGGAGCGCGGCCCGCGCCGTCGCGGCGCCCGCGGGAGCGAGAGCCCACGCGCTGAGCAGGAGCTCGACGTCCACGATCGCGAGGACGACGGTGAGCCCCGCGACGGCCTCGGCGGACGAGCGGAGACCCCGCGACCGGAGGAACACCGCGGCGCCGACGGTGAGGACCGTGACGACCCCGGTCACGAGGGCCCGCAGCGCGAGGTCGTCCGCGAAGGTGAAGAAGACGAAGACGAGCGTCGCGACCGACAGCAGCCCCGCGCCCGCGGCCGCGAGCACCGGCTGGAGCCCGATCGACCGCGACGGGGGTGCGGCGACGGGCGCGCGCCCCACGACGGGACCGGCCGCCGGGCGGTACGTCACGGGTCGCTGTGCAGCGGCGGGCGGCGCCAGGCGCGGAGGCGCGGTCCGTGCCGGCACGGCGGGGAGCGGCGCGGCGGGGAGCGGCGCGGCGGGGAGCGGCGCGGTCGAGGGAGCGGCCGCGGAGCCCGGGGGCGCGACCGCCGCCGCGCGTGCGGCCCACGCCGCTGCCTCGGGCTGGGTCGCGCGCAGCGCGTCGAGCGCCGCCTGCCGACGACCGAGCGCCGAGGCCGCTGCCGTCGAAGCGGCGGCCACCTCGAACGCGAGAGGGCCGACGAGGTCGAGCAGGCACCGTCCGCAGCGGGTCGAGCGGAGCGGCGCGGCGCACGCGGGGCAGGAACGCGTCTCGGGCAGCCGCGCCAGCGCGACGTCGACCCACGGCTCTCTCATGCGCACATCCTGGCGAACCTGGGCGTCCGCTGGGGACCTGTTCACAGGGGGTCGCGTGGCGGTCCGGTGAAGGCCTTCGACCGGTCACTCGCCGCGGTCGCGCATCGAGCCTCGCGCAGGCCCGCCCGGCGCGCGCGCAGCGAGGTACCCGGGTGCCCGCAGCACGTCCTCCCACGCATAGGTCCCCAGGCGGTGGGGTGCGTGCCGGGTGGGGTCGAAGCGGAGCACCGGGTCGTCGCCGTCGTGCGCGACCCCAGCGGGCGGTCCGTGGAGCTCCAGTGCGCCGAACCTCCGCCAGGGGCCGCCGGGGACCGCCGAGAGCACCTCGAGCACCGGTGCCCCGAGGGCGCGGCCCGCCGCCCGATCGGGACGCAGTCCGAGCACGACGGGGCCGTGCGGCGAGCGCAGCGGCATGAGGGTGGAGAACCACCCGCCGAGGAGCTCGCGCCGCGGGACGAGGAGGTGCCGCGTCCGTCTCCCGCGACCGGCGGACGCGAACAGCACGTCCTGCGGCGCGCCGTCGTCGCTCCAGCGCACCACGAGCCCGACGACGTCCGGCAGCCCGCGCGGCAGCCCCACCGCGAGCGACACCCGCACGAGCGCGTCGGTCCGGCCCTGCGGCACGGCGTCGGCCCCCGCCTCGTCCTCCGCCACGACGAGGCTCGCGCGGACGACGACCCCCCGCGAGTGGATCGGCCGCCCGCCGCGCACCGCGGCGAGCAGCCCGGCCGCCGCACCGAGCACGGCGCCCAGCGGCCGCAGGACCGTCGTCATGACCCGTTCCCTCACGCCCCCACGGTCACACCCCCGGGTCACCCCCGCACCCACGGGGCCGCTCCGGACTCGCCCGGCCCCTCCAGGGGCGGTCCCGCGTGCGAGCCGCCCTGGGCCACCTACGGTCGTTCGAAGGACCAGGACGCACACGGTGGGAGGTGTCGACGATGCGCAGGCGGGTCACGGGAGCCGCCGTCGCGGCGACGGGCACGTGGACGGACCCCGACGGCGTCCGGATGCCTGCCGGCGAGGTGCACGCCTGGGAGCGCGGCACGAACCAGACGGTGTGCGGGCTCCAGCTGAGTCGGCAGGGCCTGGCGCGCTTCCCGCACGTCACCTGGGCCGACGTCCAGCCCGCGACCGGTCGCGACGCCGACGAGGTCGCCTCGGTCTGCCGTCGCTGCGCCGCGGGCACGGGCGCGCGGCGCGACGACAAGCCGTGGCGCCGCGTCGACCCCCGGCCCTAGCGGCGCGCCTGAGGGAGGGTCGTCGTCACCGTGAGCCGCTCCGCGTCCGGTTGCGCCGGGCGGGGTCCGTGACCCGGTGCATCACCGCCGCCGTCGAGCGCCTGCTCGCGAGGCGCACGACGGAGGCGCCGAAGCGGTTGCCGATACCGTCGATGACGCCGGGGCCCGGGTTGCGGCGGTCCAGGTGGTCCATCGCGGTGGCTGCGACGTCGTCGGGTGTGCGCATCGACGCGCCCGCCGTCGCGTCGTCCGTGCCGACCACGGCGTTGAACTCGGTGCTCGTCGCGCCGGGTGAGAGGGCGAAGACCGTGACCCCCGTGCCACGCAGCTCCGCCCACAGCGACTCGGTGAAGCTGAGGACGAACGCCTTCGAGGCGCCGTACACGGCCATGCGGGGCGTGGGCGTGTACGCGGCCATGCTCGCGACGTTGATGAGGAAGCCGCGGGCGGCGACGATGCCGGGCAGGAACGCGTGACTGAGCTGCACGGGTGCCGAGACGTCGACGGCAATCTCCTCCCCGAGCCGACGGGCGTCCTCGTCGAGGAAGTCGCCGAACGTGCCGAACCCGGCGTTGTTGACCAGGCTCGTCACCGTGATCCCCGCGTCTGACAGCGCCGCCCGCAGGTCCGCGGGGGCCGACGGCGCGGACAGGTCGAGGGGGACGACCGTCACGGCGGTCCCGTGCGTGCCCTCCAGCTCGGCGGCCAGCCGCTCGAGGCGCTCGCGCCGTCGGGCGACGAGCACGAGGCCCGCCCCGCGGGCTGCGAGAGCGCGGGCGAGCGCAACCCCGATGCCGGAGCTGGCCCCGGTGACGACGACGGTCTGACTGCTGAGGTCTCGGCGACCCATCGTGCGCTCCCTGCTCTGAGGAACCAGACGCTTCACCGTATGACTAGGTGGCACCGAGTGTCAACGAGGCGTCGAGTGTAGGGTCGATGCATGGGCAACGAGGACGGGCTGTGGACGCGCTCGCGGCGCGCCGTCTACGCCGAGATCACGCGGGTCGCCATGGAGCTCTTCCTCGACCAGGGGTTCGAGG
The DNA here is from genome assembly GCF_057126935.1 of Cellulosimicrobium sp. G4 BAM 1002. Classification (NCBI taxonomy): domain Bacteria; kingdom Bacillati; phylum Actinomycetota; class Actinomycetes; order Micrococcales; family Promicromonosporaceae; genus Cellulosimicrobium; species Cellulosimicrobium sp. G4 BAM 1002. The sequence goes on along the minus strand of NZ_CP182109.1, from coordinate 317,001 downwards.
AGACGACGATCGACCAGATCGCGTCGACGGCCGGCATCTCGCGGCGCTCCTTCTTCCGCTACTTCGGCACGAAGGAGGACATCGTCCTCGGCGACCTCGCGGACCAGGGCGCGCTCGTGCGCGCGGCCCTCGAGGACATCCCGCTCTCGGTTCCCCCGTGGGAGGCCCTCCAGGAGGCGTTGTGGCGGGTCGACGGCTCCACCCAGGACCCGGACGTCGCTCTCAAGGTCGCGAGGATGATGTACGAGACGCCCTCGCTGCGCGCCCGCAGCATCGAGAAGCACCTGCGGTGGCAGGAGCAGCTCGTCCCGAACATCCGGCTGCGGCTCGGCATCGACCCCGACGACGCGAGCGACCCGGCCCCCGACGCCGTCGTCGCCAGCGCCATCGCCTGCCTCGACGTCGCCGGGCAGACCTGGGCGCGGAGCAACGGCAGCACGGACCTCCGTGCGGTGTACCGGCGCGCCGCCGAGGCCGTGCAGGCGCGGGCCTGACACCCCGCGGCCCTGTCCCGGGAGCCGCCCGCGGGACCCCTACGAGCAGCTACGAGGTGCGGACGTCGTCCGCGCGGCCCTCCGACGGCCCGCCGAGGCCCGCGACCAGGCGCCGCGTGTGCGGCACGTCGACGCCGGCCCGGGCCGCCGCGCGGACGATCGCGCCGCCGATCGCGTCGACCTCGAGCGGCAGCCCGGCCTCCGCGTCACGGAGCATCGACGACTTCGCCTCGGGCGCGAACCGGTCGTAGAGGCTCATCGTGCGCTCGGGGTCCGACGGCGCACCGCTCGCAGCCGCGACGGCCGCGACCTCGCGGACGAGCGCCTCGAGCTCGGCGCGGTGCGTGGTGCGGACCTCCCCGATCGGCGCTCGGTGCGTCGTCGTGAGCAGGGCGAACGGCGCGAGGAACCCGAGCTTGGCCCACATGAGCGCGGTCTCGTCGGCCCGCACCGTCGTGGCGATCCCGGCGCCGTCGAGGAGCGCGCGCACCGCCTCGACCCGCTCCGGCGACACCCCGCCCGGCGCCACGTCGACCTCGACGAACGCGCTCGTGTGCTCGATCTCGCCGGGTGCGACGCGCGCGGACTCGACGCGGATCGTCGCGGGCAGCACGCGCTCGGTGCCGTAGCGCTCGCGCAGGACGTCGAGGTGGTCGAGGCCGTTGAGCATCGGCACGACGACGCCGTCGCCGAGCACGTCGGCCGGGACCCGGTCGAGCGCGTCGGCGAGCGCCGTCTGCTTCACGGCCACGACGACGACGTCGACCGGCCGCTCGAGCCGCGTCGTCGCCCGCGCCGGGACCTGGATGTCGCCCACCTGGGCGCTCCGCACGTGCACGCCGTGCGCGGTCAGGGAGGCCGCCGTCGACTCGCTCGCGAGGTAGGTCACCTCCGCGCCGGAGCGCGCGAGCAGCGCGCCGACCAGCCCGCCGACCCCGCCCGGCCCGAGCACCGCCACGTCCCGGCCGCTCACGGTCGACCCTGCTGTCTCCGTACTCACCGTCGTCCTCTCGTGGTCCTGCCGGGCCGTCCGTCCCGTCCCGGCGGCGTCACGCCGCGGGGGCCTCGACCCTACCCACGGGGACCGACGGCGCGGGCACACCCGACCCGGGGACGGTGAGCGCCGCGATCGCCGTCGTGATCGGGATCGCGAGGACGAGGCCGATCGAACCGACGAGCGTGCGCACGACCTCCTCCGCGATCTCCCCCGACGTGAGGCTCGTGGCGATGTTCTGGTCGGAGAGGTAGACGGCCATGAGCAGTGGCAGGGCGGCGCCCACGTACGCGAAGGCGATCGTGTAGACGGTCGAGGCGATGTGGTCGCGCCCGATCCGCATCGCCCGGGTGAACAGCTCGGCACGCGTCGCGAGCGGCGCGACCGCGCGCAGCTCCCACACCGCGGACGCCTGGGTGATCGTCACGTCGTTGAGCACGCCCATGCCCGCGAGGACCATGCCGCACAGCACGACCCCCTGGATGTCGAGCGACGGCGCATACTGCGGCACCCACAGGGACTCCTCCGACGTGAGCCCCGTGATGTTGGCCGCCCCCGACCCCCACCAGCCCAGGACCGCCGTGATGGCGAGCCCGACGAGCGTGCCGAGCAGCGCCGTCGACGTGCGCGCCGTGAACCCGTGCGCGACGTAGAGCACGACGAACATGACGAGCGACGACGTCACGAGGGCGACGCCGAGCGCGTCCTGGCCGGAGAGCAGGGCGGGCAGCGTGAACCACGCGATGACGACGAACGCCCCCGCGAGGCCCGCGAGCGCCGCGAGCCCGCGCCAGCGCGCGACGGCGAGCACCACCAGCGCGTACGCGACCGCGAGGATCCCGATGGGCAGCCCGCGCTCGAAGTCGAGGAACACGTACGGGCTGCCACCCGCGGCGGCAGCCTCGGAGATGTACAGGACGCGCAGCCGGTCGCCCTCGTCGAACCCGTAGGCGACGTACTCGGGCGGGGCGTTGACCGTGATCTCCTCGCCGCCGACGTCCTCGCCGTTCGCCCGCGAGCCGGCGTCGAGGCGCGCCGGGACGACGCTCGTCTCCTCGTCGACCGGCCCCGTGACCGTGGCGCGCAGGACCGTGCTCCCCTCGGCGGCGACGGGGATCCGGTCCGGGACGTCGCCCGCAGCGGGCCACAGCGCCACGAGCCCGACGAGCGTCGCGAGCAGCGCGGGGACGAGCAGCGCGGTGAGGACCAGGCGCACCCGCCGGGAGGCGGGGGCCGCCGGACCGTGCACGTGGCCGTGGGTGGTCGTGCTCGCATCGCTCACGCGAGGATGCTGCCACGGCGGGCCGACGACGCCGGGCGGCACGCGCCGTCGGGCACCGTACCGCGCGCGACCGCGCCACAGACGGCGACCCGGCCGACGACCCCGCGGCGGTAGCATCCCCGGGGCCGGGCAGTCGCCCTCGCCGACACCGCCGTCACCACCACGCACGAGGAGCCACCATGGCCACGGTCGACTACTTCCTCTCCGGCGACCCCGAGGTCGCCAAGCAGCACCTGCACGCCGCGCTCCAGGAGCAGGGCTTCACCGTCACCGTCCGACCGACCGGGCAGTGGGCGGCCGAGCGCGGCAGCAAGCAGAAGACCTTCTGGCTCGGCGCGTTCGCGGGCAAGGCCCAGCACCTCGTCTTCACGGTCGACTTCATGACCCACGGGAACCAGCTCGTGGCACGCATCGACCGCCCGACCGGCCACGGCGCCATGGCCGGTGCAGTGGGGATCGCCCGCTCGAACAAGGCGTTCTCCGAGGTCGACCAGTCGATCGGCACGCGCCTGACGAGCCACGGGATCCTTGCGAACGTCGTGCACGCCTGAGCCCGCACGGCACGACGAAGGCCCGGACCCCTCGCGGGGTTCCGGGCCTTCGTGCCGCTGACCGGCCGCCTGCGGCGCGGTCAGCGAGACGTCACTTGGCGACGGCCTTCTTGAGCAGGCTGCCGGCGCTGATCTTCACGCCGAAGCCGGCCGGGATCGAGATCTCCTCGCCCGTGCGGGGGTTGCGGCCCGTGCGGGCGGCACGCTCGACGCGCTCGACGGACAGGAGGCCCGTGACCTTGACGGCCTCGCCCTTGCCCAGCGAGTCGATGAGGACCTCCTGGAAGGCGTTGAGAGCCTTCTCGGCGTCCGCCTTCGACAGGTCGGCCTTGCTGGCGATGGCCGAGACGAGCTCGGACTTGTTGAGCGACATGCGAATCCCTTCTTCGGTTCACGACGCGCGGTGGTCACCACCCGTCGTCACGGCTCAGTGTGCCAGCCGAGAGGCCGTGCACCGGGGACAACACTAGGGAACACACCGAGTTTCGCGCGACTTCTCGCGGGGAACGGGCGTCGCGTGTCCCCGCTCAGCCCTCGTCGTGGTCGTGGTCGTGACCCTCGTGGGAGTGCTCCTCGGCGTCGTGGGCGCCGTGCGCGGGCTTCCCCGTCACCCCGTTCAGCTCGTTCGGCACGACGTCGAGCTCGGCGCTCTTCCACACCTCGCCGGCGGCGTAGTCGACCGCGTGGATCGCCCGGCCGGCCGGGTCGGTGACGTACGCGATGCCGTCCTGGACGAGCAGCGTGGGGCGCGGCTCCTGCCACTCCTCGGGCTCCTCCCACGCGTCGAGCACGGGGACGGACCGCACGATCCCGCCGGTCTCCGGGTCGATGACGTGCAGCGACCCGTCGGTGCCGAGCACGAGCGCCTCGCCCGCGTCGCCGCGGCCGAGCGAGCGGAACGTGTAGCTCGCGGGCAGGTCGACGAGGCGCAGGCTCGCGTCGCGCGTGTCGATCAGCGTGACGCGGGTCGGGCGCTCGAGCTCGGCGTCGGGGTCGGACTTGTAGTCGCCGAGCACGACCGGGGACGCCTCGCTGCCCGCCTGGTTGCCGATGCGCCCGTAGGCGTCCGGGCTGGTCACCTTGGTGATCGTGCCGCCCGCGACGACGAGGGCTCCGTCCTCGCAGCCGATGACGACGGCCTCGTCCGCGGCGACGGCCTCGCCGTGCACGCCGGGGCACTGATCGCTCGCAGCGGTCTCGTCCCCCGCGGCGTCGAGGACCCGGACTCCCGTCCGCGCGTCCTCGGTGCCCTCGGAGACGACGAGCGAGCCGTCGGTCAGCTCGACCGCGACGCCGTGGTGCGCGGCCGGGGTGGTGAGCGTGCGGGCGTCGTCGATGCCGTGCGGGTCCGCCACCGCGGCGGAGTCGAGGACCGTGATGTCGCCTGTGCCGTCGTCGAACAGGGCGGTGCGGCCCTCGTGGACGACGACGTGGCCGGGCTTCTCGGCCGCGTACGTCACGTCCGTGAGGACCGGGGCCGCGGTGTAGTAGTGGTCGTGGTCGCCGTGCGGCTCGGCCCAGGTGCCGAGGTCGAGCACCTGGAAGCCGCCCGACGTCGAGACGACCAGGTGGCGTCCGTCGCCCGCGGGGTTGAGGCGGTTGAACCCGTCGAGGTCGAGGTCGTCGACGACCTCGAGCGTCGTGGCGTCGAGGACCTGTACGCCGCCGTCGTACGTGATCGCGAGGCGCGGCGTGAGCGCCGCGGCCTCGCTCACGTCCGAGGTGGCCGACGGCGCGGGCTCGGCCGGATCACTCGACCCGCCCTCGGCGTCGGCGCCCTGGGCGCACGCCGCGACGAGCGCGAGCGGGAGGGTGAGGCCGAGCGCGAGGGCGACCGGGCGTCGTCGGGCACGGGCTCCGGTGGGTTGACCGGGAGGGGCGATCGCCCCGGCGGGATCGGCGTGGGCGTCGGTCGGGTCGGTTGCGGTCTGCTGCATGGGTGGTCGGCCGCCCGGGGGCCCGGGCGACCGCTCCTCTCCGGTTGTGGTGGTGGTGCGCGGGTCAGCCCTGGCGGGCCTTCCAGCGCGGGTTGGCCTTGTTGAGGACGAAGGTCTTGCCGTGCCGGCGCACGACCTTCGCCCCGGGCTTGTCCTTGAGCGAGCGCAGTGAGGCGCGGACCTTCATCGCGCGCCCCCGCCCTGCGCGCCGCGAGCGCCGTAGCGCTGGCGGAACCTCTCGACGCGACCCGCGGTGTCCACGACGCGCTGGTTGCCCGTGTAGAACGGGTGGCTCGCGCTCGAGACCTCGACGTCGACGACGGGGTAGGTCCTGCCGTCGGTCCACGTGATGGTCTCCCTCGGCACGCCGGGGCCCTGCGGGTGGTCGCCCGCGAGGGTCGAGCGCGTGAGGAACGCGAAGTCGGCGGACTTGTCGCGGTAGACGACGGGTCCGTACTCGGGGTGGATGGTCTTCTTCACGGTGTTCTCCTTGCTGGGCCGGTGACGGGCCGTGGCCCGGCCGCCCGACGGGGCGACGCGGTCACCAGCTGGACTTCGTGACTCCGGGCAGCTCGCCGCGGTGCGCCTGCTCGCGCAGGCGGATGCGGGAGAGCCCGAACTTCCTCAGGTAGCCGCGCGGGCGGCCGTCGACGACGTCGCGGTTGCGCACGCGCGTCGCGCTCGCGTCGCGGGGCTGGCGCTGGAGCTCGCGTACCGCGGCGTCCTTCTCCTCCGAGGAGGAGGCGGGCGACGCGACGACGCGCTTGAGCTCCGCGCGGCGCTCGGCGTAGCGCGCGACGACCTCGGCACGCCGGTCGTTGCGCGCGACCTTGGACCTCTTCGCCATCAGCGCTCCTCGCGGAAGTCGACATGACGGCGGACCATCGGGTCGAACTTGCGCAGCACGAGGCGGTCGGGGTCGTTGCGGCGGTTCTTGCGGGTGACGTAGGTGAAGCCGGTCCCTGCGGTGGACCGGAGCTTGATCACCGGGCGGAGGTCGGTACGGGTAGCCATCAGAGCTTCTCCCCTCGGGCGAGGATCCGCGCCACGACGGCGTCGATCCCCTGTCGGTCGATGGTCTTGATGCCCCGGGCGCTGACGCGCAGGGTCACGTGGCGACCCAGCGACGGCACCCAGTAGCGCTTCTTCTGGATGTTCGGGTCGAAGCGACGCTTGGTCCGCACGTGGGAGTGCGAGATCGCGTGGCCGAACCCGGGAGCGGTGCCGAGCACCTGGCAGACGGCTGACATGGCAGTTCCTCTCGGGTCGGGTGAGGCGACGAGGCATGACCATAGAGAGTGATAATCATTCCCGTCAAGGCGCTATGCTGACCCGTTGTCGAGAACAGTTCTCAGGACCAGGTTGTTCCCGAGCCGCCGCACAGCGGCGTGGCGGAGCACCCCAGACCACGGATCGGAGCGCATCCATGCCCTTCTCGTCACCCCGCCCGTCGGGCCCCTCGCACGACGCCGCGCGCGACCCGGGCGACGAACCCGTCGCGTCTCCCGGCCCGCGTTCCGCCGAGGTGGCGGACCCGCGGGTCGCTCTGAGCGTCCTCGCGACGATCGACCCCGTGCTCCGGGACAGCGCGGTCTTCGGTCTCGTCGTGGGAGCGCCGCGCGTCGTGGCGCTGCGCCACGACATCCGGGCGTCCGACGGCGAGCTGCGCCGCGTCGTCGTCGACGCGACCGGCGTCGCGGAGGACGAGGTGGTGCCGCTCGAGCACGCCTGCCTGTCCTGCGCCGTGCGCGAGGACGCCGTCCCCACCCTGCGGCGCCTCGCGGACGACGGCCGCTGGGACCACGTCGTGCTCGCGCTGCCCGTCGCCGCCGAGTCGCTGCCCGTGGCGCGGGCGCTCGCCGCCGCCACCGCCCGCGGCAACGACCTCGAGCGTCTGCGCCTGGCGACCGTGCTCGCGGTCGCAGACCTCGGCACCCTCGAGCACGACCTGCTCGACGACGACCTCGTCGCCGAGCGCGGCATCGGGCTCACGGAGGACGACCAGCGGTCCGTGGGCGAGGTGCTCGCCGCCCAGCTCGAGCACGCCGACCTCGTCGTGACGACCGGCGACCCGCTCTCCGCACCCACCGGGTCGGGCCTCGTCGACCGGCTGCGTGGCGCCGGCACCCGACGCCTCGACGGGCTGCACGCGCTGGTGGCCGCCGACCTCGCCGGGCACGCGCACGACGCCGCCGAGGCCGAGCGCCGCGCGCACCCGCTCGGCGTGCGCGGCGCCGTCGGGCCGGGGCGGGCACGGCGCACGGAGGGCGACCGGAGCTGGACGCTCGAGCTGCGCTCGTCGCGCCCGTTCGACCCCGAGCGCCTGCTGCGCCGCATCGAGGACCTCGGCACCGGCCGCGTGCGGTCGCGCGGGGTGTTCCACGTCGCGAACCGGCCGGACTCGCTGTGCGCGTGGGAGGGAGCGGGCGGCCAGCTCTCCGTCGGCACGCTCGGCACGTGGGAGGACGCGACGACCGCGGAAGGCCGGCCTGTCGCGCCGCACACCCGGGTCGTCGTCGTCGGCGCGAGCCCTGTGCGCGAGGACGGGGGTGCGCCAAGCGAGCGCGACCGGATCCTCGCGGCGTTCCGGGGCGTCCTCGCGTCCTCCGACGAGCTCGCCGACGGCGGGCTGCGCTGGCTTGGTCGAACCGACGTCCTCGAGCCGTGGCTCGGGGCGCGGACCGACGTGGGGTGAGTGCCCGCACGCGACTCCTGCCTAAGAGGGCGTGGCGCCCTGTGCCGCGCGGACCTGCATGGCTCCGACCACGACGACGGAGGTGACGACCAGCAGGGCCGCTCCGGCGAAGCACGCTCCCGCGAGGCTCGTCTCGCTCGCTCCCACGAAGAACGCCGCGACGACCGCCGCCGAGCTGACTACCGCCGCGGTGGCGACGACTCCTGGCGCATCGACGTCGGGCGAGCCGCGGGCCCACCGTCGGACCAGGCGACAGCCGACGACCGCGACCGTCAGGGCGAGGGCTGCACCGAAGGCGCCCACCGTCGTGGCGAACTGCAGTACGCCCGCGAGGAGATCGGGCGACGCCGCGGCGGCGCGGGGTGCCTCGTCGCGGTACTCCATCACGGCCGCAGCCAGGATCAGGCCGGGCAGCGCGTCGGCGGCAGAGAGCAGGACGGTCGCGATCGCGAACAGCTCGACGGCCGGGCGCGCGGTGCGAAAGCCCCACGTCCACTCCCGAGCGTCGTCCATGCCTGGGGAGTCTGGCAGACGCTGCGGCCCAGCCGAGGTCCACGGTGACCTTTCCGCGACCGTTGCTCCTCACCTAGGGTCCGGGGATGGAGCGATCCACACTCATACGCCTGGCGCACTCCGAGCACCCGATCGCGTCGCCGCTGAGCGATGCCCGCGTCGAAGGCCTGCTCGACCGGACGACGGGCGGCCGACGGAGCGTGCTCGACCTCGGGTGCGGTGACGGCACGTGGCTGCTGCGGGCGCTGGACCGGGAACCCAGCCTTACCGCGGTGGGGGTGGACACGTCCGACGTCGGGTTCGAGGAGACGCTGGCCAAGGCTGCTGCCGCGGGCGTGGCAGACCGGCTGACGCTGGTCCAGGGCGACGTCCGGGAGCACGTGAGCGAGGCGCCGTTCGACGCGGTGCTCAGCGTGGGCGCGGCGTACGCGTTCGGGGGCCTCGGACCCACGCTCGAGGCCGCGCGGGGCCACCTCGCCGCCGACGGCCTGCTCCTGCTCGGGGACTGCTTCTGGCCCGCGCCTCCGACAGCGGCCGTCCTCGACGGCCTCGGTGGCCTCTCGGCGGACGAGTACCTCGACCTGCCCGGCACCGTCGACCTCGTGACGCGGCACGGGTGGGCGACGGTGCACGGGCACGTCAGCACGCAGGAGGAGTGGGACGACTACGAGTGGGCATGGACAGGGGCACCCGCTCGCTGGGCGGTCGAGAACCCGGACCACCCTGACGCGCGCGAGGTGCTCTCCGAGGTCGAGAAGCACCGCGACGGCTGGCTCCAGGGATACCGCGGCGGCCTCGGGTTCGTCACGCTGGTTCTGCACCCGGGCCGGGCGAGATTCACGAGTCCGTGAACATCTGACTCCCGGAAGCGATGAGATCCGAGGTCCCACGCGCCGAGCCGGAGTCTTGCCGCGCCAGATGACGAGCTGAGCTCACCGTCGATCACGGTGCCGGGGTCGAGCTGCGTGCCCGCGGAAGCGCGATTGGCTTCTGATAACAATTCTCAGTATCTTCACGCCTGTGCTTCACGAGCTCGGCGCCCTCCTGCGGGCACCTCACCGACGGCGAGGCCCCAGAAGGCTGGACGCCCGCTCGCCCGGCGAGCCGTCCTGCTCAGCACCGTCCTGGCGATCGCGGCGCTGCTTCTGGTCGTCACCTCGTGCGCGGTCGGGGCGGTCGCGGTCGCTCCTGCACAGGCCGCACAGATCGTCGTCGGGCACCTCGTCCCGGGGATGCCGTGGATGAGCGACGGTTCGTTGACGACCCTGCAGGACCAGGCTGTCTGGCAGTTCCGCCTGCCACGCGTCCTGCTCGCGGGTCTGACCGGTGCCGGTCTCGCGCTGGCCGGGGCGCTCATGCAGGTCACGGTGCGCAACCCCTTGGCCGAGCCCTACATCCTCGGGGTGTCGTCGGGCGCGAGCGTCGGGGCGGTCCTCGTCATCGTGCTCGGGTCGGCCGCCGTCGGCGGGCTCTCCCTGAACGTCGCGGCCTTCGTCGGCGCGCTGGTGGCCTGCGGGTGCGTCGCCGCGCTGGCCCGCAAGGACGGCACCCTGTCGCCGACCCGCATGATCCTGTCCGGGGTCGCGCTGGGCAGCCTGTTCAGCGCGATCACCAGCTATCTGACGATCTCGACCGACACGCAGAACGTCGTGAGCGTCCTGTTCTTCCTTCTCGGCAGCGTCTCGGCGGCGACGATGGAGAGCCTCGTCGGGCCGGCCGTCGCGCTCGTCGTGGGGTGCGTCATGGCGGCAGCGTTCTCACGGTCGCTCAACGCCCTGCTGACCGGTGACGAGTCGGCCGCCTCCCTCGGCGTGGATGCCACGAGGCTGCGCGGCGGCCTGCTCGTCGTCGCGTCGCTGCTCACGGGCACCGTCGTGTCCGTCGCGGGCGGCATCGGCTTCGTCGGGCTCGTCGTGCCGCACGTCGCACGCATCGTCGTCGGCTCCGACCACCGGCGCATGCTGCCCGTGACCGTGATCGGCGGCGCGGTGTTCCTCATGGCCGCGGACCTGCTCGCACGGACCGTCGCGGCACCGACCGAGATCCCGCTCGGCATCCTCACCGCGTTCGTCGGCGCACCGTTCTTCCTGTGGCTCATGCGCCGCGACGGGGCCGAGCGGGCGGGGTTCGCACGATGAGGGTGGAGATCGACGGCGTCGGCGTCACCCTCGGTGGACGCGAGGTGGTGCGCGGCGCGTCGCTCGTCGTCGAGCCCGGCGAGGTCGTCGGGCTCGTCGGGCCGAACGGCAGCGGCAAGTCCTCGCTGCTCCGCACCCTGTACCGGGCCGTGCGCCCGAGCACCGGCACCGTGCGCGTCGACGGCGACGACGTGCTGACCCTGAGCCCGCGCGAGGCCGCCCGCCGGGTCGCGGTCATGCTGCAGGACCCGCGCACGGAGTTCGACCTCGACGTGCACGAGACGGTGCTGCTCGGCCGCGGCCCGCACCATGCGTCGTTCGGCCGCGACACCGCGGAGGATCTCGCGATCGTCGACGAGGCGATGCGTCGCACCGAGGTCGACGACCTGGCCGACCGCATGGTCGCGACGCTCTCCGGAGGGCAGCGGCAGCGTGTCATGCTCGCGCGCGCCCTGGCCCAGCGCAGCCCCGTCCTGGTGCTCGACGAGCCCAGCAACCACCTCGACGTCTGCCACCAGCACGACCTGATGAGCACCGTGCGCGGTCTCGGCCGCACCGTGATCGCCGCGCTGCACGACCTCAACCTGGCCGCGCAGTACTGCGATCGCGTCGTCGTCCTCGCCGCGGGCCGCGTCGTCGCCGACGGCCCACCCGGCGTCGTCCTCACCCCCGACCTCGTGCGCGCGACGTTCGCGGTCGACGTGCGCGTGCTCGGCGACCCGCCCGTGTTCGCGTTCCGGCCACTGACCCGCACCACGGCGCCCACGCCCGACCGCACCACCGTCTCCCGAGCAGAGAGCACGCACCCATGACGACTCCCCACACCCCCCGGACCACCGCACGCCGCGCCTCCGCGGCCGTCCTCGCCGCCGCACTCCTGGCCGGCTGCGGCCAGTCGGTCACGGCCGACCCGCAGGCAGGGACCGGTGCCGGTGACGACACCGCACCCGCTCCTGTGACCCTGGAGAACTGCGGTCGCGAGGTCGTGCTGGAGGAGCCGCCGACGGCCGCGGTCGGCATGCACCCCGCGCAGACCGAGCTGCTGCTGCGGCTCGGGCTGGCCGATCGCCTGGCCGGTCAGGCCCAGGCAGGGGCTCAGGCGCTGCCCGAGGACGTCGCAGACCTCGCACAGGACGTGCCGGTCATCGGCGACGTGATGCCACCCGCGCGCGAGGACCTGCTCGCCGTCTGGCCCGACTTCGTGTACTCCCCCACGACGTACGAGTTCACCGCCGAGCAGGGGTTCGCGAGCCTCGAACAGCTCGAGCAGGCCGGGGCCGCGGTGTACGTCGCGACGGGCGGGTGCGCCGAGCGCCGGATGTCGGCCGAGGTGACCGACCTGTTCACCGACCTCGAGAACCTCGGAGCGATGTTCGACGTGCAGGACGCCGCCGCCGAGCTCATCGAGCAGAGCCAGGCCGAGCTCGGCGACGTCGAGACGGCCGTCGCCGACGTCGAGCCGCTGCGTGTCGCGCAGGTATACGTCGAGGGCACGACGCTGTCTGCGATCGGCGCCGGTGTGGAGTACGACATCCTGCGCCGCGCCGGTGCGGACAACGTCTACGCGCCCGACCAGCCTGCCTTCGCCGACTTCTTCGCGGCGACCATCACCCCCGAGTCCCTCGCCGCCGAGCAGCCGGACGCGCTCGTGTTCTCCGTCTACGACGACGCGCACGAGGCGGCGACCCGCGAGTACCTGGCCACGACCTTCCCGGAAATGCCCGCCGTCCGCGAGGACCGCCTCATCGCCGTGTCCAGCGCCGACGTCTTCCCGGGCACGCTCGGCAACGTCTCGATCGTCCGCCAGATCGCCGAACAGCTCTACCCCGACGCGTTCTGAGATGCTCCACCGGCGTCTCCTCCAGCTCGCGGGCGCGGTCCCGGGCGCGATCTGCGCCCTGGCCGCCCTCGGGGTCGCGCTGTGCGGGGTGCACGTCGTGTTCGCGCTCTGCGCAGGCGCAGCGGTCGGTGCGGTCGTGGATGGCGACGGGCGAGCGCTGCCGCTCCTCGCGGCCCTCGCGGCGGTCGCAGCGGTGCGCGCGGTCCTCGTCTGGGCGCAGGAACCGCTCGCGGCGCGCGTCGGGGTGGGCGTGCGGGTCAGGCTGCGCGCCCGCCTGCTGCACCAGCTCCACGCCGTTCCCGCGTCCGAACGCAGCTCCGGACGCGCCGCGGCGACCGTGCTCGACGGCGTGAGCGGGCTCGACGCGTACTGCACCCGCTACCTGCCCCAGCTCCTCGTCACGGCGGTCGTGCCCGTCGGTGTCGTCCTGCTCGTGGGGACGTACTCGCCCGCTGCCGCGGGTGTCCTCGCCGGCACGGCCGCCGTAGCGGTCCTCCTGCCTCGTCTGGGCGACGCACGCCTCGTGCGCCACGGACGCCGCCGCTGGCAGCGGTTCGAGGAGCTCGCCGGCGACTACGTCGAGGCGCTGCAGTCGATCCCGCTGCTGCGCTCCTTCGGGGCGTCCGGGCGGGTCGGCGACCGCCTCGCCCAACGGGCCGAGGCGCTGCGCACGTCGACCATGGACCAGCTGCGCTGGTCCCTGGTCGACACGGGGGTCGGAGTCCTCGCGATGCAGCTCGGGGTCGCCGTCGCCGTCGTGGTCGCGCTCGTCGACGCGGCCCGCGGTGCCCTGCCCGTCGCCGGCGCGTTCACCGTGATGCTGCTCGCCCGGGAGGGCTTCCGCCCCGTCACGGACCTCGCACGGCACTGGCACGCGGGCTACCTCGGACTCACCGCCGTCGACGGGTTCGAGAGGCTGCTGTCCGCGCGGGCGGCCGTGCCCGACGACGGCACCCGGTCCCGCCCCGCCTCCTCGCCCGCGGCCGTCGTGCTCGACCACGTGACGTTCCGCTACCCCGGGACCGACGTCGGCGTCACGGACGTCACCCTGCGCGTCGCACCCGGCGAGACCGTCGCGGTCATCGGGCCTTCCGGCTCCGGCAAGAGCACGCTCGCCCGGCTGCTCGAGCGCGACGTCGACCCCGACCGCGGCACCGTCCGCGTGGACGGGGCGGACCTGCGCACCTACGACCGCGCAGCCCGCGTGGGCAGCGTCGTCGTGGTGCCGCAGGACCCCGCGCTGTTCGCCTGGACCGTGGCGGACAACCTGCGCCTGTACCGCCCGGACGCGACCGACGCGGAGCTCGTGGAGGCCGCGCGTGCCGCCGAGGTGCACGACGTCCTGCTCGCCCTGCCGCAGGGGTACTCCACGGTCCTCGCCGAGGACGGCGCGCAGCTCTCGGGAGGGCAACGCCAACGCCTCGCCGTGGCGCGCGCGCTCGTCTCCCGAGCACCAGTGCTGGTGCTCGACGAGGTGACCTCCGCGCTCGACCCCGAGACCGAGCAACGCCTCGTGAGCGCCGTCGCCGGACGGGACGGGCACCGCACGACGATCGTCGTCGCGCACCGAGCGGGCGCGTGCGCCCACGCCGACCGGTGGATCGCGCTCGAGGGCGGCCGGGTGGCGGGTGCCGGCGACGGGCCACCCACCAACCGCGTGCTCGCAGGATCCGACCGATGAGGCCCGTGCTGCGGATGCTCCCCGTCGTGGCCACCCACCGACGGCTCTTCGTCGAGACCGTCGTGTGGAACGTCGTCGCCCAGGCCACCGTGCTGGTGATCGCCCTCTGGCTCGCCGCGATCGTCGGGCGCGCGGTGGCGGGTGAGACGCCGCACCTCGGGCAGACCACCGTCGGGCTCGCGGCGCTCTGCCTCGTCGCCGCGGCTGCCTCCTGGCGCGAGTCGTGGGTGTCGCACGACCTCGCCTACCGGCTCATCGGCGTCCTGCGCGGCCGGGTCTTCGACGTGCTGCGCCGAGCACTGCCGTCGCGAACGCACCACCGGCACTCGGGTGACCTCGCCACGACGGTCGTCACCGACATCGAGACCCTCGAGTGGCTCTATGCGCACACGATCGCCCAGACGCTCGGAGCAGGTCTCGTCCTCGGCGTCAGCGCAGCAGCCTCCGCAGCGATCAGCCCGCTGCTCCTGCTCGTGTGGGTCCCGCTCCTCGTCGTCGGGGTCGTGGTCCCCCTCACCACGGCACGGCGCGCCCGACGCGACGGCGATGCGCTCGCCGAGGGCACCGCGCTGCTGCGCACGCAGGTGCTCGACACCGTCCGCGGACTGCGAGAGCTCACCGGTGCCGACGCGCTCGACGCCCAGCTCGACCGGGTGACCGGGAGCACCCGCGAGCTCGGACGCCTCCAGGTCCGCCACGCCTCCCGCGTCGGGGCCGAGCGCGGGATCGGTGACCTGCTGTTCGCGGTCGCCGCGCTCGGCGCGCTCGTCATCGCGCTTCTCGAACGGGAGACCGTCGCTCCCGCCGACGTCCCCCTCGCCCTTGCCGTCGCCGTCGCCGGGCTCGGGCCCGCCGCGCAGATCGCCGACCTGTTCCGCAACGCCGGCGTGCTGGGCGCGGCAGCCGAGCGGATCACCGGCGTACTCGACCTCCCGCCCACCGTCGAGACGAAGGCTCGGGACGAGCGCCGACGGCCGGACCCGCCACCCGCCGAGGACGAGAGCGGTCTCGTGCTCGATGCCCTGTCCTTCTCGTACGACGGCGAGCGGCCCGTCCTCGACCGGCTCTCGCTGCACGTGCAGCCCGGGGAGGTGGTCGCGCTGACCGGACCGTCCGGGGCGGGCAAGACGACGGCTGCCCGGCTCGTGCTGCGGCTCTGGGACCCCGCCTCCGGTGCCGTCCGCATCGACGGGACCGACGTCCGGGACCTGTCCGACGAGGCGCTGCGCGGGCTCGTCGCGGTCGTCCCGCAGTCGTCCCCGCTGCTGCGCGGCACGGTGCGGTCCAACATCGTCCTCGGCGACCCCGTCGCTCCGGCCGAAGCCATCGAGCGGGCCGCACGCGACGCCGGTCTGCTGCGCCCCGACGTCGGGCTGCCCCTGGGCCTCGACACCCCCGTCGGCGAGCATGGCCAGGGTCTGTCCGGCGGACAGCGCGCCCGCGTCGCCATCGCGCGCGCACTGCTGCGTGAACCACGCGTCCTCATCCTCGACGAAGCCACGGCATCGCTCGACCCCGACTCCGACGCCGCCCTCATGGAACTGGTCGGAAGGTCCCCCGCCAGGGCCACGCTCCTCATCGCGCACCGACAAGCCACCATCGACGCCGCAGAGCGCGTAGTCCGCCTCCAGCCCAGCCACGGCCGAGCCACCAAGACGCCCCGCCAGTAGCTTTCGCCGCTCGTCGCGCCACGCCATGGCTCAGCCCGGCACGTCGGCGGCAGGCCGCACCGTGAAGCTCGTCACGCGGGCCGGGCTAGGCAGCAGGGACCCGCTCCGGCCGTGAGCGGTCGCCGGCAAGGCGGGAGGCGAGGGCCCGCACGTTCGAGGGTGAGCCGCCGCTCGAGGTAGTCCTTGGCGCGAGCGATGTACTCGGCTTCCTGCACGACCTACGTGCGCACCAGCGCGTGCTGCACCAGCTCCTCCGCGCGATGCACGTCTCCGCACAACAACCACGCCGTCCGAGAGAGCGCCGGCTGCGCGTCGACCATGAACGCCGTGAACTCCACGTCCCGCTGGGTCCTGACGCCGGACTCGACAGGAAGCACGACCTCGTCGCTCTCATCGATCGGTGCCACGAACCCCCCTGCCGCCGCCGTCATGCACAGAACACGGACCACGACCCTGAAAGGTTGCTCGCCGATCCCTCGCCCAGGGCGCCCCGCGTCACGGGTGAGCGGTTCGAGTCCTCAGTGCTGGACGTCGTAGACGAGCTTGACCACGCCGTTCGCATACGTTGCGGAGTCGCGCAGCGACAGGGTGCGACGGTCGGCGCCGTGTGCGCCGAAGATCGTCTTGCCACCGGGAAGGAGGTAGGGGAACGACAGCAGGTTGTAGCGGTCGACGAGGCCGGCCTCGCCCAGCCGCAGGGCGAGCTCTGCGCTGCCGTGGATGAAGATCGCACCCCCGTCGGTCTGCTTGAGGTCGGCGACGTCCTGGGTGCTGCGCAGGATGGTCGTCGGTCCCCAGCCGTCGACGAGAGCGTCCTCCTGGAGCGTCGTGGACACCACGTACTTGGGGAGCTCGTGGTAGGCCGCGTGGTCGGAGGACGTCGGCCAGAAGCTCGAGAACGCCTCGTAGCTGCGTCGGCCGAACAGCAGGGCCGTCGTCTCCTCGAGCTCTTCGCCCTTCAGGGCGTACGCCTCCGGGACGAAGTCGGTGTCGAACACCCACCCGCCTCCGGGATGGCCCTCGGCCGTTCCGCCGGGAGAGTCGACCGAGCCGTCGAGGGTGATGAATCCGGTGTAGACGAGTTCGCGTGCCATGGTTCTGCTCCTGTTCGAAGGTGGTGCAGTCTCAGTGCCTTCACGACGACGTCGAACGGCGCACCCCCGGTTCGACATCTCCTCGAGAAGACTCTCCCCGAGCGCGCACCCGACTACCGAGACGGCGGTCAGACCCGGACCGTACGCGCCGCCGACCGCTCGGGTCACCGCAAATTGCCCACACCCCTCCTCGAACCTCCCTGCTCGCACGATGTCGCCAGACGCCCAGCGCGCACCACCGTCCTCACAGCCTGGAGTCAACCGCTCCCGGGCAGTCCCGAGTGCGATGGGCGTTCGGGGGCCAGGCCCTCTCGCACTGCGGCTCGAGCTCTGTGCAGACGCGACTTCATGGCCGCCACGCTGAGCCCGAGGCTGGCAGCAACCTCCTTGCCGGGATAGCCGTAGACGTCTCGAAGGAGAAGTACCCGACGTTGGTCGGCCGGTAGGTCTGCGATCAGAGCCGCGACCCGCTCATTCTCCATGCGTTGGGACACCTCGTCCTCGACCGAGCCGTCGCTCGACAGCTCGGTCGCCGAGTCGATCGGCTCGTACCTCCAGCGGCGGGCCATGGCGATGCGGCGCAGGCACTCGTTGCGCACGATCCGGAACATCCACGAGGCCAGCGCCGCAGACGCGCGCAGCGTTCCGATCTTGCGGTACAGGATGATCAGCGCTTCCTGTGTCGCATCCTCGGCATCCTGCTCGCTGAGGCAGACCGTCCTGGCGAACCGATGCACCCGCGGTTGCGACGTGGCGAGCAGGGTGCGGAGAGCGTCGACGTCACCTCTCTGTGCTGTCGCGACGATTCCGTCGACCGGCCAGGCAGCTGCGTCCGACGTCACGATCTGGCCCGCTACCTTTCCGTGCTCCGGAGGGCAGAGATCGCCTCGTCGACGGCTGAGTGCGAGTAGCCCCCGGTGGGGATGGTGGCGACATCCACATGGCGAACGACGCCTCCGCGGTCGACGAGGACGGTACCCGACTGCTGCATCGTCCCGAAGAGCTTGCGCCTGAGCCCCACGGTCTCATGAGGCGACCCCTCCGTGCCCGTCACGACAGGGAAGGGAAGCTGCTTCCGGGACGCCCATCGGGCCGCCGAGTCCACGTCGTCCGGCACGGCCACGAAGACCGCCACTCCTCGAGCGGCGTAGTCGGCCGCAGCCGCCGCCAGACGCTGGACGTGCCGGTTGCAGACAGGACATCCGGTGTGGCGCATGAAGTAGACGAGAACGGAGCTCTCACCCTGAAAGTCACGGAGCCGGACGCTGGTCCCGCCGGTGTCGGTCAGCTGCACGTCGGGAACGGGCTTCCCTACCTCGATCATCTGCTTCCCCTCGGACTCGGAACGCCCCGCGGTTCGGTGCGCTTGGAGAGAAGAGGGGCCCGAGCTGGAAAAGGATTCCACCCGACGACGCCTGAGCTCTCCGATATCAGCCCGGCCCGGCGGGACGAGCACCTCAGAGGGCGAAGCGGCGGACCAGCTCGTCCACACGGCGCTCGTGGTTCTCCGGCGAGAATCGGCCGGCGCGCTGCAGCGTCGCGGCGCCGTGCATCGCGCCCCACATCACCTCGGCGGCCGTCGGGAGGTCGGCCGGTGGGTCGTCGAGACCGCGGAGCACGTCGACGATGGCGTCGAAGCCCGCGCGCATCGACGGTGGGGTCTCTTCTGAGGCGAAGGGCGCCGCGATCGGGAGGGAGAACATCGCCTCGTACGTCGCGGGGTGCCGAGCGGCGAAGTCGAGGTAGACCTCGACCAGGGTCCGCGCACGCTCCTCACCGCTCACCTCTACACCGGCCGCCGGTCGGGTCGCCGCCATCGCCGAGGCGAGCTCCTCGAAGCCGACGAGCGCGACGGCCGTGACGATCTGGGCCCGGCCGTCCGGGAAGTGGCCGTAGAGGACGGGCTGGCTGTACCCGATCGCGTCGGCGAGCCGCCGCGTCGTGACCGCGTCCCACCCCTGGTCCTCGGCGAGTGCGCGGGCCACCGCGACGATCCGCGCCTCTCGCTCGGCGAGGAGCCGTTCCTTGCGTGCCGCTGCGGGTGTGCTCACACCCCTACTCTAGCGCCGCTAGATTGTCCGTGCTAGTTTTCCTAGCGTTGCTAGATTCCGACGGACAGAGGAGCAGGACATGGACTGGTTGCCGATCGTCGCAGTGGTGGTCGTGGGGCTCATGGTGGGCGTCGAGGTGTCGGTGGCGTTCGTCGTCAACCCCATCGTCGACCGGCTGCCCGAGAACGCCGGGCTGCTCGCCCGTGCCGACGGCGGGCGGATGCTCGGGCGCGCGATGCCGTTCTGGTACTTCGGGTCGCTCGCGCTCACCGTCGCGACCGCCCTGCTGGCCCCCACCGCCGCGTGGTCCGCCTGGACCGCCACCGCGCTCCTGGCGCTGAGCATCGTCCTGTCGATCGCTGTGCTCGTCCCCATCAACAACCGCGGGAAGACGTGGACTCCCGAGACGGCGCCCGCCGACTGGCGCGAGCAGGTGGGTCGCTGGGACCGGTACCACCTCGTCCGGATCGCCCTCCTCGTCGCGGCGTTCGCGCTCCTCGCCGTCGCGGTCGCGGCCTGAACCGACGCGCGAGACGACACCGAGACGAAGAACCGGTGGCGATCCGCCGCGAGAGCTCCCCCCAGCGAAGCTCTCGTCGCGGACCGCCACCGGTCCAGGTGTCGTCACGTGACCCGTCGTGACGACGTCCCCCACCGGTGCAAGAGGGCGCCGGCCACATGTTCGGGACGTTCACGAACAGTGATGTAGGTCACAGTACGTCGGTCTCACGTCTGCCGCCGTCGGGACCACAGGCCCCCCGCCACCCCGACGACCGCCGACCCGAGCACCACCCCGGCGACGAGCGGTGCGGTCGGACTGGGCGACGAGGCGCCGGGCGGCACGCTGGAGGACGCCACGGGGGCGAGCGACGCCGCCGTCGCGACGAACGTCGGCGCCGGGTGCGCGCCGGACGGGTCGGTATCGGTCCAGGCGTACGACGCCCCCGACGGGCACGACTGCTCCGCCGGGAACACGAACGCCTGCCCGACGTCGCCCGTCACCCGGACGTCGACCGTGAAGGCGGCACGCTCGCCGTCCGGCACCGGATCGCCCTCCCAGGCCACCGCGCCAGCGGAGACCTCCGACGTCCACCCCTCCGGCTGACCGGCCGTCAGGGCCTCGACGCCCTCCGGCAGGGTGACCCGCAGCGCGTCGGTGGGTTCGCCGTCGCACCCGTGGTCGAACGTGAACGTGAGCGTCGACGTCCCGTCGCCGTGGGGCTCGACCGTCTCGATGAGCACGTGCGCGCCCGCCGGCCCGGCGGTGAGGACGACGACGGCGGCCGCACCGAGCGTCGTCGCCGCCCGTCGGGCGAGGGTCGTGCGAGGCGCGGTGCGACGCCGGGACCGTGCGTTCGTCCGGGTCATGGCTTCGCCTCCACGGGGATCTCGACGATCGGGTTCTCGTACTTCGACGTCCGGACGCTCACGTGGAGCGTCCAGTCGCCGGCCATCGGCAGGTCGAGCGTCGCCTCGTACGCGCCCGGTCCCGTCGGCGTGAGCGGACGCGCGAAGGGACCGAGCGCCGGGTCGGCGAGCGTCGTCGACAGCTCGGGCACCTCGATCGGCTCGAGCGGCGCGCCGTCGGCGTCGAGCAGCTCGATCTCGAGCGCGTTCACGCCCACGCGCCCGGGCGTGACCCGCGCACGGAGCGTGCCTCCGCCGAGCGGCTCGACCACCTCGACCGCCTGGGGTGCGGCCTCCACGGCGGGCGGCGGGGCGTCCGCGACAGGGCTGCGCGAGACGAGCACGCCGGTCACGACGAGCACGACCGCGAGCAGCACCGCCTCGGCAGCGACCGTCCGGCCGAGCCGACGGCGCGCGGCGGCCGACGTCGTCCCCCGCGCTCCACCGTCTGCCGACGCCGACCGACGACTGTCGGCCCCCACGATCTCGGGCACGAGGCGGTAGCGGTTCCAGGCCGCGACCGCCACGAGGCACAGCGCGACGCCGACCTTGACGAGCAGCGTCTGCCCGTACGTCGTCGTCAGCAGCGCCTCGACCGTGCCGAGGATGCGCCAGCCGAGGACGGTCCCTGTCAGCGCGAGCGCGAGGACGACCCACGCGCCGAGCGCGGAGAACCGCGCGACGGTCACGGCACCGCGACGGGGGTCCACGTGCGCCGACGGCGCGAGGGTGAGCGCGAGCCCGAGGACGCCGCCGAGCCACAGGGCCCCGGCGACGACGTGCAGCGCGTCCGCCGTGAGGACGAGCCACGGCGGGCCGAACGTCCGCGTGTGCCCGACGAGCACGAGCGAACCGAGCGCGAGCGCGGACGCGCCGAGCGCGACCCCGGCGGGCCACGCCGCCCGCGTCTCCCGGCCGGCGCGCGGCGCGACGAGCGTCGCGGCCACCAGGCCGACCAGCCCGAGCGTCCCCGCGAGGGTCGCCTCCGACGCGAGCCCTGCCGACCACGTCACGGGCTCCACGAGCGCGCCGAGCCCGTCACCGGCCTGCCAGGCAGGAGTCAGCGGGACCGCGAGCACGATGCCCGCGCCCGCGACGGCGAGCGACCCGCGGCGCACGCGCTGGAGGCGACGCCGCAGGACCGGCGCGGCTCCGGGTGACACGTGCAGCACGAGGAGCTCGAACGCGACGAGCCCGGCCACGAGGAACGTCCCCGCGTAGACCGCCGCCTGGTCGAGAGCGCGGACGGCGACGAGGGCCGGCGTCGGCTCCGCGACCCGGGCCTCGACGGTCGTCGCGCTCGGAGCACCCACGGAGAACGTGAACGCCCCGGCCACGGGGTGGCTGTCGAGCGAGACGACGCGCCAGCTCACGACGTACGTGCCGTCGTCGAGCGGCCCCGCGGGGGTGACGACGAGCGCCGAGTCGACCGCGTCGACCGCCACGTCGACGGGCGAGCCGTCCGCCGCGAGGACGGTCGTCCCGCCGTCGACCGCCTGGACCGGCTCGTTGAAGGTGATGGTGAGCGCGTCGGGCGGGGCGTCGAGGACGGTGCCGTCCTGCGGGTCGGTGCCCACGAGGACGGCGTGCGCCGCGGCCGGGTCGCTCGCGAGGATCGCGAGCAGGACCGCGGCCGCGGCACCGACGACGACGGCCACCACCCGGCGCAGGGCCGAGGGGCGGCTCACGGGGTCAGGCCCCGGCGCGGCGCGTGCGCAGGAACGCGAGCAGCCCGAGCACGAGGCCGGCCGCGCCGAGCGCGAGCGCGACCCACGTCGCGACAGGCGTCGCCGCGTCGTCCGACGTCGCCGCCGCGGCGCTGTCAGAGCCGTCCGCACCCGCGGCCTGCGCGTCGGTCGCGTCGGCCGAAGCCTCGGCCTCGGACGAGGCCCCGTGCCCGTCGCCCTCGGCCGCCGTGAGCTCGAACATCGGCGCGGGCAGCTCGAGCGCGTCGGCGTCCTCGCCCTCGGCGGGGACCTGCACCCACGCGCTCTCACCCTCCTCGCACTCCTGGACGGTCGGGAAGACGAGCGTCTCGCCCTCCGCCTCGGGCAGCTTCAGCGAGAGCACGAACGCGTCCCGGTAGCCGTCGGGCAGCGAGGTCTTCGCGGTGTACACGATCTCGGCGACGCGCTCGGTGTACTGACCGCCGTGCCCGTCGTCGACGGGCTCGGCGAGGTCCTCCATGACCTTCTCGACGTCCCAGCCGGGGTTCACGCTCGGCGTGACCGCGACGATCTGCTCGGGCATCTGGATGGAAACCTTCGTGGTGGACGACACGCCGCACCCGTGCGGGACGCCGAAGGTGAGGAGCGCGTACGCGCCGGCGGAGGTCGTGTCGGGGTTCACGGAGACGTGGGCGGACGCGGCGCTCGCGCCGACGACGACGAGCCCGGTGGTGAGTGCGGCGGCGCCGAGGGCGCGCAGGGTCTTTCGCATGGTGGTGCCTTTCGGGGAGAAGGAGGTGTGGGGGGCTCCCGGCCGGCCGACTGCCCGCGGGCTGGTCGACGGCACGCGCGCACGCCGACGGCGGTGTGCGGGTACGCGGGAGCGGGACGCCGGCGGCGTCCGGTGGGTCAGGCGACGGCGGGTGGGGCGCGTCCGAGCGCCGCCCCGCGCACGAGCACGTCGCGGACCGTCGGCAGCTCGCCGCGGGCGAGCGGTGCCGTCGGGGCGACGACGGCGCGCGGGCGACCGGGGACAGCGGCTCCGGTGAGCCAGGACCACAGGCGCCACAGCACCGCGTCGCCGTAACGCAGCACGAGCGCGACGGCGAGCGTCGCGACCGCGTGCGCGCCGAGCATGGCGAGCGGGGACGCCCCGTCCGCGTGCGTGTGGGGCGCCCCGGTGGGCGCGAGCGCCGCGCACCGGTCGAACACGACGTGCAGCACGAGCTGCCCCGCGCCGAGCAACCCGAGGAGCCGGGGCAGCCCGATCTGGCGGCGCGTGAGCGGGCGCACGGCGACGGCGGTGAGGGCCGCGAGCACGACGAGCGGCACCGCGCCCGGGTCCGCGCCGCCCGCGAGGCCGTGGGCGACGACGGACAGCCCGAGGACCGCGGCGGCGAGCAGCAGCGCCCGCACGCCGCGGAGCACCCCGGCTCCGGGCGACGTCACGGACGCACCCTAGCGGTGCGGGCGGCGTCGGCGACAGGGGTCGTGGCCGTCCTCCAGGGCACCAGGAGGACGACGGGGCGAGGCATCCTCAGCCCTGCGGGTCGTGCGGCGCGTCGTCGTCACCCGGGGCGGCGTCGGGCCCGCGATCCCGACGGCGCAGCACGACCACGACGATCACCGCGGCCGCGACCACGACGACGCCCAGACCGACGAGCACGGGGACGAGCGAGGCCCCGTCGTCCGCGGCGTCGGTGGCCGAGCCGGTCCCGGTCGTCTCGGTCGCCGCGTCGGTGGTCGCCTCCGCGGACGCCGTCTCGTCCGAGGACGCGGTCTCCGTCGGGGTGTCCGTCGTCGGCTCCTCGGTGGCCTCGGGCGCCGGCTCCGGCTGGACGGCGACGGCGAACGCGAACGTGCCCTCGATCGGGTGCCCGTCCGACGACACGACGCGCCACGCGACGGTGTACGTGTCGCCGCCGAGCGCGACGGCCGGGTCGATCGCGAAGGTCGCGGTGCTGCCGTCGATCGTCGGCGCACCCTGCGTGACGACCGTCCCCGCGGAGTCCGAGACGACGACCTGCGGCTCGACGGCGAGCGGCTCGGTGTTGAACGTGAGCGTGATCGCGGCGGGCGGGGCGGCGAGCTGCGCCCCGTCGGCCGGGTCGGAGGACAGGAGGCGGTCGTGCGCGGAGGCGGGACCGGCGGTGAGCGTCGCGGTGACCGCGGTGAGCCCGAGCGACAGCGCGAGCGTCGCGACGAGAGCGAGGAGGGCAGCGGGGAGAGCCGACACGGGTCGGCGCAGGGAGAGGGTCATGAGGGTCTTCCGTCCGAGGCGCGGCGGTCGCCGCACGGTGGTGCCCGTGGCCCGGCACGTCGCCGGGTCCGCCTCGTCGGGTGCCGCGCTCAGGACGCGGCGAGGGGGCGGTGCAGTGCTCCCGACGGGCCGACGCCCGACGGAGGGCCACGGGTCGGGGTGGCGCGGGGGCGCCAGGCGACCACGGGACGCGACGCGTGGGACGGGACCACCAGACGAGGGCCGGTCACCGCCAGCGCCACGGGCGCAGGGAGCGCGACGCGCGGCGTCACCCAGGCGAGGAACCGCTCGAGCGCACGCTCGCCGAACGACAGGACGAGAGCGAGGACGACCGTGGCGACGGCGTGCGCGGCAACCATCCACAGGCCCGCGGTGCCCGACGTCGCGAGGTGGGCCGGGTGCGCGAGGCTCGCCCCGCCGTCGGGTAGCGCGGAGGGCACCGCGCACACCACGCTGCCGGCGGTCGCGGCGGCGGCGTGACCATGACCGGCGCCGACCGGCGCGCACGAGCCGCCCGGGGCGAGCACCGTGAGCGCCTGGTGCAGGCCGAGCTGGGCGCCGCCGAGGAGCGCCACCAGCCGGGCGGGAGTGAACCGTACGCGTGCGGCCGCCGTCGTGCCCGCGAGGGTGAACGCGGCCAGCGCCGCGAGGACCAGCGGGTCCGGGAGGGCCCCGCCCGCGACACGGTGCGCGAGCGCCGTCAGGGCGAGCACGAGGGTCGCCACGAGCGCGGCGCGTGCGACGCGCAGCGGACCGGCGACGGGGGAAGGCACGGACGCCACCCTAGCGCGAGGCGTCGCCGCCCGGCGGGGCCGCCTCGGTGGACGACGACGCCTCGACGTCGGGCGTCCCGGCGGGCGGCACGATGCCCGGGTAGCGGCCGATCGCGGGTCCTGTCGGCAGGAGCCGGTCGATCCCGACCAGGACGAGGCCGAGCACGAGGAATCCCGCGCCGTACAGCACGACGTTGACGAGCAGCCCCGTCCACCCGAGCGCGTCGAGGTCGACGAACCCGTACGGGTACTCGCTGCCCGGGCTCACGAACCCGCGGATCGTCGTGAACGCGAAGTACGCGAGGGGGTACAGGAGCCAGCGCGCGGCGTCGAGGCCGCGCAGGCGGCGGTGGGCGTCGAGCAGGACGAAGTCGGCGAAGACCGCGAGCGGCAGCACCTCGTGCTCGATCTGCCCGTCGGTCAGGCCGAGGAAGACCGCGGGAGCGTCGGGATCCTCGGGGGCGAGCACGAGCCACGACACGAGACCGGTGATCGCGGCGAACAGCGTCACGGCGCCCTTGAACCACCCCGGCGGCTGCGCGCGCCGGAAGAGCGACGCGAACCCCGCCCACGCGAACGCGACCGCGACGAGGAAGCCGGTCTGGTTCGTGAAGTAGACGAGACCCTCGATGTCGCCGTCGCGCCAGACGGCGCGCGTCCCGACGAGGGCGAGGACGACGAGGAACAGCCGGAACAGCCCGACGACGACGTGCATGCGAGCTCCTTCGCGCGCGGTGTCCCGTGGTCGTCACGCATCCGACGGCCGCCCGACCACGGGTGCGGCGGCCTCGGGTGGAGAGCCTAGTGGCCGGAGCGGCGCTGTGTGCGACGCCGAACCACCACGACCGCCCACGCCACCAGGCTCCACGCACCCGCCCAGACGAGACCGGCGACTGCCGTGCGCAGACTGCGCGCGGCGTCCTCGGCGCCCGCGGACGTCAGGTGGTCGAGGTCCGAGCGCGCCACGACCGTGCCCGGGTCGTCGGGGTGCTGCACGGCGGCGAAGGTGCCCGCGTACGGGCTGCCGGACGGGGCGGGGACGTGCTGCGGCGGGTCCACGGCCGCCGGGTCGACCCCCTCGGCGCTCGTCGCCCCGCGGAGCTCGACCGGCTCGGCCGCTCCGGGGACGCGCGCCGTCACGCCGGAGACCTGGACGCCGCCGGACCCTGCCTTGCCCTCGATCACGAGGACGGCGTCCGTCGCCTCGACGGCGACTCCCTCCCGGCTCAGCTCCTGGGCCAGTGCGACGTCCTGCGTCGTCGTGACCCACTGCCACACGCCGACGACGGCGAGCGCCGCTCCGATCGTGATCGCCGCGACCACGAGCATGCCGACGAGCTCACGCCCGAGCCCGCGGGTCGCGCGCTTCGTCACGCTCGGTACGGTCACGGCTGTCCCCTGTCCGACGGCGGCCCCCAGCCGTCGGAACGTGGCCGGGAGTGCACCACTCTAGGGGCCGACGGCGGCCCCGCCGCCCCGGAGAACGCCGAAGGGCCGCGCCGAGGCGCGGCCCTTCAGGTGTGTCGTCAC
Source organism: Cellulosimicrobium sp. G4 BAM 1002 (assembly GCF_057126935.1). Taxonomy (NCBI): domain Bacteria; kingdom Bacillati; phylum Actinomycetota; class Actinomycetes; order Micrococcales; family Promicromonosporaceae; genus Cellulosimicrobium; species Cellulosimicrobium sp. G4 BAM 1002. Next base: position 290,424 of record NZ_CP182109.1, on the reverse strand, counting down.
CCGCCCCGGCGCGAGGCGCCGAGCGGGTGGGAGATCACAGAGGCTGGATGTTCGTCGCCTGCGGGCCCTTGGGGCCCTGGGTGACGTCGAACGAGACGCTCTGGTTCTCCTCGAGCGAGCGGTAGCCGCTCGAGGCGATCTCGGAGTAGTGGGCGAACACGTCGGCGGTGCCGTCGGAGGGGGCGATGAAGCCGAAGCCCTTCTCCGCGTTGAACCACTTCACGGTGCCTGTAGCCATGATGTCTTCTCTCGTTGATGCGACCGGCCCACGACTGCGGGTCCGGTTGTCACGCCCCGCGGGGCGCTGACGGTGGTGGGGGCGGGTCCGTCGGGAGCCCGCCGGGCGTTCACGCGGCGCGACGAGGTGCCGCTTCACGTGGTCGAGGGCGGCGACGACGCCCAAGGACCGCGTGAAGCGGTCGTGGACGTGGAAGCCGTCGGGGAGCTGCGTGACCAGACCGGCGTACTCGCCGTCCGCCGTCGCGACCCACAGGTCGTCGTCGGCGCGGCGCAGCACGAGGTCGGGGCCGGAGTCGCCCGGGACCGCGACGGTCCCGAGGTCGTCGCTCGACCCAGGGTGTTCAAGGGTGGAAGAAAGGATGTTCTCTGCTCTCGCTCCGCACACTCGGGCGGAGATCGTCTTCGGCAGCTCGTGCTGCCCGGTGCGCACGGCCTCGCTCCGATGCTGAGGACCGAAGAACGTCACGGGAACGTCGTCCCGTGACTGATGCGCAACCCTCAGGGTACACCACGGTCCTCCCGGCGCCCGGCGAGGGCGCGCGGCGGGACGTGTGCCTCGGGCGATGATGGGGGTATGACGACCTCATCGGCCTCCCGCCCGCTCCCCCGCACCACCCGCCGCAGCGTCGCCGTCGTGAACGGCTACGTCGTGCCCGTCTCGTCGGACCCGATCGAGAACGGGACCGTCCTGATCGAGGACGGGATCATCACCGCGGTCGGCGCGGACGTCGTCGTGCCCGACGGCGTGCCCACCCTGGACGCGCGCGGCCGCTGGGTGCTGCCCGGGTTCGTCGAGGCGCACGCGCACATGGGCGTCATGGAGGAGGCCGAGGGCTGGGCCGGCAACGACACCAACGAGATGACCGACCCGAACGGCGCCGCGCTGCGCGCGATCGACGCGATCAACGTCGAGGACGAGGGCTTCCGCGACGCGCTGGTCGGCGGCGTGACGAGCGCCGTCGTGAAGCCCGGCTCGGGCAACCCCATCGGCGGCCAGACGGTCGCGATCAAGACGTGGGGCGGGCGCACGGTCGACGAGCAGGTCATCCGCGAGGCGGTGTCCGTGAAGTCCGCGCTCGGCGAGAACCCCAAGCGCGTGTACGGGGACCAGAAGAAGACGCCGTCAACGCGGCTCGGCGTCGCGAAGGTCATCCGCGCCGCGTTCGTCGACGCGCAGAACTACGTCGCCCGGCGTGACGCGGCCGAGGCGAAGGGCGAGCCGTTCGACCGCGACCTCGCGAAGGAGACGCTCGCGCGCGTGCTCGCCGGCGAGCTCTTCTGGGACCAGCACACGCACCGCGCCGACGACATCGCGACGGCGCTGCGCCTCGCGGACGAGTTCGGGTACCGGCTCGTCGTCAACCACGGGACCGACGGCGCGGCCGTCGCCGACGTGCTCGCCGAGCGCGACGTCCCGGTGATCTTCGGCCCGCTGTTCACGTCGCGCTCCAAGATCGAGCTGCGCAACCGCGACATCGCGAACCTCGGGGCGCTCGCGCGCGCGGGCGTGCGAGTCGCGATCACGACCGACCATCCCGTCGTACCGATCAACTTCCTCGTCCACCAGGCGTCGCTCGCCGTCAAGGAGGGCCTGGACCGCGACGTCGCGCTGCGCGCGCTCACCGTCAACCCGGCGTCGTTCCTCGGCCTCGACGACCGCGTCGGCGCGCTCGCGCCCGGGCTGGACGGCGACGTCGTCGTGTGGTCGGGCGACCCGCTCGACGTGACCGCGCGCGCCGAGCACGTGCTCGTCACCGGCGCGGAGGTCTACACGTGGGACCCGAGCGCCAACGCCGGCCGCGGCGCCGGGCGCGTGGTCGAGCGCGGGGAGCGCTTCGCGGGCTGACCCTCGGCGAGCGCTCCGCGTGGCACGCCTCGCGCCGGTGGCGGACCATCGGAGGATGCGCACCGTCCACCTCCACCGTCCACGGTTCGTCGCCGCCGGGGCGCTCGTCGGGCTCGCCGTCCTCCTCGGCGCGTGCTCCGGGCCAGGTCCCGGGGAGAAGGACGTCGCCTACGGCTCTCTCGACGAGCTCCACGAGGCCGCGACGACGGCTGGGCTCACGTGCCTGTCCTTCACCCCCGAGGACTCCGGCACGCCGGACGTCGAGCTCGGGGAGTGCGACGACACCGCGCTCCTCGCCGTCTTCGGCGACGACGTCGCCGAGGAGGACTTCCTCGGCCTCCTGCCTCCGACGTCCGAGACCGAGGGCGAGGCGGCGCTCGTGGGGCCCAACTGGGTCGTCACCGGCGACGTCGACGACCTCGAGGAGACGCAGGCGGGCATCGGCGGGGACCTCGTCTCCGACCGTTGAGGGCTCAGCGGCGAGCCGCGCACACGACGCAGGTCCGCGCCGTCGGGCGCGCCTCCAGCCGCCCGACGGCGATCGGCTGCCCGCACGCCTCGCACGTGCCGTAGGTCCCCGAGTCGAGCCGAGCGAGCGCGGCGTCGGCCTCCTCGACCTGGGCCGCCGCGTCCCGCGCGAGCGCGTCGGCCTGGGCACGCTCGAACGCGATCGTGGCGCCGTCGGGGTCGTGCTCGTCGTCGGCGTTCGAGTCGCGCGACGCCTCGACCATCCCGTCGACGTCCGCGCGCAGGGCGCGGACGCGACCGAGTGCCGCGTCGCGGACCGCGAGCACGCGGTCACGGGCGCCGTGGGGCGGCAGGGGTACGAGTCGTCCGGTCATCTCGTCACCCACAACGCACGGGAGGGGCCGAAGCGTCCCACGACGACGCGCTCCCGACCCGCCGAGAGGGGACCTCGCCCCATGCGCCCCGCATGACATCGGCGGCCGGGGGATGGAAGAGTAGATCCGCCCGGCTCACCCGGGCTCGCCGACGAGACCTGGGAGACCTGCATGAGCACGGTCGTCACGTTCGAGGACTTCGGCGGACCCGAGGTCCTGCACGTCGACGACGAGGTGGTCGCCGAACCCGGGCCGGGCCAGGTCCGGGTCGCGAACCGCGTCGTCGGGGTGAACCCCGCGGACCTCAAGCGCCTCGCGGGGTCGTTCGGCGGCCGGGTTCCCGGGGTGCTCGGGTTCGAGGCGGCCGGGGTGGTGGACGCCGTCGGGCCCGACGTCGCCGACCTCGCCCCGGGTGACGAGGTCGTGTGGCACGGGACCGGAGCCCAGCGCGCACTCTCGCTCGTCCGCGCCGATCACGTGCGTCCCAAGCCCGCGTCGGTGCCGTTCGACCAGGCGGCCGTCCTCCCCGTCGCCGCGGCGACGGCGTTCTCCGCGCTCGTCCAGGCCGACGTCGGCGAGGGGGACGTCGTGCTGCTGCACGGCGCGAGCGGGGGCGTCGGCTCGGCCGCCGTGCAGATCGCGCTCGCACTCGGGGCGCGCGTCGTGGGCACCGCCTCGCCCGCCAACCACGACTACCTGCGCGAGCTCGGCGCGACCCCCGTCGCCTACGGCGCCGGGCTGGTCGAGGCGGTGCGCGCCCTGCCGGACGGCCTCGACGAGGTGAGCGTCGTCGTCGACCTGGTGGGGTCCGGCGAGACGGTCGCGGCGACGGTCGCCCTGCTCGGCGAGGACCTCGCGCCCGCCGAGCCGGACGACCCGCCGCGCGCCGTGACGATCGTGGGCAGCGACGCGTCGCGCGAGGCCGCGATCGTCGACAAGGTCGACGCCAAGGGCGCGCTCGACGAGGTGCTCGCGCTCGCGGAGGCGGGCCGCCTGCACACCGAGATCGCCTCCCGGTTCCCGCTCGCCGACGCCGCCGAGGCGCTGCGCCTCGTCGCGGACGGGCACGTGCGGGGCAAGGTCGTCCTCGACGTCGGCTGAGCGCCGACGCGCGCCGGGCACCTTGTGACGCTGCGCACATGCGCGCCCGCGGATCCGCGAGATCCCGCGGTTCTCGGCCCGGGTACGGCCGAATCTCCTTGCACCGAGCGGGCGCTCCAGTGTGGAATCCTTAGCATGCGTAAGTATCTTGCCGCCACCGCGGCGCTTTCCTGTGCCCTCCTGCTCGCGTCCTGCGCCTCTCCGACCGACCCGGCGAGCGACGACGCGACCCCCGCGACCGAGACCACGACGACCGAGGCCGCGCCCGAGGTGACGCCCGCCGTCGTCGCCGTGACCACGACGTGCAACACCTTCTACAGCGGCGAGTACTCCGCCGAGAAGCTCGTCGCGGACACGACCCCGCTCCTCGCGACGCCCGAGACCGAGGAGGCCGCCGCCGCGATCCTGACGACGCGCGAGCGCCTCGTCGCCGTCCAGAACTTCGCGGACGTCGACCTCGTGGAGAACCTCAACGCCATCAAGGCCCCGTTCGAGGCGGCCGTCCAGGGTGCCGAGATCGACACGGCGGGCCTGCAGCCCGCTCTGGACGCGTTCCGCCAGCAGTGCGCCGACGCCGGGTACGCCTTCGCGTCCTGAGTCCCCTGCCGCCGCGGTCCTGAGCGGCCCGTCCCTGACCCAGGGGCGGGCCGCTCTCGCGTCTCCGCGTCCGCTGGGAGAAGCCGTGTCGGACGGCCGTGGTTGGCTCGTCCCATGGCCCACCCGTCGCGCGTGCCCGACGACGACCCGTACCTCGAGCGGCTGCGTCGCCTCTGCCTGCTCTTCCCCGCCGCCGAGGAGCGGGTCTCGCACGGGCGGGTGACCTTCCGCGCGCGACTGCTCTTCGCCGTCTACGGCGGCATGACCAAGGCCACCACCGACGCTCCCGCGCGGCAGTACCCGCGCTCGGTCCTCCTCCCCGTCCCCGAGGTCGACCGCGCCGCGCTCGCCCAGGACGACCGCTTCTTCGCGCCCGCCTACTACGGCCCCGCCGGCTGGATGGGCCTCGACCTCGACGCCGCGCCCGTCGACTGGCAGGAGGTCGCCGAGCTGCTCGACGCGTCGTACCGCGAGGTCGCGGGGCCGCGGCTCGTCGCCCGGCTCGACGAGGTCGGCAGCCCCGCGGCCGGCACCGACCGCCGACCGAGCGGGGACTGAGCGCCAACTGAGCGAGGACGCGAGGCGCGGCGGGTCGTGGGAGCATCCGACCATGCCCGTCGTCGAGTCCTCGCTCGTGGTCCCCGTCGACCCCGCGACGGCATTCGCCGTCTCCCAGACCACCGGGGAGGTCCGGCTGCGCTGGGACCCGTTCATCCGGAACCAGCGCTTCCTCGACGGCGCGACGGCGCCCGCCAAGGGCGTACGGACCCTGACGCGGCACCGCACCGGCCTGTCGATGGTCAGCGAGTACGTCTCGTACAACCCGCCGACGAACGTCGGCATGCGCATGGTCCGCGGGTCGTGGTTCTTCGAGAACCTCGCGGGCGGCTGGCGCTTCGCCCCCGACCCGTCCGGAGGCACGAGGGCGACGTGGCGCTACAGCTTCCGTTGCCGACCACGCTGGCTCGCGCCGGTCGCCGAACGCCTCGGCACGTGGGTGCTCGGCCGCGACATCGACCACCGGATCGCCGGGTTCGCGCGCGGGTGCGCCGACCCCGTCGTCCTCGCCGCGGCGCGGGAGGCGGCGGCCTAGGACGACGAGGGCCTCGCAGCGGGGACCGCGTGAGCTACCGGGAGAGCGCCGCCTCGGCGTCGACGTGTGCGAGCTTGTGCGGGTTGGCCACGGCGAAGAGGCGCGTGATGCGACCGTCCTCGACCGTCATCGACACCGCGGTGGCCAGCTCTCCGTCCATTTCGATCCGCACGCCCGGGGCGCCGTTGAGCCACGCGACGGACGCCGTGACGACGCCCGGGGTCTTGCGGAGACCGCCGAAGAGGTAGGCGACGAGGCGATCCGCTCCGACGACCGGTCGGCGCGACGCCCGGGCGAGCCCGCCGCCGTCGGCCACGGCCACCACGTCGGGCGCGAGCACGTCCAGGAGCCCCTGCACGTCGCCCGTGAGGACGGCGTCGACGAACCGCTCGACCACGCGCCGCTGCTCCGCGCGCTCCACGCGCACGCGCGGTCGGCGCGCGGCGACGTGCCCCCGCGCGCGGTGCGCGACCTGGCGCACCGCGGCGGGCGACTTGTCCACGGCCTCGGCGATCTCGTCGAACGGGACGTCGAAGACCTCGCGCAGCACGAAGACCGCCCGCTCGGTGGGACCGAGGGTCTCGAGCACGGTCAGCATCGCCATCGAGACGCTCTCCGCGAGCTCGACGTCCTCCGCCACGTCCGGGCTCGTGAGCAGCGGCTCGGGCAGCCACTCGCCGACGTAGTCCTCCCGACGGCGCGCGAGCGTGCGCAGCCTGTTGAGCGCCTGGCGCGTCACGATGCGCACCAGGTAGGCGCGGGGCTCGCGCACCCGCTCGTGGTCGACGTCCGCCCACCGCAGCCACGTCTCCTGGACGACGTCCTCCGCGTCGGCGGCCGACCCGAGGATCTCGTACGCGACGGTGAACAGCAGGCTGCGGTGGCGGACGAAGGGGTCGTCGCTCATGCGTCCGACCCTACGGCGGGTGCCGTCGACCGGGGCGCGAGCGGCGGCAGGCCGCACGACGCGGCGAACTGCTCGGACCGGATGCCGAGGGCGACGTTGGAGCGCGCCGTCGCGTTCATGAGCCCCACACGGGCGGAGAGCTCGACGAGGCCGGCCGGCCCCAGGTCGTCGAGCAGCGCGGCGGCCAGCTCGTCCGTGACCGCGGGCGGCGTCTGGCTCATCGCCTCGGCGTACTCCATGACCCGTCGCTCGACCGGTGTGAACACCGCGGACTCGCGCCACCGCGGCACCTCGCGTGCCTTCACCTCGTCCAGGTGCTCGTTGCGCGACCGGAAGTAGTGCAGGTCGAGGCAGAACTCGCACCCGACCGTCGCGGCCGACGCCATCGACGCGAACGTCGCGAGGTTCGGGTCGAGCCGGTCCCACTTCTCGGCCTTGCGGCCCACTCCCATGAGGTCCTTGAACACCGCGGGGTGGTGCCACAGCACGCCGATCGACTCCGGCACCTCGCCGAACATCGAGCGGGTCGCGCGCTTGACCAGCGAGCCGTAGAGCCCGGTGACCTCGGTGGGCGGCACTCGTGTCGTCATGTCTCCTCCAGGTGTGTCGGGGTGTCGGGCATGAGACACCGGCCGCAGCGCTCCTGTGACAGCGACCTGCCGACGGCACCCCGGGACGACGACGACCGGCACCCCGGTCGGACGCGACCCGGCCGCGCGCGGCGTAGCGTGCGACCCATGGGCCCGCTCGACCGTCGCCGCCCCCGGGCGTTCCTCGCCGTGGTGCTCGCGGTGGTCTCGGTGGTCGGGACGGTCGGTGCGGCGCACGGGCAGCCGGGTGCGCGCCCGCTCGACGTCGGTGCGCTCGCGCTGCTGCTCGTGTCCCCCCTCGTGCTCGTGCTCCTCGTGCCGCGACCGGTCGCGGCCGTGGTGGTGTCGGTCGCGGCGGCCGGTGCCTTCCTCGTCGCCGGGTACCCGTGGGGGCCGGTGCTCGCGGGACCGGTCGGGGTGCTCGTGGGCGTGCTGCTCAGCGGACCTGCGGAGCGTGCGCGGCGCCTGGCGTGGGCCGGGGCGGCCCTGCTCGCGGGCGTCGTCGTCGCGGCCGCCGACCTGCGCCCGGACGCCCCGCCGCGGGCGACGCTCCTCGGCGGGACGGCGTGGACCGTCGTCGTGCTGCTCGTCGCAGGCACGATCCGGGACCGGTCGGCGCGCCTCGCCGCCGCGCGCGAGGCCGACCGCGTCACGCGTGCGGAGCGCGAGCGGACCGCCGTCGCGGACGAGCGCCTGCGCATCGCCCGCGAGGTGCACGACGTCCTCGCGCACTCGCTCTCCGCGATCACGGTCCAGGCGGGCGTCGGGCTGCACCTGCTCGACCGCGACCCCGACCAGGCGCGCAGCGCCCTCACCGCGATCCGCACGACGAGCGCGGAGGCCCTCGACGAGGTCCGCGCCGTGCTCGGCGTGGTGCGCGGAGGCGGCGACGGCAGCGCGCCGCTCGCCCCGACGTGGGACCTCGCCGCCCTTCCCCGGCTCATGCGCCAGGCGCAGGACGGCGGGCTCGCGGTGACGCTCGACGTCGACATCGCGGCCGGACACCTGCCCGACCGGCTCGCGGGCGTGGTCTACCGCGTGGTGCAGGAGTCCCTGACGAACGTGCGTCGGCACGCGCGCGACGCGACGCGGGCGGACGTGCGTGTCGCGGTCCGGACCGGGCCGACGCGAGCCGTGACGGTCACCGTCACCGACGACGGCGCGGGGCCCGTGGCCGACCCGGAGCCGGGCTACGGGTTGCGCGGCATGCGCGAGCGCGTCGAGAGCGTCGGCGGCACGCTCGACGCCCGCGCCGTGCCGGCAGGCGCCGACGCGGCTCGCGGCTTCCGCGTGCGGGCGGTCTTTCCCTGGCCCGAGACGACGACCCCCGCTCGCGTCGACGGGCGACCCGACCACGCGCCGCCACCGGAGGAGACACCGTGATCGACGTCCTGCTGGCCGACGACCAGGCCCTCGTGCGCGGCGGGTTCCGCGCGCTCATCGACTCCGAGGACGACATGCACGTCGTCGCCGAGGCCTCGACGGGCGACGACGCCGTGCGGCTCGCGCTCGAGCACCTGCCCGACGTCGTGCTCATGGACATCCGCATGCCCGGTCTCGACGGGCTCGAGGCGACACGCCGCATCGTCGCGGAGCGCGCGGCGGCGCACGTGCACGTCGTGGTCGTCACGACGTTCGAGCTCGACGAGTACGTGACCGACGCGATCCGCGGCGGCGCGAGCGGGTTCCTCGTCAAGGACACCGAGCCGGCCGAGCTCGTGCGCGCGGTGCGGGTCGCGGCCGCAGGCGACGCCCTGCTCTCCCCCACGGTGACCCGGCGCCTGCTGGCCAGGGTCGCGGACGCGACGCGCGACGTCGGGCCGGCACCCGGCGTCGACGACCTCACGCCGCGCGAGCGCGAGGTGCTCGTCGAGGTCGCGGGCGGGCTGTCGAACGAGGAGATTGCGGGGGTCCTCTACCTGTCGGAGTCCACCGTGAAGACGCACGTCTCGCGCGTCATGGCGAAGGCCGGCGCGCGCGACCGGGCGCAGCTCGTCGTGACGGCCTACGAGTCCGGGCTCGTGCGACCGGGATGGGCGGGCTGACCCTGCCCGCCGCGGCCCGTCGGTGCCCGGACCGGCACCACGGGAGGACCGAGGTCGGCACGTACGGGTGACGACGCGCCGTCGGGAGACGGGAAGCCTGGAGGTGCGGCCGGATCGCGGCCGCCCCCGCCGACCGGCGGGGCGCACCGACACCGGAGGTCGTCATGCTCACCGCACTCACCGGAGCCGCGAGCACCATCCCCACGGACGCCGTGGCCGCATGGGGGCACGCCGGCTGGGGGCCCGGACCGTGGTGGTTCGTCTTCCCCCTGCTGTGGTTCCTGCTCTTCGCGTCCGTGATCTTCCTCATCGCCCGCCGCGCGCGGCGCGGCTGGGGGCCCGGCGGCCCCGGAGCCTGGCGGACCGCCGGCCCGGACCCCGCGTCGATCCTCGGCGAGCGGTACGCGCGCGGGGAGATCGACGAGCAGGAGTACCGCTCCCGCCTCGCGGTCCTGCGCGAGGGGCGCCCCCAGCCCTGACGCCGAGAACGACGTTGCTGCCGTCATCCCGCGGACAACGGCAGCAACGTCGTGCTCGACGGCGAGGAATCGCCCGGTCGGCGTCAGGCGGAGGCGGTCGCGGGCTCCTTGGTGCCCGACGGCGCGGCAGCCTCGGTCCCGGACGTCGCCGTGGTCTCGGCCGACTCCGACGACCGCACGGCCTCGGACGACGCGTCGTCGTCCTCGTCCTCGAAGAGGTCCTCGGCCGTCGCGGCCTCGTACTGCTCGAGGTCGAGGATGCCCTCGCGCTTCGCGACGATGGTCGGGACGAGCGCCTGGCCCGCGACGTTCACCGCGGTGCGGCCCATGTCGAGGATCGGGTCGATCGCCAGCAGCAGGCCGACGCCCGCGAGCGGCAGGCCCACGGTCGAGAGCGTGAGGGTCAGCATGACGATCGCACCGGTGAGGCCCGCGGTCGCGGCGGAGCCGACGACGGACACGAACGCGATGAGCAGGTAGTCGGTGATCGACAGGTCGATGCCGAAGATCTGCGCGACGAAGATCGCCGAAATGGCCGGGTAGATCGAGGCGCAACCGTCCATCTTGGTGGTCGCGGCCAGCGGCACGGCGAACGACGCGTACTCGCTCGGCACGCCGAGGTTGCGCTCGGTGACGCGCTGCGTCACGGGCAGCGTGCCGATCGAGGAGCGCGAGACGAACGCGAGCTGGATCGCGGGCCAGGCGCCCTTGAAGTAGCTCGAGATCTTCAGGCCGTTCGTGCGCAGGAGGATCGGGTAGACGACGAACAGCACGACCGCGAGGCCGACGTAGATCGCGACGGCGAACCACGCGAGCGACGCGAGCGACGTCCAGCCGTACGCGGCGATGGCGTAGCCGATGAGGCCGGCGGTGCCGATCGGCGCCAGGCGGATGATCCACCACAGGACCTTCTGGATGATCGCCAGGGCCGAGCGGTTGAACGCGAGGAACGGGTCGGCCTTCTTGCCCGACTTGAGCGCCGCGATGCCGATGACGAGCGCGACGACGAGGATCTGCAGCACGTTGAAGCTGACCGACGTGCTGGCGGCGCCCGTCAGCGCGCCGTCGTCACCGGTCTCGAGGCTCGTCGAGGCGCCCAGTCCCAGGACGTTGCCCGGGACGAGGCCGTTGAGGAAGTCGAGCCACGTGCCGGTGCGGCCCGGCTCGGAGGCGGCGTCGAGCGAGACGGACGCGCGGTTGCCCGGCTGGAAGAGCAGACCCAGGCCGATGCCGACGGCCACCGAGATGGCTGCCGTGATGGCGAACCACAGGAGCGTCTGGCCCGCGAGGCGAGCGGCGTTGGTGACGGTGCGCAGGTTCGCGATCGACGCGACGATCGCGGTGAAGATCAGCGGCGGCACGACGGCCTTGAGCAGCGTGACGAACGACGAGCCGATGGTGTCGAGCGTCGTCGTCAGGCCGTTGGGGACCTCGCCGGCCGCGTCCTGCGGGCCCATGGCGAGGGCGACGCCGCCGAGGATGACGCCGATCGCGAGACCGAGCAGGATCTGGACGCTGAACGAGGGGAACCGGCGCTTCTTCTTCGCGGGCGCCGCGGCGGGAGCCTGGCTCACCTGCTTCGAGCCGGCCTGCGGAGAGGCCGTCGAGGGGGTCGAGGACACGGTGGACCTTTCGGGGTGACGCGGGCGCACGAGCGCCCGCTCTCGGGAGAGGGGCTCGGGACGTCGTCGCGTGTCAGTACGTCAGGTCACCCAGGTGATCTGCAGTACTGACAGGCCAACATCGCGCCACGCGTGTCAGCAGCCCAGGTCACGACGGTGACCTGACGTACTGACAGGTGTGCGGAGGCGGAGAGGGTCAGCGACGACGGGGGTCAGCGACAGAGAGCGCTGGCGACTCGACGGAGGTCGATGTCGCGGCGCTCGGTGAGGTGCCACGCGCTGACAAGCACGAAGGTGTCTCCCGGAACGATGGTTCTCGCTGGACGCGGGCAGACCGACGCCCGCGGCAACCGATCATACCCGTGAGTGGACAACGAGCCGACCGAGGACCGTATTCCCTCCGACCCGTCCGACTATCCACGCCGCCGCCGCGAGATAGCGACGTGCAGCCGAGATAGCGACGCCCAGCACCGTTCTCCGGGGTCCTGGTACCGGAGGTCGCTATCTCGCGACGGGGTCAGGCGTTCGGGGCGTCGAGGAACGCGTGCAGGAGCGGCCCTGCGGTGACGGCACCGCCGTCGCCCGTCTCGATGAACACCGCGACGGCCAGGTCGCCCTGGGTCGCGATCATCCACGCGTGCGACTGGCTGCCGTCGCCGTACTGCGCGGTGCCCGTCTTCGCGCCGACCTCGCCGGGCAGGTCCTGGAGGAGCGACGCCGAGCCGTCGGTGACGACGGACCGCATGAGGGACTGCAGGGTCGCCGCCTCCTCCGGGGTGAGGTCGCCCGCGGGCGCCTCCTCGTCCGCCACCGTCTGCGCCTCCGGGTGCACCAGCACCGGGGAGACCCGGTGCCCCGCCGCGACGCTCGCGGCGACCGTCGCCATGCCGAGCGGGGACGCCTGGATCTTGCCCTGCCCGATCATCGACGCCGCGTGCTCGGTGCCGGCCGAGTCCGTCGGGACGTCGCCGTAGAAGGCGGGCGCACCGAGCTCGGCCTCGACCCCCAGACCGAGCGACGCCGCGGCGTCGTGCAGCGCCTGCTGCGTCACGGTGTCGCGCTGCCCGATCATCGCGGTGTTGCACGAGTTGGCGAACGCGGTGCGCAGCGGGACGTCGCCGAGGGCGGACGTCGGGTAGCCGGGGACGTTCTGGAACTCGCGGCCGTCCACGGTGATCGTGGGCGGGCACGCGACGGTCGTGTCGGGCGTGAGGCCGGCACGCAGCATCGCGAGCGCCGTCGCGACCTTGAACGTCGAGCCCGGTGCGTACTGGCCGGTCGTCGCGGTGGAGAGGCCGTCGCCCGCGGTGCCGCTCGCCACGGCGAGCACCTCGCCCGTGGACGGCTGGATGGCGACGAGCGCGCTGGGCGACGCCTGGCCCGCGAGCACCTGCTCGGCCGCGACCTGCATGTCGGGTCGCAGCGTCGTGCGCAGCGGGACGCCGTCGACGGGGTCCACCGCGAAGACCTCCGTCGCCTCCTCGTCCGGGGTGCTCTCGTCGGGGACGATCTCGATCGACAGCCCCGGCACGCCGCGCAGCTGCTCGTCGTACTGGCGCTGCAGCCCGGAGAGACCGACCTGGTCGCCCGCGACGACCGCGCCCTTCGACTCCTCGACGATCTCCGCCGTCGCGTCGCCGACCCGCCCGAGGACCGGGCGCGCGAACTCGCGGGTCGGTGCGAGCGGCATCGTGTCGTCGATCACGGCGACTCCCGCGAGCTCGCGCGCCGCGTCGACGTCGATCCCTGCGGTGTCCTCCGTGCGGACCGTGATCGCCTCGACGAACGCCTTCTCCCCGGCGCCCAGCACGCGCTGCGCGTACTCCTCGGGGTCGAGGCCCACGATCCCGGCGAGCGCCCGGGCCACGATGTCCCATGTCCCCTGGTCCACGCGCGTCTTGTCGACGCCGATCCGGTAGACCGGCCGGTCCTGGACGATCGGCACGTCGTCCGCGCCCAGGATGCCCGCACGCGTCGCTGCGACCCGGCTCACCGCGAGCCGGTCGCCCTGCTGGAGGTCGGGGACGAGCACGTCGGGCTCCCAGACGACGTCCCAGTGCCCCGGGCCGTCCTCGCCCTCAGCAGCCTCGGCGAACGTGAGCTCCGCCGTCGTCGTGTACTCCCACGCCTGCTCGCCCGCGACGTCCCAGCGGTAGGCGAGCGTCGCCGTCGCTCGCTCCCCCGCGTCGTCGCCCTCGTCGACGAGGTCGACCTTCTCGACCTCGACGGTGCGCTCGTAGGGCACGAGCGGCTCGAGCACCGCCTCGAGGTGGCCCTGCACGTCGGCCGCGGCCCCGTTGCTGAACTCCAGGGCGCCCACGTCGCCCTCGGCGATCGCGTCCGCGAGCGCCGAGGCCGCGTCCTGCGCCTCCGGGCGGTCGGGCGTGCACGCCGCCAGGGGGAGGGCCAGCACGGGGACGAGCGCGAGCGCCGTCGTCCACCGGGCCGTGCGGGACCGCGTACTCGTTCGACCGTGGACGTGCGCGACGCTGCTCACTGGCTGCTCCCCTGCTCCGGACCGTCGGGACGGGACGGACGCTACCTCACGGCCCGGACGTCCCGGGCGTGCGGGACGAACCGGCCCGTTTCGTCCCCGGCTTCTTCACGCGGGAGCGCTCAGCCCTCCCCGTCCGCGGGCGTGACGGGGCCGATCGCGTACCAGAGCCGGATGCTCTCGTCGCCGCCCGGGCCGGGGTCGTGGCTGATCTCCACGGACGTCACGACGTCGCCGTTCGACCCGTTGATCCCGGTCCGCTCGCGCAGCCCCCCGGAGCGAGACGGCTCCAGCGACGCCGGCAGCTCGTCGAGCCACCGGTCGACCTGCGACCGCGGGAACCCGAGGACCTCGGCGTCCGCGACGAGCTGGTCGTGCACCGCCTGCCCGCCGGAGAACGTGCGGAAGACGTTGATCGCGTTGACGTAACCGCGCCGCGGCGCGATCGTCAGCTCCTCGGCGGTCGTCGTCCACACGCCGTCGGGCATCGTCAGCTCGACCTCGGCCGCGCCGCCCGGCACCTTCACGACGGCCATCGAGTCCCCCAGCCCCACGGACTCCGCGGTGATCGGCCTGCTCACGTCCCAGCGCATGGGTTCGCCCTCCTCGATGTCCTCGATCGTCGTGCCGGTCCCCGCCGCGGCACCCGTCCCCGTGCCCGGGCTCGTGCCCGACGACGTCGTGACGACCGGGTCGTCCGGGTCGCCGAACGTGACCGTGCACGCGGCGACGCCCAGCGCGACGAGTCCTGCGACGACGCCCGCCGTGAGCGAGCGCCCCGCCCGTCGGGCGCGCTGACGCGTGGTCGTCACTGGTCCACGTCCACGTCCCACTCGGTCAGTCTGCCAAGGATGCGGCCGAACCGGTCGGGGTTCGTCAGCCGGTAGTCCTCGATCCGCTCGGAGACGTCCGTGCCGATGATCCGCGCGGCCTGGTCCGGGTGCTGCGTGACGAGCTCCTGGTAGGCCGGGAGCGTGTCCCTCGAGACGTACTCCCATCGCGCGCCCTGGTCGGCGATGTTGCCGCCCGGCAGCGGGGTCTCGACGCTCACGGTGCCCTGGACGGGGTTGTCGAACGAGATGCCCGTGAACGGGATGCCGACGTTCTCCGGTCCCGGCGTCTCGACGCTCACCGTGAACGGGTCGTACTGCGCGTACGTCCCGGCGCCGGGGATCGACGGCTCGCCCACGAGCGTCATGAGGTAGGTGAACGCCTCGCCCGTGACCGGGTGGTCGCGCATGGTCTGCCAGTCGTCCGCGATGATGCGGTTCTGCTCGCGGTCCAGCAGCGCGGTGTTGCCGTCCGCGAGCGCCTGGGCGTCGCCCGCCCGCCCGGCGTCGATGTCCGCCCACGCGTCGTAGGTGGCGTCGTCGTTGATGACGCCGGCCTCGAAGAGGCGCTCGATCTCCTCCATGCCGCCGTGGAGGTAGGCCTCGTGCATGACGGCCTGGTCGACGAAGATCTCGCGCTGCATCGACAGGAACTGGTTCTCGTAGAACCCGAGCTCGGCGTCCGTCATCCCGGCGATCGCTTCGAGCGCGGCGGGCGTCACGCCGGGCGGGAGCTGCTGCGCACCGCTCTCGACGGCCCGCGCGAGCTGCCGCATCTGGTCGAGGTCGAAGAAGCCGGCCGCGAACGACGGCCCGATCATCGCGGCCATGCCGGCCCACTGCATCCACGGGTTGTCGAGGTAGAGCTCGCCGTAGTACGTGTAGACGCCCTCGATGATCTCGCGGTTCGCCGACGCCCCGGCGGACGGGTCCCAGTCGGCGAAGTCGAACCCCGCCTCGGCCGCCGCGACGCGCGTCCAGTGCACCCGGGCCAGGTCCCCGAAGCCGGGCGACCCGGGGTCGACGCCGAGCCGCACGAGCTGCGCGTAGAGCGCCGCGACCTGGGCGTCCGTCGCGTTCGCGAGCCAGTCGGCGCGCTCGCCGGCGTCCATCGTCGCGTACTCGTCA
This sequence comes from Cellulosimicrobium sp. G4 BAM 1002, assembly GCF_057126935.1. Classification (NCBI taxonomy): domain Bacteria; kingdom Bacillati; phylum Actinomycetota; class Actinomycetes; order Micrococcales; family Promicromonosporaceae; genus Cellulosimicrobium; species Cellulosimicrobium sp. G4 BAM 1002. The sequence continues at coordinate 274,610 of NZ_CP182109.1, read as the reverse complement.
GGTGTCGGGGTGGGCACCGTCGGGGCGCCGGGGCCGCCTGGCGGCCCACCCGAGCCGCCCGGACCGCCGGACCCTCCCGACCCGTCGGCGGCGCTCGCGCTCTCCTGCTGGTCGGCGTCGTGCCGGAGCTGGTCGGCGCCGTCGTCGAGCAGCGTCGCGACGGCGACCATGGCGGGCGCGAGGGTCGCGGACCACTCGGAGCGGAACTCCGCGGCGTCGGGCCCGTCCCAGGCGGTCGCGCCGTCGACGAGCGACCCGACCTGCGTCCGCTGGCTACGCAGTGCGTCGGCGCCGGAGCTCAGCGCGTCGGCGAGCGAGCGCAGGGCTCGGACGTCGGCGCCCCACATCCCGCTCATGCCGTCTCCTCCCAGCACGTGCGCCACCGCGCAGCGCGTGTCGACAGCCTCGTCTCGACGGTCGGACGCCGACGCTACGCGCCGCGGCGCGACGTCGCGATGGGGAGCACTACCCACTCGGGGCCGCGACCGACGGCCGCTGCCCGGAGCACCGGTCAGGCGAGCGACGCGCCCATCCGCCGGACCGCCTCGGTCAGCACGTCGACGTTCGTCGCGAGGTTGAGGCGCACGTGGCCCTCCCCGCCGGAACCGAACCGCCGGCCGTCCTCGAGCGCGACACGCGCCCGGTCGAGGAACCAGCCGTGCGGGTCCCGCGCGGGCGACCGGGCGTCGTCGGGCGCCGGACCGGGGTGGTCGAGACCGCGGCAGTCCAGCCAGGCGAGGTAGGTCGCCTCGCCGGGCCGGTACCGGACGGCGGGCAGGTGCTCGGCAAGCAGGTCGGCGAGCAGCCACGCGTTGCGCTCGACGCCTGCGAGCACGGCGTCGAGCCACGCCTCGCCGTGGTCGAGCGCGGCGACGTGCGCGAGCACGGACACGTGCTGCACCCCGTGGCCAGCCTCCTCGGGGATCCGCCGCAGGTCGTCGGCCGCCGCCGGGCCGCCGACCGCCGCCGCGGCCTTGAGCCCCGGCAGGTTCCACGCCTTCGACGCCGAGACGACCGCGACCGCGGCGTCCGCGCCGGGCACGGTGAGCAGCGGCGTGTGGGTCGTGGCCGGTCGGCCGTCGAGCCCCGGGCGGGTGAGCGGCGCGTGGATCTCGTCCGCGACGACGCGCACGCCGTACCGGTCCGCGAGCGCGAGACCCGCCTCGAGCTCGGGGGTCGTGTGGGCGGTCCCGGTGGGGTTGTGCGGGTTGCACACGAGCCAGACGGCGCGGCGACCGCTCCCCGGCCCGTGCCCGTTCGCCGCGGCCCCGGTGGCGTCGGCGAAGGCGCGCTCGAGCGCGTCGAGGTCGAGCCGCGCGTCCCGGCCGAGCGGCGCCTCCACGACGCGCCGGCCCTCGTTGCGCACGAACCCGTAGAACGGCGGGTACACGGGCGGGTTCACGACGACGGCGTCCCCCGGCCCGGTGAGCACGCGCAGCACCTCGACGATCGCGAGCATGACGTCGGGCAGCGTGCGCGTCGTGGTCGGGTCGAACGTCCAGCCCCACCGCCGCTCCGCGAACCGCGCGTACGCCTCGCCGTACGCGGTGCCGTGGTCGTACCCGGTGTCGCCCGCGCGCACGGCCGTCGTGACGGCGTCGACCACGGCCTCGCACGGCGCGACGTCCATCTCCGCGACGAACAGCGGCAGCACGTCCGGCGGGTAGGCGCGCCACTTCACCGAGGTCCGACGGCGCAGCTCGTCCAGCGTGGGGGCGTCCAGCGGCGTGCGCATCGTGCTCCTCCCTCGTTGCCGAACCCGGGCTTGCGGGTCATGGACGCCATGTCCTGGCGCATGACCCCGGGTTCGGCGACCGTTGCCCACCCTAGGCGGTCCCCGGCGCGTCGCTCGCGGGCACCGCCTCCTCGGCGGCGGCGTTCGCGGGACTCCTGGCGAGCACGACGCACCCCGCGACCGCTGCCACGGTCGCGAGCACCGCGGGGACCGCCCAGCCGCTGCGGACGACGTCGCCGAGCACCGTGAGCCCCACGACCCCCGGCACGAGCACCTCGAGCACGGAGACGGTCGCGGCGACCGACCCCACCGCGCCGCGCTCGAGCGCGCGCAGGTAGGCGAGCGCCCCCGCGACGCCGCCGAGGACGATCGCGACCGCGAGCGGCTGGAGGACCGTGTCGAGCAGGTCCCCCGACGCGTGCGCCCCGCGTGCCGCCACGGCCGCGACGGAGTACCCGAGCCCGCCGAGCGCCGCGAGCAGGATCGGGTGGCCGCGCCGGTACGCGGCCGCGGTGCCGACCGCGACGACGACCGCGGCGACGTTCACCCCCGTCACGAACCCCGACGGCGGGTGCGGCGCGGGCTGCTCCCCCGCCGAGAGCGCGAGCACGACGAGCCCGGCCACCACGACGCCCATCGCGGCGAGGTCGGTACGCCGCAGCGTCGCGCCGAGCACGAGCCGCGCGAGCAGCACGACGACGACGAGCGACGCCGCGACGACGGCCTGCACGACGAACAGCGGCAGGTGGTCGAGGGCGAGCAACGAGAGGAGCCAGGCGACGCCGTCGACGACGAGCGCGCCGATGACGAGCGGCTGGGTGACGGCGGCCAGCCCGTGCGTCCGGCGCGTCGCGACGGCCTGCATGATCGTGCTCACGGCGTAGAGGGCGCTCGCGGCGACGGCGGCGAGGAGCGAGAGGATCACGGCGTCCCCCGGCTCACGTCGGGGACCCCGCGCCGCGGAGGAACCGCCCGATCACCGGGACCTCCGTGACGCCCTCGGCGCCCGCCAGCACGACGGCCTGCGTCGCCGCGTACTCCACGGAGTCGAGCACGACGTAGCGATGCGTCCACGCGGGGTCGAACTTCTCGTTGAACGCACCGAGCGTCGCCATCTGGGTCCCCTGGGACAGCCGAACGAGGACGGGTCGGACGAGCTGGTCGAGACGCCCGTCGCGCTCGCCCTCGAGCACCTCGCGCATCACGGCGAAGTTCAGGCCCAGCCCGCGCATGCCGCGCGCGGCGAGCTCGGCGATCGTCGCGGCGATGGTGGCGTCGATCAGCCCGTTGGGGACGTCGTCGGCGTCGGTGCGACGGCGCATCACGTCGAGCGACCAGCCGTCGATCGCGGCGGCAGGCACCCACTGGCAGAACGCGTCGACCCGACCCTCGGCGTTGCGCGTCACGGAGAGCGCGAGGCCGGTGTCCGCAGGGTCGAACAGGCGCGACAGCGTCATGGAGAACCCGCGCTCGTCCTCGCCGCGCCGCGACTCGTCGCTCATCGCGAGGATCGCGTCCCGGAGACCGGTCTCGATCGTCGCCGGGTCGTGGAACGTCGTCGTGTACCCGGCGCGCGCGACGCGGTTGACGGCCTGGCGCAGCGACTTGTGGTCGTGCCCCGCGAGCGTGAACGTCGTGCAGTCGACGGTCGCCTCGTCGCCGAGGTAGACGCTGCGCAGCCCCGACCGCTCGTACACGGGGAGCCAGTCCTCTGCGGCGGCCACGACGGCGACCGACCACCCCGACGCCGCGGCGTGCTCGAGCAGCTCTGCCCACACCGTCTCGCGCTCCTCCTCGGGACCGATCGGGTCGGGCGACACGAGGCACACCCCGCCGCGCACCGAGTGCGCCACGACGGACCGCCCGACGAAGAACCAGTCCTTGTCGTCGCGCAGCGCGAAGTAGTCGAGCGTCCCGCCGCCGTACCGCTCCACGACGGCCCTCGCCCGCTCGCGCTCCTCGCGGTGCTCGGCGGGCGACAGCCGCGTCGCGGCGCGCGGCGACAGGAGCCACCACAGCACGAGCGCGACGACGGCGAGGTCGACCACGGTGGAGACCCCCGCGACGACCTGCACCGCCGTGTCGTCGAGCGCCGTCTCCGGGTCGTCGGCGCGCAGCACCACGACGACGAGCGCCACGATCGCGAGCACCCACGCCACGACGAGCAGGCCCAGGAGCAGCGCGGCTCTGCGGACGGCGCGACGGGTCGGGAGCACGGGGAACGCGCGCCAGCGGGTCGCGAGCCACACGACGCCCGCGAGCACGAGGACCGAGGGGACGACGTCGACGCCGCGCGCCACGTGCAGGCCCGCGGTGAGGCCGAGCACGACGACGGTCACGGCCCACGCGAGCCGGTGACCACGCCGCAGGCCCCGAGCGGTGAGGAACAGGACGAGGGAGACGAGCACGAGCGTCGACGACGCGCTGCCCGGCGTCAGGCCGGGGACCACGTCGCGGTAGAGGGTCAGGTGGGTCCACAGCCCGCGGACCACGACGGCGACCAGCCCGAGGATGCCCAGCGCGAGGACGACGCGCGCGGTCAGGACCCGCACGCGCACGCGGCGCCGCTGCTCGTCGAGCGGCGAGGCGACGGTCCGGGGCTGGGCAGGGGGGCTCACCGTCAGATCATCCGGGACCGTCCCGCCGTGCGCACCCTCGGCAACGCCGTCGACGACCTGCGGACCTACGAGGCGTCGTCGTGCGGGGCGGACGACGAGCCGCGCCGACGCACGTGGGCCGGGCGCTCGTCGTCGTGCACCCAGCGCCACACGCGCGTCACGACGAACCACACGACGGCCGCCGCGACGACGCCGATGACGATCTTCTGGAACACGCCCGCGTACGCCTCGACCACGTGCCACTGCTCACCCAGCAGGTACCCGGCGCACACGAAGAGCGTGTTCCAGATCGCGCTGCCCGCGGCGGAGAGGCCGGTGAACTTCCACAGCGGCATGCGCTCGACGCCCGCGGGGATGGAGATGAGGCTGCGGAAGATGGGGATGAAGCGCCCGAAGAAGACGGTCGCGCCGCCGTGCCGGAGGAAGAACTGCTCGGTGCGGTCCACGTCCTCCACCTTGACCAGCGGCAGGCGCTCCGCGATCCAGCGCGTGCGCTCGCGCCCGACGAGCGCCCCGACGGCGTAGAGCGCGAGGGCTCCGACGACCGAGCCGGCCGTCGTCCACAGGATCGCCTCGACGAGGCCGAAGCTGCCCTGGCTCGCGGTGAACCCCGCGAGCGGCAGGATGATCTCGCTCGGCAGGGGCGGGAACAGGTTCTCCAGCGCGATCGCGAGCGCCGCGCCCACCGGCCCGAGCGTCTCCATGAGGCCGACGGCCCACCCGGCGACACCGTCGAGCGCCGGCTCCGCGGCCGCCGTGGCGGCCGTCGGGAGGGCCGTCGGGACGGCAGGGAGGGCTGCGGAGAGTCCAGAGGGCATGGCTCACGAGCCTATGCGAGCGACCGGAGCCCCAGGCACCGATGAGTTCGAGACCGTGTGGAGGTCTGGTGGGAAGCGTCGGGAAGGGCCCCGGCGCCCGGTTCTGGGGAGGGCGAGAGATGCGGATCACCACGACCGTCGAGGCGGGCGGCGGCACGACGACGGGGCTACCCGTCCCGGAGGACGTCGCCCTGTCGTTCGAGCGGGGTCGGAAGTTCCCCGTGCGCGTGACGATCGGCGGGCACACCTACCGCTCGTCCCTCGTGTTCTACCGGGGGCAGTTCGTCATCTCGCTCAGCGCTGCGAACCGGGAGGCGGCCGGGGTGGCCGCGGGCGACGAGGTGGTGATCGACGTCGAGGTCGACGACGCGCCGCGCACCGTCGAGGTCCCCGCCGACCTCGCCGACGCGCTCGGCACGGCCGGGGTGCGCGACGCGTTCGACGCGCTGTCGTACTCGAAGCAGCGCGGGATCGTCGAGCCGGTCGAGGCGGCGAAGGCGGCCGAGACACGGCAGCGCCGCATCGAGAAGGCGGTCGCCTCGCTCGCCTGACGTTCAGGCCCTCGCGGTTGCGGACGGCCGGCCGCTCAGCGGCGGACCATCGCGTCGATCCGACGCACCGGCTCCCACGCGTCGCTCTCGGCGTTGCAGACGACGGCGACCGTCACCCCGGGTGCTCCGGCCGGCGGGGCGTCGCCAGGCGCCGTCCGGCCCGCCGGGTCCGGGTAGTGGCGCAGCATCGCGCTCGACCCGGTGTTGATGCCCTCCTTGTACGCCGAGCGCACGGTGCCGTCGGCGAGGAGCTCGAACTCGAGACCGAAGCCGTAGTGCACGCTCGCCGCCCGTTGCGTGGCCGGGGCGTCCTTGGCGTCCGTCTCGTCGGTGTCGCCGTCGTCGTGCTTCACCTGCGGCGTGAGGAACGCGCGCGTGAGGTCGGGCGGGAGCAGCTCGCCGCCGCGGAGCGCCGCCCAGAACCGGGTGAGGTCGCGGGCCGTGACGTGCGCGCCGCCGTCGGGCGAGCCGACGGGCGGGTAGGAGTAGATGTTCTGCCGCCACCCGGTGAGGCGGCCCTCGCTCCGGGGACCGTCGTAGACCGGCTCCCAGCCCTCCGCGACGTCGGGCTCGGCCTCGTCCATGCGGAAGAACCCGGACCGCTCCATGCCGGCGCGCGCGAACACGTGCTCGCGGACGTGGTCGCGGTAGGTGGTGCCCGTGACGGACTCGAGCGCCAGGCCCGCGAGGACGAACCCGACGTTGCAGTACCGGCACCCCTCGCCGGGCGGGAAGTTCGGCTCCTTGTGGACGAAGCCCGGGAGGAAGTCCGCGGTGCGCGTCACGGAGTAGCTCGGCCGGTCCACCCACAGCGCCTCGTAGGACTCGCCGGCCTCCTCGTCGGCGTCGTCCGCGATGCCGGACGTGTGCGTGAGCAGGTGCCGGATCGTCACCTCGCGCGGGATGGTCGTGCCGGCGAGGTCCACGTGGTCGTGGACGCGGTCGTCGAGGCCGAGGCGGCCGTCGCCGACGAGCTGGAGCACCGCGACGGCGGTGAAGAGCTTGGTGACGGATGCGACGTCGAAGCGCGTGGTCGTGCGCACCGGAACGCCCCAGCGACGCGACGCGAGCCCGTACGCCTCCTCGAAGATCGGATCACCGTCACGCTCGATCCGCACGACGCCGGAGAACGCGTCGGATGCGGCCCGGGCGCGCAGGTGCGTGTCGAGGGCGGCGAGGGCGTCGTCGTCGAGCGAGCTCATGGCCCGACCGTAGGCGCGTCGGGCCGCGCGCCACCAGCGGATTCCGAGGGCGCCGCGTCGTCGCTGCTGGTGGGAGCGCTGTCAGGGTACGGTCGCGGGCATGGCGACCCCGACGACGTTCCCTGCCCTCGGCGTGATCCTCCCGCGCGAGCTGCCCGCCGACCAGATCGTGCCGTTCGCGCGGCGGGCGGAGGAGGTGGGTCTCGACGAGGTGTGGGTCGTCGAGGACCTCACGTTCCACGGCGGGATCGCGCAGGCCGCGACGGTCCTCGCGGCGACGCGCGAGATCACCGTGGGCATCGGGATCCTGCCCGCGGCGACGCGCACGCCGTCGACCGCGGCGATGGAGGCCGCGACCCTCGCGGCCGTGCACCCCGGGCGCCTGCACCTCGGGCTCGGGCACGGCATGCCGGACTGGATGCGCCAGGTCGGGGTATGGCCGGCCAGCCCCCTGACGATGCTCGAGGAGACGACGGCGACGGTGCGCGCGCTGCTGCACGGCGAGCGCGTCACCGTGTCGGGCCGCTACGTGCACGTGGACGACGTCGCGCTGCACGCCCCGCCCGCGTCGCCCCCGCCGGTGCTCGCCGGGGTGCGCGGCCCGCGATCGCTCGAGGTCTCGGGGCGCGTCGCCGACGGGACGATCCTCGACATGCCCGTGACGCCCGAGTACCTCGCGGTCGCGCGGTCGGCGATCGATACCGGACGGGTGTCGGCCGGTGACGCCGCACCGCCGGAGCACCGGATCGTCGCGTTCGCGGTCGGCGCCGTGCACGACGACGTCGCAGCGGCCCGCGCGATCGTGCGCCCCTCGCTCGCGGTGCTGGGCATGGCAGACTGGTCGGCGCAGGTCGACCCGCTGCCGTTCGCGGACGACCTCCGCGCCCTGCGCGACGCGAGCGACTCCCCCGAGGCGTTCGCCGCCGCGATGCCGGACGCGTGGGTCGACGCGCTCGCGATCGTCGGACCGCCGGACGCGTTCCGGGCGCGCCTCGCAGAGCTCGGCGGGCACGGCGTGTCGAGCGTCGTCCTCGCCGCGACGAGCCCCGACCCCGCCCGCCCGGGCGACCCCTTCGCGGCCCTCGACGCGCTCGAGGCGGTGTCCGGCCCGGGCGCCGTCGACCTGCGAGACCGCTCCGTTGCGCCCACCATGGGCAGGTGACCGAGCACGCACCCACCTACACCGAGACCTGGCCGCTGCTGAGCCCCGGGGACCGCCGCCGTCTCGAGGAGCTCGACGACCTCGAGACGGAGATCCTGCGCCAGCTCTCCGAGGCCTTCGCCGACGAGGTGGACGCGCCGACGCTCGGGGAGCTGCAGGTCGAGAGGCTGCGGGTCTACCGCGACGCGCAGGCCCGCGCCCGACGGCCGCGGCGCTCGGCTCAGTAGCGCCAGTCGCGCATGTCCTGCTGGTACGTGCGCTGCACGGTCGGCGAGAGCAGGGTCGACGGCGGCAGGTCGCGTGGCGGGTTGTCCGCCGGCAGGCGGGTGGTCGCGGCGAGCGACGCGGCGTCGTGGAACCGCAGCCCCTCGGGCAGGGGCGTGCGCGCGAAGAGGCCGGGGACGTCGTCGGGCAGCGAGAGCGCGAAACCCCACTCCCCGAAGGACGGCACGTTGACGGTGAGGGGGACGACGGCGCGCTCGGGCGCCGCGGCGCGGACCGTGGAGACGATCTGCCAGTAGGCGTTCGGCGTGAAGTACGACGAGGTCGCCTGGGTCGCGAACGCGCCGCCCGGCCGCAGGTGCGCGACGACCAGGCCGTAGAACTCCTGGGAGTACAGCTTGGCGACGCGCTCGCCCGACGGGTCGACGAGGTCGACGAGCACGACGTCGAACGTGCCGGCCGTCTCCTCGAGCCAGCGGAACGCGTCGGCGTTGACCACGGTGACGCGCTCGTCGTCGAGCGCGTGCTCGTTGAGGTCGGCGAGCAGCCGGTTGTCGCGCGCGAGGTCGGTGACGGCGGGGTCGAGGTCGACGAGCGTGACGTCCTGCACCGAGCCGTAGCGCAGCACCTCGCGCGCGAGCAGGCCGTCACCGCCGCCGAGGATGGCGACGGACGCTGGGGCGGCGACCGACGTCATCGCCGCGTGCGCGAGGGTCTCGTGGTACCGGGCCTCGTCGACGGACGAGAACTGGAGCTGGTCGTTCAGGTACAGGCGGGTGTCGCCCCGGTACTCGGTGACGACGAGCTTCTGGTACGCGCTCGCCTCCTGAGCGACCACGGGATCCTGGTACATCCCCGCGCTGATACGCGTCTCGAGCCACGACGACGCGGCGAAGCCGCCGAGGAGCACCGCGAGCGTCGCCGCGGCAAGGGCCGTCCAGCGGGGCGGGTGCCCCATGCGCGCGAGCATGAACGCGGCGACCGCGACGTTGAGCACCGCGACGGCGAAGGCCGTTCGCACGAGGCCGAGGTAGGGCAGCAGGAGGAACGGGAACAGCAGGGACGCCGCGAGCGCGCCGAAGTAGTCGAGCGCGAGCACCTTGGACAGCAGCGAGACCGACCCCTCGCTCCCCCGCTCCTTGAGCACCGCGACGAGCAGCGGGATCTCGACGCCGATCGCCGTGCCGATCGCGAGCGACAGCAGGACGAAGACGAGCCAGTACAGCTCGGTCTGCGCGTACGCCCAGAACAGCGCGAGCACCGACGTGCCGCCCAGCAGGCTCAGCACGAGCTCGTTGCGCACGAAGCTCAGGCCCGCCGTGCGCTGCAGGCGCGGCGCCAGCAGCGAGCCGAGCCCCATGCCGAACAGCGTCAGCCCGGTCGCGACGGAGAACGCGACGACCGAGTCACCGAAGAGGTACGACGCCGCGGTCCCGAGGATGAGCTCGTAGACGATCCCGCCGACGGCCACGAGCAGCGCCGCGGCGAACACCGTCGGGCGGTCCATCCGGCGCGTGCGCCCGGTCCGGGGCAGCGCGGGGGTGCGCGCCGCGTCGTCGGACCCGGCCGGCTCGACCGGTGCCGGCGGCTCGGTGTCGGGGGCGAGCGTCGCGGTGTCGTGCGGGCCGGGCATGCTCAGGAGCTGATCGTCCCCGCGATGATGAGGCCGATCGCGATGGCGAGGCCCGCGATCATCACGCCGAACGCGGTGTTGTGCTCGTCGACGAGCTCGCGGTGCAGGTTGAGCCGGAAGACCTTGTTCGCGACGACGATGGTGAGCAGGAGCAGCACGATGCCCAGCACCGAGTACAGGATCGTGGACAGGAAGGGCCAGACGATGGCGGCGGCGGTGACGGACACGAGGTCTCCCGGGTTCAGGTCGTGGGACGGGCGGTCTGGTGACGGGCGGGACGACGACGCGGGGGTCGCCGGGCGGGTCGGGCGGCCGGACGGTTCACTTGCCGAGGCCCCCGCCACCGCCGCCGTACACGGAGCGCCGCACGCACGTGCCGCTCTCCTCGGAGGTGCCGGTCTGGCCGGTCGTCGGTGAGGTCGTGACGACCGTGCGGGGCGTGCAGGACGACGAGCCGTCGCGGTCGGCGTTCGCCTGGCACGCCCCGAACGAGACGAGGGCGACGAGCCCGACGGCGACGGCGACCACGCGGTTGCCCAGGGACCGGCGCGGGGCGAGGCGGCGCCCGAAGAGACGCCGCTGCTCCGCGACGTCGATCCGCCGGCCGCGGTAGACCGACGTCACGGGACCGAGCGGGCCGGTCGTGCGCTCGACCGAGACGACGAACCCGTGGCCCGCGAGGTCGACGAACTCGACCTGCTGCCCGACGGCGAACGGCTCCGCGAACTGGCCCTCGACGTGGTCCACGCGTCCTGTGCCGTGCTCGCGGACCGCGAGCCGGTGCGGCCGCCCGTCGAGGCGCAGCTCGAGCGAGCGGCCCGGGTGCAGCCCGTCCAGGTCGACGACGGGCGGCCACGCCTCGGTCGGGTGGAACAGCGTCACGTCGTGCGTGTCGTGGTCGTACTCGACCCAGACGTCGGAGCCGTCGTGCGCGAGGAGCTGCCACTCCTCCCACGTGTACGTCGACCCGTCCTGGCGCGTGGAGAGGACGGCGACGGCGCGCGGCGTGGCGCGCTGCGGCGGCGTGCCGACGAGCTCCTCGCCGACGCGCATCGCGAGCCGGGGGCGCGCCCCGCTCACACGAGGCTCCGCACGGCGACGTCGCGCGCGCCCAGGGCGTCGGCGAGCAGCTCGCGGACGTCGTCGGTGAAGGTGGCCGACGACGGCGCGCGGCACGTCGTGAGCGTCACGTACGCGGTTCCGTGCTCGGGCCACGTGTGGACGGCGAGGTGCGACTCCGCGAGGAGGATCACCATGCTCGTGCCCTGGGGCTCGAAGCGGTGCGACGCCTCGCCGAGCGGGGTCATCCCCGCGTGCCGGACGATCGCGTCGAGGCACCGGCGGACGGTCGGGTCGTCGTCGAGCCGCGCGGGGTCCGCGCCCGTCACGTCGAAGACGTGGACGAGGTTGCGCTGCACGTCCACGTCCCCCTGGTGCTCGTCGAGATCTCGGGCCGTCGCACGGGCGAGCGACCCGCGGACCGGTGGCCGCGCCGTCGGGCCGCGCACACCCTAGCGGACCGCCGCCGTCGGGCCGACGGCGCTCCCGGGTCGCGAGACCGGTCCGCAGACCGCTCAGTCCGGACGCTCCGATGCGTCTTACCGGAGTCACGTCCACCACGACGAGGAGGCCATCATGGCCGTTCAGCTCAGCCCCTACCTGAACTTCGACGGCGACGCCCGCGAGGCGGTCGAGTTCTACGGCACGGTGTTCGGCGTCGCGCCGGACATCAGCACCTACGACTCGATCGGTCCCGTGGACGACCCGGCGCAGGCGAAGAAGGTCATGCACTCGCAGCTCCCGATCGAGGGCGTCGGGACGCTCATGGCGTCCGACGTGCCGCCGGGGACGACGCTCACGGACCACGCATCGGTCGCGCTGTTCGGCGGCCCGGAGGACCGCGAGCGGCTGCACGCCTGGTTCACCGCGCTGTCCGAGGGCGCGCAGGAGGTCATGGCGATGGAGACCGCCCCGTGGGGCGACGAGTTCGGCATGGTCACGGACCGCTTCGGCGTCGGGTGGCTGGTGAACGTCGCCGGCTCCGCGACCTGACCCCGCCGGGCTCCGGACGCCCCGGCGGGCGGGCCTCAGTCCTGGGGCGCGAACTGGGAGAGCACGAGGACCGCGCCCTGCGGGTCCCGGACGGTCGCGTGCCGCGCCCAGGGGTCCTCGGTCGTCGACACGACCGTCGCGCCCACGTCCCGGGCGGTGTCGGCCGCCTCGTCGCGGTCCGCGACGGCGAACGCGACCTCCCACCGGGCCGGGCCGTCGTCGGGCACGATCCCGGCGACGGCGTCGGCGAACCCGGGCGGGGCGAAGCCCTCCTGGCGCTCGTAGATGCCCGGGTCGGACGTGCGGGCGAGGTGGTCGCCGTATCCCGGCACGCGGGCCATGCCCGCGGCGAGGTCCGGGTCGACCTCCCAGCCGAGCAGGGCCCCGTAGAACACGAGGGCGCTCGCGGGGTCGGGTGTGAGCAGGTTGCTGAAGTTCCACGTGCCGGGCGCGTTGACCCGCTGCGAGCCGAGGCGCGAACCCGCCTGCCAGAGCCGGCTCTCGACGCCCTGCGGGTCGCGCACCGTCGCGGTCCGTCCGACGACGGCGCCCGGCCGGCCGACCGCTTCCGGCGGCGTCACGACCGCGCCGCCGAGCGAGGTGGCCCGCGCGGCCGCGGCGTCGACGTCGTCGACCGCGAGGTACGTGCTCCACCGCGCGGTGGCCCCTCGGGCGACCTCGGCGATCGCAGCGACCGCGGTCTCGTCGCTCCCCTCCACCGACGCGACGACGTACCGGCCGGCGGAGCCGGCGGGCTGCTCGGTGAAGCGCCAGCCGAAGAGCTCGCCGTAGAACGTGAGCGCAGCCTCCACGTCGGGCGCCTCGAGCTCGACCCAGCACGGGACGCCGTGCGGGTAGGTCCGTGGGAGGTCGGCGGCCATGTCTCCAGCGTGCCTCCGTGGGGCCGTGCTGTCCTGCCCAGGACGTGCCGAACCCGGGGTTCCGCGTCACCCCGACCATCAGGTGACGCGGAACCCCGGGTTCGCGAGGCCGCCCGCAGCGCGCGGCCTCGGGCTACCTCAGCCGCAGGTCGTCGCGTCGTACGGAGCGACGACGTCCGCCGTGACCTGCTCGCCGTCGACCACGGCCGACGCCGTCACCGTCGCCTCGCCCGCCTCGACGGACGTCCCGCGCACCGCGAACGACTGGTACGCGTTGGCACCTGGGGCGACGGCGGTGAACGCCTTGGTCCCGAACGGCGTGGCGAGCGTGACGTCCACGGGCACGTCCTCGCCGTTGGTCGCGCGCACGGCCACGTAGGCCTTGCCCGCGAGACAGCGAGCCTCCGCCGTGACCGACACGTCGAGCACCGGCTCCTCGCCGTCGTCGCCGGTGTAGACCGCGGCGACCTCGTCGCCGGACAGCGCGCGGTCGAAGACGCGCACGTCGTCGATCGAGCCCGGCCAGTAGTCGACGGGGTTGCCGCCCCACTGCCCGCGGCCGATCGTCAGCGGGCCGGACGGCGTCGTGCCACCGCAGACGCTCGACTGCCCGACCTGCTCGCCGTTGACGTACAGCGTGAGCGTCTGCGCCTCGGCGTCGCGGACGCCGACGACGTGGTACCAGTCGCCCAGCACCGGCTCCACGACGTACTCGGCGCGCGGCTCGCCCTCGTAGGAGAAGGCGAACCGGCCGCCCCCGCCGTACTGGAGGTAGAACGCGCTGGCCCCGAGCGTCGAGTCCTGGCCGACGATCGTCGCCCAGTTGCCCGGCTTCTCGTCGAACTGTGCCCATGCCGACACCGTGTACGAGCCGGTCGTGTCGACGACCGGTCCCTCGGTGACGAAGTGGTCGTCGTCGCCGTCGAGGTGGATCGCGGTGCCGCTGCCGTCACGACCGGCCACCCACTCGCCCGTGCCCGACGCCGGGTGGTCGCCCACGCCGTCGGCCGCGGTCGTGCCGTTGCCCTCGTCGAACGACCAGCGACCCGTGCCGGTGAGGCCCGGGGTACCCGGGTCGACCGGGCCGGAGCCCTGCTTCGCCGCCGCGATCACGCGCTCGTTGACGTCCTTGACGCGCGCGGCGTCCATCTTGAGGACGCGGCGGTCGTAGGTGTAGAAGCCGTTGAGCTCGTTCTCGACGTCGGAGATCTCCGTGTAGACCGAACCCGACAGGTAGCACTGCGCGGGCCGCACGAGCTTCTCGGTGTTCTGCACGTACGCGTTCGTCAGCGCCTCGCTGTTCGCGACGCCGCCGTACGGGTTGGCGGACACGCCCGGCCACATGTGGCCCGGGACGCTCATCGAGAAGCCGCCGTGCTCGCCGTCGATCGCGGCGCGCGTGGCGTCCGGCTTCGGCAGGGCCGGCCCGGTGTACTGGTGCCAGTCGATGATGTCGCCCGTCTTGGAGTCGCCCTTCGACGCGCAGCAGTTGTAACCCGAGTGCGTGTTGAGGATGCGGCTCGGGTCGTACTCGTCGATCGTGTTCCCGATGCGCGCGGTGTCGGCGAGGTTCCACTCGCCCCAGCCCTCGTTGAACGTCACCCAGCCGACGATCGACGGCACCGAGCGGTGCTGGTCGATGATCGTCTTCATCTCCTGCTCCCAGAACACGCGCGACGCCGGGTTCGTGTCGCCGTTGTTGAACCAGCCGCTCGGGATGTCCTGCCACACCATGAGGCCCAGCGTGTCGGCGTGGTAGTACCAGCGGGCCGGCTCGACCTTGATGTGCTTGCGCACCGTGTTGAACCCGAGGTCCTTGTGGGCCTGCAGGTCGAACACGTAGGCCTCGTCGGACGCCGGCGTGTAGATGCCGTCCGGCCAGTAGCCCTGGTCGAGGGTCGACATGAGGTAGGTGATCTCGCCGTTGAGCAGGATGCGCTGGACGCCGTCGACCTCCGAGACCTCGATCGAGCGCATGCCCGCGTAGGAGGCCACGGTGTCGGTCGAGCCGCCGTCGGTGAGAGTCACGTCGACGTCGTAGAGGTACGGGTCCTCGGGCGACCACAGGTGCGCGTCGGGGATCTCGACGGCGAGCAGCTCGTTCGCCGCGCCGGTCGCAGTACCGACCTCGTTGCCGTCCGCGTCACGCACGACGGCGGTCACCTGGGCGCCGTCGGACGCGGAGGCCGACTGCGCGGTCACCGCGAGGACGCCCGCCTCGACGTCGGGCGTCGTGACGACGGCGTCGATCGCCGCGGTCGGGACGGGCTCCATCCACACCGTCTGCCAGATGCCCGACGTCGGGGTGTAGAAGATGCCGCCGGGGTTGAGCGTCTGCTTGCCGACGGCCTGGTTGCTGCCGTCCGTCGTGTCGACGACGCGCACGACGAGCTCCTGCTCCGCGCCCTCGACGAGGGCGTCGGTGACGTCGAACGAGAACGCGTCGTACCCGCCGCGGTGGGTGCCGACCTCGGTGCCGTTGAGGTAGGCCGTCGCGATGTAGTCGACGGCGCCGAAGTTGAGCCGGAGGCGGTTGTCGCCACCGACGTCCCAGTCCTCGGGGACCTCGATCGTGCGGCGGTAGAACATGTCGTCCTCGCGACGCTCGATGCCCGACAGCGCGGACTCGACGGCGTACGGGACGACGATCTCCTCGTCGAGGTCACGGCCGGTCGGCACGGCGTCGTCGGACTGCGCCGCCTCGAACTGCCAGACGCCGTTGAGGTTCTGCCACGCCTCGCGGGTGAGCTGCGGGCGCGGGTACTCCGGCAGGGGGTTGGTCGGGTCGAAGTCGTCGGCCCACGGGGTCTGGATCCGGAACTCGGACGCGTTCGTGATCGGAAGGTTGAGCGCCCCGACCTTCTCGCCGCCCACGGTGAGGTCGCCCTCGCCGTCGTAGACGAGGCGGGCCGACGACGCACGGTCGACGGGCTCCGCGAGCGTGATGCCGAGGACCTCGCCCTGGGCAGCGACCTCGGCGACCGGCCACGCGAGCTGGTCCACCTGGACCCTGAGGTGGTCGACGAGGCTCTCGTCGACGCCACCCGCGGCGCCCTGGAACGTCACGTTGAGGCTCGTGCCGTCGCTCTCGAGCGCGGCCTGCGCGGGGAAGACGACGAAGTCGTCGGGGTAGGTGAACGCGTCGGTCGGCACGATCTCACGTTCCTGCGAGGGGCTCTGCCACCGCAACCGGAGGTGGGCCCCGCCGGTGTTCTGGAACATCTCCATGCGGAACGAGTACTCCTCGCCGGCCTCGAGCTGGACCGGGGCCGACGTCTGCTCGACGTCCCAGTCGTCGACCCAGTGGTCGATGACCAGCTGGTCGTCGATCCACAGCCGGAAGCCGTTGTCGCCGATCGCGGAGAACGTGTACGCCTCGCTGTAGTCCGGCGTGATCTGGCCCGTCCAGCGTGCGGAGGTGCGCTCGCCGCGTCCGGTGAGCTCGGCGAACGTCGGGACCAGGTTGGGGAACTCGATCCGCTGGTCGGGGATCGTCGCCTTGAGGTCGGTGAGCGGCCACGACGGCCCGCCGGACAGGAAGTACTCGCCCTTGAGGCCGTTGTCGAGGGCGAGGTCCTCGGCCGCAGCCTCCTGCGTCGTCGGCCCGTCGATGGCCGACGGCGCGGCGGTCGCCCCGACCGCCGTCGCCACGGCCAGGGGGACCGTGAGCGCAGCGGCGAGGGCCGCCGCGACCATCCTCCGCGGTCTGCCCCGTGGGGGTGCTACCGCTGTCAACACATGCATCCGTGTTCCTCCTCGTCGAGTGAATCCAGGACTGCTCCGACGTGGCGGCGGACCGGGCACCGATGCTCCGGAGGTCGCCCTCTTCGGCGTGCCGCGACGTCTTCCCCAGAATCAAACAACTTCCATCAGAAAAACACAACAGGTGCACACGGCAGGTCGAAGCCTCTCCGGCGGGCACCCGGACACGACGAGGCCCGCCGAGAACGGAGTCTCGGCGGGCCTCAGGTCGGCTCAGCGGTGGATGAGCGACTGCCAGTCCGGGGGGACGCGGTCAGCGGGCCCGGGCACGGTCTGCTCCGGCGGTCGCGAGAGGGGAGCGGCGAGGTGCGGACCCTCGAGGATCTGCGACGTCTCGTAGTCCCAGTACCAGTCCTCGCCCGGCTCGAACGATCGCATGAGCCGGTGCCCCGTCTCCTGGAAGTGCGCGGTCGCGTGCTGAGCGGGCGAGGTGTCGCAGCAGCCGACGTGCCCGCACGTCGCGCAGCGGCGCAGGTGCACCCACCACCCGTCGGCCTCGTCGCACTCGGCGCACCCGGTGCCGCTCGGGGGCACCTCGACGTCCACGGCGGTCGCCAGGGCAGCGGCGAGCGCCGGGTCGTCGAGACCCTCGCCGTTGACGTTCGGCGCGCGGTCGGCGCTCACCGCGCCCCCGCGCCCGCAGCGCGGACGACGGGCGCCCACGACTCCGGGTCGAGCGCGGGTGCGGGCTCGGCCGCAGCCCATGTGCGGCAGTCGTCGATGGTCGCGGTGAGAAGGTCGCGCAGCCGCTCGTCCGGGTTGGGGATGCAGGCCTCGGCGATGCCCTGGACGGCCGCCGAGATGATGCTCGGCGCGGCGTCGCGTACGAACCGGCTCGGCCGCAGGCGCGCGCCCTCGCAGAACCGCTGCGCCCAGCGCGCGGTGCGCGGGCAGCTCGCGAGCGCGTCGGCAGACTCCGCGCTGAGCGTGCCCGCGGGACGGTCGTCGAGCACGTCGAGCATCTTCTCGGCACCGATGATGGCCACGGCGAGCGTCTGCTGACGGTCGGCGGGAGCGATCGGCAGCGCGGTCACCGCCGCGCGCAGCGCGATGCGCACGTCCCAGTGCGGGTCGTCGCTCGAGAGGCCGATGACCGACGGGATGAGCGGGGCGAGCTTCGGGCGCTCCGGGTCGACCGTGAGGTCGTTCACCGCGCGCGCGAGCATCGCGAGGAGCGGGTGGGTGCACCGTGGATGGTCGCTCCACTTCTCACCCGCGAGGTACGACGCGAGCTCCATGAAGCACGCGCCCTTCTTTGGGTTCCGGTGCTTGCCACGTCCCAGCATCGGCAGCATGTCGTAGGTGTCGGTCACGAGGTCACCCCCACAGCGGGTCCGGGTTCTTCGTCCAGTCTGCGCCGGGGTCCGG
Source organism: Cellulosimicrobium sp. G4 BAM 1002 (assembly GCF_057126935.1). NCBI lineage: Bacteria > Bacillati > Actinomycetota > Actinomycetes > Micrococcales > Promicromonosporaceae > Cellulosimicrobium > Cellulosimicrobium sp. G4 BAM 1002. Next base: position 256,606 of record NZ_CP182109.1, on the reverse strand, counting down.
TCGTTGGCAACGGGAGACGTGACCTGGGTCACGTCCGCCGCCCGCCCTCGTGGCGAAGGGCGTGGTGCGAGGGTCACGTCCTGGGATGTCGGCGGGACCGGTCCTCCGCCTCGAGCACCTGACGGAGGCCGGTGAAGTCGCGCCCCAGGATCCGCGCGAGGACGACCGTCGGAAGCAACGCCACCAGGCGGAGCCCGGAGGCGACGTCGCCGCCATAGTCGGCATGGACGTGCGTGCCCTTCCCGTCGGGCGTGGTCACGTACTCGACGCGGGAGTTCCAGGGCGACGTCGAGTGCCACACGACCCGCCGGTCGGTCTCGAGGGCCTCGAGCACGTCGGTGAAACGAATCCGGAAGGGCCCGATGCGGTCGACCGCCGCCCACCGGTTCCCCACCCGCAGGGGGCCCTCGTCCAGGGGCCGGCGGGAGTCGACCGCGGGCGCGAAGTCGGGCCATCGGCCCGGGTCGGCGAGATAGGGGTAGACGCGTGCCGGCGGATGGTCGAGGTGGACGTCGAGGGTCACGCGTCGCCACATGGGTTCGTCCCCCTCGTCGTCGCGCCGTCAGGCCATCGTGGGCACGGGACGGTTCGGGTAGAGCTCGCGCATCGCGGCGTCGTACCTCCGCCTCATGAGGAGGACGTACAGGAGCCTGATCGGGGCGGGCACGTTCGCGCGGAGCCAGTCCTCACGCTCGCCCTCGGGGACGCTCGCGACGAGCAGGCCGAGCTGCAGCGCCATGACGTCCTTCCCCAGCTCCTTGCGGTGCGCCAGGAGGGTGGCGCGCGTGTGCTTCTCCATGAAGTCCCACTCCTGCTGCGACATCACCTCGCCCGCGACGGGGAGGATGTCGTCCTCCTCCTGGCCGAGGTGCGCGGACAGCAGGTCCCGCAGACGCTCGATGTCGGCGGCGAAGGCGTCCCGGAGCCGGGGGTCGGCGGAGGCGACCCAGGGCTCCAGCTGGGGCTCGATCCGCGCGAGGTGGACCGCGACCTCGGCGTGCTGCGCCCGCATGAGGCCGACGTGCAGCGCACAGGCCGGGTCGCGCTCGACCAGCCTGTCCCACAGCACCGTGTCCTCGGTCTCGTGGTGCATGTGCAGGGCGAAGAAGTCGAGGTGGGCGTAGCGGCCCACGACCGCCGAGCGCACGGCGTCCCCGGGCTCGACCTCTCGCACCAGCTCGGGAAGCTCACGGTAGAGCCACCGGAAGATCCGGTGGACGAGGATCATCCCCGACGTGTCGCAGCCCGCGTGCTGTCCTGCGGGCAGCGGGCCGGCGGGAGGCGGTCTGCGGGTCATCTCGTCCTCCACCCGTCGACGTCGGTGTCGTCAAGGCGCAGGACGAACGATACTCCCGTCGGCGGCGGTGCCACCATCCCCGGCCCGGCCGGATGCCTTAGGCCCGAGGAGCCACCTCAGACGCCTCGGGCCGGTCGGCCGCCACCACCTAAGGCACCCGCACCCGAACGGTGCGCGGTCGCCCGATGCGGCGCCCGTGTGCTCAGGACGAACGTGAGTCTCGGACAGGCAGGGTGCCTGCAGAGACGGGGACGAGACGATGAACAGCACGCACCTGGATCCGACCTTCGAGGCGGATCTCACCTACCGCACGCAGCGGCTGCACGACGACTTCCGGCACGACGAGCCCGCGCTGCTGCACTGGTGGCGCGGACGCCGTCAGCGCAACGACCACCCGGCCCGGTGACCGCGCCGCCCGACGCCGCCGACGAGGATGACCTCGTCGGCGGCGTCGTCGTCTCCGGTCAGGTAAGCGGTAGTCACGTGTCGGTGCCCGCTGCGAGGATGGGGACCGTGCCCCGACCCTCCTCGCGCGCGCCCTTCGTGGCCCGCGCCGCCGAGCTCGACGTGCTCGCGGCGGCGGTGGACCGTGCGCGCCGTGGGGAGCCCGGCGTCGTCCTCGTCGGCGCGGACGCCGGCGTCGGCAAGACGCGCCTCCTGACCCGCGCCGCGGAGCTCGCGGCCGAGGGCGGGGCGACCGTCGTCTGGAGCCACTGCGTCGACCTCGGCGAGGTCGGCCTGCCCTATCTGCCGTTCTCCGAGGCGCTGGCGACGCTGCGCGCCCAGCACGCGGCCGTCGACGAGACCGTCGCGGTCCGCCCGGCGCTCGCCCGCCTGCTCGACGCCGCGAAGCCCGCCGACGAGGAGCAGAGCCAGGGCGAGCGGCTGCAGCTCTTCGAGAGCATCGCGGCCGCGATCGCGGCGTCGGGCACGCCCGAGTCGCCGCTCGTGCTCGTCGTCGAGGACCTGCACTGGGCGGACCCGTCGAGCCGCGACGTCCTGCGCTTCGTCGTCGCGCGGCTGCGGGCGGAGCACGTCCTCGTCGTCGCCAGCTACCGTGCCGACGACCTGCACCGCCGTCATCCGTTGCGTCCCGTCCTCGCGGAGCTGCTCCGCCATCCGCGCGTCGAGCACGTGCCCCTCTCCCCGTTCACGGAGCGCGAGCTGCGCGAGTTCACCACCGCGGTCGCGGGCGGCCCGCTGCCCGACGGCGAGTTCGAGTCCGTGCGGACGCGCTCCGAGGGCAACGCGTACTTCGCCGAGGAGCTCGTCGAGTCCGGGCTCGGCGACGAGCTCCCGTGGTCGCTCGCGGACGTGCTCCGCGCCCGGCTCGAGGCGCTCGACCCCGCCGTCCAGCACCTCGTCCGCGTCGCGTCGGTGTCCGGCCGCCAGGTGAGCGAGCCGCTCCTGCGCGCGGCCGTCGCGCAGAACTCGGCCGACGCGGGCGGCCCGGCACCCACGCACTTCGACCAGGCGCTGCGCGAGGCGATCGCGCACCACGTCCTCGCCGTCGAGGGCGACGGCGGCAGCGACATCGTGGTGTTCCGGCACGCGCTGCTCGCCGAGGCCGTCGCGTCGGACCTGCTGCCCGGCGAGCGCGTCGGCGTGCACCGTGCCTACCTGCGCGCGCTCGACGACGACCCGACGCTCGGCTCCCCCGCCCTGCGCGCGCACCACGCCCTCGCGGCGCACGACCTCCCGGCCGCGCTCACGGCGTCGCGCTCGGCCGCCCGCAAGGCGGCCCGCGTCCTGGCCCCGGCGGAGGAGCTACGACACCTCGAGCAGGTCCTGGCGCTGTGGCAGGCCGTGCCCGACGCCGAGGCGCTGCTCTCGGAGGACCGCGTCACCGTGGCGCTCGCCGCGGCCGGGGCGGCGAGCCGCGCCGGCGAGCCCGACCGCGCCGTCGCGCTCGCCCGCAAGGTGGTGGAGGGGACCGCGGACGACCCGCTGCGCCAGGCGTCGCTGCGGCACGTCCTGTCCCGGTACCTGCTCGGGACGGAGGCCGTCGAGGAGGTCCTGGCGCACACCGAGGCCGCGCTCGCCGTCCTGCCCACCGAGCCGCCGTCGCTCGACCGCGCGTGGACGCTCGCGATGCGGGCGCGCGCCGCGATGAACGCGGACCTCGACGAGCTCGCCGTCGAGGTCTCGGCCCAGGCGCTCGACGTCGCGCACCGTCTCGACGCGCCCGACGTCGAGGCCGACGTGCTCACGACGATGGCGATCCTCGAGGTCGCCGACGACGACCGTGCCGCCTCGCTCCTGGCACAGGCGCGTGAGCGGGCGGTCGAGGCGGGCGACATCGTCACCGAGCTGCGGTGCTGGTACAACATCGCGGCGAACCGCTACTACGCCGGCCACCTCGCGGCCGCGCTGGACGTCTCGCGCGACGGCGTCGACAGGGCCCGCGCGACCGGGCTGGGCTGGAGCACCTACGGCGTCGAGCTGCGCCTCTTCCACGACCTCGTCCGGTACGCCCTGGGAGACCTCACGCCCACCGACACGGCGGGCGAGACGATGCCCGAGGGCTCCGCCGCGGCGCTGTCGTGCGTCCAGCTCTACGCCGCGGTCGCGCGCGGCGACGAGGACGCCATCCTCCGGGGCGCCGCGCTGCGCCGCGAGTGGTCGCGCGACGGGCAGATCGCCCTCATCTCCGGCGGGTGCTCGATCGACGCGCTCACGCGGGCCGGGCGGTACGAGGAGGCGGTGGCGCTCGCGGTCGAGCTCGTCGAGCACCTGGGCCGCACGTGGAGCGACTACTTCCTCGGCCGCATCTGGCTCTCGGCGCTCGCGCTCGCGGCCCTCGCCGACGCCGCGGGTGCTGCACGGATGCAGGGCGCGGCGGGCACCGCGGAGGTGGCCGACCTCGTGGCGCGGGGCGCCGACCTGCTCGAGGCCGCACGGACCACGGCCGAGCGCGGCCGACCGCGTGGCGGGCGGCTCGGACCCGAGGGCCGCGCGTGGCTCGCACGCGCCGCCGCCGAGCACTCCCGGCTCACGGGCGAGGACGACCCCGCACTGTGGGAGGAGACGACGAGGGCGTTCGACTACGGCTACCGCTACGAGGTGGCGCGCTCGCGCTTCCGGTGGGCCGAGGCGCTGCTGGGCGCGGGCGACCGCAACGCCGCGGAGATCGAGGCGGGCCAGGCCCTGGAGGAGGCGGAGTCGATGGGCGCCGCCCCGCTCGCCGAGGCCGTGCGCGCGCTCGCCCGGCGCGGACGCCTCGACCTGCCCGGCGTGCGCCGGTCGACGACGGCGGTCCTCACCGACCGCGAGGAGGAGGTCCTGCTCCTCGTCGCGCAGGGGCTGACGAACCGGCAGATCGGCGAGCGGTTGTTCATCTCGGGCAAGACCGTGAGCGTGCACGTGTCCAACGTCCTCGCGAAGCTCGGCGCGTCCGGGCGCGCCGAGGCGGTGTCGCTCGCGCACCAGCGCGGGCTGCTCGAGGTCTGACGCGTGGCGCCCGACGCGGCCGCCCCGGGCGTGCTCCTGCTGCTGCGCCACGGCCAGAGCACGTTCAACGCGCGGGACCGCTTCACCGGCCTGCTCGACGTCCCGCTCTCGGACGAGGGCGTCGCCGAGGCCCGACGCGCGGGCCGCCTCCTCGCGGACGCTGTCGCCCGCGACCCCGGGCTGACCCCCCGACGCGTCGTCACGTCGCCGCTCGTCCGCGCCTCCGGGACGGCCGCGATCGTCCTCGACGCGCTTCCCGGCCCGCCGCCGCTCGTCGTCGAGTGGCGGCTCGTCGAGCGGCACTACGGCGCGTTCACGGACAAGCCGCGCGACGTCGTCCGGCGCGACTACGGCGAGGCCGCGTACTGGCGCTACCGCCGCTCGTACCTGCACCGGCCGCCGCCGCTGGCCGACGACGACCCCGCCCGCCGACGCGTCGACGACACCCTCCTGCGGCTGCCCGACGCCGCGCGCACCGGGCTGCGCCACGACGCGGAGTCCCTCGCCGACGTCGTCGAGCGCCTGCGGCCCTTCTGGGCTGCCACGCACGACGCGCTCGCGCGGGGCGAGTCGCTGCTCGTCGTGGGCCACGGCAACTCGCTGCGCGCGCTCTCGATGCTCGTCGACGAGCTAACGCCCGAGGAGGTCCAGGACCTCGACCTGCCCACCGGGCACCCGCTGGTCCACCGCTTCGCGGCCGCGCCCGACGGCGCACTCGTCCCCGTGGTCCGCGGCGGCACCTACCTCGACGCCGACGGCGCCGAGCACGCGATCACCGACCTGCGATCGCGCGGCGGCACCTGACGCGCTCACCGGCCGGCCGTCGGCCGGCACCGGATCACCCCGCAGCGTCGGCACCGCGAGTCACGGCGACTGCCCGGCCGCTCTCGCCTCGTACCACGCCGCCTCGGCGATCATCACGTCGATCGCGCACTGGCGCCAGGCGTCGCCGTCCACCTCCTGCGGGTCGGGAATCGAGCGGTCGGGGAGGGTGAGGGGCGCTGGTGAGCCGCGCTCGGCAAGGCACGCGAGCAGCAGTTCGTGGTCGTCCGAGGTCGTCGCAACGACTCCGGCGAGCGGCAGCAGTGCCTCGACCACGTCGTTCTCGGCGGGGTCCGCGTAGTCCCTCGCCGGTTCGGCAGTTTCGGTTGGCGGATCGAACACCACGGCGCACGAGAAGTCCTCGGGGACTCCCACGGGGACGGGCCCGCAGTCCTGGATCATGTGCGACCGCGCGCCGTACCACAAGATGCCCCGGACCCCCGGGGCCGGTTCTGTGCCGCCACCTACGACGGCCGCGAACACGTCCACCTCGTGGGGTGTGTCTCCGCCGATCCGAGCGGTCGGCAGCTCGAAGGTCGTCACCTCACGCCCCGTGGCGTCCGTGATCGCGTCCGTGAAGGCGACGAAGGTGCGCCACGGCGCAGACCGCCACCTCTCAGAGGGCTGGACGCCGACCAGCAGTGTCCGCCCGCCGCCCGCCTCGAGCACGACCGACCCTCCGGAGTACTCGTCGACGTCGACCGTGGTGCCGCCGGGCCTCCCCGCCCGGAGGTCCGCGAGGGCGTCGTCCCCGCCGGCGACCAGCCGGGTGCCGAGCGAGACGTGCCCCAGGTCGTTGTCGCTCGTGACCTCCAACAAGAACCGCTCGCCGTCGCGCCACGCGCCGAGGCCGAGGTCGAGGACGTACGTGCCGTCGTCGCGCAGGTAGGTCGCGGGCTCGGTGACCGCGACGACACCGGGCGCGACCTCCGTCGTCGTGGGCTCGGCGACGACGACCTCGTCGCCGGGTTCTCCCGCGACGACGTTCCGCGCGAGGTCGCGCAGACCCGCCGGGCCGCCCGCCGTCGCGACCCCTGCACCGACGACCACCAGGGCCACGACCGACGCCGTCGCCGTGAGCGCCTGCCGACGCCGGGCGGTGCGGCGGCTGGAGCGCAGGACGTCGTCGAGGTCGAGCGTCGACGGAGGGACCGCCGCCCGCGCGCTCCCACGCAGCCGGACGACGAAGTCGTCGTCGGGAGGGGTCGGCACGGTGCTTCTCGACGTGGACCTCATCGCGGTGCCCTTCGGGTCGTCGGGGTGGCGGCGTCGGACTCGGCTCCGTGGCTCGCCCCGAGGAGGACGCGCAGCCGGGCGAGGCCGCGCGACGCCGTGGACTTCACGGTGCCCACGGGCATGCCGAGCTCGGCCGCGACCTCGGCCTCCGACAGGTCGAGCAGGTGGCGCAGCACGACGACGCGACGCTGCTTGTACGGGAGGGTCAGGAGCGCCCGCACGACGGCGTCGCGGTCGTCGACCGTGCCCGTCGCGCCGGCCCGCCCCGGAACGGACAGGCCTCCGGACGTGGCGCGCGCGAGGTCGTCCGGTCCGGCGAGCACCTCGCGGCGCGTGCGCCGCCAGGTGTCGACGCGCAGGTTGGCGAGCACGCGGCGTGCGTAGGCGATCGGTTCGCCCTCACGGGCCCGTGACCACGCGCGGTACGTCCGCTCGAACGTCTGCTGGGTCAGCTCCTCCGCGCGGTGCCGGTCCCCGCACAGCAGGTACGCCATGCGGTGCAGCGGGTCGCGCGCCTTCCGCATGAAGGCGGCGAACTCCTCGTCGCGCGTGCGCCGAGCCCTCACCTCGAAGCCGTCCTCGATGCCGCCCGCGGTACCGACCACGGCGTCGGGGTCCGGACCGTCGCCGTCGAGCACCTCGTCGTCGGTACCCTGCGCGCTCGCCCCCGGAGGGTCCAGGTCGAAGGCGAGGGGCCGCCGTGTCGCGCCCGCTCCGGCCCTCATCGCGGCGCGCTCGTCCTGGACAGCGGGGAGCGCGCGCCGTCGTGTGGTCGTCTCACGAACGGAACACGCAGCACACGCCCCGCAGGTTCCCTCTCCACGGTCAGGAGCCTCTCATCCGCCGATTTCACCCTGCCGCGCGCCCGGGTGGCGCGGCTTGCACTGTTTGACCGGCCTCGTCCTGGTGATACTGGAGCATGACCGAGGCGCAGGCGATCCACGAGCTCGTCCAGGCCGGGCTCGCCGCACCTGTCGCGGACGAGTCGTTCGACCGCTTCGCACGCCTCGTACACCGCCAGCTCGGTGTCTCCTCCGCGCTCGTCACGCTCGTGCTCGAGGACGAGGCGGTGCTGCCGGGCGCGCTCGGCCTCCCCGAGCCGTACCAGTCCGAGCGGCGCACGCCGCTCAGCCACACGTTCTGCCAGTTCGTCACGAGCGACGCGCGCCCGCTCGTCGTGGAGGATTCCCGTTCGGTGCCGCACCTGGCGCAGCTGCGCGCGGTGGACGACGTCGGTGTCGTGTCCTACGCCGGGTTCCCGATCTTCGACCCGCACGGCCGCGCCGTCGGCTCCCTCTGCGCGTTCGACAGCACACCGCGCCTCTGGTCCGACGAGGACCTCGCGACCCTCGCCGACCTCGCGTCAGCGTGCACGTCGGAGCTGCGGCTGCGCCTCGCGCGCGAGCGGGCCCGCCGGATGCAGCGCGTCGCGCTCACGGCGAACCGGAGGTCGCGGCTCCTGCTCGAGCTCTCGGAGTCCTTCGCAGCGGCGACGTCGGTGAACGACGTGGCCGAGCGGCTCGTCACCGTCGGCGCGGTCATCGGCGCGCGGTACGCGGGGCTGGCCACGCTCGACGCGTCGGGCACGCGCATCGAGTACGCGAGCCTCGACCACCTGGAGCCCGGCGTCCCCGCCTCGTTCCGCCGGATGCGGCTCGACGCACCGCGCGGGGCGGCGATCGCCGCGCGCACGCGGGAGCCCGTGTTCTTCCGCGACCACGAGGAGTACGCCCGCGCGCTGCCGGAGGCGGCGGCGCTCCTGGCCCCGGACGGGGTCGGGGCCCGCTCGTTCCTGCCCGTGGTGTCCGGCACGCGGCTGCTCGGCGTGGTGACCCTCGCCTGGGACGGGCCGCGCGACTTCGACGGCGACGCCGTGAAGACCGAGACGGCGATCGCGTCGTACGTCGCCCACGCGCTCGACCGGGTCCGGCTGCTCGAGGAGCGGCATCGCGTGGCGACGACGCTCCAGGCGGCGATGCTCACGGAGCTCCCGGCGGTGCACAGCGCGGAGCTCGCCGCGACGTACGCGTCCGCGACGCGCACGGACCAGGTCGGGGGCGACTGGTACGACGCCGTCGTGCTCGACGACGACGCGTTCGTCCTCATGATCGGCGACGTCACGGGCCACGACATGCGGGCCGCCGCCCAGATGGGGCAGCTCCGCTCGATGCTGCGCACGTTCGCGTGGTGCCAGGACGAGCCGCCTGCGACGCTCCTGCGGCTGCTCGACCGCGCGAACCGCGGTCTCGCGCTGCAGGCCAGCGCGACGGCCCTCGTCGTGCGGCTCGACCGCAGCCCGCGCGGCTTCGACGTGACGTGGTCCAACGCCGGCCACCCTGCGCCCCTCGTGCTGCGAGCGGACGGCACCGTCGACACCTTCGACGCCCACCCGGACCTCATGCTCGGCGTGCTGCCCGGCACCGACCGGCACGACCACCGGGGCGAGCTCGCGCCCGGGGACACCCTCCTGCTCTACACGGACGGCCTCGTCGAGCGACGCGGCGAGTCCTACCAGGACCGGCTCGCCGGCCTGCGGGCGACGCTGGCCGACCACGTCGGTACGGCGACCTCCGCGCTCCCGGACGCCCTCGTGCGGCGGCTGGTCGCCGGCGAGGCGCGCGACGACGTCGCCGTGCTCGCGCTGCGCGTGCGCCACCGGGTGGCGCGCCGGCCCGGACCCGGGCGGCCCAGCGTGCTGACCCGGACCGTCGGGCACACGTCCGCGGACATCGGGCCGGCGCGACGTTGGGTCGACGACGTGCTCGAGAGCTGCGACGTCACGCCCTCGGTGCGCCGGATCGCGATGCTCCTCACGAGCGAGCTGCTGACGAACGCCGTCCAGCACGCCGACGGGCCCGTCGAGGCGCAGCTCGAGGTCGCTCATCGCCTGCTCCGGATCGGGGTGCGCGACGGGTCGACCACTCCCCCGCGGCTCATGTCGCCGGACCCGCACGAGACCGGCGGGCGCGGGGTGCAGTTCCTCGAGCGGTGCGCGACGCGCTGGGGCGTCGAGGAGCACGACGGCACGGAGGGCGCCGACGACGTCCCGGGCAAGACGGTCTGGTTCGAGCTCGAGACGGACGCCTGAGCCTGCTCTGGGCGGTGTCGGAGGCCGGGCGTAACGTGTGACGTGGGCCACCTCCCTCCAGGCCGAGCCGTGCGCTCACGACCCTCGAGACCCTCGAGACACCGAGAGGCAGCAACCATGACCGACCTCGCCACGACGACGACGTCCACCGCCCGGACGGCGGCACCCGCTCCCCTTCCCCACCGCGACGAGCTCGACGCCGCGCTCGACGGCTATCGGCGCGAGCTCACGGGCTACTGCTACCGCATGCTCGGCTCCGCCTTCGAGGCGGACGACGCCGTGCAGGAGGCCTACCTGCGCGCATGGCGCTCCTACGACAGGTTCGAGGGCCGCTCGTCCCTGCGCTCCTGGCTCTACCGCATCGCGACCAACGTGTGCTTCGACATGCTCGGCTCGCGCAAGCGGCGAGAGCGCCCTATGGGGCTGGGCGGGCCGCAGCCCGCCGAGGTCGAGTACCTCGGCCAGGTCCTGCCCGAGGAGACCTGGGTCGAGCCGGTGCCCGACGACCGCGTCCTGCCGCACGACGGCGACCCGGCGCAGGTCGCCGTCGGCCGGGAGAGCATCCGCCTGGCATTCGTCGCCGCTCTCCAGTACCTCCCGCCCAAGCAGCGCGCGGTCCTCCTGCTGCGTGAGGTCCTCCGGTGGCAGGCGAGCGAGGTCGCCGAGCTGCTGGGCACGTCCGTGGCCTCCGTGAACAGTGCGCTGCAGCGCGCCCGCGCAACCCTGGCCGCGCGCGTGCACTGGGACAGCTCGGGGCTCGGCGACGGGGAGGACCCCGCCGAGGGCGCCGCGCCCGCACCCGCCGGGTCGGCGACGCCGTCCGGCCCGGCGGACCAGGAGCTGGGCGAGGAGGAGAAGCGGCTGCTCGAGCAGTACCTCGACGCGTTCGAGCGCTACGACATGGACGCGCTCGTCGCCCTCCTGCACGCGGACGCCACGCTCTCCATGCCGCCGTACCCGCTGTGGATGCGCGGCACGGAGGACATCGTGCGGTGGATGACGGGCCCGGGGTGGGAGTGCGAGGGCTCGCGCTTGATCCCCGTGGCGGTGAACGGCACCTTCGGCTACGGCCAGTACCGCCGCGCGGAGGGCGGTGGGTACGAGCCGTGGGCCCTCCAGGTGATCGAGACGGAGGGCGGGCGCGTCACGGCGATCAACGCGTTCCTCGACACGGCAGCCTGGTTTCCGCTCTTCGGCCTGCCGGAACGCCTCGAGGACTGACCGACGAACCTGCGGCCGGCCGGCCGGCGGTCAGCCGGCCGCGGCGGTTGCACGTCAGCCGAAGGTCTCGAGCAGCGTGCTCCGCTCCGCCTCGGTGAGGTTGGTCGCCACGAGCGTGCCGTGCACGCCGTGGAACCGCTCGCCGACCTTGTCGAGGTCGCCGTCCTCGGTCACGACGAACAGCGCGGAGGACCCCGGCGTGACGCCCGCGCGGATCCGGTCGAGCTGGTCGGAGTCGATCCCGACGGCGGCCATCGCCTTGGACGCGGCGCCGATCGCCGCGCCCGCCGCCGCCCCCAGGACGGGCGCGAAGAACAGCGACCCGAGGAGCAGGCCCCAGAAGGCGCCCCACCCGCTGCCGCGCCACTCGTCCTGGTGACCGCGACGCGTCGTCGGCTTCGCGGCGCCCTCGGGCCACGACACCACGGCCGTGTCGACGATCCGGATCGCGCCCTCGGACGCGGAGCCGTGCAGGATCGACGACGCCTCGTCGGCCCCCTCGGGCGAGTCGAACTTCCACACCGTGAACGTGGCCATCGTCGGTTCCTCTCTTCCTGGCTGCTCAGCCGAGCAGCTTGGCCTTGGCGGCGGCGAACTCGGCGTCGTCGAGGATGCCGGACGCGTGGAGCTGGCCGAGGCGCTCGAGCTGGGCGAGCAGGTCGTCCTGGGCGGCTGCGGCGGGAGCGGCGGCGGGCGCGGGAGCGGGCTGCGCGTACTGCGCCGCGGCCTGCTGAGCGGCGGCGTCGATGCGTGCCTGCTCCTCCTGCGCGGCGGCCTGCTGCGCCTCCCAGGACTGCTGCGCCCGGGCGTTCTGCCGCCGCGAGACGGCGCCGGCGGTCGCCTGGGCGGTACCGGCGATGACGGCGGTGCGGGCGGCGGTCCCGATGAGGCCGGGACGGCCCATGCGACGGAGAGGCATCTTCTGCTCCAGGTTCGTTTCGATGGTGTCTGGTGACGTGCGCTGGCGGTCCGCCGTGCCGCGGGTCGGGCGTCCCGCTCGGAGGCCGGCGTCAGTCCTCGACGAGCGCGAGGTCCGCGACCTCGTTGACGACCTCGGCGGGGATGCGCTCGCTGAGCAGCACCACGCCACCGGCGTCGTTCGCGGCGGCGACGACGCCGCGGGCCCAGGTGTGCTCGACGACGAGGACGAGGGCGGACGTGCCGGGCGCGAGTCCGCCGGCAATCTCGTCGAGGTCCTCCTCGCCCGCCAGGCCGGCTCCCGTGAGCTCGACGTCGGTGATCTCGAGCTCGTCCCCGAGGTCGGTGACCTCGAGGAGCTCGACGTCGCCGTCCTCCGAGCGGCGGACCACCGCGAGGTCGAGCAGGGTCACCGTCCCGGCGGCGAGGACCTCGAGGACGGAGGTCTGGACGTCGGCCGGGATCCGGTCGGCCGGGAACGCGATCGCGACGATCTCGACCGGACCGAACGTGGACGTTGCCATGGGTGCTCCTAGCGTCGGGTGCTTCTCGGTGGCAGCGGGTCTCGGGTGCGCGGGGTGTCAGCGGGCGGCGCGTTCGGCCTCGTCGCCGTGGACGACGAGCGCCCAGAGGACGAACACGTCGAGCACGATCGTGACGAGCGACCACCACGGCGTGACCTGCAGCGTCGTGAACTGCGCGATCGCGTTCAGGACGACGAGGACGATCGCGACCATGCGTGCCCAGCCCCTGCCGGAGAGCAGGGCGAAACCGGTCAGGATGAGCAGCGCGCCGATCACGAGGTGGATCCAGCCCCACGTCGACACGTCGAGGACCACGACCCCGGCGTCGGTCACGCCGACGAGACTGTTCGGGGAGAAGACCGCGACGAGTCCGCTGATCGCGTTGAAGAACCCGAGGGTCACCAGGACGATGCCGGCGAACCAGACCCAGCCGACCCATGCCGAGACCTGCGACGAGCGTGCCATGTGAGTCCTCCTGGACATCCGGACGGCGGGACGTGGGCGTGCGCGTCGATCGTGGCACTCCGTGACGCGGTCGGCATCCGGAACGAGCGGCGCGCCCGCGCGGCCGCGCCTGGGGCCCACAGCTAGGTTCGTGCCATGACGACGCCCCCGGCTGCGGACGACCCGTACACCGACGTCCCGGACGAGGGGACGCGCCCGGTGCAGCACGACTCCCGACGACCGCCGCGCTGGGTCCCGCGCGCGCTGGCCATGGCCGTCGTGGCCGTCTTCGTGGGGATCTTCGCCTGGTACGCGCTGGGCCAGCTGCAGGCGCTCGGGATCAACATCCTCATCGCGTTCTTCATCGCGCTCGCCCTCGAGCCGATCGTGGTGTGGCTCGTGCGGCACGGGTGGCGGCGCGGCGCGGCCGCCGGGGTGTCGCTCATCGGGTCGATCGTCGTCGTGCTCGTCGTGCTCGCGCTGTTCGGCAACCTGTTCGTCCAGCAGCTCATCCAGCTCGTCCAGACCCTCCCGGAGGTGTACGAGCAGATCCGCGACTTCGTCCAGCAGCGGTTCGACCTCGAGCTCCCGGAGTCCGACGAGCTGCTGCGCCAGGCGTTCGAGCAGTTCGGCCAGGACGTCGCGTCCGGGGCCATCCTCGTCGGCACGACGATCGTCGGGGTGATCTTCGCCGCGCTGACCATCCTGCTCGTCACGTACTACCTGCTCGCGGCGGGACCGCGGTTCCGTGCCGGGGTGTGCCGCTGGCTCACCCCGAACCGGCAGGAGGAGGTCCTGCGCCTGTGGGAGATCACGCAGGTCAAGGTCTCCGACTTCATCAACTCGCGCATCGTCCTCGCGGCGCTGTCGAGCGCGTTCACCCTGGTGTTCCTGCTCATCGTGCAGACCCCGTACGCCCTGCCGCTCGCCGTCTTCACGGGCGTCGTGTCGCAGTTCGTGCCGACGATCGGTACGTACATCGGCGGCGCGCTGCCGGTCGCCGTCGCCCTGACCTCCCAGGGCCTGCCCCAGGCGCTCGCCGTCCTCGCGTTCATCATCGGCTACCAGCAGCTCGAGAACCTGTACTTCTCGCCCAAGGTCTCCGCCCGCGCGCTGGAGATGAACCCGGCGGTGAGCTTCGTCGTCGTGCTCGCGTTCGGCGCGGTGTTCGGCGCGCTCGGCGCGTTCCTCGCGCTGCCGATCGCCGCGACGATCCAGGCCGTCGCCAACACCTACCTGCAGCGGCACGAGCTCATCGAGTCGGACATGCTGCGCGACCCTGGGAAGAAGAAGGACGACGACGGCCCCGGCAAGGACAAGCGGGACCGCAGGGCGCGCCGTCGTCGCAGCAACAAGGAGGCGGCGCTCGAGGCGGCGCGGACGGTGGACGAGCGGCGCGAGCAGGGCATCGAGTAGGCGGGCCCTCAAGGCCCGGCGCACGCCCGTCCGCTACAGGTTCGCGATGCCGTCGCCGAGCATCTTGGCGCCCAGGACGAGCAGCAGCACGGCCATGATGACCGCGTTGTTGCGGATCATCCACGTCTTGAGGCCGTCGAGCATCGCGGCGGCGCGGTCGCCCGTGAAGAGGTAGATGAAGACGGGCGTCGCCACGCCGACGCTCGCGACGAGCGCGAACACGATCGCCGCGACGACCTTGGCGTTCGTGTCGTCGCCGGCCGCCGTCGCGATCGCCACCCCGCCGGAGACGACGAGCAGCAGGTTCTTGGGGTTGACCGCCCCGAGGAGCACCGCGAGCCCCGCCGCCTTGGGCGGCGTGAAGCCGTCGATCGCCGCCATCCACTTCGGCGCGGGCGGCTCGACGCCGTCGCGCGGGCGCCCGCGCCACTGCTTCACCGCGAGGAGCAGGAGCGCCAGGCCGAGGACGATCTTGAGGATCGCCGCCCAGAGCGGGGGGCCGGTGTCCTCCCCGTCCGCCCCGGCTCCGGCGAGCAGGGCGACGACGAGCGTCACCGCACCGACCGCGAGGAACCAGCCGACGAGGAACGAGAACGCGTTCGCCTTGGCGCGCCCGCTCACGAGCATGAGCACGACGGCCACGATCGGCAGCGGGCTGATGAGCACACCGACCGCGACGGGGAGGGACTGGCCGATCGCCGCGCCCATGCGAGCCTCCTAGGCGTTCTCTTCGAAGGCCGCGCGGAGCTTGGCCTCCTCCTCCTCGGAGAGGTTCGTCTGGACGAGCTCGCCGTGGATGCCCTCCGCCTGGAGCGCGTCGTGCACGCGGCTCACGACCGCACCGGACGTGAGGACGAACAGGGCGGACGTCCCGGGCGTGACCTTGCTGCGCACGGAGTCGATGAAGTCGTCGTCGATGCCGACGTCGGTCAACGCCCCGGCGAGCGCGCCGGACGCCGCGCCGATCGCCGCGCCGAGCAGCGGGACGAAGAAGAGGAGACCGAACAGCAGGCCCCAGAACGTGCCGCCGAGGGCACCGGCCGCGGTCGTGCTGTTGCCCTGGCGGGTCTTCGGCTTCTTCTTGCCCTCCTCCCAGGACACCGTCGCGGCGTCCTGGACCTGGATGAGCTCCTGCTTCTGGAGTCCGATGAGCGCGTCCTCGGCGCGCTGGGCTCCGTCGGGGGTGTCGAACTTCCACACGGTGAGCGTTGCCACGTCAGACCTTCCTGGTTCAGGTGCGATGCGTCGGCGCGCAGGGCGCCTGGTCGCGTCGAACGTATCGCCGGGGACCGCGTTCCGCGCGGCGAGCGCTGCGCACCCGCGGCGCGGCTCCGGTGGCGGTCGCGGCGGTTCCCGGAAGGATCGGTCCCGGACGGTCCACCACGAGCGGAGGTAGGTCGATGACGGGACCCGGGAACGGCGGTCCGCGAGCCGGCAGCGTGGGCGGGCAGGCGGGTGCCGCCGTCGCCCGGCGCCGGCCCCCGCTGCTGTTCGGCTCCCTGCGCGGGTACCAGAAGGCCTGGTTGCAGGGCGATCTCGTCGCAGGGCTCACGGTGTGGGCGGTGCTGGTGCCGGAGTCGCTCGCGTACGCGACGATCGCGGGCGTCTCACCGGTGGTCGGCCTGTACGCGGCGGTGCCGTCGTTGATCCTGTACGCCGCGTTCGGCAGCTCGCGGCACCTGGTCGTGGGACCCATGTCGGCGACGGCGGCGCTGTCGGCGAGCGTGGTGGCGGTGTTCGCGCCGGGTGATGCCGCGTTCTACGCCGCGCTGACCACCGGCATCGCCCTGGTCACCGGGGTGCTGTGCCTGGTGGCGGGGGCCGCGCGCCTGGGGTTCGTCGCGTCCTTCATCTCCGAGCCGGTGCTCAAGGGGTTCATCGTCGGGATGGCGCTGATCATCATCATCGGCCAGGTGCCCGCGCTGCTCGGGGTGGAGAAGGGCGAGGGGAACTTCTTCGAGAAGGCCTGGGCGATCCTCACCGAGCTCGGCACCGCGAACGGGACGACGGTGGTCCTGGGCGTAGCCACCCTGGCGATCCTCCTCGCCATCAAGCGGTGGGCGCCGAAGGTGCCGGGCTCGCTCGTCGCGGTGCTCCTCGGCATCGGTGCGATCCTGCTGTTCTCGCTCGACGACCGGGGCGTAGAGATCGTGGGCCCGATCGACGCGGGCCTGCCCGCCCTCGGGTTCCCGGACATGGACTGGGCCGACTACACGGCGCTGATCGGCCCCTGTGCCGGGGTGATGCTCGTCGGGTTCGCCGAGGCGCTCGGAGCGGCGAAGGCGTACGCGACGCGCGAGGGGTACGACATCGACCCCAACCGCGAGCTCATCGGCATGGGTGCGGCGAACCTGGGCTCGGGCCTGGCGTCCGGGATGGTCGTCAACGGCAGCCTGTCGAAGACGGCGGTCAACGGCGGCGCGGGAGCCAGGAGCCAGGTCTCGGGCCTCACGGCGGCGGTGCTTGTGGTGCTCACGCTGCTCTTCCTCACGCCCGTGTTCGAGTCGCTGCCCGAGGCGACGCTCGCCGCCGTCGTCATCGCCGCCGTGATCGAGCTCGTGGACGTGCACGCGCTGCGGCGCCTGTACGGGTACGCCACCCCGCTGTCGAGGAAGCTCTACGGCGGCGCGGCGCGCAACGACTTCTGGGCCGCGGCCGCCGCGACCGCGGGGGTGCTGGTCTTCGACACGTTGCCCGGTCTGGTGATCGGCGTCGTGCTGTCCCTGCTCCTGCTGCTCAGCCGCGTCTCCCGCCCGCACGTGGCCCGGCTCGTGCGCAGCCCCGACGGCGGGTGGGTCGACGACGCCCGCCGCGCCGCGCTCGGACGCCCGGCCGGCGAGCAGGTTCCCGGAGTTCTGGTCGTGCGCGTCGAGTCCGGGCTGTTCTTCGCCAACGCGGACACCGTCCGGACGACGATCCGGGCGCTCGCCGAGGCGGAGCGCCCACGCACCGTCGTCCTCGACGCGGGGACCGTGCCGTTCCTCGACTCCGCCGCGGCCGAGATGCTCGTGACCCTCCGGACGGACCTCTCCCGCCTCGGCGCCGACCTCGTCCTGGCGCGCGACGTCGGCCAGTTCCGCGACGAGCTGCGCGCCGTCGTGGAACGCGACGAACGACCCGCGGTCTACCCCGACGTCGACGCGGCGATCGCCGGAGAACGCTCGGCGTAGGAGGTCGGCAGGTCGCCGCACCGGAACGCGCGGCGACCGGCCATCAGTCCTTGGCGGTGGCGGCGCGGATCTTCTTGGACTCCTGGCGCGCGTCCCACCAGCGCGTGAGCACGAGCCACCCGAGGAGCCAGCCGCCCAGCGCGGAGATCAGCCAGACGACGACGGTCGTCCCGATCCACGTCGACGCGCCCGAGATCTCGAGCCCGTCACCGATGAGGGTCGCGACCCACAGCGCGAGGAACGTCGAGACGAGGCCGATCCCGCCGAGGATTGCCGAGGCGTACTTGCGCGCCACGTTGAAGACGAAGGGCGCGAGGACCGCCTGGGCCACGGCGAAGATCAGGACGGCGACGACGAAGCCCGAGGCGTGCACGACGACGTCGTCGAACAGGCTCGAGGCGACGAGCAGGCCCACGGCCGCGAGCACCACGTTGATGGCGAAGCTGAGCAGGAACCGGATCATGCCGTAACCGTGCTCCGCGTCCGCGGGTTCCGCAACCGCTGGCCGCAGCTCATTTCCGGTGCAGGGCCGACCGCACGCGGGACCACAGGCGCTCGACCGGTCCGGGCGGGCGGACCACGGGGATCGGGGCCGTCTCGACGCCGCGCACGAGCCATGCCTCCGCGTGCTTCACGGCGTCGGCGGTGGACTCGCCCAGCATCGGTCGGGCCGGGAACACCTTGATGCGCTCGTGCAGCCGCACGTCGATGACGTGTGTGAACTTCTCCGCGAGCTCCGGGTCCACCCCGCTCACGTAGAGACGGCCCCCGCGGTCGCCGAGACCGTCGGCGTAGTGGGCGAGCACGGTGAACGCCGTGGCACCGAGCGTCGCGCGCCCGCGCAGCCGCAGCACGACGACGGCGTCGTGCGCGGCGCCGGGCTCGGGCAGCGCCGCCTCGAGCGAGCGGGCGCCGGCGTAGAACAGGCTGCCGTAGACGTCGAGCACGGTCACGGACTCGTCCTCCAGGAGTCGCGGGGCGCGCTCCTCGCGAAAGCGCCCGCCCTCCAGCGGGACCAGGCGCACGATGCGCAGGTCCTGCGACTCCCGGTTCGCCTGCAGGAGGATCGACAGCGCGGCACCGATCCCGACGGCGGCCGCGACGGGCAGCAGCAGGGTGGCGAGGAACGTCGTGACCATCGCGATCTGCGACTGGTTCCCCGTGCGCCACGCCGTCGCCATCGCCGAGAGACGGATCGAGCCGACGGCGGCCACGGCCAGCAGGGCCGCGAGCGTCGCCGACGGGACCTGACCGACCGGCCCGGACAGCGCGACGAGCACGACCAGCACCCAGACGCCCGACATGATCCCCGCCCAGCGGTCGCGCGCCCCCGCGGCCGTGCTGACCGCCGTCTGCCCCACGGAGCCGCCCACCGGGATGCCGCGGAAGAACCCGACGGCGATGTTCGCGATCCCCTGGCCGACGAAGTTCCGGTTCGCGCTCGCGCGGTGGCCGCCGGGGTTCGGGACGGACTCCGCGACCCCTGCGCCCTGCACGAGCACGATGGCCGCGACGGCGAACGCGCCCACCGCGACGTCCACGGAGAGCGAGCCGAGGTCGGGGACCGCCGGCTCCGGGAGCCCGACCGGGATGGCCCCGGCGTCGGCGACGAGCTGCACGGAGCCCGCGTGCGCGAGCCACACCCCGACGGAGGCGAGGACGAGCGCGACGACGGCCGCGTACGGGGCGATCCGCGTCCGCGCGACCGCGAGCAGCACGACGATCGAACCAACCCCCACGACGACGGTCGGCCAGTCCCACGTCCCCAGCGACCGCAGCACCTGGTACGCCTGGACGAGCGCGAGCGACGCCGTCGGGTCCGTGCCGGTGAGGTCGTCGAGCTGCCCCAGCAGGATGTTCACCGACACACCCGTGAGGAATCCGGTCATCACCGAGTGCGACACGAAGCCCGTGAGCCGGCCCAGGCCCGCGAGCCCCGCGGCCACCATGACGACCCCGGCGAGCGTCGTGAGCAGGATGAGGGCTGAGAGCCGGTCCTCGGGCGCCACCTCGGCCAGCGCGGAGCCGGCCGCGAGCGCCGCCGCGCTCGTCGTCGTGACGATCATGAGCCGCGAGTCGACCGTGAGGCCGCCCGCGATGCGGCCGACCGCCGTCGCGTACAGACCGTGGATCGGGTTGACGCCGACGAGCGTCGCGGACGCCATGCCGTCCGGGACCCCACCGACGGCCCCGGGGACGCCCGTGCCCGCGGAGCGCCAGAACGTCCCCGGTGCCGGGCGGACGCCCCGCCACCACGCGGCTACGGCACGCACCGGGCGGATGCTCACGACGCCCCGCTCGTCATGCCGTCACCTTCCGGTCATGCCCCAGCCCTCCGGCGCTCCGCGTCGTGCGCTCAGTCGTCACGACCCTGCCACAACGCCCTCGCGTCGTCGCGCCGACGGGTAACCGCCGCGACGCGGGCGTCAGCACGGTTCGGGACCCGCCCAGAGACGGTCAGGGCGTGACGATCGCGAAGCCGGTGTCACCCGGGTCGAGGACGGCGCCGAGCCGGCTGAGGGCAGACGCGTCGCCGGTCAGCTCGATGCCGGCCTGCACGAGCCCGTCGGGCGTCAGACCGCCGAAGGCGATCACGGGCAGCTGGCGCTTCGTCGTGGTGAGCGTGAGGTCCGCGTCGCCCTGCTGCGGCGCGGCGCTGTAGGTGAGGACGCCGTTGGCGAGCCGGAGGCGGTAGCGCTCGTCGGCGTCGGTGAGCACGACGTCGATCGAGAGCTTCTCGTCCCACGCACGGGGGCCGTCGACCTGGACCGCGATGGCGTCGAACAGCATCGACGGCGTGAGCTGGCCGAGCATGTCCGGCGAGCTCGAGACGGTCGGCGTGCCGAAGCGGCCGTCGCGCAGCTCGGTCGCGCCCGAGAGGTAGAAGTTGCGCCACGTCCCGTTCTCCGAGCCGTAGCCGAGCTGCTCGTACGTGTCGGCGAGCAGCGCGCGCGCGCCTTCGTGGTCCGGCTGGGCGAACACCACGTGGTTGACCACCTCCGCCACCCAGCGGAAGTCGCCGTCGTCGAACGCTCCGCGAGCCTTCTCGACGACGGCGTCCGCGCCGCCCATGTAGTCGACGTAGCGCTTCGCCCGCTCGACAGGGACGTGCTCCCACAGCGTGGCGGGATTGCCGTTGAACCAGCCCATGTAGCGCTGGTAGATCGCCTTGACGTTGTGGCTCACCGAGCCGTAGTACCCGCGCGTGCTCCACGCGTTCTCCAGCGCGGGCGGGAGCGTGATCTGCTCCGCGATCTCGGGCCCGTTCAGGCCCTGGTTGAGCAGGCGCAGCGTCTGGTCGTGCAGGTACCCGTACAGGTCGCGCTGCAGCGAGAGGAACTCGACCACGCGGTCGTTGCCCCACGTCGGCCAGTGGTGGGACGCGAACACGACCTCGACGTCGCCGCCCCACAGGTCGATCGTCTCGGTGAGGTAGCGCGACCAGACGTGCGGGTCCCGCACGAGCGCACCGCGCAGGGTCAGCAGGTTGTGCAGGTTGTGCGTCGCGTCCTCCGCTGCGCACAACGCCTTGTGGTCGGGGAAGTAGAACAGCATCTCCGACGGCGCCTCGGTGCCCGGCGCCATCTGGAAGACGATCCGGACGCCGTCGACGACCTCCTCCTGGCCCGTCGTCGTGATCTCGACCGTCGGCGGGACCAGCGTCACCGTGCCGGTCGAGGTGGTCTGGCCCAGCCCGGCACCGACCGCGCCCTGCGGCCCGCGCGGGAGCGCCGCGCCGTACATGTACCCGGCGCGGCGCGCCATGGCGGTGCCCGCGTAGACGTTCTCCTCGACCGCGTGCTCGACGAAGCCCGCGGGCGCGAGGATCGGGACGCGCCCGGAGTCGGCGTCCTCCCGCGTGATCACGCCCTTGACGCCGCCGAAGTGGTCGACGTGCGAGTGCGTGTAGATGACGCCCGTGACGGGCCGGTCACCCCGGTGCTCGCGGTATAGCTCGAGGGCGGCGGCCGCGGTCTCCGTCGAGATGAGCGGGTCGATGACGATCACACCGGTCTCGCCCTCGACGAACGTGATGTTCGACAGGTCGAGCCCCCGCACCTGGTAGATACCCTCGACCACCTCGTACAGGCCCTGGCGAGCGACGAGCTGCGACTGCCGCCACAGGCTCGGGTTCACCGTGTCCGGCGCCTCGCCGTCGAGGAACGCGTACGTGTCCCCGTCCCACACGACGCTGCCGTCCTCCTTCGTCACCGCCCCGGGCGACCTCGTGCCGAGGAGGCCACGGTCGGCGTCGTCGAAGTCCTGGGTGTCGGAGAAGGGGAGCGAGCCCCGGAGGGCCTGCTGCTGGGCGGCGATGGCAGGGGTTGCTGGCTGGGGAGTCGACATGCTTCGGAGCATCCCAGCGAGCCTGAACTCCTGCATCCGGAACGTTCGCGAGCCGCGACCACGGGAGCTCTCGTCCGCTCAGCCGCGCGTGTACTCGGCGAGCACCACGCCGGACTCGTACGGCGTGACGGCGAGCGGGCGCAACGCCGTCGGGTTGTAGGGCCGGTCGCCGAACAGGCGGACGCCGTCCCCGAAGAGCACCGGGTTCAGCTTGAGCGCGAGCCGGTCGATCTCGTCGGCGAGCACCGCGGCGAGCGCACCGCCCCCGCAGAGCCAGATGCCGGCGCCGTCCTCGGCCTTCAGCGCGCGCACCACCTCCACGGGATCGCGATCACTGAACTCCACGCCCTCGGCGCCCTCCGGCGCCTCGTGCCCGCGGGTGAAGACGATCTGGCGCAGGTGCCGGTAGGGGCTCGGCGGCCCCGGGAGCCCGGCCGCGTACGTCTTCCACCCCATCAGGACGGTGTCGAACGGTCCGTCGTGGACGGGCAGTCCCGCCGCCTCGGCGAGCTCGGTCGGTGCGGTGCCGCGGTACCTCTGCCCGATCCCCTGGACGTGGTCACCTTCGAACAGGAACCGGTCGAACTCGCCGGAGGGGCCGGCGATGAACCCGTCGGCGCTGACGGCGACGTAGTAGGTGAGCTCTCGCATCCGTTCTCCAATCACGACACGTGCAGTGGTTGGAACCATAGCAGGTGTCGTGGTTGGGCTAGGGTCGAGTCATGGTCAAGAACGACGCACGGCGCACCCTCCTGGCCGACGCAGGTATCGCCGTGCTGGCGCGCGAGGGCTCCCGGGGCCTCACGCACCGTGCGGTCGACGCCGAGGCCGGCGTCCCGGTGGGCACCACGTCGAACTACTTCCGTAACCGGGAGGCGCTCGTCACCGGCCTGTTCGAGCGGATCGGTGCGCGGCTCGCGCCGACCCAGGGGGATCTCGAGGCACGAGCCTCCGCGCAACCGGACCGCGACCTCTTCGCGGCCTACATCCGGGACATCGTGCGGCGGCTGACGACCCATCGGGAGGTGACCCTCGCGCTCTACGAGCTACGCCTCGAGGCTGCGCGGCGCCCGGAGCTGGCGGCGGCGCTCGGTGACTGGCAGCGGGCCGGGCTCGACGCCGACGTCGCGTTCAACGAGGCGGCCGGGCTTCCCGGGGGACGCCGCGAGATCGCCCTGTTCCACTACGCGATCGAGGGGCTCGTGCTCGACCGCATCACCTCGCCCATCGATCCACAGACCCCGACCGACGAGGTCGTCGACGCACTGGTGGCCGGCCTACTCCCCCAGGGCGTGTCTCCTAACCCAGGGGTGAGGCTCGCGGCAGACTCGCGGCCGTGAGTCGTTTCCGGGTCCTGACGGACGGGCAGTTTCAGGTGCTCCGCCGCGAACCGCGGCGGAGCACCTCGGCATCTGGCCCGGCTCGAACGGGCTGCCACCCTCTCCAGGAACGGACACGCGACACCGGGACCCGCGTGCCTTGGTCAGTATCGAGATCACGCTACGCAGCAAGGGCCGTCGAACTCAACGGCTATGGGGCTTACGCCCTTCCGCGAGCTCGGAGTTGAGCACGACGGCGATCCTCCTCGTGAGAGCCGCCACCGCTCTGTTGCTTCTGCTAACCGATCGGTCCGAGCCCCCGCGGACCGGAACGGCCACGTGGCAGCAGTACGACTCGCCAACCGGGAGCGTCGGTCTGCCCTGACCCTGAGGCTCCCTGCGCCCAGGCCGATGGCGCGATCTAGACCAAATCTTGGCAGTCCGACCGGGGTTGTCGGACACCGCACAACCGAGGGCGGCCTCAACCCACCAACGCACCACCTTCGATCCGAGGAACTCTAGCGTCGAGCTCAGCGAGGATCGTGGGTGCGCATCCGCACTGTGGCGCGTGGCCCTTGGGCGGGCTCGAGGACAGAGATCCGGGACGCGAGCCCGTCGATCACCGACGCGGGGGCTGGGATCCTCGCGGCCTGCAGCGCGGTTCGGACCTCGTCTTCCGAGTGTCCGGCGTGCTGGTGCGCGATGGTGGTGAGCCGGTCTTCGACGGTGGTCGGCTGGCCCTCGTTGATCCAGCGATCGACCTCATCCAGCGGCTTCGGCCTATGACGTCTCCACATGGATCGAGGCTAGGACGTCCTCTCCTTGTTGACGAAGCGGCGTCGTGAGCGTGCGAATCGCGCGTCGGACGTACCCGGTCCCGTGACGTTGGGACGCGAAGTTCGCACCTAAGGTGTGGCCTCGTGGACGAGAACATCGCACAGCACATGCGCGACCGCCCTGCGGAGGAGGTTTGGCTCGTTTTCGACCCCGCGCCGCGACACGACTTCGATGAGGTCGCGCTGGCGGCCGGGCTGAGGCCGTTGGGCGAGGACTGGATCGAGGTAGATGCTGATCGCGCCGAGCAGGTTCTCGCACACATCCTGCATACCGGCCTGGCCTATCACGACGAGCACATGCCCGAACACCAAGCCCGGCGGCTCGCTCGAGAGTTCATCCGGTCGTGCGGCAGCGTCGAGACGCGATATGCGACGAACACCGAAGGCCTCCCTGCCACTCACCTGTCCACATGGGCGCCCGCCACTGACTACACCTTCGATAGCGGCGTCGTGATCCTCGGTAAGTCGCGTTCTGCGTGCTACTGGGTGGCCGACGAAGACTGAAACCGATACTTAGGAGACACGCTCTAGGCCTCGCCCGAGCGTGCTGCCAGAGGTCGAGCGCGTTCGACGGCGCGGTAGACGGTCGCGCGGGAGACCCCGAAGAGCTCGGCGATCTCGGCCGAGGTGTGGTTGCCGGCACGGTGGAGGTCGACGAGATGTCGTTCCTGGGCCGGGGTGAGCTTGGGCTTGCGGCCCTTGAGCTTGCCCTTTGCCTTCGCGATCGCCATGCCTTCACGGGTGCGGGCGCGGATGAGGTCAGCCTCGAACTCGGCGACCATCGCGAGCACGTTGAGCAGGAGCCGGCCGACGGGGTCGTTCGGGTCGTGCACCGTGGCGCCGACCTGGAGCCGGACGCCGTGGGTGGTGAGCTCGTCGACGATGTCGCGCGCGTCGCGGATCGAGCGGGCGAGGCGGTCGAGCTTGGTCACGACGAGCGTGTCCCCGGACCGCGTCGCGGCCATGGCCTCGCGGAGCCCGGGCCGGTCGCGGTGGGTGCCGGTCACGCCCTGGTCGACGTAGACGCGGCGCGGGTCGACGCCCATCGCCTCGAGCGCCTGACGTTGAGCGGTGAGGTCCTGCTCGGCAGTCGAGCAGCGGGCGTACCCGATGAGCGTCGCGGTCATGGCGCGAGTGTCGCAGATAGGCAACCATCACCGGGCAGTCATGCGGGCGGGTCTACCGAGACAGTCAAGATCGAGGCGCCGCTTCGCGGAAGGGCCAGGCAACCGGTGTCTCGGTAGGGGATCGGCTTGCGGGCGCATGATGCGTGGGCGGTTCAGCCTTGCGTACTGGCGGCGGTCATGCGGTCGCGTCGCGTCGCTAGCTCTCGCGCGCCACGAACCGTGCGATGGCGGTACTGAGCTCCTCGACCTGCGCTGCGGGCACGGAGTGGTGGCTCGAGTTCGCCAGTCGTTCCACGGTGGCGACCGGGACGCGGCGGGCGCGCTCGGCGACCCGTCGCGGGTCGTGGGCCCGGCTCCGGGCAGCGAGCAGGACGAGCGTTGGGCACGACAGACGCTCGAGCTGGCCGGCGGACGGTCGGCGAGGACGCACGACACGGTCTGCGGGCAGGCCGGCGCCGAGGGCGGCGACGCGGAGCCACGCGTCGTCGATAGCGACGTCGCGGGCCTCCCACCGCACGAACGCGCGCCATCGCCGGGGTGTGGGACGTACCAGCAGAGGCAGTGCCCGCACCAGGTAGCGGACGGACGGCCTCGCGAAGCAGTCCGTCGGGTCGACCAAGACCAGCCGGCTGACGGCGTCCGGCCGGGCGAGCGCGTACACGAGCGCGAGCCACGCCCCGTACGAGTGCCCACAGAGGACCACCGGGCCGGCCGGAACCACAGCCGCCAGGACCTCGTCCAACCACCGCACCAGGTCATCCGTCGACCTCGCCGCCGCGCCGGCCCGAACGCGCGCCGACGGGTCGGAACTCCTCGCGGCGCAGTGCGCGACGTCACCCACGAGTTCCACCGCAAGCACGCGGTGGCTTCGTGCCAGACGGCAAGCGACAGCCGTCCACGACGCCGACGTGGCCCCGTGCCCGGGCAAAAGCACCACGGGCGCCGCGTCCGGAGCACCCCACGACGTGACACGCGTCAGACCGAAGCGTGTCACGACGTCCAGTGGCGTGGCTTCGGCGTGCTCTTCGCCTGCCAGCGAGAGAGCCCCGTCGAGTTCTGCGAGGAACTCGCTGCGCTGGGACGTGGCTGTTTGCGTCCGACTCATGGCGCCGACATTAACTCACTCAGTGAGCCATTCGCTACGCTCTCCTCATGCAGCGATCCCTGGTGGTGCCCACCGATCCCGGCCGACGCGAGGCACTTGGCACCGTCCATCTGATCCGTGCCGTCGCCTTCGCCTACCAGCGCCAGGTTGCCGACGCCGCGGCACAGGCCAAAATTCCCGCGACCGACCTGCGGGCTCTGGTCGTCCTGCTCGATGCCGAGCGCGCCACCGCCCCGGTCTACGCCGGAGACCTCTCGCGTTCGCTCGGCATGTCGACCCAAGCAACCACGGCGCTGCTACGGCGCCTCGAGGAGGCGGGGCACATCGAGCGGCGGCGCGACCCCCGCGACAGGCGGCACGTCCAGATCGTCGTGACGGACCAGGCGCTCGAGCTGGGCTGGCGGCACTTCGGTCCGATCGTCGAGCGCCTGCTCGACGCCGTCAGCCAGCTCGGCACCGACGAGCGGGCGCTCGTCGACGCGGTCCTTCGACGTGTACGCGACACGCTCGAGGCCGACGTCTCCTGAGCCGTCGGCCAGCGCGGGACGCAACAGCGGACCAGGTGGGAAGGCTCGACCGACCTGCATGCAGAACCGCCGCGTAGCACCTGCCGCGGAGCGGGCGCCGCGGCGCGTGTGGCTCAGAAGATCTCGGCGCTGTGCGCTGTGGGGAACCAGGACCAGGCGGCCGAGGCGGCAGCTACCGCGCCGGGGGTGTGTTCGACGACGCGCCCGGCGAGGGCGAGGACGTGCAGCGGCGTGGCGCCCAGGTGGGCAGCGCCGAGATCGGCGACGTCCATCGACAGGTCCGGTGGCGCGTCCGTCCGGCGCCCGACGGCCGTGCCGCCCGCCTCGCCGACGACGACGTGCCACCGGCCGGCGTTGGCGGGAACCAGGTCATCGGTGAGGTCAAGCACCAGGTCGACCGGCGTGGAGAAGGCACGGCCACCGAGTGCCCGTCCAACGTCGACGACGCGGACCCACAGCGCCTCGTCGAGACGGGCGTGCAGGCGCCGGTGGTCGACGAGCAGATGGGCCAGCGGGTCGGGAACAGGGCGGGACTCGCACGTCAGGGTGCTCATGAGGTCGAGGTCGAGCAGGTAGCGCCAGAGCTGGGCGTGGGTGGCCGGGTCCGCGGCGCTCACCTCCTGGACGGCGACCACGCCCGTGGGCACCAGGGCGGGCTGCCCGTCGCGGATCCGGTACGCCGCGTACCCGGTGGGGCCGTCGGGGCCGAGGGCGACGACGATCTCGGCCGGTGGCCGGCCGTCGCCGCCGCCCAGGAGGAACTGCCAGCGGCCCGTGTCGCGCGCGAGCGTCCCCGGCCGCGTGCCCAGCAGGTCGTCGTGGATCGCGGCCAGGTGTGGCAGCGCGTCGGCCAGGCTCATGAGGTGCAGGCGCGCGGGCGACCCCGCCGCCAGGCCCGTCGCGTGCGGGGTGAACGCCGCGCTCGCGAGGTCGACCTCGATCGGCTGGCGCCACGACGCGATCCCGTAGCCGTACCGCCGGTACAGGCTCGCCTCCGTCGCCCAGAGCGCGGCCAGGGCCTCGCCCCCGGCCGCCAGGTCGGCGAGCTGGCGGCGCATCAGTCCCGTCATGACACCGCGGCGGCGGTAGGTGGGGGCCACGGTCACCATCCACACCCCGGCGACCGGCTGCTGGCCACCGCCGGGCATGGTCATCCGCAGCGAGTACGCGCTCGCCGTCCCGACGACGTCGCCGTCGGAGCCGTCGACGGCGACGAGCGTGCGGTCGGCCTCGATGGAGCGGCTCGTGAAGACGTCGTCGGCGGCGTCCTGCCGGTAGCCCCACCCGAAGGCGCGCCACACCACGTCAAGGGCCGGTTCACGGTCCTCCTCTGTGAGCGGTCGGACGGGGTAGGAGGAGGCGACGGCGGTCATGCCCTGTTGATAGCCCGCACCGATCCGCGGCGTCCACCCGTTATCCGGATCGACCCATCGGGGTGCTCGTCCCGCCGCCCCCGAGGATCGAACGCAGGGACAGACCAGCCCTGCTCCCCGGGCCTGGTCGTTCGAACCCTTAGACCCGCTGAGGGTTCCGCCGGATCACGGCTCCGCGCGCTCCAGCCCGGCCACGGCAGCCGGTGGCAGCGCGTCGAAGACTCGCTGGCGAAGGAGCTCGTACTGCTCTCGGTGGTACCGGGGAGCGTCGGGCGGGCGGACGACGACGTTCCCGCCCACCACGGTCTCGTCCGGCCGGAACTGGTCCGCGGTGAGGTCCAGGTCCGAACCGTCCGGCAGCCGGTTCCAGTAGTGATGACCGATCTGGGCGCCGTCCACGTGGACCTCGGCGAGGACCAGGTCGCCGCCGAGGATGTCCTGCACGACCAGGGCCGTCATCCCGCACTGATCGCGCGAGGGATTCTCCGGAGTCCACTCGTCGCTCATATGGGGGTAGCAGGTGTCAGGCCCCCACGCGGCGAGGAAGTGTCGGCGAAGTTCATCAGCAGTGATGGTCATGCCCGGATCTTGGCGCCAGGTACCCACACGAGCGCGATGCGCCGTCGAGAACATCAGCATCTCGGGTCGTCCCGCACGGCGGTGCTGCCGCCGGTCGCGATGGCAGGAGTGAACAACGGCCCAACGAACTGTCGACTCCCCCAATGTCACCTATCCGTGCAGCGGACCCCTGCGAGATGCCCGGGCTCTGAGATGGCGAGCAGTTCGCGCGTGCCGTCCGGCCCACCACGGAGGAGAGTTGGGCGGCTCGTGATCCGACTATCTGGAGTCAGGCGGCCGATGGGGTTCGGTCAACTGTTTGTTGGAGGCTGCCAGTTCTTGGAGGCGGGCGGCACTGGTGGGGTCGGCGGGGAGGAATGTCTCTATGGCGAGGCTTGCTGCGGTGACGTCGAGGGGGGCACCGATGGTGGCGATCAGGGTGAACAGACGGACGGTGCCGAGGCGGGTGCGCAGGTCGAGGGTGACCATCGGCTGGGTGGCGGCCGGGGGTGCTTTGTCGGGCAGGTAGGACTCGACCTCATCGACCAAGGCGGCCAGGGCGTTGTCGGCGTTGTCGCGGCTCTTGCGTCTGAGCTGGTGGATGAGTGGAGCGTTGCAGGCGGCCGTCATCGACGAGATGCTGGGGATGCCGTCGGGATGCACCGACAGCCGCAAGAGGTTGACCGGCGGTCTCAGGAGTTCGGGGTCTACTCCGGCCCACAGCAAGGACGCCGCGTCATTGGCGTCGATCAGGTTCCAGAGCCCGTCCACGATCAGCGCCGGATTGGGCATGTGCGCGTCGAGCAACTGGTGCAAGGACTCGCGTAACGGCCGCATCGTCTCGGATCCGTACGGCTCCTCGAGGTACAACGGCGCGAAACCACCGGCCAACAGGAGACGGTTGCGTTCGGCCATCGGCAGGTTCAGCCGGTTGGACAGATGGGCCAACAGCTGTCGGCTGGGTTGGGCACGCCCGGTCTCGACGAAGCTGAGGTGCTTGGTCGACATCTCGGCATCGAGGGCCAGGTCGAGTTGGCTCAGCCGCCTGTGCACACGCCAGAAGCGGAGCAGCTCGCCGACGGTCCGTGGCTCTACGAGAGGTTCTGCGGTCATATCGGTCGCATTCTGGGTTGTGGTGGTCACGCCAGGCTAGGGCGATGGCAGGCGAGAGACCATGACCAGTCAGGTAACGCGGCTTGCTGCACCACGGAGGTAATGGAGGCTGTTCCGGATGTCGGTGATCGTTGACAGCGTTCGCACGTCCACCGGTCCGAAGGGCACGAGCATGAACCCGACATACACCGGCGTCGCCACGTCATCTGGACGCGACGCCCGCGCTGTCACCTCCGACGGACGGCTGGACGTCCTGCTCGCGCTGCCCAAAGAGATGGGCGGGACAGGCGACGGCGTCAACCCTGAGCAGCTCTTCGCCGCGGGCTGGGCGGCCTGCTTCTCCACCACGATGGGTCTCGTCGCCCAGAGCCAAGGCCTGGACGCCACGGACGTTGCGGTCACCGCCGAGGTCAGCCTCGTGCCGACCGGGCCGGGCTTCACGCTCGCCGCTGTGCTCCGGGCCGAGCTCCCCGATCATCTGGCCGGCGAGACCGGCGAGAAGTTGCTGGAGGCAACGCATCGTTCCTGCCCGTACTCCTTGGCCACCCGGGGGAACATCCCGGTAGAGATCGTCGTCGAGTGAGGCAGGTCCCAGACGCAAGGAGAACCACGATGAGCTCCCAGGCGACGCGAGCACCCAGACCATTCCGGTTCGGGGTCGTTGCCCCGGTCGGTCCCGACCTGTCGGCGTGGCGAGAACGCGTGCGCCGCATAGCCGACAGCGGTTACTCGACGTTGCTGATGCCCGACGTCCCCACATGGCAACCAGCAATCGGCCCCACGCTGGCAACCGCGGCTGCGCTCACTGACCTGCGGGTCGGCTCGTGGGTCTATGCCGCTGCTCTGCGCGAACCGTGGAGCACGGCATGGGAGGCCCACTCGCTCTCGGTACTCACGGAAGGCCGCTTCGAGATGGGGATCGGCGCTGGCCGACCCGGGATCGAGGTCGAGCTGGGGCTGCCCGTCGTCTCCCCGGCTGAGCGTCGAGCCAGGATGCGCGAGACCGTAACCGCCCTGCGGAGGTTCGACGGCCCCGATCTGCACACGCCGGTCGTCATGGCGGTGAGCGGCCCGAAGTCGCAGGCGCTGGCGCTCGAAGTCGCTGACGCGGTCACGTTCGTCCTCTCCACGGACGATGATCGAGTCGAGACGACGGGCCGGGTGCGCGACTTTCCAGGCGGCCGCGACATCGAGCTCGGCCAGCACGTCGCCGCTGTCGGTGATCGTGTCGCTCCGTTCATGGCGGCGCCCGATCTCGACACCGCGAGGCTTCGCGCGGCCGACTCGCTCGTCATCCTTCCGAGCGATCCCGTCGCTGCCGCCGAAGAGATCCAACGACGCCGCTCGGAGATCGGCTTCTCCTACTTCGTCATCGGCGCCGACTTTGCCGACACGATCGCGCCCGTCGTGGCCAAGCTGGCTGGACACTAAGCGGCGCGACGACGTTCGAGAGGCTTCGCGTCATGGCGGCTCGTCAGTTGCCGTTGTCGACTCTCGACAGCGGCATGCGCCCTCTCAGAACCGACCGATTCTCAGGCGTCGCACAAGGGGGTTCTGCGACGCCTGATAGACCTCCGGTTCTGCGCACGTCGCCGTAGAACCTGCCGATGAGTCGCCGTAGAGCCTGCCAATTGAAACTCGGGGTGGGCGAGCGCCACGCTGCTGGACGCTCAGCCGTGCTGGCTGTCTCGCAGGCAAATCGGACGGCGAACGAGGCAGGCCTATGGCCTCCCGCGCCCACCGGCACGCGACGAGGGGTGGCGGAGCGGGGCCCCGGGCGACGATCCTGTGTGCATGCCGATCGCGCCGCGTGAGCTCAACCGGGCCACCCTCGCCAGACAGCTGCTGCTGCGCCGGAAGCCGTTCCCGGGGCCCGACGAGACCGCGACGGCGGTGCGCCGCCTCGTCGCGCTGCAGGCCCAGCACCCCGCGTCGCCCTACCTGGCGCTGTGGAACCGGGTGGCGGACTTCGATCCCGCCGACCTCGACGCCGCGTACGCGGGCCGGGCGCTGGTGCGGGGCACGCTGCTGCGCATCACGCTGCACACCGTGGACGCCACGGACCACCCCGGGTTCCGCACGGCCATGCAGCCCACCCTGCGCGGCGCCCGCCTGGGGGACCGCCGGTTCACCGACACCGGCCTCACCACCGCGGACGCGGACGCGCTGCGGCCCCGGCTGCTCGAGCTGCTCGACCGGCCCCGCTCGGGCGACGATCTGGTGGGGTGGATCGACGCGCTCCACCCCGACGGCGGCAAGCGCGCCTGGTGGGCGCTGCGGCACTACGGACCGTTCGTGCACGCGCCCACCGACGCCCCGTGGTCGTTCGAGACCAAGGTGGCGTGGCTGCCGGCGCCCGGTTTCGAGTCGGCGGCCTCGCCGGGCGCGGAGGACTCCGTGCCGGCGGAGCTGGACGGCGACCCTGACGCAGCCCTCGTCCCCTTGGTGCGGCGCTACCTGGAAGGGTTCGGCCCAGCGTCCGTGCTCGACATCGCGCACTTCCTCACCGTGCAGCGGGTCCGCGTGCGCGCCGCGGTCGCGGCCCTCGGCGACGAGCTCGAGGTGCTCGAGGGACCTGACGGAACCCCGCTCCTCGACGTGCCGGGCGGGCTCCGCCCGCCGGCGGAGACCCCGGCGCCGCCGCGGCTACTGGGCATGTGGGACAACGCTCTGCTCGCCTACCTGGACCGCAGTCGCCTCATCCCCGCCGAGTACCGCCAGGTCGTGACCCGCCTCAACGGCGACATCTTGCCGACGCTGCTCGTCGACGGGTACGTGGCGGGCGTGTGGCGCACGGTCGACGACGCCGACGGGGCGCCGTGCGTCGAGGCGCACGCCTTCACCCCCCTGCCCGACGACGTGTGGGCGGCGCTCGGCGACGAGGCTGCGTCCCTGCTGGCGATGCTCGCCGGCCGGAACGCGCACCCGTACCGACGCTACGACCACTGGTGGGCGAAGCTGCCGGACGCCGCACAGGTGCGGCGCCTGCCAGGCCCGGGCGCGGGACCGGGGAACGGGCGGTTGCGCAACGCGGCGTGACACGCTCACGGAGTGACAGCTCTCGCTCGACCCCCGGAGGGAGGCTGCCTGATACCCGGTGGGGCGCGTAGCCGCACGTGGATGGACGCGCCCTAGGCGTGCTCAACGCAACGTTCCAGGCCCGAGCACGTCCTCCTCCGCGACGGGACTCGTGGTTGCCGGCGCCGCGTTCGACCTGCGTCACGCGTGAACGACGGCGCAACGAATTGCCGACTCCCCACAAGGTTGTCGGACACCGCACAACCGACCGTTTGTCAGGCGTCGCAAAAGAAGGTTCTGCGACGTCCGACTAACCCAGGTTGTCAGACGGTGAACCCTGTCACGGACGGGTCACGCGTCGGTGTCGTCGGTTGGTGATGTGAGAGGCGGCGCGCTGGCGAGCAGCCCCCGCAAGAGCTCTACCTCGACGAGAAGCGCTTGACGTCCTTCTGACGTGATGCGCACCCAGGTCCGGGAGCGTCGACCGTCACTTCCCTTACGCAGGGTGACGTAGCCGCTCGTGACCAGCACTTCGAGGTGTCGTCCGAGGTTGCCGTCGGTGAGATGGAGCGCGCGCTTGAGGTGTGTGAAGTCGGCGTCTCGCGTCTCGGAGAGGATCGCCAGGATTCCCAACCGTGCACGCTGATGGACCGTCTCGTCGAGCTGCGAGAGCGGATGCTGCTCAGGACCGTTGCTCGCGTTGCTCATGCCGTGGTTGCTCCAGAAACTCGGCGTTCGCGCACGAACGTGGCGGTCGCGAGAGTGATGAGTCCGATAGTGGCAATCGCCATACACCCGACCCCGCCGCCCAGGAACGCCGCGTGATTGCTGAGAGTGCCAAGCGAGACGAGCGGACTGAGCGCCATGAGGAACAGCCCAGGTCCCCAGAGCCGTGGATCGCTCCCGCGACACCCGAGGACGACGAGCCCGAGGCCGAGGAAGAACGCCGGCCCTATAAGGAACAGGCCAACCAACCCGAACGGCACGAATAGCAGGGCCAGGAGAGCGAGCGCGAGAAGGCCGTATCGGTCGTTGCCTACCCCGACGCCGCTCACGCGACGTCTGATCAGCATGGCAAGGAGGAGCAGCGCGTACGTGAGCGCAGGCACCAGCACTGTGACTGGTAGGTGTCGCTGCATGGTCGCCTCGGCGTACGTCAGGAACAGCATGGCGAGTGCGTTGACAGCCAAGGGCAACGACGTCGCGTGCCGGACCGCTCGTTGCTGCGCCTGAATCGTTGCAACGTACTCCGAAGCGGTGGTCACGGTCGTACTCTGCCTGGCAGAGTGAGTGTCGTCAATGCTCCGCCGCCCCGTACCGAAGGCGACGGAGCGAGCCGCTGGATAGCAGACCGGCCACGTTCCTCGTCTCAGCGACCAGGCCGCATGCTCCCACGTCACTGCTCGGTGGAGACGTTGCCGACCGTGTCGAGCGCGACGCTGGCGAGCACGAGCGCCCCGCCACCTCGACGACGGCACTCTCTGGCAGCCATTCCCCTCGACGTCCACCTCAACGCCGCCCATCACGCCACACCTCATACCCCCCAACACGCAGCACCGGCCATCCGGTTCCACCCCACGCCATCTGAGTTCGCACGATGCCGGATCCGAGTCAAAACACGCTCCCGATACCTCGGAGTTACCAGAGCATGACTGATGGGTGCGAGTTGTTCGACGAGGCAGAACCGACCGTTTGTCGTACACCGCGGCGGCCGGCGCGACACGCCGAGCGAACATGTCGCAGAACTAGTGTCCGAAAACCCCTGGTGTCGCAGAACGCGACCCTGGGGTTTTCGCTACCGTCACCGGCATGGCACACACCTACGGGTACGCCCGGGTCTCCACGACCGCGCAGAACCTCGACGCCCAGGTCGACGCGCTCACCGGCGCCGGCGGCGTCGACGGACGCGACGTCGTCGTGGAGAAGGCATCGGGCACCCGCGAGGACCGTCCCGAGCTCGGCCGGCTCCTCGCCGGGCTGCGGGAGGGGGACACGCTCGTCGTGACGAAGCTCGACCGGCTCGGCCGATCGGCCGCGCACGTCGCGCGCCTGGTGCGCGACCTCGACGAGCGCGGTGTCACGCTCCGGTCGCTGACGGAGACGATCGACACCTCGAGCGCGACCGGGCGGCTCATGGTGCACGTGCTCGCCGCCGTCGCCCAGATGGAAGCGGACCTCGCGCGAGAGCGAACGCTGGACGGTCTCGCGGCCGCGCGCGCTCGAGGACGTGTTGGCGGCCGCCCGAGCGTCATGACCCCCGACCGCGTCGCGGCCGCGCGCGTCGCGCTAGCCGGCGGGCAGTCCCGTGCTGCGGTCGCCCGCGCACTCGGTGTCTCCCGAGACACGCTGTATCGGCACCTCGGCGCCCTGGATGCGGCCGAGGTCGGCGAGACCCGGTGAAGCGCGTCTGTCTGTTCTGCGGCGCCCGGATCAGCGGCTTGAAGCGGAGGGATGCGCTCTACTGCTCGGCGAGGCACAAGCAGGCCGCCTATCGTCGCCGCGCAGCGGCACTCCCGCCTGAGTTGTGGCGCATGGGTGCCGATGAGTACGCCGAAGTCTCCGAGGACCCCGACATGCTCGACGCTCTCGAAGAACTGCCAACGTCCGACCGCTCGTTCCCCGTGGTGATCGTCATGTACGAGAGGGCCACACCGTGCGTTCGATGCGGGGAGCTGATCAGCGAAGAGCTGAGCGACCCCGACCCCGACGACGAGCCGCTGCCCGGAGTCATCCTCCGCCGCTCTGGTGCCGACTACGGGCCGTTCTGCTGGATCGAGTGCCTGGTGGAGTCTGCGCACACGGTGAGGTGAGTGCTGTCGTACTTCAAACCGTTCGAGGCCGCGGGAACCTCCTGCGCTACACCCGTGTTGTTACGCCTACAGGCGCACTACCTGGTGTTATGCCCTTCGAGTATCCCGGGTTGTCCGACGCGGTGCGCAGAATTGCACCAGAGGTTCGGAGCACCGAGGGTCGCAAAAAACGAGCGACCCCCTGCTACCAACAGGAGGCCGCTCCGGACCCGTCACTCGGCAAGAGTTGAAGGGACGCTAGACATGACGGTACACCGGGCCCCCGCGCCCACCTGGATTTCCGCTCTTATCGTCGGCGCGGTCGCCGTGGCCGCGCTGCTCATTACCGGAGAGCCCTCGCAGGCGCTCGTCGTCACCTCGCCCGTGCTCGTCGCGCTCGGATCATCGACGGGCCGCAAGCCGGAACAGAACTCCCCGAGCTAGCCTCGCGTCGTGCCGTATCCATCGCGCCCCGTGCTCGAGGTGCTGCCGCAGTTCCGCGGCGACGTGAAAAATGGGTACAACCTGTTCCAGCGGGACAGGTTCGACCGGTTCGTGGCCGAGCAGTACATGGCCGGCCGATCGCTGCGCGAGGTCGGGGAGCTGACGGGGCGCACGCAGACGGCGGTGCGGCGGAGCCTGGCCCGCACGGGCACGCCGCGCCGCGGGCGAGGAGCCCAGCCGGTCGGGACGTCGTCGTGAAGTCGTTGTGGACGCCGACCGAGCTCGCGGCCGAGGTCGGGGTCTCCCGGGCGGCGGTGTACGCGTGGCTGCGCGCGACGCTCCCGCGCCCGGTCGACCGGCGGTGGCTGCTCGACGAGGACATGGCCGCGCGCGTGCGCGAGCGGTTCACCGCGACGGCGCCGATCCGTGAGCACCAACCGGGGCCGTGCTCGGTCGACGGGTGCGACCGGCCCGCCCACGGAAGGGGTCTGTGCAAGATGCACTACGACCGGTGGTACCGGACCGGGAGCACGGACGGCCTCGGTGGCGGCGCGCACCAGCGGGCCAAGACGCACTGCCCGCACGGGCACGAGTACACGCCGCAGAATACGATCGTCTACCCGTCGGACGGGCGGCGGCGTTGCCGCACGTGCCGCGAGAGCCGGTGAGCGCGGGCACGAGCTGCGCCGTCGCGGCGTGCGTGCACCGTGGGGTCGTTCCACGGTGGTCGCATCCACCCGACGGAAGGAGCACCCGTGGCCGTGACGATCGAGGTCTACCACCAGGACGAGCAGTGGCACGTGCGACGCCAGGGCGAGCGTGAGCCGCTGTCCAACCACG
Source organism: Cellulosimicrobium sp. G4 BAM 1002 (assembly GCF_057126935.1). Lineage (NCBI taxonomy): Bacteria > Bacillati > Actinomycetota > Actinomycetes > Micrococcales > Promicromonosporaceae > Cellulosimicrobium > Cellulosimicrobium sp. G4 BAM 1002. The sequence continues at coordinate 219,624 of NZ_CP182109.1, read as the reverse complement.
CGAAGAAGGACGACGCGGTGGCCGCCGGGCGCGCGGCCGCCGAACGCGAGAGCGCCGAGCTCGTGATCAAGAACCTCGACGGGACGATCGTGCAGAAGGACTCCCACGGGCACGACCCGCGCAACGTGCCAGGCTGAACCATGGCCGGCGCGAGGGCGATGCCGTACGACGTCGCCCTCGCGCGCGCGGTCGAGCAGATCCCCGCACCGGGCGCGCTCGAGGGCGGCTGGCGGCGGCTTCCGGGCGGGGTTCTGCCCCTTGAACGGCGTCCCGGTCGCGGCGCCCCTCGCGGTGCCAAGTCGTCGTCCGCTGAGTGGGTGAGGGTGGGTCCAAGCCGGTGTCAGTCGGTGGTGTCGTTGAGGAGGCCGAGTTGTTGGGCGCGGGCGAGGGCGGCGGCACGGCGTGAGACGCCGAGCTTGCGGTAGATGCTGCGGATCTGGGTGCGCACGGTGGCGGGTGAGACACCGAAGTGTGTGGCAGCTTGCTCCGCGGTGTTGCCGGCGGCCAAGGCAGTGAGGACTGCCCTCTCTCTTGGCGACAGGCGCACGACCTCGACTCCTCGGGGGATGTTCACGCGTTGCAGTCGCCGGTTGAGCAGAGGGTTGGGGACGTCGGCGAGCTGAGCGAGGTGGTTGAGGTCGTCCGGCTCGGCGGCCAGGAACGGTTTGACATGGTTGTCGCTGGTGCGCAGCCTCACGGCCTTGCGGAATGCGGTGGCGGCGTGGTGCTTGTTGCCGGTGCGCAGGTGGGCCACAGCCATGACCAGGTGCATGCCCATCATGTCCGGCACGGGGATGTGGAGCTGGTGCAGGGCTTGGGCGGTGGCGCGGATGGCCTCGTGCGGGTGGCCGGCGAGCAGGTGCGCCCAGGCGGCGTGCTGGCGCAGGGACGCGACGTCGGGGTAGGTATCGACGAGCTGTAGCAGCCGGTTGCCCTCGGCCGCCTTGAGCAGGAGCTTGGCCTCGGAGCGCAGCACGAGCTGGCCGGCCAGGGTTGTGGGGTCGGGTTCGAGCGCGCCGTGGCGTGTGCGGGCCTTGTCGAGATGGGTGAGGGCGGCGTGCGGGTCGTCGAACAGCGCCGCGTGACTGGAGTGGGCGTAGGCGATGAACGGCCACAGTTCCAGGCTCTGTGTTGGCGGTCCGATGGCGTCCAGGTGATACCGAGCCTCGTCGGGGTCGGCTTCCTCGATCGCGACCAGTGCACGGGCGATCTTAGCCCCGACGGTCGTGAGGTGTTCGATCCACTGCGGTCCAGCGGCGCTGTCGTCGAGTGCAGTGAGCCAGGTGCGGGCCAGGTCGAGGTGCCCGCGGTAGGCGGCGACGAGAGCGAGGTTGGCCAACGCGTTCGCGCCGGCGTTGTGCGCGTGTGGGGGTGGTCCTGCCTCGAGATGAGCCCGGGTGTAGAGCTTCGCGGCGTGGTCGAGCCGCCCGGCGAGCATCGCGGTGGTTCCGCGCTCGGCTGACAGCCAGCCGGGTTTGGTCGCGACGTGAGCGGGGGTCCAGGGCAGGGTGTGTCCGCTTCCTGTAAGCACGAGCTGTTTGTCGACCCACGTGCCCAGACGTTCGGACTCCTCGTATGCCCCGCGCAGGCGTGCCGAGACGACGGCGATCGTGCCGGCGGTGATGAGGTCGCTCGGGCGGGTGAAGGACGTCAGTCGGGTGGCGTAGGAGCGGCCCTGGGCGGCGAACATGTTCAGGATCTTCCTCAGTTCGCTGTCCCGCTCACCGATCTCGGCGCGGTGGTGGGCGAGCAACGCCGCGTACAGCAGGCGCGGTCTGTTCTCGAACTCCGTGGCGTCCAGGCCGCGGACCCTTCTCATGATCGGGCGTGCGAAGCGTCCGGGCAGGTCGTACCAGAGCAGGTCGGACAGGTCCTCGATGTCGTCGAGCGTGCCGGTGGCGATCGTCTCGCGGATCGCCTCATCGCTCAGTGACGACGTCTCGTCGGGCGGTGGGTTCACCTGATCGATCTTCGCCCAGCGACGCGTGTGAGCGCGCACAGGCTCGAGGGTGAATGCCCAGCCATACGGGTGAAAAGACTCCCGGATTGATGAAGTTGTTGATGAAGTTCCATCACTTTCCCGTCACCGATTGCTGCCACCTGGGTCACATGGGGTGTTGACGAGCGCGCGAGGGGCGTGCGCCACGGAACTGATGGGGAACTCATGCGACCACACTCACGGGGTGCGACAGGCGCTAGCGGCGTCCGTTGGCGCGGGTCTCGTGCCGGGACGATGACGGCGCGCCACGCCAGGCCGCGACACCGAACGAGCACGTGGAAGCGCGCCGTTGCCGGTGCCGTCGCGCTCGTGACCGCCGGCACCGGTGTCGCGGCTTCCACGGCGCTTCCGGCTGTGGCGGCGACGGTCTACGAGCTCGAGGGGTCCTGGGCCCAGAGTACGCCGGCCTCGCTCGAGACCGGTGACGCGGTGTCCGCGACGTGGTGGTTCAACCTCAACGACGACGCGGCGGCCCCCGGCAACGAGCCGGTGGAGAACGTGACGGTGACGGTGACGGGCCAGGGCGCGGTGTTCGACGCGATCCCGCCGGCGTGCCTCACCGACGGCGTGGACCCGGTGTCGAGCATCTCCGAGGACGGCACGACGCTGGTGTGCAACGTCGGGACCCAGGACGAGGGCACCGCGTTCTCACTGACGACCGCGATGCGCGTGACGGCTGTGTCCGGGGAGACCGTGAGCGCGGGCGCGACGATCGCGAACCAGCAGACGACGCTGCCCGAGCTGCCCGTACAGAACGGGTTCGTGCAGGACATCCACTGGGTGGAGAGCGTGTCCGGGAGCACGCGGAACGACACCTCTCGCGACTTCACGTTCAACTGGACCCTGTTCCACGGCGCGAACAGCCCCGCCGGACCGGACACCGTCACCTACAACCTGACAGTGGCCAACAGCCTGGGCGCGACCACGCAGCTCGGCCCGAACCTGTGCACGGCGTTCCAGAGCGGCACCGCGAGCGGGCACCCGTGGTCGGGCGGCACGCACGATGCGAGCCGGGTGGCTCCCTTCGTGGGGTCGTGCACGCTGACGCGCAACAGCTCGACGTCGTACACGCTGACGCTGTCCGGGATCGACTACAGCCACGCGCAGGTGCCGACGACCGACTCGGCCGGGAACCCGCTGCCGACTGACCGCGTCGCGGTCGCCTCGGGACAGATCCAGCTGCGGCTGGTCACCACGGCGGGCTCGGGCCAGGTCTCGGTGACCTCGAGCGCGCCGACCTATACCGCGGTGGACGGGCAGACCGTCGGTGACGACCCCGCGAACAACACCTCGGCGAAGAACTGGGTGACGGGGGTCTGGTCGCACGCGTGGCAACCCCCGTACACGGGTTCGAGCGCGACGGTGTGGTCCGACACCTACCGGGTCGCCCCCGAGTCGGAGCTCGGCTCGGTGGTGCGGGTGATCTACCCGAACGTCCAGAACCAGGCCTCCACCCAGGGCGGTCAGTGCCTGGTGCTGGACACTCGGTACGTGGAGTTCACGGGTGCGCTTACCCGGTTCGACAACGCCCTGACGGGTGAGCCCGCCGGTCTGCCCGTGGCGTACTACACCGGCACTTCAGCGCTGGTGAATCCGGCGAGCGGCTCCTACGACCCGAACGCGTTCACGTGTGACGGGACGACGGGGTGGACGACGACGGCTCCAGCCGACCTGTCGACGGTCAAGGCGGTGCGGGCCACGTACACGATGACGGCGGCCCGCTGGCAGCGCGAGATCGCCCTGCAGGCGACGCAGCGGCTCCTTCCCGGTGCCCAGGTCGGTCAGGACGTGTGGACGTGGGGGTCGTACATCAACCCGTCGTCCGCCACGAACGCCTGGGTGAACCCGGCCCGGTCGATGTCACCGGCCGATGCCGGGCTGTCCGCGACCCTGACCCCGGACGCGCGTTACCCGTTCGCGCAGGCCGGTCGTGACGTCGTGCGGGTTATCGGTGTGACGCCGGACGTGTCGAAGTCGGTGCTGCCGACGTCGGTCGACCCGGGTGGGCGGGCGACGTACACGCTGAGCTACTCGGCGAACGGGACCGGGGCGGTGGCCCCGACGGTGGACGGGTACCAGCTCGTGGACACGCTGCCGCTCGGTGCGTCCTACGTCGCCGGGTCTGCTTCGCCGGAGCCGGTGGTCGCGACGAACGGCTCCGGTCAGCAGGTCCTGACGTGGACCCTGGACGGGGTGCCCACGAACGCTCCGCAGTCGCTGTCCTACGACGTGGAGTACGCCGACGACGTCGCTGGCGGCGAGCGGCTGGTCAACACCGTCACCGCGTCAGCGGAGGGCGTGCAGTCCGACGCGGCGACCGCGACGGTCGTGGTCAACGAGTCGGGCCTGACGAAGATCATCAAGACCGCCGACCAGGCGTTCATCCCCAACCTCGCCGGCGACGGCGCCGGCGCCGGCTCGTGGACGGTGCTGGTGCGCTCGGAGGACCCGCTGGCGCAGGAGTTCGTCGACGTGATCGACATCCTCCCGTACGTGGGCGACGGCCGCGGGACCGCGTTCTCGGGCTCGTACCAGCTCGACGGACCGGTGACGTCGTCGATCGGGGGGACCGTCTACTACACGACCGCGGACCCGGCGACGCTCACCGACGACCCGGCCGACGCCACGAACGGCGCGGCGGGCGACGTCGCGGGCAACACCGTGGGGTGGAGCACCACGTACACCGCCGACGCCACCGCGGTGCGCGTCATCACCGGCACGCTCCCGTCGCGCGGCGAGTTCACCATCGACGTGCCCGTGGTCACCGACGGCATGGTCGGCGGCGACGTGCTCGTCAACCGTTCCCAGGGTCGCGCGGAGAACACGCGCCTGGTCATGCGGACGTCGGCCTCGACGTCGATTGCGAACTACTACTCGGCGTCGCTGAAGAAGTACGTGCAGGACGCGGACGGCGAGTGGCGCGACGCGAACGACCCGCTCGACTACCCGCAGTTCCGTGTCGGAGACACGGTCCGGTACCGGATCGTCGTGGAGAACACGGGCCAGGGGACGCTGACGAACGTCGCGGTCTCCGACGACCTGCAGCCCGAGCTCGGGTCGTTCACGATCGAGTCCCTCGCCCCGGGAGCGACCGAGAGCCACGAGTTCGAGATCGTGCTCACCGAGCCCGTCGCGGACTCGGTCGTGAACACGGCGTGCGCGGACGCGGACGTGCCTGCGGACTCGGGCGTCGAGCCCACGATCAACTGCGACCCCGCTGGGTTCACGGTGGTCGGCACGCCGACGCACACCAAGGAAATCGTCTCCGCCACCCCGGTCGGCGACGGTCAGTGGGAGGTCGTGTACGAGGTCGTCGTGTCGAACACGCAGACCCCCTCGACGACATACTCCCTGACGGACGCGCTCCACTTCACCGACCAGGCGACGATCGTCTCCGCGACGGTGACGCAGGCGCCCGACGGCGTCGTCCTCGCCGACCCGGCGTGGGACGGCCAGGAGAACCTGACGATCGCGTCCGACGTGCCGCTGGCCGGGAACGACGACGAGGGCTACGCCCCGCACGTCTACCGCGTCACCGTCCTGGCTGATGTGCCGCTGCAGCTCGACGGTGCCGGTCCGGGCGCGGACGCCCCGACGGCTTGCCCGGCCGCGGGGTCGGACGCGAACCAGGGGTTCAACAACACCTCGCAGCTGACCGGCCCCGAGGGCGAGATCGAGGAGGACCAGGCGTGCGAGCCGATCCCGTCGATCGACATCACCAAGACGGTCTCCGCGGGCCCGACGCCGAACGGTGACGGGACGTGGACGGTGACGTACGACGTCGTCGCGACGAACTCCGGCGCCGCGGACGGCACCTACGAGGTGACGGACCGGATGACGGCCGACGGTGACCTCGAGGTCCGCTCGGGCTCCGTCGTCACCGCCCCGGACGGCGTGACCCCGAACGGGTCGTGGACGGGCCTGGGCGCCGAGGGCGCACCGGAGAACGTCATCGCCTCCGGCGTCGTCCTGCCTGCGGGCGGGACGCACACCTACCAGGTGGACGTCGTCCTGGGGCTCGTCCCCGGGACCGAGGGCGCGCCCGTCATCACCGACTGCGCCGCGGTCGGTGAGGGGGGCCCGGGCGGGCTGTCGAACGCGGCCGGGGTCGAGCACAATGACCTGACCGACTCCGCCGAGGCGTGCGTCACGGTGGGTGTGGTGACCGTCGACAAGTCGATCTCCGCGGGTCCGACCCCGAACGGTGACGGCACCTGGACGATCGTCTACGACCTCGTCGCCGAGAACGTCGGCGCCGCGGCCGCGGACTACGACCTGAGCGACCGTCTGCACTACGCCGAGGGCATCGAGATCCTCGACACCGCGGTCGTCACGTCGCCCGCCGACGTGGAGACCAACGCGAGCTGGACCGGTCTCGGGGACGAGGGAACGGCGGAGAACGTCGTGGCCTCGGGCGTCGAGCTGGCTGCGGGCGGGTCGCACACCTACCAGGTCGAGGTCACGGTCCAGCTGGACGAGGCCACGATCGACCCGGCGAACCTGCAGTGCCCGCCCCCGGGCTCGGGTGAGAACGGCGGCCTGGCAAACTCCACCAGCCTGACCAGCAACGGGATCGTGGCCGAGGACGACGTGTGCGCTTCGCTGCCACTGATCGGGATCGCCAAGTCGATCTCGGACGGCCCGACCGGCAACGGCGACGGGACCTGGACGATCACGTACGACCTGGTCGCGACTAACACGGGCCAGGCCGCGGGCGACTACGACCTGGTCGACGAACTCCTGTACGGCGAGGGCATCGTCGTCGAGTCGGCGGCGGTCGCCACGGCACCGGAGGGTGTGGAGCCCAACGCTGGCTGGACGGGTCGGGGCGAGTCGGGTGCGGAAGAGAACGTGGTCGCCACGGGCGTGACGCTCGAGGCGGGCGGCACCCACACCTACCAGGTGCAGGTCGTCGTCTCGCTCGACGCCGCGAGCGTCACCCCGGACACGCTCGCATGCCCGGAGCCTGGATCCGGCGAGAGCGGCGGTCTGGCGAACTCGACCGAGCTGACGCACAACGGCGAGACGCAGGGCGACGACGTGTGCGCGACCTTGCCGCTCATCGACGTGACCAAGACGGTCTCCGAGGGCCCGACGCCGAACGGTGACGGGACGTGGACGGTGACGTACGACGTCGTCGCGACGAACTCCGGTCAGGCGGACGGCACCTACGACGTCACGGACCGGATGACGGCCGACGGCGACATCACGGTCGTCTCCGGTGCGGTCGTCTCGGCGCCGGAGGGCGTGACCCCGTCCACGACGTGGACCGGGCTCGGCGCCGAGGGCGCTCCCGAGAACGTCATTGCCACGGACGTGAACCTGCCGGCGGGCGAGTCCCACACGTACCAGGTGCAGGTGGTCATCTCGTTGGCCGAGGGCAGCGAGGGCGCTCCGGCGGTCTCGGACTGCGCGGCTCCCGGGACCGGGGAGGACGGTGGCCTGTCGAACTCCGCCGGGATCGACCACAACGGGATCCCCGGCTCGGACGAGGCGTGCGTGACGATCTCGGCTATCACGGTCGACAAGACCATCTCCTCAGGCCCGACACCGAACGGTGACGGGACCTGGACGATCGTCTACGACATCGTCGCCGAGAACGTCGGTGGCGCGTCGGGCGAGTACGACGTCTTCGACCGTCTGCACTACGGGCAGGGCATCGAGATCCTCGACGCCGCGGTCACCACGGCCCCCGACGGGGTCGAGACGAACGCGGAGTGGACCGGTCTGGGCGCGGAGAACTCCTCGCCGGAGAACCTCGTGGCGTCCGGTGTCGAGCTCGCCGCGGGCGCGTCGCACACCTACCAGGTCGAGGTCACGGTCCAGCTGGACGAGGCGACGATCGACCCGGTGGTGCTGCAGTGCCCGCCGCCCGGCTCGGGTGAGAACGGCGGCCTGGCGAACTCCACGGGCCTGGACCACAACGGGATCCTCGTCGAGGACGAGGTGTGCGCGTCGCTGCCGCTGATCGACTTCGCGAAGTCGATCTCGGCGGGTCCGACGGGCAACGGTGACGGGACGTGGACCATCACCTACGACCTCGTCGCGAGCAACGCCGGCCAGGCCGCGGGTGACTACGACCTGGTGGACCAGCTGCTCTACGGCGAGGGGATCGTCGTCGAATCCGCGACGGTCTCCACCGCGCCGGAGGGTGTGGAGCCCAACGCGGGCTGGACCGGCCGGGGCGGGACGGGCTCGGAAGAGAACGTGGTCGCCGCGGGCGTCACGCTCGAGGCCGGTGCCACGCACACCTACCAGGTGCAGGTCGTCGTCTCGCTCGACACCGCGACCGTCACCCCGGACACGCTCGCGTGCCCCGAGCCCGGCACCGGGGACACCGGCGGCCTGGCGAACGCCGGCACGCTCACGCACAACGGCGAGACGCAGGACGACGACGCGTGCGCGACCCTGCCGCTCATCGACATCACCAAGTCCCTCTCGGGTGCGGTGACGCCGGTCGAGGGCGAGGACGGCGTGTACGACGTGGTCTACGAGGTCACGGTGACCAACCGGGGCCCCGGAGCTGGCAGGTACGACCTCGACGACGCGCTCGCCCCGGGCGAGGGCGTGACGGTCGTGGGCGTCCAGGACGTCGTCACCGACGCGCCCGCCCCGGTCGGCGTCAACGAGGAGTTCGACGGCCTCGACGACACCCGGATCGTCACGGGCCAGCCCATCGCCGGTGCCACCACCGCCCCGGTCGTGCACACCTACACCGTCACCGTGCGGTACGCCGCGGACCTGACAGACGTCGAGATCCCGGACACCGACGTGTGCACCACGGACGACGGCACCGTGCCGGGCGGCCTGAACAACGTCGCGGCGGTGGACTGGAACGGGAACGAGGGTAGCGACGACGAGTGCGTGCGTCCGGGCAAGCCCACCCTCGACAAGGCGCTGGTCTCCGCGCGACCGGCCGGCGACGGGACGTGGGAGGTCGTCTACGACCTCACCGTCGGCAACGTCGGTCAGGAGGCCACGACCTACGACCTGGACGACGAGCTGCTCTTCGCCCCGGTCATCACCGTCGACTCGGTCGCCGTGACCGGTCCGGACGGCGTCACGCTGAACGACGGGTTCGACGGTGACACCGACCAGCGGATCGCGACCGACGTCGTGATCGGTGGCCTGGACGACGAGGGGTACGCCCCGCACGTCTACCGCGTCACCGTGATCGCGACCGTGCCGCTGCACTTCACGGACGTGGAGGCCGACGGCACGGGCTCGCCCGCGTGCACCACGGCTCCTGGTGGGAACCTCACCGAGCAGGGGCTGAACAACGCGGCGACGCTCACCGACGAGACGGGTGGGACGCAGACCGACACCGACTGCGCCCCCGTGCCCTCCATCGACATCACCAAGACGATGGACGGCAAGCCCGTCAAGGGTACCGACGGGTCGTGGACGGTGACCTACACGATCACCGCCACGAACGACGGCGCCGCCGCCGGGGTCTACGACCTCACCGACCGCCTGCGCTACGGCGCCGGCATCGAGGTCCGGACCGCGACGGTCACCTCCGCGCCCGATGGCGTCACGCCGTCGAGCTCCTGGACGGGCCAGGGTGCGGAGGGTGACCCGGCCAACGTCGTGGCGACGGGCGTGAGCCTCGCCGCCGGCGCGACCCACACCTACCGGGTGAAGGTCGTCGCGACCCTCGACACGGAGCAGGTGGACGACACCACGTTCACCTGCCCCGAGCCCGGCGCCGACGGAAGCGGCGGGTTCGCCAACACCGCGGGGATCGGTCACAACGGGCTGGCCGACGCCGCCCAGGCGTGCGACACCCCGGACAAGCCCGCTGATCCCGGGAAGCCCGGCAAGCCTGGCGGGTCGCTGGCCACGACCGGCGCGACTCTGGCGTGGGTCGCGGGCGGGGCAGCGCTGCTGATGCTGATCGGCACGCTCGCCCTGATCCTCGCCCGCAACCGTCGCACCACCCTCAGCTGAGGTGCGGTCGGTCGCCCCGGCACGGGGGCGACCGGCCGCTCACCGGCTGATGTCGTGTGACCCACCGTGAGACCTCGCCACTACAGCGGGCGGGCCTCATCCGACAGCCGGGTCGTGATCGCCCCTCGATCACGACCCGGGTTCCCCAAAGTGGTGGCGGCCCGGCACCTGAAGCAGACCGGGCGCCGGACCGCCACCACAGCCACCGTCGACGCGCACCTTCTGCCTGCGAGGTCACCATGCACCGTGACGTCCACCGCATCATCGTCCCCACCCTGTTCGGCTACGCCACCCTCATCCGCGCCAGAGACACCCACCCCCTGGGTCTCGGCGGGCCCTTCGATGAGGATGCCCACTTGTTCGGTGGGACCACGCAACGCATCGATACAGTCCTGCCCCCGGACATCACCACTGACGAGCTCCTGGACTTCCACGCCCGGCTCCTGCTGCGCCCCGCCCACCGACGCCGACCCCGGACCGCGGCGGCCGCCGTCGGCCGCTGCCGGATGCTGAACCACGCCGTCGACGTGCGCACCACTACGGCCCTGACCGTGCACCGGTTGTGCCCGGCGCCCACGCCGCGCGACGTCGTTTTCGCTGCGTTGGTGCGCGCCATGCGCCGCGCCGACCACTCCCACCTCACCAAGAATCAGGAAGCCCTCGCCCGCCAGCTCGTGTGGTGCGCCATCTACGCCGCACGCGACCACCACCTGGCCCAGGTCCTCGACGCCGCGACGGCCCTGCGCCACCTGACCCTTAACCAGCACGCCGGCACCACGACCGACGCCCTCGACCAGGCCTGACCACCGAGTTGATGAACCCGCCGGTGAACACCGGGTTGGTGAAGTTGTGCCGTGCCTCGTATCACAACACCGCACCGAGCCCTCTCTCGACCTGCGACAACTCATCGACCGGCCACCGGGACATCCCTGGACGCTCGTCCGACTGCGTACAGTTCGGAGCACGGTGAGCCAGACCACCGGCACGCGCCGCACCCACCGGTAACACCTTGCCTGCAGGTGTGGCGAGCGGTCGTCGTGTGGACGGGACCGGGCGAGCACAACCGGGGCACGGACAGGATCTGCCATCGCTACGATGGCGACCTCTGGGGGAGGGGGCAGGTGGGCGAACAGTTCGACCTCAGCGCATACATCGACTCGCTCGGCCCCATGACTGCCGAACAACGGGTCATCATCGACGACGCGATGACCTTGGTCGCCCGACAAGGCGGCAGCGGTAGCACCGCGTTCCTGCGCGACACAGCCCTCTACGTCACCACCCTCGTCCTCGTCGGCGACGTCACCACCTTCGACGACGAGGACACCTGGCACCTCATCGACACCCTGCGCCACAAGCACCACGGCGGTGACCCCGGCCTCACGAGTTGACGATCCCCGGGCGGCTTCGTGCAGCCCGCGAACGCCTGCTGGGTCGAGTTCAGTCAACAGGCCGCGCGGCCACGTCCGTCCAGGACGACGGCGCACGCATCTGGGCCCGCCGCGGCACCGACCTGACGTCGACCTTCCCCGAGATCACCGGCGCACTCGAAGCCCAGCTCGACCCCGGCGTCGTCCTCGACAGCGACCTCGTCGTCTGGCAGGACGGCCGTCTCGCGTTCGAGGCGCTGCAAGAGCGCATGGGCCGCCGTCCACGTACCGCGGCGGCCGCCGCTCGTGGCTCGAGGTGATGCACCGCTCGACCGTCGACGTCGTGTGCGACGCGGTGACCGGCACCCTGTCCCAGCCGCAAGAGATCGTGGCCGGCCTGCCGATCGACGGCGATCTCCGGATCGTCGGCCGCACGGCGCCGCTGACGGTGCGCGTCGCGCGCTGGCGCCGCTGCTACGCCGGCCCGTGGGGGAGCATCCCTGGCCGGCGCGCATCTCGCCTGGGACGTTCGGCCGATTCAACGCCCGGACGGCGCCGATAGACCTCACCCTCGTCGAGCCGTTCGTGGGCGAGGTCTCCGCCGACGTCGCGTGGTCCGGGAAGTCCTGGCGCCACCCGCTGTGGTTCGTTCGCTTACGTCCGGACTTGGATCCCGAAGAGGTCTCCCGCGCCTGACGTACCAGGGCATGAGAGGCCGCGTGCCCCGTGCGGGACCGCGCTGTGCGGTGACGGAAGTGATGCTGCGGGGCGGTCAGGCAGGGCGGAGCTGCGGGGCGGTCAGGCAGGGCGGAGCTGCGGGACGGTCCACGAGCCGTCGAGCACTTCGGCTCGAGGGCGGTAGAGGCGGACGAGGAAGTTCCACGGCTCGGGAACGGGGATGGTGTTCGGCTCGTCGCCAAGGTCGCCGGGCGGCGCGAACCGTACGGTGACCGCGCCGTCGGTGTCCGGGACGGCAGTGACGCTGTTGACGCTGTAGATGCCTTGGGGGTTCGGCACGAAGTAGCCCTTGGCGTTGTACACCGAGACGGACCAGAAGGCGTCGACCGGGACGTCGCGCAGCGTCAGCTCGTATCGACCGGGCGGTACCTGCGGGTTGACGCCGACGTACGACGCCTCCGTCGTGGGTAGCCCGCCCCAGCCTGCTGCGGTCCCGATGAGGTGCTGCACGGGGTCGATCTGCTCACGCGTGCCGAACATGTGGTCGTACCGGCGCAGGCCGGCGGCGAGCACGAGCAACGCGTCCCGGGTGGTATCCAGGCTCGCCGTGTCGTACTCGGGTGAGGCGAACGGCTCCGCCGACCCCGCGGTGAGGCGCACGCTGTCCTGGATGGCGGCCACGGCCGCGAGGTCGTCGGGGTCGGCTGGGTCGACGAGTGTTCGCACGGCCAGGACGGCGTGGCGGGTGCCCACGGTCTCGGCGTCGAGCTCGTGCTCGCCGGCTGTGTGCAACACCTGCGCGACGAGGTGGTCGTTGTCGAGCACCATCGCGGACAGGTAACGACTCCCGGCGTCCGGCAGGGTGAGCGTGGCCCCGCCCGCGAGGTCGACGACGGCGAAGCTGTAGAGCGTGTCGCGGTTCATGCGCACGACCGTCTGCCGGTCGACTGATGCGGGCTCGCGGTTGTGCAGGAACCGGTTGATCCCACCGGCGTCTCGCTGCAGGTCGGCGAACATTCGATCGGTCTCGGCGCGAACGAACGTGTCAGCGTCGACCTGCTCAGCCATGAGTGCCCTCCTCGGACGCTGGCCACCACGCAGGTGACGTCGTGCACCAGGTACGAGAAGCGAACCACTCCGCCCCCAAGGGAGCGACCGGAACCAAGCCGACAGACGGGCGGCCGGTACCAGCGCCACGGCGGGCAGTACCGACGGTCATCGATATTGGACGTTGCCAGGTCCGAGACCCGAAGTGCCAAGGTGCGCGACCACGGGCCGGGCGTCCCAGGGAACCAGCGTGCGGGTGTTCGAGCGGTTCTACCGCGCGGACTCCTCGCGCAACCGCTGACGTACCCGACTCGGCCAGTGCTCGACGTTCTCCCGCAGTTCCGCCGCGATGCGAAGAACGGATACAACCTGTTCCAGACCGGTTCGACCGGTTCGTCGCGGAGCAGTACGCCGCTGGCCGGTCGCTGCGCGAGATCGGGGAGCTGGCGGGGCGCACGCAGACGGCGGTGCGTCGCAGCCTGGACCGCACGGGACACCGCGGCGCGGCCGTGGTGCCCAACCGGTCGGACAGGAGCGCGCGTGACGTCGCTTCGCACGGCGACCTTCGCTACGCCACCAACTGCTGCGGCAACGACTGCTTCTCGTCCTCGTTGAGCGTCACGGGCTCGATGATCTCGGTCACTCTGCCTGCTTCCCGCCGAGCCTCTGCTCGGCGTGTCAGGCCAAGACCCACCCACCGTTATTGAGACAGACCCTCCGGATCGGTCGGGGTCGTGGAGTCAGTCGGTGTCGGGTTGATCGGCTCATCGGCCGCTGGTGCGGGCGGCCCTTGCTGATCAATGACCAACATCAGGCACCGAGGCGCCTGGCGCGGTGCATGCTGTGGACGACCGGGCCGTCGACGATCTGGGTAGTCGCGGTCCGCACGAACCCGAGACGCTCGTAGAAGGTCAAGTTGCGGGCGTCCGAAGTCTCGAGGGCGACGGCCGGTGCGCCGTGAAGGTCGAGCTCCCTGAGGGCGGCCCGGCACACCGCGGTGCCGAGCCCGGTGCCCTGTCGCGACGGCGCGACCCCCACCGTCGCGAGCACCCAGGCGTCCGGGCGGGGCGGCGGGAGTTCGGCGGCGGCCACGGCGTGCAGGCGCGGGCCGTGCAGCGCGGCGATGTGCTCCTGGACGTTGGCCGGGGGAGCGGGCGCCTCGGGCGGCATGAGCGCGACGGCGGCGTCCGCCGGCTCGTGGACGACCACGATCCCGTGCGCGAGGGCGTGCTCGAGGTAGATCTCCTGGAGCGCGGCGAGCCGCTCGGCGTAGCCGTCCTGCGGGACGGCCCAGCGGGTCCAGGGGTAGTCGTGGAACGCGGCGGCGAGGGTGCGGGCCGCGGCGGGGACGTCGGCGGCGGTGGCTCGACGGAACGTCGGCGTCATGGTGCGGTGCCTCTCGGGGTCGGGTCGGGCTGCGGCTCGATCGCGCCGGTTCGGGCGATCTGCTCGAGGGTGCGCACGTGCTGCCGGAACGCGTCGAGCCCGCGGTCGCTGATGCGGACCCACGTGCGCGTCCGGCGCCCGGCGGCCTCCTTGCGGATCTCCACGAGGCCCGCGTCGGAGAGGGCGGTGAGGGCCTGGGACAGGGACGAGTCGCTCAGCTCGACCAGGTCGGCCAGGAAGCGGAAGTCCGCGCTCTCGACGTTCGCCAGGGCGGCGAGGATCGAGAAGCGCACGGGCGAGTGGATGAGCGCGTCCAGGCCCTTGCGCGGGTGGCTCACCGGCGTGCGCTCGCGAACGCGCACGCCGCGAACGGGGAGGCGGCGACGACGCCGGCGAGGACCCACCAGGCCGGCGACGCCGCGCCGACGAGCTGGAGCGCCGGGTCGAGCATGACGAAGTACAGCACCGCCCAGGTGGTCAGCGCGATGCCCATGTCGCGCGCCCAGTGCCGCGGTGCCGCCTGGTGGTTGCGCGCGACCGCGGACCACAGCAGGGCGAGAACCACGACGAGCACTGTTGTGGCGGGCCACCACGGTGCGTCGAGGACGTCGATCGCGATCGTGTACGCGAGGGTGGCCACGGCGTGCCCGACGCTGAGCCAGGGGTACCAGCGGGTCGCGCGGTGGGCCTGGGCGGCGACCTCCTCCGCGTGGCCGAGTTGACGACGGGCCTGCTCCGGGGTGATGGAGTTCTGGATCATGCAATCATTTTAGCATCCTTAAAGTGCTTGCAGTCCACCCGGCGCGGTCTCCTCCCGCATCTCCTCGAGCGGGCGGTTCGCCGTCTCGGGCAGCGCGCGGAGCACGAGCACGAACGACGCGGCCGCGAACACCGCGTAGAGGGCGTAGCTGCCGGGGAGCGACAGGTCCCGGAGCGAAGGGAACGTGAGGTTGACGGCGATGCCCGCCGCCCAGTTCGCGGCGGCGGCGAGCGAGGCGGCGCGGGCGCGCAGCAGGTTGGGGAACATCTCCCCGACGAGGATCCAGATCACCGGGCCCCAGGAGACGGCGAAGGCCACGACGAAGACGTTCGCCGCGACCAGGGTCACGACGCCCCACGCGTCGACGAACACGACGCCGTCGGCGGTCTGTCGGGCCTGGGCGAACCCGGTCGCCATGACGGCCAGGGCGACCGTCATGCCCACCGACCCCACGAGCAGCAGGCGACGCCGCCCCACGCGGTCGACGAGGAAGATCGCGACGACCGTCGCCGCGACGTTGACGAGCGACGTGAGGGCCGAGAGCCAGAAGGCCTGCTGCTCGCCGAAGCCCACCTGCGCCCAGAGCGACGTCGAGTAGTAGAAGATGACGTCGATCCCCACGAGTGCCTGGAGCGCGGCGAGCGCGATCCCCAGCCAGACGATGGGCTTGAGGCGGCCCGGGCCGGAGAAGAGGTGGGACCACGCCGGCCGCGCCTCGTGGAGCGTCCCCTCGATGGTCGCGACGCCCAGGAGCGCGTCGCCCTCCGGGACACGGTGGAGGCGCCGCAGCGTGCGGGCGGCGCCGTCCCGGTCGCCGCGCATCACGAGGTACCGCGGCGACTCGGGCAGCAGGACCGCCGCGACCACGTACGCCATCGACGGCACGACCGCGACGAGGAACATCCACCGCCAGGCGGGCAGGCCGAGGGCCAGCTCCGCCTCGGCCCCTCCCGCGGCGCGGACGAGGAACGCGTTCGAGACGAGCGCGGCGAAGATGCCCAGGACGATCGACATCTGCTGCGCCGTCGCGAGCCGCCCGCGCAGCCGGGCGGGCGCGATCTCGGCGATGTACAGCGGGGCGACGACGGACGCCATCCCCACCCCCACGCCCCCCAGGAAGCGCCACAGCGCGAGGGTCGGGCCGTCGTGCGCGACGGCGCACAGCACCGACGTGGTGACGAACAAGGTCCCGGCGACCATCATGAGGCGCCGTCGTCCGAAGCGGTCCGCGATCGTGCCCGCGGAGAAGGCGCCCACCGCCGCGCCGAGGAGCGCGCTCGCGACGATCACGCCCACGAGCGCGCTCCCGACGCCGAGCTCGGCCTTGAGGGCGTCGACGGCGCCGTTGACCACGGCCGTGTCGAAGCCGAACATGAACCCGCCCAGCGCCGCCCCGACGGTCGACGCGACCACGAGCGGGGTGAGGGCGCCGTGGCCGAGGCGGCCCGTCGCGGCGTTCACGGCGTGCTCCGGCGGAGGGTCGTCGGGGTGGAGGTCTGCGTCATCGGAGGTCCTCTCGGAAGGTGTCGACGGGGTGGGCGATCGTGCTGAACAGGGCGTTGGCGGCCTGTCGCGAGTCGAGCCGCGTGTGCTGGACGACGACGGGCGCCGACGCGAGGACGACGGCCGAGTAGTCGGTGCCGCGGGGCACGGGCTCGGGGTCGTCGAGGTCGTTGAGCGTCACGTGGCGCACGCGCTCGCCGGGCACCACCACGACGTACGGGCCGGCCGGCGGGCGGTCGGCGAAGTAGAGCCGGATCTCGACGCGCGCGTCGTCGGGACCGGCGTTGAGCAGGCACAGGCTCTCGTGGCTCGCGAGAGTCGGGTCCTCGCCCGTGCCGTACGGCGGGATCCAGCCGTCGCCGATCGCCCAGCACGTCGCCCCGACCCGGGGACGACGTGCCGGGGCGTCCGGCGCGCTCATACGCTGATCGACGACTTGGCGAGGACGCCGCCGTCGCACCCGACGAGCGACCCGGTCGTGTACGACGAGCGGTCCGACAGCAGCCAGAGCACGGGCTCGGCGATCTCCTCGGGCCGCGCGAGCCGGCCCAGCGGGACCTCGCGCTCGATCTGCGCGCGCGTCGCGTCCACCTCGTCGGCGGGCACGTTGGCCCACATGAGCGGGGTCTCCGTCGGGCCGGGCACGATCGCGTTCACCCGGACCCCGTGGCGCGCGTAGTCGACCGCGAGCGTGCGGACCATGGACGAGATCGCCCCCTTCGAGGCGCCGTACGCCGTCGCGCCCCCGGCCGCGAAGCCGACCGTCGCGGCCGGCGAGCCGCACAGCACGACGCTCCCGCCGCCGTCGCCGTCGCCGTCGCCGTCGATCATCGTGCGCAGCACCTCGCGCACGACGAGGAACGTGCCCGTCACGTTGACGTCGAGCACGCGGCGCCAGGTGCCCGGGTCGAGCTCGTGTGCCGCCCCGCCCATGTCGATCCCCGCGCCGGCGAAGACCCCGCGCAGCGGTAGGCCGGCGCCCTCGACGACGCTCATCGCCGACTCGACGGCGGCCGCGTCGGTGACGTCGAGCACGTGCACGCGCCCGTCGCCGCCCGCCGCCCGGACCAGGTCGACGGTGGTCGCGGCGCCGTCGTGGTCGAGGTCGAGCACGTGGACGAACCAGCCGTCCCGCGCCGCGCCCACGGCGACCGCCCGGCCGATCCCGGACGCCGCGCCCGTCACGACGAGCGCACCCGGGCTCACGCGGGGCTCCCGAGCAGCACGTCGGCGTCGCAGTAGCGCGCGAGACGGTCGCGGTCGAGCTGGATGCCCAGACCGGGGTCCTCGGGGATCGCCAGCATGCCGTCGGCGTCGAGCGTCCAGCCGTCGGCCGTCAGGTCGTCGATGTAGGGCGAGCCGGTGACGTACTCGACGAGGTCGGTGTCGGGCAGCGCGGACGCGAGCTGCAGGTCGGTGGCGAGCCCGACGGCGGTGTTCCACCCGTGGGGCACGAGCTTGACGCCGTGGTCGTGCGCGGACCAGCCGATGCGGCGCAGCTCGCTCGTCCCGCCGACCTTCGTGACGTCGGGCTGCACGATGTCCAGGGCGCCACCCTCGATCCACGGCTGGAACGACTGGCGTCGGGTGAGCACCTCGCCGCCCGAGATCGGGACGGGTGAGCGACGTCGCAGGTGCGTGTAGTCCTCGATCGCGTCCGGTGGCAGCGGTTCCTCGAACCACGCGACGCCGTACGCGTCGAGCATGCGTGCGGTGCGCAGGGCCCACTTGTAGCCCTGGCTCCACGCGCTGTCGCTGCCGCCCGCGTCGACCATGAGCATCGCGTCGGGGCCGATCGCGTCGCGCGCCGTGGCCACGATGCGCTCGTCGAGCCGCTCGTCGACCCGGCCGAAGGGTCCCCAGCCGATCTTGAACGCGGTCCACCCCTCGGCGCGAAGCGCGGTGAGGTGGTCGCGCAGAGCGTCGGGCTGGTCCATGAGCAGCGACGCGTAGGGGCGGACCCGGTCGCGGTACCGCCCACCGAGGAGGCGGCCGACGGGCTGGCCGGTCGCCTGGCCGAGGATGTCCCAGAGCGCGGTGTCGACGCCGCTGATGGCGTGAGTGATCGAGCCGCCGCGGCCCATCCAGAACGTCGTGCGGTGCAGGCGCTCGCTCGTGCGCTCCGGCTCGAGCGCGTTCGCCCCGACGAGCAGCGGCCGCAGCACGTCGAGCGCGCCCCGCACCAGGTCCTCGGTCGTGAACACGCTGCCGACCCCGACGACCCCTTCGTCGGTGTGGACGGCGACGAGAGTGTGCACGACGTCGTCCTGACGCAGCTCTTCCTGCCAGCCTCCTTCGGGCGTGGCGCCGCGCAGTCCAGCGGCGGTGATGGCGGTGATCTTCATGGGGTGTCCTCTCGTAGGGGTGCGGTTGCGCCCGTCGGGTGCGGCGGGACGGTCAGCGGCGCGGCAGGTGGCGGCCCGCCCGTGTGCCCAGGTGCTCGCCGTCCCGGACGACGACGCGGCCGTTGACGACCACGTGGGGGACGCCGCGCGCGTAGGTGCCCGTGTACGCGAACGTGTCCTGGCGGGCCAGCTCGTCGAGGTCGAGCACGGCGAGGTCGGCGAACGCGCCAGGGCGGACGCGACCCCGGTCCTGCAGCCCGAATCGGTCCGCGACCATGGAGGTCAGCTTCCGCACGGCCTCCTCGAGGGTGAGGGTCCGCGACCGGAGCACGTGGTGGGAGATGTAGTGGGTGTGGCCGGTGAAGAACAGCGGGTGGCGCGTGCGCCGCGACAGCGGCCCGTCGAGACGGCTCGTGAACCCGTCGACGCCGAGGGCGAAGAGGGGGTGGGCGACTGCTTCGGCGACGTGCTCCGGGGTGAACAGGCGCCCCAGGAGCTGCACCGAGCCCATCGCCGGTCCGGCAGCCTGCAAGATGTCGAAGAACACGCCCCACTCGGAACAGCCGGACTCCTCGGCGAGGCTCGTGACGGTCCTGCCTTCCGCGCCGGGGGTCGCAGGGCTCGTCGCGATGGTGACGCGGTCCCACTGCCCCTTGTGGACGAACCGCCAGTACCGGTCGCAGTCGGCGCGCAGCCGCGCGCGCGTCGCGCCGGAGCGCAGTGACTCGGCCGCCTGCACGGGACCGTCCGCGAGGAACCAGGTGGGAAGAAGGCCCGTCGCGAGGCCGATCCCGTGCGGGTAGGGCGTCATGTCGGCGAGGACGTCGGTGCCCCTCTCACGTAGTCGCTCCAGTCGTCCGACGGCGTCGTGCCAGGCACCGTCCGGGGCGCCGGTGTCGTGGCGCACGTTGAGGTGCGAGAGCTGGGCGCGCAGCCCGTTCCTCGTCGCGATCTCGGCGAACTCGTCGACGGCGTCGAGCAGGTGCACGTCGCGGTTGCGGATGTGGCTCGCGTAGATCCCGTCGTAGCGCGCGAGCGTGGCGGCGACCGACACGAGCTCCGCGGTGTCCGCGTCACGACCCGAGCCATACTCCAGGCCCGTCGACATCCCCAGCGCACCGGCCTCCATGGCCTCGGTGAGGTAGCGGGTCATGCCTGCGACGCCTCGGGAGTCGGCTCCCTCACCGCGCACGCCGGCTGCGTCGCGCAGCGCGGTGTGGCCCACGAGCCACGCGAGGTTCTGTGCCGTGGCCCCGTCGTGACGGTGGACCACGTCGAGCAGCTCGCCGAAGCTGCGCCACGTGACGTCGCCGTCGTACCCGTGCCCCCGGAGCGCGTCACGCGCAGCCGAGACGCCGTCCGTGGCGAGCGGGGCGTAGGTGACGCCGCAGTTGCCGACGACCTCGGTGGTCACGCCCTGCCGGACGGTGCTCTGGGCGTCGCGGTTGCCGAGCACTGACCAGTCGCTGTGGCTGTGGGGATCGATGAAGCCGGGCACGACCGTGAGTCCGGCGACGTCGAGGATCTGCTCCGCGTTGGCCTCCAGGCCGGTCGCGACGGTGACGACCTGGTCGCCGCGCACGCCGACGTCCGCCCTGCGCGCCGGGCTACCCGTGCCGTCGATGACCGTGCCCCCGCGGAGCCGGAGGTCGAGCGGGGCCCGGGTCGCGGCGGTCATCGCAGCTCCTCGTCGTGCCGGTCGACCACACGGCTGAGGAAGACGAGGGACACCAGTGCCCCGAACGTCAGGTAGAAGGCCGGGGCGACGTCGAGGCCGGACCGGGTCGCGAGGAACGTGTTCACGAACGGGGCGGTCCCGCCGAACACCGCGACACCGATGTTGTACGAGCTCGAGAAGGCAGACGACCGGACTCTTGTGGGGAAGAGCTCCACGAACATCGCCGCCATGGGGCCCGAGACGAGGGCGAAGAGCGTCACGAAGAGCACCTGACCGGTGACCGCTCCGGCGATCGTCCCGCTCGTGACGAGCAGGAAGATCGGGTAGGTGCCGACGGCGAACAGCGCCATCGCGGTCATCATCAGGGGCTTGCGCCCGACCCGGTCGGACAGCGCGCCGGCGGCGACGATGAGGGGGACCTCGATCACGAGGGCGAGCGCGTTCGTCATGAGCGCGTCTGCGAGCGGCAGCGCCCCGATCCCGGAGAGGAACGCCGGGAAGCTGGTGGCCGTGTAGCCGTAGAGCGTGACGCCAAAGACGATCCCGAGGACGAGCAGCCAGCTCCGCCGGTTGCCCCCGGGGCCCTCGCCCGGCGCGGCGCTCCGGTCCGGGGCATGCTCCGTGACGGCCGCGGCGTGCGGGTCGGCCGGAGCTGCCGTATGCGACGCGTGCAGCGCCCGGTAGGCAGGGGACTCGTCCAGCTTGAGGCGCACGAAAAGGCCGATCGCCGCGACGACGCCGCCGGCGATGAACGGGACGCGCCAGCCCCACGCGTCGACGGCGTCCTGGGGCAGCGCCCTCACCATGAAGGTCGCGACACCGGTCCCCAGCAAGAACCCCGCCACGGTCGAGGCTTGGACGATGCCCGAGAACAGGCCCCGGCGCCCCGTGCGCGCGTACTCGATGAGGAACGTGGCGCCACCTGTCCACTCGGCGCCGACCGCGAGGCCCTGGATCATCCGCAGCGCCACGAGGAGGGTGGGTGCCAGCGCACCCACGGCGGCATACGTGGGGAGCAGGCCGATGAGGAGGCTCGAGAGCCCGACGATCACCATCGTGATCGCGAGCATGCTGCGCCGGCCCGCGCGGTCGCCGAGGCGGCCGAGGACGATCGCCCCGATCGGCCGACAGACGAACCCGACGGCGTATGACGCCAGGGTGACGAGGAGCGAGACGGTCGGATCGTCGGACGGGAAGAACAGGCGACCGATCACCGCGGCCATCGCGGCGTAGATCGCGAAGTCGTACCACTCCAGGACGGTCCCGAGCACCGCCGCCGCGGTGACCTTCCCCGGGACCTTCCCGTGCCGTGCCCCGGCGGCCACCGCGGGGTCGCCGTCCGTGCGGCCGCCGGGGCCGCGAACGTCTGCAGGAAGCGCCATTGCTCTACCTCTCCTTAGGTGCTGTGGTCGGCGACTCTAGGACGATGAATGGCAGATGGTCAACCATCGCCCATCGGATAGGATGCAGCCGTTCCGAGTGATAGGGGATCGTCGCCGTGCCCGCCCTGCCCGCAACACCGCCCGAGTCGCGGCGCGACTGGGTGCTGCGCCACCTGCGCGAGCGCATCGCCTCCGGCGACCTCGCCGCAGGGGACCGTCTCGTCGAGCGCGACCTCTCCGCCGCCTACGGCATCAGCCGCGGCCCCGTCCGCGAGGCCATCATGGTCCTCGAGCAGGAGGGCCTGGTGGTCGCCCACCCGTACCGCGGCGCAGTCGTCGTCGACATCTCCCAGGAGGAGATCGCCCAGATCCTGGTCCCGGTCCGCACGGTCATCGAGAAGGTCGCGTTCCGGTCCGCCGCGATCGCGCAGGACGACGAGCTGCTGGACGCCCTGCAGCTGAACGTGTCAGCCATGGAGCAGGCCGTGGACCCGCTCGACGCCCGCAGGCTCGCCGATCTCGACCTCGCCTTCCATGAGTCGGTGATCGCCGCGGCGAGCCACACGCAATCCCTGCAGATCTGGCGCCTCATCCAGCCGCGGGTCCGGGTCTACTTCGTCCGCGACGCACCGCATCACGATGACCCGCAGACGGTGGTCGAGCAGCACCGCCACCTGCTCGCCGCACTACGGTCCGGTGACCCCGAGCGAGCCGAACGCGCGATCGAGGCCCACATCTCCGTCTACCTGCATCCCTGACCAATCCGACAACCACGCTCGGGCGGCATTGGCCACGCGATACGACGGGCTGTGTTCCGGACGGGGGCGCCGGCACAGCGGGCGCGGTGAGGATCCTCGTGACGAGGCAGGCGTTGCTGCGCACATGCGCACGCCACGTACCCATCGAGCTCGCTGCTGAAGGCAGGCCCACCAGTCTGGCCGCTCTGGCTCTCTACGCCCTGCTCGCCGCCACGAGCAACGTCCTGGTCGAGAAGGCACACCAGGTCCGACCACGGATGGATGCCCCGGCCGCGGACTCCTGGCACTGTGGCGTGGCGTCGCCGGCGGCAGCTGGCGACGAACGAGCGTCGAAGAAAGAGCAGGCCGTCCGTGTTCCACCAAGTCCCTGTGCTCCCGGTCGTCATCCCGGTCGCCACCGCGGTACTCGCGCTGATGCTGTGGTCCCTGCGCCGCAATCGGCGGCTCACCGCACTGCGCGGGGCGGTCGCCGTCGTGCTGTGCGTCTACGTCGCCGGCGTTCTGGCCAACACGGTCTTCCCGATCTACACGGACAAGCCCACCGGAACCGCGCCGTGGAGCAACTACCTCGCCCTGGTGCCGTTCACGGACTACGAGGTCGCGGACGCGGCCATGAACATGCTGGTGTTCGCCCCGGTCGGAGTGCTCGTTCCGCTGCTCGTCGCCCGAGCCGGGTGGGGGACCGTCGTGGTGGTCTCCGCCGTCGTGAGCCTGGCGATCGAGGTCACGCAGTACGCGACGGCTCACCTGCTCGGGGGTGGGCACATCGCCGACGTGAACGACATCCTGTCCAACGTCGCCGGTGGGGTGGTCGGCTTCGCCGTCTTCGCCGTGCTGGTGCGAGTGCCGCCCGTCAGCGCCGTCGTGGACCGGTTCCGCTGGCGCGGGGCCGACCCGGCGATGCCGCCGAGCCCTAGCCTGGAAATGGGTCAAGAGGGGTTTAGGTGACATAAGGTACCTTATCGGCGCAGCGTTTGCGCTAGTCAGAGGTGTTTTCTGGTCTGGACCGACGCCGCTTTCCCCACCGACGTGTACTCCCGATCGCCAAGCAATACTGACGGCCCGCTCTGCGCTACACGCGGACCGCATGCACGACCAGGTTCTCCTCCGCCGGGCCGGTGTGGCCGAGGCGCTGCAGGCAGGTGATGATCACCAGGCGCTGGTCGCCCTCTGGTTGGGGGCCCCAGATATCCGCCGACCGTGCGGCGTCGGCCTTGGTCAGGACCTCGGTCCGGACGACCGAGTACGCGGTGCCGTCGACCCACAGCTCGTGTCCAGGGCTCAGGGTCACGGCCGGGTCGGAGACTCCGGACTGGAAGAAGGCGTTGCCCGGCGCTCTGCCGTCCCGCACCGCGTGCACGGCAACGATCTCAGGCCGCGATGTGCTACCCGCAGTGCGGTCGGGGTCACGGATGACGAACGCGTCGGTGAGGGTGGGTGGGTTCAGCACGCCGTCGGAGACCGACATCTCGAGCAGCGGGACGTCGAGCTCCAGGCTCGGCACCTGGAACCGTCCGCCGGTGGCGCGCGGGTCCGCGCCCGCAAGGTCCGGTGCCTGGTCGAGGACGACCGGGCGGCCGTCGAGGTCCGTCAGGACGGCGTCAGTGGAGCCGTCCTGCCACGCGAGCGACATGAGTCCCGCCGCTCCCCCGAGCGCCGCCACGATGACGGCGCTCAGGGCGCGACGGACCCACGCTCTCACGACTCCTCGTCCCGCAGGCGTCGGCGGACCGCCGCAGCAAGAGCGGCGAGGACGCCCAACCCGGCTGCGAGGACGAGCCACGGGTCGTTGCCGAGCCCCGCCCCGCCGGTCGTGGAGACGTTGCCGTCCCACGCTCCTGGCTCGCCGCTCCCGGGTGCGCCGGCCCCGGGTGTCTCGGCGTCGGGGGCGTCCGGAGCGGGCGGCGGGGTCACCGGCCCGTCGGGCGTGTCACCCGACAGGACCAGCCGGATGTCGAAGCTGAACGACTGCTCGCCCACCACCCCGCGGTTGCCGCTGGTGCGTGTGGTGTCGAACGCGATGCTGACGGGTACCTCGACGGACTCGCCGGAGGCGAGCGGAACGGTCTTGAACGGTGTCTCTCGGTCGTCCGCGAGCCGGTTCGCGGAGCGCTCGTTGATCATCAGCTCGTCGTAGAACGCGTCAGCCGAGGACTGGTGCCGCTGTGCGTTCACGATCGAGGCTGTCAGCGTCCCTGGCATCTCGCCGTCGTTGGTCACTACGAGCGTGTGCGACTGCTCGTGGCCCGGCACCACGACCACCTTGCCGAACAGGGAGCCGTCCACCGTCGTCGTGTCGCCGACCTCGGCCTCCCAGATCAGGACCGGTTGGTCAGCAGCTCCGTCGACGTTCGGTGCGGCAGCGGCTGTGGGGGCGCCCACGGCGGCGAGTGCGAGGCCGAGCGCTGTGGCGATCGTGAGTCGTCGAGCGGTCATGTCCGCTCCTCCTTGTCTTTCGTGTTGTCCTTGCGGAAGGCGAGCAGGACGGTCGCCACGCCGTATCCCAACAGTCCGGTGCCGGCGACGGCGGACACCTGCGGGCCCAGGCCCGCACCGGTGACATGGCCGATCCGCGGCACCGAGTACACGACCCGGCCCATGACCTGGTCGGCGGCGATCTGGTCGTCCGGCGCACCGTTCGCGTCGCCCTGGGTGGTGAACCCGGTGACGCCGCCGCCCGATTCGACCGTCAGCCCGATGACCCGATGGGTGATGAGAGTCGGGTCGTCCGAGACCGGTTGGAACGTGATGACGTCACCGACACGGATGTCGTCGGCCGGCGCGGGCCTGACGACCACCAGGTCGCCGGGCGCCAGCTCCGGCTCCATCGAGCCGGTGAGGACCGTGAGCGGGACGGCACCCATCGCCCGGGGGATCACGGTGACGACGGCCGCCAGGGCGACCAGGCCGATCACCAGGGCGGTGAGCGCTCCGGAGGCGACAGTCGACCAGAACCCGCGCCCGCGCAGACGCGGCTCGCCTGCCATGGTCGGCACCGTGGCCTCAGCCGTGTGCGGCTCCAGCGTGGTCATCAGCCCACCTCCCGAGCCGCCCGCTCGGCCGCCTCGCGGGCCGCCTCCGCCTCGACCGCCCGTCGGGCGACCTCGGCCTCGGCTGCCCGCAGGGCAACCTCCGCGTCCGCTGCCGCTCGAGCTGCCTCGTCGGCCGCGTTCCGCGCAGCCTCGAGGTCCGCCTCTGCACCGGCCGCCTCGGCCTCGGCGAGGCGACGCGCAGCCTCGTCGGCTGCCGTGTGGGCGTCGGCGGCCTCCTCGGCACGTCGTGCCGCCTCGGCCTCCGCCGCCTTCAGGTCGGCCTCGGCCTCCGCGGCGAGTCCAGCAGCCTGCTCGGCGGCTTCCTGAGCGGCCGCGCGCTTGGCGGCCTCGCGTTCCGCCTGCTCGCGCTCGGCCTGCCCCGGATCCGCTGCCGACTCGTCGGTCGACTGGTCCGAGTCCGACTCGGCCTCTGGCTGGACCTCGGACTCGAGCTCGGTCTGAGGGTCTCCCGACTCCGCCTCGGGCGCCGTGTCTCCCGGCTCTACGGGCAGCGCCGTGTCCGAGCCGTCGGCCGGGGACTCGCTCGATCCCGGCACGGCCTCGCGGTCGTCGTCCGGCTCCGGTCCAGCGCCCGCGACCCCAGCGAGGTCTGGCTCGAGGGCAGCGGAACCAGGGTCGGCGACCGGTGCCGATTGGGCGAGGCGAACGGACCAGGGGATCTGGAACGTCGACGATGCCAACGGCACGTCGTTGCGGTCGAGCAACGTCACCGTGAGGCTGACGGTTTGCTCCTTCTTCGAGTTCTTGAGCAGCAGGAGGTCGATGCCGGACTCGAGCAGATCCTTCGTGACCGGGATGCGTACGGTCTTTAGGTCCACCACCTTGTCGTCGAGCCACACCCACGTGTGCCCGGGGACGTCCAGCTCGAATGCGAGATAGCCGTCGACCGCAACTGGCCCGAGTAGCCGGAAGTTCACGGTGGAGTACGCGTTGGCGTTCGACGGCCAGCTGGTTGGCTTGCCGCCGGGATGGGTCTCCGAGAGCGCCCAGCCCTCGAGGACGACGACCTCGCCGGGAAGCTCTCCCTCGTCTCCAGCCGTGACGGCCGGGAAAGGGAAGGTGAGGGCGTCACGCCAGAGGGCGGACGTCGATCCCACTCCGCCCACCAACGGGGCTCCTGCGAGGACTGCGACGACGGCAGCTGCCGTCAGCGCCTGGGGTCGCGTGCGGGTCATATCGTCTCCTCGAGTTGCGCCGACCCCGGCTCGCCGGAGCGGCCGGGGATCGGCGAAGGGATCTGCAGTGGCACGTCAGGGGAAGGTCGGCGCGATCTGCTGGAGGGTGATCGTCATGTCGTCAGGCGCCCAGGTGTTGCCGGCGACGTCGGAGCCACGGTCGTCCGCGGCGTAGCCGTCCTGGTTCTTCAGGCTCACGGTTACCGTGAGGTTGCCCTCCGCGTTGCCTTCGAGCGTGTCGTTGAACGTCGCTGTCGGCCCCTCGGCCTTGTTCTCACCGAACGCCCACTGGATGTCGAGCCAGCTCGCGACGTCCGTGGGGTCAGCCTCGCCCTCGACGGCCGCGACATTGAGCTCGGCCTGGAGAAGGTCACCCTTCAGCGCCACGTCGATCGGCACCGACCCACGGAGCTCGACGCCCGGAACAAGCGTCGCTCCCGCGGGGGGCACGATTGCCGTGCCCTCGCCCTCGAGCGGACGCAGCTCCCACTGGACATCCGTCGCCGTGAGCTCGAACGTGCCGCCGGTGACGTGGGCGCCGCCGATGGTCTCGCTGTCGGTCCACAGCGCGAACGTGCCGGCCGTGCCGAGGAGCAGTGCGCCGCCGGCGACGCCGGCGACGAGGCCCTTCGTCTTCTTCTGCATGGTGGTCTTCCTCCGTGTCGTCGTGTCCGCGAGGTCCGCGGCCGGACGGCGTCTGCCCCGCCCTGAGCCCCTGTTTTCGGGCTCGTGAAGAGCCTGCCGGGCGCGGGCGTGCCGTTCGGGGCGAGGCTGGGGGAAGCACGGAGGCGGCTGCGTGGTAGCACGCAGACGTCGTCGCGGTACGGCGCTGGGCTAGGCGCCGCGGGCCGACGAGGCGCGGTGACCGGCGCTGGTCCGGTCAGTCCGTCGAGGTGGCCGCGTCCCGGTCGAACGGGAGCGTGAAGTGCAGTCGTCCGCCGCCGTCGGGGTTCCTGGTGAGCTGAAGGACGCCGCCCCGGGACTCGATGCGGGAGCGGTGCCGCTCCAGGCCGCTGAAGGGAGGGATCGGGTCGGGCGGCCCGGACCCGTCGTCGTCGACCGTGACCTCATAGACCCACGCACCCGGTTCCGCGCCGGGGTGGGCCTCCGCGTGCAGACGGACGGAGCGTGCGCCGCCGTGCTTGAGCGCGTTCGTCACGGCCTCCTCAACCGTGTAGACGACGACGAGCCTCTCCGTCACGGGCAGGAGCGCCTGGCCCTCGGCCAGGAGCGACCGATAGCGGGGGCCGAGCTCGATTGACGTGGCGATCGCCGTGGGCAGCCGCCGCAGCATGAGCTGGATCGCCTCGACGGTCCCGACGTCCAGGCCCGCGGGAAAGACCGCCTGGCTGAGCGAGCGGACCTCGTTCTCACGAATCTCCTCGAGGGTCTCCGCCCATCTGCGCACGTCCGCGGCGTCCGTCTCCTTGCCGCCGGCGGCGAGGTCCGCGGCGAGCTGGTCGAGGCCCGCGGTGACGGTGACGAGGCGGTACTGCATCGTGCCGTGGAGCTCGTCGGACACCATCCGGCGGATCCGCATCTCCTCCGCCTGCAGCTCGTCCACCGCGCGAGCCGCCCGCGCCTGCTCTGCCTCACGGCGCTGCGCCTCGGTGCGGGCGCGCTCGATCAGGTCCGCAGCGAACAGCGCCATACCGACGGCCACGGTGCCCGCAGCGATGCCCACCGCGAGCTCGACACCGGCGAAGAGATCGCCCGACGGCGTCGTGCTGATCGCCAGCAGCCCCAGGACGCGAGGCACCGCGAAGACGGCGGAGACGCCGGCGACGAGGAGGACGCGGCCGAACCAGGGCCGCCTCCACGGGCGCAGCGCGAAGACGCCGCCGATGACCAGGAGCCCGAAGACGACGTTCACGGAGGTGAGCACCAGCCCCTCCGACACGATGCTCAGGTAGCCGCGACCCTGTGTGGCGGCGGCCAACCCGGCCCAGCCCAGCCACTGGGAGAGGTCGAGGATGGCGAACAGTGCCACGTTGGTCAGCGCGAGCACGAGGGCGACCCGTGTGCGGACGGGGAGTGGGCCGGCCGGCCTCACGCCCGCCATGAGCGGCCCGTCTGATCGAGGAAGGCCAGCACCGCGGCGACGCGTCGGTTGTGACCCTCGCCGCTGATGCCCAGCCGCTGGTAGATCGCCTGGAGATGGCTCTCTACGGACCGCTCGCTGATACCGAGGCGCTCGGCGACACCCTGGTTGGACCATCCTTCCGCGACCAGGCGCAGGACCTTGAACTGCGCGGCGGTCAGCTCGGCGACCGCCGTCCCTGCCCGCGGCGAGGAGCGCTGGACGAGGTAGGGGTCGAGCACGATCTGGCCCTGTGCGGTGGCGACGACGGCGCGCACCAGCACGTCGCGTGTGAAGCTCGACCGCTTGGACAGGTAACTCCAGGGTCGGGTCGTCTGATCCTGCACCGTGGAGAACAGTCCCATGACGTCCTCGCTCGACAGCAGCATGATCGTCAGGTCCGGGTCTGCGCGCTGCAGCTGGAGCCCGAGCGAGACACCGTTGCCGTCCGGGAGGTTGACGTCGAGCACCGCCACGTCACTGGTTCCCGGGGTGATCACGAGCCGCGCCTCCTGCGCCCCGGGCACCGAGTGCACGACGTGGATCCCCTCCTGTGCCGCCAACGTCGCCTCGAGCATCCCCCGCATCAGGGCTTCGTCCTCGACGATGCTCACGCGTGTCATGGGACCTGGGTCAGAGCTCGACCGGGTCACGGGAGATCGGGCAGGTCATGCAGTGGCCCCCGCCGCGGCCGCGGCCGAGCTCGGCACCGACGATCGTGATCACCTCGACGCCGGCCTTGCGCAGCAGGGTGTTGGTGTGGGTGTTGCGGTCGTAGGCGAAGACGACACCGGGTTCGACGGCAACGACGTTGTTGCCGCTGTCCCACTGCTGTCGTTCGCCGGCGTACCAGCCTCCGCCCGGCTCGACCGTCCGCAGCAGCTTCAGCCCCAGGGCGTCGGCGACGACGTCGACGAACGACGCGCTCTCCTCGGTGACCTCGACGCCTCGGTCGTCGGCCGGGCGCAGCGAGAACGTGTGGATGCCGTCGACGATGTCCGGGTAGAGGGTGACCAGGTCGCGGTCGGCGAACGTGAACACGGTGTCGAGGTGCATGGCGGCGCGGAGCTTGGGCATGCCGGCGACGACGACGCGGGAGGCCGCACCGGCGTCGAACAGGTTGGCCGCGAGCTGGGTGATGGCCTGGCGCGACGTGCGTTCGCTCATGCCGACGAGCACGGCGCCGTTGCCGATGGGCATGACGTCGCCGCCCTCGAGCGTGGCCTGCCCCCAGGACCGTTCGGGGTCGCCCCACCAGACGGTGTTGCCCGTGAAGTCCGGGTGGAACTCGTAGATCGCCTTCATGAGCAGCGTCTCGTCGTGCCGGGCGGGCCAGTACAGCGGATTGAGCGTGACACCGCCGTAGATCCAGCAGGTCGTGTCGCGGGTGTAGATCGTGTTCGGCAACGGGGGCATGAGGTACTCGTTGACACCCGTCGACTCGCGGGCCAGGGCGACGTATCCCGAGCGGAAGTCGTCGGGGAGGTCGCGTGTGGACAGGCCGCCGACGAGGTACTCGGTCAGCGTCGCGTCGTCGAGGGACTCGAGGAACGAGCGGGTGTCGTCGAGCAGTCCGAGGCCGACCTCGTTCGCGACGATCTTGCGGTCCAGGAGCCACTCCTTCGCGCCGGGGACGGCGAGGGTCTGGGTGAGCACGTCGTGCAGCTCGACGACGTCGACGCCGCGGTCGGCCAGCTTGAGCACGAAGTCGTGGTGGTCGCGCTTAGCGTTCTGCACCCACAGGACGTCGTCGAACAGCAAGGCGTCGTTGTTGCTCGGGGTGAGTCGCTCGTGTCCCAGGCCGGGCCGGCAGACCAAAACCTTGTTGAGCTTCCCGACCTCGGAGTGGACGCCGTACGTCACCTGCGGCATGAGTGTCTCCCTACGGACGAGGTGGAGCGGTCAGATCTGGACTGCGCCGGTCGCCAGGAGCACGATGCCGACGACGGCGAAGACTGCGACCACGACGAAGGTCACCAGGCCTGGCGTGGTGAACAGACGTGCTCGCTGCTCGCGGCGTGCCGCGATATACAGCAGCGTGGCCGGGGCGAGCAGGAGGCACGCGAGGAACAGGAACACGTAGCCGGCCGCCCAGAGCAGGAACAGCGTGTAGAGGGTGGAGACGGCCGCGACCACCAGCTCACGGTTCCGCGTGCGCGGGGCGACGGCGTCGTAGCCGTCGCGGCGCAGGGCGATCTTCAGGGCGTACGCGCTGGCCAGGGCGAACGGGGCCAGGGCGAGCGCCGCGGTGAGGTCGAGCGTGAAGTCCAGGGCGTCGTCCACGAACTGCACCGCGAACAGGATCGCGGTGACCATGATCGAGGTCCACATGACGGCGTTCTGCGGGACGCCCCGGTCGTTCTTTCGGGCGAGCGCGCTCGGCAGGTCCTTGTCGCTAGCAGCCGCGTACACGACGTCGGCGGCCAGGAGCTGCCACGCCAGGTAGGCGCCGAGCACCGAGACGATCAGGCCGACCCGGATCATCGTGCCGCCCCACGGCCCCACGGCCTCCTCCAGCACGCCGCCGACCGACGGCTGCGGAAGCCCGGCGATCTCCGCCTTGGGCAAGATCCCGTAGGAGAGGATCGAGATGCTCGCGAACAGGGCCAGCACCGACAAGAAGCCGAGAACCGTGGCTCGCCCGACGTCCTTGCGCTGCTTCGCGTACCGGGAGTAGACGCTCGCACCCTCGATGCCCAGGAACACGAAGACGGTGACGAGCATCGTGCCCTGCACCTGGAGGAACAACGAGTCTCCGCCCGGCACGTCGTACCCGCCCGTCACGTTGCCCGTGAAGACGTCCCAGTCGAAGAAGAAGATCACCAGCACCAGGAACAGCGCGAGCGGCACCAGCTTGGCGACCGTGACGACGGCGTTGATCGCCGCCGCCTCCTTCACCCCACGGCGGATGAGGAGGTAGAAGCCCCACACCGCGGCGGCCGAGACTGCGAACGCCAGCCACGTGTCCCCCTCGCCGAGCACGGGCGCCAGATCGGGGAACAACTGCGACAGGGTGGTCATGATGAGCACCCAGTAGAACGCGTTGCCCGCGCACGCCGACGCCCAGAACCCCACGGCCGAGAGGAAACCGGGGTACACACCGAACCCCTCGCGCGCGTACACGTACACGCCGTTGTCGAGCGCGGGCTTGCGGATGGCGAGCGTCTGGAACACGAAGGCGAGGGTGAGCATGCCGAGACCGGCGATCGACCAGGCGATGACCGCCCCGAGAACACCGGTCTGGGCCGCGAACCGGGCCGGAAGCTGGAACACCCCCGCCCCGACCATCGAACCGACGACCATCGCGGTCAGCGCGGGAAGGGTGAGCTTGGTGACTCGAGACTCTTCCACGGTGGATGCCACAGGTCCCCCAGATGTCGCGGCCCACAGTCGGTGCATTCCGCCACGTCTGACGCATGTCGCCATACTGTGTGACCAGGCGTACCACAAGCGGATGCGAAGCGCAGGACAAGCAGTCCCATAGCGGGACCGACCGGCAGGATTTGCTCTACTTCCCCGGAGCCTTCCTTGGAAGCGTTGCGCCCACCCGAGGCTGCCCCGGCACCTCGGCCAGATTGGGTGAACTGAGCGAAAATCTGGACCGCGTCGAGGGCGTGAGCACTGGTCGCGTCATCACCTGGAGAACCCCGAAGAAGTCACCGTCGTCCTCGGAAGGGGGTTCTGGGCCTCAGGCGCGGTGGTCGAGCTCGTCCTCGATGACGGCCTTGAGCTCGGCAGCGCTCGGTAGCACGCCGCGGGCATCCTCGGGAAGCCCCTGGTAGTCCGCCACGGCGATGGGCACCCGGGTCCCGGCCAGCGCGTACCGCACCGTCGGGCCGGTCTTGCCCGTGCACAGCAGGATCCCGATCGTCGGGGCGTGGATCTCGGGCCGACGGAGCTGGTCGTCGACGATCGCGACGTACGTCCCGAGCTGGCCGACGTGGGCGGGCTCGAACTGACCGATCTTGAGCTCGACCACGACGTAGCGCAGCTGCTCGACGTGGAAGAACAGCAGGTCGACGTAGAACTCGTCCACCCGGTCGCTCGCGTCGTCCGGCACGGTCAGGCGGACCTGGCGACCGACGAACGCCATGCCGCGCCCGAGCTCGAGCATCGTGTCCTGCAGCCGGTCCATCAGCGCCTGCTCGACGTCCCGTTCGGCCAAACGTTCGACCATCGCCAGGTGCTCGAACACGTACGGGTCCTTCACCAGCTGCTGCGCCAGCTCGGAGTCCGGCGCCTCGAGCGCGGCAGTGAAGTTCGTCGGCGCCGCCCCGACGGCACGGCGCAGGTCGGCCTTGATCTGGTGCTCGAGCACCGCCCGGGACCAGCCGTACTCGGCGGCACTCGCGGCGTACCAGTCCCGCTCCTGCCGCGTCTCGAGCCGGTCGAGCAGCACCGTCACGTGCCGCCACGGCAATCGTCCACCAACGTGGTGGACGAACTCCTCCTCCGTCGGCCACGCCTCCGCCGCCCGCCGCATGTACAGCAGGTTCGACCGCGACCAGCCGCGCTGGTCGGGAAACTCCCGCTGCAGGTCTGCCGCCAGCGACGTGACGACCTTGCTGCCCCACCCCGCCGCACGCTGCCGGTCAAGGATGTCGCGCCCGACCGACCAGTACAACCGCAGCACCTCGGTGTTGGCCGCCCGCGCCGCGCGAAACCGCGTCGCACGCACCCGCGCCTTCAGCTCAGCCAGGAACTCGGCGTACCCCGCGGGCTCAAGTGCACTCTCCGGCGATGCCATGCGCGCCATCCTGCCTCATCTCTCGCGGCGACCACGCCCCGCAGGCGTGACCATCGTCGCGCGGACGTCGCGGTCTCCGCGCCGCGGTCGGCGTGGTAGTCAACATGTTTCACAAGGACAACCGGGTGCTCGTCGGCGACAAGTTCACCATCCTGATGAGGTGACCATGACGAACAAGAGCGGATCCCTGATCCAGCTCGCCGACTACGCGATGATCGCCATCGACTCCCCAGAAAACCCAGAGCCGGGCGAGGAGCCGATCCTCTTCCCCAACGGGCTGATCTGGGTCAGTCCCTCGGGAGGAGCCCTGATCGCCACGGGCTGCTACACGGGACCCGTCCACGTCGCCTGGACCACCGGGCACCGGCCCGCGGCCGCCCGGATCGACGAGTGGGAGGACGTGGTCCAGGTGCGGTTGCGCCCGCACCACGGAGAACTCGTCATCCGCGGCTTCATGGAGTCCGGCAACGATGGAAACTCCCCCAACCTCGCGCTCGCGCCAGAGGCACCACACATGCTCCGCTGCTCCTCACGCGGCCGGGGTCGTGACGTAGGAGCCGCCACCGAAACTGCCACCGAGGAGTTCCTCATCCAGGTGTGGCTGGCAATCCCTGACGACGACGACGCGGTACTCAGGCTCTCGAGTGCCTATGGAGCCGAGCTCGCCTCCAGTTCGCGGTAGCCGACCGCCCCCGGCCGTCCCCGGCGAGCGAAGGGGCGGGCGCGTGGACACCGTGCTCCACGTACCGGGGCTACAGGGGTCTCCACTGGTGCACGAGGAGAGCCGAGCGAGGTGCTCGGATAGCGCCCAAGGTGCCGTAACAGCGGTTATCGGCGCATAAACGGGTGCGAGTTTGCATCTGATGCACGATTCCTCACCGGCGAGACGATCCCACCCTCACCGGCTGAGCCGCCCTACGGCGCCAGGTCATCGCCATCGCACTGGAGGTCGGACGGCTCCTGTAGGCCTCGCTCCTCGCCCAGCCTACGGATGTCGAGACTTGACGCCCGGGCGGCCCACCAGCCGGTGAGTGCGGCCAAGACAATGATGACCGCGAACATCGCGAGCCACCCGCTGCTGTCGCCGCCACCGTCCATGCGCCCGACCGTGCCGCGCGCCAATGACTCAGGAGACACAAGCCCCGGCGTGCGAGCTCGCACCCTCCGAACACGCACGCCTACCAGTCCCGCACCGGACTAGGCCTCTCGTCCTGCGCGGATCCTCGGCCCCCCTGCGCCCGCCGCCGTCGAGCACCACGGGGGCCCTCAGTGACCCGCGCCGAGCCTGCCTGCGAGGCGGTCGAGGCGCTCGGTCGTGTCGGGGTTGGCGCCGACGATGGTGAGGGTCTTGCCCTTGGCCTCGTACTTCGTGCGGATCGCGTCGAGCGTGGCGACCGTGGAGGCGTCCCAGACGTGCGCCTTCGACACGTCGATGACGACGTCCTGCGGGTCGCCCGCGTAGTCGAACTGGTAGACGAGGTCGTTGGAGGACGCGAAGAACAGCTCGCCCTCGACGGCGTAGACACGCCCGCCCGCGCTCTCGGCGCCTCCCGCGTGGGAGGGGTCGAGCCGGGTCACGGTGGTGAGGTGCGCGACACGGCGGGCGAACAGGACCGTGGCGACCAGCACGCCCACGACGACGCCGTACGCGAGGTTGTGGGTCGCCACCGTGACCGCGACGGTCGAGAGCATGACCGCCGTCTCGGACTTCGGCATGAGGCGCAGCGTGCTCGGCCGCACGGAGTGCCAGTCGAACGTGCCGACCGAGACCATGACCATCACGGCGACGAGCGCGGCCATGGGGATGATGGCGACGACGTCGCCGAGCCCCACGACGAGGATCAGCAGGAAGACGCCGGCGAGGAACGTCGAGATCCGGGTGCGAGCCCCCGAGACCTTTACGTTGATCATGGTCTGGCCGATCATCGCGCACCCGCCCATCCCGCCGAAGAAGCCGGTGACGATGTTCGCGGCGCCCTGGCCCCAGGCCTCGCGCGTCTTGTTCGAGTGGGTGTCGGTGACGTCGTCGACGAGCTTGGCGGTGAGCAGCGACTCGAGGATCCCGACCAGGGCCATCGCGAGCGCGTAGGGCGCGACGACCTGCAGCGTCTCGAGGGTCAGCGGCACGTCGGGGAGCAGCAGGGTCGGCAGCGAGTCCGGGAGCTCGCCCTGGTCACCCACCGTCGGCACGTGGATCGCCGCGAGGACGGTCGCCGCGGTGAGCAGCACGATCGCGACGAGGGGCGCGGGCACGACCGTCGTCCAGCGCGGGAGCAGCACCATGATCGCGATGCCGACGGCGACCATCGGGTAGACCATCCACGGCACGCCCTGCAGGTGCGGGAGCTGGGAGAGGAAGACGAGGATCGCGAGCGCGTTGACGAAGCCGACCATCACGGAGCGCGGGACGAACCGCATGAGCTTCGCCACCCCGAGCAGGCCGAGGACGACCTGGATGACTCCCGCGAGGATCACGGTCGCGACGAGATGGTCGATGCCGTGCTCGCGCGCGACCGGCGCGATCACGAGGGCGACGGCGCCCGTCGCCGCGGAGATCATGGCGGGACGCCCGCCGAGGAACGCGATGGAGACCGCCATCGTGAACGACGCGAACAGGCCCAGGCGCGGGTCGACCCCCGCGATGATCGAGAACGCGATCGCCTCGGGGATGAGCGCGAGCGCGACCACGAGGCCGCCGAGGACCTCGATCTTCAGACGGCGCGGAGACCTCAGGGCTGCGAGCACGGAGTACGACTCGTCGGCCTCCGGTGCTCCCGTGGCGGGAGGCGCGGGGTGGCGCGGGACAGGGCGGGCGTCGTTCGGCACGCGGCGTTCTTTCGGTGGGTGATGGGCAGCGGACGATCCTACGCGAGCGCCCGGCAGGTCGGGACGCCTGCCCCTGGGGCTCGGGACGCGTCCCCCACCACGCTCCGGGAGTCGGCGCACTCCCGCGCCGCGACCCGGCCGCGGGACGACGGCGGCCACCGAACGGAAGGACCGTCCCATGCAGGACAGCTCGCTCACCGCCCCGTCACCCGTCGCGGACGACGCCGCTCGCCGGTCGCGCCGGGTCACACCCCGCGCCTGGGCCTGGACCGGCGTCGCCGCCGGTGCGCTCGGCCTCGTGTCGATGGAGTCCTCGATGCGCCTGGGCCAGAACTGGGAGGAGACCGCCGGCGACGCCGAGGCGATCGTCGCGGACCTCGCCGGGCGCACAGGGACGATGGTCGTCTTCCACACCGCCACGATCGTGTGCGCGCTCCTCGTCCTCGTGTTCGCCGCGGGCCTCAAGCGGCGCCTCGACGCCCAGGCGCCGGCCGGGTCGCTCCTGCCGACGGTGGCCGGCTGGGGACTCGTCCTGGTGTCGGTCGCCGGGCTCCTCGGCTCCGGGCTCGACACGCAGTTCATGTTCGGGTTCGCGGAGCCCGACCTCATCGTCCCGGAGTCGGGCGCGTTCTACTCCGACTGGGTCGCGACCATCCCGTGGCTCTGGGTCGGCGCGGGGGTCTCGGGCGTCGCTCTCGGTGTCGCCGCGCTGCGGCACGCGGCCGCGCCGCGGTGGATCGGCGTCGTCGGGATCGTGCTCGGCGGGCTCGCGCTCCTCACCGGCGTCTCCCCGCTGCAGTACATGGCCGGGTTCGTCGGGCCCGTCTGGCTGCTCGTCACCGCGCTCGGCTTCGCGCTCGGGGACCGGCGCTGAGCGCACCGGGTGATCTCGCGGCCGGACCCTGGTCGCCACGCGGACCGCGGCCCTACCGTGGCCCCGTGATCGATCCCGGGCCCGGCCGCGCCGGGATGCCCCGCACCGGCTGGACGATCGGCGTCCTCGCCTGGGTGCTCGGCGTGTCCGCGCTCGCCCTCCAGCTCACCTCGGGCGTGCCGCTGCTGCTCGGCGACCTGCTGTTCGTCGTCGTCGACGCGACCGTCGCGCTCGTCTACGGGACCGTCGCCGCGGTGATCCTCGTGCGCCGCCCGCACGTCGTCGGGTGGCTCGTCGCGCTCGCCGGGATCGGCGGCGGCGTCGCCGCGCTGGGCGGCGCGTGGCGGAGCTACGCCTCGACCCACCCCGGCCTGCCGCCGCTCGAACCGCTCGCGGACGCGTACGGCTGGGCGTGGGTGCCCGGCACGGTCGGGTTGTTCGTGCTCGTCCCGTGGTTCGTGCGGGGCGGCCGGCTCGGCGTCGGGGCGTGGTGCGGCGTCGCGGGTGGCGTCGCATCGATCGCCTTCTTCCTCCTCGCCCCGACGGACGACCCGCGGCCGGCGATCCTCGCCGTCGTCGTCATGGGGCTCGTCACCGCCGCCGCGACGACGTGGCGGTGGCGGCGCGGCCCGGTCGACGAGCGCCGCGGCCTGGGCCTGCTCGCGCTCGGGACCGCGCTCATGGCTCTGTCCTTCGTCCCGCTGCTCGGCACGTGGGCGACCACGGACGTGATCCTCGCGCTCCCCCTCACGCACCTCGCGTGCCAGGCCCTGTTCCCGGCCGCGATCCTCGTGTGCGTCCTGCGGAACCGGCTCTGGGGCATCGACCTCGTCCTCTCGCGCGCGACGGTCGCCGCGATGCTGGCCGTCGGGCTCGCGGTCGTGTACGCCGTGGTCGTCGTGCTCGCGACGACGATCGTGGACGGCCCGGCCGCCCAGGTCCTGGCCGCGGTCGGGGTCGCGCTGGCCGTGCAGCCGCTGCACGCGTGGCTGCGGCGCCGGGTGCGCACGCTCGTCTACGGCGAGGGCGACGACGCCGGGCGTGCCGCGCTGAGCGTCGGGCGTCACCTGTCCGCGGCGGCGACGGCCGACGACCTCGTCGCGAGCCTCGCCGTCGGGGTGCGCGAGGCGCTGCGCCTCGAGAGCGTGACGATCGAGCGCTCCGCGGCAGGTGCCGCCGTCCCGACGGCGCGCGCGGACGCCGCGGCACCACCCGTCTGGTGGGGACCGCCCGCACGCGGTGCGGAGCAGACGTGGTCGGTCCCCGTCGAGCACGGCGGCAGACTCCTCGGCCGCGTCCACGTCGTCGCGCGCGCCGGCGAGCGGCTCGACGCGCGCACGCGCGACGCGCTCGACCAGCTCCTGCCCGTCCTCGGCGCCGGCCTCGCGCTCGCCCGGGGCGCGCGCGAGCTCGAGGAGGCGCGCGACGCGACCACCCGTGCGCGCCTCGCCGAACGACGGGTGATCCGGCGTGAGCTGCACGACGGCGTCGGGCCCTGGCTGAACGGCCTGCGCTTCGGCCTGCAGGGCGCGCGCAACACGCTCGCGACCGACCCTGAGGCCGCCGCGGCGGTGCTCGACGCGCTCGGGGCCGAGGTCGCGCAGCGCGTCGAGGACGTGCGCGCGCTGTCGCGCAGCCTCCTGCCCCCGTCGCTCGACGAGCACGGCCTCGAGGTGGCGCTGGGCGAGCTCGCCGGCCGGCAGGCGCTCGGGGGGTTCGTCGTCGACGTGCGCTGCGACCCGTGCGACGGCC
Source organism: Cellulosimicrobium sp. G4 BAM 1002 (assembly GCF_057126935.1). Lineage (NCBI taxonomy): Bacteria > Bacillati > Actinomycetota > Actinomycetes > Micrococcales > Promicromonosporaceae > Cellulosimicrobium > Cellulosimicrobium sp. G4 BAM 1002. The sequence goes on along the minus strand of NZ_CP182109.1, from coordinate 180,264 downwards.
TCGACCTCCGGGTCGCCGCGGCCGCCTACGCGATCGCGAGCGAGAGCGTCGTGAACGCCGCGCGGCACTCCGGCGCCCAGGAGTGCCGCCTCACCGTCCGGGTCGAGGCCGGCGCCGTCGTCGTCACGTGCGAGGACGACGGCCTCGGCGTCGCGCCCGACGCTACCCACGGCGTCGGCTCGCGGTCCGTGCGCGAGCGCGCGCAGGAGCTCGGCGGGCGCGTGGAGGTCAGCGCGGTACGGGCCGACGACGGACGGCCGGGTACACGCGTGCGCGCGACGCTGCCGCTCGTCCCTCTCCGGGCGGTGGTGTCGTGAACGGCTACGAGCCACCTCCCTCCCCCGCCCTGTCCGGTCACCCTGGCGGGGTGCGGGTCGTCGTCGTCGACGACCACCCGGTGTTCCGGCTGGGGATGGTGGCGCTGCTCGGGTCGTTCGACGGGGTGGCAGTCGTCGGGCAGGCGGCGTCCGTCGCCGAGGCGCGGGCCGTGCTCGGGCTGACGCCGAGCGACGGCGAGACCGGCGCGCCCGGGGCGGGGGCCGACGTCGTGCTCATGGACCTCGACCTCGGCGACGGGTCGGGGATCGAGGTGACGCGCGAGCTCGTCCGCGTGGCCCCGGGCGCGCGCGTGCTCGTCGTGACGATGCACGAGGACGACGACGCCGTCGTCGCAGCGGTGCGGGCCGGGGCGCGGGGGTTCCTCGTGAAGTCCGCGAGCCCCGCCGAGGTCGAGCGGGCGGTGCGCGCCGTGGCCGACGGCGCCATGATCCTCTCCCCGAGCGTCGCCGACCGCGCGATGGCCTACGTCGTCGGCGGGCGGGCGGCGGCGCGCGTGCCGTTCCCCCAGCTCACCGACCGCGAGCGCGAGGTGCTCGACCTCGTGGCCGCCGGGCTCGACAACGCGTCCATCTCGCGCCGCCTCGTCCTGAGCCCCAAGACGGTCCGCAACCACGTGGCGAACGTGCTCGCCAAGCTCGCCGCGCGTGACCGCTCTGCGGCGATCGTCCTCGCGCGCGGCGAGGGGCTCGGCGGGGGACGAGCGACCGAGGGGGCGTAAGGGTTCCGTCAGGATCGCGATCCGGTGCGTCGGGGAGCGGTAGACCGGTCGGGTGTCCATGCTCCGGTCGCTGCCGCGACGTCTCGCGCCCGCGGCCTCCGGCGACGGCGGGGACCGCACGCTCCGGCGACGCCCCGGGCAGCTCGTGGCCCTCGGGTTCGCCGCCGCCATCGGGGTGGGGACGGTCCTCCTGCTGCTGCCGGTCTCGACCACGGGCCGGGTGGCGACGCCGCTCGAGGCCCTGTTCACCGCGACGTCGGCGGTGTGCGTGACAGGGCTGGCCGTCGTCGACACCTCGACCTTCTGGACGCCGTTCGGGCAGGCCGTGATCCTGGCGCTCATCCAGCTCGGCGGGTTCGGCGTCATGACGGTCGCGTCGCTGCTCGGCCTGCTGATCTCACGGCGCCTCGACCTCAACACCCGGATGGTCGCGCAGGCCTCCACGCGCAGCGTCCAGCTCGGCGACGTGCGCTCGGTCCTCGTGGGGGCGCTGCGCGTCACCGTCGTCGTCGAGCTCGCCGTCGCCGTCGCCGTCGGGGCCGCACTCCTGGTCCGCCACGACGCCGACCTCGGCGAGGCGGCGTGGGGCGGGCTGTTCCACGCGGTCTCCGCGTTCAACAACGCCGGGTTCGCCCTCTACCCCGACTCGCTGATCGGGTTCGTCGACGACCCCTGGGTCTGCATGCCGCTCAACGTCGCGGTGATCCTCGGCGGGATCGGGTTCCCGGTGATCTTCGAGCTCTACCGGCTCTACCGACACGGGCGCGCCAAGCCCTCGCGCTGGTCTTTGCACACGAAGCTCACGCTGCTCGCCACGGTGATCCTGCTCGGCGTCGGCACGGTGTTCTTCCTCGTCCTCGAGTGGGCGAACCCGCACACGCTCGGTCCCCTGTCCACGGGCGGGAAGCTGCTGGCCGCGTTCACGCAGTCGACGATGGCCCGCACCGCGGGGTTCAACTCCGTGGACACGTCGGCCATGAACGAGGGCACCTGGCTGGGGACCGACGTGCTCATGTTCATCGGCGGCGGCAGCGCCGGCACCGCAGGCGGGATCAAGGTCGTCACCTTCACCGTGCTCGCATTCGTCATCTGGTCCGAGCTGCGCGGCGACCCGGACGTGAACGCCTTCGACCGGCGGATCGCGCCGGCCACGCAGCGCCAGGCCGTCACGGTCGCCCTGCTCGGCATCGCCGCCGTGCTGGTGCCCACCCTCGTCATCACGGCCACCTCGCCCTACGACCTCAACCGGGTCCTCTTCGAGGTCACCTCCGCGTTCACCACCACGGGACTGTCCACCGGGATCACCGCCGACCTCGCGGGGCCGCACCAGCTCGTCCTCGTCGGCCTGATGTTCCTCGGGCGCCTCGGTCCCGTCACCCTGGGCACGGCGCTCGCGCTGCGCGGACGCCAACCCCTGTTCCGCCGGCCGGAGAGCGCGGCGATCATCGGCTGACGCGCGGCGCGCGCCGAGCCCGGGGCGTGACGGCGGGGTAGCGTCCGGGATGGCCGGACGGCGAGACCGGTCCCGGCACGGGGCGACGAGACCAGGAGCGGCGATGACCCAGGAAGAGCTGCACGTCACGGGGACGGACGTGTTCGACAGCGCCACCGGCACCGTGGACGGCCCGTTCGACGTGACGGTCCGCGACGGGGTGATCACCGCCGTCCGCCCCGCGGGCGCGGCCGACCTGCGCGGCGCGCGGGTCGACGGCCGGGGGAAGACGCTCCTCCCCGGGCTGATCGACGCGCACTGGCACACGGCGTTCACGACCGTGCCCGCCGTCGTCGCCGCGACGAGCGAGGTCGGCTACGTGTTCGCACGGGCGGTGGCGAGCGCGCGCGAGACGCTGCTCCGCGGGTTCACGACCGTGCGCGACGTCGGCGGGCCGTCGTTCGGCATCAAACGGGCCATCGACGACGGCACGATCCTCGGCCCGCGGATCCACCCGTCCGGAGCGTTCATCTCCCAGACCGGCGGTCACGGCGACTTCCGCGGGCTGCACGAGACCCCCCGGGGGGTGGCCGGCCAGCACAGCCACACCGAGCTCATCGGTGCGGCGGTGATCGCCGACGGCGAGGCGGAGGTCCTGCGCGGCGCGCGCGAGATCCTGCGCCGCGGCGCGACGCACCTCAAGGTGATGGCGGGCGGCGGCATCGCGTCGGACTTCGACCCCATCGACGCGAGCCAGTACACGGAGCGGGAGATCCGCGCGGCGGTCGAGGCCGCCGAGAACTGGGGCACGTACGTCACCGTGCACGCGTACACGCCTCACGCCGTGCGGACCGCCGTCGCGGCGGGGGCCCGGTGCATCGAGCACGGGAACCTCCTCGACGACGAGACCGCCGCCCTGCTCGCCGAGAAGGACGTGTGGTGGTGCCTGCAGCCGTTCCTCGACGACGAGGACGCGCCCACCCTCACCGGCGAGAACCGGGAGAAGTTCCTGCAGATGGTCGAGGGCACGGACCGCGCGTTCGAGCTAGCGACCAAGCACGGGGTCAAGATCGCGTTCGGCTCGGACATCCTCTTCGATGCGCGGCTCGCCGCCCGTCAGGGCGCGATCCTCGCCAAGCTCACGCGCTGGTTCGGCGCCGCCGAGGTGCTGCAGATCGCGACCGCGCGCAACGCCGAGCTCCTCACGCTCTCCGGCCCGAGGAACCCCTACCCCGGGCGCGTCGGGGTCGTCGCGGAGGGCGCGCTCGCAGACCTCGTGCTCGTCGACGGCAACCCCGTCGACGACATCTCCTTGGTCGCACGACCCGAGACGGCGTTCACCGCCGTCATCAAGGCGGGAGAGCTCGTCAAGGGCACGGTCGACACGGTCGCGCTCGCCTGAGCGCCGCGTGGGACGGCGGGCACGGCGTCCCGGCGTCAGGCGTCGTCGTCCTGGATCACGGAGAGCACGTTGCCCGCCGGGTCGGTGAACCACGCGATGAGCGGGCCGCCGCCCCGGAAGACGAAGTCCTCGTCGGTCTGGGTCGGCGTCCCCTCGTACCGTTCGAACGCGACGCCGCGCTCACGCAGGGCCGCGACGGTGCCGGGGACGTCCGCGACGGGGAAGTTGAGGACCGTGAAGCCTGCCGGTGCGTGCGCGTCGCCCTTGGGGTAGACGAGGACGCCGGAGTCACCGGGCACCCGGATCCACAGCAGGTCGTCGCCCTCGACGCGCAGCCCGAGCACGTCGCCGTAGAAGTGTCGGGCCGCCTCGACGTCGTCGACCGAGAACCCGCTGAACGCCTTGTCGAGCATGTCTCCTCCTGGGGTGCGCGGGCCGAGCGGTCCCGGCCCGTCCTCCCAGGGTCGACCGGCGCAGGCTCGCGCACTCATCGGCGGCAGGGAAATGGCGTCCTCGGCCGCAGCATATAGAAGTGTGTCAATATGACGCTGTGCCGCTGCGAGAACTCAGGAGACTCCCATGAGCGAGACCACGACCACCCGGCCCTCCGTCCTGTTCGTCTGCGTCCACAACGCCGGCCGCTCCCAGATGGCCGCCGGATACCTGCGTGCCCTGTCCGGTGGCGCCGTCGAGGTCCGCTCCGCCGGGTCGGCACCGGCCGACCAGATCAACCCCGTCGCCGTCGAGGCGATGCTCGAGGAGGGCGTCGACCTCCACGCCGAGCAGCCCAAGGTCCTGACCACCGAGGCCGTGCAGGCGTCCGACGTCGTCATCACCATGGGCTGCGGCGACGCGTGCCCGATCTTCCCCGGCAAGCGCTACGAGGACTGGGAGCTGGAGGACCCCGCCGGGCAGGGCATCGACTCCGTCCGCCCCATCCGCGACGAGATCCGCGCCCGCGTGCTCACCCTGCTCGACGAGCTCGGCGTCACGCCCGTCCGGACCGCCTGAACCACCGGGATGACGACGTCGGCCGGCGTCCTCACGCGTCCTGCCCGTCGCCCGACCGGCCGTGGACGACGCCGGTCGCGAACCCCACCCCCACCGGTGCGCCGACGCCGAGCGTGACCAGCTGCGGCTCTGCCGCTGCGCTGCCACAGCAGGACCCCGCACCGCCGTCGGCCTCCAGGGCGAGGTCCGACGAGCAGACGCCCGTGGCGGGCAGGTTCAGCTCGACCGCGTCCGCCGCCGCGCGGTCCCCGGCCAACGCCGCGGCGATCGAGCGCACCTGCTCGTACCCCGTGGCGAGGAGGAACGTCGGTGCGCGCCCGTAGGACTTCATGCCGGCGAGGTAGAACCCGTCGTCCGGGTGGGACAGCACCTGCTCCCCGTGTGGCGGCACCGTGCCACAGGAGTGCTGGTTCGGGTCGACGAGCGGGGCCAGCGCGCTTGGAGCCTCGACGACGGGGTCGAGGTCCAGGCGCACCTCGCGCAGCATGTCGAGGTCAGGGCGGAACCCGGTCGCGTTGACGATCTGGTGCACGTCCAGGTTCAGCGCCCCGTCGCGCGCCGTGCCCAGGACCTGCACGGAGTCCCCGTCCGGGACGAGGCGCTCGATCGAGACCCGGGTGAGCAGGGTCAGGCGCCCCGCCTCTACGGCCGCCCGCAGCCGCGTGCCGAGCAGCCCGCGCGCCGGGAGCTCGTCGTCGGCCCCGCCGCCGAACAGACGCCGCGCCGAGCCGCCGCGGATCGCCCACGTGACCGTGGTGCCCGGCTCGGCCTCGGAGAGCTCGACGAGGCTCAGCAGCGTGTTCGCCGCCGAGTGCCCCATCCCGACCACGAGGGTGTCCCGGCCGGCGAACCGGTCGCGCTGCGACCCGAGGACGTCGGGCAGCGGCCCGGTGACATACCCGACGGCCTCCACCTCGCCGGCGGCGGGCAGACCCGAGACGCCCAGCGGGTTCGACGTCGAGAAGGTTCCCGACGCGTCGATCACCGCGCGCGCCAGCACGTCCGCGACCCGTCCGTCCGGGCCGACCGTGCGCACCCGGTAGCCGCTCCGCTCGCGCCCGAGGGAACGCGTCTTGTCCGCGCCGTCGCGCGCGACGGCCAGGACCCGTGTCCCGGTGCGCAGCCGTGGCGCGATCTGCGGCGTCGCGGCCAGCGGCGCCAGGTACCGCCCGACGAGCTCCCCACCGGTCGGCAGCGTCTCCGGGTCCGGCTCGGCCCAGCCCGTCGGCTCCAGCAGACGACGCGCCGCGGCGTCGACGTCGTACCGCCACGGGGAGAACAACCGCACGTGGCCCCACGACGCGATCGCCGCACCCGGGCCGTCACCCGACTCGAGCACCAACGGCTCGAGTCCACGCTCCAGCAGGTGCGCCGCGGCCGCCAGGCCCACCGGGCCCGCGCCGATCACCACGACCGGCAGCTCGTCCCGCACTACCTCGCCCATCACGCCTCCTCGCATCGACAAACTTCGATCAACGACAGGACGCCAACGTATCCATAAACGTCGATGCGTGGCAAGATGGAGGGATGACGACCACCGCGCTCACCCTCGAGGCACCGGACACCTCTGCGACGGGCGGGTGCTGCGCGCCGCTCGTGCGCGACGCCGCCGACCCCGAGACGGCGCGCGACCTGGCCCGCGTGTTCAAGGCGCTCGGCGACCCCACCCGGGTGCAGCTGCTGTCGATCGTCGCCGCGCACGACGGCGGCGAGGCGTGCGTGTGCGACCTGACCGAGCCCGTCGGCCTCGCACAGCCCACCGTGAGCCACCACCTCAAGATCCTCGTCGACGCCGGCCTGCTCGCCCGCGAGCAGCGTGGCCGCTGGGCGTACTACTCCCTCGTCGAGGGCGCGCTGGCCCGCGTCGCGACCTCGCTCGCCGACGCCACCGCCCGCTGAGCCGAGTGACGGCGCGCGGAGCCGGTCAGGACCTGCGCCCCCGCAGCGCGATCACCGGGCCCGAGAAGATGGCGATGCCGAGCATGAAGCCGACGTCGTACCAGTTCCCGTTGTTGTCGACCTCGTAGATGCTCACCGTGTCCGTGAACAGCGACACGATGAACGAGAACGGCAGGATCATGCCCTGCCACAGGCCCCACCAGAAGCCGTAGCCGCCGGGGTTGGCCGTGACGTTCGGCCCGGCCGCGCACGCCCCGAGGACCAGGAGCACGGCGATACCCAGCACCAGGCCGGCTCCCCGTCGTGTCGTCACTGACATGTGCCTCACCTCCGGGACCAGTGAACCGCGCGTCCCGCGCTGCGGCGAGCGCGCGCGGTGACGACGCGGTGCCGGCCGGACCCGGCGTCGGCGGCGTGCGGCAGGATGAGGCCATGACGCAGAGCACCGACGACGGCGCCCGCCCGAGCGAGACCGGCACGGCCGGCGGGGACCTCCTGCTCCTCGACACCGCGAGCCTGTACTTCCGCGCGTTCTTCGGCGTGCCCGACTCGGTCAAGGCGCCCGACGGCACGCCCGTCAACGCGGTGCGCGGGCTGCTCGACATGATCGCGACGCTCGTCACCGACCGCCGCCCGACGCGCCTCGTCGCGTGCTGGGACGACGACTGGCGGCCCGCGTTCCGCGTCGAGGCGATCCCGTCGTACAAGGCGCACCGGGTCGCGCGGGAGGTGCCGGGCACGACGGGCGTCGAGGAGGTCCCGGAGAAGCTCCTCGCGCAGGTCCCGGTGATCGTCGAGGTGCTGGCCGCGCTCGGGATCGCACGCGTCGGGGTGCCTGGGTACGAGGCCGACGACGTCATCGGCACCCTCACCGCGCACGAGGTCGCGCGCCGCGCCGGCGCCCCGCTCGACGCCTCCGGTCGCGCCGCCGTCGAGGTCGTCACGGGTGACCGCGACCTGTTCCAGCTCGTCGACGACGCCGCGGGCGTGCGCATCCTCTACCCGACGAAGGGCGTCCGGAACCTCGACGTCGTCGACCAGGCGCGCCTCGCCGAGCGGTACGCCCTCCCGTCCGGACAGGCCTACGCCGACATGGCAGTGCTCCGCGGCGACCCGAGCGACGGCCTTCCGGGCGTGCCCGGCATCGGGGAGAAGACGGCGGTCGCGCTCCTCGCCCGGTACGGCGACCTCGCGGGCGTGCTCGCCGCGCGCGACGCGGGCGACGCCGGTCTCACCGCGACCCAGCGGCGCCGGCTCACCGAGGCGGCGGACTACCTCGCCGTCGCGCCGCTCGTCGTGCGCGTCGCCCCCGACGCACCGGTCGGTGCCGTCGACGACGCGCTGCCGACGGCACCGGCCGACCCCGACGCGCTCGCGGCCCTGACCGAGCGCTGGGGGCTCGGGTCGTCCGTCCGGCGGGTCCTCGACGCGCTCGGCGCCACCAGCTGACGGCTCGACCCCGGCGGGGACGCCGCTACCTCGCGAGGAACGCGAGGATGTCGGCGTCGAGCTGCTCCTGGTAGTCGCCGTAGATGCCGTGCGGCGCACCCGGGTAGACCTTGAGCACCCCGTCCTTGACGAGCTCGGCGCTCTTGAGCGCGGCGTCGGCGATCGGGACGATCTGGTCGTCGTCGCCGTGCGCGAGGAAGACGGGCACGTCGAGCGCCCGGAGGTCCTCGGTGAAGTCGGTCTCGGAGAAGGCCGCGACACAGTCGTAGGCGGCCTGGAGCCCGACGAGCATCCCCTGACGCCAGAAGTCGTCGCGGGCGCCCTGCGACACCGTCGACCCCTCGCGGTTCGCGCCGAAGAACTGCGACGAGAGGTCCTGGTAGAACTGCGACCGGTCCTTCAGCACCCCGGCGCGGATCCCGTCGAACACCTCGATCGGGGTGCCCTCCGGGTTGGACTCGGACCTCACCATGACCGGCGGCACCGCCCCGGCGGTGATGACCTTCGCCACGCGGCCCACGCCGTGCCGGGCTGCGTACCGCACGACCTCGCCGCCGCCCGTGGAGTGGCCCACGAGGGCGACGTCGTGCAGGTCGAGGTGCTCCACGAGCTCCGCGAGGTCGCGGGCGTAGGTATCCATGTCGTTGCCCTGCCAGGGCTGGGACGAGCGTCCGTGCCCTCGGCGGTCGTGCGCGACGGCGCGGTAGCCGTGGTCGGCGAGCAGCTTCAGCTCGACCTGCCAGGCGTCCGAGCTGAGCGGCCACCCGTGGCTCAGCACGACGGGCCGGCCCGTCGTGGGCCCCTGCTCGGTGTAGTAGATCTGCGTTCCGTCGGTGGTGGTGATGTACGGCATGTTCGTCTCTCCAGGAGTGGGGGTGCGGGAGGGCGCGTGCTGCGCGGCTCGGCGGCGGTCAGCCCAGCTCGGCGACCGCCTCGACGATGAGGGCGGCGACCTCGGCCGGGTGCGTCTGCATGACCAGGTGCGGCGCGTCGAGCTCGAGCACCTTGCGCACGCCGGCCCGCTGGTAGCCGAACCGCTCGACGTCGGGGTTGATGGTGTGGTCGGCGCTCGAGACGATCCCCCACGACGGCTTCGTCCTCCACGCGGCGACCGAGGCGGGCTCGCCGAACGCGAACGCCGAGAGCGGACGCTGGGACACGGCGAGCACGCGCGCGACGTCGGGGTCCACCCCGGCGGCGAACACGGCCGGGAAGGCGTCCACGGCCACCGAGACGTCGGTACCGGGCTCGCCACCACCCTCGACTGGGTACGGCGCGTACACGAGGTTCGCGGCGAGGTCGGAGTCGGGGAAGCCGCCCTGGAGCTGCCCGAGGCTCTCGCCCTCGTCGAGGGCGTAGCCCGAGACGTACACGAGGCCGATCACGTTCTCGGCCACCCCGGCGACCGTGATCACCGCGCCGCCGTAGGAGTGGCCGGCGAGGAGCACCGGGCCGTCGATCTGCTCGACGAACGAGGTGAGGTACGCGGCGTCGCCCGACAGGCTGCGGTTGGGCACCGGCGGGACCAGCACCCGGTAGCCCTCGTCGAGGAGGCGACGGGTGACGGGTGCCCAGCTGGCGGCATCGGCGAACGCGCCGTGCACGAGGACGATGGTGGGTGACATGGTCTTCTCCTTCGGTGTCCTGCGTCCGGACCCGGGGTCCGGACGACCCTGACGACGCTACGGACGCGGGGCGGCGGTCTGTACGGACCGGCGTCGAGACCTCGTTCGACAGATGTCGGACGCCGACGCGCGGCGTCGCCGACGCGGCCGGGTTCACGGGCGGGCGTCCGCGTCCCAGAGCCGCGCGAGCTTGAGCGCGAGGTGCAGGGCGCTGCGTTGCAGCCCGTCCTCGAGCGCTCGGGTCACGACCTCCGGCATGTTCTCCAGCCGGTAGTAGAGCGTCGTGCGGTGGATGTGGAGGAGCTCGCACGCGCGGCGGACGTTCCCGGCGACGTCCAGGTAGGTCTCGACCGTGCGCAGCTGGGTGTCGTCGTGCTGGAGCCGCAGCGCGGCCGCGGCCGGTGACGCCATCGGGAGCACCGACGGCTCGACCGGCATCGACGCGAGCAGCGCCCACGCACCCACGTCGTCGATGTCGACGCTCCGCCCGAGCTCCGGCAGCGCCGCCGACAGCCGGGCGGCCGTCGAGGCGCTCCGCACGGCGTCGACGACGTCGTCGGCACCAGGATCGAGCCGCGACGAGCCGATCCCCAGGAGGGTGACGCCGCGGCGCTCGGCAGCCTCGGCGATGCGCGCGTCCGACCCGGCGCGGTCGTGCCGGCGGCCGAGGACGAGCACGACGTCGTCACGGACGCCGATCACGTGCTGCGGCGGGTGGAGCGCGGCGAGCGAGCGGGCGAACGCCGTGCGCCGGACGCCGCTCGCGCGCCCGTCCGTGCGCAGCGCCCGCACGACCGTCCGGTCTCCGCGCTCGACCCAGCCGCGCTGCACCGCGAGCGCGAGCGCCGCCCGACGCTCCCCGGCCTCGTCCGCGAGCAGCGACGCGAGCACCCGTGCCCGTTCTGAGGCGTCGGCGCGGGCGGGCCCGCCGGTGAGCACCTGCCGGGCGAGCACGACGGCGGCGTCGACGGCCGCGTGGTCCGTCGCCGACAACGGCGGGAGGCCCCCCGTGATCAGCCAGAGCATCCCGAGCAGGGACTCGTCGCTCCGCACGGGGACGGCGAGCCGCTCGCGGCCCCGGAAGGTGTCCAGCGGGACGGTGACCGGCCCGCGGGCCTCCTCGATGCCGAGGCTCTCGAGGTACGCCCGTGCCGGCTCGGGAGTCCTCCGGCGCAGCAGGCTCTGCGCGCGCAGGTGGTCGATCTCGTCGCCCTGCGCGCTGGCCGCGAGCGGCACGTAGTCGGGGCCGTTGATGACGACCGACCGACCGAGCAGCGTCGCGAGGTCGTCGACGACGTCCTGCAGGCTGAGGTGGTCCTGGACCACCGGCCGTTCCACGAGCTCCGTCATGGCGGGTCCTCTCGTCGCAGTTTTGCCGAAGCGACGCGACGCTGAGACCCTCTGGCTGTGAGCAGTGCATCCATTGGAGCCGACGCCGCCCGGGTCGCACCATGAAGTTGACCGGAAGTTTGCGCGGCTCCGTCGGGCGGTGGTCGTGAGTGCCCCGACGTCGCTCGCGGCGCTGCTCCGGCAGCACCGCCTCGACGCCGACCTGACCATCGAGGCGCTCGCCGCACGGTCAGGAGTCAGCGACCGGGCGATCAGCGACATCGAGCGCGGTGTGAGCGTGCGTCCCAGGAGCAGCACGATGCGCGTCCTGGCCGACGCGCTCGGGCTGTCCGAGCCGGTGCGCGGCCAGCTCCTCGCCGCGGCGCGGCATGCCCGGCGGGCGACGGCCGGCGACGCCCGGGTGGTCGACCTGGAGCCGCACCGGCTGGCCGACTTCACCGGGCGCGAGGCCGAGATCCGCGCGGTCGTCGACCACCTGGCCCCGTCCCCCTCGTCCGCCTCGTCGCCCGACGGTGCGACGGCGCCCGTCGTCCTGTGCGGCACGCCCGGGGTCGGCAAGACGTCGATCGCCGTGGAGGCGCTGCACCGGCACGTCCCCGACCGGCACCCCCGGTTGTTCGTCGCCCTCGGCGCGCTCGACGTGATCCCCCTCGCACCGCTGCAGGTGCTCCAGTCGCTGCTCCGCCAGCTCACGGGAGAGCAGGACGTCCCCAAGACCCTCGGAGCGGCCGTCGCCGCGTGGCGGGCGGCGGTGGAGACTACGCCGGTGGCCGTGCTGCTGGACGACGCCGCGTCCGAGGACCAGGTCCGTCCTGTGCTCTCGGCCAGGCGGCCGAGCGTCGTCGTGGTCACGTCACGGCGCACCCTCGCCGGGCTCGAGGGCGCGCGGCGGCTCCAGGTCGGCCCGCTCCCGAGGACGGAGGGCGTCGAGCTCCTCCGCCGGATCCTGTCCCCCGCGCAGGCCGGCACGGGCGACCTGGACGAGCTGGCCCGTCTGTGCGCCGACGTCCCGCTGGCGCTGCGCATCGCCGGGAACCGGCTGGCGACGCAACCGTCGTGGAGCGTCGACGACATCGTGCGGCGGCTGGGCGCCGAGGAGAGGCGCCTGCGGACGCTCAGCGCGGGCGACCTCGCCGTGGAGTCGGCGTTCGAGCTCTCGTACGCGCACCTCGACGAGCCGTCCCGCACGCTGTTCCGCCGCCTCTCCCTGCTCGACGGGGCGTCCTTCGACGCCCGGCTCGCGGGCGCCGTGGGAGACCTCGACGCCGAGGACGCGCAGGACCTGCTCGACGGCCTCGTGGGGCTCGGCCTGGTCGAGGCGCTGACCGGGGACCGCTACCGCCTGCACGACCTCCTCCGGCTCTACGCGGCGTCGCGCCTCCGCTCGGAGGAGTCGGCACCGTCCGTCTCCGCGCGTCGCCGACGGCTGCGCGAGTGGCTCCTCGCCACGACGACCGAGGCCGGTTCGTGGTTCGAGCCGCGTCGGCCCGTCCCGGTGGACGCCGACCTCCGGCTGGACTTCTCCTCCGACGACGACGCCCGGCACTGGTTGATCACCGAGTCCGAGCACTGGTTCGCGGCGTACCGCGACGCGGCGGCACGCGGTGACCACACCACCGTCCTCGCCGTCGCGGACTCCCTCCACTGGTTCTCCGACCTCTGGCTCGGCTGGGGTCACTGGCACGAGCTCTACGCGGCCTCGGCAGCGGCGGCCGCCGCCGTCGACGACCCGGGCCAGCAGGCGCGGCACCTGGGCTACCTCGCGTGGACCCAGATCGTCGAGACCCGCGACCCGTCCGCGGCCCACGCGACGAGCGAGCGCGCGCTGCACGCAGCCCGGCTCGCCGGCGACCTGTCGCAGCGCGGCTGGGCGAGCTTCTACCTGGCGTGGAGCCGGCTCGTCCTCGGTGACGTCCCCGCGGCCGACAGCGCCGCCGACGACGCGGTCGACGACTTCGCCGCCGCGGGCGACGTCGAGGGCGGACTCCAGGCCCGCTCGATCCGCGCGCAGACCCGCAGCCTGAAGGACCCCGGCCTCGGGGTGCTCGAGTACCGCGGGCTCGTGGAGTTCCTCCGCTCGGCAGGCGACGGTCTTCCTGGCAACATCCGCGCGGTCGCCGAGGTCAACGCGCACGCGTCGATCGCGGCGACGCTCGTCACGCTCCGGCGCTACGACGAGGCGGTCGTCGCGGCGTCCGACGCCCTGGCCGTGGCCCTGCGTCACGACTTCGTCTCCGGGCAGGCCAGGGCGCACCGGCACCGCGGGACCGCCGCGGCCGCGCTGGGGCGCCACGACGACGCGCGGGCAGACCTGGCATCCGCGCTCTCCCTCGGCACCGGTGTCCAGTCCGAGGCATGGCTCGACGAGGTGGCGGCGACGCTCGCGGGGCTGCCCGACGCGCAGGACACCTGACGCTCTGCGCGCCACGAACCGTGGGCTCGGCCCTCCCTCCTCTCGGGCGCACGCGTCGCACGCCCCGCGCGCGCCGTCGTGCGGGCGACGACGCCGGGCGCCCGACCTGACCGAACGACCGAGGGGAACACCATGCCCGGCAGCAGCCACAGCCCGTCGACCGGCACCACCGACGACAACGCCCGTCAGGGTGCGGGCGCCTTGCCCGACGAGGTCGGCGCGCTGCGAGCGCGCCTCACCGGTACCGCGCTCGCCCGGGGCGAGCGCGTCCCGGGCAGCGCCGACGACGACCCGACCGCGGCGGAGCTCGTCGCGGCGCACAGCACCCTCGTCGTGCACGACCCGGACGTCGTGGTGCTCGCGGCGACGGAGGCCGACGTCGTCGAGGCCGTCCGGTTCGCGGCCCACCACGGGCTGCGGGTGCACCTCCACGCGACGGGGCACGGCGCGGCCGTGCCGATCACGGACGGGCTCGTCCTCGGGACCACCGACCTCGCCGGGGTCGAGGTCGACCCGGAGGCGCGGGTCGCGCGGATCGGCGCTGGCACCCGGTGGAGGACCGTCGTCGACGCCGGGGCGGAGCACGGGCTCGCGCCGGTCACCGGGTCGTCGACCGGTGTCGGGGTCGTCGGGTACACGCTCGGGGGCGGCTTCGGCCCGCTCTCTCGCAGCCACGGGCTCACGACCGACTGGGTGCACGGGTTCCGGGTCGTGCTCGCGGACGGCTCGGTCGTCGAGGCGGGCCCCGACTCGGAGCCGGACCTGTTCTGGGCGCTGCGCGGTGGCAAGGGTGGCCTGGGGGTCGTGACCCGCGTCGACGTCGAGCTCGCTCCTCTGCGCACGCTGTACGCGGGCGCGCTGACGTTCGACACGCCGCACGTCGAGGACGTGCTGCGCGGCTGGGCCGACTGGACGGCCACGGCCCCCGACGACGTCACGACCTCGGTCGCCGTCCTCGCCCTGCCCGACCTGCCGTTCATCCCCGAGCACCTGCGCGGGCGCACCGTGCTCAACCTGCGCTTCGCCTACCCGGGCGACACCGCCCAGGGCGAGCGGTTCGCCGCGCCGCTCCGGGCGCTCGCCCCGGCGCTCGCCGACGCGGTCGGGGAGATCCCGACGACCGCCGTCGGAAGCATCCACGCCGACCCCGACGACCCGGGCCCCTCCTGGGTGTTCGGCGCCGGGCTGCGCGACGTGGACACGGCGTTCCTCGACCGGTTCCTCGCCGAGCTCGGTCCCGGCAGCGGCTCTCCCTTCCTCGGCCTCGAGCTGCGGCACCTCGGTGGCGCGAGCGCCCGCGACGTGGACGGCGGGTCGGCCGCGGGCGGACGCACGGCCGGCTTCCTCGTCACGCTGCTCGGCCTGAACCCGCCGCGCGTGCCGGACATGATCGAGGCGGCAGCGGCGTTCGCGCAGTGGTCCCAGCCGTGGGCGGCGACGGAGACGAACATCAACTTCCTGCCGGGCCCGTGGACGGACGAGGCCGTCGCGCGGGCGTGGTCCCCGGAGACGGCTGCGCGCCTGGCGTCGGTGCGGTCGGCGTACGACCCCGCGGGTCTGTTCGCCTGGCGCGCCTGACGTCGCGCCGACGGCTCCGAGCGAGTCAGTCGTGGCGACGCTCGGCGCCGACGGCCCGGGCTCCGGTACGCACGACCCAGCGTCGTTGCCACGGCGTCTCGACGGCGCGGGGCCGGTAGTGCTCGCGGACCCAGCCGACGGCCTCGTCCGGGGAGAGTCCGCCCAGGACGGCGAGCAGCGCGAGCGCCGTGCCGGTGCGACCGGTCCCGCCGCCGCAGGCCAGCTCGACGCGCTGGTCCGCGGCCCGCTCGTGCGCCACCCGCAGCGCCGCGACCGCGTCGGCCGTCGACCAGGGCAGCGCGAAGTCCGGCCAGCGCACCCAGCGCGACTCCCACTCCTGGACGGGCGGGCGGGAGCCGGTGAGGTAGACCCCGAGCTCCGGTTCCTGGCCGGGTGCGGGGGGCCCGTCACGCAACCCCCGCCCGCGCACGCGACGACCGTCCGGCAGCTCGACCACGCCGGCCCGGTCCTCCCACGCACCCATGCGTCCTCCCTCACCGTCGGGCGTGCCGCTGCGGCGGCGCGGGGGCGGAGCGCTTCCCGTCCGCCGCTCGCCGCGAGCGGCGACGCAGGACGTGGACGACGTACGCCGCCGCGAGGAGCCCGGCGACGACGACGACGCCCTTCTGGTACGTCCCGATCACGGCCTCGATCTCGGTCCACCGCTCACCGAGACCGTAGCCGAGCAGGATCAGCGCCGTGTTCCAGACGCCGCTGCCGAGCGCCGTGAGCGCGAGGAACGTCCCGACCGACATGCGCTCGACGCCGGCGGGGACGGAGATGAGGCTGCGCACGATGGGGATGACGCGACCACGAGGACGGCCGTCGTCCCGTACCGCGCGAACCACGCCTCCGCGGTGTCGACGTCCTCGGCCCGCACGAGCGGCAGCCGAGCCGCGACCGCGCGGAGCCTCTCGGCGCCGAGCGCGGCGCCCAGCCGGTAGAGGAGCAGGGCGCCGACGACGGACCCGGCAGTGGTCCACAGGATCGCCTCGAGCAGCCCGAGGCGGCCCTGCGCCGCGGTGAATCCCGCCAGGGGCAGGATCACCTCGCTCGGGATCGGTGGGAACAGGTTCTCCAGCGTGACCGCGAGCCCCGCGCCCGGCGCGCCGAGCGACTCCATGAGGCCCACGGCCCAGTCGGTGAGGCGGCTGATCGGTCCGGCGTCGGCCGAGGCGGCCAGGGCGTGCGTCGTCGAGAAGGTCATGTCGTCGACGCTAGGGACGGCCCGGAGCCGCCACAGCGCGGTATCGCGCACGACCGGCGAGGGCATCCCGGACCCGACGGTGCGGTTTCCCGCAGTCCGCCGACGAGCACGCCTGGCTAGGGTGAGGCGCGTGCCTGCCCGAGCGCCGTCCGTCCTCCGCGCCTCGTACGGTGTCGCGCTCGGCGTGTGCCTCGTCCCGATGGACGCCGCCACGCTGCTCGCCGCGACGCTGGTCGCCCCGCTCCCCCGGGCCGGGTCGAGCGCGGGCGCATGGCGGCAGCGGTTCGTGGCGGGCGCCGTGCGGGTGCACGAGCGGCGGCTGGAGCGGTGGCTCGGCTGGAGCGCAGACCGACCCGAGGGCGCCGGCCGGCCGGTGCACTACCTCGCCGCGCGCCTCGCCGTGGGTCTGCTCAGCGCCGGGGTCGTGGCCCTGCTCGCCTACGGGGCGTTCGCCGCGACGCTCATGGTCGCGTCGTGGGCCTTCGACCTGCGCGTGCCCGCGCTCGCGGACGACGACAGCGACCCGACGACCGGGCTCACCGTCCTCTCGGCGCTGGTCCCCGGCGCGATCCTCCTGTACCTCGCGTTCATGGGACTCGTGGGGTCGGCGGCGCTCGAGCGCGCGGCGGCGAGCCGGCTCCTCGGCGCCGAGGACCGCACGCAGCTCCTCGCGCAGATCGAGTCGCTGACGGCGTCGCGCACCGACATCGTCGCGGCGGTCGAGGCCGAGCGCCGACGCGTCGAACGGGACCTGCACGACGGCGTCCAGCAGCAGGTCGTCGCTCTCGGCATGCTGCTCGACCGCGGTCGTCGCGCCACGGATCCCGCGGTCCGGGACCGGCTCCTCGCCGAGGCGTCCGACGAGGCGGCTCGCGTGCTCGCGGGTGTCCGCGACGTCGCGTGGCGTGTGCACCCCGCGGCGCTGGACACCCGTGGTCTGCGGCCGGTCCTGGCGCGCCTCGCGTCGCGCACCGCGCCCCCGGCACGGCTCGACTACCGGCTCGAACGACGCCTCCCACCGGAGGTGGAGGCGTGCGTCTACTACGTCGTGTCCGAGGCGCTGACGAACGTCGCGAAGCATGCGGGCACGACGTCGGCCGCCGTCACGGTGGCCGCGGCCGACGGCGTCGTCACCGTCACCGTCACCGACGACGGGCGGGGCGGGGCGACGACGCGCGGCGGGCGCGGTCTCGCGGGGCTCGCGGCACGGGCCGCGGCGCTCGGGGGTTCGCTCTCCGTCGACAGCCCGCGCGGTGGACCCACGACCGTGACGGCGGTGCTGCCGTGCGCGTGATGATCGCCGAGGACTCGGCCCTGCTGCGAGAGGGGCTCCGTGCCCTCCTGGTGGACGAGGGCGTGACGGTCGAGGCCGCCGTCGGGGACGCCGACGAGCTCCTGGCGCTGCTCGCGCGACGCCCGGCCCCCGACGTCGTGCTGCTCGACGTCCGGATGCCCCCGACGCACACGGACGAGGGGATCCGGGCCGCGATCGAGGTCCGCCGCCGGTTCCCCGGCGTCGGCGTGCTCGTGCTCTCGCAGCACGTCGAGGCCGAGCCGACGCGCGACCTCGTGACCGGCGAGGGCGCCGGGGTCGGCTACCTGCTCAAGGACCGGGTGATGCGGGTCTCCGAGCTCCTCGACGCGCTGCGGCGGGTGGACGCGGGCGACTTCGTCGTCGACCCCGAGGTCGTCCGCCAGCTCTTCGCCGACACACGCCGCACCGACCCCCTGTCGCGGCTGACCGCACGCGAGCTCGACGTGCTGCGCCTCATGGCGGAGGGGCGGACGAACGCGGGCGTCGCGGCCGCGCTGCACCTGTCGCTCTCGGCGGTCGAGAAGCACGGCAACGCGATCTTCACCAAGCTCGGCCTCGACGCGGCCGACGGGTACAGCCGCCGCGTCCTCGCCGTGCTGCGCTATCTCCAGGGGTGACAGCCTGCCCCGCAGAGGCGCAGCACCGCGTCGGTCAGCCGCCGAACAGCGCGCTGAGCCGTGGGAGACGGCGTCCGTTCTCCGCCTCGTCGTCGAAGTCCCAGCTCCCTCCGGCGGGTTCGCTCCGCGACGGTGCGACCGACGTCGCCTCGCGCGCTGCGTAGTAGGCCTCGTCGTCCCCGCCCGTCGCGCGCGACCACGCGTCGCCGACGAGAGAGTCCAAGGACTCGTACCCGAACCACGCCGAGCCGCCGCCGGCCATCGCCGCGATCACGGGATGGTCGGCGAGCGAGTCGGGGTCGGCGAGCGCGCGCTCGAACGTCGCGCGACCCGCGAGGACGAGACCGTCGCGGAAGTCCATGAACCCGTCGTCGCTGCACCCGCCCTCGACGAGGTACGCCGCGCCCCACACGGGCCACGCGTACGCCTCGTGCGAGAGCGCGTCGGAGGCGACCGCGAACGCGAGGATCTCGTCCGCGTCGAGTCGCTCGACGAGGAGGTCGGTCAGTGCGCCGGGGAGCGGGTCGTCCTCCGCACCGCGGTCGTCCGCTCCCGCGCCAGCCCGGCCACGGGCGTCGTCGAGGAGCTGCCAGAAGGTCTCGGTGTCCATGACCGGGACCGTAGGGCGGGCCACCCACGCACCCTCAAGGACCGACGGGCGCCGGTGACCAGGCGCTCCACGAAGGGCGCGGGTCACGTGGCCCGGGGCGCCCTACCTCGCGGTGCGGGACCGGAGGCCGGTGGAGGAGGCCGCCGCGTGCAGAGCCTGACGGGCGGCGGCGATCACGGGATGCCTCCGGGTGCCGCGGCGGTAGGCCAGGAAGGTCCGGCGTCGGATCGGGAGCGGCGTGAGGACCACGCCGTCGGGAGCGTTCACCGTCCCGAGGTCCGGGACGAGGGCGACTCCCTGACCGGCGGCGACCAGGGCCAGCACGGCGCCGAAGTCGTCGGCGTGGTGACGGATCGCCGGCGTGAAGCCGGCGGCCTCGCAGGCCCGGACGGTCAGGGCGTGGCACAGGGTTCCCGGCGTGCCGGCGATCCACCACGCGTCACGACGGTCGGCGAGCGATCCGGGCCCCGTCGCCGCCAGGTGCACCGTCTCCTCCAGGAGGGTTTCGGACTCCAGGCCGGGCTCCGGGGCGAGGGGGACGTGGTCGTACTCCTGGACGAGCGCGACGTCGAGCGCGTCGCCGCGCAGGGCGTCGGGCGTGGCGGCCGGGTCGAGCTCCGAGACCCTCAGGCTCAGCCCCGGATGGTCGGTGCTGAGGCTCACGAGAGCGGGCGTCAGGAGGGTCGGGACCGCGGTCGGGAAGACGCCGATCCGCAGGGTTCCGCTCGACGTCGTGGCCGCCGAGGCCAGGTCGGCCGACGCGGAGTGGAGGATCTCGAGGATCGACTCGGTGTGCTCGACGAGCCCCTCGGCGGCCGGCGTCAGCCGGACCCGGCGGCCCGACCGCTCCAGGAGCGGCACCCCGGCCTCGCGCTCGAGCGCGGAGAGCTGCTGCGACACCGCCGAGGGCGTGTAGCTGAGCGCGTCGGCCACCGCCGCGATGGTCCCGCGGCGCGACAGCTCGCGGAGCAACCGGAGCCTGCGGACGTCGAGCATCAGCACACCTTACGCTCAAGGTCAGCAACGTGAACTGGACCTGATGGGTACCGGCATCGATCGTTGCACCCATGACGCTCTCCGGCCTCTACGTCCCGCTGGTCACCCCGTTCACCGCCGACGACCGGCTCGACGCCGACGCGCTCGCCGCCCTCGCCGCGACGGTCCTCGACGAGGGTGCGGCCGGCGTCGTCGCGCTCGGGACGACCGGGGAGCCGGCGACGCTGAGTCGCCACGAGGCGCGCCAGGTCGTCGAGGTGTGCGCCCGGGTCTGCGCGGAGCGCGGCCGACACCTGGTGGTGGGGACGGGCACCAACAGCACCACGGCGTCGGTCGGGCTCCTCGCCGACCTCGACCCGGGGACCACAGCAGCGCTCGTCGTCGTCCCGTACTACACGCGCCCGTCGCAGGACGGGGTCGTCGAGCACTTCCGCCGCCTGGCAGCGGCGACGCCCGTCCCGCTGGTCGTCTACGACGTCCCCTACCGGACGGGCCTCTCCCTGACGGCGGACACGCTGCACCGGCTCGGCGACCTGCCGGACGTCGTGGGGTTCAAGCACACGGTGGGCTCGATCGACGACACCACGATCACGTTCCTGAGCGGCATCCGACCCGACCTGTCCGTGCTGGCCGGGGACGACCTGTATGCCGGGCCGCTGATCGCCCTCGGTGCTCGCGGGGCGATCATGGCGAGCGCCAACGTGGCCCCGCGCGCGTACGCCGAGCTGGTCCGGGCGTGGCAGGTCGGCCCCACCGAGCTGGCCCGGACGCTGCACGACGAGCTGGTGCCCCTCACGCGCGCCCTGTTCGCCGAGCCCAACCCGGCGGTGGTCAAGGCCGTCCTCGCCGCGCAGGGCAGGATCCCCAGCCCTGGCGTGCGGCTGCCGCTGCTCCCCGCGACCCCTGCCGCCGTCGCCGCAGCGCTCGAGTGCCGCGCCCTCGGGTGAACGACGGTCGCTCCCCGAGCCGTCACCGCGTGCGGACGGCAGACCGCTACGCGGGGCGGACGGCGTGCCCGCCCGGGAGCCGGAAGACGTCGGCCGGGTCGTAGCGCGCCTTGACCGCGCGCAGGCGTGGCAGGTTGTCGCCGTAGTACGCGCGGGCCGGCTCGGGAAGGTCGGGGTCGGGAAAGGCCGGGAAGACACCGCCCGAACCCCAGGGGTGCGCGGTCTCCCACGAACGCCGCACGAACGCGTGAGCGGCGTCCTTGGCCCGGACGGGCGCGTCGGCGTGGACGACCGCCGAGTGCTTGAGCTGGAAGAGCTCGTCGCGGTGGACGAACGCTGTCGCGTCGGTGGCGACGCGGTTGTAGGCCCCGCCCCACGGCATGAAGTCGAGCTCGCGCTCCTCCCCGGCGACCCGGTCCTCGGTGAGGACGTCGAGCAGCGCGGTCACCGTGTCGGCCGGGAGGGGTGCGCGGAAGAACTCGGACCGGGCGACCAGCCAGGGGTCGTCGACCTCGGCGAGGTCCTCCAGGTCGTGGAACGCCGTCCCGGCGGGAGGCAGCCGTGCCCACAGCTGCCGGGTCCGGACGAAGGGCAGGACCTCGGCCCAGCGCCAGGTCGGTTCGGCCCCGACCCGTTCCCGGAGCTCGTCGAGCAAGGGGGACCTGTCGGTGTCCGCGTCCTGCAGCACGCCGTAGACGTTGACGGTGGGCGGCTCCGTCGGGTCGCCGGTGGCGACGAGCTTGAGGCTTGCGGCGAGCTCGTCGGGCCCCGACGGCGCCCAGGCCTGCCACGCCGCGACGACGTCGGCGGCGCGGTCGACGTCCCAGGCGAGATGGAAGGTGAGGGCACGCGGTGCGGGGACGGTCCGGAAGACGAACGACGTCACGACCCCGAAGGCTCCCGCACCGCCTCCGCGCAACGCCCAGAACAGGTCGGCGTCATGGGCTTCGTCGCACGTGACGGTGGTGCCGTCCGCCAGCACCACCTGGGCCGCGACCATGCGGTCGGAGACCAGTCCGTAGCGACGGCCCAGGACGCCGAGGCCGCCGCCCAGCGCCAGGCCGGCGATCCCGACCGTCGGGCACGTCCCGGCGGGAAGCGTCCGGCCGGACGGCGCCAGCCGGTCGTAGACCGCTCCGAGGCGGGCGCCCGCGCCGATCGTGACGAGGTCGCCGTCCTGCACGACGAAGTCCATCGGGCCGACGTCGAGCACGACGCCACGGCTCGACGAGTGCCCGGCAAAGCAGTGGCCCCCGCTGCGCACCGCGAACGGAAGGTCGTTCCGGCGCAGGAACAGCACGGTCTGGGCGACGTCGCCGGGCGACGTGCAGCGGACGGCCGCGCGCGCCCGGACGTCGTGGAACCGGGCGTTGAACCCGGTCGGGTCCGGGTCGAGGAGGACGCGACCGCCGATCGTCGCCTGCAACCGGTGCCAGTCCGGGCTCGACGTCGTCATGAGGCGAACGTACGGGACCGTGGCAGGTCCGGCCAGGACTCAGGTCCGTCGGCCTTCAGGGGCGCGCGTGCTCGAAGATCACGGTCGTGCTCGTGCCGGCGACCTCGGGCCGGACGCTGAGCGTCTTGGAGACCAGGTCGCGCAACGCGTCGGAGTCGGCGACCGCGACGTGCAGGAGGAAGTCGCGGTCGCCCGTGACGAAGAAGACGCCCTCGACGTCGGGCAGCGTGAGCAGGTAGTCGCGGAACGCCTCGAGGCCCTTGCGCGCACCCGCCTGGAGGCGGATCGCGATGAGCGCCTCGAGGCCGCGGCCCAGCGCGGCGGGATCGACGTCGGCGCGGAACCCGCGGATCACCCCGCGCTCGACGAGCGAGCGCACGCGCGCGTGGCACGTCGACGGCGCGATGCCGACCCGGGCGGCGATCGCGGCGTTGGTGGCGCGCGCGTCGGTCGCGAGGACGTCCAGGACACGGCGGTCCACGTCGTCGAGGACGGCGGGTCGAAGATCCTTCGGCACGGTGGCACCACTCCGGGCGTGAGGTCGAACGATGACCAGGCCAGGCTAGCGCTGGACGACGATCCTGCGGGATGTCTTGATGCCCGCCGAACGATCGACCACGCTGGTCCTGTGCGACACCATCCCGTCGCGCACCAGCCACACGCCCGCCTCGCCACCCGCGAGGCGGGCGTCGGTCGAAGGAGCCCGACGTGAGCGCCTCGTCTCGGAACCCCCGTCCCACCCGGCCCGGGGGACCGCCCCGGCCCCGAACGGCCGTCGTCGTCGGCGCGGGCATGGTGGGCCTCGCGACCGCGTGGCACCTGCAGGAGCAGGGCGTCGAGGTCACCGTGGTCGACCGCGACGGCGTCGCCGCGGGGTCCTCGTGGGGCAACGCCGGGTGGCTCACCCCTGGCATGGCGATGCCGCTCGCCGACCCGTCGCTGTGGACGTACGGACCGCGCGCCCTCCTCGACGCGGCCGCTCCCCTCCACGTGCCGCTGCGGTTCGACCCGCGCCTGTGGTCGTTCCTCGCACGTTTCATGGGGCACGCGACGCAGCGCCGCTGGGACTGCGCGATGGCGGCCCTCACGCCGATCGACCGCGTCGCGCTCGCCGCGTTCGACGAGCTGGCGTCCGGGGGAGTCGTCGGGCACGGCGTCGAGGCGCGCACGACGCCCGGACCCTTCACCGTCGCGTTCGAGCACGAGCGCGAGGCACGGCCGTTCCTCCGCGAGCTCGAGCACGTCGCCGCCGCCGGGCAGTCCGTCCCGGTCCGACGCGTCGACCCCGGCGAGCGCGCGCACCAGCTCACCGACCGCGCCTCCACCGTCTACGCCCTCGACGGCCAGCGCTTCCTCGAGCCCGGGCCGTTCGTGCACGCCCTCGCCGACTCGGTCCGCGCCCGCGGCGGGACGGTCCGCACCGGCGTCGACGTGAAGGCGGTCCGCCCCGACGGCTCCGGCCTGCGCGTCTACCCGGCCGACGCGCCGGGCGGCGGCGAGACGCTGCGCGCGGACGCCGTCGTGCTCGCGACCGGTGCGTGGCTGCCGACGCTCGCGGCGCCGCTCGGGGTGCGCACCCGCGTGCAGGCGGGGCGCGGGTACTCGTTCACGGTGAAGACCGACGTGCCCGTCGAGACGCCGATCTACCTGCCCGCGCGGCGCGTCGCGTGCACGCCGTACCAGGGGCGGTTCCGCATCGCCGGGACCATGGAGTTCCGCGGCCCGGACGAGCCGCTCCAGCCGCGACGGATCGACGCGATCCTCGCGTCCGTTCGGCACCTGTTCCAGGGCGTCGACCTCGACGACCGCCACGACGAGTGGGTCGGGTCGCGACCGGTCACGCCCGACGGCCTGCCGCTCGTCGGCGCGACGCGCCCGCCCGGCGTCTACGTCGCGGGCGGACACGGCATGTGGGGCATGGTGCTCGGCCCCGCGACCGGTCGCGCCCTCGCCCACCTCGTCACGACCGGCGAGACCCCGGCCGAGATCCGCCCGTTCGACCCCCTGCGCTGACCCCCCCCCCCCCCCCGCCGAACACGACGTTGCTGTCGTTCTCGGCCTGTTCACGACACCAACCACGTGCTCGACCAGGCGCAGGGTCGTGGTCGACGGCTGGGGCCGCGGCCCTACGCTGCGCCCATGGACCTCGCGCGCTCGATCCCGCTGTTCGTCCTCGCCGCGCTCCTGGAGATCGGCGGGGCCTGGCTCGTGTGGCAGGGCTTGCGCGAGCACCGGGGATGGCTCTGGATCGGTGCGGGCGTGGTGGCGCTGGGGCTCTACGGCGTCGTCGCGACGCTCCAGCCGGACGCGAGCTTCGGGCGGATCCTCGCCGCGTACGGCGGGGTGTTCGTGGCTGGGTCGCTCCTGTGGGGGATGGTCGTCGACGGCTTCCGGCCGGACCGGTGGGACGTCGTCGGCGCGCTGCTCTGCCTCGTCGGCGTCGCGGTGATCATGTACGCGCCACGACCGGAGTGACGGAGCGGTCCTGGGGGCGCTGGGCGAACGGGCGGATGCGCTCCAGGTAGTCGGCGATCGCGTCGCGGTTCTTCTCGAGGATGCGGATGCGGTCCTCCAGGCGCGCGAGCTCCGTCTCCAGGAGCTGGATCTTGTCCGGGTAGGCGTTGTGCAGGTGGATCTCCGGCGCGTTGCCCAGGCAGGGCAGGAACTCCTTGATGATCCGCGTCGTGAACCCGACCTCGAGCAGCCCCCGGATCTGGAGCACGCGGTCGACGAGGTGCTCGCCGTACTCGCGGTACCCGTTCTCGGCCCGCTCGGGCGTGAACAGGCCCTGCTCCTCGTAGTACCGCAGGAGCCGCGTCGGGGTCCCGGTGCGCCGGGACAGCTCGCCGATCCGCACGTGCTCCACCTCACGATCGATGGTCGCTTGACCTTCACATCAATGTCAGACATCCATGCTAACCGCATGACCACGACGACCACACGTCCCGCATCCCCCCGAGCCTCCGCATTGCACGGCGCGCTGCCGGTCGGCGCGCTCCTCGCGCTCGCGGCGTCGGGGTTCCTCACGCTCCTCACGGAGATCCTTCCCGCGGGCGTGCTGCCCGCCATGGCCGCCGACCTCGGTGTCGGGGCCGGGGCGGCGGGCCAGACCGTCACCGCGTTCGCGATCGGCGCGATCGTCGCGGCGATCCCGCTCACGCGCGCCACGGCGCGGTGGGACCGCCGCACCCTCCTGCTCGTGACGGTCGGCGGGTTCATCGTCGCGAACACCGTCACCGCGGTGTCCTCCTCGTTCGCCCTGACGCTCGTCGCGCGCTTCGCCGCCGGGCTGGTCGCCGGGCTCACGTGGGCGCTCCTGCCCGGGTACGTGCGCCGCCTCGTCCCCGCCGACCGCGTCGGGCGCGCCATGACGATCGCCATGGCGGGAGGACCGCTCGCCCTCACGCTCGGCGTACCCGCGGGCGCGGTGCTCGGCGCGGCCGTCGGGTGGCGGTGGACGTTCGGCATCCTGTCCGTCCTCGGGCTCGGTCTCCTCGCCTGGGTGCGGTTCGGCGTCGCCGCCGCACCCGGGACCCCGCGCGGCGCCCAGCCCGCGATCCGCGCCGTCCTTCCCCGGCCGGGGCTCCGTCCGGTGCTCGCCGTCTCCGGGCTCACCGTCCTCGCCAACACCTCTCTGTACACGTACGTCGCCGTCCACCTCACGCACCTCGGGCAGGGCGACCGCGTGAGCGCGCTCCTGCTCGTCCTCGGCGCCGCGTCCGCAGGCGCCCTCGTCCTCGTCGGGGCCCTCATCGACCGCCGGCTGCGGGCGCTGACCCTCGGGTCCGTGGTCGTGTTCGCGCTCGCGATGGTCGTCCTCGGCCTCGCCCCCACGTCCACGGCCGTCGTCCTCGTCTCCGTCGCCGCGTGGGGCTTCGCGTTCGGCGGCGCCGGGACGCTCTTCACGACCGCCGCAGCGCGCGCGGCGGGCGACGGCGCCGACGTCGCGCAGTCCGCGCTCGTCACCGTGTGGAACACGGCGGTCGCGCTCGGCGGTGCCGTCGGCGGCGCGGCGCTCGCCGTCGTCGGCCCGGGCGGCCTTCCGTGGGTGTCGCTCGCGCTCCTGGTCCCGGTCGTCGTGACCGTCGCCGTCGGACGCCGCCACTCGTTCCGCTGAGGCTCCGCTCGAGCACGTGCTCTGCGACCGTCGAGCACGACGTTCCTCGTCGTCGAGAACGCGGTTGCTGTCGCCATGGTCCGGAGAACGACAGCAACGTCGTGTTCGGCGGGTGGGGCGTCTCACGCAGCGGCGGATCGGCCGCAACACGGACTTAACGTCGACGACGGCACGAGGAAACGTCGCGGTCGCATGATGGAGGAGCGCCGGGCCTCGAGCCCGGCGCACCAGCATCCGTCCCGACCACCGCGGCCGCCGTGCGCGTTCGCGGGACCCCAGGAGGCCCCCGTGCCGGACAACCGCCCGCTCTTCTCCGCCCCCAGCACCACGGCCGCCCCCGCGACGCACGACGTGCGGACGACGAACCGCCCCGACCTGCGCACGCAGGACCTCGGGGTCAACACCCACGGCGAGCCCCGCCGTCGGGCGAACCCGGGCGACGAGCTCACCGTGGACCCGACCGACCGCCGTCGGCGTGCCCGCGCGGCGCTGCTCGACCTGCGTCGCGACGTCATCCGGCGCGAGAGCACCACGTGGTGAGGGGGGCCCGGGCGTGACGTGGGCCGACGTGGGCGAGGCCGCGTAGGTTGTCCCCATGCGGATCGGAGCCCACCTCGACCAGTCGGACGTCATCGCGCAGGCCGCGAGCATCGGCGCGGACGTCGCCCAGATCTTCCTCGGGGACCCCCAGTCCTGGAAGGGACCGGAGTTCACGTTCCCCGGTGGCGCGGAGGCGCTCAAGGACGCCGCGCGCGCCGCGGACCTCGAGCTCGTCGTGCACGCGCCGTACGTCATCAACGTCGCGAGCCCCAACAACCGCATCCGGATCCCGAGCCGCAAGCTGCTCCAGCAGATCGTCGACGGCGCGGCGGCGGTCGGGGCGGTCGGGGTCGTGGTCCACGGCGGGCACGTGACCGCGGCGGACGACCCGGCGAAGGGCTTCGACAACTGGCGCAAGGCGATCGACGCCCTGCAGACCGACGTCACGGTCTACGTCGAGAACACGGCGGGCGGCGACTTCTCCATGGCACGGCGCCTCGAGCGCATCGAGGGCCTGTGGGCCGCGATCCAGCAGGCCGACGGCGCGGCGAACGTGGGCTTCTGCCTCGACACGTGCCACGCGTGGGCGGGCGGCATCGACCTCACGACGGCGGTCGAGCAGGTCCGCGCGATCACGGGCCGCCTGGACCTCGTCCACCTCAACAACAGCCGCGACACGGCGGGCTCCGGCGCCGACCGGCACGCGAGCCTCACGGCGGGGACGATCGACCCGGAGCTGCTGCTCGGCGTCGTGCGCGCAGCCGGGACGTCGGTCGTGTGCGAGACGCACGCGGACGTGCCCGCCGACGTCGCGTGGCTGCGCGAGCAGGTCGGCTGACCCGGTGGGCGACCGCGCGCCGATGCGGCTGCACAACACCACGATCGACACGCGCGACCCGCGCGCGCTCGCCGAGTTCTACCGACGCCTGACCGGTTGGTCGTACTGGCCCGGCCACGAGGTGCCCGACCCGGAAGGCGACCGGTGGCTCATGCTCGAGGTCCCCGGCAGCACGTCGCGCCTCGCGTTCCAGCGGTCGGACGCCGTCGTGACCCCGTGGCCCGGCGGGGCGCGCGTGCACGTCGACCTCTGGGTGCCCGACCTCGACCCCGCCCACGAGCACGCGCTCGCGTGCGGCGCGCGGCCTCTCACCGGCACACCCGAGGAGGAGGGCCACCCCGAGGACCCGTTCCGGGTCTACGCCGACCCGGAGGGCCACCCGTTCTGCCTGTGCGCCCCGCCGCTCCAGCGTCCGTGACGCGAGCCCTCGGCGGCCACCGGTCCTGAGCAGGACCGGTGGTCGCCGTCAGTATCCCGACTCGACCGGGGCGTCGTCCGTGATCTCGGTCCCGTCCGGCGCGACGGCCCACCAGACGTCGTTCACGCCGTGGCCGGACACGTCGCCCGGAGCCTGGTCGCCCGCGTACGTATAGAGCGGGCGGCCGTCGAGCGTGACCTGGGGCTCGCCGTCGACGCCGGTGATCGTGCCGACCTCGGCCGTGACGCCCTCGGCCTCGGGCTCCGCGCTCCCCGCGTGGACCGCCGGCCACGCCGCGGCGCACTCGCCGTCGCACGCGCTCTCGCCCGACCCTGGCACGTCCTGCTCGTAGTAGTAGACGGTCATCTCCGCGCCGTCGACCACGACGGTGCCGAGGGACGAGTCCGCCGTGCCGAGCACCGGCGCGGCGCCCGACGAACCATCGCCGGTCGCGTCGTCCTCGGTCGACGTCGACCCGGAGGAGGTGGGACTGTCGTCCCCGCCCCCGTACAGCCCGCCTCCTCCACCGCCGGAGCACCCGGCGAGCGCGGCCGCGAGCACGGCGACGGCCCACGCCGTGGCGGTGGAGGCGCTGTGGTTCAGGGTGCGTCGCATGTCGACTCCTCGAGAGGGTGGTCGGGGTCGCGAGCACGGCCCCTACTCTCACGACGGCGCGGCTCGCCGTGCGGTTCATCGGATCGCACGGCGAACCTGGACTGAACCGATCGGGTGGCTGCGTCGTCTCCCTGGGTGACAGGGTCGACGGAGGATGATCGGGAGGAGCGGACGTGCGCAGGAGGACGACGGTGCTGGTGGGTGTCGGGGTCGGGGTCGTGCTGGTGGGCGGCGCCGCGTTCGCGTTCGGGCCGGGCCTGTACGCGGACTGGGCCAACCGGGCCGCGGCCGAGGCACCGAGCCTCGACACGACGTCGGACGCGCCGGCCGGGCTGCCCGACCCCGCCGACCTCGACGGGACCTGGGCCGTCGCGGACGGCTCGTACGCGGGCTACCGCGTGCACGAGGTGCTGCAGGGCGAGGACGTCACGGTGACCGGCCGCACCGAGGAGGTCGCCGGGTCGTTCACCGTCGCGGACGGCGTGCTCTCGACGGCGACCGTCGAGGTCGACATGGCGAGCGTCGCGACCGACGAACCGCCGCGCGACGCGTACTTCCGGGGCGACGCGCTCGAGGTCGGGACCTACCCGACCGCGACGTTCGAGCTCACGGCCCCCGTCGACCTGGCCACCGGGTCGGCGGAGGTGGAGCTCGCCGGGGAGCTGACGATCCACGGCGTCACCCGGCCGGCCACGGTGGCCGCCGAGGTGGGCGCCACCGCCGACGGCGTGCAGGTGGTCGGCAGCGTGCCGATCACGTTCTCCGACTTCGACGTCGAGGCGCCGGACCTCGGATTCGTCACGGTCGACGACACGGGGAGCATCGAGTTCGGGCTCGACCTCGCGCCGTCGGCCGGGTCGTGACGGACGGGGAGGTACCGCGCGTGGGCGCCGACGCCGACGAGCTCCTCCGAGCGGTCCACGCCGTGCACGCCGCCGCGCTCGAGCGGTACGTCGCGCGCCTCACCGACGACCCGGCGCAGGCGCAGGACGTCGTGCAGGAGACGCTCCTGCGCGCGTGGCGACATCCCGAGGTGCTCGAGCGGCCCGAAGGGTCCGTCCGCGCGTGGCTGTTCACCATGGCGCGGAACCTCGTCGTCGACGAGCTGCGCAGCGCCCACCACCGCCGCGAGCTCGCGAGCGCCGACGTCCCCGACCACGGCCAGGCGGACGCGACCCAGGCCGTCCTCGACGCGTGGCTCGTCGCCGACGCGCTCGTGTCCCTGAGCCCGGAGCACCGGGCCGTCGTCGTCGACGCGTACTACCGCGGCCGTTCGGTGGCCGAGATGGCGGCCGCGCACGGCGTCCCGCCCGGGACGGTGAAGTCCCGCATGCACTACGCGCTCCGCGCGCTGAGGCTCGCGCTGCAGGAGAAGGGAGTCTCGTCATGACCACCAACCCTCCCCCGGACCCGTACCGCGAGTGGGACGCCGCCTACGTGCTGGGCGCGCTCAGCCCGCACGACCGGCGCGCGTTCGAGCGGCACCTGACCACGTGCGCGGCGTGCCGTGAGGCCGTCGGCGAGCTCGCGGGCATGCCCGGGATACTCGGCATGCTCACGCCCGAGCACGCGGACGCCCTCGTGGAGGAGCGTCACGCCGACCCGGGCGGCGAGGCCGCCGCCGGCCCGGGCTCGCCCGCGGTGGTGCCGCTCGCGACGGTCGCCGCCGGAGCGCGTCGCCGTCGTGCCCGACGTCGC
Source organism: Cellulosimicrobium sp. G4 BAM 1002 (assembly GCF_057126935.1). Lineage (NCBI taxonomy): Bacteria > Bacillati > Actinomycetota > Actinomycetes > Micrococcales > Promicromonosporaceae > Cellulosimicrobium > Cellulosimicrobium sp. G4 BAM 1002. The sequence goes on along the minus strand of NZ_CP182109.1, from coordinate 149,674 downwards.
GCACTGCTCTCGGCGGCCGCCGTCGGCCTGGTCCTCGCCGGAGGCGCCGGTGGGGCCGCGATCACCGGGTCCGGCGACGAGACGGCACCGCCGCCCGCCGTCGCCGCGACGACGGACGTCGCGCTCCAGCCGGTCGGTGCCGCCGACGTGCGCGCCGAGCTCACCCTCACGCCGGTCACCTGGGGGACCCGGCTCGACTGGTCGTGCTCCTACCCCGTCGGGGAGTGGGAGGACGGGGCGACGTACGAGCTCGTCCTCGTGGACGACGACGGGACGCGCGAGGTCGTCGCCACGTGGTCGGCCACCGAGGCGGGGTCGTCGGACGGGCTCGGCGCGTCGTCGGCCGTGCCGGTGGACAGCATCGCGCGGCTCGAGCTCGGCGTCGTCGGGGTCGACGGCGCGCTCGCGGGCGCCGACGTCTGACCGGTCATCAGCACCCGCCCGCGACGCGCAGGGTCTCGCCCGTGACGTACGACGCGTCGTCGGAGAGCAGGAACTCCACGGCCGCGGCGACCTCGTCCGGGTAGCCGGCCCGCCCCAGCGGGCTTCCCGCCCCGACGCGCTCCACCCGCCCGGGGTCGCCCGCGTCGGCGTGGATCCTCGTCGCGACGATCCCGGGCGCGACGCCGACGACCCGGATGCCGTCCCCCGCGACCTCGAGGGCGAGCCCCTTCGTCAGCGCGTCGACGCCTGCCTTCGCCGCGGCGTAGTGGACGTACTCTCCTGGGGAGCCGAGCGTCGCCGCGGCGGACGAGACGTTGACGAGCACCCCGCCCCGGCCTCCCCGCGCGGGGCTCATCGCCCGGACGGCCGCGCGCGCCACGAGGATCGCGGCGGTGAGGTTGAGGTCGACGACGCGGCGCACCACGTCCGTGGGCGTCTCCGCGAGCGCCCCGACGTGGAGCGTCGCGCCCGCGTTGTTCACCACGCCGGTGAGCGTGCCGAGCCCGGCCGCCGCCGCGAACGTGTCGGCGATGCCGTCGTCGGTCGTGAGGTCCGCGCGCACGACGACGCACCGCACTCCCCGCTCGCGGACCGCCTCCCGGGTCTCCGCGGCGGCCTCGTCGTCGTGGGCGTGCCCGAGCACCAGGTCGTGCCCGGCGGCGGCGAGCCGCAGCGCGACGGCAGCGCCGATGCCCCGTGTCCCGCCCGTGACGAGTGTCAGTCGTGTGGTCACGAGGTCACGCTAACTGCCGGCTCCCCAAACTCGTCCCACCCGTCGTGTCGATCTCGCCGGTCGGCCTTCGTCGTCCTGGTGTACGGCCGCCCGGGCCGTGCTCGACGAGGAGGCACGATGAGCTTTCTGGACACGATCCTTCAGGCCGACCGTTCGCGCGGGTGGGCCGGCGGCACCCGGTACGGTGACGGGCGGCGCAGCGTCGGCGACGGCATCGAGGCCGCCGACGTGGCGTTCTTCGGGCCGATGGTCTTCCGCCGGCCCGTCACGACGTGGACGGAGGAGTCCTGATGCGCTACCTGATGCTGGTGCTGAGCACGCCCGACGACCCGGACCTGCGGCCGGAGGACGCGGAAGGGGCGCCCGCCATCGAGCAGTGGGTCGAGCGCCACTACGGCAGCGGCGCGGCGGTCCTGGGCGACCGGCTGCGGCCGCCGGCCGACGCGGTCGGCGTGCGGGTGCGGAGTGGGCGGGTCCTCGTCACGGACGGCCCGTTCTCCGAGACGAAGGAGGCCATCGGCGGGTTCGACGTCATCGAGGCCGACGACCTCGACACCGCGATCGCCATCGCGTCCGAGCACCCGATGGCGCACGGCGGCGCGATCGAGCTGCGGCCGGTCTGGCCGCTCCATCTCGACGAGACCTGAGCCGCGGACACCGTGAGGAAGCCGAGCTCCGCCGTCGAGGACGCGTTCCGCACCGAGTGGGGTCGCGTCCTCGGCGCCGTCGCGCGGAGCACGGGCGATCTCGACCTCGCCGAGGAGTCCACGCAGGAGGCGTTCGCGACGGCGCTGCGCACCTGGGAGCGCGACGGCGTCCCGGAGCGGCCCGGTGCGTGGCTGACGACCACCGCGCGCCGCCACGCCATCGACGTGCTGCGGCGCCGTCGGGTCGAGGCGGACCGGACGACGGCGGCCGCCCGGCTCGGGGCACGGGTGGACGCCGGTCCGCACGACATCGGCGCCGGCTCTGACCCGGTCCCCGACGAGGTCGCGGACACCCTGGACGACGGCCCCTGGAGCCTCGACGACCCGGACGGGGACCTGCTGCGACTGCTGTTCACGTGCTGCCACCCGGCGCTGCCCGCCGAGTCGCGCGTCGCACTGACGCTGCGGTCGCTGGTCGGCATGACGACGGCCCAGGTGGCCCGCGCGTTCCTCGTCCCCGAGGCGACGATGGCGCAGCGGCTCGTGCGGGCGAAGAAGCGCATCCGTGCGACCGGCATCGCCTTCCGCGTCCCGCCCCCGGAGCTGCGTGCCGAACGCGTCACCGGGGTGCTCACCGTGCTCTACCTGCTCTTCACCGAGGGGTACGACGCCTGGGCGGAGCCGGCGGACGAGGCCGTCGGCTCGGCGGACCGACGCGCCCTGGCGGACGACGCCGTCAGGCTCGCGCGGCTGGCCGCGCGGCTGCTCGACGACGAGCCGGAGGCCCGGGGGCTGCTGGCGCTGCTGCTGCTCCAGCACGCCCGCCGCGACGAGCGGACCGGACCCGACGGCGTCGCGCGGACGCTCGCGGAGCAGGACCGGACCCGGTGGCGGCACGACGAGATCGACGAGGGGCTGCGCGAGCTGGACGCCGCGCTCGCCGCGGGCAGGCCCGGCCCGTACCAGGTTCAGGCGGCGATCGCGGCGATCCACGCCCGCGGGAGCGAGGACCCTGCCGCCGACTGGGCCGAGATCCTCGGCCTGTACGACGTGCTCCTCACGATGACCGGGTCGCCGGTCGTGGCGCTCAACCGGGCCGTCGCGGTCGCGGAGGTGCACGGCCCGGCCGCGGGGCTCGCCGCCGTCGACGAGGTGGCCGAGGACCCTGCCCTCGCCGGGTACCACCTCCTGCCCGCGCTCCGGGCCGAGCTCCACGCGCGCGCGGGACGTCCCGCCGAGGCCGTCGACGAGCTGCGCGCCGCGCTGGGGCTGGTCGACCGGGAGGGCGACCGTCGCCTGCTGCACCGGCGGCTCGCGGCGCTGACGGCGTCGGACGCGATACCGGAACCCGACGGCGCGCGGACCGACGGCGCGACGCCTGGTCCTCAGTCGTCGTCGCCGGGGACGTAGGGGCCGCGGCGCAGCTCGATGTCGATCTGCTCCGCGTCGAGGAGGTCGAGCGCGTGGCGCAGCGCCTGCGAGCTGTACGCGCCGGAGGACCGTGCGGCCAGGAGCGCGGTGCGCTGGGCGTCGAGCGCGCGCAGCCGCAGCTCCTTGTACTGCGCGAACAGGTCCGCGGACGTCGCGGCGTCCGTGTCGCGGTTCTCGAGCTCGCGCACGACGTCGCGGCGCACGCGCTCGACGACCGCGCCGTCGTACGTGCTGCCGTCGGGGCGCCGCAGGTCGGGCGCGTCGACGACGGCGACGGCAGCGGCGTCGAGCTCGGTGCGCACGGCCCCGCGGTCCTCGTCCGCGCGCGTGTGACCTCCCGACAGCCCGAGCCGCCGCACGACCCACGGCAGCGTGCCGCCCTGGACGACGAGCGTGCCCGCCGCGACCGTGAACGCCACGAGCACGAGGAACGAGCGCTGCGGCGTGGCGAGCGGGAGCGTCTGGGCCGCGGCGAGGGTCACGACTCCGCGCATCCCGGCCCAGACGAGCAGCGTGCCCTCGCGCCACCCGAGGGGCTCGGCGGTGAGGTAGTCGATGTCTGCGGCCCGGCGGCGCAGCGACGAGCGGATGCGGCCGACGCGCTCCGCAGGGGCCTGGGCGACCAGCCTCGCCCCGCGGCGCTCGGCACCGCCCCTCGGCGTGGCCTCCTCGCCGGGGGGCGGCGTCGCGACGGGTGACCCGTCGGGTGCGAACCGCGCGTCGATCTTCTGCTGCATGCCCTCGATCACCCCACGCATCGACTCGCCGCGCCGCGCCCGGCGCGCGAGGGACCGCAGGAGCGTCGCCACGTACGCCGAGCGCACGAGCAGGATGATGACGGCCGCGAGCGCCGCGATGCCGATCGCGCCCCACACGCTGCCGTGCGCCTCCTGCACGTCGCTGACGAGCGCGAACAGCTCGAGGCCCATGAGGAGGAAGACGCCGCCCTCGAGGACCAGCTCGACGGTGCGCCAGTTCGACTCCTCGGCGATGCGGTGCTGCGGTCGCAGGTACTTGGCCGCGCCGTTGCCCGTGACGAGGCCGGCGGTCACGACGGCGACGAGGCCCGAGGCTCCCAGCTCCTCCGCCGGCAGGTACGCGATGAACGGGACGACGAACGAGACGGCGGTGCCCAGCGCCGCGCTGGCGAGGCGTCGTCGGACGAAGAGCCCGAGGAAGCCGACCACGAACCCGATCACGACCGCGACGACGACCGCGTACACGAAGTCCCCCGCGACGGACCAGACCGAGACGGCCTCCGGGGCTCCCGCGCTGCCGACGGCCACGGCGATCCCCGCGATGGCCGAGCGCAGGAGGACGAGCGCCGACGCGTCGTTGAGCAGGCTCTCGCCCTCGAGCAGCGTGACGACGCGTGGTGACGCCCCGAGCCGTTTCACGATCGACGTCGCGACGGCGTCCGTCGGGCTGACGATGGCGCCGAGCGCGATGCCGGCCGCGAGCGGGATACCGGGGACGAGCCACGTGAAGAGGTAGCCGAGCAGCACGGCGCTGATCACGACAAGCACGACCGACAGCCCGCTGATCGCGGTGAAGTCCCGCCGGAAGTCCATGGTCGGCAGGCCGACAGCCGCCGAGTAGAGCAGCGGGGGCAGGATCCCCGCGAGGATCCACTCGGGCTCGAACTCGATCTCCGGCACCGCGGGCACGAAGCTCACCACGACGCCCACGAGCACGAGCACGAGCGGCGCCGCGACCCCGGCCCTCGGCGCGAGCGCGTTCACCCCGACGATGGCGACGACCGCGAGGGTCCCCACGACGATGAGGGAGAGGATCTGCTCCTCGGTGAGGTTGAACGGGAACTCCATCGGCACCTCCGGCGACCACCACGCGGCGCCGGGTCGGCGCGCGGGAACGGGACCACGCTAACCGCCCGGACCACCGCCGGTCCGGCGCCGCCCTGGCCGCCGAACCCGGGGTTGTGCGTCGTCTCGGAGCCGAAGTGACCCACAACCCCGGGTTCGGCGCGCTGCCGCCGGTTCGATGTCAAGAACTCTTGACATGATGTCAGAGACGCTTTACGTTGGCGATGTCAGAGATGTTTGACATCGATCGGGAGGCGCCATGTCGTACGAGGAGAAGGGCACGTGGGTCTACCTCGTCGTGAGCGCCGTCGTGTACGTCGCGTACGTCGCCGTGATCCTGTCCCGGGCCGACGGCGGGGCGCTCGCGGAGGTCGCGTACGTCGCCCCGCTGCTGTGGTCGATCGGGGCGGCGATCGCCGCGGGCATCGTCGTCCGCATCGTGGTGGAGATGGTCCGCCCGAGCGAGAGCTACCGCAGCGACGAGCGCGACCGCGAGCTCGCGCGCCGCGGCACCGTCGCCGGGCAGTGGGGCGTCGTCGCGGGGGCGCTCGGTGGGCTCGCCCTCGCCCTCGTCGAGGCCGACAGCTTCTGGATCGCCAACACGATCTACCTCGGCTTCGTGCTCATGGCCGTGACGGCGTCGGTCGTCACGCTCGTCGCCTACCGCCGGGGGGCCTGACGTGGGCGGCAAGCCGACGCGTGTCACCAACGCGATCCGCGCGCTGCGCTTCGCGCGCGGGGAGATGACGCAGGCGGAGCTCGCGGAGCGCGTCGGTGTCACGCGCCAGACCGTCATCGCGATCGAGCAGGGTCGCTACTCGCCGTCGCTCGAGACGGCCTTCCTCATCGCCCGCGCGCTCGGAGCGCCGCTCGACGAGGTCTTCGGGTACCCGGACGACGGCGCAGGTGCCGCCGACCACGACGAGAGGTGATCGCGATGAGAGCAGCAGTCTCCACGACGTACGGGCCGCCCGACGTCGTGCACGTCGAGGACGTCCCCGACCCGGTGCCCGGCGCGGGAGAGCTGCTCGTGCACAATCGCGCGAGCACCCTCGCCGCCGCCGGGGTCGCCGCGCGCGCGGGCACACCGTGGTTCGCGCGGCTCGCGTTCGGGCTGCGCCGACCCCGCTACCCCGTCCTCGGGGGCGAGGTCGCGGGCGAGGTGGTCGCGGTCGGGGCCGAGGTGTCGGGGTTCCTCGTCGGCGACCGGGTCACCGCCCTCACGCGCATGGGCGCGGGCGCGCACGCCGAGCTCGTCGTCGTCCCGGCGAGCGGCGCCGTCGTGCCGACGCCCGACGATCTCACCGACGTCGACGCCGCCGTGCTCGCCGCCGGTCCGCTCACGGCGCTGCCCTTCCTCACCGACCACGCGCGCCTGCGCCCGGGGTCGTCCGTGCTCGTGGTCGGGGCGTCCGGGTGCGTGGGCACCGCCGTCGTGCAGCTCGCCGCGCACGCCGGTGCGCACGTCACAGCAGTCTGTGGTCCTCGCGGGCTCGACCTGGTGCGCGAGCTCGGCGCGAAGGACGCCGTCGACCGCACGACGACGGACGTGACGACCGCCGAGGACCGCTACGACGTCGTCTTCGACGTCGCGGGCGCGCTCTCGTACCGGCGCTGCCGGCGCCTCCTCGCTGACGACGGCGTCTACCTCACGACCGTCCCGTCCGTCTCGATCCTCTGGCGCACCCTGTGGACGGCCCGGCGAGCGCGCGGTCGACGCGGGATCGTGGCGTTCACCGGGCTGCGGCCGACCGACCTCCAGCGCGCGACCCTGCGCGACGCCCTCGCCCGGGGCGGTTCCGGGGCGCTGCGCGCCGTCGTCGACGCCGCGTACCCGCTCGACCGGATCGCCGAGGCGCACCGGCACGTCGAGCACGAGCACAAGGCGGGGACCGTCGTCGTGACGATCGGCTGACGTCGTCGGCTCCACGACCGGCTCGCGGACCCCTGCGGTCGCGGGGCGACGCGTCCCGACGCAGGCTGCTCGGAGGACACCGAGAGAAGGCGAGGGACGCACGTGGACGGTGTGGCAGTGCTGGAGGACCTGTTCGGACGGATCGGACCGGCGGCGACGCGCGCCGTCGACGGGCTCGGCGACGACGCGCTCACCGCGCGCCTCGACCCGGCGGCCAACACGATCGCGTGGCTCGCGTGGCACCTCGCGCGCAGCCAGGACGCACAGGTCGCGGCGGCGGTCGGCCGCGACCCGGTGTGGACGCGCGACGGCTGGGCCCGCCGGCTCGACCTGCCGTTCGACGACGACGCGACGGGCTACGGGCAGACGCCCGACGACGTCGCCCGGGTGCTCGCGAGCGGTGACCTGCTGCTGGGCTACCTGCACGCCGTGCAGGTCGAGTCCCACGACGTGCTCGCGGCGCTCACCGACGCCGACCTCGACCGGGTCGTCGACGACGCGTGGGACCCGCCGGTCACGCTCGGCGTCCGGCTCGTGAGCGTCGCGGTCGACAGCCTCGAGCACGCAGGCCAGGCCGCGTACGTCCGGGGCGTCCTCGAACGCACGGGACGCGCCTGACCGCCACGCGGGTTGCCGTCGACGTCGGGGCCGGCCACTTCGCGCGCCCGCAGGAGTGCGCGACGGTCTGATGTCTGACGTCCGATAACGTGACGCAGACGAGACCGAAGGGGCCGAGATGACGACAGCACGGCACACGAGCTTCACCGGCTTCGACGACTCCCGGGCCGGCGCCGGCGCGCCACGGCGGACCACCGCCGCCGACCAGATCAAGGGCTTCATCCTCCGCGAGGGGCTGCGGCCGGGGGACGCGCTGCCCACCGAGGCGGAGCTGTGCGAGCACCTCGGCGTCTCGCGGTCGAGCGTGCGCGAGGCGATCCGCACCCTCTCGACGCTCGACATCGTCGAGGTCCGGCACGGGCACGGCACGTTCGTCGGCAACATGTCGCTGGACGCGCTCGTCGAGGCGCTCGTGTTCCGCGGGGTGCTCTCCCCCGGCGACGACCTGCGGGCGCTGCGCGACGTCGTCGAGATCCGCCAGGCGCTCGACCTCGCCATGGCCGAGCGCATCGTCGCAAGCCTCGCCGGGACGACGGACCCCGACCTCCACGCGCTCGTCGACCAGATGGTCGCCGCCGCCGCCGACGGCCTGGCCTTCCCGACCCAGGACCGCGCGTTCCACACCGGTCTGCTCGCGCGGCTCGACAACTCGCTCGTCGGGCAGCTCGTCGCCGCGTTCTGGGACGTGCACACCGCCGTCGTCGCCCAGCTCGGCACCTCCGTCGCGGCCGACCTCGACCAGACGGCGCGCGCCCACGCCGCGATGCTCGACGCCGCGGAAGCGGGCGACGCCGAGGCGTTCCGCGCCGCCGTCGTGTCGCACTACGAGCCCGTCGACCGCGCGCTCGGGGTGCGGTCGACGTGGCAGCGCGGCATGGCCTGACGCCCCTGCAGCTCGCGGAGGGCTACCGCCAGACCCACGCGTCCACGCCCGACTGGCAGGGCCTGCAGCCGGTCACTCGGTCCGCGCACTTCACCCGCTCGCGAACTGGACGTGCGTCCAGTTCGCCGCCTAGCGTGTGGGACAGCCGGTACCCGCACCTCTGCCCCCTGCTGGTGCGGGTCCCGGCACCCCACGGCGGTGCCGCCCCACGGCGTCCGACACGACCGCGCCCCGACCCCCGGAAGTCCCGGGGCACGGTCGCGCCCGGAACCCACGGACGCGATCCCCGACGCGACCCAGGTCGACCACGTCCCCGCGCTCGGCTGCCGCTGACCATGCGACGAGCAGAGCGATCGGACAGGACCCATGACCCCCTCGAGAAGACACCGCAGCCCCGTGCAGGCCCTCGCACTCACCGCCGCCGTCGGCGCCGCCGTGCTGCTGGCCGGGCCTGCCGCCCAGGCGTCCACCGACGACGGCTACGTGCCGGCGCAGCCCGCCATGCGCCTGACGACGCTCGTCTCGGCGTGCGAGGCGGACGCCGCGTATCTCGACTATGCGATCGAGGTCGAGGGCACCGAGAACGACACCGTCACGGTGACCTGGATCGACCCGGACGGCGAGGACGTCGTCCAGACCGGCCTCCCGCTCTCCGGGCGCCTGCTGTGGCCAGGGATGGTCGTCGGGGAGGACGGCCGGGGTGCGGACTGGCCGGGGTGGCGGTTCGACGACGGAGAGTGGGTCCAGGGCGACGAGTACGACTGGGTCCGCCCGTCGGTCGACGTGCGCTTCGAGGTCAACCCCAACGTCCTGGTGACGACCGTGTACCCGCCTTCGGCGCCCGGCTGCGCGACCAACCCTCCGGGCCACGACGACCCGATCGTGGTCGACCAGTCAGCCTCCGGCTCGGGACCGAGCGCAGCCGCCCAGGGCCGGAGCCTGGCGGCGACCGGTGCGACCCTCGGGCTGTACGCCGCCGCCGCGGCCGGCCTCGCGGGGATCGGCGCCGTCGTCGTCCTCGTCTCCCGCCGCGCTCGCCGCGGCTGAGCCCGACCTCCGACCGGGGCGGCGCCCGACCGACGGCGGCGCGACCTGGGGCCCGCAGGAGGTCGGGTCGTTCACGCCCGCACCACGTGGACGGTCGACGCGAGCTACGCCGCGCTGGCTGCGGCTGAGCAGGGACGCGCTCCCGGTCGAGCGAGGCACGGGGACGTGCCTCACCCGGCCGGGGGTGCAGCGCTCGTGGACGCGGCGCCGACCGACCGCCGCGAGAGCAGCGCCGCCGCGAGGAAGCACACCGCACCGAGAAGCGTGCCGGCGTCGTCCCACCACGCGCTGACGTACGTCCCCGTCGAGGGCTCGACGTACGCACCGACGGCGGACGCCGCGAACGCGACCGAGCCGACCGCGTTCAGCCACGTGCCGTGCCACGTCCTGGCGTCGGTGTCCCAGAGGTGCCCGCGGTCGCGTGTCGCGACGACCGCGAACGCCGACGACACGAGGAACGCGACGGAGCCGTAGGCGTCGGGCTTCCACCCCGCCCCGAGCGCCGTGGGGTCGTCGACCGCGGCCACCAGGGCCGCCGTCGTGCTCACGTTGAAGCACAGGGTCCCGACGAGCTGGACGGCCGCCGCCCACCAGTCCCACCGGTCCGCAGGGTGGGTGCCCGCCCGGGGCGGACGCCGCCCGCTCAGGCTCAGCTGGACGAACGCGGCGCCCGTGAAGAACACCGACCCGACGACGAAGGTGACGCCGACCGCGACCGCACCCACGGCGTCGGCGTACGGCGGGAGCGCCCCCACGAGGAAGCACAACGAGCCGACGGCGAACCCCCACGCCTCCCGGCGCAGCCGCCGCTGCGTGGCGACGGCGGCTCGGGACGTCTCCATCGCGGTCCCGCCTCGCTCCCCCGGGCCGTCAGTGGTGGAAGCCCGAACGAGCGCCCTCGGCCGGCATCGGCGAGGTCAGGCCGTCGAGCCACTCGGTCTCGATCCGGATGTCCTCCAGCAGGTCGTCGGCGAGGTCGCGGCTCACGCCGTTGCGCACGACGATCCGCTGCACCGTGACGTCCGGGAGGTCGTCGGGCATCGGGTACGCCGGGACCAGCCAGCCCTTCATGCGGAGCCGGTCGGAGAGGTGGTAGAGGTTCCAGTTCTCCGTGTGCCCCGCCTTGAGCTGCCACGCGAAGACGGGGATGTCGGAGCCGTCGTTCCACAGGTCGAACGCGCCGATCTGGGCGATGCCCTGCGCCAGGTGCTTGGCGACGTCCTGGCACTCCTGCTGGATCGCGGTGTACCCCTCCCGGCCGAGGCGCAGGAACTGGTAGTACTGCAGCAGCACCTGGGCGCCCGGGCGCGAGAAGTTCAGGGCGAGGGTCGGCATGTCGCCGCCGAGGTAGCTGACGCGGAAGATCAGCTCTTCCGGCAGCGCGTCCAGCGTGCGCCACACGACCCAGCCGACGCCCGGGTAGACGAGGCCGTACTTGTGGCCCGACGTGCTGATCGAGTGCACCCGCTCGAGGCGGAAGTCCCACTCGATCTCGGGCTGCAGGAAGGGAGCGATCATCGCGCCGGACGCCCCGTCGACGTGGATCGGCACGTCGTGGCCGGTCCGTGCCTGCAACGCGTCGAGCGCAGCGGCGATCTCCTTCACCGGCTCGTACATGCCCGTGTACGTCACGCCCATGATCGCGACGACGCCGATCGTGTTCTCGTCGACGTACTCGTCGACCGCGCTCGCGTCGAGGCAGGGGTGCTCCGCGGTGATCGGCACGTACCGCGGCTCCACCTCGAAGTAGTTGCAGAACTTCTCCCAGCACACCTGCACGGCCGAGCTCATGATGATGTTCGGACGCTCGGTCGACTTCCCGGCGGCGCGACGCGCGAGCTGCCACCGGCGCTTGAGGGCGAGCCCGCCGAGCATGCAGGCCTCGGACGAGCCGATCGTCGACGTGCCGATGCACGCCTGCACGTCCGGCACGTTCCACAGCGACGCGAGGATGCGCCAGCAGTTCTCCTCGATCGCCGCGGTGCGCGGGTACTCGTCCTTGTCGACCATGTTCTTGTCGTAGACCTCGGCGTAGAGCCGGTCCGCCTCGTCGCCCATCCACGTGGCGACGAACGTCGCGAGGTTGAGCCGCGAGTTGCCGTCGAGCATCACCTCGTCGTGCACGACCTGGTAGGCGGACGTCGGCTCCATCTCGCCGTCCGGCATCGTGAACCGGGGTGCGACGGACCGCACGCCGGCTCGGGTGTAGGTGGGTCGCAGGACGTGCTGGTCGTCGGTCATGCTTGTCCCTCCAGGCGCCGGTGACCCGGCTCGGTCGATGAGGTCGGCAGGTCGTCCTCAGGCGAGAGCCTTGGCCTTCAGCACGGCGAACTCCTGCTGGTCGATCGCTCCCGCGTCGAGCAGTGCCTTCGCGTCGGCGATCTGCGAGGTCGGCGAGGCCCCCGACACGTCCCGGATGTAGGCGTCGGTCGCCGACCGTGCGCTCGCGAGCCGTTCGGCGTTCCGTTCTGCCATGCCCTTGCCGCGCGCGACGAGGTAGACCAGCGCCGAGAGGAACGGCGCGAACACGAGCGCGACGAGCCACAGCGCCTTCCACCACCCGCTCAGGTGCCGGTCGCGGAACAGGTCCGCGATGATCTGGAAGAGGATCACGAGGTACATCACGAAGAAGAACCACCACACCATGAGCCAGAACCAGTCCCAGAACGTGTCCATGACCGTGCCTCTCCTGTCGGTCCGCCGTGCCCGGTCGGCGAGGATGCGGGCTCTGTGCGCCCCGAGCTCGTCGGGGCCTGTCCTCAGGCTTCCTCCGTGCGCCGGTCGCGTCCTCACACAAAACGCATGAAGTCACCGGGTCGGCGGCTAGCCTCGGGTGCATGGCGCACCGCGTGACCGACGTCGAGAGCTTCACGCCCCGGGTCCCGGACGAGGTGGTCGAGGACCTCCGCGCCCGCATCCGGGCGACACGCTGGGTCGACGCGCCGGCCGACGTCGGGTGGTCCGCGGGCGTCGACGTCACGTACCTGCGCGAGCTGCTCGCGTACTGGGCCGAGGAGTTCGACTTCGCCGCGCATCAGGCGCAGCTCGCCACGCTCCCCAGCCGGCGCGCGACCGTCGACGGGACGCGCGTCCACTTCCTCCACGCGCTCTCGACCGCGCGGCCCGACGACGCACCCCCGGTCCCGCTCCTGCTCGCCCACGGCTGGCCGGACTCCGCCTGGCGGTATCGCAAGGTCGTCCCGCTCCTGACGACGCCGGGCCCGGCCGGCGGCGGCGCAGGGCGACCGACCTTCGACCTCGTCGTCCCCGACATGCCCGGCTTCGGGTTCTCCGACGTCCCGTCCGGCCCCACGCCCGACAACCGCGTGGTCGCCGGGATGTGGGCCGAGCTCATGGCCGCCCTCGGCTACGAGCGGTTCGTCGTGGCCGGCGGCGACATGGGCAGCCACGTCGCCCGGTTCCTCGCGCTCGACTTCCCCGACCGGGTGATCGCCGTGCACCGCACCGACGCCGGGCTGCCCCTGCTCACGGGCGACCCGGAGTCGCTCACGCAGGAGGAGCGCGACTGGCTCGACGCGAGCGCGCGGTGGCGCGCCGCCGAGGGCGCCTATGCGGCGGTCCAGAGCACCAAGCCCCAGACGCTCGCGGTCGGCCTCGCGGACTCCCCCGCCGGCCTCGCGGCGTGGGTCGTCGAGAAGCTGCGGTCGTGGAGCGACTGCGGCGGCGACCTGGAGTCGGTGTACACGCGCGACGAGGTCCTCGCCCTCCTCACCGAGCACTGGGTGGCCGGGAACGTCGGGGCCGGCGTCCGCGCGTACCGGGCAAACGCCGCGATCCCCCGCGAGCAGCTCGCGCGCCACGTCGACGTGCCGTCGGGGTTCTCCGTGTTCGCCGGCGACGTCGTGCGGCCGCCCCGCGCGTGGCTCGACCGTGTGGCGAACACCGTGTACGCCACCGAGCCACCCCGCGGCGGCCACTTCGCCCCGTTCGAGCAGCCCGAGAGCTACGCCCACGAGCTGCGGTCCTTCTTCGGCCGGTTCTAGCGGGCGTCCAGGCCGGCCGACCTGTCGAGCGCGCCCGGGGACCCGGCACGCTCACTACCCTGGAGCGCATGGCGGAGACCCCCACGCACCTCGGCTCTCCCGAGGTCGAGCAGCGCGAGGACCTCACGGCCGAGCGCCCGGCGAGCGAGCGCGCCGACGTCGGCCGGACGGCGGCGCGCGTCGTCCTCGGGCTCTACGTGCTGGCGCTCTCGTGGGTGATCCTGCTCAAGATGCACGTCAGCGACTTCGGAGACCTGTCCGGGCGCCGGTCGCTGAACCTCGTGCCGTTCGGCGGCACGGGCGACCTGGACGGGCTCGGCTCCCGAGAGCTCGCCGTCAACCTGCTCGTGTTCGTCCCGCTCGGCGTGCTGGTCTACCTGGCGGCACGACGACGCAGCCTCTGGAGGCTGATCCTGCCGGTCGTCGGCGTGGCGCTGGCGTTCGAGGTGGTCCAGTACGCCTTCGGCATCGGCGCCAGCGACATCACCGACGTCCTCACCAACACCGCGGGGGGCCTGTGCGGTCTGGGCATCGCCTGGTTCGGCTTCCGCCTCCTCGGCAGCCGGGCTCGACTGTGGCTCCTGGGGGGACTGGTCGTCACCCTGCTCGCACTGGCCGCCGGGTTCGTCGCCTGGTTGCAGGTGACCGGGGTGCGGTTCCGGCTGTAGCGCCCGACCTGAGAGCCACGAGCGCGGCAGATCGCCCTGCTAGTCCCCGAGCAGGCCGAGCGCGACCGCACGCTCGACGGCAGCGCCCCGGGTCGTCGCACCGAGCTTGCGGTAGATCGCGCCGACCTGGGTGCTCACGGTGTTCCGGGAGACGAACAGCCGACGGCCGATCTCCGCCATCGTGAGGTGCGTCTGGAGGTACGGCAGCAGCCGCAGCTCGGCCGGGGTGAGGGGTGGCGCGCCGCGCGACGCGGCGACGGTCTCCAGACGCTCCCGGAACGCCGCGACCTCCTGCCCGAGCAACCCGACGCGGGGGCGGCGGCGGAGCAGCTCCGCCGCCTCGGCGGCGAGGTGCAGCGCCGTGGTGCGGTCCCCGAGCATCGTGCTCGCGTACCCGAGCTGGAGCCGCACGCGCAGCGCGAGGAACGGCAGGACGTACGTGCACGGGACCCGTGCACGCATCCCGCGGGCGAGGAGCTTCTCGGCCAGGGTGCGCTCGCCGCGGTGCGCGGCGACGCGGGCGCGCACCGCGAGGGCGAGCGCCGTCGTCGAGTAGCCCTCCATGTGATGGGCGTCGACGGTCTCGACCGCCGCGCGCGCGTGCTGCTCCGCCTCGGCCCAGCGACCCTCCTCGACGGCGAGGATCGCGAGCTCGGCCTCGCTGAGGAGGACCGAGTCCGGGTTGCCCGCCGCCCGCCCGCACTCCACGGCCTCGACGAAGGCGTCGCGGGCGGCGTCGACGTCACCCAGGAGCAGGTGCGCCGACCCGAGCAGGTGCAGCGCCTGGTCTCGCCACGGGCTCCACGCGGGCTCGTGCGCGACCGCGAAGCGCGCGCAAGCGAGAGCCTGCTCCGGCCCGTCGGCGCACATGGCCGCCCGGACCTGGCAACGGGCCGACTCGAGCGCGACGCGGCGGTCGTCCGAAAGCCCTTCCACGTCGAACCCCTCGAGCGCCGCTGCCCACCGCTCGGCCCCCCGGACGTGGCCGAGGAGCAGGTCCTTCCACACGGCGACGACGACGAGCTCGGGGAAGGCCTCGACGACGGCGTCGCCGAGCGTGGCGAGCCAGCGCGTGACCACGGCGACCCCGCCGTCCTGGTACGTCGGCAGCGCGAGCCCCGCGACGATGACGGCCGCCTCCTCGACGTCGCCCGCGGCCAGCAGGTGCTCCACCGCCCGCGCCTGGATCCCCTCCTCGACGTACCAGGCGGCGGCGCGCCGGTGCAGCGCAGCGACGGAGTCGTGCTCGGCACGCTCCAGCTCGGCCAGGAGGAACTCCCGGAACAGCGCGTGGTAGCGGTACCAGCCCCGACGGTGGTCCAGCGGGACGAGGAACAGGTGGGCGTCCTCGAGCTCGCGCAGGCGTGCCGTCGCGTCGGTGGTGCCGAGCACCACGTCGCACGTCGCGGCCGACAGCACGTCGAGCACCGCCGTCCCCCGCAGGAAGTGCTGGGTCTCCGGCGACAGCGTGGCCATGCACTCCCGGTAGAGATAGTCGGCGACGAACCGGTCCGTCCCCGTGAGGGACGACGCGTCCTCGCCGTCGCGCACGAGCAGTGCGCAGAGGAAGACGCCGGTCGCCCAGCCCTCGCACCGCTCGACGACGGCGGCGAGGTCGTCCTGCGCGTCGACCCCGGCGGTGCGGAAGATCTGGCGCGCCCCGTCGACGTCCACGCGCAGGTCGTCGGGCCCGATCTCGAAGAGGTCTCCCTCGACGCGCCGCCGTGCCTCGTGGCCCTGGGCGTGGCGGCTCGCGACGACGACCTGCGAACCCGGTGGGACGCCACCGAGCACGATCTCGAGCGCGTCCTGGCAGGCGACGGAGCCGGCCTCGTGCAGGTCGTCGACGAACAGCACGAACGGCGTGCCCGTGCGCGCCAGCGCCGAGGCGAGGAGCGGCGCAGACCGTCCGAGCATCGTGGGCCCCGTGCCGCGCATCTCGGCGGCCACGGCCGCGACCTCGGGCGAGACGGGGGCGCACGCGAGGGCGAGGAGGGTGAGCAGGTCCGCAGGGTCGTCGTCGAGCCGGTCGACGCTCGCCCACGCCACTGCGCGGTCCTCGACGCTCGCCCACTCCGCGAGCATCGTCGTCTTGCCGTAGCCCGGCGGCGCCGTCACCCCGACGATGCGGGCGCCGGCGCCCCGCGCTCGCTCGACGAGCGCGCGCCGGGACACCGCACCCGGGCGGGGCGCCGGCGGCACGGTCTTGCCCACCAGCAGTGCCGTGCTCAGGTCCGGTCGCGCGGTGACCGCTTGACGGCTCCCGTCGGACACGTTCGAAGCCTAGGAGCGGCCCGCGGGGCCCTCAACAGGAGCGCGGCAAATCACCCGCCGGGTGGGGGGCCGTCCAGGTCGTCCCAACCCTCGACCGGCTCCAGCCCGAGCGCGAGCCCGATCCGTGGCGCGGCCGCCACCACGGTCGGCAGGCCGACGACCGGCACGAGCGCGGCGAGGACGTCCACGACCTCCTCGGCACCGACGCCAGCGGCGATCGCGGCGTCGACCTCCGCCCCGTAGGTCGGGTCCGACGCGCCGACGGCGACGACGGCCGCGAGCCGGACCAGGGCACGTTCGCGCGGGGAGAGCGCCTCGCTCTCGAGGCTGCGGCCGTCGTCGATCCGGACGTCGTTGATCGTCAGCCGCCGGAGCAGCTCCGCATGGTCCACGCCGACCTCCCACCCTCCCGCCGAGCGCCCGGGCGACGTCCCGCCCCTGTCCTGGTCGCGGTCCTCGGCCGCGGGGGCCGACGGCCGCGCGCGGCACTCATCCCGTCCTCGCCCCGACGGGCCGCTCCGCCTCGTCCGGGTCCGGCTCCTCGTGCGGAGCGGGCCGCTCCAGGAGGCGCAGCACCACGAGGACCAGGCCCGCCACGACCGCGGTCCCGACGACGAGCGCGGGCGTCGGCTGCGCCGCCAGCAGCAGGACCAGCGCGGCGAGCGCGAGGACGCCCACCCGGACGGCACGACCGTGACGGCCGAGCCACGTCCCCACGCGGCCCGTGGAGACGCCGCGGTCCTCCGCCCGGGTGCGCAGCCGGTCCATGCCCGAGGCGACGCCACGACGCAGGGCGCGCGCCGAGTCGCTCCCCCCGCCGAGATAGGCCGCGAGCGCCACGACGAGGCCGAGCACCCCGACCGTGCGCAGGGTGCCGCGCAGGAACGACACGAGCTGGTCGAACACGACCTCCGCGGCGTCGAGGCGCAGGACCTGACCCGTGAGCACGTCGAGGTAGAGCCCACGGGCGACCGCGAGGCCGGCGCCGAGGGCCACCATCGCGAGCGCGAGCGCGAGCCCGGCGCCCAGCAGGGCACGCAGCGGTCGCACGGCGATCAGCACGCCCGCCGCGTACAGGCCGAGCACGACCCAGGGCAGCCAGGTGCCCAGCGCGACCACCTGCGCGTACCGGTTCTGCACCTCGACGAGCTGGGTCGTCTGCGCGAGGGTGAACGACGCCTCGACGCTCGGGATGTTCTCCGCGGCGTCGAGCCCACGCGCCACGAGGCGTTCCTTGAGCAGGTCGATCACCCCGGAGAGCTGGATCGTGAGCTGACCGTCCTGCCCCACCTGCAGCACCTCGCCGTCCGCGCCCTGCAGCACCTGGACGAGCTGGCGGTGCGCGACCCGGTTGGCCTCGGTCCAGGCGGACGCGAACTCGGGGCTGCTGACGACGCGGTCCGCCGTCTCGCGGACGAACGACTCGACGCCGCTCGTCAGGGGCGCCTCGAGCGCGCCGAGCGCAGCGGTCGCCCGGGGGGCGAGGTCGCGGTCCTCGAGCCTGCCCTGGAGCTCGCCGACCGCGTCCTGGACGAGCGTGGCGACGTCGAGCCGGGTCATCACCTCCTGCGTGATGCGCCCGGCGACGGCGGACTGCACCACGGGGTCCTGGGCCAGGGGCGCGACCGTCGCGACGTAGCGGTCCGTGTCCGTGAGGACCCGCTCGGCCCATGCCCCGACCACCGCCAGCGGCGCGAGGAGCGTCGCGAGGACGAGGCAGCACACGGCCGCGACGGTGCGCCCGGGACGGCGGCCGGTGGACGGACGCGCGGGCGCCGAGGGCCCGGGTCCGGGCGGTTCCGGACGCTCGGCGACGAGCCGCCGCAGCTGCGCGTTCTCGCGCTCCAGCGCGGCGAGGCGCGCGGCGACGTCGTCCGGCACCGGGTCCCCCGGTGCTGTGGGTGGTGCAGCGGCCATGGCTCCTCCGACGTCGCAGCGGCGAACCCTCCCCCGCCAGCATGCCGACATCGGATGACGATGTCGTCATGCAGAACGCGTGACCCGCCGGGTGGGGCACCTCTCGCCCGACCACCGCACCGCTCGTCGGTTGCGAGCACGCGCGTGCCCACGGAACCTGGAAGCGGTCCGGGACAGGGCCGCCGCGACCGCCACGGCCGCGGCCGTCAGGGCGCCGACCGAGGAGGAACCCATGACCGCCAGCACCGGACGCCACGCGCCCGACGCCGAGCCCGCGCCCCGTCGGGACCCGGACACCCGGGCCGAGCGAGCGCCGCACCCGGACGACGAGCGCAAGCCGAGCTCACCCTCCGAGCTGCACAAGCCGTCGTGGGGCTTCGCGCTCAAGGGCGCTGTCCGGGAGTTCATGGACGACCAGTGCACCGACCTCGCCGCCGCGCTCACGTACTACGCGGTGCTGGCCGCGGCGCCTGCGCTGCTGGCGCTCGTGTCGGTCCTCGGCCTCGTCGGCGACGGCGAGAAGGCCGTCAACGCCGTGATGTCGAGCGTCGAGGGCATCGTCCCGGAGGACACGCTGCAGACCGTCGAGCCGCTCGTCGAGAACGCCGCCGACGCCCCGCGGGCGGGATTCGCCCTGGTCATCGGTCTCGTGCTGGCGCTCTGGTCGGCCTCCGGCTACGTCGGTGCGTTCGGCCGCACGATGAACCGGATCTACGAGGTCGAGGAGGGTCGCCCGATCTGGAAGCTGCGCCCCGTGATGCTGGGCGTGACCGTGATCGTCGTCCTCCTCGCCGGTCTGGTCGTGGGGAGCCTCGTGCTCTCCGGGCCGATCGCGCGCCAGGTGGGCGAGCTCGTGGGCCTGGGCGACACCGCGATCGCGGTGTGGCAGATCGCCAAGTGGCCGGTGGCGCTCCTGCTCGTCGTGATCGTCATCGCGCTGCTGTACCACCTGACGCCGAACGTGAAGCAGCCCAAGTTCCGGTGGGTCAGCCCCGGGGCGATGCTCGCGATCGTCGTGTGGGCCGTCGCGTCCGCGGGCTTCGGCTTCTACGTCTCGAACTTCGGCAGCTACGGCGCGACGTACGGCACGCTCGCGGGTGTCATCGTCTTCCTGCTGTGGCTGTGGATCACCAATCTCGCCCTCCTGCTCGGCGCCCAGCTCGACGCCGAGCTCGAGCGCTCGCGCGAGCTGCAGGGCGGCCTCGCCGCCGAGGAGCAGCTCCAGCTCCCGCCGCGCGACACGCGCGCGAGCGACAAGAAGGCGGCCAAGCGCGAGAAGGCCGTCGAGCAGGCGCGCGCGCTCCGCGACAGCAACGGGCGCACCACGTCGCCCGAGGAGTGACGGGGCACCGCGCCGAGGTCAGGTGGTCCCGCGCCGCACGACGACGGACGGGAACCTCTCGTCGCCGTCGCGACGGCGTCCCAGGAGAGCCGCCGTCGCGGCGGCCGCGATCTGCTCGACGGGGTGGGTCGCCGTCGTCAGGCCGGGCCCGGCCTGCTCGGCGAAGGGCTGGTCGTCGAACCCGGTGACGGCGACGTCGTCGGGCACGCGGACGCCGTCCTCCGCGAGGGCGCGCAGGGCGCCCACCGCGAGGGTGTCGCTCATCGCGACGAGCGCGTCCGCCGTCGGCCAGCGCCGCCGGGCCTCGCGCGCGGCGTCCGCGCCGGCCGCTGCGGTGAGGTCCGCGGCGACCACGCGTGCGGGGATCCCGGCGGCGTCCACGACGGCGGCGTACGCCTCGACGGCGCGCTGCGCGCCGGGGAGCCAGCGCGGGCCGGCGAGCATGACGACGGCGCGGCGCCCCTCGGCGAGGACGTGCTCGACGAGCGCGGTGATCCCCGCGGCGGCGTCGACGTCGTACGACGGCACCCGACCGTCGGCGGGACCGATCGCCGCCACGCGCGACGCGAGCTCGCGCGGGACGTGGGTGAGGACGTCGGCCGAGTAGTCGACGAGCAGGACCCCGCCCACGCCCGGGTCGCGGGCGAGCCGTCGCAGCTCCTCCCGCGGGTCGCGCCCGAGCCAGCGCAGCGCCACGCCGACGCCCTGGGTGTCGGCGGCACGGCTCGCCGCCGCGACGACGCGTGCGACGTAGGGGTCCGCGAGCAGGTCCGCCGACGGCGACCCGACGGCGACGACGATGCGCTCGCCCCGGCCGCTCGCGAGCGCCCTGGCCCCCGGGTGCGGGACGTACCCGAGCCGCTCGACGGCGGCGAGGACCGCCCGGCGCGCCTCGTCCGAGACCGGGCCGTCGCCGCGGATGACGCGCGACGCCGTCGACCGCGAGACGCGGGCGGCCGCGGCGACGTCGTCGAGCGTGGTGGACATGTCGATCTCCCGGGCGTGGACCGTGTCGGCGGTGACGGGCGGCGCCCGGAGACCCCACGCTATCCCGACGACCCGGCGCGGTGGAAGCGTTCCCACGCCTGTGTCGCGTCCGAAGTGCCCCCGCGTCGCCGCACGTCAGCGCAGGACGACGTCCGAGGGGGCGCGCAGCTCCGTCCACGCGCGTCGCTCCGGCCCGGCCGGCGGGGCCGGCGACGGCACGGGGCCGGTCGGCGGCAGGACGTCGGCCGCGACGAGCGGCCCGAGGTCGAGGCCGGTGAGCGCCTCGACCTCGCCGACCGGCACCTGGAACGTGCGGAAAGGGCCGAGCGGCGGGACCTCGCCGGCCGCGAGCGCCCGCGCGTCCGCGGCGCGCAGGTCGATCCCGTCGAGCTGGGGGGTCTGGTC
Organism: Cellulosimicrobium sp. G4 BAM 1002; assembly: GCF_057126935.1. Classification (NCBI taxonomy): domain Bacteria; kingdom Bacillati; phylum Actinomycetota; class Actinomycetes; order Micrococcales; family Promicromonosporaceae; genus Cellulosimicrobium; species Cellulosimicrobium sp. G4 BAM 1002. Next base: position 128,536 of record NZ_CP182109.1, on the reverse strand, counting down.
CAGCACGAAAGCCGTCGCGGCGAGCCGCGGCGCGGCGTCGGTCGGGCTCGTCGGCCGTGCCCACGCGGCGACCTTCCAGAACAGCCGGGGGATCCCGACGCCGCGGTACACGGGATCGCCGGGCGCGAGGACCGGCCCGGTGAGCACGACGAGGCGCTGCCGCCCGGCCTCGGCGTGGTCGAGCACGTGGTCCTCGAGCCCGTTCCACAGCTCCTTCGACTGGTTGAACTGCGCGGCCTGCGGCGCCGCGTTGGGATAGGCGAACGTCTCGGTGTTCGCTCGGCGGGCGTCGGCCAGGTCACCCCACACCGGGTCGCGGCGCCGCACGAGGTGCCCGCGGTCGAGGTCGTTGCGCGCGTACAGCTCGGGCCCCGCCTGCTCGGACGCGGGGACCCGCGGGTCGAGGTGCCAGTCGTCGCCGCGCGGGACCTCGCGCAGGAGCGCACCGTCGACGTCGACCACCGTGGCGGCGGCGAGCCGGCGCTCCGGGTCGAGCTGGACGGTGAAGTGGGTGGACGGCAGCTCGCGCAGGGTGCGGGTCGAGCGAGGCAGGGGGACGGGGACGCCGAGGAAGTCGGGATCGTGGCCGGTCACGGGACGAGCCAACCACAGGCTCGCCGGGGTGGCCGCCGGGTGCGCGGCGCCGGCGCCCTCTTCCCGGGCGTGGGTGGGGAGAGGTAGACATCTGCCATGACGACGACGCCGCCCCCCTCCCAGCCCTCCCCCGCGCCGGCCGGTCACGAGCCCGTCGCCGACGCGGCGTGGTGGATCTGCCGCACGTGCGCCGTCGAGCACGCGACGCGGCCCGACGTGTGCGCGATCTGCGACGACGAGCGCCAGTGGGTGCCCGCGACCGGCCAGGCCTGGACGACGCTCGCGGAGCTCGCCGCGGCGGGCGAGCGCATCGTGGTGACGGAGCTCGAGCCGGACCTGTTCGGCGTGTCGAGCGAGCCGAGCGTGGGGATCGGGCAGCAGTCCAAGATCGTGCGCACGCCGGCCGGCAACCTCCTGTGGGACCCGCCCGGCTACCTCGACGGCGACGCCGTCGCCCAGGTCCTCGCGCTCGGCCCGGTCGTCGCGATCGCCGCGAGCCACCCGCACATGTTCGGTGTGCAGGTCGAGTGGAGCCGTGCGCTCGGCGGCGTCCCCGTCCTCGTCGCGGAGGCCGACGCGCACTGGGTCGCGCGCCCCGACGCGGTGATCGAGACGTGGACGGGCGAGCGCGAGGTGCTGCCCGGCGTCGTGCTGTCGCAGCCCGGCGGGCACTTTCCCGGGAGCGCCGTCGTGCACTGGGCCGCCGGGGCGGAGGGCCGCGGTGTGCTCCTGTCCGGGGACACGATCTTCGCCAACCCGGACCGCACGTCCGTGAGCTTCATGCGGTCCTACCCCAACCGCATCCCCCTCTCGGGCGCCGTCGTGCTGAGGGTCGCCGAGCACGTCGCGCGGCGACCGTTCGAGCGGCTCTACAACAACTTCGAGGGCGTCATCCCGGCCGACGCGCGCGAGGTCGTGCTGCGCTCGGCCGAGCGCCACGCGGCGTGGGTGCGCGGGGACTTCGACCACCTCACCTGAGCGCCGCGGCGCCCCGTCAGCGGGCGACGGGCAGGACGACGTCCCCGTCCTTCGTCACGACCGTCACCGGGGCGTCGTGCGGGAGCTGCGGGACGACGACGACGCTCGTCGAGGGCGCGACGTCGAGCGTGCACGGGTAGTGGTCGGTGCCCTCGCGGCGCCCGAAGCGGAACGTGATCGACCGATCCTCCTCGTCCCACGTGTAGTCGACGGGGGTCAGCGGGCACGAGCTCGAGCCGACGGTCACGACGTTCACCGTCCGGGGCTCGGCGCCGCGGGCGTACCCGACGCCGGGCGACTCCGGGTCGACCTGCGGACGCAGGTCGCCGCCCTCGGCCGGGAGGCCGAGGTAGGTGACGTCCGCGATCGACGGGTCGGTCGGCGTGGGGGCGGCCGCGCACGCCGCGACGGCGCTCAGGACGACGACGGCGGCGCTCGCCAGGACCGCACGGTCATGGGCACGCATGGGAACCTCCTGTCGGGGCGGCCACGTGGCCCGGGCCCCTGCCCGGAACCGGCCGACGTCCTCACGCTCGCGCTGAGACGTCCCGCGGCGCATCGGACGTGCGGGCACGGTTCGAGGTCGCCGGCGCCTCAGTGCGGCGGCGGCATGCCTCAGCCGGGCATCGCGAGGGCCTGAGGTGGTCGGCGCCGGCCCTGAGGCGGGGGCGGGCCGCGCCGTCTCAGGCGCCGGTTCAGGCGCCGGTTCAGGAGCCGGTTCAGGAGCCCAGGAGCAGCGACACTCCGATCGCCGCCATGACGACGGCGATCGCGCCGTCGAGCACGCGCCACGCGACCGGGCGCGCGAACACCGGCGCGAGCAGCCGCGCGCCGAAGCCGAGCGCGGTGAACCAGACGACGCTCGCGACCATGGCGCCGGCGCCGAAGAGCCAGCGCGCGGCGTCGGGCTCGAGTACGCCCGGGCTGCCCGTGTGGGCGGCCGCGTAGCCCGCGGCGAGGGTGCCGAGCAGGAGGACGGTGTCGAGGTAGACGTGGGGGTTGAGCCAGGTCAGCGCGAGGGACGTCCCGACGGCGGCGCGCGCCGAGGACGCGCCCGTGCCCGCGGCGGGGTCGAGCCCGGCGGGCCGCAGCGCACGTCGGGCCGCCACCGCGGCGAGAGCCAGCAGGAACGCACCGCCTCCCCACCTGACGGCCGTGAGGAGTGCCGGCGCACCCGTGACGAGCGCGCCGAGCCCCGCCGTGCCCGCGGCGATGAGGACGAGGTCCGACACGGCGCAGACCACGACGACCGGCAGGACGTGCTCGCGGCGCAGCCCCTGTCGCAGGACGAACGCGTTCTGCGCGCCGATGGCGACGATGAGCGACAGCCCGGCACCGAGGCCGGCGGCGAGGGGCGAGAGCGAGGCGAGCACGACGTCCACGCTAGGCGCGGACCGATGATGAAGTACAGCGAAAGATTCTGCTCCTCCGTAAGATGCGCTCATGGTCGATCTGCAGCCCGATCAGCTCCGCGCGCTCGAGGCGATCGCCGCGACGGGAACGTTCGACGCCGCCGCGCGGGAGCTCGGCGTCACGCCCTCCGCGGTGAGCCAGCGCATGCGCGCGCTCGAGTCCGCGGTGGGGCAGGTCCTCGTGCGGCGGGGTCGTCCGGCGACCCTCACCTCGCCCGGTCAGGTGCTCGTGCGGCACGCGCGGCACCTCGCGCTCCAGCAGGCCGACGTGCTCGCGGAGCTGGGCGTCGGCGGTACCGGGCGGCAGGCGGTCGGCACGCACGGCGGGGGCGACGACGGCGCGGACGGGCCGCTGCCCGAGATCACGCTCGTCGTGTCGGGCGACGCGATGACGACCTGGGCGCTGCCGGCTCTCGTCGAGGCGTCGGCGTGGGCGCGGCTCGACGTGCTGCGCGAGGACGAGGAGCACTCGATCGGGCTCCTGCGCGACGGGACGGCCGTCGCCGCGGTGTCCTCGGTCGCCGAGGCCGTGCCCGGGTGCCGCTCGACGCTGCTCGGGCAGATGCGCTACCGGCCGATGGCGAGCCCCGCGTTCGTGGAGCGCTGGTTCCCCGGCGGTCCGACGCCCGCGGCGCTCGGCCGCGCGCCCGTGCTCGCGTTCGACCGCAAGGACGACCTGCAGGAGCGCTACCTGCGCCTGCGGGCCGGGTCGGGCCGGCCGGCGCTCGACCCGCCGCGCCACTTCGTCCCCGCGTCGAACGAGTTCCGCCGGGCGATCGAGCTCGGCATGGGTTGGGGCATGCTCCCCGACCTGCAGAGCGCAGCGGCCGAGCGTGCGGGCCGGGTCGTCGGGTTCGACGACGCGCGCGCCGTCGACGTGCCGCAGCACTGGCAGCAGTGGCGGCTCCACTCGACGTCGCTCGACCGGCTCGCGGCCGCCGTCGCCCGCGCTGCCCGCGCGGCGCTCACCTGACCGGCCCGCGGGCCCGTCAGCCGGCGGCCTCGGCGAGCTCCGCGTCGCTGCGCAGGATGCAGAACTCGTTGCCCTCCGGGTCGGCGAGGACGACCCAGCCCGCACCGTCGGGCGTGCGGCGGTCGGCGACCTGGGTCGCGCCGAGCGCGAGCACGCGCTCGACCTCCTCCTCGCGCGTCCGGTCGGTCGGCCGCAGGTCGAGGTGGACGCGGTTCTTGAGCTGCTTGTCGTCGGGAACCTCGACGAACAGCAGGTGGCCGCGGCTCTCGAGGGGCGTCGTCGCGTCGTCCGGCGGGATGATCATGCACTCCTCGTGGCCGGGGAGGTTGGGGTCGCCGGGCACGTCGGTGTACCCGAGCACCTGGGCCCAGAAGACGGACTGCGCGTAGGAGTCGCGCGCGTCGAACGTGGTGTGCGAGATGCGAGACGTCATGACGGCGACACTGCCATGCGCTCGCCGCGCGGGCACCGCCTTTTCGACTCAGACTGACCGTCGTGAGCGCTGTGACGAGGCAGGTCGCGTGGACGGGGTGGGACGACGACCCGGACCGCCTCGAGGCGGCCACCGTCACGTTCGACCGTGACCGGCTGTCGGCGCTCGGGACGTCGCGCGCGACGGGGTACGCGACGGCGTGGGCACTGCGGACCGGACCCGGCTGGGTCACCGAGCACCTCGACATCTCGGTCCGCGCGCTGGGTCGGTCCGGGGGCTGGTCACGACACCTCGAGCTCTTCCGGGAGCCCGACGGCGCGTGGCACGCCGACGTGAGCGAGTCCGGCGCGGCGCCGGAGGGCCTGGCGGCGCCGGGGATCGACGACCCCGGCTCCCTCGCCGGCGCGCTCGACTGCGACGTCGCGCTGTGCCCGGTGACCAACACCATGCCGATCCTGCGCCTCGGTCTGCTGGGGGACAGCCCGCCACCGGGCGAGACCGCGTTCGTCATGGCGTGGGTCGAGCTGCCGTCGCTGCGCGTGCTGCGCAGCGACCAGGTCTACGCCGCGCGAGCACCGCTCGACCCGGCGACGGGTCACGGTGCCGTGACCTACACGAGCGCCACGCGTGACTTCACCGCCGACCTCACGGTCGACGCCGACGGGCTCGTCGTCGACTACCCGGAGCTCGCGCGACGCCTCTGACTCCCGCCGAGCACGACGTTGCTGTCGTTCTCGAGGCGATGACGACAGCAACCTCGGGCTCGACCGTGAGGAGCCTCGTGCTCGAGTCAGTCCTGCGGGGGCCGGCGGAGACGCTTGACGTCGGTCCGTCGCTTCTTCGCGCCGATCCGCCGCTCGACGGACCCTCGGGTCGGGCGGGTCGCACGACGCGGCGGACCGGGCGGAGCCAGGGCGTCGGCGACGAGCACGGCGAGCCGGGTGCGGGCCGCCGCGCGGTTGCGCCGCTGCTCGCGGTGCTCGGACGCGGCGACCGTCAGGACCCCGCCGACGAGCCGTCGTCCGAGCCGCTCGACGAGGCGCTCCCGCTGCGCGTCGGTCAGTGTCCCCGACCCGACGACGTCCCACGACAGCTCGACGCGCGAGTCCGTCGTGTTGACGCCCTGGCCGCCCGGGCCGGACGACCGGGAGAACCGCCAGGACAGCTCTGACTCCGGGACGACCAGGGCGGGCGTCACGCGCAGGCCGGGGCGGGCGTCGTCGGGCATCCGCCCATCGTGCCCGACGGCGCACGTGCGGCCCAGCGAGATCGTCGCGATTCGGCGCGCCCCCGGGTCCGTGGCGGCTTGGCCGTCGCACGCGATGAACGGTCAGCGGTCGAGCTGCGCGTCGATCTCCTCGACACGCCGCCGGACGAGGTCGCGCACGACGTCGTCCGGGAGCGGCTGGTCGGCGGAGAACCGGATCGTCCCCTTGGCGTGGGAGAAGCCGTCGAGCCGGGACTCGACCGCCGTCACCGCCGCGGGGCTGAACGGGTAGACCGCGAGGTGCTTCGCCGACGCCATCGCGCTCAGCAGCGCCTTGCCGCGGTGCAGGAGTGCCGGCATCCCGTAGCTGGTGCCCTCGGTCGCGTCCGGCGCGACGTCGCGCGCGACCTCGACCACCCGCGCGAGCGCCGTGCGGTCCGGCTCGTCCACGCCGGCGAGATACTCGGTGACGGTCCCCATCGCTCCATCGTCGCGCCGCCGTGGACGCATCGCGCGTCGAGCGAGGCGCGCGTCCGACCTGCAAGATCACAGTGCGCCCACCTTGACCTCAACCGTGGTCGAGGTCCTAGCGTGGCGGTACACCGACGGAAGGAACCTGAGGAACCATGCCTGTCTACACTCTCCCCGAGCTGTCGTACGACTACGGTGCGCTCGAGCCGCACATCTCCGGGCGGATCATGGAGCTGCACCACTCCAAGCACCACCAGGCCTACGTCACCGGCGCCAACACCGCCCTCGAGAAGCTCGCCGAGGCCCGCGAGACCGGCGACTTCGCCGCGATCAACCTCCACGAGAAGAACCTCGCGTTCAACCTCGGCGGCCACGTCAACCACTCCGCCTTCTGGACCAACCTCTCCCCCGAGGGCGGCGGCGAGCCCACCGGCGAGATCGGCGCCGCGATCGACGAGAACTTCGGCTCCTTCGACGCGTTCAAGAAGCAGTTCGCCGCCGTCGCCGCCGGCGTCCAGGGCTCCGGCTGGGCCATCCTCGCCTGGGACTCCATCGGGCAGAAGCTCATCACCGTCCAGCTCTACGACCAGCAGGGCAACATCGCCCTCGGCCTGACCCCCATCGTCCTGCTCGACGTCTGGGAGCACGCCTACTACCTCGACTACCAGAACGTGCGCGCCGACTACGTCACCGCCTGGTGGAACCTGGTCAACTGGTCCGACGCCGAGGCCCGCCTCCAGCGCGCCAAGACCCAGACCGCAGGCCTCATCGTCGCCTGACACCCCGCCTCCCGAGACACCCGCACCGCCGGACCCCGGTCCGCGCACCCGTCGACGTCACGATCGGTGCGCAGGCCGGGGTTCGGCGCGTCCGGGGCCCTCCCGGACGTCGGTGCGCTTGTGGTACACATACGCACGTCGCACCGACGTCACGGCCCTCGGGACCTGCGTCCGCGCACCCCTCCCGACGACGAGCCGAGGCCCCTGTGACCGCACCCGACCCCGACCGCCCTCCCCTGCCACAGGGCCCGGCGACCCCGCCTCCGGGGATCCCGCAGCCCGATCCCTACGCACCGGCTCCCCCGGCGGGCTCGTTCACCCCGCCCGGCGGCCCGGCACCGTCCCCCACCGCGCCGCAGCCGTCGTACGCGGCCCCCGCACCGCCGTCGTACGGGCCTCCCCCGACGCCAGGCACTCCGCCAGGACCCTACGGCTCCGCGCCCGGCGCACCGCGGCCGCCGTACGGCGCCGCGCCCGGCTCGCCGTACGCCACCGGCGCGCCGGGAACCGGCGGGGTCCCGCCGCGTCCCCCGTCGACGAACGTCGGCTGGGTCGTCGCCGCGTTCATCCTGTGCTGGCCGCTCGCCATCCCGGCGCTCCTCGCGTCGCAGCGCGCGTCCGGCGCGCTCCGCGCCGGCCGGCTCGACGAGACCCGGCACGAGGCCGGCCGCGCGCGCTCATGGGGGATCGCCGCCGTCGTGACCGGCTCGGTGCTCGCGGTCGGCTGGATCGTCGCGCTCGTGGTCGCGGTGAGCGCCGGCATGTTCGCAGCGACGACGACGTCCGGCCCGAGCGACCTCGCCGACCCGTCCGGGACGGTGACCGAGGAGCCAGGCGACGATCTCGCGTCCGAGCCGACGACGGAGGAGACGACCGAGCCCGAGGCGACGCAGCCGGAGGAGCCGGCCGCCGCCGCGCCCGTCGACAAGCACGTCGCCGAGCTCGCGGTGGGCGACTGCTTCGACGGCGACGCCCTGGGCGAGAACGTCTTCACGGTCCCGGTGACCACGTGCGAGGGGGAGCACCGGTCCGAGGTCTACGCCGTGACGACGCTGGCCGACGGCCAGTTCCCCGGGGACGAGCAGATCCACGTCATGGCGGACGAGTACTGCACGCAGGAGTTCGAGCGGTTCGTCGGGCTCACCTACGACGACTCGGAGCTCTACCTCTGGTGGTTCCCGCCGGGCAAGCAGAACTGGGTGGCGGGCGACCGCACGGTCCAGTGCATCATCGAGCCGTACGAGGGCACGGTCTCGGGGACCCTGGCGGGCGCCGCGCGCTGACGACGCCCACGGACCCCGGATCCGACGCCGAACCCGGGGTTGCGTGTCGATCGACGGCCTGATCGGCACGCAACCCCGGGCTCGGCACGTCGGGTCTTGGTCCCGGGTCAGTCCGCCGTCACGAAGAGGTGGCGCGCGACGTCGTCGGGCAGGTCGAGGACCGTCGGGGCGCCCTCGCCGGACACGGTGACGACGCCGGCGCCGACCGCCACGACGAGCACCTGCCGCGGGAAGATCCCGGCCTCGGCGAAGCGCGCGAGCAGCTCGACGTCGACCTGGACCGGCTCGGCGATGCGCTGCAGGACGACGCGCGCCTGGTCACCGGCCCGTACGCCGTGGGCTGCGAGGTGCCGCGGCAGCGACACGACGCCGTCGAGGTACTCGACCTCGGGCAGCTCCTCCCCCAGCTCTCGCAGGCCCGGGATCGGGTTGCCGTAGGGGTCGTGCGCGGGGTGGTCGAGGAGCGCGACGAGGCGCTGCTCGACGCGGTCGCTCATCACGTGCTCCCAGCGGCACGCCTCGGTGTGCACCTGCTCCCAGTCGAGCTTGATGACGTCGGTGAGGAGCCGCTCGGCGAGACGGTGCTTGCGCATGACGCGCACGGCGGTCTGCTGGCCCGCGGCGGTGAGCTCGAGCTGGCGGTCGCCGCCGACGACGACGAGGCCGTCACGCTCCATGCGCGCCACGGTCTGGGAGACGGTCGGGCCCGAGTGTCCGAGGCGCTCGGCGATCCGCGCGCGCAGCGGGGGGATCCCCTCTTCCTGCAGCTCGTAGATCGACTTCAGGTACATCTCGGTGGTGTCGATCAGGTCGGTCACGGAAGCCTCCCGGCACAGGTACGACGCACGCATTCTGGAACCGTTCAAGTCTAGCCACCATGCGCGGGCACAATGGTGTGCCTCTTGCGCATACTGTGCGACGCACACTATGGTGTGACGCATGACCGATCCAGAGATCGTCGCGGGGCACAGCCAGGAGGTGCGGCGCGGCTCCGTCGTCGTCGCGAGCCTCCTCATGCTGCGGACCCCCGGCTACGGCTACGGGCTGCTCGAGGCCCTCGCCGCCGCCGACCTGCCCGTGGACGCCAACACGCTGTACCCGCTCCTGCGCCGCCTCGAGAAGCAGGGCCTCCTCGTCAGCGAGTGGAACACCGACGAGGCCCGGCCGCGCAAGTTCTACCGGACCTCGCCCGCCGGCGACGAGCTCGCCCGCACCTTGCTCGGGGAGTGGACCTCCCTCGCGCAGAGCCTGCAGACCATCAACTCCCAGGAAGGCACGTCATGACGCTCACCGACCGCTACGTCGCCGCGACCCTCCGCAGCGTCCCCGCGGACCAGCACGCGGACCTCGAGCAGGAGCTGCGCGCGTCCGTCGCCGACGCGGTCGAGGCCAAGATCGAGTCCGGCACCGACCCGCAGGAGGCGGAGACGGACGTGCTCAACGACCTCGGCGATCCCGACCGGCTCGCCGCCGACCTCGCCGGCCGGCCGCTCTACCTCATCGGCCCGGCGCTCTACCTCGACTGGCTGCGCCTCCTCAAGGTGCTGCTCTGGTTCAGCCTCGTCCCCGGGGCCGTCGTCCTCACGGTCGACCTCGTCGACGGCGACCCCGTCGGCTCCGCGATCTGGGCAGGCCTGTGGACGGCCGCGACCGTCGCGCTGCAGATCGCGTTCTGGACCACCCTCGTGTTCGTGGTCATGGAACGCACCGGCACGAGGCCGGGCGACCTCACCGGCCCCTGGACCGTCGACCGCCTGCCGACCGAACGGCCCCGGCGCGAGGTCTCGCTCGTCGACACGGTCGCGTCGGTGGGGCTGCTCGTGCTGGTCGCCGCAGCGCTCCTGCTGCAGCCCACGGTCTCGTGGTTCCACGAGACCGACGGCACCGCGATCCCCGTGCTGCACCCGGATCTGTGGCCCGCCTGGATCGTCGCACTCCTGGCGATCGTCGCGGTCGACATCGTGCTCACGATCGTCACCTACGTCCGCGGCCGGTGGACCGTCGGCCTCGCCGTCGTCAACACGCTCACCGCGACGCTGTTCGCCGGCGCGGTCGTGTGGCTCGCGAACGCCGACCGCCTCGTCAACCCGGCGTTCCTCGAGGCCTCCGGCGGCGACTCCCTGACGTGGCTCTCGAACGGGATCATCGCGGTGACCGTCGTCATCGCCGTCTGGGACGTCGTGGACGTCTGGGTCAAGGCCCTGCGCGGACGCCGCGCCTAGGCTGACCCGGTGACCCGCTCCCGCCTCGACCGCGTGCGCCACGCGGTCGAGGCGGCAGCCGTGCGCGAGGGTCTGACGCTCGACCGGGACCAGCGGGTGCTCCTCGACCGCCTCGTCCGTCTCGGGGGCGAGCTCGCCGGCTCACCGCAGCGTCCCGGTGCCCGACGACGTCCCGTCCGCGGGCTGTACGTGTGGGGGCCCGCGGGGCGCGGGAAGTCGTGGCTGGCCTCGGCGTTCGTGGCAGCCCTGGCCCCCGAGCTCCCCGCCGTCTCGGTGCGGCGCGTGCACGTGTACGACCTGTTCCGCGCGCTGCACGCGGCGATCCACGCGCACCGGCTGGCGGCCCTCGCGGGGGCCCGCCCCGCCGTCGGGCAGCGGGGTCCCACGCGGGGGTGGCGCACACGCCAGGCGCCCCAGGGCTCGGACCGCCGGGCTGACGGCGCCGCTCCCGACGCGAGCACGCCTCCTGGCGACGAGCCGGTCGACCTGCCGCCCGGGACCGTCGACGCCGCGATCGACGACCTCCTGCACGGCACGACGCTGCTGTGCCTCGACGAGCTCCACCTCCACGACTCCGGCGACGCGACCCTCCTCACGCGGCTCCTGCGCCGCGCCTTCGACGCGGGCGTCGTCGTGCTCGCGACCTCCAACTACCAGCCCGAGGCGCTCCTGCCCAACCCGCTGTGGCACCACCTCGCCGAACCGGGGATCGCGCTCCTGCGCGCGCACCTCGACGTCGTCGAGCTCGCCGGTCCGACCGACTACCGGACGCTCGGGGCCCGCGGCCGGGGCGGGTTCTCCGGCGGACGGTGGCTCTCCCCCGGCACGACGGCGCAGCTCGCCGCGCAGGGCCTCGTCCCCCCGGGGCCCGGCGCGACCGCGACGATCCGCACCGGGACGCGCGAGTTCGTCGTCACCGCGGCCCGCGGCGACCACGGCAGCGGTGCCGGCGACTCCGGCGGTGAGCTGTGGGCGACGTTCGAGGAGCTCGCGGTGCGGCCGACGTCGACGCTCGAGTACCTCGACTGGGCCACGCGCTTCCGCCGGTGGGTCGTCACCGACGTCCCGCTGCTGACGGATGTCGACCGAGAGGCGCAGCAGCGGTTCATCGCGGTCGTGGACGTGCTGTGCGACGCCGACGTCGGGCTCGTCGTGACGTCGCCGCACGACCTCGCGACGTTCCGCGCCGCGCTCCCCGACCGGCCCGACGCGGACCGCATGACGAGCCGGCTGCTCCTGCTCGGCGCCTGACGACGGGCGCGGCGGCACGCCCTCAGGTGCCGGCGCTCCCGGCGTGTCGTGGGCTGGGGCTACGATCGGCCGCAGCCGACCGCACCCGCACCGACTGGAGGCACCCTGTGGCACGCTCCGACGGCACCGACGACGGCGGCACGCCGCGCGGCCAGCGCGGCCCCCGCGCGGCAGACGCGCTCACGTGCTCGTTCTGCGGCAAGTCGCAGCGCCAGGTCAAGCGGCTCATCGCCGGGCCCGCCGGCGTCTTCATCTGCGACGAGTGCGTCGCACTGTGCCTCGAGATGGTCGAGGAGGACCGCGAGACCGAGGCGGCGTCGCAGGACATCGTGACCGGTGACGGACCCCTGCCGACGCCGCACGAGATCTTCGCGCACCTCAGCCGGTACGTCGTGGGACAGGATCCCGCGAAGCGCGCGCTCGCCGTCGCGGTGCACAACCACTACAAGCGCGTCCGTGCCGCCGCCGCCGCGGAGGCCGACGGCGAGATGGTCGGCGCGGACGACCCGGACTATGTGGAGCTGGCGAAGTCGAACATTCTGTTGATCGGTCCGACGGGGACGGGGAAGACGTATCTGGCGCAGACGTTGGCGCGGATGTTGAACGTGCCGTTTGCGATCGCGGATGCGACGGCGCTCACCGAGGCGGGGTATGTCGGTGAGGACGTGGAGAACATCTTGTTGAAGCTGGTGCAGGCGGCTGACTTCGATGTGAAGAAGGCTGAGACGGGGATCATCTATATCGATGAGATCGACAAGGTGGCGCGGAAGGCGGAGAACCCCTCGATCACGCGTGATGTGTCGGGTGAGGGTGTGCAGCAGGCGTTGTTGAAGATCATCGAGGGGACGAGTGCGTCGGTGCCGCCGCAGGGTGGTCGTAAGCATCCGCATCAGGAGTTCATCCAGGTCGATACGTCGAACGTGTTGTTCATCGTGGCGGGGGCTTTTGCGGGGTTGGACGACATCGTGGCGGCGCGTGCGCGTAAGCGTGGGGTGGGGTTTGGTGCGCCGATCGAGACGGGTGCGGGGGAGGATCTGTTCGCGCAGGTGCGGCCGGAGGATCTGCACCGGTTCGGGTTGATCCCGGAGTTCATCGGTCGGTTGCCGGTGATCGCGTCGGTGTCGGCGTTGGATGTGGAGGCGTTGGTGCGGATCTTGACGCAGCCGCGGAACGCGTTGGTGAAGCAGTATCAGCGGATGTTCGCGATCGACGGGGTGGAGCTGGAGTTCAGCGAGGGTGCGGTGCAGGCGGTCGCGGAGCAGGCGTTGTTGCGGGGGACGGGGGCGCGGGGGTTGCGGGCGATCATGGAGGAGGTGTTGCAGCAGGTGATGTTCGACGTGCCGTCGCGTGATGATGTGGAGCGCGTCGTGATCACGCGTGAGGTGGTGCTGGACAACGTGAATCCGACGATCGTGCCGCGTACGGCGCCGGCGCGTGCGCGGACCCCGCGGGAGAAGTCGGCCTGACGTCGGGGTAGAACCCTGGTCGCGCGAGGTAGAACCGTGGTCGGCCGAAGTAGAACTCTGGTCGCGCGAAGTAGAACTCTGGTTCGTGGTCGGGTCCGCGTGCGGGGCGGGCTCGGTGCTCGGGCTGTCCGCGCCGTCGCCGTGGTCTGTCGGGCGCGGGTTTGAGGAGCGCGGCCTTGACGCCCTTCGCATCCGAGCCCGCCCCACCCGCTCCGCCATCACCTCACCCCAGGCGGACGCCCGGCTCCCGGACTCGCTGAGGTAGAACCGTGGTCTGCCGAGGTAGAACCGTGGTCGCGCGAAGTAGATCTTCGTGGCCGACCGACGTCGGCGGTGGGTGTGCCGCTGATCAGGCGTCGCCGCTCTCGCCGGCACCGACCCCTGCGGCGACGCGTGGGGGCGGGCCCATCGACCGGCCTAGCCCAACACGCGGTCGGCCACCGCCGGGAACAGGTCCACGGGCCGACCCGGTCGGGCGCCCGGAGTCGCCCGCGAGAGCGAAGACCAGGGCGAGACGACGCCGGAGGGGTGGGTGGGGGCGCCGCGTCGTGGTCGGGCCTGGCGGGAGCCGCGAGGAACGAGCGGCGGATGGTAGACGCGGCGCCCCCACCCACCCCGACACCCAAGCCGACCACGCGCCGTCCGACACGACCACGGTTCTACCCCGCGCGACCACGGTTCTACCTCGCGCGACCACGGTTCTATCTCGCGCGGCCACGGTTGTCCCACAGACCGGGGAGATGTGCACACGACCGGTCGCTTGCCATGTCGGCAAGTCACACCTAGTCTTGCCGACATGGCAAATGACTTTCGCGGCGACGACACCCTGCCCGCCGCGGTCCGGCCGACGCCGGCCGAAGCACGGCAGGCGCTGTCCGGCCTGGGCGCGGACGATGCACGACTCGCCGCGCAGGTCGTCACACCGTGGTGGTACCACGTGGCGCTCGGCGCGATCGTGGCACTGATCGTCTGCATCCAGGGGGCGCCCTTCCCCGCGTCGCTCGTCGCGCTCCCTGTCGTGATCTTTGCCCTGCCGCTGCTCGTCCTGGTCTATCGCCGTCGCTACGGCCTCTGGTTCAGCCAGCCGGCCGGTCCACGTTCGAGGCGCCTCTCCCGGGTGATGCTCGCGACGATGGTCCTCTCCTTCGCCGCCGCGCTGGTCGTCCGGTTCACAGACGTCGGGTACGGGTGGGTCGTGGTGCCGGCCGCGGTCGGGTTCGTCGCGTGCGTCGTGCTCGGCCGCCGGTACGACGACGCCTTCCGCCACGAGCTGGCAGGGTCGGGGCGCGAGGACGCATGAGCACCGAGACGGCCCCCGCGTTCAACGACGTCATCCACTCGCCCGTCCGCCTGCGCATCTGCGGGGCGCTCCGGCGCGGCGCGGAGCTCGAGTTCGCGGTGCTGCGGGACACGCTCGGCGTGACCGACGCGAACCTCTCCAAGAACCTCCGGGTGCTCGCCGACGCGGGCTTCGTCACCGTGCGCAAGGAGAGCTCTCCCGCCCGTGGCGACGCCCGCCGCCTCACCTGGGTGACGCTCACCCCGGAGGGCCGACGCGCCGTCGAGGCCCACCTCGCCGCGCTCGCCCAGATCGCGGCGGGCTGAGCGGCGACGAGGGCTGACGGATGCGACCCGCCGCGCCGTCAGCCCACGAACAGGCAGAACGGGTGTCCCGACGGGTCGGCATAGACGCGCAGGGGCTCGTCCGGGTCGTCGGAGCGGTCGTGGAGCAGCCGGGCACCGAGGGTGAGGGCTCGCTCGTGCTGACGGTCGAGCTCCGCGACGTCGGGCACCGTGCAGTCGAGGTGGAGCTGCTGCGGCACGTCGCCCTCCGGCCACGTCGACGGCTCGAGCTCCTCGACCTGCTGGAACGCGAGCTGGACGCCGCCGGGCGCGGCGCGGAGCACGAGCCAGTCCTCGCCGGCCGGGTCGGGTTCGCCGGGCTCCGGCGGCTCGTCCCCGGCGCGGTACGAGAGCCCGAAGAGCTCGCGGTAGAAGTCCGCGAGCGCCCGCGCGTGCGTCGTGTCGAGCACGACCTGCGCGATCCGGGGGAACGTCTCGGTCACGGGAACCACCTCCGTCGGTCACCGTCTCGTGCCGGCCGCCGTCGCGCAAGCCGCGGGTACGCTCCTGACGACGGCAGGAGGTGCGCACGTGGAGGACGACGGACGACGGCTCGCGAAGCACGTCGCCGAGGCGGCGGACGCGTGGCTGCGCGACCCGCTCGACGCCGGCGTCTACCGGCGGCTCGTCGAGGCGACGCTCGCGTGGCGCGCCGCGGCGGGAGGCGGTCCCCCCGTCGAGGTCGTGAAGGGCGAGGTGGTGCCCCGGGGCGCTCCGGGTCCGAGCACCGAGGACGACGAGCGCTACCTGCGTCCCGAGCGCGCGCCGCAGCCCGTCGGCAGCGCGCTGGCCGACGTCGCGAGCATGCTCCGCGGGAGGGCGCTCGCCTCCCGGTCGGAAGTACCCCCGTCCGCGGGGGATCACGCCACTCCGACGCGAGCCGAACGCGACGAGCCCGCACTCCCCGACCGCGGCTCGGGCGTCGAGCACGACGAGTAGCGACAAGTTCTCGCAAGAAAAGAACGAGATAACGCAAGATCAGCACAGCCTCTTGTGCTCGTTCGAACGGCGTTCTAGTGTTTCGCACGAACGCCCCTGCGCGGAGGTGCGACCGTGCAGTGGGCCCGGCGGGTCAGCACGCCCCCGGTCAGCACGGAGGCGTTCGCGCCTCCCGAGAGAAGACGGGTCAACGATGATTCGCAGCACACATCACCCCGCGTCGCGCCGCCGTCGCACCACGCGGGTCACGACAGCCGCAGCGCTCGCCCTCGTGCTCGTCACGGGGACGGCAGCGTCTGCCCACTCGTCGGCGCCTGCCCACGGCACGCCCCCTCCCCCGGCGACGCCGGCGACCCCAGTGACGCGCGCCGCCGTCGACCCCGCACTCGTCGAGGGCCGCGGCGCCGACGTGCCGTTCCTCGAGCAGGAGGCCGAGAACGCGGCCACGACCGGGACCGTGATCGGCCCCGGCCGGGACGCCTACACGATCGAGGCGGAGGCGTCGGGTCGTTCGGCGGTCCGGCTCACCGCGGGCCAGCACGTCGAGTTCGCGCTCCCCGCGGACGCGAACGCGATCACCGTCCGGTACTCGATCCCCGATGCGCCCACGGGCGGCGGCATCACGTCGCCGCTGGACGTCTCCGTCCTGCGTGCCGGGAAGAAGGCGGGCCCGGACCGGCACCTGACGCTCACGTCCGAGTACTCCTACCTGTACAACCAGTACCCGTTCACCAACGACCCGACGGCGGACCTGCTCCAGCCGGGCTGGTGGGTCACGGAGTGCGCGTGCGTCCCGTCGGAGACGACGCCTGCCCCGGCGTTCGCGAAGCCGTTCCGTCCCATGAAGTTCTACGACGAGCAGCGGTTGCTGCTCGGCAGGACCTACCGGGCGGGCGACACGGTCCGTCTCACGATGCCCGCAGGCGCCACCGCGGAGTGGACGGTCATCGACCTGCTCGACTCCGAGAAGGTCGCGCCGCCGAAGGTGCGGTGGCTCGCCGCGAACGCCCTGCTGTTCGGCGCCGACCCCACCGGCAGGCGGGACTCGGCGGACGCCCTCGACCGGGCCATCGCGTTCGCCAAGAGGAAGGGCCTCGAGGTGTACGTCCCGCCTGGCGTCTACCAGGTGAACCGCCACGTCGTCGTCGACGACGTCACGATCCAGGGCGCCGGCTCCTGGTACACGGTCTTCAAGGGCAAGGAGGTCGCGCTCGACGAGCCGCTGCCCGACGGCTCGGTCCACACCGGCGTCGGGTTCTACGGGAAGTACACCCAGGACGGCGGCAGCAGCGACGTGCACCTGCGCGACTTCGCTATCGTCGGCGACGTGCGCGAGCGCATCGACACCGACCAGGTCAACGGCGTCGGCGGCGCGCTGAGCGACTCGTCGATCTCCGGCCTCTACATCCAGCACACGAAGGTCGGGCTGTGGTTCGACGGGCCGATGGACAACCTCACCGTGGAGAACACCGTCGTCGTCGACCAGATCGCCGACGCGCTGAACTTCCACGGGGGCGTGACGGGCTCGGTCGTGCGCAACACCTTCGTCCGGAACACCGGTGACGACGGCCTCGCGATGTGGTCGGAGAAGCTGTCGAACACCGGCAACGTGTTCGAGAACAACACGATCCAGTCCAACACCCTCGCCAACGGCATCGCGGTCTACGGCGGCACCGACAACGTCGTCCGGGCGAACCTCGTCGCGGACCCGGTCCGCGAGGGCAGCGGCCTGCACGTCGGGGCGCGGTTCGGCGCGGAGCCGTTCGCCGGGTACCTCGAGCTCACGGACAACACCGCCGTGCGCGCGGGCACGTTCGAGCTGAACTGGAAGATCGGGCTCGGGGCGGTCTGGTTCTACGCGCTCGACCGCGACATCGACGCCGACATCCGCGTCACCGGCGACCACTACCTCGACAGCACGTACAACGCGATCATGCTCGTGTCCGACTGGGGCGTGAAGGACCAGGTGGCCATCGAGGGCGTCGTCTTCAAGGACGTCCGGGTCGACGGGACGGGGACGTCGGTCGTCAGCGCCCGCGTCCGCGGTGGGGCGTCGTTCGAGAACGTCGACGCACGCAACGTCGGCTGGGCGGGCGTGAACAACTGCGGCGCCTTCAACTTCCCGGCCGGCGGCACCGAGTTCACGCTGACCGACCTCGGTGGGAACGACGGCACGTCCATCAGCCCGTGGGAGCCCGGAACGGTGAACTGGCTCGGGCGGTTCGTCCCCAGCGCGCCGAGCTGCAACGACCGCCCGCCGGTCGTCGCTCCCCCGGCGCCGTCCCCGTGGGTCCAGCCGGCCGGCTGACGCCGAGGGCTCGTAGGCATGAGAGGGGCCCGGTCGGGACGGTCCGACCGGGCCCGTCTCATGCCCGCAACGGAGGGAACGATGGGTAGGCTCCTCCGGTGCCTCTTCTCGGACCGGACGACGACGTCGTCGCCCGCCTCGGGCGCGTGCCGCGACGGATCACCGTGGCGGGGGTGTCGGGCTCCGGGAAGACGACGCTCGCGCGCCGGATCGGCGAACGCCTGGGGATCCCGCACACCGACATGGACGGGCTCCATCACGGGCCTGGCTGGACGCCGCGACCGGAGTTCCTCGACGACGTCCGCGCGCTGCTCGCGCAGCACGCCTTCGTCACCGAGTGGCAGTACGCCGCCGCCCGCCCGCTGATCCTCGCGCGGGCCGAGGTGCTCGTGTGGCTCGACCTGCCGACCCGCGTCACGATGGCCCAGGTCACGACGCGCACGCTGCGCCGTTCGTTCAGGCGCGAGGAGCTGTGGAACGGGAACGTCGAGCCGCCGATCTGGCGGACGTGGCACAAGCCGCCGGAGGAGAACATCGTCCGCTGGGCGTGGGTGACCCGCCACACGTACCGGGACCTCGCCGGACGCGTCGCAGAGCGGGCGCCGGACGTCGTCGTGGTCCGGCTGCGTTCACGTCGGGAGGTCGAGCGCTGGGCCGGCGGGCTCCCGACTCCGGACAACAGTCGGGGCTGACGCCAGTCAGGCGTCGGACGCCCGTCCGACGGACTCGGGCGCGACCTGGCGCGCGAGCTCCTCGACGATGCGCACGTCCGCGTCCAGCCACGGGACGGACAACCAGCTCCCCGCGTCCAGCCAGGCGAGGTCGTCGTGCTCGACGAGCGGCTGCGGCTCCCCCGCGGTGATCCGGGCGAACCACAGCCTCATGACGTGCCGGTCGGTGATGACCCAGGCGCCGTGGTCCGGCCCGACGATCTCCTCGCCGAGCTCGACCGCCACGCCGAGCTCTTCACGCAGCTCGCGGTGCAGAGCCTCGACCGGGGTCTCTCCCGGGTCGACCTTGCCGCCCGGGAACTCCCAGCGTCCCGCGAGGTGCAGCGGCCGTGAGCGGCGCGCCGTGAGCAGCAGCCGGGGCGCGGCGAGATCGTCAACGATCGCCGCCGCCACCACCAGTCTGCGCAGAGTCATACGCGGAGTGTCGCACGGAGCCGTGTCGGGCAGGTGACACGTCCCGTGCCCAGGACACGGTCGTCGCCGCGGGACGCCGTCGGCCCCCGGCGACCCCAGTCAGCGCAGGCCGGCGGCGCGAGCCCAGGCCACCGCCTCCGCGCGCGTCGAGACACCGAGCTTGCGGTAGAGGCTGCGAACCTGCGACTTCACGGTGTTGCGCGTGACGAAGAGCTTGGTGGCGATCTGCTCGAGCGTGACGTCCTCCGACAGGTTGGACAGGACGACGCGCTCGCGGCGGGTCAGCGGGGCGATCGGCGCAGCGATCATGCCCGACGGGGCCGCCATGGGGCGGACCAGCTCGATGGTGCTCATGTTTCTCCTCCAGTTGCTCTCCCGGTCACGACGTCCCCACGTTGCGGACCCGGTGTGTTGCTACAAGAAGAGATGGACGAACGTCCTGTTCATGACGCGACTTTTCACCCCGGACTTCCGGCGAATGTCCCGACCACGCGTGATGGTCGCGTCATGACGACGTCGCCGCAGGTCACACGCCATACCGGCGCGAGAACGACGAACGCCGGAGACGTCCGAGCGGGGGCTCGGAACGCGCTCCGGCGTCCGCTAGGATGTGTGATCTACGTCACACTTGGCTCAGTTTCCGGCGAGAGCCGCGTACTGCTCGGCCGACAGCAGGTCGCCCGTCGACGTGACGTCGACCTTGAAGAGCCAGCCGTCGGTGTACGGGTCGGAGTTGACCACGGCGGGGTCGTCGATCGCGGCCTGGTTGACCTCGACGACGGTGCCTGTCACCGGCGAGAACAGCTCCGACACCGACTTGGTGGACTCCACCTCGCCGATGACGCTCCCCGCCGTGACCTCCGCGCCCACCTCGGGCAGCTCGAGGTAGACGATGTCGCCGAGCGCCTCGGCCGCCGTCGCGGTGATGCCGACGACGGCCGGGTCCGACGCGTCGATCCACTCGTGCTCGGCGGTGTACTGCAGGTGATCGGGGAACTGGTCGGTCATGGGACTCTCCTTCGGGCTGGCACGGTGCGGTGCGCGACGTCGCGCGGACGATCAGGACTGCTGGGCACGACGGTAGAACGGGAGCGGCACGACCACCACGGGCTCGGCGCGGCCGCGCACGTCGACGGCGAGCTCCGTGCCCTCCGCCGACACCTCGGGGGTCACGTACGCCAGGGCGATCGGGTGCCCGAGCGTGGGCGACGGCGCGCCCGACGTCACGGTCCCGATCCGCCGTGCCGACTCCCCCACGGCCCCCCCGGGCTCGTGCGCGGCGTCCGGCAGCACGACGGCGTAGCCCGCCCGGGCGGGACGGCGCCCCAGCCCCTTCAGGCCGACGAGCACGCGCGCGGGCGCCGACGCACGGCGCGCGGCGAGCGCGGCCCGCCCCACGAACTCGAGCGGCGTGCCGTCGTCGGACACCTTGTCGAGCTTGACGACCCGCCCGAGACCCGCCTCGTAGGGCGTCGTCGTGGTGTCGAGCTCGTGGCCGTACAGCGGCATGCCGGCCTCGAGCCGCAACGAGTCGCGCGCGGACAGGCCCGCCGGGACCAGACCCAGCCGCTCCCCCGCGGCGAGGACCGTGCGCCACAGGCCGGCCGCCCGGTCGGCGGGCACGAACAGCTCGAAGCCGTCCTCCCCCGTGTACCCGGTGCGCGCGACGAGCGCGTCGACCGGCGCGGCGTCGTCGGCCGTGCCCGTCCGGAGCGTGAGCGGGGCAGCCGCGTAGTACTTCATCCCGCGGACCGTCGCGGCTGCGGCCGGGTCGGCGCCATCGGTCAGGCTCGCGACGATCTCCTCCGCACGAGGGCCCTGGACCGCGATCAGCGCGGTGTCCGCGCCCTGGTCGGTCACGGTCACGTCGAAGCCTGACGCCCGCTCCACCAGCTCGCGCGCCACGAGCTCGGCGTTCCCGGCGTTCGCGACGACGAGGAACCGCTCGTCCTCCAGGCGGTAGACGACGAGGTCGTCGAGGACCGAGCCGTCCTCCGCGCAGATCATCGTGTAGCGCGCGCGCCCCGGCGCCACCGCGCTGAGGTTCCCGACGAGCGCGTGGTCGAGCATCGCCGCAGCCTGCCGCCCGGCCACCTCGATCTCGCCCATGTGGGACAGGTCGAACAGCCCCGCCGCCTCGCGGACGGCGCGGTGCTCCGCGAGGTCGGACGTGTAGCGCAACGGCATGAGCCACCCGCCGAAGCTCGTGAGGTTCGCGCCGAGCGCGACGTGCTCGTCGTGCAGCGGGCTGTGCTCGTCCATCGGCTCGTCCTTCGGCTTGGCCGTGGGCTCGTCGGTCCCGCCGACTCCTGACGACTGCTCGGTCATGCGCGGTCTCCCGTCGTGTCGATCGTGGTCACGTAGGACTCCAGGGGCGGGCACGAGCACACGAGGTTCCGGTCGCCCCGCGCGCCGTCGATGCGTCGCACCGGCGGCCAGTACTTCCCGCCGCGCAGGCTCGCCACCGGGTATGCCGCGAGCTCCCGCGAGTACGGCTTGTCCCAGTCCTCCGCGACGAGCGCCGCAGCCGTGTGCGGCGCGCCGCGCAGCGGGGACTCCTCGACGGCCCAGCGGCCCGCCGCCACGGCGTCGATCTCGCCGCGGATCGCGATCAGCGCGTCGACGAACCGGTCGAGCTCCGCGAGGTCCTCGCTCTCGGTCGGCTCGACCATGAGGGTCCCCGCGACGGGGAACGACAGCGTCGGCGCGTGGAACCCGTAGTCCATGAGCCGCTTGGCCACGTCCTCGGCCGTCACACCGGTCTCCGCCGTGATGGCGCGCAGGTCGAGGATGCACTCGTGCGCGACGAGCCCGTTCGGCCCCGTGTACAGGACCGGGAAGTGGTCGGTGAGGCGGCTCGCGACGTAGTTCGCCGTGAGCACCGCGGTCTTGGTCGCCTCCGTGAGCCCGTCGGGGCCCATGAGCGCGACGTACGCGTACGAGATGGGCAGGATGCCGGCCGACCCGTACCGCGTCGACGAGACCGGCGTCCCTCCCCCGGCACCGACGGCGAGCGGGTCGCCGGGGAGGAACGGGACGAGGTGCTCGGCGACGGCGACAGGGCCGACGCCGGGGCCTCCCCCGCCGTGCGGGATGCAGAACGTCTTGTGCAGGTTCAGGTGCGAGACGTCGCCGCCGAACTCGCCCGGGCGCGCGAGGCCGACGAGCGCGTTGAGGTTCGCGCCGTCGATGTACACCTGACCGCCTGCTTCGTGTACGAGGTCGCAGACCTCGCGGACGTGCTCCTCGTAGACGCCGTGCGTCGACGGGTACGTGATCATGATCGCCGCGACGCGCGCGCCGTGGTCGGCGAGCTTCGCGCGCAGGTCGTCGAGGTCCACCTCGCCGCTCTCCGCCGTCTTCACGACGTCCACCTTCAGCCCGGCGAGCGCCGCGGACGCCGCGTTCGTGCCGTGGGCCGACGCCGGGATCAGGCACACGTCACGCTCCGTGTCGCCGCGCGACACGTGGTAGTCGCGGATCGCGAGCAGGCCCGCGAACTCGCCCTGCGACCCCGCGTTCGGCTGGACCGACACCCCCGCGTAGCCCGTGATCTCCGCCAGTGCCGACTCCAGCCCGCCGATGAGCTCCTCGTAGCCCCGCGCCTGGTCAGCGGGCACGAACGGGTGGATGTTCGCGAACTCGGGCCACGAGATCGCCTCCATCTCCGCCGTCGCGTTGAGCTTCATCGTGCACGAGCCCAGCGGGATCATCGTGCGGTCGAGCGCGAGGTCCTTGTCCGAGAGTCGGCGCAGGTAGCGGAGCATCGAGGTCTCGGAGCGGTGCAGGTGGAAGATCGGGTGCTGTAGGTAGTCGGTCGTTCGGGTCGCCCATGCGGGGAGCTCGTGGGTGCGTCTGGCGGTGGAGGCGGCGTCGGTGCTCGGGCTGGCCGCGCCGTCGCTCTGGTCGGTCGCGCGTCCGTTCTCGAGCGCGGCCTCTACGCCCTTCGCATCCGACGCCGCCTCCCCCACCTCAGCGCTCGGCTCGCCACCCGCCGCGGGTGCCGGGACGCCGAAGGCCTTCAGCACCGTGGCGATGGTCGCGGCGGTCGTCGTCTCGTCGCAGGCGATCTGTACGTGGATCTCGTCTGGGTTGTACAGGTTGACGCCGGCGTCGGCTGCTGCCTGGACGATCGCCGCTGCGCGGCCCGGGACCGTCGTCCTGACGGTGTCGAAGAAGGTGTCGTGGTCGACGGTGGTGCCGGCGGCGCGGAGAGCGTCCGCGAGGGTCGCCGCGTGGGCGTGGGTGCGCTCGGCGATCGCTCGGAGGCCGTCGGGGCCGTGATAGACCGCGTACATCGACGCCACGATCGCGAGGAGCGCCTGCGCGGTGCAGATGTTGCTCGTCGCCTTCTCGCGGCGGATGTGCTGCTCGCGGGTCTGGAGGGCGAGGCGGTAGGCGGTGTCGCCGTCGGCGTCGATCGAGACGCCGACGAGGCGGCCCGGGAGCGAGCGCTCGAGCCCCTTGCGGACCGCCATGAACGCCGCGTGCGGGCCGCCGTAGAACAGGGGGACGCCGAAGCGCTGGGCGGAACCGACCGCGACGTCCGCGCCGAGCTCGCCGGGGGAGACGAGCAGGGTCAGGGCGAGCAGGTCGCTCGCGACCGTGACGAGCGCGCCGGCCTCCTTGGCCTCCGCGACGACGGGGCGCCAGTCCACGACGCGTCCCGACGCCCCTGCCTGCTGCACGACGACCCCGACGAGGTGCGCGCCGTCGTCGTCCACCTCGGCGGGGAACGCGCCCGCGGCGCGGGCCGCTGCCAGTCCCGCCTCGAGGCCACCGGACAGGTCTGCCACCACCGCGGGCAGGCCGACGGCGTGCGCGCGGCCCAGCGTCACGGCGAGCGTCTGGGGGAAGAGGTCCGCGTCGAGCACGACGTAGCCGGTCTTCGCGCGCGACGCCCGCCACATGAGCGCGACGGCCTCCGCGACCGCCGTGGCCTCGTCGAGGAGCGACGCGTTGGCGACGTCGAGCCCGGTGAGGTCCTCGACGACCTGCTGGAAGTTGAGCAGCGCCTCCAGGCGGCCTTGGGAGATCTCCGGCTGGTACGGCGTGTAGGCGGTGTACCAGGCGGGCGACTCGAGGACGTTGCGACGGATCACCGGGGGAGTGACGGTGCCGTAGTAGCCGAGCCCGATCATCTGCGTCTTGACGACGTTCTTGCCGGCCAGGGCGCGCAGGTGGTCGAGCACCTCGGTCTCGGTGCGCGCCGCGGGCAGGTCGAGCGGCCGGTCGGTGCGGATCGACGCCGGCACGGCCGCGTCGACCAGTGAGTCGAGCGAGTCGTGGCCGAGCTGGTCGAGCATGGCCTGCACCTCGCGGCCGCGCGGGCCGAGGTGCCGGGGCGCGAACGCGCCGGTCGCGGCGTTGTGCCGGGAGCTGGGGTCGAACGACGGCTGGGTCACGGAGACCTCCGGTGGAGGGGACGACGGCGGGTCCCTCCCCGCTCTGTCATCGGACGCACGCGTCGACCTGAGAGTTTTGCCGGTCCGCCATACCCGTGAGGGCCGGGGCGCGCCGACTTGCACCGTCGGTGGGCCGCGCCTCGCCGGGAGACCCGACGGCGCGCGGCCGCTTTCCAGAGTTGCCTCACCTCGACGGTACGTGGGCCTGAGAGATTCCCGGGGAGGACTTGCTCCTTCGGCGCCGGCGCCGTGGTCGCGTGGACCGTGGCGCCGAGCTCTCCCGTCGTGGTTCGGACGGCACGGTGGTCCCGGCGCCGAGGCACGGCGCGCAGGACCACCGGTAGAACATGAAGTTGTGACCTCGATCCTACCGGCCGCCGCGGGCGCCGGGGCTCGGGTCGCCCACCGGCGATCAGGCGGGCTCGGAGACCAGCTCGCGCTCCGCCGTCGGCTCGGACGCCGCCGGGACGGGCTCTGCCGCGCTGCCCTTGCGCGCCGCCGGGCGGCCGTAGGTGAAGTACAGGGGAAGGCCGGTGAGCAGCAGACCGCCCACGAGGTTCCCGACGATCGTCGGGATCTCGTTCCAGACCAGGTAGTCCATGATCGTGAACTCGCCGCCGAGCAGGAGGCCCGACGGGAAGAGGAACATGTTGACGATCGAGTGCTCGAAGCCCATGAAGAAGAAGAGCATGATCGGCATCCACATGGCGAGCGCCTTGCCCGGGACGTCCTTGGCGATCATGGCGCCGATGACGCCCATGGACACCATCCAGTTGCACAGCATCCCGCGGACGAACAGCGTGAGCATGCCCGACGCCCCGTGCTCCGCGTACCCGACGGTCCGCCCCTCGCCGATGTGGCCGATCGCCTCGCCGACCTCGTTGGGCGGGGTGGCGAACCCGTACGTCACGACGATCGCCATGAGGACCGCGACGGTGAAGGCACCGATGAAGTTGCCGACGAACACGAGGCCCCAGTTGCGCAGGATGCCCCGCCAGGTGATTCCGGGTCGCTTGTCGAGCCACGCGAGGGGGCCGAGCACGAACATGCCCGTGAGCAGGTCGTATCCCAGCAGGTACAGCATGATGAAGCCGACGGGGAAGAGGATGGCCCCGAGGATCGCGCTGCCCGTCATGACGGTCACCGTCACCGCGAACGCCGCGCCGATCGTGAGGATCGCGCCGCCCATGATCGCGCGGACGATCGTGTCGCGCGTCGGGAGCAGGACCTTGTTCGCGCCGGCGTCGACGATCGTGGGGACGAGCTCGGCAGGCTTGAGGTAGGACATGGGCGGTCTCCGGTTCCTGAGGCGTCGTCGCCGGCCACGGCAGGGGAGAGGCCGACGGCGCGTCCCACGCTAGGGAGACCGGGTTTCACCCGGGTTCCCGCGGCGGAGCGGTCTCGTTACCGTCTTCGCTCAGTGCGTACCGGCGCGCTGTGAGGTTCGGGCAACCGCACGCTCAGGTCGTCGCCAGCCCGACGCTCGCGAGGAGGAAGAAGAGGTTGATCGCGACGATGAACACCCGCTCGCTGATCCCGAACGCGCGGCGGCGCAGGGGCTGCACGACGAGGGACGCGACGAGCGCGACGAGCGACGCGAGGGCGACCCAGTGCAGGACGACGAGCGCGGTGCCCAGCACCCCGGCGTCGGCGAGGTAGCGCGAGAAGTTGCCCGTCAGGCTGTAGCTCAGCGCGAACCAGGCGATGGCGGCGAGCAGGTGGAGACGCCCCACGGTCGTCGCCCGCTGCCCCTCGAGGTCGGTCGGCAGGAACGGCAGGGCGATGAACAGGGCGACGAGCGGCACGAGCTGCCACAGCACCTCGGCCTTCTCGTCCCACGACGTGCCCACCACGGCGACGGCGAGGACGGCCCACGCGAGCGCCGTCGTCCAGGTCATCGCCGTGGAGAGCGTGCGCGTGCGCCCGACCGCGTAGTCGCTCACCGCGTGGCGCACGGGGTCGTAGTCGCTCGGGACGATGTGGAGCGCGACGAACAGTGCGAGCCGGGCGAGGAACAGCACCGCCGCGAGCACGGCGAAGAGGGTGGCCATCCGAAGCCTTTCGACGGTTGCGCGAGCGGGTGGCGGTCGTGGGGGTGCGTCGATCGCACCGCTCGTGAGCGCCGTCTACGACCATGATGTTAGTCGGGGCAACTAACTTCCTCGGGCGACCCCAGCGCCGCCGCGGGGACGACGGCGTGAGCGATCAGGCGGGGCGCACGACGACGGACCGCACCGTCGCGAGGCGGCTCACCGCGCGCTCGAGCGCGCGCGTGCGGCGCGGGGTCGCCCGGAACGTCACGACGATCCGTCCGGCCGTGCCGTCCGGGCCGACGCCGTCGGTCGCGAGCGAGTCGAAGCTCACCCCGCGCGTGGAGAAGACGCCGGTCAGCGCCGTGAGCGTACCCGGCTGGTCGAGCCCGTGGACGGTCGCGACCCAGGCGACCTCCGCGCCCGACGGCGTCGGCTCGTCCGGCGCTTCCCGCTCGCCCGACGCCGTGGCGACGACAGCGGCAGCGGGCACGTCGTCGGACGCCGCCGTGGCCGCGAGCATCTGCCCGACGCCGTGCGCCGCCTGCGCGAGGCGGCGCGCCTCGTCGTCGGGCAGGGAGTCGAGGAGGACGCGCGTCCACCCGCCCGGCCCGAGCACCACGGGGACCCCGAGCACGCCGCGGAAAGGACCGTCCTCGGGCGCGTCGGACCGCGACGAGCCTGCCGACGGCGCGCCGAGCCGCCCGGCGAGCTCGCCGTCGAGCGCGACCTGACCGGCAACCACTGTCTCGCGGCCGTCGAGGATGACCTCCAGGAGGTCGACGGTCGCGCTCGCCGTGCCCGCGGGCGTCTTGGCGCCGGACTGGTGGGTCATCCACGGGCGCGTGACGAGGCGCAGGTCGGCGGGCCACGTGTCGATGAGGTCGAACGCGGCGCCCAGGTCCTCGCTCGCGACGCGCGCGAGCTCGGTCTTCGCGGCGGCTATCTCGGCCGGCAGCACGTCGAGCGTGCGACCCCGGCGCAGCGCCGCGACGGCGCGGGCGCGCTCGTCCGCGTCGAGGCCGCTGATCCGCACGGTCGACCACAGCGGGACCGCGTCCTCGCCGTGCTGCCCGCCGACGAACCCGCCCACGCGGTGCCGCCGCACGCCCAGCTCGACGGCGAGCTCGCGCCGGAACCGCAGGGTGTCGAGCCACGCGCCCATCCCCAGCACGCGGTGCCGACCGAGCCGTTCCGCCATCACCGCGACCCCCAGCTCGACCGGGTTGGTCACCACCACCACGACCTCGTGCCCCGAGCCGTGCCGCGCGATCGCGTCGGCGTACTCGGCGAAGACGGCGCGGTTGGTGGCGGCCAGCAGGCGGCGGTCCGGGTCGGCACCGGTGCGCGCCGGGGGAGTGAGGCCCGCGGCGACGACGACCACGTCGGCCGTCACGTCGTCGGGGGAGTGCGCGACGTCGAGCAGCGGCGCGTGCTCGTCGTACGCGTCGACGAGGTCGGCGCGCAGCCCGTGCACGGCCCGCCCCGACGCCCCGCCGGCGCGCCCGACGAGCTGGAGCCGCGACGTCGGCGGCAGGACCCGACGCTCGACGAGCTGCGTGCACACCTGACGGCCGACGTCGCCCGTCGCCCCCACCACCGCTACGTCCACCCCGGCAGGCTACGTCCCGCCCGATGAGTTCGTGCCCTCCGGGGCGTCCTGACTGGACGAGGACCGTTACGAGAGGAGCAGGACGATGGCGACCACCGAGCCGACGGCGAAGAACCTCGACGGGTACGGCGCGCCCCCCATCGAGTGGGCCCGCGTGCACGAGACGTTGTTCCGACGGCTCCCGCAGGCACCCGGTACCGGCGGGCCGAACCGCCACACCACGTGGCTCGCGACCGCCGACCCCGACGGGAGGCCGCACGTCGTGCCGGTCGGCGCGCTGATAGACCGCGACGAGATCTTCCTCTGCTCCGGCGAGGGGACGCGCAAGAACACGAACCTGCGCCGCGACCCGCGCTGCACGCTGACCGTCGCGACGGAGCCGTTCGACCTCACGATCGAGTGCACCGCCGAGCGCGTCACGGACGCCGGGACGCTCGAGCGCGCGGCAGCGGGCTTCCGGGCCGACGGCTGGCCCGCGACCGTCGCGGTCGACGCGCTCACCGCCGAGTTCAGCGCGCCGTCGGCAGGCCCGCCGCCGTGGGCGGTCTACCGTCTCGTGCCCGGGCGCGTGTTCGCGTTCGGCACCGCCGAGCCCTACGGCGCGACGCGCTTCGACCTCGCGGAGGGCTGAGGGCCGGCCTCAGGCGAAGGTGATGTCCGCCGCGGCGGCGACCATCTCGTCGAGGACCGCCGCGACGACCGGGCGCGGCTCGTGGCGCGTCGCGCGGTGGCGGGCGACGAGCCGCCGCGAGCCGAGGCCGGGCAGCCCGACGACCGTGACGCCGTCGGGCACCTCGTCCGACGCGCCGCCCTCGACGGCGAGCGCGGGCAGCATGGCGACCCCGAGGCCCGCCGCGACGAGGGACAGCGCGACGTCGAAGTCGTAGTAGTTGTGCCGCGTGCGCAGCGTCCCGCCCAGCCCGCGCTCGAGGCGCCGCAGGGCACGGGCGGCGGCGGTGTCGGGCTCCGGTCCGAGCCACACGGCGTCCCGCACGTCGTCGAGGCGTGCCGGGGTGGGCATCGCCGCGGGCACGACGAGGCGCCACGGCTCGTCGAGGAGCACGACCTCGCGCGTGCCGCGCGGCGCGGGGGAGTCGTGCTCGTAGTCGCGCTCGAGGAGGACGACGTCGAGCTCCCCGGCGCGCAGGAGCCGCAGGGCCTCGGCCGGCTCGCGCTCCTGGACGTCCAGCTCGATGCCGGGGGCCGTCTCGGCGAGGCGCGCGGCGACGGGCGCGACGACAGCGCGGATCGCCGTCTGGAAGGAGCCCACCGCCACGCGCCCTGCCACCTCGTCCCCGAGCGCGGCGAGCGCCTTGCGCGCTTCCACCAGCTCGGTCTCGATGCGCTCGGCAGCCTCGGCGAGCACCCGGCCCGCGGCCGTGAGCGTCACGCCGCGCGGCCCGCGGTCGAGGACCGCGACGCCCTCCTCTGCCTCGAGCCGCTGGATCTGCTGGGAGACCGCCGACGGGGTGACGCGCAGAAGATCTGCTGCCGCGAGCACGCCCCCTCCGCGGTGCACGGCAAGGAGGAAGGCAAGTCTGCGTGGGTCCGTCGCCATGTAGTAAGTCTAAACGGCCGGTGCAGGATCATTCGATTGTGCTGAACGCCGAGAGGCCTCACACTTGTCGAGGCGCCGACCGGTTACCTCCTCCTCCTACGGGTCGGCGCCAGAGCTTCCGCACCACCCAGCGCCACCAGCCATCGGCCCGGAGCGCACAGCCCCCGCAGCGTCGCGGAACCCCTCCACCCCACCCTCTTCGTCGCCCGGAGTCTCGCTGTGCCCGTCACCCTCGACGCCCTCGTCATGTTCCTCGGCTGGATCGGCGCCGCCGCCGGCGTCCTCGCGTACGCGCAGGTGAGCCGCGGCCGCTGGGCCGCGTCGTCCGCGCCCTTCCAGCTCACCAACCTCGTCGCGGCCGGGCTCATGGCCATGGTCGCGGCCAGGAACGGCGTGTGGCCGTCGGTCGCCGCGAACGTGGTCTGGATCCTCATCGGGCTGCAGGCGGTCGTCCTCATCGTGCGCGCGCGCCGCGCCCGGCGACGCCCGCTCACCGAGCAGGCCGAAGCCCCCGAGCCCGCGCCCCAGGAGGTCGGGCTCGCCGCCTGAGCCCACCGTCGTGCGCTACACCCCGGACGGGGTGATCAGCCCGATGAGCAGGCCCATCACGAGCAGGGTGACGAGCTCGTGGGCCGCGTTGAGCACGGTGAGCCCGACCGGGCGACCCTCGAACGCGTCGTGCGTGACGAACCGCGCCGCCGTGAACCCTGCCCACAGCACGACGGCCGTCAGCAGCGCGTTGCCGAGGTAGCCGCCGCCGTAGAACGACCACGCGAGGTACGTCGCACCGGCCAGCACCCACGCCGTCACGAAGCTGACCACCAGGGTCACGACGATCGGCACGACGGCGTCGCGGCCCTCTCCCGAGGGGTCGACCTTCGCGACACGCATCCAGTAGGTGCCGAACACCTTCGGCGTGTACCAGACGGACCCCACGACCATGCTCGACACCGTGGCGGCCAGGACCGCCCAGTAGTTGATCTCCGGAACCATCGGACCGCTCCCTCGCCGTCGACGCCAGCTCCTCGGAGCGTACCGAGCGGACGCGCTGGCACGGTGCCGACGGGCGGCGGCGCGCCGTCAGGCCCGGCGAGCCACCCGTCGTCGGGCACCGAGCGCCCCGGCGCCCGCCGTCACGAGGAGCAGGGCCGCCGCGAGCGCCGCACCCGTGTCGGCGCCGGTCGCGGCGAGCCCGCGACCCGTGCTCGTCCCGCCCGGTGCGCCGTCCCCGCTCCCGCCCGTGCCGGGGCCGGGTGTCGGCGTCGGACCCGGTGGCACCGCCGTCGTCACGAGCGTGAAGTCGAGGCCCGTCACCGGGGAGCCGGCGACGTCGAACGTCACGGTCCCCGCGCCGTCGACCCCGTAGCCCTCGGGTGGGGTGACCTCGGCCGTGTACCCCGTTCCCGCCGGGAGCTCGAGCGCCCACGTGCCGTCCGGGGCCGACGTCGTCGTGCCGACGACGGTCCCGGAGGCGTCCCGGACCGTCACCGTGGCGCCCGGCACCGGGGTGCCCGCGGTGTCGACGACGGTCCCGCCCACGGGCTGCGGCGCCGCCTCCTGCACGACGGCGAAGTCCTGGTCGAGCCGGTTCTCGCCCGCCGCCGTGATCGTCGCCGTCCGCTCCGCGACCTCCGCGGTGTAGCCGTCCGGGACCGTGAGGGTGATCGCGTACTCCCCGGCGGGCAGGCCGTCCGTGGCGTACACGCCGCTCGCGTCGGTCGTCAGGGTCGTGTCCCCGCCGGGCCCGGAGACCACGACCGTCGCGCCCGCGACAGGGTTCCCGTCCTGGTCGAGCACGGTCCCGCCGAGCGATCCGGGACGCAGGACCTCGAAGTCGACGTCGGTCACGTCGTCCGCCGCGACGGGGACGGGCCGCGTCGTCGGGCCGTCCGCCGTGTAGCCGGACGGGACCTCGACCGTCACGGTCCAGTCGCCCGGGGTGATCCCGTCGAACGAGTACGTGCCGTCCGCGGCCGTCGGGGTCGTGAACGTCCCGCCCGGGCCGGTGATCGTCACGACGGCGCCGGGGACCCCCGCCCCGCCCGCGGTCACGGCGCCGGACACGGTGGCGGGCGCCTGGACGACGAAGTCCTGGCCGGTGATCGGCGTCTCGCTCCCCGCCGGGACGTCGATCGGGCCCGGCGTGGAGACGACCGTGTACCCGGCCGGCGGGACGACGGAGAAGGCGTGACCGCCGACGGGGACGTCGTCGATCAGGTACGCACCCGTGGAGTCCGTGGTGGCGGTGCGCGGACCGTCCTCGCCGGTGAGCGTCACGACCGCGCCCGGTACCGGCGTGCCGTCGGGGGTGCGGACGGACCCGCTGACCGGGACCGGGACGATCTCGCGGACGAGGAAGTCGATGCCCGTGGCGTCGGTCGCCGAGAGATCGGCCGGCAACCGGGCCGGACCCTCGACGGCGTAGCCCGGGTGGTCGGGGGACGGCGCCGGTGGAGCGATCACCTCGACCGTGTAGCCGTCGGCCGCGGCGTAGCCGGGGAACGCGTACGTGCCGTCAGGGGCCGACGTCGTCGAGGCGAGCTCGGTGCCGTCGGGGCCGAAGAGCGTGAGCGTCGCACCGCCGATCGGGGCGGAGGCGGTGGGGTCGTCGGGGTCCTGGGCCTCGACGGTGCCCGTGACGTCACGCGCGAGCGAGGCGAACCACGTCTGGTACACCGGGAACCCGGAGCGCTGGTAGAAGGACACGGTGAGGCTCGTGACCGGGACCGTCGGCCGGAACCACCCGGCGGCACCCGACGTGTCCGTCCCGGCGGTGTTGCCGGCGACCTCGCCCGTGACGGGGTTCCAGGTCGCGACGTCGGCCGCGGACCCCGTGCATGACGGGCCCGGCGTGACGGCGCAGTAGTTGAACCCGCCCTGCCAGCCGAGCTCCGCGCCCGTGAGGAGCCGCCCGTCCGCCCCGCGCGCGACGACGACCGCGCGGTCGGCGTCGATGTCGCCGAGGACGAACGCCCAGCCGCCGGCCGGCGTCGGCCGCTCGAACGTGTAGGTCGTCGTCGACGGGGACATCGCGTTGTCCGCGCGAGATCGCAGGTTGAGGTAGGCCTGGCCCTGGCTCGAGCCGTAGACCTCGCCGGGCGGCGTCGCGGCGCTCAGCCACGACGACTGCCCGGACTGGACGCCGACCTGCCCCCCGCGCGAGTCGGAGGTGACGGTCGCCGCGGGGAACCCGCCCGCCGGCAGCCGCATCGTCGTCGTGAACGATCCCGCGGACCCGCCCAGCGGGTCCCACGTCGCCCACCCCGCGGTGGTGGCCGCCGTCGCGGCGGGCGCCGGGAGCAGCGCGGCGACGAGGAGGAGGAGCGTGACGACGGCGGTGCGCAGTGACGTTCGGCTCACGCGGACCACGGTACGAGCGGGTCGTCGCGACGGCACGCGCGAGGAGGACAAATCACCCGCGGCCTGGGCGAGGTCCGGTGTTGCGAGCGAGCGACGCGATGGTGCGGTGGTCGTCAGCTCACGCCGACGTCTCCGGGGCCGAGACGTACCGGACGTCGACGACGAGCGCGCGGTGGTCGGAGATCCCCGTGTCCAGGGCGACCCCGGGGCCGACCGGGCGGACCAGACCGGGTGCTCGCGCGTCGTCGACGAGGACGTGGTCGATCTGGCGCGCGGGCCGGTCCGCCGGGTGGGTGAGCGCGTCGGCGAGCGAGGTCCAGCCACTGATCTCGGCCGGCTCGGGAGCGCGGAGGTTGAGGTCGCCGAGCACGACCAGCGGGCGCGGCAGCGCGTCGCACGCGCGCACGAACGCGGAGAACTGGTCGGCTGTGAACTCCGGTCGCGACGTCGTGTGCGTCGTCACGACGGTCAGCGGCCCGGACGGCGTCCGCACGGTCGCGGCGAGCGCCGCACGCGGCTCGTCCGGGACGACGCGGAGCGGGACCCAGCGCGCGGCCCCGGACCCGGCCGTGCGTCGTCGGACCCGCGACCGCCACGGCATGCGGTCGAGCTCGAGCCGCAGCCACCGCTCGACGGGGAAGCGGCTGACCAGCCCGATCCCGAACGACGCGACGCCCGGCACACGCCGCACACCGGCCCCGGGCCGTCCAGCGGGCGCCCAGGCCCCCGCCACGCCGCGCAGGGTCGGGGAGAAGTGCCGGTGGTCGGCGCGCAGGGTCTCCGCGGCGACCGCCACGAGGTCCGCGCGGTGCGAGCGCGCGGAGTCGCGCTCGACCTCCTGGAGCGCGAGCACGTCGGCGTCGAGGTGCGCGACGGCGCGCGCGAACCGCTCCACGTCGACCGTCCCGTCGAGCGCGGCGCCGTGCAGCGCGTTGAACGTCGCGAGGCGCAGCACGCCGTCGGGTCGCGTGGGGAGGGGTGAGCTGCTCGGGTCGGTCGGCACCGCACGATCCTCACCCGCCGCGTAGACAGTCGCGACCAGACACGCGAGACAGCGATCCCCGGCCCAGCGCCCGCCCGAACCTGGGTCGTGTGTCGCTATCTCGGCCGGGGGTCGCTATCTCGGGGATGCGTGCAGGGTCAGAGCGTGCGTCGCCAGGCGGCGATGCGGTCGACCGCCTCGGCGACGGTCGCGGGCGCCGCGGCGAAGGACAGCCGCACCCAGTCGCCGCCGTGCACGCCGTCGAAGTCGGTCCCCGGCGTGAGCGCGACACCGGCCTCCGCGAGCAGGCGCTCGCACCACGTCACGGAGTCCAGCCCGTCGCCGGACACGTCGGCGTAGACGTAGAACGCGCCGTCGGCCGGGGCGACGCGCGACCAGCCGAGGTCGTCGAGCCGCCACAGCACGAGCTCGCGCGACGCGGCGTACCGGGCCACGTTCTCCGCCGCGGCCGCGTAGCCCTCGGGGGAGAACGCGGCGACGCCGGCGTGCTGGGCGAGCGCGGGCGGGGAGAGCGCGACGTTGCCCGCGAGCGCGTCGACCGGCCCGACGAGCTCGTCCGGCAGCACGAGCCAGCCCAGGCGCCAGCCGGTCATCGCCCAGTACTTGGAGAACGAGTTGACGACCACGGCGCCGGCGCCGACGTATCGGGCCGCCGTCGGGAGCGCAGCGGGGGAGGCGCTCGGGTCCCCGTAGACGATGCCGTGGTAGATCTCGTCGCTCACGAGGCGGACGTCGTGGTCGGTGCACCAGCCGGCGACGGCGTCGAGCTCGGCAGGCAGGATCATCGTCCCCGTGGGGTTGGCGGGGCTCGCGACGACCAGCCCGTCGAGACCGCCGTCGTAGTACGCCTCCATGAGCTGCGAGACCGTGGGCTGGTACCGCGTCTCGGGCCCGCAGTCGAGCTCGACGACCTCGCAGCCCAGCGCGCGCAGGATGTTCTTGTACGCGGGGTAGCCGGGCCGGGCGAGCGCGACCCGGTCGCCGACGTCGAACGCCGCGAGGAACGCGAGGAGGAACCCGCCGGACGACCCCGTGGTGACGGCGACGCGCGCCGGGTCGATCTCGATGCCGTACCAGCGGTCGTAGTGCTCGGCGATCGCGCGGCGCAGCGCCGGCACGCCGAGCGACTCCGTGTAGCCGAGGTCGCCGTGCTCGAGCAGCTCGATCGCGCGGCGCCGCACGACGTCCGACGCGCCGGTCGACGGCTCGCCCGCGCAGAGGTTGAGGACGGACGCGCCCGCGTCGCGCAGGCGGTTCGCCTCCGCGAGCACCTCCATCACCGCGAACGGCGGCACGTGCGAACGGCGAGAGACCTTCATCGACCCTGACATGAGGCCATCATGCCGGGACCCGCCGGCCGCGGGCGTCGCCGAACCCGGGCTTGCTGGGCACCGGGGGCGTGCCGAACCCGGGTTTACGCGTCAGGTCGGGTCATTCGTCACGCACAACCCCGGGTTCGGCGGTCATCCGTAGGGTGGACCTCGCCGTGCCCGACGACGGACGTCGTGCCGGCGGCGTCGGGCGTGCCTAGGGTGGTCCGGACGCGATGCAGGAGGTGCGATGTTCCGCCGTCGACGCACACCCGACGACGACCCGGTCCGACGGGCGGCGCAGTACCGGGTCGACCGGGAGACCGAGCCTGACGACGCCGAGGAGTCCGGCAGCCCACGCCCCGAGGACCGGCGCGAGCACGACGGTACGAGGGACGCCGACGACGGGGACGCCGAGCGCTCTCCGCGCCGTGTACGACCGGAGGAGCGCGCGATGTACGTCGACGTCGTGATCGACCAGGCGATCCGGCGCGGGGAGTTCGACGACCTCCCGCTCGCCGGGAAGCCGATCCCCGGGCTCACGGGCACGCACGACCCGGACTGGTGGCTCAAGAGCCTCGTCGAGCGCGAGCAGCTCACCGGCCTCGGCCCCCCGGCGATGCTGCTCAAGCAGGAGGACCGGACGCTCGACGACCGCCTCGACCGAGAGCTCGACGAGCAGTCCGTGCGCGAGATCCTCGAGGACTTCAACGCGCGCGTGGTCGACGCACGACGCCAGCTGCTCGGCGGACCGCCCGTCGTCACGCCGACGCGCGACGTCGAGTCGGAGGTCGCGCGCTGGCGCGCCCGTCGCGCCGGCCGCTGAACCGCTGCCGGGTCGGTGACGCCGAGCGGCCCCGGCCCGGCGCGCCTAGGGTCGGGCGCATGGCCGACTGGCAGCCCGACGTCCTCGGGGACGAGTACGAGCAGCTCACGCTGCCGCTCGCCGCCGACGACGAGGGCGACGTCGTCGCGACGCTCGTGCGACGCCGTCGGGCACCGGACCCGGAACCGACCGGCACGCCCGCGCCCGCGGAGCCCTACCTCGACGTGCTGTACGTGCACGGATGGTCGGACTACTTCTTCCAGACCGAGCTCGCCGAGTTCTGGGAGGCGCACGGCGCGCGGTTCCACGCGCTCGACCTGCGCAAGTACGGCCGCAGCCTGCGCCCTGGGCAGACGCCGGGCTACGTCACCGACCTCGCGACGTACGACGAGGACATCGAGGCGGCGCTCGACGCCATCGGGCACCAGGGCCACGGGCGGTCACCCCGCGAGCTCGTCCTCATGGGGCACTCGACGGGCGGGCTGACCCTCAGCCTGTGGCTCGCCCGCCACCCGGCGCGCGCGGCGGCTCTCGTGCTCAACAGTCCATGGCTCGAGTTCCAGACGCGGGAGGTCGGCCGCATCCTGCTCGAGCCGGTCATCGGTGCGCGCGCCCGCCTGACCCCGACCCGCCCGCTCCCCAACGTCGACCTCGGGTTCTACACGCGCTCGGTGAGCAAGGACTTCGGGGGCGAGTGGGCCTACGACCTCGCGTGGCGTCCCCAGCACGGCTTCCGCACGACGCCGGCCTGGCTCTCGGCGGTGTTCCACGGGCAGCAGTCCGTCGCGCGGGGCCTGGGGATCGGGGCGCCGATCCTCACGCTCCTGTCGGCACGCAGCACGCTCCTGCCGCGGTGGACCCCGGAGATGATGCACACGGACACCGCCATCGACGTCGACGGCGTCGCCCAGCGGTGCGTCCAGCTCGGCGACCTCGTCACCGTCGCGCGGATCGACGGGGCGCTGCACGACGTCGTGCTCTCGGCGCGCCCCGTGCGCGCGCTCGCGTACGGGCGCATCGCGCAGTGGCTCGACGCGTACCTCCCCCGCCCGGCGCCCGTGCCCGACGACGCCGCCTCCGGAGCAGGCGGGTCCGGCTCGGCAGCGGGGGTCGACGACGCACGCACCCGACCTGGGTCGGGTCGCCTCGTGCGGGCGCTCCACGGCTGGGGCCGTCGCGTCGCCCGGACGGCCGGGGACGTCGTCGGGCACGTGCGAGGGCGGGCGCGAGGGCGGGCGCGGCCCCACCGCAACCGTCACACCGTCGAAACGCCGCGGTGACCGTGCGGTGACCGCCCGGTCCTAGCGTGCGGGCACGGTGGCTCCTCGCCACCACCCGGACCAGGGAGGCCACGGCATGACCCAGGCGACCACGCGCCCCACCGACAGCACCCCCGAGCGCACCAGCGACCCGGTCGACGAGATACCGCGGTTCGCGCGGCTCTTCCCTCTCGGCCTCCAGCACGTCCTGGCGATGTACGCCGGTGCCGTCGCGGTGCCGCTCATCGTCGGGGGCGCGCTCGGGTACTCGGCGCAGGACATCGCGTTCCTCATCAGCGCCGACCTGTTCGTCGCCGGCATCGCGTCGATCATCCAGTCGGTCGGGTTCTGGCGGTTCGGCGTCCGGCTGCCCCTCATGCAGGGCGTGACGTTCGCGGCCGTCGGCCCGATGATCACCATCGGCACGACGTACGACATCACGGCGGTGTTCGGCGCGACGATCGCGTGCGGGCTGTTCATGATCCTCGTCGCCCCGTTCTTCTCGGCGCTGCTGAGGTTCTTCCCGCCCATCGTCACCGGGACCGTCATCCTCATCATCGGCGTGACGCTCATGGACGTCGCCGCGGGCTGGATCACCGCGCAGGGCGAGAGCGCCGCGCCGTCCGACCTGGCGCTCGCCGCGGGCACGCTGCTGTTCGTCGTCCTCGTCGAGCGGTTCGCCCCGCCCGCCCTCGCTCGCGTGTCCGTGCTTCTCGGCCTCGCGCTCGGCACGCTGGTCGCGCTGCCGATGGGCAAGGTCGACTGGTCGGGCGTCGGCGACGCGGGCTGGTTCGCGCTCGTCACGCCGTTCCACTTCGGCCTCCCGACGTTCCCCCTCGCCGCCGTCCTCTCGATGCTGGTCGTGGGCCTCGTCATCATGACCGAGACGACGGGCGACATGATCGCGGTCGGCGAGATCGTGGAGAAGCCGGTCACGAAGAGGCGTCTCGCGGACGGTCTGCGCGCCGACGGCCTGTCCACCGTGCTGGGCGGCGCGTTCAACACGTTCCCGTACACCGCGTTCGCCCAGAACGTGGGCCTCGTGAGCCTGACGAACGTGAAGTCCCGTTACGTCGCGACGATGGCCGGCGCGATCCTCGTCGTGCTGGGCCTCGTGCCCAAGGTCGGCGCGGTCGTCGAGGGCGTGCCGAGCGCAGTGCTCGGCGGCGCCGGGGTCGCACTGTTCGGCATGGTGGCCGCGTCGGGCATCCGGTCGCTGACCAAGGTGACGTTCACGAACAAGAACATCCTCGTCGTCGCGATCTCGCTCGGGGTGGCGCTGCTCCCGACCGTGAAGCCAGAGATCTACGCCGAGTTCCCGCAGTGGTTCCGGCTGATCTTCGACTCGGGCATCAGCTCCGGCGCGATCTGCGCGATCCTGCTCAACCTGCTCCTCAACGGCGACCAGCTCCGTCCCTCACGGGACGCGGACCCGCAGGACGCCCAGGAGCTGGCGCCGCACGACGCGCTGCGTGGGCCCGCGCCCGCGGTCACGACGTACGACGAGGCGACAGCCGCGCCGTCGGGCGAGCCGGAGCCGACCCCGGAGCGCTGATCCCGCGGCCCGGCGGAGCTCAGGCGAGCTCAGCCCGCACGTGCTCGACGATCCCGTCCGCCGCGGCCTCGACCTGCTCGAGGCACTCCTCGAAGTCACGACGACCGCCGTACCAGGGGTCGGCGACGTCGAGCACGTGCTCGGACCCGCCCGCGGGGACGTGCGGCGCAGCCGGGTCGAACGAGCGGTAGAGGCGGACGTCCGGGCCGACGTCGGTCGGCGCGTCGGTACCACCCGCCAGGCGGCGCAGCACCCGCGCGTGCTGCGCCGTCATGGCGAGCACGAGGTCGCTGCCCGCCAGGTCGCGCGGCTGCACCTGTCGCGCCCGGTGCGCCCCGTCCACGACGTACCCGTGCTCGGCGAGCACCGCGCGCGCCCGACGGTCGATCGGGTTGCCCTCCTCCTCGTCGCTCACCCCCGTGGAGTCGACGACGACCCGGTCCCCGAGCCCTGCGGCATCGAGGCGATCACGGAGCACGATCTCGGCCATCGGGGAGCGGCAGATGTTGCCCGTGCAGACGGTCATGACGCGGTACGGGGCGCGGCGGTCCGCGGCGGAGGTCATGGGCCCATCCTGCACGACGGCGCCCGGCCGGGCGGGCGGCCCGGGCACCGCGCGTCTACCGTGAGGTCATGACGATCAGGGCGGGGTCGGGGCGTGTCGCCGTCACGGGCGCGAGCGGGCTGCTGGGGTCGAAGCTCGCGTTCCGCCTCGCCGCCGAGGGCGCGCCGCAACGGCTCGTCGTGCGCGACGCCTCCCGGGCGCCGAGCCTCGGCGACGACCCGTTGCCCGAGGCGGACGTCGCCGTCGTCGCCGGGTACACCGACACCCGCGCGATGGTCGAGGCGTTCTCGGGGACCGACACCGTGGTGCTCGTGTCCGCGCGCGAGGACGCCGACCGGGTCGCGCAGCACCGCGCCGCCGTCGACGCCGCCGTCGCCTCCGGGGTCTCGCGGATCGTCTACGTCTCGTTCGTCGGCGCCGCGCCCGACGCCGTCTTCACGTTCGCGCGCGACCACTGGCACACCGAGGAGTACATCCGGGCGACCGGAGTGCGCCACACGTTCCTGCGCGACAACCTGTACCACCGCGGGCTCGCGCTCATGGTCGGCGACGACGGCGTGATCCGCGGCCCGGCGGGCGACGGCCGGGTCGCGTCCGTGTCGCACGACGACATCGCCGACGTCGCGACGCACCTCCTCCTCGACGAGGACGCGCGCCGCCACGACGGCAGGACCTACGACGTCACCGGCCCTGAGGCCCTCACGCTCGACGAGGTCGCGCAGGCGCTGTCGAGAGCGACGGGACGGCAGATCACGTACCACCCGGAGACCCTGGCCGAGGCGTACGCGTCGCGCGAGCGGTACGGCGCGCAGCGCTTCGAGGTCGACGGGTGGGTGTCGTCGTACGCGGCGATCGCCGCGGGCGAGCTCGCCACCGTGAGCGACACGGTCCCGCGACTCGTCGAGCGTCCCGCGCAGTCGTTCGCCGAGTGGCTCGACGACTACCCCGAGGACTGGGCCCACCTGCGGGCCGTGTGAGGACTCGCCACGCCGTCGGCGAAAACCCCTTGGCGTGGTCCGCGCGTCGGACGTACCGTCGTCGTACACGCGAAAGGAGGTGGTCCTGGAAGTGAATATTCTTCGGACTCGTGAGGTGGTTGCGCGCTAGTCGTCGCGCAACCGATCCAGCAACGGACCGGATGCGGTGAGCCCGTTCATCGGGCGGGGTCTCCCGACGGGAGGCGCCCGACGACGAGCGAGTACCACGCAACCACCGGAGCCCGCGGGTGTCGTGCCCTCGTCCAGCACGACAGGAGGAATCCTCCAGCCCGCGGGCTTCTTGCTGCCCACCGGGCTCAGGGGGTCGCCGGGGCACGCGCCGGGAGTCGGGTCGCCTCGTCGGGCAGGGGCGTGGGTTCGACGGCGGCGCGACGGCGGCGCGGGGCCGCCATGACCAGCGCGGCGAGGACGAACGCCCCGACCGGGACCCACAGCGCCGCGTGGAACGCGGCCAGCCCGGCCTCCGCACCGGTGCCGTCCCCGAGCGCGAGGACGCTGACCGCCGTCGCCGCGGAGATGCCGATCGCCGCGCCGAGCTGGAACGACGTGTTGAGCACACCGCCCGCCACGCCCTGCTCCGCGTCCGTGACGCCGGTGGTCGCGGCGATGGCGATCGGCCCGTAGACGAGCGCGAACGCCACCCCGACCAGCGCCATCGACGGGACCATGACGGCGTACGTCCAGTCGAGGCCGGAGGCGAGGAACCAGGCCGCCGCGAGCGCCGCGGCGACGAGCCCGCTCACGATGACGCGCGGCACGCCGAAGCGTTCGACGAGGCGTGGGGTGAGCACGGGCGCCAGGACGACGTCGACGGCCATGAGGAGCATCGCCAGGCCGGTCTGCAGGGGCGTCCAGCCGCGCAGCTCCTGCAGGTAGAGCGTGAGGAGCACCTGGAAGCCGTAGAACCCGCCCGCGAAGAGCACCGCCGTGACGTTCGCCCGGACGAGCTCGGCCGAGCGGAAGAGCCGCAGCGGCAGGAGCGGGTGCGCGACCCGCCGCTGTCGCGCGACGAAACCCGCGAGGAGGACCGCCCCGCCCGCGAGCGCCGCGACCGTCCACGCGAGCCCCTCGCCCGGGTGCTCGAGGCGCACGATGCCCGCCGCGAGCAGGACCATCGCGCCCGTCGCGAGGAAAGCTCCGAGCACGTCGAGCGTCCCGCGGCCGGGTGTCGCCGCGTCGCGCCGGATCGTCGCGAGGGCGAGAGCGAGGAGCACGACGGCGAGGATCACCGGGGCGAAGAAGACCCACCGCCAGTGGATCGCGGCCAGCAGACCGCCGACGACGAGCCCGAGCGAGAACCCGGCGGCGCCTGCCGCGCCGTAGATGACGAGTGCGCGGTTCCGGCGCGGCCCCTCGGCGAACGACGTGGTGATGAGCGACATCCCGGCCGGGGTGAGGAAGCCTGCGGCGACGCCCGTGACGAAGCGGGAGAGCAGGAGCATCCATCCGTCGGTCGCGAACCCCCCGAGGCCGGAGAAGACGAGGAACACGAGCAGCCAGATCACGAACATCCTGCGTCGCCCGTACAGGTCGGCCGCGCGTCCGCCGAGGAGCATGAACCCGCCGTACCCGACGACGTACGCCGTCACGACGCCGCCGAGCTCGCCCGTCGCGAGGCCGAGGTCGGTGCGAATCCCGGGGAGCGCGACGGACAGCATCGCGATGTCGCTGCCCTCGAGGAAGATCGCGCCGCACAGCACGAGCAGCAGGCCCCAGTCGCGCAGCGTGAAGCGCGCGACAGGCCCGCTCGGGTCGCTGCGGTCGGTCGGTACGGTCGGGTCGGTCATGGCATCCCCTCTCCTGAGCACCTGTCGGTACTCGGTTACCTCTTGATACCGAGCCCATCGTGGGTCAGGATCAGGAGGTATGGAAGACGGCACATCCGGCTCACCTGGTATCACCGCGGATACCGAGACGCGCGCGGGGGACGGGCACGCGGGCCACGCACGGTCGAAGTGGGAGACCGACGTCGACGTCTGGCAGTGGGACTCCCGCGAGGACTGCGAGGTGCGGCAGATCCTCGACCGCATCGCCGACAAGTGGTCGCTGCTCGCCATCGCACTGCTCGACCGGCGCGTCATGCGCTTCACCGAGCTAAAGCGCGAGATCGACGGGATCAGCCAGCGCATGCTCTCGCGCACGCTGCGCCAGCTCGAGCGCGACGGCATCGTCGAGCGCACGGTCTACCCGACGGTCCCGCCGCGCGTCGACTACGCCCTCACCGAGATGGGCCGCTCCCTCCACGCGACGACCAAGGCGCTCGTCGTGTGGACGGAGGCGCACCAGGAGCGCATCGCCCTGTCCCGCCGCACCTACGACGAGCGCGAGACGGCACTGAAGGGCCTCTGAGCCCTCAGCGGGTCAGGTGAGGTGGGGTTCGACGAGCTCGACGTAGCGGCGGGCGAGGGTCGCGAGCACGTCGGCTCCGGGCGCGGCCCAGACGTCGGCGTTGAAGATCTCGACCTCGACGTCGCCCGTGTAGCCCGCAGCCGCCACGGAGCGCGTGAACGCCGCGAGGTCGACGTGGCCGTCGCCCATCATGCCGCGCCCGAGCAGCGTGTCCGCGGGCAGGGGAGTGATCCAGTCGCACACCTGGTAGCTGACGATCCGGCCCGCCGCGCCGGCGCGCGCGACCTGCTCGTGCAGCCTCGGTTCCCACCACAGGTGGTAGGTGTCGACGACGACGCCGACCTCCTCCGGCGCGAACGGCTCGGCCAGGTCGAGGGCCTGCTCGAGCGTCGACACGACGCCGCGGTCGGCGGCGAAGATCGGGTTCATCGGCTCGATCCCCAGCGTGACCCCGGCGTCGCGCGCGTGCGGGACGAGCGCAGCGACCGCCTCCGCTGCGCGTTCACGTGCGCCGACGAGGTCCCGGTCGCCGTCGGGCAGGCCACCCGGGACGAGGACGAGGGTCGGCGCGCCGAGCGCGGCGGTCTCCGCGATCGCGGCGAGGTTGCTCGCGTGCGCGGCGGCGCGCGCGTCCGGGTCGCTCGCGGTGAAGAAACCCCCGCGGCACACCGACGACACCCGCAGACCGGCGTCGCGCACCCACCGCACCGCCGTGTCGAGCCCGACGTCGGCGACCGGCTCGCGCCACACGCCGATCGCGGGGATCCCGGCGGCGACGCACCCGTCGATCGCCTCCCGGAGCGACCAGTGCGCCGTCGTGCGCTGGTTGAGCGAGAGCCGCGCGAGGCGCGGGTCTCCGGGTCGCGGCGTCGGCACCCGCGCGGGCTGCCCGCTCGGCACGTCGAGAGCCCACGCCTCCCCGCCGACCGGAGTCGCCCGCGACGTCCCGGACGGGAACTCCGAGATCTCGGTGCTCACGCGATCACCTCCGCGACGTCGGCCCCGGCGCCCGTCCCCACCCCGGCACCAGCCGCGGACCCGACCTCGACTCCCGCTGCCGCGAGGAGGAGGCCCAACCGGTGTGCGGCGAGGTCCGGGTCGGGCAGCAGCCGCGCCTCGTTCGCGAGCTCGAACGCGCGCGCGAGGTGCACGACGCTCCGGGCCGACTGGAGCCCGCCCACCATCGTGAAGCCCGGCTGGTGACCGGAGAGCCACGCGAGGAACGCGATGCCGGTCTTGTAGTAGTACGTCGGCGCCTCGAACACGTGGCGAGAGAGCTCGAGCGTCGGCGCCATCTCGGCGTCGTAGCGGTCGAGGTCGTCGTCGTCGAGGGCCGCGAGCGCCGCCGACGCCGCCGGGGCGATCGCCGCGAACGCGCCGAGCAGGGCGTCGGAGTGCCGTTCGCCGTCGCCGCGGATCAGCTCCGGGTAGTTGAAGTCGTCGCCCGTGTACAACCGGACGCTGTCCGGAAGTACAGCGCGCAGACCCACCTCGTGCGACGCCGAGAGCAGCGACACCTTGACCCCGTCGACCTTCGCGGCGTGCGCGCGCACGAGGTCGACGAAGGTCGCCGTCGCCGTGCCGACGTCCGCCGAGCCCCAGTACCCGCCGAGGTTCGGGTCGAACGCCTCGCCCAGCCAGTGCAGGACCACGGGCTCGTGCACCTGCGACAGGATCGCGTCGTACACGCGCACGTAGTCGTCGGCCGACCTCGCCACGC
The DNA here is from genome assembly GCF_057126935.1 of Cellulosimicrobium sp. G4 BAM 1002. NCBI lineage: Bacteria > Bacillati > Actinomycetota > Actinomycetes > Micrococcales > Promicromonosporaceae > Cellulosimicrobium > Cellulosimicrobium sp. G4 BAM 1002. The sequence goes on along the minus strand of NZ_CP182109.1, from coordinate 83,902 downwards.
GCGCGAGGTGCCGCGACGCCATGAGGATCACCTGCGACCCGGTGCCCTCGACGAACTCGACCTGCTCCGAGTACGCCGCGATCACGTCGTCGACGGTCCGCAGCTCGTCGGGCGCCCGGTGGTCCGTCCCGGCCCCCGACGCGATGCGCGCCCCGAGCTCGCGCGCCTGCGCAGCGCTCCGCGTCACGAGCTCCTGCACCGCGGGCCAGTCGAGGCCCATGTTGCGCTGCGCGGTGTCCATCGCCTCCGCGACGCCGAGCCCGTACCGGAACAGGTGGCGCCGGAACGCCAGCGTGGAGTCCCAGTCGACGACGGCCGGCGCGCCCGGCACGTTCTCGCCGAGCGGGTCCGCCACGACGTGCGCCGCAGCGAACGCCGCACGGGAGGCGTACGGACCGGGATGGTAGGCCCACTCCCGCGGCGAGCGCAGCTCCACGAGCCGCGTGCCGCCGTCGGACAGCGGCACGCGGACCGAGCGCGCGCTCACGCCTCGGAACCCAGCTCGACGCGGCGCCCCTCGCGCGACGACGCGTACCCCGCGTCCACGAGCCGCAGCCCGCGCACGCCGGCGTCGAAGTCGTAGGGGTGCGGCCGACCGGCGTGCACGTCGCGCAGGAACTCCTCCCACTGGGCCCGGAACCCGTTGGCGAACTCCTGGTTGTCCGGGATCTGCTCCCACTGCGAGCGGAAGTCCTGGTCGGTCGGCAGGTCGGGGTTCCACACCGGCTTGGGGGTGCGGGCGCGCGGCTGGATGCGGCACCCGAAGAGCCCGGCGACGGCGGACCCGTGCGTCCCGTCGACCTGGAACTCGACGAGCTCGCCGCGGTCCACCCGCACGGCCCAGGACGAGTTGATCTGCGCGAGGATCGGTCCGTCCGACCCGGAGAGCTCGAAGATCCCGTACGCCGCGTCGTCGGCCGTCGCGGCGTAGGGCTTGCCGTGCTCGTCCCAGCGCTCGGGGACGTGCGTCACGGCCTTCGCCATGACCGCCTCGACCGGCCCGAACAGGTTCTCCAGCACGTAGTTCCAGTGGCAGAACATGTCGAGGACCATGCCGCCTCCGTCCTCGGCGCGGTAGTTCCAGCTCGGGCGCTGGGCGGGCTGCCAGTCGCCCTCGAACACCCAGTACCCGAACTCGCCCCGCACCGAGAGAATGCGGCCGAAGAAGCCGCCGTCGATGAGCCGCTTGAGCTTGACGAGGCCCGGCAGGTACAGCTTGTCGTGCACGACGCCGTGGATCACCCCCGCCGCGCGCGCCGCGTCGGCGAGCTCCTCGCCGTCCGCGACCGACTCCGCGACCGGCTTCTCCGTGTACACGTGCTTGCCCGCCGCGAGGGCCTTGAGGATCGCCTTCGTGCGTTCCGACGTCACCTGCGCGTCGAAGTAGACCGACGCCGTGTCGTCCGCGAGCGCCGCGTCGAGGTCGGTCGTGAACTCGGCGACGTCGTGGCGCGCCGCGAGCTCGGCGAGCTTGGCCCGGTTGCGGCCCACGAGCACGGGCTCGACCTGGAGGCGCGTGCCGTCGTCGAGCAGGACGCCGCCGTCGTCACGGATCGCGAGGATCGAGCGCACGAGGTGCTGGCGGTAGCCCATGCGCCCCGTGACGCCGTTCATGACGATGCGCACGGTGTCGGTGCTGGTCATACGGTCATCCGTCCTTCGAGAGCGAGCGCTCGGCGGGCCTGCCGCCGAGGTAGAGCTCGGAGAGCTGGGGGTCGGCGAGGAGCTCGGGCGCGGGCCCGGTGATGTGCACGCGACCGAGGTCGAGCACGCACCCGATGTCCGCGGTCTCGAGCGCACGGCGCGCGTTCTGCTCGACGAGCAGCACGGCGACGCCCGCGTCGCGCATGCGCACGACCTGCTCGAACACGGTCGTCGTCGTCTTCGGGTCGAGGCCCATCGACGGCTCGTCGAGCAGCACGACCTGCGGGCTCACCATGAGCGAGCGAGCGAACTCGACCTGCTTCTGCTGCCCGCCCGACAGCAGGCCCGCGAGCTGCTTCCACCGCTCGCCCACGATCGGGAAGAGGTTCTGCACGAACGCGACCCGCTCCGCGATCCTCTCCTTGTCCCGGATCGTGTACGCGCCGAGGAGCACGTTCTCCGCGACCGTCATCTCGCGGAACACGGAGTGCCCCTGGAGCACGTGCGCGAGCCCCGACGTCAGCATCTCCTGCGGCCCCTGCCCCGTGACGTCACGACCGCCGACGAGCACCCGCCCCGAGCGCGGCTTGAGCAGCCCGCTCGCGACCTTGAGCACCGTCGACTTGCCCGCGCCGTTCGGCCCGACGAGGCACACGACCGTCGAAGCCGGGACCTGGATCGTCAGCCCGCGCAGGACCATCGCGGCCCGGCCGTACCCGGCCTGCACGTCGTCCAGCTCGAGGAGGTACTCCTGCTTCGCCCCCGTACCGGGGGTCGGGTCAGACACCAAGGTAGGCCTCCAGCACTCGCGGGTCGGCTTGCACGACGGCGGGGGTGCCCTCGGCGATCGGCGCGCCCCGGTCGAACACGATGACGTGGTGGGACAGGCTCATGACCATGTCCATGTTGTGCTCGACGACGAGGAACGTCTTGCCCTCGGCGTTGAGCTCCTGCACGAGCGTCCCGATGCGCCCGATGAGCGCCGGGTTCACGCCGCCCGCCGGCTCGTCGAGCATGATCGTGTCCGGGTCGCCCATGAGGACGCCGGCCAGCTCGAGCAGCTTCTGCTGCCCGTAGGACAGGTTGCGCGCCTCGACGTTCTCCAGGTGGTCGATGCCGACACGCACGAGCAACGAGCGCGCCTTGTCGATCTCCTCCGCGTTGCGCGCACCCGCGAGCAGCTCGCGCACGCGCGACGTGCGCACCGCGACGAGCATGTTCTCCAGCACCGTCATGCGCGGGAAGATCCGGCAGAGCTGGAAGCTGCGCCCGATGCCCGCGCGGGCGATCTTGTGCGGCGCGCGGCGCGTGATGTCCTCCCCGCGGTACGTCACCGTGCCCGAGTCCGGCTTGATCATGCCCGTGACGCAGTTGAAGAACGTCGTCTTGCCGGACCCGTTCGGACCGATGAGGGCGTTGATCTTGCCGTGGTGGAACGTGACGGTCGCGTCGCGCACGGCGTGCACGCCGCCGTACGACTTGCTGAGCCCCACGGTCTCGAGGTTGCGGGTCGTCTGTTGCGTGGTCGTCGTCATCGGTCCTCCTCGTCGCGGGGTGCGTCCGGGGTGGTCGCGGACGGGCCCGTCCGAGGACGAGGGGCCGCGTCTTCCATCCGCTCGCTCGTTCCTCGCTCGCTCCCGCCAGGCCCGCCACGACGCGGCCCCTCGTCCTCTCCCGTGCCCTCGGCGGTCGGCTCGCCTGCCGCGGCCTTGTTGTGCTCGAGGAGCTCGGCCGCGGTCATCTCGCGGATCGACGAGTCCTGCGGGCCGAAGCGCCTGACGAGGGCCTGGGCCGCGGGGATGATGCCGTCCGGCATGAAGAGGACGACCAGGCCCAGGAGCAGGGCCGTGGCGACGAGGTGGAACTGGGTGTCGCCGAACTCGAGCTTGAAGTACTCCAGGCCCGTGCCCACGACGACGGCGCCCAGCAGCGGGCCGTAGAGGTGGCGGACCCCGCCGAAGAGCGCCATGAGCACCATGTAGGAGCCGAGCATGATGGAGAACTGGAAGATCGGGTCGAGGTCGCCGAACCAGAGGGCGTACATGCCGCCCGCGAGGCCGGTGAAGGTCGCCGAGACGACGTACGCGACGAGCTTGTAGTTGCGCGTCGGGACGCCGAGGGCCTGCGCCTTGTCCTCGTCCTCGCGCACGGCCTTGAGGCCGGTGCCGAAGCGTGAGCGGTCGATCGCCCACCAGGTGAGGAGCATGACCGCGAGCAGCGCGGCGAACAGGTAGAAGAACACGCGGTGGTGCTCGGGCCGCAGCAGGTCCGGGAACGGGCGCGGGACGACGAGGCCGTCCGAGCCGCCCGTGAAGGAGCCCCACGCCTGGAAGACGAGCAGCAGGATCAGCACGAACGAGATCGACACGATGACGAACGACGCGCCTCGGACGCGCAGCGCCGCGATCCCGACGGGGATCGTGATGAGCAGGACCATCACGCCCGCGACGAGCCAGGCGACGAAGCTGGGCAGCCCGACGTCGCGGATCAGCAGGCCGGTGCCGTAGGCACCGAGGCCGAAGAACGCGGCGTGGCCGAGCGAGACGTAGCCGGTGAAGCCGCCCATGAAGTTCCAGGCGGTCGCGGTGCACGCGTAGCTCGCGACGACGATGCCCGCCGACAGGATGTACGCGTTGGGCGCCATCGTGGGGAACGCGAGGACGAGCACGACGCCGACGGCGAGCGCGGCGAGACGCACGATGCGTGCCCACGGGCGGCGTGCGGGGGGCGAGACGGGAGCTGGGGCCGCGCCGGCGCCGTCGGGCACCGTGCTGCCGGCGGCACCGCCGGGGCGGCCGGCGGACCGGCTCGCGGGACGGGTGTCAGAAGCGTTGGGCAAGGCGACCTCCGAAGAATCCCTGGGGCCGCAGCATCAGCGTCGCGAACAGCGCGACGTAGAAGATGGTCTGCGCCCACGTGGTGCCCAGCGGCACCTGGAGCAGGCTCTGGCCGATGCCGAGCACCATGGCGGCGATCGCTGCGCCGGGGATCGAGCCCAGGCCGCCGACGACGATGATCGCCATGAGCGGGCCGATCCAGTGCCAGTGCAGCGACGGGTAGATCGTCGCGTCGAGGGACAGCGCGGTCCCGCCGATGGCGGCGGTCGCGAGGCCGAGGCCGAACCCGTAGCCGGCGACGCGGTCGGTCTTGATGCCGACGAGCTGCGCGGCCTCGCGGTGCTGGATCGTCGCGCGCAGCGCCTGGCCGAACCGGCTGTGCTTCATGAGCAGGTACAGCAGGCCGAGCGCGAGCGCCGCGAGACCGAACGCCACGAGCTTCACGACGGCGATCCGCGCCCCGAAGAACTCGATGCTCGCGCCCGAGTACGGGAGCTGGATGCGCCGCTGCGTACCGCTCCAGACGAAGCCGATCATGCCCTCGATGAAGAGCGCGACGGCGAACGTGAGGAGGACGGACATCATCGTGAGGGTCGCGGGCCGCAGTCGCGTGATGAGCAGCCTCTGCATGCCGACGCCCACGAGGAAGAACAGCGGGACCGTGATCACGAGCGACAGCAGCGGGTCCATGCCGGTCTGCTGGTTGAAGAACCAGGCGAGGTACGCGGCGAGGATGAGGAACGCCGAGTGGGCGATCATCACGACGCGCATCACGCCGAAGTAGAGCGTGAGGCCCGCTGCCAGGAGGGCGTAGAGCCCTCCCAGCAGCACGCCGAGCACGAGGCTCTGGAAGAGGAGAGTTCCCGTCACGAGCTGATCACCAGGCCGGCTTGGGGAAGACGAAGTCGGCTTCCTTGGTGTCCTCGGGCAGGACGATCTGGATCTCGCCGTCCACGTACTGCTGGATGAGGTGGGCGCCCTGCGGCTTGCCGGTCTCGTCCCACGTCAACGGGCCGACGACGGTCTCGACCTCGTTGGTGCGCAGCCAGTCGATGAGCTCCTGCTGGCACTCGCCCTGCTCGGCGCACCCGACGGCCTCGACGGCGGCGGCGACGACCTGGCCGGTCGTGTACGCGTTGGCCTCGTCCTCACCGGGCGGGTTGCCGTGCAGCTCGGTGTACCGCTCGACGAAGTCGACGTTGGACGGCCAGGTGGCGGTCTCGGTGTACCCGGTGGGCGAGAGGATGCCCTCGGTCTTCGAACCGATCGCGGCCGAGAACTCGGGGTTGGTCGGCGCGGTCGAGAACGCGGCGAGCTGCGGCTGGTAGTTGAGCTGCTGCAGCGCGACGATGAGGTTCACGGCGTCCTGGTACTGCGTGCCGCCGATGACCATGTCGGCGCCCGAGTCGTTGATCTTCGCGGCGATCGACGAGAAGTCGGTCGTGTTGGGCGGGTAGACCTCGTCCACGACGATCTCGAGCCCGGCGTCGGCGAGCTTGTCGCGCAGGCCGTAGGCCGTGCCCTGCGCGAAGGGGTCGTCCATCGCGGCGACGGCGACCGTCTGCGGGCGCTCGCCCTCGGGCATCGCGAGGATGTGGTCGGCGAGGTAGTTGTAGTGGTCGTCCGCGACGGCCGGGGCGGCGTAGAAGAGGTTGTCGAACCCCTGCTCGAACACCTCCGCGGCGGCGCCCGCCGGCTCGACGAAGAGCATCCCGTACTCCTGCGCGACGCGCGCGCTCGGCACGACGAGGCGCGTGGAGAACGGCCCGAAGACGAGGTCGACCTCGTCCTGGGCGATGAGCGCCTCGTAGTCCTGCACGACGCGGTCGGCGTTGGACTGGTCGTCGAGGATCTTGAGCTCGACCTGGCGGCCGAGCAGGCCGCCGTCCTCGTTGACGAACTGCGCCCACGCCTCGTAGCCGCGCTGGACGCCCTTGCCGGGCTCCGAAAAGTCGCCGGTGAGGGGGAGGGAGATGCCGACGACGATCGGGTCGTCCGACCCGCCGCCGTCACCTTCCCCACCGGCCCCGCCGCCGGAGCACGCGGTGAGGACGAGCGCCGTCGCGGACACGCCGGCCGCGAGGGCGAGAGCACGCTGCCGAGGGGAGCGCGGGGACATCCGTGGAGTCGACCGAGGGTGCATGGAGTTGACTCTCCCTACTTCGTCGTAGTGAAGACCTGAGCTGTACGTCGGTGTACGTAAGCGCTTTCGTAAGCGCTTCCGTTACAGTACGGTGCGAACGGCGGATGTGGCAAGCGTCACGTTCGGGCGGGCCGTCCTCGAAGGACCGGCCGACTCCCCGACGACGCGCGGACGAGCGGAGCAGGGGTGCGTCGGGAAGGTCGGACCACGAGGGGTCGTAGCGCGCTGCGGCTGGTCGACGTCGCGGAGCGGGCGGGCGTCTCGCTCGCGACGGCGTCGCGCTCGCTCTCCGGGAGCGACGGCGTCTCGGAGCAGGTGGCGGCGTACGTGCGCGAGGTCGCCGCCGAGATGGGCTACATCGCCAACCCGCACGCCCGGACGCTCGCCGGCGGCACGACGTCGGTCGCGGGCCTGCTCGTCTACGAGATCGGGGACCCCTACTTCTCCGAGATCGCGAGCGGCGTCGTCCGTGTCGCGACCGCGCACGGCTGGAGCGTGCAGATCAGCCACACCGAGCGCGAGCCGAGCGCCGAGGTCGCGCAGATCCGCCTCATGCGCGCGCACCGCGTCGGCGTGATCCTCGTCGCCGGGTCCGGGTACGTCGAGCCCGAGATGGAGTCCGACGCCGCGCGCGAGCTCGCCGCGTTCCAGGAGGCGGGGGGCCGCGTCGTCGTCATCGGGCGCCACCACCTGCACGCCGACGCCGTCCTGCCCGACAGCGAGTCCGCGGGCGCGACCCTCGCCGAGCACGTGCTCGGCCTCGGCCACCGCCGCCTCGCGATCGCCGCGGGGCCGGAGCGCCTCACGACGGTCGTCGACCGCACCGCGGGCATCCGGTCGGCGGCCGCCGCCCACGGCATCGACCCCGACGACCTCGTCGTCGTGCACGCGCCGTTCACGCGCGAGGGCGGGCGCGACGCGACGCAGCGCATCCTCGACGAGCACCCGGGCACGACCGCGATCCTCGCGCTCAACGACGCCATGGCCACGGGCGTGCTCTCGCTCCTGCGCGAGCGCGGCGTCGCCGTGCCGCGCGACATGTCCGTCACCGGGTTCGACGACATCCAGGTCGCCCAGGACCTCGCGCCCGCGCTGACGACCGTGCGCCTGCCCATGAGCGAGATGGGGGCGTCGGCGTTCGAGATGGCGCTGCGACCGCCGTCGGCCCGACCCCGGCGCAAGCGCACCGACCACGCGCTCGTCGTCCGCGACTCGACCGCCCCGCCCCGCCCCGGACCGCTGCAGGCACCCGAACCGCTGCGGGCCTGAGATGGCCCCGGCGGGCGGCCGTGTCGGGTCGTGGCGGGTCTGGCGGGAGCCCGCGAGGAACGAGCGGGCGGATGGTAGACCCGGCACGGCCGCCCGCCGGGGCCATCTCACGCCCTCAACAGGAGCGCAGGTCAGAAGGGCTTGCGCGCCACGACGAGGAAGCGCGGGGCCTCGTCGACGAACTCGCGGCCTGCCGCGAGGTGCAGGTGCAGGGCGCGCAGGGGCGCCTCGAAGCGCGCGACCGCCTCGGGCGACAGCGAGGCGAGCTCGGGCACCTGCCACGCGACGATCTTGAGGTACCACAGCACCGCCGACAGGTCGCGGAACCGGCGCAGGCCCTCGTGCTCGCGCGCGACGTCGACGACGAACCCGGCGTCGCGCAGCACCTCGACGGCGGCGTCGAGCGTCACCGAGTCCGGGTCCCACGGCAGCTCGACGCCGAGCGCGGTGTTGAGGCGCAGCCCGTCACGCGTGTCCACCTGCTGCGTGAGGAACACGCCGCCGGGCTCGAGCACGCGCAGCACCTCGTCGGGGTCGAACTCCTCGTGCCGGTCGAGCACGACGGCGAACTGGTCGTCGAAGAACGGCAGGAGCTGCTCGTCGTCCCCGCCCACGGGCCGCACGTCGACGCCGAGGGGCTCGAGCCGGCGTCGGGCCACGGGGAGGTTGGGCGCCCAGCCCTCGGTGGCCGCCGAGCCCGCCGGGAGCGGGGCGAGCGACGCGAGCACCTCGCCGCCGCCCGTGCCGAGGTCGAGGACCGGCCCGCGACCGCTGCCGACGAGCTCGCGCGCGAGCGCGGCGTAGTCCCACGGCAGCGGGTCCTCCACGACGCGGCCCGCCACCGGGGCGAAGTCGAAGCCCACCACGGGGACCGCGCGGGCCCACTCGACGTGGGACTCGAAGGACGCGTCCGGTGCCGGGGCCGGGGGGACCGGCGCGTCCGCCGTCGGGTCGGGCAGGGCGGGTGTCTCGGGAACCGCGGCAGGCATGCGTCGATTGTCACCCCGCGGCGGGTCCGGGCCGAACCCACACGCCCCAGGACGGGGGAGTCCTCCCCATCGCCCTCGTCCGACGGCGCCCGGTACCCTCCTGCGGTGCCCGTGCCGTACGCGCGGGCTCCGGCGACGCGCGGGCGCGCGAGACCGGGACGAGACCGACGACGAGGAACGGGGGCGGCGTGAGCGGCATGTGGGGCGCGGACGTCAACCAGCTACGGACGCTCGCGCAGTCGTTGCAGACCGCGTCCGACCAGCTCGTGACCACGACGTCCCAGGTCAGCGGGCTCGTCGAGGCGTCGATGCGGTGGCAGGGCGGCGACGCCGACCAGTTCCGCGGCGAGTGGACCGGCACCTCGGTCGCGCTGCTGCGGGGCGTGAGCCAGACCCTCGCGGAGGCGTCGCGCGCCGTCCAGCGCAACGCCGACGAGCAGTTCGGCACGAGCACCGAGGGCGGCTCCCTCCCGTCGCCGGGCGTCCCCGGACCCGGGGGACCGGGCGCTCCCGGCGGTCCGGGGATGCCCAGCGGCCCCGGCGGCGGGCCGCTCGGCCCCGTCGACCGCAACGCCCTCGGCGTCCTCGGTGCGGTCGGGCTCGGCGCGCACGGGCTCGTCGGCGTGGGCCTCGACGCGGCCAAGTTCATCCCTGGCATCGGGATCGCCCGCCAGTTCCTCCAGGCCGGCCCGCTGGACGACCTCGCCGCCCTGCGCTCCTCGGCCGTCACCGCGGGCCTCGGCAGGTTCACCGTCAACCACTTCGGGATGACCGCCGCTCGCTCGGCCGGCGCCCTCGGCGGCGTGTTCGGGATCATCGGCGGCGCGAACCAGATCTTCAACTCCGACTACGCCGACCAGGGCGGCTGGCGCCACGTCACGGACCAGGCCATGGGCGGGCTCTCGATCATCGGCGGCGCCGGCTCGATCGCGCTCGCCGCCGGGCTCCTCACGAACCCGGTGGGCATCACGGTGGTCGTCGGTGCCGGGCTCGTCGCCGGGGCGTGGTCGCTCGGCAACTACGTCTACGACAACCGCGAGGCGATCGGCGAGTTCTTCGGCGACATGGGCGGCTACGTCTCCGAGGGCTGGGACGAGGCGACGGACTTCGCCAGCGACGCGGTGGATAACATCGGGGATGCCGCGTCCGATGCCGTGGGCGCGATCGGTGACGGCCTCTCGGAGGCCGGAGACTTCGTCGGAGGCCTCTTCTCGTGACCGCTGGACCCACCATGACCTGGACGACGAGCGACATCGCCGCCGCCAAGGCCACGCTCTCCCGGGCGACCGCCGGCGAGGTGTCCCACGTCTTCTCGCTCACCGACGAGGAGGTCGTGGTGCTCGACGGCGTCCAGCACGCCCAGCTGGTCTCGACGCCCTACCTCGACGGGCTCAGCGACGCCGAGCGCGACCTCGCGCCGCGCGTCGCCCTGAGGTCCCTCGTGGTGCGGGACCTCGTCTCGGCCGCGCGCAAGCCCGACCCCGCGGACCCCGACGGCGAGCCCGCCGTCGGGCTCACGGCCGTCGAGGAGATCACCGGGCCGCTCGTCCTGCGCCGCACGGCCGACGCGATCTGCACCGTCGAGCGGACCACGACGCTCGGCAAGCACTGGGTCTACCTCTACCGCCACGAGGGCGACGTCGTGCTCGAGGAGGAGGTGTCCGTCGAGGGCGCGCACGCCTTCTCGGTCTACCCGGCGGACGTCGCCCGTGCGCGCGTCGCCGACTTCCTCGACCCCGCCCGCAGCGCGGTGCTCGACACGCGAGCCCGCACCCTCACGCGCGAGGAGCTCACGGCGACCGCCGCCCAGGACCCGGCGCTCGCCTCGGCGCTCGCCGTCTCGACGATCGCCGGCGTCGTCGCCGGCTCGGACCGCGTCGAGGTCGTGACCGTCTACACGACGGCGGACGCCGTGCACGTCCTGCGCGGGAGCGAGCACGACGACGCGGGCGACCCCGCGACGTTCTCCCTCCAGGAGGCGAGCCGCGCGACGCTCGAAGGGCTCGCGGACGAGGTCCTGCGCCGGTGAGCGGCGACCGCGCGACGCGCAAGGTCCGCCACTGGGCCGAGATCTCGCGCCTGGGCCGCCTGCGCCACGTCGAGGCCGCGACTCCCAACGCTCCGGCGTGGGTCGTCGTCGTGTGCGTGACCCTCGTGTTCTCCCTCGGCGGCTGGCTGTCCGGCAGCGGGGACCCGTCCGGCGCGCTCGTGCTGCTCGTCTTCTGGGTGCTCGTCGCCGGGATCGGGCTGTGGTTCATGGGCTCGGAGAAGCTGCTCGTCCTCGACCACGGGATCGTCGTCGGCTCGTTCGCGCCGTTCCTGCGGCCGACCGTCGTCCCGTGGTCGGGCCTCGACCCGCGGACGGTGACCGCCGTCGTGGGCAACCAGCGCACGATCGGGCTCCTGCTCGCCGACCGGGGCGTCAGCGGGTCGTCCCGGACCGTCCTGTGGTCGCGCCACCCGGTCACCTTCATGGCCGTGACGCCGCAGGTCGCACGGCACGCGTGGGCCCAGGGTCAGCCGGTCGACCTCGCGACCGCACCCGGGTTCGACCTGTGGGTCTTCTCGACGCGGCGGCCGTCGCGGCAGGCGCCCCTCGTGCAGGCGCTCGCTGCGGCGATGCGCGACGCGCGGGTCCCCGGTGCGGACGCCGTCGTGCCGCACGCGCTGCCTCCCCGCAGGCTGCGCTCGACCGTCGAGGACGCGGACCACCTGGGCATCCCGGACCGGATGCGGCGCGCGCCGCTGCGCCGCGCCTGACGCGCGTCAGGCGGCGGGCGGCGCGAACGCGGCGGCGAGCGACGCCGTGGGGCTCTTCCCGTCCGGGTCGGCGGCGCCGAGCGCGGCGACCTGCAGCACCATCCACGGGCTGAACGCCCACGGCGTGGCGGCCACCGCGCGGGCCACGTCCGCGGGCTCGGCCCACGCGAGCTCCATGACCTCGTCGGGGTTCGGCACGACGGCGCTCACCGCCCTCGCCGTGTAGACGGGGCAGATCTCGTTCTCGACGACGCCGGACGCGTCGACGGCGCGGTAGCGGAACCCGGGCACGGCCACCTGGAGCTCGGCGATCTCGAGGCCGAGCTCGTGGCGCGCGTGGCGGACGATCGACTCCTCGGTCGTCTCGGTCCAGCGCGGGTGGCCGCAGAACGAGTTCGTCCAGACCCCCGGCCAGGTCCGCTTCGCGAGGGCGCGGCGCGTGAGCAGGAGGCGGCCGGCGTCGTCGAGCACGTAGCAGGAGAAGGCGAGGTGGAGCGGCGTCTCGGTCGTGTGGACCGCTGCACGCTCGAACGTGCCGGTCCGACGGCCCTGGTCGTCGACCGTGACGACGTGGTCGGCGGTGACGGGGACGTGGGTGGTCATGCCGTCACTCTCGCACACGGTCACGCGCCCGAGGCAACCCTCCGGCGCGCGAGGGGCGGCACCCGGGTGAGCGGCGTCACGGCCTCCGGGCGCGTCAGCACCTTGCCGGGGGCACCGTGCGGTGAATTAAGGTGAGCATTACCTCATCGCCGTCCGCGGCGACCGTCCCCCGAGCAGATCCGAGCAGGCATGACCACGTCCGCGAGCGCCGCCGCGCCTGCCGACGCCCCACCGGCCGGGCCAGGGTCGGCACCGGGCCGCGACGACCGCCCCGCCGGGCTCGCGCGCACCAACGCCGGCCGCGGGCTCGGCCTCCTCGTCGCCGTCGCCGTCCTCCTCGTCGCGATCGCGCTGAGCCTGGTCGTCGGGTCGAAGCCCGTGCCGCTCGGCACGGTCTGGGACGCGCTGACCGCGTACGACGGCTCGGGCGACCACGTGATCGTCCACGACCTGCGCCTGCCGCGCACGGTCGTCGGGCTGCTCGTCGGGACGGCGCTCGGCGTCTCGGGCGCCCTCATCCAGGCGATGACGCGCAACCCGCTCGCCGACCCGGGCATCCTCGGCGTCAACGCGGGCGCGGGCTTCGCCGTCGTGCTCGCGGTCGCGTTCCTCGGCCTGACCGACATCCAGTCGTTCATCTGGTTCGCGTTCGCCGGGGCGATCGTCGCCACCGTCGCCGTGTACGCCATCGGGTCGCAGGGGCGCGGGGGCGCGACGCCCGTGCGCCTGACCCTCGCGGGCGTCGCGCTGGGGGCCGTGCTGAGCGGCATCTCGCAGGGCATCACGCTGCTCGACCCGACCGCGTTCGACCGCATGCGGTTCTGGGTGGCCGGCTCGCTCGCGGGCCGCACGATGGAGATGGCCGGCACGGTCGCGCCGTTCGTCGTCGTCGGCCTCGTCATCGCGCTCGTCGTGGCGCGCCCGCTCAACACGATCGCGCTCGGCGACGACCTCGCGAGCTCGCTCGGGGCGCACGTCGGCCGCACGCGCGTGCTCGTCGGCATCGCGGTGACGCTCCTGTGCGGCGCGGCGACGGCCGCGGCGGGCCCGATCGGGTTCGTCGGGCTCATGGTGCCGCACGTCGCGCGGTGGACCGTCGGCCCGGACCAGCGCTGGATCCTGCCCTACTCGGCGGTGCTCGCGCCCGTGCTGCTGCTCGTGTCGGACGTCGTCGGGCGCGTCGTCGTCACGCCCGGCGAGCTCCAGGTCGGGATCGTCACGGCGTTCGTCGGCGCGCCCGTGCTCATCGCGCTCGTGCGCCGGTCGAAGGCGAGCGGGCTGTGAGCGCCCCCGCGCAGCGCGTCGACTTCGGCCGCCCCACGCGCGTCGTGCGCGGGCCCGGTGGCCACGTGAGCGTCCGGCTCGACCTGCGCACGATCGGCGTGTGCCTCGTCCTGCTGCTCGTCGCGCTCGCGATCGGCGTCGTCGCGCTGACCACCGGCGACTACCCGCTCACCGTCGCCCAGGTCCTCCAGGCGCTCGTCGGCGGCACCGACGGCCCGGTGCACATGGTCGTCGTCGAGTGGCGGCTGCCGCGCGCCCTCATGGCGCTCGTGCTCGGCGCCGCGCTCGGCGCGAGCGGCGCGATCTTCCAGTCGCTCACGCGCAACCCCCTCGGCAGCCCCGACATCATCGGGTTCAACACCGGCGCGTACACCGGCGCGCTCGTCGTCATCATGCTGCTCGGCGGCGGCTACGTCGGCGTCGCGGCGGGCGCCCTCGTCGGCGGGATCGTCACGGCCGCCGTCGTCTACGTGCTGTCGTACCGGCGGGGCGTGCAGGGATTCCGGCTCATCATCGTCGGCATCGCGGTGTCCGCGATGCTCGCGTCCGTCAACCAGTGGCTCATCATCAAGGCCGACCTCGAGACGGCGATGGCCGCGGCCGTGTGGGGCGCGGGGTCGCTCAACGGCATCACGTGGGCGCAGGCCGCGCCGGCGTGCGGGCTCGCCGCGCTCATCGCCCTGCCGCTCGTGCGGCTCGCGCCCCGGATGGGGATGCTCGAGCTCGGGGACGACGCCGCGACCGCCCTCGGCCTGCGCAGCGAGCCCGTGCGCCTCGCGCTGGTGATCGTCGGCGTCGCGCTCACGGCGCTCGTCACCGCAGCGGCCGGTCCCATCGCGTTCGTCGCCCTCGCCGCACCCCAGCTCGTCCGCCGCCTCACCGGCAGCGCCGGGGTGCGCATCCTCCCGGCCGCGTTCATGGGGGCCGTGCTCCTCGCGGCGAGCGACCTCGTCGCGCAGCGCGCGTTCGCCCCGACGCAGCTCCCCGTCGGCGTCGTCACCGTGAGCGTCGGCGGCATCTACCTCGTGTGGCTCCTCGTGCGGGAGGCGCGCAAGTGACTCCGAACCCCCGACCCGGAAGGACCCCGGTGGCCCTCACCAACGTCGACGCCCCGCCCGCCGTCGAGACGGCCGCCGTCCCCGCCGACGCGCCGGTCACGGCCGCGCCCGGGGTACAGCCGACCGACCGGCTGCACGCCGACGGCATCACCATCGGCTACGACGACCGCGTCATCTCGTCGGACCTCGACGTGACGATCCCCGACGGGTCGTTCACGGTGATCGTCGGTCCGAACGCGTGCGGCAAGTCGACGCTCCTGCGCGCGCTGTCGCGCCTGCTCAAGCCGTCGCGGGGCCAGGTCGTGCTCGACGGCCGGTCCATCTCGTCGATCCCCGCCAAGGAGGTCGCGCGCCGCCTCGGCCTCCTGCCGCAGACGTCGATCGCCCCCGAGGGCATCACCGTCGCCGACCTCGTGGCGCGCGGGCGCTACCCCCACCAGAAGCTCCTGCGGCAGTGGTCGCGCGAGGACGAGGCGGCCGTCGTCGGCGCGCTGGAGGCGACGGGGACGACCGAGCTCTCCGGCCGACTCGTGGACGAGCTGTCCGGAGGGCAGCGGCAGCGCGTGTGGGTCGCGATGGTCCTCGCGCAGGAGACGCCGATCCTGCTCCTCGACGAGCCGACGACGTTCCTCGACATCGCCCACCAGATCGAGCTGCTCGAGCTGTGCGCCGACCTCAACCGCGAACGCGACCACACGCTCGTCGCCGTGCTGCACGACCTCAACCACGCGTGCCGCTACGCGACGCACCTCATCGCCATGAAGGATGGCGCGATCGTCGCCGAGGGCGCGCCGGCCGAGGTCGTGACGGCCCAGCTCGTCGAGGACGTGTTCGGTCTCCCGTGCCGCATCATCGCCGACCCGGTCACGGGCACCCCGCTCGTCGTCCCCGAGGGCCGCCCCCACCGCGTCTGACCGCCGAACCCGGGGTTACGGGCCGATCGACGCCTCGAACGGCACGTAACCCCGGGTTCGGCCGGGTTCGCGGGCGCGTCAGCCGCAGTCGAGCGCGTCGTACGACGCGTCGAACGTCGCCGTCACGTCGTCGCCCCCGACGGCGCCCGTCGCCGTGACCTGCACGTCGCCCGCCTCGACCGACACCGACCGCGACGCGAACGACTGGTACGCGTTCTTGCCCGGCGCCACCTCGGCGAACACCTTCTCCCCGAACGGCGTCGAGACCGTGACCGCGAGCGGCACGTCCTCACCGTTCGTCGCACGCACCGCGACGTACGCCTTCCCGGCCAGGCACCGCGGCACGGCCTCGACCACCACGTCGAGCGTCGGCTCGGCCCCCGCCCCGACCGTGACGGTCGCGCGCGCCGGGAGCTCCGTGCCCGCGACGTCACCGGTGACCTCGAACGTGCCCTGCTCGGCGTAGCTCGCCGGGTCGACGGCCTCCCACACGACCGGTGTGCCGCTCGCACGCGACCCGTCGTTGTACTGGACCGTCACGGTGCCGGGCAGGGCCGGTGCGACTCCGACGGCGGTGCCGAGCTCGACCGGGTCGATCGTCGTCACGGTCGTCGCGAGCTGGGCACGGACCCATACCGTCGCCCGCGCCGGCAGCGTCGTCGTGGCGAGCACCCCCACGACGGCCACCTCGCCCTCGTGGGCCACGTCCTCCGCCGAGACGGCGCCCCACGTGACGGGCGTCGTGAGGCGGGCACCGTCCGGGTAGACGACGTCGACCGTCGCGGGGAGCCCGGGTACCGCCCCCACGGTGGTCCGCACGTCGACCGGTTCGACCGACGCAGCCTCGGCCGCGAACACGCGCCACTCCGAGACGCCGACCGCGGAGTAGCCTCCGCCAGGTCCCTGGAGGGCGTCGAACGTGGCCCGCAGGCGCGTCGTCGTGACCGCGCCGAACGTCACCTCGTTCGTCACGTCGCGCTCGGTGCCGAAGGCCGACGGGTCGGGCACGTCCGCCCAGCTTCCGTCGCCCTCGGACGTGTCCCAGTACTGCAGGTGCCAGCCCTGCGGGACCGCCACGCCGGAGCCCCCGGTCGTGCTGTCGTACCAGAAGTCGATCGATGTGCGGTCGATGCGCGCCGGCTCGTCGAACGTGTACTCGAGCCAGCGGCTCGCGGGCTCGTTCCCCGTCCACGTGCCCCACAGGTCGACCTGGTTGCCGCCCGAGAAGAACGGCGCCTTGCCGTCGTTGACCGCGTCGACCCTGTTCCACCCCGTGACGAAGCTCGCCGTCGGGGTGGCGGCGGGGGCGAGGTTGATGTCGCCCTCCGCGAGCGCCGTCGCCTCCACGACGACGTCGGCCGTGTCCGTGCGGTCGCCCTGCGTGGCCGTGAGGCGCAGGGTGTACCGCCCCTCGGCGCCGAACCTCGCGACGGTCGTCGCCGCGCGCTCGTCGACGAAGAGCACGTCTCCGTCGGTCGGAGCCTCGACCACGGACCAGCGCGCTTCCACCGGCTCGGGCGACGACCCGTCGCCCTGCGCGAGGCCGATGAGTCGAGCGGCTCCCGCCTGGCCGTACCCGGAGTCGGTCCACGCGTCCGCGTGCGGCCCCGCGTCGGTAGGTTCGGGCGCGTCGACGCCCGTGGCGAAGGCCTGGACCTCCTTGACACCGGTCCGGGCGCCGTCAGCGTGCTGGACGGTGAGGCGCAGCCGCTCCGCCTCGACCCGCGGGAACCGTACGCGGTTGAGGTTGCCCTGCGGATACGCGGGAGCGCGGGCCTGGTCGGGCACCGGCTTCCAGCCGGTGCCGTCGTCGTACTCGACGAGGAGCTGCGACGGCGCCGCGTAGCCCTGTGCCGTCTGGGTCGAGGACGTGCGGTACAGGAACACCCGCACGTCGTCGACCGGCACTGCCGCACCGCCGTCAGCGAGGTCGACCGTCAGGGTGTCGGCTGCGTTCGGCGACCCCGCCGTGCCCCAGAACGACTCCATCGTGGTCAGGCCGTCGACGGCCTGCGTGCCGGCGCGGCCGGTCGCCGCGAACGACGTCGTGACGGGCTTGCCGGCGGCGACGTCTGTCGCATCGTGGTCGGCGCCCGTCGCAGGGGTCCCTGCCTTCGCCAGCAGGTCCGCGACGCGTGACCCGGCGCCGAACCGGACGTCCGTGACCTCCGCGAGCCCCAGGGCCGTGGCGTTCGTGGCGGTCACGCCGTCCTCGGTCTCGACGGCGCCCGTCGCGGGGTCGTAGACCACCCGGGAGAGCGCGTCGACCGTGAAGGCGACCTCGCCGTCGAGGAACACGGAGTAGCCCTCGGGCACGCCCTCGCCGTAGTGGTGCTCGCCGTCGGGGGCGTCCCACGTGATCGTCAGGTCCTTGTCGCGGTAGCGCAGGTCGGTGGCGGCGAAGTGCTCCCAGCCGACGTCGATCGGGTCGAGCTCGATCCTCGCGTCGGTACGCGGCCGAAGGCCCATCGCGTCCTCGACGACCGTCCAGTTCGTCGTCCCGAGCATCGTGTGGTGGATCCACGAGCGGTAGCCGATGCGTTGCGGGTCGGTCGAGCCGTCGGCCCAGAACTCGTTCTGGTCCGGATACCGGTTGTCACCGTCGTTCTGGTAGTGCGCCCACGCGTTCCAGTAGAGGAGCTTCTTGTACCAGTCCGCGTCGACGTACGGCGTCGGATAGTCGCGCAGCACCGAGGACAGCATGCGGAACGTCACGTTCGAGTTGATGACCGAGAAGTTGTTGCTCCCTGGGTGCCCGGCCGCGGCTGCTTCGGCCTTGTCCGCCTGGTTCGCGGTGAAGAACGGAAAGATCGGGAACTGGTCGTCGTCGGCGAAGAGGCGCAGCGCCTCGACGTAGTCGTCGTCGTAGTCGGCGTCGCCCGGTTTCGGCATCAGCCCGACGCTGAACGGGTAGTAGTTGTTGATCTCCTTCCACGGCACCTGCTCGCCCGTGGCGGCGACCGCGTGCAGCAGCAGGTCGTCCTCCGGGTCCCACAGGTGCTCGAGCACCGCGTCCTTGACGGACTGCGCCGTGCCGCGCAGGGCCTCGGCGCGCTCGGTCTCGCCGGCGACATCGAGCGCCTCGGCGCCCGCGACCGCCCCGCTGTAGACGTACGCGCTCTCGGCGCGGTCGAGTCGGCCGTCGGCCCAGTCGAACGACACCGCGTCGGCGTCGTTGCCGGTCCACGCGTTCCAGCTCGTGTCGAGCAGGTAGTTGTCGTTCGTGTCGAGCACCGCCAGCTCCCCGGCCGTGTCCCGCTCGGCGTAGGTCCCGAGCGTGCCCGCCACGGACGCGGGCCCGCCGTGGACCTGGTAGGACTTCCACGCCGACTCGGAGATGTACTGCGTGTGGCTCGCGTTCCAGTTCGCCGGGTCGCCCGGGTTGTCGCGGTACTGACCCTGGGCGCCCGCCGTCTCGCCTGCGGACAGCCATGTCCCGTACGACCAGGCCGGGTCGCGCAGGTACGTGAGGTCGTCGAGGAACATCCCGATCGTCAGGTCGATCGCGTTGTTGTAGCCGAGCACCCCCTCCATCGTCGTGGGGAACTGGTAGTCGTTGCCCGGCACGTCCGCGTCGAGGAAGTTGAACCGCATCAACCACCAGCGGTAGAAGAGCGTCTTGTCGATGTTGTCCTCGGGGGTGTCGAGGAACGGGATGTTGTCCGCCCACCACGCGTTGTAGGCCGTCACGTGCTCGGTGTACGCGGCCGCAGGGTCGAGCGCGCGGTACTCGTCGTACTCCGCGAGCGAGCCCGGGAGCTCGTGCGTGACGAACCCGAGCTGCACCTTCGTCGTGGCTGCGCCGTCGGCCGGTACCGCGACCGTGCGCGTGAGCGCGCCGTCCGCCACGGCGAAGCCGTCGCCGGAGAAGCGCGGGAAGACCGTCGTGATGTCGTTGAGCGTGCGCACCGCGCCGGTGAGCTCGTCGGCCTGCGCCTGCGTGGCGAACGGGCTCGCCGCACGGACGGTGACGTCTCTCGCCCTCCCGTCGGTCGAGCTGATCGTCACCTGCGTGACGGCCACGTTCTCGTGGGTGACGTACTTCGTCTGCACGACGCGCAGGCCGTGCTCGGTGGAGGTGAACGTCGACCGCCAGTACGACGGCGTCTGCTTGCGCTCCGCCGCCACCTCCGTGAGCGTCACCGGGCTGCCGTCGACGAGCACGTCGAGGGTGTAGGCCCCCTGGCTCCCGGCGAGCGACTCCCAGTACGCCACCTCGCCGGCGAAGCCGAGGCGGGCCGGGTCGTGCGTCTTCATGAAGACGGCGCGCCCGCGGCTGAACAGCCACTGGTTGCCGTCCCCGTTCGACCCGCCCGGCTGCGTGCCGGTGCGCGCGAGCATCCGGTCGACCCAGAAGTCGTGGTCCGTGTCGCTCCCGGCGCCCGCGGCGACATCGGCCTCGAAGACGGCCGCGAGCTGGCCCTGGGCGTGGAAGCCGGTGCGCAGGTCGGGGACGGGATGCTCGTCGCCGGAGAAGACCGGCAGGCCGACGTCGGCGTTCGGCGCCGCGGTCGCGCCGGGGACGAGCGTGACACCGCCGAGCACGACGGCGGACGCCACGACGCACGCGACGGTCCGTCGGCGCGCCGGGTGGCGAGGCGCGCCGGGGCCCGTGGACGAGTCGTCGGTCGTCCGGGTGGTCGCCCCTCGCGGGACGGGGAGATGCGGTTGCACGGGTGTCCTGCCTTTCGTCGTCGCGGCAGCGGGCTGTCGCGGGCACGTCGTCATGACGTCCTGCCGTCGGGCAGGACGAGCGCCGGGCCGCGACGGCGGTGGTCCCTGGTGAAGGGTTCCGCCGTCGCGTCCCGGCGTTGGCTCAGCCGCAGTCGAGCGCGTCGTACGACGCGTCGAACGTCGCCGTCACGTCGTCGCCCCCGACGGCGCCCGTCGCCGTGACCTGCACGTCGCCCGCCTCGACCGACACCGACCGCGACGCGAACGACTGGTACGCGTTCTTGCCCGGCGCCACCTCGGCGAACACCTTCTCCCCGAACGGCGTCGAGACCGTGAGCGCGAGCGGCACGTCCTCACCGTTCGTCGCACGCACCGCGACGTACGCCTTCCCGGCCAGGCACCGCGGCACGGCCTCGACCACCACGTCGAGCGTCGGCTCGGCGCCGAGCGGCGGCAGGACGACCTGCCCGCGGACCTCCTCGTTGCCCGCCGCGTCGGTCGCGGCGAACTCGATGACCTGCTCCTCCTCCGTGAGCGCGCGCGTGAAGGGCTCGGTGTAGGTTCCCCAGAACGTGCCGGGGCCCTCCCACTGGATCTTGTCGACGCCGGAGCCCGCGTCGGTCGCGCCGAGCGTGATCTCCACGCTCGTGCCGAGGTCGCGCACGGTGGCCGTCGTGACCGGGGCGACCGTGTCGACGCGCAGCGCGCGCGATCCCTCGCCCACGTTGCCCGCGGCGTCGGTCGCCCGCGCCGCGACGGTGTGCTCGCCCTCGTCGAGCGGGAACGGGCCGTCGTACGCGGCCCACTCGCCGCCGTCGACCGAGACCTCGACCGTCGGCGACGCGTCGCGGTTGTCCGTCGCGACGACCGTCACGGTCGGGTGCTCCACGTGCCAGCCCGACGTCGCCGGGCCGGGCTGCGCCGTGACGGCCACCGTGGGAGCGATCGTGTCCTCGCCCGTGTCGGGTGCGACGACGAACACCACGGCCTCGGCCGGGACGTCCGTCCCGTCGACGTCGCCCTCGACGAAGAACAGGCCGTCGGGCTCGGCGTAGTCGGCCGGCTGGACGTCCTCCCAGGTCACGGAGATGCGGCTGTCCTTCGAGGCGTCCGCGTACTCGGCCGTCACGGTCGCGGGGAGCACCGGGGCGGTGCCCGCGAGCGTCACGACGCTCACGCCGTCGACCGCCGTGATGTCGCCCGGGTCGCCCGCGCGCACGTGCACGGTCCCGGACACGGGCTCGACGAGCTCGGTCGACGCTCCGGTCACGTCGAACGCGCCAGGGGCGGCCACGTCCTCGGCCGTGACGTCCTCCCAGTCGACCTCGACCGTCTCCACGCGCCCGTCGGTGAAGATCGCGTCGATCTCGGCCGGCAGGTCGGGCAGGACGCCGACGTCCGTCGGGATGTGGACGGGCGAGTAGTCGATCGGGCCGTTGGGGTCGACGGGGTCGGGCTCCTCGACCCCGCCCGTGCCCCAGACCTCCCACTCGGAGACGCCGACGGCGGAGTACGTGGTCGCCGTCGTTCCCCGCAGAGCGTGGAAGGTCGCGCGCAGCCGCGTCGTCGTGACCGCGTCGAACGTCGTCTCGTTGGGCTCGAGCCGCTCGACCGGGAACCCGCTCGGGTTCGGCACGTCGACGAAGGTGCCCGCGTCGTCGTCCCAGTACTGGAGCGTCCAGGACGCCGGGACGCGCACGTTGTCGCCGTTCGCGTCCGTGCCGTCCGACCAGAACCGGACCACCGAGCGGTCCACGGTCACGGGCGCGGGCCACGCGTACTCGAGCCACTGCGTCGCGGGGCGGTCGCCGCTCCACGTCGCCCACGTGGCGTCGTGGGCGCCGCCGGTGCTCACGCCCGCGCCGTCGTTGACGGCCTCGACCTTGTTCCACGACGCGGTGTAGCTCGCCTCGGGCGTGCCGAGGAGCGCGACGTTCGACGGCGCCTCGTCCGCCGCGGCGACCAGCGGGTCGGCGCCCGTGCCCCCGGTGGCGGCCCACGCGCCGACCCCCGCGCCCGTGAGGGCCAGGGCGAGCGCCGCGGCGGTGGCGACCACGCGCCGTCGCGCCCCGGGTGCCCGCCCGGCATCCCCCGGATGCCCTCCGAGCGGGATCAGCACCGTCGCGCCGTCCCCCCGTGATGAGTCGTCGCGCATGCTCATGCCAACCTCGCCTTCCCTGCGGTGACCAGGACCCTCTGACCGTCGCGGCGGCTGAGGAGCCCCTCCGCGGTGAACTGCTCGACCGTGCGCTGGACCTTCGTGAGGAAGGCGGTCCGGTCGGCGAAGCCGCCGTCGCCCCAGACGACGTCGAGGAACGACGTGCCGTTCGGCCGCACCGCGTTGGCCACACCGCTGTCGCGGCCCCCGAAGACGACGCGCGGCTCGGACCGCTCGACGTACATGTGGTACTGCGTGTCGTCGCCCGACCACGCGGGCTCGAACGTGAGGTCGCCGAGCCGGTAGTACCCGTCGCCGAGGTCGGTGAAGGCGCCGTCGAGCGTGCCGTCGAGACCCAGGTGGGCGTAGAGCGAGAGCTGGAGGTACTCGCGCGACGCGCTGCGCGCGAGCAGGACCGTCGGGCCGTTCTCGATGCTCTGCACCGCGGGGTTGTCGAGCGTCGGCACCGCGCGGATGCTCAGCGGCATGTCGATCTCGACGACGTCGCCCGGGAGCCACTGCCGGGACACGCTCACGTAGGTCCCCGGCACCGCGTCGAGCTCCTGCTCCACCCCGTTGACGCGGACCGTGAAGCCCTTGCGCACCCACCCGGGCACGCGCAGGCGCAGGTCGAGCTGTCCCGAGCCGTTCACCGTGAGCCGGCTCGAGCCGACCTTCGGGTACTGCGTCTCCTGGACCACCTCGAAGCCCTTCTCCTCCCAGGTCAGCGTGGAGGCGAGGTAGAGGTTCACGTACAGCGCGGAGCCGTCGACCGCCCGGAAGTACACCGAGTCGCGGTACTTCACGTGGTTCTCGAGGCCCGTGCCGCCGCAGCAGGTCCCCGTGTTGCCGTACTCGCGTCGCGTGCCCGGGTTGACGCCATACATGTACGTGACGTCGGGCGACGTGTCGGACTGCGTGTTCTTCTTCGACCCGACGACGTGGTTGAGCACGCCGCGCTCGTAGTACTCCATGTACTTCGGGTCGAGGGTGTGGAAGAACAGCAGGCGGCTCAGCTTGAGCATGTTGTACGTGCCGCACGTCTCGGCGTTGCGCGCGCCGATGTCTCCGGCGACGGTGTTCGGCGGGCCGAAGAGCTCGCCCTCGCCGTGCCCGCCGTGCGCGTACGTGCGCCCGGGCACGACCATGCCCCAGAAGCCCTCGACCGCCCGCAGGTAGCGCTCGTCGCCCGTGAGGTCGTGCACCTTGAGGTACCCCGGGAACTGCGGGATGTGCTGGTTGGCGTGCTTGCCGTTGAGCGTGTCCGTGCCGGCGGCGCTCGCGTCGACGAGCGTGTTGAGGTCGAACAGCTTCGCGGTGGCGACGTAGGTGTCGTCTCCCGTGATCGACGCGATGTCGGCCAGCACCTCGTTCATGCCGCCGTACTCGCCCGCGATGTAGATGCCCCACATGCGGTCGAGCTGCGCCTGCGGCAGCACCGACAGGCGGCTGTGCACCCACGCCGCCATGGAGGTCGCGATCTCCAGGGCCTGGTCGCTGCCCGCGAGGCGGTACGCCTCGAGGAGCCCCGCCATGATCTTGTGGCACGTGTAGTACGGCGCCCAGATCTCGCCGTACGGGGCGTACTTCTCGAGCTGGCTGAACTGCCACTCGCCGTACGCGGCGAGGAAGCCCGGGTGGCTGAACCGCCCCATGGCCGCGAGCGCCGTCTGGACCTCGCCCAGCCCCTCGACCACCTGGTTCACCTTGTCCTGGAACACGGTCTCGCCCGTGCTCGCGTAGGCGAGCGACAGCATAGACAGGAAGTGACCGCCGTAGTGGCCGCGCAGGAGGTTGGCCGTCTGGGTGTTCGCGCGGCCCGGGTAGTCGTCCGGCCCCCACGGCTGCTCATTGGCGTGGCCGAAGCCCTCCCAGCCACCGGGCGCGTTCGCGCCCCTCGTGTCCAGGCCCGCGTTGCGGCGGAACACCGCGAGGACCCGGTCGACCGGGTAGACGCGGGCGAGGTGCAGGATCTGGTCCTGGGACCGCGTCGCGACGCTCGGGGCGAGGGTCACGTCCGACATCGAGAACGGCTCGGCGGTCCACCCGTCGAGCGTGATCGACCGGTCGAGGGTCTTGAGGAACCCACGGCTCACGGGAGGCGCGGCAGGGACGACCGCGCGGGGCAGGGGCGGGGCGGCCTGGGCGCCGCCCGCGAGCGCGACGGCTCCCGCCGTCGCACCCGCCGCGAGCGCACCGAGCCGGAGGACGGACCTCCGGGAGTACCTCGAGTCGTGCAGGGTCATGCGGATCTCTCCTTCACTCGTCGTCGAGCGGACTTCAGTCGCAGTCGATCGCGTCGTACGGGACCGTGAGGTCGGCGGACACCTCCTCGCCGTCGACCGTGGCCGATCCCGTCACGGTCACCGAGCCGGCCGCGAGGGACGTCTGGCGCACCGAGAACGACTGGTACGCGTTCTTGCCCGGTGCGACGCCGGTGAAAGACCGCTCGCCGAACGGCGTGGAGAGCACGACGTCGGCCGGGACCTCGGCGTCGTTCGTCGCCCGGACGGCGACGTACGCCGTGCCCGCGAGGCACCGCGCCTGGGCGGTGGCCGTGAGGGGCAGCTCGGGGTCGGGGTCGACCGTCCCGGGGTCGTCGGCGAACGCGCGCCACTCGGTGACGGCGACCGCGGAGTACGTGGTCCCGTTGCCGTTCGCCTGGAACGTCGCGCGGAGGCGGGACGTCGTGACCGGGTCGAACGTCACCGTGTTGAACGCCGTGGTGCTCGTGCCGTACGCCGACGGGTTCGCGACGGGCGACCAGTCCTGCGCGGCGTCGTCCCAGTACTCGAGGAGCCACGAGTCCGGCGCGTTGACGCCGTCGCCGCTGCCCGGCGCGGAGTCGCGCCAGAACTTGAGCTCGGCGCCCGTGAGGCGGATCGGGCGCGACCAGTCGTACCGTGCCCACTGCGTCGCCGGGCGCGTGCCCGACCACGTCCCCCAGATCTGCGCCTGGCTCGGGTTCGCCGGGTCCGCGCCGTCGTGGAGCGCCCCGACGCTGTTCCAGCCCGCGGTGTACGACGCGGTCACGGTGGCGATGGGTGCCACGTTGCCCGTGAGCGGGCCCGAGATGTCCGCGGGGATCGTCACGACCTGGGGCGTCCCGGCGTTGCCCGCCGCGTCGACCGCACGGAACGACACGCGGTGCTGGCTCGCGTCCGGCGCGGCGACGGGACCGTCGTACTCCTGCCACGCGCCGGTGCCGATCGCGTACTCGACGCGCGCCACGCCGGACGTGGCGTCGGTCGCGGTGACCGTCACGGTCCGGGCCGCCTCGTCGAGCACGCCGGTGCTGACCGGTGCGACGCGGTCGATCCGGACGTCGAGCGCCACCTCCTCGGAGACGTTGCCCGCCCGGTCGGTCGCCGTCGCGACGACGCGGTGCTCGCCGTCCCCGGTGACGGGGACCTCGGTCGTGCGGACGTGCCCCGTCGCGACGGGTGCGCCGTCGTCCACCCGTGCCGCCAGGACGACGCGGCCGCCCGAGTCGTCCGTCCCGTCGACGCGCACGCGCACGTCGGACCGGAACCAGCCGGCGCTGCCCGCGCTGCCGAGCGCGGTGAGCGTCAGCTCCGGCGCCGTCTCGTCGCCCGCGGCGGCCTCGGCGGGGATCACGGTGACGTCCGCGCTCACGCGCCCTCCGGCGTACCCGAGCACGGACCCCTCGACGGTGAACGTCCCGGGTGCGGCGACGTCGTCGGCGGTGACCTCGTCCCAGGTCGCGGGGACCTGGAGGGTCTCGCCGCCGGGGTAGGTGACGCCGACCGTGCCGGGCAGGTCGGTCTCGCCCACCTCGACGGTCACCGCGGGCGGCACGACGGCGTCGGGCTGGGCCGCGAGGACCTTCCACTCCTCGACCGCGACGGCCGAGTAGGTGCTGCCGTTGGTGGACGCGTCGAAGACCGCCCGCACCTGGGTGGTCGTGACGGGGTCGAACGTCGTGTCCTGGAAGCCGCTCGTGCCCGTGCCGTAGGCGCTGGGGTTCGGCACGTCGACCCAGGAGCCGCCGTCGGACGCGTCCCAGTACTGGATGCGCCACGACGCGGGGGCGGCGACGCCGACACCCGTGCCCTGGGGCTGGTCGTTCCAGAACTCGACCTGCGAGCCCGCGAGGCGCATCGGCTGGTCCCACGTGTACTGGACCCACTGCTGCGGCGGGTTGTTGCCCGTCCACGTGCCCCACATGTCCGGGGGCAGCGGGTTGGGCCGCACGATCTCGTCGTTGAGCGCCTTCTTCCAGTACTGGGTCGGGACGGGCTCGTTGGAGACCGTGACCGTCGCCTCGTGCGCGACGTTCGCGCGCGGCGTCGTGTCCGCGACCTTCGCGGGGGTGGTGACGACGCGCTCCATGCGCGGCGGGGACTGCGTGTCGTCCCACTCCACCCGGTCGATCGCCACCGAGCGCCGGAAGTGGTTGCCGCCCTCGGCGTCGGCCGTGTGGTACGCGATCCACCATTCGCCGTCGAACTCGAGGATCCCGGGGTGGCTCGTGGTCGACGACACGGGCGCGAGCACCGTGCCGCGGTACGTCCAGGGCCCCTCGGGGGAGGTCGCGGTCCCGTACGCGATGCACGCGTGGTAGTTCGCCGGGGTGCACTGCGAGGTCGGGCCGGCATTGTTCCCCGCGTACGCGAGGTAGTACGTGCCGTTGCGCTCGAACGCCCACGCGGCCTCGAAGAAGCCGGTGAGGCCCGTGACCGTGCGGACGCTGCCGACAGGCGTCTTCATGTCCTGCCCGAGCTCGAGCATGCGCAGGTTGCCGAAGCTGCCCCACCACACGTAGACGCGGGCGTCCCCGCCCTCTCCGTCGACGAGGACCGTCGGGTCGATGTTGTGGATCGTGTTCGTCGTCGGGACGCGCTGGGAGATGATCGGGGCCCCGACGTGGTCCGTCCAGGGGCCGGTCGGCGAGTCGGACACGGCGACGCCGATGCCGAACTTGTCCGACGCCGGGCTCGACGCCTCGTGGACGGGGACGTACCAGTAGTAGCGCCCGTCGACCCCGGCCACGACCTGCCCCGCGTACGCGCGTCCCGGCGTCGCCCAGTCGAAGACCTGCTCGGGCCGCATGAGCGACGGGTGGTGGGTCCACTCGCCCGCGTCCACGTCGCTCGTCACGAACGCGCCCCACTCGTTCATGATGAAGTCGTTCGTCGTCGGGCCCGCCTCGTCGTGGCCGGTGTAGACGTAGAGCTGGTCCGCACCGGTCTCGTTGCCGGGCGCCCCTGACGGGACGACGAGCGGCGCCGGGTCGGCCGAGTAGTAGCTGCCGTCGGCGAGGATCGGGTTCTCGGTGCTCGTGAACGTGTACGGGTCCGCGGCGGACGCCGGCCCCGCCGACACCGCGACGGTGCCGAGGGCGAGCACTGCTGCGAGCGGGGCGGAGAGAGCGCGCGACGCGCCCCGCACCGACCGCCGCGTGCTGCGGTGGGCTGTCATGACCTGCTCCTGACGGTCGGCGCGAGACACCTCGTCGGCTCGCGCGAGAAAAGGGGGTCGTGCCGACGGCGGTGACGTCCCGGGCCGGGGCCCGGGGTCGGACACGTCACCGCCGTCGGCGGGGTGGGGGCTCAGCCGCAGGACGCGGCGTCGAAGCCCTCCGTGACGGTGGTCGTGGCACCGTCCGGGTCGCTCGCCGTGACGGTCACCTCGCCGGCCGCGACCGACGTCGCCCGTACGGCGAACGACTGGTACGCGTTCTTCCCGGGCGCCACGTCCGCGAGCTCCTTCGTCCCGTAGGGGGTGGTGAGGACCACGTCGACCGGGACGTCGTCGTCGTTCGTGGCCCGGACCGCGACGTAGACCTTGCCCGCGAGGCACCGCGTCTGCGCGGTGACGGACACGGCCGGGCCGGTCGGGACGCCGTCGCCGACCGTGAGCGTGAGCGTCGTCGTGGTCGTGCCCGCCGTGCTCACGTAGTCGGGCAGGACCAGGTCGCCCTGGATCACGTAGACGCCCGGCGTCTCGACGACCGACGCGTCGTAGTCCCACTCGACCCCGATCGCCTGGTTGTCGCGCGACCCGTCGTTGTACGAGACGGCGACCTTCGTGGGCAGCCACGGCTGCTCGCCGACGTCGACGCTCTGCTCGAACTGCTCGGCGCCCTGGATCGAGATGCCGCCGGTCGAGCTCTCGGGCCGCACGTAGACCTGCGCCTCGGCGATCAGGCCGTACGTGGTGTTGGTCCCGTAGACCGTGAACGGCTCGACGTTCGTCTCCGCCACCATGGCCGGCGTGATCGGCTGCCACGTGAAGTCGACGGTGCCCCGACGACCGCTCGAGTAGACGACGTCCAGCGACGCCGGGAGCGTCGGCACCTCGCCCGTCACGGTCCGCATGACGACGGGGCTCGCGACGGTGTCGACCGTGTCCCCGTTGACGCGCCACCGCAGCACGCCGGTCCCGGCGCCGCTGCCCTGCACGCCCGTGATGCGGACGCGCAGGTGCTGCGCCTCGACCGCCTCGAACTCGAGGTGGTTGTACGTGTCGCGCTGGAGCGCGCCCGCGTACGTCGAGCCGCCGGTGAGCGTGACGGGCGTCCAGTCGGTGCCGTTCTGCGAGGACTCGACCACGTACGTGTCCGCGCGCGGCATGCGGGTGCCGCCGTTGTCGTCGTACCAGTAGAGGTCCGTCGACGCGACGAGCACGGGCGACTCCCACGAGTACCGGATCCACGCGGCGTTCTGCGCGCTCGTGCCGTTCGCGGGCTGGCCCCACGTGCCCCAGCCGTTGCCTGCCCCCGGGTTGGAGCTCGCGGGCGTGGAGGACTCGTTGACACGCAGCGGGTTCTCCCACGACGCCGACCCGCTCGTCGTGATCGTCGCGAGCGCACCGAACTCGGCCGACGTGGCCTTCTCGGCCAGCTCGACCTCGACGTCGCGCTCGGTCGTGAGCTCCCCGTCCGAGGCGGTGAGACGGAAGGTGTAGACCCCGGCGGCCGTGCCGGTCACGGTCGTGGTGAGCGCGTCCGCGTCGCCGAAGATCACGCCCGCGCCGTCGGGCGCCGCGACGGTCGACCACCCGTAGGCGAGCGTCCCGTCCTCGGGGATGCCGTCGTCGCTCACGGTGCCGACGAGCGTCGTCGACAGGTTGCCGTCCTTCGAGCGGTCGACGTTCACGCCGACCGTCGGCGCGTCGTTGACCACCTCGGGGACCTCACGGCCCGAGTCGAAGACCTGGATCTCCGAGATCGCCGTCCAGTACGACGGGGCGTTCGTGAACGCGACCCGGACCTTGTCCGTGGTCACCGTCTCGAAGAGCGCCTCGTTGAACTTCGGCCCGGGGATCTTCGGGGCCTTGAACGCGTCCGGCACGGTGGTCCAGCCGCCGGAGCCGTCCGGTACCTGGACCGAATACCGCAGCGGCTCGCGGTAGCCGCCGGCCTGCCGGTCGCTGACGAACCACACCTTGACGTTGTCGAACGACGTCGGCTCGCCGAGGTCGAGCTCCACGTAGCCCGTGTCGCCCTCGGTCCCGTAGTTGCCCCAGTAGGGCTCGTTGACCGTCGTGCCGTCGGTCACCGCGTCGAGCGACACGGGACGCTCGGTCTCCGCGATCGCGCCCGGGGTGTAGTTCATCGAGCCCGTGCTCCAGCCCGGGGTGTGGAACTGGCGCCACGGCGTCGGGCGTGCGCCCTCCTGGGTGGCCGACGACGACAGCGCGGCCCCGCGCGCGAGGTTGCCCGCGTCCTCGGTGAGGTCGATGCCCGCGGTCTTCAGGTAGGAGACGACGCGCTCGTCGTCGATCGGGGTGTCGACCGCGCTCGGCACGTCGGCACCCGCGTCGTCGACGACCGTCACGACGAGACCTTCGTCGGACTCCACGACCTCGTTGGCGGCGGGGTCGTAGACGAACCGGCCGAGACCGTCGGCGGCGACCTTGCGCTCGCCGTCGACGAAGAGCGAGTAGCCCTCGCCGAGGCCGTAGTGCGAGCCGTCCGCGTCCCAGACGATCGTGACGTCCTTGCCGTGGTACCGCAGGTTGTTGACCATGAAGTGGTCGTACCCGAGGTCGATCGGCCAGAGCTCGATCTTGTCGTCGGACCGCGGCTGGATGCCGCCCATGTCCTCGACGTAGATGTAGTTCATGTTGCCGAGCATCACGTGGTTCGGGTTGTTGCGGTTGTACGTCTGCGTCGCCGGGTTCCAGTTCGAGTAGTACTCGGCCTGGTTCGGTGCGCGCAGGTCGCCGTTCGGGTAGACGCTCCACGCCATCCAGTCGAGCAGCCGCGCGGCGTACTCGGGGGTGACGTACTTCTGCTCCGGGTCGTAGTGCCGCAGCGCGGAGCGCACGGCCCGGTACTGCACCGTGAAGTTGATGTTGGAGAAGTTGTTCGAACCACCGATGTTGTACTTCGTCTTGTCGTACTGGTTCGCCGTGTAGAACGGGAAGATCGGGAAGTTGTCCCCGTACCGCAGGAAGCGGAACCCGTCGACGTACTGCTCGGCGTCCTCGACCGGGATGAGGTCCTGGGCGTAGACGTCGTAGAGGTTGGACTCGCGCGCCGGGATCAGGTCGCGCTCGGTCTCCGGGAGCGGGTTCGCCGCACCGTTGTTCGACGTGGGGGCGGACGACGCTCCGTGCGACGTGCCCGCGAGGAACATGCGGGCGGAGTCGCTCCAGAGGCGGTCGAGGATCGCCGTGCGGATCTCGTCCGCCTGCGACTGCATCTCGGCGACCTTGCCATCGTCGGCCCCGGCCATCTCGTACAGCTGCGCGGCCGCGTCGAAGTCTCCCCAGACGTACGCCGACTCCGGCCGCTCGATCGTGCGCGCGCCCGGCGCCCCGGCGTTCACCTTGGGGAACCCGAACGAGATGGCGTCCGAGTCGTTGCCGGGCATGTAGTTGGTGTCGTAGGCGATGAGGCCGTCGTCGTTGCCGTCGTAGTGCTCGAGCTGGCCCTTGCCGTCGCCCTCGAAGTACGTCGCGAAGCGCTCGGCGACCGCCGGACCGCCGCCGTGCACGTTGTACGCCTCGAGGCCCGCGGTACCGAGGTACTGCGAGTAGTGGTTGTTCCAGCTCGTGTGCCCGGGGCTGTCGAGGAACGCCGACGACCCGGACAGCTCACCGATGTTGAGGATCTGGCCGTAGCCCAGGTAGGGGTTGCGGATCCACTTCGTGTCCTGCAGGTGCATCGGCTGCGTGAGCGCGACCGAGTTCTGGTAGAGGTTCACTCCCTCGATCGTCGTCGGGTACTGGTACACGTAGCCCGGCTCGTTCGTGTCGAGGCTGTTGTAGCGCTCGCCCCACCACCGGTAGACGATCGCCTTCTCGACGGCGTCGTTCGGCACGTCGACGTAGGGGATGTCCTGGGCCCACTGGCGGTTGAACGCCGTGACGCCGTCGCGGAACGCCTCGGCCGGGTCGAGCGCCGCGTACTCGCGGAACTGCTCGAACGACTGCGGCAGCGCGGCCGAGCCGAGGACGCCGACCACCGAGAGCTCGACCGAGCCGCCCGCGGGCACCGTGACCGCGCGGTCGAGGTTCGTCCCGGAGCGCTCGAAGCCCTCCGCCTTGAGTCCCACGGTGACCGTGGACCACGGGGTGTCGACGAGGCCGTTGTTGGCGCCGCTCGTCAGCGTGCGGGTGCCGGTGAGCTCGTCGGAGGCGTCGGTGGACGTCGTCGCGAGCGGGGACGCCGCGCGCACGGTGAACGACGCGTCGGCCGCACCCGGGTTCGTGAACGTGATCGTCGTGAGCGCCACGTTGTCGTACGTGATGAGCTTCCGGAGGTCGGCGGTGACGCCGGTCGTCCCGACCGTGTACCGCGCCTTCGCGTGGCTCGGCGCGTTGAACCGCTGCGCCCCCACCTCCGTGACCGTCTGGCCCGGCACGGTCACCGTGTACAGGTTGCCGAGGTTGTTCGGGCCGCCCGCGTACGCGGTGCCCGCGAACCCCATGACGTTCCAGTTGCTGCCGCCCCGCAGGTACAGCGAGCGCCCGCGCGTCTGGAGCACGCCGTTGCCCTGCGTGCCGCTCACCCCGAGCACACGGTCGAGGTAGAAGTCGGTCCCTCCGGCCGCGAGGTCCTTCTCGAAGATCGACCCGTGCATCGAGCCGGCGGTCCACGGCACGCCGGGCTCGAGCGCGGCCGTGACGGCGTCGACCCCCGTGTACGTCGGGTCGCCGATGTCGAGCGAGTCGGTCTCGCCGCTCGTGTACACACCGACGTCGCTCTCGTTGCCCGGCAGCACGTCGGCCTGCGCCGCCGTCGGCACCAGGGCCACCCCGGTGAGCGCCAGGGCGCTCGCGGTCGTCGAGACGACGACCTTTCTCCACGTTCTTCCGGACATCACCAAGTCCTCTCCATCGGGAACCTGCACGGTCGGGCGCCACCCGTCGTGGGGCACCCCGGGTGACCTCGACGTCACCGGGCCGGCCCCTCACCCACCGGTCGTCAGTAGTGAAGCATCACCTCCGAAATCCCGCAATGGTTTTCGGTCCGTCGGTCTGGCCGGGCTGCGCCGCCGCAGGTGGGACGCGCACAGCACCTCTGAAGTGCGGCGATGGGTGCTGCGGTTTTCGGGAACGTGCCCGGTATCGGGGTCGGGCGACGCGCGGCGGCGCAGGAGCCGAAATGCTTTCGGGTACCTTTTCTCCGCGGCCCTGCCGATCAGGCGACGGGGATCCACACGCGCATCGTCGACGGACCCCGGCCGGCCCAGTCGTGGTAGGCGACGAGGGGGACGTCCACCCCGTCGGGGGCGAGCTCCCGCTCACCGGCGCGGTCCGCCGCGGTGTACGGCCACGAGGCACGGCGGCCGTGCGCGACGGGGACGACGCGCACCACGACCCGGCCACCTGACTCCCGGGGAGGCACCGACGCGTCGACGCGCACGTCCGCGACGTCACCGCCTCCCGGCAGGTCGACCGACTCGAGGCACAGGACCTCCGGGCCCCGCTGCACCGCCACGCACCCGCGCACGGCGTCGATCCGGTCGTCCGGCCGCAGGAAGCGGGGCGTCATGTCGAGCTCGAGCTCCACGACGCTCCCCGCCCGGAGGTCGGGCACGGCCACCGACCCGGCCGGCACGTGCCGCGCCGCGCGCCCGTCGACGGTGAGCGACGCCGTCGGCGACCACTGCGGCACGCGCAGCGTGAGCGCCCACCGCTCGCCGGGCGCCTCGACGACCCGCACGCGCACGCGGCCGTCGTCCGGGTACGCGGTCTCGACCTCGAGGTGGACCGCGCCTCCGCCGGGCAGCGCGGCACGGATCTCGCTCGGGGCGTACTGGTGGATCTGGACGCCGCCCTCGTCGACCGTCGCGACGTACGCGGCGAGGCTCGCGAACGTGCGCGCCACGTTCGGCGGGCAGCACGAGACCTCGAACCACGGGGCACGCAGCGAGGACTCCGCGCGGCGGCTCACGGCGTCGGGAGCGGCAGGCTCCCCCGGGACGCGCTGGTGCAGGGTGTTCGCGTAGTAGAACGCCTGGCCGTCGTCCGCGGGCGACGTCGCGACGACGTTGAACAGCGCGCGCTCCATCGCGTCGGCGTAGCGCGCGTCGCCCTGGGCCAGGAGCAGCCGCCACGCGACCATGGTCGAGCCGACCGCGGCGCACGTCTCGGAGTAGGCGCGGTCGGGCGGGAGGACGAAGTCCTCGCCGAACGCCTCGTCCTGGTGGTGCGACCCCTGGCCACCCGTGATGTACGTGCGGGTCGCCGTCGTGCGCTCCCACTGCCGGGCCACCGCCGCGACGAGCTCGTCGTCACCGTTCTCCACGCCGACGTCGACGGCACCCGCGGCCAGGTAGTTGGCGCGCACCGCGTGCCCGCGGAACACGTCCGCGTCGCGCACCGGGACGTCGTCCTGGTAGTACGACCGCCCCCACTCGATGTCGTCGAGCGTCCCGCGACCACGACGCTCGACGAAGAGCGCCGCCTGGCGCACGTAGCGCGGCTCGTCGAGCGCCCGGCCGAGCTCGGCGAGCGCGACCTCGATCTCGGCGTGCCCGCACACCCCGGGGTTGGCCCCCTCGCCGAACGTCGCGCACACGTGGTCCGCCGAGCGGCGCGCGACCGCGACGAGCAGGTCGTCCGGGTGACCCGTCCGGACGCGCGCGACGGCCGCCTGCATGAGGTGCCCCTGGCAGTACAGCTCGTGACCCCACTCCAGGTCGGAGTAGCGGGCGCCCTGCCCGGGGCGCCCGAACATCGTGCCGACGTAGCCGTCCGGCTGCTGCGCGTCCGCGACGCGCCGCACGATCGCGTGGAACCGTGCCTCGAGGTCGGCGTCCGGCCGCCGCCCGAGCTCCCACGCCATCGCCTCGAGGAGCTTGTAGATCTCGGAGTCCGAGAACTCGCGGCCGCGCCGGGACCGCGGGGAGCCGCCGTGCGCGACGGCGTCGAAGTTCGCGAGCCAGCCCTCGCGCTCCAGCCAGTGCTCGATGTGCGCGAGGGTGGCCGCACGGTTCGTCTCCTGACGCCGTGCCCAGAACCCGTCGGTGATCCGCACCTGGGCGAGCCCGAGCGGCACGAGCCGTCCGGTCGACGGGACAACCGGGCGACCGCCCGTGCTCGACGTCCCGCGGCCGGAGTCGGCCGGTGACGCGGGTGCGGTCGGGGTGAGGGTCATGGGGGTACCTCCGGGGGTGGCGGCGCCACCTCGGTCGTGGGGGGCCGCGCCGGCGAGGGCGCGGGGTGCGGGCTCGGGGGCGACGGCGGGCGTCGTCATCCCTTCAGCGCCCCGGACATGAAGCCGCGCACGTAGTGGCGCTGGAGCACGAGGAAGAGGACGACGCACGGGACGGCGAGCACGACGACGCCCGCCTCGGTCGCGCCGTAGTCGACGATCCCCATGACCTGCTGCCGCATGTTCGCGACCGCGAGGGGGAGCGGGGCCCGGTCGGAGTCGGCGATGAGGATCAGCGGAGCGACGAAGTCGTTCCACGCGGCGAGGAACGCGAAGAGCCCGACCGTGATGAGCCCGGGCTTGACCGCGGAGAGCAGCACGCGGCGCAGGGCGCCGAACGACGAGCAGCCGTCGACGAGCGCCGCCTCGTCCAGCTCGCGCGGCACGGACTCGAACGAGATGCGCATCATGAACGTCGCGAACGGGAGCTGGAACATCGTCAGCACGAGCGAGAGGCCGAGGAGCGAGTTCTGCAGCCCGATCGCGTTGAGGAGGACGTACAGCGGGATGAGCAGCGTCGCGTACGGAACCATGAGGATCGCGAGGGTCACGAGGAACAGCACGTCGCGGCCGGGGAAGCGGAACCGCGCGAACGCGTAGCCGCCGAGCGTCGACACCGCGAGCGTGAAGATCACCGTCAGCCCGGACACGACCACCGAGTTGCCCAGGTACTGCAAGATGCCGGCCTGGTAGTTCGCGAGGGTGACGTAGTTGCCGAACCCCCAGCCGTCCACCTGGTTCGAGCCCGGCTGGGGCGAGAACGACGCGACGCCGGCCCACACGAGCGGGAAGAGGAAGACGAGGGCGAGCCCACCGGTGAACACCCAGTACGGCATCCGGGTGGCGATGCCCGCGATGCGGGCCCGGGGGGCGGCGGGCCGGCGCGAGGGCGACGGCGGGTGCGCGGCGGCGGTGCGGGATGGAGTCCCCGAGGGCGTGCCGGAGGGGGTGCCCGACGGCGGGGCGCTGGGTGCGAGGGTCATGTCACTTCTCCTCGGGGGCGCGCATCCCACGGATCTGCGCGACGTTGATGAGGACGAGGGCGCCGAGGACGATGATCGACAGCGCGGCGGCGACGCCCAGGTCGTTCTGGCCCTGGAAGGCGATGTTGTAGATGAGCTGGACGACCGTGATCGTGCTGTTGTCCGGGCCGCCCTTCGTGAGGATGTAGAACTGGTCGAACGCGAGCAGCGAGCCGGTGACGCACAGGATCGTGCACAGCGCGAGCGACGGGCGCAGGAGCGGCAGGGTCACGCGCGCGAAGGTCTGCCAGCGGCTCGCACCGTCCATGCGCGCGGCCTCGTAGACCTCGTGCGGGATCCCTTGCAGGCCCACCATGAGCAGCAGCATGTAGAACCCGGCGAAGCGCCAGACCACGAGGAACACCGTCGACCACAGCGCGCCGTCCGGGGAGCCGAGGAACGAGACCGGCGCGTCGACGAGGCCGAGGCGCTCGAGGAACGGGGAGATCGGGCCGACCTGCGGGGAGTACAGCGCGTAGAAGAGGAGCGACGCGGACGCGAGGCCCAGCGCGCTCGGCACGAGGACAGCGGTGCGCAGGAAGCTCTTCCAGTGGGTCGACTCCTGCACCAGCAGCGCGAGGCCGAGTCCGAGGCCGATGAGGAGGACCGTGGCGATGGCGGTGTACTTCAGCGTGAAGACGACCGAGTCCCAGAAGAACCGGTTGTCGACCGCGTCCTGGAAGTTCTCGGGGAAGTTCACGCCCTGGTTCCCCGAGAGCAGCGGCCAGTCGGAGGCCGACATCTGCCCGACGAGGAGGACGGGCAGGACGAAGAACACGAGGACGAAGACCGCGGTCGGAGCCGCGTAGGCCCAGCCGTTCAGGGCGTGGCGGCGGCCTGGGCGGCGACGACGCCGGGACGGTGGCGGGGTTCCCGCACTGGTGAGGTCGCTCGAGAGCGGCAGCTGCACTGACATGACGTGCTCCGGTGGCATGGAGTGGGGTGGGGACGAGGTGCGCCGGCCGGTGGGTGACCCACGGGCCGACGGGTGCCCGCCGTCGTCGCCTCGACCGGGGTCCGGCGACGACGGCGGGGACCTGCGCTACTGCGAGAGGACCGCGGTGATCTCGTCGTTGTCGGCGTCGATGCTCGAGCCGTCGCCGAAGACCGCGTTGCGCACGAGGGTGAGCCACGGGCTGTTCGGCGCGTTGAACGCCTGCTGGAAGTTGAGCGCGACGGGCGTGCGGCCCTTCGCGGCCACCTCGTTGATCATCTGCACGCGCGGGTCGGCGGACGAGTACTCGTTGTCCGTGAGGTCGGCGCGCGAGACGACGTCGCCGTTCTGGGCGAGGACCTCGACCTGAGCCTCCTCCGACATCATCCACTGGAGGAAGTTCCACGCCTGGTCGGACTGCTCGGAGTCCTTGGAGATGCCGAGGCCGTCACCACCGACGAAGGTCGACTCGCCGCCGTCGGGACCGGGGATCGGCGCGACCCCGACGTCTACCGTCTCGTCCGCGGTCGACAGGAGCGTCGCCGGGTACGGCATGACCCCGACCTTGCCCTCCTGGAACGGCGCGACCCACGTCGCGCCGGTCTCGTCGCGCGTGCCTGCGCCGACCGCGTCGGAGTCGACGAGGTCCTTGAAGGTCGAGTAGACGTCCTTCGCGGTGTCGCTCGCGAGGAGCGACTCGGTGCCCTCGGCGTTCATGACGTCCTCGTCCGCGGCCCAGACCATCGGGAACCAGGTGAAGACGAGGCAGCCGCCGCAGTTCCCGCCGAAGAACGTGCCGTCCACCCCGCCGCCGAGAGCGTCGACCGCCTTGGCCTGCTCCGCGTACTCGGCGAGCGACGTCGGACCCTGCTCCGGGTCGAGCCCGGCCTGCTCGTAGAGCGCCTTGTTGTAGAACATGACGGACACGTCGAGCACGAAGGGCAGGACGTGCTCCGCGCCGTCGGCGGACGTCCCGGCCTCGAGGTGACCCTGGTTGATCTGGTCGGCGTAGTCGAGCTGCTCGATGTTCCCGCTGATGTCCTGGAAGAGGCCCTGCTCGACCCAGTTCGGCACGTACACGATGTCCGCCGCGAACAGGTCGGGAAGGCTGTCGCTGCCTGCCGCGGCACCGACCTTCGCGACGTAGTCGTCGTTCGGCACGATGGTCAGCTCGACCGTGTTCTCGTGGCTGTCGTTGTAGGCGTCCACGAGGAGCTTCGCCTGCTTCTCGAGGGGTGCGCGCGTCCAGAGGGTGAGCGTGCTGCCGTCGTCGACCCCCTCGGGGCTGCTGATCTCGGCGCCGTCGCCGCCCCCGCCGTCGCCGTCGCTCGAGCCGCCGCACGCG
This sequence comes from Cellulosimicrobium sp. G4 BAM 1002, assembly GCF_057126935.1. Taxonomy (NCBI): domain Bacteria; kingdom Bacillati; phylum Actinomycetota; class Actinomycetes; order Micrococcales; family Promicromonosporaceae; genus Cellulosimicrobium; species Cellulosimicrobium sp. G4 BAM 1002. The sequence continues at coordinate 45,634 of NZ_CP182109.1, read as the reverse complement.
GCGAGCCCGAGGGCGGTGAGCCCGATCACGAGCGTCGAGGCCACGGCCCTCGTCGCCGATGTCCTGCGGTGGTTCGTCATCTCGCTTCTCCTAAGCACTCGTCGTCGAGCCCTGCCTGCGTCCGGCACCCGTGCCGCACGTCCCGAACCGTTTTCGGTCCGGCTGTCGAAGTCCGGCCAGGAGATCTGGCCGTGTCACCTTCGTGGCCGCTATTCTTGGTTCTCCGCGGCCCCAACGGGACACTGTTGACCCGAGACGCGCTTGACGGAAAGCAGCCGAAAAGGTTTTCTGAATGTAGGACAGGTCGGGGCGGCCGTCAAGCGATCCGACGGGTTACAGTTCCATCACGTAGGACCGGCAGGGGCGCGAGGGCGCCCGGATGCCAGGAGGGGGCACGGCCTCATGACGAACCAGGGCAACGGCGCACCGCGAGCAGCGACGCTCACCGACGTGGCCCGCCTCGCCGGCGTCTCCATCGCGACCGCCTCGAAGGCGATCAACGGCCGTGACCAGGTGAAGGCCGAGACGCGTCTGCGCGTGCTCGAGGCCGCCGAGCGGCTGTCGTTCGCGCCGAACGCGCTCGCGCGCGGGCTGCTCAAGGGCCGCAGCGGGACCGTCGGGCTCCTCACGAGCGACCTCGAGGGCCGGTTCTCCATCCCCGTGCTCATGGGGGCCGAGGACGCGTTCGGCGCCGGCCGGGTCTCGGTGTTCCTGTGCGACGCGCGCGGCGACGCGATCCGCGAGCAGCACCACGTGCGCGCGCTGCTGTCCCGGCGCGTCGACGGCCTCATCGTCGTGGGGTCCCGCACCGAGCCGCGGCCTCCCCTGGGACCGGACATCCCCGTCCCCGTCGTCTATGCGTACGCGCCGTCCGAGGACCCCGCCGACCACTCGATCACCGCGGACAACGTCGGGGCGGGCCGCCTCGCCGTCGAGCACCTGCTGTCGTGCGGTCGGCGCCGGATCGCCCACGTCTCGGGCGACCCCGGATACAAGGCTGCGCAGGACCGGGCGACCGGCGCGCGCGCGGCGCTCGACGCCGCGGGCCTCGAGCTCGTCGGTGGGCAGACCTACTTCGGCTCGTGGAGCGAGGGCTGGGGGCGGGGCGCGGCGCGCATGGTCGTCGAGCAGCACCCGGACGTCGACGGGTTCTTCTGCGGCAGCGACCAGATCGCCCGCGGCGTGCTCGACGCGCTGCGCGAGCTCGGTCGCGACGTCCCGGTCGACGTCTCCGTCATCGGGTTCGACAACTGGGAGGTGCTCTCGACGAACGCGCGCCCCCAGCTGAGCAGCGTCGACATGAACCTCGAGCGCGTCGGTCGCGTCGCTGCGCAGCGGCTCTTCGCCGCGATCGACGGCACCGTCCGGCCGGGCATCGAGGAGCTGCCCTGCCGCGTCGTGACGCGCGCGTCGAGCGCCCCCATCAACTGACCGCCCTCCCAGGCACGCCGAACCCGGGGTTGCGTGCCGATCGGCGCCTCGAACGGCACGCAACCCCGGGTTCGGCAGAGCGCGGTGTGCTCAGGCGAAGCCGAACACCGGCGGGAACACGACGGCGACGAGGGCTGCCCACACCGCATAGACCGGGAGGAACCGGGTCTGCCACCGTACGAGGTCGGCGTACGGCCGTCGGCTCCTCAGGAACCCGGTCGCGAGCCAGGCGGACCAGGCGAGGTGCACGAGCAGCAGCAGGTTCAGCCCGAGGGCCGCGGCCTTGTTCGGGCTGACGCCGAACTCGGCGATGCGCGTGAGCATCGCGGTGAGCGCGAACGCGTCGACGGCGAGCGCCGCGACCACGAGCACGACCTGCAGGCCGTCGAAGAACGAGCGCGGGGCGAGCGGGTCACGTGCGGAGACCGAGTAGAGCAGCAGGCACAGGACGAGGACGAGGATCGCGTCCATGAGGATGAGGAGCTCGCGGTCCACCGCGGCGAGGTTCCCCGCCGTCGCGAGGACGACGAAGACCGCGAGCAGCATGACGAGCGTCAGCGGCGTGAACACGCGCGTCAGGACGGGCGCGATGTTCTCGACGACGTTCTGCTTCGCCTCGACCAGCCACGCCGCGACGACGAGCGCGCCCGGGACGCAGAACGGCAGGATCCAGTTCTCGAGGTAGGGCTCGAGGTCGACGTCGGCGAGCGAGAAGACGCCGGCCGTGAGCCCGAGGAGCACGCCGCCGCCGAGGGCGAGGAGCGTGAAGTAGACGGCCAGCTCGCCCGTGAACCGGGCGAAGTCCATGCGCCGGCCGTCGGACCGCCAGCGCCCGCCGACGTACGCGAGCCCGACGACGGCCCACAGGGTGACCGGCGCACTGAGCGCGGCGAGGACGAGCGTCGAGCCGGCGGGCTCGAACGGGTAGACGTTGAGCACCACCCCGAGGACGACGAACGGCACGACGAGCGCCGCGACGACGCGCGCCGTGACCTGTCGCTTCCACGCGAGGTACGCGGTGAGGAACGGCAGGACGAGCAGCCCGACGTTGAGGTACAGGGTGTCCTCGTCGAGGGTCTCGGCCGCGATCTTCACCGCGACGCCCGCACCGACCGCGAGCGCCAGCACGACCGCGAGCTCGCGCCACGAGCGCCGGCGCCCGGCCTCCTCCTCACGGACGAGCACGAGCTGCTTCCACAGCCGGTCGGAGTGCTCGCGCGCGAACTCGCGCGAGACGTCGTCGAGGCTGCCCATGCGCTTGACCGCGACGAGGAACGCCTCCTCGTCGTCGAGCCCGGTCGCGCGCAGGTCCTCGACGCGCTCGCGGAGGTGGTCCTCCATCTCGTCGACGTCGGCCTCGGCGATGGCCTCGCGACGCCGGACGTACCCGCGCCACTGGTCGATCTGGGCCTCGAGCTCGGCGTGCGGACGGGGGGCCGCCGCACCCGCGGCCCCGGGCGCCGTCGTGCCGGGGGCCATCAGGCCCACCCCTCGGCGAGGCGCGGCGACTGGGGCAACCCGTCCTGCGTGGTCTGCCACACCTGCTTGAGCGCGTCGGCGACGACGCTCCACTGCTGCTGGCGCTCGACGAGCGCCTCCTTGCCGCTCGCGGTGATCGCGTAGTGCTTGCGCCGCCGCCCGACGTCGGACGTGCCCCACGACGCCTCGACGTACCCGAGCCGCTCGAGCCGGTGGAGGAGGGGGTAGAGCATGCCGTCGGTCCACTGCATCCGGCCGCCCGAGAGCTCGTCGACCCGCTTGAGGATCGCGTAGCCGTAGGACTCGCCGTCGGCGAGGATCCCGAGGACGAGCGGGGTGGCCGACGCGGCCACGAGGTCCTTGTCGATACGCATGGCACTCCTATGCCTAGTGGTGCTAGGGATATAGACCCTAGCAGATCTAGGGTTGGTCGCCGCACGGGTATAGCGTGGTTCCCCCGACGCCGCCGTGGCGCCGACCGGCGCACGCGGCAGGACGACTGGGGGTCCGGTCATGCCTCGCACCTATCTCTTCGCCCTGACCGACGGCGGCGGGACGGTCCCGCCCGAGGTGGGGGCCGTGCATCGGCTCGTGGAGCGCGGGCACCGCGTGCGGGTGCTGGCCGAGGACTCGATGGCGCCCGAGGTGCGCGCGAGCGGCGCGACGCTCGTCCCGTGGCGCACGGCGCCGAACCGCCCGGACCGCGACCCGGCGCACGACCCGCTCCGGGACTGGGAGGCTCGCAGCCTCCTCGCGCAGGCGCGGGACATGGGTGACCTGATGATCGCCGGCCCGGCTCCCGCATTCGCACGCGACGTGCTCGCCGCCGTGGACGACGAGCGGCCCGACCTCGTCGTCACGTCGGTCTTCGCGTTCGGCGCGATGATCGCCGCGCAGTCGCGCGGCATCCCGTTCGACGTGCTGATCCCCAACGTGTACGTGCTCCCCGCCCCGGGACGCACGCCGTTCGGCGCGGGACTGAAGCCCTCGCACGGCCCGCTCGGCCGGCTGCGGGACCGGGCGATGACCGCCACGTCGACACGCGTGTTCGACCGGAGCACGCGCAAGCGGTTGAACGCGCTGCGCGCAGAGCTGGGACTGGCCCCGCTTGCCCGGTCGTGGGAGCAGATGAGCGCCGCGCGCCGCCAGCTCGTCATGACCAGCCCCGCGTTCGACCTGCCCGGCCCGCTCCCGGCCAACGCGCGCTACGTCGGGCCCGTGCTCGACGACCCGTCCTGGGCCGACGGCGTCCCGTGGTCCGCGCCCGAGGGCGGCGACCCGCTCGTCCTCGTCGCGCTCTCGTCGACGTTCCAGGACCACGCTGCGCTGCTGCGCCGCATCGTCGACGCGCTCTCGGCGCTGCCCGTGCGGGGGGTCGTGACGACCGGTCAGGGCCTGGCGCCTGGCGAGGTGCCGGGGACGGCGAACGTCACCGTCGTCGCGTCCGCGCCGCACCACGCCGTCATGCGCGAGGCCGCGCTCGTCGTGACGCACGGCGGGCACGGCACGCTGCTCAAGGCCTTCGTCGCGGGCTGCCCCGTCGTCGTCCTGCCGCACGGACGCGACCAGCCGGACAACGCCGTGCGCGTCACGCTGCGCGGGGCGGGGGTCGCGCTGCCGCGCCGCGCCTCGGCCGACCGCATCGCCGGCGCCGTCCGGCAGGTCCTCGACGACCCTGCGTACAAGCATGCGGCCAAGCGGCTCGGCGCGGCGATCCGGCACGACGCCGAGCACAGCACCCTCGTCGCCGAGCTCGAGGGTCTCGACGCCGCGCCGTGAGCACGCGGCGGCGTCCGCCCTCACCTGTGTCGATCTACGGCTTGCTTCTCACAACCAGACACGTGTGTGTCGTATGCGCTGGTACAGGGTCACACCACGTACAGCGGCGTGTCCGCCCGGTCTGCGCTGCACGTCGTCAACCCGGGCAGCGACATACCGCGCGGTATGCTCGCTGTTTTCCCTGCCCGTCGCCGGACGAAGGAGTCCTATGACCGACACCCGCGAGGCCGCGCTGCTCGCCGCCGTTCCCGACGGCCTCTTCGTCGGCGGCACCTGGCGCCCCGCCGAGGACGGCGCCGTGCTCGGCGTCGACGACCCGTCCACCGGGGAACGGGTCAAGGAGGTCGCGAGCGCGTCGGTGGCGGACGGCGTCGCCGCGCTCGACGCGGCCTGCGACGCGTTAACCGCGTGGGCCGCCACTCCCGCTCGCGTGCGCGCCGAGATCCTGCGCCGCGCGTTCGACCTGCTGCAGGAGCGCGCAGAGGACGTCGCCCTCCTCATGACGATCGAGATGGGCAAGCCGCTCGCGGAGGCGCGCGGCGAGGTCGCGTACGGCGGCGAGTTCCTGCGCTGGTTCTCCGAGGAGGCGCCGCGCGTCCAGGGCCGCTACGGCGCCAACCCGGCAGGCACCGGCCGCATGATCGTCACGCAGCACCCCGTGGGGCCGTGCTACCTCATCACGCCGTGGAACTTCCCCCTCGCCATGGCCACGCGCAAGATCGCGCCCGCGCTGGCAGCCGGGTGCACCGTCGTCGTCAAGCCCGCGGCGCTCACGCCGCTCACCACGCTCTTCCTGGCCCGCATCCTCGAGGACGCGGGCCTGCCCCCGGGCGTCGTCAACGTCGTCACGACGACGCAGACCGGCCCGGTCTCCGAGGCCATCATCCGCGACCCCCGGCTGCGCAAGCTGTCCTTCACGGGGTCGACGCCGGTCGGGCAGAAGCTCCTCGAGCAGGCGGCCACAGGCGTCCTGCGGACGTCGATGGAGCTCGGCGGGAACGCGCCGTTCGTCGTGTTCGACGACGCCGACCTCGACCTGGCCGTCGAGGGCGCGATCGCGGCGAAGTTCCGCAACATCGGGCAGGCGTGCACGGCGGCGAACCGGTTCGTCGTGCACCGGGCGGTCGCCGACGAGTTCGCGCGCCGCGTCACCGAGCGCGTGCAGGAGTTCCGGACCGGGCGGGGGACCGAGGACGGCGTGCGGATCGGCCCGCTCATCGACGACCGGGCCGTCGCGTCCGCGGGACGCCTCGTGCGCGACGCCGTCGAGCGCGGCGCCACGCTCCGGACCGGGGGATCGGCGATCGAGGGCCCGGGGTCGTTCTTCGCCGCGACGGTGCTCAGCGACGTCCGGCCCGGCAGCGCCGTGCTGCGCGAGGAGATCTTCGGCCCCGTGCTCGCCATCGTCCCGTTCGACGACGAGGACGAGGCCGTGCGCATCGCGAACGACACGGAGTACGGGCTCGTCTCCTACGTCTACACGCGCGACCTCGCCCGCGGCCAGCGCATGATCGAGCGCCTCGAGACGGGGATGATGGGGCTCAACGTCGGCGTCGTGTCCGACGCGGCCGCGCCCTTCGGCGGCTGGAAGATGTCCGGCCTCGGCCGCGAGGGCGGCGCCGAGGGGATCCACGAGTACCTGCAGACGAAGTACACGCTGACGGCCGACCCGTTCGCGTAGACGACGCGGCACCCGCCGGCGCACGAAGCCCCCACCGTGGGAGGGCGCGGGGGGGGCGTCGGTGGGCCGGGGCGGGGACCGACGGCGGTCCCCGCCCCGACGTGGTGCACGGGTCTCCGTGAGGAGGGTCGGGCTACCCGGCGTAGGTCTCGAGCTCGGCGATGCGCGGCGTGCCCGACGCGCTCGTGATCACGAGGTTGACCTTCGTGGTCGAGGTCGCGGGGAAGGTCACCGTCCCCGCGCCCGAGCCGGTCTTGAGGACCGCGCCCGTGTCGTTGTTCACGAGCCTCCAGGAGCCGAGCGTGCCGCCGCCGGACGCGGTCCGGATGACGACCGAGGAGACCGTCTTCGCCGTGCCCCACTTGACCGAGACCGTGCCGGTCGAGCCGGCGGGCGACCAGTAGGTGGCGGTGTCGCCGTCGACGACGGCGCCATAGCTCGTGCCGCTCGCCTTGCTCGAGCCGTCCGCACCCGCGCCGATGCTGAGGTTCGTGCCCGACGGCGGGTCGGTCGGGTCGGGGTCCGTCGGGTCGGGGTCGGTCGGGTCAGGGTCCGTCGGGTTCGTCGGCTCGCCGCCGAAGGCGACCCGCAGCGAGCCGTCGGCCGCGAACGACCAGCCGAGCTCGCCGTCGTACGCCCCGCACGCGGAGCTGTTCGAACCGGACCAGAACGAGTTGCCGCCCGCGTCCGTGCCGACCGTCTTGTCGTTCGCGCCGGAGTCGCACGACACGTTGCCGCTGAAGCGGTGCGTCCCCGCGTCGAAGCTGAAGTTGCGCTCCGCGTTGCCGACCGCCACGTTGCCGCTCACGGTGATCGAGCCCGGGTTCGAGTTGTAGGTGAAGCCGTGCTTGCCGTTGTTCACGGCGAACGAGTTGCGCACGACGTGGTTCACCTTGATGCCCTCGCCGCCCAGCTTGTAGCCGTTGCGGTCACCGTTCCCGGCCTGGCCGCCGTTGGACAGCGTGCCGTTCTCGAAGGCGAGCGAGTTCTCGATGGTCACGGCACCGATCGGACCGGTGTCGGTCTTCGTGTACAGGTCCCAGCCGTCGTCGATGTTGTGGTGCGCCACGGTGTTGCGGAACACGTTGCCCGGGCCGGAGGTGAGCTTGGCCGCGAAGCCGTCCGCGTCCTCGCCGTCGGAGTCCACGTTGTCGTGCGACTCGCTCGACACGATGAGGTTGTTCGACGGCCACTCGCTCGCCGGCGCGCCGGCGACGAGACGGGAGAGCTGCAGCCCCGTGTCGTTGTTGTGGCGGGTCACGACGCGCTCGATGACGTTGTTGTTGCCGCCGAGGAGGATGCCGTTGTCACCGGCGTGCTCGACCACGATCCCGTAGACGTGCCACCAGTCGCCGCCGATGGCGAGACCGCGGTTGGCGGGGTCCTCGGCCTGCGCCGAGAAGTTCAGCACCGGCTTCTCACCGGGGTAGGCGGACAGCAGCGTGCGGTTGCCCGACGTGCCGTCGTTGCCCGGCTCGATCGTGACGGTCGACGACAGGTTGTACGTGCCGCCGCGCAGGAAGATCTCGCCGCCCGAGGCGACGCGGTCGATCGCGACCGGGAGCGTCGTCGGCGCCGACAGCGTGCCGGCCGCGCTCGCGCTGCCGTTCGGCGCGACGTAGATCGTCTCGGCGGTCGGCTCCGGCGGGTCGGTGGGGTCCGGGTCGGTCGGGTCAGGGTCCGTCGGGTCCGGGTCCGTCGGGTCCGGGTCGGTCGGGTCGGTCGGGTCCGGGTCCGGCGTCTGCGGCGTGCACGAGCCGTCGGAGACCTTGAGGCCCTTGTTCGCGCCCGCCGTCGCGCTCACGAGGTTGGGGACGCAGCTCGCGCCGTCGAGGGTGAACGAGTAGGGGACGGAGATCGTCGTGGTCGACGTCGGGTTCGGCCCGGCCGGGTTGATGTCGCCGCCCTTGGGGCTCCACGTGACGTTGTCGAACACGTTGCCTGACACCTGCCACGAACCCGGGAGGTCCGTGTAGAAGGTGCCGAGGACGTCCTTCGAGTCCTCGAAGTAGTTGTTGTCGACCTTGGCCTTGCCGCCCGCGCGGGCGTTGATGCCGGACTCCTTGATGCCCCGGTAGTGGTTGTTGTAGATGTGTGCCGTCGCGCCGCGGAGCAGCGGGACACGGGAGTCGAGGTTCTCGTAGAGGTTGTGGTGGTACGTCACGGGGCCGTTGCCCAGGTCGCTGTCGCCGGAGCCGACGAGGCCACCGCGCCCGGAGTTGCGCAGGATGCTGTACGAGAGCGTCACGTACTTCGTGTCGCCCTTCATGTCGAACAGGCCGTCGTAGCCCTCGGACTCGCCGCCCGAGGCCTCGAGCGTCACGTGGTCGACCCACACGTTGCTGACGCCCGACTCCATGCCGATCGCGTCGCCGCCGTTCGACGTCGGGGAGCCCGACTTCTTGACGTTCTTGACGGTCACGTTCTGGATGATGATGTTGCGGGCCTCACGGATGTGGATGCCCAGCTGGTCGAATGTCGCGCCGCTGCCGACGCCGACGATCGTCACGTTGCTGATCTGCTTGAGCTCGATGACGCCGGCTGCCGTGTTGCAGCTCTCGCCCGAGACCTTGGCCGTGTTGCCGTGGTTGATGGTGCCCTCGACCTCGATGATGATCGGGGTGTCGTCGGCGGCCCGGTTGCACAGGGCCGCGTGGATCTGCGTGCCTGTCGTGGCCCGGACCGTCTGTCCGCCGGCGCCGCCGGTCGTCCCGCCGTTCTGGGTCGCGTAGCCGGTCGGGCTGCCGGTCACGGCCGCGCTCGCGGTCGTGGTCAGGGCCGTCACACCCATCGTGGCGGCCAGGGCCGTCGCGGCTCCTGCTGCGAGCAGTCGTCGTGCGACTGGTCGTCTCATCGTCGTGCCTCACCTTCGTCGTCGAATCGGGGCAGTGCGGTGGTACCTCACGGTCCACTCCGAGATCTCACGTCTCCGCGTCGGTCGACGCGGCGCCCCCAGTCGGTGCAGGGAGCGCGGGGTCACGCGCCCTCCGCTCGTCGCCGACGACTTCGTCAGGCGGACCGCCCTGGAACGCTTCCCAGGGCTCCGAGATGAGGAACAGATCTGAGTAACCGGTTTCTCGAGTGTAGGGAACCGGTTTCCCGCGCGCAAGTAGTGCGCCTCATGGAAGTTCGATGAACTCGCCCTTGCCAGGAATTGACGTGTGGCTGCCGCGCGCGCCCGCCGCCGCGCATCTGTGCGTCTGACGCGTACCCCTTGGCGTTGCTCCTACGGAGTGTCGTGGGGCTTCGCCGGCGGCTCGACGGACCGGGTAGGTTCCAGTGCCCCGCGCACGATCGCGCGGGCGAGCTGGCGGGCCGCCTCGCGGTCGACGTCGCCGGGGGCGCTGACGAGGGAGAACAGCGTTCCCCCGTAGAGGGCGACGAGCGTGGGGATCGCGTCGGGCGGGACGGCGAGCCCGAGCGCGGCATGCTCGTCGGCGGTGAACGCGGTCGCGACCGACCCGAGCCGTGACAGCGCCGCACCGAGCACCGGGCGGCGTCGCGCCTCGAGCTGGAGCTCGAAGATCGCGAGGTACCGATCGCGCGACGTCGTGACGGCGTCCTCGAGCGACGCGGCGAGGAGCTCCGTCAGCGGGTCCGGCGAGCCGGTCAGGTCGAGGGTGCGGTCGATCCGGTTCATGTCGGTCAGGTGGAGATCCACGGCTCGCTCGGCGGCGGCGACCAGCAGCTCCTCGCGGCTGCGGAAGTAGTTCGCCGCGGTCCCAGCCGGGAGTCCTGCCGCTCGCTCGGCCGTGCGGTGGGTGAGCCCGTGCACGCCGTCCGTCGCGAGGAGCGACAGGGCGGCGTCGGCGAGAGCGGTCCGGCGCCCCGGGTTGGTCCTCGGCATGGCGCCAGTATGACAACATTGGTTCTACAACGCTCGTAGTGGTATCTCTCCCGCTCGGGCTCCGTCGGGACCGTCGAACGACACGAGGAGCACTGCCATGACTCGTACCGCGATCGTCGTCGGGGCCGGCATCGCCGGCCTGGCCTCCGCGGTCTCGCTCGCCCGGACAGGATGGGAGGTCACCGTCCTCGAACGGTCGGGCGAGCTCGGCGAGGTCGGGGCGGGGTTCGCCATGTCGCGCAACGCCGTCGCGGCGTTCCGGGGGCTCGGGTTCGACGACGACGACGTCGCGGCGCTCGGGTACCCGACGTGGGCGGGCGGCACGTGGGACCTGCACGGGCGGCCGATCCTCGCCCTGCCCGACACCACGCTGATGCGGGCGTCCGTCGGCCTGGTCGGGGTACACCGGCGCCGCGTGCACGATGCGCTGCGTCGCCGGGCCGAGGAGCTCGGTGTCGAGCTCGTCACGGGGGTCCCCGTGACGGCGCTCGACCCCGGCGACCCGGAAGGACGGGCTGCCGTGGTCGCGGGCCGCGAGGCGGGGCTCGTCGTCGGCGCCGACGGGATCCGAAGTGCCGTCCGGGCGGCGCTGTTTCCCTCGGTCCGGCCCGTGTACAGCGGGTTCTCGAGCTGGCGCGCAGTCGTGCCGGGCGCGTACGGCGACGTCGCGCTGCGGCAGTACTGGGGCCCGCACGCCGAGTTCGGCATCCTGCGCGTCGCCGCCGCGGAGACCTACTGGTACGGGTACGTCGCGATGCCGGAGCGCACACGCCTCCACGACGAGCTCGCCGCGGCGCGCGAGCGGTTCGCGGGGTGGGCCTCGCCGGTGCAGGACGTCCTCGCCGCGACCTCGCCAGAGGCCGTGCTGCGGCATGACGTCCACCACCTGCCCGGCGGCGCGCCCCGGTACGCGTCCGGCCGCGTGGTGCTGGTCGGCGACGCCGCGCACGGCACCCTGCCCACGATGGGGCAGGGTGCCGCGACCGCGCTCGAGGACGGGCTGTGCGTCGGGCTGCTGGTCGGGTCGCCGGTCGCCGCGGGCGGACGGCTCGCGCCCGCGCTCGCCGGGTACGACGCCGAGCGGCGCCCGCGGTGCCGGGCGCTCGCCAGGGCTTCGGTCGTGACCGGACGGTTCGGCTCCCACCTCGGCGGCGGCTGGCGGCAGACCGTGCGGAACAGGCTGATGGGACTGACACCAGCCTCCGCGATCACGCGCGGTTCGCAGGCCGCGATGGGCTGGACCCCGCCCGACCCACGGCTCCCGGTGCACTGATCGCGTCGCCGACGTCCGCCGTAGTCCACCGCTCCGCCCTGACCCTGGGACGCAGAAAGTCCCGGCCAGGATCACCTGACCGGGACTCTCCGAAGGTCTTCCGACTCAGAAGTCGAAACCCTCGCCACGTGCGCGAGGGGGGACTTGAACCCCCACGCCCTTTCGGACACTGGCACCTGAAGCCAGCGCGTCTGCCATTCCGCCACTCGCGCGTGCCGCAGAAGACTAGCACGGTGCATGGTCGCCCCCGGAATCACGCCGGCCTGCCACCGCGCGTGCCCGACGTTCACACGCTCCGCCACGAACGCGCCACATCCGTCCGGAGATCGCGCGACGAATCGGGCCGATCGCGCAGACGTGGTCGATACGATCTAGGTAGTCTGCCTGGACGCAGGCTGCGACGCGGTCTGCGTCGTGCACGAGCGAGGAACGGGAGGAGGTGGCATGGGAGTCCTGGATCGCTTCGAGAAGGGTGTCGAGCGCGTCGTGAACAACGCGTTCGCCAAGGTCGGTCGCAGCGAGGTCAAGCCCGTGGAGCTCGCGAGCGCGCTCCGACGCGAGGTGGACGACCGCGCCGCCGTCGTCGACCGCGAGCGCACGGTCGTCCCCAACGAGTTCACCATCGAGCTGTCGGTGGACGACTTCGGCCAGGTCGAGGGCTGGGGCGCGGAGACGCTCGCCGACGAGCTGGCGTCGAACGTCACGCAGTACGCGGCGTCGCAGCACTACGCCTTCGTGGGTCCGGTGAGCGTGAGCTTCGAGCAGAACGACGCGCTCGACGTCGGACGCTTCCAGCTCCGCTCGGCGAGCGTGCGCGGCAACGTCGCCCCTGCGACGTCGGCGTCCCCGAGCACCCGGCACCCGCTCGTCGACATCGACGGCCAGCGCTACCTGCTCACCGGCCCGGTCACGGTGATCGGCCGCGGCTCGGAGGCCGACATCGTCGTCGACGATCCCGGAGTCTCGCGCCGTCACCTGGAGATCCGCGTGACGCCCGAGGGCGTCATCGCGACGGACCTCGGTTCGACCAACGGTCTCTTCGTGGAGGGCCACCAGGTCCCGGCCGCTACGCTCCTGGACGGCAACTCCCTGACGATCGGGCGGACCCGCATCATGTTCTGGACCGGCGCGTCAGACAACGAGGAGTGGTGATCCGGCCCGCATGACCGACCTCACGTTCACCCTGCTGCGGCTGGGCTACCTGGTGCTGCTCTGGGTGTTCGTCCTCTCCGCGATCGGGGTGCTGCGGCGGGACCTGTACGGCACGAAGATCACCCCGCGTCGAGGCCGCAAGGGCGCGCCCGTGGACCGCCCGACGTCGGGCCCCACGCCGGCAGCGGCCCCCGAGCCGTCGCGCCCGTCCGCGCCCGCGGGTCCCTCGCGGCTCGTCGTCACCGCCGGTCCCCTGACGGGCACGACGATCCCCCTCACGACGTCGTCGATCCTCATCGGGCGGGCGCCGAGCTGCACGCTCGTCCTCGACGACGACTACTCCTCGTCGCGCCACGCGCGCATCTTCCCGCAGCACGGTGGCTGGTTCGTCGAGGACCTCGGCTCCACCAACGGCACCTACGTCGACGACCAGCGCATCGGCCAGCTGACGCCGCTGGGCCCGGGGACGCGCGTGCGGATCGGTCAGTCCGTCGTCGAGCTGCAGAGGTAGCCCGCAGTGAACATCGCCCTGCGCTACGCCGCGCGCTCCGACGTCGGGCTCGTGCGCTCCAACAACCAGGACTCCGGCTACGCGGGCCCGCACCTCCTCGTCGTCGCCGACGGCATGGGCGGCCACGCGGGGGGCGACGTCGCGTCGTCGATCGCGATCGCCGCGCTCGCGCCGCTCGACGGCGAGTCGCACGGCCCGGACGACGCCCTCACCGAGCTCGAGCGCTCGATCGACCACGCGCGCCAGGACCTGGTCGAGCGCAGCGTCACCGACCCCGAGCTCGCCGGCATGGGCACGACCGTCACCGCGATCCTCCGCTCGGGCAACAAGCTCGCGATGGCGCACCTCGGCGACTCTCGCGCGTACCTCCTGCGCGACGGCGAGCTCGCCCAGGTCACGACCGACCACACGTTCGTCCAGCACCTCGTGGACACGGGCCGCATCTCGGCGGACGAGGCGGAGACCCACCCGCAGCGCAACGTCGTCATGCGCGTGCTGGGCGACTTCGACATCGACCTCACGCCCGACATGTCGGTGCGGGAGGCGAAGCCGGGGGACCGTTGGCTCCTGTGCTCCGACGGGCTCTCGGGCTTCGTCAGCCCCGAGACGATCGCCCAGGCGCTCACGGACGAGACCGACGTCGACGCGTGCGCGGACCGCCTTCTCCAGCTCGCGCTGCGTGCGGGGAGCACCGACAACGTCACGGTCGTCGTGGCGGACGTCGTGGACGTGGACGCGCTGCCCGACGGCGGCGCGCCCGGCACGGGCGCGCAGGTCGTCGGGTCCGCGGCGATCGACCGCGACGCACCGACGTCCGCCGCCGACGGGCCCGCGGCGAGGGCCGCCGCGCTCATGGCGAGCGCGAGCGCGGCAACGGCCGGCGACGGCGACGCCGCGACTGCCGAGACCGATGCCGAGCCCGGTCCGGAGGGGGCCGGCGACGCGGACGGGGACGACGACGTCCGGCCCGGCCGGGCCCCGCGGCGCTGGGTGACGGTCGTCGCGATCCTCCTCGTCGTCGCGGGCCTGGGCGTCGCGCTCTGGGCGGGGTACCGCTGGACGCAGACGCAGTACTACGTCGGCGTGGCCGACGGCCAGGTCGCGGTGTTCCGGGGCATCCCGGAGAGCGCAGGCCCCGTCACGCTCTCGACGCCGGTCGAGCTCACGGGCACGCGCGTCGAGGACCTGCCGGGCTACGTCGTCGACCGCCTCGAGACGACCATCCCCGCGCAGTCGCTCGACGACGCGCGGGCGCGCGCGGAGCGGCTCGTGGCCGACGCCGCGGACGAGTCGGGGAGTCCGACGACCGACGAACCGGCGTCCACCGACGCACCGACCGAAGGGGCCACCGAGGCCCCGCCGACCGAGACCCCGGCGACGACCGACGGCGCGGGCACGGGGGCCTGATGGCGACGGTGGAGACCACCGACGTGCGTCCCGGCCGGGGCGCGGAGCTCGGTCTGCTCGTCCTCGCGCTCGCGCTGGGCATCGGGGCGTACGCGCTCGTCGGCCTGCGGCTGACGGGCGAGCTTCCCGGTCGGTTCTACGTGTACAGCATCGGCATGGTCGTGCTCGCCGGCGCCGCGCACGTCCTGCTCCGCCTGCGAGCCCCGTTCGCGGACCCCGTGATCCTGCCGGTCGCCGTGGCCCTGAACGGCATCGGCCTCGCGATGATCTTCCGGCTCGACCTGGGCTCGCAGATCACCGGGGGGACGCAGGACCTCGCGCCACGCCAGCTCCAGTGGACGGCGCTCGGGATCCTCTGCGCGTTCGCCGTGATCTGGTTCCTGCGCGACCACCGCACGCTGCGGCGGTACACGTACACCGCGATGATCGCGGGCATCGTCCTCGTCGCGCTGCCGCTCGTCCCGGGTCTCGGCACGCGCATCAACGGCGCGCAGATCTGGATCAACGTCGCAGGCTTCTCGCTCCAGCCCGCCGAGTTCGCGAAGATCGCGTTCGCGATCTTCTTCGCCGGCTACCTCGTGACCAACCGCGACACGCTCGCGCTCGCCGGCCCGAAGGTGCTCGGCCTCCAGCTCCCGCGACTGCGCGACCTCGGGCCGATCATCATCGTCTGGCTCGTCTCGCTCGCGATCCTCGTGTTCGAGCGCGACCTGGGCACGTCGCTGCTGTTCTTCGGCCTGTTCGTCGCCATGCTCTACATCGCGACCGAGCGCGTGAGCTGGGTCGTCATCGGCCTCCTGCTCTTCGCCGCCGGAGCAGTGCTCGCGGCGACCACCTTCGGCCACGTCCAGGCGCGCGTCGACGTGTGGCTGCACCCGTTCGACCCCGAGATCTTCGGCCGCAACCCCGGTGGCTCCGGTCAGCTCGTCGGCGGCCTGTTCTCCCTCGGCAACGGCGGGCTCTTCGGTACCGGCTGGGGCGCCGGCTACCCACGCACGGTGCCCTACTCGTTCTCCGACTTCATCTACGCCTCCCTGGGCGAGGAGCTCGGCCTGACGGGCCTCATCGGCATCCTGCTGGCCTACCTCATCCTCGTGGAGCGCGGCCTGCGCACGGCGATCGGCGTGCGCGACGGGTTCGGCAAGCTGCTCGCGGGCGGGCTCGCGTTCGTCATGGCGTGGCAGCTCTTCGTCGTCGTCGGCGGCATCACGCGCATCATCCCGCTCACAGGCCTGACCATGCCGTTCGTCGCGCAGGGCGGGTCGTCGCTCCTCGCCAACTGGATCGTGGTGGGCCTGCTGCTGCGCATCTCCGACGACGCGCGCCGGCCCTCGTCGCTGCCCGTCCGGGGTCAGGTCGCGCCGGGCGGCGCCCGCACGCGCGCGGACTCCGACCCCGTCGCGGTAGTCGGCCGGGGCGAGACCGTCGGTGCCGTGCCCGACGACGCACCCACCACGGTCGGCGGCCCGTCCGTGGCAGGGGGGCCGGCGCGGGCGACCACCGGCGTCCAGCCGGTCGTCGGGCCCGTGGACGACGCGGACGGGATGCGCACCGAGGTCGTGCGTCGCCCCGCCGACCAGCAGCACACCGACCAGCCCGGACCGTGGGGAGGAGCCCGATGAACGTCCCCCTGCGCCGCGTCGCGACCGTCGTGCTCGTGATGTTCCTCGCCCTCATGGTGTCGACGACGTACATCCAGTTCGTGCAGGCCGACTCCCTCAACAACGACACGCGCAACGCACGCACGATCTACCGCGAGTACGGGAACTTCCGCGGCCCGATCGTCGTCGCGGGCGAGTCGATCGCGTCGTCGACCCCGGTGGACGACCCCTTCAAGTTCCAGCGCGCCTACTCGAACGGCCCGCTCTACGCGCCGGTGTCCGGGTACTTCTCGCTCGTGAACGGCACGGACGAGATCGAGCGTGCCGAGAACGAGTACCTCAACGGCCAGGCGAGCTCGCTCTGGCTCGACCGGCTCAGCGCGCTGTTCACGGGCGAGCAGCCCCAGGGCTCGTCGGTCGAGCTGACGATCAACCCGGCCGCGCAGCAGGCCGCGTGGGACGCGCTCGGGGACCAGCGGGGCGCCGTCGTCGCGCTCGAGCCGAAGACGGGCCGCGTCCTCGCGCTCGTCTCCAAGCCGAGCTACGACCCGAACGTGCTCGCGACCCACGACACCGAGGCGGCCGGAGCGGCGTTCCAGGAGCTGCTCGCGGCCGAGGGCAACCCGCTGTCCAACCGGGCCATCCGCGGCAACACCTACCCGCCGGGCTCGACGTTCAAGATCGTCACCTCCGCGGCGGCGATCGAGAGCGGGCAGTACACGTCCGAGAGCGTCATCCCGGCGCCCGACGTGTACCAGTTCCCGCAGTCGACCTCCACGATGCAGAACTTCGGCGGGTCCCGCTGCTCCCCGACGGGGGAGATGACGCTCGCAGACGCCCTGCGCATCTCGTGCAACACCGCGTTCGCCGAGCTCGGGGTGACGCTCGGCGACGACGCGCTGCGCGACCAGTCCGAGGACTTCGGCTTCGACGAGCGCATGCAGATCCCCATGGACGTCACGGCGAGCCACTTCCCTACCGACGAGGAGGCCGACCCCGGCGCCACTGCGAACGCGGCGATCGGGCAGGGAAGCGTGCGCGTCACCCCGCTGCAGATGGCGATGGTCTCCGCCGCGATCGCCAACGACGGCGTGCAGATGGCCCCGTACACCGTCGAGACGATCCGCAACCCGGACCTCGACGTCGTGCAGCAGTCCGAGCCGCGGCGCCTGCGGACGTCCGTGTCGCCGTCGACCGCCGACCAGCTCACCCAGATGATGCTCGGCGTCGTGCAGAACGGCTCCGGCGAGGCCGCGCAGATCCCGGGCGTGCAGGTCGCCGGGAAGACCGGGACGGCCGAGACCGGCGGGGAGGCCGCGCCGCACGCGTGGTTCACGAGCTTCGCGCCGGCCGACGACCCGCGTGTCGCGGTCGCCGTCATCGTCGAGAACGGTGGATCCATGGGGAGCGAGGCGACCGGTGGCGCGATCGCGGCCCCGATCGCGAAGGCCGTCATGGAGGCGGTGTTGAACGGATGAGACCCGTCCGGGGGCTCACGCTCGGTGAGCGCTACCGCCTGGTGCGGCGCATCGCCGTCGGCGGCATGGGCGAGGTGTGGGTCGCGGCCGACGACGCGCTCGGGCGCGAGGTCGCGGTCAAGGTGCTGCGCACCGAGTACGCCGGCAACGAGGACTTCCTCAACCGCCTGCGCACCGAGGCGCGCAACAGCGCGGCGCTGTCGCACCCGAACATCGCGCAGATGTACGACTACGGCGAGACCAACGGGTCCGGGTACCTCGTCATGGAGCTCGTCGTGGGCGAGCCGATGGCCGACCTGCTCGAGCGCGAGCCCGTGCTCCCGCCCGCCCGGCTCATGCCGATCCTGTCGCAGACCGCGCTCGCGCTGCACGCGGCGCACCTGTCCGGCGTCGTGCACCGCGACGTCAAGCCGGGCAACATCCTCATCGACCGCTCCGGCACGGTGAAGATCACCGACTTCGGGGTGTCGCTCGCGGCGAACCAGGTGCCGATGACCGCGACGGGCATGGTCATGGGCACGGCCCAGTACCTCTCGCCCGAGCAGGCGGTCGGGCAGGCCGCGACCGGGGCGTCGGACGTCTACGCGCTCGGCATCGTGGCGTACGAGTCGATCGTCGGGAACCGCCCGTTCACCGGGTCCACGCCGGTGGACATCGCCGTCGCGCACGTCAACGAGCCCGTCCCTCCGCTGCCGCCGTCGGTCGACCCGGAGCTCTCCGAGCTCGTCATGGCCATGCTCGCCAAGGACCCGCTGGTGCGTCCGCACCCGGCGGACGCCCTCGCCCGGGTCTTCGACGCGATCGGGGACCGGCTCGCCGCCGACCCGTGGTCGCGCGTCGCGGCGCCCGCGCCCACGCGCCGCGCCCGACGAGCCCGCACCGACGACGGCGCCGTACCCGACGTCCCGGTGCCGCCCCGCGAGGACCTCGCGCCCGTCATCACGCCCCTCGTCATCCCGACGGCGGTGCGAGACCCGCACCCGGCCGACCCTGCGGCGCCGTGGGTCACGCGCGACAGCGTCGGCAGGTCGGGCACGCCCGGCACCGAGCGCGAGGGAACCGACGCGCCAGAGCGTGCCGCGGAGGACGCGTCAGGAGCACCCGCGCCCGGCCCCGCGCTGCCGTGGGAGCGACCCGTCGCCACCGACGCGCAGGACGACGGGGCGTCCGCCCCGCGTGCGTACCCGCCGCGGCGCGAGATGCACGGCAGCACGCGCTCCCGGCGTCCGCAGCCGACGCGCGCGACCGCACGCACGGGCTCGGCCGCCGCACCGGACGCCTCGGGCGCGGGGGGCCGCCCGGGCGAGCGTGCGTCGTCGGGTCCCCCGGCCACGCGTGCCGAGGTGCGGCGCCAGGCGCAGGCGAGCCCCGCCCGGACGAGCGGCGGGCGTCGCACGTCGACGACGACGGGGCGCCGCATCGGGGGGCTGCCGAACGGCCTGACCTGGCCGCTGGTCGCGCTCCTCGGGCTCCTGCTCGTGCTCGTCGTCGCTACTCTCGCCACGCTCGGCGACCGGGGTGCGAGCGACGGCGACGCCGCGGCAGTCTCGGGCCCCGCCGTCGTGGGGACGGCCCTCCCGGCTGACGGGCCGGACGGCCTGCCACCGGTCATCTGGCCGGTGCGCGGGGTGACATCGTGACGACATCGTTGCGTTTCCGGCCCTCGCGAACCCTCGCGGGTGGGATGATTCCTCCAGATGTGCCGTGCGCGGACGCGCCCGCGGCCCCGACAACACCGAAGGACGAATGAGAGTGGTGGACAACGCTCCCCGAGTGCTGGCCGGTCGCTACGAGGTCGGTGAGCTCATCGGCCGCGGCGGCATGGCCGAGGTGCACATCGGGCACGACAACCGCCTCGGTCGCACCGTCGC
This sequence comes from Cellulosimicrobium sp. G4 BAM 1002, assembly GCF_057126935.1. Taxonomy (NCBI): domain Bacteria; kingdom Bacillati; phylum Actinomycetota; class Actinomycetes; order Micrococcales; family Promicromonosporaceae; genus Cellulosimicrobium; species Cellulosimicrobium sp. G4 BAM 1002. The sequence goes on along the minus strand of NZ_CP182109.1, from coordinate 26,124 downwards.
GATCAAGATCCTGCGGTCCGACCTCGCGCGCGACCCGACCTTCCTCGCGCGCTTCCGACGCGAGGCCCAGGCGGCCGCGTCGCTCAACCATCCCGCGATCGTCGCCGTGTACGACACGGGCGAGGACGTGCACTCCGACCCCACGGGCAACGCGGTGCACGTCCCGTTCATCGTCATGGAGTACGTCGAGGGCCACACGGTCCGCGACATCCTGCGCGACGGGCAGGCCGTCCCGATCGACGAGGCGGTGGAGATCACCGCGGGCGTGCTCGCGGCGCTCGAGTACTCGCACCACGCGGGCATCGTGCACCGCGACATCAAGCCCGCGAACGTCATGATCACGCCCACGGGCGCGGTCAAGGTCATGGACTTCGGCATCGCCCGCGCCATGGCGGACTCCGCCGCGACGATGACCCAGACCTCGGCCGTCATCGGGACCGCGCAGTACCTCTCGCCCGAGCAGGCACGCGGCGAGACGGTCGACGCGCGCTCCGACCTGTACTCCACCGGCTGCCTGCTCTACGAGCTGCTCACGGGCCGTCCGCCGTTCATCGGCGACTCGCCCGTCGCCGTCGCGTACCAGCACGTGCGCGAGGCTCCCGCGACGCCGAGCGCCGTCGCTCCCGACGTCCCCGAGGTGCTCGACCGCATCACGCTCAAGGCCCTCGCGAAGGACCGCACGGCCCGCTACTCGAACGCCGCGGAGTTCCGCGCCGACCTCGAGAACGCGGTGCGCGGCGGGGCGATCACGGCGCCGTCGCTCGGTGTCGCCGCCGCGGCGGCCGGTCTCGGCGCGGCCGCGATGGCGGCCGACATGCAGCCCACGATGGTCGAGTCCGCGACGCAGGTCATGGCCCCCGCCGCGGCCGCACCGAACCCGTGGGCGACGAGCGTGGCCCCCGCCGTCCCGCCGGGTGACGACGTCCCGGGTGACGAGGACGAGAAGAAGAGCCGCAAGGGCCTCATGTGGACCCTCATCGCGATCGGCGTGCTCGCCCTCGCGGCGATCATCACGATGCTCGTCATCAACGGCCAGGGCGAGGAGGAACCGACGACGGGCACCGTCCCGACCCTCTCTGCTGGAGTCACGCCGGAGCAGGCCGAGCAGCAGATCACCGGCGCCGGGTTCGAGTACGCGCAGGCGATCGACCCGGACTCCCAGGAGCCCGAGGGCACGTTCACGAAGACGGACCCTGCGGGTGGCGAGACCGCGGACCTCGGTTCGACCGTCACGGCGTTCTTCTCCGGCGGTCCCGACGCCGTGGCCGTCCCCGACGTCACGGGCATGACCCAGGACGAGGCGCGTCAGGCGATCGAGGCGCTGGGCCTCACGGTGACCTCCGGAGGGTCCGAGGACTCGGTCGACGTCGAGAAGGACCTCGTCACGAGGAGCGAGCCGGCAGCGAACCAGTCCGTCCCGAGTGGCTCGGCCGTCACGATCTTCACGTCGTCGGGCCTCGTGACACTGCCCGAGCTCGTGGGGCAGCAGCGCGACGCCGCCGAGCAGGCGATCTCCGACCTCGGCCTCAACCCGAACGTCGAGGAGGTCGAGTCCGACGAGCCCGAGGGCCAGGTCCTCAGCCAGCGCCCGAACCCGGGCAGCGTCCCGCAGGGCTCGGACGTGACGATCGAGGTCGCCATCCCGCGCGCGGCGGAGACGACCATCGTGCCGCCGAACCTCGTCGGCATGACCGAGGAGCAGGCGGAGGTCGCGCTCAACGGCGCCGGCCTCAACCTGGGCACTCGTCAGACCCAGGAGTCTGACCAGTGGCCCGCGGGGACTGTCATCGGCTCAGACCCGCGCGGTGGTGCCGAGGTCGAGGTCGGGACGAGCGTCTCGCTCATCGTCTCGACCGGTCCCGGCCCCGCGCCCGGTGGCGGCGACGAGGACGAGAACGGCGGCGGGGGCGGCGGCGGCAACGGGGGCGGCAACCCCTGACCCACCGGGCGGCACCACGCCGCACAGGTTCATGACGACGGGCCCCCACCTCGCGAGGTGGGGGCCCGTCGTCGTGCAGGGAGAGAACCGCGCGCCTACTGGCGCACGAGCGGCGCCATGCCCGCCGAGCGCTCGACGGCGCCCTCGAGCCCGCACGCCTCGAGCCAGTTCGCGAGGAGGCGGTGGCCGCCCTCGGTGAGCACCGACTCCGGGTGGAACTGGACGCCGTGCAACGGCAGGTCGCGGTGCTGGACGCCCATGATGACGCCGCCGGCGGTCGCGGCGGTGACCTCGAGCTCCGCGGGCACGGTGTCGGTCACGACGGCGAGCGAGTGGTAGCGCGTCGCGGTGAACGGGGCGGGCAGACCGGCGAGGACGCCCTCGCCGTCGTGCTCGACGAGGCTCGTCTTGCCGTGCATGAGCTCTGGCGCGTGCGTGACGGTCGCGCCGTACACCTCCGCGAGAGCCTGGTGGCCGAGGCAGACCCCGAGCATCGGCGTGCGCGACGCGGCGCACGCCCGGATGACCTGCTCGCTCTGCCCGGCCTCCTTGGGGGTACCGGGGCCGGGGGAGACGAGCACGCCGTCGAAGACCGTGCCGTCGGCGTCGTGGAACCGGCCCTCGGCGTCGGGCTCGGGCACGGCGTCGTTGCGCACGACGACGGTCTGCGCGCCGAGCTGGTCGAGGTACCCGACGATCGTGTAGACGAACGAGTCGTAGTTGTCGACGACGAGGATGCGGGTCTGGCGAGTCATCGCGGTGCCTCCACGGGTGGCAGGACGAGGCCGGCAGCGCCCGTCTGGATGTTCGGATCGTTGAAGGGCATGTACTCGGACACGAGGGGGAACAGCCACTCGAAGCACGCGAGCACGACGGCGGCCGCGAGGACGAGCAGGAGGAGCACCCGGACCCACGCGGGGCCGGGGAGCACGCGCCACAGCGCCCCGTACATCATGCGCTCCCGTCGTTCGTGCCGGTCCCTGCACCGGCGGGCAGGGAGATGGCCGACGCCTCGGCCGGGGGTGCGGTCTGGCCCACGAGGTCCGGCGGGGTGCCGTCCTCGACGGGCATCCAGTAGTCCAGCTTCGCGTTCACGATGAACCGCGCCACGAGCGAGTTGAGCCCGATCGGGTGGCACGTGGTCAAGGTCAGGTACCGCTCGGTGGGCTCGACGCCGGGCTGCCAGGGCACGGGCGCGACGGCCTCGACCTGGTCCGGCTCGACGGCCTCCATCTGGTCGACGCGGTAGACGTACCAGACGCCGCCCGCCTCGACGACGATCGGGTCGCCGATCTCGAGCTCCTCCACGTCGTGGAAGATCTTCCCGTAGGTCTGCCGGTGCCCGGCGACCGAGAAGTTCCCGACGTCGCCCGGCATGACGGTCTCGGGGTAGTGGCCGGCCATCGCCTTGTCGAGGATGCTCCGCTTGTCCGTACCCTCCGCGATCGGCATGACCACGTCGCCCCAGCGCGGGACGCGCAGCGTCCCGAAGACCTCGCCGAGCGCGGGCGGCGCCATGACGGGGGGCGCGTCGCGACGGACCGTCGTCGCGACGTCGGCCGGGTCCGGCGCGGGCGCGTCGAGTTCCGCGAGCACCTCGGCCTGCACGCGGTCCGCCTGGACGTCGGTCCACCACAGCTGCCACACGACGTAGAGACCCAGCAGCACGCCGAGGGTGATGAGCAGCTCTCCGACGACCCCGACGACGGCGGACACCGCGCCGCGGCCGCCCTCGCGCGCTCCCGCGTGCCGCACCGGCCCCGAGACGGTCGCGGTCACGACGCCACCGCGGCCGCCGGACGGGCGTACCGCAGCTCGAGCCCGCCCTCGTAGCTCGGCAGCTCGAGGTTCTCGTGGTCCTCGACGGCCCAGCCCAGGTTCACGGCCTCGACGTACTCCTGGTAGACCTGCACGCCGGGGGAGCGCTCGAGCGCGTCACGCAGCGCGTCGGGGTCACCCACGGCCTCGACGACGTACGGCGGCGAGTACACGCGGCCGTGCAGCAGGAGGATGTTCCCCGCGCACCGGAACGCCGACGTCGCCGTCACGCGCTGTCCCTGCAGCGTCATCGCCTCGGCGCCGCCCGCCCAGAGGGCGTTCACGACGGCCTGGATGTCCTGCTGGTGCACGACGAGGTCGTCGGGACGGATCTGCGCCGGATAGTTCCCCTCGGGCGGGGCGTCGTCGAGCGACACGGACAGCCCTGACCCGCGCACCGGCACGGTGCCGGCCGCGAGGGCGGTGCGCGACGCGAGGTCGGGGTCGACGCCGACCGGGGAGTCCTCCGTGTCGGACAGCCCGGCGACCTCACGGGTCAGGGCGTCGACCTGGGCCGCGAGGTCGGCGACACGGTCCGACTCCTTGTCGACGAGCTGCGCCAGGTTCTCGGGGTGGCGCGACTCCTCGCCGCGCGACAGGCGCGCGTTCGCCGTGAACATCAGCCCGGCGAGGGCGAGGACGAGGGCGACGCTCACCGCCGAGCGCACGCGCCGCGCGCGCGAGGGTGCCGGACCGGGCCCCGCCGCGGACGGTTCGGTGCTGCTGCTCACGCGACCGTCTCCTTCCTGGGCGGGTTGCCACCGGTCACCCGACGGCCGTCGGTGGTCGGCCGTGTCGTTCCCTATTGTGTGCGCCCACTACGCTAGTCGACGAACGTCGTCCACGATCGTGACGAACCCGTGCTCCCACGGACCTCGCCCGCCCGTCGACGACCTTCACCCGAGCCATGCACGGTTCCTGCACGACGACGGCAGGCGTCCGCTCCCGCGACGCGTCACCACCGCCGTCGGCAGCGGACCCCACCAGGACAGGAGCCCTCCCTCGTGCCCGAGTCGAAGTCCCGCAAGAAGCCCAAGGCACCTCGCGAGCCGCGTGCGCCCAAGCCCGAGACGGGCAACCCGCGCTGGCTCGTCCCGACGATGCTCGGGCTCATGCTCGTCGGGCTCGCGTGGATCGTCCTGTTCTACCTGAGCGGCTCCGCGCAGCTCCCGATCCCGCCGCTGGGAGCCTGGAACCTCGCCGTCGGCTTCGCGTTCATCATCGCGGGCTTCGCGCTCACGACGCGCTGGAAGTAGCCGCCCCGACGAACCACAGGCGTGTAGTTCCACACCTGTGAGCAAACCTGGGGATAACTTCGCGGGCGGGGCGCTGGAGACGCAGTCGCTCAGCCCACGAGGTGGGCGAACTGGTCCGCCGACGCGTACGTGAGCCACGCGGCGACGACGAGGGCGATCGCCACGGCCGCCGTCGCGCCCACGGAAACGAGCGTGCGTCGTTCCCGCGGCGCGTAGGCGTACGCCGCGCCCAGCGCCAGGCCCACGATCAGTCCGCCCAGGTGCGCCTGCCACGCGATGCCGGGGAAGAACAGGCCGATCGCGAAGTTGATGCCGATGAGCACGACGATCTGCATCGCGTTGCGGCCGGTGCGGCGCAGCACGAGGAGGATCGCGCCGAAGAGCCCGAACACCGCTCCCGAGGCGCCGACGACTGGGGTGAGCCACGCCTCCGACGTCGGGCCGCCCGCGAGGACGAGGTACCCGACGGAACCGCCCAGGGCGGACAGCAGGTAGAGCGCGGTGAACCGCGCGCGCCCGAGCTGCTGCTCGAGGAACGGGCCCGTGATCCACAGGGCGTACATGTTGAAGAGGATGTGGACGGGGCTCGTCGAGTGCAGGAACGCCGCGGTGAGGAAGCGGTAGGGCTGCAGCTCGCCGATCCACGGCGCGAACGCGAGCATGCTCGTCCACTCGCCGCCCGTGACGAGCTGGAGGATCCAGCTCACCACGCACAGGCCGATGATCGTGAACGTCACCACCGGCCGGCCGGAGCCGACCTTGCCGCCCAGCGCGGTGCGTGCCGTCGGTGCCTGCCGCGCGCTCTCGCGGACGCAGTCGACGCACTGCACGCCGACGGCGGCCGGGCGCTGGCACTCCGGGCACGTCGGGCGCCCGCAGCGCTGGCAGCGCACGTACGACACGCGGTCCGGGTGGCGCGGGCAGACCGGCGGGACGGCGGGACCGTCGTGCGGTCCTGCCGTCCCGTAGGCGGGTGGGCCGGGCGGCCCGGGAGGTGTCGAGATGGTCAGTCCTCGATCGTCACGGAGCTGATGACGATGTCCTCCTGGGGACGGTCGCCGGGGCGGGTGCGCGTCTCGTTGATGGCGTCCACGACGGCGCGCGACGCGTCGTCCGCGACCTCGCCGAAGATCGTGTGCTTGCCGTTGAGCCACGGGGTCGGCACGGTCGAGACGAAGAACTGCGAACCGTTCGTGCCCTCGACCTCGCCCGAGACCGGGTTGCGGCGCAGGCCGGCGTTCGCCATCGCCAGGAGGTACGGGCGGTCGAACTGGAGCTCGGGGTGGATCTCGTCGTTGAACGTGTATCCGGGGCCACCCGTGCCGGTGCCGAGCGGGCAGCCGCCCTGGATCATGAAGTCCTTGATCACGCGGTGGAAGATCAGGCCGTCGTAGAAGGGCTCGGAGCGCTCGGCCCCGGTGCGCGGGTCGGACCACGTCGTGGTGCCCTTCGCGAGCCCGACGAAGTTCGCCACCGTCTTCGGGGCGTGGTTCGGCAGGAGCTCGATACGGATGTCGCCTGCGGTCGTGTGGAGGGTTGCGAACATGCGCACCATCCTCCCACGAGACCCGCGCGCGACCCGTCCCACGTGCCGTCTCGCGGGGCGGGGGCGGTGGTGGCAGAGTGGGCGGAAAGTCATACACCGCATCCACCAGAACGTCCGCGCCGGACGACGACCCCGGGGAGCACGCATGACCCGTTCTCGCTCAGCGAGCGACTCCGTCAAGGACACGCTCGAGCAGATCGACACAGAGAAGCTCAAGGAACAGGCCGCTCAGGCGGCCGCGACCGCGCAGACCGCCGCGACCCAGCTCGCGGACCAGGCGAAGGACGCCGCGGCGCAGGCCAAGGAGTGGGGGACGCCGAAGGTCGAGGCGTTCCTCGAGTGGCTGCAGCCGCGCGTCGAGAAGGCCTGGCAGGACAGCATCCAGGCCGCGGCGCCGCGCGTCGAGAAGGCCGCCGGCAAGGCCGCGCCGGCGATCGACACCGCGCACGACAAGCTCGTCGACGACGTGCTGCCGAAGATCGTCGCGAGCTTCAACGCCGCGGCCGCCTCGGCGTCCGAGGCCGCCCAGCGCGCCTCGGACGACGCCGCCGAGGCGACAGCCGCCGCAGCCGCGGCCACCGCAGCCGCGACGGGCAGGAAGTCGCGCAAGCTCGCGAAGCAGGCGCAAAAGGCCGCCGCCGAGGCCTCGAAGCAGGCGCAGAAGGCAGCGGGCAAGGCCGGCAAGAAGGCCGCGAAGGGTGCCGACAAGGCGGCCGACAAGGCGGCGGCCAAGCTTGCGGCGGCCGCCGACAAGGCGGCCGCGAAGGCTGCCGAGGCGGACGCGTCGAAGGGCAAGGGCAAGACGCTGTGGTGGATCGCCGGTGGCGTCACTGCCGCGGGGGTCGGCTACGTGCTGTACCGGCGCGCCCAGCCGACGACGGACCCGTGGGCCGAGCCGTGGGAGCAGGAGGAGCAGCAGGTCCACTTCGACGACGTCGTCGGTGACGCCCGGCACGCCGTGGGCGACGCCGCCGAGCAGCTCGGTGAGGCGGCGGGCGTCGCGGTCGCGAAGGGCCGCGAGGCGACCGACAAGATCGCCGAGCGCGCCGCGGAGGTCCGGGGCGACGTGAGCGACCGCGTGACCGACGCCGTCGGCGAGGCGAAGGAGGCCGCGAAGAAGGCCACGAGCCGCGCTCGCTCCGCCCGCCCCGGGACGACCGCCAAGGAGTCCGGCACGGAGTCCTCCCAGGCACCCCTCCCGGGTTCCGCCCAGGTGACGGACGCGGACGCGGCCGAGGCGAGAAAGTCCCGCGAGGCAGCCGAGGGCGCTGCCGAGGACGCCGTCCGGAAGTCGGAGAAGGCCGGCGACGACTGAGCAACCGTCGACCCACCCGCGACGAGGGCCCCACCGCATGGTGGGGCCCTCGTCGTGCCCGGGCGTCCTGCCGACCTCCGCTACACCGCTACGAGTGCGGCGAGGCACAGCATCGCGACGCCGAGGCCCAGATCGAGCACGAAGCAGGCCTCCGCGAGGGAGCGAGGCACGACCCGGTCCCTGACGAGGTGGACGACGTCCCACGCGGCGTGCCCGACGGCGGCCAGCGCCGCCAGGTAGAGCGCGGGGACGGGGCCGACCATCATGGCCGTGAGCGCGACGGCGCTGAAGCCCAGGAACCCCAGGGCCTGGGTGCCCAGCTCGCGGCGGTCGACGTCGGCACCCCGGAGGAGGCCGAGCACCGCGAACGCCACACCCAGGACCAGCAGCGTCACGGTCGGGTCGAGCCCGGTGACGCGCGCGAGGGCGACGGCGACGATCGCGCCTGCGACCACGACCCAGCCGCTGCGCCGTGAACCGATCGCGCTGGTCGCGAGGTAGCACGCCGAGGCGATGACGATGATCATCGCGGTCACGTGCGCGTCGGGGCCGTTCGTGACGTTGAGAAGGAGAGCGAGCAGTCCGACGAGGGACGGCCAGCGCTCCAGGAGACGGCGGCCCACACCGTGCTCGCGGTGGGTGCCGTGGTGCTGTGCGGGGTCGAGACGAGGCTGCTGTGTGTCCATGCTCGTGAGTCTCGGTCGGAGCCCCGCACGGCGGACCCGTGAATGACGCACGGAACGCCCGTGCGGGCGCTGACCGAGGCGCCTCGTCAGACCCAGCCGTTCTCGCGCGCGATGCGGTACGCGTGAGACCTGTTGTCCGCCCCGAGCTTGCGGCTGACCGATGCGAGGTAGTTGCGCACCGTGGCCGGCGAGAGGAAGAGCTCCCGAGCCACGTCGCGGACGGCACGGTCCTGCTGCGCGGCCGCCAGCACGGCGGTCTCCCGAGCGGTCAACGGCGACGGGGCCACGGTCAGCGCGTCCGCGGCCAGGACGGGGTCGACGTAGCGCTGCCCCTCGTGGACCCGTCGCACGACGTCCGCGAGCGCGGTGCCCGGCGCCCCCTTCGCGAGGAAACCTCGCGCCCCCGAGGCGAGGGCCTCGCGCAGCACGTGCGGGTGGCCGTGGCCAGTGAGGATCACGCCCGCGCACTGCGGGAGCGTCCGCGCGAGCTCCCCGATGACGCCGAGCCCGTCCACCCCCGGCATGTGCAGGTCGACGACGGCGACGTCGGGCGCGTGGAGCAGCGCTCGGTCGATCGCCTGGCGGCCGTCGCGGGCGGTGGCGACGACGTCCACATCCGGCTCCCGCTCCAGGAGTCCGACCAGGGCCTCCCGGATCAGCTCGTCGTCCTCGGCGAGGAGCACCCGGATCCGTCCGCTCATGACGACCTCCCCGACCGCGCCGAGTGTCTCACCCGCACCACGAAGCGGTCGTCCCCGTCCGGGCCGGCGACGAGGTCCGCACCGACGGCACCGCACCGTGCTGCGAGAGCAGCAAGACCGGTCCCGCCGGCCCCGTCGGCCCCCGCCGCGGGGCGGACGCCGTCGTTCTCCACGCTCAACGTCGTCTCCGGTCCCTGCACCACGACACGGATCGATGCGGTGCGGGCGTCGCTGTGACGCAGGACGTTCGTGACGGCCTCGCGGACGACCGTCGCGAAGACCCCGGCGAGCGGCGGCGGCACGGCGGAGAGTGTCTGGGGATCGACAGCGACCTCCGGGGCGATCCCTGCCGAGCGGAGCACCAGGTCTGCCGACCGCAGCTGCGACGGGAGGTCCGTGACGGCCTCCCCGTGGATCGTGCGTCGGGCCTCCCGGAGCGCTCCGGCCGCGAGGTCACGGATGCTCCGGCTCTCGCTCGCGGCCCCGCCGGGGTCTCGCGCCGCGAGGTCGGCGGCTCGCTCGGCCTTGAGCGCGATGACGGCAAGGCGTCGTCCGAGCACGTCGTGCAGCTCGCGGCCGACGCGCAGCCGTTCCTCGGCGACCGCGAGGCGTGCCTGTGCCTCCCGTCCGTCCTGCGCGGACCACCACAGCCGGTGCAACCACACCAGCGCCTGGCACATGGCCCACACCGTGAGGGCGACGCCGAAGGTCGTGACGACGCTCGGGAGGGCCGACCCGTCGAAGACGGCGCCGCCGGCCGCGGCGGCACCGCCGAGCACGACGGCCGCCACGACGCCGCTGCGCCAGCCGGCCAGCCCGGAGGCGGCGACGACGAAGCCCGCGACCCATGCCCAGGGCTGCTCGCCCGGCTCGGCCCACGAGAATGTCGGGGCCCAGAGCGCCACGGTGAGCGCCACCAGCAGCGTGACCTTCCACCTCCGCGACACCCGGTCCTGGGCGAGCGCGACGACGTCGAGGAGGACGAGCAGCAGCGCGAGCCCGAGCAGCACCAGGCCCCCGACGAAGGCCACCGTGAGCAGGGGCGTCGGCGGCGCGGTGAAGGACAGCGCGATGATCGGCGCCCATGCGAAGCTGGCCAGGAGGAAGGCCAGGACGATCCAGCGCGGAGTCCGCCGGGACTCTCCCAGAGACACCGTCCTCGCCCCCTTCCCGACCTCGAACGGCGGAGCAGGAACGAGCGTAGCCGCACGCTCGTCGGGGCATCCTCGCGCGCCGTGGTCGGGAGATCCTAGGTGTCCGCATCCGGACAGCGAGAAGGACCCCCGACGACAGACGTCGGAGGCCCTTCCGTGGTGGAGCCAGGGGGACTCGAACCCCCAACCCCCTGCTTGCAAAGCAGGTGCGCTACCAATTGCGCCATGGCCCCGGGCGACGCGGCCTGGGGCCGGTCACGTGGCGTTCACTCGAAGGTGTCGGTGACCTCTGCCCAGAGGTCGCGCTCGGCGTTGTCCTCCGAGTACTTGCGCCACAGGAGGTAGCCCGCTCCGGCTGCCAGGAGCAGGACGAGGATCTTCTTCATGACGTTCCCCCCTCGAGTGGGTTTCGGCAGTGGGCCTAAGAGGACTTGAACCTCTGACCTCTTCCTTATCAGGGAAGCGCTCTAACCGTCTGAGCTATAGGCCCGTTCGCGCCTCGCCGGACAGCCCCGAAGGGCTGCTCCGCACGCAAGCAGCGCTTGAGATTACCCCACCGGGACCCGCAGACCCAAACCGAGAGGCCGCGGGAACCGGCAGCGGGTCCCGTGGAGCGTCAGTCGTCCGTCAGCGTGAGGTGCACGCCGCCCACGAGCGCGGCGACGATGTTGTACAGGAACGCCATGATCGTGGAGAGCGCCGTGATGATCACCACGTTGATCACGCCGAGGAGGGTCGCGAGCGAGATCACACGACCGAACTCGACGAACTGGAGGATGTCGACGTTGTTCTCCTCGCCGAGGACCTGCGCGACGAGCTCCTCGAGCTTGAAGAAGACCTGCATGCTGTCGAGGACGTACCAGACGACCGCCGCGGCGACCACCGTCATGATCCCGATGGCCACCGCGAGGAGGAAGCCCAGCTTCATGGCCGACCACGGGTCGACGCGCGACACCGCGAGACGCACACGGCGAGGGCCGCCGTCCTGCCGGACAGCGGGCGTCGCACCCGTCGCCGTCCCGACGGCGGGCGTGGCGCCCGTGACCGGGCTCGCGGTCCCCGTGACGCCGGCCGCGGAGTAGTGCATCGCGCCGCCGTTCGAGGACTCCGTCGACGTCGCAGGAGCAGCGCCGGCGGCGGTGCCCTGGGCGGTGGAGGGAGAGGTGGTCGTCGGCACGCGCCTCACCGTCCTGTCGTCGATCTCGTCGTCCTGGGAGCCCTCGGTCTCTGCCGGGGCCGCCGGCACCGCGGCCGACACCTTCTTCGCAGCCGTCTTCGCCGCGGCGATCGCCGCCGCAGCGGCCTTGACGGCGCCTGCACGGGCGACCGCGACGCGGCTCTCGCCCGACGCCCTCTCCATCCCGTCGGCGTCGACCGTCGAGCCCTGTGCCAAGCCCTGTGCCGAGCCCTGGACCGGGGGAGGCGGCGGGGGAGGCGGCGGTGCCGCGGTCGCGGCAGCGCGTGACGCGCCGTTCGGCGTGCCGTTGCCCGTACCCGGGGACGACCCGTTCGACGAGCCGTGACCGTTCGACGACGGGTCGACCGCCGGACGCGACGAGCTCGTCGTCGCGTCGGGCCGCGGGACGGTCAGCTTCGGCGTGATCGTCGGCGGTGCGTTCTTGTCGCTGCTCATCTGGTTTCCTCGGTGGTTCCGGGGGCCGTCTCGTCGCCGCCGGCCTCCTCGGCCGTGGCGCTCGGGTCGATGCTCCGTGCACTGCTCGGGTCGGGCTCGTGCGGGGCCGTGCCGGTCCCGTCCTCGTTCACCACGGTATCCCGATCCTCCCCGAGACGACGCTCGACGTTCCGCGCGACCGCGATGATGCGGTCGCCCTTGTCGGGCTTCGCGAACGTCACCCCCTGCGTGGTGCGACCGGTGAGGTTCACCTCGCCGACCGCGGACCGCACGATCTTCCCCCGCTCCATGATCACCAGCACCTCGTCGTCGGCCTCCGTCACCAGAGCCCCCACGAGATCTCCACGAGCCTCCACCAGATTGGCGACCTTGATGCCGAGCCCACCGCGCCCCTGGACGCGGTACTCGTCGATCTGGGTGCGCTTCGCGAAGCCGCCCTCCGTCACGACGAACAGGTCCGAGCCCTCTCGGACGACGTCGGCCGAGAGCAGTTCGTCGTCGGCACGGAACTTCATGCCCGTGACCCCGGACGTCGCACGGCCCAGCGGACGCATCGTGTCGTCGTCCGCGGTGAACCGGATCGACTGGCCCTTGCGCGAGACGAGGATCAGGTCGTCCGTGGCGTCCACGAGCAGGGCCGCGACGAGCTCGTCGGGAGTGCCGGCGTCGTCCTCGCGCAGGTTGATGGCGATGAGCCCCCCGGAGCGCGGCGAGTCGTACTCCGTGAGCCGTGTCTTCTTCACCAGGCCGCGTCGTGTCGCGAGCACGAGGTACTCCGCGGCGTCGTAGTCGCGCAGGTCGAGGACCTGCGCGATCTTCTCGCCCGGCTGGAACGCGAGCAGGTTGGCGACGTGCTGGCCCTTCGCGTCGCGACCGCCCTCGGGCAGCTCGTACGCCTTCGCCCGGTAGACGCGCCCCAGGTTCGTGAAGAACAGCAGCCAGTGGTGCGTCGTCGTGACGAAGAAGTGGTCGACGATGTCGTCCTCGCGCAGCTGCGCGCCGCGCACGCCCTTGCCGCCACGCTTCTGCGCCCGGTAGTTGTCCGACCGCGTGCGCTTCGCGTAGCCGCCGCGCGTGATGGTGACGACCATCTCCTCCTCGGCGATGAGGTCCTCGATCGAGACCTCGCCGTCGAAGGGGAGGATCGTCGTCCGGCGCTCGTCGCCGTACTTGTCGACGATCTCCCGCATCTCGGTGCCGACGATCTGCCGCTGCCGCTCCTCGGAGGCGAGGATCGCCTCGTACTCCTTGATCTCCCGCTCCAGCTTGTCGTGCTGGTCGATGATCTCCTGGCGCTGCAGCGCGGCGAGGCGCCGCAGCTGCATGTTGAGGATCGCCGTCGCCTGGACCTCGTCGATGTCGAGGAGACCCATCAGCCCCTCGCGGGCCTGGTCCGCGTCGGGAGAACGGCGGATGAGCGCGATGACCTCGTCGAGCGCGTCGAGCGCCTTGAGGTAGCCGCGGTAGATGTGGATCGCCTTCTCGGCCTCGCGCAGCAGGTACTGCGTGCGACGGACGACGACGTCGAGCTGGTGCGCCGTCCAGTGCCGGATGAACGCGTCGAGGCTCAGCGTGCGCGGGACGCCGTCGACCAGCGCGAGCATGTTCGCGCCGAACGTGTCCTGCAGCTGCGTGTGCTTGTACAGGTTGTTGAGGACGACCTTCGCGACGGCGTCGCGCTTGAGCACGACGACGAGGCGCTGGCCCGTTCGGCCCGACGTCTCGTCACGGATGTCCGCGATGCCCTGCATGCGGCCGTCCTTGACGAGGTCGGCGATCTTCGCGGCGAGGTTGTCCGGGTTGACCTGGTACGGCAGCTCGGTGACGACCAGGCACACGCGCCCCTGGATCTCCTCGACGTTGACCACCGCGCGCATCGTGATCGAGCCGCGGCCCGTGCGGTAAGCCTCCTCGATGCCCTTGTGCCCGAGGATCGTCGCGCCCGTCGGGAAGTCCGGGCCCTTGATGCGCAGCAGGAGTGCCGCGAGCAGCTCCTCGCGGGACGCGTCCGGGTTGTCGAGGTGCCACTGCACGCCCTCGGCGACCTCGCGCAGGTTGTGCGGCGGGATGTTCGTCGCCATGCCGACGGCGATGCCCGCCGAGCCGTTGACGAGCAGGTTCGGGAACCGGGCCGGGAGGACCGCCGGCTCCTGGGTGCGGCCGTCGTAGTTGTCCTGGAAGTCGACCGTGTCCTTGTCGATGTCCCGGACCATCTCCATGGCCAGCGGCGCCATGCGGCACTCGGTGTACCGCGGGGCCGCGGCCGGGTCGTTGCCGGGGGAGCCGAAGTTCCCCTGGCCCGCGACCAGCGGGTAGCGCAGCGACCAGTCCTGGACCAGCCGCACGAGCGCGTCGTAGATCGCCGTGTCACCGTGCGGGTGGAACTTGCCCATGACGTCGCCGACGACGCGCGAGCACTTCGAGTACGACCGGTCCGGCCGGTACCCGCCGTCGTACATCGCGTACAGCACGCGCCGGTGCACCGGCTTGAGGCCGTCGCGCACGTCCGGCAGCGCGCGCCCGACGATGACGCTCATCGCGTAGTCGAGGTACGACCGCTGCATCTCGAGCTGCAGGTCCACCTGCTCGATCCGCCCGTGGTGCACCGCGACGGCCGTCCCGTCGGCGTGCACGATCGCGTCGCCCGCGTCGCCGTCGCCAGGAGCCGTGGGCTCGATCTCGGGGTTCTGCTCGTCGGTCACGATCTACCTCGTTCGTTCGTCTCGTCGTGCGTCGTGGTTCCGTCGTGCGCTGTGGTCGGGTCCGCGGGTGGTGCGCCGTCGGCGCTCGGGCTGGCCGCGCTGTCGCCCTGGTCCGTCGGCTGTCCGTTCACGAGCGCGGCTTCTACGCCCTTCGCATCCGACGCCGCACCACCCGCTCGTCCGTCGGCGCGCCGCGGCTCAGATGTCAAGGAACCGCACGTCCTTCGCGTTGCGCTGGATGAAGCTGCGGCGGGACTCGACGTCCTCGCCCATGAGGACGGAGAAGATCTCGTCGGCCGCGGCGGCGTCGTCGAGCGTGACCTGGTTGAGGGTGCGGTGCTCGGGGTCCATGGTGGTGTCCCACAGCTCGGAGTAGTCCATCTCGCCGAGACCCTTGTAGCGCTGGATCCCGTTCTCCTTGGGGATCCGCTTGCCGGCGGCCTGCCCGGCGGCGAGGAACGCGTCGCGCTCCTTGTCGGAGTACACGTAGTCGTGCGGCGCGTTGGACCACTTGAGGCGGTACAGCGGCGGCTGCGCGAGGTAGACGTGGCCGTTCTCGATGAGCGGCCGCATGTACCGGAACAGGAGAGTGAGCAGGAGCGTCGCGATGTGCTGACCGTCGACGTCGGCGTCGGCCATGAGGACGATCTTGTGGTACCGGAGCCTGGCCAGGTCGAAGTCCTCGCCGATGCCGGTGCCGAACGCCGTGATGATCGACTGGACCTCCTGGTTGGACAGGGCCCGGTCGAGGCGCGCGCGCTCGACGTTGAGGATCTTGCCGCGGATCGGGAGGATCGCCTGCGTCCGGGGGTTGCGCCCGCGCACGGCCGAGCCGCCCGCGGAGTCACCCTCGACGATGAAGATCTCGCACTCCTCGGCGCGGTTCGACTGGCAGTCGCGCAGCTTGCCGGGCATGCCGCCCGACTCGAGCAGGCCCTTGCGCCGGGTCGCCTCGCGCGCCTTGCGGGCAGCGAGACGGGCCTGCGACGCCTGGATCGCCTTGCGGATGACGTCGCGGCCCTCGCCGGGGTGCGAGTCGAACCAGTCGTTGAGGCGCTCGTTGACGACGCGCTGGACGAACGTCTTCGCCTCGGTGTTGCCGAGCTTGGTCTTCGTCTGGCCCTCGAACTGCGGCTCGCCGAGCTTCACGGAGACGACGGCGGTCAGTCCCTCGCGGATGTCGTCGCCCGTGAGGTTGTCGTCCTTCTCCTTGAGGATGCCCTTGTCGCGCGCGTAGCGGTTGACCAGCGAGGTCATCGCCGCGCGGAAGCCCTCCTCGTGCGTGCCGCCCTCGGTGGTGGAGATCGTGTTGGCGTACGTGTGGACCGACTCCGAGTAGGCGTTCGTCCACTGCATGGCGATCTCCACGGAGATGCGCCGCTCCGTGTCCTCGGACTCGAAGTCGATGACGTCCGGGTGGACGAGCTCGACCTTCTTGGCGCCGTTGAGGTGCTTGACGTAGTCGACGAGGCCGCCGTCGTACTTGTAGCTCACCGTGCGGGCGGCCGGCTTCGACGCGCCCGACGACGCGTCGCCGCCCCTCGCGGTCGTCCCGCCGTCGGCGTCGCCCGCCGTCGTGCCGTCGCCACCGGTCACCTCGTCGCCCGTGTCGAGGTGCGCGGGCCGCTCGTCGGTCAGCGTGATGCGCAGTCCCTTGTTGAGGAACGCCATCTGCTGGAACCGCGCGCGCAGGGTCTCGAAGTCGTACTCGGTCGTCTCGAAGATCCCCGGGTCGGCCCAGAACGTCTGGGTGGTCCCGGTGGCCTCCGTCGGTTCGCCGCGGAAGAGCTCGCCCGCGGGCTTGCCGCCGTCGACGAACTCCTGACGCCACGCGTAGCCATCGCGCTGGACCTCGGTGACGACGCGGGTCGACAGCGCGTTGACGACCGAGATGCCCACGCCGTGGAGACCGCCCGACACCGCGTAGCCGCCCCCGCCGAACTTGCCGCCCGCGTGGAGGATCGTCATGACGACCTCGACGGTCGGCCTGCCCTCCGTCGGGTGGATCGCGACGGGGATGCCACGACCGTTGTCGACGACGCGGACACCACCGTCGGCGAGGAGCGTGACGTCGATCGTGTCGGCGTGCCCTGCGAGGGCCTCGTCCACAGAGTTATCCACAACCTCGTACACAAGGTGGTGAAGGCCACGTTCGCCCGTCGAGCCGATGTACATGCCCGGACGCTTGCGGACCGCCTCCAGACCTTCGAGGACGGTGATGTTGCTCGCGTCGTAGCCGCCACCCGTGGGCGGGGCCGCGGGAGCGGGCGCCGTCGGGTCGGTGATGGCGGTCTCGGTGTGCTCTGCCACGGGCAGGACTGCTCCTCGTCGTCGTGCACCCGGCGGCCGGATCTTGCGGAAGCCGTCGCGGTTGCTCATAGGTTCCGGGCCCGCACCGCCGTCTGCGCCAGCTCCACGCGACGAGGAACGACCACGCCGACGAGGGCTGGTCGTGCCCCCTCGAGAGGGCTGCGCGAGCGAGTGGTGACAAGACCCGGAATGACCTCCCCAGTCTACCCGCCACGACCCGAAATCCGCGGATCCTGGCCCTCCTGGGGACATCTTCGGGCGAGTTCCCGACGCGATCCGCGCCGTGCCCACGGAAGTCCTCCACACAGTTATCCACAGGGTTGTCCACCGTCCCGCTGCGAGGCGCCCACCGTCGATCCGCAGGTCTCGCTCGAGGCCGCTTCCCGGAAGGTCACGAAGGGGTCTCACCTCGCAAGTCGGCTATCTACCTTTCGCGCGATAAGTGGTCTAATACCACACACAATCATGATTCGCGCGTCGTCCGCGCTCGAGTGGTCGACGCGCGGGCGCCCACCCCTGAAGGGACCCCTCCTCCGTGAAGAGACTCCTCGCGAGCGCCGCGGCGACAGCGCTCGCTCTCGGCGGGCTGCTGGTGGCCACCGCGGCACCCGCCTCCGCCCACAGCGGCGAGCCCACCGCCGACTGCTACGGCCTGGACGTCAAGCTGTGGGCGTACGCCCGCGACAACGGACTGACCGTCGTCATCGACGGCAAGACTCTCGAGCCGCGGAGCTTCGACCGCAGCTTCGAGAAGACGTACGAGCTCGACCCGACGCAGGACCACACCTGGAGCGTCTCGGTCGACGCGTCCGACTCGAAGCAGTACGACAAGAGCTGGGACGGCACCACGACCGCTTGCGAGGCGCCGGAGGGGCCGAACCTCGTCCAGGTCGGCGTGTACGTCTACCCGAAGCTCGACGCGGGGAAGCCGGCGGCCTGGGAGAACTCCGGCCACCAGAAGATCGTCACGAGCGGCGAGACCGAGCGCCCGGAGTGGGGCAGCAAGGAGTGGGTCGTCACGCCGCTCGACCTCGACGACGTCCTCGCCGTGGCGAGGACCATCGACGAGGACGTCACCGTGCCGGAGCTGTGCACGGCGTGGGGGGTGCAGCAGGACCTCGTCGACCTCCCGAACGGGCTGGACGACCTGCCGACCGACATCGAGTACTCGCCCGAGGGCCATCACCTCAACCCGTTCCCCGACGGCACGCTCCTCGACTGGGTCCACCAGGAGCTCCCGACGTTCCTCGGCGACGAAGCGTGCGACACGCCCGACGATGGGCAGGAGGTCCCCTCTGCGCCGGCACCGGTGCCGGCGACGCCCGTCGTCCCTGAGCCGACCGAGGTCTGTGGCGCCGACGTCACCGACCTGACGCTCCCGAGCGAGTCCGCGGAGTTCCGCTACACGCACGTCGCCGAGGGCATCCTCGCCGAGCCGAAGAGCGAGACGGTCACGTTCTCCGAGGAGACCGGGACGCTCGGATACGTCCTCGCCGAGGACGGGCGCAGCGCGCTCTTCCCCCTCGCCGCGCTCGTGCCCTCGGACGAGGAGTGCGCGCTCGTGCCGGGCGCCATCGAGTCCGTGTGCCAGGGCGACGTCCCCTACCTCGGCTACGCCGTCGAGCTTCCGGCGGGCACGACCGTCGATGACGAGACGCCGCTGACGATCACGTTCCTCCACCCGAGCGGCGGCGAGAACTACGTCGTCACGGACCAGCCTCTCAGCGGGACGATCCTCTGGCCGGGCGCCTCGGCCGAGGAGCCCAAGCAGTGGCCCGGGTTCGTCCGCAACGAGGACGGCTCGTACACCGAGACCGAGGGGAACTACGCGTGGACGCGGGACGGCGTCGAGGTCCTCTTCGAGGTCAACCCGTCCTACTCGACCGTCGTGACGTACCCGCCGGCCACGAGCGCGTGCGCGAACCCGCCGGTCGCGCCCGTCGCGGCCGAGGACGTCGCCGCCCCGGCAGCGGGAGACGGAGCGCAGCTCGCGTCGACCGGCGCGACCGTCGCCGGTGCGGTCGGCTTCGCCGCGCTGCTCGTCGGCGGAGGGGCCCTCGTGTTCTGGCTCCGCCGTCGCGTCCAGGCGTGACGACCGCCGGTCGTCCCTGACGACCGGGTGACGCAGGGCCCGCCGCGACCACGGTCGCGGCGGGCCCTGCGTCGTCTCGGAGGGCGCGTGCCCCGCTCAGCCCCAGGTGTCGCGCGGGCCCGGGCCGCGGACGGACTTCTTGCCGCGCCGGAAGCTGGGACCGGCAGGGCCCAGCACGGTCACCGTCTCCACCACGCCCTCCCCGACCTCCTGCGCCAGGCGCTCCAGGAGACGCGGCGTCAGCAACCGCACCTGCGTCGCCCACGCCGTCGAGTCCGCACGTACGACGAGCACCTTGTCCTCGAACGTCTCCGGCTCGCAGTGGTCGGCCACCTGGTCGCCGACGACCTCCCGCCACCGACCAACCACGCCACCGACCGACACGTCCGCGACCCAGTCTCGCTCGCGCAGCAGGTGCGCGAGGACGTCGGCCAGCCGCTGCGGGTCGCGACCGCTCGGCCGCGCGCCCGACGACGGCGCGTCCGCCAGGATCCGACGCCGCGGCTCCTGCCCCGGGCGCAGCCCCTTCGCCCGCGCAGCCGCCTTCGCCCGGTTCAGCGCTTGCCGAGCGACCTCCGCCGGTGGCGTCAGCTCCACGACGTGCCCCACGGGCACCCCGGTCGCCCGCGGCACCTCGTCGGCACTCAGGTCGGCGTGGTCGGCTCCGCCAGCGGGATCCTCGCTCTTCGGCGCGTCACCCTGGGAGGTCGCTCGCGTTCCCGAGGTCCCAGCCCCCGTCGCGCGCGGAGGCGTCTCACCTGGGGACGGCTCACGCGCTCGCCAGGCCGCGGCTGCTGCCGCGCCGCCAGCCGGCGCCAACGGGTCCGACGACGACCGGCCTACCCGGGCGTGCGAAGGATCGCCCGCACCGTCGTCGACACCCGTTGTGGATGGCCAGGTTGATCCCCCGTCGTCCAGCTCGAAGAGGTGCGACGACGTGCCGAGAGCCGGGACCTCGTCGTCTCCGCCCGGGAGCATCCCGGGAAGGTGAGACGGCACGGCGGGGGAGGGAGGCGGCACGGCGTCCCTCGCCTCCCGCGACGCAGCGTCGTCCTCACTGCTCGTCACGGGTCACCGTCCCGTCGTGGACGGAGTACCGCGCGCCGTCGAGCAGGGACGGGACGTCGTCGGGCACCGCTGCGGTGATGATGACCTGGCCGGCGTCGGCGACGAGCTCGGCGAGCCGCTCACGACGGCGGACGTCGAGCTCGGCGAAGACGTCGTCCAGGACGAGGATCGGCTCGCCGTCGGGACCCCACTGGTCCGCCCACAGGAGGGACTCGAGCCCCGGCGGGGCGCCGTCCTTGAGGAGCCGGTAGGACGCGAGCCGCAGCGCGAGCGCGAACGACCACGACTCGCCGTGGCTCGCGTACCCCTTGGCGGGCAGACCGCCCAGGGTGAGGACGAGGTCGTCACGGTGCGGACCGACGAGGTTCACGCCGCGCTCGATCTCCTTGCCCCGCACCGCCTGCATGGCTCCCAGCATGCGCTCCTCGAGCGTCGGCACGCCCGGGATGGCCGACGACGGCGCGTCCGACAAGCCGGACCGCTCACCGCCGTCCTGACCGGCGGCCGAGTCGTCGACGGGCGCCGCATCGTCGTCGAGCGCCTCGTCGACCGAGGACCGGTAGGTGACGAGCGCCTTGCCCTGTCCCGCGCTGACCTGGTCGTACGCCTCGGCCACGTAGGGCGCGAGGGCTGCGACGAGCTGCAGGCGCAGCGCCATGATCTCGGCACCCAGGCTCGCCAGGCGGGTGTCCCACACGTCGAGCGTCGCGAGGGCCGAGGTGACGTCGTCGACGACGGGTGCCTCGCCGTCGGGCACGGGCGGTTCCGGCGCGGGCCGTGCGCGACGTGACCCACGGCCGCGCCCGCGGAGGGCGGCCGCGGACTTGAGGAGGGCACCGCGCTGGCGCAGGACCCGGTCGTAGTCGGCGAGCAGCCCGGAGACGCGGGGCACGAGCAGGACCGCGAGCTGGTCGAGGAAGCGTCGCCGGCCGTCGGGGTCTCCCTTGACGAGCGCGAGGTCCTCGGGCGCGAAGAGGACGGTCCGGACGATCCCCAGGACGTCGCGGGGCTTGGACGCGGGGGACCGGTTGATGCGCGCGCGGTTCGCCTTGCCCGGCGTGATCTCGAGCTCGATCGTGCTCGCGCGGTCGCCGCGCACGACGCGCGTGCGCACGACGGCGCGCGGGGCGCCCGCCCGGACGAGGGCCGCGTCGCCGGCCACGCGGTGGCTCGCGAGCGTCGCGACGTAGCCGATCGCCTCGACGAGGTTCGTCTTGCCCTGCCCGTTCGGGCCGACGAGGGCGTTGACACCCGGGCCGAGCTCCAGGTCGACGGACCCGTAGGAGCGGAAGTCGACGAGGGACAGGTGCGAGACGTACATGCGGGAGCGTTCGGGGGTGGCGACGAGAGTCGGTCAGGCGGGAGGCTCGAGCGGGCCCGCGCCCGGGGACGCCGGCCCGGCGGCCTTGACCGCGTGACCACCGAACTGCTGGCGCAGCGCCGCGACGGCCTTCAGTGCGGGGGACTGCTCCTGGCGCGACGCGAAGCGTGCGAAGAGCGCGGCGGAGATCACAGGGAGCGGGACGGCGTTGTCGATCGCCTCGTCGACGGTCCACCGGCCCTCGCCCGAGTCGTCGACCCAGTCGTCGATCGCGGCGAGCTGAGGGTCCTCCTCGAGCGCCTTGACGAAGAGGTCGAGGAGCCACGACCGCACGACGGTGCCCCGCGTCCAGGCCTTCATCGTGCCGTGGACGTCCTTGACGACGTCGCTCTTCGCCGCGAGCAGCTCGTAGCCCTCGGCGTACGCCTGCATGAGGCCGTACTCGATGCCGTTGTGGACCATCTTGGCGAAGTGTCCCGCGCCCACCTCGCCGGCGTGGACGAAGCCTTCGTCACGGGGTCCGTCGGGCCGCAGCGCGTCGAAGACCGGCATGGCCGCCGCGACGAGTTCCGCGTCGCCACCGACCATGAGGCCGTACCCGTTCTCGAGGCCCCACACGCCGCCCGAGACGCCGACGTCGAGGTAGCCGACGCCCTTCTCACGCAGCTCGCCGGCGCGCGCCTGGTCCTCGGCGTAGTGCGAGTTGCCGCCCTCGATGACGACGTCCCCCTCGCCGAGGAGGCCTCCCAGCTCCGTGACGACGCCGCGCGTCGGCTCTCCCGCGGGGACCATGACCCACACGATGCGCGGCTCGTCCTGGGGCAGTGCCGCGACGAGCTCGCCGAGCGACGCGACGTCGGACACCTCGGGGCGCGGGTCGTAGCCGGTGACCTCGATGCCTGCGGCACGGATGCGCGCACGCATGTTGTTGCCCATCTTGCCGAGACCGACGAGTCCGATACGCGTGACCATGCGGGGTCCTCCGTGGGAGTGGTTCCGTGCGGGTGCGGTGCGGGGCCGTCAGCCGGCGAAGCGGATGGGGACGAGCAGGTAGCGGTAGTGGGACGAGTCCTCGCCGTCCAGGGAGTCCTGGCCGGTGAACTCGACGGGCTTGTTGGGGTGCGTGAAGCTCAGGCGGACGAAGTCTGTGCCGAGCGCGCCGAGCCCGTCGAGGAGGAACTGGGGGTTGAACGCGACGGAGATGTCCTCACCCACGAGGACCGCCTCGAGCGCCTCGGAGGCCTGCGCGTCGTCACCCTGGCCGGCGTCGAGGACGACCTGACCGTCCGTGAACGACAGGCGGATCGGGGTGTTGCGCTCCGCGACGAGCGCGACGCGCTTCGCCGCGTCGATGAGCGGCGCCGTCGGGACGACGGCGTGGATCGGCGTCTCGT
The DNA here is from genome assembly GCF_057126935.1 of Cellulosimicrobium sp. G4 BAM 1002. Lineage (NCBI taxonomy): Bacteria > Bacillati > Actinomycetota > Actinomycetes > Micrococcales > Promicromonosporaceae > Cellulosimicrobium > Cellulosimicrobium sp. G4 BAM 1002. The sequence continues at coordinate 3,189 of NZ_CP182109.1, read as the reverse complement.
CGGGGAAGAGGCGGCGCACTGCGGGGTAGTCGCCGTCGACGAGCTGGGACGTGGTGTGGCGGCCGCCGGCCTCGAACCCGATGAGGTCCACCCCGGCCCCGGTGTTGAGCCCGACGTTGACCAGGCCCGAGCTCCCGAGGGACTTCGCGACGTCGTTCAGGGTGCGGGCACGCACGAGCGCGACCGCCGAGAAGCTCGGGGTGACCGGCGTCCACGTGAGCTCGCGCAGCGCGAGGCGGTACCGGTCCGTCGCGAGCAGGGTGATGCGCTCGCCCTCGATCTCGACGCGCACCCCGGTGAGGAGGGGAAGGGTGTCGTCGCGGCTCGCGGCCACGGTCACCTGCGCGACGGCGTTCGTCAGCTCGTCGCCGGACACCGTGCCAGAGAGCTCGGGCATCGCAGGCAGCGCCGGGTACTCGTCCACAGGCATGGTGAGGAGCGTGAACCGGCTGGCGCCGCACGTGACGATCACCTTGTTGCCCTCGAGCGCGACGTCGACGGGCTTGGCGGGCAGCGCACGAGAGATCTCGGCGAGGAGGCGGCCGGAGACGAGGACCGTGCCGGGCTCGCTCACCTCAGCAGGGATCTCTGAGCGGGCGGAGACCTCGTAGTCGAAGCTCGACAGACCGATCGTGCCCGACGCGTCGGCCTCGAGGCGTACGCCTGCGAGGACGGGAGCGGGCGGGCGGGTCGGCAGGGTCCGCGCCGTCCAGGTCACCGCGTCGGCCAGGACATCACGCTCAACCCGGAACTTCATCCCACACCCTCTCGTCCCTACGCCCAGGATCGGACTCGATCTTCACATGTACCTCGCGGGTACGCCCTGACGCGACCCTGTCGTGGATGAACCCTACGCGAGGTGAGGTGCCGGAGGAACTGGAACGAGCGCTCGTCCGTGCCCCTGGAGAGGATGTGGAGGGACGGCTCCGGCCGGCCCGGAGGCACCGTCGACGCGCAGTGGGTCCCTCGTCGCTCGGAGCCTGATGAAGGCGTGTGGAATTCCCCCTTTGATCACGTTAGTCGTCGTCATAGGGGTTGTGGAACCAGTGGATATCCGGTCTTTGTGCAGGTCAGGGCGCCTTTTTGCGTGTGGACGAACCGGTGGGGCCGCTGTGGGAAAGTCGCAGGCCCTGTGGGCAGCCGATTCGTCCCCACATGTCGTCCACCGATGAGGAGGTCGTCGTCCACACGAACGGGCCCTTCGTCCACAGTTATCCACAGTGATGTGGACGTTGCTGTGTACGGAACGCCGTCCACAGCGGCCTGTTGATGACGCTTGTCCACAGGAGAAACGGGGAAAACCCGAGAGATCACGCGCTTCCCGGACGTGGGTGCCCACCTGTGGTCGCCAGTGGGACGCCGGATCGCGCGGATGTCACAACCCACAGCGAGCCTGTGGATGACTGTGGACAACTCGACCCACACGCTGTGTACGAGAGGGTGTTTCCGGTGATGAGAAGGCACTTCTCGACGGCACGACCCGGATATCCACAGATCTGTGCACGGCGGTGGGGATCGCTGTGGACCCGGCGCGTCGTCGTCGACGGCCGGGTCTTGTCCGGTGGTCAGGGTGGGCAGCGTCAGCCGCGGTGCTGCTGCTTGATCCGGCTCGTGAGCTCGGTGACCTGGTTGTAGGTGGACCGTCGCTCCGCCATCTGCTCGGTGATCTTGCGGTTCGCGTGCATGACCGTCGTGTGGTCTCGTCCGCCGAACTGCTGGCCGATCTTGGGCAGCGAGAGATCCGTCAGCTCGCGGCACAGGTACATGGCGATCTGCCGGGCCGTCACGAGGACGCGGGACCGGGAGCTGCCGCAGAGGTCCTCGATCGTGAGGCCGAAGTACGCGGCCGTCTGCGCGATGATCGCGGCGGGCGTGATCTCGGCGCTGTCCTCGTCGGTGATGAGGTCCTTGAGGACGATCTCCGCCAGCGGGAGGTCGACCTGCTGGCGGTTGAGGTTCGCGAACGCCGTGACACGGATCAGGGCGCCCTCCAGCTCGCGGATGTTGGTCGAGATCCGCGACCCGATGTAGGAGAGCACGTCGTCGGGAGCCGCGAGGCGCTCGCTCGACGCCTTCTTGCGGAGGATCGCGATGCGGGTCTCGAGGTCCGGGGGCTGGACGTCCGTGATGAGCCCCCACTCGAACCGGGACCGGAGCCGGTCCTCGAACCCGTTGAGCTGCTTGGGCGGCAGGTCGGACGTGATGACGACCTGCTTGTTCGCGTTGTGCAGGGCGTTGAACGTGTGGAAGAACTCCTCCATCGTCTGTTCCTTGCCCTGCAGGAACTGGATGTCGTCGATGAGCAGGACGTCCACGTCCCGGTAGCGCCGCTGGAACGCGCCGGCCTTGCCCTCACCGATCGAGTTGATGAAGTCGTTGGTGAACTCCTCGGAGTTCACGTAGCGGACCCGCACGTTCGGGTAGAGGTTGTGGGCGTAGTGACCGATCGCGTGGAGCAGGTGGGTCTTGCCCAGGCCCGAGTCGCCGTAGATGAAGAGAGGGTTGTACGCCTTCGCCGGGGCCTCGGCGACCGCGACGGCGGCCGCGTGCGCAAAGCGGTTCGACGACCCGATGACGAACGTCTCGAAGACGTACTTCGGGTTCAGTCGGCTCGGTTCCGCCTGCGGGCGCGGGGGCGGGGGCGGGGGTAGGTCGGGCAGACCGTCGTCGGGCTCGATGTAGGGCCGCTCGACGGCGGGGCGCGCTGCGGGGGTGGACACGGGCTCCGAGCTCAGCTCGGGGTCCACGGTGATGCCGAAGCGCACGTCGCGGCCGAGGCACGACGACATGGCGGTGACGAGCTCGTCACGCACGCGCGTCTCGAGGTAGGTGCGCGTCTGCTCGTGCGGCACGGCGATGAAGACCGTGTCGTCGAGGATGGCGAGCGGTTTGGCGAGCCGGATGAACGCGATCTGGCGAGGCGTGATGTCAGGGCTCGCCTCGAGGATGCTCAGGGTCTGCGCCCAGACGTCGGCGATGTTCTCGTCCGGGTTGGCCACGGGCGGTTCCTCACGGGTCGAGGGCGTGCGTCGGACGGCGGTCTGGTCCGGCGAGCGGGCGCTCGGAGGACGGCGGACGACGAGTGCCGACGAGAAGGTCACGGATGGTGTGATGCTGGGGTCGATCGTGCCACGTCAAGCCCTCATCCACATAGTTGTCCACAGGCTGTGGGTTACTACCGTGAGGAGG